>NZ_CP088006.1:0-4847500 GCF_039642825.1 Rhodopseudomonas sp. P1 | reverse complement strand
CTTCGGTGGCGGCAAGAACGGCAGCCAGGCGGTCGTCGACGTCACAGGCCCGATCGGCGATGGCGGCGTCGCCTATCGGTTCGTCGGCTCCGGCCTCGATGAAGACTACTGGCGCAATTTCGGCGCCAATCGCGAGATGCTGATCGCGCCGTCGCTGGCCTGGTATGGCGACCGCACCACCATTCAGTTCGGCTACGAGCATCGCGAGTTCAGCTATCCGTTCGATCGCGGCACGTCGTTCGTGAATGGCGCGCCGCTGGCGATCCCGGCGACGCGCCGGCTCGACGAGGCGTTCAACCGGACCTGGGGCAAGTCGGATCTGGTGCAGGGCTCGATCGAGCACCGGCTCGACGACAATTGGAAAGTCACCGCCGCCTACAGCTTCAACAGCGAGACCTACGACGCCAATCAGCTGCGCATCACCTCGGTCGATGCCCGCACCGGCGTCGAGCGCCGCAGCAATGACGGCACCAAGGGCGCGATGGCGTATGTCAGCTACGGCACGTCCTATCTGCACGGCAATGTCTGGCTCGGCGACTTCCGCAACGAGCTGCTGATCGGCGGCGACGCACAGCGCCGCGTGATCTATCGCCAGGATCTGATCCGCCAGGCGACGCCGAACTTCAACTTCTACAACCCCACCTATGGCCTGGTGCAGCCCGGCACCGCGGTGTCGCCCTCCGACAGCAATCAGACCGACCAGCTCGAGACCCGCTCGCTGTTCCTGCAGGACACCCTGCATCTCACCAACTGGTTCGCGCTGGTCGGCGGCCTGCGCTGGATGGAATACGACCAGCTCGCCGGCCGCGGCCGGCCGTTCACCGCCAACACCAATCTCGACGGCAGCAAGGTGCTGCCGCTCGCCGGCGCCATCCTCAAGCTGAACGATCAGGTCTCGCTCTATGCCAGCTACACCCAGTCGCTGCAGCCGACCTCGAGCATTGCGCCACCGGCGGCTTCGTCATCGGCCCGGACGTCGCGCCCGAAGAAGGCACGCAATACGAAGCCGGCCTGAAGTTCGACCTGAACAAGCGGCTGTCGGGCACGCTGGCGGTCTACGACATCGACAAGAAGAACGTGCTGGTGTCGCAGTTCAACGCCGCGACCGGCCTCAACGAATATCGCGCCGCCGGTAAGGTCCGCTCACGCGGCGTCGAGTTCGACGTCACCGGCCGGCTCGATGACCACTGGAGCACGATCGCTAGCTACGGCTACACCGACGCGATCGTCACCGAGGATCCGGCGCTGGTCGGCAAGCGGCTGCAGAACGTCGCGATGAACACCGCGTCGCTGTTCCTGGTCTATGATTTCGGCACGGCGCTGCCCGGACGGCTGCGCGTCGGCGGCGGCCCCCGTTATGTCGGCGATCGGCCCGGCGACAGCACCAATTCCTTCGTGCTGCCCGCCTACACCGTGGCCGACATCTTCGCCAGTTACGAGACCTGGACAGGTCCGTTCCCCGTGACCTATCAGTTCAACGTCAAGAACGTGTTCGACACCGTGTACTATCCGTCGGCCGTCAACACGCTCAACGTCGCGGTCGGTGACGCTCGGCGGTTCTCGCTGGCCGCGACGGTCAAGTTCTAGTTCGATGCGGGCCCCGACGCTCAAGGCCATCCTGCTGCAGTTCCATTCCGTTGCCGGACTGGTCCTTGCGGCGGTGCTGGTGGTGGTGGCGTTGACCGGCGCGGTGATGAGTTTCGAGGACGAGATTCGCGGCGCGTTGGATGCCGGCCGCGTCCAGCTCGCACCGCACGCTGCATCAAGGATGTCGCTGGACGCGCTGCTCGCGAAATTGCAGACCGGCGGCGATCCGGTCGCGTCGATCACGATGCCGCGCAGCGCGACCTCAGCCGCCGAGGTTCGGTTCGCGCGCAAGCCGGATCACACTCGGCCCGCTCCGCTTTATATCGACCCATACAGCGGCGACAGTCTCGGCCATCCGGCCGCCGACGCATTCTTTGCGACGGTCCGCAAGCTGCACCGCTGGCTGCTGGTGCCGGGCGACGGCAACGGTTACGGCCGGACTATCACCGGGATTGCCGCGCTCGGATTGCTGGCCATGCTGCTCACCGGGCTGGTGCTGCGATGGCCGCATCGCCCCGGCAGCATCAAGGTCTGGCTGAAGCCGCACTGGCAGTTGCGCGGACGCGGACTGCACCGGTCGCTGCACGCCGTGATCGGAACCTGGGTGTTGCTGCTCTATTTGACGATGACGCTGACCGGCCTGTGGTGGTCGTTCGACTTGTACAAGGCCGCCGCGACCTGGCTTCTGGCACGATCCCCGGTCACGACGCAGCGTCCACACCGTCCTGCCGTTCCTGAGGCGCCGTCCGCAGCCGTTTCGTTGGATCGCGTTTGGGCGACAGTCGTGGCCGAGCGTGGCGACAGCTTCCAGGCCGCGCGCCTGACGCTGCCGTCAGGACGCGACAGCACCGTGCGGGTCCGCGCCTGGCTGACCGATGCCCGAGACGGCGCGCACGACGAATTCCGGATCGACGGTCGGACTGGCCAAATCCTGTCCGCTGACCTCTATGCCGACAAGACGATCGGCGAAAAGGTATTGGCACGCGTGCTCGACATCCACCGCGGCAGCATTTTCGGCTGGCCCGGTCAATTGCTGTTCATGCTGGCGGCAGCGGCGATGCCCTTGTTCGGGGTGACCGGCGTTCTGCTGTATCTGTCGCGCCGGCGGCACAAGCGGATGCAGCGTGTTGCTCAAGGCAAAACCGGCTGACGCCGATGTCGGGGATCAGCCCGGCGGCCGAAATGTTGCGCCGCGCCGATCCGGCGCGCTATAAGCCCCGATCAAGTCACCCCGACCGGTCGCGAACCAACCGCCGCGTCATGAAAATCTTGCTGGCGGTCTTCCAACTCGAAAAGCAGAGCGGCAAAGAACGCGATTGCATCGCTATCGCGCGCCATCTCGCCAGTCGCGGCCACGACGTCACCATCGTCACCACGATCCCGTCGCCAGAGCCGCTCGACCGCATCACGGTCGTTCAAGTGAAGGCGCGCGGCCTCACCAATCACCGTCGGGCGCGTAATTTCGCGCGTGCGGTCCGCGAGCACCGCCGCACGCATCAACCGGATGCGCTGCTGTCGTTCGAACTGGTGCCCGGCGCCGACTTTCATTACGTCGCCGACGACGCGGCGATCCTGCGTGACCGGCTGTGGGCTTGGCCGCCGCGGCAGCGAATCCGGCTGGCGCTGGAGCGCGGCGTGTTCGCCGCGGCGTCCCGCACCGAGCTGTGGTTCCTGACCCAGGACCAGCACGACGCCTATCATATCGCCTACGATTTCGATCCGGCCCGCGCCCATGTGCTGCCGGCGGACCCGAAAAAGCTGCTGGCGACGGTCGCCGCCCGTCTGGAGCAGCACGTCCCGGCGGCTTGAAATCGGGTGGCCGGCCGGCTGCGGCGGGCGTAATCTCGGTGCTATGATGCCGATGAGCCATCACAGCCATGCCCTGTTCGACACAGCGATCGGCCGCTGCGGCATCGTTTGGGGCGCACGCGGCATCGTTGCGGTGCAGTTGCCGCAGCCGACCGAAGCGCAGACCGAAGCCCGCATCACCCAGCGTCACCCCGACAGCGTCGAAGCGGCTCCGCCGGCCGACGTGCAGCGTGCGATCGACGGCATCGTCGCGCTGCTCGAAGGGGCCGCGATCGACTTCGCCGATATTCAGCTCGATCTCGATGGCACCTCGGCGTTTCAGCGCCGGGTCTACGACATCGCTCGCGGCATTCCGGCCGGCAAGACGCTGACCTATGGCGACATCGCCAAGCAGCTCGGCGGTGTCGAGCTGTCGCGTGAGGTCGGGCAAGCGTTGGGGCGCAATCCGTGCCCGATCATCGTGCCGTGCCACCGCGTGCTCGCCGCTGGGGACAAGCCCGGCGGCTTCTCGGCCAATGGCGGCGTCACCACCAAGCTGAAGCTGCTGGCGATCGAGGGCGCCGCCGTCAACTACACGCCCAGCCTGTTCGACTAGAGCTTTCCGCGGCTCAGGCCGCCGGCGGTACCGACACCTTCACCGACTCGTGCTGCGACATGCGCTGGAAGAACGCATCGAGATTGGGATAGGCCGCGCGCCAGCCGCAATCCGGAAAGCGGAAGTCGGCGTAGCCGAGCACGCAGGTGAGCGCGATCTGGGCGATCGTCAGCGGCCCGTTCAGCATTGCGGTGTCGCGATCGAACCGCGCCATGCCGGCCCAGGCGCGCGCCCAATGATCGTCGTACCAGCCCTGCCAGAACAATTCCTTCGGCCGCACCAGCTTCTCGTAGCGGCACAGCAGCATCGAATCCAGCATGCCCTGCAGCAGCGAATGATCGCTCTTCACCCGCCAGCGCTCCGGGCCCGACGCCGGGATCAGCTTGCCGCCGCCGGCGAGGTCGTCGAGATATTCGGCGATCACGTAGGAGTCGACGATCACCTCGCCATTGTCGAGGATCAGCGCCGGCAGCTTCTTCAGCGGGTTGACCTCGCGCATATACGGCTCGTTGGCCTGCGCCGGGATCACGGTCGCCGGCACGAACTCGATTTGGTCGATCAGTCCGAGTTCGATCGCCGCGATCCGCACCTTGCGGGCGAACGGCGAGGCTTGGGAGAAGGTGAGTTTCATCAGATAAGATCCTCAGGGACGAAGCGTTGTTTGCTTTCGCCGTCATTGCGAGGAGCACCCGGATCAGCGATCCGCGCCGTCCGGGCACAGGCTCCGCGACGAAGCAATCCAGTCTCGCGCGAATGGCTCTGGGTTGCTTCGCTTCGCTCGCAGTGACGGCGTGGATATCCTTACGCCGCCACGATGGTCTGTTTCTGCTCGCCGAGACCTTCGATGCCGAGGGTGACGACGTCGCCGACATTGAGGAATTGCGGCGGCTTCTTGCCCATGCCGACGCCGGGCGGTGTGCCTGTGGTGATGATGTCGCCGGGCATCAGCGTCATCAGCTCCGACAGATACGACACGATCTTCGGCACGTTGAAGATCATGGTCGTGGTCGAGCCGGTCTGGCAGCGCTGGCCGTTGACGTCGAGCCACATCCCCAGCTTGTGGACGTCGGCGATCTCGTCCTTGGTGACGACCCAGGGGCCGAGCGGGCCGAAGGTGTCGTGTGACTTGCCCTTGGTCCATTGCCCGGCCCGCTCGATCTGGAAGTGACGCTCGGAGACGTCGTTGCACACCGCGTACCCCGCGACGTAGTTGAGCGCGTCGGCTTCGCTGACATATTTGGCGCGGGTGCCGATGATCACCGCGAGCTCGACTTCCCAGTCCAGCTTGGTCGAGCCGCGCGGCTTCTCGACATCGTCGTTCGGTCCGCACAGCGAATTGTTGGCCTTCATGAACACGATCGGCTCGGCCGGGATCGGCATGTTGGCTTCGGCGGCGTGGTCGGCGTAATTCAGCCCGATCGCGATGAATTTCGGCGCACCGCCGACCGGCGAGCCGAGCCGCGGGTGGCCGGGCACGGCGGGCAGTCCGGCGACATCGAGCGCAGCGAGTTTGGCGAGGCCTGTGGGCGAAAACGCTTCGCCTGCAAGGTCGGCGATCTGCCCGGACAGATCGCGTAGCTGGCCGTCTTTATCGATCAGGCCGGGCTTCTCGTGGCCGATAGCACCATAACGAACAAGCT
Source organism: Rhodopseudomonas sp. P1 (assembly GCF_039642825.1). NCBI lineage: Bacteria > Pseudomonadati > Pseudomonadota > Alphaproteobacteria > Hyphomicrobiales > Nitrobacteraceae > Rhodopseudomonas > Rhodopseudomonas sp. P1. The sequence continues at coordinate 4,841,869 of NZ_CP088006.1, read as the reverse complement.
TCATCCCGCGTGTCCTCCGCAGTTTTGCAGGCTGTCTAAGTGATGGATCAGTGGTGAGTTGAATTCAATACATGGCCGCGCCGGCACGCTATGCGCAGCGCCGCCATGCTTTGTCATGACGGCGCCACGAGACGGAAAGCGTCGCCGTCGCGGATGATCCGGCCGGGACCGAAATGCCCGCCGAACAGCAGCGTCGGCGTATCGGCGAAGCGCGAGAACAAGCGTCGCCGCGTTTCGATCGATTGCAGCCCGTCGGAATCAAAGCTCGACGACCAGTCTAGCCGCACCATCTGGCAGGGATGATGCGCGACGTCACCCGACAGCACCGCCTCTTCGCCGTCGGAGCGAATGTGCAGGGCGATGTGGCCGGGGCTGTGGCCAGGCGTCGGGATCAACGTGATCTCATCGGCGATCTGGGCATCACTGCCGACCAGATCGACGACGCCGGCATCGATCACCGGCTCGACCGAGTCGGCGAACACCGCGGCGTGGGCCGCGTCGGTGGAATGCGTCTTCCAGTACTCGTACTCGGTGCGGCCGAACAGATAGCGTGCGCTGGGGAAGGTCGGCACCCACTGGCCGTCGACCAGCCTGGTGTTCCAGCCGACGTGATCGACGTGCAGATGGGTGCAGATCACCGTGTCGATGCTCTCGGCCGGATAGCCGGCTTTGGCCAGATCCTGCAGGTACGGCTTGTCCAGCCCATTCCAATGCGGCACGCCGCGGCCCTGCTTGTCGTTGCCGATGCAGGTATCGACCACGATCCGGCGGCTCGGCGTTTCCACCACCCAGCTGTGCACCGACATCGTCAGCCGGCCTTCGGGGCTGGCGAACTGGGGTATCAGCCACGGCATGGCCTGGATTTCCTGGGGAGTGGCTTGCGGCAGGATGAACCGGGTGCCTCCGGTCAACTCCATCTCGACGATTTTTGTGATTTTGACCTTGCCGATGGTCCAGACCATCCCACGTTTCTCCCGGGCTTTTCGTATTTTGCCCAAACATGCGGGTTTTGCGCTTGAGGCGCAATGGATCATCTCGCGCTGCAGTGCGTTAGTTCGCGCGCGCCGGAGAGCGAAACCCGCGCCACGACGGAGGAAAGACGATGCCGGAGCTCGCGATTTCGACCGACAAGGTCGCGTTTCTGATCGAGAAGGCGCGTGAATTCGACGTCAAGGAAGGCGACGCCGATGCCGATTCCGGATCGAACGGCGCCGACGACAACATGGTGGACGTGCTCGAAGACACCGGCGAAGACCCGGTTGTTCAAGAGATCGCCGGCTTCATCAGCGGGATGACCGAGGAAGAGCAGATCGACCTGGTGGCGCTGATGCGGCTCGGCCGCGGCGACGGCAGCATCGACGAGTGGGACGATCTCCGCCGCGAAGCCGCCGAGGGGCGCAACGGACGCACCGCGCGCTACCTGCTCGGCGAGCCGCTGCTCGGTGATTATCTCGCCGAAGGGCTGGATCAGTTCGGCCTGTCCTGGAACGACGAGCGCACCACGCCTGTGGTTTGAGCGCGACGCGGCGCGTACTCGGGTGCTGTGTTTCCCGTAGCATTCCGAGGGACGCCGATTTACCAGCGATTTCAGCGCTATGCGGTCTAATCTACCGGGCCCTTTGATCGGCACGAACGAATGCCGATCGACCCGTGGAGGCGACCATGAAGCCGGAGGCTGGTTTCGATCCCCGCGACCTGCTGCGTAAGCTCGGTCAGGGTCACTCGATCGCCAAATTCGCCAAGAACCAGACAATTTACGCGCAGGGCGACAACGCCGATAGCGTGTACTTGCTGCTGCAGGGACGGATCAAAGTCGTCGTGCTGTCGGTGCAGGGCAAGGAGGCGGCGACCGGCATGGTGTCGCCGGGGCAGTTCTTCGGTGACGGCTGTCTGGTCGGCGAAGTCAGCCGCAGCACCACCACGATTGCAATGCAGGACTGTGTGGTCGCGGCGATCGCCAGCGCGCGGCTGATCGAAACCCTGCGGGCGCAGCCGGATTTCGCCGAACTGTTCGTGCGGCATCTGCTGCTGCGCAATCGCCGCATCGAAGAGGATCTGCTCGATCAGCTTCTCAACTGCAGCGAGAAACGGCTGGCCCGGCTGCTGCTGCGCCTCGCCGAGTTCGAGGAGGGCGGCGAGCCGCAGCCGATCGCGCCGCACATCAGCCAGGAGACGCTGGCGGAGATGATCGGCACCACGCGCTCGCGCGTCAGCTACTTCATGAACAAGTTCCGAAAACTGGGCCTGATCAGTTACGACCGCACCATCGAGGTCCACCCGGGCCGGCTCAGCGCCGTGCTGCACGATCGGGCCGAGGCCCGCAGCTAGCCGCGCAGCTGCATTTTCGTCGGGGCTGCGGTCAAGCCACTTGCGCGGCCTCGCCTTGCAAAACCGCCATCCACTTTTGCCGGATACGCGCGGCTGGGCCGCCAGTATAGTGCGCCCCGCGCGCAAGACGCAGGGTGGAAACGGCATGGACGACGAGGAGCGGCACGATCGGCTCGTGATCCGCGAACTGATCGAGAACTGGGTGGTGTGGCGGGACGCCGGCGACTGGGAGCGTTTCCGCACGGTCTGGTTCGACGACGGTCGGATGATGGCGACCTGGACGCAGGGTACCGCCGACGAATTCATCGCGATGAGCAAGGCCGGCTGGGCCAAGGGCGTCTCGATTCTGCATTTCCTCGGCGGACAGTCGATCGACCTCGCCGGCAGCCGGGCGGTCTCGCAGACCAAGATGACGATCTCGCAGCGCGCCAGCGTGCATGACGTCGTGGTCGATGTGGTTTGCACCGGCCGGTTCTATGATTTCCTCGAAAAGCGCGACGGCCGTTGGGGCCTGGTGTTGCGCCAGCCGATCTACGAGAAGGATCGCATCGACCCGGTCGATCCAGCCGCGAAGCTGGCACTCGATCCCGCGCTGCTGTCGCAATTCCCGGAAGGCTATCGCCATCTCGCTTACTTGCAGAGCGGCCTCGGCTACCCGATCAAGCGCGACATGCCGGGCCTGAAAGGCGAGGCCGTCGAACGGCTGTACGCCAGCGGCGCGAAGTGGTTGAAAGGCGAGGCGCTGGATCGCTGACGCGAGCTGACTTCTCTCGGCGTCATTGCGTGCGAAGCCAAGCAATCAAGAGTGCCGGACACGGACTTCTGGATTGCTTCGTCGGTTCGCTTCCCGCAATGACGGAACACTTGTCGAACTGGATAACCAAGAAACGTGGAGACCGAAATGCCCGACTTCATCACACTTCCTGCCCTGGTTCGCGGCACCGCGCAGGCGCGCCCGGATCGGATCGCGGTGATCGACGGGGAACGGCAATTGCGCTACGCGGAATTTGATGCGCTGATCGATCGCATCGCCGCGACCTTGCAGCGCGACGGCTTGAAGCCGACCGACACCATCTCGATCTGCGCGCTGTCCTCGATCGAATATGCCGCGACCTTCCTCGGCGCTTTGCGTGCCGGCATCGCGGTCGCGCCGCTGGCGCCGTCGTCGACCGCCAAGGACTTCTCCGCGATGGTGCGGGACTCCGGCGCCAAGATTCTGTTCACCGACGACTTCGCCGCCAATGCGATGAAAGACGCCGAGATCGATGCCGCGGTGAAGCGCGTAGCGTTCGACGACGGCACCAGCGGCGAAGCGTTCACGCGCTGGCTGGCGCCGGAAGGTAGCAAGCCCGCGCCGGTGACGATCGATCCGGAATGGGTGTTCAACATCATCTACTCGTCGGGCACGACCGGCACGCCGAAGGGCATCGTCCACAGCCATCAGATGCGCTGGGCGCAATACGGCAAGCTCGATCCGATCGGCTACGGCCCCGACGCGGTGACGCTGCTATCGACGCCGCTCTATTCCAACACGACGCTGGTCTGCTTCAATCCGACGCTTGCCGGCGGCGGCACCGTGGTGCTGATGAAGAAATTCGATGCCCGCGGTTTCCTGGAGCTCGCGCAGAAGTATCGCGTCACTCATGCGATGCTGGTGCCGGTGCAGTATCGCCGGATCATGGCACTGCCGGAGTTCGGTCAGTACGACCTGTCGTCCTTCCAGATGAAGTTCTGCACCTCCGCGCCGTTCGCGCCGGAGCTCAAGGCGGATATCCTCAAGCGTTGGCCTGGCGGTCTGACCGAGTACTACGGCATGACCGAGGGCGGCGGCTCATGCACGCTGCTCGCCCACGAATTCCCGAACAAGCTGCACACCGTCGGCCAGCCGCGGCCCGGTCATGAAATCCGGATGATCGACGAGGACGGCAACTTCCTGCCCAATGGTGAAGTCGGCGAAATCGTCGGCCGCTCCGACACCATCATGAAGGGCTACCTCAATCAGCCACAGAAGACCGCCGAAGTGTTCTGGACCGACAAGGACGGCAACCTCTGGGTCCGCAGCGGCGACGTCGGCCGCTTCGATGCCGACGGCTTCATCACCCTGATGGACCGCAAGAAGGACATGATCATCTCGGGCGGCTTCAACATCTATCCGAGCGACATCGAGGCCGTAGTCGCCAAGCATCCTGACGTGCTCGAAGTCGCGGTCGTCGGCATGCCGTCGGAAGAGTGGGGCGAGACACCGGTTGCGTTCGTGGCGGCGCGGCCCGGCCGCAGCATCGACCCGGCGGAGCTGAAGACCTGGACCAACGGCCAGGTCGGCAAGACCCAGCGTCTCGCCGAGGTGGTGCTGGTCGAGTCGCTGCCGCGCAGCGCGATCGGCAAAGTGCTGAAGCGTGAGCTCCGCGACCAGCGCCTCGGCATGAAGGCGGCGTCGTAGATCAAGCAAACGCTCAGCCTCACCGACGTCATTCCGGGGCGCTCACGAAGTGAGCGAACCCGGAATCCCAAGGTTGTTGCGACGCAGAGATTCCGGGTTCGCCGCTACGCGGCGCCCCGGAATGACGAGGGGAAAGGCCAGCGTTCGACCGGGCGAGCCTCCCACTCAATAATGCGGCGGGCGCTCGTTGGCTGGAGCGCCGGCGCTGCTCTCGGCCTGGTCGAGCCGTTCGCTCAGCGCGGCGAGCTGCCGGGTCAGCGCGTCGATCTGCTTCCACTGCGCGGTGACGGTCTGGTTCAGCGCCTCGATCGTCTCGTCCTGATACGCCAGGCGGACTTCCAGCGCCTCGACGCGGTCGTTCAGATCGTTCTCGCCGGCCATCGCTCGCTCCATTTCGGCTCGGTCTGCCCGCTCAAGGCCGGCAAGACGCAGGTTGTCGCCGGCCCGGATGCGGAAGCGCGGCATTGCACGGGCGGGTTTAACAGCGCGTGCGCCGGCAGGAAACCAGCCCTTTCAGCCAGATCACGGTCGCCCAGCTCCGGTCGCGGCGAGGATTGCTCGGCGGCCGTGGAATATGCCAACTAGGCCTGCGCCGGAGCGCGGCGTAACCAACCCAACGAGCTTGTGCCTATGAGGAATTTCCATCTCGCCGGCCGGTCCACCGTCCACGCCCGCAACGGCATGGTCGCGACCTCGCACCCGCAGGCGGCGCTGGCCGCGATTGAAATCCTGAAAGCTGGCGGCACCGCTGCCGACGCTGCGATCGCCGCCTCGGCGCTGCTGGCGGTGATCGAACCGCAATCCACCGGCATCGGCGGCGACTGTTTCGCGCTGGTGCAGCCGAAGGGCACCGGCAAGATCACGGCGTATAACGGCTCGGGCCGGGCGCCCGCGGCCGCCAAGGCCGAGTGGTTTCTGGAAAAGGGCATCGACGCGATTCCGCTGACCAGCCCGCATTCGGTGACGGTCCCGGGTGCGATCGACGCCTGGGCGACGATCCTGCGCGATCACGGCCGGTTCGGGCTCGACAAAGTGCTGCAGCCGGCGATCAAAGCCGCGGCGGAAGGCTACGTGGTGGCGCCGCGTATCGCGTTCGACTGGGCCAACGGTTTCGCCAAGCTGAAGAAGGGCGCCAACACCGAGCGCTATCTGCTGCCGCACGGCGAAGCCGCCAAGACCGGCGATGTCATCACTCAGCCGGAACTGGCGAACACGTTGAAGCTGATTGCCGACAAGGGCCCGGACGGTTTCTATAAGGGCCCTGTCGCCGAGGACATGGTCGAGACGCTGCGCGGGCTCGGCGGTCTGCATACGCTGGAAGACTTCGCCGAACACTGCACCGAAACGACGTCGCCGATCGGCACGATCTACAAAGGCCTCGACGTCTGGCAGTGCCCGCCGAACGGCCCGGGCATCACCATGCTGGTGATGCTGAACATCCTCAGCCGGTTCGATCTCACAAAGTTTGGCCCGCTCAGCGTCGAGCGCTTCCACCTGGAAGCCGAGGCAACCCGCATCGCCTACATGATCCGCGAACAGCACATCGGCGACCCGCAGCATGTCGATGTCGACGTGCTGCGTATTCTGGCGAAGGAATTCGCCGAGGAGCATTACAGCCAGATCGCGCTCGACAAGCTTCTCGACCTGCCGGTGGTGTCGCCGCCGATGAATCCGTCGACCGTGTACATCACCGTGGTCGACGAGGAGCGCAACGTCTGCTCGTTCATCAACTCGATCGCGCATTCGTTCGGCTCGGCGATCGTGTCGAACAAGACCGGCGTGCTGCTGCAAAACCGCGGCGCCGGCTTCCGCATTCAGCCCGGCCATCCGAACTGCATCGCGCCGAAGAAGCGCCCGCTGCACACCATCATTCCGGCGCTCGCGACCGAGAACGGCCGGGCCCGGATGTCGTGGGGCGTGATGGGCGGTCAGTATCAGCCGGTCGGTCAGGTTCACGTGCTGACCAACGTGCTCGACTACGGACTCGATATGCAGGAGGCGATCGATCTGCCGCGTGGCCTGCACTACGAGGACATATATCAGCTCGAGGATGGTGTGCCGGCGGCAACCGTCGAGGGCCTCAAGGCGCTTGGTCACAAAGTCGTGCCGATCGGCACGCCGCACGGCGGGGGCCAGGGAATCTGGATCGATTGGGACAAGGGCACGCTGACCGGCGGCTCGGACCCACGCAAGGACGGCTGCGCGCTCGGCTACTGATCGCCGGCTTCCCACCGGCTTGTTCAAAATTGCTCAAGTCCAAACATGCGAAGACCGGCCCGAGGGCCGGTCTTGCACCTGCTGATCGCCGCCCTAGCGGCGGTCAACGCGCAGACATCACAGATTTTTGTGCGCGGTGCCGGCGACCTTGTCGGCCGCATTCTTGACCGCGTCCTTGGCGTTGCCGAGCGCCTGCTGGCCATGGCCCTTGGCTTCCTGGATCACGCCTTCGCCTTGCAGCTTGTCCGAACCGGTGGCTTCGCCGATGCCCTGCTTGGCCTTGCCGGCGAGCTCGTTGGCCTGACCCTTGATCTTGTCCATCGTGCTACCCATCAAAATGTCTCCTTTGCTGTGTGAGCTTCGCGGGGACAACAGATAGGTCCCTCGGATGTTCCCGGGGGCGATCGGTTGCAGTGTCGAATGACTGCAAGCTGTTGACGTAATTGATAGCTACTAAATTACCAGTCGTTAGTCCGCTTGGCGGATTATTAACCGAGGCGGCCGTTGCGGCCGAGGTTCGGTGGTCGAGTTAACGGTCGTGAAGCCCACCCGCCGCATGGTCGATCGCCTATCACCTGACCGGCGGGCGACCATGGAATGGCTGTCTCCGGCGCTGTCGTACGAAAGGAAGACTTGATCCTCTCGGGCGGCTAAACTGTGCATGCGGGGCCGCGCATGACACGGCGACGAACTTGATCTGAGGACGGCCGAGAGAGCGTTTCGAGATGTCCGGCCTGTGGCAATCGATGACAACGGCCTGGATGTCCCGAACCGATTGGTCGACCCTGCTCGACTTCTGGCTCGGCGGCCGCGGTGCCGGTACGCTGGTCTCGCAACCCGATATCGACGAGCAAGAAATGCGGCGGATCCGCGCCGCGCAGATCAATAGCGTCACCCGGCTGACGCCGGTGACGATGAGTATCAACGTCGCCAACGCTGCACTGATCCTGTTCACCTTCTGGGACAATGACGCCCGCCCGCAATTGCTGGCGTGGATGGCGATGGTCGTGTTCGCGGCGGGGGCGGCGGTGCAGTCATGGCTGCGCATGCGGTTCGAGCCGCGGCTTGAAGCCTCCGCGCGTGCGATCCGCCGTATGACTCTGCACGCGTTGCTGCTCGGACTGATCTGGGGCGCGATGCCCGTGATGGTGTTCGTGACGGCCGATCCAGGCGATCAGCTGATCGTTGCCTGCGTGGCTGCCGGCATGATCTCCGGCGGCGCGTTTACGCTATCGACGGTGCCACGCGCAGGCCTCGCTTATACTTGGGCGCTCGCAGCAGGATCGGCGCTGTCGCTGGCGATGAGCGATGGTATGGCTTACCGCATCACCGCGGCCTTCCTGGTGCTGTATGCGGTGTTCATGTCGCGCAACTTGATCTCGCACGGCGAGATGTTCTTCGACAATTTGCGGGCGAAGTTCGAACTCGAACGGCAGACCGAAATCATCTCGCTGCTCTTGAAGGACTTTCAGGCCAATGCCAGCGACTGGCTGTGGCAGACCGATGCCCATGGCCGGCTCGTGCACGTGCCGGAGCGCTTCGTCGAAGTCGCCAAGCTGCCGCCGTCGCTGCTGATCGGGGCGCCGCTGGCGGATGTAATCGGCATGTTGTGCCCCGAGGACGGCCGCTGCGCGATGGGCGTCGCTGCGAAGATGGCGCAGCGGGAGCCGATGAACGATCTTGTGGTGCACGTGGTGATCGGCGGCACGCCGCGGCTGTGGTCGCTCACCGCCAAGCCGATGCTCGATGCGGCCGGCGAGTTCGCCGGCTATCGCGGCGTCGGCCGTGACGTCACCGAGCGCTGGCGTGCCGAGCAGGCCGAAGCCGAGAACCGCGCCAAGTCCAGCTTCCTGGCAATGATGAGCCACGAGATCCGGACGCCGATGAACGGTGTGCTCGGTCTCGCCAATTCGCTGCTGGAAACCAAGCTCGATCCCGAGCAGCAACAGGCCGTCACCACGATCCGCGATTCCGGCGACGACCTGCTGCGCATCCTCAACGACATCCTCGATCTGTCGAAGCTCGAAGCCGGCCGGCTGGAGTTCGAGCAGGCCGACTTCTCGCCGGCCACCCTGGTCGAGTCGGTCCGCGCGATCATCGAGCCCGAAGTCCGCGGCAAGGGCATCGAGCTGAAGGTCGATATCGATCCGCGGCTGCCGCCATCGCTGAACGGCGACGCCGCGCGCATTCGTCAGGTGCTGCTCAACCTCGCGGCGAACGCGGTGAAGTTCACCGAGCAAGGCTCGATCGCGATCGTGCTGACGTGCGTGAAGCGCAACGACAGCCACGCCACCGTCGAGTGGCAGGTAACCGATACCGGCATCGGCATTTCGCCGGATCGCGTCGGCAGCCTGTTCACCGACTTCGCGCAGGCCGACGTCTCGATTAATCGCCGGTTCGGCGGCACCGGCCTCGGGCTGGCGATCAGCCGGCGGATCGTCGAACAGATGGGCGGCGATATCGCCGTCACTTCGCGCGAAGGTGAGGGCTCGACCTTCCGCTTCAGCCTGGATCTGCCGTGGAGCAATGCCTGGATTGCCGATCACCGGCTCGACCGGCTCGGTAGTGACGATCTCCGCACCCGGATCGCGATGCTGGGCCGCCCGCTGCGCGCCCTGATCGCCGAAGACGACGCCACCAACCAGATGGTGGTGATGAAGATGCTGCAGGAATTCGCCGCCGAAATCACCGTGGTGTCCGACGGCACCGACGCGGTGACGGCGGCAGGCGAAGGCGAGTTCGACGTCGTGCTGATGGACGTGCGGATGCCCAACATGGATGGCCTTGCCGCCACCCGCGCGATCCGCGGCAAGGGCGGCGTGCTCGCCAAGCTGCCGATCATCGCGCTCACCGCGAACGCCTTCCCGGACGACGTCAAAGTCTGCCGCGACGCCGGCATGAACGACTTCCTGTCCAAGCCGCTGCGCAAGCCGGCGCTGGTCGCGGCCGTGCTGCGGGCGCTGCGCGGCGCATCGACGCCGGTGACGATGCCGTCGCCGCCGATGCAGGTCGATATGGACACGCTCGCCGAACTCACCGCCGAGATCGGCCAGGATCAGGTGAGCGAGATGGTGGCGCTGTTCTTTGCCGAAACCGAGCGGCGGATCGCGCTGTTCCGGCGCTTCGCCGAACAGATGGACCGCCACACAATCGAGGTCGAAGCGCATTCGCTCAAGGGTGGGGCCCGCACGCTCGGCTTCCACCCGATCGCCGAGATCGCGCGTTCGATCGAGCGCGATGCGAAGACGATCTCGCCGGAAGGGCTCGATCTGCTCACCGGTCAGCTCAACAAGGCGCTGATCGAACTGCGCCGGCAATGCGAAGGCAGCCTGAAGCTGGCGAGCTGACGTTCGATCGTCACTGCTTTTGAAAATTCGCGTCGGCTGTCGGCCGGCAGCGGGTTCGATCGTCCTCGGCACAATGCCAATACGTTGTGCGGGAGGATGCGCGAATGTCGAAGATCGTTCCTTGTCTGTGGTTTGCCGGCGAAGCTGAACAGGCGGTGCAGTTCTATGTGTCGTTGCTGCCGGACTCACGGATCGACAACGTCCAGCGCAGCGTCGTCGACACCCCGGGCGGGCCCGAAGGCTCGGTGCTGGTGGTCGAGTTCACGGTCGCCGGGCAGCCGTTCATGGCGCTCAACGGCGGCACCTCGCTGCCGTTCAATCACGCGGTGTCGTTCAAGATCGATTGCGTCGATCAGGCCGAAGTCGATCGGCTGTGGGATGCGTTGCTGGCGGATGGCGGCGAGCCGGTGGCGTGCGGCTGGCTGCGCGACCGCTACGGCCTGTCCTGGCAGATCGTCCCGGCCGATGCGTTGAAGCTGTTCGCGGGCCCGAACCGCGAAGGCGCCAAGCGCGCCATGCAGGCGATGATGCAGATGGTGAAGTTCGACGTCAGCGCCCTGCGGCGAGCGTATGAGGGCGTGTAGGGGGGCCGTGAGCCCGGAGACAGGATCAGCCTCCATCACGGATTCATGATCTCTGACGATTATTGACAATCGTCAGAAGTCAATCGACAGTTCCCACCACCGCAAGGGGAGGCTGCCGATGCGTGCGATTTCTGTTTTCGACGGGTTTTTCAGGCTGCTGGCAGGTACCCTGCTGGCGATAGCGGTGCTCGGTCTGGCGGGCTGCGATGGCAAGGATGCCAAACAGGAGCTCTCCAAGCGCCCGGTTCTGGTCACCGCGGTGCATTATGCGCCGCAGGCACCCGAGCGCAGCTTCGTCGGCACGATCAAGCCTCGCACCGAAACCGACGTCGGCTTCCGGGTCACCGGCAAAGTGGCCAAGCGTCTCGTCGAGGTCGGCGACACCGTGGAAGTCGGCCAGAAGCTGGCGCTGCTCGATCAGACCGATCTGAAGCTACAGGCCGAGCAGGCCGAGGCCGAACACAGCGCCGCCAAGGGCGTGCTGGCGCAGGCGATCGCCTCTGAAAACCGCGCCAGGGAGCTGCGCGCCAAGGGCTGGGCGACCGAAGCCCAGATGGATCAGGCCCGCGCCTCCGCGGACGAGGCTCGCGCCCGCTTTGCCCGCGCCGAGCGCTCGGTCGAGCTGACCCGCAACTCGCTGTCCTACGCAACGCTCGAAGCCGACAGTCACGGCGTCGTGGCATCCGCGCTGGTCGAACCTGGGCAGGTGGTCGCGGCCGGTCAGGCCGCGTTCCGGCTCGCCCGGATCGGCGAGAAGGAAGCGGTGGTGGCAATCCCCGAGACGCTGATCACCCGCGCCACCAAGGGGCTGGCCGACGTTACGCTGTGGTCCGAGCCCGGCCGTCACTACGTCGCCAAGCTGCGCGAGGTGGCGCCGCTCGCCGATCCCGCGACCCGCACGTTCCTGGCCAAGTTCTCGCTGCCGGACGCCGACGACCGCGTCGTGCTCGGGATGACCGCGACGTTGACGCTGACCGATCCCGATAAGGTCCGTGTCGCCCGGGTGCCGCTGTCGGCGCTGTTCAATCAGGGCGGCCAGCCGTCGCTCTACGTCGTCGACGGCGGCGGTGAGGTGAAGCTGAAGCGGGTCGCGGTGAAGGCATACGGGACCGAAGACGTGGTGATCGCCGAGGGCGTCGACGAAGGCGATCAGATCGTCACGCTCGGCGTGCAGAAACTCGATCCGGCGGAAAAAGTGCGGGTGGTGTCGGCTCTGACGTTCTGATCTGCGCTGGGGAGTGCGACGATGCGTTTCAATTTGTCGGCCTGGGCGGTCCGACATCCGGCGCTGATCCTGTTTCTGATCTGCGCGCTCGGCTTCACCGGCATCTATTCGTATCAGCGGCTCGGCCGCGCCGAAGATCCGTCATTCACCGTCAAGGTCGCGGTGGTGTCGGCGATCTGGCCGGGCGCCACCGCCAAGGAGATGCAGGAACAGGTCGCCGACCCGATCGAGAAGAAGCTGCAGGAGTTGCCTTACTTCGAAAAGGTGCAGACCTATTCGAAGGCGTCGTTCACCGCGATGCAGGTGACGTTCCGCGACTCGACGCCGCCGTCCGAAGTGCCGCACCTGCTCTATCTGCTGCGCAAGAAGCTGTGGGACGTCGCGCCGCAATTGCCGAGCAGTCTGATCGGCCCGTCGATCAACGACGAATACGGCGACGTCGACTCGATCCTCTACATGATGACCGGCGATGGCGCGACCTACGCGCAGCTCAAGAAGGCCGCCGAAGGATTGCGGCAGCGGCTGCTCAAAATCGCCAACGTCTCCAAGGTCAACATCTACGGAACCCAGGACGAGAAGATCTATGTCGAGTTCTCGCACGCCAAGCTGGCGACGCTCGGCCTGACGCCGCAGGCGATCTTCGACTCGCTCGCCAAGCAGAACGCGGTGGTGCCGGCCGGCACGGTCGAGACTTCGTCGCAGCGCGTGCCGCTGCGCGTCACCGGCGCGCTCGATGGTGCGCAGGCGGTGGCGGAGACGCCGGTCGAAAGCGGCGGCCGGGTGTTTCGGCTCGGCGACGTCGCTGAGATCCGCCACGGCTATGTCGATCCGACCGATTACCAGGTGCGGCAGAAGGGCAAACCGGCGATCGGCATCGGGATCGTCACCGCCAAGGGCGCCAACATCCTGCAGCTCGGCGAGCAGGTCAGTGCGGCGACCGCGGCGTTCATGGCCGACGTGCCGCAGGGCATCGACATCGAGCAGATCGCCGATCAGCCCGAAGTGGTGAAGCACGCGGTCGGCGAGTTCATGCGCTCGTTCGTCGAGGCGCTGGTGATCGTGCTGTTTGTGTCGTTCCTGGCGCTCGGCTGGCGCACCGGCATCGTGGTGGCGCTGTCGGTGCCGCTGGTGCTGGCGATCGTGTTCATCGTCATGAACGTGATGTCGCTCGATCTGCACCGGATCACGCTCGGCGCGCTGATCATCGCGCTCGGCCTGCTCGTCGACGACGCCATCATCGCGGTGGAGATGATGGTGGTGAAGATGGAGCAGGGCTGGGATCGCGCCAAGGCGGCGTCGTTCGCCTGGGAGTCGACGGCGTTTCCGATGCTGACCGGCACGCTGGTCACCGCCGCCGGCTTCCTGCCGATCGGCTTCGCCAATTCTGCGGTCGGGGAGTATGCCGGCGGCATCTTCTGGATCGTGGCGATCGCGCTGATCGCCTCATGGTTCGTCGCGGTGATCTTCACGCCCTATATCGGCGTCAAGCTGCTGCCGGACTTCGCCGGCAAGAAGGGCCACAATCCGGACGAGGTGTATCACACCCGGATCTATCGGGCGCTGCGCGCCGCGGTGACCTGGTGCGTGCGCTGGCGCGGCACGGTGGTAATGGCCACGGTCGGCATCTTCATTGCCGCGGTGGTCGGCTTCGGCCATGTGCAGCAGCAATTCTTCCCGCTGTCGGAACGGCCCGAACTGTTTCTGCAGCTCCGCTTGCCCGAAGGCACCGCCTTCGACGTCACCACGAAGTCGGTGAAGGAAGCCGAGACGCTGCTGAAGGACGACGGCGATATCGCAACCTACACGGCCTATGTCGGTAAGGGCTCGCCACGGTTCTGGCTCGGCCTCAATCCGCAGCTTCCGACCGAATCCTTCGCCGAGATCGTGATCGTCGCCAAGGACGTCGCTGCGCGCGAGCGGATCAAGACGCGGATCGAGCAGGCGGCGCATAGCGGCCGGCTCTCGGCGGCGCGGGTGCGTGTCGACCGCTTCAACTTCGGCCCGCCGGTCGGCTTCCCGGTGCAGTTCCGGGTGATCGGCCCGGACACCGCCAAGGTGCGCGAGATCGCCTATCAGGTCCGCGACGTAGTGAAGAAGAACGCGAGCGTCATCGATCCGCACCTCGATTGGAACGAGCAGTCGCCGTATCTCAAGCTCGTCGTCGATCAGTCGCGTGCCCGCGCGCTCGGCCTGACGCCGCAGGACGTCTCGCAGGCGCTGGCGATGCTGATCTCCGGCGCGCAAGTCACCACGGTGCGTGACGGCGTCGAGAAGATCGGCGTGATCGCGCGCGCGGTGCCAAACGAGCGGCTCGATCTCGCCCGGATCGGCGAACTCACCATCATGGCGCGCAACGGCATGGCGGTGCCGCTGTCGCAGGTCGCCAAGGTCGAGTATTCGCACGAGGAGCCGATCCTGTGGCGCCGCAATCGCGACATGGCGATCACCGTGCGTGGCGACGTCGTCGACGGCGTGCAGGCGCCGGACGTCACCAACGCGATCTGGCCGCAGCTCGAGAGCATCCGCGCCAATCTGCAGCCGGCCTACCGGATCGAAACCGGCGGCGCGATCGAAGAGTCGACCAAGGGCAATGCCTCGATCTTCATCCTGTTTCCGGTGATGGTGATCGCGATGCTGGCGCTGCTGATGATCCAGCTGCAGAGCTTCCCGCGGCTGCTGCTGGTGTTCCTCACCGCGCCGCTCGGCATCATCGGCGCCTCGCTCGGCCTCAACGTCGCCTCGGCGCCGTTCGGCTTCGTGGCGCTGCTCGGCCTGATCGCGCTTGCCGGCATGATCATGCGTAACGCGGTGATCCTGGTCGACCAGATCGAGAGCGACGTCGCGCACGGCTCGACCCGGCGCGAGGCGATCGTCGAGGCGACGGTGCGCCGCGCGCGGCCGGTGGTGCTGACCGCGCTGGCGGCGATCCTGGCGATGATCCCGCTGTCGCGCTCGGCGTTCTGGGGCCCGATGGCGATCACCATCATGGGCGGCCTGTTCGTCGCCACCTTCCTGACGCTGTTCTATCTGCCGGGCCTGTACGCGCTGTGGTTCCGGAACAGCCTGGACGAACGGGGTAAGGTCGCCGAGCCGCATCGTGCGCCGCAACACGGCTCCCCTGGGCCGAACGCCTTTCCGCTTGCCGACGCGGCGGAATAATTGAATATCTTAGGCCGATGACGCTTGTTTCTGAGAATACCGAAGCCGATATGCGGCACCGCATCCTGGTGGTGGCCGAACGGCTGTTCCGTGAGATCGGCTACCAGAAAACCACGGTGGCCGACATCGCCAAGCTGCTGCAGATGAGCCCGGCCAACGTGTATCGCTTCTTCGATTCGAAGAAGGCGATCCACAAGGGCGTGGCGCGGCATCTGATGGGCGAGGTCGAGCAGGCGGCGGTCGCCATCGTCCATGCGCCGGGGTCGGCGGTGCAGCGGCTGCGCGATCTGCTCACCACCGTGCACCGGATGAACTGCGAGCGCTACATCGGCGATGCCAAGCTGCACGAGATGGTGGCGATTGCGATGGAGGAGAACTGGGACGTCTGCATCGCCCATATGGAGTTCATCATCGGTACCATCGGCGAGGTGATCGTCCAGGGCGTGGCGAGCGGCGAGTTCAAGGTCGCCGACGTGCCGCAGGCGGCGAGCTGCACCTGCGCCGCGATGATCCGGTTCTTCCATCCGCAGATGATCGCGCAGAGCTTTGCCAAGGATCGCCCGACCCTCGAGGATATGATCGATTTCGTGCTGGCGGCGCTCGGCGCCGGCCGGCGCGCCGACGCGCAATAACAACAAGGACATCCCGCGTGACTGATCTGCATTCCTACCAGCCGGCGAACGGCCACGGCCTCAAGCACGACCCGTTCAACGCGATCATCGCGCCGCGGCCGATCGGCTGGATTTCGTCCTGCGATGCCGAGGGCCGCGTCAACCTCGCGCCCTACAGCTTCTTCAATGCCTTCAACTATCATCCGCCGCTAATTGGGTTTTCCTCCACCACCTGGAAGGACACCGTCGCCAACATCCAGCGCACCGGCGAATTCGTCTGGAATCTGGTGACGATGGATCTGGCGCAGGCGATGAATGCGACTTCGGCCAGCGTGCCGCACGAGGTCGACGAATTCGCGCTCGGCAATCTCACCAAGCTGAAGAGCGAACTGGTGAAGCCGCCGCGGGTCGCCGAGAGCCCGGTGTCGTTCGAATGCAAGCTGTCCGAGATCGTCCGGCTCAAGGGCGCCGACGGCGTCGAGGTCGACGCCTGGCTGACGATCGGCGAGGTGGTGATGGTGCACATCGACAAGCGCCTGATCGAAGACGGCGTCTATCAGACCGCCGCGGCGCGGCCGATCGTACGCGCCGGCCGGCGCGGCGACTATTTCGAGATCCGCCCCGACGCGATGTTCGAGATGGTGCGGCCGGCCTGATCTGCTTTCCGAACTCCAGCAAAAGACTTCGCTTACGTCATGGCCGGGCTTGTCCCGGCCATCCACGCCTTTTCTGCATTTCCGTCAGCAAGACGTGGATGCCCGGGACGAGCCCGGGCATGACCCGGGGAGGGGCAGTGCGCAGCATCGGAGCTGCAGCTGACGGATCGCAGCCGTCTCGCGCCGCGCGTTGACCTGACGGGCGAACAGCCGCACCATGGCGCATCAATGTTGCAAGGTGCGTGCGTGACGGCTCTGACCCATCGTCAGTCTGAAATCCTCAATATCGCCCGGGCCTCGGGCCGGGTGATGGTCGAGGATCTGGTGCGGCGCTTTGAAGTGTCGGCGCAGACCATTCGCAAGGATCTCAACGATCTGTGCGACCAGCGCTCGCTGACGCGAATCCACGGTGGCGCGATCATCGCGTCGGGCGTCGCCAATCTCGCCTATGAGGCGCGCCGCTTCGTCGCCGCAGAAGAGAAAAAGGCGATCGGCGCCGCTGCGGCGGCGCGGATTCCCAACGGCTGCTCGCTGTTCATCAACATCGGGACCACCACCGAAGAGGTCGCCAGCGCGCTGTCGGCGCACCAGGACCTGTTGGTGATCACCAATAATCTCAACGTCGCGATGCTGCTGTACCGGCATCCGCGGATCGAGGTGATTGTCGCCGGCGGCACCGTGCGGCGGGCCGATGGTGCCGTGATCGGCTCCACAGCGACCAGCCTGATCGGCCAGTTCAAGGTCGATTACGCGATCATCGGCGCTTCGGCGATCGACGAAGAGGGCGCGCTGCTCGACTTCGACTATCGCGAAGTCCAAGCCTCGCAGGCGATCATCGCCAATGCGCGCAGCGTGATGCTGGTGGCGGATTCGACCAAGCTGGAGCGCAACGCGCCGGTGCGGATTGCCGATCTCAGCCAGATCCAGACCTTCGTCACCGACCGGGCGCTGCCGCCGTCGCTGCAGGCGATCTGCGATGCGAATGGTATCGAGGTAATCGAAGCCTGCCCGGCGAAACCCGAGCTCGACGAATCCGCGGCCTAAACCGCCTCCCACATCCCCAGTTGTGCCTGTCTCCCAGCATCTGGGCGCGATTTCGCGCGCGGAAACGCGATCCCTTTGCAGATCGCAGTTGCTTTCGTTTTGGTTTGTGCTTTATTCGTTTTCCAGCGTAAATCGACAGAAGCGAAAGTGCATTGCAGCAAAATGCTGCGGTGCGGTGAGGAGCGTCGGTGGGGATGGTGTACGACCTCGCGATCATCGGGGGCGGGATCAACGGCTGCGGTATCGCGCGCGATGCGGCGGGCCGGGGACATTCCGTGTTCCTGTGCGAGATGAACGACCTCGCCAGCGGCACCTCGTCGTGGTCGACCAAGCTGATCCATGGCGGCCTGCGCTATCTCGAATATTTCGAGTTTCGCCTGGTGCGCGAGGCGCTGATCGAGCGCGAGCGGCTGTGGCAGATCGCGCCGCATATCATCGGGCCGCTGCGTTTCGTGCTGCCGCATCACGACGGCCTGCGCCCGGCCTGGCGGCTGCGGCTCGGGCTGTTCCTGTACGATTATCTCGGCGGCCGAAAGCTGCTGCCGCCGACCCGTTCGGTCGATCTGGCGCATGACGAAGTCGGCAAGCCGCTGATCCCCGGCCGCTACACCAAAGGCTTCGAGTATTCCGATTGCTTCGTCGACGATGCGCGGCTGGTGGTGCTCACCGCGCGCGATGCCGCCGAGCGCGGCGCCGAGATCCGCACCCGCACCCGCGCGGTGCAGGTCAGCCAGCAGGACGGCATCTGGCAGGTGACGCTGGAAGATGTTGGCAGCGGCGCGCGCAGCACGATCCAGGCGCGAGCGCTGGTCAATGCCGCCGGGCCGTGGGTCGAGGGCGTGCTCGGCTCCGGCGCCGGGGTCGATGCCCGCTACAAGGTGCGGCTGGTGCAGGGCTCGCACATCGTCACCCGCAAGCTTTACGACCACGACCGCGCCTACATCTTCCAGAATGCCGATGGCCGCATCGTGTTCGCGATTCCGTATCAGGGCGACTTCACCCTGATCGGCACCACCGATCGCGATTATCACGGCGATCCGTCGCAAGTGAAAGCAACGCCGGAAGAGATCGATTATCTGTGCAAGGCGGTGAGCGGCTATTTCGCCAAGCCGGTGACGCCGGCCGACGTGGTTTGGACGTTCTCGGGCGTGCGGCCGCTGTATGACGACGGCGCCAGCGAAGCCAAGGCGGCGACCCGCGACTACGTGTTCGAGCTCGACACCCCGGGCGGCGCGCCGCTGCTGTCGATCTACGGCGGCAAGATCACCACCTATCGCCGGCTCGCCGAAGAGGCGCTGGAGAAACTGTCGTCGTACCTGAAGGGTGGAACGGCCAAACAGGGCTGGACCGCGCATCAGCCGCTGCCGGGCGGCGATTTCCCGATCGACGGCGGCCCGGCGCTGATCGGCGATCTGCTCCGCGACTATCCGTTCCTCGCTTCGGCGCATGCCTCGCGGCTGGTGCACGCCTACGGCACCCGGGCGCGTGACGTGCTCGGCGCGGCTAAGTCGGCGGCCGATCTTGGCCGCGACTTCGGCGCCACATTGACGGAGGCCGAGGTCCGCTATCTGATGAGCCGCGAATGGGCCTGCAGCGCGGACGACATCGTCTGGCGGCGATCCAAGCTCGGCTTGCGGCTGACACCGGCCGCAGTTGCCGCGCTCGATCAGTGGATCTCCGACCGCCGCGCCGCCGAGAAGCCCCAGCAGCAAGCGGGAGGCCGGGCATGAGCGTCAGCCTGGAGAATGTCACCAGGGTGCTGGACGGCGTTCCGGCGATCCGCAACGTCTCGCTGACGCTGGAACGCGGCACGCTGAGCGTGCTGCTCGGACCGACGCTGTCGGGCAAGACCTCGATCATGCGGCTGCTCGCCGGCCTCGACAAACCGACCACCGGCCGCGTGCTGGTCGACGGCAAGGACGTCACCGGCGCCGATGTGCGCAGCCGCTCGGTGGCGATGGTGTATCAGCAGTTCATCAACTACCCGTCGCTGACGGTGTACGAGAACATCGCCTCGCCGCTGCGGGTGCAGCGCAAGCCGCGCGCCGAGATCGAGCGCCGTGTCGCCGAGGCCGCCAAGCTGCTCAAGCTCGAGCCGTATCTGCAGCGCACGCCGCTGCAGCTCTCCGGCGGCCAGCAGCAGCGCACCGCGATCGCCCGCGCGCTGGTCAAAGGCGCCGATCTGGTGCTGCTCGACGAGCCGCTCGCCAACCTCGACTACAAGCTCCGCGAGGAATTGCGCACCGAACTGCCAAAGATCTTCGAGGCCTCCGGGGCGATCTTCGTCTATGCCACCACCGAGCCGTCCGAAGCGCTGCTGCTCGGCGGCCGCACCATCTGCATGTGGGAAGGCCAGGCGCTGCAGGTCGGACCGACCCCGCAAGTTTATCGCAAGCCCGACACTATGCGGGTGGCGCAGGTGTTCTCCGATCCGCCGCTCAATCTCGTCGGCGCCGAGAAGAAGGCCGGCACCGTGCATTACTCCGGCGGCGTTACCGCGCCGGCGACCGGGGTGTTTGCCGGGCTTTCCGATGGCGCCTACCGCGTCGGCTTCCGTGCGCATCAGATCGAGGTGAAGAGCGCCGATCCGGAGCGGCATGCGTTCCAGGCGACCGTGGCGGTGACCGAGATCACCGGCTCGGAGAGTTTCGTGCATCTGAAGCGCGGCGACGACTATTGGGTCGCGGTGCTGCACGGCATCCATGAGTTCGAGCCGGGCCAGACGCTCGACGCCATCCTCGACCCCGCCAATCTGTTCGTGTTCGACGCGGCCGATCGCCTCGTCGCCGCGCCGAAGCCGATCTGAGGGGACAGCCCGATGGCGCGCATCGATCTCGTCGATCTTGCTCACTCTTATCTGGTCGGTGACGACCTGCCGCCGCAGGCCTATGCGCTGAAGCCGGTATCGATGACCTGGCGGCAGGGCGGCGCCTACGCGCTGCTCGGCCCGTCCGGCTGCGGCAAGACCACGCTGCTCAATATCATCTCGGGGATTGTCACGCCGTCGCGCGGCAAGATCCTGTTCGATGGCCGCGACGTCACCGCGCTCTCCACCCGCGAGCGCAACATCGCGCAGGTGTTCCAGTTTCCGGTGATCTACGACACCATGACGGTGCGGGAGAACTTGGCGTTCCCGCTGAAGAACCGCGGTGTGCCGAAGGCCGAGATCGACCGGCGCGTCGCCGAGATCGCCGACCTGCTCGATCTGACGCCGAACCTGAAGCGCAAGGCGACGCGGCTCACCGCCGACGCCAAGCAGAAGATCTCGCTCGGCCGCGGCCTGGTACGCAGCGACGTCGCCGCGATCCTGTTCGACGAGCCGCTGACGGTGATCGATCCGCATCTGAAGTGGGAGCTGCGTAGCAAGCTCAAGGCGCTGCACCGCGCGCTCGATCTGACGATGATCTACGTCACCCACGACCAGACCGAGGCGCTGACTTTCGCCGACACCGTGGTGGTGATGCACGACGGCCGCGTCGTGCAGAGCGGCACGCCGGAGGAACTGTTCGAGCGCCCCGCCCACACCTTCGTCGGCTACTTCATCGGCTCGCCCGGCATGAACATCGTGCCGGCCGAGGTGAAGGGCCGCGAGGCGCTCGTTGCCGGCCATCGCGTGCCGCTCGTGCGCAGTTACGACAAGCTGCCCGCCGGCAAGATCGAGATCGGGGTGCGGCCGGAATTCGTCCACCTCACCGCCAAGGCCCCCGGCCTGATGACCGGCCGCGTCGAACGCATCGACGATCTCGGCCGTATTCGCTTCGCTTCGGTGCGGGTGGGTGAGGTCAAGATCGCCGCGCGGGTGCCGGATGGCTTCTCGCCGAGCGGGGATGAAGCGGCGCTGCGGTTCGAACCATCGCGTATCCACGTCTATGCCGACAGCGAAATCGTCGAAGGCAGCTCACTGGAGCAGGTCGCCTGATGGACAAGGTCGTCAACCAGAAAGCCTGGTTCCTGGTGCTGCCGGTGTTCGCCATCGTGGCGTTCTCGGCGATCCTGCCGCTGATGACGGTGGTGAACTATTCGGTGCAGGACACCTTCGGCAACAACCAGTTCTTCTGGAACGGGGTCGGCTGGTTCAAGGAGCTGCTCGATCCGTCGACCGATCTCGGTGGCCGGTTCTTCGCCTCGCTGTGGCGCAATCTGGCGTTCTCGGCGATCATCCTGGCGATCGAGGTGCCGCTCGGCATCGTGGTGGCGCTGGCGATGCCGCGCCATGGTTGGTCGGTGGCGTTCTGTCTGGTGATCATGGCGCTGCCGCTGTTGATCCCGTGGAACGTGGTCGGCACCATCTGGCAGATCTTCGGCCGCCCCGACATCGGCCTGATGGGCTACACGCTCAATCATCTCGGCTTCAATTACAACTACGTCTCCAACGAGTTCGACGCCTGGGCCACGGTGGTGGTGATGGATGTCTGGCACTGGACCAGCCTGGTGGCGCTGCTCTGCTACGCCGGCCTGAAGTCGATCCCGGACGCGTATTATCAGGCGGCCCAGATCGACGGCGCCTCGCGCTGGGCGGTGTTCAAGGCGATCCAATTGCCGAAGATGCACCGGGTGCTGCTGATCGCCGTGCTGCTGCGGTTCATGGACAGCTTCATGATCTACACCGAGCCGTTCGTCGTCACCGGCGGCGGACCGGGAAATTCGACCACATTCATCTCGATCGAGCTGGTCAAGATCGCGCTCGGGCAGTTCGACCTCGGCAAGGCCGCGGCACTGTCGATCGTCTACAACCTGATCATCATCATCGTGTGCTGGGTGTTCTACACCGTGATGACCAATGCCGGCGCCGAGCGGCGGCAAGCCGAAGGGAGTATGTGATGCATTCGATCCCCGGCCGCCGCATCGTCATGGCGCTGTATCTGCTGTTCCTGATGCTGCCGATTTATTGGCTCGTCAACATGAGCTTCAAGACCAATGGCGAGATCGTCTCGACCATGACGCTGTGGCCGCACCAGCCGACGCTGGAGAACTACCGAACGATCTTCACCGATCCGAGCTGGTATTCCGGCTACATCAACTCGCTGCAATACGTCGTCATCAACACCGTGCTGTCGATCTCGTTCGCGCTGCCGGCGGCGTACGCGTTCTCGCGCTATCGCTTCCTCGGCGACAAGCATTTGTTCTTCTGGCTGCTGTCGAACCGGATGGCGCCGGCCGCGGTCTATGCGCTGCCGTTCTTCAATCTGTATTCGGCGCTGAACCTGTTCGACACGCCCTGGGCGGTGGCGCTGGCGCACTGCCTGTTCAACGTGCCGCTGGCGGTGTGGATCCTCGAAGGCTTCGTCTCCGGCGTGCCGAAGGAGATTGACGAAACTGCGTTCCTCGATGGCTACTCGTTCCCGCGGTTCTTCGTGAAGATCCTGATGCCGCTGATCGCCAGCGGCATCGGCGTCGCGGCGTTCTTCTGCTTCATGTTCTCCTGGGTCGAACTGCTGCTGGCGCGGACGCTGACCTCGGTCAACGCCAAGCCGATCTCGGCGGTGATGACCCGCACCGTGTCGGCCGCCGGCATGGACTGGGGCCTGCTCGCCGCCGCCGGCGTCCTCACCATCATCCCGGGCGCCCTGGTGATCTGGTTCGTCCGCAACTACATCGCGCGCGGCTTCGCGCTCGGCCGGGTGTGAGGGAATGATGACGCGACCCAACCCCCATCGTCATTGCGAGCGAAGCGAAGCAATCCAGAGCGCAGTGCACGGAGCTGGATTGCTTCGTCGCTTCGCTCCTCGCAATGACGAACGTGACGGCTTCGCTCGCAATGACGGGGACGGGCTCTTCGCCTGCAACAATCGACGGGGAGGGCTCTGATCATGGATTCCTTCGCATGGATGGCGTGGACCTGGCCGACCGCGGCGTTCTTCGCCGCGCTGGCCGGCACGCTCGCGACCATGACCTGGCTCGCGGTGGTTGATCCCGAGGTCGAGCGCGTCGGTGTCTTGCGGATTCCGACGACGCGCGGCGACCGGTTGTTTCTGTCGCTGATCCTGGCCGCGGTGATTCATCTGGTCTGGATCGCGCTGGTCGGGACCGATCCGCTGCTGACGCTGCCGATCGGAGAAGGAGTCGAAGTGTCGAGCCTGTGGCTCGCCACGTTGCTGTCGCTGGTCTCAGCCGTTGCGATCTTCCGCACCGTCTGATCCCGGCGAACGAGGAACAGATCCGGGATCAACCTGGACCTGAATGATGTCGCTCAACGGAGGAAACGAACGATGATTGGACGAAAGCCCCACCTCAGCCGTTTGCGGCTGATGACGATGGTGAGCGCTGCGGCGCTGATCGCCACGTCGATGACGCTGTCGCCGGCGCGTGCTGCGGACGACGCGGTCCTGAAGAAGTGGATCGACGAGGAATTCCAGCCCTCGACGCTGTCCAAAGAAGACCAGATGAAGGAACTGCAGTGGTTCGCCAAGGCGGCCGAGCCGTTCAAGGGCATGGAGATCAACGTCGTCTCCGAGACGTTGACCACGCACGAATACGAAGCCAAGACGCTGGCCAAGGCGTTTAGCGAGATCACCGGCATCAAGCTGAAGCACGACCTGATCCAGGAAGGCGACGTCGTCGAGAAGCTGCAGACCCAGATGCAGTCCGGCAAGAACGTCTATGACGGCTGGATCAACGATAGCGACCTGATCGGCACGCACTTCCGTTACAATCAGACCATCGCGCTGTCGGACTACATGACCGGCGAGGGCAAGGACGTCACCGATCCGATGCTCGACGTCGCGGACTTCATCGGCACGTCGTTCACCACGGCGCCCGACAAGAAGATGTACCAGCTGCCCGACCAGCAGTTCGCCAACCTTTACTGGTTCCGCTACGACTGGTTCACCAATCCGGACTACAAGGCCAAGTTCAAGGCGAAGTACGGCTACGACCTCGGCGTCCCGGTGAACTGGTCGGCCTATGAGGACATCGCCGAGTTCTTCACCAACGACATCAAGGAAATCAACGGCGTCAAAGTCTATGGCCACATGGACTACGGCAAGAAGGACCCGTCGCTCGGCTGGCGCTTCACCGACGCCTGGCTGTCGATGGCCGGCAACGGCGACAAGGGCCTGCCGAACGGTCTGCCGGTCGACGAATGGGGCATCCGCATGGAAGGCTGCCGTCCGGTCGGCTCGTCGATCGAGCGCGGCGGTGACACCAACGGCCCGGCGGCGGTGTATTCGATCGTCAAATATCTCGACTGGATGAAGAAGTACGCGCCGCCGCAGGCGCAGGGCATGACGTTCTCGGAGTCGGGCCCGGTGCCGGCGCAGGGCAACGTCGCCCAGCAGATCTTCTGGTACACCGCCTTCACCGCCGACATGGTCAAGCCCGGTCTGCCGGTGATGAATGCCGACGGCACGCCGAAGTGGCGCATGGCTCCGTCGCCGCACGGCGCGTACTGGAAGGAAGGCATGAAGCTCGGCTATCAGGACGTGGGTTCTGCCACGCTTCTGAAGTCGACCCCGGCGGACCGCCGCAAGGCCGCCTGGCTGTACCTGCAGTTCATCACCTCCAAGACTGTCAGCTTGAAGAAGAGCCATGTCGGTCTCACCTTCATCCGTGAGAGCGACATCTGGGACAAGTCGTTCACCGAACGTGCGCCGAAGCTCGGCGGCCTGATCGAGTTCTATCGCTCGCCGGCCCGCGTGCAGTGGTCGCCCACCGGCAACAACATCCCGGACTATCCGAAGCTGGCGCAGCTGTGGTGGCAGAACATCGGCGACGCGTCGTCCGGTGCGAAAACTCCGCAGCAGGCGATGGACTCGCTGGCGGCGGCGCAGGATTCGGTGCTCGAACGCCTCGAGAAGTCGAAGGTGCAGGGCGAATGCGGTCCGAAGCTGAACAAGAAGGAGACCGCCGAGTACTGGTACGCCAAGTCCGAAAAGGACGGCAACATCGCGCCGCAGCGCAAGCTGGCGAACGAGAAGCCGAAGGGTGAAACCATCGACTACGACACCCTGATCAAGTCCTGGCCGGCGACCCCGCCGAAGCGCGCGGAAGCGAAGTAAGCACGCGCAAAGCCTCATGGTGAGGAGGCGCGCAGTGCCGTCTCGAACCATGAGGCGACACGCAAGGTGCTCGCCGCATCATCCTTCGAGACGCCCGGCTGCGCCGGGCTCCTCAGGATGAGGTCTCTGCAAAAATCGAAAGGCCGGGAGCGATCCCGGCCTTTTTTCTGTTCAGTGAATATCCTCTCGATCGTCATTCCGGGGCGCGCGCAGCGCGAGCCCGGAATCCATACCCCCTGTCTTCGCTTTTGGCCGCACCGTCGTGCCCACCAATGAGTCCAGGGCTTATGGATTCCGGGCCTGCGCCGCTGGCGCGGCGCATCCCGGAATGACGAGTGGAGAGGTGGTTAGTAAGCTTTCTCCCCGAGTCATTCCGGGGCGCTCGCGGAGCGAGCGAACCCGGAATCTCGACATTGTGGAAACGTCGGAAGGTGCAGAACATCTCGGGATTCCGGGTTCACGCGCATTGCGCGTGCCCCGGAATGACCGTGCGTGGGGCTGGGCGCTTACTGCGCCGCCTGCGCCGACTCCAGCGTGGGATAGTCGGTGTAGCCCTTGGCGCCGCCGCCGTAGAAGGTCGACTTGTCGGGCTCGTTCAGCGGAGCATTCCGCTTCAGGCGCTCGACCAGGTCGGGGTTGGAGATGAACGGCTTGCCGAACGCGATCAGGTCGGCCGCGCCTGCGTCGAGCTGCTTGTTGGCGAGAGCGAGGTCGTAGGCGTTATTGCCGATGTAGGCGCCGCTGAAGCGCTTGCGCAAGCTCGCGTAGTCGAACGGCGCGATGTCGCGCGGGCCGCCGGTCGCGCCTTCGATGACGTGGATGTAGACCAGCTTCAGCTTGTTGAGCTCGTCGACGATGTAGTCGAACAGCGCCTGCGGGTTGGAGTCCGAGACGTCGTTGGCCGGCGTCACCGGCGAAATCCGGATGCCGGTGCGCTCCGGTCCGATCTCCTTGGCCACCGCGGCGGCGACTTCGAGCATCAGGCGGGCGCGGTTCTGGATCGAGCCGCCGTACTCGTCGGTGCGCTTGTTGGAGCTGTCGCGGGCGAACTGGTCGAGCAGATAGCCGTTGGCGCCGTGGATCTCGACACCGTCGAAGCCGGCCGCGATCGCATTGGCGGCCGCTTTCCGGAAGTCTTCGATGATGCCGGGGATTTCAGACAGTTCGAGCGCGCGCGGCTCGGAGACGTCCGCGAACTGGCCGCCGACGAAGGTCTTGGTGTTGGCGCGGATCGCCGACGGCGCGACCGGAGCGCCGTGGTTCGGCTGCAGGTCGACATGCGAGATGCGGCCGACATGCCAGAGCTGGATGAAGATCTTGCCGCCGCGCTTGTGCACCTCGCCAGTGACCTTGCGCCAGCCTTCGACCTGGGCCTGCGAGTAGATGCCGGGCGTGTCCTGATAGCCCTGGCCCTGCTGCGACACCTGGCTGGCCTCGGTAATCAGCAGGCCGGCGCTGGCGCGCTGGCCGTAATACTCCGCCGCCAGCGGGCTCGGGACGAGACCCTCGGGCACGGCGCGGTTGCGGGTCAGCGGCGCCATCACGACGCGATTGGCGAGGGTGATCGGGCCGAGCTTGTAAGGTTCGAAGAGCTTGGAAGTCGACATGGGGCCGTCCTGGACAGTTACGGATGTCAGGAACTTGGGGGGCGCCCCCCGAAACACAATGGCCCTACCGAAAATAGATGCGTCCGCATGAAACTTTGAAGTGCGGTTTCGAAAATGCCGTTCTTAAGGGAAGAGAATTTCTGGAAACCACGCGGGTCAGGATGATTTCTGCGGCCCGCAGTTCGGCGGCGGAGAGGCGCCGCCGAACTTGTTGTCGCGATCGCGCGTTTGGTGCGCGTCCGTTAGGCGGCCGCAACCGTGCGGCGCTGGCGGCGGAAGAACCAGAACACGATCGGGCCGACGAACAGCGTGCCGAACGCCGGCAGCGCAGCGACCCGCAGCATCGCGGTGGCGTCGAGCACTTCGCCGCCGATGCCGGCCTTGCCGAGCACGAAGGCGGCGACCAGCGTGATAAACGGCCCGACCACCATCGAAGCGGCACCGGCCGCCTGGCAGTACAATTTGCCTTCCGGCGCGGAGGCGGCCAGCACGCGCGCCACCACGGCGGTGGCGACGAAGGCGATCGCGGTAAGGACCAAGAGCAGCATCATTCCAACTTCCTGTTTGGTCGGACGCTCCCCTGCCGCAGCGTGAAGATGGTGCTGGAGTAGGGAGAATGTCCTAGGTCGACAAAGGCGCGGACTATGGGAGGGCGCCTGTTCAGCGGCAACAGGATACTTTGTGCGCTGCAAACGATATTGATCGAGCGCAGAAACTGCTTCTTATTTTACCGGCGCGAGCACTTGGTCGAGAGGTATCTCAGGACGCGAACAGGCAGTTTAATACCGAAATCCTGCACCCAGGCGCTGAGTGCTGGCTGCTATCAACCTCTGGGAGGTGCGAGGCGGCACTAAAAAGCCCAAGGCTGGAATCGTTCGAAACGATCCGGCCGAATGGGTCGCTCCTACGACTTTCGTCGAGTTACTCGGCAGCCTTCGGCGTCCCGCGCAATCGGCCAACAATTCCGGTCGGAAAGAAGTACACGCTGGCGACGAACAATAGCCCGAGCCACAGCAGCCAGCGGTCGGGATGCAGCAGGTTCGGCAGCAGCGGCAGCCCGGCATCGGCGGCGGCGGTCGAGGCCGCGCCCATCAGCGTCTGCAGATAATTCTGCGCCAGGATGAAGATGGTGGCGCCGATGATCGCGCCGTAGATCGTGCCCATGCCGCCGATCACCACCATCAGCAGGATGTCCAGCATGATCGAAAACGACAGCGATGTATCCGGCCCGGCATAGCGCAGCCACATCGCGTTGAGCACGCCGGCGGCGGCGGCAACCAGCGCGGCCAGCACGTTGGCGTAAGTGAGATGAAACACGGTGCGATAGCCGAGCGCCTCGGCGCGGAAGCGGTTCTCGCGGACCGCCTGCAGCACCCGGCCGAACGGCGAGTTCACCACCCGCAGCAGCGCCAGGATCATGCCGGCGCAGCCGATCAGGATGATGTAATAGGTCAGGATGCGGCCGTTGATCCGCACGCCGAAGAAGTCCTTGATGAACACCGTGCCGGGCCGCAGCAGCTCCGGCAGGCTGAAGCTGCGGCCGTCCTCGCCGCCGGTCAGCCACGACAATTGTGACGCCAGCACCAGGAAGGCGGAGGCGACCGCCAGCGTGATCATCGCAAAGAAGATCGCCTCGACCCGCAGCGAGAACAGCCCGATGACGAGTGCCAGCAAGGCCGCGAGCGGCAGGCCGATCACGATGCCGGCGCCGACCGCCGCCCAGCTCGGCCCCATGCCGTACAGCGCGATCGCCACAGCGTAGCTGCCGATGCCGTAGAACATGGTGTGGGCGAACGACACCGTGCCGGTGTAGCCGAGCAGCAGGTCATAGGACGCCACGAGTGCCGCGAAGATGCAGATCTTGGCGGCGACGTTGAGCGGCTTGGCGCCGGGAAACACGAACGGGGTGATTGCCAGCATCACCACGATCGCAATCAGCAGCAGCGACAGCACCCGGCTGCGCGGCGGATCGCCGGACAGGATCATCATCGACTTGTCACCGCATAGAGCCCGCGTGGCCGCCACATCAGGATCGCGACCATCAGCAGGATGTTGGAGACCAGCGCCAGCTTCGGCACCAGGAAGCCGCCGTAATTGGCGACCATCGCCACCAAGAGCGCGCCGATGAAGCAGCCGCCGACCGAACCGAGCCCGCCGATGATCACCACGATGAAGATCAGCACGGTCAGCTCGTTGCCCATCGAGGCGTGGACCTGCTCGCGGTACAGCGCCCACATCACGCCGCCGAGCCCGGCCAGCGCCGAGCCGACCATGAACACGCCGAGGAACAGACGCTTGACGTGATAGCCGAGCGCTTCGACCATCTCGCGGTTCTCGACGCCGGCGCGGATCAGCAGGCCGATCTTGGTGCGGTTCAGCGTCAGCTGGATGCCGACGAACACCACGAGGCCGACCAGCATCACCAGCAGCCGATATTTGGCGATGGCGATGTCGCCGATGATGAACGAGCCGCGCAGCGACGTCGGCAGCGGCAGCGGGATGATCTGCGGCCCCCACAGCGCATACAGCGCCTGCTCGGCGACGATCAGCCCGCCGGTGGTCATCAGGATCTGCTTCAGATGCTGGCCGTACACCGGCAGGATAAGCACCCGCTCGACCACCACGCCGAGCGCGCCGGACACCGCCATCGCGGCCAGCACCGCGGGCACCAGCACGGCGAGATTGGTCAGCAGCGAATCCGCGCCGGACATCGCCGCTAGCGGCAGCAGCACCAGCGTCGCCACATAGGCGCCGACCGCGATGAACGCGCCGTGGCCGAAATTCAGTACGTCCATCAGCCCGAACACCAACGTCAGGCCCGACGCCATGATGAAGATCATCATGCCCATTGCCAGGCTGGCGACCGTCAGCGTCACCCAGGAGGAGAACGAGCCGACCAGCGGCAGCATCAGCAGCGCCAGGATCGCCGGCAGCAGCACCGGCAGCAGATCTCGCTTGGCTTGCGGTAGAGGATCGGAGGTGGAGGGCGCGGGGACGGGGACGTCGGTCATGATGAGTATCCGTCGTCATTGCGAGGAGCGAAGCGACGAAGCAATCCAGCCTCCTGCACGGGGCTCCTGGATTGCTTCGCTGCGCTCGCAATGACGGAGAGAGTCGTCGTCACGTTCACTGATGCGCCTCCAGGCTGAGGCCGAGCAGGCGCTCCTGCAGCGGCACGTCGGCGGCGAGCTCGGCCATGGCGCCGCGATGTACGATGCCGCCATTGTCCATCACCACCACGCTGTCGCCGATCTGTTGGGCGACGTGGAAGTTCTGCTCGACCAGCAAAATGGTGGCGCCGGTGCGCTTGAGTTCGGCGAAGCAATCGATCAGCGCGCCGATGATCGCCGGCGCCAGCCCCTTGGTCGGCTCATCGATCAGCAGCAATTGCCTCGGTTCGATCACCGCGCGTGCAATCGACAGCATCTGCTTCTGCCCGCCGGACAGCGAGCCGGCGCGCGACAGCCAGAATTTTCGCAAGGCCGGGAAGAATCCGAAGATCCAGTCGAGGCGCCCAGCGTCCATCTCGCCGTCGCGCGCGGCGAGGATCAGGTTTTCCTTCACGGTGAGATCGGAAAACACCGCCATCGTCTCCGGCACGTAGCCGACGCCGAGCCGCGCGATGTCCGGCGTCGCCATCGCCTCGATCCGCCGGCCGCCAAGGGCAATCTCGCCGCGCGACGCCGGCCACAGCCCCATGATGGTGCGCAGCGTTGTGGTCTTGCCGGCCCCGTTGCGGCCAAGCAGCATCGTGGTCTGCCCCTCCGGCACCACGAAGTCGACGCCCTGCAGGATGTGATAGCGCCCGATATTGGTGTGGACGCCTTCGAGTGTGAGGAGGTCGGTCATGCTTCCCTCCCTCCGCAACGAAGCGCCTCTGCTCCCCTCCCCCTTGCGGGGAGGGGTCGGGGGTGGGGGTCCATAACGGGACGCCATCCTTGGGTCGCCCTCACCCCACCCCTCTCCCGCAAGCGGGAGAGGGAGCTCGCTGGCGTGCGGGGGGAGGGTGTTAGCAACGTCTTCGATCGATCAGTCATGCGCTGCCCGCAGTGGCGAGGCGCCTCTGCTCCCCTCCCCCTTGCGGGGAGGGGTCGGGGGTGGGGGGCCACAACGGGAAGCCATCCTTGTGGAGCCCTCACCCCAACCCTCTCCCGCAGGCGGGAGAGGGAGCTCGTCGGCGTGCGGGGAGGTGGTGTGACCAACATCGCAGAAGCTGGCGTCACCAGCATCGAAGCACTCGACGTTTTCATCATCATCATCGTCACGCCGCACTCTTGCCCGGTGCAATGCCCAGATACGCCTCCTGCACAATCGGCGAAGCGATTACCTCGGCGGGCTTGCCGTCGGCGACGAGCTTGCCGTGGTGGAGGACGATGATGCGGTCGGCGAGGGAGCGGACGACGTCCATCTTGTGTTCGACCAAGAGGATGATCTTCGACGGGTCGGTCTTCAGCCGTGCGATCAGGTCGAGTACCACCGGGACCTCGTCGACGCTCATGCCGGCGGTCGGCTCGTCGAACATGTAGACCTTGGGTTCCAGCGCCATCATCAGCGCGACTTCGAGCTTGCGCTGGTCGCCATGCGACAGCGCGGTGGCGGCGACATTGCGGCGGGCGCCCAGAGCAACACTGTCGAGGATCGCGTCGGCGCGTTCGATCAGGTCGCGCCGCGTTCGCCACGGCCGCAGCATGTCGTAATGCGTGCCGCTGTGCGCCTGCACGGCGAGGCGGACGTTCTCCTCGACCGACAGATTGGGAAACAGGTTGGTGAGCTGGAACGCGCGGCCGAGCCCGGCGCGGGTGCGCAGCGGCGCGGTCATCCTGGTGATGTCCGCGCCGTCGAACAGAATGCGGCCGCCGCTCGGGCGGAGCTGGCCGGAGATCAGGTTGAAATACGTCGTCTTGCCGGCGCCGTTCGGCCCGACGATCGCGGTCAGCTCACCGGGGCGAAACGCGCAACTCACCGCATCGACCGCCACATGGCCGCCGAACCGGATGGTGAGGGATTGGGTCTCGAGGGTGGTCATGAGGTGTGATCGCCTACGCGTCGCAGCCTTAAAGTTCGTCATTCCGGGATGCGCCCCTTGGGGCGCAGGCCCGGAATCCATACTCTCGGCGGTGGTCATGGATTCCGGGCTCGCGCTACGCGCGCCCCGGAATGACAAACGTAAGGTTGGGGAATTACTTCTTATTCCGAATCGGGATGTCCATCTCCTCGATCTTCAATTCGCGCACCGGCTCCAGCACCGCCCAGGCGACGGCCGGGTCGACCTTGACCTTGAAGTGATACATGCTCTGCAGCGCCTGATGGTCTTCCTTGCGGAACACCATCTTGCCCTTGGGCGTGTCGAACTCCATGCCCTCCATCGCGGCGATCAGCTTCTCGGTGTCGGTCGACTTCGCCTTCTGCACGGCGGTGACCACCGCCATCGCGGCCGAGAAGCCGCCCGCGGTGAAGAAGTCCGGCGGCGCGTTGAAGCGCTTCTGGTGCTCGGTGACCAGCCACTCGTTGATCGGGTTCTTGGGAATGTCGTAGTAGTAATAGGTCGCGCCTTCCATGCCGGGCAGGCGCTTATAGGCGGCGAGCGCCGGCAGAATGTTGCCGCCGGTCGACAGCTCGATGCCGTAGCGCTTCGGGTCCATGTCCTGCAGCTTGGTCAGCGGATCGCCGCCGCCGGCCCAAATCACCCAGATGATTTTCTTGCCCGGCTTGTCTTTCAGCGCATCGAACAGCCGCTGGCCGACCGCGGTGAAGTCGGTGGTGGTGGTCGGCACATATTCTTCGGCGGCCAGCGTCGCGCCGGTCTTGGCCAGCGCTTCCTTGAAGGCGGCGACGCCGTCGCGGCCGAACGCGTAGTCCTGCGCCAGGGTGGCGATGGTGACGCCCTGCTTGCCGATCGCGACCGCGTTGGAGATCGCGTCCTGCGACGAGTTACGGCCGGTGCGGAAGATGTAGCGGTTCCACTTCTCGCCGGTGATCTGGTCGGCCACGGCGGGCTCGACGATCAGGATCTTCTTGTTTTCTTCGGCGACCGGCAGATCGGCGAGCGCTGCGGCCGACGATGAGGTGCCGATCGCGATGTCGGCGCCGTCATCCTGATAGGCTTCGGCGAGAGCAGCCTTGGAGAGGTCCGGCTTGCTCTGATCGTCCTTGGTGATCACCACGATCTTGCGGCCGTCGAGCGTCATCGTGCCCTTGGTGGCGTATTCCAGCCCCATCATCAGGCCGGTTTCGGTCTGCTTGGCGTAGGCTTCGAGCGGGCCGGTCTTGCCGTAGATCAGCGCGATCTTGAGGTCATCGGCGGCATGGACCGCGGTGGTAGCCAGCGCGACAGCCGTGGCTGTCATAATCAACAGATGACGCACGTCGTTTCCTCCAGAGTGTTATTGCGTCGCACCCTAGAGCAAGTCGGCGGAATTTGAAAAGCCGCGGGACGGATTTTTCGGTTATTGCGGCAGCGGCGCCGGCGTGCGGGCGCGCTTGGCGCGCCGCGGTTCGGTCGGCTGCATTGGATCAGCGGAAGCCGAAGGCGCCGGCGCCGCGCTGCCGCCCATCCGGGTGAGCAGTTCGGCGGTCGGCCAGGAATCCGCCGGCAGGCCGTACTTGATCTGCATCGCCTTCACTGCGCTGCGGGTCTGCTGACCGAGCACGCCGTCGACCTTGCCGACGTCGAAGCCGGCGCGCACCAGAAGCTGCTGCAGCTGTTTCATCTCATTGAACGACAGTTGAGCCACCGCGGCGCGCGGCTTCTGCATTGGTCCGGCGCCGGCGATCCGGGTGGCGAGATAGGCCGCAGTGGTCGAATAGATCAGCGAGTTGTTCCACTCGGTGTAGGCGGCGAAGTTCGCATAAGCCAGGAACGCCGGACCGTGCCGGCCCATCGGCAGCAGCAGCGACGCCGGCAGCGCGTCGTTGGATAGCGGCCGGCCGTCCGCGGTGGTCACGCCCCACTGCGTCCATTGCGAGCGCGGATGCTTCACGGTGAGATCCGCCTGATCCCACGGCAGGTTTTCCGGCACCCGCACCTCCTGCAGCCACGGCTCGCCGCGCCGCCACTTCAGCCCGGTGGCGATGTAGTTGGCGGTCGAGCCGATCACGTCGGGCGCGCTGTGCAGCAGGTCACGGTGGCCGTCGCCGTCATAATCAACCGCGTAGTCGAAATAATGCCGCGGCAGAAATTGCGTCTGGCCGAGCTCGCCGGCCCAGGAGCCGATCATCTCACCCGGCGACAGGTCGCCGCGGTCGATGATCTTCAGCGCCGCGATCGTCTCGTCCTGGAACATCTCGGAGCGGCGGCAGTCATAGGCCAGCGACACCAGCGAGCGCAGCGTCGGCAGATTGCCCTGCACCGCGCCGAAGTCGCTCTCCAGCGCCCAGAACGCGGTGATCACCGCCGGCGGCACGCCGTATTCCTTTTCGGCGCGCGCGAACGCTTTCGCGTATTGCTTGATCAGTTGCTGGCCTTTGACACGCCGTCCTTCGGAAGCCATCCGCCCGGCGAACACCGTGAAGATCTGTCCGAACACCCGCTGCCCGCGGTCGCGATTGACGATGCCCTGGTCGTACACGAGATACGGCGACGCCTCGGCAATCGCGCCTTGCGACACCCCGGCTGCAACGGCTTTCTGTTTCAGGCCCGCGAGAAACTGATCGAAGCTCTGGCCGCCATGACACGAGGCGCCGCGCTGGGCGAGGGCGGGCGAGGCACTGAGGGAGGCGGCCGCCGCGAGAGCTACGACCGCGGCCATCGCGCCGACGGATGTCCGCAAGTGTCTCGCCGTCGCCTTGAGCCGCCGCATGTCCGTCTCCCCAAACGTCATCGCCGGGCTTCGACCCGGCGATCCATCAAATCAGACGGCGAGTCTTGGCGGGATGGGGTGCCGGGTCAAGCCCGACAACGACGGGCCGTAGTGGTCGGGCCAATACGGCCAAACGCGTTCATCCGTCATTGCGAGGAGCGAAGCGACGAAGCGATCCAGCGCCGTGCTTTGTGTCGTGGATTGCTTCGCTTCGCTCGCAATGACGGGGAGAGGCTGGGCGCGCGAAGCGGGCGAGTACAGCCTCTCAGCTCACAACTCCCTCGCATTACTAAACGCAAAGCTGCTCGCCCGCCGCGTGTTCTCGTCGAGGATCAGTGTCCTTGTGATCGGCGGCTCTGCTCTTTGCGAGCAGTGTTCGCGTTCGCAGAGGCGGCAGTTGACGCCGATCGGGGTGCCTTCGGCTTTCTCCAGATCCATGCCGGCGGCGTAGATCAGTTTCGAGGCGTGGCGGATTTCGCAGCCCAAACCGATCGCGAAGCGCGGCTGCGGCTGCGGGTGCGGCGCGATCGGGCGGCGGACCATTTGGGCGATCGAGAAGTAGCGGCTGCCGTCGGGCAGTTCGATCACCTGCTTGAGCAGCCGGTCCGGGGTGTCGAAGGTCGAGTGCACGTTCCACAGCGGGCAGGTGCCGCCGAATTTCGAGAACGGGAAGGTGCCGGAGGAGAACCGCTTGGAAACGTTGCCGGCGTTGTCGACCCGCAGCATGAAGAACGGCACGCCGCGGGCGTTCGGCCGCTGCAGCGTGGTGAGGCGGTGGCAGACCTGTTCGAAGCCGGCGTTGAAGCGCTGCGCCAGCACGTTGACGTCGTAGGAGAGCTGCTCGGCGGCGGCGTGAAACGCCGCATAGGGCATCATCACGGCGGCGGCGAAGTAGTTGCCGAGTGTGATCCGATACAGCCGCCGCGCCTGATCCTCGAGCCCGCCGGCGCGGTGCACGATCGCGTCCATGATGCCGCCGTGCTCGGTCAGCCCGGTCTGGAATGCGACCTGGAAGGCGCGGCCGGGGCCGTCGATCAGTTCGGAGATCAAGAGTTGCCGGCGGTGACGGTCGAACCTGCGCAGCGTCTCGCGCATCACGTCGACCGGCATGATCCGGGTGGTGATCGAATGCCGCTCGCGCAGCCGGTCGGTCAGCGCGCCGAACATCTCCTGCGAGCCGATATTCAGCTCGTCGCGCACCGCTTCGGCGGCCTGCTCCAGCTCGGGGAAGTAGTTGCGGTTGGCTTCGATCAGGTCGCGGATCCGCTCGATCGGGTTGGCCTCGTAACGGATCTGTTCGCGGTCGGCCATCTGCGCCGCCACCATGGTTTCGCCGCGGCGCGCCTCGGTATAGGCGGCGTACAGCCGCTGCAGCGAATGGGTGACGCCGGGGCACAGCTCGGCCAGGTCGCGCAGCTCCTGCTTCGGCAGGTCGATCTGCCGGAACAGGGGGTCGGAGAAGATCTCGTTGAGCTCGGCGAAGAACCGGTCCTCGTCGGCAGTGGCCAGGTCCCGGAGGTCAAGGTCATAGGTCTCGGCCAGCCGCAGCAGGATCTGGGCGGTCACCGGGCGCTGGTTGCGCTCAATCAGGTTGACGTAGCTGGGAGAAATGCCCAAACCTTCGGCGATCTGGGTTTGCGACAGCCCGAGCTGCTGCCGAATGCGGCGGAAGCGGGGGCCCACGAACAGTTTTTTACCGGAATCGCCGGCCATTACAGGGTCCTTTCAGATTCCGCCCCAGATATCGCGTTTTACAAAATTTACAAAATAACAAATGTTACATGTACTGAAGTTACATGACATCACCATTCGTTCGCAAGAGGTCTGTACGTCTTCTGTGATCTCGCGTTTATCTCTCGGCACGTTTCAAGGCGCGATTGTCACGAATGTCGCGCTGCGAATTATTCGTACCGAAGGGATCATGTCATGAACTTCCAGCCACGCGGCATCAGCGCCATCCACGCTCCGAGCTCCTACAAGAGCGAGATCGAAGCGGCCGAAGCTCTCCTCAAGGACAAGCCGACCTGGAATGGCGTCACCGCCGAGGCCGTGGCTCGGATGCGTCTGCAGAACCGCTTTAAGACCGGTCTGGACATCGCCCGCTACACCGCGGCGCAGATGCGCGCCGACATGGCGGCGTATGACGCCGACCCGACCAAGTACACCCAGTCGCTGGGGTGCTGGCACGGCTTCATCGCGCAGCAGAAGCTGATCTCGATCAAGAAGCACAATGGCGGCAAGACCGACCGCCGTTACATCTACCTGTCGGGCTGGATGATTGCGGCGCTGCGTTCGGAGTTCGGCCCGCTGCCCGACCAGTCGATGCACGAGAAGACCTCGGTGCCAGCGTTGATCGAAGAGATCTACACCTTCCTGCGCCAGGCGGATTCGCGCGAGCTCAACGACCTGTTCCGCCAGCTCGACAAGGCCCGTGAGGCCGGCGACAAGGCCAAGGAAACCGCGATCATCGACCAGATCGACAATTTCCAGACCCACGTCGTGCCGATCATCGCCGACATCGACGCCGGCTTCGGCAACGCCGAGGCGACCTATCTGCTCGCCAAGAAGATGATCGAAGCCGGCGCCTGCGCGCTGCAGATCGAGAACCAGGTCTCGGACGAGAAGCAGTGCGGCCACCAGGACGGCAAGGTCACCGTGCCGCACGACGTGTTCATCGCCAAGGTCCGCGCGATCCGTCACGCGTTCCTCGAGATGGGCGTGGAAGACGGCATCATCGTCACCCGCACCGACTCGCTCGGCGCCGGCCTGACCCAGCAGATCGCGGTCAGCCACCAGCCGGGTGACATCGGCGACCAGTACAACAGCTTCCTGGATTGCGAAGAAGTCGATGCCAGCAAGATCGGCAACGGCGACGTGATCATCAGCCGCAACGGCAAGCTGCTGCGTCCGAAGCGTCTGCCGAGCAACCTGTACCAGTTCCGTCCGGGCACCGGCGCGGACCGCTGCGTGCTGGACTGCATCACCTCGCTGCAGAACGGCGCCGACCTGCTGTGGATCGAAACCGAGAAGCCGCATATCGAGCAGATCGCCTCGATGGTCGACCGGATCCGCGAAGTCGTGCCGAACGCCAAGCTGGCCTACAACAACTCGCCGTCGTTCAACTGGACGCTCAACTTCCGCTGGCAGGTCTATGATGCCTGGAAGGAAGAGGGCAAGGACGTCAGCAAGTACAACCGCGCCGAGCTGATGAAGGCCGAATACGACGAAACCCCGCTGGCGATCGAAGCCGACGCCCGCATCCGCACCTTCCAGGCGGATTCGGCCAAGCGCGCCGGCATCTTCCACCACCTGATCACGCTGCCGACCTACCACACGGCTGCGCTGTCGACCGACAATCTGGCTCGCGAATATTTCGGCGACCAGGGCATGCTGGGTTATGTTAAGAATGTGCAGCGCCAGGAAATCCGTCAGGGCATCGCCTGTGTGAAGCACCAGAACATGGCCGGCTCGGACATCGGCGACGATCACAAGGAATACTTCGCCGGCGACGCGGCTCTGAAGGCCGGCGGCGAACACAACACGATGAACCAGTTCAGCTAAACGGAAAGAAGCAGGAGAAGGACCATGACAGCGGGCAGCAACTTCTGGGTGATCGGTGGCGAGTTCGGTTCGATGAACTTCCACAAGCTCGTCGAAGGGTCGGCCCAGGTGAAGGGTCCCTTCAAGACGCGCAAGGAGGCCGAAGAGGCCTGGAAGGTCCTTTCCGAAGAGAACCGCCATCGCGCAGGCGTCCGGTTCTCGATCGTGGAAGAGCCGAACCGGGCCGTCACCCCGGCCTGATGCGCTCCTGAGCCGCGGCGGCGCACGCGCCGCCCGGCGAGCTGACGAGATAGAAGACGTCCAAGGACTTTGGCGGTCCTGTCGGGGCAACCCGGCAGGGCCGCCATCGTCGTTTTGGAGCACTTCAAGCCGGATGCGGGAACGACCTTCAAAGCGCCGTGGATGAGCCAACTGGTTGATCCGCAACCGGCTTTCGCGGCCTAAGGGTTACTGATAGGTTAATCGGCAGCGGGCTCAGGCAGGCACGAGGCTGAAGTCGAGAATGGCGGACGCTCAGAACTCCGTAAGCACGGCGGCGAGGCCGATGCGGCTGAAGGATGCGTTGCGGCAGGCCCGGATCGAGGCCGCCGACCGCACCGGCGTGGTCGTCGACCTGCGCGACGCCGAAATCGCCCGGCTCGAAATCCTCAATGACGCGCTCGACCCGCTGTTCGCCGAGATCCCGGGCGGGGTCGAGCTGTTCGATCGCGGCATCAGCCAGGGCGACACCCCGCGGCTGTGGATCGACGTGGTTGCCCATGTGGTGATGGGCCGGGACAAGCGGATGTACCGCTTCGTTCAGGACACCGCCTACGGCCGGATCGTGCTGGCCGAATCCCATGAGGCGGCCAAGATCGCGGACGCGGTGACGAGCTATGTGGCTCGCCGGCTGGTCGAGCGCGAGCGGGCGCTGTCGTTGCCGCCGGTCCAAGCCGCTCCGCCGCTCCCGGCACCGCCGCGGCGCAATGGGCTGTGGACCTTCGTGCTCGGCTTCATCGCCGGCGCGCTGGCGCTGTTCGCGCTCGCCCTGTTCGCGGCGCTGCGGATTTCCTAAAGCCGCGCGGCGTCATTGGCACCGCATCTCCCGGTCATTACCAACTCCCGCCTCCCTCCGTCATTGCGAGGAGTGAGCGACGAAGCAATCCAGCCTCGTGCACGGGGCCGGATTGCTTCGCTTCGCTCGCCATGACGGGAAGAGCAGGAGTGACATGGCTACAGCCACTCCGGCGGCCGCAAATCCTCGATCAGCTCGCTGGCCTGAAAGCCGCGGATGCGGTGTTCGCAGCGCCAGCCGTCATTGCCTTCGCTGATCTTGAACAGGTTGTAGGCCGCCGACGGGCGGTGGCGATCGTTCATCGCCGACGCCGATGGCACGCCGACCACCGGAATCGCGCCGAACGGCGTGTCGATCCGGACCGTGGCGTGGACATGGTCATGCCCATGCAGCACCAGATCGACCGGATGCCGCTGCAGCAGCGCGATCAGCTCGGCGGCGTCGGTCAGCCGCTTGTGCCGCGACCGCGACTGCAGCGGATGATGGATCAGCAGCACCTTGAACACGCGCTCGCCGGCAAGGCCCTGCAGCAGCGCTTCCAGCGCCGCACGCTGGGTTGCACCGAGCCAGCCGGTGGCGCGCAGCGGTGCGGTCGGCACCGCGCTCGACACCCCGATGATCGCGATCGCCTCGCGCCGGCGCAGATATGGAAAGCCGGGGGCGGCATCGTCGCCGCTGATGTAGTCGGGAAAGGTCTCGGCGAAGCGGTGCGCGGTGGAGCGGACGTAGGCGTCGTGATTGCCCGGCACCAGGCTGACGCGGTCGGCCGGGCCGACGCTCTCCAGCCATTGCCGCGCTGGGGCGAATTCGTTGACCAGCGCGATATTGACGAGGTCGCCGGTGACCGCGATGTGGTCCGGCCGTTGCGCTTGCAGGTCGGCGACCAGCGTATCGAGGATGTCGCGGCGGTGGATCAGATGGCGGTTGCGC
The DNA here is from genome assembly GCF_039642825.1 of Rhodopseudomonas sp. P1. Classification (NCBI taxonomy): domain Bacteria; kingdom Pseudomonadati; phylum Pseudomonadota; class Alphaproteobacteria; order Hyphomicrobiales; family Nitrobacteraceae; genus Rhodopseudomonas; species Rhodopseudomonas sp. P1. The sequence continues at coordinate 4,801,310 of NZ_CP088006.1, read as the reverse complement.
CGCCAGTTCAGGTAGCCGAGCGCGCGCTTGGAGGCGAGGTGACGCAGGCTGGTCTTCGGCGGCAGCGGCAGATGCGGGTCGGACAGATGCGCCAGAGTGAATACGGTCATCGCCCGATCCTGTCGCGACGCCGCGCGCTTGCGAGCCGTTCGCGAACTGCCGCCTGTGAAAACCTCTGCGGTTTTGGCAAGTTGGCCGGACCGGCGCAAGCCTCCGCTGCGCCTTGGCGCGAGGGCCACCGGCGGTGACCGCTGTTCAGAATCTGCGTTTGAAATTCGAGCCGGTCCTGACCCGGATGTTTCATCTGTACTGGCGGTTCGCCCGCGGCATGACGCTGGGCGCGCGCGGCGTGGTGCTCGACCCGCAGGACCGGGTGTTCCTGATCCAGCACTCTTATGTCGGCGGCTGGCATCTGCCGGGCGGCGGGGTCGAGGTCGGCGAGAGCTTCGTCGATGCGCTGACCCGCGAGCTGATGGAGGAGGGCCGCATCGCGCTGACCGGGGCGCCGTCGCTGCACGGCATCTTCTTCAACAGCCACGTCTCGCCGCGCGACCACGTCGCCGTCTATGTGGTGCGTCAATACCAACAAGATCGACCGCCGGAGCCGAACCACGAAATCATCGCCAGCGGTTTCTTCGCCGCCGACGCGCTGCCGGCCGAAACCACGCCCGGGACCCGGCTGCGGATCGCCGAAGTGCTCGAGGGCCGGCCGCCGATCGCGACTTGGCGGTAAAATCGCCAAAGCGCTGGGCGTCGGCCCCAACTTGACCATCCGGGTTCCCTCGTGTTGCTGGTCACGTGCGACCACAGAGATGGCCCATTTCGTGACTATCGGTGCGGCTGAAGCATTTTGCGCTGGGATCGCAGGGCGCCGGAGACGGTGGAGCCCAAGTGGACGATTCGTCCCGATTCCACGCCCGTCCGTTCAAGAGGAGCGATTTTGACGTCATCTGCACGCGCGTTGTTTCGAGCCCTGATCCTCGTCGCGACCATGACCCTTGTGGTCGCGAGTTCTGCCTTCGCCCAGATCCCCGGCACCAACGGTAATGGTGCGGCACCCGCGCAACCCGCGGCGCCGACCGACCCGCTTGGCCGCGAGACGCCGGCCGGCATGGTGGCCGGCTTCATCGCCGCCGCCGCCGAGCAGAACTACGAACGCGCCGCGATGTATCTCGACCTCAGCCAGGAAAAAGACGCCTGGGGCCCGAGCGTCGCGCAGCAGCTTCAGCGCATCCTCGACCGCGGCGGCGTGGTGTATTCGCGGCTGCGGCTGAGCAACGAGCCGCAGGGCGACCAGGACGACAGTCTGCCGCCCGAGCAAGAGAAGTTCGGCATGGTGCGCACCGACCACGGCACGGTCGACCTGATCGCGCAGCGCGTCGATGGCAAGGATGGCGTCAAGATCTGGCTGGTCTCCGCCCGCACGGTGGCCGAGCTGCCGGAGCTGTCGCGCACCGTGGTATCGAGCTCGGTCGACAAGCTGCTGCCCTATGCGCTGCGCGACGAATACCGCTTCGCCGGTGTGCCGATCGGCCACTGGATCGCGGTGGTCGTGCTCGCGTTCGTGTGCTTCGGCGCGGTCTGGCTGATCACCGGCGCAATCGGATTCATCATCCTCAAATTGCGTCGCTCGACCGGCGACTCGCGGATCAGGCGCGTGCTGGAAGCGTCGGCGCTGCCGGTGCGGCTGTTGCTGACCGCCTGGGCGCTGCGGATCGCGATGTCACTCGCCGGCGTCGCCATCGTGGCGCGGCAGCATTTGTCCGGCGCCATCGAACTGCTCGGCTGGGTCGCGCTGTCGTGGATCATTTGGCGTGTCGTGGATTCGCTGGCGGCGTTCGCGATCGATCGCATGACGTTGCGCGGCCGGCTGTCGATGCTGTCGGCGGTCACCTTCATCCGCCGCAGCGTCAAGTTCGTGATCATCGCGTTTGCCATCATCGTCGGCTTCAACGCCCTCGGCTACAACGTCACCGCCGGCCTCGCCGCCCTCGGTATCGGCGGTATCGCGATCGCTCTGGGCGCACAAAAGACCATCGAACATCTGGTCGGCAGCCTGACGCTGGTCACCGACCAGCCGATGCGGGTCGGCGATTTCTGCAAGTTCGGCGACACCTCCGGCACGATCGAGGACATCGGGATGCGCTCGACCCGCATCCGCACCCTCGATCGCACTGTGGTGACGGTGCCGAACGGCGCGCTGGCGGCGCTGCAGATCGAGAATTTCAGCCGCCGCGACAAGTTCTGGTTTCACCCGATTCTGGAGCTGCGTTACGAGACCTCCGCCGAGCAGATCCGGACGCTGCTGGCTTCGCTGCGGGAGATGCTGCTCGACCATCCGGACGTCGACAACGACCCGGCCCGGGTGCGGTTGATCGGGCTGGCGCCGGCCGCCCTTAAGGTCGAGATCTTCGCCTATGTGCACGCGGTGGACGGCGACACCTTCCTGGAAGTGCAGGAAGATCTGATGCTGAAAATCCTGGAGCTGGTCGAGGCGGCCGGCACGGGCTTCGCCGCCGGCTCGCAGACGGTCTATGTGGCGCGCGCCAAGGGCGCCGCCCAGCGGCAGGCCAGCGATGAAGATGCGCTGGGCACCGGGGCGGACGGTGCCAAGGTGAGGGGCGGGGTCCCCGAGCGGGTCTAGCCTGGCAATGGACCTGATGCGGAGGCGGTGCTATCTCGCCTCCGCCATGTCCGATCTGAAACTCACCATTCTGCCCGAATCCCCGAACGACGCGCAGGCCATCGAGCGGCTGCACGAGCGCACCTTCGGGCCCGGCCGCTTCGTGCTCAGCGCCTATCGGCTGCGCGAGCATGTCGATCATCTCCCCGAACTGTCGTTCACCGCCTGGATCGGCACGCTGCTGGTCGGCTCGGTGCGGCAGTTGCCGATCCTGGTCGGCGACACCCCGGCGCTGCTGCTCGGCCCGCTGACGGTGGAGCCGCCGTTCCGGTCGCGCGGCGTCGGCCGGCTGCTGCTCGACCGCGCCATCTCGGATGCGCGCGCCCAGGGCCACAAGCTGATCGTGCTGGTCGGCGACGAGCCGTATTACAGCCGGGTCGGCTTCAAGCGGATTCCGAAAGGCCGCGTCACCATGCCCGGCCCGGTCGATGCGGCCCGCCTGCTGGTGCTCGAACTCGCCGAGGGTGCGTTCGAAGGCGTCGGCGGCGCGATCCGCCCGGATTGGAGCAAGGCGCGCTGACGCGCCTTGCTGTGGGACGGCTTCAAAACTTCTGCGCCACGCCGACATAGAAGCCGCGCCGCGGACCGTATTGCGGCGCGAACACGCCGATCCCCGAGCCGTCGCGGATTTCGTACACGCTGTCGAACAGGTTGACGACGTCCAACCGCACCGTGGTCGGCTTGGTGGCGCTCATCAGATAGAAGTCGTGCGACACGCCGAGATTCACCTGGGTGTAGGACGGCAGCGATCCGATATTGGCGAAGCCCGACCGCAGCCCGCTGCCATAGATCATCGACGCGCTGAAACTGGTGTCGTGCCAGCGATAGGACGCGCCGGCCGACGCCGTCACCAGCTGCGCGTGGTCGGTGTAGATGTAGTTGCTGGCGATGTAGGCGAGCTCGTCCGGATCGAACAAATACTGGTTGGAGACCACTTTGGTGGCGATCTGCCGTGCCAGCGCCAGATTGCCGTAGATCCGGAAGTTGCCGCTGGTGTACGCGCCCTTGAACTCGATGCCGACATTCTCGGCGCGGTCGTAGTTGAACGCCGACAGCACATAGGCGGCGCCGAACTGGCCGTCGTCGAGCAGATCGCGCGCGGTCTTGTAGTAGGTGTCGATGCCGACTTCGAGGCCGGGCAGCAGCTTCTGCGTGACGCCGACATCGAACACGTTCGAGCGCTCAGGCAGCACCGGGCTGCTGGCGTTGACGGCGGGCTGCTGCGTGGTGTTCTGCACCAGCGCCAGATTGGTCGGCGCCGCCAGCACCTGCGCGGGCGGCGTGAAGTTGCGTGAATAACCGGCGTGGAAGGTGGTGTCCTCGAACGGCTTCCAGGTCAGGCTGATGCGCGGGCTGAGCTGGTTGGCGTTGGTGTATTCGTTCATCTGGTCGAACCGCAGGCCGGAGTTCAGCGTCACCGTGTTGGTGACCCGCCATTCGTCCTGCAGATAGGTGCTGAACAGCCAGCCGAGCTTGCTGCTGGAGTCGGCGACGCCGAACGGCGCGTCCAGCGGATTGCCGCTGTCGTCGAGCGGTAGCACCACCGAGGAGTTGGTCACGCGGCTTTGCTCGGCGGTGACCTGGAAGCCGCCGCGCAGCGTATGCGCGTCGCTGAGCCGGTACGAGCCGTCGGCCTGGATGCCGCTGGCGACGCTTCTGCGATAGACGTCCGAGGCGACGCCGTTGAACACCAGATCGCCGATCGTGTCGGGCGTGAAGTGCAGCATGCTATAGCGCGAGAACGCCGACAGCTGCAGGTCGAAGCCGTTGATCGACTTCTGCAGCGCCAGCACGCCGAAGCCGTTGCGCTCGCGCTGGGTCTCGTTGAGCAGCGCCGAATCGAAGTTCGACACGCCGAACGCGGTGAAGCCCGGCGTCTGGCCCGGGTTGTTGGGGATCTGGTAGTTGTTGGCCGAGCCGCCGCCGATGAAGGTCAGCCGCGTCGAGTCGTCAATCACGGTCGACAGATAGGCAAAGCCTCTACCCTGCTGGGAATCGTCGTGGATCGCGTTTGGCGACGAGGTCGGGTTCTCCAGCCCAAGGCCTGTTCCGAAGTAACGGCCGGAGACGAAGTACTGGGTGTTGCCGGCCGTGCCGCCATACTCGACGCTCGGCGTGATAGTCTGGCGGCTGCCGCCATAGACGCTGACGGTGCCACTGTTGTTGAAGGCGTCGGTGCGCGTGGTGATGTCGACGACGCCAGCGGTGCGCAGGCCGTATTGCGCCGGCAACGCGCCGGTGAGCAGCGTCAGTCGCCCGACCAGCGAGGTATCGAGCATCTGGCCGAAGCCGCTGACGCCGTCGGGCAACGCGATGCCGTTGATGCGGTACTGCACATTGGCGTGCTCGTTGCGGACGTGCAGATCACCGCTCGCGGCGGAGTCCTGCGATACGCCCGGCGCCTGCAGCAGGACCTTGTCGAGCGTCGCATTGGCGCCCTGCGGCAGCGCCAGGATTGCCTCGTGATTGACGTCGAAGGCGCTGGCGCCATTCGGCGCGAAGATCGCCTGCCGCGCCGCATCGAAGCCGGCATGTTTGGCCGCGACGGCTTGTGCCGCGGTCAGTGCAGGTGTTTGGGTGTCGTGCTGCGGCGAGGCGGTCGCCGCTCCGCGCCGCGCCCGGGCTGCGGTTTGAGTCTTCGGACGCCGAGCCGGGTGGGGCGCACGCTGCGGCTGGATCACGTCGATTTCCGGAAGCGGTGTCGCGCCGCGACTGGCCGGCGCCGCCCTCTGCGCCAGACCGGGTGAACTCAGAGCGGCTAACAGCAGCGTGGCTGAGCTCGACGCCGCAAGGCCGCGTTTGATGTGACAAAGCATGTGGGTCTCCTCGAAGCCATGCGGGCGCGGACGACGCTGATCGTCGCCGCTGGGTGCGGACGATGGCTTGCCGTCGACAATCGACGGGCTTGGCTGACATCGAGACCGCGCGGCATGCGCGATCTCTGGCTCACAAGGATCGATGTCAGCAGGCGGGAGGAGCGCGAGGATTGAAGGCGGCGCGGATGCCGTTCGAACGGATCAGAACGAGATCCGGGACGCTGTGCACGAACGCGGTCGCTTGCCGCAGCGGCAACGAGGGCGGCGATGCGCCAAGCATCGCATCGGCCATCGCCATCACGGCGCAGATCGTACAACCGTCGGCGGCGTCGTCGGACTGAGGATCACCTTCGGGCGTGGCCGGATCGGCGGCCGTGAGTGCGAGCACTGCCGACTGAGTGACGATCTGGTGGAAGTGACCGAACGCCACGACGAAGTGCAGCGCCAGCGCGATCAGCGCCAGCCGCGTTCCCAATCGGATATGCGTCCGCACCCAGTTCATCGTTTCATCCGAGTCCGGCGGCGCGTTTTCGTGCGTGCCGGCAATTGATCTCGTTCGTCATTCCGGGGCGCGCGTAGCGCGAACCCGGAATCTCGATGGGGAGACGGGAGCGTTTCCACAACTTCTGGATTCCGGGTTCGCGAGCTGCGCTCGCGCCCCGGAATGACGTGGTGGGGCGCTCCCGCGCGCCCATGGCTGCTCAGAACTTCAAATTCGCGAACGCCCGCACGCCGATGCCGGGCATCAGTACGTTGTCCTTGCTGTAGGACGTCGCGATCCGGATGTCTTCGTTGAGCAGATTGTTGCCGACGATGCCGACCAGCATCTCGCGCGCGCCCCAGGCGTTGGGATCGAGCTTGGTTCGGTAGCTGACTTCAGCCTTCAGCAGATTGTAGCCGGGCGTCGTCGTTTCGGCGATCGGCGCCACGTCGTTCTGCGCGAAGGCGTGCAGCAGGTTGACCTTCATCAGCCAGTTGGCGTCGCGCCAGAACAGGCCGCCGCCGACCCGCATCGGCGGAATCCGCGGCACATTGGTGCCGTCCGCGAAGGTCGCCCGCACGATGTCGAACTGGTTCTCGATGCCGAAGGTGCCGCCATAGAGCTGGGCGACGTCGAGCTGGCTCTGGAATTCGCCGCCCTTGAAGGTGGCGTCACGCTGCGAGTAGATCGCCTGGTTCAATTCCAGCGTGCCGGTGCCTGGATCGACGCAGGAGGCGTCGTCGCAAGTGTTGCCGGTCAGCCGCCGATAGATGAAGCCGCTGAACTGCGTGTAGTAGGCGGTGATCTCGAACCGGAACGGTCCGGTGGCGCGGCGCAGCCCGACCTCGACCGACTTGGCGGTTTCGATCTTCAGGTTGGGATTGCCGATGTCGAAGGTGGCGGTGGCGTCGTGGCCGCCGCGCGAGAACAGTTCGGCCGGCTTCGGCGCGCGCTCGACATATTGCCCGGTGATGCTCGCCGACAGATCCCACGGCAGCGCCTGGATCAGGCCGACGCTGAAGCTCTTCGGCGTGAACGACAGGTTGCGCTGGGTGGCGGGGCCGATCGCGCTCGGATCGGTGTTGAGGTCGAAGATCTCCGGCACGAACGCCGGCGTGGTGCCGGACAGTTCGACATGCTCGATGCGGCCGGCGACCTGCGCCTTGGTGGTGTTGGTGAACTGCAGCTCGTTGAAGACGTAGCCCGCCGCCTTGGTGTTCTTGTTCGGATCGAACAGACCGTTCAGCGGGCTGCCCGGATCGTCCGGGCTCGGCGCCGTCAGTTCCTGATGGCTGGCCTGGACGCCGACCGCGGTGGTGACCGCCGCGAAGCCGGCATTGAACGGCGCGAGTTGCACCTCGAGCCGGCCTTCCTGCTCGCGATTGGTGAAGGTCTGGCGCACGCCGTCGGTGGTCGGATCGCCGGCCGTGGCCTGACCGACTTCGTTGTGCTTGTAGTCGGTGGCGCCGACCCAGAACCGGATGGCGTCGATCGCGGCCGCATCCGGGCGATACTCACCCTTGGCATTGAACTTGGTCTGCTTGGCATCGATCCGGGTGCCGACCTGCGAACCTTCGACGCCGGGGATGTGATACAGCGAATTGTTCTGGGTGACCGACGCGCCGATGAAGCCGCCGTCGAACAGATACGAGCCGCCGACCGAGGCGCCCGCGGCAGTCGCGGCGGAATTCGGCTGGCGGCCGTTGAACGGCATGCCGGGCGCCGCATAGGGATAGCTCGGTACATTGTAGTCGCCGGCATTGCGGCCATAGACGTCGGCATGGACGGCGACGTTGTTGCCGCCGGCATCGAGCAGCACCGCGCCTTCGACGCCGCGATCGACCGAGCTGACGGCGCTGCGGACTTCGCCGTTCATGCAGCCTCCGCCGCCGAACAGCGTCGGCGGCTTCGCGAGGCCATAGCTCTGGAACGGCTGCGCGCAGGGCGGCAGCGCGTCAGGAATCCGGTTGTTGGTGGCGCTGACCACGCCGCCGATCGCGGTCGAGCCGTAGCGCAGCGTGGCCGGGCCGCGGATCACTTCGACCTGATTGGTGGAGAGCGGATCGACCGGCACGAAGTGGTCTTCGCCGAGGTCGGACGCGCCGTTGCTGCCGGTGCCGTTCTCGATGATGCTGACACGGTTGACGTCGAGGCCGCGGATGATCGGGCGGCTGGCGCCGCCGGGCGCGTATTGCGAGGCGCTGATGCCCGGTTTGTTGCCGAGCAGGTCGCCGAGCGTGCCGCCGCCGCTGCGGCGGATTTCTTCGTTCGGCACCACCGTGACGGTGGCGAACTGGTCGGTGACGATCGGCAGGATGCCAGGCTGCGGCGCCGGGGTGGCCTGGGCGACGGGCGGCGTTTCGGCCGGTGCGGGGCCGCGCTGCCTCGCCGGAGCCGCGACGCGCGTCGCCGGACGCGGCTTCGCTTCGGTGTGGTGGCGGCGCTGAATCGGGCTCGGCGCCGTGACGGTGACTTCGGGAAGGGCGGTTTGGGCGCGCGCGGCCGGCGCGCCGGTGCTGCACACGGCGAGCGTTGCGGTGCCGAGCAGCAGCCCGGTCTTGAGGCGAGATGACATGGTTCTGTCCTGACTGCCGGCTCGCAGCGGAGCCGGGATCTGCGGCGACGCAGATCGATCACGTTGGCCCGCGCGCCGCCGGAGACCGGCTCGGCGCGGCATTCACAAGGGATCGGCGGTCAGGACAAAGGGGGGCCGCGCGGTTGAAAGCCGGCGGGCGGTGACGACAATTCGGCGTCGTCGAGGACGGCGAGGCGGTAATGGAAGGAATGCGCCTGCTGCGGCGGCAGCGCCGGCGGCGTCGCGGCCAGCGCCAGGCTGGCCATCGAGACGACTGCGCAGATCGCGCAGAGGTCGACGCCGGGATGATGATGGTCGGTATCGGGTTCGGCTGGGCCATTGGCCGAGTCGGCCTGGGCAATCTGCAGCGCAGGCGGTTCGAAGCCGTGGAAGTGGCCGAACGCGGCGGCGAACTGCAGGGCGAGCGCGATCAACGCCAGCCGTGCGCCCCACCGGATGTTCGTCCGCGCCCAATCCATGCCGCCCCAGCCTCTCACGGTGCCGGCGTCGTCCCCCGCCATGCAACGTTACAATGTAACATTGCGGCAAGCGCCTCCGCTGTCAACGGAGGTCCCGGCGAAGGTCGGCGGGTGTGACTTTTGCGCCAGCTTCCGCGGCCGTCACTTCGACTTCGGCAACAGCGCCTTCAGCTTGTCCATGTCGGCGATGTTCATCTTGATCCCGCCCGGCATCACGATGTCGCCGGGCTTCTGGCCGTCCTTGCAGGGGCCGAGCCATTTCGCTTCCAGCGTCGTGGCGGACTCCTTGGGAACGCCGGGCAGCGGGTTCTCGTTATGCGATGCCACCTTGACCGTGTAGGCCGAATTGAAGTCACCGGTGATCTCGGCGTGCGAGGTCGTGGTCATTCCGGCGACCTTGCACACCGAGTCATTGGTGTAGCCGGTCGCGGTCTTCTGGATCGTCGGCGCTGAGCAGGCTTCGGTGGCCAGCGGCTGCACCGCCGCGTTCATCTTCTTGTCGATGGTCTCGTCGGTGCAGTGCTGGATCGCGACGTTCTGCCCGGAGCCGGAGCCCTGCATCTTCAGCTCCCACAGTCCCGGCTTGCGGGTCGGCAGGTCGATCGCCTGCGCCGCCGTCACTGGCGCGGCGAGCAGCAGGGAAAGCAGCCAGATGCGAGACGGATGGCGACGGCTCATCGCTGCGGCTCCGATCAGTATTTGGTGCGCAGCGGCCGCTCGTCGGCGCCATACGGCACCCAGCGGCACGCGAACGAGATGTAGCCGCCGTAATTGGCCTGCACGCCGAGCAGCTTCACCACCTTGCCGTAGCGGGCGCAGTGATCGACCGCCATGGCGCGGACGTCGGCGTGGCCGATCAGGCTGGTGGAGATGATTCCGCCGGTATCATTGCCCTTGAACGGCGGCACATAATCGGCGCGCGCCGCCGTGCTTGCCAGCACCGCACCCAGAACGGCCAAGCCGGCAGCCCCCATCAATCGCATCGTGATCTCCCTCTATCGCTGCGTTCGAGTCTAGAACGCCGCCATGAGAATGGAAAGAACACGCCCCGCGTTCCGCGTGGGGTTCTGCCGAGGTGTGGCCGGCCCGCACTTGACCTTGGCATGGCTTCGCGGCACCGTCCGCCGCATCGAATTCCGGTGGATGAGCCATGCGATTCATTTCGACGTTGAAAACGCCCGTCGCCGCGGTCGCGGCCCTGCTTGGCCTGTTCGCGCTGGCGCCCACCGCTCAGGCGGCCAATCCGCTGGAGATGAACTTCTGGCTGTCCGGCCCGCGCTATGACGGCAATCTGCCGCCGTGCGAAGCGGCGCTGCCGTCGATCACCCACCAGTTCGCCGAGAAGGAAGGCACCTTCTGGAATTCGGATCTGCGCATCACTGCGTATGCGAAGGTCCGCGACGTCGCGTTCCGCCCCTGGCAGAGCGACAACATTCCGCGCCGCTTTTGCGCCGCCGACGCGCTGCTGAACGACGGCAAGACCCGTCCGGTGTATTTCTCGGTCATCGAGGATGGCGGTCTCGCCGGCTTCACCGATGGCGTCGAGTTCTGCGTCGTCGGCGTCGACCGCAATTGGGCGTTCAATCCGGCCTGCAAGGCCGCCAAGCCCTGAGCGGCGCGCTGCGCTGAACCGCGGCGCTATCGACCATTTGCGTTCTTGAAACGTTCCTGAGTCCTGGTAGGCTTTTCGCACTTCCAGCAGCAGGGCCCTGTCACATGCTTGGATTTCTACGTCGACGACGGTCGCTGATCGCCGCCTGCGCGGTGGTTGGGGCTCTGTTCACCTCGGCCGCAGCCGAGGCGCAGGACCGCCGCCAGAATGCGCCCGGTGCGTTCGATTTCTACGTGCTGGCGCTGTCGTGGTCGCCGTCCTATTGCGAGCAGGCGTCCGAGCGCGGCCTCAGCGGCCGCTCCCAGCAGCTGCAGTGCGGCGGCCGGCCGTTCGCCTTCGTGGTCCACGGGCTGTGGCCGCAATACGAGCGCGGCTTTCCGGAATACTGCGAGCGTCCCGCGCCGCGGCTCGACCGCCGCATCGTCGACTCGATGCTCGACCTGATGCCGGCGCCGGGGCTGATCTATAACGAGTGGGACAAGCACGGCACCTGCGCAGGGCTGTCGCAGCGCGGCTATTTCGAGCAGATCCGCAAGGCCCGCGCCGCGGTGCGGATTCCGCCCGACTTCATCGACGCCAAGGAGCCGCGCACCGTCACCGCCGACGAGGTCGAGGCCGCCTTCATCAAGGTCAATCCGGGCCTGTCGAATTCGGCGATTGCGGTGATGTGCGACCGCAAGCGGCTCAGCGAGGTGCGGATCTGCATGAGCAAGGATCTGCAATTCCGGGCCTGCGAGGAAATCGACCGCCGCGCCTGCCGCCGCGACCAGCTCGAAGTCCCGCCGCTGCGTGGCGGCTGAGTCCCCGGCGCCTCGCTTCAGACCTTCCCGAAGGTGTCCCAGGCCGCACGATGGCTTGACACCGCGCGCGGCTCCGCGTCACGGTCCGGGTCCTTCCTGAACGCGATGAACTGAATCCCAAATGACAGGCTTTGCCGTAATCCGCGACGATACGCCGACGGCCGTGATCCCCAAGGGCGCGGTGGTGGCGATGGGCAATTTCGACGGCGTCCACCGCGGCCACCGTGCCGTGATTGGCGCCTGCCTCGACATGGCGCGGATCAAGAAGGCGCCGGCTCTGGCGGTGACGTTCGAGCCGCATCCGCGCAAGTTCTTCAGCCCCGACGTGCCGCAATTCCGGCTCACCGACGAGACCGCCAAGCTGCGGCTGCTGGCCGGCACCGGGCTCGACGGCGCGGTGATCCTCAGCTTCGACGCGCGGCGAGCGTCGACCACGGCGCACGATTTCATCCAGCACGAGCTGATCGGCCGGCTCGGGGTGCAGGGCATCGCGATCGGCTACGATTTCCATTTCGGCAAGGGCCGCGGCGGCTCGCCCTCGATGCTGGTCGCCGAAGCGCCGTCGCTCGGGATCGAGGTCGACGTTCAGCCGCATGTCGATTTCGGCGACCATCCGGTGTCGTCGAGCGCGATCCGCAAATGCCTGGAGGAGGGCCACATCGCTGCCGCCACCGAGATGCTCGGTGGGCCGTGGTTCGTCACCGGGGAGGTGATCCATGGCGACAAGCGCGGCCGCGACCTCGGCTATCCGACCGCCAATATCAAGCTCGATCCGGAGTGCAGCCTGAAGCACGGCATCTATGCGGTGCGGGTCGGCCGCGGCGGTAAGCACTACGACGCGGTGGCGAATTTCGGCCGCCGCCCGACCTTCGACAACGGCGCGCCGCTGCTCGAAGTGTTCGTGTTCGATTTCAATGAGCCGCTGTACGGCGAAACGCTCGATGTCGCCTTCATCGCCTTCATCCGCGATGAAGAGAAGTTCGAGAGCATCGAGGCGCTGATCCGGCAGATGGACGACGACTCCGCCCGCGCCCGCGCGGCGCTCGCCGCCGACCACGGCGCGTTCCCCAAGCTCGGCACGCTGCGATGAACCAGACCGAGAAGGAGAAGATGCTGGCGGGCGAGCTGTATCGCCCCGGCAGCCCGGAGCTCGCCGCCGACGAGGCCGCCAACAAGGCCTGGATCGTCCGCTACAACGCCTCGGGCGCGCTGCCGGCGGCGGAGCGGCACGTGCTGCTGTCCGAGCATTTCGGCCATGTCGGCAAGAGCGCGGTGGTGCGGCCACCGTTCTTCTGCGACTGCGGCTACAACATCTTCCTCGGCGACAACGTCTTCCTCAATTTCAACTGCGTGATCCTGGACATCATGCCGGTCCGGATCGGCGACCGCACCCAGATCGGTCCGGCGGTGCAGATCTACGCGGCCGACCACCCGCGCGACGCCGCCACCCGCCGCGAGGGCCTGGAATTCGGCCGCCCGGTGACGATCGGGGCCGACGTCTGGATCGGCGGCGGTGCCATTATCCTGCCCGGCATCAGCATCGGCGACGGCGCCGTGATCGGGGCCGGCAGCGTTGTGACCCGCGACGTCGCCCCACATGCCATCGTCGGCGGCAACCCGGCCAAGCCGCTGGGGAAGGGCGGCCAGACGCAAGGATGACCGCCGCAGGGCTTTGCGATCCTGCGACCGCCTGCTAATGAATGCCCGCATGTCTGCACGGCGCGCCATCATCAGCATTATCGGCCCGGCTTCCGCCTGAGCTTTGAGTTCGGCGCAAGACCGGGACCCGTCTCACTTCATCGCGATCGATCGCGTCAGCGCCTCTTGACCCAGAGCTTCCATGTCCGACAAGCCTGAAAAATCCGACGTCAACGATTATTCCAAAACCCTCTTCCTGCCGCAGACGGAATTTCCGATGCGGGCCGGGTTGCCGCAGCGCGAGCCGGAGATGCTCAAGCGCTGGGAGGAGATGGACCTCTACGGCAAGCTGCGCGAGAGCGCCCGGGGCCGCGCCAAATTCGTGCTGCACGACGGCCCGCCCTACGCCAACGGCAACATCCATATCGGGCATGCGCTGAACAAGATCCTCAAGGATGTCGTGACCAAGAGCCAGCAGATGCTCGGGTTCGACTCCAACTACGTGCCGGGCTGGGACTGCCACGGCCTGCCGATCGAGTGGAAGATCGAGGAAGAGAACTACCGCTCCAAGGGCAAGCCGAAGCCGAACTTCAAGGACTCCGCGGCGATCATCGCGTTCCGCAAGGAGTGCCGCGCCTACGCCACCAAATGGCTGAACGTGCAGCGCGAGGAGTTCAAGCGGCTGGGCGTGATCGGCGATTGGGATCATCCCTACGCGACGATGAACTACTTCGCCGAGGCGCAGATCGCCCGCGAGCTGATGAAGTTCGCCGCCAACGGCACGCTGTATCGCGGCTCCAAGCCGGTGATGTGGAGCGTCGTCGAAAAGACCGCGCTGGCCGAGGCCGAGGTCGAGTACGAGGACTACACCTCGGATACGGTGTGGGTGAAGTTTCCGGTGAGACTTTCTGCAGCCGAGACTGCCACAGATAGTCGATTGATCGGTAGTGCTTCGGTCGTAATCTGGACGACTACGCCCTGGACCTTGCCGGGTAACCGCGCGATCAGCTTCTCGTCCAAGATCGGCTACGGCCTCTACAAAATCACTGATGCTCCAGTCGATAATTGGGCCAAAACCGGCGATCTACTAATCCTGGCCGATGCACTCGCTGAAAGTGTGTTTAAGCAGGCGCGTGTTGCTGCTTATGAGAAGGTCCTCGCTGTTCCTGCGGATGATTTGGCTATCATAGAGTGCGCTCACCCACTGAAGGGCCTCGACGGCGGCTATGAGTTCACCGTGCCGCTGCTCGACGGCGAACACGTCACCGAGGACACCGGCACCGGCTTCGTCCACACCGCGCCCGGCCACGGCCGCGAGGACTTCGATATCTGGATGCACAACGCCCGCGCTCTGGAAGCGCGGGGCATTTCGTCGACCATCCCCTACACCGTCGATGAGAACGGCGCGCTCACCGAGCAGGCGCCGGGCTTCACCGGCAAGCGGGTGATCAACGACAAGGGCGAGAAGGGCGACGCCAACGAGGCGGTGATCCAGGCGCTGATCGCGCGCGGCGCGCTGCTGGCGCGCGGCAAGCTGAAGCACCAGTACCCGCATTCCTGGCGCTCGAAGAAGCCGGTGATCTTCCGCAATACGCCGCAATGGTTCATCGCGATGGATAAGGACATCGTCGATGACGGCGTCGCCAAGCCCGGCGACACGCTGCGCGCACGCGCCCTGCAGGCGATCTCGGTCACCCAATGGGTGCCGCCGGCCGGCCAGAACCGCATCAACGGCATGATCTCCGGCCGTCCCGACTGGGTGATCTCGCGGCAGCGCGCCTGGGGCGTGCCGATCGCGGTATTCATCAAGGACAAGGGCGACGGCTCGGTCGATATCCTGCAGGACGAGATCGTCAACCACCGCATCGCCGAGGCCTTCATGCAGGAAGGCGCCGATGCCTGGTACGCCGAAGGCGCGGCCGAGCGCTTCCTGGGTGATCGCGCCGCCGAGGGCTGGCGCAAGGTCGACGACATTCTCGACGTCTGGTTCGACTCCGGTTCGACCCATGCGTTCGTGCTCGAAGATGCGCAGAACTTCCCCGGTCTCGCCGGCATCCGCCGCAAGGTCGATGGCGGCGCCGACACGGTGATGTATCTGGAAGGCAGCGATCAGCATCGCGGCTGGTTCCATTCGTCGCTGCTCGAGAGCTGCGGCACCCGCGGTCGCGCGCCCTATGACGTCGTGCTGACCCACGGCTTCACGCTCGACGAGCAGGGCCGCAAGATGTCGAAGTCGCTCGGCAACACCACCGATCCGGCCAAGGTGATCGCGTCCTCGGGCGCCGATATCCTGCGGCTGTGGGTGTGCGCCACCGACTACGCCGACGATCAGCGCATCGGCCCCGAGATCCTCAAGAACGTGGTCGAGACCTATCGCAAGCTGCGCAACTCGATCCGCTGGATGCTCGGCACGCTGCATCACTTCAAGCGTGACGAGGCGGTGGCGTTCGCCGACATGCCGGAGCTGGAGCGGCTGATGCTGCATCAGCTCGCCGAGCAGAGCGCGACGGTGCGGGCCGCCTATGCGGAGTTCGACTACAAGACCGTGGTGGCGTCGCTTGCGGCGTTCATGAACACCGAGTTGTCGGCGTTCTACTTCGACATCCGCAAGGACACGCTGTACTGCGACCCGCCGTCGTCGCTGGCGCGCAAGGCGGCGCTGACCACGATCGACATCATCTGCGACGCGATCCTGAAGTGGCTGGCGCCGGTGCTGTCGTTCACCGCTGACGAAGCGTGGGGCATGTACCGGCCCGACGCCGAGCCGAGCGTGCACCTGACGCTGTTCCCGCTCGACCTCGGCCAATATCGCGACGAGGCGCTGGAGAAGAAGTGGCGGGTGATCCGTGCGATCCGCAAGGTGGTCACCGGCGCGCTGGAAGTCGAGCGCGCCGCCAAGCGGATCGGCTCGTCGCTCGAAGCCTCGCCGATGATCTATCTGCCGGAAGCCTTCATGGCCGATCTGTTCGACGTCGATTGGGCGGAGATCTGCATCACTTCGAACGCGATGGTCGAGATCCTGCGCGGCAACGACACTCCGCCGGCCGATGCGTTCCGGCTGCCGGAGCTCGCCGATGTCGGCGTAGTGATCGAGCGGGCGCAGGGCACCAAATGCGCCCGGTCGTGGAAGATCCTGTCGAGCGTCGGCTCTGATGCCGAGTATCCCGACGTCTCCCCTCGCGACGCCCAGGCGCTGCGGGAGTGGAAGGCGTTGGGCGGCGCGGCGGCTTGAGCGGCGTGACACGCGCACCGGCCCCTCATGGTGAGGAGCGCGCCCTCGGGCGCGCGTCTCGAACCATGAGGTGGCGTGGCCCTCATCCTTCGAGACGCGGCGAAGACGCCGCTCCTCAGGATGAGGGGGCCGTGCCGGTGGTTCCTTCGCCGTCATCGCCGAGCATGACGACGCCTCGTTTTGGGGTGGGCGCCGCATCATGACCCCCGTTCGCCTCGGCGTCCTCGCCGCGATCGTCGCGCTGGTGCTCGACCAGGCCAGCAAGCTGTGGCTGCTGCATGGGTTCGAGCTGGCGCGGAAGGGCGTGGTGCAGGTTCTGCCGTTCTTCGATCTGGTGCTGGCCTGGAACACCGGGATCTCCTACGGCTGGTTCTCCGGCCAGGGGCCGACCGGGCAGATGCTGATGCTGGCGTTCAAGGTCGTGGCCGTGGTGGCGCTGGCGATCTGGATGGCGCGCTCCACCACCAGGCTTGCGACCATCGGTCTCGGTCTGATCATCGGCGGGGCGATCGGCAATGCGATCGACCGGCTCGCCTATGGCGCGGTGGTCGATTTTGCCCTGCTTCACGCCGAAATTGGCGGCAAAACCTACAATTGGTATGTGTTCAACATCGCCGACGTGGCGATTGTTGTCGGGGTGGCGGCCCTGCTGTATGACTCCCTGATAGGGCTACCCGCCGCAAAAGCGCCCTGATCCCGGCCGATACCGACCGCGCGGAATTGGGCCTGCTTCCGGGTTGCGGCCCGATCGCAAGACGTGAATAGGATCAACGCCATGCGCCAGACCGACAGCCGCCTTCCGAAGCTGGAAACGTCCACCGCCGCGCTGCTCCGCACCGCCCGGGTCGCCGCCGTTGCCCTCGGGGTCGGCATCGTGCTGACGGTCGGAATCGCCCGCGCCCAGGACCAGGAAGAGGCGGACGACTCCACCTTCGAGGAAAAGATCATCAAGGGCCTGATGTCCGGCATCGGCGCCACCAACATGGACAATTCCGGCATCAATTATCGCGAGCGCTCGCCGCTGGTGGTGCCGCCGAAGCTCGAACTGCCGCCGCCGGAAACCGCCGCGGCTGCCGCGCCGGCGCCGAACTGGCCGAAGGACGCCGACCTTCAGCGCCGCAAGGAAATCAAGTCGGCCGAAGCCAAGGCCAAGCCGAATCCGTGGGAATCGGCCCAGCCGCTGACGCCGTCGCAGCTCAAATCGGTCCGCGCCGACGCCGCCAAGGGTGGCAACGATCCGATGCAGCCCGGCAACCAGCAGAACAATCCGATGCTGAGCCCGTCTCAGCTCGGCTTCAACGGCTCGCTCTGGAACGTGTTCGGCGGCAGCAAGACCGAAACCGCGACCTTCACCGGCGAGCCGACCCGCGAGAACCTGACCCAGCCGCCGTCCGGCTACCAGACGCCGTCGCCGAACTTCGCCTACGGCACCGGGCCGAAGGAAGCGCTCGGCAGCAAGCGGATGGACATCATGTCGGGCAAAGAAACCAGCAATTGAGCCTGGTTGCCGTCCGTCCTCGTTCATCACGGCTCGCCGCATCGCGCGGCATTCCCATCTCTCGTTCCGTCGAACAGCGTGCGCGTCAGCGCCGCTGCCGACGGTTTGCGCCTAGTTCTTCGGACAGGCGCTCGGCCTGATCCGTCCTCCAGCCTGGATGATGCCTGATATGACCGCATCCGCCGCTCCGCGCCGCCGCCCGCTCGCCGCGCTCGCCGTCCTTGCCGCCGTGGTGGTCGGGACGCCTGCCGCCGCGCAGACCGTCACCGCCGCGCCGCCCGCGACCTTCACGCTGCAGAACGGCCTTCGGGTGGTGGTGATCCCGGATCACCGCACGCCGGTCGTGACGCAGATGATCTGGTACAAGGTCGGCTCGGCCGATGAGACGCCCGGCAAATCGGGATTGGCGCATTTCCTCGAACATCTGATGTTCAAGGGCACCGAGAAGCATCCGGCCGGCGAGTTCTCGCAGACCGTGCTGAAGATCGGCGGCAACGAGAACGCGTTCACCTCTTACGACTTCACCGGCTACTTCCAGCGCGTGCCGAAGTCCCACCTCGAACAGATGATGGCGTTCGAGGCCGACCGCATGACCGGCCTGGTGCTGAAGGACGAGAACGTGCTGCCGGAGCGCGACGTCGTGCTCGAAGAGTACAACATGCGGGTCGCCAACGATCCGGACGCGCGGCTCACCGAGCAGATCATGGCGGCGCTGTATCTCAACCATCCCTACGGTCGGCCGGTGATCGGCTGGCATCAGGAGATCGCCAAGCTCGATCGTGAGGATGCACTGGCGTTCTATCGCCGGTTCTACGCGCCCAACAACGCCACGCTGGTGATCGCCGGCGATGTCGAGGCCGACGAGGTTCGCCCGCTGGCCGAGCGGATCTATGGGGCGATCCCGGCGCAGCCGGCGATCCCGCCGCAGCGCATCCGCCCGCAGGAACCGACACCGGCGGGGCCGCGCACGGTGACGCTTGCCGACCCGCGCGTCGAACAGCCGGCGGTGCGACGCTATTATTTGGTGCCGTCTGCCCATACCGGCGCCAAGGGCGACAGCGCCGCGCTGGAAGTGCTGGCGCAACTGCTCGGTCACGGCAGCAATTCGTATCTGTACCGCGCGCTGGTGATCGACAATCCGCTGGCGATCACGGTGGGGGCCAACTACCAGGGCAATGCGCTCGACGACAGCTACTTCATCGTCGCCGGCACGCCGAAGCCGGGTGTCGATTTTGCGGCGATCGAGAAGAAGATCGACGAAGTGATCGCCGACGTCGTCGCCAACCCGGTTCGCTCCGAGGACCTGGAGCGCGTCAAGACCCAGCTGATCGCCGCCGCGGTCTATGCGCAGGACAATCAGGCGACGTTGGCGCGCTGGTACGGTCAGGCGCTGACCACCGGCCTCAGCGTCCAGGACGTGCAGAGCTGGCCCGACCGCATCCGTGCCGTCACCTCCGACGACGTGCGTGCCGCCGCCAAGCAGTGGCTCGACCGCAACCGCTCGGCGACCGGCTATCTGGTCACCGGACCCGCCGCCAAGCAGGAGGAGAAGCGCTCGTGAGCATCGATCTGTTGTCCGCGCGGCGCCTGACCGCTGCTCTCGTCGTGACCCGCGCCGGCTTTGCCAAGCAGTTCGCGCTCGCCGCCTGCGTCGGTCTGGCCGTCGCTTTGTCCGCGGTGCCGTCTCATGCGGCCGCCAAGATCCAGCGGCTGGTGACTCCTGGCGGTCTGGTTGCGTGGTTCGTGCAGGACGCCACCGTGCCGCTGATCTCGATGGAATATTCGTTCGATGGCGGCGCCAGCCAGGATCCGGCCGACAAGCCGGGCGTCGGTCACATGGTCGCCAACCTGCTCGACGAAGGCTCCGGCGACATGGACTCGGCGACGTTCCATGAGCGGCTGGATCGCCGCGCCATCCAACTGTCCTACTCGGTGACCCGCGATTACTTCCGCGGCTCGCTGCGGATGCTGAAGGACGACCGCAACGAAGCTTTCGGTCTGTTGCACACCTCGATGACCCAGGCGCGGTTCGAGCCGAAGGACGTCGAGCGGATTCGCGCGCAGCTGTTGTCGACGCTGCGCCGCCAGGCGCTCGATCCGAACAACCTCGCCAGCCGCAAGTTTCTCGAAGTGGCGTTCGGCGATCACCCCTATGGCCGGCCTTCGACCGGCACGCCGGAAAGCCTGCCCAAGGTCACGATCGAGGACATGAAGGGCTATGTCGGCCGGGTGCTGGCGAAGGACACGCTGAAGATCGCGGTGGTCGGCGACGTCGATGCCGCCACGCTGGCCAAGCTGCTCGACGACACCTTCGGCAGTCTGCCGGCCAAGGCGCAGCTCACGCCGGTGCCGGACGTCGTCGCCGCCAAGCCGCCGCAGCGGACCAACGTCACGCTCGACGTGCCGCAGACCGTGGTGATGTTCGGCGGACCGGGCATCAAGCGCGACGATCCGGATTTCATGGCCGCCTATGTGGTCAATCACATCCTCGGCGGCGGGTCGCTGTCGTCGCGGCTGTACCGCGAAGTGCGCGAGAAGCGCGGACTGGCCTATTCGATCTACGAGCAATTGCTCTGGATGCAGCATTCGGCGCTGTTCATCGGCTCGACCGGCACCCGCGCCGACCGCGCCACCGAGACGATCGATGCCATCACCGCCGAGGTGAAGCGGATCGGCGACCAGGGGCCGAGCGAGCAGGAGCTTGCCGAGGCGAAGTCCTACATCAACGGGTCGCAGATGCTGTCGCTCGACACCTCGGCCAAGCTGGCGCAGGCGCTGCTGCAGTATCAGAACGACGGCCTGCCGATCGATTACATCGACAAGCGCAGCGAGGTGGTCAACGCGGTGACGCTGGCAGATGCCAAGCGCGTCGCGCAGCGGCTGTGGTCGAACGGTCTGCTCACCGTGGTGGTCGGCCGCCAGCCCCAGGCTGCAGCCCAACCGGCCGTTAAACCCGCCGGCACTCCGCCCGCGCCGCGGGCGAATTAGCACCACGCTCAGACTCGCATTCGCCGCGACCTCTCCCCGAGCACGACTGAACCTCTCCCCGCCGGCGGGGGAGGGGGCGCAAGCGGCTCGACCGTGCTAAACAGCAGGCCGCCGTGCGGTCCGCGCGGCATCAACCGCTTTGGTGCCCCATGCTGCGGATCAGCCGCAACCTCGTGATCGAGGACGACGACATCGAGATCAGCTTCATCCGCGCCTCTGGGCCGGGCGGGCAGAACGTCAACAAGCTGTCGACTGCGGCGCAGCTCCGGTTCGACACCGCCAAGATCGCCTTGCCGGAGGATGCCGCCGCGCGGCTGGTCGGGCTCGCCGGCCAGCGCATGACCAAGGACGGCGTCATCGTCATCCGCGCCGACCGCTTCCGCACCCAGGAGCGCAACCGTGCCGATGCGCTGGAGCGGCTCGAAGAACTGCTGAAAGCTTCGCTGGTGCGCCCGATCCCGCGCCGTGCCACCCGGCCGACGCTCGGCTCGAAGAAGCGCCGCCTCGAAGGCAAGAAGCGCCGCGGCGACATCAAGGCCGGGCGAAGCGGCAAGAGCTTCGATGATTGACCAGGGGCCGCCACGTCGTCATTGCGAGGAGCGAAGCGACGAAGCAATCCAGGAGCCCCGTGCACGGAGCTGGATTGCTTCGCTGCGCTCGCAATTACGGAGAAGGAGAGGGCCACGTCCGCGGCTGACGGCGGCAACCGGCTTCTCTAAAGTCACCGCTCACGCCCACGAGTCGCTCGGTTCCCATGCCCGTCCGCCAGCTTCCCGAAACCATCGTCAACCGCATCGCCGCCGGCGAGGTGGTGGAGCGGCCGGCGAGCGTGGTGAAGGAGCTGGTCGAGAATGCGATCGATGCCGGCGCCAGCCGGATCGACATCTTCTCGGACGGCGGCGGGCGGCGGAAGATCGTCATCGCCGACGACGGCTCCGGCATGACGGCAGCCGATCTCGCGCTGGCGGTCGATCGCCATGCGACCTCCAAGCTCGACGACGAGGACCTGCTGCAGATCCGCACGCTCGGGTTTCGCGGCGAAGCGCTGCCGTCGATCGGCGCAGTGGCGCGGCTGTCGATCACCACGCGCCATGCCACCGAGCCGCACGCCTGGAGCCTGCGGGTCGAAGGCGGCGACAAGACTCCGATCGCGCCGGCGGCCTTGAGCCAAGGCACCCGCGTCGAAGTCGCCGATCTGTTCTTTGCAACGCCGGCGCGGCTGAAGTTTCTCAAGACCGATCGCACCGAGGCCGAAGCGATCCGCGAAGTGGTGCGGCGGCTGGCGATGGCGCGGCCGGACGTGGCCTTCACGCTGGCCGGTGAAGAGCGCGCGCCGGTGACCTGGGCGGCGGCACTGCCGGGCGCGCCGGGGCAACTGATCCGGCTCGGCGACATTCTCGGCGCCGAGTTTCGCGCCAACGCCATCGAAGTCCGTGCCGAGCGCGAGGGCGTGATCGTCGAAGGCTTCGCGGCGGCGCCGTCGCTGACCAAAGCCAATGCGCTCGGGCAGTATCTGTTCGTCAACGGCCGCCCGGTGCGCGACAAGCTGATCCTCGGCGCAGTGCGCGCCGCCTATTCGGACTACTTGCCGCGCGACCGTCATCCGGTGGTGGCGCTGTTCGTCACGCTGGATGCGCGCGAGGTCGACGCCAACGTCCACCCGGCCAAGACCGAGGTGCGCTTTCGCAACTCCGGTCTGGTCCGCGCGCTGATCGTGCACGCGCTGAAGGAAGGCCTCGCGCGCGAAGGCCGCCGGACCGCCGCCAACAGTGCCAGCAGCGTGATCTCGACGTTTCGTCCCGCCTCGATGCCGCCGGCGAATTGGGATTGGCGTTCGTCGCCGTCCTATCCGGTCGGCGGCAGCGCCGCGCCATCGTTCGCCGAGCGCGCGCAGGCGACGTTCGATGTCGGCGCGCCGAGCGCCGACATTCGTCCGACCGAGGTGACGCCGGATCTGCTCGACCGGCCGCTCGGAGCTGCGCGCACTCAGATCCACGAGACCTACATCGTGTCGCAGACCCGCGACGGTCTCATCGTGATCGATCAGCACGCCGCGCACGAGCGGATCGTCTATGAGCGGCTCAAAGCCTCGCTCGACGCCAACGGCGTACAGCGCCAGATCCTGCTGATCCCCGACATCGTCGAGATGGACGAGGCGACCGTCGAGCGCTTGGTGGCGCGGGCCGAAGAGCTGGCCAAGTTCGGCCTGGTGATCGAGAGCTTCGGTCCCGGCGCGGTGGCGGTACGCGAAACGCCGTCGCTGCTCGGCAAGACCGATGCGTCAGGCCTGCTGCGCGATCTCGCCGAGCACATGGCCGAATGGGACGAAGCGCTGCCGCTGGAGCGCCGCCTGATGCACGTCGCCGCCACCATGGCCTGCCACGGCTCGGTCCGCGCCGGGCGCGTGCTCAAGCCGGAAGAGATGAACGCGCTGCTGCGCGAGATGGAAGCCACGCCGAATTCCGGCCAATGCAACCACGGCCGCCCGACCTACGTCGAGCTGACGCTGGCCGATATCGAGAAGCTGTTCGGGCGGAGGTAGTTGGGCGTCTGTGCGTCCGCGCATTGCCTGCGCCCCGAGCACCGCGCGCTCCCTCTCCCGCCTGCGGGAGAGGGCGGGGGTGAGGGAGCGTATCGTGCTCGTGTCGATGGTGTAGGCAACGTCATTCCGGGGCGCGCGTAGCGCGAACCCGGAATCTCGAGTTTGTTACCAAAGAGCTTCCGGGTTCGCTGACTTCGTCAGCGCCCCGGAATGACTCGTCGCGAGGTGGCTCAGATCACCTTGCGGATCCAGCCGTGCTTGTCGGGGGTGCGGCCGTATTGGATGTCGACGAGCTGCTTGCGCAGGCCCATTGCCACCTCGCCGGCCTGGCCGCCGTTGATGGTGAAGTCGCCGTGGTTCGAGCACACCTTGCCGATCGGCGAGATCACCGCGGCGGTGCCGCAGGCGAATGCTTCCTTGAGCTTGCCGGAGGCCGCGTCGGCGCGCCACTGATCGATCGTGTACGGCTCCTCGCGGACCACGCGGCCGGCGTCGCGCGCCAGCGTGATGATCGAGTCGCGGGTGATGCCGGGCAGGATGGTGCCGAGCGGCGGCGTCGACAGCGAACCGTCGTCGAACACGAAGAACACGTTCATGCCGCCGAGCTCTTCGACGTAGCGGCGCTCGAGCGCATCGAGGAACACCACTTGGTCGCAGCCGCGTTCGATCGCCTCGGCCTGGGCGCGCAAGCTGGCGGCGTAGTTGCCGCCGCACTTGACGCCGCCGGTGCCGCCGACCGCCGCGCGGGTATAGGTTTCCGACACCCAGATCGACACCGGGGCGGGGCCGCCCTTGAAGTACGAGCCGACCGGCGAGGCGATCACCGAGAAGATGTACTCCGCCGACGGCTTGACGCCGAGGAACACCTCGCTGGCGATCATGAACGGCCGCAGATACAGGCTGCCTTCGCCGCCCGGGATCCAGTTGCGGTCGATCTTCACCAGCTGCTCGATTGCCTCGATGAACACCTGCTCGGGCAGCTGCGCCATCGCCATGCGGTCGGCGCTGTCGCGGAAGCGCCGCGCATTGGCGTCGGGGCGGAACAGGTTCACGCCGCCGTCGTCGCGCTTGTAGGCCTTGAGGCCTTCGAAGATTTCCTGCGCGTAGTGCAGCACGGCGTGGGCCGGGTCGAGCGCGAAGTTCGAGCGCGCCTCAATGCGGGCGCCGTGCCAGCCGTGCGCCTGGTCGAAGCGAACGATCGCCATGTGGTCGGTGAAGACCCGGCCGAAGCCGAGGTTTTCCAGCTTCGCGTCGCGTTCCTTGTCGGGGGTCGGGTTCGCCGAGGGCTGGATGTCGAAGTTCAGCCAGAGCGAGCCGTCGATCTTATCGAACGAAACTCCCATCGATCTTCTCCTGGACCGGCGCGCCTGCGGGTGTCCGTGGTTGTCGCGGAACCGGCTATCGAAAGCCCGCCGCAAAAGTGGTTATCGGTCCCGGCGCATCGCCGGGAGATGTTTTGGCGGAATTGCCGAACTCCGCTAATGTTTCCGCCGAGCCGTCCGACCATCGCATGCAGGCTGCCGGGCAGCTTCCTTTATCGGACTGCACGGGCAGGGGTCGCAAGCGGAATAGTCGATTATTTCGTCTTGGTCGGCGGTTTTGTAACATAAAGACCTGATATGTCAACATGGCTGACATAAATTTCAACGAGATGGTCCGGCCGTCCGGCGAGCGCTCGCCGGCCGCCCCCGATCCGCATCCGCCGCGGTGGGACATCATCGAGCTGCTGTTCTTCGCCTATCGGGACTTCGTCGGTGACGCCGACCATGTGCTCGAAGCGTTCGGATTCGGCCGCGCCCACCACCGCGTGGTGCATTTCGTCTGCCGTTATCCCGGCCTGACGGTGGCCGACCTGCTCGACGTGCTGCGGATCACCAAACAGTCGCTCAGCCGGGTGCTGAAGCAGCTGCTGGACGAGGGCTACATCGTGCAGAAGGCCGGCGACAGCGACCGTCGCCAGCGCCTTCTTTTCGCCACCCCGAAGGGCGAGGCGCTGGTGGAGAAACTGGCCCGGCTGCAGACCGAGCGGATCGATCGCGCGCTGCGCGACCTCGCTCCCGGCGGCGCAGAGGCAGTCGCCAAATTTCTGCGCGCCATGATCGATCGGGACGATCCGGACAAGGTGCTCCAGACCATCCTGCACGGCGGCGCCACCGCAAAGGACGTGACGTGATCCAGCTCGCAGCACTGGCGAAGAAACCGATCCGCCCCGCCGACGATGCGCCGCATCTGCTGCTGGTCGACGACGATCGCCGCATCCGCGATCTGCTGTCGCGATTTCTCGCCTCCGAAGGCTATCGGGTGACCACCGCGCAGAGCGTGCGCGACGCCCGCGCCAAGCTCGCCGGCCTCGACTTCGATCTTTTGATCCTCGACGTGATGATGCCGGGTGAGACCGGTTTCGATCTCGCCCGCTCGATCCGCGAAACCTCGGACGTGCCGATCGTCATGCTGACCGCCCGGCACGAGGCGGAGAGCCGGATCGAGGGACTGCAGATCGGCGCCGACGACTACGTCGCCAAGCCGTTCGAGCCGCGCGAATTGCTGCTGCGGATCGGCAATATCCTCAAGCGCACCGCGCCGGCGCCGGCCGCCAAGGCCGAGACGGTGGCGTTCGGGCCTTACGTGTTTCACATCGAGCGCGGCGAACTGCGCCAGGGCGACGAGATCGTCCATTTGACCGACCGCGAGCGCGACATGCTGCGGATGCTGGCGGCCGCGCCCGGCGAGACGGTGCCGCGCGGCGATCTGTCCGGCGCCGGTAATGCCAATGAGCGCGCGGTCGACGTCCAGATCAACCGCCTGCGCCGCAAGATCGAGCGCGACCCCGCCAACCCGCTGTTCCTGCAAGCCGTCCGCGGCATCGGCTATCGCCTGGTGGCGGCGCCGTAGGCCGGGCCTCCGAACATGAGCACGGCCTTTCACCATGCACGACGCAACCTCTCCCCGCCCTGCGCGGGGAGAGGTCGGCGCGCGTTCGCGCGCCGGGTGAGGGGCTTGGCACGACGTTCATCGCAGAGGTTGGCACTGGTGGATACGCCGCAGCCCCTCACCCCAACCCTCTCCCCGCAAGGGCGGGGCGAGGGGGCTCGCCGTGCTTTTGGCGAGGGTATTGCTTTCAGCATTGACGCTGAAATCGGCGTTGTGCGCTCTATCCGGCGAGCCGTGTCATGAGCACGCTCGACACCGGGCTGACGCTGATCCGCTCTGCCTATGGGCGGGTGTCGGCGGCCAATGGTTATCTGGGGCAGCGCTTCAACGATTTCATGCCGAAGGGGCTGTATGCCCGTGCGCTGCTGATCATCATCGTGCCGATGGTGCTGCTGCAGTCGGTGATCGCCTTCGTGTTCATGGAGCGGCACTGGAACACGGTGACACAGCGGCTGTCGGCGGCGGTGGTGCAGGACATCGCGACGCTGATCGACGTCTACAAGAGCTATCCGCAGGACAAGGACAAGGCGGTGCTGCGGCGGATCGCGCAGAGCCGGCTGGGCCTGGTGGTCGACTTCCTCGGGCCCGGAGAAATGCCGCCGCCCGGGCCGAAGCCGTTTTTCTCGCTGCTCGATCAATCGATCAGCAAGCAGATCAGCCGGCAGATCGCACGGCCGTTCTGGATCGACACCGTGGGTCGCTCCAGCCTGGTCGAAATCCGCATTCAGCTCGACGATGCGGTGATGCGGGTGTTTGCGCTGCGTAGCGCGGCCTACGCGTCGAACTCCGAGATCTTCCTGTTATGGATGGTCGGCACGTCGACGGTGCTGCTGATCGTCGCGGTGCTGTTCCTGCGCAATCAGATCCGGCCGGTGCTGCGGCTCGCGGACGCCGCCGAGAGCTTCGGCAAAGGCCGCGACGTGCCGAACTTCCGGCCGCGCGGCGCCCGCGAAGTGCGGCGCGCCGCCTATGCGTTCATCGAGATGAAGGCCCGTGTCGAGCGCTCGATCGAACAGCGCACCGCGATGCTCGCGGGCGTCAGCCACGACCTGCGCACCATCCTGACCCGCTTCAAGCTCGAACTCGAACTGATCGGTGATGCGCCCGAGACCGAGGGGATGCGCAAGGACGTCGATGAGATGTCGGCGATGCTGGAAGCGTATCTGGCGTTCGCGCGCGGCGACAGCGGCGAGCAGGCGCAGCCCACCGACATGGCGGCCGCGCTCGAGGAACTGCGCTCCGACGCCGAACGCCACGGCCACGTGGTCAGCGTCGCCTTCACCGGTCAGCCGGTGGTGACGGTGAAACCGGCCTCATTCAAGCGCTGCCTCGCCAATCTGGTGTCGAACGCCGCCCGCCACGCTCATACCATCGCGATCACGGGCGCACGCGATCACCGCTATCTGACGGTGACGATCGACGACGACGGGCCCGGCATTCCCATGGCAATGCGCGAGGAAGTGTTCAAGCCGTTCCTGCGGCTCGACGACGCCCGCAACCAGGACGAAGGCGGCACCGGGCTGGGCCTCGCCATCGCCCGCGACATCGCCCGCTCGCATGGCGGCGACATCACCCTCGGCGACAGCCCAATGGGCGGCCTGCGCGCGACGGTGCGGGTGCCGGTGTAGGCCGAAGCGCTAACCCCACTCTCCGCCGTCATCACCCGCGTATGCGGGTGATCCAGTATTGCAGGACGGCTGTTGTAACTAACCGGCGTTCCGGAATACTAGATCGCCCGGTCAAGCCGGGCGACGACGTGGGTGTGTGGGGCGGCGCCGCCAACCGAAGATAGTCATCGCCGGGCTCGATGTTCAGCCCGGAGACATGACCTACGGGTGTTCGGAGACATAGTCGACGCATCATAGTGGCTGGATTTGGCGGTTGGAGGCCAAGTCCATGCCCTGGCGTGAGGTGTCGGCAGTGGATCAGAGACGCGAGTTCGTACGGCTTGCGATGCAGGAGGGGGCGAACCGGCGCGAGCTGTGCCGGCGGTTCGGCATTCATTGGACGACCGGCTACAAATGGTTGGAGCGATGGGCGGCCGGAGGTGATCTCGCCGACCTGTCGCGGCGGCCGCACGACAGCCCGCGGCAGACCTCGGCGGCGTGTGAGGCACAGGTGCTGGCGGTTCGTGATGCGCATCCGGCATGGGGCGCGCGCAAGATCGCCAGCTCGATGGAGCGGTCCGGACAGCACGCTCCGGCGGTGTCGACGATCCACGAGATCCTGCGCCGGCACGGCCGGATCAAGCCTGCCGCCGGCGGTCCACCGGCGACGCTGCGGTTCGAGATGCCGGCGCCGAACATGCTTTGGCAGATGGACTTCAAAGGCTGGGTTCGGCTCGGCAACGACGTCCGCTGCCATCCGCTGACCGTGGTGGACGATCACTCACGCTACGATCTGTGCCTCCAGGCTTGCGCCGATCAGCGCGGCGAAACCGTGCAGGACAGGCTGCAAACGACGTTCCGGCACTACGGCTTGCCCGACACGATCTTCGTCGACAACGGCTCGCCGTGGTCGGACAGTTCCGGCGAGCGCTGGACATGGTTCTCGGTGTGGCTGCTCAAGCTCGGCATCAGGGTGATCCGTAGTCGTCCCTATCACCCGCAGAGCCGCGGCAAGAACGAGCGTTTTCATCGTACGCTGGACGACGAGGTGTTTGCACTGCGGCCCTTGCGCGACCTCGCCGAGGCGCAACGTGCCTTCGATTCCTGGCGCGAGGTGTACAACTTCGAGCGCCCTCACGAGTCGCTAGGCCAGCTGGTGCCTGCTGATCGCTACCAGCCGAGCCGGCGTTCTCTGCCGGACCGCCTGCCGGCTCCAGAATACGATGAGCGCGACATCGTCCGATCCGTCTCGAAAACCAAGGCCTATGTCAGCTTCAAAGGTCGTTTGTGGAAGGTGCCGCAAGCCTTCGCCGGAGAGCGCTTGGCCATCAGGCCGCTCTCCACCGACGGCAAATACGGCGTGTTCTTCGCTGCCCACCAAGTCGCCACCATCGACTTGACGGGCGTGGAAAGTGTCGGTCATGTCTCCGAACACGTGTCGACTATGTCTCCGGGCTGAACACTCGACCCGGCGATCCATCCTCTTCGTGAAATGTGCAGAGCGTTATCTCGGCGCGCTTGCGCGTGCGATGGGTCCGCGGGTCAAGCCCGCGGACGACGCTTCGCAGCGTTGCCTACTTCGCCAGTTCCTTCGACCGCTTGGTCGCTGCGGCGACCGCGCGGGTCAGCAGCGGGCGGAATCCGTCGTCCGCCATCAGCACTTCGAGCGCCGCGGCGGTGGTGCCGCCGGGGGAGGTGACGTTCTTGCGCAGCGTGGCGGCATCGAGGTCTGAGCGGTGCAGCAGCTCGCCGGAGCCGGCGACGGTAGCGCGAGCGAGCGTCATGGCAAGGGCTTCGGGCAGGCCGGCTTCGACGCCGGCGCGCGCGAGTTCTTCGGCAAGCAGGAACACGTAGGCCGGGCCCGAGCCGGACACCGCCGTGACGGCATCGATCAGGGCTTCGTCGTCGACCCATTCGACGCCGCCGGTGGCGCGCAGCAGCGCATCGGCAATGCCGCGCTGTGCGGGGGTGACGCTAGAGGCCGCGACCGCGACGGTGATGCCGCGGCCGATCGCGGCCGGCGTGTTCGGCATCGCGCGGACGACGTGGCCGCCGAGCTGCTCGGAGAGCGCCGCGATCGGCTTGCCGGCCATGATCGACACCACCAGGGTGGAGGGCCCGACGTAGCTGCGCAGTGCCGCGGCGGCTTCGGCGAACATCTGCGGCTTCACCGCGACCACCAGCGTCGAGACCGCGCCGACATCGCCGGCGGAGGCGTTGAGGCGGACGCCACGGGCGCTCAGCGCGGCGATCTCGTCGGTCGGATGCGGCTCGATCACCACGACGTCGCCGCCGTCCAGCCCCTGCGCCAGCCAGCCGGTGAGCAGCGCGCCGCCCATCTTGCCGGCGCCGGCGAGAACCACCGTGCCGCCGAGCTGTTGCAGGGGAGATTGAGCAGAGCTGGTCATCGCAAACATCCATCCGCGCCGCGACGGCGGCGTGTTCTGGCTGGGTTTTATTGGATGCTCGCAGGGGTCACAAGCGCGGTGCCCCGCGCGCAGCGATCAGAAGGTCTTCATGAAAAACAGGCGCTGCGATCCGCGCGGGTGATCGGCGATGCGGCCGAACTCCTGATAGCCGTGCTTGCGATAAAAGTCGGGGGCCTGAAACTGATAGGTATCGAGCCACACCCCGGCGCAGCCGCGGTCCTTGGCGATCTGCTCGGCGCGGCTCAGCAGATCGGTGCCGAGCCCGCTGCGACGCGCCGTCTCCGGGACGGCAAGGAATTCGACGAACAGCCAGTCGTAAATGATCCGGCCCCACAGTCCGCCTTTGGTCTCGCCGGTGTCAGGGTCTTCGACCACGAGACAGACTTGCTGAAAGCCAGACGGGCCGCCGGCCTTCTCATTGTGGGTGATCAGCGCGCGCAGGATCGCGGCGCGGTCGAGCTCGGAGGCGCCGTCGCGAACGACGATGCGCGGCGCCTGGCTCACGCCTCGCCCTGAGTGTCGAACATCGCCGCGCTCATCGCTTCGGCGGCGGTCTTGCCGGCCCACACCGTGAACTGGATCGCCGGGTAGTAACGCTCGCAGGCGTGGATCGCGCTGATCAGCATGGTCTCGCACTGCGCTTCGGTGGCCGCCAGTCCGCCCGGCAGAACCAGCGCCTGGCGGTACATCACGGTGCCTGTGTGATTCCACACGTCGAAATGTCCGACCCAGAGCTGTTCGTTGATCGCCGCGATCAGCCGTAGCGTTTCGTTGCGTCGCGCCGCCGGCACTTTCATATCGAACGCACAGGCCAGATGCAGCGCTTCGATCTCGTTCATCCAGGTGAACGACAGCGTGTAGTCGGTCCACTGGCCCTTGGCGACGATGGTGATTTCATCCTCGCCGGAACGCTCGAAGGCGAGGTCGTTCGATGCCGCGATGTCTTCGACGACCGCGAGCGGATTATTTCGTGAATCGATGATGCCTTCGAGCAAGGGCATGCCGTCTCGACCTTACGTTGGAATATGCTGATACGCATGAGGCAGGCCGGTACGCGCCTGTACCTGTGCTCGCGTCGGAAGGATTAGTCCGGACGAACCGAGGTTGCAGGGATGAAATGATGTGATTTGCGGAATCGGCGCAATCCCGGGCTTCGCCAATTCCACAACCAAAGAGTAACCCTCCACAGCGGAGCGAGCGGCGCGAGAACAAAACGGAATCGGATTCGCGTCAGCCGAGTCCGGGGCGCGGAATTCGCTCCACACGAGTCTTTCGCCGCATGGTCAACCTTTGATTCAGGGGCGGCCGCTGGTAGCCTGAGCCGACCTTCAGATGACAGCCCAGTGAGCCCACCGATGACCGAAACCGTGACCGATCCTGCCGAGACTGCGCCGCCGCCGGCCGAGCGGTCGTATCCGCGCTTCGCCAAGCCGCAGCGCGTCGCCTTCGTGCAGTCGTCGTGGCATCGCGACGTGGTCGTCGGTTGCTGGGAGTCGTTCGTGCGCGAGATCGTCGAGCGCGGCATCGTCGCCTCGCAGGTCGACCTGTTCGAGGTGCCTGGCTCGTTTGAGATTCCGCTGCACGTGCAGACGCTGGCGAAGACCCGCCGCTACACCGCGATCGTCGCCGCCGGCCTCGTGGTCGACGACGGTCTCACCGGCTTTGTCGCCCAGACGGTGATCCAGGCGCTGATGGACGTGCAGCTCAAGACCGAGGTGCCGGTGTTCTCCGCGGTGGCGACGCCGCACAGCTTCGAGCGCGGCGAGTCGGACACCGAGCACTTCCAGCGGCACTTCGCCGCCAAGGGCGCCGAAGTCGCCCACGCCTGCGCCGACACCCTGCTCAGCCTCGAACGCCTGCGCGGCCAGGTCGCGGCGGGGATCGTGTAGTTAGAGAAGCGTCGGTGATTGCGGGGCGGTACCTGTGCCCCAACGCGCCACATCTCGTTCGTCATTCCGGGGCGCGCGAAGCGCGAACCCGGAATCCATATTCCCTGTGTTCTTGAGTTGCGCACAGCCGTCGTCCCGCCGTGCTCCACAGCACCGGCGGTGATTATGGATTCCGGGTTCGCGAGCTCTGCTCGCGCCCCGGAATGACAAAAGAGAGGCTGATTGCGTCGAATGACGACGGAGATCAGGGAAACTTAGTCGAACAGGCTCGACACCGACTCTTCCGCCGCGGTACGGCCGATCGCTTCGGCGATCAGGGACGCGATGGTGATGGTGCGGATGTTCGGCGCCTTGCAGACGCCTTCGGTGGCCTGGATCGAGTCGGTGATCACCAGCTCTTTGAGCTTGGAGTTGCTGATGCGGGCGCAGGCGCCGCCCGACAGCACGCCGTGGGTGATGTAGGCGGAGACCGCGGTCGCGCCGTTCGCGAGCAGCGCTTCGGCGGCGTTCACCAGCGTGCCGCCGGAGTCGACGATGTCGTCGAGCAGGATGCAGGTGTAGCCGGCGACGTCGCCGATCACGTTCATCACTTCGGACTCACCGGCGCGCTCGCGGCGCTTGTCGATGATCGCCAGCGGGGTGTTGAGGCGCTTGGCGAGGCCGCGGGCGCGGACCACGCCGCCGACGTCGGGCGACACCACCATCACCTTCGACAGGTCGAAGCGCTCCTTGATGTCGCGCACCATCACCGGCGAGGCGTAGAGGTTGTCGGTCGGGATGTCGAAGAAGCCCTGGATCTGGCCGGCGTGCAGGTCCAGCGTCATCACCCGGTCGACGCCGGCATGGGTGATCAGGTTGGCGACCAGCTTGGCCGAGATCGGCGAACGCGAGCCGACCTTACGGTCCTGGCGGGCGTAGCCGAAATACGGGATCACCGCGGTGATACGGCGCGCCGAGGCACGGCGCAGCGCGTCGGTGATGATCAGAAGTTCCATCAGGTGGTCGTTGGCCGGAAACGACGTCGACTGGATGATGAACACGTCCGAGCCGCGGACGTTCTCCTGGATCTCGACGAAGACTTCGTTATCGGCGAAGCGGCGGACGCTCGCTTTGGTGAGCGGCATCTTCAGCCATTCGGCGATGTCGCGCGCCAGAGCCGGGTTGGAATTGCCGGCGACCAGTTTGACCGATCCGTTCTTGCCCGACATCGACGCGTCCCCCTCGGCGCGGTGGATACTACGTTCAGCATATCGGTTGACTCGCGAAATCGGACTGTTTTGCGAGCGAGGTGATACCAGCCGGTCGCCAGCGATGGCAACCCGTTGTGACGGTTTTCCGGTGCGGATTCGACCTATGTAGCGTGCAATTGCAGCAATCAGCGCGCAGCGAAACTCAGGGCTGCAGAGGGCGCATCGCTGCTCGCGGCCGGTGCCGGCTCGGCGCTTGCGATCGCGGGGCCGCGCTCGGCCGGGGCTGCGGCGGGTGCGGTGTCGGCAGGTAACCCGCCGTTCACCAAGCCGCTCAACCCGGTGAAGCCGGCCTGCGCGATCCGGCGCAGCACGACATCATCGGCCTGCTGCCAGGCATCGCGGCCGTTGCCGGCCGGTTCCTCGCCCGACAGCCGCAGCGTGCGCTGCTGGTTGCGATCGTACACATCCCACACCCAGGCGATATTGGTGCGGTTGCCGCGGACCTGTGCCGACAGATAGCTGCGGACGCGATAAGCCGCGCCGCCTTCGCGCGACACCACCGGGATTTGGCGCAGCTTGGATTCGCTGTCGAGCACCGCGACCATGCGGTCGAACACCTGCGGCGGCGGGCCGTCGATGGATTCGAACGCGACGCCGCTGCCGCCAGCCGAGGCCATCGGGCCGGTGCCGCCTTGGGTAACGCAGCCGGCGAGGCCGGTCAGCAAAGTGAGCAGGAGGGCGGTGCGCGTGGTGCGCGTGGCAATCTGGCGGGGCAGGCGAGCCAACATGCAGGGTCCCGTCGAAAGCGCGGCGCAGCGGCCGCCGAACGACGGAAGCGATATCGTTAAAATGCATTAAGGTCTAGGGCGGGGCGAGTACCAGGTTAATCCTTTGCAGGCTGCCGAAATCAATTTCTCTAAAATTTTCAGAATATTAGATCTGTTGCCGTCGCCTCGGGCGTAAACGAACGTGGTTAATTCCCGTTCATCTTTGGCAGCTTCGGCGAGGCTTGGCCGGCCTCAGGCGGGGTCGAGCACGATGGCGTGGACGTGGCGGCCGTAGTCGGGCTCGCTCCGATGGGTGGTGCGGCGATAGGAGAAGAACCGCTCGTCCGGATAAGTGTCGATGCCGAGGTCGTCGATCATGCCGACGCCGGCGGCCTCGAGCCGCATCCGGATGAAGCCGCCGAGATCGAACATCGCGTGGCCGGGCCGCTCGGCTTCAGTGAAGAAGGCCGCATGGGCCGGGTTAGCCGCGGTGAAGCGGGCGACGAACTCGTCGCCGACTTCATAAGAAGGCTGCCGGATCAGCGGACCGATCGCCGCGACCACGCGGCTGCGCTGGGCGCCGAGCCGCTCCATCTCGTCCAGCGTGGATTCCAGAACGCCGGTCAGCGCGCCCTTCCAGCCGGCATGGGCGGCGCCGATCACCTGCGCGGTCGGGTCGGCGAACAGGATCGGGCCGCAATCGGCCGTGGTGACGCCGATCGCCAGGCCCGGCGTGCGGGTCACGATGGCGTCTGCCTTCGGCCGGCTCGCCTGGTCCCACGGCGCTTCGGCGACGGCGACGTCCGGCGAGTGCACCTGATAGACGGTGAGGAAACGCTCCGGCGTGACGCCGAGCGCTTCTGCCATCCGCCGCCGGTTCTCGGCGACCTTGGCCGGATCGTCGTTGGAGCCGATGCCGCCGTTCAGGCCGGCATAGATGCCGTCCGACACACCGCCCTCGCGGGTGAAAAAAGCATGGCGCAGGCCCGGCGCGGCGCCGAGCAGCGGCGAGGTAATGATCATCCGTGGGTCCCTTGCCGGCGCTCGGCTTCGCGGTCGGTATCGTCGCTGAGCGCGACCAGCGTTTCGATCTTCGGATCGGACACCCCGATCACCTTGAACATCGAGCCCATCGCGCCGCGGCCTTCGCCGGTCAGGCGCTGCAGCGCGCCGGCGATGTCTTCGGACACCTGCGGCGTCGCCTTGGCCATCAGCGACAGCGCGCGCGTCTCGATGCCGAGCCGCTTCAGGAATGTGCCTTGCGTCACCGGGCCATGGGCGCGGGCGCCGACGCTCTCGGCGGCGCGACCGAGCGCATCGAAATCGACATGCGCGGTGAGGTCGGCGCGGCCGGGATGCTGCAGCGGATCGGCATAGCTGTGGCTGGCGATCGCCTGGAAGGTGTCGCCGACATCGCTGCGCAGATGGCCGTAATCGATGATCAGCGCCGCACCGCCCTGATCGCGCACCCGGCTGGCGATCTTCAGGATCTCGGTGTCGGGCCGCCATTCGAACACGGCGCCGGGCGGCGCCAGCCGCACCAGCGGCGGCAGCAATGCCTCGAAGCCGCGGATCGGATCGGCGGCGACGCCGAACACCAACTCGCCGGATGCGCCGATCTCGATCACCCGTTCGTGCCAGCCGGTCTCGCGCTTGATCGCCTGATGGATCGGCAGCACGTCGAAGTATTCGTTGGCGAGGATGACCGCAGGGCCTTCCGGCACGTCATCGAAACTGTCGTGCCAGTGAATGTTGCGGATGCCGGCCAGTAGGGTCTGCTGCTTCTGGCGCAGCACCGGATTGATCTCGACCAGATGGATGCTGAGCGACTGGTACAGGACCGGCAGCACCCGCAGCGCGCGCAGCGCGTCCGCCATCAACGTGCCGCGGCCCGGGCCGATCTCGATCAGCCGCAGCGTCTCCGGCTCGTCGGCAGCCTTCCACACCGAAGCCGACCACAGCCCGAGCAGTTCGCCGAACATCTGGCTGATCTCGGGCGAGGTGGTGAAGTCGCCTTCGCGCCCGAGCGGATCGCGGGTGACGTAATAGCCGTGCTCGGGGTGGCCGAGGCACAATTCCATATAGCGCCACACCGGCATCGGGCCGGCGGCCTTGATCAGCCGCTTGATCTCGGTGGCGAGGGCCGTCTGGTCGATCATGAGGCTGCCTCGCTGGAAGGTGTCGTCGCCGCAGCGGGCGTGACGCGCCCACGTCGCCAGGTCGTGATCATCACGCCGATGCCGACGATCACCATTGGGACCGACAGCAGCATGCCCATGGTCAGGCCGCCCCACAGGAAGCCGAGCTGCGGATCGGGCTCGCGGAAGAATTCGCCGGTGATGCGGGCGAGGCCATAGAAGGTGAGAAACGCACCGATGATCAGGCCCGGCCGCTTCAGGGCGCCGGCGCGGATCATCAGCGCCAGGATCACGAACAGCCCGATGCCTTCGAGGCCGGCTTCATAGAGCTGGCTCGGATGCCGCGGCAGCGGACCGGCATTGGGAAACACCATCGCCCACGGCACCGAGGCATCGGCCGGGCGGCCCCACAATTCGCCGTTGATGAAGTTGGCGATGCGGCCAAGGAACAGCCCGATCGGGCCGACCGCGCAGGTGATGTCGCCGAGCGACAGGATCGGCACCTTGCGTTTCCACCCGAACAGCACGACCGCCAGCACGCAGCCCATGAAGCCGCCGTGGAACGACATGCCGCCTTTCCACAGCTCGAAGATCTCAGCCGGATGCCGGATGAAGAAGTCGAGATTGTAGAACAGCACGTAGCCGGTGCGGCCGCCGAGAATGATGCCGATGGTGATCCACAGGATGAAGTCGTCGAACGCTTCCAGCGAGATCGGCGACGGGCCGCCCCACAGCCGCTGTCGCTGCAGAAGCATCCGGGCATACAGCCAGCCGATGACGATGCCGGCAATGTAAGCCAGCGCGTACCAGCGGATCGCGAACGGACCGATCGCGACGGCCACCGGATCGAACACGGGAAAGGCGACGGCGAAGAATGGCATTGTTCGTTTGGCTTATCTCCAAAGCCCGCAACGGTACAGCGTCAATTGGCGCCGCGTGTCGTCCAGACCGATGCTTAAATCGACCTTGCGACGGGGGTGCGAACGTCGCAAGGAATGGCAAATCGGATCGGGCCGGCGCAGGTCCCGCCAGGCGGCCTTGAAGTAGGCCCGATCCATCGCCATTGTCACCGCCAACGCCCGTTTGGCTTGCAACCGCGCAAGACGCGCGACGGAGATCTCGACCATGACCCAGACCAACAACCGGCTTTTCGACGAGATCGGCCGCCTGATGAACGACGCTGCCGGTGCCGCCCAGGGCGTCAAGCGCGAGATCGACGGGGTGGTGCGCAGCCAGGCCGAGAAGATCCTGCGCGACCTCGATCTGGTGAAGCGCGAAGAGTTCGAGGCGTTCAAGGAAATGGTCCGCCTCACCCGCGAAGAGAACGAAGCCCTGAAGGCCCGGATCGCCGCGCTGGAAGCCCGCCAGGGTGGCGGCTCCGAGCCTCCGACCGCGCTGGCGTGAGGACGGCGAGCAGGCACCAGTTTGCCCTGCTCGAGTCCCTCATGGTGAGGAGGCCGCGAAGCGGCCGTCTCGAACCATGAAGGCCGATGAGGCTCAGCCTACACCCGGGCGCATCCTTCGAGACGTCCGCCGCCGCCTAGCGGGCGGCGCGGGCTCCTCAGGATGAGGCCGTGCTCGGGAAGCTTGATTTCCTTGTCATTTGCGGCCTTTGCGGCTAGAAACCGGCCACGTCCGCGGCCCCCGCACCCCTGGAGGCTTGCCGCGACGTGTGCAATGGGCCGCTTTGCGGCCTTTAACTTTTTACAGATCAAGGACTTAAGCAGATGACGAGCGTCTTGGAACTGAAGGCGACCGCACGTCCGAAGAGCGGCAAGGGGGCCGCCCGGGCTGAGCGTCGCGCCGGCCGCGTGCCCGGAGTGATCTACGGTGACAACCAATCCCCGCTGCCGATCTCGGTCGAAGAGAAAGAACTCCGCCTGCGGATTCTCGCCGGCCGGTTCCTGACCACGGTGTTCGACGTCGTCCTCGACGGCAAGAAGCATCGCGTCATTCCGCGCGACTATCACCTCGATCCGGTGAAGGACTTCCCGATCCACGTCGACTTCCTGCGGCTCGGCGCCGGCGCGACCATCCGCGTCAGCGTGCCGCTGCACCTGAAGGGCCTGGAAGTGGCCCCGGGCGTGAAGCGCGGCGGTACCTTCAACATCGTCACCCACACCGTCGAGCTCGAAGCCCCGGCCGAGAACATTCCGCAGTTCATCGAAGCCGACGTGTCGACCCTCGACATCGGCGTGTCGCTGCATCTGTCGGACATCGCGCTGCCGACCGGCGTCAAGTCGGTGTCGCGTGACGACGTCACGCTGGTCACCATCGTGCCGCCGTCGGGCTACAACGACGACAAGGCTGCGGCGGGTGCCGCGCCTGCGGCCGCTGCTGCCCCGGCTGCTGCGGCGAAGGCTCCGGCTGCTGCCGCCAAGGCTCCGGCCGCGGCTGCTGCGCCGGCCAAGAAGAAGTAATCCGGCGCGGGGTTCCGCGTCATGCGGCTGTTCGTTGGGTTGGGCAATCCCGGGTCGAAGTACCAGGGCAACCGGCACAACATCGGCTTCATGGTCATCGACGAAATCGCGCGGCGTCATGGCTTCTCGCCATGGCGCCGTCGTTTTCAGGGCGAGACCGCAGACGGCGTGCTCGACGGCGAGCGCATCACACTGCTCAAGCCGCTCACCTACATGAACGAGTCTGGCCGCGCCGTGCAGGAAGCGACGAGCTTCTACAAGATCGGCCAGAGCGAGGTCGCCGTGTTTCACGACGAGATCGAACTGCCGCCGGCGAAAGTTCGGGTGAAGGTCGGTGGCGGCATTGCCGGGCATAACGGCCTGCGCTCGATCTCGGCGCATATCGGCAACGATTATCTTCGCGTGCGGCTCGGCGTCGGCCATCCGGGCGCGAAGGAGCTGGTGCACAATCACGTGCTCGGCGATTTCGCCAAGAGCGAGCGGCCATGGGTCGAAGCGCTGTGCGAGATCGCCGCCGACAACGCCGGCCTGATCGCCAAGGGTAAGGACGCCTCCTTCGCCAACAAGGTGCATCTGGCGATGCAGGCGAAGGGTTTCTACGACAACGACAAGGGCGAGCCGAAGGGCAGCAACAAGTAACAGCGTCATCGCCGGGCTCGACCCGGCGATCCATCGTCTCGCGAAGGAGATGGATACGCGGGTCAAGCCCGCGTATGACGCGGTACCTTAGTTGCGGCGTCGGCCTCGAACAGCAGGACATATCATGGGCTTCAAATGCGGGATCGTCGGTCTGCCGAACGTCGGCAAGTCGACGCTGTTCAATGCGCTGACCGAGACCGCGGCGGCGCAGGCGGCGAACTATCCGTTCTGCACCATCGAGCCGAATGTCGGCGAAGTGGCCGTGCCGGATCCGCGGCTCGATAAGCTGGCCGAGGTCGGCAAGTCGCAGCAGATCATCCCGACCCGCCTGACCTTCGTCGACATCGCGGGTCTGGTGAAGGGCGCCTCCAAGGGTGAAGGCCTCGGCAACCAGTTCCTCGCCACCATCCGCGAGGTCGATGCGATCGCGCATGTCGTGCGCTGCTTCGAGGACGGCGATATCACCCATGTCGAGGGCCGGGTGGCGCCGCTCGCCGATATCGACACCATCGAGACCGAGTTGATGCTCGCCGATCTCGAGAGTCTCGAAAAGCGCGTCGACAATCTGACCAAGAAGGCCAAGGGCGGCGACAAGGATTCCAAGGAGCAGCTCGAGCTGGTCACCCGCGCGCTGACACTGCTTCGCGACGGCAAGCCGGCACGCTTCCTCGAGCGCAAGCCCGAGGAAGAGCGCGCGTTCCGGATGCTCGGGCTGCTGACCTCCAAGCCGGTTCTGTACGTTTGCAACGTCGAGGAAGGCTCGGCCGCCGAAGGCAACAGCTTCTCCGAACAGGTGATGGCGCGCGCCAAGGAAGAGGGCGCGGTCGCGGTGGTGATCTCGGCCAAGATCGAATCCGAAATCGCGACGCTGTCGAAGGAAGAGCGCACCGACTTCCTCGACACGCTGGGCTTGCACGAAGCCGGTCTCGACCGCCTGATCCGCGCCGGCTACGAGCTCTTGCACCTGATCACGTACTTCACGGTCGGTCCGAAGGAAGCCCGTGCCTGGACCATCACCAAGGGCACCAAGGCGCCGCAGGCTGCCGCGGTGATCCACACCGACTTCGAGAAGGGCTTCATCCGCGCCGAGACCATCGCCTATGACGACTACATTCGTCTCGGCGGCGAAGCCGGCGCCCGCGACGGCGGCAAGCTCAGGCTGGAAGGCAAGGAATACGTCGTCGCCGACGGCGACGTGATGCACTTCAGGTTTAATACCTAAGGCTGACGGCGAAACTCTTCGAGCGCCGTCCTTTCAGCGAGTCATTCCGGGGCGCGCGAAGCGCGAACCCGGAATCTCTGCTCGCCACAATCTCTGGATTCCGGGTTCGCGAACTATGTTCGCGCCCCGGAATGACGATGAGGTGGTCACCTGAATCCCTGCTGATCGCGGATCGCGCCGAGGTGTTCGTTGATGCGGAACACGATCAGCACGAATTCGGCGACGATGCGCGAGAACACGATCCCGACCAGGATCGAGGCGAGGCTGGACAGCACCAGGATGAAACCGCCGAACGGGCTCACCGCCATCGCCGCCAGCCCGGAAAACACGCCGGAAATGCCGAACAGCACGGTCAACGCGATCACCAGCCAGTAGAAGGTCTTGATGATGGTCGGCGTGATGAAGCGGTCCCATTGAAACAGGTCCCGAAAATTGAACATCGGTGGTCTCCCCCAACAAACCGAATGATGGGCTTGTGATCGACCGCAATAACGGCCACAATCGGGCCTCCCACCAGCAAATGCCATGACAACCCTGTTCTTCGAAAATTTCGCGCCCGGCCACTTCGGCCGCTATGGACCTCGCCGTGTGACGCGCGAGGAGATCATCGCTTTTGCTTCGGAATACGATCCGCAGCCGATGCATCTGGACGACCACGCCGCCAACGCCTCGATGCTGAAAGGCATGTCGGGTTCGGGCTGGCATCTGTCGTCACTGATGATGCGGATGATGTACGACGGCTTCATCAAGGACACCGCGTCGCTCGGCTCGCCGGGCGTCGACGAGATGCGCTGGATGTCGCCGCTGCGCCCCGGCGACGATCTGCTGCTCGACGTCGAAGTGATCGAAGCACGGGTGTCGAAGAGCCGGCCCGAAACCGGGATCGTCACCTTCAAGTGCTACGTGCGCAACGGCCACGGCCAGATGCTGAGCGAGATGGTGTCGCCGATCATCGTCAAGCGCCGCGACGCGGACGCGACCAGCGCCGGCAGCAACGGATAACGATCACCATGCGTTTCCTGGAAGACATGACGATCGGCGAACGCCGTGAGGTCGGTACGTTCACGTTCACGGCCGACGCGATCAAGACCTTCGCGGCGCAGTTCGATCCGCAGCCGTTCCACCTCGACGAGGAGGCCGGCAAGAACTCGCTGTTCGGCGGCCTCGCTGCCTCGGGCTGGCACGTCGCCGCGGTGTGCATGAAGCTGATGGTGGCGGACGCTCAGCGGGAATCTGCCGAGGCTGCCAAGCGCGGCGAGCTGGTTGCGACCGGCGGTCCGTCCCCGGGTTTTCGCGAGCTGCGCTGGCTCAAGCCGGTGCTGGCTGGCGACACCATCACCTACTACAAGCAGGTCGAAAGTCTGCGGCCGTCTGATTCGCGGCCGCAGTGGGGAATTATGCAGGCCCGTAACACCGGGATCAATCAGCGCGGCGAGGTGGTGTTCTCGTTCCTCGCCACGGCGTTCGTGCCGCGCCGGCCGAACGCGGAGTGAACTGAGGCGAGGGGGACACAGCCGTTCGCATTTTAACCAAATGCGAGGCTTTTGACCGAGACGGCCCCGGAACGGCCGGGATATTAAGACGTTGTGAACCCTGCGAGCGTCACGGTCGACGAACGCAGGGCTGAGGGAATTGAAGACAATGGCTGACCAAGCTGGACTGAAATGGGTGGGCGTGATCTTCGCCACCGTGACGCTGGCGGTGATGATCACCACCGGAATGGTTGTGAAGGGTTACGCGGTGGGCTCCTACAGCCTCGACTCCGCGACCACGCTCTCCGACCGCTGAGCTTAAAGCTCGCGGCTGCCGGCGTCCCCGCCGGCCATCCTCTCTAAAATCCGAGATCGCACGCAAAAAAGCAGCCACCTCGCGATGGCTGCTTTTGCGTTTTCAGAGCGGTGATTGCCGGGCTCGCCCGGCAACGCCGGATCAGCCGTGACGCAGGGTCTCGGCGGCGCGCTTCCACTGCGCGACGTTGTCGGCGATCATCCGGGTCGACTTCATCGCCGCCTGGCTGAGCTGCGCGTAGCTCGAGATCTCGCGCTGAACCCGCTGACCTTCGGCGTGCAGCAGGTCGCGCAGCGTCTCCAGTTCACCGATCAGGTTTTCGATCTCGCCGAGCGAGGTGCCGGCAACGCGCTGGATCAGCGAATTGACGTTGTTCACCGCGGCTTCGGCAGTGCCTTCAAGGCCGAGCGTCGCGGCCGGAGCGGCAGCGGTGTCGGTGGTCGAGGTCGTCGCCGAAGGGCGGCGCAGATAGGCGATGTCGTTGCGGACGAAGTCGCGGATCCCGGCTTCGACCTCGGAAACGGCGGCGAGGTTCTCGTCGGTTTCGGTGGTCTCGATCTTCTCGGAAGGAATGGCGTTCATTCGGTTGGTCCCCTGTGTGAGCGTCACGCCGCGCGGGGATCCCCCGCACGTAATCTGCCGCCGCATGACTCCAGCGCAATTTGACCGCATCGCGGCCGTTCTGCGGCGCCGTCTCGGTGTTTCGGCGACAATCCTCAACGTCCCATTAACGACGCGGCTGCCAGCCTCAGGGGAGACGCCGGCAGCACCACAACTTGGACGATTGTCTCAGGCGATCTTGGGCAGGTGGATCGGGCGGCCGAGCGCCTGTTCGACCAGGTCGAAGGTGTCGAGCACCATCCGCAGATTGGTCAGCCGGCCGCCGTGAAACTGCGTGAACAGCGCCATGCGCACGCTGATCGGCCGGTTAGTGCCGGCGGCGGTCAGCGAGTAGCGGACCATCGAGGCGGCGGAGTCGATCCCCAGCATCACCGACTCCCGGTGATAGCGATAGATCCGCACGCTGTCGGCGATCTGGCGGCAGACTTCGAGGACGGCTTCCTTGCCCTGGCGGGCGCCGAAGAACGGAAACATGTCGATCGGGCCGTAGATCGCCCAGTCGATATTGTCGTCGATGATGGTGGCGAGGTCTTCGGTCTGACGGTCGTTGAGGGCGCGATGCAATGCACGCGAGAACCGCCAGAGACTATGCTCTGTCATTGGCAATCCCGTTGGGAAAGGTTGATTGTCGATGCAAGCAGCGGCACCTGGCGACGCGGTGGTCGCCTTGCCCTTTGCAATTTGCTGCGCTGTGCGTTCCGATTAGTTACACTAAGAGCTAATTGCAATCGTCTTTTGTGCATTGCACAAATTTAGATTCGCAGGCTCAGAACGCCCGTTTCACAGGCATTCAACGGGCCAAACCGCCATGGTTTTGCCGGCTTCTCTGCAACTTTCGAGTAGTTGCGCCCGATATCGAGTAATCGCCCCGCGTGGGCCAGGAATAGTCCGAGGCGGATAGCGTACCGAGGCTGCAAACCTCAGCCAGGCGATACCGGCCGGTGAGCCGCACGGCGCATCAGCATCGCAAGATGGCGGCGCGCTGCGCCATCTGATTCGCGGATCGTGAGGAGATGCGGAGCGCAAGCCGCGGGCCTGGCGCGAGACGGGCGGACGAGCCGCCCATCTCAACAGCCGAGCTGGCTCAGCGCTTGGCCTTCTTGGCCGCCTTCTTCTTCGCGTCGGTCTTGGCCGGCTTGGTCTCGGCCTTGTCGGCCGCCGCCTTCGCCGGCTTCGGCTTGGCGGTCACCTTGGGCTTGGCAGTGGTCTTGGACTTA
Organism: Rhodopseudomonas sp. P1; assembly: GCF_039642825.1. Taxonomy (NCBI): domain Bacteria; kingdom Pseudomonadati; phylum Pseudomonadota; class Alphaproteobacteria; order Hyphomicrobiales; family Nitrobacteraceae; genus Rhodopseudomonas; species Rhodopseudomonas sp. P1. The sequence goes on along the minus strand of NZ_CP088006.1, from coordinate 4,757,108 downwards.
GCCGTCGGCTTGGGCTTGTCGTCCGCCTTCGGCTTGGAAGCCGCTGCGGCGGCCGCTGCTGCATCTTCGGCCGCCTTGCGCATCGCGCGGGCGTAGGCATCGGCAGCGTTGTCGGCGGCGGTCTGCAGCCGCTTTGCTGCGGCCAGTCCCTGCTCGTAGGCGGCGGTCGCCAGCGCCTTGCCCTGGGCCTTGCCGCCGGCATCCTTGGCCTTGGCGGCGCGGGCCAGCAGCGCGTCGCGGCGCTTCTTCACCGCGGCGGTGAGCGCCTTGGTCTGCTGTTTTGCGAGCTGCCGGATGATCGCGTCGAGATCGGCCTCGGCCATGTTGGTAGTCCCCCAGAAGTGTCTTGTTGGCGCGCGACTATGCAGAGGCGCACCGCGGTTGGCAATTCGTCAGTTCCGCCGCGCGGCATAAGCCGGCGCGCGCCACAGATTGCATGGTGCGGCATCGCTGCCGCGGCTTGACTTCGCTCTCGTCTCGGACAATCTCGCCGCCAAGCCCCAACAAACCGCAAACAACATCGGGAGAAGAACAAGATGGCAGACGCCTACATCATCGACGCAGTCCGCACCCCCCGCGGCATCGGCAAAGTCGGAAAGGGCGCTCTCGCCGACATGCATCCCCAGCACCTCGCCGCCACCGTGCTGAAGGCGATCGCCGAACGTAACAAGCTCGACACCGCCGACGTCGACGACATCATCTGGTCGACCTCGACCCAGCGCGGCAAGCAGGGCGGCGACCTCGGCCGCATGGCGGCGCTCGACGCCGGCTACGACATCAAGGCTTCCGGCACCACGCTCGACCGCTTCTGCGGCGGCGGCATCACCGCGGTGAACTTCGCCGCGGCGCAGATCATGAGCGGCATGGAAGACGTGGTGATTGCCGGCGGCACCGAGATGATGTCGCTGACCGCCGCGATGGCCGCCGAGGACATGGCGGCCGGCAAGCCGCCGCTCGGCATGGGCTCGGGCAACGCCCGCCTCGCCAAGGTGCATCCGCAGTCGCACCAGGGCATCTGCGGCGACGCGATCGCCAGCATGGAAGGCATCAGCCGTGAGACCCTCGATGCGCTCGGCCTCGAAAGCCAGCGCCGCGCCGCGATTGCGATCAAGGAAGGCCGCTTCGACAAGAGCATCGTTCCGGTGGTCGACGACGAAGGCAAGGTCGTGCTGGCGAAGGACGAGTATCCGCGCCCTGAAACCACCGCCGAAGGCCTCGCCGCGCTGAAGCCTGCCTTCACCGCGATGGCCGACTATCCGCTCGACGACAAGGGCACCACCTATCGCAAGCTGATCAACCAGAAGTATCCGGACCTCGAGATCAAGCACATGCATCACGCCGGCAACTCCTCGGGCGTGGTCGACGGCGCCGCGGCGCTGCTGCTCACCTCGAAGGAATATGCCGAGAAGCACGGCCTGAAGCCGCGCGCCAAGATCCTGGCGATGGCCAATATCGGTGACGATCCGACCCTGATGCTCAACGCCCCGGTGCCGGCCGCCAAGAAGGTGCTGCAGAAGGCAGGTCTCACCAAGGACGACATCGACCTCTGGGAGATCAACGAAGCCTTCGCCGTGGTCGCCGAGAAGTTCATGCGCGACCTCGACCTCGACCGCTCCAAGGTCAACGTCAACGGCGGCGCGATCGCGCTGGGCCACCCGATCGGCGCCACCGGCGCGATCCTGGTCGGCACCGTGCTCGACGAACTCGAGCGCCGCAATCTCAAGCGCGGCCTGGTGACGATGTGCGCCGCCGGCGGCATGGCCCCGGCGATCATCATCGAGCGGGTGTGAGGCGGGAGGACGCGTAGCGATGGGGTGAGCGTCAGCGAAACCCATCAATCCCGCGCAGCACTGCTGAAGTCATCGAAAAGGGCGGCGCCACACGCGTCGCTCTTTTTGCTTTTCACGACCTCGCCACGCCGTCATGGCCGGGCTCGTCCCGGCCATCCACGTCTTCGTTGTTACCTGGTCGAAGCCCTCAAACCGTCATTGCGAGCGCAGCGAAGCAATCCAGCCGCTCGCACGGAGCTGGATTGCTTCGTCGCTACGCCCCTCGCAATGACGGAGCAGCCGATGAGGCTTCGTAGGATGGGTTGAGCGAAGCGAAACCCATCATTCACGCGCGTGGAGTTCGATGGGTTTCGCTGCGCTCAACCCATCCTACGCGGCCCGATCGTGCCTATATGACGATCATGCCCGCCAAATCCTCCCCCGCCATCGCCCGCCCGAAACGCCCGCCGCCGGTGCTGATCTGCGGCAAATGCCTGTCGAAGATCGACGGCGGCAAAAAACTGAAGCAGGCGCTGAAGGCCGAACTGAAACACGCAGCCGCTGCGCAGGGCGGCAAGCGGCCGAAGCTTGTCACCACCGGCTGCCTCGGCATCTGCCCGAAACGTGCGGTGGTCACGGCGAGCGCCGCGACGTTGGTCAACGGGGAGTATGTGCTGGTGGAAGATCGGGGGGAGGTGGAAGAGGCGGTCAGCATCTTGACTGAGAGAACTTTTCCGTAGGCGCCGCGGGGCGCGCCGAGCGCAAAGCCGACCCGCCTACATCACCTTCGGCTGCGCTACCAGGTTGATGCCGAGCGCGTGCAACACTTTAAGGATGGTCGCGAACTCAGGCTCGGCGTCGCCGCCGAGCGCACGATACAAATTCTCCCGGCACAATCCCGTGTCCGCGGCGCCCTTGGCACGAGCCACGGTTCCGATCGCCTTGGTGATCAGTTCCGGGTCCTCGGATTCGAAGGCCTCGGTCAAATATTCGGCGATCATTTCCACACTATCGAGATGGTCCGCTGTATCAAATTTCCAAATTGTCGGCCTCGACATTTCTTGCTCTCCTGGTAGTAGCTGCAAAAGAAACAGGATTCTGTCGTGTTTGAAAAAATACTGTACGTTATTCTTGGTTGGTTGCTCGGGCTGCTGGGACCGATTGTTACCGATCAGATCAAATCTCTATTGCGAAGAAGGGAATTCGTCTCGGCTTTAAAGGTTGAGTTGGAGGATCTGCAGTTTCGACTCGCGATTTCAAGTTTGTCGCTTCTTCAGTCCCACGGAACGCTAGACAAGGACTTTGCTACGTGGGCATTGAGGATTGCATCCCGGTATTCTGGAAGTGAACCTAGCTCCAATATCGTAAGGTTTCTTGAAGGCTTTGTATCCGCGAGTGATGAAACGGTGCGCAATCTAAACGAACATGCGAGGGCCGCAGATGGAGTGGGTGCAAGCCTTAAGTCCTTTCAGGTCAGTTTTCTGGAGAATAACATTCCTGAGATACAAAAGCTAAATCCGGCAGTTCAACGGAAGCTTTACGAATTCCGAAATCAGCTTTCGATCATCAATCGTGATGTGGCCAGATCGGATGATTACCTAATGCTGACGTTCAACTCATCTCTGACTTCCGATAATCACAAGCGAATAACTGATGATCTTGGGCGATTATATCAACAAGTTCAGCGACGAACAAAGGACGCTGCTGATCGAATTGGGTCAATTTTGCCAGATTTGAAGTAGCTACCTCTTCTTCCACCCACCCCGCTTTCCCGGCGCGCCGCCGGTGCTACGCGGGGAGGGGCCGAACTCCGGGCCGGCTTCGCGGCTGGAGGTCGGCTGATAGATCTTGCTCTCGGTGCCAGGGCCCATCTCGTCGAGGGTGGGTTTGCGCGGCTTGGGGCGCTGGACTTTCTTGAACTCGTGAAAGCCGGCGATGCCCATTTCGTCGAGGTCGGGCTTGTGGACTTTCGACGCCGTGCTCGGGGTACCCCCACCCCGGCCTTCGGCCGACCCTCCCCGCAAGGGGGAGGGTGAAGCGGCGTCGCCGCCTCGTGATCCTGACTTGCCGCGGCCGCCTTTGCCTGCCTCCGCAGGCAAATTCGCTGCCGCGCCGTAGCGCTTATTGCCGGCGTAGCTGCCGGCCTTCGCCGCGACGCCGCGCTGTTTCACAGTTGGATCGTCGATCACCGCGAGCTCCGTGGCGCGCAGGCGTTTGACTTCGTCGCGCAGGCGGGCGGCTTCTTCGAAGTTCAGGTCGGCGGCGGCCTCGCGCATCCTGGTTTCGAGATCCGCCAGCACCGCCTCGAAATTGTGGCCGATCACCGCGGCGTCGTCGGTGAAGCCGGCGCCCGTGCCGTCGCCGATCTCGACCAGCACATGGTCGCGCTCGTACACGCTGTTGAGGATGTCGCCGATCGACTTCTTGACGCTCTCCGGCGTAATGCCGTGCGCGGTGTTGTATTCGATCTGCTTCTCGCGGCGGCGGTTGGTCTCGTCGATCGAACGCTGCATCGAGCCGGTGATCTGATCGGCGTACAGGATCACCTTGCCGTCGACGTTTCGCGCGGCGCGGCCGATGGTCTGAATCAGGGACGTTTCGCTGCGCAGGAAGCCTTCCTTGTCGGCATCGAGGATCGCCACCAGCGCGCATTCCGGAATGTCGAGGCCTTCGCGCAGCAGGTTGATGCCGACCAGCGCGTCGAACGCCCCGAGCCGCAGGTCGCGGATGATCTCGATGCGCTCGATGGTGTCGATGTCCGAATGCATGTAGCGCACGCGGATGCCCTGTTCGTGCAGGAACTCGGTGAGGTCCTCGGCCATCCGCTTGGTCAGCACGGTGATCAGCGTGCGATAGCCGCGCGCCGCGGTGGCGCGGACTTCGCCGACGAGATCGTCGACCTGGGTGCGGGCCGGGCGAATGTCGACCGGCGGATCGATCAGACCGGTCGGGCGAATGACCTGCTCGACGAACACGCCGCCGCTCTCGTTCAGCTCCCACGCCGCCGGCGTCGCCGACACCGCGACGGTCTGCGGCCGCATCATGTCCCATTCTTCAAAGCGCAGCGGCCGGTTGTCCATGCAGGACGGCAGCCGGAAGCCGTATTCGGCCAGCGTCGCCTTGCGGCGGAAGTCGCCTTTGAACATCGCGCCGATCTGCGGGATCGAGACGTGGCTCTCGTCGGCGAACACCAGCGCGTTGTCCGGCACGTATTCGAACAGCGTCGGCGGCGGCTCACCCGGCCGGCGGCCGGTCAGATACCGCGAGTAGTTCTCGATGCCGGCGCAGCTGCCGGTCGCTTCCATCATCTCGATGTCGAAGGTGGTGCGCTGCTCGAGACGCTGCGCTTCGAGCAGGCGGCCCTGCGCGTGCAGCTGATCGAGCCGCCATTTCAGTTCGGTCTTGATCGAGGAGATCGCCTGGATCAGCGTCGGCCGCGGCGTCACATAGTGCGAATTGGCGTAGATCTTGACGAACTCCAGCTCGTCCTGCTTGTGGCCGGTGAGCGGATCGAACTCCTCGATGCCCTCGATCTCGTCGCCGAACATCTTCACCCGCCAGGCGCGATCCTCGTAGTGCGCCGGGAAGATGTCGATGACGTCGCCACGCACCCGGAAGGTGCCGCGGGTGAAGTCGGCCTGGGTGCGCTTGTACTGCAGCGCCACGAGATCGGCGATCAGCTGGCGTTGATCGATCCGTTCGCCGCGCTTCAGCGCGAAGGTCATCGCCGTGTAGGTCTCGACCGAGCCGATACCGTAGATGCACGACACCGAGGCGACAATGATGACGTCGTCGCGTTCCAGCAGCGCGCGGGTGGCGGCGTGGCGCATCCGGTCGATCTGCTCGTTGATCGACGAATCCTTCTCGATATAGGTGTCGGTGCGCGGAACGTAGGCTTCCGGCTGGTAGTAGTCGTAATACGAGACGAAATACTCGACGGCGTTGTCGGGAAAGAAGTTCTTGAACTCGCCGTAGAGCTGCGCCGCCAGTGTCTTGTTCGGCGCCAGGATGATGGCCGGGCGCTGCGTCGCCTCGATCACCTTGGCCATGGTGTAGGTCTTGCCCGAGCCGGTGACGCCGAGCAGCACCTGGGTGCGATCGCTGCGGTCGATGCCTTCGACCAGCTCCTTGATCGCCTGCGGCTGGTCGCCGCGCGGCTGGTAGTCGGATTTCAGCACGAAGCGCACGCCGCCTTCGGACTTCTCCGGGCGCGGCGGCCGGTGCGGCACCCACAGCTTGACCCCGCCGTCCTCGCCCTTGAATTCGGGGCGGCCGTCGCGGATCAGGCTCTCCAGTGCGTCGGCCGTGGCCTTGACGCCGAGCGCCTCCATCTTGCTGCGCGGCGGACGGGCCAGCGCTTCGGCGTCGTCCTCCTCGGTCGGCAGGCCGAGCTGCCGCGCCAGCTCCGGATCGAGCGTCGGAATGGTGGCGGCGGTGCCGTAGTTGGCCTGCGGCGCTTCGTTCAGGCCGCCCCGACTCGCGCCGGGCGGCTGCGGATAGGGCTGCAGTGCCGTCGGCCGCGGCGTCGCGCCGTCGCCGGCCTTCGGCGTCGAAGCGCGGCCGCGATGCACCGCCGCTTCGCTGCCGCGGCGGTCGTGCGAATTGTCCGGCGGCGGCTGCAAGCCGGTGCCGGAGCCGAGACCCGCGTCGCCGCGATTGAGCGCCGGATTCAGAAGTTCGGCCAGCGCCGGGCCGATCGGCTTCACGTCGGGCCGGTGGGCCTTCGATTTTGGGGCTTTCGGCGCGGCGGATTTGGCCTTTGCGGCTTTCGGGGAGGTGTCGAAAGAGTCGGGAGATTTCGCCATGGCGGGAATATGGGGCCCGTCGCCAGTTCTGGGAAGCGATCGTCCCGATCATTTTAGGGTTGATTGCCGAAGGGTTCCATTTCTATCATTGCGCGAGATTGCGAACGGAGTTCTGCCATGCTCGGACCCGCGCTTTCCCACCTTCACGAGTTACTTGCCAGGCGCCGCGAGAAGCATGAGGAGCTCACGCCCTTCGAGCGTGCGCTGCTCGACGAGCTTACGGCAGCAAAGACGTTCGCCCCACCATTGACGAAAGTGCTGCAATTGTCGCGCGACGACAGGCTGCGCAGCACATTGCGAGACATGCCGGTCAGCGGGCTGAGCGATACGCTGGATGAGTTCCATCGCACCTTCCTGGACCTCGACAAGTCTTTGCGGACCGAGATCGAACTCGGGAGTGGCGGCTACACGGGTGACGATCGCATGCAGACCGCGTGCGACGAGCCCAACTGCCCCAACAAAAAAAGGAAGTAGTGGCGGTCTGTTCCAGGTCGCGCCGCTGTCGTTCGTCGGTGCGAACCAAGGGGAGACGATCGATGAAGTATCAAGTCTCTGATCACGTTCCCGCCCGGTTCGACCACGATTTCGACCTTGTGCCAGCGGCCGGCGTCGTTCCGACCGCCGCAGAACGCGATCTGCTTGGGCAGATCGAGACTGCCCTGGAGGTCATTTCGGCCGGACGAAAGGCCGATGATGCCGCTCGCCTTTGTCCTGCGCTTGCTGAAGCGCGGAAGCGGTGGTGGTTTGCCACGGCGGCGCAGTTGCGCGAGGCGGCAGAGCACTTCGCGAGCACCCAAAATGTGGATTCGACACTTGAGCGGGTCGCCACGATCGATGCTGAGCGGCGTCGCTCCGAGCCCGATATCGTCATCGAGAGCATTCCGGTGGCGGAGGCGAGATTCGCCAAGGAGTTCAGGGTCGACCCTCGACAATGCCCGCTCGGTCAGCCGGATCAGGACTATTTGACGGCCCTGAAAGAGGTGCTCGACGTGCTGGCGGCTGATGTGAAGAAAGAAAAGAAGTCGGACGGTTCGCCGCGTTACTCGGACGCGGTGCTGCGGGAGCGTGCCGTCTATCGCGAAGCTGCAGCGGACGAGCTGCGCGAGGACGCGATCAATTTCCGCAAGGGGACTGCCCCGGTGGTGGTCGCAAGCAACGCGCGGTTCATCAACGGCAAGTATCGCGGCCTGGTCGATCGTCTCGGCGGACGCCTGTTCGCGGTCAACATCAAGTACGAAAAGCGAGATGGAAAGGATGTGGCGGTCGATCTCAAGATCGGCGTCAACGAAGGTCTGCCGCCGCCGAACGACACGCCTTCGGTCGAGAAACAGGATCTCTATGTCCAGATCGACAACGCGATGACGGTGATCGGCACAGTGTGCCGCCAGCTCGAGGAGAGAACGCCCGTTCCGTATCGGGTGGACGCCATCGCGGCGGCAACGCAACGCGCGCGGAGTTTGCTCGATGAATACGTCCGGAAGCTCGCCGGCATTGCCGGTCTCGGGTTGGAAGGCCCGCACGTCGATCTCGCCAAAAAGGCGCTGATCGGCCTGAAGCTGGAGTTCGTCGGGCGCGAAGCAGGACGTATCAAGAACGATTATGTGCGCCGCCTCGGAGCGTGGGCGGCGTTGTTCTTCATCGGCTTCCTCGTTGCCTATGCGGCTATCCGAAGCGGCACCTGCAGCGTGACCATGATGAAGGAGCATGCCGCTCAGTGTCCGTCGCCATGGTGGAACGAACACAAGACGTTCCTGCTGGCTGCAGCAGGTGCATCGCTCGGCACCTGGCTGTCGTTCGCCATCCGCCGGCTCGATCTGCCGTTCGACGACCTGGCGCTTCTCGACGAGCATTCGCTCGACCCGCCGTTCCGGATTGCATTCGTCGTGGCGTTGACCCTGATGGCGTGTCTGTTGTTCTGGACCGGGGCTTTGAATATCGAGATCGGAAATCTCAAGACCGGCTCCGAGAGCTTCAAGGCCACCGGCTCGGTCGCCCTTGTCGTCGGCTTGTTTTGCGGTCTTTCGGAGCGTGCGCTAGCGACCGCGATGTCGAATCGCGGCGCGGCGTTTATCGCGGGGCTGGTGGGTCGTTAGTCGGTGAGGTGCACGCCGGCGCCTGTCCCGAGAGTGCCCGATCGCCGGTCGCAGCTGCGCATGGCCTTAGCATCTCGCCTGACGTGGAGTTCGGATGGGTTCAGCCCGGCGCCACCCGCAGCCGCTTCATCCCGTGGGGGAGCCTGGCGTCGCACCATGCCTCGATCGCCGGCTGGCGGCGATGCAGGAACAGTCCGAGCGCGATGATGGCGATGCCGATCAGCGACAGCGCGAACGGGAACAGCAGCGAGTCGCGGAACAGTTTTTCGGCGAGGTCGCCGAGATAGATCGCGATCCCGAACGCGCCGAACACCGCGAACACCCGCCGGCCCAGCACCACGGCGATGCCGAGGAAGATCACGTTCATGGCGCAATATAGCGCCTTGTCCAGATTGGTCCCGTTCGAGGTCGCGGTGATGCCGCCCCAGAACGTCATCACGCCGAACAGGTACAGCCAGAAGGCGAAGTCGCCGCTGCGCTGGCGCAGATGCACCAGCACCGCGGCGATCACCATGCCGGCGCCGAAGCCGATCGAGACCTTGCGGGCGGTTTCGAAATCGCCGTGCGGCGTGCCGGTGATCCACGGCACCAGGTCCATCGACAGGAACCACAGCGCCACCGCCATCAGAAACACGATGAACGGAAAGCGATAGAATGCCAGCGCCACCAGCGCCGCCGCGATGGTGGCGAGCTCCATGAAGATGAAGCTGCCTTTGACCCAGATGTAGAAGCTGCGAACGGTGTCGGGCTTGCCGAATTCCGACCACAGCCCGAACGCCTCCTGCACGCCATACACCGCCAGCGGCATCATCCCGACCGCCACGGCGATACACAGTCCGCCCGGCGTGCGCAGATTCTTCACGTGCCACAGATAGTGCCCGGTCCACCAGAACGCGACGGCGTAGATCAGCGCCGTGGCGGTCAGCGCCGCGCCGCCAAGGCCGGCGAACGCCATGGTCGAGAACAACCCCATGGCGCTGATCACGATCAGCGCGCCCGCGTACCAGAGCAGGTGCACGATATCGAAGCGCGGGCCTTCGCTCGCGGCCGCCGGCCGCCGGGTGTCCAGGAAGGTGCGGAGCGCCGCTTCCTGCGCCGGCGTGATCACGCCAGCCTGGGTCGCTGCCTGCAGGTCTTCGGCCGAATAGCGCATCGTCACTCTCCCTCCGCCGAGCCACCCGTTCCGGGGGCCGCCGCCGTTGGTGGTGTCAGTGAAGCGCGATCATGTTCAATTCGCGTTACGGAATACTTTGCAGTGCGGGAAAAACAGGAGCTGTGGAGAGCCGGGATCGCGGGAGGAAATTTCGATTTTGCGGGCGGGATTGAGATGGTCATGGCGGCGGGAACCGGGTGATGATCCGTGCCCTTCCGGAGATTGAGCATGGCACGAATTATACCGTCGATGATATTAGCGACCGCCGCGGCGCTATCGCTACTGGCTACGCCGCTGGTCGCCCAGCCCAACGACGCCGAGCCGGCGACCCGCGCCGCCAATGAGGCGATCACCAAGACCCTGCCGCTCGCCGACCGCGCCGATTTCGAGGACGCGCAGCGCGGCCTGATCGCGACGCTGCCGGACGGCGTCGTCCCCGGTCCGCCGGGTGCGCCGGCGGCGTGGGATTTGAAGCCGTATGATTTCCTCAAGGGCGATCAGCCCTCGGCGACGGTCAATCCCAGCCTGTGGCGGCAGGCGCAGCTCAATCTCGCCAGCGGGCTGTTTCAGGTCGCCGAGCGGGTCTATCAGGTCCGCGGGCTCGACATCGCCAATGTCACCATCGTCGAGGGCGACACCGGGCTGATCATCACCGACACCACGCTGACGGTGCAGACCGCCAAGGCGGCGCTGGATCTGTACTACCAGCACCGGCCGAAGAAGCCGGTGGTGGCGCTGATCTACACCCACAGCCATATCGACCATTTCGGCGGGGCGCGTGGCCTGATCGACGAGGCCGATGCGGCCAGCGGCAAGGTCAAGGTGATCGCGCCGACCGGCTTCATCGAGCATGCGGTCGCCGAGAATGTCATCGCCGGTAACGCGATGAGCCGCCGCGCCCAATTCCAGTTCGGCACCCAGCTGCCGGTCGGCGACCGCGGCCAGGTCGATGCCGGCCTCGGCAAGGCGCTGGCCAAGGGCACGGTGTCGCTGATCGCGCCGAACGACCTGATCAAGCAGCCTTATGAGACCCGCAGCATCGATGGCGTCGAGATCGAATTCCATCTGGTGCCGGAATCCGAAGCCCCGTCCGAGATGATCTCGTACTATCCGCAGTTCAAGGTGTTGAACATGGCGGAGGACACCACCCACACGCTGCACAACCTCTACACCCTGCGCGGCGCCGCGATCCGCGACGGCCGGCTGTGGTCGAAATATATCGGCGAGGCGATCGAGCGCTACGGCGACAAGACCGACGTGGTGATCGCCCAGCACAATTGGCCGGTGTGGGGCCGCGACCGCGTCGTCGGCTATCTGAAGAAGCAGCGCGACGTCTACAAGTTCATCCACGACCAGAGCGTGCGGCTGCTCAATCACGGTCTGACGCCGACCGAGATCGCCGAGCGGCTGACGCTGCCGCCATCGCTGACCAACGAATTCGCCGCGCGCGGCTATTATGGCTCGGTCAGCCACAACGCCAAGGCGGTGTATCAGTTCTATCTCGGCTGGTACGACGCCAACCCGGCCGATCTCAATCCGCTGCCGCGGGCCGAGCAGGCCAAGAAGGAGGTCGACTATATGGGCGGCGCCGCCGCGGTGCTGGCGCGCGCCCGTGACGACTACAAGGCCGGGCAGTATCGCTGGGTGGCGACGGTGGCCAGCAAGCTGGTGTTCGCCGATCCGTCCAACACCGAAGCCCGCGCGCTCGGCGCCGACGCGCTGGAGCAGCTCGGCTATCAGGCTGAAGCGTCGACCTGGCGCAACGCCTATCTGCTCGGTGCCCAGGAGCTCCGCAACGGCCTGATCAAGACCGATTCAGTGACGTCCAATCCCGATCTGCTCAAGGGCGTGTCGATCGATCTGGCGTTCGACTTCCTCGCGGTGCGGCTGAATGCGGCGAAGGCCGAAGGCAAGCACATCGTGGTGAACTGGACCTTCACCGATCTGAAGGAGACCTACACCATGAACCTGGAGAACTCGGCGCTGACTCACGTTTCCGGCAAGCTCTCCGACAACGCCGACGTCAGCGTCACTCTGAACCGCGCCACCTTCGACGCGATCTCGCTGAAGCAGCGCGGCTTCCTCGGCGCCGTGCTGAGCGGCGACCTCTGGGTCAGTGGCAACCCGCTGAAGCTGCGCGAACTGTTCGGCCTGTTCGAGGACTTCTCACCGAATTTCGAGGTGATCGAGCCGGTCAAGGCGAAGGTGGAGTAGGGGGCGCCCCTCGCGCACGTCATTCCGGGGCGCTCGCGCTGAGCGAGCGAACCCGGAATCCCGAGTTGTGAAGCACCTCTTTGTCCTTGCACGTCGAGATTCCGGGTTCGCCGCTGCGCGGCGCCCCGGAATGACGGTCGATGCATCACCAATCCCGTCATGCGCGGGCTTGACCCGCGCATCCATCATCTTGAAGAGATGGATCGCCGGACCTCGTCCGGCGATGACGTGACGTGTGTGGTGAGCGCCCGACGCCGGAATGTTCGGCGAGCGCCCACGACCAACGCGAGACCCGAGGACGCGCGACATGACTCTCAAACTGTTCGAACTGGTCGGGGCCGATGTGGGCCGGCCGTTTTCGCCGTTCGTGTGGCGGACGCGGATGGCGCTGGCGCACAAGGGGCTGCAGGCGGAGACGATTCCGTGGCGCTTCACCGATAAGGCGGCGATCGCGCCGTACGGCTCCGAGAAAGTGCCGGTGCTGCTCGACGGCGACAAGACGGTCGCCGACTCCTGGGCGATCGCCAACTACCTCGAAGACGCCTATCCCGATCGGCCGTCGCTGTTCGGCGGCGAGGGCGGCCGGGCGATGGCGCGGATGCTGAACTGGTGGGGCGATCTTGCGATCGTCGGCGGCCTGTTTCCGCTGATCGTCGCCGACATCGCCCAGCGGCTCGATCCGGACGACGCGGTGTATTTTCGGCAGTCGCGTGAGGCGCGACTGAAAAAGTCGCTGGAAGAGACCGCCGCGACCCGTGATCGCGCGGTCGATGGCTTCCGCAAGTCGCTCGACCCGCTACGGTTGACGCTGAAGACGCAGGCCTTCATCGGCGGCGCCGCGCCGAACTACGCCGACTACATCGTGTTCGGCGGCTTCCAATGGGCCCGGGTCGTTAGCGACTTCTCGCTGCTGCCGAGCGACGACCCGGTCTATGCCTGGCGCGAGCGGCTGCTCGACGCCTTCGGCGGTCTGGCCCGGGCCACGCCCGGCTATCCGGTCTGAGCCGCGGCGCGCGGCCGAGCCTGCCAGTCGGCGAAGCCGCGCACCAGCTCCTCGCGGCCGACCAGCGCGGCAAACTGGGCGCGTTCGACCAACAGGCCCTCGTCGATCGACAGGTTCAGCCCGCGCGTTGCGGCGGTGATCACCGCTGCGACTGCGCCGGGTGGATGCCGGATGATTTGCCGGGCCAGCGCATCCGCCGCGCCGAGCAGCTCGCCATGCGGCACCACCCGATTGACCAGGCCGATCGCCAGCGCATGCGCGGGTGAAAACGGCTCGCCGGTCAGCAGCAATTCCAGCGCCCGCTTGCGGCCGGCGAGGCGCGGCAGGCGCTGGGTGCCGCCGAAGGTCGGCGGCATCGCCAGCTTGATCTCCGGCTTGGCGAAGCGCGCGCATTCGCTCGCCACCGCCAGATGCACCGCCTCGGTGATCTCGCAGCCGCCGCCATAGGCGAGGCCATTCACCGCCGCAATCACCGGCTTGGGGAAGCTCTCCAGCCGCGCCGTCATGGTCTGGCCGCGGCGGACGAAGTCGCGCACCGCGTGGTCCGCGCCGCGCGCGACGCTGCCGGAGAACTCGGTGATGTCGGCGCCGGCAGAGAATGCCTGTTCGCCTGCGCCGGTGAGGATCACGGCGCGGATCGCGTCATCGACTTCGATCGCGTCCAGCCGCTGCATCAGCCGGTCGATCAGTGCGTAGTTCAGCGCGTTCAGCTTGTCGGGACGGTTCAGCGTTAAGAGCGCGATGCTGTCGCGCAGCTCGATCGGGATCAGCTCGGTCATGTCGTGGTCTCCATCGGTCACCCGATGGCTACCGCGGGCATCGCATTGTGTATATTCACTGGTCGGTATACATGGGCGAGATGACGGTCCGAATGTCAGCAGCAGCTCCGAAGACCCGCGAGGGCAATACCACCCGAAAGCGCATCATCGCGGCCGCCGCCAAGCTGTTCTATGCCGAAGGCATCCGTGCCGTCGGCGTCGACGCGGTGGCGGAGAAGGCCGGCGTCACCAAGCGGACGCTGTATTATCACTTCCGCAGCAAGGACGATCTCGTCGCGGCGTATCTCGAAGGCCGCGATCAGCCGAACCTGGCGCTGTTCCGGCAATGGTTCGAGGAGACGCCGGGCGCGCTGCCCGCCAAGGTCGAAGGCATCTTCCGCAATCTCGCGCGGGCTGCGCGGCATCCGAAATGGAAGGGCTGCGGTTTCCTGCGCACCTCGGCCGAGCTCGCCAATCTGCCCGGCCATCCGGCGATCAAGATCGGAGCCGCGCACAAGAAGAAGTTCGAGCGCTGGCTGTGCGAGACCTTCGCCGAGGCCGGCATCGCGACGCCTGAGGAACTCGCCCGGCAGATGCTGCTGCTGCTCGACGGCTCATTCGCGGTGGTGCTGCTGCATCGGGATGCGAGCTACATGGAGACCGCGGGCGCGGCTGCAGCCAAGCTGGTGGCCGCAGCCTTGCCGGCGCGTGCGAGCGGGCCGCGGCGCGCGGCGAAAGTCAGCGCGTCTCGCACCCGGAGCTGAGGAACGGGGCGCCGGGTCGGCGGTTGAGGGGGCGGTTCGCCGCCCACCTCTCCACGGAGCTGCCCGATGAATTTCGTTCCGGTGTTCGCTGCGCTCGCGTTCCTCGCCGTTGCGGCATGGCCTGCCGCGGCGCAGCCGGCGAACCCGCCGCATCATGCGGCTTTACGGGCCGACCCGCAGCCGCTCAGCGACGCCGACAAGCAGTTCCTGGCGTTCGCGGCCGAAGACAATCAGGCCGAGATTCAGCTGTGTCTGTTGGCTGAAAAGCGCGCCGTCGACCCGGCTCTCAAGGCGTTCGCGCGGTTGATGGTGACCGATCACGTTGCGATCCAGAGCCGGCTGGCCGCGCTCGCCAACGACGTTCAGGCGCAGTTGCCGGACGGCGTGGGCGATGAGGGCGAGCGCACCCGCGCCGAACTGAAGGGCCTCGCTGGCGATCAGTTCGACCGCAAGTTCCTCGCGGCGCAGATCGAGGATCACAGCAAGGACATCGAGAAGTTCTCCCAAGCCGCCGATCGCGGCAGCGAAGGTGCCAGCCGCTTTGCGTCCGAGACGCTGCCGATCCTGCGCCAACATCTGGCGCTCGCGCGCGCCGTGCAGACGCAGCTGAAGGCGGCCGAGTAACCGGCCTTCGGTCCGGAACGATCGCGTCAGGCGGCGGTTGCCGCTGATATCCACAGGATCACAGCCATGACCAACACGATCTCCCGCAGAGGTGTCGTCGGCGGAGCGGGGGCCGGCATGCTCGGCGTCGCGGCCGCAACCGCGCCTGCATTTGCCAAGGATGCTCAGACCATGACCGACGCCGCTCCGCTGCAGGACCCGACCTCGAAGTATCCGAAGCCGCCGTTCGAGCGGCAATCGCAGCCGTGGCCGGGATTGGCGTCGAAGATGAATCCGCGCCCGGACCACGGTGAGCAGAGCTACAAGGGTTCGGGCCGGCTCACCGGCCGCAAAGCGCTGATCACCGGCGGCGACAGCGGCATGGGCCGCGCCGCCGCGATCGCGTTCGCGCGGGAAGGCGCCGACGTTGCGATCAACTATCTGCCGGCCGAAGAAGAGGACGCGCAGCAGGTGATCAAACTGATCAAGGATGCCGGCCGCAACGGCGTGGCGATCCCGGGCGATCTGCGCGACGAGCAGTTCTGCAAGCAACTGGTCGAGCGCGCGGTGGAGAGCCTCGGCGGCCTCGACATCGTGGTCAACAATGCGGCCCGGCAGCAGACCCGCGCGTCGATCCTCGACGTCAGCTCCGAGGATTTCGACGCCACGATGAAGACCAACATCTACGCCCCGTTCTGGATCATCAAGGCGGCGCTGCCGCACCTGAAGCCGGGGTCGTGCATCATCGGCACCTCGTCGGAGCAGGCGGCCGACCCGTCGCCGGATCTCTACGACTACGCCCAGACCAAGGCCGCGACCACCAACTACGTCCGCTCGCTCGCCAAGCAGCTCGCTCCCAAGGGCATCCGCGTCAACGCGGTAGCGCCAGGGCCGATCTGGACGGCGCTGCAGGTGTCGGGTGGTGCGACCATGGAGAAGCTTGAGAAGTTCGGCAGCATGGCGCCGATGGGGCGCCCGGGCCAGCCGGCCGAGCTCGGCTCGATCTACGTCCAGCTCGCCGCCAGCGATGCCAGCTACGCGACCGGCCAGGTGTATGGCGCGATGGGCGGCGGCGGATTGCCGTAACTCTTACGCTCCTTTGACGCGATCGAAGCCTCTCGATGTGTCCCGCGATTGCGAGCGAAGCGAAGCAATCCAGCTCCGTGTACGAAGCTCCTGGATTGCTTCGTCGGCTATCGCCGCCTCGCCATGACGCTGAGAGATCATGACGACATCAGATCGTCCGCTCAGCCTGCTGATCAGGCTGGCACCGGCGCAAATCGTCCGCGGGTCTGCAGGACATCGAGCACGCCGTGCAGGTCCGGCAGCACCGCGGCGCATTTGCCGCGGGTGGTGGCGTCGGGCTGCAGCAGGTCCGGCACCATCAGCGTGATGGCGCCGGCCGTGAAGGCGGAGGCGACCCCGACGCTGGAGTCTTCCACCGCGACGCAATGTGCCGGCGGCACGCCGAGCCGGTCGGCGGCGAGCAGATACAGATCCGGTGCCGGTTTGCCGTGGGCGACGTCGTCCCGCGTGAGGATGGTGCCAAACCGCGCGCGGATGCCGGCGAGCGTCAGGTGCATGTCGGCCGTCTTGCGTGACGACGACGTCACCACGGCGACCGGGCAGCGGGCATCGTCCAGCGCATCGAGCAGTTCGCAGGTGCCGGGCTTCACGGGGAGGCCTTGCGCGAACCGCGCGTCGCGCTTGGCGACGAAGGCGCGGTTGATGTCGGACAGCGGCAGTGTCTCGCCGTAGCGCGCCACCAGCAGCGCCTGGCACTCCGGCCCCGGCAGCCCGACCATCGACTCGCAGGTCTTTGTCGCATCCGGCAGCCCGAACGCGTTGAGCACCTCGGTCAGGCTTTCCAGATACACGCGCTCGGTATCGACCAGCGTGCCGTCCATATCGAGCAGCACCGCTGCGATCAGCCAATCATGCGCACCGGTCACGATTTGCGGCTCGCCTTTGCGGCCTCGCGCAGACATTCCGGGCACAGGCAATCCACCGCGTCCGACGGCAGCGGCAGATGCGCCGGCTCGGCCGAGCACCAGCAGCCGCTGTCCATCGTGCACGAAAACTCGGCGCCGCAGCCGGCGCAGATCAACCGCCGCGGCGGCGGTGCAGGCGTGTCGGGCGAGGTCGGGCGGAGCGGCATGAGCAACGATCGGTGAACGCTGGTTGAAACACGCTCGCAGCGTACTCCGCCTGGGCCGCGATGCAATACGCGGAAGGTCGCGGAGCGGAGGGGCGTGCGGCAGTCAGGATCAAGAGAACGGGCGTGATCTCTCCACCTGTCATTCCGGGGCGCTCGCGCAGCGAGCGAACCCGGAATCCCGCTGTGCAGGGCGAAGGGGCTCAACGCAGAACACCTCGAGATTCCGGGTTCGCGCCCTTTCGGGCGCGCCCCGGAATGACGGTGCGACGAGGCGTTGCTGCAAACTACCCCTTCGTCATCGCGTCCACCTCGGCCATCTCTTCCGCGGTCAGCTTCCAGCTCGCGGCTTTGACGTTCTCCTCGATCTGCTCGGGCGTGGTGGCGCCGGCGATGACGCTGGAGACTTGCGGGCGGCAGGCGAGCCAGGAGAACGCCAGTTCGAGCAGCGAATGGCCGCGCGCTTCGGCGAACGCCTTCAGCCGGTCGACCAGATCGAGATTGGCCTCGGTGAAGTAGCGGTCGCGGATCGCCGGCATCTTGGCGAAGCGGGTGTGCGCCGGCGCTTCCGTGCCGCGCTGATACTTGCCGGTCAGAAGGCCGCTCGCCAGCGGGAAGAACGGCAGCAGGCCGAGCTTGTAGTCCTGCGCCGCCGGCAGCAGGTCCTTTTCGATGTCGCGCACCACCAGGCTGTATTCGTCCTGGCACGACACGTAGCGGTGGGTGCCGAGCGCACGCGCGACGTATTCCGCCTCGGCGATCCGCCATGCCGGGAAATTCGAATTGCCGATGTAGCGCACCTTGCCGGCGCGGATCAGGTCGTCGAGCGCGCGAAGCGTCTCGTCGATCGGCGTCAGCGGATCGTAATCGTGCTGCTGATACAGGTCGATCCAATCGGTCTTCAGCCGCTTCAGGCTGGCTTCGACCGCCTCGACGATGTAGCGCCGCGAGGCGCCCTGCTTGGTGCCGTCGGTCGCCATCGGCTTGCAGAACTTGGTCGCCAGCACGATGTCCTTGCGGCGATCGCCGAGCACGTTGCCGAGCACGGTCTCGGAGCCGCCCATGCCGGCATAGATGTCGGCGGTGTCGAACAGCGTGACGCCGAGGTCGATCGCCTTGTGGATCACCTTCTTCGAGGTTTCGGGGTCGGTGCGCTGGCCGAAATTGTTGCAGCCGAGGCCGACGACCGAGACCCGCAGGCCGCTGCCGCCGAGATTGCGAATGTCCATGAAGTGTCCTTGAGAGGTGCGTGGAGCCGCCCATTGTGGCGCGCGCCCCGCACCGCCGCAAGGCACAGCCCCGATCACACAAGCGTCAAGCGGCGTCGCCGGCGAAAGCTGTTCTCGGTCGCGGTGAGGCGCGCTACAATCTGATTCTGGCGTGGCCCGCGCCTCCCCCCTCCATTGGGAAAGTATCATTCATACGGGGCTGCACGACCGTCGAACCGCCCGTTCGAGCGCCTGCATGCGGAGGGATTGCGGAATGGCTCGATCGAGGAGGTTGTCGAGATGCGATTGTCTGCGCCGGTCTATCGCCTGAAACGTAAAGCCAAACTGCTGTCCCGCTCCCAAAACGTGCCGCTGCATGCGGCGCTCGATCAGGTCGCGGTGGCCGAAGGGTTCGCGCGCTGGAGCCTGTTGGTCGACTCGGCGGCAGCGTCGCCCGCGGCGCGTCTGTTCGCAGCGCTCAGCCCCGGAGATCTGGTGTTGCTCGGCGCGAGGCCGGGGCAGGGCAAGACGCTGCTCAGCCTCGAACTCGCCGTCGAGGCGATCAAGGCCGGGCGCGGCAGCGCCTTCTTCACGCTGGAGTACACCGAAGCAGAGGTGCTGACGCGGCTACGCGCGATCGGAGCCGATCCGGCGTCGTTAGCGGACAAGTTTGCGCTCGATACGTCGGATGCGATCTGCTCGGACTACATCATCGGCCAACTGGCGTCAGCCGAACGCGGGTCGCTGGCGGTGATCGACTATCTGCAATTGCTCGACCGGCGCCGCGACACGCCGGACTTGAACACTCAGATCCGCGCGCTGCGGGCGTTCGCCCGGAGCGCGGGCGTGATCCTGGTGGTCATTTCGCAGATCCACCGCTCTTACGATCCTGCCAAGAAGAGTTGCCCGGATTTGAGCGACGTCCGCTTGTTGAACGAACTCGATCTCGGCCTGTTCTCTCACGCCTGTTTTGTCGGAGCGGACGAGATCAGGTGGTCGCCGGTGCCCGCCGCCGCTTGAAGCGCGCTACGCCGCTTCCGGCTGCACGTCGGGCGTCGTCACCGGCACAGCGGCAGGGCGCGGGGCGATGGCGCCGCGCATGCCGGCGCGGCGGGCGGCTTCGCACATCCGGCGCACCGACTGCTCGGCGTCGCGGGTGATCTGCTTGCGGTCGGCGTCGATCGAGGTCGCGACCGCATCGCCCCAGCTGATGGTGACGTCGATCGCGCCGGCCGACAGCAGCTCGACGAAATGCGGCATCAGCTCGGCGTCGCCGTACCACGCCACGCGCTGGCGCAACTCGCGGCCGATCGGCAGGCCGCCGAAGCCGGTATACGTCACCGCCATCGGCTGCACCGCGACGCGGGCCCCGGTCTGTTCGCCGATCGCGTGGTGCACCGCGCCGACCAGCGCCGAGCGGAACGGCAGCACGCGGCTGCCGTCGGACGAGGTGCCCTCGGCGAACAGCACCATGGCGTCGCCATCCTGCAGCCGCGCGCCGATCTCGCGCGTCGCCTCGCCGGTGCGATGCCGGGCCTGGCGATCGATGAACACGGTGCGCTGCCAGCGTGCCAGCGCGCCGAACACCGGCCAGGTCGCGACTTCGCTCTTGGCGATGAACGACACCGGCGCCACCGCGGAGATCACGCAGATGTCGAGCCAGGAGACGTGATTGGACAGGATCAGCACCGGGCCGTCGCAGCGGCGGCCGACCTGATGAATGCGCACGCCGATCAGCGCGCAGACGATGCGATGATACAGCTGCGGAATCGTGCGCTGTGCGCGCCAGCCGAACCGGATCGCCAGCAGATGCACCGGCAGCAGGGACAACGTCAGCGGCACGACGGCGGCAATGACGAGGATGAATCGCAGCATGGCAATGACTTTGCGCCGCTCAAAAAGGTGCGGCCCCGGTCAGACGCGGCGACTGACGGGGACCGCTGGGGACGTTGATCGGCGACGGGGGGCCTCGATCAGACGCGAGCGGACCCTAGCGGTAGTTTGTTACACGGCGGTGACGCGTCAACTACATCTTAACGTGTGAGGCGAGCCGCGGCTGCGGGCGCACTTCTCCGCTGAAAATACCGCTTAGTTGGCGGCCGGTGCGACGCGCAAGAGTCGCCCGGTATCGCTGTCGGTCAACAGCCACAGCGCGCCATCCGGCCCCTGGCGCACGTCGCGAATCCGCTCGTCCAGCGTCTGCAGCAACCGCTCTTCGCCGGAGATCTTGTCGCCGTCGAGCGACAGCCGCACCAGCATCTGTCCGGACAATGCGCCGACGAACAGGCTGCCGGTCCAGGTCGGAAACAGCTTGCCGGTATAGAACGCCATGCCGCTCGGCGAGATCGAGGGCACCCAGTACTTTGCCGGCTGCTGCATGCCCGGCTTGGCGGTCGCCTCGTGGATCTTGGCGCCGTTGTAGTCGATGCCGTAGCCGATCACCGGCCAGCCGTAATTCTCGCCCTTGCGGATGATGTTGACCTCGTCGCCGCCGCGGGGGCCGTGCTCGACCTCCCACAGTTTGCCGTCGGCAGGGTTGAAGGCGAGGCCTTGCGGATTGCGGTGGCCGAGGCTCCAGATTTCAGGCTTGGCGCCGTCGCGGCCGGCGAACGGATTGCCGTCGGGCACGCTGCCGTCCGGCGCGATGCGGACGATCTTGCCGAGATGATTGGACAGGCTCTGCGCCTGGTCGCGATACGCGTAGTGCTCGCCGAGCGTCACGAACAGATTGCCGCTGCTGTCCTGCGCGATCCGGCAGCCATAGTGATTGCCGGACGACAGCGGCCCCTGCTGGCGGAAGATCACCTTGATGTCGTTCAGCCGCGGTGCATCGCCGGTGTCGACAGACGCACGCGCTACCGCGGTCCGGCCACCGTTGCCGTCGCGCTCGGCGTAGCACAGGTAGATCGTGTGGTTGCTGGCGATGTCCTTGTCGGCCGCGACGTCGAGCAGGCCGCCCTGGCCCGAGGCCCACACCTCGGGCACGCCCTGCAGCGGCTTCGAGACCTGGCCCTGCGGCGTCACAAGACGAAGGCGACCGGGGCGCTCCGTCACCAGCATCCGGCCGTCGGGCAGAAACGCCAGGCCCCAGGGGTGTACCAGCTTCTGCGCCACGGTCTGGACGGTCAGCGGGCCGGCAGAGGATTCGTACGTGGTGATTTCGCCGCGGCTGGCGGTCACGATCAGCAGCGAGGCAAGCAGCGCGGTGGCCGCGCTCAGCGTACCGGAAACCCAGACGATCGGAGCCTTCATCGCACTGCCTCCTCGCAGGATGGCCGTCGCGGCTGCGGTGCGGCGCGCCAGTCAACGCGCCGTGATGGGAAAGGACGTTGCCGAGCCGATCAGAGCGCGAAAGGCGTCCCCATGCCGCAGGCCGGCCCGCATTGGGTCGACAGCAGCGTCAGCGCGAGGATGGTGCCGAGCGAGGCGACCGCGATCACCAGGGAGGCGGCGACGGCTCGCACCAGACGGGGAGAGGTGGCGGGCGCGGCGGGGCGGATGAAGCCGGAGGCCGTGCCGGACGACGAAAGCATGACTCGAAATCCTCGAACCAAACGCCGGCGAATCACCGGCATTTGTGGATTGTCGTGCGATCACGGGCGTTTATGCGGCGCCGAAGGGCGCCAATCATGGTCAAATCGCGGCGGAATTCGAGCGCCGCGGCCGGACTTAGGCCTCGGCCGCGAAGCTGGTCGGATCGGCCGCGATGGTTTCCGGGGTCCAATCCATGGTGATGAAGCCCGGGGTCTGCTCGACCCGCCGCAGCCACGCATTCACCGCCGGAAACGTCGACAGGTCGAAATCACACTGGTCGGCGACGTGGGTGTAGCCGTACAGCGCGATGTCGGCGATGGTGAGCTGACCGGCCGCGAAGTAATCGTTGGTCTTCAGATGATTTTCCATCACCTGCAGCGCCGCATAGCCGCGCTCCAGCCAATCCTCCAGCGCGTGAGTCTGCAGGTCGCGGCCACCCTTGACGAGGCACAGCCAGAAATACGCGGAGCCGATATTCGGCTCGAGCGCATGCTGCTCGAAGAACATCCATTGCAGCGCTTCGGCGCGGTCCATCCGGGTGTCCGGCGCCAGCGAGGTGCCGACGGCGAGATACCACAGGATCGCGTTGGATTCGGCGAGGTAGCGGCCCGGCGCAGTTTCCAATAGCGGCACCTGGCCGCTCGGATTCTTGGCGAGGAAATCGGGCGTGCGGCTCTCGCCGCGCAGAATATCGACCTCGACCGCACGGTAGGGGGCATCGAGAAGCGCCAGCGCAAGGCGAACCTTGTAGCTGTTTCCCGATCGCTGCATCGAATAGAGCTTGTACATCCTGAAGGTCGCTTCGCTCTCCCTGCCGCCGGCATCTGCCGCGCCTAACGCGGCTAAACAATGATGTCCCCCGGCAGGCCCCGCAAGCCCCAAGCGCTGGAAAGGGTCGAAATCCCATGCCGCATTGCACAGGGCGCGGCGGCACCGCGAAAATCCCGCCGCAGCGACAGATTTCGTCCTTTCGCTATGCGAAATCGCGCAGGTGCGCGCAATGCCGCGCATGACTGGCAACTGCCGTTCTCGGCAAGGCGGCGCGCGGCCTCTCCTGGCGGTTGTGCCGACGACCGGACAATGCCGCTATTCCAGCAAGCTTCTTGCGATGCAACGTGGCCGCGCTTAGTGTGGGGATATTCCCGTCAGAGATGGAAGAGTCGCGCCAAATGCCGACTCATGACGGCTGCAAGGAGAAGACGATGCCGTTCCTCGCCACCGCGCTCGATCGTGTGAAGCCGTCCGCGACCATCGCGGTCACGGACAAAGCGCGTGAGCTGAAAGCGGCCGGGCGCAACGTCATCGGCCTGGGCTCCGGCGAGCCGGACTTCGATACTCCCGCCAACATCAAGCTGGCGGCGATCCATGCGGTCGAGGCCGGCAAGACCAAGTACACCGCGGTCGACGGCATTCCGGAGCTGAAGCAGGCGATCATCGCCAAGTTTCAGCGCGAGAACGGCCTGACCTACAAGCCGAACCAGATCATCGTCGGCACCGGCGGCAAGCAGGTGCTGTACAACGCCCTGATGGCCACCATCAATCCGGGCGACGAGGTGATCATCCCGGCGCCGTATTGGGTCAGCTATCCGGAGATGGTGGCGCTCGCCGGCGGCGAAAGCGTGCCGGTGGTATGCACCGCCGAGTTCGGCTTCAAGCTGCAGCCGGCGGCGCTGGAAGCGGCGATCACGCCGAAGACCAAGTGGATCATCCTCAACTCGCCGTCGAACCCGACCGGCGCGGCCTACAGCCGTGCCGAGCTGAAGGCGCTCACCGACGTTCTGGTCAAGCACCCGCATGTCTGGGTGATGACGGACGACATGTACGAGCACCTCGTCTATGACGACTTCGAGTTCACCACCCCGGCGCAGATCGAGCCGAAGCTGTTCGATCGCACCCTGACGGTGAACGGCGTGTCGAAGTCGTATTGCATGACCGGCTGGCGGATCGGTTACGCCGGCGGCCCGGCCGAGCTGATCAAGGCGATGTCGACGATCCAGTCGCAGTCGACCTCGAACCCTTGCTCGATCGCCCAGTGGGCCGCCGTCGAGGCGCTCAACGGTCCGCAGGACTTCATCGACACGCACAACAAGGTGTTCAAGGAGCGCCGCGACCTCGTCGTGTCGATGCTGAACCAGGCGGCCGGCATCGACTGCCCGCGTCCGGAGGGGGCGTTCTACGTCTATCCGTCATGCGCCGGCACCATCGGCAAGACCGCGCCGTCGGGCAAAAAGATCGAAACCGACCAGGACTTCGTCACCGAGCTTCTGGAAGCGGAAGGCGTGGCGGTGGTGCAGGGCTCGGCGTTCGGCCTCGGCCCGGCATTCCGCATCTCCTACGCCACCAAGACCTCGGATCTCGAGGATGCCTGCAAGCGCATTCAGCGGTTCTGCGGAAATTTGCGGTAAAGATTTCATTAACAATCCGCAAGGTTCACAGGATTCGTTCCAAAACTGTGAAAGCGCCTTGTTTTGGACAAGACGTTTCCTTTTTGTCGCCGTCGCAATCTCAATCCACATGTGGAGTGCTTATATGTTTACCCTGAGACAGTTCGGCATCGCTGCGGTCGCGTTGATCGCCTCGGTTGCGAGCGCGAGCGCGAGCGCGCAGCAGCGCGTGCAGGTCGGCGTGATCGAATGCGCCGGCGGTCCGAACGTCGGCTACGTGGTCGGCTCGACCACCCAGCTCGAGTGCCTGTTCCGGGCCGACGGCCGTCGTCCCGAGCCGTACATCGCGCACGTGCAGCGCATCGGCGTCGACCTCGGCTTCACCCAGAACACCGGCCTGGCCTGGGCCGTGTACGCCCCGACCCAGCGCGTCGGCCGCGGTGACCTCGGCGGCAGCTACGGCGGCGTCGGCGCCAACGCGTCGTTCGGCTTCGGCGTCGGCGGCAACCTGCTGATCGGCGGTTCGAACAACGCCTTCGCGCTGCAGCCGCTCAGCCTGCAGGGCCAGACCGGTCTCAACGCGACCGCGGGCATCGTCGACGTGCAGCTGCTGCCGGCCCCGATCGCCAAGAAGCACTATCGCAAGCATCGCCGTCATCATCACTAAGTGACAGCGTTTACGAAGCATTAGCGTCGTAACGAAAAGGGCCCGCCAGCGCGGGCCCTTTTTGCGTCTGGGCGTCTCGGTACGCTCGAACACCGGTCTTGGCGCTACGCCGGGTGTCATTGAAGATTTGCCGATGCTGTGACTAGATGGCGAGCACTCGTTTGCGCGTTTGCCCGAATCGGGTCGTCTTCCGCATCACCTTCCCACGTCGGAGATCTTCGCTATGCGCCGCCTCTCGCTTCTCGCCGGCCTCGCCGCCGCCGCGCTGATAACAACCGCCGCCGATGCTCAACAGGGCCGGGTGCGTGTCGGCATGCTCGAATGCCGCGGCGGTGCCAGCATGGGCTTCATCGTCGGTTCGGTGACCAATCTCGGCTGCGTCCTGCGCAGCGAAGGTCGGCCGGATACGCCCTATGTCGCCACCATCCGCAAGGTCGGTCTCGATATTGGTATCACCCCGGAAACCGCGCTCGGCTGGGCGGTGTTCGCGCCGGTTGAACGCTTCGGCCCCGGCGACCTCGCTGGTAACTACGCGGGCGCGCAGGGCTCGGCTTCGGTCGGCGTCGGCCTTGGCGCCAACGTGCTGATCGGCGGCTCGGCGAATTCGATCGCCCTGCAGCCGGTCAGCCTGCAGGGCCAGACCGGCGTCAACGTTGCGGTCGGTCTGCAGGAACTCGAACTGCGTCCGGGCCGCTAACTAACAGCGCGCCGCCAGATCAATTCCTGTTTTGCAACATTGCGCTGCGATGCAAACGCGTCGCAGCGCAAATTTCTGGTGTCCTTGATCCTGCTCAACACCGACATCATCGCGTCGTAATTTTTCGCGCTTGCCAAGTGTCGTGTGTTGCGAAAGCATCACGTCTTGCCGACCCAATCACGGGCCGAGCTCCAGATAGAAGGAGGCGGCGATGGGACAAGACGTCAGAAGTCCCCGTGGTCCCCGGTGCATCGCACTGGTGGGCCCATTCCAAAGCGGAAAAACCACACTACTTGAAGCGATCCTGGCACGAACCGGTGCCATCCCGCGGGCCGGCTCGGTCGATGCGGGCACCTCGCACGGCGACTCCAGCCCCGAGGCGCGCCAACACAAAATGGGCCTCAGCCTGACCGCCGTCACCACCCAGTTCATGGGTGAGAGCTACACCTTCCTCGATTGTCCCGGCTCCGTCGAATTCGCGCACGACATGCGCGCGGCGCTTCCCGCCGTCGACGCCGCCGTGGTGGTGTGTGAAGCCGACGAGCGCAAGCTGCCGCAGTTGCAGCTGATCCTGCGCGAACTCGAAGATCTCGGCATTCCCAGATTTTTGTTCCTGAACAAGATCGATCGCGCCAACAAACGCATTCGCGAAGTGCTCGACAGTCTGCAGCCGGCCTCGCGTATCCCGCTGGTGCTGCGCCAGATTCCGATCTGGAACGGCGACCTGATCGCCGGTTACGTCGATCTCGCGCTGGAGCGCGCCTTCGTCTATCGGGAGCACAAGCCTTCCGAAGTGGTCGACCTCGAAGGCGGCAATCTCGACCGTGAGAAGGAAGCGCGGTTCTCGATGCTCGAGAAGCTCGCCGATCACGACGACGCGCTGATGGAGCAGTTGCTCGACGACATCCAGCCGCCGCGCGATGCGGTGTTCGATGATCTTGCGCGTGAACTGCGTGAAGGCGTGATCTGTCCGGTGCTGCTCGGCTCGGCGCTTCGCGAGAACGGCGTACTGCGTCTTCTCAAGGCGCTGCGTCATGAGGCGCCCGACGTCACCGAAACCGCGGCACGCCTCGGCGTCACCGCCGGCAAGGATGCGGTCGGCTACGTCTTCAAGACTCAGCATCTGCAGCACGGCGGCAAGCTGTCGCTGGCCCGGCTGTTCGCCGGCACGCTCGCCGACGGCGACAATGTTCAGTCGTCGGCCGGTGAGGCGTCGCGCGTCTCCGGCATCCAGACGGTCGGCGGAGGTCACGACAGCAAACGCTCGTCGGCGACGGCCGGTGAGGTCGTCGCGCTCGGCAAGCTCGATGCGATCAAGACCGGCGACACCTTCGGCAACGGCAAGGCCGCGCCGGCATCGCTGGTTGAAGTCACCGCCGCGCCGCCGGTGCTCGCAATGGCGCTCGCTGCCACCGATCGCAAGGACGACGTCAAACTCGGCCAGGCGCTGCAGCGGCTGAACGAGGAAGATCCCTCGCTCACCATCGTGCACGATCCGCAGAGCCACGAGATGGTGCTGTGGGGACAGGGCGAGATGCATCTGCGCGTGGCGCTGGAGCGACTGCACGACCGCTACGGCGTCACCGTGAAGTCGCATGCGCCGGGGATCGGCTATCGCGAGACCATCCGCAAGCCGGTGACTCAGCGCGGCCGCCACAAGAAGCAGTCGGGCGGCCATGGCCAGTTCGGCGACGTGGTGCTCGACATCAAGCCGCTGCCGCGTGGTGAGGGCTTCGCCTTCGCCGAGACCGTGGTCGGCGGCGCGGTGCCGCGCAACTACATGGGCGCGGTGGAGGAGGGCGTGATCGATGCCCTGCGTGCCGGGCCGCTCGGCTTCCCGGTGGTCGACGTCCACGTCACCCTGACCGACGGCTCGTATCACAGCGTGGATTCGTCCGACATGGCGTTCCGCACCGCGGCGCGGATCGGCATCACCGAGGCGTTGCCGCAGTGCCAGCCGGTGCTGCTGGAGCCGATCCACACCGTCGAGATCGTCTGCCCGACCGAGGCGACCGCCAAGGTCAACGCCATCCTGTCGGGGCGGCGGGGCCAGATCCTCGGCTTCGACACCCGCGAGGGCTGGCCGGGTTGGGACATGGTGCGCGCCACCATGCCGGAGGCGGAGATCGGCGATCTGATCGTCGAACTGCGCTCGGCCACGGCTGGTGCAGGCAGCTTCACCCGCAGCTTCGACCATATGGCCGAAGTCAGCGGGCGGACCGCCGACCAGATCGTTGCGGCCCACCGTCAGGCAGCGGCCTGACCCCAGGAGAGCAAGGGGCGGGAACCTCTCCCGCCCCGCTCACTAAAATATGACTGCTCCGAAGCGGCTGGACTGATGTCTCAGACATCAGTCCAGCCGTTTTTTGTTTGCTTGATGCTATTAAAAGCATCATATTGGCATCTTCAGACATCAGAGTTCATGCTTCATCCATGATGACCGCAGCCCAATTGCGCGCCGCGCGCGCGCTGCTTGGCATCGACCAGCGCACGCTGGCCGAACTGTCGGGCGTGTCGCTGCCGACCATCCAGCGGATGGAGGCGAGCGAAGGCAACGTCCGTGGTGTGGTGGAATCCCTCACCAAGGTGATCGAGGCCCTCGACCGCTGCGGCGTGACCCTGATCGGAGACAATTCCCGCAGCGAAGGCGGCGGCCGCGGCGTCCGGTTCAAAGAGCCGGCGCCGCCCCGCAACGAGGCCTAACGGTTTCGGTGCAGCAGCGGGGCGGACCAGGAGCAAACAGCATGGACACCTCCCGGCGACTTGTGGCTGCCACCAAACCGAGCTTCCGCGAGCTGTTCACCCCAAAGCTGATCACGGCGCTGCGCGAGGGCTACGGCCTCGGCGACTTCCGCGCCGACCTGATCGCCGGTCTCACGGTCGCGATCGTGGCGCTGCCGCTGTCGACCGCGATCGCGATCGCCTCCGGCGTCACGCCGGATCGCGGCCTCTACGCTGCAGTGGTCGGCGGATTTCTGGTGTCGCTGCTCGGCGGCTCGCGGTTCCAGATCGGCGGCCCAGCCGGCGCCTTTATCGTGCTGGTGATGCTCAGCGTGCAGCGCCACGGCATCGACGGCGTGCTGCTCGCGACCTTCCTGGCCGGCATCATGCTGGTGATCGCCGGCTTCCTGCAGATCGGCACCTACGTCAAATTCATTCCGTATCCGGTCACGGTCGGCTTCACCGCCGGCATCGCGGTGATCATCTTTGCCAGTCAGCTCAAGGATCTGCTCGGTATCGAGCTGGCGCACGAGCCGGGGCCGTTCCTTCCCAAGCTCGAAGCGCTGGCGCAGGCGTTGCCGACCATGAATTTCTATGCGCTCGGCATCGCGCTGACCGCGATCGTGCTGATCGTCGGCCTGAAGAAGCTGCGGCCCAACTGGCCGGGGCTGCTGATCGCGGTCGCCGTCACTGCGGCGCTGGTGTGGGGCTTCTCGCTGCCGGTCGCCACCATCGGCACCCGGTTCGGCGGCATTCCCGAGAGCTTCCCGCTGCCGTCCTGGCCGGTGTTCTCGGTCGCCAAGGTGATCGAAGTGCTGCCCGACGCGATGGCGTTCGCGCTGCTCGGCGCGATCGAGTCGCTGCTCTCCGCCGTTGTGGCCGACGGCATGACCGGGCGGCGGCATCGCTCGAACTGTGAACTGGTGGCGCAGGGCTTCGCCAATATGGGTTCGGCGCTGTTCGGCGGCATCTGCGTTACCGGCGCGATCGCCCGTACCGCGACCAACATCCGCACCGGTGCGCGCACGCCGATCGCCGGCATGCTGCACTCGGTGTTCCTGCTGGTGTTCATGCTGGTGGCGGCGCCGCTGGCGAGCTACATCCCGCTTGCGACGCTCGCCGCGGTGCTGGCGATCGTCGCCTGGAACATGGCGGAGAAGCACGAATTCGCCACGCTGGTACGCTCGTCGCGCGGCGACGCGGTGGTGGTGCTGGCGACCTTCCTGCTCACCGTGTTTCGTGACCTCACCGAAGGCATCGTGGTCGGGTTTGCGCTCGGCGCGGTGCTGTTCATTCACCGCATGTCGGAAGTCACCGGCGTGGAGGCGTATTCCGGGCTGGCGCAGGAAGATCGTGCCGACGAGAGCGGCAAGCGCCGTGGCACCGCCGCCGATCTGTCGCTGGTCACCGATCCGGACGTGGTGGTGTATCGCATCACCGGGGCGTTCTTCTTCGGCGCTGCTGCGACGGTGTCGTCGGTGCTCAACAACATCGCCGATCGCCACAAGGTGTTCGTGGTCGATTTCGCCGCGGTGCCGTTCCTGGACTCCACCGCCGCGAACGCGATCTACCGGGTGGCGCTGTCAGCGCAGCGCAAGCGCATCAAGCTGATCGTCACCGGGGCCTCACCGACCGTCCGCCGCGCGCTGCTCACCCACGGCGTCAAGCCGCCGCTGGCGCATTACCGTGCCGACATCGCGAGCGCGGTCGACGAGGTCAAGGGCAAGACCCCCGCGCCCCAGGAGGCGACCGCACCGCAGCCCGCCTCGGTCTGACGTCCCCGACTTCCGTCGCGGCGCCGCGTTTTGCGATTGACGCTGGCGCGGCAGCCTGATTTTCACAGGCTTCGGAGGTCTCGCGTCTGTTGGAGGGCGAAATGGCTGCGACCAAGCGCGCCGCGTGTCTGATCGGCTGGCCGGCGGCGCATTCGCGCTCGCCGCTGATCCATCACTACTGGCTTCGCCAGCTCGGCATCGAGGGCGGCTATTCGATCGAAGCGGTGCCGCCGGAAGGCTTTGCCGAATTCGTGCTGCACCTGAAGACGCACGGCTATGTCGGCGCCAACGTCACCATCCCGCACAAGGAACGCGCGCTGCAGCTCACCGAGCCGGACGAGCGCGCCCGCGCCGTCGGCGCCGCCAACACGCTGTACTACGACGGCGATCTGTTGCGCTCCACCAATACCGACATCGAAGGCTTCATCGGCAATCTCGATGCCTCGGCGCCGGGCTGGGATCGCTCCCCGCATGCCGTGGTGCTCGGGGCCGGTGGCTCGTCACGGGCGGTGGTGTTCGGCCTGTTGGAGCGCGGCGTGCAGCGGATCGCGCTCGCCAACCGTTCGATCGAGCGGGCCCAGGCGCTGCGCGATCTGTTCGGCGACCGTGTGGTGCCGATCGCCTGGAGCGACATCCCCGCGGCGCTGCCGGGCGCGGGTCTGTTGGTCAACACCACCTCGCTCGGCATGAAGGGACAGCCGCCGCTGCAGATCGACCTGTCGGCGCTGCCGGCGGACGCGGTGGTGGCGGACCTGGTCTATGTGCCGCTGGAGACCGATCTGCTCGCCGCCGCCAAAGCGCGCGGGCTGCGCACCGCGGACGGTCTCGGCATGCTGCTGCACCAGGCGGTGCGGGGGTTCGATCTGTGGTTCGGGGCGCGGCCGCACGT
The DNA here is from genome assembly GCF_039642825.1 of Rhodopseudomonas sp. P1. Lineage (NCBI taxonomy): Bacteria > Pseudomonadati > Pseudomonadota > Alphaproteobacteria > Hyphomicrobiales > Nitrobacteraceae > Rhodopseudomonas > Rhodopseudomonas sp. P1. The sequence continues at coordinate 4,725,916 of NZ_CP088006.1, read as the reverse complement.
CACCGCGGAGCTGCGGGCGCTGGTCGAGGCCGATCTGGTGCCGAAGTAAGCGTTCGGGTGTTACGCGGCGTGGTGCATGATCCGCCACGTCCGCGCGATGATCGAAAGCTGCTCGCGCAGTTCGGTGAGGTCGACCGGCTTCGACACCGCTTCCAGCATGGTGAGATCGAGCGACTCGCCGAAATCGTGTGCCTTGCGCGCAATCTCGCTCTTGGCGCCGCTGAGGATGATGATCGGCGCCCGGAAGTCGCGATCGGCAAAGTGGCGCAGCACCTCGGTGCCGGCCTGCTCGCCGAGCGACAGATCCAGCGTGACGCCTTCGAAATCATTGTAGGTGGTCAGCTCGACGACTTCGTCGAGCGTGCCGGCTTCGACCGGTTCGAACCCGGCGCGCACCGCGATCTTGCAGATGATCGTGCGGTGGACCTGGTCGTCATCGATCACCAGGAGGCGCGGCTTCAACTCTGCTGAACCCGCCGCAGTCGCGGCGGAGCTCTCGGGATGGTCGGTCATAGCGCTCCGATCGAGCTGGCTGCGATAGCGGACACGCGCCGAGCCGTCTGCAGCAAGGCAGCAGTCGGCTCGCGCTGTATCCCACAGTGTCGTCCGATCGGTGAATCAAACCGTAAGACGGCGCCGCGTAGGACTACGTGGCACAGGACTGAGTGGCGCGAGGGCTTACTTGCCCTGGAAGTTCGGCTCGCGCTTTTCCAGGAAGGCGCGGATGCCTTCGGCCATGTCCTTGGATTTGAACAGCGGCAGCAGCTGCAAGTACACGTGATGGACGTGATCCGGGAAGGTCTCGTTGAGGCCCATCCGCATCATGCGCTTGGCCGCCTGCACCGCCAGCGGCGCGTTGCCGGCGATTTCCTTGGCAACCGCGCGGGCGCGTCCCATCAGTTCGCCGTCTGGGACGACTTCGTTGGCGAGGCCCCATTCCAGGCTCTCGCGCGCGCTCAGCGTCCGGCCGGTGAAGATCAGCTCGGATGCCTTGGCCCAGCCGATCATTCGCGGCAGAAACCAGGTGCCGCCGCTCTCCGGCACCACGCCGCGCTTGACGAAGGCGGCAGCGAGCTTGGCGGATTCCGCCATGATGCGGATGTCGCAGCCGAGCGCGGTATCCATGCCGTAGCCGGCCGCACCGCCGTTGACGGCGCAGATCACCGGCTTGTCCATCGCCTGCAGCACGGTCGGTGGCGTGTTGCGCAGGTCGAGCGTGGTCGGCGACGACGCCGCGCTGAGGCCTTCGTCGCCGCGCTCCTTGTTGAGATCGAGCCCGGCGCAGAACGCGCGGCCGTTGCCGGTGAGGATCACGCAGCGGACGTCCGGGTCTTCATTGGCCTTGGTGAGCAGTGCCGCCAGCGTGTTCAGCATCGGCCCGGAGATGGTGTTGAGCCGCTCCGGCGCGTTGAGCGTGATCGTGGCGATGTGATCCTCGACCGCATAGAGCACTTCGCTGGAAGCGGGCTGGGTCGCGCGTTGCGTATCAGTCATGGATTTCCTCCGGTTGTTGTTTTTGTTGTTAGTTCTCTCCCCGTCATTGCGAGGAGCGAAGCGACGAAGCAATCCAGCTCAGTGCACGGAGCTCCTGGATTGCTTCGCTGCGCTCGCAATGACGTGGAGAGGGCAGGCGGAATTACTCCGCCAGCACCTTCTCGTCGATCTCGTGGATCGAATTGACGCCGCACAGGCCCATCGTGGTCGACAGCTCTTTGCCGATGATGTCGATCGCCTTGGCGACACCCGGGCCGCCATAGGCGCCGAGGCCGTAGATATAGGCGCGGCCGATCATGCAGCTCTTGGCGCCGAGCGCGAGCGCGCGCATCACGTCCTGGCCGGAGCGGACGCCGCCATCGAACATCACTTCGATGTGCGAGCCGACGGTGTGGACGATCTCCGGCAACACCTCGATCGACGACGGCGCGCCGTCGAGCTGGCGTCCGCCATGGTTCGACACCACCAGCGCCTCGGCGCCGACCTTCACCGCCTCGCGCGCGTCCTCGACGTCAAGGATGCCCTTGATGATCAGCTTGCCCGGCCAGATCGAGCGGATCCAGTCGATGTCGCGCCAGTTCAGCGAGGCGTCGAACTGCGATGCAACCCAAGCCGACACCGACTCCAGATCCTTGGAGCCGGGCAGATGGCCGGCGATGTTGCCGAAGTTGCGCCGCGGCGTGCCGAGAATGCCCTTCACCCAGCGCGGCTTGGTGGCGATGTCGATGACGTTCTTCAGCTTGAACAGCTGCGGCGGCACCGTCATGCCGTTCTTGATGTCCTGATGGCGCTGGCCGATCACCTGCAGGTCGACCGTGAGCACCAGCGCGCTGCACTTGGCGGCGATCGCGCGCTCGATCAGCGCTTTGACGAAGCCGCGGTCACGCATCACATAGAGCTGAAACCAGAACGGCTTTTCGACGTTCGCGGCGACGTCCTCGATCGAGCAAATCGACATCGTCGACAGCGTGTAGGGGATGCCGGCGGCCTGCGCGGCGCGGCAGGCATGGATCTCGCCGTCGGCGTGCTGCATCCCGGTGGAGCCGACCGGCGCCAGGATCAGCGGCATCGCATAGGTGTCGCCGAGGATCGTGGTGGCCAGATCGCGCTTGGAGATGTCGACCAGAATGCGCTGGCGGAACTTGATCCGCTTCAGGTCTTCCACATTCGCCCGCAGCGTCTCCTCGGCATAGGAGCCGTGGTCGACGTAGTCGAAGAACATCTTCGGCACCCGGCGCTTGTGGATCTGGCGGAGGTCTTCGATGCAGGTGATCTCTTTCATGGAAATGCCGTCCGCCTCTTGCGGGTTGTTGCGAGCCGCTCGTCCTGTAGCACGCGGACGCCATGTGCAAAATCGTCGCGTCGGGCTTCGCCGATCCTTGGGAACCCGGTGCACCGCAGCGCGTTTTCCTTTGAATTCTCAAGGTTCGAGCAGGAGGACCGCGATGACCGACGCCAAGACCGCCCAGACCCCCACCAAGAACAAGAAGGAGCTGGAAGATCAGCTCAATGAAGGGCTGGAGGAGTCGTTTCCGGGCTCCGACCCGGTCAGCGTGACCCAGCCGGCGCCGTCGAAACCGGATGGGGATAAGCGCCGCAAGGATTAATCACCCGACGCTGGATACGGCTCGATAGATTATATTTCTCAGATAGTTACGCCGTCGGCCCAAGCCGGCGGCGTAATCTTTGATTACATTTTTTGAAGTCCCCGCAACTATTTTGGGCCTATAAGGCCGTTTCGCCGTACGGCAAGCCCCGGACGAATCGTGGGTTTTTGACCGTGATCGGCAAGGGCGGGGGATGATTGGATGAGCCGCAGATATTTCGGGACGGACGGAATCCGGGGCCGCGCCAACGGTTTGATCACGCCGGAGCTGGCTCTCAAGGTCGGCCAGGCCGCGGGCCTCGCGTTTCAGCGCGGCGAGCACCGTCACCGCGTGGTGATCGGCAAGGATACGCGCCTGTCCGGCTACATGATCGAGAATGCGCTGGTCGCAGGCTTCACCTCGGTCGGCATGGACGTGCTGCTGGTCGGCCCGATGCCGACCCCGGCGGTCGCGATGCTGACCAAGTCGATGCGCGCCGATCTCGGCGTGATGATTTCGGCCTCGCATAATCTGTTCGAAGACAACGGCATCAAGCTGTTCGGCCCGCTCGGCTACAAGCTCAGCGACGATGTCGAAAAGCAGATCGAGCTGATGCTCGACGAATCCCTCGACAAAAAGCTCGCGCAGAGCGCCAGCCTCGGCCGTGCCCGCCGCATCGACGGCGTCCACGATCGTTACATCGAATTCGCCAAGCGCACGCTGCCGCGCGAGCTGAGCCTCGAGGGCCTGCGCGTGGTGATCGATTGCGCCAACGGCGCCGCCTACAAGGTGGTGCCGGAAGCGCTGTGGGAGCTCGGCGCCGACGTGATCTCGATTGGGGTCGAACCCGACGGCTTCAATATCAACAAGGAATGCGGCTCCACCGCGCCGCAGGCGCTGTGCGCCAAGGTCCGCGAGATGCGCGCCGATATCGGCATTGCGCTCGATGGCGACGCCGACCGTGTGATCCTGGTCGACGAGCGCGGCCACGTGGTCGACGGCGACCAACTCTTGGCAGTGATCGGCCAGAGCTGGAAGGAAGACGGCCGCCTTGCCAAGCCCGGCGTGGTCGCCACCGTGATGTCCAATCTTGGGCTCGAGCGCTTCTTGGCAGGCGAAGGCATCGCGCTGCTGCGCACCCCGGTCGGTGATCGCTACGTGCTCGAGCAGATGCTGAAAGAGGGCTACAACGTCGGCGGCGAGTCCTCGGGTCACATCATCCTGTCCGACTTCAACACCACCGGCGACGGTTTCGTCGCTGCGCTGCAGGTGCTGGCGATGGTGCAGAAGCTCGGCCGTCCGGTGTCCGAAGTTTGCCACCGGTTCGATCCGCTGCCGCAGATCCTGAAGAACGTGCGCTATCGCAGCGGCCGGCCGCTCGATGACAGCGGCGTGATCTCGGCGATCCAGGACGGTGAGAAGCGGCTGAACGGCCACGGCCGTCTGCTGATCCGTCCGTCGGGCACCGAGCCGGTGATCCGGGTAATGGGCGAGGGCGACAATCACGATGTGGTCGAGGAAGTGGTCGACAGCATCGTCGACGCGCTCGGCAACGCGGCGGCTGCGGCCGCCTGAGGCCTGCTCCCGCCGCATCAGGCGGGGTGCAACGCTGCCATCGCAAATCCGCGCTACACACACGCAGCGCCTGGAACTACTTTATGAACGGTCGGCCAACGTGCCGGCCGTTCGTCGTTCTTGCGCCAGCGACGGTTGCGCCGGCGTCCCAAGCCCACTTCAGGAAACGCCGTGAACAAGCCTGTCACCGTCGATGCGGATATCGCTGCTCCGGTCAATCCGGCCGAGCTGCCGCTCCCCGAACTCACCAAGCCGGCGGCGCCTGCCGCGGCCGGGCCGGCCTATATTGTGCTTGGTGGCATCAGCTTCTCGCACTTCCTCAACGATACGATGCAGTCGCTGATTCCGTCGGTGTATCCGATCCTGAAGGCGAACTACGCGCTCGATTTCGGCCAGATCGGCATGATCACGCTGGCGTTCCAGTTCACCGCCTCGCTGCTGCAGCCGGTGGTCGGGCACATCACCGACAAGAAGGCGCAGCCGTTCTCGCTGGCGATCGGCATGGGCTCGACCTTCCTGGGGCTGCTGCTGCTCAGCGTCGCGCATTCTTATGCGGTGATCCTGATCGCTGCGGCGATGATCGGGCTCGGCTCGGCGGTGTTCCACCCCGAGTCGGCGCGGATCGCGCGGCTCGCCTCGGGCGGTCGCCATGGCATGGCGCAATCGGTGTTTCAGGTTGGCGGCAATGCCGGCACCGCGCTCGGCCCGGTGCTGGCGGCGCTGATCGTGGTGCCGTTCGGCCAGCCGTCGATCGCCTGGTTCTCGTCGATCGCGTTCCTTGCCATCATCGTGCTGTGGCGGATCGGCGTCTGGTACAAGCCGCAGGTCGCCGGCAAGAAGAAGATGGTGGTGCAGCCGCATCCGCACGCGCCGAGCCGGCGCCGGGTGATGGTCGCGCTGGTGGTGCTGGTGGCGCTGCTGTTCTCCAAGCAGCTCTATCTGTCCAGCCTGTCGAGCTACTACACATTCTATCTGATCGAGAAGTTCCACGTCTCGACCCAGACCGCGCAGATCTTCCTGTTCATCTTCCTGGCTGCCACCGCGGCCGGCGTGTTCTTCGGCGGCCCGCTCGGCGACCGGTTCGGCCGCCGCTACGTGATCTGGTTCTCGATCCTCGGCATCCTGCCGTTCACCCTGGCGCTGCCCTATGCCGGGCTCACCGCCAGCGCAGTGCTGACGGTGTTCATCGGCTTTATCTTGGCGTCGGCGACGCCGGCGATCATCGTGTTCGCCCAGGAGCTGATGCCGCACCGCTTCGGCATGATCTCGGGGATCTTCTTCGGCTTCGCCTTCGGTATCGGCGGTCTCGGCGCGGCGGCGCTCGGCCAGGTCGCCGATATCCGCGGCATCGACTTCGTCTATCAGGTCTGCTCGTTCCTGCCGGCGCTCGGCCTGCTGGCGGTGCTGCTGCCGAAGATGCCCCGCCACGCCCACTAGCGCGGCGTTGGGCAGGGCGCCGCCCTGATCCGCTCAAATCGCGGCTCCGGTTCCGATGGAACTGGAGCCGTTTTTTGTTGGTGTGCCGGCCAGTCAGGATCGCATTCGTCGGTAATGATTTGTTAGTCATTGCGGCGCCGGCGCGGCCTGCCGTTTGGAGTTGTTACCAGCGCAAAACGTTGTGACACCAAATATCAACCTTAAAAATTAGGGTTAAGTCGCGCTTAAGAAATTGATGGCATCGTTCGGTCTCATAGGTTTCCGGGTGTGGGGCCTTCGTAATTGATCATTGGACCAAAGGACGAAGCCAATGCGTAGCGTGAAGATGTTGATGGCCGCCGGAGCGGCTTCGCTGGTTGCCTCGGCCGCGATGGCGGCCGATATGCCGATTGCCCCGCCGCCTGCCTATGCGCCGCCCCCGGTTGAAGATTTCGGTGGCTGGTACCTGCGCGGCGATATCGGGTTCAGCAACCAGCAGGTCAAGGATCTGCGTTACGGGCGTGAATCAGCGTACTCGCAGCTCACGTCGTTCGACCAGCAGACTTCGTTCGACTCGGCTGGCATCTACGGTCTTGGCGTCGGCTATCAGTTCAATCCCTGGCTGCGCGCGGACTTGATCGGTCAGTACCGTGGCAATTCGAATTTCAAGGGCACCGACCGCTTCACCGGCACCTCCAGCGGCGCGCCCTATAGCGCCATCGACAATTACGGCGCCTCCAAGTCCGAATGGCTGGTGATGGCGAACGCCTATGTCGATCTCGGGACCTGGTGGTGCATCACCCCGTTCGTCGGCGCCGGCGTCGGCGCTGCTCGGGTGACGATGGCGAACTTCACCGACACCGGCGTCAACACCATTCCGGGTTCGACAACGAGCTTCGCCAGCGCGCCGACGGCATCAAAGTGGAACCTGGCCTGGGCGGTGCACACCGGTCTCGCCTACAAGGTCAATCCCAACCTGACGCTCGAATTGGCATACAGCTATCTCAATCTGGGTGATGGCTACACCGGTTCGCTGTCGACTTACGATGGCCGCACCAGCAACAACAGCTTCAAGTTCAAGGATATCACCTCGCACGACGTGAAGCTCGGCGTGCGCTGGAATCTCGACGCAGGTCCGGTCTACGCCGCACCGCCGCCCTTGATGCGCAAGGGCTGATCGTCGCCCTCGATCGTTTACAAGTATTAACGGCGCGGGAGCTTCCCGCGCCGTTTTTCTGTGCCGGACACCTCGGGCGACAACGAAGAATTAAGGTTAACAGCCGATGATTTGTATCGTGGAAAGTTCGTCGAGGAGTGTGGCGATGCGTAGAGTTGTGGTGGCTGCGGCGGTCGGCGTGATGGCTCAGACGGCGTATGCGGCCGACATGCCGGACTACGGTCCGCTCCGCGGTGCGCTGGTGGAAACACCCCGTGTGATCAACTGGGAAGGTTTCTACGTCGGCGGTCAGGGTGGCTACGGCACCTCCGATATGGACTTTACCAATTCGACCCAAGGTATTGTTTCCAACCTCCTCGTGAACACGGCAGTCCAGGGGGCTCTCGGCGTGTCGTCGTGGCCAGTGCTGGGCAAATCTTCATCCCATGGCCAGGGCTGGGGCGGCTTCGTCGGCTACAACGCTCAATGGGACGATGTCGTGCTCGGTATCGAAGCCAACTACATGCACGGCAATTTCGGAGGCTCGACCTCGGGATCGATGGCCCGGCAGATCTCTTCTGGTGGCGTGAACTACGGCGCGATCTACGGTGCAAGTGCTGGGATCAACGTCCACGACGTCGGTTCGGCGCGGCTGCGTGCCGGCTATGCGTTCGGCAGCTTCCTGCCTTATGCGTTCGGCGGCGTGGCGCTTGGACAGGCGGACATCGTCCAATCGGCGAGCGTTATCGGTACGGACGCCGGTGGCACCTGGGTGCTGAGCGGAAGCCAAGTCCAAAACAGCCATTTCATCTACGGCTATTCGGGCGGCGTCGGCATGGACATGATGCTTTACCGCGGACTTTTCGTCCGTGCGGAGTGGGAGTATCAGAAATTCGCGGCTCCGATCAACACGGCGGTCTCCACCGTGCGCGGCGGTATCGGCTACAAGTTCTGATCTGACGTTGCTGCACGCTCCGGCGACTGCTCGTCTCTGTCCGGAGACGCGAGGGCCCTCCGCGCATGAAGATCTACGGCGACCTCAACTCCGGCAACTGCCTGAAGGTGAAGTGGACCTGCGATCGGCTGGGTCTGCCTTATGAGTGGATCGCGATCGACACGATGAAGGGCGAGACTCGGACGCCGGCGTTCCTGGCGTTGAACCCGGCCGGGCAGGTGCCGGTGGTGGCGTTCGACCATGGCCGCTCGCTGGCGCAATCCAACGCCATCATCCGCTATCTCGCTCGCGGCACTGACCTGATCCCTGCCGATCCGTGGCTCGAGGCCAAGATGGATGAGTGGCTGTTCTGGGAGCAGTACAGCCACGAGCCCTATATTGCGGTGTGCCGCTTCCAGATGGTCTATCTCGGCAAGCCGGCCAGTGAGCTCGATCCGGACAAGGTTCGCCGCGGCCACGCCGCGCTGGCGCGGATGGAGCAGCATCTGGCCAATAACGAGTTTCTTGCCGGCGAGACGCTGTCGCTCGCCGATGTGGCGCTGCTCGCCTACACCCGGATGGCGGAGCAGGGCGGCTTTGCGCTGCAAGACTATCCGGCCATTCGGAGCTGGATTGGCCGCGCTGAAGCCGGGCTCGGCCTGCCGGCCTTCCGTCCGTGAGTTGAGTGACCCGATGAGTGCTGATCCCACCGTCAGAATCCGCCCCGCACGCCGCGGCGATGTGTTCGCGATCGTGGCGATGCTGGCCGACGACCATCTCGGTGCCGGCCGCGAGAAGCTCGAAGAGCCGCTGCCGGAATTGTACTATGCGGCATTCGACGCCCTGGAGCGCTCGCCGCATATTCAGATGGTGGTGGCGGAAGATCACGATGACCGGGTCATCGGCTGCCTGCAGCTTGCGGTGCTGCCGGGACTGAGTTCGCAGGGCGCGTCCCGGGCGATCATCGAGGACGTTCGTGTGGCCCGTGATTGCCGCAGCCGCGGCATCGGCGAAGCGCTGGTGCGCTGGGCGATTGCACAGGCGCGCGACCAGGGTTGCAGGCTGGTCGAACTATTTACGCATCAGAGCCGCGTCGATGCGCAGCGGTTCTACGTCCGACTCGGATTTCAGCCGTCTCATGTCGGCATGACGATGCGGTTTTGAATCGATTATTCCCCAAGCCCATCATAACCCGGTATTGCTACTGAGTGGCAGTTTAACGGCGGGGTAACGGGCTCAATAAGATTCTACTCCGTATAAGAAGCGCCGTTTCTCAGGGGAGGCAACCGGCCTGAGACCTGCCAATTCAGGTTTCAATTATCAGGAGTGCACGACCGATGGCTCGGCCGCAGGTGAAGCCGACGGGCATCGAATGCCCGTTCGACGAAGATGAATTGATCGTCTCCAAAACGGATCTCAAAGGGCACATTACCTACGCCAACGATGTCTTCGTTCGTCTGGCAAAATTCCCGCGCTCGGAAGTAATCGGCGCGCCGCATTCGCTGGTGCGCCACCCGGATATGCCGCGGTCGATCTTCAAGCTGCTGTGGGACACCATCCAGGCCAAGAAGGAGATCTTCGCCTATGTGGTGAACATGGCGAGCGATGGCGATCATTACTGGGTGTTCGCCCATGTCACGCCGACGCTCGACGCCAACCGCAACGTCACCGGCTTCCACTCCAATCGGCGCAAGCCCGATCGCGATCAGGTCACCCGGATCGAGGCGCTGTATCGGCAATTGCGCGACGAGGAGAACCGGCATCGCAACGCCAAGGACGGCATGCTGGCGGGCTACGCGTTGCTGATGAGCATGATCAAGGATCGGGGCGTCGAGTATGATGAGTTTGTCTTCTCTGTCTAAGGCGATGATCGCCGTCGCCGGTGCCGCCGTGGTCATGCTCGGCTTGGCCGCGGCGCGTATCCTGATCGGGCCGCTCGGCTCGGCCGTGGAAATCGTCGGGTTGCTGCTCGGTCTCGGCTCGATCGGTGTCGCGGCGTGGCTGCTGCATGGGGCCGCAGGCGCGGTCGGCGAGATTGCTGCGGTTGCCGAAAGTGCCGCGCATGGCGATCTCGAAGCGCGGGTGCAAGGCCGCCGAGATGGCGGTGACATCGGCAAGGCGCAGGCCGGTGTCAACAACATGCTCGACATCGTCGACGCCTTCGTCCGCGAGGCCTCGGCGTCGATGGACTACGTCAGCCAGGGCAAGACCTTCCGCAAGGTGCTGACGCGCGGACTACCCGGATCGTTCAAGGTGGCGTCGACCACGATCAACAACGCCACCGGCGTGATGGATCGCCGGGTGCGCGACGTTGCCAAGGAGGCGCAGTGCTTCGCGGCCGGCATGGACAATGTCGCCAGCATGCTGGTGACCGCGTCGACCGGCCTGAAGGGTGATGCCGGCGCGATGGCCAATGCAGCCGAAGAGACCAGCCGCCAGTCGGTGAGTGTCGCCTCGGGCGCTGAGCAAGCCTCTGCCAACGTGCAGACGGTCGCCAGCGCGGCGGAGGAACTCACCGCTTCGATCGCCGAGATCTCGCGGCAGATCCAGCACTCGACCACCAGCACGCATCAGGCGGTCGATGAGGCGGCGCAGACCACTGACAAGATCCGGCAACTGGCCGATGCGGCGCAGCGGATCGGTGACGTCGTCAAGCTGATCAACGCAGTCGCGGCGCAGACCAATCTGCTGGCGCTCAACGCCACGATCGAGGCGGCGCGGGCCGGCGAGTCCGGCCGAGGCTTCGCCGTTGTGGCTGCCGAGGTGAAGGCGCTCGCCAGCCAGACCGCCAAGGCGACCGAGGAGATCACCGCGCGGATCGGCGAGATGCAGTCGATCACCGAGCAGTCGGTCGGCGCCGTCGAGGCGATCAGCCGCCGGATCAGCGAGATCAACGAGGTGAGTACGACGATCGCGTCGGCGGTCGAAGAGCAGGGCGCGGCGACACGCGAAATCGCCAGCAATGTGCAGCAGGCTTCGGCCGGCACCGCGCTGGTGTCGTCGAACGTCGTTGGTATCAGCCATGCCGCCGACGATGCCGGCAAGATCGCGGTACGGGTCAACGGCGTCTCGGGCGAGATCGCCGGTCAGGTCGACCGGCTGCGGAGCGAAGTGCAGCGGTTCATCTCGCAGGTCGCATGATCGCGTTCTGTTGTTCCTGCACCTCCGCCCTAACTCGTGTGTGATGGCGCGGAACGACATTGCGCCGGCCTCCGTTCTCCCCTCACAGCAAAGGGAGAACGTCATGCGATCGAAGAGTGGTTTGACCAAGAGTGGGGTGATCATCGCGGCCGTGCTGTTGGCGGCGTCAGGTGCATCCGCCCAAACCGGTGGCACAGGCGGCGGCAGCGGAGCCGGCGGCACTGCAGGCGGTGCGGCTTCGCCGGGTGGCATCAGCGCGCCGAGCTCAGTGCCGCAGAATTCCGGCAGTGCCGGTATTTCATCGGCGCCGGGTGGATCGAGTACTTCGGCGACCGGAACCGGCATGTCGGGTACGACGACCGGATCGAACCTCAATTCGGGAACTAATCAACCTGGCGTTCCGAACACCTCGACGCCGGGCAGTATCGGCACCGGCGCGTCGCCGAGTGGTCTGCCAGGTGATTCCACCAGCAACCCCGGCCATCCCGGGCAGGTCGGCAAGTAGCAGGTCGGTTTGAACTCACTGATTTCCAACGCGCGTCGGCCAATCCTGCCGGCGCGCGTTGTTCGTTCCTGCTCGTCATGGTCGCGTCGTATTTGCCGCCAACGCGGCGGCTTTCGAAAGTCTAAGCTGTCCGTGATCTCCCGGATGGCGAAGTTCCTTGACTTTCGAGGCCAAAGGACTATCCCCAGCAGCGGGAAACCTCTCCCCACCGAGAGGCAGCTATCTGGAAGGATAGACTATGACTGTAGCGAAGCCCGCTTCGCGGCCCAATGCGCCGCAATTCTCCTCCGGCCCCTGCGCGAAGCGCCCCGGCTGGTCTCCCGAAAATCTCAAGGACGCCCCGCTCGGCCGCTCGCATCGCGCGAAGGTCGGCAAGGCCAAGCTCAAGCTCGCGATCGACCTGACTCGCGACGTGCTCGAGGTCCCCGCCGACTACAAGATCGGCATCGTTCCGGCCTCCGATACCGGCGCCGTCGAAATGGCGCTGTGGTCGCTGCTCGGGCCGCGCCCGGTCACCACGCTGGCCTGGGAATCGTTCGGCGACGGCTGGGTCGGCGATATCACCAAGGAGCTGAAGCTCCCCAACGTCACCAAGCTCAAGGCTGGTTACGGCGAAATTCCCGACCTCTCCAAGGTCGATTGCAACACCGACGTCGTCTTCACCTGGAACGGCACCACCTCCGGCGTCCGCGTTCCGAACGCCGACTGGATCAAGGCCGACCGTGAAGGCCTGACCATCTGCGACGCCACCTCGGCCGCCTTCGCGCAGCCGCTGGATTGGGCCAAGCTCGATGTCGTCACCTTCTCCTGGCAGAAGGCGCTCGGCGGCGAAGCCGCGCACGGCATGCTGATCCTCTCGCCGCGCGCCGTCGCCCGTCTCGAGAGCTACACGCCGACTTGGCCGATGCCGAAGATCTTCCGCCTCACCAAGGGCGGCAAGCTGATCGAGGGCATCTTCCAGGGCGAGACCATCAACACCCCGTCGATGCTGTGCGTCGAGGACTACATCGACGCGCTGCAGTGGGCGAAGTCGGTGGGCGGCCTCAAGGGCCTGATCGCCCGCGCCGACGCCAACACCAAGGTGCTGACCGATTGGCAGGCGAAGACCCCGTGGGTCGACTTCCTCGCCAAGGATCCGGCGATCCGCTCCAACACCTCGGTCTGCCTCAAGGTGGTCGATCCCGCCATCACCGCGCTGTCTCCGGAAGCCCAGGCGGACTTTGCGAAAAAGCTGGTCGCGGCGGTCGAGAAGGAAGGCGCGGGCTTCGACCTCGGCGCTTACCGCGATGCCCCTCCCGGCCTGCGGATCTGGTGCGGCGCGACGGTTGAGACTGCCGACGTGCAGGCCCTGACGCAGTGGCTGGACTGGGCGTTCGAGACCACCAAGGCCTCGCTGACTCAGGCGGCCTGATTAGTCACCCTCCCCTAGAGGGGGAGGGTCGACGCACCGTAGGTGCGGCGGGGTGGGGTGACAGACTCTCCCCGCCCTCGGACTCCAATTTCCATTTTCGACGCTTTCACCCCACCCCGGCGCTGCGCGCCGACCCTCCCCCTCAAGGGGAGGGTGTAGGAGAAATCCCATGACCGCTCCCAAAGTCCTCATTTCCGACGCGCTGTCGGAAGCCGCCGTGCAGATCTTCAAGGATCGCGGCATCGACGTCGATTTCCAGCCGAACCTCGGCAAGGACAAAGACAAGCTCGCCGAGATCATCGGCAATTATGACGGCCTCGCGATCCGCTCCGCCACCAAGGCGACCGCGAAGATCCTCGAGAAGGCCAACCGTCTCAAGGTGATCGGCCGCGCCGGCATTGGTGTCGACAACGTCGAGATTCCCGCGGCGACCGCCAAGGGCATCATCGTGATGAACACTCCGTTCGGCAATTCGATCACCACCGCCGAGCACGCCATCACCATGATGCTGTCGCTGGCCCGCGAGATCCCCGCCGCCGACGCCTCGACCCAGGCCGGCAAGTGGGAAAAGAACCGCTTCATGGGCGTCGAAATCACCGCCAAGACCCTCGGCGTGATCGGCTGCGGCAACATCGGCTCGATCGTCGCCGACCGCGCGCTCGGCCTGAAGATGAAGGTGATCGCGTTCGATCCGTTCCTGTCGCCGGAGCGCGCCAAGGATCTCGGCGTCGAGAAGGTCGAGCTCGAAGACATCTTCAAGCGTGCCGACTTCATCACCCTGCACACCCCGCTCACCGACAAGACCAAGAACATCATCGACGCGGCTGCGATCGCCAAGATGAAGAAGGGCGTCCGCATCATCAATTGCGCGCGCGGCGGTCTGGTCGACGAGAATGCACTCGCCGAAGCCCTGAAGTCCGGTCACGTTGCCGGCGCGGCGTTCGACGTGTTCTCCGAAGAGCCGGCCACCAAGAACGTGCTGTTCGGCCTGCCGAACGTGATCTGCACCCCGCATCTCGGCGCCTCGACGACGGAAGCGCAGGAGAACGTCGCGCTGCAGGTCGCCGAGCAGATGAGCGACTACCTGCTGACCGGCGCGATCACCAACGCGATCAACTTCCCGTCGATCACCGCGGAAGAAGCCCCGAAGCTGAAGCCGTTCATCGAGCTCGCCGAAAAGCTCGGCTCGTTCGCCGGCCAGCTCACCGAGACCGGCATCACCAAGGTCACCATCACCTACGAGGGTGAGGTGGCCGAGATGAAGATCAAGGCGCTGACCTCGGCGGTGCTGTCGGGCCTGCTGCGTCCGATGCTGGGCGACATCAACGTCGTGTCGGCGCCGGTGATCGCCAAGGAGCGCGGCATGGTGGTGGACGAAGTCGTCCGCGCCGCCGAGAGCGACTATGAGAGCCTGATCACCCTGACGGTGACCACCGAGAAGCAGGAGCGTTCGGTGTCCGGCACGGTCTATGCCGACGGCAAGCCGCGCCTGGTCGACATCAAGGGCATCCGCGTCGACGCCGAGTTCGGCGCCTCGATGATCTACGTCACCAACGAGGACAAGCCGGGCTTCATCGGCAAGTTCGCCAGCCTGCTCGGCGACGCCAAGGTCAACATCGCGACCTTCAACCTCGGCCGTCACACCGAAGGCGGCGACGCCATCGCGCTGGTGACGATCGACGGTCCGGCGCCGGCAGAGGTACTGGAGAAGGTCCAGGCGCTGCCGCAGGTCAAGCAGGTCAAGGCGCTGACGTTCTGATCGAAAGGTCGGATCGTACCGCTGCGGAGCAGCTCAGCTCTGCAGCTTGATCCCGAGAACGACGACATCAAGCCCTCTCCCCGGTAACGGGGGGAGGGCTTTTGTTTGCACGCCGAGCGCGAAGTGGATGACAAGTTCGCAAAATGGATGATTGCGTGCGCTGCAGTAACCGTCCGGGAAGATTTCCCGCGTAGTTGTACGAGGCGCAAAGTTCTCGCGCGGCGTCGCATCTCGGGAGAAGTCCGTGAAGTTCAGTAATCTTCGAATTACTCCGAAGCTGGGCCTGCTGGTCGCAGGTACCCTGATCGGCTTGTGCGTGGCCGGCATTCTCGCCGGTGTGATGATGCAGCGTGAGATGCTCAACGCGAGATTCGAGCAGGCCAAGGCGATCACCGAGATGGGCCGCAATCTCGCGATCGGCCTGCAGAAGAAAGTCGAGGCCGGCGAGCTCACCAAGGAGCAGGCGATCGCCCAGTTTGCCCGCGATGCCGCGCTGCTGACCTACGACAACGGCCAGGGCTATCTGTTCGCCTACACCATGGACGGCGTCACCATCGCCACCCCGGACAAGAAGGCGGTCGGCACCAACCGGATGAACACGCCGACCGGCGACCGTTATCTGGTGCGCGAGCTGCGCGACGGCGTCGCCGCCAAGGGCGACGTCACCCTGTATTATGATTTCCGCCGGCCCGGGACCGAGGAGAACATCCGCAAGATGTCCTATGGCCTGGCGATTCCTGGCTGGGACATGTTCGTCGGCACCGGCGCCTATCTCGACGATCTCGACGCCAAGCTGAAGCCGATCTTCTGGACGCTGGGCGGCGCAATCTTCGCGATCGCAATCGCTGCCGGCCTGTTCGCGGTGCTGATCGCCCGCGGCATCACCCGGCCGCTCGCCAAGCTCGGTGCCCGGATGGATTCGCTCGCGCATGGCGAGCTGGAGCAGCCGATCCCCGGCATCGAACGCGGCGACGAGGTCGGCGAGATGGCCAAGACCGTGCAGGTGTTCAAGGACAACGCGCTTCGCATCCGCGATCTGGAGCGCGCCGAGGAGGCGGCCAAGGAGCACGCCGAAGCCGAGCGCCGCGCCGCCATGGAGCGGCTTGCCGACGAGTTCGAGCACAGCGTCAACGGCGTGGTGCAGTCGGTGGCCACCGCGACCTCCGGCATGCAGCAGACCGCGCAGTCGATGACCGCGACCGCAACCGACGCCAGCGCCCGCGCCGCGACCGTGTCGTCGGCCTCGGCCAGCGCCTCCAACAACGTCAGCACGGTGGCGTCGGCCGCCGAGGAGCTGTCGGCCTCGGTCACCGAGATCTCGCGTCAGGTCGAGCAGTCGCGTGAAATCGCCGGTAAGGCGGTCGACGACGCCGCGCTGACCAACCAGACCGTCAAGCTGCTGGCGACCGGCGCCGAGAAGATCGGCGAGGTGGTGCAACTGATTCACTCGATCGCGTCGCAGACCAATCTGCTCGCGCTCAACGCCACCATCGAAGCCGCCCGCGCCGGCGAATCCGGCCGCGGCTTTGCGGTGGTCGCCAGCGAAGTGAAGGCGCTGGCCAGCCAGACCGCTAAGGCGACCGAGGAAATCTCCGCGCAGGTCGCGGCGATGCAGTCCTCGACCAACGATGCGGTGCAGTCGATCGGCGGCATCACCGCGACGATCGCGCAGATGAGCGAGATCACCATGGCGATCTCGACTGCGGTCGAACAGCAGGGCGCGGCGACCCGCGAGATCGCCCGCAACATTCAATCGGTTGCGGCGGGATCGACCGAGATCAGCATGCATATCGGCGGCGTCACCGAAGCGGCCAGCGCCACCGGCTCGGCCGCCGGCCAGGTGCTCGCCAATGCCCGTGAACTCGACGCCCAGTCCGGCGAACTTCGCCGCGCGGTCGACGACTTCCTCGGCAAAGTCCGCGCCGCCTGACTTCCCGCGAGCTTCGGCTCCCGCGATCACTTTTTGAGCCCCCGGCAGATCCGACGGTCTGCCAGGGGCTTCGTCTTTTCAGGGTGTTAGCAAGGTCCGAGGCGCAACCCTCGGGTTCCTACGAGGGAACTATTAAACCGATTGGACACCCTGAGCTTGTAACGCTTCTCGCAGCTAGTCTCGAAATGCGTAGGAGCTGATCGCTGTGAAGTTCACCAATCTGCGGATCTCGCCGAAGCTGGGCATCCTGGTCGCTGTGGCGATGCTCGGCCTGGTGGTGTCCGGCCTATTTGCGGCGTCGATGCTGCAACGGGAAATGAGCAACGAGCGGTTCGAGCAGACCAAAGCGCTGGTCGAAAGCGCGCTGAACATGGCGATGGGGCTGCAGAAGCAGGTCGCGGCCGGCAAGCTCACCAAGGAGCAGGCGATCGCTGAATTTCAGCAGCGCGCCCAGAGCATGACCTACGACGGGACCAACGGTTACTTCTTCGCCTACAAGATGGACGGCACCGTGGTGGTGATGTCCGATCCGAAGATGACCGGCACCAACCGGCTCGACGTCGAGACCGGCGGCCGCAAGATTGTGCGCGAGCTGCGCGACGGCGTCGCCGCCAAGGGCGACGTGACGCTGTTTTACGAATTCATGAAGCCCGGCAGCACCGAATTGCTCCGCAAGGTGTCGTATGCCGCGGCGATTCCCGGCTGGGACATGTTCGTCGGCACCGGCGTGTACTTGCAGGACATCAACGCCAAGCTGAAGCCGCTTCTGACCTGGCTCGGCGTGGTCATCGTCGGCATCGGCGTGGTGTGTGCCCTGGTCGCGTGGCTGATCAGCCGCAGCATCACCCAGCCGCTCGGCGCGCTCGGCACCCGCATGACTGCGCTGGCCGAAGGTCAGCTCGACGCGCCAATCCCCAGCGTCGACCGCGGCGACGAAATCGGCGCGATGGCCAAGACCGTGCAGGTGTTCAAGGACAACGCGATCCGCATTCGCGGGCTCGAGCAGCAGGAGCAGGAGGCGCAGCGCCGGGCCGCGGCCGAGCGCAGCGCGCTGATGCAGAGCATCGCCGACGATTTCGAACGCAGCGTCAATGGCGTGGTGCGAAGCGTGGCCGATGCCACGCGCTACATGCAGAGCACCGCGCAGTCGATGACCTCCACCGCGGCCGATGCGTCCTCGCGCGCCGCAGCAGTTGGTGCGGCCTCGGATTCGGCATCCGGCATGGTCGGGACCGTGGCGTCGGCCTCCGAGCAGCTTTCGAGTTCGGTGCAGGAAATTTCCCGTCAGGTCGACCAGTCGCGCTCGGTGGCGAGCAAGGCGGTGAGCGACGCCGAGCAGACCAACGGGACGGTGATGCAGCTGTCGGTCAGCGCCGAGAAGATCGGCGAAGTCGTGCAGCTGATTCACTCGATCGCGTCGCAAACCAATTTGCTGGCGCTCAACGCCACCATCGAAGCGGCGCGCGCCGGCGAGTCCGGGCGCGGCTTTGCGGTGGTGGCGAGCGAAGTGAAGGCGCTGGCGAGCCAGACCGCGAAAGCGACCGAAGAAATTTCCGCGCAGGTCGCGGCGATGCAGTCCTCGACCGCGAGTGCGGTGCAGTCGATTGGCGGCATCACCGCGACGATCGGCGAGATCAACAAGATCACCGTGGCCATTGCGACGGCGGTCGAGCAGCAGGGGGCTGCAACGCAGGAAATCGCCCGCAACATTCAGTCGGTTGCGGCCGGTTCGAGCGAGATCAGCGATCACATCGGCGGCGTCAGTTCCGCTGCGGCTGCGACCGGCGATGCGGCTTCGCAGGTGCTGTCGCATGCGCAGGCGCTCGACAGCCAGTCTGGTGCACTGCAATCGGCGGTCGACGACTTCCTCCGCAAGATTCGCGCCGCTTGATCGTGCGCTAGGCTTGAACCTTTTGGCCTCCAGTGGTGACAATTCTCTGCTGGGGGGATGCGTGAAGGACGAGAGACAACGCATGCCCATGATGTTGCAAGGCACCGTCGCTTTCGAACCTGAATTCGTCGGCAATCTGGCGTGGCTCACCCGCGCGCTGATTGCCCGCGACATCGATCCGGATGGTGTGACCATCGCCAAGGATCTGGCCGGCGTCGGTGCGCCACCGCGCGCGGCCGGCTTACGCTACGTCTACACGGTCTCGACCGGCGATACGGATTTCGTCGTGATCGAAACCAGCGATGCGCGGTTTCTCGAACGGTTTCTGGGCCGCCTCGAATCCGCCGACGACACGCCGTCGGCTCTGCCGCCCAAAGGCATGTTCGCGCGCCTGACCCGCTGGATGTCGCCGCCGGCGTGAAGACAACGGGCGCGGGCTTCCTATGCCGAAGCGGCGCCTCCCATCGCAAACGTCATTCCGGGGCGCCGCGCAGCGGCGAACCCGGAATCTCGAGATGTTGAAGCAACGCCGCAGAACCGCACCGCGAGGTTCCGGGTTCACGCGCTGATGCGCGTGCCCCGGAACGACGGCAGTGGCTACGTCGGCAGTGGCGCTTACTTCGCCTTCAGGAAGTCAGCGACTTCGAGCAGCACGAATTCGTTGTCGTCGGCCTTGTTCGGATCGCGGCTCGACGAGAACGGCAGGTTGTTGTCGTTGCCGACGATGATGTGGCGGTCGTCGACCTTGTCGACGTTCTCGATGGTGAAGAACGGGAACGCCAGCACGCCGTCGGTCAGCGGCTTCTTCGCCTTCTTGTCCGGATCGCGGATCTTCATCAGGTCGATGAAGCCGATCTTGTTCACCGGCTTGCCGGCGTTCGCATCGGTCAGCTCGATCTTGTAGACGCGCTTGAACTTGGCGAGATCGTTGAAGCAGTCGGTGCCGGTCTTGCCCTCGGGGCAGGCCTTGTCCTTGGTGCCTTCGCCGTTGTCACGCTCGATCACCAGGCCGTGGGTGGCGTCGATCATGTTGAAGTCGCCGATCGCATTGCCGTTCTGCTCGAACACGTAGTGCCAGGAGCGGCCGGTGAACTTCTTCTGCGCGACGTCGAATTCGAGGATGCGCGAGGCTTCCTTGCCGTCGACCTTTTCCCAGTCCTTCTTGTCGGCGTCCCACAGCGGGCCTTCGAGCAGGCCGTACAGGAACTTGCCGTCCTTGGAGGCGGCGAAGCCTTCGTAGCCCTTGGAACGCTTCAGGTTGACGCCGGTGTAGGTCGCGCCCGGCGCGCCGGGCGACTGCACCGACCAATGATCCGGCGACTTGATCGGCTTGCCGTCGGCCATGCTCTCATAGACGCCGATGATCTTGCCGGTCAGGTCGGCTTCGATGATGTAGGGGCCGAACTCGTCGCCGATCCAGAACCGGTCGCCGATGATCTGGAAGCCTTCGGTGTCGAAGTCGGCGCCGGTCAGATAGCGCTTGTCGGTGTCTTCGTGGACGATGCGGAACGGCACCTTCTTGTCCGGATCGTGCAGGAACACGGTCTGCTTGCGGTCGACCGTGCCGGTCGCCCAGTCGATCTTGTAGTTGTCCAGATACAGCATCGAGTCGGCCGAGTTGTAGCGCGAGCCGAAGCCGTTGTCGGTCAGCACCCAGAAGGTGCCGTCCGGCATCGCCTTGATGCCGGAATGGCCCTGCAGCGGCTGGCCCTTGAACGGCACCGACACGCCGGTCGGACGGCCGTTGGACTTGCCCATCACGCTGCCCTGCGCTTCGACGCGCTGCCCGGTGGTGTACTTGCCCGAGGTCTTTAGATCGGCCGGCGCATCGGCCGGCGCGTCGACGAACGAGGCCGCCGGCAGCACCGCATGGCCGGCGAGAGTGGCGGGAAATTCGCCTTCGGTTTGCGCCAGCGCGGCGGACGTCGCCAGCGCAAAGACCGCGACCGAACCGAGCAGTAGTTTTCGCATGAACAGCCTCCTGGAATGGAAAGCCGGTCTTGTGGCGGCGCTCGGTCACAGAGGCCTGACGGATCGATGAAGCGATGATGACGGGCCCTGCGACCAGTTGGCCACCCGCCGTCGAGCTCGGCTTTGACTCCCCCGGTCGGCGATCCTATTTAGAAGCGTTCTAAACTTGCGGGTGCTGAAATGAAGGCGTTTTCCGACCTCACCGAGCGTGAAATCCTGGCCGTCGCCATCTCGGGCGAGGAGGAAGACAGCCGGATCTATTTGGCGTTCGCCGAGGATCTGGCCGAGCGTTATCCCGATTCCGCGCGCGTGTTCACCGAGATGGCGCAGCAGGAGAAGGGCCATCGCCACATGCTGCTGCGGATGTACGAGGAGAGGTTCGGGCCGGACCTGCCGCCGATCCGCCGCGAGGACGTCAAAGGCTTCATCCGCCGCCGCCCGATCTGGCTGACCCGCAATCTGCCGCTCGACCGCATCCGTAAAGAAGCCGAGACGATGGAGTTCGAGGCGCAGCGCTTCTACGAGCGCGCCGCCGAACGCGCCACCGACGTCCACATCCGCAAGCTGCTGTCCGACCTCGCCGAGTTCGAGAAGCGCCACGAGCAGCGCGCCACCCAGCTCACCGACAAGATCCTCACCCCCGATGCGCGCAGCGCCGAGGATCACGCCGCGCGGCGGATGTTCGTGCTGCAATACGTCCAGCCCGGTCTCGCCGGCCTGATGGACGGTTCGGTGTCGACGCTGGCACCGCTGTTCGCCGCCGCCTTCGCGACCCATCAGAACTGGCAGACCTTCCTGGTCGGTCTCGCCGCCTCGATCGGCGCCGGCATCTCGATGGGCTTTGCCGAAGCGCTGTCCGACGACGGCTCGATGACCGGGCGCGGCTCGCCGTGGCTGCGTGGCGGCATCTGCGGACTGATGACCACGCTCGGTGGCCTCGGTCACACGCTGCCGTATCTCGTCCCTGATAGTTGGGCCAACGCGTTCTGGATCGCGACCGGGATCGCCGCGCTGGTCGTGTTCGTCGAGCTGTGGGTGATCGCTTATGTCCGCGCCAGATACATGGACACGCCGTTCCTGCACGCGGTGTTCCAGATCGTGCTGGGCGGCGTCATCGTGCTCGGCGTCGGCATCCTGATCGGCGGCGCTTAGTCCCGCTGTTACATGCGGAATTCGACCTAAGTCGTAGTCTGAACCCGGCTTTCCTCGTAGCCGCACGAGGCGTTTGCTTAAGCAATTCCAAACAGCCGGCGATCAGCATGGGGCTCTCCTAGGAGTGCCCCATGTCGTTCTCGTTCAAATCCATCCGCAAGATTCAGGTCAAGATCGCGCTGGTCGCCGGCCTCTGCTTGACCGGCGCCAGCCTGATCCTGATCGGCTACAGCGTTCTGTCGGCGCAGAGCACGCATCACTACGTCACCTCCGAGGTGATGAAGCTGGTCGATCAGCAGACCAAGGAAAGCCTGCTCAACCGCGCCACCTCGGAAGCCTCGGTGATTAAGGCCGAGCTCGACCTCGGGCTCGACTCCGCGCGCAACATGGCGCACGCCTTCGAGGTCCTGGCCGATCCCAACAATGCGGGCACCACCGACGGCAATCGCCGCCTGCAGCTCAACGCGGTGCTCAAGAACACGCTGGAGCAGAACCCGGCCTTCAACGGCACCTACTCGGCCTGGGAGCCGAACGCGCTCGACGGCAACGACGTTGCGTTCAAGGGCCGCCAGACGATGGGCTCAGATAACACCGGCCGCTTCCTGCCGTATTGGACTCGCAGCGCCAGCGGTTCGATCGCGGTGCAGCCGCTGGTCGAATACGACAGCCAGGAACGGCATCCGAACGGCCTGGTGAAGGGCGCGTGGTTCATCAATCCGAAGGCGACCGGCAAGGAGAACATCCTCGGCCCGCTGCCTTACATCGTGCAGGGCAAGGCGGTGTTCCTCGCCACCATGTCGGTGCCGATCAAGATCGACGGCAAGTTCGTCGGCGTCGCCGGCGCGGACTACAATCTCGACTTCGTGCAGAAGCTCGCCACCCAGGCCAACCGCTCGCTGTTCGGCGGCAAGGGCAAGGTCGCGATCCTCAATGACACCGGCCTGATCGTCGCCAACAGCGCCAATCCGGAATCGATCGGCAAGGCGGCGTCGAGCGCCGATCCGCGCTGGTCGGAGAGTCTGGCGATCGTCAAGGAAGGCAAGGGCACGGTGCTCGACGATCCGAAGTGGGATAACGTCGAGGTCTACTCGCCGATCTCGGTGGGGCGGACCGGCACGCCGTGGTCGGTGCTGATCTCGGTGCCGCGCAAAGTGGTGCTGGCCTCGGCCCATGAGCTCGACACCGCGCTGAACGAGCGCGCCAACTCGGCGATGTTCTGGCAGCTCGGCGCCGGCATCCTGGTTGTGGTGCTCGCCATCACGGTGATCGCGTTCGCAGCCCGCAGCATCGCCCGTCCGATCGGTGATTGCGCCACCTTCGCGGACGGCATCGCCAAGGGCGAGCTCGACCAGAAGCTGGCGATCGAACAGGCCGACGAAGTCGGCGTGCTCGCCGCCTCGCTGCGCACCATGCAGGGCGAGCTCAAACGCAGCATCGCGCAGCGTGCGGAGGATCAGGCCAGCGCCGATCTGGCGCGCCGTCGCGACATGAACGACATGGCCGACAAGTTCGAATCCGCCGTCGGCAAGATCGTCGAAACGGTGTCGTCGGCCTCGACCGAACTCGAAGTCTCGGCCGGCCGGCTGACGACGACGGCGGAGCGATCGCAGCAACTGACCTCGATGGTCGCCTCGGCGTCCGAAGAAGCCTCGTCGAACGTGCAGTCGGTTGCCACGGCGACCGAGGAGATGTCGGCCTCGGTCGACGAGATCAGCCGGCAGGTGCAGGAGTCCTCGCGGATCGCCAACGAGGCGGTCAACCAGGCTCAGAAGACCAACGACCGCGTCGGCGAGCTCGCCAAGGCCGCGACCCGGATCGGCGACGTCGTCGAGCTGATCAACACCATCGCCGGCCAGACCAACCTCTTGGCGCTCAACGCCACGATCGAGGCGGCGCGCGCGGGCGAGGCCGGCCGCGGCTTCGCGGTGGTGGCCGCGGAGGTCAAGCAGCTCGCCGAGCAGACCGCCAAGGCGACCGGCGAGATCAGCGCGCAGATCAGCGGCATCCAGTCGGCCACCGGCGAGTCGGTGACGGCCATCAAGGAGATCACCGACACCATCGGCCACATCTCCGAGATCGCCGGGTCGATCGCGTCCGCGGTCGAGCAGCAGGGCGCCGCGACCCGCGAGATTTCGCGCAACATCCAACAGGCGTCGCGCGGCACCAGTCAGGTGACCGGCAATATCAGCGACGTGCAACGCGGTGCCAGCGAGACCGGCAGTGCGTCGTCGCAGGTGCTGGCGGCGGCACAGTCGCTCGCCGGCGACAGCAATCTGCTCCGGCGTGAAGTCGCGCGCTTCCTCGACACCATCCGCGCCGCCTGACCTGGCTGTCGTCAGTTGCGGTTACGCGCTCGGCGCCGCCGTCTCGCACGGCGGCGCCGCAGTATTTTCAGAGTGTAAGTAACAAGTGACAGGTGTCTTCGTCTTTCGTCGCTCAGGACTCATACGTAGCCCGCGATTAACGAAGATTGATACGCGCGTAGGTAGTGTCGAGCTGCCGCGATTGGCGTGATGCCCGGCGTTCAACGGCGAACCCCACCATCGAAATCGGACCCTAAGATTTCCTGCGGCTTGTTCCATGTTCGGAACAGGCGCGCGTCGCCGTCGCTCGTTTGAAATGCGCCAACCAGGAGCCGGCGATGTCTCTCAAGATCCGTGTATTGCTGCCGTTGATCGTTCTCGCGCTCGCGGCCACCGCCATGACGCTCGCCGGGTTCGAGGCGCGCGACGCGGTGATCCGCCGCCGCCAGTCCGAAGCCTTCGTCGAGGTCAATCGCATCTCGCAGCTGCTATTGAAGAGCGCCGGCCGATGGGCGCTGGAACGCGGCCTGAGCAACGCGGCGCTGAATGCCCCGGAGCCGGCCGATCCCGAGCGCCGCGCCGACATCGCCAAGGCGCGGGCCTCCGGCGACACCGCGTTCGCCGAGGCGCTGCGGCTGATCGGCGATGTGCCGCAGATGAAGGCCGGCGCCGCCGCGATCACCGAAGCGCAGCGCGCCCAGCAGGACCATCGCGCTCTGCGTTCGCGTGTGGATGAAGCGATCGCCAAGCCGGCGTCCGCACGCGATCCGGAGGTGGTGCGCGGCACTTTCGGCATCATCACCCGCACCATTGATGTCGCCGGCACTTCGCTGCGCAGCACGCTGGAGACGCTGACCGATCCGCCGTCGGTGGCGCTGGCGCAGATGATCCGGCTCCGGCATCTGGCGGCGGTGATGGCCGAAAATGCGGGGCGGGAGCGCGCTTATCTCGGCGCCAAGGTCAGCGCGCGGTCGAAGTTCACGGCCGCGGAGATCGGTGAGATCTCGGCGTTCCGCGGCCAGATCGATCTGGCGTGGCCGATGATCGCCGCATTGAAGCAGCGCACCGATACGCCGGCCGCGGTGATCGACGCGATCCGCAGCGTCGAAACTGATTACTTCGGAACCTATGTGCAGGCTCGCGGCAGCGTGCTCGCCGCCAGCGACACCGGCGCCTATCCGCTCGGCGGCAGCGACTACATCGCCCGCGCCACCGACGGCGTTGAGACCATCCTCAAGCTCGCCGGCGCGATCGGCCAGGCGGCCGACGCCGAAGCCGCCGCGGATTCCGCCCGCAGCAGTTCGCGCCTGATCCAGGCGCTGGCCGCGCTCGGCGCCGCGGGCGCGCTGGTGATGATCAGCCTGTGGATCACCTTCCGCCGCGTGCTGCGTCCGCTCGCCGAACTCGGCGGCGCGCTGCACAAGCTGGCGCAGGGACAGCTCGACCTGACGCTGCCGGGGCTCGATCGCAAGGACGAGATCGGCGACATGGCCAACGCGATCGAGGACCTCAAAGTCCACGCCGCCGCCAAGGCGCGCGAAGAGGCCGAAGCCCGGATCCGCCAGGATGCGATCGCCGCGGCGCAGCGCCGAGCCGACATGCACAAGCTTGCCGACGATTTCGAAAGCGCGATCGGCGAGATCATCGAGACGGTGTCGTCGGCCGCGACCGAACTGGAAGCCTCGGCCGGCACGCTGAACGTCAATGCCGAGCGCGCCCAGCATCTCACCGTCACGGTCGCCGGCGCCTCGGAAGAAGCCTCCACCAACGTGCAGTCGGTCGCGTCGGCATCCGAGGAGATGACCGCGTCGGTCGAGGAGATCAGCCGCCAGGTGCAGGCCTCCGCCAAGATCGCGTCGGACGCGGTGGAGCAGGCGGCCCACACCAATCACCGCGTCGAGGAGCTGTCACAGGCCGCGGCGCGGATCGGCGACGTCGTCGAACTGATTAACACCATCGCGCAGCAGACCAACCTGCTGGCGCTCAATGCCACCATCGAGGCAGCGCGTGCCGGCGAGGCCGGCCGCGGCTTTGCGGTGGTGGCCGCCGAAGTGAAGGCGCTGGCCGAGCAGACCTCAAAGGCGACCGGCGAGATCGGTCAGCAGATCGCCAGCATCCAGTCGGCGACGCACGAGTCGGTCGAAGCCATCAAGGGCATCGGCGGCACCATCGAGAAGATGTCGGAGATCGCCTCGACCATCGCCTCCGCGGTGGAGGAGCAGGGCGCCGCGACGCGGGAGATCTCGCGCAATATCCAGCAGGCGGCCGAAGGCACCCGCGCGGTGTCGTCGAACATCGTCGAGGTCGAGCACGGCGCCAGCGGCACCGGTGCCGCGGCCGGCGAAGTGCTGCATGCCGCGCAGTCGCTCGCCGGCGAGAGCAACCGGCTCAAGCTCGAAGTCGGCAAGTTCATGCACACGGTGCGCGCGGCCTGACGGCTGCGCGTTCCGTCACCGCCGGGCGGCGATGAACACACCGGCGACCACCATGGCGTAGCCGGCGAGGTGAAACAGCTCGGGCTTTTCGCCGAGCAGCACGATCGCCATCACCGAGCCGAACACCGGCATCAGATGCAGGAACGGCGCCGAACGGTTCGGCCCGATCAGCGCCACCCCGCGGTTGAAGCAGAGATACGCCAGCATCGACGGGAAGATCACCACATAGGCGAGCGTCGCGGCGCTGAGCCAGTCGGCACTCGGCCGCACGCCGCTGGCATATTCCCAGGCGCTGAACGGCAGCAACAGCAGCGCGCCAAAGCCGGTCGTCACCACGATCAGCGACAGCGGATGCGTTGCGGGCCGCTTCGGCATCAGGGCCGAATACAGCCCGAATGCGCACAACGCGCCGGCCACCATCAGGTCCCCGCGGTTGAGTTCGATCCCTGCCAGCGCCGCGAAGTCGCCGCGCAGGATGATGGTCAGCACGCCGAGCAGCGACAGCGCGATGCCGGCCGCCTGCATCCAGGTCAGCCGCACGCCGAACAGCAGCAGCGACCACAGCGCCACGAAAAGCGGCCCGGAGGACTGCATCAGCAGCGCGTTGAGCGCCTGGGTGTATTGCAGCCCCCAATACGACAGCGCGTTGTTGATCGCGAAGCCGGTCGCCGACAGCACGATCATCAGCTTCCAGTGGTGCAGCAGCTTGCGCCAGTCGTGGCGCAGATGCGGCCAGGCGAACGGCAACAGCAGCAGCATCGCGCCGACCCAGCGCGCGCAGCTCAGTGTCACCGGCGGCACGTAGCCGGCCACCGCCCGGCCGAGCACGATGTTGCCGGCCCAGAACAGCGAGGTCAGGCTGAGCAGCAGATAAGGCTGGTGGGCGAGCCAGCCGAAAGCGGAGCGGGACCAGGCTATCAAATCGAGGGCCGGGGCAAGGGAACCATTTTGGCCTTCGTGCCTGAATTCACGTCGGCGCAAAAGAGGTGCGCGGCGGATTGCTGGCATTCGTCGCGCGTGTTTGCGCGTGCAGCGAGTTCCATGCGCCGCGCGGGTGGAAGCGTTGCTGCGGCGCGGTTGGCCGCGGCAAAGAATCGGCTACCACGTCGCCGGCGATCTGCGCATGCTGGCGCACGGATCGAGTGGGGCGAAGATGAGTATCGACGAGTTGAACATCGAAGGGCTGACGGCGCTCGATCGGGACGATCCGGGCCCGGTGGTGATGGTGAACCTGCTGCGGTTCAACGAGCAGTCCGCAGACGGCGACGGCACCGGCTGGGATGCTTACTTGCGCTACAGCGCCCAGAAGGTGGCGCTGATCAAGGAGCATGGCGGCATGCTGTTGTGGAACGGCAATGCCAAGGGCATCGCGCTCGGGCGCTCCGACCCCGCGCCCTGGGACTATGTCTCGCTGGTGTATTACCCGACGGTGGCGGCGTTCATGGCGATGATGCGGTCGCCGGCATATCTCAGCCAGTGCGAGCCGCATCGGCGCAACGCCTGCGCCGATCACCTGATCATCTGCACACGCGAAGCATTCAGCAAGTTTCACATCCCGGTGAAGTGAGCGCCGGGGCGCTCACGCCGTCTTCGGCTTGCGCGCCGCGATCACCACGCCGGTCAGCACCAGTGCGTAGCCGACGGCGTGGTAGAGGTGAGGCTGCTCGCCGAGAAACAGGATCGCCATCGCCGAGCCGAACACCGGCACCAGATGGAAGAATGGTGCCGAGCGGTTGGCGCCGATCAGCCGGACGCCGCGGTTGTAGCAGAGATAGGCCAGGATCGACGGGAACACCGCCACATAAGCGAGCGCGCCGAGATTGCGCCAGTCGACCGCCGGCAGCGGCTTGGTGCTCAGCTCCCAGATTTCGAGCGGGATCAGGAACAGCGCGCCGCAGCCGAAGGTGAAGCCGAGAAACGACAGCGCATGCATCGGCGGCCGCTTCTGGGTCAGCGTGGTGTACAGCCCGAAGCTCGCCAGCGCGCAGACGAACAGCACGTCGCCGCGGTTGAGATCGATCGCGGCGAGTTCGGCGATGTTGCCGTGCAGGATGATCACCACCACGCCGATCATCGACGAGCCAATGCCGATCGCCTGGGTCAGGGTCAGCCGCATCCGCAGCACGATCAGCGCCCACAGCGCCACGAACAGCGGCGCGGTGGATTGCAGCAGCAGCACGTTGAGCGCCGAGGTGTACTGCAGCGCGGTGTATTGCAGCGTGTTGAAGGTCGAGATGCCGATCACCGACACCGACACCATCAGCGGCAGATGCCGGCGGATCACCTTCCAATCCGCGATCAGGTGCCGCCAGGCGAACGGCGCGACGATCAGGAACGCGCAGGTCCAGCGCAGGAACGACAGGGTCACCGGCGGGAAGTGCCCGGCGATGGCGCGCCCGACAATGGCGTTGCCGGCCCAGAACAGCGACGTCAGGCTGAGCAGCAGATAGGCTTGGTCGGAGATCCAGCCGAAGCGGGGCGCTTCAGCGGGCGGCGTTGTGGTGGTCATAGCAGGCCCGGTGCTCGGAAGCGGCGCGCACGCCCGGCCATGCCCGCATCAGCAGAACGCCGCCTCCCTTTGAGATTTGGCCCCAGCAATACGGGTTTTTGCACAGATCACAAGCAGCCTGCACGCATCGCGAGCATGCGCGGCGGCGAACGGGCGTGTCAGTCCGCTGCGATCGGGCGTGCCACGGCGCCAAGCGCGGTGACGGCGGCGTTGGGATCGAGCTCGATCTGCAGGCCGCGCTGGCCGCCGTTGAGATACACGGTGGTTTCGGCGAGCGCGGCGTCGTCGATCGCCACCGGCACGCGCTTCTTCTGCCCGAACGGCGAGATGCCGCCGACGTGGTAGCCGGTCAGCCGCTCGGCATCGGCCGGCTTCATCATCTTGGCGCTCTTGCCGCCGAGCGCGGCCGCCAGCTTCTTCATGCTGACTTCCTTGTCGGACGCGATCACCGCGCACACCGGCTTGCCATCCAGCTCGGCCATCAGCGTCTTCAGCATCCGCTTCGGCTCCACTCCTACAGCCGCTGCCGCCGCAAGCCCGATCGCCTCGGCGTTCGGATCGTACTCATAGCTGTGCAGCTTGAAGGCGACGCCGAGCTTCTCCAGCATCTGGGTGGCGCGGGTGGATTTCGACATAGTGGGGACTCGAGGCAGGTCGCAGGACGGCGCAGACTTGCGTGCACCGGCGCGCACATTGTCACTGCGCGCAAGCCGACGCAATGCAACGCCATCATGTCCCCCGCACCGTCATTCCGGGGCGCTCGCGCCAGCGAGCGAACCCGGACTCTCGCGGCCATGGGGCACGGCGGGTCGGCCAGCACCTCGGGATTCCGGGTTCGCGCTTGCGCGCGCCCCGGAATGACGGTGGTGGAGCGACGAAACCCGCGGCGGTGTTACTTCATGCCTGCTGGCATCGTCATTCCGGGGCACGCGCGTCAGCGCGTGAGCCCGGAATCTGGAGGTGTGGGGCAAGGCGGTGGGACTTGCATTTCGGGATTCCGGGTTCGCTCGCTGGCGCGAGCGCCCCGGAATGACAAGGACGGGGCCAGATACTCGTCCGCTCAGTTGTGGCGATCCCGCCGCTACGCCTCATCCCACTTCGGCGAAAACGCCGGGGTGACGAAGCGCTGGTTCTTCGGCAGCTTGGCGATCACGGCGCGGTCGTCGAAGTCGAGCTTGATGGTCAGCGCGCCGAGATTGCTGCGCTGGCTGGCTTCGCTGCGGGCTTTCGGAATCGCCATCACGCCGTCCTGCTCCAGCAGCCAGGCCAGCGCGACTTGCGCCGCGGTGGCGCCGTGCTTGTCGGCGATCGCCTGCAGCTCCGGATAGGAGGCGAGCCGGCCTTGGGCCAGCGGCGCGTAGGCGGTGAGCGGGATGGATTTGCTCTGCAGATAGGGCAGCAGCTTGGTCTGCCCGAGCAGCACGTGGTACTCGACCTGATTGCAGGCGATCGGCGCGCCGATCTCCTCCACCGCCTGCTTCATCAGCGCCACCGGGAAGTTGCAGACGCCGATCGCGCGGGCGCCGCCGTCGTCCTTGATCTTCAGCAGCGTCTCCAGCGCCGCGCCGAGATTCATGTCCGGCGCCGGCCAGTGGATCAGATAGAAGTCGACATAGTCGGTCTTCAGCTTGCGCAGGCTCTGGTCGAATGCCTTGCGGATCGCGTCGGGCGCGAGATTGGTCCACCACACCTTGGTGGTGAGATGAATCTGATCGCGTGGCACGTCGGTGTCTTCCAGCGCGTCGCCGACGGAGTCCTCGTTGGCGTACATCTCGGCGGTGTCGATGTGGCGATAGCCGAGGCCGAGCGCGGTCAGCACCGCCTCGTGGCAGTCCTTGCCCTGCAGTTTGAAAGTGCCGAGCCCGAGCTTGGGCACACTAAGTCCCTGGGTCTTGATGCTGTCCATGCGGTCTCCTGGTGCGTCTTGGCGCGAACTGGACACCAGCCCGCTTCGACAAACGCGTCAAACCCAAATCAGGCTCATCGGATCTCATTTGATCAGGGCGGCGCGCGGAAGGCGTCGCTGCGCTTAGGAAAGCTTGCCACGCCGCGGAAATGGTCAACGCATTGTGAATGCGAATGCCTGACATCTGCATTGGATTTTACGAATCGGAAGTGGTTGTGGATTACGATTTGCCACAACTGACGGGGGTAATAGTTCCAAGGGATTGGCTTCGCGGGCGGAGCCCAAGGCCCGCGGGCGGCTGCCGTCGGCGCGTCGATCCGAGAATTTCAAGAACAAGTCGATTGGCCGCGACAACGGCGTTGCGGCGCCAAGAATTGCACGGAGCCGAGCGTGACCTATGGCGACCGCAAAGATCCGCGGGTCCGGTTCGAAACCGCGATGGATTCGGTGATGATTGCCGTCGATGGCACCTGGCGGCGCGATTGCGCGATCGCCGACATTTCGCAGACCGGCGCCAAGCTGATCCTGAAAACCTCGATGGCCGGGCTGAACCTGCGGGAGTTCTTCCTGGTGCTGACGCCGAACGGCACCGCCTATCGACGCTGCGAGCTGGTGCGGGTCGAGGGCGACACCATCGGAGTGCGCTTCGTCGTCGTCCGCAAGGGAGCCAAGCGGCTGCCGAACCAGCGGGCCAGTGTCTGACACCAAAACGGTATTGCGTCCGGGGTGATCGCCGGTCACCGCGGGGCGGCGCGTCGGCCTCGCCGGAATGCTTCCAAACAGTGACGGATTTCAGAGGGGATACAATGCGTTGCAGCGCCGTGGGACGGGCGTTTCGCTTGCGTCGCAAGCCTGCATCCGTTATCCGGTGCCGTGCCTCGTATGCGAGCGGCCACGGCCGCGTTTGCCTGGGCGCGCGAGCCCGATCCGTCATCGTCGCCACCGGCGCGCCGCGATCGTGCTTCATCCGATAAAGTGGCAGGGGAACCTTCTCGAAATGGCCAATGTCGTCGTGGTCGGCGCCCAGTGGGGCGACGAAGGCAAGGGAAAGATCGTCGATTGGCTCTCCGAGCAGGCCGACATCGTGGTGCGATTCCAGGGCGGTCACAATGCCGGCCACACCCTGGTGATCAACGGCGCGACCTACAAGCTGGCGCTGCTGCCCTCGGGCGTGCTGCGGCCGTCGAAGCTGGCGGTGATCGGCAACGGCGTGGTGTTCGATCCGCAGGCCTTCCTCGATGAAGTGAAGAAGCTGCAGGGCCAGGGCGTCGCGATCTCGCCGGACAATCTGCGCATCGCCGAGAACGTCACGCTGATTCTGCCGCTGCACCGCGAGCTCGACGCCACCCGCGAGAACGCCGCCAAGGCCGGCGCGATCGGCACCACCCAGCGCGGTATCGGCCCGGCCTATGAAGACAAGGTCGGCCGTCGCGCCATCCGGCTGATGGACCTCGCCGACCTCGACACTCTGCCGACCAAAATCGAACGGCTGCTCGCGCATCACAATGCGCTGCGCCGCGGCCTCGGTCAGCCGGAGATCGACGCCGGCCAGATCCTGGCGGAGCTGTCGGCGATGGCGCCGCAGTTGCTGCCTTATGCCGAGTCGGTGTGGCGCCTGCTCGACATCAAGCGCCGCGAAGGCAAGCGCATCCTGTTCGAAGGCGCGCAGGGCGCGCTGCTCGACGTCGACCACGGCACCTACCCGTACGTCACCTCATCCAATACCGTCGCGGCGCAAGCGGCGACCGGCACCGGCATGGGCCCGGGTGCGGTCGGCTATGTGCTCGGCATCTGCAAGGCCTACACCACGCGCGTTGGCGCCGGTCCGTTCCCGACCGAGCTGACCAACGAGATCGGCGAAGAGATCGGTCGTCGCGGCAAGGAGTTCGGCGTCAACACCGGGCGCAAGCGGCGCTGCGGCTGGTTCGATGCGGTGCTGGTGCGGCAGACGGTGCGGACCTGCGGCATCGCCGGTCTGGCGCTCACCAAGCTCGACATTCTCGACGGCTTCGACAGCGTCGAGGTCTGCGTCGGCTACAAGCTCGACGGCAAGGAGATCGATTACCTGCCGGCCGGCGAAGGCGCCCAGGCGCGGGTCGAGCCGATCTACGAGACCATCGAAGGCTGGAAGGAGCCGACCGCGAATGCCCGCTCTTGGGCAGAGCTGCCGGCGCAGGCGATCAAATATGTTCGCCGCATCGAGGAACTGGTCGGCTGTCCGGTGGCATTGTTGTCCACCAGCCCGGAGCGCGAGGATACAATCCTGGTGCAGAACCCGTTCGAGGCTTAATAAGATGTTACCGAAAGACATCGTAAATTGAGTCGAGATGGCTGATTACTATCCGCTGATCGCACGCGCTATTGCGAGCCTGGATCCGAGTGCTCCGGGCGAGCAACGTCGCGCGATCTATGAGCGGGCGCGCGCGGCTCTGATCGCGCAGTTGCGCGGCGTGCAGCCGCCGCTGACCGAATCCGAAATCACCCGCGAGCGCCTGGCGCTCGAAGAGGCCGTGCGCAAGGTCGAGTCCGAGGCCGCGCAGCGCGCCCGCGATGCCTCGCGCGCCGAGCTGAAGGGCCGCGGCCGTCCGGGCGATCCGCCGCGTCCCGGCGATGCGCTGCGTGCATCGAGCCGTCCGCTCGGCCGTCCCGGCGATCCGCCGCCGCAGGTCAATCGTGGCGCTCCGCCCAGTTCGATGCCGGAGCCGGAGCTGCCGTCGTCGGTGCGTCCGCGTAATCCCGACGAACCGATTGCTGCCGAAGACACCGGTGAGCCGAGGCCGTCGCGCACGCTGCGGGTCGATCCGCCGCCGATTCCGCCGGAGCCGCCGCTGCCCGGTCGTGGTCCTGCCGCGCCGCCACCGCGTCGTGGCCCGCTGCCGAACCAGCCGCCGCCGCCCGCCAATTCGCCGGGGCTGCGCGGCTTCCGCGACGTCACCGCCGATCTCGACGATCTCGGCCGCGCCGCTGCACAGGCCAATCGCTCGGCGCGCAAGACCTACGCCAATGTCGCGCCGTCGCCGGAATTCGACCGGCTCGAGCCGACCATGGAGAACCGCTCCGATCCGGACGCGCCGTACTCCTATGACGAATCGCCCGATGAGGCGGCGCGCTACACGCCGCCGCCGGCCGCTTCACGTGTCCCGGCCGAGCCGAAGCTGAAGGGCAGCCGCAAGCCGTCTAAATTCCCGCTGCGCACCGCGCTGGTGATCGGCGTGGTGGCGATGCTGATCGGTGCCGGCCTGGTGTGGGGACCGGGCGTGGTGTCGAGCCTGATGTCGATGATGCGCTCGCCCTCGACTCAGACCGCTGCGCCCGCGACTCCGGCGCCGTCGACCGAGCGGCCGAAGATCACCGACCGAGTGGGCCAGCCGTCGACCGAGCAGGCTGCGCCGGTGGCGCAGCGCGTCGTGCTGTATGATGAGGATCCGAACGATCCGAAGGGCAAGCAGTACGTCGGCACGGTGGTGTGGAAGACCGAGCAGGTGAAGGGCGCCAGCGCCAAGGGCGGCGCCGACATCGCGGTGCGCGCCGACATCGAGGTGCCCGAGCGGGCGTTCAAGATGACGATGTCGTTCCGCCGCAACACCGACACCTCGCTGCCGGCGAGCCACACCGCGGAATTGACCTTCATCCTGCCGGCGGATTTCCCCGGCGGCGGCGTTTCCAACGTGCCGGGCATCCTGATGAAGTCGAACGAGCAGTCGCGCGGCACGCCGCTCGCCGGGCTCGCCGTCAAGGTCACCGACGGCTTCTTCCTGGTCGGCCTCAGCAACGTCGAAGCCGACCGCGCCCGCAACCTGCAGCTCCTCAAGGAGCGCTCCTGGTTCGACGTGCCGATCGTCTACAGCAACGGCCGCCGCGCCATTATCGCGATCGAAAAAGGCGGCCCCGGCGAACGCGCCTTCAACGACGCCTTCAAGGCCTGGGGCGAGTAGTTAGGACGGGCAGCGCACCCGCGCCTTTGTGGCGCGGGGCCTGCGCGCCTCCATTCCTTCAGGTTGCTGTTCGACCTACAGAGTCATTCCGGGGCGCTCGCGTTAGCGAGCGAACCCGGAATCTCGAGGTCGTATTGCGCGGAGCTGGCCGCGCGCCCGCTGCATCTTGCCTCGCTACAATTTCGAGATTCCGGGTCTGCGTGCTGACGCACGCATCCCGGAATGACGGCGGGTGGGTAGGAGAACGCGCGTGGCTTCGAGATGCCACGCGTCCCCCGAATCAAAACGCGCCGCGGAGGCCGCGGCGCGTGGGTGGGTGAGGCGTGACGATTGGATTATGGCGCGCCGATCGATCCGGCGCGGACGGCGTCATCGACCAGTTCGTGGGCGTCGGTGATGCCGCGGGCGGCGTTCTGCACGATGATTTGCGCCATCATCGCTTTGGTGGCCGGAGTGCGGTGCTCCGCTGCGATCTGCTCGACCGCGATATCGAGCACTTCGCGCAGCGTCGCGACGTATTCGGGATCGAACTTCGGCGGTTCGTTGGCAGTCATCGTCGTCTCCTTCAGTTACGGCGCGCACCTTGTCGGCCCAATGCGGCCCAAGTGCGGAGCGGCGATGAAGTTGCAGTGACGGAGACGATTTTTCCGCGACCTTACGGAGCCGTCATGAATCGAAAAACCCTTGCGGCACAATCACAAACGTGATTCCGCCGCAGCCTCGACACGTTCCAATTTCGAGCAAATCCAGGCCGGCGCGAAAGCGGTGTCGCAGGTTGTTGACGTGGCTGCGATCTGCGGTGCCGTTCGCGTGTGAATTCAACCATCGCGAGTCACTGGCTACGCGTCATGCGCGCAAACGGCGGATGGGACTCGGGGACGATCAGGACACGCGGTGACATGCTGCGGTCATCACTGTGTCGTCGCGGCATGCTGCGGCCTTCAGGCCGCCAAAAACAAAACACCCGCCGGGACCTCCGCACGAGGGGCCACGACGGGTGTCTTGTCAGCTTCGAAGAAGTAAGAAGCTTACTTCTTGGCGGCCGGAGCAGCCGGCGCCGGCGCAGCGGCGGGGGCGGCAACGGTGGCGCCGTTCCAGTACTTCGGGAACCAGGTGGTGTTGCTGAGAACAGCGAAGTGCACCAGGATCGCGATGACGGTGACGCTGCCGAGCAGCAGCGGCAGGCCGACGCCCGGGTTCACGACGGTCCAAATACGACCTTGATTCATTGCATCTACTCCTTAGTGCAGCCAGGGCGAATAAACATACGCCAGGAAATGCGCGACGATGGCGATCGCGCCGAAAATGCGCGTGCCGTCGATCACATGCTTATGGAGCTCTTCCGACTCCGCGATCGTCAGACCGGTCGGCCAGACCTTGTTCAGATCGTCTGCCATTGTAAAACCTCCTGAGAGACTTCGATCAAAGCGTGCTGTTCGCACGCGTAAAGTGCCGCTAGCAGCGACCGGGTCGTCTGGTCCGTCTGACCAATCCGCGAGGCCCCCCTCAGGACTGTCGCGTATCATCCGGACCATTCGCTTCCGGTTGAGACCTCCGCTTTCGGTGCCGCTCCGATCCCGGAGGGGCGTTGCCGATCACGGCGTTCTCTCGCGCAGTCACATTATCGTGACAGCACCCCTTGTCAACTTGACATGACACTGACCTGTGTCCGGTTCATGCCGGACAGTGGCTCTCGTACGGAACGGACAAATCCGCCGATCATTTCGGCGGCGAGGCTGGCTGGTCCGAGCCTTGATGCCGGGGGCTCGACTGAGCATGGCCATGGCCGTGCTCGTGGTGGCTGTGCCGCGGCGGGCGGTAGGAAATCACCGCGCAGGCCAGCGCCAGGATCAGGATCGCGCCGCTCTCGTACAACAGGTTTTCGGCGGGCTGGTCCTTGCCCTGCAGGATCAACAGCCGGGAGATCGCCGTGATGGCGATGAACATCGGCAGCGTGATCGGGATCTTCTTGCTCTCGTAGTACACCGCGACCATCGCGATCACTTCGACATAGATGAACATCAGCAGCAGCTCTTTCAGCGTGACGCGGACGTTCAGCACGGTCTCGTAGACTTCCTGCGTCATCGCCACCACGGCGAAGGTGCCGATCAGCAGCAGGAAGGCGTTCTCGATCAGCTGGAAGCCTTTGCGGATCAGCGGCATCGGCGGGTTGGGCGGCAGGTCGTTCATTGAAAGAATCCGGTTGCGGCGCGGCTTGCGCCTTGAAGCGGCGCATCTAGCGGATCAGGCGTGAAGCGTCTTTGACACCGTCACGCGCTGCGGAAAAACGCCGCTGCGGCGGATGCGCGCCGTCCGCGATCAAGCGATCGGCTGCGCCCGTTCGACCACGGCCTGCTGCGCGCTGGTCTCGATGGCGCCGCGGCCGCGGGCGGCACGCACCTGCGCGATCGCGGTGGTCGGCGGCACGCCGAGTTCGACCAGCAGCCGCGCCGCAATCATGCCGGCGCGGCCGAGCCCGCCTTTGCAATGCACCAGGACGTCGTCGCCGGCGCGCAGCCGCTGCCGGATCAGGCGGCCGTCGGTTTCCCAGCGCCGTTCGAATTCCGCGGTCGGCGGGTGATAGTCCGGGATCGGCAGATGCAGCCACTGCATCGCACGGCGCTCCACCTCGGCGCCGAGCTCCGGCACCTTCAGCAGCTCCAGTTCGCGCCGCTCGACCAGCGTGAGCACCAGCTGCGCGCCCCATGCCTGGATCGCATCGAGATCGGCGGCGAGATCGCGGGCCCAGCCGCCGGTCAGCGCCGAATGATCGTGCTTGCCGGGGCAGAAGGTGATGCCGATGCGGCCGTGGTTCGGCCCGGCTCGCACTTCGGCGATCTGCAGCGGATGGGTCTGGCTGGTGCGCAGCGGCGCCATCATTCCTCCAGGGTGTCGAACGCGCGGACGCGATTGATCGCCGGCGCCGCGCCGCTGGCGGCGACGCGGCGGATCAGATCGTCGCGCCGGGCGAGCAGCAGCGCGGTCAGGGCGCGCGCGTCGTCGGTGTCGCCGAGCACATCGCGAACCACCGCCGAGATCGCCGGCTCGGTCAGCCGCGCCACCTTGGCGACGGAGGCCGCGAGCGCGTGCCGGGTCATCGCGCCGAATACGCTGGCCGCCACCGCATTGGCGCGGGCGTCGCGCAGGGTGTCGAACTCGATCACCTCGGCGCCGAAGTCGGTCTTGCGCGCGCCGCGGGCCCGATAGGCCAGCGCGCCGCCCTGATCGATCCGCACCACGCCGCCGTCGCGGGTCACCAGCACGTTGTCGAGGTCGACACCGAGCACGTCGCGATTGGCGAGCCAGGCATCGACCGCAAAATCGCGGCACACTTCGGCGGCGACGCCGTTCTCCGGATAGGCCAGCGCTTCGCCGAGCGAGGCGCCGCGCAGCATCGCGCTCGCGACCGCGAGGCCGCCGCCGCGCATCACCAGCTCGACCTCGGCGACGCCGGTGCCGGCGAGCCGATACAGCCGATTGGCCAGCACCTCGTTGCGGGCGTGATCGTCACTCGGCGGGGTTTTGACGTACCAGGCGCGGTCCTCCGCGTCGGCGTAAAGGCCGCCGGCATTGGAGCCGGCCTGGCCGCCGATCGCGGTCCAGCCGTTGGCGTCGCGCAAGGTTGGCGCGCTGTCGCTTGGCTCCGTCATAGACTCCCCGAGGTTGATCGCGCGCGCTTTCCGCGATTTGCGCGAAATCAAGCGACATCCCGCCGCCCGCCGATTAGCGTAGCGCCGCCGCTGGCCCACGCAACATCGACCAAACGCTGACGAGCCGGGAGGCGAGGCGATGTCATTCTCGAGATTCTGGGAGGTGCTCACCGGGCGTGACACGGCGCGCGCGGGCCGGATCGACTGGGACGCCAAATACGGCACCGACACCCGCTCGACCGTCGAACTGCACGGGCTCACCATCCCTCACGACAGCCGCAGCTTCGGCGAGCGCTATCAGGCGAGTGATCCGTCGGTGCTGAGCGACGCGCTGGCGTTCGTCGGGCTCGATCCGCGCTTCTATCGCTTCGTTGATCTCGGCTGCGGCAAGGGCCGGATGCTGATCGTCGCCGCCGAGCTCGGCTTCAAATCCTGCGTCGGCGTCGAATTTGCCGCCGAGCTGGCGCAGACCGCGAAGGCCAATGTCGCAGCAGCCGGATTCAAGACGATCTCGATCGTGCACGGCGACGCCGGCGCCTACGCGTTCCCCGACGAGCCGTTCGTGCTGTATCTGTTCAACCCGTTCTCGCACCAGATCATGGCGCGGGTGCGCGACAATCTCGCGACGCTGCGCCGCGCCGAGTACTACGTGATCTACAAGAACCCGCGCGAGCGCCGGATCTTCGACGAGATGCCGACGCTGCGCTATCTCGGCACCCCGCCGGCGCACAAGGGCGTCTGGGGCGTGCATGTCTGGGGGCCGCGGCGCGCGTAGTCGCTCGTAGGATGGGTTGAGCCGCAGGCGAAACCCATCGCTCCGTCGTTTGCGTCGACGATGGGTTTCGCTGCGCTCAACCCATCCTACCAACTGGGTGGAGCCACGCGCGCGCCTCTCCACCCGCCGTCATTCCGGGATGCGTGCGACAGCACGCAGACCCGGAATCTCGCAGTTGTTACGAAGGAAGATGCCGCGAAGCGCGCGGCGGTCGCGTGCACGAGCCCGTCGAGTAGCCCGTAGGATGGGTTGAGCGCAGCGAAACCCATCGCTCCGTTTGTGTCGTGATGATGGGTTTCGCTGCGCTCAACCCATCCTACGGTGTCAATCACCCGAACGCGTAGCCGGAGATGCGCTTGTTGCCGATGGCGTCGTGGAACACGCGGCGGCCTTGGTCGGGGCCGGCGGCGCCGGCGGTGACCATCAGCGGGATCAGATGTTCTTCGCGCGGATGGCAGGCGCGGGCGCCGGGGGCGCCGGCCCAATGTGCCAGACGTTCGTTGCGGACCGCGGCGTCGGGCGCGGTCGCGGCGTCGGTGAGCCAGTGATCGAACGCCACCGACTCGGCCTCCTGGCCGTCGAAGAAGGTCGAGAGATTGTGGAAGCTGTTGCCGCTGCCGATGATCAGCACGTTGTCGTCGCGGAGCGGCGCCAGCGCGGCGCCGATTGCCAGATGCTGCACCGGATCGAGATCCTGCTGCAGCGACAGCATCACCACCGGAATCTGCGCCTCCGGATCGACGATCAGCATCGGCACGAACACGCCGTGGTCGAAGCCGCGCGCCGCATCGGTTGCGGTGGCGATGCCGGCATTACCGAGCAGCGTCTGCACCCGCGCGGCGAGCACCGGATCGCCCGGCGCCGGATAGCTCAGCCGGTAGGTGTGCTCGGGAAAGCCGTAGTAATCGAACAGCATCGATGGGGCCGCCGAGGTGCTGACGGTCGGCAGCGCCGCCTCCCAATGGCCGGAGACGATCAGGATTGCGCGCGGCCGCGCCGGCAGCGAGGCCAGCACGCCGGACAGATAGGCGCGCAGGCCGTCATAAGCGTGCGGCCCGAACCGCCGCGGCGGCTCCATCCAGAAGCAGGGGCCGCCGCCGTGCGACAGGAAGATAGTGGGTTGACGGGGCATCGTCGCAATCTCCCTGATTGAAAGTGATGTTGAGCGGCCGCGTTACAGCACGCGGCAGGCGTCCTCGAAGGCGAGCCGCGGGTTGCGCGGAAACAGCTTCTCGGCGTCGCCGTAGCCGATGTTGCACAGGAAGTTCGACTTCCAGCGGCCGTCGGGGAAGAACTCGGCATCGAGCGCGGCGTGATCGAAGCCGGACATCGGCCCGGCATCGAGCCCGAGCGCGCGGGCGGCGAGGATCATGTAGGCGCCCTGCAGCGCCGAGTTGCGCTTGGCCGTCTCGGTGATCAGCTCCGGCTTGCCGACGAAGCCGCTGCGCATGTCGCGCGCGGGAAACAGCTGCGGCAGCAGATCGTGGAATTCGGTGTCGTAGGCCACGATCACGCAGCACGGCGCCTGTTTCACCTTGTCGACATTGCCGGGCGCCACGCTCTTCAATAGCCGCGCCTTGGCCTCGGCGCTGCGCACGAACACGAACCGGCCCGGATTGCTGTTGGCCGCGGTCGGCGCCCATTTCAGAAGATCGTACAGCGCGTGGATGGTGTCGTCGGTCACCGGCTTGCTGGTCCAGGCATTATGGGTGCGGGCCTGAACGAACAGCTGGTCGAGGTGAGGGGCGTGCAGCGTCGAGCTCATGGGGAGTTTCTTCTGTCGGACGAAGGGAGGTGCGCCCGCCGCCGGATGCGACGGGCGCGGAATGTCGAAGCGATCAGTTCTGCTTTTCGAACGCGGCGCTGATTTCCAGGCCGACCTCGTCGCTGATCAGCGGCACATATTTGGTCACGCCGAACTCGCTGCGCTTGATCGTGCCGGTGAGGTCGAAGCCGACCGTCACCTTCTTGTTCAGCGGGTTGACGCCGGCGCCGTGCAGCCGGGCATCGAGCGTCACGGTCTTGGTGACGCCGTGCAGCGTCAGCTCGCCGGTCACCTTGGCCTGGCGCGGACCGGTGACGGTGACCTTCTGCGATTTGAACAGGATCTCCGGATTCGCCTTGGCGTCGAGCCAGTCGGCGGCCGTCAGCTCCGTGGTGAGCTTGTCGACCGGGGTGTTCACCGAGGCGGTCGGCAGCTTGATGTCGAAGCTGCTCTTGGCCGGGTTGGCGCCGTCGAGCTGCAGCGTGCCGGAGACGTCGCCGAACCGGCCGCGGAACTCCGAGAAGCCCATATGCGACACCACGAAGCCGACCTGGGTGTGGTCGGGGTCGATCGCGTAGGCGCCGCTCTCGACCTTCACCGGTTCGGTCTTCACTGCCTGGGCCTTGGCGGCCTTCGGCGCAGTCTCGGCGAACACGGCAGGCGCGGCCATCAGGGCGGCGGCCAGGATCGGAAACAGCAGGCGTCGTTGGATCATGGGTATCCTCCAGTTTGGCTGTCCCCCTGACTTAAGAGCGGCGGCCAGCCGAAGAAAGAGATGAAGTTTTGTGGTTCTTCATCTAAAATTTCGATCATGAACGACGGCCTCACCCTCGACCAGATCCAG
Organism: Rhodopseudomonas sp. P1; assembly: GCF_039642825.1. Classification (NCBI taxonomy): domain Bacteria; kingdom Pseudomonadati; phylum Pseudomonadota; class Alphaproteobacteria; order Hyphomicrobiales; family Nitrobacteraceae; genus Rhodopseudomonas; species Rhodopseudomonas sp. P1. The sequence goes on along the minus strand of NZ_CP088006.1, from coordinate 4,683,873 downwards.
CTTCTGCTCACGGTGGCGGACGAAGGCAGCTTCTCCGGCGCCGCCCGCAGGCTGCGGCGGGCGCAGTCGGCCGTCACCTATGGGGTGCAGAAGCTGGAGCAGCAGATCGGGGTGTCGCTGTTCGATCGCTCCGGCTACCGGCCGGTGCTGACCGAGGCGGGGCGCGCGCTGCTGGCGCGGGCGCGGCGGATCGCCGAGGAGGCGGCGGCGTTCCGCGATCAGGCGCGCAGCCTCGCCGGGGGCCTCGAGCCGGAATTGACCCTGGTGCTCGACTCGATGTTTCCGATGCCGCGGATGGTCGATGCGCTGCGCGCCTTCACCGATGCCTTCCCCACCGTGCCGCCGCGGATCTTCGTGCAGTCGCTCGGCGCCTCGGCCGAGCTGGTGCTGAACGGCACCTGCGTGATCGGGCTGGTGCCGGAGCCGTTCAGCGATCAGCCCGAGCTGAAGCGCTATCCGCTGTCCACCGTGCAGCTGTTGCCGGTGGTGGCGCAGGATCATCCGCTCGCCGCGATCGCCGGCCCGATCCCGACCGATGTGCTGCGCCGCCATGTCCAGCTCGTGCTCACCGACCGTTCGGCGCTGACCGAGGGCCGCGACTACGGCGTGCTGTCGACCCAGACCTGGCGGCTGGCCGATCTCGGCACCAAGCACGCGATGCTGCTGGCCGGGCTCGGCTGGGGCAGCATGCCGACCCATCTGGTGGCGGACGATGTCGAGGCCGGCCGGCTCAAGCTGATCCAGCCGCTCGAATTCGAAGACCACACGGCGCGGCTGGTGATGACCGCCGCGCATCTCGCCGGCCGCCCGCTCGGCCCCGCGGCGCAGTGGATGCTGAACTACCTCCGCGCCCAGAGCCCGCGCGGGTGAGGCGCCGCGCCCTCAGCTCTTGCCCGGCGCCGCGAAGCTCCGGTCCGGCGACAGCTCGGAATCGTAGGCCATTTCCATCACGATCTTGAACAGCCGGTCGCAGCGCTCGTCGGGGGCGAAGTGGGTGTCGTCCCTGATCCAGCCGAGCGCCTTCTCCCAGCTCGGCGAGCGGCCGATATAGGCCATCGTCCAGTTCGGGAATTCGCGGTCCTCGACCTCGGCGGCCGACATCACCTGGATCTTGCTATGGCGGGGATCGTGCCGGATCACCTCGAAGATCCGCTCCACGGTCTCGCGCGGGCCTTCCAGCACCTGGGCGAAGAAGCCGCAGTTGAAGATCAGTGCGCCGGTGAGGCCGAGCGCGTTGTTGTTGCGGCGGGAGGTGGCGAGGATGCCCTCGATCTCACGGGCGACATGCGCGACATCGCCCTCGATCCGATTCTCGCTGACATACAGCAATCGATACAAATGCGCAGATTCAGTCATCACCGCGCTGGTTTAGACGGAGCCAAGCCATCAGCCAATCCTCCCCAACGCCATTGAGGAGTGCTGCGCCTTCGGCTTCCTTGCGCGGCGTCAAATCACCTCGCGCTTCGAATGGCCGGACGCGTGGCGAGGGGCGAAAGACGAAGAGAAAAAGACGCTGGGCTGGTCGGATGGCGCGCGCGCAGCGACCCCTATCCGCCGCGCCGCGCGCGATCAGCGGCCGAGCTGTTTCAGCATCGTAGTGGCGCTGCGGAAACCGAACAGCGGCTCCAGCAAGCCGAGCGATTGCGTGCCGCGCGCCTGGTAGCCCTGCCGCTCGTACAGCTTTCGCGCGCCGTGATTGCTGTCGATGACGTCGAGCCGCACGGCCTTGAGGCCGCAGGCTGCGGCGTGCTGTTCGACGGCGTTCAAGAGCGCGGTGCCGACGCCGAGCCCGCGGGCCTGTTCGTCGACGAAGATGCCGTCCATCAGCAGCGTGCCGGGCTCGCAGCCGCGCTCCAGGATGCTCAGCAGCAGCCCGCGCCAGACCGCCTGCACCGGACCGTAGATCCGCACCACATCACCGAACCCGCCGCCGACGAAGGCGCCGTCCGGCGTCTTGAACCCGGCGACGCCGAGGAAGCGGCCGTCGTCGGCCACCGCGCTGATCGCGTAGTCGGCATCGAGCACCCGCCGGATCAAAGCGACCGCCTGGCGCCGCGGCCCGAGCGAATAATGCAGCTTGCGCGCGAACGCCGCCCAATAGCCGGCGGCAGCCTGCGCGCGATGCTGCGGCCGCAGCCCGTGTTCGATCCGGAAGGTGGTTGGTGTCATCGTGGCCGTCCTGTTGTCGCCCCGCGCCGGCGGGGCAGCGCTCGGAATACTGCGCCGAGCGTTCGCGGCCGCAGCATCGTGCTGCGAGCCTTGCGAGCGATTTATGGCGACGGTCGGGCGCAACCGGCGTCGGCCCCGCGCCCCTATGTCGCTCCGTATGGCGTCAGTGCGCGCTTCACCGAGTCATTCCGGGGCGCTCGCGCCAGCGAGCGAACCCGGAATCGCGATCCCTGGATCAACGAATGGTCTGGCTTGCCTCCGCGAGCCGAGAACGCTGATGGATCGAGCGCGTCGAACCCCATCAGCGGCAGTCAAAGCCGCTCAGCTCAGCATCGGCCACAGCCGATACGCCACTGCCACGGCGAGCACGATCGCGGCCCAGATCAAAGCGTGGTTTAGCCATTGGCTGGTGGTGGTCCCGCGCAGCATGCCGCGGCCGACGAACAGCGTCAGCGCCGACAGCATCGCGACGCCGACCACCGTCGAGGAATCGAACAGTTCGCCGCTATAGGCGGTGTCGTTGACGATCGCCGCCACCCCGCCGGTGACCACGATCGCGATCAGAAGCCAGAAGTAAGCCATGGCCGAAGTCTCCGCCGCACCGCGCAGCCCTGTCAATGCGGGGCAGCGCCGCGGGGGCAGGGGGCTCCGCACCCGCAGTGTCTCGCGACACGACGTCCTTTCTCCACGTCATTCCGGGATGCGCGCCACCGGCGCGCAGGCCCGGAATCCATAACCACCGTCGTTTGCATTCCGCCGCAGCGATGCAGCGCCGCGCCCTTACAGCATTCACAGTGAGTATGGATTCCGGGCTCGCGCTCCGCGCGCCCCGGAATGACGTGGAGAGAGGATTGTACAGTTAGGCTAAGCAGGTCGTTCGGTCATTCCGGGGCGCTCGCGAAGCGAGCGAACCCGGAATCTCGACGTTGTGACAAGGATCGTCGCGACGTGATCAGAGCGTCGGGCGAGTTAGCCGAAGGCATCAGCCGTCGATGTGCGCTGTATGCGTCTCCCCCTATCGCAGCGCGCCCCCTCTCCCGCTTGCGGGAGAGGGCTGGGGTGAGGGCGACGCGAGCAGTGAGTCCAGTATGGAGTCCGCATGAGCGGAACGAAGCGCGGCTCACAGATCGCGACAGGCCGCTTCGTCGGACCCAAAAAGCCGTTCGGGGAATGTCGCGAACGGATCAACGTCACGTACCGAGAGTCCTGTCCGACGCGGCGCAAGTTCGACATCTCGACAAGGCGATGCTTGCATCGCATCGACCAGGGCGGCGCCGGTGCGGTCGCACTTCAGCCGCAGAATTCGTTGGCCGCAGCACCCCGACCTCGTCGCGGCCGTGCACCGGGCTACGTTTGCTTCCCGTTGGAAACTGCATGTCTTTTGAAGATCGATTTGATGTTGCTTATCTTGCCGTCTGGACTCGGCACGGTCATCAGCATGAGGAGTAGATCGTCCTTCAGCCCGAGGTTGAGATAGAACGGCTTCCCTCCGTAGAAGCCGCGAGTATTCGGACTCCAGCTTCCTTTCCCTGCGACATAGGGTCTTCCCTGGAAGCTTTGTCGCACGACAGCAGACCAGCCGTTGTTCGCTTTCACCGTAAAATCGCTCCCGTTTTCTTCAATCAGGATGCGGCAATCAGCGCAGTGACCTGCGTTCGAATCCACCTGGAGCCATTCACCCGGCAAAGATGATAAGATGGTTGGTTCCGCCCGAACCAGACTCGAGCAGACGGAAAAGGCGCCGAGGAGAAAGCAAAGAAGAGCGTGATGCATAATAACTCCGATCAAATCGACGTGGCACGATAATCCCGACAATCCGTTACGTGCCGCCGTACGACCGGATCATCCTCCAAGACCGCTGCGCGGACAGTTCAGGCGATCGGAGCTATTTGAATCAAATTGCCAGACTCGGGAGCGAAGCGGCAGCGGGCCTACGCATGCCGCCTGCCTCTTAACTCCTCTTGTCCTGCATTGCGCCTCCCACACCGCAGTACGCAGGGCGGGTTATCCGAAGGCGTAATCCGCCGATGTGCGACGCCAATGACGACGGCATATTACGCTGCGATAATCCCCCCCTCTGAGCTTGAAGCACGGGCCATGCCGCAGATCGCAGCGCGCTCCCTCTCCCGCTTGCGGGAGAGGGCTGGGGTGAGGGCGACGCGGGCAGTGAGTCCAATGTGTAGCCCGCGTGAGCGGAGCGAAACGCGGGACGAAGCGCGGCTCACAGATCGCGATAGGTCGCTTCGTCGGACTCCAAAAGTCATTCTGAGAATGTCGCGAACGGATCAACGTCACGTACCGGAAGTCTCATCCGACGCGGCATAAGTTCGACATCCCGACAAGGCGATGCTTGCATCGCATCGACCAGATCGCGTCCGGTCCGAGCCATGTCCGGCGCGGCTGTGCCGGGCGTCCTTTCGGCGTCCCGAGCGATGCCGGACGGCCGCCGCTTGTTCGTCATAGAACGCATCCTTGCAAAAACCCCGCGGTCGCTTCGCTCGCGCGGGCTACGCTTGCTAGCGAATGACCTTCGAATTCAATCCGAAGTAAAGATCAAACATCTGGTTGCCACTAGCATAGCTCATTGGACATCGTATTCGATGAACGAAATGATCGAGGTCGGAAACTCCCTGTAGGTACGCGCTCAGCGAGGCGGCGCTTGCTGAGGATGTGAAAAATGCCTGCTCGCGCTCTGATATTCCGATCTCCAGCGATTCGGTTTGAATCTTCAGCAGAGCTTGGTTGATTTTTGATGCGATTTCTTCGGATTTGTCGTCACCGGCACCGGAAGCACGAGATCTCAATAAGGTTTCATAGATCAGGAACAGTAGGGTGCGGTCATGGAGCGCCCCATGGTCCAAAAGAGTAAGCGCAATGCGCGTAATCTCTTGCCCGTTGAACTTCAGCGACGTGTTGCCGTCTGAGAACACGATAGTGCCATTCTGGCGCAGGACACGTTCGTGCTGAAGAGCTTGTGCATGGGCCTTGATAATTCCGAGCGAGAAGTCGGTTAGTGCGGCTCCTTCGCTCCCGCTCATTGATGCGCGAGTGAGTGCCTTTGCCTTGCATTCCAAGAATACGATGTGGCGCTCGTCAGCCAGAATAAGGTCGCACTCTCCGTCGGCATTTGTTCCCATGTTATATTTTGCATTGGCTGCTACGATGGGTAATCCAGCGTCATTAATCAGTCGCGCAAATACCCGCTCAGTCCCAGTTCCTTGGAGATCGTCGATTTCGTTTCGATTTACCAATGGCCTAATCGCCGCCATCAGTGCTTCATAAAACGCGGGACCTGAGGTCGATGCGGCTGGCAGAAAGAAGGTGTCGGGTTGTATCGCGATGAGTGGCTTAAACATGAGGTTGGCCTGTGAGCTCGCCAACGGAGAGTCGTAATCTTTGTTTACGATCGAAATATCGTGCGCAAAGAAATTGATGATCCGGTCAAATGACTCGCGGTGCGCCCCCGCCGTCAAGAGTGCTGATTTTGTTATAATATTAGGGTCCAGGCCGCTGAAGTGACCGATTGCCTCGCAGAGTCGAAAGGCATCCTCCAAATCCCAGCCAAGTTGCTGCGGCATTCGGTCGAGCGGGAAGGCCGAGAAGAATTCAGAAATCACTGGAAGTGTGATTTCCCAGGGCCATTGGCGCAGTGTGAATACATGGTCAAATAGTGCGCATCTCCCGAGTAGTGCTCCCAATTGCGTAGGCCCAACGTTCACGTTCCAGAATTGACTTCGTGGCTGAATATCTAAGATGGCGGCAAGGGCAACGGCGAATTCGATTGCCTCCCGCCAAGCTGTCTTGGGGTCCTCTGGGAGTTGGGTCGATGGTGGTAGCTGGACAGCAAGGTTGAGAAGAAAGCCATATGGGATTGCTGACGGGGTGGTAGGTTTACTGAACTCTCGTGCCGTTAAGTACACGCCTAGTCCAAATCGATTGTTAGATCGCATGCCTCCGAAAAGTTGGCATAACACATCAAAGCACCCAAAGGGTCTGAATTTCTCCAGTAAGCTTGCTGTTGCCCGCTCAAGTTCGCCGTTGGCGAGTTCTCCGTCCGCATCGAGCTCATAGCCCGCAGAAGAGAGATGCGCTTTGGCGGCAACTAGAGCGGCTGATCGCTTTGACTGATTCATTGGGGCGCAAATCGTCAATAGTAGTGCCTTGAGCTTAGGCTGATTCTCGAAGAATGCTTGCCATCAAAAAGGGGCGTAGTGTCGAAAGACTCCTGTTGACTTATCTGTAGTACAGGATTATATTCCCATTCATCCCGCCCCATCGAGGGGCGCGTTGCCGGGACGCTGGTCGTCGCGGGGCGGGGTGTGGCGCCTGCGGGTGTGGGGTGGACGTCGCCCTGGACCTCCGGGAGGCTGAGGGTCGCCGTCCGCCGCTACTACGAGCGGCCGCCGCGACAGAGGCTGGACGGGTACGGTAGAGGCCGGGGAAAGCCCGCAAGCTCGCCGTGTCCCGGAAGAACGGTCCTTCAGCCAAAAGTCGCCACGGTGGAGCGTCGAAAGACGTTTCCGCGGCGCTCGCGCTTCGGCGATCCGAGGCATGAGGCCGCGGGTACTACCAAAGGCGCGTCTTTCGGCGCTCCACCTCCCTCGGCCCGATGGCCGACCGGAGGCCCCCTGAACCCACCACTCACGCAAGGCTTTTGCGGGCAACGCCGCCGCATGCGCGCGCGCCCGCTGCTATCAGCATCAGGAGGGAGCGATGCCGACTTGGCCGACCGAACAGCTCAGCTGGGATCACGCGCGGCTGGATGCGCTCGAGCAGCAGGCCAGCGCCGAGCGGGCGCAGCTTTGGCTCGACATCGACATGCTGGCGGCACGCCGCGCGCTGCAGCGCGCGCTGGCAGATGAAGTGCAGGCGCACAAGCGCTGCCCGGTGAAGGACTGCCGCCGGGCACGCGGCTGCCGCACGCCGATGCTCTGCGCCGTCGTGCCGATGGACCCGCCGACCGAACCACAGTGGAAGATGATCGACACGCTGTACACCAACCTGCAGCGCCGGCGCCGCGATCAGGCGCTGGCGCGGCGGCAGCACGGCGAGTGGATGCGCGATGGGCGCAAGCCGGGGAGCGGGCGATGACGATGTCGGTGGGGAGGGCGCTTCGCGCTGATCCCGGCTGCGGAGCTGCCACGCGCCGGGTCCGTCATCCTCCGCGCAGGCGGAGGATCGAGTATTCCAGAGAGCCTGCGGTCGGCAACGCGCGCTTTGGAATCCTGGGTCGCCCGCCAGCGCGGGCGATGACCGTGAGGGTGGGCGGCTCAGAAGCCGCCGTCTTCGTCCTCGTCGTCGTGCTTCTTGCCGCCGATGGTCTTGAGCTTGGCGAACACCGCGTCGACGTCGAGATCTTCCTGGCTCTTGCCGGAGGTCGCGGCTTCGAACTCGGCTTCCTTGCGGGTGGTCTCGGAGGCCGGCAGCAGGGTGGCGCCGCCATACTGCTGGTCGGTCGGCTTCTCCTTGGCGGCGCGCTGCACTTCGAAGTCGAGGTCGAGCTGCGAGCACAGGCCGAGCGTCACCGGGTCCATCGGGGTCAGCGTCGCGGCGTTCCAATGGGTGCGGTCGCGAACGGAAGCGATCGTGGTCTTGGTGGTGCCGACCAGGCGCATGATCTGCGCGTCCTTCAGCTCCGGATGATTACGCACCAGCCACAGGATCGCGCTCGGGCGCTCGTGGCGGCGCGACACCGGGGTGTAGCGCGGACCCTTCTTCTTGGCGGCCTGCGGCAGCACCACCTTGCTCTCGGCGAGCTTGAGGCGATAGTCCGGGTCCTTCTCGCCCTTCTCGATCTCGTCGCGGGTGAGCTGGCCGGTCGAAATCGGGTCCATGCCCTTGATGCCCTGGGCGGCGTCGCCGTCGGCGATCGCCTTGACCTCCAAGACATGCATCTTGGTGAAGTCGGCGACCTGATCGAACGTCAACGCCGTGTTGTCGAGCAGCCAGACGGCGGTGGCCTTCGGCATCAGCGGTGCGTTGCTCATGGCAAATCTCCTTTGTCCCTTGCCCCTCCGGATTCGTCCTGAGGCAAGGCGGGTCGTCGAGGATGACGGGAATTGCCGCTTATATATGCTGTCCGGGGCTTGCCGCGCAAGGAGCCTTGCTAAAGTGCAGGTGATCCGGCCTTGACAGTGCCGCAAACCCGGCCCAATTCCTACCCCGTTCGACCGCTGCGCAACGCCGTTGGCGTGCGCCCGTTTTCCGCCGGTTCTGCTCGGCGCCCAGGCCCCCGGATCGTTGCCCATGCTCGCCAAATCGCCGCTGAAAATCGTGTTGTGCTCGCCGCGCGGGTTCTGCGCCGGCGTGGTGCGGGCGATCGATACCGTCGAGCGGGCGCTCGCGATGTACGGCGCCCCGGTCTATGTCCGGCACGAAATCGTCCATAACAAATACGTGGTCGACAGCCTGCGCGCCAAGGGCGCGATCTTCGTCGAGGAACTGGAAGAGATCCCGGACACCAAGGCGCCGGTGGTGTTCTCCGCCCACGGCGTGCCGAAGTCGGTGCCGGAAGACGCGCTGTCGCGGAATTTCTTCTCGATCGACGCCACCTGCCCGCTGGTCACCAAGGTGCACCGCGAGGCGGCGATCCATTTCAAGCGCGGCCGCGAGATCCTGCTGATCGGCCATTCGCACCACCCCGAAGTGGTCGGCACCCTCGGCCAGCTCCCGGCCGGCGCTGTGACGCTGATCGAGACCGCGGCGGATGCCGAGGCGTATCAGCCGAAGGATCCCAACAACCTCGCCTTCGTCACCCAGACCACGCTGTCGATCGACGACACCGCCGGCATCGTCACGGTGCTGCGCGAGCGCTTCCCGAACATCTCCGGGCCGCACAAGGAAGACATCTGCTACGCCACCACCAACCGCCAGGCGGCGGTGAAGAAGGTGGCGCCGGTGGTCGACGCCATGATCGTGGTCGGCGCGCCGAATTCGTCGAACTCGCAGCGGCTGCGCGAAGTCGCCGAGCGCGAGGGCTGCAAGGTCGCGGTGCTGGTGCAGCGCGCGTCGGATCTCGACTGGAGCCAGTTCGAGGGCATCAAGGTGCTCGGCCTCACCGCCGGGGCCTCCGCCCCCGAGGTGATCGTCGAGGAGATCATGGGCGCCTTCGCCGAGCGGTTCGACCTGTCGGTCGAGACGGTGTCGGCGGCGGAAGAAAACGAGTTCTTCCCGGTGCCGCGGGTGCTGCGCCCCGACGCCGCGGAATAACCGGCCGGACCCGGGGGGCTCCCCCCGGGGGCGCCCTTTCATCGCGCCCCGTCTTGGTCTAGGAAGCCGCCAGGTTTTTTCCTTCTGATCGGATCACGCCATGGCGGTCTATACCGACGTCGCCGCCGACGAGCTTGCGGATTTCCTGAGCCGCTACGACATCGGCGACTTGTTGTCCTACAAAGGCATCGCCGAAGGCGTCGAGAACTCCAACTTCCTGCTGCACACCTCGCGCGGCTATTTCATCCTGACGCTGTATGAAAAGCGCGTCGCCCGCGACGATCTGCCGTTCTTTCTGTCGCTGATGACGCATCTGGCCGGCAACGGCATCAGCTGCCCGCAGCCGGTCGCCGATCGCGAAGGCCATACGCTGGCGACGCTCGCCGGCCGTCCGGCGGCGATCATCAGCTTCCTGGATGGAGTATGGCCGCGCAAGCCGAGCGTGGTGCATTGCGCCGGCGTCGGTCAGGCACTCGCCAAGATGCATCTGGCGGGCCGCGACTTTGCGATGAAGCGCGCGAACGCGCTGTCGGTCGCCGGCTGGCGGCCGCTGTTCGCCGCCGCCGAGGCGCGCGCCGACGAAGTACAGCCAGGCCTGCGCGATTTTCTGGCCGCCGAGCTGAGCTATCTGGAAAGCGGAGTGTGGCCGTCCGATCTGCCGCAGGGGCTGATCCACGCCGACCTGTTCCCGGACAACGTGTTCTTCATCGGCGACGACGTCTCCGGCATCATCGACTTCACCTTCGCCTGCAACGATCTGCTCGCCTACGACGTTGCGATCTGCCTGAACGCCTGGTGCTTCGAGGCCGACCACGCCTTCAACGTCACCAAGGCGCGGGCGCTGCTCAGCGCCTACACGCGCGTACGCCCGCTCGATGCCGCCGAGCAGGCCGCGCTGCCGCTGCTCGCCCGCGGCGCCGCGCTGCGTTTCCTGCTGACCCGGCTGGTCGACTGGCTCAACGTGCCGGAAGGCGCGCTGGTTAAGCCGAAGGATCCGATGGAGTACGTCCGCAAGCTGCGCTTCCAGCAGAATGTCGCCGGAATTCGCGACTATGGTGTCGAGATCGCAGGGGCGGTGGCGTGAGCGAGGCTGACCAGAAGCCGGTGATCATCCACACCGACGGCGCCTGCTCCGGCAACCCCGGCCCCGGCGGCTGGGGCGCCATCCTCAAATTCGGCGATGTCGAAAAAGAGCTGAAGGGCGGGGAGCCCCACACCACCAACAACCGGATGGAGTTATTGGCGGCGATCTCGGCGCTCGAAGCGCTGACGCGGCCGTGCTCGGTGGATCTCTATACCGACAGCCAATACGTGAAGAACGGCATCGGCAGCTGGATTCACAATTGGAAGCGCAACGGCTGGAAGACCGCCGACAAGAAGCCGGTCAAGAACGTCGACCTGTGGCAGCGCCTCGACGCCGCGCTGAAGACTCACAGCATCCGTTGGCACTGGGTCAAAGGCCACGCCGGCCACGCCGAAAACGAACGCGCCGATCAGCTCGCGCGGGACGGCCTCACCGAAAACCGGATGAAGTCGCGGCTGAAGTAGTTCGTCACCTGCGTGATCGATTATTTCGTCGTCATTGCGAGCGGAGCGAAGCAATCCAGCTCAGTGCACGGCGCTGGATTGCTTCGTCGCTTTGCTCCTCGCAATGACGCGTTGAGAGCGAACTAACTCACAGCTGCCCGAGCAGCGTGTCGCCGCCGGAGACTTCGACCTTGCCGGGGTTCGGCTCGAGGTTGAGAGTCTTCACCACGCCGTCTTCGACCAGCATCGAATAGCGCAGCGAACGGGTGCCGAGGCCGAAGCCCGAGCCGTCCATTTCCATGCCGATCGCCTTGGTGAAGTCGGCATTGCCGTCGCCGAGGAAGATCGCTTCATTGCGCTGGTCGGTGTCGCGCTTCCAGGCGTTCATCACGAAGGCGTCGTTGACCGAGACGATCGCGATGGTGTCGACGCCCTTATCCTTGATCGCATAGGCGTTGAGGAAGATGCTCGGCAGATGCATCTTGTGGCAGGTGCCGGTGTAAGCGCCGGGCACGGCGAACAGCGCCACCTTCTTGCCCTTGAAGATATCGTCGGTGGTCTTCACCTGCACACCGTCTTCGGTCATCACCCGAAACTGCGCGTCGGGCAGGCGGTCGCCAACCTTGATGGTCATCGGTATCTCTCCCTGTTGTGCGGATGATTTCTAGCCCGCGGGTATGACAGTGACAATATTGCGGGATCGGTCGGGTGTTTGTGTTGGCTGGTGGCGGCGCGCGCTCCAAGCGTAACGCCGTCATTCCGGGGCGCTCGCGTAGCGAGCGAACCCGGAATCTGACACCGGCACGATAACTGCGGGAATCCGGGTTCGCGGCCGTTTGGCCGCGCCCCGGAATGACGTGGAGGGCAAGAGGACAGCAGGCGTTACGCCGCTGCCTGATTGCTCTTCTTCTCGTCGCGCAGTTCGCGGCGCAGGATCTTGCCGACGTTGGTCTTCGGCAGCGTGGTGCGGAATTCGATCTGCCGCGGCACTTTGTAGTTGGTCAGTTCGTTGTGGCAGAACTTGATGATGTCCTCGGCGGTGACATCCGGGTCCTTCTTCACCACGAACGCCTTGACGGCCTCGCCGGTGCGCGAGTCCGGCACGCCGATCACCGCGCATTCCAGCACGCCGGGATGGCTGGCGACCACTTCCTCGACTTCGTTCGGATAGACGTTGAAGCCGGAGACCAGGATCATATCCTTCTTGCGGTCGACGATCTTGGTGAAGCCGTCGGGCGACATCACGCCGATATCGCCGGTGCGGAAGAAGCCGTCGGCGGTCACCACCAGCGCCGTCTCGTCGGGACGATTCCAGTAGCCGGACATCACCTGCGGACCCCTGGCGCAAATCTCTCCCGGGGTGCCGAACGGCACTTCCTTGCCCTCTTCGTCGCGGATCGAGAGCTCGGTCGACGGCATCGGAAGCCCGATGGTGCCGTTGAACTCGGTCACGGTCGCGGGGTTGCAGGTCAGCACCGGCGCGGTCTCGGACAGACCGTAGCCTTCGGCGATCGGGCAGCCGGTCATCTTCAGCCAGGCTTCGGCGACCGGGCGTTGCACCGCCATGCCGCCGCCATTCGAGATTTTCAGCTTGGAGAAGTCGACCTTGTCGAAGCCCGGCGCGTGGAGCAGGCCGTTGTAAAGCGTGTTGACGGCCGGGAAGCTGTTGACCTGATACTTCATCAGTTCCTTGATGAAGCCCGGAATGTCGCGCGGGTTCGGGATCAACAAGTTGACGCCGCCGGCGCGCATGCCGAGCAGGTAGCACGCGGTCAGCGCGAAGATGTGATACAGCGGCAGCGCGCAGACGATGAACAGCTGGTCGACATGCGGCGGCTTGGCCAGCGCCGGCTGCAGCCAGGCGTCGTTCTGCAGCACGTTCGCCACCACGTTGCGGTGGAGCAGCGTCGCGCCCTTGGAGACGCCGGTGGTGCCGCCGGTATATTGCAGGAAGGCAACGCTCTCGGGACCGATCGCCGGCTTGGTGAACTTCTGGCCGCGGCCGGCCGAGACCGCGTCGTTGAACGAGACCGCGCCCGGCAGCGAATAGGCCGGCACCATCTTCTTCACTTTGCGGACCACCAGATTGACGATCACGCCCTTGAAGCCGAGCATGTCGCCCATCGTGCCGACGATGATGTGCTTGACGGGCGTGCGGGCGGCCACCTGCTCGACCGTGTGGGCGAAGTTCTCCAGCACGATGATGGCTTCGGCGCCGGAGTCTTTGAGCTGATGCTCGAGCTCGCGCGGGGTGTAGAGCGGGTTGACGTTGACCACCGCGAAGCCGGCGCGCAGCACTGCAGCGATCGCCACCGGATACTGCAGCACGTTCGGCATCATCAGCGCGACGCGCGCGCCCTTCTGCAGACCCTTGCCCTGCAGGTAGGCGCCCAGCGCGACCGACATTTCGTCGAGCTCGCGATAGGTGATCGCCTTGTCCATGCAGATGAAGGCTTTGCGATCGCTGTACTTACGGAAGCTCTCCTCGAACAGATCGACCAGCGAGGGATACTGCGTCACGTCGATGTCGGCCGGGACGCCCGGCGGGTATTGCTTGAGCCAGATCCGCTCCATGGTGTGTTCCTCGTGTCGCCTGCCCGAAGCATTCCGCTTCGTGCGTTATGATTGTTGCATATCGATTGGGGGCGGCGAATTGGCCGAAAGACGCCGCAGGTCGTTTGCTGCGCTGCGAAATAAGTACTCGAAAACCGCGTTCGACCTCCCGTTCGGCGGAGTATTGAGCGAAGCCAACACCGAACGCAAGCGGCCGCACGCCGCAGTGCGACGGCGGTCTGTGAACCATCAAGCGGCAGCAACGAGAGGTTGATTCAAGCTGCCGTAACGGTCGTCAGGATTTCGGCTTGGCGTCGCTCGCTGCGCTGCTCGGCGTAGGTTTGGCGGCTGCCTTCGGCTTCGGCTTGGCCGGAGCGGCAGGCTTGTCCGCGGCGGCTTCAGGCTTTGCCGTCGCATGCTTCGGGCCCGCATGCTTGGTGCCGGCTGGCTTGCCACCGGCAGCAGGTTTGGCCGGCTTGTTGGTATCGACGACGACCGCGGTACGCGGCTTGCTGCCCTTCGGCGCGGCCTGATCGACGCTGGCTTCCTGACCTTCCGAAGCGGCGTCGTTCTTCTTGGCGACCCGGGCTTTCTTCTTCTTGGCCGGCTTGACGGCCTGCCGCTCGGCATCGCTGGCCTCGGCGGCGATCAGCGCCGGACCGCTGCGGGTCGGACCGGTATAGACCAGCACCGGCTGGGTCGGTTCGGGTTCGGCGGCGATCATGTCGACCGGTCGCAGCGCCGGCGTCTGGAACATCGACATTACCGGATTGCCCGACAGCGCATTGGCGACGGTTTCGTCTTCATCGCTGGCCGGGCGCTTGCGCTTCGGCCCGCACATCTCATCGCGCAGATCCGGCGGTGCAGCGGCGATCGGCGCCAGATTGTCGACGGTGCCGAGCGACGGCGTCAGCCAGGCAAGGGTGTTGGTGGAGAAGCCGCGCTCCAACAGTTGGGCGGCCTTCACGGCACGGTCCTGGCCGGAGCTCGCGCCGAGCACGACGGCGATCAGCCGGCGGCCGTTACGCGTGGCGCTGGCGACGAGGTTGTAACCCGAGGCGCAGATGAAGCCGGTCTTGAAGCCGTCGGCGCCGGGATAGCGGCCGATCAGCTTGTTGAAGTTCCGCGTCACCCGCTTGCCGAAGCGGATCGCCGGAATGTGGACGTAGTATTCGTATTCAGGCAGGTCGCGGATGATGGCACGAGCCAGGATCGCGAGGTCGCGCGCCGAGGTCACCTGCTCGTCGGCGGGCAGGCCGTTGGGATTGACGTAGTGGGTCTGCGTCATTCCGAGCCGCGCCGCGGTATCGTTCATCATCGCCGAGAAGCCGTCGATCGAACCGCCGACGCCTTCGGCCAGCACCACGGCCATGTCGTTGGCCGACTTCACCATCATCATCTTCAGAGCGTTGTCGACGGTGAGCTGGGTGCCGGCGCGGAAGCCCATCTTCGAGGGCGATTGCGCCGAGGCGATCGGCGACACCGTCAGCAGCGTGTCCGGCGTGATCCGGCCCTGCTTCACCGCCTGCAGCGTCACATACAGCGTCATCAGCTTGGTGACGGAGGCCGGATGCCACGGATAGGTGGCGTTGTCGGCCTGCAGCACCTTGCCGGTATCGGCCTCGATCAGCAGCAGCGCTTCGGCATTCGCGACGCGTGGCAGTACGGTCAGCGACAACAACGCCGCAACGACGATGGTCAAAAACGAGGATGAACGGCGAGGCTGTGCAGTGATGAAAGGCACGTTCCGATTCCGGTCCTGTGAGTTCCGTCGCGCCGACGAGATCGCGGCACGGTGACGTTCGGGTTTTCAGGCGGTGGCCCCAGCAAACCCGACCCTATACCGGCTCGCGCCCGCAGAACAGGGCTTGGCCCCGGGTAATCGGGGACGAAAAGGGCTGAAATTCGACCGATCAGAGTTGTGTGTCGGCTGCCGGGCTCATTGCCGAGCGCGCGCTCTCCTGCACCATGAATTGCGCCCGCGCCAATTGCGCAAATGCACCGCCGCGCGCCACCAGTTCATCGAACGTTCCGCTTTCGATCACTTTGCCGTTGTCGAACACCAGAATACGGGTGGCGTCGCGGATGGTGGACAGGCGGTGCGCGATCACGAAGGTGGTGCGGCCTTTCATCACCTCGTCGAGCGCGAGGTTGAGCTTGGCCTCGGTCACCGCGTCGAGTGCCGAGGTGGCTTCGTCAAGGATCAGGATCGGCGGATCCTTCAGCAATGCACGCGCGATCGACAACCGCTGCCTTTCGCCGCCGGACAGCATCCGGCCGCGCTCGCCGGCATTGGTCTCGAACTTGTGGTCGCTGCGCTCGATGAACTCGAGCGCTTGGGCGCGCTCGGCGGCGAGGCGCAACTCTTCTGGCGTGGCGTCCGGCTTGCCGACCCGGAGATTGTCGGCGATCGAGCGGTCGAACAGCAGCGCTTCCTGAAACACCACGCCGATGTTCCGCCGCAGCGATGCCAGTGTAATACCGCGGACGTCCATGCCGTCGACTTTGATCACGCCGGACTGCGGATCGAAGGCGCGATGCAGCAGCGCGATCGCGGTCGACTTGCCGGCGCCGGTGGCGCCGACCAGCGCGATGGTGTCGCCGGGCAGGGCGGTGAAGCTCAGATCCTCGACCGCCGGCCGCTTGCCGTCATAAGAGAACGATACGTTCTGGAATTCGACCAGGCCGGACAGCCGGCCGCAGTCGATCGCGTCGGCGCGGTCGCGCACGGCGGGCACGGTATCGAGCACCGCGATGAATTCGCGCAAGCGCGGCGCTTCCATCAGCACGTTGTTGATGAAATTCACCACCTGCTCGAGCCGCTGGATCAGCAGCGTGGCGAACGAGACGAACATCACGATCTCGCCGACGCTGGTGAGCCCCTGCTGGTTGAGGTAGATGCCCAGCGCGAAGATCGACAGCACCGTAATGGTGGTGGATGCGCGGGTGATCACCGTCACCAGCGCCCACCACGACAGCACCGGCATCTGCGCCGCGAGCAGCCGCCCCGAGACATTGCGCAGCCCCTGCACCTCGGCGTCGATGCGCACGAAGCTCTGCACCAGCGCGACATTGCCGAGCGCGTCCGAAGCGCGGGCGGAGAGATCGCTGTACTGGGCTTCGACCTCGCCCTGCATGCCATAGGTCTTGTGCACCACCAGTGTGGTCAGCACCGTGAACACGACGCACAGCACAAACAGCAAAATTGCCAGCCGCCAGTTGATGTACAGCGACAACGGCAGCAGCACGACCAGCGACAGAATCGCGGCGAAGTGCTCGCGGAAGAAGCCGAGCCACATCCGCCACAGCGCGTCGGTGCCTTGCAGCATTACTTTCATCAGCCGGCCCGAGTGGGTGCCGGTGTGGAAGCTGATCGGCAGTTGCAGGATGTGTTCGAAGTACCCGGTGAGCACGGCCTGGCGTTGCCGGTGCGCCAGCCGGTCAGCCTGCAGCGCGACCAGGGCCGAGCACATGATGGTGAACAGGCCAAAGCCGACCCAGGCGCCGAGGAGCGGCCAGGGCGAGCGCGTTTCCGGCACGAGTGCGCCGGTGGCGAGATTGCCGCTCATCACGTCGACGATGCGGCCGAACAAGATCGGCTCGGCGAATTGCGCGGTGGCGAGCAGCAGATTGGCGACGGCAAGAATCCAGCCGAGCCGCGCCTCCTTGCCGAGCAGTTGCAGCACGCGGGTGTAGAGATGGAGTAGCGACATCAGCCGGCCCAGGACGAAACAATTATCGTTAGATCATTTCAGCGTCCGGCGAAATGTATTCGCGCATCGGTCCCAGGCGTGTTCGGGCGGACCGATGCGTACGCGGCCGACCTCGGACAGTCACCGGGCACGCAATCTCACGGCCATCGCGGCTCAACGTGGCAACGTGCCGCAGATTGTGGGCGAGGCCGATTCGGCCGTCGGAAGAACCTCGGCTGGAGCCCGCAAAGCCCTGCCATGCGGGGCTTTCCGACACCCTCTACCGGGTTCCAAGTACAGGAAATCACAGCGGGATTCTCACGTTGTCGTGGCCGCGGAGTTGATCCGCGTCAACCAGCCTTGACGGGTCGGATGGCATGGTGACGATGCGTTAACAACCCGACTTCTACACCCCACGTCGGATCGTTCGTGATCCGCTCTTCCGCTGTTTGTTGGAGCCTTGCCGGTGGGTGATCTGACCCTTCCGATCAATTCGGGCGCCGCACTCGCTATCCACGTCGCGTTGTCGGCCGGGATCGTTGCGGCGATCATCGTGGTCGCGGCCTGGCTGCGCGAGAAGCGCTCCGGTGCGCGGCCCGACGTGCCCTACGAAGGCGGCGTGCTGCCGGCGCAGCCGCAGCAGGGGCCGCTGAACGCGCCGTACTTCCTGATCGCCGCGCTGTTCGTGATCTTCGACATGGAAGCCGCGATCCTGTTCGCCTGGGCGGTCGCCGCGCGCGACGCCGGCTGGCTCGGCCTGATCGAAGCGGCTGTGTTTATCGGCGTGCTGCTGCTCGCGCTGGTGTATCTGTGGCTCGACGGAGCGCTCGACTGGGTCAAGGGCAAGCGCCGATGACGATGACGCCGCAACATCCGGGCATGCCGGACGAACAGCGCTCGGTCGAAGAACATATGGCGCTGTCGAGCCTGTTCACCACGCTCGAAGACCTCACCGCCTGGTCGCGCAAGCACAGCCTGTGGCCGTTCAATTTCGGGCTGTCGTGCTGCTACGTCGAGCAAGTCACGGTGCTGACGCCGGTCTATGACCAGGCACGGTTCGGCGCCGAGGTGATCCGCGCTTCGCCGCGTCAGGCGGATCTTCTCGTCGTGTCCGGCACCGTGTTTCACAAGATGGCTGCGCCGCTGCTGCGCCTGTACGAACAGATGCGCGCGCCGCGCTGGGTGATCGCGATGGGCGCCTGCGCCTGCTCGGGTGGCATGTACGACATCTACTCGGTGGTGCAGGGTGTCGACCGCTTCATTCCGGTCGACGTCTACATCCCCGGCTGCCCGCCGCGTCCCGAGGCGGTGCTCGACGCGCTGATCATGCTGCAGCAGCAGGTCGGCAGCGAACGCCGTCCGCTCGGCGTCACCGTCGGCAACACCGCCGGCCTCGGCTTCGACGCGCCGCGCCGGCGCGACCAGCGCCATGACGAACGCATGGCGCAGACCCTGCTCGATCCGCCGGAGTCATTGTGAGCGCATCCGAACTCGTCACCGAGCTCAGCGCGCGCTTCAAGGATGCGGTGCTGGGCCAGCAAGTTACTGCCGATCGGTTTCCGACCGTCTGGATTCGGCCGGACGCGACGATCGACGTGCATCGCTTCCTGAAGCAGGAGATCGACCGGCCGTTCAGGATGCTGGTCGACCTGTGGGCGATCGACGAGACCGCGCGCAAGCATCGCGAAGGCCTGCCGCCGTCCGGCATCACCATCGCCAGCCATCTGATGTCGCACGAGCGCAATGCCGACATCCGGATCAAGATCGCGCTCGATGCCGAATATCCGCGCGCCAAGTCGATCGGCACGGTGTATCCCAACGCGCCGTGGTACGAGCGCGAAGCCTACGACATGTTCGGCGTCGAGTTCGAAGCTCAGCCGCATTCGCTGCGCATCCTGCTGCCGCCGGGCTGGGAAGGCCACCCGATGCGCAAGACCCAGCCGGGGCGCGCCACGGAGCGGCCGCTGTTCAACATGACGGCGTCGCTGTTCGACGCCAAAGAGCACGCGCTCGCCGCTGATCCGGAGAAGTTCGGCCTGCCGACGCATCGCGACGGCGTCGAGCTGATGATCCTGAACTACGGGCCGCATTCGATGGCGACCCATGGCGTGTTCCGGATTGTCCTTGCGCTCGATGGTGAAGAGATCGTCGCGGCGCGGCCCGATATCGGCTTCCATCACCGCGGTGCCGAGAAGATGGCCGAGCGCCAGACTTGGCACAACTTCCTGCCCTACACCGACCGGGTCGATTACCTGGGCGGAGTGATGGGCGAGATGCCCTACCTGCAGGCGGTCGAAAAGGCCTGCGGCATCAAGGTGCCGGACCGTGCGCTCACGGTGCGGATCATGCTGTCGGAAATGTTCCGCATCATGAATCACCTGCTGTTCTACGGCACCATGGCGCAGGACACCGGTGCGATGTCGCCGGTGTTCTACATGTTCACCGACCGCGAGCGCGGCTACCGGGTGATCGAGTCGATCACCGGCGCCCGGATGCATCCCGGATTCTTCCGCATCGGCGGCCTGTCGATGGATCTGCCGGAGGGGTGGGACAGGCTGGTCCGCGAATTCCTCGACTGGATGCCGTCGCGGCTCGACGATTACGAAGGCATGGTGCTGCGCAACGAGATCTTTCGCGCGCGGACCAAGGGCATTGCGGCCTACGACACCGCGATGGCGTTCGACTGGGGCGTCACCGGTCCGGGCCTGCGCGCCACCGGCTATGCCTGGGACGTGCGCAAGGCGCGGCCCTATGCGGGCTTCGAGAATTTCGACTTCGAGATTCCGGTCGGCCACACGGGCGATTGCTACGACCGCACGGTGGTGCGGGTCGAAGAGATCCGGCAATCGCTGAAGATCATCCGGCAGTGCGTCGACAACATGCCGTCCGGCCCGATCAAGGCCGATCATCCGCTGACGACGCCGCCGCCGCGCGAGCGGATGCTGCACGACATCGAGACCATGATCCATCACTTCGTCAGCACGAGCTGGGGACCGGTGCTGCCGCCGGGCGAATACACCGGCCAGGTCGAGACCGTGCGTGGCCTGACGCAGTTCGCGCTGATCTCGGATGGCGAGCCGTCGAGCTATCGCACCCGAATTCGCACGCCGTCGTTCGCGCATCTGCAGATGATTTCCGCGGTGGCGCCCGGCATGATGGTGGCCGATCTCGTCGCCTATCTCGGCAGCATTGATTACGTGATGTCGGACGTCGACCGATGAGCCTCAGTCCCGCCCTCAAGACCGCGATCCAGCACGCTGCCGCCACCCATGGCGGCGCGAAGGCTGCGATGGTGGAAGCGCTGAAGCTGGTGCAGGAAGCCGAAGGCTGGGTGTCCGACGCGCACCTGAAGGAAGCCGCCGACGTGCTCGGCGTCACGCCTGCCGAGATCGACGCGCTGGCGACGTTCTACAGTCAGATCTTCCGCTCGCCTGTCGGCGACACGGTCATCCTCTTGTGCGACGGTGTGAGCTGCTATCTGTGCGGCGGCGATGCGGTGCGCGATGCGGTGATGAGCAAGCTCGGCATCGGCTTCGGCGAAACCACACCGGACGGCAAGTTCACGCTGATCAACATCTGCTGCGTCGGCGGCTGCGATCGCGCGCCGGTGGCGCTGGTCGGCCCGGAACGTAAGCTGATCGGTCCGCTGACGCCGGACGATCTCGATGCGCTGATCGGCGGCGCTGCGGTGGGAGGCCAGCCATGAGCGACAAGCCGCTCACCGGCCGCGCTCGCGCCGACCGTCAGCCGCACAGCCTCGCCGCCTGGCGGGGGCTCGGCGGCTATGCGGCGCTGTCGCTGGCGCTCAAGCGTCACAGCCCGGAAGCGATCATCGCGATGGTCGAAGCCGCGGGCCTGCGCGGCCGCGGCGGCGCAGGCTTCCCGACCGCCAACAAATGGCGCTTCATGCGCACCGGCAGCGACAAGGCCGGTCCGGGCGCGCGCTATCTCTGCGTCAACGGTGACGAGACCGAGCCCGGCTCGTTCAAGGACCGGCTGTTGATGGAGGCGCTGCCGCATCAACTGATCGAGGGGGCGACCATCGCAGCCTATGCGATCGGTGCCACCGAAGTGATCATCCTGGTGCGCGACGAATATCGCGCCGCTGCCACCGCGCTGAGCCGCGCGATTGCCGAAGCGGAAGCCGCCGGGTTGCTGGGTCGCGACATTCTCGGCTCCGGCTTCGATCTCACGATGCGGGTCCACGCCTCGGCGGGCCGTTACATCGTCGGCGAAGAGACCGCACTGATCGCGGCGATCGAGGGCGAGCGTCCGGTGCCGCGGCATCGGCCGCCTTATCCGGCGGTCAGCGGCCTGTGGGGCCGGCCGACCACGGTCAACAATGTCGAGACGCTGTCGTCGGTGCCGTCGATCATCGAGAACGGCGCCGACTGGTATCGGTCGCTGTCGTTCACCGACGAAGGCGGCACCAAGCTGTACGGCATCTCCGGCTGCGTCGAGCGTCCGCAACTGATCGAAGCGCCGATGGGTTCGACCGCGCGTGAGCTGCTGCATCGTGCCGGCGGCATTCGCAATGGCCGCGCGCTGCTGGCGTTCCAGCCCGGCGGCGGCGCCACCGCGTTCTTCGAGAAGGCCGAGCTCGACGTGCCGCTCGATTTCACCAGCACCAAAAAGGCCGGCAGTTCGCTCGGCACCGGCGCGCTGATCGTGCTCGATGATCACGCCTGCCCGGTGGCAGCGATCGGACGCCATATGCGGTTCTACGCGCGCGAGAGCTGCGGGCTGTGCACGCCGTGCCGCGACGGCTTGCCGTGGGTATCGAAGCTGCTCGATACGCTCGAAGCCGGCAAGGGCACACGCGCCGACATCGACCTGCTGCATCAGCATGTCGCGCTGTCCGGTCCGTCTGGCCGCTCCTATTGCGACCTCAACACCGGAGCGCTGACGCCGCTGCGCAGCGGTCTCGAACGCTTCGGCGACGTCTTCACGGCCCACCTCCAGGGCTTCTGTCCGGTGGGCCGCGCATGACCAAGAAGAAGATCGAGATCGACGGCCGCGTCATCGAAGCCAAGGACGGCGAGGATCTGCTGTCGGCGTGCCTGACGCACGGCATCGACGTGCCGTATTTCTGCTGGCACGGCGCGCTCGGCTCGGTCGGCGCCTGCCGGCAATGCGCCGTGAAGGTCTATGACGGTCCGGACGACAAGGAAGGCCGCATCGTCATGAGCTGCATGACGCCGGTCGCCGACGTCGAGCGGGTGTCGGTGTCTGATCCGGAAGCGGTGGCGTTCCGCGCCCAGGTGATCGAGTGGCTGATGGTCAACCATCCGCACGATTGCCCGGTGTGCGAGGAGGCCGGCTCCTGCCATCTGCAGGACATGACGATCGCCACCGGTCATATCGATCGCCGCTACAAGTTCACCAAGCGCACCCATCGCAACCAGGATCTCGGGCCGCTGGTGACGCACGAGATGAACCGCTGCATCGCCTGCTATCGCTGTACCCGGTTCTATCGCGACTATGCGGGCGGCCGCGATCTCGACGCGTTCGGCGCCCACGACAACGTGTATTTCGGCCGCGCCGAGGACGGCCCGCTGGAAAGCCCGTTTACCGGTAACCTCGCCGAAGTGTGTCCGACCGGCGTTTTCAACGACAAGGGCTGGTCGCACGATTATTCGCGCAAATGGGACATGCGGGCGACGCCGTCGATCTGCCCGCATTGCCCGCTCGGTTGCAACATCCTGGTCGACCAGCGCGACGGCCGGGTGAAGCGGGTGCAGAACCGCTACCACGGCGCCCTCAACGGCTACTTCATCTGCGACCGCGGCCGCTATGGGCCGCTTCACGTCGTCTCCGAGCATCGGCTGCGGGAGCCGCTGATCGATGGGATGCCCGCCGGCGAGCACGACGCCGCCTCGGCCGCGCATGCGATCGTCGCCGAAGGCGCGATCGGGATCGGTTCGCCGCGTGCGTCGCTGGAAGCCAACTACGCGCTGCAGCGCCTGGTCGGACCGGAGCGGTTCTTCGCCGGCGTGTCCGACGTCGAAGCCGGTTTGGTGCAACGCATCGTCGAAATCTTGCGGGCAGGGCCTGCCAAGATCGCGTCGCTGCACGATGTCGAGCACGCCGATGCCGTGCTGGTACTCGGCGAAGACCTCACCGGCACCGCGCCGCGGCTGGCCTTGGCGTTGCGGCAGACAGCACGGGGCGCCGAGCGCGAGCTCGCCGCGCAGAAGGGCGTGCACGCCTTCCTCGATCCGGCGGTGCGCACCGCCGGCGAGGGGCGCCGCTCGCCGATCGTGCTGGCGACGCCGCTGCCCGATGCGCTCGACGATCTCGCTGCGCTGTCGCTGCGGCTCGATCCCCAGGGCGTCGCCGCGTTCGCCGCGAGCGTTGCGGCCGCGCTTGGCGCAGGCCCCGCCGACGTCGTCGAGGAGCATTCCGAAGCGGCGCGGGTCGCCGAAATTCTGGCGAACGCCGAGCGGCCGCTGATCGTCGCCGGCTGCGCGCTGATGTCGGCCGAGATCATCGAGACGGCTGCGCGCATCGTCGCGGCGCTCGGCCCCAAGGCACGGATCGTGCTGCTGGCGCCGGAAGCCAACAGCATCGGGCTGGCGCTGCTCGGCGGCGACGGCCTCGACAGCGCTGCCGCTTTGCTCGAACGCGGCGGTGCCAAGACCGCGATCGTGCTCGAGAACGATCTGTTCGACCGCGCGCCGCGCGCCAGTGTCGAGCGGCTGTTTGCCGCCGCGAAGGGTGTGGTTGCGCTGGACTCGATGGCCAACGAGACCTCCGCGCGCGCGGCGGTGGCGCTGCCGGTGGCGCCCTTCACCGAGGCGACCGGCACCTTCGTCAATTATGAAGGCCGGGCGCAGCGCTTCTTCGCCGCGGTGGCGCCGCAGGAGTCCGCACCGGCGAGCTGGCGCCGGCTCGACGCGTTCGGCGCCGGCGACTGGCACGGGCTCGACGCGCTAATCGGCGATCTGATCGTCGAGCGTCCCGATCTCGTGGCAGTGGCGGACGCTGCGCCGGGCGAAGATTTCGGGATGCCCGACGGCAAGGTCACCCGCGCGCCGCGGCCTTACACCGGGCGCACCGCCGACGATCGCGCCGGGCAGTTTGCCGATGCGGTGATCCCGGTCGATCATGATGGCCCGCTCACTTTCGGCATCAAGGGCGCGCGTGGCACCGCGGTGCCGGCGCCTTTGATCACCAGCTACAAGACCTCCGGCCTGCATTCGGCCAACAACGTGACGCGCTTTTTGGAAGAAGTCGGCGGCCCGTTGCGTGGGGGTGATCCCGGCACCTTGCTGATCAAGCCGGGCGAGGCGTCTCTGCCTGACGCCGTGTCGCAACGGGGTGAGGCCGGCGAGGGGCTGTGGCTGATCCCGCTGCACGACGCCTTCACCGGCGGCGAGCTGAGCCGCGCCAGTGCGCTACTCGCCGCGCGCCGGCCGGCGCCGCGCCTGCTGCTGCATCCAGACGATGCGGCGCTTCACGGTTTCCGCGACGGCGCCGCGGTGCAGGTCGACGGCAATCCCTGCGCACCGGTGGTGACGCTGGACGCAACGGTGCCGCGCGGCACCGTGGTGATCAGCGCCGGCTCGTGCCAGCCGCGTGGCCCGCTGCGCCGGGTCAAGGTGGAGGCGGCGCCATGATCGGGATGATCATCACCGCCACGATTTCGGTCGCACTGATCATGGTGCTGCTGGTGCTCGCCGGCACCTTCACCTGGGTCGAGCGGCGGCTGCTCGGCTTCGTGCAGGAGCGCTACGGGCCGAACCGCGTCGGTCCGTTCGGGGCGCTGCAATGGGTCGCCGACACGGTGAAGATCCTGACCAAGGAGGATCGTCCGCCGCCGGGCGCCGACAAGCTGCTCTACATCCTGGCGCCTGCCGTTGCGGCGACGCCGGTGCTTGCCGGCTTCGGCGTGGTGGCGATCGGTGACGGCTGGGCGCTGTCCTCGGTCGATGTCGGGCTGTTGTTCCTGCTGGGCATGCTGGGGCTGACCGCTTATGCCGCCGTGCTCGGCGCCTGGGCGTCGAACAACCGGTTCTCGCTGCTCGGCGGTATGCGCGCCGCGGCGCAGATGCTGGCCTATGAGGTGTTCCTCGGCCTGTCGCTGATGGGCGTGGTGATGATCGCCAGTTCGTTCTCGATGGCCGAGATCGTCGAGGCGCAGCGCAGCATCTGGTTCGTGGTGGTGCAGCCGCTCGGGGCGGTGCTGTTCACCATCGCGGGCGTCGCCGCCGCGCACCGGCTGCCATTCGACCTGCCGGAATCCGAGAACGATCTCATCGCCGGGTTCATCACCGAATATACCGGCATGTCGTTCGGTCTGTTCTTCCTCGGCGAATATCTCGCGGTGCTGCTGGTGTCGGCGCTGGCGGTGACGCTGTTCTTCGGCGGCTGGCTCGGTCCGTGGCTGCCCGGCCCGGTCTGGTTCGGGCTCAAGACCGCGGTGATCGCGGTCGCGTTCGTCTGGATCCGCGCCACGCTGCCGCGGCCGCGCTACGATCAGCTCTTGAGCTTCGCCTGGAAGGTGGCGCTGCCGCTGTCGCTGCTCAATCTGATGCTGACCGGCATCGTCGTGGTGGCGAGGAGCGCGTCATGATCGGATTCGGATGGCTCGAAGCGCTGTTGCGGGTCGGCCGCAAGCTGTTCGTCAAACCGGAAACGCAGCTCTATCCGGAACAGAAGCCGAAGCTGTACCCGCGCGCCCGCGGCCGGATCGTGCTGACCCGCGATCCGGATGGCCAGGAGCGCTGCGTCGCCTGCAATCTGTGCGCGACGGTGTGTCCGGTCGGCTGCATCGATCTTTCCAAGGCGGTCGCCGACGACGGCCGCTGGTATCCGGAGCACTTCCGCGTCAACTTCGCCCGCTGCATCTTCTGCGGCTTCTGCGAGGACGCCTGTCCGACGGCGGCGATCCAGCTCACACCGGACTACGAATTGTCGGAATGGCGCCGCGACGCGCTGGTGTACGAGAAGCACGATCTTCTGATTTCCGGCGAAGGCAAGGTGCGCGGCTATCGCTACTGGTCGGTCGCCGGCAAGGCGATCCCTGGTAAGGACAAGGGCGAGGCCGAACACGAGGCGCCGCCGGTGAACCTGAAGGGGCTGCTGCCATGAGTTCGCTGCTTGCGATCTATGCCGGCGCCTTCGCGCTGATCTCGGCTGCGCTGTCGGTGACGCGGCCGAACGCGGTGCACTCGCTGCTGTATCTGGTGGTGACGCTGCTGGCGCTGGCGGTGTGCTTCTTCGCGCTCGGCGCCGCATTTGCGGCCGTGCTGCTGATCATGATCTATGCCGGCGCCATCGTGGTGCTGTTCGTATTTGTGGTGATGACGCTGCCGATCTCGCCGGAGGCGATCACCCGCGAGCGTGCGCTGCTGCGCGGCGCTTGGCCGTTGCCGGTTCTGATGTCGGTGCTGATCGTCACGCCCTTCGTGTTCGGCGAGTTCGGCCTGAAGGCCACCGGCCAGCCGGTGCCGGTGTCGGCCCAGGAGGTCGGCAAGCTGCTGTTCGGGCCGTGGGCGCTGGCGGTCGAACTCGCGTCACTGTTGTTGCTCGCCGGCCTGATCGGCGTCCGCCACATCGGTCGCAGCGACCGCAGCCCGAGGAGCGGATCATGACCGGCTCCGACCTGATCGGCATCATGATCCTGGCCGCCGGCCTGTTCGCGATCGGCGTGTTCGGCGTGCTGGCGCGCCGGGGCATGATGTTTCAGCTCGTGGCGCTGGAGGTCGCGCTCAGCGGTCCGGCGCTCGGCTTCATCGCCGCCGGCGCCTATCACGCCGATCCGGAAGGGCAGGGGATGTTCATCCTGGTGCTGACGCTGGCCGCCGCCGAAGTCGCGGTCGGGCTGGCGCTGTTCCTGCGGCTGCGCCGCCTCACCGGCACCGACGACAGCGATGCCATCAGCGGGCTGAAGGGCTGAGCATGGCGCATCTGCTTCCCTTCGTCCCGGGCCCGGCGCTGCTCGGCTTCGTGATTTTGTCGTTGGTCCCGGTGCCGCTGTCGCGCGCCGCGGTGATCGCGCTCGGCGTTGGCGCCGCGGTGCTGCCGGCGATCCTGTTCTTCCCGGTCGGGCTGTCCTGCATCGAAGGCGTCTGCGTCGCCGGAGCGGTGGTGCCGATCCTGTCGATCGACACCGGCGTGTTCGTCGCGCAGATCGCGATGTCGATGGATCCGCTCAGCATGGTCACCGGTGGCACGGTGGTGCTGGTCGGTGCGTTGGTGCTGATCTATTCGGGCGCCTACATGGCGTCGGAGCCGCTGCCGGATCTGCGACGGTTCTTCGCGGTGATGAACCTGTTCCTGGCCGGGATGCTGGCGGTGGTGTTCGCCGCTGACGTCATCCTGCTGTTCCTGGGCTGGGAAACCATCGGTCTGTGCAGCTTCATGCTGATCGCGTTCTACGACAAGCTGCCGAAGGCGGTGGCGTCGGGACGCAAGGCACTGATCACCACGCGCGTCGCCGACAGCTTCCTGCTCGCCGGCCTGATGATGCTGTTCCTGAACGCCGGCACCACGCGGCTCGACGGCATGCTGGCCGCGGTGCCGGGAATTGATCCGTGGCGTCTGGCGCCGATCGCCGGGCTGATCGCGCTCGGTGCGCTCGGCAAGTCGGCGCAGTTTCCATTTCACACCTGGCTGCCGAGCGCGATGGCCGGCCCGACGCCGGTGTCGGCGCTGCTGCACTCGGCCACCATGGTGGCGGCCGGCGTGATCCTGCTGGCGCGGCTGGCGCCGCTGTTCGCTGCCGCGCCGGAAATCTCCGCCATGGTGGCGATGCTCGGCATCCTCACCGCGGCGCTCGGCGCGCTGGTTGCGCTGATCCAAACCGACGTCAAGAAGCTGCTGGCGTTCTCGACCATGAGCCAGATCGGCTTCATGGTGCTGGCGCTCGGGCTCGGTGCGCCCGCGGTGGCGCTGTCGCACTTCGCCATCCACGCCGTGTTCAAGTCGCTGCTGTTCCTCAGCGCCGGCGTGATGAGCCATGCCGCCGGCGGCTCGACCGCGATCGAGTCCTTGCGCGGCTCGCGCTATCGCCAGCCGCTGGCGTTCTGGAGCTTTGCGGTCGGCGCGGCGTCGCTCGCCGGTCTGCCGGTGATCACCGCCGGCTGGTACTCGAAGGAAGCCGTGCTCGCCGCAGTGTGGAGCAGCGGACCGTGGGGCGTGCCATTGTGGCTGCTGGCCGCGACCGCTGCGGTTCTGACCGGCGCTTACGCATTCCGCGTCGTATTCGTCGCCGCCAGCCAGACCGCCGATCTCGCAGCTCCCGCTTGGGGCGGTCTCGCCGTGGTGGTGCCGCTGACGGTGCTGACGCTGGTTGCGGTGATCGGTGGCCTGTCGGTCGGCGCGCTGATTCAGTTCACCGGCGGCGCGCCGGTGCATACGCCGTTGCTGCCGACGCTGCTCGGCGCCGCCGCGCCGATCCTCGGCGTGCTGCTGGCGCGGCAATTGGTCAAACACCCGCAGGAGCTCGAGGCGCTGGCGAAGCGGATGCGCCACGTCCGCATCTTCCGGTTCGAGGTGCTGTACTACTATTACTTCGTCCGGCGCTTCCGCCGCGTCGCAACCGTGCTCGGCAATGCCGAAGGCACCGAGGCGGTGGCCGACGCCGTCGCGCTGCGCCGTGAGGGCGTTGACGTGCCTGGCCTCGTCACCGACGATCCGCTCGGCCGCGGCACCAGCCAGGTTCGCGGTATCCGCACCGACCTGATCACGCGCGCCACCGATGGTCAGACCCCGGTGGTGCGGATGGTGGCCGGCGATCCGGTCGGCCGATTGCTGATCGTCGTGGCCCGGCTGTTCGTCGGGTTCTTCGTGGCGCGCTTCAATCCGGACCGGATCGATCGCGCCTGGATGGGCCTGGCCGGCGGTGCCGGCCACGCCTGGGCGCTGGTGCGGCGGACGCAAACCGGCCGCGTCCGCGATCACTCGCTGTGGATCGCGCTCGGTTGCGCGGGACTTCTATTGTTTGCCTGGGGGACGTCATGGCGTTGATTGCGCTCATCCTGCTGCCTGCGATCGGCGGCCTCGTCGCATTCTTCGTCGCCGGCAAGGGCGAGCGCGAGCGTTGGGTCACGATCGCGACCTTCGCGCTGATGCTGGTGCTGTTGGTCGGCGTCGTTGCGACCGGGGCCGAGGGGCGCTGGTACGACAAGGTGTCGTATCCTTGGGTGCCGTCGTTCGGCATCTCGCTGGATTTCGCGATCGACGGCCTGTCGGCGACGATGATCGCGCTGGCCGCCGGGCTCGGCATCATCTCGGTGATGGCGTCGTGGTCGGAGATCCGCACCCAGTCCGGGCTGTTTCACGCCAGCCTGTGCTGGACGGTGGCGGCGACCGTCGGCGTGTTCCTGTCGTTCGACCTGCTGATCTTCGCGTTCTTCTGGGAAGCGATGCTGGTGCCGGCGTTCACGCTGATCGCAGTATGGGGCCATGGCGACAAGGAAGGCGCGGCGCTGAAATTTCTGATCTTCAACGCAGTCGCCGGCTTCGGCTTGCTGGCGGCGTCGTTCGCGCTGGCGGCGATGGCCGACCACATGACGTTCAGTGCCTTCGAACTTGCCGAGATGAAGCTCTCGACGCCGGTTCAGGTGTGGATGCTGCTCGGCTTCTCGCTCGCCTTCATGGTCAAGCTGTCGGTGCCGCCGTTCCATGCCTGGTTGCCGGAAGCGCACACGCTGGCGCCGACCGCGGGCTCGATCCTGCTCGCCGGCCTGTTGCTGAAGACCGGCGCCTACGGCCTGTTCCGGTTCGCCCCGATGCTGTTTCCGGACGGTCTCGCCGCGGTGGCGCCCTACGGCATCGCGCTCGGCGCCGCTGGCGCGCTGTATGGCGGCCTTGTCGCCTGCGGCCAGAACGATGCCAAGCGGCTGGTCGCCTATACGTCGATCGCCCACATGTCGATCGTGCTGATGGGCATCGCCGCCGGCGTGCACTACGCGCTCGCCGGCGCCGCGGTCGAGATGATCGCGCACTCGTTCTCGGCCTCAGCGCTGTTCCTGCTGATCGGCGCGCTGTACGAACGCACGCATACGCGCGACCTGCGCCAGCTCGGCGGCCTGCAGCAGACCGCGCCGAAATTCGCCGCCGCCTTCGCGCTGTTCTGTTCGGCGCTGCTGGCGCTGCCCGGCACCGCCAACTTCGTCGGCGAGGCGCTGGTGATCGTCGGCATCTTCCAGGTCAATTGGGTGTTCGCGCTCTTGGCGCTGTCGACCCTGATTGTCTCGGTGATCTACGCGACGCGGCTGCTGAAGGGGCTGGTGTTCGGCCTGCCGCAGCCGAAGCCGCCGCTCGCCGACATGACCTGGCGGGAGTATTGGCCGATCCTGGTGATGGGCATCGGCACGCTGATCGTCGGCCTTTATCCGCAGAGCCTGCTGGCGCTGCTCGAGCCGGCCATCAAGGCCGCGCTGATCCACACGCCGTGATCGCCGCGCCATGACCGCAGCCCAATTCGCCGCGCTCTCGCCACTCGTGGTGCTGGCCATTGCCGCCGTCGCGGCGATGATGCTGGTGCCGCTGGCGCGGCTGCAAATCGTGCAGGCCTCCGCGGCGGTCGGGCTGGCCCTGGCCGCCGCGCTGGTGCTGCTGCGGATCGGCGCACCCGCAGCGCCGATGGGGGCGCTGTTCACCGACGACGGGCCGGCGCGGTTCGGCATCGTGTTCGCGTGCCTGGTATCGCTCGGCGCGCTGGTGTTTCTGCGCACCGGCCACCCTGCCAAGGAGGCGCCGTCGCTCTTGGTGCTGGTGGCGATCGGCGCCGCGACATTGGCCGGCGCCGGCCACGCTGCGACGCTGTTTCTCGGCATCGAAATCCTCAGCCTGTCGCTGATCGCCTTGTTCGCGTTTCGGCTGACCCGGCAGGGGCTGGAGGCCGCCTACAAGTTTCTGGTGATGAGCGGGCTGGCGTCTTCGGCGCTGCTGCTCGGCATCGCGCTGATCTTCGCCGAAACCGGCGCGCTCGATTTCGCCGGCTGGGGCGGCCGCGGCGCGCTCGCCGCGTTCGGCACGGCGCTGCTGCTCGCCGGCCTCGCCTTCAAGTTCTCGCTGGTGCCGTTTCACATGTGGACGCCGGATGCGTTCGAAGCCGCGCCCGCCAGCGCCGCGACGCTGGCCGGCGTGGTGTCGAAATCGGCCGTCGCGATCGTGATCCTGCGGCTCGCACTGACCGCGCATCTGCCGGAGCCGGTGTGGAGCGAAGGGCTCGCCGCGCTTGGCGGCGCCTCGGTGCTGATCGGCAATCTGTTGGCGCTGCGGCAGCCGCAACTGCCGCGGATGCTCGGCTATTCGACCATCGCTCATTCCGGCTACATCGCGCTGATCATCGCCTCCGGCACGCCGCATGCCGGTGAGGCGGTGCTGTTCTATCTGGCGATCTACGCGCCGGCGATGCTCGGTGCGTTGTGCGTTTCCGCCGCGCTCGGCCGTGCGCCGACGCTGCCCGATCTGCACGGGTTGATGAAGCGGCGGCCGCTGGAAGCGGTCGCACTGTCGCTGTCGCTGTTGTCGCTCGCCGGCCTACCGGCAGCCGGTGGCTTCATCGCCAAGCTGTTCCTGCTGCGGGTGCTGATCGACGGCAGCCTTTGGGTGCTGGTGGGGATCGTGGTCGCCGGCTCGTCGCTCGGCTTCTTTTACTACGCGAAGTTCTTCACCGCGCCGCTCGTCGGCCACACCCACGACGAGTCCGAGCCGCTGCCGCAGCTCGATCGCGTCCTGTTGATTGTCTGCATCGCGCTGATCGTGATCTTCGGCGTAGCTCCGGCCGGGCTGCTGAACGTGGTCACTGCTACGATGGCGCCGTAGCTCCGACGTCACCTCTCCCCGCGCGCGGGGAGAGGTCGGATGGCGCAGCCATCCGGGTGAGGGGGCCTGTCCGCGAGGTCGAGAGTCAGTGGTCGCGTCAGCCCTCACCCCAGCCCTCTCCCGCAAGCGGGAGAGGGAGCTTGCTGCACCGGGAAAGCGTATCGCTTCCCGTTCTTACGCCGCGTTCGCCAAGCGTCCGGCGGCGAGGCCGCGGTCGATGTCGGCGAGGATGTCGTCGATATGCTCGAGGCCGATCGACAGCCGCACGTAGCCGTCCGACACGCCGGTCGCGAGCTGCTCTTCGGTGGAGAGCTGCGAGTGGGTGGTCGAGGCCGGGTGGATCGCCAAGCTGCGGGCGTCGCCGATATTGGCGACGTGATAGAGCAGCTCGAGCGCGTCGATAAACTTGCGACCAGCCTCGCGACCGCCGGCGAGTTCGAAGCCGACCAGACCGCCGAACTTGCCCTGGAGATACTTTTCGGCGCGCTCGCGGGCGACGCCGCTCTGCTTCGACGGATGGATCACCTTCACGACCTCGGGGCGCTTCTCCAGATAGTCGGCGACCTTCTGGGCGTTCTGGACGTGACGTTCGATCCGCAGCGGCAGGGTTTCCAGACCCTGAATGATCTGGAAGGCGTTGAACGGCGACAACGCCGAGCCGAGGTCACGCAGCAGGGTGGTGCGGGCCTTGATGATGTAGGCCACGGGGCCGATCGGCTTCACCGCCTCGACCCAGACCGCGCCGTGGTAGCTCGGGTCCGGCGTGTTCAGCGCCGGCTGGCGCTGCGGGAACTGCTCCCACGGGAAGTTGCCGCCGTCGACGATCAGGCCGCCGATCGAGGTGCCGTGGCCGCCGAGATATTTGGTCGCCGAATACACCACGATCGCGGCGCCGTGCTCGAGCGGCTTCACCAGCAGCGGCGCTGCGGTGTTGTCGACGATCAGCGGGATGCCGTGCTTGCGGCCGATCGCGGCCACTTCCTCGATCGGAAACACCGCCAGCTTCGGGTTCGGCAGGGTCTCGGCATAGTAGGCGCGGGTGCGCTCGTCGGTGGCGCGCTCGAACGCCTGCGGGTCGGACGGATCGACGAAGCGGACTTCGATGCCCTGGTCCTTCAGGGTGTTGGCGAACAGGTTCCAGGTGCCGCCATACAGGTCGGTCGACGACACCACGTTGTCGCCGACGCGGGCGAGGTTCTGTAGCGCAAAGGCCGACGCGGCCTGGCCGGACGCCACCGCGAGCGCGGCGACCCCGCCTTCAAGAGCCGCGACGCGCTGCTCCAGCACATCGGTCGTCGGATTCCCGATCCGGGTGTAGATGTTGCCGAGCTCCTTCAGCGCGAACAGGTTCGCCGCATGCTCGGTGTTGTGAAACTGGTACGAGGTGGTCTGGAACAGCGGCACAGCGACCGAGCCGGTTGCTGGATCGGCGCGCCAGCCAGCATGCAGGGCGAGGGTTTCGGGGTGGAGCTTCTGGGTCATGGCGAGATCCTTCCGGCAATGAAATTCGGGCTGTAAACTGCGCGCTCATGACGGCAACGCAGGTCCGCGGGCCGTCATCAGGACGCCGCAGGGTGCCCAAGTCAATCAATGGGCAGAAATAAAAATCTCCGTCTCGGCAGTATGGCCATGGCGGTGCGTTCATTCCTCACCGATTGTGGGAGGAAAGAGAAAAATTTTCCCAATCCATGCAATTGAGAAGCCCAGCGCGGGGACGGCCCCGGCGCAAACAGAAAAGGCCACCATTGCTGGTGGCCTATCTGTCCGATCCGATGAAAGAGATGCTCCGGCGGGGATACCGCCGAGGTAGGCTTAGGCGTCGAGATTGCGAAGCTGGGCGCGGTTGCGCAGTTCGATCTGGCGGGCGCCGGAGAAGCCCAGGATACCCTTGCTCTGCAGCTGCGACAGCGCGCGGGAGACGGTCTCGAGGGTGAGGCCGAGATAGTCGCCGATGTCGCGGCGGCACATCGGCAGTGCCATCATGCCGGCGACGGCGAGGCGGCGGTCCATTTCCAGCAGGAAGTTGGCGACCCGCTCCATCGCATTCTTGCGGCCGAGCAGCAGCATGTGGTCTTCGGCGTGGCGCAGCTCACCGGCGGTCATCGACCAAAGGCCGCGGGCGATGTTGATATCGGTGGCGGCGGCCTGTTCGAGGCTGCGGCGCTTGATCAGGCGAACGGTGGTGTCGACGATCGCTTCGGCGGTGAGGCGGTGGGTCGGTCCCGACTCCAGCCCGAACACGTCGCCCGGAAGATAGAAGGCGCCGATCTGGCGGCGGCCGTCGGACAGCAGCTTGTAGCTGCGCACGGCACCGGACACCACCTGGTAGACGTATTCGGACGGCTCGTCCTCGCCGTAGATTTCCTCTTCCTTCTTATAGGTGAATTCGGAGGCGATCAGACCGGCGTGACCGGTGGTCGCGAAGAACTGCTCTGCCGGAGAACACGAAGAGGGATCGATGGGCGCGTGGGCGGTGGCGGGCGTCCTGAGCGACTGGTTCAGCATCTGGCCATCTCCTTTGATCGGATGGCCAGGGTTGTACGGAAGATTCCGAGGACGAGGTATTTCGCTCCATATCTTAAGTGGGTTCCCCTAAGTAGGTTTACGGAGGCTGGGAGCGTGCGCCCCCGTCCGCTTCCGCGGGGAAACTGAAGTCTTAACAGGATCTTAAGATTAAAGAGCGAAGGAGCCGGCGCGGCCCGCTCAGGCTGCGGCGCCGCTCTCTTCGAGAGCGGCCCGGATATGCCAAACTAGGCTCTCTTCGAGGTGTGGTTTCACCACCACGTGCTGCACGCCGACGACGCTGGCGCGGCTGGAGATCGTCTCGTCCGGATAGCCGGTGATCATCACGATCGGCGCGCGCACCTTGCGCTCGCGCAGCCCGCGGGCGAGGTCGATGCCGTTCATGCCGGGCATCTTGTAGTCGATCACGATGCAGTCGACCGGGCCTTGGTCGATGGCGTCGAGTAGCGCCGGCCCGCTCCGGAACGTGCGCACCGCGAAGCCATCAGTTTCCAGCAAGAAACGCAGCGATCCGAGCACGCCCTGATCGTCGTCCACGACGTAAACGATGGTTTTTGCGGGTGCGTTCGGCATTACCAAACCTCACGCACCAATGAGCGCTGCGAAAACTGTCATACTGGTAGCATACGGGCTACCAACGAAGCCGGATTGATCTGTCTCAATCCTTGATAACGCCACCGCGCATCGCCATCCGCACGAGTTCCGACAGGCTCGAGGCTTGCATCTTGGTCATCACGTTGGCGCGATAGACCTCGATAGTACGCGGGCTGATATCGAATTCGCGCGCGATCACCTTGTTGGACATGCCGGCAATCAGGCCGTCCATCACCTGGCGTTCACGCGGGCTGAGCGACTGGATCCGTGCCGCAATATCCTGCGCCACAGCTTCGCTCTTGGCGCCTTCCTGGGCCTGTTTCAGCGCCGTTTCGATCAGTCCGATCAGGCGGTCGTCGTCGAACGGTTTTTCGATGAAGTCGGAGGCGCCGAGCTTCATTGCCTCGACCGCCAGCGGCACGTCGCCGTGGCCGGTCATGATCAGCACCGGCAGCTTGCTGCCAGCCGCTTTCTGGCGCTTCAACAGGTCGAGACCATCGATCCCCGGCATCCGGACGTCGGACAGGATGCAGCCGAATTCCACGTCCGGCAGGTCGAGAAATGCCTGCGCGGATTCGTACAGTCGGACCTCGTAGCCGGCCGAGCTCAGCAGGAAGTCGATCGATTCCCGCATCGCCAGGTCGTCGTCGATCACATGCACGGTTCCCTTAGGCATCAGTCAAATCCCCGACAGGCGCCAGCGGCAGCGTGAAGCGGAACGTCGCGCCGCCGGCGCTGTTCGTTTCCGCCCACATCCGGCCGCCATGAGCCTCGATGATCGAACGGCTGATCGAAAGTCCGACCCCCATTCCGGTTTCCTTGGTGGTGAAGAACGTCTGAAACAGCTTGGCTTTGACCTGCTCCGGCAGACCGCTGCCGGTGTCCGAGACGGTGACCTCGACCATGTCGTCCGCCACGCGCGCATTGCCGGCGGACAACTCCTTCTTATCGGAATTGGCCATCGCTTCCAGCGCATTGCGGAACAGATTGACCAGAACTTGCTGGATCTGCACCCGATCAACCAGCACCAGGTCATGGGCCGGGTCGAGATTGAAGCGCAGCACGACGCCTTGTTCCCGGGCGCCGGTGAGCCCGAGCGCGCCTGCCTCCTCGATCAGCTTGGCGAGGCTCTCGACCCGTTTTTCGGATTCGCCGCGCGCGACGAAATCGCGCAGCCGGCGGATGATCTGCCCGGCGCGCAGCGCCTGCTCGGCGGCACGTTCCATCGCGCTTTCGATCTTGACGGTGTTCGGATCGGTGCTGCCGGCGAGCAGCCGGCGCGAGCCCTTCATGTAGTTGCTGATCGCCGACAGCGGCTGGTTCAGTTCGTGCGCCAGCGCCGAGGCCATTTCGCCCATCGCGGTCAGCCGCGAGACATGGACCAGTTCGGCCTGCAATTCGTGCAGCCGCGCCTGGGTCTGCTGATACTCGGTGAGGTCGCGGATGAAGCCGGTGAAGTAGCGCTCGCCGCCGGATTCCATCTCGCCGATCGACAGATGGATCGGGAAGGTGCTGCCGTCCTTGCGGCGGCCGGTGACGATGCGGCCGATACCGATGATGTGGCGTTCGCCGGTGTTGTTATAGCGATCGATGTAGTTGTCGTGACGGGTGGCGTCGGGGCGCGGCATCAGCACGCTGATATTCTGGCCGATCGCTTCGCGCTCGGACATGCCGAACATCCGCTCCGCCGCCCGCGAGAAGAACCGCATGATGCCGCGGCCGTCGATCAGGATCATCGCATCCGGCACGGTGTCGAGGATCGAGCGAAGCTGGCCCTGCTGCAGCCGCAGTTCCTGCTCGAGCATCTTCTGCTGATCGATGTCGAGCACGATGCCACAAAGATAGGAGGCGCCGTCCTCGTGCACGACGCCGCCGCGGGCGCGCAGCCAATGGCTGGGGCGGTCTTTCTCCGCCACCCGGTACATCACGTCGATCTTATCGCCGTGCTCGATCGATTGCTGCAGTGCGAGGGCGATTTGCTCCCGATCGTCCGGATCAACCAGGGAGATGAAGGTGTCGTAGGTGAGGGGAGCGTCCGCCGGCACGCCCAACAGCTTCCGCGCGGTCGCCGAACACGCCAATTCCTGGGTGGCGAGATTGAGCTCCCAGGTGCCGACGCCGTACCCGTCGATGCCCTGCTGCAACCGGCGATCGCGCGCAAGGAGTTCGGTCGACGGTGGGGCTGGTTCGGTCACGCGACGCCTGAAATGCTCTCTTTGCCGCTCTTAACACAACGGCATTCCGATCCGCAACACGGCGCGCGGACGCGACTTCACAACCAGCGGAAGGCGGGGCGCCCGCCGCTGTGAGGGTCACTTAAACGGCGGCGGCGCGCGGATTTCAACTCGCTTTTTTGGCCGCCCGATCGTCTTCCGGCGAGTTCAGGTAGAACCCGGACATGGTATCGACCCAGCACAGATGATCGTGCACTTCACGCACCCCGCAGACGTTCTCGGCGACCACCACCGCGGCCTGCCGCGACCGCTCTTCGGTGATCACGCCGTTGAGGTGCACCACGCCGTCCCGCACCAGCACGCTAAGGCCGAACGGGCGCCAGTCGTTGCGTTCGATTTCGGCGATGATCTTGTCGCGGATCTTATCGTCCGCCGCGTTCGGCTCGGGGGCTTGGCGCGCCAGGTCGGCGACCGCGCGCAGCAGGTTCTTGCGGGTGACGATTCCGACCAGCAGATCGCCGCGCATCACCGGGAAGCGCTTGACGTGATGCTTCTCCATCAACTTCACGATGGTCTCGATCGAGGTGTCTTCGCTGACCGTGTAGGGATGGTGCGTCATCACCTCGCCGACCTTGCGGCCGTGCTCGTGGACGAAGTCGCCGGCACAGGTGCCGGGGCCGAGCAGCATCCGCAGCCAGCGGCCGCGCCTGCGCTGGGTGCCGATTTCGGCGCGGCGGATGAAGTCGCCTTCCGAGATGATACCGATCAGCTTGCCGTCGTCGTCGACCACCGGCAGGCCGCTGACGTGATTGTCGATCATCGCATTGGCGGCATCGACGATCGACGCATCCGGGCCGATCGTGACAAGTTGCCGGGTCATGATTTGGTGAGCACGCATATCCAGTCTCCCCTAAGCCGCGGCGGCAATCCGAACGCCACGCCGGTCGCACCGTGGCTTGTTGTGTCGCTGACCTTCGCGACGCGTCAATGCGAGATCAACGCGGGCAAGGTCAGCGATTTGAAGATGCCTCTCGTCACACCGCCGAGGATGAACTCGCGCAGCCGCGAATGGCCGTAGCCGCCCATCACCAGCAGGTTGGCGCCGCTGTCGGCGGCGAACGACAGAATGGTGTTGTGGATGCTGCCGGGCGGCGAGGTGAGCTGGTGTCCGGTCGCCGCCAGATCGTGGCGCATCAGGTGGGCCAGCAGTGCAGTCGACGACGCCTGTCCGACCACGTCCTCATCTTCGTTGACGGAGACGACGTCGATCATCTTCGCCCGGGTGAGGAACGGCATCGCGTCATGCACTGCGCGCGCCGCGGGACGTCCGCCGTCCCAGCAGATCAGGATGCGGTCGAAGGCGAGCGGGCCTGAATGGATATAGGGCACCATCAGCATCGGCTTGCCGGAATTGAACAGCACCGCTTCCGGCAGCGGGTCCTGGTGACCCGGCTTGGCGCGGTCCGGCTGCACCAGGACGGTGAGGTCGTAGAGCCGCGAGATTTCCGACAGGGCCTGATTGGCCAGCACCGGCGTATCGCAGACCGAGCGGGCGCCGTGCGTGACGCCGGCGGCGCGGGCCGCGATCTCGAATTGATCGAGCCGTGCGGCGGCCTCATCGGCATCGGTGTTTTGCTGGGTGGCGGCAGCATAGTATGCGGCCGATGCGCCCACCATGATGGCCGGATTGATCGGCTGATAGGTGCAGACGATGCCGTCCAGATGCGCATCGAATGCCTTCGCGACCGAGACGGCGCAGGCGACCACGCCGTCGGCCGGTCGATCGGCCGGGATGTGGGCGACGATGTCACTCAGCATTGCAGGACTCCCGCTTCCAAGCGTGTCGGATCGGGAGCGGAATATATGGCGGTGCTTGCGGGTTACTTTGATCTAGCTCATCGTATCTGAAAGCTCTGTTGCGGGATCATGGCTCCGTTGCAGTGGCCGGAAGCGGTGAGCGGTTGGCTGCAGGATTGTGGTTGCCGCGGTGGTTCCCGGGAGGTGCCCGATGACGTACTCGACGGTGATGGTCGCGCTCGCGTTCGACCAGCCCAACGCGTGTCGTCTCAGCATCGCGGCGGAATTGGCAGAGCGCTTCGAGTCGCGCCTGATCGGGATTGCGGCTTCCGAACTGAGCCCGCCAGTGTACTACATGTCCGGCAGTCAGGCCGAGCGCCTGATGGTGGAGGGCCTCGCGACCATCAAGCAGCGTCTGTCGGATCTGGAAGCCGAATTCCGCCAGGCGATGAGCGGCCACACCCGCGAACTGCAATGGCGCAGCGCCATCGAACAGCCGTCGCGCTACATCGTGCAGCAGGCGCGCGCCGCGGACATCGTGGTGTGCGGCGCCGGCGTGTCGAGCCTGCTGTCCGATCCGTTCGCGTCAGCGGCTCCGGCCGACCTCGTGATGGAGATCGGCCGCCCGCTGCTTGTGGTGCCGCCGAACGTCTGCCGGATCGATCTGTCGAGCGTGCTGGTGGCGTGGAAGGACAATCCCGAGGCGCGGCGCGCGATCGTCGACGCGCTGCCGCTGCTGCGCCAGGCTAGCCACGTCACCGTGGTCGAGATCGTCGAGAGCGAAGAAGACCATGGCCGCGCCGCCGCGCTTGCCGGCGTGCATGACGTCGTCGATTGGCTGTCGCGTCATCACATCCATGCCATCGGTGAGGTGCCGGAGCACACCGGCGATGTCTCCCGGCAGATCACCGACATCGCTCGCCAGGTCGGCGCTGGCATCGTGGTGGCAGGCGCCTACGGGCGTTCGCGCTTCCGCGAATGGATTCTCGGCGGCGTCACCCAACATCTCTTGGAGCAGACCTCGCGCTGCGCCTTCCTGGCGCGTTAGCGATCTTCAAACACAATTGGCTGTGCTCCGGCGCCACAAACTCGGCGTCGGCGTGTCTAATGCCGGGGATGCACGGCGTGCCGCCGCCGGCCGCGGTGACTGCTCAGATTTGCCAGCGCCAGCCGTTTGGCGAGCTCGGCGCAGATCAGATAGCAGATCACGATCACGGCCAGCATCAAGCCGAGCTGTGCCCCGATCGGGGCGAAGCCGAACACCGATCGCAATGGGCTCATCACCAAGGCGATGGCGAAGGCGAGTGCTCCGAGCGATGTCGCTGCCAGGATCCAGTGCGGGCGGCTGGTCCAGAACGGGCCGCTCGAACGGATCAGGAAGATCACCAGGATCTGGGTCGCGATCGATTCCACAAACCATGCGGTCTGGAACGTTGCTTCCTGGGCGTCGAAGACGTTCAGCAGCACCGCGAAAGTGGCGATATCGAACACCGACGATACTGCGCCCATGATCATGGTGAAGCGCAGGATGCTCTTCATGTCCCAGCTGTGCGGCCGTTCGACATCGCCTGAATCGACGCTGTCGAACGGAATGCCGATCTCGGACAGGTCGTAGAGCAGGTTGTTGAGCAGGATCTGCATCGGCAGCAGCGGCAGGAACGGCAAGACGATCGAGGCCAGCGCCATCGACAGCATGTTTCCGAAATTCGAGCTGGTGCCCATCCGCACGTATTTGAGGATGTTCGCAAACGTCCGCCGTCCTTCGCGGACGCCGTCCGCCAGCACGGCGAGATCGGAATCCAGCATGATCATGTCGGCGGCCGCACGAGCGACATCGGTGGCGCCTTCGACCGAGAGGCCGACATGGGCCGCCCGGATCGCCGGTGCATCGTTGATGCCGTCACCCATGAAGCCGACGACGTGACCCCGGCGCTGCAGCGCCTGGATGATTCTGGTCTTCTGGTCCGGATCGACCCGTGCGAACAGATCGACGTGCTCGATCCGCGCGGCGAGCGCGGTCTCGCTGAGCTCCGCGATCTCGGCGCCCGTCAGCATTTGCGCATTCGGCAGACCGACCGCATTGGCGACATGCTGTACCACTGCGCCGTGATCGCCCGAGATCACCTTCAGCCTGACGCCGAGCGATTGCAGCGTCGCGATCGCGGCGGCGGCATCCGGCTTCGGCGGATCCGAGAACACGCAGAAGCCCATCAGGACGAGGTCGCGTTCGTCGGCGAGGCGGATCGCGGTGGTGCCGGCCGGCATCCGCTTCGCCGCAACCGCCAGCAGCCGGTAGCCAAGCGTCACCTGAGCCTGTTGCTGCTGCTCCAGCGCGGCTCGCGCAGTGTCGTCGAGCGGCCGGACCGTGCCATCGCCGCCATCAAGCCCGGTGGCTCGCGACAGGATCGCCTCCGGGGCGCCTTTGCTGATCAGCCATGGCCCATCGCCGTCGGCGGCGAGCACCGAGACGCAGCGGCGTTCGAAATCGAACGGTACTTCGCCGAGCCGCTGCCAGGAGCCAGTTTCCGGCAGGTTCGGATGGGACAAAACGGCCTGGTCGAGCGGGCTCCGGACGCCTGTTTCGAACCGGCTGTTGATCGTGGCGAAGGTCAGCAGCCGATCACTGGTGGCGCCGTCAGGGCCAAGGTGATCGACAAGTGTCACGGTGGCTTGCGTCAGTGTGCCGGTCTTGTCGGTGCACAAGACGTCCATCGCGCCGAGGTCGTGGATCGCCGACAGCCGCTTGACGATCACCTTCTTGGCGGCCATCCGCAGCGCTCCCCGCGCCAGCGTCACCGTCATCACCATCGGCAGCAGCTCTGGCGTCAGGCCGACGGCGAGCGCCACCGCAAACAGGAACGACTCGATCGGCGGGCGGCCGGCGACCAGATGGGCCAGCAGCACGAACAGCGTGAGAAACACAGTGAGCCGGAGGATCAGC
Organism: Rhodopseudomonas sp. P1; assembly: GCF_039642825.1. Lineage (NCBI taxonomy): Bacteria > Pseudomonadati > Pseudomonadota > Alphaproteobacteria > Hyphomicrobiales > Nitrobacteraceae > Rhodopseudomonas > Rhodopseudomonas sp. P1. Next base: position 4,641,913 of record NZ_CP088006.1, on the reverse strand, counting down.
AGGCCGAGGCTGTGCACCCCTTTTTCCAGCGCGGTCTCCGGCTCATTCGCTGCCAGCGCGGTAACGATGCCGCCGAACCGGGTGTCTTGCCCGGTCGCCACGACCAGCATCACGGCGTTGCCTCCGACCATGCTGGTCCCTGCGAACAGCGCGTTGGCCGCGTCTGCCGGGGTCGGACTGTGGCACGGCCCGCTGTTCTTTGCCGATGGAAACGCCTCGCCGGTCATCAGGGATTCGTTGACCTGCGCGTTATGGGCCTCGATCACGACGCCATCGGCCGGGACCAGATCGCCGGCGCGTAGTTCGACCACGTCGCCGGGCACGATGTCCTCGACCGGAAGTGCGGTGAGCTTGCCGTCGCGATAGACGTCGGCCCTGACTGCAACCGAGCGGCGGAGGTTCTCGGCCGCCGCTTCGGCATGATGCTCCTGAACGATGTCCAAGGTGATCGAAAAGGTGATCACCGTCAGGATGATGACGAAGCTGCCGAGATCGCCGCTGATGCTCGAGATCGCGGCGGCGACGAGCAGGATCGCCACCAGCGGATTGAGCATCCGCTTGGCGATCTTGGCGAGCAGCGATTGGCCGGCCGGCGGGTGGAAGGCGTTGCGGCCGTAGCGTGCGAGCCGGTGTACGGCCTCCTCGGAGCTCAACCCTTCGCGCCGACTCTCGAACTGGGCGAGCAGCGTCTCGATCGGTTGGAGCCAGAACAGCGGGCGATCTTGCACGTGAAAACCGATGTGTTGATCGGCATCAAGGGACGGAATATCGCCAGATGCGATCATGTCGCAAAAGTTCGACGCTACACCCGCTTAACCATCGGGCAAGCCTCAATGGATTCCACGGACGCGTGACTAAGCGATGACATCTTCGTCGTCCTATATGTCGGTGGCAATACCCGCTGCGAATCCGGTCAAATGACCGCATATTCGAGTGCGTCGAAGTATCAGTACGAGGCCATGATGCTGCAGACACCGGTCACCCCCTTTGCTGCCGAACCGCCCGCCCCCAAGCCGCCGGCCCGGCACCTCGGCCCGAGCGACAGTGACCGCACCCTGCATGCGACGCTGGCGCCGCTGACCGGCGGGTTGTCGCCGACGGCGCTGACGCTTGCCTATGCCGACTGGCTGTCGCATCTGTTCTGGGCGCCGACGCAGCGGATGGATCTCGTCAACGATGCGCTGCGCCGCGGGACGCAACTCGCCGAAGCCTCGGTCGGCCAGACCGAGCCGTGGTCGCTGATTGCTCCGCAGCCGCAGGACCGACGCTTCAGCGCGCCGGAATGGCGCGAGCCGCCGTTCAACCTGATGGCGCAGGGCTTTCTGCTGGCCGAGCAGTGGTGGCACGACGCCACCACCAACATTCGCGGCGTCTCGGAGCAGAACGAGAAGATCGTCGAGTTCGCGACCCGGCAGATGCTCGACGTCTTGGCGCCGTCGAACTTCGCCCTCACCAACCCGGAAGTGCTTCGCCGGACCGTGTCGACCGAAGGGCGCAATCTCGCCGACGGCTTCCGCAACTGGTGGGAAGATCTGCTCGAACTGATGGCGCACGAGCCGAAGCACGATTTCGTCGTCGGCAAGGACGTCGCGGTGACGCCGGGCAAGGTGGTGTACAGCAACAAACTGATCGAGCTGATCCAATACGCGCCCGCCACCGAGACGGTGCGACCGGAGCCGATCCTGATCGTGCCGGCCTGGATCATGAAGTACTACATTCTCGATCTGTCGCCGCACAATTCGTTGGTGAAGTATCTCACCGATCACGGCTACACCGTTTTTATGATCTCGTGGCGCAATCCGACCGCCGCGGATCGCGATGTCTCGCTCGAAGATTATCGCCGGCTCGGTGTGATGGCGGCGCTCGACGCGATCGGCGCGATCCTGCCGGAACGGCCTGTGCATGCGGTCGGCTATTGCCTCGGCGGCACGCTGCTGTCGATCGCGGCGGCCGCGATGGGACGCGACGGCGACAGCCGGCTCAAATCGATCACGCTGTTCGCGGCCCAGACCGACTTCACCGAAGCCGGCGAGCTGACGCTGTTCATCAACGAGAGCCAGGTCGCCTTCCTCGAAGATATGATGTGGAATCGCGGCGTGCTCGACACCACGCAGATGTCCGGCGCGTTCCAGATCCTGCGCTCCAACGATCTGATCTGGTCGCGGCTGGTGCATGAATATCTGATGGGCGTGCGCTCCGAGCCGAACGACCTGATGGCCTGGAACGCCGATGCCACGCGGATGCCGTATCGGATGCACTCGGAATATCTGCGCAAGCTGTTCCTCGACAACGATCTGGCCGAGGGCCGTTACACCGTCGATAGCCGGCCGATCGCGCTGTCCGACATCCACACGCCGATCTTCGTGGTCGGAACGCAGCGCGATCACGTCGCGCCGTGGCGGTCGACGTTCAAGATCCATTTGCTGGCCGATGCCGATGTCACCTTCTGTCTGACCGGCGGTGGCCACAACGCCGGCATCGTCTCCCCGCCATCCCCGAAGGCGCATGGTTATCAAGTGATGACCAAGGAAGCCGATGGTCCGTATGTCGGGCCCGACGATTGGCTGAAGCAGGCGCCCCATGCCGAAGGCTCGTGGTGGACCGAATGGGTGCATTGGCTCGGCACCCGTTCCGGCGAACCGGTTGCGCCGCCGCGCATCGGATTGCCGGACGTCGATCCGGGCGCCCTGCCGGACGCGCCCGGGAGCTACGTGCTGCAGACCTGAGCGGCCTGCGGCAGCGCCGCCAGCGCCCGCGACAGCGTCTCGGCCGGCGTGCCGCCGGCGTCGATCGTGGTCCAGCCGACCACGCCCTGCGCGTAGGTTTGCTGCTGCCGGACGATCTCCGGCGTCGCATCGGACGCATCGCCGGTGCGGCCGGCGACCCGTGCGATCCGCGTGGCGAGATCGGCAGTGAGAAACAGGCCGTGGAACGGGATGCCGAGCCCGGTCGCAACGCTTTCGATCGCGTGGCGCTCCTCGGGCTTGGAGAACACCGCATCGACGATCACCGAATGTCCCTGTTTCAAGATATGCGCGGCGCGCTCGGCCAGACCGCGATACACCGCCTCCGTCACTTCAGCGGTGTAGGCTGTTGCCGGGAGCCGCTCGGTGTCGGCGACGCCGTGCAGCCGTTTGCGGGCCACATCCGAGCGCAGCACCACGGCGCCGGGCAGGGGCGGGACGTGGCCTGAGAGAGCGCGAGCCAGCACCGATTTGCCGGTGCCGGATAGCCCGCCGACCGCGATCAGCCGGGGCGGTGGCGGCGCGATCAGCCGCAGCGCCAGATCAAAATAGGATTCGGCAATCGCCCGATTGGCTTGCCTGATCGTCTCATTGGCGGCGGGCCGTGCCAGCATCACCTTGGCGCGGATCGCGGCGCGCATCGACAGAAGCAGCGGCAGTGCCGACAGCGCATCGAGATTGTCCGCGCTCGTCACCGCGAGATAGCGATTCAAAAGTTGTGCGGAGTCGCTGCCGTGGCCGTAGTGCAGCAAGTCCATCAGCGGGAAGGCGAGATCGTACAGCACGTCGACCGAGGCGAAGGCCGGGTCGAACTCGATGGCGTCGAACAGCGTCGGCTTGCCCTCGATCACCACGATATTGGCAAGGTGCAGATCGCCGTGGCACCAGCGAACGAAGCCTGCGGCACCGCGCTGCTCCAGCAATGGACGCAGCCGGCCGAGCGCATCGCGACTGCTCGTGTCGAGCATCGCAACGTCGGCTGCAGCAAAACCGCCTGCAGCAAGCTCGTTGGTGTCGTCAGCCAGGATCGGTTCGATCGATGCGACCCAAGGCACAGTCGCCGCCAAAGGCGCGGCCTGATGCGAGGCGGCGATCGCATCGGCGACGGCGTCGATCAGCTCGGGGCCGAGCGAACCGGCGCGGGCGAGATGATCCAGCGTGGCGCTGTCGTCGAAGCGCATCATCTCGACGGCCCATTCCACCGCGGGCCCGTCGCCGCCGATCTGTAACGCACCCTTGTCAGTGCGTGTGATTGGCACGACACGGCGATAGATCGCGGGCGCGAATCGGCGGCCGACTGCGAGCTCCTGCTCGCAGGCGATCTTTCGTTTGGCGAGGGTCGAATAATCCAGAAATGGGAATTTGACGGCGCGCTTGATCTTCAGCGCCGGTTCCCTTCGAGAAAAACCGCTGCGCCATGGGTGTCGATCTGCACCACGGGCGTGTCGCCGGCACCACGGCCCAGGAAGTCGAAGACGTCTCGTTGCTGGGGCGCGGCGGAGGTGGCGTCTGGGGCGGACATCGGGACTACTACTTAGGCGGCTGCGGAACTGTCCGAGGATGGATCACGTTGCATCCCGATTGCGCAATCCGGGCGGGCAGATCATGAGCATTGTTGTAGGAAAAACAAGCGGCGCCCCGAATTGCCGGTGGTTTGACCTTGATCAATTCAATTCGCCAAAGCTGCGGTCAATTTGCACACCAACGACGATTAGCAGGGCCGCCATTGGGTCGCCACAAATCGTTGGCGAAAATTCCGAGTGATTGGGTCCGGTCTTGTATAAGTTTCTAGAGGCAACCGTTGCCGACCATATGACGCGAGCGGTGAAATCCGTGTCGCGCGAATTGACCATGCGCGAGCTGGAGGACAAATTCGAACACGACGACTTCAACGCCTATCCGGTGGTGGAGGACCAGCGTGTCATCGGCATGGTGACAAAGTACGATTTCTTGAGTTGTTTTGCGTTCCACCCAACCCAGATGCTGCCGCATTACGACGACCTGATGAACCGGACCGTCGGCGACATCATGTCGGGGGACTTCCTCTACGTGCACTCCGATACCAAGCTCACCCGGGTGTTGCAGTTGATGGTCGAACATCAGACCCGCAGCATCCCGGTGTTGGACGCCGATCGCAAGCTGGATGGTATCATCTCGCGCGAGGACGTCATCAAGGCGCTGGCGACCTTCACCAAGGTACGCTAACTGCGCGAGCAGTACGCGTCCCTCCGTCGCGCCAAGCCGACATTGGATTGTTGCAGCAACTGTCGTACACCTTTCCCGCGCAGATTCCGGATCGTGCGACGGCTGCCGTTCGCGGCCGGCCGTCCGGTGTCGAGGTGAGATGTCGACCTATCGATTGAGCACCCTGCTGTCGCCCGGAGCCGTGGCGGTCGTCGGCGCCAGTCCGCGGCCGGCCTCTCTTGGCCGCGCCGTTCTGACCAATTTGCGCGAGGCGGGATTTAAGGGGCAGATCGGAGTCGTCAATCCGCGCTACCCGGAGATCGGCGGCATCAAGACCGTCGGCTCGCTCGCGGAACTCTCCTTCGTTCCGGATCTGATTGTCATTACGGCGCCGCCGCGCTCGGTCGCCAAGGTCGTCGCCGAAGCCGGCGAACTCGGCGTGGCCGGTGCGATCATCATCAGTTCGGAGATGGGGCGCGGCAAAGGCTCCTATGCGGAAGCCGCGAATCGCGCCGCGCGCAAGTCGGGCATCCGGCTGATCGGGCCGAACTGTCTCGGCATCATGATTCCGGGCGTCAATCTCAACGCCAGCTTCGCCGCCCACATGCCGCGGCGGGGCAATTTGGCGCTGATCTCGCAGTCGGGCGCCATTGCGGCCGGTATGGTGGATTGGGCGGCCGTCAAGGAGATTGGCTTCTCCGGCATCGTCTCGATCGGCGATCAGCTCGACGTCGATATCGCCGACATGCTCGACTTCTACGCGGCCGATCTCGAGACCCGCGCGATCCTGCTTTACATCGAAGCCGTCACCGACGCCCGCAAGTTCATGTCGGCGGCGCGCGCCGCGGCACGGGTCAAGCCGGTGGTGGTGGTGAAGTCGGGCCGCATGGCGCACGGCGCCAAAGCGGCCGCGACCCACACCGGCGCGTTCGCCGGCGCCGATGCAGTGTACGAGGCCGCGTTCCGCCGCGCCGGCATGCTGCGGGTGTACGATCTGCGCGAGCTGTTCGACTGTGCCGAGACGCTCGGCCGCGTCAGCGCGCCGCGCGGCAAGCGCGTCGCGATTCTCACCAATGGCGGCGGCATCGGCATTCTGGCGGTCGACCGTCTGGCCGAACTCGGCGGCGAGCCGGCGACGCTGTCGGCCGATCTGCACAAGAAGCTCGACGCGATCCTGCCGACCTCGTGGTCCGGCTTCAATCCGATCGACATCACCGGTGACGCCGACGCCGAGCGCTATGCAGCGACGCTGTCGATGCTGCTCTCCGATCCGGACAATGACGCGATCCTGGTGATGAACGTGCAGACCGCGGTGGCGTCGCCGCGGGATATCGCCCGCGAAGTGATCCGTGTGGTTGGTGAGGAGCGGGTTCGTCGCACGTTGTTCAAGCCGGTGTTTGCGGTCTGGGTCGGCGCCGAGGAGGCGGTCACCCATGCCTTCGACGCCGCCTCAATCCCGAACTATCCGACCGAGGACGACGCGGTTCGCAGCATCATGAACATGGTGCGCTATCGCGAGGCGGTGCAGCTTCTCACCGAAGTGCCGCCATCGCTGCCGAAGGATTTCGACCCCGACACCGAGACGGCCCGCGCGATCGTCGAGAAGGCGCTGCGCGAAGGCCGCACCTGGCTCGATCCGCTGGAGATCAGCGGTCTGTTTGCGGCGTATCAGATCCCGATGATTCCGACGCTGGCGGCCACCAATGCCGAGGAAGCGGTGTCATGGGCGTCGTCGTTCCTGTCGCAGGGCGTCACCGTAGTGGTGAAAGTGCTGTCGCGCGACATCCCGCACAAGTCCGATATCGGCGGCGTAGTGCTCAATCTCACCAGCGTCGAAGCGGTTCGCGTTGCGGTGAACGAAATCATGGCGCGCGCCGCCAAGCTGCGCCCCAACGCGCGGCTCGAAGGCGTGATGGTGCAGCCGATGATCCTGCGCCCGAAGGCGCGCGAGCTGACCATCGGCATTGCCGACGATCCGACCTTCGGTCCGGTGATCGCGTTCGGTCAGGGCGGCACCGGCGTCGAACTGATCGACGACCGGTCGCTGGCTTTGCCGCCGCTCGATCTGCCGCTCGCCGAGTCGCTGATCGCGCGTACCCGTGTCTCCAAGTTGCTTTGTGCCTATCGCGACGTGCCCGAGGTGAAGCGGAGTGCGGTGGCGCTGACGCTGGTGAAACTGTCGCAGATGGCGGCCGACCTGCCGGAGATCCGCGAGCTCGATGTCAACCCGTTGCTCGCCGATGAAAGCGGCGTGGTGGCGATCGACGCCCGCGTCGTGGTGCGCCCGCCGGAGCGCAAATTCGCCGGCCTCGGCAATTCGCACTTCGCCGTGAAGCCGTATCCGACCGAATGGGAGCGGCATCTGACAGTGAAGGACGGCTGGCGCGTGCTGGCGCGGCCGATCCGTCCGGACGACGAGCCGGCGATCCACGAATTCCTCAAGCACGTCACGCCGGAGGATCTGCGGCTGCGGTTCTTCGCGGCGATGAAGGAGTTCAGCCACGCTTTCATCGCCCGGCTCTCGCAGATCGACTACGCCCGCGCGATGGCGTTCGTAGCGTTCGACGAAATCACCGGCGAAATGCTCGGCGTGGTCCGCATTCACTCGGACTCGATCTATGAGAGCGGCGAATACGCGATCCTGCTGCGCTCCGACCTGAAGGGCAAAGGCCTCGGCTGGGCGTTGATGAAACTGATCATTGAATACGCCCGTTCCGAAGGCCTGCACTATGTCTGCGGCCAGGTGCTGCGCGAGAACACCGCGATGCTGCGGATGTGCCGCGATCTCGGCTTCGAAGCCAAAACCGATGCGTCCGAGCCGGACATCCTTAACGTTCGGTTACCGCTGACCGAAGAAGCCGCGCGCGCCGCCAGATCGGCGTGACGACAGTGTCGCCTGAGAGCGCCCCCTCGTTATGAAGCTCTGCCGTGCTTGCTAGAGCCGGTTCACCGAGACCACACGGAAAGTGTGCATGTCACCTTCCTCGCGCAGTGACACGTACTCGCCCTGGACGAAACGTTCGTCGGCGAAGTGATAGCCGGCTTCGTCGGGCAGTTTCGTGGCACTGTCATATTGAAATGCCCATGATCCACCCGGACGGTGCACCAGGTGACCGAGGTTGTCCGGCTGATGTGGCCGCTGCCGCGCCACACGGCAGGCTTCGCGGTGCTTCTTCCAGATTTCGGCGTCGATTCGGTCATCGCCGTTGAGCGGAGCGATGATCACATAGGCGATGTTCGCTTCGCCTTCAGGATGTCCAGGTTCTCGTGCGAGTTCGAGCCTGATCTGGCGGAAGCACGCCGGCAACGAGGTGTTGAGGATTGCGGAGGGCGTAGCTTTGGTCATTGTTTCGCTCCTGGCATCGCGCAGGATGCTGACGCAGAGCAGAAGCGGCATAATTGATTTGCATCAATCGCGGTACACGACGCAAACTGTGCGCTGCAACGCGTCGGGGCGAATCGAAACGGAGCAGCGCATGCTGGCCTTCGAGACCGGATGGGACCAGCCGTGAGCCTCGCGCCTGTGCTGAATGCCAAGACCGATGGCGATACGCTGGAGCTCAAGCCGAAAGGGGCTTGGACCGCGACCAACAGCAAATTCATGGAGCAATTGTCTGACGACGTTGCTCCTCAGATCGCGGCGGCGAAGTCGCTCACCATCGATATGGCGGAGATCGGCGAGATCGACACGATCGGCGCCTGGGTGCTCGAAAAGCTGTCGCGCAGCGCTGCACAGGCTGGCCGCACCGCGCAGTTCAAAGGCATTTCCGCGAGCTACGCGGAGCTGATCGATGAGGTGCGGCAGCTCAATCGTCGTGGGCCGACCCCGCATCCGAAGCCTAATCCGATCATCGCGAAGCTCGACGAAATCGGTCGGTCGGCCTGGAGCGCAACTACCGATATTGCGGTGTTTCTGGAAATGCTCGGTGCCCTGGGTGCCGCGCTGCTGGGTGTGCTGCGGCGACCGCGCTCGCTGCGACTGACCTCGTTGACTTACCAGGTCTACAGGGTCGGCTGGCAGGCGATCCCGATCATGGTGCTGATCACCTTCCTGATCGGCGCGATCATCGCCCAGCAGGGCATCTTCCACTTCCGCAAGTTCGGTGCTGATTCTTATGTCGTCGACATGGTCGGCATCCTGGTGCTGCGCGAGATCGGCGTGCTGATCGTCGCGATTATGGTCGCCGGCCGGTCGGGGAGTGCCTATACGGCCGAACTCGGCTCGATGAAAATGCGGGAAGAGATCGACGCGCTCTCGACCATGGGACTCGATCCAGTTGAGGTGCTGATCCTGCCGCGGATCATCGCGCTGGTGATCGCGCTGCCGATCCTGGCCTTCATCGGTTCGATGGCGGCGCTGTATGGCGGCCTGCTGACGGCGTGGTTCTATGGCGGGATGCAGCCCTCGGTATTCATCGCCCGGCTGCATGAGGCGGTGTCGCTCAATTCCTTCCAGGTCGGGATGTGGAAGGCGCCGTTCATGGCGCTGGTGATCGGCATCGTCGCCTGCAGCGAGGGCCTGCGGGTCAAGGGCAGTGCCGAGTCGCTCGGCCTGCAGACCACCACGTCGGTCGTGAAGTCGATTTTTCTGGTGATCGTGCTCGACGGCTTGTTCGCCGTGTTCTTCGCGTCGATCGGGATGTAGCGATGGACGCGCTCGCTCAACTCTACGCCATCCGCGTCGCCGACCTCGTGGTCGGGTTCGGCCGGCAGACCGTGCTCAATCATCTGTCGCTCGATGTCCGCCGTGGTGAAATCCTCGGACTGGTCGGCGCTTCGGGTGGCGGCAAATCGGTGCTGATGCGCACCATCATCGGGCTGATCCCCAAGCAAAGCGGCCACATCGAAGTGATGGGCCACGATACCGAGCGCGGCTTCGGCCGGGCGCGCGGGGCGGTGGCGGCGACCTGGGGCATCCTGTTTCAGCAGGGCGCTCTGTTCTCCTCGCTCACCGCGCGGCAGAACGTGCAGTTCCCGCTGCGCGAGATGCTCGACATGTCGGAGAAGCTGCAGGACGAGATCGCCACCGCCAAGCTGGAGATGGTCGGCATCGCGCCCGACGATTGGGACAAGTATCCGTCGCAGCTGTCCGGCGGCATGACCAAGCGTGTGGCGCTGGCGCGCGCGCTGGCGCTCGATCCTTCGATCGTGTTTCTCGACGAACCCACCAGCGGCCTCGACCCGATCGCGGCCGGTGACTTCGATCAACTGATCAAGACCCTGCAAACCACGCTCGGGCTCACCGTGTTCATGGTGACCCACGACCTCGCCAGCCTCAACGTCGTCTGTGATCGCGTCGCGGCGTTGGCCGACGGCAAGATCGTGGCGGTGGGGCCGATGCGCGAATTGCTGCAATCCGAACATCCCTGGGTGCGGGCCTATTTCCACGGCAAGCGCTCGGCGATGCTCCAGCCCAGACAGGACTAGGACGCCACGCCATGGAAACTCGTGCTCCTTTCGTGATCGTCGGTGCGTTCGTACTCGCGGCGATCTTTGCGGTGTTCGGCTTCGTGTTCTGGCTGCACAACACTTCGGGCGTCGGTGCGCGCACCAGCTACCACGTCCAATTCCGCGATCCGGTGCCGGGGCTGCTGGTCGGCGCCGCCGTGCTGTTCAACGGCATCCGCGTCGGCGAGGTCACGGCGCTGTCGCTCGCTTCCGATGATCCGCGGCGGGTCGATGCGACCATCGCGGTGGCGCCGTCGACGCCGGTCCGTCCGGACACCAAGGTCGGCTTGGACTTCCAGGGCCTGACCGGCGTGCCGGTGGTGGCGCTGGAAGGCGGCAAGCAGCTCAGCGGCTCGGCGATCGCCACCACGCTGGTGGCCGAGCCGGGAGCCGGCATGAGCATGACCCAGGCTGCCCGCGAGGCGCTGCGCAAGGTCGATACCGTGCTCGGCGAAAACTCCGGTCCGCTGAAAGACACCATCGCCAACTTCAAGACGTTCTCGGAGTGGCTGGCGGGGAAGACCGAGAAGCTCGACGGCATCCTCGGCGGCGTTGAACGGATGACCGGGGCGAACGAGCCGGTGGTGAAGAAGGTGGTGTACGACCTGTCGGCCGCGACCGGCTTCCCGCCGCCGTCGCCGCCGCTCAAGGCGCAGCTCACCATTCCGGAATCCAATACGGTGGTGCTGTTCGACAGCCAGAAGATGCTGCTGGCGCCCGGTCTGGACGTTCCGGCCTTTGCCGGCGCGCAGTGGAGCGACAGCCTCCCGAAGATGCTGCAGGAGAAGCTGATCCAGAGCTTCGAGAATTACGACATCGCCCACGCCCCGATGCGCCCGAACGATGCCGTGCAGCCGGACTATCAACTGCTGACCGACATCAGGAGTTTTCAGGTGATCGGTGAAGCGGATGCGCTTCGCGCTGAGATCGCGTTCAGCGCCAAGATCATCGACAAGGAAGGCAAGCTGGTTGCGGCCAAGCTGTTTCAGCAGGCGACGCCGCTCGACAAGCCTGAACCGGCTGCGGCCGTCACCGCGTTCGACAAGTCATTCGATACCATCGCCAAGGAGCTGGTGCCGTGGGCAGCGCAGGCGCTCGCAGCCGGTCACGCCGACACAGAGCCGGCTTCGACGCCCCCGGGCAGGCCGATTACCGCTCCAAGGTCTTCAGGTACGACAAAAGGTCGTTGATCTGGTCCGGATCGAGTTCGAACGCCGGCATCCGCGGGTGGCCGGTATAAATACCTTCAGCAAACGCCTCTGCCAGCGTCTCGACAGGATAGCGCGTGTGAAGCGTACGGAACGGCGGGGCCTGTTCGAGCCGACTTTTACCGCTGCGGCCGATGGCGTGGCAGCGAGCGCAGTGTGATTTGGCGAAGCTGTGCCCGCGGCGCTCCGACGGAGTCGCGGCGGCCGCCGCTTGGCTGGCCACAATTAGCAGGATCGCCGTGCAGGCAAGTAGTCGTCCCATGAGCCGCCCGGTCGGTAAAAACAGGTCGCCAAACAACGACTTGCACGATGCATGACGGTCGTGTCATGACCTTGATCTGTGTCAAGCTGCCTTGACGAATTGCCGACATATTAACTCTTCTGGCGCAGAATGGGCGGTCAGTTGACGGCGATGCGCGCCAGGAGAGTTCAGTCTGGCGACCGCATGGAGTGATGGATGCCGCATCTCGCTTATCCGACGACGACTTGCGAGGGATTTCGCTGTGAGACGCACTGCGCGGTGCGTGGGCTGGCGATCTGTGGCGAACTCGGCCCTGCCGACCACGAAGAGTTCGAACGTCTTGCCCAGCATGTCCGCTATGGACCGAAGGAAGCGCTGTTCTCCGAGGACGAAGTTGCTGATTCGGTTTACAGCCTGATCGAAGGAATCGCCCGCCTGTACAAGCTGCTGCCCGATGGCCGTCGCCAGATCATCGGCTTTGCGCTTCCCGGCGATTTCCTCGGAATGGCACCAGGTAACCGCTACTCCTTCTCGGCCGACTCGATCGGCGGCGTGACCGTCTGCAAGTTCTTCCGCGGTCCGTTCCTGCGCTTCATCGAAAATCGCCCACAGATGTTGCTCCGCATGAACGACTTCGCCACCCGCGAACTCAGCCTTGCCCAGGATCAGATGCTGCTGCTCGGCCGCCGCTCGGCCGAGGAGAAGGTCGCTGCCTTCCTGGTCGGTTGGCGCGATCGTCTGGCCCGGCTGGAAGGCGTCACCAAAACCGTCAGCCTGCCGATGGGCCGTCAGGATATCGCCGATTTCCTCGGCCTGACGATCGAAACCGTAAGCCGCACCTTCACCAAGTTGGAGCGGGAAAAACTGATCGTGATCGTTCCGGACGGGGTACGCGTGCTGGACCCGAAACGCTTCGACGCGCTCGCCGCGGCCTGAAACGCTTCACTTTCGGCCGCGCATCCGCCCGGAATCCCACCCGAGGCTACCGATGCGCGACGAAACGCCGGCCTATCTTCGAGCCCGGCATTACTTCTACGAAATTCTTGAATCCCAGGCGCAGACCTCGCGCATGGGCGTCGTCGTCAATCGCTTCATCGTCTTCTTCATCGTGCTCAGCGTCGGGATCACGGTGATGGAGTCGGTGCCGGCGATGCGCGACGACTACAGCCGGCTGTTCCAGGCGCTGGAGTTGCTGTGCCTGGTGGTGTTCTCGATCGAATACTACATCCGGATCTGGATCGCGCCCGAGCATCTGCCGTACCACCACATGAGCCCGCTGCGCGCTGCGTGGGCCTACATGGTCAGCCCGCAGGGCATCGTCGATTGCATCTCGGTGATGCCGCTTTGGATCGCGCTGTTCGGTCCGGACGACCTGCGGGTCTTGATCATCCTGCGGATGCTGCGGCTGCTGAAATTCGCCCGTTATTCGTCGGGCATGCGGTCGCTGCTGGAAGTGCTGGAGAGTGAGCGCCGGGCGTTGATGGCCTGCCTCGTGATCCTGGCCTGTGCCACTCTGGTCTCGGCGACCGCGATGCATATTGCCGAGGGGCACGTGCAGCCCGAGAAGTTCGGCACCATTCCAGACGCGATGTGGTGGGCGATCGTGACGCTCAGCACGATCGGTTATGGCGACGTTGTGCCGGCGACCGGAGTCGGCCGGATGATCGCCGCCGCCACCATCATCTGCGGCCTGATCATGATCGCGTTGCCGGTCGGCATCGTCGCCAATGCGTTCTCCGAGGTCATCCACCGGCGCGATTTCATCGTGAATTGGAGCATGGTGGCGCGGGTGCCGCTGTTCTCCCATCTCACGGCCGGCGACATCGCCCACATCATGCAGCTATTGCAGGCGCGGCAGATCGAGCGGGGCGAAGTGGTGTTTCGCCGCGGTGAGCCCGCGACCGCGATGTACTTCATTGCCGAAGGTGACGTGGAGATCGAGCTGGGTCCTGAAGACAAGGGCCGCCGCATCCGGCTCGGCACCGGACACTTCTTCGGCGAGATTGCGGTGCTGAAGCGGGTCGAGCGCTCGGCGACCGTGAAGGCGGTGTCGCGAACGCGGCTGCTGGTCCTGGATGGCGCCGATCTGCGGGCGCTGATTACTCGCGAACCGAGCATCGCACGCAAGATCAACCAGATTGTCGAAGGCCGCACCGGCCGTAACCTCAACCTCGAGATCGCCGATCTCGAGGGGCAGGCCGACGTGTCGGTGGAAGAGAACGTGTAAAACGCTAAAGGCGCTTATTCCGCCGCCATCGCGTACAAGCCCGCGATCTTGATCGGGCGATGCTTGCTGCGGCGCTTCGGAAATTCACTGGGGCGCGTCAGCGAGCGCTGGGCAGCCAGAAACGCCATCACTTTATTTCCGGCGTCAGCAAACGAGGCGCCGAGCGGCAGGCCGAACTTGCGGCAATCTTCCGGCGACAGCGGCTGTCTGGCGTGGCGGAGCGCCATCGCCGGTCCCCACCACCAGCCCGGAGCCGGAGACCGGTCGTCCGCCGGAACGGCGCGCCAAGCCGCCATTTCCTGAGCCAACCGGTTGAATTCGATGTGCTGTGCCGGATGCATGTCGTACGTCCCTGTTGTGCCGGCATAACGGCCGAAAGCTCAAAAGGTTGCAGGTCGCTGGCGTCCGCCACCGCACGCGCAATGGTCCGGTACCGTTCTCAGTCGGGAAAACTCGTGCTAACCATTCGCATATGAACCAGCGTGCCGCGATCGACATCCGCCATTCCACCTGTCCGCACGACTGCCCCTCGGCCTGCGCACTCGACGTCGAAGTGATCGACGGCTCGACCATCGGCCGGCTCCGCGGCTCGAAGCGGCAGACCTACACGGCCGGCGTCGTCTGCGCCAAAGTCGCCCGCTACGCCGAGCGCATCCATCATCCCGACCGGCTGACCTATCCGATGCGCCGTATCGGTCCGAAGGGCTCCGGACAATTTGCGCGCATCTCCTGGGACGAGGCACTGGACGAGATCGCAGCGCGGTTCGATGCCGCCGAGGCGGAGTTCGGCGCGGAGTCGGTGTGGCCCTATTACTATGCGGGCACCATGGGGCTGGTGATGCGGGACGGCATCAACCGGCTTGCCAACGTCAAAAAGTACTCGCGGTTTTACTCGACGATCTGCGCAAATGTCGCCTGGGCGGGCTTTGCGGCCGGTGTCGGCAAGGTCGCCGGCGTCGATCCGCGGGAAATGGCGAAGTCGGATCTGATCGTGATCTGGGGGACTAATCCGGTCTCGACCCAGGTCAACGTGATGACCCACGCCGCTCGGGCCCGCAAAGAGCGTGGCGCCAAGATCGCGGCCATCGATATCTACGATAATGAGACGATGCAGCAGGCCGATATCCGGATCATCCTGCGTCCGGGGACCGATGGGGCCTTCGCCTGCGGCGTGATGCACGTGCTGTTTCGCGATGGGCTCGCGGATCGCGGCTATCTGGCGCGCTACACCGACTGTCCGGACGACCTCGAAGCGCATCTTAAGACGCGGACGCCAGCATGGGCCTCTGCGATCTGCGGCGTGCCGGAGGCGGAGATCGAAGCATTTGCGCATGCGGTGGGCCACACCAAGCGCAGCTTCTTCCGGCTCGGCTATGGCTTCACCCGCAGCCGCAACGGCGCCGCGCAGATGCACGCCGCGCTGTGTATTCCGGCGGTGACGGGGGCGTGGCAGCACGAAGGCGGCGGCGCTTTCTTCAACAATGGCGCGATCTTCGGCTTCGACAAGACTTTGATCGAGGGGCTGGATCAGCTCGATCCGGCGACGCGGGTACTGGATCAGTCCAAGATCGGTCGCATCCTCACCGGTGATGCCGAGGCGCTGGATGGCGGCGCGCCGGTCAAGGCGATGCTGATCCAGAACACCAATCCGATGACCGTCGCGCCGGAGCAGGAGTTGGTCCGCGCCGGCTTCGCCCGCGAAGATCTGTTCGTTGCGGTGCATGAGCAGTTCATGACCGAGACCGCGCTGGTGGCCGATATCGTGTTGCCGGCGACGATGTTCTTGGAGCACGACGACCTGTATTACGGCGGCGGCCATCAGCACATCTCGGTCGGCGCCCGGCTGGTCGAACCGCCCGGCGAATGCCGCTCCAATCACGAGGTGCTCCAGGGGCTGGCGCAGCGGCTCGGCGTCGATCATCCGGCGTTCGCGATGACGCCGCGGGAGGTCATCGATACGACGCTGAAAGCCAGCGGCCATGGCGGCATCGAGCAGCTCGAGGCCGATCTTTGGCGCGATCTGCAGCCGGATTTCCGCGCCTCTCACTTCCTTGACGGTTTCGGGCATCCGGACGGCAAGTTTCACTTCCGGGTCGACTGGGGTAACGTCAACCTCGCGCGCAAACTGCGGCTGGGACCGTGGCAGGAGATGCCAAGCCTGCCGGATCACTGGGCGGTGACCGAACAGGCCGATGCGCAGCATCCGTTCCGGCTTGCTACGAGCCCGGCCCGCAGCTTCCTCAACACGACCTTCAACGAGACGCCGTCGTCTCAGGCACGCGAAGGCGAGCCCAACGTGATGATGCACCCGGCCGATGCTGCCGAGGTCGGCGTCGGTGAGGGCGACCTGGTGATGCTGGGGAATGCCCGGGGAGAAACGATGCTGACGGTCCGGCTCAGCAGCGGACTGCGGCGCGGCGTCTTGATCGCCGAATCAGTGTTTCCGAACCGGGCTCATCGCGGCGGACGTGGAATTAACGTTCTGACCAGCGCAGAATCAATCGCGCCGCACGGCGGTGCGGCGTTTCACGATAATAAAGTCTGGGTAAAGAAGGCCGATGCGCCACTCGCGAAGCGCGACTGAGGTCCGATTAATCCGGTCGTAACCGGAGGTCGGCAGTCGTTATCGCTTCGCGAGTTGCGCGTTCAGGCTCAGCGCTGGTGGCCGAGGCCGATACCGAGCTTCAGCGCCTTCTGGCGCAGCGAGCCGACGGTCCGATTGGTCAGACGGGCGATTTCCGCCACCGGAGTGCGCGCCTTCGAATGCGCCTTCAACTCCTTGATGTCTTCCTTGGTGTACTCGCGGCGAGTGATCTTGCCCTTCTTGGCGGCCTTGGCCTTGGTAGCGGTCTTCGCCGCGGCCTTGGTCACGACCTTCTTGGCCTTCTTCGACTTCGCTGCGGTCTTCGCAGTCTTTGCTTTCGCTTTCTTTGCCACGCGTAGGCTCCTTTAGTGAAGCGCCCTTCTACTACACCCATTCCGTGCCGACAATTCGGAAATTGAGAATTTCGAACTGATCGAGGCGGCTTCGGTTAGCATTAGTTTAAGTGTGTGTAGTTGGCAATTTGGCGAAATTAGGTACTCGCGCGTAGTGACTATCGCCGTTTTGTCGATGTCTTGGCTCGTTGACACCGGTCAAACTGCTGCAAATCACTACACCGGCCCGGTTCGTGCCGGGTTTTCTCGCAAAGTGGAAACTTGCCACCCAAGAGTGCAAATCGGTGCCCGTCAGCCGTGTATTTCCGAGGGTCGGTGCTGCTGATGGAGACGATTTGTCGCGAATAACGCGGTGGGACGTGGTCGCGCTTAGTGTGCGCGGGCTACGCAATCCATCCAACCAAAGGCGTATCGGGGGGCGCCGGCGAGATATCAGCGCGACGAGAACAGTTGAATGCGATTGATCAGCGCGGCTGTTTCGCGTTTGGCGCGAGTGCGGCGCGAGTGCGGGCGAGCGTGCGCTCGTAATAGTCCTCGCGCTCTTGCTTCAGGCTGATCTGCAGATTTCGGAAGGCTGCAATGCGTTTCGCGATCTCTTCGCGTTCTCGCGATGCAATCGTTTCAGGACGAGACACTTCAGCCTCGGAGTGTTGGGTCGCCGGAGGTATTTGCGCCCGTGAGTCGGTTTGGAACTCGGTATTTCCGCGAGCCCCGGTCTGAATGCCCGCCGCAGCCGCGTCCTCAGAGCCATTATCCAGGCTGCTGCTTTCGCTGAAATCAGCGGACTCGGAGTTTGGCAGTTGCGGCGTCGTCATTGCTCTTCCTAAAATTCATCATTGGGAGCGCTGATCAGGGGCGTCAATCGAAATCGCCGCCAACGGGCTGCGGTGGTGGATAAATCGTACGGTTGGTTGCGGTGAAAGCGGTACTCGGTAGCCCAGCGCGAAAGTTGAAGCGGGCACCAATGGCCAAGATCGATCTCGACTTCCTGAGCATCGAAGAACTCGCCGCCTTGCGGGACGAAGCGACCGATATGCTCGCCGAGAAGGTTGCGGCGCGCCAAGCCGAGCGCGCGATGCTGTTGCGCTACGGCAAGATCACCAAGAAGGGGCCCGCTGCCGCCAAGGCAAAGCCGCGGAAAGAAGCCAAGGACGCTGGATATTCCTCGAAAGATCAGTCCGCAGCGGCGTAAGCAGCCAGCTGCTGCGACCTATAGGGCGCCGACTAAGGATGTAGGCGGTTGTTTGAGTCCGGCGCGATGACGCCGCGGCGCTGCTCACGGCTTGCAATCTCTTGCCGCATCGTTCTTATTTCCGGCTCGCGGTGACGATTGATCGGTTTTGCGCCGCGTGGCTGCTTTCCTCAGATCTCCTACCGGAAATCCATATGTCGGATCATCACGGCCCTCTCCGCGTCGGCATCGGTGGCCCCGTGGGCTCGGGCAAGACTGCGCTGATGGACCTGCTCTGCAAGTCGATGCGCGAGCGCTACGACATCGCGGCGATCACCAATGATATTTACACCAAGTGGGACGCCGAATTCCTGGTGCGCTCCGGCTCGCTGACGCCGGACCGCATCGCCGGGGTGGAGACCGGTGGCTGCCCGCATACCGCCATCCGCGAGGATGCGTCGATGAATCTCGCCGCCGTGGCCGAGATGCGCAGCAAGTTTCCGGGGCTCGATCTGGTGCTGATCGAGTCCGGCGGCGACAACCTGGCCGCGACATTCTCGCCCGAACTCGCCGACATCACCATTTATGTGATCGACGTCGCCGCAGGAGACAAAATCCCCTCCAAAGGCGGCCCAGGTATCACCCGGTCCGACCTCCTGGTGATCAACAAGATCGATCTGGCGCCCTATGTCGGCGCCTCACTGGAGAAGATGGATACCGATGCCAAGCGAATGCGCGGCGCGCGGCCGTTCGTCATGACCAATCTGAAGAAGAGCGACGGACTCGATCGCATTATCGGCTTTATTGAAGAGAAGGGGGGCCTGACGCCGCGGCAGTCGGCCTGAGCCTCCGCCGGCGCAGCTAGCTGCGGTATCTCCGCGTGCGCTGCAGTACCAACTTCGTGATCGTTGGGACGGGAACGAAATCAGGCCGGGCGTGGTTGAACCGCTCTTGGAATTCGTGCCCCACCGACCGTCCTCCAGGATCGTTCAGTTGCGCTCAGGTCGACGCTTCTTCATGGTGGGGCCGGTTTCGATACGTTGAATAGGTGAGGCGGACGCTCCGCCTCGGACAACGAGTAAGAGCGTGGTTCGGCTTGGCTTCATCATCGGCTTGATCGCTATCATCGGGGTGGTGCTTTCAGGCTTTTCCGCATCCCGCGTCTATGAGCAGGAAGCGGCGATCCAGCGCATTGCGCTCGGACGGGCCATCGACGTCCATGCCAGCCAGGTTCAGGACCGCCTCACCGAGCGCGAACTGCTCGGCCGGGTCGCTTCAGGCCTGTTTCGCAAGCCCTCGGTGATCAAGGCCGACATGCTGCAGCCGCTGCGGTCGTCGATTTACACCTTCAAGACCGATTTCGTGCTGGCGACCTGGGTGGCACGGCTGAAGCCCGAGGAAGTGCCGGCCGCCGAAGCCGAGCTGACCAAGGCTGGTTTTCCCGATCCGACCGTGCGCGACTATGACGGCAAGCCGCTCGATCTGAGCAGCCCGGTGCCGCTCGACGTCGTGATGGATGTCGAGCCGCGAAACGCCGAGACCATGGCGCTGACCGGCCGGATGCTGGATCATGATCCGGTGCTCGGCCGTACCTTTGCGCAGGCCCTGGCCGAGGGCCAGCCGCACGTCTCCGATCCGGTGCCGCTAACGGGCAGCGGTCCGGTCGGTGTCGTTCTGGCGGCGCCGGTGATGAACACCGACAGCTCGGACATCGTCGGCTTCGTCACCTTCTCCTATAAGCTCGCCACGCTGATGCTCACCAACGACGATCTGTCGTTGTTCTCGGTGGTGCTGAAGGATCCGAGTCGCGAGGGTTATGAACTGCTCGCCGACGAGAGCGGCGAGATCACCTCGCGGGTGGATAATCGCGAAGGAGCCAATCCGATCATCGTTCGCACCGTGACCTTCGGTAATCGGGATTGGTCGCTGGCCTATTACCCGAAGATCGATCCCTATGACCGCGCTCAGAAAATGGCGCTGATCATCGGGCTTGCCGGTCTGGCGCTGACGCTGATCGTCTGCGGGCTGTTCGGCTATGTCAGCTACAGCAACATCCGGCTGCGACGCGAAATCCAGATGCGGATTGGTTTCGAGCGCCGCTTGACTGCGGTGATCGACGAGCTCAACCACCGGGTGAAGAATATTCTGGCGGTGATCCAGTCGATCGTGACCCGAACGCTGCGCCACGGCTCGGATCTCGACGTCGCGCGCGAGCTGCTGATCGGGCGGATTCATGCCATGTCCAACGTCGTGTCGCTGCTCAGCGACAGCCAGTGGCAGGGCGTGATGCTCAAGGGCCTGTTCGAAGGACGGGCAATCCCGCATGCCGACCGCATCGAGGTTGACGGTCCTGATATCGCGGTCAGCGCGCGGGCGGCACAGAGCCTGTCTCTGCTGTTCTTCGAGCTGGCGTCGCATTCCGATGAAGGCTTGGCCGTGGTCGGCAAGCACCCGCGGGTGGTTGCGAGCTGGACCGTCACAGGCGAAGCCAAGGACGCAACGTTTCATTTCCGCTGGGAAGAATTCAATACCAGTGCGGCGACCCGGCGTCCGGATAGCGAGTTCGGCATTATCCTGCTCGACCGCGTGGCGCCCGAAGCGCTCGGCGGCACGTCGAAGCGCTACTTCACCGACGTCAGCTATGTCTATGAGCTGACCGCGCCGCTCGATACTGTCGTGGACGTCAACGAGCGTGATCGCACCGGGCAGATCACTGCGCCGGTGCGCCCGATCCGTAAATCCCCGAAACAGCCGCGCTAGTTCGCACGCAAACAGCCGGATCTGGCCGAAGCATGCTCGGGCAGATCTCGGTCTGTTGGCGAGGGGAGCCCCGCTTGGATCGTGTTTGGGGAGTGATACCGGCGCCAGAGATCGCTCGATGCGTCATTGGATCGAGCGATCCCCGCCGGGTCGGCGGTGGATCAGCCGTTGCCGCCAATCACGGCACGGACGGTGTCGTCGGGTCCGAAGTCTTCAGCACCGTCGACATAGAGCAGCGCGCTGAGCTTGGATCTGGCCCGGTTGACGCGGCTCTTGATAGTGCCGACCGCACAACCGCAGATCGCGGCGGCGTCTTCGTAGGAAAACCCGGAGGCTCCAACCAGGATGAGCGCTTCACGCTGGTCCTGCGGCAGCTTGTCGAGCGCAGCGCGGAATTCCTCGAATTCCAAATGTGCGGTCTGCCCCGGCTGCGACTTCAGGGTCTTGGCGTAGCTGCCATCGGCGTCTTCGACCTCCCGGCGCCGCTTGCGATAGTCGGAGCGGAACAGGTTGCGAAGGATCGTGAACAACCACGCGGGCAGGTTCGAGCCCGGCTGAAACGAGTCGATGTTGGCGAGCGCTCGCAGCAGGGTTTCCTGGACCAAGTCGTCAGCACGATCGGCGTTGCCGCTCAACGAGATGGCGAACGCGCGCAGGCTCGGCACGGCGGCGAGAATGTCGTCACGAAGGGAATCGGTGAGAGGCATTAGTCCCTCCCTTCGGTCGCGGTCGAGTCCGAGGCATTGGCCGCTTCGGCCGCCTGCTGCGGATCGTCGAGCTTCTTGATCAGCTCCGCGAACCGATCAGGAACGCCTTGCCGGACCACGTCGTCGTACATCGCGCGCAATTGATGTCCGATCCGGGCCTGGATTTCGGCGTTGAGACCTCCCTTAGTGCCTGGAGCCGACTTCTTCATGGTTTGAGCCTTGAATTCTTGCATGACTGATCCAATGTTTTCCCCATGGTCAAGTCCCCTGAACTTCGAGGGTTTTCTTGATCTGTCGCCGTTCACGGGACCCTAATGCGATCCCGGCATGAAAGTTCCACACGGGAATGGAACTTTTGCCCCGCTCGGGCGTAGTTGCCCTCGCAGAGGTGCCGGCCCGCCGCTGGCGATGGCCGAATGACTGATGGAGTGGGGATGTCGAGATCACAGGTTGTTGCAGAGCATTTGCCCTTGCTGCGCCGCTATGCGCGCGCGCTGACCGGTAGCCAGACCTCCGGCGACGCTTACGTAGGCGCCATGCTGGAGGCGCTGCTCCAGGATCCGGCCCTGCTCGACGAGCGGCACGGTCCTCGGGCCGGTCTTTTCCGTTTGTTTACCCAGATTTGGAACTCGGTCGCCCTGAACGACGAATCCGACGTTCGGACGCTGCCGATGCCTTCGGAGCGGCGCCTGTCGGCGATCACTCCGCTCCCCCGCCAAGCCTTTCTGCTGCTGTCCCTCGAAGGTTTTTCGGAAGAGGAAGTCGCCTTCGTACTGCAGGCCGAGGTCACCGAAGTCCGTCAGTTGGTCGAGACCGCCGGCAAGGAGATGGCCGAGGAGATCGCCACCGACGTTCTCATCATCGAGGACGAGACCTTCATCGCGATGGATCTCGAGAGCTTGGTCAAGGGCTTGGGCCATAACGTGATCGGTGTCGCCCGCACCCACGCCGACGCGATCGCGCTGGCACGGACCAAGAAGCCCGGCCTGATCCTGGCCGACATCCAGCTCGCCGACGGCAGCTCCGGCCTCGACGCGGTTAACGAACTGCTAAGGACCTTCGAAGTGCCCGTGGTGTTCATCACCGCCTATCCCGAGCGCTTCCTGACCGGCGAACGTCCTGAGCCGGCCTTCCTGATCTCCAAGCCGTTTCAGCCTGCGATGGTCTCAGCGGTCGCCAGCCAGGCGCTGTTCTTTCAGCGCAACTCGCGCAACCGTAAGCCCAACGCGGTCGCTTCCTGATCACTCCGCCATTACGCCGAAAACGACCAACGCCGTCCGGCTCTGCCGGGCGGCGTTTTGCTTTTGCGAGTGCGTGATCCTTCGGAATCAAACAGGGCGCGGCTGGCATCACACAGCCGCGCCCTGTATCGCCGGCTTCGGGGCAGGGGGACTTAACCGGCGCCGGATGAACGCCGGTAGGCAAAAACCGTTCCGCGTCAACTGCTAAAAACGTTAACACGCTCTGTTGATCGATGGTTATCGAACCGCTTTGCCGCTCTCGCGATTAATCATTGTGTGCATCGCGAACGCGTAGTTGGCGGTGCCGCAACAGGGAAAAGCGGCATAACGCCAGCTACAACAAAGCGGCAAGATACCATGTCACAGATCGTGCGGGGAATTTTGGGCGCCATTGCTATCACCGGAACGCTTGGCGCGGCTCAACTGGCTGTCGGCGAAGACCTCGGTCACGCCGGACTGATGCATCAGGCGTCAGTCGCCGCACCGGCGGCCCAAGATGTCAACCGTTTGGGCAAAGCCGATCGTGCTGGTATCAGCGGCGATATGCAGCCCGGCCAGACCTTTTCCGTGACGCTGATCGGCCAATCGGTTCTCGTCCGAATCCCCAAGGAGCAGGCCGATGGAGCGGCGGGGAGCGCGCCCGCGGCCACCACCAAGCCGTCGATGGCGCCGAAGCGGATCGTGGCCTGCGAGCCGGTGGTGAGTGTCCTCACCGAGGTTGCCAAGCAGCTCCAGCCGGGACGTTGCGTCGCGTAACGCTTTCATCAGACAACAGAGCATCCGACATCCGCCCCTGGGGCGGATGTTTTCGTTTGAGGCGTTCGCGGTCAGCGGGCGTTAGGCCGGCGTGCCGGCCTCAGTCGCCGCCGGGAAGCTGCGGTGTGTCCTCGGGCATCAGGTGCTCCTTGAGCACCAGCCCGACGATCAGCAGCGGGGAGGCCAGGAAGCTTCCCATCGGCCCCCACAGCCAGGTCCAGAACGCCAGGGTGATGAATACCGCCAGCGCGTTCAGCGACAGCCGCCGCCCGATGATGGTGGGGGTGATGAAGTGGCCTTCGAAGAAGGTCAGGAGCGTGAAGCCCAACGGGGCCAGCAGTCCGGCTCCCAGGGTCGGCATGCTGATGATGCCGACCACCGTGAGCACCACGAACATCACGAACGGCCCGATGATCGGGATGAAATTCAGCACCGCGGCCAGCGCCCCAAGGCCGGCCGGGTTCGGCATCCCCGCGGCGGCGCAGATCAGGCCGGTGGCGGCGCCGTAGCACAGGTTGATGACGGTGACGGTCAGCAGATAGGCGCCGAGGCTGCCTTCGATCTCGTTGAGGATCCGCAGCGTCCGCAGCCGGGCATCGCGACCGGCGAACACCATCACCAGCGATCGGCGGAGATCCTTCCAGCTCGCCACGAACAGCACCAGCATGACCAGAAACAGCAGCAGTTCGGTCAGGGTCGGGGACAGGAATTCGAACACCCAGTCGATCTTCGGCATCTGAACCGAGCTCTGCGGCAGGCTTTCGGAGCCGCTCAACGAGCTTTGGATCTGCCGCCACATCTGCAGCGGCCGATCGAGCACGTGCAGCTTTTCGCGCAGCAGGGAGCCGACCTCGGGAATCCGGCTGCTCCACTCGATCAGCGGCGCCGAGATCAGCCCGATCATGAAGGTGACTGTGCCGAGCCCCAGCGCCACGATCAGCACCGCGCTGACCGCGCGGGGAATCCGGAAGCGCTCCAGGAAGCTCGCCGCCGGCGACACCATGGTGCCGACCACGAAGGCGGTGACCATCGGCAAAAAGAATGGCTTTCCGACGTACAGCAGGCCGACCAGCAGGATCACCAGCAGGGCGACCAAAGCGAGCGCAACGACTTCGGTGCGCCGGATCAGCGGCGGCCGCTCGTCCTTGCTGTCGGGAAGCGGCGTGCCGGCAGGCTCGGCTGGAAGTACGCGCAATGGACCACCCAGCGTCTGAGTTATGTGTGGAGACGTGGAAGTCGACGGCGAGCGGGCCGGATGACGGCGCAACCATCGAAGACTGCCGCTGCGTGCAACGACGATCGACCAAGAAGGTTCCGGGCTCGCTGCTGACGACTTCACGCATCGCTTGAACCAGATATGGGAACGGACTGGAGCGGGACCGCGTTCTCTCGCCGACGCCGAACGGACGTCGCAACTAACAGCGGGGACTCTCCATGATCACCACGATGCTGTCTGCATGCGTTCCGCAGCGGGGACGCGCGTTCAATTCGGTGGCGGCGACCGGTGCTGCGCTTTTGCTCGCGCTTGCGCTTCCGGCGACGCCGGCTGCCGCCCAGGCGCTCGGCTATGCGGCGCAGCCCCCACAGTTCGCCCCGTTCGAATCCGACGAGGCGGTGATTGCGCCGTCCGAACCCGCCGATAACGATGTTGCGGTCGACGCGAACGAGGACGCGCAGCTCCATGACCGGCTGCGCCGGACGGTGGTGAGCTATCCGAGCAAGGAGCCGGCCGGCACCATCGTGATCGATACCTCGAACACCTATTTGTATTACGTGCTCGGCGGCGGTCGGGCGATCCGCTATGGCGTCGGCGTCGGCCGCGAAGGCTTCACCTGGGCCGGCGTCCAGACCATCACCCGCAAGGCCGAGTGGCCGGACTGGCGGCCGCCGGCGGAGATGATTGCGCGTCAGCCCTATCTGCCGCGCTTTATGGCCGGCGGCCCGGGCAACCCGCTCGGTGCGCGGGCGATGTATCTCGGCTCCACCGCGTACCGCATCCACGGCACCAATGATCCTTCGACGATTGGCAAGTTCGTCTCCTCGGGCTGCATCCGGCTGACCAATGAGGACGTCGAGGACCTGTTCAGCCGGGCCGGGATCGGGACACGCGTCGTGGTGCTGCCGAAGTCGGGCTCGCATCCGATCGAAGCGCGCGCGACCCCGCGGCCCGGCCGGCAGGCCATGAACATCTCAGCCTCGTCGATCGACTAACGCCAGACAGCCGGAGACCGTCATGCGCAAGCTCGCCTCACGCCACATCGGAATCGGTGCCGCGGCACTTGCGGGTGTGACCGTGGTGACGCCTCCGGCGCATGCGCAGGATTTCTTTCAGGCGCTGTTCGGCGGCTTCCAGGCGCCGCGCTATCAGCCGCGGATGCCGGCGCTGCCGTTCGCCGACGATGGGTATGGCCGGGACACCCGTGAGCGGATGTCACGTCCGAGCGCACGCACCTATTCGACCGGCGGGCAGGCGTACTGCGTCCGCACCTGCGACGGCCGCTACTTCCCGATCTCGTCCAGCGGCGGCGATACCAAAGCCGAGACCTGCAACAGCTTCTGCCCGTCGAGCGACACCAAGGTGGTGTACGGCTCGTCGATCGAGAACGCCCGCACGTCCAGCGGCAAGTCGTATTCCGAATTGCCGAACGCCTTCAAATTCCGCACCGAGATCGTCGCCGGCTGCACCTGCAACGGCAAGGACCAGTTCGGCCTTGCCAAGATCTCGATCGAGGATGATCCGACGGTGCGCAAGGGCGACATCATCGCCGGCAAGGACGGCCTGATGGTCGCAGCCCGTAACGCCTCCGGCAACGACGGCAAGGTGGCGCTCGCCCCGGCCTCCGGCGCCGATCACGTCCGCGCCGGCTATTCCAAGGTCCCAGTGCTGGCTCAGGACTAATCCCTCGGCTGCCAACAGTTGGGAAGCCGCGCGTCTGCCGCGCGGTATTTCTCATGGGAAGTTACGCTAGTTCCGAATTTGGAACTGATCAGCGTCTTGGCGATTGATCCGGTGCGGCGCGACCGCGGGTTGGAGCTAGGAAGATGAGCATTCTGATCGGAATTCTGATTACATTTCTCGTCGTCATTTTGGTGCTGTATCTGATCAACATGCTGCCGATGGACGGCCGCGCCAAACAGATCGCACGGATCATCGTCATCATCATCGGCGTCGTATCGCTGTTGAAATATCTGGCGGTGTTCTAAGTCAGCAATCCGGCCGGGCGATCGCCCGGCCTTTTCTTTGGTCGCCGCAAAGCAGAATCGCCGTCAGTTATCTCGATACTGCCGACAAGCAAAAAGCCCCGGCTCTCGCCGGGGCTTCGCGTGTCGAGCTGTGATGTCGATCACTTAAGGGTCGAGAACCAGTCGTCGACGTCTTTGCGGACCTGGTCCTTGGCGTAGCCGTAGCGCTCCTGCAGCTTGCCTTCGAGCTGGTCGCGGCGGCCTTCGATCACGTTGAGATCGTCGTCGGTGAGCTTGCCCCACTTCTCTTTGACGTTGCCCTTGAACTGCTTCCAGTTACCTTCAACGCGGTTCCAATCCATCCTGTCCTCCAGTGTTTGGATGCCGGTCAACGGGCAGTGCTGAGGATGGTTCCGGCTTCCGCTGCGGCAAGCCGTCACCCGAGGCTTGCGGTCTGCGGCCTTGAAATCAGCAGCAAGTAACGAGCTACCAAAGCAAAAGACCTCCCCCTGGCGGGGGAGGTCTCGTGACTGCGGAAATAATAGGTCTGATGCCTTAGTGCGCCGAGTCGAGGTGCGCCGCCTTCGCTTCGCGGCGGCGCTCATGCAGGATAAACTCGGTGTAGCCGTTCGGCTGAGCGCGGCCCTTGAAGATCAGGTCGCACGCGGCTTCGAACGCGACGCCGTCGAAATCCGGCGCCATCGGCCGGTACAGCGCATCGCCCTCGTTCTGCTTGTCGACCACCACGGCCATCCGTTTCAGCGAATCCATCACCTGCTCCTTGGTGACGACGCCATGGTGCAGCCAGTTGGCGAGGTGCTGGCTGGAGATCCGCAGCGTGGCGCGGTCTTCCATCAGGCCGACGTCGTGGATGTCCGGCACCTTGGAGCAGCCGACGCCCTGGTCGATCCAGCGCACCACGTAGCCGAGGATGCCCTGGCAGTTGTTGTCGATCTCCTGGCGGACATCGTCCGGCGCCCAGTTCGAATTCGACACCGGGATGGTGAGGATGTCTTCGAGCTTGGCGCGCGGGCCGCCCTTGGCCAGTTCCTCCTGGCGCGCGATCACGTCGACCTGGTGATAGTGCAGCGCGTGCAGCGTTGCTGCGGTCGGCGACGGCACCCAGGCGGTGGTGGCGCCGGCCTGCGGGTGGCCGATCTTCTGCGCGATCATGTCGGCCATCTTGTCCGGCGCCGCCCACATGCCCTTGCCGATCTGGGCATGGCCGGGCAGGCCATCGACCAGACCGGTGTCGACGTTCCAGTCCTCGTAGGCCTTGATCCAGGGCTGCGCCTTCATCTCGTTCTTGCGGATCATCGGACCCGCTTCCATCGAGGTGTGGATCTCGTCGCCGGTGCGGTCGAGGAAGCCGGTGTTGATGAAGCAGATCCGCTTGCTCGCATTCTGAATGCAGGCCTTGAGGTTCACCGTGGTGCGGCGCTCCTCATCCATGATGCCGACCTTCAGCGTGTTCTCGGTCAGTCCGAGCATCTTTTCGACGCGGCCGAACAGCTCGACGGTGAGGGCGACTTCGTCCGGACCGTGCATCTTCGGCTTGACGATGTAGACCGAGCCGGTGCGGCTGTTGCGGGTCTTGCCGAGGTGCTTCAGATCGTGGATCGCGATTAGGCCCGACACCGCGGCGTCGAGGAAGCCTTCCGGGATCTCCTGACCTTCGCTGTCGAGCACCGCATCGGTCCACATGTGGTGACCGACGTTGCGCATCAGCAGCAGGCTGCGGCCGTGCAGCGAGATTTCCTTGCCGTCCGGCGCGGTGTAGGTGCGGTCGCCGTTGAGCGCGCGGGTAACGGTCTTGCCGCCCTTCTCGAAGCTCTCCGACAGCGTGCCGTCCATCAGGCCGAGGGTGTTGCGATAGATCAGCACCTTGTCGTCGGCGTCGACGGCGGCGACCGAGTCTTCCATGTCGAGAATGGTCGAGACCGCCGACTCGATGATCAGGTCGGCGACGCCGGCCGGGTCGTCTTTACCGATGGCGCTGGCGCGGTCGATCTTGATCTCGATGTGCAGGCCGTTGTTGACCACCAGCACCGCGCTCGGACCAGCGGCATCACCGCGGAAGCCGGCGAACTGCGCCGGCTTCTTCAGACCGGTGGCATTGCCGCTCTTCAGCTTGGCCGATAGCTGGCCGGCGATCACGCTGTAGCCGGTGACGTCGCTGTGGCTGCCGGTGGCAAGAGGCGCGGCCTGGTCGAGGAACGCCTTGGCCTTGGCGATCACCTTGTCGCCGCGGGCCTTGTCGTAGCCCTTGGCCTGGGTGGCTTCCTGCGGGATCGCGTCGGTGCCGTAGAACGCGTCGTACAGCGAGCCCCAGCGTGCATTCGCGGCGTTCAGCGCGTAGCGCGCGTTCGACAGCGGCACCACCAGCTGCGGGCCGCACAGCTTGCCGATCTCTTCGTCGACATTGGCGGTCTCGACCGGCGCGGTCGCCGGCTCGGGCTGCAGGTAGCCGATCTCCTTCAGGAACGCGGTGTAGGCCGCCATGTCCTGCTTCTTGCCCTTGTTGGCGAGATGCCACGCATCGATCTTGGCCTGCAGATCGTCGCGGGTCTTCAGCAGCGCGCGGGTCTTCGGCGCCAGATCACGAACGATCGCAGCGAGTCCGGCCCAGAATACGTCGGGAGCGATGCCGGTTTTCGGCGCGGCCTCCTTGGCGATGAAGTCGAACAGCACAGGCGCGATTTTCAGTCCGTGGGCGTCAATACGATTCATTTTTGGATGTCTCGCGAGAAAACGGCGCGCTGGCGCCTTTTCAGGGGTCAAATGACCGGTCGCCGCGTAGCGGCGCCGGGTGCTCCTTTTAGCGTCAAAGGTCGCCAAAAGAGAAGGCCCGCCCTGTCTGGCCGCGGTCAGGCGCCGCCGGGAACCCCTTTCGTTCCCGGCCCCAACGCCGATCTGCCGGGAGTCGCGGCAGGAAGGCGGGCGGCATGGCCCTTGCTCAGCTCAGACTCCAGATGCGGCCGAGAAAGACTGTCTCTGATAAGTGGCGACGAGGGCTGAAATTTCTCTACGGATCGGCGGAGGTGGAATGGAATGATTTTCTTCCGACCCTGCTTGTGTCGCGGAAGCGGAGAAAATAATTCTAAACAGCCCCAGGTGGCGATGGAGCGGACATGCGATTTCTTCCAGTGTTTCTGGATCTGGCGACGGGACCCGTGGTGCTGGTGGGTGCCGGCGAGATGGCGCGCGCCAAGCTGCGGCTGTTGCTCGGCGCCGGTGCTTCGGTCCGCTGGTACGTCACCGATGGCGACCGCGATCTGGCCGGCCTGACCGAGGCCGAGCGGGCGCGGGTGAGTTTCCCGGACGGCGATCCGGCCGCCGCCGACCTCACCGGGACGATCGCGCTGCTGTGTGCGGGCGCTGGCGAGATCGCCGCCCCGCTGGCCGCGAAGGCGCGGGCACTCGGCGTGCCGGTCAATGTCATGGACGAGCTGTCGCACTCGACCTTCATCTTTCCCGCGATCGTCGATCGTGGCGACGTCGTGGTGGCGATCGGTACCGGCGGGTCTTCGCCGGTGGTGGCGCGCCGCCTCCGCGAACTGATCGAAACCGTGGTGCCGGCGCGGATCGGCGAACTGGCCGCGCTGATCGGCCGCTGGCGCACGCCGATCAAGGCACGGATTCCTGAATTCCCGCTGCGCCGCCGGTTCTGGGAGCGCGTCGTCGACGGTCCGATCGGCCGCGCGGTGCTCGACGGGCGGCTGGCCGATGCCGAGACCGAACTGAAGAAGATCGACGATGCCACCGACTACGCGCGGCATTCGCTCGGCCGCCGCGCTGACGGTCACGTCAGCATCGTCGGCGCCGGTCCCGGTGATCCTGATCTCCTCACCTTGAAGGCTCTGCGGGCGCTGTCGGACGCCGACGTGGTGTTCTACGACGAGCTGGTTTCGCCCGAGATCCTCGACCGCATCCGGCGCGACGCCAAACGCGTGCCGGTCGGCCGCCGTGTCGGCCAGCCGGGCATCGGTCAGGACGCGATCAACAAGCTGTTGATCGAAGCGGCCCGGTCCGGCCAGCGCGCGGTGCGGCTGAAGGGCGGCGATCCATTCGTGTTCGGCCGCGGCGGCGAAGAGGTCGAAGCGCTGCGCGAGGCCGGCGTGTCTTACGCGGTGGTGCCGGGCATCAGCGCGGCGCTTGGTGCGGCCTCGCAGTTCGAGGTGCCGCTGACCTATCGCCACGAGGCGCTCCGCATCACCTTCCTCACCGCCCACAAGGCCAAGGATGCCGAGGCCGTCGACTGGTCGGCGCTGACTGATCAGAGGATGACGGTCGTGGTGTATATGGGCATGAGCGCGGCGCCGACGATCCGCGAAGGGCTGCTCGCCGCCGGCCGCGCGGCCGATACGCCGGTCGGCGTGTTCGCGCGGGTGACGCGTCCGGACGCTGGTTCGGCTGTCGGCACGCTCGATGAGCTGCCGGCGCTGGTCGAGCAGGTCGACGGCGGGCCGGCACTGCTGGTGATCGGCGACGTCGTCGCGCACTCGGCGCCGTGGCGCCAGCAACAACTCCTGCAACTCGTTTCGACCTATCAGATGGCCGCCGAATGACGTCCCCGCTGCAACAGAAGATCAAGATCACCGGTCCCTCGGTGGTGACTGCAAACCGCACCACCGATGGCGTGGTGATTTACCGAACCGCGCAGAGCGGCTGGTCGACCGATCTGGCCGACGCCGCCATCGTGCGCGAAGCCGAGCCGGCGCGGGCGCTGCTCGCCGCTGCGACCGCCGACGATGTCGGCGCGGTCGGTGCCTATATCGCGCCGGTGGAAATCGGCGCCGACGGGGCAATTAGTCCCGGCAATCTGCGCGAGAAAATCCGCCGCGACGGCGTCACCATCGCGCTGCCCGTCCAGGCTTGAGGGCTGTTTCATGTATGCTTATGACGACATCGACCGCGCCATCGTTCACGAGCGGGTCGAAGAATTCCGCGACCAGGTGAGCCGCCGCCTGTCGGGCGACCTCACCGAGGACGAGTTCAAGCCGCTGCGGCTGATGAACGGCGTCTACCTGCAGCTTCACGCCTACATGTTTCGCGTCGCGATTCCGTACGGCACGCTGTCGTCGGCGCAGCTCCGGAAGCTGGCGCATGTGGCGCGGACCTACGACCGCGGCTACGGCCATTTCACCACCCGGCAGAACATCCAGTTCAATTGGATCGCGCTGAAGGATCTGCCCGATGCGCTTGCGGATCTTGCTGAAGTCGGCATCCACGCGATGCAGACCTCCGGCAATTGCACCCGCAATGTCACCGCCGATCAGTGGGCTGGCGTTGCGCCGGGCGAGGTCGAGGACCCGCGGGTCTGGGCCGAGATCCTGCGCCAGCACACCGCGCTGCATCCGGAATTCTCGTTCCTGCCGCGCAAGTTCAAGTTCGCCATCACTGCGTCCGATCACGATCGCGCCGCGATCAAGATCCACGACATCGGCCTGAAGCTGGTCAGGAACGACGCGGGCGAGACCGGCTTCGAAGTTCTGGTCGGCGGCGGGCTTGGTCGCAGCCCGTTCATCGGCCGCACCATCAAGTCGTTCGTCGCAGGCCGTGACATCCTCAGCTACATCGAGGCGATCCTGCGCGTCTACAATCAGTACGGACGCCGCGACAACATCTACAAGGCGCGCATCAAGATCCTGGTGCACGAACTCGGTATCGAGAAGTTCGCCGCCGAGGTCGAGCAGGCGTGGCGCGAGATCGCCGACGGCCCGCTGACGCTCGACGACGAGATGATCGAGGACATCCGCTCGCGCTTCATCTATCCGGCCTATGAAAAGCTGCCGGCCGAACCGGACGAGCTGCGCGCTGCGGCCGGCGACCCGCGCTTCGAAGCGTGGCGCAACAACTCGGTCGCGCCGCATCGCCAGGATGGCTATGCCATCGTGACGTTGTCGCTGAAGCCGGCAGGCGGCCCGCCCGGTGATGCCACCGCCGAACAGATGGATGCGGTCGCAGATCTGGCCGACAAATACTCGTTCGGCGAGATCCGCGTCGGCCACGAACAGAATTTGGTCCTGCCGCACGTTGCCAAGCGCGACCTGCCGGCGCTGTGGGCCGCGCTCGACAAGCTCGGCCTCGCCACGCCGAACGTCGGTCTGGTCAGTGACATCATTGCTTGCCCGGGCCTCGATTACTGCTCGCTGGCGAATGCGCGGTCGATCCCGATCGCTCAGGAACTGTCGCGCCGGTTCGCCAGCCCCGAGACCGCCGCGCTGATCGGGCGGCTGCACATCAACATCTCCGGCTGCATCAATGCCTGCGGCCATCACCACGTCGGGCATATCGGCATTCTCGGTGTCGAGAAGAACGGCGAAGAGTTCTATCAGATCACCATCGGCGGTCGTGCCGACGAGGGCGCTGAGCTCGGGGTGCTGATCGGCCCCGCGGTGCCGTACGGCGAAGTCGCCGACGTGATCGAAGATATCGTCGAGGCCTATCTCAGCCTGCGGCAGCGGCCGGACGAATTGTTCGTCGACGCCGTCAAGCGCCTCGGCGTCGAGCCCTTCAAGGAGCGGGTCTATGCCACTCGTTAAGAACGGACAGATTGCGACCGATGAGTTCGTCCTCGTCGCCGACGACGCAGAGTTGCCGGCCGCTGGTTCGGTGTTGATCTCGGCTACGCGCTTCCTGGCCGATCCCGAGCGGCTGGTGGCGCGCAACAGCCCGCTCGGCGTGATCTGGCCGAACAACCGCGATGTCGCCGAGCTGAAGCCCTGGCTCGACCGCCTGGCGCTGATCGCGCTGGTGTTTCCGACCTACAAGGATGGCCGCGCCCACAGCCAGGCGCGGCGGCTGCGCGAGGTCTATGGTTATCGCGGCGAACTGCGCGCCACCGGGCAGGTGCTGCGCGATCAGTTCACCTTCCTGGTCCGCAATGGCTTCGACGCGCTCGACGTCAAGAAGGAATCCGACGCGCACGCCTTCGGCGAAGCGACGCATCGCTACACCGAGTTCTATCAGCCCACCGGCGACGGTCACCGCAGCGCGCTGCAGCTCCGCCGCCAGCGGCATCTGACGTCGGCGAGTTAAGCCGCAGTTCTCCACGCTGTCATTGCGAGGAGCGTAGCGACGAAGCAATCCAGAGGCCGCACGCGTGGCTCCTGGATTGCTTCGCTTGGCTCGCAATGACGGGGAGAAGCTTCGACCATCACGCCGCCGTTGACCTGGTGCGCGCTTTGCATCAAATGCGCCGCCATGAGCAATCAGCTTCTCGACCGTATCGTAGCCGAAATCGCCGATGAGATGGCGCAGCGGACGGACCGCGGCGAGGTGGCGAGCTACATTCCGGAACTGGCGCGGGTCGATCCGAAAGCCTTCGGCCTCGCGGTGATCGGTGCCGACGGCCATGTCGCCGCCGCCGGTGATGCCGACGTGCCGTTCTCGATCCAGAGCATCTCGAAGGTGTTCACGCTGACGCTGGCGCTCGGCAAGGCCGGCGATCGGCTGTGGCGGCGGGTCGGCCGTGAGCCGTCGGGCTCCGCCTTCAACTCGATCGTGCAGCTCGAGCACGAGCGCGGCATTCCGCGCAATCCGTTCATCAATGCCGGCGCGATCGCCGTCACCGATCTGATCCTGTCCGGGCATCAGCCACGCGAAGCGCTCGGCGAGATCCTGCGCTTCATGCAGTTTCTGGCAGGCGATTCCACGGTCGCGATCGATGAAGCGGTGGCGAAATCCGAGCAGCGCACCGGGTTCCGCAACGCTGCGCTCGCCAACTACATGAAATCGTTCGGGGTGCTGGACAATCCGGTCGAGTACACGCTCGGCGTCTATTTCCATCATTGCGCGATCGCGATGAGCTGCCGGCAGCTGGCGATGGCCGGCCGCTTCCTGGCGCATAACGGCCAGAACCCATCGACCGGACTCAACGTGGTGTCGAGCGAACGCGCGCGCCGCATCAACGCGCTGATGCTGACCTGCGGCCACTATGACGGTTCGGGCGAATTCGCCTATCGGGTCGGCCTGCCGGGCAAGAGCGGAGTCGGCGGCGGCATCCTTGCGGTGGCGCCGGGCAAGGCCTCGATCGCGGTGTGGGCGCCGGGGCTCGATGCCGCGGGCAACTCCCATCTCGGGCGCGTCGCGCTGGAGGCGCTGACCAAGCGCATGGGCTGGTCGATCTTCGGCGTCTGACGATCCGGCGGGCGACCCGGCGCAACAAAAAGGGCCGAACGCGTGCGCCGGCCCTTCGTCAGTCGCTCTGATGATCGCGGCGGCGGCGCCGCGCAAGCTGCGGTGTCATGGCCGCTTGGTGGACTGCTCTTCAAGCATCGCGATCTCGTGATACCAGCTCGAGCAGGTCAGGATATTGGCCGGATTCGACGTCGCCTCGCTGCTCGGAAGCGCGGTGCGGTTGGCTCCATCCCGGCCGCCGACCGGGAACTGGTAGATCTTGGCGGAGGTCTGATTCAGGCTACTCACGCGATCTCTCCTTTCTCTCCTTCGGGTCGATGAAGCTGGCTCGACGAGCGGTCCGGCCGCGCGTCGCAACGGATGATAACGCGATTGCTTCGCGTGCAGGCAGAATGATCAACAAAGAACCAGCCGTTGGCGTTTCTTTGCGCATTCGCCCGTTTGCTGACGAACTCGGCACTGGATTGATGCAACGCGGCCGGGATGGCTTGGTTGCGCATTCCCCCTTCCGAGAAAATCCTGCGCCCGAGGGGTTAATTTTGTTCACCGCCGTGGGTGCGGGGAAATACGGAGGAATCTGGCGTTTCGCGCTCTACGACGGGGCAGGGCCGATACGGTCTTGCGCGTCGAAGTTGCCGCGGGACCGCCGCGGACCTGCCTGCGGCGATTTGGCTCATTCTGGCATATTAAATGCTTCATGTTCGCAGGACCGAAGGCCGCCGGGTGCGGTTCCGTGTCCGTCATCGGCCGAATGCCGGTGGCATCTCCAACGAGAGGACCGCATGACCAAGTACAAGCTCGAGTACATTTGGCTCGACGGCTACAAGCCGACGCCGAACCTGCGCGGCAAGACCACCATCAAGGAATTCGAGATCTATCCGACGCTCGAGCAGCTTCCGCTGTGGGGTTTCGACGGCTCGTCCACGATGCAGGCCGAAGGCCATAGCTCGGACTGCGTGCTGAAGCCGGTTGCGATGTACCCGGACGCTGCGCGGAACAACGGCATTCTGGTTCTGTGCGAAGTGATGATGCCGGACGGCGTCACCCCGCATCCGACCAATACCCGCGCCACCATTCTGGACGACGAAGGCGCCTGGTTCGGTTTCGAACAGGAATACTTCTTCTACAAGAACGGGCGCCCGCTCGGCTTCCCCGAGGCCGGCTATCCGGCGCCGCAGGGCCCGTATTACACCGGCGTCGGCTACAAGCACGTCGGTGACATCGCCCGCCAAATCGTCGAAGAGCATCTCGACCTCTGCCTCGCCGCCGGCATCAACCACGAAGGCATCAATGCCGAGGTGGCGAAGGGCCAGTGGGAATTCCAGGTGTTCGGCAAGGGTTCGAAGACCGCCGCCGACCAGATGTGGATGGCGCGCTACCTGATGCTGCGTCTCACTGAGAAGTACGGCATCGATATCGAGTTCCACTGCAAGCCGCTCGGCGACACCGACTGGAACGGCTCGGGCATGCACTGCAACTTCTCGACCAGCTACATGCGGGAAGTCGGCGGTAAGGAGTATTTCGAATCGCTGATGAAGGCGTTCGAAGACAACCTCGACGACCACATCGCGGTGTACGGTCCGGACAACCACATGCGGCTCACCGGCAAGCACGAGACCGCACCGTGGAACAAATTCTCCTACGGCATCGCCGATCGCGGCGCCTCGATCCGCGTGCCGCACTCCTTCGTCAACAACGGCTACAAGGGCTATCTGGAAGATCGCCGCCCGAACTCGCAGGGCGACCCCTACCAGATCGCGTCCCAGGTTCTGAAGACGATTTCGTCGGTCCCCACCTCGAAGTCGGCGGCCGCCGCCTGAACCTCCACGGCGACTGCTCGCGGCCCGGACGCAAGTCCGGGCCGTTGCCGTTTTGATCCTCAGCCCGATTGCTCTGGTTTTGCTTTGGCGCGTTTTTTCGCGCGGACTCCTGGTCCATTCGGTCACCAGCCCTCGGCCGCCATCTTCACCTTTCAGCCACTGTTGACGTGCAACAACTGCCCGGCGCGTCGTGAGCCGGTGACGGGCCGGCAGTGCCGATCGCGCGCGAATGGGGAATCTGGACAATGTTTCGCGGGGTGATGGCCGTTCTCGGCCTGTTGGTGCTGGCCGGTTGTGCCGGCGGCGATGTCGCACCGTCGGTCGATACGCCGTCGATGTATCAGAGCATGGCGCGCGAGGGTGCCAAGGTCGATGTCGCCGCAGCGGCCGTCATGATCTCACAATATCGCCAGAACAACGGGCTCGGCCCGGTGACGGTCGATCCGGCGCTGACCAAGCTGGCCGAGGACCAGTCCTCGACCATGGCAAGGCGCAACAAGCTCGACCATGACGTCAAGGCGCCGCTGGCCCAGCGGCTGAACGCCTCGGGGTATCCGGCAGCGGTTGCGGTCGAGAACGTCTCGGCGGGCTATCACACGCTGGCGGAAGCGTTTTCGGGCTGGCGGGATTCGCCGCCGCATCGGGCCAACATGCTGAAGAATGGCGTCGACCGGATCGGCATCGCCGCCAGCTATGCGCCGGGCACCAAATACAAGGTGTTCTGGACCATGATCCTCGCCTCCACCGACACGCCACGATAAAGCGGGCGTGATCGACTCCCGCCGTTGGCGCAATTGACGCTGGCGCCGCGCATCGCCAAGTTGCCGGCGTTCTTGCTTAAGGTGCGACCGACCAGATGGACTCGACACCGCACAGGAAGGCCGCAAGGCCCTGCGACGCGCGCCGCGTGCTGGTGCTGCAAGGCGGCGGGGCGCTCGGCGCGTATCAGGCCGGCGCCTATCAGGCGCTGTGCCATCACGATTTCGAGCCGCAATGGCTCGCCGGCATCTCGATCGGCGCCATCAACGCTGCGATCATCGCCGGCAATCCGCGCGAGCAGCGCGTCGAGAAGCTGAAGCAGTTCTGGGAGATGGCATCGTCGCCGGTGCCGTGGCAGCCGCTGCTGCGCGATGATCATGTGCATTCGTTGTTCAACGAGACCTCGGCGGCGATGATCGCCACCTTCGGGGTGCCGGGCTTCTTCACCCCGCGGTTTCCGCCGACGCACCTGCTGCCGTCTGGCAAACCCTCCCACCTCAGCTATTACGACACCGCGCCGCTGCGTTCGACGCTGGAGCGGCTGGTCGATTTCGACCGCCTCAACCACAACGGCATCCGCCTGAGTGTTGGTGCGGTCAACATCGTCACCGGCAACTTCGTGTATTTCGATACCACCAAGCAGACCATCGGCCCTGAGCACATCATGGCTTCGGCCGCGTTGCCGCCCGGCTTTCCGGCGATCGAGATCGACGGCGAGTTTTATTGGGACGGCGGCGTCGCCTCCAATACGCCGCTTGACTACGTGCTGGACTGCGAGCAGCGCGACGATCTCTTGATCTTCCAGGTCGATCTGTTCAGCTCCCGCGGCCGCCTGCCGGAAACATTGCTGGAGGCCGCCGAGCGCGAGAAGGACATCCGCTATTCCAGCCGCACCCGGCTGAATACCGACAAGAACAAGATGATCCACAACACCCGCAAGGCGCTGCGCGATCTGATCGATCGGCTGCCGGCGGAATTGCGTGACGATCCGGCCTACGCCATCCTGCATGAGGCGGCCAAAGAGAACACCGTCACCGTCGTGCATCTGATCTATCGTAAGCGGGACTATGAGGCGTC
The DNA here is from genome assembly GCF_039642825.1 of Rhodopseudomonas sp. P1. Classification (NCBI taxonomy): domain Bacteria; kingdom Pseudomonadati; phylum Pseudomonadota; class Alphaproteobacteria; order Hyphomicrobiales; family Nitrobacteraceae; genus Rhodopseudomonas; species Rhodopseudomonas sp. P1. The sequence continues at coordinate 4,603,308 of NZ_CP088006.1, read as the reverse complement.
GTCGAAGGACTACGATTTCTCCCGGCTGAACATGATCGAGCATTGGAAGGCCGGCGAGCAGGACGTCTACGTCTCGATGCGCGACCAGAGCTGGCAACAGGCGCCGCAGGACGGCGAGACCATGGTGACCTGGGACCTCACCCGGGATGCATTCGAATAAGCGGCCCGATCTGCGCCGCTTTCTCAACCTCGCGAACAGGAGCGGATGATGACGAATCTGACAGGCAAGACGGCGGTCGTGACCGGCTCGACCTCGGGCATCGGGCTCAGCTATGCGCGCGCCTTCGCCAAGGCCGGCGCCAACGTCGTGATCAACGGCATGGGCGACGCGGACGCGATTGAGAAAGAGCGCAAGGCGATCGAGACCGATTTCGCCGTCAAGGCAGTATATTCTCCGGCCGACATGCTGAAGCCCGCCGAGATCGCCGAGATGATCAAGCTCGGCGAAACCACCTTCGGTTCGGTCGATATCCTCGTCAACAACGCGGGCATCCAGTTCGTGTCGCCGATCGAGGACTTCCCGGTCGAGAAGTGGGACGCGATCATCGGCATCAACCTGTCGTCGGCGTTCCACGGCATCCGCGCCGCGGTGCCGGGCATGAAGAAGCGCGGCTGGGGCCGCATCATCAACACCGCCTCGGCGCACTCGCTGGTCGCCTCGCCGTTCAAGTCGGCCTATGTGGCCGCCAAGCACGGCATCGCCGGCCTGACCAAGACCGTGGCGCTGGAGCTCGCCACCCACAAGATCACCTGCAACTGCATCTCGCCCGGTTACGTCTGGACGCCGCTGGTCGAGAAGCAGATCCCCGACACCATGAAGGCGCGTAGCCTCACCAAGGAGCAGGTGATCAACGACGTCCTGCTCGCCGCTCAGCCGACCAAGCAGTTCGTCACGCCGGAACAGGTCGCGGCACTTGCGGTCTACCTCTGCGGTGACGACGCCAGCCAGATCACCGGCGCCAACCTGTCGATGGACGGCGGCTGGACTGCGGCTTAAGGCGGGTTGAGGCCGCCCACATTCGGTCGGGCTCCGCCTTCGCCTCACGAACGAACGTCATCCTCCGCGCTAGCGGAGGATCCAGTATTCCAGAGCGTCATGGCCGTGGAACACTGGATCGCCCGTAATGCCGGGCGACAACGTTGGTCGATGAGTAGGGCGCCTAATCGCTCTGCTGCATCGGCGCTCGCGCCGTATGACGGTGTGCAGAATCTCGATCTTGGATTCTTGCACGCGATAGAAGACCCGAAATGGATAGCGCACCACGGCTGCCGATCGAATGTCGGGACGTTGTGTGACCTTGGGCGCCGAAGCGGGAGCCGATGCGATCCGAGCAATCACATTTTCGATCCGCGCGCCGATCGATCGGGCAACTCTCGGGTTTGCGTGCTCGCCGTAATAGGCTGAGATCTGGTCGATGTCGGCGAGAGCCTGCCGGGAGTAAACGACCTTCATCGACCGAATTTGGCGAACGCAGTTCGGATTTCGTCGTCGGTTGCCTGTTCGCCTGCGTCGAGCGCAGCAACCGCAGCATCGATGATCCGCAGTTCTTCGGCGCTGGCGTGATACCGGTCGGCCTGAAGCTCGCTTTCGATCTCGCGAGCGACAGCGGCCAGTTCCTCCCGCGCCGCCACCGGCCAGGATTCCGCCCGCTTGATCAGATCCTCGAGGTTGTCCGCGCTCATTCTGAAACTATAGCACGAGACGGTGAGACGGTCAGTAGCGTCCAGACCGCTTGATCTAGCCTTTGCTGCCGAACGCCAGCACATGCAGGCCGAGGCGTTTGCAGACGATCCAGAACAGCATCACGGTTTCGAAGGTCAGCGCCGCTTGATGCTTGCGGCTATCTTTTCGCCCGCTTTTGCACTGCTTGCTCCAGAGCCATCCGGATGTAGCGTTGATAGGGGACACCTGCAGCCTTCGCCTGCTGGCGGACGGCAGACAGCAGTTGCTCCGGCAGTCGCAGGTTGACCGATTTGTCTTTCGGCTTCATTTCGAACTGCATGGTGACCATGCCCGACAGGTCGTAATCGGAGAGGTCCGCGTCGGCGACGAAGGCTTCCGCCTCGGCGTCACTTTCCAGCTTTGGCAGCTTCTTCTTCATAGGCGGCGATCTCCTTGCGGTGCATGTAGCGGGCGCTAATAGGCCGGATGAGCGTTCGCTCGCGCAGCGTTCTGAGGGTGAAGACCACGAACACCATTCGTCCCGCTTCGGTGCGGCCAATTGCCTTGAAGCGCTCCTCGGTCGTGGAGTGAGCCGGATCAGGAAACACGCTTACCGGGCCGCGAAACAGGCCTTCGATTTCGGCGACCGTCACGCCATGTTTGGCGCATTTGGCTCGGTTTCCGAGATCCCAATCAAAGCCGGCAACTTTCATCGGCCGCCTCTAGCCAAATAGGCATTTGTATAGACAAATGTCAATGCGCAGCCAATATCCGAACTGCCTCGAACAGAGCCTTAAGTCGTCTCAGTGCGCCTTCGCGCCGAACGCCAACACGTGCAGGCCGAGGCGTTTGCGGACGATCCAGAACAGCATCACGGTTTCGAAGGTGAGGGCTGCGGAGGTGGCGGCGGCGGCGCCGTAGCCGCCGAAGCGGGGCACCAGGATCAGGCACAGCGCGAGATTGACTGCGAACGCCAGCGCGTAAGCGAGCGCGCAGACATGCTGGTGGCCGAGCATGTTGAGCAGCCGCTCCACCGGCCCGATCGCGGCGCGGACCATCAGGCCGATCGCCGCAACGAACATGATGCCGTAGCCGGACGTGAATTGCGGCCCGAACAGCCACAGCAGCGGTTCGCCGAGCGCCAGCAGCGCCAGCGTTGCGACCAGCGACGGCCAGAACGTCCACACGATCGCGTGGCGGACATACGCCGCCAATCGGACTTTGTCGCCGGCGGCGTTGTATTCGGTGAAGCGATGCGCGGTGGTGGCCGACATCGCGTAGTGAATGAACGACACCAGCGCCAGCGTCTTCACCACCGCATAGTAGATACCGACTTCCTCGGGCGTGCTGAACTGCTGCAGCACCAGCACGTCGGTGTAGGACAACAGCAGATAGAAGCTCTCGACCAGCAGGATCGGCAGTGAGGTGGCGAGCCAGCCGCGGATGTCGTAGGCACGCGGGCCGGGCGGGACGTGGCCGGCGAGCCGGCGGTTGAGCGCGATCATCTGTCCGAGCATCGCGATCCACACTGCCGCGCAGCTCGCCGCCATCGCGGCCACCGCGCCGAGCTCGAAGCCGATCACGAACAGCCCGGCGGTGAAGCCGATGATCAGCGCCTGCCGGATGATGAATTGCGGCATCAGCCCGAGCCGCATCCAGTCGTGCGAGCGGGCGATGCCGTCCTGGGTGTTGGCGACCACAAAAGCCGGCAACGTCAGGCAACCGAGATACAGCGGCACGACGGTGGCGTCGCCGATCAGCGGCGCCAATGCCCAGACCAGGAGCGCGAGCAGCAGCGACACCACGCTCGAGGCCGCCAGCGTGCCCCAACGGCTGCCGGACAGAAAGCCGCGCAGCCCGTCGAGCTCGCCGCGCGCGCGATATTCCGGAATGATCTTCTGGGCCGAGGCGGAGATGCCGAAATCCAGCATCGATCCGAGCAACAGCACCCAGGTCCAGACATAGACGTAGATGCCGTAATCCGAGCCGCCCATCCAGCGCGCCAGCAGGATCTGCGCCCCATAGGCGAGGCCGGCACTGACGACACGGATCAGGAAGATGGTGCCGGCGAGCCGGTTGGTGAGCGAAGCTTCGTTGGAACCGCCGAACAGAGCGGTGAGGCGCGCTTTCAGCGCCGCCAGGGGCGTTGCTGGTGGAGAATCCATGACAGCCAAAAGCGTTTCCCCGAACCGGCCGCGTCGGGCGCGACGCGGCGTCGATCTCGTCTAGCAACCAAATGTTAAGATTCGGTTCGGTGTGGCAGGGACGCCGTCACCCCGCGCCGCCATACGCAACGTGTGCAGTCAACTGCGGGCCTTGCGCCAGCGCGCGCATGAGGTTGTGAGCCTGCCGCGGCATCTCAAATGATCTGAGTGTGTGCTCACCTGGATGTGCGATGACGGCGAGTTGTTCATACGCGTTGGAAAGCTTCTAATCGTTGCTGATCACTTTGCTGGCAGGCAGCGAGATGCGTGATGCAGGCTGAGATTGCGGGCTCAGGAGCCGCGTCAGGAAAATCACTACAACGCAAGTTGTCACAGCCCAATTCGTGAGCAGCTAAGTAACAACACGGTGACGTCGAATGTCGATTTATAGCGATGTAGTCAGTGGTTGAGCGAACTAACTATTAAGGCCTGACTCGTAGCTTTGCGTGGCCGGACCGGGGCCGTCATGAGTGTCCGTGCAAGTCGTTCTCAGCTGCTGAACCGGAATTTGCCGTGACCTCTTCCGTCAAGCCCACGGGCGTTGAAGTATTCTTCGACGCCGACGACATCATCGTGTCCAAAACCGACCTGAAGGGTCGGATCACCTACGCCAACCGCGTGTTCACCGACATCTGCGGCTACAGCGAAGCCGAATTGCTGGGCCAGCCGCATTCGATTGTGCGGCATCCCGACATGCCACGCTGTGTGTTCAAGTTGCTGTGGGACACGCTCGCCGACGGCCGCGAGATCTTCGCTTACGTCAAGAACATGACGAAGCACGGCGATCATTATTGGGTATTCGCCCACGTCACGCCGTCCTTCGACTCCAAGGGTACGGTGATCGGCTATCACTCTAATCGCCGCGTGCCGGAGCGCCGGGTCGTTGCCGCGCTGGAGCCCGTCTATGCCGAGCTGCTGGCGCAGGAAGCCCGGCACCGCAATGGCAAAGATGCACTCGCGGCCGGTTATCAGCACATGATCGATTTCGTCAGATCGAAGAACATTTCCTATGACCAACTTGTCTTCTCTCTCTAAGGCCGGTCTCTGTCTCGCCATCACCGTGGTCGGTTCGCTTGCTGCCGCGGCGGGTGTGGTGTTCGGTTTGCTCCTGCTGTCGCAGGTCGGGCTCGGCGTATCGCTGCTCGGCGCCGCTGGCGTTGCAGCGATGCTGCTGCGGCTGCGCCGGATGCTGGCCCAGATCGACGAGGTCTGCGGCCGGATCGCCGACGGCGATTTCGAGGCCCGGCTGATCGGCTATCGCGACGGCGGCCGCCTGCTTCAAATGCAGAGCAGGTTCAACGACATGATCGACCGCTGCGACGCGTTCGTGCGCGAGTCCAGCGCCGCGATGGCGGCGATCCGCGACGACAAATACTATCGGCACATCCTGCCGCAGGGCCTGCGCGGCTCGCTGCTGATCGCCAGCCGCACCATCAACGAGGCGATGCAGGCGATCGAGACGCGGGTGGCGGCGTTCAACGCCAACACCGCCGAGTTCGAGACTGCGATCGGCACGGTGATCGATGCCGTCGGTGCCGCCTCCAGCAACATGGGCGAGACCGCGACCAGCCTCAACCGCGGTGTGATCGCGACCCGCGATCGCACCCTGGCGGTGTCGGCAGCCAGCGAGCAGGCCTCGACCAACATGGAGACGGTGGCGGCGGCGACCGCCGAATTGACCGCCTCGGCCAATGAGATTCTCAGCAGCGTCAACCGCTCGGCCTCGATCGCTCAGGCTGCGGTGGCGGCCTCCGATCATGCCCGCGACACCGTCGGCAGCCTGTCGACCGCCACCGAACGGATCGGCGCGATCGTGCAGCTGATCGAAGAGATCGCATCCCAGACCAATCTGTTGGCGCTCAATGCCACGATCGAGGCCGCACGCGCCGGTGACGCCGGCCGCGGCTTCTCGGTGGTGGCGCAGGAGGTGAAGTCGCTCGCCGAGCAGACCGCGAATGCCACGCGCGATATCTCGCGCAGCATCGCCGAAGTGCAGGACACCACCCGCGCCGCCGTCGATGCGATCTCCGGCATCGGCCGTTCGATCGGCGAGGTCGACGACATCACCCATCAGGTCGCGCTCGCGGTCGAAGCGCAGACCGCCGCGACCGGCGAGGTCGCGCGCAATATCGAAGAGGCGTTCGCCGGCATCCGCGACATCTCGGGCAATATCCAGGGCGTCGGTAGCAACATCACAGAGACCGAGCAGCATGCCGAAGTGACGCTGTCGGCGTCGGGCACGCTGGCGCAGCAGGCCCACTCGCTCGGCGACGCGGTGCGTGATTTCCTGCGGACGCTTCATCGCGATGGTGCGGAGCCGCGCAAGGCTGCTTGAGCGAAGGTTGCCTTGAGGAGCGCGCAGCGCCATCAAGCGCTGCGTCGAACCAATTGTGCCGCACAGGTTAACACGAGTTCATCTAGATGAACTCGCTCGTCAGCGCCCGTTCAGCTGCAACTTCATAAGCTCGAGACAGTTCTGATGGTTCTCGATCGTAAGGAGGTTGTCCGATGAATTTGAAACTCGCCGTTGCTGCCGCAGCCGCTTTGAGCGCGGTCGCGCTCGCGCCGGGCATCGCGTCTGCGGCGATGCCGAACGGTCTTCCCGGCGCCGCGCAGGCTGCCGGCAGCCCATCCGCCCAGGTCGATCAGGTGCGTTATGTCTGTAACGCCTGGGGCCGCTGTTGGTGGCGCCCGAACTACTACGGCGCTTACGGCTACTACGGTCCGCGGTTCTACGGCCCGCGCTATTATGGCCCGCCGCGTCCGTACTGGCGCCACTACGGCTGGCGCCGTTGGTGATCGCCGCGCTCAGGCGCCGAGTCTTATGACTGATGCAAGCATTGACGGGGCCCGCGGGCCCCGTTGTCGTGTTCACGGCTGCGCCGGCTCGCTGCGGTCCTCGCAGACATCGACCCATTCGGCGCCGACCAGCTCGGCCATTCGCTGCGGGGCGATCCGCACCGCGCTGTGAGTCGATCCCGCCGCCGGCACGACCACATCGAACGCCTTCAGCGACACGTCACAATAGATCGGCAGCGGCGCCTTCAGGCCAAACGGACAGACGCCGCCGACCTCGTGGCCGGTGAGATCGGCGACCTCGTGAACGCCGAGCATCTTCGGCTTGCCGCCGAGCAGCGCCTTCGCCTTCTTATTGTCGAGCCGCATCGTCCCGCTGGTGACGATCAGCACCACACGCTCGCCGACGCGCAATGACAGTGTCTTGGCAATCTGCGCCGGTGGCACGCCATGGGCTTCGGCCGCGAGCGGCACGGTGGCCGAGCTCATCGTCGATTCTTCCACGGCGATATCGGGGGCGTGTTGGGCGAACCAGGCGCGGACGGATTCCAGACTCATGCGGCTCCTCGAGGCCGGCGCTTCGTGCCGGCAACTGAGCAGCCGATATGCCGCAAAGCCTGCGATGGCGCAAACTCAGCGGCCGGCCACGATCTCCGCCAGCGCCGTCAGCGATCCGATGCGATGGTCGGGCTCGAAGCCGAGCACGTCCATCTGGGTGCGCAGCGCCTTGAACAGCGTCTGCGGCGAGAGCGGCCCAGGCCGTCGCAGTTCGCGCGCCATCGCCTCGCGGCTGATGCGCTCGATCCAGGCGACGTTGAAGCCGAATGCCTTCGCGCCCGCCACGTCCCAGGGATTGGAAGACACGAACAACATCTCGCGCGGCGTCACGCCGAGCCGCGCTTCGGCCAGCGCGTAAGCGCGCGGATGCGGCTTGAACACCTTGGCGGCATCGACGCTGATCACGTCGTCGAGCACGCGGTGGAGGCCGGTGTTGCGGGTGAGGGCGCCAAGCATATCGGGGCTGCCGTTGGACAGGATCGCACGCTTGCAGGGTGCAAGCACCTCCAGTGCCGACAGGGCTTCGGGATAGAGCGCGAGATCGAGATATTTCGCGAAGATCCGCTCGAACGCGCCGCCGCCGGCCTCAATGCCGAGACAGTCGAGCGTGTAGGCGAGCGAATCGCGGGTGACGACGGCGAAGTCCTCGTAGGTCCCCATTTGCGAGCGCAGCCAGGTGTATTCGAGCTGCTTGATCCGCCAGATCTGCGTGATCACCTCACCATAGCCGGGAAACTCCCGCTCGGTGACGGCCGCAACCGACTGGATGTCGTACAGCGTGCCATAGGCATCGAACACGACGGCGGCGATCGGCATGGGGGACAACTCTCGGTTTGTTTCCGTGAGGAAGCCTTTCTTCGTCATTGCGAGGCGCGAAGCGACGAAGCAATCCAACGGCTCAGTGCACGGCACTCCTGGATTGCTTCGCTTCGCTCGCAATGACGAAGGTGGATGGTTCTAGATCCCCAGCAGCTTGCGGGCGTTCTGCTTCAGCACCTTCGGACGGATTTCGTCGCGGATCTCGAGCTTGGCGAAGTCCGACAGCCAACGGTCCGGGGTGATCACCGGCCAGTCGGAGCCGAACAGCATCTTGTCCTGCAGAATCGAGTTGATGTAGCGCACCAGGATCGGCGGGAAGTACTTCGGCGACCAGCCCGACAGGTCAATATAGACGTTGGGCTTGTGGGTCGCGACCGACAGTGCCTCCTCCTGCCAGGGGAAGGAGGGATGCGCCAGGATGATCTTCATATCCGGGAAGTCGGCGGCGACGTCGTCCATATACATCGGGTTGGAGTACTTCAGGCGCATACCCATGCCGCCCGGCATGCCGGAGCCGACACCGGTCTGGCCGGTGTGGAATAGCGCGATGGCGCCGCCTTCCTGGATCGCCTCGTACAGCGGATAAGCCAGCCGATCGTTCGGATAGAAGCCCTGCATGGTCGGGTGGAATTTGAAGCCCTTGATGCCGTAGTCGGCGATCAGCCGCCGGGCTTCGCGCACGCCGAGCTTGCCCTTGTGCGGATCGATCGAGGCGAACGGAATCAGCACGTCGGAATTCTGCCGCGCGATCTCGATCATCTCGTCGTTGTTGTAGCGGCGGAAACCCGTCTCACGTTCGGCGTCGACCGGGAAGATCACCGCGGCGATCTTCTTGGAGCGATAATACGCGGCGGTTTCCTGGACGGTCGGCGGATGCTTGTGCGGCGAGCCGAAATACTCCGCCATCCGCGCCTGGAAGTCGTCGTAGCCGTCGTCGGGGTGGGAGCCGCACGGTTCTTCGGCGTGGGTATGGATGTCGATAGCGACAAGATCGTCGGGATTCAGCATCGGGCGTTTCCTTCGGGCATTTCTCGCCGTCTTGGCGGCGGAGAATTGATTATGGTGTATAATTATTTTGAGGAGCTGTGAAGCGGCCCAAACCGTCGGCGTCCGGCGAATTTCGCGCCTTACCTTGGTGTGGCCGCCGGCTCGGCGCTGGTTTTCCGCAACGGCCTGCCGGTTCCGGCGGCGGATCGATTGACAGGCCAGGAGTCGCTGGATAGATACAGCACCGACCCGGGCGGGCTTCCGCCGGCGGGCTGTTATCGTTTTGTATTCGGCCAATTGTCACGGCCTTTCAAACAGTCAGGATAGACCCATGAAGGTCCGTAACTCGCTGAAGTCGCTGCTCACCCGCCATCGCGAAAACCGCCTGGTGCGCCGTAAGGGCCGGCTCTACGTCATCAACAAGACCCAGCGTCGGTTCAAGGCCCGCCAGGGCTGATTGCGCCGGGCCGCTCGCGGCCCGCGCCTCGATCTCACGCCGCTGTGACGCGCGCGCTGCTTTGCAGCGCGCTTTGTCGTGTCTAGACTACCGCAATGGCGTTCGCTCCTCGACATTTTCGGTTCGGCCTCTTCGCCTTGGCTCTTGCGGCGTTGGCGCTGGGTATGCCTGAGGGCGTGCGAGCCCAGGCCCCCGACGGACCGAAGCATCCGCTGGAGAAGCCCCTCGCGCAGCCGCCGGCACCGCCGGAGAAACTGCCGCGGGTGCCGACCGACCGCACCAAGGGCCTCGATTTCCTGTTCGGTGCCCTGAAGGCTGCGCCTGATGAGGCCAGCGCCAAACATGTCGAAGGGCGGATCTGGGCGCTGTGGAGCCAGACCACCAGCGACACCACAGCGCTGCTGATGGCGCGCTCGAAGGTGGCGATGGATGCCAAGCAGTTCGACGTCGCGTTGAAGCTGCTCGACGCCGTGGTCAAGCTGAAGCCGGATTACGTCGAAGGCTGGAACCGGCGCGCGACGATCTACTATTTGCAGAACGATTACATGCATTCGCTCGAAGACATCGAGCAGGTGCTGGCGCGCGAGCCGCGGCATTTCGGTGCGCTCGCCGGCCTCGGCATGATCATGCAGGAACTCGGCGACGACAAACGGGCGCTCGATGCGTTCCGCAGGGCGCTCGCGCTCAACCCGCATCTCGATAAGGTGCCCGACCTCGTCAAGACGCTGTCGGAGAAGGTCGAGGGCCGCGACATCTGACGCGCTTCTGCGTCGTCGCGCTTTGAATCCGGCCGAACCACCCCACATCCAAGGTCCACCTCAACCGTCGCCGCACGGACGATGTGCCGCGCGGTCGATTCGACATCAGCACGGGAGATCCCAATGAGCACGACATCCGGTTCGGCGAAGTGGCAGGGCGGCATCAAGGACGGCAAGGGCGCGATCTCGACCAAGAGCGGCGCGCTGTCCGACTATCCCTACGGCTTCGCCAGCCGGTTCGAAGGCAAGCCCGGCTCGAATCCTGAGGAACTGATCGGCGCCGCCCACGCCGCCTGCTTCACCATGGCGCTGTCGCTGATCCTCGGCGAAGCCAAGCTCACCGCCGAGCAGATGGAAACCAAGGCGGACGTTACGCTGGAGAAGCAGGACGACGGCTTCGCCATCACCGCGATCCATCTGACGCTGACCGCCAAAATCCCCGGCGCCGACGACGCCACCTTCCAGGACTGCGCCGCCAAAGCCAAAGCCGGGTGTCCGGTCTCGAAGCTGCTCAACACCAAGATCACGCTGGATGCGAAGCTGGTGAGCTGATGAGCTGACGCGCCGATTTCCCTGTCATTCCGGGGCGCTCGCGAAGCGAGCGAACCCGGCGACTGTCTCATGTGTCAAGGGTCTTACCTTGATATGGCGTGTCGGCTTTGACGAGTGCGTTGGCTGTGACGAGCAGTTTTCGGGCGATTGCGATGAGCGCGACCTTTCCGGGTTTTCCTTGCAGGCGAAGGGCGTTGTAGTCGTCGCGGAGCTTGGGGTGGTGGCGGGCGGCGACCAGGGCGGCCATGTAGAGGGCGGCGCGAACGCAAGGACGTCCGCCGGCGATGGCGGCGCGAGGCGGCGCTGCGCCGGATTGGCTGACGTGGGGCGCGAGCCCTGCGAGGCTGGCGATGGCCTTGCGATCGCGCTGGCCGAGTTCGGGTAGGTCGGTGATGAGGAGCGTAGCCACCCGTTCGCCGATGCCGGGGATCGATTTGAGGATGTGAAGGACGCGGCGGAGTTCGGCGTCGTCGCCGATGCGCCTGGCGAGTTCGGCCTCGATGGCTTGGCACTGCGCCGACAACGCGGCGATCGCGGCCCGATGACTATCGAGCAGGAGCGTGCCGCGGACCTGCTTCATCCGGGTCTTCTCCATCGCGATCATCTCGGTGAGCTGGCGGCGTCGGAGCGACAACGCCTTCAGCTCGAGTTGGGTGTCGGTCGGCAGGGGGCGCAGGGTCTCGGGCATAGTGAGAGCGAAGCGCGCAATCAGTCGCGCGTCCAGCCTGTCGGTCTTGGCGCGACCGCCTTCGGCCTCGCGGAACGCCTTGATCCGGCGCGGATTGACGATGCCGACTTCGAAGCCGGCGACCGAAAGCGCTTTGACCAGCGGTTCGGCATAGGGACCGATCGCCTCCAGAACCACCCGCCTGACGCCGGAGCGTTCGAGGCGGGCGATGATCTCGGCGATGCCATCGGCCAGATTAGGCATCCGGAAGGTCTGGCCCGACGGAGCCAGCGCGACATCGAGGAAACGTTGGCCGGCATCGACGCCGGCCGCAACCGCAAGCGGCACTGCAATCGTCATGGGCATCGGTCCTGTATGCGGGCGATCACCGCAACGGCAATGCCCGGGCGACTGTTCGATCAAGCAACACCGACAGAGGCGCCCGCACCGGGTTACGGCGAGATGATCGGCCGGGAATCTACCGAGCGGCCTCCGTCGTGCTGACTATGCACCAGCACCTCGCAGATACAGGAATCTACCGAGCGGCCTCCGTCGTGCTGACTATGCACCAGCACCTCGCAGATACAGGAATCCAGAGGTTGTTGCACCTCGGGGCCCACACCATCTTGAGGTTCCGGGTTTGCGCTTCGCGCTCCCCGGAACGACACGGCTACCCGCAATTTTGACAACCGGACAAAAATGTCCGACATTGGTCCTGTCGAGGTCTCGGCATGGACAAGCGTGATCGGTTCATCGCGGAGTTGCGGGAAGAGGCCCAGGCTCGCGGGCTGCGCTTTCGCGTCGACTACCGCAAGGGCAAAGGCGGTCACGCGATGGTGTTCGTCGGCGATCGCCTGACGACATTGCCGAGTCGAGAGATCGATCCCAAGACCGCGAGGAAGATTCGAAAGCATCTGGGTCTTGCAGACTAATCTGCCGACTATGGCCACCGAATGAGGATTTGCCGATGAAAACCTACGCCTACGCGGCAGAATTCGAGCCGGGCGATCGGCGCGGCGTCGTCGTGGTGAGTTTTCCCGATGTACCCGAGGCGATCACTCAGGGTGACGACATGGCTGACGCCCGCGCGCAGGCGGAGGAAGCTCTCGGTCTGGCGCTGCTGAGCTATCCACAACGCGGTCTCCCGCTGCCGAAAGCAAAGACCAGGACCAGGGGCCTTGTCATGATCGCAGTTGCCCCCGAGGTAGCTGCGAAACTAGCAGTCCTGGAGGCCTTCGCGGAGGCAGGGATCAACAAAAGCGAATTCGCGCGCCGGATGGGCAAAGACGAGAAGGAGGTTCGCCGAATCCTCGATCCACGGCACCCGACCAAGTTGCCGGCAATGGTCGAAGCGTTACGTGCGCTCGGCAAGCGGCTAGTCATCGGAGTCGAAGAGGCTGCCTGATCTGTGGCTCTCTGCTGAACACAGGCGACCAGCCCCGACGCAAGCCTCTCGCTTGTCCTTCCAGGGCGCTCACGACGTGAGCGGAATCCATATGCTCTGTGCAAGGTGTAAAGCACGAGGACGAGGGTGAATGGCGTAACAACTCATTCGGTGGTTATGGATTCCGGGCTCGCGCTACGCGCGCCCCGGAATGACGAACGTGAGGTTGAACGAGCGAGGGCTTTCCTTTCCGCGCCGTTTCACACGTCCGCGTCGCTCGGTCCGACATAGGCGATGCGGACCATGTTGGTGGCGCCGGGGGTGCCGAGCGGGACGCCGGCGACGATGATGACGCGCTGGCCGGACTTGGCGAAGCCGTCGCGGAAAGCGATGCGGCCGGCGCGCTCGACCATGTCGTCCTGATCCTTGGCGTCTTCGGCGACGACGCAATGCACGCCCCACACCGCCGACAGCTTCCGCCCGGTGCTGATGCTCGGCGTGATTGCCACCACCGGCACCTTCGGCCGCTCACGTGCGACCCGCAGTGCCGTCGAGCCCGACGAAGTCCAGCAGATGATCGCAGACAGGTCGAGCGTTTCAGCGATCTGCCGGGCGGCGCCGGCGATGGCGTCGCCGGCGGTCGCTTCCGGATCGGGGCGCTGCGCTGTCACCACGGTGCGATAGGTGACGTCGCGCTCAACTTCTTCGCCGATGCGGTTCATCGTCGACACCGCTTCGACCGGATATTTGCCGGCGGCGGATTCCGCCGACAGCATGATCGCGTCGGCGCCTTCATACACCGCGGTCGCGACGTCGGAGACTTCGGCGCGGGTCGGCACCGGGCTGGAGATCATCGATTCCAGCATCTGGGTTGCGACCACCACCGGCTTGCCGGCGCGCCGTGCCATGCGGGTCATTTGCTTTTGGAGCGACGGCACCCGCTCGAGCGGCATCTCGACGCCGAGGTCGCCGCGCGCCACCATCAGCGCGTCGGACACATCGAGAATGTCCTGCAGCCGGTCGATCGCCTGCGGCTTCTCGATCTTGGCCATCACGGCGGCGCGGCCGCGGATCATCCGCTTGGCTTCGACGACGTCCTCGGCGCGCTGCACGAAACTCAGCGCCACCCAGTCGATGCCGGTCTCGCACGCCGCTTCGAGGTCGGCGCGGTCCTTGTTGGTCATTGCCGACATCGGCAGATCGGTGTCGGGCAGGCTGACGCCCTTGCGGTCGCTCATCTTGCCGCCGATCACCACGCGGGTCACCGCGCGATCGCCCACGGTCTCTTCGCAGATCAAGCGCACCTTGCCATCGTCGAGCAGCAGTGCGTCACCGACCTTGAGGGCCGCCAGGATCTCCGGATGCGGCAGATACACCCGCGTCTCGTCGCCCGGCTCCTTGATCGAGTCGAGGACGAAGTTCGAGCCGTTGTTGAGCTGGATCGGCCCGTTGGCGAACGAGCCGAGGCGCAGCTTCGGCCCCTGCAGATCGACCAGGATGCCGATCGGGCGTCCGTAGCTGCTCTCGACGTTACGGATGGTCTTCACCAGCTCCCGCATCTTGTCGTGCGGGGTGTGGCTCATGTTGATCCGGAACACGTCGGCACCGGCCTCGAACAGCTTGCGGATCATCGCGCTGTCGGAAGAGGCGGGGCCGAGCGTGGCGAGGATCTTGATCCGGCGCAGGCGTCTCATGGCTTGGTCCCGGCCTCGCCTGGATTGCCAGGCGTGGCGGGGGCGGTGCGGCCCGGCGACGGAGGAATACCCGGCAAGCCGGTCCCCGGCGCCCCGGGCATTCCCGGCAGCTTCTGCATGTTCTGTTCGTTACTTTCAGTCAATTGCACGGTCCAGGCCCGCTGCTCGCCGGTGTCGACCTCGAAGAAGCCGGTGCGGTCGAAGCCGCGCGCCAAGCAGTTCTCGGTCCCCTTGATGGTGAATTCCTTGTCGCGCGAGCACATGAAGGCCTGACCCGACCACTCGCCGCCGCGGTCGTAATCGAGCGCGTAGATGTAGTAGTAGCGCGCCACCAGAGCGCCGCGCAGCAGCGTCTCGCAGCTTCGCGACGACACGTTCCACCAGCCCTCGGTGGTCCAGCCGTCGACGTCCTTGTAGCCCAGCGCGATTCCCACCCGGCTCGAGGTGTTGTTGCACAGCCGGAAGTCGGCGGCGGCCGGAGCGCTGCCGCACAGCAGCACGCCAAAGGCCAGCGCCGCCGTCGCGGCGGCAGCGGGCCGGGCCCAGATATGCCGGAAGGGGAGGGAATCTGTGATGATCATGCAGCCAAGCTATACCAATTTGCTGATGATTTCGCGTGACAGGGGCGGCCTGTCAACGGCGGCGCCGCCGCGGCGGGCTGGCCGCAGCGGGCTCGCCGCGCGGCGGAGTCGGCTGTACCCCCCAGATGTGGCAAAATCTCAGCCCGTCCCCATCTGGGGAAGACCGCAAGCCCGAGCAAAGGTGACCGCATGGACGACAGCACCCGGACCGAACTGGAAGCGGCGGCGTTTCGCCGTCTGGTGGCGCATCTGCGCGAACGCACCGACGTCCAGAACATCGACCTGATGAATCTCGCCGGGTTCTGTCGCAACTGTCTGTCGAACTGGCTGAAGGACGCTGCCGACGCGCAAGGCGTTGAACTGAGCCGGGACGAGAGCCGCGAGGCAGTGTACGGCATGCCGTACGAAACCTGGAAGGCGAAGTACCAGAGCGCTGCCACGCCGGACCAGGTCGAAGCGTTCAAGAAATCTCACCCGCACAGTCACTGACGCGGCGCCGGCACGCCGCGCATCAAGGCGCAATTTCGGCGCCGGCGATTTCCGCTGTGGGTCGCTGTGGATGGGCGTGATGCCCCTTGACGGGAGGCGCCGCGGCGAAGAGTGTCCGGCGCAGATGCGGCGCGCGAGGCGACCGCCCCGCCGCTTTTTCCAATCATTATCTGCCAGGAGTGCACGATGGCTACCTCCGCTGCCGCCGTCCAAGAGGATCCCGCGACCAATTTCGCAAAGGACCAGCTTCGGGCGATCATCGAGCGGATCGAACGTCTCGAGGAAGAGAAGAAGACGATCTCCGACGACATCCGCGACGTCTATGCGGAGGCCAAGGGCAACGGCTTCGACGTCAAGGCGCTGCGCACCATCGTCCGCATGCGCAAGCAGGACGCCAACGAACGCGCCGAGCAGGAGACCATCCTGGAAACCTACATGCAGGCGCTCGGGATGCTCTGAGACCGGGTTTGGTCTGTTGCCGCTGCCGGATCGGCCCGCAATGGCTGCCGATCTGGTGAGGCGCCAAAAACAAAAATGCCCGGGACCAGCACGGGCATTTCTTTTTCAAATCAGATCCTGCCGCAGAGGTCAGCGCGACGCGTCGCCCGGGAATGCCGTGGTGGTCAACGTCGCCACCGCCGATCCGCTGAAGGCGTCGGCATAGAGGCCCGGCTGCGGATCGTCGGCGAAGCTGGTGGCCAGTGTCGCCTCGGGCTTGGCCAGATAGCCGCTCAGCAACGTCATGTCGGGATCGCCGATCACGGTGGCGGCGGTGTGCATCGCCCGCGGCATCAGGATCATGGCGCGGATCCAGACGTCGTTGTCGCGGCTGCCGGCGGCGGCGAGACGCGCCGAGGTTGCGATCACCGTCTTGCCCTGACCGGACGACTTGCCGATCACACTGTCGACCTTGCCCGATACCGCGGCGTGCCGCTGCAGCGAGGCGCGCGTCGGCGGCAGCGGGGCGCTGGCGGTGACGACATGCGGATGGCGGGTCTGGGCGTGCTGGGAGGAATTGTCCTGCGCCATCGGCGCGTAGGCCAGCGCATTCATCGCGGCGGCCTGTTCGGATTTGTCGGCGGCGGCCAGTGCTTGGCGGGCGCTGATGGCGGCGACCTGGGCCGGGCTCGCCTGCTTCGGCGCCACCGGAATGTCGTCCCAGAACCCGCGGGCGTTGATGATGTCGGCCGGGCTCTGCGGCTTGGCGTCGGCGGTCTTCGAGTCTGACGTCTTCGGCTCCGCAGTCTTGGCCTCGGCCTTGGCGGCCTCTGCCTTGGCAGCTTGGGCCGGGCGCGGCGCCGGCAGTACGACGTCGCCGGCGGAGGCGAGCTGGATGGCGCCGGCGGGCTTGGCGCGCGGCATCGGAACCGGATCGCTGGAGCCGACGTCGGCCGGCTTGACCCCGGCCGCCGCCGCAACCGCATCGGCAGCCGCGACCTTGATGTCGGCCATCGGCTTGGCACCGGACGGTGCCGCCGTCGCGGCGGTTTCGTCCTCGTCGTCACGCGACTTGCCGCCGAACAGCGCGGCCAGGAAGTTGCTCTTGGCCGGGGCCACTGTGCTGCCGTCGCGGCGCTTCTCGATGTCCGCCAGCGCCAGCTCGTAGCCACGCAGCGGCTTGCCGTTGGACGGGATGTGGACGGTGCGGCCGTCCGGGAAGACGCGGGCAAGCTGGTCGGGGGTCATCCGCGGCCAGTGCCGGATACCGCCGGTATCGAGATGGACGAAGGGCGACCCGGAGGTCGGATAGAACCCGACGCCGCCGCGCTGCAGCCGCAGGCCGGCGAACCTGATCTGCTCCAGCGCCACGCCCGGGATGAAGAAGTCCATCGCGTGGCCCTGCATGTGCTGGCTGTGGCGCGCCACACCCGAGGAGCGGCGGCGCAGCATGGCGTTGGTGGCAGGGGAGCGGTAGGCGGAGATGATCTGGATCGGCTGTTTGGCGTCGACGTCCCGGTACACTTCCCACAGGATGTCGAACAGTTGGCGGTCCATCACGGTCTGTTCCTGGGACCGCCAGTCGCGCAGGAAATGATTGAGCTGCTTCAGCGCGTCTTCGTCGTAACGGCCGCTGCGCTTGAAGGTGACGGTGAGGCTTTCGCCCGAATGGGTGTGATGGAACGACAGGGTCCGGCTGTCGCCGACCGCGGATGCGTCGTGGACCGAGCCGGCGCCCGCCAGCAGCAATGCCGTCGTCAGTACGGCGCCGTAACCGGCCCTGGGCATCGACAGTGATTTGAGACGGCGCGAAAGTGCAGCCAGCACGAAAACAGCCCCACCAATGGTCGACCAACAAACCCTGCCCGCGAACCCCAAGTCAGCGTGGCAGGGCGACGTGCCGTTACCGAAGTTAGCGATCCGGAAACGGCGTCCGTGACCCCAAGTCGATCATCAACCTTAACCCTCTGACTATGGCGAAATCGAGCCCGGTGCCGCAATCTAGATGGAGGATGGTTAATGTGAGTTAACAAACAAGGGCCCGCCTCGCGGCGAGCCCTTGATAACATTCAACTACTTTTCGCGTCCGAAGGGGGCGCGGTTACTGATCAGCGGGCGTAAACCCGGCGCTGATTGCGCTGAGCCGGCTGCTGCTGACGCGGCTGCGGGCCGCCGAACAGGTTCTCCAGGAACGAGAACGGGCTTGAGGAAGCTCCCGACGAACCGGTGTAGTCGCCGGCAACGCTGACACCGTCGGGTAGCTTGGTCGGGCGGCTGTAGTTCGGCTGGGCGTGGGCCACCACCGCTTCGAGATTCTTGCCCTTGTCGTTCTTCAGCAGCGCCAGCATCGTCGCGTCGCGGCCGTACACGTCCTTGCGGAGCTGCAGCTTGCCGGCGTCGTCAACGAATGCGGTCTGATACGTGATGTTGACCGGAATCGGAGTCGGGAACTTCAGATCGACTTCGCTGCGGCCGTACATCGCCCGGACCTTGGCCGGGGTGTAGTCCTTCTCCGGCATCGCGATGTTCAGCAGCGTCGACGCGTACACGTCCGGGTTCTGCACCCGCATGCAGCCGTGGCTGAAAGCGCGCTCTTCGCGGGCGAACAGGTTCTTGTCCGGGGTGTCGTGCTGATACACCAGGAACTTGTTCGGGAAGTTGAAGCGGATGCGGCCGAGGGCGTTGGCTTCGCCCGGCGGCTGCGAAATATGGATCGAGCCGTCGCGATTGCGCTCGAGCTTCAGACCCATGCGATCGAGCACGGTCGGATCCTGCTGCAGCGCCGGCAGATACTCGTTGTAGATGATCGACGGCGGCACGTTCCAGGTCGGGTTGACGGTGATGTACTTCATCGTCTCCGTCAGCAGCGGGGTGGCGTGCTTGCCCGGCTTGCCGGTGACGACGCGGGTCGTCCAAACTTCGGCGCCGTGCTGCATCACTTTCAGCGTGTAGTCCGGAATGTTGAGGATCACATAGGCATCGCCGAGCGACGGCGCGCCGAGATCGCGCGGCAGCCAGCGCCAGCGCTCCATGTTGACGATGATGGTGTCGATGGTGCGGTCACGCTTCGGGGTGTTCAGCGCCTTCACGGTGCGCTCGTCGAGCACGCCGGTCGCCTTGAGGTCGGCGTGATCCTGGAATTTCCGCACCGCCGCGGCGACCGTCGCGTCGTAGGTGGTGCTCTCCGGATTTTCGCTGACACCGAGGCGGGCGCGCAGCTGCGGCACGCGCGGATCGTCCATCTTCACTTCGGCGCGCTTCTTGCGGGCCGGCTGATAGCGCAGCGTCTCGCCGTCGGCGATTTTGATCACCGGCTTGTCGCCTTCGCCGCGCAGCTCGGCGAGCTTCTTCTTCAGCTCGCGATACAGCTTGTGCGGCGGGTTGTAGCTGTCGAGCGCCGCGGACGCATCGGCCGCGGTGGTGACCTTCGCCAGCACCTGGGCTGGATCGATCGGGTGTTCCGGATACTGGATGTCGGCCGACACCTGCGACCAGTGCATCCGGCCACTCTGCGCCTGACGCGCATAGTCCATCATGCTCTCGGTCAGCCGCAGCTCGGCTTCGGCGAGCGCCTCGGGCGAGGTCGCGGCGCTGAAGCTCGGCACCGGATAGTCGTCCGGATCGAGGCCGTCGGCGGCGGCGTCCTTCAGCCGCGCGATCACACCCTTGGCCTGCGCAGTCAGCGCGCCGGCCTTGGTCCACACCGGCGCGTAATCGCGGGTCTCGTAGAACTTCTCGACCGCGCTGCGCTCGGCCTTGCGATCGAAGTAGCGCGCCGCGCTCTTGGCGAGCAGATCGCGAAGCTGGTCGGCCACCGGCTGGTCGGCCGACGCAACCGTGCTGGCGGGCTTCTGCGGTTCGGCCGGCTTGGTGGTCGTTGCCTGGTCGGTCGCCGGCGCGGCGGGGACGGCGGCAGGAGCGGTGGCGGTCGCCGCCGGAGCTTCCGTCTTCGGCTCGGCTGCGGGCGCAGTTGCCGCGGTGTCTTTGCTCGGCTCGGGTGCAGCCGGCGCCGGGGTCGCGGCAATGTCCTTGGCGGGTTCGGCAGGTGCCGGAGCGGCAGCAATGTCGGGCTTGGCGGGGGCGTCGGGTTTGGCGGCGGGGGGCTCGGGCTTGAAGTCACCGACCGAGGGCGGCGGCAGATCGACCGGGCTCGGCACCGGGACGGCGGCATCGATCGCGAGATCCGCGGGCGACCGCGTCGGCGACTGCGCCAGGACGGAGGTCGCTGACACGGTGAGGAAGGTCGCCGCGACGGCCATCAGCACGCCTTCAAAACCGCGGCGTCCAGTCGAGTGATCTCGCATTCGTCTACCCCTTGGGAAAGCTGCCCGGCCGGCAGTTCGTGACTTGCAGTTCGGTTCTTGAGTGTCAGGGCACCCGCCAGTGTGTCGGCACGCTGCCGATCTCACGTCTCAGTCGGAGGATACACAGGCCCGGTTCGAGCGGCCAGCATCGGCCGGGCAGACTCACGACAAACTGACCCCAGTTGCTATTGGCTAAGGCGGTCAGTGGCTTGTGCCACGGGCCGCCCTGGTTGTCTGTCACTATCGCGCCACGGTTCAAAAGGTTCCGCGAAACAGCGGTTCCGCCGCCATTTCGGAGCCACAATCAGTGGGGCCCCCCGCAAGCCTACCGGGTGCCGCTTAGCTCGTTATCGCGCCTCGGCCTGAGCGGCGCGCTCGGCTTCGATCTCGTCGAGTTTGCGATACAGGGTCGAGCGGCCGATCTTCAGCCGCCGCGCCACTTCGGACATCTGGCCGCGATAATGCGAGATCGCGAACCGGATGATCTCCCGTTCCATTTCGTCGAGCGGACGCACTTCGTCGTCCGCCGTCAGCATCGACAGATTGCCGACGCTGGGCAGCGGCGCGATCGGCACTTCGCTTGCGGCGACGAATTGCGGCTCGCTGCGTTCGATCACCAGCGGCTCACCGGTTGTATCTTCTGCCGGCACGACCGACGGCGCGATCGCCAGCGGGAAGTCGGCGAGGCCGAGCTGATCGCCGTCGCTCATCACCACCGCGCGATACACCGCGTTTTCGAGCTGCCGGATATTGCCGGGCCAGTCGAGCTGGGCGAGCCGCGCCATCGCTTCGCCGGTGATGCCGCCGATGCTGCGCTTCTCTTCGGCGCAGAAACGCATCAGGAAGTGCCGCAGCAGCGGCGGAATATCTTCTCGGCGGGTGCGCAGCGGCGGGATCGTCAGCGGCAGGACGTGCAGCCGGTAGAACAGATCCTCGCGGAACTGGCCCGCCTTCACCCGGTCGAGCAACCGGCGGTTGGTGGCCGAGATGATGCGGACATCGACCTTGACCGGCCGGCGCCCCCCGACCGCTTCGACCGCGCCTTCCTGCAGCGCGCGCAGCAGCTTGACCTGCGCCGTCAGCGGCAGCTCGCTGACTTCGTCGAGAAACAGCGTGCCGCCGGAGGCTTCGACGAACTTGCCGTCGTGGCGCTCGGTCGCGCCGGTGAACGCGCCTTTCTCGTGGCCGAACAGAATCGACTCGACGAGATTGTCGGGGATCGCGCCGCAGTTCACCGCGACGAACGGCTTGGCGCGGCGGTCGCTGGAGCCGTGGATGGCGCGCGCGAACAGCTCCTTGCCGACGCCGGATTCGCCTTCGATCAGCACCGGGATCGCAGATCCTGCAGCTTTTTCGGCTGCGCGCAGCACCGGCGCCATCGCCTCGCTGCGGGTGATGATATCTGAAAACGTCAGCCGGCCTTCGCGAGCATGGCGGATGCGCTGCAGCTCGCCCTTCATTGCGCTGGCGTTCAGCGCATTGCGCAGCGACACCTGCAGGCGCTCGATGCCGACCGGCTTGACGACGAAGTCGTGCGCGCCGGCACGCATCGCCGACACCACATTGTCGATGCCGCCATGTGCGGTCTGCACGATCACCGGCACGTCGAGTCCGCTGGCGCGAATCTTCGACAGCACGCCGAGTCCATCGAGTCCGGGCATCACCAGATCGAGCACCACGGCGTCGATTGCCGGTGCATCGGGCGCGGTCAGGGCTTCTACCGCAGCGTCGCCGCTATCGACCGAAATCGCCTCATAGCCGCACTTCTGCACCATGTTCTCGACCAGCCGACGCTGTACTGCATCGTCGTCGGCGATCAGAATACGCTCAACCATTACTCGCTACTGCCTCAACCCGAACTGTCCCGAATTGGTGCAGGATTGCGACGAATGCGTTAACGCTTGGTGAAAATGCAGATGGTTATCCGCTGTTATCCGAAGGCGTGCGGCCAGATCTCGAGCGCGCCGCGATAGATCATGTCGCCTGCCACATAGAGAATGATGGCGAGGCCGATATAGGCGATCCAGCGGTGCTTATGCAGGAGCCGTGCGATGAAGCTGGCAGCGAGACCCATCAGCGCGATCGACAGGGCGAGGCCGAACACCAGAATCACCGGATGCTCGCGTGCCGCGCCGGCCACCGCCAGGACGTTGTCGAGCGACATCGACACGTCGGCCAGCGTGATCTGCCACACCGCCTGCGCCATGGTCTTGGTTGGAGCGCCGCTTGCCGCACCGCCGTCGCCTTCGAGCGCATCGACGTCTTCGGGCGGGTTGCGCAGCTCGCGCCACATTTTCCAGCACACCCACAACAGCAGCACGCCGCCGGCGAGCAGCAGTCCGATGATCTGCAGAAGCTGCACGGTTACGCTGGCGAAGGCGATGCGGAGCGCGGTGGCGACCACGATGCCGATCAGGATCGCCTTACCGCGCTGCTCTTTCGGCAGCCCGGCTGCGGCGAGGCCGATGACGACGGCGTTGTCGCCGGCGAGCACCAGGTCGATCATCACGACCTGGGCGAATGCGGTGAGGCCTTCGGGTGTAAAGATTGCGAGAAAGTCGGTCATCGGGCGCTCCGTGAGCGTCCAGTCCGACATCACAGTTCAGACGAACTGCCAGAGGGGCCCGGTCCAGGACGTGGTGGTAGGTGGCGCCGTCGAAGACCGCGCCAGATCGCTTGCGTCAGCGCCGATACCAGCACCGGACCGCACGATGGTCAATCGCCGCACGGTCAGAGCCGAACTGTTCGGGAACGAACGCTTTGCAGCGGTGTCGTAATCCTGCCGCCAAGCTCGATCAAGGCGGCGAGGGGCTGTTCGAGCCGCGCTGCCTTGTCGCAGGGCGGCTTCCCTTGAAGGAAACTGTGACTTGCGAAGCCGGTGACGGAGCTAGTAGCGTTTCGCAAGGCAAATCGCACGCGATCTGAAAGCACCATGGCGAAATCTGCGACCTCTCGTACCGCAAAGTCCTCTTCCCGCAAGTCCACTCCCGCCAAGCCAGCACCGCGCAAGGCCGCGCCCAGCAAGGCGAAAGCGGCGAAGACCGCGGCTGCGGGACGGAAGACCGCAAGCAAGCCGGCGAAGCTGCCCGAGTGGAATTTGACGGATCTGTATCCGGCGATCGACTCGCCGGAGGTCGCGGCCGATCTCGATCGTCTCGATGCCGAATGCGCGTCGTTCGAAGCCGACTTCAAGGGCCAGCTGGCCGAAGAGACCGCGAAGGACGGCGGCGCGCTGTGGCTCGCCGGCGCGGTCAAGCGCTACGAGGCGATCGAGGATTTGGCCGGCCGGCTAGGTTCCTATGCGGGCCTGGTCCACGCCGGCGACAGCGTCGATCCGGTGAAGTCAAAATTCTATGGCGACGTCTCTGAGCGCCTGACCGCCGCCTCGGTGCATCTGCTGTTCTTCACCCTCGAACTCAACCGCGTCGACGACGCGGTGCTCGAGACCGCAATGCAAACGCCGGAGCTCGGCCACTACCGGCCGTGGATCGAGGATCTGCGCAAGGACAAGCCGTATCAGCTCGAAGACCGCATCGAGCAGCTGTTCCATGAGAAGTCACAGACCGGCTACGGCGCGTTCAACCGGCTGTTCGACCAGACCATCTCGTCGCTGCGCTTCAAGGTTGGCGGCAAGGAACTGGCGATCGAGCCGACGTTGAACCTGATGCAGGACCGTGCGCCCGAAAAGCGCAAGGCGGCGGCCGAGGCCTTGGCCAAGACCTTCAAGGCGAATGAGCGCACCTTCGCGCTGATCACCAACACGCTCGCCAAGGACAAGGAAATCTCCGACCGCTGGCGCGGCTTTGAAGACGTGGCCGACAGCCGCCACCTCGCCAACCGGGTCGAACGCGAAGTGGTCGATGCGCTGGTCGCCTCGGTACGCGCGGCGTATCCGAAGCTGTCGCACCGCTACTACAAGCTGAAGGCCGGTTGGTTCAAAAAGAAGAAGCTGCCCTATTGGGACCGCAACGCGCCGCTGCCGTTCGCCGCGACCGGCACGATCGCTTGGCCGGAAGCCCGCAACATGGTGCTGACCGCCTACAAGGCGTTCTCGCCGGAGATGGCGCAGATCGCCGAGCGGTTCTTCACCGATCGTTGGATCGACGCCCCGGTGCGGCCGGGCAAGGCGCCGGGCGCGTTTTCGCATCCGACCACGCCGTCGGCGCATCCCTATGTGCTGATGAACTATCAGGGCAAGCCGCGCGACGTGATGACGCTCGCCCACGAACTCGGCCACGGCGTGCACCAGGTGCTGGCCGCCAAGAACGGCGCGCTGATGGCGCCGACGCCGCTGACACTGGCCGAGACCGCCAGCGTGTTCGGCGAAATGCTCACCTTCCGCCGTCTGCTGACTCAGACCAAGGACCGCAAGCAGCGTCAGGCGCTGCTCGCCGGCAAGGTCGAGGACATGATCAACACGGTGGTCCGGCAGATCGCGTTCTATTCGTTCGAGCGGGCGGTCCACACCGAGCGCCGCAGCGGCGAGCTGACCGCGCAGCGGATCGGGGAGATCTGGCTGTCGGTGCAGGGCGAGAGCCTCGGCCCGGCGATCGAGATCAAGCCGGGCTACGAGAGCTTCTGGATGTACATCCCCCACTTCATCCATTCGCCGTTCTACGTTTACGCCTACGCGTTCGGCGACTGTCTGGTGAACTCGCTGTATGCGGTCTACGAGCACGCCCAGGAAGGCTTCGCCGAGCGCTATCTGGCGATGCTGGCGGCGGGCGGAACCAAGCATTATTCCGAACTGCTGGCCCCGTTCGGCCTCGACGCCAAGAACCCCAGCTTCTGGGACGGCGGCCTGTCGGTGATCGCCGGCATGATCGACGAGCTGGAGGCGATGGGCTAAGGCGGCCCAGCGGCGTAAAACGTTTGTTGAACGGAGCGTGGCCGGCGGTCAGCGAGGCCGCCTGACGCGCTGGATCAGGGACAACTGGCCCGCCTGACGTGCGGTCGATGGGCGCGTCGTCACTTCGAGCGTGCGATCACCTCGTCACCAGCCACGATTGGTTCGCTGGGCGGAATAATCAGTCGTCGCTTGTTGCAATCGCTTCGTAACAGCTTGTTCTAATCGTTTGTTGCGATCACACTGCGCGAGCGATCGGTGACGGCGGCCTAGACTTTGGAATGAACCCAAACTGGCTAGGCTAACAATTGCTGCAGTGCCGTTGCCCTCGCAATAAGATTGCGCTAATTGCATCCCCCACTTCTCGAAGATGTCGGAGAGACGAATGGCAGAGCACCACGAGTTTGCCTACACGACTGCCGATGGCAACGACTACGCCGCGCATGAGCAGACCTATGAAGGGTTTATCAAGCTGGTGAAGTACGGCACCGCCGCCGTCATCGTGATCGTCGCCCTCATGGGCATTTTCCTGACTTGATCTGTGCTGGAGTGCGCCGTTACACGCGGCGCTCTCTCGGAGAACGCCCCGGCAAAGTGGAGTCCGGTTTGCCGCCTGGACGTTCTCCAAACAAATAAGTAAGCGCGCATCCCGGTCCCAAAACCGGTCCCACTTTTGCGGGGTGCGCGCATATCTCGCTCGCTCACGCGCGTGCTTCGCGCCGCCGGAGGCTCCATGAAGATTGCTGTTGCCAAAGAACAAGATCCCGCCGAGCCGCGCGTCGCGGCGACGCCCGACACGGTCAAGAAGCTGAAAGCTCTCGGCGCCGAAGTCGCGGTCGAGCCGGGCGCGGGCCTCAAGTCCGGCCTGCCGGATTCCGATTTCACTGCCGCCGGGGCCACCGTATCCGCCGACGCTCTGAAGGACGCCGATGTCGTCTTCAAGGTGAAGCGTCCGGAGGCGTCTGAACTCGCCAGCTATAAGCGCGGTGCGCTGGTGCTGGCGATCATGGACCCGTACGGCAATGACGCTGCGCTGAAGAGCATGGCGGATGCCGGCATTGCCGCCTTCGCGATGGAGCTGATGCCCCGCATCACCCGCGCCCAGGTCATGGACGTGCTGTCGAGCCAGGCCAACCTCGCCGGCTATCGCGCCGTGATCGACGGCGCCGAAACGTTCGGCCGGGCCATGCCGATGATGATGACCGCGGCCGGCACCGTGCCGGCGGCGAAGGTGTTCATCATGGGCGTCGGCGTTGCCGGTCTGCAGGCGATCGCCACCGCGCGCCGTCTCGGCGCCATCGTCACCGCGACCGACGTGCGCCCCGCCACCAAGGAGCAGGTCGAATCGCTGGGTGCCAAGTTCCTCGCCGTCGAAGACGAGGAGTTCAAGAACGCCCAGACCGCCGGCGGCTACGCCAAGGAAATGTCGAAAGAGTATCAGGCCAAGCAGGCCGCTCTGACTGCCGAACACATCAAGAAGCAGGACATCGTCATCACCACCGCGCTGATTCCGGGCCGGCCCGCGCCGCGTCTGGTCACGGCCGAGATGGTGAAGTCGATGAAGCCCGGCTCGGTGCTGGTCGACCTCGCGGTCGAACGCGGCGGCAACGTCGAGGGCGCGGTCCCCGGCCAGATCGTCGAGACCAACGGCGTCAAGATCGTCGGCTACACCAACGTCGCCGGCCGTGTCGCGGCGTCGGCTTCGGCCCTTTATGCGCGCAATCTGCTGAGCTTCTTCGAGACCATGGTCAACAAGGAGAAGGCGCTGGCGGTGAATTGGGACGACGAACTGGTGAAGGCCACCGCGCTGACGCGCGACGGCGCCGTCGTTCATCCGAACTTCCAGCCCAAGTCGGCGTGAGCGCGACCGCTTAAGGAGAGTTGCTATGGAGCATATGGTTCAAGCGGTCGATCCGTTCGTGTTTCGGCTGTCGATTTTCGTCCTTGCCGTGTTCGTCGGCTACTTCGTGGTGTGGTCGGTGACCCCCGCGCTGCATACGCCGCTGATGTCGGTGACCAACGCGATCTCGTCGGTGATCGTGGTCGGTGCGCTGCTCGCGGTCGGCGTGTCGCTGGTCGGCAGCGACAACGGTCCGCTGTGGGCGCGCGGCTTCGGCTTCGTCGCGCTGATCTTCGCATGTATCAACATCTTCGGCGGCTTCCTTGTCACCCAGCGCATGCTGGCGATGTACAAGAAGAAGCAGAAGTGAGTAGGGGCCGTCGATGAGCGCCAATCTTTCCGCATTTCTGTATCTGATCGCAGGCGTCCTATTCATTCTGGCGCTGCGCGGTCTGTCGTCTCCGGCCACCAGCCGTCAGGGCAACCTGATGGGCATGAGCGGCATGGCGATCGCCATTGCCACCACGCTCGCCGGCCATCCGCCGGCCGATCTGCTCGGCTGGGTGCTGGTGATCGCCGGCATCGCGATCGGCGGCGCCATTGGCGCGGTCATCGCCAAGAAGGTGCCGATGACCTCGATGCCCGAGTTGGTCGCCGCCTTCCACTCGCTGGTCGGTATGGCCGCGGTGCTGGTTGCTGCCGGTGCGTTCTATGCGCCGGGTGCGTTCGACATCGGCGAGCCGGGCAACATCCACGCCCAGAGCCTCGTTGAAATGTCGCTCGGCGTTGCCATCGGTGCGCTGACCTTCACCGGTTCGGTGATCGCGTTCCTCAAGCTGTCGGGCCGCATGAGCGGCGCGCCGATCCTGCTGCCGGCACGGCACGTGGTGAACATCGCGCTCGGCGTCATCATGTTCGCGGCGATCATCTACATGGTGATCACGCAGAGCGAGGTCGCCTTCTGGGTGATCACCGGCGTCGCGCTGCTGCTCGGCATCCTGATCATCGTCCCGATCGGCGGCGCCGACATGCCGGTGGTGATCTCGATGCTCAACTCCTACTCGGGGTGGGCCGCGGCCGGCATCGGCTTCACGCTCGGCAACTCGGCGCTGATCATCACCGGCGCGCTGGTCGGCTCCTCGGGTGCGATTCTGTCCTACATCATGTGTAAGGGCATGAACCGCTCGTTCATCTCGGTCATCCTCGGCGGCTTCGGCGGTGAAACCGCGGCGGCCGGCGGTGGCGGCGGTGAACAGCGCCCGGCCAAGCTCGGCTCGGCCGACGACGCGGCCTTCATCATGAAGAACGCCTCGAAGGTCATCATTGTGCCGGGCTACGGCATGGCGGTGGCTCAGGCTCAGCACGCGCTGCGTGAAATGGCCGACTCGCTGAAGAAGGAAGGCGTTGAGGTGAAGTACGCGATTCACCCGGTCGCCGGCCGTATGCCGGGCCACATGAACGTGCTGCTCGCCGAAGCCAACGTGCCGTACGACGAAGTGTTCGAACTCGAGGACATCAACTCGGAGTTCGCGCAGGCCGACGTCGCGTTCGTGATCGGCGCCAACGACGTCACCAACCCGGCGGCCGAAGAGGATCCTTCCTCGCCGATCTACGGCATGCCGGTGCTGCAGGTGTGGAAGGCCGGCACCGTGATGTTCATCAAGCGGTCGCTCGCCTCCGGTTACGCCGGCATCGACAACCCGCTGTTCTATCGCGACAACACCATGATGCTGCTCGGCGACGCCAAGAAGATGACCGAGAACATCGTCAAGGCGATGGCGCACTAACCGCCGACGCCCGCCTAAAACGAAACGCCCGGCCGAAGGCCGGGCGTTTTTGTTTGGGTCCAGACCCACTATCCACGTCATGGCCGGGCTCGCCCCCGGCCATCCACGGCTTGCTGCGCGTCGATGCCGAAAGACGTGGATGCCCGGCACAAGGCCGGGCATGACGGAGGTTGGTGTAAGCCTCACATCCGGTGCATGACGCAGAGCTTGTTGCCGTCCGGATCGCGCAAATAGGCGAGGTACATCTTCATGTCGCCCATTGCGCGGATACCGGGCGGATCCTCGCAAGTGGTGCCGCCATTGGCGACGCCGGTCGCGTGCCAGGCGTCGGCCTCTTCCTGGGACTTCGCCACGAAGCCGATCGTGCCGCCATTGGCGGCAGTCGCCGGTTCGCCATTGATCGGTTTGCTGACCGCGAAGGTGCCGGTCTTGGTGCGGTAGAAGATGCGATGACGATCGACCATCGCCGGCGGCACGCCGAGGGTGCCGAGCAGTTTGTCGTAGAAGTCCTTCGCCGCTTCGAGATTGTTGGTGCCGATCATGACGTGTGAAAACATGGCGTTTCCCGTGTGCTCCTTGGTGTTGTTCACCCTGAGGGTGCCCGCCAACTATACCGATCGGATGCCACCTGGCGATACCGCCCGAGCATCAGGTGCGCCGATTGTACGCATGGCGCTGGGCCTGGATCGCCGGATGTCGGGCAGAGTGTTTGGTGGTATCCGTGTCTTAGTTGGCAGCGTTCTGCCCGGAGAAGGGACGTCATGACGGTTGCGGCAAAATCCGAGATTCAGATCGACAACGACGAGGTGCGGGTCACCGAGTGGCGGCTGCCGCCGGGCTCGGCGACCGGTCACCACACCCACGGCATGGACTACGTCGTGGTGCCGATGGCCGACGGCGAGATGACCATCGTGGCGCCGGACGGCACGCGCTCGCTGGCCCAGCTCAAGACCGGCCGCTCCTACGCCCGCAAGGCCGGTGTCCAACACGATGTCCGCAACGAATCCACAGCCGAAATCGTGTTTCTCGAGATTGAATTGAAAGCTTAACCTCTCGTTAAGCGGCAGGGCCCAGCTTCGCCTCGCGGTCCGCTCGGTGGCGCTCCGAACACCTCGTTCCGATGCCACCGATCGGTCGCAGTTGATCCCTCAATCAGCCTCAAACTTCCAGCATCACACGTGCGGGGAAGAGGCCGGCCATGCTGAAATTCATCACCGAAAAACTGCTCGGGCAGATTCTGCCGTCGGTGGTCGCGACCGTGATCGCCGCCTACGTCGTGAATCAGTACATCGTCGCCAGGCCCGACGCGCCGCCCCCGGCTGCCCCCGCGACACAGCAACTCGATACCACCAAGGCCGTTAAGCCGGCCGAGCCGGTTGCGGTCGCGCTGCCGGCTGAGGCTGCGCGGTCCGAGCCGACCCGGAGCGAGCCGCTCAAGGTTAAGCTCGGCGCCGACAAGATCTCCACCGAGAAGGCCGCGGCCGACAAGCCCGCCGACCGCCCAGTGGGACGGCACCAGATCACCGTGCATGACAACAAGCCGGCCGCCCCGTCCAAGCCGGTCAGCACCGCGTCCGCCACCCCGGAGCCGGTCAAGGTGCCGGAGGAGCGCAGCGAGCCCGCGCGCGATCCCAACGAGCTCGTCAGGGCCGCTGTCGAGCGCCTCCGCGCATCAGCGCCCGCGGAGGCTCCTCGGGCCACCGAAACGCTGGGACGTGCCCCAGAGCCGCTGAAGATGCCTGAGCCGCCGCGCGCCCAGGAGCCGCCGCGTCAGCAGGAAGCCGCGCGCGTCATCGCTCCGGCCTTGCCGCCGGCCGTCAACGTCGCACCGTCCAATGTGTCGATTGCGCCCTACGCGAATCCGCCGGCAACCACTGCCTCGGTGCCGGCCAGCAACCGCCCAGCCGATTCGATCGACCTGCGCGACAGCGATCAGCACCCGCCGACCCCGCCGGCTGATATTCCGGGCGCGCGGGCGGACGCGTCCAGCGACGGCAATGCCGCCCGCAAGCCGTCGGTCGCGGAGGATGTGTTGTTCACCGCCAAGTCGGTGATCCACTCGGTCCTGCCGCGGTAGTAGCGACCGCGATATCCACAGTCATCAATGCCCGGGCGTCGTCCCGGGCATTCTGTTGTGTGGGGAAGGTCGCCGATCGAGCGCCAAGCAGCACCGAAATAAGCAACAACGAAAAACGCGGGCCCGTGGCCCGCGTTCTTCAAACTCAGTTCGCTTCGTCGCCGAAAGGCGCGATTAGCGCGCCGCTGCGGCCGGACGGCGATCCGCGCCGAAAGCCGGCTTCGGCTTGCTCGGCAGCAGGCCTTCGCGCTGCAGCTTCTTGCGGGCGAGCTTGCGGGCGCGGCGTACGGCTTCCGCCTTCTCGCGCGCCTTCTTCTCGGACGGCTTCTCGTAATGTCCGCGCAGCTTCATCTCGCGGAAAATCCCCTCGCGCTGCATCTTCTTCTTCAGCGCCTTGAGGGCTTGATCGACGTTGTTATCGCGAACGAGAACCTGCACGCGGCATCCTCTTCAGAGTGATCGGATCGGAATTTATTGGATTAGGCGGGGCCGACAACGGCCAGGCCCTCCACCTAGAGGGCGCCCATGTACCAGATCGGGCCGGCAATGTCCACCTGACGCGACAATTAAGTTTTGCGACGTTGGTCGGTTCCGTCAGCGTTTCTCCGGCTCGACCACCGTGACATGGCCCATCTTGCGGCCGGGTAGGGCATGGCGCTTGCCGTAGAGGTGCACGGTCGCCCCGGGAACGGTCAGCCAGCGGGTATAGTCGTGAACGTCGGCGCCGATCAGGTTGGTCATGGTCACTGCGCCGTGCCGCACCGGCTCGGCGAGCGGCCAGCCGGCGATCGCGCGGATGTGCTGCTCGAACTGCGAGACCGAAGCGCCGTCCAGCGTCCAGTGCCCGGAATTATGCACCCGGGGGGCGATCTCGTTGACCAGCACCTTCGTTCCGTCCGCACCGGGCACCACGAACATCTCGACCCCGAGCACACCGACATAACCCAGCGCATCGGCGATCGTCTTGGCGATCCGGCGAGCCTCGCTCGCCACCGCGTCGGGGATTGCCGCCGGAGCCTTGGAAACTTTGAGAATGTGGTCGCGGTGCTCGTTTTCGGTGACGTCGTAGCTCACCACCTGACCATCGGCGCCGCGCGCGGCGATCACCGAGATCTCGCGCTCGAACGGCACGAAGGTCTCCAGAATCGCGGCCCGTGTCTCCAGGCTGGCCCAGGCCGCTTCCGGATCGTCGCCCGGACGCAGCATCACCTGTCCCTTGCCGTCGTAACCGAACCGCCGGGTCTTCAGTACCGCGGGCAGACCGAGCCGGGTGACCGCATCGCGCAGCGTCTGCGGCGAGGTGACGTCCGCATAGCCGGCGGTGCCGATGCCGAGCTTGGACACGAAGTCCTTCTCGGCCAAGCGGTCCTGGGTGGTTTCCAGGATGGTCTGGTTCGGCAGCACCGGTTTGCGCGCCGCCAGGACCAGCGCGGCGGAAGCCGGCACGTTCTCGAACTCGTAGGTGATGACGTCGACGTCCGAGGCAAACGATTCCAGCGCCTCGACATCGGCGTATTCGGCGCAGGTGCCGTTCTGCACCACGTCGAACGCCGGCGAATCCGGGTCGGGCGAGAATATCTGGCATTTCAGCCCAAGCCGGGCTGCGGCGAGCGCCAGCATCCGGCCGAGCTGGCCGCCGCCGAGAATGCCGATGGTATCACCGGGCTTCAGCGGTTCACGGCGGGATGCGCTCACGCTGCGCCCTCCGGCCGGGCCGCGACCGAATCGGTCTGCGCCTTGCGCCATGCCGCCAGCCGCGTCGCCAGATCGGAATCGGTCAGCGCCAGCACGCTCGCGGCGAGCAGCGCCGCGTTGATCGCGCCCGCCTTGCCGATCGCCAGCGTCCCGACCGGGATGCCGGCCGGCATCTGCACGATCGAATACAGCGAATCCAGGCCCGACATCGTCTTGGATTCCACCGGCACGCCGAACACCGGCAGCTCCGTCAGCGCTGCGGTCATCCCCGGCAGATGCGCAGCCCCCCCGGCGCCGGCAATGACAATGCGGTACCCCGATGCCTTTGCGCCTTTGGCGAAGGAATAGAGACGGTCGGGAGTGCGGTGCGCGGAAACGATCTGGGCGTCATGGGCGACGCCAAGGGCGGTCAGGGTGTCGGCGGCATGCCGCATCGTCTCCCAGTCCGACTGGCTGCCCATGATGATCGCGACGGGAGCTGTCATTCAAACGATTCTTTCGAGCGATTCTGTCGTGAATCCAGAAACATAGGTGGGGATTATAGGAACGCCAGCCGCTCCGGCCAAGGCGTCCGGAATGCACTATCCTTTCTTGGTGAAGAGCGGCAAGTGTTGTGGCGGTTCTCCGGCTGATTCTGATGAAAAAGAAGCCCATCCGCCCCTCGTCCGCCCGCCGGTCCGTCGACCGCGGGACCCCGAAACCTGCCGCCAAGAAGCGAAAACTGCCGCCTGCCGGGCCGCGCCCGGCCCCGGCGACGCCGCGGGCGCGGGTTGCCGGGGGGCGGCTGCCGGCCGATCCGCAGCTCAAGATCCGCCGGCTGAAGGCCCAACTGGCCGCGGCGCTGGCCGAGATCGACGTGCTGCGCGCGTCCGCCGAGACCGACTTCCTGCTCGGCATCGCCAACCGCCGCGGCTTCGAGCGCGAGCTCGGCCGGGCGCTGGCCTACATCAAGCGCTACGGCGCGGGCGGCGCGCTGATCATGCTGGATGTCGATCGTCTCAAGCCGGTCAATGACACGCTCGGCCATGCCGCCGGCGACGTGGTGCTGAAGGCGGTGACCGAAGCGCTGCTGCGCCACGTCCGGGCGTCCGATCTGATCGGCCGGCTCGGCGGCGACGAGTTTGCCTTGCTGTTGTGGAATCTCGACGAAACCGATGCGCGCGCCAAAGCGTTCGGCTTGGAGACGGCGGTCGACGAGCTTGCGATCCGCTACGGCGATCAAACGATCGAGGTCGGAATCTCCGCTGGCGTTGCGATGCTGACGCCGCAGATGGACGCGGCCGAAGCGTTCGCCGTTGCCGATCAGGCGATGTATGTCCGCAAGGGCGAGCGCCGCGCGGCGTCGGGTGCGCCTATCAAGCGATGATGTCGGGCGTGATCTGATCTTCGATGAAGGCGATGCGATCACGCAGCGCCAGCTTGCGCTTCTTCAGCCGCTGCAGACGCAACAGATCGGGCGCAGGCGAATGGTGCAGCGCATCGATCGCGGCGTCGAGATCGCGGTGCTCTTGTTGCAGCTTGGCCAGCTCGGCACCGAGGTCGCCCTCGTCTTCGTCGGTCATGATCAGTGTCGGCTTGAACCGGTTCGCGAAGCGCGGCCCGGTTGCGGAGGAATGTCGATCAGTTCGCCGTCATTATCGCCTTTGCGGCGTTGCGAGCAAGCGGTGCGTCTGCGCATCGTGCGGCGTACGACCTTCGTCAGGTGAATAATTCGAGAACCCGCATTCCGGCATTCGATGGTCTCGAGGAAAGCCCGCATCCTCGGGCGTTTGCGGGGATGAACTGATCGTGCTCTCGAATCGTTTCGTGGGGCGCGAAATTATGACGCGGATATTTCAAGACCTATCGACAGACGCCACCAGAGATGTACACTTCCTCGTCCGGATGGAAATCAGTCTCACCAAAAGAGGAGGTTTCGTATGGCAATTCAGGCGCATCTGGTCGAACTGGAACGCAAGCACAAAGTTCTGGAGACCGAATTGCACGACGCTCTCGCCCATCCTTCTACGGACGACACGCGTATTGCCGATCTGAAACGTCGCAAGCTCATGGTCCGGGATCAAATCGCGAAACTGAAGCAAACCAGCAGCCTCCACTGACAATCTTCATTGCACTGCAGCAGAGCTGAGCCTCTCGTACGTCCGCATCGATGATGCCGACGATGTGATGGCAACAGCTGCGGGACAACGTCCACCCCTGACGCCGAAGAGCCTTCCGGGCGGCGCCAGAGGGGATCTGAAGTCCCGATCTCCAGGTGATTGAGGCCGGTCACAGCGCCGTAAGACGGCGACGTGATCGGCAGTCGCCAACGACCCCAGTCGTCAATCCCACAGCAACCACAAATCTATCAGTCTCAGCCAACTGCGCGGGGGACAGCGTTGTGCGCCGCCGCAGGCATTGTGCTTGCGTCAAGCTCGACGCGAGGTCACGGCTGCTGCTGCGGACGCCGGATGCCCTGTTACTTGATCGCCCGACCTTGCATTTGAAACGGGTGCCTGGGCTGTTTCGAGTGCTCGCGTCCAATCAGTCGGTGAGCGTGGCGACGTAGTCGGCAATCGCCAGCGAGGCTGTCAAGCCGGGGGACTCGATTCCGAACAGGTTGATCAGTCCCGGCACGCCATGCTCACGCGAAGTCTGCAAAACGAAATCCTGCACAGCGACCGACGGCGGCACGATCTTCGGACGGATGCCGGAGTAACCGGGTGACAGCGCGCCGTCGGGCAGGCCCGGCCAGTACTTGCGGATCGCCGGATAGAACCGCGCCGCGCGCGCCGGGTCGACCACGTAGTCGAGCTCGTCGATCCATTCGACGTCGGGACCGAACTTGGCCTGGCCGCCGAGATCCAGCGTCAGATGCACGCCGAGCCCGCCGGGCTCCGGCACCGGATAGATCAGGTGGGAGAACGGCGCCCGCGCGCTGCAGGTGAAGTAATTGCCCTTGGCGAGATAGGGCGTCGGCACCAGCTCCGGCGGCATTGCCGCGATCGAACGCGCCACCGCAGTCGCACCGAGGCCGGCGGCATTGATCAGCAAGCGGCAGCCGAGCGTCATCGGCATCTCGCCGCCGATCTCGAGCGCGAGCAGCTCGCCTTCGCGGCGTGCCGACAGCAGCGGTGCATGAAACGCAAAGGCTGCGCCAGCGGCTTCGGCGTCACCGCGCAGCGCCAGCATGTAAGAGTGGCTGTCGACGATGCCGGTCGACGGCGACACCAGTGCGGCGACGCAGGACAGCGCCGGCTCCATCTGCTGCGCTTCAGCGCCGTCGATCGCGCGCAGATCATCGACGCCGTTGGCGGCGGCGTGGGCCCGGATCGACTCCAGCTTGGCGGCTTCCGCCGCGGTGGTGGCGACGATCAGCTTGCCGCATTTCCGATGCGGAATGCCGTGATCGGCGCAATACGCATACAGCGCCTGCCGGCCCGCGACGCAGAGCTGCGCCATCAGGCTGCCGGCCCGATAATAGATGCCGGCGTGGATCACTTCACTGTTGCGCGACGAGGTGCCGGTTCCGATCGCTTCGGCCTGCTCGACCACGATCACTTCGCGGCCCTGCTGAGCCAATTTCCGCGCGATCGCCAGCCCGACCACCCCTGCGCCGACGACGACGCACTCAACTTCTTCCATCGATCCGCGCTCTTGTTGCGATTGACTCGTCCCGAGGCGTTTATGATCGGGTTAACCATCTCGGGTCAATTGATGAAAATTCGCGCAATCACGGCCTGCCGGGCCAGCGGTGTTTACATGTTCCAAACATCTCTTGCACCAGACTCGGATTGCAATCTCTGGGTGTTTTATGACGGCGCGGATGAGGAAAGCGGGCAGGGGGGCAGCATGTGCTGCATTGGGCACCTGTCTGTTTTCGACGGCGGCTGACGCCGCGTCCGGCTTCGTGCCCACCAGCTACATCGGCAATGTCGAGCCCGAAATTCTCTGGGAATTGCTGATCGGCGGCTTCGTCGTTGCGGCCTTCATGTGCGCGACAGCACTGTGGGCGACCTCGATGCTGCGCAAGCAGCGCCGCGCCCATCGCCGCAAGAACATGCTGGTCGACTCCGTGCTGAACAAGCTGCAGCAGGGCGTCGTGATCGCCGATGCTTCGGGCCGGATCGTATTCTGCAACGATCGCTATCTCGCGATGTACGACCTGACCCGCGCCGAGGTCACGCCGGGAATGCCCGGGCGCGATCTGTTGGCGCTGCGCCGCGCGCGCGGCATGCTCGATCTCACCAATGACGAGTTCTACCGCAATGCCGGTCTGCCGCAGGGTTACGTTTCCGAATTGCCGGACGGCCGCTGCATCCAGGTCAAGTTCTCGCGGCTCGCCAATGGCGGCACCATCGCGACCCATGACGATTGCAGCGAACTGCGCCGGGTGTCGAAGGAACTATCGACCACCAAGCAGTTCCTGGAATCGGTGATCGACAACATCCCGGTCTGCGTCGCTGCCAAGAGCATCGAAGACGGCCGCTACATCCTGGCCAACCGGGCGTTCGAGACGCTGTCCGGGCTGAGCCGTGACAAGATCATCGGCGCCACCGCCGATCAATTGTATCCGGCGCGCTCCGCGGCGAGCATCCGTGAGGCGGACCAAAGCGCGCTGCAATCGACCACCGGTGCCTATCAATCCGAGCTGACGGTCGAGATGGGCCGGAGCGATCGCATTCTTGCCAGCAACCGCGTCGTCGCTCGCAACGAACGCGGCGAGCCTGAATTCCTGATCGCACTGTTCGAGGACATTACCAATCGCCGCGCGCTGTCGGCCGAATTGGAAAAGACCAAGCGCTTCCTCGAACTGGTGATCGACAACATTCCGGTGGCGCTGACGGTGCAGAACACCGCGGACGGCCGCTACGTGCTCGCCAACCGCGGCGCCGAGATCATTCTCAACCGCCGCCGCGAGGATGCCACCGGGCTGACCACCGGCGAGATCTTCAACGCCAAGGAAGCCCGGCTGATCGCCGAGCGCGACGAACTCGCGATCCGCAAGGGCGGCCTCGTCGTCGAAGAACATCCGATCTCGACGGCCGGCGGCCTGCGTCTGTTCGTGACCCGGCGGATGACCGTCACCGATCAGGCCGACCAGGCAAACTATCTGATCAAAACCCATGTGGACGTCACCGACCGCCGCCAGACCGAGGCGCGGATGGCTCACATGGCGTATCACGACGGCCTGACCGACCTGCCGAACCGTGATGCGTTCCTGAAGTCGCTGACCCAGATGATCGAAGCGTGCGACAACGCTGTCGATGAGTTCGCCGTGCTCTCCGTCGATCTCGACGGGCTGAAGGAGATCAACGACGTGTTCGGCCATGCGATCGGCGACAAGCTGCTGATCGAGGTGGCGCGCCGGATCGAATGGGCCTCGCGCGGCGGCGTCGTTGCACGGCTGTCCGGCGACGAATTCGGCCTGATCATCGATGGCCCGCAGCCGGCTGCGGCGCGCGACCTCGCCAGCATGGTGGCCAAGGCGTTGGCGCCGGGCTTCGTGATCGACGGCAAGACGGTGCGGATCGGCGTCACCACCGGCATCGCGTTGTTCCCAGCCAACGGCACCGACGCTGCCTCGCTGCTCGCCAACGCTGGCGCCGCCTTGTTCCGTGCCAAGGCCAAGGCGCGTGGCTCGGTCACCGTGTTCGAGCCGGAGATGGACATGCAGATCCGCGACCGGCGGGTGCTGCATCAGGATCTGTCGAACGCGATCCGCAACGGCGAGATGTCGCTGTACTACCAGCCGCAGGCGTCGAGCACCAAGCGGGTCGGCAACAACGATATCGTCGGCTTCGAGGCGTTGACGCGCTGGCGTCATCCGACCCGCGGCTTCGTGCCGCCGAGCGAGTTCATTCCGCTCGCCGAAGAGAGCGGGCTGATCGTCGAGCTTGGCGAATGGATCTTGCGCGAAGCCTGCCGTCAGGCCGCCTCGTGGGCGCGGCCGTTGCAGGTCGCCGTCAACCTGTCGCCGGCGCAATTCCTCAACACCGATCTGGTCGCCTTCGTGCACGAGGTGCTGCTGCAGACCGGGCTCGAACCGGGCCGGCTGGAATTGGAAATCACCGAAGGCGTGTTGATCGAAGATTTCGACCGCGGCCTGTCGCTGCTGCGCCGGCTGAAGGCGCTCGGCGTCCGGGTGTCGATGGACGATTTCGGCAGCGGCTATTCTTCGCTGACCTATCTGCAGGCGTTCCCGTTCGACAAGATCAAGATCGACCGCGCCTTCATCATGAATCTCGGCCGCAATCCGCAATCGGCGGCGATCGTTCGCGCCGTGATCGGCCTCGGCCACGGCCTCGGCGTGACGCTGGTGGCCGAAGGCGTCGAGACCCAGGATCAGCTCGACTTCCTGGTCGACGAGTCCTGCGATGCGGTGCAGGGCTATCTGATCGGCAAGCCGGCGCCGATCGATCAGTATCGCTGGCTGGTCGGGCTCGATGCGCTCGACGACAGCACCCCGCTCCGCGCTCGCGAAGCAGGCTGATCGCCCGCTTCGCCCAGTGCGCAAAAGTTCGTCGAGAGCTTAGGCGCCGGTGTTGTCCGGCTTGCCGCCGAACGCCACCGGGGTCTGCGGCCGCTCATCGACATGCAGCGTGAACAGGTCCGGCCGCGAATAGTGGCCGACCGCATCGAAGTCGAGTTTCGAACCGAGGATGTCGTCGGTGTCGATGTCCGCGGTGAGGATGCCTTCTTCGTCGAGCAGCGGGCCGGCGAGGATTTCGCCGAGCGGGCCGACGATCACCGAGCGGCCATGCATCATCCACTCGTCCGGGCCGGCCTCGATCCGGCTGGCATAGTCCGCCGGGAAGTCGGAGCGCCGCATCACCTGGCAGGCGCCGATCACAAAGCAGCGGCCTTCCAGCGCGATGTGGCGCATCGTGGCGATCCAAGTTTCACGGTCGTCGGCGGTCGGCGCGGCCCAGATCTGCACGCCCTTGGCGTAGTAGGCCGCGCGCATCAGCGGCATGTAGTGCTCCCAGCAGATCGCACCGCCCAGCTTGCCGTAGGGCGTGTCGACCACGGTGAGCGTCGAAGCATCGCCGAAGCCCCACACCAGCCGTTCCGAACCGGTCGGCATGAGCTTGCGATGGATGCCGAGCAGACCAGTCGGGGCCAGATACAGCGCCGTGCAATATAGCGTGCCGCCGTCGCGCTCGATCACGCCGACCACGGCGTGGAGGTCGTGTTCGGCGCAGGCGGCGACGAGCTGATCCACTTCCGGCCCCGGAATAGTGATGGCGCCGCGGACGTAGCGGGCGAAATCCTCGCGGCCTTCCGGCGTGCGCCGTCCGATCGCGCAGCCGAAGTCGAGACCCTTCGGATAGCCGCCGATGAAGGCTTCCGGAAACACCGCGACCTTAGCGCCCTTGGCGGCGGCTTCGCCGATCAAGGCGACGGTGCGCGCGGTCGCACCCGCGGCGTCGAACGGAATGGTCGTCGCCTGAACTGCTGCGACTTTCAACTTGGCCATCTGATGAGTCCTTATGATGCGGTGGTGAGGGTGACCTGCGCGTCCTGCCAAAGCGGACGGTCGAGATCGAACAGATCGCGGGTGCGGGTGTAGGCGGAGGCGCCGTGCATCCGGCCGACGAGATCGAGCGCGGCATGGTCGACGCGCGGGCGCTCCGGATCGCCGGTCAGGACGTGCTGAGCGTAGTGCGCGTGCAGCACTTCGCCGACCACCATCACCTGGCCGGGGCCGGTGTCGAGCCAGTGGGTGCGGCGGCATTCGAACGCGACCGGCGAGGCGGCGATGCGCGGCGGAGCGACGGCAACGCTCGGCAGCGTCTGAAGCCCGGCGAGATCGAGTTCGTCGACCTCCGGCGGGGCTTCGACGCAGGTCGCGTTCATCGCCTCGACCAGGCTGAACGGCACAAGGTTGACGACGAATTCGCCGGTCGCGCGGATGTTCGCGGCGGTGTCTTTCGGCGCGTCGGGCCGCGCCAGAATGCCGAGCGCGACGACCGGGCGGTCGGAGCCGAACATGTTGAAGAACGAGTAGGGCGCGGCGTTGACGCAGCCGTCGGGCGAGCGCGTGACGACCCAGGCAATCGGGCGCGGCATGATGGTGGAGGCGAGCAGGCGATAGCGATCAGCGCTGGACATCTTGGCGAAATCGAAGTGGCGCTGCGGCTGTGATACCAAGTCGTGCAAGTCTCTCACTCGCGGCTTTCGTCATGGTCGGGCCGCCTGCGCGGCCGAAGCCGCTTCGGCGTGGCGGAGGCCCGCCATCTACGTTCTTACTTGGGTAGTCACTGAGAGGCGTGGATGGCCGGCACAAGGCCGGCCATGACGAGTTCATGTGTGCAGCTCGAGCCGTTTAGGCCCGGGTGATCTTCACGCTCTTCGGGTCGAAGCCCTTTGCCACGGCTTCCTTGTCGGCCGCGCTGGCGACCGTGGTGTCGACGAACTTGCTGACGTCGGGCACGCGCGGCAGCAGCTTGTTCTCGACGCCCCATTTGGCGAGCGTGTCCATCTTGGCGATCTGCGCCGGCGTCAGGGTCGCCTTGATGTCGCTGAACGACTTGGCGCTCCAAGCCGGATCGTAGCTCGACGCCTTCTCCAGCACCTCGACCGGGATGTTCTTGGCGGGCTCCAGCGTGCGGAACCAGCCATTGACCAGATCGTGGTTCTGGCTGGCGAAGAACAGCGCTTCGGAATTCGCCATCAGCATCCGTTTCAGCACGTCGGGACGGTCCTTGAAGAAGCGGTTATTGGCGGCGAGCACGATCACCGGCGTGACGTTCTGCGATACCACCTGGGCGAAGCCGGCGTTCTCGAAGAACGATACGAACGGATCGTAGGTGAAGAACGCATCGATGCGCTGCGAACCGACCGCGTCGGCGAGTTCGGCGGGGCCGACATTGACGAAGGTGACGTCCTTGCCCGGTGTCAGCCCGGCCTTCGCCACGGCTTCCTGCGCGTTCTGGAACGCGGTGATGCCGAAGGTGCCGTAGATCTGCTTGCCCTTGAGGCCGGCCACATCGGTGATGCCGGACTTCTTGGTCGTCAGCACGGCCGAGCGGAAGATTGCCTGCGACGACACGGTGGTGACCGGCGCGCCGATCGCCATCGTGGTGACGGCGGCAAAGTCGGACAGCGTGCCGATGTCGGCCGCGCCGGAGACCAGCGCCTCGGTGATCGCCGGCGACGCGGCGAGCTGGATCATCTCCATCTTCAGGCCGTGACGCTCCGCGATATCGGTGCGCATCAGCACGTGGGCGATCTGGGCCGACACCGTGGTGGTATTGAACCAGCCCATTTTGACGACGTCGGCTCCCTGCGCGCGCAGGATCGACGGGGCCGCGAGCGGCATGGTGGCGGCAAAGCCGGCGGCGAGCTGACCGAAGCGGCGGCGCGATAGCGTAATTGTCACGGCTTATTCCCCTTTTTGCCATTCAGGCTTCAGCGTCTCCCAGAGGTCGTTGACCGTGGAGACGAACCATGGATCGGAACGCATTTCGGCGGTGCGCGGCCGCGGCAGCGGCACCAGCACTTCGTCGCGCACGCGGCCGGGCCGCGGGCTCATCACCACGACGCGGTCGGCGAGGAACACCGCCTCTTCGATGCCGTGGGTGACGAAGATCACCGTCTTGCCGGCCTCCGAGGAGATGCGGGCGATTTCTTCTTGCAGCAGTACGCGGGTCTGGGCGTCCAGCGCGCCGAATGGCTCGTCCATCAGGAGGATGTCGGGATCGGGCGCCAGCGCGCGGGCGATCGCGGCGCGCTGCTTCATGCCGCCGGACATCTGGTGCGGGTACTTGTCTTCGAAGCCGGTGAGGTGAACCGTCTTGATCAGCGCCCGCGCGATCTCGGCGCGTTCGGCCTTCGGCATGCCCTTCGCCTTCAGGCCGAACTCGACGTTCTGCTGCACCGTCATCCAGCCGAACAGCGCATAGTCTTGAAACACCACGGTGCGCGACGC
Organism: Rhodopseudomonas sp. P1; assembly: GCF_039642825.1. Lineage (NCBI taxonomy): Bacteria > Pseudomonadati > Pseudomonadota > Alphaproteobacteria > Hyphomicrobiales > Nitrobacteraceae > Rhodopseudomonas > Rhodopseudomonas sp. P1. The sequence goes on along the minus strand of NZ_CP088006.1, from coordinate 4,560,799 downwards.
GTCAGGCTTGGAGATTGGCCGGCCGTCCTGCAGGATCTGGCCGCTCGAGGCCGACTGGAAGCCGGCGATGATGCTGAGCAGCGTCGACTTTCCGCAGCCCGACGGGCCGAGCAGCGAGATGAACTCGCCTTTCTTGATGCGCAGTGACACGCCGTCGAGCGCAATCACCGCCTGGTGGGTGGTCTTGGAGTCGTACACCTTGCCGACATTGCGGATGTCGATCTGGACCTCGGCGGTGGTCGCCTGCGGCACGGTAAGCTCGGCGGCGGCCAAGGTGGCGGGTGCGAATTGTGCGTTCATGGTGAGGGCCCTCAGCTGCGCTCGGAAGGAGCCCACGCGTTCACGCGCCGCTCGATACGTTCAAGGATGGCGGACATCGCGAAGCCGATCAGACCGATCGTCACCATGCCGGCGACGACGTTGTTGATCTGGAACAGCATGCGCGACTGCTGGATCAGGTAGCCGAGGCCCGTTTGGGCGGCGATCAGTTCGGCGGTGACGACGCACATCCAGCCGACGCCGAGCGCGATGCGCAGGCCGGGCAGGATGATCGGCAGCGAGGCGGGGATCAGCACGTCGGTGAACAGCTGCCAGGGCTTGGCGCCGAGGCAGAGTGCGGCGTTCATCTGGTTGCGGTCGAGGCCGCGGATCGCCGTGTAGGTGGCGATGAACACCGGGAAGACGGCGCCGAGGAACACCAGGAAGTAGGAGGCGGCGTCGCCGAGCCCGAACCACAGGATGGTGATCGGGATCCAGGCCAGCGGCGGGATCGGCCGCAACGCTTCGATCACCGGCCGGACGTAGTCCGACACTGTGCGCCACCAGCCGCAAAGCAAGCCGAGCGCCAGGCCGACCACGCAGGCGAGCAGGAAGCCGACCGCGACGCGCTGCAGGCTGGCGCCGAGATGCACCCACAGCGAGCCGTCGAGCGCGAGTTGCCACAGCGCTTCGGCGATCGCGACCGGCGAGGGCAGCAGGAAGCCGTCGACCAGATTGAGTTGGGTGATCGCCTGCCAGATCGCGAAGAACGCGGTGAGACCGACCGCGGCCCGCATCGGCCGCCCCGCAAAGGCATTCTGAATCATCGCGAACCGCGGCCTCATGGTTTCAACCGGCAGGCGGCCCGCATCGGCTTCCGCTTCCATCTGCAATCCTCCTTTGGTCGCGCTGTGTCCTCGCGTGACGTTTCAACTTTGGAATATGTCGGATAAATCCGTCAATCCAGAATCGAGGGGGTGGTGGAATATAAATCGAGCAAAACCGCAAAATAACCGCTTAACTTGACGCCATTTGCCGGCGCATTGTGCATTGCGGTCAATTCCGGTCGGAAATTGTCGGAAAAATCCGACAATAGACGTTAGAGCCAAGATCGGACATGGTCGGCGCGCTTCGGCGGTGGGGGATGACGTTGGATATCGAAGGAAAATTGGCCCGGATCGGCATCACCGGGTCGCTCTACAAGCTGTATCTGACCGCCGTCGGGCTCGGTGGCGCGTCGGTGACGGCGGTGGCGGCCAAGGCCGGCCTGCCGCGCACCACCGCGCATGATGCGCTCGCCAAGCTGGAGGCCGAGGGGCTGGTCCGGTTCGTCGACCACGGCAAGCGGCGCTTCGTCGTCGCGCAGGAGCCCGGCATCCTGCTGGAGCGGCTGGAAGCGCGCCGGCAGATGCTGGAAGACGTGATGCCGGTGCTGCGCTCGATGTATCACCACGAGAGCGGCCAGCCGAACGTGCGCTTCCATCCCGGTCCCGAAGGTATCCGCACCACGCTGTGGGACACGCTGTCCGGCGGTGACAAGGTGCTGCGCGCCACGCTGTCGATGCGCGAACTGATGGCCGAGCCGGGGCTGGAGGAGATGGAGCGCTATCTGCAGGAGCGCGCCCGCCGCGGCATTTGGCTGCGGGTGATCCGTTCCGTCGAGCGCGACATTGCGCCGATCTGGCCGTCCAGCCAGGAATTGTGCCGCGAGCTGCGCTACGCGCCGCACGAGCACACGCTATCGATGACCTGTTTCATCTACGGCAACAAAGTCTGCCTGATTTCGTCCGCGCGGGAGAGCTACGGGCTGATCATCGACAGTGCCGAATTCGCCGCGTTCCAGGCTTCGATGTTCGACGCGATGTGGAGTCTCAGTACGCCGGATACCGAGCCGGCGATCCTGACGCCCGACGGCGAGGGATGAGCGAAGTACCGGCGTTCGCAATGGTTGAGTAGCGTGCGATAGGCCGCTACAGCTTGCGGTTCTGATCGAACGGGCCTGGAGCTGTAGAGACGCTGAGGAAATGACGGAGCACGCTGGATATTCCGCGCCGGCCGAGGTTGCCGGTGAGCCGCTGTTGCGTATCGAAGCCGTGGAGAAACGGTTCGGCGGCTTCGTCGCCGTCGACCGGCTGTCGCTGGACATCAAGGCCGGCGAGTTCTTCGCGCTGCTGGGGCCCAGCGGTTGCGGCAAGACGACGCTGCTGCGGATGCTGGCGGGCTTCGAGACGCCGGATGCCGGGCGCATCCTGCTGAACGGCGTGGATATTGCTGCGGTGCTGCCGCACGAGCGCCCGGTCAACATGATGTTCCAGAACTACGCGCTGTTTCCGCACCTCACCGTCGCGGCCAACATCGCGTTCGGGCTGAAGCGGGCGCGGCTGCCGCGCAAGGAGATCAAGGCGCGGGTCGCCGAGATGCTGGCGCTGGTCAGGCTCGAAGGCCTCGGCAAGCGCAAGCCGGATCAGCTCTCCGGCGGCCAGCAGCAGCGCGTCGCGCTGGCGCGGGCGCTTGCGCTGCGGCCGAAGCTGCTGTTGCTCGACGAACCGATGGCTGCGCTGGACAAGAAGCTGCGCGAAAGCACGCAGCTCGAACTGATGGCGCTGCAGAAGCGGCTCGGCATGACCTTCGTGATCGTCACCCACGATCAGCAGGAGGCGATGACGGTGGCTGATCGGATCGGCGTGATGCGCGCCGGCAAGCTCGACCAGGTCGCGGCGCCGCGGCAGCTCTACGAAGCGCCGGCGTCGCGCTGGGTCGCGGAGTTCGTCGGCGATGTCAACATGCTGGAGGGCAGCGTCGCCGGCCGCGACAACGGCCGCATCACCGTTGCGACCGGCGGGGCCGGCGAGGTGGTGGTGGCCGAGCCGCGTGCCGCGCTGGAGGCCGAGGCGATCTGCGTCGCGATCCGGCCGGAGAAGATCAAGCTGTCGCTGCGCGGCCCTGCCGCCGACGCCGGCCATGCCGATGCGATCAACCGGCTCGACGGCACCATCACCGACATCGGCTATGCCGGCGGCATGACCAGCTACAAGGTTCGGCTCGATCACGGCGCTACCTTGCTGGCCGCGATGGCCAATACGACGCGGCTCGACGTCGACGCGTATCATGCCGGCCAGCATGTGGTGGCGTGGTTCTCGCCCGACGATTGCGTGGTGCTGACCCGATGAGCGGCCGCCGGATTTTCACCAAGCCGGCGCGGCTCGCTGCCGTCGCGCCTTATGTCTGGATGCTGCTGTTCTTCCTGGTGCCGTTCGGCTTCGTGGTGAAGATCAGCCTGTCGCACACCGCGATCGCGCAGCCGCCTTATACGCCGGTGTTCGATCTCGCCGCCGGCTGGACCGCGCTGCGCGCGGCGTTCGACGCGCTGTCGGTCGACAACTTCAAGCTGATCCTCGGCGACCACCTCTATTTCGTTTCCTATTTGCGCAGCCTGACCGTCGCGGCGGTGTCGACGGCGATCCTGCTCGGAATCGGGTATCCGATCGCCTATGCGATGGCGCGGCTGCCGCGGCGCTGGCAGCCGCTGGCGATGATGCTGGTGATCGTGCCGTTCTGGACCTCGTTCCTGATCCGGATCTACGCCTGGATCAACATCCTGCAGCACGACGGCCTGCTCAATCAGCTGCTGCTCGCGCTGCACATCGTCTCGAAGCCGGTAGTGTGGCTGTCGACCGACACCGCGATGTATGTCGGCATCGTGTATTCGTATCTGCCGTTCATGGTGCTGCCGCTGTACGCGACGCTGGCGAAGCTGCCGCATTCCCTGTCGGAAGCCGCGGCCGATCTCGGCGCCTCGCCGCGGCAGGCGTTCTGGCTGGTGACGTTCCCGCTGTCGCTGCCCGGCATCGGCGCCGGCGTGCTGCTGTGCTTCATCCCGATCGTCGGCGAATTCGTGATCCCCGATCTGCTCGGCGGATCGACCTCGCCGATGATCGGCCAGACGCTGTGGCTGGAGTTCTTCACCAACCGCGACTGGCCGGTCGCCTCGGCGCTCGCGGTGCTGCTGCTCGGCGTGTTGCTGCTGCCGCTCCTGATCTACGAGCGGGCACAGCGAAGGCAGCTGGAGGGAGGGCGGTGATGGGCGGGATAGCCTTTGTCGCGAGCGTAGTCTCAGGTTGCTGCGAAGAATACCCTCCCCTGGAGGGGGAGGGTCGCTCGCGCAGCGAGCGGGGTGGGGTGGCGAAGAGTTCATCCGCTGTGCCCGCGGCTCACCCCACCCCGGCGAGGACCGCGCTTCGCGCGCTACTCGCCGACCCTCCCCCTCCAGGGGAGGGTACAAAAACATGAAGCTGTCCCGTTTCAACCTCGTCTCGCTGACGCTGGGGCTGGCGTTTCTGTATCTGCCGATCGTGATCCTGGTGGTGTATTCGTTCAACGACTCCCGCCTGGTCACGGTGTGGGGTGGCTGGTCGCTGCGCTGGTATCGCGAGTTCTTCCAGGATCAGCCGATGCTCGATGCCGCCTGGATGAGCCTGCGCGTCGCGCTGACCTCGGCCACCGCAGCGGCGGTGCTCGGCACTCTGGCGGCGGTGGCGCTGTCGCGCGCTGGCCATTTCAAGGGCCGCACGCTGTTCTCCGGGATGCTGTATGCGCCGCTGGTGATGCCGGAAGTGATCACCGGCCTGTCGCTGCTGCTGTTGTTCGTCGCGATCAACGCCGAGCGTGGATTCTGGACGGTGGTGATTGCCCATACCACGCTGACGATGTGCTTCGTCGCGGTGGTGGTGCAGTCGCGGCTGCATGCGCTCGACCGCAGCATCGAGGAGGCGGCGATGGATCTCGGCTGCGCCCCGGTGGAAGCGTTCCTGCGCGCCACCGTGCCGTTGATCTGGCCGGCGATCGCCGCGGGCTGGATGCTGGCGTTCGCGCTGTCGCTCGACGATCTGGTGATCGCCAGCTTCACCACCGGCCCTGGGTCAACCACGCTGCCGATCCGGATCTATTCGGAAGTGCGGCTCGGGGTGAAGCCGGAGATCAACGCCATCTGCACCCTGATCATCGCGGCCGTGACGGTGCTGATCGTCATTGCCTCACTGGCGTCGAAGCTGTCGAAGACACAGGCTGATAACGCGGCGCCGATGTGAGGTGTCACAAGTCCTCGTCATTGCGAGGAGCGAAGCGACGAAGCAATCCAGCAGCTTGATAGGCGAGCTGGATTGCTTCGCTGCGCTCGCAATCACGGAGAGGGGCATGCCGGTGCGTAGCCAGCGGCTACGCAGATGACGCTGAGCTGATCAGTTCGCCTTCGGCTCGGGCTGCGCGGCGGCAGGTGCGTCGGCCGGGGGCTCCGCGTCCTGTTTCTTGCCGGTGATGCGTTCGAGCACCGAGCGGACGGTGTCGCGGGTCTTGCGATCTTTGACGGCGTCGAGCAGCGGCGCGGAGGCAGGCGAGCGGCGGATCAGGCTTTCCGGGTCCGGGAAGATCAGCGGATCGTCCCACGGGCCCTGCACGATGAACGGCAGGTCGAAGCCGGGCTTGGCGGCTGAGCCGCCGGCAAGGCTGGCGACGCCCTTCAGGTCGTACTCGCGCGCCGGCACCGAGGCGGTGCCGCTCAGCGAAATCCGCGCGGTGGGGCCGTCGATCCGCACCTCGTCGGCGGTGGCGATGCCGTCCGCAAACCGCACCGAAACGGTGAGCTTGTCGAACGGGGTGTTGCCGCTGCGGAAGTTGCCGCCGCCGGACAGCGGCCGCCGCTCCAGCCGCTTCAGCAGTTGTTCGACGTTGAAGCCGCTGATCGCGCCGTCGTGGCCGGTGAGCAGCGCGGAGCCGTCGAGCGATTGCGCCAATCCGAACGGGCTCGCGCCCTCGGCTTCCAGCGACACGCTGAGGTTGCCGCGTCCCGACAGGTTGCGCACGCCGAGCAGGTCGGCCGCGCAGGTCTGCAGCTCGACGTCGTTGAACTGGAACTGCGCCTTGATGCTCGCGGCCTTGTCGGAGCGCGAAATGCCGAACGTGCCTTGCGCGATGCCGCCATACACCTGAGCCTCGCCGACGCTGAGCGCCAGCGCACCGCTACGCAGATTGGCGCTGATCGCAGTGCGGCCAAGCGTGGTGCCGCCGATCGAAACTTTCGCGGCCGACAGCCGCATGTCGAGATCGACCGGATCGGCCGACGACAGATCGAACAACTGCCGGTTCCAGTCGCGGGCACCGCTGGCGAGCAGGCGGATCGTCGACAGATACGGCGTGACGTCGATACTGCCGGCGGCGAGCGTCGCCTGCAGTCCCTGATGGCCGCCGGCGATGCTGTAAGTCATCACGCCTTCGGCGACGTTCTTGTCGAGTTCGACGTTGACGTTGGTGAGCGCGATCGAGGAGCCGATCAGATTGGCGCGGGCCTTCAGTGCGAAGCGACCGAAGCCGCCGGTGCCCGGAGGCTCCTGTCCGGCCCAGCGCAGCGCGTTGCGCAGTGAGGCGCTGTCGGCGCTCACCGTGCCGATCAGCGACAGGCTGGTTTTGTTGGTGATGGTGCCGTCGAACGCGATCTTCATCGGCGCGCCGGCGAGCCGCAGCTTGATGCCCGAGGTGTCGCCGCGTAGCGCCGCGATGAAGTCGGCGACGGTGATCGAGCCGTCGAGGCGTTCGCCGCGGAAGTCGAACTGGCCGGTCGCCGCGAAGGTGCGCGAGATCGACGGCCATGCCAGCGACAGGTCGATATCGTCGATGTGTTCGTGAACGCCGGCGGTTTCGTCGCGATAGCTGAGTTCGCCGTCCTGCAGCCGGATCTCGGAGAACGACACTTGATCGTCGAGACCGGGCTTCATCGTCCGGGTCAGGCTGTCGATGAACGGCGTCCAGTTGCTGCGGCCGTCGGCGTCGCGCACCACGTGGATCGACGGCTGGTTGAGCATCACGTCGGCGATCTCGAACCTGCGCAGCAGCAGCGGCAGCAGCCGCAAATTGGTGATCAGCGTCTTGACGTTGAGCGCCGCGTCGGTGCCGCCATCCTCGTCGCTCTTCAAGCGTACGTTGCTGAACGTCACGGTGCTGCGCGGGAAGATAGTGACGTCGATATCGCCGTCGACCACCAGCTTCAGGCCGGTGGCGGCGCGAAGCTGCTGCTCCACCGCCTGGCGCAGGGCGCCGCGGTCGATCGTCAGCGACAGCGCGAACGCCCCCGTCACGGCGACGGCGATCAGCACCGCGACCGAGATCCCGAGGCGCTTAATTCCTTGGGCCATCGCCAACCAGTTTCCGGAACGTGAGCGTGAATGAAGTGTGTGAGAGGCGGCTCCCAACAGGGCCGGACCCGGGGCGCAACTTGCTCGGTTTTCTTGGCGCTTTCAAGGCTTTCCGGGCGTTACGGGGCCTGGTGCAATTGACGGGTTGCGGGGATTTTGCCTAATAGACCTAATCGCAGCAAAGCCCGCTCAAAGGTCCCTGCATCATGAACAAGGTCTACCCCGACGCCAAGGCGGCACTCGACGGCATCTTGCGGGACGGCATGATGATCATGTCCGGCGGCTTCGGCCTTTGCGGCATTCCCGAGACCCTGTCCGACGCGATCCGCGACGCGGGCGTCAAGGATCTCACCTTCGTTTCCAACAATGCAGGCGTCGACGGCATCGGCCTCAGCCGGCTGCTCGAAACCCGCCAGATCAAGAAAATGATCTCGTCCTATGTGGGCGAGAACAAGCTGTTCGCGCAGCAGTTTCTGGCCGGCGAGCTGGAATTGGAGTTTGCCCCGCAGGGTACGCTGGCCGAGCGCATCCGCGCCGGTGGCGCCGGCATTCCGGCGTTCTTCACCAAGACCGGCGTCGGCACGCTGGTGGCGGAAGGCAAGGAAATCCGCGAGTTCGACGGCGAGAAATACGTGATGGAACGCGGCCTGTTCGGCGACATCGCGATCGTCCACGCCTGGAAGGGCGATACCGCCGGCAACCTCGTGTACCGAAAGACCGCGCGCAACTTCAATCCGATGATGGCGACCGCGGCGAAGATCACCATCGCCGAGGTCGAGCATCTGGTGCCGGCGGGCGAGATCGATCCGGATCATATCCACACCCCGGGCATCTTCGTGCAGCGCATCGTCCACGTGCCGAACGCGAAGAAACACATCGAGCAGCGTACCACCCGCAAGCGTGCCGAATCGGCGGCGAGCTGAGGAGATCCCTGATGGCTTGGACCCGCGAACAGATGGCGGCGCGCGCCGCCAAGGAATTGCGCGACGGCTTCTACGTCAACCTCGGCATCGGCATTCCGACGCTGGTCTCGAACTACATCCCGGACGGCGTCGACGTGGTGCTGCAGAGCGAGAACGGCATGCTCGGCATGGGTCCGTTCCCCTATGAGGGTGAAGAAGACCCGGACCTGATCAATGCCGGCAAGCAGACCGTCACCGAGCTGCCGTCGACCAGTTACTTCTCGTCGGCCGATTCCTTCGCGATGGTTCGCGGCGGCCATATCGATCTCTCCATTCTCGGCGCCATGCAGGTCGCGCAGAACGGCGACCTCGCCAACTGGATGATTCCGGGCAAGATGGTGAAGGGCATGGGCGGCGCGATGGATCTCGTCGCCGGCGTCAAACGCGTCGTCGTGGTGATGGAGCATTCCGCCAAGGACGGCCCGAAGCTGTTGAAGACCTGCAACCTGCCGCTGACCGGCGAGCGCGTCGTCGACATGGTGGTCACCGATCTTGCGGTGTTTACCATCGACAAGCACGGCAATGACGGCATGGCGCTGATCGAGCTTGCCGATGGCGTGACCCTCGACGAGGTCAAGGCCAAGACCGAAGCCGAATTCCGCGTCGCGTTGAAGAACGCCTGATTTCGCGGCGCCGCGCACCGCCGCCGCGAAGCTGCGGCGGCACGCCGCGCTGTGCCCGGTGATCTTGAAACCCGTTACTGTTCCCCTAGATCGAGCGGTGCCGGCCTTGTGATGCGGGGCCGGCACGCCGCTTGAGTGTGTCGCCCGGCAGGTGCTCACTGCCGTAAGCCTTTGCACGCGGCCGCGCACTCTCAAGGCCTGATCTCATAGCGCCGCTCGCGATGCGGCCTGCCGCTCCTCGCGCGCACTGCTGCGGGTTGGCTGCGGGAACTCGACCGTGAGCTGCGGCGTCTTTGTCGGACGAAGGAGCAATGCTCCCGTCGAGGAGCGCAGCGGGGGAGTCACCGTCGTGGAGCTCAACAAGAAGACCCAGTTCAACATCTGGTACTGGCTGGTCGCACTCTTCGTCTTGCTCGGCTTCCAATACCTGTTCACCACCGCGACGCTCGTCGCGCAGCTTCCTTACAGTCAGTTCGAGACCTATCTGGCCGAAGGCAAGATCGCCGAGGTCGCGGTGTCGGATCGCTTCATCCAGGGCCGTTTCAAGGAAGCGATCGACGGCAAGCCGATGTTTATTACCACCCGGGTGGAGCCCGATCTGGCGCGCCAGCTTCAGGACAAGGGTGTCGTCGTCACCGGGCGGATCGAGAGCACGTTCTTCCGCGATCTGTTGTCCTGGGTGGTCCCGGTCCTGCTGTTCGTCGGCGTCTGGATGTTCATCATCCGCCGGATGGGCGGCGGGGTCGGCGGCGGCCTGATGCAGATCGGCAAGTCGAAGGCCAAGGTCTATGTCGAATCCAACACCGGCGTGTCGTTCGCCGATGTCGCCGGCGTCGATGAGGCCAAGGACGAACTGAAAGAGATCGTCGATTTCCTCAAAGATCCGGACGGCTATAGCCGGCTCGGCGGCCGGATGCCGAAGGGTATCCTGCTGGTCGGTCCGCCCGGCACCGGCAAGACGCTGCTGGCGAAAGCGGTGGCGGGCGAAGCCGGCGTGCCGTTCTTCTCGATCTCCGGCTCGGAGTTCGTCGAGATGTTCGTTGGCGTCGGTGCCGCGCGGGTGCGCGATCTGTTCGAGCAGGCCCGCGCCAAGGCTCCGGCGATCATCTTCATCGACGAACTCGATGCACTCGGCCGTGCCCGCGGCATCGGGCCTTACGCCGGCGGTCATGACGAGAAGGAGCAGACACTAAATCAGCTCTTGGTCGAGCTCGACGGTTTCGATTCCTCGACCGGCCTGGTGCTGCTCGCCGCCACCAACCGCCCCGAAATCCTCGATCCGGCGCTGCTGCGCGCCGGCCGGTTCGATCGCCAGGTGCTGGTCGATCGTCCGGACAAGGCCGGCCGTATCCAGATCCTCGGCGTGCATATGACCAAGGCGAAGCTCGCCCCCGATGTGTCGCCCGAGCAGATTGCGGCGCTGACGCCCGGCTTCACCGGTGCCGATCTGGCGAACCTCGTCAACGAGGCGACGCTGCTGGCGACCCGCCGCAGGGCCGATGCGGTGACGATGCAGGACTTCAACAACGCGATCGAGCGCATCGTCGCGGGGCTCGAGAAGCGCAACCGCCTGCTCAATCCGAAGGAGCGCGAGATCGTCGCCTATCACGAGATGGGACATGCGCTGGTGGCGATGGCGCTGCCCGGCGTCGACCCGGTGCACAAGGTGTCGATCATTCCGCGCGGTGTCGGCGCGCTCGGCTACACCATCCAGCGTCCGACCGAGGACCGCTTCCTGATGACCCGCGACGAGCTGGAGAACAAGATGGCGGTGCTGCTCGGCGGCCGCGCCGCGGAGAAGATCGTGTTCGGCCATCTGTCGACCGGTGCGGCCGACGACCTGATGAAGGTCACCGATATCGCCCGGGCCATGGTGACACGTTACGGCATGAGCGAACGGCTCGGCCACGTCGCGCTGGAGAAGGATCGCCGCTCGTTCCTGGCGAGCGACCAGCCGTATTACGGACCGCAGGAGCGCAGTTACTCCGATGAGACCGCGGCGGCCGTTGACGACGAGGTCAAACGCATCGTCGATGCCACCTTCGATCGCACCGTCAAGCTGCTCGGCGAGCGCCGCGACCAGCTCGAACGCTCGGCGCGCCGGCTGATGGAGAAGGAGACACTTGACGAGCAGGACCTGCGGGCGTTCGCTGGCGCGCCCACGACCGCGACGCCGGCGCGGTTGGCCGAGGAGGCGGCTTCATGAGCAGCCGTCGATCCCGGGACCGGTCGTTCGACGCTCTCGACGCACTGAGCGAGCTGCGCCGGAGCTGGCCGGCGCTCAGTCTGTACGAGAAATTCGAACAGCTCGTCATCGTGGTGCTGACCACGCTGATCAGCTTGGTGGTCCTGGCCGCACTCGCCGGGCTGGCGATCCACGTCGTCAAGCTGCTCGCTCATGGCGTGCTCGATCCTGCCGACCACAGTCTGTTTCAGAACGTGTTCGGCATGATCCTGACCCTGCTGATCGCGATGGAGTTCAACCATTCGATCCTCGGCGTCCTGAAGCGGCGCAACAGCATCGTGCAGGCGCGCACGGTTGTGCTGATCGCGCTGCTGGCGCTGTCGCGAAAATTCATCATTCTCGACGCCACGACGATCGAGCCATTGACGCTGATCGGTCTGGCTTTCGCGGTGTTGGCACTCGGTGCGGTGTATTGGTTCGTGCGCGATCAGGATCGGAAGGACGAAGCCGCCACGGAATCGGCCGACTCGTCCTGGGAGCCGAGCGTGCAAACCAAGTGATCGGACTAATTCGATCCGAGCCGGAAAACGATCAGCGCCGGCCGCCCGAGAACATCGGCGACTCGCCGGGCAGCAGATTGGAGCGGATGTCGCTGTCGGTGGTGCCGTTGTACTGGGTGTAGCCGGCCGACAGTGACAGGCTGACATTCGAGGTCGGCTTGATCTCGATGCCGGCGTTGACGGTGGTTGCCGCGGTGTTGCTGCTGGCGAAGCCCGGCGAGGTCAGCGAGGTGAAAACGTCCGGCTTGTACTTAAGGCTGTCGACGCCGCCGAACAGGGTCACCGGCATGTCGCCGACGCCCTTGAAGCGGTAGCCGTATTGCGAGCCTTCGGACGCGAGCGAGCCGAAATTGCCGAATGCGCCGGCGCCGCCCGGGCTGTTCCAGCCCAAGCCGCCGGCCAGCGGTGTCACCGGAGCGCTGTAGCTCCGTGCCACGAAGCCGCTGCGCAGCTCGCCATTCTCGTCGGTCTCAGTAGTGAAGCCGGGGACGTCGCTCCAGCTCAGCGCCTGCCAGCTCTCGGTCGCGCCGCCGCCGAAGCCGAACGGCCCGCCGGGCACCCAATAGCGGATCGGTGCCACCTGCGCCTGGGCGGACGCTCCGGCGAGGAGCATCGCGGCGAGGGCGAGGCCGCATCGGGCGGCGACAGGAGAAATCCGGATCTGCGTCATCGGGCGGATTATACGGTCGTGGACGGGTCGGGGCCAGCCGGTGCTGCGGATCGCCGCAGCGCCGGAGTTCCGAACCTATCAGCCACGGGATGAGGGCGGCAGCGTGGCGGCCGGCTCATTCCGGCAGGTCGGAGAACCGGGTCAGCCAGATCACCGGCGGAATGCTGGCGGCGACGATGATCAGGGCCGCCAGGGCGCCATCCTCGAAGCTGCCGCGGCTGGCGTATTGGTAGATCGAGGTCGACAGGGTCTCGACGTTCAGCGGCCGCAGCAGCAGCGTCGCCGGCAGCTCCTTCAGGCAATCGACGAACACCAGGATCGCCGCGCCGACCAGCGCCGGGCGCAGCAGCGGCAGGTCGATCTTCCAGAGCGTGACGAGGCGGCCGGCACCGGCGGCGCGGGCCGAGTCGTCGTAATCGCGCGGGATGCGGTCGAACCCGGCCTTCAACAGCCCGGTCGGCACCGCCAGGAAGCGGATCACATAGGCGGCCACCACCGCGCCGCCGGTGCTCATCAGGATCAGGCCGGGCGACGGATAACCGAAGGCACGGAACAGATTGGCGACCGTGCCGTCGATCACCAGCACCGGCGTCAGCAGCCCGAGCGCCAGCACCAGGCCGGGCAGCGTGTAGCCGAGCTGGGCGACCGCCATGGCGGCGCGGGTGGTGCGGATCTCGTGCCAGCGCGCGGCCAGCACCACGATGAGCCCGAGCCCGAGCGCGATCAGGGTGGCGAGCGCCGCGAGCGTCACGGTGTGCAGGGCGTCGCGCCACAGCGCCGGGTCGATCCCGATCGACAGGCTGCGGCGCAGGCTTTCGCCGAGCAGATAGGCGGCCGGCAGCACGAAGCCGACCAGCGGCGGCAGCAAACAGGCCATGACGGCGAGGCCGCCCTTGAGGCCGCGCAGCCGCGTCCGCGATCGCAGCCGCGGGCTTTCCGCCGACAGCTCGACGCTGGCGCTGCGCCGGCCGATGCGCTCGATCGCGATCAGCAGCGCGGCGAAGCCGAGCAGCACCAGCGATAGCTGCGCCGCGCCGGCGAGGCTGCCGCGATTGAGCCAGGTGTTGAACACCGAGACGGTGAGGGTGCGGACGCCGAGATATTCGGAGGCGCCGATGTCGTTCAGCGTCTCCAGCGCGGCGAGCGCGACGCCGACTGCGAGCGCAGGCCGGGCCATCGGCAGCACCACCCGGCGCAGGATGGTGAAGCGGCCGGCGCCGAGCGTCCGCGCGGCCTCGATCGCATCCGTCCCCTGCGCCTGAAACACCGCACGGGCCGACAGATACACGTAAGGATACAGCACCGCGGCGAGCAGCAGCATCGCCCCGGGCAGCGAGCGCATCGGCGGCAGCCATTGCACCGCCTGCGTGGCCGGCATCATCAGGCTGAGGGCGCGATGCACCAGCCCGAGCGGCTCGAACAGATCGACATAGACGTAGGCCGACAGATAGGTCGGGACCGACAGCGGCAGAGGTAGCAGCCAGATCAGCGCGGAGCGGCCGGGAAAGTCGTGCGATGACACCAGCCAGGCCGTAGCGGTACCGATCAGCAGCGTCAGCGTGCCGACGCCGGCGATCAGCAGGGCGGTGTCACTCACCGCGCGCGGCAGCACATAGGCGATCAGATGCGACCACACCTCCGGCGCCGGCTGCAGCGCGATCAGCATCAGGCTGATCACCGGCGCAGCGACGAGCAGGGCGGTGAGGAGGGCGAGGACGAGGACTGTCTGGTCGGAGGGCGGTGACGGCCTCATTGCAGACGTCGCTCTGTCTTGCAACCAGACGGCAAGACGTCGCCGTCCTGAAGGTCGTCATGCCCGGGCTCGTCCCGGGCATCCACGCCTTCAGGCTCAGCTTCGCACGTGGCCGTGGATGGCCGGGTCAAGCCCGGCCATGACGGAAAGTCAGTCCCGTTTGTCAGTTGTCGAATCCGACCTTGTCGACCAGCGTCGAGGCGGCCTTGCGGTTGGCGGCGATCTTGGCGATCGGCAGCGGATCCGGCTTCAGCTTGCCGTAACCGGCGATGATCGGGTTGAGCGGCACGCCGGCGCGGATCGGATATTCGTAGTTGGCGTCGGCGTAAATCTGCTGCGCCTTCTCGCCGGCGAGCCATTCGATCAGCTTCACCGCGTTGGCCTTGTTGGGCGCGTGCTTGGCTAGCACCACGCCCGACAGATTGACGTGGGTGCCGCCGCCTTCGAACGTCGGCAGCACCACGCGGGTCGCGTCCGCCCAGGCCTTCTTGTCGGGATCGTTCAGCATCAGCGCCCAGTAGTAAGTGTTGCCGATGCCGAGATCGCATTTGCCGGCCGCGACGTCGCGCGCGGTCTCGCGGTCGCCGCCGGACGGCTTCTGCGCCAGATTGGCCTTCAGGCCGCGCAGCCATTCCTCGGCCTTGGCTTCGCCGTGCTTAGCGACGTAAGCGGCGAACAGCGCATTGTTGTAGATGTGCTGGCCGGAGCGGATGCAGATCTTGCCCTTCCACTTCGGGTCGGCCAGCTCCTCATAGGTGATCGCTTCCTGTTTGACGCGATCCTTCGAGGCGTAGATCACCCGCGCCCGCATCGAGATGCCGGCCCATTGGCCGTTCGGATCGCGGAACTGCGCCGGCACGATTTCGTCGATCACGGTCGAATTGATCGGCTGGCTGATACCCGCCGCCACCGCATCGTCGATCCGGCCGATGTCGACCGTCAGCAGCACGTCGGCCGGGCTGTCGGCGCCCTCGGCCTTGATCCGCTGCTCCAGGCCCGAGCTCGCCGAAATCACGTTGACGGCGATCCCGGTGTCCTTGGTGAAAGCATCGAACAGCGGCTGCACCAGCTTGGTCTCGCGGTAGGTGTAGACGTTGACCTGCTCGGCGGCCCCGGCGGCGAACGGCACGAAAACGGCGGCGAGTGCGAGGGCAGCGGCACGGAAACGGCTCATACGGCGGGCTCCTGACGAAAATCGAGAACGCTTGTCAGTAGCTCAGGCCATCAGGGCAGTGCAGCGGCGCAATGTCGCGATTAGAACTATTCCAGCCGCGGGCGGCGGGCGGCTCGGGTCAGCGCAGCTGCTCGGCCAGCATGTCGCGCACCTTGCCGACCAGCGCTGGCTCGTCGTGGCGCGGCGGAACCAGGCTGAATTCGACTTCGGGCAGCGGCGGCAGCCGGTTGCCCGCGGCCAACACCACGGCGTCCGCCGGCACGGCCGACGCGTTCAGGCAGGTCAGCCCGAGGCCGGCGGCCAGCGCCAGGTGCAGCCCGCCGACGCCGGAGGCCGAGTGCATCACCGTGTGCGGCAGCCGGTGCGCCGTCAGTGTGCGCGCGATGAAGCGCTGGAGCGAGCAGGTGTCGGGCAGCACGACGAGTGGCAGGACGCCGTCGTCCGGCATCACGAACGAGCGGTCGGCGACCCACAACAGCGGCTCGCGCCGCAGCTTGATCCGCTTCGCCGCGGTCCGCCGCGATGGACGGTCGAGAATCGCCATCGACAGGCCGATGTCGAACTCATCGGAATCGGCGGTCTCTTCGATCAGCGCGCTCTTGCGGATCGAGACGTGCAGCCGCAGATGCGGAAACTGGTCGCGCACGCGGCGCAGGATGCCGGGCAGCGCACCAGGCCGAAAGTAATCGGTGATCGCCAGCCGCAGTTCACCCGTGAGCTGGGCGGCGTGCATGTCCCGATAGGCGGCGTCGCTCAGCGCCAGCAGTTGGCGGGCATGTCCGATCAGGCGTTCGCCGGCGGGGGTGAGGCTGGCGCCGCTCTTGCCGCGCCGGAACAGCGGTTGCCCGCACATCTCCTCCAGCTTGCGGATCTGCTCGCTGACCGCCGATTGCGACCGGCACAGGCGGGGCGCTGCCGCCGACAGGCTGCCGGTCTCGGCCACCACCACCAGCGCGTTGAGGAGATCGAGGTCGAACAGCCGGCTCATCATCCACCCGAAAATCAGATGGATGATATCGTATCTTCCCGTTTTTCAGGAGGAAAGAGCCGCGGCATGATCGGCATCGACATCCACCACCAGAAAGCAGCGGACATGCCCGGCATCACCCTGACGGTTTCCCTCTCCCTCGACCCGGCGCAGACCGGACGGCTCGCTGCCGCGGTCGCCGAACTCACCTGCCGGGTGCTGCGCAAGGAACTCGATCGCACGGCGGTGTTCATCCGCCATCATCCGGCCGATCAGTGGTTCATCGCCGGCCGTGCGCTCAGCGACTGGCGCAAGAACGCGTTCAAGCTCGAGGTCACGATCACCGACGAGACCAATACCAAGGCTGAAAAGGCAGCGTATCACCGCGAGGCGTTTGCGCTGCTGTCAGAGCTGATTGGTAACCTGCATCCGCATTCGAACATCCACATCATCGACTGCCGGGCGGCGGCCTATGGCTATGGCGGGGTCACGCAGGAGGCGTATGCGTATCGCGCGCCGGGCTGACAACGTCCGGCGCGGCAACGGCTTCAGAGCAGCAGGTTGCCGGCACCGTTCTGGCAGGCCGGGCATTTGCACGCATGGAAATTGACTTCGGCGGCGACATATTCGGCGCCACAATGAATGCAGGCGATCTTCAGATGCGGACGTCGATCAGCGCTGCAGCTGGCCGCCCGGGCGACCAGATACTGACCGAGTGCATTCTGGTCGCCTTCGGCGACATGATAGTTCGCACTCACGAGCATCCCCCGGATTGTGCATGTGCGAGATAGTCTAGCACACAGCCCTCGGGGGAATGCAATTCGAATAGCTGCAATCGAATCGCGCAATTCGGCGGCGCAGCGGTGTTGTAATGCCGAGAGTGAATCAAACCTTGCACGAATGGTATTCAGGCCATGAGGTCCGATCCATAACGGGGCTAACGCCGTCCCGCCTGCGCGCCGTTGCCATTGCCATTGCCATTGCCGTTGTCGTCGAGCGCGCGGCGCAGGCGGCGAATGATCACGCTGCGCGCGCGCTCGTCAGCGGCGGCTTCGACGCTGGCGTTGATATCGAGAAGCAGCTTGGACATCTCGTTGTGCCAGTCGAGCTTGACCACTGATTCGGGCTCGAGCCGTCGGCGATGCTTGCCGTCCTGCGCGGTCGGAACCGGCGTGGTGAGTTCGTAGACGTCATCGAGCACAGGCTGAAAGATTTTCGCGGCCGGCAGAACGCCGCCGCCGAGTCGCTCCGCCAACGCGGCGATCGCGCTTTCCTCGCCATGGGCGAGAAACAGCCCGCGATCGATCGGTCGCCGTTCGGTGATCCAGCGCGTCAGCTCGCCGGCGTCGGCGTGGCCGGAGTAATCATCGATGCGGCGGATCTTGGCCTTGACGCGGACTTCCTCGCCCATGATCCGCACCGCCTTGGCGCCTTCTTCGAGGAAGCGGCCGAGCGTGCCGTTGGCCTGATAACCGACCAGCAGCACGGTGCCGGTGGAGCGGCACAGCCAGCGCTTGAGATGATGGCGGATGCGGCCGGCGTCGCACATGCCGCTGGCGGCGATGATGATGTGGAAGCCGTTCAGCTTGGCGATCGACTTGCTCTCTTCCACCGTCTCGGTGAAGCGCAGATGCGGCGAGGCCAGCAGCCGCTCCACATCGACGTCTTCGTCGAGATCGGCAGCGTGGCGGCGGAACACTTCGGTGGCGCGGATCGCCAGCGGCGAATCCAGGAAGATCGGCGCGCTCGGGATCGTTCCCTTTTCCATCAGGTCGATCAGATCGACGATCAGCTCCTGGGTGCGCTCGACCGCGAATGCCGGAATCACCAGCGCGCCGCGCGCCGCCGCGGCGGCGTTGACTTCAGCAGCCAGGCGCTCGTGGCGGAGCTTCGGCGAGGTCGGCTCGCGCACGCGGTCGCCATAGGTCGACTCGCAGATCACGTAGTCGAAATGCGCCGGCGCTTCCGGATCGGGCTGCAGCAGCTTGCCGTCGGGGCCGATATCGCCGGAGGCGAGCAGCCGCAGCGCTGATGACGAGCGGCCTTCGCCGTCGATCTCGATTTCGATCGAGGCCGAGCCGAGCAGGTGACCGGCGTTCCAGAACCGCGCGCGCACACCGGGGAGGACGGTGATCCAGCTCTGATAATCGACCGGATAGAACGACGACAGCGTCGCGATCGCGTCGGCTTGGGTGTAGATCGGGCTGACTTCGGGCTTGCCGCGCGCGGCGTTGCGGCGGTTCAGCATGATCACTTCGGACTCCTGGATGCTGCCGGCGTCGGGCAGCATGTAGGAGCACAGATCGATGGTGCCGCGGGTCGCAAGGATTCGTCCCTTGAAGCCCTCGCGCACCAGCTTCGGCAGCAGGCCGCAGTGATCGATATGGGCGTGCGTCAGCAACACCGCGTCGATCTCCGACGGGCGGAACGGAAACGCGCCGTAGTTCAGCTCCTTCAGCGTCTTGTGGCCCTGGAACAGGCCGCAATCGACCAGGAAGCGTTTGCCATTGGTCTCGAACAGATAGCAGGAGCCGGTGACGGTTCGCGCAGCGCCGCAGAATCGGATGGTAACGCTCATGCGCGGGTCTCCTGATTGGTCGTGCCGATCTCGGCTCGCAGCGCCTCGACGAACAGATCGTCGAGCGTGATTGCGTTGGTCGGGTGCGGCACGGTGTGGGTGGAGCGGATGGTGCGGATGCCGGCGGCGGCGAAGTCGCGCAGCATCGCCGGGGGAAACAGCGCGTGGGTGATCACCGCGTCGACAGACGTTGCGCCGGCGCCGAGCAGCGCGCGGGTGCAGGCGATCAGCGTGCCGCCGGAGGAGACGATGTCATCGACCAGCAGTGCCGGCCGACCCGCTATGGAGCTTGCATCAGGGAACGTGATCTCGACAGATCGGTCGCCGTGCCGGATCTTCTGCGCCACCGCGGATCGTGTGCCGATCAGCTTGGCGAGCGCATCGACCCATTGTTGCGACTCGGAATCCGGTCCGACCACCACGGTGTCAGGATCGAGCGTGCCGCGCAGCGCTGCGGCAATCGCCGGCATCGCCGACAGCTCGTCCGCGGCGATGCCGGGGAAGACGTCGCCGAGCCGCGGCGTGCGATGCAGATGCGGATCGACGGTGATGACGCGGTCGACCAGCCCTGCGAGCAGCCGCCCCATCGCCGTCTGGCTGATCGCGTCGCCGGGATGGAATGCCACGTCCTGGCGCATGTAGCAGAGATACGGCGCCAGCAGCACCAGCCGTCTGCAGCCTTCGCGGCGCAGCGCTTCGGCGGCGAACAGGATGGTCACCAGCTTATCGTTGGGCAGGTCGAGCGGCAGATACAGGATCGTGGTCGCCGCCTCCGGGCCAACATTGACGGCGATCTCGCCGTCCGGAAAGCGGTGCTGCGTGATCAGATGCGCCGGCACGCCGAGCCGCGCCGCGAGCCGAATGGCATCGTCCGCCGCCGAGTCCAGATAGCGCAGGGCGACGCTCACGATACCAGGTCCACGTCGGCCGGGGTGTGGTGGTTGATCGCGAAGCCGGACTCCGCCTGTGCGGCGGCCAGCGCCAGATCGAATTCGGCGCGGTCGGACGCATACACGCGATACAGCGGTTCGCCCTTTTCGACCCGGTCGCCGATCTTCTTGAACAGATCGATGCCGGCGCCCTTGGCGACCGGCGCGCCGGCGCTGCGGGCGAGACGATTGATCCGCAGACAGTCGATGCCGTTGACCACGCCATCAGCGGCCGCCAGCACGTCGGCAGCATAGCTGCCGAGTTCGGCCGGACACGGCGAAGGCCCCTGCGCGTCGATGATCTGCTGCATCTTCTTCAGCGCCGCTCCGCTGTCGAGCAGCTCCTTGGCGCGGGCATAGCCGGCGCCGCCGCGCAGCTTCGGATCGTACTCCAAAAGATGCGCGGCGAGCCGCAGCGATTTCTCGCGCAGGTCGGCCGGTGCGCCGGGCTCGTTGCCGAGCACCGCCATGACGTCGCGGGCTTCCAGCACGGGACCGATGCCGCGGCCGATCGGCTGACGGCCGTCGGTGGTGACCACCTCGACGCCGATCCCGAAATGATCGCCGACGAATTCGAACAGCTTGCGCAGCCGCATCGCCTCGTTGGCGCTGGCGACCTTGGCGGAGGGGCCGACCGGGAAGTCGATCAGTAGCCGGGTCGAGCCGGCGGCGAGCTTCTTCGACATGATCGAGGCGACCATCTGCTCGGGCGTGTCGAGGCTGAGCGGACGTTCGACTGAGATCAGGATGTCGTCGGCCGGCGACAGGTTGACGTGGCCGCCCCACACCAGGCAGCCGCCGCAGGAATGCACCACCTCTTTCATCTGCTCGACGTCGAGATCGACCCTTGCCAGCAGCTCCATGGTGTCGGCGGTGCCGGCCGGCGAGGTGATGGCGCGCGACGAGGTCTTCGGAATCATCAGCCCGTGCGCGGCGACGATCGGCACCACGATCATGGTGGTGCGGTTGCCGGGAATGCCGCCGATGCAGTGCTTGTCGACGACGATTGGATTGTCCCATTTCAGCTTCGTGCCGACCGACGCCATCGCGCCGACCAGCGCCAGCAGCTCGTCGGTCGAGGTGAAGCGCGCGGCGCTGATCAGGAACGCGGCGATCTCCATGTCGGAGTAACGGAAGTGCGCGAGGTCGTCGACGATCGCGGTGATCTCGGCGGCCGATAGCGTGTGGCCCTGGATCTTGGCGCGCACCGCATCGAGGCTGGCGGGCGACCGTGCCGGCGTCACCGACACCGCACTGCCGACCGGCTCATTGAAGCGGCGGAACGCAGGCTCCGACAGGCCGAGTTCGTCGGGGCCGATCATCGCGTCGTCGTCGGTGATCATCAGCGTCGCCAGCAGCACCTTGGAGTTGATGCGCAGTTCGACGCGGCTGAAGCCGCGAAACACTTCGGGGCGCAGGGCGCGCGAGCGGCGGGAAAGCACCGCGACGTTTTCGCGGCCGGTATCGAGGCTGATCCGCCGGATGGTCAGCGGCGGGCGGGAGAGATCGGGAGCATTCAAAATAGCGCAACTCCGCGCATCGGCCGGGCGGCCTTCAGGAGCGCGTGGCGAAGCGGCGGGCGCCGGGACACGCGATGGCCGAGGCTAGAAGCTCGGCCCGCGGGTCTATTTGATGCGTATCAATGTCCTGCGCGGCCTTGGGTCGCGGTTCAAATCCCGGCCGATGCCATCGCGCGGCCCAGGTGCTCGCGCAGCCGCGCCAGCGGTCCATCCTGTTCGCGCACCAGGCGAAAACCGAGGTGGATCGGTGGCAGGCCGGCCGAGCAGCCGCCGGCTTTGGCGTCGCGAATGAAATCGGAGACGTAGGCGCGGTGCAGCCCTTCGGCGATCCGCACGCCGCAATTGGCGGTCTGCGCCTGCGGCCGGCCGGCGGCGTCGATCGCGGTGCGATCGAAACAGGTGGTTGTCCATTCCCAGACGTTGCCGGACAGATCAAGCAGTCCGCGCTCGTTGGCGCCGAAGCCACCAAAGCTGCGCAAGCTGGCCGACAGATCGTCACGATCGGATTCGCGCTCATAGCGCGCGATCCACCGTACCGACGGATCGTCGCTGTCCGAGGCCAGCCCGTCATCCTTGAACTTGCTGCCGGCCGCAAACGCCCATTCGGCGTCGGTCGGCAGCCGGTAGTGTGCGCCGGTCTTGCGCGACAGCCAGTCGGCGTAGGTGGTGGCGTCCTGCCAGGATACCTGCACGGCAGGCCGGTCGGCGCGAACCGCGGTGTTGGCCCGCATCGGATGGCAGGCGCCATCGTCGACGCAGAGTTGATAGTCCACCGTGCTGACCTGATGCAGCATGATCGACAGCGGACGATCGAACTGCAGCTTGGTCTGCGGCGCCTCGATCTGCCGGCCATCGCGGGTGAATTCGCCGGGCAGCCGGTAGTCCATCGCGCCCGGAGCGATCTCGACCATCGCCTGCTGTCCGTCGAGCGCCGCGTCGCCGTGGCCGATCACCAGCGGCGTCACCGCCAACGGCGTGGCGAAGCCGGCGAGGGCAGCGAGGGCGATCTGGGCTTTGAAGGCGAGCAGCATGGCAGCAACCAGGTCATCTGTCCGTCATTGCGAGGAGCGAAGCGACGAAGCAATCCAGCTCCGATCGCTGGACTGGATTGCTCGCTTCGCTCGCAATGACGGGTGGGACGAGAGGGACCCGCGCGGACGCGGATCCCGGGGGCGGAGGTGATTAGTTCGTCGGACCGCCCGGGATCGGGCCGGGTGCGCTGACCTGCTTCATCAGGTCGTCGTTCCACTTGCCGTCGACCTTGAAATGCGCGGTGGCGCCGAGCTCGATCGCTTCGATCAGGTTGTGGTTGAGGTAGGCGTAAACGCCCGGCTGCTTGAAGGTGTAGAGCGCAGCACCGGCGGAACCGCCGCGAATGAACCAGGTCTCCAGGTTGGTCTCCGGCGGATTGGCGAACTTGCCGGTCTCCCAGACGTAGTCGCCGTGACCGCCGATCAGGTGCGGGCGGGTGTCGCGGTTGGCCTGCGAATGCACGATCAGCACGGTCTCGCCGACCTTGGCGGGCATCGCGTTCTTGCCGGTCAGCGCTCCGACCTTGCCGTTGAACACCACGTGGGTCGGGATCAGCTTGCGCATCACCTCGGCGGTGTCGATGTAGGATTCGGCCGGCGACGCATAGGCCTTGTATTTGCCGTTCTGGTCCTTCGGCACGTACATGTCCTGCTCGCCGATGTAATAGACCCGGTCGTAGCGCAGCGGCTTGCCGTTCCGATCCTTCAGGCCGTCACGCGGCAGCACCATGATGGCGCCGTTCATGCCGGAAACGACGTGCCACGGGATCATGTTGCCGCCGGGGGCGCAGTGATACACGAATACGCCGGAGCGATCGGCCTTGAAGCGCAGCACCACCTGTTCGCCGGGATTGATCAGCGTCAGCGCGCCGCCGCCGAGTGCGCCGGTCGAGGCGTGGAAGTCGATGTTGTGCGGCATGGTGTTGCTGGCGGGATTGACCAGCGTCAGTTCGACATAGTCGCCCTCATGCACCACCATCAACGGTCCGGGCATCGAACCGTTGAAGGTCATCGCCTGGAATTTGGTGCCGTCTTCGTCGATCACCACTTCTTTTTCCTGCACCACCATCTTGAACTCGACGACCTTGGGTCCATCCTTGGTGGCCTGCTGATGCGCGTGCACGAACGGCGGTGCGACCAGTTCGACCTTCTGGCGCGGCAGCTTCGAGACATCGTCTTCAGCGGCGGCCGCTGCCACGGTCGGCGCGCTGAGTAACAGTGCGGTGACGGCGGCGCTCAGCAGAGTATCTCGGCGGGTCATCATGGTAGAGGTCCTTGCGGCTGGATTGAAACTCGGCTGGCGCAACCATGCTCCTGCCGCGCCACCGCTGTTTGTCCCAGCACAAGCTCGCAGATGAATACCTTTCAACTACGGGCTCACCCGCATCCGTCATTCGTCGGATGTGACAACTACGAGGTGTAGGAACCCGCCGAAACGTTGTTGCGCGACAAAGAACGCCGCCGCCCCGGGCCTCAGCATGGCGGGTCAACGGAGACGACAATGTCGATTGACCGCACCCTCGTAGTCGAAGACGTGATGCGCCGATGGCCGGCGACGATCCGGGTGTTCCTGGATTTCAAGCTCGCCTGCGTCGGCTGCCCGATCGCGACGTTTCACACGATCGAGGATTCCTGCCACGAGCATGGCATCGCCGAGGCGCCGTTTCTCGCGGCGCTGCGCGAAGCGGTGGCGCAGTCTCAGGAGGTCTTGTCGTCGGGCGCCTGATCGGCCAGCACCACGAGCTGATGTGGCTCGCGCAGCACGATCTTCTGCCGGCCGCTTTCGATCAGGCCCTTTTGCTCCCAGCCCGACAACAGCCGGCTGACGGTGTGCAGCGTGGTGCCGGTCATCTGTGCGATGTCCTGCCGGCTGATCGGGAAGTCGATCTGCACCCCGTTTTCGACCTTGCGGCCGCTCTGCTTGGCGAGCCGCAGCAGCGCATGGGCGACGCGCTGCTCGACCTGCTGGGTCGACATCTCCACCACCCGGGAATGCGTCTCCTGCAGCCGGCCGCCGACGGTGCGCAGCGTGTTGGTGGCGAGCGCCGGATACTGCTCGACCAGCCGCGGCCAGGCCGCGGTCGGCCAGGCCAGCACGATCGAATCGTCGACCGCGGTGGCGGTCGCCGGATAGCGGTTGAGCCCGATCGCCATCGCCACGCCCAGCGTCTCGCCGGGCGCGACATAGCGCACCACGATCTGCTCGCCGGCCGGCGTCACCTTGCTGGCGCGGACGTGGCCGTGCAGCAGCACGAAGAACGAATGGGCGTCCTCGCCCTGCTCGAACACGTGGCCGTTCTTGGGAACCCGGATCGACCGCGCCTCGAGCAGCACGGCGTCGAGCTCCGCCGGGCTCAGCCCTGCAAACAGCGGCAGTTTCGCAACCACGGAAGTGTCGATCGTCGCCATCGAGGCTCTCGCGCCAGGGTTCGGTCCGCGCCAGCTAAATCGCGATTGACGGCGGGGGGCAAGGGGGAAGTCCAGGGAGAGATCTACGCGACAAGCGGAATATCGGTCAGCGGAAAGTCGTTGCCCTTGCACAGCAGGGGGCATTCAAAGCTTTGGCCAGCGCATAGGCGAAGCAATCTCCGTAGTTGAGAGCTGCTTTGTGGCCGGTCCCTTTCCCGAACCGCACATGCGCCGAACGCGCGTATCCGGCCTGCTCGGTGGTCACGGGCTCGATCCGGATGCGGGCCGCCGCGATGAAGTCATCAAGCCATCGTTCGGCTTTGGCCGGCTGAATGTCCTTTAGTCCACGAAGAACGATCGCGGCCTCCAGCAAATTGCCCGAGGATAGAACCGGTTGGTCGTCGGCGGCGATGAGCCGCGCAAACTGGGCTGCCTCTGGTTCCTCGCGAAAGATCGCAATGATCGCCGACGTGTCGATGACGATCACGTGGGCAATCCGTTCTCATCGTAGCCGAGAATCTCGTCTGGAGTTCTCCCGGTGTCAGGCAATGCGGCGTACCGGCCTCCGATTTTCAGCAGTCGTTGCGCGATCTGGTCGGTTTGGCGGCGACGATGCTCGCGTGCGAGCTGTTCGCGCAGCGCATTGGTCACCGCCGCAGTGAGGCTCTCCCCGGTCATGCGGGCCAGCTCTGTCGCTAACTGATGAGCCTCGTCGTTCTTGATGTTGAGATGCATGCGATCTCCGACTGGTAGAAAAATAGCATTTGTCTACCGCGCCCTGTAATTTGGTCTGGCGGGAGGCGCTTGACAAGGGGGGTGTCTAAGGGACGATATTCCTAATGCCGCATCCCGCGTCGAAAGGCGTTCCACGACGGTTCTCTCCGGCGATCCGGCGAGGACGGCCGCGGCCACTGATACCAAGGTCGCGCCTTTCGGCGCTCCGCCGCCCTCGGCCTGGTTGCCGCCGGGAGGTCCCCAGACCCGGTCACTCACGCAATCATTTGCGGGTAACGCTTCCGCATGCCCGGAGCGATCCTCCGCGCGCGACGTCAAATCAGCTCACACCGCCGCAGGCGTGTGGGCGAACACCACTTCGATCAGCGTGCCGGATTGCGGCGCGCTCTTGATGTGGAAGGTGGCGCGGTTGGCTTCGACCAGCGCCTTGGTCAGCGACAGGCTGACGCCGGCGGCTTCGGTACGGTCGCTCGGCGTGCGGAACGGCTGCAATGCGGCGGCGAGTTCGTCGTCGTTGAGACGGCTGCCGGTGTCGCGGACGCGCAGCACCACCTCGCCGGCATCGCTGAGCGCGGTCGAGACGATCACCTGTCCGCCGGCATTGGCCAGATGGATCGAGGTACTGATCAGGTTCATGACGATCTGGCGCAGCGCCTGTGCGTCGGCCACCACCGTCGGCAGCGAATGCGCCAGCGAGGTCCGGATGATGATGCGCTCGCGGTTGGCGCGCGGCTGCATCACCGCGACGCTCTGTTCGACCAGCTCATTGAGGTTGATGCTGGCGAAGGCGAGATCGAGCTTGCCGGTCTCGATCCGCGACAAATCGAGCAGATCGTCGACGATGCCGATGACGCGTTCGCCCGAAGCGCGGATGTCCTTCAGGTAATCGACGTAGCGCTCGTTGCCGAGCGGGCCGAACCGCTCCTCGATCATCACTTCGGCAAAGCCGATAATGGCGTTGAGCGGCGCCCGTATCTCGTGGCTGAGCCGCGCCAGCACATCCGCCTTGGCGCCGGCGGCGCGTTCGGCGAGCCGCTTGGCCTGGCTCAGTTCGGTCTCGGTGCGCTGCACCTGCGACAGATCGCGGAACACGGCGAAGAAATTCGGCCCGTCGGCGCGGGTCCGGCCGATCGTCATGGTGAGCGGAAACAGCCCGCCTTCGCGCACCTGGCCGAGCGCTTCGAGCCCGTGGTCGAGCACGCTCTGGGCGCGGCCGCTCTTGATGCTGTCCAAGTAATCGAGCACGGCGGCGCGGCTTTCCGGCGCGAACAGCTCGATCAGATTGTGCTGCGCCAGCGCGTCACCGTCGTAGCCGAACAGCGCTTCGGCGCTGCGGTTGGCGGCGCTGATCTGGCCGGCTTCGTCGAACATCAGCACGCCTTCGGCGGTGGTGTCGAGAATCGCGCCGAGTTCTTCGGCGTTCGCGGCGCCGACCACCGAGGGCGCATCCTCGAGGGCAGTCGCCGGCGCGAACGGCAATTCGGGCACCGCGGTCGGTGCAGGGGCGGGCGAGCAGATCAGCGCCAGCGCCTGATCGCCGTCCCAGGCGATCGTGAACAGTCGCGCTTCGGTCGGGGCTGCGTCACCACCTTGTGCGGCGGTGATGGTGATCGGTGTGCCGGTCTCCGAACTGCTGCTGGAATCGCCGACACCGGAGTCGACATACAGCGCATCGAGGCCGCCGGCCTCTTCGAGCGCGGCGACGCTCGGAAAGCCCATCCGCGTCAGGAATGCGGAGTTTGCATAGAGCAGACGGTCGAGCCGATAGATCAGCACGCCGACCGGCATCAGATCGAGCAGCAGGCGGTCGCGCGCGCTGACGCCGCTCGCCGGCGTGGGTGCCGGCGCGAGCCACTCGGCGCGCGGGGCCTCCGGCGTTTCGGCCGGTGCTGCTTCCTGTTCTGGCGCAACTTCGTCGTCGGCAATCGATGGAGCATCGGCGGTCGGCGGAGTCTCGCTTGCGAGCCGGGCTGCCAGTTGCTGCGCCAGTTCGTGGAAGGCGCTGTTCTCGCCCGGGGTCAGCGACGGCGCACGCGCGTCGTTGGCGGCGCGGAACGGCAGGACGTTTTTCGGGGTATCCACGGGCGTGTCCAAGGGGTTCAGGAGCGGGTCCAGAGCAGGGGCTTGGTCTGAAGCGGGGGTGTGCGGCGCGCGATCGGCCGACAGCGGCTGCGGCCGCGGCGGCGGTTCGTTCGAGCCGTGCCGGCGGAGCGCCGCGAGATAATCGAGCGCGGCGAGATCGCGGCAGACGCCGAAGCCGCGATAGCCGGCAAAGGCGCCGCCCTGATCTTGCACCGGCAGACCGGACATTTCGATCGGCAGCCGCAGCGCGGCGCCGTCAGCCGGCCATTGCAGCGTGATGCCGCTCCAGGTGTGGCGGGTGGCAAGTGCGGCCGCGACGAGACCTTCCGGATCGAGCCTGAGCCGGTCCGCGACTTCGCTCCAGCGCTCCCCGAGATTGGCGGCGGTATGCGGGCCGATCAGGCGGAGAAATTCGTCGGAGGCGATCGCCAGCCGGTCGGCCAGATCGATCTGCCAGACGAAGCGCAGCGGATGCCGGCGCGGCGCAGGCAGTTCGGGCGGCGTGTCGATGGCGGGTGCAGCGTCGGTTGCCGCCGGCTCTGCAGCGGCCTGCTCGGGTGCCGCGGATTGTTCGGTGGCCGGCTGCTGGTCGGTCTCGACGACGTCCGGTTCTGCCGGCTCGTCGGCGACGGCCTCGATGTAAGGCGAGGGCTCATGCGTCGTTGCAGGCGCGACAGGCTCTTCGACCGGGACCACCTCGGCGGCGGGCTGTTCGACAGGAGCAGCCGGCGGCGGCGGCGAAGGCGGCGCGTTGCTATCGACACTGTCCACCTGCGGTTGGGGTGCTGCAGGCTGCGCCTCGGCAGCAGGTGCGACGTCGTCGAGCAGCGTGAATTCGGCAGGCGCTTCGCTCAGGATCGCGAAGGTCTCGTAGTCGGGCTCAACCGCTGCCGCCGCGGTTTCGGCCGGCTGCTGATCCGATGCGGGTTCTGGAATACTCTCCTGTTCGACGGGCGGCTGCGACGCGCTGGACTCGTCGTTTGCTTCCGGCGCAACCGCGATCGGCTTTGCCACAGGCTCAGCAGCCTGCGGAGCTTCGACAGTCGGCTCCGTCTGCGTGGCCGGCTCAACCGGCGCCTCAACGGCCGTCGGATGCCGGGCTTCAAGCTGCGGTTCTGAATCAGGCCGAGGCTGCGGTTCTGAAGAATGAGCTTTCTGCTGCGGAGCAGGCTCCGTGATGGTGCCCGGCGCCAGCAGCGCAATCAGGCCAACATCCGCGCCGCTGCCGACCCGCTGCAGCACCAGATGGCCAAATCCGATCGGCGTCTCGGCGCGGCCGAGCCGCAGCGCGTCGGCGCGCGCCTGGTCGAGACCAGCCTCACTCAGATTGCGGAAGCCGAGCAACGTGCGCGCGGCGGCGCTGGAGCCGACGAACAGGCCGTCGCTGGCAAAAGCTGCGATCGGGGTATCGACGCCTTCGACCAGGCCGCGCAGCCGGTCGATCAGCGGCATCGGGCGGCCGATTGATTCTGCCGCGGCGATCAGAACGCCGGCGCTGCCATCGGCGAAAAAGAGCCGGGTGCAGGCGCAGGTCACCAGCGCGCCGAGCGGGGCGCCGAAGCCGCGCAGTCGTTCGAGCCGCGTCGCGCCGTTCTGCGGCAGCTTGGCGGCGAGCTGCGCGACCTGACGGCGATGCGGATCGGCGGGACGGAAGCTGCGGCCGGCGAGCTCGGCGGCATTGGCCGCGCCGAACAGCCGGGCGGCGACTGGGTTCGCCCAGAGCACGCGGCTGCCGTCGGTCGACCACAGCCACGCCGGCAACGTCCGGGTCGCGTGCACCGCGAGCCGGGGATCGTCGACCCCTCGCAATTGAAAGTCCCAGTTCGTCATCGCTACTCGTACGCTCGGCTCGCCAGCGGTTGCGCCTGTGGCCGACAGAGCGCGGGGCCTGAGAACCTTAACAATTCATTATCGCCAGCGGCTCCCGTTAGGTCCACGTTTGCGATGAAGCTATCCCGTCTTAAGCGCCGATAACCTTAATTTGGCCACGCCTGAGGACCTGGAAAGCCCTGATCGCGTTGGAAGGTTGCAAAACCATGACGATCGGTCACGATGCGCTAGTCGACATCCGCCGGTCACACCGGCGATGCGATAGGTCGGTAAGGTCTTCGGCGCCGGGTCGAGCAGCGGCGTAACAGGCGGAAGGAGCTGACGATGGATCAGGAAGAGCGTGATCGGTTCGAGATTCCCAAGGAAATGCGCTCGATGGCCGAGGCCGGGTTCGATCAGGCCCGCAAGGCGTTCGAGCACATGCTGTCCAGCGCCCAGCAGACTGCCGCCACCATCGAAGATCGCGGCGCCGCCGCCCGAGCCAATGCCAAAGAGATCACCGGCCGCGCCGTCAGCTTCGCCGAGCGCAACGTTCATGCGGCGCTCGACTACGCCCAGCAGCTCGTCCACGCCAAGGACCTTGGCGACGTGATGCGGGTGCACACCGAATACGTTCAGTCGCAGATGAAAGCGCTCGCCGAGCAGGCCAGCGAGCTCGGCCAAGTCGTCACCAAGGCGGCTCAGGACGTGGCCAAGCCGAAGAGCTGAGCCTTTACGTCCTAATCGGCCCGGCGGGGCACCGGCCCCGCCCACCACGCCCATGGCGCGAAATGTGGCAGTGCAATGCAATTCTATGTTGCATTGCACAATTTCTGTGGTATTTTGTAACGAATGGACGGCCTCGGTCGTCCCGGCTCGGCGTCCAGCCTGAAGATTGCGCAGGCCGCTCGCGCGGGTCACTTCGATTTGCCCCACCAGCGAAGGATGCCCCTATGGCCGACTCGAGCGATCCGTTTTCCACCGTGCTGCCGTTCCAGCTTCCGGAGCAGGTCCGCGCCTTCGCCGAAAAGGGCGTGTCGCAGGCCCGCGAAAGCTACGCCAAGCTGAAGGACGTCGCCGAGACCCAGAACGGCACCATCGAGGCGGTTTTCACCTCGGCCAGCAAGGGCGCGACCGATTATTCGACCAAGGTGTTCGACTTCGTGAAGACCAACACCAGCGCCAGCTTCGACTTCGCGCAGAGCCTGATCGGCGCCAAGACCCTGCCGGACGTGATGGAATTGTGGACCTCCCACGCCAAGAAGCAGATCGAGACGCTGACCGCGCAGACCAAAGAACTCACCGAGCTGACCCAGAAGGTCGCCGCCGAGACGGTCGAGCCGATCAAGGCCAACGCTTCGAAGATCTTCAAGCCGGCCGCCTGATCCGGCCCGGTTTTCAACGTTTTCAGGGCCCGGGCCATGCGCCCGGGCTTTGTCGTTGGAAGGTTGTTGTCGACAGCACCCCCGACATTGGTTTTGCAGCCGATCACGGACTTGCCAAAGCGCGGCGTTGCACCTAGTTTCCGCCCGTTCGCGGGCCACCTCGGCCGCGCCGGATGCAGTTGTAGCTCAGTTGGTTAGAGCGCCTGTCTGTGGAACAGGAGGTCGGTGGTTCGAGCCCACCCAACTGTACCACTCCTAAAATCTCTCTTTTCAGATCGATCAGCCGAACAGCCGCCGAAAAATCGTCGAGCGGGCCCAACGCGCTTGGCGCCTGCGTCCAAGACGGCGTGTGCAGGCCCGCGGCTGTGCGCGCACTCCCATAATACCGTTTCGGGGAGATTCTTCGTATTCACCTTAACTCTATCTTGATGCGCCTCGACCTAAGATTGCGACAAGTTGCGTTGAGTTTAGTAACCGGAGTTTGCGGATGCGCCTGAGTAAGCCGCGCATTGTCGTTTTGGGCATTGCTCTCGCCGCCGGCGCTGCTGCCGCGTTCCTGGCGAGCAGTTCGGACTCGGAGCGACCCCGCCAGGTCGCGGAGCCGACTCCCCAGCTGCAGACCGTCGATGTTCTCGTCGCGAAATCGAATATCGCGCTTGGACAGCTCGTCACCCCTTCGGATGTCCGCTGGCAGAGCTGGCCGGCCGACAGCGCCAGCGAGCACTTTCTCCGCCGCGACAAGATGCCCAACACCGAAGCCTTTCTGGCCGGGACAATCGCGCGCTCGCCCTTCGTTGCCGGCGAGCCGATCCGCGAAGTCAAACTGGTGAAGCCTAATGGCTCCGGCTTCATGGCGGCGATCCTGCCGACCGGCATGCGCGCCGTCTCGACGGAGATTTCGCCGGAAACCAGCGCCGGCGGCTTCATTCTTCCCAACGACAAAGTCGACGTGATCCTGACCAAGCGTGACAAGAGCTCCGACATTCCCGGCGCCAAGGACACGGTGACGTCGACGACGATCCTGACCAATGTGCGCGTGCTCGCGATCGACCAGCTGCCCAAGGAGCGGGAAGGGCAGAATAACGTGATCGGCAAGACGGCGACCCTCGAGCTCACAGGCGATCAAGCCGAGGTGCTGACACGGGCCCGGCAGTCCGGCACGCTGTCGCTCGCGCTGCGCAGCATGGCGGATGCCCGGCTTGTGGCCGAGGCATCGGATCAAGGCGACAAGCAGATCACCGTGTACAAAGGCACGGACAAAGAGCTCTACAGCTGCGCGCCTCTCTGCGAACGCCGGTGAGCCTTCCAAGAACCTCCACGAGGCGGTGAGCCTACCAAGGTGGACCGTCCCGCCTTGCCGGCGCTGCGCGGCGACTGAATTAGCCCAAAACCACCTGCCGAGATCGTCCCCCGGCCGGCCGCTTGCTGAGCGGGCGGTCGCCATCGCGTTGCGGTCTTCTGTTCGGAACGGAATGGCGGACGGTCACGTTGCTTGAAGCGAAACAAAGCGCGGGGAGCCGGCATGACCGACCGGGAATTGAGCGATCAGGCGATCGCCGTGTTGGTGGATGTGGCCCGGACAGCCGGCCGCGACCTCAATGCAGGCCAGCGGCTCGAACTCGACCGGCTGGTTTCGGATGGCCTGGTGGCCGTCAGTCATTCCGGCGATCCGGCCGGGCAGCGTCATTATCGTCTCACCGTGGCGGGGCAAACCGCTTTGGACCAACGCGGCGTCGGCGCCAACGAAGCTTAGCGTCCAGCCTCTTAGCGTCCGGCCTTGTCGCGCAGAGCCGGCTCGCGCGCTGCTTGCGAATTCCTCGCGTCTCACGCACACTCCGCCAATCAGCCAAATAACAACAAGGCGGCCGAACGCCTGCGGGGGAACGTCAGCACAGCAGGGGGCCGTCCATGATCTCGACCCATTCGATCTCGCCGCGCGTTCGACGTCATGGTCTTGTACTGGCCGCCAGCTTTGGTCTGTCATTGATTGCAGGTGCGGCGCTGGCCTACACCGCCGAGCAGCAGCAGGCGTGTACGGGCGACGCGATGCGGTTGTGCGGTGCGTTCGTTCCGGACGTCGACCGGATCACCGTCTGCATGGTGCAGAACAAAGCGCAGCTCACACCCGCCTGCCGCGCACAGTTCGGGCCGACGCCGGTGGCGATGCAGACAAACGAGGCCGTGCGCCGCAAACCAACCAGCCTCAAGCCCCGCAAACCTCACAAGCGCGAGCGGCAGTAACTGACAAAGCCTCCGCGGTTCCGGGATCTGCGCGACAGCTTGCCGCGTTGGTGCCGAAATCGACGCGCATATCTCGCGCCTGAGGAGAGCTTTGTGACAGACATCGATCACCGCGCCGAACTCGACCGCCATCTGCAGTGGTTCGAGTCCAAGCTACCACCCCGGCCGGCGCATTTCGTCGGTTGGCTGCGGCGGCCGTCATCAAAGTACGTTCGGCTGCCCCTCGGCGTCGCCCTGGTTGGCGGCGGCATGCTGAGCTTCCTGCCTGTTCTGGGGCTATGGATGCTGCCGCTCGGCATGGTGCTGATCGCCCAGGATGTGCCGGCGCTGGAGAAGCCGACCGCACGGACGCTGAACTGGATCGAGCGCAAATGGCTGGAGCGGCAACGCGGCCGCGGTGCGGATACTAAGCCGTTCGATGCTGATCAGCACGCGGCGGGCTCTGATACATCCGCCAAGAAAGCGGCCTGATCAGCAGCGTTGTCATCAAGCCGCTATTCAAAAACCGTCTTCGGGACTCAATGAGAGCCTGTGCGCTGCGTCAATCCCGGAACTGGTGTGACTCAAAAACCAGCCGATCGCTACAATCTGGCGAGGCGATGATCACTGCCTGCAATTTTATCTTTCACGAATCAACGAGCTGATTCACTTTGCCGCCAAGGTCAATCGGGAGGCCAGGGTATGAACGTCATCGTTTTTGCTTCGCGTAAAGGCGGCTCGGGAAAAAGTACCCTGGCTGCTCACTTGGCTGCACAGGTCCATAAAGCCTCGCGTCCGTGTCTGCTGATCGATGCCGATCCGCAGGGCTCGCTGACGCTGTGGCACAAGCTTCGCGGTACCAACGAGCCGCCGCTGCGGACCGCAACGCGGTCGATCACCGATATCGTGGCCGCCGCCAAGCGCGATGGCATCGAATGGATATTCGTTGATACGCCGCCGAACCTGTCCGCCGTGGTCGACGATGCGATCCGCAACGCCACGATGGTGATCATTCCGGCGCGGCCCGGCGTGTTCGACGTCAACGCGGTGCAGGATACGATCCAGACCTGCCGCTCGCACCGCAAGCCCTACGCGGTGGTGCTCAACGGCGCCCCGGCGCTGCGTGACGAGGTCGAAAGCCGGATCGTCACCATCGCGCGCGATGCGCTGGCCAAGTTCAAGGCTCCGG
Source organism: Rhodopseudomonas sp. P1 (assembly GCF_039642825.1). Taxonomy (NCBI): domain Bacteria; kingdom Pseudomonadati; phylum Pseudomonadota; class Alphaproteobacteria; order Hyphomicrobiales; family Nitrobacteraceae; genus Rhodopseudomonas; species Rhodopseudomonas sp. P1. The sequence goes on along the minus strand of NZ_CP088006.1, from coordinate 4,526,576 downwards.
TCTGGGGCGGGCAGATCACCAATCGTGCCGATCTTCTGATGGCGCTCGGTGAAGGCCAGGGCGCCCGCGAATACGCCGCCGAAGGCCGCGCGGCTTACGAGATCAACCGGCTCTGGGCGGCGATCGAACGCTCGGTGAAGGCAATCCGCGGGGCCGGAAATTCCGGCATGCACAAGCAAGCGGCCTGATCGCAGACCAACACGACTGCAGCGCGCGGCCACCCGCGCGTTTTTTCATGAGGCGTTGCGACCGATCGCCGCGTGCGCGCGGAGAGATGATTGCGCAGAAAAAAACCGGGCCCACGAAGAGCCCGGTCTAAGGTCTTTGGCCTGATAGGCCGACACAATCACCTTCCAAGAGGGATAGCTGAGCCGCCGCGCCACTGGAGGAGGGGGACTTGATGCAGCGCGACCCCTCAACGTGAGAACGATTTGATCCGCGATCCGACGGCCCGGCAAGCGGGCCCCCCGCATGTCAGACATGCGGAGCCCCGGGAGCGACAAATCAGCCCGGCCAGCGTTGCGCCTTGTTGACCACGAAGTCGCGGAACACCTGCACCCGTGCCACCGTCTTCAATTCTTCCGGATAGACGAAGTACGTGTCGAGCTGGATTGAATCTTCCTCGCCGAACAACTGCACCAGACGGTTGGTGTCCTCGATCAGGTAATCCGGCAGCGCTGCGATGCCGAGACCCTGCTGGCAGGCGCGCACCAGGCCGAGGATGTTGTTGACCTTGAAGTAGGGCTCGCGCGGACCCATGCCGTTGCGTCCGGCTTCGATCAGCCAACTCCGGTTTTGCAGATGCGGCGGCACCTGGCTGTCGCTCAGCATGATCAGCCGGTGATTGTCGAGATCCTCCAGCGTCCGCGGCGTGCCGAAGTTCTTGATGTATTCCGGCGAGCAATAGGCGTGGAAGCCGATCGAGAACAGCTTGCGCTGGATCAGGTCGGGTTGGGTCGGCTTGCGGGTGCGGATCGCGACGTCGGCCTCGCGCATCGACAGGTCGAGCTCTTCGTCGGTGACGATCAGCGAGATCCGGATCTCGGGGTACAGCGCGGTGAATTCGCCGAGCCGCGGTACCAGCCAGTGAATGCCGAGCCCGGGCGTCGTGGTGACCTTGAGGTCGCCACTCGGCCGCTCGCGGCTGTCGGTGAGCTTGGCGCGTGCCGCCTGCAGCTGCATGAACACGTCATGCGCGGTGCGGAACAGCAGATCGCCCTGTTCGGTGAGGATCAGGCCGCGGGCGTGGCGGTGAAACAGCGACACCGAGAGCTCCTGCTCCAGCGCGCTGACCTGCCGCGACACCGCCGACTGCGACAGCCCGAGCTGCTCGCCGGCATGGGTGAAACTCCCCGCTTCGGCAGCGGCGTGAAAGACCTTCAGCTTATCCCAGTCCATATCGGTGAACCCGTCGCGGTGTCGCGCCATCCAGAGAGTTATTCGGCCGCTTGGCGGTCGCCGGCGCGCAGCGCCAGGAAGCGTTCGGCTTCGAGAGCCGCCATGCAGCCCATTCCGGCTGCGGTGACGGCTTGGCGGTAGGTCTCGTCGGCGACGTCGCCGGCGGCGAACACGCCAGGTACCGAGGTTGCGGTCGAATTCGCCGCGACCTCGACATAACCGGACGGTTTGAGCTTGATCTGGTCTTTGAACAGCTCCGTCGCCGGCGCATGACCGATCGCGATGAACACGCCGTCGGCCTTGACCTCGCTGGTCGTGCCGCTCTTGACGTTCTTCAGGCGCACATGGGTGACCTTGGTGGGGTTCTCGGCGCCGCAGATCTCGTCGACCGCGACGTCCCAGATCACCTTGATCTTCGGATGCTTGAACAGCCGGTCCTGCAGGATGCGTTCGGCACGGAAGTGGTCGCGCCGGTGCACGATGGTGACGCTGGCGGCGAAGTTGGTCAGGAACAGCGCTTCCTCGACCGCGGTGTTGCCGCCGCCGATCACCACGACATCCTTGCCGCGATAGAAGAAGCCGTCGCAGGTGGCGCAGGCCGAGACGCCGAAGCCCTTGTAGGTCTGTTCAGACGGAATACCGAGCCAGCGCGCCTGAGCGCCGGTGGCGAGGATCAGCGTGTCGGCCAGATAGACGTCGCCGCTGTCGCAGGTCAGCCGGAACGGCCGCTGGCTGAGGTCGAGATCGACCACAAGGTCGGTCTTGATCCGGGTGCCGACATGCAGCGCCTGCTTCTCCATCTGCTCCATCAGCCACGGGCCTTGGATCACATCGGCGAAGCCGGGGTAGTTTTCGACGTCGGTGGTGATGGTGAGCTGACCGCCGGGCTGCATGCCCTGGATCAAGATTGGCTCCAGCATCGCGCGAGAGGCGTAGATCGCGGCGGTATAACCGGCGGGCCCGGATCCAATGATCACGACCTTGGCTTGAACCGGACTCGGCATGAATCAGTCCCCGAAACTGAGGGCGGCGCGACGCAGGGAAAGGCCTGGCTGGGGCATCGCCAATGGGCGGAAGATCAGACAGAAGTCTATGTTATTTGGCGAGCTATGCAAGATTTGCAATACCTCCGTGCAGGATTTCCCACCAAGATTGGAAAACGAGCTGTGAGCATCGCGAAATAAAATTACCCAAATTTCGCGGGGTGCGCTAAGAGAGGCTGTTTCTAAGCCGAATCCGCCTTGCGGGAATAGCACCAGCGTGACCAAGAGCCTCGACCAGATCGACCTCAAGATCCTGCAGGAAATTCAGGACGACGGCCGAATCACCAATGTCGAACTGGCCAAACGGGTCGGGATTTCGCCGCCGCCGTGTCTGCGGCGGGTGCGGACGCTGGAGGAAGAGGGCTACATCCTCGGCTATCGCGGGCTGCTCGATCCGGCGCATCTCGGTTTCGACGTCACGGTGTTCGCCTCGGTGCATTTGTCGAGCCAGGCCGAGGCCGACCTGCGCGGGTTTGAGGAATTCGTCCGCAACGAGCCGCTGGTACGCGAGTGCTGGATGCTGTCGGGCGAAGTCGACTTCATCCTGAAATGCGTCGCGCCCGACATGGCGACGTTCCAGAATTTTGTCGCCCATCTCACCGCCGCCCCGCACGTCCGCAACGTCCGCACCTCCCTGGTGCTGCGCAATTCGAAATACGCCGCCGCGGTGCCGCTGGAGCTAAAGGCGGCGACGACCTGAGGCCGCCGCCGCGATCGTTTCAGCGCTGCTGCAGTGTCAGCGATCGCGCCGCAGGATACGATCGAGGCTGATCGGTCCGCCGCCCGTCGTGGCCAAGTACAAGCACGTGAAGCACATCGCGATCGCCAGGCTGCCGCCGTTCAGGAGAGGCAGCCAGACCGGCGTTGCGCCCTTGAAGACGTGGCCGAGGAAATACGCGAACGCCATCTCGCCCGACAGGATGAAGGCGACAGGGCGAGTGAACAGGCCGAGCATCAGCAGCGCGCCGAGGATCAGCTCCAGGCTGCCCGCCGCGCCATACAGCGAAAACAGCTCGACCTTGGCGAACATCGGCACAGCGGGAAATTTGAACAGCTTGGCCACGCCGTATTGAAACAGCAGCAAACCGGTGATGAAGCGGAGCAGGCTCAGGGCAAACGGCTGCAAGCGCGCGAACGACTGATTCATGGACGATCCTGATTTTCGAGGTGCGGCAGTCGCGGCCGAGCAACAATGCCGCCGATCGTCCAGAACCTTGCCGCAACACCATGGCACCAGCGACTGAATTAACCGTGAGCCGCGGGAGTTCGGGCAACAAAAAAGCCGCGGCAAAGCGCGGCTTTTTCGTTTCGTTGGCGGTGTGCGCTGGTCAGCGCCACTCGACCTTGGCGATCTCGTAAGCCTTGGCGCCGCCGGGGGCGACCACTTCGACCGAGGAGCCAGCTTTCTTGCCGATCAGCGCCCGCGCCAGCGGCGAGGTGATCGAGATCTTGCCCTTCTTGGCGTCGGCTTCGGCCTCACCGACGATCTGCCACACCGCCTTCTTCTCGGTGTCCTCGTCGATCAAGGTGACGGTGGCGCCGAACTTGACGGTGTCGCCCGACAGTTTGCTGACGTCGATGATGTCCGCGCGCGCCAGCTTGTCCTCGAGTTCGTTGATCCGGCCCTCGTTATGGGACTGCTCTTCCTTGGCCGCGTGATATTCGGCGTTTTCCGAGAGGTCGCCATGGGAGCGCGCTTCGGCGATATGCTCGATGATGCGCGGACGGTCCACCGACTGGCGATGCTTCAACTCGTCCGAAAGTGCGGCGTACCCGCTCGCAGTCATCGGTATCTTTTCGACCATCGTCTCTTCATCCTTCAAGAATACGTTGCGGATCGCCGAACCCTGCTCGCCCGCAACGTCGTCGGGTGTTTACGGCGGCGCCGCGCCTGTGCGGCGTCCGAAGTCGGTTCAAAACGGCACCAGAGCTGTCCGGCAAACGCCGGAGAGAACAATTCCAATGCGGGCGGGTTCCCCGGCCTGACGGCCTGTCAGTCGATAGCCGGCCGCTCGGGCCGGGCGACGATCAGCTTTCGGAAAAGTAGCTCTGCAGGGTCCGGACCTCAAGGTCCCCATCCAAATAGGCCCGGATGCCCTTTGCGGCGGCCACCGCGCCCGAAAGAGTGGTGTAATAGGGAACTTTATGCAAGAGGGCAGCGCGCCGCAGCGACCGGCTGTCGGCCAGCGCCTGCGGCCCCTCGGTGGTGTTGAACACCAGTTGCACTTCGCCGTTCATGATGGCGTCGACGATGTGCGGACGGCCTTCCAGCACCTTGTTGATCTTCTCCGCCGGCACGCCGTGATCCGCCAGATAGCGCTGGGTCCCGGAGGTGGCGATCACCCTGAAGCCGACCGAGTGCAGCAGCTTCACGGCGTCGAGGATCCGCGCCTTGTCGCTTTCGCGGACCGACACGAAGACGGTGCCCTTGCGCGGCACGCGGGTGCCCCCGCCGAGCTGGCTCTTGGCGAAGGCAACCTCGAATGAACGATCGAGCCCCATCACTTCGCCGGTCGAGCGCATCTCCGGGCCGAGCACGGTGTCGACACCTGGGAAGCGCGCGAACGGGAACACCGATTCCTTGACGCCGACATGGTCAAGCGTGCGCTTCTTCAGGCCGAGGTCGGCGATCTTCTCGCCGGCCATGATTCGCGCCGCGAGCTTGGCGACCGGCATGCCGATCACCTTGGCGACGAACGGCACGGTACGGGATGCGCGCGGATTGACCTCCAGCACGTAGATCTCGCCGTCCTTGATGGCGTACTGCACATTCATCAGGCCGACGACGTCGAGGCCCAGCGCCAGCTCACGGGTCTGGCGTTCCAGCTCGGCGATGGTTTCGGCGCTGAGCGAGTGCGGCGGCAGCGAGCAGGCGGAGTCGCCGGAGTGAATGCCGGCCTCTTCGATGTGCTCCATGATGCCGACGATGAAGGTGTCTTTGCCGTCCGACAGGCAGTCCACGTCGACTTCCGTTGCGTCCGACAGATAGCGGTCGAACAGCAGTGGGTTAGTGCCGAGCACGGTGTTGATCTGCCCGGTCTTGTCGTTCGGATAGCGTGCCTTGACGTCGCCCGGCACCAGCTCGGGCAGGGTGCCGAGCAGATAGTCGCTGAGCTGATTGTCCTCGCGGATGATCTGCATGGCGCGGCCGCCGAGCACGTAAGACGGACGCACTACCAGCGGCAGGCCGAGTTCGGCCGCGACCAGGCGAGCCTGTTCGACCGAGTAGGCGATGCCGTTCTTCGGCTGCTTCAGCCGCAGCTTGTCGAGGATGCGCTTGAAGCGATCGCGATCCTCGGCGAGGTCGATCGCGTCCGGGGAGGTGCCGAGGATCGGCACGTCGGCCGCTTCAAGGGCGCGCGCCAGCTTCAGCGGCGTCTGGCCGCCGAACTGTACGATCACGCCGCGCAGCGTGCCGTTGGAGCGCTCGGTGTCGATGATCTCGAGCACGTCTTCGGCCGTCAGCGGCTCGAAATAGAGTCGGTCCGCGGTGTCATAGTCGGTCGACACCGTTTCCGGGTTGCAGTTGACCATGATCGATTCGTAGCCGGCGTCATGCAGCGCGAAGCAGGCATGGCAGCAGCAGTAATCGAACTCGATGCCCTGGCCGATCCGGTTCGGACCGCCGCCGAGGATGATCACCTTCTGTTTGTCCGACGGCCGGCTTTCGTCCGACGCGGGGCCGGCGAACGGCGCCTCGTAGGTCGAATACATGTAGGCGGTCGGCGAGGCGAACTCCGCCGCGCAGGTGTCGATGCGCTTGAACACCGGGCGGACGCCGAGCGCACGGCGCTTGTCCTTGACCTCGGCCTCGGTGGTGTTGGCCAGCACGGCGAGGCGGGCGTCGGAGAAGCCCATCGCCTTCAGGGTGCGCATGCCGAATGAGTGATCCGGCAGGCCCGCGTCGCGGACCCGGGCCTCCATGTCGACGATGCCGCGGAGCTGCGCCAGGAACCAGGGGTCGATCTTGCAGGAGTTGAAGATTTCTTCGTCCGACCAGCCGAGGCGCATCGCCTGCGCGACCTGCAGCAGCCGGCTCGGCGTCGGGGTGCCGAGCGCCGCGCGAATCGCGTTCTTGTCGTCGCCGCGGCCGAGACCTTCGATCTCGATCTCGTCGAGACCGGTGAGGCCGCTCTCGAGGCCGCGGAGCGCCTTCTGCAGGCTCTCCTGGAAGGTGCGGCCGATCGCCATCACCTCGCCGACCGACTTCATCGCGGTGGTCAGGTTGGCGGAGGCGCCGGGGAATTTCTCGAAGGCGAACCGCGGAATCTTGGTGACGACATAGTCGATCGTCGGCTCGAACGACGCCGGCGTTGCGCCGCCGGTGATGTCGTTGGCGATCTCGTCGAGCGAATAGCCGACCGCCAGCTTGGCGGCGACCTTGGCGATCGGGAAGCCGGTGGCTTTCGACGCCAGCGCCGACGAACGCGACACCCGCGGGTTCATTTCGATCACGACCAGCCGGCCGTCATCCGGGTTGACCGCGAACTGCACGTTGGAGCCGCCGGTCTCCACCCCAATCTCGCGCAGCACCGCCAGCGAGGCGTCGCGCATGATCTGGTATTCTTTGTCGGTCAGGGTCAGCGCCGGCGCCACGGTGATCGAATCGCCGGTGTGCACGCCCATCGGGTCGAGATTCTCGATCGAGCAGACGATGATGCAGTTGTCGTGCTTATCGCGCACGACCTCCATCTCGTATTCCTTCCAGCCGAGGATCGATTCTTCGATCAGAACCTCGTTGGTCGGGGAGGCGTCGATACCGCGCTCGACGATCTCGATGAACTCGGCTTTGGTGTAGGCGATGCCGCCGCCGGTGCCGCCCATCGTGAACGATGGCCGGATCAGCGCCGGGAAGCCGATCTCGTCGAGCGCGCGCAGCGCGTCGGGTAGGCTCTTCACCTGGCGCGAGTTCGGGGTTTCGAGCCCGATCTTGGTCATCGCCTCGCGGAACCGCTCGCGGTCCTCGGCCTTGTCGATGGCGTCGGCGGTGGCGCCGATCATCTCGACGTCGAATTTCTCCAGCGTCCCGAGCTTGCGCAACGACAGCGCGCAGTTCAGCGCGGTCTGGCCGCCCATCGTCGGCAGCAGCGCGAAGCCGCCGGGGATGACGTAGCGCTCCTTTTCGATGATCTTGGCGACGATCTCAGGGGTGATCGGCTCGATATAGGTCGCGTCCGCCAGCTCCGGATCGGTCATGATCGTCGCCGGATTGGAGTTGACCAGGACGACCCGATAGCCCTCCTGCTTCAGCGCCTTGACCGCCTGCGTGCCGGAATAGTCGAATTCGCAGGCCTGGCCGATCACGATGGGACCGGCCCCGATGATGAGGATGGTGGAGATGTCGGTTCGTTTGGGCATCAAATCTCGCTGACGCGGGCGGAAATCGCGGGCACAAAAAAAGGGCGCGCAGCCGCGCGTCCCTCAGGTCTTCAAGCGCCGGGCCGTCCCAGGCGCGCGGGAGGTGTCTTAGACCAGTTTCCCGGGCGGCGAAAGGCCTTCGAGTCGCCCGTCAACCGGCAATTTCGGCAAGATCTGGAGGCCCAGCCTGGACTTGAACCAGGAAAAAGAGCGTTGCACCGCCCCCGCGTTAATCTTCCGCCACCGGGCCGAGCGCATCTTGGCACTTCACGAAGGGGTGATCCAGCCCGGAGCGCGGCTATCCTTAATGCAATGCGGCCTTTGGGCTTCGGTCATTTAGGATTGGCGGCGGGCATTCGCCGTTGCGGGCGGCGGCGCGGTGCAAAAATACCGAACTGTCGCGGGCTCGCGGCGTCGCGGCCTTCCCTTCTGGTGCGGGCTGGCAGTCACGAACTCGTGTCCGTGCCTGCGTAACAGGCCGGCGCCAGCCCCGTATCTTGAGCGCAACAGCCAGGCCGGCTTCGGCCTCAACCTCGCGAGGACAGCTCATGCGCGCTTCATTTGGTCGTCTTACTCTCTGCGCCGCCGCTGTGGGGGCGCTGGCGTGGTCCGCTCTCGGACCGTCTCGGGCGGCCGAGGAGCCGGTGGTGATTCCGCCGCCGCAGCTCGACGCCAAAGAGGGCGGCGGGATTCAGACCGCCGTATTCGCCGGCGGCTGCTTCTGGGGCGTGCAGGGCGTGTTCCAGCACACGGCGGGCGTGGTCAATGCGCTGTCGGGCTATGCCGGCGGTAGCAAGGCGAGCGCGAGCTATCCGCTGGTCTCGACCGGTACGACGGGGCATGCGGAGGCAGTCGAGGTCAAATATGATCCGAAGCGGATCTCCTACGGCAAGCTGCTGCAGATCTATTTCTCGGTCGCGCATGATCCGACGCAGCTCGATCGCCAGGGCCCCGACACCGGGCCGCAATATCGCTCGGCGATCTTCACCACCAGCGACGAGCAGAAGCGGATTGCCGACGCCTATATTGCGCAGCTCGACGCCGCCAAGGTGTACGGCGCGCCGATCGTCACCAAGGTCGGGCCGCTGAAGGGATTTTATGCCGCGGAGGCCTACCACCAGGACTACCTGACGCTGCACCCCAGCCAGCCCTATATTGCCTACAACGACCTGCCGAAGATCGAGGCCCTGAAGAAGCTGTTTCCGACGGAGTATCTCGACAAGCCGACGCTGGTGAGCAGCGTCAAGGCCACTAACTGACGGCGGGGTTCGACGGTTCAGGAGGAACGATGTCCGACACCAAGACCACCACGCTCGGCAAGGTTCAGAAAAGCGAAGCCGAGTGGCGCAAGGAGCTGACGCCGATGCAGTACGCCGTGCTGCGCGAGAAGGCGACCGAGCGGCCGTACACCGGAGAGTATGAATACGAGACGCGCCCTGGCACCTATGTGTGCGCCGGCTGCGGTCAGACGCTGTTCGAGTCCGATACCAAGTTCGATTCCGGCTGCGGCTGGCCGAGCTTCACTGCGCCGGCGGCGACGGGCGTGATCGACGAGGAGCGCGACGTGAGCCACGGCATGATCCGCACCGAGGTGCTGTGCTCACGCTGCAGCGGCCATCTCGGCCACGTATTTCCCGACGGCCCCGGGCCGACCGGGCTGCGCTACTGCATCAATTCGGCGGCTCTGAAGCTCCAGCCGAAATAGCGGGTCGCAATTGCGTACGATCATCAGCGAAGCGGGCGTCCTTGGCGCCCGCTTCTTGTTTGTGCAGTTCACAAAAGCGAAGCGAATTCATTCGGATAGCGCAATCGTGGCGACCTTGAGTCGCAAATCCGCGCATCGTGCCTATATGAAGGGGGTCGGAATTGAAGCCGCCGGTGCCGATCAAGATCGCTTCCGTGTGGCCATCACCCTATTCAGGAGGCCACTTCCACCATGGCGTTCAGCTACGATACCGCCGCCGAACTGTTTCCCGCAGCGATCCGCAAGAAACGCCGGACCGGCGTTGCCTATCGCCGCTTCAGCAGGGCGGCCGAAGCGGTGCGCTACGCGATCGAGGAGTTGCCGGCGGATTGCCTGAACGGCGCCTATCTGCAGGTCGACGAAGCCCGCTTCGACCACAAGGGCATCCGCACGCTTTACGAGAGCGACGAATATCCGCTGCAGCGCCGGGCGTCGTGATCGCAACAGGTCCGCGACAGCACCGGACCTGGTCTAGAACGCCCTGAAGCTCTGCGTGTCGCAGCGATCGACGATGGCGGCAAACCGATAGGTCTCGAGCTTGCCGCTCTTGTAAAACAGCGCGTAGGTTTGCCGCGCCTGATCCGGTGCCTTGCTGCGCAGGCAGACGATCCACGGCGTGACGGTGACCGGATCGGCCTCGATCGGACCGGCGATCTCCCAAGGCTGCGGCAGCTTGGCTTCATCGCCGACCTTCTTCAGATCAACCGCCATCACCGCCGCCTTCGGCGCCTTGTCGCCGCCATCCGGCAACGCCTCGAGAATCGAGGAGCAGCCGGTGAGGGCGAGACTAGTCACCCCAGCGATGAATGGCATTAGGAGGTTATGATACCGAATGACTCTGTCTCCTTGCGGGGCATTATAATTAATGCCCCTGCGGTGCTCGCCGCTAGCGACGCCAGGCGCTCGATTCTCTCTGGCATACGCCAGCCGGGATTGTCGAGGTCGCTTGTCCGATGGGAGGAGACGTCGCGCAGCGCGACCTCTGTTTCCTTCGCAAGCAAGCTTCCTAAGCTATCGCCGGGGAGGGTTCCTGCAAGCGGATATCTATTCTAAAAGGGCGATTCTGCTCCAGATGCGGGGGTGGATCTCTGCAACCTCAGTGGTCTTGTACTTATGAAAAGGGCGTTGATTTTCGGGATATCCGGCCAAGATGGCTCGCTTCTCGCCCGGCACTTGATTGAGCTGGGGTACGAGGTGCTAGGGACTTCCCGTGACAAGGAAGTGACTTCCTTCAGGAATCTTGTTGCACTAGGAATTCGCGATAAGGTGAAATTGTACTCGGCAAGTTTGACGGATTTTCGCAGTATCCTGCAAGTTGTGTCGGAGTGCCTGCCAGACGAAATCTACAATCTGGCGGGCCAATCATCGGTGGGGCTGTCCTTCGATCAACCTGTCGAAACTCTTGATTCATCGATCTTCGGACCGCTGAACATCCTGGAAACAATCCGGATACTGAAACTCGGTTCGCGCCTCTACAATGCTTGCTCCAGCGAGTGCTTTGGTAACACTGTCGCTCACGCTAATGAATTGACACCGTTCAATCCTCGTAGCCCCTACGGAGTAGGGAAGGCTGCCGCCTTCTGGACAGTCGCTAATTATCGCCAAGCCTATAACCTATTTGCCTGCTCAGGGATTCTTTTCAATCATGACTCGGCATTGAGGCCCCGTCGCTTTGTCACGCGGAAGATTATCGCTGGGGCTGCGGACATTGCTGAAAGAAAGATCGATTGCTTGCGTCTGGGCAATCTGGCTGTCACTCGTGATTTTGGCTGGGCTGCTGAGTACATCGAAGCGATGCACCTAATGCTGCAAGCAGACACTCCTGATGACTATGTGATCGCCACCGGGCAGACCAATACTTTGGAAAGTTTTGTTTGCGAGGCATTTGCTTATTTTGGGCTGGATTGGCGGCAATACGTCGAAATTGATCAGTCCCTCTTCCGACCCAATGAAATCACGCATAGCGCGGGAGACCCCAGTAAGGCTGCATCCAACCTCCGGTGGAAAGCTCGGGTCTTGATGGCGGATGGAATTCGGCGTCTCGCTGACAGCGAGCTGCAATCGAGGCATCTCGAACGCAAATAGACTGTCCCTGGTGGATGCCTCGCCTAAATGATTGCAGCCTGTAGTTTTCCGCTCCCTGGCATGGCAACCTCGCCTCTACAGAGAAGACTCTCGCAACGGCAAATGCCACCCCATACACGGTTGATGCTGGACCGAGATCCAAGAAGTCTCACCGGTGCCAATTCTATACCGTCCACGTGTTAAGGAGCCTAGGTTTGCTCTCTTCGTCCAGACTGAGGATACTCCACGTTTACAAGACTTATCTGCCCGACAATTGCACGGGGGTTCCGCGGGTCATCTATGAAATTGCTGAGCAACTACAGGGAAGCGGTGTAGATACCCAAGTCCTCTGCCTGTCGGATACACCCGGCGACCGCCCGATACTTACTGGGAGCCACATCACCCACCAAGCGAAACAGGATTTGTTCATTGCATCAACGGGACTGTCCCTGTCAGTCTTCAGTCGCTTCAATGCACTGATTAAGGATGTCGATCTTGTTCACTATCACTTTCCATGGCCTGTGGCCGACCTGCTGCATCTGACAGCGACGCGCAGAGCGCCCACGATCGTTACCTATCACTCAGATGTCGTCAAACAGCGAGTTCTGGGATGGCTCTATAAGCCGCTTCAACAGCGTTTCTTGAACTCGGTCGACAGGATTGTTGCAACGTCGCCGCAATACGCCTCAACCAGCATCGCGCTCCGGAAATTTGCGCACAAAACCATGGTCATTCCGATCGGGGTCGCCGACCGAGTGCCGCCGGACGCGTCTTTGATCCGATCCTGGCGCGATCGGGTTGGTGAGGATTTTTTCCTATTTGTGGGCGCGCTTCGTTATTATAAAGGGCTGCCATTTCTCATGGAAGCAGCGCGAATAAGTGGTTTACCTGTCGTGGTGGTCGGTGGCGGCGAGAGCCGCTTGACTGATGTTCCGCCGAACGTGGTGTTCGTCGGCGCGGTGAGTGATGAAGACAAAGAGGCGCTGTTGTCGTTGAGCCGGGCTCTGGTCCTTCCGTCCCATTTGCGCTCTGAGGCCTTTGGCATCGCGTTGATCGAGGCGGCGCGTGCCGGAAAGCCCATGATCTCGTGCGAAATTGGAACTGGGACAACGTTTGTGAACATTCACAAGGAAACTGGCTTGGTGGCTCCCCCAGCTCATCCGGCCGCGCTGGCGGAGGCTATGGGGCGTCTCGGTGTGGCGCCCGAGCTCGCCTATCAAATGGGAGAAAAGGCTCGACGGCGTTACGAACAATTGTTCACCGCGCGTGAGATGGCTCAGGCTTACAAGGCGCTCTACGAGGAGGTGGTCGGTGGTTTTCGCGGACCTGCCGATGGATCTGCATCTTCCAGCACGTGATCGAGGCCGTGGCTTGCTGTAGAATTTCGCCTTCGCCGGATCCCGATTGCGGAATGAAATTTACAGCCCGGCAAACCGTTCCGTGCGCAGAAGCACTCGATCGTCTCGTTGTGTTCAGCGTCCTGCTGCTGTAGATGGCATCTTCGCGGGCTGCGAAGCTCTACCAACTATTGTGTCACTTCTAAATGAAACGTGCACTCGTCACCGGCGCCTCAGGGTTCATCGGATCGCGGCTCGTCGCAAGGCTCCTGGCAGACGACTGGGATGTCCACGTCGTATTGCGTCCGCAGTCCTCCTTGGCCTTGCTGTCGGACGTTGAAACGAGGATTTCCGTTCAGTGGTACAGTGGGGCAACGCAGCAGATGCTAGACATCCTCGCGGCGTCGCGGCCCGACGTCGTTTTTCATCTGGCGGCTCAAGCTTCTGCCGATCATCAGGCGCTCGATATCGAGCAAATGATTGCCAGCAATGTCCTGCTGTCGACTCAGTTGGCCGAAGCGATGGTGCGGAGTGGCGTGACGAGGCTCGTGACCACTGAGACTTTCTGGCAGCATCGTTCAGGGACCGAAGAATATCAGCCGGTTTGCCTTTACGCGGCGACCAAACAGGCGGCGCGCGACATGCTCCGCTATTACGTCGACGTAGGTTCGATCAATGTAATCTCTCTCGTGTTGTTCGATACCTACGGGCCGGACGATCCACGCAAGAAGCTTATCAATTTGCTGAAAGAGGTTGCGCGTGACGGTCGACCGATCGAGATGACACCGGGCGAGCAGATTGTCGACCTGGTTCATGTCGATGACGTCACATCGGCCTATCTCAGAGCCGCCGATCTGCTACTTGAATCGGTAGGGGCAGGGCTTCAGACCTACGCCGTCAGTTCGGGCGAAAGAATGAGTTTGCGTGACCTCGTTGGGTTGATTGAACGTGTGTGCGATTTGTCATTTTCGATCAAGTGGGGCGGCAAACCCTACAGACTAAACGAAGTATTCAATCCGTGGCTCGGTGAGACATTGCCGGGATGGAGGCCCAAAAACGGCCTCGCCGCGGGGCTTCGCGACGTGTTCGGAGGATGACGACGAAATGGCGATCCAAAAGGTCCTCCGGCTGGTGCAGATAACGCGAGCTTTCCTTGCTGATCTGGCCAGCAAACGCGACTTGATCTTCAGTCTTTCCGTTAGAAATTTCAAAAGCGCGTATTTCGGCTCGCTCTTCGGGATGACTTGGGTCATCGTCGAGCCGCTCATCTACGTTTTTTTGCTCTGGTTCTTTTTTACCAAGGCGATCAAATTTCAGCCTCCCGAGGGTTACCCTTACGTGCCGTGGCTTATGACCGCGATGGCGCTCTGGAATTTCATTTCGCTTACTTTGACGTCATCAGCGAGCACCTTCAGGAGTCACGCTTTTCTGTTAAAGCGCCCTGAGTTCAACATGTCACTGCTGCCGGTCGTCAATATTCTGACCGGTCTCTACATTCACGGGATATTCTTAGTGATCCTGGTCGCTATCCTTCTGCTAAGCGGCATACCGTTTACGCTGTACTGGTTCCAGGCTGGATACTATCTGCTGGCTACGGCGATCCTGCTGTTGGGGGTCGCCTGGATTGCTGCTTCACTCAGCCTCTTTATCAAGGATGTTACCAACATCATCGGGATCATCATCCAGATCGGTTTCTGGACCTCACCAATATTCTGGTCGCTAAACACCTTTCCTGCCAACTTTCGGGTTTTGCTTCAGCTCAACCCGCTGAGCTACGTGATGGAAGGTTACCGAAAGAGCTTTCTGTATGCTCAGCCGTTCTGGAATGACCCGATCGGCTTTGCCTACTTTTGGTCGTTTACTTTGATCGTTCTGCTGATCGGTGTGGTGACTTACAAGACGTTGCGGCCGCACTTTGGAGATGTGGTCTGATGTCACAAGCCGTCATCAAAGTTCAAAACGTCAGCAAATTTTTCCGGATTTACGACCGTCCCAGCGATAGGCTTAAAGAGGCATTCTCTTTTGCGAGAAAGCAGTACCATACCAACTATCCAGCACTTCGAGACGTTAGCTTCGAGGTGAGGAAGGGCGATTTCCTCGGAATTGTGGGGCGAAATGGCGCGGGAAAGTCGACGCTGCTGAAGATCCTCTCCAGGGAGCTGTCGCCGACGCAAGGCACGGTTCATATCACGGGAAAGGTGTCCCTGCTGCAACTTGGCGTCGGCTTTGATCCGGAACTCACTGGTGTGGACAACGCTCGGTTTGCGAGCAAGTTGCTGGGTTATAATGATCGCGAGATCGATGCCAAACTGGAAGAAATCATTGCGTTTGCCGATATCGGAGAGTTCATCTACCACCCAGTGAAGACGTACTCGAGCGGTATGTACTCGCGTCTGTCGTTCGCGGTCGGGATCAATATCGATCCCGATATTCTCATTGCGGATGAAGTACTTTCGGTCGGCGATATGCGCTTTTCTCAGAAATGTCTCCGCAAAATGCGGGAGTTCAAAGAGCGCGGCAAAACGGTGATTTTCGTATCGCACGATATGCAAAGCGTTAGTGCGTTTTGCGATACGGCCATGTGGATCAAAGACGGCTCAATATTCATGAGTGGTGACGCAAAGCACGTCACGACGAGCTTCCAGAACTACATGCTGTATGACAAGTTACCGGAGCAATATGAAGGTGTTGCGGAGGTCGAGAGTCCGCAATTGTCCGCACCCGCGGCCTCGCCGGCCGTGGCTGCGGACGATTTCGGAGAGGTTGACTGGATTGATCTAAAAGGGGTCGCCAGCGTCGGAGACGGACGGGCGGAGATATCCAGAATGGCGCTCGTTCTGGCCGACGGGGGGCGGTCGGCACGATCGCTCCGCGGCAATGAAGACGTCGTTCTGTTGATGGACATCCGCGTCAAAGCCGACATGGTTGCGCCGCAGATCGGCTTTGTCGTCTATAATCGACAAGGTCTGCCGGCTCTACATACGAACAATGAAATCTGTGGATTCGAAGTGGCCTCGCTTACCGAAGGGCAGTCGGTACGCGCTGTCTTCCGCCTCAAGCTGCCGGGGCTGGCAAACGGCGACTACATTTTTTCGATCGGAATTCAGACAGGTCTCGATATGGCGCATAAGATCGATGACATCTGCGAATTCAACGTCAAAAGGCTCGACCTGAAGGGGACGCAGTGCGGCTACGCGATCATTGAGCAGGAGCGTTTCGAACTGCATGGCGCGGACCAGGAAAAAATGCTGTGACGTTGTTCAAAACTCTTGTTCTGCATCTGTTCAATCGCACATTCTCGACCTCTGTGACTGTCGAGGACGTGCCGGGATTGTTGCGCTTGTCTGGCAACAGGGTGGTCGTTCCGAAGCCTGGCTCCGAAGTGGCGCCGCCGCGGGTGATTGAGCCGAGTCCGGTCGCTTCCGATACCGAGGCCGATGCCAAGCAAGCCCTTCCGAACGAGAGCGCTCAAGCTCTTGAGGGGCAACCAAAACAGGCAAGTGTTGCGACAGGTGACGTCAAGGTGCCGTCGAGTACCATAGCTCCCGAGGTCGTCCACGCGGACGTGGCAACCACCGACATTGCCTCGGAGGTGGCGGGGGAGGAACTGCGGGACGATGAAACCCACTGTGCTCAGCTCTTGTATGGGCAGGGATCCCCTCTCATCGGCCGGCTTCGGGGAGACGTGCTGCGACACCTCGAAAACGTAGTTCTTCTGCATCGCCTGGGTGACATCGAGGATCTTGGCGAGGGCGTCCAACTCAGCTACGCCCAAGAGGGCGAGTCGCTCATTCTGAATCGGTTTTTTGGTCCTCGTGAAGATGGGTTTTTCGTAGATATTGGCGCGCACCATCCCAAACGGTTCTCCAACACCTACTCTTTTTACAAGTCAGGTTGGAGGGGCATCAATGTCGAGCCCACGCCGGGGGCCAAGGAGTTGTTCGATCGTCTTCGGCCAGAAGATATCAATCTCGCTGTGGCGGTCGCAGAAACAGACGGGAAGCAGGACTTTTACATGTTCAGCGAACCCGCACTCAACACTTTCAGTGCCGAGCTCGCCAGTGAGTATAGGAATGCGGGCTGCGACCTTGTGGAGATCCAGTCGATAGAAACTCGGAGGCTCGACAGCCTTCTGCATGAATGCAACGTCGATCGGCCGATCGATTTCATGTCGATCGATGTCGAGGGGTATGAACTGCCCGTACTGCAATCGAACAACTGGTCGCGGTATCGGCCTAAGGTGCTGGTCGTCGAGATCCTCGATTTCGATCTCAAGCGCGCCAGTGAGTACCCGGTCCATCAGTTCATTATCGATGAGGGTTACGAGTTGTTCGCGAAGACATACAACACATCCTTCTACAAAGACGTTCGGTCGTCGTAATGGCCTCGGCTGGCGACGATCATCCGACCGTCTATGTGTTGCTGCCGGTGCATAACCGACGCACCATCACGCTGTCGTTCGTCGAATTCTTCAAGAAACAAGATTACGACAACGCTCGCCTGGTTCTGATCGACGACGGCTCGACGGACGGAACTGCCGAGGCCGTGGGGGACCTCGTCGAAGACGTCATCGTTCTGCGTGGCGAGGGAAACTGGTGGTGGGCCGGCTCTCTTCATCAGGGGTATCTCTGGCTGCGCCGGAATCGAATCCCTGGCGATGACGTCGTTCTCATTATGAATGACGACACCGAGTTCTCCGCGGATTTCATCTCGGTCGGGCTGCGCATCCTGCGTCAGCATCCCGGGGCGCTGCTGACTGCTACGGGCTACAACCTCAAGACCGGCAAGCCACAGGATTCCGGCGGCTACATCATGGATTGGAGCACGCTGGGATTCTCGGAGACCCATGAGAATGCCCGCATCAACTGTGCTTCGACGCGCGGGCTGATGGTCCGGGTCTCCGACTTCCTCGACGTCAAGGGATTTCATCCCCGCCTGATCCCGCACTATCTGTCGGATCTGGAGTTCACGATGCGTGCCCAGAAGAAGGGCAAGACCCTGATGATTCATCCGGATTTTCGCATCGGCATCGACTTCGAGACGACTGGCCATCGCGAATTGGGAGGCGAGACGTTCCGGCAGTACATCAAGAAGGTGTTTTCCATCCGCGCAGCGATGAATCCGATCCATTGGAGCAACTTCATCATTCTGCATTCCGATTGGCGCTACAAACTTCCGAATTTGTCGCGTATCTGGGGCGGAGTTTATCTGAATGGCATCCGGCAACGCCTGTTGCCTGAGCTGAAGGCCTCGCTGCTGAAGAAGCGGTCGGGCTCGTAGTGTCACACCTGTCTGCGGGTATTGAACGATGTGCGGGATAGCCGGAATACTCTCGAAGACCGGTGTGGGGGATGATGCCGATCTCCTTGACAGGATGCTTGGCGCGATGGTGCACCGCGGCCCGGACGGACAGGGGACGTATCTTGGCGATCGCGCGGCGATCGGAATGCGCCGACTCAGCATCATCGATCTGACCGGTGGTTGGCAGCCGCTCTACAACGAGGATAAGTCGCTCGCCTTGGTGGCGAACGGTGAGATCTACAATTTTGTCGAACTGACCCAGGAGCTGATTGCTCGCGGCCATCGCTTTTCCACACACAGCGACTGCGAGGTCATTCTTCATCTCTACGAGGAGGAGCAGGAAAACTGCCTTCGGCACTTGCGCGGCATGTTTGCCTTCGCGCTGGTCGACATCAAGCGTGGCACTGTCTTCATCGCCCGGGACCGGATGGGCGAGAAGCCCCTCTATCTACACGAGACCCAGGATTCGCTTCTTTTTGCGTCCGAAATGAAGTCGCTGCTGAGTTCCGGGCGGGTTCCGTTCGAGCTCGATCCCGGTTCGGTGAACGACTATTTCCACTATCAGTACGTGCCGGAGCCGCGCACGCCGCTCAGGGCGGTGCGGAAGCTCCCCCGTGCGCATTATCTGAAGGTCGATCTCGCCTCCTGGAAAGTCGAGCAGCACAAATACTGGGACATGGAGGATGCGCCGCCGGTCGAAGGCGATCCATCTGAGTTGGTTCGCGCCGAGCTGGAAAAGATCAGCGAGCTTTTGATCCGCGCCGATGTTCCGGTCGGAGTCGCGCTGAGCGGCGGTTTGGATTCCAGCGCAATTGCGGCCCTTGCGGCCCGAAAGTATCCGGGGACGATGCATGCGTTCAGCGTCGGCTATCCGGGGCGTCCGCCGAACGACGAGCGCAACAACGCGAAAGCGCTCGCCGACTTGCTCGGAATGCCGTTCCACGAGATCGAACTGACCACGCCAGAGCTGGTCGCTCACTTCGAGCAGATGAACTTCGAACGTGACGATCCCATCGCCGACATTTCCGGTTTCGGCTATTACTCCGTCAATAAGGCCGCGCGCGCCCAAGGAATTCCGGTGCTTCTGCAAGGCCAGGGCGGTGACGAGATCTTTTGGGGCTATGAGTGGGTCAAGGACGCGGCCCTTGCCACCGACAACATGCAGAATCCCGGCAGCCAGCGTCGGGAGCCGTTCAATCTCAAGCGGTTCGTGAAAACATCGCTCCGCCGGCTTTCTGGCGCGCATCGGCCGGCGCCTGCGTCGGTCCCGAAGGCCGCGGGCCACCGCCCGATCTTCCACGAGCTTGCACCGGATTTTCGGATGGCTCTGACGGACCTCCGATCAAACTTTACAGGTCGCTTTATCGAGCAGCTCGGCAGTGCATCGGCCTACGACTTCTTCACTTTCGACAAGCCGTGGAAGCAGTCGGACATTCTGATCACGCGGTTGATCAGTGACACCTATCTGCTCGAGAACGGCATCGCGCAGGGCGATAGGCTCAGCATGACCAACTCGGTCGAGTTGCGGTTGCCTTTCGTCGATTACAAGCTGGTCGAGTTGGTGATCGGTCTCCGCAAGACCCACGCGTCGGATCCGGACTATCTGCGCTTTCCGAAGCCTTGGCTGCGCGGCGCAATGCAGGGTATTCTGCCGGAGTTCATCATCGATCGCCCGAAGCAAGGATTCGCTCCGCCTCTGATGGAGTGGCACAACGCCCTCTTCAAGGCGTATGGCCACTATCTCGACGGCGGGTATCTGGTTCAATCGGGTGTCCTGACCGAGCAGGCCGGTGCCGAGCTGTCCGCCGGTCCGTTCCCCCGGGGGGCGATCGCGCCGATCTCGTTCAAGGCGCTCGTCTTGGAGATCTGGTGTCGCGAGATGACCAAACTCGTCACACCTTCGGTCGGGTAATTCGATGCGCCCCTTAGTCCAGACTGTGCGAGCAGTGCCATTGCAGTGGCTGATCGTATATCTTGGCTCGCTGGTCTACCTCTGTGGACTAGTCCCGTTTGCCACGATGGGTGCGGCGGATAAGAATATGCTCTCGGTGTTCAACATCGATGAGTTTCTCGTCTACAACGTCGTCGATACCATGCTTAAAGCGGATCTTCGTCATTTTTTGGATCCGATCCAGCAAGTTTATGGCTATCTATATCACTTTCTGAATGCTGTGGCTTTGATGCTGACGCGCCCGATCAATGGTCTGGTTGGGTTGAGTCCGGCGCGGTTTGACGTGTTAGTTCTCAGGGAACTGACGGCAATCTATTATCTCGCTGCAGTGATCCTGTTCTTGCGAACGATCTTCGCGGAGGCCCCCGCTTGGTCCGTGGTGTTTGCGTGGATAGCATTGATTACGCTGCCTGTGACCTTTTCTGCCAGCAACCTCCTGCACCCAGACAATTTGGCGTTTCTGTTGATGGTTGGCAGCCTCGTTCTGTTAGTGCGAGATCGAAATAAGTTTGGACGGAAATTCTGGATTGCAGCGAGCGTTTGGGGATTGGCTATCAATACGAAGATGTACGGCATCTTCCTGTTCCCAATGTTTGCTTTTTACTGCGGGCGTTCCGCTTTTCTTGGAGAAGCCACTTGGCGTGCTTCGGCATTTAGATTGGGGTTTGCTGGATTAGTCGCCGTTGTGATCTTTCTCCTCACGATGCCTTTCCTGATCTTCGGTGACAATCTGCGGGATTTTGTCCGTGCCTTGTTCAGTTATTCGGCGACTTATGTCACCGGAACGCGCAATGTAGTCTCAGAGCCGACGCCCCTGGTGTGGTATCGCACCGTGATCGAAAGGTTCTATTTTCACTGGAGTTTCCTAATCTGTATTGCGGTGGGGCTTGTATGTCTTGCTCGAAGCTCCGGACGAGATTGCGCGCTGCTGCTCGTCGCATTTCTTCCAATGTTGCTGCATTTCGTCTTGAACGTGAGTTGGGCCTGGTTTTGGTATCTAATTCCCACGCTAGTTCCATTGGTCGCTTGTGCGTTCTTTGTGCCAACTAAATTGTCTCTCCGTTCTTGGCAGCTTTGGCTGTTCCTTGCGGTCTCCCCCATTGCGATTTGGCAGATATGGCACAATTCTAATGTGACCCTCGCTGCTGCACAGGCCCGACTACAAAGTGAGGCGACCGACCCATCGATTTCCTTGTATCGGAAGGTCGAAAGCTTGCTCGGCTCCCGCTCGACCAAGGTTCGCTCTGTTTTTCGTGATCCGTTCGCTTATGTGCCGGACACCGATGGCGTGCGCGTATCGATGAAGTGGGGGTTGGCGACTTACGACAATCTGATTGTTGAACGCGGCAGTAATGAGGGGCTGGTCGACCTGGTCGTCTTGCAAAAGGAGTATATCGGTCGATGCTCCAGCGAAGACAGCTTGAGGCGCTATATGGACTACATGAAGCAGAGCTTTGAAGAGAATCGTCCATGCATCAGTTTCTATTCGGATGCTGCTGCGCACAAGCTGAAGGGCTTTGTTTTCTTGACCGAAACGGACTTCGGTGTGGCCTTCATTCGACAGGGGTTATAATTATCGTACCTGCCCTCCATCGGGGGGGCTTGGAGAATCCGGTTTGACACCGGGATGCGTGCGTGAATCCCCGAAATTCGCACTTGGGATCTTCATTGAAGCGTGTCTCTTGGGAATAGTTTGCAGGTCGTGCTTGATGCGGATTTGCAAGAGATTGCCCAAGAGGTCTTCAGGAAGAGTGTGGAGCGTCTGACGCCAAGCTTGCTGCTGCCAATTTGGCTGCTGGAAAGATGTCGACTGCGGATGATCTGCTAGGTTAGTCGCCTGAGTAAAGTGAGCCTGTCGATGATCGTGACGTCATGAGCGACAACAATCCGTTCGCCAATCTCAACTATGAAGACTTCAAGCGTCTGGCTCGAGATCAGGCGCTGTCGAAGTATGAGCGTATCGGTTTTCCGGACGCCTATCGGAAGGGCGCAGAAGAGGCGATCTTTGCCGACATCTGCGCGAAACTTTCTTCGCTGAATCAGTCCGGCAAGGTCGTGCTGGATATCGGTCCGGGCTGCAGTGACCTGCCGCTGATGCTGATTGAACTGTGCCGTGCCCACGGACATGTGCTGCATCTGGTCGATAGCGAGGAGATGCTGGCGCTTCTGCCTGACGCACCGTTCGTGACGAAGGCTGCTGGGCTGTTTCCCAACTGTGCCGAAGTGAACGAGTCGCTCAGGTCGCGCGTCGACGTCATCCTGTGCTACAGCGTTCTGCACTACGTTTTGATCGATACGGCGTTTTTCCGTTTCCTCGATACCGCCCTGTCTCTGCTCGCCCCAGGCGGCCAGATGCTGATCGGCGATATCCCGAATATCTCGAAGCGGAAGCGGTTCTTCGCCAGTGAAAATGGCGTGCGCTTCCACCAGGCATTCATGAACACCAGCGAACGTCCCGAAGTGGCGTTCAATCGGATCGAACACGACCAGATCGATGATTCGGTGGTGTTCTCCTTGCTTCAGCGCGCGCGAGCGCAGGGGTTCGATGCGTATGTGTTGCCGCAGTCAGCCGAGCTGCCGATGGCAAACCGGCGCGAGGATATTCTGATCGTGCGTCCGTGAGGGATGGCAATGGATAAGACGAAGAAGTTGGTCATCGTAGGCGACAGCGCGTTCGCCGAGATCGCTCGCGAGTATTTCGAGGTCGACACCGAATATGAAGTGGTCGGTTTCTCGGTCGAGCGCGACTACCTGAAGAAGCCGGATCTTCACGGGCTGCCAGTGGTCGCTTTCGAAGATCTGGAAACGGTGTTCGATCCATCGGCGCACGAGGTCTATGTCGCGACCGTTTACACGCAGCTCAATCGCCTGCGCGCGCGGCTGGCAAATGCCGCCAAAGCCAAGGGCTATCGGCTTGCGTCCTACATCAGTCCGCGCGCCTTCGTCTGGCGAAACGTTCAGCTCGGAGAGCATTGTTTCGTGTTCGAGGACAACACGGTGCAGCCGTTCGTGAAGATCGGCGACAACGTCGTGCTGTGGAGCGGCAACCACATTGGTCATCACTCGACGATCGGCAACAACTGCTTCGTCTCGTCGCACGTCGTCATATCCGGCTTCTGCGAAATCGGGGAAAACAGCTTCCTCGGCGTCAATGCGTCGGTGGCGAACAACATCACAATCGGCAAAGACAACTGGGTTGGGCCGAACGTGCCGATCATGAAGGATACGGATGCCGGGGCGTTGTTCCGCGCCGAGCAGCCGGAGCCGGCAAAGATCTCTGCCCCTAGGTTCTTCAAGGTCCGGGAATGAGGAAAATGCGCTGGCGAAAGCTCGGGCTTGTTTACGGGCCGGATGGGTCGCTGCCGTGGGCGAAATCTCATGCGATGATCCCGACGCCGGTGCGACTGAACCATGATGTCATCCGTGTTTACGTGACCTTCTGTGACGAAGGCGGCTTGGGTCGCCCCGGCTTTGTCGACGTTGCGGCCGACGATCCGACGCAGGTTCTGAAAGTGTCGCAGCGGCCGCTTCTCGATTTGGGGCTGCCGGGCACGTTCGATGAAAACGGCGTGTTGTTGTGCTCTGTGGTGCCGGGCGACGACGGCCAAGTTTTTATGTATTACGTCGGCTTCGAGCTCGGCACCAGAATCCGCTACCGGTTGCTGACCGGTCTTGCGATTAGTGAAGACAATGGCGATACATTTCAGCGGTATCGTCCAACCCCGGTCTTAGAGCGGACGTCCTCGGAGCTCTATTTCCGTTGTGGCCCGTATTGTGTTCGAAGGGGGCACGAGTTCCGGCTCTGGTACATCGCGGGTAGCGAGTGGACCGAGATCGACGGAAAGGCGATGCCGGTGTATGACCTCCGCTACATGGAATCTGCAGACGGCATCGATTGGCCGGATCAGGGTGAGGTCTTGATTGCCGTTGCTGACCCGGACGAGCATGGCTTCGGGCGCCCGTGTGTGATTGAGAAGCCAGCGGGCGGCTACCGAATGTTCTACTCGGTCCGCCGCCGTTCTTATGCGGCATACCGTCTTGGTTATGCCGAGTCGGAGGATGGCTTCAGTTGGGTGCGAATGGATCGCAAACTCAATCTGGATGTGACGCCGGGAAGCTTCGACTCACAGGCCATCATGTACGCAGCGCCGATCGCCGTCGGGGATGATCTCTACGTATTTTACAACGGCAATGATTTTGGCCGCGACGGATTTGCGGTGGCGGTATTGGAGGCAGAGTGACCATTGCGGTTCGCGCATTCCGGGCGGAAGATGCGGACGCTTGGGACGCATTCTGCGCCGGCTGTCTCCAATCGACCCTCCTGCACACGCGTCGATTCTTGTCGTATCACGGCGACCGCTTCGTCGATCAGTCCCTGATCATCGAGGAGGACGGGGTCGGGGTCGGCTTGTTCCCCGCTGCGGAAAGTCCCCAAGACCAGACCGTGATCGTTTCGCATCCGGGCGTGACGTATGGCGGAGTCCTGCATCAAGGAAGGCTCCAGGGCGCACGGTTGCTCACGGCCTTCGAGATGATTGCCGCGCACTACGCTTCCCGATCCCGCATCAAGCTGCTGTACAAAGCGGTTCCTGCCTTCTACCAGCGCGTTCCGGCGCAAGACGACCTGTATGCGTTGTTTCGCCTCGGCGCGCAGAGGGTTCGCTGCGATCTGAGCAGCACCATCGACCTCCATACCCGGCTGCCCGCCAGCCAGCGCCGTCGCCGAAGTCTCAAGAAGGCCGCTAAAGCCGGCGTTTCGATCATTGAGGGGCGACAGAACCTCGAGCGCCTCTGGCAGGTTCTGGCCGACAATCTTGCACGCAAGCACGGGGTCGAGCCGGTCCATTCGCTGGCTGAGATCGAATTGCTGGCCGACCGCTTTCCCGGCGAGATCCGATGCATTTGCGCGGCGCTTAACCAACAGGTGGTCGCGGGAACCGTGTTGTTCGTAACTCCCACGGCGTTTCACGCCCAGTATATTGCGGCCAGCGAAGTGGGATATGATGTATCCGCGCTCGATGCGGTTTTTGAGCATTGCATTGCAGTGGCTACGCAGCAGGGAAGACGCTGGTTCGACTTCGGGATCAGCACCGAAAAGGGCGGTACCGTGTTGAATGACGGCCTATACGGCTTCAAGTCCGAGTTCGGCGGCGGTGGAATGGTGCACGAATTCTACGAGCTAGATTTAAGCAAATGAGCGAGACCCTATCGATTGTCGTTCCGGTCTACTTCAATGCTGGGTCGTTGCCGCCGCTGTTCGTCCGGATGCAGAAGGTGGAGGAACAACTCGCATCGATCGGGATGCGGCTCGAATTGATTTTTGTCGATGACGGCTCTGGAGACGAGTCGCTCGCAGAATTGCTTCGCATCAAGCAGCAGCGGCCCGCGACGAAGGTCGTCAAGCTGACCCGGAATTTCGGTGCGGTGCACGCGTCGAAATGCGGCTTTCAGTTCGTCACCGGCGATTGCTTCATGATTCTCGCCGCCGATCTCCAGGATCCGCCCGAGCTCATCATGCAGATGGTGGAGAAGTGGCGGGGAGGCTCCAAGTTTACAATCTGCGAGCGGATCAGCAGGGACGACCCCGCGCTATCGAAGATCTACGCGGCCGCCTTCTATTGGCTGCTGCATCGCTTGGTAATGAGCAACTATCCGGATGGCGGCTATGACATGGCGCTGATGGATCGAGCGATGTTGCCGCACATTTTGAACAGCTCGAAGAATCTCTATACGCCGCTCCTGGCCTATTGGCTGGGGTTCAAGCCTGAGGTGATCCGTTATCACCGCGCCAAGCGCGAGCATGGTAAGTCGCGCTGGACGTTCAAGAAGAAGTTCAAGGCGTTTCTCGACGTGATGCTTGGCTTCTCTGTGACGCCGATCCGCCTGATCTCGGGTTTCGGCGTTGTGGTGGCGATAGTCAGTTTTCTGTACGGCGTGTCCGTCGTCGTCAATGCGATTTTGGGCAACGTTCCTGTCGCCGGATTCGCATCGCTCGCCGCCCTGATTACGTTCCTGCAGGGGTTGGTGATCATCATGCTCGGTGTGATCGGCGAATATCTTTGGCGCGTGTTCGATGAGGTGAACAAACGGCCCGAGGTCGTCATTGATGAAGTCTATTAGAGGCGAAAGCCTCCGCTTCATTGTGGCAGGCGGAGCCAATACAGTTCTGACCTACCTTGTTTATCTGCTGATGTTGAACTGGGTGTCGTATCCGGTCGCATTCACCGTGTCGTTTGTAACGGGAGTCCTTTTCGCTTTCGCGGTATATTCTTTGTTCGTTTTCAGGATCGCCCTCGACTGGCGCAGAATGTTGCCGTATCCGTTGTTGTACGGTCTTCAATACGTTGCCGGACTGGCATTGCTGGCACTTCTGATTGGCCAATTTGCGCTGGACGAGCGGATTGCGCCGATCGTCAATGTTGTCGTCCTGACGCCGGTCACGTTTGTGCTGAATAGATGGTATTTGACCAGGGGAGGGCGGAGTGATGGTGAGGCGTAGCGTCGACGAATGCCGCATCCTGGACCTTCCAAAGATCTGTGACCCCCGTGGAAACCTCACCTTTATCGAGGGCGAGCGTCATATTCCGTTCGATATTCGGCGGGTTTACTACTTGTACGATGTCCCGGGTGGCTCCGATCGTGGTTCGCACGCACATCGGGACCTGCATCAATTCGTCGTTGCGATGTCCGGCAGCTTCGATGTCGAACTCGATGACGGTCGTTCGAAGAAGCGGTTTCATCTGAACAGGTCCTATTACGGACTGTATATCTGTCCGATGATGTGGCGGCAGCTCGACAATTTTTCCTCGGGCGCCGTGTGCATGGTTCTGGCATCCGAATTGTATTCGGAGAATGATTACGTGCGGGACTACAAAGCGTTTCTGGATCTGGTGGGGCGACAGGAGTGAAGGTCCCCTTCCTCGATCTGAAATCGATCAACGATCGATCTCGCAGCGAATTCCATGCCGCGCTTGATCGTGTCCTCGACTCCGGCTGGCTCGTCTTGGGGCAGGAGGTCGACGCGTTCGAACGTGAGTTCGCGGCCTACTGCGACACCGGGTACTGCGTGGGAGTCGGCAATGGTCTGGAGGCATTGCACCTCGTATTGAGGGCGTGGGGCATTACGGCCGGCGACGAGGTCATCGTGCCCTCGAATACCTACATCGCGACCTGGCTTGCGGCCAGCTACACGGGGGCGGTACCCGTCGCGGTTGAGCCGGATTCATCGACCTTCAATCTCGATCCCGCGCGCATCGAAGCGGCGATTACGCAGAGGACGCGCGCCATCATTCCGGTCCATCTGTATGGTCAGCCGGCCGACATGGACCCGATCATGGAGATCGCCGACCGGAATGGATTGAAGGTGCTGGAAGATGCCGCGCAAGCCCACGGTGCGCGGTACAAGGGGCGCCGGGTCGGGGGCCTCGGCCACGCTGCAGGTTTCAGCTTTTACCCCGGCAAAAATCTGGGGGCACTTGGAGACGCCGGTGCAGTTACGACCAACGACTCCCAACTCGCTGATCGTATCAGGGTGCTGCGAAACTACGGGTCGCGGGTTAAATATTACAATGAGGTGATTGGCTTCAATTCACGCCTGGACGAGCTGCAAGCAGCCTTCCTGCGCGCCAAGCTGCCAGAACTGGATCGCGACAATGCAAGGCGGCGTGAGATCGCTGGTCTCTACCAGCAAGGACTGGCTGAATTGGGGGTGACGCTGCCCCGGGTTCCGATCTGGGCGGACCCAGTATGGCATCTGTATGTCGTTCGCAGCAGTAACCGCGAGGCGTTGCGGCAAAACCTCGACGCGCGAGGAATCGGTACCCTGCTGCATTATCCGGTTCCCCCCGCCCGGCAGACGGCCTATGAAGCCCTCGGGTCGGAAAACAGTTGCCCGGTGGCTGAAGCCATGTCCAATGAAGTCTTCAGCCTGCCGATGGGGCCGCACCTGGAAGATGCCCAGGTGCAGGCTGTCGTTCAGGCCCTCAAGAATGCATCGAGCTGAGAGCGGGCAGCCAATGATCTCCGGTTTTCTTCACGACATCCAAAATTCAGGGATCACGCTGGTCGATATCGGCAGTAGTGGTTCACTCGATGCCAAATGGACGCCGATCAAGGATCTGATCGACCTCGTCGGATTTGATCCGAACGAAGAAGAGTGTCGGCGGCAGAACAATCTGCCGTCTCAATACCGGAGTTCGGTGTTTTTGCCGTACGCGGTCCACGGCAAGGATGGCGTCGAGACTCTCTACAAGACGCGGAGCATCTATTGCTACTCGCTTCTGAAGCCGAATAAGCAGTGGCTGGACCGCTTCGCGTTCCATGATCTATTCGATGTCAAGGAAGAGTGCCCGATCTCCGTGCGGGCCATCGATCAGATTGAAGAATTGAAGAGCTATTCCCCGGATGTCATTAAAATCGACGTTCAAGGGCTGGAGTTGCCGATTCTGAGCAAAGCCGGACGCTATCTTGATAGTGCGTTCTACGTCGAGACCGAGACGGGCTTCACCGCCAACTATGAAGGCGAAACGACCTTCGCCGAGCTTGATCGATTTATGCAAGCCAACGGCTTTCTGATGTTTGATATCAATCCTGATCATCGCATTTCGCGGAACAATCAGCTCAAGAACAAGCCCACCGGCCGGGAGCAGATTCTGTGGGCCGAAGCGGTTTGGCTGAAGGACTACGTGGCCCTCGATCGCCAAGGTAAATTCGACGAGTTGGGGGTTGATCAGATCAAGGCCAAAAAGGTGCTTGTTCTGTGTGCGCTTCAACGATGCTACGACTTCGGTTTCGAGTTGGCTGAATTCTTCGCGCGGAAGGGGTTGATTTCCGCTCGCGAACTGGCCGGCCTCGAGACCGCAGATGGGTGGGATCTCACCAGGGCGTATCCCGCCGACGAACCGGTCGCCGCCCCGAGAAGCGGCAAGATGGCGATGCTGGCCGATCTGCTTGGCCTGCTGCCGGATCGTCTGCGCGATGCGATCCATCGGGCCTCGGCGCGATGATGGCCAATGCAATGACGCTCGCTCCGATCGTTCTGTTTGTGTTCAATCGGCCTGTCCACACTCGAACGACCCTTGAGTCGCTGAAAGCCAATGCGCTTGCGAGCCAATCCGAGTTGTTCGTGTATTCGGATGGCTCGCGTGGCGCAAAAGACGATGCGGATGTCGCGGCGGTCAGGGCGATCGTCGACAACATCGAGGGTTTCAAGAGCGTCACGGTCTTCAAGCAATCGAATAACCGCGGTCTTGCCGCGTCGGTGATCGCTGGCGTCTCCGCCACTATCGAGAGGTACGGCAAGGTCATCGTCGTGGAAGACGATTTGCAGTTTTCGCCGCTCTTCTTGAACTACATGAACGATGCGCTTGCGGCTTGTGAAAAGGATTCGCGGGTCTTCTCCATTGGAGGTTACAGTCCCCCGCTGGAAATGCCGGCAAACTACGACGAGGACTCCTATCTGTCGTACAGGTGCTGCACCTGGGGCTGGGCGACTTGGCGCGATCGCTGGGGCAAGGTCGACTGGGACGTCCGTGAGTTCGATGAATTCTGCAAGGATGAGACTGCTATCGCGCGTTTCAATCGCGGTGGCGACGACATGTTTCACATTCTCAAGCTTCAGATGGCTGGCAAGATCAGTTCCTGGGGTATCCGGTGGGACTACGCTCACTACAAAAATGAAGCTTATTGTTTCAGGCCGTCTCGTTCGATCGTCGGCAACATTGGCAACGATGGAACAGGCGTGCATTGCGGAGTAACCGATAAGTTCGATGTCGACATCAACATGCAGTCGTCGTTCTCATTTCCGCCGCCGGGCCAATTGCAGTTGAGCGATGAGATCAACCGCCGGTTCGCGACATTTTATGACGGTCGGCCGCGCGAGGGAACCGAGGGAGTGCCGACGGCAAAGGTCTCGCTCGTTGGGCGCGTGATGAGCCGAGCGCGCAGATGGATGACTCGATGAGCGGCACGGTCGGCTCCGAGTTGCCGCCCCGGCTGGCAATCGTCTCGGGAATACCGGCAGGTGACAGCGGTACCGGTCGATTTGTTGCGCACCTCGCGTCGCGCATTGCCCAACTCGGGCAAGGACGAATCAAGATCGTGGCCAAACCGGAACGGCCCGCGCGCTGGCAGTTTCAGCTTTGGCTGAAAAGCAAGAATTACGGGCGTATTGCGCGAGAGGCGGTCCGCTACGCACAATTGATTTCGCGTTTCTGGATCGAAGCCGGCTTGGTGCTGGCAAATCCCAAGCGTCAGCTCATTCTGCTGCATCCGCAGAACCTCGGCTACGATCTTGCACTTCGTCTGCTGGAATCGAGATCCTCTCCGTCGTTGCTGTACTTGCTCGACAGCTCATTTTTCTGCGTGGCGAGTTACAATCATCTGAAGGGCGAGGCAGGCCCCTGTCTGCGCTGCCTTGAGTTGGGCTTCGAACAAGTTGCCGCGCAGGGCTGCCGCCCCTTTCCACGGCCGGACCCTGCGGGGCTCGATTTTGCACCGCGTCTGCGGCAGTTGACGACATCGGGCAAGGTCAAGATTGCCGCCCAGAACCAACGACAAGCTGCATTGGCGCAGCGCCAGTTCGGGTTGGCTCTGACGCCTCCGGTCGTAGGTTTGTGGACCAGCGATTGGGATGACATTTTCGGCGGTGCCAGTGCAGCAGAGGGCGCCCCGACGGCTGCGCCGAACTTCGCGTGGGACGTGGTCTTTCACGGCTATGGCGTCGACGCAAAAGGCGCGAACTGGACAGTCCAGCTTGCCGAGCAGTGCCCGGAACTGCGCTTCATGTTTCCCTTCGCCAAGCCGGTTTCCATGGCTGCTCCTGACAATTGCTCGTTTCTGCCGTGTTCGTGGGAAACCGGACTGAGCGAGGAGTTGTCGAGGGCCAGGTTCGTAGCAGTTCCTTCGCTATGGTCCGCACCTATCGAAGGAGCGTTGATCAAGAGCATTGCGGCTGCCCGAGCCACGCTCGTGGTGGATAACGCCACCAGCTACTGCGACGAGTTGCCCGCGGGGTTGGTTCTGAAGCTGCCTCCAGATCCCGCGACAGCGGCAATGCGGTTGCGGCAGGCGATTGAAGAGGATTGGGTTCCCGATCCGGACGTCAAGGCGGCCTGGAAGACCGCATTTTCAGCAATCAAGGCCAGATTTGTTCCGGATTTGTTGGCAACGGTATAATTGCGACAACTCCGCTTGTGGCGTGTTCCCGTGTATAAAGATCGGCGCGGCGCAGAGTCGGGGCTGCCTGAAGTCAGTTAGGGCTGTCGAGGTTCAAGAAAATGAAAGCGGTTATTCTTGCAGGCGGGCTGGGTACCCGGATCGCCGAGGAAACGTCCTTGCGACCAAAACCGATGGTCGAGATCGGCGGGCGGCCGATCCTCTGGCACATCATGAAGATCTATTCCGCTTATGGAATCAATGACTTCATTGTCTGCCTCGGCTACAAGGGCTACGTCATCAAAGAATATTTCGCGAATTACTCGCTTCATATGTCGGACGTTACGTTCGACATGGCGAAGAACGAGACGGTGATCCATCAAAATAATGCAGAACCTTGGCGTGTCACCCTGGTGGACACAGGCGATGCAACCATGACTGGTGGCCGCCTGAAGCGTATCCGGAAGTATTTGGGGGATGACGATTTCTGCTGTACCTATGGAGATGGTGTCGGCGATGTAAACATCAGTGAGCTCATCGCGTTTCACCGCGCTCAGGGTAAGCTTGCAACTCTGACGGGCGTTCAGCCTCCTGGTCGGTTCGGTGCTCTGAATCTGGATGGGCCGATCGTGACCAGCTTCGAGGAAAAGCCACATGGTGATGGCGGCTGGATCAATGGAGGCTTCTTCGTGCTATCGCCAGCGGTCACCGACTACGTGGAAGGTGATTCAACCGTTTGGGAGCGCGAACCGATGGAGCGCCTCGCGCGGGACGGTCAGTTGTCCGCCTATCTGCATCACGGATTTTGGCAACCGATGGATACGCTGCGAGACAAACAGCATCTCGAGGCGCTCTGGCAGAGCGGCAATGCTGCCTGGAAGGTTTGGACGTGACGCCCGAGTTCTGGCGCGGTAAGCGCGTTTTCCTCACCGGGCACACCGGCTTCAAGGGCAGCTGGCTCTCGCTTTGGCTGCAGAGCATGGGCGCCGAGCTGACAGGCTATGCGCTGCAGCCGCCGACGACACCCAGCCTATTCGAGCAGGCGCGGGTCGGCGACGGAATGACGTCTATTACTGCCGATATCGCGGATCTGGAGCAGCTCGTCCGAGTCATGCGGCAAGCGAGACCCGAGATCGTCATTCACATGGCGGCTCAATCTCTGGTGCGCTACTCTTACGATCATCCGGTCGAAACCTACCTCACGAACGTTATGGGGACGGTTCATCTACTCGATGCCGTGCGGCAGACCGCCGGTGTTAAAGCCGTTATCAATGTCACCTCTGACAAGTGCTACGACAATCGCGAATGGGTGTGGGGGTATCGCGAGGTCGATGCGATGGGTGGCTACGATCCCTATAGTAATAGCAAGGGATGTGCGGAACTGGTCAGTTCCTCCTATCGGCAGTCCTTTTTCAATCCCCGGGACTACGCTGTCCACGGTGTTGCACTTGCGACCGCCCGAGCCGGCAATGTTATCGGTGGCGGGGACTGGGCGCGGGATCGCCTTGTTCCGGACATCGTAGCGGCGTTTGGAAAAGGCCAGCCGGTCCACATTCGAAATCCTCATGCTATCCGTCCTTGGCAGCATGTTCTCGAGCCGCTGAGTGGGTATCTCGAATTAGCAGAGCGCGTCTTCAACGACGGGCCTGCATGTGCTGAGGCTTGGAATTTCGGGCCTTCTGACGATGACGCCAGGCCCGTCGCCTGGATCGTCGAGCAGATGGCGGGTCTGTGGGGAGAAGGTGCGGGGTGGCGAGTCGACGACGGCGTGCACCCTCATGAAGCGGGGTATTTGAAGTTGGATGTATCGAAGGCGCGTGGTCGCCTGAATTGGCACCCTATGCTACCCCTCGGAGAAGCGCTTAAGCTGGTGGTGGATTGGGCCAAACGACGTGAGGCTGGCGCGGACGCCCGTGAGCTGACGCTTGAGCAGATCATGTCCTATCAAATGGTAAGGTCGAGTTGACTTCTATGCAGAATGATCAGGCGAAGGCAATTCGGGCGCAGATCGCCAAGTTGGTGGAAGACTATGCTGCCATCGCGCTCAAGCCGTCGACATTCCGTCCCGGCGCCAGCGTTGTGCCGCCTTCAGGAAAGCTGATCGGCGCTGAAGAGCTGAAGCTCATGGTTGAGGCATCGTTGGACGGGTGGCTCACCACGGGCCGTTTCAACGATGAGTTCGAGCAGAAGCTCGCTGAATTCCTCGGTGTAAAACTACTCATCACAGTCAATTCCGGTTCTTCGGCCAATCTGATCGCTTTCAATACGCTGACCTCGCCGCGGCTCGGAGAGCGGGCGATCAAGCCGGGTGACGAGGTTATCGGCGTTGCGGCCGGGTTTCCGACGACCGTGAATCCGATCCTTCAGTTCGGTGCAGTACCCGTATTCGTTGATGTCGAGCTCGGCACCTACAATATCGACGCGGGAAAGATCGAAGCTGCCATCAGCCCGAAGACCAAGGCTATCATGCTCGCTCACACGCTCGGTAATCCCTATAATCTGAGTGTCGTCAATGCGTTGTGTAAGAAGTACAATCTTTGGCTGATCGAAGATTGCTGCGATGCGCTCGGCTCGACCTACAATGGACAGATGGTCGGCACTTTCGGCGACATTGGAACGCTGAGTTTCTACCCCGCGCACCACATCACCATGGGTGAGGGTGGGGCAGTGTTTACTAACAGCATCAGACTGAAAAGAATCGCCGAAAGCTTCCGCGACTGGGGGCGGGACTGTTATTGCCCGCCGGGCAAGGACAATACCTGTAATCAGCGTTTCGGATGGAAGCTCGGGGATTTGCCGGAAGGCTACGATCATAAATACACCTACAGCCATCTCGGTTATAATTTGAAGATTACCGATATGCAGGCCGCGTGCGGTTTGGCGCAGCTCGAAAAGGCTCCCGCATTCATTCAGAAGCGCCGCGAGAACTTCCAGCTTCTACGGCAACTGCTTTCTGGCTGCGAGGATGAACTGATCCTACCTGAAGCCACTGCCAATTCGAATCCATCTTGGTTCGGATTCCCGATCACGATCCGGGAGAGCGCCAAGATCAGCCGTGTCGATCTGCTGCGTTATCTCGACGAGCAGAAGATCGGAACGCGTCTACTTTTTGCGGGCAATTTGACCAAGCAACCCTACATGGTTGGACGGCAATTCCGCGTAAGCGGCGAGTTGAGCAACACCGATACGGTGATGAACCAGACGTTCTGGATTGGAGTTCAGCCGGCTTTGAGTGCCGACATGCTGGCCTTCTCGGCAGACAGCATCAGAGCGTTCTTGGGTAAAGTGCCACAGCCGCTCGCTGCGCCGGAGTCTATGACGTCCTAGGCGCCGCCGAAACTCGTGCCGAACGGCTGAGGTCGTTGTTTTTCCGAGAGCGTCGATGAGGTCTTCAATTGGTCGAAGCCACGACGGGTCCAGAAGGTCTAATGAAGATGAAGCGTGCCTTGATCACTGGCGTTACCGGCCAAGATGGAGCCTATCTGGCCGAGTTTCTCCTGCAAAAGGGGTATGAAGTTCACGGAATTAAGCGCCGCACTTCGTTGTTCAACACCGATCGCATCGACCATCTCTATCAGGATCCGCACGAGAAGGATGTTCATTTCATCCTGCATCATGGTGATCTGACGGATTCCTCAAGCCTGGTGCGTATCATTCAACAGGTGCAGCCGGACGAAATCTACAATCTCGCTGCGCAAAGCCATGTTGCGGTAAGTTTCGAGGAGCCTGAATATACCGCTAATTCGGATGCTCTCGGTGCGCTACGTATTCTCGAAGCGCTGCGCATTCTTGGATTGAAGAAGTCAACGCGCTTCTATCAGGCGTCGACCTCAGAGTTGTACGGGTTGGTGCAGGAGATTCCTCAAAAGGAAACGACCCCATTCTATCCGCGTAGCCCATACGCTGTGGCGAAGCTGTATGCTTACTGGATCACGGTCAATTATCGTGAGGCGTATGGCATCTATGCCTGTAATGGCATCTTGTTCAATCACGAGTCGCCGATCCGCGGTGAAACCTTTGTCACACGCAAGATCACCCGGGCGATGGCGCGCATCAAGCTCGGTCTCCAAGATTGCCTCTACCTCGGCAACTTAAATGCCAAGCGCGATTGGGGGCATGCCCGTGACTATGTCGAAATGCAGTGGTTGATGCTGCAGCAGGACGAGCCGGAAGATTACGTTATTGCGACTGGCGTTCAACACAGCGTTCGCGATTTTGTCGATGCGGCTGCTCGAGAGCTCGGGATGGAGATCGATTGGAAGGGAGAGGGGGCTGAGGAGAAGGGGTACGATCACCTTGGGCGCTGTGTCGTCGCCGTCGATCCCCGTTATTTCCGGCCCACCGAGGTCGAAACCTTGCTTGGTGACGCCAGTAAGGCAAGGCAGCGGCTTGGTTGGAGTCCGCGTGTGACCTTCGATCAACTGGTCAGCGAAATGGTTCGCGAGGACCTCAAGGCAGCTGAGCGTGACGAATTGGTTAAAAAGCATGGCTACAAGGCCATGAATTACCACGAGTAGGGCCATGGACAAGGATTGCAAGATTTATGTGGCGGGCCACCGCGGCCTCGTCGGATCCGCCATAGTTCGCAATCTTCAACGGCGTGGCTACCGTAACATCGTTACTCGCTCCCGTGCTGACCTCGACCTAACCAAACAGGCAGACGTTGAGTACTTCTTTGCGGCCGAGCGGCCTGACTACGTGTTCCTGGCGGCTGCTAAGGTCGGTGGCATTCACGCGAACAATACCCAGCGCGCCGACTTTATCTACCAGAACCTCGTGATCGAAACGAATGTGGTTCAGGCAGCCCGGAACGTCGGTGTGGATCGATTGCTGTTTCTCGGCTCAAGTTGCATCTATCCCCGCGATTGCCCACAGCCAATCCGCGAAGAGTATCTTTTGACAGGGCCGCTCGAGCCGACGAATGAGCCATATGCGATCGCCAAGATCGCCGGAATTAAGCTCTGCGAAAGCTTCAACCATCAGTTCGGCACGCGCTACGTATCGGTCATGCCAACAAATTTGTATGGTCCGAACGACAATTACGATCTGGCAAACAGTCATGTTCTCCCTGCTCTGATCCGCAAGGCACATGAGGCTAAAGCGCGTGGGGAGAGAGTTCTGCCGGTCTGGGGATCCGGACGACCACGGCGCGAGTTCCTTTATGTTGATGATATGGCCGATGCCTGTGTGTTTCTGATGGAGCGCGAGGACATCGTCGACGGACTTTACAACGTGGGTGTCGGTGAGGATGTCACTATTGCCGAGCTTGCCACGCTGGTCATGGAAGTGGTGGGCTTCGATGGAGTCCTGGAGTTCGATACCTCGAAGGCCGACGGCACTCCGCGTAAGCTGCTGGATGTCGAACGGTTGAGCTCCCTCGGCTGGCGTGCAGGTACCTCGTTGAAGGAGGGAATCGCACAGGCCTACGCTGATTTCCTAACAAAGCTGGAGATTGGACCGGGGCCGGAGGTGAGGTCCTCGATGAGGCTCTAGCCGTAGTTCGTCCGTCTTCTTCTCGCGCCGAGAGGACCTTGCTACTCACTCGATGTCGAAGCCATTTCAAAGATGACGGTTCCTCTGATCACTATTGTGGTACCTTCCTTTAATCAGGGAGAATTCATCGGCGAAGCGCTGCGATCCATTTTCGCGCAAGCGATTCCTGTCGAAGTTTTTGTGATGGACGGCGGATCGACCGATAGGTCCGTCGAGATCATTCGGGAGTGGGAACCAAGGCTCGCCTTCTGGCGCAGTCACGCGGACCAAGGGCAGGCGGCTGCTATCAACGAAGGCATCGCTCGGGGCACAGCGCCTTACGTGACCTGGTTGAACAGCGACGACTGGCTTCTCCCCGGAGGACTGGCCCATCTAGTGGATGCGTTGGAGGAAGTGCCCGGATCACCGATGTCTTACGGCCGGGCGTGGAATTACGTGGAACGGACGAAAACCCGTCGTCCAATTTGGGTTCAGCCCTTCAGTGAGCGGCAGCTCGCCCTTCGCTGCATCGTCTGCCAACCCGCAACGCTGATCCGACGGTCGGCCTGGGAGCAAGTGAAAGGAGTCGATCCTTCTTTGCATATGGCCATGGATTATGATCTGTGGTGGCGCTTATATCGTCGCTTTGAAGCGCCTGTGTTTGTCGATGAGTTTGTCGCCGTGAACCGCGAACACGATCTGACAAAGACCAGAAATTTTCGTCGCGCCCATTATCGCGAAGCTATGAATGTGGTGCGACGATATCATGGTAGGGTGCCGTTGAAGTGGTGGCTCGCCCAACCGTACGCCGTTTGGTTCAAGGGGCTGCAGCAGATGTTGGTACGGCGGCCTTGAGGCTTGGTGGGCGCAAGCACAAGCCGGGACCTTTGCCTGAGAAGCGCCTCACAACCACCTCTTCCTCCTCTTAAAACTCTTCAAATTCTTGAAGCTCTTGCGCTGGTCGCCGGCGCCGCCGAGGTAGAACTCTTTCACGTCTTCGTTGTCGCGCAGTTCGTCGGCGGTGCCGTCGAGGACGACTTTGCCTTGTTCCATGATGTAGCCGTGGCTGGCGACGGAGAGGGCGGCGCGGGCGTTTTGTTCGACCAGGAGGATGGTGACGCCGAGGTCGCGGTTGATCTGCTGGATGATCGAGAACACCTCCTTCACCAGGAGCGGGGAGAGGCCCATCGAAGGCTCGTCCATCAGGATCATCTTCGGGCGGGCCATCAGGGCGCGGCCGATCGCCAGCATCTGTTGTTCGCCGCCGGACAGGTAGCCGGCCAGGCCGGTGCGCTCTTTCAGCCGCGGGAAATAGTTGTAGACCATCTCAATGTCGCGGCCGACGTCGCGGTCGCTGCGGGTGAAGGCGCCGAGCCTCAGGTTCTCCAGCGACGTCATGTCGGAGACGATGCGGCGACCTTCCATCACCTGGAAGATGCCCCGGCGGACGATCTTGTCCGGATCGGTGCCGTCGATCCGCTCCCCATCGAACACGATCTCGCCGCGGGTGACCTCGCCGTCTTCGGTCTTCAGCAGGCCTGAGATTGCCTTCAGCGTCGTCGATTTGCCGGCTCCATTGGCTCCGAGCAACGCCACAATCGTGCCCTGTGGCACGTCGAGGCTCAGCCCGCGCAGCACCAGGATGACGTCGTCATAGACGACCTCGATGTTTCGGACGCTGAGCAGAGGCGCGGGCGCCGTGGAGGCGCCGGGCTGCGGAGGGTGAAGTTCGGCGGCTTCCGTCATGGTGGTCCTACGTTCTCAAACTCGCTGGACTTGATGGTGGGCAATCTGCACCCCAACCACCGCCGTAAATCGCCCGCGAAAGCGGGCGACCCAGTATTCCAGAGCGCGGATGATCGAAACGCCACGCTGCGGCGTACTGGGTCCCCCGCATGCGCGGGGGATGACGGTTGTTTGTGGTGTGGCGCGCCGCGGCTTCAGGCGGACGCGGCGCCAATGCTGGGCACAGCCGCGGCGTCCGCCACGGCCGCGTCAGCTCACCACCCGGCCCATTCCGGCTTGCGCGGCAGGTCGACGGTCTTGACCTTTTCGAGCTTGATCGTGCCCTTGGCGATCAGGTCCTTGAGGTCGCCGTCGGTCGGGCCCGACACCTTGGCGCGGTAGAGGTCGATCTTCATGGTGCCGCGGTGGTCCTTGGCGGTCCAGGTCGACGGGTTGCAGACGCCTTCCATGCCGGCCGGCACCCAGTCTGCCTTCTGGTAGAAGCCCTTGGCGACGTTCTCGCCGGTCGCGCCGCCGTTTTTGTCCGCCCACTCGATCGCCTCCTTCATGTACAGCGCCGAGCAGACTGCTGCGACGTAGTGCACCGGGCGATAGACGTTCCCCGACGGATCGGAGATCTTCGAGATTTCCTCCACCGTCTTCATGCCGGGCGCGCTGCCGCCCCAGGCAACCGCGGTGCGCAGCGGGAAGATCACGCCATTGGCAGCATCGCCGGCGGTCTTGGCGGCGTTCTCGTCCATCCCCCAGACGTTGCTCATGAACTGGACGTCGACGCCGGCCGCTTTGCAGGCCTTCATCACCGAGATGTTCGAGGCCGCGGTGTTGCCGAGATAGGCGTAGTTGGCGCCCGAGCTCTTGAGGCTGAGGCACTGCGCCGAGTAGTCGCCCGGCGCCAGTGCGAACACCAGCGGCGGCAGCACTTCGAAGCCGAGCTCCTTGGCCATCGCTTCGCCGGCGGCCTTCGGAGCGTTGGGGTAGGGATGGTTGGCGCCCATGTGGACGAATTTCGGCGCGCCGGATTTGCCCTTAGCCTTCCAGTCTTCCGCGGCCCACATCAGCTCGGCGCGCAGTGCGTCGGAATAGGACGGGCCGTAGAAGAAGTTGTAGGGAGCGGGCTTGGCCTTGCCGCTGGTGCCTTCCGGGTCGGTCAGCGCGGCCGCGTACGAGCCTGACAGGTCGGGGATCTTGTCGTTGGCGAGGAAGCCGGTGAGCGCCTCGGTGTCGGCGGTGCCCCAGCCCATGATCGCCGCGACCTTGTCGCCGCCCGACCATTTCTTGTACAGCGCGATCGCGCGCGGCACCTGGTAACCGTAGTCGTTGGTGTCGACGTTCAACTGCTTTCCGGCGACGCCGCCGTTCTTGTTGACCCAGGCGAAGGTATCGGCGACGGCCTGGCCGTAGGGCGTGCCGACGTCCGAGGTGCCGCCCGAATAATCGGCCAGGTGGCCGATCGCGATCTGCGCCTGCGCGGTCGCGGAGGCGCCGGCGATCACCAGCGCCAGCGCGGCGCTGCTGAGCAGGGATTTCATCGTCATGGTGTTCTCCTCCAGTGTCGTTTTTATTGCCGTCTCGTGGTCCGTCCGTTCACGCGCTCAATGCGAGAACGGGTAGAGTTTCCAGTACGCCTTGATCTGCCGCCAGCGGTGCGCCAGCCCATCGGGCTCGAACACCAGGAACAGGATGATGATCAGGCCGATCGCGATTTCGCGCAGGAAGGTCAGGTTGTTGTTCAGCCCCAGCGCTTGGTCGATCGCGCTGCCCTTCAGGCCGCTGCTGAGCCACTCCATCGTCTCCGGCAGCAGCACCACGAAGGCGGTGCCCATCAGCGTTCCCGAGATCGAGCCGATGCCGCCGATGATGATCATCGCCAGGAACAGGATCGAGCGCTCGATGCCGAAGCCCTCGTTGGAGACGACGAGCTGGTAGTGCGCGTAGAGCGCGCCGGCGATGCCGGCAAAGAACGCCGCGAGCGCGAACGACAGCGTGCGATATTTGGTGAGGTTGATGCCCATGATCTCGGCCGAGAGATAATGGTCGCGCACCGCCACCAGCGCGCGGCCGTCGCGGGTCCGCATCAGGTTGGTCACCAGGATATAGCTGACCAGGAGATACGCCAGCACGACGTAGAAATACTGCTTGTCGCCCTGCAGGACGTAGCCGAACAGCGAGAACGGATTGGCCATCGCCGGCACCGAGCCGCCGGAGAACCATTCGGCGCGCGAGAAGAAGTCGATCAGGATGTATTGCGCCGCCAGCGTGGCGATGACGAGATACAGCCCCTTCAGCCGCGCCGCCGGCACGCCGAACACCAGCCCGACCAGCGCGGTGACGAGACCGGCGAGCGGGATCGCGAAGAACACCGGGATCGGGAAGTGGTTGTTCAGATAGGCCGAGGTGTAGGCGCCGAGCAGGAAGAACGCGGCGTGGCCGATCGAGATCTGGCCGGTGAAGCCGACCAGGATGTTCAGCCCGAGCGCCGCGATGCCGAAGATGCCGATCTGGATCAGGATGCTGAGCCAATAGCCCGACAGCACCAGCGGCGCGAAGCACACCAGCACGACGCCCAGGATCGCCATGTTGCGGCTGGTCCTGGTCGGGAAGATCGTGGTGTCGGCGGCGTAGGAGGTGCGGAAATCGCCGGCGGGGATCAGAGAAGCATTCGCCATCGTTAGAGTCCTCCAGCCTTCCACATCATCCTTCGAGACGCCCGGTTTCGCCCTCCGGGCTGCACCGGGCTTCTCAGGATGAGGCTGCCCTCATGGTGAGGAGCGCGGCGGCACGCCTCGCGTCTCGAACCATGAGCTGTTCCGTTTCGGCCCGCGCCTAAGCTCATATCCGCTCGATGTCCTTGGTACCGAACAGGCCGTAGGGCTTGATCATCAGGATGATGATCAGCACGTAGAACGGCGCGATTTCGTAGAGATTGCCCCAGTGCAGATATTCGCTGTCGACATACTGGGCGATGTTTTCCAAGAGGCCGATAATGATTCCGCCGAGCACGGCGCCGCCGATCGAGTCGAGTCCGCCGAGGATTGCGGCCGGAAACACCTTGATGCCGTAGGCGGACAGGCCCGACGATACGCCGTTGACCACGGCGACGACGACGCCGGCGACGGCTGAGACGGTGGCGGAGATTGCCCAGGCCATCGCGAACACGCTCTTCACCGAAATGCCGAGCGACTGCGCCACCTGCTGGTTGAACGCGGTGGCACGCATCGCGAGGCCGTATTTCGACACTTTGAAGAACCACGCCATGCCGATCATCATCGCGACCGAGACGACCAGGCTCATCACATAGACGGTCTGGATCTGCAGGCCGCCGATCGAGATCGATTGGGTGGTGAAGATCTGCGGGAACGGCTGCGGGTTGACGCCGTAGATCCACTTCAGTGCCGCCTGGAATACGGTCGACAGCGCGATCGTCACCATGATCACCGAAATGATCGGCTCGCCGATCATCGGCCGCAGCACGATGATCTGCACCGCGATGCCGAAGATAAACATGAACACCAGCGTGATCGGCATGCCGACCCAGAACGGCAGCTGATATTTCGCCAGCAGCGTCCAGCACACCCAAGCGCCGATCAGCAGCAGTTCGCCCTGCGCGAAATTGACGACCTGGGTGGCCTTGTAGATCAGCACGAAACTCATCGCGACCACGCCGTACAGCGTGCCGACCACGAGGCCGTTGACGAGGAGCTGGATCAGGAGGTGTGAGTTCATCTTCTTGCCTCCCACGTCATTGCCGGGCTTGACGCGCCTGCGCGGCCGTAGCCGCTTCGGCGCGGCGAAGGCCCGGCAATCCATCTTCTTTGAACGATGGATGCGCGGGTCAAGCCCGCGCATGACGCCGTTAGACGACGATGCTTTTCCACGTCATGGCCGGGCTCGTCCCGGCCATCCACGTCTTGCCGCCGCCGCTGTTCGTGGATGCCCGGGACAAGCCCCGGCATGACGGTAATGGGGAGGGCGCGGGTCATTCCGCAGCCTCCGCATGGGCGTGGCCGCCACCGAGATCCACCACCTTCAGCGTGGTGCGGATCCGCTGGGTGGTGCCGTCCTGGAACTGGATGGTGGTGTCGACCGGGATGTCGCTCTTGCCGCCATAGATGCCGTCGATGATGTCTGCGTATTTGTCGTTGATCACGCTGCGGCGGACCTTGCGGGTGCGGGTCAGTTCGCCGTCGTCGGCGTCGAGCTCCTTGTAGAGCAGCAGGAAGCGGGCGATTCGCTGCGCCGGCGGCAGGGTGGCGTTGACAGTCTCGACCTCGCGCCGCAGCAGCTCGTACACTTCGGGACGGGAGGCGAGGTCCGAATAGGTGGTGAAGGCGATCCGCTTCTTCTCCGCCCATTTCGAGATGATCGAGTAGCGGATGCAGATCATCGCCGCCAGCATGTCGCGGCCGGCGCCGAGGATCACCGCTTCGGCCACGTAGGGCGAGAATTTCAGCTTGTTCTCGATGTATTGCGGCGAGAACCGCTCGCCGTGCGACAGCTCGGCGAGATCCTTGATGCGGTCGATGATGACGAGCTGGCCGGCGCCGTTGAAATAGCCGGCGTCGCCGGAATGCATCCAGCCGTCTTTGATGTCGGCAGTCGATGCTTCCGGGTTCTTATAGTAGCCGAGGAACATGTTGGGGTGGCGCACCACCACCTCGCCGATGCCCTGGACGTCAGGGTTCAGGACCTTGATCTCGATCTCGGCGCCCATCGGCACGCCGGTGGTGTCGGGATCGACCGCGTCTGGCTTGTGCAGTGTATAGGCGCCGAGCAGCTCGGTCTGGCCATACAGCGTGCGCAGCGGCACGCCCATGGCGCGGAAGAACCGGAAAGTGTCGGGGCCGAGCGCGGCGCCGCCGGTCGCCGCCGAGCGCAGCCGCGTGAAGCCGAGCCGGTCGCGCAGCGCGCGGAACAGCACCGCGTCGGCGAACGCCGAATGCTGCCCCTGGTCGAGCGCGGCGAGCCCGGCCTTCATGCCGACTCCATACAGCCGCTGCTTCAGCGGCGAGGCGTCCATCACCCGGGCGCGGACGTCGGCGGCGATGCCTTCCCAGACCCGCGGCGCGAACAACACGAAGGTCGGTGCGATCTCGCGGAAGTCGTTCATCATCGTGTCGGGTTCTTCGACGAAGTTGACCTTCATCCGGCACAGCAGCCCTTTGCCGAGCGCGTAGACCTGCTCCATGATCCACGGCAGCGGCAGTACCGAGACGTATTCGTCGTCCGGTCCCTTCGGATCGAAGCTCAGATAGGTCGCGCAGTGTTTCAGCACGCGCCCGGATGCCAGCATCGCCAGCTTGGGATGCGCGGTGGTGCCCGAGGTGGTGCAGAGGATCGCGACGTCCTCGCCCTGCGTGGCGTCGACCAGCCGGTCGTATAGGCCCGGCTCCCGGCCGGCGCGATCGCGCCCCAGCTTGGCGAGCTGATCGGCCGGCAGCAGCCGCGGATCGTCGTATTTCCGCATCCCGCGCGGATCGGAATAGACGATGTGCTTCAGATGCGGCGCGCGGTCGGCGAGGCCGAGCAGTTTGTCGACCTGCTCCTCGTCCTCGGCGAACACCAGCTTGGCCTCGCCGTAATTGAGCAGATAGTCGGCTTCCTCATCGAGCACGTCGCGGTACAGACCGAGGCTGAGGCCGCCGATCGCATGCGCGGCGATTTCGGCCGCGACCCAGTCGGGCCGGTTGTCGCCGATGATGCCGATCACGTCGCCGCGGCCGAGGCCGAGTTCG
This sequence comes from Rhodopseudomonas sp. P1, assembly GCF_039642825.1. Classification (NCBI taxonomy): domain Bacteria; kingdom Pseudomonadati; phylum Pseudomonadota; class Alphaproteobacteria; order Hyphomicrobiales; family Nitrobacteraceae; genus Rhodopseudomonas; species Rhodopseudomonas sp. P1. Next base: position 4,482,276 of record NZ_CP088006.1, on the reverse strand, counting down.
ATCATGCCGAGGGCGAAGTCGTGCACGCGGGCCTGATAATCGGCCCAGGTGAACACCCGCCACAGCCCGAGATCCTTTTCGCGCAATGCGATCTGGTTGCCGAATTCCTTCGCATTGAGCCGCAGCAGCTTTGGGAAGGTGTCGGCTGCCGCGACGCGGCCGGCATAGTCCATCATGCCACGCGCTCCGCCGCCGTCGGGTGATCCGGCGCATCGTCAGGATCGACCAGCACCTCGTCCTCTTCGCCGAGATAGGCGCGCTTGACGTGCGGATCGGCCAGCACCTCGGCCGGATCGCCCTCGGCGATCTTGCGGCCGAAATCCAGCACCACGACGCGGTTGGAGATGTCCATCACCACGCCCATGTCGTGTTCGATCATCACCACCGTCATGCCGAACTCTTCGTTGAGGTCGACGATGTAGCGGGCCATGTCCTCCTTCTCTTCGAAGTTCATGCCGGCCATCGGCTCGTCGAGCAGGATCAGCGTCGGCTCCAATGCCATCGCGCGGGCGAGTTCGACGCGCTTGCGCAGGCCATAGGACAGGGTGCCGGCGGTCGCCTTGCGCACCGACTGGAGGTCGAGAAAATCGATGATCTCTTCGACCTTCTGGCGGTGGACGAGCTCCTCGCGGCGCGCGCCAAACCAGTACAGCGCGCCGGTCAGGAAGTTGTTTTTGAGGAGGTGGTGGCGCCCGACCATGATGTTGTCGAGCACGCTCATGTGGTGAAACAGCGCGAGATTTTGGAAGGTGCGGCCGATGCCGAGCGACGCGCGGGCGTTCGGCTTCAGGCCGGTGATGTCGCGGCCATGGTAAAACAGTTGGCCTTCGCTCGGCTGGTAGCGGCCGGAAATGCAATTGACCACGGAGGTCTTGCCGGCGCCGTTCGGTCCAATGATCGAAAACAGCTCACCGTGATTCACGGCAAAGCTCACCTCGCTCAGCGCGCGGACGCCGCCAAAGCGCAAGGAGACATTGCGCACTTCCAATGCATGTTCCAAGCCCGATTTCCTCCCGGACACCGGCCGGCGCGTTGCTCGCGCCTGATCCTCGTGCCGCAGCATTCTTTTGAGCCGCCTTCTGGGAGGCGTTGCTGTCATTTTGCCGAAGCGTAGCTTAGCCGGCCACCCGACGATATTCGACTATTTGAGTTTGGGAAGAGAGACTTGACGCAAGCCGCTGCGTAATCCCGCCTATCGTTACCGTTGACGCAGATATCGGGCCGGCAAGGCGACCCGATGCCGCAGCGGTCGTGTTTTATCGCAATGCAACAAACACGGTTTAGCGGCGGCGCCAGACCGTTGCAGTGGCATCGCCGATGGGCAGCGCGTAGCTGGTGCCGCGTAAGTAGCGGGTCTGGTCGGCCATCGCATCGACGATGCCGACCATGTTGGCGTACACCCATCCGAAGGCGGGGCCTTCGTCGCGGCTGTGGGGCGCGTCGATGATCACCACGACATCGGCGGTCGATTGCGCGATGCGCTCGCTCATCAGCGCCCGGGCGTCCTCGCGCGAGGTTACGCCGGCGATAAACGGGTCATCCACGATGGTGTGGCAACGGCAGCGTTCGCGGACCACCCAGGCGAACAGCTTGCTCATGCCGAACGTGGTGAACATCGCCACCTCGTGCGCGCCGTCGAGTTCGGCCAGATACGGGCGGATCAGTTCGAGATCGCTCGGACCTGAAGCATCCTGCAGTGCGTAAGTTGCAGCCGCTTTAGGCATCGGCGACGTCAGGTTCACCGCGAGCAGCACAACGGCCAGAGCGGTTGCGACCGCCACTCGCCACAGCGGTGACAGCCAGCGACGGGTCAGAGCCAGCAGCACGCCGGCGCCCACGCCGGAGCAGATCCACACCGAAAACACCCAGGTCGACATGAACCGGCCCTGGTGCTGCGGATGCGCGATCACGCCGACCCAGGCCAGCAGCGCGAACAGGAAGACGGCGCGGGCTCCAGGCGTCAGCTTCGGAATCGCGATCAGTCCGATCAGCGCCAGAGCGATGGCAATCGGCGCCAGCCACGGCACCAGATGAAAACCGTCGGCGAACACGCGCCAATAGAACTGGAGGCCGAGGGAGAGGCTGTGGTTCGGATCGGGATTATTGGCGGGGCTGACGAACCAAAGGAATTTCGACAGCCGGTGCGGCAGCAGAAACGAGATCGCGATCGGCGTCAGGTGCCAATACAGCAGCGCCCGCCCAGTGGTGCCGAGGGTCCGGTCGATCGTGGCGCGGTGCCGCAACCAGGTGAACGTCCACCAAAGGAAGATCAGCGCATAGGCGGCCGTGGTCAGGTTTTCCGGCGGATACAGCGACACCGAGCGGCCGAACAGCTCCAGCGCGGTCGGCCCGTGCGCATAGATCGCTGCGACCAGGCCTGCCACCAACGCTGCGAGGATCAAGAACGGTGAGCCGGTGGTAGCCTTCAGCACCGCCTTCACACGTGTCGCCGTCCAGATCTGCCGAAGCGTTCGGACGATTGGTGCCCAATGCTCGGAGGCATAGGCGATCGCCAGCGGCGCGATAAGCAGTCCCCAATAGTTGCCCTTGTGGAAGAACAGCACGGTCAGGATCAGCGCCAGCAGCCGCCAGCGTCCGGGTGCATCCGGCGTGGCTTCGGCCCGCAGATAGGCCCACAGTCCGGCAGCCGACAGGCCGGCGCCGGCGCCTTCCAGCATCACGTCGGCGCTGATCAGGCGGAAGGCCGGGCTGGCGGCGGTGAAGATCACCGCAACCGCCGCGGCGAACAGGCCGCTGCAACGGTCGACGAACAGCCGCCGTGCGATCAGCCAGACGAAAGCGACCGTCATCACCCAGCCGATCAGGCTGGGGACGATGCCGAGCCGATGGTCGATGCCGCCGAGCAGCAACACGGCGCTCAGCACCAGCCCGTGAAACGGCGGCCAGACCTTGGCCTTCTCGAGCTCGCCGAAAAACCAGGCGGGATCGAAGGTCCGGATCGCCAGTGCGAGATCGAGTCCAAAGCTGTAGTGCGAATTGCGGTCGTGGTGAAAACCGCGCCACAGTAGGTCAGGCGCGTGATAGTAGCCGGCGAGCATGATCCCGGCGATGCCGATCGCCGCGGCGAGCACGATCAGGAACGCCCCGATGTCGAGCCAATCGCGGGATTGGTCGCGTAGCTGGCCGACAGCCGGAGATGCCGCAGGGATCGGACGTGGCGCGATCACCTGCGTGCCTGTCGTCCGGTCGTCCTGCCGCCCAACATCCACCATCGAGATCCCCAGCGATCGCGACCACCGTGATGTCCGGCCGCTCCGATCATCCGATAGCATGCCTGCGGCGGCTGCGATAAGGCGGGGTGTTTCTCGATCTTTCTGCTGACGGCAGAAACGCTATGCGCCGGTCCGGTCAGCCGCGTACAGGCGCGAGAAGACCATGCCGATGAAGATCGAGATCATGGCGGCGCTGAAGGCGTTCATCGAGAACAGGCCGGCATATTCGGCCGGCTGGTAGCTGTGCGGCGGCGGCGCGTAGCGATCGTGCAGGAAGAGGTAGGCCGCGACCGGCACGCCAGACAGCGGCAGCATCAGCAGGCGCTCGCTGGGACGAAACAGCACGCTGGCCAGCATCGCGCAGGGCAGTAGAAACAGTTCGACGCCGGAGGGCACGCCGAGCAGCCAGGTGCAGAATATCGTGTTGCCGGTCGCGATCAGGGACAGCGTCACCCGCCCGAGCCGTGATTGGAGACGGGCCAGCGCCGGCACCGCGAGGAAGCACGGAAACGACAGCAGCGTCAGCAACAGCCATGGCATCCCGCCTGTGCCCCCGACGAATGCGACATACAGCGGATAAAACGGCCCGTTGCCGGCCAGCACCAGGGCCACCAGGTTGCCGGTGGCGGCGAGGGGATCGGGATTATCGGCGTAAGCGCGAAACCAGTCGGTGGCGCGGAGCAGGGCAGGGGGCAGCATCGGTCTCACAAGGGATCGGCGATCGGGCCGGAAGGGTAGCCTGGAACCTGACCGCCGGGAAAGCGTCCGTGATGTGCGCTGCTCGGGTGCCAGGGCTCACACCGCGGGGATCTTCCCGTCCGGAGAGGCAAGTCCAAGCCGCCTCCTTGCCGAAACTGAGCCGCTCGCGGCTTACACCTCCAGCCATTCCTTGCGGATGGCGGCGTTGGCCTTGAGGTCGTCGGGGGTGCCTTCGAACACGATCTTGCCGTGGCCCATCACATAGACCCGGTGCGAGATCCGCATCGCGATCGACAGCTTCTGTTCGACCAGCAGGATGGCGACGCCGCGGCGGGCGATTTCGGCGATCAGGTCGCCGACCTGCTGCACGATGATCGGGGCCAGCCCTTCGGTCGGCTCGTCGATCATCACCAATTCGGGATCGCCCATCAGCGTCCGGCAGATCGTCAGCATCTGCTTCTCGCCGCCGGACAGCACGCCGGCCGGAGTGTCGGCACGGGCCTTGAGGTTGGAGAACATGTCGAGCATGTCCTCCAGCTTCCATTTGCCGGGGTTGCGCGGGTTCTTGATGCCGAGCATCAGGTTCTGCCGGACCGTCAGGCCCGGGAAGATGTCGCGATGCTCGGGGACGTAGCCGAGTCCGAGATGTGCGATCTTGTAGCTCGGCAGCCCGGCGATGTTCTTGCCCTTGAACAGGATGCTGCCGTGCGGAGGCACTTCGCCCATGATCGCCTTGACCGTGGTGGAGCGGCCGACACCATTGCGGCCGAGCAGGCTGACCACCTCGCCGGCGTCGATATGCATGTCGACGCCCTGCAGGATGTGGCTCTTGCCGTAATAGGCGTGCAGGTCTTTGACCTCGAGCATCAGGCCGCTTCCTCGCCGAGATAGGCTTCCTTGACCTTCGGATTGCCGCGGATTTCGTCCGGCGTTCCCGAAGCGATGATCTGGCCATAGACCAGGACCGAGATGCGGTCGGCGAGGCCGAACACCACGCTCATGTCGTGCTCGACGATCAGCAGCGTGCGGCCTTCTGTGAGGCGGCGGATCAGCGTCACCGCGCGTTCGGTCTCTGCATGGCTCATGCCCGCGGTCGGCTCGTCGAGCAGGATCACATTGGCGCCGCCGGCAATCGTGATGCCGATCTCGAGCGCGCGCTGCTCGGCATAGGTGAGCAGGCCCGCAGGGACGTCGCGACGCGAGGTCAGGTGGATGTCTTCCAGGATCTGCGCGGTGCGCTCGCGCACCTCGGGCAGATTGTCGACGTTCTTCCAGAACGCGTAACGATGCCCCGTCGCCCACAGCACCGCGCAGCGCAGGTTTTCCCACACCGTCATGTTGGCGAACACGTTGGTGACCTGGAACGAGCGCGAAAGCCCGCGGCGGTTGATCTGGAACGGCTTCATGCCGGCGATCTCTTCGCCGCGCAGCAGGATGCTGCCGGTGGTCGGCCGCATGTAGCCGCTGATCAGGTTGAAGGTGGTCGACTTGCCGGCGCCATTCGGGCCGATCAGCGCGTGGCGTTCGCCTTGGGCGATCGTCAGGTTGATGTTCTGGATCACCTTGGTGACGCCGAAGCTCTTTTCGACGCCGCGGAGTTCGATCGTGGTGCTCATAGGGCATGAACCTTGGCGCGGGCGGCGGTCAGCGTGGTGTCCCAGGTCTGTGTGACCCGGCTCCACGCCATCTTGGCGAGGATGAAGCCGCCGATGATCAGCACGGCCGAAGCCGCCCAGGTCAGCGGGCTGGCGGCATTGAACGGAATGCCGAACGCCACCCGGTTCGGATCTTCGTGCGGATTGACGGTGTAGTGCACGGTGGTCTCGATCATCAGCATCAGCCCGACGCACAGCGCCAGCGTCGGCAGGGCGGCCATCACATAGCTCGGCAGCATCCGCGTCAGCATGCCGGCGCGCAGCAGCGGTCGATGCATCATCAGCACGCCGGTGATGCCGCCCGGTGCGAACAGCACCACGATGATGAAGAACAGGCCGAAATACAGTTGCCAGACCTGGGTGAGGTCGCTCAGCACCAGCGACAGCACGGTGACGAAGATCGCGCCGACGATCGGGCCGATGAAGAAGCCGATGCCGCCGATATAGGCCGCGAACAGCACGGTGCCGGACTGCACCGCGCCGAGATAGGCCGAGTTGGCGATTTCGAAATTGATCGCCGCCAGCGCGCCGGCGATGCCGGCGAAGAAGCCCGAGAAGCAGAACGCCAGATAGCGCACCACGTGCGGATCGTAGCCGACGAATTGCACCCGCTCCGGGTTGTCGCGGACGGCGTTGCACATCCGGCCCAACGGCGTCCGGGTCAGCGCGTACATCGCGATGATGGCGATCAGAGTCCAGGCGGCCACCAGATAATAGATCTGAATCTGTGGGCCAAACGACAGGCCGAATACCTTGAACAGCTTGGTGCGGTTGGCCGAGATGCCGGCCTCGCCGCCGAAGAAGCTGCGCAGGATCAGCGCCGAAGAGGCGACCAGCTCGGCGAGGCCGAGCGAAATCATTGCGAACGCGGTGCCGGAGCGCTGGGTCATCACCCAGCCGATCAGAGCGGCAAAGAACAAGCCGGCGAACCCGCCGATCAGCGGCACAAATGGCAGCGGGATCGGCCATTTGTTGAAGCCGAGAATGTTGATGGTGTGGATCGCGAGGAATCCGCCGAGGCCGTAATACACCGCGTGGCCGAACGACAGCATCCCGGTCTGGCCGAGCAGGATGTTGTAGGACAGCGCGAAGATGATCGAGATGCCGACCAGGCTGAACGTCGTCAGAGATCCGCCGGAAGCGAACAGCTTCGGCAGCAGCAGCAGCACCAAAGCGGTGGCGATCCAGAGTCCGTAGAACTTGGCACGTTCGGACAGCGTCGGCCGGGGCGGCGCGGCGCTGGAGGCGAGGTCGGTCATGTTTCGCGGGTTCCCAACAGCCCCATCGGCCGGAAGATCAGGATGAGCACGAGCAGCAGATACGGCATGATCGGCGCGATCTGAGCGATGGTCACGTTCCAGATGTCATTGAGCCAGGAGGCCGCGAGATCAGGACCGAGCGGACCGAACAGCGAGGCGGGCGAGGCATTGATCGACACCGCAAAGGTCTGCAGCAGCCCGATCAGCAGCGAGGCGATGAACGCGCCGGGCAGCGAGCCGAGGCCGCCGACCACCACGACGACGAACAGGATCGGGCCGAGCAGCGCAGCCATGTTCGACTGCGTCACCAGCGACGGGCCGGCGATCACGCCGGCAACGGCGGCAAGCGCGGTGCCGACGCCGAACACCAGCATGAAGATGCGTTCGACGTTGTGGCCGAGATGGGCGACCATGTGCGGGTGGGTCAGCGCCGCCTGAACGATCAGCCCGATCCGGGTCTTTTTCAGCGCGACCAGAAGGCCGACGAAGATCACCACCGACACCGCCAGCATGAACATCTTGTAGGCGGGATAGTTGGTCGAGAAGATCGTGAAAGCCGGGAAGTCGAGCAGCGCAGGGGTGCGGTAGTCGACCGGGACCTTGCCCCAGATGATCGAGACCACTTCCTCGATCGCGAAGGCGAGCCCGAAGGTGAACAGCAGTTCGGCGACATGGCCGTTGCGGTGGACGCGGCGCAGGCCGAAACGTTCGACCGCGGCACCGATCGCGCCAGCGAGCAGCGGCGCGATCAGCAGCGCCGGCCAGAATCCGGTCCAGCGGCTGATCTGATAGCCGAAGAACGCGCCGAGCATATAGAAGCTGGCATGAGCGAAGTTCAGCACGCCGAGCATGCTGAAGATGACGGTGAGCCCGCTCGCCATCAAGAACAGCAGCATTCCGTACAGAACGCCATTGAGGGTGGAAATGACGATCAGTTCGAGCATGATGGGATGAGGCCGCCTGACGATGTGAGGTCGTCATGGCCGGGCTTGTCCCGGCCATCCACGTCTGTTGTCAGTCCACGCCGAAGGCGTGAATGCCCGGCACGCGGCCGGGCATGACGGGGTGAGGCTTACGGCCGGTCCATCTTGCAGGTGGTCGGCAGCATGGTCTGAGCGGTGTCGATCTTGGCGACCTGCTTCCAGCCCCAGCCGGTCTTTTCTTCATCGAACTGGCCGGCCGGAATGTCACCGAACGACGAGATGTAGATCGGCTGGAAGAACTGGTGGTCGTCCTTCCGCATGATGCCTTCGCCGCCGTCCAGCACTTCGAACTTCATGTCTTCGAGCGCCTGGGCGACCTTCACCGGATCCAGCGACTTGGCCTTTTCGGCCGCGGCCGCGAACATCCGCATCTCGTTCACGGCGCGCGGATACCAGAGGCTCAGGTCGACCTTGGCGCGGAACGCCTTTTCGAAGTCCTGCGACGGCTTGTGGTCGACGTTGGCGAAGCCTTCGGTGATCTGGAACACCTGATGGTTGAGGCCGGTCTGCTTGATCGCGGTCGGGCCACCGGCGCCGCCGGCGTAGTAGGTGTACCAGCTCACCTTGAGGCCGGCGTCGGCGGCCGCTTTCAGCAGCAGCGCGATGTCCTGGCCCCAGTTGCCGGTGACGACGGTGTCGGCGCCGGACGCCTTGATCTTGGCGACGTAGGGCGCAAAGTCGGAGATCTTGAGCAGCGGATGCAGTTCGTCACCGACGATCTGGATGTCCGGACGCTTCTTGGCCAGCATCGCCCGGGCCTGGGTCCGCACCGACTGACCGAAGGAGTAATCCTGGTTGATCAAATAGACCTTTTTGATCGCCGGGACGTCCTTCATGTAGTTGGTGAGCGCCTCCATCTTGATGTCGGAGTTGGCGTCCCAGCGGAAGTGCCAGAAGCTGCACTTTTCGTTGGTCAGTACCGGATCGACCGCGGCGTAATTGAAGTAAAGAACTTCCTTGCCGGGGTTGCGCTCATTGTACTTGGTGAGGAAGTCGGACAGCGCGCCGGCGACCGACGAGCCGTTGCCCTGGGTCACGTAGCGCACGCCGGCGTCGATCGCCTTCTGCGCCTGGATCAGGCTTTCCTGCGGATTGGTCTTGTTGTCGAGCGGAACGATCTCGACCTTCTTGCCGAGGATGCCGCCCTTGGCGTTGAGCTCGTCGGCGAGATATTGGAAGGTCTTGAGGCCGCCTTCGCCGACGCTGGCGCCGCCGCCGGACAACGGATCGATGTAACCGATCTTGACGGTTTCTTGCGCCATCGCAACCGATCCGAACATCGGCAGCGCGATAGCGACGGCTGCAAGCAGAGCTTTACGCATTTAGCAGTCCTCCCTGAAATCTTTATTCGTTAGATCGTTGTTTCGGTGTTAGCCCAGATCAGTCGTGCGTTTCAACCGCCCTTTGCTGACGATTAGTTAATAAACACCGGCTCAGTCATTGGTCGGTAGCTAGTTGCCGAGCGCCGCATCATGCCGTCCAAAAGATGGACGACGCCTCCGGTTCAAATTCCGTGCAATGGAACCAAAACGATCGGCTGGGCCGAGGGTGGACGACGTGGCGCATTAACCTGCCGCGGTGTTACGCGGCGTGCGTCTGCCGAGTGCGACGATCATCGCGCTGATCAGCGGTTTCATGAAGAATGCTTCATTGGCAGGGGTGATGGTCGGTGCAAAGCCGTGCGCGGCGAGTTCCTCGGTGACCACCGGCCCCACCGAAGCGATCGGCGTACGGCTCAATCCCTCGCGCAGGCGGTCTTCGCAGGCGTGTGTGCGGGCGACGTCGAACAGCCGCCGCACCTGACCGGAACTGGTCAACGCCAGCGCATCGACGCGGCCTTCCGCCATCTCCTCGACAGCGGTGACAACGGTCTGTTCAGCCGCGCGCGCGTCGTAGGCATAAGGCAGCACCGCATCGATGGTCGCCCCTTGCGCCGTGATGGCATCGAGCAGCGCGGCGTGGTCACGTTCGGGATAGAGCTGAACGCCGATCCGGCGACCCGCGAGATTATAATGTTTCAGCGTGGCGGCGACGCCCTCGGAGGTCGGCGCTTCGGCAGTCACCTGCGGCTCCAGCCCGATCTCCCGCAGGGCCCGGCCCGGCTTTGGTCCCCGGATGAAGGTTCGCGTCCGGCCCACGGCCGCGACGAAAGACTGTTCGCGGTCGGTCGCGCGGGCAAGCTTGGTCAGGCGCCGCAGCCCTTCGCCGGTCAGCAGCACCAGATCGTCGAACGGCGCAGCGATCATCCGGTCGATCCAGGCCGAGACCGGGGCCGGGTCGGGCGCATCGCGGATTTCGAACATCGGGCACTGCAGGACGTCGGCGCCCTGTTCAGCCAGCAGCCGGGCGAACTGAGCCTCCTCGCGCGTCTCCAGGATCAGGATACGGGTGCCTTGGAGCCGTTCGGCCATGCAGTCTCGCCCTTCGCCCATTGTCGGGGCATCTTGCGCCGGTCTCCGGGATTGGCGCAAGCGATGCGGCGATGCTACAGCAGGGCACCGCAACGAGTTCCAGCGCCGTCGGCGCTGCCGCCCAGATCGCCATGCCCCATCATCAGTATGTCCTGACTCTGTCGTGCCCGGATCGTGCCGGGATCGTCTCCGCGGTGAGCACGTTTCTGTTCGAGAACGGGCAGAACATTCTCGACGCGCAGCAATACAACGATACCGAGAGCGGCCACTTCTTCATGCGGGTGGTGTTCAACGCCGCCGAGAAGGTGATTCCGCTGGCGTCGCTGCGGACCGGCTTCGGCGTGATCGCTGCCAAGTTCACGATGGGCTGGCACATGCGGGACCGCGAGACCCGGCGCAAGGTGATGCTGCTGGTGTCGCAGTCCGACCACTGTCTGGCAGACATTCTGTATCGCTGGCGGGTCGGCGACCTGCACATGATCCCAACCGCGATCGTCTCCAACCACCCGCGCGAGACCTTCAGCGGGTTCGATTTCGGCGACATCCCGTTCTACCACTTCCCGGTGAACAAGGAGACGCGACGGCAGCAGGAGGCGGCGATTACCGCACTGATCGCCCAGACCCACACCGATCTGGTGGTGCTGGCGCGCTACATGCAGATCCTGTCGGACGAGATGTCGGCGCGGCTCGCCGGCCGCTGCATCAACATCCACCACTCGTTCCTGCCCGGCTTCAAGGGTGCGAAGCCGTACCACCAGGCGTTCGACCGCGGCGTCAAGCTGATCGGCGCCACCGCGCATTACGTCACCAGCGCGCTCGACGAGGGCCCGATCATCGATCAGGACGTCGAACGCATCAGCCATCGCGACACCCCGGCCGATCTGGTGCGTAAGGGCCGCGATATCGAGCGCCGGGTGCTGTCCCGGGCGCTGCACTATCACCTCGACGACCGGGTGATCCTGAACGGTCGCAAGACGGTGGTGTTCACCGATTGAGGCTATTTCACCGGTAGCGTTGCCGCGAGCTCGCGGACGGTGTTGCCCGGCAGCACGAGGCCGGCGAGCTGCCAGCCCGAGCCGGCGAAGTGTAGCCGGATTTCGCTGTAGCTGTCGGCATCGGTGGTGTCGCTGACCCGCACCGCGAACTCGACCGACTCGACGAAGCGGAACCGGCCGAGCGTCGCCAGCACGTTCTTGGTGTCGATGGTGCCGAGCTGCGGCAGGCCGGCGATCGGTGGCAGGTCCTGAACGCCGTCGAGCTTTCCGGTCTTCAGCAGCTGCGTCAGATGGTCGGGCGTCAGCATCTTGGCGATCATCGCGTCGGCGATGCCGAGGCCGGCGGCGCGCACCAGCATGCGCTCGGAGGGACGGATCTCGCGGGTCTGTCCGATCCGTTCGAGATAGGCCGCGACGATCTGTTCGGCCAACGACTGCGTCAGCGATTTGACGTCGGTGCGGGCGATCACGCCGGCGCCGTCGCCGCTGCGCACTGCGTCGGCAAGGCCGCCGAGCGAGGCGACTGCGGAGCCGACATAGACGATGACCAGAATGATGAGCGCGGCGAGGCCGCCGAACAACCAGCGCATGATGGTCCAAAACTCCGAAAGGCGCGGGAGTTGAGGACGACCGCTGAGGTTCGTCCTATCTGGCCGGCGCGCCCGCGGGCGGCTGTCCGGTTTCGGCGGCCCTTGCCGCTTCGAGCTTTTCCCGCTCGGCCGCCGGCATTTTCCGGAGCCGTTCCTGCTCCTTCATATAGGCGTCGTACCTGGCGGTACCAGGGCGCGGCGGGGCGTCCGCCGGCAGTCCGCCGGCCCACTGCGGCACATAGTCCGCCATCCCGGTGGTGAGCGCGCTGTTGATCGAGCCGCAGCCCGTCAGCGCGCCCAGCATCACCACGGCGCACGCCAAGCGCAGTCCCCGAACCATCCCAACTCGCATCGATACATCTCGCTTCGTCGTCACCGGCAGAAGGCGCCGGCGCGGCTGTCTACCGCGTTCGGACGATCGCTCCAAACCCGCACCGCTATTGGATAACAGCATACCTGATATCGCACCATCATTTCAGTTTCCGTGGCAATGATATGGCCAAGCCTGCGGCGGGACCGTGGACGTCGGATCGTCGGCAATCTCGCTGTCGTTGGCCGGTGGGACATCATCCGGCGCCTCGACGTGTCGCCCGCCGACCATCACGCGCTTCGTGAGACAGCGCGGCGCCGCGTCGGCTAAGGTGGGATGGGCCATAAGCCTCGACAAAGAGGCAAGGGAAAAGGAAACACTCATGCGGATGGGCAGACGAACGCTGTTGCAGGCAGCCTGCATCGCACTGGCAGGCGCCGCGCCGATCGCGGTAGCGCACGCCGAGGATACCGTGAAGATCGGTCTGATCGTGCCGATGACCAGCGGCCAGGCGTCGACCGGCAAGCAGATCGACAACGCCATCAAGCTTTACATCAAGCAGAACGGTGACACCGTCGCCGGCAAGAAGATCGAAGTGATCCTGAAGGACGACGCTGCGGTTCCGGACAACACCAAGCGGCTCGCGCAGGAACTGATCGTCAACGACAAGGTCAACGTGATCGCCGGCTTCGGCATCACCCCCGCCGCATTGGCCGCGGCGCCGCTCGCCACCCAGGCGAAGGTGCCCGAAGTGGTGATGGCGGCCGGCACCTCGATCATCACCGAGCGCTCCCCCTACATCGTCCGCACCTCGTTTACGCTGCCGCAGTCCTCGACTGTGATCGGCGACTGGGCGGTGAAGAGCGGCATCAAGAAGGTGGTGACGCTGACGTCCGACTACGCGCCCGGCAACGACGCGCTGGCTGCGTTCAAGGAGCGCTTCACCGCCGGCGGCGGCCAGATCGTCGAAGAGGTCAAGGTGCCGCTCGCCAATCCGGACTTCGCGCCGTTCCTGCAGCGCGCCAAGGACTCAAAGCCGGACGCGATGTTCGTGTTCGTGCCGGCCGGGCAGGGCGGCAACTTCATGAAGCAGTTCGCCGAACGCGGCCTCGACAAGTCGGGCATCAAGGTGATCGGCCCCGGCGACGTGATGGATGATGACCTGTTAAACAGCATGGGCGATGCCGCGATCGGCGTGGTCACCGCGCACATCTACTCGGCGGCGCATCCGTCGGAGAAGAACAAGGCGTTCGTCGCCGCTTACAAGAAGGAATTCGGCCAGCGGCCGGGCTTCATGGCGGTCGGCGGCTACGACGGCATCCACTTGATCTACGAAGCGCTGAAGAAGACCGGCGGCAAGGCCGACGGCGACTCGCTGATCGCCGCGATGAAGGGCATGGCCTGGGAGAGCCCGCGCGGCCCGATCTCGATCGATCCCGACACTCGCGACATCGTCCAGAACGTCTACATCCGCAAGGTCGAGAAGGTCGACGGCGAGCTCTACAACGTCGAGTTCGACAAGGTCGACGCGGTCAAGGACCCGGGCAAGACGAAGAAGTAAGCGACCGCGCGCTCCGGATTGAATGTTGTCATTCCGGGGCGCGCGAAGCGCGAACCCGGAATCCATAACCCCTGCAGGGAGTATGGATTCCGGGCCTGCGTCCCAAGAGGGGCGCATCCCGGAATGACGAACGCTGATGATTGAATCGCGATGACCCTGCTCACCATCCTGTTCGACGGCGTTGCTTACGGCATGCTGCTGTTCGTGCTCGCGTGCGGGCTGGCGGTGACGCTGGGCCTCATGAATTTCGTCAATCTCGCGCACGGCGCGTTCGCGATGGCTGGTGGCTATGTCTGCGCCGTGCTGGTCAATCGCGCCGGTTGGCCGTTCTTCGCTGCGCTGCCGCTTGCCTTCCTCGCCAGCGCCGCGATCGGTGCGGTGCTGGAGCGGCTGCTGTACCGGCATCTCTACACCCGCTCCCATCTCGATCAGGTGCTGTTCAGCGTCGGGCTGGTGTTTATGTCGGTCGCAGCAGTCGACTACATCATGGGCTCGTCGCGGGTGTTCATGCAGCTGCCGGAGGCACTGCAGGGGCAGATCGACCTGTTCGGCGTCGGCATCGGCCGCTACCGGCTGATGATCATCGTGATCTGCGGCCTTCTGACCGTCGGCCTGCAACTGACCCTGGCGAAGACACGGTTCGGCAGTCGGCTGCGCGCCGCGGTCGATGATCCGCGCGTCGCATCCGGCCTCGGCATCAACGTGCCGCAGGTGTTCGCGCTGACCTTTGCGTTCGGCTGCGGGCTGGCCGGCTTCGGCGGTGCGCTGAGCGCCGAGATCCTCGGGCTCGATCCGTATTTCCCGCTGAAGTTCATGATCTACTTCCTGATCGTCGTCACCGTCGGCGGCTCCTCTTCGATCACCGGGCCGTTCCTTGCCTCGCTGCTGCTCGGCATCGGCGACGTTGCCGGCAAATACTATCTGCCCAAGCTCGGGCCGTTCGTGATCTACACCATCATGATCGTGATCCTGATCTGGCGTCCCAATGGCCTGTTCGGTCGCACCGCGGCGCGCTGATGAGCATGTCGACTCCTCCCGAAATCGTCGGCTTCCACGCCCGCCGTACCGCGCGATGGCACTGGTCTGAATTGGCGTTCTGGGTCTTGCTGATCGGCTGCGGCCTGCTGTTTCCGTCGCGCTATCTGATCATGACCGAGATCGTCCGGCTCGGCCTGTTCGCGCTGTCGCTCGATCTGATCCTTGGCTATGCCGGCATCGTCTCGCTGGGTCATGCGGCATTCTTCGGCGTCGGCGCCTATAGCGCCGGCCTGCTGGCGCTGCACGGCATCGTCGGCGAGCCGGTGCTGGCGCTGCTGGTCGCAGGCCTCGGCGCCGCGGTGCTCGGCTTCGCCACCAGCTTCCTGGTTATTCGCGGCGTCGATCTCACCCGGCTGATGGTGACGCTCGGCATCGTGCTGCTGCTCGAAGCGCTGGCGGAGCGGTTCTCCAACATCACCGGCGGCACCGACGGCCTGCAGGGGATCGTGATGCAGCCGCTGCTCGGCATCTTCGAGTTCGACATCTTCGGCAAGGTCGGGTTCTGGTACACCGTTGCAGTGCTGTTTGTGCTGTTCCTGCTGGCGCGCCGGGTGGTGCATTCGCCTTTCGGCTTGAGCTTGCGCGCGATCCGCAACAACCCGCTGCGCGCCTCGGCGGTGGGTATCCCGGTCAACAGCCGGTTGGTCGCGATCTACACTTTCGCGGCGTTCTACGCGGGTATCGCCGGCGCGCTGTTTACCCAGACCACCCAGCTCGCCTCGCTCGACGTGTTCTCGTTCGAGCGTTCGGCTGATCTGATCCTGGTGCTGGTGCTCGGCGGCACAGGTTATCTGTATGGCGGACTGATCGGCGCGGTGGTGTTCAAGCTACTGCAGGAGACCTTCTCGATCCTTACGCCGCAATACTGGCTGTTCTGGATCGGCCTGGTGCTGGTGGTGATCGTGCTGATCGGCCGCGAGCGGCTGCATCGCTGGGTGCTGTTCCTGCCGCGTGCGATTGCGCGCGCGGTGCGCGGCGGTAAGCCGGCGGCGGGAGGCGCGAAATGACCCTGGCGCTGCAAACCATCGGGCTGGAGAAGCACTTCGGCGGGCTCAACGTCACCCGCAACCTGTCGCTCAGTGTCGAAGCCGGCGCGCGCCATGCCCTGATCGGTCCCAACGGCGCCGGAAAGACCACGGTGATCAATCAGCTCACCGGCGTGCTCAAGCCCAACGGCGGGCGCATCCTGCTCGAAGGCCACGACATCACCCATATGCCGGTGCACGCCCGCGTGCTGCGCGGGCTGTCGCGCACCTTCCAGATCAACCAGCTCTACGCCGACCTCACCCCGCTCGAGACCATCGGGCTCGCGGTGTCGGAGCGCTCCGGCCACGGCCACGACTGGTGGCGGCGGATGGGCACCCGCGCCGACATCAACGGCGAGATCGCCGAGAACCTCGAGCGCTTCAAGCTGCTCGACGTGATGAACGAGCCGACCGGCACGCTGCCCTATGGCAAGCAGCGGCTGCTCGAGATCGCGGTGGCGATCGCTACCAAGCCGCGGGTGCTGCTGCTCGACGAGCCCGCCGCGGGTGTGCCGGAG
Organism: Rhodopseudomonas sp. P1; assembly: GCF_039642825.1. Taxonomy (NCBI): domain Bacteria; kingdom Pseudomonadati; phylum Pseudomonadota; class Alphaproteobacteria; order Hyphomicrobiales; family Nitrobacteraceae; genus Rhodopseudomonas; species Rhodopseudomonas sp. P1. The sequence goes on along the minus strand of NZ_CP088006.1, from coordinate 4,465,999 downwards.
AGCGAGCGCCACGACATTCTCGCCGTGGTCGCCGGCCTGCCGCGCGAGGTGACGGTGCTGCTGATCGAGCACGACATGGACCTGGTGTTTTCCTTCGCCGACCGCATCTCGGTGCTGGTCTCCGGTGCGCTGCTGACCGAAGGCACGCCTGAAGAGGTTGCGCGCGATCCGCAGGTCAAGGCGGTGTATCTCGGCGAGGATGCCCATGTCTGAGCTCGTAATGTCTGAGCGCGAAATGCCTGAGCTGGCCAATGTCTGACTTGCTTACGATCGATCAGCTTCGCGCCGGCTATGGAGAGGCGGTGGTGCTGCCGTCGATGTCGCTGCGTCTTGCCGAAGGCGAAGTGCTGGCGCTGCTCGGCCGCAACGGCACCGGCAAGACCACGCTGATCAACTCCATCGTCGGCGTCACCCGCCGCTTCTCCGGCACCATTGCGGTCGGCGGCGTCGATGTCACCGCGCTGCGCCCGGATCAGCGGGCGCGCGCCGGCATTGGGTGGGTGCCGCAGGAGCGCAACATCTTCAAGTCCCTCACCGTTGAGGAGAACCTCACCGCGGTGGCGCAGCCGGGGCTGTGGACGGTGGCGCGGGTGTACGAGATGTTTCCGCGGCTGGAGGAGCGCCGCAGCAATTTCGGCAATCAGCTCTCGGGCGGCGAACAGCAGATGCTGGCGATCGGCCGTGCGCTGACGCTCAATCCCAAGGTGCTGCTGCTGGACGAACCGACCGAGGGCCTCGCGCCGATCATCGTTGACGAATTGCTAACCGCGCTCGGCACCATCACCCGCTCCGGCGGCATCTGCTCGATCATCGTCGAGCAGAACGCGCGAAAAATCCTCCAGCTCGCGGATCGGGTTGTGATATTGGAACGCGGCGCGATCGTGCATGATGCGGCGAGCGCGGCGCTGAAGGATGATGCCGCAACGCTGGAACGCTATCTGGGCGTCTCCGGCGGAGCCAAGAGCTGACCTTGGGGAGTGACAATGACGCAAAGAACAAAGCCACCGTTCCGCGCCGACGAGGTCGGCAGCCTGCTGCGGCCGCAGAAGATCAAGGAAGCCCGCGCCAAGCTGGAAAAGGGCGAGATCACCGCCGCCAATCTGCGCGAGATCGAGGATATGGAGATCGAGAAGGTCGTCCATAAGCAGTCGGCGATCGGGCTGAAGCTTGCGACCGACGGCGAGTTCCGCCGCTCATGGTGGCACTTCGACTTCCTGAGCCATCTCACCGGCTGTGAGCTCTATCACCCCGACACCGGCATTCAGTTCGCCGGCGTGCAGACCCGCAACGATTCGATCCGCGTCATCGGCAAGCTCGACTTCCCCGATGACCACCCGATGCTCGATCACTTCCGTTTCCTCAAGAAGCACGCCGACATCGCGCATGTGACGCCGAAGATGACCATTCCGTCGCCGGCCGTGCTGCACTTCCGCGGCGGCCGCAAGGCGATCTCCAGCGAGGTCTATCCGGATCTCGACGGCTTCTTCCAGGATCTCGCCAAGACCTATCGCAAGGCGGTGAAGGCGTTCTACGACGCCGGCTGCCGCTATCTGCAATTCGACGACACCGTGTGGGCGTATCTGTGCTCGCAGGATGAGCTGCAGAAGGCGCGCGCTCGCGGTGACAATCCGGACAATTTGCAGCAGATCTATGCGCGGGTGATCAACTACGCGATCGCCGATCGGCCGGCCGACATGGTGATCACCACCCACGTTTGCCGCGGCAATTTCCGTTCGACCTGGATTTCCTCCGGCGGCTACGAGCCGGTGGCGGAGACGCTGCTCGGCGGGATCAATTACGACGGCTACTTCCTGGAATACGATTCCGAGCGCGCCGGCGGGTTCGAGCCGCTGCGTTTCCTGCCCAAGGGCAACAAGGTCGTGGTGGTCGGCGTCATCACCTCGAAGTTCGGCGAACTGGAGAGCAAGGACGCGATCAAGCGCCGGCTCGAAGAGGCGTCGAAATTCGTGCCGCTCGACCAGCTCGCGCTGTCGCCGCAGTGCGGCTTCGCCTCGACCGAAGAGGGCAACATCCTGTCCGAGCAGGAGCAGTGGGACAAGCTCCGCCTCGCGGTGGAAGTGTCCTGGGACGTCTGGGGCAAGTAAGCGTCTCGTTCCGACCTTTGGATCTGCTTGATGGCCGGGCTTGTCCCGGTCATTTGCGTTTCAAACGAGCCCCGTCATTCCGGGGCGCGCGAAGCGCGAACCCGGCGACTGTCTCATGTGTCAAGGGTCTTACCTTGATATGGCGTGTCGGCTTTGACGAGTGCGTTGGCCGTGACGAGCAGTTTTCGGGCGATTGCGATGAGCGCGACCTTTCCGGGTTTTCCTTGCAGGCGAAGGGCGTTGTAGTCGTCGCGGAGCTTGGGGTGGTGGCGGGCGGCGACCAGGGCTGCCATGTAGAGGGCGGCGCGAACGCAAGGACGTCCGCCGGCGATGGCGGCGCGAGGCGGTGCTGCGCCGGATTGGCTGACGTGCGGCGCGAGCCCTGCGAGGCTGGCGATGGCCTTGCGATCGCGCTGGCCGAGTTCGGGTAGGTCGGTGATGAGGAGCGTAGCCACCCGTTCGCCGATGCCGGGGATCGATTTGAGGATGTGAAGGACGCGGCGGAGTTCGGCGTCGTCGCCGATGCGCCTGGCGAGTTCGGCCTCGATGGCTTGGCACTGCGCCGACAACGCGGCGATCGCGGCCCGATGACTATCGAGCAGGAGCGTGCCGCGGACCTGCTTCATCCGGGTCTTCTCCATCGCGATCATCTCGGTGAGCTGGCGGCGTCGCAGCGACAACGCCTTCAGCTCGAGTTGGGTGTCGGTCGGCAGGGGGCGCAGGGTCTCGGGCATAGTGAGAGCGAAGCGCGCAATCAGCCGCGCGTCCAGCCTGTCGGTCTTGGCGCGACCGCCTTCGGCCTCGCGGAACGCCTTGATCCGGCGCGGATTGACGATGCCGACTTCGAAGCCGGCGACCGAAAGCGCTTTGACCAGCGGTTCGGCATAGGGACCGATCGCCTCCAGAACCACCCGCCTGACGCCGGAGCGTTCGAGGCGGGCGATGATCTCGGCGATGCCCTCGGCCAGATTAGGCATCCGGAAGGTCTGGCCCGACGGAGCCAGCGCGACATCGAGGAAACGTTGGCCGGCATCGACGCCGGCCGCAACCGCAAGCGGCACTGCAATCGTCATGGGCATCGGTCCTGTATGCGGGCGATCACCGCAACGGCAATGCCCGTGCGACTGTTCGATCAAGCAACACCGACAGAGGCGCCCGCACCGGGTTACGGCGAGATGATCGGCCGGGAATCCACCGAGCGGCCTCCGTCGTGCTGACTATGCACCAGCACCTCGCAGATACAGGAATCCAGGAGTTATGGCGATGCCGGGTGCTCAACAGCTCCGAATTCCGGGGGGCGGGCTCCGGAATGACGGTGTGGGGAGGGAGACTGACGACGCGCCTATCGCCTGCCGTCAATCGATCCCCAGATACGCCGCCTTCACCTTCGGATCGGTGAGCAGTTCTGCGGCCGGCCCTGCGTGAACGATGCGGCCGGTTTCGATCACGTAGCCGCGGTCGGCGATTTCAAGGGCGGCCGCGGCGTTCTGTTCGACCAGCAGGATGGTGATGCCACTGTTGCGCATGGCCACCACGGCGTCGAGGATCTGGTCGACCAGGATCGGCGACAGCCCGAGCGAGGGCTCATCGAGGAGCAGCAGCTTCGGCTGGCCCATCAGGGCGCGGCCGATCGCCAGCATCTGCTGTTGGCCGCCGGACAGGCCGCTGGCTTGCTGGTCGCGCTTGTCCTTCAGGATCGGAAACATCGCATAGACGCGCTCGCGGTCGGCCTCGATGCCGTCGTCCTTGCGCAAATAAGCGCCGAGCCTGAGATTGTCGGCGACACTGAGCGGGCCGAAGATCTGGCGCCCCTCGGGCGACTGGGTGATGCCGAGGCCGACGCGCTTGTGCGGCGCCAGCTTGTCGATGCGTTGGCCGAGAAACCGGATTTCTCCGCCGGACACCGGCTGCACGCCGGACAGTGCGCGCAGCAGCGTGGTCTTGCCGGCGCCGTTGGAGCCGATCAGCGCCACTACCTCGCCAGCACGCACCTCAATGCCGATGCCCTTGAGCACGTCGATCCGGCCGTAGCCGCTGTGCAGGTCCTTCACCTCAAGCACGCGCCGCCTCCCGCGCGCCATGGCGTCCGAGATAGGCTTCCGCCACCAGCGGATTGTGCCGCACCTCGTCGGGCGTGCCTTCGACCAGCATCCGGCCCTGATTGAGCACCAGGATGCGATGCGAGATCTTCATCACCAGCTTCATGTCGTGCTCGACCAGCACCACCGCGATGCCCTGGTCGGCGACGCGGCAGATCAGGCGGTCGATTTCCTCGGTCTCGACCGAATTGCACCCGGCTGCCGGCTCGTCGAGCAGCAGCACCCGCGGTTCGGCGGCGAGCGCGCGGGCGATTTCCAGCCGCTTGCACGCGCCATACGACAACGAGCCCGCCGCGACGTCGGCGACGTCGCGTAGGCCGACCTGATCGAGGAGCATCAGCGCTGCCACGCGGGTGGCGCGGTTCTGCCGCGTCACCGAGGGCAGGCGCAGTAGATCGGCAAACAGGCTGCAGCGCTCCTGCAGATGCCGACCGACCATCACGTTTTCGGCGGCGGTCATGCGGTGGAAGATCTGCAGGTTCTGGAAGGTGCGCGATAGCCCGCGGGTGGCGAGTTCGTCCGGCGGCAGGCCGGTGACGTCGCGGCCGTCGAGCTCGATCCGGCCGTGGTCGGCGGCGTACATGCCGGAGACGACATTGAACAGCGTGGTCTTGCCGGCGCCGTTCGGGCCGATGATCGACAGGATTTCGCCGGGCGCCACCGTGAAGCCGACGCCGTCGATCGCTTTGACGCCGCCGAATGCGATGCCGACGTCGCAAACCTTCAGAAGCGTCATCGCCGCGCCCTCATGGTCAGCTTTGCCAGCATCGGCACCATGCCGTCGCGCATGAAGATCATCGACACGATGATGATCAGGCCGAGCAGGAAATGCTCGTAGTCCTGAAACACCGTCAGCAGCTGCGGCAGCACCACCAGCACCGCGGCGCCGACGATGCTGCCGACGATCGAGCCGAGGCCGCCGAGCACCACCATCGTCACCAGCTCGACCGAATGCAGGAAGCCCGCCTGATCCGGATTGACGAAGCCGTTCATCATCGCCAGCGCCGAGCCGGCGATCGAGGCGTACACCGCCGCGATGACGAAGGCCTGCAGCTTGAAGCGTTCGACATGCACGCCGGCGGTGCGCGCGGCGATCTCGCTGTCGTGCAGCGCCCGGAAGGCACGTCCGGTGGGCGTGTCGTCGAGGTTGAGCGCGAACCAGGTGCCGATCAGCAGCAGCCCCGCCGTGATCCAGTACCAGGTGTTCGAGCCGGAGACGCGCCAGCCGAACAGACTGAGCTTCGGCACCGGCATGCCGTCAGGCCCCCCGGTCCAGCCGCTTTCGGTGGTGATCACCATCGCCACCAGCACGCCAAGCCCGAGCGTGGCGATGGCGAGGTAATGTCCCTTCAGCCGCAGGATGGGGCGGCCGACCAGAAAAGCGAGCAGGGCGGAGAGCAGAGCGCCGACCAGCACCGCGAGCAGCGCGTTGAGGCCTAAATGCGCCGGCCCGATCGCCACCGCATAAGCGCCGATGCCGAAGAAACCGGCATGGCCGAGGCTGACCTGGCCGGCTTTGCCCATCAGAATATTGAGCCCGACCGCCGCAAGCGCCGACACCCAGACCAGCGAGGCGACGCGGAAGTAATAGCTCGATGGAAACAGCAGCGGCAGCACCGCCATCATGACGGCGAGCGTGACCAGAATGACGGACCGGCGTCCGAACAGGTTCAGCATCACTCAAACCCGCTCGACGGTACGACGGCCGACCAGCCCCTGCGGCGCGACGAACAGCACGGCGAGGATGACGATGAAGGCGATGGCGTCCTTGTAGGTCGACGACACGTAGCCGGCGCCGAACGATTCCAGCAGGCCCAGCAACAGGCCGCCGATCACGGCCCCGAGCGGGTTGCCCATGCCGCCGAGCATCGCGGCCGCAAAGCCCTTCAGCGCCAGCAGCGTGCCGACGTCGTAGCTGGTCAGGGTGATCGGGGTGATCAGGATTCCGGCGATGGCGCCGATCGCGGCCGAGCCGCCGAAGGCGAGCGCCATCACGGTGGCAACGTTGACGCCGACCAGCCGTGCCGCGAGCCGGTTGGCGGCTGTGGCGACCACAGCCTTGCCGATCAGCGTCCGCTCCATCACGTAGTACAGCGTCAGCACCACCAGCGCTGCGCCGCCGAGCACCCACAGGCTCTGCGGCTGAATCACCGCGCCGAGCAGGTGGATCGGCATGTCGCCGGAGAATGCCGGCAGCTTGTGGAATTGCTTGTCGAACACGATCTGGGCCGCGCCGCGCAGCAGGATCGAGGCACCGATGGTGATGATAATCAGCGACACCGCGGAGGCGCCGCGTGCCGGTGCGATCGCCAGCCAATACAGCAGCAGCCCGACCACCACGGCGACGATCACCGCCAGCAGGGCCGCCAGCGGTAGCGGCACGCCAGCCGCGTACGCAAACACGGTGACCATGCCGCCGAGCATGACGAATTCGCCCTGGGCGAAATTGACGACGTCGGAGGCGTGATAGACCAGCGTGAAGCCGAGCGCGACCAGCGCATACACCGCTCCGACCGTCAGCCCCGAGATCAAGAATTGCAGTAGTTCGGACATGGCGCGGGAGTGACTTTCAGATCGATTGAACGCGCGACAGATCGCCCAGAGCTCTCGTCATTCCGGGGCGCGCGTGAAACGCGCGAACCCGGAATCCAGAAGTTGTTAGGTCGAGATTCCGGGTTCGCGGGCGGGTGCCCACGCCCCGGAATGACATCCGACTTTGCTCAGCTTCCCGGCTGTACCAGCATCCAATCGCCGTTCTTGACCTCGAGCATCCGGAACGCCGACAGGTCGAGGCCGAGGTGATCGGTCGGCGACATGGTGACGATGCCGCCGGTGCCGACGAAGCCCTTGGTGGCTTCGATCTCGTCGCGAACCTTCTTCGGATCGGTCGACTTCGCCCGCTTCATCGCATCCACCAGGATGTAGAGGCCGTCATAAGCGTGACCGCCGAAGGTCGAGACCGGCTGCTTGGTGGTGTCTTCGTAGGTCGCCTTGTACTCGGTCACGACCTTCTTCTGCGGATCGTTGTCCGGCAGCTTGTCGGCGACGAGCAGCGCGGCGGCGGGCAGCCGCACGCCTTCAGCTGCGGGGCCGGCGAGCTCGATGAAGCTCTTCGAGGCGACGCCGTGGCTCTGGTAGAACGGCGTCGACGACATGCCGAGCTGCGCGTAGTTGCGGGTGACGATCGCCGGGCCCTGGCCGAAACCGGGATTGACCACCGCCTCCACGCCCGGAGCGGCCTTGATCTTGGTGAGCTGCGCCGTCATGTCGCTGTCGCGCGGGCCGTAGGTTTCTTCGGCCACGATGCTGACGCCGTAGTTCGGCGCGACCTTGAGGCACTGCGCCCGCATCGACGAGCCGAAGCCGTCGGTGCCGGAGATCATCGCCACCTTGGTGAATTTGCGCGCCTTGATGTTCTCGAAGATTTTCTCGCACGCCATCTTATCGGTGTGCGGGGTCTTGAACACGTATTTGCGGATCGGATCGATGATTTCGACCGCGCCGGCAAACGAAATGAACGGGATCTGTGCTTCCTCGAACACCGGGATCATCGCCATCGTGGTGCCGGTGGTCGAGCCGCCGATCATCGCCACCACCTTGTCGTCCTCGACCAGGCGGGTGGCGAAAGTGCGCGCCTTGTTGGCGTCGCCGCCGTCGTCATAGACGACGAGTTCGATCTTCTTGCCGTCGACGCCGCCCGCGGCGTTGATCTTGTCGACATACATCTTCAGCGTCTTGTCCTCGGGATCGCCGAGGAAGGACGCGGGGCCGGTGATCGACAGTACCGAGCCGAGCTTGATGGTGGATTGCGCGAGCGCGCTGTGCATCAGCGAAAAGCTGGACAGTGCCAGAGCCGTCGCGCCGACGGCGACGCTGCGCAGGACATGCGTGTAGCGAGACATGAATCTGTTTCCTCCGTTGCAGGCTGCGCTTCTTGCGAGCGTCTTTGGCCTGATCCAATCCCGGTGCCTTGTATACGACGCCGACCGCGCCGATCGCACCTTATGCTTTCTGCTGATCGTAAAGCTTAACCGAACGGTCGGTCAATAGTGTTACGCAAGCGCGCGCGACCGCGACCGCTGGTGCGGCGCGATCAGCAAGCAGGATGGAGATCGGAGAGGCGGGTGCCGTGCCGCCGCGACCGGCGCTAAGAAATCAGCAGCGCCGGCGGCGTAACTACGCGTCGCCGCGGCCGACGCTGTGATAGTCGAAGCCGTGCTCGGCCATTTCGGCGGGACGGTAGATATTGCGCAGGTCGACGACGATCGGCTGGGCCATTGCGGCTTTCAGCCGCGGCAGATCGAGCGCGCGGAATTGCACCCACTCGGTGACGATCACCAGCGCGTCGGCGCCCTTGGCGCAGTCGTAGGCGTCTTCGCAATAGGTGATATCCGGCAGCTCCGCCTTGGCCTGCGCCATGCCGGCGGGATCGAACGCCTTCACCTTGGCGCCCATGTCAGTCAGCCCGGTGACGAGCGGAATCGACGGCGCCTCGCGCATGTCGTCGGTATCCGGCTTGAAGGTCAGGCCGAGCACCGCGATGGTCTTGCCGCGCATGTTGCCGCCGAGCGCGTGCGAGACCTTGCGGGCCATTGCGCGCTTGCGGTTGTCGTTGACGGCGAGGACCGCTTCGACGATCCGCACCGGCACGTCGTGGTCATGGGCGGTCTGCACCAGCGCGCGGGTGTCCTTGGGGAAGCACGAGCCGCCGAAGCCTGGGCCGGCGTGGAGGAATTTGGAGCCGATCCGGTTGTCCATGCCGATGCCGCGGGCGACGTCCTGGACGTCGGCGCCGACCTTCTCGGCGAGGTCGGCCATCTCGTTGATGAAGGTAATCTTTGTCGCCAGGAACGCGTTGGCGGCGTATTTGATCAGTTCGGCGGTGCGCCGCGCGGTGTACATCAGCGGGCCCTGGTTCAGCGACAGCGGACGGTAGATCTCGCCCATCACCTTGCGGGCGCGCTCGTCGGCCGTGCCAATCACGATCCGGTCGGGGAACTTGAAGTCGCGGATCGCCGCGCCCTCGCGCAGGAATTCGGGGTTCGAGGCCACCGCCGCGTCGGCGGTGGGATTGGTCTCGCGGATCAGCCGCTCGACCTCGTCGCCGGTGCCGACCGGAACCGTCGACTTGGTCACTACGACCGTGAAGCCCTTTAGGGCAGCGGCGATTTCCTTTGCGGCGGCATACACATAGGACAGGTCCGCGTGGCCGTCGCCGCGCCGCGACGGAGTTCCGACGGCGATGAACACCGCGTCCGCTTCGCCCACCGGGGCGGTCAGATCGGTGGTGAAGTCGAGCCGCCCGGCCTTGACGTTGGCCGCGACCAGCTCGTCAAGTCCTGGTTCGTAAATGGGAATTTCGCCCCGATGCAGGGCCGCGATCTTGCCGGCATCCTTGTCGACGCAGGTCACCTGGTGGCCGAAGTCCGCAAAGCAGGCCCCAGACACCAACCCCACATAACCCGTCCCGATCATCGTGATGCGCATCGCTCAATCCGTTCCGTAGGCTACCCAGCCGTTCCAGGGCTCGCCCGCCTCTTAGCAGATCGATTGCTGTTTCCCAATGACAGACTATTAGGCGCTTAATCGGATTTGCACCGATTTATCGATGGTACTCATCTCATCGTCGCCCTTCCGGCGGTGGGAAATGCGTGCTATGGGACTTCACCGAAGTGGAATTGCCCACCCCGCCGTTGCATGAATAACGATCAGCTTCTCAACCGGATATCGGACTACTGCCGTCAGGCCGGGATGGCCGAGACGACGTTCGGCCGGCGTGCGGTCAATGACGGCAAGCTGGTGTACCGGCTGCGCGAGGGTAAACGCATCACACTGGACACTCTGGAGCGGATTGAGGCGTTTGTTGCTGCTGGGCTGGGCGTTGCGCCGCCGCCGCGGGGGCTGGTGGTGCCGCTGGAGCGGCGGGACCCGCGCAGCAACTTCCGGTTCTTCGAGAACCGCCAGAAATATCTATTGTTCGTCCACACTTGCGGGGAAAAGCGGGTGGTGGCGGACCGCGTCGCGCTGGAGCTCGCCAACATTCACCCCCGCCCGCCCGCGCTGCGCGTGTTCGATGCGGGGTGCGGCGACGGGACGGTGCTGGCGCGCGTGTTGCGCGCGATGCATGGGCGGTTCCCCCAGATACCGTTCTACGTCTCCGGCAAGGAGCTCAGCGTCGAGGACCTGAGGCTGACGCTCGACAAGGTGCCGGACCGGCTGTTCGAGCACCCGGCCTCGGTGTTCGTGTTCACCAACATGAACTACGCCGAGGCGCCCTGGCTGACGCCGGCGTCTTCCGCGGCCGCCGCCGGGATGATCTGGCACGAGGTGGCGCTGCGCGGCGGCTCTTCGGGCGAATTCGAGACCCAGATCGCCGAGCTGGCGCCGTTCCTGCAGGACAACTGGCGCGCCAATGTCAGTCCCCGCACCGGGATGCCGGTGTACGAGCGCCCGGTCGCGATCGTGCTGTACCGCGAGGACCACCGCTTCCTGCTCGACGCGGTGATCCCGCGCGCCGGCCGCACCGAGGCCAATTTCGACCTGATCATCGCCTCGCAGCCCTACCGGGCGAAATCATCCGTCAACTTCCGGGCCAAGCGGATCATCGCGCCGCTGGCCCGCGCGCTGCGCCCCGGCGGCCGGCTGATCGGCATCCATTCCCACGGCCACGATCCCGGATTGGAAATCGTCCAATCGATCTGGCCGGACGAGAACCCGTTCTCGGTCAGCCGCCACGAATTGTTGCGCGCGGTCAAATACGAGCTCGGCTCTGCTGGTAGAGACCTGAACTTCAATGCCTACGCCGATAACCGCTCGATCTTTCGCTACGATATGGAGGCTTTGCCCAATGAGGTCACCGGACCGATCGGCAATTCGACGGCCTTTGCAGCATGGAATGCCGCGGTGTATGTCGCGCAGATCGAGGACGACCGGCTCACGGAAGTGACCCGGGACGGCCAGTACTTGGAAGCCACCAGAGAAGTTCTGCGCAAGCACAGCGGTCTCTGGTTCAACGACGAATCCTACGTCATCTCGCGCAGGCGCGACTGACATCTCTCAGGATAGGTATCTTTCACGAAAACACCGCCGGGGTCCGGCGGACAAGGGGTTGGTGATGCGCGCGTCTTATATGTTCACGAGTGAGTCCGTGTCCGAAGGCCATCCGGACAAGGTCTGCGACCGGATTTCCGACGAGATCGTCGATCTGTTCTACCGCGAAGGGCCGAAGGCCGGGATCGATCCGTGGGCGATCCGTGCCGCCTGCGAAACGCTCGCGACCACCAACAAGGTGGTGATCGCCGGTGAGACCCGCGGCCCGGCCTCGGTCACCAACGAGCAGATCGAGCACGTCGTCCGCGAAGCCATCAAGGACATCGGCTACGAGCAGGACGGCTTCCACTGGAAGACCTGCGATATCGAGATCCTGCTGCATCCGCAGTCGGCCGACATCGCGCAGGGCGTCGACGCGCTGCAGCCCGGCACCAACAAGGAAGAGGGCGCCGGCGACCAGGGCATCATGTTCGGCTACGCCACCAACGAAACCCCCGACCTGATGCCGGCGCCGATCTTCTACGCCCACAAGATCCTACGGCTGATCTCGGAAGCCCGCCACTCCGGCAAGGAGAAGGTGCTCGGCCCGGACTCCAAGAGCCAGGTGACGATCCAGTACGAGAACGGCAAGCCGCAATACGTCCGCGAGATCGTGGTGTCGCACCAGCACCTGGTCGAGGATCTGACCTCGAACCAGGTTCGCGACTGCGTCGAGCCGTATGTGCGCCAGGCGCTGCCCGCCGGCTGGATCACCGACAAGACGATCTGGCACATCAACCCGACCGGCAAGTTCTTCATCGGCGGCCCGGATGGTGACTCCGGCCTAACCGGGCGCAAGATCATCGTCGATACTTACGGCGGTGCGGCCCCGCATGGCGGCGGTGCGTTCTCCGGCAAGGACCCGACCAAGGTCGACCGCTCGGCTGCTTATGCGGCGCGCTACCTCGCCAAGAACGTCGTCGCCGCCGGCCTCGCCGACAAGTGCACCCTGCAGCTCGCCTACGCGATCGGCGTGGCGCGCCCGCTGTCTATCTACATCGACACCCACGGCACCGGAAAGGTCGCCGAGGACAAGCTCGAGACCATCGTGGCCGAGGTGATGGACCTGACCCCGCGCGGCATCCGCACCCACCTCGACCTCAACAAGCCGATCTACGCCCGGACCTCGTCCTACGGCCATTTCGGCCGCACCCCGGACGCCGACGGCGGCTTCTCCTGGGAGAAGACCGATCTTGCCGACGCCATGAAGCGTGCGGTGTAACTAGAGCGATACCCGCCCTCTCGACCTCTCCCCGCCTGCGGGGAGAGGTCGACCGCGAAGCGGTCGGGTGAGGGGGCGCTTCAGCGCAGCCGAGCCTCTCGGCCTCGCGGCGACGCCCCCTCACCCCACCCCTCTCCCCGCGAGCGGGGAGAGGGAGCGCAAATGCACTGCCTCAAACTGCCCGATTCAGTTCGTAGTGCTCAGTTCGACTGACACAGACATCAGGAAACCCATCCGCATGACCGCCAAGTTCACCGATTACATCGTCAAGGACATCGGCCTCGCCGAGTTCGGCCGCAAGGAGATCTCGCTGGCCGAGACCGAAATGCCGGGCCTGATGGCGACCCGCGAGGAATACGGGCCGAAGCAGCCGCTGAAGGGCGCCAAGATCGCCGGCTCGCTGCACATGACGATCCAGACCGCGGTGCTGATCGAGACGCTGGTGGCGCTCGGCGCCGAGGTGCGCTGGGTGTCGTGCAACATCTACTCGACCCAGGATCACGCCGCCGCCGCGATCGCCGCAGCCGGCATTCCGGTGTTCGCCGTCAAGGGCGAGACGCTGAAGGATTACTGGGACTACACCGCCAAGCTGTTCGACTGGTCGGACGGCGGCACCCCGAACATGATCCTGGACGACGGCGGCGACGCCACCATGTTCGTGCATCAGGGCCTGCGCGCCGAGAACGGCGACACCATGTTCCTTGATCAGCACAATTCGGAAGAAGAAGAGATCTTCTTCGCGCTGATCAAGCGCATCCTCAAAGAGAAGCCGAAGGGCTACTTCGCCACGCTCGCCAACAACATCAAGGGCGTGTCGGAAGAGACCACCACGGGCGTGCATCGTCTGTACGATATGGAGAAGGCCGGCAAGCTGCTGTTCCCGGCGATCAACGTCAACGACTCGGTCACCAAGTCGAAGTTCGACAACCTCTATGGCTGCCGTGAATCGCTGGTCGACGGCATCCGCCGCGGCACCGACGTGATGCTGTCGGGCAAGGTCGCGATGGTCGCCGGCTTCGGCGACGTCGGCAAGGGCTCGGCCGCTTCGCTGCGCCAGGCCGGCTGCCGCGTGATGGTGTCGGAAGTCGATCCGATCTGCGCCCTGCAGGCGGCGATGGAAGGCTATCAGGTGGTGACCATGGAAGACGCGGCGCCGATCGCCGACATCTTCGTCACCGCCACCGGCAACAAGGACATCATCACCATCGACCACATGCGCGCGATGAAGGATCGCGCCATCGTCTGCAACATCGGCCACTTCGACAACGAGATCCAGGTCGCGCACCTGAAGAACCTGAAGTGGGACAACATCAAGCCGCAGGTCGACGAGATCACCTTCCCGGACGGCAAGCGGATGATCCTGCTGTCGGAAGGCCGCCTCGTGAACCTCGGCAACGCGATGGGGCACCCGAGCTTCGTGATGTCGGCGTCGTTCACCAACCAGACGCTGGCGCAGATCGAGCTGTTCCAGAACCAGGGCAAGTACGAGAAGAAAGTCTACGTGCTGCCGAAGACGCTGGACGAAAAGGTCGCCCGCCTGCACCTCGCCAAGATCGGCGTCAAGCTCACCGAGCTGCGCAAGGACCAGGCCGACTACATCGGCGTCAAGGTCGAAGGCCCGTTCAAGGCGGATCACTACCGGTACTGATAGTTCAAGTCGTCATGGCCACGCTTGACCCGGCCATCCATCGCGCGCGAAGCGGGGCGCTCTAGGAGCGCTTTTCACGCAGAGGATGGATTGCCGAGGCAAGCCCGGCAATGACGGTCGAACGGCAGCCATTCATCGGACAACAAAAAAGCCCCGGAGCGATGCTCCGGGGCTTTCTGCTTGCCGGCACTCCGTCGACCACTTCACCCAAATACATCGACCAGCTCAGGCTCATCAGCAGTGATTCCATCAAAGAAGAATTTTACGATATAGCGGTCGAATGGTCCTAACGTTTGAGCGGCGAGAACGCCTTCTATACCAAGTGAATTGAACTCGCCGATGCTTTTGAGAAGGTCCATGTCTGGATCCTCAAAGTTGATTAGACCTGCCGCATGGATTTTCTTGGAAACTGTGCGTGGAAGTCCGTATTCCTCTAATTGGTAAACGGCGCCTGGCAAGAACGCATGACTCATTCTGCCGACAAAAGCCGAAACATCGACTGTGGGGTTGATGATTGTTTTGTGTAATTGGTTTACGTCGCTTATCAGTGCCGACAGCTTGAATGTTATTGTGCGCTCTAATCGAAAGAATTCTTCGATTTGAATGCCAGCTTTCCTCAGGCTGCTAATTATTTCAGATAGGCTCAATCTCCAATTATTGGCGATTGTTCTAACAACCGTCACGACGTTGGAGTGGCGAGTCTCCCACGCTCCGGCCTTGAGTTTCAGGATCTTATATAGCGTCGAATCCCAATCGTTTGGGTTTGATGAATTCAAATAGGCGAATCCGCGCCATTCCTCCGGGCTTTCTTTCATGTCACTAGCTAATTTAAGCAAGAAATCGGCGTCGCTGTCTTGGAGGAGATTCTGCTTCATGAGTCTGGTGAAGTGCTCTTCACCGACTATGGATGACATTTGCGCGCGATATTGAATAATCCTGTCAATTTGTTGCTTGGAGAGGCGTTCTGCATCTTGGTCTTCGTCCAGAGTTCCTAGTATTTGCTCTGGAAACTCGATTTCTAGCTGCGCATCTTCCGCTTTCGGCGGGGCGTCCAAAAGATAGATGTTGCCAATAAAATACTTAAACATCCGGCCGCCGCGCCCAATGATGTTTTTGTAAGTGAAGTCTTTCAGATTTGCTGAGCCTGTTCTGCTGCGCCAGACAATTACGTTCTGAGCAGATGTGTTAACTCCTTCGATTATGGAAGATGTGGAGACGATGCTGTCGAGCCCGTCGCTGTATTCGAAGAGCTTTATCTGAATCTGGCTGAGGCATCTGTGCATACTGCCGTTGTGAACGCCAACGGCGCGCTCAATTAGGTCGGCTAATACCCAGTCAGATTGGTAGTTTTCTCTAAGCCATTTCGCGAATGGTGAGGTGTAAATTCTATCGACCGGATCCATATGCTTGATGACTAAATCAGATACGTTGCGAATTTCACTATACGTTCCTGCGTAAACTAATGTCTTCGCTTCTCTTGGAGAGATCAATTCAATTAGCTTTGCAGATTTCCTATCTGGGTCTTTGTCAAATTCCTTGAATGGTTCTTGGATGTTGAGATAGACCGTATTGAAATCGAGTAATTCAATAAATTCCATGTCTTTGGTAAGGGGGTTTTCGCCCAAGCGCTTGATGTTCGGTGCTAGGTAGTATCGTTGTTTTGAGATTTTCGAGAGTTTTAGAAGTGCCTTTATTAAAGAAGGGGAGCGTTCGCGGTCATGTGTGCTGCTGGCTTTGTAGAATTCGTCGACAACGAGTAGGTCGATGGCTTTGAGTTGTTGCAGATAGCCGAAGGCTCGTTCCTGAGGAAAAATGAGTATGTTCTTGGAGCCAAGTCTGGTGTCTGGTGCGGTTATCACCGTGTGAGTTTTGGAGAATTTCTTAAAAATGCGCCTGCGTGTTTCGTCCATCAAGGCAATCGTTGGGACGATGATGACGACCGTGTCGGGATTCTTTGCGGCAATAAAGGCGTCGATTATGAAGCTCTTGCCGAAGCTTGTTGGAGCGCTAACCGCGATGTTCTTTCCATCCAGCAGTTTGGAGAGCACGCTGGATTGTTCTCGATGAAGTGTCGCTATTCTCTGGCCAACATTTACAGCAAATGCGCTATGTACGTATTTTTGATCCCATGATGCGCTTTCGATTTGAATGTATGGGAATAGGCCGGTCGCTCGGATCATCTCGTTCACAAGCGCTGAGTATTGCAATTTATCGCGATCGAGATCGGCTAGGAGGCGAATCAATAGATTGCGCGCTGCTGATTCTTGATGTTCGGTCAGTAGGCTGTTGATCTCTTGGCAGGTAGCGAAAACATCCATTATTGTCGCCTCTTATAGAATGTGGCTGCTTCCACAAAGGTCTCGACGATTTGTACTTTGCTCGGGACTGGAAATAGAATGATGTGAAAATTCAGTTCGTTGTATTTGTGGATGTGTCCGGATGCCTCGAGCTGCTTCGCGAAATATGTCTCGGCGCGCGATTTGTGGAAGGCGATTATCTCTTCTCTATATTGAGGGGTGAGTTCCGTCGCTGTCGCTGTCGCTGTGCATTCGTGTAAGAGCAAGATCGGAATGTGGATACGCGACTTGAGGTTGTCGATCGACTCTCTGTTGTCTAGAGCGGCCTTGATTTTTTCCCGAAGGCGAGGAGACATTTCAAATTCATCAAGGTCCGACACGTTGGTGATGATGGAGTTCTCTTTTTTCAGCTTGTCGGTCGATAGCGAGTTCATCACCGATTTCACTATGGCATCTAAGCGAGCGTCAGCGATCGAATTGTAAAATTTGGCCTCGCCAAACCAGAGCGTGAAATCGTCTTCACTCAATACTATGTGAACGCTATCAGCGCCTTTCGCGTTGTCCTGAGAGTTCTGTTTGTAGAAAATCTTAGGCACCACAGGCAGTGCGCCGAACCTGTGGTGCATCAGTCCGTATAAGAAGACTTCCGCAATCTCGCTCCCTTGGCCGACTTCGTCGTTGTCGGTGAGTCGTAGGTTGCGTGCCGCGGCGACTAGGCTGCTGTGGGATCGATTCACAAGAGCGAGGCGCTCTCGGCGGGACAGGGCGGTTTCAGCAACATTGTCCCAAAGGAAACTCTGAAATTTTGAATAGCGCCATTTGGCGTCTTCAAAATCATTTATCAGGCTCAAGATGCGCTTGTTAAGAACTGTTCTCAGATGGTCGGCTGAGGCGATCTCAGACAGCGTGTCATCGATAAGTATTTCAAACACTAAATCTGGCATGGGATTTCGATCGGAGGGTTGATTCTAGTTCCTACAATTTTCGCGCGAAAGTTCCTAGTCGCGCCCTTGGAAATGACGCCGGTGACTGTTCGGCGGGTTACGCCTTTGGCTAACCCGCCTTACGATGGTGCAGCTGTTTTTGTAGTCTGAGACAGCGTGACGGCACCGATCTGGAACGTCACTGCTCGACGTCGCGTATCCGCACGGCGTCGCGCGAAAAGTCGCCATCGTCCTGCGGTATCGCCAACAGCACATCGGCGGACGACGGGGCGGTGGCGCGTTCGAGTTGCTGGAGTCGTTCGTACTCGGCCACGTCGATCACGACGACAGCGGGCTTGCCGTGCTTCGTCACCGTCTGCGGACTGCGCCGCGCGGCCTCGACCAGCTCGCTAAAGCGGTTCTTCGCATCCTGCATCGACCAACGGTGCTCTGTCATCTGCGTGGTTCTTTGGAGCTAGGATTGCGAGCCAGAGTGCGCAGCGGAACGATTGCGGTCAAGTCGTGGCAGGAGCCATCCGTATTGGTGGAATAGCCCGCCGCCTATGGGCTTCCGCACCTTCACGCCGAGCTATGCGCCTTGAATTGGCGGACATTCAGGTCATAAGCTGGGCCGACCATTCATCTACGCGCGCCCCGACGATAAGATTCATTCCCGCGTTCCGAAAAGTAGGCCGCCAGTTCGCGCTCGGCTTGGTACGGGAAGGTTTGCTTCGAAAGCTCGCAAGCCAGAATGCGGTCGAGGCGGAAGACTCGGAAGGCGCCGCGGTGATTGCACCACGCAATCAGCAGCCAGCCGGCATGAAACGCGCGGAGCCCGAGCGGGCGGACGTCGCGGGTGGATCGGCCTCCATCCTCGGCCGCATAGTCCAGCTTGATGATGCGGCGCTCCCGAATGGCTCGGCGGATCGAACTGGTGAAGGGCGGGGCTTTGCGGTGCGGCAGCTCGCGCGCCAACAGATGTCGCTGCGATGGCGCCGGTGTCGGTTGGTCGCCCCAGGTCGCGTCGATCTTGGCGCGGGCGCTGACGGCTGCCTGCGCGAGGTCGTCATCGCCGATCCATTCCACCAGCGACAGGCCGAGTGACACCGCGTCGAGCTGATTGTGGCTGAGTGTCAGCGCCGGCAGGTTCACGTTCCCGCGCAGCATGTAACCCACGCCGGCTTGGCCATCGATCGGGAGCCCCTGCGCCTGCAAGGTAGCAATATCGCGGTACACGGTGCGAACCGACACCTCCAATTGCTCGGCCAATTGCTCCGCAACAACCAGTTTCCCGCCCTTCAGCCGCGCGATCAAATCCAGCAGTCGATCTGCCCGCCGCACCGTCGCCTCCTGACACCACGCTGTCAGGAGCCATCCTATAGCGAATATCCATCGCGGGCACGTGCCGGGTTGTCTTTCAGCCCGGGCGAAGCGTCTTCCAAAGGAGAGTCTTCGATGACAAATCGGGTGGGACAGTTCTGGGACATGATTGAAGGCCGCCGGACCGCACCGCCCGCCGCGCAGCTATTGGGTTGGAAGCTGCTAGCCATCGATCCGGCAGCGGGGAGCATCGAGGTCGAGTTTCTGGCAACCGAATCCTTCCTCAATCCGGCCGGATCGGTCCAAGGCGGCCTTCTAGGCGCGATGCTCGACGATACGGTTGGACCGGCGGCGATGGCCTTTCTTGGCGGCGACCGGATGGCGCAGACCCTGGAGCTGAAGGTGAGCTTCATGCGGCCCGCAAGGCCCGGACGACTGGTCGGACGAGGTCGCGTGGTACACAGAGGTCGCGAAATCCTGTTCCTCGAAGGGGAGCTGCGCGATTCCGATCACAGGCTGATCGCGACCGCCACGGCAACCGCGAGAGCGGTTGCGGTGCACCGCGGCCCTCAGCAGACGAAGCTCGCTTGAAGATGCGTGGCCCGGCTGAGCGCGGCGGCACGCGGCCTTGAAACGCTCGCTCACGCGGATATCGCTCCCTTATCCGCGCCGCCGCTCACCGCCATCTGTTCACCACCCAGATCGCGCCCCACGATCCCGCCAGCGTGACGATCATCGCGCCCGCGAGCGCGGCGGCCATCACCGGGCCGCCGGCGGCGGCGAGGGAGGAGGAGCCCTGCACGAACGGGGCGAGCAGCATGGTCACGGCCATGCCGCCGAGCGGGGCACAGAGGAAGGCGCCGGTGAGTGCGACGGCGATGCTGACGATCCAGCCGAGCGGACCGCGTTGGCTCGTTCGGGCATCGTGGATGCCGACCGCCACGGCGCCGAGCAGGAAGGCCAGCGCGATCAGCATCGGCCCGCCGACGCTGCCTGCCGGGATCGCGCCGGTCGCTTGCAGAAACAGGATGCCGATCACGGCACTCAGCATGATGATGGGCATGCGGCGCGTCCTCGCTGCTGGGCGGCGCCGAGAAGCTCGCGGCGGCCCGTCGGCATGATCGAGATGGGGGCGGCGCGGAGCCGCCGGCTGCGGCGTCGGTCGACTTTCCCCTTTGTTCGGCAAGCGGGCTTGCAAGTTCAACGCGCTGCGCTCGGGATGATCACCCGGCCTATCGCTTGTTTGTCCGGCGCGATCGGCGCTCAGGCCGCGCGGCCTGACGGCGCCGCAGTCACGCGATCGGCTCGGCTGCGATGCTGCAGCCACAGCAACGCCGCGCCGAAAAGCGGGATGAGGATGTCGGTGTAGAACACCACGCCGGCGTTGCCCGGGGCGAAATTGTGCTGCGTCACCATCTGATTGATATGACCGGCGGCGGCGCCGAGCGTGAACAGGCCGGGGCCGACGATCGCAGCGAGGCGGAGGTCGAAGCTGCGGAAGGCGGCGAGGAAGCCGACGACGGAGTATCCGAGGCTCGCGGTGGCGACTTCGAACTGGAACGGACTGTCGGCCCAGCCGATGAACGCCGCCGACATCTTGCCGAAGAAACCGTGCATCACGAAGTTGTAGAAGTAGCAGACGCCGATCGACCAGAACAGGTGCCAGGCCAGCAGCCGGTCGATCACGTCCGGGAAGCGCAGCGGCTTCGGCGCGCGCGCGATCGCGACCAGCCCGAACAGCAGGCCGATGACGAAGAAGCTCAGGGAAAAGTTCGACAGCACGAATACGATTGTCGCCTTGATCACTTCCGCCATGCCTGGTTCTCCGTTCGGTGATGATCGCCGCAGCCATGGAGCTGCAGCGGCGCGATCGGGTCGATGGTAACACTCATTCGGACCGCAGCAATCGAGCGCGACGCCGTTGGATGATCAGCAGGCGAGGGCGCTTCGCTAAGTCGGGAACTGCTCGACGTGGAACTCGGCGGTGCGGCCGAGATACACCGCGCGGCGCCCGCTGAACGACACGACATAACAGGCGCAGCCCGCCGCCATCACCCGGCTGCAGAAACCCGCATAGCTGTAGCCGGGCGCAAGCTGCTGCGCGTCGCGGATCGCGGCCTGCACCGCCGGGGCGTCGAACGCGGCTGCGACCGGCACCTCGTGCCGATACGTCGCCAGTTCGATGCTGTCGCCATCGGCGCGATAATAGATCGCCGTGGCGCGGCGGAAATCGACCGCATAGCTTTCGAACCCCGCTTCAATCAGCGCGCCGACGATCTGTGGGAAGGTCATGGTGCCATCTTCCGCTGCTCGCAGGCAGTGTTCGGCGACGGCGGCAAGGCGAGTGTCCATCGCGCAATCCTTTCAGTCGACCGCGACCGCGGTGATGCCGAGCCGGGCAACGCTGTCGCGCAGGATGCGCTGCAGCGCGGCCCGATCCCTGTCGCTGAGATGCGCAAAGCACTCGCGCTCGTTCTGATCGGCCAGCGCGGCGAGTTGCGGCACCAGCCGCGCGCCTTGCTTGGTCAGCCGCAGCGTCTGCGCCCGGCCGTCGGTGGCGCTGGCCTGCCGCACCACCAGCGATTTTGCGATCAGCCGCTCCGCCAGTTTGGAGATCGCACCGCGCGTCATCCCCATCTCGTCCGCCAGCCGGCTGGGCGCGACGTTGCCGGTCTCGTACAGCACGCGCATCATCGCCCATTCGGCGACGGTGACGCCCTTGGCCGCGACCTTGCGGGCGAAAGCCTGCGAGACATGGTTCGACACCTGGCGCAGCCAGTAGCCGAGGTGATCGGTGAGGTCGGGGACGGCGGCGGTCATCACGGGCTCGACTAATTGACTAGGAAACCAAATAGGTCGCTGCGGTTGCCTAGTCAACTATCTTCGGTGCGGTGAGCGCGGAGACGATTTTTCGCAGTGCGGGATTAGGTTCACACGCTGTTTTAAACGCAGTTCGATCAAGACAACCCGGCGGGTTCGTGTCTATAACCGGTGCGCGGCTGTCCCACGCGGGACGGCTGCCAACGACGCCAAGAAACGCAACCAAGAAAAGCCACGAGGAGCACGCCCGCATGCAGACGGCCTACGTCCCCCGCCAGACCCCTTACACGCTCGCGCCCGAAGACGCGCTCAACGATCTGCGGATGAGCGAAGCCGTCCGGCCGCTCTACGACCATGTGAAGAAGTTCATCGCCGAGACCGTCGAGCCGATGCAGCACGAGTTCGATATCGCGGAAGCGAAGAATCCGAACCGCTGGTCGTTCTCGCAGGAACAGCTCGATCTGCTCGGCAAGGCCAAGGCCAAGGCCAAGGAAGAAGGCCTCTGGAACTTCTTCCTGCCCGACGCCGAAACCGGCGAAGGCCTGAGCAATCTCGACTACGCCTATATCGCGGTCGAACTCGGCAAGGCGCCGCTCGCCTCCGAAGTGATGAACTGCTCGGCGCCCGACACCGGCAACATGGAAGTGCTGGAGCGCGTCGGCACCCCTGAGCAGAAAGAGAAGTGGCTGAAGCCGCTGCTCAACGGCGAGATCCGCTCGGCCTATGTGATGACCGAGCCGAACGTCGCTTCGTCCGACGCCAAGAACGTCTCGACCTCGGCCGTGCTCGACGGCAACGAGTGGGTGATCAACGGCGAGAAGTACTACATCTCCGGCCTCGGCGATCCGCGCTGCAAGATCATGATCGTGATGGTCAAGACCGATCCGACCGCCGCGCCGAGCAAGCAGCAGTCGCAGATCCTGGTACCCGTCGACACCCCCGGCGTCGAAGTGCTCGGCCCGATGCATGTGTTCGGCCACGACCACGCGCCGCGCGGCCACATGCACATGCGCTTCAACAATGTCCGGGTGCCGAAGGAGAACATCCTGCTCGGCGAAGGCCGCGGCTTCGAGATCTCGCAGCTCCGGCTCGGCCCCGGCCGCATCCATCACTGCATGCGCACCATCGGCAAGGCCGAGAAGGCGCTCGACCTGATGGTGGCGCGCGGCCTGACCCGCGAAGCGTTCGGCAAGAAGCTGGCGCATCTCGGCGGCAACATGCAGATCATCGCGCAGGCGCGCTGCGAGATCGAAGCGATGCGGCTGATGGTGCTGAAGGCCGCCAAAGCGATGGACGTGCTCGGCAACAAGGAAGCGCGCGTCTGGGTCAGCATGGTCAAGGCGATGGTGCCTGAGCGCGCCTGCAAGATCATCGATCAGGCGATCCAGATGCACGGCGCCACCGGCATCTCGCAGTGGACCCCGCTCGCCGAGATGTACACCGACGTCCGCCACCTCCGCTTCGCCGACGGTCCGGACGAAGTGCACTGGATGGTGGTCGGCCGCCACGAGCTGACGCTGTAAGCCACTGCTATCGGCTTGACGACATCAGGGCCGGGGGCATTGTCCCCGGCCTTGTTATTTGTGGGATGCGCGGCGCGAGGCCGGCGTCACGACGAACTCACGCCTCAGCGAAACTTCTTCTTCGCCTTCTTCTTGAACGGCGGGTTCTTGGCCGACGGATCGGCGCGGCGGGCCTTGCTGACGTAAGCCGGCTTGTCGCCCTTCGCCTTGCCCGCCTTGAAGCCGTCTTTCTTGAACGGCTTGGCTTTGAAATCGCCCTCGAAGGACTCCTCGCCGCGCGGCTTGAAGCCCTTGTCGTTGAAGCCCTTGTCCTTGAAGCTTTTGTCCTTGAAGCTTTTGTCCTTGAACCGCGCCGGCTTGCCGCCGCGCGGAGCGTCGTCGTGCGGCGCGCGCTTGCCCGGACGCGGCGCGCCCTGCTCGCGCGGATCGGGCAGCGGTTCGCCCGACAGCGGCGACCACGAGTCGGGGCGCTTGGCGCGGCGCGCGTCGCGATCCGGCTTGCGCTCCGCATCTTGCCGCGGCGGACGTTTGTCATCGCGCGGCGGGATCGGCTTGGCGCCGATCAAGGGCTCGATCCGGATGTTGTCGTCGTGATCCGGCCGCTTGATCTGCGCAGCGAAGGCGTCCGCGGCGGCCGGCGAGATCTCGAACTCGGTGGTGGTGTCGAGGATGCGGATCGCGCCGATGTCCTGCCGGGTGATGCCGCCGCGGCGGCAGATCATCGGCAGCAGCCAGCGCGCCTCGGCATTCTTGCGCTTGCCGATCGCGGCGCGAAACCACACACCGCCCGCCATCGCGTGCTTCTCGCCGGCCTTGGCCGAGCGTGTCCGCGGCGCCTTATCGCGCGCCTCGTGATCGCGCGGCTCGCGCACAGCCTTGCCGCCACGCTCGTCGCGGCCGCGGGTCGGCCGCTCGCCGGGATCGAGAATGTCCTCCGGTGCCGGCATCCGGGCGCGTACCACCCTGGCCAGCGCCACTGCGATCTGCTCGGGCGAGCGCTCGGCGAGCAGCGCCTGCGCCAGCGCCTGATCCTCGGCGGTCGGCTCCTCGGTGAACAGCGGGTCCTGCAACATGCGCTGCTGATCGAGGCTGCGGATCTCGTCGGCCTGCGGCGCGGTGCCCCAGTTCGCCTCGATGCCGGCGAGCTGCAGCAGCAGCTCGGCGCGCCGCCGCCGCGCCGGCGGAACTAACAGGACGCTGATGCCCTTGTTGCCGGCCCGCCCGGTGCGGCCGGAACGATGCTGCATCACTTCGGCGTCGTTCGGCAGCTCGGCGTGAATGACGAGGCCAAGGTTCGGCAGATCGATGCCGCGCGCCGCGACGTCGGTGGCGACGCAGACCCGGGCGCGGCCGTCGCGCAGCGCGTTGAGCGCACCGGTGCGTTCATTCTGGGTGAGTTCGCCGGATAGCGCCACCACGGCGAAGCCGCGCTCGAGCAGCGCGGTCTGCAGATGCGTCACGGCGCTGCGGGTGTTGCAGAACACGATCGCGGTCGGGGATTCGACGTAGCGCAGCACGTTGACCACGGCGTGCTCGACATCGCTCGGCGCAATGCGGATGGCGCGATACTCGATGTCGGCGTGGCCGCCCTCGGCGCCTTCGACCTCGATCCGCATCGCGTCGTGCTGATAGGTCTTGGCCAGCGCGATGATGCCGCGCGGCAACGTCGCCGAGAACAGCAGGGTGCGGCGGGTCTCGGGCGTGGTTTCGAGGATGAACTCCATGTCCTCCCGGAAGCCGAGATCGAGCATCTCGTCGGCCTCGTCGAGCACCACGGCCTTGAGCTGCGAGACATCGAGCCGGTTGCGGCGCAGATGGTCGCACAGCCGCCCCGGCGTGCCGACCACGATGTGGGCGCCGTCTGCCAGCTCGCGCTGCTCGCGCCGCGGGTCCATGCCGCCGACGCAGGAGACGATCCGGGCGCCGGCGTGGCGATACAGCCAGCTCAGCTCGCGGTGTACCTGCAGCGCCAATTCGCGGGTCGGCGCCACGATCAGCGCCAGCGGTGCGGCGCCGGGCTCGAACTGCTCGGCGTCGCCGAGAAGATCGCGCGCGATCGCCAGCCCGTAGGCGACGGTCTTGCCGGAGCCGGTCTGCGCCGACACCAACAGGTCGCGGCCGACCGTGTCGGGCGCCAGCACCGCGCTCTGCACCGGCGTCGCCTGGAGATAATTACGCTCCGCCAAAGCTCGCGCGAGCGGCGGGGGACTGGTCGGAAATGTCACGAACGACAACCTTCTGGGCGATCACGCCGAATGGGAAATCCCGGGACCGGATCGGTCGACCGGCGGGCCTTGGACGATGTACGTCGCAACAAGCCGCCGATGATGGGAGGTTGCGCTCTTTTAGGCTAATCCTGGTCCCGGCGCCATTGGTTCCTCACCCAGGTCCGATGAGCGGCCCCAAAAGCCCCCGTAATGGCTGTGGCGCCCCACGTTCGCCTAGCGGCGATGCGTTGCCGCCAGTTCGATGACGCGCGCGGCCTCGGCAAGGTCGGCGGTGGCGAAGCCTTCGGTCATGGCGGCGCGCAGCCGCTCGAGACGCTGGAACGGAGCCGAGCTGTCCCGATGCGGCGAAGCCGAGACGAGACTGACGAGGGCCCGCAATTCCAGCATCGGCGAGCCGAGCGCGTGCGCCAGATCGGCCGCTTTCTCAAGGTCGTGGCCGCCCGCGTCGTCCTGCGGGTCCGCCGCCAGCAACAGCGATCCGCGAAGCCGGTACAGTTCTGGCCCGCAAAACAGCGTCCTGTTGGCCTCTGTGATGTCGAGCGCTTCGTTCAGCAAAGCCAACGCATCCTCAACCGCGCCTTCGGCACCAAGTGTCTCGGCGAGCAGCATCAGCCCGTAGGGCCGGATCAGCTCGGCGCCCGTGGCGCGATAATCGTCCAGCCCGGCTTTAATTTCGACTACGCCCGCTGCCGGGCGGACCAGCCTGCCGATGGCCCAGCCGCGCAAGATCCGCCCCCAGGCGCTCCAGTAGGGGAAGCGATAGCTCTGGCCGATCTGAATTGCCTGCTCGGCGGCGTGGAGCGCTTCGTTCGACTCACCACGGCTCTGCCGGATTGAGGCCTCGAAGCTGAGCGCGAAGCCGAGGCTGTGGGGATGATTGAGCTGGATCGCCCGCGCCATCGCCTGTGCGCTGTCCGCGACGGCCGTATCCGGCAAACCGACGAACCACTCGGTCCAGGCGAGATTGCATTGCGCCAGAACCGCCGGATCGGAGCCATATTCGAACCGATGGTGATGATGCCGATCGGGATCGTACAGCTGCAGCGCCTGCTTCAAAGTCTCCTTCGCGCTACTGAATTGGCCGAGATAGAACTGGGTCAGTCCAAGCGGCCGCTTGGCCTGCAGCTGAAGGCCGTCGTCGCCGGCGCGCTCTGCCTGTTCGATCAAGCGCACGCCGCATTGATGCGCCTTTTCGAGCTGACCTCGCACGATGAAGAACATCATGAGCCCATAAAGGGCCCTGAACAGCAGCCGGTGCTCGCCCAGTCTCCAGCTGAGCTGATAGGCACGGGTGAAGACTTCCTCCACCTGCGGCGCGGCATTCCCCTTGATGGCGAGAAGTTGCGAGCCGCGCTCCAACTCGAGCGATAGTTCTCGCCGTGCCCGCTCGGCCGTGTCGGGTAATCGTCGAAGGATCGCAAGAGCACTGGCAAAGTGGCTGGCAGCCTCGACATTGGCCGAACGCTCGGCGGCCTTGTTGCCGGCCGCCTCCCAATGCGCGATCGCCGCTTCCGCAAGATCCGCAGCTGCATAATGCTCGGCCAGGACCTCGGGAGTTGCCGCGACGACATCAGCGAATTGGGTGGAGATGACTTCCGCGATTCTGCGGTGCATCGATCGTCTCTCGCTTTTGAGCAGCGAGTCGTAGGCAGCCTCCTGGATCAGGGCGTGCTTGAACGAGTATTTGGCCTGAACCTGCGTTCCGTGCTGATGGATGAAGCCCTGGCGCAACAGTTCGTCGAGCTGCGCGCGGAGCGCGGGCTGACTCTCTCCGGTGACGGCCGCCAACACTTCGCTGTCGAACGTCCGGCCCAGCGTCGCGGCGACCTGCGCCAGCGGCTTTGCGATCTGAAGGCGGTCGAGCCTTGCCGCCAACGAGCCACGGAGCGTGGATGGAATGCTATCGACGAGCGCCGTCAGTTGCACCGGATCATGATCGGCGGAAGAAGCCCCGGCGAGAACCGCTTTGGTGAGCTCTTCGATGAACAACGGAATTCCGCCGGTCTTGGCGACGATCGACGCAATGATGTCTTCCGGGACGGTCGAGGTCTCGGCAATCTGTGCAGTCAGCGCTCTTGCTTCGTTCTTGGAGAGGCGGCGCAGGCCTAGCCGGGTGACCTGCGGTCCCAGCAGCCATTCGGCCGTCAATTCCGGTCGGAAGGTGAAGATGGCCATCACCCGCCAGTTCGAGAGCCGTTCCACGATGTGCCGGAGCAGCGTGGTGGTGGACGCGTCTGCCCAATGCAGATCCTCGATGACGAGGACGACAGGAACGTGCTCGGATTGTTTGAGGACCCACTGCGTCAGCACTTCCAGCAGCAGTTCGCGACGTCGGGCCGGCGGGATGTCCTTGATCGCGGCGGAAACCGGCAACTCGAGTAGCTCGGCAACCAGCGCCGTGGCCTCCGGGGTGATCGTCTCCAAGCCGACGAAGGCGCGCTGCAGATTCGCCGCCAATTCGTCGGCATCCGCCTCGCCGTCAGGTCTCACGACGCGACGGATCATCTCGATGATCGGATAGAATGCGCTGGAGCGGCTGTAGGCCGAGCAGTAACAGGTCATCGGCAGAAACGCTGCTGGATCGAGGCGGGCCTTGAATTCCCGCACCAGCCTGGTCTTGCCGGCGCCGGCTTCGGCTGTGATCTGCACGACCTGGCCTTCACCGTCCTGTGCGCGGAAGAACCGGTCCTGTAGCAGCGCCAGTTCCTGCTGGCGCCCGATCATCTTGTGGCTGGCGGCAGGCCGTTCCCGGACCGCCTCAGTCCGCTCGCCGGCAACCTCAAACAGATGCAGCAGTTCATCGAGGCCGCGGACCTGCTGCAATCCGAGATCGATGAGATCAAATCGTTCGCCGAGGAGTTGCGCGGTCTGATTGGTGATTATCAAACGATCAGGAGCGGCGAGGCTCTGCACCCTCGAGGCAATATTAGGCGTTTCGCCGAGGATACCCATTGCCTCGAAACTGTCCGAGGATCTGAGGTCGCCTGCGATGACGATTCCGGTGTGCATGCCCATCCGCACGTGGATCGCCTTCATCTCCTCTTCGGCATTGAAGCGCTGCAGATTGTCGAGAAGTGCAAGGCCGGCGCGCGTGGCCCGGATCGGATCGTCCTCATGGGCGAAGGGAAAACCGAAACATATAAGGATGCCGTCGCCGATATAGCGGACGATGCAGCCATCGAATTGACGTACCGCGCTCGCGCAGATGTCGCGGTAGCAATAGATGACCTCCTTGAAGTCTTCTTCGTCGAGACGGACCGACATTTCGGTCGAGCCGATCATATCGACGAACAAAATCGTGACCTGGCGCCGCTCCGGTCGCTGATCGCGAACGGGCGCAAAGCCGCTCGACGCACCGGTGACGGCCGTCTCGGAAGCCTCGATGAGGGAAGCGCCGCAGCCGCCGCAGAAGTGCGACCCGAGCGGGCTCCGAAATCCGCAACTCTGGCAATGCAGGCTGAGCTTTGCGCCACAACGTGGGCAGAAGCTCGCCTCCGTCGGGGCCGAGAAGCCGCAGGCAGAGCAACGCATACTGATTAGTGTCCGTTGCTATTTAGACGATAGTATGATTAGCTCACTCCCATCTCTAACGATCGAACATTGGACGACAGGGGCTTAGATTCGTTCATCTCACAGCGAAATGGTTCAAGGCCATGGCGCAAATCGAGAATCCGTTCGCCCTCGAGCAGCCGCTGAAGCTCTCGATCTGTTTTACTGAGACCTGCAACCTCGCGTGTCAGCACTGCTATTCCGATTGCTCGCCTGACAAGGCGGGGGCGGAATTGAGCAGCGAAGACTGGTCACGCTTTCTGGATGAGATTGCCGAACTCGGCGTGATCTATCTCTACATCGAAGGCGGTGAGCCGTTTCACCGGCCGGACTTCCTGCCGTTTTTGGCATCCGCATCCGGCCGTTTTCTCACCGAGGTGCGTACCAACGGCACGCTGATCACGCCGCAGACGGCCCGCTATCTGAGGGACATTCGTGTCGGCATCGTGCTGGTCGATCTATTCAGCGCACGGGCGGAGGTGCATGATGAGATCACCGGCGTATCCGGGAGCCACGCTCGCGCTTGCGACGGGATCAGCTCCATGTTGCAGGCCGGCATCGAGGTGCAGACTCTGTGCATCCTCAGCCGTAAGAACGTTGCCGATCTTCAAGGTTACATCGATCTCGCCGACCGGCTTGGGGTCAAAACCGCCGGTGTTCTGCGCCCTTATCCCCTCGGTCGGATGAAGTATCGCTGGGCGGAGTTCGCGCTGTCCCTGGACGAGATGCATGCGGCGCTCGATGCGCTCCGCCTGCCGCCCGGCATGAAGCTGATGCAGTCGTGGCATCCGAATGACGGCAACTCCTGCTGGCAGATGGCGGCGGTGAATGCCTTCGGAGATTCGATCGGCTGCGCTTATCTGCGCGAGTACGTCAACTACGGCAACATCAAGCGGGTCTCCTTCATGGAGACCTGGGAGCATCCGCTCTACCGGGAACTCAGATCCGGGCGCGTCAAGGATAGTTGTCCGAGTTGTGCATCCAGCCAAGGTTCGCATGGGGGGTGCCGTGCGACAGCTTATGCGTTTCACGGGGCCTGGGACGCCCCCGATCCGTTCGATAAGGTGCTGAACAGGGGAGTAGACCTGCGTGTCCTACCCGAATGGCTGTTACAACCACACCCAAAACCTCCGACTGCGACCACTTAAGGAAATGAAGAGCTGCGTGGTGTTTCGGCCTGATCCGCCGAAGCTGTTCATGCTGAATCTGAACGCGTGGTTTATCCTCGAGCTCTGTGACGGCAGCACCGCCGAGCAGATCGAGCAAAAGTACGTCGAACAGGTTGCGACCAAGAACCCGGAGGAGGATGCACGAAATCACCTCAGAGCTGGACTTCAACGATTGCAGGAACAGGGATTGATCGAACTGACACACCAAGGAGATTGATCATGGCTAACATCGAGTCCCCCGGACTTGCCGCCAGTTTGATTGCTGGCGAAACGCTGGTGCCCCCAACCGTTGCGGCAATTGAGCCGGAGGTCCGATCGGGCGGTTTCTTTCCATTTTGCGATCTTCTCAAGCACGGCGAAGGCAAGCAGGAGATCGAGAGTCTCCTGAATGACAGCGTTCTGCTGGGAGCTCTGGTGATCGAGTGGGGCTACGATGTTCCTTTCAACAAGCATGACGAGTTTCGGAAATGGCTGATCGCCAACGAACAGAAACTCGATCAGGTAACCCCCGAGGGGGTCACCTATCGCGGGACCTACGCGGTTTCGTCGACGAGTGAAAAGGGCAGTGGCCTCTACCGCACGATCTGGGCATTTCGGACGCTCGCGGCGCTGCAGACGTTCAACGATGCGATGCACGCGGGCACTGATTTTGCCCGTCTGATCCACGATCTGTCGAGTTATCGTGATCGCGAGCGCGGTGCCGCAAACAGTCAGCAGATCTATCAACCGGTTCGCTGCGCCGATCGGCTAGGATGATCAAACTGGCATTGTGACCAACCATTCTGGACGGCAGAGCGGAGGCCTCCGCTCTGTGGCAAGCAAGCGGCCCCGGCAAACGTGTCGGGTGAGGAGGAACGGGCTTGAGTCTCGTTGGGGACTTGGCCCGTCGAAACACTGATGACGTCGATGACAACGAACCTGGGTCGCAGGTCGACCAAGATAATTGATGTCGTCCGTGCCCACCGGCTGTTTCAGGATCTTGCGCCCGACGCGCTCGACCAGCTCTGTCGTTCCGCATGCATCGTACGGTTCAGACGGGGAGAGACGATCTTCCTCAAGGGAGACGCCGCCAACGCTCTCTTCATTGTGGTCGAAGGCGCGATCCGGGTGAGCTCGGGGTCGGCCGATGGACGCACCGCGATGCTCAATCTGATCGGCAATGGCGAGATCTTTGGTGAAGTTGCCGTGTTGGACGGGCTGCCGCGGACGACGGATGCCATCGCGCACTGCGATTCCGTCTTGCTGTCGATCGCGCGGCGCGAACTCATCGATCTGATCGACATGCAGCCTCATCTGATGATGAAGCTCATTGTTCTGCTCTGCGGGCGGGTTCGCGCGACCAGTCAGCAGGTCGAATGGTTGATGCTGCAGTCGATGCCGGCTCGGCTCGCCGGCACGATCATGCGGCTGGCGGAGCGTGACACCGACCGGGCTCGGCTTCGTATCGAGCTGACCCAGCAGCAGGTCAGTGAGATGGCTGGGATGTCACGTGAGAGCGTCAACAAGCAGCTGGCGCGCTGGGCTTCGCAAGGGTGGATCAGGCTTGGACCGCAGACCTTGGAGATTGTTCAGCCTGACGCCCTCCGTGCGGTTGCAGGTGAAGGTTGATTAGTTCCTTGTCTCCTCTTGGAGGTTAAGCCGGCCGCCTCAGGCGGCGTCGCGAAGCTGGGCGGGGGCCACCAGGATCGACCGCCGAGGCGGTCGATTGTCACCATAGCGCGCCACGCCGGCTGCCGCGATTTGAAGGACCACGCCGCCGATCCAGCTGGCGGCGAGCAGGGAAAGCCAGACGGCCGGAGGGTCTGCGCCGATGACGAGCACACCGACCGATGTCAAAGCCATGACCGAGGTTAGAAACGTGCCGGCGGCGCACAGCAGACAAACCGGATCGAGTCCTGAGCGTCGCGTCTCCCGGTACTGAAGTCCGCTCGCGGCAGCAAAGCCGATCCCCCCTGCCACCACAATGACCAGCGACGCCCATTCGGACTGCAGGATGCCAATATCGGCATGACCGACCGAAGCCGCGACGAATGTGCCGCAAGCAAGTCCGGTCATTGCAAGACCGATCCGCTCGATGAGTTGCGTCATATGCTTGATCGTATCCATGATGCTCGCTCCCGAACCATCTCCTCTGCTCACTGTAGTTCGAGGTAGCGCGCACCGTTGTGAACTGGTTCACACCGTCGACACTGGCGCTATCAAGGATCGGTGACATGAGTCGGTTATCTGGCGGCTGGTAATCGAGTCTGACGTCGCACTTCACGAGGCTCATCTGTGGCCGTCGCTGATGCGCCGCGGCCGCTGTCTTCATTGTGTATTAACCACGCGGCCGAAATGCTGCTGTGCAATTTATTAGTTGTTGTCTGCT
Organism: Rhodopseudomonas sp. P1; assembly: GCF_039642825.1. NCBI lineage: Bacteria > Pseudomonadati > Pseudomonadota > Alphaproteobacteria > Hyphomicrobiales > Nitrobacteraceae > Rhodopseudomonas > Rhodopseudomonas sp. P1. The sequence goes on along the minus strand of NZ_CP088006.1, from coordinate 4,433,639 downwards.
GCCGTGCAACTCGTGGTGTAAGTGAGTCACTGGCGCGTCCTGGAGGCGTGACAATGCACAAGAGACGACCTGAGGAAACGCACTACGCCGCGGGATCGCCGGATCAGCCGGCGACCGCGGGGCTGCGGCGCGAGCTGGCCGAGGCCAGGCAGGCGCTGGAGACGCTGTACGCCGCGCTCGACAATGTCGACGCCGGGCTGTTGATTCTGAATGAAGAGCTGCGCGCCGTTTACAGCAATCCGGTGCTCCACGTGATGTTCAGGGCCAACAGCGCCGAAGAGATCCGGCAGAACCGTCCGCTCTATGCCGAGATGCTGGCCGCCTCCGCGCAGGCGGTTGCGGTCAATCTCGACGACTACGTCTCGCGGCGACTGGCCTGGGTGCAATCCGGCGATCCGAAGCCGATGGATCTGGCGATGACCGACGGTACCGCGCTGCGCTGCCATCTCGCCGTGCTGCCCGGCGGCGGCCGGATGCTGATCTACAGCGATGTCACCGACATCGTGCGTAACGCTGAGGAGCTGGAACGGTTGGCGACCACCGACGGCATGACCGGGGTGTACAATCGCCGTCACTTCCTGACGCTGGCCGACCGTGAATGGTCGCGCGCCCGCCGCTACGAGCGGCCGATGTCGTTCCTGATGATCGACATCGATTACTTCAAGGCGATCAATGACGGCTTCGGGCATCAGGTCGGCGACGAGATGATCGTGCATCTTGCCAGGCTGGCGCGCGACTGCAAGCGGGATTGCGACGTGCTGGCGCGGCTCGGGGGCGAGGAGTTCGCGCTGCTGCTGCCGGAGACTGATCTGGCGCAGGCGGAAGTCGTCGCCGAACGGCTGCGCCGCGAAGTCGCCGGCAACGCCCTGGTGGTCGCCTCGCACGCGATCCCCGCGACGGTTAGCATCGGCGTCGCCACCGCATTGCCGGGCATGAAGGACGTCTCCGACCTGATGAAGGCCGCCGATCAGGCGCTCTACGACGCCAAACACGCCGGCCGCAACCGCGTCATCTGCCGCGCCTGTCAGGATCCGGCGCCGCCCCTGGTGCCAGCCCTCACGCCGCGCTGCGAGGCGGCGACAATGAGGTGAGCGGCATCAGCCCCTCAGTGTCTGAGCTTTCTCAATCGCCTCTTGAAGCCGCTCCCGCGAGGGAGCCGCTAGTCTTTCGATGTCCAGAAGTCGGGCATAGACCAGGGGCGGGTCGTCCTCGTTGAGGGCGTGCGTGTGCGCGAGTATAAAGTCGACCAGTTCCGCGAGCGCGATCTCGGCCAGAGGTCGGCGGTGATCCGGGCCGTGGGGCCTGCGAAACGCAAGACGTTCAGTCACCGTGCCCGGCAGCCACAAGAACGAGCCGGGCGTTTCGTTCGTCTGCTCGTAGTTCTCAAGGTGCCGCGACACCTGATCCCGAATGCGCGCGCCCGTCCGCTGCCAGCCATGCGCTCGTGCGATGCGCTGAGCGAGGACGTCCTCCCTCACAGGAGCTTCGGCGATCATCACGGCATCGATCATTGCCTCGATCGTTGGGCGGTACGAGAACTCGAAGAAGCGATCCGCCTCCGTATTGAAGCCGGAGAGATCGACAATGCGGAACGTCGTGCGGGTTTCCTGTGCGGCATGACCGGCCGACGCAATCCGGGCTTCGCTCACCTGCTGCGCGGCCGTAATCGGAAGCTCCACGTCGTCGTCGGCGGTGGCGCGCTCACCGTTTTCCTTCGGCCCCTCCGATTGTTGGGTGTCGAGGACATCGACCGACAGGTCGATCTCGTCCGCAAAGCCGGCATTGCTCTTGCTGGCCGGTTCGCCCGCACGTTCGCTTTCAGCATCGGCACGGCTGGCCGTCAGGAGATTATTCAAGGCGGTATGGACTCGCTCGATCGCATCGTCCGCATTGAACCACCAGTCGGTCGACCAGATCCGCAGGATGTTCCAGCCCAGACCACGCAGCACTTGCTCGCGCACCTTGTCGCGATCGCGTGCGGTGGCTGAGCTATGGTAGGTGGCGCCGTCGCATTCGATGCCGGCGAGATACAGTCCCGCATGATCGGGATGGCGGATGCCGAGATCGATCCGGAAGCCGGACACGCCGACCTGCGTCACGACCTGCCAGCCGCGGGTTTGAAGCGCGACTGCGACGGCCTGCTCGAACGGCGACTCGAGCCCGCCGAGCGATCCCTCGTCCTGTGCGGGCAGGGCGAGCGCGCCGCGAGCCGCGTAGTCAAGAAACGCCTTCAGGTGACGGACGCCGACCGCTTTGCTGCGGTCGAGATCGATGTCGTCGGCACGTATGCCCGAGAACACTTTCAGTTCACTTCGGGCGCGCGTGACCGCCACGTTCAGGCGTCGTTCGCCGCCGTCGTTGTTGATGGCGCCGAAATTCATCGGCAGCTTCCCGGCGGCATCGCGGCAGAAGGTGATCGAGAAGTAGATCACGTCGCGCTCGTCGCCTTGGATGTTCTCGAGATTCTTCACGATCACCGGTTCGATTCGGTCGTCAGAGAAGAACCACTCAAGGTCGGGATCCGCGCGGCACACCTCGTCGAGCAGGTCCTGAATCAGCGCCTGCTGCTGGGCATTGAACGTGATGACGCCCACCGTAGGGCGCTCGGCCTCCGGCAAGTCGAGCCAGCTCTTCAGCTTGGTTCGGATGTCGGTGGCGATTGCGCGCGCCTCCTCGCGATTGGTCCGGCTCTTGCCCCGATCATAGACGCCGGTCGGCACCAAGTTCAGGGAGACCGCACGATCCTCCGTCACCGGGCTTGGGAAGGTGACGAGATGATTGTCGTAGTAATGCCAGTTCGAGAATGCGATCAGGGATTCATGACGGCTTCGATAGTGCCACCGCAGGTGCCGAACAGGGAGCCCTGAAGCCCGCGTTTCGTCGAGAATACTCTCGAGATCGCGATCGAACTCAGGCACGCTGTCATCTTGATCGTCGGCGCGACCGAAGAAGTTCGTCGGCGGCAATTGCTTGGGATCGCCCACGATAATCGTCTGCCGGCCGCGGGCGATCGCGCCGACCGCGTCCCAGGTGGCGATCTGCGACGCCTCGTCGAAAATCACGATGTCGAACAGCGCTTGATCGGGTGGAAGATACTGCGCGATCGACAACGGTGACATCAGTACGCACGGCGCGAGCTTGCCGAAACTCTCCGGCATCGCAGAGATCATCTCGCGGATCGAACGGCTTGGCCGCTTCAGGCCCATCTGATGCCGCAGCTGTCCCAGTTCGGATTGTCGAGGCACCGATTCGGAGGACGGAAGGCCATGCGCCAGCGCGCTGACCACCTTGTCACTGGCATGGGCACGGACCAGATCGTCCACCGCTCTGAAATCGTCGATCGCATTCTCGTGGGCGAAGCGGCGGAAGCTCCGTAGCTCTTTGCTGTCGTCGATCGCGAGCGGCAGCCACCAACGTGCGTAGCCGAGCCTGAACGCCGACACGCTGCTGTCGGCCGGCACGGCGCCGGTCTGGAGAGACTCCACGAGGGGAGCCAGTCCACGTGCGATGGCGCGCTTGCGGACCAAGCACCACGACGACCAATCGCGGAATAACGAGCGAGCATGTTCGATCTCGTCCATCTGTCGAATGATCGTGCCGAGAAAGTCATCGTCGTTATGGTCGAGCGGCAGACCGGCCGCCTGTTCGAAGCTGGCGATGCAAGCCTGCAATTCCTGGTAGCGGGCCAGATAGTCCCTGGCGGCCGAAAGCTGCGGCTGGTTGACCTGTCCCTTCAGGTTGGCAGCGATGCTGGCCGCGACCTTTTGCACGTCGCCGGCAAATTCACCGAGCTGGACCAGCGAGGTCCTGAGCCGCTCTGCCTTTTCCAGATGGCCTGTCAGCGCCTTGCAGTCGGTATCGAGGCCATTGAAGGCCAGTGGGGCTTGTGCGATCGCATTGTTCTGGATCGACCGAAGCTTTGCTTGCAGATCGCGGAGCAGCCCAATGTCAGTGCCCGGGTCGGTCGTTTTGGCTCCGGCGTATGATCCGAGCAGCCGTTTTACGCGCCGCGTCCCGAGCCAGGACTTCGGCCACATGGCTGCTTTCGCTTCGTGCCAGTCGCGCTCGATCTCGGCGATCGGAATGCGTGCCACGGTGTCGGGCGCGTAGCGGACCGACAGGCCGGTTTCACTGTGGCGATAAGCCGAAATCGCCGTTTCGAGCTCGGACAGCGCGCGGGCCAGGGCGGCGAAGTCGCGATGCAGAATGATCGTTTGATCTTCGCCGGAGGTTGCGATCAGATCCTGCGCGAGGTCGGCGAAGTATTTCAAGCCGTCCGCACGGCAGTCCTTAAAGCCATCGAGCCCGAGGCGGGGACTGATCCCGGCTAGCGCCGTGCGTGCTTCAGTGGCGGCCCGTGCGAGAGCCCGTGCTGCAGTCAGCAGCTTCTCCTGCCAGGCATTGGTCCATTCTTCAACATGCAGCAGGCGGAGCACGGGACGGACGGTCACGGCCGCATAAGTCCGACCGAGGTCGCCGGCTAGATCTTGCAGTTCCGTGTAGGTCCGCGCGTCGTGGGTATCCTTGCTTGGCCACTCGAACTTCGGCGCATAGTTGTCTTGTCCGAGAGTCGCGATGCCAATCGCCGCGTAGGGCGTCAGTCCATTCGGTGACTTGTGATGCAGCGCATCGACGTAAGCGTTCAACTCGTCGCGCCGGATCTGCAGCCGATGATTGAGCGTGACCCATTGGGTTTCGCGATTGGCCGCGCGCTTCTCCCACGAGTTCTTCAATTGGCCGAAGAAGTGCTTTCGATCCGCTTTGCTCGAATGCAGTTCGAGACAGTGGTCGCCGAGCCGGTGCTCCCGCAAACGCCGATACACGACGTCGAGGGCCGCGGTCTTCTCGGCGACGAACAGCACGGTCTTGCCGGCGGCCAGGCACATCGCGATCATATTGGCGATCGTTTGGCTCTTGCCAGTGCCGGGCGGACCGATGATGACGAAGTCGCGCCCCTGTGCGGCCGCAAGGCATGCGGCGATTTGAGACGAGTCCGCCGGGAGCGGCAGCACCAGATCGGCCGAGGCGTATTGGCGGTCGATATCGGCTGCATCCGGGAACGGCTGGTCGGCGCCCTCGAGAATCCGATCGGGATTGTCGATGAGGTGTTTGACGACACGATTCTGCCGCAACGCCGTAACGCGGTCGGTCAGATCCTTCCACATAAGATATTTGGCGAAAGAGAAGGTCGACAGGGCGATGTCATCGACGACTTCGAAGCCCGGAACGTCGCGCACGCTTCGGCGCACGCTGTCGAGGACTTTCGAAACATCGATGCCTTTGTCGTCCTTCGGAAGGCCTTCGCGAAAGTCCGGAAGCGAGACCTCGAAATCCCGCTTCAGGAATTGCAGCAGCGTCGCATTCAGTTGTGGTTCGTCTTCGTGGAATTTGAGGCGGAAGCGATCTGACGCGCCCGAGCGTTCGAGTTTCACCGGCAGCAACAGCAGTGGTGCACGATAGGTTCTCTCGTCGGTCGGTGTCTTCTTCCACTTCAGAATTCCGACAGCGAGATAAAGCGTATTGGTACCACCTTCGGTCAGGTCATTCTTGGCCTGGCGATACAGATCGGTCAGCCGAGACGACAGGTCCTTGGGCTCGAGCTTGGAGGAGAGTTCGTCTCGCTTCAGTGCTTCGGCTGCGAACGTCCGATTCAGGTCGTCGCCGCGCCGATCGCGATGGAGAGACGCGTCCCGATCACCCAGCGGATTTTGCTGGGGCAGCGAAATGATCTTGATCGAAGCTCCCTCGGCTAGACGATCTTCGAGATAGGCGACATCGGGGCAAACAAAGGGGATCGTCCGTTTGCCTTCGGAAAAGTTCAGTAGGCGGTTACGGAGCGATAGATCGAGCAGCCGAGATCGCCACCGTTCGATGCGTCCCTCCGGCGTCGTCGGCTTCTCGTCGACTTGGTCGGCTGGGGAGAGAATGTCAGGTGCGGGAGGCAGGGGGAGTTCGGCGGACGTTTCTTCCTCATCGACCACCGCCTCCATCCTCGGCGTGTGGGATGCCAATGGCAAGATGCCGGACGAGCGCGAGCGCGCGACGTCGACTGCGGCCACGAAAGGCTGCAGCGCTTCTTCGTTGAGTTTGTCTTCGCCGACCTTCCGGGCTTGTTCGAACGTCATCGCAGGCCGGTGCGTGACCCCGGTCGCTTCGAACACGATAAGCTCCCGGGCCGCGATTGCCTTGCGGAGTTCGCTGACATCGTCTTCGATGGTTTTCGGCAGAGTTCTTTTAACGAGCCAAACACCGACAAACGCATGGCCGTCGAGCAAGACGGAGACAGGATTCAAACCGACAGCCTCTAGGGCGGCAGCGAAAAGAAGAGTAACGTCAAGGCAAGTCCCGAGCTGATCTTGGATCAGTTTGCTCGGTCCGCGCACTTTCTGCCCGCGCTTCTCGAAACTGGCAGGCGGCTCGGCGTAGTGCAGTCCCAGTGCCGCGATCGCCGAATAGACTGCTGCCGCGAGCATGTAGGCGCGCTTCGGATCGTTGCTCTGGTAGCCGTCCAGGGCCGATGAGTGGCCATGCGAGGCAAGGCATTCGGCTGCCGATCGCAGCACCCGATGAATTGCCGGGTCGTTCGGCATCACAAATGCCGGAAGCAGCTGTGCCATGTCAGACACGCCGCCCCATTCGTCACGGGCCAGCAGGCGCACAGGAACGACGGCCTCAGCGATAAGGGTATCTGCCTGGAGCAGCCGCAACGTGATGTCGCCTGCCTCGGCTTCATCAAGGCCTGCCAGATAAGAGGGATCCAGATCCACGCGTCGGTCGCTGAGCGTATGTCTGTCGCCCGCGATGATCCTGTCGATCGTCCAGGTTTTTGGCCGCAGGAATGCGGGACTCGAGACCAGCTCCAGACGAAGCCTCTCAAGCGGCTCTTGGCTAGCGTTGCTGATCGCAACCGCGCGGAGGACGGGAATCGAATTCTGATGCGAGGCGAAGGTGAATTTCTCAGCCAGATCGGCTTCGATCTTTACGGTGTGGTCTTGCGCGCTCGAACTCGCACCGTCAGCTGCAAGTTCGGCGAATTCACTTTCAGCCTTCATCACCCAACGTCACTCCTCACTGCAATCATTGCGGCATTGAAAATTCATCCGCAAGCATGAAGTGTGCAGTCTTCGACAGGTCAGATTGGTTCTCCAGAGCATTTAGCTACCGAAGAGCTTTCGGACAGGAACGGCCGGGGCTGGCCTCGAATCCAATCCGTCGATCCTTTCGCTCGTTCGGTCGTCGCGCCTCTCGCGCCATCGGGCCCCTATTCCTGCTATTCAACCTTACTAAATAGCAGCGAATCAAATCCTGGCCCTGTCTGGCTGGGACGAGCCGTGGAGTCGCAATGAGTGAGCCGCAGCCTTTCGTGATCGGGGCCACCGGGATGGTCGGTGGTGCGATCGTTCGTCGGTTGATCGCGGAAGGCGCGCAGCCGGTGGGGCTGTCGCGACAGACGCGGTCGCCTGCGGATGGTGTGCGGTGGATCGCGGGGGATCTCGGCGATCTGAGCCGCGCCTCGCTGCCGCCGCTCGATGTGGTGTTCGCGACTGCGCCGGTTGGGCGCGTTGCTGATGCGGTGCCGGTGCTGGCGGCGGCCGGCATGACCCGGCTTGTGGTGTTCACCTCGACCAGCATCGAAACCAAATGGGATACGCCCGATCCCGACGAACGCGCTTTCATTCGCGACTGGGGCGCCGGCGAAGCGCGCGTCATCGCGGCCTGCGCGGCCCACAATGTCGGCTGCACCGTTCTCCGGCCGACCCTGATCTATCTCGAAGGCCGCGACGGCAATGTCAGCCGGATCGCCGGACTGATCCGGCGCTTCCGGTTTTTTCCGCTGATGGCGGGCGGCGAGGGGCTGCGCCAGCCGGTGCATGCCGACGATCTGGCTGCAGCGGCGGTCGCTGCCGCGGCGCGGCCGCATGCGATCGGCAAGACCTACAATCTGCCGGGCGGCGAGACGCTGACCTATCGTGAGATGGTCGGCCGGATCTTCGATGGGCTCGGCCTGCTGCGGATCATTGTGCCGGTGCCGGATTGGGCATGGCGGATGATCCTGCCAGTGGCGGTGAAGGTATTGCCTGGGCTGTCGGCCACGATGGCGACCCGGATGGCGAAGAATATGACGTTCGACGTCGGCCCGGCTGCGGCCGATCTCGGCTTTCAGCCGCGCCGGTTTCGGCCGCAGTTCAGGTCGAACTGACTACTGATTGGCCGCGATCGCGATCTGAGGTTGGCCGCGCCAGCTCAGGCCGCCGGCAGTCTGGGCCGTGGCCAGAAACGCCACGGTCGCGAGGACAGCCAGAAGATATCTTCCGAAGTCGGACATCATCGCGGCAGCTCCTGGTCAGCCCCCGCCGCGATACTCCCGGTTTATGGTTAATGGCTTGCTAACGCGCCACCAACCGGCCCGGTCAGGCCGGCTTGCCGATCGTCACGTTGAGGGTGCCGATGCCGTCGACGCCGCAGGCGATGCTGTCGCCGGGCGACAGCGCCGCGACGCCGGCCGGGGTGCCGGTCATGATGATGTCGCCGGCGGCGAGCTCGACCTGCGCCGACAGCTTGGCGATGATCTCCGGCACGTTCCAGATCATCTCCGACAGATCGCCGGTCTGCCGCTCGGTGCCGTTGACCGACAGCCAGATCTTGCCGGTGGCGGGATGGCCGATTTCGGAGGCCGGGCGCAGCGCGCCGCACGGCGCCGAGGCGTCGAACGACTTGCCGATCTCCCAGGGCTGCTCCTTCTTGCGCGAGGCGATCTGCAGGTCGCGGCGGGTGAGGTCGATGCCGACCGCATAGCCCCAGACGTGATCGAGCGCCTTCTCGACCGGAATGTTCAGCCCGCCGCTCTTCAGCGCGACCACCAGCTCGACCTCGTGGTGCAGATCCTTGGTCAGCGGCGGATACGCGATGGTGGCACCATCGGGCGCGACCATGTCGGCGTGCTTGGCGAAGAAGAATGGCGGCTGGCGCTCGTCATTGCCCATCTCGCGGATGTGTTCGAGATAGTTGCGGCCGACGCACCAGATCCGGCGCACCGGAAAGCGGTCGGCCGAGCCGGCGACGGCGAGGGCGGGCTGCGGCGGCGGGGCGATCACGAAACCAGCATTGCTCATGAGTGTCTTTCGCAAGCCAAGGAGGCGGGGCGGGAGGGCGCGGGATCAGGTCCGGTCAGGTTAGGCGGTGGCGGCGGCCGGCGCCAGCGGCGCGGTGTGGCGCTGTTGCAGCCGGAAGAACGAGGCATAGCGGCCGCCGCGGCGCAGCAGGTCGTCATGGCGGCCCTGCTCGACGATCTCGCCGGCTTCGACCACCAGGATGGAATCGGCATGCATGATGGTGTGCAGCCGGTGCGCGATCACGATCGTGGTGCGGCCGCGGGCGAGATGATCGATCGCCTCCTGCACCAGCTTTTCCGATTCCGAATCGAGCGCTGCGGTGGCTTCGTCGAGCAGCACGATCGGCGCGTCGCGCAGCAGCGCGCGGGCGACCGCGATGCGCTGGCGCTGGCCGCCGGACAGTTGCGCGCCGTGCTCGCCGACCGGAGTGTCGTAGCCGAGCGGGAAGCTCATGATGAAGTCGTGCGCGCAGGCGGCCTTGGCTGCGGCGACGATCTCGTCATCGGTAGCGCCGAGCTTGCCGAACGCGATGTTGGCGCGGACGGTGTCGCGGAACAGATAGACGTCCTGGCCGACATAGGCGGTCTGCTGCCGCAACGACTCGCGCGAGATGGTCGCGGTCGACTGTCCGTCGATTCGGATCTCGCCGGATTGCACTTCGTACAGCCGCAGCAGCAGCGCCAGCACCGTCGATTTGCCGCCGCCGGAAGGACCGACCAGCGCGGTCGTCTGGCCGGGCTCGGCGACGAAGCTCATATGATTGAGCACCGGCTCGTCGGGCCGATAGGCGAATGAGACGTGATCGAACTCGACCCGCGCCTTGGTGAGTTGCAGGGCCGGCTTGTGGCTGTCGTCCGGCTCGCTCGGCGGGCTGTCGATGATCTCGAGCAGCATCCGGGCGCCGACCAGGCCGCTGTTGAGTTCGATGTTGAGCCGCGCCAGCCGCTTGGCCGGCTCGTAGGCGAGCAGGAACGCGGTCAGGAACGAGAAGAACTCGCCGGGCGTGGCGCCGGTCGCGACCACGCGGTAGCCGCCATACATCAGCGAAGCCGCTACGGCGAAGCCGCCGAGCGTTTCCATCAGCGGGCTGGAGCGGTTCGACACCTTCGCCATTTTGTCGGCGTTGGCCTGCACCGCGGCGATGTTGGCGTCGATCCGGTCGCTCATGGTCTTTTCGAGCGAGAACGCCTTCACGGTGCGGATGCCCTGCAGCGACTCCTGCATCGTCTCGAGAATCTGCGCGTTGCCGGTGAACTGCGTCAGCGCCAGGCCCTTCACGCGCTTCACCAGCTTGCGCACCACAAACGCCGCCGGCGGCGCGACCAAGAGGCCGAACAGCGCCATGAACGGATCCTGCACCACCATCACGATCACCAGACCGATCAGGGAGAGGAAATCGCGGCCGATCGCGTTGATCAGCAGATTGAGCACTTCGGTGACGGAGTTGGCGCCGGCGGTGAGGCGGGCGAGGAATTCGGACGAATGCCGCTGCGAGAAGAAGCCGATGCTTTCGCTCATCAGCTTGTGGAACATCCGACGCTGATTATTGGCGAGGATCGCGTTCTTGATCTGGGTGAGGATCACCGACTGGCCGTAAGTTGCCGCGCCCTTCAGGCTGAACACCACAAGGGTGACGACCGACCAGAACATGATGCCCTGCAGGTCGCGATCGACATAGGCCTGGTTGATCACCTTGCCGAGCAGGAAGGCCGAGCCGGAGGTCGCGGCGGCAGCGATCGCCATCAGGCCGAAGGCCAGCGCATAGCGCCGCCAATAGGCTGCGGCCTGTTCCATCACCAGGCGGCGGATCAGCTGCCACGCGCCATAAGGGTCGTCAGTGATCTTGCGTGGGGCTTCGGTCATTCCCGCATTCCATCGACGGCGTCGGACAAGGGTCGCGCGCGAGGAAGGCGTGCGTCTTGGCGGAGTCCTTGCCCCCGATGGGCCGGATTTTCAAGCCAAAACGGCGGAACCAGAGGCGTTGTCAGGCCGGAATCGCTTGCAATTCAACCACTTGGCGTTGGCGCAGCAGCTTTTCCTCCCACGCCAAAGCGTGGGCCGCGATGGTGTCGAGATCGTCGTAACGCGGGGTCCAATCCAGCGTGCGGCGGATTCGGCGGGTGTCAGCGACCATCGTCATGATGTCGCCGGGCCGGCGCGGTGCCGCGGCGACGGCGAAGTTGCGCCCCGCGACGCGCTTCACCGCATTGATGGTTTCGAACACCGAATAGCCGTGGCCGTAGCCGCAGTTCAGCGTCGCCGGACCGCCGCCCGCGCGCAAGTAACCGAGCGCGGCGCCGTGCGCTTCGGCGAGATCGGCGACGTGAATGAAGTCGCGAATGCAACTGCCGTCCGGGGTCGGATAGTCGGTGCCATAGACGTCGATCCGGCTGCGCTGCCCGGTCGCAGCTTCCACCGCAATTTTCAACAGATGCGTGGCGCCCACGGTGGCAAGCCCGATCCGGCCCAGCGGATCGGCACCGGCGACGTTGAAGTAGCGCAGCGCCACGTAGTTGAGGCCGTAGGCTTCCGCCGCGTCATGCAGCATGATCTCGGTCATCAGCTTGGAGCGGCCATACGGCGACAGCGGCCGTGTCGGCGCGTCTTCGCCGACCGGAATGCGGTCCGGGTTGCCGTACACCGCTGCGGTCGAGGAGAAGATGAAGTTCCTGACGCCGCGCCGCGTCGCGGCGGCGAGCAGATTGCGCGACGTCGAGGTGTTGTTGCGATAATAGCCGAGCGGATCGAGCATCGAGTCCGAGACGATCACCGAGCCTGCGAAATGGATGATGGCGTCGACGCGGTGCGAGGCGATCACGCCATCGACCAGGTTTTCGTCGCCGGCATCGCCGATGAACAGCGGAACGCCCTCAGGCACAAACTGCGAAAAGCCGGTGGAGAGGTTGTCGATCACCACCACGCTTTCGCCGGCCTCGACCAGCGCCAGAACCGTGTGGCTTCCGATGTAACCGGCGCCGCCGGTGACGAGTACGGTCATCGTGGTTTCCGTCCAAGGTGCTGGTTCGTCTCGCGCATTTGCGCCAGCCTGTCGACAAACAATGGAATTGCGGTATAGCGGGGCCGCCTCAGCGGCGAATTGCCAGCGTTTTTGCCGGGGATTCGACTCTATGGTTGTCAATCCTGTAACGAGGACCGCGCAATTGCGGGCCTTTTGCGTCAATGTCGGACATCCTCATCATCAAGACCTCTTCCCTCGGCGACGTGGTGCATCAGATGCCCGCGGTCACCGACGCTGCGCGCGCCCAGCCCGGCTTGCGCATGAGCTGGGTGGTGGAGGAGGCGTTCGCGCCGCTGGCACGGTTGCATCCCTCTGTGACCGAAGTGATTTCGGTGGCGACGCGGCGCTGGCGGTCGCATTTGGCGAGCCGTGCCACCTGGCGCGAGATCGGCGATTTCAACACCCGTTTGCGTGAGCCTGAGTTCGACAAGGTGATCGACACCCAGGGCCTGATCCGTTCGGCGATCATCGCCCGGCTCGCGCAAGGCGAGCGCCACGGCTACGACGCGCAGAGCATCCGCGAGCCGCTGGCGTCGCGGTTCTACGACGTCCGCCACAGCGTCAGCCGGTCGCTGCATGCGGTGGCGCGCAACCGCGCGCTTACCGCGCTGTCGCTGGGCTATCAGCCGGCGGACGACATCGACTACGGGCTGATCAAGCCGGCGCGTGGCGCTGATGCGCCTTACGCACTACTGCTGCACGGCACCTCGCGCGTGTCGAAGGAATGGCGCGCCGAGGATTGGATCGAAATCGGCCGCTGGCTGCAAGCCCGCGGGTTGCAGCCGGGTCTGCCGTGGGGGACCGACACCGAGCGGCAGACCGCCGAACGGCTGTCGAGCGCGATTCCCGGAAGTCGCGTGCTGCCGCGTCAGCCACTCGATCTCACCGCCGGTGTGATCGCGGGCGCCACGGTGGTGATCGGCGTCGATACCGGCTTGCTGCATCTGGCCGCCGCGTATCGGGTGCCGCTGGTCGGGATCTATGTTGCGACCGATCCGGGACTGACCGGTCCGGTCGGCAGCGGTTCGCTGCGAGTGCTCGGCGGTAAGAGCGGCGGCCCCTCGGCGCGGCAGGCGATCGAGGCGGCTGAGCAGCTGCTCGGTTAGTTGGATGCAGCGGCGCGCTGCATCTTGATCAGCACCTGTTTGACGAAGCCGTCGATGTCTTCGCCTTCGAAGCGAAACCCGGGAATGCCGGCAGCCTGCGCGGCTTCGACATCACTTGGGCTGTCGCCGATCACGAAGCTGCGGGTCATGTCGACCGGCCAAGCCTTGGCCAGATCCAGGATCATTCCGGGGCCCGGCTTGCGATGCTCGCAGGCGACCCGATAGGCGTCGATCGTTCCTTCGACATGATGCGGGCAGAACCGGACATCGTCAATCTGCGCGCCTTGCGCCTGCAATTCATCCTGCATCCAGCGATGCAGGGCACGGACGTCGTCCTCGCTGAACATGCCGCGGGCGACGCCGGACTGGTTGGTGATGACGAAGACGTAGTAGCCGGCGGCGTTGAGCTGCCGGATCGCCGCGGCGATGCCCGGCATCCAGCGCAAGCGTTCGCGCGTGCCGACATAGTGATCGTTGTAGTTGATGACGCCGTCGCGATCGAGGAAGGCCGCGGGACGGCGCGGCGCGGAAGCGGTCATGGCGACGGCTTGCCCAGCACGACTTCAATCTCGTCGCAGATCGCATGCGCGGCCATCAGATGAATCTGCTGAACCAGCGCGGTTTCGGGGGCAGGCGCAATCAGAAGATGATCGCACAGCGTGCCCATCGATCCGCCGCTCGGGCCGGTCATGCCGACGGTGACGAGGCCGCGTTGACGCGCGACTTCGAGGGCCGCGATGATGTTCGGCGAGCGGCCGGAGGTGGTGATGCCGATGAAGACGTCGCCGGGTTGCCCGAGTCCTTCGACCTGCCGGGCGAACACCCGCTCGAAGCCATAGTCGTTGGCGATCGCCGTGAGTGCCGAAGTGTCGGTGGTCAGCGCCACTGCCGGCCAAGCGGCGCGGTCACGCTTGTAGCGACCGATGATCTCCGCAGCGATGTGCTGGGCGTCGGCGGCACTGCCGCCATTGCCGGCGAGCAGAATCTTGCGGCCCTGCTGCAGCGCCTGGATCGATGCCGCAGCGATCGCCCGCGATGCGGACAGCAGCGCTGCATCGCCGGCGGCAGCAGTCATCGCGGCAAGCGAGAGCTGGAAATGGGCGGCGATCTTGTCCTGGCTCACGTCACACCTGAAGGCTGAAACTGAAGGCTCTGGTAAAGCCCAGGGCCGGGTCCGGCGCAAGCCGAAGGGCTCAGACTGCCGGTGCGATGCCGGCGGCCTGCAGCGCGTGCAGCGCCGCGTTGGTCACGTCCTCGACCGCGATGTCCCGCATACAGCGGTGATGCTGCATCCGGCAGACCGGCTTGTGGCAGGGCCGGCAGGGGATATCCCCGGGCGCATGGATCACCGTCTCGATCGGGTTGAGCGGGGCATAATGCCAAGGGCTGGTAGGGCCGAAGATGCCGATGGTTCGGCTGCCAATCGCGGCGGAAACGTGGAGCAGGCCGGAATCGTTGGAGATCACCAGATCGGCCGCCGCCAGCGCCAGGATGCCGTTGCGCAGGTCTGTGCCCGTGAGATCGCGGACATGCGGGCCGCCGGCTGCGACGATTTCCTGCGCCTTGGCGGTTTCGCCCGGGCCGCCGACCACCCAGACCTCAAAACCACGCTCAGCCAGCGCCTTGCCGGCCTCGACGTAGTAGCTCCAGCGCTTCGCCGGCCCGACAGCGCCGGGCGCGAGCGCCACCACGGTCCGGCCGTGCAGGCCTTTGGCCTGCCGCCAAGCCGCAATCTCGGCTTCCGGCACCTGAAGCTGCGGCTCGGGCCAGTCCAGCGGCAGTTCCGGCAGCGGCGGCAGCGCCAGCGCGGCGCAGCGGTCGATCATCCGCGGCAATGCCTTTTCGCCGCGCCGCCAGTCATTGAGCAGGCCGAACCGGACCTCGCCGATGAAGCCGGTGCGTTTCGGAATACCGGCAAGCCAGGGCGCGATGGTGGATTTGAAGGTGCGCGGCATCACCACCGAGGCGCCGTAGCCCTGCTGCCGCAGCTTCGCTGCCAGCGCCCGCTCTTCAGACAGCGAGATCTTGCTGCGCGGCAGGTCCCAGACGATGCCCTGGCGCACCCCGGGCATGTAATCGACCAGCGGCGCGCACAGCGTGGTGGTGAGGACGTCGACCGGCCGGTTCGGCCAACGGTCCTTCAGGACCCGCACCACGGTGTGGCAGCGCACGAAATCGCCGATCCACATATACGGGACCAGAAGCACCGGGCTGGTCTCGTTGCGGTCCGGCGCAGTCGCCAGGCTGGCTTTGAGTGATTCGTAATTCATCGTTTGTTCTGTTGCCCTGCCTAGCAGGGGCTGATCGGCCCAGCCGGTTAACGCCTGCGGCGGCCCGCGTCCAGCCGGCATTTCGCGCCGTGCCCATTCCGCATTCACAGCAATTCAGAGTTGAAGTTGCCTGCCCCGGCGGAGTGGGGCAAAGGTGGCGCGCAAATCGAGGCGGAGAAGTCATGCTGCTGGTCACCGGGGGCGCCGGGTTCATCGGATCGAATCTGGTCGCGGCTCTGAACGACGCCGGGCGGGCCGACGTCGCTGTGTCCGACTTTCTCGGCCACGACGGCAAGTGGAAGAACCTCGCCAAGCGGCAGCTGGCCGATTTCGTGCCGCCGGCGGAACTCGCCGACTGGCTGAAAGGCCGCAGGCTCGACGCCGTCTTCCATATGGGGGCGATCTCCGCGACCACCGCCACCGACGGCGACATGGTGATGGAGAACAATTTCCGGCTGTCGCTGCGGCTGCTGGACTGGTGCACCGAGACCGGAACGCCGCTGATCTACGCCTCGTCGGCGGCGACCTATGGCGACGGCGAACACGGGTTCGACGATGACTCCTCGCTGGCGGCGCTGAAACAGTTGCGGCCGATGAACCTATATGGCTGGAGCAAGCATCTGTTCGACCTGGTGGTAGCGGAGCGCGCCGCCAAGGGCCACAAGCTGCCGCCGCAATGGGCCGGCCTGAAGTTCTTCAACGTGTTCGGCCCGAACGAATATCACAAGGACACCATGGCCAGCGTGCTGGCGCGGCGGTTCGACGACATCAAGTCCGGCCGGGTGGTCCAGCTGTTCAAGTCGCACCGCGAAGGTATTGCCGACGGCGACCAGCGCCGCGACTTCATCTATGTCGACGACGTAGTGCGGGTGATGATGTGGCTGTTCGCTTCGCCTAGCGTCAGCGGCATCTTCAACGTCGGCACCAGCCATGCCCGGAGCTTCCGCGACCTGATCCTGGCCGCCTATGCGGCGCTCGGCACGGCGCCGCAGATCGAGTACATCGACATGCCGGAACAGATTCGCGGCAGCTATCAATACTTCACCCAGAGCGAGGGCGACCGGCTGCGTGCCGCTGGCTACAATGGCGGATTCACCCCGCTCGAAGAGGCGGTCACGTCTTACGTCACTGGTTACCTCGACCGCAGCGATCGCTTCCGCTGATCGCACGCAACCGTTTGGATTCGGATGTTCAGCTTCGACGCCTTGCTGCAAGCGATCGCTCGTCAGACCGTCCTGTGTGTCGGCGACCTGATGCTCGACGAGTTCGTCTATGGCGAGGTGTCGCGGATTTCTCCGGAAGCTCCGGCACCGGTGATCGCGGTTCAACGCAGCGAGACCAATATCGGCGGCGCCGGCAACGTAGCTCGCAATATCGCGGCGATCGGCGCGCGCTGTATCTTCGTTGGCTTGATCGGTGATGACGCTACAGGGCGTTTTTTGGAATCTGAGCTAGGCAGCGAGCCGCGGATCGAGCCGGTGCTAGTCCGTGATGCCTCGCGGCCGACGACCCGGAAAGTGCGATTCGTCTCCGAGCACTTTTCGACCCACATGCTGCGGGCCGATTGGGAGACGGCGGCGCCGGCCGCTACGGACGTCGAGCAGCGCCTGCTCGATGCGATCCTGCCGCAGCTTGCCCGTGCCGACATCGTGCTGCTGTCCGACTATGCCAAAGGCGTGCTGACGGCGAGGGTCATTCGCGACACGATCGATGCCGCCAAAAAACTCGGCAAGCGGGTGATCGTCGATCCGAAAAGCGCCAACTTCGCGATCTATCGCGGCGCCACGCTGCTGACGCCGAACCGCAAGGAATTCACCGCGGCGACGCGAAGCG
Source organism: Rhodopseudomonas sp. P1 (assembly GCF_039642825.1). Classification (NCBI taxonomy): domain Bacteria; kingdom Pseudomonadati; phylum Pseudomonadota; class Alphaproteobacteria; order Hyphomicrobiales; family Nitrobacteraceae; genus Rhodopseudomonas; species Rhodopseudomonas sp. P1. The sequence goes on along the minus strand of NZ_CP088006.1, from coordinate 4,416,298 downwards.
CAGCAGCGACCGATGACGAGATTGCCACGGCGGCTCAGGACGCGATGGCGCTCGCCGAATGCGAGGCGATGCTGGTGACCAAGAGCGAGCACGGCATGACGCTTGTGCCGCGCGGAGGCGAACCGATCCATGTACCGGCGCTGCCGGTAAAGGTGCGCGACGTCTCCGGCGCCGGCGATACGGTGGCGGCTGTGCTGGCCGTGGTGTTGGCTTCCGGGGCGAACTGGGCAACCGCGATGCGGGCGGCGAGTGCGGCAGCGGCGGTGGCGGTGAGCAAGAACGGCACCGCAGTGGTGACGCCGGCCGAACTACGCCGACGAATCCTGCCGCATGCCTCGCTGGCGGCGGAAGAGAAGATCATCGGCAGCGATGCCGAGCTCGACGAGCGGCTGAAGCAGTGGCGCCGCGAAGGCCTTCGGGTCGGGTTCACCAACGGCTGCTTTGACATTCTGCACCCGGGCCACGTCAAGGTGTTGACCGCAGCGCGCGGTGCTTGCGATCGGCTGATCGTCGGGCTGAACAGCGACGCCTCGGTGCGCCGCCTGAAGGGCGAAAGCCGGCCGGTGCAGCACGAACGCGCCCGCGCCGAGGTGCTGGCCGCGCTCGAAGCGGTCGACCTGGTGGCGATCTTTGAAGAAGATACCCCGCTCCGGCTGATCACGCGGATCGAGCCGAGCGTCCTGGTCAAAGGCGGCGACTACACCCGCGAGCAGGTGGTTGGCCACGAGATCGTGGCGGCCAAGGGCGGCGACGTGCTGCTGGTCGACGTGCTGCCGGGTTTCAGTACCACCTCGCTGGTAGCGCGAGCGCGCGAGGGGCAGTCCTGATCATGGTGACCGTGTCGGATCATCGCGAGAAAGCCGCACGATGCTGACGTCGATCCGGTCGTTTACCTATCGCAATTGGCTGATCGCGCTCCACGATCTGCTCGCGACCGCTGCCGCTGTGTTGCTCAGCTTCTATCTGCGGTTCGACGGCGAGAACCTGCTGGATCGTTTGCCGCTGCTGCTGAAGATCCTGCCGTACTTCGTCGTCTTCAGCTTTTTCGTTTGCTATCTGTTCCAGCTCACCACCACCAAGTGGCGGTTCATCTCGATCCCGGACCTGCTCAACATCCTACGGGCCGCGAGTGTTCTGACGATCGCGCTGCTGGTGCTCGATTACATTTTCCTCGCGCCCAACATGTACGGGACGTTCTTCCTTGGGAAGACCACCATCGTCCTGTACTGGTTTCTCGAGGTGTTCTTCCTCGCCGGCTCTCGGCTCGCGTACCGTTACTTCCGCTATACCCGCACCCGCAACAAGGCGCGACGTCTGGATGCGGCGCCGACGCTGCTGATCGGCCGTGCAGCCGATGCCGAGGTGTTCTTGCGTGCCGTTGAGAGCGGAGCGGTGCAGCGGCTGTGGCCGGTCGGGATTCTGTCGCCGGCGTTCTCGGATCGGGGGCAGACCATCCGCGGCCTTCCAGTACTCGGCGGCATCGATGATCTACACAATGTCGTCGCCGACTTTGCGCACCGGAACAGGCCGATTGAACGCGCCGTGATGATGCCGTCTGCCTTCGAGGCGGAGGCTCAGCCGGAATCGGTGCTGATGCGGGCACGCAAGCTCGGGCTGACCGTCAGCCGCCTGCCCTCGCTCGAGGAGAGCCGTGATACGCCCCGCCTGGCTCCGGTCGCGGTCGAAGATCTGTTGCTGCGCCCAAGCGTCAAGATTGACTACGACAGGCTCGAAGGTCTGCTGAAAGGCAAATCGATCGTCGTCACCGGTGGTGGCGGATCGATCGGATTCGAGATGTGCGACCGGGTGACGACGTTCGGTGCCGCCCGATTGCTGGTGATCGAGAATTCGGAGCCGGCGCTGTACGCAGCGATGGAGAAGCTCTCGGGCAAGGTCAGCAAGACCAAGGTTGAAGGCCGGATCGCCGATATCCGCGACCGTGAGCGAGTCTTCGACCTCATCGGTGCCTTCAAACCCGACCTCGTGTTCCACGCCGCCGCGCTGAAGCATGTGCCGATCCTCGAGCGCGACTGGGGCGAGGGCGTCAAGACCAACATTTTCGGCTCGGTCAACGTTGCCGATGCGGCGCGCGCCGCTGGCGCCGAGGCGATGGTGATGATTTCGACCGACAAGGCGATCGAGCCGGTGTCGATGCTCGGCCTCACCAAGCGGTTCGCCGAACTGTATTGCCAGGCGCTCGATCGTGAACTCACCACTTCTCTAGGTGACAAGCCGGCAATGCGGCTGATCTCGGTGCGGTTCGGCAACGTGCTGGCGTCGAACGGCTCGGTTGTGCCGAAGTTCAAGGCGCAGATCGAGGCTGGGGGACCAGTGACGGTGACGCACCCGGACATGGTCCGCTACTTCATGACCATCCGCGAGGCCTGCGATCTTGTCATCACTGCTGCGACCCACGCTCTCAGGTCAAAGCATGCCGACGTGTCCGTGTTCGTGCTGAGCATGGGCCAGCCGGTGAAGATCGTCGAACTGGCAGAACGGATGATCCGGCTGTCCGGTCTGCAGCCGGGTTACGACATCGAGATCGTGTTCACCGGCGTTCGACCGGGTGAACGGTTGCATGAAATTCTGTTTGCCGAGCACGAGCCGACCACCGAGATCGGCATTCCCGGCATCATGGCTGCGTGTCCGAACGAGTTGCCGTTGGCGACCTTGCGCCAGGGCCTCACCGCACTCGAGACGGCGATCGCGGCAGGTCGCCATGATGAGGTCGTGGCGATCTTGAAGGGGGCGGTGCCTGAATTTCGGATCGAACCGACAGTGCCTGCGCCGTAGCTGCACCCGTGGTTGACGCGTCACGCTTTACGACGCGCAAACCGCATTAGTAGGGCCGCGACCACCGCGACGCCGACGGCGAACAGCACGCCATCTGCGGCGATGGAACTCAGCGCGATCGAGACTCCGGCCAGTAGCGCCAGCGCCAGATTGGTCAGCAAGACAAGCCCAACGACTTCGCGTACCGAAAAGCCGTTGTCGGTGGCTCGCTGATAAAAATGGGACCGGTGCGCCAGCCAAAACGGTTCGCGCCGCAGCATTCGCCGCAACAACGTCAGGGTACTGTCGGCGAGATAGTATAGCGGCAGGAGCAGTGCCGCGGTGACATGCCCTTGCAAGGCAAGCTGCAGCAGGCACCAGCCGAGCAGGAGGCCGATCGGCAGACTGCCGACGTCGCCGAGAAAGACTTTGGCCGCTCCCGGCCGGTTGAACGGGGCGAAACCCACGAGTGCTCCACCGAGCGCAGCCGCAATCAGCATCGGCGACTGCGTCAGCGCACCGAGCAAGCCGAACACCGCCAGGGCGGCCGTGACCGGCACGCCTTCGGCAACCGTCATCCAGTCGAGTCCGTCCATGAAGTTCACGAGGTTGACGAACCACAACCCGCCGATCAGCAATGCCGCGCGTTCGAACCACAGCGGCAGGACAGGGATGATCTGCTGGTCGGAGGGCAGCGTGAGCACGACCGCCCCGACGCACAGCGCCTGCAGCGTAAAGCGTGGCAGCACAGGGATCGGTCGGATGTCGTCGATCGCACCAACGATGGCAATGATGATGGCTGCGGCAAATAACGGCAGGAGCGCCAGCGCCGGCGTGGTCGCGCCGAGAGCCAAGGTCGTAACGACCAGTGTTGCGGCGATGACGGCAATTCCGGCACCCTGCGGCGTGGGGATTTTGTGCGACGAGCGCGCGTTCGGACGGGCCAGCGCGTAGCGGGCCAACAGCGGCATCAGCGCCCAGGTGAGCACGGCACATCCGACTGCTGCGGACATGAAGGCGAATAGCGCGGTCAGACTCGTCCCCATTAGTCGTTGAGCCTGACGCTTAAAGACATCCTGTCGCCCGTGGCGCTGCGCATCGCGCTACTCCGGAACTTCGATCGGCGCATCGCCCTTGGCGGCCTTTTCGGCACTCATGATCCAGATCAGTCCGCCGATGCCGCCGACGACGAAGTACACCGCGCCGAACAGCAGCGAGACGGCGACGCCGTCGCTGGGGTTGAGGCCGGCATAGCCGAACGCCAATCCCATGCTGGCTTCGCGCACGCCCCAGCCGGCGATCGAGATCGGGATCATCGTGATGAGCATGATCGGTGGGACGAGCTCGAACAATTGCACGAAGCTGCTCGGCGATTCGATCGCCCGCGCCACGCACCAGGCGATCACCACCGCGAGAACTGGAATGATCAACGAGGTGGCGACGAGGATCGCTGCGCTTTTCGGAGTTGACAGAACCTTCAGGGCGACTTCGGAGCAGCCGCGCATATGGCGGGTGGCCCAGATCCGGTCGAGCAGACCGAACCGCAGAAACGGCAAAGCCAGGAACACGATGCCGGCGCCGAGCGCGGCAAAATCGAGCAGCATCAATCCGAGACGCCCGTCGGCATTGTCGATCAATCGCAGCGTCCACGGCAGCGTCACGAAGATGATCGCCGACAAGGCGATCAATCCGGTCGCCCGATCGACGAAGACCGAATAGGTGGCGGCGCGCCAGCCGGCACCGGCCCGCGCCAGCAGCCAGACACGCACCGCGTCACCGCCGATCGCGGACGGCAATGTCTGATTGAAGAACGAGCCGATCATCGCGTAGCGCATCGATCGCCCCGTGGTCAGCGGCGCTTCGCAGCACGCACCGATCGCGCGCCAGCGCACCGCGTTGACGAACAGCTGGAAGATCGTTGCAGCGACGGCAGCCGCCAGCCAGCCCAAGCTGGTCGCATCGATCCGTGCGGCGAGGGCGGCAAAATCGGTCTTTCGGAGCGCCAGATACAACAGCGCCGCTGAAACCAGGATCTTGGCTGCTGAAAGCAGAAACCGGCGCATGAGAGATCGCTGGGGTCGGAAGTTAACAGGTCGTCAAGAGCGAGCGGCGCCCGGCCATCACGAAAGTCGCCGCCTTGGTAGGGACTTGCGTCCAATCTGGCAATAGCGCCCCGGTTCCCCTTGCCGCTTCGGTAGCCGGCTGGCTAAACAGGCGCGCATCGGATCGCGAGGGGCGGAAACGAGATGGCAGAGACAGCGGTCCTGGTCACGGGCGCAGCAGGCTTCATCGGCTATCACATCGCCCGGGAGCTGTTGCAGGCGGGACATGCGGTCGTCGGCCTGGACAGCCTCAACACCTATTATGACCCGGCGCTGAAGCAGGCGCGGCTCGATCTGCTGACGCCTTATCCGCGTTTCAGCTTCGTTCATGCCGATCTGTCCGACCGGAGGACGATCGCGGACTTGTTTGCAAACCACCGTTTTCCGGTGGTGATCCACCTCGCCGCCCAGGCCGGGGTCCGACATTCGCTCAGCCATCCACACGATTATGCGGACTCCAATCTGGAGGGCTTCCTTAACGTGCTGGAAGGCTGCCGCCACAATGGCTGCGGCCACCTGATCTATGCCTCCTCGTCGTCGGTCTACGGCGCCAATACCAAGCTGCCGTTCTCGGTGGATGATCCGACCGACCACCCGATCAGCCTGTATGCGGCGACCAAAAAGGCCAATGAATTGATGGCGCATTGCTACAGCCATCTGTACCGGCTGCCGACCACGGGCCTGCGGTTCTTCACGATCTACGGACCATGGTACCGACCTGATATGGCCCTGTACCTGTTCGCCAAAGCCATCACCGAAGGCCGTCCGATCAAGCTGTTCAACCACGGCCAAATGCGGCGCGATTTTACGTTCATTGACGACGTCACGCGCGTCGTGACCCGGCTGATCGAGCTGGTGCCGACAGCCCAGCCCGGCCAAAATGGCGGCGCACCCGCGCGAGTCTACAATGTCGGCAACCATAGCCCCGAAGACCTGATGCACGTGGTGGCGTTGCTCGAGGACGCACTCGGCCGGCCTGCCGTCAAGGAGATGCTGCCGATGCAGCCGGGCGACGTGCCGGCGACGTTTGCGGATGTCGAAGCTCTGGTTCGGGATGTCGGCTTCCGGCCTTCGACCCGAATCGAGGATGGGGTCCGCGCCTTCGTGACCTGGTTTCGCGACTACCACCGGGTGTAGTTTCCTGCGTCTAATTCGCAGCTTTGGCCTTTCGTGTAATCAATTGAATCAAAACGTGTTTGGGTAGGTTTCCCGAACGTTCGCCACATCTGTGGCCGCGTGCTAGGAAGCCGCACCTTCAATTTCCAAGGCGCGATGCCATGACTTCCAGCACTGAAACGGCCAAGACCCCCTCACTCCGGATCGGCGTCATCGGCGCTGGGGTTATGGGAACCAACCACGGCCGGGTGCTGGCGGGATTGCCGGGAGTGACGCTGGTCGGGATCGTCGATCCGATGCCTGAGCACCGCGACCGCGCGATCGAGCTGATCGGCTGTAAAACCTTCGCAACGCTGGACGAATTGCTGCTTGCCGGGGTCGACGCGGTGACCATCGCGGCCCCCACCCACCTGCACCATGAAGTGGCGCTGACCTGCATCGGTCGCGGTATTCACGTGCTGGTCGAGAAGCCGATCGCTTCGACGGTGGCCGAAGGCCGCGAGATCGTCGCCGCCGCCGAGAAGGCTGGTGTCACGCTGATGGTCGGCCATGTCGAGCGCTTCAATCCGGCGGTTGCGGCGATCAAGCAGGCGATTCGCGACGAGGACATCCTGTCCATCGGCATCACCCGGGTCGGCCCGTTCCCGCCACGGATGTCCAATGTCGGCGTCGTCATCGACCTCGCGGTCCACGACATCGACCTGATCCGCTGGTTCACCGACTCGGAAATCACCGAGGTGCAGCCGCAGCTCTCGAGCGCCATCGCCGAGCGCGAGGACATCGCGCTGCTGCAATTCCGCACCGCCTCGGGCGTGCTCGCGCACATCAACACCAACTGGCTGACGCCGTTCAAGGCCCGCACCGTGACGGTTGCGACCCGCGGCAAATACGTGATGGGCGATCTGCTGACCCGTCAGGTCACCGAGTGCTTCGGCTTCAAGGCGGACGGCAGCTATTCGATGCGCCATCTGCCGGTCGGCCACGACGAGCCGCTGCGCGCCGAACTGATCGGCTTCATCAATGCGGTTCGCGCCAAGCTGCCGCCGCCGGTCACCGGCGAAGAGGGCGTCGCCAGCCTCGAAATCGCGATCAAGTGCCTCGATCAGCCGGCCCGGCCCGCAGCGAGCGCGACGGCGCCCCGCCGCGCCGCCGGCTAGACCGACTTAGCGACCCTTCTCAGCGCTTTCCCGTCATCCGAACCCGGCAGGACCCATGAATCAGCATCTCCGCAACGACCCGGTGCCCTTCATTGACGTCGGCGCTCAGCGCCGCAGGTTGGGGGCCGGTATCGACGAGGCGGTCGGCAAGGTGCTGAACCACTGCCAGTTCCTCAACGGTCCGGAAGTGATCGAGCTGGAGGCGAAGCTCGCCGCCTTCGCCGGCGCGCGCCACGTCGTGACCTGCTCCAGCGGCACCGATGCGCTGTTGATGGTGCTAATGGCCAAGGGCATCGGTCCCGGTGACGCGGTTCTGTGCCCCTCCTTCACCTTCTGCGCGACCGGTGAAGCGGTGGCGCTGACCGGCGCCACGCCGCTGTTCGTCGACGTCGACGAGGTCACCTTCAACATCGATATCGCGTCGCTGAAGCGCGGCATCGGCACCGCCAAAAAGCTCGGCTTGAAGCCGCGTGCGATCATTCCGGTCGATCTGTTCGGCCAGGCCGCTGATCACACCGCGGTCGGCGCGGTTGCGACGGACGAAGGGCTGTTCGTGCTCGATGACGCGGCGCAGGGCTTCGGCGCCAGCCATCGCGGCAAGAAGCTCGGCAGCTTCGGCCTCGCCACCGCCACCAGCTTCTTCCCGGCCAAGCCGCTCGGCTGCTTCGGCGACGGCGGCGCGATCTTCACCGATGATTCCGAATTCGCCGAAGCGCTGAAGAGCGTTCGCGTTCACGGCCAGGGCACCGACAAGTACGACAACGTCCGGCTCGGCCTCACCGGCCGTCTCGACACCATCCAGGCGGCGATCCTGCTGCAGAAGCTGACGATCTTCGAAGACGAGATCGCGGCGCGCAACGTCGTCGCCGAGCGCTATTCGGCAGCGCTGGCCGATGTCGTCACCGTTCCGCGCCTTGCCGAGGACTGCACCTCGGTGTGGGCGCAGTACACCATCCGGTTGCCGCACGGCGTCGACCGCGACGGTTTTGCCGCAGCGCTGAAGGCGCAAGGCATCCCGACCGCGATCTACTATCCGAAGTCGATGCATCAGCAGACCGCGTATCGCGGCTTCCCGGTTGCCGACGGCGGCCTGCCGGTGTGCGAGCGGCTGTCGCGCGACGTCATCGCCCTGCCGATGCACGCCTATCTTGATGCGCCGACGCAGGATCGCGTGATCCAGGCGGTGCGCGGCGCGCTGGGGCGGTAAGGCCGTTAGCTGCCGTCATTCCGGGGCGCTCGCGTAAGCGAGCAAACCCGGAATCTCTGCCTTCACCACATCGGGATTCCGGGTTCGCGCCCTGACCGGCGCGCCCCGGATTGACCCCCGTGTGAGGGGACCGTAGCCAGCCATTCCTGTTTTGCGGTCTCGCGACTTCCTGTAGAAGCGCCTCATGCTCAAGCGCATCTTCACCGTCGGCGGCTTCACCCTGCTGTCGCGTCTGACCGGATTTGCCCGCGACATCATGCTGGCGGCGATCCTCGGCGCCGGTCCGGTGGCGGATGCGTTCTTCGTCGCGCTGCGCCTGCCGAATCACTTCCGGGCGATCTTTGCCGAGGGGGCGTTCAACGCTGCCTTCGTGCCGGCCTATGCGCATGTCCATGGCGAGAAGGGCGAGGCCTCGGCGAAGCTGTTCGCCGACCGCATCTTCACGCTGCTGTTTCTGTCGCAGTTGGTGCTGCTCGCCGTCGCGCTCGCGTTCATGCCGCAGATGATGAGCATTCTGGCGCCGGGTTTCACCGACGATCCAGAGCAGCGCGCGCTGGCGATCGAGCTGACGCGGATCACCTTTCCTTATCTGCTGTTGATTACCCTGGTGACGCTTTACGGCGGCATCCTCAATGTGATGCAGCGCTTCGCCTCGGCTGCTGCCGCCTCGATCTTCCTCAACATCTCGATGATGGCGACGCTGGCGCTTGCCGCGTTCTTCCCCAGCGCCGGCCATGCCGCTGCCTGGGGCGTGCTGATTTCCGGCGTGCTGCAGTACTTCCTGCTCGCCGGCGACCTGTCGCTGCACGGCGGCCTGCCGCGGTTTTCCCGGCCGAAGCTCGATGAGGATGTCCGCGCATTCTTCCGGGCGCTGGGGCCGGCGACGCTCGGTTCGATGGGCACGCAGCTTGCGCTGTTCGCCGACACGATCATCGCCACCTTCCTGCCGGCCGGAGCGCTGTCGGCGTTGTACTATGCCGACCGGCTCAACCAATTGCCGATTGGCGTGATCGGCATCGCGATCGGCACCGTGCTGCTGCCGGAGATGTCGCGGCAGCTTACCGCCGGTGATGATGCCGGCGCCAAGGCATCGCAGCGCCGCGCGTTCGAATTCACGCTGTTGTTCTCGGTGCCGTTCGTCGCCGCATTTCTCACAGTCCCGGACGAGATCATGCGGGCCATGTTCGCGCGCGGCGCCTTCACCCGCGCCGACGCGATCTCGGCCGGCACCACGCTCGCCGCCTATGCGATCGCGCTGATCCCGTTTGTCCTGATCCGCAGCGCGGTGGCGCCGTTCTATGCACGCAAGGACACTGCGACTCCGGTGAAGGCGGCGCTGACCGGCGTCGCCACCAACGTTGTGCTGAAATTCGCCCTGATGGGCTCGCTGGCGCAGGTCGGTCTGGCGCTCGCGACCGCTGCAGGCGCCTGGATCAATCTGCTGCTGGTGATCTTCTTCTCGGTGCGGGCAGGCTACCTCGAGTTCGATCGCGAGCTGGTGCGCGCGATCCTGAAGTTCGGCGTTATCGGCGTGCTGCTCGGCGCCGCGTTGTGGCTGACCGCCTGGTTCGCGCCGCCGTATCTCGCACTGTTGCCCGCGTTGCGCAGCGAAGCCGCGCTGGCGCTGTTGATCGCGGTCGGCGCCGTCACCTACGGCGCCGCGATCCTGATCCTGTTCGGGCCGCGCTGGATCAAGCGCCTGCTGCGCGGCTGATCAAGCCGCGGTGGTCGACCGCACCAGATTGGTGACGTCGGAATACACCTGCAGCACCGGGTTGATGAAACGGTGCGCCTTGTTCTTCGACACGATGGTGTCGTGCATCACCAGATGATCGATGCCCGTCGTGAGGAAGCAGGCCATCGCGTCGCGCGGCGTTTCGACGATCGGCTCGCCCTTGATGTTGAACGAGGTGTTGACCAATACCGGCACGCCGGTCAGCGCTTCGAACTCTTTCAGGATGTAATAGAGGTCGGGCGCGGTCTCTTCGTCCACCGTCTGCACGCGGGCGGAGCCGTCGACGTGGACCACGGCCGGAATCTTGTCGCGCCATGCCGGCGCCACCGGTTTGGCCATCAGCATGAACGGCGAGTCGCCCTTGCCCTCGAAGATCTCATCCGCGCGCTCCTTCAGGACGATCGGGGCGAACGGGCGGAATGGCTGGCGATGCTTCACGCGGCTGTTGAGGATGTCCTTCATCTCGGCCCTGCGCGGATCGGCCAGCAGGCTGCGATGGCCGAGCGCGCGGGGGCCGAATTCAGAGCGGCCCTGAAACCAGCCGATCACCTTTTGATCGGCGAGTAGCCGCGCGGTTTCTTTATAGACCTCGCTCGAGCGGACCACGTTGATCTGCGGTTTGACGAAGAAACGTTGGGTCGCTTCTTCGACCTCGGCATCCGCATAGGGCCGGCCGACGTAAGCGTGCTTCATCTCGAAGCCGCGTGGTTTCTGCTGGATCACCAGGTGGCCGTAATAGGCACAGCCGATCGCGATGCCATCGTCGCCAGCCGCGGGCTGGATCCAGACATTCTCGAAGCCCGCCTCGCGGGCGATCCGGCCATTGGCGACGCAGTTGAGCGCGACGCCGCCGGCGATGCACAGGTTCTTGGCGCCGGTGGTTTCGCGCAGCCAGCGCGCGCGCTCCAGCAGCACCCGCTCGGTGTCGTCTTGCACCCGCCAGGCGAGATCTTCCCAGTGCCGCATCGACGGGCTGTCTTCCCACTTGCCGGGGCTGTCCATGATGTAGGGCTGGTCCAGCTCCGGCGTCCAACGTGGCACGGTAAGCTTGTTATTCTCGAACTGCAGCATCGGCGGGATCGCGTCGGGGCGGCCGTAAGGCGCCAGCCCCATCAGCTCGCCGCATTTGTTCCAGTCGCCGAACACGTAGGTGGAGGCCCGGCTGTAGTACGCGCCAAGACCCGGCATGTTGTAGAATTCGTCGCTGAGGAAGCCGCGTTCCGGCTCCATCCAGATCTTCTTCAGGCACTCCAGCTTGGTGCCGCTGAATTTGTAGTAGCTCTCGGATTCGCGGGCGAGCGGCGAGGCGTCGTCGCCGGGAAACTGCTCGTCGACATCGGCCCGGTAGCTGCCGACGCCGTCGACGATCATCACCACGCCTTCTTCGAACGGACACGGCGCGAACGCGCTGTAGGCGTGCGCGAGGTGATGCGAGATCGTCGCCACCTTGTTGGTGTGATTGCGGAACAGCGGGTGACTGCGGGCTGTGCCGCGCTCGTGTTCGGGCAGGAAGCCCGGCATGTCCTGGAAGATCAGGCGGTCTTCCATCTCCGGCACCGGCAGAATGTAACAGTTGCGCACCACCAGATCGACGTCCGCCATGGTGATGCCTTCGGCGCTCAGGCAGTAGTCGACGACTTCCTTGTAGAAGCCGGAGGCGTGCTTCTCCCGAGTGATGCGCTCCTTGGCGATGCCGAACGCGATCTCGCCGTCCCGGAGCAGGCAGGCGCTGACGTCGTGGTCGTAGGTGTTGAGGCCGAGGATGTAAGTGTGCTGACGGGACATGGGCTGCTTTGTTGTGCGCGGGAGCGGCGCGGGTGAGGCGAGGGTCGTCACCTGACAGTCGATCCGCACCGCGATGCGGTTCAGTTGAATGGCACTATAGCTGGACCAGTAAAGTTGGACATCGGTGAGACGTCTGCCGGCGCGTCGTGTTCCCCGAGCGATCGGTCCGGCCCATGCGGCGTTGCACGCGAGAGAGCGGGCATCGGTGTGGCTGGAACATCTCGGCCGCTTCGACGTTTGGCAGCATCTCGCCGCGTTCAGCGCCGATCGCGGCTTGACCAAAACCCTAGCTTGATCATAAGCTTGACCGCCGAGGCCGATCACGGGGGCGCATTGACCCCGCGCATTTGAACCGTCTTCCCGCACGACCCCACCAACAACGGGACATGACGGTAACCTGCTCAACGACCGGGAGAACAATCCATATGGCTCAAACTGCTTCCAAGGCCCGCAAGGGATGGACGACGCGCGTTCTCGCCGCCGTCACGCTGACGGCGATTTACGGCTTCAGCCTCGTCGGAACCTCGGCGCTGTTCCTGACCGCAAGCACCGGCAAGGCTGAGGCCCAGCGCGGCCGCGGTCGCGGCCGTGGACGCGGCTATTACGGCCGTGGCCGTGGTTGGGGCCCTGGCTATTATCGCGGCCGTGGCCGTGGCTACTATCGTGGCTATGGCGGCTGCGTGTTCAATCCGGTTTACGGCCGGGTGATCTGCTACTAATTCGCCGCGGCGGGGCGGAGACGCCCCGACCTGCGTGAGCTTCCAAACAGGTGTATCGGGCAACCGATGCACCTGTTTCTTTTTGCGCCGGGCGTGTGGGCGAGCGCGCTGCAGGCGCAAATGTGCAGATTGCTGCCACTGGGTTCATATTTCGGTGTTCGGTCGCAAAGCTCGCGCCGGCGCGTTTGCTCCTGTCATCGATCCGCTGCAAGATGCTTTCCAATCGCATCGGAGGTGACGGTCCCATGGCTCCAACCAAGTTGGCTCCCACCAAGTTCGGCGTCGGCCAGAGCGTATTGCGCAAGGAGGACGATCCTCTGATTCGCGGCAAAGGCCGCTACACCGACGACGTTGCGCCGGCTTCGTCCGCTTACGCGCTGGTGCTGCGCTCGCCGCATGCCCATGCCACCTTCGAGCTCGATGCGAATGTGGCGCGCGGCCTCCCCGGCGTGCTGACGATCCTGACCGCGGATGACGTCGCCGATCTCGGCGGTCTGCCGTGCCTGTTCAATCTGCCGGACAAGCCGTTCAAGGCGCCCGACTATCCGATCCTGGCGCGCGATGAGGTCCGCCATGTCGGCGATGCGATCGCATTCGTGGTAGCCGATACGCTCGCGCATGCCCGCGACGCGCTGGAAGCGATCGCGGTGGAGTGGACGCCGCTGCCGGCCGTGGTTGGCGCCGCGCGCGCGGTCGAGCCCGGCGCGCCGGAGGTGTGGCCCGACTACGCCGGCAACGTGCTGTTCGATGCCGGCATCGGCGACAAGGCCGCGACCGACGAGGCGTTCGCCAAAGCGCATGCGGTCGCTGAAATCCGCATCGTCAACCCGCGCATCGTCACCAACTACATGGAAACCCGTGCGGCAGTCTGCGAGTATGACGCCAAGCGCGATCACTTCACGCTGACGGTCGGCAGCCAGGGCAGTCACCGGCTGCGCGATATCCTGTGCCAGACCGTGCTGAAGATCCCGGTCGAGAAGATGCGGGTGATCTGTCCGGATGTCGGGGGCGGGTTCGGCACCAAGCTGTTTCCGTATCGCGAATACGCGCTGCTCGCGGTCGCCGCCAAGAAGCTGCGTAAGACCGTGAAGTGGACCGCTGATCGAGGCGATCACTTCGTCGGCGACTCGCAAGGCCGCGACAACGTCACGACCGCGCGGATGGCGCTGGCGGAAGACGGCAAGTTTCTCGGGATGGATGTCGACCTGATCGGCGACGTCGGCGCCTATCTGTCGACCTTCGGCCCGTACATTCCTTACGGCGGCGCCGGCATGTTGCCGGGTCTGTACGACATTCAGGCGTTCCACTGCCGGATCCGCACCGTGTTTACTCACACCGTGCCGGTCGACGCCTACCGCGGCGCCGGACGTCCCGAAGCTGCTTACGTGGTCGAGCGTCTGGTCGATGCCTGCGCGCGTAAACTGTCGATGTCGCCGGATGCGATCCGGCGCAAGAATTTCATTCCGCCGCGCAAGCTCCCCTACAAGACCGCGACCGGCAAGGTTTACGACTCCGGCGACTTCGCCGCGCACCTGAAGCGCGCGATGGAGATCGGCGAGTGGAAGGACTTCGGTAAGCGCGCCAAGGCCGCCAAGAAGGACGGGCTGGTGCGCGGCATCGGGCTCGCGTCCTATGTCGAGGTCTGCGGCACCATGGGCGAGGAAACCGCCAAGGTGGTGCTCGATCCGGACGGTGACATCACCGTGCTGATCGGCTCGCAGTCGAGCGGGCAGGGCCATCAGACCGCCTACGCGCAGATCGTCGCCGAGCAGTTCGGCGTGCCGCAGGAGCGGGTGCGCGTGGTGCAGGGCGACACCGACCGGATCGCCACCGGCCTCGGTACCGGCGGCTCGGCGTCGATCCCGTCCGGTGGCGTCAGCGTGCAGCGCGCCACCCATCAGCTCGGCGAGCAACTCCGCGACATCGCCGCCGATGCGCTGGAGACCAGTGACGCCGACCTCGAAATCAGCGACGGCACCATCCGGATCGCCGGCACCGACCGCTCGATCAGCTTCGCTGATCTTGCCAAGCGGCCCGGCGTCGATCCTGCCAAGCTCAATGCCAGCGCCACCTTCGCCAGCGCCGACGGCACCTATCCGAACGGCACGCATCTGGTCGAGATCGAGCTCGATCCGGCGACCGGCAAGATCAGGATCGTCAACTACGTGATCGTTGATGATTTCGGCGTGACGCTGAATCCGCTGCTGCTCGCCGGCCAGGTTCACGGCGGCACCATTCAGGGCATCGGCCAGGCGCTGATGGAGCAGGCGGTTTACAACGCCGAGGACGGCCAGCTCGTGACCGGTTCGTTCATGGACTACGCGCTGCCGCGCGCGGCTGATGGCGCGCCGATCACTTTCGAAACACACAACGTGCCGTGCGCCACCAATCCAATGGGCGTGAAGGGGGCGGGCGAGGCGGGGGCGATCGGCTCCTGCCCGGCGGTGATGAATGCGATCATCGACGCGCTGTGGCGGGAATACCGGATCGACCACATCGATATGCCGGCGACACCGGAGCGGGTGTGGATGGCGATCCGCGAACACGAGCGCCGGCACCGGCTGTGAGCCGGGTCGATCGAACGAGACCTAGAAGAGTGGCGTTAAGCCACCGCTGCGAAGGCCTCCGAACCGGCGGCCGGTGACGGAGTTTGAAACAACCAAGCGGGAGGAATTGCGATGTTGCGAACTGTGATCGTGGCCGGAGCGGTGTTGTTGACGGCGAGCGCCGTGATGGCGCAGCAGGATCTGGTCGATAAGACCCAGAAACTGATGAAGGACAACGGCCGGAACATGATGGTGCTCGGCGCCATGGCCAAGGGCGAGAAGCCCTACGATCAGGCCGCGGTCGATGCGGCGCTGAAGCAGTTCGATGAGACCGCCAAGGACCTCCCCAAGCTCTTCCCGGACAGCGCCAAGGGCCTGAAGCCGTTCGACAGCAAGTACAGCGCCTCGCCGAAGATCTGGACCGAGCGTGCCAAATTCGACGGCGAGATCTCCGACTTCGCCAAGGCGGTCGACGGCGCCAAGGGCAAGGTCAAGGACGTCGAAACGCTGAAGGCCGCGATGCAGCCGATCGGCAAGGCATGCGGCAGCTGCCACGAGAACTTCCGTCAGAAGGAAGGCTAACGCGGCAAGCGCCGCCGGCAGCGGAGAATCGGCCGTGGCCAGGACTCTCGGAGTCGTGATCGTGATCGCGGCGATGATCGGCATCGCCGTGTTCTGGCTGCTGACGATGCCGGCTACGGTGTCGGCTGACCGCCTGCCGCCACGCACCGCCAACCTCGAGAATGGCCGCACCGCGTTCTTCGCCGGAGGTTGCGCCGAATGCCACGCCACACCGAAGCAGGACGATCGCACCAAGCTCGGCGGCGGGCTGGGGCTGAAGTCGGAGTTCGGCACGTTCTACGTGCCGAACATCTCGCCCGATCCGAATGACGGTATCGGCAAATGGACCGAGGCGGATTTCGTCAGCGCGGTGATGCGCGGCACGGCGCCGGGCGGCGTGCATCTCTATCCGGCGTTTCCATATCCGTCCTACGCACACGCGCGGCTCGACGACGTCCGCGATCTGTTTGCTTACATCAAGACGCTGCCGGCGGTCGCCGGCCGAGCTCCGCCGAATGAGGTGCCGTTCCCGTTCAACATCCGCCGCGCAGTCGGGCTGTGGAAGCTGCTGTTCTTCAATGACACGCCGTTCACGCCGGATCCGGCGCAATCGGCGCAGTGGAATCGCGGCGCGTATCTGGTGAACAGCTTCGGCCATTGCGCCGAGTGCCATAGCCCGCGCAACGCGCTCGGCGGCATCGTCGCGGCGCAGCGCTTTGCCGGCGGGCCCGATCCGGAAGGCAGGGGCTGGGTGCCGAACATCACCCAGAAGGGGCTCGGCGCCTGGAGCGCCGGCGACATCGCCTATTTCCTGGAGACCGGCATGACGCCGGAAGGCGACAGTGCCGGCGGCTCGATGGCGCAGGTGATCCGCAACACCTCGCAGCTCGGCAAGGATGACCGCGAGGCGATCGCGGCCTACATCAAGTCGCTGCCGCCGGTGCAAGGGCCGGTCCGGCCGCCGCGCAAGGCCAAGGCCGAGTGACCGGCGATCACTTCGGCCCGAACGCCTTGAAGGTGATGATGGTGTGGGTGTCCTTGATGCCGGGGATCACCTGGACCTTGTCGGCGACGAAATGGCCGATATCGGTCGAGCGATCGACGTAGAATTTCACCAGCAGGTCGTAGTCGCCGGCGGTCGAATAGATCTCCGAGGCGATCTCGGCTTCGGCGATCGCGTTGGCGACGGCGTAGGACTGGCCGAGCTGGCATTTGATCTGGACGAAAAACGGCACCATCGCGGGTCTCTCCGGCAGCTTGATTTGCGCCATCAAGCCCAAAACACCCTGTCGGCGCAAGCTCTTGCCGCTGCGGCGTGGGCGCGCTACGACCGCGATCGGCTGCCGGTCCGCACTCTCATTCAATCGAGCACGTTGATGGCCATTCCGATCGCACTCACCATCGCCGGCTCCGACTCCGGAGGCGGCGCCGGCATTCAGGCCGACCTCAAATCGTTTTCGGCGAACCGTGTCTATGGCGCCTCGGTGATCACCGCGCTGACGGCGCAGAACACCCGCGGCGTCACCGCGATCCACGACGTGCCGGCCGCGTTCGTCACCGCGCAGATCGATGCGGTGTTCAGCGATCTTGCGGTCGCCGCCACCAAGATCGGGATGGTGGCGCAGCGCGGCGTGATCGCAGCGATCGCCGAAGGGCTCGATCGCTGGCACGCCGCCAATGTAGTGCTCGATCCGGTGATGGTCGCGACCTCCGGCGACCGGCTGATCGCGGATGACTGCGTCGAGGCGCTGCGCAGCACGCTGATCCCGCGCGCCCGCCTCATCACGCCGAACCTGCCAGAAGCCGCCGCACTGCTCGACGAGCCGGTTGCCGACGAGCCGGCCGAAATTGAACGCCAGGGACAGCGCCTGCTCGCGCTCGGCTGCGAAGCGGTCCTGATCAAAGGTGGCCACGGTACTGGGCCGACCAGCACCGATTACCTGTTCGTGGGAACCGAGGTGGAAGCGTTGGCGGCGCCCCGGATCATTACCAACAATACCCACGGTACCGGCTGCTCGCTGTCCTCCGCGATAGCCGCCAATCTCGCCAAAGGCCAGTCATTGCAGGCCTCTGTGGCCGCCGCCAAGCAGTGGGTGAGCGCCGCCATCGCCGCGGCTGACAAGCTCTCGGTCGGGCACGGCCACGGTCCGATCCATCATTTCCACGGCTTCGACTAAGGCCCAAACCGGCCGACCATGCGCTGTCGTCCAGTCGTCGTACTCCGCTGATAATCCGAATTCGTAAGTAATTTACGATTCGAACGGAACCGATGACTCCCGATCTCGACAAGTCCCTGATTGAAACCGCCTACGCTCGCTGGGCTCCGATCTACGACGCGGTATGCGGACCGGTGATGGTGAAGGGACGACGCGCCGCGGCTGCTGAAGCACGCGCGCATGGCGGCAAGATTCTCGAAGTCGGTGTTGGCACCGGACTATCATTCGACGACTACGACGCCACGACCGAAATCACCGGGATCGATCTGTGCGAGCCAATGTTGGAGAAGGCGCGCGCCAAGATGGCGACCGGGCGCTATCCGTGGGTCAAAGACGTGCGCCAGATGGATGCGCACGCGATGGAGTTCGCCGACGCGACGTTCGATTGTGTTGTCGCGCAATTCGTCATCACGCTGGTCGCTAATCCCGAGCAGGTGCTGTCGGAGTGCCACCGCGTAGTAAAGCCGGGCGGGCGCATCATCCTGGTCAATCATCTGTACTCGGAAGTCGGCGTTGCCGCGGCGGTCGAGCGCTGGGCGGCGCAGAAGACCCGCGCGCTCGGTCTGCGTCCGGAGTTTCCGTTCGCGCGGCTGCAGGCCTGGGCTCAGGCCACCTCCGACGCGATCCTGGTCGAGCGGCGCAAGCTGAAGCCGTTCGGCATCTACACGCTGGTGTGTTTCGAGCGGACTCCCACGCCGATGGCGGCCTGAGACCCGGGTTCGAAACGTCGCCGCCCGCGGGCGGCCTTGGATGGGACAAGACCGATGAGCGACGACGGTCCGGAACGACGCTTTCGCACCCTGTTCATTTCCGACGTCCATCTCGGCGCGCGAGGATCGCAGACCAATCTGCTGCTCGACTTCCTCCGCGTCCACGATGCCGACACCATCTATCTGGTCGGCGACATCATCGACGGCTGGGCGCTGAAATCGAGCTGGTACTGGCCGCAGTCGCACAACGACTTCGTGCAGAAGCTGCTGCGCAAGGGCCGGAAGGGCGCGCGCATCATCTACGTGCCCGGCAACCACGACGAGTTTCTACGCAACTACTACGGCACGCATTTCGGCGGCATCGAAGTCGTCGAGAACGCGATCCACACCGGCGCCGACGGCCGCCGCTATCTGGTGATCCACGGCGACATCTTCGACCTCGTGGTGCAGAACGCCAGGTGGCTCGCCCATGTCGGCGACAAGGCCTACGACCTCGCGATCCGGCTCAACCGTGTCGTCAATGCGTTCCGCCGCTGGTTCGGCGTGCCGTATTGGTCGCTGTCGCAATGGGCCAAGCACAAGGTCAAGAACGCGGTCAACTACATCGGCGCGTTCGAAGAGACGCTGGCGCAGGAAGCCCGCCGTCATGGCACCGACGGCGTGATCTGCGGCCACATCCACACCGCCGCGATCCGGGACTTCCACGGCATCAACTACATGAACTGCGGCGACTGGGTAGAAAGCTGCACGGCGCTCGCCGAGCACGAGGACGGCCGGTTCGAGATCATCACCTGGACCGATCTGCTGAAGCGCAATCTGCCGGTGCCGACGGTTGCTGCGCGGGCCGCCTGATGCGCATCCTGATCGCGACCGACGCATGGCACCCGCAGGTCAACGGCGTGGTGCGGACGCTGACGATGATGGCCGAAGCGGCGAAGTCGCTCGGGGTCGACGTGGTGTTTCTGACGCCCGAGACGTTCCCGACGGTTGCGCTGCCGAGCTACCCGGATCTGCGGATCGCGATCCCCAATCCGATCCGGGTCGCACATCTGATCAATGCCGCACACGCCGATTGCATTCACATCGCGACTGAAGGCCCGATCGGGCTGGCGGCGCGACGCTACTGCCGCAAGCGCGGGCTGCGCTTCACCACCAGCTTCCACACGCGTTTCCCCGAATACGTCTCGGCCCGTGCGCCGATCCCGGAGTCCTGGGTGTGGTCGCTGCTGCGCCGGTTTCACGGCGCCAGCCATGCGGTGATGGCGGCGACCCCGGCGCTGGCCGACGAACTGCGCGGCCGTGGCTTCCGCAACGTCGTGCTGTGGCCGCGCGGCGTCGACGGGCATCTGTTCCATCCGCGCGAGGATGCCGATCTCGGCTTGCCGCGGCCGGTGTTCCTGTCGGTCGGGCGGGTCGCGGTCGAGAAGAACCTCGAAGCATTCCTGTCGCTCGATCTGCCCGGCACCAAAGTGGTGGTCGGTGACGGGCCGGCGCGGGCGGCGCTGGAGCGCGATTTCCCGAACGCGGTGTTCCTCGGCGCCAAGCATGGCGAGGCGCTGGCGAAGGTCTATTCCGCCGCGGACGTGTTTGTGTTTCCGAGCAAGACCGACACCTACGGGCTGGTGCTGCTCGAAGCGCTGGCGAGCGGCGTGCCGGTCGCGGCGTTTCCTGTGACCGGGCCGCGCGACGTGATCGGTGATTCCCCGGTCGGTGTGCTGAGCGAGGATCTGCGCGCGGCGTGTCTCGGCGCCCTGGAGATCTCGCGCGAGGCGTGCCTGGAGTTCGCTGCCGATCACACCTGGGAAGCCTCCGCGCACGCCTTTCTCGACAACGTCCGCCGGGTGTCGATGCTGGATGCAGACCGGCTTCATCCTCACGGCGTCAAACCGCATCGCATGGTGGCCTGAGGCGCGTATCATCGCACCTTGTCGGCGCGCGCGGCGCGGCGTTAGATGCCGGCCATGACCAATTCCCCTGTGCTGCCTGTTTCCGTCGCCGATATCGATGCAGCTGCCGAGATGCTCGCGCCCGTTGCGGTGCGGACGCCGCTGCTCTCGTCACCGGCGCTCGACGCCGCGACCGGGGCGCGGGTGTTCCTCAAGCCCGAAGTCCTGCAGCGCACCGGCTCGTTCAAGTTCCGCGGTGCCTTCAACAAGCTGGCCTCGATCCCGGCCGATGCCCGCCGTGGCGGCGTGGTGGCGTTCAGCTCGGGCAACCATGCGCAGGGCGTTGCCGCCGCGGCGCAGCTGCTCGGCGTCCACGCCACCATCGTGATGCCGTCGGATGCACCGGCCTCGAAGCGCGAGCGCACCGCCGGCTATGGCGCCGAGGTGGTGCTGTACGATCGCGACCGTGAGGACCGCGAGGCGATCGCCCGCGACCTTGCCGAACGCAGCGGCGCGACGCTGGTGCGGCCGTTTGACGATCCGATGGTGATCGCCGGGCAGGGCACGGTCGGTCGCGAGATCGCCGAAGACCTTGCGGCGTTGGGTATCGCGCCGGATCTGGTGGTGGCGCCGGCCTCGGGCGGCGGGCTGATCGCCGGCACGGCGCTCGCCGTCAAGGCACGGTTTCCGCAGGCGCTGGCGATGTCGGCGGAGCCGGAGGGCTTCGACGACCACGCCCGCTCGCTGGTGGCGGGTCGGCGCGAGTCCAATCCGGCCGGCGGACGCACGATCTGCGATGCGCTGATGATGTCGATCCCGGGCGAGGTCACCTTCGCGATCAATCGCGTGCTGCTGGCGGGTGGCGTTGCGGCGTCCGATGCCGAGGTCGGCCATGCGGTCGGCTTCGCATTCCGCGAGCTGAAGCTGGTGGTGGAGCCGGGCGGCGCGGTGGCGCTGGCGGCGCTGCTCGCCGGCAAGCTCGACGTCCGCGGCAAGACCATCGCGATCGTGCTGTCGGGCGGCAATGTCGATGCCGACCTGTTCAGCCGCCTGATTGCCTGATTTCGAGCCTGATTTCGAAAACGCGTTCGCGCCGCAGCCACTGGTTACGAGAAGAACGCGATCTTCTCGGCCTGGCTCATCCGCCGGATCGGCACCAGCGCGTCGCTGCGCATCGGCGGCGGGGCCGCAACCGCGCCGCTGGCGATCGCCGCAGCGCCGAGCGAGGACGGCGCAGCAGCAGCGACTTCGCCGGCGACGGCAGCGGAAGCCATCGCCACCGGTGCAGCGGCCGCATGGATGGCGATCGGCTCGGCCATGGCCTCCATAGGCGCGGCTTCACCGATTTCGCCGACCGGCTCGAACGCGGCTTCCGGCTCCGGCTCCGCGTCGAATGCCTCTGCGGCGGAAGCCGGTGCGTCGTCGATCGCCATCGGCTCCGGCGACACCGCGATCTCTTCGCTCAGCGCCTGCTGCAGCGCTGCGATGTCGGATTCGATTTCCGCGGCGGTGCTGGCCGCGGCCGCCGCATAGGCATCATCCTCGGGCCGATATGGCTCCGAGACCTCGGGCGCCGACATCTCGCGGGCGACCAGATCGAGCACCGCGTCGTCTTCCAGACCCTCGGCGTCCAGCGCCACCACCTCGTCGAGCAGGTGAGCGGCTTCCGACTGCTCAGCCGCGTTGACGGCGGCAGGAGCTTCGGCGGGCGCAACCGCCACCGCCACTGCAGCGGGGGCAGGCGTCTGGTCTTCGGCTTCGACGAATTCGAGTTCTTCCGACGGCGTGCCCTTGACCACCACGAACGCCGGGGCAGCTTGCGCCTGCGGAGCTGGAGCGGGTTCTGCCGCCTCGGGAGCGGGAGCCTGCGGCGCAACCGCCTGCGGTGGAACGGGCTCAGCGGCGGCCGGCTGCGGCGCGACGGCTTCGGGCTCAGCGACGGCCTGCGGCGCGGCGGCGGGCTCGTCCGTCGCCGGTGTAGCGGCAGAGGCCGCCGCGGCTGTCGTCTCCGGCGTGGCCCGGCTTGCCGCGGCTTCGGAAGCGACGCCGGAGATTGCCGCGACGTGCTGCAGCATCCGGTCGAACGCTGCGTCGATCGCATCGCGATCGATTCCTGCGACCAGCCGGTGGCCGCTGTCGATGGCGGCGACCTGCTGGTCGAGCAGATCGCAGATCCGGGAGTCGGCGCCGCATTCGCGCAAGGTCGAAGCGACCTCGCTGATCGCGCGGGCGCCGCGATGCGCAGCCACCAGGGTCGCGGTGTCGTCGAGCGTCGCGATCGCCTTGGCGACGCTGGCTCGCGCCTCGCCGATCACCGCGCGGATCGCGGCCAGCGACTCCACGGCGGCTTCGGCCTGCGCCTGCTTCTGAGCGGCGAGGGTCTGTTCGATCCGCGCCACCGCGTCGAGCACCATGCTGGTGTCGGCGTTGCGGTTACGCTTGGCGTATTCGGTGAGGAACCAACGGCCCCGCGAGGTCTCCATGAAGGCTTCGCGGATCGCATCGTAGTCCGCATCACTCGGCATCACCGGGCGGGCGGAGATCGGCGAAAGGGCGAAGGCTTCGTCGGTCATCAAGGGACTCGTTGCACAATTCACTGCGCGTCACGATAACGATCACCACGATCCGCGTCGAATCGCAATTGAATTGATGTCTCCCGAATCACAAATCCCCACCCCATCACCGGATGCGAAGCGATTCGCGTCGCGGCTCGCCGTGTTCTACGCGACCAGCTTCACGGTCGCCGGCACCTACCTGCCGTTCTTCACGGTGTGGCTGAAGGCCGTTGGAATCGAGGCTTCTTTGATCGGCCTGATCGTCGCGGCGCCTGCGGTGACGCGCTTCACGCTTCTGCCTTTCATCACTGCCGCGGCCGAACGGCGCAACGCGATCCGCGCCGCGATGATCATCACCGCGGTGATCACTGCCCTCGGATTCACCCTCCTCGGGATTCTACGTGCTCCGCTGCTGATCTTCGTGGTGTTCGTGCTCACCGCCTGCTTCTGGACGCCGATCGTACCGCTGACTGACGGCTACGCGCTGAAGGCCGTGGCACGCTATGGGCTGAATTACGGGCCGCTGCGGTTGTGGGGCTCGGCGGCGTTCATCGCCGGCGCGCTGGTGAGCGGCGTGCTGGCCGATCTGGTGGCGGCGGAGCAACTGATCTGGCTGATCGTCGCATTCGCCTGGGTCGGTGCGCTGGCCGGCTTCGGCTTGCGGCCGTTGGATGCACCGGCGAAATCGGCGACGCCGCAGCGCGGCGCCTCGCTGCTACGCAATCCGACCTTCCTGACGATCGTGGTCGCGGCGGCGCTGATCCAGGGCAGCCACGCCGCGTACTACACCTTCGCGTCGATCGCCTGGCAGGGCGCCGGTCTCAGCGGCACCACGATCTCGGTGCTGTGGGTGCTCGGCGTCGTCGCCGAGATCGTGGTGTTCGCGCTATCGCCGCGATTCACCTGGTCGCCGATGTGGCTGATGCTCGGCGGCGCGCTGAGTGCGGTGCTGCGCTGGTCGATCACCGCCCAGGATCCGTCGCTGCCGGTGCTCACCGTGGTGCAGTTACTTCACGGCTTCACCTTTGGTCTGACCCAGGTCGGTACCATGGGGCTGCTGGTGCGCCATGTGCCCGGCCATGTGATCGCGCGCGGGCAGGGCTACTACACCGCGGCCGCGGGCTTTGTCATGAGCGCCGCGTCGATTGCCTCCGGCGCGGTGTTCGCTCGCTACGGTCTTGCCGTGTACGACATGATGGCGGCGATGGGGCTGGCGGGTGCCATTGTGCTGGTGGTGATGCGTCACCGGCTGCTTGCGCCGGCAAGCGCCGATCAGCCCCACAGCGCCGGTTCGGGCGGATAGACCGTGCTGCCGTCGTAGCGCAGGCCGTCATCGCGATCGCGCGCCAGCAGCAGCGGGCCGTCGAGATCGATGAAGCGGGCGAACGGCGTCAGCAGCATCGCCGGGGCCATCGCCAGCGAGGTGGCCACCATGCAGCCGACCATGATCTGCAGGCCGAGCGCGTGCGCGTCCTGCGCCATCGCCATCGCTTCGGTAAGGCCGCCGGTTTTGTCCAGCTTGATGTTGACCGCATCGTAGCGGCCGCGCAGCGCGGCGAGCGAGGTGCGGTCGTGCACGCTCTCGTCGGCACACACGGCGATTGGGCGTGCGATGGTGGCCAGCGCCTCGTCATGCCCGGCCGGCAGCGGCTGCTCGACCAGCGTCACGCCGGCGTCGGCGCAGGCAGCGAGGTTGCGGGCGAGATTGTCCGGCGTCCAGGCTTCGTTGGCATCGACGATCAGTTCGGCATTCGGCGCGGCGCGACGTACCGCCGCAATCCGTGCGTCATCGCCATCGCCGCCGAGCTTGATCTTGAGCAGCGGCCGCGACGCAGCCTTGGCGGTCGCCTCGGCCATCGCTTCGGACGTGCCGAGCGAGATGGTGTAGGCGGTGGTGGCGGGGCTTGGCGCAGCGCTGCCGAACAGCTCCCAGGCGCGCTGTCCGCTGATCTTGGCTTCGAGATCGACCAGCGCGCAGTCGAGTGCGTTGCGCGCGGCGCCGGGCTGCATTGCGGCCTGCAGCGCGCTGCGATGGAGACCGCCCGCCAGCGGCGCGCACATCGCCTCCAGTGCGGCGAGCGCCGCTTCCGGGGTCTCGCCGTAGCGCGCATAGGGGACGCATTCGCCGCGGCCGACGTGGTCGCCGCTGCGCAGCTCGGCCACCACGACGATCGCTTCGGTCTTGGCTCCGCGGCTGATGGTGAAAGCGCCGGCGATCGGCCAGCGTTCGATGCGCCCGGTCAGTTCAGGCGCTATCAGGGAGTTCATTTGCAGGCCTTGTCAGCTCAAACCGAGGGTTGCCCGGAGCTGACAAGTATGGCTGGTAATGAGCTTGGCCCGCAAGGCGGCGTTCGAACCCGGATTGGCTCAAAATGACACAGCAGATAGCGTTGGAGGGCGGTCCGTCGCTCGAACGGATCGCGCGTGGCGAAGAGCTGGCGCTGCGCGCCTCGGGAACATGGACCGCGCGGTTCGCGCCGGCGCTGGAGCGGCTGGTCACCGAAGCTGAGAAGATCGGCGAGACCAAGCCCAACGTCTTCATCGACGTCTCCGGAATTTCGCGGCTCGATACGTTCGGCGCGTGGTTGATCGAACGGATGCGGCGCAATCTCGGTCAGGACGGGACCGAGGCGCGGATCGCGGGTCTGTCGACCAACTATGCCAGCCTGGTCGACGAGGTGCGCCAGGTCGGCGACACCGGACCCGCGCCGCGGCGCGGCGGATCGCTGCGCGCGCCGATCGAGCGGCTCGGTCGCACCATGTACGCGTTCTTCGACGACATCGTCGCGCTGATCAGCATGATGGGCGCGGTGATGGCCGGCGTGCTGCGCGTGATCGTCCGGCCGACCTCGTTCCGGTTGACCTCGACCGTGCACCACCTCGAGCAGGTGTGCTGGCGCGCGGTGCCGATCATCCTGCTGATCACCTTTCTGATCGGCTGCATCGTCGCTCAGCAGGGCATCTTTCATTTCCGCAAGTTCGGCGCCGACGTGTTCGTGGTCGACATGCTCGGCGTGCTGGTGCTGCGCGAGCTCGGCGTGCTGCTGGTGGCGATCATGGTGGCGGGCCGGTCGGGCAGCGCCTACACGGCCGAGCTCGGCTCGATGAAGATGCGCGAGGAGATCGACGCGCTGCGGACCATGGGGTTCGATCCGATCGACGTGCTGATCGTGCCGCGGCTGATCGCGCTGGTGCTTGCGGTGCCGATCCTCACCTTCCTCGGCGCGATGGCGGCGTTGTATGGCGGCGGGCTGGTCGCCTGGCTGTATGGCGGCGTCGATCCGGAAGCGTTTCTGCTGCGGCTGCGCGATGCGATCTCGATCGATCATTTCACCGTCGGCATGATCAAGGCGCCGGTGATGGCGGCCGTGATCGGCATCGTCGCCTGCGTCGAGGGGTTGGCGGTGCAGGGCAGCGCCGAGTCGCTCGGCAGCCACACCACCGCGTCGGTGGTGAAGAGCATCTTCTTCGTGATCGTGATGGACGGCGTGTTCGCGATCTTCTTTGCGGGAATTGGAATCTGACGATGACGGGTGCGGCCGATCCGATCATCCGGGTGCGCGACGTTTCCGTGCAGTTCGGCGCGACGCGGGTACTGAACGGGCTCGATCTCGACGTCCGGCGCGGCGAGATTCTCGGCTTTGTCGGCCCCTCCGGCGCCGGCAAGTCGGTGCTGACCCGGACCATCATCGGCCTGGTGCCGAAGCTGAGCGGCAGCATCGAGGTGTTCGGTATCGATCTCGACAAAGCCAGCAAGTCCGAGCGGCGCGGTGTCGAGCGGCGCTGGGGCATCCTGTTTCAGCAGGGCGCGCTGTTCTCGTCGCTGACCGTGCGGCAGAACATCCAGTTCCCGGTGCGGGAATATCTGAAGCTGTCGCAGCGGCTGCTCGATGAGATCACCATCGCCAAGCTGGTGATGGTCGGACTGAAGCCGGAAGTGATCGACCGCTATCCGTCCGAACTCTCCGGCGGCATGATCAAGCGCGTGGCGCTGGCCCGCGCCCTCGCGCTCGATCCGGAGCTGGTGTTCCTCGACGAGCCGACCTCTGGCCTCGACCCGATCGGCGCGGGCGATTTCGACGAGCTGGTGCGCACGCTGCAGCGGACTTTGGGCCTGACGGTTTTCATGGTAACCCATGACCTCGACAGCCTGCACACCGCCTGCGACCGCATCGCGGTGCTGGGGGATGGCAAGGTGATCGCAGCCGGAACCATCGCCGACATGCAGGCCTCGCAGCATCCGTGGCTGCGTTCGTATTTTCACGGCAAGCGCGCCCGCGCGGTGGTCGGTTCGCCATGATCGGGGCGCGTCAGGAAATTTCGACCGCCGCACCGCGGCTGCGTCGTTTTGCTTCCGCATTCTGCGCTCAAAGCCTGCCGCGTGGCGCGGCGGCTGATGAGCCGGCGGCGCCGCAGATTGGTTTGGAGTAGAGGCGAATGGAAACGCGTGCGAATTACTTCCTGATCGGGACGTTCACCCTCGCGGTGATCGCCGCGGCGTTCGGGTTCGTGCTGTGGTTTCAGAGCCTGCACACCACCAAGGCGCGCAGCCCGCTGCGGGTGGTGTTCGAAGGCGCGGCCTCCGGCTTGCGCAACGGCGGCAGCGTGAATTTCAACGGCGTCCGGGTCGGCGAAGTGGTGTCGGTCAAGCTCGACAATCCGCGCCGCGTGGTGGCGCTGGCGATGGTCGAGAACACCGCGCCGATCCGCAAGGACACCCAGGTCGGCCTGGAATTCCAGGGCCTGACCGGCGTCGCCGCGATTTCGCTGAAGGGCGGCTCGGAGACCGCGCCGCCGGTGCCGCTGGACGACGACGGCACCCCGGTGCTGACCGCCGATCCCGAGCTGCTGCAGGACATCTCCGAGTCGATCAAAGCGACGCTGCGCAACGTCAACCGCCTGGTCTCCGAGAACCAGGAGTCGGTGAAGACCTCGCTGGAGAATTTGCAGACCTTCACCTCGAGCTTGGCGCGCAGCTCCGACAAGATCGACAGCATCATGTCGCGGGTCGACGGCGTCATCGCCAAGACCGACAGCGTGATGCAGGGCATCGACGCGCTGGCCGGCGGCAAGGATGGCGGCGAGCTGTTCCAGGCGGTGAAATCGTTCCGCGAACTCGCCGACAATCTCGACAAGCGCTCCGGCGCCCTGATCCTCGATGGCCGCCGCACACTCGCCGACATCAGCCGCGCGGTGAACAATTTCGACCGCAACCCGACCCGGGTGCTGTTCGGGCCGAGCAACACCGCTCAGCAGGAGCAGCCGGCCGCAGCGCCGCCCACTGCCGCCCGCGCCGAACAGCCGCGCCCGCCGCGCCGCCGACAGCAGTAAGGCGGCTCCGGGAGAGCCCTCATCAACTCGCGGCGCATGGGTCGAGACAGCGCTTCGCGGCCCCTCACCATGAAGTTGAGCCTGTCGTAAGCGCGCCGAAGCACGGTCCCACTTCGATCGCAAGCAATGCTCGGATTTCAGCGCGCCCGCTGACGTCTCAAGTCACGGATGCGGCTTCGCACGTCCGTGCGGCGCTTGCTGATACCAGGATCTGCACGCCAAGCTGATCCGCGATCCTCGTTGAACGATCAGGACGCAGCACCGCCGGTGCGGCGCGTGTCCTGTCTTGCCGGACGCTTCCTCGGGGATGTCGGCTTGTCGGCCGGAGTGCCGTGCGGCTTCAGGCGAATCCGCATCGCGTGGCCGCCCTGATGCTCCAATTCGAACGCGTTGGTCTTGCGCACGAGGTCGCTCAGCTTGCGGAAGCCGAAGGTTCTGGGATCGAAGTCGGAAGCCAGATTGGACAGGTGCTTGCCGACTTCGCCGAGCGACACCCAGCCGTCTTCGCTTTCCATCTGTTTGATCACCCGCTCGATGATCGGAGTGGCTGCGCTCGGCGGCTGAAGCGGTTTCGCCGTCGATGCCGTACCCTTGCTGTCGCTCGCTCCGGCGATCAGGTTCTCGGTGTAAACGAAGCGCCGGCACGCCTGCCGGAAACTCTCCGGGGTCTTCTGCTCGCCAAAGCCGAATACATCGACGCCTTGCTCGCGGATCCGCGAGGCGAGGCGGGTGAAGTCGCTGTCGGACGAGACCAGGCAAAAGCCTTCGAAGCGGCCGCTGTGAAGCAGGTC
The DNA here is from genome assembly GCF_039642825.1 of Rhodopseudomonas sp. P1. Lineage (NCBI taxonomy): Bacteria > Pseudomonadati > Pseudomonadota > Alphaproteobacteria > Hyphomicrobiales > Nitrobacteraceae > Rhodopseudomonas > Rhodopseudomonas sp. P1. The sequence continues at coordinate 4,387,109 of NZ_CP088006.1, read as the reverse complement.
CATCGCATCGATCACCAGCGTGATGTCGGAGGCGTTTTTGCCGGTGGTGTAGGCGAACTGCTGCTGCGGGATGATGGCGTGTTTCGCCAGAATGTCGGCCCAGCCTTTCGAGCGCGAGGTGGAGAAGTCGCCGTAGATCCGGCGAACGCTGGCTTCGCCGATTTTCGCGATCTCCTCGAACAGTCCGTCCGCGATCTTGGCGGATGCGTTATCCGCATCGATCAGAACGGCAAGGCGAGGCGAGCGGTGTTCAGAAGGCATGGTGCGTCCTAGACTGAGGTGGCCCAGAAACTGTAAGGCGTCTTGGTGGGAGACGAGATAGTGCAATCGCCCGGTTTCATCAAAGGCCCAACGAAAATCAAACTATAGCGCAGACGAGCGCACCCACATCCGCATAAGCCGTTCCCGCCGCAAGTCCGGCTCCTGTTGCGCTCATCCGAGCTGCACCTGCCACAGCCCTTGCCGAACAGCAGCGCATGCCGCGCCGCCGATCGCAGCAGTAGCTTCAGAAAGCAGTTATCCGGCGAACACCGGCGGATATTTGCCGGCCCAGGGCTGCGCAGCCTCGAGCTGATACGCCAGTTCTAGCAGCGTCTTCTCGCCGCCGCGCGCGGCGGAGAACTGGCTGCCGATCGGCAGGCCGGCGTCGTTCCAGAACAGCGGTACCGACATTGCCGGCGTGCCGGCGAAATTATGCAGAGCCGTGTAGGACGCGTAGGCGAGCGAACGCTCGCGCAATGTCGCGTAGGGGACGGTAGGGGCGAATTCGCCGAGCTTCGGCGGCGCGCGATCGACCACCGGCGTCAGCCACGCATCGTATTTGGCGAAGAACGCATCGAGCCGGCGGACGATCTCCTGCCGATAGGCGAGCGCCTTCTGCACCGCGTCATTAGGCAGCTTCTCAAACACGGCGGCGTTGCCGAGCGTCCACGGCTCCAGCACCGAGGAAGGATCAAACCCGCGCTTCCTGGCGAGCTTGACCAGGGCCGCTGCGTCTGTGGCGAACAGGGCAATGTAGGCGTCGATGATCTGGTGATCGCCGGCCAGCGGATGCGCGGCCGGGATGACCTCGTGACCGAGATCGGCGCAGAGCTTCGCGCTACGCTCGATCGCCGCTTTGACGTCGACCGCCGGCGCCGCCCCGAGGGCGTTGTCCATCGTCAGCGCGATCTTCAGCTTCTTGTTGCCGGGTCTGGAAACGTAGCCGATCGGCGCAAAGGCCGCCTTGCGGCCGGTGGCTTCGGTGATCGACAGCGCCATGGCGCTGTCGCGCACGCTGCGCGTTTCCATGTGATCTGCCACCATCACGCCGGAGATGTCGGCATAGCCGAGCTCGATTCGGCCGAAGCTCGGCTTGAGACCGAAAACGCCACAGCACGACGCCGGAATCCGGATCGAACCGCCAATGTCGTTGGCGTGGGCGAACGGCACCATGCCGGCGGCAACGGCCGCTGCGGCGCCGCCGGATGAGCCGCCGGTCGAATGCTCGGTATTCCAGGGATTGCGGCAGGGCCCGAGCAGCAAAGGCTCGGTGGTCGGCAGGAAGCCGTATTCGGGCGTGTTACTCTTGCCGACGAAGATGATGCCGGCGCGGTCATAGGCGGCCAGCAGCGGCTCGGTCTTGGTCGAGATGTTGTCGGCGAACAGGCGGGAGCCGAAGGTGGTGCGGACGCCTTTGTAGTCGTTGACGTCTTTGGCCAGGCTGGGGACGCCGGCAAACGGACCGTTGGGTAGCGGCTTACGGGCGGCCTTGCGCGCCCGGTCGAACATCGCGGTCACCACCGCATTGAGCTTCGGGTTGACCTGATCAATGCGGTGGATCGCGGCGTCGACAAGTTCGAGTGCGGTGACCTCGCGTTTGCGGACGAGCTCGGCCTGGGCCAGCGCGTCGAACCGGGCGAGATCCGGTGCAGCGGTAGCCTTGGTGACGAAACCGGGAATGGCGGAGGCGACCACGCAGGCGGCGGTCGATTTCAAGATGAAGCGGCGGGAGCAGGGCATCGGTGGCCTCTGAGCGATCAACAACAGAACGCCGAAAACGGACGCACGCGTCGATATCGAGCGACCGGCGGAATGCTGCGGGCCGCTTGGTCACCTCGGCTGAGGGCAATGGAGCCGAGGTGAGTCGATTGATTACTTGTAGGACAAACTAAGCGATCGCCGCGCGAGAAGCGATCCTCGGGATCGACCGATATCCGCCTGCGGAGCGGTAAAGCGTCTGCCGTGGTTGCCGGCGCGTGAGTACGTCCCGGCAAAAACACGTCGTCTGGTAATCAGATGCAGCGAAAGGCCGCCCACTTTATTGGGCGCTGGCAATTGGGATCGTTTGCCCTGGAGGCCGGTTTGCATCGGGCAAAGAAAAAGCGGAGGCGCGAGGCCTCCGCTTGAATCGTTATGGCGTCCTTGTCGCCGCGAGGCCGACCGATCAGCCCAGCCGTCCGGCTGCGTGGGCCAGCAACGTGTAGACCAGTCCGGTCTCGGACGAGAGGTGACCGCGCAGAGCCTGCGGGGCGTTGTCGTCACGGGCGACCTCGTCGAGCAGGCGCTCGAACTCGGCGATGTAGCGGTCGACGGTCTGCTTGAAGCTGCGCTCGCTGCGATATTTGCGGGCGACTTCGTCGAACGCCTTCTGGCCGGCCGGAGTGTAGAGCCGCTTGGTGAAGGACTTCGCCTCACCGCGCTGGTAGCGCTCCCACATCTCCAGCGCGAGGTTGCGGTCCATCAGCCGGCCGATGTCGAGCGACAGCGACTCCAGCGGATTGCCGCTCATCGCAGCCTGGGCCTGCTGGGCGGCGCGACCGCGCGGCGGTTCACGCTCGGCACTGGTGTCGGCGCGGTTGAGCAGCTCCGACAGCCAGCCGTCACGGCCCTGGTCGGCGTTGCTCGGCGCGACCGGCGGCGCTTCGGTGCGGCGCGGACCGACCGGCATGCCGAGGTCCGGCGGCGGCAGCGTCGCGGCGCTGGATTCCCGGCTGCGCGGGGCAGGGCGGGCGGCGACCGTTTCGGCACGTCCAACGTTGGCGGTGGCCAGCACCGGCTCTTCCTCGCGGGCGGTCACGGTGGCGGCGCGGGTCGGCGTCACCACGTCCATACCGCGGCCGTGGCGGGCGACGATGCGGTTGAGTTCGGCCAGCGCCTCGATCTGGTCGACGATCACCTTGCGCATCTGCGCGGTGCTCTCGGCGGCCTCCTGCGGGATTTCGAGCACGCCGCGGCGCAGCTCCTCGCGGGTGGATTCGAGCTCGTGCTGCATCTCGGCGGCCATCTGCTTGATGCCCTGGACGATCGAGGTGAAGCGATCGGCCGATTGCTTGAACAGCGCATCGGCTTCCTGGGTGCCTTGCTTATAGACCTGATGCATCGCCTCGACGGTGAGACGGCGCTCCTGCTCGGCGGCGCTGCGCACCGCTTCGAACTGCTGCGTGATGCTGGCGGAGCCGGCACCGGCGGTTTCGGCCACGATCCGCGCGACGTCGCGGGCGCGCTCCTCGGCGGCGGCGAGCGATTCATCCAGCAGGCTGGTGAACCGGCCGAGCCGCTGGTCGAGATCCGCAGTGCGCAGATCGAGGGTGGTGACCAGCGATTCCAGTGCTTCCTTGCGATCGCTGACCGAGGTCGAGGCCTGGCGGTTGCTGTGCTCGAGCAGGTCGGCGGCCTCGGCCAGAGCGTGGCCGTGAGCTTCGAACTGCGCCGACAGCGCGCCGAGATCTTCCAGCGCCCGCGCGGTCTTGGTGTGGAAGCCGGTGAGCTGGTCTTCCAGCGTCTGCGTGGCGGCACCGCTGCGGGCGTTGACCTCGTTCATCGTGGTGACGAAGTCGGCGACGCGGGTGACCAGCGCGCGTTCCAGCGAGTTGAGGTTCTCGTGGGCGCCGGTGAGCACTTCCTGCAGCAGGATGTTGCCTTCACGCAGCCGCTCGAACAGCGCCACGGTGTCGGTGCGCAGGATCTTGCTGGTCTCCTGCATCTCGGTAACCGCGGTGATCGAGACCTGGCGCGACTGTTCGATCGCCGACCGCGACGCGAGGTCGAGGTCCTTGAGCGACTTGTTGATCGCATTGGTGGCCAGATCGCCGGCGCCGGTGATCGAGCGGGCGACTTCGGTACCGTTGGTCAGGATCGAGTTCGAGAAGGTCTTGCCGCGCGTCTCGATGGCGTTCAGCGCGTCGCTGGTGACGCGATCGATTTCATTGGTGAGCTGGTTGGTCTTGCCGGCGATGGCTTCGACCAGTACGCCGCGCTTGCCGTCGATGATCAGCGACAGCCGCTCGGCCTGCTGCTGCACATAGCCGACGATCTCCTCGCTCTTGGCGGTGATGGTCGAGCCGAAGCTGCCGCTGGCGGCGAACACCGAACGCTCGACGTCGGCCGAGGTCGACTTGATCTTGGCGCTGACCTCGTTGGACATCGCCACCAAGGTGGCCTGGGCCGCCGAGGCGCTGACCTGGATGTGGTCGGTGGTGTTGGCGGTCACAGCCGACAGCGTCTGCTCGATCTCGGCAGAGAGCGCCTTGATATGGCTGGCGGCATCGACCGAGCTGGTGGTCAGCGTCGACTGCACCTGGCGGGCGCTGTCGAGGATGGTCGAGGCGGTCGCGGCACCGACGCTGGTCAGCGTGCGCTCGACATCGATCGCCAGCGACTTGACGTGGTTGGCAGCTTCGCCGGACGCAGTGGCCAGCGAGGTCTGGGCCTCACGGGCACTCGCCACGATCGAGTCGGCGGTGCTGCGGCCAGCAGCCACCAGCGTGCGCTCGACATCGGCGGCGATCGAGCGGACCTGATCGGCCGACTCGGTCGACGTCGACACCAGGGTGGTCTGGACTTCGCGCGCACTGGCCAGCAGCGTGCCGGCGGTTGCGCTGCCGGCGGCGGTCAGCGTGCGCTCGATGTCGCTGGCCAGCGACTTCACCTGGTTGGCGGCCTCGGTCGAGGTTGCCACCAGCGTGTTCTGCGCTTCACGCGCACCGGCCACGATGGTCTCGATGGTGTTGGCGCCCGAAGCGGACAGCCGGCGCTCGACGTCCGCGGTGAGGGTCGTGACCTGGTTGGCCGCTTCCGACGACGCAGCGACCAGCGTGCGCTGGATGTCGTCGCTGAGCGACTTGACCTTGTCGGAGGCTTCTTCCGAGGCCGAGACCAGGGTGGACTGCGCCGACCGGGCGCCGCTGAGCACGGCTTCGGCAGTGGCGTTGCCGGCCGCATACAGCGTGCGTTCGATGTCGGTCGACAGCGAGCGGATCTGGCCGGTGACTTCGGACGAGGCCGACACCAGCGTGGCGTGAGCCTCGCGGGCGCTCGCCAGCACCGAGGCCGAGGTGGTGTCGCCGGCGCCAGTGAGGGTGCGTTCGATGTCGACGGCCAGCGACTTCACCTGATTGGCGACGTCGGCCGAGGTGGTGGTGAGGGCGGTCTGGGCCTCGCGGGCGCTGCTGAGCACCGACGCTGCGGTGCTGCCGCCGGCTTCGGTCAGGCTGCGCTCGATCTCCGAGGCGAGCGACTTCACCTGGGTGGCGACTTCGGTCGAGGTCGAGGTCAGCGTGCTCTGCGCTTCGCGCGCGCTGCCGAGCAGCGACGCAGCCGCATGGCCGCCGACTTCGCTGAGGGTGCGCTCGATGTCGGACGCCAGCGACTTCACCTGAGTGGTGACGTCGGTGGAGGTCGCGACCAGCGTGGTCTGGGCCTCGCGGGCGCCGGCCAGCACGGTAGCGACGGTGGCGGTGCCGGCAGCCGACAGCGTGCGTTCGATGTCGTCGGACAGCGAGCGGAACTGCATCGCGGCTTCGCTCGACACCATGGTGAGCTTGGCCTGGGCTTCGGTCGCGCTCGATACCACGGTGGCGGCCGCGGTGGTGCCGACCGTGGTGAGGGCGCGTTCGATCTCTGCCGAGGTGACCTGCAGCTGGGCGCCGACATCGTTCGACACCGACAGCATCGAGTCGCGTGCCGACTGGGTGCTGCTGCGGATGGTGTCGCTGGTGCTGACCACCAGATGGGTGAGGGTGCGTTCGGCGTCGGCGACGTTGGTCTTGATGCCCTGCGACAGCTCTTCGGCACGCGCCATCAGCATCTCGCTGGCCTCGCGGCCGCTGCTCTCGAACCGGCCGGCGACCGCTTCGATGCGCGAGCCGAGCAGGTCTTCGAACTGCGACACGCGAAGGTCGACGTCGTTGATCACCGCAGTGACGCGGTTCTCCAGGCCGTCGTGGATCTCCTGGAAGCGTGCGCTGACGGTGGTGCTGAGATTGGCGGTGCGGCTGTCGATGGTCTCGGTGACCGCGCCGATGCGGCGGTCGATCGCGTCGATCGCCTGGGCGGTGCCGTCGGTGAGCGAGTGGGTGAGGTGGGTGAGCCGGGAATCGATCGCTTCGATCGCCTGCACGGTCCCGGTCGACAGCGTGGTGGTGAGCGTGGTGATGCGGTCGTCGATTACTTCGACGGCGTTCGCGGCGCCGGTCGACAGCGTCGTGGTCAGCGTCGCGATGCGGCCGTCAATGATGTCCGCCGCACTGGAGGTACCGGTCGACAGCGTGGTGCTGAGCTGCACGATCCGCGAGTCGATCGCTTCCACCGCGTTGGCGGCGCCGGTCGACAGCGTCGAGGCGAGCTTCTCGATGCGGCCGTCGATGTTGCCGGTGACGGCTTCGGTACGGGTGTCGAGGATACGTTCGAGCGAGTTGAGATGATTGCCGACGGTGTCGTCGAGCGACTTCAGGCGGTTGTCGATCGTGCCGTCGAGGCTGCCGACGCGGGTGTCGAACAGGCTTTCGAATTGATGCAGACGGTCGTCCAGCCGCGCGGTGATTTCGCCGGAGCTGCTCGCGACGCGCTGATCGAAATTGTCGACGTAGGTCTTCAGGGTCTCGTTAATGTCCTGGGTGCGCTGGCCCATCCGCTCGACGATCTCGCCGCCGAACGTCTTCACGGTGCGGTCGAATTCGGAGATGTGGCGGGTGATCAGCGCGCCGAGCGTGCCGCTGTCGCGCGCGAACTTCTCGGCGAGCTCGGTGCCCTGATGCTTCACCAGGTCGTCGAACGCGCTCATCTGGATGCTGAGCGTGTCGTGGGTCGCTTCGGTCTGGCTCACCACCTTGGCGACCAGCGTGTTGACGGTGACGTCGAGTGCTTCGCTCGCCTTGTCGCCGCTGGTCAGGATCTGATCGGCGAGGCGATGGCCGGCGTCGTCGATCTTGTTGACCAGATCGGTGCTGCGCAGCTCGAGTTCGAGCAGCAGCGAGTCGCCGGAGTTCTTCAGCGAATCCTGCACCTGCTCGGTGCGCTCCGAAATGCCGTCGATGATGGTCGAGGAGCGCTGCTCGAAATCGGTGGTGATGCGGTCGAGCCGCTCGTTCATCATGTCGTGGACGCGATCGGCCAGTTCGACGAACTCGGCGTGCACGTGGCCGGTCTTGAAGTTCAGGCTGGTGGTCAGCCGCTCGCTGGCATCGAGCACCGCGCGGGTGGTCTCGGCGCTGGCTTCTTCGAGGCGGTCGAGCAGTTCGCCGCCGCGCTCACCGAGCGCGAGAATCATGTTGTCGCCGGCGTGGCTGAGGGCGCTGGTGATATGGGCGCCACGCTCTTCCAGGGCGCTGGTGATGCTCTTGGCGACTTCGTCGACGCGGCTGGCGATCGCGTCCGAGATCAGCGCGATGTCGTGGCGGAGGTCGATCTGCACGCCGGAAATGGCGCTGCGAACCTGCTCGGCCTGACCGACCAGGTTGTCGCGCTGATGCGCGATGTCCTGCAGCAGCGCGCGAATGCGTACTTCGTTGTCCGAATAGGCGCGCTCAAGCGCCGACACTTCGTTGGCGACCAGCGCTTCCAGTTCGCTGGCGCGCGCAATCGCACGCTCGACGCCGTCTCCCATCGCGGCGACCTCGCGGCGGATCGCCTGACCGACGGTTACCACCGAGTCGCTGGCGGCGATTTCGGGCTCGGAGAAACGGATCGCGACCTGCGCCATCGACTGCGCGATCATCCGCAGCTCCTGGCCGCGCCACGCGAGGCTGGCGAGGAAGTAGAACAGCATCACCGGCGCGAAGAACAGCGCGGCGAGGCCCGCGAGCGCCAGCGTTCCGCCGCTGCCCTGGCCGACCAGCGCCTGCAGGGCGGGCAGGAAGCTGACGGTCAGAATGATGCCGCCGAACACCCAGACGCCGGCGAAAATGGTGGCGAGCGTATAGACGTTACGGGTGGTGCGACCCTTCTGCAGCGACTGCAGCAGCTGGCCGATGGTCTCGCGGTCGTCGTTGGCGGGGCGGCTGGCGAAGCTGCGCTCGGCGGCCGGCTCGAAGCTCGGCGCCGGCGGCGTGATCCGCGGCTCCCCGGCCAGCTCCGTCAGCTCGGAGAAGCTGGGCTCGGGGCTGTCCGAATTTGGCACACTTTCCTTTGGCCCGGCGGCCTGATCGTCACCGGCCGGAGGCGCGTCGGGGATATTCAGGGCTTCCTGAATCGCCGACAGCGCGACTTCGGTCGGATCTTTGATCTTCTTAGGATTGTTCGCCATCTTGATTTACGCCCTTGTTACGCATCCGGGGACGTCGGTTCAGTGGAGACCGCAGAAAGGCCCCTCGGTGCTCCCCCAGCACGGCGAAGTTGAACCCCATTCCCACCGCGCTTTTGTCCGCCACTTCCTGAAACATCCTATTGGCTCGATCGCGCGAATGAAATGGTTCGGATTAAGACTTTCTTAATCATCGTTAACGGCATACCCGGCTAAGCCCTTCGGAGGACGCAAAAATCCTACCGGCCCGAGCGGTAACGGTGGCATTTTAGCGACATCATCGCGGCAACTCGGCGACGTTGTGCCAAAACGGTGCGGCTGCACCTGCAAGGATGCGTTAACTAGACTCGTGGTTCGCTTCTCGGCCTGGATTGCCGAGATGTGGAAAACCGCAATTCTGTGCCGAGGTGAACGTGCCGATACAGGTCGAACGGATCGAATGGATGCCATCGCCGCCGCTGGTTCCGGACTTCGAGCCGATCGATGACGCGCATCTTTATAAGATGACGCTGGGCGACGCCGCGCTCGAGCGGGAAGTGCTGCTGCTGTTCACCGCGCAGGCCGCAAGCCTGATGGCGCTGCTCGCCTCCTGGCCGGCCGACGCCGCCGCGCTCGCGCACACGTTGAAGGGCTCGGCCCGCGCGATCGGGGCGTTCGCCGTGGCGGAAGCCGCCGCGAGTCTCGAGGACGCCTTGCTCCGCGGCGAGGATGCGGCGGAACCGCTCGCCGTATTGGAAGCTGCGGTCGATCATGCCCGGGCCGCGATCGACGACCGCTTCAACCCGACTCGTCCTGGCTTTTGAAAGGCGTAACGGCTGGCGGAACGTCGGCCGAGACGCTATAGGACTGGCGCGTCAGCCCATAATTCATAAAACGAGCAAAGCGTCCGACGAGCAATCATGGCCAAGATTAACTTCGTTGATCACACCGGTGAAACCCGCACTGTCGAAGTCGAAGAAGGCGCGACCGTGATGGAAGCGGCGATCCGCAATGCCATCCCTGGCGTTGAGGCAGAATGCGGCGGCGCCTGCGCCTGCGCGACCTGCCACGTCTATGTCGACGAAGCCTGGCGCGAGAAGGTCGGCGGCCCGTCGCCGATGGAAGAAGACATGCTCGACTTCGGCTACGACGTGCGCCCGAACTCGCGGCTGTCGTGCCAGATCAAGGTCTCGAACGAACTCGACGGGCTGATCGTCACCACGCCCGAACGCCAAGCCTGATTTCCGCTATTGCTATCGGAGGCGTGTCGCGCGGTCCGCTGCGCGACAGTCTCTCGTGTTAGTTTGTTTCTCAGAACTAAGCCTGCCGCGCTCAGCGCGGCGGCTGTCCGCTTCGTTGGGCGCGCGCAGCCGCCATTTTGTCTCGGCTGATTTCAAAGCTCAGCAGCAGCGCCGCTGATATCAATCGTGTTCGATGCCGCGGCGCCACCACGGCCCGAGATTGGTGATGATCTGTTCGGTCAGCGGCGTCGGCTTGCGGCTGCTCTCGTCGACCAGTACCGTCACGGCGCGCGCCGAGGCGACGCAGACGCCCTCGGAAAACACCACCTGATCGAAATGCGTCGACGTGCGCCCGAGTTTCACCAGGCCGAGCCCGAGCTCGATCTTGCCCGGCCAGTGCAGCTCACTGCGAAAGTGAATATCCAGCCGCACCAGTACCCAAGATAGTCCCGGCGGGATCAGTCCGGCGTTCGGATCCTTCATCAGCGTGACCCGGCCGGTCTCGAAATAACTGGCGTAAACCGCGTTGTTGACGTGGTTATTTGGGTCGAGGTCGGCGAAGCGGACGTTGTCGGCGAGACGGAAGGGGAAATCAGCGAGCTGCGGCAGCGCGTGGTCACGAGATCGTGCGGTCAAGGGCCATTCTCCGGGCTTTTTAGAACCATTGAACGCAAAACTTGCGCTAGAACAAGATACCAATATCCATTTATGTCTTTTCTCCCCTGCCGGCCTTGGTTAGACAGGCCGCGACCGGACCGCCCGCGTCCGAACATCTTCAACTGACAAAGAAAACAAAGATGACCGAAACGATCAAAACCGATGTGCTGATTGTTGGCGCGGGTCCGTGCGGACTGTTCGCCGTGTTCGAGCTGGGCCTGCTGGACGTCAAAGCGCATCTCGTCGACATCCTCGACAAGGTCGGCGGCCAGTGCGCCGAGCTCTATCCGGAGAAGCCGATCTACGACATTCCCGGCATTCCGATGGTGACCGGCCATGGCCTCACCGAAGCGCTGATGGAGCAGATCAAGCCGTTCAATCCGACCTTCCATCTCAGCGAGATGGTCGAAAACGTCGAGAAGATCGGAGACCCCGGGTTCCGTGTCACCACTAACGCCGGCAAGGTGTTCGAATGCACCGTGCTGGTGGTCGCGGCCGGCGGCGGCTCATTCCTGCCGAAGCGTCCGCCCGTGCCGGGCGTCGAAGCTTATGAAGGCACCTCGGTGCACTACGCCGTCCGCAAGATGGAAGACTTCCGCGGCAAGGACATCCTGATCGTCGGTGGTGGTGACTCCGCGCTCGACTGGACGCTGAACCTCAACCCGATCGCCAGGAGCATGACGCTGGTGCATCGCCGCGATGACTTCCGCGGCGCGCCGCATTCGGTCGAGCAGATGCGTCAGCTCGTCGCCAGCGGCAAGCTCGATCTCAAGATCGGTCAGATCACCGAGCTGCAGGGCGACAACGGCCAGCTCACCGGCGCGACCGTGAAGCTGAACGATAACTCGACCGCGCAGATCAAGTGCGACGCGATGCTGCCGTTCTTCGGCCTGACGATGAAGCTCGGCCCGGTTGCCAACTGGGGCCTGGATCTGGAGAACAACCTGATCCCGGTCGATACCGGTACGTTCGAAACCAACGTCCCCGGCATCTTCGCGATCGGCGACATCAACACCTATCCCGGCAAGCTGAAGCTGATCCTCTCGGGCTTCCATGAGGGTGCGCTGATGGCGCAGAAGGCCGTCAAGTACGTCTACCCGGACAAGCGCGTGGTGTTCCAGTACACCACCTCCTCCACCAATCTGCAGAAGAAGCTGGGCGTGAACTAAGAGCGCCGGCTTATTTGATCCTTGAAGAGCGCGCCCGGTCGGCGCGCTCTTTTGTTTTGGGGCCTACCCCTCGTAGGTCACGTCAAAGTGACGCCGGTATGCGCTGGACTTGCCTGAGCGATGCGCGTCAAGAAAGACTTCTCATTCAAGCCTTTCCAAGCTGCTTTTCACGGCAATGAAGTTCGCTCTGTCCCATCGCCACAAACGCATCCTGATCATCGCATCCACGCGGTCGCGGCGGCGGGCGATCTTTCTGCTCGGTGGCGTCGTGGTCGGCGCTGCGGCGGCAGTGCTGGCGCAGCTTGCCGATTGTGCGCAACTTCTATTCTCCGAACTCCTCGGACACTCGCGTTACCTGCCGTTTTTGGTGACGCCGCTCGGCTTTCTGCTGTCGGTGTATCTGACCAACCGCTTCTTCCAGAATGCGCAGGGCAGCGGCATCCCGCAGGCGATCGCGGCGCGCCGTCTCACCGACCAGACCGCGCGGGCCAAGCTGGTGTCGCTGCGGATCGCGATCGGCAAATTCCTGCTGACGCTGTTCGGCCTTCTGGTCGGCGCTTCGGTGGGCCGCGAGGGGCCGACCGTGCAGATCGGCGCTTCGATCATGTTCGCGCTCGGCCGCTTCTCGCCCCGCCGCCAGCCCGGGCTGATCCTGGCGGGCGCCTCGGCCGGCGTCGCCGCGGCATTCAACACGCCGCTGGCGGGCATCATCTTCGGCATCGAGGAAATGAGCCGCTCGTTCGAAACGCGATCGAGCACGCTGATCATTGCGGCGGTGGTGGCGGCCGGCCTGACGTCGATCGCTCTGCTCGGCAACTATACGTATTTCGGCACCAGCGCGATGGGATTGCGCGGCGGTATCGATTGGCTGGCCATTCCGGCGTGCGGCATCGTCGGGGGAGCAGCCGGCGGGCTGTTCATCCGATGTGTTGTCGCCGCAGGCGCCAGCACGGCGTTCAATCGCCGTCCGCTGATCGTGGCGCTGCTCTGCGGTCTGGCTGTTGCGGTCTGCGGTTTCGTCTCCGGTGATACGATCTACGGCACCGGCTACAGCCAGGTGAAGACGGCGCTGGAGAGCGGCACGGCGCTGCCAGAAGATTTCGGCGTGCTGAAATTCCTCGCGACCACGCTGTCCTCCGTCAGCGGCCTGCCTGGCGGCATCTTCTCGCCCTCGCTCGCCGTCGGCGCCGGGCTTGGCAGCAACGTCGCGACATTGTTTCCGGCAACGCCGATTGCGGCGATCATGCTGCTCGGAATGGTGGCTTATTTCTCCGGCGTGGTGCAGGCGCCGATCACAGCCTTCGTCATCGTGATCGAGATGACCGACAACCACGCGATGGTGATCCCGCTGATGGCCGCCGCCCTGATCGCCTACGCGACCTCACGGCTGATCGCCGAGGAAGGAATCTACCACGCTCTCGCCAAGCGTTTTGTGCAGCCTGCAGCGAAATAGTCTGATGTGACCGAAGACGCTGCGACTTACTTTGCGATTAGCAGCTTGGCTGCCCTTAAGGGACCGAGCCTGAACAGCAACCAGTATAGTTTCAAGCGCGAGATCCCCGGCACACCGTGGGGTAGGCGCAACAGATTGAGCAGCGCCGCCTGTGCGAATTTGCGCTCGCCGGCCGTCAGGGTGCGAAGCTGCGAGGCGATCGCTTCGAGATCCATCGCCGAGGAGGGGATGCGGGCCGCGGCGGCCGGGTCGGCGAGCTCCAGCATTCGGAACAGCCGCGAACTGTCGCGCTCGAACGGGCCGGGGCTTGCATCATGCCACTCTGGCGGTGCGGCGAGTGCGGCCGAGGGGTCGGGTTGCCCGGCTTGGCGTGCGGCGGCGGCGAGCTTGGCGAGGCGGGCGGAGTAGATCTGACGCAACTGTCGTGTGCGGGTGACGCTGCTGCTGTGTTCGCGGTAGCGGATCAGCAATTCCGGAAGGATCGCGAGCTCGCCGATATCAGCGAGTCGGAGCCAGAAATCGTAATCCTCGCCGGCCTCGAAGGCGGCGTGATAGCCGCCGACCCGGCGCGCCGCTTCGGCGCGGAACATGACGGTCGGATGGATGAACGGGCTCTTCTTCATCAGCGTCGCCCGTAAATCGTTCGGGCTCGGGCGCATCTCGCGACCCTTCGGCTGGCCGTTCTCGTCGATAATGGTGGCCCAGCCGCCGAGCAGCACCACATCGGAGTGGGCCGCCATATAATCCACCTGCCGGGCCAGCCGGTTCGGCAGGGCGATGTCGTCGGCGTCCAGCCTCGCGATCAAGGGGGCGCGTGCCGCGGCCAGTCCGCGATTGAGGCCAGCCACCAGACCATCGCGGTGCTGGGTGAGCACGACAATGCGCGGGTCGGCTGCAGCCGCATCAGCCAGAATTGCGGGTGTCGCATCGGCGGAGCCATCGTCGATCACCAACAGCTCGAAATCGCGGAAGGTCTGATTTTGAACGCTGTGGATCGCCTCGGTGACCCAGCGTTCGCCGTCGCGCACCGGCATGATCACCGAGACTTTGGGCTGCTCCGGCGGCACGCCATCCCTCATTGCTGTTCCGCCCTGGAAGGCGGGCGGCGAGGAACTTAGACTGCGGGCGGGCTGGCAATGCAAGCGGCCGGCATTGACGCTGCAAAGCCGGACCCGCTAGACCCGCCGGTCAGCGGCCGAGGGGCCGATCTCGGAAATGACGGACAGCACCTTGGATCACACCGCCGACCGGCACGATCAGCCCTGGCTGTGGATGGACGTCTCGACCAGTGCGCGGGCGCGCTCCGGCCAGATGAACGGCACCCTCCGGGTTGAACAAAGTTACATCCGCGCGCTATCCGCCGAGATGGCTCCAGCGCTGCGGTTCTGCCGCTATGACCCGCTCCGTAGCGACTACGTTGCGGTCGCGACTCCGCCCGACCTGAGCGGCAAGCCCGTCGCCGGCAGGGCCAAGTCGAAGCAGGCGAGCGGGATCGCCGCCGTCCTGAGGCCGATCGGCAAGTCCGTTGAACGCACCATCAAGACCGCAGTCCGCGGCGCGACCGCGTCGCTGCTGCGCAAGACCAGCCAGGCCGAGCCGCTGCCGAAACTTGGAGGGGACGGCCTCGGCGAGGTGCTTTTTCTCGCTGGTGAGAACTGGTCGCGGGTCGACTTTGCCACGGTTGCCCGGATGCGCCGCGAGCGCGGCACCAAAGTGGCGGCGCTGTGCCAGGACTTCATCCCGGCCGTCGCGCCGCAGTTCTTCGCCGGCGGCGATTTCGTCACCAAGTTCGACGCCTACGCGCAGTTCCTGATCAAGGAGGCCGACTTGATCGTTTCGATCTCGGAGGCGACCAAACGCGATATTCTCGGCTACGCTCAGCGCCACGGCGGTATGCGCGGCGCTGTCGAGATCGTGCATCTCGGCGCTGATATTCCTGCGCCGCAGACGGCGCGACGACCGGAAGCGCTGACCGATACGCAGGCCGCGCGCTTCGTGATCAGCGTCTCGACCATTCAGTCGCGCAAGAACTTTGATCTATTATACCACCTCTGGCACAGGCTCACCGAGCAGAACACGCCCGACCTGCCGACGCTGGTGATCGTTGGTCAGCCGGGGTTCGGCAGCAGTGATCTGTTGTGGCAGATCGCCAATGATCCGGTGACTGCCAGATCGATCCTGCATCTGCCGCGCGCCGGCGACGATGAGCTGGCGTGGCTGTATCAGCACTGCCTGTTCACGCTGTATCCGTCGTTCTATGAGGGGTGGGGGTTGCCAGTATCCGAGAGCCTCGCCTTCGGCAAATACTGCCTCGCCTCCGATGCCTCGTCGCTGCCGGAAGCCGGCGCAGGGCTTGCGCGCCACCTTGATCCGCTCGATTTCCCTGCTTGGCGAGCCGCCGTCCTTGACCTGATCGCGGCGCCTGAGCAACTTGCCCGCCACGAAGCCGCGATCCGCGCCGGTTATCGCCCAGTGACCTGGGCCCAATCGGCAACGCGACTCGCCGACGTGCTACGCGGCCTGGCCGCGACGGGGGCCACCGCCCACCCCAGATAGAGGTCTTATGGTGTCAGTTGTCGCCCATTCGTCACCGTCCCATTCGGTGTTTGACCGGAGCCGTGCCTGGCTGGTGGCGGTGAAAGCGCCCGAGCGGCTGTTCGTGTTGGTGATGTGCCTGATGTATGTGATGCATAACATCTGGTTGGCCCGCACCATCCTGTGGTTCCTGGTGCTTCCGACCCTGCTGATCACCGCCCTGCCGCTGCGCAATCTGACGCCGATCATCAAGTCCGGTGTCTTCCTCGCCTCGGCGGCCTTCCTCGGCGTCATCATCGTCACCTCCTCATTTGGAGATGGCGTTTCAGGATCGCTGCTGTGGAAGAACATCCGTTACGTCGCAGCGGTGCTGGTGTTCATCACCATCGTGGCTCATCTCGCCAGCCGCGACGGCGATTTTCTTCGCCTGCTGTTCTTGTGGCTTGCGCCCGTGGCTGCGCTGGCCGCGATCCGTGACGTCGGCACGTTTAGCCATTGGTCGGTGACGGAGATGCTGACGGTGCGGTTGCAGGGCACCAAGGGGCTCAGCCTGTACTACAATTCCAACGTCGTCGGCCTGATGTACGCGATGCCGTGTGTCGGGGCAGTAGCGATGATGGCAACCCGCCGTCTGCGGTCCTGGCAATTTGTGTTGCTGTTTGTTTCTGCGCTGGTGCTTCTCGCGGCTGTGCTGCTGTCGGGCAGTCGGGGTTCGCTGATGGCCGCGCTGGGAGGCATCGGAGTGGCGGTGCTGCTGGCAGCCAATTGGCGGATCGCGGTGGCGGTCGCGGCTTTGCTGGCGATCGCGGCCGTCGCTGCCCTGCTGACGCCGCTTGCCGGTGAATTGGTGCAGCGGAAGGACAGTCTGCGGTTCGAGCTGTGGCCGGTGTATCTGCACATGGTCACATTGAAGCCGTGGCTCGGCTATGGACTTGCGTTCGACACCAGGGTCATCCTGCCGAGTGGCATGGAGGTGATGAACGGCCACAATATCTTCATGTGCGCCGCGGTCCGTGGTGGTGTTATCGCGGCGCTGGCGCTGGCGGCAGTGGTCTTGGCCGCGGCGGCGAGCGGATGGCGGGCATTTCGCAAGTCCGGCGAAGTGACCGCGCTGGCGCTCCTCGCGTCCTGCCTGGCAGCGAGCGCTGTCGACTACGAGATCATTCCGAGCGATCTCAACTATCTCTATATCCTGTTCTGGCTGCCGGTCGCGATCTGCCTCGGTGCTGCCTTGGCGACACTACGGGTTCCCGTTCAGCGACCTGCTACGCCGCCTGCTGACATCGCTGTGTCATAGAATCGATCCCGAACCGCCGCGCTCTGCTCACTGGATTGCCGGATCGATCCGCCATATTGTCGTCCCATCGCGGTGTTTCAGGTGTTGCTATGATCACACATCGACCGACTACACATCGACCGACTACACATCGACCGACTACACATCGACCGATCCGATTAGTCGCGCGGGCTGCTGTCGCGGCTTTCGCGCTGTTGCTATCCGCGGCCGCCCCGTCGGTTGCCGCGGAACCGACCGCCGCCGGCCTCTGGCAACGCACCGACACCGGCAAGCCCGGCGGAAAGCCGGTGGTCTGGGTGCTGATGCTCGATCGCGGCAACAACATGTACGAGGGGATCGTCGCCAAGAGCTTTCCGCAGGCCGGACAGCCCAACCTGACGATCTGCGAAGAGTGTGAGGACGATCGCAAGAACCAGCCGATCCTCGGCATCTCGCTGATCCGCGACATGAAGCGGAAGGGCCGTGTCTATGAGAACGGCAACATCCTCGATCCGCGCAACGGCGACGTGTGGAAGGCGATGCTGACGGTCAGTCCCGACGGCCAGACCCTGACGCTGCGCGGCTATCTGATGACGCCGGCGCTCGGTAAGGACGAAGATTGGTTCCGGCTGCCCGACACCGCGATCTCCCAGCTCGATCCGGAGATCGTCACCAAGTTCATGCCAGAGCAGGCGGCCATGCAGGCAGCCCAAGCCGGCAAGCCGCCGGTGGCTGCGCCTGGAACGGCCGGCAAGGCCAAGGCTCCGCCGGCCCCGGCCCCGAAGGGCGGCGCGATGGCGCCGGCGAAGTAGCGCTTCACTTCCTGAGTCGGACGTCAGAAATCTTCGAGCTTGCAAAGAGCGCTCTCCGCGGAGGGCGCTCTTTTCATTTGCCGGAGGCGGAGCCTCGTCGAGTCTGACCTCTCCCGTTCCAGAAGCGGTCCGACCCAACGATCCTACTCAACGCGCTGCGGAATGGCTCCCGCCGGCGGAGGCAACGGCTGGCTGGTGACGTCGGGGCCGGGCTGCAGCGACAGCACAGTCTCCGCGGCCGGCAAGGCGGCGTCGGCCATGGCGGCGTGGCCTTCGGCGGTCGGATGGATGGCACCGCCATACACCGCCGACACCACGCCCCAGGTTGCGTCATGGATATCGGCCGGCTGGATCGCGGCGGCGAGGCCCTGCGGATAGGTCATCGCCGCGAAGTAACTGTCGTTGGCGTCGCGGATCCAGCGCGCGCGGGGCAGGTAAGCCCGGTAGTTGCTCGCCCCGGCGCCGCAGGTCATCGGCGAGTTGCCGGCGGTGACGATATCGGCGTTGAAGCTGTTGCCGCTCTGCGAGAAACAGACGCGATCGAATTCAGGATCGGTGGCGGCGCGGGCGCAGAAGCCGTGGTCGGCGAATACCCGCTGATGCGAGTCGACGAACGTCATCCGCTCGGTTGACGGATCACGGCACAGCACGCCATTGGAGCATTGCGCCAGATCCTTCAGCCGCGGCAGGAACTCATTGTCGACGAACGATGTGACGGCGCCGAGCCGGGTCGGATCGGCATTGAACGAGGGGTGGATGTCGAAGCCCGCCGGCCCGCCGGGGCAGGGTGTGCCACGGTTCGACAGCGCCGGATTGCCGTAGGCGACATAGACCACCCGCGACAGATCTTCGACCATCGGCTTCAGCGCCTCCCGTAGCCGGGCGAAATCGCGCGGCAGCGTGCGGGCCAGCGCGGTACGAGATTCTTCCACCGAGCCGATCACGCCGGAGCGTCGGAACAGCGCGCGCTCGGTCGGTGAGTCGACGATGACGTCGGCGACGAGGCCCGAGAAGTTGATGTCGTTGGCGCCGATCGACAGCAGCACCAGGTCGAGCGTGCGGTCCGGCTGACGGCGGTGCGCCGCTGTGAGGGCGGCGCGCAGTTCGCCGAGCTGACCGTCGACGCTGCCAGGACACGAGGTTCCGGATTTGGTGCGGAAGCACTCGCGGGCGCGCTGCGAGCCGAACAGCCCGTCGGTGATGGTGGCGCCGGTGCAGGCGAGCGGCAGATAGGTCACGGCGATGTGCGGATGGCGGACCGCCAGAGCCAGCGCCGTGCGGGTCTGGTAGCTGTACAGCGAACGGTGGCAGGCGGCGTTGAACCAGGTCGCCGAATAGCGCTGCCAGTTCGCCAGCGTATCCGGAGCCTCGCAGGCGCGGCCGCCTTTGAAGCCGGCCCGGCTCGGCCGGTAGAACTGGCCGATCCCACTGCCGAGATACGACTTGAAGCAGAATCCTTCATCCGACAGCGCAATGGCGCGGTCCGGATTGCCTTCGCCCGAGCCGATCGAGTCACCGAGTCCGGCGATGAAGAAGTCCCGCACCATGATCTGGGTGGTGACGCGGAGCGGCGCGTCGGCGCCGCTGGTGATGTCCACCGTGGCGACCGTCGGCTTGCCGTAGCGGGCGCGGAAGTTGATCGGCTCGGCGCAGTCCTGGGTGGCGTTACGCGGCCCGTCGCCGTCGTCGAACGTCCATGCGCAGATCGCGCCGACCGGCACGGCGCCGGCGAGGCGGACTGTCACCGGGTGCTCGGTCGGGGTCAGGTAGCTCTCCTTGACGCCATCGCGGGTGCACGGCTCGTTGACCCGCCCAGTGAGGTCGATGCACAGCCGGTTGACGACGTTGCGGGCCCAGCCGCGGCCTTCGCTCTGCCGGCCGAGGGTCTGCTCGGAGGCCAGCACTGTTAGCCCGTTCAGGGCGTCGACCTGCTCGCGGAAATCGCGCTCCTCCCGGAACAGACGGAAGCGGTTGCGGACCTCCCAGGCGATCTGGATCGAGCCGTCGATGACCGGCACCGCGGCAACGGCGGCCGGTGCGGAGGAAGGCGGGGCGACAGGCACCGCCGGGGCCGGAGCTGCCGCCGGGGGCGGCGCGGTGGTTGCAGCCGGTTCGGGGCTGCTCGAGCCGCCGAACAGGGGGATTTGAGCGGAAGCAGGGAGCGACGAGGCGCTCGCCGCCGCGGTCAGCAGCAACAGGAGCGCCAGGGAGCGGAAACGGGACATGTCACCACGCGGCCATGAGGAGATCGCGGCCATTGACGCCGCTGTTGAGGCCAAAATATGGGCCTCGGCGGCGTCGACAAGTGATTGCCGCTGTCAGAGCTTTGAGGAGCGCTGGACGACTTGGCCGACCGGGACCTGGCCGACCGGGGCCCGGGCGGGCGCGGTGGCCGGAGCGGCGGGGGCCGCATGCTCGTTGCCGTTGCAGGCGTTGCGGCGTTCCTGCCATGGCTTGATCACGCTGAGCCAGATTTCCCGCACGCCCATGATCGAGATCGCGATCCCGAACGGCAGCAGGAAGTACAGCACGCGATAGATCAGCAGCGTCGCGATCACGTCTTCGCGGGCGAACATCGGCAGCGCCACCAGCATCGCGGCGTCGAACACGCCGAGGCTTCCAGGCGCATGGCTGGCGAAGCCGAGCAGGGTGGCGAGGATGAACACCACCGCCAGCGACACGTAGTCGATGTAGGGGGCGGACGGCATCAACAGGTACATCGCCAGGGCGCAGAAGCCGAGATCGACGACGCCGATCAGCACCTGCACAAGCGTCAGCTTGGCCGACGGCAGCACCACCTTCCAGCCGTTCTGGCCGAGCTCGCGGCGCTTCTTGCCGGTCGCGAGCCAGACGAAATAGGCGGCGATACCGGCCAGACAGGCGACGCCGATCAGCCGGTTGATCTCGTCCGGCAGCAGATCCATCGCGCTGGCGGCGGCCGGATGCCAGATCATGCCGATGCCGAGGACGAACAGATTGCCGAGCCAGAACGTCAGGCCGGAGATGAAGCAGATCTTGGCGACATCGATCGCCGACAGGCCGTAGTCCGAATAGATCCGGAACCGGATCGCACCGCCGGTGAACACTGTGGCACCGAGATTATGGCCGATCACGTAAGAGGTGAACGCCGACATCGCGGCGATGCGGTACGGCACATGCAGCTTGCCGATCGTACGCAGCGCGAAGAAATCGTAGAACGTCAGGGTGCAGAACGCACCGACCACGCAAAGCGCCGCCATCCCGATTTGGGCCGGGCTCTTGTCGGTCAGCGCGGTCAGGATAACGTTGTGATCGACTCCCTTGAGGGTGCGGATCAGCGACGAAATCGCAAAGCCGATAATCAGGATGCTGGCGACGATACCGACACGTTTCCAGCCGATATACGTCTTGAAGCCACGCCCCAGCGCGCTCAGCAGTCGATGCATTCGTCCTCCCGGCGGGGCGGCAACGCGACGGACTCCGCCTGCAGCGCGACCCTGCTCCCGGCGTCCGACTTACTCATCCGCGCAATTCCTTAGGGCATAAACGGCCCGTCGTGCAATCCGCCGTACTGTCGCGTGCGGACCGCTCATCCATGGGACGGGCGGCGGAATGCGCCCTTGACGTGGCGCAAACGAGCCGTCCGGCGGCTACATGGCGGCCCCGAGAGGAGCCCGCCAAGCCGGCCCGTCCGATATAGGCGCCAGACGCGCTGCGCGCCATTGCGACTCGATGCGCGGATGGAACCCGGAACGGTGATCGCTGCCGCTGGTTAACGCCGCGACGGCCACGGCAGGCTCGGAAAAGGGCCGCCGGGCGCAAACCGAAAGAGGATCCGCAATGGGACTTTTCACCAAAGACATCAAGACGATGGATGACCTGTTCGTGCACCAATTGCAGGACATCTACTACGCCGAGAAGCAGCTCCTGAAGGCGATCCCGAAAATGGCCGACAAGGCCTCGGACCCGATGCTGAAGCAGGGGTTCCTGACGCATCTGGATGAGACCAAGGGGCACGTGAAGCGGCTGGAGCAGGTGTTCGAAATGCACGGCGTACAGCCGAAGGCGATCGATTGCCCGGCGATCGACGGCATCATCGAGGAAGCCGATGAGACTGCGGGCGAAGTCGAGGACAAGAAGGTGCTCGATGCGGCGCTGATCAACGCCGCTCAGGCGGTGGAGCACTACGAGATCGTCCGCTACGGCAGCCTGGTATCATGGGCCAAGCTGCTCGGCCGCAACGACTGTGCCGCGGTGCTGCAGAAGACCCTCGATGAGGAGAAAGCTACCGACAAGAAGCTCAATACGCTTGCGGAGAGCCAGATCAATCTTCGCGCCGCCGGCTGAGCCGGTTACGACATTGATGTGACGTCACGATGAGGCCAAAGGCCGCGCGAATATTCGTGTGGCCTTTGGTGTTTTCAACAGCAGTCCTGACGCGGTCGCGTTCAGACTTTGCGCAAAGCGAAATAAGCGCCGCAGAATGCCATCGCGGCGCCCAGCAACAGGGTCGCCAGCCCGGCAAGCACGCCGGCTGCGGTGGGCACCGCGGACGGCGCCGAAGCGGCTTGGCCGGCTGCGGCCAGCACCAGCACCAGCACCACGATCAGAAACTGGCGCAGCTTGGGCGGGATCTGTCCGGCGACCGCATGATTCATCAGCCGCGCCGTGAAGTAACCGCCGGCGAAGCCTCCGGTCGCGACCAGCCACCACGCCAGCGCGGCGCTCGCCGGCATGAAGCTGCCGGAGTCGTTGCGCCACAGCCCGCCGAGGTCGAGGCCGACGCTCTGGCCGAGCATATGCAGCGCCAGCGCCATCAACAGGCCGGACATCAGGGCGCCACCCAGGATCAGGTGGCGAGGGTAGTGCGCTTCGGTGTTCGGCATGATCCGGTCCGTGTGTCACCGAATTGTAGAAAACCGAGGCCCTGCCGACAAGTTATCCGGTACGGGCGACACCCGGTGGGCTGAACGCCGCATTGCATCGCCGCGCCGGCTCCGGCATGGACGGCGGGACTGGCAACAGGGGCTTTCGGGTGACGCCACGATCCAACCGAGACGACGACGGCGATTCAGGCACGGCTTACGCCTACAAGGCCTCGCTGATCGGTGCTGCCCAGCAGTTCGAACTCGGCGACGACGGGCTGATCTGGCGGATCGGCCCGAAAGCCGGGGTGTGGCCCTACGCGACGATTGCGAAGGTTCGGTTGAGCTATCGGCCGGTGTCGATGCAGTCCCGCCGCTACCGGGCCGATCTCCAGGACGTCTCCGGCGGTCGGCTGCGGATCGTATCCACCACTTGGCAGACGGTGGCGCTGATGGCGCCGCAGGATCAGGCCTATCGCGCGTTCATGATCGAGCTGCACCAGCGGATGCGCGATGCGGGCAGCCGCGCCGAACTGATCGGCGGGCTGCCGCCGGCGGTCCATACCGGTGCATTGGTGCTGATCGCGCTGGTGGCGGCCGCACTGACCGGGTTGCTGGCGCGCGCGGTGGCGGTGGGGTCATGGTCTGGCGCGTTGTTTCTGGCCGGCTTTGCGCTGCTGTTCGGCTGGCAGATCGGCGGGTTCATCCGTCGCAACCGCCCACGCCGCTACACCTTCGACGATGTGCCGAAGGATCTGCTGCCGTAAAGCGGTCCGTGTCGCTCGGGGCTATGTGCCGTCCCGCACCACCAGCACCGAGCACGGTGCGTAGCGCACCACGTGGCCGGCATTGGAGCCGAGGAAGTAGCTGCGCATCGCCGGCCGGTGCGAACTCATCACGATCAGATCGGCGCCGACCGCCGCGACCTCTTCGAGGATCTCGTGGTAGATGCCGCCCTGGCGCACGCTGCTCGACAGCCGTTGTGCCGGAATGCCCGAGGTGCGGGCAATCTCGGCCAATGCGGCTTCCGCCGATTGCCGCTGCTGATCGTCGAAATCCGCAGGGACATATTCGGCCAGCATTACAGGGGTGATCGCCAGCACGTGCAGCAGCCGCACCTTGCCGTCGTAGCTGTCGGCGAGCTTGGCCGCGGTGGCGATCGCGGGCTGGGCCAGCGCGGTATCGGCCAGGTCGATCGGGACGAGGATGGACTTGAACATCTCCGGCGCCTCCTGATCAGGGGAAGGGCGACGCCATGCTCCTCCGTCAGCTCGCTTCGCGCAACACTTTCGGGCTGACGAAATGCTGCAGCTTGCCAGTGCCGAACGAGGCATCCGCCCAGTCAGCGATCGGGAAGTCGATCACCACCACCGCCGCGGTCGGCATGCTGCCGGAGAGCTTGCGCCGCTCGGCCTCGTTGCAGGTGCAGGTGAGGGCCAACGCCAGTTCGTGCAGGCCCGGATTGTGCCCGATCAGCATCAGCTGGTTGATGCCGGCCGATACCTCATGGATCGCCTGCAACAACTGCGAAGAGCTCGCGCTGTACATTTCCGGCAGGTACTCAACCTGCGGTTCGCGGTTCGCCGGAAACAGTTCGGATAGAACGTCCCAGGTCTGCCGGGTCCGGGTCGCGGTCGAGATCAGCACCTGATCGGGGACCAGATGCTCGGCGGCGAGCCAGGCGGCGATCTCGGCGGCGTCGCTGCGGCCGCGATCTTCCAGGCGGCGATCGTGGTCCTTGCCGCTCGGCGCGTCCCTTTCGGTTTTGGCGTGTCGCAGCAGGATCAGACGGCGCATGAGTTCTTTCCAAAGGGCAGAGCTTGCGGATTAATCGAGACCGGCCGGCAGGACAAGGTGACAACCGTCCGTGCTGTCCGTATTGAACGCGTATCTCGCAAGATAGCCTCGTTTGCGGATGCGCTCTTTTAGGAAACGGCATGGATTCGCTCCCGACAAGTGCGACGAATGGACCGGCCGGCTTGTCCGCCGAAGCCGATGCGGAACCGCATGCGCGGCTGACCTTCGACCTCGACGTCGATCTCTGCGTGATCGGCGCCGGCCTTGCCGGACTATCGGTTGCGCTGGAAGCCGCGCAGGCCGGGCTCAGCGTCGCCGTGCTGGAGAGCGGGCGGATTGGCTGGGGTGCGTCAGGGCACAATCTCGGCACGGTGACGCCGGGTTACGGCGTGCCGATCGCCGATCTGATTGCCCGGGTCGGGCTGGATCACGCCAGCGCGCTGTGGGCGCTGACCCGCGAGGGCATGGAGATCGTCCGCGCTCGCGCCACCGAGGAGACGATGCCCGGCGTCGCGCTGTCGGACGGCGCGCTGGAAGTCTCCAATGTCGATATCGGCGACCGTATCGTCGAGCGGCTGCAGACGCTCGGCGTCGATTTCGGCTCCGAAGTCGAAGGCTGGCCGATCGACAAGGTCCGCGATGTGTTGCGGACCAACCGCTATTTCCACGGCATCCACTACCCGACCGCGTTTCAGCTCGACAGCCGCCGTTACTTGCGCGGCCTGGAGCGGCTGGCGCGCCAGGCCGGGGCACGGATCTTCGAGGAAACGCCGGCGGTCAGCATCGATTTCGCCGGCATCCGCAAGCGGATCTCGACGCCGAATGCGCGGCTGCGCGCTTCCGACATCGTGCTCGCCGGCAGCGTGCATCTCGGCGCGCCGTCGCCCCGCGTCGCCGAAACCCTGCTGCCGGTCTGGCGCACCGCAGCGCTGACGGCGCCGCTCGGCGAGAAGCTACCGGAGGCGATCGCGTTCGCCGGATCGATTGCCGACACGGACGGGGTCGATCACTACAGGATCGTCGGCGGTGACCGGTTGCTGTGGGCGAGCGGCGAGACCACTTTCGATGTTGCACCGCAGCGGCTCGCTGGAATCATCCGGCGGCGGATCGCATCGCTGTTTCCCCAGCTCGGGCAGGTCGAAATAACTCAGACCTTCGGCGCCGCAGTCGGGATGACGGTGCACGGCATGCCGCAAATCGGCGAATTGCGGCCGGGGCTGTGGGTCGCCAGCGGATTCGGCCGGCAGGGGCTCGCCACCACCGCAATCGCCGGGCGTCTGATCGCTCGCGGCCTGACCCATAGCGACGAGCGCTGGAAGCTGTTTTCGCCGTTCGATCTGGTGTGGGCAGGGGGCACCATCGGCCGCATCGTCGGGCAGGGGGTGTATTTCGCCACCCGGGAGGGCGCACTCGCCGCCGGCGCGCTGGCCCGTTACCGCGAGCGGGCCGCCGCGCGGAGCCGGGTCCGCGATGCCCGTGCCGAGGTCAAGCGGGAGGAGCGTCGCGCTCGTGTTGCGCTGCTGCGGGCTGCCGAGGCCGCAAATGTGCCCCCTCCCAATGCGCCGTCGCGCCGGCCGGTGCCGCCGCCTTCGCCGGAATAGCTTCCGGCTGCGTCGACGTTCTCGCGACAATGTGAGCGGGCTAAAATACCGGCGGTGTAACCTGAGGCGCGGCACTTCGTACCTGACGGAAGTGCCGCCGGGGCGCCCGCGCCCGTCACGCAGGGAACATCACCATGATCGATCGCCGCATGCTGCTCGCTTCTGTCGCCCTTGCCGCCGTGTTCGGTTTCCGCTGGCTGCGGCCGGACGCCGCCCGCGCGGCCGAGAAGTTCGAGATCGAGAAGACGCCCGAGGAATGGCGCAAGCAGCTCACGCCGATGCAGTACCACATCCTGCGCGAAGAGGGCACCGAGCGGCCGTTCTCCAGCCCATTGCTCAAGGAGCATCGCAAGGGCACCTTCGCCTGCGCCGGCTGTGATCTGCCGTTGTTCTCGTCCGATACCAAGTTCGATAGCGGCACCGGCTGGCCGAGCTTCTGGCAGCCGCTGCCGAATGCGGTCGGCGAGCGCAGCGACTCCACGCTCGGCATGACGCGCACCGAAGTGCATTGCCGCCGCTGCGGCGGTCATCTCGGCCACGTGTTCGACGACGGGCCGAAGCCCACCGGGCTGCGCTACTGCATGGATGGCTACGCGCTGACCTTCCATCCCGCGACGCCGAACGCGAGCTGACGCCCACGGTTGTGACAATCCCTCGAAAGGCTTGTTTCCGCGTCTCAAATGCTGCGGCTGGCGTGGGGAAGTCGCCCGCTTGAGTTGACAATCCGAGCGCCGCCCCCGCATATCCCCAGCACATTAACTTTCAGAAACGTGGCGGCCGGCCCTGATGCAACCTGTGGTGTCGCAGCCGGGGGGCTCCCGTAGCCTGCTGGCCATTCTCGCGGCGGCGATCGTCCTGCCGGTGGTCCTCGCGGCGATCGTATTTCCGACGCCGCTCTACGACACCCGCGAACTGGTCGCCTGGGGGCGCCACTTTCCGCTGATCACCCCGGTGCATCCGCCGATGATGGTGTGGGCCGGCGGCGTGGTCGACCGCCTGTTCGGGCCATCCGGCACCGCTATCGTGGCCGCCAATCAGGTGCTGATGGCGATCGGCTTCGCGTATCTGTACGCGATCCTACGGCTGCTGGTCGAACGGACGATGGCGATCTACCTCGTCGTGCTCGCCGGGACGTCGTTCTACGCCGTGTTCGCGCCGCTATCCTGGGCGCTGAATGCCGATATCCTGCAGCTCACCTCGTGGCCGGCGGTGGTCTATCACTTCCTGCGGGCGCGGCAGGACAATCGCTGGCGGGATTGGATCCTGCTCGGCGTGTGGGCCGCGATCGCAGCGCTGACCAAATACAACGCGGCGGTGCTGTTTCTGGCGATGGCGATCGGCGTCGTCGCGCTGCCCTCGTTCCGCCGCTGCCTGACGCGGCCCGGCCTGTATGTGGCGATGCTGATCGCCACGCTGCTGCTGCTGCCGCATGTGATCACCGCGGTGAAATTCGGTAGCACCATCGCTTACGGCGAGCGGCATTTCACCGGCTTCGGGTCGATCGGGGATAGCGCCCGCCGCATCGGCCTCCTGGTTGCCGGCTATCTGCCGATGTTGCTGCCTGGTGCGGTGATCATCGCGGTGTCGAGCGCCCGCCGGATGATCAATGTGCGGGTGCCACGGTTTGCCGAAGCCAGCGAAGAACTGAAGTTCATCGTCATCATCGATGTGGCGATGGTGTTGATCCTGCTCGGCATGATCATCGGGCTCGGGCTGGAGTACATCGCCCGCTACGGTGCGCCGTTCTCGCTGCTTGCAGTGCCGGCACTGGCGCCGCTGCTGAGCTGGAACGAGGCGCGGCGCGACACCTGCGAACGGCAGACCGGTTGGACGCTGTCGGGACTTTATACGGTGATGAGCGCGGCGGTGATGATCGCTTATCTCGGCCCCGCCTCGCACAGCGGGCTGCAGGAGCCGACCGCCGACGCGGCGCGCCTGATCCTCGAGGACTGGCGCAGTCAGTACAGTTGCGGACCCGGCTATTTCCTCGGAGATCGCCAGACGGTGTACGGCATCGGCATCGCGGCCGGGCCGGAGGGCGATTCGGTCACCATTCACTTCATTCCGGCGACCCGCTGGTTCGACCAGCGCAAGCTGGAGGATCAGGGCGCGGTGCTGGTCTACACGCTGCCGCAGGTGCCGGCGCATTTTGCCGCTGCCTATCCGGGCCGGGCGATGTCGGATGAGAAGCGCATCGATGTGCCGGTGCTGCGCACCCACAACGGCAAAACCAAAGAGTATTTCTATCGCTTCGTGGCGCCCAAAGCGTGCAGCAAGTAGCTGGCGGGATTTAGCTCAGAAGACTCGACCGGCGGCTCAGCCCGCCAGCGCCCGCCATTTTTCGGCGGCATCGATCGCGGCGGGGCGCAGGTTGTCGGCCGGCAGGCCGCGATGCAAGGCCTTGGCGTATTCGCAGATCGCCATGAAGGTCGATGAGCGGGCCTCGTCGACCTCGCAGGAGTGCACGGTACCAGCGCCGTGGATGTAGCTGATCAGTCCCTTCAGCGACGACACTGCAGAATGCGGCTCCGCCGTTTCGGTCTGGTGCAGGCAGGACAGCACCTGCTGGGCGATCTCGATCTCGGTCATGGGTACGCTCTTCGCAACGCTCGCGGACAAACATGCTCGGGCCGGAATGAGGGCCTCGATGCCACGCTTGAATGTCCGGAGAAATGATCTGCCTCAATGCGATAGCGCAGGCCCGACAGGCTGGCGATCACATTGACGCGAACGTTGCATCTGCCGTGCATTTGCCGGTTCCGCGGGGCGGAACGACGCTCAGGTCCGTTCGGCCATCGCCTTGCGTAAGACTTTCGACAGATCCTCGACCGAGTACGGCTTGTGCAGCAGTTCGAAGCCGTGGTCCTCGTCGGCCAGCATGTGGGCGTAGCCAGAGTTCAGCACCACGGGCAGCTCCGGCAAACGCTTCTTGATTTCCCGGCCCAGAGTCACGCCGTCCATGCCCGGCATTGCAACGTCGCTCAGCACCAGGTCGAAACGTTTGGCGTTGTCGCCAAGTAGCGCCAGCGCCTGTTCGCCGGAGGCGGCGAGGACGGTCTGATAGCCGAGATCGTGAAGCAGCTGGGCGGAGAACTCGCCGACCTCGGCGTTGTCCTCGACCACGAGGATGCAGCCGCGCTGCCGGCTGTCGACGGCGTTGGTGCCGTTGCCGTTGCGGCGCTGGATCGGTTTGTCGCTGAGCGGCAGCCGAAGCGTGATCGTGGTGCCGCGGCCGATCGCGCTGTCGACATTGATGCTGCCGCCTGACTGCTGGACGAAGCCGTAAACCTGCGACAGCCCGAGGCCAGTGCCGCGGCCGATGTCCTTGGTGGTGAAGAACGGCTCGAAGATCCGTTCGATCTGCTCGCGTGGAATGCCGCAGCCTGTGTCGGCGATCGACACCTCGACGAAGCCGCCGCGGCCTGCGGCGGCTTCCTGGGTTGTCGGCGCCGAACGTGTGACCGAGATGGTGAGGGTGCCGTGACCGTCCATCGCGTCACGCGCGTTAGCCACGAGATTGACCAGTGCGGCGTCGAACTGATTGGTATCGGCCTCGACCGGAAGCGGTCGCTCGGCGATGTGGAGATTGAACACAGCGCGCGAGCCGAGTGCTGTCTTCAGCATGTCGGAGACGTGCTCGATGTGATCGGCCGCGTCGAACACTTCGCGGTTCTGTGCATGGCGACGTGCGAAGGTGAGGAGCTGGCCGGTCAGCTTCGCTGCGCGATCAGCCGTATCGGAGATCGCATCGACGTAGCGGCGGATCCGCTCCGGCGGCAGCTCGCGCCGGCGCAACAGATCGGCGGACGACCGGATCACTGTCAGCATGTTGTTGAAGTCGTGGGCGACGCCGCCGGTGAGCTGGCCGATCGCTTCCATCTTTTGCGCCTGCCGGAATGCTTCTTCGGCTTTGCGGCGTTCGGTGATGTCGACCGCCTCAGGCACGATCGCGATCACCTTGCCCTGCGTGTCCTGCACCGGGCGCATCTGCAGATCGAACCAGCGCCAGCCGCTGGCTGGCAGATTGACGTGAAGTTCGCGTCGCACCGTCTCACCGGACGCGACAGCGGCGATATCGCTGCGGACCATCTCAGGCAGCCCCGGTGTGCTGCCGAACCACGGCGTGGCCCAAACCGGCTTGCCGACCACGTCCTCGAGTTCGGCCGCTATGCCGGCGAGTGCGGTGCGGTTGGCGTCGATCACCACGCCGTCGACATCGAGCAATGCCTGATAGGTGTAGCTCGCCGCGAAAATGGTGCGGAGCCGGGCTTCCTTCTGCTGCAGCTCGGCTGTGCGCTGCGCCACCTGTTCCTCGAGCTGCTCGTTGATGTCGCGTAGCGCCGCCTCGGCCTTCTTCTGCTCGGTGATGTCGCGGAAATACACCGAGATGCTCTTGCCGTTGGTCGGCGCCACCCGCAATTCGAACCAGCGCTTGCTCGGCGGATGATAGCTTTCGAACTCGCATGCGACGCGTTCGGTCATCGCCCGCCGATATGCCTGCTCGATCTCGGTGCCGAGCATCATCGGATAGACGTCCCAATACACCTTGCCGACCAGCTCGCCGGCTTTGCTGTTGATCAGCCGTTCGGCGGCGGCGTTGACGTAAGTGAACCGGTACTGTTCATCGAGCGCGATGAAGCCGTCGCTGATCGAGGCCAGAATGCCTTCGGCGTGCTTCCGGGCAGCCTGTGCTTCCTGGCGCAGCACGTATTCGGTCCGGAGCGCCGTCCGCCGGATCGCAGCGGTGTCGAGATTGGCGCGGACGCGCGTGAGCAATTCGCGGGCGCTGAACGGCTTGCTGAGATAATCGTCAGCGCCGGCTTCCAGCCCCTCCAGCTTGGCTTCTTCGCCGGCCCGGGCGGACAGGAAGATCACCGGCAGATCGGCCATCGCCGGATCACCGCGCAGCGCTTTTAGAAGTCCGAGGCCGTCGAGCCGCGGCATCATCACGTCGCTGAGCACCAGATCCGGCCGGCGCTTCTTTGCGGCTTCGAGCGCTGCGGCTCCGTCGGCAACGGCTTCGACCTCATAGGCATCGCCGAGCAACCGGGCGACGTAGTCGCGCATGTCGTGGTTGTCGTCGGCCAGAAGAATGTGAGGTCGTCCTGTGGCAGGCGCGGTGACGACGCCGAGATCCTGAGCGCCGGAAGCTGGCGGCAGATCGGCATCGCCACTGTCATCGAGCCAGCCGATCGCCTCGTCGAGATAGGCCTGGGCGCGGACATTGGTGGAGACCTGGAGCGCGGCATGTCGCGGCCGCTCGGCCGGGAGATGCGCGGAGCCGAACGGCAGGGTCACGCGAAAGGTCGAGCCGCGGCCGATCTCGCTCTCGACGGCGATCGATCCGCTGTGCAGCTTGATCAGCTCCTGCACCAACGCAAGTCCGATACCGCTGCCCTCGATCGAGCGCCCACGCGCGCCCTCGACCCGGCGAAACCGCTCGAACAGATGCGGGATCTCGGCCTGCGGGATGCCGGTGCCGGTGTCGCTGACTTCGATCACGGCGTGACGGCCGTCCGGATCGGTGCGGACCCGGACCGCGATTTCGCCTTCGAAGGTGAACTTGAATGCGTTGGACAGCAGGTTGAGGACGATCTTCTCCCACATGTCGCGGTCGACATAGACCGGCTGCGGCAACGGCGGCGCATCGATCACGAAGCGCAGGCCGGCACGGTCGAGCGCGGAGCGGAAGTTCGAAGCGAGTTCGGCGGTGAACGACGACAGATCGACCGGGGTGAAGTGCGCGGTGACGCGGCCGGCTTCGATCCGGGCGAAGTCGAGCAGGGTGTTGACCAGCTTCAGAAGGCGCAGACCGTTGCGGTGGGCGATGCCGAGGAGCGATCGCTGTTCGTCCGCAATGCCGTCGCGGCCGAGCGCTTCTTCCAGCGGGCTCAGCATCAGCGTCAGCGGCGTGCGGAACTCATGGCTGACGTTGGAGAAGAACGCGGTCTTGGCGCGATCGATCTCGGCCAGCGCCTCCGCCCGGCGGCGTTCCTCCTGGTAGGCGTCGGCATTGGTGATTGCTGTGGAGATTTGGCCGGCGACCAGGGCGAGGAAGTCCTGGTAGGCCGTGTCGTACAGCCGGAACGGATTGAGCCCCGTGATCAGGAAGCCGGACCGGCCGGTGTCGCCGCTGGCCGGGATCGGTAGCACCACCGCCCGGGTCGGCGGCTGGCGCCAGCCGCCGGTCGGAAACGTGATCCCGAACCGGCCATGGAGATCCGGCACCACGACCGGCGCGTTGAGACGGAAGGCTTCGGCGACCGGCCAGGGCTCGTCGCCGTCCGCGAGCGACAGCGTCGGCTTCACCGCGGGATGGCCAGCATCGATCCCGGATGTAGCGGCCAGTTCGGCGTGACCGCCGCCGAGGTCGGTCAGATAGATCAACGCGAACGGTAGGTCCTGGGGATTGGTGGCAAGCGCCGCTGCGCTGCGTTCACATGCCTGGCCGACGCTGCGGGATTGGGCTGCGCTGGCGGCAAGGTCGCGCAGCAGCGACAGTTGCCGTTCAGTGATGACCCGTTGGGTATCGTCGGTGTTGGCGCAGAAGATGCCGCCCGGCGAGCCGTCATCGGTCGGAATCGGGCTGTACGAGAAGGTGTAGTAAGTCTCCTCGGGAAAGCCGTTGCGCTCCATAATCAAAAGCTGGGCTTCCACATAGGTGCCCTCGTGGCCGCTGGTCGCCTTGGCGAGCAGGGGGGCGATGTCCTCCCAGATTTCCGACCAGACTTCCGAGGTCGGCCGGCCGAGCGCCCATGGGTGCTTGCCGCCGATGATCGACTTGTAGGGATCGTTGTAGAGATAGGTCAGCTCCGGGCCCCAGCCGATCCAGATCGGCTGTTGCGAGGTCAGCATGATGCGAACCGCTGTCTTGAGCGCCTGCGGCCAGCTCTCCGGCGGCCCGATCGGGGTCGATGCCCAATCGAACGCGCGCATCAGCGACGCCAGTTCGCCGCGGCCCAGAAAAAGACTGTCTGGGACCGCGTCTGTGCGGCCCAGGTGCCCGCCGGGCGTATCTTCAGCCAAGTGATCCCCCGATCAACCCCTCGCTGTCCCGGTTCGCAACGCGCGGGCTTGTGTTTGGTTCCCGCCGTCAGAGGGACCCCTTTCGCCAAATGGTCTCGGCAATAGTTGCCCGACCCGGCAAAACCGCCCCGGCCTCAGGACCCGTTGCTAATCTCCAACTCTTTGAAATGACGTTGGTTTGTTCGTTGGCACGAGGCTTGCGGGAAGCCTCATTGGATCTTGCTGTCAACAGCCGCCACGGGGCGGCCGCATCGGGAGAAGTCAGTAATGGGTATTTTCGGCGCTCTCACCACGTCGGTCGCGGGCCTGCGCTCCAACTCCTATGCGCTGGAGAACATCTCCGGAAACATCGCCAACTCGCAGACCACGGCATTCAAGCGCATCGACACCTCGTTCCTGGATCTGATCCCGCAGGCCGGCAACAACCAGCAGCTCGCCGGCTCGGTGACTGCGGGATCGCGCCTGACCAACACCACGCAGGGCTCGGTGCAGTCCGCCTCGGTGTCGACCTACATGGCGATCAATGGCGAAGGCTTCTTCGTGGTGCAGAAGCCGAGCTCGTTCAGCGACAACAACCCGATCTTCCCGGGCGTCGACAACTTCACCCGCCGCGGGGACTTCTCGCTCGACAAGAACGGCTATCTGGTGAATGGCGCCGGCTACTATCTGGAAGGCGTCAAGATCGACCCGACCACCGGCAACCCGGTCGGCGGCAGCCCGGGCGTCCTGAAGTTCCAGAACGACTTCCTGCCCTCGCAGGCCACCACCAAGATCAGCTACCGCGCCAACCTGGCCTCCTATCCGCTGACCACTAAGCACGACAAGTCGATCCCTGGCTCGGAACTGCTGCGCGCGGCTGACTTCGCTACCAACCCGCAGGTCCTCGGTACGACTCCGCCCCCGTTCAGCGACAACTCCAAGACCGGCCTGCAGATCAACAACAAGCAGGGTGTCCCGATCACCGGCGCGACCAAGCTGAGCGGCGTGGCGGGTAGCGACTCGATCGGCGTCGACTTCGCAGTGGGCAACACCATCACGGTGAACGGCACGGCCATTACCTTCACGGCTTCGGGCGGCACCGACGACGCGACCCACATCCCGATCGACTCCACGATCGCCAATCTGTTGAGCAAGATCGACGCGATCTCGGCCGGCGGTGCGGCTTCGACCGTGACCTCCGGCGCGGTGGTGCTGCACACCGGCGTCGCCAGCGATCTGGCCATCACGTCCGGCGCCGCGGCGTTCGCTTCGCTCGGTCTCACCAGCCCTGTCAACGTGGTTCGGAACGGCGGCGGTTCGGTCGGCACCGGCAAGGTGACCGGCGTCGACAACCAGACGTTCCTCGACGAGTCGGTCTCGGGTGGCTCCACCACCGCATACGACGGCAACGGCGCCCCGGTGAACGTGCAGTTCCGTTGGGCCAAGGTTGACTCCGCTACCCTCGGCACCGGCCACACCGACGTCTGGAACCTGTTCTATCAGGTCAATCCGAACGCCACCGGCACGCAGACCGCGTGGCAGAACGTCAACACCAACTTCACCTTTGCCTCCAACGGCCAGATGAGCCCGGTGATCGGCCAGATCACGCTGACCGGTCTGACGGTTTCGGGTGTGTCGCTGGGCGACGTGACGATGGCGTTCGGCACCGGCGGTCTGACGCAGTTTTCCGACACCAACGGCAACGTCCAGGTCAACCAGCTGCAGCAGGACGGCTACTCGGCCGGCCAGCTCGTCAGCGTGTCGGTCAGTAATGACGGCCGCGTGGTTGGTGCCTATTCCAACGGCCGCAATATCGACCTCGCCGAAGTTTCGGTCGCGACCTTCAACGGTGCGAATTTCCTCAAGCGCACCGATGGCGGCGCATTCGAAATCACCAATGAATCCGGCCAGCCTCTGTACGGCAAGGGCGGCTCGGTGTCGGGCTCATCGCTCGAATCGTCGAACACCGACATCGCTGACGAATTCACCAAGCTGATCGTGACGCAGCAGGCTTACTCGGCGAACACCAAGGTGATCACCACGGCCAACACCATGGTGCAGGATCTGCTCAACGTGATGCGCTAGGCGGTGCGGTCCGCCCTCCAAACCCCGGGTAGGTAGTCATGAGTCTCGGAGACGCACTCGCAATTGCAATGGCCGGCCTTCGGGTGAACCAGGCGACGATGTCGCTGGTGTCATCCAACGTCGCCAACGCCGAGACGCCCGGCTATGTCCGCAAGACGGTCAACCAGTCGGCGGTGAATGCGGGGGAGACCGGAACCAGCGTCAAGGTCGTCGGCGTCGACCGTCAGCTCGACGACTACATCCTGGCGCAGCTTCGAACCGAGACCTCAGGAGGCGCCTACGCGTCGCTGCGATCGGACTTTCTGAAGCAGCTGCAGGGGCTGTTCGGCGATCCGAATTCCACCGGCACGCTCGAAGACTCCTATAACGGCCTCACCACCGCGCTGCAGGCGCTGGCGACCAGCCCGGACAGCACCTCTGCGCGGATTGCCGTGCTGAACGCCGCGCAGGCAATTTCCAGCAATCTGAATTCGACGTCGAACGGCATCCAAACGCTGCGCGCCGGTTGCGAGACCGGCATCGCCGACGCGGTAACCACCGCGAACAACTTGATGCAGCAGATCGCCAACATCAACACCCACATCCAGGCCAATCCGCTCGGCGGCACATCGACCGATGCGGCGACCTCGGCGATGCTCGATCAGCGCGATAAGGCGATCAATCAGTTGTCGCAACTGATGGACATCCGTGTCGTCACCAACGGCGCCAATCAGGTGACGGTGTTCACGGGCTCCGGCGTGCAACTGGTCGGCATGGAGGCGGCGACCCTGAGCTTCAATGCGCAGGGCACGGTTTCGCCGACCACGGTGTGGAATCCAAACACGGCAATCAGCGATCTCGGCTCGATCCGGGTCGGTTACGCCAACGGCTCCTCGTCCGATCTGACCAGCTCGCTGAAATCCGGCAAGCTGGCAGCCTATGTCGAGCTGCGCGACAAGACCCTGGTGCAGGCGCAGACCCAGCTCGATCAGTTCGCCGCCTCGCTGTCGAGCGCGCTGTCGGACAAGACGACGGCCGGCACGGCGGTCACCTCCGGTACCCAGGCGGGCTTCAGTCTCGATCTGTCGTCGATGAAGACCGGCAACACCGTCAACATCTCGTACACCGATACGCTGACCGGTGCGCAGCATTCGGTGACGGTGGTGCGGGTCGATGATCCGTCCGTGCTGCCGCTGCCGCAGAACGCCACGGCCGATCCGAACGACTACGCGGTCGGAATCGATTTCTCAGGCCTGTCCGGCTCGGTGGTGTCGCAGCTCAATGCGGCACTCAATAGCCGCAACCTGCAGTTCAGCGGCACCGCGCCGAATATTACGGTGCTGAACAACGCTGGCTTCTCGACGATTACGGCAGCCTCCGTCACCACCACGGAGACGTCGCTGACCGGCGGCACCGCGTCGGTGCCGCTGTTCAACGACAACGGAGCGGCTTACACCGGCGCGATCAACGGCTACGGCAGCCAGATGACCGGCTTCGCGCAGCGGATCTCGGTCAATGCCGACCTGATCAAGGATAACTCCCGCCTGGTGGTGTATTCGACCTCGCCGCTGACGGCCGCGGGCGACACCACGCGGCCGGACTTTTTGGTCAAGCAGCTCAACACCAGCAAGTATCTGTACTCGGCGAAGACCGGCATCGGTTCGGATGCGGCGCCTTACAAGGGTACGTTGCTGAGCTATCTGCAGCAGTTCGTCAGCCAGCAGGGCTCCAACGCGGCGGCGGCGAAGCAGCTGTCCGAGGGGCAGAACGTGGTGCTGAACACGCTGCAGCAGAAGTTCTCGACGTCCTCCGGCGTCAACATGGACGAGGAGATGGCGCATCTATTGTCGCTGCAGAATGCCTACGCGGCGAATGCGCGTGTGATGTCGACCATCAACCAGATGTATCAGTCCCTGATGCAGGCGATTTGAGGCGAGCCATGGCGATCGACGGCGTAAGCGGGCGTACTTCCTACATCGGCACCGGGATCCTCAATCTCCGCAGCCAGATCGATGATCTGAGCCAGCAGCTCTCGAGCGGGCGGATCTCGAACACCTATGCCGGCGACGGCACCGGCCGCAGCCTTGCGATCGGCCTGCGGGCGCAGATGTCGAACATCGCCAGCTACGGCGACACGATGACCAACATCACCACCCGCATCAGCGTTGCGAACCTGTCGCTGCAGCGGATGGCGACGATCAACAGCGAGGTGAAGGGCGCGGCGGTGAGCGCCGGCTCGACGCTGGACAACACCGGCCAGACCCCCGGCCAGAAGACCGCGTCGCTCGACTTCTTCGACTCGGTCGACATGCTGAACGCGCAGGTCGGCGACCGCTATCTGTTCGGCGGCCGGATCACCGACACCGCGCCGGTGACCGCCGCCGACAAGATCATGAACGGCGATGGCGCGGCGATCGCCGGGCTTAAGCAGGTGATCAGCGAACGCCACGATGCCGACGTCGGTACCAACGGCATGGGCCGTACGATCGTGTCGACCGGCGCGACTGTCACAACCGTGCAGATCGGGGAGGACTTCGCGGCCAATCCGTATGCCACTCCGACCCCGATCGGGCCGTCGCCGTTCGGCATGAAGCTGAATGCGGTTTCGACCACGATCAGCGGCGCGGTGGTGACGCAGCCGACCGAGACGCCGCCGACCACCCCGCCGGCGGCCCCCAATCCGAAGGCGATGTCGATCGACCTCAACGGCGTCATTCCGAACGAGGGCGACGCGGTGAAGTTCACGTTCGACATGCCGGACGGAACGCAGGAGACCATCACGCTGACCGCGTCGTCAAAGACGCCGCTGCCGGACGGCTGTTTTGCGATCGATCAGGGCTCGCCGACCGCAGTGCCGCCGGTGGCGCCTTCACCGTCCGTCACTGCGGCCAATTTGCAGACAGCACTGACGGCTGCAGTGAAGAAGATGGCCAATGGGCCGCTCGCGGCGGCCTCGGCGATCAAGGCCGGCGACGACTTCTTCAACAACACCCCGCCGCTGCGGGTCGCAGGTACCGCGCCGTTCGGCGCTGCCACGGCGCAAGTCGCCGGCACCAAAGCTAATACCATTTTCTGGTATAACGGTGAGCCGGACTCGGCGACAGACCCAGCCCGTGGCACGGCGGTTGCCAAGATCGATGACGCCATCACGGTGCAATACGGTGCCCGAGCCGATGAGCAGGCGCTGCGCAAGCAGTTGCAGACCGTGGCGGTGTTCGCGGCGGTGACCACCTCGGCGACCGATCCCTATAGTTCCGGCAAGATCGCTGCGCTCAACCAGCGTGTGGCTGCTAATCTGGCGGTCGTTCCCGGCCAGCAGTCGATCCAGAATATGCAGGCGGAATTGGCCGGTGCTCAGGCTTCGATCAAGGCCACGGCTAACCGGCAAACGCAAAGCAAGGCGCTGGCGCAGACGATGCTGAGTTCGATCGAAGGCATCAACAACGATGAGGTCGCGACCAAGCTTTTGGCGCTACAGACCGCGCTCCAGGCCTCGTATCAGACGACGTCGAAACTCTATCAGCTCAGCCTCGTCAAGTTTCTCTAGTTAATTATCTCTGAACGGCGGGCCGCCGCTTCGGCGGCCCTGCGGCGACCGATTTGGCGCCGCTTAGCTGCCGCAGCTGCAGCACAAGTCCCCCTAAACGCTCACTGATCCCGGCAAACCACGTAGTCTTGCGAGGCTGCGGGTCGCGTCTCGACGCCCGTGTCATCTTGCACAAACCAGTGATTTTACGGGCGATTCCTTCCATTAAACCCGATTCTCTGCCTTTACGCATTTTTAGAGTCTGGCCGGCAAGGTTCCGCGACCGATCAAGAAGATCGCGTTTGCACACCAGGAAGGTAGCATCACAATGTCCGGTATCGTTCTATCCAACGCCGTTCGCCAGAATCTTTCTTCGCTCCAGGCCACGGCTGACTTGCTCGCCACCACCCAAAGCCGCCTCTCGTCCGGCAAGAAGGTGAACACGGCGCTCGACAATCCGACCAACTTCTTCACCGCCGCTTCGCTCGACAGCCGCGCCAGCGACATCAACAACCTGCTCGATGGCATCGGCAACGGCGTGCAGATCCTGCAGGCCGCCAATACCGGCATCACCTCGCTGAACAAGCTGGTGGACAGCGCCAAGTCGATCGCCAACCAGGCCCTGCAGACGACCTCCGGCTACGCCACCAAGTCGAACGTGTCGGCGACCATCTCCGGCGCCACCGCTGACGACCTGCGCGGCACCCAGAGCTACTCGAACGCGGTTGCCACCGGCAACGTGATCTTCGACGGCACCGCGGGCGGCAGCACCGCTGCGTCCGGCACCGACACCCTCGGTGGCGCGATCGTCAGCATCGCGGCGGGTACGGCTGTGACCGTTCTCGGCGCCGCTGACAACACCGCGCTCGGCAGCGTCCTCAGCGTCGGCACCGCCGCCGCCACCGCGGCCGGCTCCAACCTGATCAGCGACCTCACCAACGGTTCGACCACCACGGCGACCGGTCCGGCTGCGGGCGACTCGATCACGGTGAACGGCAAGACCATCACCTTCACCACTGCCGGTGCCGCCAGCAAGGACAGCAACGGCAACTACACGATCGGTCTCGACCAGACCCTGACCAAGCTGGCCAACACGATCGACGATATCAATGGCAACACCGGCCACTCGTCGACCATCACCGCCGGCAAGCTGGAACTGCACTCGGGCACCAACAGCCCGCTGACCATCGGCGACAATGCCGGCGGCGCCGTGCTGGCCAAGCTCGGCCTGACCGCGCAGACCGTCGACACCGCGGCTGCGACCGCCTCGGCCAACATCTCGGCCACGACGCAGCTGTTCAACACCCATGGTGGTCTCACCACCGCGGCGATCGCTGACGGCACCCAGCTGACGGTCAACGGCAAGACGATTACGTTCAAGACCTCCGACGCTCCGCAGGGCAACAACATCCCGACGGGCACCGGCGTTCTCGGCCGTATCGGCACCGACGGCAACGGCAACTCGACGATCTATCTCGGCGACCAGACCAAGTTCAGCAACGCGACCGTTGGTGACCTGCTGACCGCGATCGATCTGGCCAACGGCGTCAAGTCGGCGACCATCTCGTCGGGTGTCGCAACGATCAGCACCAACTCCGGCCAGACCGCTTCGGACGTCACCGGTGGTATCACCACCATCCGCAGCTCGACCGGCGCTGACCTCAACGTCACCGGCTGGACCGACCTGTTCAAGAACCTCGGTCTGACCAGCGCCACCGGTACCGGTCCGCTGACTCTCACCAAGCAGCGCACCACCAGCGGCACCACGATGGGCACGCTGATCGCGGACGGCTCCACGCTGAACGTGAACGGCAAGACCATCACCTTCAAGAACGCCGCTGTTCCGACCGCGTCGTCGACCCACCAGGGCATCTCCGGCAACGTCGAGACCGACGGCCAGGGCAATTCGACCGTGTACCTGCAGAAGGGCACGATCGATGACGTCCTGAAGGCCATCGACCTCGCCACCGGCGTCCGCACCGCCGCGCTCGGTGTCTCCGGTGCGACGATCTCGACCGCCAACGGCACGGCCAACTCGTCGATCACGAGCGGCTCGCTGAAGCTGTCGACCGGCCTTGCCTCCGACCTTAGCATCACCGGCACCGGCAACGCGCTGGCCGCCCTCGGCCTCACTGGCCCGAGCGGCAGCTCCAGCTCGTTCTCCGCGGCTCGTGGCGCTTCGGCCGGCAGCCTGAACGGCAAGACGCTGACCTTCACCTCCTTCAACGGCGGTGCGGCCACCAACGTCACCTTCGGCGACGGCACCAACGGCACCGTCAAGTCGCTCGCTCAGCTGAACGCTGCGCTGGCGTCCAACAACCTGACGGCGTCGATCGACAACGCCTCCGGCAAGCTGACCATCGCAGCGTCGAACGACTACGCTTCCCACACTCTGGGTGGCTCGGACGGCGGCGTGATCGGCGGCACTCTGGCTTCGACCCTGACCTTCTCGGTGCCGAACGCGCCGGTGGTCGACGTCAACGCCCAGACCACCCGCGCCGGCCTAGTCAAGCAGTTCAACGACGTGCTCGACCAGATCAAGACCACGGCTCAGGACGCTTCGTTCAACGGTGTCAACCTGCTGAACGGCGACACCCTGAAGCTGGTGTTCAACGAAACCGGCAAGTCGACGATCTCGATCCAGGGCGTCACCTTCAACCCGACCGGCCTCGGCCTGTCGAACCTGAGCTCTGGCGTCGACTTCATCGACAACAACGCCACCAACGCGGTGCTGAGCAAGCTGAGCACCGCCTCGACCGCCCTGCGGTCGCAGGCCTCCGCGTTCGGTTCGAACCTGTCGATCGTGCAGGCCCGTCAGGACTTCTCGAAGAGCCTGATCAACGTGCTGCAGACCGGTTCGTCGAACCTGACGCTGGCCGACACCAACGAGGAAGCGGCGAACAGCCAGGCGCTGACGACCCGCCAATCGATCGCGGTGTCCGCGCTGTCGCTGGCCAACCAGTCTCAGCAGGGCGTGCTGCAGCTCCTCCGCTAATCGCCGCGTAGCTGATCGAACGACTGAAGGCGGCGGGGGCGACCCCGCCGCCTTTCTTTCTGCCCCGGCTGCCGCCCTCCCGAGGTTCGTGTTGTGAGCGGGGATGCAGTAAGGTGCAGGTGATTCGGGCTCATCTTTTTCAACGGCGCCGTTGCATGACCGATACCGCTCCGAGGGCCGATTCCAGTGCTGCGCCGGCGCCATATGCGCCGGGGCCCGACCGGATCCTCGCTGATATCATCACCGCTCTGCCCGAGCTGGCGCGGCATCACGCGCCGGGCGGGGCCGCCTATACGGCGCTGGCCTCGGCCGCGCGCAGCGCGGTGGTGGCGCTGTTCGCCCGCGGCGGCACCGACGTGCCGTTCGGGCCTTTCGGGGCGATCAGCTTTCCGTATCACCGGATGGGAGCGGTGGACTCGCTCGACCTGTTCGGGCTCGACGAGCTGATCCTGTTTTCGTTCTACTGGCA
Organism: Rhodopseudomonas sp. P1; assembly: GCF_039642825.1. Taxonomy (NCBI): domain Bacteria; kingdom Pseudomonadati; phylum Pseudomonadota; class Alphaproteobacteria; order Hyphomicrobiales; family Nitrobacteraceae; genus Rhodopseudomonas; species Rhodopseudomonas sp. P1. The sequence continues at coordinate 4,345,186 of NZ_CP088006.1, read as the reverse complement.
GAACCGCGGCCGCTATCGGCACGTCGCTGATATCGGCGGCAATATCGGCCTGCACAGCCTGGTGATGGCGCGCTGCGGCTTTACGGTCGAAACCTACGAGCCGGACCCCGAGCACATCGCACTGTTTCAGGCCAATATGCGCGCCAACGGAGCCACCACGGTCCACGTCAACGAGGCGGCCGTGTCGGCGCAGGCGGGTGAGGCGGAGTTCCTCCGGCTGCGCGGCAACACCACCGGCAGCCACATCGCCGGCGCCAAGCTCGATCCCTATGGCGAGATCGACCGTTTCAAGGTGCGGCTCGCCGCTTTCGATGACATCGCCGCAAAGGCCGACTTCGCCAAGATCGACGCCGAAGGCCACGAGGCGGTGATCATCACCTCGCTGCCGCGCGAGCGCTGGGCGACGATGGACGTCATGCTCGAGATCGGCAGCGAAGCCAACGCCGCGGCGATCTTCGACTATGCGCGCGGCGCCGGCGTGAAACTGTTCACCCAAAAGACCGGCTGGCGCCGGGCGGAGACACTGGTCGACCTGCCGACCTCCTACAAGCAGGGCAGCGCCTTCCTCACCGCCAAGGACGCGATCCCGGGACTGCCACCGTCATGACCTCACGCAAGGGCCAGGTAGTATTCCGAGGCGATTGGCGCCGGACGCCGCGGCCGGTCATGATTTACACATTGCTAACGAATCACGCGCAACCGTGATGGCTCGGAATGCCGAGGACGCCGATGACGCAGTCGCGTAACAGCACCGCCCCCATTCCCGACGACGTCCCAGAGGATGTCGCCGCGACGCCGCTGCTGTCGAAACGGCAGATGCTCGGCTATTACGACCACCTCCGGGCTACCCTTGCCGCCGCGCAGGCTTCCGATTGCGAAGGCCGGCCGTTCGCGCAGGAAGTCGCCGCCTCGCTGGTGATTGCCTGGGCCCGCGAAGTCCATGCCGATGGTCGCAAGCTGATGTTCATCGGCAACGGAGGCAGCGCCGCGATCGCCAGCCATATGGCCACCGACTATTCCAAGAACGGCGGCATGCGTGCGCTCTGTCTCAATGACGGTGCGATGCTGACCTGTCTCGGCAACGACTACGGCTACGAGCAGGTCTTCGCAAAGCAGATCGAGCTGTTCGCGCAGGAAGGGGACCTGTTGATCGCGATCTCCTCGTCCGGTCGCTCGCCGAATATTCTCAACGCCGTTGCTGCGGCCCGTGCGCGCGGCTGCCGGGTGATCACCTTGAGCGGGTTTTCGGCCGACAATCCGCTGCGCCGCGAGGGCGACATCAATTTCTATCTCGCCTCCGATCAATATGGGTTTGTCGAGCTCGGCCATCTGACGATCTGCCATGCCATCCTCGATTTCGCCTGCGGCCAGCGCGTGCCGCTGCCGGCGGCCGGCTGACCGGACCAGGCGAGCGGCGATCCGCGCGGCCCTATCAGGGCGTGCAAAAATGCGTGTATCTCTTGCTTTCAGACTTGCAGTGATTCGTCGGCGCCGTGCTCTGGCGCGCCGTGGGACTGGCTTATCAGTAGGAATGACACGATGAAGATCCTGGTGACCGGCGCCTGCGGCTACGTCGGAACCACACTGGTGCCCAAACTGCTGGCGCGCGGCGATAAGGTGGTGGCGTTCGACATCATGTGGTTCGGCAACGATCTGCCGCCGCATCCCGCCCTCACCGTCGTGCGCGGCGACGTTCGCGATACCAGCTCGATCGACCTCTCCGGGATCGACGCGATCGTGCATCTGGCTTCGGTCGCCAACGATCCGTGCGGCGATCTCGATCCGAAGCTGACCTGGGAGATCAGCGCGCTTGCCACCATGCAGCTCGCCGACCGTGCCGCGCGCGCCGGCATCCAGCGCTTCGTCTATGCGTCGTCCGGCAGCGTCTACGGCATCAAGGACGAAGAACAGGTCACCGAAGACCTGACGCTGGAGCCGATCTCCGAATACAACAAAACCAAGATGGTGGCCGAGCGGGTGATGCTGAGCTACGCCGGCGACATGGCGGTGCAGATCGTCCGCCCGGCGACCGTGTGCGGGCCGTCGCCGCGGATGCGGCTCGACGTCTCGGTCAACATGCTGACCATGCAGGCGCTGACCAACGGCGAGATCACCGTGTTCGGCGGCAATCAGGTCCGCCCCAACATCCACATCGACGACATCACCGATCTGTATCTGATGCTGCTCGATCGGCCCGAACTGCGCGGCATCTACAATGCCGGCTTCGAGAACATCTCGATCCTGGACATCGCCAAGATGGTCGACGCGCAGGTGCCGACCAAGATCACCGTCACCGCCTCGAACGATCCGCGGTCCTACCGGATCAACTCCGACAAGCTGCTGGCGACCGGCTTCAAGCCGAAGAAGACGGTGAATGATGCGATCCGCGAGATCATCGTCAAATTCCAGCGCGGCGAATTGAAGAACGAGGATCGTCACTACAACCTGCGCTGGATGCAGCGGAGCCTGCAAGCGTGACCGGAATCGTTCCCGCGTCCGCGCCGTGTGCGATGGCCCGCGCGGGCTTCGACAAATATCTGGTGATCGGTTCGAACTCGTTCACCGGCGCCTCGATGGTCAGCTATTTGCTCGACCAGGGCGCCGACGTCGTCGGCATCAGCCGCTCCGACGAGCCGCATCCTGCGTTTCTGCCGTATCGTTGGAAGAAGGCCGATCGCTTCCGCTTTCGCAAGCTCGACCTCAACCACGATCTCGATGCGATCATGCAGCTGGTGACCGCCGAGCGGTTTCCCTGCATCATCAATTTTGCAGCCCAAAGCATGGTCGGCGAGAGCTGGGCCAACCCGGACCATTGGTTCATGACCAATGTGGTGTCGACGGTGCGGCTGCACGAGCGCCTGCGGACTTGCGACTTTCTCGAGCGCTACGTCCACGTCACGACACCGGAAGTGTACGGCAACGCCACCGGCACGCTGACGGAGGACGCGGTGTTCGATCCGTCGACGCCCTATGCGGTGTCGCGTGCGGCCGGCGACATGAGCCTGCGCTCGTATTTCCGCGCCTACGGCTTTCCGGTGCTGTTCACCCGCGCCGCCAATGTCTATGGGCCGGGGCAGCGCCTTTACCGGATCGTGCCGCGCACCATTCTGTTCATCAAGCTCGGCCGCAAGCTGCAGCTGCACGGCGGCGGTACCTCGGAGCGCTCGTTCATTCATGCCGCCGATGTGGCGGATGCGACCCGCCGGATCGCCTGCAACGGCAAGCTCGGCGACAGCTATCACATCTCCACGGACCGCATCGTCACCATCCGCGCGCTGGTCGAAATGATCTGCGCGATGATGGGGGCGCGGTTCGAGGATCAGGTCGAGATCGTCGGCGAGCGGCTCGGCAAGGACGCCGCCTACAAGCTCGACAGCAGCAAGCTGCGCAGCGAGCTGGGCTGGAGCGACCAGATCACGCTGGAGCAGGGCATTGAACAGACGATCGCCTGGATCGATCGCTGGTTCGAGGAACTGAAGAGCCAGCCGTTCGACTACGCGCACAAGCCTTGAGGGCCGCAATGGGTCAGGAAATCGATCTGCTCGTCAACTATCCGCGCACCAAGCGCAATGTCGACGAGCGCGGCCAGACCAAATCGGAAGAGGATCGCGCGATTGCGCGGCGCTTCGGTGAGGAATTCTTCGACGGCGACCGCCGTCACGGCTATGGCGGCTTCAACTACATGCCGCGGTTCTGGCAGCCGGTGATTCCGACCTTCCAGCAGCATTTCGGCCTGTCGGCGTCGTCCTCGGTGCTCGACGTCGGCTGCGCCAAGGGCTTCATGCTGCACGATATGGCCGAGCTGATCCCCGGCATCACCGTGAAGGGCGTCGATGTTTCGGACTACGCCATCGCGCATGCGATCGACGACATGAAGCCGCATGTCAGCGTCGCCAGCGCGACGAAGCTGCCGTTCGCCGACAAGTCGTTCGACGTGGTGATCTCGATCAACACCGTCCACAACCTCGTCCGTGACGACTGCGCCACCGCGCTACGCGAGATCGAGCGGGTGGCGCGCAAGGGCGCGTTCATCACCGTCGATGCCTATCGCGACGACGAAGAGAAGCGCCGTATGATGGCGTGGAACCTGACCGCGCAGACCATCATGCACGTCGACGAGTGGAAGGCATTCTTCGCCGAGATCGGCTACACCGGCGATTACTACTGGTTCATCCCATGAACCCCGAGACGTCGCGCCGCCTGTTGTTCGACATGCTGCGGATCCGCAGCGTGGAGGAGACCATCGCGGCGCGTTACGGCGAGCAGAAGATGCGCTGCCCCACGCATCTGTCGGTCGGGCAGGAAGCGGTTGCCGCGGCGGCAGGCGCGGCGCTGAGGCCGACCGATCTCGCGGTCAGCGGCCATCGTGCCCACGCGCACTATCTCGCCAAGGGCGGCAGCCTGAAAGCGATGATCGCCGAGATTTACGGCAAGGTCACCGGCTGCGCCCGCGGCAAGGGCGGCTCGATGCATCTGGTCGACGAGAGCGTCGGCTTCATGGGCTCGACCGCGATCGTCGGCGGCACGGTGCCGGTCGGCGTCGGGCTGTCCTATCCGATGAAGCTGAACAACACCGATCAGATCTCCTGTGTGTTCCTTGGCGACGCGGTGCCGGAGACCGGCGTGTTCTTCGAGTCGGTGAACTTCGCGGTAGTGAAAAAGCTCCCCGTGCTGTTCCTGTGCGAGAACAATGGCTACTCGGTGTATTCGCCGCTGTCGGTGCGGCAGCCGCCCGGCCGCAAGCTGTATGAGCTGGTCGCCGGCTTCGGCCTCGAGACGCATCACGGCGACGGCAATGATGCGCGCGCGGTGTACGCGGCGCTGAGCGAAGGCGTGGCGGCGATCCGGGCGGGCGGGGGGCCGCGGTTCTACGAGTTCGAGACCTATCGCTGGCGCGAGCATTGCGGCCCGATGTACGATAACGACCTTGGCTATCGCGCGTTGGCTGAATACGAGGCGTGGAAGCTGCGCGATCCGGTGCTGGCGCTGCGGCGCGCGCTGATCACCGAAGCCATCGTGACCGACGCCGACGTGGCCGACATGCAGGCGGAAATCGATGCCGAGATCGAGGAGGCGTTCGCCTTCGCAGAAAGCTCGCCGTTCCCGCCGCCCGAAGACGCGTTCACCGACGTCTATGCGTCGGCAGCAGGCTAAGGGAGGGCGGAATGGCAACCACCTTCGCCGCCGCCGTCCGTGACGGGCTCGCCACAGCGCTTGCGGCCGATGACGACGTGATCTGCTTCGGTCTCGGCACGGATGATCCCAAGGGCGTGTTCGGCACCACGCTCGATCTGCACAAGCAGTTCGGCCCGGATCGCGTGTTCGATATGCCGACGTCGGAAGCGGCGATGACCGGTTTTGCGATCGGCGCGGCGCTGAACGGCATGCGGCCGGTGCTGACGCATCAGCGGCTCGACTTCGCGCTACTGTCGCTCGATCAGCTCGTCAACAATGCCGCCAAATGGCGCTTCATGTTCGGCGGCAAGCGCGGCGTGCCGATCACCATCCGGATGATCATTGGCCGCGGCTGGGGCCAGGGGCCGACGCATTCGCAGAGCCTGCAATCCTGGTTCGCGCACATTCCCGGCCTGAAGGTGGTGATGCCGACCACCGCCGAGGACGCCAAGACGCTGCTGCTCGGTGCGATCTTCGACGACGATCCGGTGATCTTCCTGGAGCATCGTTGGCTGCACAATATGAAGGGCGAGGTCCCGGCCGGCGATGTCCGCGGGCCTTTGGGCAAGGCGCGCGTGGTCCGAAGCGGCGACGCGGTGACCATCGTGGCAATGAGCTACATGACGGTGGAGGCGCTGCACGCCGTCGATCATCTCGCCGCGCAGGGCATCGCTTGCGATCTGATCGACCTGCGCTGCATTCGTCCGTTGGACTGGCCGACGGTGATCACCTCGGTGCAGAAGACCGGGCGGCTGCTTGCGCTCGACAGTGGGCATCTGACCGGAGGCGTGGCCGGCGAGATCGTGGCGCGGATTGCCACCGATCACTTCGCCAGCCTCAAGAGCGCGCCGCAGCGCCTCGCCGCGCCCGACGTGCCGGAAGCGACCAGCCCGGCGCTGACCAAGAATTATCACGTCCGCGCCGAGCACATCGTCGATGCCGTCGGCCGGATGCTCGGCCGCGACGTCGAAGCCGCCTCTCTGGTCGCCCAGCGCACCTTCCCGCACGACGTGCCGGGCACCTGGTTCTCGGGACCATTTTGAGGGCGCGATGATGGCACAACCTGACACTGTCATTGCGAGGAGGCGAAGCCGACGAAGCAATCCAGGGGCCCAGTGCACGGGGCTCCTGGATTGCTTCGCTTCGCTCGCAATGACGGGGATGGTGTGGGCGTCTGCACAGCGGAGGCCATTATGCCTGTGACCTTCCGTGCCGCGGTGCTGCATGAACTCAATCAGCCGCTGCGGATCGAGACGGTCGAGGCGCCGCCGCTCGCGGCGGGGCAGGTGCTGGTCAAGCTGGCTTACTCCGGCGTTTGCCACAGCCAGGTGATGGAAGCGCGCGGCGGACGCGGGCCGGATCGCTATCTGCCCCATATGCTCGGCCACGAAGGCTCGGGCGTTGTCGTCGAGACCGGCGCGGGCGTCACCAAGGTCAAGCGTGGCGACCGTGTCATTCTCGGCTGGATCAAGGGGCAGGGCGCCGACACCCAGGGCGTGCGCTACGCCAGCGGGGAGCGGGTCATCAACGCCGGCGCAGTGACGACATTCAACGAATACGCCGTGGTTGCCGAGAACCGCGTCACGCCGCTGCCGGCCGGACTGCCGATGGATGTCGCGGTGCTGTTCGGGTGTGCGCTGCCGGTCGGCGCCGGCATCGTTATCAACATCGCCAAACCGCAGGCGGGCAGCACGCTGGCGATCTTCGGTCTCGGTGGCATCGGTCTCGCCGCACTGATGGCCTGCAAGCTGTTCGCCTGCAAGCAGGTGATCGCGGTCGATGTCGAGCCCGCAAAGCTCAAGATGGCGACCGAACTGGGCGCCACCTCGGTGATCGACGCGTCGATTTCAGATCCGGTCGAGGAGATCCGCAAGCTGACCGGCGGCCTCGGCGTCGACTACGCGATTGAATCCGCCGGCCTCACTCGCGTGATCGAGCAGGCGTTCGACGCCACGCGGCGGTTCGGCGGGCTGTGCGTGTTCGCCTCGCATCCGCGGAGCGGCGAGAAGATCGCGCTCGATCCGTTTGAACTGATTTGCGGCAAGCGGATCCTCGGCACCTGGGGTGGCGACAGCAAGCCGGAACGCGACATCGAACTGCTGGCGGGGCTGTATCGTGACGGCAAGCTGCCGCTCGATGCGATGTTCACCCGCCGCTATGCGCTCGACGAGATCAACGAGGCGCTGGACGATCTGGAGCATCGCCGCAGCGTGCGCCCGCTGATCGAAATCGATCCGTCGCTGAGGTGATGCCGATGTTGCATCCCGAGACCAGTACCGAGCTTGCGGAGATCCGGAAAAAGGCGGGTCGTCGGCGCAGCATCGTGTTCGTCGCCGGCAATTTCAACATCGTTCATCCCGGCCATCTGCGGCTTCTGAAATTTGCCGCCGATTGCGGCGACTATCTGGTGGTCGGCGTCACCGCCGAAACAGGTTACGACTGGATGCTGCCGGCCGAGCTGCGGCTCGAAGGTGTGCGTGCCATCGGCGTGGTCGACCACGCCTTCCTGCTGCACGATGCTGCGGAGGATTTCATCGCGGCGCTGAAGCCGAATGTTGTGGTGAAAGGCAAGGAGCACGAGGGCGCCGACAATCCCGAAAAAGCGGTGCTCGATGGCTACGGCGGTCGCCTGGTGTTCTCGTCCGGTGAGGTTGCGTTCTCGTCTCTCGATCTGATTAAGCGCGAGTTCCGCGAATTCAATCCGTCGTCGATCGTCAAGCCGCTCGACTATCCGCGTCGGCATCGCTTCGAGCTGCTTGAACTGAAGAACGTGCTGGCCGGATTTCCGAAGCTGCGCGTGCTGGTGATCGGCGATCTGATCGTCGACGAATACATCGCCTGCGATCCGCTCGGCCTGTCGCAAGAAGATCCGACCATCGTGGTGACGCCGGTGCTGCGCGAATTGTTCGTCGGCGGCGCCGGCATCGTCGCCGGTCATGCGGCCGGCATGGGCGCGCAGGTCAGCCTGCTCACCGTCGGCGGCGGCGACGCGATGGCGGACTTCGCTCGTGAGCGGCTGGCGTCGTACAACGTCGACGCCACCATCCTCACCGATGAGAGCCGTCCGACCACTACCAAGCAGCGGTTCCGCGCCGGCAACAAGACGCTGCTGCGGGTCAGTCATCTCAAGCAGCACGACGTCGATGCCGATCTGCAGACGCGGATGCTGGAGACGATCGAGCATCGGCTGCCGACGACTGATCTGGTGGTGTTCTCCGACTTCAATTACGGCTGCCTGCCGTCTCGGCTGGTCGAGTCGATCGGGCAGGCGTGCCGCGCCCGCGGCGTGCCGATGGTGGCGGACAGCCAGTCGTCGTCGCAGGTCGGCGATATCTCGCGGTTCACCGAGATGCTGCTGATCAAGCCGACCGAGCGCGAAGCGCGGCTGGCAATGCGCGATTTCGATTCCGGTCTCGTCGTGCTGGTCGAAGCCCTGCGCGAAAAGGCACGCGCCAAGAACGTCATCCTGACGCTGGCAGCCGAGGGCCTCTTGGTCCACGCCGAAACCGGTAGCGCCGGCACGGTGGTGACCGATCGGCTGCCCGCGTTCAACACCGCGCCGAAGGACGCGGCGGGCGCCGGTGACTCGTTCTTCGTCTGCGCCGCGCTGGCGCTGGCGATCGGCACCGACATCTGGCGCAGCGCGTACTTGGCCTCGATCGCTGCCGCCTGCCAGGTCGGCCGGATCGGCAACATCCCGGTCACCGCCCGCGATATTATCCGGGAGCTCGACACGTGAGCGGCGGCGCCAAGGCGCTGCTGGTCGCGGCCGGCCTCGGCACGCGGCTGGCGCCGCTCACCGACGTGCTGCCGAAGTGCCTGATGCCGATCGCCGGCCGTCCGCTGCTCGGACTGTGGCTGCAGATGCTGAGCGAGGCCGGCTTTCCCGAGATCGTCGTCAATCTGCATCACCACGCCGATCTCGTGAGCGAGTACATCCGCCGCAGTCCGTGGGCGGACCATATCGTGCTCGCACCTGAGGAGACTCTGCTCGGTACCGCCGGCACGCTGCTCCGGCATCGCGAGCGCTTCACGGAAGCGCCGACGCTGTTCGCTCATGCCGATAATCTCAGCCTGTTCGATCCGCGCGCCTTCCTCGACGCCCATGCGGGGCGGCCGTCCGATGCGGCAATGACGATGATGAGCTTCGTCACCGACCAGCCTCAAAACTGCGGCATCCTCACGCTCGACTCCGCTGGGCGCGTGCTGGAGATGGACGAGAAGCCGCAGCATCCCAACGGCGATCTCGCCAACGCCGCGGTGTATATCGTCGAGCCCGAGGTGATCGACTTCATCGCCTCGCTCGGCAAGCCGGTGGTCGATTTCTCGACCGAAGTTCTACCCGTCTTCATGCGGCGGATCTTCGCGTTCCACAACGGCAGCTATCACCGTGATATCGGCAATCCGGCGAGCCTGGCGCTGGCGCAGCTCGATTTTCCGCTGGCGTTGTTGTCCGCAGCCTTTTCCCGTCATTGCGAAGAGCTCCGCGACGAAGCAATCCATCGCCGAGCAGCGAAGTCCCTGGATTGCTCCGCGTCGCTCGCAAGGACGAGCGACGATCCCTGGTATGGCCTGATGACCGACAATAACGGCGCTCTCGCCCAAGCCTTTTCCCAGGCTGCGGCAAAGACCTATGGGGGCCAGCGATGAACGGCAGCGTCATCATCGCGGCGATCTCGAGCGACATCGGCATCAAGCTGGCGCAGCTCTATCGGGCGCAGGGCTACGATGTCATCGGCTCGTATCGGTCGAGCGAGAATTTGAGCGAGCTGCAGGCGGATGCCGGCATCCATCTGGTGCATTGCGATCTGACCGACGCCAGCAGCGTGCGGAGCGCGGCGGCGGAGATCGCGGCGCTCGGCAGGCCGTGGGGGCGGCTGATCAGCGCCGCGGGGCAGTTGTCGCCGATCGGCGATTTCTTCGGGCGTGATTTCGAAGACTGGGCGGCGTCGCTGTCGCTGAATTCGGTGGCACAGATGCGGCTGCTGCACGCGCTGTATCCGCTGCGTGCGCACGACTCGACCGCCAAGGTCGCCTTCCTGGTCGGCGGCGGCATCAACGGCCCGTTCCGCAACTACTCGGCCTATTGCCTCGGCAAAGTGATGCTGGTGAAGCTGTGCGAGTTGCTCGACGACGAGTATCAAGACGTGCACGCGATCGCGGTCGGCACCGGCTGGGTCAACACCAAGATCCATCGTCAGACCGTCGAAGCTGGCGACGACGCCGGAGTCAATCTGCGCCGCACGCTGGAATTTCTCGACAGCGGCGCGCAGGGGACGTCCTACGAAGACATCTTCGGCTGCATCGAATGGGCTTTCGAGGCCGGCCGCGCCGCGACCGGCGGGCGCAATTTCTCGGTGGTGCACGATGCCTGGCGGGGCGGCGGTGCGGCGCTGATGGAACGGCTCGCCGCTGATCCGAACATCTACAAGCTGCGCCGGCACGGCAATTGACAGCCGCGCAAGGAGGACACGCGTGAAGCTCTCCGACTACGTCATCGATTTCCTGGCGCGGCGCGGCGTCACCCACGTGTTCGGCATTTCCGGCGGTGCGGCGGTGCACATGTTCGATTCCGCCCAGCGCCATCCAGACGTCACTCCGATCTTTCCGCAGCATGAGCAGGCGGCCGCGATTGCCGCGGACGGCTATGCGCGTGCCACCGGCAAGCTGGGCGTCGCCATCACGACCTCGGGCCCCGGCGCCACCAATCTGCTGACCGGGGTGTGCTGCGCCTATTACGATTCGGTGCCGACGCTGATGATCACCGGGCAGGTCGCCACCCATCGGCTGAAGGGCAAGAACCAGATCCGTCAACTCGGCTTTCAGGAGACCGACGTCACCTCGATCTTCGCCACTGTCACCAAGTACGCGGTGCAGATCTCCGATCCCACCACGATCCGCTATCATCTGGAGAAGGCGTATCATCTCGCGTTCGAGGGACGGCCCGGTTCGGTGCTGATCGATCTGCCGGACGATCTGCAGCGCGCCGAAATTGATCCCGACGCCCTGCCGGGTTTCACGCCCGAGCCTGCGGCCGCGACGAGCGATCTCGACGCGGAGATTGCGGCGCTGCTGCCGCTGATCGTGCGTGCGAAACGTCCCGCGCTGATTCTCGGCGGCGGGCTTGCGACGCCACGGATCGGGTCGATGCTGGATCAGCTCATCGACCGCCTCGGCATGCCGGTGCTGACCACCTGGGCCGCCACCGATCTGATCGCGGCTGATCATCCGCTGCGGGTTGGGCCGTTCGGCGTCTACGGGCCGCGGCTCGGCAACTTCACGGTGCAGAACGCCGATCTGATCCTGTGCCTCGGCAGCCGGCTGTCGCAGAACGTCACCGGCGGCATCCTGCCGTCGTTCGCGCGCGAAGCGACGATCGTGATGGTCGATGCCAGCCGCGGCGAGATGGACAAGTTCGATGATCGCGGCATCCGTATCGCCACTCGCATCGCGGCCCGACTGGACGAATTCGTGCCGAAGCTGCTCGCCGCAGTCGAGGCGGCGCCGCCGCGCGAGGCTTGGCTGAACACGATCGCGCATTGGCGCAGCGCGTTGCCGGACGATCGACCGGGCCCCGCTCCCGACAATGCCGGCTTCGTCGATGCTTATGATTTCGTCGATAAGCTCAGCGATGCGGCGCCGGCCAATGAGCTGCTCTATGTCGATACCGGCGGCAACCTGACCTGGACATGCAATGGCTTTCGTATCAAGCGCGGCCAGCGGCTGATCTCGGACTGGAACAACACCGCGATGGGCTACGCGCTGGCGGCATCGATCGGCGCCGCGGTGCAGGCGAAGGGCGGCGTCACCTGCATCATCGGCGACGGCGGTCTGATGCTGTCGCTGGGCGAACTGGCACTGCTCAAGCGTCACGAGCTGCCGGTGCGGCTGATGCTGTTCAATAACCACGGCCACGGCATCCAGAAGCAGACGCTGGAGACCTGGCTCGATGGCCACTATGTCGGCGTCGATGCGCCGAGCGGATTGTCGTTCGTGGACTTCCGCAAAGTTGCCGAGGCGATGGACCTGCCGGTGGTCACGATCAGCCGCAGCGCCGATATCGCCGAGCAACTCCGCGAGGTCTATGCCCGCAAGGGACCGGTGTTCTGCAACGTCGAGATCAACCCGGGGCAGAAGCTGTATCCGGTGCTGAAGTTCGGCGCGCCGCTGGAGAGCCAGTTGCCGTCGATCGACGATGAGCTGATCAAGCGCGAGATGCTGATCGCGCCGTTCCTCCCCGGCTCCGCGCCGAAGCACAGCGGCGGCGCGGGCGTCTAGCGGGAATGGGGCTCAGCGCCCGCGGCGCAGCGCCCGATCCTTGGCTTCGTCGAATGGCGTGGCGCACCAACGCTTCCACATCGTCCGGTAGGCGTCTTCGACCGCGCGGGTGTAGGCGGCCGGGCCACAGCGCTGCAGGATAAAGTCGCGCAAGCCGCGACGGATCGAACGCAGCCGCTCAAGGTCCGGCTTGCTGGCGATTTCGATGTAGCGCGCGTCGTTGGGCGCAATGAAATCCGGCAGCCCAGCGGCGGCGAGCACTGCGCAGCCGACCCGGCTGGGCACGGTGTGGCCGAGACGGCTGACAACCGGCACGCCCATATGCAGCGCTTCCCAGGTCGAGACGCCGCCCGCCTGAGGGAATGGATCGAGGCAGAGGTCGATCTGCTTCAGCGTTTCCAGATGGTCCTGACGCGAGCTCGAGCCCAACAGGGTGATGCGGCCGGCGGCGATGCCGCGTGTAGCGAACTTCTCCAGCAGCGTCTGCCGCACCGCAGGGTCGTCGATCTGATGGTCTTTCAGGATCAGCCGCGACGTCGGCGACGCCGCGAGAATCTGCGACCACACCTCGATCGCCGCGTCCGAGATTTTTGAAATGCGGTTCAGCGAGCCGTAGGTCAGATAGCCATTGCGGTCGAACGGCAAGTCTTGCGACCGCCACTGCGCCGGCAGCGGCTCGATGATGACGATCGACGGCAGGTCATAGACCACTTCGGCATAAAAGTGACGATCTTCGACCGGGATCGCCACCGGGTCTCCGAGCAGATAGTCCATCACCGGAAGACCAGTGCCGGTGGCGTGGCCCCAGGCGGTGACTTGAACCGGAGCGGGCTTGCGTGCGAACACGCGCAGCCGGTTGCCGTTGGAGTGGCCGGACAGGTCAACCAGAATATCGACCTTGTCCTGCTTGATCTGATCGGCGAGCCCTTGGTCGCTCATCAGCGTCGCGTCTCGCCATTTGTCGGCGATCGCTTCGAAGGCTCGGGTGGAATCGTCCGGTACCACCACGCCCGAATACAGCACTACTTCGAACTGGCTATGGTCGTGATGCTCGATCACCGGCCGGAACGAGAACGCCGCCGAATGCGCACGGAAGTCGGCCGAGACGTAGCCGACCACCAGGCGCCGGTCGGGATCGCGGTCGTTGGTGGGCGGAGTGGCGAAGGCGCGATAGATCGGCGCGCCGATCTGTGTCCACCAGCTGCTGCGAACGGCCTGCTGCGCCTCGACGTCGGAGGCGGCGCAGAAGTCCATCGAGAAGATCTTGCTGGAGATTGCCGCTTCGTAGTTCGGCATCAGCTCCAGGGCGCGGCTGTGCAAGGCGATTGCGGTCTCGGCATCGCCGAGCGACGCCATGCAGTTGCCGAGCAGCGTGAGCGCGATCGCGGAATTCGGCTCGACCTTCAGCACCGCCGTGCAGGTCGCCATCGCGTCCTTGACGTTGCGCATGAACAGCAGAGTTTCGGCACGGGCGAGGCCTGCTTGGACCGGCCGCTTGCCGATCGACAGCGCGCGGTCGTAACTCGCCAGGGCTTTATCTAACTGCTTCAGATCCTTGTAGGTGCCGGCGCGGTTCATGAAGGCGACGTCGTTGAGCGGGTCGATCTCGATCGCTTTGTCGTAGCTCTCCAGCGCGTCAGTGTAGCGTCCGAGCTTGTGCAGCGCATTGCCGCGATCGTTCCAGGTATCGGCCCGATCCGGCATCAGTTCGATCGCCTTGTCGAAACTGGCGATGGCGTCTTCGTAGCGGGCCAGACCGGAGAGGGCGAGGCCCCGATTGGCGTAAGCCAGCATCAGCGTCGGATCGATCGCGATCGCTTTGTCGCACGACGCCAGAGAGTCCGCGAAGCGGCCGACGGCAATCAGCATGCTGCCCATGTCGGACTGCGCCTGCGCCGATTTCGGATCGGCCAGGAGCGCACGCTTCAGCGTCCTGATGCCCAGTTCGGCGTTGCCGCTCTGATATTCGGCGAGTGCGTAGAAGTGCAGCGCCATGAAATTGTCCGGCGCCTTCTTGAGCACCTTCTTATATGCAGAGCGCGCTTCGTCGAGCTGGCCCTGCTGATGGAGCACGCGCGCACGCATCAGCAGCACCGCTGGCTCGTAGGCCTTGTCAGAGGCGTTGCGGGAGGGGATGGCCTTGCTGCGTCCGGGCTGCATCTCAGGATCCGAATCCGACGGAGTGATGGTAGCTCCTCAGGCCCTGTGACGCACCTCAGAGAGACCCGTAGGGCTGCTGGATCCTGCGCCAGCGGCTGTAAATAATTCATAAACCATACTGCCCCGGCCCAATAATCGCCGTCTCGCCAAGGCGGTCGGCCGGTTTGGGGCGGGCCGCCGGTGCCCAATGAGCGAATCAGTTAATAAACTGGTTGCAAACCGGGCAGCGGCAATCGCGGGCAAACATTAGATCTGTTGATTTAATTGACCTTTTCCCCTTAAGACGCTGTTAACCATATTTTAAATGGCCCCCGCCATAGTCCCGGGTGCTCAGGAAGAAGGTAGGTCGAGAATCGGCCGCGTTGATCCGGTGCGCACGTGTGTCGTGCAGCCGAGGTCCCTCTCCAGAACAGGCGTCTAAACACAACCGGCAAGTGTCGCAGCGGCAACGACCGTTCGACGCGAGCAGCGACGTGCGACTGAAGGTCGACGTCCAGCGCGGATCAGGAAGGTTTGCACCATGGCTGATGTGGTTCTCTCGGCAGCGGTTCGCCAGAATCTGCTATCGCTGCAGTCGACTGCCGATCTGTTGGCGACGACGCAGAACCGTCTTGCTTCCGGCAAGAAGGTCAACACCGCGCTCGACAATCCGACCAACTTCTTCACCGCAGCAGGGCTCGATAGCCGCGCCAGCGACATCAACAACCTGCTCGACGGAATCGGCAACGGCGTCCAGATCCTGCAGGCGGCCAACACCGGCATCACCTCGCTGAACAAGCTGATCGATACTGCCAAGTCGATCGCCAACCAGGCGCTGCAGTCCAACGTCGGCTACTCAACCAAATCCAACGTTGCGGCGACCATCGCGGGCGCCACTCCGAACGATCTGCGCGGCACCCAGACCTTCGCCAGCGCGATCGCGACCAGCAACGTGATCTATGACGGCACTGCCGGCGGCACCAGCGGCGTGTCGCTGACCGACACGCTGGGCGGCGGCATCGGCGCGCTGGTCGGCACCGCGGTCACCAAGAACGTCCCGACCGATGCGACCTCGACGGGCGGTGTGCTCTACACCGGCACCGCGACGGCGACTGCGACCGGCACCGATCTGATCTCGTCGCTGACCAACGGTTTGACCACGACCCCGACCGGCCCGCAGGCCGGCGATGTGCTGGTCGTCGACGGCAAGACCATCACCTTCACCGCCACCGGCACTCCGACGGTCGACAGCAACGGCAACTATACGATCGGCGTCAATCAGCCGATCAACGCGCTGCTCGCCACGGTCGACACCATCAACGGCAACACCAGCAATCCGTCGGTGGTCAACGCCAGCGGCCACCTCGAGTTGCATACCGGCACCAACCGCGCGCTGTCGGTTTCCGACACTTCGGGTGGCACCGTGCTGGCTAAGCTCGGCTTCAGCGGACCGGTGTCGACGTCGCTCGGCACCGGCACCTCGGCGCCGATCACCGCCAGCACCAAGTTGTTCAACACCGTCGGCGGCCTGGGCGCTGCGATCGCCGACGGCACAACGCTGACGGTGAACGGCAAGACCATCACCTTCAAGGCGTCCGATCCGCCGTCGCCGGCCGGTCTGTTGGTCGGCTCGGGCGTGCTCGGGAACATCGTCGCCGACTCGCAGGGCAACTCGACGATTTATCTCGGCACCAGCAACACCTTCACCAACGCCACGGTCGGCGACGTGCTGACGGCGATCGATCTCGCCAGCGGCGTCAAGTCGGCCAACATCTCTAGCGGCGTTGCGACCTTCACGGCCAACGGAACTCCGTCCTCGATCAGCGGCACCGGTGTGGTGACGCTGAATTCTTCGACCGGCGCCGACCTCCACGTCACCGGTCCGGCAGACTTCCTGAAGTCGCTGAATCTCACCACCTCGACCGGTTCCGGTCCGACCACGCTCGACGTGCCGCGCATCACGGGCCCCACCACGATCGGCACGCTGATCGATGACGGCTCGATCCTCACCGTCAACGGCAAGACCATCACCTTCAAGAACGCGCCTGTCCCGCTCGCTTCGGCGACCCACACCGGCGTGACTGGTCACGTCGAGACCGACGGTCTCGGCAATTCGACAGTCTATCTGCAGGGCGGCACCGTGGCCGACGTGCTGAAGGCGATCGACCTTGCCACCGGCGTGCAGACCGCGACGCTGTCGCAGACCGGCGCGACGCTGACGACCCAGCTCGGCTCCGCCAATTCGTCGCTGTCGAGCGGCTCGCTGAAGATCTCGACCGGTAGCGCCTCCGACCTCACCATCAGCGGTACCGGCAACGCCATGCTGGCGCTCGGCCTCGCCGGCAACACCGGCACCTCGACGGTGTTCCAGGCGTCGCGCGCCTCCGGCGCCGGCGGCGTCTCCGGCAAGACCATGACGTTCACCGCCTTCAAGGGCGGCACGCCGGTCAGCGTCACCTTCGGCGACGGCACCGGCGGCACGGTGAAGACGCTGGCGCAGCTCAACGCCGCGCTTGCGCCGAACAACCTCACCGCGCAGGTCGACGCCAACGGCGTGCTGATGATCTCGGCGAGCAACGACTATGCGTCGTCGACACTCGGCTCGGTCGCGGACGGTGGCGTGCTCGGCGGCTCGATCACCTCGACGCTGACCTTCACCACGCCGAACCCGCCGGTCGCCGATCTCAATTCGCAGGCGGCGCGTGCCAAGCTGGTCGAGCAGTACAACAACGTCATCGCGCAGATCACCACCACGTCGCAGGACGCGTCGTTCAACGGCGTCAACCTGCTGAACGGCGACACGCTGAAGTTGGTGTTCAACGAAACCGGCAATTCGACGCTGACCATCGTCGGCACCGCGCTGACGCCCGCGGCGCTTGGCCTGCCGACGCTGGTGGCCGGCACCGACTTCATCGACAACGCCGCGACCAACAAGACGCTCGCCGCGCTCAACACCGCGTCGACCACGCTGCGCTCGCAGGCGTCGTCTTACGGTTCAAACCTGTCGATCGTGCAGATCCGTCAGAACTTCGCCAAGAGCCTGATCAACGTGCTGCAGACCGGCTCGGCGAACCTGACGCTCGCCGATACCAACGAAGAAGCGGCCAACAGTCAGGCGCTCTCGACCCGGCAATCGATCGCGGTGTCGGCGTTGTCGCTGGCCAACCAGTCGCAGCAGAGCGTCCTGCAATTGCTGCGGTAATCGCAACGGCCCCGGCCTCGCGCCGGGGCGGCGATCACGGGGCGGCCACGTCCCGGACGGCGGCGCGATTCGGCGCCGCGCAATCTCCCGTTGCATTTTTCCCCTGAAAGTACGGCGCGTTTGTACTGGATCGATTCGCAAACCCTGCGCATAAGGAAAAAGGGCTGGAGGATGAGTCGATCTCGGTCCCGTGACCATATGCGAAGGGAGAAGCGATGCCTCTGCGAGTCGAATTGAAGCCGTTCGAGCGGATCGTGATCGGCCAGAGCGTGATCACCAACTCCGACACCCGCACCACGTTTCTGATCGACGGCGATGCGCCGATTCTGCGCGAGAAGGACATTCTCACCGCGGAGACGGCGAACACGCCGGTGAAGCGAATCTATCTGTGCGTGCAGATGATGTATCTGCAGAACGACATCCCGGCTTATCAGGATTTGTATCTAGGTTTCATCAAAGAGTTGATCGAAGCCGTGCCGAGCTTCCGTGAAACGATTGAAGCAACCAGTAATCTTATCTTAAGCGGCAATCTCTATAAGGCACTCAGAGAGCTGCGCCCCCTCATCAAGCGTGAAGAAGAATTGTTGTCGAGGTAGCCGATGTCGAGTGCCGCGCAAGCTTACGCCAGAACGGCGCAGAGAACTGCATCTCCCCGCGAGATCGAAGCGCAGGCGCTGCTGAAGGCGGCTAAGCAATTGCAGGACGTCGTCACGAACTGGGACGAGAAGGGCGCGATCGGACTTCAGGAAGCGCTGCTGTTCAATCGCAAACTTTGGTCGATCTTCGTCACCGAGGCGATGCGCGACGACAATCCGCAGTCGATCGAGATCCGGCAGAACATCGCCAACATCGGCGTGTTCGTGATGAGCCAGTCCAGCGCCTTGCAGATCAAGCCGGAAGTCGAACGCCTGCAGGCGCTGATCGACATCAACCGCAACATCGCCGCGGGTCTCAGCGGCCGTCCGTAACACGACCGACGTCGTGATGTTGCTGTGGTCCGCTTCCAATTCTTTCTTTGCCCAGCACGAAGCGCCCGCGCCCGCAACCGACGGGCCGGGAGATCCGGTCTCATTCCAACTCGGCGTCAGGCGACGCGGTCGGTTGCGAGCGATCCGATGCGCTGTGGCTTCGATTGATCGAGTTCGCGGAAGTAAGCGCGTGCCTTGAGCTGCCAGGAGTCAGGATACTGGCTGATCACCGACTGCGTGTTCTGATCGACCGCCACGTACACCATCTCGGCCGCAGCCTGATCGAAGATCACCTGGCGGGCGATCGAAGACGCAGGGTTGCTTCCGGACTTTGTGGCAGTCGTCGCCGATCCGCCGTCTGCCGCGGTGACGCTTTGTGGCGCTGGCAGATCGGTCGGTACGGCCGCTTGCACCGCCTCAGGCTCCGGCCTGAGGATCGGCGTGATCACCGGCGCCCCCACCGGCTTGATGTTGAAATCGATACTCATGTCAGCCTCCTGGCCTCCATCAGGTCAATCCCACACCTCCTCCAGCATCGTGGCAAACAGTTCTGAAATTCCTCCTGCAAAGATTCCGATGATTTAAATCGAAAGCTCTGCATCGCGCAGGCGTGCAACATCCCGCGCCAATGCGCGTCGGGCCCGCAAGGTCGTCGTGAGGGGAGGCGTTACAGCGAGCGGCTGACTGCGATGGGCGTCAGCTGGCGCGGGCTCGGACCGGTGTGACGGCCGTAGGCGGTGTAGGTCTGCGGCGCGTTGCGCTTCTGCACTTCGGCGTTGACGCCTCGCACGATGCCTTCCGACACCGCATGCGCGGTGGCCAGCACGGTGAGGTTGACCTGCAGCATCGCGCGGAACACTTCGTGATGCCGGTGCAGCGTCGCGAGCAGGTCCGGCGTCGCTTTCGACATGTAGGGCTGGCTGGCGCGCACCAGCGTGATCGCGCTGATGTAGCGCTTGGTGCCTTCGGTCTTGTCGACCTCGAGCCGCATCGCTTCGGCGATCTTGCCGGCACGGACCAGCTCGGTCTCGTGTTCGATCACCTTCAGCAGCGAATCCATCAGCGTGATCAGGCCCTCGGCGAGCTTGCGCGCGTCGGCGGGCGTTGCCACCGGTTGAACGGCGGCGGGCTGGGCTTGCGGGCGTTGCATCGCGGTCATGGCGTCGTCCTTTGCGCTTAGGAGCGGGCTGCCTGTTGCAGGATCAGCGAGCGGTACACGTCGGTGGCGATGCCGACGCCACCGGCCTTGGCGACCATCTGCGAATGCTGTTCGGTCAGCATCGAACGCCAAACGCCGGTACCGACGGTGTCGCCGAACGGTCCTTCGCCCTTCAGCCCGGAAGTCATCTGCGAGAACATGGTGTTGAGAAACATCGCCTCGAAGTCCTTGGCGGTCTTCTGGGCCTTGTCCTGGACCTGCGCCGGCACCTTTGACAGCGCTTCGGCGAGGGCAAAGTCGGGCCGCCCATTATAGGTCGGTAGAGTCGGCCCGTAGGTCGTGGCGATCGTCATCACATCACCTCGATGTCGGCTTCGATGGCACCGGCGGCCTTGATCGCCTGCAGGATGCCGATCAGGTCGCGCGGGCCGATGCCGAGGCTGTTGAGGCCGTCGACGAGCTGCTGCAGCGACACCCCGTCCTTGACCACGGCGAGTTTCTTGCCGTCTTCGGTGACCCCGATCCGCGAATTCGGCGTGACGACGGTGCGGCCGCCGCCGAGCGGATTCGGCTGGCTCACCTGCGGGCTTTCGGAGATCGACACCGTCAGGTTGCCCTGGGCCACCGCCACAGTGGCGACTCGGACGTCACGGCCCATGACTATGATACCGCTACGTTCGTCGATCACGATCTTGGCGGCCTGATCCGGTTCGACCTGCAACTGCTCGATCTCGGTGAGCAGCGCCACCGCGTTGCCCTTGAACTCGCCCGGGATTGAAAGCTGGACAGTCGACGGGTCGAGCGGCTCGGCGCATTTGGTGCCGAGGTAATCGTTGACGGCGGCGGCGATCCGCTTGGCGGTGGTGAAGTCGGCATTGCGCAGCGCCAGCCGCACGTTCGGCAGCCGGTTCAGGGCGAATTCGATCTCGCGCTCGATGATGGCGCCATTGGCGATCCGGCCGACCGTTGGCACGCCGCGGGTGATCTTGGCGGCTTCGCCCTCGGCCTGGAAACCGCCGATCGCCAGTGAGCCCTGGGCGACCGCGTAGACGTTGCCGTCGGCGCCGAGCAGGGGGGTGACCAGCAGGGTGCCGCCCTGCAGGTTCTTGGCGTCGCCCAGCGCCGACACGGTGACGTCCATCCGGGTGCCCTGGGTGGCGAACGGCGGCAGATTGCCGGTGACCATCACGGCGGCGACGTTGCCGGTGCGGATGGTGGCGCCGCGGATGTTGACGCCCATGCGTTCCAGCATCGCCTGCAGCGACTGCTTGGTGAAGGGGATGTTGTTGAGGGTGTCGCCGGTGCCGTTGAGGCCGACCACCAGGCCGTAACCGATCAGCTGGTTCTGGCGGATGCCTTCGATATTGGCGAGGTCCTTGATGCGCGAAGTCGCATTGGCCCCCACGCCCGACAGGAGCAGCACGCACAGCGCCGCCGCAGCCAGCCTTACGAGTTGGGTCGATACGCGCGGCATTTTCGGCTCCTGTCGATCCATCGCCGCTGTTGCGAACGATGCGGTCAGTCTTTCCTTGCCAGTCCTGTGCCACCCGCGAATCTGAAGCAACTTGTTGATTTTCCGAGGGGAAGTTCCTCTCTCCGGAGTTCCGTTTGGGTTCCAACCGCGGCGAAACTGCCGTCACCGGCAATTCTTGCCGGGCTGTTTACCCATCGTTAACCATAAACCGGTTTGCTGCGGGTCGGGGGCCTCAGCCCTGTTGCCGCCCTGGGTGTAAGCTGTTCCGCGGCGAGCCTGGACACGGCGAGAGACACGATGCGCATTTACGGTCCGAA
The DNA here is from genome assembly GCF_039642825.1 of Rhodopseudomonas sp. P1. Taxonomy (NCBI): domain Bacteria; kingdom Pseudomonadati; phylum Pseudomonadota; class Alphaproteobacteria; order Hyphomicrobiales; family Nitrobacteraceae; genus Rhodopseudomonas; species Rhodopseudomonas sp. P1. Next base: position 4,323,474 of record NZ_CP088006.1, on the reverse strand, counting down.
CGGCACCACCACATCGACCGGCTCCGGTACTGTCCGGCGCTCCGGATCGAGCACGTTTTCGCTCCCCACCGCCCCCACGCAATCGGAAGCCAAGCCGATCGGTGCGCCTCGGCCGCCGGCTGCGCTGGATGCGCTGCTCGCCATGCAGGGGGTGGAGGATGCCACCGAACGCCGCAAGCGCTCGGTGCAGCGCGGACGAACGGCGCTCGATGCGCTCGACGATCTGAAGATCGGCCTGCTGTCGGGGATGCTGGACGGTGCAACGGTGGCGCGGCTGCGCGCGGCGGCGGCCGAACTGAAGAACTCCTCCGGCGATCCCGGCCTCGACGCGGTACTGGCGGAGATCGAGCTGCGGGTCGAAGTCGAACTCGCCAAAGCCGGCCAAGCCTAAGCCTGCGATTCGTGTTCCCCAGCTATTCCGCCGTTCCGGTGCGATCGGTGCGGACGATATTGTCTGTCACAACCCAGCGCTATATAAGCTGCCGCGCAGGCGGGGTGTTTACCGCCTGATGTGGATCATGGATTGCCCTTGGAAAAGTTGAAAGACTATCGACCATCCGAGAAAGAGCCGTTCATGAACGAGCGGCAGCGCGATTATTTTCGCGCCAAATTGTTGGCTTGGAAGGACGAGATCCTGCGTGAAGCCAAACTCACGCTCCAGGCACTACAGGAAGAGAACGTCAATCATCCCGACTTGGCTGATCGCGCCTCCTCCGAAACCGACCGCGCTATTGAGCTGCGCGCTCGCGACCGTCAACGCAAGCTGATCGCCAAGATCGACGCAGCATTGCAACGTATCGAAGATAACACCTACGGCTATTGCGAAGAGACCGGCGAGCCGATCTCTCTCAAGCGGCTCGAGGCGCGCCCGATTGCGACGCTCTCGGTCGAAGCCCAGGAGCGCCATGAGAAGCGCGAAAAGGTGTATCGCGACGAATAGGTCGGTGGCCTGATCAAAGTTTTACGGCGTCGCTTCCGAGAGGAAGCGGCGCCGTTGTTTTTTGGAGCTGGCGTTTTGGGCCGTTGCGCGCGCGAAATAAGCGCAGCTGATTAGTGCCGGCGCTTGCGCGGCTGCTGTTGCGGCGGCGGAACGTCTTGCGGCTCGGCGGCCTGCTGGCGCGCACTGAACGCGACCACTGGATTGATGTCGCAATAGGCGCGGGTGCCTGAAGCGGTCACCATGCACTGCTGGTAGGAATCGAACTGGCAATTACCTGGATAGCCCCATTCGCCGCCTTGCAGGCAGTAGGGGAAATCGCGGGCCGAGGCCGGAGCCGCCGCCAGGGTGAGGATGGTCGCTGCCGCGAGCAACGCGGCGCCGGTCTTGGTCATCTGATCTCTCCATTCAGCCCGGCTATTCCTCGCAGGAATCGCCGAACACGGCGGAACGTAGCGTCCCCGGGACGCGATACAACTACGATCGGGGGATGCCGTCGATGCGCCGGATCATGTATGCGGATGTCTGGGCAAGTAAGTTGTGATCGGTCGTGATGCGGCGTGTGCGTCTCGCGGGTCTTCAGCTTTCCCGCTCAGTCTTTCCGAGTCATTGCCAACAGTCGCGCCAGCAGCTTCTTGGGGTCCATCCGAAGATCCGGGGCGATGTGGCTGAGGTCGGCGAGCCAGGCGCCATCGGCGGCGAGTCGCACGATCTCCAGCGCCGGCGCCGAGTCGGTTTTTTTATACTTCGTCAGCCATGCCCGCATTCTGGCAGACCAGCGCGGTCGCAACAGCGGGTCGGTCATCATCGATACCGCCAAAGCGCCGCCGCACTGGCTTTCGTCTTGTTCGCTGAGATTGAAGGTCGCCCGGACGTAGGCGCGGGTGAAGCAGCCGTAACTGGAATGATCATCCTGTAGCGCCTCTTCGACGGCGGCACCGAAGATGTCGAGCTGGGCGTCGAAGACCGCCTCGATTAACTTCTCCTTGGTCGCAAAATGATGAAACAGGCCGCCTTTTGTGACACCGGCGGCGGCGGCAACGGCCTGCACCGTGACCGCTTGCAGCCCCCGCTCCATCGCCAGAGCGGCGGCACAATCGATCAGGGCGCGGCGGACGACTTCCGGTTGTTTCTTTCGCTCATGGGCGCTGCTCATTGCGGCGAGGCAACTTTCTTGAGAACGACTGTGGTGAATCCTGGCGTCGCCCCGTTGTCATTGTCAAGAATGTAATATACCAACCGGATGGTATCTTTTGAACGGTTTGCGGCGGCCGGGGGGCTCGCAGCCGTGCGGAGCAAAGGTGAGTTGCGTGACGACGAAGACAAAGGCCGCCCTCCGGGCCGCTTGCGCGTTTGGCGTGGTGGTGAGTCTGGCCGGCTGCGGTGACGGCAAACAAGCAGGAGCCGACAAGCAGGCGCCGCCGGTCGTGGTGAGCGTGGTCACAGTCGCGCCGGAGACGCTGCGCATCGTCAGCGATCTGCCCGGCCGCATCGCACCGACGCGGATCGCCGAGGTGCGTCCGCGGGTCTCGGGCATCATCATCGAGCGCGTGTTCCAGCAAGGTACCATCGTCAAGCAGGGCGACGTACTGTACCGGCTGGACCCGGCGCCGTTCCAGGTTCGTGTCGCCAGCGCCAAGGCGACGCTGCAGCGTGCAGTGGCAACCCGCACGCTGGCGGCCCAGCAGGCCGAGCGCCAGACCCGGCTGAAGGATCGCGACGTCACCACAGTCCAACTCTACGACAAGGCAGTCGCCGAATTGGCCCAGGCCGAGGCGGATGAGGCCTCCGCACGCGCCGGCCTGCAGGCCGCCGAGCTCGATCTGCAATACACCGAAGTCCGCGCACCGATCACCGGCCGCATCGGACGGGCGCTGATCACCGAAGGCGCACTGTTCACCGTCGGTGGCAGCGAAAGCCTGGCGACGATTCAGCAGCTCGATCCGGTCTATGCCGACTTCACGCAGTCTGCCAACGAGCTATTGGCGCTGAAGCGGGCCGCGCAACAGTCGGCGAAGGCCGGCGATGCGATCGAAGCAGAGGTGCGCCTGCGGTTCGACGATGGCGCGAGCTACGCGCATCGCGGCCGCCTCTTGTTCTCTGAAGCTTCCGTCGACGCCACCACTGGCCAGGTCACGCTGCGCGGCGAGTTTCCTAATCCGGACGGCGATTTGTTGCCCGGCATGTATGTCCGCGTGCAGCTGGTGCAGGGCGAGCAGCCCAATGCGCTGGCCGTGCCCGAGCGCGCGCTCCGCCGCGATCCGGGCGGGCAGGCGCAGCTCTACGTCGTCTCGGCCGATCGCAAAGCCGAGTTGCGGCCGGTGACGCCGTCGCGGCTGGTCGATGGTCGCTGGATCATCGCGAGCGGTCTCCATCCCGGCGATGCCGTCGTCGTGCAGGGCTTTCAGGCTCTGTCGCCGGGAGCGGCGGTCGATCCGAAGCCGTGGCCGAACGCGGCGGCCGCTGGTACGACCAGCGCCGCCTCGCAGGCGAAGTGAGGCTCGGCGGTCATGCCCGATTTCTTTATCGCGCGGCCCGTGTTCGCGTGGGTCGTCGCCATCTTCATCATGATCGCCGGCGCGCTGGCGATTCCGTTCCTGCCGGTGGCGCAATACCCCAACATTGCCCCGGCGAAGATCTCCGTCACCGCGAACTATCCGGGCGCGTCGTCCGAAGAGATCTACCAGGGCGTCGTCCGGCTGATCGAAGATCAGCTCGCCGGCATTCCTGGCCTGATGTACTTCGAGTCGACCACGGATGCGACCGGCCAGATCTCGATCGAGGTGTCGTTCCAGCCGGGAACGTCGCTGGCGCAGGCGACGGTGGATGTGCAGAACCGCATCCGCCGGGTGGAGTCGCGGCTGCCCAGCGCCGTGACCCAGCGCGGCATCCTGGTCGACGAAGCCTCCAGCACCTTCCTGATGTTCATCTCGGTGCAGACCATCGACGGCTCGCTCGATAGCATCGCGGTCGGCGACTACATCACCCGCAATATCATCAGCGAGATCCGCCGGATCGAGGGCGTCGGCAAGGCGCAGCTGTTCGGCACGCAGCGGTCGATGCGGGTGTGGATCGATCCGGACAAGCTGTTCGGCGTCGGCTTGACCGTCAGCGACGTCTCGGCCGCGATCGCCGCGCAGAACGCGCAGGTCGCCGCCGGGCGGATCGGCGCGACGCCCAACCCGGTGTCGCAGGAAGTCACCGCGCCGGTCCTGGTCAAGGGCCAGCTCGGCACGCCGGAGGAATTCGGCGCCATCGTGCTGCGTGCCAATCGCGACGGCTCGTCGGTGCGGCTGCGCGACGTTGCCCGGGTTGAGGTCGGCGGCGAGGATTACAATTCCGACAGTCGGCTGAACGGCCATCCCGCGGCGTCGATCGGCGTCCAGTTGTCGGCGACCGCCAATGCGCTCGCCACCTCCAGGGCCGTCACGGCCAAGATGAAGGAACTGTCGCAGTATTTCCCGAAAGGGATGACCTACGAGATTCCCTACGACACCACCCCGTTCATCAAGGCATCGATCGAGAAGGTGCTGTACACGCTCGCCGAAGCCATTGCGCTGGTGTTCGTGGTGATGTTCCTGTTCCTGCAGAACATCCGCTACACCCTGATCCCGACCCTGGTGGTGCCGATTGCGCTGCTCGGCACCTGTGCGGTGATGTTCGTCACCGGCTTCTCGATCAACGTGCTGACGATGTTCGCGATGGTGCTGGCAATCGGCATCCTGGTCGACGACGCCATCGTGGTGGTCGAGAACGTCGAGCGCCTGATGGCGACCGAAGGCCTGTCGCCGCGCGAGGCGACCATCAAGGCGATGGGGCAGATCAAGGGCGCGATCGTCGGCATCACGCTGGTGCTCACGGCCGTGTTTTTGCCGATGGCGTTCTTCCCCGGCGCGGTCGGTATCATCTATCGGCAGTTCAGCCTGACGATGGTGGTGTCGATCCTGTTCTCGAGCTTCCTGGCGCTGACGCTGACGCCGGCGCTGTGCGCGACGTTCCTGAAGCCGGTGCCAGACGATCACCACGAGAAGGGCGGCTTCTTCGGCTGGTTCAACCGGACTTTCGTGCGCATCGCGGGTCGTTATCGCAATGGCGTCGGCTGGGCGACCAGCCGCACCGGGCGGCTGATGGTGGTGTATCTGGCGCTGCTGGCGGGGCTCGGCTGGGCTTACTTGCGGTTGCCTTCGTCGTTCCTGCCGACCGAGGATCAGGGCTATCTGATCGTCGACATGCAGGCGCCGACCGAGGCGACGCAGACCCGCGCGATGACGTCGATCGAGCAGGCCGAGAAGGTGTTCCTCGCCGACCCGAGCGTGTCGCAGGTGTTCACTGTTTCGGGTTTCAGCTTCTCCGGCAACTCGCAGAGCGCAGCGGTGGCGTTCGTGACGCTGAAGGACTGGAGCGAGCGCGGCCACGACAGCGCCGGTGCGATCGCCCGGCGTGCCAATGTCGAACTGGCGAAGATCGGAGACGCCACGGTGATGGCGTTCGAGCCGCCGCCGATCGACGGCCTCGGCAACTTCACCGGCTTCACCTTCCGCCTGCAGGATCGCGGCAGCCGCGGCAGCGCGGCGCTCGACGATGCCGCGACGCGCCTGACTGCGGCAGGCGCCGCCAGTCCGGTGCTGGCGGGCGTTCGGATCGAGGGGCTGGCCAATTCGGCCCAGCTTCATCTGGTGATCGACCGTGAGAAGGCGAATGCGCTCGGCGTGTCCTTCGCGGACATCAACGCCACCATCACCGCCAGTCTCGGCTCGGCCTACGTCAACGACTTCCCCAACGCCGGCCGGATGCAGCGCGTCACCATCCAGGCGCAGGACGATCGCCGCATGCAGGCGGACGATCTGCTCAAGCTGAACGTCCGCAACGCCAGCGGCCGGATGGTGCCGCTTTCCGCATTCGCGCGGACCGAATGGTCGAAGGGGCCGATCCAGGTGATCGGCTTCAACGGCTATCCGTCGGTGCGCTTTGCCGGCGATGGTGCGCCGGGCCACTCCTCGGGCGAAGCGATCGCCGAAATGGAACGGCTGGCCAAGCAGTTGCCGAGCGGGTTCGGTTTCGAATGGGCCGGGCAGTCGCTGCAGGAAATCAAGTCGGGTAATCAGGCGCCGTTCCTGCTCGGGCTCAGCGTCCTGTTCGTGTTCCTGCTGCTGGCGGCGCTGTACGAAAGCTGGTCAATCCCGCTGTCGGTGATGCTGGTCGTGCCGCTCGGCATCATCGGAGCGCTGCTCGCCGTGATGCTCCGCGACATGCCGAACGACATCTACTTCAAGGTGGGCCTGATCGCGATCATCGGTTTGTCCGCCAAGAATGCGATCCTGATCGTCGAATTCGCCAAGGACCTGCATGCCGAGGGCAAGTCGCTGCGCGAGGCGGCGATCGAGGCGGCGGCGATCCGCTTCCGCCCGATCATCATGACCTCGCTCGCCTTCATCCTCGGCGTCACGCCGCTGGCTTTTGCGAGCGGCGTCAGCGCCGGCAGTCAGAATGCGATCGGCACCGGCGTGTTCGGCGGCATGCTGTCCGCGACCGTGCTGGCCGTGCTGTTCGTGCCGGTGTTCTACGTCTTCGTGCTGCAGAAGGTGGAGCGGCGGAAGGCGGCAGGGAGCAAGGGCGAGCCGCAATCGACGACGGTTGCGTGATCGCAGGTACTAACGCCAACTCTCTCGTGCCCGGGCTCGTCCCGGGCACGACGTCTTTGCAGTCTCTCCGCGAGCCAGACATCCTCAGATCAAGCACGGCCGCGACGTTGATATTTGGCCACCAACTCACCGTCAGCAGCGCTCACGGGTCAGTAAAAAGGCCGCGGCCTCCGTCCGGAGGGAGAGCCGGAGGAGGCCGCGTTGGAACACCTGACCGCGCCTAGGTTCGCGGCCGGGTGTGGGAGCTCGTTGTCAGGTCATGACGATCAGAACGGGAGCAGCACGTCCATCACCTGCTGGCCGTAGCGCGGCTGCTGCACGTCGGTGATCTGGCCGCGGCCGCCGTAGGCGATGCGGGCCTGTGCGATCTTGCTGCTGTCGATGGTGTTGTCGCTCTGGATGTCTTCAGGCCGCACGATGCCGGCGACGATCAGTTCGCGAATTTCGAAATTGACCCGGATCTCCTGCTTGCCCTCGACCACCAGATTGCCGTTCGGCAGCACCTGCGTCACCACCGCGGCGACGTTGGTCTGCAACGCTTCCTGGCGCTGCACCGAGCCCTTACCGTCGGAAGACGAGGTGGAGTCGGTGGTCAGGATGCGGCCCGGCAGCACCGCGGTCGCTGGCGTCGTGATCGTCTTGCTGCCGATGAAGTCGGTGATGCCGGAGTCTTCCTTGCTGGTGCGGCTGCGCTGGGTCTCGTTGGCGATGTTGGCCTTGTCGGTGAAGTTCACCGTCACGGTGAGAATGTCGCCGACCTTGGCGGCGCGCTGATCCTTGAAGAACGCGCGGCTGCCGTTCCGCCACAGCGAGTTGGCGTTGTAGGACGCGACCTCCGGCTTCGGCATCGGCATCTGCACCGGCTTGTAGCCGGGCTGCGTGGTCGGGTTTTCGATCGGAGTGAGTGCCGGCCGTTCGCCGATCGCGGCGAGACGATCGATCGAGGAGCAGCCCCCGGCGAGTCCGCCCGTCGCCAGCAGGGCGGCGACCAGAACGATGCGTTGCAACGGCACAGACTTGGACATGAATGTTACTCGGTTTTCGCGTCGGCCACGACGCGCGGAGAGATGACGGTGATCGCGACCTGGCCGCGACCGATCACCGTGCCGGTGATGGTGCGCTTGGACTGCAGATTGAGCACGTTGACGACGTCGCCCTCGGCACCGGTGTCGAGTGCCTTGCCGCGCGCGGTGAGATAGATGCCGGCCGCGCGATAGATCAGCGTGACGCCCTGGTCGCGGGTCACGAGATCCGGCTTGGCGAGGTCGGCGCCGCGCAGCACCTGTCCGCTGCGCAGCGTCTGGCGCGCCTGCATGCCAAGGGCGGCATCGCGAGACGCCGCATCGGACGCGACTTCGCTCTTCGGCCGGCGCTCGACGGTGATGTCTGAGGCCTTGATCACTTCGTTACGCTGCACCGGCCGGGTCAGCACGGTTGCCACAACGGTTTCGATCGCGGTGCCGGTCACCCGCATCCGGGCCGGCGCGCTACCTTCGCCGCCGTTGATTTCGTAGCTGATGTCGAACCGGCCGCTGCGCGGATCGAATTTTTCGTTGATGAGCTGCAGTTTGCCGGCGTAGTTCGCCGGCAGCGTCTTGGTCTCGACGTCGCGGTCGAAATTCACCGTCAGGTCTTCGGGCTCGCCGAGGCCGTGGCGCTGCTGCAGGGTCTGGACAACCTGCTGTTCAATTTCCTTGGCCGCCAGCGTGCGTGCCAGCCGGGTCACGGTGACTTCGGTGATGTCGCGGGTATCGACGCCGATCACCTGATGGGCGCGCAGCGCCGCGAGGACGGTCGCGGTCGGCAGCGCGCCGGTGGTGCCGAGGTCGGGTGAGCGATAGATTGCAATGCCGGCGGCGGCGCCGGCGTTCTCGATCACGTCGCCGATCCGGACCAGTTCGCCGGTGACTTCGACATGCGGGCGAAGCACCGGCGACTTCAGCACGTCGCTCGGGCGCAGTTCGCCCTCCGGCTGTGCCGCGGGCGCTGCGGTCTGGCCGATCGCGCCACTGCCGGCGGCGGCGATCAGGGTGGAGGCGAGGAGGAGAGCGCGGATCATCAGCCGTCTCCTCAGCGGAACATATTAGAGGTCGATTGCAGCATCTGGTCGGCGGAGCTGACGACCTTGGCGTTCATTTCGTAGGCGCGCTGTGCCGAGATCAGGTCGGAGATTTCCGTCACCACTTCGACGTTGGCCATCTCCAGCGTCTTCTGCATGATGTCGCCGAGACCATCGGCAGACGCGATGCCGTCCTGCGGCGTGCCGGACGCCGGGGTTTCGATGAACAGGTTGTCGCCCTGCGGCTGCAGGCCGGCCTTGTTGATGAAACGGGTCAGGCCGATCTGGCCGATCACGGTGGGCGTGGTCGAACCGGAGATCGTCACCGACACCTGGCCGTTGGCCGCGACGGTGATGCTGGTCGCGCCGTTCGGAACGGTGATGGTCGGCTGCACCGGGTTGCCGTTGGCCGTGACCATGCGGCCGGTGTTGTCCTTGGTGAACGAGCCGTCGCGGGTGTAGGCGAAGGTGCCGTCCGGCATCTGGATCTTGAAGAAGCCTTCGCCGCGCACCGCGAGGTCGAGATCGTTGCCGGTGGGCGACAGCGTGCCCTGGGTCATCAGCCGCGGCGTACCGACCGTCTTGACGCCACCGCCGATGTCGACACCGACCGGCAGGATCGTGCCCTGGTCCGACGCCTGCGCGCCGACGCGGCGGACGTGATCGTAGATCAGGTCCTGAAACTGCGCCGTCTGCTTCTTGAAGCCGGTGGTGCGCATGTTGGCGATGTTGTTGGAGATCACCTGAACGTTGAGCTCCTGGGCCGCCATCCCGGTCGCCGCAGTGTAGAGTGCGCGCATGGTCAGTCTCCGTTAGGCCGGCACTTCGGCGAGTTTCTCGATCGCGGATTTGCGCAGCTCGCTCTCCTGCTGCAGCATCGCCGAGATCTGGGTGTAGGTTCGGGTGACGTCGATCATCTTGGTCATTTCCAGGACCGAGTTGACGTTCGACTTCTCGACATAGCCCTGGCGCAGCATCGACTTGGTGTCGGGCGTGCCCTGGTCGGATGTGGCTGCGAACAGATTGCCGCCCTGCTTGATCAGGCTCTGCGGCCGGTCGAACGTCACAACCCGCAGCTTGCCGCGCAGCGAGTCGATGATCGAGGTACCTTCGACCACGCTGACGCGGCCGTCGGACGAGATCGACAGTTCCTTGTCGGTCGGCTGGATCACGATCGGGCCGCCGGTGCCGAGCACCGGGAAGCCGGAGCCGTTGACGAGCTGGCCCTGGGCGTTGATCGTCAGCGATCCGTCGCGGGTGAAACGCTCGCCCTGCGGCGTCTGCACCACCAGAAAGCCCTTGCCGTCGATCGCGACGTCGAGCGGGTTCTTGGTCTCTTGCAGCGCGCCGGTCGACAGATCGTGGTAGGTGGCGCGGTCCTGCACGAAGCTGACGCGCCGGTCCGGCCGCGCGAAATTGTCCTCGTGCGCGCCGGTGTTAAGAAATTCCTGGAACACCGACCGCTCCGCCTTGAAGCCGTTGGTGTTGAGATTGGCGAGGTTGTTCGCGACGACATCCATCTGCCGTTCGAGCACGACCTGCCGTGACAGTCCGACGAGAAGTGCATTCTCCATCGGTGGTTCTCCCTTGAATGACCCGCCGCCAAGTCCTCCCAGACCGGTGGCGGATCGTGCGAACCGCAGGCGCTCTCCCAAGCGCGCGGCTCACCAGATACCTAGCGAAGCTCGTGCCAACTCAGAAAAATCATCAAAATCAGTAGCTTGCCAATTCTAAGGGAGCGGTCGGGCCGGCAATAAAGGACTTGTTGACCATACCGGCCGGCAAAATCTTCCTACCCGCCACCGCCGTGGAAAGGTTCCGTTAACCATTGCCCCATAGCGTCGTGTCATCAGAGCCTTGGGCGCTGGCGGCGTTAGTCTCGCGTTTACGGTTCGCCTCGGCTGCGGCTCGCTTTTTGGGATATGGGCGATTCGGCCGATGGCGGACGCAGAGAAACCGGAAGAAGGCGCCGAAGCCGCCGAAGGCGGGGCGCCAAAGAGCAAGAAGAAGCTGATCATCATCGCTGCGGCGGCCGTGCTGCTGCTCGGCGGCGGTGCCGGTGCTTATTTCTTCCTGTTCGCCGGTCACGGCGAAGACGCGCATCAGGCCGAAGCCGCCAAGGAAGTGAAGCCGCCGAACTTCGTCGAAGTGCCGGAGATCATGGTCAACCTCGCCGGCACGCCGGGCGAGCGGGTGCAGTATCTCAAGGCCAAGGTCGTGCTCGAGGTGAAGGACGAGAAGCTCGCCGAGCAGATCAAGCCGAACATGCCGCGGATCACCGACCTGTTTCAGACCTACTTGCGGGAGCTGCGCTCGGGCGACCTGAACGGCTCGGTCGGGATGTTTCGGATGAAGGAAGAGCTGACCCGGCGCGTCAACATGGCGATCGCGCCTGCGCAGGTGTCGGCTGTGTTGTTCAAGGAAGTGCTGGTGCAGTGAGCTGACATGGCCGGCCAGGACCAACTCGACCAGGACGCAATTGCCGCCCAATGGGAAGCCTCCATGGCGTCGGAGGATCCCGAGGCCGCGGCAAAGGCGGCAGCGGAGAACGAACTAACCGGGACGATGGCGGAGCAATGGGCCGCCATGGTCGAGGATGGCGGCCGCGATCTCGGCGGCGGCAAGAACGGCGGCGAGCGGGTGCTGTCGCAGGAGGAGATCGACAATCTCCTCGGCTTCAGCGTCGGCGAGGTGCACCTCGACGAGAACTCCGGCATCCGCGCGATCATCGACTCCGCGATGGTCTCCTACGAGCGTCTGCCGATGCTCGAAATCGTCTTCGACCGCCTGGTGCGGTTGATGACGACCAGCTTGCGTAACTTCACCTCGGACAACGTCGAAGTCTCGCTCGACCGCATCACCTCGGTCCGGTTCGGCGACTACATGAACTCGATCCCGCTGCCGGCGGTGCTGTGCGTGTTCAAGGCCGAGGAGTGGCAGAACTTCGGGCTCGCCACCGTCGACTCCAGCCTGATCTATTCGATGATCGACGTGCTGCTCGGCGGCCGCCGCGGCCAGGCCGCGCTGCGCATCGAAGGCCGGCCCTACACCACAATCGAAACCAATCTGGTGAAGCGGCTGCTCGAGGTCGTGCTCGCCGACGCCGAACAGGCGTTCCGCCCGCTGTCGCCGGTGTCGTTCAGCATCGATCGGCTCGAGACCAATCCGCGTTTCGCCGCGATCAGCCGGCCTGCCAACGCCGCGATCCTGGTCCGCCTGCACATCGACATGGAAGACCGCGGCGGCAATATCGAGCTGCTGCTGCCATACGCCACGATCGAGCCGATCCGCGGCGTGCTGATGCAGATGTTCATGGGCGAAAAATTCGGCCGTGATCAGGTCTGGGAAGGCCACCTCGCCACCGAGATCGTCCAGGCCGATATTTCGGTCGACGCCGTGCTGTACGAAGCCGAACTGCCGCTGCGGCAACTGATGGCGCTGCAGGTCGGCGACACCCTGCCGCTGGAGCTGCGGGCTGACGCCACCGTGGCGGTGCGTTGCGGCAGCGTCGTGCTCACCGAAGGCCGGATGGGCCGGGTCGGCGACCGCGTCGCCATTCGCGTCACCAAACCGCTGCGCAAGCCGCTCACCACCTACGCCATGTTCGAACGTACCGACGAGCAGAGCAAAATGATGGAGGCACAATGAGCCACATTTTCGCAATCGTGATCGAAAGCCTGGTCGCCGTGCTGCTCCTCGTCACCGTCGGTTATTGTTGGCTGCTCAACAAACGCCTGCTGCGGCTGAAAGCCGACGAGCAATCGCTGAAGGCGACGATCGGCGAGCTGATCACCGTCACCGAGATCGCCGAGCGGGCGATCGGCGGCCTCAAGCTCACGGTGCGCGAGGTCAACGAAAACCTCGGTCGTGACATCGCCGCGGCCTCCGCGCTGTCCGACCAGCTCAAGAAGCAGCTCGGCGAGGGCGACAACGTGCTGCGGCGCTTGTCGAAGATCGTCGCGGCGGCGCGTCCTGGCGGCGAGCAGCCGGCGGCGGCGGTGTCGGCCGCGCAGGCCAATGCGGTGGCGGCGCAGGCTTTTGCGGAACGCAGGCGACATAACGGCTTGGCTGCATGAACGCACTTCGGGATATCCGCATCCTTCCGGTTGTTCTGGTCGCGGTCTTCGGCCTCGCTGTGCTGAAGATCGCCGGACTGGTGCTCGATGGCGGCTACGTGTTCGATTACGATCCGAACGCGACCAAGCCGTCATGGGCTCAGGAGAACTTGAACTTCCCCGGACGGAAGCCGATCGATCCCGACATCACCGGCTCGGTGCATGGCGAGCCGAAGAAGAAGGAAGAAGAGAAGCCCGCGGTCGCGCCGCCGGAACAGACCAAGCCGGCCGAGACCGAGCCCGAGACCCCGGCAATTTCTCCATCCGAACGCGCGATCCTCGAGCGGCTGCAGGCGCGACGCCAGGAGCTCGAAGCGCGCGCTCGCGAAGTCGAGATCCGGGAGAGCCTGCTCAAGGCTGCGGAGAAGCGGATCGAGTCCAAGGTCCAGGAGATGAAGGAGACCGAGGGCCAGATCGGCAAGGCGACCGAAGAGAAATCGGAAGCCGAAGCGGCGCGCTTCAAGGGCATCGTCACGATGTACGAGTCGATGAAGCCGAAAGATGCGGCGAAGATCTTCGATCGTCTGGAAATGCCGGTGCTGATCGAGATCGCCACCCAGATCGCGCCGCGAAAGATGTCCGACATCCTCGGCCTGATGTCGGCAGAAGCCGCCGAAAAGCTCACCGTCGAAATGGCGCGGCGCGCCACCGGGAAGGCGTCGGTGTCCGCATCGGTCGCGGTGCTGCCGAAGATCGAAGGCCGCCCGACGCCGCGGCAGTAGGCTGTCGGCTTCGAACCACACTAAGCCGCTTGGACCACTTGCAAAATTTGCCTGGACTGCTGGATGCTGCGCCAGCCAGTAGCCGAATTGGTCTGTCGAAATTTAATGCAACGATAGCGTTGCATTAATGCCTGGCCTGCTCCATAGGATCGTTCGGGCAATGGTGGTGAGGCGGAATGAGCCGGCGCGGACGTCCAACACTTGAGCAGTCGGAAGAACTGACGGAGCGCATTGTCGCGGTGGCGATCGAGATGTTTCTCGAGAAGGGCTTTGCCGAAACGACGATCGACGAATTGGCCGTGCGGCTGGGCGTTGCCAAGCGCAGTCTCTACAGCCGCTTTCCAACCAAGGCGGAGTTGTTCCGAGCGGCTGCGAACAGTTACGCGGCATCCAGGATCGACGCGCTTCCACCGGTGGAGCCGGACGATCGTCCGCCGGCGGAGCAGTTGTTCGATGTCTGCGTCGTTCTTCTCAACTACTTCCTGCACCCTGATATCATCGCCATGGAACGCAGGTTCCTCGCGGAGGCGGTGCGGTTTCCGCAAATCGTCCCGGTGCTGGAGGATGTGCGGCTTCGAGCGATGAGCCGGCTTGATGTCGTGCTGAGCTCGATCGGTGCTGACCCGGAGGTTGATGCGCAGATCCTCTGGGATCTGGTGGTCGGCCCTCGCATGCGGGCGGCGGCCTTGGGGCTTTATCCGTGCGCGGTTACGGATGAGACCTTGGCGCTCGCCCGTCAGCGGATCGCGCTGTTCTTGGCTGCGCGCCGCGAACCATCAAGCTGCTCCAACTTACGATGACGTTGCTGATCGCACGAGGTCTCGAATGTCCAATCATCATCAAGACAGTGACCTACTCGTTGAGACTGAATGCGGCTCCGTTCGTGGGATCGTCGCCGATGGCGTGAGGACGTGGCGCGGTATTCCGTTCGCCGCCGCGCCTGCTGGTGCACTGCGCTTTAACGCGCCGCAGCCTCCCAATGCTTGGCAAGGCGTGCGCGACGCTTCCGAGTTCGGTCCGATCCCGATGCAGAAAAGGGGATACGAGGCGATCGGCGGAGCCGGAAAGACAACGCCGATCTCAGAGGACTGTCTGACCGTCAATGTTTCGGCGCCGCTCCAACCGAGCGGCAACCTTCGCCCCGTCATCGTCTGGATTTACGGCGGTGGCTTTTCGGTCGGTGGCACTCGAGCTCCGCTGTACCGCGGCGATGGGCTGGTGAAATCCGGCGACGTGATCTACGTGAGTTTCAATTATCGCGTCGGCGTCTTCGGCTTCTCCGATTTCTCCGCGTGGTCGACGCCGGAAAGCCCGATCCAGAGCAATCCGGGCTCGCGTGATCAGGTCGCAGCGCTCGGATGGATCAAGCGCAACATATCAGCCTTCGGCGGCGACCCGGATCGCGTGACGATCGTCGGACAGTCGGCGGGAGCGATGTCCGTCGTCACCTTGATGTGTATTCCATCCGCCGCTGGGCTCTTCCATCGGGCCATTGCGATGAGTCCGAACGCGGGGTCGGCTTTCGGGCCAGAGAGGCATCGAACCTGGGCCGCAGAGATTGTTAAACTGCTGGGGCTCGATCCGGACGACAAGGCCGCAGTCTCCCATTCATTGAAGCGGCTTTCGGCCGAGACGCTTTGCGAGGCGTCCGGCCGGTTCTTCTACGACGTGGCGCCGGACGCCGTTGCCGGAATGCTGCCCACCTCGCCGGTGGTGGACGGCGACTTCCTACCTTTCTCCCCAATTGATGCGTTTCGTTTGGGGAAGGCGCACCCAGTACCACTCGTTATCGGCACGATGTCGCGCGAGGGAGCTATTCTCGACAAGGTGCTTACGGTGATCGCCACCCGACCAAATCGGTTGGAGGACATGTTCAAGCGATCTGGTCGGGCTGTTCGCGAACGGATCGCGTCGGTCTATCATGGCTATCCGTCCAAGCGCGCGGCTATCGATGTCGGAGGCGACTTCACCTTTTGGCATCCGTCTGTGCTGATAGCGGAGGGCCATGCTCGGGTCGCGCCCTGCTGGGTCTATCGGTTCGACTATGCGACGCCATTGACGCGGTTGATATTTGGCGCCGCCACTCACGGGCTCGATTTGTCGATGCTGTTTGGAACGACCGGCGAGGGCGATTTGGGAAAGCTGGACTTGTTCAGCAAAAAGGTCTCGCGGGAGATGAGCTGCCGCTTTCAGGGCGATCTTCTCGGTTTTGCCCGCGGTGCCCAGCCGCGCTGGCCAACCTACGATCTCGATAGGCGTATGACGCGGATCTTTGATCACACCGACCGCGACGAAAGTGACCCCCGACGCGATCGCCGGTTGGCATGGGGCGAATTCGTCGTGACCTGACGTGCAGGGCTCGACCATACCTTTTTAAGCTATTGGCTGATCCGGGTCAGCAGCGCCCTGAAGCCGAGCGATGGGGCTTCCGCCGCCATGCCTTCGACCTGCGCGTAGTCGCCGATCGTCGAGCCGTGGAAGTCGACCCGCACCTCGTCGACGCCGAACACCGACTGGATCGCCGGATCGCTGGTGTGCCGGCGCGCCGTGATGGTGCCGTGGATGGTCTGGCCGTTCTGTTCGTAGGCGCCGACATAGGCGAATGCCGAACTGCCGCCGTGCAGCCTTCCATCGGATGCGAAGATCACGCCGACCGCTTTGCGCCGCGGCGTTTCGAATTCGACCTTGTAGAGACCCTTCAGCAGCATGGCGGTCGTCAGTCCAATTCCCAGTGGCATATCCGCGCGCCAGATCGGCGGCGGGCGCAGCTTTGATCGTCCATCGTTCCTCGGTGGCGCGAGCCGATCCGAAGCGTCGTCGCGTCGTGCGGCGTCCGTCAGGACGGCCGACAACGGCGGGCGGGAAGGGCACGGCGATCGCGGTCACACAAAAGGATGGTTCGGGCGGTTGCGCTCCCCGCCTTCTGCATCACTATCAAAAACGTGTTTACCTCGACAATCTAAATCTCTGATTGTGACGCGGTGCCGTGCCGAAGCAGGGTGAGCCTGCCGCAGTCGACGATGGTTAAACCACCGTTAACGGCTTTTGTGCCCTAGTGGGGCAGGCTGCGGTTCTGCGCGCTTCCGCCGCGCCGACGCGCATGCGTGAAGCGTAGTATCTTTGTTGGCGGCGAAGCCGCCTAGGACCGGCAGACGACAGAGTCGTTGACTGAAAGACACGACGGATGGCGCGGATGGCTGCCGCTGGAGTTTGGTCACAGGCGCTGGTCAGGCGCGTCGCACGACTCTGCCTTGCCGGCTTGCTGCTGCTGATCGCAGCCGCGCTGACCGTTGCGCCCGCGGCCGCGCAGGTGCGCGGCGAAGCCAGCTTCGAAGCGAAAGGTGGATACGGCCGGCTGCTGCTGAAGATGGCCGAGGACGTCGACTCCGACGTCGCCACTGCGGGCCTGATCGTGGTGATCCGCTTCAAGCGACCGATCGATATTCCGGTCGACAAGCTTGCCGATTCCGCGCCCGGCTATATCGGTTCTGCGCGGCTTGATCCTGACGGCTATGCGCTGCGTCTGGCTCTGACGCGTAAGCTCACTGTCAACGCGATGGCGGCCGGCGAACGGCTGTTCGTCGATCTGCTGCCAGAAAACTGGACCGGCGCGCCGCCCGGACTGCCGCAAGACGTGGTGAAGGAACTGGCTGAACGCGCCCGCGCGGCCGAGCGCGCGCTGAAGGCGCAACGCGCCACCGCCGAAGTGAAGAAGCGGCCACCGATCCGGGTGCGGACCTCGGTGCAGCCGACCTTCGTGCGTTACGTGTTCGAAGTCCCGTCCGACGTGCGGGTGGCGTCGACGCTGACCGACCGCAAGCTGTCGGTGCAGTTCAACACGCCACTGACCTTCGACCTCGCCGACGCGCAGCTCGCCTCGCCGCCGGGCGTCGCTTCGATCGCGCAGAACATCGACGGCGGTAATTCCACCGTCGACTTCACGCTGATTGGCGGCGCCGATGTGCATTCGTTCCGCGAAGAGAAGAACTTCATCATCGATGTCGGCTTCCAGCCGGGCGGCGCCGAGTCCGGTCAGACCATGGGGCCGCAGGCACTGAAGCTGCCGGAGATCGGCAAGCTCGATCCCAAGGCGCTGCAGGCGGAGATCCAGAAGCAGGAGCTCAAGGCCGACAACGGCCACAAGCCCGACGCGAAGGACACAGGCCACAAGCCTGACGCCAAGGAAGCCGATCACAAGGCGGAGGCCAAGCCCTCGCCGGCTCCCGCGGAAGCCAAGGCCATGAAGCCGGCGACGCCGGCCGGTCCGCAGCCTGCAGCTGCGGCTGCGGCGGCTGCTGCGCCATCTCCGTCTGTGGCGGGGCCCTCAGCGACGCCGTCGCCAGCCGGCCCGCCTGCCAAAGGTGGTCAAGTCGCGGCCGCGCCAGCGGGACCTGCGGCGCCGAGCATCGCGCCGCCGCAGACTGCTCCGGCTGCGCCTCAGGCTCCCGCACCTGTGCCGTCAGTGGCCGCCAAGCCGGTCTCGAATGAGGGGCGGCCGGTCGAGGTACGGCTGAATACGGATGGGCTTCGCCTGAGCTTCGCGTTTTCTGCTCCGACCCCGGCGGCACTGTTCCGCCGCGGCGATGTGCTGTGGCTGGTGCTCGACAACACCGCGGCGTTTGATCTGTCGGCGATCCGCCGCGAGGGCAGTGCGGTGGTCAGCGACGCCAGCCGCCTCCCGCTCGCCAACGGACAAGCAATTCGGATCCGGCTCAGCCGCCCGCAGATCGCGACGCTTACCGAAGACGACGGTGCAGGCAAAGGCTGGACCGTGACGCTTGCCGATGCCGGCCGCGCGGCGTCGCAGCCGCTGTCGGCGGTACGCAACATCGCCGATCCGACCCGCGCCAGTGTCTCGGTGTCGTTGCCGGCGCTCGGCCAGGTTCAGAAGCTCGCCGATCCCGACGCGGGCGATACGCTGACGGTGGTCACCGCGCTGCCGCCGCCGCGCGGCTTCATCAAGCGGCAGAACTTCGTCGAGTTCAATCTGCTGGAGTCGATCCACGGCGTCGTTGTCGAGCTGAAGTCCGATGACGTCACCGTTGAAACCACTCCCGATGCCGTGCTGCTGACGCGGCCTGGGGGCCTGACGCTATCCTCCGCCGCGGAGAGCGGCGGCGGTGATGCTGCATCCGAGAAGCCGTTCTTCGATGTCCGGCAATGGGCGAAGGATCAGACCGGCAGCTTCAAGGACATGCTCGACGAGCGTCTCAACGCCGCGTCGGTCGCGGGCGGTGACGACAAGCTGCCGGCCCGGCTCGATCTGGCGCGGTTCTACATGGCGCGCGGTCTTTATCCCGAAGCCAAGGGCGTGCTCGATCTTGCGCTGTCCGCCACCAAGCCCGGCCAGGAAGATGCCGCCACCATGCTCGGCCATGCGGCCGCGAGCGCGCTGATGTGGCGGCCGGAGCAGACGTTGAAGGACGTCGCCAATCCGGCGATCGCTTCGACTTACGACGCTCAGATGTGGAAGGGCGTAGCGCTGGCGCGGCAGGGCAAATGGGCCGAGGCGCGCGAGAAGCTGAAGAGCGTTCAGTTCGCCATCACGGCGCTGCCGCTCGACATCCAGCGCGCCGTGCTCGCCGCGGCGATGCGGGCCTCGCTGGAAGTGCGTGACTATTCGGGCGCCGCAAAACTCAGCACCGATTTCGATTTGGTCGGCATCCCGCCGGAGATCAAGCCGCAGGTCGCGGTGATGCGCGGCTGGCTCGACGAGGCGCTCGGCCGCGAGCCGGAGGCGCTGAAGAAGTACAAGGACGCGATGGCTTCGTCCGATCGCCAGGCCGCCGCCGAAGCACGGTTTCGCGAGATCGTGCTGCGGCTGAAGCGCGAAGAACTGACACCCGCGGAGGCGCTGCCCGATCTGGAGCGGCTGTCGGTGAACTGGCGCGGCGACCAGCTCGAAGTGAACACTCAGCAGCTGCTGACCAAGATGTACGCGGATGCGGGCCGCTATCAGGATTCGCTGCAGGCGGCCCGGGTTGCGACCCAGCTTGCGCCGAATTCGGAAGCTGCCCGCAAGGCGCAGGACGATGCCCGCGCGCTGTTCGCGCAGATTTTCCTCGGCAGCAAGGGCGACGACCTGCCGCCGATCGAAGCCCTCGCAATGTTCTACGAGTATCGCGAGCTGACACCGATCGGCCGGCGCGGCGACGAGATGATCCGCCGGCTCGCCGACCGTCTGGTCGCGGTCGATCTGCTCGATCAGGCCAGCGAGCTTCTGCAGTATCAGGTCGACAAGCGTCTCGAAGGCGCGGCACGGGCGCAGGTCGCCGCCAAGCTGGCGATGATCTACCTGATGAACCGCAAGCCGGATCGCGCCATCGGTGCGCTGCATTCGTCGCGCATCGCCGATCTTGCCGGCGAACTCCGTCAGCAGCGGCTGTTGCTCGAGGCGCGCGCGCAGAGCGACATCGGCCGCCACGATCTGGCGCTCGACATCATCAGCAATATCAGTGGACGCGAGGCGATCCGGCTGCGTTCCGACATCTACTGGGCGGCGCGGCGCTGGCGCGAATCCTCCGAGCAGATCGAGCTGTATCTCGGCGATCGCTGGAAGGACTTCACGCCGCTGTCGTCGGCCGAGAAGAGCGACGTGATCCGTGCCGTGGTCGGTTACGCGCTCGCCGAAGACGCCCTCGGCCTCGATCGTTTCCGCGAGAAGTTTGCGCCATTGATGACCGATCCGGCCGATCGCGCTGCCTTCGACATCGCCAGTCAGCCGAGTGCCGGCAACAGCGCTGCGTTTGCGGCGATCGCCAAAATGGCCGCCAGCGTCGACACGCTGGAAGGCTTCCTGCGCGAGATGAAGCAGCGCTTCCCCGATGCCAGCGCCCGCCTCAACCCGCCGCCCGGCGCCGATCTCACCGCCACCGGCACGCTGCCCCAGGTGCCGCCGAAGATCCGCGCCATCCAGGCGACGCGGTAGCAGTTCTTCGCGGTCTCCAACCGTCATTCCGGCGCGCAGGCGAAGCCTGCGAACACGGAATCCCGAGGTTGTTGTGCGCAGCTGAGCGTCCGGGTTCACGCGCTTCGCACGTGCACCGGAATGAGCCGTGGAGAAGAGAGCCAATCCGCAGCGTTGATCTCGGCGAGACTATCCGCCGCCGGTGTAGCTCTGCACCAAGCTGCCAGCGACAAGCGACCAGCCGTCCACCAGCACGAAGAAGATCAGCTTGAACGGCAGCGACACCACGACGGGTGGCAGCATCATCATGCCCATCGACATCAGGATCGATGCGACGACGAGGTCGATGATCAGGAAGGGCAGGAACAGCAGGAAGCCGATTTCGAAGGCGCGTTTCAGCTCCGAGATCAGGAACGCTGGCATCAGGATGCGGAGCGACAAATCTTCCGGCGTTGCCGGTGGCGGTTCGCCAGACAGGTCGAGGAACAGCTTGAGATCTTTCTCGCGGACGTTCTTCTGCATGAAGATCCGCAGCGGCCCGGACGCCCGCACCATCGCGTCGTCGACGCCGATCTCGTTGGCGATCAGCGGCTTGATGCCTTCGTCATAAGATTTCTGCAGCGTCGGTCCCATCACGAAGGCGGTCAGGAACAGCGCCAGCGCGATGATCACCGCATTCGGCGGCGCGGTGGCCGTGCCCAGCGCCGTGCGCAGCAGCGACAGCACCACGACGATGCGGGTGAACGACGTCATCATCACCAGGATCGACGGTGCGATCGACAGCACCGTCAGCAGCGCGATCAGCTGGATCGCGCGCTCGGTGACGCCGGGGCTATTGCCGCCGAGATTGATGCTGATGTCTTGGGCCTGCGCAGGCACGATCATCGCGAGAACCGCGATGATCAGAACCGATGAACTGATGAAAACTCTACGCGGGCCGGCCGAGGCGCTCACGTAGGGGACTTCGGGCGGCCGAGCAGCGCGGCCATTTCGTCTTCGAGGCTCTCGAACCCGGTCTTACCGGCGGCGGGAGACGCCTCCGCTGCGGCCGGCTCTTCGGGGCAGGCTCGGAAGCGCGTGGGGTCGGCGGATTGGGACGGGCTGGCGGCTCCGGCGCGACCGGAGGAGCCGGCTCGGCCGGCGCATTCGGCGGACGGCGCAGTGCGGCTTCGAGCCGGTTGGCCATCTCGGCGAGATTCTGGTCCGCGGTTGAAAGCGCTGCGGTGACAGGCGCAGCGGGAGCGGGAGCGGGGGCGGGGCCAAGGGCGCGGGCGGCGGCGCGGGGCGCTCAGTGCGAATTGGGGCGGGCTTGGGTTCCGGACGCGGCGGCCGCGGCATGGCCGGCTCGGCGCGCGGACGGGGGGCCGGCTCCATGCGGGGCTCGGGGCGCGGCGGCTCCGGGCGCAGCACCGGCGGCTCCGGGCGCAGAACGGGTGGCTCGGGGCGCAGGATCGGGGGCTCAGGACGGGTGATCGGCGGCTCGGGCCGCATGATCGGCGGGTCCGCCCGCATGATCGGAGGTTCGGCCCGCATGATCGGCGCCTCGACGCGGGGCATCGGGGGCTCGGGGCGCGGCAAGGGCTGTAGCGGCTGTTCGGGGCGGGCGATCGGTTCAGGCATCAGGCTGGCGAACGGATCGGCCGGACGGCGCTCCGGCATTGGCGGCGGCGCGCGACGCGGCTCCTCGGCCACACCTGGGCGCAACGGTCGTGTCGGGATCGGCGGCAGTTCCGGCTCCGGCAGCTCGGCGGCGGTATCGGATTCCCACTGGCCGGGCTCCGGCGCCGTCAGGCGCGGCTCGACACCGGCGCGGGTCGGCAACTGATCCCGCGACGGGGTGGCACGGACGATGTTGGGCTCGATCACGATGTCGCTCGGCCCGCCGATCATCAGCAGATGTTCGACATTGTCGCGCCGGACCAGAACCAGACGGCGGCGGCCATCGACGGCGGCAGCGTCGATCACGGCGAGCCTCGGCATCCGGCCGCGGCTGGCATTGGTGCCGAGCCGATTGCCGGCAAAGCGGCGCACCAGCCAGGCGGCGGCGCCAATCAGCGCCAGAACGGCCAGAAATGCGAGAAAAAACATCAATGGCTGCGATGACATGCTGTATCCCCGGCAAACAACGCTGGCGCCCTGGCGCTTTCCGGAAGCGCCCATTCCGGAATGCGAACGCGACCAGTTCCGGTGACGCGCGGCGGCCCGCCTCGTCCCTTCTTAATAATCCCCGGCAAGAACTGCCATCCGTTTCTTCTTATAATCCACCAATCATGCCGCCCAAACCGCGTTTGGTGCCGTTTTCGCCGCAGTTACCACTGCGTCCGGCATGCAGCTCGGACCTCTTAACCAGTCGTTAACCATAGGGGCGGCAAATTCTGCCTACCCGGCGGAATCGCGTGGCGGCAAGACCGGGGCGGAGGCGGCTATGCCGATCAACGATCTCCCCGAGCTCAACGCGTTGCGCACCAAGATGCAGTGGCATCAGGAGCGCCAGAAGGTGCTTGCCGAAAATATCTCCAATTCCGACACGCCGAACTTCCGGCCGCGGGATCTGGTGGAGCCGAAATTCACCCCGGAGGGACAAGCCGCCGGCGGTCCTGGCGGATCGCTGCCGCTGATGCGCACCAGCGCGTCGCATCTGACCCCGCCGGGCGGCTCGCCGAGCTTCTCCACCAACAACAACGGCGGCTTCCAGACCCGTCCGGCCGGCAACGCCGTGAACCTCGAGGACGAGATGCTGAAGGTCTCGTCCAACCAGATGGACTACGCCGCCGTGACCTCGCTCTACAGCCGCAGTCTCGGCCTGCTCAAGACCGCAATCGGCAAGCGCTGAGAAGCGCCGGGAGGCTAAACCATGGCAGACGACGGCAACGACTTCGCCCGCTCGATGGGTATCGCCACTTCCGGCCTGCGCGCGCAGGCGGGCCGGATGCGGGTGATCTCGGAAAACGTCGCCAACGCCGACTCCACGGCGCAGAACCCGGGCGGCGACCCGTATCGCCGCAAGGTGCCGACCTTCACGTCGGCGCTGGACCGCACGCTCGACGCCCGCGTCGTGGCGCTCGGCCGCGTCAAGCCGGACACCTCGGCGTTCCGCGTCAAATACGAGCCGACCAACCCGGCTGCCGACGCCAACGGCAACGTCAAGTACCCGAACGTCAATCCGGTGATCGAAATGACCGACATGCGCGATGCGCAGCGGTCCTACGAGGCCAACCTCAACGTCATCAGCGCCACCCGCCGGATGATCCAGCGCACGCTCGACATTCTCAAAGCCTGATCCGCTTCCCCAGCATCGCACCAGGACACTGACCCATGGCCTCCCCGATTTCAGCAGCGAATGCCTATGCGAGCCTCGCCCGCCTGGCCAAGCCGGCCGGCGCCGACAAGGGGAGCGAAGACGCTCCGTCGTTCGGCAACCTGGTCAAGCAGGCGATGGGCAGCGTGCTCGACGCCGGCCGCAAGTCCGACGCGCAGTCGATGGCGATGGCCTCCGGCAAATCCAACGTGATGGATGTGGTGACCGCGGTCGCCGAAACCGACGTCGCGGTGTCGACGCTGGTGTCGGTCCGCGACCGGGTGATCCAGTCCTACGAAGAAATCATGCGGATGCCGATCTGACGGCGGCAAGTTACCGATAGGCATCGTCATTGCGAGCGAAGCAATCCAGAGCCCAGCGCACCGCGCTCCTGGATCGCTTCGTCGCTCCGCTCCTCGCGATGACGATGGCGAGACCGAACACCACCACTGCCACAATCGTCGACACAAGGATTCTCTCATGACCGGCCCCGAAACCCTCGACGTCGCCCGCGACGCGATCTGGACCATCGTCGTGGTGTCGGCGCCGCTGATGGTGGTCGGCCTGGTGGTCGGCGTCGCGGTGTCGCTGGTCCAGGCGCTGACCCAGATTCAGGAACAGACGCTGGTGTTTGTGCCGAAAATCCTGGCGATGTTCGTCACCTTGGTGCTGGCGCTGCCCTTCATGGCCGACGCGCTGCACTCGCAGATGATGCGGATCTCATCGCGAATCATCGGCGGTTGACGCATGATCGGAGCCCGCGCCGCTTCGTTGGTCGCATCCGCCATCGCCGCATCGCGCGGCTGTGGCGCACGACCTTCTGACGCGCGCTCCGAATCAGACAGCCGCGATGCGCATCGACCTGACCTTCCTGCCGGCGCTCGCCGCCACCTTCATGCTGGTGTTCGCACGCATCGGCTCGATGGTGATGCTGATGCCGGCGTTCGGCGAGAGCAACATCCCGACGCGGGTGAAGCTGTCGATCGCGCTCATGCTGACGCTAATCATGCTGCCGCTGCATCGCTCGGCCTATCAGATCGACATGTCGTCGCTGACGCCGCTGTTGGTGCTGATGCTGCAGGAGATCGCGGTCGGCATCGTGCTCGGCGCCACCGCGCGGGTGACGCTGTCGGCGCTGCAGGTCGCGGGCGCGGTGATCGCCCAGCAGCTCGGGCTCGGCTTCGTTTCGGCGGTCGATCCGACGCAGGGCCAGCAGGGCGTGGTGGTCGGCAATTTTCTGACGATGCTCGGTGTCACGCTGCTGTTCGCCACCGACATGCACTATCTGGTGATCCAGGCGCTGAGCGACAGCTACAAGGTGTTCGCGCCGGGCGAATTAATGCACACCGGCGACGTCGCGGCGCTGGCCACCAAAGCGTTCGCGGCTGCGTTCAAGCTCGGCCTGCAATTGTCGGCGCCGTTCCTGGTGTTCGGCCTGGTGTTCAACATCGGGCTTGGCGTGCTGGCGCGGCTGATGCCGCAGATGCAGGTGTATTTCGTCGGCGTTCCGCTTTCGATCGTGATCGGCTTCATCGTGCTCGCGGTGGTGCTGACCACGATGATGGGCGCTTTCCTCGGCTATTTCGGCGGCGTGATGCACGATCTGATGCCACGCTGACGCTCGGCGTCGTTCGGAGCTGAACGATGTCCGAGGACAGTGACGAGAAAACAGAAGAGCCGACACAAAAACGTCTCGACGATGCACTCAAGCGCGGCGACGTCGTCAAGAGCCAGGAGGTCAACACCTGGTTCCTGATCGCCGGCGCGACGCTGGTGCTGTCCTCGTTCCACGAGTCGATCGGCGCCGGCATTCTCGCGCCGATGCGCAATCTGATCGAAAAGTCTTGGATGCTGCGCGCCGACGGCGACGGGCTGATCGCGCTCGCCAAGAGCCTGTCCTACGCGACGCTGGCGGCGATCGGCATTCCGCTGTTGATGCTGGTGATCGTCGCGATCGCCAGCAACATGATTCAGCACCGGCTGGTGTTTTCCGCCGAGGCGCTGACGCCGAAATTCAGCAAGCTGTCGCCGCTCGAAGGCGCCAAGCGGCTGTTCGGCAAACAGGCGATGGCCAACTTCCTCAAGGGCCTGTTCAAGGTCGTGGCGCTCGGCATCGTGATGGTGGCGGTGCTGTATCCCGAGCACGACCGGCTCGACGCGCTGCTGAAGATGGACGTTTCCGCGCTGCTCGGCGTCACCGTGGCGCTGACGCTGAAGCTGCTCGGCGCGGTGGTGGCGATGCTCGCCTTCGTGGCCGTCGGCGATTACTTCTTCCAGTATCGGCAGTGGCACGAAAAGCAGAAGATGTCGCTGCAGGAGATCAAGGAAGAATTCAAGCAGTCGGAAGGCGATCCGCACATCAAGGGCCGGTTGCGGCAGCTCCGCTATCAGCGGATGAAGAAGCGGATGATGGCCGAGGTGCCGAATGCGTCGGTGGTCATCACCAACCCGACCCACTTCTCGGTGGCGCTGAAATACGAGCGCGGCATGTCGGCGCCGATCTGCGTCGCCAAGGGTGTCGACGCGGTGGCGTTCAAGATCCGGGAAGTCGCCAAGGAACACGACGTGCCGATCGTCGAGAACGTGCCGCTGGCGCGCGCGTTGTACGCCACGGTGGAGATCGACGATGAGATCCCGGTCGAACACTACCAGGCGGTCGCCGAGGTGATCGGTTACGTCATGAACCTGAAGCGGGCGTGGTCCGGCCGCAGCAATTGAGCGGGGCGATGCATCAGCAGCGAGGAGCGGGGCGGGCGGCGCGCCGCCCTGGCGCGGGAAGCCGGAGCGGATTGTCCTTGATGGCCTGCGGACGGGCCGGAGGATGGTCTTGCGTTTCCGGCCGCGATTCAGGCAGTTGGAGCCGCGCCGCCGCGTGCCCGGCGGGCAAGGGACCGGTTCGGTGACCATGACCATCAACGATCAACAAGCTTCGCCCGAGCCGCGTCCGGCCTCGCCGGAGCCGGCCCGCCGCGGCGGCAGTATCGCGCTTGTGCTGCTGCTGGCCGGCGCCATCGTCGCCGCCGCCGTGGCGTTCATGACGCTCGGCCGAGCCGGAGCCCAGCCTTACATTCTCGGCCTGCTGGCGCTGCTGGCGATGGTCGGCCTGTTCATGCTGTTCGCGTTCGCGGCCGGTATCATCGGCTTCGCCGACCGTTCCGCCGAAGATCCGATCCTGCGGGCGATTCCCGAAAACGCTTTCGATGGTATCGCAGTCACCGACGCTGGCGGCCATGTCGTTTATGCCAACTCGACCTATCTGGCGCTGACGGGTGCGGCGACGATGCAGGACGTCCGCCCGGTGGAGCGGGTGTTCATCGGTAATCCCGATGTCTCCGAGGCGGTGTTCCGGCTGCTCAAGGCGGCTCGCGAGGGACGGCGCCTGCAGGAGGAAGTGCGGGTTGCCGGCGCAGACGGCACCCAGGGCCGCTGGATGCGGCTGCGGGTTCGCCCGCTCGGCACCAGCAAGCGCGAGGCGCGGCAGACGGTGTGGTCGATCGCCGACATCACCCGCGACCGCGAGCGCCAGGAGGACGTGTTCCAGACCCTGCAGCACGCGATCGAATATCTCGACCATGCGCCCTGCGGGTTCTTCTCGGTCAATCCGGCCGGCAACCTCGTCTATGTCAACGCCACGCTGGCGAACTGGCTCGATCATGACCTCGCCGAGATCGGCTCCGGTGGCCTGAAGCTATCGGACGTGGTTTCGGGCGACGGCGCCGCGCTGCTGACCTCGATCGTGCCGGAGCCGGGCGAGGTGAAGACCGAAGTCTTCGACATCGACCTGAAGAAGCGCGGCGGCCAGACCGTGCCGGTGCGGCTCTATCACAAGCTCGCCTTCGGCGCCGACGGCACTCCCGGCCCGTCGCGCACGCTGGTGATCAGCCGTGCCCGCGACGATCGGCTCGATCCGCAGCGCGCTGCCGAAATCCGCTTCATGCGGTTCTTCGACCAGACCCCGATGGCGATCGCTACCGTCGACAAGACGGGTGCGGTGGTCCGGGCGAACGCGCGGCTTGCCAAGCTGGCGCAGAGCCTCGACCCGGCCGGCGCTTCGGCGTCCAAGTCGATCCTGGCGGCGGCGTCGGCGCGCGACCGCGCGGTGCTGGCAGGCGCGATCGAGCAGGCCGCCAAGGGGCAGGCCGATATCGCGCCGGTCGAAGTGATGCTCGACAGCGCCAAGGAGCGCTGGGGCCAGTTCTTCGTGACCGCGGTCAGCGATGAGACCGACAACGAAGCGGCCATCGTCCACATGCTCGAAACCACCGAGCGCCGCGCCCTGGAGAACCAGGTCAATCAGGCGCAGAAGATGGACACCATCGGCCAGCTCGCCGGTGGCATCGCGCACGACTTCAACAACGTGCTGTCGGCCATCATGATGGCCAACGACTTCCTGCTGAACGCGCACAAGCCGACCGATCCGTCGTTCCAGGACATCATGCAGATCAAGCAGAACGCCACCCGCGCCGCGACGCTGGTGCGGCAGCTGCTGGCATTCTCGCGCAAACAAACACTGCGTCCCCAGGTGCTCGATCTCGGCGAGGCGCTGACCGACATCGATCGGCTGCTGAAACGGCTGATCGGCGAGAAGATCTCGCTGGAAATGCAGCACGGCCGCGATCTGTGGCGGACCAAGGCCGACGTCTCGCAATTCGAGCAGGTGATCGTCAATCTCGCGGTCAACGCCCGCGACGCGATGCCCGACGGCGGCAAGCTGACGATCCGCACCGCCAACGTCTCCGCCTCCGCCGCCTCGCAGCTCGGCCACAACGGCATGCCGGCGGCCGACTATGTCTGCGTCGAAGTCTCCGACACCGGCACCGGCATTCCGCCGGAAATTCTCGACAAGATCTTCGAGCCGTTCTTCTCGACCAAGGAAGTCGGCAAGGGCACCGGGCTCGGGCTGTCGACGGTGTACGGCATCATCAAGCAGACCGGCGGCTTCGTGTACGTCGACTCGGAAATCGGCAAGGGCACCACCTTCCGCATCTATCTGCCGCGCCACGAGCAGGTCGCCGAGCCGCAGGTTGAGACACCCGCGGCCAGCGGCACGGCACCCGAGCCGGCACCGGCCGCGCCCAAGCCCCGCGCTGACATGACCGGGCAGGGCACGATCCTGCTGGTCGAAGACGAAGAGGGTCTTCGCTCGCTCAATGCCCGCGGCCTGCGCTCCCGCGGCTATGAGGTGATCGAAGCTTCCAACGGCGTCGAAGCGCTGGAAGAATTCGATGCCCATGGCGGCGAAGTCGATCTCGTCGTCTCCGACGTGGTGATGCCGGAAATGGACGGCCCGACGCTGCTGAAAGCGATGCGCGCCCGCAATCCGGAGCTGAAGATCATCTTCGTGTCGGGCTATGCCGAGGATGCGTTCGAGAAGAGCCTGCCGGAGAACGAGCAGTTCGCCTTCCTGGCCAAACCGTTCGCGCTGAGCGCGCTGGTCGCGAAGGTGAAGGAGACGATGGCGCCGAACTGAACGCGTGCGGCGGACAGCGCTCGCTTCGATGAGCGCAACGCCCTTCAATTTCGTCGTGGCCGGGCTTGTCCCGGCCATGCACGTTTTTGTCGTTGATATCTCCGCGTGTCGCGGATGCCGGCACGAGGCGGCATGACGAGACTCATGGTGGTGCCAGTTCGCATTGCCGATCAGTTGCAATGCGACGGCGGATTTCTTAACGCCTCGTTAGGTTCACCGTACTCCCCGCGACCGAGGGCCGCAGGTGTGCGACGACGCGCCCGCTTCCTTTTTGGAGGCTGGTGCCCATTTTTACGGAGCTTCCCCCTGCCGGGGATTGAGGGAGTAACATGAATTTCTTGCACCGCACCCGCGGCTTTATGACCGCTCTTGCTGTGGCGA
Source organism: Rhodopseudomonas sp. P1 (assembly GCF_039642825.1). Taxonomy (NCBI): domain Bacteria; kingdom Pseudomonadati; phylum Pseudomonadota; class Alphaproteobacteria; order Hyphomicrobiales; family Nitrobacteraceae; genus Rhodopseudomonas; species Rhodopseudomonas sp. P1. The sequence goes on along the minus strand of NZ_CP088006.1, from coordinate 4,293,943 downwards.
TGTCGCTCGCGATGCCGCTGTCGTTGGCGCTGACGTCGGCGGCCGACGCGCGCATCGGCGGCGGCTCGAGCTCCGGTTCGCGCGGCTCGCGCAGCTTCTCGGCACCGCCCAGCACCAACACGGCGCCGGGTGCCGCTCAACCGTTCAACCGCACCTATAGCCAGCCGGGCGGCCCCGGCATGAGCGGCCCGGCGGCGGGCGCCGCCGCCAACAAGGGCGGCTTCTTCAACCGCCCGGGCATGGGCATGCTCGGCGGCCTTGCCGCTGGCTTCCTCGGCGCCGGCCTGCTCGGCATGCTGTTCGGCGGCGGCTTCCTGTCCGGTCTCGGCAGCTTCGCCTCGATCATCGGGCTGGTACTGCAGGTGGCGCTGGTCGTGATCCTGGCGCGTCTGGCCTGGGGCTGGTGGCAGCGTCGCAACAACCCGCAGGCGGCCTATGCGCCCGGTGCGGTGGCCGGCCAGGGCCCGCGGCCCGATGGCGCCTATGCGATGAACCAATCGGCCAACCCGGCGGCGCAGCCGGCCTCGCGCGGCGGCTTCGGCTTCGGTGGCGGCGCCAGCGCCAGCAATGACCGGCCGCTGGAGATCAAGCCGGACGACTATGAGGCGTTCGAGCGCCTGCTGGGTGACATCCAGGCGGCGTGGTCGAATGAAGACATCGACCGGCTGCGCCAGCTCGCCACTCCGGAAATGGCGTCGTACTTCGCCAAGGACCTGGAGGAGAACAAGGCCAACAACGACATCAACAAGGTGTCGGATGTGAAGCTGCTGCAGGGCGATCTCGCCGAAGCCTGGCGCGAGGGCGAAACCGACTACGCCACCGTGGCGATGCGGTTCTCGCTGGTCGACAAGACCCTGGAGCGCGGCACCAATCGCCTGGTCGCCGGCAGCGATACGCCGATCGAGGTCACCGAGATCTGGACCTTTACTCGGCGCCCCGGCGCGAGCTGGGAATTGGCCGCGATCCAGCAGACCAACTGACGCTCTGCTCCCGAGCGATCCAGCATCGAAGCGCCGCGGACCTTCCGCGGCGCTTTTTTGTTAGGCTCTGGAGCAGGGCGGCGCGGAGGCGGAGCCGCGTCGATCAGCACAGGGGCCGAACCGATGGCTTACGAACTGTACTACTGGCCGACCATTCAGGGCCGCGGCGAATTCGTGCGGCTGGCGCTCGAAGAGGCCGGCGCCGCCTATGTCGATGCCGCGCGCCGCAATAAGGCCGGCATGTCCACGATGATGAAGCTGATGCAGGCGGAGCAGGGCACGCCGCCGTTTGCGCCGCCGTTTCTCAAAGCCGGCAAGCTGATCATCGGCCAGACCGCCAACATCCTGCTGTATCTCGGCAGCCGTCATGGCCTTGCACCCGCGAGCGAAGCCGGCCGGCTGTGGGTGCATCAGCTGCAGCTCACGATCGCGGACCTGGTGCAGGAGGTGCACGACACTCACCATCCGATCGGCACCATGCTGTACTACGAAGACCAGCGGAAGCCGGCGAAGAAACGCACCGCCGAGTTCTGGGACAATCGCGCGCCGAAGTTCCTCGGCTATTTCGAACGCCTGGTCGCCGGCGGCGGCGGCACCTATCTCACCGGGCGCAAGCTGACCTATGCCGACCTGTCGCTGTTTCAGATCGTCGAGGGCCTGCGCTACGCCTTTCCAAAGCACATGAAGACGTTCGAGCGCGACATTCCGAAGCTGGTCGCGCTGCACGACCGGATCGCCGAACGCCCGAACATCGCCTCTTACCTCGCCAGCGACCGCCGCATTCCGTTCAACAAGGAAGGCATCTTCCGGCACTACAAGGAGCTGGATAAGTAACAGCCTGTCAGGTGGCGTTCGATCTCTCTGCGAGGTCATTCCGGGGCGCGAGCGAAAGCGCGCGAACCCGAAATCTGATCCGAGCACACCACTTCGAGATTCCGGGTTCGCGCGTTTCACGCGCGCCCCGGAATGACGCCGGTGGACTTGCGCGAACCTATCTGTGCCGTCCGTCGATCGGCGTCATCTTCAGCTGCGACAGCTCGATGCCGTCGATGCAGGAGACGTTCAGCGCCACCACTTCGGTGCCATCGGGCTTTGTGCCCCGGGCGAACACCTCGACGCCGCACTCGCTGCAGAGCTGGTGACTGACCGCGCGCTTGTTGAACAGATATTCTTTCAGGCTGTCTTCGCCGGCGCGCAGCTGAAAGCTCTTCGGCGGCAGGAAGGTGAAGTGCAGACCCTTCTTGGTGCAGATCGAGCAGTTGCAAGCCGTGACCATCGACAGGTCGGTGGTGCATTCGAACCGCACCAGACCGCAATGGCAGCCGCCGGTCAGGACTTTGGCATCGCTCATCAGGCTACCCCGCCGCTCGCGTCGGCCGAGTCTAGCAGAGCGCCGGCTGCGCGCCAGATGGCCACCAGCGCAGCGATCGGGCTGAAACAACAAAGCCCCGCGCGTGGCGGGTCCCGTCGTCGCTTCTGAACCGCGTCGTCGTGCTTTACGCGAGCTGGTCGACGCGGGTGCCCTGTCCGGGCGGCAGCGCCGCTTTCGGCGGCTGGATGCTGGTGGTGTCCTTGTCGTCTTTCGGCGGCGGAGGTGGCGGCGGAGGGCTCGCCTGAGTCGCCGGCTTGGCCACCGGTGTCGACGACACGCTCGAAATGCTGCTCATCAGTCTTTCCTCGTGTTGGCCAACGTCCCCCGATCAGATGGTGCGCCGGCGGCGGCTTGCCACCGACCGCGCCCGGGTAGGCATCGGATCAACCGCGATCATCGCGCTGCCCGGTGAACTTTGCGCGCACCCCTGCGCCGGCATTTGCTTCAAATGCCGGGCTTTGGATTGCGGGACATCACGAGGGGAGGGGCGCCGCCGGAGCGGCCGCGCAGCTACTCGCTGCTGTCGCGGGTGATCGAGATCGATGCGTCGGTCTTGGTGCGGATGCAGCGCATGTCGAGCCGGCGGAAGCGGGTCTTGATGTCGTTGCCGCGCAAAATGCCGACCCGGCCGAAGCAGCGCTTGACGCCGCGCAGCGTGTCCGGCTTCGGGATCGTGAACACGATTGCGGCGGCGCTGGCGATCAGGTCCTGAAATTCCGGCGACGGCTTTCGCGCCGGCGCCTGGCCGTAAACCTCGTTCTTCACCGTGCGGCTCGGACACCCCAGCCGCAGCGCCTTCGCGGCCGGATGCGACAGGTAGATCATGTTGGCCGCGGTCTTGCCGACGCTGATCCCATCGATCTGCGCCTTGAGCTGCTTGGCAAGATCGTCGCAGCGATCGGCCCGGGCGGGGGAGGCGGCGAATGTCGAGGCGATAGCAGCGGTGGCAATGAGATAGGGCAGGCGGCGCAGCATCAGGTCTTCTCCTCAGTCCCTGGCGGTACTGAAGCTTGCGCCGAAGCCAGATGCAAGAGGACCAAGTTCGCGGCTACTGATCAGCGTGCACATCGGCCATGGACAATCAGGAGATCAGAGTTTCCCCGGATCGTATACTTGCCGGGATCTCAGATCCGGCTGGATGTGGGGACGGAGTTGGATGCTCAGCTCGCTGTAACGGTCGGCAGTTTTCGTCGAGCCCACCGCTGCGATCCAGAACTCGCCGCTAGCAGCCCGTGCAAGGGGCAATACCTGTGCGGGAGGTGGGCAGAATAGGCGGTGTTTGGATGAGGGCGGTGACGCACGAGGGTTCCGCCTCCGCTTATCTTTGCGTTTCCCATACGGGATCGATGCAGATTTTCCGGCTTCCGGTTGGCGGGAAATCGCTGCAGTATTGCGACCCTGAGTTGCATTTCAGGGTGCCCCCGATGTTGGATATTCCAAGCTATTTAAGTCGCGGTGAGCGTGCTCGGCTTTTTCCGGTTCTGGCCGATACCTCAAAGGAAGGTCGAACGGCGTCGATCCTGTTGGCGTGTCTTGCCAATGTGGATGAGTTCGGTCGCTCGATGATGAATACGGTCGGCCAGCGCGCTGGGCCCCGAACGAGGATCGAGACCTTTACTGAGGTCTGCTTCTCATCTCAGTCAGACAAAATGAGGCCGGACGGCCTGATTGTTCTCACTACGGGTAATCGTCAGTGGCGGGCTCTGGTCGAAGCCAAGGTTGGAAATTCTGAACTGGAGGTCGGCCAAGTCGAAAGCTATTTAGCGCTTGCGCGCGAGAACGACATCGACGCCCTAATTACGATTTCCAATCAGTTTGCCGCTGTCCCGGCTGTTCACCCTTTGCAGGTTTCAGTATCCGCGCGACGTAAGATCGAGCTGTTTCACTGGTCTTGGATGCACGTCCTTACCGAAGCGAGCCTGCTACTTGCCAACGATGAGATCCTCGATCGCGATCAGAGGTTTGTCCTCAACGAAATGGTCCGCTTTCTCACGCACCCAAGCGCCGGAGTGAAGGGCTTTGATCAGATGCCCGCGTGTTGGACCGACCTGGTGGCATCTGTTCAGGCGGGGGCCGCGCCGTCGCCGAACTCTGCTGTGACACGCGAGATTGTTGGAGCATGGCACCAAGTCGTGCGCGACCTGTCGCTGACGATGAGCCGACAACTCGGCGTCGAAGTCTCGCCGCGAATCCCGAGGGAACATCTTCGCGACCTCGATGCGCGGGCCAAGGCTGATAGCTGTCACTTATGCGAGGAGCATTCTCTCGCCGCTACGTTGATCGTGCCGGACGCGGCGTCTCCTCTGGAGGTCACTGCAGACATCAAAACGCGCTCGCTCGCAGTTTCGATGCATCTGAGGGCACCTGACGACAAGAAGGGAACGAAGGCGAGGCTGAACTGGCTACTGCGCCAGTTTCCGCCCACGACGAACGAGAACTGGCATATCCGTCTGTACTGGCCGGGACGAACCAGTAGCACTCAGCGACCGCTCGCGGCGCTTCGAGAGAACGTCGATCAAGCTGTAGATGAGAAGGCGGGGCAGGTGGTGACGTCGTTCGACGTGATCATGGTGCGTGATATCGGCGCCCGCTTCGCACAGCGCAAGAATTTCATCGCCGAACTAGAGGCGATTGTCCCCCTCGCCTACGATCAAGCTGGGCAGCATCTGCGGGCTTGGCAGCGGACTGCACCGCGTCTTCCCGAGGCAAAGGCCGAGCCCGCGAGCGTCAATACGGAAGCGATGCGCGATGCGGCGGAGCAGGAGCTGACCGGACCGCAAGAGCGGCCTGTACTAGCCCAGCCCATCGTACTGAAATCTGAGCCGGATGTGGATGTCCCACAGGATGGCCTCCTGACGGAGCCGCCACCGGAAGATGCGGCAGGTCCAGTTGGTCCCGATCTGGCCGGGCAGGTCCCATGAAGCTCCCCACCCTCCCGTTTTGAACCCTTCAAAATCCCGCCGAAACCGCCTAGACAGGGCCGCGAATTTACCCATTCGAGGCCCTGTCCATGAACGCTCCCACGCCCGTTCCGTCTGCTGCCACCCCGGTTCCGCCCTATAAGCACACCCCGCTGTTTCCGCTGGGCAAGGACGACACCGTCTATCGCAAGATCACGTCGGACGGCGTGCGGGTCGAGAAGGTGCTCGGGCGCGACATGCTGGTGGTGGAGCGCGAGGCGCTGCGCGCGCTGTCGGAGGCGGCGTTCGGCGAGATCAACCATTATCTGCGGCCCGGCCACCTCAAGCAGCTCCGCAAGATCCTGGACGATCCGGAGGCGAGCCCGAACGACAAGTTCGTCGCGCTCGACTTCCTGAAGAACGCCAATATCGCCGCCGGCGGCGTGCTGCCGATGTGCCAGGACACCGGCACCGCGATCATCATGGGCAAGAAGGGCTCGAACGTCATCACCGACGGCGACGATGAAGCGGCGCTGTCAGAAGGCGCGCGCGACGCTTACTTGCGCCGCAACTTGCGCTACTCGCAGGTCGCGCCGCTGTCGATGTTCGAGGAGAAGAACACCGCCAACAACATGCCGGCGCAGTGCGAGATCTACGCCGAGGGCGATGATGCCTACAAGTTCATGTTCATGGCCAAGGGCGGCGGCTCGGCCAACAAGAGCTTCCTGTTCCAGGCGACGCCGTCGCTGCTGACGCGCGACCGGCTGCTGGCGTTCCTGAAAGAGAAGATCATGACGCTCGGCACTGCGGCGTGCCCGCCCTATCACCTGGCGATCGTGATCGGCGGCACTTCGGTCGAGACCACGATGAAGACGGTGAAGCTCGCCTCCGCGCGCTATCTCGATGCGCTGCCGACCCACGGCTCCGAACTCGGCAACGCGTTCCGCGACGTCGAGATGGAGCAGGAAATCCACAAGATGACGCAGAGCCTCGGCGTCGGTGCGCAGTTCGGCGGCAAGTATTTCTGCCACGACGTCCGCGTCATCCGGCTGCCGCGCCACGGCGCCTCGTTGCCGATCGGCCTCGGCGTATCGTGCTCGGCCGACCGGCAGATGCTCGGCAAGATCACCAAGGATGGCGTGTATCTGGAAGAGCTCGAGCACAACCCGGCGCAGTATTTGCCGGAAGTCGAGCAGGCGCTCGGCGGCGAGGTGGTGAAGATCGACCTCAACCAGCCGATGAAGGACATCCTCGCGACGCTGAGCAAGCACCCGATCAAGACCCGGCTGTCGCTGACCGGCACCATGATCGTGGCGCGCGACGCCGCCCATGCCAAGCTGCGCGACCGGCTGGAGAAGGGCGAGCCGCTGCCGGATTACTTCAAGAACCATCCGGTGTACTACGCCGGCCCGGCCAAGACCCCGGACGGCTACGCCTCCGGCGCGTTCGGCCCGACCACCGCGGGGCGGATGGACTCGTTCGTCGATCAGTTCCAGGCGGCCGGCGGCTCGATGGTGATGGTCGCCAAGGGCAACCGCGCTCCGGCGGTGCGCGAGGCGTGCAAGAAGTATGGCGGCTTCTATCTCGGCTCGATCGGCGGCGCCGCGGCCAACCTTGCCGAGCACTGCATCAAGAAGGTCGAGGTGCTGGAATATCCCGAGCTCGGCATGGAGGCGATCTGGAAGATCGACGTCGTCGACTTCCCGGCCTTCATCATCGTCGACGACAAGGGCAACGACTTCTTCAAGGAACTGAACCTGGGCTGAGGCGGCGCCGAGGGCCCACCACTCGCACCGTCATTCCGGGGCGCTCACGCAGTGAGCGAACCCGGAATCCCGAGGTTGTTGCGATCGGGTGTCTAATTACTTCGAGATTCCGGGTTCGCGCGTTTCACGCGCGCCCCGGAATGACTCCCTCGGAGGAGCCAGCCTAAGTTATCGTCAGGAGCAGTCATGGCCGGGCTTGACCCGCCTGCGGGGCCGAAGCCCCTTCGGCGCGGCGAAGGCCCGGCCATCCATCTTCTTCAAGTGATGGATCACCGGGTCTCGGCGCTGCGCGCCGGCCCGGTGATGACATTGGTAACTGCGGCTGCGGCGGAACCGCCGCGATCTCGACGCCTTACGCCCGGGTGCCGGTGAACGGGAACGAGCCCATCGGGCCGATGCCCATCTCGCCGGAGATGCTGTCGCCGCTCACCTTGCCGGTGTAGCTCAGCGTCAGCGGCATCGGGTTGGTGATCGACAGCTTCCAGGCGACGTCGTCGCCGTTCACGGTGCCGTCGAAGATCTCGCCGGCATCGCCGTCGGCGGATTGCGAGCCGGTGAGCGTCGAGCCGTCGGCCTTCAGCGTCAGGTCGGCCTGCCGCTCGCCCATCGGCGTGCTCATGGTGAGTTTCCAGTTTCCGTCGACTGCCATGTGTTTCTCCCCTTGGTCCCGGTCCTCGTGAGTTCACCGGGCCGCCCCTCTTAGTATGGTGCGGGAGCGACAAACAAGCCCGAACGTGCCGCCCCGCTGCGGCCAGGGGCCGCGATAGCTGGTCATCGTGAATCGGGCGGTGTTCTGCTCTGCCGGCCGCGCATGCAGATACCTGTGGTGCAGTGCACGCGTCGTGCTATCCTATGTTAACTTCGGAGGACGTCTCGAGGTTTCCAACGCCTTCAAGGTGGAGACCCGACATGCGTTTGTCATATGTGAGTGCCGCGCTTGCGGTTGCGGCGCTGCTGCCCGGACTGACCAGCCTCCCTGCCGCCGCGCAGGTCGAGGTGGTGTCCGAGACGACCGTCACCCGCCTGGATATCATCGCCGAGCCCAGTGTTCCCGGCCGGTTCGTGCTGAACGCGACCGTCCGCACCGGTTACGGCGCCGGCGTCCCTGACGGCCGGGTGGTGTTCTACGATCTGTCGACCAGCACCGTGCTGGGCTGGATCGATGCCGGCAAACCGAGCCTCACGGTCGACGGCCTCAAGCCGGGGCGGCATCTGTTGCGCGCCGATTACGCCGGCAGCGCCAGCCGGCTGCCGCTGATCGTGCTGCCGAGCCAGTCGGCCGATGTCGCGCTCGATGTGCTGGCCCATCCGCGCCTGACGCTGTCGTCGTCCGATGCTGCCCCGGCATCCGGTGCGGTGGTGACGCTGACCGCCGCCGTCACCGGTCCGCACGGCCTGCCGACCGGCACGGTAAGCTTCCGCGACGGCGACCGGGTGATCGCCGCGCACGTGCCGCTCGATCGCACCGGACTGGCGGCATTCACCACCTCGGCGCTGGACAATGGCGTCGGCGGCATCGTGGTGGTGTACGAAGGTGATCATCACTACGCGCGGGCCACTGCGCAGCTGGCACCGAACGAAGATCGCGCGCTGGCGCTCGCCGCCGCGCCGCGGATGTAAGTCGCCGCTAAGATTCGGCCGTGATCGGTGTCGATGCGGTCGTCGCTGCAGTCGCGGCTGCGGCCCGCCGCCGGCTGCGGATCGCGAAGCGAAACACCAGATACTGCGCGGCGAACGCTGCGACTTTGAACGCCGGCGCGATTACCATCACGTAGAACGTCCACAGCTTGATATCGCCGGTCAGCGCCGCGGCGATCACCCCGGCGCCGAGCACCAGCATCAGCGCCGCCCAGGCGTAGCCGGCGATCCGCACATAGTCCGGGATGGTGTCGCCGACGATCGGCGGCACGTAGCGCAGCATCCAGTCCCGGCGCAGCATCAGCAGCCCGACCGCGATGTGGCCGACGCTGGGCTTGATCAGCACGAAGCGCGGATCGTTGGTCAGCAGCGTGGCGCCGCCGAGCACCACCACCAGCGCGACGCTGGCATAGGCCATCACGTCGAGCCGCTGGCCCTTCACTTTGGCGTAGATGAACTGCCCGACTGCGCCGAGCACGGCGACGATCGTCGCCAGCGCGACGTTGCCGGTCGAGAAATACAGCACCACGAAGACGATGGTGGAGAAGAAGTCGCTGCCGAGCTTGGCGAACACCGCCTTCATTGCACGTTTCTCCGCTGTCGCCGCCTGCGGAGGACCGCGGCGGAGCGCCGTCGCCCCGCCCGATTGTGCGTGCCCCCTCGAGGGAAGTAAACCGCGGCAGCCCGGCAGCAAGGGCCGGGCACCTAATTTAGGCAGGCATCAGTTTAGACCACTTCAATTCGGCGCAGCCAGCGTGGTGGCCCGACCAGGGCTGCCGAATGGCTTGGGCTTGTCCTTGCCGCAGGCAAAGCCGCGCGCCAGCTCGTCGGCAGCCTGCCGTGCCACCTCGTTGGCGTTGCGGTTGGCGGCGACGTCCACATAGGCGACGTGGCACACCGCGCCGGGCGGCAGCCGCGTCACCACCAGCATCTGCTTGGTGTTGGGCCGGCCGCCTTTGCCGAGATCGTCGTTGTCAGCGAGGTGCCAGCGCTGGATGATGGCGAACGGCTTGCCGGCGCCGTCGAGCCGCCATTCGACCGTATCGGTGGTGGAGTTGAACGGGCCGAACGAGGTTTTGGCCGCCGGCTGGGCGCTGGCATCCTTGTAATTGCGGCCGACGCTGACGCTCTGGCGCAGGTCCATCTCCGATACGACCACCACCAGCCCGTCCTGGCCGGGGCACAGCCACTCGCCGCTATCCTCGGGCGCGCCGCCCGGCCGCGCGACCCGGCACGCCTTGGGAGCGGTCGAACTATAGACGCTGCTGGCGCCGTCAGCCTGGGCCGGCGCCACGAGGGAGGCTGGAATGGTGAGTGGGAGCAGCACGGCGAGGGCGGGGAGCAGTCGCATTGGCAGGCCTTGCATCGCAGCGGAACCTTTGTCGGTCGGCGTCCGGCTGGGGAAGGTTCGAGCAATTTCCGCTCAGGTACTGCCCTTTGCGGCGGAATCGCTCTAGAACGGCGCCTTCGTGTCCGTCCTTTAGCCGCGTTCGAATCGAAGAACCATGCCGCTGTTGTCGAATGACCATTACCGCGTTGGCCGCTCCAAAACCGGGCTCGGCCTGTTTGCCGTCAAGCCGATCAAGAAGGGCGCCAAGATCATCCGGTATTTCGGGCCGCTGCTCGACGCGCACAACAAGAAGCACGACGGCATCGAAAACAAATACCTGTTTGAGCTGAACAAGCGTTGGACCATCGACGGCTCGGTTCGCAAGAACGTCGCGCGCTACATCAACCACGCCTGCAAGCCGAACGCTGAGTCCGACGTCAATCCGCGCAAGAAGCGCGTGATCATCCGCGCGATCAAGAACATCGAGCCGGGCGAAGAGATCAACTACGATTACGGCACCGATTACTTCAAAGCCTATCTGAAGCCGATCGGCTGCAAGTGCGTCTCCTGCGAGAAGAAGCGCAAGAAGAAGGCCGCCGAAGCCCGGGCCGAGAAAGCCAAGCTGAAGCTGAAGGCCGAGCGCAAGGCGCAAGCCGAAGCCGAAAAGGCCGCCCGCAAGGCCGCGAAGGCGGCCGGTAAGGCCAAGCCGGAAAAGCCGTTGAAGCCGGAGAAGGTCGCCAAGTCGAAGGCGCCGAAAGCGGTGAAGGCAAAAGCGGCGGCGAAGACGAAGGGCGCCGGCAAGGCAGCGAAGACGAAGGTCGTGACGGCAAAGGCCGGCAAGACCAAAGCGGCGAAGCCGGCGAAGACCACGTCGTCGCGTAAGACGGCTGCTGCGAGCAAATCCAAGGCAGCCTGATTGTAGTCACAGCCTCTCCAATCGTCATTGCGAGGAGGCGAAGCCGACGAAGCAATCCAGATCCTTGCAAGAAGCTGGATTGCTTCGCTTCGCTCGCAATGACGGCGGAGGCTTTGGTGCTAACTGGCCAAGGCCGCATCACTCCGCTTTAGCCCAATGAACTGCAGCTCGGCGAAGATCCCGACCGCCGTCGCCTGCATCAGCACGAAAGCAATGCCGAGCGCATTCGGTGCGACTGCGCCGCTGAGCAGCAGTGCGACGCTCGCGAGCGTCCATAGTGCGTTGCCGCCGATCACGATCAGTACCAGCGCCCGTGGCAGCACGCTGCGGGTACCGAGCCAGCCGACCAGGGCGGCGTAGCCGATCAGGAACAGTCCGGTCTCCAGCAGCAGCGGCTGCGGCAGGGCGAGCAGGCGCGAGAGCGTGCCGGCCGCCAAGCTCAGCAGCAACGCCATCGCGCCGCTGATGACAGCGTCGGCCTGCAGGGCGCGGCGGAGCAGCGTGGACGGGCGGGTCATAGAGGATTGGATCATGGAACGTCTCCTTCGGTTGCAGCGATGCCCCGAAGGATGCCGGGATGCGCGACGCAATTCGATTACCTGGCAGGTCAGAAACGCTTTACCTCGGAGGTCATGGATGCTGTGCGGTGTGCGTGCTAGCGTTCGCGCATGAACACCAACGTGTCTTCGATCAATGCCGCCGCCGGCGCGCAGCCGGTCCGGATCGGTGATTACTTGCGGCAGTGGCGGCAGCGCCGCCGGCTCAGTCAGCTCGATCTCGCGCTCGACGCGGAAATCTCGGCGCGGCATCTGTCATTCGTCGAGACGGGACGCGCCTCGCCGTCGCGCGAGATGGTGCTGCGGCTCGCCGAGCGGCTCGACGTCCCGCTTCGTGAGCGCAACGTGTTGCTCGTCGCGGCGGGCTTCGCACCGGCGTTCCCGCAGCGCTCGCTGGATGACCCGGCGCTCGCCTCGGTGCGGGCTGCCGTCGATCAGGTGCTTGCCGCGCACGAGCCGAACCCTGCGCTGGCGGTCGATCGGCACTGGAACCTGGTGTCGGCCAACCGCATGGTCGCGCCGATGCTCGACGGCGTTGCGCCGCATCTGCTTGCGCCGCCGCTCAACGTGCTGCGGCTGTCGTTTCATCCCGAAGGTTTGGCGGCACGCACCGCCAATCTGGGCGAGTGGTGCGCGCATCTGCTGGAGCGACTACACCGGCAGTGCGAGACCAGCGCCGATCCGAAGCTGATCGCGCTGTACGACGAACTGAAGACCTATCCGGTGCCGGCGCGCGCCGCGCCGATCGCAGCGGATGCGGTCGCGGTGCCGTTTCGCCTGCAGCTCGGCGACGAGGTGCTGAGCTTCATCTCCACCACCATGGTGTTCGGCACGCCGATCGACGTCACCCTGTCGGAAATCGCGATCGAGACGTTCTTTCCGGCCGATGCGATCACGGGGACGCGATTGCGCGAACTGGCCACGCGGCTCTGATCCGCCTTGTCCGGCGTTGCCTGCGCCCCATCTGTGTGGGACTGTGCCGGCAACGACAACGAGGAGACGCCGATGAGCACGCTGAAGCCGCTAACGATCGACGTGGTGTCCGATGTGGTCTGCCCCTGGTGCTACATCGGCAAGAAGCGCATCGAGCAGGCGATCGCGCTGGCGCCGGAGGTGCCGGTCGAGCTGATCTACCGGCCGTTCTTCCTCAATCCTTGGGTGCCGCGCGAGGGCATCAGCCGCGACGAGTACCTGACCAAGAAGTTCGGATCACCGGAGCGCTACAAGGAAATCGCCGGCCGCATCGCCGAGACCGCCGCGCAAGAGGGCCTGGAATATCACCCCGAGCGCGTGCAGCGGCAGCCGAACACGATCGATTGCCATCGCCTGATTCATTGGGCGAGCGCGGTCGGCCACGGGCCGGCGATGAAGCAGCGGCTGATGGAATTGTACTTTCGCGACGGCGGTGATCTCACCGATCCTGAGGTGCTGGTGCAGGCGGCGGCCGAATGCGGCCTCGATGCCGACGACATCCGCGCCCGGCTCGCCACCGATCAAGACGTCGAGGAAGTCTCGGCGCAGGCGCAGGAAGCCGCCGACAAGGGAATCTCCGGCGTGCCGACCTACGTGTTCATGCACCAATACGCGGTGTCCGGCGCGCAGGAACCGGCGCTGATCGCCCGTGCCATCCGTAAGCTGTCGGCGGAGCTGAACGCCGAGGCTGCGGAGTAATCAGCGCTTCAACAGCCGCTTGGCGAAGTGCCGCAGCCGGTCGCGCGCCGACAGCGTAGCAACGATCGGCGCGAACAGCGGATCGCGTTTGCGCAGCGGCAACACCAGGTCGCCGACGGCGAACCGGCCGCGCCAGATCGGATCGATCATCGGATGCTGGGCGCTGGCAGTGGAGTCGGCAAAGCGGATGTCCGGATCGGCGCAGAGATGCCGGGTCAGCGCCAGTGTCAGCAGCACGCCGGGCGAACAGCGGGCGAAGCTCTCGTCGATGCCGAGCTTGAAGAAGTAGGCGCGGTCGGCGTGGCGCAGCACGATGCCGGCTGCGATCGGCGTTGTGCCGGCAGACAGGGTGATCACCTCGCATTGGCCGCGCGAGGCCAGCGCGGTCGCGGCGCTGCGCAGCCGGGCCGCAAGCTCCGGCTGCCGCTTCAGCGAGCTGCCGCGGCGGCCTTTCCAGCCGCTGTCTTCCAGCGCCAGAAAGATGTCGAACGCCCGCGCTGCCTCGTCGGCAGTTTTGGCCACGGCAAAGCGTACCTCGCCGTGCTCGCCGAGACGACGCTCGAGACGGCGCAGGTTCTTCAGCTTCTTCGTATCGAGATCCTGGCGCAGCAGGGCTTCGCCGTCGCGGCTGGCGTCGAGGCCGGCGCGGGTCCAGCCGTTGATCAGGCGCGGGCTGAGCCCTTCGGTGGCGAGCACGCGCGTGAACGCCGCCATCGCTTCGCCTTCGCGGGCGACGTCGCGTAGCACCAGGGCGCGGGCGCCGGCAGCGCGCGCCTGCGCCATCATCTTGGCGGCGGCGTCATCGGCTGCATCGCGGTCAAGTAGCGGCGTATCCAGCGAGCGGAACGGATCGGCTGACACCAGCGCCGGCAGCGGCAGACGGAACGCGTGCCAGCATGAGATCACCGGCAGGAGGCCGATCAGCCGGCCGGCGGAGTCCTGCGCGGTCAGTGCGCGCGGGACCGCGTCGTCACCGTTCGCTGCAATCACCCACTCCGGCAGGTAGTAACCGTTCGGCTCGATCACCCGGGTCGCCAGATCGCACCAGGCTGCCTTGTCGATTGCGGCGACCTCCGGCAGCGCGCCGGGAGCGGCGGTCGTTGGCGCGACGGCGCGGCGATGCACGAACGGCGTGGAGGGGAACGTCTCGGCCAAAGCTCTCGGTCCTAATTGTCGAAGCGCGCCCGAAGCAAGCCCGGGCGCGACGGCCAGGAGACTAACCGCCGACTCCCAACATCAGCTTGGTTCCACGAGGCAATTTGCCGACAATGTTAACCGCAGCTTTCCTCGCACGCCGCCATTCGGCGTCGATTTGCCACGTCGCCTGAACCCGCTGTTGCCGGGCTGCGACCAAGAGCGGTCATTGGTCGGCAAGGAGGCGCCATGCGACGCGCGATGCTGAGGGCCGCGGCGACCGCCGCCAGCCTGCTGTGCGGAGTGGCCGTTGCGGCCGCGGAAAGCCGGGTCGCGCTGGTGATCGGGCAATCGGCCTATCGGGCGGTGCCGGCGCTGCCCAATCCAATGAACGACGCCAAGGCGATCGCCGCGCTGCTCGGCGAGGCCGGCTTCGAAGTGACCGAGGCGTCCGATCTCGGCCAGACCGAGCTTCGCGCCAAGGTCGGCGACTTCGCCGCCACGGTCGCGGCGAAAGGGCCGGAGACCGTCGCACTGGTGTTCTATGCCGGCCACGGCATCCAGGTGGACGGCGAGAATTATCTGATCCCGGTCGACATCGATCCCAAGCGCGAGGCCGACATTCCGCTGCAGGCGGTGCGGCTCGACGACGTGCTCAATACGCTCGGCTCGGTGCCGAGCAAGAGCCGGATCATCATGCTCGATGCCTGCCGCAACAATCCGTTTCCGAATATCAACAAGACCACGGGGCAGGGGCTGGCGCTGGTCGATACCAAGTCTGGCGCGCCCGGCACGCTATTGTCGTACTCGACCTCGCCGGGCGCCGAAGCCGAGGACGGGGGCGGCGCCAACAGCCCTTACACCACTGCGCTGCTCAAAGCGGGGCGCGAGAACGGCCTGAAGATCGAAGACACGCTCAAGCGGGTGCGGCTCGCGGTGCATCAGGCCACCGAAGGCCGCCAGACGCCGTGGGAGAGCTCGTCGCTGGTCGACGACTTTCAGTTCTTCGCCGCATCCGCCGCCGCGCCGAGCGACACCGCGGCGCCGAAGCCGCGCACGGTCGAGGAATGGCGCGCCTTCTTGAAGGGCAAGCCGGTGGAGCAGGCCAACACGTTGATCGTGTCCGACGGTTCGGCCGACGCCTACGAAGCGTTTGTCGGACTCTACGCCGAGCCTCCGTTTGCGCCGGAGGCCAAGCGCTGGCTCGACCGCCATCGCCGGATGAAGGCGTGGAGCCGGGCGGTGCTCGTCAACACCGGATCGGCGTATTCGGCATTCCTGACCGAATATCCGGACAGCGACCTTACCGCGACCGCGCGCAAGCTCGCCGAGCGGCTGCGCAATCGCCCCGACAACGCGGTGGTGGTGCCGGCCGCGTTCGCGACGCCGGTGGTTGCCGCCGCGGCGCCGAGCTGTCCGTGCGGGCCGAGCGCGCCGGCGCTGCAGCAGAAGGCTGAGCCCAAGAAGACCGACGTGAAGAAGACCAAGAGCCGGGCCGCGCGCGACGATCCGCCCAAACGCGGCGGCAAGGCCTCACGGACCCGGGTCTATGTCGAGGAGGAAGACGACGTCGTGGTGCGGCGGCCGCCGATCTACGATCCGCCGCCGGGGCCGGTGATTCAATTCGGCGGCGGTTTCCGCGGCGGCTACGGCGGTCCGTATCGCGGCGGCCAGACCGGACCGAGCCGCGGCCGTTATTGAACGCGGCATCTGGACGGCTGTCGGCGCGGCGCCTGTGAAGCCGCCGCCCGGCCCGCTTACAGCATCGCAAACGCGCTCGACACCATCGCCACCGGCTTGCCGTCGGAGGCGCCGAGCAGCGTGACCCGTCCAAAGCTCATGGTGCGGCCGAGCCGGACCAGGCGGGCGTCGGCGATGACGTCGGTCGAGGCGACGGCTTTGAGGAAATGGGTGGTCTGATCGACCGTGGTCATCGGCCGGAAGCCGCGGTTGCCGGCGCAGACCGCAAACACCATCGCGGTGTCGGCCAGCGCCATCAGGGCCTGGCCGCAGACCACGCCGCCGCTGCGGCACAGCCGCTCGGAGAACGCCATCCGCAGTGTTGCGCCGGGCTGCCAGTCGGCCGGGCTGCCGGAAGGCGGATCGAGCTCGAGGGTTTCGATCGACAGGCCGAGGTCCAGCACCCAGGGCGCGAACGCCTGCTGCAGCATCTGCCGCGCCTCCTGAAGGCCGAACTCCGCCACCTGCTGCTCTGCCATGCGTCTCTCCCTGACTCGTTGATTATCCGCATGTTTCGCGGCGTTTCGCAGCATCCCATCCGATTCGGGACGGCTTGAAAACGACACGGTCGATCCCTTAAGTTCGGCGGCATCCGAAAGGGGACACGATGGTCAGACGAGTTGCGTTGGTGGTCGGCCTGGTGGTGACGGCGATCGTGCTGAACGGTTGCACCAAATGCGGTCCGATCTGGGAAGATTGGCAATCGCCGAAATCCTGCCGGTCGGATCATCTGTAGCGCTGCGGCCGGGCACGGCTCGCGCGAAAGGGAGTTTGCGATGAAGATTCTGCACGGCGTTGCCGTCCTGGCCCTGCTGACGGGGCCGGCTTTGGCCCAGGGCGAGGGCCCGCACGTCAATCTGGTGCCGGAGATCGAGCATAAGTCCCCGGAAGAGAAGGCCCAGGACGCGGTCCGGCAGAAGGCCTACCAGGAATCGCTGCGTAAGATTCCGGATGCGCAGGCGCCGAACGATCCGTGGGGCGGTGTCCGCGGCGCCGAGGCGACCCAGCCCAAGGCCAAGCGCAAGACTCAGCAGAGCAATTAAGCTCGTCTAACGGCCACTGCTGCGGCGATAGGCAGGTGGTCAAAACGGCACAGATTTTTTCTGCGATTTGAGGATGATGCGCGGACGGAACCCCGGCGTACGCAACTCGTTGCGCGGCCGGATCCGACTGACTCATTCGTTTTCGTTCGCAGGATATCACGTGACGTCGCGCGAGGTGCCGTTCGATCCAAAGGTCTTTCTTCGCAGTGCAGGTACGGGACGCGCCGTTCTGCAATTTCGCGCCGGCCAGACCATTTTCACGCAAGACGAAGCCGCCGACTGCGTGATGTACATCCAGCAAGGCCGCATCAAGCTGTCGGTGATGTCGGAGCAGGGCAAGGGCGCGGTGGTCGCCATCCTGCAGCCCGGACAATTCTTCGGCGAAAGCGGTCTGCTCGATCATCGCCGCCGCGCGACCGCGATTGCGCTGGAAGACTGTACCCTCACCAGCATCACCAACGCGTCGATGATGGCGACGCTGCAGCGTGAGCCGGCGATGTGCGAGCTGTTCACCCGGCACCTGGTGGCGCGCAATTCACGGGTCGAAGACGACCTGATCGATCAGCTGTTCAACAACAGCGAGAAGCGCCTGGCGCGGCTGCTGTTGCTGCTTGCGGACCCGGCCGAGGCGTCGCGGCCGGTGCCGATCGAGATCAGCCAGGAGACGCTGGCGGAGATGATCGGGACGACCCGGTCGCGCGTCAGCTTCTTCATGAACAAGTTTCGCAAGGCCGGCTTCATCGACTACAACGGCCGGATCGAGGTGCACCCCACCTTGCGCAATGCGGTGCTGCCGGACCGGCCGCGCGCGGTCGAGCCTGCCCGAAAGCCCGAATAGCCACAGCAATTGATCGATGGAGTGCGGCGGACCTCGTCCGTCTGTGCCCGGCGCGCTGTCGCGGGCGCCGGCTATTTCTTCTTGTCGCCGAGCAGGCTGCCGGTTCGGCGGTCGACGAAATGCATCTGCGCGCAGGCCGGGCAATGCACCAGCTCGAACGTGGTCTGCGCCGAGCTTCCGGGGTCTTCCTGCAGCCAAGCCTGGACCTTCATCCCGGTCCGGGGACACTGATAGAGCACATGCGACATTGGAAGGCCGGTTCCGCCTTTAGTTCTAGGAGAACGACTTGCCGGGTGCGGCCGTCCATGCGCTTGATCTAGATCAATTAGCGTATGATTTTACCGTTAAATTGCGACTGAATCGCATGCAAGCTTAATCCGGTTAATACTGCCGGTAATCGATGCGGGCGTTCACAACCGAATCGTCAAGCCGCTGATCCTGAACGCAAAAGGCCGCCGGCGTCGGACACCGGCGGCCTGTGCTGGTTTGCTCAACCCTCGCGCGATTACTTGCGGGCGCAGCTCACCTCGATGCGCACCGAGCTGGCGCCGCAGCGCGCGGTCATGATGCCGTTCTCGATCGTGATGTTGTCGCTGAACCGTGCCGAGCCGTTGCCGACGCACAGCGCCGAGACCAGCGCCTCGTCGGCACCGCAGGCGGTCGGGCAGCCGTTGGCCGGGCAGCTGGTCGAGGTCAGGGTGCGGACGCTGGAGATCGAGGCGCCGTCCTTGCCGGCAGGGCCGGCCGGTCACCGGGCCGGCAGGGCCTTGCGGACCGGCTTCGCCTTGCGGTCCGCGCGAGCCTTCGCCGCAGCCCGCCAGGGCGATCGCCGCGCCCGTCAGCGCAATCAGCGTGCCGATCCGAAATCTGTCCATGGCCTGCCGGCGCATTCCTGTCTCCTTGTCGGTAAGAGCCGGTGCCGAAGCTGCACGCGGCGGTGACGAGCCTGATTGATGCAAGGCGGCGCTGTCCTGCGCACCCGCGGCGCGAAGCCTAGAGCATGTCGGGTTCCGAATGAAACGGAACCTGCGCGGCACTCGCAATGATCAGAGGAGCGACGATAGGGAGGGTCGACGTGTCTGGCGCTGCGACGGGACGAGCGCGGTCACTGACCCACAAAAAACATCCCCGCAAAAAACAAGGAGCCCCGAACGAGGCCGTGTTCGGGGCTCCGGTCACGGTCGAAACTCCCCACCTCTAGAAAGCTCGGCAATGACGGCGGCAGGCTAGCGGCGGCCGCTCGGCGTTGCCTATGCGTAAAATCAAATACCGTTGGCGTTACGAACCGCCATGCCCCTGGTGGGCATGATGCTGGGTGAGCTGCGCGATCAATTGCTTCAGCACCCGGCGGCGGTCTTCGTCGGTCGTCTCCGACAGCAGTCGGCGATACAATTTCAGGTTTTCGTCGCGGAGAAATTTGTCCAAGACGCTCTCCTGTTCGTTTGCTCCCATAGGACGCGGCGGCCATCGCAGCGCGCGCGCCCGTCGGTCACGTCTCCTGTCGAAGCGGATGGCCCCCTCAGGCTAGTACGAGCGAAAATGCCTGTCGATCCGAAATGCTGTCCGCCAGTTCCAGGGGGAGCGGCCAGTGCTGTCAGGAAAACCCTGATCTGCCGATACCGCCGCTGCGGCCGATTGCCCTCAGCCGAAGGAATGGATGGTGGAGCGGGGCGGCTGCGGTAAAGCTGGCGCGCGGTCATTGCACGGGACGATGGAAGATGAGTTTTTGGTACGTGGTCGACGCCGTCGCGGTCGGAATCATCCTGCCCTGGATCGTCGCGACCTATCGGCTGCTCGAAGCCTTCAAGCGCGGCACCGGCGCGGGCCTGACCAAATGGGCGATCTACGCCGCGGTCTGCGTGTCGGCGATGCTGTTGGTGATGTGGGGCATCCAGAACCTGCGCTGAGCCTTCCGGCGCAGCGTTCACAGCCGCTCAGTGCCGCCGCCATACACCGCCGCCGCGGCGCCGCCATTGCGGATCCGCCGTGCCTCGGTCATCGCCCGCTGCACGCCGAGATCGGCGGAGTCGCTGGAGAAGGTGATCAGCCGGTTGCAGTTCGGGCACTGGGTCTGAAACCCTTCCCGCATGTTCTTGATCTTCTCCCGGAACGGCACGCGGCAGCGGCCGCACAGCACCCGCACTTTGTCCGGGATCTTGGGAGTGGCAAGAAGGCTATCCATCCTTTCAGTTGTGGCGAAGCCGGGTTGAGAAAGGGTGAAGGCGCGGCACGGGACGGCGGTTCGTACGGCGGGACGCGAGCTGATTTGAGTAGGAAGCTCGACCAGGCTGCAAGCGCGAGCTAATCGCCTTGGTGATGCTCTCGGTCGGCAGGAACGGCTTAGCGACTTGCTGCTTAGCAGGCGGCCGTCCCGACCTGGTTAGTTTCGCAACTCCATAGCTTGGAGTTTCTGTTCGATGCCTTTGCGGCCGCCGGCTCGGCTCTGTTGGCTAATCGGCCCTGAGTCGCCTCCCACCGCACGTCGTCAGGACTGGGCGGATGCATTCCAGCCCGAGCGGCCGCCCGAATTCCGAAATTGTGCTGCTGGCCGTCGGGAAGGCTCCAGACTTCAACAAGAACATATTGCGAACGGAGAACAAATGGGGTACGTTGATTTTGCCGGCTGAGCCCGGCGCCTGTTTGTCCAGTTGGCGAATCCGTCCATAAGGAGCACGTTGATGGCTGCCCCCACCGCATTGCGTATCGTCGAAGGTTCTTCCATGGACAAATCCAAGGCGCTCTCCGCCGCGCTGTCCCAGATCGAACGTCAGTTCGGTAAGGGCTCGGTGATGAAGCTCGGCAAGAACGACCGCGCGATGGAAATCGAGACGATTTCCTCCGGGTCGCTCGGGCTCGACATCGCGCTCGGTGTCGGCGGTCTGCCAAAGGGTCGGATCGTCGAAATCTACGGACCGGAATCGTCGGGCAAGACCACGCTGGCGCTGCATTGCGTCGCCGAAGCCCAGAAGAAGGGCGGCATCTGCGCCTTCATCGACGCCGAACACGCGCTCGACCCGGTCTATGCCCGCAAGCTCGGCGTCAATGTCGACGACCTGCTGATCTCGCAGCCCGACCATGGCGAGCAGGCGCTGGAAATCGCCGACACGCTGGTGCGGTCCGGCGCGATCGACGTGCTGATCGTCGACTCGGTGGCGGCGCTGGTGCCGCGCGCCGAACTCGAAGGCGAAATGGGCGACGCGCTGCCCGGCCTGCAGGCCCGCCTGATGAGCCAGGCGCTGCGCAAGCTGACCGCGTCGATCAACAAGTCCAACACCATGGTGATCTTCATCAACCAGATCCGGATGAAGATCGGCGTGATGTATGGCTCGCCGGAAACCACCACCGGCGGCAACGCGCTGAAATTCTACGCCTCGGTCCGCCTCGACATCCGCCGCATCGGCGCGATCAAGGAGCGCGACGAGGTGATCGGCAACCAGACCCGCGTCAAAGTGGTGAAGAACAAGCTGGCGCCGCCGTTCAAGCAGGTCGAATTCGACATCATGTACGGCGAGGGCGTCTCCAAGATGGGCGAGATCCTCGACCTCGGCGTCAAGGCCGGCATCGTCGAGAAGTCCGGCGCCTGGTTCTCCTATGACAGCCAGCGGCTCGGCCAGGGACGCGAGAACGCCAAGTCGTTCCTGCGCTCCAACCCGGACATGACCGCCAAGATCGAAGCGGCGATCCGCCAGAACTCCGGCCTGATCGCCGAACAAATCCTCGCCGGCTCGCCCGAGCGCGACGCCGACGGCGAAGAGCCGATCGAGGAGTGAGATACGCTCGCGGCCGGCTGATGCCTGTCGCATGATTTCAGATCGGCGAGCGGTATGCCGGCCTGGAGCCTATCTTTCTTGAAGCCAACGTTTTTTAAGACGGCGAGTGTTGCGGCCCCCTGTTGCCGGGGATCCCGCGGCGCTCGCCGCATTCGTTTTGAGACGGCTCGATTGCTGATCAGGAGTGAACAGGCTGTGGCGAAGCGCTCTTCAAACAGACATCATGCGCGGGTTTGACCCGCCTGCGCGGCCGTAGCCGCCCCGGCGTGGCGAAGGCCCGCGCCTTCATCGCGCGGAGTGCGCTCAACCGAGGCAATTGCGAAGAGGATGGGTCGCCGGGTCGAGCCCGGCGATGACGTTGTTCTTCGTGGCCGAGGCTGCCGGCCTCTCCATGCGGCGAGCCACCGGCGGCAGCTACTCCGCGGCCCGCGCGTAGTCAGCCGCCAGCGCGTAGTCTTCGACCGGCGGGCACGAGCAGATCAGGTTGCGGTCGCCGTAGACGTTGTCGACGCGGCCGACCGGGCTCCAGTATTTGTCGGTGCGCGAGTTCGGCGCCGGGAAGCAGCCTTCGGTCCGCGGATAGGGCCGGGTCCATTCGGCGCTGGTGACATCGTGCGCGGTATGCGGCGCGTGGCGCAGCGGCGACTGTTCGATCTTGTAGCGGCCGTCCTCGACCTGCGCGATCTCGCGGCGGATCGCGATCATGGCGTCGCAGAACCGGTCGATCTCGGCCTTCGATTCCGACTCGGTCGGCTCGATCATCAGCGTGCCCGGCACCGGGAAGCTCATGGTCGGGGCGTGGAAGCCGTAGTCGATCAGCCGCTTGGCGATGTCGTCGACGGTGACGCCGGTGGTGGTCTTCAGCGCACGCGGATCGACGATGCACTCGTGCGCGACCCGGCCGCGGGCGTTGCGATACAACACCGGGAAATGCGGCTGCAGCCTTGCTGCGATGTAGTTGGCATTGAGGATCGCGATCTCGGTGGCCCGCTTCAGGCCGGCCGCCCCCATCATCAGGATGTAGATGTAGGAGATCGTCAGGATCGACGCGGAGCCCCACGGCGCCGCCGACACCGTACCGCCGCCATGCAGGCCGCCGTTCAGCGGTTCGCCCTCGGCCGGATGGCCCGGCAGGAACGGCGCCAGATGCGCGCGCACGCCGATCGGGCCCATGCCCGGACCGCCGCCGCCATGCGGGATGCAGAAGGTCTTGTGCAGATTGAGATGGCTGACGTCGGCGCCGTAATCGCCGGGGCGGGCGAGGCCGACCTGCGCGTTGAGATTGGCGCCGTCCAGATAAACCTGACCGCCATGGGTGTGGACGATGTCGCAGATGTCGCGGATATGCTCTTCGAACACGCCGTGGGTCGACGGATAGGTGATCATCACTGCCGCGAGGTTGGCCGAATGCGCCTCGGCCTTGGCGCGCAGATCGTCGACATCAACGTCGCCATGGGCGTCGCAGCCGACCACCACCACGTCCATGCCGGCCATCGCGGCGGAGGCCGGGTTGGTGCCGTGCGCCGACGACGGGATCAGGCAGACTTTGCGGTGCGGCTCGCCGCGCGACAGATGATAGCCGCGGATCGCCAGCAGGCCGGCATATTCGCCCTGCGCGCCGGAATTCGGCTGCAGCGACACCGCATCATAGCCGGTGATCTCGGCGAGCCAGGTTTCCAGCCTGGCGAACAGCACGTGATAGCCGGCGGCCTGCGCCTTCGGCACGAACGGATGCAGGCTGCCGAATTCAGGCCAGGTCAGCGGCATCATTTCGGTGGTGGCGTTCAGCTTCATGGTGCAGGAGCCGAGCGGAATCATCGCGCGGTCGAGCGCCAGATCGCGGTCGGACAGCTTGCGCATGTAGCGCAGCAGTTCGGTTTCCGAACGATAGTCCTGGAACGCCGGCTGGGTTAGGTAATCGCTGGTCCGCTTCAGCGCCGCCGGAAGCGCGGTGCCGATCGCGTCGCCTGCGTCGCGTTCCACAGTCGCGTAGTCGAGCGATCCACCGAAGGCGCGCCACAACGCTTCGACGATCGCCGGGGTGGTGGTCTCGTCGAGCGAGATGCCGAGCGAAGACGCATTGATCCGCAGGTTGATCTTCTCGGCTTCCGCGCGCGCCACGATGGCGTCGCGGCGATCGCCGACTTCGATCGTCAGCGTGTCGAAGTAGGTGCCGTGGGTCGGCGTCAGGCCGAGCTGCTGCAGTCCGGCAGCCAGCACGGCCGTGCGCCGGTGGACGCGGCGCGCAATCGCGGCAAGGCCATCGGGGCCGTGATACACCGCGTACATCGCATTGATTACCGCCAGCAGCACCTGCGCGGTGCAGATGTTGGAGGTCGCCTTTTCGCGGCGGATGTGCTGCTCGCGGGTCTGCAGCGCCAACCGATAGGCCGGCTGGCCATGGCTGTCGATCGACAGCCCGACGATGCGGCCGGGCAGGCTGCGCTTCAGGCTGTCGCGCACCGCCATAAAGGCGGCGTGCGGTCCGCCATATCCCATCGGCACGCCGAAGCGCTGCGCCGAGCCGATCGCGATGTCGGCGCCGAGTTCACCCGGCGGGGTGATCAGCGTCAGCGCAAGCAGGTCAGCGGAGACCACGGCCAGCGCGCCCTTCTTGCGTAGCGCCGCGATCACCGTGCGCGGATCGCTCAAATGCCCCGACGATCCGGGATATTGCAGCAACGCGCCGAACACGTCGGCGCCTTCCAGCTCGGTCTCCGGATTGCCGACGATGATGCGCCAGCCGAGCGGCTCGGCGCGGGTGCGTAGCACCGCGATGGTCTGTGGATGGGTATCGGCATCGACGAAGAATGCCTTGGCGTTCTTGGCCGCGGCGCGCTCAGCCAGCGCCATCGCTTCCGCTGCCGCGGTGCCTTCGTCGAGCAGCGACGCGTTGGCGACGTCGAGCCCGGTGAGGTCGCAGATCATGGTCTGGAAGTTGAACAGCGCTTCCAGCCGGCCCTGGCTGATCTCGGGCTGATACGGCGTATAGGCCGTGTACCAAGCCGGATTTTCCAGAATATTGCGCTGGATCACGGTCGGCAGGATCGTGCCGTAATAGCCTTGGCCGATCAGCGAGGTGAAGACTTGGTTCTGCGCGGCGAGTTCGCTCATATGCGCCAGCGCTTCACTCTCGGTCAGCGGCGCGCCGAGCTTCAGCGGCTCGCGATGCCGGATCGCATAAGGCAGCGTCTCGGCGACGAGCTGCTCCAGGCTGCCGGCGCCGGCGGTCGCCAGCATCGCCGCGATGTCCTGCGGCGAGGGCCCGATATGCCGACGCACGAAGTCGTTGGCGGCGTCGATCGGTCGGCGATGCGGCATGCTCTGGTCCTCGTCAAATGCAACGGCCCGCAAAGGCAGGTTGCTCGGAAATCTCAGGCGTCTAAATCTCAGCGTCGTCGTTGCGAAGAGCGAAGCGACGAAGCAATCCAGAGACACAGTGCGCTGGAATTGGATTGCTTCGCTTCGCTCGCAATGACGAATTCAGGCGAACGGACGGTCCGTCAGGCCGTGTGGGCCTTGTAGGCCGCTTCGTCCATCAGGCCGTCGAGCTCGCTCTTGTCGGCGATCTTCAGTTTGAAGAACCACGCAGCGCCGCCAGCGTCGGAATTCACCAGGCCGGGCTCGGTGCCGAGCGTCTCGTTGACTTCGAGTACTTCGCCGGTGATCGGCGCGTAGACGTCGGAGGCCGCCTTCACCGACTCGACCACCGCGGCGGCTTCAGCCTTCTTCACGGCGCGGCCGACTTTCGGCAGCTCGACAAACACCACGTCGCCGAGCTGTTCCTGGGCGTAGTCGGTGATGCCGATCGTGGCGACGTCGCCCTCGATCTTCAGCCATTCATGATCGGGGGTGTAGAGCGTGGTCATGACAAGTCCTCAGCGCTTGTAGGTATTCGGAACGAACGGCATGGCCGCGACGCGCAGCGGCAGACGCTGGCCGCGCACTTCGGCGAAAATGACGGTGTCGCGCACAGCCAGCGCGGCCGGCAGATAGCCCATTGCCACCGGCGCATTCAGGCTCGGCCCGAAGCCGCCGGAGGTGACGGTGCCGACCGCCTCGGTCGAATCGGCGCTGGCGAACAGCGGTGCATTCTCGCGCACTGGGGCGCGGCCCTCGGGTCGCAATCCAACGCGCAGCCGCGCGGTGCCGCCATCGAGCTGGCTGAGAATCGCCGAGGCGCCGGGGAAGCCGCCAGAACGGGCGCCGCCGCTGCGGCGGCTCTTCTGGATCGACCAGCTCAGCGCGGCTTCGACCGGCGTGGTCGTGGTGTCGATGTCGTGGCCGTACAGGCAGAGGCCCGCTTCCAGCCGCAGGCTGTCGCGGGCGCCAAGGCCGATCGGCAGCACGTCGGGGTTGTCGAGCAGCGCGGTCGCAAGCCGTTCGGCGCCGTCGGCCGGCACCGAGATCTCGAAGCCATCCTCGCCGGTGTAGCCGGAGCGCGACACGATGCAAGAAAGGCCGTCGAGGGTGAGCTCGGCCACGTCCATGAACTTCATCGTGGTGACGTCTGCACAGAATTTCGCCAGCGCGGCTTCGGCCTTCGGGCCCTGCAGCGCGATGAGCGCCCGATCGGTCAGCGAAGTGATGTCGCAGGCATCCGACAGATGCGCGCGCAGGTGCGCCTCGTCCTCGGCCTTGCAGGCGGCGTTGACCACCAGAAACAGCCGGTCGCCGAGATTGGTGACCATCAGGTCGTCGAGAATCCCGCCGGATTCATTGGTGAACTGCGCGTAGCGCTGGCGGCCGGGCGGCAGCGCCACGATGTCCTGCGGGATCAGCGCTTCGAGCGCGCGGGCGGCGTCTTCGAGCTTGCCGGACTTTGCCCGCAGCTCGATCTGGCCCATATGCGAAACGTCGAAAAGCCCTGCGGCACTGCGGGTGTGCAGATGTTCTTTCAGCACGCCAAGCGGGTATTGCACCGGCATGTCGTAGCCGGCGAAGGGCACCATCTTGCCGCCGCGGGCCAGATGCAGCGCGTAGAGCGGCGTGCGTTTCAAGGATTGGGTGTCGTCACCCGCCAGCATATCCAGGCTCCCAAGGTTCCCGAGACCGATTTCTCGTCACCGTTCGAGCCCCATCTGTCGCTGTGCCTGAGAGCATTATCCCGTCGGCGGACCCGTCCCGGGATCGCCCGGCAGGGTCTCTTTCCAGATGTCAGTCGGCCGCGCGGTCCGTTTGCCTGAGAGTTTCCGGGGCGGTTGCTCCTTCGGCGCCGGCCCCCTTCACCGAAGGATTGGGCCGATCTCTCCCGACGCGACTTAGTCTTAGGTAGGTAGGACACAAACACGGCTTCAACAAGGCTGTCAACGCGGCTCGGCGAGCTATCAACGGGTCTTCGTAAACGCCCGTGGAAGTGGGCCTCCCGGCTGGCAAACAACTGGATCTATGCCCACTTTCTAGACAGCGCGCGCCCCCGCGTCTAAAAGGCATGACACCGGAAGAGGTGGGTTCGGCGGGCGTTTCGCGGGCATTCCGGGTGATTGGACGAACATGAGCGGCGTTAACGAAATTCGGTCTACGTTTCTGAACTACTTCGCCAAGAACGGCCACGAGATCGTGTCGTCGTCGCCGCTAGTGCCGCGCAACGACCCGACCTTGATGTTCACCAATGCCGGCATGGTGCAGTTCAAGAACGTGTTCACCGGGCTGGAGAAGCGCTCCTATCAGCGCGCCACCACCTCGCAGAAATGCGTGCGCGCCGGCGGCAAGCACAACGACCTCGACAACGTCGGCTACACCGCGCGGCATCTCACCTTCTTCGAAATGCTCGGCAACTTCTCGTTCGGCGATTACTTCAAGGAACGCGCGATCGAGCTCGCCTGGAATCTGATCACCCGCGACTTCGGCCTGAAGAAGGACAAGTTGCTGGTCACCGTCTATCACACCGACGACGAGGCGGCCGGCTACTGGAAGAAGATCGCCGGCTTCTCAGACGATCGCATCATCCGCATCCCGACCAGCGACAACTTCTGGGCGATGGGCGACACCGGTCCGTGCGGCCCGTGCTCGGAAATCTTCATCGATCGCGGCGAGCACATCTTCGGCGGCCCGCCCGGCTCGCCGGACGAGGACGGCGACCGATTCCTCGAATTCTGGAATCTGGTGTTCATGCAATACGACCAGGTGACGAAGGACGAGCGCGTGGCGTTGCCGCGTCCGTCGATCGACACCGGCATGGGTCTGGAGCGGATGGCGTCCATCCTCCAGGGCGTCGACAGCGTGTTCGACACTGACCTGTTCCGTAGCCTGATCGACGCCACCTCGTCGGCGCTCGGCCGCGGCCCGACCGAGCAGGACGCCGCGTCGTTCCGCGTCATCGCCGATCACCTGCGCTCGTCGTCGTTCCTGATCGCCGACGGCGTGCTGCCGTCGAACGAGGGCCGCGGCTACGTGCTGCGCCGGATCATGCGCCGGGCGATGCGTCACGCGCAGCTGCTCGGCGCCAGCGAGCCGCTGATGTGGCGGCTGGTGTGGGCGCTGGTGCGCGAGATGGGCCAGGCCTATCCGGAGCTGGTGCGCGCCGAGGCGATGATCGAAGAGACGATGCGGTTGGAAGAGACCCGTTTCCGCAAGACGCTCGATCGCGGCCTCGCAATCCTCGACGAGAAAAGCGTCGGCCTGAAGAAGGGCGACATGTTCGACGGCGAGACCGCGTTCACGCTGTACGACACCTACGGCTTCCCGCTCGATCTGACCCAGGACGCGCTGCGCAACCGCGGCATCAACGTCGATATCGCCTCGTTCACCGACGCGATGGATCGGCAGCGCGCCAAGGCCCGCGCCTCGTGGGCGGGCTCGGGCGAAGCCGCGACCGAGGCGGTATGGTTCTCGCTGCGCGAGAAGCTCGGCGCCACTGAGTTCCTCGGCTACGACACCGAGACCGCCGAAGGCGTCGTCACCGCGCTGGTCAAGGACGGCGTTGAAGTCGACGCGCTGAAGGCCGGCGAGAGCGGTGCGATCATCGTCAACCAGACGCCGTTCTACGCCGAGTCCGGCGGTCAGGTCGGTGACACCGGCGTGCTCACCGCCGATGGCGTGCGCTTCATCGTCACCGATACGATGAAAAAGGCCGGTGATCTGTTCGTGCATCTCGGCACGGTCGAGCAGGGCAGCATCAAGCTCGGCGACGCGTTGGCGCTCGACGTCGATCACGCCCGCCGCTCGGCGATCCGCGCCAATCACTCGGCGACGCATCTGTTGCACGAGGCGCTGCGCCAGGTGCTCGGCGACCACATCGCGCAGAAGGGCTCGCTGGTCGCGCCCGACCGTCTGCGTTTCGACTTCGTGCATCAGAAGCCGATCACGCAGGACGAACTGCGCAAGGTCGAGGATATCGCCAACGACATCGTGCTGGAAAACGACGAGGTCGTGACCCGGCTGATGGCGGTCGACGATGCCCGCGAAGCCGGAGCCCGCGCGCTGTTCGGCGAGAAGTACGGCGACGAAGTCCGCGTGGTCTCGATGGGCAAGGCAGCGCGCGATCACGGCTCCAACGTGTTCGGCTGGTCGGTCGAACTGTGCGGCGGCACCCACGTCAAGCGCACCGGCGATATCGGCCTGGTGTCGATCACCGCCGAGAGCGCGGTCGCGGCCGGCGTGCGCCGCATCGAGGCGCTGACCGGGCGCGCGGCGCGGCACAACGCCAATGCGGCGATCTCCACCGCGAAGCTCGCGGCCTCCGAACTGCGGACCACGCTGGACGACATGCCGGCGCGTATTACTGCGCTGATGGACGAGCGCAAGAAGCTCGAGCGCGAACTCTCCGAGGCGCGCAAGAAGCTCGCGATGGGCGGCAGCGCCGCCGGCGACGGTGCCGCCTCCGACGTCCGCGATATCGGCGGCATCAAGCTGATGGCGCGTGCGGTCGAAGGCATCGAGATCAAGGATCTCAAGGGGCTGGTCGACCAGGGCAAGAAGCAGATCGGCTCCGGCGTGATCGCGCTGGTGGCGACCAGCGAAGACGGCAAGGGCTCGATCGTGGTCGGCGTCACGCCCGACCTGGTATCGCGGTTCTCGGCGGTCGATCTGGTCCGCAAGGCGTCCGAAGTGCTCGGCGGCAAGGGTGGCGGCGGCAAGCCCGACATGGCGCAGGCCGGCGGTCCCGACGGCTCCAAGGCCGGCGCCGCACTGGAAGCGATCGCGGCCGCCATCGGCGGCTGACGTGGATCACGCACTGGCGTGGCAGGTCGAACAGGCCTGCCACAACGCGTGGCCGTCGTTGCGGTGCGCGCTGATCGGCGATTGGCTGCTGCGGTTCGGCGACGGCGTGTCGCGCCGGATCAATTCGGCCAATCCGCTGCATCCGGGCATCGCCACGATCGCGCCGCATCTCGACGCATTCGATCGGCTCTATCGCGCGCAAGCGCTGCCGCTGATCGTGCGGCTGGTCTCGCTGCTGCCGCCGCAGGTGGAGCGCGAACTCGACACCCGCGGCTTCACGGCCGAAGGTGAAGCCTGCACGCTGTATCGCGACCTTTTGCGCGAAAGCTACGCCGCGGTGGGACCGGATGTCACCATCACCCCGCGCGCCGATGCCGAGTGGCTGGCGGCGATTGCGCGGCTGCAGGCGCAATCACCGTCGCATGCCTCCGTGTATGCCCGCGTCGTCGATGCGATCGCGCTGCCGACCGGCTTCTTCGCGCTCCGCCACGAGGATCGCATCGTCGCGACCGCCTGCGGCGTGCTGCACGGCGATCTGGTGGTGATCGAGTCGGTGGTGGTCGACGAAGCGCTGCGCGGTCACGGCTTCGGCAAGCGCCTGATGACCGCGCTGCTCGCCTGGGCCGCCGCCCAAGGCGCCACCGGCGCCTGTCTGCAGGTCGTTACCGACAACACCGCCGGCCGCGCGCTCTATGCCGGTCTCGGCTTCGACCGTGAGCTCTACCGCTACCACTTCCGCCGCGCGCCTACGAAGTAACAACTTCGCCCCGTCATTCCGGGTTCGCTCACTTCGTGAGCGCCCCGGAATAACGGGTGAGAAACGCACGTTTGCGGAGAAGACCGATCAGTCCGCCGGCACGCCGGCGCGGACGCGTTTCTTGCGGGTGTCGCGTTCGTCGTGGATCACGGCGATGACTTTGCCGACCGGCATGCCGAGCGCCTGCAGAACGGTGGAGGCGATCTCGAAGCTGGCCTCGAGCACTTCGCGGATCACCTCGGTGGCGCCAAGGGTGAACAGCCGCGCGGCGTGATCGGCATCGCGCGCGCGGACGATCACCGGCAGATCGGCGCGCTCGGCGCGGGCCGCAGCGACGACATGTTCGGCGGCCGCGGCGTCGTGCATCGTCACCACCACGGCGGGCGCGTCGCCGAGCCCGCATTTGCGCAGGAAGGCGCGCTGGGTGGCGTCGCCATACACCACATTGGCCCCGGCCTTGCGGGCGCGGGCGACCGCTTCGGGATCGACATCGATGCCGATGAAGGGCTTGCCCTGCTTGTTGAGGATGTCGCCGACGATGCGGCCGACGCGGCCGTAGCCGACCAGGATGATGCGCGGCGTGTCGCCCGGCGTCGGATCGGTGTGGCCGGCCGCCACCGCCACCGCCTTGCGGGCACGCGCGCTGGCCTTGCGGCTGAGCCGTGCCAGATACGGCGTCAGCATCATGGTGCCCGACGACACCAGCAACATGAACTGCTCAACCTCGCGCGTGACGAGGCCGCTGGAGCTGGCGAGCCCGAGCACCAGGAAGGCGAATTCGCCGCCACCGGCGAGCAGCAGGCTGGCCTCGGCGATCACCGGCCGCGACAGCCGGAACAGCCAGGTGAGGCCGGCGATCACCACCGCCTTCAGCGCGGTCATGCCGATCACCGAGGTGGCGACCATCGCCGGATAGCGAGCGACCTCCGCCAGATCGATCCGCATCCCGACCGAGATGAAGAACAGCCCGAGCAGCATGCCCTTGAACGGCTCGATATCGACTTCGACCTGGCGGCGGAATTCGGTCTCCGCGAGCACCAGACCCGCGAGGAAGGCGCCGAGCGCCATCGACAGTCCGGCGACGTGGGTGACCAGCGAAGTGCCGACCACGACGAACAGGATCGTCGCCATGAACAGTTCGCGGTTGTGGGTCGAGGCCACCAGGCGGAACAGCCGGCGCAGCACCAGGCGGCCGAAGCCGATGATCAACAGGATCGCGGCCGCCGCCTGCACCAGCGCCATGCCGAGACCGAGCCACACCGCGCCGGTGCTGGTGGCGCTGCCGCCCGCCGCATCGCCGGCGGCTTTGCCGAACACCACGATCAGAAACAGGATCGGCACCACCGCAAGATCCTGCGCCAGCAGCACCGCGAAGATGCTACGGCCGGCGACGGTGGCGAGCCGCTTCTGCTCGGCGAGAAGCTGCAGCACGATCGCGGTCGACGACAGCGCCAGACAGGCGCCGATCACCAGGCTCGATTCCACGGTGTTGCCGAAGACCAGCGCGATGCCGCTGATCGCTGCGGTGGTCAGTACCACCTGCGACATGCCGAGGCCGAATACCAGCCGCCGCATCGTCCAGAGGCGGTCGAACGACAGTTCGAGGCCGATGGTGAACAGCAGGAACGCGACGCCGAGTTCGGCGAGCCGGTCGACCGCATCCTGGGAGGTGATGGTGACGTAACTCAGCCAGGGCAGGTCGGCGCCGATCCGGCCGAGGCTGTGCGGGCCGAGCACCAGCCCGGCGACCAGAAAGCCGAGCACCGGGCTGACGCGAAATCGCGTCATCACCGGGATCAATACGCCTGCGGTCCCGAGAAACACCAAGGCTTCCCGGTAAACTCCGACATCGTTTTCGACTGACATCGTTCCTTCAATCACGTGAGGTAGCGGAGGGCGACGACATCGATCAAATCGTCGCAGGGCTGCGGCAATAGATCGCGATTCTGCACTTCGGCCCAAGCGGGTTCCCTGGCGCCAGCGTGCACTGCGGCGATCGGTAGCCGCCGCTCGGGTGGACGGTCGCGGCGTCATGCCGCACAACGGAACGATGGAGCACAACACCCCACTGATTTCCACCATCGTGGCCGGCTTGGTGCTGGCATTTGCCTTCGGTGTCGCGGCCCAGCGGCTGAAAATCTCGCCGCTGGTCGGTTATCTGCTCGCCGGCGTTGTGATCGGCCCGTTCACCCCCGGCTATGTGGCCGATCAGAGCCTCGCCAACGAGCTCGCCGAGATCGGCGTGATCCTGCTGATGTTCGGCGTCGGCCTGCACTTCTCGTTGAAGGATCTGCTCGAAGTCCGGGCGATCGCGATTCCCGGCGCGGTGGTGCAGATTGGCGCCGCAACCGTGCTGGGCGCCGGGCTCGGCCATGCGCTGGGCTGGCCGTTCGGCGCCGGCCTGGTGTTCGGTCTGGCGCTGTCGGTCGCAAGTACCGTGGTGCTGCTCCGCGCGTTGCAGGAGCGCCGGCTGGTCGACAGCGAGCGCGGCCGGATCGCGGTCGGCTGGCTGATCGTCGAAGACATCGCGATGGTGCTGACGCTGGTGCTGCTGCCCGCGGTCGCCGGTCTGCTCAAGGGCGAGGCGACCACCGCCAATTGGCAGACCGTGCTGTGGCCGGTGGCGCTGACGCTCGGCAAGGTGTTCGCCTTCATGGTGTTCATGCTGGTGGTCGGCCGCCGCATCATTCCGTGGATGCTGCACTATGTGGCGCACACCGGCTCGCGCGAGCTGTTTCGTCTCGCTGTGCTGGCGATCTCGCTCGGTGTCGCATTCGGCGCGGCGGTGCTGTTCGATGTATCGCTGGCGCTCGGCGCATTCTTCGCCGGCATGATCCTGTCGGAATCCGAGCTCAGTCATCGTGCCGCCAACGAGACGTTGCCGCTGCGTGATGCGTTCGCAGTGCTGTTCTTCGTCTCGGTCGGCATGCTGGTCGATCCCGGCATCGTGGCGCGCGAGCCGCTGCCGCTCTTGGTCACCGTGTTGATCATCGTGTTCGGCAAATCGATCGCCGCGTTCTTCATCGTGCGGCTGTTCGGCCATCCCAACATGACCGCGCTGACGATCTCCGCGTCGCTAGCCCAGATCGGCGAGTTCTCGTTCATTCTCGCCGGGCTCGGCGTCGCGCTCGGGCTGATGCCGGAGCGTGGTCGCGATCTGGTGCTGGCCGGCGCGATCATTTCGATCATGCTCAATCCCGTGATGTTCGTGCTGCTCGACCGCTTCAGCGCCAAAGTCGCGGCAGCGGCGGAAGCCGCAAAGCAGGCGGCGAAGGAGGCTGCGGCCGCTGCAATGCCGGCGCAGCCGCGCGGCCACATCGTGCTGGTGGGCCACGGCCGCGTCGGCTCCAATGTCAGCGCTGCGCTCCGCCGTTCCGGCGCCGACGTGGTGGTAATCGAGAACGACGACGAGCGGGTGGCGCGGCTGCAGCGCGAAGGCTTCACCGCGATCAACGGCAATGCGGCGGCGCAGGAGATCCTCGACGAGGCGGAGATCGCGCAGGCGCATGGTCTGCTGGTGGCAATTCCCAATGCGTTCGAAGGCGGTCAGATCGTCGCCAAGGCGCGCGCCGTCAATCCCGGCCTGCTGATCATCGCCCGCGCGCATTCGGCCGAGGAAGTCATCCATCTGCGCAGCAACGGCGCCAATCTGGTGATCATGGGCGAAGACGAAATCGCCCGCGCCATGATCGCGCGCCTCGGCGTCGATGCCATCAGCAGCGATGCGGCCGCCAGCCCGATCACCAGCGCTACGGCACCGGCTTCGGCCGGTGCTGCGGCTTGATCGAGACGGCTACGCGTACCCGCAGGGCACTCAGCCGTTTCGCCGGCGCCATATCCACAGCCACAGCCCGGTCGCGTACAGCGCTGGCAACGCCATGCCGCAGATGAACACGACGGCCTGTCCCAGCAGGCCGAGCCGCAGATCGGCGTGCAGTGGGTTCAGCCACTCGCGCCGGAGCGCGGAGTCGGTCTCAACCTTTTCCACCACAGGCGTGGCACATCCCGTTCTGACCTCGAAGGTCAGGTCGCTGGGGATCGATGTCGGTGAACGCAACCTGATTTGATAAGCGCCGGCGGGGCCTCGCGGTAGAACCACTCCGACAATCTGCCTGCCGGGCTGAGCCCGCGCCGCAGCGCTCAACGCGCCGCTCAGGTCATTGCCCGCAGCACAGGACGGGGGTGTCGCCTGGGACGCTGGTTTGGCCGGTGCCGGGCCGGACAGTCCCAGCCACTGCGGCTTGGACAGAGCCACTCCGGTTGCCGCCAACACCAGCATCGGTGCCAGCAAATATGCGGCCGACACGCCATGCCATTCGATGAGATGCCGCCGACCGGCAGCCGATGAGCCGATGGAGAATGATCGCCACCATTTTCGCTGCCGCGGCCACCACAGATACACGCCCGACAGGAGCGACAGCGCTAGGCCGATGCCGCACCAGGCGACCACGTCTGCGCCTAGCGAACTCAGCAACAGCAATCGGCGATGCAGATTCACCACCGCTGCGAACCACGATTGATCGAACGCGAACAGCCCGAGCGGCTCGGCGCTCTGGGGATGCACGAACACCACGCCGAGTTCGCCGGGAAGCAGGCGGCCGAATACGATCGCCGCGTCGCCGGGCAGGAATCCCGCGCCCGGCGCATTGGCTCCCATTACCCTCAGGTCGGGATAGCGCTCGCTCGCCCGCGCGATCCACGTATCGGCGCTGGCGTCCGGCCGCCCCGACATGCGGGGCGGTTTGACGATCTCTCGTCCGACTTCAAATGTGAGCAACGGCTCCTTCAGGACCAGCAGCGCGCCGCTCGCGCCGATCAGTGCAAAGGCAGCCCCGACGGTGAGGGCGAGCGAAAGGTGCAGCATGCGCCAGATGCGGCGGGCCGACAGCCGCCGCACGGGGCGATCCGGGCGCGTCATCACCGCGACAGCAGCTTCAATGTCCCGTTGCGATAGAAGGGCCCTTGTACCTTGCCGCCGGTGACCACGTTGGTCTGATATTGCTGGCTGACACCGTCGAGGTTCTTCGACAGTTCGGCACGAAAGCTGGCGAAACCAGCCGAGTCGATCTGCTTCGGCACCTCACCCTGCGCGAACAGCCGCTGCTTGGCCTCGTCCGGAGCCTGCGCGCGAACTCCGCCGCTGACCATGAGATCGACGATCAAGCGGTCGCCCCGCCACCGAGCAGATCCGCTGGCGCCGAGTTCGGCGTCGTCGAGCATCAACGAGCCGGCGACCAGATAATCGCCGCTCGGCAGCGCGGTGAAGCCGAGGCGCAAGGTGCCGGTTTCACCGTCCTCCGATCGCCACGCCCAGCGATGCTCGCCGCGATAGGTAACGTTGGTTTGGGTAAGCTCGGGCCGCAGCTCTTGTGCCGAAGCGGGGCACGGCATGGTTGCCGCCCACGCTGCAACGATCGCGGCCCGGGCCACGTAAGTCACGAAGCGCATTGTATCTCTCCTAAAAGCTCACCAACGGTAGCGAAGGCTGGCTATGACCGAGCGGTCGAAGCCGGCGTTGCAGCTCGTGGTGGAGCAGCTCACGTAGTACTGCTTGTTGGTGAGGTTGGTGGCGTTGATGGCGAGCCGCATTCCCTTCAGGTCGCGGTGAAGCTGGCCGAGGTCGTAGTGCAGCGCTGCGTCGAACAGCACGTAGGACGGCACGCCGATGGTGTTGGCGGCATCGGCGAACGTCTCCCCGACGTAGCGCGTTCCGAAGCCGGCGCCGAAGCCGGTCAGTGCTCCACTTTGGAAAGTGTAGTCTCCCCACAACGATGCGGTGTCCGCCGGCAGCCCGGTTGGGCGGTTGCCGAGCTCCACCAGGTTATTGCTCTTCGTCACGGTCAGGTCGGTGTGCGTGTAGGAGGCCACCAGATTGAGGCCTGCGATCGGATCGGCGACGCCCTGCAGTTCGAATCCGCGGGACCGCACCTCGCCGACCTGAAGACGATTGAGCGAGTTGTTCGGATCGGTTGTCTGCACGTTCTCTTGATAGAGGTCGAACACCGACATGGTGACGAAGCTGGTCGCCCCCGCCGGCTGGTACTTGACGCCGATCTCCGCCTGCCGCCCGGTGGTCGGCTTGTACGGCTGCCCGTAGAAGTCGGTGCCGAGCACCGGGCTGAACGAGGTCGAATAGCCGATATAGGGCGCGAGGCCGACGTCGCTGAGATAGACCAGCCCGGCCCGGTAGGTGAACGCTTTGTCGTCCTGCGTCGCAGTCGAGCTCTTGAGGCGGTTATCTGTGGCGGTGTTCGACCAGTCCTGCCGGCCGCCGAGGCTCAGCACCCAGCGTCCGTCGAATTTGATCTGTTGTTGGCCGTAAATGCCGACCTGGTCGGAGGTCTGCCACGTCGAGGCGTTTGGTGTGGCTGCCACGCCGATCGGTTGATCGTAGACGGGATTGAAGATGTCGATCGACGGAGCGCGACCGCTGTTGAGATAGTAGTCCTCGGTCGAACGGCGATAGTCGACGCCAGCCAGTGACACGAACTGCGTCGAGCCCATCCACCAGTCGGCCTGGATCTGATTGTCAGACGCGTAGGTGTCGCCGACGATGCGGAATTGATACAGCGCACGGTTGAGCGTCCGCTGGTCGGCCGCAAGGCTCATGCCCGACGCAGTGTTGGTCAAAAGGTCGACGTGGCCGTAGCGGAAATTCGACCGCATCGTGAAGGTGTCGTCGAGATGCCGCTCGAATAGGTGTCCGGCCGAGTATTGCGTGCGATCGTTGGCGAGCCCGGGCTGGTCGAGGAACTGGTTGCGCGGCAATTGCCCGTTCTTGTTCGGAAGCAGCGTGCCCTGGATCGGAATGTACGGGCGCGGCGGACCAAATTTCTCGTAGCTGTAGTCGGTCAGAATGGTCAGCGTGGTGTCGATATCCGGCCGCCAGGTGAACGCCGGCGCGATGAACAGCTTGTCGTCCGGGATCGCCTTGAACTGTGTATTGCTATCCCGCGCCAGTCCGGTCAGCCGATAGAGAAACTGGCCGTCCTTGTCGATCGGTCCGCTCAGATCGAACTGCCCCTGCAGCCGATCGAAGCTGCCGCCCTGCAGCATCACTTCGTTAAACGGTGTGTCGAGCGGTCGCTTGGTGATGAGGTTGACTAGGCCGCCCGGTGCGTTCTGACCGTACAGCACCGAGCTCGGCCCGCGCAGGACCTCGACGCGTTCGAGACCATAAGGCTCGGTCTTCGGCCAGGCTTGGGCGGTCGTGCCGCGCAGGCCGTCGCGGAGAATTCCGGTGCTGCTGGCATCGAAACCGCGAATGCTGAACGTGTCGAAACGTTGCGAGATCGCCGGCGTGGTCGTTGCGACGCCGGCCGAGTAACGCAAGGCGTCGGTCACCGACTGAACGTTCTGCGCGTCCATCTGCTGACGATTGATCACCGAGATCGACTGCGGCGTTTCGATCAGCGGCGTGTTGGTCTTGGTCCCCGTCGTGCTGGTGCGCGCCACGTAGCCCGGTCCGTCCGCGGCGCGTGCGGTGCTTGGGCGCGACGTCTGGCGGGGAGGCGCTGCGGGAGCAGCGATCGCGGCCGGCCGTGCGGCGGCCCGCTTCGGCTTGCTGCGCTTCGGTGCGCTGACGACCACCGGAGGCAGCGCGCTCGCCGTCGGGACGGCGGGCGTCGGTGTAGTAGCCTGAGCCCGTGCATCCTCGATGACGGCGCCGACCAACAGCAGCGCGCTCATCGGCAACGAGGCGGCGAGTCTACTGCCTCGGCGTATCGCGAGCTGTCGTGAATTGTGTAGTTCGGTGCAGCGCCGCTGTGTTGTCATCTTGATATTCCTCCAGGACGCGGCACAGAAGCGTGACTGTGAGGAATGCGACAAGTCGTCGGACTTTTGATTTCCGGACGAATTCTTAAGATTACAAAGGTTCTACGTCGGCGGTGGGATCAGGCGTGCGCGGAATGGAATTACAGCAGGTCGCGCGGAGAAACCCCGAAGCGCTTTCTGAAAACTGCCGAGAAGTAAGCGGGCGTGTAGCCGACGCGATGCGCGGCCTCCGAGACGTTGGTGGCGCCGCTCGACAGCAGCCGATACGCTTCGTTCAAACGTGCGTCTTGCAGGAAATCGTTCACGGTGGTCCCGAACGCCGCCTGGAAACCGTCCGTCAGCTTGCGGGTGTTCAATCCCACCGCTGCGGCCAATGCCGGCAAATTCGGTGGAGCCCCGAGCCGCTCCAGGAGGATGGTGCGGGCTTTCTTCAAGCGTTCGACATCGCCAAGTGAACGTCGCGGGGGCTCGATCGCGGAGTTGGTCTCGATCGCGTCGCAGGCCAAGGCGAGGATCTCGAGTGCCTTGGCGGACAGGAACAGGTCCCGCGCTGCGCCGACGAAGGGGCAAACTTCGAGCTGCGTGCACAGCGCCTGCAGCGCGCGGGGCGCCGCGATGTGTTGCAGGCTGGGCCGATCGATCGGGATCAGCGACGCCAACGGATCGCTTGCGGACTCGGCCTTGCTGCCGGGTTCAAGGGCCGCCTTGACCATCACGTAATGCAGTGGCTCATCGGCGCTCACCATCTGCCGACCGCAGGCATCGGCTGGCGAGCGTATGACGCAGACCGTGGGGCCGGCGATGCTGAACTCGCCGTTGCAACCGTCGATCCGTGCCCGCATCGCGCCGCGCAGGATGACGACCACCTTGGTGCCGTGATGCAGCTGTTCGTCGACCCAATCCCCGTCGGGCTGTTGCAGAACGCCGCTGGCCAGATCGAGCTGCGAGATCGCGCCCGTCCACCTGTGCTCCAAAGTCATGCTTCCGCCGTTGAACACCACTGGTGACAATGAGCAGCACTATGACACCGAAGTCCGACGACGACACCGCTACGCGCGGCGCGGAGTCGAGAAAAGCTCGAAGTTCGCTGTGCGGAATGAAATGCCAGCTGCGTCAGGGTCGAGAAGCGGCCTACGCTGGCAGCGAGCGCGGTCCGAACAGAATCACGCTCATGCCGACCAGGCAGATCGCGGCTCCGATCACGTCCCAATGGTCGGGACGATTACCTTCGACCGCCCAGCCCCAGGCCAGCGCACTGGCGATGTAGATGCCGCCATAGGCCGCGTAGGCACGGCCGGCCAGCGGACTGTCGGCCAGCGTCAGCAAGTAAGCGAACAGCGCCAGGGCGAGCATGCCGGGGATCAGCCACAGCGGCGATTTGTCGAGTCGTAGCCACGCCCAGAACGCGAAGCACCCGGCGATCTCCATCAGCGCAGCGGCGCAGAAGGTCAGCAGTGACGTCATGAGCGTGGCCGTGGCTTTCTGTCAGTCTGCGAGAGGTTGATGCCGAACATTAAACCGATCGGCGCCGCAAAGAAAAAGGCGCGGGAAGGGATCCCGCGCCTTTTGTTCATTCAGTCGACGCGCTGATTAGGCGGCCTTGGCGTCCATCGCCTTGTGCAGGTTCTGCGCGACCTTGTCGAGGAAGCCCTCGGTCGACAGCCAACGCTGATCGGCGCCGACCAGGAGCGCGAGGTCCTTGGTCATGAAGCCGGCTTCGACGGTCTGCACGCAGACCTTCTCCAGCGTGTCGGCGAAGCGGGCGAGTTCTTCGTTGGAGTCGAGCTTGGCGCGATGCGCGAGGCCGCGGGTCCAGGCGAAGATCGAGGCGATCGAGTTGGTCGAAGTCGCCTTGCCCTTTTGGTGTTCGCGATAGTGCCGGGTGACGGTGCCGTGCGCGGCTTCGGCTTCCACCGTCTTGCCGTCCGGCGTCATCAGCACCGAGGTCATCAGGCCGAGCGAGCCGTAGCCCTGCGCCACGGTGTCGGACTGCACGTCGCCGTCGTAGTTCTTACAGGCCCAGACATAGCCGCCCGACCACTTCAGCGCCGACGCGACCATGTCGTCGATCAGGCGGTGCTCGTAGGTCAGGCCCTTGGCGTCGTACTCGGCCTTGAACTCGTTGTCGAAGATCTCCTGGAAGATGTCTTTGAAGCGACCGTCGTACACCTTCATGATGGTGTTCTTGGTCGACAGGTAGACCGGATAGTTGCGGATCAGGCCGTAGTTCAGCGAGGCGCGGGCGAAATCCTTGATCGACTCGTCGAGGTTGTACATCGACATCGCGACGCCGGCGCCGGGCGCCTTGAAGACTTCGCGCTCGATCACCGAGCCGTCCTCGCCGACGAACTTCATCGTCAGCGTGCCGGGGCCGGGGAACTTGATGTCGGTCGCGCGATACTGATCGCCGTAAGCGTGACGGCCGATCACGATCGGCTTGGTCCAGCCCGGCACCAGGCGCGGCACGTTGTTGCATATGATCGGCTCGCGGAAGATCACGCCGCCGAGGATGTTGCGGATGGTGCCGTTCGGCGACTTCCACATGCTCTTCAGGCCGAATTCCTTCACCCGGGCTTCGTCCGGAGTGATGGTGGCGCACTTCACGCCGACGCCGACCTGCTTGATGGCGTTCGCCGCATCAATGGTGACCTGATCGTCGGTCGCGTCGCGGTGCTCCATCCCCAGGTCGAAATACATCAGTTCCACGTCGAGGAACGGCGTGATCAGCTTGTCCTTGATCATCTGCCATATGATGCGGGTCATTTCATCGCCGTCGAGTTCGACGACTGGGTTGGTCACCTTGATTTTCGCCATGCGGGATCGGGCCTTCTTGTGATTCTGCGCTTAAAGGGGCGGGAATTGGACTAAAGCCGCGCCCGCTATAGCACCGCGCCGGACGGGCCGAAAGGCGATTGCGGAAGCAATTTGGACGGATTCGCAGCGCCGCTCCGCATGGCTCGGGAACGCCGCGATCGCAAGGCGTGCCGCAACCGGAAGCGGGTAGGGCGCGCGCTGTGTCAAGCGTACTTCACAGCGGTTCAAACCGGCCGGCAAATCCACTATTTGCTTGAGAAATCGCCGCCGCCTTGGCAACGGAAAGGCGCGGCGGCCGCCGGCGTCCGGCCCGCCCAGCCGCGGCTTTCCCCGATCCTCCCGCGCCGCCTCGGATCACTCCGAGGGCGCCCGTTTTTGAAAGACCTGCCCATGTCCGGCTCCGGCACCGACCGATCCAAGCCCCCGGCCGCGCTCGACGGCCCGGTGGTGATTCTGGTCGAGCCCCAATTGGGCGAAAACATCGGGATGTGCGCCCGCGCGATGGGCAATTTCGGGCTGACCCGGCTGCGGCTGGTAAAGCCGCGCGACGGCTGGCCGAACATTGCCGCCCAGCGCTCCGCCGCCGGGGCCGACCACATCCTGAACGCGGTCGAGCTGTTCGACAGCGTCGCCGATGCGGTGAAGGACTGTACGCTGCTGTTCGCCACCACCGCGCGCGCCCACGACCAGGCCAAGCCGGTGCGCGGGCCGGAAGCCGCCGCGCAGGAGATCGTCGCCGAGACTGCGTCGGGCGGCACCACCGGCATCATGTTCGGCCGCGAGCGCCATGGCCTGGAGAACGACGAGGTCGCGCTCGCCAACCGCATCGTCACCTTCCCGGTCAATCCGGCGTTCGCTTCGCTGAACCTCGCCCAGGCGGTGCTGCTGATGGGCTACGAGTGGTTCAAGCACGCCACGCAGAATGCGCTGCCTTACGAGATGCCCGAGCGCAGCCCGCGCGCCTCGCAGCATCAGATCGATGCGTTCTTTTCCAACCTGGTCGCCGAGCTCGACCGCGTCGAATTCCTCCGCCCGCCGGAAAAGCGCGACACCATGCTGGTGAACCTGCGCAACATCTTCACCCGGATGGAGCCGAGCAAGCAGGACATGCACACGCTGCACGGCGTGGTGATGGCGATCGCCGACGGCCGCAAGGGCCCGGCCAAGGGCGGCGTGCTTGACGGCGAGCAGGCGACGCGGCTACGCGCGCTGCTTGCCGAGCGCGCCTCCGGCGGCGCGGAAGCCGATGGCGGCTCGCTGCGCGGGCTGGCGCGGCTGCTCCGCCGCAATCCCACCGACGCCGAGCGGCTCTTATGGGAGAAGCTGCGCACCGACCGCCGCTTCGCCGGCAATTTCAAGCGCCAGACCCCGGTCGGCCGCCACATCCCGGATTTCGTCTCCTTCACCCGCCGCGTCGCGATCGAGCTGATCAACGACGGTGAGAGCGAGGCGGTCGCCGCCGACCGCGCCGCGCGCAAGGGCTGGCTCGAAGAGCGCGACTACCGCGTGGTGTGGGTGGAGGCCGCAGAGGTCACCGCCGACACCGCCGCGGTGCTGGAACGGCTGGAGGCGGCGCTGGCGCAGTAGGCGCCCTTGCGAGGGCGTTTCGCCCGGCATATGCTTTTGGCATATGTCTGAAGGAGGCTGCCCATGACCGATCGGCGGCACGTCCGTCTGTTCCGTAACGGCCGCAATCAGGCCGTTCGCATTCCGGTGGAATTCGAGATGCCCGGCAACGAGGCGATCATGCACCGCGAGGGGGATCGGCTGGTGATCGAGCCGGTCCGCAAACGCGGACTGATCGCTTTGTTGAAATCGATGACGCCGGTCGACGAGCCGTTCCCCGTCATCGACGATCCCGCGCCGGCGCCGGAGAAGGTACTGTGACGCGCTATATGCTCGATACCAGCATTCTCTCCGATCTGATCCGCAATCCGCACGGCGCTGCTGTTCGCCGCATCGCTGAGGTCGGGGAGGGCAACGTCTGCACGAGTATCATCGTCGCCGCCGAACTCCGCTACGGCTGTGCCAAGAGCGGGTCGGTCAGATTGACCAAGGCCGTCGCCGATCTCCTCGAAGAAATCGACGCGCTGCCGTTCGAGCCGCCCGCCGACGAAGTCTATGGGGCGATCCGCTCATCGCTTGAAGCAGCAGGCGCGCCGATCGGCAGCAACGACCTCTTGATCGCAGCTCATGCCAAGTCGCTCGGTGCGACCATCGTCACCGCGAACACGCAGGGGTTTGGTCGCGTGCAGGGGTTGGCAGTCGAGAACTGGCTGGCGTGATCTTTCCGGCAAGCGAGTTGTTTGCGTTCGGCAGGCCCCGTTGACTTGCGACGCGGCGCACGTTCAGCTCGTACCAAGCGGCGGCTCGCCGCAGCACAAGCAATCGGGAGGGGACATGACAACGACATCGACGATGCGCCGCGCGGGATGGCTCACCGGCCTCGGCCTGCTCGCTGCAGCGCTGGCCACCACAGGCGCGCGCGCCGACGACGTCGCCGGCACCTGGCTGCGCGAGACCGGCGCCTCCAAGGTCAAGTTCGCGCCCTGCGGCGGCGCGGTGTGCGGCACGCTGGTGTGGCTCAAGCCGGGCGTCGAGACCCCCGCCAAGGTCGGCCAGAAGATATTCTTCGACATGAAGCCGACCGGCCCGAACGCCTGGGCCGGCAGCGCCTTCAATCCGGAGGACGGCAAGACCTACACCGGCAAGATGAACCTCTCCGGCGGCACGCTGACCACCCAGGGCTGCGCGATGGGCGGCATGATCTGCAAGTCCGCCACCTGGACGCGGGCGAACTGAGTGGAGGAGGCGCGCCAGCAAGGTCAGGTGAGCTTGCCCAAGGTCATCTTGCCTGACGTTC
This sequence comes from Rhodopseudomonas sp. P1, assembly GCF_039642825.1. Classification (NCBI taxonomy): domain Bacteria; kingdom Pseudomonadati; phylum Pseudomonadota; class Alphaproteobacteria; order Hyphomicrobiales; family Nitrobacteraceae; genus Rhodopseudomonas; species Rhodopseudomonas sp. P1. Next base: position 4,249,915 of record NZ_CP088006.1, on the reverse strand, counting down.
TGCAGCGCGGGCTCAGAGTTGTGTTCTGCGGCACCGCCGCCGGCCGTGCGTCGGAGAAAGCGCAAAGCTATTATGCGCACGGCCGGAACAAGTTCTGGAGCGTCCTCAGCGAAACCGGCCTCACGACCCGAAAGCTGGCGCCGCACGAGTTTCGCGAAGTTACGACATTCGGCATCGGCCTGACGGACCTGTGCAAGGATGTGGCCGGAAGCGATCATGAGGTTCGGCCGCGGCCGGAACATCGGGTGGTGCTCAGACGGAAGATCGAAGAGAACCGGCCCGACTTTCTCGCCTTCACCAGTTTGGAAGCTGCGAAGCGGTTCGTCGGCCGCAGGGTCGGCCTGGGGCGTTATGAGGAAAGCATCGGAACGACATCGATCTATGTGCTGCCATCGACCTCACCGATGGCGGATTGGAATTGGATGGCGAACAAGATCCACTGGTGGGAGTTTGCCGAACGGGTCCGCGCCTCTTGATCGGGGAGCGCTGTGTCGTTGCGTCAGGCCGCCGTCCGGCGACCGTCAATGGAGTTCACCTTGAGCGTCGCTTTCACCAAGGAAGATAGTGCCGAGACCGCCTCGGAGACCGTGCTGCCGGATCGGCCGATCTCGCCGCACCCGAACCTCGTCACCGCAGCCGGACTGGCGGCGCTGGAGGCGCAGTTGGCGCAAGCCCGCGCCGCGCTCGAAGCCGCTGGTTCGATCGAGGACGTCAACGAGCGCCGCCGCGCCGAAGCCATCCCGCTGCGCGACGCCCGCTACTACGCAGCCAGGGTGCGCAGCGCGCAAGTGATGCCGGATCCTGCCTCGACCGACGAGATCGCGTTCGGCTCCACCGTCACCTTCCGCCGCGCCGACGGCCGCGTCCAAACCTATCGCATCGTCGGCGAAGACGAAGCCGATCCGAAGCAGGGCACGATCTCGTTCGTATCGCCGGTGGCGCGCTTGCTGATGGGCAAGAGCGTCGGCGACGTGGTGGGGAAGGGGGCACAGGAGTTGGAGATTCTTAGCGTTGCGTCATGAACCCTGCGCGAGTCATGCTTCAGCTACCAAACGCCGTGCGTATAGGGCGGAGATTCAACGCTAGCTCCGCATCGTTCTGTGTTGTTCGTACTGGGCCTGTAACCCCGGCTCGGAGGCATTACCCGCAACGACATTCGTGTCCTCCACGTTGCCGGCGAGTCCCGGTGTCTGGAGAACGATGTCTCCGAGGCGTTCGTACGCGATCGGCTTTCCGATGAACGGTTGCAGGTAGTTATCGAGAATGCCCTTGCCTGGGGTCTCGAGTTCTTTGGTCAAGGCGCGAAGATATTCAGTCTTGTCGGTCTGCGCCCAGTCGATGCTGAAGCCGGCTCGTTGCGACAGCACCGAGTGAATGACCATGATGGTGCGCCCATTGCCGTCGAGGAATGGGTGGCCGTAGGCCAGATAACCCATGACTTCGCCGGCTCTGGCCGCCATGACGTCCCGGTTTTGACCGTGCTTAAGCGCATAGTCGATCGCAGATCGGATGTCTGCAGGATGCGCAAACAAGACCCCAGCCTTGCTGACGGCGAGCAGAGGAGCCGTCTGTGTACGATCCTCTCCGGCCCAGGGATAGATCGCGTCGAATAGGATGCGATGGGTGTCCAGAACGTGCTCGTATTGAATGATATCAACTTGAGCGAGGTGCGTGAAGGCTTCGGGCAGGCCAGTTGTGAACGACGTATGCTCCAGCCGGCGCACGATCCCGAGGTCTTTCTCCTTCTCGAAATTACGCAAATAGCCTTGCGTCTCAAAATCGCCGAAGGGATCGAACGTCACGGCCTGGATTCGCGCAGATAGCGCGCTTGCAAGCGCACCAGTTCGCGTCGGCTCAGATGTCCGGCGCGCTGCAGGGACATCAACGTCTGCTCGATATCGTCCAAAACGACATCGTCACCCGCCAGCCGGCTGATGTGACGCGCGAGGACATCGGATTCCGTCGCGGTAAGCTCAACCCGGTGCCGCCGCGCCAGGTCCGCGATCAAGTCGGCAGTAGCGTTGCGGTGGCCGGACATCGGACTTTCTCCCACCTTCTTATATCACTTAAACGGCTGAAATCCCAAAAGATCCCCTTAGGAATGGAGTCGGCGGGGCGAGCGGAGCTTGCTGTTGCGCGTGAATGACCGACAGTTCCGGCCGAGGCGCGTTCACTCCGCTTCGGCGCCAGCGCGCTGTCCCCGGTCTCTCTCGTTAACGTTTTTCGCCCTCGGTCCGGTCGTGCCGCGTTTTCGCATGTCCATCTCTTGTGTACGCAAGCTCGCCTCCGCGCGAGATGCAGCTCGCCGCTTCTCGCGCGGCCCGATTCGCTGTGATTCGTCACCGCTTTGTTCCGGCTGCGTTCGGAACGTTAAGGCGTGGGGTGGTGGCTGTCGCAGGGTGGGACACCTCGGTTGTCATCGGCGGCTTCGACGCCGCGGCCGGCACCGTGCTAGCGTCCGGCCAACAACAGCAAAACATCACAGGGAGATCGCCGATGATCAGCACCGCCGCCAAGCGCGCCACGTTTCGCAAGCTGCACGAGACGGGCTGCTTCGTGCTGCCGAATCCGTGGGATGTCGGCTCGGCGCGGGCTCTTGCGTCGCTCGGGTTTCAGGCGCTGGCCTCGACCAGCGCCGGCTTTGCGTGGTCGGCGGGGCGGGCGGACAATCAGGTCAGCTGCGGCGACGTGTTGGCGCATCTGACCACGCTATGCGCGGCGGTGGATCTGCCGGTCAATGCCGATTTCGAGAACGGCTTTGCCGACAGCCCCGACGGCGTCGCCGCCAATGTCACACGCGCGATCGCCACCGGCATCGCCGGGCTGTCGATCGAGAATACGACCACAGATCCGGCGCAGCCGTTCTACGACGATGTGCTCGCCGCCGAGCGCATCAAGGCGGCGCGGGCGGCGATCGACGCATCGGGCGAGGACGTCGTGCTGGTGGCGCGCTGCGAGGGTTTCTTCAAGGGCGAGCGCGATCTCGCCAAGACCACCGCGCGGCTGGTGGCGTTCGCGGAGGCCGGCGCCGATTGCCTGTATGCGCCGGGCGTCACCACCGAGGCCGAGATCACCACGCTGGTGAAGGCGGTGGCGCCGAAGCCGCTCAATGTGCTGATCGCGCAGCCGAGCATGACGGTGCCGATGCTCGCCGACCTCGGCGTCCGCCGCATCAGCGTCGGCGGCTCGCTGGCGCGCTGCGCCTGGGCCGGCTTCCTCGGCGCCGCGCGCGAGATCGCCGAGCAGGGCACGTTCACCGCCTTCGCCGGGGCGACCAAGGGCGCGGAGTTGAACGGGCTGTTTGGGGGGAGGTCGTAGCTGCGATCAGCGAGCAATCCATGTAGCATGGCTGCCGACCTCGACTGCGTTGCGGTGAAGGTCAATTCCTGGCTCGGCGGATCAGGACGCTCAACATCACGATGGAGGTTGATCATGGTGAGCAAGAGCATCGACCGGAGCGCGGCAGCCGAGATCACCCGCGGCAGCGGAAATGTGTTTGCGGACCTGGACATGGCCGACGCGGAGGAGAGGCAGACCAAGCTCAGGCTTGCCTACGCTCTGAATGCGGTGATCGACCGTGCTCGCCTGAGCCGAGCCACCGCCGCCGCGCGGCTCAGGATCAACCAGCCTAAGGTTTCGGCCCTGCGCAACTACAAACTCGAAGGCTTTTCGGTCGAGCGGCTGATGACGTTGCTCAACGCGCTCGATCAGGACATCGAAATTGTCATCCGCAAAAAGCCACGCTCGCGCGCGGCGGCGCGGATCAGCGTGGTGGCGGCGTGACGCGTAGCGCGCAGTCGCGGCGCCTATTGCACCTCCACCCGGTCAGCGAGCTTAGCCCGCATGAGCAAGCGTAGCCCGCATGAGCGAAGCGAGATGTGGGTTTTCTTGTCGATGGGCTCCCGCATGTCGCTGCGCTCATGCGGGCTACTTGCTAGGTCTTCTCGAAGCCGAGCCAGGCGCCAATTCAACGGGCGCTGTGACTCGCCGCCCCCCACCCCGACCGGCTTCGCCGGTCGACCCTCCCCGCAAGGGGGAGGGTGATGCTGTGGCGACTGCAGGTTTTCTCCGGCGAATCCGGCGCTGATTGCTCCGCCTACTTCATCCTCCTCGGCCCTCGCCGCACCACTTCGCGCTTCGGCGGGGTGTAGGCGTCGTCCAGCAGCGCCATGGCTTCGGCGGCAAGGGGGACGTCGCCGCGAGCGCTTCCGGAGGAGCCTCGCCCCGGCCCTGACGGGGGATCATGTGGCAGGCCGCCGTCGCGGCCGTCGCCCCCGCCGCGTTCAGATCATTCGACCGGGAATGTTAACTCTTCCGCGCCGTTCACCGACCCTGGGCAAGGGGGCGGCCTCCAGCCTTGGTGTGAGCGGGAATACCGACGCACAACCTGCAGCGTTCGCTACCGCGGCTGCGCCGATTCGCAGTGATTCGTCGTCGCTTTGTTCCGCCTGCGTGCCGAACGTTAATTCGAGCCAGGCGGGCTGTCGCAGAGCGGGACACCTTCGGCTGTGCTCCCCGACAACCTGCAGCCGAAACAAAAATGCCCGGGACAGGCCCGGGCATTTGAAAACTCGATCTAGCAATGAGGCGGCCGCCGCGGCGGCCGGCGGGAACCCGTCAGGTTCCGGCCTTCACCTCTTGCACCGCCTGGGCGTAGAACTCGGCCATCTTGGCGCGCAGTTCGGTCTCCGGCAGGTTGATGCCCTTGTCGGTGAGGTCCTTGGTGACCTTGCGCACCACGTCGTCGTCGCCGGCCTCTTCCAGGTCGGCGATCACCACCTCTTTGGCATAGGCGGCGGCAGCGTCGCCGGACAGGCCGAGCTTCTCGGCGATCCAGAGGCCCAGCAGCTTGTCGCGGCGCGCCTCGGCCTTGAACTTCTGCTCTTCGTCGAGCGCGAACTTCCTCTCGAAGCCTTCTTCGCGCTTGTCGAACGTGGTCATGTCTGTTGTTCCGATCTTGAGCCGGCAGAAGGGCCGGTTTGCGGTGGGCAGGTTCGATGCCTAGATATCCAGAGCCGCCCGTTAAGACAACTGCCACAATGGCGCACAGCGAGGGGTAAAACTCCCGGGCCACCCGGCCGGATCGATTGTATCGGGGGGGCCAATCAGCTAGGTTGCAGCGAGGCTGGGTTCTCGTTCTGTTTCCTATTCCTGGCCTTTCGGCAGCTCCGCCGTGGGCCGCTTTCGTCAGACGGAGCCCACCACCCGATGGATTTCAACAAAACACGGTACATCCCCATGAGCCGGCGACGTCGCATTTACGAAGGCAAGGCCAAGGTGCTGTATGAAGGTCCGGAACCCGGAACGCTGATTCAGCACTTCAAGGACGACGCCACCGCGTTCAATGCCAAGAAGCACCAGGTGATCGAGGGCAAGGGCGTCCTCAACAATCGGATCTCCGAGTACCTGTTTCAGCACCTCAACGACATCGGGGTGCCGACCCATTTCATCCGCCGCCTCAATATGCGCGAGCAGCTGATCCGCGAAGTCGAGATCGTGCCGCTCGAGGTGGTGGTGCGCAACGTCGCCGCCGGCAGCCTGTCGCAGCGGCTCGGGATCGAAGAGGGCACTCAGCTGCCGCGCTCGATCATCGAGTTCTACTACAAGAACGATCAGCTCAACGACCCGATGGTCTCGGAAGAGCACATCACCGCGTTCGGCTGGGCGACGCCGCAGGAGATCGACGACATCATGGCGCTGGCGATCCGCGTCAATGATTTCCTCACCGGTCTCTTCCTCGGCATCGGCATCCGGCTGGTCGACTTCAAGATGGAGTGCGGCCGGCTGTTCGAAAGCGAGATGATGCGGATCATCGTTGCCGACGAGATCTCGCCGGACAGCTGCCGGCTGTGGGACATCAAGTCGAACGAGAAGCTCGACAAGGACCGCTTCCGCCGCGATCTCGGCGGCCTCTTGGAGGCCTACACCGAAGTCGCCAAGCGCCTCGGCATCTTGATGGAAAACGAGCGCCCGGTCGGCTCCGGCCCGGTGCTGGTGAAGGGCTGAGGCTCAAGGCGGCGGGCGCAAGCGCGTTTCCAAGCGATGTCATTCCGGGGCGCGCGCCAGCGCGAACCCGGAATCCAGAAGTTATAGAACGATCGAGATTCCGGGTTCGCTCGCTGACCGCGAGCGCCCCGGAATGACGGATGGGGCGGAGGCTCTGCCCGGCATGACGAGGGGATCATCGAGGCGACCATGAAGGCACGAGTCACTGTTACCTTGAAGAACGGCATCCTGGATCCGCAAGGCAAGGCGATCGAGGGCGCGCTGAAGTCGCTCGGCGTCGCCGGCATCGCCAGCGTGCGCCAGGGCAAGGTGTTCGACATCGAGCTCGACGGCGCCGCCGACAAGGCCAAGGCCGAAGCCGCCCTCAAGGACGCCGCCGACAAGCTGTTGGCGAACACCGTGATCGAGAATTATCGCGTCGAGGTGCTGGGCTAAGCCGACGTTCAGAGGATCAGGTCATGGCTGACGTGAGCAATGAGTTGATTTTCGAGGTGCTGAAGCAGGTTCAGCAGCGATTGGACAAGGTCGACCATAAGGTGGACGAACTGAAGTCCGAAATGAACGCCATGCGTGGCTATTTGATTTCCATGCAACAGGACGTCCAGAACGTGTACGCAATCCTTGGTCGCTACGACGGCCGGCTCGAACACATTGAGCGCCGTCTCGAACTGAATGACGCACCGACCATCTCGACCTGACAAATAGCAGTCGACGAGATCGTCTCAGGCCCGCTCTACGCGAAATCGGAAATTGCATGAAATCCGCCGTTCTCGTCTTCCCCGGTATCAATCGCGAGCGCGACATGGCGCGGGCGCTGAAACTCGTCTCCGGCAACGACGCCGCGATGGTGTGGCACGCCGAAACCGAGCTGCCGAAGGGCACTGACCTGGTCGTCGTCCCGGGCGGCTTCTCCTATGGCGATTACTTGCGCTGCGGCGCGATTGCGGCGCGGGCGCCGGTGATGGACGCGGTGCGCAAGTTCGCCGCTGGTGGCGGCCTGGTGCTCGGCGTCTGCAACGGCTTTCAGATCCTGTGCGAGTCCGGCCTGCTGCCGGGCGTGCTGATGCGCAACGCGCGGCTGAAGTTTATCTGCCGCGACGTGCATCTGCGCGTCGAACGCAACGACACCCCGTTCACCCGCGGCTACAAGGCCGGCCAGGTGATCAAGGTGCCGGTGGCGCATGGCGAGGGCAATTACGAAGCCGACGAAGACACCGTGAAGCGGCTCGAGGGCGATGGCCGGGTGCTGTACCGCTACTGCTCGCCGGAAGGCGAAGTCGGCGAGAGTCACAATATCAACGGCGCCGCCGCCTCGATCGCCGGCATCGTCTCCGAGCGCGGCAACGTGCTCGGCATGATGCCGCATCCGGAAAACCACGTCGAAGACATCATGGGCTGCACCGACGGCCGCGGCCTGTTCGCCGGCCTCGCCCAGCATTTCGCCAAAGCGGCGTAAGCGGCGGCTCTTTGCTGATCTTCGTCATGGCCGGGCTTTGTCCCGGCCATCCACGCCTTTGTTGCAGATCGGCCTGAAGACGTGGATGCCCGGCACAAGGCCGGGCATGACGTGGCGAGGTATGCACCAGATCTCGGTGCTCGAGCGGGCGGCCGGTCCCATAACTATCAGGCTTGCTGCAGCCACAAAAAAGCCCCCGCAAACCGGGGGCTTTTCGTTGCGCGCCGCTGCTGGCGCCTTGCCTCAGCTCTCGCCGAACACCCGTTTGAAGATGGTGTCGACGTGCTTGTGGTGATAGCCGAGGTCGAACTGCTCTTCGATTTCGGCGTCGGTCATGTATTTCTTCATGCCCGGGTCGTTCTTCAGCAGCGTCAGGAAGTCGCCTTCGCCGCGCCACACCGGCATCGCGTTGCGCTGCACCAGCTTGTAGCTCTCCTCGCGCGAGCAGCCCTTCTGAGTCAGTGCGGTGAGCAGCCGCTGCGAGTGCACCAGGCCGCCGAGGCGGTCGAGGTTCTTGGTCATGTTCTCCGGATACACCACCAGCTTCTCGATCACGCCGGCGAGGCGGTTGAGCGCGAAGTCCAGCGTCACGGTAGCGTCGGGCGCCAGCATCCGCTCGGCCGAGGAGTGCGAGATATCGCGCTCGTGCCACAGCACCACATTCTCCATCGCCGGCATCACATAGGCGCGCACCATGCGGGCGAGGCCGGTGAGGTTCTCCGTCAGCACCGGGTTGCGCTTGTGCGGCATCGACGACGAGCCCTTCTGGCCCTCGGAGAAATACTCCTCGGCCTCGAGCACTTCGGTGCGCTGCAGATGGCGGATCTCGGTGGCGAGCCGCTCCATCGACGAGGCGATCACGCCGAGCACCGCGAAGAACATCGCGTGGCGGTCGCGCGGGATCACCTGGGTCGATACCGGTTCGACCGCGAGGCCCATCGCCTTTGCGACGTGCTCTTCGACCCGCGGGTCGATATGCGCGAAGGTGCCGACAGAGCCGGAGATCGCGCAGGTCGCGACTTCCTTGCGGGCGGCGACCAGGCGGTCGCGGGCGCGGCTGAATTCGGCATAGGCATAGGCCATCTTCAGGCCGAACGTCACCGGCTCGGCGTGGATGCCGTGCGAGCGGCCGATCGACGGCGTCATCCGGTGCTCGAACGCGCGGGCCTTCAGCGCCGCCAGCACGCGGTCGAGGTCGGCCAGCAGGATGTCGGCGGCGCGGGTCAGCTGGACGTTGAAGCAGGTGTCGAGCACGTCCGACGAGGTCATGCCCTGGTGCACGAACCGCGCATAGGGGCCGACGAACTCGGCCAGATGGGTCAGGAAGGCGATGACGTCGTGCTTGACCTCGCGCTCGATCTCGTCGATCCGCGCCACGTCGAACGCGGCGTCCTTGCCGCCCTTCCAGATCGCCTCGGCGGCCTCCTTCGGGATCACCCCGAGCGCAGCCTGCGCGTCGGAGGCATGGGCCTCGATCTCGAACCAGATCTTGAAACGGGTCAGCGGCTCCCAAATGGCAGCCATTTCCGGACGGGTATAACGCGGGATCATCGCAAACTCGTAGGTTTTGGGGGTTACGCCGCGCTTTAGCAGATCGGCGGGGCAGGGGCTAGGGACGGGGAGGGGGCAGGCCGGTGGGGGGCGCCGCCCACCCGTGTCCGATCGGCCCGTGTCCGGATGGAGCGCAGTCAAATCCAGGGGAGGCGACGGGGCTACCGACCTTGCCCAGTCATTCCCGATTGCGCGCTCTCGCGCGCAAGTCCGGAATCCATACCCCCCTGGACTTGCGTCCTCAACGCGGCGCTCGACCGTCGTGCTTTCACCACGCGCACAGGGGTTATGGATTCCGGGCTCGCGCTATCGCGCGCCCCGGAATGACGGACGAGACGGTGTGACACTTAGGCGGCGGCCTAACGACGTTCACAACCGCAGCCACATTCACTCCCGTCATGCGCGGGCTTGACCCGCGCATCCATCGCGCGCGCCGGCGCGCCGTTTTGCGAAGAGTGATGGATTGCCGGGTCAAGCCCGGCAATGATGGCGTTGATGTTTGCTCGAGCTAACCGGACGAGCGTCGCGACATCCGGAAAGCTGCGTCAGCTCCGTATAACGCTTCGCTCATGCTCGCTTCTTGCTAGGATCGTTAGGAGTGATGACACTCCGGTCATCGAACTTCACTGCGAACGTGGCCCGGGCTTGAAGCATGAGCCGTTCGGCAAAGATCCTGAAGTTGGTCCAGCCCACGGTGCCTGGTACCGTGCTCTGTCGCGACGTTCTGGTGCTCGCACCGACCAGCTACGTGCTGCGCGGGGTCTTTCTGAACACGACGTCGCAGAAGCACCACATGGATCTTTGGAGGGTGGTGATGCCGCTGCACCGCCCGCTCGACAATCTCGTGCTGACCTACGGGACTATCATCGCCGGGCCTGACGACCACCGCGTCAAGGTCGATGATGTCGAGGAAGCGGCCGAAGTGGTGAAGCAGTGCCTTCGCCACGAGGTCCAGGCGTTACGGGATATCGAAGGACCAGCGCAGTTCTTGCAGCATATCAGCCGAAGGAGCGGCGATGACTTCGAGGTGGTGCAACTCGACTTCGCGCTTGCGCATTTTCTGATCGGGAACCTCTCCGAGGCGCGGCGGATCCTGCGGTCGCAGGTGGAGAGCCCCGAGATTTATCCAACCCACAGGCAAGTCACGCGGCGGGCGTTCGATGCGTTGGAAGCTGGGCCGGAGGCGCTGCAACGTCTCATCGATGACTGGCGGGATGACAACGTTGCACGGTTTGGCCTCGAACCAACGAGCCGAAAGCCACCCGGCTTGCGGCTCGTCAGATCGACTTAAACCGCCTCGCCCCGCGCCTGCAGCGCGGCGTTGCGGATGCCGGCGATGTTGGTCTTGTACGCCTCCAGCGTGCCGCCCTTGAACACGGCGGAGCCGGCCACGAAGGCGTTGGCGCCGGCGGCGGCGAGTTCGCCGGCGACCTTGTCGGAGACGCCGCCGTCGACCTCGATGTCGATCGGGCGGCCCGCCACCATGGCGCGGATCTGCTTGATCTTCTGAACCGCGCTCGGAATGAACGCCTGGCCGCCGAAGCCGGGGTTGACCGACATCACGAGCACCAGATCGATGTCATCGAGCACGTATTCGATCGCGCTCGGGTGCGTGCCGGGATTGAGCGAGACGCCGGCCTTCTTGCCGAGCGCACGGATCGCCTGCAGCGAGCGGTGCAGATGCGGACCGGCTTCGGCGTGCACGGTGATGATATCGCAGCCGGCCTTGGCAAAGGCCTCGAGATACGGATCACACGGCGCGATCATCAGATGGGCGTCGAACACCTTCTTGGTGTGCGGCCGCATCGCCTTGATGACGTCCGGGCCGTAGGAAATGTTCGGCACGAAATGGCCGTCCATCACGTCGAGATGGAGCCAGTCGCAGCCGGCGGTATCGACCGCGCGGACCTCTTCGCCGAGCTTGGAAAAATCCGAGGCGAGGATCGAGGGCGCAATGGCGAGCGGACGGAGCGCGAAGGAGGACATCAGGGCTTCCAGGTGCGTGTGGGGTGGATCATCTTCGCTACCACGCCGCGCTGGTTCCCCGCAAATCCCGAGCTCGCGTCCGGGCCGTGCGGGCCCGGCAGGTTGTGCCGTATGGGGCAGAAATTGCCGTCTCGCCGGCCCGGCGCACGCGAAAAACGCCAGCATTTACGGAGGCTTCGCGGCTGGCACGGCGATTGCTGATCCGAAGCTTGGAATGATCCGTGCGTAGTTGCCGGCCGCGGCCAGCGGTGTAATGCGGAGCTTCGATCATGCTGCCTGCCATTGGCGCGCTGGGCGCGCTGTCCGGACTGCTCAATACGCTGAGCTCGACGTCGAAATCGTCGTCGCAGAGCACCAGCTTCACCAACCCGTTCGCCAGCTCGAGCAGCAGCACGAGCACGTCGTCGTTCCCGACCCTGTCGACCAGCGGCACCGGCTCGTTGCCGTCGAGCGGGCTGTCGCAGGAAACCATGCAGGCGCTGCTCGACGCGCAGAGCCAGCAGTCGACCTCCAGCTCCAGCTCGACCGCCTCGAAGACCCGCGACTCCGCGCTGAAGGATCTGTTCAAGCAGATCGACGCCGATGGCGACGGCTCGATCACCAAGAGCGAGTTCGAGAACGCGCTCGGCGCCGGCGGCACCAACGTCGCCAATGCCGACAAGGTGTTCGGCAAGATGGACGCCAACAACGACGGCAAGGTCAGCATGGACGAGATGTCGTCGGCGCTGAAGATCGGCCGTCGGCATCACGCGCATGGCGGCGGTGGTGCGATCGGTGGCAACAGCGGTGGCGGTAGCAGCGATCCGCTGCTGCAGGCGCTGTCCGGCTCCTCCTCGACCAGCGTCACCAATTCCGACGGCAGCGTGACCACCTCCGTCACCTACGCCGACGGCAGCAAGGTGACGATGACGTCGGCGGCGACCGGCTCCTCGTCGAGCAGCGCGACCTCGTCGTACAATTTCGTCGAGCAGCTGATCCAGCGCCAGGCGTCGCAGATCCAGGCGGCCTCGGCCAAGTCGCTGTCGGTCAGCGCCTGATCACCGACGCTCATTCGTGCTGATGTGTTGCCGGGCTCGACCCGGCAATCCATCGCCTTGGATAAGCAACACGGTGATCGGCGTGCATTGCGCGATCGATCCGCGGATGACGACCTCGAACGGCGCAGCGCTGCCGCTTCACATCATCGCTTCGAGCCGAACCGATCGCGCCACGCCGGCTGCGCGTCCTTGAACGGCAGCGCGGTGGCCTCATAGACACCGCGCGCGATCGCCCGCGCCACCGTGTTGGCCGCGATGGTGCCGAGCTCGGTGAGACCGGCCAGCGGCTCGACCGGTTTGACGCCGGTCGCCGCAGCGAACACCACGTCGCCGTCGAGCGGCGCATGCACCGGATAGATCGCGCGCGCGAAGCCGGTCTGCGCCAGCATCGCCAGCCGCTTCACCTGGGTCTTGGTCAGCGCCGCGTCGGTGACGACCGCGACCAGCGTGGTGTTCTCCACCGCGCTCGGCGTCGCTGCGCCCTTGAGCCGCACCTTGAGCATGTCGGGCGTGAAGCTGTCCGGCATGCCGAGCCCGCCGAACTCACCGTCCTGTTCGAACGGTGTCGACCAGAACCACGGGCCGTCGCCGATCGTGGCGCTGCCGATCGCGTTGACCACCGCAATGGCGCCCACAGTGACGCCGCCAGGCGTGGTCGCCGACGCCGAGCCGAGCCCGCCCTTCAGCGTCGCGGTGGTGGCGCCGAGGCCGGCGCCGACGCTGCCGAGCGCGAAGCTGTCGCCGGCGGCTTCGGCAGCCGCGTAGCCGAGATCGCGATACGGCGAGAACCGGCCCCAGGCCTTGTCGCCGCCGTTGATCATGTCGAACACCACTGCGCCGGGCACGATCGGAATCGTCGCGTTGCCGATCGCAAAGCCGCGGCCGCGCTCGGCGAGCCAGGCCTGCACGCCGCCGCCGGCATCGAGGCCGAATGCCGAGCCGCCCGACAGGGTGAAGCCGTCGACCTGCTCGACGGTGTTCACCGGTTCCAGCAGCACGCCGTCGCGAATTCCCGGGCCGCCACCGCGCACGTCGATCGAGGCGACCGCGGGTTTGTCGAACAGGATTGCGGTGACGCCGGAGGCGAGCTTGTGGTCGTGCGCATGGCCGACGCGGACGCCGGCGACATCGGTGATCAGGTTGTGCAAGATGGATCCGTCCGAGAGCTGAGCGAGGGCCGACATTGTCGGCATAAACAATTGGTCGAAGCAATCCCTCACGGTGCGATCACAAGGCGCGGAACGATGACGCAGCGGCTTGCATGGGCTTTACGCGCGGGTGCATGTAGCCGGCCATGATCCACGACGTCTCGATCCCTGCCGCCCTGATCGCCGGTCTGGTCAGCTTCCTGTCCCCCTGCGTGCTGCCGCTGGTGCCGCCGTACCTGATCTATCTCACCGGTGCGACCATCGAGCACGTCGCCGCCGACGAGACCGAGCGCACGTCGAAGCGTGCGGTGATGATCTCTGCGGCGATGTTCGTGCTCGGCTTCTCCACCGTGTTCGTCGCGCTCGGCGCCAGCGCCAGCCTGGTCGGCGGCCTGATCCGCGCCTATTCGGCGCAACTCGCGATCATCGCCGGTGTGGTGATCATCCTGATGGGTCTGCACTTCCTCGGCCTGACCCGGATCAACATCCTGATGCGCGAGGGCCGCCTGCCGATCCCGAAGCCCGTGGGGCTGTGGGGCGCTTACGTGATGGGCCTTGCGTTCGCGTTCGGCTGGACGCCGTGCATCGGCCCGATCCTCGCTGCGATCCTGTCGGTGGCCGCGGCCGAAGCGACGGTGGCCAAGGGCGCCGGCCTGCTGGCGGTGTATTCGCTCGGCCTCGGCGTGCCGTTCCTGCTCGCCGCGCTGATGGTCGAACAGTTCTCCGGCCTGTTCGCCCGAATGAAGAAACATCTCGCCACGGTCGAGCGGGTGATGGGCGTGCTGATGGTCCTCACCGGCATCGGCTTCCTCACCGGCGCCATCAGCGACGTCTCGATCTGGCTGCTGAACACCTTCCCGGCGCTGGGGAATATTGGGTGAGGGCACCGCCGCGGAACTGATGCGGCGCTGCTCATCATCGAAGGCGTATCCCATTCACGATCGTCATCCTCCGCGAATGCGGAGGATCCAGTATCCCAGAGTGTTCATTGCTCTACATGAGTAGCAACGCTCTGGAATACTGGGCCGCCCGGTCAATCCGGGCGGTGACGGTTTGTGGGCGGGATGATGGTGAGCGCCGCGGGAGCCGCGGCGCGACGATCAGTCGGCTCAGTTGCCGATCTCGGCGTAGCCGCCCTTGGCGTCCCATTTGTAGACGACGTAGTCGATCGCCTTGATGTCGCCCTTGGCGTCGAAGGCCATCTTGCCGAGTACGGTGTCCCACTCGCCGGCCTTGATGGTGTCGATCACCTTCTTCGGGTCGGTCGACTTGGCCTTCTCGACCGCCTGCGACCACACCTGGAACGCCGCGTAGGTGTAGAGGGTGTAGCCTTCCGGATCGATGCCCTTGCCCTTGAAGGTTTCGACGATCTGCTTGGCGGTTGGCTTGTTGCGCGGGTCGGGGCCGAAGGTGAACAGCGTGCCGGCGGCGAGCGGGCCGGTGATCGAGGCGAATTCCTTATCGTTCATCGCGTCGCCGGCCATCATCACGGTGCTGAGGCCCTGGTCGCGCATCTGGCGCAGGATCAGGCCGGCCTCGCGGTGATAACCGCCGATGTACACCAGATCGATGGCATCGCGCTTCAGCCGCGACACGATCGAGTTAAAGTCGTTGTCGCCCTTGTTGTAGGATTCGAACATCTTCTCCTGGAAACCGGCCTTGTTCAGCGCCTTCTTGGTCTCGTCGGCCAGACCCTTGCCGTAAGTGGTCTTGTCGTTGAGGATTGCGACGTTCTTGCCCTTGTAGTTCTTCAGGATGTACTCGGCGGCGACCAGGCCCTGCTGATCGTCGCGGCCGCAGACGCGCAGCACGTTCCACAGCTTGCGCTCGGTGAACAGCGGGTTGGTGGAGGCCGGCGTGATCTGCAGCACGTTGCCGTCGGCGTAAGCTTCCGACGCCGGGATCGACGACGACGAACAGAAGTGACCGGCGACGAACGGGATGCCGTCACCGGCGATCTTCTCGGCGACCGAGCGCGCCTGCTTCGGATCGCAGGCATCGTCTTCGACGTCGAGCACCAGCTTCTTGCCGAGCAGACCGCCCTTGGCGTTGAGATCGACCACCGCCTGTTCGGCGCCGTTCTTGAGCTGCCGGCCGAACGCGGATTCGCCGCCGGTCATTGGACCGGCGACCGAGACCTTGATGTCCTGCGCCAGCGCCGTGGTCGAGAGCGCCAACGAGACGCCGAATGCCAAACCGAGAAGCTTGAGTGTCATCGATGAATCCTTGCGATGGATTTGCAAACGAAAAGCCGCGCCCAGGCAGGCCCGAAGCGCCAAACCGGCCGGCATTGTTGGCTGATTTTCACGACAAGTCATCGACAAAATACGGCGCCGGCGGCACCCGGTTGCCGCATTGTGCCGCAGGACTCGCGGGCACGGGGAGGGACTACCTCAGCTGCCGCGGCCGCCTTCGAGATACGCGGCTCGCACTTCCGGCCGCGCCAACAGATCGGCGCCGGTACCGCTCATGGTGATCAGGCCGTTGACCAGCACGTAGCCGCGATGCGCCAGTTTCAGCGCGTGGTTGGCGTTTTGCTCGACGATCAGCACGGTGAGCCGGTCCTGCTTGTTCAGGGTGCGGATCGCGTCGAAGATCTGCCGGGTGATCAGCGGCGCGAGGCCGAGCGACGGCTCGTCGAGCAGCAGCAGGCGCGGCCGGCTCATCAGTGCGCGGCCGATCGCCAGCATCTGCTGCTCGCCGCCCGACAGCGTGCCGCCGCGCTGGCCGAAGCGTTCGCGAAGCCGCGGAAACAGCGTCAGCACGCGTTCGAGCGTCGCGGCGCGTTCTTCGTTGCTGCCGGTTCCGGCATCGGCGCCCATCTGCAGATTTTCAGCGACGCTCATCCGCGGGAAGATGCGGCGGCCCTCCGGCGACTGCGCGATGCTCATCCGTGCGATCAGATGTGTCGGCCGCGCGGTAATATCGACGCCGTCGAACACGATGCGGCCGGCCTTGGCGCGCGGCTTGCCGAAGATCGACATCATCAGCGTCGACTTGCCGGCACCATTGGCGCCGATCAGCGCCACGATCTCGCCGGGCGCGATCTCGAGATCGACGCCCTTCAGCGCCTCGATCTTGCCGTAGGCGGCGCGGAGGTTTTCGATTTTGAGCAGGGGGGCGGTGGAGGTCATGATGCGACCTCGCCACGCTCACTTTCGTCATGCCCGGGCTTGACCCGGGCATCCACGGACACAAGCACAGCCTTGCCCGCGGGCTTGGATGGCCGGGTCAAGCCCGGCCATGACGGAGTACATGGGGGGAGGCAAATCACAGCCCGAGCTCCTGCTCGACCTTTTCGACTTCTTCGTCCTCGACGCCCAGATAGGCGGCGATGACGCGGGGGTCGTCGCGGATCTCGCGCGGGGTGCCGTCGGCGATCTTGACGCCGTGGTCGAGCACGACGACGTGGTCGGAGATTTCCATCACCACGCTCATGTCGTGTTCGATCAGCAGGATCGAAGTGCCGCCGGAGCGGATCTTGCGAAGCAACTGGCTGAGTTCGCCGCTCTCGCGCGCGTTGAGGCCGGCTGCCGGTTCGTCGAGGCACAGCAGCACCGGTTCGGTGCACATCGCGCGCGCGATTTCCAGCCGGCGCTGATCGCCATAGGGCAGGTTGCCGGCGGCATCGTCGGCGCGGCTGCGCAGTCCGATCTGGTCGAGCCAGTAGGTTGCCCGTTCGATCGCCTGCTTCTCGGCCGCGCGCCACGACGGCGCGCCGAACAGGCCGAGGAAGGTGAGGCCGGAGGCGCGCATCAGCGCGTTGTGCTGCGCCACCATCAGGTTCTCCAGCGCCGTCATGCCGGGGAACAGCCGGATGTTCTGGAAGGTGCGCGCCACCTTGGCGATCTTGGTGATGCGGAAGTCGTTGAGCCGGTCGAGCCGGTGGGTCTCGCCGCCATCATGCGTCAGGCTGATCTCGCCGGCGCTCGGCCTGTAGAAGCCGGTGATGCAGTTGAACACCGTGGTCTTGCCGGCGCCGTTGGGGCCGATCAGCGCGGTGATCTTGCCGCGGTGCGCGGCGAACGACAGGTCGTTGACGGCGAGAATGCCGCCGAACCGCATGCTGAGGCCGCTGACGCGCAGGATGTTCGGGTGCGCGCTCATCCGTGGCCTTCCTTGACGAGGTCGGACGAGATCGCTTGCTTGTGGTCGAGATACACGGTCGGGGCGCGATGGCCGATCAGGCCGCGCGGCCGCCAGATCATCAGCAGCACCATCGCCATGCCGAACACCAGCATGCGGAACTGATCGAGACCGCGGAACAGTTCGAAGCCGCCGATCAGCGTCACCGCGGCGAGCGCGACGCCGAGCTGCGAGCCCATGCCGCCGAGCACGACGATCGCCAGCACCAGTGCCGATTCCTGGAAGGTGAACGACTCCGGCGAGATGAAGCCCTGCCTTGTGGCGAAGAACGCACCCGCAAAACCGCCGAACATCGCGCCGGTGGCGAAGGCGGTAAGCTTGGTCGTGGTGGTGTTGATGCCAAGTGCGCGGCAGGCGACTTCGTCTTCGCGCAGCGCTTCCCAGGCGCGGCCGATCGGCAGCCGGCGCAGCCGAATCGTCGCCCAGTTGGTGATCAGCGCCAGGATCAGGATCAGATAGAACAGGAACACGAGGCGATGCGTCGGCGAGAACGGAATCCCGAGCTGCGCCGCCAATCCGTTCGGTCCCGGCGCCAGCGGAATGCCGAACAGCGTCGGGCGCGGAATGCCGCTGATGCCGTTGGGGCCGCCGGTCAGCGTCTGCCAGTTGATGATGACGAGACGGATGATCTCGCCGAACGCCAGGGTGACGATGGCGAGATAATCGCCGCGTAGTCGCAGCACCGGGAAGCCGAGGATCATGCCCCAGAACGCGGCGAGGATGCCGGCGAGCGGCAGGCAGATCCAGAACGACAGGCCGAAATTGGTGGCGAGCAGCGCGTAGGAATAGGCGCCGACCGCGTAGAACGCCACGTAGCCGAGATCGAGCAGCCCGGCGAGGCCGACCACGATGTTCAGCCCCCAGCCAAGCATCACGTAGGTCAGCACCAGGATGCCGAGATCGAGAATGTAGCGCTGATTGTAGAAGATCACCGGCACCAGGAAGGTGAAGATCAGCAGCGCCGGAGCGACGACGCGGCCGGCCAGGCCGAGCGTCTTGCGCGCGCCGGCCGGCATCATCTTCGAGGTGTCGACCGGGCCCCACCACATCCGCAGCAGTTCGACCACGATCGAGCCGACGAACACGCCGCCGACCATGCCGGCGAGATCGCCGAACCGGGTCCAGTAGATCAGGCCGCCCTCAGGGCCGGCCTCGGTGCGGACGCCGATCATCAGCGAAAATAAAACCAGCGCCACGAGGGCGCTGATCAGGGCTTTCTTGAAGATGAAACCGACGCCGACCGTGGCGGCGGCGACAGGGGCAGCAGCAGCGTGCGCGAGTTTTGCCACGTCGGCGCCCGCTCAGACTTTTTCGACTTCCGGCCGGCCCAGCAGGCCGGTCGGCATGAAGATCAGCACGATGATCAGGATCGAGAATGCCGCGACGTCCTTGTACTCGACCGAGAAATAGGCCGACCAGAAGGTCTCGATCAGGCCGATCAGCAGGCCGCCGAGCATCGCGCCGGGCAGAGAGCCGATGCCGCCGAGCACGGCCGCGGTGAACGCCTTGATGCCGGCGATGAAGCCCATGAAGAAGTCGATCAGCCCGTAATACAGCAGGTACATCATGCCCGCGACCGAGGCGAGCGCGGCGCCGATCACGAAGGTCATCGAGATGGTGCGGTCGACGTCGACGCCGAGCAGTGCCGCCATGGTCTGATCCTGCTCGCAGGCGCGCATGTCGCGGCCGAGCCGGGTCTTGGCCACCAGCCAGGTGAAGATGCCGAGCAGCACCACGGTGGTGACGACCACCAGGATCTGGACGTTGGAGAGCTGGACGTTGAAGCCGTCGGCGCTCTCGTGCAGCGTGTAACCGCCGGTGATGATCGGCGGCACCGGCTTGACGCGGGCGCCCTGCGACACCTGGGCGTAGTTCATCAGCACGAACGACATGCCGATCGCCGACAGCATCGGGGCGAGGCGGAACGAGTGCCTGAGCGGGCGGTAGGCGATGCGCTCGACCGTCCAGCCGTACAGCGCGGTGATCGCCATCGACACCAGCAGCACCACCAGGAGGATCAGCGGCACGAAGCTGAGGCCGAACGACACCAGGATCAGGAAGCTGATCAGCGCGATGAAGCCGCCGATCATGAAGATGTCGCCATGGGCGAAATTGATCATGCCGACGATGCCGTACACCATCGTGTAGCCGATCGCGATCAGGCCGTAGATCGAGCCGAGCACGAGACCGTTGATGAGCTGCTGGGCGAAATAGTCCATGCGCTGCCGTCGTCAGAGGACTCGAAAGAGTGGGACTCGTAGGGTCGTGGATTGCGATCCGAACGGCCCCGCGGCGGAGATCGCGCTCGCATTGCACACACGATGCGGCGAGGGCCCCGGCAGCCGGAACGTCGCTTCGCTTTGGAATTTTCTAACAGTGGGTCGCGATCGCGGCAACAGCGCCTGATTACAACCTTCTTCCCTGTGGACGGCCGTAGCGGCCTGTACGGTTCCCGTGGGCGCGATGTTGCCGCGCAAAAGCCGCGCAAAGATCACGCCGATCCGCGCAACCGCAGGCGCATGATGGTTGTTGTCGGTGTGGGCGCGACACTCTGAAGGAGACCATCGATGTCGAATCAGAATCAGCAGAAGCCGACCCCGAGCCAGACGTCCCCCGGCCAGCAGCAGCAGGGCAGCGGTGCCCGTCCGGGGCAGCAGCAGCAGGATCCGAACCGGCAGGGTCAAGACCGGCAGCAGGGCGGCCAGCAGCATGGTGGCCAACACGGCGGGTCCGGCCAGGGCCGCTGACGTAACGATCGCCCGGCCGCAGCTTTCTCCAGACGGCTGCGCCCCGAGGCGACAGCAGGGAGCCCCGCCCCACGGCGGGGCTTTCCGCGTCTGGATAGGTCTCGTCGCAACCGCCATCACGTGCAATCCGACGCAAGTTTCGTGCCGAACAGCCGAGCTCAGGCTCCTCAAGGCCGCCATCCACAGTCGTCAACCGCCGTTAAGGTTAACAAAGCCTTTCCATTGCTGCTGATGGTTAACCTGGGGTTAGCTCTGGCCGCGCGCCGTCGGATTCGGCGTGCTGGCTGGTGGGGCACGGCGATGAAGACGGATTGGCGGATCAGTTCGGTGAACGGAGTTCTGCTGGCGGCCTACATCACGCCGACCTGGCTGATCGTGGGGTATCGGCTGTTTGTCACCCCGATCCACGCGCTGTACGACCGGCCCAATATCTCGGTGGCGATCTTCGTCAGCGATCATCTGCATCTCAGCGCGATGGCGACCATCCGGATGGCATGGCTGCTGGCGCTCGCCAAGCTGACGGTCGCCGGCTTCCTGCTGGTGTTCTCGGCGCTGCTGACGCGGCGCTCGGTCCGTCTCTCCGGCGGCTGCAATGAGGCGCTGGCATTCGCGCTGGCGCTGGGCAGCGTGATCTCGTTCGCCAGCATGGTGATGGCTTCGCAGGTCGCCGAGCCCGAAGCGATGCGGCTGCATGCCACCGAGTTGCTGCTGTTTCTCGGCACCGCGATCCTGATGCTGGTCGAGCCAACGGCGCAATCAGCGGCTGTACCAAGCACCGGCACGGCGACGTTCGAACCGAACTATCCGGCCGCAGCGCAACGCTCCTGATCGCTTTTGTCCGGCTGTCGTGCTTGCTTGACGCTGGCGCTAGGGCCGGGCGCTACCTATCTCACCGCCTCACGACTGCTAGCGCCGCCGATCGTTCGGGGTGGTGTCGCGATACTTTTTCTTTGCCGCCCGGCGTGCTTAAGTAGTCGCAATGCCGCCGTCCGAGGCGGCCGCCGATCCGGGAGGAAATATCCATGGCCATGACGATGAACGGCGAAGTCCAGTTGGACGCGCCGAAAGATTTGGTGTGGAGCAAGCTCAACGATCCGGAAGTGCTGAAGGTCTGCATTCCCGGGTGCGAGGAGCTTGAAAAGACCGAAGACGACAGCGGTTTTCGCGCTGTGGCAAAGTTGAAAGTCGGCCCGGTATCGGCCCGGTTCAAGGGCAAGGTCACGCTGTCCGATCTCGATCCCCCGAACGGCTACAAGATCACCGGCGAAGGCGAGGGCGGCGTTGCCGGCTTTGCCAAGGGCGGTGCCACGGTCGGCCTGTCCGACAAGGACGGCGGCACGCTGCTGTCCTACGATGTCGAAGCGCATATCGGCGGCAAGCTGGCGCAGCTCGGCCAGCGACTCATCAACGGCTCTGCCAAGAAGCTCGCCGACGAGTTCTTCGCCAACTTCTCCAAGGCCGTGCAGAACGGCAACGGCGCGGCCTGACGGCGCTGCGGCGCCCGATCACGCGGATGTCATTACACGGCCGCGGCTCCGGCGCGGCCCGAGCCGTTCGCGGTTGCCGATCCTGGGGTTGCCCCGTAAGATCGGTTCAAGAAACACAACTAAAAGACGAATGATCGCCGTGCAACGCGGCGGTGCGCATTGAAGAGAGGGCCGATGGCCAAGATTTCCCTGATCGTCAATGGCAACCCTGTGACCGCGAACGTCGATCCGCGCACGCTGCTGGTGCAGTTTCTGCGCGAGAACCTGCGGCTCACCGGCACGCATGTCGGCTGCGATACTTCGCAGTGCGGCGCCTGCGTCGTGCATCTCGACGGCAAGGCGGTGAAGTCCTGCACCACGCTGGCGGTGATGGCCGACGGCCACGAAGTGACGACGATCGAAGGGCTCGCCGCCGACGGCGCGCCGCTGCATCCGATGCAGGAAGCCTTCCGCGAGAACCACGGCCTGCAATGCGGCTTCTGCACCCCGGGCATGATCATGACGGCCGTCGACATGGTGCACCGCAAGGGCCACGACCTCTCCGACGAGACGATTCGCGAAGAGCTCGAAGGCAATCTCTGCCGCTGCACCGGCTATCAGAACATCGTGGTGTCGATCGCGGCCGGCGCCAAGGCGATGGCGAACTCCGACCGCAGCTGACCGGCACTGCGCCGGCCCGCTTCAACGAGGCCGCGCGGCACGCCCAACGAGACGCAGGAAGCTCAGGGAAGCGCAATGTACGAATTCAAATATCACCGCCCCGGGACCGTTCGCCAGGCCGCCAATCTGCTGTTGAAGAACGAGGACGCCAAGCTGATCGCGGGTGGCCACACGCTGCTGCCGGTGATGAAGCAGCGCCTCGCGGCGCCGCCGCATCTGATCGATCTGTCGCATATCGAAGGCCTCAACGGCATCGAGATGAAGGGCCGCTCGCTGGTGATCGGCGCCACGGCCAAGCACGCCGAAGTCGCGAACTCGGCGATCGTCGGCGAGGCGATCCCGGCGCTGGCCGAGCTGGCGTCGCTGATCGGCGATCCGGCGGTGCGCCACAAGGGCACGATCGGCGGCTCGCTCGCCAATAACGATCCGACCGCGGACTATCCGGCGGCCGTGCTGGCGCTCGGCGCCACCGTGGTCACCAACAAGCGCAAGCTGAAGGCCGAAGAGTTCTTCCAGGGCATGTACTCGACCGCGCTCGAGCCGGACGAGATCATCACCAAGGTACAGTTTCCGCTGCCGAAGAAGGCCGCCTACATCAAGTTTCGCAACCAGGCATCGCGCTACGCGCTGGTCGGCGTGTTCGTTGCCCGCCGTCCGTCGGACGTCCGTGTCGCGGTCACCGGCGCCGGTGCGGATGGCGTGTTCCGCGTCACCCAATTCGAAGAGGCGCTGAAGGCGCGGTTCAATTCCAAGGCGATCGACGGCCTGCACGTTTCGGCCGACGGCTTGAACAGCGACCTGCACGGCAGCGCCGAATATCGGGCGCATCTGATCGGCGTGCTGACCAAGCGTGCGGTCGACGCCGCCAACGGCAAGGCGTGAGCCTGGACACGGATCGGCCATGACCGCAGCCGCGCCTCCCGCCTCCGTCGACGCCACGCTCGAACTGCTGACGAGCCGCGGCTATCTCGCCGAGCGGTCGCTGGCGACGGTGGTGTTTCTGGCGCTGCGGATGGGCCGGCCGCTGTTTCTCGAAGGCGAGGCCGGCGTCGGCAAGACCGAAATCGCCAAGGTGCTGTCGGCCGCGCTCGGCCGCCGGCTGATCCGGCTGCAGTGCTACGAGGGGCTCGACGTCGCTTCCGCGGTGTATGAGTGGAATTCGTCGGCGCAGATGATCGCTATCCGGCTGGCCGAAGCCGCCGGCGACACCGACCGCGATCAGCTCTCCAGCGACATCTTCTCCGAGCGCTTTCTGATCAAGCGGCCGCTGCTGCAGGCGTTGGAGCCGGACACGGCGGGCGCGCCGGTGCTCCTCATCGACGAGCTCGACCGCGCCGACGAGGCGTTCGAGGCTTATTTGCTCGAAGTGCTCAGCGACTTCCAGGTCACCATTCCGGAGTTCGGCACCATCAAGGCGCCGGCGCCGCCGATCGTGATCGTGACGTCGAACCGCACCCGCGAGATCCACGACGCGCTGAAGCGGCGCTGCCTGTATCACTGGGTCGACTATCCGAACGCCGAGCGCGAGCTGGCGATCGTGAAATCGCGCGTGCCGGGGATCTCGGCCAAGCTGTCACAGCAGGTGGTGAACTTCGTTCAGGCGCTGCGCGAGCAGGATTTCTACAAATCGCCTGGCGTAGCCGAGACGCTCGACTGGGCGACCGCGCTGACCGAACTCGACGCCCGCGCACTCACGGCGGAAGTCGTCGGCGACACCCTCGGCGCGCTGCTCAAGTACCAGGACGACATCGCCCGGATGCAAGGCGACACCGTGCAGAAACTGGTCAAGGACGCGACGAACGAGAGGTAGTCAGACTCTTTGCGTTCGTTGTGAAGCTCGGCCTTTGCAGTATCGGCAGCGCGCTCCCTCTCCCGCTTGCGGGGGAGGGCCGGGGTGGGGGAGCCCCAGGCACCGTGCTCGCGTCGCCCTCACCCCACCCCTCTCCCGCAAGCGGGAGAGGGAGCAGGCCGCGCGAGCGGCGAGGTTGTGCACTGACTAGGAGTTCGTCATTCCGGGGCGCGAGCGAAAGCTCGCGAACCCGGAATCTGAAGCCGGCACTGACGTCGAGATTCCGGGTTCGCGCCTTCGGCGCGCCCCGGAATGACAAGTTGAGAGAGCGTGGCAAACGATGCAGCGTAATCCGACCGCGATGATCGATCATCTCAATCCGCCGACCGGCAAGATGGCGGACAATGTGGTCGGGTTTGCGCGGGCGCTGCGGGCGGCGGGGCTGCCGGTCGGGCCCGGCGCGGTGATCGATGCGCTGGATGCGCTGCAGCTGATCGAGATCGGCCATCGCGACGATCTCTACGCCACGCTGGAAGCGATCTTCGTCAAGCGCCGCGAGCATCTGCTGATCTTCGATCAGGCGTTTGCGCTGTTCTTTCGCGCCGCCGAGGACTGGCAGCATATGCTGGACTCGATCCCGCTGCCGGACGCCGCCAAGAAGAAGCCGCCGCCGGCCTCGCGCCGGGTGCAGGAGGCGATGTCGCCGGCGGCGACGCGCGACATGCCATCGGCCGAGGAGCAGGAGCTGCGGCTTGCCGTCTCCGATAAGGAGATCCTGCAGAAGAAAGACTTCGCGCAGATGAGCGCCGCCGAGATCGCCGAGGTCACCCGCGCGATCGAGCGGATGCGGCTGCCGCAGGCCGAGCTGCGCACCCGGAGAGTGCGGCCCGAGCGCCGCGGCCTCAAGCTCGATCTGCGCCGCACGCTGCGGGCCTCGTTGCGCACCGGCGGCGAGGTCGTCGACATTCGCAAGCTCGGCCTGATCGACAAGCCGGCGCCGATCGTGGCGCTGCTCGATATCTCCGGCTCGATGAGTGAGTACACAAGGCTGTTCCTGCACTTCCTCCATGCCGTCACCGACGATCGCAAGCGGGTGTCGACCTTCCTGTTCGGCACGCGGCTGACCAACGTCACCCGCGCGCTGCGCCAGCGCGATCCGGACGAGGCGCTGGCGAGCTGTACCTCCTCGGTCGAGGACTGGGCCGGCGGCACCCGGATCGCGACGTCGCTGCACAGCTTCAACAAGCTGTGGGCGCGGCGGGTGCTCGGCCAGGGCGCGATCGTGCTGCTGATTTCCGACGGGCTGGAGCGCGAGAGCGACTCCAAGCTGGCGTTCGAAATGGACCGGCTGCACCGCTCCTGCCGCCGGCTGATCTGGCTGAATCCGCTGCTGCGCTACGACGGCTTCGAGCCGCGCGCCCAGGGCATCAAAATGATGCTACCCCACGTTGACGAATTCCGCCCGGTGCATAATTTGACCTCGATGCACACGCTGATCGCGGCGCTGTCGTCGGCACCGCCGCCGCACCATTTCAGCACGATCCGATCCGTCGCCTGACCGGCGCCCAGCAGCCAAGCAAGAGGAGACGCCTCCATGCAGCTCGACCGCGACGAAGACATCCTGCGAGCCGCCGAGGACTGGCGTAAAGCCGGCCGCGGCGTGGCGCTCGCCACCGTGGTGGAAACCTGGGGATCGGCGCCGCGTCCCGCCGGCTCGAGCCTGGTGATCAATGACGAGGGGACCTTTCTCGGCTCAGTGTCGGGCGGCTGTGTCGAAGGCGCGGTGGTGACCGAAGCCCTCGATGTGATCGACAGCGGCACGCCGAAGCTGCTGGAATTCGGCGTCGCCGACGAGACCGCCTGGAAGGTCGGGCTGAGCTGCGGCGGCACCATCCGGGTGTTCGTCGAAAAGGTCGATTAGTTCGGCGCGGCGAGGAAGTGGGGCTTAGCCTGTGAAGTTCGAGATCCTGCAGCAACTCAACGCCGAACGTGTGGCGCGGCGGCCGGCGATCGTGGTGACCGACACCGCGACCGGCACGCAGCGGCTGGTGAAAGCCGCCGACATCGCCGCCGATCCGCTTGCCGCCGAACTCGGCAAACAGCTCCGCATGGGCAAGAGCGCCAGCATCGAGGTCGACGGCAACAAGCTGTTTCTCAACGTCTATGCGCCGACCGCGAAGCTGGTGATCGTCGGTGCCGTGCACATCAGTCAGGCGCTGGCACCGCTGGCGCGCTCGCTCGGTTACGACGTCACCGTGGTCGATCCGCGCACCGCGTTCGCGAGCCCTGAGCGTTTCCCCGACGTGCCGCTGATCGCCGAGTGGCCCGATGTGGCGCTGCCGCCGCTGAACATCGATCACTACACCGCCTTCGTGGCGCTGACGCACGATCCGAAGATCGACGATCCGGCGCTGCTGCACGCCTTCGCGCGCGACTGTTTTTACATCGGCGCGCTCGGCTCGAAGAAGACCCATGCCAAGCGGTTGGAGCGGCTGAAGGGGCAGGGCGCTTCCGATGCCGACCTCGGCCGCATTCACGCGCCGATCGGGCTCGCCATCGGCGCAGTGTCGCCGTCCGAAATCGCGGTGTCGATCATGGCGGAGATCACCGCAGCGCTGCGACTGCCGGCATCGTCCAAGGCGGCCGCGGCATGAAGTTCGGCCCGCGCCGTCCGGCCGATGCGATCGGCGGCGTCACCGTGCATTCGCTGCGGCAGAACGGTCTGCTGCTGAAGAAGGGCACGACGATCGGTCCGGCCGAAGTCGCTGCCTTGGAGAAGGCCGGCATCGCCGAGATCGTGGTGGTTCAGCTCGAGCCCGGTGACGTCTCGGAGGATGTCGCGGCCGCGGATGTGGCAGGCGCGGTCGCCGGCGATGGCGTGACGGTCGACCGTGCTTTTACCGGCCGCGCCAATCTGTTCGCGGCACGGACCGGCGTGCTGGTGATCGATCGTGCCGTGGTCGATCGCGTCAACGCCGTCGATGAAGCGATTACGCTCGCGACGCTGCCGGCGTTCAAGCCGGTGGTCGAAGGTGAGATGGTCGCCACCGTCAAGCTGATCCCGTTCGGTGTCGAAGGCCGCCTGCGCGACGCCGCGGTGGCGGCGGCGCAGGGCGGCGCGCTGCGGGTCGCGCCTTACGTGATCAAGCGCGTCGGCGTGGTGTCGACGCTGCTTCCCGGCCTTGCCCCGAAGGTGATCGACAAGACGCTGCGCGTCACAGCCGAGCGGCTGGCGCCGGCCGGCGCAGAGATCATTGCCGAGCGCCGCGTCGCGCATGAAGAGGCTGCGCTGTCGGCTGCGATCCAAGAGCTTGTTGGGCTCGGCGCCGAGATGGTGATCGTGTTCGGCGCCTCTGCGATCGCCGACCGCCGCGACGTGATCCCGGCGGCGATCGGCGCGATCGGCGGCTCAATTTCGCATTTCGGCATGCCGGTCGACCCGGGCAATCTGCTGCTGGTCGGCGCGGTCTCGGGCGTGCCGCTGCTCGGCGCGCCGGGCTGTGCGCGCTCGCCGGTCGAAAACGGGTTCGACTGGGTGTTGATGCGGCTGCTCGCGGGGCTCACCGTCACCCGCGCTGATATCACCGCGATGGGTGTCGGTGGCCTGCTGATGGAAATCGTGACGCGGCCGCAGCCGCGCGTACCGGTCGCCGAAAGTGGCCGCAATGTCGCGGCGATCGTGCTTGCCGCCGGGCGCGGCACGCGGATGGGCGGGCCGAACAAGCTGCTCGCCGACCTCAACGGCAAGCCGCTGGTGCGCATCGTCGCCGAGCAGGCGCTGGCCTCGCAGGCCGCGCGCACCATCGTCGTCACCGGCCATCAGGCCGGCGAGGTCGAAGCGGCGCTGCACGGGCTCGATCTCACCTTCGTGCACAATCCCGACTTCGCCCAAGGCATCGCGTCGTCGGTGAAGGCCGGCATCGCGGCGCTGGGCGAGGATGCCGACGGCGCGATTGTCTGCCTCGGCGACATGCCGCTGATCGACGCCGCCTTGATCGACCGGATGATCACCGCGTTCGATCCCGATCGCGGCGCGCTGATCGTGGTCCCGGTCGCCGAGGGACGCCGCGGCAACCCGGTGCTGTGGTCGCGGCGGTTCTTTGCCGAACTGATGACGCTCGGCGGCGATGTCGGCGCACGGCATCTGATCGCCAAGCACGGCGAAGCGGTGACCGAAGTGCCGGTCGAAGGCGAAGCGGCGTTCCTCGACATCGACACCCCGCAAGCGCTCGATCAGGCGCGGCGCGGCTAGAGCAGTTACGCGTTAGATATAATCGGAGCGCAGTTCGGCGCGCTTACTAAAATCACAACCTCATGGTGAGGAGGCGCGGAGCGCCGTCTCGAACCATGCGCCGCAAGCCATGCGGCTCCTCATCCTTCGAGACGCCCGGCTTTGCCGGGCTGCTCAGGACGAGGACTCTAGGACCCTTGGTGAGGGCCAAGTCCGCTTCAATCAATGAAGCGCTCTAGCAAGTCGCCAGTCAGGCTCGCGCCTGCAGCCGCGTCGCGAGCTTTGCCGCAGCCTTGGCGCCGGCGGCCTGTTTCCAGATCAACGTGACGTCGCGCTGCAGCGTCAGTCCGCCGACGTCGAGCGCCCGCAAGTTTGCGTCGCCCCAGCTTGCCGGCGCCAGCGTGCAGCCGAGACCCGCGGCGACCAGCGCGGCGGCGGTGGATTCCTGCCGCGTCTTGGCGACGATCCGAAACCGCACGCCTGCCGTGCTGAGCAGCCGGCGGCCGGTGCCGACGAGTTCGCAGCTCTGACGCAACACGAAGGGTTGGCCGTCGAGGTCGGCTACCGCCACGCTGCGGCGGCCTGACCACGGATGATCAGGTCCGACGAATAATCGGAACGGCTCGCTCAGCAGCAGCTTGCGGTGAAGATTACGGTGCGGCGCGATCGACAGCGCCAGATCGAGCCCGCCGCTCGCCACCAGCTTTTCGAGCTCGTCGGCCGCCGCTTCGATTAGTTCGATCGCGTCACCATCGGCCGGCAGCAGTCGTGGCAGCCAATGGGCGGCGAGGCTCGGCAGCACGCCGAGCCTGAGCCGTGCCGGTGCCGGTCCGCTGAGTTCGCGCTTTGCCTCCGCCAGCGTCTGCAGCGCCATGCGCACTTTGGCTTCGAGCCGCTTGGCGCTCGGCAGGGCGCGGATGCCGCGTCCATCCGGCGCGAATAGCGCCGTGCCGAAGTCTCGCTCCAACCCTTTCAGGGCCTGCGACAGCGTCGGCTGGGTGATGCCGAGTTCTTTGGCGGCGCGTGACACTGAGCCGGCCTGCATCACGGCGAGAAAGTAACGCAGGTGCTGGACATTCATTGGAAAATCCAATCGATCTTTCTGAACGATCGATTTTACCAGATCCAGTTCGGGCGGCTAGATCGGCGCTGGCGTCGCGGCAGTCAGGGAGAAGCCGGTATGGTGGTGGCAATCGATCGTCAGGGCGCCATCGGCATCGTCACGCTGGATCGGCCGCTGGCCCGCAACGCGCTGTCGCGGGAAGTGATCAGGGAGCTGGCCGCGGCGCTCGATGAGCTGGAACGCAATGCTGCGATCGCCGCGATCGTGCTGACCGGCCGCGAGGTGTTCTGCGCCGGCGCCGACATTGCCGAGATGCGCGGTATCGATCTTGCGACGGCGCTAGCCGAGGATTTTTCCGGCTGCTGCGACCGGCTGGCCACCTGCACCAAGCCGCTGATCGCGGCGGTGGAGGGCTATGCCATCGGCGGCGGCTGCGAACTGATCGAGATGTGCGACCTGGTGATCGCCGGGGCCGGCGCCAAGTTCGGCCACCCGGAGATTGCGTTCGGTACGCTATCGGGCGGTGGCGGCACCCAGCGGCTGGCACGGGCGGTGGGGCGCGCCCGCGCGATGGATCTGATCCTGACCGGCCGGCTGATCTCCGCGACCGAGGCCGAGCGGATCGGCCTGATCAGCCGCGTGGTCGACGACGGCGCGGCGTACCAGGCTGCCTGCGAGTCGGCCAAACTGATCGCGACGCATCCGTTGCAGGCGGTGCGATTCGCCAAACAGGCGGTCGACTGCGCGGTCTCGGTGGGGCTTGCCGACGGGCTGGCGCTGGAGCGGCGGCTGTTTCACCTCAGCTTTACGACCGGCGAATTGCAGCCTCGGCTCGAGCGTTTTCTGGCGCGGCGGAGTCCGCACCGCTGATCGGCCAACTCATCGCGGGCGATTTGCGCTTCGTTCACCAAGTTGAAACGGCCGGCCGGATAATTTGGAACCCGGGTTGAACCTCGGGGGAGGGGACGTTGCGATTATTGATTGCCGCGTGGCGCAAAGCCGCGCTGATGGCTGTTGTGTGGATCGCGTGTTTGCATCTCGTTGCGCCGGCACATGCGGCTGGTGCGCTGGCGGTCGGCAAATGTGGCGCTTATGGCCAAGCCTTTGACTATCCGGCGGAGGCGGCCGCGATCGCCGCGGCGCGGCAGCGCTGCAAGGGCGAGTGCACCATGCTGACGATGCGCCGGGCCTGTGCGGCGCTGGCCGTCGACATGAGCAATCCCTGCGGCGCGCACGGCTACGCGGTGGAATCGAAGATTTCCTCTTCGCTCAACGCCGCGACCCGGCGCTGCTACGAATATGGCGGCAAGGAATGTGTGATCCGCGCCTGGGCGTGTGACGCCAAGGGCTGAGCGCTCTGATCTGAAACGATCGTGAACTGACAGGCCGGGACGGCCGCGCTATCAGCACGGCATGCAGTTCGATACCAAGATCGCGCTCGTGATCCGCACCGATCTCGAAGCCTGGCAGAAGCTGAACGTTGCGGCGTTCCTCACGTCGGGCATCGCTGCTGCATTCCCGGAATGCATCGGCGAACCTTATGAAGACGGCAGCGGAACGCCGTATCACCCGCTGATCGGTCAGCCGATCCTGGTGTACGGCGCCGATGGCGCAGGCCTGTCGCGCGCGCTGGAGCGGGCGCTGGCCCGCGACGTCAAGCCGGCGATCTACACCGAGGCAATGTTCAAGACCACGCACGATGCCGCCAACCGCGCGGCGGTGAAAGCGGTGGCGCGGGCCGATCTGCCGCTGGTCGGCCTCGCCGTCCGGGCCGATCGCAAGGTGGTCGACAAGATCCTCGACGGCCTCAAGTTCCACACCTGACGAGTGCTATTCCGGCATCGGACGCGGCCGCTCCTGGAGATCCTCGGCGCGATAGTTTTCCTTGGCGACCGTTTCGGTCAGCTGCTTTTCGGCAGTGCTGCGCGTCCGGTTGCGCATCAGCGCGTAAGCGATTGCGATCCCCAGCACGATGATTCCGATACCCCACAGCCATTCGGTGGACATGTTTTCTCTCCCTGGATGTCTGTCGGGACAATCCCAAGTGCTGTCAGGCGTTCCCGATCGTTCACCTCATCGGGCGCGGCTTAGCGGCTCGTTAGGCATTGCAGGTGGAAACCGTGGGCGGCGGAGCTGCATCAACGCATCGTAAGCGGCCGCGGGCGCAATGAGGGAACACGGCGACACCGCCGATTCCACGGACGCGAGCGTGACCGACCAGTTGCCCATTCCCCATGACCGCCGGACGTCCGATGCGCCGGATAGCGCCCATCCGATGCGCGGGGCCGGCGCTCGGCGGCGGTTTCTGATCGGGACGCTGCTGGTCAACCTTGCCGCGCTCTCGATCGACTTCGCCGTGCTCGATGCACCGCATCTGGCGTTTGCGCTGGGGCTGCGGCTGCTGCTGGTCACGCCGCTGGTGCTGCTCGCGCTGGTGCTCAACC
This sequence comes from Rhodopseudomonas sp. P1, assembly GCF_039642825.1. NCBI lineage: Bacteria > Pseudomonadati > Pseudomonadota > Alphaproteobacteria > Hyphomicrobiales > Nitrobacteraceae > Rhodopseudomonas > Rhodopseudomonas sp. P1. Next base: position 4,218,164 of record NZ_CP088006.1, on the reverse strand, counting down.
GGCGGCCGGACGACAGGGCGATGCAGTCGGCCGTGCAGGCCACGGCCGTGCTGGCGTTCGCGCTGTCGGTGACGGCGATCGGCCAGTTCGCGCCGGAGCCGTTCGCCGGTCGCTACATGATGGCGGCATTATTCGTGATCTTCGCCGGTGCGCTGGTCTCAGCGCTGTCCTGGCTGGCCACCAAGATCATGACCGTCACCGGCACGGTGCTGTACATCCTGATCACCGTCACCGGCCTGCGCTGGCCGCCGGCCTGGACCAATATCGATCTGGTCGGGTTGTGCATCGTCACCTGCGTGATCGCGCTGCGCGCCCGCAAGCGGAAGGACGCGCAGATCGCCGAACTGGAGGCGATCCGCCGCAGTGATGCGCGGCTGAAGCGCGATCTTCGCCAGGCCAATGCGGCGCTGGAGCGGCTGTCCGCGACCGACGCCCTGACCGGCGTGTTCAACCGCCGCTATCTCGACGAACTGATCGAACAGGAGGCGGCTTCGATCGTGCCGTCGCTCGGGCAGAGCGTGCTGATGATCGACGTCGATCATTTCAAGCTGTTCAATGATCACGGCGGCCACGCCGCCGGTGACCGCTGCCTGCAGCAGATCGTCACTGCCGTGCGCCGCAACCTGCGCTCCTGCGATGTGGTGGTGCGCTATGGCGGCGAGGAATTCGCCGTGGTGCTGCCCGGACTCGATGAGGCCGAGCTGCACGAGACGGCCGAGCGGCTGTGCCATGCAGTCAGTGACCTCAAGATCCCGCACCCGGGCCTCGGGGGCGGCCGCGTCGTCACCATCAGCGTCGGCATCGCGCCTGCCATCCCGGCCGAAACCCTGGCCGATGCGATCCAGCGCGCCGACCAATCCCTGTATCGCGCCAAACGCGCCGGCCGTAACCGCGTCAGCGCCTGAACGATCGTGCTCCAAAGGGTGGAACGTCCGGATCTTGATTATGACTGACCGGTCAGTCATAATGTGTGGATGAAGCGTGCCTCAAACAGTCCGCCGATGTCTGCTCCCGTCGCTGCGAAGCGAGCTGCTGCGGCCCGCAGCTCCGCGTCAGCGGCCAAGCCAGCTTCGGAGGCGGAGGCGCTCTCGACGCGCGCCGCCAAGGCGGCGGAACGGCGCGCCGCAATCATCGAGGCGGCGCTGGATGAATTCACCGCGCGCGGCTTCGCGGCGACCCGGATCGATGACGTCGCCAAGCGCGCCGGCGTCGCCAAGGGCACGATCTATCTGCACTTCACCGACAAAGAGGCGATGTTTCAGGAGCTGGTGCGGACCGCGCTGGTGCCGACCATGCAGCGGCTGACGTCGCCGCCGCCGCCCGGCGTTTCGGCGCGGCAGATGCTCGAGACCTTCGCCGACGCTTTCGTGAACGATGTCGCGCAGACACGGCGCGGCGACATCCTGCGGCTGGTGATGGCGGAGGGCACGCGGTTTCCGTCGCTGGCGGAATTTCACTACCGCAACGTGGTCGAGCCGGGCGTCGCCGGCATTCGCCGCATCCTGGAGCTCGGCGTCGCCCGCGGCGAAATCGGCTCTGCGGCGCTGGCTCAGTTTCCGCAGCTCGCGGTCGCGCCGGTGGTGCTGTCGGTGATCTGGCAGGGGCTGTTCGGCCGGTTCGCGCCGCTCGACGTCCAGGCGATGCTGCGCGCGCATCTCGATCTGATTTTCGGCGAAAGGACGGCGTCATGACGCGACCCTCGCTCGTTTTGCGCGGCTGCACCGCGGTGCTGCTCGCGTTGGCACTCGCAAGCTGCGGCAAGGGCAACGATCCCGGTTATCAAGGCTGGGTCGAGGCCGATCTGATCTTCGTCAGCCCGGACGAATCCGGCCGCATTACCAAGCTCAAGGTGCGCGAAGGCGACGAGGCGAAGAGCGGCGAACTGATCTACACGCTCGACGACGACCTGCAGCAGGCCGACCTCAACCAGAATATGGCGACGCTCGCCAACGCCATGCAGACCTTCGACCGCGCGCAGTCGCTGTCGAAGACCGGCTCCGGCACCCAGGCCAATCTCGACGCCGCGGTCTCGACGCTGCGGGTCGCCGAAGCGCGGGTCGAGACCTCGAAGACACGGCTGGCGCGCCGCGAAATCCGCGCGCCGGTGACCGGCACGGTGCAGCAGATCTACTTCCGCGAAGGCGAGATGGTGGCGGCGCAGAAGCCGGTGCTGTCGATCCTGCCGCCGGGCAACATGAAGATCCGGTTCTATGTGCCGGAGCCGGAGCTGCCGAAGCTCGCGATCGGCGAGAAGGTGCGGGTGACGTGCGATAATTGCGCGGCCGATCTGTCGGCGGATATCTATTTCATCTCGACTACGGCGGAGTACACCCCGCCGGTGATCTACAGCCTCGATGAGCGCAACAAGCTCGTCTATCTGATCCAGGCGCGGCCCAACAAGCCGGTGAGCCTGCGGGTCGGCCAGCCGGTCAGCGTGTATTTGCCATCGGCTACCGCAGCGCCTTCGCCGGTCGCGGCCAGCAAGCCATGACCGACGCGCCGACCATCGCGGCCGATGCCCGCGACATCGCGATCGATGTCCGCGGCCTCACCAAGTCGTTCAACGGCCGCGAGGTGGTGCACGACCTGTCGATGCAGGTGAAGCGCGGCTCGATCTACGGCTTCCTCGGCCCCAATGGCTCCGGCAAGACCACGACGATCCGGATGCTGTGCGGGCTGCTGACGCCGGACCGCGGCGAGGGCAGCTGTCTCGGCTTCGACATCCGCACCGATGCGGCAAAGATCAAGCGCCGCGTCGGCTACATGACGCAGCGCTTCAGCCTGTATCAGGACCTGTCGGTGCGCGAGAATTTGGAATTCGTCGCCCGGCTCTATGGCGTGCCCGATGCGCGCGGCGCGGCGCGCGAGATGATCAAGCGGCTCGGGCTGTCAGGACGCGAGGAGCAGCTTGCCGGCGAACTCTCCGGCGGCTGGAAGCAGCGCCTCGCGCTCGGCGCCTGCACGCTGCCAAATCCGCAATTGCTGCTGCTCGACGAGCCGACCGCCGGCGTCGATCCGAAAGCCCGCCGCGACTTCTGGAACGAGATCCACGCGCTCGCTGCCGAAGGTCTCACCGTGTTGGTCTCGACTCACTACATGGACGAGGCCGAGCGCTGTCACGAGATCGCCTACATCGCTTACGGCCATCTGCTGGCGCATGGCACCGTCGATCAGGTGATCGCCGGCTCGCAACTCACCACCTGGGTCGCCACCGGCGAAGGCCTCGGCCCGCTGGCGCACGAGCTTGCCGACAAGCCGGGTGTCGACATGGTGGCTCCGTTCGGCACTAGCCTGCACGTCTCCGGCCGCGATCAGGCCGCGCTCGACCAGACGCTGGCGCCGTATCGCAACAACCCGCGGCAGAGCTGGCAGCACGGCGCGCCATCGCTCGAGGACGTGTTCATCGAGCTGATGAGCCGGTCGAAGGACAACTTCCAATGACCGCGGCCGGGGCCCATGCGCCGACGCCAGGCGCGCCGATCAAGGAGCCGCGGTTCGGCTTCCTGCGCCGGACCTACGCGATGCTGGTGAAGGAACTGATCCAGCTCAAGCGCGACCGTCTCACCTTCGCGATGATCATCGTGATCCCGGTGATGCAGCTGCTGCTGTTCGGCTACGCCATCAACACCACGCCGCGGCATCTGCCGACCACGGTGCTGCTGCAGGAGGATTCCGATCTCGGCCGCTCGATCCTGAAGGCGCTGGAGAACACCGCGTACTTCAAATTCACCCGCGAAGTGCACAGCGTCGCCGAATTCGATGATTTGCTGCTGTCCGGTCGCGTGCTGTTCGGAGTCGAAATCCCGCGCGGGTTCGAACGCGCGGTGCGGCGGGGCGACAAGCCGGCGATCCTGGTCGCGGCCGATGCCACCGATCCGGTCGCCGCGGGCTCGGCGCTGTCGGCGCTTGGGCAGATCGTGCAGACCGCGCTGATGCACGACCGCGTCGGCGGCGATCCCGCCAATCCGCCGTTCGAGATCCGCGCCCATGCCCGCTACAACCCGGCCGCCTCGTCGCGGCTCAACATCGTGCCCGGTCTGGTTGGCACCATCCTGACCATGACGATGCTGATCTTCACCGCACTGTCGGTGACCCGCGAGATCGAGCGCGGCACCATGGAGAACCTGCTGTCGATGCCGATCACGCCGGTCGAAGTGATGCTCGGCAAGATCCTGCCTTATGTCGGGGTCGGCTTCATCCAGGCGTCGCTGATCCTCGGCATCGGCGTGCTGCTGTTCGGGGTCCCGCTGCGCGGCAGCCTGGCGATGCTGGCGCTGTTGTCGACGCTGTTCATCACCACCAACCTTGCGATCGGCTACACCTTCTCGACGCTGGTGCAGAACCAGCTGCAGGCGATGCAGGCGTCGATGATGTTCTTCCTGCCGTCGATCTTGCTGTCCGGCTTCATGTTCCCGTTCGCCGGCATGCCGATCTGGGCGCAGTATATCGGCGAGTGCCTGCCGCTGACGCATTACCTGCGCATCGTCCGCGCGATCATGCTGAAGGGCTCGACGCTGGAGAACCTTCAGTACGACGCGCTCGCACTGCTGACGCTGATGCTGATCGCGATGACCATCGCCGTCACCCGATTCCGCCGCACGCTCGACTGATCGCGTCAGCGTTCGCGATCAATTGCGGCTTGGACCGGCTACCGCCTCAGCGATGCGCCGAGGCGGCTGTAGATGCCGCTGCGGCCATAGCTGTCGCGCACGTAGCCGGCGGCCGCCGACCATTCCATCGCCGCCATCTCGAAGCAGGTGAGATGGATGCCGATCCGGGTCTGCCGGCTGAACTCATCCGAGGAGCCGGACATCTCCGGCCCAACCCAGAACGCGTCGAACATGCGCCAGCCCGCGGCCAGCCGTGCCCCGTAGCTGCCGGCGATCGTGCTGGCGTAGAACGATGACGACAGCATCGTCTCCGGGGTCGGCTCGGCCCAGCTCTCCAACGCGATACGCACGCCGCCATGGGTGCCGCGCCAGCGCTGCTCGCGGTAGTCGGGCATCGAGGCGCGGTTCTCGAGATCGGGGCCGGCGAGGATCTTCAGCTCGAACGCGCCGGATTTGAAACGCCAGCCCGCCAGCACCGAGGCGCGGGAAATGTCGTTGATATAGGTGAAGCGCCCGGCCTGGTAACGCTCCAAAGCTTCCGACGCCATCAGCCGGACCACCGGGCCATTCTCGGCAGCGCCGCCGCCGAACCATTCGAACCCGCCGTAGAGCGAGGCGCCGTTGCGCCACAGATCGTAGCCGCCGAACAGCAGCGACGCATGTTGTCCGCCGCTGAACCGGTCGGCGGCCAAGTCGGCCAAAGGAGAGAAGTTGCTTCGACCGGCCGGGAGGTCGCCGGTTAGTCCCTCGTCGTCATCGGTATCGACGCTCGCGATGTCCGGCGGGGTCACCGCGCCGAGATCGAACGAGGGCGGCGCCGGAAGGTCGAACTCAGGCTCGTCGAGCGAGGGATCGAAGGTCTGGGCGGTGGCGCAGCCGGCTTGCGCGATCAAGACCGCGACGAGCCCGAACGCGCTCACCACCCAGCCGAAACGCATCGCCACTACTCAGGTAATCAACTAATACGTGACAATATTTACGTATTAAAGTCCTGGTTGTGGCGACTGTCTAGTACGTTGTAGGGTTGTCGATCGATTAGTCCGGCTGCGGATCGTGTTGGTCGCGGCGTGCGATTGCGTGTTCGAGCGCCACTGCGAGCTGACGATCGATATCGGCCATGCCGTCGATATAGGCTTCGGACAGGGACAGGCCCTGTGGTGCGTTCGGGGCGGCGCGGGCTTTGGTTTCGAAATGGTGGCGCAGAATCGCCGGCGACGGATGCGACTTGATCAGCGCATTGGCGAAGTTGACCAGCGCCTTGATCTGTCCGTTCATGAAGTCGATCTTGTCCATCCGAAAACGGATCCTTTTGTTGATGTAGTACATGTGCGCGAGCCTAGCCCGGCACCGTCAGCTAACCTATTGATCGGCCGCAACGCCTTGCGGTGACGCAATGTCGCGCGTCACGTCCGCTCAGTTGTTCGCGTACCGCCGCAATTTAGCCGACGAGTTTGATCAATTCCATCGCTGCGGCGGGTGCGCGTACCTTGCCTTCGTGAATCACATAGGCGAACACGTCGCGCTTGCGTGGCTTTGCCGCTGCCGCATCGACCTTCGGCAGATCGTCGGGCTCGCCGCCATCGGCCCAGCGCTGCAGCCGCTGTGCCCATGTGGCAAGCGCTTTCGCCGGATAGCCGGTGGCGATCTCGTCCTTGCCCTTTTGCAGCCGTGCGTAGACGAAATCACCTGTGATGTCGGCGATCTCAGGATAGGTCGCGTGCTCGGAGTACACGACCGGAATCTCGTGCTCGCGCAGCAGCGCGATGAACGCCGGCGTCTTGAAACTGTCATGTCGAACTTCGACGACATGCCGTAGTTTGCGGCCGTCGATCTCGCGCGGCAGCAGCTCGAGAAATCTGCCGAAGTCAGCCTCGTCGAATTTTTTCGTCGGCGCGAACTGCCACAGCACCGGGCCGAGCCGGTCGCCGAGCTCGAGTACGCCTGAATGGTAGAACCGTTCGACACTGTCGCCGGCTTCCGCCAGCACCTTGCGGTTGGTGGCGTACCGCGGCCCCTTCAGTGAGAACACGAAGCTCTCCGGTACCTCGCTGGCCCATTTGCGGAAACTTTCCGGCTTCTGCGAGCCGTAAAAGGTGCCGTTGATCTCGATCGAGGTCAGCTTGGAGGCGGCATATTCCAGCTCTCGCCGCTGCGGCAGTTTGTCCGGATAGAACACGCCGCGCCACGGCTCGTAGGTCCAGCCGCCGATCCCGATCCGGATGTCGCCTGCCTGAGCTTTCTTCATGTCTGACCCCTTGCGAAAGTTGCACCCCGTTCCTATCTTGGTTGCAACGGCGACGTCGATGCTTCGAACCGGAGCGTGCGACGCCGAGACGACCACTGAATAGTAGGGAGCGCCGGATGTACGCGCACCTGTTGTTCGTGGTCGTTGACCTTTTTGGGGTGCCATAGCCACCCGATTTCAAAACATTTCTGATCCAAATCGCCCGGGGCTCGCCTTGGCAGAGCTCGTGTGCGCCGCTATACGCATGGCGCGATGATCGATGCTAGCCCAGCCGCGGTCGCGACCCGTGCCCAGCCCGCGGCGGTTCCGCTGCAGCTCTCGGTGGTCGTCCCGACCTTCAATGAACGCGACAATGTCGAGCTGCTGTTCCGAAAGCTGGAAGCAGCGCTCGTCGGCGTGGCCTGGGAGGTCATTTTCGTCGACGACAATTCTCCCGACGGCACCTGGCAGGTGGTCCGCGAGATGGCGCGCCGCGATCCGCGCGCGCGCTGCATCCGCCGGATCGGCCGGCGCGGCCTGTCCGGCGCCTGCATCGAAGGCATCCTGGCGTCCGGCGCCCCCTATGCCGCGGTGATGGACGCCGACCTGCAGCACGACGAAACCCAGCTCGCCAAAATGCTGTCGCTGCTGGAGAGCAATGCCGCCGATCTCGTGATCGGCAGCCGCTATGTCGAAGGCGGCAGCGCCGACAGCTTCAACCGCCAGCGCGCCGGGATCAGCTCGATCGCCACCCAGGTCGCCCAGAAGGCGCTGAAGATCGAGGTTGCCGACCCGATGAGCGGCTTCTTCATGATCCGCCGCGACCGCTTCGAACAGCTCGCACCCGAGCTCTCGACCCAGGGCTTCAAGATCCTGCTCGACGTGATCGCGACCGCGCGCGGCAGCCTGCGCATCGTCGAGGTGCCGTTCACCTTCGGCTCGCGGCTGCACGGCGAGAGCAAGCTCGACTCGATGGTAGCCCTCGACTTCCTCGGCCTGGTGCTGGCGAAGTTCAGCCACGACGTGCTGTCGCTGCGCTTCATCCTGTTCGCGCTGGTCGGTTCGACCGGTGTGGTGGTGCATTTCGTCACGTTGTTCGTCGTGCTGAAGGTTTTCGAGCAGCCGTTCGCCGAGGCGCAGGGCGCCGCCGCACTGGTGGCGATGACCAGCAACTTCATCCTCAACAATTTCCTGACCTATCGCGACCAGCGGCTCAAAGGCTTCGCGATCGTCCGCGGCCTGCTGCTGTTCTATCTGGTCTGCGGCGTCGGTCTGCTCGCCAATGTCGGCGTCGCCTTCGCGGTGTACAACGAGCACATCACCTGGTGGTTGGCAGGCGCGGCCGGTGCGCTGATGGGCGTGGTGTGGAACTACGCGATGTCCGGCCTGTTCGTCTGGCGTAAGCGATGATCGGCCGATGAGCGACGCGATGCGGCGTCCCGCTGTCGCCACGATTCTGGTCGTGGTCGGTTTGGTTGCACTCCGGCTGCTCGCCGCGGCGGTCACGCCGCTGACCTTCGACGAGGCGTATTACTGGACCTGGTCGAAGAATCCCGCCCTCAGCTATTTCGATCACCCGCCGATGGTGGCGGTGGTGATCAAGCTCGGCACGCTGATCGCCGGCGACACCGAATTCGGCGTCCGGCTGGTGTCGATTCTGCTGGCGCTGCCGATGAGCTGGGCGGTGTGGCGCGCCGCGGTTCTGCTGTTCGACGACGAACGCATCGCCGCCACCGCAACCGTGCTGCTCAACGCCACCATGATGGTGTCAGCCGGCACCACCATCGTCACGCCGGACGCGCCGCTGCTGGTGGCGTCCAGCTTCGTTCTGCTCGCTCTGGCGCAGGTTGCGGCGACGGGCAGGGGCGTGTGGTGGCTGGCGGTCGGCGTCGCGGTCGGGCTCGCGCTGCTGTCGAAATACACCGCGCTGTTCTTCGGTCCGGCGATCCTGATCTGGCTGCTCTGGGTGCCGCAGCTGCGGCGCTGGCTGCTGTCGCCGTGGCCGTATCTCGGCGGCGTGGTCGCGTTCGCGCTGTTCTCGCCGGTGGTGATCTGGAACGCGCAGCACGAGTGGATTTCCTTCGTCAAGCAGTTCGGCCGCGCCAAGCTCGGCGGGTTCGAGCCGCATTACGTCGCCGAACTGATCCCGACCCAGTTCGTGCTGGCGACGCCGTTCGTGTTCATCCTCGGCGTGATGGGCCTGATCGCGCTCGGCAAGCGCAGCACCGGGCCGGCAGCGTCCCGGGTTCTGGTTGCCGCCACGGTGTGGACGATCGCGCTGTATTTCACCTGGCAGGCGCTGCACGACCGCGTCGAGGCGAACTGGCTGAGCCCGCTGTATCCGGCGTTTGCGCTCGCCGCCGCAGTCGGTGCCGCCTACCGGCACTGGACGCCCGGCATCGCCCGCGTGGTGACGGTTTGCCGGCGCTGGGCGGTGTCGACCGGCGCGGTGCTGTTCGCGCTGGTGGTGGTGCAGGTCAACACTGGTGCGCTGACCGGCTATCGTCGCGACGCCACGGTGCGGTCGGTCGGCGTCGGCGTGCCGCAGATGGTGGCGGAGATCGATCAGGTGCGGCGGCGGATCGGCGCGAGCTGCGTGCTGACCGACGATTACGGCACCACGGGCTGGCTGGAGTTCTATCTGCCGCCCGGCATCTGCGTGGTTCAGCGCGGCGAACGATTCCGCTGGCTCGCGGCGCCGGCGCCGACGGCCCAGCAATTGGCGGGCCCGCTGCTGCTGGTCGGCGTCGACAACGCCGCAGCGCGCCCGGATATCCAAGCGGCGTTCGGCAAGATCGAGCGGGTCGGCGCGGTTACCCGCTCGCGCGGGCCGCTATTGGTCGATGCGGTGGCGCTGGACGCGCTGTCGGAGCCGAAGGGGCCGATCCTCGATTTCCGGCCGCCGATCTATTGAGGCGACGGGCAGGTCCTCGGCAAACGTGCTGACCTGCGGTGGCCGGGTGTGCTAGAGCCTGGAGCCGATCCCCACCTCCCGCGCGTCCGCCGCGCCGTTTCCCCAACACGACGAGCTCAACGATGAACGACACGGTCTTGATTGCTGGAGCCGGACACGCCGGATTTCAGGTCGCCGTATCGCTGCGGCAGGCGAAGTACGCCGGGCGTATCGCGCTGATCAACGACGAAAAGCACCTGCCGTATCAGCGGCCGCCGCTGTCGAAGGCGTATCTCAAGAGCGGCGGCGATCCGAACTCGCTGATGTTTCGCCCGGAGAAATTCTTCCAGGATCAGGCGATCGAGCTGATCTCCGACCGGATGGTGTCGATCGACCGCGACGGCCGCAAGCTGCTGCTCGCCTCGGGTACAGCGATCGAGTACGGCCACCTCGTGCTTGCCACCGGCGCGCGCAACCGCATGCTCGACGTGCCCAACGCCTCGCTGCCGGACGTGCTGTACTTGCGCACGCTCGATGAGAGCGAAGTGCTGCGCCAGCGGATGCCGGACAAGAAGCATGTCGTGGTGATCGGCGCCGGCTTCATCGGTCTCGAATTCGCCGCCACCGCGCGCGGCAAGGGCCTCGAGGTCGACGTCGTCGAACTCGCGCCGCGGGTGATGGCGCGTGCGGTGACGCCGGAGATCTCCAGTTACTTCCATGATCGCCACACCGCGGCGGGCATCCGGATGCATTACGGCGTCCGCGCCACCGAGATTGAAGCCGACGGCGACCGCGTCACCGGCGTCGCGCTCAGCAACGGTCAGACGCTGCCCTGCGATCTGGTGGTGGTCGGCGTCGGCGTGATCCCGAATGTCGAAATCGCCGCCGCAGCGGGCCTGTCGACCGCCGCCGGCATCATCGTCAATCAGCAGCTGCTCACCAGCGACCCGAACATCTCGGCGATCGGTGACTGCGCGCTGTTCGAGAGCGTCCGGTTCGGCGAGACGCTGCGGGTGGAGTCGGTGCAGAACGCCACCGACCAGGCACGCTGCGTCGCCGCGCGGCTGACCGGCGAGGCCAAGCCGTACGACGGCTATCCGTGGTTCTGGTCCGATCAGGGCGACGACAAGCTGCAGATCGTCGGGCTCACCGCGGGCTTCGATCAGGTGGTGATCCGCGGCAGCGTCGCCGAGCGCTCGTTCTCGGCGTTCTGCTACAAGGCCGGCAAGCTGATCGGCATCGAGTCGGTCAACCGCGCCGCCGACCATGTGTTCGGCCGCAAAATTCTTCCCCTCGACAAGTCGGTGACGCCCGAACAAGCCGCCGATCTCAGCTTCGATTTGAAGAAGGCGATGGCGTAAGGCGTACAAGCCCCGTCATTGCGAGGAACGCAGTGACGAAGCAATCCAGAGGCCTCGTGCACGGGGTTGGATTGCTTCGCTTCGCTCGCAATGACGTCCCCTGCGCTTTACGCCGCCGCCACGAACTCGCGCTTGACGGCCTCGATATCCGCGACCGTCGGCAGCCCGGCTTCGTTGCCGAGCTTCTGGATCTTGAAGGTCGAAGCGGCGCGGGCGAATTCGAAGTGGTGCTGCCAGCTCTGCGCCGGGTTGTTCAGATACGAGAACACATAGGCGCCGTGGAACACGTCGCCGGCGCCGTTAGTGTCGATCACCCGCTCGCGCGGGATCGGCAGCGCCGGCAGGGTGCGGATTGTGCCGGCCTCGTCGTACCAATACAGGCCACGCTCGCCGAGGGTGATGCCGCCGACCCGGCAGCCGCGCGACTTCAGATACTCGAGCATCTTCTCCGGCGTCATGTCCATCTGCTCGCACAGTCGCTCGGCGACGATTGCGACGTCGATGAATTCCAACAGCTCGTGGGTGTTGGTGCGCAGGCCGCCGCCGTCGAGCGAGGTCAGGATGCCGGCCTCGCGGCAGAGTTTTGCGTAGTGGATCGCTGCATCCGGCTGATGGCCGTCGACATGCAGGGCGCGGCACTGGCCGAGGTTGAGCAGCGGGAACGGATGGATATGCTCGTCGTCGCGGCAGCGGACGATGGCGCGTTTGCCGTCCTTCGGCATGATGAAGGACAGCGACGAGGTGTTCACTTTGCGCGGGTGCACCGAGATGCCGTACTTCGCGCTCATGTCCATGAACATCCGCCCCAGCCAGTCGTTGGCGATGGTGGCGATCAGGTCGGGCACGATCCCGAGCTTGGCGCAGCAGAATGCCGCGGTCACCGCGTTGCCGCCGAACGACACCGCGTAGTCGGACGCCACGTGCTTTTCGTCGCCGGTCGGAAGATGGTCGGTGATGAAGGTGACGTCGATATAGGTCTGTCCGATGAAGAGTGCGTGCATGAGAGTCCCGAGGCTGCGACCTGTTCCGGCGCGTTCAGCATAGCATTGCCGTTCGCTGCGCATTCGCTAAAATTTTCCGCAGGGTCACAACTGATACGACAGCGGTTTCGCCGAAAATCCAGTCATAACGGCGCGCGCGCTGCCTTGTTCCGGGCAGGCGCGATCAGGGAGGCGAGGGTGGCAGTCGCGTGCGAGCGAACGGCTCATGGCACGTCCGGTGGCAGCGCCGCGGGCGGCACCTCGGCATCGCCCGGGGATTGCGCGCCGATGAACCGGCGCGGCAAACCCGATAGCATCGTGCGGCAAATCACTGCGTGGGGCGGCGTGCTTGCGGGGGAACGTCCATGATCACCGCCATCGATCATCTCGTCGTCCTGGTCAGCGATCTGGACGAGGCGGTCGCGACCTATGAGACGCTGCTGGCCCGCGCGCCAGCCTGGCGCGGGGGCGACGAGGGCTCCGACAACGTTCTGTTTACCTTCGACAACATGTCGCTGGAATTCATGGCGCCGGCCGGCACCTCGCAGAGCGCGGAGCGGCTGCGCACCCTGATCAAGCTGCAGGGCGAGGGCATCGCCAGCCTGTGCTTCCGGGTCGCCGACGCGAACGCTGCGCGATATCGGCTGGATCGGGTGGCGCTGCAGCCGACGCCGGTCGCCGATGTCGAAGGCCGCGACCGCATCACCGGCGCGAAGCTGACCTGGAAACGCACCCGGACCGCGACCGAGACCACCCGCGGCGTGCGGATGTTCTTCCTCGAGCTCGGCTCCGAGCGGCCGCACTCGCAGGTGATTGGGCCGGCCCCGGTGGTGGGCCTGGATCATCTGGTGATCTCGACCTCCGATCCCGACCGCGCGGCGGCGCTGTACGGCGCCAGACTCGGGCTCGACATGGCGCTGGACCGCTCGCAGCAGGACTGGGGGCGACTGATGTCGTTCCACTGCGGCGATCTCAGGATCGAGGTGGTGCACCGGCCGGTGGCGGGCTCGGACGCCAAGAACGACAAGCTGTGGGGCGTCGGCTGGCGCGTCGACGACGTCGAGGCGGCGCGCGAGCGGCTGCTCGCCGCCGGCCTGACCGTCACCGCGTCACGGGCCGGGCGCCATGCCGACACCCGCGTGGTCACGGTGCGCAGCGGCACCCGCCGGATTCCGACCCTGCTGGTACAGCGGACCCCGCCCCAGGCTCTCGACGAGGCGGCGGGCGCGGGAGACGAGTAGCGCGGCAGGCGCTACCACCAGCCGGGCTGCTCCTGACGGTAGTAGTCTTGCGGCTGGCGGTAATAGCCCTCGCCATAACGGCCGCGCCGGGACTGCGCAGGGACGCGTTGCTCCCTCGGCTGGAAGAAGAAGCCGAAGCCACCATCGTTCCAGTCATCGCTGCTGGCCACCGGAACGTCGCTGCTGGTCGGCTTGCGGGTGATGAAGCCGCCCTGCGGCTGATCGCTCAGCACCGCGACGAACTCGGTCCGGTAGTTGGTCTCCGCGCTCAGCGGCTCATCGGAGATGATGATCGAGGAGCGCGGCAGCGCGGTCGGGCCGATCCGCTCCAGCACCTCCGGCGGGATCGTGACGCGGTCGAGCGCGCTCTTGGCATCATCGGCGCTTTCGATCGTCACCGCGCTCCAGCGCAGACCGGCGTCGTTGCGCGCCATCGCGGTGAAGATGTGCGTGCCGATCGGCCGCTCGGGATCGCGGATCGTCACCGGCACCTCGATCGAGAAGTCGAACAATTCGCCGCCGTCGGGCAGCGGCTTGCGGGTGTTGCGGCGGACGTAGAGCTTCTGGGTCGAGCGGCTGATGTAGATCGACACCGGCTCCTGCGCGAGCTTGGCGTCGGTTGCCAGCTTCGCCGTCTCGGCCTTCTTGGCCGCGGCAGTTTTCGCGGCCTCCTTGGTGGCGGCTGCAGCGGCATGCTTGGCGTCCGCGTCGGCTTTGGCCGTCTCGAGCTGGGTGGTGGCTTCGCCGAGTTGCTGTGCCGCCTGCTGCTGACGTTGTTCCGCCTTGGCCTTGGCTTCGTCCGTGCTGGCGGCGACCAGCACCTTGTCGGCCGCCTTCAGCGCCGCCTCGGCCCGCGCCTTGGCGCGCTCCAGTTTGCGTAAGGTGTCCTTGAGCGGTTTCACCGCGCGGGCGGCTGCGGTCGCGGCGGCTTTGGCTTCATCGGCCGCCTGCGCGGCCTGCTCGGCCTCGCGCACCGCGGTCTCGGCGCGCATCGGCGCGGCGGCCAGCGCCTCAGCATTCGGCGAGAACAGTACCGGATGGCTGATATCGGCCGGCTCGACGTCCTCCGGCGACACGATCACCCGCATCCCGATCCGGGTCTTGTCGAACAGCTTCTCGGCGAACTCGTAGGGCATCCGGACGCAGCCATGCGATGCCGGATAGCCCGGCAGCGGTCCGCCGTGCAGCGCAACGCCGTTCCACGTGATGCGCTGCATGTTCGGCATCCAGGCGTCGTCGTACATTGTCGAGCGGTGGTCCTTGTCCTTCTCGACCACGGCAAACACGCCGGCCGGTGTTTCGCGACCGGTGGTCCCGGTCGAGACCGGCGCGCGATAGATCCAGCCTTCAGAGTCGTACAGCGTCACCCGCTGGCCCTTGATCGAGACGATCGCCATGATCGGCTCGCCGGCCTCGCGCGGCGCGGTCGCCTCGGTGGTCGCCGCCGGGCGCGCCCGCTTGGCGTCGGCGTCAGGCGCGGGGGCTGCAACGGCGAGCAGCGTCGCCAGGGTGAGGAGGGCGGGCGTCCTGAAGCGCCGTGAGGCGCCATGCATGATCGTCGGTCGGTTCACTACGCCTCGCTCGTGATCGTTCTGGGCCCCACGGACCGGACGAATCTCTGCACACCATGATCATCGAAATCACAACGCGCCGCTACCGGTTGCACGCCGAGGCGAAGCAACGAAGGCTGTCGGGGTGAGACCTCGCAGCACAATGCGGCGGCGCGATGGAGCGGCCGGCGCTAACCGAGCCGGCAGGGGACGCTGAGGTAACCGCGGAACCGGACCCGGCCACCACGCTGCGGCGGGCCGTCGAGGACGTAGTCCGGGAAGCGCGCGAGAAACCGCGACAGCGCGATCGCGCCTTCGAGCCGCGCCAGCGCCATGCCGGCGCATTGATGCGGACCTGACGCGAAGGCGAGATGCCGGTTCGGGCTGCGCGACACGTCGAACCGGTCGGGATCGGCAAACTGCGCCGGATCGCGATTGGCGGCGCCGATGCACAGCGTCAGCGAAGTTGCGGCTGGCATGGCGATGCCGCCGATCTCGACCTCAGTGGTGGTGATGCGGTTGCCGAGCTGGTTGGAGCTCTCGTAGCGCAGGATTTCTTCAACCGCGGTCTTGATCAGTGCGGGCTCGGCGATCAGCCGCTGCTTCTGATCGGGATTGGCCGCCAGCGTCACCAAGCCGTTGCCGATCAGGTTGGTGGTGGTCTCGTGGCCGGCGTTGAGCAGGAAGATGCAGTTGTGCAGCAGCTCCTTGGCGGTCAGCTTCTCGCCGCCGGTCTCGCCCAGGATCAGCCGCGTCAGCACGTCGCGCTCCGGATCGCCGGGCTGGGCGGTGCGGCGGGCGATCAGGGTGTCGAGATAGCCGAGAAACTCCGCCACCGCCTCATTGCCGAGCGCGAATGCCTCCGGCCCGATCACCGGCTCCAGCGCCCCGAGGATCGCCAGCGACCAGCCGCGCAGCGGCGCGCGTTCGTCGTGCGGCACGCCGAGCAGGTTGCCGATCACCTCGATCGGGATCGCGGCGGCAAAGTCCTCGATCAGGTCGACGCGCCCCTTGGCGACCATCGCATCCAGCAGCCGGTCGACCAGCCCGATCAGGTCCGGCTCCATGCCGGCGATCGCCCGCGGCGTCAGCGCCCCGATGATCAGGCGCCGGACGCGGGTGTGCGACGGCGGATCATTGAACACCAGGCTGGTTGTGTGATGCTCGAACAGCAGCGAATCGCCGTATTTCGGCGCGAATTCGCGTTTCTTGTCGGACGAGAACAGCGTGGTGTTCTTGTAGACCGCGACCAAATCGTCGTACCGGGTCAGGAAATAGCCGCCGCCCGCCAATCGCTTGACCGGCTGGTGCGCCCGCAGTGCGTGGTAGGTCGGGTAGGGGTTGTCATAAAAGTCGGGCGTCAGACGTGCGAGATCGAACGCTTCCGCGAGCTCTGCTGGGGCCGTTTCCATGTCATTCCCGTTTTTTACGTCTATAGGCGATTTACGACGTTGCCGAAACGCTAAGGAAATCCGCAGGTCGGGTCTTGCGGCGGGAACCTGGGCGACGCATGTCATGCGGCCGGTTCGAGGGCTGGCGCCGGCCGGGAGCGGCCGGCTTCAGCCAATCTCAACACTCACGATTTAGTGCGTCGCAGCGATCCTGATTGACAAGTGCAAAGGTGAGTGCCTACTCACAAGATGACTTCACTGCGCATGACGAGCGACTTGCGCCGGGAATTGATCCTGAGCGCAGCCAAGCGTTGCTTTGCCCGGAATGGCTTTGCAGGGACCACCACCAAGAGCGTCGCGGCCGCCGCGTCGATCTCGGAAGGGTTGCTGTTCAAGCATTTCCCGAGCAAGGCGGCGCTGTATGCCGAGATTTTGGCGTGCGAGCGCGAGGCCGATCCGGCCTTGATGGACTTGCTGGGTGCCGAGCCCTCGACCCAGACGCTGGTGGTGCTGGTGCGGGGGATGGTTCAGCACTTCCTCAACGCCTCCGACCAGCCGGAGCTGGAGGAGGATCAGCGGCTCCGTCTGCTGGTGTCGAGCCAGCTCGATGACGGTGAGTTCGCCCGTCTGGTGTACGAGAAGGTCTCGGGATTGATCGGCCGGACTTTCGTGACGTCGCTGGAGCGGGCGGTGGAAGCGGGGGATGCAGTCAAGGTCGGCGACGAGCCGATGAACCTGTTCTGGTTCGCCCACCACACCTTGCTGATGGCGGCGCTGGCGCGGCTGCCGTCGGTGCCTTGCCTGAACTACGGCAACGCCGCGAGCCACGAGCGCCAGATGTGTGAATTCATCCTACGTGGAATTGGTCTGAACGAAGCCGTAATTGCCGCCCATCTCGACCGCGAATTGTCGCCGGGCTGGATCCGGGGCGGAAACGACAGAAAGTGCATGACATGACGCTTGCGACAGAAACTCCGCCGTCGGCGCGGAGCTCCAGCGAGAAGCCCCGCCCGCGTCCGGTGCGGACGGTGCGCTGGTTCATCATCGTCGGATTGCTGCTGGCTCTGCTGGTCGGCGGTCTGGTCGGCTTCAACGCCTTCCGCAACCACATGATCGCGAAGTTCTTCGCCAACAACAAACCGCCGCCGATCACGGTGACGGTCGCCGAGGCGAAGACCGAAGTTCTGCCCAATCTGCTCACCGCGGTCGGCGATCTGGCGGCTGTGCATCAGGTCAACGTCACCTCGGACGTCTCCGGCCGCATCACCGACATCCTGTTTCAGGCTGGCTCGGAGGTGAAGCAGGGCACGCCGCTGGTCAAGCTGTTCGACGAAACCGAACTCGCCGACCTCGCGAACTACCGCGCCCAGGCCAAGGTCGCCGAGCTGTCGCTCGACCGCGCCAAGCAGCTTGCGGCCCGGCAGTTCGGCCCGCAGGCGACGGTGGACTCGGCGCAGGCGGCGTTCGATCAGGCCAATGCCGGTATCGCCAAGACCGAGGCGCTGATTTCGCAGAAGACGGTGCGCGCGCCGTTCGACGGCATTCTCGGCGTTCGTCACGTCGAAGTCGGCCAGTATCTCAGCGCCGGCACCCAGATCGTGACGCTCACCGACCTTTCGCAGGTCTATGCCAACATCACCGTGACGGAAAAGGATTCCGGCACGCTGGCGGTCGGGCAGCTCGTGCGGCTGAAGGTTGACGCCTATCCGGGCCGCGTGTTCGAAGGCAAGATCACCACGATCGAGCCGCAGATCGCGTCCGACACTCGCAACATCCGGGTGCAGGCCACGCTCAACAATCCCGGGCACGTGCTGCGGCCGGGCATGTTCGCCACCACCACCGTGGTGCTGCCGGACAAGCCCGCGGTGGTTACCGTGCCGGAGACGGCGGTCGACTACACGCTGTATGGCGACTCGGTCTTCCTCATCAAGGAAGAGAAGGGCGAGGACGGCCAGGCCAAGCTGTCGGCCGTGCGGACCTTCGTGCGCACCGGCGACCGCATCGACGGCCGCACGGTGATCCTGACCGGAGTGAAGTCGGGCGATCGCGTCGTCGCGGTCGGCCAGCTCAAGCTGCAGTCGGGTGCCGCAGTCGCGATCTCGACCGATCCGCCTCCGCCGCAGCCGAAGACGCCGCCGCGCTACTAACACAAGGAGCGCCGGCTGCGCCCAGAGGCGCGGCGAGCTCGTCATCGAACAGGTCCGGCCGGCGATCGTCGCCGTCCGGGGACAACTCAACCGCAGCTCGGTCGCGCAAGGCGCGCCGGGGGTGCGCCACGGAGCGTCCGTATGGTCCTCACAGACATCTTCATCAAGCGTCCGGTGCTGTCGCTGGTGGTCAGCATGCTGATCCTGCTGGTCGGCTTTCGCGCCGCGATGACGCTGCCGATCCGGCAATATCCGAAGCTGTCCAATACCGTGGTGACCATCACCACGACCTATCCGGGCGCGTCACCGGATCTGATGCAGGGCTTCATCACCACCCCGCTCGAGCAGGCGGTGGCCTCGGCCGAAGGCGTCGACTACATCACGTCGTCGTCCACCCAGGGCCAGAGCCTGATCACGGTTTACGTCAAGCTCAACTTCGATCCCAACCAGGCGCTCACCGAAGTGCTGGCGAAGGTGAATTCGGTCAAATACCTGATCCCGAAGGAAGCCAACGACCCGGTGATCGTCAAATCGACCGGCCAGACCACGGCGGTGATGTATATCGGCTTCGCCAGCAACGAGCTGTCGGGGTCGGCTATCTCCGACTACCTGACGCGCGTGGTGCAGCCGGTGCTGTCCACCGTCGACGGCGTTGCATCCGCCGACATTCTCGGCGGCCAGACCTTCGCGATGCGGATCTGGCTCGATCCGATACGGATGGCCGGCCGCGGCGTATCGCCAAACGACATCACGGCGGCGATCCAGGCCAATAACTTCCAGGCGGCCGCCGGTCAGACCAAGGGCTATCTGACGGTCTCCAACATCACCACCAACACCGACCTGCAAAATGTCGATCAATTCAAACGAATGATCGTCAAGGCGCAGGGCGGCGGTTTCGTGCGGATGGAGGACGTCGCCACCGTCGAACTTGCGGCGCAGAGCACCGACAGTAGCGTGGCGTTCTCAGGAGAACGCGCGATCTTCATCGGCGTGCAGGCGACCCCGCAGGGCAACCCGCTCAACATCGTCACCGGCGTCCGCGCGCTGTTCCCCGAGATCGAGCGCAACCTGCCGCCGTCGATGAGCATGAAGGTCGCCTACGACTCGACCAAGTTCATCCGCTCGTCGATTGACGAGGTGGAGAAGACGCTGATCGAGGCGGTCGGCATCGTCATCGTGGTGATCTTCCTGTTCCTGGCCTCGCTGCGGTCGGTGATCATCCCGGTGGTGACGATTCCGCTGTCGCTGATCGGCGTCTGCACCGCGATGCTGGCGATGGGCTTCTCGATCAACCTGCTGACCTTGCTGGCGATGGTGCTGGCGATCGGTCTTGTGGTCGACGACGCCATCGTGGTGGTGGAGAACATCCACCGCCATCTGGAGGAGGGGAAGAGTCCGGTCCAGGCGGCGCTGATCGGCGCCCGCGAAATCGTCGGCCCGGTGATCTCGATGACCATCACGCTGGCGGCGGTGTACGCGCCGATCGGCTTCCTGGGCGGTCTCACCGGCGCGCTGTTCCGCGAGTTCGCCTTCACGCTCGCCGGCTCGGTGATCGTGTCCGGCATCATCGCGCTGACGCTGTCGCCGATGATGTGCTCGGTGCTGCTCAAGCACCAGGAGAGCCAGGGCTGGTTCGCCCGCAAGGTCGACCAGGTGTTCAGCTCGATCACCCGCTGGTACGGCCGGCAGCTCGACCGCTCGCTCGACTATCGCCCGATCACCGGCATGTTCGCTGTCGTGATCCTCGGCCTCGTCGGCTTCATGTACATGAACACGTCCAAGGAACTGGCGCCGGAAGAAGATCAGGGCATCGTGTTCGCGGTGACCAAGGCGCCGAAATACGCCAACATCGACTACGCCAATTACTACGGCGAGAAGCTCGACAAGGCCTATGCCAGCTTCCCGGAAACCGACCTCCGCTTCATCCTGAACGGCACGTCGGGCCCGAACAACGGCATCGCCGGCATGCTGCTGAAGCCGTGGGACGAGCGCAAGCGCAGCGCCATGCAGCTCAAGCCGCTGGTGCAGAAGGAGCTCAGCAAGATCGAGGGCGTCAACGCTTTCGCCTTCAACCTGCCGCCGCTGCCCGGCGGCCCGGGCGGCCTGCCGATCCAGATGGTGATCAACTCCACCGCCGGCTTCCGCGCCGTCTATGAGGAGATGGTCAAGCTGAAGGACGCGGCGCGCAAGAGCGGCCTGTTCATCGTCGCCGACAGCGATCTCGACTTCAACCAGCCGGTGGTGCGGGTGACGATCGACCGCACCAAGGCCAGCGACCTCGGCATCAACATGCAGCGCCTCGGCACCACGCTGGCGACGCTGCTGGGCGGCAATTACGTCAACCGCTTCAATCTGGAAGGCCGGTCGTACCAGGTGATCCCGCAGGTGCCGCGTGCCGACCGTCTGACCCCGCAATCGCTCGACGGCTTCTACGTGCCGAGCGCCAGCGGGCAGCAGGTGCCGCTGTCGACGCTGGTGACGATCGAGACCGCCACCGATCCGAACGCGCTGACGCACTTCAACCAGCTCAACTCCGCCACCTTCCAGGCGGTGCCGATGCCGGGCGTCACCGTCGGCCAGGCGGTCGACTTCCTCGAACAGCAGGCCAAGAACTTGCCGTCCGGCTTCAGCCACGACTACCTCGCCGATGCGCGGCAGTACGTCCAGGAAGGCAACCAGCTCGCCATCACCTTCGGCTTCGCGCTGATCATCATCTTCCTGGTGCTCGCCGCGCAGTTCGAAAGCTTGCGTGACCCGCTGGTGATCATGATCACGGTGCCGATGGCGATCTGCGGCGCGTTGATCCCGCTGTTCTTCGGCGTGGCGACGATCAACATCTACACCCAGGTCGGCCTGCTGACCCTGGTCGGCCTGATCAGCAAGCACGGCATCCTGATGGTGGAGTTCGCCCGCGAACTGCAGATCAAGGAGGCGCTCGACAAGCGCACCGCGATCGAACAGGCGGCGCGGGTGCGGCTCCGGCCGATCCTGATGACCACGGCCGCGATGGTCACCGGCCTGCTGCCGCTGCTCACCGCCTCGGGCGCGGGCGCCGCCAGCCGGTTCTCGATCGGCCTCGTGGTGGTGGCGGGCATGATGATCGGCACGCTGTTCACGCTGTTTGTGCTGCCGGCGGTGTATGTGGCAATCGGCACCGATCACCGCGCCGCGCTGGAGTCCGATCGCGCCAAGCAGATCGAAGACTATGAGATGGAGCACGGCTCTCCGGCGCTGAAGCCGAGCTGAGCCGGGACTGCGACAATCCGACCAACAATGGCGGGCCGATCGGCCCGCCATTTTCTTTTCCACCCATGCGATTCGTCATCGCGCCGACATCTGCTGTCGCGGCCTCGTCAATCTGCTTGTCGCAATGATGCGAAAGAGAGCGCGTTGCCCGGCGTTTGAGCGACCGGTGGCGACACCGTTTGCACCATGCGGCGTCAGTCGTGATGCGCCGTTATGGCACCATTGCAAATGCGGTTTGGCGTTTGCGAAATCGCACCGATGCGCTTAACTCGGAACCATGAAGCGGAACGAGACCGATGTCGTGGTGCTCGGCGCGGGCATCGTCGGTGTCTGCGCAGCCTTGCACCTGCAGCGCCGCGGCCGAGATGTGGTGCTGGTCGACCGCAACGGCACGGCAGGTGACGAGACCAGCTACGGCAATGCCGGGCTGATCGAATGCGCCTCGGTGTTTCCCTACATGTTTCCGCGCGATCCCGGCCATCTGCTGCGCTACGCGCTGAACGGCTCGGCCGACGCCCACTATCAGCTCTCCGGCATTCCCGAATTCCTACCCTGGCTGGTGCGGTATTTCCTCGCGTCGTCGCCGCGTCGCGCGGCGCAGACCGCGCAGGCGGCATTGCCGCTGATCCGGCGCAGCCTCGCCGAGCACGAGGCGCTGATAGCGGACGCCGGCGTGCCCGAGCTGCTGCGCAAGACCGGCTGGATCAAGCTGTTTCGCTCGCCGAAGAGCTTTGCCAAGGCGCTCGGCGATCTCGAGCGGGCGCGGCAGTTCGGCGTCGTTGCCGACGTGCTCGATCGTGCCGGCATCGCCGAACGCGAACCGAACCTCACCGGCGATTTTGCCGGCGCGATCCACTGGCTCGAGCCGGGCTCGATCCCTGATCCGGGCGGTCTGGTCAAAGCCTACGCGGCGTTGTTCTCCCGGCGCGGCGGCCGCTTCGTCAAGGGCGATGCGCGCACGCTGCAGCAGGAGGAGGGCGGCTGGCGGGTCGCGACCGAACTCGGACTCGTCACCGCGCGCGAAGTGGTGGTGGCGATGGGGCCGTGGTCGGACCTGGTGTTCAAGCCGCTCGGCTATCGCTTTCCGCTCGGCGTCAAGCGCGGCTACCACGTCCATCTCACGCCGCGCGGCAATGCCCGTCTGCAGCACGCGGTGCTCGACACCGATCGCGGCTATCTGCTGGCACCGATGAACCGCGGCATTCGTTTGACCACCGGCGCCGAGTTCGCGCGCCGCGATGCGCCGCCGTCTCCGGTGCAGATCGCGCAGACGCTGCCGGT
The DNA here is from genome assembly GCF_039642825.1 of Rhodopseudomonas sp. P1. Classification (NCBI taxonomy): domain Bacteria; kingdom Pseudomonadati; phylum Pseudomonadota; class Alphaproteobacteria; order Hyphomicrobiales; family Nitrobacteraceae; genus Rhodopseudomonas; species Rhodopseudomonas sp. P1. The sequence goes on along the minus strand of NZ_CP088006.1, from coordinate 4,195,240 downwards.
GGCGCGCGCGCTGTTCCCGCTCGGCGACACCATCGAGCCGCAGCCATGGATGGGCGCGCGGCCATGCCTGCCGGACATGCTGCCGCTGATCGGCCGCGCGCCGCGCCATCCCGGCCTGTGGTTCGATTTCGGCCATCAGCATCACGGGCTGACGCTCGGTCCAGTTACCGGACGGCTGCTCGCCGAGATGATGACCGGTGAACAGCCGCTCACCGATCCACGGCCGTTCTCCGCCGAACGCTTCGGTTGAAGCGCAGCGTCCGCGCGTCGGATCGCTTGCATCGCGGCACCAGTCGCGGCGATACTGGTTGACGCGTCAATGCAGGACTGTGGAGCGGCCATGAAAGTCAACGTCGAGATCGATTGCACGCCGGAGGAAGCGCGGCAGTTCTTCGGACTTCCCGACGTGCAGCCCATGCAGACCGCGGTGATGGACAAGCTGCAGGAGCAGATGCTGTCGAACATCGAGAAGGTCTCGCCCGAGGCGTTGATGAAGACTTGGTTCACCTTCGATCCGAAGCTCGCCGAACGATTCGGCGAGATGTTCATTTCCATGACCGGCCTCGGCAGTGCGCTGACCAAGGATAAGAAGTAACCGATCATTGGAGACGCGATGCCCGCCGACCGCGGCGCCAGTCCGAATCGCGAGCGGCTGAAGCCGCCGAGCGTCGCGCTGCTGCTCGCCGAGGCGCGCAGCTTCTTCGAATTCAACGCCAGTCTGCTGCTGTCGCCGCTGTTGCTGCAGGCACCGCGCGGCGACGGCCATCCGGTGCTGGTGCTGCCCGGTCTGCTCGCCAGCGACCTGTCGACCGCGCCGATGCGGCGCTATCTGCGGCAGCTCGGCTATGAGGTGTTCGCCTGGGAGCTCGGCCGCAATCTCGGCGGGATCTACCGGATGCGTGCCCGCCTGCGCGACCGGCTCACCGCGGTTCATGAAGCGACCGGCCGCAAGGTCAGTCTGGTCGGGTGGAGTCTCGGCGGCGTCTATGCGCGTGATCTGGCGCTGCATGGGTCCGAAATGGTGCGCGATATCATCACGCTCGGCAGCCCGTTCACCGGCGACGTCACCGCCACCAATGCCAAGCGGATCTACGAGAAGCTGTCGGGCGAAGAGCTGACCGAGGTGCAGCTCGAAGACCTCGAACCGCTCGGCGGCGAGATGCCGGTGCCGACCACATCGATCTATTCGCGCACCGACGGCATCGTGAACTGGCGCACGTCGCATCTGGTGCCGTCACCGCGGGCCGAGAACATCGAGGTGGTGCTCGCCAGCCATATCGGCCTGATTGTCAACGCCGCGGTGCTGTGGGCGATCGCCGACCGGCTGGCGCAGCCGGAGGGGACGTTCGCGCCGTTCGATCGCTCCGGTCCGTTTGGCTTCGCCTACGCTCCGCCAACCCGCTAAAAGGCTCTGGCGCGGCACGCCGCGCAAGAACCAAGAGGGGAGACGGCAATGGCCGACAAGGACAACGATCCGGCAGCGGCGTGGCAGACGATGTTCGGCGAGATGAGCAAGGGTTTTGCGGCCTTCGCCAACCAGGCGCTGGCGTCGCCGGAGCTCGGCAAGGTGGCGCAGCAGGTCGGCGGTGCGTCCGCCGAGGCGCACAAGCAGTTCGCCGACATGATGGACAAATATCTAGCCGGTATGAATTTGCCGTCGCGCGCGCAGATGCAGGAATTCAACGCCCGGCTCGCCGAGGTCGAGCGGCGGCTCGACGAGCTGGCTGCTGCGGTCCAGCCGGCAAAGGCAGGGAAGCCCAAAGGCTAGGCAGCAAAGTTCCAAATCGACGTGAAGACGTCGATCAACACGTTTTGATTGTGTTGGAAATTTCGAAAAGTGACGAAATTACAATGATTTAATAGGCCATTTCTGTTGCGATGCAACATTAATGTTGCGACGCAGCATGGTTTATGTCATATTTTACCTGCCCGGGCCGCAGGTCGGACGGGAAGACCATGGCTCAGACGAGGATGGAGATTTCAGATGACCGATACTGCTAATCACGAGAGCTACACCCAGGCGGCCGAAACCGTCGCCGACAGCGTCAAGCAGGCGTTTCAGCCGGTGACCGACGCGTTCAAGAACTTCCAGACCCTCGAGGTTCCGGAAGCCGCCCGCGACTTCGTCAAGCGTGCCGCCGGCACTGCCAAGGAGAAGGTCGCGGACTTCCACGCCGGTTCGGAGAAGGTGACCTCGGCGATCGAGGAAACCGTCGCCAATTCGGTGAGCGAAGCTGCCAAGATCACCCGCAACATCCAGCAGGCGATCTATCAGGACACCGAAACGTTCTTCTCCGGCATCGATAAGCTGGCGTCGGCGAAGTCGGTCCAAGAGGCGTTCCAGATCCAGACCGACCTTGCGCGTTCGCAGGGCGAGGTGCTGGTGTCGCGCGCCAGGTCCGCCACCGAGTACTTCGGCAAGCTGGTCAGCGACAGCGCCAAGTCGGTGCAGGACAACTTCGCCAAGACCTTCAGCAAGTCGGCGTAACCGCCGCTGCTGACGACCCCGAGCCTCGCGTACGAGGCTCGCTGTTCCTCCCGACCTCGGCCCGCTCGCGCGGGCCTTTCTTTTTTGGGGCGCCCCCTGCAGTCATTCCGGGGCGCTCGCAGAGCGAGCGAACCCGGAATCCCGCGGTTTTTAGTAGTGAGAGAGATTCCGGGTTCGCGCTTGCGCGCGCCCCGGAATGACAATTGGAGAGTCCGTACGATCTACGCCCGCCGCGCCACGGGCACGCGCTCACTCTTCTTCCGCGGCGCTGCGCGCTCGGCTTTGGCCGGCACCGTGATCGCGTCGATCGCCTGTTCGGCGCCAGCGATCATCAGCGTCGTGACCATCTGCGCATAGGTTTCGCGCGACAGGCCCCTGCCTTCGCGGAACCAGAGATAGTGCCAGTTCAGCATGCCGAACAGCGACATCGTCAGCGGCTTCAGCAACTCCGGCTTGGCAGCCGCCGCCGGAATCGCGGCGGCGATCGCGTCCGACATCGATACCACCAGCTTGCGCTCCAGCGCCTTGAGGGTTTCCTGCTGCTCCGGCGGCAGCAGCTTGAGGCTGGAGATCTGCACCTGATGTTCGGCATCGGCGCCGCGATAGGCTTCGAGCAGCGCCGCCGAAATCGCGAACAGCCGGTCGCTCGGATCGCTTTCGCCCTGCGCCGCGGCGTCGACCACCGTCACCAGATGCTGCAGGTGATCCTCCAGCAGATCAAACAACACCGCATCCTTCGACGGGTAGTAGTGATACATCAGCGCCTTCGAGACGCCGCAGGCGTCGGCGATCATGGTGATCGAAGTGCCGGTGTAGCCGTGTTCGGCGAATAGCCGAGCGGAACGGCTGAGAATGCCGCGGCGTTTATCGTCGTAGTCGGTGGCTCGCGTGCGCGCCATGGTGCGTTTAGATCCCATCCGCCGAGGCGCGCTGCGACGCACCACGGGTGTCTGGTTCCGACACTTGCATTGACCGTCCAATTGGTCAATTATATTTCCAACAACGCCGGAGGAGATCGCCATGTACACCCAGGCACTCAACGTGTCCGACGGTGACGAGCGGAACATCGAGGACGCCGATCGCGCCGCGCGGTTCCAGGCGCGGATCGATGCCGAGGAGCGGATCGAGCCGAACGACTGGATGCCGGCCGCGTACCGCAAAACTCTGGTGCGCCAGATCTCCCAGCACGCGCATTCCGAAATCGTCGGCATGCTGCCCGAAGGCAATTGGATCACCCGCGCGCCCACGCTGCGCCGCAAGGCGGCGCTGCTCGCCAAGGTCCAGGACGAGTGCGGCCATGGCCTGTATCTCTACGCCGCCGCCGAAACCCTCGGTGCTTCGCGCGAGGAACTGGTCGATCAGCTGCTCTGCGGCAAGGCCAAGTACTCGTCGATCTTCAACTACCCGACCCTGACCTGGGCCGACATCGGCGCGATCGGGTGGCTGGTCGACGGCGCCGCGATTATGAACCAGATCCCGCTGTGCCGCTGCTCCTACGGGCCCTATGCGCGCGCGATGATCCGCATCTGCAAGGAAGAGTCGTTCCACCAGCGCCAGGGCTACGAGATCATGCTGACGCTGGCGAAGGGCTCGGCCGAGCAGAAGGCGCTGGCGCAGGACGCGCTGAACCGCTGGTGGTGGCCGTGCCTGATGATGTTCGGCCCGCCGGATCAAGCCAGCCAGCACAGCGACACCTCGACCAAGTGGAAGATCAAGCGGTTCTCCAACGATGAGCTGCGCCAGAAATTCGTCGATGCCACGGTGCCGCAGGCGCACTATCTCGGCCTGACGCTGCCCGATCCGGACCTGAAGAAGAACGACGCGACCGGGCATTGGGAATACGGCGAGATTCCCTGGGACGAGTTCAAGCAGGTGCTCGCCGGCAACGGCCCGTGCAACCGCGACCGCATGGCGGCGCGGCGCAAGGCCCACGATGACGGCGCCTGGGTGCGCGAAGCGGCCGCCGCCTACGCGGAGAAACGCAAGAAGAAACTGGCGGCGTAATCGCCGCGACGATCCTTCGGGGAGGACATCACGATGACCACGCCGAACACGCAGCTGTGGGAGGTCTTCATCCGCAGCCGCAACGGGCTGGCGCACAAGCACGTCGGCTCGCTGCACGCCGCCGATGCGACGCTGGCGCTGCAGGCCGCGCGCGACATCTACACCCGCCGTGGCGAAGGCCTGTCGATCTGGGTGGTGCCATCGAACGCGATCACCGCCAGCGACCCGGCCGAGGCCGGCATGCTGTTCGAGCCGGCCGAGAGCAAGATCTATCGCCATCCGACGTTCTACGAAGTGCCCGACGAAGTCGGGCATATGTAAGCGGCGGGATGCGCTCGCCATACAATAAGCCGTCATCCTGAGGTGCCGCAACGTAGCGGCGGCCTCGAAGGATGATCCACAAGCCTCTCCACGTCATTGCGAGGAGCGAAGCGACGAAGCAATCCAGCGCCGCGCACTGAGCTCCTGGATTGCTTCGCTTCGCTCGCAATGACGAGGACAGGTCGACAGTTCAGTTCAACGCATCGAGCCCGGCAGCCATGTCCACCACCATCACCGCCACCCCGCTGTTCACCTACACGCTGCGCCGCGCCGATGATGCGCTCGTGCTCGGGCATCGGCTGTCGGAATGGTGCGGGCATGCGCCGATGCTGGAAGAGGACATGGCGCTGTCGAACATCGCGCTCGACCTGATCGGGCAGGCGCGCGAACTCTACAGCTATGCCGGCCGGGTCGAGGGGCAGGAGCGCGACGAGGATCAGCTCGCTTATTTGCGCGAGGAGCGGCACTACCAGAATCTGCTGCTGGTCGAGCAGCCGAACGGCGACTTCGCCCGCACCATCGCGCGGCAGCTGTTCTACTCGGCGTTCGCCGATCCGTATTGGCGGGCGATGATGCAATCCTCCGACGCCACGCTCGCCGCAATTGCCGCCAAGTCGGAAAAGGAGAGCGCCTATCACCTTCGCCACGCGGCCGAATGGATGATCAGGCTCGGCGACGGCACCGCCGAAAGCCACAGCCGTGCCCAGGACGCCATCGACGCGGTGTGGGCGTTCACCGGCGAGCTGTTCGAGACCGACGATGCCGAGCGCCGGCTGATCGAAAGCGGCGTAGCGATCGATCCAGAGAGCGTTCGTGGCACCTGGCAGAGCACGATCGACACCGTGCTGCGCGAAGCGACGCTGACGGTGCCGAGCAATCCATGGATGCAGCAGGGCGGCCGCAGCGGCCGCCACACCGAGCATCTCGGCCGGCTGCTCGCCGAGTTGCAGCACATGCAGCGGACCTATCCGGGGCTGACATGGTGACGCTGACGGGCAGCGACGCCGAGCTGCAGCGGCGCGCCTGGGATGCCGCGGCGACGGTGTGTGATCCGGAAATCCCGGTGCTGAGCATCGCCGACCTCGGCGTGCTGCGAGAGGTGCGGGTCGAACAGGGCTGCGTCGAAGTCGCCATCACCCCGACCTATTCGGGGTGTCCGGCTATGAACATGATCGCGCTGGAGATCGAGACCGCGCTGGCGCGCGCCGGCATCGCTCCGGCACGGGTGACGACCGTGCTGGCGCCGGCGTGGACCACCGACTGGATGAGCGAAGCCGGCCGCGCCAAGCTCAAGGAGTACGGCATCGCGCCGCCGCAGGCGACCGGCTCGCGCCGCGCGCTGTTCGGCGCGCTCGAGATCGCCTGTCCGCAATGCGGCTCGCTTGAGACCGAGCAGCTGTCCGAATTCGGCTCGACCTCGTGCAAGGCGCTGTGGCGTTGCAAGAGCTGCCGCGAACCATTCGATTACTTCAAGTGCCATTGAGCGCCCCATGAACATCTCCGCCAGCATTCCGCGATTTCATCCGCTGACCATTGCCGACCTACGCCGCGAAGGGCGGGATGCGATCTCGCTCAGCTTTACGGTCCCGCCGGAGCTGGTCAGCGCCTATCAGTTCGTGCCCGGCCAGTATCTCACGCTGCGCACCACGATGGACGGCGAGGAAGTGCGGCGCTCCTATTCGATCTGCTCGGGCCCGGACGACGGCGAGCTCAGGATCGCGGTGAAGAAGGTCGACGGCGGCGCATTCTCGGTGTGGGCGACCGAGGAGCTGAAGGCCGGCGATACGATCGAGGTGATGACGCCGACCGGCCGGTTCGGCGCGCTGCACGCCGCAGAGGAAACCCGCACCTATGTGGGCTTCGCCGCCGGCAGCGGCATCACGCCGATCCTGTCGCTGATCAAAGGCGTGCTGGCGCGCGAGCCGGGCAGCCGGTTCTTCCTGTTCTACGGCAACCGCACCACCGATCAGATTCTGTTTCGCGAGACATTGGAGACGTTGAAGGACCGCTACCTCGACCGGCTCGCGGTGTTTCATGTGCTGTCGCAGGAAGAGCAGGACGTGCCGGTGATGCAGGGCCGGCTCGACCGCGACAAGGTGCGGCTGCTGCTCACCGCGATGGTTCCGGCGGCGAGCGTCGATCATGTCTTCATCTGCGGCCCGACCGGAATGAGCGACGACATCGAGCTCACCTGCCGCGACCTCGGCATTGCCGCTGAACGGATCCATGTCGAGCGGTTCGTTTCAGGCCTCGGCGGCAAGCCGCGGCCGAAGGCGGTGGTCGAGCCGGGCGCACCGCCGAAGGCGATGGCGTCGCTGATCATCGACGGCAAGCGCCGCGAGGTGCCGGTGGCCGAGGGCGAAGCGATCCTCGATGCCGCGCTGCGCGCCGGCGTCGATCTGCCGTTCGCCTGCAAGGGCGGCATGTGCTCGACCTGCCGCGCCAAGCTGGTCGAAGGCGAAGCCAAGATGGACCTCAACTACTCGCTGGAGCCCTGGGAGCTCGCCGCCGGCTTCGTGCTCACCTGTCAGGCGAAACCGACCACCGACCGGGTGGTGGTGGATTACGATCATCTGTGAGCGGAGGCTCAGACTATCCACTCGTCATTCCGGGGCGCCGCATGCCGTCATTGCGAGCCGAAGGCGAAGCAATCCAGCGCCACGCTACTTGAAACTGGATTGCTTCGTCGCTTCGCTCCTCGCAATGACGCTGATAATGCCGTCATTCCGGGGCGCGCGTAGCGCGAGCCCGGAATCCAGAGGTTGTGGAACGATAAGGCTGAGCAGCTCGAGATTCCGGGTTCGCTCACTTCGTGAGCGCCCCGGAATGACGAAGGGGCGGGCTTACGGCTTCGCCGGATGGATGAACGGCCACGGGCTGGCTTCGCTGTCACGCGGCACGTCGATCGCGATCAGCTGCGGGCCGCCGGCGGCGATTGCCTTTTCCAGCGCGGGGCGGAAGTGGTCGGGTGAGGTGACGCGCGCGGCGCCGACGCCGAACGATTCGGCGAGCTTGACGAAATCTGGATTGACCAGATCGGACGCCACCACGCGGCCCTCGAACAGATTGACCTGGTCGCGGCGGACATTGCCGTAGGCGGAATTGTCGAACACCAGCGTTACCACGCCGATGTTGTACTGGACCGCGGTGGCGAGCTCCTGCACGCCGAACATGAAGCCGCCGTCGCCGGTGATCGCCACCACCGGCTTGTCCGGGCAGGCGACCTTGGCGCCGAGCGCGGTCGGGAAGCCCGATCCGAGCGTGCCCTGATAGCCGGAGGTGAGAAAGGTGCGCGGCTGATAGATCGGGAAGCCATACCACGAGGCAAAGCCGACCTGCGACAGCTCGTCGGTGACGATCGCATCGTCCGGCAACACCTCGCGCAGGATCTTCAAGTAAGACATCTGCGGCTGGATCGCCTGGATCGCCTCGTTGGTCTTTGCGGTGGCGGCGCGGATTTCGTCGCGGCGGCCCGTGGTCTTGCTGATGCCGGCCTTGCTCACCGCATCGGCCAGCGCACGGGCGCCGGCTTTCGAATCCGACACGATCGCCGCGTCGGGCGCGAACCGCCGCATCTCGGCCGGATCGATGTCGATGCGGACCGACTTCAGCCCCTCGGGGCGGAACGGCCAGCGGAAGGTGGTCGGCAGCTCCATCCGGGTGCCGATGCCGATGATCAGGTCGGTGTGCGGCCACAGCTGATAGGCGGCCGCGAATGTCAGCCCGAGCTCGTGCCGGTTGCTGACGATGCCGCGCCCCGACCGGAACGCCACCACCGGCGCGTCGATCATCTCGGCGAGTTCGAGGATCTCGTCGCCGGCCTCCAGCGCGCCGGCGCCGACGAAGATCATCGGCCGCTTGCTCACCGCGATCAGCTTCGCCGCAGCGGCGACCCGATCCGGATCAGGCGCGGGCGGTGCAATCAGATCGAGTTTCTGCGCGGCGCCGGTTTCGGTGGCCTGCGTAAACACGTCCCACGGCATCTCCAGCGCCACCGGGCCGCGGCGTCCACTCATCATCTCCTGAAATGCGCGCGCCACCAGCGCCGGCGCGTTGCCCGGATATTCGATGCGCTCGGCCCATTTGATGAAGCTGCGCAGCGTCGCCAGCTGATCCGGCATCTCGTGCAGATGGCCGCGGCCCTTGCCGAGATACGCGCTCGGCACCTGGCCGGTGAGGCACATCACCGGCTCGTTGCAGCCGAACGCGGTGAGCAGCGCCGCGGAGGCATTCAGCACGCCGGGACCGGGTACGACGCTGAACACGCCGGGCTTGCCGGACGCGCGGGCGTAGCCGAACGCCATGTAGCCGCAGGCCTGCTCGTGTCGCGCGCCGATCACCTTCAGCTGCGCTTTGGCGAAGCCGTCGAATAGGCCGTAGATCTGCGCGCCGGGCAGGCCGAACACGGTGTCGACGCCGTGTGCGACGAGGCCCTGCACGATGGCTTCGCCGCCGGTCATGATGCTCATCTGGATATCCACTGCTTGCTGGGAAGAATTACTCGGCTTCGTCGACCACGCCGTTGCGCAAGGTGCCGATGCCGTCGGCCTCGACCTCGATGATGTCGCCGGGCTTCAGATACACCGGCGGCTCGGCGCGTGCGCCGGCACCGGCTGGCGTGCCGGTGACGATCAGGTCGCCCGGCACCAGCGTGGTGAAGGTCGAGATATAGGCGATCAGATAGCGGAAGCTGAAGATCATCCGCGAGGTGCGGTCGTCCTGCCGCGTCTCGCCGTTGACGCGCGTCGTCAGCCGAATGTCGGCGATCTGCGATTCATCGGTGTAAGGCACCAGCCACGGACCCAGGCTGCCGGTGTGGTCGAAGTTCTTGCCCTGGGTCACGTTGAACTTGGCGTGGCGCACCCAGTCGCGGATGGTGCCCTCGTTGCACAGCGTGATCGCGGCGACATGGTTCAGCGCGTCGGCTTCCTTGATGTGGCGGCCGCCTTGGCCGATCACCAGCGTCAGCTCGCCCTCGTAGTCGAGCAGCTTCGACGCTCTCGGCCGCACAAGCGGCGCGCCGTGGCCGACGAAGGAGCGCGGCGTGCGCATGAACATCGAGGGGAATTTCGGCGCCTCGCTAGCGTCTTTGTATTCGGCGTTACGATCCGGATAGTTGACGCCGACGCAGATGATCTTTTCCGGCTGTGGGATCGGCGGCTGAAGCTTCACTGCGTCGCGGGCGAAGTCCGGCGCGGTGTGGTCGGCCTCATCGACGATCCGCTGCAGCGCGCCGGCCGCGATCACCTCGCGCAGGGTCGGATAGTCGTTGGCATGGCGTGCCGACAGATCGACCACCCCATGATCACATACCGCGCCGTAGCGGGTGAGGCCGTTGACGGTGAAGGTGGCGAGGCGAGGGGTGGGCATGGTGATCAACCTTTGATGCCGTCATTCCGGGGCGCGCCGTCAGGCGCGAACCCGGAATCCCGAGGTGCTCTGAACTTCTGGATTCCGGGTTCGCTCGCTTTCGCGAGCGCCCCGGAATGACGAGTTTCATGGTTCGAGTGTGCGCATCCGAGGTTCAATCCGCAATCACCACATCGGCTACGAAGGCCGGCTCGCGGACCTCCTGGCCGAGGAACGGCGAGCCCTGTTCGAACCAGGAGCGCGGGGCAGGCGCCCCCCACAGCGTCTGGCGGCGCGGGTCGCGCAGCGACCAGCGGAGCGGCTCGTGGTCCTGGTCCATGGTCTGGTAGTCGCTGCAATACAGCTCGATGCGGTGGCCGTCGGGATCGCGGACATAAAGGAAGAAAGCATTCGAGATGCCGTGCCGGCCGGGGCCGCGTTCGAGAGCCAGCCCGCTCGATGCCATCACGTCGCAGAGGTGGATGATGTTGAGCGGACCGGGCACCCAATAGGCGAAATGGTGCAGCCGCGGCCCACGGCCGTTGGTCATCGCGAAGTCGTGGACGTTGCCCTTGCGGTGCATCCACGCTGCGGCGATCCGGCCGCCGTCGCCGTCCTCTTCGGCGTATTCGGTGAGACGGAAGCCGAGCCGGGCATAGAAGTCGACGGTGGCCTGGGTCTCGGCCGCGAACACGTTGAAATGGTCGAACCGCTGCGGATGGCAGCCCTTGTAGCGCTCGTAGCGGCGCAGCAGATGCGGCCGTTTTTCCATCGTCGCATAGAGTTCGAGCCGATAGCCGAACGGATCGGTGACGTGCAGGGTGCGGCCCTGATAGGGGCGGTCGACGAAGCTGTAGATCAGTCCGTTCTCGGCGAAGAAGCTGCCAGCCTTGTCGAGATCGTCCTCGGTGCCGACCTTGAATCCGAGCCGCGCTGCGGCCGGCGCGTCGGCCTTGCGCAGCACCAGCGAGTGATGCTGATGCTCCTCGCTTCCCCGCAAGTAAGCGGTCGCGTCATCGCGGTCTTCGACATGCAGGCCAATGATCTGGTCGTAGAACTCGACGCTCTTGTTCAGATCGACGACGTCGAGCACCACATGGCTGGCGCGGACGATGTTGAACGGCGGATCGAACACGTGTTGCGGCACCGGCATTGGCGAGGTCCCCAGTACTGGATGTTAGTTTTGCAACGTCATTCCGGGGCGCGCCGTCAGGCGCGAACCCGGAATCCCGAGATCGTGGACATGAACTGTGCTCGTGGCGAGATTTCGGGTTCGCTCGCTGGCGCGAGCGCCCCGGAATGACTCGGGGAGAGGCTTCGCACTACACCGCCCCCAACTTCTGGATCTTATGCGTGCCGCGGGCCAGCGAGACGTGCTTGGTTTCCATGTAGAACTCGAACGAGTAGTCGCCTCCGTCGCGGCCGATGCCGGACTGCTTCATGCCGCCGAACGGGGTCGGCAGATGGCGGACGTTTTCCGAGTTCAGCCAGATCATGCCGGCTTCGAGCGCATCGGCGACGCGTAGGGCGCGGCCCATGTCGCCGGTCCAGACATAGCCGGTGAGGCCGTAGCGGACGTCGTTGGCAATTTGAATCGCCTCGGCTTCATCCTTGAACGGGATCACGGTCAGGAACGGGCCGAAAACCTCGTCCTGCGCCACCTGCATGTCGCTGCGTGCATTCGTCACCAGCGTCGGCTGCACATAATGGCCGCCGCCCGGGCCGTCGTAAGGCGCGCCGCCGACCGCGATGGTGGCGCCGTCTTTGCGGGCGACGTCGACATAGGAGCAGACCTTGTCGAGATGGCGCTGATGGATCAGCGGCCCGACTTCGGTGGCCGGATCGAGCGGGTGGCCCACCTTGAGCGCGCGCACCCGGGCCGCCAGCTTCTCGATAAATTTGTCGGCCATCGAAGCCTGCACCAGCAGCCGGCTCGACGAGGTGCAGCGCTCGCCGTTGAGCGAGTAGATCATGAACACCACGGCATCGAGCGCACGGTCGAGATCGGCGTCGTCGAACACGATCACCGGGTTCTTGCCGCCGAGTTCGAAGTGCACCCGCTTCAGCGTCGGTGCGCCCTGCGCCATGATCGCGGCGCCGGTCGCGGTTTCGCCGACGAAGGCGATTGCCTTGATCGCCGGATGTTCGGTCAGCGCCTTGCCGGCCTCTTCGCCGAAGCCGTGCACGGTGTTGAGCACGCCGTCGGGCAGGCCGGCGTGCTTGCAGATCCGCGACAACATATCGGCTGTCACCGGCGACCACTCGGCCGGTTTGTGCACCACGGTGCAGCCGGCTGCGAGCGCGGGGGCGATCTTCCAGGTCGACAGCATGAACGGCGTATTCCACGGCGTGATCACGCCGACCGGTCCGATCGGCACCCGGGTCGAGACGTTCCAATGCTCCTCGCTCGGCGTGTTCAGGCCGTCGCGCGCCTCGGCGCATTTGTCGGCGAAGAACCGGAAGTTCTCGGCGGCGCGGATCGCCGCCTTGGCCATGAAGCGATGCGCCTGGCCGGTGTCGATGCACTCCAGCACGGCGATGTCGTCGGCGCGCGCCTCGATTGCATCGGCGATCGCGTGCAACAACTTGCGCCGCTTGGCCGGTGCCATGTCGCGCCACGCCGGAAACGCTGCCTTGGCGGCTTTGGCGGCGCGGTCGATGTCCGCCGCCGTGCCGCGCGCCACTTGCGCCAGCACCGTGTTGTCGATCGGGGAGGCCGTCTCGAACACTTCACCGGATGAGGCTGCGACGATCTCGCCGCCGATCAGATGGCCGATGCCATCGGCCTTGAGCTGCTTCAGCAGCGGCGCCGCGCGGTCGAGATTGGCCTGAAATCCGGAAGAGTTCGTGGCGGCATCAGCCATGGCGGGCCTCGGCAATCAAGAGGTCGTGGATCGAGTTGCGCTTCCAGCTCGTCTCCTTGTCGTTGACCTGCATGTCGAACGACAGCGCGAAGCCCTCGTCGCCGAACAGCGGATCGAGATAGTGCGAGAGCTGGGCGAAGATGTGGTCGCCAGCGCGCTTGCGGGCGGCGAGGTCACGGCCTTCGCCGAGCCGCAGCAGCATCGCCAGGAAGCCAAAGCCGGGCCGGCCGTCGGCAATCGCGTAGTGCTCGCAGCGGATCGCGCGGACCCGCACCCCGCCGACCGGGAAGATCCCGGTTTCGATCGCGGTGCTGCGAACCAGCTCGACGACTTCGGCGATGTCGACCTTGTCGTCGAGATTGGCGGAATATTCGATGGTGAAATGTGGCATGGATCCCTCGCTTCGGTCGCTTTACCCGAAGTAACAACTCACGGTGCCGTAAGGACCGTAGTCAGCCTGGATCGTATCACCCTTCGCCGTCTCAATGGCGCGGATGAACGAGCCGGCCAGCACGATCTGGCCGGGCTCCAGGGCCAGGCCCTGCGGCGCGATCTTGTTGGCGAGCCACGCCACCGCAGTAGCCGGATGATTGAGTACGCCCGCGGCGAGGCCGGTTTCTTCGAGCTGGCCGTTCTTATAGGTCAGCGCGCCGATCCAACGCAGGTCGGTGTCCAGCGGGCGGATCGGCCGGCCGCCGAGCACGATGCCGGCATTCGCCGCGTTGTCGGCGATGGTGTCGTAGATCTTGCGCGTCGCCTTGGTCTCGGGATCGACGCGTTGTACCCGGGTATCGAGGATCTCCAGCGCCGGCACCACGAAATCGGTGGCGTTCAGCACGTCGAAGATCGTGCAATGCGGCCCGGCGAGGCGGTGCTTGATGACGAAGGCCAGCTCGGACTCGACCCGCGTTGCGATGAAGCGGTCGGTCGGCACGATGCCGCCATCGTCGAAAAACATGTCGTCGAGCAGGATGCCGCTGTCGGGCTCGCCGATGCCGAGCTGGCTCTGCATCGCCTTCGAGGTCAGCCCGATCTTGTGGCCGCGCACGCGGCGGCCCGAAGCCTGCTTGATCTCGATCCAGGCAGCCTGGATCGCGTAGGCGTCGGGAATCGTGATCGCCGGATGATCCAGCGATAGCTGGCGGATCTGCACCTTGGTTTTCTCGGCCTGGTCCAGCCGCTCGGCCGCGGCGCGGATGTCGTCGTTCGAAAGCGCCATCGTCGCTCCAGCGAAAATCGTTTCATCCCCGCGCAGTTCATTCAACAAAACCGTCGCGCGGCAGATGATTAACATGTTAAATGATCGCACTCAAACCGAAACCGCTCCTGTTGCGATGCAAAAATCTCCGCCACCGTCGTTGCGAGCGAAGCGAAGCAATCCAGCCGCGCATTCCAAAGCTGGGTTGCTTCGGTGCGAACCGCCTCGCAATGACGGGGATGGGAAAGCTCCGACCAAAGAGCCGCCGATGCGCGAATTCTCGCGCTCGCTGCCGATGCTGCTGCTGCGCAGCCGCGAGGCGGTGATGCGGCACTTCCGGCCGCTGCTGCGCGCTCACGGGCTCAGCGAGCAGCAATGGCGTATCCTGCGTGCGCTCACCGCGGTGGATGCGATCGAAGTCACCGAGCTGGCGCACAACGCCTTCCTGCTTGGTCCGAGCCTGTCGCGGATGCTGCGTGATCTCGAAACGCGCAAGCTGGTGGCGCGCAAGCTCGCGAAGGACGATCAGCGCCGCAACATGGTGTCGATCACCGCCAAGGGGCTGAAGCTGATCGAAACGGTGGCGCCGTTTTCGGAAGCGATCTACGCCGAGATCACGCGGCGGACCGGCGGCGCCAAGCTCGCCGAGCTGCAGGAATTGCTGCGCGAGCTGGAGGCGAGCCTGATGGCGATGCCGGTGCGCCATGCCGGGAGCGCGGTGGACAGCGATCCGGAATTTCGCTCAACTCGCGGGCGCAAAGTTCGACCGCAGGCGAAGGCCGCGGCGCCGGGAGGAGACGAGGAATGACGCAGCAGCCCATGACCGCTGGCCGCAGGAGTGCGCCGACATGGTGACGGTGCAGGTCGATCGGTTGATCGATTTCGTCGCCCAGGTGTTCGAACGCGCCGGCTCGTCGAAGGAAGAGGCGCGGCGGATCGGCTGTTATCTCACCACCGCCAATCTCACCGGCCACGACAGTCACGGCGTCATCCGCGTCCCGGTGTACATCCGCTGGCGCAACGCCGGTGCAGTGCATCCGGACCAGACCGTCGACGTCCCGGTCGATCTGCCGTCGCTGGCGGTGGTCGACGGCAAGTTCGGCTATGGCCAGACGGTCGGCCCGCAGGCGGTGCGGATCGGCATCGACAAGTGCAAGACGCAAGGGCTGTCGGCGGTTGCGCTGAAGAACGCCGGCCATATCGGCCGGATCGGCGATTGGGCCGAGATGGCGGCGGCCGAAGGTTTAGTGTCGATCCACTTCGTGACTGCGGCAGGCTCGATCCTGGTTGCGCCGTTCGGCGGCGTCGAACGCCGATTGTCCACGGCGCCGTATTGCGTCGGCATTCCGCGCCCCGACGCGCCGCCGGTGGTGCTCGATCTCGCCACCTCGATCGTCGCCGAGGGCAAGGTGCTGGTCGCGGCGCGCGGCGGCAAGAAGCTGCCGCAAGGTGCGCTGATCAATGCCGACGGTTCTTTGAGTGAAGATCCGGCGACGTTGTATGGCCCGCACGAGAAGGACGGCCCGATCAACCACGCCAATGGCACAGGGGCGATCCGCGCCTTCGGCGAGCACAAGGGCTCGGGGCTGGCGCTGATCTGCGAGCTGCTGGGCGGCGCGCTGACCGGCAACGGTGCGACCGGTCCGAACCGGCCATTCGCCAACGGCATGTTTTCGATCTACGTCGATCCCAAGCGGATCGATCCGGCGCATGTCTTCGATGCCGAAGTCACCCGCTACATCGACTTCTTCAAGAGCTCGAAGACGGTCGCCGGCGTCGATCAGGTGTTGATCCCCGGAGATCCCGAAACCGCCACCCGCGCCGAGCGCACCAAGAACGGCGTCCCGCTCCCCGACGATACCTGGGCCGCCATCGTCGCGACCGCTCGCGAGGTCGGCGTGTCCGAGCAGGCGATCCAGGCGGCGACGGCGTGAGATTTCCGTCATTGCGAGCGAAGCGAAGCAATCCAGAGGCCATGAACGCAGCGCTGGATTGCTTCGTCGCTTCGCTCCTCGCAATGATGGGGCGAGGATTTCAGTAAGTAACAACCGCTGGGGCAGGAAAGAACGACATGGCAAACAAAGTCAAACAACTCTGGGCCGACGGCAAAGTCGTGGTCAATGGCTGGCTGGCGATTCCGTCGGGGTTCTCGGCCGAGGTGATGGCCCAGTGCGGGTTCGACAGCATCACCGTCGATATTCAGCACGGCGTGCAGGATTATCAATCGATGATCACCTGCTTCCAGGGCATGCAGGCGCATCCGGTGACGCCGATGGTGCGGGTGCCGTGGAACGAGCCGGGCATCATCGGCAAGGTGCTGGACGGTGGCGCCTACGGGGTGATCTGCCCGATGGTGAACACCAAAGAGGAGGCCGAAAACTTCGTCCAGTATTGCAAGTACCCGCCGCGCGGCACCCGTAGCAACGGCCCGATCCGCGCCGGACTGTACGGCTCGTCGGGCAACTATCAGACGACTGCGAACGACGAGACGCTGTGCATCCCGATGATCGAGACCCGAACCGCGGTCGAGAACATGGAAGCGATCCTCGATGTCGAGGGCATTGCCGGCGTCTATATCGGGCCGAGCGATCTCGGCTTCTCCTACGGCCTGGTGCCGAAGCTCGACCGCGACGAACCTGAGATCCTGAAGATCTACGACAAGCTGCTGAAGGAGTGCGACAAGCGCGGCATCTATCCGGGCATCCACTGTTCCGGCCCGGAGGGCGCAGCCCGCAACATCGCGCTCGGCTTCAAGCTGGTGACGCTGCTCAACGACAGCGGCATCATGGCGATCGGCGCGCGGAGCTGGGTCGCCGAGACGCGGAAGAACTCGGGCGGGAAGGCGTAAGCGCCGCCGCCCTGAATTTCCACTCACCGTCATCCTCCGCGAAAGCGGAGGATCCAGTATTCCAGCGCATTGGTGTTCGGTCGCAAACGCTCTGGGATACTGGGTCGCCCGCCTTCGCGGGCGATGACAGCAGTGTGTGAGGGGCCAGACGCCTTCCGCTTGTGCACCCCTTGCCCTTTGTTAGCGCTTGATCCGCCTGAGTTCCGGTGTTCTGCTTAAATTCAATGCCGGAGCTGCCCTCGTGTCGATCTACGTCGCCCTTCATCACGTCACGCATTACAAATACGACCGACCGGTCGACATCGGCCCCCAGACCATCCGGCTGCGTCCGGCGCCGCATACGCGGACGCCGATTCTGTCGTATTCGCTGAAGGTCACGCCGGCGAACCACTTCATCAACTGGCAGCAGGACCCGCAGGGCAATTGGCTGGCGCGGTTCGTGTTCCCGGAGAAGGCCGACGAACTCAAGATCGAGGTCGATTTCACCGCGGCGATGACGGTGATCAACCCGTTCGACTTCTTCGTCGAGAGTTACGCCGAGAGCTTCCCATTCTCATATACCGCCGACCTGCAGCACGAACTGGCGCCGTATCTGGCGACGACCGAGCCGGGGCCGCTGTTCAAAGCCTATCTCGATTCGATTCCGCGCGAGGCCGAAAGCACGGTCAACTTCCTGGTCGATCTCAACGCCAAACTGCGCGAGCGGATCAACTACATCATCCGGATGGAGCCGGGGGTGCAGACTCCGGAAGAGACGCTCGCCAAGGGCGCCGGCTCGTGCCGCGACTCGGCGTGGCTGCTGATCCAGACGCTGCGACATCTCGGTCTCGCGGCGCGGTTCGTGTCCGGTTACTTGATCCAGCTTCGCCCCGATATCGAGTCGCTCGACGGCCCAAAGGGCGCTGCACACGACTTCACCGATCTGCACGCCTGGGCCGAAGTGTATCTGCCCGGCGCCGGCTGGGTCGGCTTCGACGTCACGTCGGGATTGCTTGCCGGCGAGGGCCATATCCCGGTCGCCGCGACGCCGCATTATCGCACGGCCGCGCCGATCTCCGGCGTGGTCGGCTTCGCCAATGTCGATTTCAAGTTCGACATGCGGGTCGAGCGTATCCGTGAAGCGCCGCGCATCACCAAGCCGTTCTCCGACGAATCCTGGGCGCGACTCGATGCGCTCGGCGAAAAGGTCGACGCTGATCTGACCGCCCACGACGTGCGGCTGACGATGGGCGGCGAGCCGACCTTCGTGTCGATCGACGATATGGAATCGCCGGAGTGGAACGTGGCGGCGGTCGGCGGCGCCAAGCGGATGCTGGCCGACGATCTGATCCGGCGGCTGCGCACGCGGTTTGCGCCGGGCGGGCTTCTCCATTTCGGCCAGGGCAAATGGTACCCGGGCGAAAGCCTGCCGCGCTGGGCGTTCGGCCTGTATTGGCGCAAGGACGGCGTGCCGATCTGGAAGAATGGCGAGCTGATCGCGCCGGTGGTGGGCCAACGTCCGGCCAAGGTCGAGGAAGCCGAGCAGTTCGCGCTTCACACGGCCAAACGTCTCGGCATCGACACCGACTACGTGCTGCCGGCCTATGAGGATCCGACCCATTGGCTGCAGAAGGAAGCGACGCTGCCGCCGAACGTCGATCCGCACGACAACAAGCTCGCCGATCCGGAAGAGCGAGCTCGCATGGCGCGGGTGTTCGACACCGGGTTGAATACGCCGCGCGGTTTCGTGCTGCCGATCCAGGCGTGGAATGCGGACGCCGCGTCGGCGCAGAAGAAGCGCTGGCGCAGCGAACGCTGGAAGCTGCGACGCGGCAATCTGTTTCTTTTGCCGGGCGACTCGCCGCTCGGCTTCCGGCTGCCGATCTCGTCGCTGCCGCATATCCCGGAAGACGACTATCCGTACATCGTGCCGCGCGATCCGCTCGCGCCGCGCGGCGCACTGCCGCTGTTTGCGCCGCCGCCGGCCAACGACGCCGAGCCCGAGCGCGAGCAGATGGCGGTGTTTGAACAGTCGGCCGGCGAAGCGACCACAAGCCAGCCCGTCGAGGAGCAGAAGCTGCGCAAAGGCGGCGTTCGCACCGCGATGTCGATCGAGCTGCGCGAGGGCGTGCTGTGCGCCTTCATGCCGCCGACCGAGACCATCGAGGATTATCTCGAACTGATCGCGGCGGTCGAAGCCACCGCTGAAGAGATGCAGATCCGCGTCCACATCGAGGGCTATCCGCCGCCTTACGATCCGCGCATCGACGTCATCAAGGTGACGCCCGATCCGGGCGTGATCGAAGTCAACATCCAGCCGGCCACGAGCTGGCGCGAGGCGGTGCGCACCACCTTCGGCCTTTACGAAGACGCCGCGCAAGTGCGGCTCGGCGCCAACCGCTTCCTGATCGACGGCCGCCACACCGGCACCGGCGGCGGCAATCATGTCGTGGTCGGCGGCGCCAGCCCAGCGGATTCGCCATTCCTGCGCCGGCCGGATCTACTGAAGAGCCTGGTGCTGTTCTGGCAGCGACATCCGTCGTTGTCGTATCTGTTCTCGGGCATGTTCATCGGCCCGACCAGCCAGGCGCCGCGGATCGACGAGGCGCGGCACGATTCGCTGTATGAACTCGAGATCGCGCTGGCGCAGGTGCCGCCACCGGGCGTGAAGGGCCCGCTATGGCTCGCCGACCGGCTGTTCCGCAACATCCTGGTCGATATCACCGGCAACACGCATCGGGCCGAGATCTGCATCGACAAGATGTACTCGCCGGATAGCCCGACCGGCCGGCTGGGCCTGGTCGAGTTCCGCGCGCTGGAGATGCCGCCCGATCCGCGGATGAGTCTCGCGCAGCAGCTTCTGATCCGCGCGCTGATCGCGATGCTGTGGCGTGAGCCGCTGGACGGCAAGTTCGTGCGTTGGGGCACGGCGCTGCACGACCGCTTCATGCTGCCGCATTATCTGTGGGAGGATTTCCGCGACGTGCTCGGCGAGCTGGCACGCGCCGGCTATGCGTTCGAGCCGGAGTGGTTCACCGCGCAGCTCGAGTTTCGCTTTCCGGTGTTCGGCAGCGTGTATCACGGCGGCGTCACATTGGAGCTGCGGCAGGCGCTGGAGCCGTGGCACGTGCTCGGCGAGGAGGGCACCGCCGGCGGCACGGTGCGGTTCGTGGACTCGTCGGTGGAGCGATTGCAGGTCAAGGCCGAAGGCTTCGTCGAAGGCCGCCACGTCATCACCTGCAACGGCCGCCGGCTGCCGATGACGCCGACCGCGCGTGCCGGCGAGGCGGTGGCGGCGGTGCGGTTCAAGGCGTGGCAGCCGGCCTCCGGGCTGCATCCGACCATTCCGGTGCACGCGCCGCTGGTGTTCGACATCGTCGACACCTGGAATGGCCGCTCGCTCGGCGGCTGCGTCTATCACGTCGCCCATCCGGGCGGACGGGCGTACGAGACCAAGCCGGTGAACTCGTACGAAGCCGAGGCGCGGCGGCTGGCGCGGTTCCAGGATCACGGCCACACCCCGGGGCGGATCGATCCGCCGCAGGAAGAACGCACACTTGAATTCCCGCTGACCCTCGACTTGCGCACGCCGCTGCTGCATTGAATCATTCCGTATGGGGGATGAGACAATGGCGCAGCAAGGCGGCCCGGCCCGGAAGGCTCGACCGCGCGACCGCAAGGTTGCGCAGTGGAGCCGCGACTACGTGCGCCTGCCCGGCATCCCCGACGAATTCATCGGTGCGGACGGCCAGCCGCGCGCGGTGTGGAGTCGTTATTTCGACGCGTTCGCAGCTCTCTCCGCCGACGAGATCGAGCGCCGCTTCGCCGCCGCCGATCGGCATTTGCGCGATGCCGGTGTCACTTATCGGGCGCCGGGCGACGCCGCCGATCGGGCCTGGCCGCTCAGCCATGTGCCGCTGCTGATCGGTGAAAGCGAGTGGCAGCAGATCGCCGCCGGCATCGCCCAGCGCGCGACGCTGCTCGAAGGCGTGCTGCAGGACATCTACGGCCAAGGCTCGCTGATCGCCGACGGCGCACTGCCGGCCGCTGCGATTGCCGGCAGTGCCGATTACTTGCGGCCGATGGTCGGCGTCAAACCTCCGGGTGGCCGCTATCTGCATTTCTACGCCGCCGACATCGGCCGCGGCCCGGATGGGCAATGGTGGGTGCTGGGCGATCGCACTCAGGCGCCGTCGGGCGCCGGCTATGCGCTGGAAAACCGTCTGGTGCTGTCGCGCGCCTTCAACGATCTCTACAAATCGATGAATGTCGAACGTGTCGCCTCGTTCTTCGAGGCGTTCCGCGACAGCCTGCGCGCGACCGCCGATCGCGATGAGCCGCGCATCGGGTTGCTGACGCCGGGCCGGTTCAGCGAGACTTACTTCGAGCACGCCACGCTGGCGCGCTATCTCGGCTTCCTGCTGGTCGAAGGCGATGACCTCGCGGTCGCCGACGATCGTCTGCACATCCGCACCGTCGCCGGCCTGAAGCGGATCGACGTGCTGCTGCGCCGTGTCGATGCCAATTCGCTCGATCCGCTGGAGCTCGACGCTTCATCGCAGCTCGGCGTCGCCGGTCTGATCGACGTGATCCGCAAGAGCGGCGTCGTGGTCGCCAACATGCCGGGCTCCGGCGTGCTCGAAGCGCGCTCGCTGCTCGGCTTCCTGCCGCCGCTGGCGCGCCGGCTGCTCGGCCAAGACCTCAAGATGCCGCACATCGCCACCTGGTGGTGCGGCCAGACAGCCGCGCGCGAGGAAGTGCTCGACCGGCTCGACGAGTTCGTGATCGAAGGCGCTTACGGCCAGAGCGTGCCGGGCTTCTCGCATCATGGCCCGGTGCTGCCCGGCGAATTGCCGCCGGTGGTGCGCGATCACTTGCGCGACGCGATTGCGGCGCGCGGCCTCGACTACGTGGCGCAGGAGCAGGTCCGGCTGTCGACCACGCCAGTGTGGGACGACGGCAAGCTGGCGCCGCGGCCGTTCGTGCTGCGCGTGTTCGCCGCCGCCACTGAAAACGGCTGGGCGGTGATGCCCGGCGGGTTCTGCCGGATCGCCGACCGGCTCGACTCGCGTGCGGTGTCGATGGGCGAGGGTGCCCGCGCCGCCGACGTCTGGGTGGTGGCCGATCATGCGGTGGCGCCGTCGTCGCTATTGCCCGCGGTCGACAGCGTCCGCATCCGGCGCATCACCGGCGTGCTGCCGAGCCGCGCCGCCGACAATCTGTTCTGGCTGGGCCGGTATCTCGAACGCGCCGAGGCGACGCTGCGGCTGCTGCGCGCGCTCAGCGCGCCGCAGCGCGATCCCGGCAAGGGGCCGCTGCACCATGCGATCGAGAAGATCCAGCGGCTGCTGATTGCCTGGGGCGCGACCTCGCTCGGCCCCCGCGCGCAGACCGCGAAAATTGCCGCGGATGCGCTGCAGAGCCCGGATGACTTCGGCTCGGCGCTGTCGCTGATCCGCGCCGCCCAGCGCAACGCTTCGTCGCTGCGCGAGCGGCTATCGCCGGATGCCTGGCACGTCATCACCCAGATGGAAGCGCGCCTCGCCGTGCCGGTCGAGGGCGAAGAGGCGGTGGTCCAGGCCGCGGAGGTCGCGCTGCAGGAACTCGCGAGCTTCTCCGGCCTGTCGAACGAAAACATGAACCGCGCCGCCGGCTGGCGCTTCCTGCGGATCGGCCGCCGCGTCGAGCGCGCGGTCAACACCGCGCGGTTCGCCCGGCAGTTCTCCTGCGACGGTGCCACCGCCGAAGATCTCGACGTGCTGCTGACGCTGGTGGATTCGCAGATCACCTATCGGTCGCGCTATCTGCTGGCGCCGCTGCTGGCGCCGGTACGCGATCTTGCCGTGCTTGACCCGTACAATCCACGTTCGGTGGCGTTCCAGGTCGAAGAGCTCAACGACCACATCGCCAGCCTGCCGGCGCTGCATGAAGGCGGGCTGATCGAACGGCCGCAGCGGCTGGCGGTCTCGACGTTGGCCAAGCTGACCGCCGCTGAAGCCGAGACCATCGATGCGTCGTGGCTGTTCGCGCTGGAGCAGGATCTACTCAGCCTCGCCGAGGCGGTCGGGGCGCACTACTTCCCGCACGGCGCCAGCGCGATGCGGCCGGAAAAGCTGACGGGGCTGGCGTGATCTACGACATTCGCCACGTCACGACCTATTCCTACGGCAGCCAGGTGAGTTTCGCCCGCTGCTCGCTGCGGCTGAAGCCGATCTCAGAGCCCGGCCAGTCGCTGCTGTCGCATGCGATCGAGATCAAGCCGCGGCCGGCGGCCCGCACCGCCCGCACCGACTTCTTCGGCACGGTCACCGAGAGCATCGTGATCGAGGCGCCGCATAAGGTGCTGCGGATCGACAGCCGGTCGCGGGTCGAGGTGACGCGGCAGCCGCCGCCGCGCGACTCCGGCAGCCAGCCCTGGGAGCCCGTCCGCGATGCCGCGCTCACCAGCCCGAGCCTCGGCGCGTCCTCGCCGGTCGGCTATGTGTTTTCCAGCCCGCTGGTGCCGATCCTGCCGGCAGTGACCCGCTACGCGGCTCAGAGTTTCCCGCACGGCCGCGGCGTGCTCGCCGGCACCGCGGAGCTGATGCGGCGGATCCGCACCGAATTCCGCTACGACCCCAAGGCGACGGTGATTTCGACGCCGCTGGCCGAAGTGTTCGAGAAGCGCCACGGCGTCTGCCAGGATTTCGCCCATGTGATGATCGCCGGGCTGCGTGGCCTCGGGCTGCCGGCCGCCTATGTCAGCGGTTATTTGCGGACCTATCCGCCCGAGGGGCAGGAGCGGCTACAGGGCGCCGATGCGACCCATGCCTGGGTGTCGGTGTGGTGCGGCAACGAACTCGGCTGGATCGGCTTCGACCCGACCAATGACCTATTGGTTGCAACGGATCACATCGTCCTGGCGGTCGGCCGGGACTTCTCAGATGTCTCCCCGGTCGACGGGGTCATCGTCGGTTCCCGCCGACAGAAACTCTCGGTGGCGGTCGACGTCATTCCGGTCGCGTAGCGCACCGGACAGCCGCAGAACGCCCGCTAGCTGCTCGCGGACCGGCGCAAGCCGAGAATTAGTTCCCGCCGGTTAGTTATCAGTTCACCAGTCCGATACCTGGTAGCAACCCCAGGGTGGTGCTTAACTCAACGTTCGCGTTTGCTCGTCAACGTGGCCGCGCCTGAGCTTTCGCATTTCCCTGGAGGAGTTTTCCATGAGCCATAAGATGATCGCCGTGGCGGCGGCCGCCGCCGCGCTGGCGTTCGCTGTCGCTCCGGCGCTGGCCGGCGCCAGCAAGGACGAGGCCGTTGCGATGGTCAAAAAGGCCGTCGAGGCGATCAAGGCTGACGGCGCCGAGAAGGCCTATGTGGTGATCAGCGACAAGGCCGGCCCGTTCGTGAAGGACGACCTCTACGTCGTGGTCTATCAGCTTGACGGCAAGGTGCTGGCGCACGGCGCCAACGCCAAGTTTATCGGCAAGGACATGATCGACGCGCAGGACGTCGACGGCAAGCTCTACGTCAAAGAGCGCGTCGAGATGGCCGCCAAGCAGCCGTCGTTCTGGCAGGACTACAAATTCGTCAATCCGGTCAGCAAGAAGGTCGAGCCCAAGGAAATGTATTGCGAACGGCTCGACAACACTGCGGTCTGCGCCGGCGTCTACAAACTGTGACGGCGGCGCGTATCGCCCCCGCTCGCTGCTGAACTGAAATCAGGACGTCGCTGATGGGAAGCTGGATCAAACACCTCGGACTGTCGTGGAAGGTCCAGCTCGCTCCCGCATTCCTCGTTCTGGTGATGATCGGCGTCGGCGCGTTCGCGTTGGTGTCGCTACGCGATAATCAGCAGAACGTCGACAAGCTAGTGTCGGGGCCGGTGCGGCTCTCCGAGCTTGCCTCCGACCTCAACAACGCCGCCTGGACCGCGCACGCCAAGCTGTACCGGATGGCGGCGACCGCCGCCAATGAGAACGATGCGGCCAAGCTCACCAAGGTGATGAAGGAAACCACCGCGGCGTTGGCGCAGGTCCCGACCTCGCTCGCCGAAGTCGAGAAGGCGCTCCGCGCTGACGCGGCCAAACCGCCGTTCCAGAAGCTCAAGGCCGCTGTGGCAGGCTATCAGAAGCAGGCCAAGAACGCGGTCGAGATGGCCGACGGCGACGCCGGCTCGGCCTTGCTCTTCATCAAGAGCGCCGAGAAGAGTTTTACCGATATCGACTCGCTGGTCAGCGACCTGATCCTGTCGACCAACGACAGCCGGGATCGCGAGATCGCCCACACCGGCATCGCGCTCGAACGCGAGCAATGGATGCTCGGCGGCATCGTGGCGGCCGCCGCGCTGGTCGGTATCGCGTTCTCGTTCCTGATCGGCCGCGGTATCGCCCGCCCGGTGGTGGCGATGTCCGGCGCGATGCACGAGCTCGCGGCCGGCAATTTCGGGGTGCAGTTGCCGGGGCTCGACCGCGGCGATGAGGTCGGCCAGATGGCCCGCGCCGTCGAGGATTTCAAAGTGCAGGCTGTGGCCAAGGCCGAGCGCGAGCAGGCCGAGCGCCAGCGCCAGGAGCAGATCGCCGCCGAAGCCCGCCGCGCCGAGCTGCATCAACTCGCCGACGGTTTCGAAGCCGCGGTCGGTCAGATCGTCGAGCAGGTCGGCGTCGCCTCGCAGGCGCTGGAGGTTTCCGCCGGCGCGCTCGCCAAGGGCAGCGCCGAGACCCAGCAGCTCGCCACCATGGTGGCGGCGGCTTCATCGCAGACCTCCACCAATGTGCAGGCAGTGGCGTCCGCGACCGAGCAGATGTCGGCTTCGGTCAAAGAGATCGGCCGCCAGGTCAGCGAGTCGCGCAAGATCGCGGACGAAGCGGTGCAGCAGGCCGAACAGACCGACGCACGGATCGCAAAGCTGGCGCAGGCCGCCAACCGCATCGGCGACGTCACCCAATTGATCACCACCATCGCCGGCCAGACCAATCTGCTCGCGCTCAACGCCACCATCGAGTCCGCCCGTGCGGGCGAGGCGGGGCGTGGCTTTGCGGTGGTGGCGCAGGAGGTCAAGGCGCTGGCGGAGCAGACCGCGAAAGCCACCGACGAAATCAGCGCGCAGATTGCCGAGATGCAGGCTGCGACCCGGGAGTCGGTGGATGCCATCAAGGAGATCGGCGGCACCATCGGCAAGATCGCGCATATCTCCTCGACTATCGCCGCATCCGTGGGCGAGCAGGGCAGCGCCACCCAGGAGATCGCCCGCAGCGTGCAGCAGGCGGCGATCGGCACCAATCAGGTTGCGGCCAGTATCGGCAACGTCAATCGCGGTGCTGCCGACACTGGTGCGGCCTCGGACGAGGTGCTGACCTCGGCTCAGTTGCTGTCCCACGAAAACAACCGGCTGCGCGCCGAGGTGGCTAAATTTCTCGCAACCGTGCGGGTCGCCTGACGCGCACGCCTTTGCTACCCTCCGGCCCGAGCTGCGCTTGCAGCACCGTGCCGGGGACGCCATGATCTATCGCCACAGCATCGGCAACGTCTCGTTCGTGTTCGAGGACCTGCGCGACCTGCTCGCCAAGGCGAGCCCGCCGCGCTCGGGCGATCGCCTCGCCGGCATCGCCGCCGATAGCGCCGAGCAGATGGTGGCGGCGCGGATGGCGCTGGCGGACCTGCCGCTGCGGCAATTCCTGTCCGAAATGGTGATCCCTTACGAAGCCGACGAGGTGACACGGCTGATCGCCGACCGTCACGACGCGGCGGCGTTCGCAGCTGTGGCCTCACTCACCGTCGGCGGCTTCCGTGACTGGCTGCTGTCGGACGCTGCGACACCGGCGGCACTCGCCGCGCTGGCGCCGGGCCTGACACCCGAAATGGTCGCCGCGGTATCGAAGCTGATGCGCAATCAGGATCTCATCCTGGTGGCGAAGAAGTGCAGCGTGGTCACCCGTTTCCGCAACACTATCGGGTTGCCGGGACGGATGAGCGTGCGGCTGCAGCCCAACCATCCGTTCGACGATGCCCGCGGCATCACGGCGTCCATTCTGGACGGCCTGCTGCTCGGCGCCGGCGACGCCTGCATCGGCATCAATCCGGCGAGCGACGATCCGGCGGTGCTCGGCCAGCTGGTGCGACTGCTTGACGACATCATTACGCACCTGGCGATTCCGACACAGGGCTGCGTGCTCACGCATGTCACCACGACGCTGCGCCTGATCGAGCAGGGCGCGCCGGTCGACCTGACGTTCCAGTCGATCGCCGGCACCGAAGCCGCCAATCGAAGCTTCGGCATCGATCTGGCATTGCTCGCGGAAGCTCATCAGGCGACGCTGGCGCAGAAGCGCGGTGCGGTCGGCGACAACGTGATGTATTTCGAGACCGGGCAGGGCTCGGCGCTGTCGGCGAACGCGCATCATGGTGTCGATCAGCAGACCTGCGAAGCACGCGCCTATGCGGTGGCGCGGGCGTTCTCGCCGCTGCTGGTCAACAGCGTGGTCGGCTTCATCGGCCCGGAATATCTGTACGACGGCAAGCAGATCGTGCGCGCGGGCCTGGAGGACCATTTCTGCGGCAAGCTGCTCGGCCTGCCGCTCGGGGTCGACATCTGCTACACCAACCATGCCGAAGCCGATCAGGACGACATGGACACGCTGCTTACGCTGCTCGCAGCGGCTGGCGTCAGTTTCATCATGGGCGTGCCCGGCGCGGACGACGTGATGCTGAACTACCAGTCGACCTCGTTTCACGATGCGCTATACGTCCGCGATTTGTTCGGCCTGAAGCGCGCGCCGGAATTCGACGACTGGCTGGTCCGCGCCGGTTTTGCCGGCCCTGATCACCGCCCGCTGACGGATGGTGCCCTGCTGCCGGAGATCGCAGCGCGGCTGATCGCCTGACCGCGCGCCGTCGTCCAGAACTGCCAAAGAAACGCTGGCCGCTCCGCGGCGGCCGTGATTAGATCATGCATCACGGCCGCGATCGGGCGGGATTTTTGCAGCCGTGGGGAACCGGTCGCGAGTCGCGCAGTTGTATTGAACTTGCCGTTTTTGGGGCCGGTGGTCGAACCGTGCGTGCGGTCACCGCAACCAACTCGGACAGCGTGACGTTCGCGGGGAAAGTTCGATGAAGGCCGAATCCGGGCAGACCAGTCGTCGCATTCTGTGTGTCTTCCCGCGCTACACCAAGTCCTTCGGTACGTTTCAGCACTCCTATCCATTGATGGACGATGTCGCGGCCTTCATGCCACCGCAGGGGCTGCTGGTGATCGCCGCCTATCTGCCGGACGAATGGTCGGTGCGCTTCATCGACGAGAACATCCGCCCCGCGACTGCAGAGGATTTCGCCTGGGCCGACGCGGTGTTCGTCAGCGGCATGCATATCCAGCGGCAGCAGATGAACGACATTTGCCGGCGTGCGCATGATTTCGATCTGCCGGTTGCGCTCGGCGGTCCCTCCGTCAGCGCCTGCCCCGACCACTATCCGAATTTCGACTATCTGCACGTCGGCGAACTCGGCGACGCGACCGATCAATTGATCGCCAGACTGGCCCATGACGTGACGCGGCCGAAGCGGCAGGTCGTGTTCACGACCGAAGACCGCCTCGACATGACGCTGTTTCCGATTCCGGCCTACGAACTGGCGGAATGCAGCAAATATCTGCTCGGCAGCATCCAGTATTCCTCCGGCTGTCCGTACCAGTGCGAATTCTGCGACATCCCCGGCCTGTACGGCCGCAACCCGCGGCTGAAGACGCCGGAGCAGATCATCACCGAGCTCGACCGCATGATCGAATGCGGCATCCGCGGCTCGGTGTATTTCGTCGACGACAATTTCATCGGCAACCGCAAGGCAGCGCTCGATCTGTTGCCGCATCTGGTCGAGTGGCAGAAGCGCACCGGCTTTCAGCTGCAGCTCGCTTGCGAGGCGACGCTGAACATCGCCAAGCGGCCCGAGATTCTCGAACTGATGCGGGAGGCATATTTCTGCACGATCTTCTGCGGCATCGAGACGCCGGACCCGACCGCGCTGAAGGCGATGCACAAGGACCACAACATGATGGTCCCGATCCTCGAAGGCGTGCGGACGATTTCGAGCTACGGCATCGAGGTGGTGTCGGGCATCATCCTCGGCCTCGACACCGACACGCCGGAGACCGGCGAGTTTCTGATGCAGTTCATCGAGCAGTCGCAGATCCCGCTGCTCACCATCAACCTGCTGCAGGCGCTGCCGAAGACGCCGCTGTGGGATCGCTTGGAGCGCGAAGGCCGGCTGGTCCACGACGACAACCGCGAATCCAACGTCGACTTCCTGCTGCCGCACGATCAGGTGGTGGCGATGTGGAAGGACTGCATGGCGCGGGCTTACGAGCCCGAGGCCCTGCTGAAACGCTACGAGTACCAGATCGGCCACGCCTACGCGACGCGGCTGCATCCGTCGACGCCGCAGCGGTCGTCGAAGGCCAATATCAAGCGCGGCATCGTCATGCTGCGCAATATCATCTGGCAGATCGGCATTCGCGGCGATTACAAGCTGGCGTTCTGGAAGTTCGCGCTGCGGCGTCTGGTTCGCGGCGACATCGAAAACCTGCTGCTGGTGATGGTGGTGGCGCATCATCTGATCATCTACGCGCGCGAAGCCTCGCGCGGCCATGCCAACGCCTCGAACTACTCGCTGCGCCTGCGCGAGGCGGCGGTGCCGGCGGAATAAGGACAACGATGAACTCACCCGCCACCCCGCCGCGCTCGCTGGCCGAGCTGCGCCGTTTGACCCCGGCCCGCGTCGCGCTCGGCCGCGCCGGCGCCAGCCTGCCGACCGAGGCGCTGCTGGATTTCACCCTGGCCCATGCCCGCGCCCGCGACGCGGTCCATGCCGGCTTCGATGCCGCGGCGCTCGCCGCCGAGTTGCAGGCGCTGGGCTTGCCGACCCTGCAGGTGTCGAGCCGCGCCGCCGACCGGCGGGACTATCTGGCCCGGCCTGATCTCGGCCGGCAGCTCGACCCGGCGGCGCGCGATGTATTGGCAGGAGCCCCGCCGGCGGGCGATGTCGCGCTGGTGATCGGCGATGGCCTGTCGCCGGTCGCCGTGGCGGCCCAGGCGACCGCGGTGGTGCGGCATTTGCTACCTCGGCTCGCCGCGGCGCGGATCGGCGTCGGAGCCGCCGTGGTGGCAACCGGCGCCAGGGTGGCGCTCGGGGACGAGATCGGCTCGGCACTCGGCGCCCGGATGGCGGTGGTGCTGATCGGCGAACGGCCGGGCCTGTCGGCGCCGGCCAGCCTCGGCGCTTATCTGACGTTCGGACCGCGCCCCGGCCTTACCGATGCGGACCGTAATTGCGTCTCGAATATCCACGCTTCCGGGATTTCGGCAGACGAGGCGGCGCACAAGATTGCCTGGCTGATCCGCGAAGGCTTGGTGCGGCAGGTGACCGGGGTGGCGCTCAAGGACGAGAGCGGCAGCCTGATGCCGGAACTGCCTCCGCCGTGATCCCAAGCTGCCGGAAAACTCGCAACCGGGCCGCGAATCTGGTGGATTCCGGTTCCCAGTCTCGATTCCGAAGGGCGGTCGGTCCGAGCCTGCGCACGTGGTGAATTGCTGCATGTCCCAACACCAGGATCCCGGGCGATGCGACGCTGTCGCATTCGTGCCGGGAAGTTTGGCTAGGACGAGCGATCGACAGGACGGAACAGCGCATGCTGGATAGAAACGTGAGCGACACCGAAGTCGCGGAATTGAAGCGGCGGCGGGTTAGCATCGCTTTTGGTCTGGAGCGGCTGGGTCTGATCCCGCTGCGCGCCCCGGTGGTGTCATGCATCATCCTGCTGGCCCTCATCGTCGGCGCCGTGTTCGGCATCGAACGGATCAAGATCGACGACTCCCTGAGCCAACTGTTTCGCTCCGACACCAAGGAGTTCAAGCAGTACGAGGAGGTCACCAAGCGGTTTCCGTCGACCGAGTTCGATGTGCTGATGGTGGTCGAGGGCAAGGAGCTGCTGGCGCGCGAGAATCTGGAAAAGCTGCGCGACACCGTCACCGATCTGCAACTGATCGACGGTGTGCGCGGCCTGATCTCGCTGTTCTCGGCGCGGCAGGCGCCGGAGCCCGGCAAGCTGCCGGCGGCTCTGTTCCCGCCGGAATTGCCGGAAGGTGAGGCTTACGACCAGTTCGCCCAGACGGTGAAGACCAACGAGATCATCCGCGGCAAGCTGCTGTCGGAGGATGGGACGCTGGCGCTGGTCGTGCTGTCGCTCGATCCGAAGGTGGTGGCCGACAACACCCGGCTGCGCGCCACCATCGCCGAAATGCGCAAGGTGATGACCGACGATCTCGAGGGCTCTGGCCTCAGCCGGCAACTGTCCGGCGTGCCGGTGATGCAGCTCGAAATCCGCAACGCGGTCGAGCGCGACGGGCTGATCTACAACCTCGCCGGCATCCTGGCCGGCTGCGTCATCGCCATCCTGTTCTTCCGCAAGATCTCGTTCATGGTGGTGGCGGCGTTCCCGCCGCTGCTCGCGATCCTGCTGGCGCTCGGCGTGCTCGGCTGGGCCGGCTTCAGCCTCAACATGTTCCTCAACGTGATGACGCCGCTGATCATGGTGATCAGCTTCTCGGACTCGATGCAGCTCACCTTCGCGGCACGAGACCGGTTGATCGCGGGCGAGGACAAATACACCGCGTTCAAGAACGCCGTCCTGGTGGTTGGGCCGGCCTGCGTGCTGACCCATGCCACCGCCGGCATTTCGTTCATCGCGTTGCAGTTCTCCAATTCCGATTTGATCCGCGCGTTCGGCGAGGCGGGCCTGCTCGCCACCGTACTGGCGCTGGTCGCGGTGCTGACGCTGGTGCCGGTGTTCGGCGTGCTGCTGGTGCGCCACGAGGAAGCCTTCGCGGCGAAATTCCAGAGCGCCGATCTCGGCGTCAACGCGCTGCGCCGGTTCTGCGCCTTCATCGCGGTGCGGATGGTCGGCCGGCCCGGCCTGTTCAGCCTGCTGGCGGTGCTGGTGGTCGTCGGCCTGGCGGTGATCTACGCCAACCTCGAGCCGCGCTATCGCCTGGCCGATCAGGTGCCCGACAAGGAGCAGGCGGTGCAGGCGAGCGACCGGCTCGACGCCAAGCTCACCGGCGCCAATCCGATCGACGTGCTGATCGAATTCCCCAAGGGCCAATCGCTGTATTCGCCCGAGAGCCTGCAGATCATCGCCGAGGTTCATTCCACGGTCGAGAAGCAGGCCGGCGTCGGTAACGTCTGGTCGGTGGAAACGCTGCGCCGCTGGCTCGCCGAGAAGGCGCATACCACCAGCGTCGACACGCTGAAGGAATATGTCGACCTGCTGCCCGCCAATCTGGTGCGGCGCTTCATCGCCGAGGATCAGACCGCAGTGGTGGTGTCGGGGCGCGTGCCAGATCTCGACTCCAGCGAAATCCTGCCGGTGGTGCAGAAGCTAGATCACGCCCTCGACAGCGTGCGGCAGAAGCATCCGGGCTACGAAGTCGCGGTCACCGGTCTGTCGGCAATCGCGGCGCGAAACAGCGCCGACATGATCTCCAAGCTCAACCACGGCCTCACCATCGAGTTCGCGCTGGTGGCGATCTTCATCGGCCTGGCGTTCCGCTCGGTGGTGGTGATGCTGGCCTGCATCCTGCCGGGTATCTTCCCGGTGGTGTTGTCCGGCACGCTGTTGTGGCTGATGGGTGAGGGGCTGCAATTCGCCAGCGTGGTCGCCCTGACGGTGTCGTTCGGCCTCGGCCTGTCCGCCACCATCCACTTCCTCAACCGGCTGCGGCTGGAGAGCCCGCCCGGCGTCAGCGCCGGGCTCGCCGTCGAACGCGCCACCGTACTGGTCGGCCCGGCCCTGATCCTCACCACCGTGGTTCTGGCCTGCGGCCTCGGCGTCACGGTGTTCTCGGACCTGCCGTCGCTGCGACTGTTCGGCTGGCTCAGCGCCTTCGCGATGGTGGCGGCACTGATCGCCGACCTTTTCATCCTGCGCCCGACCGCGATGTGGCTGATCAGCGTCGCGCACCGCCTGCGCGGCAAAGGCAACGCCGGCTCGGTGGTGTAGCGCACGACAAACGATCAGCTTGTCGAAAAGTAAAAGCCCTCCGGATCGGCTGATCCGGAGGGCTTTGTGTTGATGGAGCCGAAGAGGGCGGTGATCAGCCGCGGGTCATCGAAATGTTGACGCCGCGGATCTCGCCCTTCGAGCTGATCGCCACCGACTGCTTGTTGCCGTGGGTGGTCAGCGACAGGCTGGCGGCGAAGCCGGCGGCTTCCACGAACACTTCGATCCGGCCGCCGCCGGCCTTGCCCTGCAGGCTGCCATTGACGTTGCGGCTGGTCTCGCTCCAGTTGCCGGAGATGCGGTCGCCGTTGGTGGCGGCGTCGGCGGAAAGGTCGAACTTGTAGCTGTCGCTGGCGCAGCGCAACGTCAGAGCCAGCTGATTGCCGCCGCCGCTGCCGCGATAATTCGCCTTGCAGCGGATGCGCTCCTTCGAGCCGTCGGATAGCGACACCGTCCCGGTCCCCGACCATGCTCCTTCGAACCCGGCGAACGGTCCGGAATCTGCCAGCGCCGCCGATGCCGAGAACAGCATCGCGGCGCCGATCCCGGCCGCCTTCAACGCATGGATGGAGGAAGTGGTGGAACGAAGCAGGCTCATTCTGGCCATCCTTGGGAGATCGCGGGGGTGACGACGGTGGCGTCACGTCGCTGGTTAGTGTGTTCGCCTCGCGGCAGGTTCAAATCACATAGTAACGCTGCGCATGCACACCAGGGCGCACGGCGCGTGTTGTTCCGTCCGCGCTGCTCGCGGAACTATAGTATTTGCATCAAATCGGCAACGTTCCGTGAAAAAATGACAGGTATTCCGCGGCTTTCAGCCACCCGTCCGCGAAGGCGCGTGCGTCGGCACTAATTTGGCCGTATTTGTCACCTTGATCGACGCATCATACCGTTGTGCCGATCGTGTGCACCGCGACCCCTTCCAAGCGGCGCCGTAGATGTGATCGAGAACGGGTTTCGACCCCCAGCCACATATCGAAGGAAGACAATGCAAAAGACCTTGGTTGCGCTCGCGTTGCTGCTCGTTTCGATGTCCTCCGGCGCCAATGCCCAGCAACAGCAGCGCAGCGGCACCGAAGCCGAGCAGAAGGCCTGCTCGCGGGACGTGTCGCGTTTCTGCCGCTCCGTGATGGAGCAGAGCGATCTGGTGATCCTGTCCTGCCTGCAGCAGAATCGCGAGAAGATCAGCAAAGCCTGCAACCAGGTGTTGGTCAGCCACGGCCAGTGAGGCGGTGAGGCGGCGTCCGCCGGGCCTGTTTCGGCCCGGTTTGGCGGCCGCGGCGGCGATCCGGGCGAAACTGCGGCCCGGACATCGTCCGTCAAGATCGTTGGTTTAGCCGGCGATTTCCCTTATATGGCGTCGCGAACGGTGCGCCCGGCCCGGCCGGGTGCGGCCGTTCGCTTTTTTTCGTGTTCAAACCAAGTGTTTAGCCAGTGCCGATGACGTCTGCGAGCGAGCTTCGATCGGGCAAGACCCACCGGGACGAGAATTTCCCGGTCGCGTCGTGGATCATCCATCCGCGGCACCGCGACCTGATTCTGGCGTTCTATAATTTCGTCCGGACCGCGGACGACATCGCCGATCACGAGATGCTCGATGCCGAGACCAAGCTCGAATATCTCGATCTGCTTGAAGCCGAGCTGCTCGGCCGCGGCGAGACCCAGCCCGAGGCGGTGCATCTGCGCCGGGCGCTGGCCGAGCGCGGCATGCCGCCGCGCCACGCCCTCGATCTTCTGACCGCATTCCGGATGGACGTCACCAAGCTGCGCTACGAGGATTGGGACGAGGTCATCCACTACTGCCGCTATTCGGCGATGCCGGTCGGCCGCTTCATGCTCGACGTCCACGGTGAAAGCACCACCACGTGGCAGGCGTCCGACGCGCTTTGCGCGGGGCTTCAGATCAACAATCACCTGCAGGACTGCGGCAAGGACTATCGCACCCTCAATCGCGTGTATCTGCCGCGCGACGTGCTCGATGCCGCCGGCGCCAAGGTCGAAGACCTCGGCCTGCAGAAGTCGTCGCCGGCGCTGCTGAAGTGCCTGCAGGGTCTCGCGGTTCGCACCGGGTCTCTGCTTGGCGACGGCCGGCCGCTCGCCGCCGAGATCAAGGATTATCGGCTCGGCCTCGAAGTCTCGGTGATCCAGGCCTATGCCGATCGCATCGTGCGGATGCTGCAGACCCGCGATCCGCTCAGCGAGCGCGTGCATCTGAAGCCGATCGAATTCGTCATCGCCAGCTTCGGCGCGATGAGCTCGGAGATCGTCCGTCGCAGCTTCGGAAAGGGGCCGGTGTCGCATCCGGCACCGCGCGCATGACCGTTCACGCCACGCCAGAGCCGGCCGCGCATCAAGGCGTCGCGCTCGGCAGTTCGTTCTACGCCGCGATGCGCATCCTGCCGCGCCCGCAGCGCGAGGCGATGTTCCAAGTCTACAGCTTCTGCCGCTTCGTCGACGACATCGCCGATTCCGATCGGCCGCGCGAGCAGCGGGTCGCCGAGCTGCAGCAATGGCGCGACGACATCGCGGCGCTGTATCGCGGCGCGCCGCCGCCGCGGCTTGCCGACTATCAGGAGTCGCTGCGCACCTTCGGGCTGAAGCGCGAGGATTTCGAAGCGATCATCGACGGCATGGAAATGGATGTCGACGCCGACATCCGGGCGCCCGATGAAGCCACGCTCGATCTGTATTGCGATCGCGTCGCCAGCGCCGTGGGACGGCTGTCGGTACGCATTTTCGGTCTGCCGGAGGGTGACGGCATCGAACTGTCGCATCATCTCGGCCGCGCGCTGCAGCTCACCAACATCCTGCGCGACATCGACGAAGATGCCGGTATCGGCCGGCTGTATCTGCCGAGCGAGCTGCTGCACAAGGCCGGTATCACCGCCACCGATCCGCGCGTGGTCGCGGCGCATCCGGCGCTGCCGAGCGTCTGCGCGCCGCTGGTGGAGCGCGCGCTCGCGCATTTCGCCGCCGCTGACAAGGTGATGAACCGCAATCCGCGCCGGGTGGTTAAGGCTCCCCGCATCATGGGCAAGTACTACTACTCGATCTTGCAGCTTCTGATCGCGCGCGGTTTCGCAGCGCCGCGCGCCCCGGTGAAGCTCGGCAAGGCTTCGAAGATCGCCATCCTGCTGCAATACGCGATCGTGTGATGTCGAAAACAATTCACGTCATTGGTGCGGGAATCTCCGGCCTTGCGGCCGCGATCCGGCTCGCCCGCGCCGGTCTCACCGTCCAGGTTCACGAAGCGATGCAGCAGGCCGGCGGCCGCTGCCGCTCGTATTTCGATGCCCAGACCGGGCTCGTCATCGACAACGGCAATCACCTGCTGCTGTCCGGCAATCAGGCCGCCTGCGACTACGCGCGCACGATCGGCACCGAGGCCGGCCTTGTCGGTCCCGCGCGTGCCGAGTTCGACTTCATCGATCTGCCGGCCAACGCGCGCTGGCGGCTGAAGCTCGGCAGCGGCAAGCTTCCGCTGTGGCTGTTCGATGCCAAGAGCCGCGTGCCGGATACCTCGATCGGCGATTACCTCGGCCTGATGCCGCTATTGTGGGCGCCGACCACCAAGCTGATCGGCGATACGATCAACTGCTCGGGCCCGCTGTACGATCGCCTGGTGGCGCCGCTGCTGCTCGCCGCGCTCAACGTCGATCCGCCGGAAGGCTCGGCGGGTCTCGCCGGCGCGGTGGTCCGCGAGACGCTGCTGGCTGGCGGCAAGGCCTGCCGGCCGTTGATCGCCCGTGACGGCCTGTCGGCCGTGCTGGTCGAGCCGGCGGTGGCGCAGCTCGCTGCCACCGGTCCCGGGGTGCGGTTCGGCCACGAGTTGCGGGCGCTGACCATGTCGGGCGACCGCGTCGGCGCGCTGCAGTTCGGCGGTGAGGATGTCGTCACCCTCGGCCCGGATGATGTGGTGGTGCTGGCGGTGCCGCCGCGTCCGGCCGCCTCGCTGCTGCCCGGCCTGAAGACGCCGCAGGAATACCGCGCCATCGTGAATGCGCATTTCAACTATGCGCCGCCGCCCGGCATGCCGGCCCTGACCGGCGTGATCGGCGGGGTGGTGGAGTGGCTGTTCGCGTTCCCGAACCGGCTGTCGGTCACCATCAGCAACGGCGACCGGCTGGTCGATGCGCCGCGCGAGCAGCTGGCGACCGAAGTTTGGGGCGAAATCTGCAAGATCGCGGGGATCTCGGCCAATCTGCCGCCGTGGCAAATTGTCCGCGAGCGCCGCGCGACGTTCGCGGCTACACCGGCGCAGAACGCCCTGCGCCCCGGGCCGGTCACCCAGTGGAGAAACCTATATCTCGCAGGCGATTGGACTGATACGGGGTTACCGGCGACCATCGAAGGATCGGTCCGGTCCGGCAACCGTGCCGCGGACCTGGTATTGGCCGCCGGGCGCACCTGATCCGGCCCTCAACACGGAGACTCAGCAGATAAAATGGATTCCGGCAGCTACACGACTGGTGTC
This sequence comes from Rhodopseudomonas sp. P1, assembly GCF_039642825.1. Taxonomy (NCBI): domain Bacteria; kingdom Pseudomonadati; phylum Pseudomonadota; class Alphaproteobacteria; order Hyphomicrobiales; family Nitrobacteraceae; genus Rhodopseudomonas; species Rhodopseudomonas sp. P1. The sequence continues at coordinate 4,157,691 of NZ_CP088006.1, read as the reverse complement.
GGGCGCAACGCGCTCGAAGCTTCGATCGATGCGGCGCGTAGCGCGCTGCTGAACTATCGTCGCGATGACGGCCATTGGGTGTTCGAACTCGAGGCCGATTGCACCATTCCTGCCGAATACGTGCTGCTGCGGCACTACCTCGGCGAGCCGGTCGACGCCACGCTCGAAGCCAAGATCGCGGTGTATCTGCGCCGCATCCAGGGCGCCCATGGCGGTTGGCCGCTGGTCCACGACGGCGACTTCGACATGAGCGCCAGCGTGAAGGGGTACTTCGCGCTGAAGATGATAGGCGACAGCATCGATGCCCCGCATATGGTGCGGGCGCGCGAGGCGATCCGCTCGCGCGGCGGCGCGATCCATTCCAACGTCTTCACCCGGTTCCTGCTGTCGCTGTACGGCGTGACCACCTGGCGCGCGGTTCCGGTGCTGCCGGTCGAGATCATGTTGCTGCCGAGCTGGTCGCCGTTCACGCTGACCAAGGTCTCGTATTGGGCGCGCACCACGATGGTGCCGCTGCTCGTGCTGTGCGCGCTGAAGCCGCGCGCCAAGAACCCCAAGGGCGTCGGCATCGACGAGCTGTTCCTGCAGGACCCGAAGACGATCGGCATGCCGGCCAAGGCGCCGCATCAGAACTGGGCGCTGTTCAAGCTGTTCGGATCGATCGACGCCGTGCTGCGCGCGATCGAGCCGGTGATGCCGAAGGGCATCCGCAAGCGGGCGATCGACAAGGCGCTGGCCTTCATCGAAGAGCGGCTCAACGGCGAGGACGGCATCGGCGCGATCTTCCCGCCGATGGCCAACGCCGTGATGATGTACGAGGCGCTCGGCTATCCCGAGGACTATCCGCCGCGCGCCAGCCAGCGCCGCGGCATCGATCTGCTGCTGGTCGATCGCGGCGACGAAGCCTATTGCCAGCCCTGCGTCTCGCCGGTGTGGGATACGGCGCTCGCCAGCCACGCGGTGCTCGAGGCGGACGGCCACGAGGGCGCCAAATCGGTGCGGCCGGCGCTCGACTGGCTGCTCCCGCGCCAAGTGCTCGACGTCAAGGGCGACTGGGCCGTGAAGGCCCCGAACGTCCGCCCCGGGGGCTGGGCGTTCCAGTACAACAACGCCCACTATCCGGATCTCGACGACACCGCGGTGGTGGTGATGGCGCTCGACCGCGCCCGCAAGGACCAGCCCAATCCCGCCTATGACGCCGCGATCGCCCGCGCCCGCGAGTGGATCGAGGGGATGCAGAGCGATGACGGCGGCTGGGGTGCCTTCGACATCAACAACACTGAGTACTATTTGAACAATATCCCGTTCTCGGACCACGGTGCGATGCTCGATCCGCCGACCGAGGACGTCACCGCGCGCTGCGTCTCGATGCTGGCCCAGCTCGGTGAGACGATCGACAGCAGCCCGGCGCTGGCCCGCGCGGTCGGCTATCTGCGCGACACCCAGCTCGCTGAGGGGTCGTGGTATGGCCGCTGGGGCATGAATTACATCTACGGCACCTGGTCGGTGCTGTGCGCCCTCAATGCCGCCGGCGTCCCGCATGCCGATCCGATGATCCGCAAGGCGGTCGCGTGGCTGGAGTCGGTGCAGAACCGCGACGGCGGCTGGGGCGAGGACGCCGTCAGCTACCGACTGGATTACCGCGGCTACGAAAGTGCCCCCTCGACCGCCTCACAGACGGCATGGGCATTGCTTGCCCTGATGGCTGCGGGTGAGGTCGATCATCCCGCCGTGGCACGGGGCATCGAGTACCTGAAAAGCACACAGACCGAAAAAGGACTGTGGGACGAGCAGCGTTACACGGCGACGGGCTTCCCGCGGGTGTTTTATCTGCGGTATCATGGCTATTCGAAGTTCTTCCCGCTCTGGGCGCTAGCGCGGTACCGGAACTTGCAGGCCACGAACAGCAAGTTGGTAGGGGTCGGAATGTGATTCTGGGGGCAGTGGACGACCAGGCCGCGGCGCATCGCCAAGATCCGCGGCCGGTACTGATTGTGACGGGCCTGATTCAGGAAGCACGTATCGCGGCGGGGCCGGGCCTCACCGTTATCTGCAGCAGCAGCGATCCGAAGCAATTACGCGCGATCATGGCGGATTTCGACGCATCGTCGATCCGCGGCGTGATCAGCTTCGGCGTCGCCGGGGGACTGGATCCCGCTCTCGAGGCGGGTGACATCGTCATCGCCACCGAGGTTGTGGCGGGTGAACGCCGCTGGGCCTCGGAAGTTGCACTGACCGACGAATTATTGCGAAGCGCCGGGCTCGGCCGTCAGCGCGTCGTGCGCGGCGGTTTGGTCGGAGCCGAGCAGGTGATCGCAGCGCGCACCGCCAAGGCGGCGCTGCGCTCGGAGACCGGTGCGGCTGCGGTCGATATGGAAAGCCACATCGCCGCCGATTTCGCCGCTGCGGCCAACCTGCCGTTCGCGGCGCTGCGGGTGATCAGTGACCCGGCGGGCCGCAGTCTGCCGCAAGTCGTCTCCACTGCGATCAAGCCGAACGGCGAGATCGATCTGCGCAAGGTGCTGCGCGGCATCGCCCGTCACCCGACTTCGATCCGCTCGCTGGTGTCGACCGGCATCGACTTCAACCGCGCGCTGCGGTCCTTGCGCGGCTGCCGGAACTTCGTGCAGGAAGCCGTGCTCGGCCGCGGCGGTCTCGTCGCCGAGATCTGAGCGGATTGCGCGCCGCCGGTGAGGGCGGCGCGGACGTGGCTTGCGCCGATGACGCGCTGATCCAGAGCGCGTTGTAAGGCCTCTTTGATCCTCACGTCCTGATTTCGTCTTTCAGCCAATCCAGGAACCGGCCGAGATAGCGCGGGTCCGCGCGCGAGGTCGGCTGAGCGAAATACTTCTCGCCCTTCACGACCACGTCCGGAAACGGGCAGACAAGCCGCCATTCCGGTTTACCCGGAAAGAACTCCTTCGGCGCGACGATCGAGCCGAATCCCTCGCGTACCGCATGCATCGCGACGAACATGTGGTCGAAGCGGTGGCCGCCTTCAAACAGGTGGTCGCGCATTCCCGCTTTCTGCAGCCAGGCTTCCCAGTGCCCCGGCCGGGTGGCTGAGGTGATCAACGGAAATGCGAGAAGATCCTCCGGCTTCTCGATGGTCCTCTCCTGAACCAGATCCAGGCTGCAGACCGGCGTCAGGTGCTCTTCGAACAACGGCGTCGAGGCCTTCGAAGGGCCGCCGGTCTTTTCGCTGCTGCCCCGGGTGATCAGAAGATCGTGGGAGGCCACGTCCGGCGTTTGCCCCGTCATCCGGGTCGAAATCCACACCGCCAGATCGGGATTGGCTTTCTCGAACCGCTTCAGCCGCGGCATCAGGAAATACATCGCGAATGTCGACGGCGCCTCGACTGCCAGCACCGCCTTGCTGCGCCGACGACGGACGTACTGGCAGGCGGCTTCGATATTGCGGAACGACTGGCTCAGCTGCTCCGCCAGGACGCTGCCATAGGGCGTCAGCGCCACGCTGCGGCCTTCACGGGTGAAGACCTGCTGGCCGAGCCAGTCCTCCAGCAGGCGCACCTGCTTGCTGACGGCGCCGTGGGTGACCCCAAGCTCCTCTGCGGCCGCACTCAGGCTGTCGCTGCGCGCCGCGACTGCAAACGCTCGCAGGGCGCTAAGCGGCAGTTCTCGTTCTTTCACCATGACCTCCGTGTGACGATGGCGGCCGGAGAGCAGCGCCAGACATGCGACTTATCCTCACGTATCTGTCGATTTTATTCGATCGATTCTCACATGTGAACGGCCTACGACCCGGGACGTCAGCCGCCACACCAGGCGGCATTCAGAAACCCGGATGCCCCCATGACGACCCAGCCTTTGATCGAAGCCAACGGCCGCAGCTACGCCAGGCCGCCACGACCCGTCGTCGTGATCTGCCTCGACGGTTTCGACCCCGAATATCTGGAGCGCGGCATCGCCGACGGCGTCCTGCCGACGATCGGCGCGCTGAGGTCGGCGGGCTATGTCGGCACGGCGCTGGCGACGGTGCCGACCACCACCAACACCAACAACACCTCGATCGTCACCGGCGTCTCTCCCGCCATCCACGGCATCAACGGCAATTACTATCTCGATGCCGACACCGGCGAAGAGATCATGGTGACGGATGCGCGCCGCCTGCGCTGCGGCACCATTCTCGGTGCGATGAGCAAAGCGGGCGTGCGGACCGCAGTGGTCACCGCCAAGGACAAGCTCCTGAAAGTGCTCGCCTATGAGATGGACGGCATCGCCTTCTCGTCCGAACATCCGAATGTCGCCGACCTCACCGCGCTCGGCTTCAACAGCGGCGAGGAGCTGGTCGGCCGCGGCCGGCCGGATCAATACTCCGCCGACTTGTCGCTGTTCGCGCTCGATGCCGGCGTCAGGCTGATGGAGACTGCCAAGCCCGAGCTGATGTATCTGTCGACCTCGGACTATGTGCAGCACAAGTACCAGCCGGGCGAGGCGGAATCGGACGACTTCCACGCAGCGGTCGATCGCCGCATCGCGCGGCTGATCGAACTCGGTGCGACCGTTGCCCTGACTGCCGATCATGGCATGGCCGACAAGTCCGATGCGGATGGCCGGCCCAAGGTCGTCTATCTCGAGGATGCGCTGAACCAGAAGTTCGGGGCCGGCGTTGCGCGGGTCATCTGTCCGATCGCCGATCCGTTCGTCCGGCATCACGGCGCGCTCGGCGGCTTCGTGCGTGTCCACCTGCTCAAGCCTTGCGATATCGCGGCGATGATGAGCTTTGCGCGGTCGCTGCCCGGCGTCGAGCTGGTGCTCGATCGCGCCACAGTGTGCGAACGCTACCAGTTGCCGCCGGATCGGGAAGGCGACTTCGCGGTGTTCACCGATCGCGGCACGGTGGTCGGCGCGCGGCGGGAAGATCATGATCTGTCGGCACTCGGCGACCATCGCTTGCGCTCGCACGGCGGCCTCGGCGAGCAGCGCGTGCCGTTTGTGCTGTCGCGCCCGCTCAAGCGGGACTACCGCGAGCGCGCGACTAAAGGCGTGTTGCGCAACTACGACATCTTCGAATTCGCCCTGAACGGCGTCGACTAATCCCGCACGATTGCAGCCACAGAGGAAATCGAGATGCGTGCACTTCGCACCGCTGTGATGGCGCTCGCCATCGGCATGGCCGGCGTGACGGCTGGTCATGCCGAGACGCCGGTGATGGGGACCGGTTCGGCCTTCGCCGCGCCGATCTACATCAAATGGGCCGAACAACTGAAAACGACCAAAGGTGCGGCGATCAACTACCAGCCTTCGGGATCGTCGGTCGGACAACTCCAGGTGCTGAAGGGCCTGACGGATTTCGGCGCGTCGGATGTGCCGATGGAGGACAGCAAACTGAAGGAAGGGGACATCATGCAGTTCCCCACCGTGGTCGGCGGCTACGCCGTCGTGGTCAACATTCCCGGAGTCCTGCCCGGCAAGCTGCGGCTCACCGCGCCTGTGCTGGCTGACGTCTTCATGGGCGGCATCAAATCGTGGGATGACCCGCAGATCGTGCAGCTCAATCCCGGTCTCGCGCTGCCCAACCTGCCGATTTCGCTGCTGTATCATGCGGGCGGCTCGGGCGGCACCTACGCGATCTCCCGCTATCTGTCGAAGAACAGCGCGGCATGGCGCGACAAGATGGGGGTCGGCATGACCCTGAGCTGGCCGGTCGGCGCGGGCGTCAAAGGCAGCTACGGCTCGGCCTCGACGGTGCCGATGACGCCCGGCGGCATCGGCTATGCCGAGCTGTCCTACGTCACCGCCAATAATCTTGCGACCGTGCAATTGCAGAACAAGGCAGGCCGGTTCGTGCTGCCGAACGGAAGCAGTTTCGCGGCCGCCGCCGAGAGTGGTGATTGGTCGGTGCCGAACTATGCGGTCGATCTCACCGACATGCCCGGCGAGCAGGCCTGGCCGATCGTCACCGCGACCTTTGCGCTGGTGCCACGAAGCCCTGCCAAGCGCGCCACGTCGGCCGCCGTGCTGGACTTCTTCCGATGGGCCTACGCGCACGGCGACGGCATCGCGCGGTCGCTGCAGTTCGTCCCTCTGCCGGGCAAGGTCAAAGCCGACATCGTCAAGCATCTGATGAATTGAGCGGACCGAGATGAGCAACAAAAAAAGCGCGGCCCGCAGGCCGCGCTTTTGATGTTGAAGCCGTTGTCGGAGCGATCAGGCCGCCGTCGACTGGCGCTTGTCCTTGGCCTCGGTGGCTTCGTCGCGGCGGATCTCGGACAGCTTCTTCTCGACCTGTTCGGAGAACACGTACTGCGCCGGGCGCTGCTTCGACATGTCGATCTCCGGCGCCATCGGACCCGAGGTCTTGATGCCGCGGAACGCCACCCAGGCGGCCTTCAGCGGATTGTTGAGCGAGGCCATCGCCGCGGTCGGCTCGTAGCCGCAATGCGCCATGCAGTCGGCGCACTTCTCGTACTTGCCGGTGCCGTAGGAATCCCAATCGGTGGTTTCCATCAGCTCCTTGAAGGTCTTGGCGTAGCCTTCACCGAGCAGGTAGCACGGCTTCTGCCAGCCGAAGATGTTACGTGCCGGCATGCCCCACGGGGTGCACTCGAACTCCTGGTTGCCGGCCAGGAAGTCGAGGAACATGCTGGAGTGCATGAAGCTCCACTTCTTGCCCTTGCCGCGCGCGAACACCTCGCGGAACAGGTTCTTGGTCTTGGTGCGGTTGAGGAAGTGCTCCTGGTCCGGGGCGCGCTCATAGGCGTAGCCCGGCGAGATCGAGACGCCGACGCCGAGCTCCTCGGTGAAGTCCATGAACTTGGCAATGTCCTCGGCGGCGTAGCCGTCGAACACCGTGCAGTTGACGTTGACGGTGAAGCCCTTGGCCTTGGCGGCCTTGATCGCTGCGACCGCGCGGTCGAACACGCCCTCCTGCGACACCGCCTTGTCGTGGTGCTCCTTTAGGCCGTCCAGATGCACCGAGAAGAACAGATAGGGCGACGGTTCGAACAAATGCAGCTTCTTCTCGAGCAGCAGCGCGTTGGTGCACAGCGACACGAACTTCTTGCGCGCCACCAAGCCGCGCACGATCTCACCGATCTCCTTGTGGATCAGCGGCTCGCCGCCCGGGATCGCGACCATCGGCGCACCGCATTCCTCGGCGGCGTCCCAGCACTCCTGCGCGGTCATCCGGCGGTTCAGGATCGCGTCGGGATAGTCGATCTTGCCGCAGCCGGCGCAGGCAAGGTTGCAGCGGAACAGCGGCTCCAGCATCAGTACCAGCGGATAACGCTTCCGCCCGAGCAGCTTCTGCTTGAGCAGATAACCGCCGATCACCAGTTCCTTGTGAAACGGAATAGCCATTACGAAATCTTCTCTTTCACGGCATGTCGGTTGGGGCGGATCAGGCGGTCGCCAGCTCCGCAGGCAGAACGAATTCGATGTTTTCTTCGCGGCCCGGCAGCACCGAGACGGTGACCGGGACGATCCGGCGCAGCGCTTCGATCACGTCGTCGACCAAAACTTCCGGCGCGGACGCGCCGGCGGTGATGCCGACTGCTTTCTTGCCGTCGAGCCAGGCCGGGTCGAGTTCGCTGCCGTCGGCGATCAGGTAGCTCGGGATGCCGGCTTCGGTGCCGATTTCCCGCAGCCGGTTGGAGTTCGAACTGTTGTTGGCTCCGACCACCAGGATCAGGTCGACCAGCTTGCTCATCTGCCGCACCGCCGATTGCCGGTTTTGCGTGGCATAGCAGATGTCGCGGGTGTCCGGGCCTTCGATATCGTGGAATTTCTTTGAAAGCGCCACGATGATGTCTTTGGTGTCGTCGACGCTCAGCGTGGTCTGGGTGATGTACGCCACCGGGGTTTCCGGCGGCAGCGTCAGCGCCGCGACGTCCTCGAGGTTCTGCACCAGCAGCACCGGGCCGGGAACCTGACCCATCGTGCCTTCGACTTCCGGATGGCCGGCATGGCCGATCAGGATCAGGGTGCGGCCCTTCGACGTATAGCGCTTGCCCTGGTTATGCACTTTGGTCACGAGCGGGCAGGTGGCGTTGAGCACCGGCAGGTCGCGCGCCGCGGCCTCTTCCTCGATGCTGCGGGCGACGCCGTGGGCGCTGAAGACGGTCACGGCCTTGGGCGGAACTTCCGACAGCTCCTCGACGAAGATCGCGCCTTTGGCCTTCAGGCTCTCGACCACGTATTTGTTATGCACGATCTCATGCCGCACGTAGACCGGCGGACCGTACTTCTCCAGTGCGCGCTCGACGATCTCGATGGCACGCACCACGCCAGCGCAGAAACCACGGGGTTGGGCAAGGAACACTTCGAGGGGGCGGACTTCAGACAAGGGGCACCACGCTCATGATTGTTCGGTCTCCTGGCAGCACGTCGCATTCCCGTAGCATGATCTAGCTGGTATGGGGACACCCGCAACCGCAAGGGACGCAGGGGACTTATTGGCGCAGTGCAGCACGCAATGCAAAACGCCCTTGGCAATCCGGCCTGGTGAGATTACTTCCGCGCACACACCTCCGCCGGCTTGTTTTCGGCCATTTTGTCCAGTCCTTGGTCGCAGAACCATCAAAACCAGTTCGATCGACTCGGAACCCGGCGGGGTGGCCGTATTTTAGGCCAGCCGGTAGCAATAGAAAGAGTGAATGTGCTGAAAAGTGCCATCGTCTCCATTGTCAGAGCCAGCACCCGTTTTGCGGCTTTTACTGTGCTGATCGGCGTATTTCTCGCAGTTGCAGCAGGTTTCTATACTTACCAACATTTCGGGATCAACACAGACATCAATCATTTGATCTCGTCTGATCTCGACTGGCGCAAACGTGATATCGCGTTCGAGAAGGCCTTCGACCAGGAACGGCTGATCCTGGCGGTCGTCGAGGCCCCGACGCCGGAATTCGCGAATGCCGCGGCGGCCAAGCTCACGGCCGAATTGTCCAAGAATAACATCAACTTCGACTCGGTGAAGCGGCTCGGCGGCGGGCCGTTCTTCGATCGCAGCGGGCTGTTGTTCCTGCCCAAGGACGAAGTTGCCAAGGCGACCGGCCAGTTCCAGCAGGCGGTTCCGCTGATCGAGATCATGGCCGGCGATCCGTCGATCCGCGGCCTGACGGCGGCGCTCGAGACCGGTCTGGTGGGCCTGAAGCGCGGGGAACTGACGCTCGATTCGACTGCGAAACCTTTCAACGCCGTCGCCGCGACGGTCGAGGACGTGCTCGGCAAGCAGCAGGCGTTCTTCTCCTGGCGCGGCTTGGTCAATCCGGAACCGCTGACCGACGGCGACAAGCGCGCCTTCATCGAGGTCAAGCCGATCCTCGACTTCAAGGCGCTGGAACCCGGCAAGGCCGCCACCGACGCGATCCGTCAGGCCGCCGTCGACCTCAAGATCGAGCAGGATTTCGGTGCCCGGGTGCGGCTGACCGGTCCGGTGCCGATCGCCAACGAAGAATTCGCCACTGTCAAGGACGGCGCCGTGGTCAACGGCATCGGCACCGTCGTGGTGGTGCTGCTGATCCTCTGGATGGCGCTGCATTCCTCCAAGATCATCTTTGCGGTGGCCGCCAATCTGGTGATCGGCCTGTCGATCACCACCGCGGTCGGCCTGATGCTGGTGGACTCGCTCAACCTGCTGTCGATCGCGTTCGCGGTGCTGTTCGTCGGCCTCGGCGTCGATTTCGGCATCCAGTTCAGCGTCCGCTATCGGTCTGAACGCCACAAGACCGGCGACCTCGATAAGGCGCTGGTGCAGGCCGCCGAATACTCGGCGGTGCCGCTGTCACTGGCGGCGATGTCGACGACGGCGGGCTTCCTGTCGTTCCTGCCGACCTCCTACAAGGGCATCTCCGAACTCGGCGAGATCGCCGGTGCCGGCATGGCGATCGCGTTCTTCACCAGCATCACCGTGCTGCCGGGGCTGCTGAAGCTGCTGAACCCGGCGGGTGAGAAGGAGCCGCTCGGCTACGCCTTCCTGGCGCCGGTCGATCACTTCCTGGAGAAGCACCGCATCGGCATCATCGTCGGCACGATCGGCGTCGCGCTGGCCGGCCTGCCGCTGCTGTACTTCATGCATTTCGACTTCAACCCGATCAATCTGCGCAGCCCGAAGGTCGAGTCGATCGCGACGTTCCTCGACCTGCGCAAGGATCCGAATACCGGCGCCAACGCCGTCAACGTGATGGCACCGTCCGAGCAGGCGGCGCGCGAGATCGAAGCTAAGCTCTCGAAGCTGCCGGAGGTGTCGCGCACCATCTCGCTCGACACGTTCGTGCCGCCGGACCAGCCGGAGAAGCTGAAGCTGATCCAGGCCGGTGCCAAGGTTCTGGAGCCCGCGCTCAATCCCGAACAGGTCGATCCGCCGCCGTCCGATCAGGACAACATCGCGTCGCTGAAGAGCTCGGCCGAAGCGCTGCGCCGCGCCGCCGGCGAGACTACCGGACCCGGCGCCGACGCCTCGCGCCGGCTCGCCACCGCTCTGACCAAGCTTGCGGGCGCCGATCAGGCGCTGCGCGAGAAGGCTCAGGACGTGTTCGTGCGGCCGCTGCTGCTCGACTTCGAGCTGCTGCGCAACATGCTGAAAGCGCAGCCGGTAACGCTCGACAACCTGCCGGCCGATATCGTGTCGTCATGGAAGACCAAGGACGGTCAGATCCGCGTCGAGGTGCTGCCGAGCGGCGATCCCAACGACAACGACACGCTGCGCAAATTCGCCGCCGCCGTGCTGCAGGCCGAGCCGCTGGCGACCGGTGGTCCGGTGTCGATCCTGAAGTCGGGCGATACCATCGTCGCCTCGTTCATCCAGGCCGGTCTGTGGGCGCTGCTGTCGATCTCGATCCTGCTGTGGATCACGCTGCGCCGGATTACCGACGTTGCACTCACCTTGGTACCGCTGCTGGTGGCCGGTGCGGTGACGCTGGAGATCTGCGTGCTGATCGATCTGCCGCTGAACTTCGCCAACATCGTTGCCTTGCCGCTGCTGCTCGGCGTCGGCGTCGCGTTCAAGATCTACTACGTGACGGCCTGGCGTTCCGGCCGCACCAACCTGCTGCAGTCGGCGCTGACCCGGGCGATCTTCTTCAGCGCCCTGACCACCGCCACCGCGTTCGGCAGCCTGTGGCTGTCGAGCCATCCGGGAACGGCCAGCATGGGCAAGCTGCTGGCGCTGTCGCTGCTGACCACGCTGGGCGCCGTGCTGCTGTTCCAGCCGGCCCTGATGGGCAAGCCGCGGCACATCGACGAGTCCGGCGATACCGATCTGTGAGTCGCAAAGTTCGGGGCGTCGGCGCGGGCCGAGGCCCCGGACCGGGACTTCGCCGGGGGAGGCGTTTTTCCCGCACCGGGGTGTTCCGGAGCATGAAATCGGCTTGAGACCGGCAAGCAAGGCGCGATTGCCGCAGGTGGCGTCACAGGGCTGGCGTCACCCCCCGCGATCGGACTATACCCACGTCCGGGGGTAGGGGTCGTGCGCCATGCGGGAGACGCCGTGACATCGGCATGTCACCCGCGCATCACAACTCTGAAAAGAAAGCTCGAGTGCGACGCACCGCCAGCCTTTTGTGTTGACGGCGGGTCCAACAAGCGACGTAAGTAGCCCATGTACCAGCCGAATTTAGATCTTGCCGAGATGTTCGCGGCGCGCGAAGCGCACCGCAGTTCGATGCACGCCCGGCATCTCAACGAGCAGCTCGTCCGCGTCCTCAAAACCATCGGCTACGACGTCGGCTTCCAGAAGGGCACCGGTCAGTACCTCTACGACCGTGACGGCGCCCGCTATCTCGATCTGCTCAGCGGCTTTGGCGTCTTCGCGCTCGGCCGCAACCATCCGGTGGTGCGCAAGGCGCTGCAGAGCGTGCTCGACGCCGACCTGCCCAACCTGGTGCAGCTCGACGTCTCGACGCTGGCCGGTATCCTGGCGGAGCGGCTGCTCGAGCATGTGCCGTATCTCGACAAGGTGTTCTTCGCCAATTCCGGCGCCGAGAGCGTCGAGGCGGCGATCAAGTTCGCGCGCGGCGCGACCGGGCGTAACGGCATCGTCAATTGCGACCACAGCTACCACGGCCTGACCTATGGTGCGCTGTCGCTGACCGACGACCAGAATTTCCAGGGCGGCTTCGGGCCGCTGCTGCCGGGCGTCACCACCATCCCGTTCAACGATCTCGAAGCGCTGGAGAAGGTGCTGTCGACCCGCGAGGTCGCCGCTTTCATCGTCGAGCCGATCCAGGGCAAGGGCGTCAACATGCCCACCGACGAGTTCCTGCCGGGCGCCGCGGCGCTGTGCAAACGCTACGGCACGCTGTTCGTCGCCGACGAGATCCAGACCGGCATGGGCCGCACCGGCCGCTTCCTCGCCGTTGAGCACTGGAACGTCGAACCCGACATGGTGCTGCTGTCGAAGGCGCTGTCGGGTGGCCACGTCCCGGTCGGCGCAGTGCTGACGCGCAAGTCGATCTTCGACAAGATCTTCAACCGCATGGACCGCGCCGTGGTGCACGGCTCGACCTTCGCCAAGAACGATCTGGCGATGGCCGCCGGCATTGCGACGCTCGAAGTTCTCAAGGCCGAGAAGCTGGTCGAGGCCGCCGCCAAGCGCGGCGCCGAGCTGCGGCTGGCGCTCACGCGCATGGTCCCAGGCTACGAGCTGCTCAAGGAAGTGCGCGGCAAGGGCCTGATGATCGGCGTCGAATTCGGCCCGCCGCAATCGCTCCGGCTGAAGGCGTCGTGGACCATGCTGGAAACCGCCAACAAGGGCCTGTTCGTCCAGCTGATCACCGTGCCGCTGTTCAAGGATCACAAGATCCTGACCCAGGTCGCGGGCCACGGCCTGCACACCATCAAGCTGCTGCCGCCGCTGACCATCACCGAAGACGACTGCGCCTGGATCGAACGCGCCTTCGACGATACCATCGCCGCCAGCCACAAGGTGCCGGGCGCGATCTGGTCGCTCGGCAAGACCCTGGTCGACAACGCGGTGCGCAAGTCGGCGTAGTTTCTCGGAAACGCGCCTACGCAATCAGGCGTCTGCAAAGTCCTGCAGCGCGGCGAGCAGCCGCGCCGGCGCTTCCTGCGCGACGCAGTGGCCGACGCCATCGAACGCGATCCGGCTCGCGCCAGGTATCAATGCGCTCGCCCGCGCCGCCATCTCCTTGTAGATCGGCCAGGAGTGTTCGGCGGTCGCGATCCGCACCGGGCAGTTATTCAGCTCGCGCAGCCATCCGAATGGATTGCCGCGCGCGTCGCCGCGATAGACTTGTTCCATCGCCTCGAAGATCGGCCGCAGGATCTCGGTTTCAACATCTGGACTGCACAGCAGCCGCACCCGGCCATCGGGTAGGTGTGCGAAGCCGTGGGTGATATAGGCGCGCAGCGCGTATTCCGACCATGGGGCGAACGCCGGCGCGTTGCGGTAGCGTTCGAAAGCCGCGGTGGCGCTGGCGAATTCGCCTTGCCGGCGCCGCGCGCCGCTGACCGCGGCCTCGGCCTGATCGCTTAGCCGCGCATCGCTGCCGGGAGCGACGCTCGGGTCCATCACCGTCGGCTCCATCACGAACAGACGGGCAAAGCGGTCGGGCAGCAGCTTGGCAGCGAGCAGCAGGTCGGTCGCGCCGGCGCTATGGCCGATGCCGTAGATGTTGGACAGTCCCAGCGTTTCGATCGCCGCGGCGAGGTCGGATGCAAAATCCGCGAAGTGATAACGGCCGGGCTCGTCGCTGGCGCCGTGGCCGCGGCGGTCGAGGGCATAGACCGTGTAGCGGGCGGCGAGGCCGTTCGCGATCTCGTCCCAGATCTCACCGAGGAAGCCGGTGCCATGCAACAGCAGCGCGACTGGCTTGCCCGGATCGGCGTTGCCCCAACGCACCAGTGCGATCCGCACGTCGGCGTTATCGATCCAGAGGCGGTGCCGATGGATCAGATCCATTACTTCCCATCCGCCACGATCATCTCCGCGCCCTTCTCGGCGATCATCGCGGTGGGGGTGTTGGTGTTGCCGGAGGTGATCGTCGGCATGATCGAGGCGTCGACGATGCGCAGGCCATCGAGGCCGTGAAAGCGAAGGCGTTCGTCGACCACCGCGAGCGGATCGTCGGCGCGGCCCATCTTGGCGGTGCCGACGGGATGGAAGATCGTGGTGCCGATGTCGCCGGCGGCCTTGGCGAGCGAGGCGTCGTCGTCGCCGACCGACGGGCCGGGCAGATACTCCTCGGGGTGATACGTCGCCAGCGCCTGCTGCTTCATCAGCCGCCGTGTCACGCGGATCGCATCGGCGGCGACGCGGCAGTCTTCGGCGGTCGACAGATAGTGCGGCGCGATCGACGGTGCGGCGTCGAGCGCGGTGGATTTCAGCTTGATCTCGCCGCGCGAGGTCGGGCGCAGGTTGCAGGCGCTGACGGTGATCGCCGGGAAGCGATGCAGCGGATCGCCGAACTTGTCGAGCGACAGCGGCTGGACGTGGAACTGGATGTTGGCGCGCTCCTGATGCGGATCGGAGCGGGTGAAGATGCCGAGCTGCGACGGCGCCATGGTGAGCGGGCCGCGCCGGCGCAGCGCGTAGTCCAGCCCCATCCAGGCGCGGCGGGGCAGCGAGTGATAGATCTCGTTCAACGTGCGGCCGCCGCTGACCTTGTAGATCGCGCGCTGCTGCAGATGGTCCTGCAGGTTGCGGCCGACGCCGGGACGATCGAGCACCGGCTCGATGCCGAGCGGCTTCAGCCATTCGGCCGGGCCGATGCCGGAACGATGCAGCACCTGGATCGAGCCGATCGCGCCGGCGCACAGCACCACCTCGCGGCGGGCGCGGGCTTCGATCGGCACGCCGTTCTGCAGGAAGCGGACGCCGACCGCGCGGCCGTTCTCGACCAGCACGCGGTCGACCACGACGTTGGTTTCGAGCCGCAGGTTGGAGCGGTGCAGTGCAGGCTTGAGAAAGCCGCGCGCCGACGACCATCGCCGGCCGCGTTTCTGATTGACGTGGAAGTAGCCGACGCCCTCGTTGTCGCCGGTGTTGAAATCGGCGCTGCGCGGGATTCCCATCTCGCAGGCCGCGTTCGCCACCGCATCGAGGATCGGCCATGACAGCCGCGCCGCCTCGATCCGCCAGCCGCCGCCAGCGCCGTGATGCTCGCTGTCGCCGAGGAAGTGGTCCTCGAGCCGGCGGAACACCTTGCGGACATCGTCCCAGCCCCAGCCGGTGAGGCCGAGCTGGCGCCAATGGTCGTAATCGGCGGCCTGGCCGCGCATCGAGATCATCGCGTTGATCGCCGACGAGCCGCCGATCACCTTGCCGCGCGGATAGGCCAATGACCGACCATTCAGGCCCGGCTCGGGCTCGGTCTTGAACATCCAGTCGGAGCGAGGATTGCCGATCGCGAACAGATAGCCGACCGGAATGTGAAACCAGATCCAGTTGTCGCGGCCGCCGGCTTCGAGCAGCAGCACCTTCCGGCTCGGATCGGCGGAGAGGCGGTTGGCGACGATGCAACCTGCGGTGCCTGCGCCCACCACGATGGTGTCGAATTCGCCTTCGATCCGTGCCGTCATCGAGTCCGCCCGTGCTTTTTGTCGTTGGCAGAGGCTTAGCGCCGCGGGCCGGCGCTGTACAGTTGCCGGAGCGGGACGGTGCGGTTAGCCTGCAGGCTTCGATAACTGGAGCCGCATCGTCTCATGCCCGTGATCAACCGCGTCGCCGATCTGCAGCCCGACATCGCGGCCTGGCGCCGCACGCTGCATCAGCAGCCGGAGCTGATGTACGACGTCGAAGGCACCGCGGCGTTCGTCGCCGAACGGTTGCGCGAATTCGGCTGCGACGAGGTGGTCACCGGGCTCGGCCGCACCGGTGTGGTCGGCGTGATCCGCGGCGCCCGGCCAGCCGGCACCGGCGATCTCAAGGCGATCGGGCTCCGCGCCGACATGGACGCGCTGCCGATCGTCGAGGCGACCGGATTGCCCTATGCCTCCAAGGTGCCCGGCAAGATGCACGCCTGCGGCCACGATGGCCACACCGCGATGCTGCTCGGCGCCGCGCGCTATCTTGCCGAGACCCGCAACTTCGCCGGCGATGCGGTGATGATCTTCCAGCCGGCCGAGGAGGGCGGTGCCGGCGCCGCGGCGATGATCGACGACGGCCTGATGGAGCGGTTCGGCATCGAGCAGGTCTATGGCATGCACAACGGTCCGGGCATTCCGGTCGGTGCGTTTGCGATCAGCCCTGGGCCGGTGATGGCGGCGACCGATGCGATCGACATCCGTATCGAAGGCCATGGCGGCCACGCCGCGCGGCCGCATCTGTGCGTCGATCCGGTGCTGGCAGGCGCGCAACTGATCACCGCGCTGCAGGGCATCGTCTCGCGCAACGTCGATCCGTTCGAAGCCGCGGTGTTGTCGATGTGCGAATTTCACGCCGGCAACGCCCGTAACGTGATCCCGCAATACGCCGAGCTGAAGGGCACGGTGCGGACGATGACGGCGGAGGTGCGCGACATGGTCGAGCAGCGCGTGCGCGACGTCGTCGCCGGTGTAGCGCAGGTGACCGGCACCAGGATCGAGCTCACCTACGAGCGCGGCTATCCGGTGCTGGTCAACCACATGGCGGAGACCGACGTGGCGATTCAGGTCGCGCGCGACATTGCCGGCGAGGCCAATGTGGTGCCGCTGCCGCCGCTGATGGGCGCCGAGGATTTCGCCTACATGCTGGAGAAGCGCCCGGGCGCGTTCGTGTTCATCGGCAACGGCGACAGCGCCGGTCTGCATCACCCGGCCTACGACTTCAACGACGAGGCGATCGTGTACGGCACCTCGTACTGGGTGCGTCTGGTCGAGACCCAGCTGGCGGCGTAACGCTAAGCGTTGCATGGCCCCTTCCGCATCGTCATTGCGAGGAGCGCAGCGACGAAGCAATCCAGGAACCCCATGCATTGGGCTTCTGGATTGCTTCGCCTTCGGCTCGCAATGACGCGGAGAGAACGTTCGTGGATCTTCGTGCAAAGCCTCCGTCATGCCCGGCCTTGTGCCGGGCATCCACGTCTTTGCGAGACATGACCGCATGAAAGACGTGGATGGCCGGGACGAGCCCGGCCATGACGGAATCTCATCCCTGTAGCTAGAACTGCGTGCGCAGCCGCGTGGCGATCAGGTGGACTGGGCCGCGGTCGCGGTTGAACGCCGGGTTGGCGACGAACTGATAGTCCGCGGTCAGCCGCCACGAATACACCGGCAGGCTGTAGTAGGCTTCGAACACCTTCTCGTCGCCCGGATTGGGCAGACGGCCGTCGCCGATGATCGCGGTCAGGCCGCCGGCGTCGAGATATGCGATCCGCGACGCCGAGATGTGGTTGAGCAGGCCGCCGATGCCGATGGTGTCCTCGGCGCGGCCCCACATCCGTCCCGACAGCGACAGGCCGGCCGACACCGTGCGGTCGGAATCGGTAAAGGCGTTGGTCTCGAGGTTCGGGCTGCTGAAGCCGGCGCGCGCGAACATGCCGATGTCGGCGGTGAGCTGCTGCTCCAGGCTGGCGGACAGGCCGGTCTTGGAGGTGTAGCGGCGCACGTCGGCGATGCTCGGCGTGGTGCCGGTCGCCTGCGCGGCACGGACCGCATCGGTGAAGTTGCCGAGCCGGGCGCGGTTGAGGAAGCCGGTGACCAGCACCTTGCCGGCAAGGCCCCACAGTTCGTGGCGATGTTCGAGTTCGCCGATCAGCTGGAACTGGCCGAAGCTGGAATCGAGGTCGGTGCTGTTCGGCGTCTGCGGCAGATCGAACACACCGCCGCGCACCGTCCAGGCGCCGGTGTACCACTCGACCGCGGTGCCGTAGGTGAACGCCCAGGCATCGGCCGCGTAGTCGAAGGTCAGCGCGTCGGCGAGGCCCCAGTTGAGGAAGTCGACGCGCGGGTCATGGGCGTATTTGTTGACGTCGAAGATGTCACCGACCGAGAACTTGCCGGCGGTGATCACGATCCGCTCGGCGGATTGCTTGCCGGCGAACTGGTTCGGCCCGCCCTGCACGGTCTCGACCGCGCCGCCGAGATCAAGCGTCTGGCGGACGAAATAGCGCGGCACCCGCGCATACGGATAGTTGGCGCCGACCTTGTAGGACTCTGCGCTCGGGAACGACGCGATGCCGAAGGTGCCGCTGAGGCCGAAGCCCTGATTGATCTCCGGATTGACCCAGAATTCGGCGCCGTCCCACAGCTTGGCGCCGATATAGAGCGTGGCGTCGAAGGTCTCGCGCGCCTGGTTCGGGGCGAGGCTGTTGGTGCCGCTATACGGCGAGCGGAAGCCCGGCGCGTATTGCCAGGTGAAGGTGCTCTGGCCATGCACCGCGAAGCGCTCCAGCTCCAGCGCATCGATGCCCTTGGTGAACACGTCGGACTTGGTCAGGTCCTCGCCGAGCCGATAGTTCAGGCCGAGCCGGACCGCATGGGTCAGCACGTCGGACGACACGCTCTGGCCGGCGATCGGGAAGCTGACGGTGCCGGAGCCGAACCCGGTCGCCAGATATTCGGCGCGTGCGCTCCAGGCCGGCGACAGCGGCACATCGACGCCGGCGCCGGCGGCCCAGCCGAGCCGCCACAGCAGCGCTGTTTCCTGCTGCGCGAGCGCGGGATCTGGCGGCCAGCGTAGCCGGTCGTAGCTCCAGGCAAAGCCGGCGGTGACGTAAGGCAGCCAGCCGCCAAACGCGTAGCCGACCCGGCCGCGCACGGTGCCGCCAAGCAGCGCCTGATGATCGTGGCCGCCGACCGTGCCCGACGGCAGGGTGTTGCCGGTATTGCCGCCGAGGGTGTTGGGCGAATTGAGGTCGGCCTCGATGCCGATCAGCCAGCGCGACGGCAACATCCAGTTGTAGCCGGCCTGCAGCCCGATCACGTAGCTGCCAGTGCCTTTGAACAGCTGAAAGGCGTCGAACAGATCGATCGAGCCGCTGCCGCCGGCGGGGGTGGAGCTCCAGTTGGAGTGACCGGCCACCGCGCTGAAATGCGCGCCGATATAGAACCCGCTCCAGTCGAACACCGCGCGCGGGGCCTCCGGCGCCTTGCGTGCAAGATCGGCCGCGCCGGCGGGCGCGGCGCAGACCGTGGCGGCAGCGAGGATCGGAAAGAGCAGAGTGTTTCGCACGCGCTGGATCGTCCTGGTATTCGATGCTGCGTCCCGTATCACAGCGATCGGCGGGGCGCGGCCACCGATCGGCCACGCCCACAGATTTCACAATGGCGTAGCCGCCGGGCCACAACGGGGACCGGGGCAGGCCGGTGGGGTGCCGCAACGGGCGGCTGGGGTCGGAACGGCGGGCACACGGGATTGGGTTACCTGATGAGGCCGAAACGCTTCATCACCACATAGGCGACGATCGACGACAGCAGCATGATCACCAGCGCCCAGCCGAAACCGCCGCCGTCCTCGGCAAACGGCAGGCCGTGCAGGTTCATGCCGAACATGCCGGTGACCAGGGTCGGCGGCAGCAGCAGCGCGGTCAGCACCGACAGCACCCGCAGGCTGTTGTTGCCCTGCTCCTCGATCTGCAGGTGCAGCTCTTCCTGCAGCAGCCGGCTGCGCTCGCGCATCTCGACTACCGAATGGTCCAGCCCGTCGAGCCGCTGCGCCAGCTTGCCGGCGCAGGGCCGCAGCCGCGGTGCCAGTTCGGCGCCGTCACGGTCGAACCGGTGCAGCAGCACCCGCAGGCCCGACAGATGCCGGTGCAGCCGGACGCAGCTTCGGCGCAGCCGGCCGAGGCCCTGGCGCAGCTCGTCGGTGTCGTCGGTGAGCAGTTTTTCCTCGAGCTGGTCGAGCGCCTGCACCATGTCGTCGGCGATCGCTTCGATCGCCTCGGCGACATTATGGACGATCAGGTCGAACAGGCCGGCGCAGCTCTCCACCCGGTGGCCGCTTTCCAGCGCCCGCCGGGCGGCGTCGACCGCGCCGAGCGGCTGATGGCGGCCGGTGATCACCAGATGCTCGGTCATCACGAAGCGCAGCAGCCGATGTCCTCGGTGATTTCGTCGATGTCGCGCCCGAGGTCGGCGATCGCGCCGTACACGCAGCCGTCGAGGCTGTGGATCTGCTGATATACGTCGGTGGCTTGCAGCAGCGTCTTGGCCGGCGGCGGCAATGCGGTGCCGCCAATCCACTGCAGCGCGCGGCTGTCGGTGAGATCGAGGTGCAGCCAGGTCCAGCCGTCATGCAGTTCAGGCGCAAAGGTGCCGTCCGGTCCGCTATGCGCGGCGCCGTCGGGGCCGATCCGGAACGCCCAGATCAGGCCCGGCACCGGCGGACGCGCAGCTTCGCCGCCGGCGGCTTCCACCCCGGGGATGCTGAAGCGGATGTCACCTGCGAGCGGCAGCACGGTGGGCATCGGAACGCGATCAGACCGAACGCAGCGCGACGCTGCGCCGGGCCAGCACGGTGGCGACGCGAGATCTGGCGACGCAAGCTGTGGCGACCGAAGAGGTGGGGTGGCTGTCGCGGATCATTCTCGTCACTCTGTACGAACGAATGACGATTTTGCCTCGGCGATTTGACGATGGGATGACAGTGCCGCGCCGGCAGCGATTACCAGGAACAATCCTCGGAAGGTCGCGTTGGGCGGGTGGACTGACAGCGCCACACCCATTCACGACGGAGTTCACAGTATGGCCGCCACCAAAGACAAGGACCTCAACGACCTGTTCCTCGACACCTTGAAGGACATCTATTTCGCCGAGAAGCAGATCCTGAAGGCGCTGCCGAAGATGGCCAAGGCCGCCACCTCGGACAAGCTGCGCGCCGCGTTCGAGAAGCATCTCGCCGAGACCGAAGGCCAGATCGAGCGGCTGGAGCAGGTGTTCGAACTGCTCGAGAAGCCGGCCCGCGGCAAGACCTGCGATGCCATTCTCGGCATCCTCGACGAGGGCAAGGAGATCATGGACGAGTACAAGGGCACCGAGGCACTCGATGCCGGCCTGCTCGCGGCCGCGCAGGCGGTCGAGCACTACGAGATCTCCCGCTACGGCACGCTGAAGACCTGGGCCGGCCTGCTCGGCATGAAGGACGCGGTCAAGCTGATCGACCAGACGCTGCAGCAGGAGAAGACCACCGACATGACCCTCTCCAAGCTGGCCGAGAGCGAAGTCAATTATGAGGCCGCCGCGTAAGCGGCCGCGTCTCGCAGGCTATCGGCGGATCGGAATGACGAAGCCCCGGGCATTGCTGCCCGGGGCTTTTGCGTGATGGTTCGTCCGGGAGGCTCAGCCGCCGACGTCGGCGCTGATGACGTCGCCGAACAGCTCCCACTTCTCGCCCTTGAAGCGCATCAGTTGCAGCTGGCTGACGGGCGCGAAGTCGGTCGCCGAGGTGTTGATCTTGATCCCCGGCAGCAGCACTTCGGTGCGATAGTCCTTCAGGCTGGCGGCCTGCTTCATGACGTTCTCGCGGGTGAGATTGTCGCCGCACTTCTTCAGCACTTCGACCAGCGTCTGCGCCACGCCGTAGCCGACCACGGTGCCGCCATCGAGCTTGTTGCCCTCCGGGAACTCCTTGTCCATGAAGGCGAGGAACTCCTTCATGCCGGCGTCGTCCTTCCACTGGTCGTCGGAGACGTCTTTCAGATAGGCCGCCGAGATCACGCCCTGGGCGTTCTCATAGCCTGCCGGCTTGATCACGCTGCCGACCGAAGCCGAGACGTTGTTGAGGAAGTGCGTCGGCTTCCAGCCGACTTCGGCCAGCTTCTTGATCGCCTGGGCGGCGAATTTCGGCGTGGTGATGTTGATGAAGACGTCGGCGCCGGTGGATTTCAGCTTGACGATGTGGTTGTCGATCGTCGGCTCGGAGACCTCATAGCTCTCCTTCATCACGATCATCGACTGGCCCTTGGCGCCGAGACCATCTTCGAAGCCCTTCAGATAGTCCTTGCCGTAGTCGTCGTTCTGATACAGCACGGCGATCTTGGCGTTCGGCATCTCCTTCAGAATGTATTTGGCATAGATCTGGGTCTCGCTCTGGTAGTTCGGCTGCCAGCCCATCGTCCACGGATAATTCTTCGGGTCGTTCCACTTGCTGGCGCCGGTGGCGACGAACAGCTGCGGGACTTTCTTGCTGTTCATGTATTTGTGGATCGCCGAATTCGGCGGCGTGCCGAGCGAGTTGAAGATCAGCAGAACTTCGTCGCTCTCGACCAGCTTGCGTGCCTGTTCCACCGTCTTCGGTGGCGAATAGGCGTCGTCATAGCTGATGAAGTTGATCTTGCGCCCGTTGATGCCGCCCTTGTCGTTGATCATCTTGAAATAGGCGGCCTCGGTGCGTCCGATCACGCCATAGGCGGAAGCGGGGCCGCTGTAGGGCATGATGTTGCCGATCTTGATTTCGGTATCGCTTGCGCCCGGATCGTATTTCTTTTGCGCGAGCGCGCCGTTCGAGGCTGCGAAACTGAGGAGAACTGCCGCGGAAAGCGCAGCCGCGTGCGAACGGAGTGAAGGCATTTCTGACTCCCTTTTCTTGGATGTGTGATTGTGGTGTCGGGTGCGGGCTCTTGGTGGCCCTTCCGGCAAACATTCAACACCTTCCCGAATGGGCCAGCAAGCATCGTCGATAGCTATGTCGTCGCACTACGTATTGTTGCGATGCGAAGTAACCGAAAGCGCACTAATAGGTCAGTAGAACTACCAGATTATCGATCCGGTTTGGCATTGATGCGCTGCACCCGCTCGCGCGGGTTGTGCGGAGCGGCCCAATCGTTGTGTGCCGCGTCGCCTCGGCGCAAAGAAAATCCCCCGGCAATCGCTTGCCGGGGGACGAGTGGGAATCAGGCCGTAATCGGGGGCGATCAGTTGGTCGGCGCGTCCGCCGAGATGATGTCGCCGAACAGCTCCCACTTGTCGCCCTTGAACCGCATCATCTGCAGCTGGCTGATCGGAGCGAAGTCGGTCGGCGAGGTGTTGATCTTGACGCCCGGCAGCAACGTGTCCGGCTCGAAGTTCTTCAGGCTGGCGGCCTGCTTCATCAGGTTTTCGCGGGTCAGGTTGTCGCCGCACATCTCGATCACCTTGTGCAGCGTCTGGGCGGCGCCATAGCCGTACACCAGATTGCCGTCGGCCTTGTTGGCGCCCGGCATGTATTTGTCGACGAAGGCGTGCCACTTCTTGAAGCTCGGATCGTTGTCCCACTGCGGGTCGGTCGGATCCTTGGCGTAGTTGGCCGACAACACGCCCTGGGCGTTGTCGAAGCCGGCGGGCTGCATCACGCTGCCGACCGATGCCGACACGTTGGTGAGGATCTGCATCGGCTTCCAGCCGAGCTCGGCGGTCTTGCGGATGGTCTGCGCGCCGAACTTCGGCGTGGTGTAGATCAGCAGCACGTCGGGATTGAGCGACTTCAGCTTGACGATGTGGCTGTCGATGGTCGGCTCGGAGATTTCATAGGCTTCCTCGGCGATGATCATCGAGGCGCCTTTCTCGCCGAAGCCGTCCTTGGTGCCCTTCAGGTAGTCTTTGCCGAAATCGTCGTTCTGATAGAGGATTGCCACCTTGGCGTTAGGCTTCTCCTTCATGATGTACTTGACGTAGATCTGCGCCTCGCTCTGGTACGACGGCTGCCAGCCGATCGTCCACGGGAACGCCTTCGGATCGTTCCACTTGCTGGCGCCGGTGGCGACGAACAGTTGCGGCACCTTCTTGGCGTTGAGATACTTCTGGATCGCGGTGTTCGACGGGGTGCCGAGCGGGTTGAACACCGCCAGCACTTCATCGCCCTCGACCAGCTTGCGCACCTGCTCGACCGCCTTCGGAGGCGAGTAGGCGTCGTCGTAGCTGATGAAGTTGATCTTGCGGCCGTTGATGCCGCCCTGTTCGTTGATCATCCGGAAGTAGGCTTCCTCGGTCTTGCCGATGGTGCCGTAGGCCGACGCCGGGCCCGAATAGGGCATGATGTTGCCGATCTTGATCTCGGTATCGGACGCGCCGGTGTCGTATTTCTTCTGGGCGAAAGCGGTGCCGGTGAATGCGGCAAAACTGACGGCGACGGCTGCCGAGGCGGCAAGCGCGCGCGAACGGAAGGTGGGCATCAATACAGGCTCCTTGGGATTTTCGATTCTTCTTGTGTGGACGTCGAGGTCCGGAGCCGATTGAACACGCTTCTCGCGCATGCAGCAACCAAAAGCGGAATTACAACCGCACTGCGGCAGGCAGCCAAATGCCGCAGGGCGATAAATCGGCAGGCTGTGGGAGAGCGCGATGGCGCAGCTTAGTTGCGAAGTTCGCCGCCGATCACCGGGCCGAACAGGTCCCAATGATCCCCGGAGAACCGCATCATCCGGAGCTGCTCGATCGGATGGAAGTCGTCCGCCGCGGTGTTCACCGTGATGCCCGGCAGCAGGGTGTCGGGTGCGTAGCCCTGCAGGCTGGCGGCCTGCTTCATGATGTTGGCACGGCTGAGATCGTCGCCGGCGCGGCGCAGCACTTCGACGAGGCACTGCGCCGCGCCATAGCCGTAGGCCACCGAATTGTCGCCGCGGTCGACGTCCGGTGCATAGGCGTCGAGGAAGGCGTGGAACCGCTTCATGGCCGGATCGTCGCGCCACTGCGGATCGGCCGCGTCCTTGTTGTAGGCGGCCGACACCAGCCCCTGGGCGGCGTCGAGGCCGGCGGGCCGGATCACCGCGGCGATCGAGGCGGACACCAGCGCCTGCACATACAGCGGATGCCACTCCAGCGTGGCGGCGGCGCGGATGCTCTGGGCAGCGAATTTCGGCGTGGTGATCGACACGAACACGTCGGCGCCCGAGGCCTTCATCCGCGCCACATGGTTGTCGACTGACGGCTCGGTGACCTCGTAGCTCTCTTCCGCTGCGATCATCGAGGCGGCCCGCTCGCCGAGCCCGTCCTTGAGTCCCTTGAGCAGATCGCGGCCGAGATCGTCGTTCTGGTACAGCACCGCGATCCGTGCGGTCGGCTTGGTGGCGAGGATGTACTTGGCATAGACGCGGCCTTCGGTCTGGTACGGCGGCTGCCAGCCCATCGTCCAGGGAAATGCCTTGGGATCGCCGAACCGGGTGGCGCCGCTGGCGGCGAATAATTGCGGCACCTGCTTGAGGTTCAGATACTTCTGGATTGCGGCGTTGGACGGCGTGCCCATTGCGCTGAACACCATCAGCACCTCGTCGCGCTCGACCAGCTTGCGCACCTGCTCGACCGCCTTGGCGGGATTGTAGCCGTCGTCATACGAGATGAACTCGATCTGCCGGCCGTTGATGCCGCCCTGATCGTTGATCATCTTGAAATAGGCCTGCTCGATCCGACCGACGATCGAATAGGCAGATGCCGGGCCCGAATACGGCATCAGATTGCCGATGCGGATGGTGGCGGCACCTGTCGCCGCAGGGCTCTCGGCGCCGGCCGGAGAGGTGAGGGCGAGAACGGCGGCGGACAGCGCCAGCAGCGCGCCTCGGCGCGCACGGCAAAAGCTCAAGGACGACATGGCTCGATCGGATCATGGGCGCGCGCAGGCCGCGGCGCGCTTCGTTGCCATCCTGCATACGCCCGCCATGCCCTTCGGGACACCCCCCGATCGGGCAACAGCCCCGCTGACGGTGCAGGGTCCGCAACGGACCAGAGAGCAGCAAAGAAAAAGCCCCTCGCGAACGGGTCGCGAGGGGCTGGCAGTGGTCGGTGCGGGCGGGTTATGCCCGCCGGCCGAGTTTGTGCACCCAGTTCTGCACCGTGTAGGCGATCTGCCGCGAGCCGTGCGGCAGCAGGAAGATGATCAGCACGAGGATCACGCCGAACACCGCGCCGGACAGGCCCTTGGAGAAGCCTTCCGCGATGTTCGGCACGAACACGATGAACGCCGCACCGACGATCGAGCCCGGCAGCCAGCCGACGCCGCCGACCACCATGCCGAGGAACAGCGCGATCGCGAGCTGGATGGTGTAGCTGTCCGGCGCGACGAACTGCACCGCGATGGCGCCGAGGCCGCCGGCGACGCCGGTGATGCCGGCGCTGATGCCGAACGCCAGCGTCTTGTAGCGCGCCACGTCCACGCCCATCGCCGAAGCCGCGATTTCGTTGTCGCGGATCGCCATCATGGCCCGGCCGGAGCGCGACTTCAGCAGGTTGACCGAGGCGACGTAGATCGCCATCGAGACCACCAGCACGAAGTAGTACAGCCACATGTCCTGAGACATCGGCAGGCCGAACGGCGCGTCGGGCTTGGTGATGACCAGGCCCTGGACGCCGCCGGTCCAGTGCTCGAAGTAGTGCAGCTTGAGCAGCTGCGGCATCGCGGTGGCGAGCGCGAAGGTCGCGAGCGCCAGATAGATGCCGCTCAATCGCAGCGCCGGCAGGCCGAACAGATAGCCGCAGATGAAGCAGATCGCGCCGGAGATCGGCAGCGTCAACGCGTAGTTGACGCCGAAATTCTCCATCAGGATCGCCGAGGTGTAGGCGCCGACCGCGTAGAACGCGCTCTGGCCGAGCGAGAACTGGCCGGAGCCACCGGTCAGGATGTTCAGCGCCAGCACCGCGATGGCGTAGATCAGAACCATCGTCATCTGGAAGATGATGAAGTTCTTGGCGACCAGCGGGGCGAGACACAGCAGCACCACCACCACGACGGAGGCGGTGTTGCCGAGCGCCATGTACTTCTTCGGCGTGGTCTCGACCGGTTGGGTATCGTTGACGATTTCCTGGAGTGCGCTCATGTTCAGACTCGCTTGACGATGGTGCGGCCGAACAGGCCAGTGGGTTTCACGACGAGCACGGTGACGATCAGCGCCAGGGCGATCGGCAGTTTGAGTTCGTTGCCGACACCCGGGATGTAGGTGCCCGCGAGGTTCTCGAACACGCCGACCAGGAAGCCGCCGACCACTGCGCCGAACGGACTGGACAGACCGCCGAGCACCGCTGCGGCAAACCCGTAGATCAGCACGCCGCCCATCATATTGGGCTCGAGGAACACCACCGGAGCGATCAGCATGCCGGCGATCGAACCGATCGCAGCCGCCATGCCCCAGCCGAGGGCGATCATCCACGAGGTGTTGATGCCGACCAGCCGCGCCGATTCAGGCTGCGACGCCGCTGCCCGCATCGCCAGACCGATCCTGGTGTACTGGAAGAACAGGAACAGCAGGATCAGCAGCACGATGGTGACGCCGATCATCCCGGCCTGGTGGGTCGAGATCAGCTGGCTGCCGAGGAACGGCGAGGAGCCGAACGGCGACGGGAACTGCTTGATGGTGAAGTCCCAGGTCAGGCCCGCGACCGAGTTGATGATCGCGAACAGGGCGATGAAGCCTGCGACGTGGGTCAGCACCGGGGCGTTGCCGAGCGGCTTGAAAAGCGCCCGCTCGATGATCACGCCGCCCGCGAACGAGAACGCCAGCGTCAGCACGAACGCGCCCCAATACGGCACGCCCCACTGCATCAGCTGCCAGGCGACGAAGGTCGAAAACATCGCCATTTCGCCCTGGGCGAAGTTGAGGTGGTCGATCGCCTGGTAGATCATCACCACGGCGAGCGCCATACAGGCATAGATCGCACCGGTGGCGATGCCAGCCAGGATTTGGTTCAGAAACAGATCCATGGCCGTCTCCTCAGTAGCCCAGATAAGATTTGCGGACGTCTTCGTTGCTGGCGATCTCCGCCGCATTGCCAGACATCACGATCCGCCCGGTCTCGATCACATACGCCTTGTCGGCGAGTTCGAGCGCGAGCTGGGCGTTCTGTTCGACCACCAGAATGGTGACCTTGTCCTCGCGGTTGATCTTGCCGAGGATCTTGAACAGATCCCGCACGATCAGCGGCGCGAGGCCGAACGAGGGCTCGTCCAGCAGCATCAGCCGCGGCCGCAGCATCAGCGCGCGGGCGACCGCGAGCATTTGCTGCTCACCGCCGGACAACGTGCCGGCCTGCTGGGTGTGGCGCTGCTTGAGCACCGGGAAGTGCGCGTACATCCGCTCGATGTCCGAGGCGATCGCCTTGGTATCCTTGCGGGTCATCGCGCCGAGCTGCAGGTTCTCCTCCACGGTCATCGTGGTGAAGGTGCCGCGGCCCTGAGGCACATGGGCGATGCCGAGCTTGACGATGGATTCCGTCGAGCTTCGGTTGATCGCCTTGCCCTCGAACTCGATCGTGCCGGTCGAGCGCACCATGTTGCAGATCGCCCGCAGCGTGGTGGTCTTGCCCGCGCCGTTGGCGCCGAGCAGGGTGGTGAGGCTGCCTTCGTGCAGGTCGAATTCGAGCCCGTGCAGCGCTTGGACCTGGCCGTAATAGGCGCGCAGGTCGCGAACGTTGAGCATCGCGGTCATTGTTCGTCTTTGCTCCCCAGATAGGCCTTGATCACATCCGGGTCGTTCTGCACCTGGGTCGGCGTCCCCTCTGCGAGCTTGCGTCCGAAATTGAGCGCGACCACGTAGTCGGCTGTGGACATCACCATGCCCATGTGGTGTTCGACCAGCAGCACGGTGATGCCGCGGTCGTCGCGAATGCGGCGGATCAGGTCGCCGAGGATGTAGACTTCCTCGTGATTGAGACCGCCGGCCGGTTCGTCGAGCAGCAGGATCTTGGGTTCTGCGGCGAGCGCACGTGCCAGCTCGACGCGCTTCTGGGTGCCGAACGGCAGGCCCGACACCGTGGTGTGGCCGACGCTGCGCAGATCGAGATAGCCGAGGATATCATCGACCTTCTTGTTCAGCGCCTTCTCGGTGCTGCGGATCCACGGCATGCGCAGCGAATCCGAAACGATGTCGCTGCTCGTGCGGCAATGCGCGCCGACGCGCACGTTGTCGATCACCGACATGTTCGGGAACAGCGCGACGTTCTGGAACGTGCGGCCGATGCCGATCTCCGCGATGCGGTGCGGCGGCCGCGTCAGAATGCTCTCGCCTTCGAGCAGGATGTCGCCTTTGCTCGGCTGATAAAGCCGCGACAGGCAGTTGAACAACGTGGTCTTGCCGGCGCCGTTCGGGCCGATCAGTCCGAGGATCTGGCCCTTTTGCATGTTAAAAGAAATGCCGTTCAGGGCGACGATGCCACCGAACACGACGCTGACGTCGCGCACCGCGAGAAGCGGCGACGCGGAAGAAGAAGACTGAGCCTGCATCATTTGCAGTGGCCCGGTCGAGGCAGCGTTTTGCTACCTGATCCCCTCGACGACACGCGCAACTTTCCCTCCTTTTGTTCTTTTGTTATCGGATTTTCTTGGTTGCGGCGCAGCTACTCCCCGAGCGCCGCTTCGATTTTCCTTACCATCGCGACAAGGCGAGGTCCAATGTCGTTGATCAGCCGCTCTTCCGTGAAACGGAAAGCCGGCGCGCCACAGTTGAACGCATAGGGGCCGGTACCATCGTTGAGTGTGAGTGCAACGCCCGCGGCGTGCACGTCGTCCTGCCACTCGCCGACCGAGATCGCAAAGCCGTGCTTGGCGACCATCTCCTCGGAGCGTTCGATGCCTTCTTTGATGCGCGGCCAGCGGCTGCCGTAGTATTCGCGCATTTCCTTCATTAAAACCGCGCGTTCTTCGCTTTGCAGCGCACACAAGTAAGCGCGGCCCATCGCGGTGGTGGCGATCGGGATTCGCGAGCCGACGTCGAGTTGCACGCCGACGGTGAGGCTCGATCGCGCCTGGCCGACATAGATCATGCTGATCCGGTCGCGCGCGCCGACCGCGACTGCGCCGCCGGTCTGCTGCATCAATTCGTCGCGGTAAGGCTGTGACAAATGCCGGACGCCGAGATTGGCGAGCGCCGCATAACCGAGCGACATCGCGGCCGGTGCGAGTTGATACTTTTCGAAGCGCGGAACCTGCGTGAGATAGCCGAGCTTGGTGAGGGTGTAGGTCAGCCGAGAAATCGTCGGCTTGGGCAATTTGGTGCGCGCCGCCAATTCCTGGTTGCCGAGCAGCCCGTCATTGGGGCCGAATGCGCGAAGCACTTCCAGGCCGCGGGACAGAGCCACCACGAAACTGCGGTCGGTTGCGGGTTTCTTCGGTGGACGCTTCATCCCTGCACGGCTTTTGGTTTTATGGACGTCGTTGACAATCGACGCTCTTCAAAATAACCCTCGCTGTCAAGATGTGGAATTAATTTTCGCAGTGCGAAACAAACTAAGAAACGCAAACCCAAGGAGAACGGCATGAGCGAAGTAGTCACACGCGCAACGCAGGATCAGGTCGCGATCGTCACGGTCGACAGTCCGCCGGTCAATGCGCTCAGTGCGGCTGTTCGCCGCGGCATTCTGGAAAACGTCAACGCCGCCGTTGCCGATCCCGCCGTGCAGGCGATCGTGCTGGTGTGCGCGGGCCGCACCTTCATCGCCGGCGCCGACATCACCGAATTCGGCAAGCCGGCGCAGCCGCCGGCGCTCAACGACGTCATCGCCGCGCTGGAGAATTCGCCGAAGCCGACGATCGCTGCGATCCACGGCACCGCGCTCGGCGGCGGTCTCGAAGTCGCGCTCGGCTGCCATTTCCGCGTCGCCGTCAAGGAAGCCAAGCTCGGTCTGCCGGAAGTCAAGCTCGGCCTGCTGCCGGGCGCCGGCGGTACGCAGCGCCTGCCGCGCGCGGTCGGTCCGGAGCTCGCCGTGCAGATGATCGTCGGCGGTAGCCCGATCGGCGCCGCTGAAGCGCTCAAGCATGGCCTGGTCGAAGAGATCGTCGAGAATCTGGTCGCGGGCGCGGTGGCGTTCGCCAAGAAGGTGCTGGCCGAGAAGCGCCCGCTGCGCCGGCTGCGCGACGATGATTCCAAGCTCGCGGCCGCCAAGGCCGATCGCTCGATCTTCACCAATGCGGTCGCGGCGATGACCAAGAAGGCGCGCGGCCTCGAAGCGCCGTTCGCCTGCGCCGACGCGATCGGCGCCGCGATCGATCTGCCGTTCGAAGAGGGGCTGAAGAAGGAGCGCGAGGGCTTCATGAAGCTCGTCGTGTCCGATCAGTCGAAGGCGCAGCGCTACGCGTTCTTCGCCGAGCGTGAAGCCGCCAAGGTCGACGGCGTGCCGGACGGCACCAAGCCGCGCCCGGTGTCGCGCGTCGCGATCATCGGTGCCGGCACCATGGGCGGCGGCATCGCGATGTCGTTCGCCAATGCCGGCATTCCGGTGACGCTGATCGAGACCGGCGAGGAGCAGCTCAAGCGCGGCATGGGCATCATGCAGAAGAACTACGAGGCCACCGCAGCGCGCGGCGGCATCCCGGCGGACGCGCCCGCCAAGCGGATGGGCCTGATCACCGGTGTGGTCGGCCTGGAGAACGTCAAGGATGCCGACCTGATCATCGAGGCGGTGTTCGAAACCATGGCGGTGAAGAAGGAAGTGTTCACCGCGATTGATGCCCACGCCAAGCCGGGCGCGGTGCTGGCGTCGAACACCTCGTATCTGTCGATCGATGAGATCGCCGCCACCACCAAGCGTCCGCAGGACGTGCTCGGCATGCACTTCTTCTCGCCGGCCAACGTGATGAAGCTGTGCGAAATCGTGCGCGGCGCCAAGACCGCGCCGGACGCGCTGCTGACCGCGGTGTCGATCGCCAAGAAGATCGCCAAGGTGCCGGTCGTGGTCGGGGTCTGTGACGGCTTCGTCGGCAACCGCATGCTCGCAGCCCGCTCCAAGCAGTCCGAAAAGCTGCTGTTCGAAGGCGCACTGCCGCAGCAGGTCGACGCCGTCGTCACCAAGTTCGGCATGCCGATGGGCCCGTTCGCGATGGGCGATCTTGCCGGCCTCGACATCGGCTGGCGCTCGCGCAAGGACCGCGGCATCAAGTCGGAGATCGCCGACGCGCTGTGCGAAGCCGGCCGCTTCGGCCAGAAGACCGGCAAGGGCTACTACAAGTACGAAGCCGGCTCGCGCGCCCCGATGCCCGATCCGGAAGTCGAGACGCTGATCAACGACACGCTCGCCAAGCTCGGCCTGAAGCGCCGCGACATCACCGACGAGGAGATCCTCGAGCGGATGGTGTACCCGATGATCAACGAGGGCGCCCGCATCCTCGAAGAGAAGATCGCGGCGCGTCCGAGCGATATCGACGTGGTCTGGCTGTACGGCTACGGCTGGCCGATCTATCGCGGCGGCCCGATGCACTACGCCGACAGCGTCGGCCTCAAGCACATCGCCGAGCGGCTGTCGGCCTACGCCAAGGCCACCAACGATCCGTCGCTGGAGCCCGCGCCGCTGCTCGCCCGCCTCGCTGCCGAAGGCAAGACCTTCGCCTCGCTGACGCAGCCGTCCAAGGCTGCGGCGTGATCGCTCCTCTCCCTCTCCCGCTTGCGGGAGAGGGCCGGGGGGAGGGCGACGCGGGCATAGTGCCCGGGGACCCCACCCCCGACCCCTCCCCGCAAGGGGGAGGGGAGAAATGACGTAATGCAATTCCTGCCAGAGACGAAGAGCCGTTAATTCACCCCCAAATCGCGAAGTGGCCCGCATGTCCCATCCCGGTGAGCAGTACTATCCGCCTGGCGTTCGCTGGGATGCGCCAATCGCGAGGGGGACGTTGCCGGATCTGCTGGCGCGGGCCGCGAAGGACTATGCGTCGCGGCCGGCGCTGGAGTTTCGTGATCGGCAGATCACCTACACCAAGCTCGAAGCGATGGCCGAGACCGCGGCGGCCGCGCTGCTCGCAGCAGGCTATGGCCGCGACTCCTCGGTCGCGCTGTATATCGGCAACACTCCGGACCATCCGATCAATTTCTTCGGCGCGCTGAAGGCCGGCGCCCGCGTGGTGCATCTGTCGCCGCTCGATGGCGAGCGGGCGCTGTCGCATAAGCTCAGCGACTCCGGCGCACGCGTACTGATCACCACCGATTCCGCCGCACTGCTGCCGATGGCCGAGAGGTTTCTCGCCAAGGGGCTGCTCGACCGCCTGATCGTATGCAGCGATGCGAGCTGGGGCGAGTCGGCCACGCCGCTGGCGCCGGTGCCCAGCGATCCGCGGGTGATTACTTACGCCGATTTCATCAAGGGCGCCTCCAAGCCCATGGCCTGGCCGGCGATTGTGCCTGACGACATCGCGCTGCTGCAATACACCGGCGGCACCACCGGCCTGCCGAAGGGCGCGATGCTCACCCATTCCAACCTGACCTCGGCGGTGTCGATCTACGACGTCTGGGGTCTGGTGCGCGCCAATAGCGGCGGCATTCATCGCGTGATCTGCGTGCTGCCGCTGTTCCACATCTACGCGCTCACCGTGATCCTGCTGCGTTGCCTGAAGCAGGGCGATTTGATCTCGCTGCATCAGCGGTTCGACGTCGCCGCGGTGTTCCGCGACATCGAGGAGAAGCGCGCCACCGTGTTCCCGGGCGTGCCGACAATGTGGATCGCGCTCGCCAACGATCCGTCGCTGGAGAAGCGCGATCTGTCGTCGCTGACGATGGCCGGCTCCGGCGGCGCGCCGCTGCCGGTCGAGGTCGCGCGGCTGTTCGAGCGCAAGACCAATCTGAAGCTGAAGAGCGGCTGGGGCATGACCGAGACCTGCTCGCCCGGTACCGGCCATCCGCCGGAAGGGCCGGACAAGCCGGGCTCGATCGGCCTGATGCTGCCGGGCATCGAACTCGATGTCGTCGCGCTCGATGATCCGAAGCGCGTGCTGCCGCCGGGCGAAGTCGGCGAGCTCCGCGTCCGCGGCCCGAATGTCACCAAGGGCTATTGGAACCGGCCGGAGGAGTCCGCTCACAGTTTCGTCGGCGACCGTTTTCTCACCGGCGACATCGGCTATATGGACCAGGATGGCTACTTCTTCCTGGTCGACCGCAAGAAGGACATGATCATCTCCGGCGGCTTCAACGTCTATCCGCAGATGATCGAGCAGGCGATCTACGAACACCCCGCGGTCCAGGAAGTGATCGTGATCGGCGTGCCGGACGATTACCGCGGCGAGGCGGCAAAAGCCTTCGTCAAGCTGCGCGACGGGGCGCAGCCGTTCAGCATCGACGAGCTGCGCGCCTTCCTCACCGGCAAGCTCGGCAAGCATGAATTGCCGACCGCCGTGGAGTTTCTCGACGAACTGCCGCGCACCACGGTGGGCAAACTGTCCCGCCACGAATTGCGCAGCCAGCAGACCACCACCAAGACGCAGACCAAGTAATTCGTAACAGCAACCCCGCAGGAGCCTGCATATGACCGAGGCCGTTATCGTTTCAACCGCGCGCACGCCGATCGGCAAGGCGTATCGCGGCGCCCTCAACGCCACCGAGGGCGCCACGCTGCTCGGCCACGCCATCGAGCACGCGGTGAAGCGCGCCGGCATCGACCCGAAGGAGGTCGAGGACGTGGTGATGGGCGCGGCGCTGCAGCAGGGCGCCACCGGCGGCAACATCGCCCGCAAGGCGCTGCTCCGCGCCGGCCTGCCGGTGACCACTGCCGGCACCACCATCGACCGTCAGTGCGCCTCCGGCCTGCAGGCGATTGCGCTGGCCGCGCGTTCGGTGATCTTCGACGGCGTCGAGATCGCGGTCGGCGGCGGCGGCGAGTCGATTTCGCTGGTGCAGAACGACAAGATGAACAGCTTCCACGCCGTCGATCCGGCGCTCGAGGCGATGAAGGGCGACGTCTACATGGCGATGCTCGACACCGCCGAAACCGTGGCGAAGCGCTACGGCATCTCGCGCGAGCGCCAGGACGAGTATTCGTTGGAGAGCCAGCGCCGCACCGCGGCGGCGCAGCAGGGCGGCAAATTCAACGACGAGATCGCGCCGATCTCGACCAAGATGGGCGTCGTCGACAAGGCCACCGGCGCGGTGTCGTTCAAGGACATCACCCTGTCGCAGGACGAAGGTCCGCGGCCGGATACCTCCGCCGAAGGCCTTGCCGGTCTGAAGGCCGTGCGTGGCGAAGGCTTCACCATCACCGCCGGCAATGCCAGCCAGCTGTCGGACGGCGCCTCGGCCACGGTGATCATGAGCGACAAGACCGCGGCTGCGAAGGGCCTCAAGCCGCTCGGCATCTTCCGCGGTATGGTCTCCTACGGCTGTGAGCCGGACGAGATGGGCATCGGCCCGGTGTTCGCGGTGCCGCGCCTGCTGAAGCGCCACGGCCTCAGCGTCGACGACATCGGCCTGTGGGAGCTGAACGAAGCGTTCGCGGTGCAGGTGCTGTATTGCCGCGACAAGCTCGGCATCGATCCGGAGAAGCTGAATGTCAACGGCGGCGCGATCTCGGTCGGCCATCCCTACGGCATGTCGGGCGCGCGCCTGGCCGGTCACGCGCTGATTGAAGGCCGCCGCCGCAAGGTGAAGTATGCAGTGGTGACGATGTGCGTCGGCGGCGGCATGGGCTCCGCCGGCTTGTTCGAGATCGTGCAGTAAGCCTCACGGGAGTCATTCCGGGGCGCAAGCGCAGCTTGCGAACCCGGAATCCCCATGTTGCAGCGGCACCACTCAACAGCTCGAGATTCCGGATTCGCGCTTCGCGCGCCCCGGAATGACGAATGATAGTTTCGTAGACGAATTCGACCCAAGGAGGATCCGATGGATCTGAATTTCAGCAAAGAAGAGATCGCGTTCCGCGACGAGGTGCGGCAGTTCTTCAAGGACAATGTGCCGGCCAAGACGCGGCAGAAACTGATCGAAGGCCGCCACAACACCAAGGAAGAAATGGTCGAGTGGTACCGCATCCTCAACAAGAAGGGCTGGGCGGTGACGCACTGGCCGAAGGAATACGGCGGCACCGGCTGGAGCAGCGTGCAGCACTACATCTTCAATGAGGAGCTGCAGGCCGCGCCCGCGCCGCAGCCGCTCGCCTTCGGCGTCTCGATGGTCGGCCCGGTGATCTACACCTTCGGCAGCGAGGAGCAGAAGAAGCGCTTCCTGCCGCGCATCGCCAATGTCGATGATTGGTGGTGCCAGGGCTTCTCCGAGCCCGGCTCGGGCTCCGACCTCGCGTCGCTGAAGACCAAGGCGGAGAAGAAGGGCGACAAGTGGATCATCAACGGCCAGAAGACCTGGACCACGCTGGCGCAGCACG
This sequence comes from Rhodopseudomonas sp. P1, assembly GCF_039642825.1. Lineage (NCBI taxonomy): Bacteria > Pseudomonadati > Pseudomonadota > Alphaproteobacteria > Hyphomicrobiales > Nitrobacteraceae > Rhodopseudomonas > Rhodopseudomonas sp. P1. Next base: position 4,121,826 of record NZ_CP088006.1, on the reverse strand, counting down.
CCGACTGGATCTTCTGCCTGTGCCGCACCGATCCGGCCGCCAAGAAGCAGGAAGGCATCTCCTTCATCCTGGTCGACATGAAGACCAAGGGCATCACCGTCCGTCCGATCCAGACCATCGACGGCGGCCACGAAGTCAACGAAGTGTTCTTCGATGACGTCGAAGTGCCGCTGGAGAACCTGGTCGGCCAAGAGAACAAGGGCTGGGACTACGCCAAGTTCCTGCTCGGCAACGAGCGCACCGGTATCGCCCGCGTCGGCATGTCGAAGGAGCGCATCCGCCGCATCAAGCAGCTCGCCGCGCAGGTCGAGTCCGGCGGCAAGCCGGTGATCGAGGACCCCAAGTTCCGCGACAAGCTGGCCGCGGTCGAGATCGAGCTGAAGGCGCTCGAGCTCACCCAGCTCCGCGTCGTCGCCGATGAAGGCAAGCACGGCAAGGGCAAGCCGAACCCGGCTTCGTCGGTGCTGAAGATCAAGGGCTCCGAGATCCAGCAGGCGACCACCGAGCTGTTGATGGAAGTCATCGGCCCGTTCGCCGCGCCCTACGACGTCCATGGCGACGACGATTCGAACGAGACGATGGATTGGACCGCCCAGATCGCCCCCGGTTACTTCAACAACCGCAAGGTCTCGATCTACGGCGGCTCCAACGAGATCCAGCGCAACATCATCTGCAAGGCGGTGCTCGGGCTGTAAGGCCCCGCAGCTGTCATTCCGGGGCGCTCACGAAGTGAGCGAGCCCGGAATCCATAACCCCTGCCGGGAGTATGGATTCCGGGCCTGCGCCCAAGAGGGCGCATCCCGGAATGACGAAAGTTGCGCGTTTCGCTCAGGATTACTTTCGGACTTCAAGGAAGCATCACGATGGATTTTGATTTGTCGGAGGAGCAGCGCCTCCTCAAGGAAAGCGTCGAAGGCCTGCTGAAGGGCTCTTACGATTTCGACAGCCGCAAGAAGTACGCCAAGGAAAAGGGCGGCTGGAGCCGCGCGGTGTGGGGCAAGTTCGCCGAGCAGGGCCTGCTCGGCCTGCCGTTCGCCGAGGAAGACGGCGGCTTCGGCGCCGGCGCGGTCGAGACCATGATCGTCATGGAAGCGCTCGGCCACGCGCTGGTGCTCGAACCCTATCTGCCGACCGTGGTGATCGGTGGCGGCTTCCTGCGCCGCGCCGGTTCGGCCGCACAGAAGGCGGCGCATCTGCCTGGCATCATCGACGGCTCCAAGACCTTCGCGTTCGCCCAGCTCGAAAAGAACTCGCGCTGGGATCTCGGCGACGTCTCCACCACCGCCAAGAAGAGTGGCGACGGCTGGGTGATCGACGGCGAGAAATTCGTGGTGCTGAACGGCGAAGCCGCCGACACCCTGATCGTCACCGCCCGCACCAAGGGCGGCCAGCGTGACCGCGCCGGCGTCGGCGTGTTCGTGGTGCCGGCCGATGCCAAGGGCATCACCCGCAAGGGCTATCCGACCCAGGACGGGCTGCACGCCGCGGACATTACCTTCACCGGCGTCCAGGTCGGCGCCGATGCGGCGATCGGCGATCCGGAGAACGCGCTGGGGCTGATCGAGGCGGTGGTCGACGATGCCCGCACCGCGCTGTGCGCCGAAGCGGTCGGCCTGATGGATGAATCGCTCACCACCACGGTCGAGTACATCAAGACCCGCAAGCAGTTCGGCGTGCCGATCGGCTCTTTCCAGGTGCTGCAGCATCGCGCCGCCGACATGTTCGTCGCCACCGAGCAGGCGCGCTCGATGGCGATGTTCGCCACCATGGCGGCCGAGTTCGACGACGCCAAGGAACGCGCCGGCGCGATCGCGGCCGCGAAGGTGCAGATCGGCAAGTCCGGCAAGTTCGTCGGCCAGCAGTCGATCCAGCTCCACGGCGGCATCGGCATGACCATGGAAGCCAAGATCGGCCACTACTTCAAGCGGCTGACCATGATCGAGCAGACCTTCGGCGACACCGATCACCACCTCGCCCGCGTCAGCGCCGGCGGCGGGCTGATCTGATCTCTCCACGAGTCATTCCGGGGCGCTCACGACAGTGAGCGAACCCGGAATCTCGGCCTTACTTTCGTCATTCCGGGGCGCGCGCAGCGCGAGCCCGGAATCCATAATCACCGCAGGGAGTATGGATTCCGGGCCTGCGCTGCTACGCAGCGCATCCCGGAATGACGCGGCGAGGTAGTGCAATAACAATAACCCAAGGAGCCTCGCCATGACCATCAATCCGTTCGATCTCACCGGCAAGGTCGCCGTCGTCACCGGTTCGTCGCGCGGCATTGGGCGGGCCTCCGCTGAGCTGCTGGCCAAGCTCGGCGCCAAGGTGGTGATCTCGAGCCGCAAGGCCGACGCCTGCGAGGAAGTTGCTGAAGGTATCCGCAAGGAGGGCGGTGATGCGCATGTCATCGCCTGCAACATCTCGCGCAAGGCCGAGGTCGAGGGGCTGATCGACGGCGCCACCGCCAAATACGGCAAGGTCGATATCCTGGTCTGCAACGCCGCGGTCAACCCATATTACGGCCCGCTGCTCGATATCGCCGACGAGGCGTTCGACAAGATCATGGCGTCGAACGTCAAGAGCAACATCTGGCTGTGCGCCCGCGCGATTCCGCAGATGGCGGAGCGCGGCAGCGGATCGGTGGTGATCATCTCGTCGATCGGCGGCCTGCGCGGCTCCACCGTGATCGGCGCCTACGGCATTTCGAAAGCCGCCGACTTCGCGCTGTGCCGGAGCCTCGCCGGTGAATGGGGCCCGAAGGGCGTCCGCGTCAACGCGATCGCGCCGGGCCTGGTCAAGACCGACTTCGCCCGCGCGCTGTGGGAAGACGAAGCCAACCTGAAGCGCCGCACCGCCGGAACGCCGCTGCGCCGGATCGGCGAGCCGCACGAAATCGCCGGCGCCGTCGCATATCTGGGCTCGGACGCCTCGACCTTCATGACCGGCCAGACCATCGTGATCGACGGCGGCGTGACGACCGCGTCGGTGTAGGCCTCTCCATCGTCATTCCGGGGCGCTCACGAAGTGAGCGAGCCCGGAATCTCTCTTCGTTGGAGACAACCTCGGGATTCCGGGTTCGCGCTGCGCGCGCCCCGGCATGACCGGTGAGGGGCAGGGTGCTTAATACACATCCTGCTGATAGCGCCCCTGTTTCTTCAGCTCCGACACGAATGCCGTCGCTTCCGCCGCCGAACGGGCGCCGTGCTGGGCGACGATGTCGACCAGCGCGCGTTCGACGTCCTTGGCCATGCGCTTGGCGTCGCCGCAGACGTAGAGGCTGGCGCCTTCGGTGAGCCAGCTCCACAGGTCGCGGCCGACTTCGCGCATCCGGTCCTGGACGTAGATCTTCTCGCCACTGTCGCGCGACCACGCCAGCGTCAGCCGCGTCAGCAGGCCGGCATTTTTCATCGCCTTCAGTTCGTCCTCGTAGAAGAAGTCCGAGGCCGAACGCTGATGGCCGAAGAACAGCCAGTTCTTGCCCGGCGCCTGGATCGCCTGGCGCTCGTGCAGGAAGGCGCGGAACGGCGCGACGCCGGTGCCGGGGCCGATCATGATGATCGGCTGACTGGAATCCGACGGCAGCGCGAAATTGTGCGCCTTCTGTATGTAGGCCCGCAGCGTGTCGCCGGGCTGCACCCGCTCGGCGAGGCCGGTGGAGCAGACGCCGAGCCGCTGCCGCTTGCCGATCTGGTAGCGTACGCAATCAACCGTCAGCGACAGCCGGCCGGGCGTGGTCTTCGGCGACGACGAGATAGAGTACAGCCGCGGCTGCAGCGGATCGAGCGCTTCGATGAAGGCTTCCGGATCGGGACGGAGGCCGGGGAATTTCTCCAGCGCGGCGAGCACGTCGAGTGTCGCGGCGTCGCCGTCCGGATCTTCGCCGCTGGCGAGCGCGCGCGCCTTCTTCCGCTTGTCGCCGCCGGTGATGTAGCTGATCAGCTGAAACAGCATGTCGGGCGCGGGGGAAAGAGAAACACTGTCGAGCAGTGTCTGCCGCAGTGTCGACTGCGCAATCGGAAATTCCGCCGGCGCGCCGAGCGCGTGTAGCACCGCATCGACCAGCGCCGGATCATTGGTTGGAAACAGCCCGAAGGAATCGCCGGCCTCGTAGTTCAGGCAATTCTCCAGCTCGAACTCGACGTGCCAAGTCTCCTTCTCGGAGCCCGGCTTGTTGAGCCGGCGCCGTGACAGCACCTTCGCGGTTGCCGGATTGTCGCGCGAGGTGCCGCGCGGCGGCAGCGCCACGACCGGGGCCGCATCGGCGGCGAGTGACGGCGCACTGTCCAGCGTCGGCGCGGTGCCGATCTGTTCGGCCAGCGTCTTCACCATCCGCGCGGTGTCCTTGCCGCCGGGGGCGCACAGGTTCAGCCGCGTCTCCTTGCCGTCGAAGATTGCGCCTGAGTAGTTGCGGCAGTCATAGCCGCATTGGCCGCAATCCTGCTGCGCCATCGCGGCCATCAGCTTCCAGCGCAGCGGCTTGCCCTCCGCAAGCTGCATCCGTTCGGGAAGCGGCAGGCTCTGGTCGTGCCACGGCGCGCCGCCGTCGTCGTCTTCTGCGGCAGGCGCTGGCCCGCCGGCGAGCAATGCTGCGGCCTGATCGGCGGACAGGGCGGTGAGGCCTTGCCCATCGAGCGATACCAGGCCGGCGAAGAAGCCGTTGAGCCAGGCGCGTTGCTCCTCGGAGAACGGCGCGGTCTCCGGCACCAGGAGTGGGATCGGCGGCGGCAGGTTCTGGCTCATGCCACGGTCTCCGGTGATGGTTCATAGGCGAACAGGTGCTGCAGCGCCGCCGCATCGTGACGGCGGACGAAGGCGAGAAAGGTTTCGGATGGCGAAGTGCGGCGCGCGAGATACGTCTGCAGCATCCCCGCGATCACGCGTGGGGCATCGTCCTGCTTGACGTCGCGCAGCACCTCGGTGCCGATCGCTGCGTCCGGGCCAAAGCCGCCGCCGACATGGATGTGAAAGCCTTCGACGCTGTCCTCATCCGAGATCGCCACCTTGGCGCCGATCAGGCCGATATCGCTGATGAAGTGCTGCGCGCAGGAGTTATGGCAGCCGGTGAGATGGATGTTGATCGGCGTGTCGAGCGGCACGCGGGGCTCGCAATATTGCGCGATCGCTTCCGCGGTTTCCTTGGTATGCGCGGCGGCGAAGCGGCAGCCGCTGGCGCCGGTGCAGGCAATCAGTCCGGCGCGCAGCGGCGAGGCGGTGATCGCCAGTCCAAGCGCCTCGATCGCCGCGGTGGCCTCAGCCACGCGCGCATCCGCCACGCCGGAGATCAAGAGGTTCTGCCACACCGTCAGGCGCAGATCGCCGTCGCCGAAGCTGCGCGCGACCTCGGCGAGGCCGCGCATCTGTGCTGACGCAAGATGACCGGTGGCGAGCCGGACGCCGATCCAGTTCAGCCCTTCCTGCTGTTGCGGATGCACGCCGAGATGCGCGGCGCGATCCTGCGCCGGGCGCGGTGCCGCAGCTTCGGTTGGCACTCGGATCAGCTTGCGGCCGAGTTTCTCCTCGACAAGCGCTAAGTACTTATCGAAGCCGAACGCATCGAGCACGTATTTCAGCCGCGCCTTGTTGCGGTCGGTGCGATCACCGTGCTCGATGAACACCCGCACGATCGCATCCGCGACCTCGGTCGCATCCTCGGGCGCCACGATCACTCCGGTCTCGCGGGCAAAATCCTTGTGGCCGGTGATGCCGCCGAGTGCGAGACGGAAGTACACGCCCGGCGCGACGCCGTGGCCGTCCGCGATCTGCACCACTCGGAATGCGATGTCGTTGGTGTCCTCCAGCGTCGGGATCAGCCCGCCGCCGTCGAACGCGACGTTGAACTTGCGCGGCAGCCCGAACAGGGCGCGTTCGTTGAGGATGTGGAAGTGCCAGTCGCGGGCGTAGGGCCGCGTATCGATCAGTTCCTGCGGATCGATCCCGGCGGTCGCCGAGCCGGTGACGTTGCGGATGTTGTCGGCGCCGGAGCCGCGCGCCCACAGCCCGAGGCTTTCGATGCCCTGCAGGAGCAGCACGGCGTTCTTCGGCGCGATCTCGCGCATCTGCAAATTGGCGCGCGTCGTGACATGCGCGTAGCCGCCGGCGAGGATGTCGGCGAGATCGGCGAGGCCGGCCATCTGCCACGATGTCAGGATGCCGTTGGGAATACGCAGGCGGCACATATACGAGGTCTGCGCAGGGGCGACGTAAAACAGCCCGTAGTATCGCCAGCGGAAATTGTCCGCCGGCTTCGGCGCAGCGTTGTCGCGTGCCTGCTGCTTCAGCCGGGCATAGGCGTCGAACGGATGCTGCTCGCGCTTCCACTTCTCCTGGTCGTTGAGCTTCTTGCCCGACGCGGTGACGCGGTCCTGCGCTGCAATGTGGATCGCGTCCGGGCCGCTCGGCGCCGCGGCGCCGCCGGCCGGCAGGCTGCCGCGCGCGGCGCGCGCCGCAGTGACGCCAGTGGCGAAGCCTTCGAGATAGCGCTTCTGATCGATCGAGAATTCGCTGCCCATCGCCGCCTCACGCCGCTTGCACGGAGAGGAGCAGGGCGCTTATCAGCTCGGCGTGGTGTCGCCGTAAGCCGCCGCCAGCATCGTCTCGGACAGCATCGCGTAGGCGTCGCGCCAGGCCGCGGCGAGCTCCGGCGTCCAGTCGGCGCCGAGCTCCCGCTCCAGCGTCCACAGCAGCGCCGCGCCGAACGGCGTGTAGTGCGCGGCGCTGACGCCGTAAGCGATGTGCAGCCGCGCCAGCCGCCCCGTCGCCGGCAGGATGGTGGCGAGATCGGTCAGTCCGGTCACCACCACGTTCAGCGTGCTCATCAGCTTCTTGCCCTGCCGGCGCATGTCGCCGTGAAACAGAGCCCGCAGCTCCGGCGCGGTCGCGAACAGCCGCTCGTAGAACAGCGTCGCGGTCTCGTCCGAGATCGGCGTCAGCCGCGCGAAGCTCTGTTGCACCAATGCGATCGCCTGCGGCGTCATCACGATCCTTGCTTGCGATGTGGTTTCGCCGACATCCGTACACGAAGCGCTGCATCGACCAATCCCCTTTGCACGGGGCGCCTCGAACCGACGAAAAAAAAGCCGCTGCCTGGTTGCTCGCGGAGCGAGGCCAGGACAGCGGCGTTGCTGTCGGAGTTTCGATGACGCCAGGACGCCCCACCGGCATCCCGCAACGACAGTTCAGCGAAATTCGTGCCAATCGCTGGCAGGAGGTGGATTTGGCCCGATTGTCAGGTGCTTAGCGCCTCGCGTGGGGGATGCCGGAGCCTCCTCGAAGCCGCTGTCCTGCGCTGCCCGGCTGAGCAGCGTGGCGACGAAATGTGCAGCGCAGCAGCGATCAGGCGGGGCGATGGTCGGGATAGGCGGCGCCGATCATCCGCGCCGAGATCACCGCATAGACCTTGCGCCATGACTGCTCGACGTCGTCGTTCCAGAACCCGGAGAGCTGCCGGCCGAGACTCCAGAGCAGCGCTTCGCCGACCGGCGCGTAGTGATCGGGGCGGACGCCGTAGCGGACGTGATCGACCGCGAGCTTGCCGGCGACCGCGTACAGACCGGTGAGATTGTCGAGGCTGCCGACCAGCACCGCCAGCGTCTGGATGAACTTATCCTTCATCCGGGTCATGTCGCTACGAAACAGCGTCCGGCTGTCCGGCGCGATCTCGAACAGCCGGGCGTAGAACTGATCGGCCATCTCGGTCGAGCGTGGCCACATCAGGTCGAACGATGTCCGCACCCGGTGGATGTCGGCGGGACTGAGGGTCGCGAGCGGGCTCATGGCGCGGTCTCGTGCGGGGCTCAGCGCCGGATCGTCATCCGCGCCAGATAGCCGGCGATGTCGTCCGGATCGAACGCCGCGCCGGTGCACTCGCCGATGCCGTCGGCGGGCGCTTTCGGCAACGCAGGAGCCGTGCCGACCGCGGCGTCATACAGGTCCGGCCGAAACACCGCCTTGGCGGCGGCAAGCAGGTCGGCCGACAGTGGCGCCTGTCCCCAGCGCACCATCTGGGCGTAGTTCCACGCGCCTTGCACCGGATCGGGCCGCGCCGCGGCCTCGCGCCCGACCAGCAGATAGCGGTCGCTGCTGCGCAGCGTGCCGTCGGCCGCGACCTTGAGCCGGCCGTCGAGCGTGCGGCGGATCAGCTCCGGCGTCACCTCGATCCGGCCCGGCGCAGCGAGCATGGCGCAGACCTCGTCGCGGTTGGCGACGTCCTCAATGTAGTCGGCGGCGCGGACGTGTGCGCGGATCAGCGCTTGCAGCACCTCGGGATGCTGTGCGGCCCAGGTCGCCCGCACCGTCAGCATCTTCTCGGCGGCGCGCTGAAACAGCTCGCTGGTGAAATGCAGGATGGTGCCGATGCCGAGATCGATCGCCACCGAATTCCACGGCGCGCCGACGCAGAAGCCGTCGAGATGCTTGCTGGCGAGACTCTCCACCATGAACGGCGGCGGCAGCACCACCAGCCGCACATCCTCGTCCGGATCGACGCCGCCGGCACCCATCCAGAACCGCAGATCGTAGTTGTGGCTGGAGAACGGGAAGGTCATGCCGAAGGTCAGCGGCTCCTGGCCCTTGGCTTTGCGTTCGGCGACGACCCGTGCCAGCGCGCGTGCCGAGACGACCGGATCGGCGACGTCGCCGTCGGCCATCGCGACGATCGCGGCGTGCAGGTCCGGCGACACCGTGATGGCGTTGCCGTTGACGCCGAGGCCGAAGCCGGAAATCACCGGCACCTTGACGTGGCCGATGCCGAGGCTGGAAGCGACCGCCAGCGGCGCCAGCAGATGCGCGGCGTCGAACAGGCCGATGTTGAATTTATCGCGGACGTTGGCCCAGGAGATCTCGCGCACCAGCTCGACGTCGAGGCCCTCGGCGGCGCAGAACCCCTTGTCGGCGGCGACGATCAGCGCGGCGGCGTCGACCAGCGGGATGAATCCGATGCGCAGCCGCTCGCTCATTTCAGCATCTCCGAAGCCGTGATCACCGACTGGGCGATCTCGGCGATCTTCTTCTTCTCGTTCATCGCGGTGGTCCGCAGCAGCACGTAGGCCTGCTCCTCGGTCAGGCCCTTCGCCTTCATCAGGATGCCCTTGGCGCGGTCGATCACTTTGCGGTCTTCGAGCGCCGAGCGGGCGTTGCTCAGCTCGGTCTCGAGCTTGGCGAAGGCATTGAAGCGCGAGATGCACAGATCGAGGATGTGCTTCATCCGCTCCTTCTTCAGCCCGTCGACGATGTAGGCGGAGACGCCGGCATCAACCGAAGCCTGGATCGAGGCGGTGTCGCTCTGGTCGACAAACATCGCGATCGGCCGCTTCACGATCCTCGAGACCTGGAACATCTGCTCCAGCATGTCGCGGCTCGGGTTCTCGAGGTCGATCAGGATCACGTCCGGATCGATCTGGTAGATCCGCGCCAACAGATTGGTGGTGCCTTCGAGATGGGTGATTTCTGTCATCCCGGCCTCGCGCAGGCCCTCGGTGAGAATCGCGGCGCGCACCGGGTTCTCATCGACGATGACGATGTTGAGCGAATGGTCCATCAGTCGAGGCGGTACCTATGGAGGGTTGATGGCAGCACAAACCACATCCCGGTCGGCAATTGAAGCAGATTGATTGTGCACCGCCGGCGCTCCCAGGTTCAAACCCGGCAGCGGTCGCGGGCTGGTTTTTCAGCCGATATTGACGGCGAAACCGCGATCGGGTGGGGTGGGCAAAACCGTTCCGTCATCATCTCCGGGAAGAACGCTGATGCCTTTCGTCATGGCCATCGATCAGGGCACCACCTCGTCGCGGGCGATTCTGTTCCGCTCCGACATTTCGATCGCGGCCTCCGCGCAGCAGGAATTCCCGCAGCATTTCCCGGCGTCCGGCTGGGTCGAGCACGAGCCCGAGGACATCTGGGCGACGACCATCGCCACCTGCCGCGCTGCGATGGACAAGGCCGGCGCGACCGCCGCCGATATCGCCGCGATCGGCATCACCAACCAGCGCGAAACCGTGGTGGTGTGGGATGCCGTCTCAGGCCAGGCGATCCACCGCGCCATCGTCTGGCAGGACCGCCGCACCGCGGAGTTCTGCACCCGGCTGAAGGCCGAGGGGCTGGAGCCGATGGTCACCGCCAAGACCGGGCTGATCATCGATCCGTATTTCTCCGGCACCAAGGTCGCTTGGCTGCTCGACAACGTCCCCGGCGCGCGGGCTCGCGCCGAGCGCGGCGAGCTGAAGTTCGGCACCGTCGATTGCTATCTGCTGTGGCGGCTCACCGGCGGCAAGGTCCACGCCACCGACGCCACCAATGCCTCGCGCACGCTGCTGTTCAACATCCACGACGGCGCCTGGGACGACGAACTGCTCAAGCTGCTCGGCGTGCCGCGCTCGATGCTGCCGGAGGTGAAGGATTCCTCGGCGCATTTCGGCGACAGCGTGCCGGAGCTGTTCGGCGGTTCGATCACCATCCGCGGCATCGCCGGCGACCAGCAGGCGGCGACCATCGGCCAGGCTTGCTTTACCCCGGGCATGATCAAGTCGACCTACGGCACCGGCTGCTTCGCGCTGCTCAACACCGGTGCGACGCCGGTGAAGTCGAACAACAAGCTGCTCACCACCGTCGCCTATCAGCTCGACGGCAAGCGCACCTACGCGCTGGAAGGCTCGATCTTCGTCGCCGGCAGCGCGGTGCAATGGTTGCGCGACGGCCTCGGCGTGATCAAGCATGCCTCCGAGACCGGGCCTCTCGCCGACAAATCGGATTCAGCGCAGAGCGTGTATCTGGTCCCGGCGTTCGTCGGCATGGGTGCGCCATATTGGAATCCGCGCGTCCGCGGCGCGCTGTTCGGCCTGACGCGCAACACCGGCCCAGCCGAGCTTGCCCACGCCGCATTGGAAAGCGTGTGCTACCAGACCTTCGACCTGTGGGCTGCGATGCGGGCCGATTGGCCGGACGCCGACGCCGCCACCACCGTGCTCCGCGTCGACGGCGGCATGACCGCGTCGGACTGGACCATGCAGCGCCTCGCCGATCTGCTCGACGCCCCGGTCGACCGCCCGGTGATCCAGGAAACCACCGCGCTCGGCGCCGCCTACCTCGCCGGCCTCAGTGCAGGCGTCTTCCCCGAGCCGCAAAAATTCGCCGACAACTGGCGCCTCGACCACCGCTTCCGCCCCGCCATGAGCGCGGCGACGCGCGAGCGAAAGCTGGCAGGCTGGGCAAGGGCGGTGAAGGGGCTGCTGGCGACGGATGAGGGGGAGTGAGCTCAGGGCCTACGTAAGCCTAAAATTCAAGGGCGTTGATCGAGGCGATGGGGTCGCTGGATTCAGCCTTTGCGATGCTCTGGTGATCGCGTCGCAAGCCTCTCGTTCGTCATTCCGGGGCGCGCGTAGCGCGAGCCCGGAATCCATAACCCCTGTGCTTGGTGTAGATCGAGGACATTCCTTTGCGCATCACCTTAACCGAGAGCGCACGGCGTATGGATTCCGGACTTGCGCGCAAGAGCGCGCAATCCGGAATGACGAGAGAGGAACTGTGTTTAACGTTCCATCGTGACCTGCGTTGTCTCGGTATGACGTGGTGCGACGCCGTCGCGCTCCGCGCTAACTGCAAATCCCCGGATAAAGATCCACCCAGTCCGGGTTCTGGTCTTCGATCAGCCTGATCTTCCAATCACGCCGCCACTTCTTGAGCTGTTTCTCCCGCGTGATCGCGGTGACGGCGTCGTCGTAGATCTCGAACCACACCAGCCGATCGACGCCGTAACGCTCTGAGAATCCCGGCGCTGACTTGCTGCGATGTTCATGTACACGTCGCGCCAGATCGTTGGTCACGCCAAGATACAGCGTGCCATGCTTTCCGTTGGCGAGCAGATAGACGTAGTAAGGCATCGAAGCCGACCTAGATGCTGTTCAGCAAGCCTCTCGTTCGTCATTCCGGATTGCGCGCCGTTGCGCGCAAGTCCGGAATCCATAAGCGGTGTCGCCTCGGCTGCGATGATGCGCGGAACGGGGGGCTCGGTCCATCATGAACGCGGTGGTTATGGATTCCGGGCTCGCGCTGCGCGCGCCCCGGAATGACGAACGAGAGGGGATTCACCCTCGTCATGCGCGGGCTTGACCCGCGCATCCATCTTGCATCAGTCGCGACGTTTCGATCGTCGCATCAATCGCGCGATCGGACACCGGCCGGTGGCGACGCCCGTGTTTGCCAATCCTGTATTGACAATATTCCTACAAGGATTATAGTCCGCATCGTCCTGTCCGTGAGGGGCGCTTCTCGAGGGCGCTTGGAAGCGGGACAGATCGTCGGCCGGGAGACCGGCCGGTGAGGGTTTGGCGAAGCTGCATGGTGCAGCGGCGCCGAGCCTGACGCGGCGTCCTGCGCGAGCGGCCTCGCAAGCCGATCGTCCGGGAGGCAGAAGGTCGCCGTCCGCCGCTACTATGAGCGGCTGCCCATCGCGAGGCTGGACGGGACGGAACGAGGCGGGAGAAATCCCCGTGCTCCCCGCGCCCGGAAGAACGGTCCCGACGCCAAAAGATCGCCGCTGGTGGGCGCGCCGTAAGGCGATGCGCGATGGATCGCAAGCCATCGCGACCAACCACCAACTTTGCGCCAAGCGGCGCGCCCCCGCCCCTCGCTGTGATAGCGACGGGCGCAAACCTCGGGCTCAGCGGAGCCGCGAGAACGTAGCGGCGTGGCTGTTTGACATCTTTGAAAGCGATGGCGCGGTCGAGCAGAGCGGTCGTTTCACCTTCCGCCGTCATCGTCCGGCTCGACCGGACGACCCAGTATTCCAGTGCGTAGGTTGCTCTGCCGACCGCTTACTAACAACGCTCTGGAATACTGGGTCCCCCGCCTGCGCGGGGGACGACGATTGTGGGTAAACGCCCGCTGAATAGGAAGGCGAATTACTTCGCCGCGACCTTCTGCTTGCGCCAGGCGAGGTGCAGCGCGCAGGTGCAGCCCTGCGGGTGCGAGGCCAGCGCGGCGTCGTCGGCCGATAGCGGAGCATCGGCTTGCGGCGCCAGCGGGGGCATACCGGTTTCATCGGTGCCGCCCGTGCTGCGCGACGGGATGTAGTTCAGCACCGGTGCCAGCCAACGTTCGGCGGTGGCGACGTCCCAGCCCTTGCGGGCGGCGTAGTCTTCGACCTGGTCGCGTTCGATCTTGCCGACGCCGAAATAGGCGCTCTGCGGATGGCTGAAATACAGCCCCGACACCGACGAGCCCGGCCACATCGCAAAGCTCTCGGTCAGCGTCACGCCGGCGGAGGCTTCGGCGTCGAGCAGCTCGAACAGCGTCGCCTTCTCGGTGTGGTCGGGCTGCGCCGGATAGCCGGGCGCGGGGCGGATGCCCTGATACTTCTCCAGGATCAGATCGTCCGCCGACAGGGTCTCATCCGGCGCATAGCCCCAGAACTCGCGGCGGACGCGGGCGTGCATCCGCTCGGCGAAGGCTTCGGCGAGGCGGTCGGCCAGCGCCTTGACCATGATCGACGAGTAGTCGTCGCGCTCGGCCTTGAACTTGTCGGCGATCACGTCCTCGCCGATGCCGGCGGTGACGACGAAGCCGCCGATATAGTCGGCGACGCCGCTCGCAACCGGCGCGATGAAGTCGCTGAGCGCGGCGTTGGCGCGGCCTTCGCGCTTGTCGAGCTGCTGGCGCAGGCTGTGCAGCGTGGCGATCGGCGTGGTGCGCGCTTCATCCGCATAGACCAGGATATCGTCGCCTTGCGCGTTCGCCGGCCAGAACCCGATCGTCGCGTTGGCGGTGAACCAGTTCTCGGTGACGATGCGGTCCAGCATCTTGCGGGCGTCGGCATACAGCGACCGCGCCGCTTCGCCGACCACACCATCCTCGAGGATCGCAGGGAAGCGTCCGGCGAGCTCCCAGGCCTGGAAGAACGGCGTCCAGTCGATGTAGTCGACCAGTTCGGCGAGCGAATAGCTGCTGAAGCTCCGCGTGCCGATGAAGGAGGGCTTCACCGGCTTGGTCGCGGCCCAATCGATCTTGGTGGCATTGGCGCGGGCGGCGGCGAGCGTCAGCCGCTTCTTGTCGGCCTGGGCGCGGTGATGCGCCGCCGAGATCTTGGCGTAGTCGGCGCGAATCTCCGCCGCATAGGCGGCGCCCTTGTCCTTCGACAGCAGCGAAGAGGCGACGCCGACCGCACGGCTGGCGTCGTTGACGTGCACAACGCTGCCGGCAGGGTAGGCGGGGTCGATCTTCACCGCGGTGTGGACGCGGCTCGTCGTCGCGCCGCCGATCAGCAGCGGAACGTCGAAGCCGCTGCGCTGCAGCTCGCCGGCGAGGAAGCTCATCTCGTCGAGCGACGGCGTGATCAGCCCGGACAGGCCGATGATATCGGCGTTCTCGGCCTTCGCGGTCTCGATGATCTTGGCGGCCGGCACCATCACGCCGAGGTCGATCACCTCGAAGTTGTTGCACTGGAGCACGATGCCGACGATGTTCTTGCCGATGTCGTGGACATCGCCCTTGACGGTGGCGAGCACGATCTTGCCGGCGGAGGAGCGCTCCCCGGAGTCCTTGCCCGCGGCGAGGTTGGCCGCCTTCTCGGCTTCCATGAACGGCATCAGATAGGCGACCGCCTGCTTCATCACGCGGGCCGATTTCACCACCTGCGGCAGGAACATCTTGCCGTCGCCGAACAGGTCGCCGACCACGTTCATGCCGGCCATCAGCGGGCCTTCGATCACGTGCAGCGGCCGCTCGGCCTTGGCACGCGCTTCCTCGGTATCAAGCTCGATGAACTCGGTGATGCCGTGCACCAGCGCGTGGCTGAGCCGCTGCTCGACCGGCCAGGAGCGCCAGGCGAGGTCCTGTTCCTTCTGCTGTTTGCCCTGGCCGCGATATTTGTCGGCGAGCGCCAGCAGGCGTTCGGAGGCGCCGGGATCATGGTTGAGGATGACGTCCTCGCAGACCTGGCGCAGCTCGGGATCGATGTCGTCATACACGATCATCTGCCCGGCATTGACGATGCCCATGTCCATGCCGGCCTTGATGGCGTGATACAGGAACACCGAGTGCATCGCCTCGCGCACCGGCTCGTTGCCGCGGAACGAGAACGACAGGTTGGAGACGCCGCCGGAGACATGCGCGTGCGGCAGGTTTTGGCGGATCCAGCGCGTCGCCTCGATGAAGTCGACGCCGTAGTTGTTATGCTCCTCGAGCCCTGTCGCGATCGCAAAAATGTTCGGATCGAAGATGATGTCTTCGGGCGGGAAGCCGATGCGGTTGACCAGAATGTCGTAAGCGCGGGCGCAGATCTCGGTCTTGCGCGCGTAGGTGTCGGCCTGGCCGGTCTCGTCGAACGCCATCACCACCACGGCGGCGCCGTGACGCTTGGCGATGCCCGCCTCGTGAATAAACTTGTCCTCGCCCTCCTTGAGCGAGATCGAGTTCACCACCGGCTTGCCCTGCAGGCACTTCAGCCCGGCCTCGATCACGTTGAACTTCGAGGAGTCGACCATCACCGGCACCTTGGCGATGTCCGGCTCGGCGGCGACGAGGTTGAGGAAGGTGACCATCGCGGCTTCGGAATCGAGAAGCCCTTCGTCCATGTTGACGTCGATGATCTGGGCGCCGTTCTCGACCTGGTCGCGCGCCACCTGCAGGGCGCTCGCGTAGTCGCCGGCGGTGATCAATTTCCGGAATTTCGCCGAGCCGGTGACGTTGGTGCGCTCGCCGACGTTGACGAACGGAATGTCCTTGGTCAGCTCGAACGGCTCGAGGCCTGAGAGCCGCAGCCGCGGCTCGATGGTCGGGATCACACGCGGCTTATGCGGCGCGACCGCTTCGGCGATCGCCTTGATGTGGGCTGGCGTGGTGCCGCAGCAGCCGCCGACGATGTTGACGAGGCCGGCTTCGGCGAACTCGCCGACGAGACCTGCCATGTATTCCGGGCTCTCGTCGTACTGGCCGAATTCGTTGGGCAGACCGGCGTTGGGATAGGCGCAGACTAGCGTATCGGCGACGCGGCTGATATCGGCGATGTGGGCGCGCAGATCCTTGGCGCCGAGCGCGCAGTTGAAGCCGATAGTGATCGGGCGGGCGTGCCGCACCGAATTCCAGAACGCTTCCGGCATCTGGCCCGACAGCAGGCGGCCGGATTTGTCGGTGATGGTGCCGGAGATCATCACCGGCACGTCGATGCCGCGGGCGTCGGTGATCTCGGCGATCGCGTACAGCGCCGCCTTGGCATTCAGCGTATCGAAGATGGTTTCCAGCAGCAGGATGTCGGCGCCGCCGTCGAGCAGGCCGTTGATCTGTTCGCTGTAGGCGATGCGCAGATCATCGAACGTCACCGCGCGGTAGCCGGGATTGGCGACGTCGGGCGAGATCGAGGCGGTGCGGTTGGTCGGGCCGATCGCGCCGGCGACGAAGCGCGGTTTGCCGTCTTCGGCTTCGACCTTGGCGGCGGCATTGCGGGCGAGGCGGGCGCCGTCGCGGCTCATCTCGTAAGCAAGGTCCGACATGTCGTAGTCGGCCTGCGCGATCGAGGTCGAGGAGAAGGTGTTGGTCGCGACGATATCGGCACCGGCGCGCAAATACTGCGCATGGATGTCCTCGATCGCCTGCGGCTGGGTCAGGATCAGCAGATCGTTGTTGCCGCGCAGGTCGCGGTGGAAATCCTTGAACCGCATCCCGCGGAACGCAGCTTCGTCGAGCTGCAGCTGCTGAATCATCGTCCCCATCGCGCCGTCGAGCACGAGGATCCGCTGGGCGGCGAGGGCACGAAGACGATCGGCGATCGGGCTTTTGGAAATCGACATTTGCAAGTTACTCAGCGCGGCTCCCTCTCCCCGTCGGGGAGAGGGATGGGGTGAGGGGGATCGAACGCATGCGGTCTGATCGTTCGGGCAATCGTTTCGAGCACGCCGTCTGGATTCGACAGCACATCGTTGTTCCAGAACCGAACGACCAGATAGCCCATCGCGGAGAGCACCTCCGTTCGCGACGCATCCTGTTCGATCTGCTGTTCATGCTGTCCGCCGTCGAGTTCGATGACGAGCCGCGCTTCGGTGCAGCAGAAGTCGACGACAAATCTGTCGATCGGAAATTGCCGCTTGAATTTCCAGCCATCGAGCTGGCGATTGCGGAGACGGCGCCACAGCAGAGCTTCAGCCTGCGTCGGCTGAGCCCGCAGGCGCCTGGCGATCGGTGTACGCGTGGTGCGGATGACCATCGGCGCCCGTGCCCCTCACCCCAACCCTCTCCCCGACGGGGAGAGGGAGCGCGCCCTGCGCGCGGAGAATTTGGTTGCAAACTCACGCGGCTTGCCTTGCCGCCTGCGGCCGGAAGCCCAGCAGATGGCTGATGGCGAACACCAGGTCCGCGCGGTTCATGGTGTAGAAGTGGAAGTTGTTGACGCCGTGCTTGGCGAGCTTGTGCACCTGGCCGGCGGCGACGGTGGCGGCCACCAGCTTGCGGGTGTCGGGATCGTCGTCGAGGCCTTCGAACTGCTTGGCCAGCCAGTCCGGTACGCTGGCGCCGGCGCGGGCCGCAAAGCCGGCGGCCTGCTTGAAGTTCTGCACCGGCAGGATGCCCGGCACGATCGGGATGTCGATGCCGCGGGCGCGGACCCGGTCGAGGTAGCGGAAGTACAGGTCGTTATCGAAGAAGAACTGGGTGATGGCGCGCGTTGCCCCAGCATCGACCTTGGCCTTCAGGATGTCGAGGTCGGCATCGAAGCCGGTGCTCTCCGGATGTTTCTCCGGATAGGCCGACACCGTGACGTCGATGTCCGGATAGCGGCGCTTGATCGAGGCGACCAGATCGGCCGAGCTGCGATAGCCCTGCGGATGCGGCGTGTAGGGGCCGCCGAGACCGGTGGTCGGATCGCCGCGGAGCGCCACGATGTGGCGGACGCCGATGTCGTGATACCGCGCCACGACGTCGTCGACGTCGGCACAGGGGGCATCGACGCAGGTCAGATGCGCCGCCGGGGTCAGATCGGTTTCTTTCAGAATACGCGCGATCGTGGCATGGGTCCGCTCCCGGGTGGAGCCGCCGGCCCCATAGGTGACCGAGACGAAGCTCGGACGCAGCGGCGCCAGCCGGCTGATCGCCTGCCACAAATTGCGCTCCATCTCTTCGGTCTTCGGTGGGAAGAACTCGAAGGAAATTGCCGGAAGCTGCTGCGGCAGGTCGCTCATCTGATGGTCATCCAGTTTGAAAGGGCGGTTCGGGCGTCCACAGGCGCGTGCGGCTGCCCAACGGTCAGGAACCTCCACGAACCGCGTTAAATTAGGCCGAACTGCTTTCGGCGGCCAGCCCACTTTGGGCGATATCGATTTGGGAAGTTGCCCAAAATAGTCCGTTTTGTGCGTTCGATGGCGCTGGGGGCTGTCCGGGAGTGGGCAGGGCGTATCCCGCGCCAGTTTCGAAAATCAACAGATCCGTCAGATGGTTGTGTGCAGCGCAGCGATTCTGGCGGAACCGGATGAGCCAGGCCTTCCCAAGCAGACGGTCATTCTGCCCACTCCGAAACAAACGGGCAGGGGATCGTCGAATTGCCTAGCCCAATACCTTTGCGCCGGCCTCGGTCGCGCACTAGGTTAGGCAAATGTTGCCACTCTCGATCCTCGATCTGTCCGTCGTCACCACCGGCACACCGCCGGCTGCGGCGTTGCGCAACTCGATCGACCTTGCGCGCCATGCGGACGCGCTGGGCTACGTGCGCTACTGGCTGGCCGAGCATCACAATCTTCCTTCAGTCGCGAGCCCCGCGCCGGACATCATGATTGGGCAGATCGCGGCGGTGACCGAACGCATCCATGTCGGCTCCGGTGGCGTGATGCTGCCCAACCACGCGCCGCTGGTCGTGGCGGAGCGCTTCAAGATGCTCGAAGCGCTGTTCCCCGGCAGGATCGATCTCGGCATCGGGCGCGCGCCGGGCACCGATCAGGCGACGATGCACGCGCTACGCCGACGGCTCGACGGCCGCGAGGGCGATGATTTTCTGGAGCGGCTGCAGGAGCTCACGCTGTGGGAGACGCGCGGGTTTCCGCCCGGCCATCCCTATAACAACGTTGTCGCGATGCCCGATGATACGCCGCTGCCGCCGATCTGGCTGCTCGGCTCCAGCGACTACAGTTCCGAGCTCGCCGCGCAGGTCGGGATGGGCTTCGCCTTCGCGCATCATTTCGCGTCACACGATGCCGTCGAGGCGCTGACGCATTATCGCAGCAACTTCCGCCCCACGCGTTGGCGATCGACGCCGCACGGCATTTTGGCCGTCGCCGCCGTTGTCGCCGACACCGATGAGGAAGCGGAGCGGCTCGCAAGTTCGATGGATCTCAGTCGCCTGCTGCGCGATCGCGGCCGCTACGTGCCGCTGCCAAGCGTCGAAGAAGCTCTGTCTTATTCGTACACCGACGCCGACCGCGCCTCGATCGCGCGCAATCGCTCGCGGCTGTTCGTCGGCAGTCCGGCGACGGTGCGGCAGGCGTTGCAGCCGCTGATCTCCGCAAGCCACGCCGACGAGCTGATGGTGATTACCGCAGTGTACGACCACGAGGCGCGCAAGCGCAGCTACAGCCTGCTGGCCGACGCCTTCGAGTTGCAGCGCGCGGCGGCGTAGTTCGAAAAAACAGCTTTCGTCATTGCGAGGAGCGAAGCGACGAAGCAATCCAGAAGCTCAGTGCACCGAGCTGGATTGCTTCGCTTCGCTCGCAATGACGTGGCAGGGCTCTCGCCTAGCGCTCGCTGAACGTGTCGCGGAAGGGGTGGCCCGGATAGACGCCGACGATGCGGAATTCGCGGGAGAAGAACTTCAGTTCGTCGAGCGCGAAGGCGAGGTTGCGGTCCTCCGGATGACCTTCGACGTCGGCGTAAAACTGCGTCGCGAAGAAATTGCCGTCGACCATGTAGCTTTCCAGCTTGGTCATGTTGACGCCGTTGGTGGCGAAGCCGCCGAGCGCCTTGTAGAGCGCGGCCGGCAGGTTGCGCACGCGGAACACAAACGTGGTGACGAGCTTGCCGGAGCCTTGCGCCGCCCAGCGCGGCTCGCGCGCCAGCACCACGAAGCGGGTAGTGTTATGCGCTTCGTCTTCGATGTCTTCGGCCAGGATCTCGAGGCCATAGATCTTCGCCGCCAACCGCGATGAGATTGCCGCGCAGGTCTTGTCGCCGCGCTCGGCGATGATCCGTGCAGAGCCGGCGGTGTCGCCGGCGACGATCGGCTTCAATCCGAACTTGCGGATGATGCGGCGGCATTGGCCGAGCGCATGGACGTGGCTTTCGACCGTCTTGATGTCTTCGAGCTTGGCGCCGGGCACCGCGACGAGCTGATGCCGGATCGGCAGGAACCACTCGCCGACGATGAACAGCTTGGAGGTCGGCAGCAGGTGGTGGATGTCGGCGACTCGGCCGGCGACCGAATTCTCGATCGGGATCATGCCGAGATCGGCTTCACCCGAGGAGATCGCGCTCAGCGCGTCCTCGAAGGTGGCGCAAGGCATCGCCTCGGCGGTGGGATAGGCGTCGCTGATCGCGATGTGGGAATTGGCGCCGGGTTCGCCCTGGAATGCGATTTTCATGGTCTGATCTTAGCGTCCTGTGTCTGGCGCGCGTTCTAGCAGCCGTAGCGGTTTTCGCCAGTGGGCGGGGTCAGCCGCCGAGCACGCGTCGTGCGGTCTCGAGATCAGCCGGCGTATCGACCCCGCGCGGCACGGTATCCACGATGCCGACGTCGATCCGCATGCCAGCCTCCAACGCACGGAGCTGTTCGAGCTTTTCGCGCAACTCGAGTGGGGAAGGGGGCAACGCCACGAACCGCTCCAGGGCGGCGCGGCGGTAGCCGTACAGGCCGATGTGATGGTAGCGCGGCCCGTCGCCCCAGGGCGCGGTGGCGCGGGTAAAGTAAAGCGCCCGCAGCCGGTCCGGGGCGAGCGGCGAGCCGATCACCTTGACCACGTTTGGGTTGGTGGCCTCTTCCTCGGTGTGGATCTCGGCGGCCAGCGTGGCGATGTCGACGGCCGGGTCGGCGAGCGGTCCCAGCACGGCGCCGATCTGCTCGGGACGGATGGTCGGGAAATCGCCCTGCAGATTGATCACGGTCTCGATCTTGCGGTCCGGGTCCAGCGTCTGCAGCGCCTCGAAGATGCGGTCCGATCCGGAAGGATGATCGGCGCGGGTCATCACCACCTCGCCGCCATGGGCGGTCACGGCGGCAGCGATCTCCGGCGTATCGGTCGCCACCGCTACCCGGCCGATCTCCGCCGCCTGCGCCCGGCGCAGCACCTGCACCACCATCGGCAGCCCGGCGATGTCGAGCAGCGGTTTGCCGGGCAGCCGCGTCGCGGCCATCCGGGCGGGGATCAGAACCAGAGTGGCAGGAGATGTCATGGGAGGATCGCTTGCAGCGGATGATGCACCGCAGCGAATGCCGGAACTGGTATCAGGCTGCCCGAAGCGACGCGTGTGAGGCGTTTATACGGGTTGCCAGCGCAGGGGCAAACCGATATCTCATCCCGACTAAAGTCGAGTTGAGAATGCCTCCGATGAACAAGTCCGGACGCGGACTGGTTTGGAAACGCGAGCGAAAATGGATACTTTCGAACTCAACAAAATTGTCGGCGCGATCTTCGGGACCTTGCTGATCCTGTTGCTATCCAACTTCGCCGCGCAGGCGATCTTTTCCCCGACCAAGCCCGAAAAGCAGGGCTACGCCATCGCCGTGAAGGAAGCCGAGCCGGCTCAGGCGAAGGATGCGGCGCCGAAGGCGGACGAGCCGATTGAGAAGCTGCTGCAGACCGCCTCGGTGGATCAGGGCTCCAAGGTCGCCAAGAAGTGCGCTGCCTGCCACACCTTCGAAAAAGACGGCCCGAACCGCGTCGGCCCGAACCTCTACGGCATCGTCGGCGACCATCGCGGCGAAGGCCGCAACGGTTTCAATTTCTCGGCTGCGATGAAGGCCAAGGGCGGCGCCTGGACGTTCGACGAGCTCAACAAGTTCCTCGCCAATCCGAAGGGCTACATCCCCGGCACCGCGATGAGCTTCGCCGGCATTCCGAACGACAAGGAACGGGCCGACCTGATCGCCTATCTCAACAAGAATTCAGACAAGCCCGAAGCGCTGCCGGCGACGGCAGAGAAGTAACGATTTTCCAAGATTGGAATGTTGAACGGCCGGGATTTTCCCGGCCGTTTTGTTTTGCGAAACCGATGCGGATTAAACATCGGTAACCGGGACCTTTCGCCGCAAGTCGGCCGTGCGTGGGGTGTTATCCTCCGCCAAAATCGCCATAATCGGACGAATCCTCGGACAGTCCGGTCTGGGCGAAGACCGCAGCGAACAGGGATTTCAGTATCGTGACGTTGACCCGACGACATCTTCTGCAGGGCGGCTTGTTGGCCGCAGTGACTCCGGTTTTGAGCTTCAGCCCCGGTCCGTTTGGGGCGAGCGCGGCGCGCGCCGAAACCGCGGTCGATGGTGCGGCCTGGCGCCATGGTCTGTCGCTGTTCGGGGACCTGAAATATCCGGCCGGCTTCGCACAGTTCGATTATGTGAATCCGAAAGCTCCGAAGGGCGGTATCGCGCGGCAGATCGCGCTCGGCACCTTCGACAATTTCAATCTCGCGGTCGCCGGTGTGAAGGGCAACATCGCCGGTCCTGCGGGGTATCTCTACGAAACCCTGATGACGCCGTCGCAGGACGAGGTCGGCACCGAGTACGGTCTGCTCGCCGAGGGCGCCGCGCATCCCGACGATTTTTCCTGGGTGATCTATCGCTTGCGCAAGGAGGCGCGCTGGAACGACGGCAAGCCGGTCACCGCCGACGACGTGGTGTTCTCGTTCGACGCGCTGAAGAAGTACAGCCCACGTTACGCCTCTTATTATCGTCATGTCGTCAAAGCCGAGAAGCTCGGCGAGCGCGACATCCGTTTCACCTTCGATGCGCCGGGCAATCGCGAACTGCCGACCATCGTCGGAGAATTGATGGTGCTGCCGAAGCATTGGTGGGAAGGCACTGACGCGCAGGGACGCAAGCGCGACATCTCGGCCACGACGCTGGAGCCGCCGCTCGGCTCCGCCCCCTATAAGATCAAGGAGTTCGTCGCCGGCCGCTCGGTCGTGCTGGAGCGGGTGAAGGACTATTGGGGCGAGAAGCTGCCGGTGCGGATCGGCCAGAACAATTTCGACGAACTGCGGTTCGAGTACTTCCGCGACAATACGGTGGCGCTGGAAGCCTTCAAGGCCGATCAGGCCGACTGGATCATGGAGAACTCCGCCAAGCAGTGGGCGACCGCCTACGACTTTCCGGCGGTGAACGACAAGCGCGTCGTCAAAGAAGAATTCCCGATCAACGACTCCGGCCGGATGCAAGCCTTCGTGCTGAATACCCGCCGCGAGATGTTCAAGGACCCGCGGGTGCGGCGTGCCTTCAACTACGCGTTCGACTTCGAGGAAATGAACAAGCAGCTGTTCTACGGACAGTACAAGCGGATCGCGAGCTTCTTCGAAGGCACCGAGCTCGCCTCCAGCGGGCTGCCTGAAGGGCAGGAGTTGGCGTTCCTCGAAACGGTGCGCGACAAGGTGCCGGCCGAGCTGTTCACGCAGCCCTACACCAATCCAGTCGGCGGCAATCCGGAGGCGGTGCGCGCCAACTTGCGCGAGGCGATCAAGCTGGTGAAAGAAGCCGGCTTCGACATCAAGGATCGCAAGCTGGTCGATCCGTCCGGCAAGCCGGTGGCGGTCGAGATCCTGGTGCAGGACCCGTCGTCGGAGCGGATCGCGTTGTTCTACAAGCCGTCGCTGGAGCGGCTGGGCGTTGCCGTCTCTATCCGTGTGGTCGACGACGCGCAGTACCAGAATCGGATTCGCGCGTTCGATTTCGACATCATCACCGATCTGTGGGGCCAGTCGCTGTCGCCCGGTAACGAGCAGCGCGACTATTGGGGATCCCAGGCGGCCAATGAGCAGGGCTCGCACAACACCATTGGCATCAAGAATCCCGCCATCGATGAGCTGATCGAGAAGGTGATCTACGCCAAGGATCGGGCCACGCTGGTTGCCGCCACGCGGGCGCTCGACCGTGTGCTGCTGTGGAACTTCTACGTCGTGCCGCAATTCACCTACGGTTTCATGCGCTACGCGCGCTGGGATCGGTTTGGGCACGCGCCGCTGCCGAAATACGCCCGCTCCGGTCTGCCGGCGCTGTGGTGGTACGACGCCGACAAGGCCGCCAACCTCGGCAAGCGCTCTTGAGGATTGCTTCGCGTATGGCGCAGCTCAATCGTCGCAACGTGCTCGCTCTCGGCGTCGGCGCGCTCGCCGCCGCGCAGCTGAGGGGTACCGCCGTCGCGGCCGACGGCGAAACGGTGTCCCACGGCATCTCAGCGTTCGGTGACTTGAAGTATCCGGCCGATTTCGTGCAGTTCGACTACGTCGATGCGAAGGCTCCCAAGGGCGGGCTGTTCTCGACCATTCCGTCGGTCCGCGCCTTCAATCAGTCGTTCCAGACCTTCAATTCGCTCAACGCCTTCATCCTCAAGGGCGACGGCGCGCAGGGGATGGGGCTGACCTTTGCGACGCTGATGGCGCGGGCGGGCGACGAGCCGGATGCGATGTACGGCTTCGCCGCGTCCAAGGTGGCGATCTCCGCCGACGGGCTGACCTATCGTTTCACGATGCGGCCCGAGGCGCGGTTTCACGACGGCAGCAAGCTGACCGCGCGTGATGCCGCGTTCTCGCTCAACATTCTGAAGGCCAAAGGCCATCCGCTGATCACGCAGCAACTGCGCGACTTCATTGAGGCGAAGGCCGACGGTGACGCGACGCTGATCGTCACCTTCAAGCCGAAGCGCGCGCGGGACGTGCCGTTGTTCGTCGCCGCGCTGCCGCTATTTTCGGAAGCTTACTACGCCAAGCAGCCGTTCGATGAATCGACCATGGAAGTGCCGCTCGGCAGTGGGCCCTACAAGGTCGGTCGGATGGAATCGGGCCGCTATATCGAATTCGATCGGGTCAAGGATTGGTGGGGCGCCAAGCTGCCGGTGAATGTCGGGTCGTACAATTTCGACACGGTGCGGTTCGAATTCTATCGCGATCGCGACGTCGCCTTCGAAGGCTTCACCGGGCGCAGCTACCTGTTTCGCGAGGAGTTCACCTCGCGGATCTGGAACACCCGCTACGATTTTCCCGCGATCCACGACGGCCGCGTCAAGCGCGAGATGCTGCCGGACGACACGCCGTCGGGCGCACAGGGCTGGTTCATCAACACCCGCCGCGACAAATTCAAGGACCCGCGGGTGCGCGAAGCGCTCGGCTGCGCGTTCGATTTCGAATGGACTAACAAGACCATCATGTACGGCACCTATGCGCGCACGGTGTCGCCGTTCCAGAATTCGGACATGATGGCGGTGGGCGCGCCGTCGCCCGAAGAGCTTGCGCTGCTCGAGCCGTTTCGCGGCAAGGTGCCGGACGAGGTGTTCGGTGCGCCGTTCGTGCCGCCGGCGTCCGACGGCTCCGGGCAAGACCGCGCGCTGCTGCGCCACGGCGCGCAGCTCCTCAACGATGCGGGCTTCCCGATCAAGAACGGCAAACGTCTGACGCCGTCCGGTGAGCCGTTCCGCGTCGAATTCCTGCTCGAGGAGCCGGCATTCCAGCCCCACCATATGCCGTTCATCAAAAACCTCGGCACGCTCGGCATCGAAGCAACCTTGCGGCTGGTCGATCCGGTGCAGCAGCGGGCGCGTCGCGATGATTTCGATTTCGATCTCGCGATCGAGCGCTACAGCTTCTCGACAGTGCCGGGCGACGCGCTGCGCAATTTTTTCTCGTCACAGGCGGCCGCCACCAAGGGGTCGAACAACCTCGCCGGCATTTCCGATCCGGTGATCGATGCGATGATCGATCAGGTGATCGCCGCCGACACCCGCATCAAGCTGGTGGTCGCGGCGCGGGCGCTCGACCGTCTGATCCGGGCCGGGCGCTATTGGGTGCCGCAATGGTATTCGGCCTCGCACCGGCTCGCCTATTGGGACGTGTTCGGCCATCCGCCCAATCTACCAAAATACGTCGGCGTCGGCGTGCCGGAACTTTGGTGGGCGAAGGATACGGCGGCTGCGGCCGACCGAGGGAAGAAATAGCATGGCCGCCTATATCGCTCGCCGCGTCCTGCTGATGTTTCCGACTCTGCTCGGGATTTTGTTCGTCTCTTTTGTCGTCGTGCAGTTCGCGCCCGGCGGTCCGGTTGAACGAGTGATCGCGCAGATTTCCGGGGCCGACACCGGCGCCTCGTCGCGCGTCTCGGGTTCGTCCGGTGGGGACTTCGGTGCACGGCCGCAGGTCGCCGGTTCGGCGGATGCGGTGAACTCGAAATATCGCGGCGCCCAGGGACTCGATCCGGAATTCGTCAAGAGTCTCGAAAAGCAGTTCGGCTTCGACAAGCCGGCGCCCGAGCGCTTCGCGATCATGCTGTGGAATTTCGCGCGGTTCGATTTCGGTAAGAGCTATTTCCGCGATGTCAGCGTGCTGCAGCTGATCAAGGAGAAGCTGCCGGTCTCGATGTCGCTCGGGATCTGGATGACGCTGCTGACCTATTTGATCTCGATCCCGCTCGGCATTCGCAAGGCGGTGCAGGACGGCTCGAAATTCGACACCTGGACTTCTGCGGTGATCATCGTCGGCTTCGCGATTCCGGGCTTCCTGTTCGCGATCCTGTTGATCATCCTGTTCGCTGGCGGCTCGTTCTTCAGCTGGTTTCCACTGCGCGGGCTGACCTCCGACGGGTGGAGCCAGTTTCCCTGGTACTGGAAGATCCTCGACTATTTCTGGCACCTGACGCTGCCATTGATCTCGATGGCGCTCGGCGCATTCGCCACCATGACGCTGCTGACCAAGAACTCGTTCCTGGACGAGATCCGTAAGCAATACGTCATGACCGCGCGTGCCAAGGGCTGCAGCGAGACCCAGGTGCTGTACGGACACGTGTTCCGCAATGCCATGCTGATCGTGATCGCCGGCTTTCCGGGCGCGTTCATCCACGCGTTCTTCTCGGGCTCGCTGTTGATCGAGACCATTTTCTCGCTCGACGGGCTCGGCCTGCTCGGCTTCGAAAGCGTACTCAACCGCGACTATCCGGTGGTGTTCGGCACGCTCTTCATCTTTTCCCTGGTCGGCCTGGTGGTGAACCTGATTTCCGATCTCACCTATATGTGGATCGATCCCCGGATCGACTTCGAGGCGCGGGACGTCTGATGACGCTGATCGCACGCGAGCCGATCGAAACCACCACGCAGGCGCCGCTCGGCGAGGCGGTGCCGCCAACGCACCACCGGCTGTCGCTGTCGCCGCTGAACAAGCGGCGCTGGCAGAACTTCAAGGCCAACCGGCGCGGCTACTGGTCGTTCTGGATCTTTCTGGTGCTGTTCGGCATCTCGCTGTTCGCCGAATTCATCGCCAACGACCGGCCGCTGCTGATCAAGCTCGACGGTCATTATTATTTCCCGGCGGTCGTAACCTATTCCGAGACCACCTTCGGCGGCGACTTCGAAACGGCAGCAGATTATCGCGATCCGTTTCTGCAGAAGCTGATCGCCGACAAGGGCGGCACGGTGATCTGGGCGCCGATCCGCTATTCCTACGGCACTCACAATCTCGACCTGCCGACGCCGGCGCCGTCGAAGCCGACCTGGCTGCTAACCGAACAGGAATGCGCCGCGGTGGTCGCCAAGAAGGGCGTCAAGAGCTGCCGCGATCTCGAATACAATTGGCTCGGCACTGACGATCAGGGCCGTGACGTCGTTGCACGGCTGATCTACGGATTCCGGATCTCGATCCTGTTCGGCCTCAGCCTGACGATCATCTCGTCGATCGTTGGCGTCGCGGCCGGCGGCATCCAGGGCTATTTCGGCGGCTGGGTCGATCTCACCTTCCAACGGCTGATCGAAGTCTGGACCGCGATTCCGTCGCTGTACCTGCTGCTGATCCTGTCGTCGGTGCTGGTGCCGGGTTTCTTCGTGCTGCTCGGCATCCTGCTGCTGTTCAGCTGGGTGTCGCTGGTCGGCCTGGTGCGGGCTGAGTTTTTGCGCGGCAGAAACTTTGAGTACATCACCGCGGCCCGGGCGCTCGGCGTGTCCAACGCCAAGATCATGGTCCGTCACCTGCTGCCGAACGCGATGGTGGCGACCATGACGTTCCTGCCGTTCATCGTGTCGTCCTCGGTGATGACCTTGACGGCGCTGGACTTCCTCGGCTTCGGCCTGCCGCCTGGCTCACCGTCGCTGGGCGAATTGCTGGCGCAGGGCAAGGCCAACGTTCAGGCCCCATGGCTCGGCTTCACCGGGTTCTTCGCCGTCGCCATCATGCTGTCGCTGCTGATCTTCATCGGCGAAGCCGTCCGCGACGCCTTCGACCCGCGCAAGACGTTCAGGTGAAGGTGTGATAAACTCTCATTCCGGAGCAGAGGCGATGAACAAGATTGTTCGAGAGTATCCGGTCGATAAGCTGCCGTCGGACCTTCAGGAAGGTCTGCCGCAGCATGGTTGGGTCGAGAT
Organism: Rhodopseudomonas sp. P1; assembly: GCF_039642825.1. NCBI lineage: Bacteria > Pseudomonadati > Pseudomonadota > Alphaproteobacteria > Hyphomicrobiales > Nitrobacteraceae > Rhodopseudomonas > Rhodopseudomonas sp. P1. The sequence goes on along the minus strand of NZ_CP088006.1, from coordinate 4,093,324 downwards.
CGAATTTAGGCCCAAGGCCGATCGCGAGCCGAGGATCATGCTCGCTCCGCTCGCAGGCTCCGTTCCCAATCTCCACGGCAGCGACGAAGACGTCGTTCGGCATATCCGCGAGTTGCGCGAAGATCACTGATGTGGGCGCGTTTCAAAGATCGGCCGATCTACCTGGACTCGAACATCATCATCTATGCGATCGAGCAAGGCAGCCAATGGGCCGAGACGATCCGCGCATTTTTGGGTGCGATCGATGCTGATGACGTGCGGGTGGTCACCTCCGAATTGACGATCGCCGAGGTCATGCCAAAGCCGATCTCGCTCAAAAACCCGGACTATTTGGAAAAGTACGAGTTGTTCTTTTCACCTCTTAGTCCGCTTCTGACGGTACCGGTCAGTCGGGATATCCTCCTAGCTTCCTGTCATATCCAGGCTGAACTGGGGATCAAACCGATGGATGCGATCCACGTGGCGACTGCGCGAGCGGCAGGATGTGAGAACTTCTTGACCGAAGACCAACGGCTGGGCCGTGCGATCGCCGGCGGGCCGACATGGCTTCAACTCAGCGAGCTTGTCTGATGGACGCGATCAACCAGCCTCTGCTTGATGTCAGCGACCTGTCTGTCGCCTTCCATCAGCCCAGCGGGACGACGACGGCCGTCGATCATGTGTCGTTCCGGATCAAGCGTGGCGAATGTGTTGCGCTGGTGGGTGAGTCCGGCTCGGGCAAGTCGGTCAGCGCGCTGTCGATCCTGAAGCTGCTGCCGTATCCGAGCGCGTCGCATCCGTCCGGCCAGATCCGGTTCAAGGGACGCGAACTGCTCGGGATGTCCGAGCGCGAGATCCGCGGCATTCGCGGCAACGAGATCTCGATCGTGTTTCAGGAGCCGATGACCTCGCTCAATCCGCTGCACACGATCGAGGCGCAGATCGGCGAGATTCTGCAATTGCACGGCGGCGTGCGCGGCGCCAAGCCGCGGGCGCGAATCATCGAGCTGCTGACGCAGGTTGGTATTCCCGAACCGGAGACGCGTCTCGCCAGCTATCCGCATCAATTGTCCGGCGGACAGCGGCAGCGCGTGATGATCGCGATGGCGCTCGCCAACGAGCCGGATCTGTTGATTGCCGACGAGCCGACCACGGCGCTCGATGTCACCGTGCAGGCGCAGATCCTGGCGCTACTTGCGGACATCCGGGCGCGGCTCGGGATGAGCATGCTGTTCATCACCCACGATCTCGGAATCGTCCGTCGCATCGCCGACACGGTGTGCGTGATGCATACCGGCAAGATCGTCGAGCAGGGGCCGGTCGAACAAGTGTTCACCGATCCGCAGCATCCCTACACCAAGGCGCTGCTCGCGGCCGAGCCGAAGCCAGACCCGGCACCGCCGTGTCCCGATGCGCCGGTGGTGATCTCCACCGATGACCTCAAAGTCTGGTTTCCGATCCGTCGCGGCCTGATGCGCAAGACGGTCGGACACATCAAGGCGGTCGATGGCGTGAAGCTGGCGATCCGTAAAGGCGAGACGCTCGGCGTGGTCGGCGAGTCCGGCTCGGGCAAGACGACGCTCGGATTGGCGCTGCTGCGGCTTATCTCGTCCGACGGGCCGATCGTGTTTCTGGGCAACGATATCCAGGGCTTGAAGTTCAAGCAGATGCGGCCGTTCCGCCGCGATATGCAGATCGTGTTTCAGGACCCGTTCGGCGCGCTCAGCCCGCGCATGTCGGTCGGCGATATCATCGCCGAGGGGCTTAGCGTGCATCAGCCGCAACTCGGCGAGGCCGAGCGTGAAGCGCGGGTGATCAAGGCGCTGAAGGAGGTCGGTCTCGATCCCGCCACCCGCTTCCGCTATCCGCACGAGTTCTCCGGCGGCCAGCGCCAGCGGATTTCGATCGCGCGCGCGGTGGTGCTGGAGCCGAACTTCGTTGTGCTCGATGAGCCGACCAGCGCGCTCGACATGCTGTTTCAGGCGCAGATGGTCGATCTGCTACGCGAACTGCAGCGCAAGCGCGATCTGACCTATATGTTTATTTCGCACGATCTGCGCGTCGTGGCCTCGCTTGCCAGTCATCTGATCGTCATGAAACAAGGCAAAGTGGTCGAGGAAGGCCCTGCGGCCGAGCTGTTCAAGTCGCCGAAGACCGACTATACGCGGGCGCTGTTCGCCGCTGCGTTCCGGCTTGAGACCGCGCCCGGCGGCGCCGCGGCCCAATAGGTGTTTGATGAGCGAGAGCGACCAAACTGATCAGCTCGCGGACCACGCGGCGGATGTCACCGTGTCGGCGCCTGAGCTGATCGGGCAGGGGTTCATGTCCTATCAGCGTTTCGAGGTGTCGATTCGGCGCGACGGCGAGCCGCCGCTGTTGCAGCGGCGGGACGTGCTGCGCGCCAGCCGCGTTGCCGCCGTGGTCCCGATCGATCTGGCGCGGGATTCGGTTGTTCTGATCCGGCAGTTTCGCCTTCCGGCGCATCTTGCCACCGGTCGCGGCGACATGGTCGAGATCGTCGCCGGCCGGGTCGACCCGCATGAGAGCGATGCGGATGCGGCACGGCGCGAATGCATCGAGGAGATCGGCGTCGCGCCGACGCAGCTTGCCGAGCTTTATCGCGTGCTGCCGACCCCGGGCCTCACCGATGAACAGGTCATCTTCTTTGTCGGCCACGTCGATTCCAGCGCGGTGCTGCAACGCGCCGGATTGGCCGAAGAAGACGAGGACACCGAGCCGTTCGTCGTAACCATCGATGAGGCGCTGGCGGCGCTCAGCCGCGGCGCGTTCAACAATGCGCTGCTCGTCACCGCCTTGCAGTGGCTGGCGCTCAATCGCGCGCGGCTGCGCGAGTGTTTCAGCCGAGCCGCTTGATCGCAGTCAGCGCGCTGCCGGCGGCTGCAATCCGCGCGATCGCCTCGTGCGTCGGTTCGATCGCCGTCGCCATGTGATAAGCATTGGCGTGTACGATGCTGGCGGCGTCGCGTGCGATCGCGACGTGGCCTTTCCAGAACAACAGATCCCCGCGCTTCAGTGCAGACTGCTCGTCGAGCGACACAGCCGTGCCGAGCGCGTCTGCCTGCATGTCGCTGTCGCGCGGCGCGGCGATGCCGCAGGCCGCCAGCGCGGTTTGCACCAGACCCGAACAGTCGATGCCGAGACTGCTACGCCCGCCCCACAGATACGGCGTGCCGACAAAGCGCTCGGCAACCGCGACGAAATCGGCTTCGACGTCAGCCACCGGTGCGACATGCCGGCGCGGCACGTGCCAGCCTTCCTGCGTCACCGCGAAACTCGCATCCTCGCGCACGATCGCCAGCCGCGCGCCGAGCGGCAGCGTCTCCGCCGGCGGCAGTTTGATCGAAGGACCGTGGAACGCGAAAGTGCGGAGCGCCGTCACCTTGTGGGTCGGTTCTGCGGCAGGCCTGTACAATGCGAGGTCCGGAAGCCAGCCGACATAGCCGTCGGTCATCAACTGGCCCCAGGCCCAGCCTTCTTCGGTGCGATCGTAAACGGTGACACGCTCGCCTTTTAGGGCCTCGGTCTCCAGCATCGCGCCGGAAAACGGCTCGCGCCGCACCGGAGCCACGCCGTAGCTGACTTCGAACACTTCGCCTTCGACGAACCGCGCCGCGGTGACTTGGCCTTCGAGATGTTTGGCGGCGAGGTCGGGCCGCGCCGGCGTCAGCCTGCGATCAGCCATAGCGCTCGCTCAACAGCGCGAAGATCGCGCGCGCGGCCTGGCATTCGCCACCTTCGGGACGACCGGGCTTGGCCTTCGGCGTCCAGCCGTAGATATCGACGTGCAGCCAGCTCTTGGCGGCTTCGACGAAACGCTGCAGGAACAACGCGCAGGTGATCGAGCCGGCAAAGCCGCCGGACGGCGCGTTGTTGATGTTTGCGACCTTGGAGTCGAGCCACGAGTCGTACGGGCCCCACAGCGGCATCCGCCACAGCGGATCGTTTTCCGCGCTGGCGTGGCGCGCGACGTCGAGCGCCAGCGCTTCATCGTTGGTGTAGTAGGGTGGCAGATCGGGACCGAGCGCGACGCGGGCTGCGCCGGTCAGTGTGCCGAGATCGATCAGCAGGTCCGGCGCTTCCTCGTCCGCATAAGCGAGCGCATCGGCCAGCACCAGCCGGCCTTCGGCATCGGTGTTGCCGATCTCGACGGTCGGCCCCTTGCGCGAGGGGAAGATATCGAGCGGCCGCATCGCGTTGCCGGCGACGGAGTTCTCGACCGCAGGGATCAGCACGCGCAACCGCAGCTTCAACCCGGCGTCCATGATCATCGAAGCCAGCGCCAGGACGTTGGCGGCGCCGCCCATGTCCTTCTTCATGATCAGCATCGCGCTCGATGGCTTCAGATCGAGGCCGCCGGTGTCGAAGCACACGCCCTTGCCGACCAGCGTGACCTTCGGGTGGGACGGATCGCCCCAGGTCAGATCGATCAGCCGCGGTGCGCGGGTCGAGGCCATGCCGACGGCGCGGATCAACGGGAAGTTCTGGGTGGCGAGCTCGTCACCGACGATGACGCTGATGCTCGCGCCGAAGCGCGTCGCCAGTGCGTCTGCAGCGTCGGCGAGTTCAGCCGGCCCCATGTCGTTCGACGGCGTGTTGATGAGGTCGCGCGCCAGTGCCGCTGCTTCTGCGGCGCGGCTGATCGCGGCGGCATCGACGCCATCCGGCGGAACCAGACGCACGGCCGGCGGCTCGGCCTTGCGATAGCGGCCAAACTTATAGGCGCCGAGCGCGAAGGCGAGAGCGGCAAGCCGCGCATCGTGAGGCGCGTTGGCGAAACGATACACGCCGGCGGGCAGCAGCCCGGGCAGGGCGCCGGGGCGGAACGGGTCGTGGCTTTTCGCGCCCGGCTCGTCGAGGCCGAACAGCACATGTCCAATCTCGCCGTCCGCCGTCGGCAGCGCCAGGTACTGACCCGGCTTGCCGCTATAGCCGCTCGCCGTTGCAAAGCGCTGAGCTGCTTCGGGCAGATCAGCTCGCACCGCATCCCAGCTGGATTTGGTGACGAACAGAATTGGCGTTGCGGACGGAGTAGGCTCGGTTTGGAAGATCGGGTGCATGCGTTGCGGCTCTTTCGAATCTTAAGGCGGTGCCGATGGCCGGAAGGATTAACCCAACATTAGGGTTAACGCTCTATTGCTGGGCCAGAATTCGTCGGCTTTGTGAGTATGGTGCCATGCGCGACCTGCCTTGTCTTGCCCGGTTTGCCGCATCCGCGGCGCTGACCGTCAGCCTGGCGGTGTCGCTCGCAGGTTGCAAGACCATGGGCATGGCCGATGTCACCGGCTCGCTCGGCAGCCGCAACGAGGCCGCAGCCGATCCAAACCGCGCCGTCGAGATCGCCGGCGATCGCTACCGGTCACGCCCCAACGATCCCGACGCCGCAATCGCTTACGGCAACGCGCTGCGCGCGATCGGCCAGCGCGCCCAGGCCGTCGCGGTGCTGGAGAAGGCCTCGCTCGCCAATCCGAGCAACAAAGCAGTGCGGGCCGCGTATGGCCGCGCGCTCGCCGACAACGGCAATTTCCAATTGGCGTTCGACACGCTGTCGCGGGCGCACAGCCCCGACAATCCCGATTGGCGGATCCTGTCGGTGCAGGGCACCGTGCTCGACCAGATGGGACGCAACGAGGAAGCGCGGCGTTACTACGCCAGCGCTCTGCGGCTTGCACCGGACGAGCCCTCGGTGCTGTCGAACCTCGGTATGTCCTACGTGCTGACCAAAGAGCTGCCGAAAGCCGAAGACACGCTGCGGCGCGCCTATGCAAGCGGCCGGGCGGACTCGCGCGTGCGTCAGAACCTGGCGCTGGTGATCGGCCTGCAGGGCCGCTACGCAGAAGCCGAGTCGATCGTGCGTGCCGACCTGCCGCCGGACGAGGCCGCCGCCAACGTCGCCTATCTCAAGGAGATGGTGAGCGGCCATGACGCCGCCCGAGCGGCAGGCCGCGGCGTACTGGCCTCCGGCCGCTAAGCTGATCCTTTAAGCGGTCGACCTTACTGCATCGCTGCGATGCGAATGCCGGTCGGGCCCAGGATCACCACGAACAGCACCGGCAGGAAGAACACGATCATCGGCACGGTGAGCTTGGGCGGCAGGGCTGCTGCCTTCTTCTCGGCCTCGTTCATGCGCATGTCGCGATTTTCCTGCGCCATCACCCGCAGGCTCTGGCCGAGCGGCGTGCCGTAGCGCTCCGACTGCTGCAGCGCCAGGCAGACCGACTTCACGCCGTCGAGGCCTGTACGCAGCGCCAGATTTTCGTAAGCCTGCTTGCGGTCCTGAAGATAGGACAGCTCGGCGGTGGTCAGGGTGAATTCTTCGGCGAGCGGGATCGACTGCGATCCGATTTCGATCGAGACCCGTCGGAACGCCGTTTCGATCGACATGCCGGACTCGATGCAGATCAAAAGCAGGTCGAGCGCGTCTGGAAACGCCCGCTTGATCGACAGTTGCCGCTTCTGGATCGCGTTTTTCAGAAACAGCATTGGCGCCTGCATGCCGAAGAAAATCGCGGCGACGCACATACCGATCTTGACCGTCAGTGGCTGGTCGAAATTCGCGATTACGAACACGTACAGTGCCGAGGCCGCGCCGAACGCGATCGGCATCACCATCCGGAAGAACAGAAAGGTGACATAGGGCGCCTGACCTCGGTAACCGGCCATCACCAGCTTGTCGCGTGCGGATTCTTGCGCCAGCCATTTGGCGAGGTTGAAGTCTTCCACCACGCGCGCCACGAATTTCTTCGGCGCCTGGCGCAGTGACACCTTCTCGGCTTTGGCGAGGCGATCGCGTTCGCGCTGCCGCAGGCGCTCGCGTTCGCTGCCGACGGCCTTCATTCGCTTGGCAAGCGTCTCGCCTGCAAAGAACGGAATGATGAGGGTGTAGACCGTCGCGCTGGCTGCGATGGCCGCGAGCAGCGTCGCCATGAACCGCGCGTCGTGGAACTTCTCGATTAGAAAATCCAACATGGCCGCCCTCAGAAGTCGAAGTTGATCATCTTCTTCATCACGAAGATGCCCGCCGACATCCACAGCGCCGAAGCCGCGAGGAGAATGCGACCGGTCGGATGTGTCCACAGCAGAGAGATGTAGTCCGGGGTCGTCACATAGACCAGCAGCATCACGATGATCGGCAGCGAACCGATGATCGCGGCCGATGCCTTGGCTTCCATCGACATCGCCTGGATCTTCTCGGCCATCTTTTTACGATCGCGCAGCACCTTGGACAGGTTTCCGAGCGCTTCGGAAAGGTTGCCGCCCGATTTTTGCTGGATCGAGATCACGATGCCGAAGAAGTTCGCTTCGGGAATCGGCATCCGCTCATACAGCCGGGCGCAGGCCTCGCCGATCGGCATGCCGATCGCCTGGGTCTCGATGATGGCATTGAACTCGCCCCGCAGCGGCTCAGGTGAATCGGCGGCCACCATCTTGATCGAGTCGAACAATGGCAGGCCGGCCTTGATACCGCGAACGATAACGTCAACCGCGTCGGGGAGGGCAGCCAGAAACTTCTTCTCGCGGCGGCGCTTGAGATAGCCGAGCGTCCAGCGCGGCAGTCCGAAGCCGGCGGCGAAACCAAGACCGGCCGCGGCCGGCAGTCCGGCGCCCAAGATGATCGCGATGCCCAGCACGAAGATGCCGAGCGAAGCCGAAACCACGCCGAATTTGCCGGGAGTCCAATCGAGACCTGCCTGCGACAGCTTGGCGGTCAGCGGGACGTTCTTCTGCTTTTCGTTGCGGGTCTCGATCTCTTTGAGAGAGCCTTCGATCTGCTCACGCCGTGACCGCTGCGTGCGATCGGCTTGACGCACGGTGGGCGTGGAGCGCGCGACGGAAGTCAGCCGCTGTTCGACAGTCTTCTCTCCGGACAGCAGCGGATAGACGAAAACCCATGCCACACCGCCGACGGCGATGGCAGCGAAGAAGCCGAGTGCGAGCGTTTGCATTTCTATCGCTCCGGCCTCTTATGAGTTGGCCACGACCTCCGCGGCATCCAGCGCCGCGGCGAGTCGTTGCTCTTCGCCGTAATAGCGGGCGCGTTCCCAGAACCGCGGACGACCGATGCCGGTGGCGCGGTGGCGGCCGACGATGTGACCGTTGGCATCCTCGCCCAACAGGTCGTAGACGAAGATGTCCTGGGTGATGATGGTGTCGCCTTCCATCCCCACCACCTCGGTGACGTGAGTGATGCGGCGGGAGCCGTCACGCAGGCGAGCCGCCTGGATGATGACGTCGATCGAGGCGCAGATCATCTCGCGGATCGTGCGCGAGGGCAGCGCGAATCCGCCCATCGTGATCATCGATTCGCAACGTGACAGGGCTTCGCGCGGATTGTTGGCGTGCAGCGTGCCCATCGAGCCGTCGTGACCAGTGTTCATCGCCTGCAACAGGTCGAACGCCTCTGGTCCGCGGACTTCGCCGACGATGATCCGCTCAGGACGCATACGCAGACAGTTGCGGACCAGATCTCGCATCGTGATCTGGCCTTCGCCTTCGATGTTGGGGGGGCGGGTTTCGAGGCGCACCACGTGCGGCTGCTGCAGTTGCAGTTCGGCCGCGTCTTCGCAGGTGATGATACGCTCGTCGTCGTCGATATAGTTGGTCAGGCAGTTCAGGAGGGTCGTTTTACCCGAGCCGGTACCGCCGGAGATCAGCACGTTGCAGCGGACCCTGCCAATGATCTGCAGAATCTGAGCGCCCTCCGGCGTGATCGCGCCGAATTTGACCAGCTGGTCGAGCGTCAGCTTGTCCTTCTTGAATTTGCGGATGGTGAGGGCTGGTCCGTCGATCGCCAGCGGCGGCACAATCGCGTTGACGCGGGAGCCGTCGGCGAGGCGCGCGTCGCAAATCGGCGAGGATTCGTCGACGCGCCGACCGACTTGGCTAACGATGCGCTGGCAGATGTTGAGGAGCTGTTGGTTGTCACGAAACCGAATGCCGGTGCGTTGAATCCGGCCTGCGACTTCGATGTAAACCGTGCCGGCGCCGTTGACCATGATGTCGGAAATGTCGTCGCGCGACAGCAGCGGCTCGAGCGGACCATAGCCGAGCACATCGTTGCAGATGTCGTCGAGCAGTTCCTCCTGCTCGGCGATCGACATCACGATGTTCTTGATCGCGATGATCTCGTTGACGATGTCGCGGATTTCTTCTCGGGCGGATTCGCCGTCGAGCTTGGCAAGCTGTGCCAGATCGATCGCTTCGATCAGGGCGCCGAAGATCGTCGCCTTGACTTGGTAGTAATTCTCGGAGCGGCGCGTCTCGACTGGCACCGGCGGCGCTGAAGGGGGCGCGCTGGCGCCAGCGGTGGTGATGACACGACCGGCTTGGGTTCGACGGCGCGCATCGTCGGCTCCGGCGAGAAGCTCGCCGGTTTCAAGGCCCTGACTTCGTTTTCCGGTCCGCGCTTACCAAACACCTCGATACTCCAACACCAGGCTTACTTGGCCCGCAACTTCTCCAGAATCGGCCCGAGGAACGACCCCTTCGGCTTCTTGGCCTCTCCGCGCCCCGTCAGCCGCTGGGCGATCTGCAGAAACATTTCCGTCGTCTTATGGTTCGACGCGATCTCCGCGATCATCTGGCCGTTGTTGGCGGCCGCACCGAAGATCTGTGGCTCGAATGGGATCGAGACGATCGGGGGGCTCTCGATCGCCTTGGCGAACTCGCTCGTAGAGATCTCGGGCCGCTTCGGCACCCCGACCTGATTGAGACAGTAGAGCGGCGGACGATCGTTCGGCCGTCCTGCCTTCAAGAGGTCGATCAGGTTCTTGGTGTTGCGCAGATTGGCGAGATCGGGCGTCGCGACGATCAGGATGTCATCGGCGGTGATGAGGGAACGCTTGGCCCATCCGGTCCATTGATGCGGCACGTCGAGCACGATGCACGGCATCGTGGTACGGAGCGTGTCGAAGACCGAGTCGAAAGCATCGGCGCCAAAATCGTAGACGCGGTCCAGCGTCGCCGGCGCAGCCAGCAGGCTGAGATGGTCGGTGCATTTCGACAGCAGCCGATCGACGAAGGCGGTATCGACGCGGTCGGGTGCAAACACCGCTTCGGCGATGCCTTGCGGCGGGTCCTGATTGTAGTCGAGGCCGGCGGTGCCGAACGCGAGATCGAGATCGGCGACGACCGAGTCCAGCGCCAGGTCACGGGCGATCGCCCAGGCGACGTTGTGGGCGACGGTGGATGCGCCAACGCCCCCTTTTGCTCCGACCACTGCGATGATGCGGCCGACGGCTTTGGCTTCAGGGGCCGAGAACAGATTGCAAATTGAGCGCACGACGTCGATCGGTTGCACCGGCGCGATCGCGTAGTCGCTGACGCCGCGCCGGACGAGTTCGCGATACAGCGTCACGTCGTTGACTTTGCCGATCACGATCACCCGCGTGCCCGGATCGCACACCGTCGCCAACTGGTCGAGACCGGCCAGCACGTCGCTGCGCGCGTCGGTTTCGAGCACGATGACGTTCGGCGTCGGAGCGGAGCGATAGGCTTCGATCGCCGCGACCACGCCGCCCATCTGGATCTTCAGATGCGCCTTGGCGAGACGACGATCTTCGCCTGCGGCCTGCACTGCGGCGGCGGTCTCGACGGTCTCGCAGAACGCTTGAACCGAGACGCGCGGCGCCGGCGCGATGTGATCCTCCGGCCCTGCATCCGGGGCCGCCGTGGCCGGTTCGTCCTGATTTTGCCGCGAGTAACTGATCATTGTCCGACGCCGCTCAACTTGCTCTTGTCGCTGGTGTCTGGTTTGGTCGTGCGATAGGTGTCGTAGGTTACCGCGCGACGTGCGGTGTAGGGCGCCGTTTCAGGGCGCGGCTGGACCAGATCGGCGGGATTTTCGACCATCGCGGCAAGATTGCGCTGGTTGGCGCAGCCGAGATTCCAGTACGGACGATTGTCGTAGTAGCCCTTGTTCTTGATGCTCGGACCGAGATCCTCCGGCCACAACCCGCAGGGCCCCGCCACGGCGGTCACCCTCGGATAGATCAGGCGGATGGTCGCGAACGTGCGCGGGTCGGCCGGACGATAGTGTTTCACCGTCACGCCGCGCGGCGGCACGCCGTTGGCCGCGAGCACCGACTGAATCTCCCGGATGGTGTCGGAGGCGGCACGGGCGTTGGGCGTGTCGGAGGGCACTTCGGCAATGATCGCGCCGGTGCCTTCACGCAGCCAGGTCTGGCCGAGCTCGGCGACTTCCGCGCGCTGCACGGGGGTGAGACCGCCCCGGCCATTGCCGACGAAGACTTCAACCGTGCGATCGGCCTCGCGGATCGCGATCGGATGGCGCTGCCGATAGTCGGTCGGGATGCTCTGGGTGACTTCGACTTCCCGGCTGGTGTGGGTGCAGGCCCCCAGCGACAGCGAGAAACCGATCAAAGCGGCCCCGAGACCGAGGCCGCGCGCCACTTTGGCGGAGGTAGGAGATGTCATCGTGCTGTCCTCGCTCCGCCTAGTCGGTGATGAAGCCGAACCGGCCGCGATAGGTGCGGGCGGGCTCGGTCCGGCCGGGAACGCCGTAGAGCTTGTTGATGCTGCCGAGCAGGTCGGACTGCGGATCCGAGGCGTCGGCGAAGCCGTCGTCGGGCCGCGACAGATCTTTCTGGGCCACCGCGCGCACCACGTAGGGCGTCACCAGCACCATCAGCTCGGTCTGGCGGTTGATGTAGTCGCGGCTGCGGAACAGCGTGCCGAGGATCGGCAGTTGCGCCGCACCGGGCATGCCATTGATCGCCTGCTTGGTTTGCTCCTGGATCAAGCCGGCCATCGCGAGCGAGCCGCCCGAGGGAATTTCCACCGTGCTCTCGACGCGGCGGGTCTTGATCGACGGCACCGACATGTTGCTGATGATGACAGAGTTGTCGCTCGACACCTCGGAGACTTCGGTCATCACCTTCAGGCTGATCCGGCCTGCGGTCATCACGACCGGCGTGAAGTTGAGCAGGATACCGAACTTCTTGAATGTCACCGACGGGGTGCAGACGCCGTTGGTGCAGGTCACGCCGCTCGGCACCGGGAATTCACCGCCGGCCAGGAAGGTGGCCGGCTCGCCGGAGATCGCCGTCAGATTCGGCTCGGCGAGGGTACGTACGACGCCGGCGCTTTCCATCGCTCGCAGCGTTGCAGTGACCGACGGCAGCGATCCGAATTTGGTGGTCAGTGCATTGGTCGAAACCAGCGGACCACCCGACTGGGTGAATGGATTGGAGTTGTTGAAGTTCACCACGGCGGTGCCGTACGCCATATTGGCGCTGAGGTCGACGCCGAGCTGCTTGACGATGTCCCGCTGCACTTCGGCAACGGTGATCTTCAGCATCACCTGATCGCGGCCGCGGACCGCAATGTTGTTGACGACCTTCTTGTCTTCACCCACCAACCGCACGGCGAGGTCGTAAGCCTGCTGCGCGTCGATCGGGGAGGTCACCCAGCCGTTCAGCATCACGCCGTCGCCAAGGCCTTCGACCTGGATTTCGGCGTTGGGCAAGGTCTGCTTGAGCGCAGTCCGAAGACCGTTGAGGTCGCGCGTGACTGCGATGTCGTAGGCGGCGATCTGCCGGCCGGCGGAATCGAAGAACACGATGTTGGTCTGGCCGACGGCGGCGCCGATGATGTAGGCGCGCTGTGCCGAACGAACCACCGCATTAGCGATCTTCGGATCCGCAACCAGCACGTCTTTGATGTCGCGCGACAGGTCGATCACCATCGACTTGCCGATTCCGAGCGAAACCGATTGGGCGTTCAGGCCGGACGACGCCGGTGGGACGGGTGCCGCACGGTAGTCGCTGGCGTGAACCGCGGTCCAGCTCGGGATCAGCGTCAGCGCCACGGCTGCGGATAGGGCGATCGCCGTGCCGCGCCAGAAGTGGGTCAATCGGGGGCCGGTATTGCGAGTCATCTCCCGTCCTCCGATCATCTCTGCAACGATGCCTGAGTGGTAATTTCGTAGCGCGTCACCTTGACGGAGGCACGCTTGGCTTCGGTGATGTCGTTCGAGGCAGTCTGCCGCGCATCGGCAAGGTGCGGTGCCAGCGTGCCGCCCGGTCGTGCGCCAGCCGCGCCGGGCTCCAGAGTGGCGCGCACGCCAGCGGGGAGGATCGCGGGCACGAAGCCGGAACCATCGGCCTTGACCAGCTTCTGTTTGCGGATCGGCTCACCGGCGATGAAGGGCGCGTGGGCGATCGAGCCGCCAACATCGGTGGTGGCGCTGGGTTGAGTGTCGCGGCGGATGAAGTTCGAGCTCGCGCTTGCGGCGTGCCAAGTCTGCCATTCCAGATCGCCGGGCGTCACGACTTGACCGAGCGGAATGTCGTTCTTGGCGACCAGGACTTCGATCGTCTGAAGCTGGGCAACCGGCGCAGCAGCGGCAGCCGGCTGCGGACCGGCGCTGCTGGCCAGATAAGCGGCGACGCCGCCGGCACCGACAGCGACGGTCAGCACGACAATGCGCGCGGGATTCATACGCTTCACTTTCCACATGACTCGGGCGGCGCACCCGCCGCAGTGAGGCGAGTTGACCAGCTATTCGTCAAAGCATGGTTAATGAGGCGTATCTAAATCGCGTTAACGGGAGGTTCCCGGACAATCAGCCCAGAGAGAGACGGGCGATATCGACCGCCTTGATCCATTCGGTGTGCGGGTAGATCACCAGCGCGCCCATCGCCAACGCAATGCCGTAAGGAATGCCGGTTTGCTGGTCGTGCAGCCGCAGGACCCAGCCCTGGCAGGCCAGGCGATAGGGCAGAGGCCACTGCCGGAAGCCGAGCAGCAACAGCGTCAGCGCGCCGCCGAACAGCGAAGCGTACAGCAGGTAGTCCAACAGGTGGTCGAAGCCGAACCATAGCGCCGCGGCGGCCACCACCTTGGCGTCGCCGCCGCCGATCCAGCCCATCGCAAAGCAGCCAAAGGCGACCGCAAGCACCAGCGCGCCGGCCCCGAAGTGCAGCAGGATGTCGTATGCGCCGAGTCCGGTGAGCGGCGCCAAGAGCAGGAAGCCGGCGACGAGCAACAGCGAAATCCGGTTGGAGATCGTCATCGTCAGCAAGTCGCTGGTCGCGGCGAAGGCCATCAACGCAGGAAACAGCGAAATGCGAAGCAGGTCGGCGATCATCTTGGCCTCGTCGGAACTCTGCGGACAATCGAACCACGGGTTCGAAAGCCAAACTAGACGGCAGAAGTGAATGATCGGGAAATGCGGTCCGTCCTCACCAGAACGTCGCAGCGATCTGGACAAGAACCGCTGCGACTGCGAGCGCGAGGGCTGCGCAGACCATCTGCCGCGCGGCCGTGTCGCGTGAGGCCGCAACTGCACCATCAGGCGCCGGAATCGGTTGGATATGATCGGAACGGTGCATTGCGGTTCTGATCGTGAGACGGAGCGTGAACAAAAAAGGCCCCGGAATGCCGGGGCCTTGATTGTTCGGCCGACCCGCCGATTACTTCAGCGCGTTCTGGACGCTGGTGAAGGTCGAGTTCAGCTTGCCGGCGAGGCCCTGCACCGCGGCAATGATGGCGAGCGAGATGCCGGCGGCGATCAGGCCGTATTCAATCGCGGTGGCGCCGGATTCGTCCTTGATGAAACGCGCAACGATGTTCTTCATCGGGTAGCTCCATGTACACGTGGCTGTCGAACTCTGTTTGGTCTTGCCGGCGTTCTCAGCACCGTGACCATGGAGCTAACCCTAGGGGGGGAAATTGCAGCGCAGTTAATTCGATTGCGTAAACATGGGGGCATCAGGTGTTTCGTTGGCACTTCCGGGGGAGGGTAAATGTGCTGTTAATTTGAAGTAATTGAGCGGCGAAGTCCTTGTGCTCGGCACGCCGATACCGTGGTCGCGTACCAATGCGACGCAAGCTGCTTCAAAATCGGACAAACTGCGTCAAATTGTTCTGTTTCAATTTCAGCTTGATTCATAAATCGGCGGGCGCCTTTTCATTGTCGTGCGCCGATGCCGCCAAGAGGCGCATTCGTTGGTTCGTAAACCTTCCACGGTTGAGAGCGCCGTCGAGCCCACAGCATTCGGCGAGCACACTCTGTTCCTCGGGGTGTTGCATGTGCTTTCTGCGCCGCGAGTATCGATGCTGAGGGGATCAGGCGAAGCTGGTCAGGCTGTCTCTGCATCGTTCTAGATCCGCAAATTGCGGATGTGTCTCGCCAGCTTCCTTAGTGTGGCGGTTGGCCGACACTTTTGGGGCCAGAACGTTGTGGTTGACGCGCGGTTAACAGCGCGTCGCATTTCGTTTCAATACAGAGAAACACTTCCACAATGTGTTGCGATTAGGTTGCCTCGAACAGAGGCCGACTGACGGAAGAGGGTTGCGGATCGATGCCGTCCATTGTTTCACCGGCGCGAGCAATGGCTCGTAAGTTTCGTCGTAACCGGAACGGCTCTGCGGCAGTCGAGTTTGCGATCGTCGCCCCGATTTTCTTCGCGTTGTTGTTCGCGATCATCGAAGTGGCGATGATCTTCTTCGCCAGCCAGGTGCTGGAGACCGCGGTTCAGGACTCGTCGCGGCTCATCTTTACGCGGCAGGCTCAGAATTCCTCGATGACGCAGGATCAGTTCAAGACCGAGATCTGCAAGCGTCTCATCTCGCTGTTCGATTGCAACGGCGTCCGCGTCGACGTGCAGAATTATGGCAGCGATTTCGGCACTGTGAGCATCACAACACCGATCGATACCAACAAGAATTTCGTCGACAACATGCAGTACAACATCGGTAAGGCCGGCGACATCATCGTGGTTCGCGCTTTCTATCAATGGCCATTGTTTGTCACGGGTCTCGGCTTTGACACCTCAAATCTTGCCGGCGGTAAACGACTTCTGTCGGCAACCGCCGCGTTCCGCAACGAGCCTTGAGCGAGCAGCGATGCGGTCCAGTTTCCAACGTCTTGTTTTTGTTCGATCGCTCGTGTTGCTGCGACGGCTGCAACGCGATCGCCGCGGCGTGGCCGCGATCGAATTCGCCATCATCGTGCCGGTGATGCTGGTGATGTTTCTCGCAACCGTGGAAGTCACGTCCGGTATCGCCGTCGATCGCAAGGTGACCTTGGTGGCGCGGACGTTGTCGGATCTGGTGTCGCAGTCGACCAGCGTCACTGACAACGACCTGAAGAACGTGTTTGCCGCGAGCTACGGCGTATTGACTCCGTATTCGGCGACGCCGGTCAAAGCGACCATCACCGAGGTCTTCGTCAACAAGAACCAGGTTGCCACGGTACAGTGGAGCAAGACGGGGACCGTCACGCAAAGTGGTAGCTCGGCTACCGCGACGGTGACGAATTCGACCCGGCAGGCGGGCGACACCATCACGATTCCGGACGGCCTCAAAGTCGCCAATACCTATCTGATTTTTAGCGAAGTTAGCTATCAGTATCAGCCGACGGTCGCGTACTTCATTCCCCAGGCTGGTATTAGCCTAGCTGACCAGTCCTATACGCGGCCGCGACAATCGCTTTGCGTGTTGTACGGCACCACGGTGTGTCCGACGAACTAAGCCTTTCCTCTTTAGCGCTCATACGCCGACATCTGCTAAAGAAGCATCCCCAAAAATGAAGGAGGCCGCGCTGTTAACGCGGCCCCATTCGGTTCAGAACCTAAATCTGCTCAGCTTGCAGCGCGCAGATTGTCGGCCGACGACTTGCCAGAGCGGCGATCGGCGACGATTTCGTAGCTGATCTTCTGGCCCTCGCGCAGGGTGCCGAGACCGGCACGCTCGACGGCGCTGATGTGCACGAACACGTCGTTGCCGCCATCATCCGGCTGGATGAAGCCGTAGCCCTTGGTCGCGTTGAACCACTTCACGGTTCCCATGCTCACGGGTGGTAGTCCCTTCTCAATATAGACACGGTCGATGCCCACTTTGTCTCGGTGGGCTGGTGAGATCGAATTTTTGGAAGGGTCGTCAGCGTTCTGAACCGGCTGTACCGGTGGATAGCTAATGTCGTCCGGCCGAAAATCGATTAACAGATATTATGCGAAGCCTGTCCCCAAAACAATCCTGGCATGCGCGATTTTTTGAGCCGCGGAGGTTCCGGAAGTAGGAGGCTGTCGGGCGCTTTGCCGGTCGGCAAAGCGCCTTGTTGTTAGGCAGTTTGCCTCAGCGACGGCGGAACTGACCGCGCGGCGGACCGCTGCGCGGCGGGCCACCCGGACGCTCGTCCTTATGACGGAAGATCAGCCGACCTTTTTCCAGATCGTACGGGGACATCTCGACCGTGACCCGGTCGCCGGCCAGCGTCTTAATGCGATTCTTCTTCATCTTGCCGGCGGTATAGGCGACGATTTCGTGTCCGGTATCGAGCTGCACGCGGTAGCGCGCGTCGGGGAGAATTTCGGTCACCAGTCCTTCGAACTGGATCAGCTCTTCTTTGGCCATCGGTATCTCCAGATCGGCTGTTCGTTAGCGGTGCGGGCGGTGCTGATGAGCGGTCGGTGCGGGGCGGTTTTTGCGCTGCAAAAACGCGACGCCCTGCAGACCCTCACCGTTGCCACCGTGCTGGGAGCGCGGCGCTGCCTCGTGGCGGCTGGCGTCCGACTGGCGGGCGGGGCCGGCTGCGGGACCGTGGCGCCGACGATTCTTTCCCCGCGTCGGTGAATCACCGTTGCGCGGAGAATGGCCGTGGGGCGCTTGACGGGGACCGCGATGCGGCGGCGGGGTGGGAGCGGCGTGGGCGCCCGGGGTGCGACGATCTTCCTTCGGCAACGACACCTTGATCAGTTTTTCGATGTCGCGCAGATACGCCATCTCTTCGCCGGCGCAAAGCGAGATTGCAGTGCCGTCCGCTCCGGCGCGCGCGGTGCGGCCGATGCGGTGGACGTAGGTCTCCGGAATATTCGGCAGGTCGAAGTTGACCACGTGCGACACGCCGTCGACGTCGATACCGCGCGCGGCGATATCGGTCGCTACCAGGGTGCGCAATTCGCCGGTACGGAATGCCGCCAGCACGCGCTCGCGGTAGTTCTGCGACTTGTTACCGTGGATCGCGTCGGCGGTAATACCTGCCCGCGCGAGGCCCTTCACCACCTTGTCGGCACCATGCTTGGTGCGGGTGAAGACCAGCGCCTGATTGACCTTGTCGTCCTTGAGGATCTGGGCGAGCGCGGCCGGCTTGGCGGAATGGTCGAGCTGGATCACCCGCTGGTTGATCCGCTCCACCGTCGAGGACACCGGCGTCACCGCCACGCGGGCGGGGTCACGCAGCATCTGCTCGGCGAGGTCGGCGATGTCCTTCGGCATGGTGGCCGAGAAGAACAGCGTCTGCCGCTTGATCGGCAGCTTTGCGACGATCTTCCGGATGTCGTTGATGAAGCCCATGTCGAGCATGCGGTCGGCTTCGTCCAGCACTAGGAATTCGACATGCGCGAGCTTGAGCGCGTTGCCCTGGACGAGGTCGAGCAGGCGGCCCGGAGTGGCGACGAGGACGTCGACGCCGCCCATCAGGCTGCGAACCTGGCGGCCCATCGGCACGCCGCCGATCGCCAGCGCGGCGCTGAGATGGATGTGGCGGCCATAGGCATTGAAGCTGTCGAGGATCTGGCCGGAGAGCTCGCGGGTCGGGCTCAGTACCAGCACGCGGCAGGTCTTGGAGGCCGGCTTGATCCGGTTCTGCAGCAGGCGGTGCAGGATCGGCAGCGCGAACGAGGCCGTCTTGCCGGTGCCGGTCTGGGCGATGCCGACGACGTCGCGGCCGGCGAGGGCGAGGGGGATAGTCTGCGCCTGGATCGGCGTGGGGGTGTGGTAGTTTTCTTCCTGAAGAGCGCGAGCGATCGGATCGGCGAGGCCGAATTCCTGAAAGGAGGTCAAAAGGTTGGTTCTTTCCATCATGAAAGCAAACGCCCGACGGAGCCCGTCGGGTGCGCTTGGAAACTCTGAGACGCTCGCGTGTCCGGAACGTCGGCTATTATCGGATGAAAGGCGAACCAGAAACCGCTGTTCAGGACAGAACGCGGGATCAGAACACGCGGCTCGCAACGACCTGATGATTCTCTAGGTCTCTCACAGTCATATGGAACATCGCTGCACTGCTTTCAAGGTCCAATTGCTGTTCCTTCGCGATTGGCAGGAAAGTGCAATAATTAATCAGCTTGCGAACATTTGATTATTTGTTGTGCTGAATGGCCAATGTGCGGTCATTGCTTCTGCCCATGCATTGGGCTGACGTGTTCGCGGCGAACTTTGCTCAAATCCGAATTGTCCCGCGCGATCATCGCCTTAGGCGCATCCGAGGGCATGGCATACTTCTTGCGATCTTGCTTGCCGCAGACGGCCGTTGGGGCCGCGCATCATGTCTGCGTCAGGGAGATGACACCACATGCGTATTGAAACCAAGCGACTCGGAGCGACCCCGATCAGCCG
This sequence comes from Rhodopseudomonas sp. P1, assembly GCF_039642825.1. Taxonomy (NCBI): domain Bacteria; kingdom Pseudomonadati; phylum Pseudomonadota; class Alphaproteobacteria; order Hyphomicrobiales; family Nitrobacteraceae; genus Rhodopseudomonas; species Rhodopseudomonas sp. P1. Next base: position 4,073,968 of record NZ_CP088006.1, on the reverse strand, counting down.
CCGGAGCTGGCTGGCCGCGGCGGCCGGCCTGGCTCTGGGCCTGTCGGCGTTCGGGCCGGCCAAGGCGGCGGACGACACCATCAAGGTGGGCGTGCTGCATTCGCTGTCCGGCACCATGGCGATCAGCGAGACCACGCTGAAGGACACGGTGCTGTTTCTGATCGACGAGCAGAACAAGAAGGGCGGCGTGCTCGGCAAGAAGCTCGAGGCGGTGGTGGTCGATCCGGCGTCGAACTGGCCGCTGTTCGCCGAGAAGGCCCGCGAACTGATCACCAAGGACAAGGTCTCGGTGGTGTTCGGCTGCTGGACCTCGGTGTCGCGCAAGTCGGTGCTGCCGGTGTTCAAGGAGCTGAACTCGATCCTGTTCTACCCGGTGCAATACGAAGGCGAGGAGAGCGAGCGCAACGTGTTCTACACCGGCGCCGCGCCGAACCAGCAGGCGATCCCGGCGGTCGACTATCTCGCCAAGGAAGAAAAGGTCGAGCGCTGGGTGCTGGCCGGCACCGACTACGTCTATCCGCGCACCACCAACAAGATCCTCGAAGCCTATCTGAAGTCGAAGGGCGTCAAGTCCGAAGACATCATGATCAACTACACCCCGTTCGGTCACTCGGACTGGCAGACCATCGTCGCCGACATCAAGAAGTTCGGCTCGGCCGGCAAGAAGACCGCCGTGGTGTCCACCATCAACGGCGACGCCAACGTGCCGTTCTACAAGGAGCTCGGCAACCAGGGCATCAAGGCCACCGACATTCCGGTGGTGGCGTTCTCGGTCGGCGAAGAAGAGCTCGCCGGTATCGACACCAAGCCGCTGGTCGGTCATCTCGCCGCCTGGAACTACTTCCAGTCGATCAAGACCCCGGAGAACGAGCAGTTCATCAAGGACTGGCAGGCCTACACCAAGAATCCGAAGCGCGTGACCAACGACCCGATGGAAGCCCACGTGATCGGCTTCAACATGTGGGTGAAGGCGGTCGAGAAGGCCGGCTCGGTCGATCCGGACAAGGTGATCGACGCGCTGCCGGGCACCAAGGCGCCGAACCTGACCGGCGGCATCTCTGAAATGCTGCCGAACCACCACATCACCAAGCCGGTGTTCATCGGCGAGATCAAGGCCGACGGCCAGTTCGACGTGGTGTGGAAGACCCCGGGCCTGGTGCCGGGCGACGCCTGGTCGAAGGAGCTGGAAGGCTCGAAGGACCTGATCGGTGACTGGGTGACGCTGAAGTGCGGCAACTACAACACCGTGACCAAGAAGTGCGGCGGCCAGGGCACCTGACGGTTCGCCTGATTATCCGCTGACGTCCGACAAGCGAAAGGGCGGCGACGCCGGTGCGCGCCGCCCTTTCCATCCTCCGACGCACCTTAATCCTTGCCGGGATACTTCAGTGCCTCTCATCCATCTGACGCGCATTCTGTTTGCCGCGGTCGCGATCGCGTTCGCCACATTGGGGAGCTTGCCGGCAGTGGCCGGTCCCTATGAGGACGCCATCGCGCAATTCGCCCAAGATTCTTTCTCCGACAGCGAGGACGCGATCGGCAAGCTGGTCGCCAGCGGCAATCCGCGCGCTGCGGTGATCATCACCGCGCTGCAGGACGGCAAGCTCTACGCCGACCCGGACAGCAAGGCGGCCTTCATCAAGACCGACGACGGCAAGATCGCCAATGCGGCGACCGGCGAGGCGGTTGGTGCGCTGCCGGCCAAGGCCAGCGCGGTGCGGCTCAACAACAAGCTGCGCCGCGTCGTCGCCGGCGCGATGGCCGGTCTGACTCTGCTGTCGCCGGATCTCGACAAGCGGATCCAGGCGGCGCAGTCGGTGTTCAAATCGCACGACGAGACCATGCTGCCGACCGTCGAGGCGGCGCTCAAGGCGGAAAAGAACGCCGCCGCCAAGCGTGCCTTCACCGAGGCGCGGGCGTCGATTCTGCTGTTCAAGCAGGGCGCCTCCGATGCCGACAAGCTGGATGCGATCGCCACCATCAAGGCGCGTGGCGATCAGGAAGCGATGGCGCTGCTCACCGGCGCGCCGTCCAGCCAGAGCGCCGCCGTCGCCAGCGGCATCGCCGGCGCCAAGGCGTCGATCGAGCGCAATCTGGCGATCTGGTCGATGGTGCAGAACGCCTGGTACGGGCTGTCGCTCGGCTCGGTGCTGCTGCTCGCCGCGATCGGCCTTGCCATCACCTTCGGCGTGATGGGCGTGATCAACATGGCGCATGGCGAGATGGTGATGCTCGGCGCCTACACCACCTTCGTGGTGCAGGAAGCGATCCGCACTCGCTACCCGGCGCTGTTCGACTACTCGCTACTGATCGCGGTGCCGCTCGCCTTTCTGGTCGCCGGCGCGATCGGCGTGCTGATCGAGCGCACCGTGATCCGCTTTCTTTACGGGCGTCCTTTGGAAACGCTGCTTGCCACCTGGGGCCTGTCGCTGATCCTACAGCAGGCGGTGCGCACGCTGTTCGGTCCGACCAATCGCGAGGTCGGCAATCCGAGCTGGATGAGCGGTGCATTCGAACTCGGCGAGATGACCATCACCTACAATCGGCTGTGGATCCTGTGCTTCACGCTGGCGGTGTTCGCCCTGCTGCTGGCGATGCTGCGCTACACTTCGCTCGGCCTGGAGATGCGGGCGGTAACGCAGAACCGCCGGATGGCGGCGTCGATGGGCATTGCCACGTCGCGGGTCGACGCGCTGACCTTCGGGCTCGGCTCCGGCATCGCCGGCATTGCCGGCGTGGCGCTGTCGCAGATCGACAACGTCTCCCCGAACCTCGGCCAGAGCTACATCATCGACAGCTTCATGGTGGTGGTGTTTGGCGGCGTCGGAAACCTGTGGGGCACGCTGGTCGGCGCGTTCTCGCTCGGCATCGCCAATAAGTTCCTGGAGCCGGTCGCCGGCGCCGTGCTCGGCAAGATCGCCATCCTGGTGCTGATCATCCTGTTCATCCAAAAGCGCCCCCGCGGCCTGTTCGCGCTCAAGGGCCGGGCGGTGGAGGCATGAGGATGATCGGAGTGCACCACCTTTGCCCCGCGTCGCAGCCGAACTCCCTCTCCCGCCTGCGGGAGAGGGCTGGGGTGAGGGGCCATAACGGGAGCCTCACCTCGAGGCACCCCCACCCCCGACCCCTCCCCGCAAGGGGGAGGGGAGCCAGGATCGCGCGCTTATCGTCTGTGGCGAGGCCCAGTTTCGCGGCAATATCCACCACATCAGCCACGTCATTGCGAGCGAAGCGAAGCAATCCAGAGCTTCGTGCACTGGACTCTGGATTGCTTCGTCGCGGAGCCTGTCCTCGGACGGCGCGAAGCGCCGATCCGGGGGCTCCTCGCAATGACGGAGGGGTGGCGTCATGACCCCGCACATCCTCACCCGCTCGCTCGATCGCGGAGCGACGATCTTTCTGGTGCTGCTCGCTGCGATCGGAATCCTGCTGCCGCTGCTCAATCTGCTGACGCCGGAGTCGTCGGCGCTGCACGTGCCGACCTATCTGATCTCGCTGTTCGGCAAATACGTCTGCTACGCGCTGCTCGCGCTGTCGATCGACCTGATCTGGGGCTATTGCGGCATCCTCTCGCTCGGCCACGGCGCGTTCTTCGCGCTCGGCGGTTACGCGATGGGCATGTATCTGATGCGCCAGATCGGCACCCGCGGCGTCTATGCCAATCCGACCTTGCCGGACTTCATGGTGTTCCTGAACTGGAAGGAGCTGCCCTGGTACTGGTACGGCTTCGATATGTTCTGGTTCGCGGCGGTGATGGTGCTGCTGGTGCCGGGCCTGCTCGCCTTCTGCTTCGGCTGGCTGGCGTTCCGGTCCCGCGTCACCGGCGTGTATCTGTCGATCATCACCCAGGCGATGACCTATGCGCTGCTGCTGGCGTTCTTCCGCAACGATTTCGGTTTCGGCGGCAACAACGGCCTGACCGACTTCAAGGACATTCTCGGCTTCAACGTCCAGGCCGACGGCACCCGCGCGGCGCTGTTCATGCTGAGCTGTCTGGCGCTGGCGATCGGCTTCTTCATCTGCCGGGCGGTCGTCACCTCCAAGCTCGGCAAGGTGCTGATTGCGATCCGCGATGCCGAAAGCCGCACCCGGTTCCTCGGCTACCGCGTCGAGTCCTACAAGCTGTTCGTGTTCACGCTGTCGGCCTGCATGGCCGGCGTCGCGGGCGCGCTGTACGTCCCGCAGGTCGGCATCATCAACCCGAGCGAATTCGCCCCCGGCAATTCGATCGAGGCGGTGATCTGGGTCGCGGTCGGCGGTCGCGGCACGCTGGTGGGTGCCGCGCTGGGTGCGATCGTCGTCAACTACGCCAAGACGGTGTTCACCTCCGGGCCGCTGGCGCCGTATTGGCTGTTCATGCTCGGCGCCCTGTTCGTGGCGGTGACGCTGTTGCTGCCGAAGGGCATCGTCGGCACCGTCAATGCGTGGCTGGCCTCGCGCAAGCTGCCGCCGACCGACACCGCGGACAGCGCCGCGCGGGAAGACGGCGTGATCCAACCGAAGCCGGCGGAGTGACGTCATGAGCATGCTCGAAACCCGCTCGACCTCGGCGATGCTGTATCTCGACGGCGTTCACGTCTCGTTCGATGGCTTCCACGCCATCAACAACCTGTCGCTGACGCTGGAGCCCGGCGAGATGCGGGCGATCATCGGCCCGAACGGCGCCGGCAAGACCACGATGATGGATATCATCACCGGCAAGACCAAACCGGACAAAGGCGAGGTGGTGTTCGACGGCACCGTCGACCTCACCAAACTCGACGAGACCGAGATCGCCAAGCTCGGCATCGGCCGGAAATTCCAGAAGCCGACGGTGTTCGAAAGCCAGACCATCGAAGACAATCTGCTGCTGGCGCTCAACGTCGATCACAGCGTGCGCGGTACGCTGTTCTGGCGGCGGAGCAGGGACGAGAGCGAGCGGATCGAGCGCGTGCTCGACATCATCCGCCTGCGCGACGCCCGCGACCGCCTCGCCGGCTCGCTGTCGCACGGCCAGAAGCAGTGGCTGGAGATCGGCATGCTGCTGGCGCAGGACCCCAAGGTGTTGCTGGTCGACGAACCGGTCGCCGGCATGACCGACGTCGAAACCCAGCAGACCGCGGAGCTGCTGCGCGAGATCAACAGCCACGACAAGACCGTAATGGTGGTCGAGCACGACATGACCTTCGTGCGCGAACTCGGCGTCAAGGTCACCTGCCTGCACGAAGGCACCGTGCTGGCCGAAGGCTCGATCGACGACGTCTCGGCCAACGACCGGGTCGCGGAAGTGTATCTGGGGCGGTGATGATGATTCTTGCTGGGTTGTTTCTCGCGCCGTCTCCCCACGCTGCACCGTCATCGCCCGCGCAGGCGGGCGACCCAGTATCCCAGGACGCCGCGTGTTTACCGCAACGCTGCGGCGTACTGGATCCCCCGCATGTGCGGGGGATGACGTCCGTGGGCGGGATGACGGCCGGGCAAAGTACGCCGGCTCTTGCTGAAGCTACATATTGAGGACGAGCCCATGCTCACCGTCGACAACATCAATCTCTACTACGGCGCGGCGCAGGCGTTGCGCGGGGTGTCGATCGCGGCGGAGCCGGGGAAGGTGACCTGCGTGCTCGGCCGCAACGGCGTCGGCAAGACCAGCCTGCTGCGTGCACTGGTGGGACAGCAGCCGATCTCGTCCGGCGCGATCACCTTCGACGGCACCGACATCTCGCATCTGAAGCCGTATGAGCGGGCGCGGCGTGGCATCTCGCTGGTGCCGCAGGGCCGCGAGATCTTTCCGCTGCTTACGGTCGAAGAGAATCTCAAGACCGGCTACGCGCCGCTGAAGCGCGCCGACAAGTCGATCCCCGACGACGTGTTCTCGCTGTTTCCGGTGCTCAATTCGATGCTGAAGCGGCGCGGCGGCGACCTGTCCGGCGGCCAGCAGCAGCAACTCGCGATCGGCCGGGCGCTGGTGATGCGGCCCAAGGTTCTGCTGCTCGACGAGCCGACCGAAGGCATTCAACCGTCGATCATCAAGGATATCGGCCGGGCGATTTCGTATTTGCGCAATCTCGGCAACATCGCCATTGTGCTGGTCGAACAATATCTCGATTTCGCCTGCGAGCTCGGCGATAGCTTCGCGGTGATGGATCGCGGCGCAGTGAAATACACCTGCGACCGCGCCAGCCTCGACCCCGCAGAGATCAGCCGGCAGATGGCGCTGTAGGACGGCTTTGAACAGACTTCGTCGGCAACGATCGGAGCGCATCTTCACTTCTCTCCGCGTGCGGGGAGAGGTCGGATCGTCGCGCAGCGGCGATCCGGGTGAGGGGGCATCTCCGCGTAGCCGAGAGTCCGTGACTCGCGTCGCCCCTCACCCCACCCCTCTCCCCGCAACAGCGGGGCGAGGGAGCTCGCCGTGCTCGGGGCGAGGGAGCGCGTCCAGGGCGGGGCGAGGGAGCGCGCTGCCGTTGCGGCGCCGCCGCGGATACTCGGCATGATCGCGACCGATACCAGCCTCATCACCTCGCAGACCTTCGCCGCCAATCGCGCGGTCGGCGAAGTGGCCGTCGAGGTGCGGGCGGATGGCGGCGTCACGCGGCGCGGACCGGTGCACGAAGCCGGATCGCTCCGGGTGCGCTTTCCATCGCCGGAGCAGCAGGGGCTGTCGGCTGTGCTGGTGAACACCGCGGGCGGCGTCGCCGGTGGGGATCGCTTCAGCATCAGCCTCGACGTTCAGGCCGATGCGCGGCTGACGCTGACCACGGCGGCGGCCGAGAAGGTGTATCGCTCGCACGGTCCCGCCGCGCAGCTCGATATCACCCTCAAGGTCGCGAGCGGCGGCCATCTGGCGTGGCTGCCGCAGGAGACCATCCTGTTCGACCAGGCGCGCGCCGAGCGCCGGATCGATATCGAGCTTGCCGACGATGCTTCGCTGCTGCTGTCCGAGATGGTGATCTTCGGCCGCTCGGCGATGGGCGAGACCATGCAGCACGGCCGATTCGTCGACCGCTGGCGGATGCGGCGCGGCGGCAAACTAGTGTTCGCCGAAACCGTGCGGCTCGATGGCGAGATCGGTGCCCTCTTGGCACGCGCTGCAGTGGCCAAAGCCGGCGTCGCGATCGGCACCGCATTGATTGTGCCGGGCGATGCGGCGCTGGTCGAACGGCTGCGCGAGGCGGCCGATACGTTCGGCGCCGAGGTTGGGATTTCGGCGTGGAATGGGTTTGCAATGGCCCGGTTCTGCGCCCAAAATGCCGCGAAGCTGCGCGCCGACATGATGACCGTTCTCGGCCGCGCCGCCGGCCGCGCGCTGCCGCGGCTGTGGCTGAGTTGATCCCGCGTCACGTCCGAATTTCAGGCTCATTCGATCGAGTGCCTTCATGAACCTCTCCCCCCGCGAAAAGGACAAGCTGCTGGTCTCGATGGCAGCGATGGTCGCCCGCCGCCGGCTCGAGCGCGGCGTCAAGCTCAACCATCCCGAGGCCGTGGCGCTGATCACCGATTTCATCGTCGAGGGTGCGCGCGACGGCCGCAGCGTTGCCGAACTGATGCACGCCGGCGCCCAGGTGATCACGCGCGACCAGTGCATGGACGGCATCGCCGAAATGATTCACGACATCCAGGTCGAAGCCACATTCCCCGACGGCACCAAGCTCGTCACTGTGCACCAGCCGATCAGGTGATCACGATGCCGATCGATGCCTCCGTAGCCGGACATCGACTAGCCGAGCTACATGGCGCCTATCTTTTCGACTCCGGGCTCGAGCCGGATCTCGAAGGAGCGCAGCGCATCTTCGTCATGCTATGGCGCTTGCAGGCGGAACTCTTCAACGGAGGCGTCTGGCAGTTCTTTACCAATTCGGCCGGTGAGTACACGCCATATATCTGCGATGCGTTGCGTGAGGTCGGAGCTGTCGAATTGGCGGAGGTGATGGAGACGGCGATCGCTGCATCGAAGCCGGGTACTCCTTGGCATTCAGCTGCGATGCAGTCCGCCGCCTTGCACAAGGCGCCTCCTGGCGTGCGCGAGCAAGCTAATGCGTTCGATGACAAGCTTGCTCCTCATCTCGATGCGCTCTCGGTGAGGCTTTATGACTACGTTGACCGACATCGAGATCAGTTCGATGTCGAGGAGCAATTCTGGAAGCAGGAAAAGCCGCAATGATCCCCGGTGAACTGTTCATCGAAGACGGCGAGATCGAGCTCAATGCCGGGCGCGCCACGGTGACGCTGACGGTGGCCAACAGCGGCGACCGGCCGATCCAGGTCGGGTCGCACTATCATTTCTTCGAAACCAACCCGGCGCTGCAATTCGACCGCGACAAGGCCCGCGGCATGCGGCTCGACATCGCGGCAGGCACCGCTGTGCGCTTCGAGCCCGGCCAGAGCCGCGACGTTCAGCTCGTCGCGCTCGCCGGCAGTCGCACGATCTACGGCTTCCGCGGCGACGTGATGGGCAAGCTGGACAAGGCTTGATGCGACGGTCGGTAAGGACTACCTTCAATGTAAGGAGTTCGGGTGATGTCTTACAAAGCTTCGGCGACCGTCACTTCGAAGGGGCAGGTCACTTTGCCGGCCTCGATCCGCGAGCGGCTCGGCGTCACCGCCGGCGATCGCCTCGACTTTGATCTGTCGGCATCCGGCAAGCTGACCGTCACGGCGGTGAAGCGGCGCAGCATCTTCGAGAATTTCGACGAGGTGAAGCTGCCGCCGCGTCAGCGCCCGTACGCGCGCAAGGACCTCGACGACGCGATCACCGCGACGATCACTGAGAAGTTCCCTCGAAGGGGAAAGCAGCGATGATCGCAGTCGACACCAATGTCTTGCTGCGATTCTTCGAGGCGGACGACAACGTCGCCCAGACCGCGGCCGCGCGGGATGTGGTGCGGTCGCAAGGCAGTGTCTTCATCAACCCGGTGGTGCTGGTCGAGTTCGTCTGGGCGCTGCGTGCCTCGTTCGGGCTTGATCGTAAAGCAATCCATACCCGGCTGCAGCGCATCCTGGCGGCTCCGGAGTTCGTGTTGCCGTTCGCCGCGTCCATCGAGCGGGCGGTCGAGCAATACGGAAAGGGACTTGCCGATTTCGCCGACTGCATGATCGGCGAGCTCAACCTCGCTTTCGGCTGCGACGCGACCATGACGTTCGACAAGAAAGCGGCCAGAACGCCGTCGTTCCGGCCGCTGAGGGCGGGGGCATGACCGATCTCGTGCTGGTGTCTCGCGCTGCCGACTTCGCCGCGCGAAAACATGCCGGGACGCGGCGCAAGGGCGCCGACAAGGAGCCTTACGTCAATCACCTCGCCGAAGTTGCGCTGCTGCTGACGGTCGCGACGGACGGCGCCGATGCGCCGCTGGTGGCCGCCGGCTGGCTGCACGACACCATCGAGGATACCGGCGTCACCCGCGACGATCTCGCCGAGCTGTTTAGCGAAGAAGTCGCCGAGCTGGTCGTCGCCTGCACCGACGACAAGACGCTGCCGAAGGCCGAGCGCAAGCGGCTGCAGATCGAGCACGCGCCGCATCTGGCGCCGCGCGCCAAGATGATCAAGCTCGCGGACAAGATCAGCAATCTTCGCTCGCTGATCCTGTCGCCGCCGGACGATTGGGAACGCGACCGGCTGCTCGACTATCTCGATTGGGCCGAAAAGGTCGCTGCCGGCTGCCGCGGCGTCAACGATCACCTCGAACGTTTATTCGACGAAACCGCCGCGCGCGGGAGGGCCGTGTTGTGAGCACCAGGATTGCACGTTCCGTCTATGCCGACATGTTCGGCCCGACCACCGGCGACCGCGTCCGGCTCGCCGACACCGATCTGATCATCGAGGTCGAGAAGGATCTCACCACTTACGGCGAAGAGGTGAAGTTCGGCGGCGGCAAGGTGATCCGCGACGGGATGGGCCAGTCGCAGGTGACCAACAAGGGCGGCGCCGCCGACACGGTGATCACCAACGCGCTGATCGTCGACCATTGGGGCATCGTCAAAGCCGACGTTGCCATCACGGCCGGCGTGATCACCGCGATCGGCAAGGCCGGCAATCCGGACATTCAGCCCAATGTCGATATCATCATCGGTCCCGGCACCGATGTGATCGCCGGCGAAGGCAAGATCCTCACCGCCGGCGGCTTCGACAGCCACATCCATTTCATCTGCCCGCAGCAGATCGAACATGCGCTGATGAGCGGCGTCACCACGATGCTGGGCGGCGGCACCGGCCCGTCGCACGGCACCTTCGCGACGACCTGCACCCCGGGCCCGTGGCACATCGGCCGGATGATTCAGTCGTTCGATGCCTTTCCGGTCAATCTCGGCATCTCCGGCAAGGGCAACGCCGCGTTGCCCGGCTCGCTAAAGGAGATGATCGAAGGCGGGGCCTGCGCGCTCAAGCTGCACGAGGATTGGGGCACGACGCCGGCGGCGATCGACAACTGCCTCACCGTCGCGGACCAGTACGACATCCAGGTGATGATCCACACCGACACGCTCAACGAGTCGGGTTTCGTCGAAGACACCGTGAAGGCGTTCAAGGGCCGCACCATTCATGCCTTCCACACCGAAGGCGCCGGCGGCGGCCACGCGCCGGACATCATCAAGGTCGCGAGCCTCGACAACGTGCTGCCGTCGTCGACCAATCCGACGCGGCCGTTCACGAAGAACACCATCGACGAGCATCTCGACATGCTGATGGTGTGCCACCATCTCGATCCGTCGATCGCCGAGGATCTGGCGTTTGCCGAGAGCCGCATCCGGAAAGAGACGATCGCGGCGGAAGACATCCTGCACGACCTCGGCGCGCTGTCGATGATGTCGTCGGACTCTCAAGCCATGGGCCGGCTCGGCGAAGTGATCATCCGCACCTGGCAGACCGCCGACAAAATGAAGAAGCAGCGTGGCGCGCTGCCGCAGGATAGCGCGCGCAACGACAATTTTCGCGTCAAGCGCTACATCGCCAAGTACACCATCAACCCGGCAATCGCCCATGGCGTGTCGAAGCTGATCGGCTCGGTCGAAAAGGGCAAGATGGCCGACCTGGTGCTGTGGTCGCCGGCGTTCTTCGGCGTCAAGCCGGACTGCATCATCAAGGGCGGCAGCATCGTCGCGGCGCCGATGGGTGATCCCAACGCCTCGATCCCGACGCCGCAGCCGGTGCACTACCAGCCGATGTTCGGCGCCTTCGGCAAGGCGCTGACCGCGTCGTCGGTGGTGTTCACCTCGCAAGCGGCCGCCGCCGGCAATCTCGCTCGTGACCTCGGCATCGCCAAGAAGCTGGTCCCGATCAGCAACGTCCGCGGCGGCATCTCCAAGAAGAGCATGATCCACAACGACGCCACGCCGAAGCTCGAAGTCGATCCCGAGACCTACGAAGTCCGCGCCGACGGCGAACTCCTGACCTGTGCCCCGGCCGACGTGCTGCCGCTGGCACAGAGATACTTCATGTTCTGAGGGGCTTCCCGGTCATCGACACGAGCCTGTTACGCGCAACCTCTCCGCCGGTCATTCCGGGGCGCCGCGAAGCGGCGAACCCGGAATCTCGATCCGCACAAACTTCGGGATTCCGGGTCTGCGCGCGTTCGCGCGCATCCCGGAATGACCGTCCTGTGGTGGCGCATCAACGCGGTTGAGCCATCCCCTTTGCATCCCCGCCGCATCCGCCTAATGTCCCGCGCGCCGGCGCATGTCCGGCCTTGCAGACACAAACCGCCGGGAGGAATATTCGTGATCTATGTCGTCGCCACTTTGACCGTGAAGCCCGAAATGCGTGCCGAACTGATCGCCGCTGCCAAAGCCTGCATCGCCGAGACGCGCAAGGAGCCAGGCAACATCGCCTACGACCTGCACGAGAGCGTCACCGAACCTTCCAAGATGGTGTTCGTCGAGCAGTGGGAAAACGCCGAAGCGCTGGAGCCGCATCGCAAGGCCGAGCACATGAAGACGTTCGGTCGCGTCGCCGTCACCTGCTTCGCCGCGCCGCCCAAGATCGAGATCATCACGCCGGCGAACGTCGTGACCAGATAGGAGACACCATGATCCGCGCCACCGCCGTCCGCGGCCAGCATCGCTGGACCGACACCCCGGCCGACACCGTCGTGCTCGATTTCGACGATCGGCATCGCCGCCGCATGGCGATGACCGGGACGCGAGGACTGTCGTTCCTGCTCGATCTGGAGCAGGCGGTGGCGCTGCGCGGCGGCGACGCGCTGGTGCTGGAAGACGGGCGGCTGGTGGAAGTGGTCGCGGCTCCGGAGCCGCTGCTCGAGATCCGCGGTCATGATTCCTTGCACCTGGTGCGGCTCGCCTGGCATCTCGGCAACCGCCATCTGCCGACGCAACTGATGGCGAAAGCGCTGCGCATCCGCCGCGACCACGTCATCGCCGACATGGTCCGCGGCCTCGGCGGCAAGGTGGTGGAGATCGAAGCGCCGTTCGATCCGGAAGGCGGCGCCTACGCACCGGCGCACGACAGCGGCGAGGCGGCGCACGCGCACCACGATCATGGTCAGCACGATCACGCTCACCATGATCACCACCATGGTCACAGCCATCACGATCACGGCCATCATGGTCACGCGCATCACGACCACGATCATGCTGATGGCGGTTGCTGCGGTCACGATCACCATGGCCACGACCATCATGTCCATGATGAGCATTGCGGCCACTCGCACAAGCATGAGCACTGAGCCGGAGGCGTCGGCGCAGCCGCTGCCGGCGGAGCAGAGCGCTGCGCTGTTCCGGCTGATGACCTGGCTGTCGCCGGCGTTTCCGGTCGGGGCGTTCTCTTATTCCAGCGGCATCGAATGGGCGGTCGAGGCGGGCGACGTCACTGACGCTGCCAGTTTGCGCGATTGGCTCGACGCGATGCTGCAGCATGGCGCCGGATTCTGCGACGCGGTGCTGCTCAGCCACGCCTATCGCGCCACCGAGCGCAGCGACGATGCCGGCCTGTCCACCGTCGCCGAACTCGCCGCGGCGTTCGTCACCTCGGCGGAGCGCCAGCTCGAGACATTGTCGCAGGGCCGCGCCTTTATCGAGATCGCTCGCAAAGCCTGGGACAGCGACGGCCTCGGCCGTGCGGTGGCGGCATGCGGCGAGGCAATCGCCTATCCGGTCGCGGTCGGTCTCGTCAGCGCCTCGCATGGCGTGCCGCTGCCGGCGACGCTGCACGGCTTCCTGCATGCGGTGACGTCGAACTGGATCTCGGCCGGCGCGCGGCTGATCCCGCTCGGCCAGACCGACAGCCAGCGCGTGCTCGCAGCATTGGAGCCCGCGGTGATCGCCACAGGCACGCGCGCGCTGGCCGCTTCACTCGACGACCTCGGCAGCGCCACCTTCCGCGCCGACCTCGCCAGCCTGCGCCACGAGACGCAGTACACGCGGCTGTTTCGGTCGTAGTAACAAGCCGTCATTCCGGGGCGCGCAGCGGAGCTGCGCGAACCCGGAATCTCGAGGTTGTTTGCGTGTCAGATTCCGGGTTCGCGCTGCGCGCGCCCCGGAATGACGACGGTGGGTGATAAGAAATCGCCGCAGGACGACGAATAATCAAGAACTACCCCACCATCCGGTCGCGGCCGGCCCAGAAGCCGGCGCGCAGGACTTTCTTGTCGATCTTGCCGACGCCGGTCATCGGCAGTTCGGGGACGAACTTGACCTGTTTCGGCGCATGCGCCGAGCCCTTGCGGGTCTTGACCAGTTCGATCAGTTCACGCTCGTCGGGCTTGGTACCGGGCTTGGCGACCACCACCGCGGTGACGGCTTCGCCCCATTTGTCGTCGGGTACGCCGACCACCGCGACCATCGCGACGTCCTGATGGGTCGACAACACGTCCTCGACCTCGCGCGGGAAGATGTTGAAGCCGCCGGACACGATCATGTCCTTCTTGCGGTCGAGAATGTACATGTAGCCGCGGTCGTCCTGCTTGGCGATATCGCCGGTGTGCAGCCAGCCGCTCTTCAGCGTTTCGGCGGTCTGCTCCGGGCGCTTCCAATATTCCGCCATCACGTGCGGCGCGCGCACGCAGATCTCGCCGGCCTCGCCGAGTGGCACTTCCTGATCGTTCTCGTCGAGAATCCGGGCATCGCAGGCCGCGATCGGGAAGCCGCACGACAGGAATAGCTCCGGCTGCTTCGGATCGTGATCGGCTTTGCGCAGCACCGAGACCGGATAGCACTCGGTCTGGCCGTAGAGCTGCGAGAACACCGGGCCGATCCGCTCGATGCCTTCGACCAGCCGCGTCGGCGACATCGGCGAGGCGCCGTACAGCACCAGATCGAGCGACGATAGATCGGTCTTGGCGAGCGACGGATGATCGAGCAGCACATAGACCATCGTCGGCACGAACAGCGTGAAGTTGATCTTCTCGCGCTCGATCGTCTGCAGCACCGCTTCGGGATCGAACCCCTTCATCATGTGGATGGTGCCGCCGCGGATCAGCGACGGCAGCACCTTGGTGCCGGCGACGTGGCTGATCGGCGCGACGGTGAGATAGCGCGGATCGAACGGGATTTCGAAATCGGCCAGGATCGCATTGGCGAAACCGGCGTTCTCGCGATGGTGGCGCAGCGCACCCTTGGACTTGCCGGTGGTGCCGCCGGTGTAGTTCAGCACCGCGACGTCATCGAGCCGCGCAAAGTCGCGCGCCGTGGCGCTGCCGGCCTGATCCAGCGCGATCAGCAGATCAAGCCCGTAGTCGGCACGGCCGATGGTGAAGACGTGGCGCAGGCCGGTCGCCTGGGCGGCAAGCTCGCCGCCGCGCTCCAGGAAGGCCGCGGCGTCGACGATCAGCACCGCGGCTTCGGAGTCCTCGATCTGATCGAGCTGATCCTGGCGCGAGCCCAGCGGATGCAGCCAGGTGATAGCGAAGCGGCAGAGCTGCGCCGCGACGCCGGCGCACCAGGTCTCGGCACGATTGGCGGTGAGCAGCGCGACCCGCGTGCCGGGCTGCAGGTCGAGCCCCATGAACACCTTCTGGATGCTGCCGATCATGTCGGTGGCGCCGCGATAGCTCAAGCTGCCGCCGGGCCAGGCGAACGCGGTGCGCGACGGATAGCGCGCCAGCGCCCGCAACGTTTGCGTGCCTGCGGTCGGAAAAGCGTTGAGCTCGGCAGTCATGGCGTCGTGTCTCCCTTGTCTTTGTCATCGGCTGTTGGGCGTGCCAATGTTCGGCAACGACACTAGCACGGCAGACCACTGCCGATGCAAACAGAGCAGGAGGAAACTGCCGTGAAATCATCCGACCGTCTGGCGCGCTTCGGCGATCGTCTCAGTTTGCCGCTGATTGCAGCACCAATGTTTCTAGTGTCGGGCGTCGATCTGGTGGCTGCGGCGTGTAGTAGCGGCGTGATCGGTTCGTTTCCCACGGTGAATTGCCGTACGACGGAACAACTCGGTGACTGGCTCGGCGAGATCACCCGCCGAATCGCGGCGCACGAGCAGGCGAGCGGCCGGCGCGCCGCGCCGTGGTGCCCCAACCTGATCGTGCATCGCTCCAACGCGCGGCTCGGAGACGACCTGAAGCTGCTGCTGCAGCATCGGCCGGAGGTGGTGATCACCAGCGTCGGCTCGCCGCAACCGGTGATCGCACCGCTGCACGATGTCGGCGCGATGGTGCTGGCCGACGTTGCGAGCATTCGTCATGCCGAACGCGCGGCCGCCGCCGGCGTCGACGGCCTGGTGCTGCTCACCGCCGGCGCCGGCGGCCAGACCGGGTGGCTCAATCCGTTCGCCTTCGTGCGTGCGGTGCGGCAGTTCTTCGACGGCGTGATCGTGCTCGCCGGCGGCATCAGCGACGGCGTCGCGCTGCGCGCCGCGATGACGCTCGGCTGCGACCTCGGCTACATGGGCACCAAGTTCATCGCCACCGAGGAGAGCGTTGCCGATCCGCGCTACAAGGCGATGCTGGTGGAGGCGAGCGCCGACGACATCCTCCTCACCAAAGCGTTCACCGGGCTGCAGACCAACATGCTGCGGCCATCGATCGTCGCCGCCGGGCTCGATCCCGACGATCTGCCGGAGCGCGGCGGCATCGATATCGGCAAGGATATCGATGTCGGCGCACGGGAGGATCGGCCGAAGCGGTGGCGCGATATCTGGAGCGCAGGCCATTCGGCGTCGGGGATCGGCGGCATCGTGCCGATCGCCGAGCTGGTGGCGCAGACCACGGCCGAATTCCGCAGCGCGGCGTAAGCTGCGCCGGCCATCGACGACCGTGCGGCGCCGTGGCATGCTTCGGCGATAAACAAAAACACTCTCGGGAGACTACGCCATGAGGAGCTTTCGCGTCACCGACTTCGGCAAACCGCTGAGCGAAGACAACCGGCCGACGCCGGAATTGACCGGCACGCAAGTGCTGGTGCGCGTCAAGGCCGCTGGCATCTGCCACAGCGATCTGCACATCTGGGAAGGCGGCTACGAACTCGGTCACGGCCGCAAGCGGCTGTCGCTGCAGGATCGCGGCGTCGCGCTGCCGCTGACGATGGGGCACGAGACCGTCGGCGAAATCGTCGCCGCCGGTCCTGATGCCAAGGACGCCAAGATCGGCGAGGTCGCGCTGGTGTATCCGTGGATCGGCTGCGGCGAATGCGATGTTTGCAAAGCCGGCGACGAGAACATGTGCCTGAAGCCGCGGTTTCTCGGCGTGTATTGCGACGGCGGCTATTCGGATGAGCTGATCGTGCCGCATCCGCGCTATCTGCTCAGCCTCGATGGTCTCGATCCGGTCACCGCGGCGCCCTATGCATGCTCCGGCATCACCACCTACAGCGCGCTGAAGAAGCTCGACTTCTGCCTCGACAGCCCGATCGTGATCTTCGGCGCCGGCGGACTCGGATTGATGGCGCTGGAGCTGCTCAAAGCAATGGGCGGCAAGGGCGCCATCATGGTCGATATCGACGCGGCCAAGCGCGACGCGGCACAGAAGGCCGGCGCGCTCGGCACCGTCGATGCTGCGGCCCCCGAGGCGCTGGCGCAGATCGCCGCCATCGCCAAAGGCCCGGTGCGCGGTGCGCTCGATCTGGTCGGCAATCCGCAGACCGCGCAGCTCGGCTTCGATTGTCTTACCAAGGGCGGCAAGTTGGTGATCGTCGGTCTGTTCGGCGGCGGCGCACCATGGGCGCTGCCGTTCATCCCGATGCGTGCCATCACCATCCAGGGCAGCTACGTCGGCAATCTTGCGGAGACGCAGGAATTGCTCGACCTGGTCCGCGCCAAGAAAGTGTCGCCGATCCCGGTCACCAAGGTCGGGCTACCGCAAGCCTACGACGCGCTGCTCGATCTGCAGAAGGGCAAGCTGGTCGGCCGCGCGGTGCTGACGCCGTAGCGACACGCACCGCTTCCGTCATTGCAAGCGAAGCGAAGCAATCCAGCCCAGTGCTCGGTGCTGGATTGCTTCGTCGCTGCGCTCCTCGCAATGACGGGGAGATGTCCTGCTATTTGTCGCCCGCCGCGATGCGCTCGGCTTCCGCGACATCCTCCGGCGTATTGGCATTGAAGAACGGATCGAATGGCGTGACCGGCCACTCCACCACGGCACGCGGATAACGTGCGGTGAAGCGTTCGACCTTGCGGATGTCCTCGTCGACTAAGGCGGTTCGCAGCGCCTCGCGCAGCGCAACCGGCCACAGCGCGATCACCGGATGCAGATGGCCGCCGGATGCCGCCACGGCAATCTCGGCATTTTGAGCGAGTCGGGCCTGATCGAGCCGGGCCACCAGATCGCGCGGCAGAAACGGACAATCGCCCGGCACGGTCAACACGTGGTGCGCGTCCGGCTGCGCCGTCGCTGCCCATTCCATCGCTGCCGCCACGCCGGCGAGCGGGCCGGGGAAGTCGTGCACCGTATCGGCGATCACCGGCAGGGCGAAGCGGCCAAACCGGCTTGGGTCGCCATTGGCATTGAGCGCCAGCACGCCGCATTGCGGCTGCAGGCGCTCGATCACATGGGTCAGCAGCGGCCGGCCGGCGATCGACCGCAGCGGCTTGTCGCCGCCGCCCATCCGGCGGGCAAGGCCGCCGGCCAGGATGACGGCGGGTGGTCGAACATCAGCCATTGCGCACTCCGCGCCACGTCGTCACTCGGCAATGCCCGTGGTTAGCTCACCATGGCGCGGCTCGGCAATAAGAACGAGGCCGAAGGCAATTGACCGCGCGCCGCGGCTTCGTCATCGTCCGCCGCCATGGCCAAGACTGTTCTCGATCTCACCGGGCTGAAATGCCCGCTGCCGGTGCTCAAGACCCGCAAGGCGCTGCCGCGTTTGCAGCCCGGCGATGTGTTGGAAGTCCGCTGCACCGATCCGATGGCGCTGATCGATATTCCGGTGCTGATCGGCGAGACCGGCGATCGCATCATCACGAGTGAGCGCAGCGACGAGGTGATCGTGTTCGTCATCGAGAAGCTCGCCAGCGCACCGGCTGTGGACGGCGAGCGGAACTGATAGCTCCGCCAAGGAACCATCGCCGACCGGTATCATTGATCATCGTTCCATAGGGAGGAGATCATGGCCCGGAAATATTCCAAGAAGGCGTCCGCCAAGGTCGGCCGCGCGATGAAGAAGCGCAAGGCCGGCTCGCTGAAGAGCGGCGGCTCGGGTAAGAAGGTCAAGAGCCGCAAACAAGCGATCGCGATAGGTCTGTCCGAAGCCCGCGCCGAAGGGGCGAAGGTGCCAAAAAAGAAAACTGGCAAGAAGGCTGCAAAGGCGTCGAGCAAGAAGGCCACTAAGTCCGGTCGTAAGACGACGAAGAAGACGACCAAGAGGACGACCAAGTCCAGCAGCAAGCGGACCGGGGCGAAGAAGTCGTCGGGCCGCAAGTCGTCGAAGTCATCCAGCACGCGAAAAACATCCAGCGCGCGAAAATCGTCTAGCCGCAAATCGTCGTCGCGCACGTCTGGCAAGAAGAAGTCGTCGGACTGAACACGTACCACTCAAGCGCGAGTCATTCCGGGGCGCGCGAAGCGCGAACCCGGCGACTGTCTCATGTGTCAAGGGTCTTACCTTGATATGGCGTGTCGGCTTTGACGAGTGCGTTGGCTGTGACGAGCAGTTTTCGGGCGATTGCGATGAGCGCGACCTTTCCGGGTTTTCCTTGCAGGCGAAGGGCGTTGTAGTCGTCGCGGAGCTTGGGGTGGTGGCGGGCGGCGACCAGGGCGGCCATGTAGAGGGCGGCGCGAACGCAAGGACGTCCGCCGGCGATGGCGGCGCGAGGCGGCGCTGCGCCGGATTGGCTGACGTGGGGCGCGAGCCCTGCGAGGCTGGCGATGGCCTTGCGATCGCGCTGGCCGAGTTCGGGTAGGTCGGTGATGAGGAGCGTAGCCACCCGTTCGCCGATGCCGGGGATCGATTTGAGGATGTGAAGGACGCGGCGGAGTTCGGCGTCGTCGCCGATGCGCCTGGCGAGTTCGGCCTCGATGGCTTGGCACTGCGCCGACAACGCGGCGATCGCGGCCCGATGACTATCGAGCAGGAGCGTGCCGCGGACCTGCTTCATCCGGGTCTTCTCCATCGCGATCATCTCGGTGAGCTGGCGGCGTCGGAGCGACAACGCCTTCAGCTCGAGTTGGGTGTCGGTCGGCAGGGGGCGCAGGGTCTCGGGCATAGTGAGAGCGAAGCGCGCAATCAGTCGCGCGTCCAGCCTGTCGGTCTTGGCGCGACCGCCTTCGGCCTCGCGGAACGCCTTGATCCGGCGCGGATTGACGATGCCGACTTCGAAGCCGGCGACCGAAAGCGCTTTGACCAGCGGTTCGGCATAGGGACCGATCGCCTCCAGAACCACCCGCCTGACGCCGGAGCGTTCGAGGCGGGCGATGATCTCGGCGATGCCATCGGCCAGATTAGGCATCCGGAAGGTCTGGCCCGACGGAGCCAGCGCGACATCGAGGAAACGTTGGCCGGCATCGACGCCGGCCGCAACCGCAAGCGGCACTGCAATCGTCATGGGCATCGGTCCTGTATGCGGGCGATCACCGCAACGGCAATGCCCGTGCGACTGTTCGATCAAGCAACACCGACAGAGGCGCCCGCACCGGGTTACGGCGAGATGATCGGCCGGGAATCTACCGAGCGGCCTCCGTCGTGCTGACTATGCACCAGCACCTCGCAGATACAGGAATCTGGAGATTCAGGGCACTGACGGTTCGGCAGCGCAGCCGCAAACAACTTCGAGATTCCGGGTTCGCGAGCTGGCGCTCGCGCCCCGGAATGACGTGCGTGGGGAATAGCTTCAAGGCGTCCTAAGCTATCAGAGCAGCATGACGCGCCGCGCGATGTAAGCCAACTCACCCCGCCTTGCGCTGCCTTGCGTTGGAGCGGCGGGCTTTGGTGGTGGTACGGGAGGAGCGGGAGGCTTTGCGGCGGCCATGGGCTTTGCCGGTTTTGGTGCCGGATTTGCCGCCTTCGAGACTCTGCTTCAGCGCATCCATCAGGCTGACCACGTTGCTCTCTTTCTCCTCGGGTTCGGGGAGCTTGATCGACTTGCCGGAGGCCTTGCGCTTGACCAGCGCCTTCAGGGCGGTCTCGTATTCGTCCTTGAACTTCTTGGGATCGAAATGTGCCGCCTTGGTCTCGAGGATGTGGCCGGCGAGTTCGATCATGTCCTTGGAGATTTTTGGCGACTTGATGCCGTCGAAATACTCGTCCGCATCGCGCAGCTCGTAAGGGTAGCGCAGCGTGGTCGCCAGCAGGCCCTTGCCGAACGGCTCGATCGCCAGCACATGCTCGCGATTGGTGAGCACGATGCGGCCGAGCGCGACGCGGCCTTTGTCCTTCATTGCGTCGCGGATCACCGCGAAGGCGTCGACGCCGGCCTTGCCGTCCGGCACGATGTAGTACGGATGATTGAGGAAGCGTTGGTCGATTTCGTCGGCCGGCACGAAGCTGTCGATGTCGATGGTGTGGGTGCTCTCGATCTGAACCGCTTCGAGTTCGTCCTTTTCGATCTCGATGTACTTGCCCTTGCGCACCTCGTAGCCGCGGGCCTTCTGATCCTTCTCGACCACCTCGCCGGTGTCTTCGTCGATCATCTGCTGCTTCAGCCGATTGCCGGTTTCCGCATTGATCATGTGGAAGCGGGTCTTCTCGACGCTGGTCGTCGCCGGATATAGCGCCACCGGGCAGGTGACGAGGGACAGCTTCAGCGTGCCCTTCCAATAGGCGCGAGGCATGGGAATTCTCCGAGGGCTCGAGCAGTCGCGACCGGGCGGTCACGTCGATGCTATCATGGGTGGAACTTGAACGGGCATCCCGGGTTTTGGTTCCGACTAAGCCCAGCCTGTCGGCGGTGAGTAAGGAGCGACGGTGGCCAGCAACAAGCTCAGCATCTACCGCAAAAAGCGCGATTTCGAGCAGACCGCGGAGCCGCGCGGCGACACCAAGGTGGCGCCATCGAAGCAGCGTCGGTTCGTGATCCAGAAGCACGATGCCACGCGTCTGCACTACGACCTGCGCCTGGAATATGGCGGCGTCTTCAAGTCATGGGCGGTGACCAAGGGACCGTCGCTCGATCCGCACGACAAGCGCCTCGCTGTCGAGGTTGAGGATCATCCGCTGGACTACGGCGACTTCGAAGGCACGATCCCGAAGGGCCAGTATGGCGGCGGCACGGTGCAGCTCTGGGACCGCGGCTATTGGGAGTGCGACGATCCCGAGCGCGGCTTCAAGACCGGCGACCTGAAGTTCACCCTGCACGGCGAGAAGCTGCATGGCAGCTGGGTGCTGGTGCGGATGCGGCACGACCGCAATGGCGGCAAACGCACCAATTGGCTGCTGATCAAGCACCGCGACGATGACGCCCGCGAGGGCGACGCCAACACCGTGCTCGACGACGACCGCTCGGTCGCCTCGGGCCGCGCCATGGAGACGATCGCGGCGGGCAAGGGCAAGGCACCGAAGCCGTTCATGCTGCGCAAGGCGGCCGCGAAGGTGACGGCGGATGCGGTGTGGGATTCCAACATCGGGCTTGCCGCCGATCAGCGGGCGGAGACGGGCGCTGCGAAGAAGGCGACGAAAACCAAGCCGAAAACGCCGGTGAAAGCGAAGCCTGCGAAGTCCGCGAAACCCGCGGCGCGGAGTAAGTCAGCTGTTCGTGGTACGCGTGCGGCCATGCCGGATTTCGTGCCGCCGCAGCTCTGCACCTCGGTGGAACGGCCGCCCGGCGGCGAAGGCTGGGGCCACGAGATCAAATTCGACGGCTACCGGATGCAGCTCCGCATCGAGCAGGGACAAGCCAAGCTGCTGACACGCAAGGGCCTCGACTGGACTGGCAAATTCAGCGCGATCGCGGAAGAAGCGGCGGCGCTGCCGAACGCGATCATCGACACCGAGGTGGTGGCGCTGGATTCGCACGGCCAACCGGATTTCGCCGCGCTGCAGGCAGCGCTGTCGGACGGCGACACCGACAACCTGATCTGCTTTGGATTCGATCTGCTGTATGCGGAGGGCGAGGATCTGCGCCGGCTGCCGCTGTCGGAGCGCAAGGAGCGGCTCGCCGCTTTGCTGAGGGCCGCACGTGGCCGTCGCAAGGAAGGCCTGATCCGCTACGTCGAGCATTTTGAAACCGGCGGCGACGCCATTCTGCAGTCGGCCTGCAAGCTGTCGCTCGAAGGCATCGTGTCGAAGAAGCTCGATGCGCCGTATCGCTCCGGCCGCAGCGGTGCCTGGACCAAGGCGAAGTGCCGCGCCGGCCACGAGGTGGTGATCGGCGGCTGGAAGACCACGAACGGCAAATTCCGTTCACTGCTGGTCGGCGTTCACCGCGGCGATGACCTCGCTTATGTGGGCATCGTCGGCACCGGGTTCGGCCAGGATGTGGTCAAGCGCATCCTGCCCGAGCTGAAGGCGCATGAAACGGGTAGCAATCCGTTCAGCGGCGCCAATGCGCCGAAGAAGACGCGCGACGTCCACTGGGTGACTCCGGAGCTGGTCGCCGAGATCGAATTTGCCGGCTTCACCGGCGGCGGCATGGTGCGTCAGGCGGCCTTCAAGGGGCTGCGCGCCGACAAGCCGGCCGCGGAGGTCGAAGCCGAGGAGCCGCAGCAGGTCGAGCTTGCCGAGCCAAAGCCGAAGCGCCGGGCCGCCAAGACGGCGAAGCCGCGAAAGGCTGCGGGCAAGCGCGCCGCGCCCCGCCGCGCCGACGCTGCCCGGTCCGAGGTGATGGGCGTGGTGATCTCCAAGCCCGAGAAGGAGCTGTGGCCTGCGAGCGAGATCAGCGGCGCCGTCACCAAGCGCGATCTGGCCGATTACTTCGCCGAAGTGGGCGACTGGCTGATCCCGCACATCAAGGGGCGGCCGTGTTCGATCGTGCGCGCGCCTGACGGCATCGGCGGCGAGCTGTTCTTTCAGCGGCACGCCATGCCGGGAATGTCGAACCTGATCGAACTGGCGAAGGTCTCCGGCGATCGCAAGCCCTATGTGCAGATCGACCGCCTCGAAGGCCTGATCGCCGTGGCGCAGATCGGCGGCGTCGAGTTGCATCCATGGAACTGCGCGCCGAACCGCTACGACGTGCCGGGGCGGTTGGTGTTCGATCTCGATCCGGCGCCCGAGGTCGGGTTCGACGAGGTGATCGTGGCCGCCAAGGAAATGAAGCAGCGTCTCGAAGCGCTAGGGCTCGCGACGTTTTGCAAGACCACCGGCGGCAAGGGCTTGCACGTCGTGGTGCCGCTGAAGCCCGACGACAATGTCGACTGGAAGGCGGCCAAGACGTTTGCCCAGACGGTGTGTGCGCAGATGGCCGAGGACAGTCCCGAGCAGTATCTGCTCAACATGTCGAAGCAGAAGCGCACGGGAAAGATCTTCCTCGATTACTTGCGCAACGACCGGATGTCGACGGCGGTCGCGGTACTGTCGCCGCGAGCCCGCACCGGCGCCACCGTGTCGATGCCGGTGACGTGGTCGCAGGTGAAGGCCGGTCTCGACCCCAAGCGCTACACCATCGAGACGGTGCCCGCGTTGATGAAGCGGTCCAAGGCGTGGGCCGACTACGACGAGGCGGCAGCCCCGCTGAGGCCGGCGATCAAGGCGTTGACGACGGGCGCATCATGAGCCCGCGTGACGCTGTTCCGCGTCGTTGATCTGTACCGCATACGTGGATGCCCGGGACGAGCCCGGGCATGACAGCGTCGATCGGCAGATCGAAGATAGGGTACGTCAGATCTTGCCGAGCAGCAGCAGGATCAGCAGGATCACGATCACCAGACCGAGGCCGCCGCCGCCGTAATATCCGGTGCCGTAGAACGGTCCGCCGCCGACGCCGGTGAAGCCGCCCAGCAAGGCGATGATCAGAATGATGAGGATGATTGTGCCGATGGACATTTCCGCTCTCCTTATCGCGGCGGGTCGCCCGAGTGCTCCGCCTGCTGGGAGTGAGAACACGGCGTAACAACGAAGGTTCCGAAGCGGAAACTTGAGATATGGCGCGCCGCCCTGTTGTTTTCGCAATGCTCACTTAGATAGGGGAGTAATCAACCCACGCAGTGACGAGGACGCCCCAATGTCAGCTCCGCTTGTCGTATCGATCCCTCATCGCCTCGGCCGCGACGAAGCGCGCCGCCGGCTGCAGACCGGCCTCAGCCGCGCAGCGATCAACGTGCCGATCCTGAAGGTGGATGAGGAGACCTGGCGCGGCGACCAGATGCTGTTCCGCGTCCGCGCGCTGGGCCAGGTCGCGGCCGGCCATGTCGACGTCGCCGAAGATCACGTCCGGCTCGAAGTGCGTCTGCCGTGGCTTTTGCAGAAATTCGCCGATGCGGCGCGCGTCGTGATCCAGAAGCGCGGACACCTGATGCTCGAGAAGAAGTAACAAGTTGCGTGCGTCGCACCAAATTATGGCGCTGCAGCAATGAGTTATCGGTAGATTGCATTAAGTTGTAAGTAACCGAATCTTGGAATCCTGGTGGTGCGGGTGAGGGAACCGATTTCCTGATCGGCACAAACCCCGTCAGGCCGTCCGGCTCCAGCTCCCGGGCGGCCTCGGTGTTTGTGGGACGCGTAATAATCGTCCAAAGCAGTCGATCGCCCAGGCATTGTACCACTTCGCCCCAAGTCATTCCGGGGCGCGCGCAGCGCGAACCCGGAATCTCGCAGCGAGCACGGCTTTGCGAGCGTCGGTGCACGCGGCAGATTCCGGGTTCGCTCGCTACGCGAGCGCCCCGGAATGACGAGGCAACTGCATTGACAGCTCTGCAGACCCTGCGGCCTGCTCAGCCGCGACGGATGCGCTTCGTGCCTGTCAGGCGGGCGCGGTGCACGGCGACGGGGAGGTGGCGGAACATGTCGCGGAGCTGCAACTCGCCCGACGCGTTTTCACCATCGCCGATTTCGACCGCGTAGCCTTTGGTATCGATCGCGCCGTCATACGCATCGGCGGTCGGCCATTGCCGTCCATCATCGGACAACGCAGCAAGGCCTTTTGCCACGACGACGATCACCGCTTCGCTGCCGCGGGTGCGGGCGAACGCGACGATGCGGTCGCGGTGGGCGCCTTTCACGGCGAGCGGCCGGTAGTCGCCGTCGGCGAACAGCTCGGCGTGGTCGCGCCGGAGCCGCAGCAGCTGATGCGTCCAGGCCAGCTTGACGCGGCCGTCGCTCCAATTCGCGGTCAGGGTTTCCCAGTCGGGCTGGTCGTGCAATGACTTCAGCGCCGCAGAACGCGCGTCGAAATCCACCGGACGGCGGTTGTCGGGATCGACCAGCGAGAAATCCCAGAACTCGGTGCCCTGATAGAAATCCGGCACGCCGGGCATCATCGCCTTCAGCGTCACCTGACCGAGCCCGTTGAGTGCGCCGAGCAGCGACAGCCGGCGGTGCAGGGTTTCGACCGACTCCAGGAACGCACCCGACAGTGCCGGATCGAGGATGCGGTCGATGAAGGTGCGGACGCCTTCTTCGTAAGCGAGGTTCGGATTGAGCCAGTTGGTTTCCTGCTTGCCCTCGCGAGCAGCCTTCAGCGCGAAGCCCTGGAAGCGGTCGGCGAAATCCGGATCGGGCGTCAGCGGCCAGGCGCCGAGCAGCGCCTGATACAGCATGTATTCGAACGCGGGTGAGGGCGCGCGCATCTCGCCGTCGACGACGAGGTGCGGCGCGTTGAGCAGCTTCCATTTGCCGACGGCGCTCGCCCACTCGCCGGGGATTTCGGCGAGGGATAGCAGCCGCGCACGGGCGTCCTCTCCGCGCTTGGCGTCGTGCGTCATCGTCGCCGTCATGCCGTGCGGCCAATCCCGGGCGCGGCTCTGCATAGCGGCGTGGAATGCGGCGGTCGGCATCTCCGGCGCAGCCGGATCGCCGCCGACCTCGTTCAGCGCCAGCAGCCGGTGATAGCGATAGAACGCGGTGTCCTCGAGCGACTTCGCCATTGTCGGCCCGGTGAACTGCTGCACTTTGAGGGCGAAGCGGCGCACCCGCGGCTTGGAGTGTGGCGCGCGGCCCGGCTTCACCAGGTCCATCGTCAGCACGTCCTTGAGGAATTCGAAGATGCCGTCGTCGGCGCCGAACCAGTCTGCCCGCGCCTTGGCGATGGTGTCTTCGATCAGCCGGCGGTCGAGCTGGGTCGGGCTGTTGCCGGTCAGATAGGTGCGATACACCGGGAAGTGCAGCACGTAGAGCTCGAACGCTTGCCGCAGATTGTCGGCGGAAAAATCGCGGGTCGAGTAGTGACCCGATGCGATCCGCGCCAGCAGCCGGGTGAGCACGGTGAATTCGCTCAGCAGCAGCGTCTCCAGCACGCGGCGCTTGGCGGCCTTGAGCACCGGATCGAACGCCGGCGACAGATTGCTGGCCTGTCGCCAGGTCTCGTCGAGCGGCTTCAGGCCATTGCCGTCGAGCAGCACGCGGGTGATGACGTTGAGCCATTCATAGCCGGTGGTGCCGTGGACGCCGGCAAACTGATGCAGCGCCTCGCCCTCGCCGAGGATCTTCTCGATCACCGTGTAAAGCGGCGGGGCATCTGCGCCTTGCGCCTCGCGGGCCAGCCGGCGGAGCCGCTGGAAGTATTGCGCCGGGTCGCGCAGGCCGTCGATGTGATCGAGCCGCAGGCCCTGCAGTTGGCCGTCGGCCAGCAGCTTCTTCACCCGGCTGTGGATCGCCTCGAAGGTGCCGGCGTCTTCGACCCGCAAGCCGGCGAGGGTGTTGACATCGAAGAACCGGCGGTAGTTGATCTCGCTCGACGCCAGCTGCCAATGACCGAGCTTGTAGTGCTGGCGCTCCAAAAGGTTGTGCAACGTCTGGATCTGCTGGGTGCGGCCTTCGCCTGCGCGGTAGGCATCGAGCCCGCGCGCGATCACGTCGGCGGCGCCGGAAATCGTCTGCAGCGCCGCCTTGAATTCGGGGGCTTCCTTGCGCGTCGGACGGCGCAATCCGGTGTAGCGCGCCGCAAGCTCCAGGATCGCGCGGCCGGCGTCGGTCTCGGCGGCGTCCGCCTCGCGCACGACGGTGCGCAGGATCTCGCTATAGCGTTGCGGCGCGATCGGCAGCCGGTGTTCGTAGTACCAGGCCGAGAAGCTGCCGTCGGCAGGGTCATAACGCAGCTCGATCTCGCCGCCTTCCAGCGCTTTGCCGTAGGACGAGCCGATGATCGGCAGCAGCACGCCGCCGCGGGCGCGGAACGGCAGCATCTCCCAATCGATGTCGAACGACGCCGCATGCGGCGAGGCCGGGCCCCATTCCAGCACGTCGAGCCACCACGGGTTGTCGGCATAGTGCACGCCGACATGGTTGGGGACGAAGTCGAGGATCAAGCCAATGTCGTGCTGCTTCAGCGCGGCGCTGAGCCGGGCGAAGCCTTCTTCGCCACCGAGCTCGGGATTGAGCTGGGTGTGATCGACGATGTCATAGCCGTGGGTCGATCCCTTGCGCGCCTTCATGAACGGCGAGGCGTAGAGATGCGAAATCCCGAGACGCTTCAGATAGGGGACGATTGCGGCGGCGTGGTCGAAACCGAAATCGGCGGTGAGTTGCAGACGGTATGTGGCAGTCGGAATGACAGGAGGCATTTAGGATTGCTCGAGGCGCCAGGTCACCGCCCACGGCGGAATGATCCGGTTCCAATCGTCGCCCCACAGAATCGTTCCAACGCCTGGGCCAGCGGCGCCGGCCTCCCGCTCGCTGTCCGTCAGATTTGCCGCGAGCCGCAACGTCGACCCATCGCCGAGCCGCCACGTTGAGGTCAGCATCCCATCATCGGCAACCGCCGCAGTGCCGAACCGCGCACCGGCGAGCCGCGGCACGATCATGTTGCGGCGAATCTGCAGCAGCCGCGACACCAGGGCCAGCCGCTGCGCACCGCCGCCGCCGTCGCGCTCGCGCCAATCGAGCACGGCGCTGTTGAACGTCTCCTCGCTCAGCGGATCGGGGACGTCGTCGCCGTACTTCTCGTAGGCGCCGGCGAATTCCTTGCGGCGCCCGGCACGGACCGCTTCGGCGAGTTCGCCGTGGAAGTCACAGAAGAACGGGAACGGCGCCTGCGATCCCCATTCCTCGCCCATGAACAGCATCGGCACCATCGGCGCCAGCAGCGTAATCGCCAGCGCTGCTTCGATCGCCGCGGGCTTGGCGAGGCTCTCCAGCCGGTCGCCGAGCGCGCGATTGCCGATCTGGTCGTGGTTCTGCAGGAAGTTGACGAAGGCCAGCGGCGGCAGTTCGCCGCTCGGCTCGCCGCGCGGGGTGCCGCCGCGATGCGCCGAGGGCTCGCCCTGATACGCAAAGCCCGAGCCGAGCGCGCGGCTCAGATGCCCGAGCGGTGCATCGGCATAATCGGAGTAGTAGCCCTGGCGCTCTCCGCTCAGCGCGACGTGCCAGGCGTGGTGATAATCGTCGTTCCACTGCGCCCGATACTGCCCCCGCGGTGGATCGGTGACGGGATCGAGCACCGCGGCGATATTGTCGTCGTTTTCCAGCACCAGATGAATGTGCCGGCCGGTCTCCGCCGCGAGCTTACCAGCCTCGCGGGACAATTCGTGCAGCATCGGGATCTCGCCCTGATCCGGGATGGCATGCACGGCGTCGAGCCGCAGCCCGTCGAACCGATAGTCGCGCAGCCAGTGCAGTGCGTTCTCGATCGCGAACGCGCGGACTTCGGGAGCGTAGTAGTTGATCGCGTTGCCCCAGGGCGTGTGAGAGTCCGAGAAGAACCCCGGAGCATAGCCGCCGAGGTAATTCCCCTCTGGTCCGAAGTGATTGTAGACCACGTCGAGACACACCATCAGGCCGCGCAGATGTGCTTCGTCGATCAGCGCTTTCAGATCCTCGGGGCGTCCGTAGGCGCTGTCGGGCGCGTACCACAGCACGCCGTCATAGCCCCAATTGCGCCGGCCCGGGAAATCCGCCAGCGGCATCAATTCCAGCGCGGTGATTCCGGTCGCGACCAGATGATCGAGCTTGTCGACCATGGCGCGGAAGCTGCCCTCCGGCGTGAAGGTGCCGACGTGGGTCTCCAGCAGCACGGTCTCGGCCCACGGTCTGCCGCGCCAATCGGCGGCGCGCCAGGCGTAGGCGCCGTGGTCGATCACTTCGCTGGGCCCGGCAATATCCTCGGGCTGAAACAGCGAGCCGGGATCAGGGACCTCGAGATCGCCGTCGAGCCGGAAGCGATAGCGCGCGCCCGCGCCGATTCCGGCAATCTCGGTTTTGTGCCAGCCCTTGTCGTCGCGCTGCATCGGATGCGGCGCGCCGTCCAGCATCACTTCCACTTTTTTCGCGTTGGGCGCCCACAGCCGGAATTCGGCGCCGTTCGCAGTGAGACGCGGACCGAAGCTGCGTCCGGTCATGCGATCGTCCCGGCGAAAGCCAGCACCGAGCGGGGCGGCGCCGCACTCGCACTGCCGCACTTCAGCGGCGCGACCTGCACGGTGTCCTTGGTGGTGTCGAACAGCTGGTGCCAGACCGGATAGTCGCTGGTCTTCGGCAGGTGGAAATCGATCGCCTCGACCCCGGAATTCAGCACGATGAAAATCGCATCGCCGCCGGGCTCGCTCGGGCTCAGCATGTAGGCGAGGAAGCGGCCGTCGGGAAACGCCCAGTCCTGCTCGGTCATCTCGGCGGCCGATGGCGTCAGCCACAACACGCCGTAGGAGCCGTCGGCACGACGACCGTCGAGCCAGCGCCGCGAGCGCAGCTGCGGGAAGCGGCGGCGGATGTCGGTCATCAGGCCGACGAACTCCACCATGTCGTCTTCGGTGTTGGCGCCGTCCCAGCCGACCCAGCCGATTTCGTTGTCCTGGCAATAGGCGTTGTTGTTGCCGGACTGCGAATTGCCGACCTCGTCGCCGGCGAGCAGCAGCGGCACGCCCTGGGCCAGGAACAGACAGGCGAGCTGGTTCTTGCGGAGCTGGCGGCGCATGCCGAGAATCTTCGGATCGTCAGTCGGACCTTCGACGCCGCAGTTGATGCTGTGGTTGTCGTTGGAGCCGTCGCGATTGTCCTCGCCGTTGGCGATGTTGTGCTTGTGCTCGTAGCTGAACAGGTCGGCGAGCGTGAAGCCGTCGTGCACCGTGACGTGGTTGATGCTGGCCCGCGGCATCCGGCCATCGCGGTTGAACATGTCCGACGAGCCGGTCATCCGCCGCGAGACTTCGCCGATCAGACTGCCTTCGCCGCTCCAGTAGCGCCGCATCACGCTGCGATAGCGGTCGTTCCACTCCGACCATTGCGACGGAAAAGCGCCGACCTGATAGCCGCCCATGCCGAGATCCCACGGCTCGGCGACCAGCTTCACGCCTGCGAGGATCGGATCCTGGCGGATCGCGGTGAAGAAGCCGGAGTTGCGATCGAAGCCGTTCGGGCCGCGCGCCAGCGTGGTGGCAAGATCGAAGCGGAAGCCGTCGACGTGGCAGACTTCAACCCAGTAGCGCAGGCTGTCCATCACCATCTGCAGCACCCGCGGATGGGTCAGGTTCATCGAATTGCCGCAGCCGGTGAAGTCGTCGTAGTAGCGCGGATTGTCCGGCTTCAGCCAGTAGTATGAGGCGTTGTCGATGCCGCGAAACGACAGCGTCGGGCCGAGATGATTGCCCTCGGCGGTGTGGTTGTAGACGACGTCGAGCAGCACCTCGATCCCGGCATCGTGCAGCCGCGCCACGGTGGTGCGGAACGAGTCCAGCGGATTGTCCTTGTCCGGCGCGTAGCGGACCTCGGGCGCGAAGAACGAGATCGTGTTGTAGCCCCAGTAATTCACCAGCTTCTTCTCGACCAGGATGCGGTCATCGACAAAGCCGTGAACTGGCAAAAGTTCAATTGTGGTGACGCCAAGCCGTTTGAAATGCGCGATCATCGACGGGCAGGCGAGGCCGCCGAATGTGCCGCGCAGCCCGGGCGGCACATCTTCGCGCTGCTGGGTGAGGCCTTTGACGTGAGCCTCGTACACGATGGTGTCTTCCCAGCGTACGCCGGGCCGGGTCTCGCGCCGGCCGCTGCCGACGGTCTCGTCGACCACCACCGCCTTCGGCATGCCGCGGGCGTTGTCGCGGCGGTCGAACGACAGGTCCTCGCGGGGCGAACCGGTGCGATAGGCGAAGTGCGCCTCGCTCCACACCAGCCGGCCATTCAGCCGCTTGGCGTAAGGGTCGAGCAGCAGCTTATGGGCATTGAAGCGGTGGCCGCGATCGGGATCGTAGGGACCATGCACCCGATAGCCGTAGAGCTGGCCGGGCGAGACGTCGTTGAGGTAGCCGTGCCAGACGTCCTCGGTGCGTTCCGGCAGTTCGATCCGTTCCAGCTCGCGGCGGCCCTGGGCATCGAACAGGCAGAGCTCGACCTTGTGGGCGTTGGCGGAGAACAGCGCGAAGTTCGTGCCGCGCCCGTCCCAGGTCGCTCCGAGACGGGAGTCGGTTCCGGCGGTGAGGCGCATAGCGAGTGTCCCGATCACGAAGTTCGCATAGCCTGCGACTGTCTTTGTTAGCGAACTTCGAAATCGAAGAACACTAGTAAATCTGCCATTCTGACGTGGCTTTGTGCAAAACGATGCCCGATCGCGCGGGCATCGCCAAACCGTCACACTCGCGCGTGCGGGATTTCACGAGACGGATACTCGCCGATCGTTGCCGGACCGCGCGCGAGCTTGGCTCTGCACGCGGCACAGGCGTCAATCCTCCGGCGTCAGGAAGATCGCGGCCAGCGGCGGAATTGTCAGGCTGAGCTCCGGCACCAGACCTTCGAGGGTGCGGACCTCGCCGCCATTGCCGACATTGCTGCCGCCGTAGCCGGCCGCATCCGAGTTGAACACCTCGCGCCAGCGACCGGGGAACGGCACCCGCACGCGATAGTCCTGGTAGACGTTCGGAGAGAAGTTGACGATCACCAGGCAGCGGGAGCGGGTATCGTTGCCCTTGCGCATCCAGGCGAACACGTTGCGGTTGGCATCTTCGGTGATCAGCCATTCGAAGCCGAACGGATCGCAGTCGAGCTGATGAAGCGCCGGCAGCGACCGGTACAGCTTGTTGAGGTCGCGCAGCAGCGCCTGGATGCCGGCATATTTCGGGTATTCGAGCAGGTGCCAGTCGAGCGAGCGATCGTGGCTCCATTCGCGTTCCTGGCCGAACTCGCTGCCCATGAACAGCAGCTTCTTGCCGGGATGGCCGAACATGAAGGCGTAATACGCGCGCAAGTTTGCAAAGCGCTGCCACTCGTCGCCCGGCATCCGGCCGAGGATCGAGCGTTTGCCGTGCACCACTTCGTCGTGTGACAGCGGCAGAATGAAATTCTCCGAGAAGGCGTAATGCAAGCCGAACAGGATCTGGCCGTGGTGATATTTGCGGTGGATCGGAT
The DNA here is from genome assembly GCF_039642825.1 of Rhodopseudomonas sp. P1. Taxonomy (NCBI): domain Bacteria; kingdom Pseudomonadati; phylum Pseudomonadota; class Alphaproteobacteria; order Hyphomicrobiales; family Nitrobacteraceae; genus Rhodopseudomonas; species Rhodopseudomonas sp. P1. The sequence continues at coordinate 4,041,253 of NZ_CP088006.1, read as the reverse complement.
CCTTGCTGATGTAGTTCAGCGTGTCGTGCATCCACCCCATGTTCCACTTGTAGCCGAAGCCAAGTCCGCCGAATTCGACCGGGCGTGACACCTGCGGCCAGGCGGTGGACTCTTCGGCAGCGGTGGTGGCGTGCGGGAAATTGGCGAACACCTGGCTGTTGAAGCGGCGGATGAAATCGATCGCCTCGATATTCTCGCGGCCACCGAATTTGTTCGGGATCCAGCCGCCGGCGGGGCGGCTGTAATCGAGATACAGCATCGACGCCACGGCATCGACGCGGAGGCCGTCGATCCCGTAACGCTCCAGCCAGAACAGTGCGTTGGCGGTGAGGAAATTGACGACTTCGGTGCGGCCGTAATTGTAGATCAGCGTGCCCCAATCGAGGTGTCGGCCCTGCATCGGGTTGGCATGCTCGTACAGCGCGGTGCCGTCGAAATTGCCGAGGCCGTGCGGATCGTCCGGGAAGTGGCCCGGCACCCAGTCGAGGATCACGCCGATGCCGGCGGCATGGCAGGCGTCGACCAGCGCGCAGAAGTCTTCCGGCGAGCCGAACCGTGAGGTCGGGGCATAGAGGCCAGTGGGCTGATAGCCCCACGAGCCATCGAACGGATGCTCGCTGACGGGGAGGAATTCGACGTGAGTGAAGCCCATGTCGCGAACGTAGGCCGGCAGCTGCTCGGCGAGTTCACGGTAGGTCAGCCACTGATCGCCGTCCTTGCGGCGCCACGAGCCGAGATGCACCTCGTAGATCGACATTGGCGCCGACAGCGCGTTGATGTTCTCCGGGGCCGGCCGCGGCTTCGGCAGCTGGGTGGCATCAACCACGATCGAAGCGGTCTTCGGCCGAATCTCGGCGGCGAAGGCGAGGGGATCGGACTTCTGCGGCAGCTGCTCACCATGCGGGCCGGAGAGGTCGAACTTGTAGTGATCGCCGGCGCGGGCGCCGGGGATGAACAGCTCCCAATAGCCGTTGCCGCGCACCCGCATCTGGTGGCGGAGCGGATTCCAGTAGTTGAAGTCTCCGACCACGCTGACGCGGCGCGCATTCGGGGCCAGCACCACGAAGCCGACGCCGGCGACGCCTTCCAGCTCCATCGGATGGGCGCCGAGTTTGTCGTACAGTCGCTGGTCGGTGCCTTCACCGAGCAGGTAAAGATCGAAGTCGGTCAGGATCGGCGGGAAGCGGTAGGGGTCCTGCAGCTCGATCGTCGCGTCGCCGAACCGGGCGCGCAACGTGTAGCGCGGCGAACCGCCGGGCAGCTTGCCGGTGAACAGTCCGGCCGGATGCGCCTGTTCGAGCGTCGCGGATTCGCCGTTGTCGCCGACAACGTCCACCGCCGCCGCGTCGGGCAACAGCACGCGTACCACGGTGCCGCCATCCTCCGGGTGTGCGCCGAGATAGCGAAACGGGTCGGCGTGACGGCCTTCGAGAACTGCGTAGGCTTCGTCGCTCAGTTGCACGGTCATGGAAGCTCCTCGGGAGGCGGCGACAGGATGCGCAGGAGGCCGGCAAGCGGCACGCGCACCCAGTCGGGACGATGTGCGATCTCGTAGTCGATCTCGTACAGCGCCTTTTCAATCAGGAAGAAGTCGAGCACGCGGTCCGCGGCTGCGGTATCCGCCGGCCACACCGGGCTGTCGCCCATGGTTCGGCGATAGCCATCGAGGAATGCAGCGGTGGCCCGAACCCGCCATAGATCCAGGGCTTCGGTGAGCCGGCCGGACTCTTCGGATGCGGCCTTCAGCGCGCGATCGAGCGCCGCAGTGGTCGAATAGTCGATCGAGCGCACCAGGCCGGCGACGTCGCGCGCGGCTGGCGCCTTGGCGCGGCGCTCGGCCATGGTCCGGCGCGGTTCGCCTTCGAAGTCGATGATGTAGATGTCGTCCTTGACGATCAGCATCTGACCCAGATGAAAGTCACCGTGATGGCGAATGTTGAGCCCGCCATCGTCGCCAAGCAAGCCATGGATGCGCGACATCAGCGTCTCGCGGGCTGCCAGCAGTTCATCGACCAGCGGCCGGTCGGCTTCTTTCAGCGCGTCCCGACGCCGGCGGAGTTCATCGAGCACGCGCTCGGCGGACGCCGCCACGGTCTCGGCCCAGCCGCGCGAGGCTTCGGCGTTGATCGGCTCCGGTGCGAAGTCGGCTACTTCCGGATGGCTGGCGAGCGCGATGTGCATCTCCGCCACCCGCTGGCCGGTCCGCTCCATGAAGTGCAGATACGGCGTGAGCTGATCGCCCTCGGCCTTTTCTTCGCTTCGGACGAGCACCCGCTGCTCGTCGATGTAGCGATCGAGATAGGCGGAGGTGACGGTCCAGCCGTCGCCCTGATTGCGGGCGAATTCGTGCACCACCGCCACCGCGCTGGTCTTGTCGCCTTCGATCAGCTCGACGCTGCCGAGCAGGGCGGGAGTGTTGGTGTAGCCGGCGACTTCAGTGAGGAAGCGCCCCATCTCCAACTCCGGATTGATGCCGGTCTGCAGGCGCCGATACAGCTTGACCACGTAGTCACCGTCGACCAGCGCGGTCGAATTCGACTGCTCGGTCTCCACGGCACGGATGTTCTGGAACGGGCCGGCCGGCCGCTCCGCCAGCTTGGAGCCGGGCCGGAATTCCAGCCGGTCGCCATTGTCGCCGGTCACGGTGAGGGAGGCGCGGACGTTCTCCAGCAGGAGAGCGATGAACGACGGATCGGCCGCGACATCGAGCAGGGTGCCCTCGCGGGCGCCCTGACGGACCGCGGCGTAGGCCCGCGGATTGTAGCGCTCGCGGTCGAACCGCACCCAGTCGATCTGCATCGGCAACAGATAGCGCGAGGTGGCGCCGCGCAGCGTCGCCTCGAAGAAGGCGAGCCATGGCCGGTTGTCGCCGTCATTGGCGAACGGGATCGCCGAGGTGAGCCGCGGATGGATCGCGCGCGGATTGCGCTCCGGGAACCAGCGGGTGCGGGACAGGAAGGTCGGCAGCACCTCGTGCTCGAACATCGAGCGGGTGCGGCCGAGCGTCATCCAGGTCGAGCCGAGCGGCACCACCAGGGTCACGAATTCCGGCACGGCCGACACCGGCGCGACGTGCGGCGCGGTGCCGGGCTCCTGGAGCTTGAACCAATAGAAGCCGAACGGCGCCAGCGTGATCATGTAGGGCAGCTCGCCGATCGGCGGGAATTTGGTGCGACCGAGCATTTCCTGCGGCACGCGCTCCTTCCACGGCGACAGATCGAGCTCGGTCGCCTGCGCGGCGCGCGACAGGTTGGCGACGCAGAGAATGACTTCGTCCTCGTACTGCCGGACATAGGCCAGCACCGCGCGGTTGCTCGGGCGGATGAACGTCATGCTGCCGCGGCCGAAGGCCAGCGTCGACTTGCGCACCGCGATCAGGCGTTTCATCGCGCTCAGCAGCGACGACAGGCTGCGCTGTTGCGCTTCGACATTGACCGAGGCGTAACCGTACACCGGGTCCATGATCGGCGGCGCATACAGCCGCGCCGGATCGGCGCGCGAGAAGCCGCCGTTGCGGTCGGGCGACCACTGCATCGGGGTGCGGACGCCGTTGCGGTCGCCGAGATAGATGTTGTCGCCCATCCCGATCTCGTCGCCGTAATAGATGATCGGCGTGCCGGGGAACGACAGCAGCAGCGAGTTCATCAGCTCGATCTTGCGACGGTCATTGTCCATCAGCGGCGCGAGGCGGCGGCGGATGCCGACGTTGATCCGCGCCCGCGGATCGGCCGCATAGGTCTTCCAGAGATAGTCGCGCTCCACGTCGGTGACCATTTCGAGCGTCAGCTCGTCGTGGTTGCGCAAGAACATCGCCCACTGGCAGTTCGCCGGAATCTCCGGCGTCTGCCGCATGATGTCGGTAATCGGAAAGCGGTCTTCCTGCGCGATCGCCATGTAGATCCGCGGCATCAGCGGGAAGTGGTAGGCCATGTGGCACTCGTCGCTGTCGCCGAAATACTGCTGGACGTCCTCCGGCCACTGGTTGGCCTCGGCGAGCAGCAGCTTGCCCTTGGCATAGGCGTCGAGTTCGGCGCGCAGCTGCTTGATGACCGCGTGGGTCTCGGGAAGGTTCTCGTTGTTGGTGCCGTCGCGCTCGCACAGATACGGAATGGCGTCGAGCCGGAAGCCATCGACGCCGGTGTCGAGCCAGCGCTTCATCACCTTGACGACGGCGCCGACCACGCGCGGATTGTCGAAGTTGAGGTCCGGCTGATGCGAGAAGAACCGGTGCCAGTAATACTGGCCGGCTTCCGGATCCCAAGTCCAGTTCGACTTCTCGGTGTCGGTGAAGATGATCCGGGTCCCAAGATATTTCTGGTCGGTGTCGCTCCAGACGTACCAGTCGCGCGCGCTGGAATTCTTCGGGCTGCGCCGGGCCCGCTTGAACCAGGCGTGCTGGTCCGAGGTGTGGTTGATGACCAGCTCGGTGATGACGCGCAGATTGCGCTTCTTGGCTTCGACGATGAAGCGGCGGAAGTCCTTCATCGTGCCGAAGTCGGGATTGATCGAGCCGTAGTCGGCAATGTCGTAGCCGTCGTCGCGCTGCGGCGACGGATAGAACGGCAGCAGCCACAGCGTGTTGACGCCAAGCTCCTGCAGATAGTCGAGCTTTTCGGTGAGGCCGGCGAAGTCGCCGATACCGTCATTGTTGCTGTCGGCGAACGCCTTGACGTGCAACTGATAGATGATGGCGTCCTTGTACCAGAGCTCGTCGGAAGTTTCCGCGTCAGATCCGTCGATCGTCGTGATCGGTGTCATTTCATTCATGGCTTCCGCACTCACGCCAGGCAACGGAACAGCAGCGCCGGGTCCCGATGCGGATCCATCCGCAGGTTGATCCCGCCCCAATCGAGCGCGTGGCGTTCTCCCGTCAGCAGATTCTCCACCGCCGCGACCGGCCGGCGCTCACCGGCGACCTCGATCTGCACGTCGCCGAGCGGCAGCCAGAATTCATGGTAGTCGCTGCTGAGCGCGATCGCGACCGCGACCGCATTGGTGCCGTCGACCGAGGTTTTGACGAAGCCGGTCACATTCGAGTCCTGCACGTCGAGGAAGCGGAGATTGCTGGTCTGCTGCAGTGCCGGATTGGCGCTGCGGATGCGGTTGATGTCGCGAATGTAGGGCTTGATGTTGCCCGGCTTGTCCCAATCGCGCACCTTGATCTCGTATTTCTCGGAATCGAGATACTCCTCCTTGCCAGGGATAGGTTCGTGCTCGAGCAGTTCGAAGCCGTTGTAGATGCCATAGGTCGATGACAACGTTGCGGCGAGAACGAGGCGCGACTTGAACATCCACGGCTCACCACCCTGCAGATGGAAAGGCAGGATGTCCGGCGTGTTGGTGAAGAAGTTCGGCCGATAAAAGTCGCGCTCCGGATAGTCGGTGAGTTCGCGCAAATATTGCTCGATCTCCCATTTCTGAGTGCGCCAGGTGAAGTAAGTGTAGGACTGCGTGAAGCCCAGCTTGGCCAGTCCTTTCATCAGCTTCGGCCGCGTGAAGGCTTCGGCCAGGAAGATGACATCAGGGTGACGAAGCTGCACCTCGCGGATCAGCCATTCCCAGAACCGCAGCGGCTTGGTGTGGGGATTGTCGACCCGGAAGATCTTCACGCCATGATCGGCCCAGAACAGGATCACGTCGCGCAGCGCATTCCACAGCGAGCCGGCGTCTTCGCAGGAGAAATCCGGGTTGACGATGTCCTCGTATTTCTTCGGCGGATTCTCGGCGTATTTCATCGAGCCGTCCGGCCGGCGTTTGAACCAGTCCGGATGCTGCTTCAGCCACGGATGATCCGGCGAGCACTGCACGGCGATGTCGAGTGCGACTTCGATGCCGACCACCTCGCAGGCGTCGACGAAGGCACGGAAGTCCGCCAGCGTGCCGAGCTCCGGATGCACCGCGTCGTGGCCGCCTTCCTCGGCGCCGATCGCATACGGGCTGCCGGGATCACCGGGCTCGGCGTTCAGCGCGTTGTTGCGGCCCTTGCGGTTGGTATGGCCGATCGGATGGATCGGGGTGAAGTACACCACGTCGAAGCCCATCGCGGCGACGTCCGGGAGTCGCGCGATGCAGTCGCGGAAGGTGCCGTGGCGGCCGGGCTCGGTGCTCTGGCTGCGTGGCACCATCTCGTACCACGCGCCGTAGCGGGCGCGCGGCCGGTCGATCATCAGCGGCAGCGGTTCGGTGCGAGTGAGGTCGTGCCGCGCCTGGCTGCTGGCCATGGCGTCGCGCAATTCCGGCGACAGCAGCGGCGTGATATCGCCGTTCCGTAGATATTCTTCGCAGCGCTGCTGGATCAGCCGCAGCACCTCAGGATCGTCGGTCTGCGCTTTGGTGAGCAGGCCCGCGCCTTCTAGGGCGTCGAGCGACAGATCTTGGCCGGCCTTCAGCTTGAGTTCGGCGCCGTGTCGCCAGGTCGCAAACTCGTCGGTCCAGGCTTCGATCGCATAAACGTGACGGCCGAGCTGCTGCGGCGTGAACGTCGCCGACCAGCGGTCATCGACGGCGTGCACCATCGGCACCCGCTGCCATGTGCTGTCCTGCTCACGCCGCCAGAGCAACGCCGCGGCAATGACTTCGTGGCCGTCGCGGTAGATGTCGGCCCACACCTCGATCGGCTCGCCGACAATGCGTTTCACCGGGAATCGTCCGCCGTCGATCAGCGGATAGATGTCTTCGATGTGAAAGGCGCCGCGAGTGGCGGCGGTTTGAAGAGCTTGTGTCGACTTGTTCACAATAGCCCACGATCGATTGAGTAAGGTGATGCCCACGATCTAGGACGCACGTCCCATAGTGAACCGGGCGGTTCTCGATTACAAAGCTTCCAGGACGCGCTGGTTCCAATGGAACTCACCCTACGCAATCGCGTTCGATATGACTATCCTGTCGGCGGACAGGCGGATTCGCGGCGCACCCCGCGCGGCGTGTAGACAGCGTGCCTTATGGATTTATTCACCAAAGCTGCCGAGCTGGGCATCCAGACCGAATTTTATGACGGTCAGGGCCGCCGCCACGTCACGCCGCCAGAAGCCCTGGGGCTGATCATCGACGCGATCCCGGAGGCGGCAGAGCGGCGATTGCTCGATCGGATCGTGGTGATCCGGCAGGGCGAGCAGAACCGTTCCGAGCTGGGGGCGGGCGCGGCCCTCCCGGTGCGCTGGGTGATCACGGCCGAGGCGGCGACGCTGGCCGAAGGCACCGCCGAAGATCGATCCATCGCATGGCCGCAAGATCTGCCGAGCGGCAGCTATCGGGTGCGGCTGACGGACGCATCCGGCCACGCCGAAGAGGTGCCGCTTTTGGTCGCGCCTCAGCATGCGTTTGGCGGCGCCTTCGGTCGTTCCTGGCTGGTCGCCGTGCAGCTCTACAGCCTGCGATCGGCACGCAACTGGGGCATCGGCGACTTCACAGATCTGGCCAACCTGATCGAACTTGCTGCCAGCCTCGGGGCCGGCGGCATCGGCCTCAATCCGCTGCATGCGCTGTTCGACGATCGGCCCGGCGATTGCAGCCCGTATTCGCCGAACAGCCGGCTGTTTCTCAATCCGCTGTATGTCGACGTCGAAAGTCTGCCGGAGTTTTCCGGAAACGATCGGCCGGTCGATGCCCAGACGCTGGGGTCGCTGCGCGATGGCGAACTGATCGACTACGCCGCGGTGGCGGCGGTGAAGTGGCGCGGGCTGCGCGCCGCCTACGAGACGTTTCGTACCTCAGCGACGGCCGCCAGGCGCGCCGCGTTCGAGGCGTTTCGCCGCGAGCGCGCGCCGCTGCTGACGCGGTTCGCGTGCTTCGAAGTGCTGCGGCACAAATTCGGCCACCCGTGGTGGGAATGGCCGGAGGAGTGGCGACAGCCGGATGATACGCGCTGCGAACAGTTGCGCGCCGGCCCTGACGGTCCAGAGGTCGAGTTCTTCGAATTCGCGCAGTGGTGCGCCGACGATCAGTTGCGCGGCTGCCGCGATCTCGCGGCCGCCCGCGGCATGAACGTCGGTCTTTATCTCGACGTCGCGGTCGGTGTGCAGAGCGACGGCTTCGATGCCTGGAACGAGCCGGCCGCGATCTCGCGGCTGCTGTCGGTCGGCGCGCCGCCCGATCCGCTCAACACCGCGGGCCAGAATTGGGGCCTTGCCGGGTTCAATGCGCCAGGGCTTGAGCTGACCGGCTTCGCGCCGTTCCGCGACATGCTGCGCGCCTCGATGCGCTACGCCGGCGCGATCCGGCTCGATCACGTGCTCGGGCTCAACCGGCTGTATCTGGTCCCGCACGGCTTTGCGGCCAATCAGGGCGTCTATGTGCGGATGCCGCTCGAGGCCCTGCTGGCGGTCACTGCGCAGGAAAGCGTCGCGCATCGCTGCGTGGTGATCGGCGAAGATCTCGGCACGGTGCCGGACGGCTTCCGCGACCGGCTGGCGGCGTGGGGGATCTGGTCGTATCGCGTGATGATGTTCGAGCGCGACTTCCACCAGGGCTGGTTCTTCGGGCTCGATCACTATCTGCCGAACGCGTTGGTCACCTTCAACACCCACGACCTCGCCACCTATTCGGGATGGCGCGCCTCGACGGATCTGCATCTGAAGCGTTCGATCGGGGTCGATCCCGGCGAGAGCGACGACAGCCGCCGCCACGCGCTGGCGATGCTCGGCGATGTGCTCCGCAATCAGGGGATCGAGCAGGACGATATCTACGCTGTGCTGACGTTCCTGGCGCGCACGCCGTCGCGCCTATTGGCGATCGCGCTGGAAGATCTGCTCGGCGTGCTCGACCAGCCGAACGTGCCGGGCACGGTGTCGGAACATCCGAACTGGCGGCGGCGACTGCCGAAGACGATCGAGGACATCTCCGCCGTGATCAACCGCCAAGCGCTGCTCGCGGCGACCGCCGACCGCCGCACCGCGGGGTGACGTCTTGCCGAACCCGATTGAAGACTACGCGCTGATCGGCGATTGCGAGACCGCGGCGCTGGTCGGCCGCGACGGCTCGATCGACTGGCTGTGCTGGCCGTCGTTCGATTCCGAAGCCTGTTTCGCCGCGCTGCTCGGTACTGAAGACAATGGTCGCTGGCGGATCGCCCCTGCGGGTGAGATCGTGCGTTGCAGCCGGCGCTATCGCGGCGACAGCCTGATCCTGGAGACGACGTTCGAAACCGCGACCGGCAGCATCACGCTGATCGATTTCATGCCGCCGCGCGGCTCGGCCTCCGACGTCGTCCGACTGGTGCGCGGCGATCGCGGCCGGGTCAAAGTGGCGATGCAGCTGGTGATCCGGTTCGGCTACGGCGCGGCGATCCCGTGGGTGCGGCGCGGCGATGACGGCGCGGTGTTGGCGGTCGGCGGTCCCGACATGCTGGTGTTGCGGACGCCGGTGGCGACGCACGGCCAGGATATGACCACGGTCGCCGAATTCGATGTCGGCGAGGGCGATCAGATCCCGTTCGTGATGACTTACGGGCCGTCGCATCTGCCGGTGCCAGACTCGATCGATCCGATCGCGGCCCTGAAGGACACCGAGGAGTTCTGGGCCGAATGGTCCAGCCGCTGCACCTATCAGGGCGACCATCGCGATCTGGTGATGCGGTCGCTGATCACCCTGAAGGCACTGACCTTCGCGCCATCGGGCGGCATCGTCGCGGCGCCGACTACGTCGCTCCCTGAGCAGCTCGGCGGCTCGCGCAACTGGGACTACCGGTTCTGCTGGCTGCGCGACGCGACCTTCACGCTGTTCGCGCTGATGAACAATGGCTACACCGAAGAAGCCGCGGCTTGGCACGACTGGCTGCTGCGCGCGGTCGCGGGCGATCCGGCCGGCATGCAGATCATGTACGGCATCTACGGCGAACGCCGGCTGCTGGAATGGCAGGCGGATTGGCTGGCCGGTTATCAGGGCGCCCAGCCGGTGCGGATCGGCAACGCCGCCCACGCGCAGCTGCAGCTCGACGTCTATGGCGAACTGATCGACGCCTTCCATCAATGGCGCAACGCCGACCTCGCGCTCGACGGCGAGTCCTGGGCTCTGGAATGCAAGGTGCTGCAGCATCTCGCCAAGATCTGGGACCAACCCGACAGCGGCATCTGGGAGCTGCGCGGACCGCGCCAGCATTACGTCTCCTCCAAAGTGATGACGTGGGTGGCGTTTGATCGCGGCATCAAGAGCGCGGAGAAGTTCGGCCTCAAGGCGCCGGTCGCCGAGTGGCGCGCCTTACGCGAGAGGATTCACGCCGACGTCTGTGCCAACGGCTTCGATGCCGAGCAGAACGCCTTCGTCGAGCATTACGGCGCCAAGGTGCTGGATGCTTCGGTGCTGCTGATCCCGGCGGTCGGTTTCCTGCCGCCGGATGATCCAAGGGTGCTGGGCACGCTGGAGGCGATCGAGCGCCATCTGATGAGCGACGGCTACGTGATGCGTCACGATCCGCGCGCCAGCAAGGATCCGAGCGTGCCGGTAGAGGGCGCGTTCCTCGCCTGCAGCCTGTGGCTCGCCGACGCCTATGTGCTGGCCGGGCAGATCGATCGGGCGAAGGCGCTATTCGATCGTGTCGCCGGCATCGCCAATGATCTCGGCCTGCTCGCCGAGGAATACGACACGGTCGAAAAGCGTCAGACCGGCAACTTCCCGCAGGCGCTGACCCACATCGCGCTGATCAACACCGCCAACAACTTATCTGCCGCCAAGGCCGCCACCGAGAAGCCGGCGGTGCAGCGGTCGAAGCAGAATTAGTCGCCCAGACGCGAATTGCGCTCCAGGATGAAGTCGATCGCGGCGGCGAAGCCGTCGTCGTCGTTACGGCCGGTGACGTGCGCGGCCTGCTGCTTGATCTCGTCGGCAGCGTTGCCCATGGCGATCGACAGACCGCTGACGCCGAACATCGGCAGGTCGTTCTGCATGTCGCCGAGCGTGGCGATGGCGTCTGTCGGGATGCCGAGCCGCTCAGCCATCGCGGCGACGAACGTTCCCTTGCTGCGGCCCGGCGGGGTGACGTCGAGATAGTAATCCTGCGATCGCACCGCCAGCGCGCGGTCGCGGAGCGCGGCCTGCAGCTCCGGCTCGCAGCGCTTGAGCAGTGCGAAGTCGGCGCTGACGCCGACGATCTTGCAGGCCTTGCCGGCGAACGACGTCAGGTCCGCCTCTATGGTCGGCGAAAACCGAATGGTGCGCTCCTCATGGGCGACGTACTTGCCGTCGTCGCGGCGGATGTACCAATTGTCGTTGGTGAACAGCCAGATGTCGATGCCGCTGCGCTCGAACAGCTCGATGCTGGTCGTCACCGCGCTGTCGGGGATCAGATGCTGTTCGAGCACGTCGAGCGTCGGCGTGACGATTGAGCTGCCGTTGAACGGACCGAGCGGCAGCGTGATGCCGAGCGGATCGCTGTACATCCGCATCCCGACCGGCGGCCGGCTCGAGGTGAGGGTGAAGCCGACGCCGCTGGCTTCCAGTCTTGCCACCGCATCACGGGCACGATCGGTGAGCCGCTTGTCGGTGGTGACCAGAGTGCCATCGACGTCGGAGATTACGAGCTGGATGCGGGTCATGGGTTTCCCTATCTAGGCCGTCATTGCGAGCGAAGCGAAGCAATCCAGCGGCTCCGTGGACTGGACTCTGGATTGCTTCGTCGCTCCGCTCCTCGCAATGACGACTTCAACTGCTGAGCATCGAATTAATCGCGGATCGACATCGGAAGCTGACCGACGATGTCGTCGACGATTGCTTCAACGGGCGCGTCGATCGAGGCGATGATGGGGCGCTCGTCCGGGCCGGGGCGCTCCAGCGTCGCGAATTGGCTGTCGAGCAGGCCGGCCGGCATGAAGTGGTTCTTGCGGGCCGCCATACGGGAGCCGATCAGCTCGCGGCTGCCGTCGAGAAACACGATGCGAATGTCGTCGCGGCCATGCAGCAGCACGTCGCGATACGCGCGCTTCAGTGCCGAGCAGCCGAACACGATGGAGCCTCCGTCCGCAATGACGCGGTCGATCTCGGCAGCGATCGCCTTGAGCCAGGGCCAGCGATCGTCATCGCTGAGCGGATGGCCGGCGCTCATCTTGGCGACGTTGCTTGCAGGGTGATAGGCGTCGGCGTCTTCGTAGCGCCAGCCGAGGCGCTGAGCGAGCGCTTCGCCGATCGTGCTCTTACCGGACCCGGAGACGCCCATCACGATTAGCGCACGCGGCTGCGGCTCGGAAGTGATCGGCTCAGGCGACACCGGCATTCTCCGGCAGCGCATCCTGAGTCACCAGCCACACCGTCTCGCCGTGCGAGCGGGCACGAGCGGACGGCAGATCCTCGCCGGCGAATACGCGGGTAAGGATGTCCCGCTTGGCAGCGCCGTGCACCAGGAACAGCATCTCGGCGCAGGAGGCGAGCGCCGGCAGAGTGAGGGTGACGCGCGGCACCAGCGGCTCGACCGGGGCCGTGTCCACACCCGCGACCCAGCGGTCCTGGATTGCGAGCTGCGGTCGCCCCGGAAACAGCGACGCGGTGTGACCGTCCGGCCCAACGCCGCCGAGCACCAGATCGAACAGCGGCCGGTCGGGTGCGAGGGCATCGCTGCCGTAGAACGACTTCAGCTCGGCCTCGTAGCGGAGGGCAGCCTCGTCCGGTGTGGCCGCATCGGTGGGGATCGCGTGAACGGTTTGCGGCGGTGCGCGGCCGTCCAGAAACGCGCGCTTGGCCGCGCCGATATTGCTGAGCGGATCGCTCTCCGGCACGAACCGTTCGTCGCTGATGAACCAGTGCACGCGTTGCCATGGGATCCGGTTCTCGAACTCGCCGGCGAGCAGCTCGAACATCTTCTGCGGCCCGGAGCCGCCGGTCATGCAGATCGCCGGACGCTCATGGTTCAGCTCGATCCGGGCGATCAGCCGCTGCGCGGCGAGGCGGGCCTGCGCATCGGGGTCGGCCGCGACCACGAGGTGATAATCGGTGCCGCGCATCGGCTAGCCCGGCTTGCGCCAGTTTCGGCCGTCGCGGGCCAGCAGCTCGTCGGCGTCTTCGGGGCCGTCGCTGCCGGCGCGATAGATCTGCAGGCCATGGGCGCCGGCGTTCTTCCAGGCATCGAGGAACGGCTGCACCACGCGCCATCCGGCTTCGACGCCATCGGCGCGCTGGAACAGGATGTTGTCGCCGATCATGCAGTCGTGCAGCAGCGTCTCGTAGCCGTTGCTCGGCGCCACCTTGAAGTAGTCCTTGTAGCGGAACGTCATCTCGACGCCGTCGATGGCGATCACCGGGCCGGGCACTTTGGTGTTGAACTGCAGCGAGATGCCTTCGACCGGCTCGATCCCGATCACCAAGTAGTTCTGCGACAATTCCTGCACCGGCGTGCAGCGGAACATCGAGAACGGCGCTTCCTTGAATTTGATCGCGACCTCGGTGCGCTTGCCCGACAGCGCCTTGCCGGTGCGCAGATAGAATGGCACGCCGGCCCAGCGCCAGTTATCGATCGACAGCTTCAGTGCCGCGAACGTCTCGGTGGTGCTGTCGGTCGCGACATCCTTGGCGCTGCGATAGTCCGGGATATCGGTGTCGCCGATCCTGCCCGAGGTGTATTGGCCGCGCACCGAATTGCGCAGCGCTTCCTGTTCGGTCTGGATCTGGATCGCCGCGAGCACGTCGGCCTTGGCGGAGCGAACCGCGTGGGCGTTGAAATGCGCCGGCGGCTCCATCGCCACCAGCGACAGCAGCTGAAACAGATGGTTCGGCACCATGTCACGCAGCGCGCCGGTCTTATCGTAGAAGCTGCCACGGTGGCCGACGCCGAGCTTTTCCTCGACCGTGATCTGGATGTGGTCGATGTGCTCCCGGTTCCAGATCGGCTCGAACATGCCATTGGAGAACCGCAGCACCAGAATGTTCTGCACCGTCTCTTTGCCGAGATAGTGATCGATCCGGTACAGTTCGTGTTCAGAGATGATGCTGAGCAGATGATCGTTCAGCGCCTTAGCCGAGGCGAGGTCGGTGCCGAACGGCTTCTCCACCACCAGCCGGCGCCAGGCGCCGCTGGTTTCTTCGAGCAATCCGGCGCGGCCGAGTTCGGTTGCAATCGGAGCGAACGCATCCGGCGGGGTGGCGAGATAGAACAGCCGGTTGCCGCCGGTGTTGCGGTTAGCTTCGAGCTTCTCCAGCCGCTCGCGCAACTGATCGAATGATTGCGGCTCGCTGGGATCGGCGCTGACCGCGGTGACGCAGTAGAGCAGCTGATCGGCGACTTTGTCGTCGACCGGGCGGGTGGCGTATTTGCGCAGGCCCTGCATCAGGCTGTCGCGCAGACCGTCGCTTGACATCTCCTTGCGGGTGACGCCGACGACGCAGAATTTTTCGGGTAGCAGCTTGGCTTCGGCGAGATTGTATAGCGCCGGAATCACCAGCCGATGGGTGAGGTCGCCGGTGACGCCGAAGATGACGAATGCGCAGCCCTCGGGGACCTGGTTGCTGTTGGCTTGCGTGGTCACGCGCGCTCCGATTTCGGTTTCAGTTTCTGCTGCGGCGCCGCCTGCTGCGCCGGCTCGGGATGCTGCTGCGGCTCCTTGTGGCCGCCAAAACCAGCTCGCATCGCCGAGAGAATTTTCTCCGCGAACGTATGTTCCCGGCGCGAACGGAAGCGCGCGAACAGCGCGGCGGTAAGGACCTCAGCCGGCACCGCTTCTTCGATCGCGGCATTGATGGTCCAGCGGCCTTCGCCGGAGTCCTCGACGAAGCCCGAGTAGTTGTCGAGCTGATCGTTCTTTGCGAGAGCCGTTGCTGTGAGGTCGAGCAGCCATGACGGGATCACGCTGCCGCGTCGCCACACTTCTGCGATGTCGGCGATGTCGAGATCGAAGCGGTGAGCGTCGGGCAGGACGTCGCTGTTGGCATTTTTGAGGATGTCGAAGCCCTCGGCATAGGCCTGCATCAGGCCGTATTCGATGCCGTTGTGGACCATCTTGACGAAGTGGCCGGCGCCGACCGGACCGGCGTGGAGATAGCCTTGCTCGACACGCGGATCGCGCTCCTCGCGGCCGGGCGTGCGCGGAATATCGCCGATCCCCGGCGCCAGCGTGGCGAAGATCGGATCGAGCCGGTCGACGACGGCTTTGTCGCCGCCGATCATCATGCAGTAGCCGCGTTCAAAGCCCCAGATGCCGCCGGAGGTGCCGACATCGACGTAATCGATGCTGGTCTCCTTCAGCGTCTTGGCGCGGCGGATATCGTCCTGCCAGAAGGTGTTGCCGCCATCGATGACGACGTCACCGGCGGCGAGCAGCTTGGCGAGCTGTTCGATGGTGGTCTCGGTGATATGGCCCGCCGGAAGCATCACCCACACGGCCCGCGGCGCGTCGAGCTTGCGCACCAGCTCCTCGAGCCCGCCGGCCCCGGTCGCGCCTTCGCGCGTCAGCGCTTCGACCGCTTGCGGGTCCCGGTCGTACACCACGGCATGATGGCCATCCTTCATCAGGCGCCGGACGATGTTTCCGCCCATCCGGCCGAGGCCGATCATGCCGATCTGCATGCGCAAGTCTCCGTGATTTCTTCTGGACTGTGCGCGGTGGCGCAGTCCCATTGTCGGTTAGTTACTCCTCGATCTCTCCGTCATTGCGAGGAGCGAAGCGACGAAGCAATCCAGATGCCTCGCTCGGAGCCTGGATTGATTCGCTTCGCTCGCAATGACAGCGAGATGTCGTCTCACTCCAGCGCTTGTTTGATCGCCGCGCCGAGCGACTTCAGCCCGGCGCCGAGATCGCCCTTGAGGTGAACCCGCAGGGCGCGGCGGCCGCGTTCGGTGAGAACGTCGAAATCCCCGCGCGCCTGCGCCGCTTTGATGACGCCGAAGCTGGCGGTCTGGCCCGGCACTGGCAGGTCGGCTGCATCGTCGGCGGTGATCTGCAGGAAGACGCCGCTGTCCGGTCCGCCCTTGTAGGCCTGCCCGGTCGAGTGCAGGAAGCGCGGGCCGAATTCCGCACAGGTCGCCACCCGCCGCTGGTCTCGGATGCGCAGCCGGATGTCTTGCAGCGCGTCGATATGCGCGGCGTTGCGCTCGATATAGGCGAGCAGGGCGAAATAGTCGCCGGCATTAACGCGCGACAGATGGGCCTTCAGCCAGGATGCGACCGTGCCGTCGGCACCCGCCTTGCGCAGCGCCGCGGCGTTGGCGGCGTCGGTGTAGAGATCGGTTTCGGCGGTCGACAGGGCAGGGGTCTCTGCCGGCAGCGCACCGGACTTCTCGAACGCCGCAGTGAGTTCGCGGGTCTTGATCTTGGCGCTCTCGACGTCGGGTTGATCGAACGGGTTGATACCGAGCACCGCACCCGCGACCGCGGTCGCCAGTTCGAAGCGGAAGAACTCCTGGCCGATCGACTCGGTCGATTTCAGCACGATCCGCACCACCGGATGGCCGGCCGCTTCCAGCGCCGCGAGCTTCGACTCATGGGCCGCATCAGTCTCGGCTTCGGTGCGCAGATCGATGAACAGCCGGTCGTTGCCATAGGCCGACGGCTCGGCCAGCGGCTCGCCGTCGATCGGGATCAGACCCTTGCCTTCCTTGCCGGTCGACTCGGCGATCAGCTGCTCGGCCCAGGCGCCGAAATCCGCGATCGCTTTCGACGACGTGATCGTCACCTTGTCGCGGCCTGCGAGCCCGGCGCAGCCCATCACCAGACCGAGCTGCACCGCAGGGTTCTGCTGCGGCGGCACGTCGGTGCCGCAGGAGCGAACCATCGCCAGCGTGGTGTCGAGCAGCTTTGCAAGGTCGAGGCCTGCGCCCGCAGCCGGCACCAGGCCGAACGGCGACAGCACCGAGTAGCGTCCGCCGATGGTCGGATCGCCATGGAAGATCTTGGCGAATTTCTGCTCGGTCGCGACCTTCTCCATCGACGAGCCGGGGTCGGTGACGGCGACGAAGTGGCGACCGGCCTGATCGGCGCCGATCGCTTCGGTGACGCGCGCGAAGAAGTAGGCCTTCATCACGTTCGGCTCGGTGGTGCCGCCGGACTTCGACGACACGATGAACAGCGTCGAGTCGAGCTTGACGCTGGCTTCGAGCGCGCGGACCTGCGCCGGATCGGTCGAGTCCAGCACGTGCAGCTTCGGGAAACCGTCCTGCCGCGGGAAGGTCTCGGCAATCACTTCGGGGCCGAGGCTGGATCCGCCCATGCCGAGCACCACCGCGTCGGTGAAGCCCTGGCTCTTCACCCATTTGGCGAAGTCCTGATATTCGGTGAGCTTGGTCTTGGCGACGGACGGCGCGTGCAGCCAGCCGAGCCACTTGGCTTCGTCGTGATCGGTCCACACGGCTTCATCACGCGCCCAGATCTTGCGGATCTTGCCGGCGCTGCGCCACGCTTCGGTCTGCTGCTTGACGCTGTTGCCGAGTTCGCCCGGCAGCGACAGCGTCTGCTTGCCGACGCGGCCGGCCAGCACGGTCTCGCGCTTGAACGCCACCGCGCCGAGCAGCTTGTCGAATGCATCGGCAAACAGCTGCACGCCCTCGGTGACCAGCTTGTCGGTGATCGCATCGAGCGACACGCCCGCACTCGCGAGGCCCTTGATCACCGCGCGGGCGTCGTCGATGTCTTTCTCCAGGCTGTCCTTCGGCTTGCCGTGATCGCGGAAAGCGTCGAGCGTCGCCGGCGGCACGGTATTGACGGTGTCCGGGCCGATCAGCTCTTCAATGTACAGCACATCGCTATAAGCTTTGTTCTTGGTGCCGGTGGAGGCCCACAGCAGCCGCTGCGGCTTGGCTCCGCAGGCTTCGAGCTTCGCCCAGCGGTCGCCGCTGAACAGCCGCTTGTAGTCCTGGTAAGCGAGCTTAGCGTTGGCGATCGCCACTTGGCCCTTCAGCTCTTCCAGACGTTCCTTTTCGGACGGATCGTTCGCCTTGGCGATCTTGTCGTCGAGCGCGGCATCGACCGCGCTGTCGATGCGGCTGATGAAGAAGCTGGCGACGCTGGCGACATGCGCCGGATCACCACCGGAGGCGATCAGCGCTTCGAGGCCGGCGATGTAGGCTTCGGCGACCTGGACATAGACCTTCTGCGAGAACAGCAGCGTGACGTTGACGCTGATGCCCTTGGAGACGAGCTGCTTGATGGCAGGCAGGCCCTCGCGGGTCGCCGGCACCTTGATCATCAGATTCTCGCGACCGACCGCGCGCCACAGCCGCTCGGCTTCCGCCAGCGTGCCCTTGGTGTCGAGCGCCAGATAGGGTGAGACTTCGAGGCTGACGAAGCCGTCGCGGTGCTCGAGCTTGTCGTAAACCGGACGCAGCACGTCGGCGGCATTCTGGATGTCTTCGACGGCGAGCGTCTCGTAGAGATCGCCGACCGAGCGGTCGCCCTTCTTCAGCGCCTCGCCGATCGCGCCGTCATATTCGTCGGTCGCACCGATCGCCTTTTCGAAGATCGAGGGATTGGATGTGACCCCTTTCACCCCGTCGGTCTCGATCAGTTTCTTCAGGTCGCCCTTGGCGATAAAGCCGCGGGCCAGGAAATCCAGCCAGATCGCCTGGCCGTGTTTTTCGAGCGCTTTGACGGGATTCATGGTGCCTTGTCTGCTGGTTCGGTGCGATGACGGCCTCGCTCGCATTTCCGTCCGGGGATCGAGGCTTGTCAACACGTCCTGACCGGCGCCTTGCACGCCGGCCGATTACCGCCCAATGCGAAGATGACGTCTGAACCGGCAAACGGTTCCCTGACGCCAACCTATCGCAGGGATGTGATGCCACGATTACAGGGCAAACCAGGCGAAATTCGCTCTTAGCGGTCGAGGTCGGCCTTCGCCAAATCCCACAGCAGCGCATACGTCCCAGCCGCAATCAGCTCTGCGCCGGCGGCGGCAATCGCGGCCTCGAACCGGCCGGTAAGCGCCGCCTGGACAGCCGCAGCACTGGTGCCGTCGATCAGCACGAACCAGTCGGACGCGCCCGGGCTGGTGACGCCGGGCGGATCGGTCAGCGGCCTCGACAGCGCCGGATCATTTTCGAGCAGGTGCATCGAAATGATGCCGTCGAGCGGCAACGGATCGAGCTTGGCCGATAGCCCGGTGCGCAAGGCGTCCTCCTGGCTCGCGACGGGCCGGATGCGGACGAGACCAAGCACTGCGCCGCGGCCCTGACCGCGGCTCAGCGTGATCCGCGCGACTCCCCGGATCATGTTCTTGAATTTGGCGATATTGCGTTTCGACCACTCGGTCTGATTGGCGAGCGCCGTTCGGTAGGCATCGCTACTCAGCACCTCGAAGCGCTCGGTCGAATACAGCCCGAGATATTTCGGCGCTGCTTGAAGCGCGACGTAGCGGCGCGCCTCGACGAAGCCATCGATCGCGACTCGCTCGGCGATGTGTTCGCGGTCGTACCAGCGATTGAAATCGGCCTCGTCCTCCGGCGCGATGTCCATCGAGGTCAGCAGCATGCCTTGTCCGGCAATCGGCATCAGATAGTCCCTTGAGTTGCTATTGGGCGAGCTTGCGCCGCTTGCCCGGCTTGACGGCGTCGCGCGGCTTCAACGTGGTCTGGTGGGGCGCGAGCAGACGTCCGTCCTCGGCGTGAAGCTCGAGCTTCTTGACCGGCCTGCCGTGCTCGACGTCGACAAGGATGGTCGCGATCTCGGCGGGATGGGCGTCGAATTCTTCGCTCCATTGCCGCAGCGCGACCAGCACCGGGAACACGCCGCGGCCTTTCGGGGTGAGCACATATTCGTGATATGCGCTGCCGTCCGATGCCGGCGCCAGCTCCAGGATGCCGTGCTCGACCAGCGCGCGTAGCCGCACCGACAGGATGTTCTTGGCGAGGCCGAGCCGCGCCTGGAATTCGTTGAATCGCCGCACGCCGAACAGCGCCTCGCGAATGATCAGCAGCGACCACCAGTCGCCGATCGCGTCCAGCGCGCGCGCCACCGGGCAGGCGTCGTTTTCGAAGCTGGTTCGCTTCACCATGATGAGGTCGTCCCGATCACGCTGTTGTGTGGTTGCATTATAAAACTAACTGGCGTAGATGCCAATCAGTTTAAACATGCAACCAGATGAGGCGGGCATGAGACTGAGCGGCAAGACGGCCTTGATCACCGGCGGCAACAGCGGCATCGGTCTTGCGACCGCCAAGCTGTTCGTGGCCGAAGGCGCACGCGTGACGATCACCGGCCGTGATCGGGCGAGGCTGGATGCGGCCGCGCGCGAGCTCGGCGCGCAGGCGCTCGCGGTCGAGGCCGACGTCACCGACATCGCCGCGATCGAGAACGCGGTCGCCCGTGCGGCGGAGCGGTTCGGCAAGCTCGATATCGTGTTCGCGAATGCGGGTATCCCCGGCGCGACGCCGCTCGGCGGCACTTCGCTGGCGGCGTTCGAGCAGGTGATCCGCACCAATCTGACGGCGGTGTTCTTCACCGTGCAGGCGGCGCTGCCGTATCTGAACGACGGTGCCTCGATCATTCTCAACGGTTCAGTGATCTCGGTGCTCGGCAATCCGGGCTTTGCGGCCTACGCGGCGAGCAAGGCCGGGCTGCGCGGAATGGCGCGGGTGATGGCTTCCGAACTGTCGCCGCGCAACATCCGCGTCAACATGGTGGCGCCGGGCGGGGCGCGGACACCGATCTGGAAGGACGCCGCGCCGACCGATCAGGCGATGGCTGTGCTCGAACAGCGGATCGCGGCGGCGACGCCGCTCGGCCGGATCGCCGAGCCGGAGCACATCGCCAAGACCGTGCTGTTTCTCGCCTCCGACGATGCCGCCCACATCCAGAGCGCCGAAATATTCGTCGATGGCGGCGCCACCGGATCGCCCGCGGGCGTGCCGGCGTTTCGCGGCTGACGCGCGACCTCAGCCGGCGATCTTGGCTGCGACGTCGGTGGTTCCGGCGATCACCGCGTCGCGGATGCCGGGGTCGTAGAGCAGGTGGCCGGCGGCATCGATGGTGCGCAGCTGGGCCTCCGCCCATCGTGCTGCAAGGCGCTGCGCGGTGGAGGGCGGGCACAAGAGGTCGTAGCGGCCCTGCACGATCACGCCTGGAATGCCGGCGAGCTTCGGTGCATCGCGCAGCAACTGGTCCGGCTCCAGGAAACAATCATGGGCGAAGTAGTGCGCTTCCATGAACGGCGTCATCGGCAGCGGCCCGTTGCCTGTCAGTGCGGCGCGGTCGAGCCGCGTTCGCCGCGGCGAAATGGTCGAGAGAATGCCTTCGGTCTCTCCCCAGGCGCGCGCCGCGGGCGCATGCACGGCGGGATCGGGATCGAGGATCCGGCGCCAATAGGCGCCCAGCGGATCGGCGCGCTCGGTGTCCGGAAGCACGCTCAGAAAGTCGTCATTGAGCGCCGGATAGAACCGCGGCAGCGTTGACAAAAACGCGGTTTCGAGCTCCGCGCGCGTGCCCAGAAACGTCGCGCGCAGCACCAAACCGGTGACGCGCTCTGGATGCGTCTCGGCATAGGCCAGCGCCAACGTGGCGCCCCACGAGCCGCCGACCACCAGCCAGCGTTCGAAGCCGTAATGGCGGCGGATCGCCTCCATGTCGGCGATCAGATGCGGCAGCGTGTTGGCGTCGCGCCCGCCTTTGGGGCGGCTGCGGCCGGCGCCGCGCTGATCGAACAGCACGGCATGAAAGCGCTGCGGATCGAACAGCCGGCGATGATCGACCTGGCAGCCGCTGCCGGGGCCGCCGTGCAGATACACCGCGGGGATGCCGTCGGCGCGGCCGTTGCTTTCGACATAGAGGTCGTGGCCGTCGCCGACCGCGAGCATCTGCGAGGACAGCGGCGCGTCAGCGCCGGCGCGCTGGCTGGACGGAGCTTCGGCTTCCGGATCGAGCGGCATCCGAACCTGTTAGCGCGAAACCGCGCGGTTTGCGAGCACCGCACAGCGCAGCGCGCGAAGGGCAGGGCTGCGCCACAAGGGTTGCGGATCGGCGTCGTGATGGCCACCTGTCAGAGGTGTTCAATCGGGAGCCGGAATGCCGCGATATTTCTTCAACACCCGGATCGGCGAGGAACTGATTCCGGATCCGGAGGGCGAGGAGCTGCGCGACGCCGACCACGCCTGGGAAGTGGCGCGTGCCACGATCCGCGAAATCGTCAAGACCGAGAGCGCGCAGCTCGACCTGATCCGCGCCAGCCTCGAAGTCACCGACGAGGAGGGCGACGTGCTGCTCGAATTTCCCTTCAGCGAGGCGATGCTCGATCTGCCGGAGTCGCCTCGGAACAGGCATTGAGCGGCTGCTGAATTGGCGGTGGCGCGCCTGATCCTGCCACGCTATCACATCTGTCTCGTAACGGAGTGATCATGCAGGACATCTGGCGCCTTCCCGCGACTGAACTGGCCGATCTCGTCCGCAGCCGCCGCGTCTCGGCGCGCGAAGTGGCCGAGGCCGCGCTGCACCGGCTCGATGCCGTCAATCCTGCGATCAACGCGGTGGTCGATCACAAGGCAGAAGACGCGCTGGCGCAGGCCGATGCGGTCGATGCCGCGCTCGCCAAAGGCGAGGCGCTAGGTGTGCTCGCCGGTGTGCCGGTGACCGTGAAGGTCAATGTCGATCAGCAGGGCTTTGCCACCACCAATGGCGTGGCGCTGCAGCGCGACTGGATCGCCAAGACCAACAATCCGGTCGTCGATAATCTGCGCAAGGCCGGGGCGGTGATCATCGGCCGCACCAACACGCCGGCGTTCTCCTATCGCTGGTTCACCTCCAACAAGCTGCACGGCGAGACGCTGAACCCGCGCGATTCCTCGATCACGCCCGGCGGCTCCTCCGGCGGCGCCGCCGCTGCGGTTGCAGCCGGGATCGGCGCGATCGCCCACGGCACCGACATCGCCGGTTCGGTGCGCTATCCGGCCTATGCCTGCGGCGTGCACGGACTGCGGCCGACGATCGGCCGCGTCGCGGCTTACAACGCCTCGTCGCCGGAGCGACCGATCTGCCCGCAGATCAGCGCTGTGTCGGGCCCGCTGGCGCGGACGATCGCTGATGTGCGGCTCGGGCTGCAGGCGCTGGCGCAGCCGGACGCGCGCGATCCATGGTGGGTGCCGGCGCCGCTCGAAGGCCCGCCGCGCGACAAGCGCGCCGCGCTGTGCATCGCGCCGGACGATCTTGCGGTGGTGCCGGAAGTCCGCGATGCGTTGAAAGACGCCGCGCGTCGGCTCGAAGCCGCCGGCTGGATCGTTGAGGAGATCGCCAGCACGCCGCCGCTGCGCGAGGCCGCGGAGCTGCAGGCGCAGTTTTGGCTCGGCGACGGTTATCAGGCGATGCTGGAAGCGGCCGAACGCGAAGGCGACGAAGGCGCGCTGGCGTGTCTGTACGGCAACCGCGACAAGGCGATCGGCGATCTCGCCAGCTACTCGAAGCTACTCACCCGCCGCGCCACGCTGACGCGCGACTGGCAGACCTTCTTCGAGACCTATGCGGTGCTGCTGATGCCGGTGTGCGGCGAACTGCCGTTCCCGCAGCGACTCGATTTGAAGGACGAGGAATCGTTCAAGCGGGTGTGGGCGGCGCAGATGCCGCAGGTCGGCTTGCCGTTCATGGGCCTTCCCGGCCTCACCGTGTCGACCGGGATGGTCGGCCGCGTGCCGGTCGGCGTGCAGGTGGTGTCGGGACGCTATCGCGAGGATCTCTGCCTGCTCGCGGGCGAAGCGATCGAGGCCGGCGGCGTGCCGCCGTCGCCGATCGATCCGATGGCTTGAGACGGAAGCGAGGGGACAATGGCGTCGATCTATGATTTCACCGCCAAATCGCTGGCAGGCAAAGACGTCGCGCTGAAAGACTTCGAAGGAAAGGTGCTGCTGATCGTCAACACCGCCAGCGCCTGCGGCTTTACTCCGCAATATAAGGGCCTCGAAGCGCTGCAGCAGAAATACGCCGCGCGCGGCTTTTCCGTGCTCGGCTTTCCGTGCAATCAGTTCGGCGCCCAGGAGCCCGGCAACGAAGCCCAGATCGCGCAGTTCTGCTCGACCAATTACGGTGTCAGCTTCCCGATGTTCGCCAAGATCGACGTCAATGGCGCCGGCGCGCATCCGCTGTACAAGTTCCTGAAGGACGAAAAGGGCGGCTTGCTCGGCTCGGCGATCAAATGGAATTTCACCAAGTTCCTGGTCGATCGGTCCGGGCGCGTGGTATCGCGGCATGCGCCGACCACCACGCCGGAGGCGCTTTCGAAAGAGATCGAGACCTTGCTATGACCGACACTCAGAACATTGAACTGCCCGATCGTCTGTCGATCGAGCCTTCCAGCCCTTACTACAACGCCGATCTGCTCGAGCTGGACGTCGGCGTCCGCTTCAAGGGGCAGGACAAGACCAACGTGATCGAATACTGCGTCAGCGAGGGCTGGATCCGCGTTGCCGCTGGCACTGCCAAGGATCGCTTCGGCAATCAGCTTGCGATCAAGGTCCACGGCCCGGTCGAGCCGTATATCCGCCCGCGCAGCTGAGCTTCACGTCCCCGGCTGGTGCTTCGCGCGCGGCCGGGACTTTTCTCGCCATCTCGCAGCAATGCCGCCCGCTGGTGCGCTTCCGCGCCGGCGTGCGTTGGCGCGTCCGGTTTGTGCTTGGACGTTAACGATGAGTAGGCGCGGATGGTCTCGCGCGAGAACACCGCCGCACAGATGTTGCGCGCATCCGTGATGGCGGGCGGCAAGATCTGGTGTCGGCACAGCGCGAGCACCTGATTTGCGCTGATTCGTCGGTGCTTTGTTCCGCCCGCGTTCCAAAGCTTAAGATCGAGCACGGCGATTGTCGCATCCGGGGACAACGCCGGTGAGGATGCACGTTCGCGCTCGGTGACGATCTCTGCAACGTCGGCAAGCGACGTTCGCCGTGCACCGCTTGGCCGCGCGTTAACGAGTTTTGCCGCGATCAGCGCGACCACGTGACCACGCGCGTGCAGGTGTTGTGCTTCATCGTCTCGGAGTCGCCGAGATCTAGGGAGTGCGCGACTGCGAGAGCTGATGCGCAGTGATTCGGGCTGGCTTCGTTCTGGCCGCGTTCGAAACGTTAAGCCCGTGCAGGCGCGGTGTCGCATTCGGGGACATGCGATCCACCGCGATAGCTCACGCGTTGATGCGCACAGCAGCCACAAGGACGTCAGCGAAGGCAGAACGCACGGCGCGGGTATTAACCCATTCAGCCATGGGCGCGGCTTTGCGGGCCGGCTGCGTCAACAGGTGTTGTGTTGCGAACGCGCCAGCTCGCACGAGATCTGGTGCGGAGTTCGTGTCGCGAGCTGATTCGCAGTGATTCGGGCTCGCTTCGTTCAGGCCGCGTTCCAAAGGTTAAGATCGGTCACGCGTCTTGTTACGCGCTGGGACAGTGTTGCGGACTTTCGGCAACTTGGCGACGCGGGCTTGCGCTTCGGCGGCAAGGCGGCGGCGGAAGGCGCGGTCGCGCTTGAGATGCCACTCGCGGCTCATTGCATCGCGGCGGCAGGTGAAGCGCTCTGAATGGATCAGCACCCAGGCGCGGCCGCGGGTCGATCGCGCGCCGGTGCCGGCGTTGTGCTGGGTGAGGCGGCGGTCGAGATCGAGCGTCCAGCCGACATAGGTGAGATAGCGGCCGGCGCTGGCGCAGCCGAGCACATAGACGAAGCACTCTTCTTCGGCGGAAGCCTCCTGCATGGCGCGAACCTCGCACGGCTGGCCTGAGTCCGGCAATCCGCCGCGGGATGGAGCGGTTGACGGCCGGCGCGCCAGCGGCTTCGCTGCCACCTGATGCAACCGAAGGAGACGAAGATGGCCGGCAAACCGATGATCGCGCTGGCGCTGCTGGCGCCGCTGCTGTGGAGCCCGGCCGCGACCGCCCAGGACGTGCCGGGCATCGAGATCTGCACCGTGGAGAAAACCATGGAGCGGCGCACCAGCTGCCTGCAGAGCAATGTCGACTTCCTGCACAAGAGCCTCGACAAGGCGCGGCTCGATCAGCAGCAGAAACTCGATGCGGCCCGTGCGCAGATCGCCGCGCTGAGTGCCGCCGTGGCCGCGCTGCAGAAGCAGCTCGCCGAACTACAAGCCGCCCAGAAGCCGGCCAAGAGCGAGCCTGCACCCGCCAAGGACGCCACGCCTGCCAAGGATGCAGTGCCGCCGAAGGACGCGACGCCGCCGAAGACCGACGCGAAGTAGTTCCGCGTCGCCGTCGTCTCGATCGTCTGCCGCTCGGTGGAATTATCGCGCTTGCTTGGCAAGCCGCGACGACATGACTTACAACTCGTTCCCGAGACAATAAGCGCGGGGAGTCTTATCTCTCGCGCACAACAAACATCTCGGGAGAAAACCATGTCCAACGTCCGCGTTCTTGCCACCGATCTGGCGTTTCCCGAAGGGCCGGTGGTGATGCCGGACGGCTCGGTGGTGCTGGTCGAAATCCGCGCCCAGCAACTGACGCGGGTGTGGCCGGACGGGCGCAAGGAAGTCGTCGCCAAGGTGCCGGGCGGCCCCAATGGCGCGGCACTCGGCCCTGACGGCAAGATGTACATCTGCAACAACGGCGGGTTCGGCTGGTTTCCGTCGCGCGGCACGATGATGCCCGGCGCGCCGGCGCCGCACGAGTATATCGGCGGCTCGATTCAGCGGGTCGATCTGCAGAGCGGCGCAGTCGAGACGCTGTTCGACAAATGCGGCGAGCACCCGCTGAAGGGGCCGAACGATCTGGTGTTCGATCAGCACGGCGGCCTCTGGTTCACTGATCTCGGCAAGCGCCGCGCCCGCGACATGGACGTCGGCGCCGCCTACTACATCAAGCCCGGCATGACCGAGATCACCGAGCAGGTGTTCGGCACGCTGCCGCTGAACGGCATCGGCCTGTCGCCGGACGAGGCGACGATGTATGCGGCCGAAACCCCGACCGGACGGTTGTGGGCGTTCGATCTGTCGGCGCCGGGCGAGGTGAAGCCGCGCGACGTGATCTATCGCGGCGAGAAGGGCAAGCCGATCTGCGGGCTTGGCGGCTATCAGATGTTCGATTCGCTGGCGGTCGAGGCTAGCGGCAACGTCTGCGTCGCCACGCTGGTGTCTGGTTGCATCTCGGTGATCGCACCGGATGGCACGCTGGTCGAACAGGTGCCGACCGGCGACCGCGTCACCACCAATATCGCGTTCGGCGGCCCCGATCTGAAGACCGCCTACATCACTCTGTCCGGCAAGGGCGAACTGATCGCGATGGATTGGTCGCGGCCCGGTCTGCCGCTGAATTTTCTGAACAAGTGACAATCTCGACCACGAAACGTATCGTCATTGCGAGCCACCGGGTCCGGCCTTCGGCCGGCCCAATGACAGGCTCCGCGAAGCAATCCAGGGCCACTTGACGAAGCTGGATTGCTTCGTCGCTTCGCTCCTCGCATTGACGGATCGAGGCTTCGTGCCGGTCGGTCGAAAAAAAAAGGATAAATCGAATGCCCTGGCTCGAACCGGTTACCCTCAGCGGCCCGCATGCGACCTTGGTGCCACTGGAGCCGGCGCATTGCGATGGTCTGACCGAGGCGGTGCGGGACGGTGAGCTGTGGAAGCTCTGGTACACGTTCGTGCCCGCTCCGGAGAAGATGGAAGCGGAGATCGCGCGGCGGCTGGCACTGCAGGCGCAGGGCGCGATGCTGCCGTGGACGGTCAAGGATGCGGCCGGCAATATCGCCGGGATGACCACCTACATGAACGTGGATGCCGGCAATCGCCGCGTCGAGATCGGTTCCACCTGGTACGCGTCCCGCGTGCAGCGGACCGGTCTCAACACGCAATGCAAGTTGCTCCTGCTGCAACATGCGTTCGAGAAACTGGACTGTATCGCGGTCGAGTTCCGTACACACTTCTTCAACCATCAGTCCCGGCGCGGGATCGAGCGGCTCGGCGCCAAGCAGGACGGCATCCTGCGCAATCACCAGATCGCGCCGAATGGAACGCTACGTGATACCGTGGTGTATTCGATCATCGCCGCGGAATGGCCGACCGTGAAGGCTCATCTGAACTATCAACTGTTCGACAAGCCCGGACGCTGAGCCCGCGGGGCGCGGGTTCCCTTGATTTTTATCAAGATTCTGCTTGCTAATCGGCTGATGATCAAAAGAATAGCGCCCCCGACGGGCCTCGTTTGATCTGCGTCATTTTGCGAGGCCTTCGCCGACGCCATTCTACTGCTATGCCGTTCTATCGATTTCATGTCCGCGATCCGATCAACCGCGTCGATGGCCCGGGCCACGACGGCGCGGCGCTCGCTGACGATATCGATGCGACGCTGTTCGCCGCCGGGGTAATCCAGCGGCTGGTCCAGGTGCATCCGGAAGTGCCGCGGACCTGGTCGATCGAAATCATGCAGGATCAGCGCCGCGTCGGACTGCTGCCGTTCGACAAAGGCTGCCAGGTGATGCTGCGACCGGATTGGGTGTGCGATCAGCCGATCGATGTTCACGAAGGCTGGCGCTGAGTCTCAGGTTGGCGGTTCTCGTCATTGCGAGCCGAAGGCGAAGCAATCCAGGGGCTCCATGCACGGGGCTCCCGGATTGCTTCGTCGCTTCGCTCCTCGCAATGACGCGAGAGATGCGCTGCTACGCGGCCCCCGGCAACTGATCAGGCCGGTACAAGGTGTCGATCGTCACCGTGCCGCGGGCGCGGGAGACGCAGGCGCACATCTTGCCGCTGTCGTGCTTCTGATGCTCGCTGAAGAACACGTCGCGGTGATCGATCTCGCCGTCGACGGCGGTGACATCGACGGCGCAGACGCCGCATTCGCCACGTTCACAATCGGAGATGACCTCGAAGCCGGCGGCGTTCAGCGCGTCCAGCATCGAGCGGTCGCGCGGCACCACGATCTCGCTGCCGGTGGCGGCGATGCGGACGCGGAATTCGCTGGTCGGCAGCCGGCCGCTGGAGCCGAAGGTCTCGAAGCACAGATCGCTCGCCGGGCGGCCGGCCTGATGCCAGGCGTGGCGGGCGGCCTCCAGCATCCGCAGCGGGCCGCACAGCACTGCCACCGCGCCTCCGGGCAGCGCGCGGAAGGTGGCGTCGAGGTCGAGCCGGGCGCCTTCGTCGCCGGCATGGAGCCGCAGCCGGTCGCCGAGCACGCTGCGCAGTTCGTCGTGGAGCGCGGCGTCGCTACGCGATTTCACCGCGTAGTGCATCGTCAGCTCAGTGCCACGGCGGGCGAGCGCCGCGGCGATCCCGAGCATCGGCGTCACGCCGATGCCGCCGGCGATCAGCGCGTAGTGCTTGCGGCTCCAATCGATTTCGAACAGCGAGGTCGGATGGGTGATGTCGATCCGCTGACCCGGCTTCAGGGCCCACATCGCTTGCGATCCGCCGCGGCTGTCACCGGCGAGCCGCACCGCGATCCGCAGGCGTCCTTGCTCCGGTGCGCCGACCAATGAGTAGCTGCGCTTGTCGGGCTGGCCGCCGATCAGCAGCGCGACGTTGATATGGCTGCCGGGCGCGCAGGTGGTGATTGCGACGTCGGGCTCGAGCACGATCTCACGGATCGACGGCGTCAGGTCGCGGGTCGAAACAACGGTGCTGCTGGTCCACTGTTCGGCGAAGCGCATCGCGGGCTCCTGTCGATAAGGGGGAAGCTGACTATCTGTCGGCGGCCTGGGTCACCAGCGTCAGCGCCGGTAGCAGATCGAGATGGGTGCGGCTCCTCAGCGCCAGCCGCAAATTGCGCACCGCGAGCCGGGCGTGCTCGCGCATCACCGCTTCGGCACGTGCGCCTTCGCGGTTCTCGATCGCGTCGATCACGGCGCGGTGGTGATCCTGCGCAATCAGCAGGATCTGGTGCGCCTCCGGCAGCCCCGATTGCGCCATCACGAAAGCACTCGGCGAGGCGAAGGGGAGGGCCGCGACTCGATCGATCTGCCGCATCACCGGCGCCGAGCCGCACAGCTCGTTGAGCAGCGCGTGAAACCGCGCGTTCAACGCCACATAGGCCGAGAACGCGTCGACCGAGATCGGGGCCTGCCGCACCAGTTCGTCGATATCGCCGAGGCACTGCTTCAGCGGCTCAAGCTGCCGGACGCTGGCGCCGCGTTCGGCGGCGAGCCGCGCGGCGAGGCCTTCCATGGTGCCGCGCAGTTCGATCGAGTCGAGGATGTCGCGTTCGGAGAACGCTTTCACCATGAAGCCGCCGGACGGGATCGCCTGCAGCAGGCCTTCGTCCTCCAGCCGCACCAGCGCCATCCGCACCGGCGTGCGCGACACTCCGGTGATATCGACCGCCTGCAGCTCGGAGATCCGTTCGCCGGCGCGGAGTTGGCCGGACAGCACCATGTCGCGCAGCGCCAGCTGCGCGCGCACGGTCTGCGACATCGAGCGGTCGGCGGCCTTGTCGTTCATCGCTTACTCCGCCGCCTGTAGTTTCGGCGCGTTCTCCTGGGCGACCATGCGGTCGATCAGCTTGCGCGACCACATCGCGCCGGCGTCGATATTGAGGTTGTAAAACACCCGGTCGGGGTTCTCGAGCATCGCGCGCTGCTGCGCTTCGAGGATGATCTCGTCCTCGCGGAAGATGCCGGAGACGCCCTCGCGGATCTCGGTGGTGAGCCGCTGTTCGCTGAGCCTGTAGTTGCGCACGAAGGCCCAAAAGTAGTGGCAAGTGGTGTCGGTCTCCGGCGTCATGGTGTTGAGCACGAAGCCGTTGACGCCCTGCGAGGGATCGCCTTTCGGCGCGCCGGTGCCGGCCGGCGCTACGCCGACGTCGATCGTCACCGTGCCCGGCGCTTCGAACCGGATGATCTGCCAGCGATCCACCAGGCCCGGCTTGCCGAGCTGCGCGGCCCAGAACGGCGGCGGTTCGATGCCGTGCATCCAGCGCGTCACGGTCACTGTGCGGTCGCCATGGGTGACATCGAACGGTGCCTCGGCCACCGCCTCGTTGCCGATCGACGAGCCGTGCACATAGGTCTCGTGGGTGAGGTCCATCAGATTGTCGACGACGAGGCGCCAGTCGCATTTGGCGTAGATCGTCTTGCCGTCGCCGGCCCAGGCCGGATCGTCGTTCCAGTGCATGTCGGGGACGAGTGCTGGATCGGCCAGCACCGGATCGCCCATCCATAGCCAGACGAAGCGATGCCGCTCGACCACCGGATACGAGCGCACGCAGGCCGACGGATTGATCGTCTCCTGCGACGGCATGTAGGTGCAGCGGCCCTGCGGATTGAACTTCAGCCCGTGATAGCCGCAGACGACGGTGTCGCCCTCGAGTCGGCCCTTCGACAGCGGCACCAGGCGATGCCAGCAGGCGTCCTCCAGCGCGGCGACGCTGCCGTCCGCCTTTCGATACATCACGACATGCTTGCCGCAGATCGTGCGCGGAAACAGCGCGTGCTTGATGTCGGCGTCCCAGGCCGCCGCATACCAGGCGTTGAGCGGAAAGGCGGGCATCGTGGCCTCCCTGTGCATTATTCATTGGGTTCAGATTGTATACAGGAAGGGTAGGATGACAAGGATAAGCTGCAAAATTCGCCGCGTACCGGTGATTTATGTATACATGAAGCCGGTCGAGGAGCGCTGCTCGGCTGCGCTGACAAGGCGGTAAAGGACTGAGCCGAAAACGAAAATGGCCGGGACAAGCCCGGCCATGACGCAAATTCTGATGGATCGATCTTGAGCCTGCCGCCTCAGACCTCGCGCCGGCTGAGCGCGTCGTAGCCCGCGTGAGCATGGCGATACGCGGGACCGCGAGACCCGCATGTCGCGATGCTCATGCGGGCTACCTGCTGAGGTGAACGCGGTGCGCAGACCATCTCGGGATTCCGGGCTCGCGCTACGCGCGCCCCGGAATGACGGAGGAGGGGGCCTTAAACCTCTCGCCGGCTCAGGAACGCCAGCCGTTCGAACAGGTGGACGTCCTGCTCGTTCTTCAGCAGCGCGCCGTGCAGCGGCGGGATCAGCTTGCGCGGGTCGCGCTCGCGGAGCTGCTCCGGGCTCATCTCTTCATTGAGCAGCAGCTTCAGCCAGTCGAGCAGTTCGGAGGTCGACGGCTTCTTCTTCAGGCCGGGCACGTCGCGGACTTCGAAGAAGATCTTCAGCGCTTCTTCGACCAGCCGCTGCTTGATGCCGGGGAAGTGGACGTCGACGATCGCCTGCATGGTGTCGGCGTCGGGGAACTTGATGTAGTGGAAGAAGCAGCGGCGCAGGAAGGCGTCCGGCAGTTCCTTTTCGTTGTTCGAAGTGATCACCACGATCGGCCGCTTGGCGGCCTTGATGGTTTCGCCGGTCTCGTAGACGTGGAATTCCATCCGGTCGAGTTCGAGCAGCAGGTCGTTCGGGAATTCGATATCGGCCTTGTCGATCTCGTCGATCAGCAGCACCGGGCGGTGCTCGGCGGTGAACGCCTCCCACAGCTTGCCGCGCTTGATGTAGTTCTTGATGTCGGAGACGCGCGGATCGCCGAGTTGGCTGTCGCGCAGCCGCGACACCGCGTCGTATTCATACAGGCCCTGCTGCGCCTTGGTGGTCGACTTGATGTGCCAGGTCAGCAGCGGCGCGTTCAGCGCCTTGGATACTTCCTCCGCCAGCACCGTCTTGCCGGTGCCGGGCTCGCCCTTCACCAGGAGCGGCCGTTCGAGCACGATCGCCGCATTGACGGCGACCTTGAGGTCGTCGGTCGCCACATAATCCTTGGTGCCGGTGAACTTCATGCGTTTCAGCCTCGTCTGATCCGGCGCGCGCGCCGTTGTTGTTGTTTGTTGATTGGTGGTGGTTGGAGGAGAGGGAGCAGCCGCAGGCAGCGACCGCTGGCAGGCGGTGTCGGTATCAGGCTCTGCGGATCATCGCCAGCAGCACCAGCACGATCACGGCGCCGATTGCGGAATTGATGATCGCGCGGAAAATTCCGACGCCGAGATTGACGCCGAGGAACGGCAGCAGCCAGCCCGCCACGACGGCGCCGACGATGCCGATCACGACATTGCCGACCAGTCCGAATCCGCCGCCGCGAACGATCAGTCCAGCGAGCCAGCCGGCGACCGCGCCGACCAGAAGCCAGACCAGGATGGAATCGATCCCCATTGCGCTCCTCGTCCTTGTTCGTCTCGCTGCCGCGGCGATGCCCCGGCAACAGGCGCGACTTTAGCGCGCATCCTGCGGGACAGGCTACCGATTTTGCAGGCTGCGGCAAGCGGCGGGCTGCGCGCGCTGATTGTAGTGATGGCTTGGGCGACCTGCGCGCTACGAGGTCGCGTCGGCGTCGGCCGAGTGATGATCCGGCTGCAGCGGTGCGGCGTCCTCCACGAAGGCGGCAGCCGCGGTGACGCAGCAGTCGCGGCCGCGCCGCTTGGCTTCATACAGCGCGATGTCGGCGTCGCGCAGCAGGACGGTGGAGTCGCACGGGGCGACGCCACAGGCGATGCCGACGCTGACCGTGAGGTAGCCGCGGGCCGATGCAGGGTTGCGGATCGAGAGCGCGCGCACCGCGGCCTGCAGACTCTCGGCGAAGTCCATCGCCGCAGCCGCATCGCCACCCGGCAGCACGATGGTGAATTCCTCGCCGCCATAGCGTGCCGCGAAGCCATGCACGCCCGCCACCAGGCCGGCGAACAGATGGCCGAGCTGCCGCAGCGCGTCGTCGCCACTCTGGTGGCCGAAATGATCGTTGAAGCCCTTGAAGTCGTCGACGTCGATCATCAGCACCGACAGCGTCGGCGCCGATGTGATGACGCGGCCGACGAAGCCGTCGAGCGATCGGCGATTGGGGAGGCCGGTGAGGCCGTCCGTCCGCGCCAATTCCGCCAGGCGGATATTGAGGGCTTCGACTTCTTTTTCGATCGCCTTGCGGCGCGTGATGTCGCGCAAGGTGCTGACGACGCAATCGCTGGGGCCGTCCTCGTTCCGGGTGTAGGCGAAATTGGCTTCGATCCAAACCAGTCGGCCCTCCGGACAGCGCATCCGGAACTCGACGCACAATCCGGCCGGCGAATCCGGCAGCCGGGCACCGACCGTCTCGACTGCCGACACATCGTCAGGGTGCACCAGCACGGTCCAGAACCGGCCGACCAGCTGATCGGGCTTCAGGCCGAGGACGGTTTCGACCGACATCGAGACGAACCGCAGGATGCCGACCTGGTCGGTCAGCACGATGACGTCGCCCATGTTGGCGTCGATCAGCCGATAATGCGCGTCGCGCTCGCGCAGCAGGTTCTGCACTTCCTGGCGGGTGCGCAGCTGCGCCGCAAGGCCTGCGGCGAGTAGCACCACGCAAGCCAGCATCGCAGTTCCGACCGCCGCGTCGGAGCGCACCGCCTCGCGCCAGCCCGCCAGCACCGCCTCTTCGGTGCGCGCCACCGTCACCACCAGCGGATAGCGGTTGATCTGCCGATAGGCGAGAAATTTGGACAGGCCGTCGAACGGCGAGACGGTCAGATAGAAGCCGTCGGGACTGTGGGGAAGTGCCTTCTGGAACAGCACAGAATTCGACATGTCGCGGCCGCTCTGCAGTGACGGCCACTGGATCAGCAGTCGTCCGTCGCTGTGCAGCAGACTGATGCTGCCGCCGATGCCGAGATCGATGGTCTTGTAGAAATCGCGGAAGTAATCGCCCGCGATCGTCGCCACCACCACACCGGCAAAGCGGCCGTGCTCGGTCTCCAGCCGGCGGCTGACGGCGAAGATTGAGTGCCCCGAGGTGCGCGACTGGATCGGGCCTGTGATCAGCAGTTGATTGTCGTCATGATCGAGGTGGTAGCGGAAGTAGCTGCGATCGGCATTGTTGAGCTGCGGCACCGGCGTGACGGAGGCGTATTTGACGTTGCCGGCGGCATCGGTGATTGCGACGTCGGTGAGTTGCGGCAGGTTGTCGACGAGGGCGCGCAGCCGCTCGTTGAAGGCATCGCCCGGATCCGGTCGCCACTTCAGGAGCGCGACGATGTCGTCGAGCACCACGTCGGCGCCCTGGAAGGTGTGGGTGGCGTGCTCGGCGAGCGAGTGCGCTAAATTCCGTATCTCGGTTTCATTCTGCGCCAGCGCAATCTTGCGGGAGTCGTATCCCTTCCACACCACCAGCCCGAGCACGCATGCGCCGAGCGCGATCACGAACATCGCGACCACCAGCGTCGCGGTGGGCACGCGGCCGAGCCAGCTTCGGAACAAAGGAGGGCGAGGGGACATCACGGGGCCATTCGTAAGGCGCCTGTGCTTGCACCCCGGATACTTTACTGAGTCATAATTCCATTGCTCGGATTTGCGCCTATCGGGCGCATCGGGGCGAGTTTTCAACAGTCGCAACGGAGGTATTCTGTCTTGACGGGGCTGCAGGGTCGGGCAATCTGTCGTTCATGTTCCTGCAATTCTTCACGTCGCTGCGCGACGCCCAGGTTCCGGTCACGCTTCGCGAATATCTGACGCTGATGGAGGCGCTCGACGCCGACCTCGCCGATCAGAGTGTGGAGAATTTTTACTACCTGTCGCGTGCCGCGCTGGTGAAGGACGAGCGCAATCTCGACAAGTTCGACCGGGTGTTCGGGGCCACCTTCAAGGGTCTGGAAAACCTGCTCGACGCGATGGAGAAGGCGGAGATCCCGGCCGAATGGCTGAAGAAACTCGCCGAGAAGTATCTCAGCGAGGAGGAGAAGAAGCAGATCGAGGCGATGGGCTGGGACAAGCTCATGGAAACGCTGAAGAAGCGCCTCGAGGAGCAGAAGAAGCGCCACCAGGGCGGCAACAAGTGGATCGGTACCGCCGGCACCTCGCCGTTCGGCGCGCAGGGCTACAATCCGGAAGGCGTGCGGATCGGCCAGGAGAAGAGCCGGCATCAGCGCGCCGTGAAGGTCTGGGACAAGCGCGAGTTCAAGGATCTCGACGGCAACGTCGAACTCGGCATCCGCAACATCAAGGTGGCGCTGCGCCGCCTGCGCAAATTCGCCCGCACCGGCGCCCCCGACGAGCTCGATCTCGACACCACGATCCGCGAGACCGCCAATCACGGCTATCTCGACGTGCACATGCGCCCCGAACGCCGCAATGCGGTGAAGGTGCTGGTGTTCTTCGATATCGGCGGCTCGATGGACAGCCACGTCGCTCAGGTCGAGGAGTTGTTCTCGGCGGCGAAGAGCGAATTCAAGCACATGGAATATTTTTACTTCCACAACTGCCTGTACGAAGGCGTGTGGAAGCAGAACAAGCGCCGCTTCACCGACCGCACCCCGACCTGGGACGTGCTGCACAAGTTCCCGCATGACTACAAAGTGGTGTTCGTCGGCGACGCCTCGATGTCGCCTTACGAGATCATGGTGCCGGGCGGCTCGGTCGAGCACGTCAACGAAGAGGCCGGTCACGTCTGGCTGGAGCGGGTGCTTCGCACCTATCCGCACGCGGTGTGGCTGAACCCGGTGGCGCAGCGGCACTGGGACTACTCGGAGAGCACCACCATCATTCGCCGCCTGTTCTCCGAGCGGATGTATCCGATCACGATCGAGGGCCTCGAAGGCGCGATGCGCGAGCTGGTGCGCTAGGACTAGATTGCGCCGTCATTGCGGGGCGCGAGCGACAGCTCGCGAACCTGGAGTCTGATTGATCCACACAAAGAGATTCCGGGTTCGCGCTGCGCGCGCCCCGAATGACCGACGAACTCAATCGATAAGAAACGAAAACAAGGAACGACCATGCCCCAGACCATCACCCGCGGTATCAAGACGATGCTCGACGAGGCCAATTCGTCGATCGAGACGCTGACGACGGCAGACGCGATCGCGTTGCACAAGTCCGGCGCCAGCGACGTGGTGATCGTCGACATCCGCGATCCGCGCGAGATCGAGCGCGACGGCAAGATCCCAGGCTCGTTCTCCTGCACCCGCGGCATGCTGGAATTCTGGATCGATCCGCAGAGCCCGTACGCCAAGCCGATCTTCCAGGAAGACAAGAAGTTCGTGTTCTATTGCGCCGGTGGCTTGCGCTCGGCGCTGGCCGCCAAGACTGCGCAGGACATGGGACTGAAGCCGGTGGCGCATATCGAGGGCGGTTTCGGCGCCTGGCGCGATGCCGGCGGTCCGATCGAAGCCTGGGCGCCCAAGAAGAAGTGAGCGCGGCGCATTGGGAGTCGATCTCCGCTGTCGGATCGTCACACGCGGGCTTGACCCGCGTGTCCATCTCCTTCGTAAGATGATGGATCGCCGGGTCGAGCCCGGCGATGACACTCCGACCAAAGGCGACGACATCCCATGACAGCTCACCCTGATCCCCTGGTCTCCACCGAATGGCTCGCCGCGCGGCTGGACGATCCCAAGGTGAAGATCATCGACGCGAGCTTCAAGATGCCCGGCGTCCTGCCGTTGCCGGCGGATGACTATCTCGCCGCGCACATTCCGGGCGCGGTGTTCTTCGACGTCGATGCGGTGTCGGATCACAGCAGTTCGCTGCCGCATATGTATCCGAGCGCCGACCAGTTCGCGCGCGATGTCGAAGCGCTCGGCATCTCGTCGGGCGACACCGTGGTTGCTTACGATGCGGGGGGCTGGGTGGCGGCGCCGCGGGCGTGGTGGATGTTCCTGTCGTTCGGCCATGCCGACATTCGGATCCTCGACGGCGGGCTGAAGAAATGGGTGGCCGAGGGTAGGCCGACCGTGGCGGGCAAGCCGACGATTACGCCCGGCCGGTTCAGCGCCAAGCTCGATTCGTCGTTCATCCGCAGCCGCGATCAGCTCGTTGCCAATCTCGATAGCGGGGCCGAGCAGGTGATCGACGCCCGCGCCGCGCCGCGGTTCGAGGGCAGCGTTGCCGAGCCGCGTCCCGGCCTACGCGCCGGTCACATCCCGGGCAGCCGCAATTTGCCCTACAATGAGCTGTTCGACGCTGCGACCGGCACGATGAAGCCGCTGGCCGATCTGCGGCAGGCGTTCGAGCGGGCAGGGCTCGATCTCCGCCGGCCGGTGGTCACGAGCTGCGGCTCCGGTGTTTCGGCGGCGGTGCTGACGCTGGCGCTGTATCGGCTCGGCGTGCGCGGCTCGGCGCTGTACGACGGCTCGTGGTCGGAATGGGGCCTTCAGGACGGTCCGCCGGTCGCGACCGGTCCAGCGGCGTAACCGCAGCTTCTCTTACAGACCGGTACCCGATCCCGACTGCGGCTGCTCGGCGCGCGGCGTACGCCGCCGCGCAACCTGGCGGCGCTTCTTCAGCGGGCGCCGGACCACCGGCTTCGGGCGCGCCACCGGCAGCGGCGTCGCGTCCGGCGGCGGCAGGGTTTCGCCGATTGATCCGGTGACGTCGGGCGTCGGGGTGTCTGCGGCAGGGGCCGCAGGCGTGGCCGCGCTGGGTGCGACGGTGGTGTTGGCGGCGGTCTTGGTCCTGTCGCGCGGGTCGCGGCGCGGCGTCGGGATCGGCCCTGACAGCGGCGCAACTTCCGGCAGCGTCTCAGTAACGGGTTCGGTCGCCGCCGGAGCAGCCGGTGCCGCGGGCGCCGACGTCTCGGTTGCGGCGGTCTGCGTGGGCGCAGCCGGAGTGGCGGGTTTCTCAGCGCCGGCCTGCGGCTTGTCGTCCTGCTTGGGTGCGTCGGACGAAGTCGCTGCAGCGATGGTGGCGGGCGGCGCGGCCGGAGCCACAGCGTCAGGCGTGGCGGCCGGCTGCTGCTGGGTCGAACTGGCTTGCGGCGCCGGCTCAGGGGCGGCCGGAGCCGGTTCAGCTTGCGGCGGCTGTGATGCCGGCGCGGCGGCGGGGGTGTCGGCCGCAGCGGGCTGCAGCGCGGCGGTCTGCGCCGGCTCGGGGGCTTTATCTGCTGGTTTCGCGTTTTCGTTGTCGAGAGCCGCGACGTCTGCCGCCACCGGATCGGTTGCGCTCGGGCTTGGGCTGGCGGTCGCGGCCGGCGGTTCAGCGGTGGGTGCCGGCGGATCGACCCGGAGCATGCTCAGGCTCGGCGTCGGAGCCTCGGGAGCGCGCGCCAATAGCGTGATCGCCGGCGGACGCACCGTGTGGACGTTCACGAATTGCTCGTGCGCAGCCCGCAGCAGGGCGGCGGCACCGAGACCGAACACCAACAACGAGACCGCAAGCGTCATCGCCGCGAACAGAAACCGGAAACCGGGAAGCATTTCGGATGTATTCCGTCGTCGCACATTGGATCGCGACGACACTTATGACCCACACCAACGCGGCGACCACTACGACATCGGTTCGCGGCGTACTCAAAACCAGCCGCGAATCAAGCCATCTGAGAATAGCGCAAAACGAGTCGCATCACGCGCCGCGAAACGACTCAGCGACTCGATTGCAGCTCGATGCGGCCAAAGGTTGTTGGTGGACGATCGCAGTCGCGCAGCGCGTGCGCCGCGATCGTTCGAACGTCGGCCCGCTGGCAGCCTCAATAGGCGTTCTCGCGCTGCGAACCCGTTGCGAGCGGCAAATATCGCCAAAATTCGCGTGATTGTGCCGGCCTCGTCTTGAATGCGCCGTGATCCTCCGGCATTTCCGGCCCCGTTAACGGTCCGGTTGCCGCTCCGACTTACAAACGGGTTATGATGAACAAGCGCTTACTGACGTTGCTGGCGTCCGCTGCCGTGGTCGCCGCGGGAACCTCCGCCGCGCTCGCGCAGAGCTATCCCTCGACCCCCGGCGCTTATATCGGGCAAGCCGGCGAGGACCGTCCAGGCCTGCCGAATTTCGACAGCATCGACGACGAGGACGCGCCAATCGCGCGCCAGTCCGCAACGCTGCCGCCGCCCGGTCCGGTGACCTCGCCGGGCGACCCGCGCTACGGCGGTTCGGCCGCGCCGACCTATTCCAATGCCGCCCCGCAAGGCCCGGTGCTGTCGCCGGACGATCCGCGCTACGGCCGCCCGATGGGCGCCCCGACCTATTCCAACGCGGCACCAGGCGCTGCCCCGCAGGGGCCGGTGATGTCGCCCGACGATCCGCGTTACGGCCGTCCGACGGGCGCCACGAGCTATTCGAATGCGGCACCGGGCGCCGCGCCGCAGGGACCAGTGATGTCGCCGGATGATCCCCGCTACGGCCGTCCGATGGGGCCGCCGTCGGTGATCTATTCCGATCGCGGTGACGGTGGCGTGCGTCCGCCGGCTGGTGTCGGCGGCGGAGCGCCGTCGGCTCAGCCCGGCGCCGATGGCCGGCCGATGCAGGTCTCGGCGTTGCCGCCGGAAGAACAGCCGGATGCCGATCAGACCGTGCAACTGCCGCCCAATCTGCGCCGCCAGGAGGTCGACTTCGCCACCAAGGAGCCGGCCGGCACCATCGTGGTCGATACCGCCAATACCCATCTCTATTACGTGCTCGGCAACGGGCGCGCGATCCGCTACGGCGTCCGCGTCGGCCGCGATGGCTTCACTTGGAACGGCGTGCAGAAGATCACCCGCAAGGCGGAGTGGCCGGATTGGCATCCGCCGGCCGAGATGATTGAGCGCCAGCCCTATCTGCCGCGCTTCATGGCCGGCGGTCCGGGCAACCCAATGGGCGCCCGCGCGATGTATCTCGGCTCGACCGTGTACCGCATCCACGGCACCAACCAGCCGTCGACGATCGGCAAGTTCGTGTCCTCGGGCTGCATCGGCATGCTGAACGACGACGTCAGCGATCTGTTCGAGCGCGCCAAGGTCGGCACCCGCGTGGTGGTGCTGCCGGGCTCGCCGCCGAAGAACACCGCCACCGCTCAGGCGCAGCCCGCCATGGCGCCGGGTGCGCAGTCCCCGGCGTTGCCGCCGGCGCCGCTGCCGGGTGCGCAGCCGACGTCGGTAGCCCCGCTGCCGGCCCCGGTCACGATCCGCTAAGCGCGACCGATTCCAGATTTGAAACGCCCGCCGGTGGTTCACCGGCGGGCGTTTTGCTTTTGCGATGATGGTTCGAGACTTAGTGCCGCGTCGGCTTGTGGCCGTGCTTGGCGTGCCAGGCTGGGCCGGGCCCGCGCATGTAGTACATCTCCGGCCGGTAGGGATTGAACGCCTGGACGAAGAACTGCCGCCAGAACAGCCGGATCTCGCTCAGCAGGCTGGTGTCCGGGCCGGCCTGCTCGTCGTGATGCACTTCGGTGGTCGTGGTGAGGCTCGCCATGCTGATCGCCCCAAGGGTCGGCGCCGCGCCGACTCGGCGGCGCATCCGTCGCCGCTGTGAGGAGACGAGTGTTGGACGAGGTCGTTAAAATTGTCTTCGAATCGTTCGTGCCTCGGAAACGCACGAGAACAGGCTTAATCGCCTCTTAACGTCGCGCGTCCTCGGGTTGCCCTTTGCGGGCCGCACCGTTACATCAGCGGCAACCGATTTTCCCCGCACGCACCGCGTTCAAGGACCACGATGGCTCGCCAGTTCGTCTATTTCATGCAGGGTCTGACCAAGGCCTATCCGACCCGCAAGGTGCTGGATAACGTTCATCTGTCGTTCTACCCGGACGCCAAGATCGGCGTGCTCGGCGTCAACGGCGCCGGTAAATCGACCCTGCTGAAGATCATGGCGGGGATCGACAAGGAATATACCGGTGAAGCCTGGGTCGCCGAAGGCGCCCGCGTCGGCTACCTCGAACAGGAGCCGAAGCTCGATCCGGCGCTCTCGGTTCGTGAAAACGTCATGCTCGGCGTCGCCAAGCAGAAGGCGATCCTCGATCGCTACAACGAGCTGGCGATGAACTACTCCGAGGAGACCGCCGACGAGATGACGGCGCTGCAGGACCAGATCGAGTCCGCAGGGCTGTGGGATCTCGACAGCAAGGTCGACCAGGCGATGGACGCGCTGCGCTGCCCGCCGGACGACGCTGACGTCACCAAGCTGTCGGGCGGTGAACGCCGCCGCGTCGCGCTGTGCAAGCTGCTGCTCGATCAGCCCGACCTGCTGCTACTCGACGAACCGACCAACCATCTCGACGCCGAGAGCGTGTCGTGGCTGGAAAGCCATCTGCGCAATTATCCGGGCGCCATCCTGATCGTCACCCACGATCGCTACTTCCTCGACAACGTCACGAGCTGGATCCTCGAGCTCGATCGCGGCCGCGGCATTCCCTACGAGGGCAACTACTCGTCCTGGCTGGTGCAGAAGCAGAAGCGGCTGCTGCAGGAAGGCCGCGAGGATGCGGCCCATCAGAAGACCCTCGAGCGCGAGCAGGAGTGGATTGCGTCGTCGCCCAAGGCCCGGCAGGCCAAATCCAAGGCGCGCTATCAGCGCTACGAGGAACTGCTCGCCAAGGCCTCGGAGAAGCAGACCCAGACCGCGCAGATCATCATTCCGGTGGCGGAGCGGCTCGGCAACAACGTGGTCGATTTCGAGCACCTCACCAAGGGCTTCGGCGATCGGCTGCTGATCGACGATCTCACCTTCAAGCTGCCGCCGGGCGGCATCGTCGGCGTGATCGGTCCGAACGGCGCCGGCAAGACCACGCTGTTCCGGATGATCACCGGGCAGGAGAAGCCGGATTCCGGCACCATCACGGTCGGCGAGACGGTGCGGCTCGGCTATGTCGATCAGTCGCGCGACGCGCTTGATCCGAAGAAGACCGTCTGGGAGGAAATCTCGGAAGGCAACGAGCTGATCCTGCTCGGCAAGAAGGAAGTCAATTCGCGCGGGTACTGCTCGGCCTTCAATTTCAAGGGCGGCGACCAGCAGAAGAAGGTCGGCTCGCTGTCGGGCGGTGAACGCAACCGCGTCCACCTCGCCAAGATGCTGAAGTCGGGCGCCAACGTGCTGCTGCTCGACGAACCGACCAACGACCTCGACGTCGACACGCTGCGCGCGCTCGAAGAGGCGCTGGAGGATTTCGCCGGCTGCGCCGTGATCATCAGCCACGACCGCTGGTTCCTCGACCGTATCGCAACCCACATCCTGGCGTTCGAAGACGACAGCCACGTCGAGTGGTTCGAAGGCAACTTCCAGGACTACGAAAAGGACAAGATGCGCCGGCTGGGTCAGGATGCCATCATCCCGCACCGCGCCAAGTACAAGAAGCTGACGCGGTAATTCAGTGGCGCCGGGACACCCGGCTTCATCAGGCGGCGGAGTGCATCAGTGGCCTCCGGACTATCAGGCGGAAACTTCGCATGGCGCGCCGGTTGGCGCGTGGCGGTGTTTTTGCTCTTGATGTTCGGCGTGCCACTGGCGCTCTACACACTCGATCGCTTCGCCGGCAATGATGACGTCTCATTGGCTGAAGCGATCCGGCTGACCACCGGCACCATGGTCGGGTCGTTTCTCTATCTGCTGTTCGGTCTGGCGCTGGTCTTCCCTTGCTTGCAGCGCGTCGCCATGCTCGGTCTGCCGCGCTTGCTCGGCCTGCTCGTTCCGCTGCTGATCCTGCTCGACTTTCCATTTTTCGTGGCCGGCGATGCGCCGACGCCGTTCGGCAGTTCGATCGGCTGGCCGAGCGGTACCGTGCCGATTTATCTGATCACGGCCTTCGGACTGATCGCCGCGATGGCTTTGGCTCATCCTATCCTACCTCCCTTGCGGCCCGTGCAGCGATGGCTCGGCGCTGCCGCGCTCGGGATCGCCATCGTTGTCGTTCTGGAATTTGGATTCGTGGTCGGCATCGCGAGCTGGATGGCCTCGATTGTGGCTAACCTGCCGGATGATGAAGCGCCGCCTGCGGCGTTTGTGCCGCTGCTGATCGCGAGCGGCTGGGTGCCGTGGAGCACGCCGCTGTTGTGCGTGGCTTTGCTCGGGCTGGCGACGTGGTGGGGTGTGGCTTCGCGCCGGATGGAGAGACCCGCGGTCTGAGCATCGGCCGGGCGACGAACCGCCTGGGGATTGCAAAATCCAGCAGGATCAATAGCTTTTCCCTCGCAGACTCGGGGGCGCAAGGGACGCTGGATGGCTGACTGGAATGCCGAGCAATATCTGAAATTCGAAGACGAGCGGACCCGTCCGGCGCGGGATCTGCTGGCGCAGGTGCCGACCACGGCGCCGCGCAAGGTCGCCGACATCGGGTGCGGGCCGGGCAATTCCACCGCGCTGCTGGTCGAGCGCTGGCCCGAGGCGTCGGTGATCGGCGTCGATACCTCTGCCGACATGCTGCGCCAAGCCCGAGAGCGGCTGCCGCAGCACAAGTTCATCGAGGCCAATGTCGCGCATTGGGCGCCGCCGGCTGGCACCGACGTGCTGTTCGCCAACGCGGTGTTCCAATGGGTGCCCGACCATCTCAAGCAGCTCAAGCGGCTGCTGTCGGGGCTCGACAGCGGGGGCGTGCTCGCGGTGCAGATGCCGGACAATCTCGACGAGCCGTCGCACATCATGATGCGCGAGGTGGCGCTGCAGGAGCCGTGGCGGCATCAGCTTTCCAAGGCCGCCGAACTGCGCGACACGCTGCCGAAGCCGAGCGTGTACTACGATGCGCTGAAGCCGTTGTGCAGCCGGCTGGAGATCTGGCACACGGTCTACAATCACGCGCTCGACGGCCCCGAAGCGATCGTCGAGTGGGTCAAGGGCACCGGGTTGCGGCCGTTCATCGATCCGCTCGAGCTGCCGGAACGTAAGACCTATTTGGCGGCTTATACGGCGCGGATCGCCGCGGCTTATCCGGCCCAGGCCGACG
Source organism: Rhodopseudomonas sp. P1 (assembly GCF_039642825.1). Taxonomy (NCBI): domain Bacteria; kingdom Pseudomonadati; phylum Pseudomonadota; class Alphaproteobacteria; order Hyphomicrobiales; family Nitrobacteraceae; genus Rhodopseudomonas; species Rhodopseudomonas sp. P1. Next base: position 3,996,894 of record NZ_CP088006.1, on the reverse strand, counting down.
GCCAGGTGCTGCTGCGGTTTCCGCGGATCTTCATCGTCGCGGTGAAGTAACTGCCGAGAAGCAGCGTCATGGCGGCTCCACGCAGGCGCGTGGTGTTATGCTGCCGCTCCGTTCCGTTCGCTGCCACGAACTGCGGTTAAACGCCGCTCCTCTGCGTCTCGACAGAATCGGAGGGAGTTCCCAAGTGACTGTTCGCCCAATACAGCTGTTCGGAGCTTTCCTACATGTCGATGACACCCGAGACGCCGCTTCCACCGAAAGGATTGGGGCTGCGGCCGATCCCCATGCTGATCTTCGGTTCGCGCTGGCTGCAATTGCCGCTGTATGTCGGCCTGATCGTCGCGCAGGGCATCTACGTCGTGCTGTTCCTGAAGGAGCTGTGGCATCTGTTCCAGCACTCCTTCGACTTCAGCGAGCAGCAGATCATGCTGGCGGTGCTGGGGCTGATCGATGTGGTGATGATCTCGAACCTGCTGGTGATGGTGATCGTCGGCGGCTACGAGACGTTCGTATCCCGGCTCAACCTGCGCGGGCACCCCGACGAGCCGGAGTGGCTCAGCCACGTCAATGCCAGCGTGCTGAAGATCAAGCTGGCGATGGCGATCATCGGCATCTCGTCGATCCATCTGCTGCGCACCTTCATCGAAGCCGGCAACCTCGGCGCGGTCGGCAAGGTGAGCGGCTACACCGAGACCGGTGTGATGTGGCAGACCATCATCCACACCGTGTTCATCCTGTCGGCGATCGGCATCGCCTGGGTCGACCGGATCTCGAATCTGGCGACCGAAGAAGAGAAGGCCAAGGGGCATCATTGATGCGCCGCCTGGCCGCGCTGGCAGGTGCCGTCGTCGCAGCCGCATGGCTGACGCTCGGCGCCGCGCCGGCGCGGGCCGCAGACGCTGGCTTCGATCGCTTCCTCGCCGAGCTGTGGCCCGAGGCGCGCGAAGCTGGTGTGTCGCGCGCGACGTTCGAGACCGTCACCGCCGGGCTCGAGCCGGACTACAAGCTGCCCGACCTGATCCTGCCTGGCCGGCCAAAGACCGGCGCGCCGCGGCAGGCCGAATTCGTCCAGGTCCCGGCGGACTATCTGAAGGAAGCGCGGATCGAGAGCCTGGCCGCGCATGGCCGCACGCTGATGCAACGCTATCGGCCGACGCTGGATGCAATCGAGCGCAAGTTCGGCGTGCCCGCCCCGGTGGTGCTGGCGATCTGGGGCCGCGAGACCGATTACGGCCGCTACAAGCTGCCCTACGACGCGGTGCGGGTGATGGCGACGCAGGCCTATGTCGGCCGCCGCAAAGACCAGTATCGAACCGAATTCATCCTGGCGATGAAGATCATTGGCGAGGGCGCGGTGACGCGGCAGGGGATGCGTTCGTCCTGGGCCGGCGCCACCGGCCTGACGCAGTTTCTACCGTCCGAGTACTACAAGCACGGCGTCGATTTCGACGGCGATGGCCGCGTGGACATTTGGCACTCGGTGCCGGACGCGCTGGCGTCGGCCGCACAGCAGCTCGTCAACAAGGGCTGGCAGAGCGGACTGCGCTGGGCCTACGAGGTGAAACCGCCGGCGCGCGTCGACTGCACCGAAGGCGTGCCAGAAGTCACCAAGCCGATCGGGCAATGGCTGCGCGAAGGCTTCACGCTCGCCCGCTCGGATCGGTTGAGCACGGCCGAGCGCGAGCAGCCGGCGTCATTGCTGCAGCCCGAAGGCATTTACGGTCCGGCGTTCCTGACCACGAAGAACTACTTCGTCATCAAGGAATACAATTTCTCGGATCTCTATGTGCTGTTCGTCGGCCATCTCGCCGACCGGATGACCGATCCGCGCCCGTTCGCCACCCCATGGTCGGCCACCAAGCAGCTTCGCACCACCGATGTCGAGGCAATGCAGCGCGGATTGGAGCGGCTCGGGATCTATCGCGACAAGATCGATGGTAAGGCCGGGATGCTGACCCGTGCGGCGCTCGGCGCCTACCAGAAGCGCGCCGGACTGCAGGTCGATTGCTGGCCGAGCGAGACGGTGCTGCGATCGATCCAGGCGGCGCGCTGAGGGCAAACAAAAACCCGGCCGATCGCTCGGCCGGGTTCCGCATTCAGACGGGCGCGGGCTGTGCGCCGCGACAGGATCAATCGCAAACGCGGACGCGGCGCGAACGCCACACGCCAGCGTAGTCGTCCCAGAAGCGCTCGCGGACCCAGTGGCAGTCCGGCTCTTCGACATAGACCGGGGCAGGGGCCGCATAGGCGGGGCGGCTGGCGGCGATCGCGCCACCCAGCAGGGCGCCGCCGATCAGGCCACCCGCAACGCCGGCGGCGATCCGGCCGCCATCGGCCTTCGCGGCCGGGGCGACGCCGACCAGCGAACCGGCGATGGTCGCGGCCGCAAGCAGGACGGTGACAGTCTTCTTCATTTGAGAGGCTCTCCTGAGATCGCGCCGCGCCCGGCGCTGTTGAACGAACCGGTAGTCCCCGACGGCACAGCATCAAAAAAGCGCAATGTCGTCAATTGTCGCGTATCGGCTGGCGGATCAGTGTCGCGCAAAAACGGTGTTTTTCGGGCGATACCGTCGACGCCCGGAATCCGGGCGTTCAGGCTGTTGGTTGGTCGGACGCGGCGGTGAAAGGTTCACCGTCAGTCGCAGACTCGGATCCGGCGGATTCGCCAGCCGTAGCCGTCCCAGAACCGCTGCCGCTGCCAGTAGCAGCCGCCGTAATAGCCCGGCGACACGACATAGGCCGGGGCGGGCGCGTAGCCGTAGTAGCGCGGGCCATAGCTGTAATAGCGCGGACCGTAGCCATAGCCGCCGCCGTAATAGTAGCCGCCGGGGCCGTAATACGGCGAGGACAGCGCGCCGCCGATGAGCGCACCGCCGATCAGACCGGCGGCGATTCCGGCGCCGAAGCCGTCATGGGCCTGGGCCGGCGCGGTGGACCCGACGGCCGTCAAGGCCATCGCAGCGGCCGCGGCCAGCGCCATCATCGACTTTCTCATGGCATCACCTCTCGAACGAGCACCGGACCCGATGGGCCGCGGGCGCGACCCCGCCATGGTCCAGCACCCATAACCTTTCACCAATCGATTGAACGATCCATGAATGCCGCCGCCGCAGTGCTGCCATGGTCGGTTCCGCGCGGGCGGATCGGTGCCTGCGGAGGCGCGGGTGGGGCGTGGCTCTCGGACGTCTGGCGACGTCGTGCCGGCTTTTAAGCCAGCGCGGAGATGCTCCGTTTCCTCGCCGCAAGGGGCGCGCAAGTTGGGGACGGACGATCTCGATTGAGCAAAATCAAACGGCTAGTTGCAGATTGGAATAGCTTGAAGTTGCACATTTTCCTTTTGCGTATGCGAGTGCATCTCACTATCCAAAAGCTTGTTACTGCTGGATCGAGACCGATGATCGTTTGTTCTTGCAACGTCCTGAGCGACCACGATGTGCGGGCCACTATGCACAGTGAAGGTGGTCCCGCGCGGAACCCCGGTGAGGTTCACCGCTGCCTCGGCTGCAGCCGAAAGTGCGGTCGCTGCATGCACACCATCAAGAACATCATGAACGAAGCGCTGTGCGGCGCGGCAGAGCGTCGCGCCGGCTCCTAAGTGTTTTGATGGGCTGTTGATCGGGTGAGCCGGGATTGCATCTCACCCGCGTTATGATCTAGAATTATTCTAATTCTAAAGCGGCCAGCCCTGGCCGCCGATTGCAGGAGTGACGAATCCACATGAAGGGCGATGCCAAGGTCATCGAATATCTCAACCGCGGTCTGCGCAGCGAACTGACGGCTATCAATCAGTACTGGCTGCACTATCGCCTGCTGGACAATTGGGGTCTGAAGGATCTCGCCAAGACCTGGCGCAAGGAATCCATCGAAGAGATGGTCCACGCCGACAAGCTCACCGATCGCATCATCTTCCTCGACGGCTTCCCGAACATGCAGGTGCTCGATCCGCTGCGGATCGGCCAGAACGTCAAGGAAGTGCTGAACGCTGACCTGCAGGCCGAGATCGACGCGCGCGCGCTGTATCAGGAAGCGGCGACCTACTGCCACAGCGTCAAGGACTACGTGTCGCGCGACCTGTTCGAGCAGCTGATGAAGGACGAGGAACATCACATCGATTTCCTCGAGACCCAGCTCGATCTGGTGAACCGCATCGGCGTCGAGCTGTATCAGCAGCACCACATCGGCGAACTCGATCACGACTGATCGGTTCATGCCGCGCACTCCGTCGGCCGGTTCGGCCGACGACCGCGCGGGTCCTCACGTCGTCCGGCGCGGCTGTTGCGCCGGCGACAGCGGGCAGTCGCGATAGGCTGCCTCGATCGCCGGCTCCGAGCCGTCGACCTTGAACAGAGCCGTGCTGGTGCCGGCGTTCAATGATCTGATCCGCACAACAAGTTGGGTCGACTCACGCAGGTCGGCGATGAACTGCTGCAGCGCTGCGGGCTCATCGATGACGATCACCTGCTGCCCCAGCAGCGCCCGCGACTCCACAGCGTCGCGTCCTGCCTTGTCGTCGAAGCGATATCCCAGGCTGGTGTTACGGTCGCTCCCGATCTTGAAGCCGAAGCCGACCTTCACGATCGACCGTTTCTCGAAGCAGGTGAGCTGGAGCGTCGCCAGCGAGACCAGCAGCGGATCGGTGCTGTTCGACGCCCGGTTGGTTACGGTGATCGCGCCCGCCACCGGAGCGCCGGTGATCAGGTCCGGCCGCTGATCGATTCGCCAACTGCCGGATTTCAGCGAGCCGTCGCTGACGCATCCGGCCAGCACGACGGCGATAACGCAACTCGCAACACGCACTGCAACCTCCCCGGCCGCAGCTCTAATCTGCAACTCCAGCGTGCGTAACGCAAGCGTTACGCGAGCGGTCAAAATGCAAAGGCCCGGCTTCGGAGGAAGCCGGGCCTTCAGACTAAGTGGAAGGTGAGGGGCGAATTACGCCGCGCGCACCGAGCTGAGGAAGCGCGCCACTTCGGTCTTGAGCTGCGCGCTGTCGGTCGACAGCGACCGCGCCGCCGCCAGCACCTGCGACGACGACTGGCCGGTTTCGGCCGCGCCGCGCTCGACGTCGGCGATGTTGGCGCTGACCTGCATGGTACCTTGCGCCGCCTGCTGAACGTTGCGCGAGATCTCCTGGGTGGCCGAGCCCTGCTGCTCGACCGCCGAGGCGATGGCGGACGAGATCTCCGACATCTGGCCGATGGTGGTGCCGATTTCCTTGATCGCCGACACCGACTCTTCGGTCGCGGCCTGCATGCCGGAAATCTGCTGGCTGATTTCGTCGGTCGCCTTCGCGGTCTGCTCGGCGAGCGCCTTCACTTCCGCCGCGACCACCGCGAAGCCGCGGCCGGCTTCACCGGCGCGTGCCGCTTCGATGGTGGCGTTGAGCGCCAGCAGGTTGGTCTGGCCGGCGATGGTGTTGATCAGGTCGACCACGTCGCCGATCCGCTGCGCCGCGGTGGCGAGCTGATTGATGCGGTCGTTGGTCTTGTTGGCCTGCTGCACGGCCGAGCTGGCGATCCGCGAGGAGTCCTGCACCTGGCGGCTGATCTCGTGGATCGAGGATGCCATCTCCTCGGTGGCCGAGGCGACCGACTGCACATTGCTGGTGGCGATCTCCGAAGCGCCGGCGACGGCGGCGGTCAGCTTCTCGGCTTCTTCGGCGGTGTGCGCCATCTTGCTGGCGGAGGCCTCCAGTTCGGTCGATGCGCTCGACACCGCTTCGACGATGCGGCCGACCGCGCCCTCGAAGGCGTCGGCGAGCTTCTGCATTTCCTGCTTGCGCTGCTGTGCCGCCACTTCGTCCTGATGCGCCTTCTGCTCGGCTTCCTCGCGGGCGCGATGATCGGCATTCTCGCGGATCACCACCACGGTCTTGGCGATGTCGCCGATCTCGTCGCCGCGCGCGGCGCCGGGGATTTCGACGTCGAGCTGGCCGCCGGCCATCTTGTCCAATGCTCCGTTCAGCCGCATCAGCGGCCGCGAGATGCCGAAGAAGGTGAACACCATCGAGATCACCAGCGAGATCATCACCACCATGCCGAGCGCGAAGTTGATCCGGTTGGCGCTGAACAATTCGTCTGCGGCCTGGGTCTTGGTCGCCTTGGCGGCCTTCTCGGCACGCTCCACCGCTTCGCCCATCAGACCGAGCGCTTGCGTCGCGACCGAGTGCGCCTGGCTGACGAGCTGATCGCGCTTCGCCTTGTCGGCATCGCTGGCGCCTGATTGGCCGGCTTTGGCCAGCTTGCCGACCTCGTTCATCGCACCATCGTACTGCGTCGTCAGCGCACCGATCGAGCGCAGGCGTTCCTTGTCGGCGCCGTCTGCGATCTGTGCCACCGCGGTGCTGATCCCACGATCAATCGTTTCCCGAGCGTCGTGCAGCGCGGTGAGGGCGCTGTCGATCTGCGCCGGGGTCGAGGCGAGGCGGATCTCGGCAGCGGCGAGCTGCATCCGGCGCAGCGCGACGTTGGCTTCGAGACCGTGATCGGCGACCATCTGCTGCGCATCGGCGCGGGCGTTGACCGCGTTGATCGACCGCTCAGTGGTCAACTGATTGGCCGCCATGCCGAGCGACAGCGCGATACTGGTCAAGCTCGCGAGCCCGAGCTTCATTCCGATACTGTTCAGTCTCATGTCGAGAACCTTCGCTTTTGGGCGGTTCGCCTTCTTTTGGGCCGCGCTGAAATCGTCAGATGCGCCTTGGGCGCATCGCCGGCAGCACTACGCCTCACCTCGTGAAACCACGGTTAACATTGGGGTTCTGGAATTACCCCGCGCGGCAAATAGTTACCTGTAATCAGGCAGATACGACGCAAGTCGTGTGCTGAGATGCCTTACGTAGTTGTCCGGATGTCGCCTGCGGGTGCTCGGTCACCGTGCCCCTGGCCGCCGACGAAGCCACGCTGTCGCCACCATGTATTCAGCGGCGGTTCAGCAGCCCGGCGCGCATCATCCCGGCACCACACGATCAAGCGGGATGCGGCGATGCGAACCAACACGGCCGGACGGTGGCGCGCACGAGGATCGGCGATCCTGGGGATCGGCATCGCCGCCATCATCACCGGCGGGGCAGCCGATGCCGCAGAGATCTCCCCGCACGATCTGGCGCTGATCGATCGGCTGACCTGGGGCATCAACGGCTCCAGCGTCGCGCAATTCCAGAAGCTCGGCGCCGCGCGCTGGGTGGATCAACAACTGCACCCTGCGGCGGACAGTGCGTTGCCGCAGCCGGTCGCCGCGCAGATCGAGGCGATGCCCGATGCGACCGGCCTGACACCGGCGGCGATCAATGCGTTCCAGGCGCAAGGCAAGGATGCCGATCAGCTCACCGACCCGGAGGCGCGCAAGACTGCCAAGCAGGCGTACCAGCAGGCGCTGAACGACCGCGCCAAGCAGGCGGCGAGCCGGTCGATCCTGCGCGCGCTGTACGCCCCCGATCAGCTCCGCGAGCGGATGACCTGGTTCTGGCTGAACCATTTCAACGTCCACCAGAGCAAGGCCGAGCTTCGCCTGCTGGTCGGCGACTATGAGGACCGGGCGATCCGCGCTCATGCGCTCGGCAAGTTCGGCGATCTGTTGCGCGCCACGCTGCGGCATCCGGCGATGCTGCGCTATCTCGACAATGCCGGCAACGCCAACGGCCATCTCAACGAGAACTACGCGCGCGAGATCATGGAGCTACACACCATGGGCGTCGGCAGCGGCTACACCCAGGCCGATGTCGAAGCGCTTGCCAAGATCCTGACCGGCGTCGGCATCGACCTGAAGCCCGAGGACCCGAAGTTGAAGCCCGCGCTGGCTCCGCAGCTCGTCCGCGACGGCGCGTTCGAGTTCAATCCGGCGCGGCACGATTACTCCGACAAGACGTTCCTCGGCCACACCATCCGCGGCAGCGGCTTTGCTGAGGTCGACGAGGCGCTCGACCTGATCGTGCACAATCCGGCGACCGCGCAGCACGTGTCACGCAAGCTCGCGACCTACTTCGTGTCGGACGAACCGCCGCAATCGCTGATCGACAAGATGGCGAAAACCTTCACCGCCTCCGACGGAGATATCGCCCAGGTGCTGGCCGCGATGATCGCTGCGCCTGAATTCGATGCGTCGCTGAAGACCGCGGAGCGCTTCAAGGATCCGGTCGGCTACGTGTATTCGGCGGTGCGGCTCGCTTATGACGACAAGGTCGTGCTCAACACCGTGCCGATCCAGCGCTGGCTCGGCCGGCTCGGCGAAGGGCTGTATCAGCGCCAGACCCCGGACGGCTATCCGCTGACCGCGACCGCCTGGAACGGCCCGGGCCAGATGATGCTGCGGTTCGAGATCGCGCGCCAGATCGGTTCCGGCTCGGCGGGATTGTTCAAGCCGGAGCAGGCCGACGCCAAGGATCGCCCGGCGTTTCCGCTGCTGCAGAATGCGCTGTATTTCGGCGGGCTCAGCCGGACGCTGAGTCTGGCCACGCGCGGCGCGCTCGATTCTGCGATCTCGCCGCAGGATTGGAATACGCTGTTTCTGTCCTCACCCGAATTCATGGTTCGTCAACGCGCGGAGGCACCGCATGAACCGTCGTGATCTGCTGAAAGCCGTCGCGGCCTTCGCTCCGGCCGCATTGACGACCACGATCGCCGGCCGCGTCTGGGCTGCGCCGGCCACCGACGCCAAGCTGCTGGTCGTGTTCCTGCGCGGCGCTTACGATGCCACCAACGTGCTGGTGCCGGTGTCGAGCAGCTTCTACTACGAGTCCCGGCCAAATCTCGCGATCGCCAAGCCGGACGTCGGCAATCCGAACTCCGCCGTGGTCCTCGATGCTGATTGGGGCCTGCATCCGGCGCTGCGCGACAGCCTGGCGCCGCTATGGACGAGCCGCGAGATCGCGTTCGTGCCGTTCGCCGGCACCAGCGACGACACCACCCGCAGTCACTTCGAGACGCAGGATACGATCGAACTCGGGCAATCGACGAAAGGCTCGCGTGACTACCGCTCGGGCTTCATGAGCCGGCTTGCGGCCGAGCTGACGCGAGTCAAACCGATCGCCTTCACCGAGCAGCTGCCGCTGATCTTTCGGGGGCAGGCGGAGATTCCGAATATCGCACTCGGCAATGTCGGCAAGCCCGGCGTCGATGACCGCCAGGCCGAACTGATCAAGCAGATGTACGCCAAGACCAAGCTCGCGTCCGCGGTGGCCGAAGGCTTTCGGGTGCGCGACGAGGTGGTGAAGTCGATTGCCGACGAGATGACAGAAGCTAACCGCGGCGCGGTGTCGCCGCGCGGCTTCGAGCTGTCGGTGCGCCGGATCGGCCGGCTGATGCGCGAGCAGTTCAACCTCGGCTTCGTCGATGTCGGCGGCTGGGACACCCACGTCAATCAGGGCGCGGCGACCGGTTATCTCGCCGATCGGCTCGGCGAGCTCGGCCGGGCGCTCGCCGGCTTCCGCGAGGAGATCGGTCCGGCGGCCTGGCGCGACAGCGTGGTGGTGGTGATTTCCGAATTCGGCCGCACCTTCCGCGAGAACGGCGATCGCGGCACCGATCATGGCCATGGCAGCGTGTACTGGGTGCTCGGCGGCGGGCTCAACGGTGGCCGGATCGCCGGCGAGCAGATCAAGGTGGCGCAGCCGTCGCTGTTCGAGAACCGCGATTATCCGGTGCTGACTGATTATCGCGCGCTGTTCGCGGGTCTGGTGCAGCGCATGTACGGGCTGGATGCCGCGGCACTGCAACGGATCTTTGCCGGCGTGCGTCCGGCTGATCTTGGCTTGGTGTGATCAGCTTCGTGTGATCAGCGCTTGGCGACTTCCACCGCGGCTTCATTGCGGCGGACGAAGGGAAGCGTGAACGGCGCATCGTAGAATAGGCCGTAGGGCGCGCCGACCGGCTGCCATGGCGTCTTGGCGAGCGCGGCGATCAGTTGCTGCTCGCGCTCGCGCAGGTCGCGCCCGGTGCCTGAGAAGCGCAGCGTCGCGATGGTCTGTTCCGGCACGGTGACGATCTGCACCCGCGCGTCGTCGGGCTTCGGCGCAGTCTCGGCCGTGAAGGCGGCCGGCAGGAAGAACCGCATCCGCGTCATGCGGTCCTGCGCCGCAGTTTCGACCGGCGCGGTCATCGCAATCTTCTCCGGCCGTGCGACATCGACGGGCACGGTCATGGCCACGCGTTCAGAGGCGCCAGAGCCACCGCGATTGGCACCGGCGATGTAGTTGAACAGCAGCGTGAAGGCCTGGCCGTCGGCATTGCCGCGGCGTTCCAGATCGACCTCGGCGGCGACCCTCGGCGCATAGCGCCGGATCTCGATCGCCTCGCTCGGCCGGTCGAGCACGGTGTAAGCCGGCTCCTCGTACAGCCGCAGGCCCACGATGCCGAGGACGGATTCGGCGACCAGAACTGTGTAGTACCAGATCGCCGAGGCCATGCGGCCGTCTCCGTGCCGCGCGATCGTTTGCGCTCCCTGACGTCAGCTAATCATCGCACGGCCATCGGCAAGGTTTTATGTCGTGCGGTTCCGTGTTGTGTCGAGGGTGGATGCGATTACCATCGGTGGTCTGTCGAAAGCAGAAAGGTGCCGCTGCATGTGCCGGAACATCAAGACGCTGTTCAACTTCGAACCGCCGGCGACCGACGACGAAGTTCGCGCCGCCGCGTTGCAGTTCGTCCGCAAGCTGTCGGGTTTCAATGCGCCGTCGCAGGCCAACGCCGCCGCGTTCGATCGCGCGGTGAGTGAGATCACCGACGTAGCCCGCACGCTGCTGCTGTCGCTGCAGACCCAGGCCGCGCCGCGCGACCGCGAGGTCGAGGCGGCGAAGGCGAGGGAACGATCGCGCGCGCGGTTCGGGTGACCGCGCGGGCTCATCGAACGAGACGGATCACGCAAGCGGCGCGATCAGTCCTTGTGCTTGCGCTTCTTCTTTTTCTTGCCGCCCTCGGCATGAGCTTCTTCGTCGAGCACGATCTCGGCTTCGGCATTCGCGGCTTCAATCGCGGCGGCGACTTCACGCTCGGCAGCTTCGCGCGCCGCCTGCTCGAGAGCTTCGGCGGCAACACGCTCCTCAAGCTCGCGGGCTTCGCGGGCGCGCTGCGCTTTGTAGTCTTCGTAGGCGTCGAAGATCAGGTGCAGCCAGGGCATCACCTGCTCGATCGAGGGGAGCGCACCGGCGGGGCCGGGCTCGCCGCGGGGACCCTGTTCGCCGCGCGGACCTTGCGGGCCTTGCTCACCACGAGGACCTTGCTCGCCGCGCGGGCCTTGTTCACCACGGGGACCTTGCGGGCCGGGCTTGCCTTGCGGGCCGATCGGACCGGGCTTGCCATCGGGTCCCGGCTTGCCCGCGATGCCGGGCTTGCCTTGCGGACCAGCCTTGCCCTGCGGCCCCGGCTTGCCGACCGGACCCTGCTTGCCGCGGGGGCCCTCGGGGCCTGGGCGGCCCGGATGTCCTTGTGGTCCCGGTCGGCCCGGTTCACCGGGCCGTCCGCGCGGGCCTTGCGGCCCCGGACGTCCGCGGCGGGTGGATTCAGCTTCAGCCACGCAACGCCCCCAAACGATTCCTGACGGCGTGACTTTATCAGAGCTTGCGTGACGGCTTCAATTCCGCTGCTGTGCAGCGGTGCTTCGCACGAGTGTGTGCCGTGCGCAGCGACACAGCGCTACTCGGCGGCGTCGCTCCGCGCCACGCTGTCGCTCGGCTCAGCCTTCGAGGCGGATGCCGCCGGAGCCGGCGATGCTGATTGCGACGACGCAGGCGCCGCGTGCGATGCGGGGCCGGCCGCGGACGAGAACACCAGACCGTCGTCCTTGCGGCAGATGCCGTAGGTGCCGACGCTGTTCGAGGTCAGCGTGATCACCGGATCGTTGCACTTCTCGCACACCAGCGTGCCGGCGCCGTTGACATGGCCGGGCAGGCGATCCTGTTTGCTGAGCAGCGTGCATTGCTGGCCGAGCGGATCGATCGAGACTTTGGCGCCGCAGGAGAAGCAATAGCGCGTCTCGGAATGCTGCTTGCCCTGATCGATGTTCGCCGGAATCTTGCTGGCGCAGACCGGGCAATTGACCGACACCGCGCGGGTGAACTGCGAGGCGCCCGGCATCCTCAGGAAGATGTTGCCGCTGGTCGAGCGGTGGGCGTGGAAGCGCTGGCCGCAATGTGGGCAGGTCGGCTTGGCGCTGTCGCCGGGCAGGCTGCCGACCTGGAATTCGACCTGCTTCTTGCAGGCTGGGCAGTTCTCGGTCTCGGTGACCAGCTTGCGCTCCGGTGTGCGGCCGTCGGTGATCCGGGCCTCGATCTGCAGCGTATCGCGTGCGGTCAGCATCTCGATCACGTCGAACGGCAATTGCCGGCCGGTGATCTCGCCGAGCTCGTGGGTGACGCCGATCAGATTGTCGATGCACTGCTCGATCTGCGCCAAGTACACGGCTGCGGGGATCGACTCGTCGCGGCCGCCTTTCACCGATTTGTGGATCTGGCTGATCGAGGTCTCGAGCTGGCGCGCCAGCACGTTGAGATTGGCGGCCATCCGGGCTTCGGCGGCGCGCTGGCGCAGCGTCCATACCACCGCGAGGGTCGCGAGGCTGGCGCCGCAGATTGCCGACACCTGACCCCAGAACCAGATCCAGCCCGATTGGGTGCCGAGCGCGAAACCGAGCACGATCATGAACAGACCGGTGCAGGCGGCAATCGTCTCGACCGGATGGGCCGAAAACACTTTCATGAAAGCTTTGCGCAGCACCGCTTAATCCTCGGAAACCTATTGCCTCAACCTATCGTCAATTCCGCCGCGCCGGAAGCCGGACCCCGTAAAATGGCAGGGTTTTACCCATCGAACCGGCCTCGACGATGGTCGGTATCAGGTGAGTGGCGCTGCATGTGAGTTGCATGAAGCTTGTCACTGCCTCGCGCATTGCTGGCGTTGCGCATCATCCAAGACTGGAAAGCCTGCCTTGGAGGCTTCATCGGTATTCCCGCATGGGTTGTGTTGAGTTGAATCTCAACTATGATCCGCCGCCGTGCATCTGCAACGGCACATGGAGAACAACCATGCGTAAAGCTCTGGTGTTCGGTGTGTTCGGCGTCTTCGCAGTTCTGCTGGCGGCAGTTTCGCCCGCGCGTGCGCAAGCGGAAGTCCTTCTTCCTTATCCTGCTCTCACGATCTTCTTCAGAACGGCCAATCTCGAACCTCTGTCTCAGAGCCAGTTCGTTCTGAATCTCGCGGCGCAAAGTTCGACGAAGGAGCCGCAAGCCAACGTCAACCTGTTCGACGATTTCTATCTGATCAACGGTCAGTGGAGCGGATCGCCCGACAATCTGATCGTCCACTTCAACGGCAGCCTGCAGAACCTCGGACAGCGCGTGATCCCGACATGGATCGGCGTCGCGCAGTTCTCCAACCATGCCATCACCTACGACCTGCAGGCCGGCCTGCAGCAGGTCAAAGCCAAGTACGGCATGCCGGCCGCGCGGGCCACCAGCGTCGTGGTGTACCGCACGATCAACACCGGTCAGATCGTGTACGACTACCGGATTCCGATCGCAGGCGGGCGCTGCCAGGAGTATCTGTTCATACCGGATAACGGCGGCTTCCAGCTCGGCATGCAGGGCGGCTGCTACATTTCGCTCGCGGCGGCGGGGCGTAGCCGCGCCGGACATCGCTGAGTATGCCGATGATGGATGCGGCGCGGCCGCATCCATCACATAAAGGCCGATCGCATGCGGCGCGGGGCTTCACCGATTCAGTTCGGCCCGCGCCGTATCGTCGAGGAAACCCGATCGACCGACCGAGCCGTGGTCGGCCTCTCAGAAGCCTGCGCCGCGATTGTAGGAGTCGACCAGCTGATTGTAGTCGCGCAGCAGGCGCGGCGGCGAGCCTTCCACCATCCATCCCGAGCCGGCGTTGCTCAGCATCATCTTCTCGCCGCTCGAATACGGCGTCTTGTCGCGCTGGCGGCGCATCAGTTGCTTGGCGGTGACGAGAAAGGACTTGGCGTTCGACATGAACATCGAGCCGATCTTGGCGTTTCGCTCGCCCTCGGTGAAAGCCTCGTTCGCCGCGACGGTCTTGCCATAAGCGTCGATGGCTGCTGTCAGCGCCGCCAAATCTGGCTTGTCGGCCTCGGCCGCGCGGATCACGCGCTTGGCGTCGATCATGGTGGCTTCGATCTGGTAGCGTGCCTTGCGGCCTTCGCTGCGTTCGATCGCCGCCAGCTTCTCGGCGGACTGACGGTCCTTGATGACCTCGACGCCGCCGCGCAACTTGCGGTCGGCGTCCGCGAACGCATCCCAGGCGGCGACCAGACGGGGATGCAGGGCTTTGCCTTTCGCCATCTTGTCGTCCTTGTAGTTCTCCTGCGTGTAGTAGTCGTCGGTTTCCTTCAGCAGCGGCTCGAGCTTGCCGACCGCGTCCGCATAGGCAGAGGCTGCGGCTTCGAGCGCGGGTTCGTGCGGCTCGATCGCGTTGGCCTTCTCGACGGCGGCGCGGCAGTCCTTGGTGTCGTAGATCGTGTAGGTGCCGTAGACGATCCGTTCCTTGCCGGTCGGGCCGGTCTTGGCGGCCCAGGAGAAGTAGCGTGCGCGGGAATCGAATGCGCGCGCCGACAGCCGATTGAGGCAGCCGATATAGGCGTTGAGCTTTTCGGTGAGCGCGTCCGACGAGTTCGGAGTTTCGGCCGCGCGTGCGGGTGCCACGACGACAAGACACATCAGACTGCCGACGAGCAGTCTGACAGCGGATCGGCGGGTGGCAACCATTCGATTCTCCTTTTTGTTGGATCGGTGCAGCATCGCGGTTCGTTGTCGCCGCGAGCGATGCGCCGGTTCAGCACAAGCTGCAGGTCCGGTGTCGCCGCCGTGGTGGTTTCACCGTCATGGCGCCCGAATCGCGATGGTAGTGCTAGACGGGAAAGACGAAGCCCGTAAGGGGCGAGCGATAAAGGAGAGCGGGATGCGTGGATTGCTGGGGACCGTGGTTGCCGTGCTGATCGGCGTCTTTGCACTGGGCGCGCCCGCCCAGGCCGACGAGGGACGGATCACGCTGACGATCTATAAAGGCGGCTGGGTGATCGGCGGCTCCGGCGGCTCGGGCACGTTGAATTTCCACGGCAAGCGCTATCCGCTGTCGATCGGCGGCCTGTCCTACGGTCTGGTGTTCGGCGGCTCGAAGGCGCAGCTCGCCGGGCGCGTCAGCAACATCCGCTCGCCGCGCGATGTCGCCGGCGTGTATGGCGCGGTCGGGGCCGGTGCGGCGGTCGGTGTCGGTGCCCGCGCCATCGTGCTGCGCAACGAGAAGGGCGCGGTGCTCGAACTCAGCGGCTCGCAGGTCGGACTGATCGCCGATCTCGATCTGTCGGGCCTGGCAATCGGGTTCAAATAGTCCGGCCACGGCGCGCTCCTGAACAACCGCGCCGCGACGCCAGCTTGCGGCGCTCGGTCCGCGGGCCGCAATGCCCGCAGGGCGCCGGCAGGTCGAACAACTCGGAGAGCCGCGCATCCTGCAGCGCGATCGCGTCGTACAACGCGAAGGCCTCCGCGGCGCGCGGCGTGCCGATGATGTCGTCGCGCCGCAATGCGCGCGCTGCGAGCCGGTCGAGGCCGTCCGCGAGGCTGGCGTCCTGAACCATCACGGCCGAGCCAGTCGCGGCGATGAAGTGATGCAGCCGCACGACGAAGCGGTCGGACGCGTCGCTGCCGTCGCCCCAGCGCCCGCAGATCAGGTCGATCTCCGCGCCGTGTTCGGCGATATGGCCGACCGTCCACCACACCTGATAGGCCACGACGGCATCGGCCGTTTCGATCGTGCCCGAGACACGGCGGCTGATCTGGCCGCAGCAATCGCAGCGGCCGGTGACCTGATCGCCGTCCGGCGTCACCCGCAGCGTGGTCGGGACGGTGGCCGCGTCGAGCTCCGGACTACTCACGGCAGGTCCTGCCGTCGGGGGCGGGCAGGGCGGCGAGCTGCTGCGCCGAAGCTGCGCTGAACGACCGAGAACGACACCGCATCGACGCCTCTCGCTGCAACCGGGGAAACCGTTACGCAATTTCTGATTGCAGAATGTTCCTGATATGTTCGTTTTCGTCAAGCGCCATCATCGGAACGAAAACCGAATACCGGTGGCGCCACGCCTGTCGGCCGCCCTTGCTTGCCTCGCCGGGCGTTGCTGGCTACAGCAAGTCGCAATCACAAGCGGGTAGGACGTCCTTCTCATGAGCGACAGAGTCATCATCGCCGGCGGCGGCATTGGCGGGCTTGCGGCGGCGTTGACGCTGCATCAGATCGGCGTGCCTTGCGTCGTCTATGAGGCGGCGCGCGAGATGCGCCCGCTTGGGGTCGGCATTAATCTGCAGCCGAATGCGGTGCGCGAACTGCTCGACCTCGGCATCACCGAAGCCGACCTCGACGGCGTCGGCCTGCCGGCGAAGGAATGGGCGCTGGTCGGCCTTAACGGCAACGACATCTATGCCGAGCCGCGCGGCAAGGCCGCCGGCTATCGCTGGCCGCAATATGCGGTGCATCGCGGCCGCTTTCACATGCTGCTGAACGACAAGGTGATCGAACGGCTCGGCGCCGATGCGGTGCAGCTCGGCCGCCGCGTCACCTCCTATCGTAAGACCGCGGACGGCGTCGTGGCGACGCTGGAGCACGCCGATGGCGGCAGCTCCGAAGTCACCGGTGCGCTGCTGATCGGCGCCGACGGCATTCACTCCGCGGTGCGGGCGCAGATGCATCCGAACCAGCCGCCGATCCATTGGGGCGGCGCGGTGATGTGGCGCGGCACCACTTGGGGCAAACCGACCCGCAGCGGCGCCTCGTTCATCGGCCTTGGTACGCATCGCCACCGCGTCGTGATCTATCCGATCTCGCAGCCGGATCCCGCGACCGGGCTGTCGATGCTGAACTGGATCGCCGAGGTCACGCTCGACAATGCCGAAGGCTGGAAGCAGCAGGGCTGGTTCCGGCAGGTGCCGACCTCCGAGTTCGCGCATCATTTCGACGGCTGGGTGTGGGACTGGCTCGACGTGCCGGCGATGATCCGCGAGGCCGACTCCGCTTACGAGAATCCGATGATCGACCGCGATCCCGTCGAGACTTGGCGCGACGGCCCGGTGGTACTGATCGGCGACGCCGCGCACGCGATGTATCCGACCGGCTCGAACGGCGGCACCCAGGCGATCGTCGACGCGCGCGAGCTCGGCGCCGCGATGGTGGCGCATGGCGCCACCGAAGCGGCGCTGGCGGCATTCGACGCCAAGCTGTGCGGCCCGATCTCGCAGCTGATCCTGCGCAATCGCGGCGCCGGCCCATTCGGCCTGCTCAACCTTGTCGACGAGCGCTGCGGCGGCACCTTCGACAATATCGATGACGTGATCCCGCCGGCCGAGCGCGCCGCCTTCATGGCCGGCTACAAAGCCGCCGCCGGTTTCGCGATCGATCACCTCAACGCCGCGCCGCCGACGATTGCACCCGGCGCGCGGGTGAAGGAGCCGGCGGCGGCGTGAGCTGCCGCGCGAAGGACTCACCCTTCACGCGCGTGATCGTCTGATGCGTGATCATCATTCGCCGCCGGCGGTGATGAGGTCATTGCCGCCGGCTGCGCCATCTTGCGCCGGACGCGGCTGTTGATCCTAAACAGCGTGTGCACCTTGCCATTGGCGGTGGCGCAGCCGCCGCGCATGTTCGGAAGTATCAACGTCGCTTCGCTCATCGCATCTCTCCATTCGCTGTGATGCGATACTAATCGCGACGACAATTGTCTGGTTCGCGTCAGCGTTTTGGTATCGTTAACCGATCGTTAACGCCGGCTGCCCGACGCCGCAGCGGCGCGCATCGCTGCCGCAGCCATCGGTTCGCGTGCGCGCCGTGCCGCCGCCGGCTTAGCAGCCCCAGTTGATGCCGCAGCCGTGAGTGTCCGACGCGCAGCGGCTGATCGAGGCGACGTGGAAGTACTCCGGCCCCTGCGTGCCGGTCACCGTCACCTTGGTGGCGAGATAGGGCCGCAGCTTCGGCTCGTCGTTGAACGGGCGGGCATCGATCGCGATGCGCTGCTCGCTGTCGTCAAAGTGCTGCAGATAGTAGATCGGCGTTTCGCTCTTCGAGCCGATCGCGGCGAGCTTCGCGAACAGAAAACCATGCAAGGTCTGTACGTCGGATGCGGGCATGACCAACGTTCCTTCAGGTTATTAGTTCGCCGCCGAGCTTAGGAGCCTGCCGGCGCGCAGCATTGATCGGGCACAATCTGAAGCTGAGTGAGCGCCGAAATCGCGCCTGTGGTGCGTTCGACAATGATGACGAATGCACCGTTTGTTGCACATGCCGGTATGATGGAGCGTCGTTTGGCACGAGGCTGTGCAATTAGTTCGGCCTTGGCATGCAGCCATGTTCTCGCGGCGCCGCAGCGTCCGAGGTATGCGCCCGTCGTCATCACGACGAGGGGCGAGGGCGCGCCGCTTGGCGCAAAGTTGGTGGTTGGTCGCGACGGCTTGCGATCCATCGCGAAGGCGCCGTCACGGCGCCCCCACCAGCGGCGATCTTGTGGCATCGGGACCCTTTGCGCGCTTCGCGTCGTCGCCGGGCTCGACCCGGCGACCCATCGTCTGAATGAGGGCGACGATGGCACAGCGGATTATCAATCGATGGATGCGCGGGTCGAGCCCGCGCATGACGCGGGAGAATCCCCTCTCGTTCGTCATTCCGGGGCGTGCCACGGGTCCGGCCTTCGGCCGGTCCGATGACAACTCCGCGCGAGCCCGGAATCCATAACCATCGCGGCAGCGGCGGAGTGAGAGCGCCCGATCGGCAAGCACCGAGACGATGCCCCTGAACGTCCCGGACTTCGCTGCGCGCCGCCCAGGCTACCGAGCGGTGGCTGTGTCGTCGGCGCGATCGCCGCATCTACCTTCGCTGCTCGATGTCAGTCTCACGAGTGATCACTTTGCCGGTTGGGTTGGCGAAACGATCCGTCCTGCTCGACGACGCTCAGCACAGCTCGCTTCGCTGACAGGACGAAGGCAAATCACTTTGTTTCAGGAATAAAATCCAAAAATGTGTTGCGATAGGAAAAAATGCAGATATGATGAATTTGACGAAGCGCGGAGCTGATCAACAATGTCGTTGATATTCGAACAGTGAAATCTGGCGCGGTGGAGAGCCGAACTTGCGGCGATCAGAGTCGAATTGAGAGAACGGCGGCTTTCCCGTTCCAGGATCAAAGCCGGGTTCAGAGAGGAGCAGCCTCGTAACGAACTTGGCAGATGGACGCTCGAGAGTGGTGTCGAGGTATCGACCTCGACTGGATTCTTCACTGGCATCGCGGAGATCGATGAAACATCGGTGGCGATGAGTGATACGCTCGCTCGCGTCATGGGGGCGTTGGAATACTTACCGCAAATGTCGCCTGCGATGTACGGTACCGCCGTCCACATTGCGTTCGGGTTAGCGTTAAGGCTCCAGGGGCTTCCAGGCGTGGGAGACATCGAACGGAGTTTCAGTCTCGACACCGTCGATCCCTATTACGGGCTCGCCGGAACGATCAGAACCGATGCAACGCTACGTAATGTGCAAGGGGATATTATCGCGATCTATGATGTCAAAACCGGTGCCCAGACGATATCGCGGGCCCGAGCGGACGAACTCCGGGCAAAGACGCGTGCTGCGCCGGATACGCCCGTCTTCGAACTGAATGTCGTCCGAGGAATTTCGCGAAAGCAGATTGTTCTGAGCATTTTCAGGTCGCGTTCCCGGGCGCGCCCGATGACCCGAGGGATCTGACATGTCGATCGAGATTTATGTGCTGTCGGACCAGAAGCTGAATTCGATGTCGGAATGGCAGAGCGCCATCGACGCAAAGGGTTTCCCGCTACGGCTGTCGACCGCGACCCCGTTTGCAAGCAGCCACGGCGCGTTGCCCGTCGTGCTTCGCGATCGGCCGTCGGCATTCGAGTGCGATCATTGGGACGCGAAGGTCCTGATGTCCGAGACGCCGAAGGTGACGTTCGAGCGGTCATGGCGATACGCACTCGCGTTTCGCTGGGGCGGCGACATCGACGCCGGAGTGTCCGCCTATCTGGCCGCAGCCGCCTACGCCGAGGCGACGGTCGGCCTCGTGCTCGATTGCGCGGAGGGCAAGCTGATCTCGCCGGCCCGCGCCGCCGAGGTTGCCGCTGAGCTGGAGAGGAGCCGGGCGTTGATCGAGGAGGCGGTTCGGCGGGCGCTTGAAGGCTTTCGAAAGCCGTGACAGGCGAGGGCGAGGATCTCGCGAGCGGCGTTGGCGAGGGGCGCGCAGTTCGCAGACGCGGCTCTGCCGATCCGGTGCACTCAGGCGAACCGGTATCAGCGCGGAGCGGATAGCTCGTCGGACGGCTTGAGCGCAGCGGACGTCGTGGTCCGGGGATGGCGCCGTGGCGATGCGGCCTGCGCCCGATCCGGCGCGCTTGGATCCTCCACGCGAGGCCCTGCGACCTTCGGCGATGGTGCGCTCAGATCAATGCTGCAGCCTGCGGCCTTGTTAGGTTGCGGCTCTGTCTTGAACTGGAGGTTGTCATGATCGCGCGTCGTCGTCTTGCTGGTTTGGCTGTCGCGTTGCCCGCGCTCGCCGCGGCGGCGCTGGCGCCGCCGTCGCCGGCGCGCGCCGGGGACGGGCTCGAGCCCTACGCGCCGCTGTTGGTCGAGCTGCCGGGCTGGAAAGCCGGCAAGCTCGGCGGCCTCGCGATGCAGGACGGCGGCAGCCGCATCGTGGTGGCGCAGCGCGGCTACGAGCGCGGCGAGATCCATGTCAGCGTCCAACTGCTCGCCGGCGCGCCGGCCCAGAGCCGGCTGGCGGCCGGCGGCACCGGGATGAAGACCGAGGCCAGCCACGGCCCGGCCAACACCACCACGATCGACGGCTTCAAGGTGACGCGGACGTTCCAGGCCAGCGACAAGTCCGGCACGATCCTGATCGCGCTCGGCCCCGCCGCCGCGCTATCGCTGTCATTCAAGGGCCTCGGCGAGGACGAAGCCCTGGCGACGGCGAAAGGCTTCGACTGGACCGCGATGCGGGCGGCGGTGAAGTAGCGGAGAGGCGATCGTAGGGCGGGGGTAGCCGAAGGCGTAACCCGCCGGGCGTCGGCTGAGATCGTATTGACACTGTGGATACAGAGCGCGATATTCTGCCCATGGCAAAGACGCGCGTCGCACCCGTAAAATCCGCTCGTCGTTCCGCTGCGGCCGCAGCGCGCGGTGCGAATTCCGAGGCCAAGGGCAGTATCAATCTGCGGATCGAGACCGGCACCCGCCAACTGATCGACGATGCGGCTGCGGTGCTGGGGAAGACGCGTACCGAGTTCATGGTGGAAAGCGCCCGGCGGCAGGCCGTCGATGTGCTGCTCGATCAGCGCTTATTCACGCTCGATCCCGAACGCTATGACGCCTTCATGCAGGCGCTCGACAATCCGCCCGCGCCTGGGCCGAAGCTCAAGGCGTTGCTGCGTCGGGTCCCGGCATGGCGGACATAGACGACGCGCCAAACCCGCCACGCTCCCGTCTGTCGGCTCCTGTTCCTCTGACGATTGCACATGATCTGTCGGCGTTCGATTGCGGCGAACCGGTGTTGAACGACTGGCTGCGCCAGCGGGCACTCAAGAACGAAAGCCGCTTCTCGCGCACCTACGTGGTGTGCGAGGGCAATCAGGTCGTCGGCTATTTCTGCGTTTCAGCAGGCGCGGTCGAGCGCGCGGCAGCGCCGGGCAAGGTCCGCCGCAACGCGCCCGACACGATCCCGGTGTCGGTGATCGGACGGCTGGCCGTCAGCCGCTCCCATGCCGGAAGGGGGCTCGGCGCGGACCTGCTTTCGGACGCGCTGCGCCGGATCGCGCTGGCATCGCAGAGCATCGGCATCGGCGCGGTTCTGGTTCACGCCAAGGACGATGCGGCCAGACGTTTCTATCTGCGCTGCGCCGAATTCATCGAGTACCCCGAAGACAGCCGGACGCTGTTCCTGCCGATCGAAACGGTGGTCGCGGCCTTGAGTGAGTAGCCCGCGTGAGCGCAGCGATACGCGGGGGTGAACGAACCTGAGAGTCCCGGGTAGCGCTTCGCTCACCCGGGCTACGCATGCTTTCGCGCCGTGACGCAGCCGTGAGCCGGCCGGGACTGGTCCCGCGATGACACGATACGTCACGCGCATGCGATGCTCGCCCTGCGCGCTCTGGTGGAGATGGTGAGCTGCAAGGAAAATAGTTGGCGACGCGGAACTGCTTGACCTTTGCGGGATCATGATGCGGATGGCGGCGTGCGACTGTGCGAAGCGTCATCCGCCATGTTCACATAGGATGATCCGATGACCCCCGCCGAACTCTCCGAGATCTACCGCGGCTACATCGCCTGCCTGAACCGGCAGGATTGGCCGCAGCTGGACCAGTTCGTCGGCGAGGACGTGTCCTACAACGGCGAGCGGGTCGGGCTGACCGGCTATCGCGATATGCTGCAGCGGGATTTTCGCGCGATCCCGGACCTTCACTTCGACATCCAATGGCTGGTGTCCGAACCGCCGCGGGTCGCGAGCCGGCTGTGGTTCGACTGCACCCCATCGGGCGAGCTGTTCGGCCTTGCCGTCAATGGCAGACGAGTCCGCTTCGCCGAAAACGTATTCTACGCGTTCTCCGACCGCCGCATCGTGGAAGTCTGGTCGATCATCGACAAAGCCGCCGTCGCATCGCAGCTCGCGTGAGCCGATCGCGGCTGTAGGGCGGGTTGGCCGAAGGCGCAACCCGCCGAGCGGCGGCTGCGCTTGCGTCCGTGTGGTGGTGGATTACGCTTCGCTAATCCGCCCTACGGGCTACGCTTGCTAAATGATTTGCAAAGATTTCATCAATCCGCGATGAACCACAATCTTTTCCTTGAAGTTCAATTCGGCTTCAGGACGAACGTGCCTAAAGATGTGTACTCCCACGCGGACAACGTTGCCAATGATGGAAAAATAGAAAAGTGTCTTCAGTACCATATCAACGTCTTTGATTTGCACGCCACCCGCTTGAACTCTCTCGTCATAGGCCTTTTTAAATTCATCGATACTCAGTATCCATTTACGAGTTTCAGAGAAGATCGACAGCACTTTTCCTATATCCGGTATAATTCCGTGGATCTCGTCTATTAGTTCTTTTCGCAAGTAATTTGAGTAGAGTTTGTCGGCGTCTTTGATCGTTTCTGCGGAAATCTCTCGACGTGAACGCTTGAGCTCCAATGCAGCGCATTCCCTTAGATAGTTAATATAGTCGCGAGGTCGACCTTGCGTGCTCATCGTGATGTAGTCAAAAGAGCGAGTGGTCTTTTTTCCATCAGAGTATCTGACTGCGCCCCGATTGAATATCGAGTACCAGAGGCAATCAAAATCGTCGCTCTGCTTCCCGATGGCCTTGGCGAGGCGATGTGAGAGAAGTCCCTTCATGCTTTCGGGAGTCCATTCGAGATCAACCTGAAAATCTCTCCACTTATTCTTGTCGGGGTCCTGAAGGAGATCGTATATATCGTCTCGCAAAAAGACGACGGGATAGAGTCGGTGCTCTTTGGTAATAGACCTTACATCCTGAACTGCCTTGAAGAGACTGGTCAATAGGTCGAGATACTCACTCTTATTGTAAGTCTCAAAAATATCCTTGTAGTCCTCATCCAATTCATCAAAAAGAACGAGGAAGGTCTGATTCGGTATATTCTTGACAACAAACTGCTCGAGGTTTTCTACCTTTTCTTGAATTGTTGTCTTCTTCTTTTCTTTGAACCATTTAGAAATGTTGATCCCGGTGCCGAGTACATTGATTCCGAAATCACCTGAGATCCACTGTCCAATTATCGTCCCCAGATTGTCTCCATCCGGGTTTGGGAAAGCCTTTAGAATCCGATCGCGCGTAAGGGGGTCGCATTTGCTGCTCCTAGCGATCAGTTTACATGCGGCGGAATAGATTATTAGCTTCCAGATTGTGATGTATTGGTTAGGGCGGCGATAGCTATCATTACCCTGGGAGTATAATTCGTTGAATGGAAAATTCTTAAAGGTGAGTTTTGATACATGTAGGTCGGTGCTGGATGTGTCGGAGAGATATTGAACAAGTGCAGTCTTCCCGGTGCCTTTGCGTCCTATGACGTAAGAGGCATCGCCGGTTGCGATGTCATTCAATTCGGGGATAGCAAAGAAATAGCGCTTTATGTCGTCTAGCTTCGCCTCAAGCTTCCATCGGGATAGTTCTGTGAGGCAATGAAGTCGCTCGGCGTCAGTTAGGTGCAGGTCGGGCCCTGTATAAGGGCCGAGGGCGCGAGGTGCTCTGCTCGGGGCGCCGGAGCGAATGTTCGCGCGGGTAGCTTGAGCAAGCCTTTCAACGCTCTTCGCCTGCAATTTTCCGTTGTTTTCCTTTATCTCATATTGGACAACATCACCTTTTTGTACAGTGTTCCACTCTTCACCCGAACTCTGTTGAGTGGAAAAAGTACTCGGTTCCGTCAGCTTCGCTTTTCAGGAATCCGTAGCTCTTACCAGGGGGGAGACTGCAAACTTTGCCAACGTGTTTCATTGATCGTTCCAGAAGATAGTCACGCTCTACTGCGTCATGCCTGGATAGCAGGAAAGGGATGTTGAAATCAACTTGGGGTTGTCGATGCGGTGCGGGTCAGCAGAGGAAAAATGTAGATACTCTTCCTGCCAAATGAGTGAGCTCTCTCAGAGTTAGTTGAACTTTGGCCTCGGTCGGGTTCTTAAAGTCATGGCTGTTAAGAGGGCGGACTTGGCGGCAGACTGCATCTGCGGAGTCGGTGAACAAGCGTGGGCGCCGCCTTTGACGAGCGGATTATGAAAATGGATGCCCGGGTCGAGCCCGGGCATGACGTTTGTGGTGTGGTGAGCGCCCGCTGCCTTACGACAGCGCCTTGTTGCTCTCTTTCACCTTGTCCGCGTCGAGATACACGCTGCTTCCCATCTCTTTGAACTTGGCGCTCATCTGCGCCATGCCGTCTTCGATGGTGCCGGAGATGGTCATGCCGGCGTGGCCGACCGGGTAGAGGGCGGCTTTCTCGTTGTCGCCGAGGCCCGCTGCGTAGTCGCGGACGTCCTGGGTGATCTTCATCGAGCAGAACTTCGGGCCGCACATCGAGCAGAAATGCGCGACCTTGTGGGCGTCCTTCGGCAGGGTCTCGTCGTGGAAGGCCTGGGCCGTGTCCGGATCGAGGCCGAGGTTGAACTGGTCCTGCCAGCGGAATTCGAAGCGGGCGCGGGAGAGGGCGTCGTCGCGGAGCTGTGCGGCGGGGTGGCCCTTGGCGAGGTCGGCGGCGTGGGCGGCGATCTTGTAGGTGATCACGCCGGTCTTGACGTCGTTGCGGTCGGGCAGGCCGAGATGCTCCTTCGGCGTGACGTAGCACAGCATCGCGCAGCCGAACCAGCCGATCATCGCGGCGCCGATGCCGCTGGTGATGTGATCATAGCCCGGCGCGATGTCGGTGGTCAGCGGGCCGAGGGTGTAGAACGGCGCCTCGCCGCACTCCTTCAGCTGCTTGTCCATGTTGATCTTGATCTTGTGCATCGGCACGTGGCCGGGGCCTTCGATCATCACCTGGCAGCCCTTGTCCCAGGCGATCTTGGTGAGTTCGCCGAGCGTCTCCAGTTCGGCGAACTGGGCGCGGTCGTTGGCGTCGGCGATCGAGCCCGGCCGCAGGCCGTCGCCGAGCGAGAACGACACGTCGTACTTGCGCATCAGATCGCAGATCTCGTCGAAATGCGTGTAGAGGAAGCTCTCCTTGTGATGCGCCAGGCACCACTTCGCCATGATCGAGCCGCCGCGCGACACGATGCCGGTGACGCGGCTGGCGGTGAGGTGGATGTATTGCAGCCGCACGCCGGCGTGGATGGTGAAGTAATCGACGCCCTGTTCGGCCTGCTCGATCAGCGTGTCCTTGTACAGCTCCCAGGTCAGCTTGGTCGGATCGCCTTCGCACTTCTCCAGCGCCTGATAGATCGGCACGGTGCCGATCGGCACCGGCGAGTTGCGCAGGATCCATTCGCGGGTGGTGTGGATGTTGCGGCCTGTGGAGAGGTCCATCACGGTGTCGGCGCCCCAGCGGATCGCCCACACCATCTTGTCGACTTCCTCTTCGACCGACGAGGTCACCGCAGAGTTGCCGATATTGGCATTGATCTTGGTGAGGAAGTTGCGGCCGATGATCATCGGCTCGAGTTCGCCGTGATTGATATTGGCCGGGATGATCGCGCGGCCGCGGGCGATCTCGTCGCGGACGAATTCCGGGGTGATGAACGCCGGCACGCTGGCGCCGAACGATTCACCGTCGGCCAGCGCGGCCTCGGCGCGTTCGAGCTGCTGCTTGCGGCCGAGATTCTCGCGCTCGGCGACGTAGATCATCTCCTTGGTGATGATCCCCTTACGGGCGAATTCGTATTGCGTGATCGGCGCGTCACTGATCCCGCGCAGCGGCTGGTGATGCGCGGTGAAGGCTTTCGCGGCATGCGCGGCGCCGACATTGCCGTTGTCTTCCGGCTTGATGTCGCGACCTTCGTATTGCTCGACGCCGCCGCGCTCCTTGACCCATTCGGTGCGCGGGCGCGGCAGGCCCTTGTTGACGTCGATGACCACGCTCGGATCGGTGTAGGGGCCACTCGTATCGTACACCGGCAGGTTCGGCTCGCCTGCGCCTTCACTCAGGATGATCTCGCGCAGCGGCACGCGCAGATCCGGCGCGCTCGCAGGCGTGGCGTAGATCTTCTTGGAGGAGGGCAGGGCGCCGGTGGTGACGGCAGCGCGGGTGGTCTCGGGATTGGAGCGGATATTCATGCCATCCTCCTTGTTATCGGTTGTTATTCGGGCCGCTTGGTTCGGTCGTGTTGTCGGTCGGAGTGGCGAGGGCACGGTGCGTGTCGCCCTCACCCCGACCCTCTCCCGCAAGCGGGAGAGGGAGGAGTCACCGGTCGGGTCGCGGCTGTGCCTCACGCACGGCCTGCTCCCTCTCCCGCGTGCGGGAGAGGGCTGGGGTGAGGGCGCCGCGCGTCGCAGCGGTCGCGTTCGTCATCACGCCTTCTCGGCGACGAAATCGAGCCAGGCGCGGACGCGGGCGTCTGGATCGGGGTTTTGCGTCACGTCGCTGACCACCGCGATCGAGTCGGCGCCGGCGGCGAAGATCTCTTCGGCCTGTTCCAGCTTGATGCCGCCGATCGCGACCAGCGGGATGTTGCCGACGCGCTTCTTCCATTCGGTGATCTTCGGAATGCCTTGCGGGGCAAACCGCATCGATTTCAGCGTGGTCGGGAAGATCGGGCCGAGCGCGATGTAGTCCGGCTCGGCAGCGAGCGCGGTTTCGAGTTCGGCGTCGTCGTGGGTGGAGAGGCCGAGCGTCAGCCCGGCGCTGCGGATCTCGGCGAGGTCCGCCTCGGCGAGGTCTTCCTGGCCGAGATGCAGATGCTGGGCGCCGGCGACGATCGCGGCGCGCCAGTAGTCGTTGATGATCAGCTTGACGCTGGTGTCCTTCACCGCCGCGAGCGCGTCGGTGACGAGCTGCAGCGCGGCGCCGTCATCGAGGTCCTTGGCGCGGAGCTGCACGGTGCCGACGCCGAGCGCGGCGAGGCGTTTGACCCACGCGATGCTGTCGACGACGGGATAGAAACGGTCAGGATACGGCATGCCAGAACGGGGTCCCGATCACAGGGGTGGAGGGCGAAGCGAAATCGCGGGCGCCCATCAGCCCCGCTTCGTAACCAGTGCGGCCGGCTTCGACCGCGAGCTTGAAGCCGCGCGCCATCGCCACCGGGTCTTCGGCTTTGGCGATCGCGGTGTTGAGCAGCACGGCGTCGTAGCCGAGCTCCATCGCTTCGGCGGCGTGGCTCGGTGCGCCGAGGCCGGCGTCGACCACCAGCGTGATATCGGGCAGGCGGTCGCGCAGCAGCTTCAGCGCGTCGCGACTGACGATGCCGCGCGCGCTGCCGATCGGCGCCGCCCACGGCATGATCACCCGGCAGCCGGCATCGACCAGCCGGAGCGCGACCGACAGATCCTCGGTGCAATAGGGAAACACCTCGAAGCCATCCTTGATCAGGATTGAAGCTGCTTCGACCAGGCCGACCACGTCCGGCTGCAGGGTGTCGTTGTCGGCGATGACTTCGAGCTTGATCCAGCTCGTGCCGAACAATTCGCGCGCCAGCTTGGCGGTGGTCACCGCATCGCGCACGCCGCGGCAGCCGGCGGTGTTCGGCAGCACGGTGACGCCGAGTTCGCGGATCAGAGACCAGAACTGATCGCCGGCCTTGCCGCCCGCCGTCTCGCGCCGCAGCGACACCGTGACGATCTCGGCGCCGGACTCGCGGATCGAGTCCTGCATGATCGCCGGCGACGGATACAGCGCGCTGCCGATCAAGAGCCGGGAGCCGAATTCGCGGTCGTAGAATTTCACCATGCATGTCGCTCCGCGCTTTGATCAGTCCGCTGCGCCTCGCTCCCTCTCCCGCTCGCGGGAGAGGGCTGGGGTGAGGGCGACGCGCACTCAGTGCCCGGGGACCCCCACCCCGACCCCTCCCCGCAAGGGGGAGGGGAGCGGAGGCGCTGCGGCGCGTAGCGTGTATCACCGCCATCCTCATTCCCACCACAGTCGTCATCCCCGCGAAGGCGGGGATCCAGTATTCCAGAGCGTTCGCGGCTGAACGCCGGCGCTCTGCAATACTGGGTCGCCCGGACGAGCCGGGCGATGACGGGGGTGTGTGGGGCGTGCGCGGTGCATCACCCCGATTGAAGGACGGTGATGTCCGGGGCGAGGCCATCCTCATCCCCCTGCCGCGGCGTCAGGATCTCGATTTCGTCGCCGGCGGTGACGGGGGTTTCGTCCCATTTGCCGCGGGGGACGACGTCGTAGTTGAGCGCGACGGCGAAGTGGCCGCCGGTGCAGTCGAGCTCGGTCATCAGCGCCGCGACGCTGGCCGACTGGATCTCGCGCTGTTCGCCGTTGATGGTCACAAGCATCGCATCACCTGATTGTCGATCTCGCCGCGCTCGACATAGGCCACCACCTTCTCGGCCAGCGACGGCGCCATCAGGAAGCCGTGACGATACAGGCCGTTGGTGGCGACGCGGCGGTTGCCGATGGCGATCCGCGGCAGGTTGTCGGGGAAGGCGGGGCGAAGCCCGGCGCCAAGTTCGACGATGTGGGCTTCGCCGAACGCCGGATGCACCGCATAGGCGGCGCTCAGCAGTTCCAGCGCCGAGCGCACCATCACCAGCTCGTCTTCGCTTTCGACCGTGGTGGCGCCGAGCATGAAGTGATTGTTCTGGCGCGGGATGACGTAGAGCGGCCAGCGCGGGTGCATCAGCCGCACCGGTCGCGACAGCTGCACCTCGGCGGTCTTGATCACCACCATCTCGCCCTTGACGCCGCGCAGCTCGGGCGCCTTGTCGCGGGCCGCGAGGCCGCGGCAGTCGATCACCAGGCCGTCGAGATCTTCCGGGGTCATTTCCGATTCGAAATGGATCGCGCCGCCGGCCTCGATCAGCCGCTCGTGCAGGCGCGCCAGCACCAGCCGCGGCTCGACATGGCCTTCGTCCGGGAAGAACAGACCTTCGCGGAACCGGCCGGCCAGCGCGGGCTCCAGCTCGGCGATGCCGTCGGCGTCGACGCGCTGATGGCCGGTGGTCATCTTGGCGAACCGCTCGAAGTCGGCGCGGTCGCGCGGATGTGCCACCACCAGCGAGCCGTTGAACACCGCGTCCGGGAATTCCTTGCGCCACATCTCCAGCGAGCGCATCCCGATCTGGCTGACCATCGGCTCGGCGCCCTCGGCCTCGCAATACGGCGCCAGCATGCCGCCCGCCCAATGGCTGGTGGCCTGTGTCATCTCGTTGTCGCCGCGCTCGTACAGACTGACCTTGCGGCCGGCGCGCGCCAGCAGCAGCGCCTGCCAGGCCCCGGCGATGCCGGCGCCGATCACCGACACCGGCGCATCCTTGCGGAGGTCCGGCTTCTCGCTGCGCAGCGCCGCGGCGGTCAACGCCGAAGCGGCTGATGCCGAAGCAGCCGCCGCAGAAGCGACTGAAGCCGAAGCAACGGAAGCTGAAGCAACGGAAGCAAACGCGGAAAGATTGGCGGATTCGGCCCCGCCGCGGCCTTCGACTGTCTGATGCATCCCTGTCCCTTCGCCGGCATGACCCGGATCAGGTTCAAAGGGTCACCGCGGTCTCTGTGCCTCGCGAATCGAAGCGGCGAGCGTGCGGTATCTCAGCTCCTCGTCGGAGCCCCCCTCGGAACGGGCTCAATGTAGGCCGATGCCCTGCCGTGTCAACGTGCCTTTGGTGCGATGCTGGTGGGCAAAGCCGCGCAGCACGCCGGGTTCCTCGCCGCGCGCGGGCGCCGCCGCCGCGCGTGTTCCGGTTTACGCCAAATTATCCGCCGGCGTGTTGGATCGCTGCAGCCGCAACCTGCAAGCGAGCGCCGCTGCATGACCATCACCGTCGCCGACGCCAACCAGATCAGCCTCGCCAGGCCGCGGCTGTGGCCGCTGGCGATCGGGCTCGGCGTCTATGCGCTGCTGCTGATCTCCGGCGACCGGCTGCTCAACGATCCCGATACGCTTTGGCAGGTGACGATCGGGCAGTGGATCATCGACCACCGCGCGGTGCCGTGGACCGACAGCTACTCGTTCACGATGGCGGGCCAGCCGTGGATCTCGACGCAATGGCTGGCGCAGGTCGCGTTCGCGGCGAGCTATCAGCTTGCCGGCTGGGCCGGGCCGGTGGTGCTGACGGCGGGCGCGCTCGGCGGCACGTTCTATCTGCTGGCGCGGCTGCTCGGCGCGCGGCTGAACGACACCGCCACCGTGATCTTCGCCGCCGCCGCCCTGGCCCTGACCGCCCCGCACATGTTGGCACGGCCGCACGTCCTAGCAATGCCGGTGATGCTGGCCTGGGTTGGCGCATTGGTCGGCGCCGCGGACCGCCGCGGCGTGCCGTCATTGTGGACGCTGCCGCTGATCACGCTATGGGCCAATCTGCACGGCGGCTTCGTATTCGGCATCGCGCTGGTGGCGCCGTTCGCGCTCGATGCGGTGCTGTCCGCGGAGCGGACGCGCCGTGTCGCGTTGCTGCTGCGCTGGGCGCTGTTCGGGGCGCTCGCGCTGGCCGCCGGATGCCTGACGCCCTATGGCTGGGACTCGATCCTGGCGTCGCGCAAGATCCTGTCGCTTGGCGAGGCGCTGAGCCGGATCGGGGAATGGGCGCCGGAGGATTTCTCCAAGATCGGCGTGCTCGAGATCACCTTGCTGGGCGGCCTCGGCCTGGCGCTGCTGCGCGGCGTGACGCTGCCGCCGGTGCGCATCCTGATCCTGCTCGGCCTGATCCACATGGCGCTGAGCCATAGCCGCAATCTCGAACTCTTGGCGCTGCTGGCGCCGCTGGTGCTCGCCGCGCCGCTGGCCGCGCAATGCGGCATTGCCGCGCCGGCTCAGGGAGCGCCGTCGGCGCGCGGCCTGACTGCCGCGCTGCTGGCGCTGGCGGTCGGCGGCACGCTGGCGTTTGCGACGTGGCACAGCTTCGCGCCGCGTTCGCTGTTCGCGCCGCAGGCCGCGGTCGCCGAGCTGAAGCGGCTGGGTGCGAAGCGGGTGTTCAACGACTACAATTTCGGCGGCTATCTGATCGCGAACGGCGTGCCGACCTTCATCGACGGCCGGACCGAGCTGTTCGGCGAAGCGCTGGTGGTCGATCACGACGACGCGATCCGGCTGCGCGCGCCCGACAAGCTGTTCCGCCTGCTCGATGCTTACGCCGTCGATGCGACGCTGCTGATCCCGAGCAGCCCCGCCGCAAAGCTGCTCGACCGGACCGAGGGCTGGCAGAAGGTCTATGCCGATGACCTTGCGGTGATCCACCAGCGCAAGCCCGGCGCGCCGCCGAGCCCGGCGCTGACGGTCACTCCGCCGCGCTGATACGTCCCGCCGGTCAGGCCGTACGGCTGGGGGCCTGGCGGGGCAGGGTGATGCGCGCGATCAGGCCGTGCGGCGTGCGGGTGTGCAGCGACAGCTCGCCGCCGTGGCCTCGGGCGATGGCGCGGGCGATCGACAGGCCGAGGCCGAACGAGGAGCTGTCGTCCATGTTGCGGGCGTCGTCGCCGCGCACGAACGGCTGCATCACGCTGTCCTTGTCGGCATCGGCAATGCCCGGGCCGTCGTCCTCGACCTCAATGACGATCTCGTCCTGATGCAGCGCCAGCCGGATCGTCACCTCGGTGCCGAACCGCACGGCATTTTCGACCAGGTTGGTGACTGCGCGATGCAGGTCGCCGGGACGCGCCATTGCCATCGCGTGCTCGGGGCCCTGATACGCGACCTTGGCGCCGATGTCGGCGAACTGATCGGTGATCAGCTGCATTGCGCTGGCGAGGTCGATCAGCGTCGGCGCATCGCGGGTGGCGCCGTCGCGCAGGAAGGTCAGCACCGCGGTCAGCATCGCGCCCATCTGGTCGAGATCGTGCAGCGTCTGGGTGCGCTGGTGATCGTCCTCGATGAATTCGGCGCGCAGCCGCATCCGGGTGATCGGCGTGCGCAGATCGTGGCTGATCGCCGCCAGCATCCGGGTGCGATCCTCGATCAGCGTGGTGATGCGCTCGCGCATCCGGTTCAGCGCCCGCGCCAGCGAGCGGATCTCGGCCGGTCCGCGCTCCGGCAGGGGCGCGTCCGAACTATCCAGGCTGAAGGTCTCGGCCGCGGTGGCGAATGCCGACAGCGGCGCCGCCAGCGTCCGCGCCGCCCACAGCCCGAGCAGCGCGAGGCTGACCACGCCGATCAGCAGCGACGCCATCCACGGATTGCCGAGCACCGGCCGGCGCCGCTCCGGTGGCAGTCGCGCGCTGATCGCGTCACCTTCGGGCAGGGTGATGACGATCCGGTCGCCGCCGGCGAGGTCGACCCGATAGTCCGGCCCGAGATGCCGTCGCAGATAGTCGATCTGGTGCGGCGGCCAGGCGCCGTCATGCGGACGCGCCACGGCCGTGGTGCCGGCGAGTTCGAGCTCCGGGAAGGCAGCTGCGATGGTGACGATCAGCTGCGGGCGGTCCGCCGCCGGCGTGCGTCCGATCAGTTCGGCGAATTCGTAGAGCTGATGCGGCTCCGGCTGCTGCGGCGGTCGCGGCATGTCGGGCCGGTTGGCGAAGAACGCCACCGCGATGATGATGTGGCTGGCGATGATCGACGCCAGCACCAGAATCGCGATCTGGCCGCGGATGCCTTCCGGCTTCAGGCCGAAGCCGAGCGCCGCCAGCCGCGCGCGCAGGCTCATGCGGTTTCGACCTCCGGCGTGAACACGTAGCCGCCGGCCCGCACCGTCTTGATCAGCGTGGCTTCGCGCGGATCGGGTTCGATCTTGCGGCGGATGCGGCTGATCAGCACGTCGATCGAGCGCTCGAACGCGCCGACATTGCGGCCGTGGGTGAGATCGAGCAGTGCCTCGCGCGACAGCACCCGGCCGGCGCGTTCGCACAGCGCCTGCAGCAGGTCGAATTCGGCGCTGGTCATCGCCACCAGCGCGCCCTCGGGATTGCGCAATTCGCGGCGCCGGCAGTCCATCCGCCAGCCGAGGAAGCCGAGCGTGGTGGCGCCGGCTGTAGCGCTTGCGGTGACTGCGCTCGCTTGCCGGCGCAGCACCGAGCGGATCCGCGCCAGCAGTTCGCGCGGGTTGAACGGCTTCGGCAAATAATCGTCGGCGCCCATTTCCAGGCCGAGGATGCGGTCGACATCGTCGCCCCGTGCGGTCAGCATGATGATCGGCAGCGCCGAATTGGCGCGGATCTTCCGGCACAGGCTGAGCCCGTCCTCGCCTGGCAGCATCACGTCGAGCACCACCAGATCGACGCGATGATCGGCGATCCAGCGCTCCATCTCGCGGCCGTCCGCGGCGGTGGCGACGTTGCAATTGTTGGCGCGGAGATATTTGGCGATCAGCGCGCGGGTCTCGCGGTCGTCTTCGACGACGAGAATCGATGGTGGTGCGGTGCTCATGGCAGGGGTTTTGCGATGTTTTGCCGGGACTGTAGCAGAGAATCTTGTTTCCGATTGTTTCTACCTGGCGCCCGGCAAAAACCCGCAACTAACTCAAGACTTTGGCGAAGGTCTTGTTAATCGATTAACCATAGCGTCGGCTTCGATCCAAACCCGGAGCCTGCCCCATGACCGCAATTTCCTCCGCTGCCGCGGGCGGCAGCAGCTATCTCTCACCGCTGCAACTCCTGCAGAAGGAGCTCGCGTCGGAAGTCTCGTCCGGTACCGTGAAATCCAGCGACGCCGACGCGCTGTCGTCGGCGCTGCAAGACATCGACTCTTCGCTGCAGAGCAGCCGCTCCAGCAGCAGCTCGGACTCGCGCCCCACCGACCTGAAATCCAAGATCGACGACCTGATCGCCGGCGAAGTCTCGAGCGGCAAGCTGACCACCGATCAGGCCACCGAACTGCAGAACGTGTTCAAGAACACCTTCGCCGGCGGGCCGCCTCCGGGCGGCGGTGCCGGTGGTCCGCCGCCGCCCGATGACGGCAGCAGCACGTCGTCGTCCAGCACCTCGACGGATTCGTCGTCATCGTCCGACATCAGCGACATTCTGAAGCAGTTCCTGCAACTGCTGCAGGATCAGCAATCGTCGACCGCCAACGCCTACAGCGCCAGCGGCTCGGCGGCTTCATCTGGCTCGTTCACCGCGCTCTTGATCAACTACCAGACCTGATCGTCTCTGCTTCGTAATCCGACTGTGTGACGCCGTCGGTTCGAGCGCATTCCCTTTCGCTTCGGCGCAAGGGGATGCGCTCTTTTCGTTGGTGAATGTCTGACGCGGTGATCAAGCGTTGCCGCGGAACCGACGGAACTCATCGGAACTCGTGAGCGGTCTTGCGTACTAATCGGTTGGTGCGCCGCAAGGCGCTAAAAAAAGTTCGATTGCGGGAACGCTGAGTGGAGTCCGCGGTTTTGTAGGCACCATTCACAAGGAAGAGGGCAAGCCAATGAAAGCCAAGACGATCATCGCCGGTCTGCTGGGGACCACGCTCCTCGCGTCCGCCGCCTACGCGCAGAATCCGGCGCCGGCCGACAACAGCAGCACGATGTCGAAGTCGTCGACTGCGGCGTCGGAAGCGCAGCACATGGGTCAGTGGCGTGCGTCCAAGCTGATCGGCGTCAACGTGTACAACCAGGGCAACGAGAAGCTCGGCGACATCAGCGAACTGCTGATCGACAACCAGGGCCGTATCCAGGGCGTCGTGATCGGCGTCGGCGGCTTCCTCGGCGTCGGCCAGCGTGACGTTGCGGTGACGTTCGACAAGCTGCAGTGGGTCAACACCCCGGTGTCGTCGAACACCGCGATGAACAGCCAGACCACTCCGGCTGGCTCGGGCACCTCGACCGCTTCTCCGGCCGCCGGCACCACCACCGGTGCTGCGACCTCGAGCGGCTCCTCGACCTCGGCGACTGCGAACAACGCCGATCGCTGGTATCCGGACCACGCGGTGCTGAACGCCACCAAGGATCAGCTGAAGTCGATGCCGGAGTTCAAGTACTCCAAGTAAGCGACGCGGACCTCAGGTCCCGTCATGCAAACGCCGCCGGTTTTGCCGGCGGCGTTTGTGCGCGTTGTAATGAAACGGATTACCGCGGGACTTGCGGCAGCTCCGGCGGTTTGAGCCGGGTCACCTTGACCTCGAGGATGCCGTTGGCCTCGGCGGTGATCCGCAGCATGTTGGAGTCGAACACCAGGTCCGACAGCCGCAGGCTGGAGATCTCCGAGGAAATGCGAAGACCGTCCTCGTTGCGCTGGTAGGTCGCGATCATATTGCCGACCCGGCGCTGGATATTGGTCGACTCCGGCTTGAGGTCGATCACCGCCTTGTCGGCGATCGCCTTCTCCAGATAGGGCACCGCGGCGCGGGCGGTGTCGCCGAGCAGGCCGAACGCGGCTTCGGATTCGACCGCGAGCTTGATGTCCGACAGCCGCAGCGTCTGGTCTTCCTGATCGAGCGTCGGGCGGCCCCAGATGTGCAGCGTCGCTTCGGTGCCGAAGCCGAAGAAGCTGCGGTTCTCCTTGGCATCGACCAGCAGCGAGATCAGCAGCCGGTCGCCGCTGGCGGCGAGCTTGGCGCGCTTCACCGTGATGGCGGCGCGGCTGTCGCCCTCCGGGAAGGTCTTGCCGACGAACTGCGCTTCGAGGATGCGGTCGAGCTCCTGGAACGGAATGTCGATCGGCACCGCGACTTTGACGCCGGCGTTGTCCGGCGCGACCATCTGTAACGCCGGTGGGAACGGGCATTGCGGCTTGGTCGGACCGGCGGTGATGCGGGTGTCGGCGACGATGCCGAGCGTCAGCGTGGCGGCTGCGGCATCGACCTGCGGCTGGGCTGCGAGCGCCCGGGTCGGCCGAAGTTCCAGGAAGAAGCCGTTGGGAATGCCGGCGCCCTGCAGCGGCACCGAGCGGCACAGCCGATCCCATTCGCGCCGCGCGCTGCGCTCCAGCGCACCGTCGTCGCGGATCTGGCGCTCAAGCACGCCGAGCTGATCGGCGATCGCCTTGTCGATCACCGGCTTGACCTGCTGCGGCACGTCGATGCGGACGCCGCCGACCGAGACGCCGGAATCCGACAGCGCCACTTCGGCATCGAGATGCGGATCGACATGCCAGTTCGGCAGCACCTGCGGCCGCGCACTGATCGCGATGGTGCCCTTGATCTCGCCGTTGGCGTTGAACGACTTGATGTTGACGCCGATCTGCTTGGCCATCTTGTTGCCGAGCAGCCGGCCGAGCGTCTCGTCGACCTTGGACTGAGTGTTGGCCGACAGCGAGCCCTTGGCATTCACCGTGCCGGTGAGCGGCGAGGTAATGGTGAGCTGATCCTTGGCGCCGCGCACCGTCACGGTGCCGCGGGTCGCGGTCCATTGGATGTCGGCGTTCTGCACATATTGCGACAGCGGATTGTTGGCCTTGCCGGAGAAGGTGCGCGGCGCGACTGCGTCGACCAGGTCGCGGATGGTGCCGAGCGGCACCGACACCGGCACCACCACGGTGGACTGCCGGATCGGCGGCAAGGGCGGCAGCGCCTGCAGGCTCGGCGGCGAGATGGCGCGCGGCGCCAGCCAGTCGAACGCCTTCAGCGTGACCGTGAATGAAATCGCGACGATCGCGAGTGCTACCAATCCAAACTTGACGAAACGCATCGATACCCCGGGGCGGAACGGCCGGGACAATACAGCCCGGGGGCGGGGGGCGCCAGCCGCGCCAGCCCCGCGGGCCGCCAAGCCGTGGAAAGACCCGCGAACCGCCGCGATATCGCCGGCAACGGCGCCGCAGATGCGGCGGAGTGTTGCCGGAAATTACAGCCTGATCGGCCCGTCGGGCTCGCAGCCCAGTGCGCCACCGCGCTGTGCCCACAGATTGCACACCGAATCCGCGCTGACCGGCCCTTCGACCACCAGGCACTGGTCCGGTGCCTGATAGAACCGGCAGGAGCCGCAGCGCCGCCCGGAGGTCGCGGTCGCGACGAAGCGGGCATCCTGCTGCGATGATTTCCGCGGGATCATCGCCGAACATCCGGCGGCCGGCTGCGCCCGGCCGGTCGTCGCGGCCGTGCAGGTCGCTGCCAGCGTGAGGCCGGCGATGTCGAGCAGGCGCCGGCGCGATACCAGGGCCGCGGAGTCGATCGGCTTGTCCATCACAGTCCCCCTTCGTCGCGGCGCGGAGGGCCAATGGGCCGCGATCAGGCGAACTGATAGTTCCGTCGTGCTGACGGTTAGCTGACAACCGCCGCGGTGAGCGGCGATGGATGCTTGACGCAGATACGCGCGGCCTCCGGCGAGACCGCGCGCTTTAAATTAACTCATCGCTTACCGCCGGGGCGAACTCAGCCGCGGCGTCCGGTGCCGGCATCGGCGGCGCGGCGGTTGTCGGGCAGCACAATCACCTTGGCGCCGACGTTGACCCGCGAATACAGATCCTTGACGTCCTCATTGGTCAGCCGGATGCAGCCAGAGGAGACGTGGGTGCCGATGGTCGACGGCGCGTTGGTGCCGTGGATGCGATACACGGTGCCGCCGAGATACATCGCGCGGGCGCCGAGCGGGTTGCCGGGGCCGCCGGCCATGTGGCGCGGCAGATAGGGCTGGCGGGCGATCATTTCCGGCGGCGGCGTCCAATCCGGCCACTCGGCCTTTCTGGCGACCGCCTTGACGCCCGACCAGGTGAAACCATCACGGCCGACCCCGATACCGTACCGGATCGCACGCCCGCTGCCGAGCACGTAGTACAGATAGGTGTTGGGCGTATCAACGATGATGGTGCCGGGGGCTTCGCGGGTCTGATAGGCGACGATCTGGCGCTTCAGCCGGGCGGGCAGCTCGGCGACGGTGCCGTCCTCGTCTTCCTGCGGTGCGACTTGGGGCTGCGGTGCGGTCTGTTCGACCGGCGCGTAGGCCAGCGGCTGCATTGCTTCCGGCTGCGGCAGGAAAGGCAGGAACGGGAAGGGCAGCGTCTGCGCCGCATTCGCGGGTGCGGCGATGGCGATGGTCCCGATCGCGACGATGGCGACCGCAGCGGCACGGCTGGTGCGCGGAAAACGGATCATGTCGGGTCCCCCTGTGGGTGCTCGGTTCGTTCGCCTCGACGCCTTTTCGGCGACTTGTTGGCGCTACCTGTACTCCACCATCCGTTTCCGGACGTTTTCGCCGACCGATGGATTTGGTTTCGTCGCAGTAGGGATTTGTTTCGCCTGTCCGCCCGGCGGCCTCCCGCTGGCGCGCCGGATCGTTTGATCAAGCGCAATTGAGAAAGCCCGCCTGCCCGATAAGCCAAGGCCCCCGCGCGGTGCGGGCAAGGGTCGGGGGAGTTTGACGACATGGCGACAGTGAAGTTTTTTGGCAACGAGGCGGTGCCGCTCGAGATGCACAAGGTGCGGATCGTACAGAAACTCAACCTGCCGCCGGTCGAACGCCGCCTGGAGAAGATCACCGAGGCGGGCAACAACACCTTCCTCTTGAAGAACGACGACGTCTTCCTCGACATGCTGACGGATTCCGGCGTCAACGCGATGAGCGACCGCCAGCAGGCCGCGATGCTGACTGCCGACGACTCTTACGCCGGCAGCGCCACCTACACCCGGCTCGAAGACAAGCTCCGCGACATCTTCGGCATGCACTACTTCCTGCCGACCCATCAGGGCCGCGCCTGCGAGCACATCCTCGCCAAGGTGTTCGTCACGCCCGGCAAGGTGGTGCCGATGAACTATCACTTCACCACTACCAAGGCGCACATCGTGCTGCAGGGCGGCACGGTGGAGGAACTGGTCACCGACGCCGGCCTCGAAGTGACCAGCGCCAACCCGTTCAAGGGCAACATGGACATCGCCAAGCTGCGGGCGGTGATCGAGAAGGTCGGCGCCGCCAATATCGGCTTCGTTCGGATGGAGAGCGGCACCAACCTGATCGGCGGCCAGCCGGTGTCGTTGCAGAACCTCGCCGACGTCAGCAACGTCTGCAAGGAGCACGGCGTTCCGCTGGTGCTGGACGCCAGCCTGCTCGCCGACAATCTGTACTTCAACAAGACCCGCGAGGATCACTGCAAGACGCTGTCGATCCGCGAGATCACCCGCCGCACCGCCGACCTGTGCGACATCATCTACTTCTCGGCGCGCAAGCTCGGCTGCGCCCGCGGCGGCGGCATCTGCATCCGCGACCGCGCGCTGTATGAGAAGATGCGGCCGCTGGTGCCGCTGTATGAAGGCTTCCTCACCTATGGCGGCATGTCGGTGCGCGAAATGGAAGCGCTCACCGTCGGCCTCGAAGAGACCATGGATGAGGAAATGATCAACCAGGGGCCGCAGTTCATCGCCTATATGGTCGACCAGCTGGTCGAGCGCGGCGTTCCGGTGATCACGCCGCCCGGCGGCCTCGGCTGCCACATCGACGCCAAGCGGTTCGTCGACCATATCCCGCAGTCGCAATATCCGGCCGGCGCGCTGGCGGCGGCGCTGTACGTCGCCTCCGGCATCCGCGGCATGGAGCGCGGCACGCTGTCCGAACAACGCGAGCCCGACGGCAGCGAGATCTACGCCAATATGGAGCTGGTGCGCCTCGCGATGCCGCGCCGGGTGTTCACGCTGTCGCAGGTGAAATACGCGGTCGACCGCATCGCCTGGCTGTACGCCAACCGCAAGCTGATCGAGGGCCTGACCTTCGTCGAGGAGCCGGAAGTGCTGCGGTTCTTCTACGGCCTGCTCAAGCCGGTGACCGACTGGCAGAACAAGCTGGTGGCGAAGTTCCGCGAGGACTTTGGCGACAGCCTGTAATCATCGCTGTTACTCGTCTCTTGCAGCACAAACGTCGTCATGCCCGCGCTTGTCGCGGGCATCCACGTTTTGGAGACCTGTCGAGCAAGGCGTGGATGGCCGGAACGATGCCGGCCATGACGAGGGCGGCAAACGTACGGTCGATTCAATTCGTTACGACGCCGCGTCTTCGGAACCTGGGATTCCTGAATGCGTTGCTCACGGGGGCAACATCAGGAGGTCAGCATGGCTGCGAAGAAAGCCACCAAGAAGACCACGACGCGCGGACGCAAGCAGGACCGCGCCCGCGTTGCCGGCGGCCAGGACTACGAAGTCCGCTATGAAGCCAAAAAGACCGGCCGCTCCGCGCCCGCGGTGAAGAAGGCCGTCAAGAAAGTCGGCAACGCGCGCAAGAAGGTCGAGAAGCGGCTGGCGAAGAAGGGGTGACGCGCCGGCGGGCGGGGTGATCCCGGCTCGCAATGACTTCGCCAGGACACCGCGCTCAGGTGCAACATCCTGCGGGCGAGTTTCCATCGGGCTTGCTGGCCCGAATGAATCCGCTGAAGAACTTGTCCTGCATCTTGGGGGCGAGGGCGTCGACGTCGATGCCCTTGCCGGCGAGGAATTCGCGCGCGTCCTCGATGTCGTAGACGCGGGTCGGCTCGATCGAGATCTGCGCGAAGCCGGCGGCGGCCAGCCTGGCGACGTAGTCGCTCTCGTCGAGCGCGCCGGCGAGGCAGCCGACCCACAGCAGCACGTCGCGGCGCAGCGCTTCCGGAATCTCGCCGCGGGTCACCACGTCCGACACCGCGAACCGGCCGCCCGGCTTCAGCACCCGGAACGCCTCGCGCAGCACGCGGTCCTTGTCGCCCGACAGGTTGATGACGCAGTTCGAGATGATCACGTCGACCGAAGCGTCGGGCAGGGGGATCGCCTCGATCTCGCCCTTGAGGAATTCGACGTTGTCGACGCCGGCCTTGCGCTGGTTATCGCGCGCCAGCGCCAGCATCTCGTCGGTCATGTCGAGGCCGTAGGCCTTGCCGGTCGGGCCGACCCGGCGCGCCGACAGCAGCACGTCGATGCCGCCGCCGGAGCCGAGATCGAGCACGGTCTCACCCGGCGACAACTGCGCCAGCGCGGTCGGGTTGCCGCAGCCGAGCGAGGCCAGCATCGCCTCGGCCGGCAGGCCCTGTTCCTGCGCGGCGTCGTAGAGATTGCTGGTGATCGGGCTGGCGCCGGGAAGTGCCGACGACCCGCAGCACGAGGCGCTGCCGCCGGTGGCGACCTTCAGCGCTGCGCCGGCGTATTTCTCGCGGACGATGTCCTTCATGTCTTGCACGTCAGTGGGCATTGCGGTTCTCCGTTGGGCAGCAGACGACGTCTTCGGCCCGCACCGCGCGGGAGCGGGTGCAGCATTCGGCATAGAGGAAGGCCAGCAGCTCGCGCAGCGCATCGGCGTTGGCGGTGTAGCGCAGGAAGGTGCCTTCGCGGCGGGACTGCACCAGGCCTTCGTTCTTCAGCTTGTCGAGATGATGCGACAGCGTCGACGGAGCTATGCCGAGTTCGTCGCCGATCTCGCCGACCACCAGCCCGTCCGGATGCGCCGACAGCAGCGTGCGCATGATGCGGAGCCTGGGCTCGGTGCCCATCGCGGCGAGCATGTCGGCGAAGCGGGCGATATCGACGGTGTCGGTCATGGCATCGATCTCATTTTCGATAATTCTACAATCATCGAATTGTTGGTCAAGCTGTTTGTGCTTGACCGCTTATGCGCATAAGCGCATTTGTTTGCGATGGACACCGAAGCTCTCTGCTATCTCAACGCGCTCTCCGATCCGACCCGGCTCGCAGCGGTGCGGCTGCTGTGGGACGGCGAGGAGCATTGCGTCTGCGAACTGATGCGCGTGCTCGGCGCGACGCAGTCGCGGATGTCTCGGCATATGGCGGTGCTACGCAGCGCCGGTCTGGTCATCGATCGGCGCGACGCGCAGTGGGTGCGCTACCGGCGCTCTCCGAATCTGTCGCCCGAAGCGGTGGCGCTGGTCGAGGCCGCGCTCGCCTTCAGGCGCAAACGGCGCGCGAGGGCCGCATGACCACCACCGCACTGTCCGGCAAGTCTCGCTTGATGACGACCAAACTGATCGTCACCGTCCTGCTCGTGGCACTATGGGGCGCGGTGTACGCGGTGCTGTCGCCGGCTTCGGAATGGATCGTGCGCCAGCTTCCGCTCGATCCGGCCGGCGGTTCGGCGCGGGCGCTCGCGTTCTTCATCTATGACACTCCCAAGGTGCTGATGCTGCTGACGCTGATCGTGTTCGCAATGGGCGTGGTGCGCAGCTTCTTCTCGCCTGAACGCACCCGTGCGCTGCTCGCCGGGCGGCGCGAAGGCGTCGGCAATGTCGCCGCTGCCGGGCTCGGCGTGCTGACGCCGTTCTGCTCGTGTTCTGCGGTGCCGCTGTTCATCGGCTTCGTCAGCGCCGGCGTGCCGCTCGGGGTGACGTTCTCGTTCCTGATCTCCGCGCCGCTGGTCAACGAGGTCGCGCTCGGGCTGCTGCTGGCGCTGCTCGGCTGGAAG
Source organism: Rhodopseudomonas sp. P1 (assembly GCF_039642825.1). Taxonomy (NCBI): domain Bacteria; kingdom Pseudomonadati; phylum Pseudomonadota; class Alphaproteobacteria; order Hyphomicrobiales; family Nitrobacteraceae; genus Rhodopseudomonas; species Rhodopseudomonas sp. P1. Next base: position 3,954,065 of record NZ_CP088006.1, on the reverse strand, counting down.
GTGGCGCTGCTGTATCTGTTGCTCGGCCTCGCGGTGGCGATCGTCGCCGGCATGGTGATCGGCCGGCTGCATCTCGAGGCCTGGCTGGAAGACTGGGTGCGGGCACTGCGCACTGAAGCGGCGCCGCTCGAAGCCGAGCGCCTCAGCGTGTCGGACCGGATCGACGCCGGGGTCGAGGCGGTGCGCGACATCGTCGGTCGAGTGTGGCCGTGGATCATCGCCGGCATCGCGATCGGCGCCGGCATTCATGGCTGGGTGCCCGAAGGGCTGCTCGCCGGGATCATGGGGCGCGATGCGTGGTGGTCGGTGCCGGCCGCGGTGGCGATCGGCATTCCGATGTATTCCAACGCCGCCGGGATCGTCCCGGTGGTCGAGGCGCTGCTCGGCAAGGGGGCCGCGCTCGGCACCACCCTGGCGTTCATGATGAGCGTTACCGCGCTGTCGGCGCCGGAACTGATCATCCTGCGCAAGGTGCTGACGGTCCGGCTGATCGCCGTGTTCGTCGCCGTCGTCGGCCTCGGTATCCTGGCGGTCGGCTATCTGTTCAATTTCCTGTTCGGCTGAAGGAGAAGGTCATGAAGGACGTCAAGGTGCTGGGTTCGGGCTGCAAGCGCTGCATCGAAACCGCCGCTCTGGTGCAGGGCGAGGCTGACCGCCTCGGCGTGCCGATCCGGTTGGAGAAGGTCACCGACTACGCCGAGATTGCCAAATTCGGCATCGCCTCGACGCCGGGCGTGGTGGTGGACGGCAAGGTGGTGCATGCTGGCGGGCTGCCGAAGGCCGAGAGCATCGCGGCCTGGCTGTCGAGCTGAGCGGCGGCGGAGACAGGACTTGACCGGTGCTGATACTTCCATTATTCATGAATTATGGAAGCAAGTGCAGCCCTCGATGCTCTGTCGGCCCTATCGCAGGAAACCCGCCTCGCGGTGTTCCGGCTGCTGGTCCGGTGCGAGCCGGATGGCGTCGCCGCCGGCGATCTCGCCAAAGCGGTGGGAGTGCCGGCCAACACCATGTCGGTGCATCTCGGCGTGCTGAGTCGCGCCGGCCTCGTGACCTCGGAGCGGCACAGCCGCTCGATCGTGTACCGCGCCGATCTGGGGCGGTTCCGAGATCTGATGCTGTTCATGCTGATGGATTGCTGCGACGGCCGCAGCGACATCTGCGCCCCGCTGATCGCCGACCTGACCCCCTGTTGTCCTTCGAAAGAGACCGTCGATGTCTGATCGCATCTTCAACGCGCTGTTTCTCTGCACCGGCAACACCGCCCGCTCAATCATGGCCGAGAGCATTCTGCGCAAGGACGGCGGCGGCCGGTTCAACGCCTTCTCCGCCGGCAGCCAGCCGAAAGGCGTGGTCAATCCGTTCGCGCTGAAAGTGCTGGCGGACGGCAACTACCCGACCGAGGGGCTGCGCTCCAAGAGCTGGCAGGAGTTCGCCGCCGCCGACGCCCCGGTGATGGATTTCGTGTTCACCGTCTGCGACAACGCCGCCGGCGAGGCCTGCCCGGTGTGGCCCGGCCAGCCGATGACGGCGCATTGGGGCATCGACGATCCCGCCGCGGTCGAGGGCAGTGACCTCGATAAGGAGCGCGCCTTCGTCCAGGCGTTCCGCTTCCTGAAGAACCGGATCGACGCCTTCACCGCGCTGCCGATCAAGATGCTCGATGGCGTCGCGCTGGGTACCAAGCTGCAGGAGATCGGCCTGCTCGCCGGCGTGAGCTTCGGCCGGCCGAAGGTGGCGTGATGGACGTCATCATCTATCACAACCCTTCCTGCGGCACCTCGCGCAACACGCTCGGCCTGATCCGCAACGCTGGGATCGAGCCGCACGTGATCGAGTATCTGAAGTGCCCGCCGACCAGGGCGCTGCTGAAACAACTGATCGCCCGCGCCGGGCTCACGCCGCGGCAGGCGCTGCGCGAAAAGGGCACGCCTTATGCGGAGCTGAAGCTCGGCGATCCGTCGCTCAGCGACGACGATCTGCTCGACGCCATGATCGCGCATCCGATCCTGATCCAGCGGCCTTTGGTGGTGACGCCGAACGGCGTGCGGCTGTGCCGGCCATCGGAACAAGTCCTCGACCTGCTGCCGCCGCAGCAAGGCGAATTCCGCAAGGAAGACGGCGAACTGGTGATCGACGCAAGTGGGCGGCGGGTGGCGACGGCGTAAGGACTTTCTCCGTCATTGCGAGCGGAGCGAAGCAATCCAGCCTCCCGTGCACCGAGCTGGATTGCTTCGTCGCTTCGCTCCTCGCAATGACGGGGAGGGATCATTCGCACTCAACGCCTCTCGGTTGAAAGGCAAACTCTGATGTCCACCTTCGAACGCTATCTCACCCTGTGGGTCGCGCTGTGCATCGTCGTCGGCATCGGGCTCGGGCATCTGATGCCGGGGGCATTTCAGGTGATCGGGGCGACGGAGATCGCCAAGGTCAACCTGCCGGTGGCGGCGCTGATCTGGCTGATGATCATTCCGATGCTGGTGCGGATCGACTTCGCGGCGCTCGGGCGGGTGCGCGAGCACTGGCGCGGCATCGGCGTGACGCTGTTCATCAACTGGGCGGTGAAGCCGTTCTCGATGGCGGCGCTGGCGTGGCTGTTCGTCGGCTACCTGTTCAAGCCGTATCTGCCGGCCGAGCAGATCAACTCCTACATCGCCGGGCTGATCATTCTCGCCGCCGCGCCGTGCACCGCGATGGTGTTCGTCTGGTCGAACCTGACCAAAGGCGAACCGCATTTCACCCTCAGCCAGGTCGCGCTCAACGACACCATCATGGTATTTGCCTTCGCGCCGATCGTGGGCTTGCTGCTTGGCCTGTCGGCCATCACCGTGCCGTGGGACACGCTGGTGCTGTCGGTGGTGCTGTACATCGTGGTGCCGGTGATCATCGCGCAGGGCTTGCGGCGCTGGGCGCTGGCATCGGGCGGCGAGGCGCAGTTGCAGCGGCTGCTCGGCGTGTTCCAGCCGCTGTCGCTGGTGGCGCTGCTGGCGACGCTGGTGCTGCTGTTCGGCTTCCAGGGCGAGCAGATCATTAGGCAGCCGCTGGTGATTGCGCTGATCGCGGTGCCGATCCTGATCCAGGTGTATTTCAACGCCGGGCTGGCGTACCTGCTCAATCGGCTGTCTGGCGAGCAGCATTGCGTTGCCGGCCCGTCGGCGCTGATCGGCGCCAGCAATTTCTTCGAACTCGCGGTCGCTGCGGCGATCAGCCTGTTCGGCTTCGAATCCGGCGCCGCGCTTGCCACCGTGGTCGGCGTGCTGATCGAGGTGCCGGTGATGCTGACGGTAGTGGCGATCGTCAACCGCTCCAAGCGCTGGTACGAAACCGCTGCGGGCGCCCCGGTGGCGCGGACGCCGGGCTGACGGAGCCCTGATTAAGCGGCTCCGGTCGCGGCGCGGAAGGTGGCGCGGGCGACGCCGAACGGCTCGCCCAGCGACAGGCCGCCGTCGATCACCAGCGTCTGACCGGTGATGTAGCCGGCCGCCGGCGAACACAGGAACGCAACCACCTCGGCGATCTCGGCCCCGGTGGCGGCGCGGCCGAGCGGCACCGCAGCTTCGAGCACCGCGCGATTGACCGGATCGTCGCTGAGCTTGGCGCCGACATCGCGATCCACCACGCCGGGCGCCACCGCATTGACCCGCACGCCGCTGCGGCCGAGATGCCAGGCGAGATAGCGGGTGAGCTGTTCGACGCCGGCCTTGGCGACGTGATAGGCGGCAGTCTCGTGCGCGACGCTGCGCGCCAGCACCGACGACAGGTTGACGATCGCGCCGCGCGCTTGCGCCAGATGCGGCAGCGCCGCCTGCGCGGTGAGCATGTAGCCGCGCAGCATCACCGCTTCGGTTGCATCCCACAGTGCGGCGCTCTGCTCGGCGAAGGGCGGCCGCGCCCGCTGCGTCGGCGCGGCGTTGTTGACCAGGATATCGAGCCCGCCGTTCGCGGCGGCGCTCGCCGCCACCGTTGCGGCGATCGCGGGCTCGTCGCTCATGTCGCCGACGATGAAGCGCGCATCGCCGCCTGCGTCCCTGATCGCGCGTGCCGCCGCTTCGCCGGACTCGTGCTTGAGGTTGACCAGCACGACCTGCGCGCCCTGCAGCGCCAGCGTGCGGGCGATCGCGAGGCCGATGCCCTGGGCGGCGCCGGTGACCATCGCGCGGCGGCCGTGCAGGGGCAGGGCGGTGCGCTCGTTCATCTCGGCGCCGGCGATGGCGGCCGCGCCGGCCGCAGCTCGATCCGGCTCGCCAGCGCGCGCGGCGCGAACGACAGCGCGTCGATTACCGCCTGCGCGACGTCGTCGGCCGACAGATGCCAGTCCTGCGGCGGCTCGCCGGCGAAATCGGTCGCGACCCGGCCCGGCATCACGCAGCTGACGCGGATGCCGAACGGGTGCAGCTCTTGCAGCAGTGATTCCGACAAGCCGAGCAGGCCGAATTTCGAGGCGCAATACGCCGCGCCGCCGCCATAGGCGTTGACGCTGGAGCGGCTGCCGATGTTGACGATGGCGCCGCCGCCGCGCGCTTTCAGCGCCGGGATCGCGTAGTGGCAGCAATAGAACGCGCCGGTGAGGTTGGTATCGAGGGTGAGCCGCCAGTGCTCGGGCGGAAACGTCTCGACCGGTCCGAGCAGGCCGACCCCGGCGTTGTTAACCAGGAAATCGAGGCCGTCGAACGCCGTGACGGTGTGGTCGACCAGTTGGCGCACCGCCGCTTCGTCGCGGACATCGCAGGCGAGGCCGTGAACCCGGCCGCGCGCGCCGTCGCGCAGCGCCGGCAGCGCCTGCGCGATCTCGCTCTCGTCGCGGGCGCAGATCATCACCGATGCGCCGGCCCGCGCCAGCGACCGCGCGATCGCAAAGCCGATGCCCTTGCTGCCGCCGGTGACCAGCGCGGCCTTGCCGGCGAAACTCATGCGTGCACCTGTCGGCGCTGCGGCTGCGGCAGCGGCCGCGTCAGACCGCGCGGCATCGTTCCCGCGAACCAGCCCGGCGGCTGCTCGACATGCGCCAGCGCCAGCAGCTCGGGGAATTGCGCGACGCGGTTCTGCCAATAGGCGGAGGTTGCGGTGAGCCGCAGGAAGTCGGCGCGATGATGGGCATGGCGCTGCGCGTCGCCGAGCAGGTGATAAGCATGCGCCAGCGCCGCGGCCATCGAGGCGTCGTACGGATAGCCGTCGTGGATCGCCTCGATCCAGCGCGCCAGCTTGGCGGCATTGCCGCCGCGCCGGAAGTTCGGATTGTCGAGGAAGTTGGCGACCAGGTTGAAGCTGAACCAGATCTCCTTCTGCTGTTCGAGATCCGGCACGCTGGCGCGGTCGATCTCGAAGATCTCCCAGCCGGTGCGCAGCACGCGGTCGCGCGCGAAGCGGTAGCCGAATTCGCCGCGCTCGGCGGAGCGCCCCGGATTGATGGTCTTGTCGTAGCGCTCTTCCTTGGTGCGCGCGTCGCCGAGCGACTGGAACGCCGAGAACATCTCGGTGCCCTTCAGCGGCTGGCAGATGTAGAAGCTCGCCCAGTCGCTGGCGAGTTCGACCGCCAGATCGTAGCTGTCCATCATCTGGCCGAAGGTTTCGTCGGGAAAGCCGATGATGAAATTGGTCGAGACGAACACCTCCGGATATTTGGCGAACAGCTCGGCGCGGGCGCGGAGCTTCGGCTTGGTGGTCGGCTTCTTGATCGTCTTCAGCATCGCGTCGTTGCCGGATTCGACGCCGATCTTGAGGGCGCGCAGGCCGGACGCGACCATCGCCTGCATTACCTCGTCGTCGATCGCCACCGCGATCAGGCCGTTGCTGGCGGTCCATTCCAGCCCCGGCACCTGCTCGGCGAGGCCCCTGAACAGCGCCAGCGCGCGCTCCCGGTCCCACAGCAGATCGTCGTCGAGCCAGTCGATCGAGCGGATGCCGTGATCGGTGACGAGGTGCTTCACCTCGTCGATGACGTCCTGCACCGTGCGCTGCCGCAGGCCGAAGCCGTTGAAGTTGCGCACCGTGCAGAAGGTGCAGCGGGCGCGGCAGCCGCGTGCGGCCAGCACGGTGGCGAACGGCTTGTCGGCGCCGACATAGCGCGAGAATGCGCCGAGCCCGCCATAGCGGTGATACTCCTCGATCCGGATCGCGTCGTAGAACGGCGTGACATCCCAGTTCACCGGATTATCCGGTGGCGGTGCGCCGAGCTCGACGATGGCGCCGCCCTCGGTGAATGCCATGCCGACCGGAACGGCATCCGGATTGCCGGCCAGCGCGCCGAGATAGCCGATCAGTTGCTGTTCGCCTTCGTGGCGGGCGACGATGTCGCACAGCCCGCTCGCCAGGATCTCCCGATAGTCGAACGTCGCCTGCACGCCGCCGCACAGGATCGGCACCTGCGGGAATTCGCTGCGGATCAGGTCGATGACTTCGGTGAAGCACGGCTTGGTGGTGCCGAACATGTACGACACCCCGACGTGCGGGTGGGCGCAGGCCTTGATCGCATCGCGCACCAGATCGCGCCAAAGGCCGTAGTCGAAAGCCTCGCCATGCGCGGCCTTCAGCAGCTGATGATTGATGTCGATCAGGTGGATGCCCAGCGCGGGATCGGCGGCGCGGGCGGCGGCGGCGAGATACAGCAGGCCCACCGGAGGAAAGTTGTAGTAGCCGCCGCTCCGCGCGGTGGTGACGTCGAAATAGCTCTGCGGCACCAGCGCCGGCTGGATCAGGATCAGGTCGCTCGGCCGCTGCAGCGAACGGGCGGCAACGAAGCGGTCGAACTCGGCGCGGATCCGGGCGCGATCATCCGACGCGGAACTGATGGTCGCAGCGGCCTTGGTCATCACAGCGGACTCGCGGGCTTGCAGGAACGATCGAACGCAAAGCAATCACGGACGCCGCCCGCTGATGAAAGCGCGGAGGCGCGTCACGAATCAATACAATCACTCTGGCATGAGTAGAAGCGCAGCAGCGCCGCCGCGCGCCTCGGGAAACTACGCGGACGCCGGATATCGAACGACGGTCGGCGGCTGTCAGGAAGTGACGCCGCCGACGAGCGGCGAGGGAGATTGGCGATCAGGCGCCGCGCAGTTTCAGCCCGGTCGCGTCTTCGAGTTCGGCGATCGCCTGTTCGGCGCTGACCACCTTGATGGTCGCCATGCCCATCTCGCGCGCCGGCTTCAGATTGACGCCGAGGTCGTCGAGATAGACGCAAGCCTTCGGGTCGACGCCGAGCGCCTCGATCATCATCTGGTAGATCTTCGGATCCGGCTTGCGCAGCCCGATCTTGGCGGATTCGATGACGTGGTCGAACAGCGCCATCACCTCGGCGATGTACAGCGTCCGTCCCGACGCCGAGCCGATCGCGTTGGCGGGCAGGTTGTTGGTGATGCAGCCGGTCTTGTGGTTCTGCTTGATGGTGCGCAGCGCCGCGACCATTTCGGGCCGCAGCGTCCCAGACAGCAGCGGCAGAACGTCGCGGCCGCGCACCTCGGCGCCGAGCGCGCGGGATTCTTCAGCGAACAGCGCGTCGAAGGTGTCGAGATCGATTTCCGCGCGCTCGAATTTGGCCCACGCGTTCTCGAAATGATTGGCGGCATTGGTGCGGCGGATGATGTCGATCGGCAGCCCGCGCTCGGTCTCGAACCGTGCAAATGCCTCGAACGGCGAACTCGTGAGCACCCCGCCGAAATCCCAGATCACCGCCTCGATCATCGCGTTCCATCTCCCCGCTGTTGTTTGCCGGAGCGCTATCACGCGTTCGCAGCGGCGACCAGTCTGATCGCAGATGTGAGTTCCAATAATGGTTCCTATTTGCATCCCAATCCTGAACCTTTAGGTTGTTTTCTGAATCAGGTCGCCAATGACCTGAGAGGTGACAGGGCAGTGGCGTGCAGGTTCGGGGCATTGGTGAGGGGCTGAGGTCGAGCGTCACAGGTCGGGCGCGTGGCGCCCGAAGATGGATGGTGCTGTCGTCGCTGTTTGCTTCGACTGCGCTAGTGGCGGTTCCAGTGCCCGCGTTGGCCCAGCAGGTCTGGATCGGCGCCGATCAGATTTACAACACGCCGTCGAATTGGAGTGGCCCCGCAGTCGTTCCGGACACCGGAGACAGCGCGGTGTTCCGCAACAACGGCGCGTCGACATCGCTGGTGCTGTCGACCACACGAAACCCGAACGATTTCACGTTCGAGGCCGGGGCGCCGGGCTTCCTCATCGGAATCGTGTCGGGCGGTCAGCTCAATCTGAACGGCGCCGGCATCGTCAACAATTCCGGCAACCTCCAGCAGTTTCTGATCGATTCGAGCAGCCAGATCGATTTTCGGGGGAGCAGCACTGCGGCAGACGCCAAGATCACGAATATCGGAGGGACACTGATCTTCAGCCAGACATCGGCGGGAGGGACGGCGGAAGTCGTCAGTAGCGGCGGGACTCTCGTGCTGCGGACCACCTCGGGGGCGATCTCGATCGGATCGTTATCGGGCAGTGGAACCGTTCAGGCGACGGCGGTGGGCGGGGTTCCAGTCCAGGCTCTGACCATCGGTGGTCTAAACACCTCGACGGAATTCTCGGGCACGTTCGTCGACAACGGCGCTCAATTCGCTCTCGGCAAGACCGGCACCGGAACGCTGACCCTGACCGGAGACAGTTTCTACACCGGCGGCACCACGATCTCGAGCGGAACGCTGCAGCTCGGCAACGGCGGCATCAGCGGCTCGATCACCGGCGACATCACCAACAATGCGACGCTGGCGGTCAATCGCAGCAACGGCACCAGCCTCGGCGGCGTGATCTCCGGCACCGGCCAATTGGTCAAGCTCGGCGGCGGCATTCTGGCGCTGCTCGGTAACAACACCTACACCGGCGGCACGACGATCTCGGCCGGCACACTGCGGGTCGGCAACGGCGCCACCAGCGGTTCGATCGTGGGCGACGTCGTCAATAACGGCGTGCTGCAGTTCAATCGCTTCGACTCGATCGGCTTCAATGGCGTGATCTCCGGCACCGGCAGCGTCACCAAGTTCGGCAACAATGCGATGATCCTGGGTGGGGACAACACCTATACGGGCGGCACGACGATCAGCGGCGGTTACTTGCAGGTCGGCAACGGCGGCACCACCGGGTCGATCGTCGGCGACGTCGTCAACAACGGGACGCTGGAATTTGCGCGTTCCGACGCCCATACGTTCAGTGGCGCTATTTCCGGCACCGGCAATCTGATCAGCTTCGGCGGCAGCGCCGGCAGTGGCGTCTTCACGATGACCGGAACCAATACTTACACCGGGGGCACCACCGTCTCCAGAGGCACATTGCAGATCGGCGACGGCGGCACGTCGGGCTCGATCGTCGGCAACATCAGCAACAACGCCACGCTCGCCTTCAATCGTTCCGACACGACCAGCTTCGGCGGTGCGATCTCAGGCGGCGGCAATCTGATCAAGCGCGGCGCCGGCAATCTGTCGCTGAGCGGCATCAGCAGCTACACCGGCGCCACCACGGTCGAGGCCGGCACGCTCAGCGTCAACGGCTCGATCGCGTCCTCGTCGCTGACGACGGTCAATGCCGGCGCAGCGCTCGGCGGCAACGGTACGGTCGGCAGCACGCTGATCAACGGCGGCGCGTTGGCGCCCGGCAATTCGATCGGCACGCTGAATGTCAGCGGCAATCTGACGTTCACCGCGGCGTCGAGCTACATGGTCGAGGTGTCGCCGAGCAGCGCCGACCGCGTCAACGTCAGCGGCACCGCCACGCTCGGCGGCGCCACTGTGACCGCGTCGTTCGCCAGCGGCGGCTATGTCGAGCGGCAATATACTCTCGTCAATGCGACTGGCGGCGTGATCGGCACCTTCGGCACGCTGGTGAATACCAATCTGCCGTCCGGCTTCAGATCGAGCCTCGGCTACGATGCCAACAATGCCTATCTGAACCTAGTGCTGGACTACACGCCCGGTCCGTCGCCGGTCATCAACAGCGGACTGAACCGCAACCAAACTCAGGTCGCAAACGCGCTGAGCACTTACTTCGCGCGCACCGGCAGCATTCCGATCGTGTTCGGCGCGCTGACGCCGGCCGGGCTGAGCGCCGTGTCGGGTGAGACCGCGACCGGTGCACAGCAGTCGACGTTCAGTGCCATGACGCAGTTTATGGGCGTGCTGACCGATCCGTCGAGCAACGGTCGCAGTACGCAGGGTACAATGACTGCGTTGCCTTATGCCGAAGCGAGCTCCGGTTCGGTGCGCGACGCGCAGGCGATGATGAACGCGGTGGTTGCCAGGACGTCGTTCGAACCGCGCTGGGTGACATGGGGCGCCGGCTTCGGCGGCTCGCAGACCACCGATGGCAATGCGTCGCTCGGCTCCGCCACCGCAACCAGCCGGCTCGCCGGCATCGCGGCCGGTGCCGACTATTGGCTGTCGCCGCAGACCGTCGCGGGCTTCGCGATGGCCGGCGGGGCGACGCAGTTCGGCCTCGCCGGCGGCCTCGGCTCGGGCACGTCGGATCTGATCCAGGTCGGCGGCTTCGTCCGTCACAGTTTCGGTGCAAGCTATATCACCGCCGCGGCGGCCTATGGCTGGCAGGACATCACCACCGAGCGGACCGTCGCGATCGGCAGCCTCAATCAGCTGCGCGCCAACTTCAACGCCAACGCTTACTCTGCACGTGTCGAGGCCGGGCATCGCTGGAGCGCCCCGGTGATCGGCGGTGTTGGTCTGTCACCGTACGCTGCCGCGCAAGTGACGGCCTTCGACCTGCCGGCCTATGCCGAGCAGGCGGCGGGCGGAACCGGTGTGTTCGCGCTCGGCTATGCGGCCAAGACCGTGACCGCGACGCGCAGCGAGCTCGGCCTGCGGACCGACAAGTCGTTCGCGCTGGATGGCGCGCTGCTGACGCTGCGCGGCCGTGCCGCATGGGCACACGACTTCGATGTCGATCGGTCGATTGCTGCCACCTTCCAGGCGCTGCCGGGCGCCAGCTTCGTGGTGAACGGCGCGCGACCGGCCCGCGATGCGGCGCTGACCACGGTGTCGGCGGAAGTGAGCTGGCTGAACGGCTTCTCGGTCGCGGCCAGCTTCGAGGGCGAGTTCTCCGACGTCACCCGCAGCTACGCCGGCAAGGGACTGCTGCGCTACGCGTGGTGATCGGGACTTGAGAGGAGGGGGTACGTGCTGACTGAGCAGAGGACCGTCGACACGCTGACCTCGGGCCCCGGCCGGCGCGGCTCACGGTACGTGCTCGCGCCGATGCACAGATCGTGCGCGGGGCGGAATTTGCTGTTGTCGGCGCTGCTCGGGTCGACGGCCCTTGTTGCGGTCACGATGCCTGCAGCTGCCCAGCAGGTCTGGGTCGGCAGCACCAATTCGGATTACGACACGGCCGCGAACTGGAGCGGGCCGTCCGCCGTTCCGGACGGCGGCGCGACGGCGGTGTTCACCAATAACGGCGCGCCGACCACGGTGACGCTGTTCGCGACTCGCAGTCCCGCCGGCTTCACGTTCGACGCCGGTGCGCCGACGCGCACCATCCAGCTCGGCAGCGGCGGTCAGCTCAACATCGGTAACGGCGGCGTCGTCAACAATTCAGGCCAGCAGCAGAATTTCACCATCGGCTCCGGCGCGCAGATCGATTTCGTCGGGACCGGCAGCGCCGGCAATGCGACCTACACGGTGCAGAGCGGCGGCGATCTGTATTTCAGCCAGGGCTCGAACGGGCCGACGGTGACGGTTTTCAACAACGGACGGATCGTACTGAGGACCACCACCGGCCATGTCGAAATGGGCGGACTTGTCGGCACTGGCCGGGTCATCGGCGAAACGGCCGGCAGCGCCACGGTCCAAACCTTCACGGTGGGAGCGGAAGGGTTTTCGCAGACCTACGACGGCACGATCGAAGATGGTTCCGCGAAGATCGCGCTCGTGAAGAGCGGCGTTGGGACTTGGACTCTGGGCGGTGACAACACCTACACGGGTGGCACGACGATTTCAGGCGGCACGCTGCGGATCGGCAACGGCGGAAACACCGGTTCGATTGTCGGCGACGTCGTCAACAACGCGACGCTCGCCTTCAGTCGCTCCGACTCGACAAGTTTCGGCGGCGTCGTTTCCGGCACGGGCGGGCTGAGGCAGGAGGGGCTGGGCACGCTGACCTTGACCGGCACCAACACCTACACCGGTGGTACCAGCATTACGTCCGGCACGCTGCAGATCGGCGACGGTGGCACGGCCGGTTCGATCGTCGGGGCTGTGTCGAACAATGGGACGCTCGCCTTCAACAGGTCTGACGCGATCAGCTTTGGCGACGTGATTTCCGGCAGCGGCAATCTGGTGAAGCAGGGGGCCGGCACGCTGACGCTGACGGCGGACAACACTTACACCGGCGGCACCACGATTTCGGCCGGCACCTTGCAGGTCGGCAATGGCGGCACGACCGGCTCGATCGTCGGCAACGTGACCAACAATGCCACGCTGGTGTTCAATCGCTCCGACGCGACGACGTTCGCCGGCGTGATCTCCGGGTCGGGGGCACTGATCAAACAAGGCGCCGGCACCTTGAACCTGACGGGGATCAACACCTACAGCGGCGGGACGACGATCTCCGGCGGCACGTTGCTGATCACCGGCGGCACGATCGCCGGTGACGTCGTCAACAATGGCGCGCTCGCGTTCGATGCAACATCGCCATTAATCGCCGGAGTCGTTTCCGGCACGGGCAGTGTCACCATTCAGGGTGGCAGCAGCGTCGCGATGACCGGCGCGAACACCTATACGGGTGGCACGATCATTACAGCATCCAGCACGCTGCAGATCGGCGGTGGCGGCAGCACGGGCTCGATCGTCGGCAACGTGGTCAACGACGGTCAGTTGACGTTCTACCGTAGCAGCGCGACGACGTTTGCCGGCGCGATCTCCGGAACCGGCCAGGTTGCCAATACGACGACCGGCGGGCTGACGCTGACCGGCAACAACACCTACACGGGCTCGACCGTCAATCTGTATTCGACGTTGCAGATCGGCAATGGCGGGACGTCGGGTTCGCTCGTCGGCAATATCGAGAACTACAACTTGCAGACCGTCGTGTTCAACCGCAGCGATGCGTCGAGCTATGGAGGCGTGATCTCGGGAGGCGGGCAGCTCATCAAGCGGGGCGCCGGCAATCTGTCGCTGACGGGTGTCAGCACCTTCAACGGCCGCACCACGGTCGAAGCCGGCACGCTCAGCGTCAATGGTTCGATCGCAGCCTCGTCGCTGACGACGGTGAATGCCGGCGCGGCGCTCGGCGGCAACGGCACGGTCGGCACCACCCTGATCAACGGCGGCGCGCTGGCGCCCGGCAATTCGATCGGCACGCTCAACGTCAGCGGCAATCTGACGTTCACGGCGGCGTCGAGCTATATGGTCGAGGTGTCGCCGACCAGCGCCGACCGCGTCAACGTCTCGGGCACCGCCACGCTCGGCGGCGCCACGGTGAATGCGTCGTTCGCCAGCGGCGGCTATGTCGAGCGGCAGTACGCCATCGTCAATGCGACTGGCGGCGTGGTCGGCACCTTCGGCACGCTCGTCAACACCAACTTGCCGTCGGGCTTCAAGTCGAGCCTCGGCTACGATGCCAACAATGCGTACCTCAATCTCGTGCTCGACTATACGCCGACGCCACCCAATCCGCCGACGCCACCAGGTCCGCCGCCCGTCATCAACAGCGGACTGAACCGCAACCAGACGGAGGTCGCCAACGCTCTGAGCGGTTATTTCGCGCGCACCGGCAGCATCCCGATCGTATTCGGCGCGCTGACGCCGGCCGGACTGAGCATCGCCTCCGGCGAGACGGCGACCGGCGCGCAGCAGTCGACCTTCAGTGCCATGACCCAGTTCCTGGGCGTGCTGACCGATCCATCGAGCAACGGTCGTGGTGCGCGGGATGCTGAGTCGGGGCCGTTGGGATTCGCGGATCGCACGCCCCGCGGCTCGGCGTCCGACGCTTACGCGATGATCACCAAGAGCGCTGCCGCGCGGTTCGTTCCGCATTGGAATGCGTGGGGCGCCGGCTTCGGCGGCGCGCAGACCACCGATGGCAATGCGTCGCTCGGTTCCGCCACCGCAACCAGCCGGCTTGCCGGTATCGCGGCCGGCGCCGATTACTGGCTGTCGCCGCAGACCGTCGCGGGCTTCGCGATGGCCGGCGGGGCGACGCAGTTCGGCCTCGCCGGCGGCCTCGGCTCGGGCACCTCGGACCTGATCCAGGTCGGCGGCTTCATCCGCCACAGCTTCGGCGCAAGCTACCTGACTGCCGCGGCGGCCTATGGCTGGCAGGACATCACCATCGAGCGGACCGTCGCGATCGGCGGCCTCAATCAGCTCCGCGCCAATTTCAACGCCAACGCTTACTCGGCGCGGGTCGAAGCCGGACATCGCTGGATCGCCCCGGTGATCGGGGGGCTCGGTCTGTCACCGTACGTTGCCGCGCAAGTGACGACCTTCGATCTGCCGGCCTATGCCGAGCAGGCGGCAGGCGGGACCGGTGTATTCGCGCTCGGCTATGCGGCCAAGACCGTCACCGCGACGCGCAGCGAGTTCGGCGTGCGGACCGACAAGTCGTTCGCCCTCGATAGCGCGCTGCTGACGCTGCGCGGCCGTGCCGCCTGGGCGCACGACTTCGATGTCGATCGGTCGATTGCCGCCACGTTCCAGGCGCTGCCGGGCGCCAGCTTCGTGGTGAACGGCGCGCGGCCGGCGCGCGATGCGGCGCTGACCACGGTGTCGGCGGAAGTGAGCTGGCTGAACGGCTTCTCAGTCGCCGCCAGTTTCGAGGGCGAGTTTTCCGACGTCACCCGCAGCTACGCCGGCAAGGGACTGCTGCGCTACGCGTGGTGATCGCTCCGTCGCGCGGCCAGCGTCCGTGCGTCTCAATGCATGGTCTTGCTGCTCTTGAGGAACGGCCGCCGGGCGGATTCGTGTTTCTCGTACAGCTCGAGCCAGCGGCGGTCTTCCGGCCGGTACCACTCGTCGCGCGTGACCTGGGGCAGCGGCATGCTCTTGCTGATGATTTCCTCGAGGCGGAAATACTCGGCGGTCTCTTCCGCCGTCAGCCCGATCAGCACGCGGTTGCCTGAATCGTCGAGTTCGTAGTCGTCGTCCTTGATCATGCGGTTAGTTGACCAAGCGCGCGCGCGGGGTCAACGCGATTGCGGTTTTAACCTAACCAGTCAACCTTACCGGGCCGGTCCGAACTGGTAATCCTACGAGGTAGGTAGGCATTAACCGCTTCTTGTTCCCTTGCGGGTAGGTGTGGACTGCGGCGGTCTGACCGCGCGCACCTAGAAAAGGGACCGCGGAATGCTCAAATCGATATCGGCCCGGATGATCGTGGCCATCACGCTGGTGGCGATCGGCTCCTGTGTCGTGCTTGCCGGCTTCAGCGTGTGGCGCCAGAAAGCGACGATCGACGTTGCCCTTGAGCGCGAGCTGCGCGCCGATTTCGCAAACATCACCGCGGCGACCGAGGCCGAGACCCGAACCACGCTGGCGCTGAGCGACGTGCTGGCAGCGCTGCCGCCGCTACGCGAGCTCACCAAGGCGAGCGACCGCGACGGGCTGATGAAGCTGCTGAAGGAAGGCCGCGACCTGACCACGCTGCGCGGGCTGTCGCTGTACACGATCCAGGTGCCGCCGGCGACGACGCTGATGCGGATCCATAATCCCAAGACCTTCGGCGACGACGTGTCGACGCGGCGCGCCATGGTGGTGCAGGCGATGACCACCGGCAAGGCGGTCGGCGGCATCGAGCCCGGTCTGGATAACCTCACCGTGTTCGGCACCACGCCGATGGTCGAGGACGGCAAGGTGATCGGCACCGTCGATATCGGCGCGCCGTTCGGCAAGGCGTTTGTCGAGCGGATGAAGGCGCGGTTCGGCGTCGACGTCGCGATCCTGCAGCTGAGCGGCGACAAGACCAACGTGATCGCATCGAGCCTTGCCAATCCTGTTACCGATCCTGCGACGCTGCGCCGTGCGTTCGGCGGCGAGCTGGTGATCGAAGAGGGCGAGTTGGACGGCAAAGCGATCGCCACCACCTTCGGCCCGCTCAAGCGGTTCTCCGGCGAGCCGGTCGCGGTGCTGATGATCGTGCGGGACGCCAGCGCCTATGCGGCGCTGGAGCGGCAATCGATGCAGTGGCTGGCGTTCGCTGCGATCGCCGCCGTGCTGGTCGCCGCTGCGATCGCCGTGTGGCTCGGCCGCAGCATGGCCAAGCCGATCCAGGCGCTTGGCGGCGCGATGCGCGAGATCAGCAGCGGCCGTCACGATGTCGAGGTGCCGGGCCGGGGGCGGAGCGACGAGATCGGCTCGATGGCCAAGGCGGTCGAAGTGTTCAAAGAGGGGCTGATCGAAACCGGCCGGCTACGCGCCGCGCAGGACGAGCAGCGGATCACTCACGAAACCGAGCGCCGCAAGGCGATGCACGAGCTGGCGGCGCGGTTCGAAACCGGCGTCGGCAGCGTGGTCGAACTGGTCGGTTCGGCCGCGACCGAACTGCGCGGCACTGCGGACTCGATGGTCGGCACCGCGCGGGAATCTGAGCGCCGGCTGGTGGCCGCGACCGCAGCCTCGCAGCAGGCGACCTCGAATGCGCAGGCGGTCGCCGCTGCCGTGGAAGAGCTCGATGCCTCGATCACCGAAATCGGCAACCGGGTCGATCAATCGGCACGGGTCGCCGGCGAGGCGGCCACTCAGGCCGGCCGCACCAATGAAGAGGTGCGCAGTCTCGCTGAGGCCGCGCAGAAGATCGGCGAGGTGGTGACGCTGATCAGCGACATCGCTTCGCAGACCAACCTGCTGGCGCTCAACGCCACCATCGAAGCGGCGCGTGCCGGCGATGCCGGCCGTGGTTTCGCGGTGGTCGCCGCCGAGGTGAAGGCGCTGGCCGAGCAGACCTCGAAGGCGACCGAGGAGATCACCACGCAGATCAACTCGATCCAGCAGGCGACGCAGTCGTCGGTGCAGGCGATCGAAGGCATCACCGGCACGGTGGCGCAGATCAACGAGATCGCCACCGCGATCGCCAGCGCGGTGCGCGAACAGAGCGCGGCGACGCGCGAGATCGCCCACAACGTTGCCGAGTCCGCGCGCTCTACCACGGAAGTCTCCAGCAACATTTCGGGCGTCAATGAAGCCGCGCGCGAGACCGGTGTTGCGGCGGGGCAAGTGGTCGAGTCCGCGTCGGAATTGTCGCGCAGCGGCGAGGCGCTGAAGACCCAGGTCGACACCTTCCTGCGCGAAGTCCGCGCCGCCTGATCAGGCGACAACGGCGACAGTGAGGCGCTGCGGGACACGGCGTTCCGCGCGTCTCTTATGGTTAAGAAAACGTCGCCCAATACCGTTCAATTCTCTTTAATCAGATTGGTGGACTGTGCGCGGATGACGCGCGGAGTTCGTTTGTATCTCGTCGGCTCCTTCGTCCTCGTCTCTCTTGCGGGTTGCGGTCGCGGTCTGTTTCAGACCGCTGAGCGCGAACCGTGGCGGGCCGAGGCCGAGATCGCGTGCTTGAAATCCGGCGTGGTCCGCGAAGGACCGGATCTGGTCCGGATCGATCCGATCTCAGGCCCTGGTGTGTGTGGCGCTGAGTTTCCGCTGAAGGTCGCAGCGCTCGGTGAAACCGGCGCGATTGGTTTCGCCGACGACTTGCGCCCGCCGGGTGCGATCGGCGGTGCCAATCAAAGCCAGCCGCGCTGGCCGGGCGGCCAGCCACAGCCGAACTACGCGACACCTCAACGTGGCTATGCCGAGCCGCCGGCGCGCGCCCCGAACTACGGCGCGCAGCCGCAGGCCGGCTACGGCGCGCCGCAAGGCGGCTACGGCAAAGCGCCGGTGTCGCTGAACGCGCCGGGCGTGGTGCCCACTCAGGACGATATCGAACTGCCGCCGGAAGGCGAGCCGTCGGCCGAGCGTCCGCCGGCCGAGAACGTCACCGGCTATCCGCGCGGCGCGGCGCCGCAGGGCGGCTATCCCGGCGAAGCGGAGCGGCCGTTGCCGCGGCTCGGACCGGGTCAGCAGGGCGGCATCACCGGATCGGTCGGGCCGGTCGCGATCAAGCCGACCGCGACGCTGGCGTGCCCGATCGTGTCGGCGCTGGATCGCTGGCTGGCGGAGTCGGTGCAGCCCTCGGCGATGCGCTGGTTCGGCGTGCGCGTGGTCGAGATCAAGCAGATCTCGGCGTATTCGTGCCGCGGCATGAACGGCAATCCGAATGCCCACATCTCCGAGCACGCATTCGGCAACGCGCTCGATATCGCCGCCTTCGTGCTGGCCGACGGTCGCCGCATCACCGTGAAGGGCGGCTGGCGCGGATTGCCGGAGGAGCAGGCGTTCCTGCACGACGTGCAGAATTCGGCGTGCCAGATGTTCACCACGGTGCTGGCGCCGGGCTCGAACGTGTATCACTACGATCACATTCACGTCGATCTGATGCGCCGGCGTAGCCAGCGCACGATCTGCAAGCCGGCCGCGGTGTCCGGCGAAGTGATCGCGCAGCGGCTGCAGCAGCGTAATCCTTACGCAGGCAGCGCGTCGCCGGGCCCGGGTTGGAACGGCGTCACCGGCTCGATCGGCCGCAATGCGTCGCGTCACAAGGTCGATCGCGACGAAGCCGAGGACGATTAGTCAAACGACGGTTAGTTCGAGCCGCCGGCTTTCGGCGCCCGATAGGCGGCGAGGAACATCGCGGTGGCGCTGTCGACCACGCCCGCAATCCGCGCCGGCGAGGGCGGCTCCGAGGTCTGAAAGATGAACGGCAGAAACAGCGTCGCCTGACAGGCCTGCATGAACTGCGCGGCGGCGAGTTCGCAGTTGTCGATCTGGAGCACGCCGGCTGCGACCTGGGCCTGCAGATAGCGCCCGAACCGGCCGATGGTGTTGGCGATCACCCGCTCGTAGTAACGCCGGCCGATCTCAGGCATCCGCTCGGCGATGGCCATCACGGTGCGGATCGCCGATGCGCCGCGGGGATTGCAGATCAGCGCGATATAGGCGTTGCCGAACGCGCGCAGCGTCGCCTCGATATCTCTGTCGGCCGCGAACTCGAACGACAGCATGCCCTGCGCCAGGCTCTCCTGTTCGACGATCTCGCAGAACAGCGAGTTCTTGTCGGCGAAATAGACGTACAGCGTGCCCTTCGATACGCCTGCGGCGCGGGCGATCTCGCCCATGCTGGCGCCATCGAAGCCGAACTCCAGGAACACCGCGCGGGCGCCGTCGAGGATCTGGCGCCGCTTGGCGCTGTCCTCGTCGCTGTGAATCGCCGCCGCCGATGGGATTGCAACCATTGGTTCAGCCTGTCCTGCAAAATCACGAAGGGTGGAACTAAGGTAGAAACGCACACCTGCTACCCTGATGCCGTGAAGGTAAGTTGACCGAACCGTTCGGTCAATGGTAGATCTGGATGACCTGCTAGGGGTACCAGTCCGGCAGGCCCTTTTGTCGTGCGAGCTGAGTTCAGGAGAACCCGATGTCCGGACGCGACCAAGCTGCCCGCGTGCTGCGCTCCGAGCCGGAGAACGGAGAGGCGGTAGCGGCCGCCGGCACGCCGCCGCATCCGGCCACGCCGCACGGCGCGCCGTCGCAGGCCGAGGCGCTGCGCTCGCTGCTGGAAGATCCCTCGACGCTGAAGCTCGCCGATCCGCCAGAGCCTGAAGCGGAGTCGGAGCCGGTGGCGCCGGCCGCGCGTCCGGGCGCCGCAGCCAAGCCGCCGAGCAAGAAGAAGTTCGTGCTGATCGGCGTCGGCATCGCGGCGCTTGCCGCGCTCGGTTACTTCGGCACGCAGTACATGCTGGTCGGCCGTTTCATGGTCGGCACCGACGACGCCTATGTCCGCGCCAACAACACCACGCTCGGCGCCCGCGTGTCCGGCCACATCGCCGCGATCCTGCCCCGCGACAATTCCGAGGTGAAGGCCGGCGACGTCGTGTTTCGGATCGACGACGGCGACTACAAGATCGCGGTGGACTCCGCGCGCGCCAAGATCGCCACCCAGGAAGCCACCATCGCCCGGATCGGCCGTCAGGTCGCCGCGCAGCAGAGCGCAGTGGAGCAGGCCCAGGCGCAGCTCGCCTCCGCCGAAGCCGCCGCCAAGCGCGCTGATCTCGATTTCGATCGCCAGCAGGCGCTGAGCACGAAGGGCTTCGCCTCGCGTGCGGTGTTCGAAACCTCGCAGGCGAGCCGCGACCAGAGCGCCGCTTCGGTGCTGGCCGCCAAGGCGGCCTACGACGCGGCCCGCGACAATGTCGAAGTCACCAAGGCGCAGCAGACCGAAGCCCGCGCTCAGCTCACCGAGCTGCAGAGCGCGCTGGCGAAGGCCGAGCGCGATCTCGCTTTCACCAATGTGCGCGCGCCGGTGACCGGCGTGTTCTCCAACCGCCTGGTGAATGTCGGCGACTACATCAACGCCGGCCAGCGGCTGGCCAACATCGTGCCGCTCGACGGCGTCTATATCGATGCCAACTTCAAGGAAACCCAGCTGCGCCGGCTGAAGCCCGGCCAGAAGGTCGGCATCTCGGTCGATGCGTTCTCCAGCCGCAAGATCGAAGGCACCGTCGACAGCCTGGCGCCGGCGGCCGGGCAGGTGTTCACCCTACTGCCGCCCGACAACGCCACCGGCAACTTCACCAAGATCGTGCAGCGCGTTCCGGTGCGGATCCGCGTCCCCGCCGAGGTGGCGCGTGAAGGCCTGCTGCGCGCCGGCATGTCGGTGTATGTCGACGTCGATACCCGGACGGGGAAGTAAGCACGAGCTCTCGTCGTCATTGCGAGGAGCGAAGCGACGAAGCAATCCAGCTCAGTGCACCGGGCCCTGGATTGCTTCGCTTCGCTCGCAATGACGAGACATCGCCGGATTGAATTGACCACATTCCCGGTCGGACGACCGTGAGGACATGAGCATGTCGGCATCGACCACCGCTGACGCACCAGCCGCGGCGCCCGCCGAGCCCTCCGAACACGTCCCGGCAACGCGCCTGATCGCATTTCTGATCATGGTGTTCGGGATGTTCATGTCGATCCTGGACATCCAGATCGTCTCGGCATCGCTGTCCGAAATCCAGGCCGGTCTGTCGGCGTCTTCATCCGAAGTCTCGTGGGTGCAGACCGCGTATCTGATCGCCGAAGTGATCGCGATCCCGCTGTCCGGCTTCCTGTCCCGCGCGCTCGGCACCCGGAATCTGTTCGCGATCTCGGCCGCCGGCTTCACCTTCGCCAGCCTGATGTGCGGCTTCACCTCGTCGATCGCCGAGATGATCGTGTGGCGCGCGATCCAGGGCTTCCTCGGCGCCGGCATGATTCCGACCGTGTTCGCCTCGGCCTATACGGTGTTTCCGCGCTCCAAGTTCAACATGGTCGGTCCGATCATTGGTCTCGTCGCCACGTTGGCGCCGACCATCGGCCCGACGGTCGGCGGTTACATCACCGACCTGATGTCGTGGCACTGGCTGTTCTTCATCAACATCGTGCCCGGCATCGGCATCACCATCGGCGTTCTGGCGCTGGTCGATTTCGACGAGCCGCATTACGAGCTGCTCGATCATTTCGACTGGTGGGGCCTCGGCTTCATGGCCGGCTTTCTCGGCTCGCTCGAATATGTGCTGGAAGAGGGGCCGCGCAACGACTGGTTCAACGACGAGTCGATCTTCATCTTCGCGATCGTCTGCGCGGTCTCGGCGGTGGCGTTCTTCTGGCGGGTGCTGACCGCGCGCGAGCCGATCGTCGACATCCGCGCCTTCACCGACCGCAATTTCGCGATCGGCTGCATGTTCCAGTTCTGCGTCGGCATCGGGCTGTACGGCCTGACCTACATCTACCCGCGCTATCTCGCCGAAGTGCGCGGCTACAGCGCGTTGATGATCGGCGAGACGATGTTCGTCTCCGGCATCGCGATGTTCTGCACCGCGCCACTCGTCGGCCGGCTGATGGCGCTGGTCGACATGCGGATCCTGATCGCGATCGGCCTGATCCTGTTCGCCGGCGGCACCTGGCAGATGACCTGGATCACGCGCGACTTCGATTTCTACGAGCTGCTGTGGCCGCAGATCTTCCGCGGCGTCGGCATGATGATGGCGATGGTACCAGTCAACAACATCGCGCTCGGCACGCTGCCGCCGCACCGCGTCAAGAACGCCTCCGGCCTGTTCAACCTGACTCGTAACCTCGGCGGTGCGCTCGGGCTGGCGCTGATCAACACTATCCTCGACAGCCGCACCGACCTGCACATTTCGCGGCTGCACGACAAGGTGAACTGGGGCAACGCCCAGGCGGTCGAGCTGCTCAACACCTTCACCCAGCGCTTCCAGGGCATGGGAGACGCTTCGATGATGGCGCTGAAACAGCTCACCGCCATCGTCCACCGCCAGGCCGTGGTGATGAGCTACGGCGACGCCTTCTTCCTGCTGACGGTGTTCTACCTCGGCCTGACCACGCTGGTCTTCCTGCTCGCCAAGCCGGCCAACCCGATGGCCGGGCCTGGCGGTGGTGGGCATTGAGGCGGGACTCAGCGCAACTCCTATCGTTAGAAGAATAGCCCTCCAGGACGTCCGCTCCTATGATAATTGATAGGAGAGCGACATGGCCGAGCCTAACAAATTGGTCCGGAATGAACGGCGGAAGCTGCGTGCGGCGTGGTATAATAACGCTTCAATAGCAGTGCTTGTCGCCGGGTTTTTGTCGCCATTTTGGACGATCATCTACGGAACCACGGCTACAGCGGCCGATGATTTTTCCCGGACCGTTGGTTTTCTCGTTTGCATAGCCGCTGGTGTGTCCCTACGTTTTGCAGGACGATGGGCCCTTGGAGGGCTTGAGGAATGACGTCCTTTCAGTGGTTTGCACTTATGTCGCCGGTCGTCTTGGCGGCGGTTATGGTGCTGGTCGGACTAGTCGAGGCCTGGCTCGACCGCCGCGGCGTGGAGCGCGCTGAGAAGCTCGCCGCCAAGGCTGCTGGCGGTAGTCGCTTTTTGGATACGACGCCTCGCTACATGCCGCCGGGCGAATAGGCGAAGGGCCCGGCGCATCACGCCGAGCCCTTCATTCATAGAAGTATCAGCCGGCCTGTAAGCCGGGTTCTGGAGGGCACCGCTTCCTTGCGGAGGCGATACGCGACGGCCATTCCTCTGGGACACTGTTTGCACAGCGCCTCGAGCAACCTACCCGGACGGCGAGCCTGACATCGCCCTGCGGAGTTATTGCTGCAAGCAGCAAACTATCCGCGATGCCGTCCCTATTCGGTTTTGCTCCCGGTGGGGTTTACCATGCCGTCCCCGTTGCCGGCGACGCGGTGCGCTCTTACCGCACCTTTTCACCCTTACCCGCCGTCGCAGCTTGCGCTGCTATGGCGCGGCGAGCCCGAGGGCTTGTCGCGCCGAAGCCCCGAAGGGCGTAGGCGGGCGGTTCGTTCTCTGTGGCACTTTCCCTGGGGTCGCCCCCGCCGGACGTTATCCGGCACCGTATGTCGATGGAGCCCGGACTTTCCTCCCCGGCGGCCTTTCGGCGCTTGCCGGAGCGGCCGTCCGGCCGACTGACGCGGCAAGCCATGCGGGCTCGGGCCGCGATCGTCAAGCCGCAAGTGGTGTGGAAGCAGCGCTCAGCCGAGTGCGGCGACAGCGCGGGCTTCGACCGGCAGCCGGTCGAGCAGCGCATGCAGCGTCGCCAGCGTCGAGGCGTCGGCAATGCCATCGACCTTTTCCGGGCGGAAGTGACGCTGGAACGCGGTGACGACGTCGGTGGTGGCGTGGTCGTAGCTGCCGTTGACCAGGACGCGGTAGCCGTAGTCGGCGAGCGCCTGCTGCATCAGCCGCACTTCCTCGCCCTCGGTGCCTTGCTTCAGCGCCGGCCCCGGCACGATCCGCGCCGGCTCGACCCACAGGCCGACGCCGGAGGCGGCGAGCGATCGCCACGGAAACTTCTCGCCCGGATCTTTCTTGCGCGCCGGCGCCACGTCAGAGTGGCCGACGACGCGGTGCGGCGGCACATCGCGGCGCAGGATAATGCCGCGGCACAGCGCGATCACCGCCGCGATCTGGCGCAGCGGATAATCCGGATAGCCCCAATCGTGGCCGCGATTGATGATCTCGATGCCGATCGAGCAGGAGTTGATGTCTTCCTCGCCGGCCCAGGAGGCGACGCCGGCGTGCCAGGCGCGCTTGGATTCCGGGACGCATTGCAGGATCCGGCCGTCTTCGAGCACGACATAGTGCGCCGAGACTTCGGTGCCTGCCTTGCACAGCCGGGTCAGCGCGCCTTCGACATCGGGCATGCCGGTGTAGTGCAGGACGATCATGTCCGGACGCCGCGCTTTATTGCGCTCGCCATAGTTCGGCGAGGGCAGCACGTCGGACACCATCGACGAGTCGGGCGTGAAGGTCTGCATAGACAGCATGCCCTTGGGCAAAGGGAGGCCGCGTCGACGTTTCGACTCCAGACCAGCGGACGCTAACGAACCTGACAACATCGGATAACTCAATACTGGCAGGACCACGGCGAAGCTGACCGACGCCGACTGCAACATCCGATTTACTATCTGAGTCCCTCGGGTCTCCTGCAACGCGCTGTCTTCACGATTTTGCCATTTTCTGTGGACGAGCGCGGGTTCGCCGTCCTGCAGCGCAGCGAGAATGCCTGCGAGCGTCGCCGCGTTCCTCGGCGCGGGATGACGGGCAGCCGTCAACGGTTTCTTAAGCGTAAGCGCCGTTACTGAGTGGTGAACAGCCGGTGTCAAATTGCCGGCAATATTTCCTGTGACGCCCCATAAGCCGATGGCAATCCATCAGATTCCACGCGGAGAGCCGGGTTCGTCGGTCGCCTTGGTCGGCTGGCGTGGAGCTCCGCCGGCGGAATGGGACGAGGCGAGGCACGATGGGCCGATTGCCCTGCAGCAAGCCGACGATCAGCCGAACCGGTTTCCGCGCCACGCGGGACCGACGGGGCTTTGCCGCGGCCGGGGCGATCGCATGAAGCCGTCCGACGCGCGCCATATTCCGGTGCTCGGCCCTGAAGCGGTCGGCTTGCTCGCGCCGCGCGACGGCGGCATCTATGTCGATGGCACGTTCGGGGCGGGCGGCTATACGCGGCTGATCCTTCAGACCGCCGGCAGCCGTGTGATTGCGATCGACCGCGATCCGACCGCGATCGCCGGCGGCGCCGATCTCGTTGCCGAGTCCGGCGGCCGGCTGACGCTGGTGCAGGACCGGTTCTCCAATCTGGCCGACGTCTGCGCCGCGCAGGGCGCCGCGACCGTCGACGGCGTGGTGATGGATATCGGCGTGTCGTCGATGCAGCTCGACCAGGCCGAACGCGGCTTCTCGTTCCGGTTCGACGGGCCGCTCGACATGCGGATGGGGCGCGACGGGCCGAGCGCGGCCGATGTCGTCGCCCGCGCGTCCGAAACCGATCTCGCCAACATCATCTACATCTTCGGCGAGGAGCGGTATTCGCGCCACGTCGCCCGCGCCATCGTGGCGGCGCGGAGCGAAACGCCGATCACGACGACCAAGGCGCTCGCCGACATCGTCGCCAAGGTGGTGCGCGCCAAGCCGGGCGAGATCCATCCGGCGACTCGAACGTTCCAGGGGCTGCGGATCTTCGTCAACGAAGAGCTCGACGAGCTGCATCAGGCGCTCGACGCTGCCGAGCGCGTGCTGAAGCCGGGCGGGCGGCTCGCGGTGGTGTCGTTCCATTCGTTGGAAGACCGCATCGTCAAGACCTTCCTGACCGAGCGCAGCAAGACCGGAGGCGGCTCGCGCCATCTGCCGGAAGTCGCGCAGGCGGCACCGAGCTTCACGCTGCTCAGCAAGCGACCGATCGTCGCCGGCGACGCCGAAGTCGCCGCCAATCCGCGCGCGCGCTCCGCCAAGCTGCGCGGCGCCGAACGCACCGAAGCCCCCGCGCATGCCGCCGGCGATCTGCCGGGATGGCCGACGCTCGCCAGCGTAATGAGGGCCGGGCGATGATGCGGCTCGTGCACGTGCTGGTGATCGGCATGCTGGTGTTCGCAGCGGCCTATGTGTACCGGATCAAGATGGAGTCGACGGTGCGCACCGAGAAGGTGCTGCAGATCCAGGCCGAGCTCCGCAAGGAGCGCGAGGCGATCGCCCGGCTGCGCGCCGAATGGGCTCAGCTCGACTCGCCGGGGCGGCTCCAGGGCCTCGCCACCCGCCATCTCAAGCTCAAGCCGGTCGGCGCGCGGCAGTTCGACTCGCTGAAGAACCTGCCCGAGCGGCCGCCGGCCGTCGTCGATCCGAGCGCTCCCGATCCGATCGCATCGATGATCGAAAAGATCGATCCCGACATCGTCACCGGCTCGCTGCCGGCTCCGGAGCCTGCCCAGTGACCGATCCTTCGCTGCCGCTCGTCGGCCACCACGTCAAATGGCGCCAACGGCTGATCCGCAGCCTGATCTACGGCAAGGACGTCGACCGCGACGGCAAGGCGCGCGCCCGCGTCGGTCTGGCGATGATCGCGTTTGCGGCGGTGTACGGCATCATCGCGTTCAAGCTGTCGATGATCGCGGTGTTCGGCGACGGCCACGGCGCGCGCCGCACCGGCTCGCAGGACGCAGTTGCCACCGCGCGGCCCGACATTGTCGACCGCAACGGCCAGGTACTGGCCACCGACGTCAAGACGCCGTCGCTGTTCGGTGAGCCGCGCCGGCTGATCGATCAGGACGAAGCGGTCGAACTGCTCACCGCGACGCTGCCCGACCTCGAGACCCAGGAGGTGCGCGAGCGCCTGGCGTCGAAGAAGGGCTTTGTCTGGCTGAAGCGTGAAATCACGCCGCGCCAGCAGGCCGAGATCAAGAAGCTCGGCATTCCCGGCATAGGCTTCCTGCGTGAGAACAAGCGCGTCTATCCGAACGCCGCCGAGGTCTCGCATCTGATCGGCCTGGTCAACATCGACAACCAGGGCATCGCCGGCATCGAGAAATGGCTCGACAACAACGGCCTTGCCGACCTGCACCGCGCCGGCTTCGCGTCCGACCGGATGCAGCGCCCGATCGAGCTGGCGCTCGACGTCCGTGTCACCCACGCGCTGCGCGACGAGCTGATCAAGGCCAAGGAGAAGTACAGCGCCAAGGCAGCGTCTGGTCTGGTCTCCAACGTCAAGACCGGCGAGATCGTCGCGATGGTGTCGCTGCCGGACTTCGATCCGAACAACCCGCGCGAGGCCAACGATCCTGACCGCATCAACCGGCTGACCACCGGCGTCTATGAAATGGGTTCGACCTTCAAGACGCTGACGCTGGCGATGGCGCTCGATGCCGGCAAGGCGACGCTGCATTCGATGTACGACGCACGCGGGCCGCTGCACTACGGCAAGTTCAAGATCCACGACTCGCACAATATGGGCCGCGCCATCTCGCTCGCGGAAGTGTTCACCTATTCGTCGAACGTCGGCGCGGCGCGTGTGGCGCTGTCGATGGGCGTCGAGGCCCACAAGGCGTTCTTGAAGAAGGTCGGCCAGCTCGACCGGCTGCGCACCGAGCTGCCGGAAAGCGCGTCGCCGATCGTGCCGAAGCGCTGGAGCGAACTGAACACCATCACCATCTCATTCGGCCACGGCGTCGCGGTGGCGCCGCTGCAGGCGGTGATGGGCATCAACGCCATGGTCAATGGCGGCTATTTGATTCCGCCGACCTTCCTGAAGCGCACCGAAGAGGACGCCAAGAAGCTCGGCAAACGGGTGATCAAGACCGAGACCAGCGACAAGATCCGCTACCTGATGCGGCTCAACGCCGAAGTGGGCACCGCCAAGACTGCCGACCAGATCGCCAAGGGCTATTACATCGGCGGCAAGACCGGCACCTCGGAGAAGGTGGTCAACGGCCGCTACGCCAAGAAGCAGGTGCTCAACTCGTTCACCGCGATCCTGCCGGCGGACAATCCGCAATATCAGGTGCTGGTGATGCTGGACGAGCCGAAGGCGCTGCCGGAGACTCACGGCTTCATCACCTCCGGCTGGAACGCCGTGCCGACCGGCGGCAAGGTGATCGAGCGAATCGCCCCGCTGCTCGGAATCGAGCCGCGGTTCGATCTGCCGCCGCCCGACCGCCTTATTCTTGCGTCATCGAGGGCCGGCCAGTAGCCGCGCGCCCTGCCGCGACGGCGCCATCCCTGCCGTTTTGCGCCGCGCGCTGCTTGCGTTAAAAGCCTCGCAGGCGTGAGAACAGCTGTCTCGAATCGGACGCCCCAGGACCATGAAGCTTCGCGACCTCTTCAGCGCTGAGGCCGACATCGCCGCGCCGGCGGCCGACCTCGCCATCGGCGGGCTCGCCGTCGACAGCCGCGCTGTGAAGCCGGGCGACCTGTTTTTCGCGCTCGCCGGGGCCAAGACCGACGGGGCGCGGTTCGTCGCGGCGGCGGTCGCCGCCGGCGCGGTGGCGGTGGCCGGCGAACATCGGCCGGAGGGCGACCTCGCGGTGCCGTTCGTGCAACTGTCCAATCCGCGCCTGGCGCTGGCGCAGGCCGCGGCGCGGTTCTACCCGCACCAGCCGGAGGTGATCGCGGCGGTCACCGGCACCAGCGGCAAGACCTCGGTCGCGGCGTTCACCCGGCAGATCTGGCAGCGGCTTGGCCATGCCTCTGCCAGCATCGGCACCATCGGTCTCGTCACCCCAACGCGCAGCGTGTACGGCTCGCTGACGACGCCCGACCCGATCGCGTTGCATCGCTCGCTCGACGAGATCGCGCGCGAAGGCATCACCCATCTGGCGCTGGAAGCGTCGTCGCACGGGCTCGATCAGTTCCGACTTGACGGCGTTCGCGTCGCGGCGGGCGGCTTCACCAACCTGTCGCGCGACCACATGGATTATCACCCCACCGTCGCCCACTATCTCAACGCCAAGCTGCGGCTGTTCCGCAATCTGGTGCAGGATGGCGGCGCCGCGGTGATCTCCGCCGATCACGATTGTTCGGCCGAAGTGATCGAAGCAGCGCGAGCGCGCGGCCTGCGGCTGATCACCATCGGCCGCAATGGCGATCCCGGAGCCGGCATCAAGCTGATCGATGCCGCGGTCGAAGGCTTCGCGCAGACCCTCAACGTCGAACATGAGGGGCGGCGCTACACCATCAAGCTGCCACTGGTCGGCGAATTCCAGATCGAGAACGCGCTGGTCGCGGCGGGGCTGGTGATCGGCACCGGCGGCGATGCGGCGGCGAGCTTCGCCGCGCTCGAACATCTCGAAGGCGCGCCGGGCCGGCTCGATCTGGTCGGCGCCCACAACGGCGCGCCGGTGTTCGTCGACTACGCGCACAAACCTGACGCACTCGCCAAGACGCTGCAGGCGCTGCGCCCCTATGCAAAACGCAAGCTGGTGGTGGTGTTCGGCGCCGGCGGCGATCGCGACTCCGGCAAGCGGCCGCTGATGGGCGCGATCGCGGCCGAGAACGCCGATGTCGTGATCGTCACCGACGACAATCCGCGTAGCGAAGATCCGGCGACCATCCGCGCCGCCATCCTCGCGGCCGCGCCCGGCGCACGCGAGGTCGGCGACCGCGCCGAGGCGATCCGCACCGCGATCAGCGAATTGCAGCCGGGCGATGCGCTGCTGATCGCCGGCAAGGGCCATGAAACCGGGCAGATCGTGGGCGACCGCGTGCTGCATTTCAGCGACCACGACGCCGCGAAAGCGGCGCTATCAGCGAGCGCCGCATGAGCAAACAACCGCTTTGGACCTCCGACGCGATGGCGGAGGCGATGGCCGCGACGCGCAGCGGCACGCTGCCGCGCGACGTGTTCGGGATTTCGATCGACAGCCGCACGCTGGCGCCGGGCGACGCTTACTTCGCCATCAAGGGCGATGTTCATGACGGCCATGATTTCGTTGCCGCGGCGCTGAACGCCGGCGCGGCGCTGGCGGTGGTGGAGAAGGCGCAGCGCGACAAGTTCGCGGCCGACGCGCCGCTTCTCGTCGTTGAAGATGTACTTGAAGGTCTGCGCCGGCTCGGCGTCGCGGCGCGCTCGCGGCTGTCCGCCAAAGTCATCGCGGTGACCGGCTCGGTCGGCAAGACCTCGACCAAGGAAGGCCTGCGCGGCGTGCTCGGCGCCCAGGGAGCGACCCACGCCTCGGTGGCGTCGTTCAACAATCACTGGGGTGTGCCGCTGTCGCTGGCGCGCTGCCCGGCGGACACGCGGTTTGCGGTGTTCGAGATCGGCATGAACCACGCCGGCGAGATCGAGCCGCTGGTGAAGATGGTGCGGCCGCACATCGCGATCATCACCACGGTCGAAGCCGTGCATCTCGAATTCTTCTCCGGCATCGAGGGCATCGCCGACGCCAAGTCGGAGATCTTCACCGGGCTCGAGCCGGGCGGCATCGCGGTCTTGAATCGCGATACGCCGATGTTCGACCGGCTGTGCAGCAACGCGCTCCGCGCCGATGTCGGCCACATCGTCACCTTCGGCGCCGATCCGGCCGCCGACGCGCGGCTGCTCGACGTCGCACTGCATGCCGACTGTTCGGCCGTGCATGCCAGCATTCTCGGCCACGACGTCACCTACAAGCTCGGCATGCCGGGCCGGCACATGGCCCTGAATTCGCTGGCGGTGCTGGCTGCCGTGGAGCTGGCCGGCGCCGACCTCGCGCTCGCCGCGCTGGCGCTGTCGCAGGTTGCGCCCGCCGCCGGCCGCGGCGTCCGCAAGCCGCTGCCGGTCGGCTCCGGCGAGGCGACGCTGATCGACGAGAGCTACAACGCCAATCCCGCCTCGATGGCCGCAGCGCTCGGTGTGCTCGGCCGCGCCGAGGTCAGCGGGCAGGGGCGTCGGATCGCCGTGCTGGGCGACATGCTCGAACTCGGCCCGCGCGGCCCGGAGCTGCACCGCGGCCTCGAAGAGGCGGTGCGGGCCAATGGCATCGACCTGGTGTTCTGCTGCGGCCCGTTGATGCGCAATTTGTGGGACGCCCTTTCCTCCGGCAAACGAGGGGGCTATGCAGGCGACGCGGCCGCGCTCGAATCCCAAGTCGTCGCCGCAATCCGAGCCGGCGACGTCGTGATGGTGAAGGGGTCGCTCGGTTCGCGCATGAAAACCATTGTCACCGCGCTCGCGAAGCGCTTCCCCGGCACGACCGCACGCGACGACGCTGCGGTGTAAGGCGGCTTGAATGCTCTATTGGCTGATCGACCTCTCCAGCTCGTTTCCGGCGTTCAACGTCTTCCGCTACATCACTTTCCGCACCGGCGGCGCGATGGTGACCGGGGCGCTGTTCGTGTTCATGTTCGGCCCGTGGATCATCGACAATCTGCGGCTGCGCCAGGGCAAGGGTCAGCCGATCCGCACCGACGGCCCGCAATCGCACCTGATGACCAAGAAGGGCACGCCGACGATGGGCGGCCTGATGATCCTGTCGGGACTGACGGTCGGCACCGTGCTTTGGGCCAACCCGCTCAATCCCTATGTCTGGATCGTGCTGGCGGTGACGCTCGGCTTCGGCTTCGTCGGCTTCTACGATGACTACATGAAGGTCACCAAGCAGACCCACGCCGGCATCTCCGGCCGCACCCGTCTGCTGATCGAATTCACCATCGCGGGCGCGGCGTGTTTCGCGCTGGTGTGGCTCGGCCGCGCGCCGCTGTCGAGCTCGCTGGTGATTCCGTTCTTCAAGGAAGTGATGCTCAACCTCGGCTGGGCGTTCATCGTGTTTGGCGCCTTCGTGGTGGTCGGCGCCGGCAACGCGGTGAACCTGACCGACGGCCTCGACGGCCTCGCGATCGTGCCGGTGATGATCGCCGCGGCGAGCTTCGGGCTGATTTCGTATCTGGCCGGCAACGCGGTGTTCGCCGAATATCTGCAGATCAACTACGTCGCCGGCACCGGCGAACTCGCGGTACTGTGCGGAGCGCTGCTCGGCGCCGGCCTCGGCTTTCTGTGGTTCAACGCGCCGCCGGCCTCGATCTTCATGGGCGACACCGGCTCGCTGGCGCTCGGCGGCATGCTCGGCTCGATCGCGGTCGCGGTGAAGCACGAGATCGTGCTGGCGGTGATCGGCGGCCTGTTCGTGCTCGAAGCGGTGTCGGTGATCGTGCAGGTCGCTTCGTTCAAGCTCACCGGCAAGCGCGTGTTCAAGATGGCGCCGATCCACCACCACTTTGAACAGAAGGGCTGGACCGAGCCGCAGATCGTGATCCGGTTCTGGATCATCGCCGTGATGCTGGCGCTCGCCGGCCTGTCGACGCTGAAGCTGCGGTGAGGGAAATGATGCGCACCCCTCGACGAGTCGTCCCCGCGAAGGCGGGGACCCATAACCCCTGTGGTTGGGATGGACGTATTCGGCTCCATACTCTGACCGAGAGCGTAGCGAGTATGGATCCCCGCCTTCGCGGGGATGACGGCTGTGCAGTTGGTAAGGCGCGCGCGCCGATCTGGAGTCCGGCATGATCCCCGTCACCTCTTTCGCCGGCCAGTCGGTCGCGGTGTTTGGGCTCGGCGGGTCGGGGCTGGCGAGCTGCCACGCGCTGAAGGCTGGCGGCGCCGAAGTGATCGCGTGCGACGACAATCTCGACCGCATGGTCGAGGCGGCGCAGGCCGGCTTCATTACCGCGGATCTGCGCAATCTGCCTTGGACGAATTTTGCCGCACTGGTGCTGACGCCCGGCGTGCCGCTGACCCACCCGGCGCCGCATTGGACGGTGCTGAAGGCGCAGGAGGCGGGCGTCGAAGTGATCGGCGACGTCGAACTGTTCTGCCGCGAGCGCAAGGCGCATGCGCCGCGCGCTCCCTTCGTCGCGATCACCGGCACCAACGGCAAGTCGACCACCACGGCGCTGATCGCGCATCTGCTGCGCGAGGCCGGCTGGGACACCCAGCTCGGCGGCAACATCGGCACCGCGATCCTGTCGCTCGAACCGCCGAAGGACGGCCGCGTCCACGTGATCGAGATGTCATCGTATCAGATCGACCTGACGCCGTCGCTCGATCCGACCGTCGGCATCCTGCTCAACGTCACCGAAGATCACATCGACCGCCACGGCACCATCGAGCACTACGCTGCGGTGAAGGAGCGGCTGGTCGCGGGCGTGCAGGACGGCGGCACGTCGATCATCGGCGTCGACGATGAGTTTGGCCGCGCCGCGGCGGACCGGATCGAACGCGCCGGCAAGCGCGTGGTGCGGATGTCGGTGCAGGGGCCGGTGACCTCCGGCATCACCGCCGATCTTCAAACCATTCGCCGCATCGACGGCGGCAATTCTACCGAAGTCGCCAAGCTCGGCGGTATCGGCTCGCTGCGCGGTCTGCACAATGCGCAAAACGCAGCGGCCGCAGCGGCCGCGGTTCTGGCGCTCGGCATCTCGCCCGATGTGCTGCAGCAGGGCCTGCGCAGCTTCCCCGGCCTCGCACACCGGATGGAGCAGGTCGGCCGCCAAGTCAGCGAGAAGGGGACGACGTTGTTCGTCAACGACTCCAAGGCCACCAATGCGGATGCGGCCGCGAAGGCGTTGTCGTCGTTCGGTGAGATCTTCTGGATCGCCGGCGGCAAGCCGAAGACCGGCGGCATCGAGAGCCTGGCAGAGTATTTCCCACTTATCCGCAAGGCCTATCTGATCGGCCAGGCCGCGCAGGAATTCGCCGCCACCCTGGAAGGCCGGGTGCCGTACGAGATCAGCGAAACGCTGGAAGTCGCGGTGCCCGCCGCCGCGCGCGATGCCGCGGCGTCGGGATTGGCCGAGCCGGTGGTGCTGCTGTCGCCGGCCTGCGCCTCGTTCGACCAGTTCCGCAATTTCGAACTCCGCGGCACCCGGTTCCGTGAGCTGGTGACGGCGTTGGAGGGTGTTGCGGCGGTGTGAGGCCGGCACTGCGCCGCCAAACACACGCCCGTCATCGCCCGCGCAGGCGGGCGACCCAGTATTCCAGGGCGTTTCGATTTCCAGCGATAGGCTCTGGGATACTGACTGGATCCCCGCCTTCGCGGGGATGACGGATTGCTGAGCGGCAAGCCTCCCGTTCACATCCTCGATTCCGCGCCATCGCATTAACCCCCTGGCAACCACGTGGGCGCACCAATGGGCGACCTCTTTGCCCAGGATCGCCGATGATCTCCCGTGACCAACGCACCCCGTTCAGCGAATGGTGGTGGACCGTCGACCGCGTGCTGCTGGTGGCGCTGATCGCGCTGATGCTGGCGGGCGTGATCCTGTCGCTGGCGGCGTCGCCGCCGGTCGCGACGAGGATCGGGCTCGATCCGTTCCACTTCTTCAACCGCCACGTCCTGTTCCTGGCGCCGTCGCTGATCGTGCTGATCGGGGTGTCGTTCCTGTCGCCGCGACAGATCCGACGTTCGGCGCTGATCGTGTTCGTGCTGGCGATCGGGCTGATCGTGGCGACGTTGCTGTTCGGGCCGGAAGTGAAGGGCGCGCGGCGCTGGATCACGCTGGTCGGCATCAACATCCAGGCCTCCGAAATCGCCAAGCCGTCGTTCGTGATCCTCGCCGCCTGGCTGTTCTCCGAAGCGGCGCGGCGGCCGGAGATGCCGGCCACCTCGATGGCCATGATGCTGCTGCTGTCGCTGGTGTCGCTGCTGGTGATGGAGCCCGACTTCGGCCAGACCATGCTGGTGCTGATGGTGTGGGGCGCGCTGTTCTTCATCGCCGGCATGCGGATCGTCTGGGTATTCGGCCTCGCCGGCGCCGCCGCGGGCGGACTGTTCACCGCCTATCTGTTCGTTCCGCACGTCGCCGGCCGCATCAAGCGGTTCATGAACCCGGCCTCAGGCGACACCTTCCAGGTCGATATGGCGAGCGAAGCGTTCAGCAACGGCGGCTGGCTCGGCCTTGGCCCCGGCGAAGGCATCGCCAAGCGCAGTCTGCCGGACAGCCACACCGACTTCGTCTATGCGGTCGCGGCCGAAGAGTTCGGCATTGTGCTGTGTCTGGCGCTGCTCGCCCTGTTCGCCTTCATCGTGCTGCGCACGCTGTCGCGCGCCTATCGCAGCGAGGATCTGTTCTCGCGCTTCGCCGCCTCGGGGCTGGCGATCCTGTTCGGCGTGCAGGCGGCGATCAACATGGCGGTGAATCTGCAACTGATCCCCGCCAAGGGTATGACGCTGCCGTTCATCTCATATGGCGGCTCGTCGATGGTGTCGCTGGCCTACGGCGTCGGCATGATGCTGGCGCTGACGCGGCAGCGGCCCAAGACCGAAGTCAATGCGATCGAGGCGGCGGGAAGCTACGCGTGAGGCCATGACCGACGCTCCCCTGATCCTGCTCGCCGCCGGCGGCACCGGCGGCCACCTGTTTCCGGCCGAAGCGCTCGGCGTGGTGCTGATTCAGCGCGGCTACCGCGTCCGCCTGGTCACCGATCATCGCGCCACCCGCTACAGCGGGCTGTTCACCGCCGAGATGACCGACGTGGTGCCGAGCGAGACGGTGCGCGGCCGGACGCCGTGGGCGCTGGCGAAGACCGCGCTGAAGCTCGGCTCCGGCGCGCTGCTCGCCTTCAATCTGATCGGGCGGCTGAAGCCGGCTGCGGTGGTCGGGTTCGGCGGCTATCCGACGCTGCCGCCGCTGCTCGCCGCGACCTGGCGCCGAGTGCCGACGCTGATCCACGAGCAGAACGCGGTGATGGGCCGCGCCAATCGCTTCCTGGCGCCGCGGGTCGATGCCATCGCCACCGGTTTTCCCGGCCACGAAACCGCTTGGCCGGCGCTCGCCGCGAAGATCACCAATACCGGTAATCCGATCCGTCCGGCGGTCGCCGACGCCGCGACTGTCGCTTACGACCCGCCGGTCGCCGGCGGTCCGCTGCGGGTGCTGGTGTTCGGCGGCAGCCAGGGCGCGCGGGTGATGGCCGACATCGTGCCGCCGGCGCTGGAAAAGCTCGATCCGGCGCTGCTGCGCCGGCTGGTGCTGACCCAGCAGGTCCGCGACGAGGACATGGGCCGCGTCCGTGCGGTGTACGAACGACTGCAGCTGAATTGCGAGCTGGCGCCGTTTTTCACCGATCTGCCGCAGCGGCTGGCGTCGAGCCAGCTCGTGGTGTCGCGCTCCGGTGCGGGGACGGTGGCTGAACTCGCGGCGATCGGCCGGCCCGGCATCCTGGTGCCGCTGCCGGGCGCGCTCGACCAGGACCAGTTCGCCAATGCCGGCGTACTGACCGCGGCGGGAGGTGCGCTGCGCGTCGTTCAACCGGATTTTACCCCGGACCGGCTCGCAGCCGAGATCACCGCGCTGGCCGCCGATCCGGCCAAATTGGCCCAAATGGCCGCCGCAGCGCGCCAAATTGGCCGTCTGGACGCCGCCGAACGCCTCGCCGACGTCGTCGGACGGGTCGCGAAGGTCTAAGGCCGGACGGACGAAAACCACGCAACGGCGCATTTGCCGGACTTGTCCCGGCCATCCCCGTCTTGCATGAAGTGACCCTGAATCGGAAATGCCCGTGACCATCCGGGCACGACCAGCAACGATAGAGACCCTCCCCATGAGATTGCCGCGCCATATCGGACCCATCCACTTCGTCGGGATCGGCGGTATCGGCATGAGCGGCATCGCCGAGGTGCTGTGCAATCTCGGCTACACCGTGCAAGGCTCCGACGCTTCCGAAAGCGCCAACGTCAACCGGCTGCGCGAGAAGGGCATCCAGATCCACGTCGGCCACCAAGCCGACAACATCAAGGGCACCGATGTTCTGGTGGTGTCGACCGCGATCAAGCGCGACAACCCCGAACTGCTCGCGGCGCGCGCGCAGCGGATTCCGGTGGTGCGCCGCGCCGAGATGCTGGCCGAACTGATGCGTCTGAAAAGCTGCGTCGCGATCGCCGGCACCCACGGCAAGACTACCACCACCTCGATGGTGGCGGCGTTGCTCGACGCCGGCGATCTCGATCCGACCGTGATCAACGGCGGCATCATCAACGCCTACGGCACCAATGCGCGGCTCGGCGGTGGCGACTGGATGGTGGTCGAAGCCGACGAGAGCGACGGCACCTTCCTCAAGCTCCCTGCGGATGTCGCGATCGTCACCAACGTCGATCCCGAGCATCTCGATCACTTCAAGACCTTCGACGCGGTGCAGGACGCCTTCCGCAACTTCGTCGAGAACGTGCCGTTCTACGGCTTTGCGGTGATGTGCATCGATCATCCGGTGGTGCAGACGCTGGTCGGCAAGATCGAAGACCGCCGCATCATCACGTACGGAGAGAACCCGCAGGCCGATGCGCGGCTGCTCGATCTCGCAGCCAGCGGCGGCGGCTCGACCTTCAAGGTCGCGTTCCGCGATCGCAAGGCCGGCACCGCGCACGAGATCGCCGATCTCAAGCTGCCGATGCCGGGTCGTCATAACGCGCTCAACGCCACCGCGGCGATCGCCGTCGCGCACGAGCTCGGCCTGTCCGACGACACCATCCGCAAGGCGCTCGCGGCGTTCGGCGGCGTGCGCCGTCGTTTCACCAAGACCGGCGAGTGGAACGGCGTCACCATCATCGACGATTACGGTCATCATCCGGTCGAGATCGCCGCGGTGCTGAAGGCGGCGCGGCAGTCGACCTCGGGCAAGGTCATTGCCGTGGTGCAGCCGCATCGGTTCAGCCGGCTGCAGTCGCTGTTCGAAGAGTTCTGCACCTGCTTCAACGATGCCGATGCGGTGATTGTCGCTGACGTCTATCCGGCCGGCGAGGCGCCGATCGAAGGTGTTGACCGCGATCACTTCGTGCTCGGCCTGCGCGCCCATGGCCACCGCGACGTCGTCGCGCTGCAGGATTCCGCGTCGCTCGCCGGCGTCGTCGCCGGCCTCGCCCACAGCGGCGACTACGTCGTCTGCTTAGGGGCCGGCAACATCACCCAATGGGCCTACGCACTGCCCGGCGAATTGAAGGCGCTGGGCTGATGGAGCAGCGGACCGCTGCCGCAAGGGTTCTCGTCCCGTCATGGCCGGGCGCTTCTCGGCCATCCACGTGTTTGGCCGTAAACGTATGAGTTTTCCCGATCTCACGCCCGAGCTGAAAGCCGCGATGCCGGAGCTGCGCGGGCGGTTGCTCGGCAACGAGCCGCTGGCGCCGCTCACCTGGTTTCGTGTCGGCGGGCCGGCGCAGGTGCTGTTCACGCCGGCCGACGAGGATGATCTCGGCTACTTCCTGTCGCAGCTGCCGGCCGAGATTCCGGTGATGTGCCTCGGGCTCGGCTCCAACCTGATCGTGCGCGACGGCGGGCTGCCGGGCGTCGCGATCCGGCTGTCACCGCGCGGCTTCGGCGAGCATCGCGTCGAGGGCGAGGTGGTTCATGCCGGTGCCGCCGCGCTCGACAAGCGCGTGGCCGAAACCGCTGCTGCGGCGCAGCTCGGCGGGCTGGAATTCTACTACGGCATTCCCGGCTCGATCGGCGGGGCGCTGCGGATGAACGCAGGCGCCAACGGCCGCGAGACCAAGGACGTGCTGATCGACGCCACCGCGTATGATCGCAGCGGCACGCGCAAACTGTTCGACAACGCCGCGATGCAGTTCTCGTATCGCCACAGCGGTGCTGATCCTGCGCTGATCTTCACCTCGGCGCGGCTGCGCGGCACGCCGGCGACGCCGGATCACATCCGAGCCAAGATGAACGAGGTGCAGGCGCATCGCGAGCTGGCGCAGCCGATCCGCGAGAAGACCGGCGGCTCGACCTTCAAGAATCCGCCCGGCCAGAGCGCGTGGCGCCTGATCGATGCCGCGGGCTGCCGCGGCCTCAGAATCGGCGGCGCGCAGGTGTCGGAGATGCACTGCAATTTCCTGATCAACACCGGCGAGGCCACCGCAGCCGATATCGAGACGCTGGGCGAGACCGTGCGCTCTCGCGTCAAGGCGCAGTCCGGCGTCGAGCTGCAGTGGGAAATCAAGCGGATCGGCGTCGCGCCCGAGCAGAGCTGAGCCGCCAACCGCACGCAATCAACTCAGCAAGCCCGCAAGGCGATACGCGCGCCATGCCTCATGGCTTTTGAGGGTGTGGAATCGGCACCGCGTTGGGAGGTAGTTGGGGCGTATCCGGCAGCGACAGCACGTGCTCGAGCGGAATCGAGGACACCTGGAACACGCCGCTGAACGGATCCTCCTGCAGCGCGATCAGCCCGAGTGCGACGATCGCGCCGGTGGCGAACACCGACAGGGCCGCCGACATGGGCCGCGGCTTGTCGAGATGCACCAGCGCGATTGCCGCCTGAGTGATGACGCCGAGGAGCAGAACTGAAATCCATTTGAGGTCACTGGTCCGGTCGATCGACAGGCTGATCCGGGTATTGCGTGCGGTGCCGGCGCGCACGGCGGAGCTGAGCAACGCCACGTGCACCGCCGCGCCGGAGTCCCGGGTGATCGCCGGCGAACTGATTTCAGTCAGCATCTGATCATAGGCGAGGTTGGTCCGCGGCGAGGCGAGGCCGTTTACGGTCGGCCATTCGTCCTTGAGTACCGTCGCCACATAGTTCTTCAGCGCGACGCGGATGGCTTGCATGTCCGACACCGAGGCGACGCTGAGTGTATAGACATTCTGCAGTTCGCCGGCCTCGGTCTGCACCGCGCGCGACGCCTGGCGATTGCGTTCGGCGACATCGTAGCCGAGGAAGCCGGTCAGCAATCCGAACAGCACCGCCACCGATGAGAAGAACGGCGCTACCACGCCCTGCAATCGCGCGATCGGCCCGCGCAGCGGCGAGACGAACACCACCACGATCAGTATGGCGGCCACGCCATAGTACAGCAGCGCCAGCGTCGCGAAGGTTCCAAACGGCGGAAGGTCGAGCCAATCTCGGATCATCTGTGTCTCTTTGTTTCTCCGCAACGGCGCGAAACGGCACCGACGCAGGACCGCCGGAATCACGCTGCAACACCCTGCAAACGCGTCCGACTTTGGCGGTTTTCGCCGCCATCGTCCACGGCCGGCGCGCGAGGGGTTTGGCTGCCCTGCACGTATGCTGGTCTAGTGCCACGGTTCCGCCAGACCGCTGCGGCCATGTGCTCAGCGACGGCTGAGGAGACATCCTGCCTTGTATTCGCAATTTGCGCCGCGCCTGCGACAGCTTCGCTGGTACGAGATCGTGCTGATCGCTACGGTCGCGGCGGCGCTGTGCATCTATCTGCCGATCGTGGTGAAGCGCTCGGCGGTGCAGGGCTTCGGCGACGTGCAGGTGTTCTTCCGCGCCGCCTGGGCGGTGTGGACCGGCTATCCGCTGTATGAAGTCGCCGATCATCACGGTTGGACCTATCACTACCCACCGACCTTCGCGCTGTTGATGGGACCGTTCGCCCATCCGCTCGACGGCTTCCCCAAACCGGAGTGGGCGTTGCCGCTGCCGCTGTCGGTCGCGACCTGGTACGTCTTCAGTGCCCTTGCGATGCTGGCCGCCGTCGATCTGTGGGCGCGGGGGCTCGAACGTGCGCTGCCGCCGTCACTCGATCAGGCCGATTGGAGCGCGTGGTGGCTGCTGCGGCTCGGGCCGGTGGCGGCGCTGCTGCCGTTCTTCGGCGACGGGCTCGGCCGCGGCCAGCCGAGCGCCGTGGTGCTGCTGACCATGGTGGCATTCCTGGTGCTGTACTTGCGGGGCCGCATTTACCTTGCGGCCTCTGCGCTGGCGCTCGGCTTCACCATCAAGCTGTTTCCGCTGGCGCTGCTGATCTTTCCGGTGTTGCGCCGCGATTTCCGCACCGTGCTCGCCACCCTGGGCTTCAGCGCGGTGTTTCTGTTCGTGGTGCCGACGCTGTGTCTCGGCCCGTCCGAAGTGGTGAAGCTGTATGGCGCGATGTGGACCGAGCATCTCAGCGGCATCTTCACCGGCGTGCCCAATCCGAAGATCGCCGACGAGATCACCTTCACGTCCTACGATATGCTCAGCATCGGCGCGATGCTGGCGCGGATCGCCGCCGGCGGTCTGCCCGAGACCGACACCCTGCCGCGCTTCGCCACCATCGGCCAGCTCGTGTTCGATGCGGTGGTGATCGGCGCGCTGCTGTGGCTCGGCCATGACCGGTTCTGGCGCCTGAAAGGCCCGCAGCCGCCGCTCGGTCCGTCGCTGCTGATCGGCGGCGCGCTGCTCAGTGCGGCGCTGCCGGTGATGCTGTCGGTGTCGCAGCCCAACTACGTGGCGTTCGCGGCGCCGCTGGTCGCGCTGGTGCAGTTCGAAGTCTGGCGGCGGCGAGGGCGGGTGTGTGTGGTGCCGGCGTTGATCGCCTGGTCGGGCGTGATGTGGCTCGGCATGATCGCGACCGAAGGCGGGGTGTGGCAGCCGCTGCGGGTGGTCGGTTTGACCACGCCGGCGTTGGTCGTGCTGTTGCTGTGGGGCTTCGCCTCCCTGCGGCGCGCAGCCGCGCCGCCGTAACGCCGCTTCTCCGAATCGGCCAAATCGGCAAAATGACGCCGCGCGCCGGGTCCGCGGGACGCAGCAGCTTTTCTTCGACTTAAACAGGGACCGCGCGGCGGATCGACCGATGCGACACACCATTCTGTTCGGCGGCACCAGCAAAGAGCGCTTGGTGTCGGTCGCCTCGGCGCAGGCGCTGCACAGCGCGCAGCCGGACGCCGATCTGTGGTTCTGGAACGACGACGACCGCGTCCATGCCGTTTCGGCACAAGCGTTGCTGGCGCACGCCCGGCCGTTCGAAGAGGCTTTCGTGCCGGACGGCGAGAACGTCGGCCCGCTCGAAACCGCGCTCGATCGCGCCGCGGCCGAGCAGCGGCTGCTGGTGCTGGGCCTGCACGGCGGCGCCGCCGAGAACGGCGAGTTGCAGGCGATGTGCGAACTGCGGCGGGTGCCGTTCACCGGCTCGGGCTCGGCAGCTTCGCACCTGGCTTTCGACAAGGTCGCCGCCAAGCATTTCGCGGCGATCGCCGGTGTCCGTACCGTGAGCGGGATCGCGCTCGCCGATGCCGAGGCAGCGCTCGAAACCTACGGCCGGCTGATCGCCAAGCCGGCCTGCGACGGCTCGAGCTATGGACTGTTCTTCGTCAACGCCAAGCAGGACCTGGTCGCGGTGCGCCATGCCGCCAAGACCGAGGATTATCTGATCGAGCCGTTCGTCGCCGGCGTCGAGGCGACCTGCGGCGTGCTCGAAGCCGAAGACGGCTCGCTGCGCGCGCTGCCGCCGATCGAGATCGTGCCGGCCGACGGCGGCTTCGACTACACCGCGAAGTATCTCGCCAAATCGACCCAGGAGATCTGCCCCGGCCGGTTCGCCCCCGAGATCGCAGCCGCCATCATGGACTACGCCGTGCGGGCGCACCGGGTGATGTCGTGCCGCGGCTACTCGCGCTCCGACTTCATCGTCGGCAAGGATGGCCCCATTTTCCTGGAGACCAACACGCTGCCCGGCCTCACCAAAGCCTCGCTCTATCCCAAGGCGTTGAACGCGCTGGGAATCCCCTTCGTCGACTTCCTTAACGGGCAGATCGCGCTGGCCGAGCGCGCCGTGCGGAGCTGACCGGACGCCCTCCGGGTTCCATCTGGAGGCCTTGGCGGAAAGTCGCGTTTTCGCCGCAAATCCTTCTCCGGACGCAACAAATTCGGGTCTGCGCAGGCCTGCTTTACGATTTGTTTACCAGGAGGGCCGAAGGTTAACGCTGGCGGCGCATCCTGGCGCTCGGCTGTCGTGGCGTAAGCCGGGCGGAGCTCTTTATCCGTTTCGGTTTGCATTTCTGGCAGACGGTCCGGCCCGCAGGGCGGGTCCGGAACCACCGAGACGTCACCTGCGCCATTGCCCGGAGTAGGCGCGGGCGCAACGTGTAACGAGCTTTTGCAATGGACGGTGGAGGGCGCCTCGCCCGGTCGTCAAGACTGTCGAGGCTTCAGTCTGACCTGAAGGCGGTCGCCCACGCGGTGGCTGCGCTGCTGCGCGAACGCCGTTCGCGCAAGAAGCAGGCGCGGCCGCAGCGTTTGGTGCGTCCCGAGCCGTCGCGCGGTGTGATCGCCGTGCTGGAGCGCTGGCTGCCGCGCCGCGTCGGCGTCGCCTTCACCGCGCTAATCCTGCTCAGCAGCGCCGGCATGGGCATCGTCAAGGGCGGTCATGTCGACGAGTTCGTTCAGGCGCTGGACGACACCCGCAACGGCGCCGCCAATCTCGCCGGCTTCCGCATCAAGCAAGTCGCGATCGCCGGCCGCAAGCAGCTCACTCAGGACGAGGTCCTGGCGATCGGCGGCATCACCGGGCGGTCGTCGCTGTTGTTTCTTGATGCCGCCGCGGTGCGCGACAAGCTGAAGGCGAATCCGTGGATCGCCGACGCCACCGTGCTGAAGTTTTATCCGGGCGAATTGCAGATCGACATCGTCGAGCGCACCGCTTTCGCGCGCTGGCAGCTCGACGGCCATATGTCGGTGATTGCCGATGATGGCGCTGTGCTCGAGCCATATGTGGCGCGCCGCTTCCTGTCGCTGCCGCTGGTGGTCGGGAAGGGCGCCGGCGAACGAGCCAAGGATTTCATCGCGCTGTTGCAGCGCTATCCGCAGGTGTGGTCGCAGACCCGCGCCGTCGCCCTGGTCGGCGAACGGCGCTGGAACGTCTGGCTCACCAGCGGTCTCGTCATTCGCATGCCCGAGCACGATGTCGGCAACGCGCTGACGATGCTCAGCCAGCTCGATCAGGACGACAAGCTGTTCTCGCGCGACATCACCGCCATCGATATGCGGCTGCCGGACCGGCTGACGGTGCGGCTGTCGGACGCCGCCTTCAAGGCCCGGGAAGAGTTGTTGAGCAGCAAGGACAAGAAGTCCAAAAAGAAGGCTGGTGACGCGTGACCGTCTTCGATCGTACCCAGACGCCGAAGACCCGGCCGATTGCGCCGCATCGCACCGTGATGGTGGCGTCGCTCGATATCGGCACCAGCAAGATCGCCTGCATGATCGCGCGGCTGAAGCCGTGCCCGCCGCAAGAGGCGCTGCGCGGCCGCACCCATTCGATCGAACTCGTCGGCTACAGCCAGATCCAGTCGCGCGGCGTCAAGGCGGGCGCGGTGGTCGATATGGCGGAATGCGAGAAGGCGATCCGCCACGCCGTGGCGCTCGCCGAACGCATGGCCAAGGTGCGGGTGGAATCGGTGCTGCTGTCGGTCTCCGCCGGCCGGCTGCAGGGCCAATTGATCGAAGCGACCTCCGACATCAAGGGCGGTGCCGTCACCGCCG
Source organism: Rhodopseudomonas sp. P1 (assembly GCF_039642825.1). Classification (NCBI taxonomy): domain Bacteria; kingdom Pseudomonadati; phylum Pseudomonadota; class Alphaproteobacteria; order Hyphomicrobiales; family Nitrobacteraceae; genus Rhodopseudomonas; species Rhodopseudomonas sp. P1. Next base: position 3,910,020 of record NZ_CP088006.1, on the reverse strand, counting down.
AGGACATCAGCCGCGTCACCTCGACCGGCATGCATCACGCCACCGGCATCGGCCGCGCTGTGCTGCACGCGCTGCCGGTCGGCTACACGCTCGACGGCGTCAAGGGCATCCGCGATCCGCGCGGCATGGTGGCGCGCCAGTTCGGCGTCGACATGAACGTCGTCACCACCGACGCCACCGTCGCCAAGAACCTGATGCTCGCGGTCGAGCGCTGCCACCTCAACGTCGAAGCAATGGCGGCGAGCCCGTATGTCGCCGGGCTGTCGATGCTGACCGACGACGAGGTCGATCTCGGCGCCGCGCTGATCGAAATGGGGGCTGGTACCACGACGCTCGCGATCTATTCCGGCGGCCGCTTCGTCCACGCATCCGGATTTGCGGTCGGCGGGCATCACATCACGATGGATCTCGCCCGTGGACTCGGCGCGTGCATTGCGGATGCCGAGCGAATCAAGACGTTATATGGCACGGTGCTAACTGGCGGTTCCGATGCGCGCGAGTTGATGTCGATCCCGGCCGCCGGGGACGAGCGGGATAGCCCGCAAGTGATCTCCCGCGCCACGATCGCGAACATCATCCGGCATCGGGCCGAGGAGATTTTTGAGATGGTCAGGGACCGGCTGGCGGAGTCGCCATTTGCGGCAGAGCCCCGGGCGCGTGTGGTGCTGAGCGGCGGTGCGTCGCAGCTCACCGGCGTGCCCGAGCTCGCCACGCGGATTCTCGGCCGCTCGGTTCGGGTCGGCCGTCCGCTCGGCGTCGGCCGTCTGCCGAACGAAGCCAAGAGCGGCTCGTTCGCGGTGCCGACCGGCCTTCTGGTCTATCCGCAGTTCGCTCATCTCGAGCACATCGAACCTCGCCACACCCGCCACATCCGGGCCGACGCCCATGCCGGTTACTTCGGCAAAGTCGGCCGCTGGCTGCGCGAGGGCTTCTGATGACTCTTTTCCGCCCCCTTCCGCTTTCACAGATTGCCCAGGCCATTTGCCGGGGACTTCACGAACCAACGCGCGCGTAATCGAGAGGCAACCATGACCATCAATCTCAATGTCCCGGATATTCGCGAGCTGCGGCCCCGGATCACCGTGTTCGGCGTCGGTGGCGCCGGCGGCAACGCGGTCAACAACATGATCACGGCCGGACTGGATGGCGTGGACTTTGTGGTCGCCAACACCGACGCGCAGGCGTTGACGATGTCGAAGGCCCAGCGGCTGATCCAGATGGGCACCCAGGTCACCCAGGGTCTCGGCGCCGGCTCGCAGCCGGACGTCGGCTCGGCCGCCGCGCAGGAAGTCATCGACGAAATCCGCGACCACCTCTCGGGCGCGAACATGGTTTTCGTCACCGCCGGCATGGGCGGCGGCACCGGCACCGGCGCCGCGCCGGTGATCGCCAAGGCCGCGCGCGAGATGGGTATACTGACCGTCGGTGTGGTGACCAAGCCGTTCCACTTCGAAGGCGCGCGCCGGATGCGCACCGCCGAGACCGGCATCACCGAGCTGCATAAAGTCGTCGACACCCTGCTGATCATCCCGAACCAGAACCTGTTCCGGGTGGCCAACGAGAAGACCACCTTCGCCGACGCGTTCGCGATGGCCGACCAGGTGCTGTATTCGGGCGTCGCCTGCATCACCGACCTGATGGTCAAGGAAGGCCTGATCAACCTCGACTTCGCCGACGTCCGCGCCGTGATGCGCGAGATGGGCAAGGCGATGATGGGCACCGGCGAGGCCACCGGCGAGAAGCGCGCGCTGACCGCCGCCGAAGCGGCGATCGCCAATCCGCTGATCGACGATTCCTCGATGAAGGGCGCCCGCGGCCTCCTGATCTCGATCACCGGCGGCAAGGACCTGACGCTGTTCGAAGTCGACGAAGCCGCCACCCGCATCCGCGAGGAAGTCGATCAGGACGCCAACATCATCGTCGGCGCCACCTTCGACGAGAGCCTCGACGGCATCATCCGCGTGTCGGTGGTCGCCACCGGCATCGAGCAGGCGCAGCTGTCGCGCAATGCCGGCACCCCGGCCGCGGCCGCCGCCGTGAGTGCGGTGGGAAACGATAGCCGCTTGGCTGAGCTGACAGCCAAGCTGCGGGCCGACAATCAGCGGATTGCCGAAGCTGCTGCGATGCGCGCCGCCCAGGCCGCCGCTGCTCCGGCCGCCGCTGTCGTCGACTCGTCTCCGCGCCAGGCCGCCAATGTCGAGCGCGCCGCGCTCGCCGCGATCGCGGCCGCCGTCGGCAACGAGCCGATGCCGCAGGAAGCCCCGGTGCAGCCGGCGTCCTATGGCGACGTCACCGTCCGCCCGATCCCGCAGAAGCCGTCGCTGTTCCCGGATCCGGAACAGTCGCGCGCCGTGTCCGAAGAGCCGCTTGCGCCGGAAGCCTTCGTGCCGCCGGCCGCCGACCGCGCCGCGATGCGCCCGCCGCGGATGCCGCGCTTCGACGAACTGCCGGTGCCGGCCCAGAACGAAATCCGCCAGGCCCGCGGCGACGGCGAAGAGGATCATCCGCAGAAGAATCGGCTGTCGCTGCTGCAGCGCCTCGCCAACGGCCTCGGCCGCCGCGATGACGAGCCGGCCGAAGCGCCGCAGGTCGCCCGCAACGGCGGTCCGCAGATGCCGCCGCTGCCGGAGCGCCGGCCGCAGCGCAGCGTCGCCGATCAGATGGGGAAGGAGCCGGTGTCCGAGTACGCCAAGCGTCCGGCGCCGCAGGGGCTCGACATGCACGGCCGCCCGGCGCCTGTGGCCCCCGCGCCACAGGGCGACGACCATCTGGATATCCCCGCCTTTCTCCGGCGGCAGGCGACCTGAAACAATGTCTGAAATCTGACCAAGTTCAGGGCCTCGGCGATCCGCCGGGGCCCTTTTTTGTGGCAAGCCGGTATTCTGGCCTTCAGAATCTAAGTCACTGAAAAATCGTGAGTTTACGACTTTAGGCGGAACTGAAACAAAATCGCGCCGATCACGATTGATGTCGAATTCGATCGGCAGGCGGCGGTAATGCGGCGGGTTTGGGGTAACAATCCGTAAAAAAGCGTGAGTTGGCGCGATTTGGGGCAGTGCTATGGTCAATACGGACTTGGGGACGCCTAGAGCGAGTCGCCCGGCCGACAGGACCGGAACGATCTCCGCACTGCGTCAGTGGGACACTTTACTTATGAAGTTCAGCCGGCAAACCACGCTGCGTTCGCAAGCCACGGTGACGGGCGTAGGTGTTCATTCGGGCCGTCCTGTGACTCTGACGTTGGGACCCGCAGATATCGATGCGGGTTTTCTTTTTGTCCGGACCGGACTTGATGGCGCCGATCGCGAGATCAAGGCGACGTCCAAGTCGGTGGTCGCCACCGAGCTGGCCACCGTTCTCGGCGACAGCGACGGTCCGCTGGTCTCCACCGCCGAACACATTCTCTCCGCGCTGCGCGGCATGGGCATCGACAACGCCACGATCGAAGTCGACGGTCCCGAAGTTCCGATCATGGACGGCAGCGCCGCCCCGTTCGTCGCTGCCATCGACCAGGCCGGCCTCCGCGAGCAGGCCGCTCCCCGCAAATACCTTCAGATCCTGAAGCCTGTCTCCGCCGCGATCGGCGAATCCTTCGGCGAATTCCGGCCCTACGCCGCCGGCTTCCGCGTCGAAGTCGAAATCGACTTTTCCAATCCGCAGATCGGCAAGCAGAAATATGCGCTCGCGGTCGAGCCGGAGATCTTCCGCCGCGAAGTCGCGCGCGCCCGCACCTTCGGCCGCATGAACGACGTCGCCCGGCTGTGGAAGATGGGTTACGCGCTCGGCGCCTCGTTCGAAAACTCGGTGGTGTTCGACGACGACCGTCTGCTCAATCCGGAAGGCCTGCGCTACTCCGACGAATGCGCGCGCCACAAGGCGCTGGATGCGATCGGCGACCTCGCGCTCGCCGGCCTGCCGATCCTCGGCGCCTATCGCTCGGTGCGCGGCGGCCACAAGCTCAACCACACCGTGCTGACCACTCTGTTGGCCGATCGCAGCGCCTGGCGCGTGATCGAAGCCGAGCCGGCGCGTCGTGCCGTGCGCGGCCACGCCGAAGCCGTCACCGGCCTGGTCGGCGGCATGGTGGCTCCGGCCTACGGTCCGGACGTGTCCTGACCGCAACAGCGAGTCAGGCGATTTTCCACATCTTGCGGCCTGTTAACCGATTGGGCCGGCCGCCTTATTCCCGGCGAATTAGCTGCGTACCCGGTTGGTGAAGTCACCTTTTTCGGCTAAACAGCCGGCGGTTGACTCCACGCTTTCCGGCGCAGGTCGATGGCTCAGGCCACAGCGGTCTGGTCGATTGCCGGGGCACCGTTCTCCATTTGTCGGGTTGGAATTGATGTCGGCACAGCGGATCGCGCTCGGACTGCGGAACGGAGAGACTTCTCGCAGGGGCGATCGCCTGCGGCGCGGGCTGCCGATGATCTTCAGCCTGCTGGCGCTGTCGCTTCCGCTCGGTGGCTGCGGCACCGGCGCGTTGTGGGACAAGTTCCTGGCCAAAGACGACAAGATGGTCGATGAGCCGGCGGACAAGCTCTACAACGAAGGCTTGTACCTGATGAATCAGGACAAGGACACCAAGGGCGCCGCCAAGAAGTTCGAAGAAGTCGACCGCCAGCACCCGTATTCGGATTGGGCGCGTAAGTCGCTGCTGATGTCCGCCTACGCTTACTATCAGGCCGGCGACTACGACAGCTGCATCGGCGCCGCCACCCGCTACGTCACGCTGCACCCCGGCAGCTCGGACGCTGCCTATGCGCAGTACCTGATCGCGGCGTCGAATTACGATCAAATCCCGGACATCTCGCGCGACCAGGGCCGCACCGAAAAGGCGATCGCCGCGCTCGAAGAGGTGATCCGCAAATATCCGACCTCCGAATATGCCAACAGCGCCAAGCAGAAGCTGGAAGGCGCCCGCGACCAGCTCGCCGGCAAGGAGATGGATATCGGCCGCTATTACATGAGCAAGCGCGACTACGCCGCGGCGATCAACCGGTTCAAGACCGTGGTGACGCGCTATCAGACTACCCGCCACGTCGAAGAGGCGCTGGCGCGTTTGACCGAGGCCTATATGGCGATCGGCATCGTCGGCGAAGCGCAGACCGCCGCCGCCGTGCTTGGCCACAACTTTCCTGACAGCCGCTGGTACAAAGACGCCTACAATCTTGTAAAGTCGGGGGGACTCGAACCCACCGAGAACAAGGGCTCCTGGATCAGCAAGTCCTTCAAAAAGCTCGGTCTCGGATAGGACCGTCTCCCATGCTTTCGCGCCTTTCGATCCGCGATATCGTGTTGATCGAGCGGCTCGACATCGAATTTTCCCGTGGCCTCGCGGTGCTCACCGGCGAGACCGGCGCCGGCAAGTCGATTCTGCTCGACGCCTTTGCGCTGGCGCTTGGCGGCCGCGGCGATGCCGCGCTGGTCCGCCACGGCGCCGAGCACGGCCAGGTCACCGCCAGCTTCGATGTCGCCAGGACCCATCCGGCGTTCGCGATCCTCAAGGCCAACGGCCTCGACGATCGTGAGGTCGACGAATCCGGCGAACTGATCCTGCGCCGGGTCCAGCTTGCCGACGGCCGCACCCGCGCCTTCATCAACGACCAGTCCGTCAGCGTGCAGACCCTGAAAGCCGTCGGCGCCACGCTGGTCGAAATCCACGGCCAGCATGACGAGCGGGCGCTGGTCGACGCCGCCACCCATCGCCGGCTGCTCGATGCCTTCGCCGGGCTCGAGAAGGACGTTGCCGCGCTGGAGACGCTGTGGGAGGGCCGGCGCACCGCGCGGGCCGCGCTCGACGCCCACCGCGCCGGCATGGCGCGTGCCGCCCGCGAGGCCGACTATCTGCGCCATGCCGCCGATGAGCTGAAGCAGCTCGCGCCGCAGGATGGCGAGGAGACCACGCTGGCCGAGCGCCGCGCCACCATGATGCAGGGCGAGAAGATCGCCGCCGACCTGCGCGAGGCGCAGGAGGCAGTCGGCGGGCCGCATTCGCCGGTCGCCTCGCTGGCTGCTGCGGTACGCCGGCTGGAGCGCCGCGCCGGTTCTGCGCCTCAACTGGTCGAGCCGGCCGTGAAAGCGATCGACGCCGCCATCAACGCGCTGGAAGAGGCCGATCAGCACCTCAACGCCGCGCTGGCGGCGGCCGATTTCGATCCGTTGGAACTGGAGCGGATCGAGGAGCGGCTGTTCGCGCTGCGCGCCGCCGCCCGTAAGTATTCGACCCCGGTGGATTCGCTCGCCGCGCTCGCCGCTCAATACGTCGCCGACGTCGCGCTGATCGATGCCGGCGCCGATCGGCTGGTGGTCCTGGAGAAGGACGCCGCCGAAGCCGACGCCCGCTACAGCGCTGCAGCCGCAAAGCTCTCGGCGGCCCGGACCAAAGCGGCGGAGAAGCTCAACAAGGCGGTGGGTGCCGAGCTGGCGCCGCTCAAGCTCGAACGCGCCAAGTTCATGACCCAGGTCGAGGCCGATGACGCCGCTCCGGGGCCGCAGGGCATCGACCGCGTCGAGTTCTGGGTGCAGACCAATCCGGGCACGCGGCCGGGCCCCCTGATGAAGGTGGCGTCGGGCGGCGAGCTGTCGCGCTTCCTGCTGGCGCTGAAGGTGGTGCTGTCCGACAAGGGCTCGGCGCCGACCCTGGTGTTCGACGAGATCGACACCGGCGTCGGCGGCGCGGTCGCCGATGCGATCGGTGCGCGGCTGGGGCGGCTCGCCTCCAAGGTCCAGGTGATGGCCGTCACCCACGCCCCACAGGTCGCCGCCCGTGCCGACCAGCATTTGCTGATCTCCAAGGCCGCCCTCGACAAGGGCAAACGCGTTGCCACCCGCGTCGCCGCGCTGGCCGAAGAGCACCGCCGCGAAGAAATCGCCCGCATGCTGGCAGGGGCCGAGATCACCGCGGAGGCAAGGGCCGCGGCGGATCGGCTGATCAAGGCGGCGGGGTAGGGCGCACGCTGCTGGGCTCCGAGAGCTGCGGCGGACATCGAGATTCCTGTATCTGCGAGGTGCTGGTGCATAGTCAGCACGACGGAGGCCGCTCGGTAGATTCCCGGCCGATCATCTCGCCGTAACCCGGTGCGGGCGCCTCTGTCGGTGTTGCTTGATCGAACAGTCGCCCGGGCATTGCCGTTGCGGTGATCGCCCGCATACAGGACCGATGCCCATGACGATTGCAGTGCCGCTTGCGGTTGCGGCCGGCGTCGATGCCGGCCAACGTTTCCTCGATGTCGCGCTGGCTCCGTCGGGCCAGACCTTCCGGATGCCTAATCTGGCCGATGGCATCGCCGAGATCATCGCCCGCCTCGAACGCTCCGGCGTCAGGCGGGTGGTTCTGGAGGCGATCGGTCCCTATGCCGAACCGCTGGTCAAAGCGCTTTCGGTCGCCGGCTTCGAAGTCGGCATCGTCAATCCGCGCCGGATCAAGGCGTTCCGCGAGGCCGAAGGCGGTCGCGCCAAGACCGACAGGCTGGACGCGCGACTGATTGCGCGCTTCGCTCTCACTATGCCCGAGACCCTGCGCCCCCTGCCGACCGACACCCAACTCGAGCTGAAGGCGTTGTCGCTCCGACGCCGCCAGCTCACCGAGATGATCGCGATGGAGAAGACCCGGATGAAGCAGGTCCGCGGCACGCTCCTGCTCGATAGTCATCGGGCCGCGATCGCCGCGTTGTCGGCGCAGTGCCAAGCCATCGAGGCCGAACTCGCCAGGCGCATCGGCGACGACGCCGAACTCCGCCGCGTCCTTCACATCCTCAAATCGATCCCCGGCATCGGCGAACGGGTGGCTACGCTCCTCATCACCGACCTACCCGAACTCGGCCAGCGCGATCGCAAGGCCATCGCCAGCCTCGCAGGGCTCGCGCCCCACGTCAGCCAATCCGGCGCAGCGCCGCCTCGCGCCGCCATCGCCGGCGGACGTCCTTGCGTTCGCGCCGCCCTCTACATGGCCGCCCTAGTCGCCGCCCGCCACCACCCCAAGCTCCGCGACGACTACAACGCCCTTCGCCTGCAAGGAAAACCCGGAAAGGTCGCGCTCATCGCAATCGCCCGAAAACTGCTCGTCACAGCCAACGCACTCGTCAAAGCCGACACGCCATATCAAGGTAAGACCCTTGACACATGAGACAGTCGCCGGGTTCGCGAGCTGTGCTCGCGCCCCGGAATGACTCGGGGAGACGTTTTCGCCGTCATTCCGGGGCGCGCGCAGCGCGAACCCGGAATCCTGAGATTCAGGGCACCCGGCCCCAGCCTAGCGTGCGATCGTCTCGAACAGATCGTCCCAGCCCGGATTGTCGCGCTCGATCAGCGCCACTTTCCACGCCCGTCGCCACTTCTTGATCTCCTTCTCCCTTGTGATGGCGGAGATCGGGTCGTCGTGGATTTCGAACCACACCAGCTTGGCGATGTTGTATTTCGACGTGAAACCCGGCACGGCTTTGGTGCGATGCTCATAAGCCCGGCGGACGAGGTCGTTGGTGACGCCGACATACAGCGCACCGTCTTTGCGGCTGGCGAGCAGATAGACATAATAGGCCACCGGCGCCTCGCGCGCGGCGAGATTCCGGGTTCGCTTGCTGTCGCAAGCGCCCGGAATGACTCGCGGTAAAGTTTCTAACCTCATCACCTCGGTCATTCCGGGGCGCGAGCGTGAGCTCGCGAACCCGGAATCTCAAGTGCGAAAAATGGCTGCGAAGACCAAACCCGCCCCCGACATCGCCACCCTCACCAAAGCCAAGGCCAAGGTGGAGCTGATGCGATTGCGCCTCGAGATCGAGGGGCATGACAAGGCATACTATCAGGACGACGCGCCGAAGATTTCGGACGCTGACTACGACGCGTTGCGGCGGCGGCTGGAGGCAATCGAGCAGAAGTTTCCCGAGCTGGTCAGCGCCTCGTCACCGACCCAGACCGTCGGCGCGGCGCCGGCCCGCGGCTTCGCCAAGGTGCAGCATGCGGTGCCGATGCTGTCGCTCGGCAACGCGTTTGCCGATGACGAAGTCGCCGAGTTCGCCCTGCGGGTGCAGCGCTTTCTCAAGCTCGACGACGTGCCGGCGATCGTTGCCGAGCCGAAGATCGACGGCCTGTCGCTGTCGCTGCGCTACGAGAACGGCGAGCTGGTACGCGCGGCGACGCGCGGCGATGGCTTCACCGGCGAGGACGTCACCGCCAACGTCCGCACCATCAAGGACGTGCCGAACACGCTGAAGGGCAAGCACATCCCCGCCGCCTGCGAGCTGCGCGGCGAAGTCTATATGCTGAAGCAAGATTTCCTTGCGCTGAACAAGCGTCAGGAGGAGATGGGCGAAACCGTATTCGCCAATCCGCGCAACTCCGCCGCTGGCTCGTTGCGGCAGAAGGACGTGGCGGTCACCGCGTCGCGGCCGCTGAAGTTCTTCGCCTATGCGTGGGGCGAGATGAGCGACTATCCGATGGAGGAGCCGACCCAGCACAAGATGCTGCAGTGGCTCGATCACGCCGGCTTTGTCGTCAATCCCGAGATCACGCTGTGTCACAGCGTCGAGGACGCGCTCGCGTTCTATCGCCGGATCGGCGAGAAACGCGCGTCGCTGCCGTATGACATCGACGGCGTGGTCTATAAAGTCGACCGTCTCGACTATCAGGAACGTCTCGGCTTCGTGTCGCGCAGCCCGCGCTGGGCGATCGCGCATAAGTTTGCCGCCGAGCAGGCGACGACTGTGCTGGAGAAGATCGACATCCAGGTCGGCCGCACCGGCGCGATGACGCCGGTGGCGCGGCTGCAGCCGGTGACGGTGGGCGGCGTGGTGGTACAGAACGCGACGCTGCACAATGAGGACTACATCAAGGGCATCGGCAATGATGGCGAGCCGATCCGCGATGGCGTCGACATCCGCGAAGGCGACACCGTGGTGGTGCAGCGCGCCGGCGATGTGATCCCGCAGATCGTCAGCGTGGTGATGGAGAAGCGGCCGGATACGACGAAGCCGTATCACTTCCCGCACAAATGCCCGGTGTGCGGCAGCCACGCGGTGCGCGAGGAGGGCGAGGCGGTATGGCGCTGCACCGGGGCGCTGATCTGCCCGGCGCAGGCAGTCGAGCGTCTGAAGCATTTCGTGTCGCGGCTGGCGTTCGACATCGACGGTCTTGGCGAGAAGCAGATCGAGCTGTTCCACGAGCGTGGCTGGGTCACGGAGCCCGCCGACATCTTCACGCTGAAAGCCCGCAACGCCGAGCTGAAGATCGAGGAGCTGGAAGGCTATGGCGAAACCTCGGTGCGCAATCTGTTCGCCGCGATCGATGCGCGGCGGACGATCGAACTGCACCGCCTGATCTTCGCGCTCGGCATCCGCCATGTCGGCGAGGGCAACGCCAAGCTGCTGGCGCGGCACTACGGCACGCTGGAAGCGTTTCTGACTGCCATGCGCGCAGCCGCCGACGCGCAGACCGAGGAGGGCAACACCTCGGAGGCGTATCAGGATCTCGACAACATTGCCGGGATCGGCGACGTCGTTGCCGAAGCGGTGGTCGAGTTCTTCGCCGAAGAGCGCAACATCAAGGCGCTCGATGCGCTGCTGGTCGAACTCACCGAAGTGCTGCCGGCCGAGCAGGCACGGCGCGACACTGCGGTCGCCGGCAAGACCGTGGTGTTCACCGGCTCGCTGTCGAAATTCACCCGCGACGAAGCCAAGGCCGCGGCGGAGCGGCTCGGCGCCAAGGTTGCCGGCTCGGTGTCGAAGAAGACCGACTACGTGGTCGCCGGCGAAGACGCCGGATCGAAACTGACCAAGGCGAAAGACCTCGGCGTCACGGTGCTGACCGAAGACGAGTGGCTGGCGCTGATCGGCGGGTAGTTCACGGCGTTGCTGCATCAACAGACGTCATCGCCCGCGCAGGCGGGCGACACAGTATCCCAGAGCGTTAAGGCGATCCGCCATAGCATCCGCGAGTCATTCCGGGGCGCGCGTAGCGCGAACCCGGAATCTCGCTGAAGCTCACCCGCGTGTTGAATTCCGGGTTCGCTCACTTGCGTGGGCGACCCGGAATGACTTGTTGGGGCGCTTCGATGTGAACGCGTAAGGCTCTGGGATACTGGATCCCCCGCTTTAGCGGAGGATGACGGTGGAGGATCGCCGATCTACACCAGCGTCTCTTCTTCGGCTTTCTCGATCATTTCCTCGGTCGCGATCAGGTTGCGGCGCGGCACCAGGAAGATCATCGCCGAGGCGCAGGCGAGTGCCGTTCCGAAGATCGCGATGTTGAGCGGCAACGGTGTCGCGAAATGGCCGCCGAGCCAGGCGCCGGCCTGCGAGCACAGCGAGCCGAACCCGAATTGGGTGAAGCCCATCAGTCCGGATGCGGTCCCGGCGGCCTGCGGGCGGATGCTGATCGCGCCGGCGGCGGCGTTGGCCATCACCGCGGCGTTGCCGAACATGATGATCATGTGGGTGCCGAACAACCAGCTCGGCACCTGATTCCAGCCGAGGATACCCCACGCCAGATTGAGCAGCGCGCCGGCGATCTGCAGCGCCAGTCCGAACCAGATCAGCCGGTCGAGCGAATGCCGCGGCGAGAACTTCACGCAGAACACGTTGCCCATCAGATAGGCGAAGCCGGAGCTGGCGAACCATGCGCCGTACTCGGCGCTGCTGCGGCCCATCTGCGTCACCACGACGTAGGGGCCGCCACCGGCGAAGATGAAGATGATCGCCGACGCCAGTACCTGGCACAGCACGTAGCCAATGAAGGCGCGGCTGCCGAACAGGCTGCGGAGGTCGGTCCGGAAGCCGCCGCGCTGCGCGGCGGGCATGCTGCGGCGGCTGGTTTCCGGCAGCGCCAGCGTAATCGCGGCGGCGACGACGATCGCCCCGGCAGTGACGGCGTAGAAGATCGCGCGCCAGCCGAGCGCGGTTTCGATCACGCCGCCGGCGAGCGGGCTCAGCATCTGCGCGATCATCATCACGGCGATCACGAGGCTGAGCATGCCGCCGACGCGGTCACGGCTGTAGAGATCGCGGATGATGGCGCGGCTAATCACCATGCCCGAGGCGCCGCCGAGCGCCTGCAGAAAGCGCAAGCCGATCAGTTGCGGCAGCGTCTGCGCGAAGATGCAGCCGATGCTGGCCGCGACCATCAGCGCCAGCCCGCCGAGCAGCACCGGGCGGCGGCCGAAGCGGTCGGACAATGGCCCCATGATCAACTGCGAGCAGGCCAGCCCGACCATGTAGAGCGACACGGTCATCTGCGCGACCGAGATGTCGCTGGAAAAATCGCTCGCCAGCACTGGGAGCGCCGGCACGAAGATGTACAGCGCGATCGGCGCCGCACCGTTCATCAGCACCAGCAGCAGGAGCAGCAGCTTCGACGGCGGCAGGTCGCGCCGGCTGGCGTCGATCGTTGCGTATCTGCCGACGATTCCGTGCATGCGAGATCGGTTCCCGACGGGCCTGCCAGGGCGAAGGATGTGAGCTGGTGGTTCGACTGTAGCCTGCCAGGGCAATGCTAACAGGCGGTTTTTCGGCATAAGGCTATGCGGAAGGCGGGCGAGGGCGGGGCGGCGGTGGCCGAACCTCAGCCACGCGTCGTTCCGGGACGCCGCGCAGAGACTCTCGATTGTCATTCCGGGGCGCGCGGAGCGCGAGCCCGGAATCCATACTCCCTGGCGTTTGTGATGGAGGAGGGCGGTGCCGCTGTGCTTCACCGCGAGTCCAGGGAGTATGGATTCCGGGCTCACGCGCTACGCGCGTGCCCCGGAATGACTAGTGGTGAGGGCTGTGCTGGGGCGCTCAGACCCCCAGCGGCGCCGTCGCGGCGTCGAGCCAGAGTTGGGTCGGGCCGTCGAGGTGGGGGCGGACGGTTTCGCGGACGCGGGCGTGGTAGGCATCGAGCCAGGATCGTTCCTCGGCGCTGAGCATCGCCACGTCGATCAGGCGGCGGTCGATCGGCGCCAGCGTCAGGGCTTCGAAACCGTTCATCGGTTTCTCGGCGCCGCCGATGTGTTTCTCGACCACCAGCTCAAGGTTTTCGATCCGGATGCCGAAGCCGTCGGTCTTGTAGTAGCCGGGCTCGTTGGACAGGATCATGCCGCGCTTCAGAGGCGTGGTGCCGAGCTTGGAGATCCGCGCCGGGCCCTCGTGCACCGACAAATAGCTGCCGACGCCGTGGCCGGTGCCGTGCTCGAAATCGATCCCGGCCTGCCACAGGAACTGCCGCGCCAGCGTGTCGAGCTGCGCGCCGGTGGTGCCGTCGGGAAACACCGCGCGGGCGATCGCCAGATGGCCGCGCAGCACGCGGGTGAAGCGGTCGCGCATCTCCGCCGTCGGTCCGCCGACCGCGATGGTGCGGGTGACGTCGGTGGTGCCGTCCTGATACTGCGCGCCGCTATCGATCAGCAGCAGGTCGCCGGGTTGGATGCGGCGGTTGCTCTTGCGGGTGACGCGATAATGCACGATCGCGCCGTTCGGTCCGGTGCCGGAGATGGTCGGGAACGACACGTCCTTGAGCGCGCCGGTGTCGCGGCGGAACGTCTCCAGCGCTTCGACCGCATCGATCTCGGTCAGCGCACCCTTCGGCGCTTCCGCATCGATGAACGCCAGGAACCGCGCAAGCGCCACCGCGTCGCGGCGATGCGCGGCGCGGGTGCCGTCGATCTCGGCCTGGTTCTTCACCGCCTTGAGCAGCGCGACCGGATCGGCGCCGCGCAGCGGCTTGCCGCCGGCCTCCTGGATCAGCCGGGTCAGCGCATCGGCCGCGGTGGCGCTGTCGAGCGCGATCGTCGCGCCGGTCTTGGCCAGTTCGCGCAGCATCGGCGCCAGCTCGGCCGGCTCGGCGACCTCGGCGGTCTGTTCGAGATGGTCGCGCACGCTGTTCGACAGCTTGCGGCCATCGATGAAGATGGTGGGGCGGCCGTCCTTCGGCAGCAGCGCGTAGGACAGCGGCAGCGGCGTGTGCGAGACGTCGGCGCCGCGGATGTTGAAGGTCCAGGCGACCGCGTGGGAATCCGACAGCACCAGCGCATCGGCCTTTAGCCGAACCAGCTCCTCGTTGATGCGGCCGAGCTTGCTGGCCTCGCTCTCGCCGGCGAATTCCACGCCGTGGACGGTGACCGGTCCGAGCGGCGGCGCGGGGCGTTCGCTCCACACCGCGTCGATCGGATTGCCGTCGACCGCGACCAGCTCGGCGCCGGCCTTGGCGCAGGCGGCCTGCATCCGTTCGACTGCCGAAGAAGTGTGCAGCCACGGATCAAATCCGAGGCGATCACCGGCTTTCAGATGCGTCTCCAGCCAGCGCTCCGGCGGCGGTTCGACCAGCGACTCGATGCACCACGCATTGCCGTCGACCTGTTTGGCGGCCTGCAAGGTGTAGCGGCCGTCGACGAACAATGCGGCCTGATCGATCAGCACATACGCCAGACCCGCCGATCCGGTGAAGCCGGTGAGCCACGCCAGCCGCTCGTCGGACGGAGGCACATATTCGTTTTGTTGCTGATCGGCGCGGGGAATCGCAAATCCGGTGAGCTTGCGCCGCAGCAGCTCTTCGCGAAACGCCGACAGCCGCGCGGTGAGTGCGACGCCGCTCTCGGGCTCCTCGAAGCTCTGGAAATGCGACTCGAACATAGCGGTCTGCTCCCTCGACACGTTGCGCACGGCTCACGCGATATGCATAAAGTCCAGCTTATGGCACGAGTTATGCTTGATTTATCGAGCCCGCAAGAGACGGGCGAGAGCTCCGCAGTGCCAGCTGCACCACGCTCTGACAACGCGTCCGGGACAATCCCGGGAGTGTCTCAACTCAACGACGAGGTGATACACCATGCCTGCTTTTACGTTTGAGAAGATTTCCCCGCCGGTCCGCCCGGGTGGTACGCCTCCGAACGTCGAGCCCGAGCAGCCGCAGCCGCGTGGTGTGATCGTGCGCATCCTGGACCGTTTCGTCCAGTCGGCGGTCAGGCGCACCGACCCGAACGCCGACGCTCACAGCCGCTTTCCCGACAAGCCCGCGCACTGAGCACCCGCTCAGCAGCGCTCCCCGTTAGAACGTCTTCACCAGCAGCAGGCTGCTCCAGCCTTCGATCACCAGCTGCCTCAGCAGCACGCAGCCGCGCGCCCGATACGCCGCGATCACGCTCTGCGCCTGCGGCTGCAGCAGCCCCGACAGGATCACCAGGGCGCCGGGCGCGAGGTGCTCGCTCATCGGCTGGGCCAGCGCCCGCAGCGGGTTGGCGAGGATGTTCGCCAGCACCAGATCGAACGGGGCGTGGGCCGCGAACACCGGCGAGGCGAAGCCGGTCGCCCATTCGGCCTGAACCAGATTGCCGACGCCATTGAGCCGCGCATTCTCGCGCGCGACAGCGACCGACTGCTTGTCGATGTCGGTGGCGAGCACGGTATGGCGCAGTGCCTTGGCGGCGGCGATCGCCAGCACGCCGGTGCCGGTGCCGAGGTCGAGCACGCGCTGCGGCGGGCCGGCGCGCAACACCAGATCGAGCAGCGTCAGGCAGCCGCGGGTGGTGCCATGATGGCCGGTGCCGAACGCCAGCGCCGCTTCGATCTCGATGCCGAGCTTGTTGGCCGGGACACGGTCGCGGTCGTGGCTGCCATGGACGACGAAGCGGCCGGCCGGGACCGGCACCAGCCCTTCCAGGCTCGCTGCGACCCAATCCTTGGCGGCGACGGTTTCAAGGCTGATCGCCTGCGCGGCCTCGGGGCCGGCGGCCTGTGCCACCAGCTCGCGGATATGGTCGAGGTTCGGCTGCTCGCCGAAATGCAGCGCCACCTCCCAGCTGCGGTCCGGCCGCTCGAACGCCGCGATCGCCATCTCGGCCTCGTCGAAGCACTCGCCGAGCAGGTCGGTGACGCGGCGGGCGGTGGCCTCGTCGCCAAGCACGAAGCTGGCGCGGACAGTGGGGGCGGGATCAGTCATGGCAGGTCCGAAGGTTGGCAGCGAAAGGGCGCGGCTGAAGTGATCTCTCAACAGATCGTCCACCGCTTCTGCGCCGGAAACGCACAGCTTGTCCATGACTTATGCACAGGGTTGAATCCGCAAGATTCACAGTTCTCCACAGCCTTCGCGCAATTTGTCGACAGATTCGTGCACAGCGTGACGAACGGCTGCGAAGCCTATGTGCGTGGGACAGAAAACGACTCGGAAGTTCTGTTACGCACACGCTTTCCGGGGAGTGGTCCGCGCCCACGGATAGCGGTTGCGAATAGATGCGCGGAACCAGTTCCGTGTCGGCTGCGTTTCAAGTTTTGGTTGTGAGAGTCCTATTGTCGCCTTGTTCTTTGGCCAATGGGTTCGCGCGCTTGGCCGCAGCTCCAATGACGGCGCCGCCAGCGACGATCCCCGACAACGACATGAGGTTTGATGAGCAAGGCCAACGAAGTTCCGTGCGCGGCCGCCACCCGGCGCCGAAAACTGTCTACCATTGTGATCGTTTCAGCCTTGCTCGCAACCGTCGGCACGCCCGCGGCTTTCGCCGAGGGGCAGGGCGGCGTGACGCCGGTCGCTTTCCCAGCCGGGCAGACCGCCATTCCGGCAGGCGTCGATTGCGTCACGGTGCGCTACTACGTCAGCGAGCACGGCCGGGCCAAGTCGATCGCCTGGGCGCTCAAGAACGGCTACAGCTGGGCGCAGATCGCCGAAGCCAAGCGCTGCCTGCGCGGCTGAAAAACGCCCGTAGCCGCACTGTTCATCTACAAGTTTTCCACAGTTTATCCACAGGCTTATCCCCAACCTTACCCACGGCTTGCGAACAGGCTGCGGTGGTCGTTGAGGATCGCGGCGGCCGCATTATGGCCGGGGGCGCCGGTGACGCCGCCGCCGGGGTGGGCGCCGCTGCCGCAGTGGTAGAGACCTTTCAGCGGGCCGCGATAGTCGGCGTGGCCCAGCAGCGGGCGCGCCGAGAACAACTGGTTCAGGCTGAGCGCGCCATGGAAGATGTCGCCGCCGAGCAGGCCGAACTCGCGTTCGAGGTCGAGCGGCGACAGGATCTGGCGGCCGAGCACGCTAGCGGCAAAGCCCGGCGCGTAGCGGTCGACGGTGGCGATCATCAGGTCGGCGACCTCGTCGCGATGGTCGTCCCAGGAGGCGCCGTCCGGCAGCTCCGGGGCGACGTGCTGGCAGAACAGGCTGGCGACCTGTTGCCCCTTCGGCGCCAGGCTGTCGTCGAGCGTCGACGGGATCAGCATCTCGACCACTGGCTCGCGGCTCCAGCCATGGGCGCGGGCGTCCTGATAGGCGCGGTCCATATAGCCGAGGCTCGGCGCGATGATGATGCCGGCAGTGAGGTGGTCGCCGTCGCCGGGCAGTGCGGTGAACGACGGCAGCCGCGACAGCGCGACATTCATCCGGAACGTGCCTGAACCGGTCTTCCAGTGTTGCATCCGGCGCCGGACGTCGTCGGGCAGCGCATCCTGCGGCAGCAGGCGGGTGTACAGCAGCTTCGGATTGACGTTGGACGCCACAAACCGCGCCCGCATGCTGCGGCCGTCGTCGAGGGTGACGCCGACCACGCGATCCTTCTCGACCAGCACCTCGCGCACGCCAGCGGAGGTCTCGATCTCCGCGCCGGCCGCGCGGGCCGCCGCGGCCATCGCCTGGCTGATCGCGCCCATGCCGCCGATCGCGTGACCCCAGACGCTCTTCTTGCCGTTCACCTCGCCGAAGGCGTGATGCAGCATCACATAGGCCGAGCCGGCGGCGTAGGGGCTGGCGTAGTTGCCGACGATGGCGTCGAAGCCGAACAGCGCCTTGACCAGATCGTGCTCGAACCGGGCGTCGAGCATCTCGCCGGCCGAGCAGGTGAACAGATCGAGCAGCAACCGCTGCTGCTCCATGGTGAGAGCCCGCAGCCGGTTGGCGGTTCCGAGCGCGTTCAGGCTCTCGCGGATCGCCGGCAAGCCGAACTGCGCCACCAGATTGGGCGGGGCGCGCAGCACGAAGTGCCGCAGCACATCGGCGATGATTTCGAGCTCGGCCGCGAACCCGCCGAACGCTGCGGCATCATGCGGGCTGAGCCGCGCCAGCGAGGCGGCGGTGAAGTTGTTGCCAGTGAGCAGATATTGGCCGTCCGGCGCGGGCAGGAAGTTCTGCGCCTTGCGCTCGACGATTCTGAGCTCGTGTTCGTGCAGCTTCAGGTCCGCGATCACTTTCGGATTGAGCAGGCTGACCGTGTAGGCCGCGACCGAGTTGCGAAAGCCGGGGTGAAACTCCTGCGTCACCGCGGCGCCGCCGACCACGCTGCGGCGCTCCACCACCTTCACCTTCAATCCCGCGCGCGCCAGATACGCCGCGCAAGTGAGGCCGTTGTGACCGGCACCGATGATCAGGACGTCGGGATCGGACATCGGAAGGTTCCCGGACCGGATGTGACAGACACGTTCGCGGCTGGTTTTGCCATTGTTCACAGAGCGACGCTAGGATGCGGCGCGTCACGGGCCTGCCGGAATCCATCGCCATGGCCGACGATGTCCAGCGTCCGCCGCGGCGGACCGCAGCAGGAGACGCCATGACCGAACCGACCCTCGCCGCGAGCCCGGCCAGCCCGGCGCGCAACCGGCAGATCCTGATCGTTTATACCACCGCGATCTTCGTCAGCGCGCTGCTGCTGTTTTCCGTGCAGCCGCTGTTCACCAAGATGGTCCTGCCTCGGCTGGGCGGCTCGCCGGCGGTGTGGTCGGTGGCGATGGTGTTCTTCCAGTCGCTGCTGCTCGCCGGCTACGCCTATGCGCACGGGCTGAGCCGGTTTGCCGATCGCCGAGTGCCGGTCGTGGTGCACCTGCTCGTGCTGGTCGTCGCGCTGCTGACGCTGCCGCTGGCGATCGCCGGCGGATGGGGCACGCCGCCCGCGAGCGGCTATGAGCTGTGGCTGCTCGGCCTGTTCGCGGTGTCGATCGGTCTGCCGTTCTTCGCGCTCGCCGCCAACAATCCGCTGCTGCAGGCGTGGTTCGTCCGCACCGGCCATCCCGACGGCCGCGATCCGTACTTCCTCTATGCGGCGTCCAATATCGGCAGCTTCCTGGCGCTATTGTCCTATCCGGTGTTGCTCGAGCCGCTGCTGACGCTGCGGCTGCAGAACCTGATGTGGACCGCCGGCTACGGCGTGCTGATCCTGCTGATCGCCGCCTGCGGCGTGCTTCTGCTGCGCGCGCCGGTCACCGCTGCGGCCGACGTGATTGCCGCCGATCAGGACGTCCCGGCGCCATCATGGCTGACGGTGGGGCGCTGGGTATTTCTCGCCGCGGTGCCGTCCGGGCTGCTGATCGCCGTCACCGCGCACATCTCGACCGACGTCGCCGCCGCGCCGCTGCTGTGGGTGCTGCCGCTGTCGCTGTACCTGCTCACCTGGGTGTTGGTGTTCCAGTCGCGGCCGCTGCTTCCGCACAAATGGATGCTGGCGCTGCAGCCGATCGCGATCGCGGTGATCGTGGTGTTGCTGGCTTATTCGGCCTCCGAGCACAATCTGCTGCTGACGCTTGGCGGACACCTGGTGTGCTTCTTCATCATCGCGATGGCCTGCCATGGCGAGCTGGCGCGGACCCGGCCGCCGGCGCGGTATCTCACCGGCTTCTACGTGGCGCTGTCGTTCGGCGGCATGGTCGGCGGCCTGTTCGCCGGTCTGCTGGCGCCGTACACGTTCTCCTGGATCGCCGAATATCCGATCCTGCTGGCGCTGGCGGTGCTGTGCCGGCCGCAGACGCCGGAATGGCGGCCGCAATGGTCGGTGGCGATCTGGCTGCTGATCGCCGCGCTGGCGGTGGTGCTGATCACCTCGGCGTTCACCACGGGAAAGCTGCACGAATGGTTCGCCACCAACCGCGTGCTGGTGATCGGCGATGTCGTCGGGCTCGGCGTGGTCCTCGCGGTGGTGCTGCGCGCAGCCCCGGCCAAGCTGCTCGCCACCGTCGTGCTCGCCTTGGTGTTGATCCGGCTGTATCCGGCTGACGAGGGGCGGATCGAGACGGTGCGCAGCTTCTTCGGCGTGCACAAGATCCAGGTGACGGCGGATGGACGCTTCCATGTGCTGCTGCACGGCACCACGATCCACGGCGCCGAGCGCGTACTGAACGACGATGGCTCGCCGGTCACCGGGCGGCCCGAGCCGATCTCGTACTACCACAAGGATGGCGGCATAGGGCAGGCGATCACCGCGCTCCGCGAGCGCAAGGGCGGCCCGATCCGCGTTGCGGTGATCGGGCTCGGCTCCGGCACGCTGACCTGCGCGGCGGCACCGGACGAGCATTGGCGGTTCTTCGAGATCGACCAGTCGATGATCGATACCGCGCGCGATCCGAAGTATTTTAGCTTCGTCAGCAAATGCGCGCCGGATTTGCAGCCGGTGGTCGGCGACGCGCGGCTGACCTTCGCGCACGAGCCGGACGGCGCCTACGACCTGATCATCGTCGATGCCTATTCGTCGGACGCGATCCCGATCCATCTCGCCACTCGCGAGGCGATGGCGATCTACAAGGCCAAGCTGGCGCCGCAGGGCGCGGTGCTGATGCATGTCTCCAACCGTCATCTCGAACTGGCGAGCGTGGCGGTCGGCATCGCCGACGCCAACGGGCTGAAGAGCTGGGTCGCGTCGCAGGATGCCGGGCGCGATGCCGAATACATCTTCGCCACCTCGGTGGTGATCTCGGCCCGCGAGGCTGCGGACATCGGCCGGCTCGCCGCCAACGAAGACTGGACACTGACCGCGCCGCGCGACGGCGATCGGGTGTGGACCGACGACTACTCCAACGTGCTCGGCGCGGTGTGGCGCCGGCTGCGCGACGGCGAGGATTAGGCAAAGCAAAACGGACGGCCGGAGGAGGCCGCGCGTTTCAATCGGATCAGTCGTGGCTCGGCTCAGTACGCCGAGTAGCCGCCATAGCCGCCGTCATAATAGCCGCGCGGCTGATAATAGCGTCGCGGCGCGTAATCCTGGGCGTAGGAATCGTTTTCGAC
Source organism: Rhodopseudomonas sp. P1 (assembly GCF_039642825.1). Taxonomy (NCBI): domain Bacteria; kingdom Pseudomonadati; phylum Pseudomonadota; class Alphaproteobacteria; order Hyphomicrobiales; family Nitrobacteraceae; genus Rhodopseudomonas; species Rhodopseudomonas sp. P1. Next base: position 3,889,092 of record NZ_CP088006.1, on the reverse strand, counting down.
GTAGCCGTATTGCGGCGGCGCGACGCGGCGATAGCCGGGAGGGGCCGGGTAGCGGCGGTCGGCGTAGCTGCCGTCGGCCGGATAGATGTAGCCGTCATCGGTGACCTGCGGGCGCACCGCGCGCGGCCGGCTCGGCACCAGGTCGATCGGCTGGCCGTTGGCATCATAGGTCGGAGATGGCAGCGGTTCGGCGCGGGCGATGGCATTGCCGCCCTTGCTCTTCAGCCGCGCCAGCGCGACCTGCGACGAGCCGGTCAGCGTCACGGTGGTGTTGAGCACGCCTTCCTTCTCGACCAGCGCGTACAGCGTCGCGGCGTTGTCGCGGGACAGCCGCACGCAGCCGTGCGACACCGGCACGCCGAGCTTGCCTGCCGCGTCGGTGCCGTGGATGGCGTGACCCTGCTTGGTGAAGAAGATCGAATGCGGCATCGGCGCATCGTCGAACTCCTTCGAGTAATGGTCGGCTTCCATCCGGAAGGTCTGGAATTTGCCGTTCGGCGTTTCGTGCGACGGATTGCCGGTCGACACCGGCCAGCGGTACCGCTCGACGCCGTCGACCGCGACGGTGAGCTGCTGATTGTCCTTGTCGACGGTGATGGCGACTTTCGCCTGAGCGGTGCTTGAGACCGCCAGCAGGATCAGGCCGGTAAGAGATACGAGATACGAACGCATTGTGCGGCCTCCTGGCCCGATCCTTTCACTTCCTTGCCCGCCCGATGGTAATATGCATAGCGGCTGCGACAGTTTCCAGTCGCCGCTGTGCCGCAGCGGCAAAACCTTCGGCATCGTTAAGATGGCTTCGGCGACTCCAGCGGCAGCATCAAGACACCACCACGGCGGAATCTCGGCGAAACGGGAACCCGAGGCGCGCGGGCGTGTTAATGTGCTGCAGAGTCCGCGCCCGGCGTTCTGTCGGGCGTTTCAATCCGGAGGGACATCGATGAAGACCACCGCCAAGGCGTTTGCCGTTCGCGCCGAGCACACCCCGTTCAAAGCACTGTTCGCAGCAGCCGCCCTGGCGCTCGCGGTGCTGGCGATTCCGACCGCCGGTCATTCGCAGGGCATCGTGCGCGGCGCGGAGCAGGGCGCCCGTGAAGGCAATCGCGCGGCCGGACCGATCGGCGGCGCTGTGGGCGGCGCGATTGGTGCTGGCGTCGGCGGCGCGGTGGGTGCGGTGAACGGTGTGCTCGGCCTGCCGAACCACGGCCCGCGCTATCGCTATCACCGCGGCCATCGCTGCAAGGGCTATTACACCCGGAGCGGCAACTTCCGCTGCTATCGCCGCTAAGACGAGCGGCTCATAAACAACGAAGGCGCGGCCATCGGATCGCGCCTTTTTGTTTGCGGCGTGTCTGGTGACGAAGCTGCTGCGCTCAGGCCTTCAGGCGATAGCCGGTCTTGAAGATCCACCACACCACCGCGAGGCAGGCGAGCAGGAAGCCGAAGGTCGCGGCGAGGCTGACTGCGACATTGACGTCGGCGATCTCGTAGAAGCTCCAGCGGAAGCCGGAGACCAGATAAACCACCGGGTTGAACAGCGCGATGGTCTGCCAGACCGGCGGTAGCATCGAGATCGAATAGAAGCTGCCGCCCAGGAAGGTGAGCGGCGTGATGATCAAGAGCGGCACCACTTGCAGCTTCTCGAAACCGTCGGCCCAGATGCCGATGATGAAGCCGAGCAGGCTGAACGCCACCGAGGTCAGCACCAGAAACGCGAACATCCAGACGGGATGAGCGATGTGCAGCGGCACGAACAGGCCGGCGGTGGCCAGGATGATCAGGCCGAGGATGATCGATTTGCTGGCCGCGGCGCCGACATAGCCGACTGCGATTTCCAGAAACGACACCGGCGCCGACAGGATCTCGTAAATGGTGCCGGTGAATTTCGGGAAATAGATGCCGAACGAGGCGTTGGCGACGCTCTGCGTCAGCACGCTGAGCATGATCAGGCCGGGCACGATGAAGCTGCCGTAATTGACGCCTTCGACCTGGTCGATCCGCGAGCCGATCGCGGCGCCGAACACGATGAAATACAGCGAAGTCGACAGCACCGGCGATACGATGCTCTGCATCAGCGTCCGCCAGGTCCGCGCCATTTCGAACAGATAGATCGCGCGGATCGCCCGCAGGTTCATGCTCACGTCCTCACCAGGCTGACGAAGATCTCCTCCAGCGAGCTCTGGCTGGTGTCGAGATCGTGGAAGCGGATGCCGGCGGCGCGGACGTCGCCGAGCAGCGCGGTGATGCCGGTGTGTTCGGCGCGGGTGTCGTAGGTGTAGATCAGCTTGTTGCGATCGTCCGACAGCGTCAGGCCATAGGCGGCGAGCTGCGGCGGCACCGTGTCGATCGGGGCGTCGAGATGCAGCTTGAGCTGCTTCTTGCCGAGCTTCTGCATCAGCGCCGATTTCTCGTCGACCAGGATCAGCTCGCCATGGTTGATGACGCCGACGCGGTCGGCCATCTCCTCGGCTTCCTCGATGTAGTGCGTGGTCAGGATGATGGTGACGCCGGTCGCCTTCAGGGCGCGCACCACCTCCCACATTCCCTTGCGCAGTTCGACGTCGACGCCTGCGGTCGGCTCGTCGAGAAACAGGATCTGCGGCTCGTGGCTGAGCGCTTTCGCGATCATCACCCGGCGCTTCATGCCGCCCGACAGCGTGATGATCTTAGAGTCCTTGCGGTCCCACAGCGACAGGTCGCGCAGCACTTTCTCGATATGCGCCGGGTTCTTCGGCTTGCCGAACAGGCCGCGGGAGAAGCTGACCGTGTCCCACACCGACTCGAATGCATCGGTGTGCAGCTCCTGCGGCACCAACCCGATCAGCTCGCGTGCCGCCCGATAGTCGGTGATGATGTCGTGGCCGTCGACCGTCACCGTGCCGCCGGTCGGATTGACCAGCCCGCAGATCGTGCCGATCAGCGTGGTCTTGCCGGCGCCGTTCGGCCCGAGCAGCGCGAAAATCTCGCCGCCCATGATGTCGAGGCTGACGCCGTTCAGCGCCTTGCGCCCGGTGCCGTAGGTCTTGCTCAGATTCTTGACGGAAATGATCGGGGCCATGCGGGCTCGCGAAACGTGGGGCGCGGGAAAGGCGGACCGCAGCCGGGACGTGCGGGCGGCTTACATAAGGACGGCCAAGGGGCGGCGCAACCGACAGGATGAACAGGCCGGGGAGAGGAAAATTTCGCGTCGCGGCTTTGTGGCACCGACCCTCACCGCGCGAGGAGGCGAAGCCGACGAAGCTCCATAACCCCGTGCACCGCGCCCTGGATTGCTTCGCGGCGCCTGTCATCGGGCAGGGCTCCGCGCCGACCCGTTGGCTCGCAATGAAGGGGAAAGGCTGGGGATGTCACTCCGCCGCGTGGGCGCGGGTCGGCGTTTCGATCAGCGCGACGATGTAATCCCGAATGTCGTCCGCGACTTCGGGGTCGGCCTTCAGCTCAGTTAGTGTGCGAGGCTTCGGCAGCGGCCTGCCGTCCTGCTCGACCTGCTCGAGGTACAGCTCCAGCGCCTCTGGCGCATTGCGCAGCGCCTCGTCGATGTCGTCGCCAGCGGAGACGCAACCGGGCAGGTCCGGAAACCATACCCCGACCGCCACGTCCGGACCGGCGTCTTCGATGATGGCAATGTAGTGGGTCATGGCCGACCTCAATCCGGCTACCAGCCTGCGCCCTTATAGATGGCATGCTCAAACATGTCTTCCGCCCGACCCCTATTCGGCCGCGTCGGCTTCGGCATCAAATTCGATCAGCGCCACGATCGCGTCTTTGCTCGCTGCGACGAAGGCCGGATTTTTGTTCAGTTCGTCGAGCGTGCGCGGCGGATTGAACACGATGGTGCCGTCCGGGTCTTCGGCCGCAAAGGCGAGAAGCTCGGCGGCTTCCTCTTCGGCTTCTTCGATCGTCTCGCCGGCGGTGACGACGCCTGGAATGTCGGGAAACGACACGCTGTAGCTGCCGTCGGCGTCCTGATGGATCAAGGCGACGTAGTGCGCCATCACACCCGCTCCACGAAACTATCGACCACCTTCTTCTCGCCGGCCTTGTCGAACACGATGGTGAGTTTGTTGCCGTCGATCTTGGTGACGTGGCCGTAGCCAAACTTCTGGTGGAAGACGCGATCCTTCAGCGAGAACGCCGACTCGGTGCCGGTGGATTTAGCGACCAGCTCGCCCTCGATGGTGAAGGGGGCGCGGCGGGCGGTGCCGGATGAGTAGGACGAACCGCTCTCGCCGAAGCCGCCGCTGCGGCCACCGTTGCTGCCGCCACCGCTGCGACCGCGCTGCGCCTGGGCGCGCTGCCAGCCCGGGGTCGAATAGCTCGAGCCAAACGACTCGACGTTGTCGAACCGCGACGGGCCGTAGCCGCTCATGCCGCCCCAGCCGGAGCCGCCTTTCGACTCGGTGATCTCGACATTGGCGGCCGGGAGTTCATCGAGGAAGCGCGACGGGATAGTGGTGTTCCAGGTGCCGTGGATGCGGCGGTTGGTGGCGAAGTACAACTTCGCGCGCTTGCGGGCGCGGGTGATGCCGACATGGGCGAGGCGGCGCTCTTCCTCGAGGCCGGCGCGGCCCTGTTCGTCGAGCGCGCGCTGATGCGGAAACAGTCCTTCCTCCCAGCCGGGCAGGAACACAGTCTCGAATTCGAGGCCCTTGGCGGAGTGTAGCGTCATCACGCTGACGGCGTCCTCGTCGGCGCCGCCTTCGCGATCCATCACCAGCGAGATATGTTCGAGGAAGCCCTGCAGGTTCTCAAACTCTTCCATCGAGCGGACGAGTTCTTTCAGGTTTTCCAGCCGGCCGGCGGCATCGGCGGAGCGATCCTTCTGCCACATCTCGGTGTAGCCGCTCTCGTCGAGCACGATCTCGGCAAGCTCGGTGTGCGCCAGCGCGTCGCGCTGCACCTGCCAGCGTTCGAAACTCTCGATCAGTGCGCGCAGGCTGCCGCGCGCTTTCGGCTTCAGCTCGTCGGTGTCGATCACCATCCGCGCCGCCTCGAATAGCGGAATACGGCGCTTGCGGGCGTGATCATGCAGCATCTGCACGGTGGCGTCGCCGAGGCCGCGCTTCGGTACGTTGACGATGCGCTCGAAGGCGAGGTCGTCGGCGGGCGAGTTGATCACCCGCAAGTAAGCCAGCGCGTCGCGGATTTCGGCGCGCTCATAGAACCGCGGGCCGCCGATCACCCGGTAGGGCAGGCCGAGGGTGACGAAGCGGTCTTCGAACTCGCGCATCTGGAACGATGCGCGCACCAGGATGGCGATCTCGTTGAGCGCGTGGCCCTGACGCTGCAGCTGCTCGATCTCTTCGCCGATGGCGCGGGCTTCTTCTTCCGAATCCCACGCGCCGGTGACGGTGACCATCTCGCCGTCGACATCCTCGGTGCGCAGCGTCTTGCCGAGCCGGCCTTCATTGTGGGCGATCAGGTGCGACGCGGCGGCGAGGATGTGGCCGGTGGAGCGATAGTTGCGCTCAAGGCGAATGACCTTTGCGCCGGGAAAGTCGTGCTCGAAGCGCAGGATGTTGTCGACCTCGGCACCGCGCCAGCCGTAGATCGACTGATCGTCGTCGCCGACGCAGCAGATGTTTTTGGGGGGCGCCTTGTGCGTTTCGACGACGGCGGCCTGCTCCCTCTCCCCATCGGGGAGAGGGGTGGGGTGAGGGGGCACCGCGCTCTCGGACGGCCGTCCCCCCTCACCCGGCGAGCTACGCTCGCCGACCTCTCCCCGATGGGGAGAGGTGAGGAGGGGCTCGACTTCGCGTGTGGGTGTCGGCTTGCTTGGCGCCTGCGACAGCAGCCGCAGCCAGAGATACTGTGCGACGTTCGTGTCCTGATACTCGTCGACCAGGATGAATTTGAATCGGGATTGATACTGCCGCAGCACGTCGGGATGTTCGCGGAACAGCCGGATGTTTTCCAGCAGCAGATCGCCGAAATCGGCGGCGTTGAGGATCTTCAGCCGCTCCTGATACTGAGCGTAGAGCTTGCCGCCGCGGCCGTTGCCGAACATTGCGGCTTCGCCGGCCGGCACCTGCGACGGCGTCAGGCCGCGGTTCTTCCAGCCGTCGATCAGTCCGGCCAGCATTCGCGCCGGCCAGCGCTTGTCGTCGATATTGTCGGCGGCGAGCAGCTGCTTGAGCAGGCGGATCTGGTCGTCGGTGTCGAGCACGGTGAAGTTCGAGGTGAGCTGCACCAGTTCGGCGTGATAGCGCAGGATGCGGCCGCCGATCGAATGGAAGGTGCCGAGCCACGGCATGCCTTCGACCGCCTGGCCGAGCATCTGGCCGAGCCGCAGCTTCATCTCGCGCGCGGCCTTGTTGGTGAAGGTCACCGACAGGATCTCGGCGGGGCGGGCGCGGCCGGTGGAAAGGATATGGGCGATCCGCGTGGTCAGCACGCGGGTCTTGCCGGTGCCGGCGCCAGCCAGCACCAGCACCGGGCCGTCGAGCGTCTCCACGGCGTCGCGCTGCTCCGGATTGAGGCCGGACAGATAGGCCGGGCCAGCCGCGGCGCGGGCGCGCGCGGCGATGCCGCCGGCGGCGGGCTGATAGCTGGAGAGGTCGAGAGGCTGGCGCTTGGTCGGATCGGTCATGCGAATCGTTTTACCACCCACAGCCGGGCTGCGGGGCTCGAAGGGGAGCCTTTAGAGCAGGATTATCCGCCGATATAGGCGCGGCGGGCCGCTATCGACAGGTTCGGGCGCGCATCGCAGGCCGGCGCAGCGGCCGGTTAAGGCGATTTCGTTCCGATTTCTCGCGTGAAAATGACGCCTTGACACGCCGAAACCGGCCGGAACTTTCGTTCCAGCCTCGGATTGTTTCGCCAAGCGGCGCAGCCGAAACCGGCGGCGCCTCATCCCAAGAGGCAGCCGCCAGCGGGTGCCTGAAGCGAAACGGAGGTCATCACATGTTGGGTTGGGTCGTGACGTTTCTCGTGGTTGCGCTGATCGCGGGTCTGCTGGGTTTTGGCGGCATCGCCGGTGCGTCGATCGAAATCGCCAAGATCATCTTCTTCATCGCGATCGTGCTGTTCCTGATCTCGGCGGTAGTCAGCATCTTCCGCGGCCGCACACGGGTCTAAGACGCCGGCCGCTTCTTCGAGGGCATCGCGATGCTGCGTCCGATGCCCTCGGGTTGCGGAAGGGCCCGATGAGCTTCTGCCATCCGCGCGATGTTGGCGCGGATGTCGTCCGGAAACGGCGCGACTTTCCGGCTCGCCATATCGACGTGCATCGACATGTTCTCGGATGTCGCCGACAGCCAGCCATCCTCGGCATGGCGCAGTTCTTCGAAGGTGTGGATCCGCTTCTGGTCTGCCGCGACAATGTAGACCGCGACCTGCACCGGGTCGCCGAGATGAATCTCGCGCAAGTAGCGGACGTGAGCTTCGGCCGTGAAGGTCGAGCCGCCGCGCGTATTCAGATAATCGACGCCGATCCCGAGCTCGCTCCAGATCTGATCGATCGCGCGGTCGAACAGCACGTTGTAATAGGCCATGTTGAGGTGGCCGTTATAGTCGATCCAGCCGGGCTCGATCTGCATCACCGACGACAGGAACGGCCCAGATACGGTGCCGATTTCGCTGCTGCGATCTACTTCCAAAGTCAATCGTACCTCCCTTGACCCCTCCGGTATCCTTTGCCACGGTCGCCCCGTTCCGAAGGAGTTTTTATCGTGGGCCTGACCATCACCAACACGCCGAAGCGCGCCGAGCCGCAGGCCGTGGCGAGCGCCATTGAAACGCTCGCGGCGCGGTTCGGCAACCGCCTCGTCACCTCGCTTGCGGTGCGCGAGCAGCACGGCCACACCACGACCTGGCTGCCGAACCAGCCGCCGGACGCGGTGGTGATGGCGCAGGACACTGCGGACATTCAGGACACGGTGCGGATCTGTGCGCAGCACAACGTGCCGGTGATTGCGTTCGGCACCGGCACCTCGCTGGAAGGTCATGTCAACGCGCCGGCCGGCGGCGTCTGCATCGATCTCCGCGACATGAACAAGATCCTCGCCGTCCACGCCGAGGATCTCGACTGCGTGATTCAGCCCGGCGTCACCCGCAAGGCGCTGAACGAGAACCTGCGCGACCAGGGCCTGTTCTTCCCGATCGATCCCGGCGCCGACGCCTCGATCGGCGGCATGGCGGCGACCCGCGCCTCCGGCACCAATGCGGTGCGCTACGGCACGATGCGTGACAACATCCTGGCGCTGAAGGTGGTGCGCGGCGACGGCGAGATCATCACCACCGGCACCCGCGCCAAGAAGTCGGCCGCCGGCTACGACCTGACCCACCTGTTCGTCGGCTCGGAAGGCACGCTCGGCATCATCTCCGAACTGACCATCAAGCTGCGCGGCATCCCGGAGACGATCGCGGCAGCGTCGTGCTCGTTCCCCTCGGTCAGCGACGCCTGCCAGGCGGTGATCCTGGCGATCCAGACCGGTATTCCGCTGGCCCGGATCGAGCTGATGAGCGAATCCCAGGTCAAGGCGGTGAATGCCTATTCCAAGCTGACGCTGCCGGAGACGCCGCTGCTGCTGCTCGAATTCCACGGCAGCGAAGTCGAAGTCGGCGAGCAGTCGAAGAATTTCGGCACCATCGCCAAGGACTGCGGCGGCGGCGACTTCACCTGGACCACCCGTCCGGAAGACCGCAACAAGCTGTGGCAGGCCCGGCACGATGCCTATTGGTCGGTGCGGGCGCTGCGCCAGGGTGACGGCGTCGGCGTCGTCGCCACCGACGTCTGCGTACCGATCTCGCGGCTGGCTGATTGCGTCGGCGAGACCGAGGCCGATCTCAACCGGCTCGGGCTGCTGGCGCCGATCGTCGGCCATGTCGGCGACGGCAACTTCCACTGCTCGCTGCTGTGCGACGTCAACGACGCCGAAGAGCTGAAGCGCGCCGATGAGTTCATGCACCGGCTGGTGGAACGGGCGCAGTCGATGGACGGCACCTGCACCGGCGAGCACGGCATCGGCCAGGGCAAGCAGAAGTATCTGCAGGCCGAGCTCGGTCTCGAAGCGCTGCAGGCGATGCGTGCGATCAAGCAGGCGCTTGATCCGCAGAACATCTTCAATCCCGGCAAGATCCTGCCGCAAGGGATTTGAACCACAGCAACTTTGGGCCGCGTGAATCCGCCGCTTGAAGTTGCTGTGAGTTCGCCACAGTCTGTCGCTAGGCGTTGAAATCACGAAAGAACGACGCCAGCGAGGGGCGTCACAACGCCCCCGAGGGGAGACCGCGTGCAGACGACGCTGCTCGGCCTGGCTATCGCGCTGATCCTGGCGCTGCTCGCCGCGCTGGTCGGGCCGTATCTGATCGACTGGAACCAGTTTCGCGGGCCGTTTGAGGCCGAAGCGACGCGGCTGCTCGGCGCCCAGGTTCGCGTCGCCGGCACGCTTGATGCGCGGCTGTTGCCGACGCCGTCGCTGCGGTTGCAGCAGGTGACGGTGGGTGGCGCCAACGACGCCGGCCGGGTCGGTGCCGCCAAGCTCGATGTCGAATTCAGCCTCGGCTCGCTGATGCGCGGCGAGCTGCGCGCCGCCGAACTGTCGATCAACGGATTGGCGCTCGATCTCGGCCTCGATCCGCAGGGCCGGCTCGACTGGCCGGCGGCCGGACTGTCCAATCTCGCCGCGCTCACCGTCGATCGGCTCAACCTGACGGGACGGATCGCGCTGCATGATGCGGCGAGCCGCAGCAATCTCGAACTCAGCGACATCGCATTCTCCGGCGAGCTGCGGGCGCAGGCCGCGGCGCTGCGTGGCGACGGCAATTTCCTGCTCGGCGGCCAGCGCTATCCGTTCCGGCTGTCAACCAGCCGCGCAGCGGACAGCGACGCGATCCGGCTGCGCGCCGGGATTAGCCACGGCGCCGGCGGGATCGCGGCAGATCTCGACGGCTTGGTGAGGTTCGAGCAAAGCCGGCCCCGGTTCGACGGCACAGCTTCGCTCGCGGCGCTCGCGGCTGCGGCGGGAGAGACGCCGCGGACGCCGTGGCGGCTCGCCGCCAAGATCGAGGCCGATCCGGCGCTCGCGCGGCTGGATAAGGTTGAGGTCTCCTGGGGCGCTGACGACCGCGCACTGAAGCTGACCGGCAGCGGCGAAGCACGGTTTGGCGCGGCGCCACGGCTCGATGCCAAGCTGTCGGCGCGGCAGCTCGATGCCGACCGGCTGCTCGCGAAGCCCGGCGATGTAGCGCCGCCGCTGCCTTGGCTGGCGCGGCTGCGCGATCTGGCGGCGTCATTGCCGCGACCGCCATTGCCGGCGCGTGTGTCGCTCGACGCCGACCAGATCATGATCGGCAATCGCCCGGTCACCGATCTCGCCGCCGAACTGCGCGGCGATCCGCAGGCCTGGCAGATCGAGCAACTCGAGCTGCGGGCGCCCGGCGGCACCCGGTTGGCGCTGCGCGGCGGCGCGGGGGCTGCGGACGCGGCGATCACCGGCACGCTCGATCTGTCCGCCAGCGATCCGGATCTGCTCGCCGCCTGGCTGCAGGGTCGCACGCCGGCCGCCGGTGGCATGACCAAGGCGCTGCGGATCGCCGGCGGGGTCCGCGCCGGCTCCGACGCTTGGGTGCTCGATCCGCTGACGGTGCAGAGCGGCGGCGACACACTGCGCGGCCGCTTCGCCTATCGGGCGCGGCGCGATGATCAAGGCGCGCAGATCGACGCCGAGCTGAAGGGCGATAGCGCCGATCTCGACGCCGCGCTGCAATGGGCACGGACGCTGGCCGGTCCCGAGGGCGGCTGGCCGGAGCAGGCCAGCCTCACGCTCGATCTCGGCAAGCTCAGCGTCGGCGATCAGGTGTGGCAGCCTGCGGCGCTGCGGCTGGCGTATGATCCGCACCGGATCGCGCTCGACCGTTTGAAGCTCGGCACCACCGGCGGATTGCTGCTGGAAGGTGAGGGAGCCCTCGATCGCGACAACGCCGCCGGACGATTGAGCCTCACAGCGCGGGCACCGTCGCCGGGGCCGATCGCGGCGGCAATCGATCCGTTCGCGCCAGCCGTTGCGGCCCGGCTGAAGGCATTGCCTGCCGAGGCCGGTGAGGCACGCGCCAAGCTCACACTGTCGACCGAGAAATCCGGCGCGGCGCGGGACCATGTCGAGGCCAGCGGCTTGCTCGAACTGACCACGCCGCAGCTCAGCGGCCGTTTGACCGTGAAGTCGAGCCCGCCCGCTGCCGAGCTGGGCAAGCTTGATCTCGATGCGCTGGGCCTAAGCGAGCTCAAGCTCGACGGCGAGCTGTCGGCGCCCCGCGGCGAGGCGTTGATGGCGTTGCTCGGGCTCGACCGCGTGATCGCTGCCGGCGATGGCGCGGCGACGCTGCAAGCTTCGGGCACCGGCAAATGGCGCGGGGGGCTGCGCGGCAAAGCCAAGCTGACAGCGACTCGGCTCAACGCCGAGGCGAACGGCGAGATCGAGCCGTTCGCGGCCGAGCCGAAGGCGGCGCTGTCGCTGAACGCACGCAAGCTGGATCTGGCGCCGCTGCTCGATCTGCCGTCCTCCGCCACGAGCGATGCGCCGCTGTCGCTGGCGACGCAACTGACGGTCGCCGGCCACAAATGGACCTTCAAGGACATCGACGCCGGCATTGCCGGCTCGCGGCTGCGCGGCCGGCTGGTGCTGACCCGCGGCGAGACGGCCGAACTCGACGGCGAAGCCGGGATCGACACGCTGCCGCTCGGACCGGCACTGCAGCTCGCGCTCGGTGCCGCCGGCCGCCCGGCCGACGAGCCGCTCCGGCAGGGCTGGCTGCGCGGCTGGCGGGGCAAGATTGCGTTTCAGGCGGTGCGGGCCGAGCTGCCGGGCGGCAGCGAGCTGCAGCCTCTACGCGGCGTGATCCGCAGCGACGGGCGGTCACTGACGCTCGAAAGCAATGGCAAGCTCGGCGGCGGCGACGCCAAGGCGGTGCTGACCGCCAAACCGGTCGACGCCGGTATGGCGCTCGATGCGCAGCTCAGTTTGAAGGATGCCGACGCCGCGGCGCTGCGCGATGGCGCGCTCGCGCTGCCGCCAGGGAAGCTGTCGCTGCAAGCCACGCTGGCGAGCAGCGGCCGCAGTGCGTCGGCGCTCGCCGGCGCGCTGTCCGGCGGGGGCACGGTGACGCTGTCGCAGGCGACGATCTCTGGCCTCGACCCAGGCGCATTTGCCGTCGCGATCCGCGCCGCCGATCAGGGCCAGCCGGTTGATGCCGACCATCTGGCGAAGCTGGTCGAGCCGGCGCTGAAGGCCGGGCCGCTGAAAGTCGACAGCGCGCAGTTTCCGATCAGTGTCAGCGACGGCCGCTTCAAGCTGGCGCCGACCACGCTGCAGGCCAAGGACGCCCGCGCGATGGTGTCGGGCGGCTACGATGTGGCGGCGGGGCAGGCCGATCTGCGGGTCGCGCTGATTCAGGGCGAGCCGGCCCAGGAGCTGCCGCCGGAGATTCGAGTCTTCGCGGCCGGGCCGCCGGACCGGATGGAGTGGTCTGTCGATCTGTCGGGATTGTCGTCGTGGCTGTCGATCCGCCGGATCGATCGCGAGACCCGCAAGCTGCAGCAGCTCGAACAGAGCGGCAAACCAGCCGCTGCCGCCGATCCGCCGGCACCGACTCAGTCCCCAGCCAATGCCGATCGCGCTCCGGCGCAGACCTCGAGCCTGCCGCCGCCCACCACACCGGCGAACTCGGACACGGCGCCCCCGGTAACACGCGCGCCATCGGGCAATCCTCAAGCCGTGCCGAAAACCGTGCCCGAGGCTACACCACAGCCGGCCGCTCCGGGCATCGGGCAGGGCGCTGCGATCAGCCCGGCACCGCCGCTCACGCCGCCATTGCCGGATGCCGATCCGCGCCGGGTGACACCGAAGCCGCGCGCTCAGCCGCAACGACCGTCGCAGCCTCAGCCGCAAACGTCATCTCAGCCGCAAGCATCGACCGCTGCGCCTTCGACATCGCGCGAAAAGCTCGCGCCACTGCCGCCGCCTTTGGAGATCAAACCTGCACCAGGAGACGCGCGCCCGTTACGGCCGCGTCCGCCCCTGATGTTGTCGCCCCCGAGTGCGAGGGCGACCGACTGATCAGCGCACCGATCGAACGATCAGTGCGCTGTCAGCGAGCTCTCGGTCTTGGTATCTGCCACTGCCTGCTGCTGCGCCTGCAAGGCGCGGCTGCGGAAGTAGTCGAGCACGAACAGCCGGATCGCCGAGGACAGGTTTCCCTGCTGACGATTGCTGTCGATCTCTCCGACGAGCTCGGACAAAGTCATGTCCCGCACGCTGGAGATTTCCTTCATGCCGTTCCAGAACGCTTCTTCGAGGCTGACACTGGTCTTGTGGCCCGCGACCACGATCGACCGTTTCACCACCGGCGATTTCATGACGCGTCCTCGCCACCGATTATGTGTTGATCGAGCAGTTGATTGGCGCGGCTGACATGATGTTGGTCGAGCGCACGCTGCGATTTGGTCCTGCCAAATCGTGCGCGATTGGCATCTGCGAGTTTAGCGGCTGCTTCCCGCTCGGCTCGCTTCTTGAAGCGTTTCAAATTGACCACGTCGGTCATAACGTCACCCATCATCGATTAAATCGGCAACGGGCGTCGCCAGCCAGGCGGGCACGAATGCACGAAGCCATTAGAGGCTCGATCACCATCAAGAACAAAACCATATCGCTGCTTGGATGTGGTTCAACACTTATTCCGTAAATCGAATAAGGCCGCCGAACCACACCGCCGCAAGTGCAAGTTGACCAATCTGGGCGCGCAAGGGATATGATTTACATCAATTTCCGAAAGGGCATTTTTACGACTCTCGGGGCATCCCGCGAGGCTAGCCCGGATGCGTCATTTTGTCCGGCCGCACCAGCCGGTCAAAATCGACCGCACTGATCAGCCCCGAGCTCACCGCTTCCTCCTTCAAGGTCGTACCACGCTGGTGAGCCGCCTTGGCGATCTTGGCGGCGTTGTCGTAGCCGATGGTCGGCGCCAGCGCCGTCACCAGCATCAGTGAGCGCTGCATCAATTCGCCGATCCGTTGCTCATCGGCGCGGATGCCGTCGACGCAGTTGGTGGTGAACGAACGCGCCGCATCCGCCAGCAGCCCGATCGACTGCAGCATCGCCTGCGCCATCACCGGCTTGTAGACGTTGAGTTCGAAATGGCCCTGGCTGCCGGCGACGGTCAGCGTGGTCTGATTGCCGAACACCTGGCAGCACACCATGGTCATCGCCTCGCACTGCGTCGGGTTGACCTTGCCGGGCATGATCGACGAGCCGGGCTCGTTCTCGGGCAGGATCAGTTCGCCGAGGCCGGAGCGCGGGCCGGAGCCGAGCAGGCGGATGTCGTTGGCGATCTTGAACAGCGCGGTGGCGGCGGCATTCAGAGCGCCATGCACGAACACGTAGGCGTCGTTGCCGGCGAGCGCTTCGAATTTATTCGGCGCCGTGACGAACGGCAGCTTGGTAATCGCAGCGGCGCGCTTGGCGAACGCCTTGGCGAATTTCGGATGGGTGTTCAGCCCGGTGCCGACGGCGGTGCCGCCCTGCGCCAGCGGATACAGCTCCTTTAGCGCCGATTTGATCCGGGCGATGCTGCTGGCGAGCTGCGCTGCGTAGCCGGAGAACTCCTGGCCCAGCGTCAGCGGGGTGGCATCCTGGGTGTGAGTCCGCCCGATCTTGACGATCTTGGCGAACGCCTTCTCCTTCTTGCGCAGCGCGTCGTGCAGCAGCGTCAGCGCCGGGATCAGGTCCGAAGTCATCGCCTGCGCGGCGGCGATGTGCATGGCGGTCGGGAACGAGTCGTTCGACGACTGGCTCATGTTGACGTGATCGTTGGGATGCACCGGCTTCTTCGAACCGCGCTCCCCGCCGAGCAGTTCGTTGGCGCGGTTGGCGATCACCTCGTTGAGGTTCATGTTGGTCTGGGTGCCGGAGCCGGTCTGCCACACCACCAGCGGGAAGTGATCGTCATGGGTGCCGTCGATCACTTCGCGCGCGGCGCGGACGATTGCGCCGGCGCGGCGGTTGTCGAGCAGGCCGAGTTCTTTGTTGGTCTCGGCCGCGGCCAGCTTGACGATGGCCAGCCCTCGGATGATGCCGATCGGCATCCGCTCGGTGCCGATGCGGAAATTCTGCCGCGAGCGTTCGGTCTGCGCGCCCCAGTAACGATCGGCGGCGACATCGATCGGACCGAAGCTGTCGGTCTCGCTTCGGGTCGCAGCAGAACGCGCGGGGCGGGGAGAGCGGGGCGTGCGGGCCATGATCATCGTCCTGGGAGTTGAGGGTCGAAGAGGGGCGCGGCGGCGCAGGCCGGCAACGCCAAGCGCGCCGGAACGATCCAGCGCGCGGAAGATCTGATAATCGGCAGGGTCGTTACTTCTTGCGGAAGCGGTCGAGGCGCACCACTTCGGCGCCTTCGCCGGAGCGCGCCGGCTGGTCGTCGGAGGATTCGTCGCTGTCGATGGTGGCAGTGGACGACGGCAGCGCCACAGGCGTCGGAGCCGCGGTCACCAGTTCGGTGACGTCGTCGGACTCGCCGGTCTCGTCGACCTCATCGGCGGCTTCGAATTGCAGCCCGAACTTCACCGACGGATCGAAGAAGCTCTTGATCGCTGCGAACGGCACCACCAGCCGCTCCGGAATGCCGCCGAACGACAGCCCGACCTCGAAGCGGTCCTCAGTGACGACGAGGTCCCAGAACTGATGCTGCAGCACCACGGTCATTTCTTCCGGGTACTGCGCCAGCAGCCGCGGCGACAGCTTCACGCCGTCGCCCTTCGACTGGAAGGTGATGAAGAAGTGATGCTCTCCGGGCAGGCCGTTCTGAGCGACGTCGGTGAGGACGTGACGCAGAACGCCGCGCAAGGCATCGCGCGCGAGCACGTCGTATCGGATGTGGTCGGTGGCCATGTCGTCGTCCCGTCTCGTCGTTCCGTCGCTCGGATGCCTGAAGGCTGGTTCGGCACTGGGGGCGGGGCCCGACTCGCGCCGAACATCATGCTACCCCGGCCGCCGCGTATGGTCAGCACCTATCGCGGCAGAATTGTGCGGCGCCGCGCCGGAGAAACCGGCGGCAAGCCATCCTCCAGCCTGCAAATTCTGAACGAGCAAGGCATGATTAGAATGAGTGGAGGCTTCTGTTGCCAGGTGCCTCCGAACCCCGCCTAACGGAGCTTAACCCGTTAGGGCTTTAAAGTGGTCTTTCAAACTGCCTTACGCAGCCTGAGCAACCGGAGCATAGTTGTCGTTGGCAACTATTGCAGTAGCCCGATAACGGCGGAACAATACCGGGAAAAAGCGAGCCCTTTACGCCCTCGTCGATCCTATTTCGCCCCCGCCGAAACCCGCCTTTCCGAAACGAAAAGAGCGGGCTTGGGTGGAGGCGCCGGGTACCGCCCCCGGGTCCGAATGGTTTATTGCGGCGGCCATTTATTTCCATAGTCGGGTTGCCCCGACGCTCCCAATATAGGGGGCAATGCCGGCCGGCGAAAGGGCCTAGCGGCCAAGCACTTGTGGGCGGACGGCCGGGACTTCCGAACGGCCGGTCCAGCATCCGGGCAGCTTCGCTGTGCGCGAACAGGGGGACGGCGGAAAAGCCGGTAGTTGTGCTCCTCGCGGCGGTCTAAAGCTTGCGAATGGCTCTTATCGATGCACCCGATCGTGATGCAGGGGGCGCCGCGGCTGCTCCGGCCCCCGGCCTCGGGGAGCTGTTCGTCGCCTTCGCCAAGATGTCGCTGGCCGGGTTTGGCGGCGTGCTGGTGTGGGCCCGGCGGGCGATCGTCGAACAGCATCGCTGGATGACCGCCGACGAGTTCAATGAGACCTTCGCGCTCTGTCACTTCTTGCCGGGACCGAACATCGTCAACCTGTCGGTGGTGTTTGGATCGCGGTTCCGGGGCATCCCCGGGGCGATCGCCGCGTTTGCCGGGCTGCTCGGTCCGCCGCTGCTGATCGTGACGCTGCTGGCGGTGCTGTACGCCCATTACGGCGAGCTGGAGACCCTGCGGCGCATCCTGGCCGGGGTGTCCTACGCGGCGATCGGGCTGCTGTTCGCCGTGGTGTTCAAGATGCTGATGCCGCTGCTGCGCAAGCGTGACCCGGTCGCGATCGGACTGCTGGTCGCGGTGTTTGTCGCGGTCGGCGTGCTGCGGCTGCCGATGCCGTGGGTGCTGGCGGTCGCGGTGCCGTTCAGCATCGCCGCAACCTACCTGCTGCGGAGACGCGCCGCATGACCGGGGCGCCTTCGCTCGGCGGTCTCGCCGCAACCTTCAGCACGATGTCGCTGTTCGCGATCGGCGGCGCCAATGCGGCGCTGCCGGAGATCCACCGCGTCGCCGTTACGCTCAACCATTGGCTGACCGAGCAGCAATTCGCCGACGCCTTTGCGATCGCCCAGCTCTCGCCGGGACCCAACGTGCTGATCGTCACGCTGATCGGCTACCAGGCCGCCGGGCTCGCCGGCGCGCTGGTGGCGACCGTCGGGATGTGCGGGCCGAGCGCGACGCTGGCCTATGTGGTCAGCCGGCTGCTGGGCCGGGCCGGCCAATCGCCATGGCCCGGGATCATCCAGGCGGCGCTGGTGCCGCTGTCGATCGGGCTGATGGCGGCGAGCGGCCTGATCCTGGCGCTGGGCTCGGACCGGTCCGCCGGGGCTGTGATCCTGACCGCGACGGTCGCGGTGCTGGCGGCGGTGACCCGGATCAATCCGCTGTGGCTGTTGCTCGCCGGCGGCGTGTTGGGATTTGCCGGCGTTGTTTGATCCAAGCCGATAGGCCAAAGACAGAAGATGCCGTTCGCGAGGCGGGCGGTGCGCAGTGCGGGGAGGGACCGATGGACGAAGCGCCAAGCGGGTTGCGTGAGCGATCGGTATTTCCGAGCTGGATCCGCGGACCGCAGGATTTCGTCGGCGGGCTGGCGCTGATGGTGGTGGCGGCCTTCGCGCTGTGGGCGGCCAGCGACCTCGGCGGCATGCAGGGCTTTCGCTTCGGTGCCGGCACGGTGCCGCGGCTGCTGGCGGTGCTGCTGCTCGGCCTGGGCGCGGTGGTCGCCGCGACCGGGATCTTCGCCCCCGGCGAGCAGCTGGCGAAATTCCATTGGCGCGGGCCGTTGTTCGTCGGCCTCGCGATCCTGTCGTTCGCGGTGACGATCCGGCCGCTCGGCCTGGTGATCGCGGCGTTCTCGAGTTTCCTGATCGCGGCGCTGGGGACGCCGGAAACGCGCTGGGGCGAGACCTTCGTGGTCGGCCTGGTGCTGACCGCGGCCTGCTGCGGGCTGTTCGTATATGGGTTGGCGCTGCCGTTCGCGCTGTGGCCCGCCTTCCTGACGCAGTGAGGCCGGGATGATGGATCTGTTTTCCAACCTCGCGCTCGGCTTCCAGGTCGCCGCGTCGCCGACCAATCTGTTGCTCTGCCTGACCGGCGCGCTGGTCGGCACCTTGATCGGTGTGCTGCCGGGGATCGGCACTATCGCCACGGTGGCGATGCTGCTGCCGATCACCTTCGGCCTGCCGCCGGTCGGCGCGCTGATCATGCTTGCCGGCATCTATTACGGCGCCCAATACGGTGGCTCCACCACCTCGATCCTGGTCAACATTCCGGGTGAAGCGACCTCGGTGGTGACGACGCTCGACGGCTTCCAGATGGCCAAGCAGGGCCGCGCCGGCCCGGCGCTGGCGATCGCGGCGATCGGCTCGTTCGCCGCCGGCTGCTTCGCCACCGTGCTGATCGCGCTGGTCGGCGAGCCGCTGACCCGGCTGGCGCTGGAGTTCGGGCCCGCCGAGTACTTCTCGCTGATGGTGCTGGGCCTGGTGTTCGCCGTGGTGCTGGCGCGCGGCTCGGTGCTGAAGGCGGTAGCGATGATCGTGTTCGGGCTGCTGCTGTCGACGGTCGGCTCCGACATCGAAACCGGCGTGTCCCGGATGACCTTCGATGTTCCGGAACTGGCCGACGGGCTCGGCTTCGCCACCGTGGCGATGGGGGTGTTCGGGTTCGCCGAGATCATCCGCAACCTCGATTTCGGTGCCGCGACCGACCGCGAACTGGTGCAGCAGAAGATCACCGGGCTGATGCCGACCCGGAAGGATTTGCGCGACGCCGCGCCGGCGATTGGCCGCGGCACCATCCTGGGGTCGCTCCTCGGCATCCTGCCTGGCGGCGGGGCGGTGATCGCCTCGTTCGCCGCCTATACGCTGGAGAAGAAGATTGCGCGCGACCCGAAACGGTTCGGGCGCGGCGCGATCGAGGGCGTGGCGGCGCCGGAAAGCGCCAACAACGCCGCCGCCCAGACCTCGTTCATCCCGTTGCTGACGCTCGGCATTCCGCCGAACGCGGTGATGGCCCTGATGGTCGGCGCGATGACCATTCATAACATCGTGCCCGGGCCTCAGGTGATGAAGAACCAGCCCGAACTGGTCTGGGGCATGATCGCCTCGATGTGGATCGGCAACCTGATGTTGCTGGTGATCAATCTGCCGTTAGTGGGTATTTGGGTGCGGCTGCTCCGCGTCCCGTACCGGCTGATGTTTCCGTCGATCGTGGTGTTCTGCTGCATCGGGATCTACTCGGTGAACAACGCCCCGGTCGATGTCATCCTGGCGGGCGCCTTCGGACTGATCGGCTACTGGCTGGTGAAGCACGACTTCGAACCGGCGCCGCTGCTGCTCGGCATGGTGCTGGGTCCGCTGATGGAAGACAATCTGCGGCGCGCGCTGCTGATCTCGCGTGGCGATGCCTCGGTATTCATCACCCGGCCGCTGTCGGCCTCACTGCTGGTGGTAGCCGCCGGCCTGCTGATCCTGGCGGTATTACCTATGCTGCGGCGCAAGCGCGACGAAGTGTTTGTCGAGTCCGAAGGGTAATTTCAGCGCCGCCAATCCCGCATCGCCGCAACGTCGTTTTCGCCGGTTGATCTGATAGCGAGTAATTCGCTATCACCACGTCTTTCCGGCGGAGACGCACAATGCATTTGTTTGACGGAGCGAGCGCAGCGAGGTGCGCTGCGATCGCCCTGATGGCACTCTGGGTGTCGCCCGCCGCGGCCGCCGAGCCGGACCGGTTGGACCAGATCGATTTTCCCGTTCGTACCGTCACCGTCGTGGTTCCGTTCGCCAGGGGCGGACCGACCGATACTGTCACTCGGCTGATTACTGCCGAGATGGCGAAGACGCTCGGTCAGCCGATCGAAATTGAGAACATGCTCGGTGCGGGTGGTACGTTGGCGGCGACCCGCGTTGCTCACGCCGCACCCGACGGTCACACGTTGATCGTCGGCCATCTTGGAACTCACGGCGCCGCGGTGGCGCTGTTCCCCAAGCTTGCCTATCGGCCCGACAAGGACTTCTCGCCGGTTGCGCTGCTCACCGAGATGCCCGTCCTGCTGCTGGCCCGGAAGCAGTTCCCGCCGAAGGACCTCAGCGAGTTCGCGTCCTACGTGAAATCGCACACCGACAACCTCAACGTCGCACATGCCGGCTTCGGCTCGGTGTCATACGCCTCGTGCCTGCTGCTCAACCGCCTGCTCAAGGTCGATCCGACCGGGGTGCCGTTCAGCGGCACCGGTCCGGCGCTGCAGGCGCTGATGGAAGGGCAGGTCGATTACATGTGCGACCAGATCGTCAATGCGGTGCCAGCGCTGCGCGAAGGCAAGATCAAGGCCTATGTGATTGCCTCGTCCGAGCGCGATCCGGTGGTTCCCGACATACCCACCGCCCGTGAAGCCGGGCTGCCCGGCTTCCAGGTCGGAGCCTGGACCGGCCTGTTCGCGCCCCGCGGCACGCCGGAACCGATCGTCGCCAAGATCAACGCGGCGGTCTCCCGGGCCCTCGACCAGTCGGATGTCAGGACCCGGCTGACCGACCTCGGCGCCCTGGTGCCGCGGCCCGAGCAGCGCGCCCCTGTCGTGCTGGCCCAGCTCGTCCAGGACGAGATCAACCGCTGGGAAGAGGTGGTGAAGGGAAACATCCCCTAGCTTCAACCTCCGGGCGGAGGCCGATCACGGGCCTGCGTGTGGAAGGGCGGCGCGGCGGCCTTGCCGTGGCCGCCGTCCCGGGCCATTTTCGCAGCCTGTCCGGATTCTCCTTAAAGCCCACGCGCCCGCAGGCCTGAACGGCCGCGTCCGCGGCATCTTCGAGCCACATCGCCGATGATCCAATATCAGGACCTGCTCGAACGCATCTTGAGCGACGGGGCGGAGAAGCACGACCGCACCGGCACCGGAACGCTGTCGGTGTTCGGGCATCAGATGCGCTTCGATCTTGCGGCCGGATTCCCGATGGTGACCACCAAGCGGCTGCCGCTGAAGGCGATCGTCCACGAGTTGCTGTGGTTCCTGAAGGGCGACACCAACATCAAATATTTGCACGATCACGGCGTCACGATCTGGGACGAGTGGGCGGACGCCAATGGCGATCTCGGCCCGGTCTATGGCGCGCAATGGCGCTCCTGGCCGACCGCGGACGGCGGCTCGATCGACCAGATCGCCAACGTGGTCGAGATGATCAAGCGCAATCCGGATTCACGGCGCTTGATGGTCACGGCGTGGAATCCGGCCGACGTCGAGAAGATGGCGCTGCCGCCGTGCCATTGCCTGTTCCAATTCTACGTCGCGAACGGCAAGCTGTCGTGCCAGCTGTATCAGCGCTCCGCCGACGTGTTTCTCGGCGTGCCGTTCAACATCGCGTCCTACGCGCTGCTGACCATGATGGTGGCGCAAGTCACCGGTTTGAAGCCGGGCGATTTCGTTCACACCCTCGGCGATGCGCATCTGTATTCCAATCACCTGGAGCAGGCGCGGCTGCAACTGACCCGCGCGCCGCGCGCGCTGCCGGTAATGACGATCAATCCGGCGGTGAAGGACATCTTCGGCTTCCGCTACGAGGATTTCACCCTGACCGGCTACGACCCGCACCCGCACATCAAGGCCGAGGTGGCGGTGTGAGTAGTAACGCCGCGGAGGTAGCAGGCCTGTCGATCGTCCTGGTCGTCGCCGTCGCTGACAATGGCGTGATCGGGCAGGGCAACGCGATCCCGTGGCGGCTGAAGTCGGATCTGCAGCGGTTCAAACAGCTCACGCTGAACAAGCCGGTGATCATGGGCCGCAAGACCTATCAGTCGATCGGCCGGCCGTTACCCGGGCGCACCAACATCGTGGTCACGCGCGATGCGGCGTTTACGGCTCCGGGCGTGGTGGTGGCGCCGTCATTTACGGCGGCCGAAGAGGTCGCTCGCGGCGATGCGCTGCGGCGTTTTGCCACCGAGATTGCGGTGATCGGCGGGGCGGAGATCTACACGCAGTGGCTGCCACGCGCGGCGCGGATCGAACTCACCGAAGTGCATGCGCAGCCCGCCGGTGATACCTCGTTTCCGCCGATCAGTCCGGAACAATGGCGTGAAGTGGCACGCGAACGTCATACGGCCGGGCCGCACGACAGCGCTGATTTTTCCTATGTGACGTATCGACGCGAAACCATGTGCTGAGCGGGGGCGCGGCACCGTTTGCAATTGACAAACCTTCGTCAAGGCTTAGCTCGCAACGCGGAATGACGCGCGTTGTGCCCGGGGGGACGGTCCCCTATAAAGCCGGGCAGACTGCGGCCGTTCGGCTGCGAAGGAGATGTTTGAATGCCGTGGAAGAATCAAGGCGGAGGCCCGTGGGGTTCAGGCCCCAAGGGTCCGTGGGGCTCGGGGCCACAATCATCGGGACCGCGGCCGCCTGATCTTGAAGACCTGCTCCGTCGTGGTCAGGACCGGCTGCAACAGATTCTTCCCGGCGGCCATTTCAGCGGGCTCGGTATCGCGATCGTGCTGCTCGGCGCGCTGGCGATCTGGGGCCTGTCCGGCTTCTTCCGGGTCCAGTCGGAAGAGCTCGGCGTGGTGCTCCGCTTCGGCAAGCACGTCCGCACCGTGCAGCCGGGTCTGAACTATCATCTGCCGTATCCGATCGAGACCGTGCTGCTGCCGAAGGCGCTGCGCGTCAACACGATCAGCATCGGCATGACGCTCATGAACGATCCGGCCCGCCGCGGTGCGACCATGCACGACGTGCCGGAAGAGAGCCTGATGCTGACCGGCGACGAGAACATCGTCGATGTCGACTTCACCGTGCTGTGGCGGATCAAGCCCGACGGCGTCGGCGACTACCTGTTCAACATCCAGAGCCCGCAGGGCACGGTGAAGGCGGTGGCCGAGAGCGCGATGCGCGAAGTGATCGGCCGCTCCGACATTCAGCCGATCCTGACCGGCGCCCGCTCCACCATTGAAAACGCCGTGCAGGAACTGATGCAGCGGACGCTCGACAGCTACGGCGCCGGCGTGCTGGTGCAGCAGGTGCAGCTGCAGAAGGTTGACCCGCCGCAGCAGGTGATCGACGCCTTCCGCGACGTGCAGGCCGCGCGCGCCGACCAGGAGCGCATGCAGAACGAAGCGCAGACCTACGCCAATCGCGTCATCCCCGACGCCAAGGGCCGCGCTTCGCAGATCATCCAGAACGCCGAAGGCTACAAGGGCCAGGCGGTCGCCGAGGCCAAGGGCCAGAGCGCGCGCTTCCTGGACGTGTACGAGGAATACAAGAAGGCCCCTGCGGTGACCCGCGAACGTATCTATCTTGAAACCATGGAGCGCGTGCTCGGCTCCGCCGACAAGCTTGTCTACGATCCGGGCGCCGGCAATGCGCAAGGCATCGTGCCCTATCTGCCGCTGAACGAACTGACCCGGCGCTCGTCGCCGCCGGCAACCGTGCAGCAGAACCAGCAGCCGATGGGCGGAGGCAACCGATGAAGGCCGGAGTCGCAGGAGTCGTCGCGCTGATCGTGGCGCTGGTCGCGGTCATCGTCGGCTGGTCGTCGCTGTTCACCGTGAATCAGACCGAGCAGGTGCTGCTGGTCCGCCTCGGCGAGCCGGTGCGGGTCGTCACCGAGCCGGGTCTGCATTTCAAGGCGCCGTTCATCGATACGGTGATCAGCATCGACAAACGGATTCTCGACCTCGAGAACCCGTCCCAGGAAGTGATCGCCGCCGACCAGAAGCGGCTCGTGGTGGATGCGTTCGCGCGCTACCGGATCAAGAACGCGCTGCGCTTCTATCAGAGCGTCGGCTCGATCCCGGCCGCCAACGTGCAGCTCACCACGCTGCTCAACGCGTCGCTGCGCCGCGTGCTCGGCGAGGTCACCTTCATCCAGGTGGTGCGCGACGAGCGTGAGGCTCTGATGGGCCGCATCCGTGCCCAGCTCGACAAGGAAGCGGAAGGCTACGGCATCTCGGTGGTCGACGTCCGGATCCGCCGCGCCGATCTGCCCGACCAGAACAGCCAGGCGGTGTATCAGCGGATGCAGACCGAGCGTCAGCGTGAAGCCGCCGAGTTCCGCGCGCAGGGCGGCCAGAAGGCGCAGGAGATCCGCTCCAAGGCCGACCGCGAAGCCACCGTGATCATCGCCGAGGCCAATTCCGAGGCCGAGCAGATCCGCGGTTCGGGCGATGCCGAGCGTAACCGGCTGTTCGCGACGGCGTACTCGAAGGACCCCGAGTTCTTCGCGTTCTACCGGTCGATGACCGCTTACGAGCAGTCGCTGAAGAGCAACGACACCCGATTCCTGCTGCGGCCTGACTCGGACTTCTTCCGGTTCTTCGGCAGCCCGGACGGGCGGGCTGCCACGAACGGCGCTGCGCCGGCCGCGGCTGCAGCTCCGGCGGCACCTGCCGCACCGCGCTAAACCGGAACCACGATATTGCAACGGGCCGCCCACCAGCGGCCCGTTTGCTTTTGGCGTTACCCTTCGCCTGCTATGGCCGGTTAAGGCTCCGGTCAGAAGGCGCGACAAAACAACCCTGTAGAGCCGCAGTTGGATTTCAATCGGACGCGGAATTGCTCTAGAACAGGCCGATCAACAGCGGCGCGCGCTGAGCTGCGCTGGGACAACAAGGGCCGCGCGCCGGCCGGGAGGAAGCTGTCGCATGAGGTCTTTCGCGTTCGCCGACCTCCTCATCGGCGTGGGATTGCTGTTCGTTCTGGAAGGCCTGATCTTCGCGGCCAGCCCGAATTGGATGCGGCGGGCGATGAAGAGCGCACTGGAAACTCCGGACAATGTGCTGCGCGCGGTCGGCATCGGCTCCGCGGTCGGTGGCCTGCTGCTGATCTGGCTGGTCCGGCACTGAGGCGCGTATCCGGCGTTGTCGCGCCGGTGACGGTGCCGGAATGCTGTCACGACGTTTTCAACCACGACATCGGGTTTGACGCTGGTTTTCGCCGCAATCAGCGGCGCGGATAGGGTAGCTTCGTTCACCACCGATGCTTGCGCCGGTCCCAGGATCGGGCGCAGTGTTCACGCGATTGCGCTCTCTTTCGCGCACGCCAGGAGATGATTCGACCATGCCCGCTGCGATCGCCTTTAGTTCCCGGATCAGGCCCTTGCGGATCAGGCCGCTGTTCGCCGCGCTGTGCCTCGGCGCGGCGGTGATCGCCGGCCCGGCGCCGGCCTCCGCCCGCGGCCCCGAAGGGATCGCCGATGTCGCCGAGAAGGTGATCGATGCGGTGGTCAACATCTCCACCACCCAGACGGTCGACGCCAAGGGCTCGGGCGAGAGCAAGGGCGGCGCCGCGCCGCAATTGCCGCCGGGCTCGCCGTTCGAGGAGTTCTTCGAGGACTTCTTCAAGAACCGCCGCGGCGAAAAGGGCGGCGGCCCGCGCAAGACCAATTCGCTCGGCTCTGGCTTCATCATCGATCCGGCCGGCGTCGTCGTGACCAACAATCACGTCATTGCCGATTCCGACGAGATCAACGTGATCCTCAACGACGGCACCAAGATCAAGGCGGAGCTGGTCGGCGTCGACAAGAAGACCGACCTTGCGGTGCTGAAGTTCAAGCCGCCGGTGGGCAAGACGCTGACCGCGGTGAAGTTCGGCGACAGCGACAAGCTGCGGCTGGGCGAATGGGTGATCGCGATCGGCAACCCGTTCTCGCTCGGCGGCACCGTGACGGCCGGCATCGTCTCGGCGCGCAACCGCGACATCAACTCCGGCCCGTATGACAGCTACATCCAGACCGACGCCGCGATCAATCGTGGCAACTCCGGCGGCCCGCTGTTCAACCTCGCCGGCGAAGTGATCGGCGTGAACACCCTGATCATCTCGCCGTCGGGCGGCTCGATCGGCATCGGCTTTGCCGTGCCGTCGAAGACTGTGGTGCCGGTGGTCGATCAGCTCCGTCAGTTCGGCGAACTGCGCCGCGGCTGGCTCGGCGTCCGCATTCAGCAGGTCACCGATGAGATCGCCGAGAGCCTGAGCATCAAGCCGGCGCGCGGGGCGCTTGTCGCCGGCGTCGACGATAAGGGCCCGGCCAAGCCGGCCGGCATCGAGCCGGGCGACGTGGTGGTGAAGTTCGACGGCAAGGACATCAAGGAGCCGAAGGACCTGTCGCGCATCGTCGCCGACACCGCGGTCGGCAAGACCGTCGATGTCGTCCTGATCCGCAAGGGCAAGGAAGAGACCAAGCAGGTCACGCTCGGCCGGCTCGACGACGATGCCAAGCCGCAGCCGGCTTCGGCAAAGTCGCAGCCCGAACCGGAAAAGCCGGTGACCCAGAAGGTGCTGGGCCTCGATCTCGCCGCGCTGTCGAAGGATCTGCGGGGTCGCTACAAGATCAAGGACAGCGTCAAGGGCGTGCTGGTGACCGGCGTCGACGATGGCTCTGATGCTGCCGAGAAGCGGCTGTCGGCCGGTGACGTCATCGTCGAGGTGGCCCAGGAGTCGGTCGGCAGTGCCGCCGACATCAAGAAGCGGATCGACCAGCTCAAGAAGGACGGCAAGAAGTCCGTGCTGCTGCTGGTCGCCAACGGCTCCGGCGAGCTGCGCTTCGTCGCGCTCAGCCTGCAATAGGGCACTATGGCCGAACCGGCCCGGACCGCGCCTGCCGTCGACTTCGTCGGCGGCGCGGTCGGCTATCGGTTTCGCACCCACGCCGGGCGCAGCCACGCGCTGCTCAAGGCCACCGGCGTGTCGCCGACCCGTCCGCTGCATGTGATCGACGCCACCGCCGGCCTCGGCCGCGACGCTTTCTTGCTCGCCTCGATGGGCGCGACGGTGACGCTGATCGAGCGGGTGCCGGAGGTGCACGCGCTGCTGGCCGAAGCGCTCGAAGCCGCACGCAACGAGAGCGACGAACTCGCAGCGATCATCGGCCGGATGACGCTGCTGCATGGCGATGCCCGCGTGCTGCTGCCGACGCTGCAGGCCGATGTCATCACTATCGATCCGATGCATCCGCCGCGAACCAAGACCGCGCTGGTGAAGCAGGAGATGCGGCTGCTGCGCGATCTGGTCGGGGCCGATCCGGACGTCGGCGAGCTGTTGGCTGCAGCGCTGTCGGCCGACTGCGGCCGCGTCGTGCTGAAATGGCCGCTGCGGGCCGCTGCGCCGCCGGCCGCGCGCAAACCCTCGCATCAGATCGCCGGCAAGACCGTCCGCTACGACGTCTACGTGCGGCCGCGCGCTCCCTGACCGGCGAGTGCCGCAGGCTTTTCGAGCCTGCGAAATTCGCATGCAGATGCGTACGGGATCGCACGCCTCAGCGCGGGCGAAGGATGTATGTTTTTCATCAACCGGTGAGCCGTGCGCTCACCCATAACAGGCGCCTGCAACACGCAGCGCGAACGCGGCCACCACCGCCGCGAGGGAGCGAAGACCGGACAGCATCGCGACAAGACGATGCGGCCGGACCAAGGAGGAAGACCCCGCATGCAATTGTTTCGGCACACACCGATCGCCGCCGCGGCTGCGCTGCTCGCAGTGCTGAGCGCCGGCCCCGCGTTCGCCGGCGGCAGCTACGATCCCGGCGCCAGCGACAGCCTGATCAAGCTCGGCCAGACCATGCCGTATTCGGGACCGGCGTCGGCCTATTCGACGATCGGGCGGGCCGAGGCCGCTTACTTCAAGATGCTGAACGACAAGGGCGGCATTAACGGCCGCAAGGTCGAGCTGCTGAGCCTCGACGATGCCTATTCGCCGTCGAAGACGGTCGAGCAGGTCCGCCGCCTGGTGGAAAGTGACGAAGTGCTGGCGATGTTCTCGATCCTCGGCACCGGGCCGAACATCGCGGTGCAGAAGTATCTCAACATCAAGAAGGTCCCGCAGCTGCTGCCGTTCAGCGGCGCGAGCCGCTGGAACGACGCCGCGCATTTCCCGTGGAGCACAGGCTCGCAGCCGACCTACAAGACCGAGGGCAGGATCTACGCGAAGTGGATTCTCGCCAACAAGCCGAACGCCAAGATCGCGGTGATCACGCCGGCCGAAGAAGCCGGACGCGATTATCTCGCCGGCTTCAAGGAAGGGCTCGGTGAGCACGTGAACCAGATCGTGTCTGAGGCGGTGTACGAAACCACCGACCCGACCGTCGACTCCCAGATCGTCAAGTTCAAGGCCGCCGGGGCCGACGTGCTGTTCAACGAATGCACGCCGAAATTCGCCGCGCAGGTGATCAAGAAAGCCGCCGAGCTCGGCTGGAAGCCGCAGATCATTCTGCCGGCAGTGTCGAATTCGGTCGGCTCGGTGCTGAAGCCGGCGGGGCTGGAGAACGCGGTCGGCATCGTCACCGGCGCTTACCTGAAGGATCCGGGCGATCCGCGCTGGGCCAACGATCCCGGCATGCAGCAATGGCGCAGCTGGATGCAGGCTTACAATCCCGGCGGCGATCCGGCCGACATCTTCAACGTCTCCGGCTACACCTTTGCGCAAATGATGGAACTGGTGCTGCGCCGCGCCGGCGACGATCTCACCCGGGCTAACCTGATGAAGCAGGTGGAGGCGCTGAACGGCGTCGAGATGCCAATGCTGCTGCCCGGCATCAAGCTGCAGATGTCGCCCGATCAGCGTACGCCGATCCGGCAACTGCAGATGGCGCGCTTCAACGGCACCTCGTGGGAGCTGTTCGGCGACGTGCTGAGCGAGTAGTTGCGCGAGGCGCAGGATGGGAGAGGGCGCCTGCCGCTTCCGTCCTGCTGAATGGCGTCGCGCCGTCGACGTCGAGTTTTTTCCTTCAACCACATCGTTGAGTCCATGACCGCACCGACCGGGCCGCTCGCCGGCATCCGCATTCTCGATCTCACCAGCGTGCTGTTCGGCCCCTATGCGGCGCAGATTCTCGGCGACTGGGGCGCCGACGTCATCAAGATCGAAACCCTCGACGGCGACATGTGGCGCTACACCGGGCTGTTTCGAAACCGCGGCATGAGCGGCCAGTTCATGGCGGTGAACCGCAACAAGCGCAGCCTTGCGCTGGACCTGAAGCATCCCGACGGCAAGGCGGTGCTGCAGCGGCTGATCCCGACCGCCGACGTGCTGCTCACCAACGTCCGCCCCGCTGCGATGGCGCGGCTCGGCTTCGGCTATGACGCCTGTGCGGCGCTCAATCCGCGGCTGATCTATGCGGCGGCGACCGGCTTCGGCCAGGATGGCCCATGGGCGGCGCGGCCGGCGTTCGACGAGATCATCCAAGCGGCTTCCGGCCTCGCCTCATCGATCGGCTCGGACGACGAGCCGCAATTCGTGCCGAGCCTGGTCGGCGACAAGATCTGCGGCCAGGCGCTGGCCGGCGCGGTGTCGGCGGCGCTGTTCAGCCGCGAGCGCACCGGCAAGGGCCAGCTCGTCGAGGTGCCGATGCTGGAGACGATCGCCGGCTTCAACAGCATCGAGATGCTCGGCGGCTACGCGTTCGATCCGCCGATCGGTCCGTCTGGCTATAAGCGGATGAAGGAGCGCAAGCCGGTGCGTACCAAGGATGGCTGGATGACGATGCTGCCGTATTCCGGCGACAATTGGTGCGCGTTCTTCGAGGCGGTCGGCCGCTCCGAACTGATCGACGAACTCCAGGTGCGCGATCCGGTGGCGCGGGCGGAGAACATCGACCGGATCTATGCGGCGATGGCCGAGATCGCGCCGGCCCGCACCACCGCGGAATGGGAGGAATTGCTGCTGCGCCTCGACGTGCCGCACACGGCGTTTGCCAAGATCAGCGAGATCGGCGAGCAGGAACACCTCAAAGCCGTCGGACTGTTCGCCGCGATCGATCACCCCAGCGAAGGCAAGCTCCGCCAGGCCCGCCCGGCGACGCGCTTCTCCGAAGCACCGCCCAACCTGCACCGCCCATCTCCGCACCTCGGCGAACATTCCCGCGAGGTGCTGCTGGAGGCCGGCTACCACGCCGACGAGATCGACGCGCTGGTCCAGGCGAAGGCGGTGGGCGAGAGGTGAGGCGCGCAGCTCAGGGGGTAGACGCGCAGCCGACTGACTGCCAACACTTTTCAACTTCGCGGTGGTCTACCTTGGCAAAGGGCCTACCATCCTCTGGAACCGCACAAGTGGGCCGGGTGTCGAAAGGCGGACCACTGGCGCGCTTCAGGATACGTAGCCCGCCGTCACACTCAATTCGGTTCGCTCGACCGTTGACTGCGCCACGGCTCCCGTTTGAATTTGAGTTGGTCACCACAAAGGCGATCCCTGAGTAACCCGTCAGCCGCCTTCCAAAGGGGCTCCAGGCCATTCCAGGAGAGCCTCGGCGAGTGCGCTCCTGACCGTGAGCGTGGCCAGTCTTAGTTTCTTTGCCGCAGACGCTTCGCTGCGATTGCAGTTTAACCGCACGGACGGCGTTCAAGGTGAGCTTGCATGGTTCCCTTGCCGCTTGGATGTTTCTGAGAACTCTAGGCAGCTTCGCGTAGTAGCTCGTCTGACTCTGCTTCAAAGATCCAATTGTCGTTGTAATGGACCGGTTCAGACGAAATTCCAAACTTCGCCGCGATCGCGTCCCTCAACGCAACCAATCTCGACGGACACCTCGAACTAAGTTCGTGGTACACTGCCTTTGCATGATCTATGCTCCCGGCGCCGGCAAGCGCGTGCAATCGAAGCACGTTTGAGATGCCGCCGCCTGTCGTTTCTAGAATTTTGAAGGCCTTCTCAAACTCGCCTTTTCGCATTTGAGCGATGCTGAGTGCGCGTGCAAAATAGCGGCGTTCCCTGATGAAGGTGGATTGGTTAGAGCCATGCTCCAAATGCTTGATCGCCTGGTCGTAAAAACCTTTGCGAAGCAGAATCATCCCCCGAATGTGCCAAGCTATCCAATCGTCCCGAGTGGCGGGTAATCCTACCGGCAAGAGGGCATCTGCAGCCGCGTAGTCGCCCAGAGCGGCTAAGATTGCTGCTTTGCCGTTTCGCGCTGATCGATAATTCGGCGAAATTTTGATTATTTGATTATAGGCATCGATCGCGTCTTCATCCATCTTTAGTCGCTTGAGCAAATCAGCCCGTCCCACTTTCGCAATTAGATCGTAAGGAAATTTTCGAACGTTCGCCTCATATAAAGCTAGCGAAACTGCAAGTTCATCGTTCACCTTCCGAATATTTGCGCGCCCATTCGCAATCCTCGACTCATTGGGAAAGAGTTCAGCAGCCTCTTCATAAGCCGCAACCGCTTCGCTTAATCGCCGCATATCTCTAAGAACTTCAGCGAAACCACTGAAAGCCACAGAGATAGTGGGGTTGCTGGCTTTCACTTGCGCGTAAACTTGGAGAGCCCCAAGGTAATCACCGCTGGCTCTCAAAATATCTGCTTTCAGACAACGCGATACGGGGTCGGTTGGAAAAAGTTCTATGCTTTGATCTGCAAAATCGATGGCTTCATCAAGACGACCCGTCTCCTTAAGAACAGTCGTCTTACCATTGCGTGCATAGAGGTTGTCTTCGCATCGGGGGTCGCCGTAAGCCTCTAGCGCATCTTTGGAGCGCCCAAGATCAAAAAGAACTGCAGCGCGGCCACAGAGAAGAGGAACATGGTTCGGGTATTCCTGGATTGCGGCGTCATACTCTGCCAATGCGTCCTCGAATTTCCACATTTCCCGAAGTGTTTCTGCGCTCCCAAACCATGCGAAATAATTACGTTCAGAGTTCCGGTAGGTGTCTCGAACAGCTCGAAATGCACTCAGCGCTTCATCCAGCCGTCCTTGGTAGCGTAAAATTCGCGCTCGAGCCGTTGCGGCGAACTCGGCATCACCCTTTGCTTCGCATAGATCAATCTCAACTATCGCTTCATCTATTCTGGAAAATTCTAGAAGGGCATCTGCTGCTTGACCGTGAGCCCAAGGGTCGTCTGGGTAGACGTCCGTTGCACGAAGAGCCCACTCAAGCTGAACAGAGTTGAGGCCGAAATATTTCGCTTCTTGGGCTAGCTTGCACAAGGACTTGGCGGCATAGGCGTGATTCCCTTGCTTCAGTTGTGAGCTGACAAGTTCGTCCGCATATCTGCGAGCCAATCGGACGCTCCCAAGACGGAGCTTTTCAATAATGGCGTTCTGTTGTTGGAGGACATTGCTGAAGGACTGGAATGGACTAAGCTGGTTCCTTGCGGCCGGTTCGTGCCGTGTTTTAGCGTCTTCGTCGTTATCTTTGATTAAATGTAGTTTGACGCTCTCTAGCTTGAAATCATGAGTCCATTTTGACACCACTGAGCGTGCGTTCGGGAGGGAAGCTAAAATCCTATAACATTCGAGTATTGCGACGTTATGGTTAGTGCCAGTCAAGTCAGTTGAAGATAGGATGCGAAACGCCCCTCGCAGAATCGCTTGCTCTTCAAAGATGTCTTTTTCGATTTTATCGAATAGCGATGCATCGAGAGCATCCCAAGCCTCACGCCGCTCCCTAATGGCGGCTTGTTGAGTCAGCGCATCCCGAAGCATTTTCGCTGTGAGGGGCCAACTTGGGCAGCTAAGAATGTGTTCTAGCTCAACATCTGCTGGAAAGGGCCGTGAGTAGAGTTGGTTCTCTATGAACTGAACGACTTGATCATTCGTAATGAGCTCTTCTAAGCAATCCAGGGCGTCGCGCTGTAGGTCCTCGGCTTCTTCCGGGTCGATTGCGATCAATGTCAAGCGTAGTGCGCGATCTTTGCGCCAGGACAGCTCGAATTGTCTTTGTGCTTCTGCTTCGGTCACGCCTCGAAGAAAGACAGCGTCATTGGATCCGCGGTAGAGATAGCACAGACCTTCGCGTGCTATGGTGAATTCATCAATGTTTGATCTGTGTACTCGAACCTCCGCGCCTTCCAGAAAAGCGAGGGTAGCGGATTGTCCGGAGTAGATCGCGTCCATTAGACTTCCTCCACGATTGCGCCGATCTTCTGGAGTGTTGCGACAACGCTTCGCCAGATGATTAGATCGCGAGGATCTTTCGGTCGCGGCCCAACTACCCTCTCTATGGAGGTTCGGTGAATCGGCCCGAACGTATGGCATTCGATGAAATCTGCATTGGCGCGCGACGTTCCCTGATTGAGCAAGATTGAAGCATATTCGTTGTTCTCCGTGGAGGCAGCTATCTTGCCCGATAACTTCGCGATGGCGAGGTCTTGGCGCGCATCCCAGGTAGCGCGGAATCCTTTCGGCGGAGACTTGCCCGCCGCAACGCGGTGCCTTTCGCAGAAGATGAAAGGGTTCTCTTCAAACACAGATGTTCTCAGTGCGATGTGCTTCTCCCGCAAGACCACTGAGTATTCACCCCACCAAAGAACACCGAAACCATCTAGAGAAAGGGCGGTGTAGTTTATCTTTCCAAAATAAACGGGATTGATTGTACTTTCCGCTGCCTCGCGCCCCTTATCCCATTCGTTCTCTTCGGGGATGCGGGCGCCGGAACGAACTTGGCTATGATAGCTGATGTAAAGCACATTGTCGCTCTTCACGAATGCTTCTAAATCACCAAGTGGGCGAGCTAGGACAGCGTTGGAGGAGGATACGGCCGTGCCGAAAGCCTGCAATGCAGCTGTGCTTCCCCTTGCGGTTGCGGCAATTTGGGCGTTTCGTACACGCTGAGCTAGCGCAGATCGCTCTTTGTCGTCGGCTGCCGCACGGACGTTCGGAAAGCCAACGTCTGCGTTGCAAACATGGCATCGTTCGGCAAAGGTGCGTACTTCACAGCCGCAGTTGTTACAGAGCATGCAGCGCTGCCTTCCCGTTCCGGCCAATATTTGCCGCATCTAGGTTGCATGGCGAACTTTGCACCACCGGTGTTGCTTTGTCTTTGATCTTTTCTGGTCAGGCCAGGCAGGCTTCACCTATCCCGGGTGGGGGGCTGTGGCGGGGACCGATTGATCGCCATCTTTGGCTGCGAGGCGTCACCCAAAGCATCATGCAGAATAAGCAATAATTGCACTCTCCAGGCCATGGCGGCCGGTTTATGTGCTTCAGCGTGCCTATTTGGATTGCGATATGAGGTCATTATTGCACCGATTGACGGTGCTGAGCCACCCTGCAGGGGAGCTTGGTATTAGTCTGACGACGTTGTGCCGTGCGTTCGACTTCGGCCGCCGGCGCGCACCGGCCGCGTCGAACTCGGGTCCGGCGGCTGGAAGCCGCGCCCGCGCCGTCGCGAGCCGTCCGTCGGCAGTCGCGCTGCGGGGCGGGGTATCTTTACGCGTGGGAGGGGCGCCATTTTGTCGTCCGCGATATCGGCCGGGTACTGGCTGTCGCAGCCGAGACACGTGTCAGCATCTACGCCGTGCTGCCTGCTTTTGTGCGACCGATTGTCTCGATTTCGGAGGTGTCGAAGAGGGCAATATCATCTGTCTCGGCCAGATGTCGTTCATGTCGCCAACTGCATGTGTTGATCCGGCGCCGGATATGGCCTCCACTGAGCGCTTTGACGCTGGTGGATCGAATTCCTGCATCACTCCCTTCACGCGGCCCCTTAGGACTGGCGGACGTGGCAATGCTGTAGCCTGCCGTCCAGGCAAGTGGAATTGGAAAGGTCCAGCGCAGAAAACGTATATAAACCACGGCAAGCAAAGTTAGCGGTGGACGCCCATCTGGTCGCCCCCGTGGACCACGTTCGTGGAGCATCCCGTCGCATAGGTCAGATAGGGCTTGAAAAGGCTATTCGGAACTGGCTGGGGAACCTGGATTCGAACCAAGACAAACAGAGTCAGAGTCTGTTGTGCTACCATTACACCATTCCCCACCGAGAATGCGCTGACGGATCAGGCATTTAGGAGTGATGCACGGGGCTCACTCGACACGGTGCCGGGCGCGGCGGGAGTGGCTCGCGACGCGCCTCGGGTGTGCGGGTCTTCTAGCTGCGTCGGCTCCGCCCTGCAAGAGGGTTGCTTGCGACAGATGGGAGATTGGAGTGGAGACTGAGGTAGCCGACAGGGCGGGGCGGTGAGCACGCGCTCGCTGCGGTTGAAACGACGTATATCCTGCCTATGATATACATTCTTGCCGGGGCATGGAGGGTGCGATGCTGGTTTCGAAATGGGGCAACAGTCTCGCGGTCAGGCTGCCCAAGGCGTTGGTCGACAAGCTCGATCTGAAAGAGGGCGACGAGTTGAACGTCGTCGACATCGTCGAACGAACGCTGGTGGTGGAGAAGGAAGACCGGCGCAGGGCGGCGGTGGAGCGCCTTTCCAAGCTGCGATGGACCCTTCCTGCTGACTACAAGTTCGATCGCGACGAGGCGAACGAGCGGTATCGCGACGAGGCGAATGATCAGTGAAGGCGTTCTTCGACACGAACATTCTCGTCTACACCACGACCTCGGACCCGCGTCAGCAAACGGCCGCTGCTTGCCTGAGCAGCGGTGGAGTTGCCAGCGTTCAGGTGCTCAACGAATTCGTCCACGTAGCGCGCCGAAAGCTGCGGCACGACTGGCCGCAGATCGAAGTCGCGCTCGAGCAGTTTCACGCCGCGCTCGATGACGTACTTCCGATCACTCTAACCACGCATGCCGCAGCCGTTGTCCTTGCACGCGGTCACCGGGTGTCGTTCTACGACGCGCTGATCGTCGCGGCCGCTCAGGAGGCCGGGTGTGATGTGCTTTACAGCGAAGACCTGCAGCACGGCCGCACCTTCGGCGCGCTGCGCGTCGAGAATCCGTTTCTGGAAGGCTCGCAATGAAGCCGCTGGAGCGAGGATAGCCTCGCTCACCTGTGCCAGCTTCACTCCGCCGCGCGTTGGACGCGGTCGTCTTCGTCCTCGTCGACCGGGATGTGGGTGCGGCCCCAGTTGGTGAGGGCGTTGGAGAGGCGGTCGAGATAGAGGTACACCACCGGGGTGGTGAACAGCGTCAGCGCCTGGCTGACCAGCAGGCCGCCGACCATCGCGTAGCCGAGCGGCTGGCGGATTTCCGAGCCGGTACCGGTGCCGAGCATCAGCGGCACGCCGCCGAGCATCGCCGCCATCGTGGTCATCATGATCGGGCGAAAGCGCAGCAGCGCGGCCTTGCGGATCGCCTGCTCGGGATCGAGATGCTCGTCGCGCTCGGCCGTGATGGCGAAGTCGACCATCATGATGCCGTTCTTCTTCACGATGCCGATCAACAGGATGATGCCGATCAGCGCGATCAGGCTGAAGTCGAAACCGAACAGCATCAGCATCGCCAGCGCGCCGACGCCGGCGGAGGGCAGGGTCGACAGAATCGTCAGCGGGTGGATGTAGCTCTCGTACAGGATGCCGAGGATCAGATAGACCACCACCAGCGCCGCGACGATCAACAGCGGCACGGTCGATAGCGACTGCTGGAACGCCTGCGCGGTGCCCTGGAAGCTGCCGCTCAGCGTCGGCGGCGTGCCCATCTCGGCCATTGCGGCCTGCACCGCTTCGGTGGCCTGACCGAGCGCGACGCCCTGCGCCAGGTTAAAGCTGATCGTGGTGGCTGGGAACTGGCCCTGGTGGCTGATCGACAGCGGCCGCACCGGCACCGTGGTCCACTTCGCGAACGCCGACAGCGGCACCTGATCGCCGGTGGTCGGCGACTTGACGTAGATCTGGTTCAGCGTGTCGAGCCGGCCCTGCAGCTCCGGCAGCACCTCCAGGATGATCCGGTAGGTGTTCACCTGGGTGAAGTACTGCGTCACCTGGCGCTGGCCGAACGCGTCGTACAGCGTGTCGTCGATCAGTTGCGGCTTGATGCCGAACCGCGAGGCGGTGTCGCGGTCGATCGTCAGCGTCAGCGTCGTGCCTTCGGTCTGCTGGTCGGTGGCGACGTCGCGCAGTTGCGGCAGCGACTGCATCTTCGCCAGCACCTTCGGCGCCCACTCGTTGAGCTCGGTGAGGTTGGCGTCCTGCAGGGTGTATTCGAACTGGGTGCGGGTCGGCCGGCCGCCGAGCCGGACGTCCTGCGCCGCCTGCATAAACAGCCGTGCGCCTTCGACCTTCTCCAGCTTCGGCCGCAGCCGCGCGATGATCTCCTGGGCGCTGGCCGAGCGCTCGTCCCGCGGCTTCAGCGTGATGAACATCCGCCCGGTGTTGAGCGCGGTGCCGCTGCCGCCGATGAACATCGCGACGCTGTCGACGTCGGGATCGGCCATCACGATTTCGCCGAGCTGTTCCTGGCGCTGCTTCATCCCGGTGAACGAGATGTCCTGCGCGGCCTCGGACGCCGCGGTGATCATGCCGACGTCCTGCTGCGGGAAGAAGCCCTTCGGGATCGCAACGAACAGGTACACCGACAGTCCCACCGTCGCGAAGAACACCATCAGCGTGGTGAAGCGCCAGCGCAGCACCAGATCTAGGCCGCGCTCATAGGCGCGCAGCATCGCCTCGAACGCGCCTTCGATCCATTGATAGATCCGGCCGTGGCGCACTTCGGTGGCCGGCCGCATGAAGCGCGACGCCATCATTGGCGTCAGCGTCAGCGACACCAGCATCGACACCGCGATGGTCATCGCCAGCGTCACGGCGAATTCGCGGAACAGCCGGCCGATGATGCCGCCCATGAACAATAGCGGGATCAGCACCGCGACCAGCGAGATCGAGATCGACACGATGGTGAAGCCGATTTCGCGCGCGCCCTTCAGCGCCGCGGTGAACGGCTTCTCGCCTTCTTCGATATGGCGGGCGATGTTCTCCAGCATCACGATGGCGTCGTCGACCACGAAGCCGACCGAGATTGTCAGCGCCATCAGCGACAGGTTGTCGAGCGTGTAGCCGGCCGCCCACATCAGCGCGCAGGCGCCGAGCAGCGCCAGTGGCACCGTGACGCTGGGAATGATGGTGGCCCAGAAGCTGCGCAGGAACAGGAAGATCACCATCACCACCAGCGCGATGGTCAGCAGCAGGGTGAACTGCACGTCCTCGACCGCGGCGCGGATGGTGGTGGTGCGGTCGCTGATCACCTCGACTTTGATGGCCGGCGGAATGCCGGCGACCAACCGCGGCAGCTCCGCCTTGATGTGATCGACGGTATCGATGACGTTGGCGCCGGGCTGCTTGAACACCACCAGGAATACGCCGCGCTTGCCGTTGGCCCAGGCCGCGGTCTTGGCGTCCTCCGGCCCGGTCACCGCGTGGCCGACGTCGCGAATCCGCAGCGGGCCGCCGTTGCGATAGGCGAGGATGACGTCGTTCCAGTCCTTGGACTCGGTGAGCTGGTCGTTGGCGTAGATGGTGTAGCTGCGGTTCGGCGCGTCGAGCGTGCCCTTCGGGCTGTCGACGGTGGTGATCGCGATCTGGGCGCGCACGTCCTCGAGCGACAGGCCCTTGGTCATCAGCTTGGCCGGATCGACCTGGATCCGGATCGCCGGCTTCTGCTGGCCGCCGATGAACACCTGGGCGACGCCGGTGATCTGGCTGATCTGCTGGGCGATCTTGGCGTCGGCGTTGTCGCTGACGGTGGTGAGCGGCAGGGTATCAGAAGTTGCCGACAGGATCAGGATCGGCGCGTCGGCCGGGTTGACCTTGCGGTAGGTCGGCGGGTTGGGCAGGTTCTTCGGCAGTTGGCCGCCGGCGGCGTTGATCGCGGCCTGGACGTCGTTGGCGGCGGCGTCGATGTTGCGGTTGAGGTCGAACTGGATGGTGACCGCGGTCGAGCCCAGCGAGCTCGTCGAGGTCATCTGCGACACGCCGGGGATCTGCGCGAGCTGGCGCTCCAGCGGCGTCGCCACCGACGAGGCCATGGTTTCCGGGCTGGCGCCGGGCAGGCTGGCGGAAATCTGGATGGTGGGGAAGTCGACCTGCGGCAGCGGCGCCACCGGCAGCGCAGGATAGGCGATCAGGCCGAGGAACAGGATCCCCGCCATCAATAGCGAGGTCGCGATCGGGTAGCGGATGAACGGCGCCGAGATGCTCCGGTCCATGGCTATTTCCCGGCCGGCTTGGGCTGCACCGGCGCCGCCGGTTCGTTGTCGGCGACCTTGAACGCCAGCGGCGTGCCCGGCTTGACCTTGTACTGGCCGCCGACCACCACCCGGTCGCCGGGCTCGAGACCGCGCTCGATCACGGTGTTCTGGTCGTTGGCGGGGCCGACCACCAGCTTGCGCAGCTCGGCCTTGTTGTCGGCGTCGACCGCGTAGGCATACAGCCCGTCGGTGCCGTGCTGGACCGCATCGTTCGGAACCACCACGACGTCCTTCAAGGTCTTCACCAGCAGCCGGGTCTGCACCGACAGGCCGGGCCACAGCGCGTGGTTCTTGTTGGCGAACACCGCCTTGAGCCGCACCGTGCCGCTGTTGCTGTCGACCTGGTTGTTGACCACCGCGAGCGTGCCGTCCTCTGCGAACGTGGTCTTGGCGTCGGTGGAGAGCGCGATCACCTGGAGCGGGCGTGCGGCGAGGGCGCGGTTGATGTCGAACACGCGCTCTTCCGGCGCGGTGAAGATCACCGCGATCGGCTCGATCTGCGCGATGGTGACGATGCCGGTCTGGCTCGAGGCGTTGACGATATTGCCTTTGTCGACCTGGCGCAGGCCGGTGACGCCGGAAATCGGCGCCTTGATGGTCGCGTAATCGAGCTGGGTCTGGGCGTTGGCGATCGCGGCCTCGTCGGCCTCGATCTGCGCGGTGAGCTGCTGGACGTTGGAGCGCTGGGTGTCGGTCTGCTGCTTGGTGGCAAACTCGCCGAGCCGCACCGAGCGGCTGAGGTCGAGCTTGGCGTTGGCGAGATTGGCCTCGTCCTGCGCCTTCTTGGCCTTGGCCTGGTCCAGCGTGGCCTGGAACGGCCGCGGGTCGATCTGCGCCAGCAGGTCGCCGGCCTGGACGATCTGGCCCTCGGTGAAGGCGATGTTGTCGAGTTGCCCGTCGACCCGGCTGCGGACCAGGACGGTATTGAAGCCCTGCACGGTGCCGAGCCCGCTCAGATACACCGGAAAGTCGGCCTTCTGCGCGGTCGCCACCGTCACGGGAACCGCTGCGGTGCGGCCGGCGCCGGCCTTTGGCGTGGAGGTACCCGATTGTGCCTGCGGGTTGCCGCCCGGCGCCGCGGAGCGGCCGCTCTGGACGTGTTGCCAGCCCCAATAAGAACCGCCCGCTGCAAGCAGCAGGCACACGACAACGAAGGCCCTGCGATAGGCGCCGGGTTTGTTCATGCCCGATCCGATGTTCGGCCGGCGGTGACGGCTTCTGGCGACCGGTTCAGCCCGCACGGCGGTGATTGCCTGGATTGAGGGGTAACTATAGCGGCAATTGCCGCCAGCACATCACAAACCGCATGACATTGCTAAACTTTCATGGAGCGGCAGGGTTCATCAAGCGGGCGCGGAAGTGGGTTGCGGCAGCGCCATCGATCGCTCGCCGGTCGTGGTGACGGGCAGGGCATGAGCTCCAGTTAAGAACTCTTCCAATTGTCAGTTGCGTGCAGCTCGGCCATACCACGGCGCTCGATGCGGCAGGGGGAATGTGCTGCCGCGCGACCGGAGTACAGAATGGAAGAGCTCAACGGCCGGATGATCGCCTGCCAGATCCTGATCACCGGGCTGATTGCGCGCGTCGCCAATGAGCAGCGCGACCCGCTGCAATTCCTCAGCGAGTTTCGCGACGAGATCCGCGCGGTGGTCCGCGGCATCCGCATCGACGGGATGGTGGATACCGAGCGGGTGCGACTCACGGCGCAGCAGACAGTCGACGAGATGTTCTCGTTGATGAAGCCGCCGAGCCCCGCGGAGTAAGTCAGCCCTCAGGTCTGTATGCGCCTCTCTGCGCGTCCGCACGCGCAGCGTGATGTCCACAGCGCTGTTCCCTTGCATCGGGATCTGCTCATGAAGTGAGCAACAATCGATCACTTCGAGGTGCTGAAGTACCGAGATGTGTCGCGTTTCCGGATGTTTACGGAGGCTGTTTCTTAGAATGATTTTGATCTTGAACTATTCCATCTTGTCGATCGTGACGCTTCGTTGACCCTCGATACCCCGCTCGATACCACCTTTGTTGCACTTGATTGGCGGCAGCACATCTGGGGGCGTGGGATGAACGGGGCAAAGGCACCGAGGTCGTTGCGAGCGGAAGCAGCGCTTCGGACGGTCAGCGAATTCGACGGCCATCATGGCCGCAAGGTGTCGGCGGTGGCCGGCATGATCGCGGTGGCGTCGATCGGCGGCGCCGAAGCGCAGCAGTCGAGTCTTCCGGCAGTGACCGTCGATGCCCCGGTGGCACGGCCGAAACCGGCTGCGGCGCGCGCAACGCCCGATCAGGTACGTGCCCGCACCGCGCTGCGCCGGGCGGCGCGCCGCACGCAGCCGACCCAGGTGCAGCCGGTACCGTTTCCCAATGCCGGCACGCTGTCGGCGGATCGCAACCCCTATGCGGATGCGGCCGCGCCCTACAAGGTCGACCGGCTGTCCGGCACCAAGTTCACCGAGCCGGTGCTCAACACCCCCCGCACCGTGACGGTGCTGACCAAGGAACTGCTCGAAGACAAGAACGCGACCTCGCTGCGCGAAGTGGCGCGTTCCACCGCCGGCGTCACGCTCGGCACCGGGGAGGGCGGCAACGCGTTCGGTGACCGCTTCTTCATCCGCGGCTTCGATGCCCGCAACGACGTGTTCATCGACGGTATCCGCGATCCGGCGATCTCGATCCGCGAGAATTTCTTCACCGAGCAGGTCGAGATCCTGCGTGGCCCGGCCTCGACCATGGCGGGCCGCGGCACCGCGGGTGGTGCCATCAACATCGTCACCAAGCAGGCGACCACCGAAGGCAATTTCACCAAGGCCGAAACCACGTTCGGCTCCGACGCCACCAAGCGCGTCACGGTGGACGTCAACCAGGTGCTGAGCCCGACATTGGCGGTTCGTGTCGACGGTCTGTACCAGGATGCCAAGGTTGCCGGTCGCAACTACGTCACCGACGACCGCTGGGGCACGCTGGCCGCGGTGAAGTGGACGCCGACCGACGCCATCAAGGTCACCGCCAACTACGTCCACACCGATCTCGACGGCCTGCCGGATTTCGGCGTGCCGTACAACACCGCGCTGCGCCGGCCGTCGACCGACGTCAACGTGCCGCGCGAAACCTATTACGGCTTCGTCAATCGCGACTTCCAGAAGGCCAAGCAGGATTTCGGCACGGTCACCGGCGAGTTCGCGATCACGCCGGACCTGACCCTGACCAACCGCTCGCGCGCCGCGCATTCGGTGCTCGACTATATCGGCACGCTGCCCAGCAATCCGACCGCCACCACGGTCTCGCTGGCGTCGCAGAGCCGCTATCAGACCACCGACGTGCTCGCCAATCAGACCGACCTGACCTACAAGTTCGACGTCGGCGGGGTGAAGCACACTATGGTCGGCGGTGCCGAAATCTCGCGTGAAAGCGTGATGCGCGACACTTACGCGGGCCTCACCTCGGAGCTCGCCGGCTTCCAGAGCGGCGGCCGCATCACCGTGCCGCTGCTGGCGCCGCCGAACCTGTTCGAGTTCGCCACCCAGCCGCAGCGCGCCTACAACCCGACCTTCATCAACGTCGATACCAAGTCGGCCTATGTGATCGAGACCGCCAACTGGAACGACGTCGTCATCCTCAACGGCGGCCTGCGCTACGACGATTACAACATCACCGGACACACCGCGGCGACCTCCACCGCGGTGCAGTCGGGAATGTGGAACTACAATCTCGGTGCGGTGGTGAAGCCGCTGCCTTACGCCAGCCTGTACGCGGCCTACGCGACATCGACCAACCCGGTCGGTGCCGAACTCGACGCCTCGGGCACCGCTTACGGCGGCCTCGTCGTCAACAACGCCACCTTCCAGGCGCTGCCGCCAGAAATGAACAAGGCGGCGGAAGTCGGCACCAAATGGGAGCTGTTCGATCGCCGGCTGCTATTGACCGCGTCGCTGTTCGAAACCCAGAAGTCGAACGCCCGCGAAACCGTCGGCAACAACATCCTGTCGACCGGCGTCTATCGGGTCCGCGGTATCGACCTCGAAGCCTCCGGCAAGATCACCGACCGCTGGAGCGTGTTCGGCGGCCTGGTGCTGATGGAAACCAAGGTGCTGCAGTCGATCGATCCGAATTCGGTCGGCGCGCAGCTCGCCAACATCGCGCACCAGTCGTTCAACCTGCTCACCAAGTACAAGTTCGACGACCATTGGGAAGTCGGCGGGCAGGCGGTGTACGCCTCCAAGATCTACGGCGGCACCTTTGCGGCGATCAACGGCAACGTGCTGCCCGAGCACTGGCGGTTCGACAGTTTTGTCGAATTCAAAGTCGACAAACACATGACCGCCAAGTTGTCGGTCAACAACATCTTCAACACCACCTATTACGACGCGTTCTATCGTTCGAACTCGCCGTTCGTATTCATCGCGCCGGGTCGTTCGGTCTGGCTGACGCTACGCGGCGCGCTGTAAGCGCGTCGCGAGACTGGAGCGGCCATGCTGGTCTGTATTCCCGAGGTTCTGCCGAAGTCCGAGGTCGCGG
The DNA here is from genome assembly GCF_039642825.1 of Rhodopseudomonas sp. P1. Taxonomy (NCBI): domain Bacteria; kingdom Pseudomonadati; phylum Pseudomonadota; class Alphaproteobacteria; order Hyphomicrobiales; family Nitrobacteraceae; genus Rhodopseudomonas; species Rhodopseudomonas sp. P1. The sequence goes on along the minus strand of NZ_CP088006.1, from coordinate 3,845,469 downwards.
AATTCCGCCGCCTGATGGACGCCGCGGAGTGGGAGGACGGCCGCTCCACCGCCGGCGCGCAGTCGGCGATGGTCAAGCGCAATGAGCAATTGCCGCCGGACAGCGATCTGGCGCGTGCGCTCGGGCGCAGGATCGTATCGGCGCTGACTGCGAATCCGAAATTCGTAGCGGCCGCGGTGCCGCTGCAGATCTTCCCGCCGCTGTTCAATCGCTACGCGGCGTCGGGCGGCCACCATTTCGGCATCCATGTCGACAATGCGGTGCGCGGTGATCATCTTACCGGTCTGCGCATTCGCACCGATCTGTCGGTCACGTTGTTCTTGGCCGAACCGGACGAGTACGACGGCGGCGAACTCGTGATCGAAGACACTTACGGCTCGCACGAGGTCAAATTGGCCGCGGGCGATGCCGTGCTGTACCCGTCCACCAGCCTGCACATGGTGACTCCGGTCACGCGCGGCGCACGGGTGGCGTCTTTTTTCTGGCTGCAGAGCATGATACGTGATGCGCAGGCGCGCAGCATGATCTACGATCTCGACAACGCCATTCAGGCCCTGGTCGAGCGGCTGGGACGCGATGACCCTGAAACGGTCAAATTGACCGGTATTTATCACAACCTCATCCGCTACTGGGCCGAAGTATGAACAAGTTGAGCTTCCGATCGATCGGCGTTGCCCTGATCGCACTGTCCCTGTCCGCGCCGCTCGCGCCGTCCGTCGCACAACAGCCGGCGCCGCCTCCCGCCGCCACCGCACCGTCGCAACCCGCGGCTCCCGCGCCGGCCGCCACCGCTCCCGCGCCGGCCGCATCGCAGGCGCTGCCGGAGGCAGGGCATCAGCCCGGTAGCGTCACGCCCGGCCTGTCCGAGCTGTCGCCGTGGACGATGTTCCTCAACGCCGACATCATCGTCAAAATAGTCATGATCGGTCTGGCGATCTCCTCGGTGATCACCTGGACGATCTTCATCGCCAAGAAGGTCGAGCTCGGCCGCGCCCGTTTCCGGCTGCGCCGCTCGCTGAAGCAGATCGGTGAATCGCGCTCGCTGGCCGAGGCGCAAATGGCGCTCGGTGACAAGCACAGCGTGCTATCGATGTTGCTCGCCGCCGCCCTGCGCGAGGCGAAGCTGTCGGCCGGTCTGTCGAGCGATGAAGGCATCAAGGAGCGCGCGGCGTCGTCGTTCAGCGAGTATGTGCGCGCCGAAGGCCGTCACATGCGCCGCGGCATGGGCTTCCTCGCCACCATCGGCGCCACTGCACCGTTCATCGGCCTGTTCGGCACGGTGTGGGGCATCATGAACAGCTTCATCGGCATTTCGAAGTCGCAGACCACCAACCTTGCGGTGGTCGCACCCGGTATCGCCGAAGCGCTGCTCGCCACTGCGATCGGCCTCGTCGCCGCAATCCCGGCGGTGATCATCTACAATCACTTCTCGCGCGAGATCAAAGTCTACCTCGAACTGGTCGCCCGCGCGTCCGGCGCCGCCGGCCGTCTGCTGTCGCGCGATCTCGATCGCAGCCACGGCAGCGCGCATCGCGCCCGCGCGGCGGAGTGAGCGATGGCTGTCTCGCTCGGCAATTCCGACGATCTCGACGACGATTTCGACGAGACCCACGAGATCAACGTCACGCCGTTCATCGACGTGATGCTGGTGCTGCTGATTATCTTCATGGTGGCGGCGCCGCTGTCGACGGTGGACCTTCCGGTCAGCCTGCCGACCTCGAGCGCCACGCCGCAGAAACGGCCGGACAAGCCGACCTATGTCAGCATCAAGTCCGACCTGGCGGTGGCGATCGGCGAGAACCAGGTCAAGCGTGTCGACTTGGTGAAGACGCTCGACACCATGCCGGACATGACCAAGGAACGCTTCATCTTCCTGCGCGCCGACCGCGCGGTGCCGTATGGCGAGCTGATGGACGTGCTGGAGATGCTGCGGGCCGGCGGCTACGCCAAGATCAAGCTGGTGGCGCTGGAAGCGGTGCCCGGCGCCAAGCCGGACGGCAATTAGCCGTCTCGCGCGAGGGGACGAGGCAAAGCCTTTGCAGGCTTCGCCGGCCGGGTGGCTCGGGTCCGCTCGCAAACACAGTTGCACTTTGTTAGAAACGCAATCGCATGACCGACCCTGACCTCAACCGCAATGGCACCTACCGGCTCTGGCTGATGGCCGCCGTCGGCGCCGTGGCGTTGCACGTCGGCGGCGCCGCGCTGGCGCTGGTCAGCATGCCGGAAGATGCCGACGACGACGCGCTCGGCGCGCCGGCGATCGAGGTCGGCGTCGAGATGATGTCGCCGAAGATCGAGGCCTCCGATCTGCCGCCGGGCCCGGACACCGAGGCGTCGATGGCGTCGCCGGCGCTCAACGAGCAGAAGGCCGAGGTCAAGGACTCCGACCTGCCGAAGGACACGCCGCAGGAGACCGAGGAGCCGGACCGCGTCGTCACCACCGAGACGCCGAAGAAGGTCGACGAGGAGCAGAAGGAAAAGGCGCAGCAACAGCAGCAGGCCTCGACCGAGTCGGTCGCCGCTGAAGCGACCGCGATGCCGAGCAACGAGTCCGCCAAGGAAGGTCCGCGCTCGGTCGCGCCCGCACAGGGCGTCGGCAAGGCCGCCGCCCGCATCCGCGCCACCTGGCAGAAGGAGCTGGTAGCGTATCTCGACAAGCACAAGCGCTACCCGAAGGAGGCCGCGCAAAAGAACGTGCGGATCGTCGTCGGCTTCGAACTCGACCGCGTCGGTCACGTGCTGTCGATGCGGATCGTCGAAGGCTCCGGCGACGCCGCGTTCGATCAGGCCGCGCTCGACATGATCAAGCGCTCCGACCCCGTCCCCGCACCCCCGCCGCTGGTCGCCGACGAGGGCCTGACCTTCAGCCTGCCGGTGATCTTCCGGACCAAGGGGAAGGGTTAAGGGAGGCTGCCGGCTTGCTGAGCCCTGTCTGCCTCCGCGGCAGCTTGTCAGCGTGACGCTTCGAGCCTGTTGTCTCTTCCACATCATCCCTGCGCCGTCATTCCGGGGCGCGAGCGAAAGCTCGCGAACCCGGCGACTGTCTCATGTGTCAAGGGTCTTACCTTGATATGGCGTGTCGGCTTTGACGAGTGCGTTGGCTGTGACGAGCAGTTTTCGGGCGATTGCGATGAGCGCGACCTTTCCGGGTTTTCCTTGCAGGCGAAGGGCGTTGTAGTCGTCGCGGAGCTTGGGGTGGTGGCGGGCGGCGACCAGGGCGGCCATGTAGAGGGCGGCGCGAACGCAAGGACGTCCGCCGGCGATGGCGGCGCGAGGCGGCGCTGCGCCGGATTGGCTGACGTGGGGCGCGAGCCCTGCGAGGCTGGCGATGGCCTTGCGATCGCGCTGGCCGAGTTCGGGTAGGTCGGTGATGAGGAGCGTAGCCACCCGTTCGCCGATGCCGGGGATCGATTTGAGGATGTGAAGGACGCGGCGGAGTTCGGCGTCGTCGCCGATGCGCCTGGCGAGTTCGGCCTCGATGGCTTGGCACTGCGCCGACAACGCGGCGATCGCGGCCCGATGACTATCGAGCAGGAGCGTGCCGCGGACCTGCTTCATCCGGGTCTTCTCCATCGCGATCATCTCGGTGAGCTGGCGGCGTCGGAGCGACAACGCCTTCAGCTCGAGTTGGGTGTCGGTCGGCAGGGGCAGGGGGCGCAGGGTCTCGGGCATAGTGAGAGCGAAGCGCGCAATCAGTCGCGCGTCCAGCCTGTCGGTCTTGGCGCGACCGCCTTCGGCCTCGCGGAACGCCTTGATCCGGCGCGGATTGACGATGCCGACTTCGAAGCCGGCGACCGAAAGCGCTTTGACCAGCGGTTCGGCATAGGGACCGATCGCCTCCAGAACCACCCGCCTGACGCCGGAGCGTTCGAGGCGGGCGATGATCTCGGCGATGCCATCGGCCAGATTAGGCATCCGGAAGGTCTGGCCCGACGGAGCCAGCGCGACATCGAGGAAACGTTGGCCGGCATCGACGCCGGCCGCAACCGCAAGCGGCACTGCAATCGTCATGGGCATCGGTCCTGTATGCGGGCGATCACCGCAACGGCAATGCCCGTGCGACTGTTCGATCAAGCAACACCGACAGAGGCGCCCGCACCGGGTTACGGCGAGATGATCGGCCGGGAATCTACCGAGCGGCCTCCGTCGTGCTGACTATGCACCAGCACCTCGCAGATACAGGAATCTGCTGTGGGCAATGACCAACGACCGTCATCGCCCGCGCAGGCGGGCGAACCCGTATTGCAGAGCTCTCGTGGTTATCCTCGACGCCCTGGGATACTGGATCCCCGCCTGCGCGGGGATGACATCGGGAGACTCGTTCGGGCACGAAGCAAGGCGTTCTCGCGCCGTCGCCCGTGGAGCTGCCCGTAACGACGAACACCACTGACAGAAGCCGTCATCGCCCGCGCAGGCGGGCGAACCAGTATTGCAGAGCCTTCGTGGTTATCATCGACGCCCTGGGATACTGGATCCCCGCCTGCGCGGGGATGACATGGGGAGATTCCTGCACGCACAAAGCAAGGCTCTCTCGCGGCATGCAGAACATCTCGGGATTCCGGGTTCGCGCTGCGCGCGCCCCGGAATGACGTTGTGGGGTAAGTGCGTAGTTTAATACGTCGCGCGTCCGCCGGAGATGTCGAACACCGCGCCGGTCGAGAACGCGCAGTCTTCCGACGCCAGCCATGCCACCAGGGCGGCGACTTCTTCCACCAACACGAAGCGGCCCTTCGGGATCTTCGACAGCATGAAGTCGATATGCTGCTGCGTCATCTGGTCGAAGATCGCGGTGCGCGCCGCGGCCGGCGTCACCGCGTTGACCGAGATGTCGTAGGCCGCCAGCTCCTTGCCGAGCGATTTGGTCAGCGCGATCACGCCGGCCTTCGAGGCCGAGTAGTGCGCGGCGTTCGGGTTGCCTTCCTTGCCGGCGATCGAGGCGATGTTGACGATGCGGCCGTATTTGTGCGCGATCATCGACGGCACCACCGACTTGCAGCACAGGAACGGGCCGTCGAGGTTCAGCTTCAACACCCGCCGCCACTCGGTGTAGTCGGTCTCCCACACCGTCTTGTTGACGCCGGCGATCCCGGCATTGTTGACCAGGATGTCGATCTTGCCGAACGCCTGCAGCGTTGCGTCACGTGCGCGGTCGACCGCAGCCGGATCGGTGACATCGACCTCGACGGCGATCGTCGCGTCGTCGCCGATCTCCTTGGCGGTCCGCTCGGCCAGCGCGAGGTCATGGTCCCACAGCGCCACCTTGGCACCTGACGCAACGAACCGCTCCGCGATCGCCCGCCCAATCCCCTGCGCCCCGCCGGTGACCACGGCGCAGCGATGGTTGAGGTCGATGGTGTTCATGGCTGCTCCCCCCGTTATGAGCTGTTGCGGTATCGCCGCGCCGGAAGCGCGCTCCCTCGCCCCGCTGTTGCGGGGAGAGGGCTGGGGTGAGGGGCCTTTGCGGTCCTGCGCAGGCGGCGATCGCTGCGATGCAGTGCCTTGCCCCTCACCCGGCGCTACGCGCCGACCTCTCCCCGCTCTTGCGGGGAGAGGTTAGTTACAACGTCCAGCCGCCGTCGATGATGTGGGCGACGCCGGTGGTGAAAGCGCTTTCGTCGGAGGCGAGGTACACCGCCAGTGCGGCGATTTCCTCGGCGTTGCCGAGACGGCCCATCGGTTGGCGCGACACGAACATCTCGCGGCCCTGCGGCCCGAGCGCGGCGGCGCGGCCGAGCATCGACGGCGTTTCGATCGTCCCTGGGCAGATCGCGTTGCAGCGGATACCGCGGGTGATGAAATCGACCGCGACCGCGCGGGTCAGTGCCGCCACCGCGGCTTTCGTTGCGCCATAGACGTAGCGGTTCGGCGCCGCTTTGAACACGCCGGCGGCCGACGAGATGTTGACGATCGAGCCGCGTCCCGCTTCCAGCATCGCGGGGAGAAACGCGCGGATAGTGCGGTGCATCGACTTGACGTTGAGGTCGAACGAGAAGTCCCAATCCGTATCCGAACAGTCGAGCACCGTGCCGTGATGCACGAAGCCGGCGGCGTTGAGCAGGATGTCGATGGTGCCGGCCTCTCGGGCGATCGCTTCGACTGCCGCGGTGTCGCGGACATCGAGCTTCGCGGTCCGCGCAATGCCGTGCTCGGTGAGCGGCGCCAGCCCGGCGTCATCGATATCGGTCGCGAACACCTCGGCGCCCTCGCGCGCAAACGCAATCGCCGATGCCCGCCCAATCCCCGCCGCCGCGGCGGTGACGAACGCGCGCTTGCCTTTCAGGCGGTCGGTCATGCTGTTTCCTCCCGACGACGTCATGGCCGGGCTTGACCCGGCCATCCATCGTTCTTCGTGTGATGATGGATGCGCGGGTCGAGCCCGCGCATGATGATCGTAATGGGGCACGTGCCGTGCCCCAGCCGCCCCATCAATGATTATGCCGCGCCACGCCGACGGCGCCGGCGATGTTCTGGTAGCGGGTGGCGAACTCCATGCAGGCGCCGGTGGCGTGCTGGCCGACCGTCGAGCGATACAGCTCCTGCCATGGCGTCTGGTGTTTCGGATAGGCGAAGCCGCCATGCTCGGCGAGATCGGCGCGGCGCTGCTTGAGCTCCTCGTCCGAGATCAGGATGTCGGCGCTGCCCTTGTTGAGGTCGATGCGGACGCGGTCTCCGGTCTTCAGCAGCGCCAGCCCGCCATTGGCGGCGGCTTCCGGCGTGGCGTTGAGGATCGACGGTGAGCCCGAGGTGCCGGACTGACGGCCGTCGCCGATGCACGGCAGCGAATGGATGCCGCGTTTGATCAGCGCCGCCGGGGGCTGCATGTTGACCACTTCGGCGCCGCCCGGATAGCCGATCGGCCCGGTGCCGCGCACGAACAGGATGCAATGCTCGTCGATATCGAGCGCGGGATCGTCGATGCGGTGGTGATAATCCTCCGGTCCTTCGAACACGATGGCGCGGCCCTCGAACGCGTTCGGGTCCTTCGGGTTGGACAGATAGCGCTCGCGGAATTCGAGGCTGATCACGCTGGTCTTCATGATCGCGGAATCGAACAGATTGCCGCGCAGCACCAGGAAGCCGGCGTCATGCACCAGCGGCGTGTCGTAGCGATGGATCACGTCGCCATCCGGGGCGGGCGCGCCGGCGCAGTTCTCGCCCATGGTCTTGCCGTTCACCGTCAGCGCGTCCTGGTGGATCTTGCCGTGGCGCATTAATTCGCCGACCACCGTCGGCACGCCGCCGGCGCGGTGATACTCCTCGCCGAGGTAGAGACCGGCGGGCTGCAGATTGACCAGCAGCGGAATGGCGTGGCCGACGCTCTGCCAGTCGTCGATCGACAGCTCGACGCCGACATGGCGGGCGAGCGCATTGAGATGGATCGGCGCGTTGGTCGAGCCGCCGATCGCCGAATTGACCACGATGGCGTTCTCGAACGCCTTGCGTGTCAGGATATCGGACGGCTTCAGATCCTCCCACACCATTTCGACCGCGCGCACGCCGGTTTCGTAGGCGATCTGGCCGCGCTCGCGATACGGCGCCGGGATCGCGGCGCAGCCGGGCAGCGACATGCCGAGCGCCTCGGCCAGCGAGTTCATCGTCGAGGCGGTGCCCATGGTGTTGCAGTGCCCAACCGACGGCGCCGACGAGGCCACGATCTCCATGAACTGTTCGTAGTCGATCTCGCCGGCGGCGAGCCGCTCGCGCGACTTCCACACCACCGTGCCGGAGCCGGTGCGCTCGCCATTGTGCCAGCCATTGAGCATCGGGCCGCCCGACAGCACGATCGCCGGGATGTTGACGGTCGCGGCCGCCATCAGGCAGGCCGGCGTAGTTTTGTCGCAGCCGGTGGTCAGCACCACGCCGTCGAGCGGGTAGCCGAACAGCACTTCGACCAGGCCCAGATACGCGAGATTGCGATCGAGTGCCGCGGTCGGGCGCTTGCCGGTTTCCTGGATCGGATGCACCGGAAACTCCATGGCGATGCCGCCGGCCGCCCGGATGCCTTCGCGAACGCGCTGCGCCAGATCGAGGTGATGCCGGTTGCACGGCGACAGGTCGTTGCCGGTCTGGGCGATGCCGATGATCGGCTTGCCGGACTGCAGTTCCGCGCGGGTCAGTCCGTAGTTCAAATAGCGCTCGAGATAGAGCGCGGTCATTCCCGGATTATGCGGATCGTTGAACCATTCGCTGGACCGGAGTTTACGCCGGGGGCTGCCGGCATCGTGCTTCGTCATCGTATCTCCCGCACCGCACACATCCTTGAAGCGGATGTTTTGAGCGCCTTTGCTGAGCATGGAACGGCGCGCATGCTGGCATGTCGCACCGCGCTACGCAATCGGCGTAGTGTGATCACGCCGGACTAATTTGGAAGCGCGACAGCGGCGAAATATTCTGCTAAGAGTTGCGTCAACATAAGTCTCACGCTGGCGGCAATGACCGCAACAAATGGCGGGACATCGGGAGGTGCTGGATGGCGTCGGTGCAGATTCACGACGTGCGTAAGTCTTTCGGCGGCTTCGAAGTATTGCACGGCGTGACTGTTCCCATCGAAGATGGTGAGTTCGTCGTTCTGGTCGGCCCGTCCGGCTGCGGCAAATCCACTTTGCTGCGGATGCTCGCAGGGCTGGAAAAAATCACCGCAGGAACGATCTCGATCGGCGAGCGCGTCGTCAACGACGTGCAGCCGAAGGAGCGGGACATCGCCATGGTGTTCCAGAACTACGCGCTGTACCCGCACATGACGGTGGCCCAGAACATGGGCTTCTCCCTGAAGCTGCGCGGCGCCGATCAGAAGACCATCGACAGTAAAGTGCGGCGCGCTGCCGACATCCTCGATCTCGGCAAATTGCTCGACCGCTATCCGCGCCAGCTCTCCGGCGGCCAGCGCCAGCGCGTCGCGATGGGCCGTGCGATCGTGCGCGATCCGCAGGTGTTCCTGTTCGACGAGCCGCTGTCGAACCTCGACGCCAAGCTGCGGGTGGCGATGCGCACCGAGATCAAGGAACTGCATCAGCGGCTGAAGACCACCACGGTTTACGTCACCCACGACCAGATCGAGGCGATGACGATGGCCGACAAGATCGTGGTGATGCAGGACGGCGTGGTCGAGCAGATCGGCGCGCCGCTGGATCTGTACGACCGGCCTGACAACAAATTCGTCGCCGGCTTCATCGGCTCGCCGGCGATGAACTTCCTCGACGGCACGCTGAAGGTGAACGGCGGCCAGCCTTACGTCGAGACCGCCAACGGCGCCAAGCTGCCGGTGATGGCGGCGCCGGCGAACGGCAACGGCCGCACTGTCTCTTACGGCATTCGGCCTGAACATCTCGACTTCGCCGACAGCGGCATTGCGGCCGAGGTCGCGGTGGTCGAGCCGACCGGCTCCGAAACCCAGATCGTGGCGCGTGTCGGCGATCAGGAAGTGATCGCGGTGTTCCGCGAACGGCATCCGGTCGCGCCCGGCGATCTGATCCATCTGCAGCCGCGCGCCGACGTCGCGCATCTGTTCGACAAGGAGAGCGGCCGGCGGATCTAGAGCGCGACAGACAAATACAAGAATTGGTCGATCAACGAACCAATGCACAAAGCGGAACATAGGGAGTGAACGACAGATGACGGACTTTACCCTCGATCGCCGCACGTTGTTGAAGGGTGGCGCGATCACGTTGGCCACGGCAGCGACGATGTCCGCCGACCAGTTGCTCGGCTACGCCAAGGCCTGGGCGCAGGCCTCGCCGTGGAAGCCGGAGCCCGGTGCCAAGATCAATCTGCTGCGCTGGAAGCGGTTCGTCGAAGCCGAAGACGTCGCCTTCATGAAGATCGTCGACGCGTTCCAGAAGGCCAACAACGTCACCATCAACGTCTCCAACGAGTCCTATGACGACATCCAGCCCAAGGCGTCGGTCGCCGCCAACACCGGGCAGGGGCTCGACATGGTGTGGGGCCTGTACTCGCTGCCGTTCCTGTTCCCGAACAAGTGCACCGACGTGTCGGACGTCGCCGATTATCTCGCCAAGAAGTGCGGCGGCTGGAGCGACTCCGGCAAGGCCTACGGCATGTACAACGGCAAGTGGATCGGCATCCCGGTGGCGGCGACCGGCGGCCTCGTCAACTACCGGATCAGCGCGGCCGAGAAGGCCGGCCACAAGGAGTTTCCGAAGGACCTCGCCGGCTTCTCTGATCTGGTGAAGGGCCTCAACAAGAACGGTACGCCGGCCGGCATGGCGCTCGGCCACGCGTCGGGCGATGCCAATGGCTGGCTGCACTGGGCGCTGTGGGCGCACGGCGGCGCGCTGATCGACAAGGACAGCAAGGTCGTCGTCAATTCACCAGAGACCGCCAAGGCGCTCGAATACGTCAAGGGGCTGTACGACAACTTCATCCCCGGCACCGCGTCGTGGAACGATGCCTCCAACAACAAGGCGTTCCTGGCCGGGCAGCTTTATCTCACCACCAACGGCATCTCGATCTACGTCACGGCGAAGAAAGACAACAAGGAGATGGCGGAGGATATCAACCACGCGCATCTGCCCGCCGGCCTCAACGGCAAGACCCGCGAGCTGCACCTTGGCTTCCCGATCCTGATCTACAACTTCACCAAGTTCCCGCAGACCTGCAAGGCGTTCACCGCCTTCATGATGGAGCCGGAGCAGTTCAACCCGTGGGTCGAGGCGGCGCAGGGCTATCTGTCGCCGTTCCTGCTCGACTACGAGAAGAACCCGATGTGGACCGCGGACCCGAAGAACACGCCGTATCGCGACGTCGCCCGCACCGCCTCGACGCCGGCCGGCGACGCCCAGATGGGCGAGAACGCCGCGGCGGCAATCGCCGACTTCGTCGTGGTCGACATGTTCGCCAACTACTGCACCGGCCGCGAAGACGTGAAGACCGCCATGAGCAGCGCCGAACGCGCTGCAAAGCGGATCTTCAGGGCGTAACGGGGAAGAGAAGGGGCGGCGACATGCGCCGACCCTTTCCAATGGGAACCTCACGTTCGTCATTCCGGGGCGCGCCACTTGGCGCGAACCCGGAATCCATACTCTCGGCGGTGGTTATGGATTCCGGGCTCGCGCTTCGCGCGCCCCGGAATGACGAACGTGAGGGGAGTGAGACCTTCACTCGGCCCGCAGGCGGCCGGACGGAGTTAGCATGACTACACTTCAGATGCGCGAGCACTCCGGCCCCACTGCCTGGCAACGCCTGCGCACCAGCCGCAATTTCATCGCGCTGTGGTTCATGCTGCCGGCGGCGGCGTTCCTGCTGCTGTTCCTGGCCTATCCGCTGTTTCTCGGGGTGTGGATGAGCTTCACCGATGCGCGGATCGGGCGCGGCGGGGTGTTTATCGGGATCGAGAACTACGAGTGGCTGTGGGACGACAGCATCTTCTGGCTGTCGGTGTTCAACACCATTCTGTACACGGTGGTCGCCAGCGCGATCAAATTTGCGGTCGGCCTGTATCTGGCGCTGCTGCTCAACCGGCACATGCCGTTCAAGGCGATCATCCGCGCCGCGGTGCTGGTGCCGTTCATCGTGCCGACGGTGCTGTCGGCGATCGCGTTCTGGTGGATCTACGACTCGCAGTTCTCGATCATTTCCTGGTCGCTGATCAAGCTCGGGGTGATCGACCAGAACATCAACTTCCTCGGCGACTCTAATTGGGCGCGTGCATCGGTGATCTTCGCCAATATCTGGCGCGGCGTGCCATTCGTGGCGATCACGCTGCTGGCCGGGCTGCAGACGGTGTCGCCGTCGCTGTATGAAGCGGCGACGCTGGACGGCGCCACCGCGTGGCAGCGTTTCCGCTACATCACCTATCCGCTGCTGACGCCGATCATCGCGGTGGTGATGACGTTCTCGGTGCTGTTCACCTTCACCGATTTCCAATTGATCTGGGCGCTGACCCGCGGCGGGCCGGTCAATGCCACGCATCTGATGGCGACGCTGAGCTATCAACGCGGCATTCTGTCGGGCCGGCTCGGGGAGGGCGCGGCGATCGCCACCGCGATGATCCCGTTCCTGCTCGCGGCGATCGCGATCTCGTGGTTCGGCATGCAGCGGCGCAAATGGCAGCAGGGGACCGACAATGACTGAGACCACCGCCTCCGATCCGCGGCTCGCCGTCAAAGCCGCCGCCACCGTCGCGCAGAGCGACGACAGCGAGGGCATGAGCTATCTGGAGTCGCTGCCGCGCCGGCTGGTGACGCTGTATCTGCCGCTGTTCGTCATTCTCGTCGTGCTGCTGTTCCCGTTCTACTGGATGGGGCTGACGGCGATCAAACCCGACGAGCAGCTGATCGACATGGAGACCTACAACCCGTTCTGGGTGGTGCATCCGACGCTCAAGCACATCCAGAAGCTGCTGTTCGAAACCCAATATCCGCGCTGGCTGTGGAACACGATGTATGTCGCGGCCGCCTCGACGGTGCTGTCGATCGCCGCCAGCGTGCTCGCCGCCTATGCGATCGTGCGGCTGCGCTTCCGCGGTGCCGATACCGTTGGCGGCGCGATCTTTCTGGCGTATCTGGTGCCGCCGTCGATCCTGTTCATTCCGCTGGCCTCGGTGATCCAGGCTTACGGGCTGTTCGACTCACCGCTGTCGCTGATCCTGGTGTATCCGACGCTGCTGATCCCGTTCTCGACCTGGCTGCTGATGGGCTATTTCAAGACCATCCCGTTCGAGCTTGAGGAATGCGCGCTGATCGACGGCGCCTCGCGCTGGCAGATCCTGATCAAGATCATCATTCCGCTGGCGGTGCCGGGGCTGATCTCGGCCTTCATCTTCTGCTTCACGCTGTGCTGGAACGAATTCATCTACGCGCTGACCTTCCTGCAGTCGACGCCGAACAAGACGGTGCCCGTGGCGATCGTCAACGAATTCGTCGACGGCGACATCTACAAATGGGGCTCGCTGATGGCCGGCGCCCTGGTCGGCTCGCTGCCGCTCGTCATCCTGTACGCGTTCTTCGTCGAGCATTACGTGTCGGCGATGACCGGGGCGGTCAAGGAATAGCAATGCTTCGTCATTGCGAGGAGCGAAGCGACGAAGCAATCCAGCGCCGTGCACTGAACTGGATTGCTTCGCTTCGCTCGCAATGACGATGCGGTCGGACAAGTCAGGCCATTCCGCAGGCACATGGTTATCCTGAGCGCGCTCTTGCGCGCGTCTCGAAGGATGGGCCACACTCGCCTCATGGACTTTAAGATTCATCATCAGGGCCGTCATTCCGGGGCGCGAGCGGAGCTCGCGAACCCGGAATCTGCAGCGGGTACCGAGATTCCGGGTCCGCGCCTGCGGCGCGTCCCGGAATGACAATTGAGAGGGGACGTTCCTTGCACATTCTGATACTCGGCGCCGCCGGCATGGTCGGGCGCAAGCTCACCGACCGGCTGCTGGCGGACGGGCGGCTCGGCAGCCGCGAGATCACCCGGATGACGCTGCAGGACGTGGTGGCGCCGGTGCGGCCGCCGCATGCCTCGATCGCGATCCAGGTGGTGACCAGCGACCTTGCCGAGCCGGGACAGGCGGCGGCGCTGGTGGCGCATCGGCCGGAGGTGATCTTCCATCTGGCGGCCATCGTCTCGGGCGAAGCCGAGGCGGATTTCGACAAGGGCTACCGGATCAATCTCGACGGCACCAAGCATCTGATCGATGCGATCCGGGCCGAAGGCGACGACTATCATCCGCGGCTGGTGTTCACCTCGTCGATCGCGGTGTTCGGCGCACCGTTCCCGGATAAGATCGGCGACGAATTCCTGTCGGCGCCGCTGACCAGCTACGGCACCCAGAAGGCGATCTGCGAACTCCTGATCGCCGACTATACCCGCAAGGGATTCTTCGACGGCGTCGGCATCCGCCTGCCGACGATCTGCGTCCGCCCCGGCAAGCCGAACAAGGCGGCGTCCGGCTTCTTCTCCAACATCATCCGCGAGCCGCTGAATGGCGAGGAGGCCGTGCTGCCGGTGTCGGACGAGGTGATGCACTGGCACGCCTCGCCGCGCTCGGCGGTCGGCTTCCTGATCCACGCCGCCACTATGGACACCGCCGCGATGGGGCCGCGCCGCAGCCTGTCGATGCCTGGGCTGCCCGCCACGGTCGGTGAGCAGATCGCCGCATTGGAACGTGTTGCCGGCAAGGCCGTGGTGGAAAGGATCAAGCGCGAGCCCGATCCGACCATCATCGGCATCGTCGGCGGCTGGCCGCGCAACTTCTCGACCGACCGCGCGCTGAAGCTCGGCTTCACCACCGCCGAGAAGACCTTCGACGACATCATCCGCATCCACATCGAGGACGAGTTGGGCGGCAAGTTCGTGAAGTAACCGCCTTGCCCGCACCGTCATTGCGAGGAGCAGCCGGATCGGGGCTTCGCTCCGTCCGGGCACAGGCGCCGCGAAAAGCGATCCAGCTCCGTGCACACTCTCTGGATTGCTTCGCTGCGCTCGCAATGACGCGGATGGGCCGGCGTCCGCCCTTCGTGCCACGCCCGGCCACCATTCCGTGAGCGGGGATGTCTTTATCTGATGGTCATCCTATAATAAATCCAGGTTCGAGTTTCATCGACCTTCGAGGAGAAAACGCCATGACTGCCAGCATCGTTGGATGGGCCCATATGCCGTTCGGCAAGTTCGACGCCGAAACCGTGGAAAGCATGATCGTCCGCGTCGCCACTGAGGCGATCGCAGACGCCGGGATTGCGCCGGGCGACGTCGACGAGATCGTGCTCGGACATTTCAATGCCGGCTTCTCGCCGCAGGACTTCACCGCCGCGCTGGTGCTGCAGGCCGATCCGGCGCTGCGCTTCAAGCCGGCCACTCGGGTGGAGAACGCCTGCGCCACCGGTTCCGCCGCCGTGCATCAGGGCATCCGCGCGATCGAGTCCGGCGCCGCCAAGGTCGTGCTCGTCGTCGGCGTCGAGCAGATGACCCGCACCCCGGGGCCTGAGATCGGCAAGAACCTGCTGCGCGCGTCGTACTTGCCGGAAGACGGCGACACCCCGGCCGGGTTTGCCGGCGTGTTCGGCATCATCGCCCAGAAGTACTTCCAGAAATACGGCGACCAGTCCGACGCGCTGGCGATGATCGCCGCCAAGAACCACCACAACGGCGTCGCCAATCCCTATGCGCAGATGCGCAAGGATTTCGGCTTCGAGTTCTGCCGCGCCGAAGGCGAAAAGAATCCGTTCGTCGCCGGTCCTTTGAAGCGCACCGACTGCTCGTTGGTGTCCGACGGCGCCGCGGCCCTGGTTTTGACCTCGGCGGAGAATGCCAAGGCGATGGGCAAGGCGGTCAACATCCGCGCCCGCGCCCATGCGCAGGATTTCCTGCCGATGTCCAAGCGCGACATCCTGCAGTTTGAAGGCTGCACCGTGGCTTGGCAGCGCGCGCTGGAGCAGGCGGGCGTCACGCTGAACGATCTGTCGTTCGTCGAGACCCACGATTGCTTCACCATCGCCGAGCTGATCGAATACGAAGCGATGGGCCTGACGCCGAAGGGGCAGGGCGCCCGCGCGATCAAGGAGGGCTGGACCCAAAAGGACGGCAAGCTGCCGATCAATCCGTCCGGCGGTCTCAAGGCCAAGGGCCATCCGATCGGCGCGACCGGCGTGTCGATGCACGTGCTGAGTGCGATGCAACTGCTCGGCCAGGCGCCGGAAGGCATGCAGATCAAGGACGCCAAGCTCGCCGGCATTTTCAATATGGGCGGCGCGGCGGTCGCCAATTACGTGTCGGTGCTCGAACCGGCCAAGTAACCGACAGCCGGGGGGCGGGGGATGAATCTGGCGGAATGGCTTGCTGCGAGCGCCCGGCTACGGCCGGGCGCTCCGGCGCTGCTGACGGGCACCACGGTCGATGCCGACTACGCGACGTTCGCGTCGCGTGCGGCATCGTTCGGAGCGGCGCTGGCGCGCGATTACGGCATCGCGCCCGGCGATCGCGTCGCGTTGTTCGCGCATAACTGCACGCGCTATCTCGAGGCGCTGTACGGCATCTGGTGGGCGGGCGCGGTGGCGATCCCGATCAACGCCAAGCTGCACGGCAAGGAGGTCGCCTGGATCTGCAGCAACGCGGAAGCAAGACTCGCGCTGATCTGCGACGACACCGCCGACACCTTCAACGAAGCCTCCTGCGATCTGCCGCCCGGCATGGCGGTGCTGGCGATCGACAGCGACGGTTACGACCGTGCCCGCAGCCGCGAGGGGGCCAAGGCACCGGTCGCGCGCGACGATCACGATCTCGCCTGGCTGTTTTACACTTCCGGCACCACCGGCCGGCCCAAGGGCGTGATGCTCAGCCACGGCAATCTCGTGGCGATGTCGCTGAGCTATCTGGCCGACGTCGACGCGGTGACGCCGGAGGATGCGGCGCTGTATGCCGCGCCGATCTCGCACGGCGCCGGGCTCTACAACATGATCCACGTCCGGTTTGGCGCGCGGCATGTCGTGCCGGAGTCCGGCGGGTTCGATCCGGACGAGGTGCTCAGCCTCGGCAAGCAGCTCGGCAACGTCGCGATGTTCGCCGCGCCGACCATGATCAAGCGCCTGGTCGATGCCGCCAAGCGCCGCGGCGAGACCGGCGAGGGGCTGCGCACCATCGTCTATGGCGGCGGCCCGATGTATCTCGCCGACATCCGCGAGGCGCTGAGCGTGATGGGCCAACGCTTCGTACAGATCTACGGCCAGGGTGAATCGCCGATGACGATCACCTCGCTGAAGCGCGCGCTGCACGCGGACGTCGATCATCCGCGCTATCTGCAGCGGCTCGCCTCGGTCGGCACCGCGCAGAGCGTGGTGTCGGTGCGGATCACCGGCGCGAACGGCGAAGTGCTGCCGCCGGGCGAGACCGGCGAGATCGAGGTCAAGGGCTCAACCGTGATGCTCGGCTATTGGAACAATCCGCAGGCCAATGCCGAGACGCTGAAGGACGGCTGGCTGCGCACCGGCGATGTCGGGCGTTTGGATGACGACGGCTTCCTGACGCTGTCGGACCGCTCCAAGGACGTGATCATCTCCGGCGGCACCAATATCTATCCGCGCGAGGTCGAGGAGGCGCTGCTGACGCATCCGGCTGTGCGCGAGGTCTCGGCGATCGGGGTGGCCGATCCGGAATGGGGCGAGAACGTCGTCGCCTGCGTCGTGCTCGCCGACGACGCCGCGGCCGACGACGCCACGCTCGACGCCCACTGCCTCGCCACCATCGCCCGCTTCAAGCGCCCCAAGCGCTACGTCTATCTCGACGCGCTGCCGAAGAACAATTACGGCAAAGTGCTGAAGACGGAGCTGCGGAAGATCGTGAAGTAATTCGGCAACAACTTCCGATTCTCCTCGTCATGGCCGGGCTCGTCCCGGCCATCCACGCCTTCGGGGTATCGCGAAGTCAAAGGCGTGGATGCCCGGCACAAGGCCGGGCATGACGAACTGATAGGTCCGAGAATGCCAAGGTCGCAAGATGCTGGAGGCAACCCTCCGTTATCGCGAGCCCCCGGGTTGGCGCGAAGCGCCGCCCGATGACAGGCTCCGCGAGGCAATCCGGCTCTCTGCACTGAGCTGGATTGCTTCGTCGCTGCGCTCCTCGCAATGACGGGATGATAAAGGGGCGCGATGTCGACGACGGTCGCCGGTTATCGCATCACCCCCACCATCGCCGGACGATCGTCGCCGTTGATCCAGAGACCGAAGGTGGTGCCGTCTTCGCTCGCGGCCTCGCGCAGCGATGCAATGCGGCCGAAATACACCGGGCCTTTCAGCCAGAGGTCGAGCTGCGTCGGCGGCTCTGGTGTCGGGGCGAGGTGACCGAGGCATTGCGCGGCGATGCGCTGCGGGTGGGCCGAGGCGGCGGCGAAGCCGGTGGCACGCGCGTAGAGATCGACGAGGTGCAGCGGATTGTAATCGCCGGTCAGCGCCGCCCAACGCAGCCGCTCGTCGCCAGCGACAGTCCATTGCGTCAGCGGCGGCAGCGATGGCTCGATCGGGGGCGACGCCATCGGCGCGCCATCATCCGCGCCGTGGCTCGCCGGTCCGTCGAAGCGGCCGCGGTAATAGAACGTGGTGATGCTTTGCCACGGGCAATCCTCGCCCTGCATCAGTTGCGCCAGGACGTCGAGCTCGATGCCCTTGTCGTGCACCCGCCAGCCGGTCGCCCGCACGATCAGGTCGGACGGCGTGTCGAGCTTGATCGCGCCGCTGCGGATCACCCGGTTGCGGAGCTGCAGCGCGCGCCAGATCGGCAGCGGCCAGTCCCGGCACATCAGCAGCGCCATCGTCAGCCGGAAGCCGGTGACATGCGGCGCCAGCAGCATCAGGCGGTCGGCGGTCGCCGCATCGTCGCGGCCCGCAGCGCGTTGCAAGGTCGCCAGCGCAGCGGGACTGATCTGATAGCCGCGCCAGATGAAGCTGAAATCCGGGAAGCCGTCTTTCGGATTCCAGCCGCGCGAGGGCGCGAAGGCGTTCAGCATCAGCGCCGGGCCGAATGGCGGCGCGGTGTAGGTTGTATGATGGGTGGTCATCGCCGCTCGTCTCCGCCCCAAACTGCGGGAAGTCAACGGTTCGGCGGCTGCTTGGTCAATGAGGGCGGTCAAAACCTTCCGCGTCGTGGAGTTTGTCCCGCATGGCGCCACGCCGGGCGCCGGCTTGATCTCGGCGAGCCGGTCCCGTTACATCGCGATCACGGTGCCGATCAGAGCGCCGCGAACCAGGGATGCGAAGCGCCGCAATGGGGCCACTGGCGGGCACGACAATCGTCGACATGACGTCGGTGCTGATGGGGCCTTACGCCACCCAGATGCTCGGCGATTACGGCGCCGACGTCATCAAGATCGAATCCCCCGACGGCGACGTTACCCGGCAGATCGGTCCGGCGCGGCATCCCGGCATGGGGCCGGTGTTTCTCAACGCCAATCGCAACAAGCGCAGCATCTGCCTCGACCTCAAGCACGACGCCGGCCGCGCCGCGGTGCTGCGGCTGATCGCGCGCGCCGACGTGCTGGTGTATAACGTTCGCCCGCAGGCGATGGCGCGGCTGCGGCTCGGCTATGACGACGTCGCGCCGCTCAATCCGCGGCTGATCTATGCCGGCGTGTTCGGCTTCGGCCAGGATGGGCCGTATGCGGCCAAGCCGGCCTATGACGATCTGATCCAGGGCGCCACTGCGCTGCCGGCGCTGAATGCGCGGGTCGGTGACGGCACGCCGCGCTACGTGCCGAATGCGCTGGTCGACCGCATCGTCGGGCTCACCGCGGTCGGCGCGATCTGCGCCTCGCTGGTGCATCGGGATCGCACCGGCAAAGGCCAGCGGCTCGACATGCCGATGTTTGAGACGATGGCGAGCTTCGTGATGGGCGATCACATGGGCGGCCTCACCTATGAGCCGCCGCTCGATCGCGGCGGCTACGCACGGCACCTGTCACCGGACCGCCGGCCGTATCAGACTGCCGACGGCTACATCTGCGCGATGGTCTATAACGACAAGCAGTGGATCAGCTTCCTCACCGCGGTCGGCCGCGACGATCTGCTGGCCGACGACCGCTACACCAGCTTCGCGCGGCGCGCGGTGAACATCGACGTGGTCTATGCCGAGCTGGCGCGGATCTTTCTGACCAGGACTACGGACGAGTGGGTGACGTTGCTCGACGCCGCCGACGTACCGGCGATGCGGATGCACGACCTCGAAAGCATCCTGCACGACCCGCATCTGGTGGCGACCGATTTCTTCCCCGTCGTCGAGCATCCCAGCGAAGGCGCGATCCGCGACATGAAGGTTTCGGCGACGTGGTCGAATACCAAGGTCGAGCGCCAGCGCTTCGCGCCGCGGCTCGGCGAACACGGCGCCGAGGTGCTTCGCGAGGCGGGCTATGGCGACGGTGAGATCGCGGCGCTGGCGGAATGTGGGGCCGTCAGGTTGCCGGAAGCGGAGAGTTGAGCGGATGGAGCAAGCGAGAGCAGGGCTCGATCGCATTGCTGGGTTGCCGGCACAGTGCCTCTTCTCCCTCTCCCGCTTGCGGGAGAGGGCTGGGGTGAGGGCACTTGCCACAGGCTCAGTGCCCGCGGCCCCCCACCCCCGACCCCTCCCCGCAAGGGGGAGGGGAGCGCGCGGTGCTCGGCGCGATGCTGATCGCCTTAATCACAATCGGTCTCTCCTCCGTCATTCCGGGATGCGCTGCGCCAGCGGCGCAGACCCGGAATCCCGAGATTGTGTCGCAGGGAGATTCCGGGTTCGTGAGCTGCGCTCACGCCCCGGAATGACGTTGAGAGGCTCTGCCCAGCAACGAGAACAGGCGCTGATGTCATGAGCTACATCACCGGCGTCGGCCTCACCCGGTTCGGCAAGATCGACGGCTCGACCACGCTGTCGCTGATGCGCGACGCGGCGGAGGCGGCGATCGCCGACGCCGGCCTGAAGCGCGGCGACATCGACGGGCTGCTGTGCGGTTATTCGACCACGATGCCGCATATCATGCTGGCGACGGTGTTCGCCGAGCATTTCGGCATTCGGCCGAGCTATTGCCACGCGGTGCAGGTTGGCGGCGCCACCGGCATGGCGATGGCGATGCTGGCGCATCAGTTGGTCGAGAGCGGGGCCGCGAAGAATATCCTGGTCGTGGGCGGCGAGAACCGGCTGACCGGCCAGAGCCGCGATGCCTCGGTGCAGGCGCTGGCGCAGGTCGGTCACCCGATCTACGAGGTGCCGCTGGGGCCGACCATCCCGGCCTATTATGGCCTGGTGGCATCGCGCTACATGCACGACCATGGCGTCACCGAGGAGGATCTCGCCGAGTTCGCGGTGCTGATGCGCAGCCACGCCATCACCCATCCCGGCGCCCAATTTCAAGAGCCGATCAGCGTCGCCGAGGTGATGGCATCGAAACCGATCGCCTCGCCGCTGAAGCTGCTCGATTGCTGCCCGGTGTCGGACGGCGGCGCCGCGCTGGTGATCAGCCGCGAGCCGACCACCGAACATCGCATCAAAGTGCGCGGCTGCGGTCAGGCCCATACCCATCAGCACGTCACGGCGATGCCCGCTGACGGACCGTCCGGTGCCGAGCAGTCGATCGAGCGGGCCTGGGCGGCGAGCGGCGCTGCGGTGTCGGACGTGAAGTATGCAGCGGTGTACGACAGCTTCACCATCACGCTGTTGATGTTGCTCGAAGACCTCGGGCTCGCAGGCCGAGGCGAAGCGGCGGCGCGGGCGCGGGATGGCCACTTCTCGCGAAACGGCGCGATGCCGCTGAACACTCATGGCGGATTATTGAGCTATGGCCATTGCGGTGTCGGCGGCGCGATGGCGCATCTGGTCGAGACGCATCTGCAGATGACCGGGCGGGCCGGTGATCGTCAGGTGCACGATGCCTCGGTGGCGCTGCTGCACGGCGATGGCGGCGTGCTGTCGTCGCATGTCAGCATGATCCTGGAGCGGGTGCGATGAGCGAGATGACGATGCCCGATTGGACCGGCGGCGAGCCGACGATCACGTATCAGCGCTGCGGCGGCTGCGGCGCGGTGCAGTATTTCCGCCGGGATTTTTGCGCGGCCTGTGGCGGCGAGGAACTGACGACGATGGTCGCGAGCGGCGAGGGCGTGGTGTGCGCCGCGACCCTGGTGCATCGCGCCGCCACTGCGGAGGCGCGAGCACATGTGCCGTTCAAAATCGTGCTGGTCGATTGCGCCGAGGGATTCCGGATGATGGCGCATGGCGCGAACGATCTGGTGATCGGCGACCGCGTCCGCGCCGGGTTCACCAGCTTCACCGGCCAGTTGGTGCCGATGTTCGAGAAGCTGCCGCGCTGATCGCTGGAAGTGCGGCGGCGGGCGCGCGGAGCCCGCCGCGTTTGGACATCTCAGAAATTCAGCCGCACCACACCCGGACGACGCGCTGGGTATTGGGGTCGAGCTCGACATTGCCGCGGTCGGTCCGGTAGTCGCGGGTCAGAATGTCGCCGGTGTGATAGACGCGGAGCAGTTTGCCGGTCAGATCGCATTCCGATGATGTCGCGGTGAAGATCAGCCACGGGATCGGATCGTCGTCGCCGCGAAACAGCGAGATCGCTTGTGCAAGTTCTTCGGCGTCGCCGAAGGTCGCTTCCCGAGTGCTGCTGCGGGCGTGGATGCGGACACCGCGCAGCGCTTTGCCCGGGCCCCAGTAGTCGGCGGGATCGCGCGGGATGGTGGCTTCGCCGACGATCGGCGTGATCACCGGCAGCACGATTCCGGTCGGGGCATCGGCGACGAAATCGAAGTCCTGAATGCCGTCGTCCGGTGGCCGGATGTAGAACCACGGCGACAGCCGCGGTTGCTTCCAGCCGGAGGTGGGCACCGTACCGTGGGTGACGATGTGAATCTGTGGAGGCTTGGTCTTGACCAGGCTGAGCTCAACCGAAGTGACTTCCAATACACGCTGCATTGCAAAGCTCCTTGGTTTGAAACGCCAGGATGCTCAACCAATGCGGGTGGTGTGTCCAGGGAAATCAACCTGCAGCCCGCCGCGGCGTCGGTGCTGTGACCGGCGCCGCGGCGGTAACTGCTACACGATGGGGCGGGCGAGGCGCTGCCCTCCGCCGTCGCCGCGGCGGACCAGCAGCAGCGCGATTGCCAGCGTCGGCACCAGCAGGCACAGCCCGAGCGAGGTGACCTGCACCTGCGACAGCGGATTGATGCCGCCGCCCGGAGTCGCCAGCACGAAGCCGCCGATGACTAGTGCGACGCGCAGCGGCCATTCCAGCGCGCCGGCGCGGCGCAGATTGCCGATGCCGACCTGATAGCCCTGGATGCCGCCGCAGATGCACAGCGTGCCCGCGGCCGCCAGCGTCAGCAGGCCGAGCGCGGCGAGATACGGGCTCGGCCCCTGCAGCACCAGCGCCGGGTTCATCACGAAGAAGAACGGGATGAAGTAGATGATGCTGCCCACCCACATCGACTCCCACCCGGTCTTCATCGCCGGAGATCCGGCGATGCCGGCGGCCGCAAAGGACGCGATGGCGACCGGTGGTGTGATCGACGACAGCATGCCCCAATAGAAGATGAACATGTGCACCGCCATCCGGTTCAGCCCGAGCTTCTCCAGCGCCGGCGCCACCAGGATCGCCAGGAAGATGTAGCAGGCGGTGGTGGTGAGGCCGAGGCCGAGGATCAGGCTGGTGATGGCGCACATCGCCAGCAGCAGGAAGGCGTTGTCGCCGGCCAGCCGCAACAGATCGGCCGCGAGGCTGGAGATCACGCCGGTCATCGAGAACGCGCCGATCAGCAGGCCGCAGCCGGCCAGGATGCCGATCAGCTCGACGAAGGTGCGGCCGTTGACTTCCAGGAAGCGAACGATGCTGCCGAGGGTCCAGCGGGTCTCCTTGGAGAAGATCTGGTTGAGCACCAGCAGCAGCGCGGTGGCGTAGAACGGCGCGTGGCTCTCGCGCTTGAAGTACAGCAGCATCACCACCAGCAGGGCGATCACGAAGGCGTAGTACCAGCCTTCCTTCAGCGTCTGCCACAGGCTCGGCAGTTCCGAGCGCGGGATGCCCTCGAGCCCGTGCCGTGCCGCATAGGCGTCGACCTGCATGAACAGGCCGATGTAATACAGCGCCGCCGGTACGATCGCGGCGAGCGCGACCTCGGCATAGGAGACGTTGAGGAACTGCGCGATGACGAACGCGGTGGCGCCCATCACCGGCGGCGCCAGCACCGCACCGGTCGAGGCGCAGGCTTCGATTGCCGCCGCATAGGAGGCGCGGAAGCCGCTCTTCTTCATCACCGGGATGGTCATGGTGCCGGCGGTCAGCACGTTGGAGATGATGGAGCCGGACATCATGCCGAGCAAGGCCGAGGCGAAGATGCAGACCTTGGCGGCGCCGCCGCGGAACGTGCCGCAGATCGAGAACGACAGGTTGATGAAGAATTTGCCAGCGCCGGTCAGCATCAGCGCGGTGCCGAACACCAGAAAGCCGATCACGGTGTCGGCGAACGCCTGAATCGGAATACCAAGCAGGCTCTCGCCGGACAGCACGTGATAGGCGGTGGCCTGTTCCAGCGTCGACTGCGAGCCGCCGAGCGGGCCGAGCCAGCGCGCGCCGGCGAACAGCGGATACACCGTGAACGGAAACACGCAGAGCAGCAGGCTCCAGCCGCCGGTGCGCCGCAGCGCCTCCATCAGCAGCGCCCACATGACCAGGCCGGCGATGAACACATGCGTCGGCGCGCCGCCGAACTCCCAGCCGGCTTCGGCCGCCTTGCGGATGGAGCCCATCAACACCAGCGCCGCCACCACGGTCGCGGCGAACAGGGCGATGTCGTACAGCGGCACGCGGTCGAGCCGCGCGGTCGATGTTCCCGGGAAGATCAGGAAGGTGAACGGTAGCATCAGCGCAATCAGGAGATAGAAGTACTCCGTATTGAGCTGGGTGTAGCCGATGAAGAACCGAAGCGAGAACTGCTGGTTGATACACAGCAGGATGGTGGCCGCGGCGGCGGCCACCAGAGCCCAGCGCCAGAAGCCGGTCAGGCTTCGGACGCGGGTGACTTCGGCTTCCTGCATGTTGTCGACCGAGTGCGGATCGTCGAGCACGATCCGTTTGGTCGGGCGGGCGGCGGATTCAGCAGCGCGCATGGCGATGTCCCCGGCGTTGCGATGCGTTACTCGAACCCGTTCGGCAGGCCGGCCCGCTTCAATGCCGCTGCCCGTGCTGTCATCCAGCCGTCGCGGAATTCCTGCTCACCGGACGGCGCCGCGGCTGCGTACTGCTTCCAAGCCGCGGCCAGCACCTCCTGGCGCTTGATCAGCCCGTCATTGTGAGTCTGATCCTCGGCGGTCCACTGGCCGGCTTCCTTCAGCGCCTTCACCGCGCCGGGATGGAACGGCACCACCCATTTCATCGTCTGGGTCTTCACCGCGAGGCCGGTCGCGCCGGGAGCGCTGTCCTTATAGGCGTCGTAGTCGACGATCATCGCCTTGGTGATCGAGTACACCTGATCGGCCGACTGCGTCGCGTACACGGTGGCGATCGGATACGGGTAGTTCGACAGCTCGATCGGCTTGCCGGGCTGGTGCGCGGCGCCGCAGCTCGACATCGCCGGATTGAAGAACGGCGCGACCTTCTTGACGCGTTCCCACGCCGCCTTGTCGGCATGCGGCATCGGTGGCCAGATCAGGCCGCGCGGCGAGTTCTCGGCTTCCTTGGCCGGGCCGGTGATCGTCGTTCCGAACGCGGCGTCGACGTCGTTGTTGACGAGGCCCTTCCACATCGCGCCGTAGCTGGCGAATTCGACGATCTTGACGTCGTCCTTGGTGAGGCCGCCATAGGCCATGATGCCGAGCGCATTCTGGTTGAGCGCCGGCGAGCCGACCACGAAGCCGACGCGCTTGCCGCGCAGATCCTTGATCTCCTTGACGCCGATGTCGGCGGCGACGCCGAGCGAGGAGCCGTTGCAGTCGACCACGCTGAGCGTGATCTGCAGCGGCTGCGGGCCCCATTCCTTGGCGCCGAACTCGAACACGCCTTCCTGCGCGAAGTAAGTGCCCGATCCCATCCAGGCGAGCTGGGCGCGGCCGTTGCGCAGCGGGGCGAGGCGGGCGACGTCGTTGCCGGCGGGCAACACGCGGACGTCGGTTCCGTGCTTGTCCTTCATCATCTTGCCGACCGCGACCGCGATGTTGAAACCGGCGGTGCCGGTGTCGTAGGCGGTGAATGCCATCGTGGTTGGTAGTTTGATGTCGTCAGCACGCGCGGAGGTTGTAGTAATCAGCGCGCAGCCTACGGCGAATGCCGCGAGCGGACCGAAACGTCCCGTCATGTTTCTCTCCCGAGCGCATCCGCTTTGCGGATTGCTTTGTTATCAGGAGAGCATGTCACCGCAGTCGAGTGATGGCAACGCGATGGCCGCGTCGTCTGCACACGACATCGCCGCCGGGTGATGCGACATTACGTCCCGGCTGCCGACGATCTTGGTACGCGGCGTGACGGTTGTGCGCGGCAGCTCAGCTTTCGATCACCGCGACGAGCTGGCCTTCGGCAACGACATCGTCGAGCGCGACGTGCAGCGACTTCAAGGTTCCGTCGGCCGGAGAGGCGACCGGGATTTCCATTTTCATCGCTTCGACAAAGACGATGTCGTCGCCTTCACCGACGCCGTCGCCGATCGACAGCGGCAGCGCACAGACGCGGCCCGCGACTTCGGTGACGATCTTGATCTCGGCCATCAGTGTTCCTCCGGTAGGTTTGTTGTTGTCGGCGCCGGGTTCCGCTGCTGCGGCCGCAGCCAAAAATCTTGCGCCGAGTGGTTACGCGTGGGGCCTTGCGCAGCGTCAAGCGATGTTGTCGGCGCAATTTGCCTGATGTAGCTTTGTCTTCAAGCGGAATTATATTCCGCCTAGCGAAACTAGAAGACGTAACAAGAAACCAAGAACGTAAGATGTGCCGGGTCGGGACGTTGGGCAGTCCCGGTGCATCGGGCATCATAACCACGCAGGATAAAAAGACATGGGACGACGCTCAGAACGACTCTGCAGGCAGGGGGACGTGGCCGGTGACGGCGATGTGATTCAGGTGGTGTCGCGCGCGTTCGACGTGCTGCGCTGCTTCGAAGGTCACGACGTCCGGCTCGGCAATCTCGAAATCTCCAACCGCTGCGGCTTGCCGCGCTCGACGGTGTCGCGCCTCACCCACACGCTGACCCGGATGGGCCAGCTGGTGTATCTGCCGCGCGATCAGAAGTATCGCATCGGCCCCTCGGCGGTCGCGATGAGCACGTCGATGACGCGCGGTCTGCAACTGCGCAATCTGATCCGCTCGCGCCTGCAGGAGGTCGCCGACCAGATTCCCGGCACCATCGGCTTCCTGATCCCGGATCGCTTCCATCTGGTCTATCTCGAATTCGCCCGCGCCGCGCACGCGCTCGGCCTGCATTCGACCACCGGCAGCCGCATCTCGATCAGCCGCACCGCGGCCGGTCACGCCTATGCGGCGTCGCTCGACGACAATGTCGCCGCCGCGCTGGTGACGGAGATCCAGCGTGAAGCCCCCGCCGATGCGGCCTTGCTGAGTGAGCGGATCGAAACCGACCGCGCGATGCTGCGCGAGCGCGGCTATGTGGTGTCGTGCGGTCTGTTCAGCCCGCACATCAACGGCATCGCCGTGCCGATCTGGTCGCCGCAGTACCAGACCTACGTGATGGTGACGATCGGCGTGCTGGCCGCGATGTACGACGAACAGCGGCTGCACGATGAAGTGGCGCCGGCGCTGCTCAAGCTTGCCGCGGCGATCGAGCCGCTGGTGCAGAATGCGGATGGCGGCCTGGTGGCGGTGCGCCCGTCTGGAAACAATAACAAGAAGACGATCAGGCCGGAGGGAATGAATGAGTTGGAAGCCGGAGCTCGACGAGCTGGCCCGGCGCGAGAACTTCGCGCGGCAGATGGGCGGCACCGACAAGGTCAAGCGCCAGCATGACCAGGGCCGGCTCACGGTCCGTGAGCGCATCGATCGGCTGAGCGACGCCGGCAGCTTCCACGAGATCGGCGCCGTTGCCGGTCTCGGCGACTACGACGCTAATGGCGAACTGATCAATCTGACCCCGGCGAACTGCGTGTTCGGCCGGGCGAAGATCGACGGCCGCACCGTCGTGGTGGTCGGCGACGATTTCACCGTGCGCGGCGGTTCGGCCGATGCGTCGATCCATGCCAAGCCGCAGATGGCGGAGGAGATGGCGCACGACTATCGCCTGCCGATCATCCGCGTGATCGAAGGATCGGGCGGCGGCGGCTCGGTGAAGACGATCGAGAGCAAGGGCGCCGCCAATCTGCCCGGCGGCGTCGATGGCACCCGCTGGTACTGGTACACGACGGCGAACCTCGCGCAGGTGCCGGTGGTCGCGCTCGGGCTCGGCTCGGTTGCGGGCCTCGGTGCGGCGCGGCTCGCCGCCAGCCACTATTCGATCATGACCCGCAGTTCGGCGATGTTCGTCGCCGGCCCGCCGGTGGTGGCGCGGCTCGGCCAGGATCTTACCAAGCAGGAGCTCGGCGGCGCCGATATCCAGACCCGCGCCGGCGCGATCGATCATGCGGTCGACACCGAGGAAGAAGCCTTCGCCTGCGCGCGGCGCTTCCTGTCGTACTTGCCGTCGTCGGTGCATGAATTGCCGCAGACGCTTGCTTGCGACGACGATCCGGAGCGTTCCGACGAGAAGCTGCTGAAGGCGGTGCCGCGTAATCGCCGGCAGGTCTACAAGATGCGGCCGATCATCGAATCGGTGGTCGATCAGGGCTCGTTCTTCGAGATCGGCTCGGCGTTCGGCCGCTCGATCATCACCGGCCTTGCACGACTCGAGGGGCGGGCGGTGGCGGTGCTGGCCGGCGATCCGTATCACTACGGCGGGTCGTGGACCTCGGACACCTGCCAGAAGGTCATTCGCTTCGTCGATCTCGCCGAGACCTTCCATCTGCCGGTGGTGTATCTGATGGATTGCCCCGGCTTCATGATCGGACTCGAGGCCGAGAAATCGGCGACGATCCGCCACGGCGTCCGTGCGATGACCGCGGTCAATCAGTCCACCGTGCCGTGGTGCACGATCATCGTCCGCAACGCCTTCGGCGTCGCCGGCGTGGTGCACCAGCCGGCCAACCGCTTCTCGATGCGCTACGCGTGGCCGTCGGCGTATTGGGGTTCGCTGCCGCTCGAAGGCGGCATCGAAGCGGCGTATCGCGCCGACCTCGATGCGGCGGAGGACCGCGACGCCAAGATGCGCGAGATCGAGGAGCGGCTGAACAAATTGCGGTCGCCGTTCCGCTCGGCCGAGAAGTTCTGGGTTGAGGAGATCATCGATCCGCGCAAGACGCGTTCGCTGCTCTGCGAATTTGCGCGCCTCGCCGAACCGCTGCGCAAGCCCGGCGTCGCGACCGGCATGCGGATGCGGCCTTAGGCCTTCCAACCTCTCCCCGCAGCGCGGGGAGAGGTCGACCGGCGCAGCCGGTCGGGTGAGGGGCCAGGCACTGAGGTTGCCGAACGCGCAGCCTCTCGGGCCTGATGACTTGTCTTCCTGATAATTTGGACGGGCTGAAGGGCCGTGCCTTGCCCCTCACCCCAACCCTCTCCCCGCGAAGGGCGGGGAGAGGGAGCGGGGAGCGCTTCTGTTCACGCCACCGCCGGCTTGGCAGCCTTGCTGATTGTCAGCGCGGCTGCGGCGGCGATCACGCACAGGGCGCCGGCGATGAAGAAGGCCGGCAGGTAGCTCGCCAGCAGGTCGCGCGACAGGCCGGCGCCGAATGCGGCGGTGGCGGCGCCGAGCTGATGGCCGGCGAAGATCCAGCCGAACACCAGATTGGCGCGCTCCGGGCCGAACTTCTGGGCCGTCAGCCGCACCGTCGGCGGCACAGTCGCGACCCAGTCCAGGCCGTAGAACACCGCAAACAGCGACAGCCCGTAGAACGAGAAGTCGGTGAACGGCAGCGCCAGCAGGCTGAGGCCGCGCAGGCCGTAGTACCAGAACAGCAGCCAGCGATTGTCGTAGCGGTCCGCCAGCCAGCCCGACAAGATGGTGCCGATGAAATCGAACACACCCATCGCTGCGAGCAGGCCCGCGGCCTGCACCTGCGGGATGTTGAAGTCGGCGCACAGCGGGATCAGGTGAACCTGCACCAGGCCGTTAGTCGACGCGCCGCAGATGAAGAAGGTGCCGAACAGCACCCAGAACACCCGCGTCTTGGCCGCGTCGCGCAGCGCGCCGAGCGCGGCAGCGGCGATCGAGCCCGGCGCAGCCTGCGCCGACAGCGGCACCGGCTCGGTGCTGGTGTCGCCATAGGGCCGCAGCCCGACGTCGCTCGGCCGGTTGCGCATTGCGATCAGCACCGCGACTGCGGCGATGCCGATCAGCGCGCAGACATAAGCCATTGCGATCCGCCAGCCGTAGCGTTCGGTCAGCGAGGCGAGGATCGGGAGGAACACGAGCTGTCCGGTGGCGACGCTCGCGGTCATCATGCCGATCACCAGGCCGCGGCGGGCGACGAACCAGCGCGTCGCCACCGTGGCGCCGAGCACCAGCGCTGTGAGGCCGGTGCCGACGCCGACCACCACGCCCCACAGCAGCATCAATTGCCACAGCGACGTCATCGCCAGCGACGCGACCAGTCCGATCGCGACCACCAGAAGCGCGGTCAGCGTTACCTGACGCAGGCCGAACCGGTTCATCAGCGCTGCGGCGAACGGTGCCATCAACCCGAACAGCACGAAGCGGATCGACAGCGCGGACGAGATATCCGCAGTGCTCCAGCCGAATTCCTGCTGCAACGGAACGATGAACACGCCGGGCGCCCCGACCGCGCCGGCATTGACCAGCGCGGTGAGGAAGGTGACGCCGACCATCACCCAGCCGTAGTGGATGTTGCGGCGGGCCAGCGCGGCGGCGAGGGCGTCGGAGATCATGCGGCGGTCCTGTCGGCGAGCGCGCCGGCGGCAACGGCGGCCGGCTGATTGGAAATGATGGCCATCATATAAATTACCGGCGGCAACGCAACTCGGGGATTCCCAAGATCGCGTGAACAGCTCAGCGTTTGCGGTTGATGAAATCCGCCATCAGCGCCTGCGGCTCGCCGGTCAGGTACGACTGACCAAACACCTTGACCGAATGCGCAACCGCTTGCGGCAGCGGCATGTCTTCCCATGCCGCCATCAGCGCCTTCTGCGCCCGCATTGCCTGCCGCGCGCCGGCGAGCAGTGCGCCGACCAGATGTTCGACCGCAGCGTCGAGCTCGCCGGGCGACGCGATCTTGTCGATCAGTCCCCAGGCAAGAGCGGTGTCGGCGTCGATGTTTTCTGCGGCCATCACCAGATAGCGAGCGCGCGACCAGCCGATCAGCCGCGGCAGCAGGGCGGCGTGGATCACCGACGGAATTCCGACGCGCACCTCGGGCATGCCGAATTTGGCATCGTGCGTCGCGACGCGGAAATCGCAGGCGGCGGCGAATTCCAGGCCGCCGCCCAGGCACCAGCCAGGAATCCGCGCGATCACAGGATAGGGCACGGCGCGCACCGCCTCGCACAGCTCCGCAAGGCCGGTGATGAAGCGCTCGGCGGAACTCTGATCGAGCGTCGCCATCTCGTTGATATCGGCGCCGCCGATCATGCTGCGTTCGCTCTGGCCGGCGACGATCAGCACGCGCAGGCTGTCATCCGCTGCGAGTTGCCGCAATCCGTCCCGGACATCGGTGATCACCGCGGTGTTCAGGATGTTGAGCTTGCCGGCGTTGCAGATGGTGAGGCGCGCGACGCCGCGGGAATCGCGGTCGACGCCGCAATGGGTGTTGAGCATCTGCATATTGGATCTCGTCAGCGAGGGGCGGGATAGGCGCGGCATCATGCCCGGCAATGCTGGGGGGCTGTCAAGCATCCCGCCGGCGCGCTTGTCGTGACCCGGGATTTATAATATGAGTATCATCATATAAAAACAGGAGCCCGCCGATGACGATGCTCGATGCCGCTGCGCCGCCCGATCTCTCAGGCTTGTTTGCGGCCGCGCAGCGTCGCAGCCGCACGGTCGAGTGGCAGGAGCCGGGGCCGGTCGCACGCGCCGCGATGACGATGTCCGGCCTGGAGGTGATGCAGGCGATCCGCGACGGCCGGTTGCCGCCGCCGCCGCTTGCGCGGCTGATCGGCTTCAAGATGGCCGAAGTGCATCCCGGCCGGATCGTGATGCAGCTCGATCCGGACCAGAGCCTGGAGAACACCGCGGGCCTGCTCCACGGCGCGATTGCGGCCGCGCTGCTCGACACCGCGATGGGCTGTGCGATCTCGACGCGCCAACCGGCCGGGCAGGGCTCGGTGACGATGGATCTGAAGCTCAGCTATCTGCGGCCGTTGTCGGTGCGGTCCGGCACGATCATGGCCGAGGGGCGGGTGGTGAAATTCGGCCGGCAGTCGAGCTACACCGAGGGCTTCGTCTATGACGGCGCCGGCAAGCTGGCGGTGCACGCCACTGCAACTTTTGCGATGCTTGGGGGTGCGCCTGCTGCGGCGCCACATCCGCACGATTCCTGAGGTGAACCGAAACTTGAGGCAGACGCCCGCGTTCGGTGTCATAATATGATCCTGAACATGGCATGGACAGCCGATGCGCTATTCGAAGGAACATAAGCAGGAGACCCACGACCGCATCGTCCGGCGGGCGTCGGTGAAGCTGCGTGAGAAGGGCGCCCACGGCATCGGCGTTGCCGATCTGATGAAGGACGCGGGCCTCACCCACGGCGGGTTCTACGCGCATTTCGCATCGCGCGAGGCGCTGGTGATCGAGGCCTTCAGCTACGCGATGGACCGCTCCACCGAGCGCTGGCGCAAGCTGGCGGAGGAGCTGCCGCCGGAGCAGCGGCTGGCCGCGCTGGTGGACGGTTATCTCAGCGCCAACCACCGCGACGATCCCGGCCGTGGCTGTGCAGTGCCGGCGCTCGGCGCCGAGATTGCGCGGGAAAGCCCGAAGACCCGCAAGGCGTTCGCCGCCAAGCTCGACGACATGATCGCGATGATTGCGGCGCAATATGTCGATGCTCCGCCGAAGACGGCACGCAAGCAGGCGATGGCGGCGCTGGCGACCATGATGGGAACGTTGGTGTTGGCGCGGATCGCCGGCAGCGGCGAATTGTCCGACGAAATTCTCGCCGCCGGCCGCGAAGCCGCATTGGCCGAGGCCGGCGCCGCTGCGCCGAAGAAGCCAGCGCGGGTGATCACGGCCAAGCCGAAGAAGGCCGCCGCCAAGGTTGCGACACGGTCGGCCGCGCAAGACTGAAACCTGCTTGCAAAGCCTGCGGCGCGGCCAGCGGTGGCCGCATGCCGCAGCGTGGGCCGCTTCCGCATTTCGGCACAGGTGTCGCGCGTCCTGGGCCTTCCCAAACCTGAAAAAATTCTGTTCAAGGGGACGAGAACACAGCCTTTCAGGAGGAAGTCCATGCGCACGGTCGGGCATTTCATCGGCGGCAAAGAGGTCGAGGGCAAGTCGGGGCGTTTCGCCGACGTGTTCGAGCCGATGACCGGCGAGGTGAAGGCCAAAGTCGCCCTCGCCACCAAAGCCGAGCTCCGCGCAGCGGTTGAAAACGCCAAGGCCGCGCAGCCGGAATGGGGCGCCACCAACCCGCAGCGCCGCGCCCGCGTGCTGATGAAGTTCCTCGAATTGGTGCAGCGCGATTACGACAAGCTCGCCGAGCTGCTCGCGCGCGAACATGGCAAGACCATTCCCGACGCCAAGGGCGACATCCAGCGCGGCCTCGAAGTCGCCGAGTTCGCCTGCGGCATTCCGCATCTGATGAAGGGCGAATACACCGAGGGCGCCGGCCCCGGCATCGACATCTATTCGATGCGGCAGCCGCTCGGCGTCGTCGCTGGCATCACTCCGTTCAACTTCCCGGCGATGATCCCGATGTGGAAGTTCGCGCCCGCGATCGCGTGCGGCAACGCGTTCATCCTGAAGCCGTCGGAGCGCGACCCCGGCGTGCCGATGGCGCTGGCGGCGCTGATGCTCGAGGCCGGCCTGCCGCCGGGCATCCTCAACGTCGTCAACGGCGACAAGGAAGCGGTCGACGCCATCCTCGACGATCCGGACATCAAGGCGGTAGGCTTCGTCGGCTCCTCGCCGATCGCGCAGTACATCTATGAGCGCGCCGCGCAGACCGGCAAGCGCGCGCAGTGCTTCGGCGGCGCCAAGAACCACGCCATCATCATGCCGGATGCCGACATCGACCAGACCGTCGACGCGCTGATCGGCGCCGGCTACGGCTCGGCGGGCGAGCGCTGCATGGCGATCTCGGTCGCGGTGCCGGTCGGCAAGGCCACCGCGGACGCGCTGATGAGCAAGCTGATCCCGCGCGTCGAGGCGCTGAAGATCGGTCCGTCGACCGATCCGACCGCTGACTACGGCCCGCTGGTGACCAAGGAAGCGCTGGAGCGCGTCAAGAACTACGTCGACATCGGCGTCAAGGAAGGCGCGACGCTCGCGGTCGACGGCCGCGGCTTCAAGATGCAGGGCTACGAGAACGGCTTCTACATGGGCGGTTGTCTGTTCGACAACGTCACCAAGGACATGCGGATCTACAAGGAAGAGATCTTCGGCCCCGTCCTGAGCGTCGTCCGCGCCCATGATTATGCCGAAGCGCTGTCGCTGCCGTCCGACCACGACTACGGCAACGGCGTCGCGATCTTCACCCGCGACGGCGACGCCGCGCGCGACTTTGCGGCGAAAGTGAACGTCGGCATGGTCGGCATCAACGTGCCGATCCCGGTGCCGATCGCCTACTACACCTTCGGCGGCTGGAAGAAGTCCGGCTTCGGCGATCTCAATCAGCATGGCCCGGATTCGATCCGGTTCTACACCAAGACCAAGACCGTCACCTCGCGCTGGCCGTCGGGCGTCAAGGAAGGCGCGGAGTTCTCGATCCCGCTGATGAAGTAAGCGCCGGCTGCCATGCAGTTCGACCTCAACGAAGATCAGCGCGCCATTCGTGACATGGCGCGCGACTTCGCGGCCGAGAAGATCGCGCCGCATGCGCTGAAATGGGATGAAGACAAGCACCTGCCGCTGGACGTGATCCGCGAAGCGGCGGCGCTCGGCATCGGCGGCATCTACATCCGCGACGATGTCGGCGGCAGCGCGATGACCCGGTTCGACGCGGCGCTGATCTTCGAGGCGCTGGCGACCGGCTGTCCGTCGGTGTCGGCGTTCATCTCCATCCACAACATGGCGTCGTGGATGATCGACAGCTACGGCTCCGACGCGCAGCGTCAGCGCTGGCTGCCGACGCTGTGCAGCATGGAGCAGGTCGCCAGCTACTGCCTGACCGAGCCGGGCTCCGGTTCGGATGCCGCGGCGCTGCGCACCCGCGCGGTGCGTGACGGCGAGCACTACATCCTCGACGGCCAGAAGCAGTTCATCTCCGGCGCCGGCGCCAATGACCTCTATGTCGTGATGGTGCGCACCGGCGGCGATGGCCCTGGCGGCATCTCGACGCTGGTGGTCGAGAAGGACACGCCCGGCCTGTCGTTCGGCGCCAACGAGCGCAAGATGGGCTGGAATGCGCAGCCGACCCGCACCGTGATTTTCGAAAACGCGCGGGTGCCGGTCACCAACCGGCTCGGCGACGAAGGCATCGGCTTCAAGATCGCGATGGCCGGGCTCGACGGCGGCCGGCTCAACATCGGCGCCTGTTCGCTCGGCGGCGCCCAGGCCGCGCTCGACAAGACGCTCGCTTACATGAAAGAGCGCAAGGCGTTCGGGAAGCGGCTCGATGAATTCCAGGCGCTGCAATTCCGGCTTGCCGACATGGCGACCGAATTGGAGGCCGCGCGCACGCTGCTGTGGCGCGCCGCCGCGGCGCTCGACCGCAAGGATGCCGATGCCACCAAGCTGTGCGCGATGGCCAAGCGCTTCGCCACCGATGCCGGCTTTGGCGTCGCCAACGAGGCGCTGCAGCTGCACGGCGGCTACGGCTATCTGGCCGAATACGGCATCGAGAAACTGGTGCGTGACCTGCGCGTCCACCAGATCCTCGAAGGCACCAATGAAATCATGCGGCTGATCGTGTCGCGCAAGCTGCTCGAGGCCAATCGATGAATGGTGCCGTGACCGAACCCGATCTGATCGTCCGGCGCGAAGGCGCCGCCGGTGTGATCCGTCTCAACCGGCCGAAGGCCATCAATGCACTGACGCTGGAGATGGCGCGTGACCTCGACAACGCGCTCGACGCCTTCGCCGCCGATCCGCAGGTCGCGCTGATCCTGGTCGAAGGCGCCGGTGAGCGCGGGCTGTGCGCCGGCGGCGACATCGTCGGGCTCTACAACAGCGCGCGCGAGGGCGGCGATCTCGGCAAGGTGTTCTGGCGCGAGGAATACATCACCAACGCCAAGATCGCTAAGTATCCGAAGCCCTATGTGGCGTTCATGGACGGCTTGGTGATGGGCGGCGGTGTCGGCATCGCCGGCCACGGCAGCCACCGCATCGTCACCGACAAGACCAAGATCGCGATGCCGGAAGTCGGCATCGGCTTCTTCCCCGATGTCGGCGGCACCTGGCTGCTGACGCGCTCGCCCGGCGAGATCGGGACGTATTTCGGGCTGACCGGCGATATCATGAACGGCGCCGACGCGATCCACGCGCAATTCGCCGACGCCTATGTGCCGACCGCGAATTGGGCAGCGCTGCGTCAGGCGCTCACCGAGGCGCCGAGCGGCGCATCGGCCGAGCAGGTCAGCGGCATCATCGCGCGCTTTTCCGAACGGCCGGCCAAGGGCCCCGCCGAGCTGCATCAGGCCGAGATCGACCGCTGGTTCGGGCACCAGACGATCGAGCAGATCGTTGCCGCGTTGGAGAGCGATGCGTCGGAGTTCGCGCAAGCCGCGCTGAAGACGCTGCGCATCAAATCGCCGACCAGCCTGAAGGTGACGCTGAAGCTGCTGCGCGCCGCGCGGCACAGGGTGTCGCTCGAAGAGTGTCTGGTGCACGAATATCGCGCTGCGCTGCAGGTGTTCGTCAGCGACGATTTCGTCGAGGGCGTCCGCGCCGCGGTGATCGACAAGGACCGTCAGCCAAAATGGCGGCCTGCGACGATCGCAGAGGTGACGCCGGAGATCGTGGCGCGCTACTTTGAAGATCGCGGCGACGACGAGCTGAAATTTCCGGGCTGAAGCACCGGGGACAGGCAAGGGGAGGAAGGGGACATGACGGATATCGCATTCATCGGTCTCGGCAATATGGGCGGGCCGATGGCCGGCAATCTCGCCAAGGCCGGCCACAAGGTCGCCGGCTTTGATCTGGTGGCGGCCTCGTGCGAAGCGGCGAAGGCCGAGGGCGTCAGCATCGCGCCGACCGCGATCGATGCGGTGAAGGGCGCGGGCGTCATCGTCACCATGCTGCCGGCCGGCAAGCACGTTCTGGCGGTGTGGAACGAGATCCTGCCGCACGCCGCCAAGGGCGCGCTGATCATCGATTGCTCGACCATCGACGTCGAAAGCGCCGTGCAGGCGCATGCGCTCGCCGCCAAGCACGACATCGCCTCTGTTGATGCGCCGGTTTCCGGTGGCACCGGCGGCGCCAAGGGCGCGACGCTGACCTTCATGGCCGGCGGCAGCGAGGCGGCGTTTGCGGCCGCCAAGCCGGTGCTCGAAAAGATGGGTAAGAAGATCGTGCATTGCGGCGGTGCCGGCGCCGGCCAGGCGGCGAAGATCTGCAACAACATGATCCTCGGCATCTCGATGATCGGCGTGTCGGAAGCGTTCACGCTCGCCGAGAAGCTAGGGCTGTCGCATCAGGCGCTGTTCGATGTCGCCTCGACCTCGTCGGGGCAGTGCTGGTCGCTCACCAGCTATTGCCCGGTGCCCGGCCCGGTGCCGGCATCGCCCGCCAACAACAGCTATAAGCCGGGCTTCGCCGCAGCGCTGATGCTGAAGGATCTCAAGCTGTCGCAGGAAGCCGCCAAGGCGGCCGGCGCTTCGACGCCGCTCGGCCAGCACGCCGCCGAGATCTACGCCGCGTTCGAACAGGCCGGCCACGGCGGCACGGATTTTTCCGGAATCATCAATTACCTGCGCGAGCAGGGGCGGAAGTAATCAGTCCGATGTCTGGCACGACCGCTCCCCGATCCAGTCGTCATGCGCGGGCTCGACCCGCGCATCCATCGTTTTCGCAAGGATGATGGATGGCCGGATCAAGTCCGGCCATGACGGATGAGGAAGTGGTTGCGGTCGCGCCTCGTAAGCGAGGTGCTTCATGACCACGTTCCAGCAAGCCCGTTCGTTCCTGCTCCAACACCGCACCGACTACGCAGCCGCGGTCGCGGGTTTCCGCTGGCCCGATCCGGTGCCGTTCAACTGGGCGCTCGACTGGTTCGACGCCGAGCTGGCAAGCAATCCGGACAGCCGCAACCGACCCGCGCTGTGGATCGTCGACGGCACCACCGGCCGGGAGGAAAAGCCGAGCTTCGCGCATCTGTCGAAGCGCTCCAACCAGGTCGCCAACTATCTGCGCGCCAAGGGCCTGAAGCGCGGCGATCATTTGCTGTTGCTGCTGGGGAACGTCGTGCCGTTGTGGGAGGTGATGCTGGCCGCGATCAAGCTCGGCCTCGTCACCATTCCGGCCACCACGCTGCTCACCCCGGAGGAGCTGCGCGACCGGCTCGACCGCGGCCGCGCCAAGGCGGTGGTGGCGGCGCCGGATCAGGTCGCCAAGTTCGCCGGCCTCGGCGGCGATGATCTGCTCCGCATCGTCGTCGGCGACGCCCAGGACGGCTGGCTCAATTACGACGGGACCGCGCTGCAGCCTGACGTCTTCACCCCGGACGGGCCGACCCAGGCCGACGATCCGATGCTGCTGTACTTCACCTCCGGTACCACCGCGAAGCCGAAGCTGGTGCGGCACAGCCAGCGCTCCTATCCGGTCGGGGCGCTGTCGACGATGTTCTGGCTCGGACTGCAGCCGGGCGACGTGCATCTCAACATCTCCTCGCCGGGCTGGGCCAAGCACGCCTGGAGCTGCTTGTTCGCGCCGTGGAATGCGGGTGCCACCGTGTTCGTCGTCAACCAGCCGCGGTTCGATGCCAAGAGCCTGCTCGCCACCATCGGCCGCTGCGGCGTCACCACGCTGTGCGCGCCGCCGACGGTGTGGCGGATGTTCATCCAGGAGAAGCTGGCGGACTATCAGGTCTCCTTGCGCGAAGTCTGCGGCGCCGGCGAGCCGCTCAATCCGGAAGTGATCGATCAGGTCAAAGCCGCCTGGGGTCTCACCATCCGCGATGGTTACGGCCAGACCGAAACCACCGCCATGGTCGGCAATTCGCCGGGGCAGCCGGTGAAGATCGGCTCGATGGGCCGGCCGCTGCCGGGCTACATGGTCAAGATCACCGATGCCGACGGTCATCCGGCCAAGGAGGGCGAGATCACGCTGGCGCTCGGCGATGCGCGCCCCGCCGGGCTGATGCAGGGCTATCAGGGCGAGGGCGGCAAGCTTTCGGGCGCCGACGGCGAGGTGTATCGCTCCGGCGACGTCGCGTTCGCGGATGAGGACGGCTATCTGACCTTCGTCGGCCGCACCGACGATGTGTTCAAGTCGTCGGACTACCGGATCTCGCCGTTCGAACTGGAGAGCGTGCTGCTGGAGCACGACCTCGTGGCGGAAGCTGCGGTGGTGCCGAGCCCGGATCCGATCAAGCTGGCGATCCCGAAAGCCTATGTGCTGCTGACCGCGAACGCGGAACGAACCCGCGACACCGCGCTGTCGATCTTCAGGCACATGCAGGGCCGGCTGGCGCCGTTCAAGCGCATCCGCAAGCTGGAGATCGTCAGCGAACTGCCGAAGACCATCTCCGGCAAGATCCGCCGCGTCCAACTCCGCCGCATCGAGCACGACAACGATCAGGCCGATAGTCTGCGCGGACTCGCCTTCTCCGAAGAGGACTTCCCCGAGCTGAAAGCCGCGCCGGCGAAGGAGGGGTAGTCCGTAGGATGGGTTGAGCGCAGCGAAACCCATCGTCGGCGGCTGCGTGCGGCGATGGGTTTCGCCTCCGGCTCAACCCATCCTACGAGCCGTGCCGGGACGGTGTGCACCGTCCTCTCGTTGGTCATTCCGGGGCGCGCGCAGCGCGAACCCGGAATCTCTCTTTGCAACAATCTCGGGATTCCGGGTTCGCGAACGTTCGTTCGCGCCCCGGAATGACGTACTTCTAAACCGCGCTTACTTGTAGTCGCGCTCGTCCCACCACGGGAAGTAGGGCGGCATGTCGGTGGTGATCTTGTTCTTGAACTGCGCCGGGCGCTTTTCCAGGAACGAGGTGACGCCTTCCTTGACGTCGTCGGAGCGGCCGCGCTCGTAGATGCCGCGGCTGTCGATCTTGTGGGCTTCCATCGGATCGTCGGCGCCCATCATCCGCCACATCATCTGCCGGATCAGCGCCACCGACACCGGTGCGGTCTTGGCGGCGATTTCCTTGGCGAGTGTGCGCGCGGTCTCGAGCAGCTGATCGGCGGGGACCACGCGGCTGACCAGCTTGCCGGCGAGCGCTTCCTGCGCCGGGAACACGCGGCCGGTGTAGCACCACTCCAGCGCCTGGGCGATGCCGACGATGCGCGGCAGGAACCAGCTCGACGCCGCTTCGGGCACGATACCCCGCTGCGAGAACACGAAGCCGAACCGCGCGGCTTCGGACGCGATGCGGATATCCATCGCCAGCTGCATGGTGACGCCGATGCCGACCGCCGGGCCGTTCACGGCCGCGATCACCGGCTTCAGGCACTTGAAGATCCGCAGCGTCACCTGGCCGCCGCCGTCGCGCACCTGCGGGTCGGAGTAGTCGGTCGAGCCGTCGGCATTGCGGCGCACCGGGCCGCGGCGGGCATCGCGATC
Organism: Rhodopseudomonas sp. P1; assembly: GCF_039642825.1. NCBI lineage: Bacteria > Pseudomonadati > Pseudomonadota > Alphaproteobacteria > Hyphomicrobiales > Nitrobacteraceae > Rhodopseudomonas > Rhodopseudomonas sp. P1. The sequence continues at coordinate 3,805,141 of NZ_CP088006.1, read as the reverse complement.
GAAGGTGTCGGCGCCGGAGGACAGATCTGCACCGGCGCAGAACGCGCGGCCTTCGCCGGTGACGATGATGGCGCGGATGTTATCGTCGGCGTCGGCCTTGTCGAACGCCTCGATCAGCTCGTGCTGCATCGTCGGATTGAAGGCGTTGAGCTTGTCCGGCCGGTTCAGCGTGATGGTGAGGATTTGATCGGCGACCTCGTATTTGATGGTCTCGAACGGCATCTGGTTTCCTCCAGCGTGTTTTTGTTTGTACGAGTCATGCGCGGGCTCGGCCCGCGCATCCATCTTTATGAAGGAGATGGATGCGCGGGTCGAGCCCGCGCAATGACATTGTGCTTGGGACGCCGCGTACTTTAGTGCGGCACGACCGGCCACGGCTTCTGTTCGCCGCGCAGGCCTTCGAATGCCTTGGCCATGCGCAGCACGCCGAGATCGTCGAAGCGTTTGCCGACGATCTGCACACCGATCGGAAAGCCCTTGGCGCTGTAGCCGCCGTTGATCGAAGCGGCGGGATTTTCCGCCATATTCCAGGGCACGGTATAGAGGATGTGATCGAACGGCCGGTCCGGATCATTCCACGGCGAGGCGACATCGGCGGCGAAGCTCACCACCGGCGCCACCGGCGAGATCAGATAGTCGATGCCGGCAAACAGCTTGGCGCCGAGTGCGCGCACCGCCATGGTCTGGTTGAAGCCGCGGACCACGTCGACGCCGCTCAGCCGCGCGCCGGGTTCGGCCCAGCGCACGATGTAGGGCAGCACGCGTGCGCGTTGCTCGTCGGAGAACAGCGCCAGATCGCTCCACATCCGCGCCCGCCAGAAATTGTCGAGCCCGTCCATCATCTCGCGGGTGAAGCCGAGTTCGACCGGCTTGATAGTCGCACCCTGCGCCTCGAACGTACGTGCCGCCTGCGTGACGATGGCGCGTACCTCGTCTTCGAGCTCCATGCCGAAGCCGAGATCGGTGAGCAGGCCGATGGTCTTGCCGCGCAGCGTGGTGTCGAGATCGCTCCAGTCGAAATCGTGCGGCGGCAGGCTCATGCCGTCGCGGCCGTCGGGCTGCGACAGCACGCTCATCATCAGCGCGGCGTCGTCGACGGTGCGCGTCATCGGCCCGGCGCAGCGGCCGACATAGGGCGGATCGATCGGCACGCGGCCGAGGCTCGGCTTCAACGCGAAGATGCCGCACCACGCCGCCGGCAGCCGCACCGAGCCGCCGATATCCGTGCCGAGATGCAGCGGCCCGTAGCCGGCCGCGCCCGCAGCGCCGGCGCCGGCGGAAGAGCCGCCGGTGTTCTGCGACACGTCCCACGGATTGCGGGTGACGCCGTGGAAGCTCGACAGGCCCGACGACAGCATGCCGAAATCCGGCATCGTCGTCTTGCTCCACAGAATGCCGCCGGCTTCACGCAGCCGCGCGGCGGGCGGCGCATCGGCTGCGGCCGGCGTCAGCGGCGTGATCGGCACGCCGAGCGGCACCGGCACGCCCTCGGTGGCGACGTTCTCCTTGATTGTCACCGGCACGCCGTCGAGCAGGCCGAGCGGCTCGCCCTTGGCCCAGCGCGCGGTGGAGGCTTGCGCCGCCTTGCGCGCGGTGTCGGGATCGAAACCGTACAGCGCATTGATATGCGGCTCCCAGCGCGTCGCCTGGGCGATCACCGCCTCCATCACCTCGCTCGGCGAGAACTGCTTGCCGTAATAGCCGGCGAGCAGCTCGGTGGCCGAGAGGTCGTGCAGCGCGGTGGCGGTGGTGGCGAGGCCGTCAGACATGCGTAGCTCCGTCGTGGCCGCCGACCGGCAGCCGGGTTTCGATCAGCCGGGCGAACATGCTGGCGCCGACCGGCAGGATCTTGTCGTCTAGCACGAAGCCCGGGTTATGCAGCGGCACGTTGCCGTCGTGGCCGATCCAGAAATATGCGCCGGGCACCGCCTGCAGCATATCGGCGAAATCCTCGCTGCCCATCTTCGGCGTTTCGCGGGTCTTCACGTTGGCGTCGCCGACGATGCTGCGCGCCACCTCGGCGACGCGCTCGCTGTGCTCGGGCGCGTTCACCAGCACGCTGAAGATGTCGCGGATGTCGACCTTGATGTCGACCTCGAACGCCGCCGCAATGCCGGCCGCGACCGCGCGCATCCGGGTCCGGATCAGGTTGCGGATCTCGTCGGAGAACGCGCGCACCGTGCCCGCGAGCCGGGCTTCGCCGGGGATCACATTATAGGCCGAGCCGGAATGGATCTGGGTGATCGACAGCACCGCCGACTGCAGCGGATCGACGTTGCGACTGACGATGGTCTGCAGCGCCTGGCCGAGCGTCATCGCGATCACCACCGGGTCCTTGGAGCGCTCCGGCATCGCGCCGTGGGCGCCGTAGCCCGAGATGGTGATGTCGAAGAAATCGGCGCCGGCCATCGCCGGTCCGGGCCGGATCGCGATCTCGCCATGGCCGAGGTCCGGCGCGTTGTGCAGGCCGTACACTTCGTCGCACGGAAATTTCTCGAACAGCCCGTCCTTCAGCATCGCGCGCGCGCCGCCGAGGCCTTCCTCGGCGGGCTGGAAGATGAAGTGCACGGTGCCGTCGAAATTGCGGGTCTCGGCGAGGTAGCGCGCGGTGCCGAGCAGCATGGTGGTGTGGGCGTCGTGGCCGCAGCCGTGGAAGCGGCCGGGGATGGTCGAGCGCCACGGCAGGTTGGTGGCTTCGTCCATCGGCAGTGCGTCCATGTCGGCGCGCAGGCCGATGCGGCGGCTGCCTTCGCCTTTGCCCTTCAGCACGCCGACGACGCCGGTGCCGCCGATGCCGCGATGCACCTCGATGCCCCATTGGCCGAGCTTCTCGGCGACGATGCTCGAGGTCCGCACCTCTTCGAAGCCGATCTCGGGATGGGCGTGGAGGTCGCGGCGGATCGCGGTCATTTCGTCGGCGAAGGCGTCGATACGGTCGATGGTCGGCATGCGCGGGTCACCTCGGCTGTGGTGGGCTCTATGGGACGTCTCGGGCGGCCTGCATGCAAGGAACGGGCAAGAGCGGGGCAGGGCAGAGGGAGAGCGGAATCGGCATCGGCGTGAGACAGACCGCCGTGCCCGACGCCGCAGGCGCCGTGCGTATTCCAGCCGACAATGCGGGGCGATGTCAAAGCGCGCGGACGGCGAAGTCACCGCTTCGCTGCAACCCCGCTTTGCGTTGCGTCGCAGGGTCGATTATGAATGCGGCGCACTGGCGCGGAACTTGGCAAGGTCACGGCCGCCGAGCCGGACAGCCACCGCCGCAGCCGCCAGTTTTCGGCGGCGTCGCGGTCCGGGATGCGGGCGTGGCGAAATTGGTAGACGCAAGGGACTTAAAATCCCTCGGCTCGAAAGAGCTGTGCCGGTTCGACCCCGGCCGCCCGCACCAGCAATCGCTGACGAAGTAGAGCGGATCGGAGTACAACATGGCTAAGGAGTATCAGATAGGTATCCTAGGTATCCCCGGCGCAAAACTGGCTATTGTCGAGGCAGCCTTCCGAAAGCAGTGCAGCGACTTGGGGCTTCCTCCCGACGCCGTGGCACTGATCAATGAAAAAGATATTGGGAGTCGCAACCGCAAGAGGCCATTTACAGGAGTCTTCTTCGGATACCCGAATGCGACAGATGTCGCACATCCCATCCTCAACGACTTATTGCAGGACAGTGTGATCATTCTTCCTGTCGTTGAGAACCTCGAGAGCGCAGCAGAACTTATTCCGCCCAAACTAGCCCACATCAATTGCTTGGAATCTTCGATTGCCAACCCCAAGATCGAACGCATAGTGAATCTGGCTTTTGAGAGCTTCCGACTGTTGAGGTCGGAACGACGCTTATTTATCAGCTACCGTCGCTTAGAATCGCAAGGTATTGCCATCCAGCTTTACGAGGCACTCGATGCGCTAGGCTTTGACGTCTTTCTTGATACACACAGCGTTCCTCCTGCTGCCGATTTTCAATCGGTTCTGTGGCACCGCCTCGCCGATAGTGACGTAATCGTCTTGCTCGATACGCCGGACTTTCGTCAGAGTAGGTGGACAGTGCAAGAGCTTGCGCGAGCCAATGCCACAAGCCTCCAAATTCTGCATTTGCTTTGGCCGGGTGTGCCACCTGATCCGCATTCGGCCTTTAGCGAATTCGTCTTGCTTCAAGCCAAACACTTTTTCGATAGTGCCCGCACGGGGCCTGCCGCACGACTTGAGCATTCATTCATCGAAGAAATTGGACGGAATGTCGAGGCATTGCGCGCGCGCGCAATGGCTGCTCGTTATCGCTATCTTGTCGACAACTTCTGCGATATGGCGAGGAATGCTGGTCAGCAAGCCCTTGTTCAGTCGGATCGCTTTGTAGCTCTAACGTTAGCAAACACAAGAAGTATCGCCGTGGTGCCCGCCATAGGTGTCCCGAGCGCTTCGCGTTATCAAGAGATCGAAGAAGCAATCTTGAATGCTCCTGTCAAATACGGCAAAGTATGGTTGCTGTACGATGATCGCGGTCTTCTGCAGGGTTGGCTCGACCACGTGGAGTGGTTGAATCGGCATTTGCCAGTGACCGCTGTTTGCGTTTCAGCTTGCAGGTCTCGCATTGAGAGGGAGGCCGCATAATGAATTTATTTCTTTCGGCGAGCGTGCCTCTTCCCACACGCCATAGAGAGTTTTTCGATACCGCTGACGTCATTGCTATTCGTGAGGCGGTCAAGGCACTTGTGGAAACGGCGTTGGATGATGCCGTACTCGTATTTGGTGGACATCCTGCCATCACTCCACTCATCGCTTTGCTCCTGCGGGGCATGGCTCCTAAATACAAGCGGCGAGTCGTGCTCTTCCAAAGCGCTTTCTTCGAAGGCGAATTCGTCGAAGAGAATACAGAGTTTATCGATTTTCAGATCGTGCCGGCTGATGGCGATCGCGAGCGAAGCTTGGTAACAATGCGCGACTACATGTTGCGGTCGAGACGTTTCGATGCTGCATTCTTCATAGGCGGCATGGAGGGAATTTGGAATGAATATCGCGCTTTCCGCGCGCTGCACCCTGGGGCTCTTTGTTTTCCTATTGCGTCCACAGGAGCTGCATCACTTCAGCTTTTTCGCGAGATTGCTCCAGCTCGACGAGACTTGCTGCACGAGCTGACGTATCCCACGCTCTTTCGCAATCTGCTGGCTGAAATTAGGCGTCGCCAATAGCGCTAATGCTGGGGAGCATTTTAGTGTTCTTCGAACAGGAAGTCTTCGTCAGGGGCGGAGCGCGAATCCTTTGGAGGGGTAATGGCAAGGAGAGTATTTTTTAGTTTTCACTATGACCGAGATGTTCGTCGTGTCGTGCAAGTGCGGAACTCTTGGGTCGTCCGCAAGGAGCAAGAGGCGACGCCGTTTTACGATAAAGCGGAATTTGAAGAGGCTAAGAACAGGGCGGGCGGGATCGAAAAGTGGATTGAAGCGCAGATGAAGAACACGTCAGTCACTGTCGTATTATTCGGCGCGGAAACCTATAGCCGCGAGTGGGTGCGTCATGAAATCAAGCGCAGCTACGAACTGAAGAAGGGTCTTTTGGCGATAGACATTCACGGCATTAAAGATCCGCAGAAAGGGGCCGATATCCAAGGTCGGAATCCGCTTGAGTATTGGGGGATTGGAGAAGGTGCTCAGCGAAAGACCTTCGACAGAATGTACGCCACTTACGATTGGGTGCGTGATGATGGCTATTTGAACATGCATAGCTGGATTGAGTCGGCTGCCAAGGCAGTCGGTCGCTGAAGTGGTCACTCCAATTGCTTGGTGTCTGAATTAATTGCTTTTAGTACGGCTCTCGCTAATTCGCCGAACGGCCGGCCGCGCCAATTTTCTGTTGGTAGATGTAGTTGCAGGAGTTCGTCAAATTCCGCCGGCGCCTCGAACTGTCTGCCGTCGTTTACAATTACGGGAATCACGGACGGCGAGAAATCGCGGATCCGTGCTTCAATGTGCGGTCTTTCTCGCCCGACACCTCCCTTGCGCTTCTGCCAGCGTTCAGCATATTCCTTTGTACATAAAATGACGACAGCGGATGAGGTTGATATTTCGTTTGTCAAGGCTGATGACAGTTGCCCGGTTGGTAGGTCCCAATGATCCAGCCAGCTTCTAAATCCGTGTTTTCGGAGTTCGGTAGCCAATTCTTTAGTCCACTGTTCATGTTTCGGGCCATTCCAGGCGTACGAAATAAAGAGGCGATGCTCTTGCGGGGGATGGCTATTTTCTCTTTTTGGATTTCGGGACACTATCAGTTTTGTGTGCGTTATGCAGTCGTGTATCCGAGGGCCGAACAGTAGATTGTAGGTCGGGATAAATCTCATAGCCGGTTGCCACGCTTCAACTCGCGTATAGAGAATTTGTTCTCTCTGAAGCATTTTCTCGGAGAGAGGTGGGGCTTGAAAGGCGTAGGCAAACTGACGAGCAGATCCTGGTTGAATCTCTGTTTGGCGTAAGACGTCGCTGTATGGCTCCAATTGTCTCGAATGGCTGTCCAGGACAATTCGGTCCGACGAGATTTTTGTCGCAGTTTCGAGTACTGTCCGTGTAAAGCTGGTGTAAGGGTCATAGATAGTAATTCGTATGTAAACGCTGCCTTGTCGGGTGCCCAGATTGGCGATGCTTCCATAGGCATAGGCGTATTCGCCGGACCGCAATTCTGTTTGGCTATAGTCGAAGGACGCCAGCCTGAAGCGGTAGCGATTGTAGAGACTGAAGGTTGCGTGCTGCCCAGGAAGAAGCCGTGGAAATATATTGCTTAGTTGGCGCCTAAGCAGCGGCCCATGTCGCAAGACGGCCGGTGCGCACAGGGTGGACATCTCGGGTGATTGGTCGGTGTTCATCGAATTTATGCAGTAATCAAATAACGAAGTTGGCTTTGGCTCAAAACGCCGATCGTGTCGGCTATACTATTCGGCGTTGTATGATTATGGTACTAGCATTTGGTGATGGTTGGCTGGCTCTCTTTGGGGAGGTATGTTGGAATGTGACTATGCCGCCGACGCGATTAGGCCTTTAAAGGCGTATCGAAGCCACCGAACAGGTTCGCGTCTGAAAGGTCTCAGGCGAGTTGTACTGTCCGCTTTCCGGATCAGTCCTAACGATCACATCAGCGTCGAGTTTTTGCGTGGGGGCGTCGGCTGCGGACCGCGTCGCTTTCTGTTTCACCCCATCCGCTTCACCATATGCACCACCCGTGCCCCATTCGCGCGGGTTTCCAGATGTTCGTGGACGTAACCGAGCGAGGCGTAGAGACGGATGTTCTCTTCGAAGCGTTCGTTGGTGTAGAGCCGCAGTGTCGAGCGGTCGGCCTCAGTGGCGATTTGTTCGGCGAGCGCCATCAGGCGGCGGCCGTGGCCGCGTTTCTGGGCGTCCGGCGACACCGCGACGTTGACGATCAACAGGTCGTTGTCGCGCAGTTTGGTCTCGATCAGCGCCGCCAACACGCCGTCGGCTTCGAGCAGATCGAACCGATGCTCCCGGATCGCCACCGCGTAGTTGGCGAGCATCGGCAGCGGTTTGTAGTCGATCAGCGCCAGCCATTTGCTGTAGGCCAGCATCGTCAGGTCGGTGATCGCTGCGACGTCGGCGGGGGTGCCACGCCGGATCAATTCGGCCATGCGACGCCTTTCGTTTCGCAGAGCGTCAGCCCGCCGTGGCCGCATCCTCCGCCTGACCGAACACCCGATCCAGCACCGGCAGGATCGAGGCGTCGTCTTCGGCGTTCATGTCTTTCTCGGCGGCGAAATGCCAGTCGCTGTCGCGCGGCACCGGCGTCGAGGCATCGCCGCGCTGGATCTTGGTCTGCAGGTCCGACAGCGATCGCGACCAGTAGTGATTGAGCCTGAGCAGATCAAGCACCGGGCGATCGCCCTGGAAGGGCCGGCCCATGGTGTCGATGGTTTCGCCCCGCCAGTATTTGTAGAGATGCACGTTGCGGATGGCGCGGATCCAGCGCGGGTTGGCGATGGTCTTGGCCGAGATCTTCGATAGCGGCGAGCGCTTGGTGAAAGCGCGGCTGATCGGCACCGGCGGCCGCTGCTCGTGGCCGGCCGAGCCGAAATAGGGTGAGAACACGCCGACCGCGGGTGCGCCGTCGAACCGGCCGAGCACGTCGGTGACCTTGTCGGCGACCGGCGAGAACAGGAACTCGTCGATGTCGATGAACGCCATCCACTTCGCATCCAGCATGTGATGCTTGATGCAGTGGCGATACGCCGGCAGCTGCCCGACCTCGACCGGCCAATCGGTCAGCGTGACCAGGCCGCGCGCGATCCACGGCGCCAGCACGTCGCGGAAATGGTCGGTGCTGAAATTGTTGTAGAGGTAGAAATGGCCGACGCCGACCGCCTCGTGGAAGCGCAGCCACTCGTCGAGGAACGGCGCCTCTTCGCGGAAGATCGCCACCACGGCCAGCGTCGGCACGTCACGCTGCGCGACGATGCGGTCGCGTGCCCGCGCCCGCCACACCCAGGGTGCACGCAGCATTTGCTTCAATCCCGACACCGCTCGCTCCTTGGAAAATCCGGTCGATATTGCGGCGCGACACTGTTCCAAACCTGCCGGTTTGGCAAGGCAAGCCAGGCGCGGCGGACCGCGCGGTTACTTCACCAGTGTCACAGGGAGTTTGGTCAGGTGGACGACCTTATTGGCCACCGAGCCGAGCACCAGATTGCCGATCGCGCTGCGGCCGCGGGTGCCCATCACGATGCCGTTGCAGTTCAGCTCTTCGGCTCGCTTGACGATGCGCTGCGCGGTGTCGCCGGTGAGCACCTCGGAGGTGAACGGGATATTCGCCGCGTTCAGCTTGGCGATCGCCGGCTGCAGGATGTCGTCGCTGTGCTCGCGCTGCAGCTCCTCCATCTTCTCCTTGGAGACGTACACCGCGATCTCGCCATACAACGCCGGCTCGGGATGGGCGTACACCAGCACCAGCTCGATCGGGACGTTGTCGTGGGCGAGGGCGATTACCCAGTCCAGGGCGCGGCCCGCATTGGCGGAGCCGTCATAGGGGAGGAGGATCTTCTGCATCGGTCGCGTCCTGTTGGCGTTTCCGGGGCGAAGCGGAGACCGGTCGCGTGACGAAAACGCGGCGAAAACAAACGAGGGTTGCGGGGCGCCACCGCGGCCACACTGCGGTCATCACAGCCTGATTTGACCGAAACCTCAACCTGGTTCACACAGCCGGTCACCATGACATCGCAACGCTCGTCCGCCTTCACTGCAGCCCGCGCCGCTGCCGCCGTCACGTTCGCCGCCCTCGGCCTGTCCGGCTGCGCCGGGATGGGCGACAGCGCGCTGTCACAGGCGTTCGTCGATCCGGCCAAATACGAGCTGTACGACTGCAAGCAGCTCGAGGCGGAGCGCAAGTCGCTCGATGCGCAGCTCGCCAAGCTCGACGGTCTGATGCGCAAGGCGCAGACCGGAGCGGCGGGGCCGGTGGTCTCCGAGATCGCCTACCGCAACGACTACATCAACGTGAAGGCGCAATCCCGGCTCGCCGAGCAGACCTGGCGGGAGAACCGCTGCACCCCGACGCCGGAGCCGCCGCCGGCTGCGCCGGCTCCCCAGAAGCGGGCGGGACGCGGCGCGCGCTGAGGGGCGCGCAGGCGGGCTTGGCCCTTTCGTGGGAGCGCCCTCAGGGGCGCCAGTCGTAGATCCAGCTCTGCCGCGCCAGCAGCCGGTCCGGGCCGAGCGCCCGCATCGCGAGATCGCGGGCGAGCGCCGCAGCGCCGGGCAGGTGGTAGATCACGCCGTTCTGCCGGGCGAGCTGCTGCACCCGTTTGACCCGGGGCCGGCGCAGCGCCGCGTAGCGCTGCAGCGTGGTCGCAACCTCCGAGGCGGTGCCGCTGCGGCCCTCGCCATGGTTGGCAGCCAGGCCGGCGGCCAGTACGGCGGCGTCCTCGATCGCCATGCCGGCGCCCTGGGCGGCGAATGGCAGCATGCCGTGGGAGGCATCGCCCAACAGGGCGATCGGGCCCTGGTTCCACGCCCCGCCGTCCGGCATCGCGAACAGCGCCCAGCGCGTCCAGTTTTCGACGGTTCCGATCAGCGCCCGGGCTGCCCCCGCCCAATGGGCGAAACGCGCGACAATCTCAGTCGGTTCGCCGCGCGCGCTCCAGCCGCGCTGGTTCCATGAGCCATTGACCACCGCCACCAGGTTAATGCGGCGCCCACCTGAGATCGGATACACCACCAGATGCGCCTCCGGCCCCAGCCACAACTGCACTCCGCGCAGCCTCTCCCCATCTGGCATCGCCTCGGCCGGAATCGTGCCTCGCCAGGCGATCAGGCCGGAAAACAGCGGTTGAATCTTCGGAAACGCCACCCCGCGGACGGCCGACCAGATGCCGTCGGCCCCAACCAGCGCCAGCGCCGGTTCCTGACCGCCGCCGGCCGACACGGTGACACCGTTGGCATGGGGCGCGACATCCTCGACGGCGCAGCCGAGCCGGAGGTCGATCGAGGGGTGGGCGGCGACCTTGGCGGCCAGCGCGGCCTGCAGGTCGGCGCGATGCACCACCCAGTAGGGCGCGCCATTGCGGACGGCGACGTCGCCGATCGGCATCCGGACGATGGCCCGGCCGGAGCGGGCGTTGATCGCGGTGACAGCGTCGGGCACCACCGCGCAAGCATCGAGCCGCGGCTGCAGGCCGAGCTCGACCAGAATTCGGGAGGCGTTGGGAGAGAGCTGCAGACCGGCACCGACTTCGTCGAGCCGCTCGGTGCGCTCCAGTACGATGACTCGGAACCCCTTGGCGGCCAGGGCCAATGCGGCGGTCAGGCCGCCAATTCCGGCTCCCGCGACGATAATGGTTCGGGAGACCGCCACGTTGCGGTCAGGGTCCGATCAGGCGACCTTGTCCTTCAGAACGCATTCCGGCGGACGGGCTTCGCCCGGCTTCAGATCGGCCGCGTAGCGATACAGCGTCGAGCAATATGGGCAGATGATCTCGTTGTCGTTACCGAGGTCGAGAAACACGTGCGGATGATCGAACGGAGGGGCGGCGCCGACGCACATAAATTCCCGCGAACCGATTTCGATCGTCGCAACGCCGGCATCGTTCTGGAAGTGGGGAACCACGTGGTCGGACATTCAGCTCACCTTTGCTGACAGCGGAGGGCAACTAACAGTGCAGCGCACCATACCGGCGCCGCTGCCTGATTCCTAGAGCGGCCGGATAGAGATTGCCCGGTGAAATTCGACACAATCCCGTGGTGTGGGAGAAGCCCTCCTTTCGTCTGATCGGTTGTGTCGAAGTGATGACGCACCATCTCCTAGGGAGAAACACGAGGACCGGATGCGGCTACAACTCGGCGTAGCGAAGTTCTGCCTTGCAATCAGCGCTGTGGCGCTGGTCGCCGCATGGCCGCACGCCCAGTACAGCGCCAAACTGATCGCCGCGCAGGATGATCCGGCGACCTTGTCGGATCTGCAGATCGCGGAGGCTTTGCGGCGGGATCAGGGCATGATCCCGCGACAGATCGAGGCTGCACTCGCCGCAGGCGATGCTGATCTCGCGCGCAGCCTGGTCGAACTGGCCGGCGCGCATCGGGTCGCGTTGCCTGACGAACTGACACGGCGCGTCGATGATGCGGTCGCTGCGGATCGGGCCCCTGCGCAGGTGGCGACACGGTTCGCGACCGGTCTCGTCACCGGCCAGGCCGACGATCTCGCAGGTCTGTCCGGCACGATCACGGGCGATTTGTTCGTGTTCGGCGATATCCGCGACGTGATCCGCGAGGGCAAACATCTGGCGACCGGGGAGGCTGCTGATCATCTGGTGCTCGGGCTCGCGGCCGCGGGCATTGCAGTGACCGCTGCGACTTATGTCAGCGTTGGCGCAGGGGCGCCGGCGCGGGCCGGGCTGACCCTCGTGAAGGATGCGCGCAAGGTCGGACGTATCAGCGAGGGCCTTGCGAAATGGGCCGGTCGTTCGGCTCGCGAAGTGGTCGATGCGCCGGCGCTGCAACGTGCCGTCGCTGATGCGTCGCTGCTTCGTCCGGCGCAGACGCTCGATGCGGTGAAGGCTGCAGTCCGCACCGAGAAAGCCGGCGGTTTGATGCGGTTCGCCAAGGATGTCGGCAAGATCGGCGAGAAGGCCGGTACGCGCGGGGCGTTCGATGCGCTCAAGGTTGCCGAAAATCCGAAGGATGTGGCGCGGGCCGCGAAACTTGCCGAAGCGAAAGGTGGTCAGACCCGTGCGATCATCAAGCTGCTCGGGCGCGGCGCTTTGCTGCTCACGACCGGCCTGTGGAATTTCGCCTCGTGGATCTTCAGTGCGCTGATGATGCTGATCGGCTTCGTCACCTCGCTGAAGGCCGGCGCCGAGCGGCTGACGCAACGCTGGCTCGATCGCCGTAAACGTAAGGCGGCCAAACGCGCGCTTGCCGCAACCAGACAGCCGCAGCCTTCGGTCGGCGCGGCATCTGCCGTGGCCGAGGCATAGTGCGAGCGGCGCAAGAATGATAAAGTCCGATGCTGTTCGTTACGCTTGCGCGGATCGCGGCCATGCTGGTTCGCCGACGCGGCGGATCGTGTGGCTCGGCTGGGCCCGCTCGCCGGGCCTGACGAATTAACCCTCCACGCTTATTCCCACTATCAACGACGGATATCTGATGCCGAGCTTTGATCACGCCGGAGCCAACATCGCTTACCTCGACGAAGGCGAGGGCGAGCCCATTTTGCTAATTCACGGCTTCGCATCGAACAAGAACGTCAACTGGGTGTATCCGTCCTGGCTGTCGGAATTGAAGCGAGCCGGGCGCCGGGTCATCGCGATCGACAATCGCGGTCACGGCGAGTCCAGCAAGCTGTACGATCCGAACGACTACACGCTCGAGGCGATGGCCTCCGACGCAGTGGCCCTGATGGATCATCTCGGCATCGCGCGCGCCGACGTCATGGGCTATTCGATGGGCGCGCGGATCGGCGCCAATCTCGCGCGGTGGCAGGAGCAGCGGGTCCGCTCGCTCATGCTCGGCGGTCTCGGCATGGGGCTCCTCAGCAACGAAGGGCGTCCCGGTGAAAACGTCGCGCACGCGCTCGAGGCCGACGCGCTCGACGATGTCACCGATCCGGTTGGTCGCACCTTTCGCGCATTCGCGGATCAGACCCGTTCCGATCGCAAAGCGCTCGCCGCCTGTATGCGCGGATCGCGCGGACTGATGAGCCGCGAGGACGCCGCGCAGATCGCCGTCCCGGTGCTGATCGCGGTCGGCACCGACGATGACGTCGCCGGCTCGGCGCACGAGCTAGGCAAGATCATTCCGGGCTCGCAGGTGCTGGATATCCCGCGGCGGGACCACATGCGCGCGGTCGGCGATAGGGTCTACAAGGAAGGCGTGGTGGATTTCCTGGCGCGGCGCCCGTGACGGCGCCCCGCCGCTCCGGCCTTGATTCCGTCGCCGCTGCCGCCCACTTTGAAAACGTGAGGGGTTCGCTATGATGGCGCTGGCTCTCGGAATATCGGCTGGCTTCAAGGGTTTAACGATTCTTGGCTCGTGCCGAGCCGGCTTCGACAGTCGCCGCGACAGCGCCGCGGCTGGCGTGGTATAGTGTTCTGAACGACCGATCGAGAGAGCCGGCATGGTGATGCATCAGATCAATCCGCAGAGTGCGAACGTGACGGCGCTCGATCCGATCTGGGAACGGGTGCGGAGCGAAGCCGAAGACATCGTTCGGCGCGAGCCCGAACTGGCATCGTTCATTTTTGCGAGCGTGCTGCATCATGATCGTCTGGAAGACGCGGTGGTGCATCGCGTTGCCGAGCGGCTCGATCATGCGGCGCTGTCCGGCGATCTGATCCGTCAGACTTACGAAGACGCGCTGCGCGATCAGCCGGATATCGGCAACGCGTTTCGTGCCGATATGGTGGCGGTGTTCGATCGCGATCCGGCGACGTCGCGCTTCATCGATCCGCTGCTGTACTACAAGGGCTTCCACGCCATTCAGACGCATCGTCTGGCGCATTGGCTGTTCGGCAAGGGACGCAAGGATTTCGCGCTGTATTTGCAGAGCCGGGCGTCGGCGGTGTTTCAGACCGACATCAATCCGGCGGCGAAGATCGGCCGCGGCATCTTCCTCGATCATGCCACCGGCCTTGTGGTCGGCGAGACCGCAGTGATCGATGACGACGTTTCGATCCTGCACGGCGTCACGCTCGGTGGCACCGGCAAGGAGCACGAGGATCGCCATCCGAAGATCCGCCGCGGCGTGATGATCGGCGCCGGCGCCAAGATTCTCGGCAACATCGAAGTCGGACACTGCGCGCGCATCGCCGCGGGGTCGGTGGTGCTGAAGTCGGTGCCGCACAACATGACCGTCGCCGGTGTGCCGGCCAAGGTGGTGGGGGAGGCCGGTTGCGCCGAGCCGTCACGCACGATGGATCAGATGATCAACGCGATTGGTCTCTGATCGGCCGAATTGCCATCGGCCTCGATTGCGGTTCGCAACTCGCGGCGAGGGGTTGCGGCAGCGGCCGTGAGAAAGTACTGACGGCGACCCCGGCCATGGCCGGTCGCGCGACGAAACGAATACCGTCGGCGCTGCGCCAGCCATCGCACAGACGAATTGGAGATTACCGTGGACGTTCAGGAAGTCAGAAAACTCGATGCCTATCTCAAGCGGGTGTTCGGCAATCCGAAAATCCGCGTGGTGCCGCGTCCGAAGAAGGAAGATTCGGCCGAGGTCTATATCGGCGAGGAGTTCATCGGCGTGCTGTTCGTCGACGACGAGGACGACGATCGCTCGTTCCAGTTCCAGATGGCGATCCTGGAAGACGACCTGGCCGACGTCGAGTAACCGGATCTGTCGCCTCAGCCGCGCACATGCATCTGCGCGGCGAGCTGCGAGATCGCGTGGGCGACGGTCCGCCACTGCGTCAGCCATTGTCGCGGAAACCTGAAGGTTAGGTCGGCGCCTTCGATCCGCATCTCGCTGAGGCACATTCCCGGCGTTTGCCGATCTCGCGTGCAGCGCGCTGCCAGTTCAGGCTGCTCCGTAGCTACGAACAGATCCTCGTTCGCGTAAGGTGAGCCTTCCAGGAACGGGCGCAATGTCAGCCCATCCGCGGTCTGTGGAGCGACCGGCGCGAGATAGCGGGGATAGATCGTGCGCAGCCGTGTCTCAGGCGCCAGCGTGTCCTGGTGCGCGGCGATCGAGACGAAAATCCGATCAATCGGCTGAAATTCGGCGATTTCCTCTGCCGTCTTATGCGTCGCGCGCTCTGGCGGCATCAGTGACGGATACAGGAACGCGAGGTCGACGCGCTCCTGCGGCCCGGAGCGGCGTTGATACTTCACCCGAAATGCCTTGGTCGGCACATTGAACAGCGTGTCGCCAATCGTCACCGGGGTGCGATCCGGATCACCGGCCGTCTGCACGTGCCAAGTCGGCCACAGCAGATAGGCAACAGCCGCAATCGAGGCCGCGCCGATCGCACCGCCGATCATCAACGGGACGCGGGAATGATTGCGCCGGGCGCGGGAATTGCGCGGACGGCCCGGAAGCGACGATACCAAAGTCATGACAACGCAGACATCCGACACCACGAATCAGTCGGACTATGCCACGTACCGAATCGGTGCCGAACCGGATTGTGCCAAGCACGGCTGCAATTCTTCCGCCGCGTGTTAACCTTTTCTTAAGCTTGGCGTGGCGCCCAGCGCCGGTTTTTGCGACACCTTAGGCAGCCCCATCGAGCTGGAAGCTGCCGATGTCCCCTGATGCCTTCAACAATCTGTTCTCGCTTCTGATCGGATTTGCCGTGGCGGGCGCGCTGACCAGCGCCTATCAGGCGATGGCGCAGCGCCCGGCCGGCTTTAGTCTGCTGCAACAGGGCGTGGTCCCGCAGAGCTTTGCGGCACTGCCGTTTCTGATGTTCGCAGCACCGTTCATCATCATGCGCAACACGCTGACCGGGCCGCGCACCTCCGATCTCTGGCGCGCGCAATTCGTGATGCTGGCGACTCTGCTGGCTGGGTTCTGGAGCCTGATGTCAGGAACCGTGGTTCTGATGGTGTTGCAGGCGCTCGGTGTGTTTGCCTGAAAACCATTGCGTCGTCGCTGCTGCATTGTCATGACGGAGCGGACGATAGGAGACAGCGATGGCGATCTACGAACTCGACGGACAGCGGCCGGATCTTCCGGCAGATGGAAATTACTTCATCGCTGACAGCGCGTCGGTAGTCGGCAGGGTTCGCCTCGGTAATTCGGTCTCGGTCTGGTTTGGCGCCGTTTTGCGCGGCGACAACGAATGGATCGAGATCGGAGAGGGCTCCAACATTCAGGACGGCACGACCTGCCACACCGATCCGGGCTTTCCGCTCAAGGTCGGCAAGGGCTGCACCATCGGCCACAACGTCATCCTGCACGGCTGCACCATCGAGGACAGCGTTCTAATCGGGATGGGTGCGATCGTAATGAATGGCGCCAAGCTGGCGCGTGGCTGCGTTGTTGGGGCAGGCGCTGTGGTCACTGAAGGCAAGTCGTTTCCAGAGAACTCTCTAATTCTCGGGGCGCCGGCCAAGGTCGCGCGAGCGCTCACCCCCGAACAGGTCCAGGCGATGCTGGTGGGCGCCGGCTTTTACGTCGCCAATGGCCAGCGCTACGCCAAGGGGCTTAAAAAGATCGGGTGAGTGGAGCCGCGGCCCTCGCGGCCGGCTTCCGTCAGGTTCCTTTGGACTCGTTCGCTTCGATTGCGGTCGCAACGCCCTCATGCCCGGCGGCCCACAGGGCGTGTTCTTCGCTGCCCTCGTGATAGGGATTGGCTTCGGCGGGAATGTTCTCGCGCGCTGCGCGTTCGCCCAGTGTGAACGGATCCGGGTCGGCGGACATCGGCTGCTCCTTAATGTTTGCGATTCATAGCCGGCGCTGCGCTCTTACGCAGCGCATCCTTCAAGTCGATCGGCACACCGTGCTTCTTCAGTAGGTCGGCGAACGCCTCGTCGGCGAGCTCTTGGAGTGTCGCCATCAGATCGCGGCCGAGCTGTGTAAGCTTATCGAGCGTGTCGGCGTCAAAGCCAATCAGCTTGCGCATCGCGTAGTCTCCGCGACGTCAAGTTCCAAGGTAAGAAAACGTTCCGGAAGATAAAGGGGACCGATCGGGATTCCGCCGGACAAACTGCATGACCTGATGAGGCTGTCCCAACACGGAGCTAACTCGACGCGCTGAAATTGAAGCCTCCAAAAAGGAAAACCTCCGGCGGGGCATCGCCGGAGGTTCCTTGGAGGTTTACAAGTTCCTTTCGTGTTAGCTTAGAAGGTGCGCTGGACGCGAACCGCGCCCACCACAGTGTCCTGATCCTTGAACTGGTAGACGGTGATCGGCTTGGTACCACCCGGCGACACCGAACCGGTAAAGCCCGAGTAGTTCTGGTCGAGGCGGGTCCACATCACTTCGCCCGAGAACGTCAGGTTCTTGACCGGGGTCCACGAGGTGCGGGTGCCGATCTGAGCGATGTTGAAGTTCGGGTTTCCGGCAATGGTGTTGCCAGCGCCAGCTTGAGCACGAAGACCGGCCGTGTAGAGAGCACCACCGGTGCTGCCGAAGTCGACCGAGGAATACGAACCGAAGATCGAGGTCGCCCAGTTCGGGTTCCAGTTGTGGTTGAAGGCGCCACGGATACCCCAGGCCTTGGTGGTTTCGATGCCGCCGGTGTTAACGAACACGCCGTCGACGGCGGTGCCCAGACCGAGGGTCTGATAGGCGCCAGCATCGGCATTATTGCCGAAGATCGAGAAGTAGTTCGGGCTGGTGCCGCCGATCACGTAGCGGATCGCACCATCCGCATAGGTGGCATCGAGGTTGATCGAATCGCCCGGGCCGGTGGGCAGGTTCTTGAGCGACAGGGCGGCGAGAACCGCATAGCCCCACTTGTCACCCGGATGATCGGACCATTCGTTGGCGGGGTTGTAGTAGCTAGCACGGATCTGGTGCGCCGCCGCGGACACTTGGAATAGGCCCCAGGCCTGATCGACGCGAACCTTGCCGACGATGTCAGGGATGCTGGTGCCGGCCGAGTAGCTATTGCCAGTGTAGCTGCCGAGGCCGCTCAGCCAAGACGATTGACTGCCGTTACCCGCGGTCACGTTCAGCAGCGAGATATTGGCGCCCGAATTGCCCTGCGCCCAGCGGTAGCCGGACTGGTCTTCGAGGCTGATCGAGGCCGACACACCATTGCCGAATTCAGCAGTGTAGCTGACCTGATTGACGCCGGTCGAGGTATCGTCGCCGCCGAGCAGGTTCGAGCCGATGTTGCCCGGGCTGCCGTTCCACGGGGTCGAGAACTGCGAGACCGCCTTACCGAAGGTGAAGCCGGCGAACTGCACGAACGCGAAGTACACGCCGAGGCTGCCGTTGGCGACGGTGTCGCTGCCGGTGGTCCAGGTGAACACCGAGTCGAAGTAGGTGCGAACCACGCCGTATTCGGTCGCGGTGCGGGTGTCGATGTTCAGGTCGGCACGCGAACGATAGATGGTGCTGTTGGCAAGCCGGTTGCCCTGACCGGCGCTGCCGTTCCACGACGGCGTTTCAGTCATGCCGCCCGCATTGAACGCGTACTCGGCGCGGATATAGCCGCCGAGCTTGATGCAGGTGTCGGTGCCCGGGATGTAGTAGAAGCCGGCGCCGTACAGCGAGCAGACCTTCACGTATTCGACCGCCTTGGCCTTGAGCGGAAGATCGGCCGCCTGCGCACCAGCGGTGGCGACGAGGAGCGCCGCACCACCGAGCATAAGGCTCTTCGCAAAATTCATCGTAAACCTCCAAGTTTGCCTTCGAAGGGCATGCCGACCGGTGCTGTGTTCCGGTACGAGCCCGCCCGTGAACCCGACTGCTCGATGCCAGAGCGTGAGCAGTTTGAGCCGGGACGACTTCGAGGTTGCCCCCCTCCGTCAGGGAACTAGATACATAACAAACATAGCTAACGGAAGGATCGAACAAAGGAGTGCGACGACATCGGACAAAACTGTGGTATTGAGGCAACAGGGTGTCACGATTCTGTCACGTCCAAATTCCGCGATCCGGACTTGGTTGCTGCCGGCACCGTGCTCGACTGTCAGTCGCGAGAGGCTTGAAAAGGCTTTGTTTTCAGGCCATCGCAGCTGCCGCAAGAGGTGGGGACGGCGAACAAACGTACGACTGGGACGGAAATGGCACCTTTGGTCTCAGCTCAAGTTTGGGTACATAACGCAATCACGGCTGCGCCGCGATTTCGGGTTCGTCCGAGTCGACAAACAAAAAAAGGCGTTTCGGGGATGATTCGGAGGGGCGGGGAATGCCGCATCGGACTACGGAGCAGCATCACGACGAAGCCGTTACGCGGCCGTCGTTGGTGAGGCAGCCGCTCCAGGCGGTTGGGGCCGAGGAGCCGCCCGGTGTTTCACAAGCGTGCGCGCACCGAGATTTCGGCGTGTCTCACCAGGTGATTTGGGATTTCGTCTCGATCAGCAACAATCTGGAGGACATGCGCCGCGCGTGGGCCAAGCTGTTCGGAATCAGCGGCTCGCAGTGGCTGATCCTGATGGCGATCGCCGATCTCGACCAGGGAAATGGCGTGTCCGTCGGCGACGTGTCTCACAAGATCCACGCCGTCTCGACCTTCGTCACAACTCAAACCAAGATCCTGGAGCGGATGGGGCTGCTCAATCGGGCACCCTCGACGGAAGATGCTCGCGTGGTGCTGATGTCGCTGTCCGATGAAGCGCGCACCAAGATCGACCGTCTATCGCCGCGTTGGGAGGCCCTGCATGCGTATATCTTCAGCGACTTTGACGCGGAGGCGCTCAACGACGTCAAGGCCAAGCTTGAGATGCTGAAGAATCGAACCAAGGAAGCGATGTTGCGGGTGCTCGACGAGCCCTAGAGCATTTCTGATTTCGACGGAATCAGGACCGCACTTCCTGGCGGTCGCAGCTTGCAGAACCTCATGGTGAGGAGGCGCGAAGCGCCGTCTCGAACCATGTGCCGCAAGCCCTGCGGCTCCTCATCCTTCGAGACGCCCGGCTTTGCCGGGCTCCACAGGATGAGGACTTTAGTGCGCTTGGAAAGGCCAAGTTCGCTTCAATCAATCGATGAAGCGCTCTAGCAGGCTTGGATGAAGTTTGTTTCGGTCGGATCGAGAGTTCCAGGTGGGTTTCTCCGCCGAGCGTCGGCTTTGCCGGATGGCGCTTGGCGCTTAAGCCGAGGTTCCTCATCCGGTTGCCCCCGACAGTCATGGCAGGCGGATCAGATGGCGGGCCGTAGTGCCAGCTTGAGGGCGGCATTGACGCGGGTGCGGCCTCGGACTGCATGTTTGGTAAGGCCGGCCGGGCCGTGATCCGCTAAATTTCTCCTCGATGGGCTTGCAACGGTGTACTGACCGCGTAGCTGCGTGTCTCAGAACAGTCGGTCGGTCGTGGATTGGTGCGGCTTGCTGGCCTTGCTCGAATGCTCGTCGATGGCGATGTGCCCCGCCACGGAACGGTTTCTCAGCTCCTCGACACAATCCGTAACCTCGTAAGCCCTGTCTGCAGGCGGCGCGAATCCCACCTTCTACATCGATAAGGGCGAACGGGAGTCCCGTCCGTTCGTCGCTCCTCGGCATCATTTGCGCCTCATTCGATCCGGATTAAAGGAAGCATGACGGGAGACGCGCCGCCAGGCACTTATTCAACAGTCAAAGAGCTTTGCTGCCGGAAGAGGGCTGTCGGCGCGTTAAGCACTACGTCGAACACGACCGATTTTTCGGTCGATCACGCCGTCTTTGTAGCTATCAAGGTGTGCACGACCGGAAGTACTTCGTCAGATCGATAACGTTGGAGGACTGCTTGGCCAAGTGGGTGATTTAGCAGCGTCGGATCGCCGCCTTCCAAGTCGTTTCTGGCAATGGACAAGCAGCGTTGTCGTGCCGCGGCGTCTATGTATTCTGCGCTTGATCGCTTGTTAAAGAACTTAAGGTCGAGCATGTAATCGACGATGTCGACGATGTCGTGTCCTCGCTCGCCCTGTATTCCGTTCTGGTTGGCATAGGATAAGATGCCCGGTCTATCGAAGACAAGATGGACCCAGGGGTGTCCATGGAAGCAAGTCATGTGGTGTCCATAGGCGGAATTCCACAGCGGGGCCGCGATTGAATACAAAACTCCTCCGGGTTTGAGGAGTCGCGCCATCTCAGTAAAGCCGGCGTGGATATCTGTGACGTGTTCCATTGTGGCAAAGGAGAAGATTAGGTCGTACTGATTGCTCTGAAGATTGGTCCTCTCGATGCTTTGCTTGTAATAAGTTGTGCGTTCGTGGGTGAAGGCCGCTCCCACCTCGTCGATCACGTCAAGTCCGTCGACTCTGGCTGCTCCAAGATCGATGAATTCTCTGCAATCTCCCCCGGTGTTGGCCCCTACTACCAGTACAGAGGAATGTTCGATGTCTACAAGGCGAGCGGCGTTGGAGGTATGTAGTTTGTTGTAATCAATTTGATCCGTCTGGCCCGATGGCGCGCTGTCTTTTTCGGGTTGGATTTCTCCCTTTGCCCCGGGCAGCGTTGAAGGAGTGTCTGGCGCAGGCAGAAGCGACTGGTAAATAGATTTGGTAAGTTGGATTGCTTTGCTAAGCATGGCCGAATTCCCAATTTTGTGTATTTCGATCTCCGGGAGAATTCTGCGGAGTGTCTGAAAATGTTCAATTGTGGAGTGTAATGCTGATCGCTTCAATGGGGGATTTTGTCGAAATTTAGTACACGCCGGTCAGTCACGGTAATCGTGGCCTGTTGGCGTTGCCGGCAATGGGCTGGATTGTGCGGCTTGGTCGCGATGGTCGTCCATGTAAACGGAGCTACATCAAGGTGCGTGGAGGTAGAGATCTGTAGCCTCCAGAGATGTCGTACCGCGCTCGCGGAATAACGGTGGTTGAGACGTAAAAGGCTTACTGTCAGCGAAGTGATGCGTGTCTCGCGTGTCGCAGCCGATCATGCTTGTCGTGTATTGTTCGTCTCTGGCGTGCTCTGGCTGTTGCTATGGCAGACTACACCTCATCTGTGCCAAAGGGGCTTGACTGTGCCCCAAACGGGGTGCGGCCAGCCTTTGGGGGAAGGCTGGCCGCGCACGATCCGGTCTGGGACGGGGAGGGGTGGGGATTCGACCGGGTCGCGTTTCTCCTATGGGCGTCTGAGGCTCAGCGCTGCTTGGCGCTCGCGGTTGCGATTGCCGGGCGACCGTCGCCGAGTGCGACCCAGGCATTGGGATCGCTCTGCGACTGCCGCTTGACGAAGCGGTAGCCAGTCTCGGTCCAGGCGACGACTTCCTCGTTCTGGTTGTCGAGGATGAACTCGCCTTTGTCGGTCTTTACGGTCAGCACCGCGTGACCTTCGTTCTTCTTGTCGCGGACCACGGTAATCAGCAGCGCTTCGCGCGGCCAGCCGGCGTCGATCAGCATCTTGCGCTTCAGCAGCACGTAGTCTTCGCAATCGCCGTAACCGTCGGTCGGCAGCGACCACTTTTCGATCACGCCCCAGTGGTCCATGTCGGTCAGCGGCTTGATGGTGTCGTTGACCCAGCGGTTGACCTTCATTAGATCCTGCCAAGCAGTCTGCGTCAGCACGATGTCCCGTGCCTGGCTTCGGCTGCCGCGGCACTCCACCGGATTGTCCGAGCAGAACTCGATCCAACCGATCGGTGCGCGCGTCTCGTCGCCGACGCTGGCGTAGCGAACTCTGTCTTCGGCTTGCGCCGTCGCGGTCAGCGCGACGACGGCGGCAATCACCGCAAGCCCCCGAAATCCCCTGTTGCCCGACATTGTGGCCCCCGTTTCTTGTTGGGACCATCATTTGCACAAACGCTTTGCAGGGCCGCTAAGTCGTCGAAGTAAAGTCGAGACGAATGCAAGTAAAACTGTCGGTGCATTCGATCTATACTTGAATCGAATTTGCGTAAAATTCGAGATATCGGCAATTGATTCAAATTTGAGCTATTAACACGTGCATCGCTGCGGCACGCGCAGTTTCGCGTCGTTGCGCGGCGCGCATTAACCGGCCGGAGCGTCCGGCTCCAAGCGATGTTGAGGCGACAAAGGGTGGCAAGCGCCGGGAAAGTGAGGTGCTACGCGGTGTGGATCGCTGCGTTCTGTTCACCGCGCGGTAACGCTGTCTTCGAGCGTTTCTTCGAGCTGCTCGTGCACGAACTCTAGCGCGAAGCCATCGTCGAGGTGACGAACGACGCGGGAAGCGACGCGGCCGAGCAGCACCTGCGAGTTTAGCGGGGGACGCTGCTCTGCGGCAATCGCGGCGCCGGAGCGCGACATGTCGATGATGCGGCAACTCATCCGGCTGCCGTCGTCGAGCGTCAGCACGGCGATCGGGTTGCGCGGCACGATACGGTCGTGGCGACGGTCTTCCGGCAGATTGAGAATGTCGCGATTGGCGAGCCAGGTGAGCTGGGCCGCGAGCTTGTCGCGCTTACGCGGCGTTGCGGCCAGAGACATCGCAAAGCCATTGTCGATGATACGGGTGATCTTGCCTTCGACGCGACCGACATGGTCGAGATAGGCGATCACGCGGTCGCCGACATTGCCGATCCCCGGCGCCAGCAGGGCCAGTCCGCCGGGCGACATGTTGATCACCTGGCATGGAAACTCACGGCGGTCGGGCAGCATGTAGCGTCCGAGCAGGTGAACTTTCACCCGCTGGAAACGACGACGCTCGAGCGTCGCCGGCTGGCTTTTGGGGTTCTGCAACAACAAAACTGGATTTCCGCTGGCCGGTGCGCTGCCGTAGCTTCCAGCCTACGGCCGGCACGGTTAACGGCTCGTTAGCAGACCGCCGTCCTTGGTTGTGCCGACTGTTCGCGTCGCAGATTGGGTTGTGGGCGCAACGGTTGAGATGACATGCGATCGATAGATCACTTTGCAGGGTCTTCAAGTAACAACTCGCCCCCATCTGAAAGGCCATGTGGCGAGGCCGATGGGTGCTTCAGGCCGCGTCCGATCGCGCTGAAATCCGCTTTGTTCGATCCTGTTTCGTCGTTGGCCCGGTGTTTGCCGCGTAGTCGTACGAAGTGGACTTTGCGCGGAGGGCGAAGGATTAAAGTTCCCGGGGAGCCGCAATTGCAGCGGCTTATTAAAAGGGCCGGGGCGTAGCCAGGTGCGCTACGCCGCGCCAATTTGCGGGGCGGAGCCATGGCCTGCAGTCAATCAGCAAACGACCTGCTTGGGGCTTTGCCGGCGGCGGATTTTGAACTGCTGCGTCCTCATCTTCGCACGATCGACCTGAAATTCGGTCAGGTTCTGGTCGAGGCGGGGGCGCCGCTCGAACAGGCGATCTTCCCTCACGGCGGCATCATTTCTAGCGTGATCGGCCTCGGCAAGGACGAGGCGATCGAACTCGCTGCGATCGGCCGGGACGGCGCTGTCGGGGCGGAGGCGGCGCACGAGACGGTGGCGGCTGCCGGTGCCGTGGTTCGCTATCCGGCGACCGCATCCGCGATCGAGGTGATGCACTTCCGCTACGCCGTCGACCACAGTTCGTCGCTGCGCAGTCTGTTGCTCCGCTATCAATGGATCCGCGCCGTAAGGGCCGAACGTGTGGCGGCATGTAACGCTGCTCACTCTGCAGAAGGGCGCCTGTGCCGCCGCCTGCTGCAATCGCGCGATATGGCTGGCAGCGACTGTATGCAGCTCGGTCAGGATCTGATGGCGCAAATGCTCGGCGTCAAGCGCAACACGATTTCGCTGATCGCTCACGCGCTGCAGCAGCAGGGATTGATCCGCTACAGCCGTGGGCGGCTTGCGATCACCGATGTCGACGGCCTGATGCTGCGTGCCTGCGCCTGCTACAAGACCGACCGCGGTGGCTTCGCCGCAACGGCGGTCGAGCGCCAGCCGAACCTGACGATCCCACGGCTCGCGCCGGATTATGCCGAGTCGCCGCGGCTGCCCTCGTAGACCGTCAGTCCCCGGATCACCTGGAACTTCCGCAGCTTGCGGGGCGGGAAGCGGCGCGGCTGCTGGCCGACCGTTCGCCATGAGGTCAGCCGCAGGCTCGTCAGCGGCCCGATCACTCGGGTGGCGAGGGGGGTTAGGAGACCGGTGGCGCTTAGGGGCGTGTGGGGGCGTTGGGCGAATGGGAGGAGCAGCAGCTCCAGCGTGACCGGCGTCGCATTCGGCGCGGTGGCGAGGATACCGGCGACCACCGCGACGGTATCTCCTGATACGATGTCCAGCACCTGTTCGATTGAGCGCCGCTGTTCCAGCATGAACTGGTTGGTCAGCTTCTCGCCCTTGAGGTCGCGGCCGAGCAGGGCGTTCAGCCGGGTACCGGCGAACCGGAACGGGTATCCAGGCGCATCGCACGACACCACGAACATGTCCCCGAGCAGGCTGCGCAACGCATCCGGCTCGATCGCGCTGCGATCGGGGGCCGCGGCGCCGTCGCGTTGCTTGTCCCAATAGGCGAAGAACGCCTGGCTCGACGGATGCTTCATGGACGACCTTGGTTCGCGGTCGTCGCGCGCAGGCGGCATTGGGACAGGACTGTCCCGAAATCGCCCGGCGCGACGCTCCCAGAGTGTTGTGCAGGACCCCTGGTGCAGCGTCCATGCCGCGCAGCTCGAATGGCCGCGCCATACCCGGCTTTGCGTCGTTAAGGTTAAATTAACTATGGCGTTGCGCGCGCGGGAACCACCGCTACGCTGTCGGCATTCCAACGTTGGCGACTCCAGACCGTCCGCGTTGGTCGAGTTACAGGGTGGCTGAAAAACAGGCCGGCCGACGGATTGGACAGGCGGGCTCGTCCGATTCGAACGCTGCTGGCACGGACCGGGGGAGAGGCTTTCTCAGGGCCTCTCCCTTTTCCGTTTGGGCGTGCGGTCCTTTGGCACCCCGGCGCCGGCCGAACGGGTGCCGCCGCTGCTCTCCGAATTCCACTTTGCCGGAAAATGCTCTAAGGGTGCGGATCGCTCGCCCGAGCCGCTCGCAGCAGGTCGCAAGCCGTTGGATTCTCCGCTCGTATCGTCGTCGTTGCCGCCGGAGCCGCCGCAGCCGCAGCGCGAGCCGATTCTGACGCTGCCCGGGGCGGTGACCGCCTACGTGGCGCTATTGGCGGTGATCCATCTGCGCACGCTGCTGTCGCCGGAATTCGAGTACTGGACCATCGAGATGTTCGGCTTCATCCCGATGCGCTACGAGCAGACGCTGCTCGACTCGCCGTTCCCCGGCGGCACCGGGGCGAAGATCTGGACCTTCGTTACTTACTCGCTGCTGCACGCTAATCTCAGCCACATCGTGTTCAACGTGCTGTGGTTGCTGCCGTTCGGTAGCGCGCTGGCGCGGCGGTTCGGCAGCCTGCGGTTCTTCGTGTTCATGGCGGTGACGGCGGCGGCCGGCGCGTTCGCGCATCTGCTCACCCATTCCCACGACGTTGCCCCGATGATCGGCGCGTCGGCCTCGGTGTCCGGCGCGATGGCGGCGGCGATCCGTTTCGCGTTCGTCCGCGGCAGCTTCCTGTCGCTGCGCCGCGGCGATGCCGATGCGGCGGCGAAGGTACCGGCGCAGCCGCTGCTGAGGGCGCTGCGCGATCCGCGGGTGCTGGCGTTCCTCGGGATCTGGTTCGGCATCAACATCATCTTCGGGATCGGCTCGATTGCGGTCGGCAACGAGGGCGCCAGTGTCGCCTGGCAGGCGCATATCGGCGGCTTCTTTGCCGGGCTGCTACTGTTCTCGTTGTTCGATCCCGTGCCGCGCGTCCCTGAGGCGCGGGCCTGACGCGCTGCAGCAGTTCTTCGCAGTTGCGAATAGTTTGCATCTACCGTTGAATCGCCGCATTGTTGCGGTGTCATCGCACCTGGCGCTGATTTGCGCCGGGCTGGGAATGGGAATCGGCGCCGCACTTTGCCCGCCGATTCTGTCGAGCGTCCATTCCACGCAACGCCGTGACTGATCCGCTGCAAGTGTCACAACAACAGCCGCCGGGCTCGGCAGGCGGCGTTATGGGAGGCGACCATGACCGTGCGTGCGATTCTGGAATCCAAGGGCCGTTACATCCACACCGTCGAAGCCGCGGCGCGGCTCGCGTCCGCGGTGAAGACACTAGCCGAGCGCCGGATCGGCGCGGTGCTGGTGATGCACGGCACGCGGCTCGAAGGCATCCTGTCGGAGCGCGACGTCGTTCGCGTGCTCGCCGACCGCGGACCGGCTGCGCTGGATGAGCCGATCGGCGCGGTGATGACGCGCGACGTGTTCACCTGCCGTCAGGACGACACCGTCGGTGAGATCATGGAGCGGATGACCGCGGGCAAATTTCGGCATCTGCCGGTGATGGAGCATGACCGCGTGGTCGGCCTGATCTCGATCGGCGACATCGTCAAATCGCGGCTGTCCGAATACGAGCACGAGCAGCGGGCGCTGCACGACTACATCAAGTCGGCCTGAGCTGGCCGAACCGACGATCAGGTGCCGGCGCCGTCCAGAAACAGCGCCCAGGCCTTGTCGAAATAAGCGTTCTGGGCGCGGGTCGACGCGTATGTCGTCCCGCCCAGCATCGCCTCGATCATCGGCCCCATTGCGATGCTGTTGAGAAGCTGACCCGCGAGAAAGCGCGCGTCACCGCGGGCGAGGGCGCCGGCCTTCTGCGCCTCGCTGATCAGCGACAGCAGCCGGTCCATGATCGGATCGTCGGCACGATTGGCAACGGCCTGACCGACCACGATCGCCTCGCTGAAGGCGATGCGCTTGAACGCGATCAGCGTGGGATCGACGTTGGTGGCGAGCAGCCAGCGCGCCGCCGCGCGAAGTTGCGTCAACGCATCCCCGGTCTGGCTCGCCATCGTGGTCTGGAAGTGCGCGAGCGTTTGCGCCCGCGCGTGTTCGACGACGCCTTCGAACAACGCCAGCTTCGATGGGAAGCGTCGATACACCGTGTCCTTGCCGACGCCGCATGCCGCTACGACCTGCTCGACCGAGGTCGCAGCGAAGCCCTGCTGCGCGAACAGGCGCGACGCCGTCTCGATGATGTGAAGCGACTTCGCCTCGACATCGCTTTTGCGCGGACGGCCGCCTTTGGAAGCGGTGCTCAGAGTCGGCATGCAAGTCCTTGGTCGTCGCCTCGGACGACGCAACTGTTTCGAGCAATTCCAATCCCAGATTTGCAATCGCTTGGCAATCTGTCTGGACAGGACGGTCCCGTCCCGTTTATTTCCCGCCGGCCTCGGAACGAGGTAGCTGGGGGATATCGGATGGGAAGCGAGAACAAGATTGTCGTCGGCGTCGCGATTGCTTTGTCGCTGAGTGGCGGCTCCGAAGCGCTGGCGCAGAGCGCGAGCGAAGCATCAGTGGCGCTGCCGCCGGTCACCGTGCAGCCCGCCGAGCGGCGCGCGGTGCGCCGCGCCCAGCCGGCCCCCGCAGCTCAGCGCGCCGCGCCGGCACGGACCCCGGCGCGCGAACCGGCGACGCCAGCTTCGCGTCCAGTCAACGCCAGCAACACCTCGGATCGCTACGTCGTCCGTACGTCCGCAACGGCGACCAAGACCGACACCCCGGTGCTGGAAACGCCGCAGTCGATCTCGACTGTCACGCGGCGCCAGATGGACGATCAGAACGTTCAGACCGTTGCCAATGCGCTGCGCTATAGTGCCGGCGTGCTGTCGGATGCCGACACCAATTCGCGCTTCGACAGCGTCTTCATCCGCGGTTTCGGCGCGTTCGGCACCGCGACTAACTACGTCAGTTTCCTCGACGGCTTGAAGCTGCCGCGCGGCCAGGCCTTCGCCAACACCGCGATCGATCCGTTCCTGCTCGACCGCGTCGAGGTGCTGAAGGGACCTTCGGCGGTGCTGTATGGTCAGACCAGCCCGGGCGGCTTGGTCAATCAGATCAGCCGGATGCCGAGCGCAGTGCCCTACAATGAAGTTCGCGTCGAAGGCGGCAGCTATGGCCGCTTCCAGTCCGGCGTCACCAGTCAGGGCGCGCTCGATAAGGACGGCCATTGGCTCTACAGCCTGAGCGCGATCGGCCGCACCTCCGGCACGCGCTACGACAATGTCGACGAGCAGCGCTTCGCCGTCGCCCCGGCTTTGACCTGGGCGCCGGATGCGGACACGCGCTTCACCGTTCAGAGCTACTACCAGAAAGACCCGAAGGGCGGCTATTTCAACTCGCTGTATCCGACCTCGCTGGCGCCGCTGCAGTACCGGCCATACCTGAACTCCAAGCTCAATGTCGGAGATCCTGGCTTCGACTCGTTCGAGCGAGAGCAGTACGGCATCGGCTATCAGTTCGACAAACGGCTCAACGAGGTCGTCAGTGTCAAATCGAGCTTGCGCTATTCGCACGTCGACGTCGACTTCAAATCGCTGCAGATGAACGCGCCGCTCACCGCCACCGGCACGATCCCGCGCTGGGCATTGCGTTCGATCGAAGACGTCGGCGGGCTGTCGACCGACAATCGCGTGCAGTTTGATTTCGCCACCGGCGCGCTGCAGCACAAGATCATCACCGGCGTCGATTATCAGAACACGCTCAGCAACTGGACCTACCAGCTCGGCGCGGCGACCGCCCTCAACGTGGTTAGTCCGGTGTATAATCAACCGGTCGGCTCGCTCGCCTCGCTGATCGACAACGGCCAGAAGCTGTCGCAGACCGGACTGTATGCGCAGGATCAGATCAGCCTGGGCGGATGGCGTGCGACGCTCGGCGTCCGCCACGATTGGGCCGAGCAGAGCACCGACAGCCGGCTCGCCGGATCGCGTTCCAATCAGTCCGACGACAAGACCACTTATCGGGCCGGCCTGCTGTATCTGTTCGACAGCGGCGTCGCGCCCTATGTCAGCTATTCGACGTCGTTCGAGCCGGTCACCGGCGTCGGTGTCGACGGGCAGCCGTTCATCCCGACCACGGCCGAGCAGTACGAGGGCGGCATCAAGTATCAGCCGACCTTCCTGCCGATGCTGTTCACCGCGTCGGTGTTCGATATCCGTCAGCAGAATGTGCTGAGCCCGTCATCGGTGCCGGGCTTCAACGTGCAGCAGGGCGAGGTCAGGTCCAAGGGCGTCGAATTGGAAGCCCGCGGCAACGTGACCGACGGCCTCGAGCTGATCGGCGCGTTGACGTTCCTCGACACAAGGGTGGCGCGATCATCGAATGCCCTAATTGTTGGCAACCGGCCGCAGGCCGTTCCGGACTTCTTTGGCTCGATGTGGGCGAATTACACGTTCCAATCCGGTCCGGTCGCCGGTCTGACATTCGGTGGCGGTATCCGCCATGTCGGCGCCAGCTACGGTGACGATGCCAACACGCTGCGCACACCGGCCTACACGGTGGTGGATGCGGCGTTGAAATACGACCTCGCGAACGTCGCGCCGAGCTTGAAGGGCACGACCCTGACGCTCAATGTCAACAACCTGTTCGACAAGGAATACTATTCGAGCTGTTCGTCGGGGTTCTACTGTCAGTTCGGAAACCGTCGCACCGTCCTGGCCGGGATCAGGTACCGGTGGTGACGTACGATCTGAAAAGGGCACGCCGCCGATGACGCGGCGTGCCGTTCGGCTGTGGGTGTGGGTGCATCGCTGGAGCAGCCTTGTCTGCGCGGTGTTCGCATTGCTGCTTTGCCTCACCGGGCTACCGTTGATTTTCAAGGACGAGCTTGGTCCTGACCTGCAGCTCGCGGTGACGACCGCGTCGCCGGGCAGTGCATCGGTGGACTCGATGATCGCGCGCGCGCTCGCGGCCCGGCCGGGCGAGGTGGTGCCGTATCTGTTCTACGATCGGGAGCATCCGATCCTGAAGGTGCCGACCGCAGCCTCGATGACGGCCGATCCGGCTTCATTTCACTATCAGGTGTTCGACACCCGCACCGGGCAGCAGATCGAGATCCCGCAGCCCAATGAGGGCTTTTTGTATGTGATGACGCGGCTGCATCTCGACCTGTTCGGCGGCGTGCCGGGCACGCTGTTTCTTGGATTCATGGGGCTGTTGCTGGTCGTTGCGATCGTGTCCGGCGTGGTGCTGTACGGTCCGTTCACGCGCCGGCTTGCGTTCGGCGTGGTGCGGACCGACGGCAGCCGCTGGCGCACCTGGCTCGACCTGCACAATCTGCTCGGCATCGTGACGCTGGCCTGGTTCGGTGTGGTCAGCTTCACCGGCGTCATCAATACGCTGGCAGCGCCGATCGAACTCGCCTGGCAGGCCAATCAGCTCGTCGAGATGGCGGCGCAGGCGAAGCCTGCCGAGATCGAGGGTCAACGTGCGTCGACCGATGCCGTGCTGCGCAATGTTCGTGCCGCGGTGCCGGGGATGAACGTGATGACGGTGGCGTTTCCGGGGACGCCGTTCGCCACCCCGTCGCACGTCGCGATCTTTCTCAC
Organism: Rhodopseudomonas sp. P1; assembly: GCF_039642825.1. Lineage (NCBI taxonomy): Bacteria > Pseudomonadati > Pseudomonadota > Alphaproteobacteria > Hyphomicrobiales > Nitrobacteraceae > Rhodopseudomonas > Rhodopseudomonas sp. P1. Next base: position 3,773,813 of record NZ_CP088006.1, on the reverse strand, counting down.
CGGCAATACGCCGATCACCAGCCGCATCCTCAAGCCGGCACTCGCCGATGCGTCGACCGGGCAGGTGGTCTCGGTGCGCGACATGCCGTGGTACGCGACCGCGCTGTTCATGTCGCAGCCGCTGCATTTCGGTGACTATGGCGGGCTGCCGCTGAAAATTATCTGGGCGCTGCTCGACATCGCGACCATCGTTGTTCTGATCAGCGGCCTCTATCTGTGGTGGACGAAGCGCCCGCGCCGCGGGGGTGCTGTGGAAGCCGAAGGCTTCGCATCATGAGCGCGCTGCGACGGCAATGGCTGTGGCCGATCGTGTTGGCGCTCTCGACCCTGTTCGGATTGCTGGCGGCGCTGATCGGTGAGGGCGGGATTTGGCGCGGCCTATGTTGGATCGCGCTGGCCCTGCCGCTGGGCACGATCGTGCTGCATCTGGCGCGCGTTCGTCGCGGGCCGCCCGCGGCGGAGACGTCCCGCCATCTCGACTGATGGTCGAACCCGAGCTTGCTCAGGTTTCGACCGGCACCGTCGCCTTGGGCTGCGGTGCGACCTCTTCGATCGCCTCGCGGATCGAATCGATGGCCCGCTCGGCGGCGCGGGCGCCGTGAGCGATGATCTCGTCGGCGCGGTGGAAGTCGAACCAGCCGATCCGACCCACCCGCGGCGAAATCAGCAGGTCGGGGGGATCGCCGGCGAGCCGCGCCCGGGTGATGCGGTCCTGCATGATGTTGAAGGCGTCGGTCATCACCTTGGAGATGCCGGGGCGCTCCGGACTGCCGAACAGCTCTTGTTTGACGAAGCGCTCAGGCGAGAAGAATCGCGTGAAGCCGCGTCTCTGTGCCGGAGGTTCCTCGGTTTCGGGTTCCACAACCGCGGCGGCGGCGCTGCCGTGCGAGAAGATCGTTGTGCCGTGGCCGAACACGTCGCTGGAGACGTTGGCGGCGATCACGATCTCGGCGCCGAGCGCCCGCGCTGCCGACACCGGCACCGGATTGACCAGCGCGCCGTCGACCAGCCAGCGATCGCCGATCAGCACCGGTGAAAAGATGCCGGGCAGGGCGTAGGAGGCGCGGACGGCGTCGACGATGCGTCCATGGGTCAGCCAGATCTCGTGACCGGTCGCCACCTCGGTGGCGACGCTGGCGAACTTCTGGGTGAGATCCTGGATCAGGATCGGCCCGAGCGTGGCGTCGAGCTGCGCGGCGAGCTTGCTGCCGCCGATCAGGCCGGAGCCATTGAGCCGAATATCCAGATAGCCGAAGATGTTGCGGGGCTGCAGTCGTCGCGCCCACTCTTCGAGGGTGTCGAGATGACCGGACACATAGGCGCCGCCCACCACAGCACCGATCGAGGTGCCGACCACGACGTCGGGCGTGATGCCGTGCGACAGCAGCGTGCGCAGGATGCCGATATGGGCAAAGCCGCGCGCCGCGCCGCCGCCGAGCGCCAGCCCGATGATCGGCCGGCGAATGGTGTCGAGGCCGACCTTGTCCGCTGCCGGCGGGTTTGCGTGCCCGCGTCCGATCAGATTCTCCAGCACGGTGGTCTCCTCAACTCGTCAGCCACAGCAGATGTGCCGGCCCGGTCTCGACTCGCGTTTTCGGATCGTGCCACATCGCTTCAAATGCATGATTAATGCCTTGGGCGGCCGGGACTAGGGGAAAATCGTGACGCAATCACGAACAGCACGCCCATACCGTTGGGTTTTCGGGCGTTTTCGCCCGGTGTGGCACCGGCTTGAATTTGCCGCGTTTTCAGTGAAAACCATCGCGATGATTTTCAGGGGTAGCATCGTCGGGAGCCGGCCGCGGGGGCGGCTCGGTGGGCGCTGGTTGCGGTATGTGCGCTTGCGCTCACCCAGCCCGCTGCTGCGCAATTGTTCAGCGATCGGCCGCCACCGGTGCCGCCTGCGTCGGTGTCGGAGCCGCCGGCCGGCGGAGCGATCAGTCTGGCGCCGCAGTCCGGTCCTGCAGCTGCCCCGAATCTGCCCGGTGCACTGACCCAGCCGCCCGTCGCCGCGGTGACCCCGCCGCCGATGTCGCCATTGCCGCCGGCCGCTGCGCCGGCTCCGCCGCAGGGCATGCTGGCGCTGGCCGCGCGCTACGGCAAAGACCAGCCGGTGATCAACAGCGGCCTGGTGTGGCGGGTGTACTCCGACAAGCCGGATGAAGGCGGCGCGATCAAACTGATCCGCGAGGACCACGGCGCGACGCCGAACATTCCGCTGCCGCCCGGCAACTACGTGGTGCACGTGGCGCTGGGTCTGGTCAGCGCGGTGCGGCCGGTGACCGTGAAGTCCGACGCCGAGCGCGAGAACTTCGTGTTACCCGCCGGCGGTCTGCGCATTGAAGGCAAGGTAGGCAGTTCGCGAATTCCCTCCAACCAGATTTCGTTTACGATCTACAAGGGCAGCCAGTTCGACAACGCGCAGCGCGCGCCGCTGCTGCCGAGCGTCGCGGCCGGTGACGTCGCGCTGGTGCCGGAAGGCACCTATTACATCGTCTCCAATTACGGTGACGCCAACTCGGTGGTGCGCTCCGACATCCGCGTCCAGGCCGGCAAGCTCACCGATGTCACCATCACGCATCGCGCTGCGGTGATCACCTTGAAGCTGGTCAGCGAGAAGGGCGGCGAAGCGCTCGCCAATACCTCCTGGTCGGTCCTGACGCCGGGCGGCGACGTCATCAAGGAGTCGATCGGCGCCTTCCCTCGCGTCGTGCTGTCCGAGGGCGAGTACCGCGCCATCGCCAAGAACGAAGGCAAAGTGTTCGAGCGCGGCTTTAACGTCGTCAACGGCGTCGACGGCGAAGTCGAAGTGCTGGCGCGCTGATACCTCGAGCCGGATGCACGCGTAAGGCGATGGATTCTGTAGCTCGCGGTGGCCGTGCGCGCGCTGTCACAATGGTGAACGCGAAATAACCATCGGGCGACTTAAAACCTTCATATTCAGTGGTTTGTGCGCTGCTGGCCGCTGCGTTTACATCGTCTTAATCGGGAGTAGCTCGACTGCACCGCAGTTCTCATCCGCGGGGCGCTTCTCGTGTCGGCTGCCGTCACACAAGTTTCCGAAAATTCGACCAGTCAGCTTGCTGCCGACTTAACCGTGCTGCAGCGCAAGTGGTACGCGGCGATTCAGCCGGGACAGTCGCTGCCGAGCTACGAAGAGGTAATGCTGGGGAGCCTGGGGCGGCTTGCCGATCATCTGGTGCTGCTGGAGATCGACGGCGAAACGCCGGAGGTGTCGCGCACCGGCCGGTATGCGCAGCAGTGGCTCGGCGACGAGCGCTGGGACATTCCGCTCGACGCGCTGTCGCCGGACTGCGGCACCGCGCTGGCGCAGGCCGCCTCGGGCGCGCTGCAGAACAAGCGTCCGCATCTCGGCACCGCGCATTGCGTCCGCGATGGCATCGTGCAGCGCTACACGCTGCTGGCGCTGCCGACCGCCTCGCGCTGGGGCGGTACGCTGGTCGGCGTCTACGTCAATGAAGAGGCGCAGCGCTACAATCTGCTCGACGCGATCTTCTCCTCGACCGACGACGGCATCGTTGCACTGACCGCGATCCGCGGCCCCGACCGCCGGCCGTTCGATTTCCAGATTGTCCACGTCAACCACGGCGCCTCGCAGCTGCTGCGGCACTCAGTGTCCGAGCTGCGCTGGAGTCGGCTGTCGGCCGGGCATCATCTGCTGTGCCGCGCCGAGGTCGCCAATCGCCTGATCGAGCTGGTCGACTCCGACGCCAGCATTACCTTCGCGGTCGACAGCGGCGACCGCAATCTCAGCCTCAGCGCCACCGCGTTCGGCGACGTCGTGTCCGTCACCATCTCCGATGTCACCTCGCTGAAAAAACGCGAGGAGTCGTTCCGACTGCTGTTCGACGGCAATCCGATGCCGATGTGGGTGTTCGACGCCCAGACCTTCGAATTCCTCAGCGTCAACGACGCCGCGGTGGCGCATTACGGCTATCCGCGCGAGCGGTTCGTGCGGATGTCGCTGCGCGAGATCTGGCCGCGCGAGGAGTGGATCGCGCACGGTCAGACGTTGCTGGAGATGCGCGACAGCTATCAGTCCGAAGGCAATTGGCGACACGTCAAAGCCGACGGCTCCGAGATTCACGTGCTGACCTTCGGCCGCCGCGTGGTGTTCGACGGCCGCGACGGCTTCCTGGTCGCGGTGGTCGACATCACCGAGCGCCGCAAGGCCGAGGCCAAGATCGCCCACATGGCGCACCACGACGGGCTCACCAATCTGCCGAACCGCGCGCTGTATCAGCAGCGGCTGGAGCAGGCGCTGGCCCAGGCCCGCGGCAGCGGCACCATGGTGGCGGTGATGTGCGTCGACCTCGACCTGTTCAAGAACGTCAACGACTCGTTCGGCCACCCGATGGGCGACCGGCTGCTGCAATGCGTCGCCGAGCGGCTGCGGCAGCAGATCGGCGACGGCGATCTGGTGGCGCGGCTCGGCGGCGACGAATTCGCAATCGTGCTGACCTCGCTGGCGACCCCGAACGAGGCCAGCAGCTTTGCGGCACGGCTGATCGAAATCCTAAGCGCGCCTTACGACATGGACGGGCTCGAAGTGGTGATCGGCGCCTCGATCGGCATCGCACTGGCGCCGTCCGACGGCGACGAGTGTGAAGCGCTGTCGCGCAACGCCGACATGGCGCTGTACCGCGCCAAGGCTGCGGGCGGCGGCTGCCACCATTTCTTCGAAAAGGAGATGGACCGCCAGGCGCAGATCCGCCGTGACATGGAGCTCGACCTGCGGCAGGCGTTCGCGCGCGGCGAATTCGAGCTGCACTATCAGCCGCTGATCGATCTCGCCGAGGACCGCATCGGCGGCTTCGAAACGCTGCTGCGCTGGCGCCACCCCGAGCGCGGCATGATTTCGCCGTCCGACTTCATCCCGGTGGCCGAGGACATCGGCCTGATCGTCGGGCTCGGCGAATGGGTGCTGCGGCAGGCGTGTCTGGAAGCCGCATCGTGGCCGTCAGAGGTCAAGGTCGCAGTCAATTTGTCGCCGGTGCAATTCCGCAGCCGCAACCTGGTGCAGGTGGTGATCTCGGCGCTGGCGCAATCGAGCCTGGTGCCGCACCGCCTCGAACTCGAAATCACCGAGTCGCTGTTCCTCGCCGACAGCGAAGCCAATCTCGCCACGCTGCATCAGCTCCGCAGCCTCGGCGTGCGGATCTCGATGGACGATTTCGGCACCGGCTACTCCTCGCTGAGCTACTTACGCAGCTTCCCGTTTGACAAGATCAAGATCGACCGCTCGTTCGTGAAGGATCTGACGCAGCGACCGGACTGCCTTGCGATCGTGCGGGCGATCGCCGGGCTCGGCCGCAGCCTCGACATCACCACACTGGCCGAAGGCGTCGAGAGCGTCGAACAGCTCGATGTGCTCCGCGTCGAAGGCTGCCATGAGGTGCAGGGATTCCTGTTTAGCGCGGCGCGGCCGGCCTCGGAGATTTGCGGGTTGTTGATGCGGTTCGGGCGCCAGGCCTCACAGGCGGCGTGACCAGGCGCGACCAAGGTCCGGGGCGCTGAGTTCGCGACTCACGTGCTAAGCTGTTTGCAGGACAACTAACAATGTCGGTCCTGGAGCACGCGCGATGTGCATTGCCTGCAATCCTGCATTCCAGTTTGCGTTTCGCTCGCTGTCGCTGCCGTCGCGACGCAAGGTGCTGAAAGGCGCGGTCGCGCTCAGCGCGGGCGTTCCGTTTGTAGCCGAAGCGGTGGTATCCAAGTCGGCAAAGGCCGACGGTGGTATCAACGCGCGGCTTGCGAGCGGGCTCGGTGGTGATCAGGCCGTCGGGGTGCCGCCGCCGGTGACGATCTTTACCGCCAAAAAGTTCATCACGATGGAGCGCGGCGCGCCGGAGGCGACCGCGGTTGCTGTGGCCGGCAAGCGGATCGTCGCGGCCGGCTCACTCGACGAGGTCAAGGCGGCGCTCGGCAGTCGGCCGTTCACGTTGGACGAGACCTTTGCGAGCAAGATCGTGATGCCGGGGCTGATCGATCAGCATCTGCATCCGGTGCTCGGCGCGCTGACGCTGGCGGTCGAGGTGATCGCGCCGGAGGATTGGGTGCTGCCGGGCGGTACCCACAAGGCCGCCGGCAGCGCCGACGCTTACCAGGCGCGGCTGAAGGCGGCCGATGCCAAGCTCGACAAGCCCGATGCCTGGCTGCTGACCTGGGGCTATCACGCGCTGTGGCACGGCAAGCTCGACCGTGCCGCGCTCGACGCCATCAACCCGACCCGGCCGATTGCGGTGTGGCATCGCTCCTGCCACGAATTCTATCTGAACACCCCGGCGCTGACGGCGCTCGGCATCACCGAGGCGATGACGCAGAACCAGGGGCAGGCGAGCGAGCAGTCGAACTGGCGCGAGGGGCATTTCTGGGAGGGCGGCCTCAACCTGATGATGACGCCGATGCTCAAGGTGCTGGCGACGCCGGACCGACTGGCGTTCGGGCTGAAGCAGATGGTGAGCTATCTGCACGCCAACGGCGTCACCGCCTATATGGAGCCGGGCGCGCTGTACACGCCGGATATGTGGAAGCTGTACGAGCAGATCCTCGGCGCGCCCGAGACGCCGATGTATGCGACCTTTATCGCCGACGGCCGCGGCATCGTCGACCGGGTCGGGCTCGACGGCGCGCTCGATGCGGTGGAAGCGCAGATCGCGGTGGCGCCGGAGGCGCCCGGCCGCAAGCTGATGTTCTTCCATGGCCAGATCAAGCTGTTCGCCGACGGCGCCATCATCTCGCAGCTAATGCAGATGAAGGACGGCTATCTCGACGGCCACCAGGGCGAATGGATCATTCCGCCGGACGAGCTGGAGCGCCGCGCCCGGCTGTTCTGGAATGCCGGCTACCAGATCCACACCCACGTCAACGGCGATCTGGGCCTGGAGAAGCTGCTCGACATTCTGGAGAAGCTGAACGCCGAACATCCGCGCGCCGATCATCGCAGCGTGATCGTGCATTTCGCCAACTCGACCGAGGATCAGGTCGCGCGGATCAAGCGGCTCGGTGGGCTGGTCAGCGCCAATCCGTACTACACGACCGGCTTTGCGGATAAATACAGTGCGGTGGGGTTGGGGCCGGAGCGGGCGGACGCGATGGTGCGCGCCAAGTCGGTGCTCGATCAGGGCGTGCCGCTGTCCTACCACTCCGACCTGCCGATGGCGCCGAGCGCGCCGCTGTATCTCGCCTGGTGCGGTGTCAACCGGCTGACGCCGTCCGGGCGCGTCGCCGGTCCCGAGCAGCGCGTGTCGGTCGACGCAGCGCTGCGCGCGGTCACGATCGAGGCGGCGTATTCCTGGCGCCACGAGGATCTCCTCGGCAGCATCGCGCCGGGCAAGATCGCCAACTTCGCCGTGCTCGAGCAGGACCCGTACGCCGTGCCGCCGGAACAGCTCAAGGACGTGCCGATCTGGGGCACGGTGTTCGAAGGCCGGGTGTTTCCAGTCAGCCGCGCCTAGCGCGCGGGTGGCTGCGGTGCGCTGCCAGCGGCCGCAGCCGGGGTGCGCTTAGAACCGCGTCACGATCGCGTTCAGCTCCGGCCGCGGCCGGTCTTCGATCTCCTTCGGCCGCGTGCCGATGTGGATGAAGCCGGCGAGCTTTTCGTCGCCGCGCAGGCCGAGGCCGCTCAGCACTTCGGGATCGAACGCGATCCAGCCGGTCAGCCAGTTGGCACCGTAGCCGAGCGCGGTCGCGGCCGAGACGATGTTCATACAGCTCGCGCCGGCCGATAACTCCTGCTCCCACACCGGCACCTTGGGATGCGGCTTGGGTGACGACACCACCGCAATCACCAGCGGCGCTTCGGACAGCCGGCCCTTCTCGGCGGCGATCTGCTCGGCGGTCGCTTCGGGATGCTTGCGGGCGAACACCGCGCCGATCACCTCTCCGGCGCGGGCGCGCGCGTCGCCTTCGAACACGATGAATCGCCACGGCGCGATCTTGCCGTGGTCCGGCACCCGCGCGCCGATCGTCAGGATGGTCTCCAGCTCGTCCGGCGTCGGACCGGGCCCGGTCATCTCGCGCGGCTTCACCGAGCGGCGGGTCTTGAAGAATTCGATAGGGTCGGAAATGGCCATTCTCCATCAGGTCCAGCGCCGCCCGCAGGCGTGATCCGCAAGGCGCGCGCGTCGGCCGGCAATCTACCGCATGTCGGCGCAAGGTTCGATCAGAACCCTACCAAACGCCCCGGCCTCGGAATCGACCTTCGGCATAGGAAAAGCTTGCCGGCATCGGCAATTGTCGCCGTCTTCACGGCCCGCGCGGTTCGCGATCGCATTGATCGGCAAGGCTTCTTTGTGGCGCGAAGTTTGCAATCCCACCACTCGGACGAATTTGGAGTGGGGCGCATTATGAATATCACCGACCGCCAAGGCCTTGGGCTGACGCCGTACATGCACGTCACCAAGGCGGATTCGGAGAAGTCCACCGACAAGAACGGGCTCGCTTTCGAAGGCGACGTGTACAGCTTCGCGGACTTGATGAAGGCGCATCCCGAAGCGGTGCGCAAAGTGACGTCCCCCGAAGTCGACGAGATCGCGCGGGTCTGGCTGCAGCAGCAGGATGTCGCACCGACCGGCGCCTCTGACAACGAACCCAATGACGTCTATGCCACCGTCAAGGTCGGCAACGAGGTGGTGGCGACGCTCTACAACAGCGGCCTTGTCAAGATGAGTAATTCCACCGCGGCATCCGTGGACGGCATCGACGAGCCGTCGCTGACCGGGCCGGCGCTGGCGCAGTGGCGGGCCGAGACCTACGCCAAGCTGCTTGGCGGCAAGGTCGAGATCGCCGACACCGCCAAGTCGCAAAGCGAATGGACGCCGCGCGCCGGCAGCGAACGCCAGTACAGCCGCGCCGAACTCGACGCCGCGATCGCCGCCATGCAGAAGGGCACCACGCAATCCCCCGGTGTCGACCGCAGCGTGTAAGCGCGCATGCGCAAATCTTGGTAAGGCGGGCGGCCGCTTAGTCAATCGCGGCTCGCCTACCTATTCGTCAGCGCCGGGTTAGTACCTGCCATCTACGTCGTTGCTGCACGCCCCGCCAAAACAAAAATGCCCGGGACCAGCCCGGGCATCACGTTGAAGAAATCGTGTCGAGATCTTTGCTGAACTCTGCAACAGAGTAGAGCTTAGCTCCTTCCATCAGCGCACCGACGAGTATCTGGCTTTTCAGGCACGATACTCGCCGTTGGCTGACGGTGGTTATGCCGCTCCCCTCATCCGCTTGACGTCCGGCGGGGTCGCCTCGTCCACCAGCGCGGCGATGGCTTCGTCGGTGGGCATCACCTTCTGGCCTTCGCTGCCGAGGCGGCGGACGGAGACCGAGTGGCTCTCGGCTTCCTTCTTGCCGACCACGAGCAGGGCAGGGACCTTGGCAAGCGAATGCTCGCGCACCTTGAAGTTGATCTTCTCGTTGCGCAGATCGATGTCGGCGCGCAGGCCGGCCTTGCGTAGCGCCGCCAGCACCTTCTTGGCGTAGTCGTCGCCTTCCGACGTAATCGTGGTGACGACGACCTGAACCGGCGCCAGCCACAGCGGGAAGTTGCCGGCGTAGTGCTCGATCAGGATGCCGGTGAAGCGCTCCATCGAGCCGCAGATCGCGCGATGCACCATCACCGGCGCCTTCTTGGCGCCGTCGGCGTCGATGTAGAACGCGCCGAACCGCTCCGGCAGGTTGAAGTCGACCTGCGTGGTGCCGCACTGCCAGTCGCGGCCGATCGCGTCGCGCAGCACATATTCGAACTTCGGCCCGTAGAACGCGCCTTCGCCGGGGTTGATCTCGGTCTTGATGCGGTTGCCGCCCTTGGCCTTGATCTCGGACAGCACCGTGGCCATCACGCGCTCGGCGTGATCCCACATCTCGTCGGTGCCGACGCGCTTCTCCGGCCGGGTCGACAGCTTCACCGTCAGTTCGCCTTCGAAGCCGAAGTCGGAGTAGGTCGACAGGATCAGGTCGTTGATCTTGATGCATTCCTCGGCGAGCTGTGCCTCGGTGCAGAACACGTGCGCGTCGTCCTGGGTGAAGCCGCGCACCCGCATCAGGCCGTGCATGGCGCCCGACGGCTCGTAGCGATGCACCACGCCGAACTCGGCGAGCCGCAGCGGCAGGTCGCGGTAGCTCTTCAAGCCATGCTTGAAGATCTGCACGTGGCCGGGGCAGTTCATCGGCTTCAGCGCAAACCAGCGCTTGTCCTCGGCGTCGTCGCCGGCCGACTGCGCGGCGAACATGTTCTCGCGGTACCACTCCCAGTGGCCCGAGGTCTCCCACAGCACCTTGTCGAGGATCTGCGGTGCGTTGACCTCGTCGTAGTCGCCTGCGAGGCGGCGGCGCATATACCCGACCAGCGACTGGAACAGGCTCCAGCCCTTGGCGTGCCAGAACACCACGCCCGGACCTTCTTCCTGGAAGTGGAACAGGTCGAGTTCACGGCCGAGCTTGCGGTGGTCGCGCTTCTCGGCTTCCTCGATCTGATGCAGGTAGGCGTCGAGGTCTTCCTGCTTGGCCCAGGCGGTGCCGTAGATCCGGGTCAGCATCGGATTGTTGCTGTCGCCGCGCCAATAGGCGCCGGCCACCTTCATCAGCTTGAAGGCGGTGCCGATCTTGCCGGTCGAGGTCATGTGCGGGCCGCGGCACAGATCGAACCACTCGCCCTGCTTGTAGATCTTGATCGTCTGGTCTTCCGGAATGGCGTCGACCAGCTCGACCTTGAACGCCTCGCCGTTGTCGGCGAACACCTTCTTGGCTTCGTCGCGGGTCCAGACTTCCTTGGTGAACGGTTTGTCGCGCGCGATGATCTCGCGCATTTTCTTCTCGATTGCCGCGAAGTCTTCCGGGGTGAACGGCTCGTTGCGGAAGAAGTCGTAGTAGAAGCCGTTCTCGATGGTCGGGCCGATTGTCACCTGGGTGCCCGGCCACAGGCTCTGCACCGCTTCGGCGAGCACGTGGGCGCAGTCGTGCCGGATCAATTCCAGCGCGCGAGCATCGTCACGGGCGACGAAGTCGATCTTGGTATTGTCTTCGATCGGATCGGCGAGATCGGTCAGCGTGCCGTTCAGCGCCATTACGACGGTGCGCTTGGCGAGCGAGGGCGAAATGCCCTTGGCGATGTCGAGTCCGGTGGTGCCGCGGGGATATTCGCGGGTCTTGCCGTCGGGGAAGGTGATGGTGATCTGGTCCATGGGGGCTACCGGCTTGAGGTTGGAGAGCGTGTATTGGAAGCCGGAGGTGGACGCGGAAGGCTTGTCGCCCGAAGTCTTTTCGGTCATCGGAAGGCTCCTCTGGCTCACTCCTGCGTACGAGCGCAGGTAAGCGGAAAGGGGCTGTATAGCAGGGGAATCGGACGATTCAAGGAACCCGGACCCCGCGGCGGCGCGCATTTCGTCCTGCTGGTGTCGCGGCGCATGCCCGGTCCGGCAGAATTTTAATGCACTTGCATGGAAGACCTGCTAGCCTTCCGGAGTGTCCCGCTCGTTCGCCCCCACCGCGCTGATGCTCGGCAATTTCGTCACCGGAACCTCGGTTCTGGCGCCTGCCGGCATGTTGCCGGATCTGGCGGCCGGGCTCGGGGTGACGATCCGCGACGCCGGGCTGCTGATCACCTTCGGCGCGATCGTGCTGTGCATCGGCTCGCCGCTCACCGCCTGGCTGACCAGCCGGATCGATCGCCGGCTGCTGCTGACGACGACGCTGGCGGTGCTGGCGCTCGGCAATCTCGCCTCCGCCTTTGCGCCGAACTATGCGGTGCTGCTGGTGCTGCGGCTGGCGATGCTGTCGGTCGGCGCGCTGTACACGCCGCAGGCCGCCGGCGCGGTCGCTCTGATCGTGCCGCCGGAAAGCCGCGGCGGCACCATGGCGTATGTGTTTCTCGGCTGGTCGCTGGCGGTGGCGCTCGGCGTGCCGCTGGTTACCTTCGCGGCCGATCATGCCGGCTGGCGCGGCGCCTATCTCACCGTCGGCGGCATCGGCCTGATCAGCTTCGTCCTGTTGTGGCTGCGGCTGCCGGGCGGCCTGACTGCGGCGCCGGTGAGCCTGCGCACCTGGGCCGCGGTGGGGCGCAACCGCCGCATCCTGACGCTGCTCGGAGTGTCGTCGCTGCAGACCTCCGGTCAGTTCGTGGTGTTCACGTTCTTCGGGCCGCTGCTCACCGGCCTGACCGGCGCCGGGCCGCGTGAGATCGCGCTGGTGTTTGCGATCTACGGCGTCTGCGGCTTCGTCGGCAACGTCATCGCCAGCCGCATCGTTGACGGCTGGGGCGCATACCGCACCTCGGCGCTGTTCACCTCGCTGATGCTGGCCGGCATCCTCGGCTGGACTTTCGGCGCCGGGCATTTCGCCATGATGGCCGTTGCGGTGGCGGTGTGGGGGCTGGGGTTTGCGGCCTCGAACTCGATGCAGCAGGTGCGCTTGGTCACGGCCGATCCGACGCTCGCCGGCGCAACAGTGTCGCTGAACACGTCGGTGCTGTATGTCGGCCAGGCGATCGGCTCGGCGATCGGCGGCACGCTGTTCGCCGCCGGGCTGCTGCACGTCAACGGCTACGTCTCCTCCGCTGTGCTGGGTCTGGCGCTGTGCATGGTGGTGGCCGCGACCCGCGACCGCAGCGCTTGAGCGCGCCGCAGCCGCATCGCGCCGCGCTCCGACGTCTCACATAGTTGATCACGCCCAGCAGCAGGCGCGTTCCGATCAGCACCGGCGCGTGGGACGGTGAGGCGTGCGGCGGGATCAGCACCGCGATCGCGGTGAAGACGAGGCAGGTGTGCAGCGCCAGCCGGCGGCGCAGCGACAGGGCGGGGGCAGGCGAGGCATCGATCGAACGGACGGCCATGGGAACCTCCAGGCTGATCCGCGATCGGCGGCGTCATCAGCGCACGCCGACCGCGATGGATCGGGACGTGCGTTGATTGACGTTGAACGCTTACGGCCGGCGCTGCCGGCGGCAGACCGCGGGGCGTGCGCCCCGTCGGAAGTATCAGCCGAGCCGCATCGACAGCTCGACATCGGCGGCGAACGGCACCGACAGATAACCGTTAGCCGGATCGCGCACCCGAGCCAGATAGTCCGGGCAGTGATCGGCGTTGTCGGCGACGATCAGCGCGCCGGGCGCAAGCCGGCTTTCGAGCAGGTCGAGAATATCCGCATACAGCGCCTTGGCGCCGTCGAGCAGCACCAGGTCGATGCGGTCGGGCAGATCCTTGCTGAGCGTCTGCAGCGCATCGCCTTCGCGGAATTCGACGAGATCGGCGAGATCGCCGGCTTCGAGATTGGCCTCGGCGCGGACCAGCTTGGCGTGCTCGAACTCGGTGGTGATCAGCCGGCCGCCGCAATTGTCGCGCAGCGCTGCGGCCAGATGCAGCGTCGAAATGCCGAACGAGGTGCCGAACTCGACGATGCTCCGGGCGCGGCAGCCTCGCGCCAGCATGTAGAGCAGCACGCCGGTCTCAGGCGACACCGCGAGGGCGTAGTCTTTCAGCCGGCCATACAGCGTCGCGTAGTCGGTCTTGCTACGCATCAGCCGCATCGTGTCGGGTGCGAGCTGATCGAGCTGCGGCTGTGTGGCCTCGGCTTCGTCGAACAGCCGCATCAGCAGCGGGGCCAGCGGTGAGGTGGTGAGGGTGGTCATGGCGAACTCCAAAGGGAGTGATCAGCGCGATGTTGCGCGCCCTGAGAAATACGAATAAATATTCGCATTCGCTAATCGCATTCCCGAGGCGCCGATGGCCGAACGCCGAAGTGGCTCAATTTCCACGCGAAAACAGCCGCAGCAGGCGCGCTCGACCGAGCTGGTCGCGGCCATTCTGGAGGCGGCTGTTCAGGTTTTGGCGAAGGAAGGCGCGCAGCGCTTCACCACCGCGCGGGTCGCCGACAAAGCCGGCGTCAGTGTCGGCTCGCTGTATCAGTACTTCCCCAACAAGGCCGCGATCCTGTTCCGGCTGCAGAGCGACGAGTGGCGGCAGACCTCGGAGATGCTGCGCGGCATCCTCGAGGAGCGCCGCGACCCGCCGCCGCAGCGGCTGCGGCGGTTGGTGCATGCCTTCATCCAATCCGAATGCGATGAAGCCGAGGTGCGTGGCGCGCTCGATGATGCTGCACCTTTGTATCGCGACGCGCCGGAAGCTCGTGCGACCCGCAAGGCGATGGACGGCACCATGGCGGCATTCCTGTACGAGGCGGCGCCGAACAGCTCCGAGGCCGCGCGCCTGCGGGCGGCGGAGCTGATCAGCCGCACGATCGCCGCGCTCGGCAAGGACTTCTCCAGCCGCCCGCGCACGGCGGCCGAGATCAGCGCCTATGCGGACGCGGTTGCCGATATGCTATGCGCTTATCTGAAGACGCTGCGACGAGGTTGAGAGAAGATGCCGAATCCGGTCCTGACGCGGCTGCTGATCGCCTGCCTAGCTGCGGCGTCGCTCGGCGGTTGTGCGACGTTGCCGGCGCCGGCGTGTCTGCCGCCATCGCAGCCGATGCTGAGTGCCGAGCTGGCATTCGGCCGCAATATCGGCGACCGGCTCGGCGTCAGCGATGCCGAGTTTAAGCGCTTCACCGCGGAAGAAATCACGCCTCGGTTTCCGGATGGGCTGACGGTGGTGGATAGCGTCGGGCAGTGGCGCGACAGCGAGCGCGGCCACATCGTCCGGGAAAAGGACAAGCTGGTGACGCTGGTGTTCGCCGACGATCCGGCCAAGCGCGCGGCGCTGAGCGCCATCGCCGACGCCTATAAGCAGCGCTTCAAGCAGCAGGCGGTGATGATCTCGGTGCGGCCGAGCTGCGTCAGCTTCTGAGTGCAGCGGCGGTGCCGCGCTCGGTGATCTGATAGTGCGTCGATCGGGGATCGACCGAGGAGCGCTTCAGCCAGCCAAGCTCGACGAGGTTTTCGAACGGCTTCTGCTCACGCGCGCCGAACACCTGGCGGCGGCCGCCATTGGTCTGAATATCGCGGATCAGCTTGAAATCGTCGGCGGTCGCCATCGTCGTCTCCAGCCGGGACCGCGCAAGCAGCACTCCGCACGCGTCAGCTTACGGACGTCTTGCGCGCCCGCTTCTTCGGCGTGGCCGCCGATGGATCTGCCGAAGCCGCCGCAGCGGCCTGTTCGGCCTCGCGGGCGAGCCGCAGCGCGCGCAGCCGCTCCATGTTCTTGCGAAGCGCGACGCCTTCACGCGCGACCTCCGCCATCCGCTGCGCACCTTCCTGCTGTTCGAGCGCCTTGCGGCGAGCCCGTTCGATGCTGGTCGGGGAGGGAGTGGTGGTCTTCTTGTCAGTCATATCCGTCTCCTTCGGCACGCGCGGCAAAACCCGCTCGATCGCAGGGATCGAACGGGCCCATCTGCCGTTTCAGTACATCCGTGAAACGGAGACGCCGGATCAAGCCAGCGCGAGATTTTCCGCGCTGCTCTTGCCGCGCATTCTGTCAACCTTCACCTCGAACGAGACCTGCTGGCCTTCGGCGAGGCCGGACAGCCCGGCGCGTTCAACCGCGCTGATGTGCACGAACACGTCGTTGCCGCCGTCGTTCGGCGCGATGAAGCCAAAACCCTTTTGGCCGTTGAACCACTTTACGGTACCAGTCGTCATTTCCATTCTCCAAAGCACATCGTCCGCGCCAACGTGGCACGTGACGTTTCAACTAATCGATGACTTTGGGAAGGAGCCCGCGGGCGCATTCAGAAAGGCACAGCGGCTAATCGAATAAACAAACCGTATAGCATCTGCCCCTGTCATACAAGGACTATATTGTCGCGCGCTGCCTGCAGGGACTGCAACCGTACCGATAGAGACAATCGCAGCATCATCGCTTATCGATTAGTTCCGCTTCCTTCAGCTTGATGTTCCACTTCGCAATGCCAAGTTTCATGCTCTCCCACGATCCTGTTCTGACCTGGAGTATCGTCGCCCTCGCCACCGCAGGGGTGATCATTCGGCCGCTGCGCTGGCCCGAAGCGGTATGGGCAGTCGCGGGCGCAGTGGCGCTGGTGGTGCTCGGTTTACTGTCGTGGCAGGACGCGCTCGCCGGCGTGCGCAACGGCATCGACGTGTATCTGTTTCTGATCGGCATGATGCTGATCGCCGAACTGGCTCAGCGCGAGGGGCTGTTCGATTATCTCGCGGCGTTCGCGGTCCAGCACGCGCACGGTTCGCCGCAGCGGCTGTTCCTGTTGGTATATGTCGTCGGCGTGTTCGTGACGGCGCTGCTCTCGAACGACGCCACCGCGATCGTGCTGACGCCGGCGGTGTATGCGGCGACGCGTGCGGCAGGCGCTGCGCCGCTGCCGTATCTGTTCGTCTGCGCCTTCATCGCCAATGCGGCGAGCTTCGTGCTGCCGATCTCCAACCCGGCCAATCTCGTGGTGTTCGGCGAGCACATGCCGCATCTCGGCGGCTGGCTGCAGCAATTCACCTTGCCGTCGCTGGCGGCGATCGTCGCCACCTATCTGGTGTTGCGCCTGGCGCTGTGCCGTTCGCTCGCTGCGCAGAGAATCGAGACGCGCGTTGAGACGCCGCATCTGTCGCGCGGCGGCAAGCTCGCCGCCGTCGGCATCGGCGCGATCGCGATCGTCCTGCTGACGGCTTCGGCGCTCGATGTCGCGCTCGGGCTGCCGACCTTCGTGTGCGGCCTCGTCACCACGGCGGTGGTGTTGGCGGTCGCTCGGCAGTCGCCGGTTCCGGTGCTGAAGGGCGTATCGTGGAGCGTGGTGCCGCTGGTCGCAGGGCTGTTCGTGATGGTCGAGGCGCTGAGCCGCACTGGGGTGATCGGCGCGCTCGGCGGCCTGCTGCGCGAGGCGGTGGCGGACGCGCCGCGGCTCGGCTCGTGGGCGGCCGGCATCGTCACCGCGATCGCCTGCAACATCGGCAATAATCTGCCGGTCGGCCTCGTCGCCGGCTCGGTCGCGGCCGACAATCACCTGCCGCGCGAGACCATCGCGGCGCTGCTGATCGGCGTCGATCTGGGGCCGAATTTCTCGGTCACCGGTTCGCTCGCCACCATCCTGTGGCTGGTAGTGCTGCGCCGGAACCAGATCGAAGTCACCGCCTGGCGGTTCCTCAAGCTCGGCCTCGTGGTGACGCCGCCGGCGCTGATCGCGGCGCTTGCAGCCGCGGTGTGGTGAGAATTCAGCGCTGCTAACAACGCGCCGTTCCTGCACGTCCGCGTGATCGGTTCTGGCGAGCGCAGGGGTGCCGTCTATATTGTTCGGTATCCTCCTTCGCATTGACCATCCCCACGTGAGACGTTTTGTGCTGATCCTGTTGTTGTTGCTGATCGTGCCGATCGCCGTGTCGGCCGGAAAATATTGGCTGGGCGATCGCAGCGTCGACTGGCAGAGCGCCGACCGTTCCAGCGCCGGACTGCTGCCGCCCGCGGCGCAGAATCTCGATGCGGTGGTGCGGGTGTTTGCGGCGCGTACGGTGCGCTGGCGCGGCATCTTCGCCGTGCACACCTGGATCGTGGTGAAGCCGGCGAACGCCTCGCGCTACACCCGCTACGACTACACCGCGTGGGGCGCGCCGATCCGCGTCAACGGCTTCGTCGCCGACGGCCGCTGGTTCGGCGACGAGCCGCAACTGATCGCGGCCGCCGATGGCGAGGCCGCAGCGGCGATGATCCCGAAGATTGAGGCCGCGGTGAAGGGCTACAAGCTCGCCGCTTACGGTGACTATCGCGCCTGGCCGGGGCCGAACTCCAATACCTTCGTGGCTGCGGTGATCGCGGCGGTGCCGGAACTGCGCACCACGCTGCCGCCGACCGCCATCGGCAAGGACTATCCGTGGGACGGCGGCTGGGTTGCCGTGACGCCGTCCGGCACCGGCGTGCGCGCCACGCTCGGCGGTTATCTTGGCCTGACGCTCGGCTGGATCGAGGGCCTCGAACTCAACGTGCTCGGCGCCGTCATCGGCCTCGACCTGCGCCGGCCGGCGGTCAAACTGCCGGGTCTCGGCCGCATCGGTGTCAGTGCGGGGTAAGCTGCGAATGTGAGCCGCAGCCGCATGGCGCGGCAACATCCGGCGGCGGTGCGTTGACGCCGCGCCAGCGGGCATAGCGCCACGGCAGATACCAATGTGCTCCGGGCGGCGAGACTTGCGGAACCAGATCGATCCCGGACGTGCCCCATGGCTGGCAGCGCAACAGCCGCGCCAGCGTCATCCAGCCGCCCGCCCACAGTCCGAATCTGCTGATCGCTTCGTCCCCGTACATCGAGCAGGTCGGATAGTGCCGGCAGTTGTAGCCAACCAGCGGCGACAGCGTGTGACGATACAGCCAGATCAGTCCACGCCCGATGTTCCGCGGCAGTCGCAGCACCGCTGCGATCCAATCAGTTCCGCGACTTGGTAGTTGCATGAGCAGATGCCGTTTCGGTGAGCGGCCGTTTGCGCGGTTCCGTTGCGGGAACCCCGAGGCGCCGACATTTGCGCAACACTTCACCCGAAACTCGCGCGCTGTTGAGCGCATCGCAGCAAAACGCGGTGGTGTTTGCGGTTGATCAAAGTTAGCTTTTTCACAACGGTTAAGTAACAGACACGTGACAGATTCGCGTTGGAACTTGTGACGCTGTTGCTGCCGGAGCGAAGGAAGCCAGGTTGGGACGCGCAGTTCTTTCTTGTCTGAACGGTGGGGCGCTGGGGCTGGTCGCAGCGCTCGGCATCGTTCTACTCGGGTTCGCAGCCGACAGCAGCATTCCTGTCACGGCCGGCGCCGCCAGTCTCGAAGCGCGGCGGCAGCCGATGAAGTTCGGCTGGGTCGCCTGTGATCCGGATTGCGGCGGCTGGATCAGCGCCATCGGCATCGTCACCACCGACACCCCGAAGGATTTCGAGGACTTCGCCCGCGATCGCAAGCTCGGCGGCGCCACCGTGGTGCTGGATTCGAGCGGCGGCTCGGTCAACGACGCCATCACGCTCGGCCGGCGCTGGCGCAAGCTCGGGCTGGCCACCACGGTCGGCACCAGCGTGCCGTCGGCGTCGCCGCTTGGCAGCCGCGCCCGCATTGAGCCCGGTGCCTACTGCGAATCGATGTGCGTGTTCCTGCTGCTCGCCGGCAATTCCCGCTATGTGCCGGAAGGCGCCCATGTCCGGGTGCACCAGATCTGGATGGGCGACCGCGCCGAGGATGCCCGCGCCGCCAGCTACACCGCACAGGACATGTCGATCGTCGAGCGCGACATCGGCCGGTTGGCGAAGTTTACGTTCGAGATGGGCGGCACCGGCGATCTGCTGTCGCTCGCCCTCAGCGTGCCGCCGTGGGAAGACCTGCACGAGCTGTCGCGGCAGGAGCTGCGTGACACCAACCTGATTACCACCCAGGCGATTGCCGATCTGTTGCCCGGCCTCGCCGGTGCATCGGCCAAGACCGTGGCATCGGCCGAGCCGAAGCCGGTGCAGGACCGCTTCACCCCGCAGCCGGCGGCCGCCACCAAGACCGCCGAAGCTCTCCCGACCGGCGGCACCGCCGCTGCGCAGCCGGGGCACTGAACCAGCACTTGGTAAGTCATTCCGGGGCCCGCGAAGCGCGAACCCGGAATCCCCGAGATTGTTGTGCGTTGTTTTTCACAACGTCGAGATTCCGGGTTCACGCGCTGCGCGCGTGCCCCGGAATGACTCGGAGGGAGCTGAGCTCGCGCCCCGGAATGACTTGTGGAGAGGGCGGGCTTAGGCCGTCGCCTTGGCGCCGTCGTTTTGCGCTTCGATCTGTCCGATCGCGTCGACCACCGCGTCGAAGGTCAGCAGCGTCGAGGCGTGGCGGGCCTTGTAGTCGCGAACCGGCTCGAGCATCGCGATGTCGGCCCATTTGCCGTCGGGCGGAGCGCCGTTCTCTTTCAGCATCTTGCGCACGGTCTCGCGCAACGCCTTGAGTTCGCTGGCGGTCGAGCCGACCACGTGGCTCGCCATGATCGACGACGAGGCCTGGCCGAGCGCGCAGGCTTTGACGATGTGGGCGAAGTCGGTGACGGTGTCGCCGTCCATCTTGAGGTCGATGGTCACGGTCGAGCCGCACAGTTTGGAATGCGCGGTGGCGCTGGCGTCGGGATGCTCCAGCCGCCCGATCCGCGGAATATTGCCGGCCAGTTCGATGATGCGCTTGTTGTAGACGTCGTTGAGCATGCCGCGAATTCCGTGCCGGCGCTGGGCACGCCGGTCGCCCGGAGGCGGCGACCTTGGCGGTTCCGGCTTGCCGTCTTATATAGGAAGCGTGGCTTTCGAAATGAAGCCTCGCCGTGTGGCTGACTGCGCCGCGCGGAGGCCGCGAGCCGAAATCGGTCAAACACTTGGCCGGCCGGGCTCGCCGAAGGGATCAAGACGACCGGCTGTTGTCCGCCCGTCTGCCCGGTGACACATCCGGCCCAACAAGGCCGGTCGAACGGAGAGAAGATGGACGCCAAAATCAAGCCGATCCGCGGCACCAAGCCGGCCGAAGGCCGCCCCGAATTCCAGCCCGCCGAGCTCGATCCGTCCGAGTTCCTCGAAGTCGCGGTGCAGCCCGATCAGCCGCGCCCGTCGCGCGCCGAGGCGGAAGCCGCGGTGAAGACGCTGCTGTCCTATATCGGCGAGAACACCGAGCGCGAGGGCCTGCTCGACACCCCGCGCCGGGTGGTTGAAGCCTATGACGAGCTGTTCCAGGGCTATCACCAGTGTCCGAAGGAAGTGCTGGAGCGCACCTTCGGCGAGACCGCCGGCTATGACGACTTCGTCCTGGTCCGCAACATCAGCTTCACCTCGCATTGCGAACACCACGTGATGCCGTTCTACGGCAAGGCGCACATTGCCTATACGCCGGTGGAGCGCGTGGTCGGGTTGTCGAAGCTGGCGCGGCTGGTCGACATCTTCGCCCGCCGCCTGCAGACCCAGGAGCATCTCACCGCGCAGATCGCCGCCGCGATCGACGAGGTGCTGAAGCCGCGCGGCGTCGCGGTGCTGCTCGAAGCCGAGCACACCTGCATGTCGGTCCGGGGTATCGCCAAGAAGGGCGCCACCACCTTCACCAGCCGCTACACCGGCGTGTTCCGCGACAATCCGGCGGAGCAAGCGCGGTTCATGTCGATGGTCAGGGACCGCGGCTAACGCGCGAGTCCTGCAAGGCAATTCAATCGTGTCCAGCGAATCGCGTTCAAGCTCTTCACCCGTTGCGCCCGATGACATCGAGGAGGGCGTTGTGCTGCGCCCGAAATTCGATTCGCACGGGCTCGTCACCGTCGTCACCACCGATGCGCGGACCGGCGACGTGCTGATGGTCGCGTTCATGAACGACGAAGCGCTCGAGCGCACCATCCAGACCGGCGAGGCCTGGTACTACAGCCGCTCGCGCAAGCGGCTGTGGAAGAAGGGCGAGACCTCCGGCCACATCCAGAAGGTGCTGGAGATGCGGGTCGACTGCGACCAGGACGCGGTGTGGATCAAGGTCGATCAGACCGGTGGCGCCGCCTGTCACACCGGCCGCCACTCCTGCTTCTACCGCCGCATCGACCGCGGCGGCGACGGCGCGCCGGTGCTGATCGAAACCGACTCCGAGCGCAAATTCGATCCGGACAAGGTCTACGGCAAATAGCCCTGAGGATCAGGCCAGCCGGCTGGCGATCTCGCGCTGCTGCTGCACCAGGTCCGGACCGGCCTTCGCGCCGGTCGGATCGGCGATGCTGTCGATGTAGTCCAGCGCGGCCGATCGCAATTGGCCGTCCTTCAGGCTGATCACGCCCGACAGCGTCTGAGTATTCATCGAGCGGGCGTTGTAGTTGCTCCAGGCGGTTTGCTGCTGCTTGCTGCCCGGGGAGCTGGAGCCCTTTTCCTTGTTGTAGAGCTCGAGCGCGGCATTTGCCGCCTTCAGTGCGTTCAGCCCGGCGATCTCCTTCAGTTCCTTGGCGACATCAGGATTGTCGGCGAAGTACTTCTCGATCTTCGCTTTCCACGGCCCTTCGGCGGTGACGTTGCCGAATTTGTCGACCTGCAGCCTGACGGCGTCGTCGAGATTGACGTTCATTTTCTTGAACGCGTCGGTGAGCTTGGCGGTCAAGGCATCGGTACGCTTCTGCAGGCTCTCGTCGAACGACAGCGCGAGCTGGTCGCTGGCGGCCTTGTCAGCCTTGGCCTTGTCGAGAATCGCTTTGGCGCGATCGGAGAGCGTGACGGTGTCGACCGCACCCGTGGCCGCGGTGGTGGCGGACTGCGATGTCGTCGATGCGGTGGCGGATGGGATCGCGCCGGCCTGCGCCTGGCTCGCCAAAAAGGCCGAGGTCCCAGCGGTGGTGGAGTTGGTGATCGCGGTCATGGCTTTCTCCCGATGACTCTGCGCCCCGGTCAGACTCCGAGCGGATGGGCATGAGTCTAGCCATCTTAGGTTAAGCGGGTGTCAAAACGCCCGCCTAGGCTGTATCGGGTTTCGGTCGTTAACACTGCGTTAACCATAATCCCGCAGGGTCGCCGTGGCGGAAGGGCGCTCGCAGCGGAGAGCGGGCAGGGGCTATGGCGGTCGAGATTTCAAATCCGGCGGTGATGATCGTCGATCCGGCGCGGACCAAGGTCGCCGGCGCGATCAAGCAGGCTGCCGGCGCCACCGGCACCAGCTTCCAGTATCTGCTCGCCACCGCCAAGATGGAGTCGGACTTCAACCCGACCGCCCAGGCCAGCACTTCATCGGCCCAGGGCTTGTTCCAGTTCATCGAGCAGACCTGGCTCGGCACCGTGAAGGAAGCCGGCGCCCAGCTCGGCTACGGCCAATATGCCGATTCCATCACCCGCTCGGCGTCGGGCAGCTATTCAGTCAGCGATCCGTCGGCGCGCGCCGCGATCATGAATTTGCGCAACGATCCGGTGGTATCCTCGGCGATGGCCGGCGTGCTGACGCAGTCGAACAGCTTCAAGCTCACCGGCGAGATCGGCCGCCGCCCGTCGGATGCCGAACTCTACATGGCGCACTTCATGGGCGTTGCCGGCGCCGCCAAGCTGATCAACGCCGCGAGCGACACGCCCAACGTTGCCGGCGCCGCGCTGTTTCCCTCGGCGGCTGCGGCCAACCAGTCGATCTTCTACGATCGCTCGGGCAACGCTCGCAGCGTCTCCGAGGTGTATTCCAATCTCGCGACCCGCTACGAGGCGGCCGCCAATGCACCCGCAACGCAGAGTGCGATCGCCTCGGTCGCCGGCCTGCCGGTGACGCTGGCTTCGGCCGCACCGCAAGTGCCGGTCGACAACGCCGCGTATCTGGCGAGCTTCCCGGACGTGCGCAACGTCACGCCCGCGCAAGCCGGCGACGCCACGCGCACCGCGACGTCGCCGCGCGGCAATGAGCCGATGTTCCGTTCGCTGTTCCTCGGCGGCGACCGCGCCGAACCGGTATCGCCCGCCGTGCAATCGCTGTGGACCTCGCCATCGCAAACGGCCATGCCGTCACAGACGCCGACTCCGTCCCAGACCGCGCTGCCGGACCTGCCGCGCACTCCCGAAGTCCGCACGCCAACTCCGCTCGATCTGTTCAGCGACCGCAACGGTACGTTCGCGAGCTGAGCTTAGTTCAGCCATTCCGCTTGCGGCGACCGCGCTGATTTTGCACCGAGTTCAGGAACGCCTTGTCGGCTTCGATCCGCTTTTCCAGAAACGTCGTGACCGCCTTGATCCGCGCGACGTGAAGCAGATCTTCGTGGACCGACAGCCAGATGTCGCGCGTGGTGAACAGTTCGGGCATCACCGGAAATAGCTCGGCATTGCCGGACGCCACGTAGGACGGCAGCATCGCGATCCCTTGGCCGGCCGACACGGCGATCGACTGCGCCACCAGGCTGGTGCTGCGGAAGATCGTGTGCGGCGGCCGCAGCACGTCGGACAGCCAGCGGTTTTCCTTGCTGTAGATGTAGTCCTCGATGAAATCGATGAAGGCGTGGGTTTCCAGCTCCTTCACCGTTGTCGGCGGGCTCCGGCCTCCGAAATACGCATCCGTCGCGTACAGCGAGATCCGGAATTCACCGACCTTCTTGATCGACAGTCGCTTTCCGTGCGGCCGGAAGAAGCTGACGAAAATATCCGCCTCGCGCCGGCTGAGGTCGAGCAGCCGCGTGTCGGTGATCAGTTCGATCTGGATCGACGAGTAGATCCGGTTGAAGTCGGCGATGCAGCGCGTGAGATAGAAGCTGCCGATCCCTTCCATCGCGGCGATCCGCACCGCACCGCCGGCATCGGCGGTATCGGTCCCGATCGCCTCGACGATCGAGTTGGCCTGGCTTTCCATGCCCTCGGCATATTGCAGCAGCCGCATGCCGATCTCGGTCAGCGTGAAGCCCGACTTGCTGCGCTTGAACAGTGTCGAATTGAGGCTGCGCTCCAGCTCGCGGACGCGCCGGCTGACGGTGGTATGGTCGACCTTCAGCTTGGCGGCGGCGCGGACCAGACTGCGCTGCCGCGCCACTTCGAGGAAATAGACGACGTCGTTCCAGTCGTACCTGATGGTGCGCTGAGTCTTCGCCACGCCCGCAGCCGTCTCCCCGGCACGGCCGGCGCCGATGCGCCGACCTTCCGTTTGTGTCCGGACAGCCACCGAACGGGACTACGCCGCGACGATGGGAGCGTACGTCTCCACCAGCCGGTTTGCAAACATGTCCACCTTCGGGATCATCATCTTCTGTCGACAGACCGCCAGATCGATGTGCTTGGGCATCACCGCGCCGAGCTTCATCACCCGCGGCGCCGCGATGTTGATGTCCCATTGCGGAAAGCCGGTCGGCGGGATCACCACGCTGCCGCCGGGATAGGGGCTGTCGACCCGGTTGGCGAGCACGACCGCCACCCGGTTGTCCTCGGCGCGCGGCACGGCGAGCAGTTCGCGCTCGAACGGCTCGCGCAGCGCCGCCGGCCACAGGATGATGTCGGCCGCGCCGATCGCGAGGCAGCGCGAGGTCTCGGGAAACACCGCGTCATAGCCCGACATCACGCCGATACGGCCGAACGGCGTGTCGAACACCGGATAGTCGAAGCCGGCGACGGCCCATTTGCGCTCCTCGGCGGTGAGATGCGTCTTGCGATAGCGGCCGATCTCCTTGCCGTCCGGGCCGATCAGCACGGTGGTCACATAGAGCCCCGCAGCGGCACGCTCGACGATCGGCGCGGCGATCAGGCAGCCGTAGCGCGCGCTGATCTTTGCCACCGCGGCAAGGTTCGCCGCGGCCTGATCGGCGGCCGCAGCCGCTTCCGCGGGCGTCAGGATGTACTGCGCACTGAACGCGTATTCGGGCAGGGTGATCACCTTGGCACCGAGCTTGGCGGTGTGGTCGACCATGTCGAGCACCTCCACGACGCTGCATTCCGGCGTGACGTGCATCTGCACCGCCGCCACCTTGGTCACTGATTTCGACGGGATCAGCGGACGATCGGCAACGCCATAGACCGGGGTCTTCTCATACGGCAGCGCCATGATGCCGTAGGTCTCGGGGCGACGGTCGGCGACCTTGTCGTTGGCGGTGTAGATCGACTTGTCGGCAGCGGCGTCGAGATCGATCGTGGCGATCGATAGGCCGTGGGTGTCGTACGGCACCTTGGAGAGCACGCGTCCCTTCGGATCGACGATCATGCTGCCGCCCGGATAGTAGATCGAGCGCTCGTAACCGGCCTTGGTGGCGGCCACCAGCCACACGCCGTTTTCATAAGAGCGCGCCGGGCCCCACATGTCGGCCTGGTCCATCGCAAAGAAGTTCGCCATGTCGACGATCACCTCGGCGCCTTGCATCGTCATGGCGCGAAAGATCTCGGGGATGCGGCCGTCGAAACAGATCAAGAGGCCGATCTTGCCGAGATCGGTATCGACCACGGGGCAGCCGCGCTCACCGAACGCGAACCAGTTCTGATCGTGGGTGGCGAGGAACTGCTTGTGATAGTGGCAGGCAACTTCGCCCTTGCGGTCGAACATGATGCCGCTGTTGAAGATCTTCTGCTTGGCCGGATCCCATTCGGTGATGCCGCTGGCGATATAGACGCCGTGCTTGCGGCTCAGCGCCGCCAGCGCCTTGACGAACGGACCTTCGGTCAGCGTCTCGGCCAGTTCGCGGCAGTGCTCGGGCGAGTCGAACAGATAGCCGGTGTCCATGCATTCCGGGAACACGATCAGTTCGGCACCCTGCCGGACGGCGTCCTCGACGTAAGCCGTCGCGAGCGCGATGTTGAAATCGAAATCGCCCAACTTGGCGAGTGTCTGCACCGCAGCGGCGCGAAACCGGCGCTTCGTCATGTCAGTCTCCAGATTGTAGGGGTGGTTCGGATCTTTCAGGCCCGGCTCAGCCGGCGCCCGTCATTTCTTCACTTCCTGCCAGAAGCGATCGAGGCAGTGACGCTTGAGCGTCATGAACGCATCGCCGGTGGTGACGGCACGGTCGCGCGGCCACGGCAGACCGATCTCAACGATTTCGGCGACCTTGGTGGGGCGCCGCGTCAGCAGCACCAGCTTGTCAGCCTGCTCGATCGCCTCGTCGAGGTCGTGCGACACCAGCAGCATGGTGGTCTTGGTCTTCATGAAGATCTTCTGCAGCTGCTCGCGCATCGACATCGTCATCTCGTAGTCCAGCGCCGAGAACGGCTCGTCGAGGAACAGCACCTCGGGCTCGGTCACCAGTGCGCGCAGGATCGACACGGTCTGCTGCTGCCCGCCCGACAGCGTGTAGGGATAGGCATTGAGATCGATGCGGATCTCGAACTCGGCCAGCAGCTTTTCGATCCGCCGCTTGCGCTCGGCGCGCGGCACGCCCATCACCTTGAGAGGGTAGTGGATGTTGTCGATCGCCTTCAGCCAGGGAAACAGCGCCTCGCGATAGTTCTGGAACACGTAGGAGATCCGCGTCTCGCTGATGCGCTGGCCATCGTACAGCACCTCGCCGGCGTCCATCGGCATCAAGCCCGAGATCATGTTGATCAGCGTACTCTTGCCGCAGCCGTTCGGACCGAACACCGAGATGAACTGGCCGAGCGGCAAGTCCAGGTCGAAGCCGTCGTAGATGACGGCGTCGTTGAACGTCTTGCGCAGGCCGCGGATCGTCATCTTCGCCTGCCGACCGGGCTTTGCGGCGGGGGGCGTGGGTGCAGTCTCGGTCATCGGCTCCGGCCGCAGTTGGAGGACGCTGCTCGGGCTCATTCGCCGAGATCCGCCTTGGTCAGCAGCTTCTCCCGAACGTTGATCGGCCCCGGCACCACGCCTTCGGCAACGAATACGTCGACCAGCGCCTGATAGGATTTGACGTCGGTGTCGTTGAGATCCTTGAAGCCGCGCAAGTAAGGCTGCGCGACCAGATCGAGCTGATCGGCCTTGATCGGCGTGTAGGCCGGCAGCACCGCCTTGTATTTGTTGAAGTCGGCGTTGACGAGGTCGGTGGCCTGATCGATCACCGCAACGACGCGGCGGGCGACGTCGGGGCGCTCGGTCATGAACTTGGTCGTCATCACCGAGGCGCCGGAGTAAAACGGATCGGCGATCACGCTGGCGACCGGATTGGTCATCGCGCGCTTGGCCTTGCCGGACGCGACCGCGATCGAGCCGACCGGCTCCAGTGACAGCGTGGCGTCGGCCGTGCCGCCGACCACCGCCGGCACCTGCATCGCGACCGCAAGGTCGACCAGCTTGACGTCCTTGTCGGGATCGAGGCCCGCCGCTTTCACCATGTGGCGGGAGATCGTCCGCCACTGGATGCCGGGCACGTGGCCGAGCGTCTTGCCTTTGAGATCGGCGAAGCTCTTGATGGTGCTGTCCGGCTTGACGATCAGCCCGTCATTGATGCGGTCGACCTTGATGCCGCCGCCCTGCAGCCCGAAGATCTTCAGCTTGCCGGGAAACTTCGCCTCCGCGATCATCGCGATGCCGGCGGCAGCGCCGGGCGGACCGAAATCGGCGCGGCCGGCGATCAGCGCGTCGATGATCTGGTTCGGCGATTCCATCTTGGCGGAGTCGATCTCGATGCAGGCCTTCTCGAACAGCTTCTGATCGAGCGCGACGTAGTAGGCGGTGGTCTGCATGATCGGCAGCCAGGCCGCAGTGACCTTGTCCATCTTGTCGCAGGCCGCCTGCGCGCCGCCGACGGTGGAGAGCGCAGCCGTGAGCGTGGCGGCCAGCAGGAATGATTTGGACATCGTCGTCTCCTTGTGAACGAGGGCAGCGGTGCGGATCATTTGCCCGACCAGTGGATGATCGAGCGCTCGATAAACAGCAGGATCAGATTGAGGCCGTAGCCCATTGCACCGGCGATCAGGATCGAGCCGTACATGTCGGTGAGCGAGTAGGAGATCTGCGCATCGATGATGCGGTGCCCCATGCCGTCGGTGGCGCCGATGAACATCTCGGCGACGATGATCACCACCAGCGCCAGCGACACCGCCGTTCGGAGTCCGATGAAGGTCTGCGGCAGGGTCTCGAAGAAGATGACGTCGCGGAAGATGCGCAGCGAGGACGCGCCCATCGACCGCGCGGCGAGGATGCGGGTCTGCCGCGCATTCATCACGCCATAGGCGACGTTGAACACGATCACCAGCCACGCCGCGAATGCCGCCACCGCGATCTTGGCGAGATCGCCGAGCCCGAACAGCAGCAGGAACAGTGGAAACATCGCGGTCGCCGGCGTCGAGCGGAAGAAGTCGACGATGAACTCGACCGAGCGATACACCGCCGCCTTGGCGCCGAGCACGATGCCGACCGGAACGCCCGCGACGATCGCAATCGCGATCGAGTAGGCGACGCGGACCATGGTGTGCCAGAAATCCTTGGTCATGCTGCCGGACCAGATCGCGGCAGCGGTGTCGCGAAGGGTGTCGACCGGGGAGGGCAGCAGATCCTTGTTGACCCAGCCGCCACGCGCGGCGAGCCACCAAATGCCGAACAGCAGCAGCGGGCCGACAGCGAGTTCGGTCGCGCGTCGCAACCTTGCTGTAGTGGCTTTCGAGATGGCTGTTTGCACGGCGCTCTCCTGCTGATCAGGTCGAAGTCGTTAGTTAGCTCGCTCATCATCGCTGACGGCGGCGCGATGAAAATGACGAATTGTGCAACGCAATGTGCAAATCTGCATATTCAAATCGGCAGGATGAGCGATCAATCTGTAATCATACACTGTCGAGATTGTGGGCAGTCTGGCGCCTTCCGCGGCTTCGCAAACTGCTGGGTGCCCCGCTCGGAGACGACGAGACATCGCGTGCGGAGCAATTTGTTCGCGGAGCGGCGGCACGTTCGTGGTGGCACGCGGACGGCTGTGGCTGGGCGAGTTTCCGCCCGCCCGTGGAGCCTTAACGAAACGTCAACGAACTCAGCCGGTTATGGTGAACCCTTTGTTAAGGGGCATGGTTTATTGATCGTTTATGAGAGGCGCCGAACAGGCGTGAGGTGAAGTTGCGTCGGCCGGAAGTGTCATGATTGTTCGGCAGTTCATCAGTTGGATCCGTCACGCACCGGCCGGCGAACGCGCCGAAGCCACCCGCGCTCTCGCCCGCGCCTGGTTGATTTCCGATCTCACGATCGACGACCGCATCGCCGCCGAAGGCGCGCTGCTGTTGATGCTGGATGATCCCGCTGCCCAGGTGCGGCAGGCGATCGCCGAAGTGTTCGCATCCCATCCTGACGCCCCGCCGACGATCGTGCGCGCGCTCGCCTCCGATCAGGCCTCGGTGGCGCTGCCGGTGCTGGAATTCTCGCCGCTCTTGCTCGACGCCGATCTGGTCGACATCGTCGCCACCGGCGACAACGCCGTGCAATGCGCGGTGGCGCGGCGTTTCCAACTGCCCGCCGCGGTGTGCGCGGCGATCGCCGAGGTCGGCTCACCCGCCGCGGCGCTGGAGCTGATCGAAAACCCGCACGCCGAACTGGCGCCGTTCTCGTGGGACCGCATCGTCGAGCGCCACGGCCATCTCGCCGCGATTCGCGAGTCGATGCTGGCGCTGCCCGATCTGCCGGCGGCGACGCGGCTGGCGCTGGTGGCGAAGCTGTCCGACACCTTGCAGCAATTCGTGGTGGCGCGCGGCTGGCTCAGCGCCGACCGCGCCGCGCGCGCGACCGGCGAGGCGATGGATCGCTCCACCATCGCGATCGCGGCGCGCGCCCGCGGCGCCGACATGGCGGCGTTGATGCGGCATCTGTGCGAGACCCGCACGCTGACCGCGGGACTGATCTTGCGCGCGCTGCTGTCCGGCAATCTCCTGCTGGTCGAACACGCGCTCGCCGAACTCTCCGGCACTGCGCCGGCGCGGGTTGCGGCGCTGCTCGCCGACGGCGGCCGCGCTTCGCTCAACGCGCTGCTCGGCCGCGCCGGGCTGCCCGAAACCGTCTTCCCGGCGTTCCGCGCCGCGCTCGCCGCCGAGCGTGAGATCGGCTTCGTCGCCAATGAATCCAGCGCCGCACGGCTCCGCCGCCGCATGGTCGAGCGGGTGCTGACCCAGTGCGAGACCGATCCGGATGCGGCCGGTCCGCTGTTGATCCTGCTGCGCCGCTTCGCCACCGAATTCGCCCGCGAAGAAGCCGCCGCGCTGCGGGACGAAGTGATCGCCGAAGAAGCCAGCTGGCGTTACGCGCCGGTTGCGGCGTAGGTCCAATCCCTGTCGCATTGCTACACGCACCAACATAGTTAGCGCTGAACCACTCCGCCTCGAGTCATCCCCGCGCAGGCGGGGATCCATATCCCCTGGCTTCGCAAGTGAGGGAAGGTGGCTGACGCAGGGCTTCAATCGAGATGCTGCGGCGTATGGGTCCCCGCCTACGCGGGGACGACATGTTGATAAGCGATGCCAGATAGCTGGTCGACGAGGTGCGGAGGCTCAGACGCGACGGGTTTGCCGCGCGGGAAGCGCTACGCGGCGCCCCCGGATGACGAGCGCAGGACGACCTACTCGTCCGGTGCGATGCTCGGTGCGAGGATGGCTTCGAGGTGTTCGGGGCGATCGCGGTTGACGGCGGCGAGGTAATCGTCGGCGACGCCGCGCAGCTTGCGGTTCAGCGCGCGCTGCACTTCGGATTTCTGGCCGCCGGCGCCTTCGCGCACGATCGCCTGGATCGCGGCGACGTGGTTGGCGATCAGCTCGGCCGGCACCTTGGCGAGATCGGGCGCGTGTTCGATGATCCGGCACAGGCTGGCGGCGGTCGCGGCCGCGGCCGGAAAGCCGAAGGTGGCGGCGTCGCCCTTGATGTCGTGGGCGGCGCGAAACAGCGCGGCGCGGCTGTCCTTGGTGACGCCGTCACGCACCAAATCGGCATGGGCGGCGGCGAGCCGCTGGCATTCCTCGGCCATCCAGTCGCCGAATTCGCCGGACAGCGACGCCAGCGCGGCTTCGGCGCGTGCCACCGGATCGTCGGCGGTCTCGGCCGGGGCGTCCTCGGCCAGCCGCCGCATCGCGCGGCGCAGCGGATTGGCCTGGGTGATCACCTGATGGGTCGGGAAGGTGGCGACCTGAATGTCGCCGGGGCGTGGCTTGCTCATGGCTGTCGAAACGCCTGCTAGGTGTTGACCCGGGCCTTATCGAGCAGCGACGGCTGCTGGATGATGTCCGCTTCGCCGCCGTGGCGCCGCTCCGGGCCGATATAGCCGGCGGTGGTGTTGCGGCGGCGGTCGGGGCCGAAGTAATTGCGGGTGCGGATGAACGGGCGCGGGCTCGCCACCACGTTGAGGATGCGCTGATACAGGCCCTTCGACGAGATCGGCTTGGCGAGGAATTCGGTGACGCCCGCATCGCGCGCCAGCGTGACGCGGCGCTTTTCCGAATGCGCGGTCAGCATGATGATCGGCGCATACGGATTGCCCTTGGCTTCCGGCTGCCGGATCATCTGCGCCAGCTCCAGCCCGTCGAAGATCGGCATCTCCCAATCGGTGATCAGGATGTCGGGCGAATAGTGGCTGTACATTTCCAGCGCGGTGGCGCCGTCTTCGGCCTCATAGACTTCGCGGGTGCCGAACGAGTGCAGCAGCGTGCGCATGATGCGCCGCATGTGCGGGTTGTCGTCGCAAATCAGGAAGCGCAGCTTGTTGAAGTCGATCCGATACATGGCCCGGCCCGGGAGCGCTGTGCGCCGATAAACGTTGCGTTAACGATAGCGGCGCGTCGTTAAGGAAGGGTTGAGGGCCCCGGTGGCGGGCAGGCCGCCGGCGAGGGGGCGACTTTGGGCTGCGACCGGATATCGCACCTTTGGCGAATCCGGCGTCGCGAGATCGCAGTGGCGGTGGAACCCGAAATCGTGCCGACTAGGGACTGTACTGATTCGGATGGCGCGCATGACCACGACCACCCCGCATTGCCCGACCTGCAACCTTCCGCTGGAGCTGATCGGCAATCGGCCGCTGGTGCAGGGCTATCAGGTGCGCGAATACAAATGCACGACCTGCGAGGCGGTGACCCACCGCGCGATGCCTTGGGACCACTCGCTGACCGAGCCGCACGGGCCGTTCTATCACGAGTAGCTTCGATGCGATCACGCCCCGCACCGGCCGGACCGTCCGCGGCACGATCGCTCCCCGACATCCCGCTTGCTGAAAGAGGTCGCCGCGGCGCACGTCGCTCTCGCCGCTTAGCAGTGCGCCACGCTTGCCATGTGCGCCCTCGTTGCGCTGCACTGCACAACAGAACGTTTAATCAGCGATTATCCATCGCACACGACAGACGCATCGGAGCGGCGATCGGTTGTTCCCGGTCATTCATGATTATGACTCCGGCGCCTAGCATCATGTATCGTTCATGCAGCGACGCAGCCGGCTGTCCCAGCCGGCCTGCGCGCCACGCGGCCCGCCAGCCAGCGGCCGTGCTCATCAAGGAAAGGGACGACCATGGGTGACGACGTCGTAGCGTTCGCAGTGTTCACGCTGATCTGCAGCGCGTTCCTCGCCGGACTGATGTTCAACTACACCCGCCGCATCAACCGCCTGCGTAGCACCGTCTCCGCCCTGACCACCCTGACCGAGCTCGTCCCGCAACCGGTGCCGGTGCGCAGCAAGAAGGGCTGATCGCCCGTCAGCGTTTTTTCGCGCGGCGCGGACAACCTCTCCCCAAGTCATTCCGGGGCGCGAGCAAAGCTCGCGAACCCGGAATCTCACGTTGTGTACGGCATGGCCATGCAAGCTGTCGCATCGTAAATCCCACATCTTCCGTCTCTGATTGCTTTGTGATCGCGCGCAGACCCGCGCCGCCGTTCGCGCGGCGCGCCGTTACTGCTATCACGCGCGGGGCGGGCCGGTGCCGGCCCGCTGGAGCAGCAGACGGAGGCAAGCATGGCAGTCGACAAAGTAGCCCTGATCACCGCGGGCGGCAGCGGCATGGGAGCTGCGGCGGCGCGACGGCTGGCCGCGGACGGCTTCCGCGTCGCGGTGCTGTCGTCGTCCGGCAAGGGCGAGGCGCTGGCGCGTGAGCTCGGCGGCTTCGGCGTCACCGGATCGAACCAGTCGAACGACGATCTGAAGCGCCTGGTCGATCAGGCGATGGCGCAGTGGGGCCGCATCGATGTGCTGGTCAACAGCGCCGGCCACGGTCCGCGCGCGCCGCTCCTCGAGATCTCCGACGAGCAGTGGCATCAGGGGCTCGACGTCTACTTCCTCAACGTCGTCCGCGCGACGCGGCTGGTGGCGCCGATCATGCAGCAGCAGAAGGCCGGCGCCATCATCAACATCTCGACCGCCTGGGCGTTCGAGCCGAGCGCGATGTTTCCGACCTCGGCGGTGGCGCGGGCGGGGCTCGCCGCCTACACCAAGATCTTCGCCGACCAATACGCCGCCGACAACGTCCGGATGAACAATGTGCTGCCGGGCTGGATCGACAGCCTGCCGGCCACCGAACAGCGCCGCGACACCGTGCCGATGAAACGCTACGGCACCAGCGCCGAAATCGCCGCCACCATCGCTTTCTTGGCTTCCGACGGGGCCGCCTACATCACCGGCCAGAACATCCGCGTGGACGGCGGCCTGACGCGGGCGGTGTGAGGGGGGGCGCCGAGAGCCGCAACCTTCAAGCTACGAGACGGAAGCCGCACCTCGCGGCCTCTCCCCACGTCATTCCAGGGCGCTCGCGAAAGCGAGCGAACCCGGAATCTCTGGCGATGAAGTTTGCGCTCGCCGGCAGATCAGTCGTTCAGCCGCAGCCTCCGCCCCGTGTCGTCCCCCGCCTGCGCGGGGTCGACAAGCTGACAGGTCGTGCCTGTGGCCATCAATCGCCGCCCATCCACGTCGGACGGAAGCGCTATGCAGCCCGACGTAGCGCGAAGCTGACGCCATCGGTCGTGCTGACGTAACCGAGCCGCGCGAGCGAGGCGAGCGCGTCAGCAATCCTTTTCTCGGAGGTCTTGGTGTATTTGAATTGCCCGGCGAGCGCCTTGGCATCGATCGCGCCTGGCGCTGCAGAGAGTGCTGCAAACACAGTGGCGGTTTGCTCCACTGGGCTTGCCGGAAAGGCTGGCTTGTGTCGCTTCTCACCGAGACTGAACGTTGCCGCGACCTGAGCTCCATCCTCCGCGGCCGCTTGCTTGTCGAGCGTCTTAGCAAATCGCGGGACCTGATAGTCCGGCCGAAGCCAGCGCACCAGGCCGCGCTGTTCTTCTTCGGCGCGCCGCTTGTTCAATGCCACCAAACGCGCAAGGATGTCCTCGTCCGAAATGTCAGCCGGCCAACCATAGGCGGCCGCGACAGCGACATCGAGCCTGTCGTGCAGCTCCTTGAGGATCAGCACGAGGCCATCGTCGAAAATGCGCTGCTCGTCCGACGTCAGCACATTGCTCTGCTCGTCATGGACCGTCGAACTTCTCCCTCCGTCATGGCCGGGCTCGTCCCGGCCATCCACGCTTTTCTTGCGGTCGCGCACCGAAGACGTGGATCTCCGGGACGAGCCCGGGGATGACGGCTGTGCCTGCGGCACGGCCCCCGCCTTCACACGCTCCAGCACGTTGTAAAGCCCGGTAAGCGTCAGATGCGGATGCTCCGCCAGCACGCGCTTGCGATGCGCGTCGAGTTCCTCGGCAATCACCCGAATGGTCTGCTTCTGAATCGGATTGGCGTCGGGGAAGGGGAAGGGGTCGAAACATTGAGACTTCGTGTATCGTGGACGGTCTTCGAGTGTGCCTCCTTGGGCGAGTGTCCAGATTAGATGGATGCGTGAAGAGAGTACTCCCAAGTGACACGCGTCGGCTGTCGCAATGCCTATGACCATGTGATCGTGGATAAAGCGGGAGTCGACAAACTGAAATATGCGATGTTTGGCTGTCTCTGTAGTGCCAACATAGCGATCCAAGTCGACTAGGGCGTCGCGAAAGGCGGCCCTCGGCTTTGCAAATAGCCACCATCTCGCGGCGTAGTCGTGAGCATCACGAACTGTAGTTTTTGCAGCGACGGAGGCGCGCTCGACCTTCACCGTCGTGGCAAGATGTTGATAGACGTTAGGGAATCGCGAGCGAGCGTCGTCCAGAGTGATCCCGAACAGGTCGATGATATGGCGCCCCGACCAACCATAGTACAACTCGCGCCCATTGATGTAGGGCCTTACAACGCTTTCCACTTCCAGTCGCGAGCCTACGCCAAGATGTTCTGCCTCGCTTCTAGATAGGACGAATCCGCGTCCCGCAAGCAGCATTCCATTACTCGAAAGGCCGAAGTTAGCTGTCAGCTTAGACGCGGAAGTAAGGTCGGCGCCGATTGTTAGGTCGGGGTTTATGCGACCTAGTTCGATGGTCATTTCGATGATTGGGTGATCGCTGGTTAGATCGCCTTCACGCTCGACTCTTGCCAACGCGCCCTGTCGAACATCTTTCTCACCCACTGTCATGGCGATCCGGACGGAGGCTGCGTCTTCGGTGGCCTTTGTCCATGGATGATCCGGAATCGCGAAGACGAGCGAGATGGGTTTTTTTGCCGTGAGATGACGTTCCACAACTCGTCGATTGAAAACCTGTGAGATGGAATTGGTGGTCACGAATCCAAACCGCCGAAGCACTGTACCTTTGACCGTGAGTAGCTCGGCGGCTCTGTCCCACCAGAACATCACGAGGTCTGCTGACTCGTTGATGCGAGGATTCGCTCTCCAGAGGGCTTCCGTCAGCCTCTCTCCGAGGGCCTCTCGCATGAATGCGCCTTTTCCGATAAAAGGCGGATTGCCCACGATGAACTCCGCCGGCGGCCATTCCGGCCGGCGCGGGTTCGGGTAGATCTCTTTTCCGTCCACGATCTTCGGCAGCGGCGCGCCGTCCCAGTCGAGTACGGCGTTCTTGACCTTGATGTTCTTGAAGGCGCGCAGGATCGGCTCATCCGGCGGGGCACCCTTGGTGCGGAAGTGCCATTGCAGATAGCCGATCCATAGCACCAGCTCTGCGATCGCTGCGGCACGTGGATTGATTTCGAGGCCGAGGAATTGGTGCGGGTCGACGCTGTGAGAGCCAAGACCTCGCAAGGCTTCCTGACCACCGAGATCGAGCAGAGCTTCCAGTACTTCACCTTCGAGACGCTTGATCAATTCGAGGGAGACATAAAGGAAGTTGCCAGTCCCGCAGGCGGGATCGAGCACGCGTGTTCTGCACAGCTGGTCGTGAAATGCCTGGACTTCCGCTGCGGCGCGCTTGAGGTCGCCGTTGCTGCGAAAGGTTTCTGCGGTGGCTTGAACGT
The DNA here is from genome assembly GCF_039642825.1 of Rhodopseudomonas sp. P1. Classification (NCBI taxonomy): domain Bacteria; kingdom Pseudomonadati; phylum Pseudomonadota; class Alphaproteobacteria; order Hyphomicrobiales; family Nitrobacteraceae; genus Rhodopseudomonas; species Rhodopseudomonas sp. P1. The sequence continues at coordinate 3,737,243 of NZ_CP088006.1, read as the reverse complement.
TGCGCCAATCTTCGCGTAGCGGTTCGATGATCGTCGCGATGACGAGCCTTTCGACATAGGCGCGCGGGGTATAGTGGGCGCCGAGTTTTTTGCGATCTGCGGGATCGAGTGCTTGCTCCAGCAATGTGCCGAAGATCGACGGATCGACCTCATTCCAGTCGTGATCTGCGGCACGACGGAGTTCACCGATCTCTTCTCGACCAAGGGGGAGGGCGGCGCGGCTACGAAAGAACTCGCCGTTAAACTTCCGTACCTTGGCTTTGAGCGTATGAGCCCACGTACCACGATCCATCGCTTCCCACAGCTGTGTCACCTCGGGCACGGAATACCTCCGGACGTTGTTCGCACGCCTCCAGCAGTGTTCTGAACGCTTTCTTCGGAAGCAGGCCAACGTCTTCGGCGAACATCGTGAACAGACAACGCATCAGAAACATCGCCACGTCTTCGGCGGGATATTTCTGTCTGGTCTCCAGCGCGAGCGATACTTGTGCGAGGCGTTTGGCGATGTCGCGTGTCACCTTCGCGGAGTTTTGCGTTGGGTCGAGTGCCTGCGGTTCGAGCCAGATCCTACGTAGCCGCTCGCGGACGGCGTCATCGCGTAGGTCTTCGAGATAGATGCGGAAGCTCTGACGGTCGGGGAACTGCGTATAGTTCTTTCCCTGCCCGCTGAAGTCGGCATAAACCTCCACGCAATGGCCGACGTCGCAGACTAGGATGAATGGCGGCCAACCGTGTGAGGCGGGGAGGGCGCGTGCGTAGTCTTCTGCCTGACGCTTTGCATTGAGCATCAGAACATCCCACGCACGATCAGCGCCGCGGCGGCCGAGTTGCACGCGCTCGTATTCGGGACGTACAGAACCGACCCGGTCCCGGACTTCCTTTTTTTGGCCGTGCCAGCGGCTTTGTTTGGCCTCGAGAACGAAGCTGTTCTTCTTGTAGAGGTCGATACGTCCCCACGTGTCAAAGGCCTCTCCGCTTTTTTTCACGGCCCGCTCAAACACGTAGTCGTTGTTTTCGTGAGTTGCGCCGGCCGGCTGCGGATGTTCGACGCCGATCACGTCGCATAGCTCGGTCAGAAACAGGCTATAGTTCGCCCGCTCCTGGCCGCCTTCCCGGTCTTGCCAACGCTTAATAAAAAGATCGACTTGGGAAATACTAACGCTATCCATGACGGCAACGTAAGATTGCCGTATGTCGGTTGTACACCGTGATTTAATGCGACCTGTAGTTGGGTATGGTGGATTTAGGTTGTAGGGAAATTTCCGGTCATGGCCGTGTCGGCGTGCGGTTGAGCCTGGAGTTGTGCGACAAGATCAAAGATCACTGGCTAAGCCAGACAGCCGCGCCAGTCTCCGCTCCCTCAATACCCAAATTGCTCGCTCAAGATCCGCTCTTCCAGGCTGTGGCCCGGGTCGAACAGCATCCGCATCGCTATAGTCTTGTCGGAGATCACTTCGACGCGGCGGACGTCGCGGGCTTCGTCGTGGTCGGCGACGGCGGCGACCGGGCGCTTGTCGACTTCGAGCACGTCGATCACCACGTAGGCGGTGTCGGGCAAGAGCGCGCCGCGCCAGCGGCGCGGGCGGAATGGCGAGATCGGGGTGAGCGCCAAGAGCTGAGCGTTCATCGGCAGGATCGGGCCCTGCGCCGACAGATTGTAGGCGGTGGAGCCCGCCGGGGTTGCGACCATGATGCCGTCGGCGACCAGCTCGCTCATCCGCTCGCGCTCGTCGATGCTGATGCGCAGCCGCGCCGCCTGATGGGTCTGGCGAAACAGCGAGACCTCGTTGATGGCGTGATGGATGTGCACCTCGCCGTAGATGTCGGTGGCGCGCATCAACAGCGGATGGATCACGGTCTCGCGCGCGGCGGCGAGGCGGGCGCGCAAGTCCACCGTCGAATACTCGTTCATCAAAAAGCCGACGGTGCCGCGATGCATGCCGTAGATCGGCTTGCCGCTGCGCATCTGCTGATGCAGCGTCTGCAGCATCAATCCGTCGCCGCCGAGCGCGACCACGACGTCGGCCTCGTGCGGCTCCGCATTGCCATACAGCTGCACCAGCTGCGCCAGCGCGGCCTGCGCCTCGGCGCTGTTCGAGGCGACGAAGGCGATGCGGTCGGTCGCGATACGCGGCGAAACGGGATGGGAAGAAGCGGTGCGGTCTTGCCGCGCGGACGTGCTCATCGAAGGCGGCCTCTGACGGCGGCGGACGGCTGACAGGCCATCGTGGTGCCGGCCGCCTCTCACCGTCGCCGGTCTATACGACCTGCCCGGGGGTGTCGAGGCGAGCAGGCGAGGGCGCCTGTCGGCGCCGGCGCGGCACCAGCGTGCATGACCAACAATTCATGCTGATGAACGGAAGCCATCGGCGGCCGTCAGGTGCGGTTCAGTGCCGCAGATCTAGGGTCGGCACCGTGATCGAGCACCCGGCCGCTCCGGCCCCGCGTTCGGATCAAGCGAATTTCGAACCGCCTCTTGAAGGAGACCCACCATGATCAAGACCCTGTCCGCCGCGCTCGTTGCCGTTTCGATGCTGGCTGCCCCGGCGCTTGCCGCTTCCGCCGACAAGACCCCGGCTGCGCCGGCTACCACCCAGACCGCGCCGGCCGGCAAGACCGCGCAGGCCGCCCCGGTGCAGAAGCAGGCCGGCAAGCATCACGCCCAGCGCCACGTCGGCAAGCACCATGCCTCCAAGCATCACGCCAAGCACCAGGCGATGAAGCAGCCGGTCGCCAAGCAGCATCTGTCCAAGGCGTCGATCCGCCACATCGCGCCGAAGCGCGGCTGATCCTCAGCCGTCCCAACGCCCGCCGTGCCGCGCTTCCCCTCGCGGCACGGCGGGCGATTGATTTCGCCGCCCGGCGCGCTATTGCATGAGGCATGCGCCGTCCTGCGATCCCATTGCCGACCTTCCCGCGCCCGCTGCGCGCCGCTTTGGCGCTGCCGCTCGCGGCGCTGCTCGGCGCCTGTGCGATCGGCGGTTCGATGTCGTTCGACACCGATCCGCCGCAGCCGTTTCCGGTGAACTATCGCAGCGAGATCCCGGCCTTCCTGCGGACGTATCTCAACAACCCCTCGGGCCTGCGCGATGCCGCGATGGCCGAGCCGGTGCAGCGGCCGGTCGACGGCCGGGTGCGCTGGGTATCGTGCCTGCGCTTCACCCCGCGCGGCGGCACGCTGCAGGATATGGCGATCGTGCACGTCGACGGCCGGCTCGACCGGGTGGCCCCGCACGCCGGCGAGCTGTGCACCGGCGTCGTTTATGCGCCGTTTCCCGAACTTGAAAAATTGTCGCGCTGATCCCGACCGGATCGCAATCTGCCGCGACTAATCTGATGCCGGCCTGGCAGGGACGGGTTCCCGAGTGTTGCGGCGTCGTCACAGTCCTGCTGAATGATTGCTACGCCGTCGCCACCGGGCAACCAAACGATTGCCATGCTGTTTTGAGCACATCGGAACGCATCGAAAGAGGGACGACGATGAAGACGATGAAGAACACTCTGCTCGGCGCAGCGGCGGTGATCGCGCTCTCCGCTCCCGCCTTTGGCGCCGACCTGCCGCCGCGGCCCTATACCAAGGCCGCGCCCGCCTATACGGCGCCCGAGGTGGTTTACAATTGGACCGGCTTCTATGTCGGCGGCCACGTCGGTGGCGCCTGGGCCGGCGATAACAACATCACCGGCAACTCCGGCCGCTTCTTCGGCGGTGTGCAGGGCGGCGCGGACTATCAGTTCGCCACCAACTGGGTGATCGGTATCGAAGCCCAATATAGCTGGATGTCGTCGAACAACACCGGCGTGATCTTCCCGGGCGGCAGCACCGCGACCGAAGACACCCGCGGCCTCGGCTCGGTCACTGGCCGACTGGGTTACGCCTGGGGGCCGACGCTGGTCTACGCCAAGGGTGGTTACGCCTGGCGCGACAGCGATCTCAGCGTCGCCGCGCTCGGCGGCGTGCCGGCCGGCTACACCACCAGCGGCAGCCGGAACGACGGCTACACCGTCGGCGCCGGTCTCGAATACATGTTCGCGCCGAGCTGGTCGGCCAAGGTCGAGTACCAGTACTACAAGTTCGGCGACACCACCTTCACCGGCGGTCCGGCGGACGTGGTCGGCACCTCGTTCCGCAACGACGAGCACACCGTCAAGGCCGGTATCAATTACCGCTTCGGCTGGGGCGGTCCGGCGGTCGCCAAATACTGATCGGTGATCCGCTAAGTATCGATCCCGCCTCACGAATCGCAGCTTCAAGGCCGGCCTCAGCGCCGGCCTTTTTGCGTCAGCCGGAACGGGGCAGGGAGTCGGGAATCGAAGGTTAACGAGGGTTAAATCCGGCGAAAAATATCGCTTGGGACTCCAAGGCTAGAATCACCCGATGGTCCGGTCATGACATCGGGTTCCAACATGACGACGATCCTGAAAACCCGCATCGATAGCGCTCCGTTCGGCCTCACCCTGGCGTTGCTGGGGGCCTGTGCGGTCAATCTCACCGTTCTGGTGCGGTGGCTGTGAGCGCTGGAATGCCTGCCGCCGCCGCGGTTGACCGGCATCAAAGCCGGCCCGCGCCGTGCAGCAATAATCGCGCAAGAGTTGCGGCGCCGCGGATGCGACGCCGCCGAACGTAGCAGCCTTTTGGGCTACTACCCCGTCCTTGCGGAGGACTGATCCGATGAGCGAGACCGACCTACTGGTAGTGGTTGCGGCCGGCCTGTCGACCTTGGTGATCTGGCTCGGCGTCGTGATCCAGGGCCGTATCGCCGCGGCGCTCGCCTCGCGGCACTGAGGCCTGAGGTTCATTTCACCGGCCGTGCTCCGCGGCTGGCTCTGAAACCGCACCGGCGCCACGCGGGCGCCGGTGGTGATTGGTTGGCTAGGATCGAGCGCGGTGAGGCGTGCCGTGTCAGGCGGCGCGTACCGTGCTGAGAAACTTCGCGACTTCGCTGCGCAGCCGCTCGCTGTCGCGCGACAGCCCTTGGGCGGCCGACAGCACTTGGCTCGATGCCGAGCCGGTCTCGGTGACGCCGTGCTGCACCTCGACGATGTTCGACGACACCTGCTGGGTGCCTTGCGCGGCCTGCTGCACGTTGCGGGAGATTTCCTGCGTGGCGGCGCCTTGCTGTTCGACCGCCGCCGCAATCGTCGAGGAGATCTCCGACATCTTGGCGATGGTCTCGCCGATCTCGCGGATCGCCCGCACCGACTGATCGGTCGCGCTTTGGATGCCGCCGATCTGGGCGCTGATTTCACCGGTGGCCTTGGCAGTCTGCTCTGCCAGCGCCTTTACTTCGCTCGCGACGACCGCGAAGCCACGGCCGGCTTCACCAGCGCGGGCGGCTTCGATCGTGGCGTTCAGCGCCAGCAGGTTGGTCTGGCCGGCGATGGTGTTGATCAGTTCGACGACGTCGCCGATCCGTGCCGCGGCCGCCGACAATTCGCCGACGCTGGAATTGGTGGTGCGGGCCTGCTCGACCGCCTCGGTGGCGATCCGTGCCGAGTCCTGCACCTGACGGCTGATCTCGGAAATCGATGAGCTCATCTCCTCGGTCGCCGAGGCCACCGACTGCACGTTGGTGGACGCCTGTTCGGATGCCACCGCAACGCGGGTGGTGCGCTCCTGCGAACGTTCGGATGTGCCCGCGAGAGTCCGCGCCGAGGCTTCCAGTTCGGTCGACGCCGACGACACCGTCTCGACGATCTCGCCGACCGCGGCTTCGAACGAGTTCGCCAGATTCATCATCACCGTCTTGCGCTCGGCTTCGGTCTTGCGGTCGGCGGCGAGCTTGTCGTCCGCCTCGCGCCGCGCCTTCTCGGCGAGCATCAGATGAATATCGTTGACGGCATTGGCGATCTGGCCGATCTCGTCACCGCGCTCGGTGCCGCTGACATCGACATCCTGGCCGCGCGCCATCGCCTGGAGATCACCGACCAGCCGGGCGATCGGGCGGGCGACACCGAACTGCACCAGCGCGAACGCCGCGGCCAGCACCGCCAGGAAGGCGCCGCCGACGATCACCACCGTCGAGGTCACCGCGCTCTTCACGTCGGCCGCGGCTTCATTCGAGCGCTTTGCCAGCGAGTCGTCGAGCCGGGTGGTGATGGTGCGGACGTGATCGCGCAGCGCTTCGGTCTGCGGGATCATCGCGCGGTTGAGGCGCGAGGCTTCCTCGTTGTTGTTGGCGAGCGCTTCCTTCTCGAGCTTCGGATAGCTCTTGGTCATGATCTCGTCGAACATCGCCGCGGCCTTGTCGAAATCGGCGGCAAACTGCGGCAGCGCCTTACGGCCGATCGCAATCTGATCCTGGAAATCCTTGTAGTTGGCGCGGACCTCCTGGACGACTTCGTTCATCATTGCAGGATCCGTCTCGGCGGTGAGCCGCCACGCCAGTCGCCCGAAATTGTAGACGCGGGAGTTGACCCGAAGATTCGCCTTCATCCCGGCGACGTCCTTGTCGATCATCTCCGCATAGATGCTGACCGCTTCGCTGGTCTTCGACGACGAGTGCCACAATCCGAACGCTGTGACCAAACCGAGGAGCAGGAAGCAGGCGAGGATCTTGTACAGCAGCTTGATGTCGGAGAGTTTCATGGGACGGTCCGTTCGAAAGAGCGGGCGAGATCGTGAAAGTCGGGGAGCGGGGCGCGCTGAAAGGCATCGCCGGCGCGATCGGCGAGGCGGGCGGCCGGGCGGCCGGTCGGCGCGGCAGCGTGCGTGGATGTGCCGGGCAGGGCACCGAAGCGCGGACTCATGCGAAGACGCTCCGTTGCGAAGCACGAGTGATCTGGCAGTCGGTGGTAACTGAATGGAGCTATTCGATCGTTAATTCGGAAGCTGGTACATCTACCAGTTATACGCAGCGGGGCTGATCTCCGCGGAGGAGGCGGCGCCATGTCCACCATCCGCATCATCGTCCTAGCACCCGGCATGAATGAGCTCGAGGTGTGCGCGCGCTGGCGCGCCGAGACGTTCTCGGTGCTCAATGCCAGCGCGGCGGATGAACTCGCTTCACTGCAAGCGTTCGTGGCCGATCCAACCGATCAGGTCGCGCTGATGGCGATGCATGATGGCCAGCCGGCCGGGACCGCCCTGCTGGCTCGGTCCGAGATTGCCCCGGTGCACGATGTCACCCCCTGGCTCGCAGGGCTTTACGTCGCGCCGGCCCATCGACGCCATGGCGTCGGCGCAGCATTGGTCCGCGCGATCGAGGACCAGGCGCGGCAGCGCGGCCACCGCCGGCTGTTTCTCTACACCACGGACGCGGCGGACTACTATCAGGGGCTGGGATGGGGCATCGTCGATCGCGCCCGCTGGAACGGCGCCAACACGGTGCTGATGGCGATCGATCTCTAATCTTGAGGGGAGCGGTTCAGCTTGCGCCGCTGCCGCCACCGGCCGCCTCCATCTCGGGCGAGCCGATCACCGTCCAGGGCCTGCTGGCGTCCGGTCCGACCCCGAACAGGTCGATATGGCCGCACCGCCGGCATTCGTAGGTGCGATGCTCGCATCCGTCGGCTGCGGGCGTGTTGCGCGTCAGGTTGGCCACGGCTCCGCACATCCGGCACGGATGGAAGAAGTAGTCGCGGTGTTGAAACGATCGCATGCCGGATGATTCCCTTATCGGCGATGAAACTCAGCTTTGCAGCTCTGACGGGAACGGTATTGCGTTACATCAAGCTCGGCTTAGTTCCAGACGGGGGCTTCCAGCAGGCCAACGCGACGATTTTGGAGTGTCGATCACTAGGCGGCGCGCTGCGCCTCAACTTGGATGTTCCGAAGACCAGTCACATGCAGACGGAAAATTCAGCATTCCGCCGAAAAGCGCTGTGCCCGTCACATCCCAAGATGGTGGGCGACGAGCCGATCCGAATGGATGCGACACTGTGGCAAGGTGTAGGGAGGTCTTGCGGATTGACCGGTCATCGGCTCTCGGATAGCGGCATGCGCCGTACTCCTGTTGCGTTCCGGGTCGCGCTGGGAGTGAACGGCAGCAGCCGATACCACAAGGAATTCCGCGAGCATGATTGTGAACCCGAGCAGCGCCGAGGTCGTCCGCCACGTGCCTCACCGTTGGCTGATCAATCAGTGGGCGAGAGCGGGCGGTCGGGTCACCGACCCCGCCATGGTGCCGTTCTCGTTCGAGCCGGCGAGCGTCGACATGCCGCGTTCGATCCTGACCCGAGTGATGGGGGCGGACGAGCCGCGGTATCAGATCCTTCACTATGGATCGCTGCTGTCGGCGGCCAGCGGACTGGAGGCGCGGGGACTGTATCTCGACGAGGTGCTGTCGCCAGCAACGCGTGACTACATCCTGGCTCAATACGACCTTTGCCGCCGCATCCGTAAGCCGGTCTATTCGATTTCTTGCGTCTGCGACGTGCACGATGTGCCGGTGGACTACGAGAAGCTGCTGTTGCCGTTCACCAATGCGCAAGGCGAGGTGCATTGCATCTTCACTGCGACGCTGCTGATCAGCACCGAGGGACGGTTCGAGCGCGACGGCATCTTCGCCAATGGCGACTTTCCTGCGCCCAATTCGGTTGCGGTGTATTCGATCGACGTCGGCCGCGAGGATCACCCGCACCTTCGGGCGGCGATCTGACGGCCTATAAACCGAGATTCGATCCACGCCTGTGGATTTGCGTTCGAACAAGTCCTTCGCCCGGCGTCTCCGTATGATTTTGAACTGAGCGGACTGCGCGCCGACAGTATTCAAGATCAGGGATTCCCGCGGGGGGAAAGGGGTTCGATGCAGGATGAGCTGTTTCGCGTTCTCTATGTCAGCCGAAACCGGATCGAAGGACCGATCGATCGGCTGTCGTCGGAAATCGCCGGCATCCTGGCCACCTCCCGCATCAACAATGCCCGTGCCGGCATCACCGGGGCGCTGATCGTCAACAGCGGCTTCTTCGCCCAGGTGCTCGAAGGACCGCGCAGCGCGGTCGAGAAGGTGTTCGAGACCATCCAGCAGGACGGACGCCACAGCGACGTCCAGGTGCTGCTTGCCAGCCCGATCACCGTCCGCGCATTCCCGAACTGGTCGATGGCGTTCGTCGGGCAGTCGCCCCGCCACCAGCACGCGCTGGCCTGGCTGCAGACCGAAACCGGCTTCCACACCGGCCATCTGATCGGCGAGCGGCTCTACACCATCGTGATGGAGATGGCCTATTCCCAAGAGGCGGGGGACGTCGCGTAGGGACGAAGCTTGCTTGCGGGGGGAGATGGTGCCGGCGGAGAGGATCGAACTCCCGACCTTCGGTTTACAAATTTGGGCTCTGTAGGGCTATCGGTTGCGCTCGATGCAGGCAGCGTCTGCCTGATCGCCTTACCGTTCCTCCCTGACTGGCCATCGCTCATTCCCGATCGGCCAACTTTTTGTGCTTAGCATGATGCGTGCGCGTCACCTACGGCCCGAAGGTATCTGCTCGTGATCCGATGGTTTCTTTCATACTCAAATTGATAATTTTTCCATATCCATACGTTCGATCGTAAGAAACGCCGCCTCCCATGTCGAGTTTTTCGATGTGGTCTACCTTAGTAGCATCGCACACTTCGATGTCAAACTGTGAGAAAGAAAAGAGGATTTTCATGTTGTCATTGATCATCGCGAGTAGCTTGTCTGCTTCCTTTGCAGGTACCTTTTGCTCAAGGATCAGAAACCACTCTTCCAATGGTTCCGCCAGTCGCGAGGTGTCGTTTCGTACCGCGGGCTCGGGGAGCTCTCCACAGAAACGCGGGTCTTGATTGTTGGGAGTTGCAAATGAGATTTTGCCAGATAGCCCGCGGAGCATCACGGTCCTTCCGGTTCCGTTGAAGACTCGGAGAGTGATCTCGCTGTGGCGATCATCCGCAAGATGGTCAAGACCTATCCTAATCTCGCCGACGTAGAGCCCCTTTCGTAGTGATATCGTGATTCTGGGAGAGCTTGGCTCGATCGATCGCGTCTGTGGTTGGCCTCGATCTGCGTCGCTGGGTTCGCTGGTTTGATTGTGGGGTTGCGTTACTTGGGGGGCGCTTGGCCAAGAGAGCCAAATTAGAAATGACGTTAGAACAGTAGCAAGGGCCGCAGGAACCCACCACGGGGTCGAAAGTACCCATGCCGCGACAGCAGGCAGCCGCTCCATCAATTGATTGAAGTCATCACCGACGGTGGTTGCTCCGATAAGTGCAATAATCGCCTTAACCGTCGTCCAAGTCCAGAAAAACACCGTTGCAATGAATGTGCCGGTACGTGCAATTCCAAGTCTAAGGCGCACCATGGGTGAGTTTGCCTCTTATCGATTCGGTCTGAGTTTGCAGTTTGTAGTTGGTCAAGCTCAGTAAAATTGAACCCTCTTGAGGGCAATATAGCAAGTGTTCAAACCGCCGCTTCGTTGGCGCGGTGATGGTGGCCGGTCACCTCGAAAGCACATGCAGTCCCCATGCGAGCGAAGATCATTGGTCCGTTGTGATCGGCTGCCTGCAGCAGGACGTGGATGGCTGCCTGAATCTTTAAGGGGCTTCTGTTTCGTGGCGTGCAGGGCGGCGATATAGCTGTGCCGGCCTCGCGCAACATCTTTAGTTCTCTTCCCTCGGAGAGCTTGATCGGCGGGTCTAAGCAATTCGCCCAAGATATCTGCGCTAAACGCCGGTGGATTGCGATCTTCTGTCGTATGGGGGCTCGTCATGCGGTCGGGTCCGCCCCTAGCCGATGAAACGGGACTTTGTGGAGGCTGTTGTCGTGTCAGTTTGGCACGACGTGGATGCAGCCAGGCGTTCCGCATTCGGTGCAGAGCATGGCTCTGCAGACGCGGCGCCATGGCCAATCCGGCGGGAGCTGATCAAGTTGATCCCGGTTTGTTTCCGTGATCGCCGGATTTGGCGCGGCACAAATACTGCGAAAAATCCATATTATATGATGGTTTTCGTGGTGCCGGCGGAGAGGATCGAACTCCCGACCTTCGGTTTACAAAACCGCTGCACTACCGCTGTGCTACGCCGGCATCGGGCAGACAGCTAGCAGCGCCGCCGCGGATCGACAAGACCGCCGCGGGTGGTTTCCGAGGGGCGTACAGGGCGCGGGATCGAAAGAGCGCGTTAACGACGTTGCGGCGGAACGCAGCAGGCGGACCCGAAACCGCGCTCGCGCGTTAGGCTGAGCGGTCGCGAGCGGCCGTGCCTTAACCCATCTGCCAGGCTTTTCCCTTACCGTTGGCGCATGTCTGATCCTTTCACCCTTCGGCGTCTGGCCCAGGCGCTGGCGCTGCTGACCGTGACCGCGGCTCCGGCTTTTGCCGAGAGCGGCGGGCGGGCGATCGTGATTCCCGGCCGGCCCGGCGTGCCGATCATCATCAACGGACGCGACGCGTCTTATGCGACGATCGAAGGCGACTGGGGGCTGGAGAGCGGCAACCACGTGCAGCCGACGATCTATGGCAGCCGGCCGGTGGTGTATCCGGAGGTCGGCCACTATTACCCCGGCTCGAACCGGCTGCCGGGCTACGGCCGGTTGGAAGTCGAACCGCCAGCGGACCGCAAGCTGCCAAAGCCCGCCGAGAGCTTCCATCAATCCTGGGAAGTGGAATCGCGGCCGCCGCAGCCGGCACCGCCGACCCCGATGATCGAACCCCAGGTGCTGATCGCGCCGCCGTTCGACGAACCGCGGCCCGGTCCGCGGCCGTACCGTTGATGGCAACCCGCACGATCCCGACGACGACATCGAACAGGAGCGTAGTATGCGTACGATGATTTCCGGACTGGTTGCGGCAGTGGCCGTGGTGACCGCGAGCGCCGCGCCGGCGCTGGCCTGCGGAGGAGGGCTGTTCGGCAACGGCTGCGGGCCGTGCGGCTCGGTGGTCAGCCCGTGCGGCAACGGCTACGCCACGTTCGAAACCGGCTACGGCTATGGCTACGGTACCGCGTCGTTTGAACGCCTGCCGGACCCCACCCGGTATTATTACGTCAACCAGGGCCCGGCCTATACCGGTCCCGGCCAGTTCGCGCCGCGCCCCTATTACGACGAGCGCGCCGTCTCGGTATATCGCACCGGCACCGCCTACACCGGCGGTGCCTACGCGCACGCCATGACCCATCAGGTGATCGGCGAGCCGTCCTGGGGCCCGGCGGTGGTGCGCTATCATGGCCGCCATCACGCCCGCTCTTGGGCGCATCGCCACCATGCCGGCTGGCACCATGGCCACCGCAACCAGGGGCCGATCCATCGCCCGCGCGATTGATGGATCGGCATCTCGCCGGCTTGAAAGCGCCCGTCCGCAGCCGATGCGGGCGGGCGTTCTGCGTTCTGGATCTTAGCGGCGGCCCATCAGGCCGAGCCGGCTGGCCCCGATGTACAGCGCCAGTGCGGCCGCGTTGGAGACGTTGAGGCTTTTGATCTCGCCGGGCATGTCGAGCCGGGCGACGGTGTTGCAGGTCTGTCGCGTCAGCTGCCGCAGGCCCTTGCCCTCGGCGCCGAGCACCAGCGCCAGCGGCTGGCGCAGCTCGACCGCGGCGAGATCGTCATCGCCCTCGCTGTCGAGACCCACCGTGAGGAAGCCGCGGTCGTTCAGCTCGGTCAGCGCCCGGGCGAGGTTCTGCACGAGCACCAGCGGCACCAGCTCCAGCGCGCCGGAGGCGGATTTGGCGAGCACGCCGGTGGCTTCCGGGCTGTGTCGGGCGGTGGTCACAATCGCCTGCACAGCGAACGCGGCCGCCGAGCGCAGGATCGCGCCGACATTGTGCGGATCGGTGATCTGGTCGAGCACCAGCACAATGCCGTGCTGGGGCAGGGTGTCGATTCGCGGCACCTGCAGCGGATCGGCCTCGGCCAGCATGCCCTGATGCACCGCGTCCGGTCCGAGCTGGCGGTCGATCTCCGACGGCCGGACGATCTCCGGCGCGATTCGGGTGTCGATGTGCTCCTCGGCGAGCTTGCGGGCGGCGTTCTCGGTCAACCACAGCTTGCGAATCTTACGCCGCGGATTGGCCAGCGCCGCTGTGACGGTGTGCCAGCCGTACAGGATCACGGGCCCGTCGCCATCGCGTTCGCGGGCATCGCGGCGGAACCCGGCAGGGCGGGGCTTGCCGCGGGGCGGGCCGTCGCGGCGGGAAAAGCGGGGATTCGGCGGTCTGTCGCTCATGGCGGCGCTTGTCTCACGCTCTCTTGCACAAGGCAATTTCGCTTCCACCGTCCGATATGACGAAGGAGTGTCGAAATCGTCATGGGGTTGGTTGACTTTAGGGGGCCGCATCGCCCATAACCGCGCCGCGTTGCAGGCCCGCCCGCGGGCTCGCTGCGGCTTCCGGTCCCGGTTTTGCCTGCCACAGGCGTTCGGCCGGCGGCACGGGCGGGGGAGTGTCCCGAGTGGCAAAGGGAGCTGACTGTAAATCAGCCGCCTCATGGCTTCGCAGGTTCGAGTCCTGCCTCCCCCACCATCCAGCCGATCAGTTTGCCAATGGCCGGTGGTGTTTCCGCAGAGCGACGAGCGGCGGAATGACTTTCCAAGAGAATGGGGTTCGATCCGGGCCCTCATCCGGCTAACCGATCTTCCGCCCCTGCGGTCTGTCCCTCATTCAGAGAAGCTCTCGTGCGCCCAGTTCTCCTGACGGCCTTGATTCTGATCGCGACGGCTGAAGCTGCTGTTGCCGCTCCCCAATTCGGCGCTGGGATGAAGCTGCCCGATGTAACAATTGCCGCACGTGCGATGGCAAGTATGGATTTCCGCGCCGCCGTTCGCGATATCCTCAACGCCGAGCAGGTCATTCAGGCCGCTCTACAAACCGGCGACGAACGGAAACTGGACGAGCAGTCCAGCCGGCTTCTTCAGCTGCAATCGACGCTCGTCAAGGAAACGGAGCAGGGCGACGCGCGTCGCATATGCTCGCAGGCAGCTGGCGAGCTGTCGGCCGTTGCATCCCTGATGCGGCGCGCGACGCGGGGCGATGAGCCGGTGAAGTCGATGCTGGCAGCCGAAAAGACCGAGCAGTCCTACCGCGACCATCTGGCAAGCTGCGACAAGGCGATTACCGCCGCCAATCCCAGCCGCTGAGGCGGCAATCGGTTTGGACAGACGTCGGAGCTGCGTCCGGCGCGCAGTGGATTCGAAGGCCGACGGTATCAGCTACCGTTTGGTGACGTCCGGCGCGCATTGCGGAAACTTCAGTCTGGAACAGCCGGCATCTGACCTTATCAACATGCACGGCAATGTCGCGGCTCGCGGATTTGCAACTGCTCTATTCTTAGTTACGCTCGGGCAGTTGGATCTGGGAGGATCTCATGCGAGCTGTGATCTTGGTGGTTTCCGCCATCCTGTCGATGGCCGGTAGTGCATCCGCACAGAGCGTGGTGCCGCAACGCGACATGTACGGAAATCTGGTCCGCGATCGCGGGTCGAATAACATCGGTCCGGCGGATCGATCTCAGGCCGGCCGAGGAAACGCGAACGATTTTTCAAGCCGTCAGGGTGCGCCGAACAATGCCGGATCGCGGCCGGATAGATAGAAGCCTATCCGAACCGCCGTTTGGTCGCCGCGGCGCTTATTTGATTGAGCTTTGGGTTACCACCAAATCATCGCGCGGTCTGGGCTACCGCAGACCAGGACGAACTCACGTCCGTAGCGGCGGCTCTTGCCGACCGTCTTGATGCACGCCGGATGGATCGCCAGGTTGTAGTGGAAGGGCGGGCTATCGAATGACCCGTGCAGCTTACAGAGATAGGCGTTGTCCGGACCGCAGGTCGTGACCGGATAGAGGCGGTTTCGCGCAGATGCAGGCTCAGACACTGCGATGGCTGAACTGCCCAAAATCAGCGAAATGATCGCAAGCTTACTCAAGTTCATATCAGGTCTCCGAAACCAGAATCCGAATTTCCATCAAGTATCTGCCCGAAAAGCGGGCTGCACCAGATCATGCTTGTAGCACAGGATCGAAATCCAAGAGGCTAATCTTATTGCCAGAGAGGCCAACTGGCGCTTCTCTGTGCGAGGCTACGTCACAGGGCACAAGAAGATCGCGGCTACGCGCCTAAAGCACCATTCGCGTTCGACGGGACTGGTACAGCGTCTGTGCGAGCAGGCCGAAGAAATACCCGGCCTGGATGGCCGCCTGAGCCGCGAACACGACCACGATCGTTCTTGTGAAGCTGTATCCAAATCCGATGCAGATGCCGATCGTCAGGAGCAGCACCACGGCGAGGGCTTGAAGCAGTCCCACAAGCCGAAATCTCAGTCCAATCAAGAACCCCGCCGCCGCTAAGCCAATAGCCAGATACGCCATTACGGCCTCCCGCGGCTTCCTCCGTGGGCGTGACTCCAGCTCAGTCGAATGGATTGATAAATCATTGCCGCTCTCCCCCAAGCGCCTTTCGAGCGCCAGCCCCACTTCAGGTGCAGCGATCAGAGCACCGCTCACTCCTGATTGCATGAACATATGACTGTCGAGCGATACTGGGTGGAACTTTGTTTAATTTGAGGAGGGTAGCTCGACTGTCGGGTCAGGAAAGTAACTGCGGATAGTATTTCCGAAAATCGCCCAGTCACTTAATGCCTAATCAAAGCTCGGAATTTGCACCAGGACTGCGACCCTGGAGGTCGGTGGCGCTCCTCGCCTGGGGGGCGATCACCCTTCCCGTGGAAGCGAGGGGGCGACCAAAGGGAGGGGCGACATAGTTCGTAGCCGGATAGAGCCCGCCGTGCCGGCTCTGGTGGCCTTCTAGACCGGCCCGGGTACCGACTATCCGGACAAGAATGAGGGGCTGCGGAGGGCGGAAATGGGCCTTTTCGGTCACGGAAGTAGTGAATAGCACCGTTCAGTGTGGCTCAACTGCAACGTGTTTCCGCAGAATGAGGGCGGACGGGGGGAGCTTCTTCAAAAGCCTGTGCCCTCTAAGTAAGGTTCTGGGAGATATTCGAGGCTCGAATCGGAGGGACCGGTCGTCTCACCTCCCGACAAGGCCGCAGATTGATGTTCGTCCCCTGGACGCGCCGACCGGCACTGGTTGACCGCGGCCCCTGTGGCGCGATTCAATGAGGTTGCGCGTGGTACGCAAGACGTTTCAGGTGCTTGCTGGTCTGCTGTTGCTGATTTCGATGTCAGCATGCTCGGTTTTGCCGGGCACGGGCCCTTCAAGTGAATCAGTTGAAAATTATGCTGCGGCCGGGGTCCGGTCGACCACGGCATTGCCTTACGCGCTGGTGGACGTCTCGGCCGATACCATCGGCTTCCTGTCCCAGCCCAACGTCGTATCGTTCAAAGGCTCGTTCAAAGACCGGCGTCCGAAGCCTCAACAGGTGGTCGGCGTCGGCGACGTGCTGAACATCTCGATCTTCGAAGCCGCGCCAGGCGGCCTGTTCACCCCCGGTCAATCTGCCGGTGCTCGCCCCGGTAACTTCGTCGATCTGCCGCCGCAGGCCGTGGACCAGCGCGGCAATATTTCCGTTCCTTACGCGGGCGAAGTGCCGGCGGCGGGGCGGACGCTGCCGGAAGTTCAGCAGGCGGTCGTCGCGCGGCTGCGGAATCGCGCGATTGAGCCCCAGGTCGTGGTGAGCCTCAATCAGCAGCATTCGAGCGTCGTGAGTGTTCTCGGCGACGTCAATGCGCCGGGCGTGTTCGCGCTCAACAGCGTAGGCGAGAAGCTCCTCGCTGTGGTGGCGCGCGCGGGCGGACCGAAATACGAAGCGATCGAAAGCTATGTGACGCTTCAGCGCGACGGCAAGAAGGTCAAAGTCCTCCTGAGCCGGATCGTCCATGATCCGTCCGAGAACATCTTCATCCGTCCCAACGACGTGATCTTCATCACGCGGGAAGCTCCGACCTTCACGGCTCTTGGTGCTCTCAATCAGAACGTGTTCGGCTACAATTCCGAGCTGACCTTCGACGTCGAAACGCTGACGCTGGCCCAGGCGATCGGCAAGGCCGGCGGCCTGAACGATCAGCAGTCGGATCCGGCCGAAGTCTTCGTCTTCCGCTACGAAGATCGGCCGCTGCTCGAGAAGCTCGGCGTCGACACCAACCGCTTCGTCTACGACCGCATTCCGACCATCTATCACGTCAACCTGCGTGATCCGTCGGGCATGCTGCTTGCCTCTGGCTTCCAGATCCGAAGCAAGGACGTCATGTATGTGGCGAATGCGCGGGTGGTCGACTACTACAAGCTCCTGACGCTGATCAACAACACGGCCAACACCACGTCGAACGTGTCGAACGCGGCAATAAATGTGAACGCTGCGACGAAGACTCGTTGGTGACCGATAGGACCTCTCCGATTGCTTCGGCAGTGGGCCCGGGCGTAAAGCCCTCCCACGTCGAAGCTCTCGGAAAGGTTCAGCTAGGGCTCACCCTCGCGGCGTTCGCATTGGCGCCACTGCCATTCGGCTCCGTCGACACGATCTGGGTGCTGGCCTGGGTGGTTGTGCTGTCGCTGAGCTTGCTCGGGCGGCCGGTGCGATCGGTTTCCCGCGCTCAATTCCGTATTCTGATTGCATTTTTGGTCGTCTGCGCCGCGTACCTGGTTGTGGCGGCGATTCAGATCATTCCCGGCCTAACTTTTGGGCCGAACTCGGCCGCGTGGCAGAGGGCAGGGGAGCTCATGCAGCTCCCGACTCCTCGGAGAATATCGGCTCGCGCGGAGATCCCTGTCGTAACCGCCGGGCATTACCTGCTTCTGGTCACGTCGGTCCTTGCAGGCTTCTGGATCGGAACCTCGCGAAGCAACGCCGAGACGCTGTTCAGGGTCGCCCGCTATTCCATCCTGCTCTACGCGCTATATGGCTTGCTGGCGCGGGCGTTCACCCCGGGATTGGTGCTTTGGCAGCCGAAGACCGCCTACCACGGGGATTTGACGGCTACCTTCATCAATCACAATACCGCCGCCGCCTTGCTCGGCGCCGGGGTGATCTTGTGGGCCTGCTCGATCCAGCAGCAGCTCAGGTCCTTCGGCCCGCTTTCGTTTCGGCTGTTGATGCTGAGCCCTTCCAATGAAGCCGTCGGGATCCAGATTGCCACCCGGGCCGCAGCAGGCTTGCTGTGTTTCCTCGCGCTGCTCTCAACGGGCTCGCGCGCAGGCCTTGCCTGTGCCGTTGTGGGGCTTTTCGCGGCGATCCTCCAGATGGTCGCCGGGCAGCTCAGGCTTCGCTTCGTCTACGGCCTATTAATCGCGGCTGTGGGCCTAGTCGTGATCGCGCTGTGGCTGGCGCAAAGCCAGAGCGTCATGACCCGCGGCATGTTCGATGAAGGCCGGTGGATGGCCTACAAGCATGCTCTCCGCGTGATTGCCGAAAGCCCGATCTTGGGCATTGGCGCCGGAGCGTTTGGAGACGTGTTTCCTGCCTTTCGAGGCGGCGATATGTCGATGTGGGGCGTCTGGGACTACGCCCATTCGACACTCGTTGAAATCGCCGTCGAAATGGGGCTTCCAATCGCATTGCTCGTCTGCATGTCGGCGGTTGGCTCGCTGGTCGTTGTGGCGCGGGCCGGGACGCGTTCAGTCGGTCAAAGTCGGACCTTCCTGTGTGCCATCAGCGGCATCATGGTCATGACCTTCCTGCATTCGCTGATCGACTTTCCGCTGCAGGTCCCCGGCTACTCGATCCCCTTCGGCATCCTGGTCGGCTGTGGCCTCGCTTTGGCAACGCGGGAGCGAGGAGCGGAGACGGGCGAGGCTGCAGGGCATCGCTGAGCTGATCACGACGCGTTCTGGGAGCGCCCGACGCAGCTAGCCGGCAGGCGCTGGCCTACTCGGCGGTTCGCTGAGCGGCGAGCTGAAGGCGAGCGGAGACCTTGAGGTCCGCCGGCTCGGCCATCCTTCTGCCGACGTCAAACCAGAGACGAGCGTCAGCGCGAGACTGAATCTTCAGCCATTCGTAGTCGGTATTCTGCCAGGAGCGGATCGACGGCGTAAGATTGTCGAGCACAAGGTCGCCCTCAGTCGTCGAGACCAGGAGCACAAGGTGCCCAATCTGGTCGGGCGTCCGCACCACCGACAGCCGCAGCGCTCGCGCCGGCAGCCCGCTTTCGATCAGGCGATGCCTTTTGGTGACGGCGTAATCGTTGCAGTCCCCCGCCTTTGGCCCGATCGTCCAGCCGATCTTCAAATCCGATCCATAGACTTTCTGGATCGGTGCGATCTCGGAATTCACGCTGCGATTGATTGCTTCCAGCAATTTGAGCGTTGATGGGGAGAGTTCGACGCGTTCGGTCGGATCGCGATCGGACGCGCAGTCCGACGGATAACGCATGCAGAACCGCACATGCTGAAAGGGAGCCAATGCCGGGGTCGCCTCTGCCAGCACCTGGACAGCGCCGCTCCGGCCCGTGATAGGCCGTGCAACCGAAGAGCTGGCGACGACGATGACAGCCGCCAGCGAGAGGATCGGACAGAGCAGCTTCTTCAGCATCGAACGCAACTGATCTTGGGCTTGCCTACGGGAACGGCTGGTCCAGAGGATGCATCTGCGGAGTAAAGGAACGGCTACAGATCGAGGTTAACGATCAGTGCTGCTTTAAAGTGTGCTGCGTCAGCGGAGGCAGCCGGCGAACCGGTAACGTGGCTGCGGCAGCCGATTGCCTACAAGAGCAGAAGTCTACCAGAAGTCGGCCAAAAGGCTACGACGGCGGTGAGGCTCGATGAGGGCCGCTGGGAGCTTCTTTCGCGGGTGACGCTTGGCGGAGACTGGACGGGCCTGCTAATCCGAGATGATGGCGAAGCCGGGGGAAGCCCTGCAGGCGATGCGATTAATTCGCTAGGATTCAATGGGCGAGGCGGTCGAGCTGCCGGCCCAAAGGCCGATGCATTAATTCAGTGCGAAGTGTTTCTCGCGTCGAAGATAAGTCGGAGAACTGCACCAGGCGCTCTGAGCGGCCGAGGTGGTTGCGGATCGGCTCTGGCAGCCGGGGGCCTAGAGATACCTACTATTACAGAGGCATGTCCGCCTTCGGAGATCGTGGTTCACTTGAAAAAGAAGAGCCAGACTGCGGCGACCACGTTTTCCAGCGAGAGACCCAAGCCGATGACGAGCAGTCCCGTCCATGCCAACAGGGTCGCCGCGTTGAGAGCGACCAGGATTCTAAATACGCTCTTATGTTTCGGATGAGTGATGAGATCGGTGCTCACGTCTTAGCTCTCGACGAGTTGTCTATTGTGGAGTTCCTTTGTCTTTCCAGTTGCACATTCAGTTCACGACGCAGAACGCCTCGCCGCTATCGTCTCAATATGCGCCGTACGCGGTGAGGAGTGTCGGGATGGTCACCAAGATGATCCGTAGATCGAGGCGGTGCGACCAGTTGTTCGCGTAGTAGGAGTCCAGAGCCACACGCCGATCATACGTCGTGGTGTTACGGCCGCTGACTTGCCAGAGTCCTGTCAATCCTGGGCGGCATGCGAGATATTCCGCCGAGCAGTGACCGTAACGGCTTAACTCTTCTTCAGTAACAGGGCGCGGCCCGACGATGCTCATTTCGCCCTTCAGCACGTTGAAGAGTTGCGGGAGCTCATCCAGGCTTGATTTGCGAAGTGCGGCTCCGACCAACGTAATGCGGGGATCGCGGCGCAGCTTCTGCGTCAATCGCCATTCCTCGGCCGCCTCCGGATCGCTCTCCAACAGCCTTTGAAGCCGCTCATTGGCGTCGGTGGCCATGGTCCGGAATTTGAGACAGTCAAATCGCTGTCCGTTGAATCCGACTCGTCGGTGGCGGAAAATCGCCGGTCCGGGAGACGAGATCATCGTCGCGAAGTAGCACAGAAGTAACAGCGGAGCCAAGATCAGCAAGCCCGAAAGCGCCAAGAGAAGATCGAGGGTTCTCTTCGATGCGCAACCGACCGGAGTCGGCCGACTCCTGTCGGCGAGATCAAGCTCCGTATCTGTTCTCAGCAATCCATCCATCGTCGCACTCTCAAAGCCGCCCGTAGATGTCCAGATGAACTGTCACTCAAAGTGTTATTGAATTGAATGTTTATCAAATTGCGGATGGTGAATAAACTGTTGATCGCACCATTGCCGATGCAAGTTCGCGTTAAGATAAATCGCGCTGTTGACATATAGAGCAACAACCGCCTCGGATTGCGAAAGTCGCGTCCCAACAGCCCTTTCAGACATCATTGGAAATGTTCGCTCGTCCCAGAAATGACGCTGGCTCAGGCGTTGCGGTGATGTCGATTCAGTGGATATCGAGCTTGTCAGGGTCGAAAGACTCCGAGTGGCGACGCTCTCGAATTGGCTCTTTGCCAAGCTCCTAACGGCCTGCGCTATTGCGTGCCGAGCTTCTGCCGATGCAATTCTCGACGTGACATCAGAGTGCGCGAAGTAATAGATCGCGACTTGTCACTCGAAAGAGTTCGACGGTGTGGGCTGCTGTTTAAGATATCGCTCGCTCATTCGGCTGCGCGGTGCTCGGCGACCTGTATCGAGGCGTCCTTGCGGCAGTCGAGCGGATTGCTAAGGGCGCAACGCTGTCTTTGCACTCATGACTGGAGCGGATGCGGTGAGAGCATTCGGCGTTTTTCCCCGCGAACCTGACTCCCTGGGCTGGATTGCAGAGCAGGGAGGTTGCTTTGTGTTGCTGGAAGGAGCGAGGGCTTGCCGTCTATGCGCGGCCTGCCGGCTCTCTCAGGCTGGATGCTGCCGGTGTCTGGAGGGCTGAGGAGGCGAAGCCTGCTGTCCTCGCATCTGCCGCAGGATTGAAGCGATGGGTCAGGGCAAGAGTTTCGCCACGGCTGCCTTGAAACGCAACTGGGTGCGGACGTCGAGTTGCTCGACCTCGGTGTCCAGAAACTCTTTCACCCCCTGGTGAGATCGCGCGTAAGCCTGGGCTGGCAGCTCCACATATCCATCGAGCAGCAGTTGGCGAAACTCGGAGACAATCTTGCTTCGTGTTGCATCCGGGGCGAGTGAGGCAACCGGAGCTGCAACTGCGATCCTCCGAACAGCAATCCAGGCTTCGCGCGGAGACGTCTCGTAGGAGCGTTCGAGCAAGGCGAAGGTATCTGCGTCGAGCCGCCCAGCCTGCACCGCCAAGCCAAACAGAACCAGCCACGCGAAGGACTCGGTCGGTGCGCAGGAGAGGGCCTGATGGGCGCGGGTTCTGAGATCTGCCGTCTTGGCATCGAACTCGTTTGCTGCCCCGGCCCGAAGGGCGGCGTCCGCGAGCGGGATTTCCAGCATGATCAGCGCGCGTTGCGCTCGGGTGTCGCAGGCATCAAGCGCATGAGCTGAGCGACTGTTCAGCACCGTGGTGCTGAAGCTGTCGTCGAATATCTTGAAGCGCAGAAGATGGTCGGTAAATGCCTCGAAGCGATCGATCGCGATTGCGCGGTGAAAGTTGGCGGCCGCCCAGCCGATACCAATCACACCGATCGCGAAACATACGAACTTAATCGTCGTGGACCGACGAGAATCTGAGGACGTCAATTTGCGGTCTGCTCGTTCTCGTGCTTTGGAGCACCATAGTAATAATAACTGTGGCTGCGATACGAGTAGCCCTCGAGGCGGCGCATGACGTCTTCGTCCGTCTTGTTGAGGACGGCACCCAGTAGCCGCTCGGACAGAGAGCGAGAGACACCGACCGCGCTACGGACTTCGTCGCTCATGGTCGCTCCCCATTCGACAACCAGGACGAAGGCGTCGAACAGGTGCGCCGCGGCCTTGACGTCGACCACCGGAAGAATGGGGGGCAGGTCGACGATGATGTATTCGTAATTGCCTGCGGCAGACTTCAACATCCGCTTGACGGACGGCGAGGTGAGCACGTCCGCGCTGTTGATCGGCTTCATCTCGGTGGCCGATGGCAGAAAATCGAACTTGTAGACCGGATCGGTGACGACCAGGTCGCTCAATTGCAGCTGATCGGCGACGAGTTCGAGCAGGCCGCGCTTGTTCTTATACCCAAGTGTTCTGCTTAGAGACGGATTGCGCAGGTCGCCGTCGATCAGCAGCGTTCGCGCGCCGCTCTTCGACAAGAATGCTGCAAAGCTGGCGCAGATGGTTGTCTTGCCCTCTCCGGGGCGGGCGGACACGATGCCGATCACGCGTCCTCCACCGGGGCTCAGGTCAATCGCGACCTTGATATGGCGGAGGGCTTCTGCGGTCGCCGAAAACGGTGCAACGTCGTTGATCTTTTCGAAAGCCGCAGAATTCGCCGGGCTTTTCTCGCGAGGTTGCCCCGGGACGTTGTCTCTGCGATGGACGAGCTGCTTCACCGCCCGCGACAGTCGGGAGGATGTTGTGGCGGTCTGGGACGCGAGAGACGGATCCGCGAAGGACGGGATGATGGCAAGGCAGCTGGTGCCCAAGATGGTTTCCAGTTGCGCTCGGGTGTGGATCCGGCGGCTCATCCGATCGCGCGCGAAGGCAGCGAGGATCCCCAATGCCAAGCCTGATATGGCGGCGAGGGCGAGGGTTAGATTGGTTTTGGGCGAACTGCGGACCGAAGGCGGCGAGGCAAGGGTGACCACTCGTGCCTCGGTCGACGGAAACGACTGCTGTTGAACCGATTGGGTAAACCGGGTCAGGAAAGTCTCATAGATGCCACGGTATGTGGTGGCCGCGGTTTCGAGCTCCCTCAGATGGACCTGCGCCTGGCGCGTTCCGGTCGATAATTGAAAGACCTCGAGCATGCGTTTGTCGATCGAGTCTTCCTGCGTCTTCGCGATCTGGACTTCGCTGCGGTAGCTTTCGGCGATCCGGCTGACTTCATCCCAGATGGCTTGACGAACGTTGGCCATTTCCGACCGGAGATTGCGCGCGGCCTGATGGTCAGGTCCGTAGCGCGAGCTCCATTCGGCTTCCTTGCTCTGGTTGTCGAGATATTGCTGACGCAGGCGCGTGATAACCGGGTTGCTGAGGGCGTCGGTCACCACCGGATCGGGAATTTCATTGCTTCCCTTTTCCTGGCGCAGTTCGAGAACGCGGGTGATCCGCTCCAGCTTGGCTCGGGCTTGACTGGTTTCTGCCCGGGCCTTTGCAAGCGCGATGCCGAGCTGATCGAGCTCCAGGTCGCTCGCGAGCTTGCCGTCGCCATTCACGATGATCGAGTTGCTCGACTTGAAGTCCTGAACCGCCCGATAGGCATCGCTGGCCTGCTGGCGGAGTTCTCCGATCCTCTGCTGCAGCCACTCGCTGGCGCGCCGGGTCGCTTCGAACTTGGCCTGGATCTGGTCCTCGATATAGGCGTCCGCAAACGCGTTGGCGATGGCCGCCGCTTTCTCCGGCACCAGCGACGTGAACGAAATCTGCTCGATGTAGGATCGCCCGAGCCGGATCACCTTGAGATTGTCTTTCACCCGGCTGAGCGCACGTGCCTCGAGTTCGCTGGGCGTGAGCTGCGGCGAGATCGGGCCATCCAGATCCAGAAGCTGATAAAGCCGGTTGCGAAGTCCGGTGCCGGACCCGATGAATTCCGGGTCCTCGTTCAGGCGAAGCTTTCGAATGACCTGCAGAGCCACCTTTTCGGACTTCGTCGTCTCGATCTCGCTTTCGACCGACGCATCCTCGACCATCCGGTTCTCGGTCGCGAACTCCGACTGAGTCCAGGTGACACGTTTGGTGTCGATGATCATGTCGGTTTGGGCGGTGTATCGAGAAGGTGCCGCGGCCAAATAGGCGAGCGCGAGCGCGATCGAGAACACCGTCACCAGGCCGATGAAGCGCCAGTGCCGGGCAACGAAATCGCTGACGTCCAGCAGGGAGAGCGCGTCCTTCCCGGTGCCAATACGAGGCAGGCTACCATCTTGAAGAGGCTGACCGGCGAAGTTCATACGGCAGTCCTAAACCGTCATCGGCGTTGATACGGAAAATACGAGTGACAGGCGGGGGTCAGCGTGTAGCGCTGACCGATCCGCCGGCCGTGACTGACTTGACGTTGTTATCAGTGCCATCGACGGCAACGATAGCGCGGGCGCCGGCGGTGATCTGCGTCAGTAGCGAAGCCCCACCACCGACAGCGGGATTCAGAGTAACGCGAGCCGAGCGGTTCGGGTTGTTAATGATGACACTCCCTGCGGAGCTGGTCGCGGAGGCGGCCGCCGCCGCTGTGGCCGCAGTCGAAAGATCTCCTGCGATCGCCGCGAATGTCGCCTGGAATTCACCATCCGGGAGCGAGGCGACAGCTTGCTGGATCAGCATGGCGGACTGAGCATCGATCGTCGTGCAGGCGGTGGCCGCTTGCGCAAGGCCAGCCGCGATCGCCGTCTTAAGTCGCGGCGGTGCGCTTGCTGCTAACTTCACGATGTCCATCGCAAGTGTCGCGTCGGTGCCGACCAAGTCTCGAACGGCTGTTTCCACCGCGCGACCGTCCGTCGTGGGATTCAGCACGGCCTTCGGATTTGATCTGAACTGAGCGATCGCCTGATCAGTGAGCGGCGGATTGATACAGGCGGCTGATGCCGACCAGCTATAGAAGGGGATGGAAGAAACAGCCGCTAAAAGCGCTATGCGACCCAGCCTGCTCGCCATCTGACGACTCCAAGGTACTGTTTATGAATATAAATTTTGTAGTTTTTAGATACATTAAACGCCCAATAGGTTCAACAACGGTCGCCGGTTATAGTTGATTGTGATCAACCAGAGGGCTCGCGATCGAGCCCAGTATGACTATGAAAGATAAAGGGAGTTTCCTTCGTGTTGACATGTATGTCACCGGAGGCAAATAGGGGGATATGTTGAATCCGAGTAGCGGTACCTGTGGGCGAAAGGCTAAAGCGGCGTGAGCAGATGGGGCGGAAAAGCTGAACAGGATCTCGGTTCAGGGAAATTTGAGCGTTGGTTGCCCTTTCTGCCCGACGGATTGCGGATCTATGCGGTCGGTGACGTGCACGGCCGAGCCGATCTTTTGGAGCGGCTGTTTCGCCTGATCGATGATGATCTGGCTAAGCGCCCGGTGGTTCGCTCCGTGTGTGTGTTCCTCGGCGACTACATCGATCGTGGGCCAAAATCGCGCGACGTCATCGACAGCCTGGTCCGGAAATCACGTGAGAGGGAGCTTGTTTTTCTCCGCGGAAACCATGAGGCCGTCGCGATCAAATGCCTGTCCGATGAAGGCGTCTTCGAAAACTGGATGCGCCGCCTCGGCGGGGTCGAGACGCTCGTGTCCTACGGCATAGAACCGAAGAAGGTGCTGTCAGAAGCGGGTGTTGCAGAATTGCAGTCGGCGTTCCGGGACAGTCTTCCGGATGCGCATCACCGGTTCTTGAAGGGACTGCAGAGCACGTTTTCCTGCGGCAACGTATTCTTTGCCCATGCCGGCGTGAAACCAGGCGTTGCACTCTCCGACCAGACCGAACGCGACCTGCTTTGGATACGCGACGAATTCCTGTCGTCGACGGTGAACTTCGAAAAACTGGTTGTCCACGGTCATACGCCGGTTCAGCGGATCGATGTGCGATCGAACAGGATCAATATCGATACCGGCGCCTTCGCCACGGGGCATCTGACGTGCTTGGTAGTGGATCGCGATGCTCTTAAGGTGCTGGCGACCGGCTAGCCTCTGTTGCGCGCGGATGCTTCCGCCCTTGCTGCCAACAGCTGGTCGATGTGCGAGCGGAAGCCGTTAAAGAACGCCTGTTTGCCGAACCGGGCGGCATGATTGGCGATCTTGGCCGGATCGATTTCGATGTCATCGAGCTGCAGGATCGCCGCGCGGATTTGCTCGACCTCCTGTGCCTGAAAGAACAGCCCGGAGAGTCCGGGTACGACGGTTTCGGTTGCTCCGCCTTTTCCGAATGCGATCACCGGGCGCCCGGCTGCCATCGCTTCCACCGGCACCATGCCGAAATCTTCCTCGCCGGGGAAAATCAGCGCGCGGCAGTGCATGTAGTGGTCCCTCAAGACCTCGAAAGGTTGGGCCCCCATGACGGTCACATTCGGCCCGGCGATCCGCTTCAACTCGCTCAGCATCTCGCCGCCGCCGATCACCACCAGCTTTCGGCCGATCTGGTTGAATGCCTGGACCGCCAGATCCGGGCGTTTATAGGCCACGAGCTCGCCGGCCATCAGGTAATAGTCGCCCAGCTCTGACGCCGGAACGGGTGTGAATGCGGCGGTGTCGACCGGTGGATGGATGACGATGGAGTCTCGACGATAGTAACGGCGGACCCGATCTGCGACCGTCGCCGAATTTGCGATGAAGCTGTCGACGCGGGATGCGGTCGAAACATCCCACATCCGCAAATAGTGAGACAGTGGCGGCATCAGCAATTTCGTGAGCCGGCCGGCGCCATTCCGATAGTCGTGATACATATTCCAGATGTAGCGCATCGGCGTGTGGCAGTAGCACACGTGCAGGGCATCCGGTGGTGCGATAATGCCTTTGGCAGGCCCGGACTCGCTGCTGATGACCAAGTCGTAGCCGCTCAGGTCGAGGTGCTCGAGCGCGAGCGGCATTAGCGGCAGGTACGATTTATACATCGAGCTGGCGCGGGGCAGGGAGTTGATGAACGACGTCGTCACGCGATGACGACGAATCCGATCGCTGACCGCCTCGGGGACGAACACATGAGTGAAAATGTGGGCCTGGGGGTAGAGTTCGCACAGAGCCTCGATCACCTTTTCGCCGCCCCGCATCCCGACGAACCAGTAGTGTACGATCGCGACCTTCAACGGATTTCACCCCAGGTTACGGCGTTTCTGTTCACGGATCGCGGCGTTGCTCGACATCCACTCGACCGACCTGCCGAAACTGCCAATGGCGCTGCCGCAAGCTCTCGTCGCTCTTGCGAAGCTGGGCGTTCGTCAGAATCTTTCGGGCCTTGTTGATGACACGTGCGCCCTGCCAGGCCACGTTCTCCAAGCCTTGGACCTCAACTGTATGTGGAGGCATCGGGATGGAAGTTGGCGAGAACCGCTCGATGATCGGGTAGGGAAAGATCGAGTAGATCGGCAGCTGTGTGATCCAGAACGAATCCATGGCCAAATCGACGGTAGCGCGGATCGACCGGTAGCTGTCGAGGAAGCGCTGCGCCGCCATGCGCGACATCAGATAGGCTTGGGCGCCTGCCGGGCTTGTGGTGAAGCGGACGATCGACCGGTCGTAGAAGAAGCCGAGATGAACTGCCTTGGCGTAATGTTTGCCGAACAGCCGGACGTATTCCAACCCGTTGTCGGCGCAGAAGGCACAGAACTGGTCGAGCGGAAAATCGGTATCGAAGATGACGTCGTCTTCGAGCACCAGGATGTAATCGGCCTGGTTGCTGTCGACAAACTGATGGAGGATTGCGGCGTGGCTCGAGCAAACGGCAATTTCCGGAGGGGACAGATTGCGTCCGAAGTGTCGCCGCAGCTCGGCGCTGTCGTAGTGCAAGTTGGGGCACATCAGCGAGGCGTGGGCATCGAAGTACTGCCAATCCAGCGACGTCTTGCTGAGCATGGCGGTCATCTGGCTCCGGCGCGCGGTGGCAGTCGGTAAGCTCAAGACGACGATTTTGACCGATGGGTTCATTGCCTGTGGCTTCGATCTCGGAGCATCCAGCGTGACCTCGAAAACGTCGCGCTGAATGCACGCATTCAGGTGTCTCTAGGACGCCGCCTTGAGGAGGGACCGTCCACGCCATTCCATGAATGGAATCGGGTATTGCGGACCGAGCGAGACGCGGCAGGTCCGGGACAGGATGTCGAGCGTCCGGCTGCACATGTCTTCCGAGTATTGGATGTCTCGCTTGGCCCACTTCCACGGATTCATCCGATCATCGAACGTGCGCTGAGTCATGATCGGTCGCCAATTGGTATAGACGTGACGGCCGGTGTCGATCAGTCGATCCACGCCTCGGTTCTGTGCGAATTTTTTGGCATCTTCCGCTGTATCGAGGATCACCGTCAGTCCGGCAGCGTTCTCCGGATCATTGTGCGGCGAGACTCTGAGCTTATTGCTCTTGGACAGGTGCTTCACCATGATCGGGTAGCGCGCGCGCAGGCGGGAAATCAAAGGGTCGAGCTTGGGCAGCTGGGCGTGAAGGACCGCGCCGGTCAACTCCGAGACCTTGAAGTTCATGCCGGTGAACGGCGCTTCGTTGGACTCGTAAGAGTACTCCCGCGTGTAGCTCCCGGCATCGTGGAACATTCGCGCGCGAGTGAAAAGACGGTCGTCGTTGGTCAGGACCGCGCCGCCCTCGCCGGAATTGAGATTCTTGAATTGATTGAAGCTATACGCGCCGGCGTCGCCGATCGTGCCGACACGGCGCCCTTTGTAAGTCAGCCCGACGGCCTGACAGGCGTCTTCAATGATCTTCAGCCGATGCTCGCGAGCAATTGCGACGATCGAGTCCATGTCACACACTAGATTGAGCATGTGAACCGGCATGATCGCTTTGGTGTACGGCGTGATCTTCCGCTTGATGTCTTCCGGATCGATCGTCAGGCTTTCGTTGACGTCGACGACGATCGGAACAGCACCGACCATGAGCGGGGCGATCGCGGTCGCCACCCAGGTGTAGGCGGGAACGAGTACCTCATCACCTGGACCGATGCCTGCCGCCGCCAGCGCTGAGATCAGCGCGCTCGTTCCACTGTTCACCGTCAGCGCGTGCTTGACGCCGATCTGCTTCTCGAGATTTTGCTCGAATTGGGTCGTGTAGCCTTGTTCGCCTCCGCGGTAACGTAACAGTTGACCGCGAGCGACTACCTTCGTTAACGCGAGCCACTCCGAGAATCCAACGCGCGGCATTCGAGGACCCCAATTCGTTGCATTTAGTCCGAAGTTTATCCGTTGTACGTATCGGAGCAATGGACGATCAGCAAGTGATCGGTCCAAACATAATGAATCCGCGAGACTGGTTCGACGATCTGTGTGTGTCCACAGTCACATTGCGTGAGTGATCGTTGAGAGTGCGCGATGGCGCCAAAACAGGCGGCCTGATGTGCCGCCACTCAGCAATTCCTGTGCGTGTTTAGGCGTCATAAACATGCGGCGCGGCGCCCGCGTTTGGAATCAGAAGACAGAGTTTACCTCATGCGGTCAACTGCCTCTGACGGGATTGGCCTGTTGCTTCCTGCAATCCTCAACAGTTGCCTTCCCATCGGCAGTTCCCCAGGTAGCGCTGCATTGTGACCTCAGTATTCCGGCCGGTGGAGGCTTGTGTTGCCGCACTTTTCGGCGGAGCAGACCCGATTGCCGCTGCAGTTAACCCACTCGGATCTTCGCCAAGATGTTTGTTGCGGAAGAGACTGAACAAGATCAGCATGGATCGAAGACGAAGAAAATGAGCGTCGTGTTGGAAACTGCCGATCGGAGGCGGTTGGACCAGTGGGTTTCTGTCTCGGGAGCGCCAAACGTTGACGGGGTCTGTTGATATAAAGGTCAACAGAAGGCGGATCGATGCGATCCAGTTGCTTCGTGCGTTCGCGGCGACCGCGGTGGTGTTCACTCACGCGACGACCCGGATCGGCTATATGTTCCCGGAGGGAAAAGCGAGCTCGCACCTGTTTGATGGGACTTCCGGTCAGGTCAGAGTTGGTGATGCTGGCGTCGACCTGTTCTTCGTGATCTCCGGCTTCGTGATGCTGTATGTGCATCGGAACGATTTCGGCCAGCCGGGAGCGGTGACGGGATTCTTTAAAAAGCGGATCGCCAGGATTGTGCCGCTGTATTGGTTACTCACCACGGTGGCGGTGTCGGTCACGGTGCTGTCGCCGGCGTTATTCACAACGCATTATGCAGCGGCCGACCCGGCATGGATCGCCGGCTCGTATCTGTTCCTGCCCATTCCCGCTCCCGGACGGGAGTTGTCGCCTGTCATCGGGGTGGGGTGGACGCTGAATTACGAGATGTTTTTCTATCTGGTCTTCGGGCTGTTGCTGACGTTGCCGCGCCAACTGGCGCTACCATTGTTGTTCGCGTCGTTTACCGTTCTGGTCGGCATGGGAGCCGCTTTGGCTCCGGCTGCGCCTTGGGCGAAATTCGCAACGAGTTGGCTGCTGCTGGAGTTTCTGCTGGGGATCGGGGTCGCCTATTGGAAGCTCTCGGGAGGCCAGCTGACGGCCCAGGCCGCGCGCGTTCTGGCCGCCTTGTCATTGGCTGTTTTGTTGGCAACTGTGTATTGGACGCCGGACGAGCAGGGCGCTGGTCGGTTTGCATTCTGGGGTATCCCGGCGGCGGGGATCGTCGTTGCGGCGACGAACCTCGACTTGGGGCAGGGACGACAGCGTCGGCTGGCCGCGGTGCTGGGCGACGCGTCTTATTCGATCTATCTGTTTCAGGTGTTCGCGCTGCCGATGTGGGGGCTCGTGATGTCCCACCTAGGTTTCGGAATGTTGCCGTTCGATCTCAATGTGGTGATCTTGACCGTTCTGGTCGTTGCGAGCGGCGTCCTCGGCTGGGCATTTGTCGAGCGACCTCTGAGCCGCGCGATCAAGCCGCTGTTGTTTGGGCCGCCACAGAGGGATCATCCGGTCGGGGAATTGCGGTCGTGAAGCCTGTTGCCAGAAGATGCTCCATTGCCTGCCGTGTTTCGTCGAGGCGAGCCCAACCGATGCAACAGTGCAATCGCAAACCGATGATGGCTCGTCCCTTGGCCGGCGCGGCCTCGCGGGTCTGATGTCTGGTGGGTGATGGGCTCCGAGAGTCACGCTGAGGCGCCGGTTGGTGCGCGAGCCGCCGCGAGCGCCGGCCTGCTGGTCGCCTCACGCCTGATCACGCGGTGCATTGATCTGATCACCCTGAGCCTGTTGGGCCGGCTGCTGACGCCTGCCGACTTCGGCATCGTGGCCATCGCGATGTCCGTGATCTTCATCGTCGAAGCGGTGATGGAGATTCCGATCGGCGTGGCACTGGTCCGAGTGCGAAATCCCACCGAACGACATTACGACACCGCCTTCACTGTTGGACTATTGAGGTCCTGTGCGTTGATGGCCGTTGTGGTCGCGTTGTCGTGGCCGATCGCGCAACTGTATCGGGACGAAAGGCTCATCTGGCTCATTTCGGCGCTCGGCACCGCGCCCGCAGTCCGGAGCCTGGGAAGCCCGCGGATCACTGAGTTTACCCGTCGGATGGATTATCGGCCGATCGTTGCTTTGGAAGCGATGGGCAAGCTGACGTCGCTTGTGGTGTCGGTGGTGGTGGCCTGGTGCACGGGATCGTATTGGGCAATCGCTGTCGGGACGATCGCGACGCCGCTTACGATAGCTGTGGCGAGCCACATCGCGTTCAGATATAGGCCGCGACTGTCGCTGGCGGAATGGGGCGCATTCTCTGCCTTCGTACGCTGGTCCACGATCAATCAACTGGTCGGGGCTATGAACTGGCAGATTGACCAGTTGATGCTGGGCCGGATGGTGAGCCGTCAGGACCTCGGCCGGTTCTCCATGGCATCAAATCTGGCGTCGTTGCCGACCCAGGTGATCATCGTTCAGCTTCTCAATCCGCTCACCGTGGCGTTTTCGCTGATCCACGACAATCCTGCGCGATTGAAAGATGCGTATCGAGCAAGCGCTGCGATGATCGTCTGCGTTGGTCTGCCGGTGCTGATCGGGCTTGGCCTCGTTGCGGATCCGCTGATCCGCCTGGTGCTGGGCGAAAAATGGACCGTGATCTCGCCGATCGTATCGTTCATGGCGTTGTCGATTATTCCGTCGCTGTTCGTGTCGCCACTATCGCCGCTGTTGATGGCGTTGAACCGGACGCAGGCGCTGTTCCCGATCGCGCTGTCGGAATTGCTCTTCAAGATGCCGATTTTATTGGTCGCGATCTGGCTGTTCGGGATGGAAGGGGCGGTCGGGATGAGGACGCTGACCGCGTTATTCGTGGCAGCGGTTTCGATGCGGGCGGCACAACAAACGATCGGCTGGGCCGCATGGAAGCAGGTCGCGGAGCATTGGCGTTCGATCGTGGCGGGCGCGTTGATGGCGGCTGCGATCTATCCGCTCACGTGTGACCTGGAACACGAGCCGCAAATTGTTCTGATGGCCGCGAAGTTGGTGGGCGCCGTTCTGTTGGCTGCGGCGGTCTATGCCGTTGCCATCCTGGCGCTTTGGTTTGTCGCAGGACGACCAGCAGGCGCCGAGGCGAAGATCCTGAATCTCGTTCGATCAGTGATCAGGCGGTAGATCGATAGCGATTGCCGAACGTCGGCCTGATCGGAGCGCATTCGCAATCGCGGTGGCTGTGTTGGCGATGTCAATGCGGGCGGTAAAATAATACAAATCGGAAGTCACTGGCGAATGGAAAGAATGTTCTTTGGGTGATCCCGTCCGATCACCAAATCCAGGACGCCGATCCAGTTTCCCTTGCAGCGTCCTCTGCGATCGATCCACGGCTCGGGCTTGAAGGCGCGAACATGGTTCATTACCAGATTGCGCGCGATCAGCCGGATCCCGGCTTTGACAGACAAGGTCCCCTTCCGCATCAGATAGACTGGGTTGACGATCTGCGAATAGCCGAGGCGTACGCCCGCCAGACGAGCGGCTTTGACACCCTGATGAACTCCGGCGAAGGCGGTGGTCAGGGCGAGGCCGCCTCGGCGGCCCACGCGTGCCGCAAAGTCGATATCCTCTTGCCAAGCGTAGAGCGGCAGGTTCTCGTCGAAGCGCTCGGCCCCGATGGCAGCGCTGCGATACACCATGTTGCAGCCATACAGCCCATCGAGCGAACAGATTACTTTCGCCTTGGGCCTGCCGTTCCGATCGTTGGCGACGACCAGCGCGATGGCTTCTTCATACGGAATCCCCGCGGTGTTGATCCCGTCCGCCAGCAGCGATCCATTCACCGCGACCACTGCAGGATGGTGCTGGAAGAAATCCTCGATCCCCTCCAGGCAATAGGCCGACGGGACATAGTCATCGTCAAAGAACGCGATGATGTCCGTAGAGCCAAGAAGCAACTCCAGCGCAGCGTTGCGTTGCACGGGAAGGCCCGGATTGCAGTAGACAACCTCGGCGCCCGCCAGCATCGAATCCGAGGGCGGAAGGTCTGACGGCTTCACGACCGCAAATACGAACCGGCTTGGCTGGAGGGTCTGTCGGAGAATGTGATCTTTCCAGCGACCAAGCTCCTCGGGGCGGCCGGTGCTGGCGACGACTACCGCGATCCTGGTCGACCCCATCGGTCCTCCAACGGGGCCTTTGCTATCTGTCTTCGGCGACGTGTCGAATGACATTGCAGAGATCCGCTCCGGCTTTCCGCCACGTAAAATTCGCTGCCTGCGCTACCCCCTCGGCGGAGCGCTCCAGCCAGAATGGAGCCGAGCCCGCGAGCGACCTGATCGCTTCGATCCACTCCCTGGGATTGTCTGCAGCCGCGTAGAGCGCCCCTTTCCCCGCGACCTCGGGAAGGGCACCGCAGGGCGCGACGATGGCCGGGCAGCCCAAAGCCATTCCTTCCAAAGGTGGCAGGCCGAAGCCCTCCGTGGTCGATGGAAATGCTACGCAAAGCGCCGCTTCTAAGAGGGACCGTAACTCACCGTCGGTCACGGCCCCTGCAAACACGACATTGGCTGGAATGTTGGGGAACAAGCGGTCAAAGTCGCGGCGATCATGTCCGCCAAACAGGACGAGCTTGATGTCGCCAAGCTCCGGGCTGGAAAAGGCGTCCAGTAGAACCTTGATATTCTTGTGCGCCTGAGTGGAGGACAGCGCGACCACAAAGCGCCGCCGTGCAAGCGAGAGACGATCGATGATCTCGGGCGCTCGGGGATAGGTCAGGACGTGATCGACACCGTTATGGATCACCGAAATGCGCTCGGCATCGACGACGCCGGCTCTCGCCAGCTGCTCGGCGGAGAAATGGGACACTGTCAGAATGCGACGATGCCTTCGCCCGGTCAGCGGCAGAATGGTCTTATACCACGTGCGAAAAGCAGCCGAATAGGACTGCGGGGTGATGAACACTTGTGCATCATGGATCATGGTGATCGCGTTGCCGATCGCCACCGGTCCAAGATTGCAGAGGTTGAGCAGCAGATCGGAGCGCACGGCGCGGGGCAGGTCGATCTGCTCCCACAGCTGCCCGCGCAAGCGGCCATAGCGCTCAACGTGAACGCCTTGCGTGCCGTCCGGCGCGGACTTGGGAGCAACGATCGTTGGCGAGGTCGAAAATACGCCGTCCAGGAGGTCCTGGTTCAAAACGATCTGGCGAATAAGCTGATCGGCGACCCTGTGGACGCCGGTAGGTCGCGCTGTCAGGAACTTCCCGTTGATCGTCAGTCGACGAAAGGGCAATGGGTTCACCTAATGCGATCTCCAGAACGCCTCTCGCGTCCTGGGCAACTATCGATCTGCCGACGGCGCCAGATAGTGTCAAGACAACTGTAGAGGGAATAAGATCACCCGTGCTTGTTTGTTTGGGACAATGGTAAATTCATGGGGCGTTCTTAATGGGGATGGAGCAAGGCGTCGATCAGCCCATGGGCAGGCGGTGATGCTTGAGTTAGTAGGCGATACGCAGAGTCCGGCGGTCGCCAGGACATCATGGCGGCCTGTGCCTACTGCTTGTCCTGATAGCGTAGCTCGGATCGCTCTATTCGCGTACGTGGTCTGGTGCCGCGTCTGGACTGGCGGGATCGGTCCGATCATTGGGACAAGCGGCAGGCTACACAGCCGCCGGACGGGCACGGCCGGTTCGAAGGAGACGTTGACAGATTTGACTAAAGCGAGAAACTTCAGCGCGGCCGAGCCTCAATGAGCTCCGGCCGCCGACAGCAAGAGAAAGGCTCCGGGGCAACACCATGACGATCGAAGTCATCGGAATGATCACGCTCGCGCTCGGCGTGATCTGCCTCTTTCAGCCTGTATCTTTCATCATTCACGCCTTTGTATGCTCGATCCTGCTGGGCGCGGCCGCCGCCTTCACGCTGCCGAGCCTGGGCGGCACCAACGTCACCCCATCGCATTTGCTGTTAGGGTTTCTGACGATCCGCATTCTTGCTGAACCGGGTTGTCGGAGCCGGCTGTCCGATGCCCTGGCGATAGGGACGCCCGGATTCTGGCTGGCGCTGATCGTGGTCGACTGTCTGGTCTCGGCCTATTTCATGCCGCGGCTGTTTGCCGGAGACACCTTCGTCTATCCGGTGCGAACCACCGGCTACATGGTGGTGCTTCAGCCCGCGACGTCGAACTTCACGCAGTCGGTCTATCTTGTCGGAGATCTGGTCTGCTTCGTTCTGATCTGGGCGTATGCGACTTCCTACGTGGGGAGAAGCCAGTTAGGGAGTGCCGCCATCCTGTGCGTCGCCGCCAACCTGGCCTTCTCGGTCGTCGACCTCGCCACCTATTATTCGAACACCACTGAAATCCTGTCGTTCATCCGGAATGCCTCCTACGGGTTGTTGACCGAGGTGGAGCTTGCGGGCTCGAAGCGACTGGTCGGATCGTTTACCGAGGCGTCCGCGTTCGGATCGATGACGGTCGCGTTCTTTGCTTTCACGTTCCAGCTCTGGCTTTGTGGAGTTTACCGACGCTTGTCGCTGGTGCTGGCCGTGCTGTCCCTCGGCGCGGCGCTGCTCTCGAAATCGTCGACGGCCTATGTCGGGCTCGCGGTGGTGCTGGGCATCTTCTATTTCCAGATCGTCTCGGCGTCGTTCTCCGGCGCACTGCGTATTGAATCGATGGTTCTGCTGGCCGGGGCGCCGTTCGTGGTGGCGTTTATCATCCTGGGAATTCTCGCCGACGATCGTGCATCGAGCTATGTGGCAGACATTCTCAACGAGCTGGTGTTGAACAAACTGTCGAGTTCCTCGGGGGTCGAGAGATCGCTTTGGAACAGACAAGGGCTGGAGAACTTCTTCGACACCTTTGGGTTCGGCGTTGGCAACGGCAGCATGAGAGCGTCGAGCTTCCCGATTGCGGTGCTTGCGAGCCTTGGAGTGGTTGGAAGCATCCTCTTCGTCGGGTTCTTTCTGTCGGTGTTCTTGGCAAAAGACGGTAACGGTGTGGACGCGAGGGACGAGGGCTACAGAAAGGCGGCCAAGGTCACCTGTGCGGCAATGCTGGTCACGCAGGTTCTAGCTGGCGCGCTGACTGACCTGGGGCTGCCGTTCTTCATCTTCGCGGCTCTGGCCTGTGCCAAGCGCGATGCGTTGTCGAGAGTGAGGTCGAGCACCAGCTTGTCGCTCAAATCCGGGCTCGGTGTTCTCGCAGCGGCGCGCCGATCCGGCGCAAGAGGACTATAGCAGGGTCTGTCGGATACGGTCGGCAAGACGGACCGCAAAGGCCACGATCATAAGAGTTGGATTCGCGTGGCCACTGGTCGGAAAGATCGAGCTTCCGGCGACGTAAAGGCCGCGTACGCCGTGAACTTGGCAGTGTTGGTCGACCACGCCTGATCGCGCCGACGCCGACATCCGCGTGGTCCCCATGCTGTGCGCCATGTCGATGATCACGGCGTCGTTGAATGCGCCTTCCGCGACCCATGGTTCCAGGATCGGCTTCGGTAGCTGCACGTGCGCAAAAGCCGACTGCACGATGTGGCCGAGCCGCAAGATGGTTCGGCGCTCGTCAGCGTTGATCCGCCAATCGACCCGTGGCAGCGGCAGGCCCAACCTGTCCGTCTTCTCCGACAACGTGATGCGACTGTCGGGATCAGGGCGCTGCTCGGATATGGCGTCGATCCACACGTCCGTCACCTTGTGCGGAACGCCGCGACTGAGGAAGTCGTCCGCGGCTACATTAGGCATGTAACGAATGGCGGTTTGGACGATGAGATCCTTGACGGCGACCGGAAGCCGGTTGCTCGACAGTAGCTTCATGGCGGCGCCCTTGCCGAGGAGACCGGCGCCGGCAATGGCACGCATGGCATCCTTGACCTGTCGCTTACTCTTTCCGGTAAGGAGCCGTTTGACGGCGTCCCATGGGTCGTCCGCCGCATGCTCCGGCATGAAATAGATCGCGGAATTCAAGAGATGCTCTCGCTCCTGCACTTCAGGCGTGATCGCGAGGCCATGCATGTACATCGAGGTGCGACCGCTGTTGCGGAGGCCGTAGAAACCAAAGCGCCGCATGATCTGGTTGGCGTTCGACCCGCCGAACCTGGCGATCCGCGCGCCGGCATGGTCCATCAGGAAGCGCCCCACCAGATCGTGCTGATTGCCAACTCCGTTGGCGTGGATCGTCGTTGAAGCGAGCAGAAGGCGCGCATTTTCGATACCGCCGCCGGCGATCACGGCGGCCTTTGCGTGTACGGTGTGGCGTTGCCCGTTAATTGTCGCGATCTCTAATCCGCGAAACCCGTCTCCCTCCTGGGTCAGATCGAGGCGTGTCGCGGTCGCGTTGAGCAGAACGCGAATGTTGTCGGCTTCCAGCCTGAGAAAGTCGGCGCCGAACCGCATAATGTCGAGAGGATCGATCCGGGATCGCGAAAACTGCCAGAAGAACGAGCGAAGCCCCTGCGGGCCGAGTTGGGGGTCGGGAGGTGAAATGCCGAGCAGGGTCCAAAGAGTGTCGTCGTAGCGGTTCGGTCCGAGGTTCAGAATGTCGGCTGCGCGATCAAGAAACGGATCGAGGCTGGATCGGTCTATCGGCCAGCCGGAATGCGGGACCCATGCTCGCTCCTGGAAATCGATGCCATCGAAAGCGGCCGACTTTCCTGCCCAAGCATGTGTCGAGCCTCCGAGCGCTCGACAGCGGACACCATAAGGTTGCTGGTCCTGAGTCCAGGAGCGGCAATTGGCACCGTGAAAAGCAATCCGCTTCTGAATTTGGTGAGGGGCATTCGGCTCGCCGATGCTCTCCAGCGTCGAGAGCTCGGTTGCTTGAGGGGCCTCTTCAAGCAACCCGCTCTCGACGATCAGGACGCGTAGCGGAGCACCTCGCAACTCGCGTGCTACGGTGAGGCCTGCTGGGCCGCCTCCGATAATGACGAGGTCGGCCTCAAAACGAGTATCGGCGCTGAAATGAGCAAGGTTCTCGACAAGCATGATTTCAGCCTACCAGCCTGTGCTGAAGCCGGGAATCTCTTTCACGGCGGGCTGCTCTCACAGACACTTATCTGGTCAGGGAAGATGTATGCCTGACGAAGAGGGCGTTGCGCTGCCGTCGCTATGGCGATGTGGAGGGGCTTGCGTCCGTATGCTGGTGAAGCGATGCGGCCTGGGACAGAACGGATCGCCAGACCCTTAGGGCGTTCTCTGTTGAAAATCTCGCAATACTCGTTCGCATCTGATCCAAGCGCTGCGCCTTCTCATCCTCGCTCATAGCTGCGATCTGATGCATTCCCTGAGCGATCGCGTCGACATCCAACGGGTCGACAAGGATGGCTGATGGGCCAGCAACCTCTTGGAGAGCTCCTCCTCGGCTCAGCAGCGGTATTACTCCATAGTGGATCGCCTCGGCTGCCGGTAAGCCGAAGCCCTCAAGTAAACTTGGGAGGATGAATCCTTCTGCGTTGGAGTACAGCCAAAGAAGCTGGGGATCGTTGACGTACCCCGGGATGATAACGCCGGGGGTGCGGTCTGCGGCGGCGATGACGTGTTCGGCGCCAGGCTCCGGGCCGCCGCAGATCACATAGCTATACGCCTTCTCGGCGAGGCCGGTTCGTCCGAAGGCCTCGATCGCCCGCAACTGGTTCTTGCGAGTTCCCAGGCTGCCGACGGACAGAAAGAACTTGCCCGGGATAGACGTCACCGGTTGCTGGTCCGAGGAGCCCGAAGCGAACCTGATCGGCGGATACAGAACGCCCAGATAAGGGAAATCGTCGCCATAGAGCAGCTTGAATTCCTCGCACGAGCTTTCACTGGCGAACAGAAGATGCGGCTTGGCCTCCGCGATGCGATCGAACGCCGCCCGGTAGATCTGC
Organism: Rhodopseudomonas sp. P1; assembly: GCF_039642825.1. Classification (NCBI taxonomy): domain Bacteria; kingdom Pseudomonadati; phylum Pseudomonadota; class Alphaproteobacteria; order Hyphomicrobiales; family Nitrobacteraceae; genus Rhodopseudomonas; species Rhodopseudomonas sp. P1. The sequence continues at coordinate 3,697,572 of NZ_CP088006.1, read as the reverse complement.
TCGACACCATCGGCGTAAAAGGCCGGATGGGTCAGGGGGCCGACGTCGTGGCAAAGAATGATATCGGTTTCGCGCAGGTCGTGGATGAGGACTTCTCTTGGATCGGTAAAGACGATTGGCAGCCTGTTCCGGCGCGACAAGAAGGCTGTGAGTGTCCTGGGATGCCGAACCCGGAGATCGATTTCGACGACGGCCAGACGGCCCAGGATACGGGCAATCAGCCCGGTGGGAAGCCGGTCTAATCCGAGCCTCCAGTAATAAACCTTGCGGATCAGATCCTTCGAGCCGGCGATGAGATCGCCGCAGAAGAAGAACTTACCGGTCCTGTTGTTGAGCGCCAGCGTGAAGTCGCAATCGACAAGTCCTGGTTGACCAGACATGCGTAGCTCTTGTTCAGTCTTCAGGCGATCGGCGCCCGATGATGGCCTGATGGGGGCGCGCATGTCATGGACGTTTTTCCACGCGAATGTCCTTGACCAGAAATTCGCTGGGCGAGGCAATCGCGTTTATGCGGAAGTGCCAGCCCCACTGGCCGACGAAATTCGCGTCATCGATCGTCCATGTCAATTCCTGCCAGTCCGTTTCGCTCGGTATCTCACGATAGGAGGCGTTGATGTAGCCCTTCTGGGATTCATAGTCCAAGCTGAAGCCTGCCTTCGGACTCCCAGGCAGCCGTTTGACCGTTGCGCTGATCTGCAGGCGGCGGGTGCCCCACGGAACGAATTGCGGCGATACCGCGAAATAGGCGTAGTGACCTTCATTGTTCGCGACGGAAAAATCGAGCCGCCGCGAGATCGAACCCTCGTCCGTGAACACCTTGGTGGTCTGCGGATTGATCTGCTGGAGACCGCCGCCGCGATTGGTCTCACCAAGAGAGATCGTGACAGCGTCCACCTTCGAATAGTCGACATCTTGCAGAATCGGCAGGTCGCGGTTCTTTTTTGCCTGCTGCACGATCGCGTCCGGAAGCTTCGAAACGAACAGGGGCGTGGACGACAGGCTGAGGGGCTTGCCGGCATCCAGAGTAACCTCCGAGCCGTCGGTACGCGTGACCAGAACCGGCGACTGGAAGGTCGTTTCAACCGTTTTGTTCGAGGTGGTCCAAGCGGCCACTACGGGACCTTGTCGGCCCTCGAAGACAAAGCCTAGGCCGTCGGCGTCCGCTCGGACCCATCCAAGATAGGTCGGGCGATCGCCCAGCAGACGGATCAGGGTTGCAAGCGCCTCGAATGAGGGGCGCGGTGAAAAGTCCGTGCGAAGCAATCCGTGGTCTGCCTGATCATGATAGGCCGGCCCTCGCGCCTCGAACCAGAAGATCTTCTCGAACTCGGACGCGAGCGCGAGCACGTAGGCTTTTGTCAGCAGTCGCGATTGACCTGCTTCGGACCTCGGTTCGGTGGTTGCGACGGCTCCGACTTCCGAGATCCACAGCGGGAGCGAGCTGTCGAGGTTATGTGAGGCAAGCATGCGCCGCAGCGTCGATGCCATCGCCATGAACTCGATCTCGCCTCCAGCCTCCAGCAGATCGAGCTTTTCGTAGGGGTGCACGCAGATGAAGTCGAAATGCCCGGCCGCGCCCGCTTCGATCGCGCGCTCCAGAAAGTTGACGTCGAAATTTGCGACGCTAACTCCGATCTTTGCCGAAGGATCGGCCCGCTTGGCGGCCGTCGACGCCTCCTTGACCAACTCGGCGTAGATGGACGGATTTCCGTTAACGGCGAAGCTGCCGTTGAACTCGTTCCAGATCTCCCAGTGTTTCACCGACCCGCGATAGCGCTTGACGATGGCGCCGACGTAGTCTTTCCAGTACTGGATGTCCTTAATTGGGAAAGCGCGCGTGCCGCCATCGGCGGAGGCCCAGGGCGCCAGATAGGCTAGCGGATACAGCAGGCTGATGCCGTTCGCCGTCGCATCGCTGACGAGTCGATCAGCTGGGGCCCAGTTCCAGGTGCCTGGGTTGGGCTGAATGGTCTGCCATTCCTGGAAGGCCCGCAGCCATTTGACGCCCGCCTTCGCCAGGATCGGATTGAACCGGCGATGATCATCAAGCCATTCGGCGCCGGTGGCGACGCCCCACGGACTGGCCTGCTGTTCGGCGCGATCGCTGGTGGCATCTGAGGCGAGGGCGCTTCGTTGACCAACGGCAGCGCCGGCAGCGATAATTGTCGCCGTCACCACAACCGGCACCAACCGGCGTGCCCGAGCGCAGAGCTGACCGATAAAGGATGTGGGGCGCCCAAGACGAGCGCGGTCGAACGCCATTCTGTCTTGTCTCACTCGATCAAGTTGTCACCACCAGGTGGTTTAAGATGTCGCAGGAGTGCAGATCCTGCTCGCCGGCCCAGATGCTCATGCATCCGCTCTGACGGGAGCACTGCCGGGGACCACTGTGGTCCGGCGCATGATCCGCAGATATTGCTTTTCAAACGACCCGACCAGAGACTTCAGTTGCTGAGCGGGACGCTCCACAAAGTGCCATGACATCGCCGCGAGGATCGCTGCGAGCGGCACGCATACCAGGATGTTGATCCACCAGACGCGGCCGGACGGAATCGTGGCTGCGAAGGTCTGTTGGATGACAAACCCGTACAGGTACATCCCGTACGAGTAATCGCGGTCGCGAACGATCGCGAGGCGCCGCGGTGTGGTGAGGCCTAGGAAGATCGCGACATAAGGAACGACCAGCGCGCCAAAATATTCTCCGCCGTAGCGGGAGTACATCCCGAGCAACGCAACCGCCGTGGCGCCCCAGAATACGGACCAGCGCCACGGAATTTCATAGCGGTAGTAATATAGCGACAGGCCGACGATCCCCGAGATCATCAGGGCGAAACCCGGAACGTTGCCGTTGAAGGGCAGATATTGCCATCCGTGCCACCACAGGCGGGCGACGAAATGAAATACGATCAGCACGACAACCGAAATCGGACCCAAGATGCGATAGCGTTGCACGCCGGCAATGGCCAGCAGACCGATCGCCCCATAGGTGTACAACTCGAAAGGCACGGTCCAGAGTTGTGCGTTGACGATGTCGGGCTTGGGATTGTTTTGAAACACGCCTGGAAGAAGATAGTGGATCTCGCCAATCGCGTTGAGCAGGTAGAGGAAGAACAGCTTGTCCGTGAAATAGTCGCTCAATGCCAGTGTTGTCAGCATCGGGCCGATCAGAAATGCGGACAGCAGCACCTCTACGGTAAGCGCCGGGAATATTCTGATCGCCCGAAGTCCAAAGAACTTAATGAGTGTCTTGCAACGATCCAGGCTGGCGGCAACCAGAAACCCGCTCACTCCGAAGAACATCGGAAGAACAGATCGCAGGAATGGCCGCGCGGGCGTGTCCCACATTGCGGCATCCGCGGCTTGCCCATAGCTCGTCAGCACGCTGTGCGTCGCGATCACCATGACCGCGAGCGAGACCTTCATGTAGTCGAAGCCGGAAGGGCGTCCAGCGCTTGCATCAAGGCGGTCTCCGAGTGATTGCAATGACATTGCGCGATACCCAGTGATCGTTGACAAGGATGCATTCGGCGTTGAACAGCTTGGGGTTCAACGTAGTGCAGAAATATCGTGATCGCGGTGCGCGAAGTCGCATCGTAGTGCGTGTGCGACGATGGGTCGTTGCGCTATGCAACATCATTGTAGGTTTTTGAGAGCCTTTCAAGTGCGAGTTAGTCTCTCATCAAATTGTGCGCGTGAGAGACGGTGGCGTGTGAAGACTTGCGCGGGTGAAGTGCCCGTCTCGCAATGGTTGTTCCTCGCGCGCTGTCGAGCAGTGACGGCAGAGGTGGGATCTTTACAACGCTCGCGAGGCGCGATGAGAGGAGTGTGTTGACATATAGGTCAACGCACTGCGGTCGCAGGAACTATCGTTGATCGGGATCAGGCTCGCGTGATCGATCCGCGTTAGCGCTTTCGCTTACAGTCGGGTTAAGAGTAAGCTTAATATGCGAGGCAGATTGCCGTTAGTTGGTTGCAAGGGTAGGGATAGTCATGGCGAGCACCGTGGTTATCAAAGAAGGATCTGGCAGTGGCGCGGCTGCGGCATGCACCGTTCCAGATGTTCTTCAGCAAATTGCCCAACGTTTTCCGGAATCCGTTGCCGCCATTTCCGAGCGTGGGCGGATTACCTTTGCCGAGTTTGAGTTTCGTTCGAACCAATTGGCACGATTGCTTGTCAAAAGAGGCGTGAAGGTTGGCTCAATTGTTGTCCTCTTGACTGGGCGCTCGATCGATACGCTGATCGGCATGACCGCGATTTTGAAGGCGGGCGGAGTCTATATGCCGCTTGATATCGGGCTAGGCCCGGAAGCGATCGGCGGCGCCATCCAGGATGCACAGCCGACGCTGGTTCTGACGGAGCATCAACCGGCTTTGATTGACGCGATCGAGCAGCGCCGCCTGAGTGACGAGCTCGATGCCTCGCGGCTTGAGCCCGGTGATCCGTTGGCACTCGATCTGACGCCATCCTTGCCTGCCTATGTGATGTTCACGTCGGGATCGACAGGGCGGCCGAAGGGCGTTGTGGTGCCGCATCGTGCCATCGTCAGGCTGGTTGTTGATACGGATTTCATGACGTTGTCGCCCGCGACGGTCATGCTGCATGCGGCGCCATTGGCGTTCGATGCCTCGACGTTGGAAATCTGGGGGCCGTTGCTGAACGGCGGACAGGTCGTCATCGTCGAAGATGCGGTGCTGTCGGTCGAGCGGATCGCCGAGACGCTGGGGCGTTTCTCGGTCAATGCGGCCTGGCTCACAGCCGGTCTTTTCCATCTGATGGTCGACGAGCGACCCGAGGCGCTGTCGGGTCTCACGACTTTGCTGGCCGGCGGCGACGTCCTTTCGCCGGTGCACGTTCGTCGTGCGATGGCTCTGCTGCCGGATTGCACGATCATCAACGGGTACGGCCCCACTGAAAATACGACGTTCACGTGCTGCTATTCGATTCCGCGCACGGGCTGGGGCGATGGGCCGGTGCCGATCGGTTTTCCGATTTCGGGCACGAGTGTGCACATTCTATCGGATGCGCTCGAGCCGGTTCCGGACGGTGAGGAAGGTCAGCTTTGCGCGGGTGGGATCGGGCTGGCGCTCGGCTACCTCAATCGCCCGGAGCTGACCGCGGAAAAGTTCGTCGTCGATCCGTTGTCTGACGATCCGAAGGCTCGGCTTTATCTCACCGGGGATTACGTTCGTCGCCGGAGCGACGGAGCGATCGAGTTCCGTGGTCGGCGGGACCGTCAGGTCAAAATCAACGGCGTGCGTATCGAGCTCGACGGCGTAGAGCAGGCGCTGCGGCAGGATCCGGTCCTGGCCGACGCGGCGGTGGTTCTGTCCGCGGATCGAGGCGACGTAAAGCGGATTGTCGCTTTCTTGAAGCCGCTGCCAGGTGACGCTGCCGGTGATCTTGAAGCCGGCATCATCCGCAGACTCAAAGAGCAATTCCCCGCCCAAGCGATCCCATCAACGATCAAGATCGTGGATGAGTTGCCGCTCAACAAGAACGGCAAGATCGACAGAGCGAAGCTGCTGAGCGACCTGATCGCGACGGAGCAGCTGGGCGCAGGTACCGATGATGAAGATCTCTCTGACGATAGTGTCGGATCGATCGTGGCCGACATCTGGAGCGCATTACTGGGCAAGTCGGTCGATGCCAGGGCGAACCTGTTCGATCTTGGCGCGACGTCTCTGCAGATGATCGCGGCGCACGAGCGCATTCAGGCGGCGATTGGGATTCGATTTCCAGTTACGGACCTGTTCGCCCATCCCAGCATCGCCGAATTCCAGGCTTGTTTGGACGGAGCCTCGCATCGGTCGCTCGCCATTGCCGGAGCAGCGCGTGGACGCCGGCAGAGGCGTGCGATGAATGCTGCGTATGGCGCGATCAGTGTTCGGAGCCATCACGCATAGGGCTAGACGGAGCTGAGGCGAGATGTCGGACAGCAATGAGATCGGCTTCGCGATAGTGGGACTTTCTGGTCGCTTTCCAGGCGCACCCGACGTTCAGAAGTTTTGGCAGAACATCAAAGCGGGACGCACGAGCGTTTCGCGTTTCTCGCCTGAAGAGCTGGAGGACTCCTTCGCGGCTCATGAGCGTGCCGATCCCGATTTTGTTGCCGCCAAGCCGGTTCTCGACGACGTCGATCTGTTCGACAGCGATTACTTCGGGATGTCGCCGCGTGAAGCGGATTTGACCGATCCGCAGCAGCGGATCTTCCTCGAGATCTGCTCCGAGGCGTTGGACGATGCAGGGTACGACCCGGAGCGTTATCAGGGGGCGGTTGGCGTCTTCGCCGGCGCCTCGCTGAACACCTATTTCTTGCGGCACGTCTGCCCCGATCGCACCGCCCTCGAGCGGTTCACGTCGCAGTTTCAGGTGGGCTCGTATTCGGAGCTCCTCGGCACGCTCAATGACTTCGTTGCGACGCGGGTCGCCTACAAGCTCAATCTCAAAGGACCGGCAGTTTCTGTCCAGAGTGCCTGTTCGACCTCGCTTCTTGCCGTCGCGCAAGCGTGCGAAAGCCTCGCGGCTCTGCAGTGCGACATGGCATTGGCCGGCGGCGTCTCCGTCACGTTCCCCCAGAAACGCGGGTACATCTATCAGGACGGCGGAATTGCCTCCCGCGATGGCTCCTGCCGGCCGTTCGATGTCGATGCGGCCGGGACCGTGTTCGGCTCCGGCGCGGGCGTGGTGGCCATCAAACGGCTGGCGGATGCCGTCGCTGATCGCGACGCGATCTACGCGGTGATCAGAGGTTACGGCATCAACAATGATGGCGCGGCCAAGGTTGGCTTCACGGCTCCCAGCGTCGGCGGGCAGGCAGAGTGCATCGCGGCCGCGCTGGCGATGGCCGGATTCGACGCGGAATCGATTGGTTACGTCGAGTGTCACGGCACCGGCACGCCGCTGGGTGATCCGATCGAGATCGAGGGGCTGTCGCAAGCGTTCGCTGAAGCTTCCACCGGTGCGATCGAAGACCGCAACTGCACCCTGGGATCGGTGAAGGCGAATGTCGGTCACCTGGATGCCGCGGCGGGCGTGACAGGGCTGATCAAAACCGCCTTGATGCTTCACCACGGCATTGTGCCGCCTCAGGCAAATTTCTCCGAGCCGAACCCACACCTGGACCTCGCGAAGCGGGGATTCCGGGTGGCGACGGAGTTGCAGGACTGGCCTCGGGGAGATGCGCCGCGCCGCGCCGGAGTCAGTGCCTTCGGGGTCGGAGGCACCAATGTGCATCTGTGCCTGGAGGAGTCACCACCGACTGCAGCGGAGAACTCGCTGCCGGTCGAGAGTGCGGTGGTTCTCCGGCTGTCTGCCCGGTCCCCCACTGCATTGGAGGCGATGCGGCTCAGGCTGGCCGATCATCTCGAGGCGGCAGTGCAGCGTGGCGAGCGCATTGGCTTGAACGAACTCGCCCACACTCTGGCCGCAGGACGGCGAACGTTCGATCGGCGCTGGGCGGTCGCGGTCAATTCCGTGGAGGGAGCGGTTCAGTCGTTGCGGGAAGTCCGCTCCGACCCCCGACCTTCATCGCTTCGACCCGGCGCGGTGTTCATGTTTCCCGGCCAGGGCGCTCAGTACCCGGGGATGGGGCGTTGGCTCTTCGAGTCCGATCGCGAATTCCGCGCTGATGTCGAGCTCGGGGCGGCGATCGTCAAGGAACACCTCGGCGTCGATATCCTCGCCGTGCTGTTCGACGATCGTGATGTCGACGATCATGCCATCCGATCGACGACGTTGGCGCAGCCGGCGCTCTTCCTCATCGAATATGCTCTGGCACAGCGTCTGCTCCGGTCCGGTATCGAGCCGAAAGCGATGATCGGCCACAGCCTCGGCGAGTTGGTCGCGGCGGCGCTGGCGGGCGTGATGTCGTATCAGGATGCGCTCAAGCTTGTGGTGCATCGCGGACGGATCATGCAGGCCCAGGCGCCCGGCGCCATGCTCAGCGTGCGGTTGGCGGCAAGCGAGCTGTCGGCGCACCTGCCAGTCGGGGTCGAGATTGCGTCCGACAATTCGCCCCGTCTCAGTGTCGCCAGCGGTCCTTTTGAAGCTGTGGAAGAACTCGAGCGCCGGTTGGAGAGTGCGGAGATTCCCCATCGACGTCTCCACACGTCACACGCCTTCCATTCAGCAATGATGGATCCGGTGGCAGTCGAGCTCGAGAAGGTTGCGGCCGGGATTGCACTCCGACCACCGAAGCGTCGGCTGATCTCGACCGTCACTGGAACTTGGATGACCGCGGCGGAGGCCACGTCACCGGCCTATTGGGCCCGTCAATGCCGCGAGCCTGTCAACTTCCGTGCCGCGCTTACCACGCTGATCGATACGATATCCGAGCGGGCGGATTGTCTGCTGGTGGAGGTCGGTCCCGGTCGAACGCTGTCGACATTTGCAGGGGCCTCATCATCCGCATCGAAGGTCCGGGCGATCGTCACGACCGCACCGGACTATGCGGAGCGAAACGACGAAGAGCTCACCTTCGCTCAAGCGCTCGGAGATCTGTGGGCGCACGGCGCGAGGCTGAAATCCGATGTCCGTCCAGCCGCGGGTGCCGCACGCCTGCGATTGCCAAGCTATCCGTTCGAGCGCACGCGCCATTGGATCGCGCGCCCTGCTTCGGCCGGCCCTGAGATGACCATGCCAGTCGCATCGGCCCGAGGAGACGCGTTCCCTCAGACCGTGCCTCCGCAGGAGGTGCGTAGCGAGCAGGATGGTCTGCGTAGCGTTTCGATGGAGAGTAAGATGTCGGGTGATGAGGTCTCGAAGGCGCTGATCAAGGCGCTTGCGGCTATACTGTCGGATGTCTCGGGACGACCTCTTTCGGATCAGGACGCGGCGACTTCCTTCATCTCGCTTGGGTTCGATTCCTTGCTGCTCGGTCAGGTCGCGCAGCGCGTCAACAAGTCGTTTGGGGTGAAGATCACGTTCCGGCAGTTGATGCGAGATCTCAACTCGCTGGACGCCCTGGCTGCGATGTTGAAGGCCTCGGCACCGGCCGACAAATTGCCCCAGGCCGAACGAGCTGCCTTGAAGCCCCAGGTGGCGATGGTCGAGCGGCCGGCAGAGACTGCGTTGTCGAAAGACCCGCCAGCGCCGGTGATGGCGGGCGCCACGGGAGTCGAGGCGTTGCTTCGCGAGCAACTGCACTCGATGGAACGGATTTTTGCCGCTCAGCTTGCGGCGGTCGGCAAAGACCAGGGTGTCGCTGCCGAATTGCCTGTTGCGGCGGTCCCGGCCAATAGCAGCGCAGGGAGCGCGCCTGAGACTACCCTTGTGATGCCCGACACGGGTGAGGAAGGGGGCGGCCGGTTCAAGATGTATCGCCCCGGTGCCGCCGATGGCGATCTCGCACTTGCACCGGAGCAGCGCTCTTACATCGAGAATCTTGTCCGGCGCTATAACGACCGCACGCCTGGATCGAAGTCACGTGCTCAGGCGTCGCGCAGAGTTCTTGCCGATCCCCGGACCGCGAGCGGCTTCAATGCGCAGTGGAAGGAGATGGTTTACCCGATCGTGTGCAAGCGATCGAAGGGAGCGTCGATCTGGGATGTCGACGGCAACGAGTACATTGATCTGGTGAATGGCTACGGCCAGACGATGTTCGGCCATGTCCCGCCATTCGTCGCCGCCGCGTTGCACGCACAGTTGGAAGACGGATTCGCGATCGGACCGCAGACCGAACTGGCCGGGGAAGTCGCGGCGCGAATTAGCGCCATGACCGGCAATGAGCGGGTCGCCTTCTGCAACACCGGTTCCGAAGCTGTTATGGCCGCCATCCGGGTGGCGCGCGCTGTGACCGGACGACAGAAGGTCGTTGTTTTCAGTGGCGCCTATCACGGTCAGTTCGATGAGGTTCTGATCAAGTCGTGCCGCGCGGGCAGCGTCCCCGGTGCACTTCCGATCGCGTCCGGCATCCCGGCCGAAAACGTCGGACAGATGATCGTTCTGCCGTACGGCCATCCAGCAAGCCTCGAGCTTGTCAGCCAAATGGCCGACGATCTCGCCGCTGTTATCGTCGAGCCGATTCAAAGCCGGCATCCGGCTTTGCAGCCGCGAGACTTCGTGGCGTCGCTCCGAGAGCTGACCGCAAAGAGCGGGGCGGCGCTGGTGTTCGACGAGGTGGTGACCGGCTTCCGGGTCGACCCCGGTGGCATGCAGAAGGTGTTCGGTATCAAGGCTGACCTGGCGACCTATGGCAAAGTGCTGGGCGGAGGAATGCCGATCGGGGTGGTCGCAGGCCGCGCGGATTTCATGGACGCGCTGGACGGTGGCTTCTGGCAATACGGCGACGAGAGCGAGCCGGAAGTTGCGCCGACATTCTTCGCCGGAACGTTCGTTCGGCATCCGATGGTGCTCGCCGCAGCACGCGCTGTGCTCGAGCACATCGAACGGAACAAGGCCGAGATCTATGCGCCCTTGGCGCAGCGCACCGGGCAGCTTGTCGATCGGATCAATTCACACCTCGACAACTACGGACTGCCGACGCGGGCCGAGACATGTGCGAGCTGGTTCTTTGTCGATGGTTCACCTTTGGGACGGTTCGCCGGCCTGTTGTTCGCCGAGCTTCGCCTACAGGGGATCCATGTCCACGAAGGTTTCCCATGTTTTCTCACGACCGCACACGAGGCCGTTCAGTGCCAGGCGATCGACGGCGCGTTCGAACGAGCGATAGGGGCCTTCGCGGACGCCGGGCTGATCACGGGAGAAGCCAAGGGTGTCACCAGGAAGGCGGGCCGTAGTGGTGATGGTCAAGCTCAACCGCAGCCGCAGAAACTCAAAACGGTGCCCCTGACCGAGCCTCAGATGGAGGTGTTGCTCGCGGCGCAAATGGGTGATGCAGCCTCGATGGCGTTCAACGAGTCGGTCAGCATTCGCTTCGATGGGCCCGTCGTCGAGAGTGCGTTGATCAAAGCGGTCGAAGAAGTCGTCCGGCGTCACGAGGCACTTCGTAGCCGTGTCGTTGACTTCACCGGAATGCTCGAGATCAGTCCGGATTTCGTGCCCAAGGTGCCGGTCGTCAAGCTCGACGAGTCCAACGCCGATGCCGAACTGGCGCAGTGGCTTGCCAAGGATGCAAGAACACCATTTGACCTTTTCAACGGGCCGTTGGTTCGTGCCAGCGTTCTGTGTGTGGGGTCTGGCGTCCACGTGCTGGTCTTCACCGCGCATCACATCATCTGTGACGGCTGGTCGATGAACGTCCTGCTCGGTGACTTGGCCGAGATCTACAATGCTTATCGTGACGGAAGAACGCCGTCGCTGGTGCCTGCCGCGAGTTTCGCCGAACATGCTGCGGAGCGGCCGCGGCCGTCTGCGTCCACGGTTGAGTTCTGGCGAAAGCAGTTCGCGGATGTGCCGGTCGCCTCGGAGCTTCCGCTCGACCGCCCACGCCCGGAGGTCAAGAGCTTCCTCGGTGCATCGCTGCGCGAGCGGTTGGGGCAGGACCTTTGCGGCGGGGCGAGAGAGCTGGCCAAACGCCAGGGCGTAACCCTGTTCACGGTGCTGTTTGCCTCGGTGCAGACTCTGTTCGCGCGGCTTTGCGACAACGAGAGCGTTGTGTTGACCGTCCCGATGGGCGGCCAGGCACTGCTGGATCGGCAGGATCTGGTCGGGCACTGCGTGAACTTCCTGCCGGTGCCGGTCACCGCTCGGTCCGCCGTCTCTTTCTGTGAGCATCTGAAGCACGTCGACGAGAAGCTGAACGAGATCTTCGATCACCAGGACTACACGTTGGGATCGTTGGTCCGTGATCTGGACATTCCCCGTAGCATCAACCGGACGCCGCTGTCGGACATTCAGTTCAATCTTGAACGGGTCGGCTCTCGGCTGACATTCCGCGGCGCCGATACGCGCGTCGATACCAATCCAAAGGCCTTCGTCAATTTCGACATCTTCATCAACATGATCGAAACGGACGACGACATCACGATCGAGGTCGATTTCGCGACCGATCTTCTGGATCGGACGACGGTGTCGGGATGGCTCGATCAGCTCCGCAAGATCTTGGGACAAGCGCTCGAGCAGCCCCAGATCATCCTGCAGGACCTGAAGCTGCAGAAGCCAACCGTTCTTGGGACTGCAAGCGGACAGACCCACGCACTGCAAGCCTCGCGTTTCGACATTCCTCTGGTGGAGATGATCGAGCGGAACTGCTACCGTACGCCTGACGCAGTTGCGGTGGAGTACGAGACGGACGTTCTGCGCTATCGCGATCTGGAATCGAGGAGCAATCGAATTGCGGGGCTGTTGAGAGCGCTGAATCCGGCCAACGGAGCCCGGGTCGCGGTCGCGGTTCAACGGGGCCTTGATCTGCCGGTCGCATTGGTCGCGGTTGCGAAAGCTGGGCTCGCCTACGTCCCGGTCGATCCTTCGCTTCCCGTGGCTCGAATTCGGCAGATGGCTGAAGCGGCCGAGGTTGCGGCGTTCATCACGTCAGGAGCGGACTGCCCGGTTGCGGCCGAAATGGGGGTGCCGGTGATTGATCTCGTGCGAGATGCCGCACAGATCGACGCTGCCTCGTCCGCTCGTCCCGAACCGGTGCCCTCGCAGGAGGTGCTCGACTTGACCGCTTATGTGATTTTCACGTCCGGCTCGACCGGAACGCCCAAGGGCGTGGAGATCAGTCACCGCGCACTGGCCAACTTCCTCGGTTCGATGGCGGTCCGGCCGGGCTTCGGAGCCGATGATCGGATCGTCGCAGTGACCACGGTGTCGTTCGACATCGCGGTTCTCGAGCTTCTTCTGCCGCTGTATTGCGGCGGGCGGACCGTGATCTGCAGCAAGGACAGATTGCTCGAGCCCGAGAGCGTCGTGCGGTTGATTGAAACCAGCGCTGCGACGATCGTTCAGGCCACACCGACGCTTTGGCGCGTACTTCTGGAAGCTGGTTTGCAGCCATCGCGCCCGCTTCGCGCGTTGAGTGGCGGGGAGGCGCTGCCGCGCGATGTCGCCGAGAAGCTGATCGCCGCAGGCTTCGAACTGTGGAACATGTATGGGCCGACGGAGACCACGATTTGGTCGGCCTGCGGACGGATTGTCGATGCCAGCCGGCCGATCGTCATCGGCGAGCCAGTGGCTCATACTGATCTCTACATCCTGTCCGATGACGGAACGCAGGCGCCGGTCGGCACCCCTGGGGAGTTGTGTATTGGCGGACTTGGTCTTGCGAAGGGCTACGTCAACCGGCCCGATCTGACAGCCGCAGCGTTTCCCGTAATGTCTCTGCAGGATGGCGAAACGGTGCGTCTGTATCGAACCGGCGATTTGGCCACACGCTTGGCGGACGGCAGCATTCAACTGCTCGGCAGACGCGATCAGCAGGTGAAGATCCGCGGCTTCCGCATCGAGTTGGAAGAGATCGAGTCCGTGCTGCGGACCTGTCCAGAGATCGTGGACGCCGCGGTCATGGTCGAGAATGCCGGCACTGCCGACGCCGCGCTGGTGGCTGCCTTCTTGGCGAAGCCGGGCATGACGGTGAGCATCGACAGCCTGCAGCAGACGGCGCAGCTCAGCCTGCCTCACTACATGGTTCCCAACCGCTTTGTCGCGGTTGCCGAATTGCCCAAGACTGCAAACGGCAAACTGGATCGAAAGGCGCTATCGGCGGCGATCGTCAGTCCGTCGATCGTCGTCAGTTTCATCGACAAGACGGATGCGCGCGACGAGCCGGCACCGGAGGTTCTGACCAAGGTGATCTCGATCGTAGAGGCGGCGTTGAACCGAACCGGGATCAAGCCGGACGACCGGGTTTTCGCGCTCGGTGCGACCAGTCTGCACGTCTTCCGGATGGCTGCGCGGTTCTCCGAAGCGAAGCTGCCGATCCGGGCGCAAGATCTGATGACCAACCCGAGCATGAGCGATCTGGCGCGGCGGGCTTCCGTCGCGGCAAAGGCGCAGACGTCCGACAAGAAGACGCCATCGCTCGCAGAGTTTCGGCGTTCCTCGAGCCGCGTGAGGACAACATGAAGACGCAGGTCCCCTCCGCAGTCGGACAAGAGACGGGGATTGAACCGGTCCGCTGCACCAGCATTCAAGAGCGGTTTCTCGAACTGCAGAGACGCAATCCAGGCTCTTCGCTGGCCAATATCGCGATGCGCTGGCAGATGAAGGGAGCAGTGCGCGACCAGACGCTCCAGAAGGCGCTGGACTTTCTCGCCGATCGACACGAGGCGCTCCGGACGAGATTTGAACGCTCGGCCGACGGCTACTCGCAGATTGTCGTCGACACGTCGCCGAAACTATCGCTGATCGATCTGTCGCAGCTATCGAGCGAGCGCTACCAGGCGGAGGCGGAGCGGCTTGCGTCATTGGAGGCGAGGGCGGCGTTCGATCCTGTGGTCGCGCCAGCCTGGCGAACGACCGTACTTCGGCGCTCGCCGAACGAAGCGATCCTGCTGCTAACGATCCATCACGCCATCGCAGATCTCTGGTCGGTCGGACTGATCGCGCACGAATTTGCCCGGGTGGTCGATGCACTGGAGCGCGGTCAAAGGCCAGACTGCCGCGAGTTGAACCTTCAGTACGTGGACTATGCGCAGTGGCAGTCGGCGTTACTGGCGAGCGACGGCCTGACCGAGGAGCGGCAATACTGGCGTGGCAAGCTGTCGGGGCTGTCACCTTTGGACATCAAACCGACCAGGCAGCCCGTGCTTGATGCCGGCCGCAACGGCGAAATTAGGAGCCGTGTTCTTCCGCGGCCGTTGACGGATGCGCTGCAATCGCTGGCGCGGCGTGAAGGTTTCACGATGTACGGGCTGACGTGTGCGGCCTTGACGCGGGCGCTGGGCCGCAAGCTGGAGGCGGACGAGATCGTCATCGGAACGCAGGTCGCCAACCGCGACGATCCGTTGCTGTTCGATGTGGTCGGCCCCGTGGTCAACACTGTGGTCCTGAGGCTCGGGATCGAGGCGGGGAGCGATCCGCTCACGCACGCGCGCCGCATCAGGGACGAGGTCTCGCAGGCACTGGCGAACAAGGCGCTGCCTTTCGCCGAGATCGCCGCCGGCATCGAAATGTCGGATCGGAAAGATCTGCCGCTCGGCTACGCCATCAACTTTGCCGCCGGCAATGTCGAGACCGGCCAGGCCGGCGTGATCCGGCACGGCGACTTCGAACTGGTGTCGCTGCCGTCGGCGACGACGGGCTGCCTCTACGAATTCAGTTTCTTCTTGGTGGAGCGGCAGGAGGGGTGGCGGATCTCCTGCGAGTACAACACCGATCATCACGTCGCTGCCGCTGCCGATGCGCTGCTGAAAGCGTGGTCGGAGGAGATGGAGGCCCAAGTCGCTCCGATCGAGAGCGACCTGAAGAGCGTTGCGCCCGCTTTGAAGGGTGATCAGCCGGCCGGTGATGTCGTTGCGCCTCTCGCGCTTTCGCTCGAACGCAGGCTGCCGAACCGCCGTCCTGCGCGGCCCTATTTCCAGCCGTGCGTGCTGCAATCCGAAGGCAAGCTGCCGCCGATCTTCGCGTTGAGCAATCGGTCCTTGTACTATCCGCTGGTAGAACGGGTGGCGGCGGGGCGCCCGTTTGTCGACTTGCAATGGGCGGACGACGCCGAGTTGCCGCCGCTCGATCAGGACAGCATTTGCAGGATCGCGGCCGACGCGGTTCGGCAGATCCGGGCACACGATCCCGTTGGCCCGTACTATTTGATCAGCCTCTGCCTGATGGGCAACGTCGCGCTCGAAGTTGCGCAGCAACTGAAGAGCCTCAATGGCGAAGTGTCGGTGATCTTTCTGCTGGACACGGTCGCGCCCGGCTATGTGGAATCGATGAGCCGGTTCGACCGTTTGCTGAGGCGGGTCCAACTGACTGACAGGATCATCCCCGATCTGCTCGCACGGATTCGGAAAGTCCGGTCCGGGGACATGAGCCTTGCAGCCGCGATGTCGCAGTACTCGATCATCAGGAACAATCCACTCGTTCGATTGATCGGCCGCGGCGGTGATGCGCCTCGTCCGAGAGCCACCAATGAGGATTTCCTCAATCACGGCCTGATGGATTATCTGCTCGACGCCAGGGCCTTGTATCCCTGGAACCCGTATGACGGCGAAGTCGTGCTGTTCCGTAGCGCGAAATCGCGTGTCGGACGGTTGTTCGAGCGCGGCCTGGGATGGGACAAGGTCGTGAATGGGCAGCTGCGGATCTTCGACGTTCCCGGTGCACACGACGACATGACCCGCGAACCAGCGGTCGCGACAATTGCCGAATACATGAGCTGGATGATCGATCGGCGGGAGGGCCGCTGGTCCGCGAAGCGCTCGGTGGGCTGAGGACCGATGTCGTCGGCAAGCAACGATCGCGACGTGCCTGCCGGAGGCTCCCGCCGGGGGCCCGGCTGAACGATGCGCCGCGGTGCCGTCGTGCTTCTCATCGCTCTGGTAGGGTTGGTATCGGCAGCGCTGGTCGGAGGCTCGCTATGGGCCGAACGTCACGCCTCGAAGCTCGTCAGGCCAACCGATCAGGCGCGTGCCGGAGAAGTCGTCTTGATGGATTCCACCCGTGACACCGGGATTGCTGTCCGCATCTGGAGGCCGAACAATCCGGTGCCGCGTCCTGCGGTGAAGGCGGGCGCTTCTGATCGGGGGCTGCCGCTGGTGATCTATGTTCCGTCCTGGGGCGGCGGCCGGTCCGAGAACGATGTGTTGCTCTCCACGATCGCCAGCGCGGGCTTCATCGTCGTCGCCATGGACGACATCAGCCACGATCCGCCGGATCCCGCGACGGACGCTGCCGACGAGACGGTTCGGTTGGCGCCGTTCAGCATGCAAACCGCGCAGGACTACGCGAGCTTCCCCGCCACCAGTGAGCGCCGCACCCGGCTGGGATATGACAAGCTTCAGCGGGTGTTGGCTGCGCTCCGCACCGGACAAGCGTCGACGATGCTCGAGGGCGTCGATTTCTCGCGGATCGCGGTGGTCGGCTATTCGTTCGGCGGGGCCGTCGCGGCGAGGTCGCTCGCGCTGGATCGGAGCTTGGCGGCTGGCGTCGATCTCGACGGCTGGGTGATCCACACCCCTGCAGCCGCTGGCCTGAAACGACCGTTTCTGGCGGTGTACGCGTCGCTGCCATCTGCCGAACGGACGTGGTCGCATCGGCCGAACTACGAGACCAAGATCGGATGGGAGGATTTCGGCTGTCTGCTGGCGCTGGCCCGCTCGTCAGGCTCGGACGTGTTCATGGTCGACGGCGCGAGGCACGCGGACTTCTCAGATCAGCTCTATGCCGAAGGTCGCTGGCGCGATTGGCGGCCGTGGGCCCCCAGACGTATTGCGCCCGAGCGGATGCATGCGATCATCGATACGCTCCTGGTGCAGTTTCTTGTCGGGCATCTGATCCAGCGTGGAAGCCCGCCCAGGATCACTTTTGCAGAGGTCAGATCGGTGACGGAGATCGAAAGCCTCATCCCGAGCGGGCCGCGGCCGGGCGCCAGTTTGGCCAACTAGATCAGGCACTGCAAGATGAGCGAACCGGTTGAGATCTGGGAGATCTGCTTCGACGAAGCCGGGGAGGTGGATTGGCAACTCCTGGATCCGCGCGAGACCGCTGCGGCTGATGCGTTCATCCATGCTGACGACCGTTACCGCTACGGTGTGATCCACAGCGCGTTGCGGCTACGGCTTTCCGAACTGCTCGGCATGGCTGCGGAGGCCGTTCCGATCGTCGTGGGAGCCCACGGCCGGCCGTTTGTCGCGGGCCGCGCCGCCGAGATCGATTTCAACCTCTCGCACAGCCGGCGGACAGGGCTGATCGCGATCTCCAAGGCTGGGACCGTCGGAGTCGACGTCGAGGATCGTGACGTCGCCGCGGACTATTCGGAAATGATTGATACGATCTTCGAGCAGCACGAGGCCGCTTGCCTGCATCGCTTGGAAAGATCGGTCCGCAATGACCTCTTTCTGCGTGGATGGACCCGCAAGGAAGCGGTGGCGAAGGCGGTGGGAACGGGCTTTCTGCTGGACCCCAAGCTGTTCCAGGTGCCGCTGGACGATAGCGGCAGTTGGACCGTTTCGGTGCGCAGCCCATTGAGTCGCCGGCTCGCGCTGATCGATCTGAGCTCGGATGCCAGGGCGGCCGCTGTTGCCGGCGTGGCGCTGCCGGCTCGCCCCCGCGTCCGCAAATTCCGCTTCGAGCGGACCCTCCGGGCGCGTGCGGCCGCCACCCGATAGGCCTCTAGCTCCTCCAGACCGTGGCAGGGCGGTGCGGTAGCTGATAGCCGCTGGAGGCCTGCTTACCGGCGGTCGGGGCTTAGTCAGGCGGCAAATCCCGCCCAATCTGTCCTTTTCTGACGCGAAGGAGCCGATAGTCGTCATCGATTTGCAAGCTCACGTTAACCTTTGACGCTCATTGTCACGATATTAGGCGGAGGGGGGCAATGAAGAGCTCTGGAATTTCATTCTCCGAAGTTCCCGAATCGGCCTTCGGACGTACGGACGACGATGCCGGCCCGCCATCGGGCCCGCTGGCCGAGCTCCAGTATTCGTCTCCTTGGCCCTGGGTGGCCGCGATCTTCATCAGCTCTGGACTGTGGGCCGGTATCGGCTGGCTGATCTTCGCCTGATCTCCGCTAGGTGAAATCCGGGCCCGATCTGTGCTGCTGCGTCATGAGCGCCGGCATGGCTTGATGGCATCATTCGACATCGAGAGCTGAGTCGCTCTGCAGGCCGAGGTCGGCGGGCCGGCCTCTTACGATTTCGAAAGGAACCGCGTCCGATACTGAGTGGATCGAGGGGGAGCACCGATGCGGACCATCCGGATACTATCAGTCGCCACCGTTCTGATCGCCGCCTATCAGCCGGCTTGGGCCAGCGAGGCCTATGTGAGCCAGCCCACGGGCGGCAAGACGCAGCAGGCGCCGACCGGATCAGCACGAACCACGGCAGTCCCCGTGACGATCGAAAGCGCGGCGCGCTTGATGAAGGCGGCTGCCAAGATGCCTGATCCTGGCACAGCGAACGTGTCGATGATCGCTCAGTCGGGTACTCTGAACTCGGCGCTTCTGGCGCAGGTGGGCGGGGGAATGCCTCGTACATCATCCAACAGGGCTCCCAGAACAGCGCCATCGTCAGCCAGCGCCGGTAGCCGAGACGGTATGCGGTTCGGCCGGGTGTGTACCACCGGCCGAAGCCTTCGCCATTTGCGGCTGGCGGTGCTAATGACGGGGACCGAGAGAATCGTCCGGGGGGCGGACGATCTCCCATCGCAGGGGAGCAGCAGATGTCCTATCCGGCAATGCTATTGGCGGTGATGAGCGTCGGTGGTCTCGTTTGGGAAAGCGGCGCGGTCAAGTCGTCTGCGGCCGATCGGACCGGGACCTTCCGGGTCGCCAACGAGGTATATGTCCAGCAGCCCCACGGCATGCTTCCGCCGCTTGCGGCCCGCGCCGGAGAAGCCCCCAAGCTCTCACCGGAAAGCGGGTTGGTCGCTCCGAAAACCGCCCCCGGCGGCTTGAAGCCCGACGCGCCGAAAAAGAAGGGCTCGCCCGAACTGAGCGGTGGATCGCCGGTGCCGGCCGGCAGCAATGGCCAGGTGTCCTGCGATCCGAGCAACGCGTCGTCGCAGGCCTGCTACAGCGCCACCCAGCAAGCCAGACCGCCGACGCGCTGAGAGATCGTCTCCCGAGCGCCGTCGTCGCCCTACAGGGCGGGGCGCACAAGCAAAGATCGTAATTACTGTCCGAGGGAAGAGATCGGCGCGCACGGCGCCCGATGCTACCGTCCGTTCGCCACGTCAGCTTCGCACAGAGCGGCTGTCGACCCGCCAGGGGAATTCTTCAAACGATGAGCGACGTCGGGACTGTGAGATACCAGTCCCGGATCACATCGCGGCCGCGGCGACCGGAACAGCCGCCTTCCGTTGCAACTCGAGCTCGCGCATGAAGGCAGTGCCGGCTGCCGGATCCTTGAAGTTCCAGAGCTCCTTCTTCACGCCCTCGAAGATCAACGAATAGACAGCGAGCTGGATGCCCTCCCGCACCGCCAGGGTGGTCGGGGAGTTCTTGGTGAAGCCCACATCGGCCTGCAGCAGGCTGTCGATCGCCACATACTTGAAGCCGGTGCCGCTGACGTTGACGGAGTAGATGATCTTCGTCGTCGTGACGGCGGCGAGAACACGGCCGGTCTGGACGCTCACCGCGCGCAGCGACACCGTGACGATATCCTGCCGATACTGCATGTTGCCACCGAGGCCGAGGTAGTTCGCGCCGATGCCGCCGGTGGTCTCGTTGGTGTCGTATCCGACGATGCCGCCTTCGAGCAGCACGCCGGCGAATCGCAGCGGCGGCAGGCTCTGAGCCTTGTCGCCCTGCAGCGCCGAGCGCGTATTCTGAATGATCTGACGCTCCTGCAGCAGCGGCTGCAGGTCGGCGCGTTCTGCCACGTCGAACCACTGTCCGCCGCCCGCGGTCAGCAGCACGTCGGTGAGAATCGAGCTGCCGCCTTGGGTGACGGCGCGCGAGAATTCCGCGAAGTTGTCGTTCGACTTGTTCTGACCGGTGAGGTCCGGGAAGTTGTAGACGGCGACGTCGAGCTTCTTGGTCGGAGGAGGAAGCTGCTCCAGCACGACACCGGTCTTGGTCGGCGCCACCATGGTCGCCTGCGGAGTCACCGGGTCCTTATCAGTCCCGGTGATAGCGCATCCGCCTAAGGAAACAGCTAGCAAGACACACGCCAATGATCCGGCTCTGCTATCCATCGCAGCCGCCCCCCGTTTAAATAACTTAAGAATGACCAAGCACCATTGATGCTCGGTTACGGGCTGGTCGAAGCTGTGGTCGGCGTACCGCCGATCACGATCACGGACGAACCGCTGCCGACATTGCTGAGCGCCGAGCTCAAGCCGGAGAGGTCTGGCGTGTTGTTGCTGCCGGACTTGGTGCCCATGCCCTGAGCCTGGGCGGTGCTGAGAAGGAAGTTGCCGTTGAGCGGATTGCCGTTGAAGGTCGGGCTGACGGGCCGATAGATCTGTTCGGTCGCGAAGCTGGGCGCTGTGAGAATCACCAACGCGGCAGCGGCTAGCAGAAACTTCGACTTCATCCTACCCTCCTATAAGCTACAAACAATTCTTCTCAACGTCTGATCGGCAGGCCTCCGATCACCAATGCGCCGTTCGGTAATCGTCCGACGAGGAGGTTCAGCGGCGCTGCACCATTTCCCTGCAGGACGCCGACCGACGTTCCTGATGTACCAAGTAACACAAGATTGGATTGAAGGTTGTTGCCAGCCTGCAACACGCCGACTGCATTGTTGTGTCCACCGATGATGCCGACGTTGGAGACGTTACCAAAGCCGCTCTGGGCCTGGAAAACTGTGTTGTACGAGCCGATTTGCAGGGTGCTCGCGTAGTTTCCGCCAGTCATTCTCGGCGCGGCCATCTCCGGCAGCGACGTTTTTTGTCGATTACCGTTAGCGAAATTCGACGCGGTGCCGTTGCTGAGCGAAGAGGGCGCTAATCCGATCACGGGCGTGCCGCCATTGCCGGTAGCCTGCGAAATATAGGCAGTTTCGGCCCGCGCGATCGTTGCGTGTCCAAGGCCCGCGGCTGCGACGGCCAGCGCGGCCACCATCGAGGAGAACCGCGATTTCATCGTGAAGCACATGATACGCTCCCTTGATTGGATCTTATCGTTAGTTCGGCCCGAAGTTCGGTCTCTGGCGATCGATCGACGATGAGGCTGGTCAGGATCTCGTCTGCTGGGCCGGTGAGTTCGAAAGTCCCGCTCTGGGCGTTTTGGCTCACGCCGCTTGTCGATTGTTTGAAGACGTTCAGCTGATATTCGCCGGCCGCGGCCTTCGTCGCATGAAGAATCGCGTCGATCCTCAGCAGATTTCCGTCCGGCGTATTTCTGATCTCGCAGTCGAGTCCCATTGTCTTGCTCGCGTTGGCGTCGGGCGACCAGGCCGAAATCAGCAGCAGGCCCGCACTGCATCGGGCGAGGTGACTGAAATTTCGTGGTGCGACAAACATCGAAGTAACGACTCTGGATGCGTGTGAATTGGTTTGAACTAATTGCCCTGCGTGACGTGGAATTCGAAGGTGATCGTCGCGTTCGTCGGAATGTTTGCGGTCTGATCGACCGTTCGGCGCCGCTTATCGCCGAGGTGGCGATAGTTAAACGAGGTTTAATTGCCTCCACAAGAGTGGACTGCGAGTTGAATTAATTTGTCATCGGCCGGTTGGCTATCTCGGCCAGGGAATCAAAAAAGTCACGATTTTTCGGTGTTTTTTGCACTGCTTTTGCCGGAATTCCGGCCGTGTTGACATATGAGTCAACGCCGACGAGACGGCGGTTCCGCGCCATGTTGACCTGTATGTCAACGCCTCTGCCGTCAGCCGACAGTTAGTGTCTCGAATCCTCAAAAACCGACGTGTTAGCTGGCTGTTAGTTGGTGAGCCGCTTCGCGGTTAGGTTGACAGTTAAAGTAAACAACCGGTTTACGGTTGTCCGAATAGTTAAGTTGGAGTTAAATCGATTTTGAGGGCGGCGATGGTCGTCGACCCCGCTTCGGATAACAGGGAATAAAAACATGCGTATGCTGACAACGCTGGCCGTTCTGTTGGCCACGACGTCGCTTGCTTCCGCCGCCAGCAACGAATCGTTCATCGTGCAGGCTGGCTCGACCAACCACGCGATCGCCGGTCAGACCGGTGGTAACAACAAGCAGGGCACCGTTCAGGTGGGTCGCGGCAACTCGGCGCTGACCGCGCAGAGCGCAGCTTCGTCGAAGCCCAACGAGTCGGGCGTGCTGCAGATCGGCGCGCAGAACGGCGCCGTCGCGCTGCAGACCGGTGGCAACAACAAGCAGGGCACCGTGCAGGGCGGCGTGCGCAACTTCGCCGTCACCTCGCAGAAGGGCCGCCAGAGCGCTGCCAACCCGAACGACTCGACGACCGCCCAGTTCGGTGCGTTCAACGGCTCGATCGTCAATCAGAAGGACGGCAACAACAAGCAGACCACGCTGCAGGTCGGCGGCAGCAACTTCGCGGCGACCTCGCAGGATAACGCCGGCGCCAACAAGAACACCTCCTCGACCACCCAGCTCGGCGCCTTCAACAGCGCGCTGGTCGGCCAGACCGGCGGCAACAACAACCAGACCACGCTGAGCGTCGGCGTTGGCAACTTCGCTGCCACCAGCCAGGCCGGCGCCGCCGGCCGCACCAACGAGTCGTCCACCCTGCAGTTCGGCAGCTTCAACCGGTCGTTCGCCGGTCAGGCCGGCGGCGGCAACGATCAGGGCACGCTGCAGTTCGGCTACGGCAACCTGTCGGCGACCGGCCAGAACGCCAACGCGCAGGGCGCCACCAACTCGGCGCTGACCACGCAGGTCGGCATCGGAAACAAGGCGATCACTCTGCAGAGCACGAAGGGCTCGCCGAGCTTCGCGGCGAATGACGGCTCGGTCTCAGGCTCCGTCACGACTACTAAGGCGTACTGGGATCTCGGCGGTCTGCATCAGCCGGGCACCACCAGCTACGGCCCGTACTCTTGGCCGTACACTGCGCCGGCCGTTTCGGGCGGCACCAATGCAGCGACGACCTTGCAGGTGGGTAAGGGCAACTCTGCTCTTACGGTGCAGAACTCGGAAGGTACCCGTGCTCCGTTCTCGGTCGCCGTCTCGGATACGGTGAAGGTTGGAGTCGAGAATAAGAAGTTCTTGGGCGTTAACTATCCGGATCTCACTAAGCCGGTGTACGGTACCGTCAGCGCGACCGCTAACCTTCCCCAGGCGATCGCTCTGAACGGCGTCAACAACAATGCCGCGACCGTCCAGGTGGGCAAGAAGAACGCCGCGCTCACGCTGCAGGACGGCGTCAACATCGCGAAGGTGTCGAACGACTCGCTCGTCGCGCAGTTCGGCGAAAAGAACGGCTCGCTGGTCAGCCAGCAGAACGGCCTGAATGGCCAGGCGACCATCCAGCTCGGTGACCGCAACAACGCCGTCACCCTGCAGAAGAACGCCCCGGTGTCCGGCACGGTCAACGCCGCGGCGACCATCCAGGCCGGCTCGAAGAACCGCGCCTTCACCAACCAGGTCGCCAATCCGCTCAATGTCGGCGCCAACGGATCGCTGATCGCCCAGTTCGGCAACAGCAATACCGCGGTCGCCGCCCAGAGCACCGGCCTGCAGCCGATGATCGGCGCGCTCAACACGCAGGCGACCGTCCAGGTCGGCACCGGCAACTACGCCGTGACCGCTCAGAACAGCGCGACCGTGACCAACACCTCGGTGACGGCGCAGTTCGGCTCGCACAACGTTGCGTTCACCTCGCAGCACTAAGGTGCCTTCGGACGGCGGGACCTCGGTCCCGCCGTCCTTTCTTCAGGCGGCCGATTACCGTGGCCGCATCTGCCGTCGTCAAGATTCTGCAGGTTTCACTCAGGAAGTGGCCTTTAGGGCCCGCGAAATCCTTAATAGACCGGTCCGGTATCTTGTTCCGTTGAACCGTTGTGCGGCCAAAACATACTAAATCTTAGGGCCTGGGGGCCCGCTGCTTGGTGGGATGGATATTCGGCAACACTCCGCCTGTATTCATTCAGCAAGCCAACAAAAAAGGGCTGTCAACCTGTCCGCTTTGGTGCACAATAAACACTACTTGCAAGTGATAGGACGGCGCTTTGTATTGAGGATCGCGGCTGGGTAGGAGGTTCCGCAGTGACGTCTTATCATTTTGATATCGGCGGTCGTGCGCAGAAGGCAGGACGATTTATTGCCCGCGTACGCGACGAATTGCTCAAGGTTCTTTCGGAAAAGAAGAGGGACGGCCTGACCCAACAGGCACTCGCCAAACGCCTCGGGGTCAATCGTTCCGTGATCAATCGCCAGCTCTCCGGCGAGAGCAATCTCACCTTACGCAGCCTCGCTGACCTGGCCTGGGCCATGGACATGGAGCTGTCGTTCGAGCTCCGCCAGCCCGAGCGCCATCCCGGACAGAACGAGCCGGTGACGACCTCGACGCTCAGCTACGGACAGATCAAAGTCGTTAATATCCGCTCCGTGAAAAACGACTGCATCCCGGACCAGCGCGCGCGCAACTCGAATTATCAGAGTTTCTCCGGCGCCGCAGAGTAGGGGCGTCATGGCGTTCCCGGACGCGGGGCGGTCGTTGTCAGGATTTCCTGATCGGCCCCGACCGCGTGACAATCCGATCATGTTGCGGTCGTCAGGTCAGATCATTTGATCTTCGCCGAAGCATTGGATGGTGAGCGGCCGCTGTGCCGCAAACCGCGTGTTCGGTCTCTCGCAGTATCGACCGTGCCGCAGATCGTTGCGCGATGTTTCTGATCATTCCAGCGCTAAGGCCAATCTCTGGTCCGCAGTGAAGTCCTCGGACATCCGATCGCGCCAATCTCGATCGCCACCCAACCACGCGACTTTCAAAGTGAGCTCGACGCTTGAGACAGGCGCTGCTTGTTGGGAGCACTTTCGAGGTGTCGCCACGATTCAGTGAGAGACAGAACAGCTCTGGAATTGAGGGCTGGGCGTGCGATGCGCGGCCTGCGGTCGGATCTTCATCAGCGAAGTCCGGTGCGAACGGGGAGGGAATCCGTCAATGCGACCGGTTGCGGCTTAAGTCTGCGCCGGAGTCTTGCTCACGGCTGGCTCGAGCTCGGCAGATTCGTCGACCGCGGCAGCGGCGATCGACGGGAGATCTCAGTTGATGGCGGCTGGTCCGTGCTCGAGGGCGACCTGCGGCGCTGCTTGCGACGAGACGGCGAGCGATCCGAGATGTAGTTCAGTGGGGCTGTCGTTAATGACGGCGCGCACGTGGATCATGCCCGGCGATTTGATTTCGCACGGTGAAAAAATCAGACTTGCCGCCACCACGATGTAGG
The DNA here is from genome assembly GCF_039642825.1 of Rhodopseudomonas sp. P1. Taxonomy (NCBI): domain Bacteria; kingdom Pseudomonadati; phylum Pseudomonadota; class Alphaproteobacteria; order Hyphomicrobiales; family Nitrobacteraceae; genus Rhodopseudomonas; species Rhodopseudomonas sp. P1. The sequence continues at coordinate 3,671,743 of NZ_CP088006.1, read as the reverse complement.
GCATCATCGGCTGATCTTTCGGCAGGCTGGTGAGAAGATTTATCTGGTCCTGCAGCGCAGGCACTTCGATGGTCTCCTCGGCGATCGGCCTGTCTTCTCCCGGCAGATAGCATCGGACCCGCAGAGATTTGTACGGCTGGTCGGCGGGCGAGAAGACGTTGAAGTGCACACACAGCTTGGGCAGCGACAGCGGAAACTCGTTGGTCACGAACATCGCCGAGTTGTAGCACCCGATAAAGCTGAGTTTTCCGCCGGCCTCGGTCCGAATGTCGTCGCAGAAGATGCAATAACCATATCGTTCCATTTGAGCTCGCTTGAATAAAAGGGTGTCAGAAAAGCATTCGGGCCAAAAGGCCGCCTTGAGCCAGTTATCTCAGTTGGCGCGCACGGTCCGATCGAGCATTCTGGCGCATGTCGGCCGAACATCCCGATCAAAAGATCGACCGTGCGCAGTGTCGGATCGATCCCAACGGACATCCTTCACTGCGGTTCGAGAGCGATCCGGGCCCGACAGAATTAATTTCCGCGCTGCGCACTTTGCGGGGGCGGATAGCGACGAGTCCGCCCTGTCGAATAGGCCAGCTAATTGCCCGGACGGCGCCGCCACGATGTGTTCGCGCGCCGTCGAGGCCCCGGAAACAGCAACGCGTATAGAGGTAGCAAAGCGCGTAGTGACTGTTGAATAGCCGCCATCTTCACATTGAAATGACGTCATCGGGTGAACTCCCTGTGACACACAGGGTAGCACCTATACCCAATTCTCGTCGAATTCGGCGGACTGATGTACGGTAACCTTTATATAAATTGTGATCTTTTACGTGATCGGTCCAATCGCCGAAAACGGCCACGAAACAATCCTTGCGCAAGAACCACCCGAAGATGCGCACATCGGGGGTCTTCAACTCCCACACGGCACTTTGCTCGACGCGTATCATCCTGAATTGACGGACATAAACCAAAGGCCGTCCGGAAATATAGGCGTAGAACAGCGCGTCGACTTGTTCGGCAGGGGTCGCTTCGCCAAGCCGTTGCTCCGGCTCCGCCCCCCCCAGCAAGTTCTCCAGCCATTCGATGAAATTCGGGGTGCCATACAGCAGCCGAGCCGGCTGCGCGCCCGCTCCGAGATCCACCTCGATCCGTCGTATCGCCCCTTGCCGCAGCAGATCCTCGATCGTCACGTGTCCCCGCGCGCTCCCCTTACGATCAGACTCTGTTGCTCCGTAGCGCCCGCCAGACTGCCGCAGGCTGCTACCGAGCTGCCGGAGTCCCCACCGGCAGTCTGACCAGATTCCCCTGCAATTTCGGTCACCTCGTGGCCGAATTTTGCAATTCACGCTTTCGTCCAGCGCCCCGTCGATCGACGCAAATCGTCCAACAACACCAGCGACAGCTCAAGATAGACTGCAGCTGGTGGTTGTGTGAGTGCTTTCTGCGCCTCATTCACAGCGAGCGTTTGCCGGTCATTGCCCTACCGATTTTCAACTCCCGGAGCGCTCGCTGGGCGTCGAGATCATTGTGCGAGGTTAACTCCGGCGAGGGCAGGGCGCGCGCGCCGCGATCCACATTGGAGAAGGCATAACGTTAATAAATACCTTCGGGATTGGCTAAGAATCTCAGCACTTCATCATGGGTTAAGTGCGTGCATGATCGCCATCAGACGGCGGACAAACGGCTCAACAAACCCGTGGCTGAGGTAGGCGTTTGGTCTCTCCTTCGGCTTGCCGAGGTCCGCCTGAACGATCCGAGGAGCGCGCCGACCGGGCCGTAGTTCTCGGCCGATGCGTCGATCTGCAGCGGGTGTGGCGCGGCAATCTCGACGATGGCGTTGACCGTCGCACCTCGTTTCCGACGAAATCGATCACGAGCGCGCCCCGATCTGGAGAGACGGCGGATGACCTGCCGCCGTTTGTGAGCGAGGGCCGAGGTCGGTATCAGTTCGGAGATTGCCCCACATTCTGATAGACAGTTGATCTGCCACTTGCTTGGAAAGGCGGCATGGTCCCGGGGCTCACCAAATTACGTGTCGCGATCGGTTCGTCGACGGCGATCGGCCTGCGTGCGCTCGCGAAATTGCCCTATGGCCCGCAGCTCATTCGCGCCGCGGCGAGCCGCCCCACAATCGAACGCTGGTTGCGGGCGCTATTGTGCGTCTATCAGCCGTTTCCTGACATCGACACGGCGACCCGATATATCCGGAGGTTCATTCCGGCCGGTCACGAGCACTCCGATGTGGTGAGCCAGCTCAAGCAGTTCGCCGACGTCACCCGAGAGAGCGACTATCCGGTTCTGTTCTATCTGTCCGGCTACGCGCCGAGCCTGTCGACGGTGTTCGATCTCGGCGGCGGGATCGGGAATCTGTTCTATCCCTACGACCGCGAATTGCGGTTGCCTGGGACGCTGCGCTGGATGGTGCACGATCTTCCCGACAAGGAAGAGATCGTGCTGCAGTTCGCCAAATCGCGCAACGAACCGCGGATCGGGTTTTCGCGCCGGATGGAGGATGCCTCGGGGGTCGATCTCTTTATTGTCTCCGGGGCGCTGCATTATTTCGAAGACGAACTGGCGGTGATCCTCGGCCGGCTTCCCCAATTGCCGCGGCTGGCGGTCGTCAACCGGACGCCGTTCTCTCAGGCGGATCCGATCGTGACGACGCAGGTGGGCGACGGCTATGTGCACGCCTGCAAGCTCCACAGCCTGGCGGGCACGATCGCGGGCATGGAAGCCATTGGATATCGGTTTGTTGCGAAATGGCCGGTCCACGAGCGGGCAAGCCGGGTGCCGCTGCGGCCGGACTTGAACGATACGTACTGGGGCCTGTTTTTCGTGCTCGACGCCGACGGCCGGCATACGGCAGCTTCCCGATAATTCGTCGTGTCTACCGGCCTGGGTCCGCTGGTCCTCGATTGTCGATCGCGTATCGCGTGCGACGTCCGTGACGTCTTGGTGACCGTCGAGCGATTCGACGCAGTAGGTATCTGTGCTGAATAATTAGTCGGGGCCATCGACGCGTTGATATATATGTCAACGCGCTCCGTCGAAATAACTGATGATACCGCTCAGCCTTCGAGCGACGTGCTCTTTTACCAGCTTTTTCCCGGCTCAGTTAACCGTTGACTAATCAGTTTGTTGCCGGCCGCCTCCAAAAGGTGTTCGATCCTCACCTCTGGGCGTGGGCGGTGAACAGCCCGCATCTGGTTCATAGAGGGGTGAGCCATGCTCCAACGATTGCTTTATTTCATTGCCGGCGTCGACCGGGAGCTGATCGCCCGCTGTCCGCCAACCGATCGAATTTGGGCGATGCAGATCGGCTTCTCGCTCTGCCTGTCGTTCCTGGTGGTGTTTGGCGTTTCGTACTACGCCCTCGGCTATATCGTTGGCTCGACCGCGCTGCGATCCTCCATTGCGGTCGTGATCGCGCTCACCGTGATGATGTTCGACCGCGCGCTGTTTCAGTCGGACTGGTTCGTGCAAGGCGCGTTCTGGCTGGACGACGATCAGTCGAAAAAGGTCGGGGAGGGGTTGAGGCGTTCGGTTTGGCAGTTCGTCCGCATCACGGCGCGTCTTGCCATCTCGCTTGGACTGGCCTGGGTCATCGCTCTGTTTCTCGAGCTCGCGCTATTCTCGGACGCCATCTCCCAGAAGATCGATCGGGATCGGGTCGCGGGCAATCGTCCGATCTACGAGCAGATCGACAAATATGCGTCGGGGCTGGATCGCGAGATCGCGGAAAGTCGCGCCCAGCTGACCGCCATTGAGCAGCATCAGCGGGAGCTGTTGGCGCAGGCGCCGGTTCCCTCCGATAGTCCAGCCGCTGCGGATCCCGAGGCCGACCGCGAATTGAAGGCGCTGGCTGAACGCGAAGCCACCGTCCGCGGTGAGGTCAGGGAGCTGGAAGCGACAATCAGGGATCAGTCCCTCGATATGAGCGCGGAGCAGTTCGGTGAGAAGCTTCGCCCGACCAATAGCGGACGGGCCGGCGCCGGACGGCGCTATGAACTCGCCAAGAAGCAGAAGGAGGCGGCCGAGACTCTGCTGCAGTCGCGGCAGGCGGAGCTGTCCGACATCGTCGCGCGGCGCGAGCGCGTGAAGAACGACGCGGCCGCGCGGCTGGCGGCGGACATCGCGCAACGCGACGATCAGAAGCAGGACTTTGCCGCAAAACGCGTAGCGATCCAGAAGCAGGTCGACACCGCGCGCGCCAACCTGCAGCTGCTGGAAAGCCAGCGCGAAGCCAAGGTTCAGCGTTATCGCGACCGCACGCTGGAAGGCTCGTTCGTCCAGCAGAGGAAGGACAGTAATGATCCGCTGGTGCGGCTGACCGCCTATCAGGCCTTGAAGAGCGATCCGCAGGAAGGCCAGGCGATTACGCTGTTCTCGTGGATGATCCGGCTGTTCGTGGTGTTTCTCGAAATCGTGCCGGTGGTCACCAAGATCTTCTTCTCACCGCCGAGCATGTACGCAATCAACGTCCAGTCCCAGCTGAAGTCTGCGCGGGTGGCTGCACGGTCGATGACGTGGAAACTGGCTGAGGACGAGCCGGAGCGCGAGCGGCCGATCCCGGAAGCTGTCGCGCCGGTCGAGCCAGCTCATGCCGACGACCGGGTGACCCCGATATTCCCGAGGTTCGAGCCGCCGGAGACGGTCCGCGCGCCATCGAATCCGACCGCAAGACGGCGATGGGGACTGCCGGTACGGAAAGCGAAGGAAGAGTATCCGGCGCCGACCAACGACCAGGCGATCGTCGCGACGATCCCGGTGCCTGCCGAGACCAGCGACAAGACCGAGGCTCAGCTGGCGGATGAGGTTTCGGGTGCGCCATTGGCCGCGGTGGAACGCGAGCCCTTGGTTGAGGAAGCCGTCCCCGCAAGCCAGCCCGAGGAGGCCGAGCGCGTGGTGGTCGTGTACAACGGCGGCGGCATGCGTGATGTCGGCCCCGGCTCGCACGCCCCGGCAGAGTCCGAACTCGCGACGCCGCGCCGTGCCTGACAGAGACGATGAGAGTTACGCCATGGGCTGAATCTTTCGATCTGTGCGAGGCCGCATCTTCGGGTTGAGCGTGATGCGATCTCTCCAATAGATCCGGGATAGAGGCTTGTGGCGTTCCTGGACCTGCGGCGGTGGGGGCCGCGAGGTGGACGTGTTCGGTCATCCCGGGGGAGGCGTGTTGACTCGACAATTCGTTGCAACCACAAAGAGATCGTAATCAGAGTTGGGTGTCTTCGATGAACGCTGTCGGGAAGTCTGCGAACGATCCTCGGTGTGTCCCCTTGATCATGTGCGGCGGCGCCGGGACGCGGCTATGGCCGGCCTCGCGTGAGGTGCGGCCGAAGCAGTTTCTGCCGCTGTTCGGGCCGCGCTCGACGTTCCAGGAGACGCTGCTGCGGGTGTCGGACCCGACGCTGTTCGGCCGGCCGATCATCATCACCAACACTGCCTACCGCTTCATGGTGCGCGACCAGCTCGCGGAGATCGGAATCGAGGCCGACGTCCTGCTCGAGCCGGCGCGGCGGGACTCCGGTCCCGCGATCGTGGCGGGTGCAGTGTTCGCCGAGCAGCGTGAGCCGGGCGCAATCGTGCTGGCGCTGGCGGCCGATCACGTGGTGCGGGACAAGGACGCGTTCATCGCCGCCTGCCGTGATGGTCTGGCCGGCGTCGCCGAGGGCCGGATCGTGACCTTCGGGGTGAAGCCGGAGCGTCCCGCGACCGAGTACGGCTACATTTCTCCCGGCGACGCGATTGTCGGCAAGGTCCGCAACGTCGCCAAGTTCGTCGAGAAGCCGGACCTCGCCACCGCCGAAGGCTATGTCGCGGCGGGTTATCTGTGGAACAGCGGCAACTTCATGTTCCCGGCGGCGGCCCTGCTCGAAGAGTACAATGCGGTCGATCCCGACAGCGTGGCCACCATCACCGAGGCGGTGACGACGGCCGGCCGCGACCTGGGATTCGTGACGCTGCCGGAAGCGTCGTTCGGCAAAGCCAAGCCGATCTCGATCGATTACGCCGTGATGGAGAAGACCAAGCGCGCCGCCGTGGTGCCGGTCGACTGCGGCTGGTCGGACGTCGGATCCTGGCGCGCGGTGTGGGAGCTCACCGCCAAGGACGGCGGCGGCAATGCCGCGCAAGGCCCCGCGGTGTTCGAAGATTCCCGCAACTGTCACGTGTCCAGCGACCACACGCTGGTCGCGCTCGAAGGCGTTGACGATCTCGTGGTGGTCGCGACCCAGGACGCGGTGCTGGTGTCGCGGCAGAAGGACGGCAATGGACTGAAGCGGCTGGTCGCCAAGGTCAAGACGGTCGCGCCGGAGGTCACCGACCACCACGCCCAGGTCCATCGCCCGTGGGGCTCCTACCGTTCGCTGGATTCCGGTGACCGGCATCAGGTCAAGCGTATTATCGTCAAGCCCGGCGAGCGGCTGTCGCTGCAGAAGCATCACCACCGCTCCGAGCACTGGATCGTGGTGCGCGGCACCGCGCAGGTGACGGTCGACGAACTGATCAAGATCATCCACGAGAACGAGTCGATCTACATCCCGATCGGGGCCACCCACCGGCTGGAGAACCCGGGCAAGATCACGCTTGAGCTGATCGAAGTGCAGACCGGCAGCTATCTGGGCGAAGACGACATCATCCGTTTCGACGACGACTATCGTCGGTCGTAAGACGATCGCCGTCTCCCGTCGCGCCCTTCCTTTTTGCGAAAGACCGCCATGTTCCCGACGCCGCAGCCGCTTCTGACGGCCAATACCTACGCCTATGAATCCGAGCCGATGGTGAAGCCCACCGGCTTCCGCGAATACGATGCGCGCTGGCTGTTCGGCCAGGAGATCAACCTGATGGGGGTGCAGGCGCTCGGCATGGGCCTCGGCACGCTGATCGCCGAACTCGGGCGGCCGCAGGAGATCGTCACCGGGCACGACTTCCGCGGCTATTCGGCCTCGATCAAATACGCGCTGATCGCCGGCCTGATGGCGTCCGGCTGCAAGGTGCACGACATCGGCCTTGCCGTGACGCCGATGGCGTATTTCGCGCAGTTCGAGCTCGATGTGCCGTGCGTTGCGATGGTGACCGCTTCGCACAACGACAATGGCTGGACCGGCGTCAAAATGGGCGCCAACCGGCCGCTGACCTTCGGCCCCGACGAGATGAACCGGCTGAAGGAGATCGTGCTCGGCGCAGCGTTCAAACAGGGCGCCGGCTCGTATGTGTTTCATCCGAACTTCCCGGCCCGCTACATCGCCGACCTCACCAAGCATGCGAAGCTGAAGCGCAAACTCAAGGTGGTGGTCGCCTGCGGCAACGGCACCGCCGGCGCGTTCGCCCCGCAGGTGATGGAAGCGATCGGCTGCGAGGTGATCCCGCTCGACACCGAGCTCGATCACACTTTCCCGAAGTACAATCCCAACCCCGAAGACATGGAGATGCTGCACGCGATCCGCGACGCGGTGCTGCAGCACAAGGCCGATCTCGGGCTCGGCTTCGACGGCGACGGCGACCGCTGCGGCGTGGTTGACGACACCGGCGAGGAGATCTTCGCCGACAAGGTCGGCGTCATGCTGGCGCGCGACATGTCGGCGATCCATCCGAACGCGCGCTTCGTCGTCGACGTCAAATCTACCGGCCTGTTCGCCACCGATCCGGTGCTGCAACAGCAGGGCGCCCAGACCGAATATTGGAAGACCGGCCACTCCTACATGAAGCGCCGCACCAATGAGAGCAACGCGCTCGCGGGCTTCGAGAAGTCGGGCCACTTCTTCTTCAACGCGCCGCTCGGCCGCGGCTATGACGATGGCTTGGTGTCGGCGATCGCGATCTGCGAGATGCTCGACCGCGCGCCGGGCAAGTCGATGTCGCAGCTGAAAGACGCACTGCCGAAGACCTGGTCGTCGCCGACGATGTCGCCGCATTGCGCCGACGAGGTGAAGTATCGCGTGATCGACGAGGTCGTGAAGCACTTCGAAAAAGCGCAGAAGAACGGCGATAAGGTCGCCGGCCAGCCGATCCGTGATCTCGTCACCGTCAACGGCGTCCGCGTCACCTGCGAAGACGGCAGCTGGGGCCTGGTCCGCGCCTCCTCGAACAAACCCGAGCTGGTGGTGGTGGTCGAGAGCCCGGTGTCGGAGCAGCGGATGCACGACATGTTCGAAGCCGTGAACGTCGTGCTGCGCCAGCATCCAGAAGTCGGCGCGTATAACCAGACGATCTGAGCTTGATCGCCCGGCAAGGCCGTGCACGGTCAAGCCGACGGCGCTGAACGCCTAACGGGTGACTGCAGAGCTTAGGAAGCTGCCATACGACAGGGCAGGTTGGCGGACGTCAGCCGTCACCCTCGCCCTAGGAGGAGGCGGTTGCTGGAGCCAGAGCCGCGAGCGAGCCGAGGCCTCTGACATATCCGACACGGTCGGCCGGCGTCGGCTGCCACCAATCAGAGATCAACTGCTCACGTCCTTTATAGTGCGTGATAAGATCAGCAAACGGACGCTCATTCAGCGGGATCGCGGATTCCAGCTTGTAGATCGACCTGGTGCCCTCCTGTGCATCGAGCTCATCGCTGAAACGCTGGATTTCCAGACCGCGATAGTTGGGCATCATGTGAAGGAAGCCCAAATGGGCCAGCCGGCTGAGCTGCAGCAGTTCGATCACTGACAGGTCGACGCGGATGTAGCCCTCGGCCGGTGCCATCATCTCAACGCCTTGCGCCTGGCCCTTCGAACAGCAGGCTTCGCCGATAGCGTCAGCCAGAATTGAGAGCTGAAGATGGTAACGCTCGATATCCTTGGTTTTCAGATGGGGACGTTGGCTGAACATCGCTTTGATGTCGGCCATCGCTTTCGAGACCCCCTCGGGAGTTGCTCTGGCGGCCATCTCGTAGTGGCGGCCAATCCCCCGAACGATCTGCCGGACGGCTTCGTCCATGCCCCTAATGCGCCCGTGCTGGTAGTATGATCTAGCCGAAGACCAGCACGCCCACAAAAGGGCGGCCAGAAGGCCGACGACTATCAGCAGAACGATCATTCCAGCCCCCGCTTGAATGTCTCGAAGCAAGCCCCTTAGCGCAATCCGGTGTCACTGTAATGAGTTCTGGTAATTCAATGGTAAACTAATCAGCGGCGGCGCAAAGTGTCGCGAGGGGGATCGTCCGAGTAATTCCCGTGGGGTGATTACGTCGGGATGACGATGTGTCCGCGCCGTCTGGGGGCGATCGGTGAGTTCGATCCGGCCCAAGTATTTCAACGGGGCATCTAAGAAGTAGCCCGCTGGGATCGGTCAAGCGACCGAAACAGACGGCGTGCTTACGCCGGGACAGGCGAGCCGCGCGTCCCCCGGTCATTGCCCTCAACGCCTTCACCCTTTCCCAGGCAAGACGCTTGCCAGCAGCTCCTTGGCGCTGTTGGTGAGGACGCTGCCGAGTTCGGGTTCGCTGCCCATCATGGTCATGAAGTTCTTGGCGTCTTTCAGGGTGATGTGGGGCGGCAGCGGCGGGACGTTGGGGTCGGTGTAGGCTTCCAGGATCACCGGGCGGTCGGCCGACAGAGCCTCGTCCCAGGCCGCGCCGACGCGGTCGGGGTTGTCGACGAAGATGCCCTTCAGCCCGATCAGTTCGGCGTAGCGGTGGTAGGGGAAGTCGGGAATGCTCTGGGTCGACTCGGTCTTGCCGGCGCCGAGCTGGATGCGCTCCTCCCAGGTCACCTGATTGAGGTCGCGGTTGTTCAGCACCAGCACGATCAGCCGCGGGTCCGACCACTGCTTCCAGTATTTGGCGATGGTGATCATCTCGTTGAGGCCGTTCATCTGCATCGCGCCGTCGCCCATGCAGGCGATCACCGTGCGGTCCGGATAGGCCATCTTGGCCGCGACCGCATAGGGCGTACCGGCGCCGAGCGAGGCGAGGCCGCCGGACAGCGATCCCTTCATGCCGCGGCGCATCTTCAGGTCGCGCGCGTACCAGTTCGCCACCGATCCTGAATCTGCGGTGATGATGGCGTTGTCGGGCAGCCGCGGCGACAGCTCCCAGAACACCCGCTGCGGATTGAGCGGTTCGGCGCTCTGCAGCGCGCGGTTCTCCAGCGTCTTCCACCATGAAGCCACACCGCGCACGATGCCGCGCCGCCACGAGGTCTCGTCCTTCTGGTTCAGCAGCGGCAATAGGGCACGCAGCGTCCTGGCGCTGTCGCCGATCAGGTTGACCTCCATCGGATAGCGCAGGCTGAGGCGGCGGCCGTCGACGTCGATCTGGACACCGCGGGCGTCGCCCGGCTTTGGCAGGAATTCGCTGTAAGGAAACGACGAGCCGACCACCAGCAGCGTGTCACAGCCCTTCATCAGGTCCCAGCTCGGCCTAGTGCCGAGCAGGCCGATCGAGCCGGTGACGAACGGTAGGTCATCGGGCAGGGCGGCCTTGCCGAGCAGCGCTTTGGCGACGCCGGCCTGCAGCCGCTCGGCCACCGCGATCAGCTCGTCGGTGGCGTCGAGCGCCCCGGCGCCCACCAGGATCGCCACCTTGCTGCCGGCGTTCAGCACCTGCGCGGCGGCCTTCAGGCCGGCTTCATCGGGCACCTGCGCCGGGTAGGCGTGGCCGATGCCGGTGTGGGTGGCGCCGTGCGCCATCGGTGGGTCTTCGTAGTCGAGGCCCTGCAGATCGTTCGGCAGGATCACGCAGGCGACGCCGCGTCTGTCGTGGGCGATCCGCACCGCGCGGTCGATCAGATGGCGCACCTGCGACGGAACGCTGGCGGTCGCGACATATTCGCTGACCTCGCCGAACAGCGTCTGCAGGTCCACTTCCTGCTGATAGTCAGCCCCGATCGCACTGCGCGCCTGCTGGCCGAGCAGCGCCACCACCGGCACGTGATCCATCTTGGCATCGTACAGGCCGTTGAGCAGGTGGATCGCGCCCGGCCCTGAGGTCGCGTAGCACAGCCCGACCTCGCCGGTGAACTTGGCATGCGCCGACGCCATGAACGCGGCCATCTCTTCGTGGCGGACCTGGACGTATTCGATGCGGTCCTTGGCTTTCTCCAGCGCGACATCCAGGCCGCCGACACCATCTCCCGGATAGCCGTAGACCCGCCGCAGGCCCCACTCGGCAAGTCGCTGCCAGACGAATTCGCTCACATTCATGTCGATGACCCGTGTTTGCGCGCGCCGTCGCGGGGGCGACGGCGCAAGTGCGGGATCAACGATGGGTTGGAGCAAACGTTGCAGCGCGGTGCGGCAGCGGCGGATGCAGCGCTGCCGGTCTCACCGCCTTTTGAGGCGGCGTTCGTCAGGCCGCGCCGGTGAGGCGCAGGATCGTCTGCACGACAAACTGGCTCGATTGCGCGATGAACTGCGTGGCGATGCCGATGCCGGCCAGCGGCAGGATGAAGATCAGCCCGAGCAGGATCAGCATGCCGTAGGGCTCCACCCGGGCCAGCGGATGAGCCAGCACCCGCGGCAGGATGCCGACGGCGATCCGGCCGCCGTCGAGCGGCGGGATTGGCAGCAGGTTGAAGATCGCCAGCACGACGTTGATCAAGAGCGCGTTGACGAGGTTCTGCGCCAGCCACTGGCCGGCTTCACCGGGCACATAGCCGACGACGTGAAACGCCAGCGCAGCAACCGCTGCGAGAATGAGATTGATCGCCGGACCGGCCGCGGCGACCAGCACCATGTCGCGGCGCGGATTGCGTAGATTGCGGAAGTTCACCGGCACAGGCTTGGCGTAGCCGAACAGGAACGGCGATTGCATCACCAGCAGCAACAGCGGCAGCAGCACGGTGCCGAACGGATCAATGTGCTTGATTGGGTTGAAGCTGACCCGGCCGAGCATCCAGGCGGTGTTGTCGCCGCACAGCTTGGCCACATAAGCGTGGGCAGCTTCGTGAAACGTGATCGCGATCAGGAGCGGCAGCGCCCAGACCGAGATCACCACCATCATGTTGGACAACGAGCCTGTCATGTCGATCCACTCGAGTTGGGATCGATCGGGAAGCCGAAGATCCGAAGCGGGAACCAGCGAGATATAGAAGCCACGCCGACGCTGCGCCAGCGCCGGCGGCGATGATGGACTCAAAGTAATCCAGCACCTTGCGGCAGGCGGTTGTTTATCTCCTCTTAACCATCGGCACCTTGGTGCGCCGCGACGGAGCACCGAACCAAGTGGTGGAACTCGCCGGAACCTGATGCATTAGCGCTGGCCGGCAAGCGGAACCTGGCTTGCCGCAGCTCCCGTAAGCGTCATCGTTCGAGACACGCCGCATGACCACGTTGCCGCCGCATGCTCCGCCGCCCCCGCGTCCGCCGGGGCTTGATCCACTGGCCCGCGAGCAGGCCCAGATCCGCCGGGCACAACGCACCGACCGCCTGCTGCGGGTCGCGATCGTCTGGCTGCTGGTGCTGGCGACGTTCTGGGTGGCGCAGCCTTATCTCAGCGCGCTTTGGTTCTCTGCGACGGGGCCACGGACGGTCACGGCGCGCGGTGAGCTGGCGCCGGCCGAGAAGGCGACAGTCGAGCTGTTCAAGCAGGTGTCGCCGTCGGTGGTGCACGTGTTCGCGCAAAGCAACCAAAAGGTATCGCCATTCTTCGCCCAGCAGGAAGCGCCGGTGCAGTCCGGCTCCGGCGTGATCTGGGACGCTGCCGGCCATGTCGTCACCAACAATCACGTCATCCAGAACGCCAGCCAGCTCGGCGTCCGGCTGGCCTCGGGCGAGTTCGTCACCGCGCGGGTGGTGGGGACGGCGCCGAACTACGACCTGGCGGTGCTGCAACTCGAGCGGCCGCACACACCGCTGCGCCCGATCGCCATCGGCAGCTCGGACGATCTGCAGGTCGGGCAGGCGACCTACGCGATTGGTAATCCCTACGGTCTCGAACAAACGCTCACCACCGGCATCGTCAGCGCATTGCGGCGGCGGCTGCCGACCGCAGCGGCCCACGAGGTGCGCGGCGTGATCCAGACCGACGCGGCGATCAATCCCGGCAATTCCGGCGGCCCGCTGCTCGACAGCGCCGGTCGGCTGATCGGCATCAACACTGCGATCATCTCCGGCTCCGGCGCTTCGGCTGGCATCGGCTTTGCGATCCCGGTCGATGCCGTCAATCGCGTCGTCACCGCGCTGATCACCAACGGCAGTGTCCCGGTGCCGGGCATCGGCATCGTCGCGGCACGCGAGACCGAGACCGCGCAGCTCGGCATCGACGGGGTGGTGATCCTGCGCACGCTACCGGATTCGCCGGCCGCGCAAGCCGGGCTCGAAGGCGCGACCGACGACGGTTACGTCCGCGATGTCATCACGGGGGCGAACGGCGCGCCGATCCACAGCATGTCGGATCTCGCTGCGGCCCTCGAAGAGGCCGGGATCGGCAGCGACGTCAAGCTGACGGTCGAGCGCGACGGGCGCAGCCGGACCGTCACCGTGAAGGTCACCGATATTTCGCAGCGCCGGCGCACCTGAGGCGCCCAATCGGAACGAATGCCCCCGCCGCCGATTGTTGCAGCAATTGGAGGTGAACGATGGGAAAGGCGTATTACGACATCATCGGCAGCGACGACCGCTGGGGCATCCGCCACGACGACGACCCGACTGGCGACTATTCCAGCAAGGAAGCGGCGTTCGAGGCCGCCTGCGCCGCGGCGTCCAATGCGATCAAATTCGGCCACGAAGTGCGGATCACCGTGCCGGGCAACGAAGGTTCGGAAACCAATCTCGGCGTGATCACGAACTGAACGGCATCAGTCGAAGTTAGAAGGGGTTCTGTGTCTCAGGCGGTCGGGTGCAAGCCCGGCCGCTTTTGCCGTGCAAGGAAGCGCCAGCCAAGCGTCATTGCGAGGCGGCGTAGCCGACGAAGCAATCCAGTGCTCCCGGCGGGGAGACTGGATTGCTTCGCTGCGCTCGCAATGACCGAAAGTGGTTACTCAAGATTGCGGTACGCCTCACGCCACCTTCGGCAGCTGTGCCTCCGTTGCTGCGGTCTCGTCCGTCACCTCGTGGGTGATCACTTCGAAATTCAGCAGGTTCGCGGTGCCGAACGAGGTGGAGATCGCGACGTCGGCGGCGTCGCGGCCGCGGGCGATGACGATGCGGCCGATCCGCGGGGTATTGTGCCTCGCGTCGAACGTGTACCAGCGGCCGTCGAGATAGACTTCGAACCACGCCGAAAAATCCATCGGTGCCGGATCCTGCGGCACGCCGATGTCGCCGAGATAGCCTGTGCAGTAGCGCGCCGGAATGTTCATGCAGCGGCACAGGGCGACCGCAAGATGCGCGAAGTCGCGGCAGACGCCGATCTGTTCGGCGTGACCTTCGGAGGCGGTGCGGTCGTTGCGGGCGAACTGATAGCCGAAGGTGATGCGATGGTGGACGTAGTCGACGATCGCCTGCACGAGCTCCCAGCCCGAGGTGATGCCGCCGAACAGTGACCAGGCGAGGTTCGACAGCTTGTCGGTGTCGCAATAGCGGCTGCCGAGCAGATAGACCATTACCTCGTCGGGCAGTTCCGCGACGGGGATTTGACGGGCGCCGGGTGCAGCCTCGTCGGGCAGCCCGGAGTCCTCGATCAGGAAGTCATTGCTGATATCGATGCGGCCGGGGGGCGCGACGATCCGGGTGCAGACGTTGCCGAACATGTCGGTGAAGTCGTGCGCGGGCACATCCGGCGAAAACCGGATAACATGCTCGCCGATGACGTGCTGGGCGCGCGACGGATGCACGCTGAGCAGCAGATTTATCGGCGTTTCCTGGAAGCAGTGGAAAGCGATGTTGTATCCGGCGCGAATGATCACCTGCAAAGCTCCGTTGCTGATCGAGAAAGGGCCGATGCGATCGGCCCTGTGTTGTGTTCTCAATCGCGGAACGAACCTGGTGTTCCCGATCAGGTGTGTCGACGGTTGCGCAAATTAGTGGCAGCACGCCGGCGATGAAATGGCCGGCGTGCTGCAGTTTATTCGGTCAGTCCGAACAGCAGAACGGACCGCGCGGTCACTTGATAAACCTCGCCGCAAGCGAACTGCTCGTCCGGAATGCCGCTCGGCAGGTTGGTATCGATCAGCAGCGACCACTTCGAGCCGTGCGGAACCTCCGGTAGCGTGAACTCGACGACACCGTCGAAGCTGTTCATCACCAGCAGCACGGTGGCGTCCTCGCCGTGCCGGCGGATGCCGGTGGTTTGGGCGCGGCCGTCGAGCAGCATGCCGAAGCATTTGACGTTGGGATCGTCCCAATGTTCCTGCTGCATCTCGCCGCCATTGGCGTTGATCCAGGTGACGTCGCGAACTTCGAGCGCCTCGTCATATTGCCCGGTGAGGAACCGGCTGCGCCGCAGCGTCGGCGTCGTCCGGCGCAATTCCAGAAGCCGCTGGGTGAAGGCGCGCAGCTGCTGCGCGGCCTCATCATGGTCCCAATGCACCCAGGAGATCTCATTGTCCTGGCAGTAGGCGTTGTTGTTGCCGTTTTGGGTACGGCCAAACTCGTCGCCGGCGAGCAGCATCGGCGTGCCTTGCGCGAGCAGCAACGTTGCCAGCATGTTGCGCTTCTGGCGTTCGCGAAGGGCGAGGATGGTCTCGTCGTCGGTTGGGCCTTCCGCGCCGCAATTCCATGAGCGGTTGTCGGAATGGCCGTCGCGATTGTCCTCGCCATTGGCCTCGTTGTGCTTGTCGTTGTAGCTCGCCCAATCGTTGAGGGTGAAGCCGTCATGCGCGGTGATGAAATTCACGCTCGCCCAGGCGCGCCGGCCCTGGCGGTTGAACACGTCGCCGGAGGCCGAGAGCCGTGGGGCCAGTGCCGCCGCCGGAGCTTCGCCGCGCCAATAGTCGCGAACGGTGTCGCGGAATTTGTCGTTCCACTCCGCCCAGCCCGGCGGGAAGCCGCCGACCTGATAGCCGCCGGGGCCGCAGTCCCACGGCTCGGCGATCAACTTCACCGAGGCGAGCAGCGGGTCCTGCATCACGGCTTTCAGAAAGCCGCTCTGCTCGTCGAAGCCGTAATGCTCGCGAGCCAGGATGGTGCCGAGATCGAACCGGAAGCCATCGATGTGCATTTCGCCGGCCCAGTAGCGCAGACTGTCATTGACCATCTGGATCACGCGCGGATGGGTGAGATTGACGGTGTTGCCGGTGCCGGTGTCGTTGATGTAGTAGCGCTTCTGTTCCGGCAGCAGCCGGTAATAGCTGGCGTTGTCGATGCCCTTGAACGACAGCGTCGGGCCGAGTTCGTTGCCCTCGGCGGTGTGGTTGTAAACCACGTCGAGGATGACGGCGAGGCCGACATCATGCAGCCGCGCCACCATCTCCTTGAATTCGCGCAAGCTGTTGGGCACGTCGGCGGCATAGCGCGGATCGGGTGCGAAGAAGCCGATGGTGTTGTAGCCCCAATAGTTCACCAGGTCCTTGTCGAGCAGATAGCTGTCATTGACGAAGGTGTGGATCGGCAACAGCTCGACAGCGGTGACGCCGAGCGAGGAGATGTAATCAACCACCGGTTTGGTGCCGAGGCCCGCATAGGTGCCGCGCAGATGCTCGGGCACTTCCGGATGCAGCTTGGTGAAACCCTTGACGTGGGTTTCGTAGATGATGGCCTGGTCCCATGGCACGAATTTGCGGCCGGGCTCGCCCTTCCAGTCGAAGTCGGGATCGACGACCACGCATTTCGGCACGAACCGGGCGCTGTCGCGCTCGTCGAAGGTGGTGTCGTCACCGCTCTCCATCACATAGCCGAACACGGCCGGATCCCAGGTCAGCGAGCCGGCGTGGGCGCGCGCATAAGGATCGAGCAGCAGCTTGTTGGGATTGAAGCGGTGGCCGTTCTCCGGCTCGTATGGGCCATACACGCGATAGCCGTAGAACGTGCCTGGGCCGACATCCGGGATGTAACCGTGAAACACCTCGTCGGTGTATTCGGGCAGCTCGACCCGCCGCTCGGTATCGCCGTCGAACAGGCAGACCTCGACCTTGGTGGCGTTGGCGGAGAACAGCGCGAAGTTGGTGCCATTACCGTCCCAGCACGAGCCGAGCGGGAAGGGCAGGCCCTCGCGAACGGTGGAGGAGTCGTTGACCACCTGATAGGGCGGCGGACCTGCCGGCTTGGCCGGCGTTTCGGGGGCGGTGGTTTCCGCCGGCGGCTCGAGCGTCTCGGTCGCGTCGTTCATCGCCCGCCCTCCATGAGAGAGGCGGCGCTGGCGCAAAGCGCCCGGTCGGAGCGGAAAAACACTGATCGTGTCGTCATTTGATACGGTCCCCCAAAACGATCTTCACCGACAATGCGGGAAGCCGGAATCCGGTTCCAAGGTCCGGAAGAACGGCGCCCGCCCGTGTGCATCAGGTCGGGCCCCGCGGGGGCCGGTCCGTCGTTGCTGGCCCGGCAGCGTGAACTGCCGGGCCGACGTTCTAGTTTCTTTCCACGTTACTTTGCGGACTTGGACGACTGCGAGGTGGTGTTGGTGCGGTCGCGCTCGAGCTGCTGGGCCATCTCGAGATGGTGCTGCAGCTTCGGCAGCGTGGTGCCGGCCCACTTCTTCAGGGCGTCATTGTCGCCACCCTTGGAGTAACGCTCGAACAGCGAGACGGCGTCCTTGTGGGCGGTGACCTGCTGCTCGTCGAAGGTCTCGCTGAATTCGGCGCCGTTGGCGTTCTTCAGCTTGTCGAGCTTGCTTTGATGAGCGGAGTCGAGCGCGGTCGGAAGTTCGGCCTTGACCTTGCCGTCCGACACCATCGCCTTCAGCTCGCTGGAGGTCTTGGTGTGATCGGCGATCATCTGCTTGGCGAACGCCTGTTCGGCGGCGTTGCCCTTGCGCTCGGCGAGCTGGTTCGACTGAATCTCGAACATGTCGCTGATCGCCACCTGCTTGACGAAATCCGCCGTGGACGGCGAAACGCCGAGCACGGAATTGATGCCGGTCTTCTCGGTGACCGATTGCGCCAGCGCCGGGGTGGCGACCAGCAGACAGCCGAGAACGAGTGCGGTCCGGTTCATGCGGTTGTTTCCTTTCAACTTGCAGCTTTACGATTGACGCCCTTGCGGAGCGCCACGGTGTTGAGCTTGGTGTTGGCGGCCTTTTCCTCGTTCAGATTGGTGGTGAGGAAGCGCACGATGTCGTCGTGGCCGAGCTCCTCGGCCCACGCGATCAGGGTGCCGTAGCGGGCGATCTCGTAGTGCTCGACCGCCTGCGCGTTAGCGACGATCGCGGCGTCGAGCACGGTCTTGTCGGCGATCTCGCCCGCGGTCTCGTCGGATTCCTTGATCAGGCCGTCGATCGCCGGGCAGTTCACCCCCGACGGCGTCTCGCCGAGCTTCTCGAACACCTGGTCGAGCCGTTCGATCTGCTTCTGGGTCTCTTCCAGATGCGCCTTCAGGCCCTGCGACAGGTCGCGGTTGGTAGCCTGTTCGATCATCTTCGGCAGCGCCTTGGTGATCTGCTGCTCGGCGTAATAGATGTCGCGGAGGCCGTGCAGCAGCAGGTCCTCCATCGTCTGAATGTCCTTGCTGAAAAATCCCATCGTCGCCTCCGCCCAAATAGTCCGCGTCCCGCGGCTCGACCGGAGAACCGGGGACGGCCGATTCTGTTCCGTCGCGTGGCAAGCGCCGGGGGGCGGGCGGCCGCTGGGTCGGGCAAGACGGGGCGGGCAGCGCTCCGGCGAACTGTCGGCCAATCGGACGACAGAAGTTGGTGGCGCGCCGGCGAGGGGAGTTGAGAGCCCCGGGCGAACGTGTTACGGGGGCTGCATCGCGGGTGTAGCTCAATGGTAGAGCAGCAGCCTTCCAAGCTGAATACGAGGGTTCGATTCCCTTCACCCGCTCCAGTCTCCGATCAAAATTCGATAGATATTGCTGAGGCTTACGGTTTTTGAGCCGGGTCTCCGTTGACTCTTGCTGGGCAGCCGGACGCCCAGGGCGCAAATCGGGCGCAGGCCCGCGCGCCGTCGCGGATCAATCCGGCAGCGCTGGCGTTGCTCAGGCCGTGAACGTGCTGAGGCGCGGCAGGCGAGCGGGTGCGGAGCGGCGTGAAGATCGCGACCTTCAACGTCAACAATGTCAACAAGCGGATGCCGGTGCTGCTAGCGTGGCTGAAGGCGGCGCGGCCGGACATCGTCTGCTTGCAGGAGTTGAAGGCGGCCGACGCGGAGTTTCCGGAAGCGGCGTTGCGCAAGGCTGGTTATGCGGCGGCGTGGGTCGGGCAGAAAAGCTGGAATGGCGTCGCGATCCTCGCTCGCCGCCGCGAGATCGTGGTGACGCGGCGGCGGTTGCCCGGCGCGCCGCACGACAAGCAGAGCCGCTACATCGAGGCGGCGGTCGCCGGGATCATCGTCGGCTGCCTGTACGCGCCGAACGGCAATCCGCAGCCGGGCCCGAAATTCGACGATAAGCTCGCCTGGCTGAAGCGGCTGAACCGCCATGCGGCAACGCTGCTGAAGAGCGGGGCGCCGGTGGTGCTGGCGGGCGATTTCAACGTAGTGCCGACGCCGGCCGATATCTACCCGACCAAGTCATGGGACAAGGACGCGCTGGTGCAGCCGGCGGCGCGCAAGCTGTTCGCGGCGCTGCTGCGCCAGGGTTGGACCGATGCACTACGGCACTGCTATCCGGACGACGCGCCCTATACGTTCTGGTCGTATTGGCGAAACCGGTTCGAGCGCGACGCGGGCTTGCGGATCGATCACCTGCTGCTCGATCCATCGCTGGCGGTGCGGCTGAAGCGGGCCGGTGTCGATCGCAAGGTGCGGGCGGCACCGCAGGCGAGCGATCATGCGCCCGCCTGGATCGTGATCAATTGAACGCTCCGTCACCGGCCGGTGAAGTTCGGCGCGCGTTTCTCGACGAAGGCGGCGGCGCCTTCGCGCAGGTCGGCGGTGACGAAGGCACGGCCCTGCTGTTCGGCTTCGTCGTCCAGCACCTCGGCGAGCGGGGCGCTCCATGCCGCTTCGATCTGGCGCTTGATCAGGCCGATGCCGATCGGCGGACCGGCTGCGAGCTGCTCGGCGATGGCCATCGCTTCGCCCATCAGGCGCTCATCGTCGATTGCCTGGAAGATCAGGCCGGATTGCTCGGCCTGTTCGGCGGACAGCGGACGGCCGAGCAGCGCCAGTGCGCGGGCGCGGGCGACGCCGATCGCCCGCTGCACGAACAGCGAGGTGCCGGCATCGAGCGCGGCGCCGAGCTTGACGAAGCTGAGCACGAATTTCGCCGAGCGCGCCGCCAGAACGATGTCGCCGGCGAGCGCAAGTCCGACGCCGGCGCCGGCCGCGGGGCCGTTGACGGCGACGACGATCGGCTTCGCGGAATCGCGCATCGCCTCCAGCACAGGGCTGAGTTCGGCGCGCATCCACGGCGCGACGTCGGCGCCGGCGTCGAACGTCTCGCTGCCGAGCGCTGCGCCGGCGCAGAAGCCCTTGCCAGCACCGGTGAGCAGGATGGCGCGGACCGCGTCATCGGCGAGCGCCGCGTTCAATGCGGCGCCGAGCTCGCCGAGCAGACCGCGGCGCATCGCGTTGTATTGCGCCGGGTTGTTCAACGTCAGCACCGCGACGGCGCCGCGCCGCTCAGATAGAACGAGGGTCATCGCCGAAGCCCTTGCTTACAGGATCAAGCCGCCGCCGCAGACCAGCACCTGGCCGCTGACGTAGTTGGATTCCGGGCTGCAGAACAGATACACTGCGTCAGCCGCTTCCTCCGGCGTGCCGCCGCGCCCGAGCGGGATCATCCGCGCCATCGCGTCCAGCATTTGCGGCTGCACGCCGACCTTGATGTCGCGGCCGGCGACGTCGATGGTTTTCTGCTGCGCTTCGATCGGCTGGGTGAGGCGGGTGTTGATCAGGCCGAAGGCGACGCAATTGACGTTGACCTTGTAGCGGCCCCATTCCTTGCACAGCGTGCGGGTCAGTCCGACCAGCGAGGCCTTCGCCGACGAGTAGCTGGCCTGGCCGGCATTGCCGTAGAGCCCGGCGATCGACGAGATGTTGACGACTTTGCGGAACACCTCCTGACCGGCTTCGGCTTCCTTCTTGGCGAAGATCCGGATCGGCTCGGCGGCGGCGCGCAGGATGCGGAACGGCGCCACCAGATGCACGTCGAGCATCGCCTGGAATTGCTCGTCGGTCATCTTCTGGATCGTCGAGTCCCAGGTGTAGCCGGCGTTGTTGACGATGATGTCGAGGCCGCCGAATTTTTCCACCGCGGCGCCGACGAAGCGATCGGCGAAGCCGGCTTCCGAAACGCTGCCATTGATCGCGATCGCGTCGCTGCCCATTGCCTTGATCTCAGCAGCGACGGCGTCGCCCGGCTCGGCGTCGAGGTCGTTGACGACGACCCGCGCGCCTTCGGATGCGAGCTTCAGCGCGATGGCGCGGCCGATGCCGCGGCCCGATCCGGTGACTAGCGCCACCTTGCCTTGCAGTTTGGCCATGAGATGTCCTTCAAATTGTTGAACGCACACGCAGTTATTAGGGGGCGTCATGCCCGGGCTCGTCCCGGGCATCCACGCCTTACGGCGGTCAACGACAGCAAAGACGTGGATGGCCGGGACAAGCCCGGCCATGACGGATGAGTAGTGCTAAACGGCGACGATCGCTTCGCCGGCGAGCTTGATCTCGCCGGTCTGGTCGCGGGCGGTCAGGGCGAGTCGGGCGCGGCGCTCGCCGCCGGCCTCGATCAGCTCAGTGACCTGGCCTTCGCAGGTGATCTCGGCACCGAGCTGGGTGATCGCCGCAAATCGCGTCGAAAAGCTGCGGATCCGGCCCGGCGGCACCGCGTCGCTGAGCGCTTGGCCGAGATAGCCCATCACCAGCATGCCGTGGGTGAATACGTCCGGAAAACCCGACGCCTTGGCGAAGTCGATATCGACGTGGATCGGATTGTGGTCGCCGGAGGCGCCGCAGTACAGCGCCAGCCGGTGGCGGTTGATCGCGGGGAAGCGCTTGTGGACGATGCGGTCGCCGACCGCGGGGGAGGTGGTCATGTCCATCGTATCGGTTATCCGTTGCGTACCACGATGGTCCGCGTCGTATCGGCCACGTGGACGCCGTGCTGATTGGTGACGGTGGTTTCGACGCCGATCAGCGTCATCGCGCCACCCTTCTTGTCGGTGACGCTGGTCACCTGGGGACTGAACGTCAGCGTATCGCCGACCATCACCGGCGCGTGGTAGGTGAAGCTCTGTTCGCCGTGCAGCACCCGCCCGAGATCGATCTGAAGCGCGGTGAGAAACTCGAACGGGTTTTCGTTGTCGAGCATCTCGAGGCAAAACAGATAGGTCGGCGGGATCGGCGGCGCCGCGAAGCCCTCGGCCTTGGCCGCGGCAGCGTCGCGATACACCGGATTGGTCTCGCCGAGCGTGTCGAGAAAATAGCGCAGCCGGCCGGCTTCGACATGGGCGGTCACCGGTGTGAACCGGCGACCGACAGCGGATTGATCGACCATCAGATTTGCCTCACGCGCGCTCGTACAGCGTCACCACGCAGGCGCCGCCGAGACCGAGATTGTGCTGCAACGCGCGCTTGGCGCCGTCGACCTGGGTCGCCTCCGCGGTGCCGCGGAGCTGCCGGGTCAGCTCGTAGCATTGTGCGAGGCCAGTGGCGCCGAGCGGATGGCCCTTCGACAGCAGACCGCCCGACGGGTTGGTGACGAACTTTCCGCCATAGGTGTTGTCGCCGTCGGCGATGAACTTCTCGGCGCCGCCTTCGGGGCAGAGACCAAGCGCCTCGTAGGTGATCAGTTCGTTATGGGCGAAGCAGTCGTGCAGCTCGACGACGTCGATGTCATCCGGCCCGACGCCGGCGTCCTCGTACACCTTGGTGGCCGCGGCGCGCGCCATGTCGTAGCCGACCACGCGCATCATGTCGTGCGCTTCGAAGGTCGACGCCGTATCGGTCGTCATCGCTTGCGCGGCGATGCGAACGTCGGTGCGGAGGCCGTGCTTCTTGGCGAAGGCTTCGGACACGAGCACCGCGGCGGCGCCGCCGCAGGTGGGGGGACAGGCCATCAGCCGGGTCATCACGCCCGGCCAGATCACTTGGTCATTGAGCACGTCGTCGGCCGAGACCTCCTTGCGGAACAGCGCCAGCGGATTCTTCGCCGCGTGACGGCTGGCTTTGGCGCGGACCTTGGCGAAGGACGACAGCGGCGTGCCGTATTTCTGCATGTGGCTGAGGCCGGCGCCGCCAAAATAACGCAGCGCCAGCGGCACGCCGGGGGCGTCGATCAACTGATCGGCGGCGGCGTCGAAGTCCTCGAACGCGCTGGGGCGATCGACGAATACCGAGCCGAGCGCGCCGGGCTTCATCTGCTCGAAGCCGAGCGCCAGCACGCAGTCGGCGGCGCCGGAGGCGATCGCCTGCCGCGCCAGGTACAGCGCGGTCGAGCCTGTCGAGCAGTTGTTGTTGACGTTTACGATCGGGATGCCGGTCATGCCGACCTGGTACAGCGCGCGCTGACCGCAGGTGGAGTCGCCATAGACGTATCCGACGAAGGCCTGCTGGATCGCATCGTAGCCGAGGCCGGCGTCGCGCAAGGCCAGCCGCGCCGCTTCGGCGCCCATCAGGTGATACGGCTCGTTCGCGCCCGGCTTGACGAACGGGATCATGCCGACGCCGGCGACGTGGACGGGTGACGCCATTGTTCTCTCCCTAAACTTACCCATTGGACTTTTTATTACCCATGAGTAATATATGTGAGCTGCTGGCGAGTCAATCGATCGGCGCCGGATCAGTTACTTGCCAAATTGCTGCCTGCGGAATTTGTGATGAGCGGACACGCCGCCGACGACCGATCGCCCTGGATGCCGTTCGAGAGCCGCCGCCGCGCCCGCGACGAAAAGCGCGAGGCAGTGCTGCGAACGGCGGTGCGTCTGTTCCTCGAACAGGGCTATCATCGCGCCACGCTCAACGAAGTGGCGGAGCAGCTGAACA
The DNA here is from genome assembly GCF_039642825.1 of Rhodopseudomonas sp. P1. Taxonomy (NCBI): domain Bacteria; kingdom Pseudomonadati; phylum Pseudomonadota; class Alphaproteobacteria; order Hyphomicrobiales; family Nitrobacteraceae; genus Rhodopseudomonas; species Rhodopseudomonas sp. P1. The sequence continues at coordinate 3,647,870 of NZ_CP088006.1, read as the reverse complement.
TCACCAAGCCGGCGCTGTACAATTACTTCCGCAGCAAGGAGGAGATTCTGTTCGAGTGCTGGGCGCTCGGTCAGGAGCAGGTCGACGAGATCATTGCGGGCATCAACGCTTCCGGTGACGACGGACTCGGCAAGCTGCGCGCGCTGGTGCGCGCCTATGCCGCAACGATGGCCACGGAGTTCGGTGCCAGCATGGTGCGGTTCAATCCGCGCGACCTGTCGCCGGAGAACGAGAAGACGGTGCGCGCCGCCAAGCGCGGCATCGACCAGACGTTCCGCCGCTTCATCGCGGAGGGCGTCGCCGACGGATCGATCAAGCCATGCGATCCGAAATTGACTGCGTTCGCGATCGCCGGATCGCTGAACTGGATCGGCCATTGGTATCAGCGCGACGGCGCGCTGTCGCCGGAGGCGATCGCCGACGAATTCGCGATGCGCCTCACCGAGGGGCTCGCAACCCGATCAACCAAGAAGAAGAGCGCCCTTCAGGCGCCCGACGGCAACAACAACAGGAAACGACCCAAGGGAGGACATCATGAACATCACCCACGGCCTGCGGCGCGCGTTGCAGATCAACCCGGAAGGGCTGGCCACCGTCTGCGCCGGCCGCCGACGTAACTGGCGCGAGGTCGGCGACCGCGTCGCGCGGCTTGCTGCTGGCCTGCGCGCCAGCGGTGTCGGCGAGGGCGAACGCGTGGCGATCCTGTCGCTGAATTCGGATCGCTATCTCGAAATGTATCTCGCCGCCGGCTGGTGCGGCGGCGTGATCGTGCCGCTCAACATCCGCTGGAGCGCGCTGGAGAACGAAGACGCGCTGCGCGACTGCCGCGCGGTGGCACTGGTGGTCGACAAGGCGTTCGCCGCGACCGGTGCCGCATTGGCGCAGGCGATCCCGTCGATGACGCTGATCTATGCCGACGAAGGCGATGTGCCGGCCGGCATGCAGAGCTATGAGGATCTGATCGCCACTCACGCGCCGATCCCGGATGCGATGCGTAAGGCCGAGGACCTCGCCGGCATCTTCTACACCGGCGGCACCACTGGCCGCTCCAAGGGCGTGATGCTGAGCCACGGCAATCTGATGGCGAACGCGCTCAATGCGCTGGGCGAGGGGCTGTTTCCCGGCACGTCTGTCTATCTGCACGCCGCGCCGATGTTCCACCTCGCCAATGGTGCGGCGATGTATTCGCTGCTGTTGTCGGGCGGCTCCAACGTGATGATCCCGTCGTTCACGCCGGAGGGCGTGATGCAGGCGATGCAGAACGATCGGGTCACGGATGTTCTGCTGGTGCCGACCATGATCCAGATGTTCGTCGATCACCCGGCGCTGAAGACTTACGACCTGTCGTCGCTGAAGAACATCGTCTATGGCGCGTCGCCGATCAGCGAGGCGGTGCTGGCCCGCGCGTCTGCGGCGCTGCCGAACGTTCAGTTCACCCAGGCCTACGGCATGACCGAGCTGTCGCCGATCGCGACGCTGCTGCACTGGAAGGAGCATATCGGCGAGGGCAAGGCCAAGGGGCGCCAGCGCGCCGCCGGCCGGGCCACGCTGGGCTGCGAAGTGCGGATCGTCGATGCCGAGGATCGCACCGTCCCTTATGGGACGGTCGGCGAGATCTGCGTCCGCGGCGACAACGTGATGATGGGCTATTGGGAGCGCCCGGAAGAAACCGCACGGGCGCTCGCCGGCGGCTGGATGCACACCGGCGACGGCGGCTACATGGACGAGCACGGCTTCGTTTACGTCGTCGACCGGGTCAAGGACATGATCATCTCCGGCGGCGAGAACGTGTACTCGGTCGAGGTCGAGAACGCGGTGGCGCAGCATCCGGCGGTGGCGCAGTGCGCGGTGATCGGCATTCCGCACGAGGCGTGGGGCGAGCAGGTTCACGCCGTCGTCGTCACCAAGGCCGGTGCCACCGTGACGGCGGAGGAGCTGATCGCTCACTGCAAGGCGCTGATCGCCGGCTACAAGTGCCCGCGCAGTGTCGAGATCACCGAGACGCCGCTGCCTCTGTCCGGCGCCGGCAAGATCCTCAAGCGTGAACTGCGGCAGCCGTATTGGGAGAGCCGCGAGCGTCGCGTCAGCTGACGCCGCGGCAGGCTGCCAGACACTATTCGCGCCGCGCGGGATCGCCTCGATTGAGGTGTTTCCCGCGCGGCGTTTTCTTTGCGCTCTGCATGCTCGGTCACTGGCGCGCGCTACACTGGCCCGATCGTCGATTCGTCCTTGCTCGAGATCCGAGGCCCCTCCCCATGCCGGCGCTTTTGAATGACCAGCCCGTTCCTGCTCAGTCAGAGGCAGCCTCAGGCAGGATCGACCGGCAGCGTCGGTCTCTGGTGTTCGGTGCCGCGGCTGCCGCCGGCGCCGCTGCGCTCGGCTTCAGTCCGGCACAGGCGGCGGTGCGGCGCTCCTCACTGCGATCCGGAATCGACCGCTCGGTGCGGGTCAGCGCCGCGCGGCTCGACGCCGAGGTGGCTAAGGCGTTCCCGCTGTTCAACGCCCCGGCGATCCTGCCGGCCTTCGATGCCGCCACCGCCGGCGCGCAGGGCGACGTCGATCTGCACCGGATCGTGACCACGACCCGCGTTCCCGAGACTGGTGAGCAGCTGAAGGTCAGCGGGCTGTTGGCCGTGCCGGCCGGCAAGACCGGCGAACTGCCGCTGCTATCCTGGCAGCACGGTACCATCCTGTCGTTCGATCAGATCCCGTCGAACCTGACCAAGCTGGCCGATCCGGCGTACCAGCTCAGCGATGCGGCGGATTCGCTGGAGACGCTGTTCAATGTGCAGCGGTTCGCGGCGCGCGGCTATGCGGTGGTCGCCGCCGATTATGTCGGCAAGGGTCCATTCCGCAACGGGCGAGGCGAGGGCTACGCAGTCAAGGGCGTCAGCGTCCAGACCTGTCTCGACACGCTGGCGGCGGGCGAGGTGGCGATGGCATCGCTCGGCCTGAAACCGTCGAAACTCTTCCTGCACGGCTGGTCGCAGGGCGCGCTCAACACCCAGTGGCTTCATCAGGCGCTGCGCCGCCGGTCGCGACCCGTTGCCGCCACGGCGGTCGCCAGCCCGTTCAATGATCTGAATGAAGCCTGGAGCTACTGGGCCGGCGCTCAGAGCTTTGCCCTGCCGGCCGGCACGACGTCCTATCCGGCCCTGCCGAACTGGATCTCGTTGTGCATGATCGTTGCCCTCGGCAGTTACGAGCTGAACTATCGCCTCAGCGGTCTGCTCGACAGCGCCATCCGCCCCGAATACCGGGCGATGGCCCGCAAATACTGGGAAGACTACAAGGTCGTGGCCGATCCGCAGCAGCCGTTCCCGACCGGCTCCGATCTGGTGGTGCCGGGCTTCTTCGAGCGCGCCACCGACGATCGCAACAGCGCCTTCCTGCGTCATCTCGCAGCCAATCGGGCGTCGTATTGGCGCTACGATTCGCCGATCCGGTTTCACTATGGGCTCGCCGACGAAGCGCTGCATCCGGCCATGGTGTATCGGGCCCTGTCGGCGGGTGGCCACCAGGCTGTGGGAATCCCAACCGCGAGCGCTAGCCATCGCGCGACCTTTCTCGCGGGGCTGTATGGCGATGCCGCCAGTCTCGGCGGTGCTGAGAATGTGCCGACCTGGTTTGGTAAATTCTAAACGATCCTCACACTCAGAACTGTGCGGTATCGGACATGATGTCGCGGGCGTGCATAGTCCAACGCGCGCTTGAGCGACCAAACGTCACATAAATTGGCGGACGCGGATGCGGAGACGTCCGAGTTGTTATTTGGTGCAGCGCGATATGTGACAGTTGTGACAACGCTGCAGTCACTGATCTGCCGACGCTTTCTGATCGATATGCACAATAGTTACTGTGACGAGTTGTCACGACAAACTGACGATTAGTTCTGTCAACCGCGCGAGCAATTACCTTCGCGCCGAACTGATTGAAGCTCCTTAGACAAAAGGAGCGGTTGACCCTATTGGACCCGCTCTCCAAGACTTCGGCTCCGCTGCCACCAAGAGCAGCCCGGGCATCGATCAGCGTGCGAGCGCGACGACCCGAGACTAACAAGAAGACTTCCCGAGGAACCCGAGGAGAGACGCCCCATGGCCGACAAGAAATTTATCATCGACCGCAGAACTGCGCTCAAGACCGGCCTGGCCGGTGCTGCCGCCCTTGCCACGCCGAGCTTTTTCATCCGCGACGCCTGGGCCGACGATTTCTGCAACATCCCGAAGGGCAAGGAAGTCGTGTTCGGCTTCAACGTCCCGCAGTCCGGCGCCTATGCCGACGAAGGCATGGATGAACTCAAGGCCTATCAGCTCGCGGTGAAGCACCTCAACGGTGAGGGCGACGGCGGCATGCTGAAGACCATGAAGCCGCTGGCGCTCAAGGGCAACGGCGTGCTCGGCAAGAAGGTTACCTTCGTCTCCGGTGATACCCAGACCAAGGCCGATCAGGCGCGCGCCACCGCCAAGCGCATGATCGAAAAGGACGGCGCGATCATGATCACCGGCGGCTCGTCGTCGGCCGAAGCGGTCGCCGTGCAGTCGCTGTGCCAGGATGTCGGCGTGATCTTCATGGCCGGCCTGACCCACTCCAACGACACCACCGGCAAGGACAAGCGCGCCTACGGTTTCCGCCACTTCTTCAACGCCTACATGTCCGGCGTGGCGCTCGGCCCGGTGCTCGCCGAAGCCTATGGCAAGGACCGCGTCGCCTATCACCTGACCGCCGACTACACCTGGGGCTGGACCCAGGAAGAGTCGATGAAGGACGCGACCGAGAAGCAGGGCTGGAAGACCGTCAAGGCGGTCCGCACCCCGCTCGGCGCCGCCGACTTCTCGCAGTACATCACCCCGGTGCTGAACTCCGGCGCCGACGTGCTGGTGCTGAACCACTACGGCAAGGACATGATCAACTCCTTGACCCAGGCGGTTCAGTTTGGCCTGCGCGACAAGATGGCGAACGGCAAGAAGTTCGAGATCGTCGTGCCGCTGTTCTCCGAGCTGATGGCGCAGGGCGCGGGCGATGCGATCAAGGGCATCTACGGCACCGCGAACTGGGACTGGAAGCTCGAAGACGCCGCCACCAGCGCCTTCACCAAGTCGTTCGGCGCCGCTTATGGCACCCCGCCGTCGCAGGCCGCGCAGACCTGCTACGTCCAGGCGATCCTGTATGCGGACGCCGTCGAGCGTGCCGGCACCTTCAATCCGTCGAAGGTGATTGCGGCGCTCGAAGGCTTCGAATTCGATGGCCTCGGCAACGGCAAGACGCTGTACCGCGCCGCCGACCATCAGTGCTTCAAGGACGTGCTGGTGGTGCAGGGCAAGGAAAAGCCGAAGGACAAGTTCGACCTGCTCGAGGTCAAGAAGATCGTGCCGGCGTCGCAGGTCACCTACGACCCGAGCATCTTCGGCGGCGAACTCGGCTCCAAGGACGCCAAGGCGTGCGGCTGATCTGATCCGACCGGGCTGCGAGCTGCGGCCCGGCGAGCAGAATCGTGACCGGTCGGCTGAGCCCCGCGGCGCAGCCGACCGCCACGTGTCTCTTGAACAGCAATAAAGCGCGTACCGCCTCTGACCGATGGTCGGGCGACAGTGACTGCAAAGTTTGTATTGGCCCGCCGGCCGGGGTCGGTCGCCGGGGAATTTCGATGGACGCGCGCCTTGGTGCCGCGGACACAGGGGGAGATTGACCACGCATGGACGCGATCGTTCTGCAGATCCTGAACGGCCTCGACAAAGGAGGGGCCTATGCGCTGATCGCGCTCGGGCTGACCTTGGCCTTCGGCACGCTCGGCGTGGTGAATTTCGCCCACGGCGCGCTGTTCATGCTCGGCGCGTTCTGCGCCGTGGTGTTCAACAAGCTGCTGACGCTGGAAATCGTCAAGATTGATCCGACGCGGACGACGCCCTGGGGCTCGCCGCTGGAGGTCAAGACGCCTTACGTTCAGTCGATGCTCGGCGACTGGGGCAAGGTGCTGATCGATTGCTCGGTGCCGGTGTCGATCCTGCTCGCGATCCCGGTGATGCTGCTGATCGGCATCCTGATCGAGCGGGGACTGATCCGGTTCTTCTACAAGCGCCCGCACGCCGACCAGATCCTGGTGACCTTCGGCCTCGCCATCGTGCTGCAGGAGATCGTCAAGCACTTCTTCGGCGCCAATCCGATCGCGCAATCCGCGCCGGCACTGTTCTCCGGTTCGCTGCAGATCACCGAGGCGATCGTCTATCCGTACTGGCGCATCGTCTATCTGTGCTTCTCGCTGGTGGTGATCGGTGCGGTGTTCGCATTCCTCCAGCTCACGACCTTCGGCATGGTGGTGCGCGCCGGCATGCAGGACCGTGAGACCGTGGGCCTGCTCGGCATCAATATCGAGCGGCGCTTCACCATCGTGTTCGGCCTCGCGGCGATCGTCGCCGGCCTCGCCGGTGTGATGTACACGCCGATCGTGCCGCCCGATTATCACATGGGGATGGACTTCCTGGTGTTGTCGTTCGTCGTCGTCGTGGTCGGCGGCATGGGCTCGTTGCCGGGTGCGGTGCTGGCCGGCTTCCTGCTCGGCATCCTGCAGTCGTTCGCCTCGATGAACGAGATCAAGGGGCTGCTGCCCGGCATCGACCAGATCATCATCTATCTGGTCGCCGTGGTGGTGTTGTTGGTGCGTCCGCGCGGATTGCTGGGACGCAAGGGCGTGATGGAGAGCTGATCCGATGAAGCACACCTCCAAACTCGCCGACATCGCGCTGCTGATCGGCTTTGCCATCGTGGTGGCGCTGGGCCCGATTATCTTCACCCCGATCGGCGCCGGCTATCCGGATCTATTACAGAAGTTCGCGATCTACGGCATCTTCGCGATCGGCTTCAACATCCTGTTCGGTCTCACCGGCTACCTGTCGTTCGGCCACGCCGCATTCCTCGGCGTCGGCTCCTACGCCGCGGTGTGGTCGTTCAAGCTGCTGTCGATGGATCTGCTGCCTGCGGTGGCGATGTCGGTGGTGCTGGCCGGGGTGCTGGCGCTGGCGATCGGCTTCGTCAGCTTGCGCCGCTCCGGCATCTACTTCTCGATCCTGACGCTGGCGTTCGCGCAGATGTGCTACAACATGGCATATTCGGTGCTGACGCCGATCACCAACGGCGAAACCGGCCTGCGCGTGCTGCGCCAGGATCCGCGCTATCTCGACGCCGCGATCGGCTACGTCTCGCCGACTCCGTCGCTGTTCGGCATGCAGATCACCGGCTGGACCGGGTTCTACATCTGCGGCGCGGTGCTGGTGGCGGCGTTCGGCCTGTCGATCGCGATCTTCCGCTCGCCGTTCGGCATGACGCTGCGCGCCATCAAGTCGAACCAGAACCGGATGGGCTACACTGGCTATTCGACCCGGCCGTATCTTCTGTCCGCCTTCGTGATCTCCGGCATGTTCGCCGGTCTCGCCGGCGCGCTGCTCGCCGCGACCGATCCGCTCGCGGGCGCCGAGCGCATGCAGTGGACCGCATCGGGCGAGGTGGTGCTGATGACCATCCTGGGCGGCGCCGGCACGCTGCTCGGCCCGGTCCTCGGCACCGGCATCATCAAGTACTTCGAGAACATCTTCTCGGCCTACAACGAAGCCCAGCTCAAGGCGATGTTCACCTTCGTGCCCGACGGGCTGCGCGAGCCGGTGGTCAAGACGCTGAGCCTGTTCGTCGGCGAAGGCTGGCAGCTCACCCTCGGCCTGCTGTTTATGGCGGTGGTGATCTTCCTGCCGGGCGGCGTGATGGAGGGCATCAACCGGTTGATCGGCCTGAAGCACACCCCGAAGGTCAAATCGCTCGGTGACTCGCCGCAGCGTGACGGTCTCGGCGAAATGGTGATCGAGGAGATGCCGTCGCACGACCGCACCGCCGAGATCGAGAAGAACGCCGCCGAGCAAAAAGCGAGAGTCACCGCGCCATGAACGTGAACAGCGACATCGTTCTGCACATCGATCACGTCCACAAGACGTTCGCGGGTCTGCACGCGCTGGCGGACGTGCATCTCGACATCCGTGAGGGCGAGACCCACGCCATCATCGGCCCCAACGGCGCCGGCAAATCGACGCTGCTCAACGTCTGCGTCGGCGTGCTGCCGCCGACGCAGGGCAAGGTGATGTTCCACGGCACCCAGCTCACCGGGCTGAAGCCGTATGAGATCAACCAGCTTGGCGTGGCGCGGGTGTTTCAGACGCCGGAGATCTTCGGCGATCTGACCGTGCTGGAAAACGTCATGATGGCGATGCTGTCGCATCAGGACGGCGCGTTCCGGCTCAAGCTGGTGTCGCGGTTCGACGAGCAGGGCGAGATCGGCCAGCGCGCCGTGCAGGCGCTGCGCGAGCGCGGCCTCGGCGGGCATCTGTATCACCTCGCCGGGGCGCTTTCGCGCGGCGACAAGCGCCGGCTCGAGCTGGTGATGGGCCTGGTGCAGAAGCCGAAGCTGCTGCTGCTCGACGAGCCGACCGCCGGCATGGCGCGCGCCGACACCAACGCCACCATCGAGATCCTGCGGCAGATCAAGCAGTCGGGCATGACCATCGTGATCATCGAGCACGACATGCACGTCGTGTTCTCGCTCGCCGACCGCATCACCGTGCTGGCCGGCGGCCGCGTCATCGCGCAGGGCGTGCCCGACGAGATCAAGGGCAACCCGAAAGTGATCGAAGCCTATCTCGGCGAGGAGCAAGTATGACGACGATGACCGCCGAACGGCCGCACCCCACCCATGCGGGCGAGACGCCGTATTTCTGCTGCCGCAACCTCAACGCCTATTACGGCGACAGCTACATCGTGCAGAACGTCTCGTTCTCGCTGAACAAGGGCGAGATCCTGGCGCTGCTCGGCCGCAACGGAGCCGGCAAGACCTCGACGCTGCGCTCGATCGCACGCGCCTCGACGCCCGAGCTGGTCTCGGGCGAAGTGATCCTCGACGGCGTGAAGCTGCACGGCAAACCGAACTATGTCGCCGCCCAGGCCGGCATCCAGCTGGTGCAGGAGGATCGCCGCATCATCCCGGGGATGACGGTGGAGCAGAACCTGCAGATCGCCGTGATCTCCGGCAGCGTCGGCTGGTCGTTCGAGCGGATCTACGAGCTGTTCCCGCGGCTCGCCGAGCGCCGCAAGCAGGAAGGCGTGACGATGTCGGGCGGCGAGCAGCAGATGCTGGCGATCGCTCGCGCGCTCGCACGCGATCTCAAGCTGCTGCTGCTCGACGAGCCCTACGAAGGCTTGGCGCCGGTGGTTCGCCACGACATTGCCAAGGCGCTGAAGGAAGTGCGTGCCGCGGGCATCACCACCATCATCGTTGAGCAGAACGCAGTTGCGGCGCTGGAATTGTCCGACCGCGCCGTCATCCTCGACACCGGCGAAGTGGTGTTCGACGGCACCGCCAAGCACGTCCTCGACAGCGAAGAGCTGCGCCATCGCTATCTGGCGATCTGAGGCGTCCGCGCACGTGCGCGCAGCAAGGACGGGCGGTGCTGCGCACCGTCCGTGCCCGCCGAACACGGCGGCGTGACCGGCCACAAACAGTGTTGACTCGATCGCAGGTGCGGGCGTAGGGCTCCGGCCGGGTCGAGCCTTTGCGCGCGATCCTTCCTTCTCATCCAACGAAGAGCACATGGGCCCTAGCAGCTTTGGCCGCCTTCTCCCCGCGATAGGCCGGGCGAACGCGACCGCAACACATCGGACCGCGACCGTGTCGGGCCGCGTGAGCAAGGTGCGCTGCTAGCCGCCTGATCTCACCGTCCCGCCGCGTTGCGGCCGTGGAGGTGAGTGATGTCGATCAACTTCAAAACCGCATGGTGGCCGGCCCGGACCGGCCGCGCCGCGCGCCCGGCCGACAGCCGGCGCGCCCACGCCAACGACAACGTTTGCAGCATGCCGCGCCGGGCGCAGCGTCCCGCGCTGGTGCTGCATTGGCATGTCGGCTCGGCCGGCACGCTGGTGGCCGGATGGACCGTGATGCCGTCCGTCGACGCGGCGGACGCCGAAGACGGTGACACCGGCGACCGCGTGTACCAGCCGCCCTCGCGCGCGGCGTAATTCCCAACGCCCGGCTGCACGCCGGGCAGGAGCCATTCCGATGGACCATCAACCCAGATTGCCCGCTGCCGCCTTCGTGCGTGCGGCGGGCCTGCCAGTCCCAAAATCAGCACCAGACGTGGCCGCGCCGCATCGGCGCCGGGCCGGCGAGGGCGCTTAGCGCCGCTCTCCGCGTCCGGCCGCTGCGCGCAGGCCGGATCAGGAGAGTCAAATGACCAAGCACATCCCCTTGCAGGCGACAGCGGCCTGCGCCGCCGTTCCGCCGAGCGCGGTGCTGGACAGCGCCCATCTCGGCGAGATCCGCGGCGCACTCGGCACTATCGCGGCCGATGACCGCGCGCCGCGGCGTACGCTCAAAGCCCGGCTGCAGACGCTGCTGGCAATCGCCGGTCCCGGCCTGATCGTGATGGTCGGCGATAATGACGCCGGTGCATTCGGCACCTACACCCAGGCCGGCCAGAATTACGGCACCACGCTGCTGTGGACGTTGCTGCTGCTGATCCCGGTGCTGTACGTCAACCAGGAGATGGTGGTGCGGCTCGGCGCCGTTACCGGCGTCGGCCATGCACGGCTGATCTTCGCGCGGTTCGGCAAGTTCTGGGGCGCGTTCAGCGTCGCCGACCTGTTCCTGCTCAACGCGCTGACGCTGGTGACCGAGTTCATCGGCATCAGCCTGGCGCTGCAATATCTCGGCCTGTCGCAGTTCTGGGGCGTGATCGCGGCCGCGGTGATCATCACCTTCGCGGTCTCGACCGGCGATTTCCGCCGGTTCGAGCGGTTCGCGCTGGCGCTGGTCGCCGGCAGCCTGCTGCTGATCCCGGTTGCCGTGATGGTGCATCCGCCGCTGCCGCAGCTGGCGCATGATTTCTTCGTGCCGAAGATGCCGGCCGGCGCGCCGCTCGGCGAGGTGATGCTGCTGATCATCGCCATCGTCGGCACCACGATCGCGCCGTGGCAGCTGTTCTTCCAGCAGAGCTATTTGATCGACAAGCGCATCACCCCGCGCTTCATCCGCTACGAGCGCTGGGATCTCTGCGTCGGGATCGGCCTGGTAATCATCGGCGCGGTGGCGATGATCGGGTTCTCGGCAGCGGCCTTTGCCGGCCGGCCGGAGTTCGGCGCCTATACCGATGCGCTCGGCACCGCGCATGGTCTGGAGCAGGCCGCCGGGCGGTTGCCGGCGATCCTGTTCGCGCTGGCGTTGCTCGACGCCAGCATCATCGGTGCGGCGGCCGTTTCGCTGTCGACTGCTTACGCGATCGGCGATGTGTTTGCGGTGGCGCATTCGCTGCATCGCAAGCCGCGCGAGGCGAAGGGGTTCTACGCGGTCTATGCCGGGCTGATCGCGTTTGCGGCGGCGCTGGTGGTGACGCCGGGAATGCCGCTCGGCCTGCTCACCAACGCGGTGCAGACGCTGGCCGGCGTGCTGCTGCCAAGCGCAACGGTGTTTCTGCTGCTGTTGTGCAACGACAAGGCCGTGCTCGGGCCGTGGGCCAACGGCCGCGCCGGCAACCTGTTCACCGGTGCGATCGTCGCGGTGCTGGTGCTACTGTCGGTCATCCTCACCGTGTCGGTACTGTTCCCCGGCGTCGGCGAGGGGATGATCCTCGGCATCCTGGGCGGCGGCGTGGTCGGCGCGCTACTGCTGTCCGCACTCGTGGCGCTGATCGCGCGCCGCCGACAGGACGTTCGCGCCGAGCCTGTCGCGGCGGCCGCTGTTGCGCCGGAAGAGTGGCGGATGCCGCCGCTGGCGACCCTGCCGCCGGCCCGTCTCAGCGCTGTCAGCCGCACCTGGTTGCTGGTATTGCGCGGCTATCTGGTGCTGGCGGCCGGGCTGGTGCTGTACCGCATTATCGAGCTGATCGCGCGCTGAGGTGAGGTCGTCGGCGGTCGCTGCGCAAGCTCAGCGCCGCCGCGACACCGCGGCCTCGCCGGTGCCGGTGTTGCCTGTCTTCAGCGCCAGCGACGCCACCGCGACGACGCGGTCGATCACCCCGTCGACGTCGTCGAGATCGCAAGTGCCTTCCGACAGCCGCAGCAGACGCTCGCTGTCGCGCACGGTCTGCTGCGCCATCGCCAACGCGAAGTGCAAGCCCCAGTAGATCTCGGCGTCCGGCTTGCCGGGCAGGGAGCGCCGCATTGCCGCGGCGAATTTGCGCAAGTGATCGATCTCGCGATTCTTGATCTTGCGGATCGGCGGGATGGTTTCGATCGCGGCGCGGATCATGAAGCGTGCGGCATCCGAGCGCTCGCTGTCCTGGCCGAGGCAGCCGCGCAATGTCGGGCCGATCAGCGCCCGCAACACCGCCTCGATCGGCGCGCGACCGCCGCCGGCGGTTTCCGCGGCCTTGAGCTCGTTGAACCGCTCGCGATTGGTGGCGATCGAGCGGGTCACGAACAGTTCGGCGATCAGCTCGTCCTTCGAGCCGAAGTGATAGTTCACCGCAGCGAGGTTGACGCCGGCTGCAGCGACGATGTCGCGCAAGGTGACGTCGCCGAAGCCGCGCTCGGCATACAACCGTTCGGCGGCGGTCAGGATCGCACTGCGTGTGGTGTCGGTGGACATGCCGCTCCGCGGGAAATCATCGTTCTTGCAATTCAAACAGCTGTATGAAACTATCGTTTCACAGCCGGAAGTCAATGCGCCGTAGGCGCTGAGACGCTGGCAGCTTCGTTTTCGCGGTTCGTGGTCGCCCGGCTCTCGGGGGATGCGGGGCGGAAATCCGACTTGCGGGCGCGATGCGGCAGGACGACAGTGCCGCCACCCCGTCGGTCACAACAGTCTGGGAAAACAGTGAGGATCGCCTGATGGATTTCACGATGTCCGATCGCCAAAGCGAATGGCTGGACCGCGTCACCAAGTTCATGAACGACCACGTCCGCCCCGCCGTGCCGATCTACAAGCAGCAGGACGCCGAGGGCGAGCGCTGGAAGGTGATCCCGGTTCTCGAGGAACTGAAGGCCAAGGCGAAGGCCGAAGGTCTGTGGAACCTGTTCCTGCCGCCGTCGACGCACGACGACGACGAATTCCACGGCGCGGGTCTGTCCAACCTCGAATACGCGCTGCTGTCCGAGCAGATGGGCCACATCTCCTGGGCCTCTGAAGTGTTCAACTGCTCGGCGCCCGACACCGGCAACATGGAAGTGCTGTTCCGCTACGGCACCAAGGAGCAGAAGCAGAAGTGGCTGCGGCCACTGATGGCCGGCGAAATTCGTTCGGCGTTCCTGATGACCGAGCCGGCGGTGGCGTCGTCGGACGCGACCAACATCGAGACCCGGATCGAGAAGGACGGCGATCACTACGTCATCAACGGCCGCAAGTGGTGGTCGTCGGGCGTCGGCGATCCGCGCTGCAAGATCGCGATCGTGATGGGCAAGACCGATCCGAACGCTGCGCGTCATCAGCAGCAGTCGCAGATCCTGGTGCCGCTCGACACCCCCGGCATCACCATCGAGAAGATGCTGCCGGTATTCGGCTTCGACGATGCGCCGCACGGTCACGGCATGGTCAAGCTGGAGAACGTCCGCGTTCCGGCGTCGAACCTGCTGCTCGGCGAAGGCCGCGGCTTCGAGATCGCGCAGGGCCGTCTCGGCCCGGGCCGCATCCATCACTGCATGCGCACCATCGGCAAGGCCGAAGAGGCGCTTGAGAAGATGGTCAAGCGCCTGCAGTCGCGCGTGGCGTTCGGCAAGCGGATCATCGAGTTCTCGGTGTGGGAGCAGCGGATCGCCGAAGCCCGCATCGACATCGAGATGAACCGCCTGCTGTGCCTCAAGGCCGCCGACATGATGGACAAGGTCGGCAACAAGACCGCCCAGCTCGAGATCGCGATGATCAAGGTGGCGGCGCCGCGCATGGCGCAGCGCATCATCGACGAAGCGATCCAGGCGTTCGGCGGCGCCGGCGTGTCCGACGATGCGGGTCTCGCCAAGGATTACGCCAACATCCGCACGCTACGGCTCGCGGACGGTCCCGACGAGGTGCACAACCGCGCCATCGCTCGCCTCGAGATGAAGAAGTACGCCAACGCGGCGCACTGACCACGTAGGCCGCATAAAAACGTCATCGCCGGACTTGATCCGGCGATCCATCTCTTGAAAAGATGGATACCCGGGCCAAGCCCGGGTATGACCATTTTGGGATTGTCGGAACGCGCGGCGCGTAACGCGCGAACAAGAACAAGGAGCGTCACTTGGTCGGGAAGCGAAACGACGACGATTACACCGGCACCAAGCCGGTCGAGGAGCGGCATCGGGTCGACGAGGCCCGCCTTGCCGAATGGATGCAGGCGAATGTCGAGGGCTATCAGGGCCCGCTCGAGGTTCAGCAGTTCAGGGGCGGGCAGTCCAACCCGACCTACAAGCTCGTCACCCCGAACCGTTCCTACGTGATGCGGCGCAAGCCGTTCGGCAAGCTGCTGCCGTCGGCGCACGCGGTCGATCGCGAATTCCGCGTCATCGCCGCCCTCGGCAAGCAGGGTTTCCCGGTCGCCAAGGCCTATGCGCTGTGCACCGACGACTCCGTGATCGGCGTGTCGTTCTACATCATGTCGATGGAAGAGGGCCGGGTGTTCTGGGATCCGACCCTGCCGACCCAGGCGCCGGAGTCGCGCTGGGCGATCTTCAAGGCCAAGATCGAGACGCTGGCGCAGCTGCACAGCTACGATCCGGAGAAGATCGGTCTCGGTGACTTCGGCAAGCCGGGCAATTACTTCGCCCGCCAAGTCGACCGCTGGAGCAAGCAGTACAAGGCGTCGGTGGCCGAGCCCATCCCGGAGATGGAGCGGCTGATGGAATGGCTGCCGAACACGCTGCCGGTGCAGGAGCGGGTGTCGGTGGTGCACGGCGACTACCGGCTCGACAACATGATCTTCCATGCCACCGAGCCGCGGGTGCTGGCGGTGCTCGATTGGGAGCTGTCGACGCTCGGCGATCCGATGGCCGACTTCACCTATCTGTTGATGCAGTGGGCGATGCCCGGCCTCGCCGAGGCCGATCTCAAGGCGCTGAATCTGCCGACGCTGGAGCAGGCCGCCGACATCTATTGCAAGGCCGCGGGCATCGCCGGCGTGCCGAACCTCAATTGGTATCTGGCCTATAACACATTCCGCCTCGCCGGCATTCTGGCGGGCATCGCTGGCCGCGTTCGCGACGGCACCGCCGCCTCTGACAAGGCAAAGGAATCTGCCGCCCGCACCGTGCCGATGGCGGAGCTGGCGTGGGAATACGCCCAGAAGGCCGGCGCGAAGTAAGCGGGTTTCGAGATTGAAAAAGGCGCGGTCCGCAAGGATCGCGCCTTTTTGTTGCTCTCACCAAAGTCATTCCGGGATGCACGCCGAAGGTGTGCAGACCCGGAATCCCGAGCTGATAAGAACGAGTGACAGCCAAGAAGAGATCCCGGGTTCGCGTATTACACGTGCGCCCCGGAATGACGAAATTGCAACATTGATCTCAAGAAAGTCGTCATCGCCCGGCTCGTCCGGGCGACCCAGTATCCCAGTGCGTCATTGTTATCACGAACGCCCTGGAATACTGGATCCCCGGATGCGCGGGGATGACGGTCGTGTGTGGAGCGGTCTGCGCCGCTCATCATCCCGTCTCAGATCGGTTTGCCCGCATAGGGCATCGACGCGGTCAGGCCGCCGTCGACCGGGAACGCCTGGCCGTTGACGTAGGACGCTTCGTCGCTGAGCAGGAACAGTCCCATGGTGGCGAGTTCGTGCGGCTGGCCGGCGCGCTTCAGCGGATTGAGCTGGCCGATCTTGTGATCGGTGCCGCGGGCGCGTGCGCCGTCGAATACCGGCTTGGTCATGCCGGTTTCGATCAGGCCGGGGCACACCGCGTTGATGCGCACGCCGGTGCCGGACAGCGAGTAGGCTGTGGTCTGCACCAGGCTGATCACGCCGGCTTTCGACGCCGCGTAGGGATGGCCCGACGCGCCGCTCTTCAGGCCCGCGACCGAGGCGGTGCACACGATCGCGCCGTGTCCCTGTTTGATCAGATGCGGCATGGTGTGCTTGATCGCAAGGAATGGACCGATCAGGTTGACGCGCAGGATCTCCTGCCAATGCTCCGGCGTCTGTTCGGGCAGCGGCACCAGCCCGCCGCTGATACCCGCATTGGCCCAGATGCCGTCGAGCTTGCCGTAAGCGGCGATCGCCTTGGCGACGAACCCCTTCACATCGTCCTCGGAGCCTGCATCGGCCATCACCGCTTCGGCGATGCCGCCCGCCTTGCGCACTTGCTCGACCGTCTCCTGCACGCCTTCGGTGCGATCGACCGCGATCAGTTGCGCGCCTTCCTTGGTGAACAGCAGCGATGCCGCGCGGCCGATGCCGCTACCGGCGCCGGTGATGATGATGGATTTGCCTTCGAGGCGGCCCATGCGTTGCTCCCTGCTGATCGCTTCGGCGTTTGCCGTTTGACGGAATTGGAACGACGATCGTTCGATCGACATCGCGCATTCGACACACAAGTGACTTGAGGCGATGCGAGGTCTGACGTACAGCGACTTGTGACCGGATTGAAAGGATTTTCTCGCATGACGAACGTGCCGCCGTCTTCCAACGACAAACCGTTCGTCGCACAGCATTCGGTGCCGGTCGGGGTCACCGCGACGCGGTGGTGGTGGGTGCGGCATGCGCCGGTGCGCAGCGATGGCGGCAACATCTACGGTCAGATCGACATCGACTGCGATTGCAGCGATCGCGTGGTGTTCGATGCGGTCAGCCGGGTGCTGCCGCAGAACGCGGTGTGGTACGCAAGCAAGCTGAAGCGCACCCATATGACCGCGGAAGCGATCTTCGCCGCCGGTTTCCCGCGACCCGACGCCATCACACAGGACGCCGATCTCAACGAGCAGCATCTCGGTGATTGGCAGGGTACCAACCGTGCCGCGTTCTTCGCCAAGCTACCGGTCAATCTCGACACCTTCTGGTTTGCGCCGATCGACGAGCGGGCGCCAAATGGCGAGAGCTTCATGGATCTGTACGAGCGTACAAAGCGTGCGATCGCGCGGATCACCGCCGCGCATCCGGGCGAAGACATCGTCGCGGTCGCGCATGGCGGTACCATCAAGGCCGCGATCGGCGTCGCGCTGCGCGATCAGCCGGAGCGGGGGCTGGCCTTCACCATCGACAACTGCTCGATCACCCGGCTTGATCACATGGCCTCCAATGGCCACGAAGGCTGGCGGATCCCTATGGTCAATCAGCAGCCGTGGATCGCCGATCCGTCGCACGCCGCGATGCATCAGCCCGCGGGCCCTGAATTGGCGACGCCCAGCAAGCTGGCGTAGGCACCATTGTCGAACCCAAGCCATCCGTCATTGCGAGGAGCGAAGCGACGAAGCAATCCAGCGTCGTGCACGGACCTCGATTGCTTCGCGGAGCCTGTGCTCGGACGGCGCGAAGCGCCGATCCGTGTGCTCGCAGTGACGGATAAGTCATGTACTCACAACAATCACAACGGGAGAGAAGCATGAACTTGTTCGACCTGAGCGGCAAAGTCGCCGTCATCACCGGCTCGTCGCGCGGCATTGGCAAGGCGATCGCCGAGCGGATGGCGGAGCACGGCGCCAAGGTAGTCATCTCGTCGCGCAAGCAGGATGCTTGTGACGCGGTCGCCAAGTCGATCAACGACACCTATGGCGCCGGGACTGCGTTGGCGCTCGCCGCCAACATCTCCAGCAAGGATGACCTGAAGCGCCTGGCGCAGGAAGCGACGCAAAAATTCGGCAAGATCGACGCGCTGGTTTGCAACGCCGCGTCGAACCCGTATTACGGCCCACAGGCCGGCATCAACGACGATCAGTTCCGCAAGATCCTCGACAACAACATCGTCGCCAACCACTGGCTGATCAGCGAAGTCGTGCCGCAGATGATCGAGCGCAAGGACGGTTCGATCACCATCGTATCCTCGATCGGTGGCCTGAAGGGCTCGACCGTGATCGGCGCTTACTGCATCTCCAAGGCCGCCGACATGCAACTCGCCCGCAACCTTGCTTGCGAGTACGGCGTGCACAACATTCGCGTCAATTGCATCGCGCCCGGCTTGATCAAGACCGACTTCGCCCGCGCACTGTGGGAGAACCCGGAGACGCTGAAGCACTCCACCGCGCGCTCGCCGCTGCAGCGCATCGGCGAACCCGACGAAATCGCCGGCGCCGCCGTGTTCCTCGCCTCCAAGGCCGGCAGCTTCACCACCGGCCAGACCCTCGTGATCGACGGCGGCGCGACGATTAGTTGAGGCGCTCCTCCTCGCCACACACTCCGTCATTCCGGGATGCGCGCCGCAGGCGCGCAGACCCGGAATCCCGAAGTAGTGGGGCGAGAGGGACGTCGCAGAACGCGTCGAGATTCCAGGTTTGCGAGCTGTCGCTCGCGCCCCGGAATGACTCGGGGAGAGGGCGGGTAACTACTCCACCGCCGCATACACCAAATCCCGCACCAGCGTGCGGAAGTATTCGCGCTGGCCCGGGCCTTGGGACATGAACACCGCGAACAGCTGTTCGGCGGGATCGATCCAGAAGAACGTGCCGGCGATGCCGCTCCAGTAGAACTGACCGACCGAGCCGGGGAACGGCGAGATGCCCGGCTGGGTGCGGACCGCGAAGCCGAGGCCGAAGCCGTTGCCCGGCGGCAGGATGTAGTTGTCCGGCGGGATGTGCGGCTCGAGGTGATTGCTGGCCATCAGCTCCAGCGTCTTGCGGCCGATGATCCGCGTCCCATCCAGCGTGCCGCCGTCGAGCAACATTTGGCAGAACCGCGCGTAGTCCATCGTGGTCGAGACCAGGCCGCCGCCGCCGGATTCCATCACCGGCTTTTCCAGCATGTTGAACAGCGCCACCGGATCGCCGGTCCACGGATCGGTCGGGAACGCCTCGGCGAGCCGGCCTTTGTTGTCCGCCGTGGTGTGGAAGCCGGTTTCGCTCATCTGCAGCGGCGCCAGGATGCGTTCGGTGAGGTACGCGCCGAGTGTCTTGCCCGCGACCACTTCGATCACCCGCCCAAGGATGTCGGTCGACCGGCTGTAATTCCACGCCGCGCCGGGCTGACACACCAGCGGCATCGAGGCGACCAGGGTGGCGTGTTCTTCGTTGGTGATCTTGCGGCTGCGGATCCGCGAGGCGCGGTACATCTTGTGGATCGGACCATCGCCGGTGTGGTCGTAGGTGATGCCCGAGGTGTGGCGCAGCAGATCCTGGATGGTGATCGGGCGTTGCTGCGGCACGAGTTCGAGTTCGCCGCCGCGCACGATGCCGACATTGGTATTCTCAAATTCGGGAATGAACTTCGAGAGCGGATCGTCGAGCAGCATCTGGCCGTCTTCGACCAGCTGCATGATGCCGACCGAGACGATCGGCTTGGTCATCGAGAAGATGCGGAAGATGCTGTCGCGGCGCATCGGTGCGTCGGAGCCGGGCGCCTGCCGGCCCAGCGCCTCGAACCAGCCGATCTTGCCCTTGCGCGACACCAGCACGGTGACGCCGGGGATGGTGCCCTTGTCGATCTCGCGCTTGAAGGCGTCCGACATCACCTGCAGCCGGCGCGGCGATAGCCCCAGGGTTTCGGGCTTGGCCTCCGGCAAAGCCGGGGTCTGCGGGGGGAGGGCGGAGGTTGCGGCGGCGGTCGCGGTCATGGCGTTTCCCGATTGCTGTTTTTGTTGTGGTCCGGCGCCGGTGTTCACACGGGTGTCATCCGGGCCTGCGGGGGCGTTCCGCGCCAGATTGACCCATAAAATCCGGCTTGAACAGGGTGCTTTTCCGCAGTAACCAGCCGCGGTTTCGCCGCCTTCCAGGCTGGCGCCGACAAGGATGGAGAACGATGGCCAAAGCAAAGTTTGAACGTACGAAGCCGCATTGCAACATCGGGACGATCGGTCACGTCGACCATGGCAAGACGTCGCTGACTGCGGCGATCACCAAGGTTCTGGCGGAGACGGGCGGTGCGACGTTCACGGCCTATGACCAGATCGACAAGGCGCCTGAAGAGAAGGCGCGCGGCATCACGATTTCGACCGCGCACGTCGAGTACGAGACGCAGAACCGTCACTACGCGCACGTCGACTGCCCCGGCCACGCCGACTACGTGAAGAACATGATCACCGGCGCGGCGCAGATGGACGGCGCGATCCTGGTGGTATCGGCGGCCGACGGCCCGATGCCGCAGACCCGCGAGCACATCCTGCTGGCCCGTCAGGTCGGCGTGCCGGCGCTGGTGGTGTTCCTGAACAAGTGCGACATGGTCGACGATCCGGAACTGCTCGAGCTGGTCGAGATGGAAGTGCGCGAGCTTCTGTCGAAGTACGACTTCCCGGGCGACGACATTCCGATCGTGAAGGGCTCGGCGCTCGCGGCGCTGGAGAACTCGGATCCGAAGCTGGGTCACGACGCGATCCTGGAGCTGATGCGCCAGGTCGATGCCTACATCCCGCAGCCGGAGCGTCCGATCGACCAGCCGTTCCTGATGCCGGTGGAAGACGTGTTCTCGATCTCGGGCCGCGGCACCGTGGTGACCGGCCGTGTCGAGCGCGGCATTCTGAAGGTCGGCGACGAAATCGAAATCGTCGGCATCCGCGACACGCAGAAGACCACCTGCACCGGCGTCGAAATGTTCCGCAAGCTGCTCGATCAGGGCCAGGCGGGCGACAACATCGGCGCGCTGCTGCGCGGCACCAAGCGTGAAGACGTCGAGCGTGGCCAGGTGCTGTGCAAGCCGGGTTCGGTGAAGCCGCACACCAAGTTCAAGGCCGAAGCCTACATCCTGACCAAGGAAGAGGGCGGCCGCCACACCCCGTTCTTCACCAACTACCGTCCGCAGTTCTACTTCCGCACCACCGACGTGACCGGTGTGGTGCACCTGCCGGAAGGCACCGAGATGGTGATGCCGGGCGACAACATCGCGATGGAAGTGCACCTGATCGTGCCGATCGCGATGGAAGAAAAGCTGCGGTTCGCCATCCGCGAAGGCGGCCGCACGGTGGGCGCCGGCGTCGTCGCCGCGATCATCGAGTAACAACTCGAGCGACGTGATGAGCTTGGGGAAGCCGCGCATACGCTTTGCCGTATGCGCGGCTTTTCTTTTCGCTTGGGCATGGCCGATGGCAGGCGAGGCGGCCTGTCCGGACCGGCCGCCGTGCAAAGGTTGCGGCTGCAGGGGCGGTCCCGGCTATCGCGCGCCGGATGGTCACTGCGTCGGTTTCCGCGAGCTCCACCGGGTGTGCGGCACCCCACCGAGCCGCTGCGTGTTCGAGAATGCGCCTGGCACCGGTGCCAACCGGGAATGTGCGCTGGCGCGCCCGGCGCGAGCCGGATCGAAGCCGGCTGCAGAGCCCGCGCCCAACGCGGCAGTGGAATAGACCAAAGCCTAACCGCGCATCCCACTTGCCAGCAGGGGGGTGCCTATGCTTCAACCGGCGCGTTCGGCGGCGACGCCGGCCCTAGGAGTGTAGCTCAATTGGTAGAGCACCGGTCTCCAAAACCGGGGGTTGGGAGTTCGAGCCTCTCCACTCCTGCCAGGCGCGCTCCGTAAATCTGACAGCTGGTTGAAACTGAACGGCTTTTCTGTCTGCGGCGGGTTGCCGCGACGGTCTCGTGCGCGGCTCTGTCCACCGCCGCGCAGCTTGACGTTTTGCCGAACTCGCCATACAAGGCCTCACTCGCTGCCGGCCCGCTTCGACGGATTTCCGGCGCGGCTTTGATTTCCCGAAAATTGGGCCCGTTGTCGGCTCATCCCCGGCGAGGTTCGCCAGGGTTGGGTTCACCGGGGCTGTTCGGATTTCTGAAACACCCACATTCGACTGATCTGGATCACACGATGGCCTTCAGCCCGTTCAAATTCCTGCAGGAAGTGCGGAGCGAGACCGCCAAGGTGACCTGGCCGACCCGCCGCGAGACCTCGATCACCACGATCATGGTGTTCGTGATGGTGGCGCTGGCTTCGATCTTCTTTTTTGCCGCCGACCAGGTGATCAGCGTTCTGATCCGCCTGTTGCTCGGCGTTTGACGGCAGGCCCCTTACCATGAGCATGCGCTGGTATATCGTCCACGCCTATTCGAACTTCGAAAAGAAGGTCGCCGAATCGATCAAGGAGCAGGCCAAGCAACGTGGCCTGGAAGATCTGTTCGAGCAGGTGCTGGTGCCGACCGAGAAGGTCACCGAGGTGCGCCGCGGCCGCAAGGTCGACGCCGAGCGCAAGTTCTTCCCGGGCTACGTGCTGGTGAAGATGAATCTCACCGACGAAGCCTTCCACCTGATCAAGAACACCCCGAAGGTCACCGGTTTCCTCGGCGCCGAGAACAAGCCGATGCCGATCTCGGAGTCCGAGGCGATGCGCATCCTGCACCAGGTGCAGGAAGGCGTGGAGCGCCCGAAGGCGTCGGTGTCGTTCGAGATCGGCGAGAACGTTCGCGTCGCCGACGGCCCGTTCGCGTCGTTCTCCGGCGTGGTCGAGGAAATCGACGAGGCGCGTTCGCGCGTGAAGGTCGCGGTGTCGATCTTCGGCCGTGCGACCCCGGTCGAACTGGAATTCGGTCAGGTCGAGAAGGTCTGATCGTTACTGTCATTGCCGGGCTTGACCCGGCAATCCATCCGCTTTGTTTGAAGAGGGATGGATGCCCGGATCAAGTCCGGGCATGACGGGAGTGAGCCGGGCTTGCGCCTTGCTCAAAAGCGACGTGGGAGGCGGGCCGGTGATCGCCAGTCATCGGAAAGCGCCCCACCACGGAACCTGAAACCGCCGGTTCGCCGGCAACAGGAGAGTTGGTATGGCAAAGAAAGTGACCGGATACCTGAAGTTGCAGGTGCCGGCCGGAGCGGCGAACCCGTCGCCTCCGATCGGTCCCGCGCTTGGTCAGCGCGGCCTCAACATCATGGAGTTCTGCAAGGCGTTCAACGCGCAGACCCAGAAGGAAGAGAAGAACACGCCGATTCCGGTGGTGATCACGATCTACGCCGATCGTTCGTTCACCTTCGAGATGAAGACCCCGCCGATGTCCTACTTCCTCAAGCAGGCGGCCAAGATCCAGTCCGGCTCCAAGGCGCCGGGCCGTGACTTCGTCGGCAAGGTGACCTCCGCGCAGGTGCGCGAGATCGCCGAGAAGAAGATGAAGGATCTCAATTGCGACACCGTCGATTCGGCCATGCGCATGGTCGAGGGCTCTGCCCGTTCGATGGGCCTGCGGGTCGAGGGGTAAGGCGAACATGGCAATCGGTAAGCGTCTGAAGAAGATCCGGGAAGGTATCGACCGCACCAAGCTGTATCCGCTCGACGAAGCGGTGAAGCTGGTCAAGGAGCGCGCCATCTCGAAGTTCGACGAGACCATCGAGGTCGCGATCAACCTCGGCGTCGATCCGCGTCACGCTGACCAGATGGTCCGCGGCGTGGTCATGCTGCCGAACGGCACCGGCCGCACCGTGCGCGTCGGCGTGTTCGCGCGTGGCGCCAAGGCGGACGAAGCCAAGGCTGCGGGCGCCGACGTGGTCGGCGCGGAAGATCTGGTGGAGCAGGTTCAGGCCGGCAACATCAACTTCGACCGCTGCATCGCCACTCCGGACATGATGCCCCTGGTCGGTCGCCTCGGTAAGGTGCTCGGCCCGCGCGGCATGATGCCGAACCCGAAGATCGGCACGGTGACCATGGACGTCGCCGGCGCGGTCAAGGGTGCCAAGGGCGGTTCGGTCGAGTTCCGCGTCGAGAAGGCCGGTATCATCCAGGCCGGCGTCGGCAAGGCCTCGTTCGACGCCGACAAGCTGGTGGAGAACATCAAGGCGCTCGCGGACGCGGTCAACAAGGCCAAGCCGACCGGCGCCAAGGGTACCTACATTCAGCGCGTCGCGGTGTCCTCGACCATGGGCCCGGGCGTGAAGGTCGAGCCGGGCACCGTCCACTAAGTCCGTTGCCCGGACGATGACGATTTGAAGAGGGCGGACGGGGCAACCCGTTCGCCCTTTTTGTTTGCTCGCAAAACAACAAAAAACGGGAGGGGCAGAAATGGCCGACAAGGTTCTGGTGGCGTCGCGGTTTGGGCGGTCGATGCTGGGGAGATTTGCCGAGCGCTTCGAGCTTCTGGAGACCGCCGGCAAACCGGCCGATCAGGTGTTCAGTGCCGCCGAGCTCGCCGATGTCCGCGCGCTGCTGACGATGGGCGGCCAGCCGCTCGGTCGCGAGACTTTCGACATGCTGCCGGCGCTCGGCGCGGTGGTCTGCTACGGCACCGGCTATGACGGCGTCGACCTGAAAGCTGCCGCCGAGCGCGGCATCGTGGTTGGCAACAGCCCGGCGGCGAATGCCTCCGCGGTCGCCGATCTGGCGCTGGCGCTGCTGTTGGCGCTGATGCGGCGGGTGCTGCCGGCCGACGCCTATGTGCGGGCCGGGGGCTGGTCCGGCGCCAAGCCGTCGCCGATGCTGAAGCCGCCGCGCGGACTGACCGGCGCCAAGGTCGGGGTCTATGGCATCGGCGAGATCGGCCGCAAGATTGCCGCCCGTGTCGCCGGCTTCGAGACCGAGGTCGCCTATTACAGCCGCAGCCGCCACGACGTGCCCTACACCTATATCGGCAGCCTCACCGAACTGGTGGAGTGGTGCGACGTGCTGCTGGTCGCGGTCCGCGCCGGCCCGGATACCGAGAACATCATCGATGCCGATTTGCTGAAGCGGCTCGGGCCGAGCGGTGTCGTGGTCAATATCTCACGTGGTTCGGTGATCGATCAGCCGGCGCTGATTGCCGCTCTGGCAGATGGCACGATCGCCGGGGCCGGCCTCGACGTGTTCGCGCAGGAGCCGTACGCGCCGGATGCGCTGGCCGAGTTTCCGAACGTGGTGCTGACGCCGCATATCGGCGGGCATACCCAGGAAGCCCACCGCGCGATGCAGGATTGCGTCATCGCCAATCTGGCGGCGTTCTTCGCGGGGCAGCCGCTGCCGAATCCGGTGCAGGGGTAACAGCTCCGACCTCAGGCCACGCTGACAGACTCGGAACTGCCGCCAGACCGGCGGCCGAACCCGTAATCGCGACAAGGACATGGTCGTCTCGGCTCACCATCTCGCTGAAGATGAGCGGGCGGGCCGGCGCCTCTTGTCGGACCGGTGAGTCGGTCGACCGGAAGGCTTGCGCGGCCCGGCTCGATCCGGCAGGATTCACCTCGTCGCTGCCGCCGCGGCCCCTAGTGTGGGCCCCTATGCCAAAATCGTGCCGATTGGCGAAGTTTGCTCTTGGCAAGCGCATTAAGACTCGCTAAACACCCCGCTCCGGGCGTGCCGGCTGTGGCTGGCGCGCCCGTGCGCGCATTCCAATGACCTGATCGATAGGAGACTGTTCCTTCAACTCATCCACCCGGATCGCTGAAGGATGCAGAACACTGTCGCTCGATCGGAATGCGGGCAGGGATCGGAAAGGTCGATGGGCCGGCTCGCCGGACTATTTGCCAGAACGATCTTGGTCCTGTCCAAGACTGCAGGCGCCGAAGCGGAATCTTACGTTTCCTCAAAGGCTTAATCATGCGGCCTGCATAGACGGGTGAAGACCGGATTTTGTGTCCCAACGCTACGGGCGTCGGGATGCGGATAGGGTTCGAACCTCGACACCCCGTTCGGGCGAAGGCGATCAGCCGGAGCCGGTTCGGGAGGGCAGGCAATTCACGATCGTCTCGCCCTACGTGTCCTTGGAGGCTTGTGCCTCGGGGTCGGGTTGGAGCGGGACGGTGGGTGCAACCCGGTGGTCCTGCTCGTAGGGACCGCCAACCGGAGAGAGCTTGCTGTGGAAAGAGCGGCAAAAAAAGAGGCGGTCGAATCGCTGAATGGTCTGTTCCAGACCACCAGCGTCGCGATCGTCGCTCACTATTCCGGCCTCACCGTTGCCCAGATGCAGAAGCTGCGCCAGCAGATGAAGCAGGCGGGCGCCTCGGTGAAGGTTTCGAAGAACCGTCTCGCCAAAATTGCTCTTGAAGGCACCGACGTCGCAGCCATCGGCTCCCTGCTGAAGGGGCCGACTGTGATCGCTACATCCAGCGATCCGGTGGCGGCGCCGAAAGTTGCCGTCGAATTCGCCAAGGCGAACGAGAAGTTCGTCATTCTCGGCGGTTCGATGGGCACAACCGTCCTGAACGTCGATGGCGTCAAGGCTCTTGCCTCGCTGCCGTCGCTCGATGAACTGCGCGCCAAGCTGGTCGGCCTCGTCCAGGCCCCGGCGACCAAGATCGCGCAGGTCACCACCGCTCCGGCTGCGAAGCTGGCCCGCGTGGTTCAGGCCTATGCCTCCAAAAGCGAAGCGGCCTGACGCTTCACTCCCAATCAACCCTGGTTCGAACTGATACCCGTAAGGAACTGATTCAATGGCTGATCTGCAGAAGATTGTTGACGACCTCTCGAGCCTCACCGTGCTCGAAGCCGCTGAGCTCGCCAAGATGCTCGAAGAGAAGTGGGGCGTCTCGGCCGCTGCGGCCGTCGCGGTTGCCGCTGCTCCGGGCGCCGGTGGCGCCGCTGCTCCGGCGGAAGAGAAGACCGACTTCACCGTTGTCCTGGCCTCGGCCGGCGACAAGAAGATCGAGGTGATCAAGGAAGTCCGCGCCATCACCGGCCTGGGCCTCAAGGAAGCCAAGGATCTGGTCGAAGGCGCTCCGAAGCCGCTCAAGGAAGGCGTCAACAAGGAAGAAGCCGACAAGATCAAGGCCCAGCTCGAGAAGGCTGGCGCCAAGGTCGAGCTCAAGTAAGCCGATCGGTTTGGCCGGGCCCGGGTCTCCCCGGGTCCGGCACGATCGCGGTTCGGGCCTTCGGGTCCGGGCGGCAACGGCGAGGCGGGCTGCGGTGTGCCCGGACGAGCCGTCACAGGAATGTGTGGAAAGACGCGGGGACAACCCCTCGAATCTCCACATTGCCGTCCCATATTGGTCCGGCAGCACGAAAGCGCAGGCGCGAGGACGTGGTAATGTGTCCGCGCAGCCTCTGGGAGAATCGGCAATTTCGGGCTTTTTCGGTCTGTGACGATGAGGTTTTCGACGGGCGGGTGCGGCAGCGCCCCGCGCGTCATTTTGCGTTCGGAATTAGTGCTGAGCCGACTTAGGATTTAGT
Source organism: Rhodopseudomonas sp. P1 (assembly GCF_039642825.1). Lineage (NCBI taxonomy): Bacteria > Pseudomonadati > Pseudomonadota > Alphaproteobacteria > Hyphomicrobiales > Nitrobacteraceae > Rhodopseudomonas > Rhodopseudomonas sp. P1. The sequence continues at coordinate 3,620,756 of NZ_CP088006.1, read as the reverse complement.
TCCTGAAATCTGGCTCCTGAATTTCGGATGTTCGGTATTCAACCCGGGGGCGAGGCGGCTCGCGCTCCGGAAGGTTCGCCCCACCGGGCGACGAAACGAGAGGCCACGATGGCGCAGCAGACGTTCACCGGTCGCAAACGCGTTCGCAAGTTTTTCGGTCACATCCGGGAAGTCGCGGAGATGCCGAACCTCATCGAGGTTCAGAAGGCGTCTTACGACCAGTTCCTGATGGTCGCCGAACCTCCCGGAGGACGTCCAGACGAGGGTCTGCAGGCGGTGTTCCGGTCGGTCTTCCCGATTTCGGACTTCTCCAACGCCTCGATGCTCGAATTCGTTCGCTACGAATTCGAGCCGCCGAAGTACGACGTCGATGAGTGCCGCCAGCGCGGCATGACCTATGCTGCGCCGCTGAAGGTGACGCTGCGCCTCATCGTGTTCGATATCGACGAGGAAACCGGCGCCCGCTCCGTGAAGGACATCAAGGAGCAGGATGTCTACATGGGCGACATCCCGCTGATGACGATGAACGGTACCTTCATCGTTAACGGTACCGAGCGCGTCATCGTCTCGCAGATGCACCGGTCGCCGGGCGTGTTCTTCGACCACGACAAGGGCAAGACCCATTCGTCGGGCAAGCTGCTGTTCGCCGCCCGCATCATCCCGTATCGCGGTTCCTGGCTCGACATCGAGTTCGACGCCAAGGACATCGTCTATGCGCGTATCGACCGTCGCCGTAAGTTGCCGGTGACGTCGCTGATGTTCGCTCTCGGCCTCGATGGCGAAGAGATCCTGTCGACCTTCTACAACAAGATTCTCTACAAGCGGACCAAGGACGGCTGGCGCGTGCCGTTCGACGTCAACCGCTTCCGCGGCTACTCGACCGTCAACGACCTGATCGATGCCGACACCGGCAAGGTCGTGCTCGAGGCCGGCAAGAAGCTGACCGTGCGTGCCGCCCGCCAGCTGCAGGAAAAGGGCCTCAAGGCGCTGCGGATGTCCGACGAGGAACTCGTCGGCAACTACCTGGCCGAAGATCTGGTCAATCCGAAGACGGGTGAAATCTACGCGGAAGCCGGTGAGGAAATCACCGACAAGACGCTGAAGATGCTGAACGAGCAGGGTTACAAGGAACTGCCGCTGCTCGACATCGACCATGTCAACGTCGGCCCGTACATCCGCAACACGCTGAACGCCGACAAGAACATGACGCGCGAAGACGCGCTGTTCGACATCTACCGGGTGATGCGCCCGGGCGAGCCGCCGACTCTCGAGTCCGCGCAGAACATGTTCCAGTCGCTGTTCTTCGACGCCGAGCGCTACGACCTGTCGGCCGTGGGTCGCGTCAAGATGAACATGCGCCTCGACCTCGATGCGCCCGATACCCATCGCACGCTGCGCAAGGAAGACATCCTGGCGGTGATCAAGACCCTGGTCGGCCTGCGGGACGGCAAGGGCGAGATCGACGACATCGACCACCTCGGCAACCGCCGTGTGCGCTCGGTCGGCGAGCTGATGGAGAACCAATACCGCATCGGCCTGCTCCGCATGGAGCGCGCCATCAAGGAGCGGATGAGCTCGGTCGACATCGACACCGTGATGCCGCAGGACCTGATCAACGCCAAGCCGGCGGCGGCGGCGGTGCGCGAGTTCTTCGGCTCGTCGCAGCTCTCGCAGTTCATGGACCAGACCAACCCGCTGTCGGAGATCACCCACAAGCGGCGCCTGTCGGCGCTCGGCCCGGGTGGTCTGACCCGCGAGCGTGCCGGCTTCGAAGTCCGCGACGTGCATCCGACCCACTACGGCCGTATCTGCCCGATCGAGACGCCGGAAGGTCCGAACATCGGTCTGATCAACTCGCTGGCGACCTTCGCCCGCGTGAACAAATACGGCTTCGTCGAGACCCCGTACCGCAGGGTCAAGGAAGGCCGCGTCACCGACGAGGTGGTGTATCTGTCGGCGATGGAAGAGGGCCGCTACGCGGTCGCTCAGGCCAACGTGTCGCTCGACGCCAAGGGCAAGTTCACCGACGATCTGGTGGTCTGCCGCGCCGGTGGCACCCGCGACGTCGTTCCGATGCCGGCCGACCAGGTCGACTACATGGACGTGTCGCCGAAGCAGCTGGTTTCGGTCGCCGCGGCGCTGATCCCGTTCCTCGAGAACGACGACGCCAACCGCGCGCTGATGGGCTCGAACATGCAGCGCCAGGCGGTGCCGCTGGTTCGCGCCGAGGCGCCGTTCGTCGGTACCGGCATGGAAGGCGTGGTCGCCCGTGACTCGGGTGCGGCGATCGCCGCGCGCCGCACCGGCGTGATCGACCAGATCGACGCGACCCGCGTCGTTATCCGCGCCACCGAGGATCTCGATCCGACCAAGTCGGGCGTCGATATCTATCGGCTGATGAAATACCAGCGCTCGAACCAGTCGACCTGCATCAACCAGCGTCCGCTGGTGAAGGTCGGTGACCACGTCAAGAAGGGCGACATCATCGCCGACGGTCCGTCGACCGATCTCGGTGAGCTCGCGCTCGGCCGCAACGTGCTCGTCGCGTTCATGCCGTGGAACGGCTACAACTTCGAAGACTCGATCCTGCTCTCCGAGCGGATCGTGAAGGAAGACGTCTTCACTTCGATCCACATCGAAGAGTTCGAAGTGATGGCCCGCGATACCAAGCTGGGTCCGGAGGAAATCACGCGCGATATTCCGAACGTGTCGGAAGAAGCGCTGAAGAACCTCGACGAAGCCGGTATCGTCTACATCGGCGCCGAAGTCCGCGCCGGCGACATCCTGGTCGGCAAGATCACGCCGAAGGGCGAAAGCCCGATGACGCCGGAAGAGAAGCTGCTGCGCGCCATCTTCGGTGAAAAGGCTTCCGACGTTCGCGACACCTCGCTGCGGGTGCCGCCGGGCGTGCAGGGCACCATCGTCGAAGTCCGCGTGTTCAACCGCCACGGCGTCGACAAGGACGAGCGTGCGCTGGCGATCGAGCGGGAAGAGATCGAGCGTCTCGCCAAGGACCGCGACGACGAGCAGGCGATTCTCGACCGTAACGTTTACGGCCGTCTCGCCGACCTGCTCGACGGCCGCCAGGGCATCGCCGGTCCGAAGGGCTTCAAGAAGGACACCAAGATCACCCGCGCGGAGCTCGAGGAGTATCCGAAGTCGCAGTGGTGGCTGTTCGCGGCGCCGAACGACAAGCTGATGGCCGAAATCGAGGCCATGCGGAAGCAGTACGACGAGTCGAAGAAGGGCCTCGAGCAGCGCTTCCTCGACAAGGTCGAGAAGCTGCAGCGCGGCGACGAACTTCCGCCCGGCGTGATGAAGATGGTCAAGGTCTTCGTCGCGGTGAAGCGCAAGATCCAGCCGGGCGACAAGATGGCCGGCCGCCACGGCAACAAGGGTGTTGTGTCGAAGATCGTTCCGATCGAGGACATGCCGTTCCTCGAGGACGGCACTCACGCCGACATCGTGCTGAACCCGCTCGGCGTGCCGAGCCGCATGAACGTCGGTCAGATCCTCGAGACGCATCTGGGTTGGGCGTGTGCGGGCCTCGGCAAGCGCATCGGCCAGACCATCGACACCTACTACCAGAGCCAGGATCTCAAGCCGCTGCGCGAGACCCTGAAGAAGATCTACGGCGAGGACGAGACCATCAAGTCGCTCGACGATGGTGAGCTGCTCGAACTCGGCCGCAATCTCAGCCACGGCGTGCCGATTGCCACCCCGGTGTTCGACGGCGCCAAGGAGACCGACATCGAAGAGATGCTGAAGCTCGCGGGCTTCGACGCTTCGGGTCAGTCGACCGTGTACGACGGCCGCACCGGCGATCAGTTCGATCGTCGCGTGACCGTCGGCTACATCTACATGCTGAAGCTGCATCACCTCGTGGACGACAAGATCCACGCCCGGTCGATCGGTCCGTACTCGCTCGTCACCCAGCAGCCGCTGGGCGGCAAGGCGCAGTTCGGCGGCCAGCGCTTCGGCGAAATGGAGGTGTGGGCGCTCGAAGCTTACGGCGCGGCCTACACGCTGCAGGAAATGCTGACGGTGAAGTCGGACGACGTCGCCGGCCGCACCAAGGTGTACGAGGCGATCGTGCGCGGCGACGACACGTTCGAGGCCGGCATCCCGGAATCGTTCAACGTGCTCGTCAAGGAAATGCGCTCGCTCGGCCTCAACGTCGACCTGCACAACTCCAAGCTGGCGGCGCCGCCTCCGGCCGAGGCTGCCGAGTAACTCAATGCGTCGAGCCCGGCGGCGTGCGCTTTGCGCCGGCCGCCGGGTGTCTCCGCCGCGCCAGCGTCACGCGCGCGACGGGGAGTGCCTCTGGAATTCCGATTTTGCGGCTGGTGACGACCGGCACGCGAGGAGATGGCGATGAACCAGGAAATTATGAATCTGTTCAATCCGACGACGCCGGCTCAGGTCTTCGACCAGATCCGGATCTCGATCGCGTCGCCGGAGAAGATTCTGTCGTGGTCGTACGGCGAGATCAAGAAGCCGGAAACGATCAACTATCGTACCTTCAAGCCCGAGCGCGACGGCCTGTTCTGCGCCCGCATCTTCGGGCCGATCAAGGACTACGAGTGCTTGTGCGGCAAGTACAAGCGGATGAAGTACAAGGGCATCATCTGCGAGAAGTGCTCGGTCGAAGTGACCCTCAGCCGCGTCCGTCGCGAGCGCATGGGCCACATCGAGCTGGCCGCGCCGGTCGCTCACATCTGGTTCCTGAAGTCCTTGCCGTCGCGCATCGGGCAGCTGCTCGACATGACGCTGAAGGATCTCGAGCGCATCCTGTACTTCGAGTACTACGTGGTGCTGGAGCCGGGCCTCACCGACCTCAAGGAGCGTCAGCTCCTGTCGGAGGAGGAGTACCTGCGCGCCCAGGATCAGTACGGTCAGGACAGCTTCACCGCCATGATCGGCGCGGAAGCGATCCGCGAACTGCTGAAGGGCCTGGAACTCGAAAAGATCGACGCGCAGCTGCGCGCCGAGATGGCCGAGACCGACTCCGACATCAAGCACAAGAAGCTCGCCAAGCGGCTGAAGATCGTCGAAGCGTTCCGCTATTCCGGTAACAAGCCGGAGTGGATGATCCTCACGGTCGTGCCGGTGATCCCGCCGGATCTGCGCCCGCTGGTGCCGCTCGACGGCGGCCGGTTCGCGACCTCGGACCTCAACGACCTGTACCGCCGCGTCATCAACCGTAACAACCGCTTGAAGCGGCTGATGGAGCTGCGCGCGCCGGACATCATCATCCGCAACGAAAAGCGCATGTTGCAGGAGGCTGTGGACGCGCTGTTCGACAACGGCCGCCGCGGCCGCGTCATCACCGGCGCCAATAAGCGTCCGCTGAAGTCGCTCGCCGACATGCTGAAGGGCAAGCAGGGCCGGTTCCGTCAGAACCTGCTCGGCAAGCGCGTCGACTATTCGGGCCGTTCGGTGATCGTGGTCGGTCCCGAGCTCAAGCTGCATCAGTGCGGCCTGCCGAAGAAGATGGCGCTCGAACTGTTCAAGCCGTTCATCTACTCGCGGCTCGACGCCAAGGGTCTGTCGACTACCGTCAAGCAGGCCAAGAAGCTGGTGGAGAAGGAGCGGCCGGAGGTTTGGGACATCCTCGATGAGGTGATCCGCGAACATCCGGTGCTGCTGAACCGCGCGCCGACGCTGCATCGTCTCGGCATTCAGGCGTTCGAGCCGGTGCTGATCGAAGGCAAGGCGATCCAGCTGCATCCGCTGGTGTGCTCGGCGTTCAACGCCGACTTCGACGGCGACCAGATGGCCGTGCACGTTCCGCTGTCGCTCGAAGCGCAGCTGGAAGCGCGCGTGCTGATGATGTCGACCAACAACATCCTGCATCCGGCGAACGGCCAGCCGATCATCGTGCCGTCGCAGGACATCGTGCTCGGCCTGTACTACCTGTCGATCATGCGGGAAGGGCTGCCGGGCGAGGGCAAGGTGTTTGCCGACCTCGCCGAGCTCGAGCACGCGCTGTACTCGAAGGTCATCCACCTCCACACCAAGATCAAGTATCGCTGGCATTGGGTGAACGAGGAAGGCCAGAACACGGTCCGTCTGCTGGAGACCACCGCCGGCCGCATCCTGCTCGGTCAGGTGCTGCCGAAGTCGCCGAAGCTGCCGTTCGACGTCATCAACAAGCTGATGACCAAGCGCGAGATCTCCGGCGTCATCGACCAGGTCTATCGTCACTGCGGTCAGAAGGAGACGGTGATCTTCTGCGACCGGATCATGGCGCTCGGCTTCTTCAACGCGTTCAAGGCCGGCATCTCGTTCGGCAAGGACGACATGGTCGTGCCGGGTTCGAAGTGGAAGATCGTCGACTCGACCCGTACGCTGGCGAAGGATTTCGAGCAGCAGTACAACGACGGCCTCATCACCCACGGCGAGAAGTACAACAAGGTGGTCGACGCCTGGTCGAAGGCCACCGAGGAAATCGCCAAGGAGATGATGAAGGAGATCTCCGCGGTTCGGAAGGCGCCGGACGGCTCCGAACAGCAGGTCAACTCGATCTACATGATGGCCCACTCCGGTGCGCGTGGTTCGCCCGCGCAGATGCGTCAGCTCGCCGGTATGCGCGGCCTGATGGCCAAGCCGTCGGGTGAAATCATCGAGACGCCGATCATCTCGAACTTCAAGGAAGGTCTGTCGGTTCTCGAGTACTTCAACTCGACCCACGGCGCCCGTAAGGGTCTGGCCGACACCGCGCTGAAGACCGCGAACTCGGGCTACCTGACCCGCCGTCTGGTCGACGTGGCGCAGGACTGCATCATCACGCAGGCCGACTGCGGCACCTCGCTCGGCATCAAGATGCGGGCGATCGTCGACGCCGGCACCGTGGTCGCTTCGCTGGGCAGCCGTATCCTCGGCCGTACCGCGGGCGAGGACGTGCGCGACCCGGCCACCAACGAGATCATCGTCAAGCGCGGTGATCTGATGGAGGAGCGGGACGTCGAGGCAATCCACCAGGCCGGCGTGCAGGAAGTGAAGATCCGCTCGGCACTGACCTGCGAGTTGGTCAACGGCATCTGCGGCAAGTGCTACGGGCGCGATCTCGCCCGCGGCACCCCGGTCAACCACGGCGAAGCAGTCGGCGTGATCGCGGCGCAGTCGATCGGCGAGCCGGGCACGCAGCTGACGATGCGTACCTTCCACATCGGCGGTGCGGCGCAGATCAACGAGCAGTCGGTGATCGAGTCGAACTTCGAGGGCAAGATCGTCATCAAGAACCGCGCCATCGCCCGCAACGGCGAGGGCCACAATGTTGCGATGGTCCGCAACATGGTGATCGCGATCGTCGATCCGGACGGCTCCGAGCGTGCGACCCATCGCATCCAGTACGGCGCGCGCGTGCACGTCGACGAGGGCGATATGGTCAAGCGCGGCCAGCGTATCGCCGAGTGGGATCCGTACACCCGTCCGATCCTCACCGAGGTCGAGGGTACCATCGACTTCGAGGATCTGATCGAGGATCAGTCGATCTCCGAAACGCTCGACGAGTCGACCGGTATCGCCAAGCGTATCGTTATCGACTGGCGCTCGACCCGCGGCGGTGCGGATCTGCGTCCGGCGATCGTGATCAAGGGCAAGGACGGCAAGGTGCTGAAGCTGGCGCGCGGCGGTGACGCCCGCTACATGCTGTCGGTCGACGCCATTCTGTCGGTCGACGTCGGCGCCCAGGTCAAGCCCGGCGACATCCTCGCGCGTATCTCGACCGAGAGCGCCAAGACCCGTGACATCACCGGCGGTCTGCCGCGGGTGGCGGAGCTGTTCGAGGCACGGCGGCCGAAGGATGCGGCGATCATCGCCGAGATCGCCGGCACCATCCGGTTCGGTCGCGACTACAAGAACAAGCGCCGGCTCTCAATCGAGCCGCTCGACAAGAACGAGGAAGCGCGCGAGTACCTGATCCCGAAGGGCAAGCACATCCACTTGCAGGACGGCGACGTCGTCGAAAAGGGCGACTTCATCGTCGAGGGCAATCCGGCGCCGCACGACATCCTGGCGATCAAGGGCATCGAAGAACTCGCGGCCTATCTCGTCAACGAAATCCAGGAGGTCTATCGACTCCAGGGCGTGTTGATCAACGACAAGCACATCGAGGTGATCGTTCGCCAGATGCTGCAGAAGATCGAGATCACCGACCAGGGCGATACCGACATGATCTCGGGCGAGCAGGTCGACAAGATCGAGTTCAACGCGGTCAACGCCAAGGCGGTCGAAGAGGGCAAGAAGCCGGCAACCGGCAATCCTGTGCTGCTCGGCATCACCAAGGCGAGCTTGCAGACCCGCTCGTTCTTCTCGGCGGCGTCGTTCCAGGAGACCACCCGGGTGCTCACCGAAGCCGCGGTCAACGGCAAGGTGGATCCGCTGGAAGGCCTCAAGGAAAACGTCATCGTCGGCCGGCTGATCCCGGCGGGCACTGGCGCCTCGATGGCGAAGATCCGCGAAGTGGCGATGAAGCGCGATCGTCTGATCCTCGACGAGCGCGAGAAGCAGGCGGCGATCGTTCCGGCCGCTGCGCCGGAAGCCGAACCGCTGTCGCTGCCGCCGGCAGAGTAACGTTCGCTTCTGCCATTCAATCCTGGGAAGGGCCGGCCTTGTGCCGGCCTTTCTCATATCTGGGCCGCATTCCGGGCCTTTTGCCGCCACCTTACGGGTTGTTCATCTTCCCTTCAGGTGAAAGGCGCCTTGCTGTATGCCGAACGACGGGAATCCGGCACAGGGGCGCCGTTTCGCCGTCAAAACCAGCCCCAAGTCGCTGAAGTCACGCTGATTTTCTCGGAGAATCACGCCTCGACCGACGGCGCGGAGCAGAGACACGCTGCGTGGCGATCGATGCCGCGGGATGTTGAAAGAGCACCATGTTTGACCTTGCAATCGTAGGTGGCGGCCCGGGCGGTCTGATGAGCGCCTGGTATCTCAAACGAAAGCTCGGGGGCCTGTGCAAGGTCACCATCTTCGAGGCCTCCGATCGGCTCGGCGGCAAGATCGTCACCCAGAAATTCGAAACCGCGCCGGCGATGTACGAGGCGGGCGTCGCCGAGCTCTACGATTACTCGATGACCGGCCCGGATCCGCTGCGGGAACTGGTGCAGCACTTCGGCCTGCAGACCATTCCGATGGATGCCGAGCAGGTGCAGCTCGACGGCGAGCTGCTCAACGACGTGCCGGGCATGCGCAAGAAGTACGGCGACAAGACCGCCGAGGCGATCGTCGCGTTCCGCAAGAAGTGCACCGAGCAGATGACGCCGACCCAGTATTACGAGGGCGTCGGCGCGCACGACAACGAACACCCCTGGGCCTGGACCAATTGCGAGCAGCTGCTCGACAAGGAGGTCGAGGACTCCACCGCCAAGCGCTTCTTCAAGGTGATGGCGAAGTCCGACATCGCCACCGAGAGCCACAACACCAACGGCCTCAACGCGCTCAAGAACTTCGTGATGGATATCGACGGCTATATCGGCCTGTATTCGATCCAGAACGGCAACGAGCAGCTGATCGAGTGCCTGCGCTCGGAGATCGACGCCGACATCCAGTTCAATCATCGCGTCCTCAAGGTCGGCAAGACCGAGAGCGGCCGCTATGAGCTGAACATGATGAACGGCAAGGGGCCGGAGACGCGCGACTTCGATCTCGTTCTGATGTGCCTGCCGCACAACTGGCTCGCCACGCTGAGCTGGGGCAACGAGCAGCTGCGCAAGGCGATGGTCAAGCACGTCGCCTATTTCGATCGCCCGGCGCACTATTTGCGGATCTCGATGCTGTTCGATTCCCCGTTCTGGGGCGACAAGATCCCGGGCTCGTGGTTCATGTCGGAAGCGTTCGGCGGCTGCTGCGTTTACAACGAAGGCTCGCGCCACGACGTCGGCAAATACGGCGTGCTCAACTTCCTGATCGCCGGCTCGGACGCGCTGGCGTTCTCCAACCTCACCGACAAGGAACTGATCGAGCTGGCGCTGAAGTCGCTGCCGGCCGAGCTCGGCGACGTCCGCGGGCATTTCCTCGAAGGCAAGACCCACCGCTGGCTGTCGTCGGTGAACTGCATCCCCGGCGGCCTGCCGGTGCGCGACGTCATGACCAACCATCGCCCCGAGCCGAAGAACCATCCGGGCTTCGTGATCGTCGGCGACTATCTGTTCGACTCGACGCTGAACGGTCTGCTCGATTCCTCGGACGCCGCCACCGACATCATCGTCACCGAAACGATGAAGCTGCGCCGTGCCCGCGCCCAGGACGGCAAGCCGGTCTCCGACAAGATCGACCGCGACTATTTCGAGAACTATCGCAACCAGGGCCCGTATCGCGAGGTCTGGAGCCGGTTCACCGATCCGGACTATCTGATCCAGACCATCAAGACGGTGTGGGACAAGCCGGGCGGCTACAAGCTGTTGGTCGCCGGTTCCGCCAGCGGCGAGCTGGTCGGCGCGCTGCGCGAGCGCGGCATTGATGCCTACGGCGTCGAGAACAACCGCTACATCCATGGCAAGACGCCGGAGGCGCTGAAGCCCTACAACAAGCTCGGCTCGGTCGCCGAACTGCCGTTCGAAGACGAAGAGTTCGACTTCGTATTCGAAACCAGCCTGTGCCACCTCGCCGAGAATCGCGTCGTCAAGGCGATCCGCGAGCTGCACCGCGTTGCGCGCACCGGCGTGATCTTCGGCTCGGTCACCAGCGACATGGACCCGGGCGTGATCGACCGCTACGACCTGCTGCGCGGCGTCAAGAAGCTCGGCACCTGGTGGGAATGGTCGGAGCTGTTCTTCAACAACGGCTTCGACCTGTCGGTGCATCGTAACGATTGCGGCGACGCGCTGTGGGAGCTGGCGGTGAAGGCGGGCAGGGGCCCGGGCCAGTGGTACAGCGACGCCGACAGCCTGCGCTATTCGTTCTTCGACAAGGTCGACGACGAGGGTGACGACGACTGAGCCAAGGTCGTCGCGGACGGCTCGCGTTCGCTTCAGCAGATCCGACGCCGTGGCTTTGAACGAGTCACGGCGTCGCTTATTGTAGTCGTGCGGTCCGGCCACCTAGCGGTTTTCAATTCATGGCGCGCAAGCCCAATCCTCCCGTCACCCCGGACTCTCCGCCAGGCGACAAGTCCGCCGCGCCGCCGCCGGCCGATGCCGCCGCCGGCAGTCCCGCGCCGGGCAGTGAAGGCACCGCCCCCCCGGCTTCGCCGCTCGACGAGAAGTTCGCGCTGCCGGTCGGCGCCGCGGCGCCGGTGGTGCCGACCGTCAAGCCTCCGGTGAAGCAGCTGATCGCCGACAAGGTCCCGGCCACTCCCGCGCCTGGCGCCAAAGCCGCCGCGGCGGACGACGGCGACGAGGACGATGAGGACGACGACGAGGAAGATGACGACGACGACGATGAGGACGAGGAACTCGTCGTCTTCACCGCGCGCGAGGCCGCCGGCGCATTCGCGACGGTCGCCGGCTTCATCCGGCCGGTCGTTGCCAACTACAAGAAGATGCTGGCGTTCGTGGTGTTCGGCGTGGTCGTCGAAACGCTGTTCAACGTCATCATGCCGCTCAGCCTGAAGTTCCTGATCGACGACGCGCTCGGCGAGGAGGACTTCCACGAACTCTACAAGATCCTGTCGATCCTCGGCGTCGCCGGCGTCATCACCTCGATCATCGCGGTGTGGTACGAGCGCTGGGATGCCCGGCTGTCCGCGGCGGTGATCTCCGACGTCCGCACCCGATTGTTCGAACACGTCCAGCGCCTGCCGGCCGGGTATTTCGCCCGCACCAAGCGCGGCGAGATCCTGTCGCGGTTCTCGATCGACATGGCGGCGTTCTCGCGGGTGGTCGAGATCCTCGCCAACACCGCGCTGCTGCCGTTCCTCGAATTGGTCGCCGGCGTCGTCCTGATGCTGTTCCTGAACTGGCAGCTCGCAGTGTTGGCGCTGTTGATCTTCCCGATCACGCTGATCGGGCCGCGCATCCTGACGCCGAAGGCGGTGCAGGCGAACTACGAGCAGAAGGTGCAGGAAGCCGGGCTGCTCGGCCTGGTGCAGGAAAATGTCGGCGCCCAGGCGGTGGTCAAGGCGTTCAGCCTGCAGCGCAAGATGTTCGGCTTCTTCTCGCTGCGCAATCAGGCGACGCGGCAGAAGATGGCGCAGGCCACCTTCCTGACCTCGATGGTCGAACGCAGCGTCACCGTCGCGGTGCTGATGCTGCATTTGATGGTGCTGGCGCTCGGCGCCTATCTGGCGACCACGGGTCAGATCACCGTCGGCACCTTCGTCACCTTCGAGAGTGCGTTCTGGGAGGTGTCGTACAACATCGCCCATCTGATGCAGTTCATCCCGGTGTCGATCCAGGCGGCCGCCGCGGTGCGCCACATGCAAGAGCTGCTCGACGAGAAGACCCCGATCGCCGACAAGCCAGGCGCCGCCGAGATGCCGCGCATCGTCGACAACATCGCGTTCGAGCGGGTGTCGTTCGCCTATGAGGGCGCCGAGCAGCCGGTGATCGACAATCTCAGCCTCAAGCTGAAGGCCGGCAAGACCATCGCGATCGTCGGCCCGAGCGGCTCGGGCAAGAGCACGCTGCTCAACATGGTGTTGCGGCTGTACGACCCGACCGAAGGCCGGGTCTCGGTCGACGGCGTCGACATCCGCAACGTCACGCTGGATTCGCTGCGCCGGAGCATGGCCGTGGTGTTCCAGGAGAACATGCTGTTCAACATGTCGATCCGCGACAACATCCGGCTCGGCAAGGAAGGCGCGACCGACGCCGAGGTCGAGCAGGCGGCCAAGAAGGCGGAGATCCACCGCTTCATCATGAGCCTGCCGCAGAAGTACGACACCGTGGTCGGCGAGCGCGGCGACACGCTGTCCGGCGGCCAGCGCCAGCGCATCGCGATCGCCCGCGCGGTCGTCCGCGATCCATCGGTACTGCTGCTCGACGAGGCGACTTCGGCGCTCGACCAGACCACCGAGGCGGCGATCAACAAGACGCTGATGAAGCTGGCGCGCGGCCGCACCATGATCTTCTCGACCCATCGTCTGACCTCGGTGGTCGACATGGACGAAATCGTCGTCGTCTCCGGCGGGCAGGCGATCGAGCGCGGCTCGCACAAGGAGCTGCTCGCCAAGAACGGCGTCTATCGCAAGCTGTGGGACGACCAGAAACGCCACGGCGCCGGCGATGATGACGACGATGAGGATGATGACGACGAGTGAGGAGCGGGCGGCCCGCATCCCGCGGGACGCCGTCTTGTCCCGGGCTTGATGGCTCGGACTTAGTCGCCGTCGATATCAGCGCAATCCGGAAGGCCTAGACTGCCTCAATCGGCGAAGCGGCCGAGCACGTTCAGCTCGGCGCGCAGGCGGTCGGCATCGGCGAGATCGGATTCGATCTCCGCATGCAGCTTGCGCCAGATCGGAACTGCCGCAGCCAGCGTCGTCCGTCCCGTAGGCGTTAGCCGCAACAGCCGGGCGCGCCGATCCGAAGGATCGATCAGCACTTCGAGCAGATTGCGCCGCTCCAGCGGCTTCAGGTTCGCCGTCAGCGTGGTGCGGTCCATCGCCAGCAGCGCAGCGACGCCGCCGAGTGGGGCAGGCTGCGGACGGTTCAGCGACATCAGCAGCGAGAACTGACCGCTGGTGAGCCCGGCCGGCCTCAGCGCGAGGTCGAACCGGCGCGCCAGCGCCCGCGCGGCCCGCTGGGCGTGCAGGCACAGACAGCTGTCGCGCACCAGCAGCGTGGTTTCGAAACTCGGTTCGGCCGGGGAGCGCATCTGCGAACGGCTCTTGACAACGGAAGGACGATATACGTTGATATCAACCTAAATCGACGGGATCAAGCGCCGCCACCGGCGGGCTGCGCGGGCCTTAAGCCCGCGCGGCATTCATCGCGCCATGTCGATCAGGGAGGACCACCGCATGAAGATCGTGACCAGCCTGAGCTTCCAGGGGCAGTGCCGTGAGGCGTTCGAGTTTTACGCCAAGGTGCTGGACGGGAAGATCACCGCGGCGTTTCCCTACAGCGACGCGCCGCCGGAGATGCCAATCACCGATCCGAAGTACAAAACCTGGCTGATGCATTGCTGGCTCGAAGTCGGCGACCAGGCGCTGATGGGCGCCGACATGGACGTCGGCTGGGCGTCGAACATCGACAAGCCGAAGAACGGGTTCGATGTCACCCTGCACACCCAGGACAAGGCTCAGGCGCAGCGCTGGTACGAGCAATTGTCCGAAGGCGGCAAGCCGATGATGCCGTTCGCCGAGACGTTCTGGTCGCCCGGGTTCGGCTCGCTGATCGACCGCTTCGGCATCCCGTGGATGATCAATACCCAACCCGCGCAGACCTGAAGGCGCCGCGGACCCGGCGAAAAAATGCCGGTCCGATGTCGGCCGCAGCAGGGGGGCTTCGTCCTCGGAGCAAGGAGAGTCGCTCCTCTAGCGCAAGCCTTTCAACGTCATTGCGAGCGAAGCGAAGCAATCCAGCTTCGTGCACCGAGCTGGATGGCTTCGTCGCTTCACTCCTCGCAACGATGCGGCGAACGCTCGCGCAACATGGGAACAGCCATGAACCATTCGTATCGTTGGGTGATCGTTGCGGCCGGCGGCGTGCTCGGCTGCGTCGCCGCCGGCGCGATGTTCTCGCTGCCGGTGCTGATCCGGCCGATGTCGCAGGACACCGGATGGTCGGTCACCGGTATCTCGACCGCGATGACCATCGGCTTCCTGGCGATGGCCGCCGCCAGCATGCTGTGGGGCAATCTGTCGGACAGGTTCGGCCCGCGCCCCGTCGTGCTGACCGGCTCGGTGGTGCTCGCGGCCAGCCTCGCGCTCGCCAGCCGGGCCGGTTCGCTGATCGAATTTCAGGCGCTGTTCGGCGTGCTGGTCGGCGCTGCGACCGCCGCGGTGTTCGCGCCGATGATGGCTTGCGTCACCGGCTGGTTCGACACTGGCCGCGGCCTTGCGGTGTCACTGGTCTCCGCCGGCATGGGCATGGCGCCGCTGACGATGGCGCCGCTGGCGGCATGGCTGGTGACGATCCACGATTGGCGCGGCGCGATGCTGATCATCGCTGCGATCACCGCCGCACTGATGATCCCCGCGGCGCTGCTGGTGCGGCGGCCGCCGGCGCTCGAAATGGGCGTCGCTGAGATTACTTCCGCCGATGCGCAGGACGACATGACGCTCAAGCAGGCGGTGCGATCGCCGCAATTTGTCACGCTGATGCTGGCGAATTTCTTCTGCTGCGCGACCCATTCCGGCCCGATCTTCCACACCGTCAGCTACGCGGTGACCTGCGGCATTCCGATGATCGCCGCGACCTCGATCTACAGCGTCGAGGGGCTGTCCGGCATGTTCGGCCGGCTCGGCTTCGGCCTTGCCGGCGACCGCTTCGGCGCCCAGCGTGTGCTGGTCATCGGGCTTTTGGCGCAGGCCCTCGGCGTTTTGGCTTACGCCTTCGTCGCCGGACTCGGCGGCTTCTATGCCGTCGCCGTCGCGGTCGGCTTCATCTACGCCGGCACCATGCCGCTCTACGCCGTGATCATCCGCGAGAACTTTCCGCTGCGGATGATGGGCACCATCGTCGGCGGCACCGCGATGGCGGGCAGCCTCGGCATGTCGACCGGACCGGTGTTGGGCGGGCTGATCTACGATGCCTATGGCAGCTACGCGCCGATGTATGTCGCCTCCTGCGGCATGGGACTCGCCGCCATGCTGATCCTGGCGACCTTCAGGCCGTTCCCGCAGCGGCGGGTGGCATTGGCGGTGGCGTAGGAGGGGCGAGGCCCCCCGCGGGTGGTGCAAATGGGGATGTTACGATGGGCAAGCCGCGCCAGACGCCTGTTCTTCCCTCAGGGTAGTTCGATTGCCATAACTGTGCGCATGCGTCCGAGGTATTCGACTTCCTCGATTGGTTTCCACCCTAGCGCAGCGTAGTATGCTGGCAACGTACCAGACGTGAAGAGGTGGACGCGGCCAAATCCTAATTCAATAGCACGCGTCGTCAGTGCACGGATCAGCCTGATCCCGATCCCGTGCCTTCGCGCCGATTCGACCATGAAAAGCTGAGCTATCCACGGCGAAAGCTCGGGGCGTATCGTCATCTCACTCGCTAGCAAATTGATTGAGCCAATGTAAATTGGGCCGCGCCTGGCGACCAAAACTGATGGCAGTCGAGTTGATCGGGCTGCTTTCTTCAGGAAGTTCTCGTACTCCAGCTCAGTGTCGTGGCCGGTTAGCGCGCCCCAGTGCGCAAATTGAAGCGCGGCAATTGTAGTTACCAAATTGGGCCTATCGACCAAGTTCTCGATAACTGGATCGCTCATGACAAACTGAAGCCTGCTATTCTGCAGGCCAGCCTAGTGTTCGGTGACCCGGATTTCCATTCACGCATTCTTACATCCGCACCAACGGCTGATCGGCCTGCGTCGCTGCCCGCGACACCTGCGCGGTGATGCCGAATAGGCGGTTGTCGGTGTCGTCGATCTTGTAAGAATCGAACGTCGCCAGTCTCGGTGTGGCGACCGGCCGTTGCTCGCCGCGCCGATCCTTGATCACGCCTCCAGCTCCGCGCCGATGTCGCTCGCTTCCTCCGCCGTTGCCTCGCCGCGATGCCCGAGCCTGCTGCTCTGCCGGCTGGCGTCACCCGACCCGCACGGTGAATTCGTTGCCGCGGCCTTCGTCGATGTCGAGGGAGCGGGAGAAATAGCCGTTGGCGGGAGCGCGGATGTAATCGAGATAGTCTTGCGCAAACGCGTTCTCGCCGAGGATCAGGGCGCCGGGTGCCAGCCGCGGCTCGATCAGTTTGAGCACCGGCAGATACAGCGAGAACGCGCCGTCGATCGAGAGAACATCGACGGCGCCGCCGACGTCCTGCAGCGTGTTGAGCGCATCGCCTTCGCGGATCTCCACCAGGTCGGCCAGCCCCGCCGCGTCGAGGTGAGCCCGCGCCCGCGCGACCTTGGTGGGCTCGATCTCGGAGCTGATCAGCCGGCCGCCGCCATTGTCGCGCAGCGCAGCCGCGAGGTAGATCGTCGATATTCCCATCGATGTGCCGAACTCGACGATCCGGGTCGCCCTGCGGGCACGCGCGATCGCATAGAGGAAGCGGCCATAGGCCGGCGTAACCGCCAGGAAGTGTTCGGCGTGATCGCGATACGCCGCCCGGTAGTCCGACCGTTCGGCGGCGATCAGCTCACCCACCGCTTCCTCGACCGAAGTCCCGGACGCCTCCAGCCGCGCCATGAACTCGACCCCGAAATCATGGTCCGCGGCCTCGGCCTCTCCGTGGAGTTTGTCGAGCGTCTCTGCGACGCGCGTGCTGTTCAGCGATGTCATGCAGGTCCCTTTCGGTAGGCCGAGATGGTTTCGGTCTCGGCTGTCCGCGTAAGTAAAAGGAGGTCCCGTTGGCGTCATTACGCAGCTTAGACAGATTGTTATCCATTCACGCCAAGCGGCGCGGTAGGCTGCCCCATGCCACTTCTCACCGACAGCTCCACTGCGGCCGACTGGACCGAGCCCGACGACGTCGCGCGGCCGGTGGTGGCCTATGGCATGGCGTCGGAGATGATCGGTTCGTTCGAAATCGACAGGCACTGCCATGCCAAGGCACAGATCCTGCTGGTGCAGCGTGGTGCGCTGAGTTGCCGGGTGGACGGCGGATTGTGGATCGTGCCGCCGCGTAGCGCGGTCTGGATCCCAGGCGGCACGCTGCATGCGATCACGGCGACCGGCAGGCTCGAAGGCTACGCTGCGTTCGTCGCCGCCGGCATCGATGTGGGATTGCCGCAGCGCTGCTGCACCGTCTCGGTGACGCCGCTGCTGCGTGAACTGCTGTTCCGGGCCGCCAGGCTGCCGCTGCTGTACGACGAGGACGGAGCGGCTTCGCGTCTGATCGCGGTGTTGCTCGACGAGATCGCCGCAGCCAGAATCGAGGATCTGCATTTGCCGATGCCGTCCGATCCGCGGCTGCGCACTTTAGCCGACCTGATGATGGCCGCGCCCGCCGAACGCGGCTCGCTGGAGGAGTGGGCGGCGCGCGCCGGCCTCAGCGAGCGGACGCTGGGGCGGCTGATCAGCCGCGAAACCGGGATGAGCTTCGGGCGCTGGCGCCAGCAGCTCGGCGTCATGCTCGCGGTGCAGTGGCTGGCCGGCGGCGCCTCGATCCAGCAGGTCACCGCCGACCTCGGCTACGAAAGTGTGCCGAGCTTCGTCACCATGTTCCGCAAGACACTCGGCACGTCCCCGGGCCGCTACATGGCGGAGCGTTATGCCGGCCGAGCCACGGAGACTTAGTTGGCGGTATCGGCCCGTCCGGGACTGGGCCTCGCCGCAATGCTGATCCTGGCGACCTTCAGGCTGGTTCCGCAGCGGCGGAGCGAGTTGGCGGTGGCGTAGGTGAGGGCGACGGCTGCGGCGCCGGCAGCACTGCTGTCGCTGCTACGGTGACAGCGCCTCGATAATGCGGCAGTCGGCGACAGTGTCGCAGTCACACTGCGTGATCATGTAGTTCAGCTCCCGGCGCAGCGCCTGCAGGTCTGCGATCTTGCGGTCGACTTCGGCCAGATGCTGCTTGGCGATTGCGTCGATGGCATCGCAGGAGCGGGTGCGGTCGTCAGACAGATCGAGCAGCGCACGGATCTGATCGAGTGAAAAGCCGAGATCGCGGGCGCGACGGATGAAGCTCAAACGGTTGAGATGCTCGGTCGTGTAGGCGCGGTAGTTGCCCGAAGTGCGCGCGGGGGCCGACAGCAATCCGATCCGCTCGTAATACCGGATGGTTTCGACCTTGGTGTCGGTCTGACGTCCGAGATCCCCAATCGCGAGATGGTCCGTCTGCATGTCTTGACCCTGTAGCTGCTACAGGGTGCATATGGGGTGTCATAACGCTTTGTCGAGGTGACGCTATGGCGACCAACGCCTACAAAACTCGCGTAGAGGGCATGGATTGCGCCTCCTGCGCGCTGAAGATCGAAACGGCGATGCAGCGGCTGCCGGGTGTCGCGGATGTCCGCGTCAGCTATTCGGCCGCCACCTTGGCGCTTCGGTTCGATCAGGACAGAATCTCGCCGAGCACCATCGACGACGAGCTTCGCTCGCTCGGCTATCGTCCGCAGGCAATTGCGCCGTCGTCCAGCAGCATCCGGCCGGAGCGGAAGCGCCTGCCGTGGTGGCAGGACGCGAAGCTGCAATCGGTCATGATCGCAGCGGCGGTTTTCGCTCTGGCGTTTGCGTTAGCGCAGCTGCTTCCGGCTTTCGAGCGATGGTTCTATTCCGGAGCGGCCGCGGTCTGTCTGATCCCGATCGCACGCCGGGCCTTGATCGGCGCACGTTCGGGATCGCCGTTCAGCATCGAAACGCTGATGACCGTTGCGGCGATCGGCGCGGTCGTGATCGGTGAGGCCGAGGAAGCGGCCGTGGTCATCGTTCTGTTCAACGTTGGCGAATGGCTGGAGACGTTCGCGGCGGGGCGCGCACGAGCGGGCATTGAAGCGCTGACCGACGTCGTGCCACGCACGGCGAGACGGCTGCGCGACGGCTCGGACCAGGTCGAGGAAATTCCGGCCGCCGACCTGATGATCGGCGATGTCGTGGTGGTGCGTCCCGGCGACCGCATCCCGTCGGACGGCAAAGTCATCGACGGCCGTTCCGACGTGAACGAAGCGCCGATCACCGGCGAGTCCGTGCCGGTCGCCAAGGCGGTCGGCGATCACGTCTATGCCGGCAGCATCAATGCGAACGGCGAGCTGCGTATCGAGACGACGAATGCGGCGGCCGACAACACCATCGCGCGCATCATCCACCTCGTCGAACAAGCGCAGGAGAGCAAAGCGCCGACGGAACGGATGATCGATCGTCTCAGCCGGTGGTACACGCCCGCCGCGATGTTGGTGGCGCTCCTGGTCATCATCGTGCCGCCGCTCGGCTTCGGCGAGGATTGGGCGACCTGGATCTATCGCGGCCTGGCCACGCTGCTGATCGCGTGTCCGTGCGCCCTGGTGATTTCGACCCCGGCCGCGATTGCGTCCGGGCTTGCGGTGGGGGCTCGCAAAGGGCTGCTGATCAAGGGCGGCGCGGTGCTCGAAACGCTCGGCAAGGTGAGGACCGTCGCCTTCGACAAGACCGGCACGCTGACGCTGGGGCAGCCTCAGGTGACCGACGTGGTTGCCGTCATTGGCCAGGAAGACGCCGTACTCGCGCGCGCCGCGGCGGTCGAAGGCAACACCAGTCACCCGATCGGACAGGCGATCGTCCGCGCCGCGAAGGCACGTGCCTTGCAGCTGCCCGTCGTGTTCGGCGGAAGCCAGGCGGTACCAGGCAAGGCGATCTCCGCGCGTCTCAAAGACGGCTTCGCCTTCGTCGGATCTCCGCGCTTTGCCGCCGAACGGACCACGATCCCGCCGCAGCTTGCGACGACGATTTCGGACCTCGAGCGTGAAGGCAAGACGGTCGTGGTCCTCATCTCTGGAAACACCTGCGAGGGAGCGATTGCGGTGCGCGACGAGCCGCGCCCGGATGCGGCAGGAGCGTTGCGGCAACTGACGTCCAAAGGCATCGCGGTGGTGATGCTGACCGGCGACAACGCACGAACCGCTCAGGCCATCGCCGGCCAACTCGGCATGGAGGCGCGCGCGGAGCTGCTGCCCGACGCCAAGCTCGCCGAGATCAGTCGCCTGAAGGAAGTGTCTCCCGTCGCGATGGTTGGCGACGGCATCAATGATGCGCCGGCGCTCGCGGCCGCGTCCGTCGGCATCGCCATGGGCGGAGGAACCGACGTGGCACTGGAGACCGCTGACGCGGCGCTGCTGAATGATCGCGCCCATGGCGTCGCCGAATTGATCGCGCTGTCGCAGGCGACGCTCGGCAATATCTGGCAGAACATCTCGATCGCGCTCGGGCTGAAAGCGGTGTTTCTCGCCACCAGCCTGCTCGGCGTGACGACGCTGTGGATGGCGATCCTCGCCGACACCGGCGCTACCGTCCTGGTCACCGCCAACGCCCTCAGATTACTTCGGTGGCGGGCGTCAGAGGCTTGATGCGGTGTGCGGGCTTTAAGACACTCTGCATCTGCCGCGTGCTGTCTGCGCGCGCCTGCTCGACGACGCGTGCCGCCTCAGTTCTTCGTCAGATACAGCGGCGTCCGCACCGTGAGCTGATAGGCAGGCTTCGGTGTCCATGACACCTGCGCGGTGATGCCGAACAGGCGGTTGTCGTTGTCGTCGAGCTTGTCGAGGTCGATCCGCAGGATCGGCTGGGTGAAGGCGTCGATCGGGGTGAAGCGCAGCAATTCGGCGCCGCCGAATGACTGCAGGCCGGCGCGCCCGGTCAGCTTCCAGTTGTTGTCCCACTGATAGTAACCGCCGAGCCAGCCGACCGTGTTCGGACGGATCGCGGCACGGTCGGCGTCGATCGCCGTGGTGGTGAACTGGACGCCGGCGAGGACGCCGCGGGTCTCGTCGGCG
This sequence comes from Rhodopseudomonas sp. P1, assembly GCF_039642825.1. Classification (NCBI taxonomy): domain Bacteria; kingdom Pseudomonadati; phylum Pseudomonadota; class Alphaproteobacteria; order Hyphomicrobiales; family Nitrobacteraceae; genus Rhodopseudomonas; species Rhodopseudomonas sp. P1. Next base: position 3,599,309 of record NZ_CP088006.1, on the reverse strand, counting down.
TCGAACGCGTAGGACGCCTCCAGGATGGTGTTGAGCGAAGTGGTGGCGAGCGGTCCGCTCGGCACCGAGCGGGTGAGGGTGGTCTGCAGCGTCAGGGTCGGCAGCGAGCCACCGTCCTGGCGATAGATGTCGGCCTGGACGCCGACGTTCCAGCTGGTGATGTCGACCGAGCTCCAGCCCGCACCGCTGTTGCTGGTGGTGGTGCTGAATCCGCCGTACAGCGAGACGCGGTCATTGACGTCGATCGTCAGCGGCACGTCGAGTTCCACGCTCTGGCTCGCCGGCAGCGTTGGGGCCTGCAGCGGCGGCAGCGCCGCCAGCTCGCGCAGACGGGACAGCACAGCGATGGTCGGGTTCGAAAAGCCGATCGAGAGCGTGCCGGCCGGGGTGCGCCCGTAAGTGGTGCGGAAGTCGAGGTAAATATTGGGGTAGGTCTGCGCCGGCGTCTCGTCGTCGTCATCGTCGTCGGCCGCGAAGGCCGGGCCGGCGAGGAACTGCAGCGCGCCGGCGGCGATCGCGATCGCCGCCACCCGGCGCCAAGGCTGCGGCAGTGACCGATTTCGCCCCGAACCCGCCATTTGTTTCCACGCATCCCGCGGCGGGCCGATACGGCGCCCCCGGCGGCCACTTAGCCATAGCGCCGCCGCTGCCGGCAATCCGGAGCGGCGGCCGGTCTGTGGATCGTCCCGCCCCGAGACGCTCCCGGCGACCGGCTCGCCCATCTCATAGGTCTGCGGGCACAGTGCGCTGTACTAAAATACCGTCGCGTCCATCGGGGGCCTGAGCGGGGGTCTGCTGTCTCGAATCGAGACGCCAAGGGAGCGCGAATCCGTCGCCGAGTCGGTACGGAATCGCTCTTCCGATTGCTCACGATTCTATGAATCAGGTCCCGCGAGATGCCGATCCGCGTCCCGCGAGCCGGTCGTCGAGGCCGAAATCGGAGCTCCAGCGCGGCCGGAGCGGGATGCCAGAACGCCCCATTTCATCGGCGTTTCATGACGGTCGGAGCGGCAGTCAAAAGTCGTCGCCGAACCGTCATCTGGCAGCGGTTTTGCCTTGACTTAGGATAGGTCCGCCGATACAACCCGCCCACTTCAAGACAGGCGGTGAGCGTCGCCAACGTCGGAACGGACAACCCGGGCCGTCCTTGCAAGGACTTACGGGCACCACCCTCGACCCAAGACGCTCAAACGCTGTCGACATAAGCCAGGCAATGCCAGGACATTAAGCGTTCTTTCGAGATCTTTCTCGGCAAGGACGGTTTTGGAAGCATGACCTCGGTAGGAACCGGTCAGCGGAAAGCTGCCCGGTCTTTGCTGCGGTCCTCTGTTGCGTGGAAGCGCTTTCCGCTCAGCGATGGGTGGCTGGCGCGATTTCGCTTTGCGTGATCGGACGATTGGTTCGGTCGGGCAGGGCGGCCGCTGGAGCGGGTAGCTCCGAACGAATTTGCGAAACCGACTGACCGGTTTCGCGCGAAGCTTGAGGGTGAAGGCGAAGATGCCGACGATCAACCAGCTGATCGCAAATCCGCGCGTGGTGCAGAAGTCGCGCAAGAAGGTTCCGGCGCTGCAGCAATCGCCGCAGAAGCGCGGCGTGTGCACCCGCGTCTACACCACGACGCCGAAGAAGCCGAACTCGGCGCTGCGTAAGGTCGCCAAGGTGCGCCTGACCAATGGCTTCGAGGTCATCGGTTACATTCCGGGTGAGGGTCACAACCTGCAGGAGCACTCGGTGGTCATGATCCGCGGCGGCCGCGTCAAGGACTTGCCGGGTGTGCGCTACCACATCCTCCGCGGCGTCCTCGATACCCAGGGCGTCAAGAACCGTAAGCAGCGCCGTTCGAAGTACGGCGCGAAGCGTCCGAAGTAAGCGGGGAGAGCATCCATGTCCCGTCGTCACGCCGCCGAAAAGCGCGAAGTTCTTCCCGATCCGAAGTTCGGGAACATCATTGTCACCAAGTTCATGAACTCGGTGATGTACGCCGGCAAGAAGTCGGTCGCAGAAAGCATCGTCTACGGTGCGTTCGACCTGATCGAAGCCAAGACCAAGCAGCCGCCGCTCGGTGTGTTCGAGCAGGCGCTCGACAACGTGATGCCGACCATTGAGGTTCGCTCCCGCCGCGTCGGTGGTGCGACCTACCAGGTCCCGGTCGAAGTTCGTTCGACCCGCCGTCAGGCTCTGGGCATTCGCTGGCTGATCGCCGCCGCCCGCGGCCGCAACGAAAAGACCATGACCGAGCGGCTGTCGGCTGAACTGCTCGATGCGTCGAACAACCGTGGCAACGCGGTGAAGAAGCGTGAAGACGTGCACAAGATGGCGGAAGCCAACCGCGCGTTCTCGCACTATCGCTGGTAACGGCGAAGCAACGGAATCAAGGAAGACGCTATGCCCCGCGTTCACGCCATCGAGGACTACCGCAACTTCGGCATCATGGCCCACATTGATGCCGGCAAGACCACGACGACCGAGCGCATCCTCTATTACACCGGCAAGAGCCACAAAATCGGCGAAGTGCACGAAGGTGCCGCGACGATGGACTGGATGGAGCAGGAGCAGGAGCGCGGCATCACCATTACGTCGGCCGCCACGACCGCGTTCTGGAACGGCAAGCGTCTGAACATCATCGACACTCCCGGCCACGTCGACTTCACCATTGAAGTCGAGCGTTCGCTGCGCGTGCTCGACGGTGCCGTGTGCGTTCTCGACTCCAACCAGGGCGTCGAGCCGCAGACCGAGACCGTGTGGCGCCAGGGCGACAAGTACAAGGTTCCGCGTATCGTCTTCGCCAACAAGATGGACAAGACCGGCGCTGACTTCTTCAAGTGCCTGCAGGACATCATCGACCGCCTCGGCGCCAAGCCGGTGGCGATCCAGCTGCCGATCGGTTCGGAGAGCAACTTCAAGGGCGTGATCGATCTGGTCCGCATGAAGGCTGTGGTCTGGAACGACGAGTCGCTGGGCGCGAAGTTCGAAGACGCCGAGATCCCGGCCGAGCTGCTCGACCAGGCCAAGGAATATCGCGAGAAGATGATCGAAGCCGCCGTCGAGCTCGACGACGACGCGATGTCTGCGTATCTCGAAGGTAACGAGCCGGACGAGGCGACCCTCAAGCGCCTGATCCGCAAGGCGGTGCTGACCGGTGCGTTCTATCCGGTGCTGTGCGGCTCGGCGTTCAAGAACAAGGGTGTGCAGCCGCTGCTCGACGCCGTGGTCGACTACCTGCCGTCGCCGATCGACGTGCCGGCGATCAAGGGCACCGACGACAAGGGCAACGAAGTCGTGCGCAAGGCGGACGACAAGGAGCCGCTCGCTCTGCTCGCGTTCAAGATCATGGACGACCCGTTCGTCGGCACCATCACCTTCTGCCGCATCTACTCGGGTATCCTGCAGAGCGGCACCGGCGTGGTGAACTCGACCCGCGAGAAGAAGGAGCGCATCGGCCGCATGCTGCTGATGCACGCCAACAACCGCGAAGACATCAAGGAAGCCTATGCCGGCGACATCGTCGCGCTGGCCGGCCTCAAGGAAGCTCGCACCGGTGACACGCTGTGCGATCCCGCCAACCCGGTGATCCTCGAAAAGATGGAATTCCCGGAGCCGGTGATCGAGATCGCGATCGAGCCGAAGTCGAAGGCCGACCAGGAAAAGCTCGGCGTCGCACTGGCGAAGCTGGCGGCGGAAGATCCGTCGTTCCGGGTGTCGACTGATCAGGAGTCCGGCCAGACCATCCTCAAGGGCATGGGCGAACTCCATCTCGACATCAAGGTCGACATCCTGAAGCGCACCTACAAGGTGGACGCGAACATCGGTGCGCCGCAGGTGGCGTTCCGTGAGCGCATCACCAAGAAGGCCGAAGTCGACTACACCCACAAGAAGCAGACCGGCGGTACCGGTCAGTTCGCTGCGGTGAGCTTCGTGGTCGAGCCGACCGAGCCGGGCGCCGGTTACATCTTCGAGTCGAAGATCGTCGGCGGTGCGGTTCCGAAGGAGTACATCCCGGGTGTCGAAAAGGGCATCGAGAGCGTGCTGTCTTCGGGCGTGGTCGCGGGCTTCCCGGTGGTCGACGTCAAGGTGACGCTGGTCGACGGTAAGTACCACGACGTCGACTCGTCGGCGCTGGCCTTCGAAATCGCCTCTCGTGCCGCGTTCCGCGAAGCGCTGCAGAAGGGCAAGTCGGTTCTCCTCGAGCCGATCATGAAGGTCGAAGTCGTGACCCCGGAGGACTACACCGGTTCGGTCATCGGCGACCTGAACTCGCGGCGTGGCCAGATCCAGGGTCAGGACATGCGCGGCAATGCCAACGTGATCAACGCGATGGTGCCGCTGATGAACATGTTCGGCTACGTCAACAACCTGCGCTCGATGAGCCAGGGCCGGGCGAACTTCACCATGCAGTTCGACCACTACGCGGAAGCGCCGGCCAACGTGTCGGCTGAAGTCCAGAAGAAGTTTGCCTGATTGTCGCAGGTGTAAGCCGCGACTGAACGGAGAGAGCAATGGCCAAAGCAAAGTTTGAACGTACGAAGCCGCATTGCAACATCGGGACGATCGGTCACGTCGACCATGGCAAGACGTCGCTGACGGCGGCGATCACCAAGGTTCTGGCGGAGACGGGCGGTGCGACGTTCACGGCCTATGACCAGATCGACAAGGCGCCTGAAGAGAAGGCGCGCGGCATCACGATTTCGACCGCGCACGTCGAGTACGAGACGCAGAACCGTCACTACGCGCACGTCGACTGCCCCGGCCACGCCGACTACGTGAAGAACATGATCACCGGTGCGGCGCAGATGGACGGCGCGATCCTGGTGGTGTCGGCGGCCGACGGCCCGATGCCGCAGACCCGCGAGCACATCCTGCTGGCCCGTCAGGTCGGCGTGCCGGCGCTGGTGGTGTTCCTGAACAAGTGCGACATGGTCGACGATCCGGAACTGCTCGAGCTGGTCGAGATGGAAGTGCGCGAGCTTCTGTCGAAGTACGACTTCCCGGGCGACGACATTCCGATCGTGAAGGGCTCGGCGCTCGCCGCCCTCGAAAACTCGGATCCGAAGCTGGGTCACGACGCGATCCTGGAGCTGATGCGCCAGGTCGACGCCTACATCCCGCAGCCGGAGCGTCCGATCGACCAGCCGTTCCTGATGCCGGTGGAAGACGTGTTCTCGATCTCGGGCCGCGGCACCGTGGTGACCGGCCGTGTCGAGCGCGGCATTCTGAAGGTCGGCGACGAAATCGAAATCGTCGGCATCCGCGATACGCAGAAGACCACCTGCACCGGCGTCGAAATGTTCCGCAAGCTGCTCGATCAGGGCCAGGCGGGCGACAACATCGGCGCGCTGCTGCGCGGCACCAAGCGTGAAGACGTCGAGCGTGGCCAGGTGCTGTGCAAGCCGGGTTCGGTGAAGCCGCACACCAAGTTCAAGGCCGAAGCCTACATCCTGACCAAGGAAGAGGGCGGCCGCCACACCCCGTTCTTCACCAACTACCGTCCGCAGTTCTACTTCCGCACCACCGACGTGACCGGTGTGGTGCACCTGCCGGAAGGCACCGAGATGGTGATGCCGGGCGACAACATCGCGATGGAAGTGCACCTGATCGTGCCGATCGCGATGGAAGAAAAGCTGCGCTTCGCCATCCGCGAAGGCGGCCGCACGGTGGGCGCCGGCGTCGTCGCCGCGATCATCGAGTAAGCGGGGAATAGCGAATAGAGGGCGGCGGACGGATGTCCGTCCGCTGCTCACTACTCACCATTCGCGACACGAAAGAAAGAATACGGCAATGAACGGCCAGAATATTCGCATTCGCCTCAAGGCGTTCGACCATCGGATTCTCGATACGTCGACCCGTGAGATCGTCAACACCGCGAAGCGAACCGGTGCGCAGGTGCGTGGGCCGATCCCGCTGCCGACCCGGATCGAGAAGTTCACCGTCAACCGTTCGCCGCACGTCGACAAGAAGAGCCGCGAGCAGTTCGAGATGCGCACTCACAAGCGCCTGCTCGACATCGTCGACCCGACCCCGCAGACCGTCGATGCTCTGATGAAGCTCGACCTGGCCGCCGGCGTCGACGTCGAAATCAAGCTCTGAGATTGTAACGTCCGGTTATCGAACGGACAGAAAGAACAGGAAGCACGCCGATGCGCTCCGGAGTGATCGCACAGAAGGTCGGGATGACGCGGGTCTTTACAGAGGCCGGCGAGCATATCCCTGTGACCGTGCTGAAGCTTGGCAATTGCCAGGTGTTGGGCCACCGCACCACTGAGAAGAATGGCTACGTGGCGCTGCAAGTCGGTTCCGGCTCGCGCAAGACCGTGTATATGCCGAAGGCCGAGCGCGGCCAGTTCGCCGCCGCCAAGGTCGAGCCGAAGCGTAAGGTCGAGGAGTTCCGCGTTTCCGAGGATTCGCTGCTCCCGGTCGGCGCCGAGATCCAGGCCGACCACTTCGTCGTCGGCCAGTTCGTCGACGTCACCGGCACTTCGACCGGTAAGGGCTTCGCCGGCGGTATGAAGCGCTGGAACTTCGGCGGTCTGCGCGCCACCCACGGCGTGTCGGTGTCGCACCGTTCGATCGGTTCGACCGGTGGTCGTCAGGACCCCGGCAAGACCTTCAAGAACAAGAAGATGCCGGGCCACATGGGCGTCGATCGCGTCACCACGCTGAACCTGCGGGTGGTGCAGACCGATGTCGAGCGCGGGCTGATCCTGGTCGAGGGCGCTGTGCCCGGCACCAAGGGTGGCTGGATCCGCGTGCGTGACGCGGTGAAGAAGGCGCTGCCGGCGGATGCGCCGAAGCCGGGCAAGTTCCGGCTCGCCAATGGCGATGCGGCTGCGGAAGCGCCGGCCGCCGAGCAGGAAGGTGCGTGAGATGGAACTGAAAGTCACCACCCTCGAGGGTAAGGAAGCCGGTTCGGTCCAGCTCTCCGACGAGATCTTCGGTCTGGAGCCGCGCACCGACATCATTCAGCGTTGTGTGATCTGGCAGCTCGCGAAGCGGCAGGCCGGCACCCACAAGGCCAAGGGCCGCGCGGAAGTCTGGCGCACCGGCAAGAAGATGTACAAGCAGAAGGGCACCGGCGGTGCTCGTCACGGTTCGCAGCGGGTTCCGCAGTTCCGTGGCGGCGGTCGCGCCTTCGGCCCGGTGGTGCGTTCGCACGCCATCGACCTGCCGAAGAAGGTGCGTATCCTGGCGCTGCGTCATGCTCTGTCGGCGAAGGCCAAGGGCGGCGGTCTGATCGTGCTCGACAAGGCCGAGCTCGAAGCCGCCAAGACCAAGACGCTGGTCGGTCACTTCTCGGGCCTCGGCCTCGAGAGCGCGCTGATCATCGACGGTGCCGAGGTGAACAACGGTTTCGCCGCGGCGGCCCGCAACATCCCGAACATCGACGTGCTGCCGGTTCAGGGCATCAACGTCTATGACATTCTGCGCCGCAAGAAGCTGGTGCTGACCAAGGCGGCGGTCGATGCGTTGGAGGCGCGCTTCAAATGAAATCCATCGATCCGCGCCATTACGACGTGATCGTTGCGCCGGTCGTGACTGAAAAGTCCACGATGGCGTCCGAACACAACAAGGTCGTGTTCAAGGTGCAGGGCGGCGCGACCAAGCCGCAAATCAAAGAAGCCGTCGAAAAGCTGTTCGACGTCAAGGTGAAGAGCGTGAACACGCTGGTGCGCAAGGGCAAGACCAAGGCCTTCCGCGGCACCTTCGGCACGCAGTCGGACGTCAAGCGTGCGGTCGTGACCTTGGAAGAGGGCCACCGCATCGACGTCACCACCGGACTGTGAGGCGGGACCGACCATGGCATTGAAGACCTTTAATCCCACGACGCCGGGCCAGCGCCAGCTGGTGATGGTTGATCGTTCGGCGCTGTACAAGGGCAAGCCGGTCAAGCGGCTGACCGAAGGCAAGAACTCGAACGGCGGTCGTAACAACACCGGCCGCATCACGGTTCGGTTCCGCGGCGGTGGTCACAAGCAGACCTACCGCATCGTCGATTTCAAGCGCACCAAGGTCGACGTTCCGGCCAAGGTCGAGCGTCTGGAATACGATCCGAACCGCACCGCCTTCATCGCGCTGATCAAGTACGAAGACGGCGAGCAGGCCTACATCCTGGCGCCGCAGCGTCTGGCCGTCGGCGACACCGTGATCGCGGGTGCCTATGTCGACGTGAAGCCGGGCAACGTGATGCCGCTGGGCAACATGCCGATCGGCACCATCGTGCACAACGTCGAGTTGAAGATCGGCAAGGGCGGCCAGCTGGCCCGTTCGGCCGGTACCTACGCTCAGATCGTCGGTCGCGACCATGACTACGTGATCCTGCGCATGAACTCGGGCGAACAGCGCCTGGTTCACGGCCGCTGCATCGCGGCGATCGGTGCGGTGTCCAACCCGGACCACATGAACATCTCGATCGGCAAGGCCGGTCGTAAGCGCTGGCTCGGCCGTCGCCCGCATAACCGCGGCGTCGTCATGAACCCGATCGACCACCCGCACGGCGGCGGTGAAGGCCGCACCTCGGGCGGCCGTCACCCGGTCACCCCGTGGGGCAAGCCGACCAAGGGTAAGAAGACCCGTTCGAACAAGTCGACCGACAAGTTCATCCTCATCAGCCGCCACAAGCGGAAGAAGAAGTAAGGAAGCCGGACATGGTTCGCTCAGTCTGGAAGGGCCCGTTCGTCGAGGCCTCGCTGCTGAAGAAGGCCGATGCCGCGCGTGCGTCGGGCCGTCACGACGTAATCAAGATCTGGAGCCGTCGCTCGACCATCCTGCCGCAGTTCGTCGGCCTGACCTTCGGCGTCTACAACGGCCAGAAGCACGTCCCGGTGTCGGTGAACGAGGAAATGGTGGGTCACAAGTTCGGTGAGTTCTCGCCGACCCGCACTTTCCACGGCCACGCCGGCGACAAGAAGTCGAAGAAGGGTTGAGGACGAGACGATGAGCAAACCCAAGCGCGAACGTAGCCTGCCTGATAACGAGGCGAAGGCTGTCGCCAGGATGCTTCGCGTCTCTCCGCAGAAGCTCAACCTGGTCGCCCAACTGATCCGCGGCCGCAAGGCGTCGGCGGCTCTCGCCGACCTCGCGTTTTCGCGCAAGCGGATCGCGGTCGATGTCAAGAAGTGCCTCGAATCGGCTATCGCCAACGCCGAGAACAACCACGACCTCGACGTCGATGCGCTGGTCGTCTCCGAGGCCCACGTCGGCAAGGGCATCGTGATGAAGCGTTTCACCCCGCGCGGCCGTGGTCGCTCGGGCCGTATTTTCAAACCCTTCGCGCAGCTGACGATCGTCGTTCGTCAGGTCGAAGAAGCAAGCGCTTAAGCGAAGGCGCGGGAGACTTTCGATGGGTCAAAAGATCAATCCGATCGGGCTGCGGCTGGGTATCAACCGGACGTGGGATTCCCGTTGGTTCGCCGGCAAGAACGAGTACGGCAAGCTGCTGCACGAGGACGTCAAGATCCGCGAGATCCTGCACAAGGAACTGAAGCAGGCGGCGGTAGCGCGTATCGTGATCGAGCGCCCGCACAAGAAGTGCCGCGTGACGATCCACTCGGCGCGTCCCGGCGTGGTGATCGGCAAGAAGGGCGCCGACATCGACAAGCTGCGTAAGAAGGTTGCCGACATCACCTCTTCGGACGTGGTGATCAACATCGTCGAAATCCGCAAGCCCGAGCTCGACGCGACCCTGGTCGCCGAGTCGATCGCGCAGCAGCTCGAGCGCCGCGTTGCGTTCCGCCGCGCGATGAAGCGGGCGGTGCAGTCGGCGATGCGTCTCGGCGCCGAAGGCATCCGGATCAACTGCTCGGGCCGCCTCGGCGGCGCCGAAATCGCCCGTATGGAGTGGTACCGCGAAGGCCGCGTGCCGCTGCACACCCTGCGCGCCGACATCGACTACGGCGTTGCGACCGCGTTCACGACCTTCGGCACCTGCGGCGTCAAGGTCTGGATCTTCAAGGGTGAGATCCTCGAGCACGATCCGATGGCCCAGGACAAGCGCATGGCCGAAGGCGATGGTGGCGGTTCGTCCCGTCCGCGCCGCGACGCCGCCTGATCGCGCAGAATTCGAATTGAGGGCGTAAAGCCATGATGCAACCAAAGAGAACCAAGTTCCGTAAGGCGCACAAGGGCCGCATTCACGGCGTTGCGTCCTCGGGCGCGACCCTGGCTTTCGGCCAGTTCGGCCTGAAGGCGATGGAGCCGGAGCGGATCACCGCGCGTCAGATCGAAGCCGCCCGCCGTGCGCTGACCCGTCACATGAAGCGTGCCGGCCGCGTCTGGATCCGCGTGTTCCCCGATCTTCCGGTGTCGAAGAAGCCGGCCGAAGTCCGCATGGGCTCCGGCAAGGGTTCGCCGGAGTTGTGGGTGGCGCGCGTCAAGCCGGGCCGGGTGATGTTCGAGATCGACGGCGTCAACCAGCAGATCGCTCGCGAGGCGCTGACCCTGGCCGCCGCCAAGCTGCCGATCAAGACGCGCTTCGTCGCGCGTATCGCGGAGTAATCCTCATGGCTGAGATGAAGACTGCCGACATCCGTGCGATGAGCGAAGACCAGATGGACGACGCGATTCTGTCGCTCAAGAAGGAACGCTTCAACCTGCGCTTCCAGCGCGCCACCGGTCAGCTCGAGAACACCTCTCGGCTGCGCGAGGCTCGCCGCGACATCGCTCGCATCAAGACCATCGCCGCGCAGAAGCGCGCCGGCAAGACGAAGTAAGGACCTTTAGACATGCCGAAGAGGACCCTGCAGGGCGTGGTCGTCAGCGACAAGCAAGAAAAGACGATCGTGGTGCGCGTCGACCGCCGCTTCACTCACCCGATCTACAAGAAGACCATCCGGCGCTCGAAGAACTACCACGCGCACGACGAGAACAACCAGTTCAAGCCGGGCGACATGGTGTGGATCGAAGAGAGCAAGCCGATCTCCAAGTTGAAGCGCTGGACCGTCGTCCGGGGCGAACCGAAGAAGACCGCCTAAGCGCGCATTTGCGCATCAGTTTAGCGCGCGAATAGCGCAGCAGAGAGAGGACGAGGTGCATCAATGATTCAGATGCAGACCAACCTCGACGTGGCCGACAATTCAGGCGCACGCCGTGTCATGTGCATCAAGGTGATTGGGGGATCCAAGCGCCGGTATGCGACCGTGGGTGACGTCATTGTGGTCTCGATCAAGGAAGCGATTCCGCGGGGCAAGGTAAAGAAGGGCGACGTGATGAAGGCCGTGGTGGTCCGTGTCCGCAAGGACATCCGCCGCGCCGACGGCTCCGTCATCCGTTTCGACCGCAACGCCGCCGTTCTGATCAACAATCAGTCCGAGCCGATCGGCACCCGTATCTTTGGGCCGGTGCCGCGCGAGCTGCGTGCGAAGAACCACATGAAGATCATTTCGCTGGCGCCGGAGGTGCTGTGATGGCCGCCAAGATCCGTAAGGGTGACAAGGTGATCGTGCTGAGCGGTCGCGACAAGGGCCGCACCGGCGAGGTGTTTGAAGTCCGTCCGGACGCCGGCAAGGCGCTGGTTCGCGGCATCAACGTGGTCAAGCGTCACCAGAAGCAGACCCAGACCCAGGAAGGCGGCATCATCTCGAAAGAGGCGCCGATCGACCTGTCGAACATCGCGATCGTCGGCAAGGACGGCAAGCCGACCCGCGTCGGATTCAAGATTCTCGCGGACGGCAAGAAGGTCCGCGTTGCCAAGCGTTCGGGAGCAGAGATCGATGGCTGAGACCGCTTACGTTCCGCGGCTGCGCACGGAATACGACCGCCACATCCGCACCCAGCTGACTGAGAAGTTCGGCTACGCCAACGTCATGCAGGTTCCGAAGCTCGACAAGGTCGTGCTGAACATGGGCGTGGGCGAGGCGGTGAACGACCGCAAGAAGGCCGAGCAGGCGGCGGCGGATCTGTCGCTGATCGCCGGTCAGAAGGCCGTCATCACCTATTCGCGCGTCGCGATTTCGACCTTCAAGCTGCGCGAAAATCAGCCGATCGGCTGCAAGGTGACGCTGCGCCAGGCGCGGATGTATGAGTTCATCGACCGCCTGATCACGGTCGCGCTGCCGCGCGTCCGCGACTTCCGCGGCCTGAACCCGAAGAGCTTCGACGGCCGTGGCAACTATTCGCTCGGCATCAAGGAGCACATCATTTTCCCCGAAATCGACTTCGACAAGACCGGCGAGTCGTGGGGCATGGACATCACGGTGTGCACCACCGCGCGGACCGACGACGAGGCGCGTGCGCTACTCACCGCTTTCAATTTCCCGTTCCGGCAGTGAGACGCTGAAAAGCCTCTCAAACGCGGAAACCCAGGAGCCTGATATGGCAAAGAAGAGTGCGATCGAGAAGAACAACCGCCGGAAGAAGATGACCAAGAACGCTGCGCCGAAGCGCGCGCGTCTGAAGGCCATCATCGCCGACAAGTCGAAGCCGATGGAAGAGCGCTTCGCGGCCACGCTGAAGCTCGCCGAAATGCCGCGCAACTCGTCGGCGACTCGCATCCGTAACCGCTGCGACCTCACCGGCCGTCCGCGTTCGGTCTATCGTCTCAACAAGCTCAGCCGTATCGCGATCCGCGATCTCGGTTCGCGCGGCCTGGTTCCGGGCCTCGTGAAGTCGAGCTGGTAAGGGGAGGGTCGTCAGATGTCTACGCACGATCCGATCAGCGATCTCATCACCCGCATCCGCAACGCGCAGATGCGCTCCAAGTCCAAGGTTTCGACCCCGGGCTCCAAGATGCGCGCCAACGTTCTCGATGTGCTGAAGTCCGAGGGCTACATCCGCGGCTACGCCACCGTCGAGCATCCGTCGGGCCGCAGCGAGCTCGAGATCGAGCTGAAGTATTTCGACGGCGAGCCGGTGATCCGCGAAATCGAGCGCGTGTCGCGCCCGGGCCGTCGGGTTTACGCCTCGGTGAAGAACTTGCCGCGCGTCAACAACGGCCTCGGCATCTCGGTGCTGTCGACCCCGAAGGGGATCATGGCCGATCACGACGCCCGCGACGCCAATGTCGGCGGCGAGGTTCTGTTCACGGTGTTCTAATCGAAAGCGCGAACGGCCGGACGGTCCGGCCCGGGCGCGCGAAAGAGCGGAAATTGGCGCATCGTCCCGGGCGGGAATTCGCCGGATGATGCAGGGTTAAGAAGGATCGACCATGTCACGCGTTGGCAAGAAGCCCGTCACGGTCCCGTCTGGGGTGACGGCGACCGTCGAGGGACAGACCGTCAAGATGAAGGGGCCGAAGGGCCAGCTTCAGTTCGTCGTGCACGACGACGTCGACGTGAAGTTCGAGGACGGTGCGGTCAAGGTGGCGCCGCGGCACGAGACCAATCGTGCCCGTGCGCTGTACGGGACGGCTCGCGCTCAGATCGCGAATCTGGTGGAAGGCGTCACCAAGGGCTTCGAGAAGAAGCTCGAGATCACCGGCGTCGGCTATCGCGCGGCGATGCAGGGCAAGAAGCTGCAGCTCGCGCTCGGCTACAGCCACGACGTGCTGTACGACATCCCGGAAGGCATCACCATCACGGTGCCGAAGCCGACCGAGATCAACGTCGCCGGCATCGACTCTCAGAAGGTCGGTCAGGTCGCCGCCGAGATCCGCGACTACCGTCCGCCGGAGCCGTATAAGGGTAAGGGCGTGCGTTACGCCGACGAATTCATCTTCCGCAAGGAAGGCAAGAAGAAGTAACGGAGCCGGTCATGTCGAAGATGAAGGTTACGAATGCCCGGCGCACCAACCGGGTCCGGACTGCGCTGCGGCGCACCGCCAACGGCCGTCCGCGGCTGTCGGTGTTCCGCTCGTCCAAGCACATCTATGCCCAGGTGATCGACGACGCCAAGGGCGAGACGCTCGCTTCGGCTTCGTCGCTGGAGAAGACGATGCGCGAGGCCGGCAACACCGGCGCGAACATCGACGCCGCCAAGGCCGTCGGCAAGCTGGTTGCCGAGCGTGCGGTGGAGAAGGGCGTCAAGGAAGTCGTGTTCGACCGCGGCGGCTATCTGTATCACGGGCGCGTCAAGGCCCTGGCAGATGCGGCCCGCGAGAGCGGCCTGAGCTTCTAAATTTCGGTTTGAACGGATACCAGGATCGGGGCGCGAGCCTCGCAAGGATTGGAACACACCATGGCAGCTGAACGCGAACGCGGCGGACGCGAACGGAGCAGGGAGCGCGAGGAGCGCGACAGCGAGTTCGTCGACAAGCTCGTCCACATCAACCGTGTGGCGAAGGTGGTGAAGGGCGGCAAGCGCTTCGGCTTCGCTGCGCTGGTCGTGGTCGGCGATCAGAAGGGCCGGGTCGGCTTTGGCCACGGCAAGGCGCGCGAAGTGCCGGAAGCGATCCGCAAGGCCACCGAGTCGGCGAAGCGCAACCTGACCCGCGTCGCGCTGCGCGAGGGCCGCACCCTGCATCACGACATTGCCGGCCGTCACGGCGCTGGCCGCGTCTATCTCCGCGCCGCCCCGGCCGGTACCGGCATCATCGCCGGCGGTCCGATGCGTGCGGTGTTCGAGACCCTCGGCATCGCCGACGTGGTCGCGAAGTCGGTCGGCTCGTCGAACCCGTACAACATGGTTCGCGCCACCTTCGACGCGCTGAAGCACCTCGACTCGCCGCGTTCGGTTGCCGCGCGCCGCAACATCAAGGTTTCCACTCTGCAGGCCCGCCGCGTCGGTGGCGATGCCGAAGTGGTGGCCGAATAACAGCGTGATCGAGGGCGATCACGCGGTCTTCTGACAAGACGCGATCGGAGTGAACGAGATGGCCAAGGCCGCAAACATGATCAAGGTCGAGCAGATCGGCAGCCCGATTCGGCGCCATCACTCGCAGCGCGAGACGCTGATCGGCCTGAAGCTGAACAAGATCGGCCGCGTCGCCGAACTGCAGGACACCCCTGAAGTTCGCGGCATGATCGGCAAGGTGCAACACCTCGTCCGCGTCGTCGACGAGAAGTAAGGAGACAGGGCGATGAAGCTCAGCGAGATCGCCGACAACGTCGGTTCGCGCAAGAAGCGCATGCGGATCGGCCGTGGCATCGGTTCGGGCAAGGGCAAGACCGGCGGTCGTGGCGGCAAGGGCCAGACCGCGCGTTCGGGCGTGCGCATCAAGGGCTTCGAAGGCGGTCAGATGCCGCTGCATCGTCGCCTGCCGAAGCGCGGCTTCAACAACATCTTCGCGCTCGAATTCGCCGAAGTGAATCTCGACCGCCTCCAGGAGGCCGTGGATGCCAAGGCGATCGACGCCGGCAAGGTGGTCGACGCTGCGGCGCTGGTCGAGGCGGGCGTTCTGCGTCGCGCCAAGGACGGCGTTCGTCTGCTCGGCCGCGGTGAGCTCACCGCGAAGCTGAACATCGAAGTGCACGGTGCGACCAAGTCGGCGATCGCCGCGGTCGAAAAGGCCGGCGGTTCGGTGAAGATCCTCGCCCCGAAGGCGGAAGAAGGCGAGGCGGCGTAATATCCCCGTCAGCGCCCGCTGTTAAAGCGGGCGCCCGGCTTCGCCGGTACGGTGGATTTTTCGACACGCGCGCACCAAATTGAGGCCCGGCGCCGACCCGACCGCCGCATCCGGCGGCGGATCGGGACGAGCAGCGCGGGAGAAAGCCGGATATGGTCTCAGCAGCTGAACAACTAGCGGCAAACCTCAACTTTTCGGCGCTTGGTAAAGCCGAAGAGCTGAAGAAGCGGATCTGGTTCACGCTCGGCGCGCTGCTGGTGTACCGCTTCGGCACCTACATCCCGCTGCCGGGAATCGATCCGAACGTGTGGGAGCAGGTGTTCCGCCAGCAGGCTGGCGGCATCCTCGGCATGTTCAACATGTTCGCCGGCGGCGGCATCCACCGCATGGCGATCTTCGCGCTCAACATCATGCCGTACATCTCGGCATCGATCATCGTGCAGCTGCTGACTACCGTGTCGCCGCAGCTCGAAGCGCTGAAGAAGGAAGGCGAGAGCGGCCGTAAAACGCTCAATCAATACACCCGCTACCTCACCGTGATCCTGGCGCTGTTCCAGTCCTACGGTATAGCCGTCGGCCTCGAAGGCGCGGGCAATGTGGTGTCGGACCCGGGCATGTTCTTCCGGCTGTCGACCACGATCACGCTGACCGGCGGCACCATGTTCCTGATGTGGCTGGGTGAGCAGATCACCTCGCGCGGCATCGGTAACGGCATTTCGCTGATCATTCTGGCCGGCATCGTCGCCGAGCTGCCGTCGGCACTCGCCAACATGCTCGAGCTCGGCCGTCAGGGCGCGCTGTCGACCGGACTGATCCTGGTCGTGCTGGTGATGGCCGTCGTCGTGATCGCCTTCATCGTGTTCATGGAGCGGGCACAGCGCCGGCTTCTGATCCAATATCCGAAGCGCCAGGTCGGCAATAAGATGTTCGAGGGCCAGTCCTCGCATCTGCCGCTGAAGCTCAACACCTCGGGCGTGATTCCGCCGATCTTCGCGTCGTCGCTGCTGCTGCTGCCGACCACGATCGCGAACTTCAACGCCGGCAGCGGGCCGGAGTGGTTCCAGTGGATCGTGACCCAGTTCGGTCACGGCCGGCCGCTGTTCCTGCTGTTCTACATCGGCATGATCGTGTTCTTCGCGTTTTTCTACACCGCGATCGTGTTCAACCCGACCGAGACCGCGGACAATCTGAAGAAGCACGGCGGCTTCATCCCGGGCATCCGGCCGGGCGAGCGCACCGCCGAGTACATCGACTACGTGCTGTCGCGCATCACCGTGGTCGGTGCGATCTACCTGGCGATCGTCTGCTTGATCCCGGAGATCATGATTTCCTACGCCTCGGTCCCGTTCTATTTCGGCGGAACTTCGCTTCTGATCGTCGTCAGCGTGACGATGGATACGGTGGCGCAGGTGCAGGGCTATCTGCTGGCTCATCAGTATGAAGGCCTGATCAAGAAGTCGAAGTTGCGGGGGCGCAAGAAATGAGACTGATCCTCCTCGGACCGCCAGGCGCGGGCAAGGGCACGCAGGCGGGCCGACTGGTCGAGCGGCACGGCATCGTGCAGCTCTCCACCGGCGACATGCTGCGCGCCGCGGTCGCGGCCGGCACGCCGATCGGCCTCAAGGCCAAGGACATCATGGCGGCCGGCGGTCTGGTGCCGGACGAGGTGGTGATCGGGATCATCTCCGACCGAATCGATCAGGACGACGCCGCGCAGGGCTTCATCCTCGACGGCTTCCCGCGCACCGTGCCGCAGGCCGAGGCGCTCGACCGTCTGCTCAAGGACAAGGGCTTCGATCTCGACGCCGTGGTTGAGCTCAAGGTCAATGAGGGCGCGCTGCTCGACCGGGTCGAGACCCGCGTCGCCGAGATGCGCGCCCGCGGCGAGGAGCCGCGCGCCGACGACAACGCCGAAGCGCTGGCCAAGCGTCTGTCCGCCTACCGGGCGCAGACCGAGCCGCTGGTCGACTACTATTCCGAGAAGCGCAAGCTGCTGACCGTCGACGGCATGATGACGATCGACGAAGTCACCCGCGAGATCGGCCGGGTGCTCGAGGCGGTCCGCGCTGCGGATGCCAAGAAGGGGACCAAGGCCTCCCGCGCCAAGCGCACGGTCAAGACCGGCGCCAAGAAGGCTGCGACCAAGGCCAAGGGGTCCAAGGCTGCAACCAAGGCCAAGGCTCCGAAGAAGGCCGCGGCAAAGCCCGCCGCCAAGTCGGGTGCGAAGGCCGATTCGGCCAAGAAGGCTTCAGCTAAGAAGTCGTCGGCCAAACAGACGGTTGGCAAGAAGGCTTCAGGCAAGACCACCGTTGCCAAGAAGGCCGCCGGCAAGCCGGCCGCTTCCAAGGCAGGCAAGGCTGCGGTCGGCAAGACCGCGAAGGCCGGTCTGAAAAAAGCGGCCAAAGCCGTTGCAAAGGCTGGCAAAAAGGCCGCCAAGGCAGTCGTGAAGGCCGCCAAGGGCACGGCCAAACCGGCAGCCGGTAAGAAGGCGGCTGGCAAGAAGGCGACCCAAAAGGCCGCCGCGACCTCGAAGGCCAAGGCGGTTGCCAAGGTCCCGGCGCGCGGCAACAAGAAGGCCAAAAAGGTCACGAAGAAGCGAGCTTGAATTGGGATTCGGTTGACGAAGCGAAACTGAATCCTTTAATAAGGCCCGATATCCCGTCGGATAGGTTTCAGACGATGCCGGGCCCCAAAACTGAGCGAGGGGTCGGCGTCGTGTTCGCGTTTGTGAACGCCGCCCGAGAGAGCAAGGAATTGACCGGCTTTGGCCGGTGACAGGAGAGAAGTCTGTGGCCCGTATAGCCGGCGTGAATATCCCGACCAACAAGCGCGTCCTGATCGCGCTTCAGTACATCCATGGCATCGGTCAGAAGAACGCGGCCGACATCCTGGAGAAGGTGAAGATCCCGCTCGATCGTCGCGTCAATCAGCTCAGCGACGCCGAGGTGCTGCAGATCCGCGAAGTGATCGACCGCGACTATCTGGTCGAGGGTGACCTTCGCCGTGAGACCGGCATGAACATCAAGCGTCTGATGGACCTCGGCTGCTATCGCGGCCTGCGTCATCGTCGCGGCCTGCCGGTGCGCGGTCAGCGCACCCACACCAACGCCCGCACCCGCAAGGGTCCGGCGAAGGCGATCGCGGGCAAGAAGAAGTAAGTTTGCGAGTTGCGAATGGCCAATGGCGAGTAGGGGACTTCCCCTATTCGCCACTCGTTGTTCGCCATTCGTCGTTTCGGTGGAGCCGCTGGCGTTACGGCGGCGTTGAGATCACGTAGAAAGGTAGACTATGGCCAAGGACGCCACCCGCATTCGCCGTCGCGAGCGCAAGAACATCGCTTCCGGCATCGCGCATGTGAATTCGTCGTTCAACAACACCACCATCACCATCACCGACGCACAGGGCAATGCGATTGCCTGGTCGTCGGCCGGCACGATGGGTTTCAAGGGCTCGCGCAAGTCGACCCCGTACGCTGCGCAGGTCGCGGCCGAGGACGTCGCCAAGAAGGCGCAGGAGCACGGCATGCGCACCCTCGAAGTCGAGGTGGCGGGCCCTGGTTCGGGCCGTGAGTCGGCGCTGCGCGCGCTGCAGGCGGCGGGTTTCACGGTGACCTCGATCCGCGACGTCACCACCATCCCGCACAATGGTTGCCGTCCGCGTAAGCGTCGTCGCGTCTGAGTTTTGTTCGCCGGCGGTGTTCACCCCGCCGGCGATTCCATTCGTTGTTTCCCGCGGATTGATCCGCAGTTTCCAATGCTAGCAGCGATGCGCCGGGGCCCCGGCTTCGATCGCCTGGCCAGGAAGGTGACACAGTGACGATCCAGAAAAATTGGCAGGAATTGATTCGGCCGAACAAGCTCCAGGTTACCCCCGGGAGCGATGCCACCCGGTTCGCGACGCTGGTCGCCGAACCGCTTGAGCGCGGCTTCGGCCAGACGCTCGGCAACGCGCTGCGTCGCGTGCTGCTGTCGTCGCTGCAGGGCGCGGCGGTGCAGTCGGTCCACATCGACGGCGTTCTGCACGAGTTCTCCTCGATCGCCGGCGTGCGCGAGGACGTCACCGACATCGTGCTGAACATCAAGGACATCTCGCTGAAGATGCAGGGCGAAGGCCCGAAGCGGATGGTCGTGAAGAAGCAGGGTCCGGGCGTCGTCACCGCTGGTGACATCCAGACCGTCGGCGACATCGTCGTGCTGAACCCCGACCTGCAGCTCTGCACGCTGGACGACGGCGCCGAGATCCGCATGGAGTTCACCGTCAACACCGGCAAGGGCTACGTCGCCGCCGAGCGCAACCGTCCCGAGGACGCGCCGATCGGCCTGATCCCGGTCGACAGCCTGTACTCGCCGGTCCGGAAGGTGTCGTACAAGGTCGAGAACACCCGCGAGGGCCAGATCCTCGACTACGACAAGCTCACCATGACGGTCGAGACCAACGGCGCGATCTCGCCGGAAGACGCGGTGGCGTTCGCCGCCCGCATCCTGCAGGATCAGCTCAACGTCTTCGTCAACTTCGAAGAGCCGCGCAAGGAAGTCACTCAGGAGATCATTCCGGATCTCGCCTTCAACCCGGCCTTCCTCAAGAAGGTGGACGAGCTCGAGCTGTCGGTGCGTTCGGCGAACTGCCTGAAGAACGACAACATCGTCTACATCGGCGACCTGGTGCAGAAGTCGGAAGCGGAAATGCTCCGCACCCCGAACTTCGGCCGCAAGTCGCTGAACGAGATCAAGGAAGTGCTGGCGCAGATGGGCCTGCATCTCGGTATGGAAGTGCCGGGCTGGCCGCCGGAGAACATCGACGAGCTCGCTAAGCGCTTCGAAGATCACTACTAAGCAACTCGGCCTCATGGTTCGCCATGAGGCCTCTTCCTCGGCCTGAAGGAGCGGCGCTGCCGCTCTCGAAGGGTGAGGCTCCACCAGGGCGAACGCAGGTAGCCCGCCTGCAACTCCGACGAACCGTCGGGTATCATCGAGTGAAGGACTGACAACATGAAGCACGGCAAGGTTCATCGGAAGCTCAACCGCACGGCCGAACACCGCAAGGCGATGTTCGCCAACATGTGCGCCGCTCTGATCAAGCACGAGCAGATCGTCACCACGCTGCCGAAGGCCAAGGAGCTGCGGCCGATCGTCGAGAAGCTGGTCACCCTCGGCAAGAAGGGCGGCCTCGACAAGCGCCGCCAGGCGATCGCCGAAATGCGCGACATCGAGCAGGTCAAGAAGCTGTTCGACGTGCTGGCGCCGCGCTACGCCGACCGCAACGGCGGCTACACCCGCATCATCAAGGCCGGCTTCCGCTACGGCGACAATGCCGCGATGGCGGTGATCGAATTCGTCGACCGCGACGAAGACGCCAAGGGCAAGGATTCTGGCCCGACGCAGGACAGCAGCGAAGCCGAAGCGGCGTAAGCGGCTTCCTTCCAGTCTGAGTTTTCAAAAGGCGGTGCCGCAAGGCGCCGCCTTTTTCGTTGCGGCATAAGTTCTATCCCTACGTCATCCCCGCGGATGCGGGGATCCAGTATTCCAGAGCGCCGGTGATGAGCATGAAGGCTCTGCGATACTGGGTCGCCCGCCTTCGCGGGCGATGACGGCTGGTGGGTGAGGGCGCACGTCCTCGTGTCTGGCGCTGGCGATCAGCGGTCCGGATGGTTACTTCCGTCATCGCGTTGATGATTGAAAACGGGAGCACTCCATGCAGATCGATCTTTCCGGCAAGACCGCGCTCGTCACCGGCTCGACCGCCGGCATCGGCCACGCCATCGCCAAGGGCCTCGCCGCGACCGGCGCCAATGTCGTCATCAACGGCCGCGGCCAGGCCAAGGTCGACGCAGCGGTCGCCGCAGTTTCCAAGGTCGCCAAGGGCGGCAAGGTCAGCGGTGTGGCGGCCGACGTCTCGACCGCGGACGGCTGCGCCAAACTGGTCGCCGCCCAGCCCGACGTCGATATCCTGATCAACAACACCGGCATCTTCGAGCCGAAGCCGTTCTTCGATATTCCGGACGAAGACTGGCAGCGCTTCTTCGACGTCAACGTGATGAGCGGCGTTCGGCTGTCGCGCGCCTATATGCCCGCAATGCTGAAGCGCAATTGGGGCCGCATCGTCTTCATCGCTTCGGAATCCGCCCTGATGATTCCGCAGGAGATGATTCACTACGGCATGACCAAGACCGCGCAGCTCTCGGTCTCGCGCGGCCTCGCCGAACTCACGCGTGGCACCGCGGTGACGGTGAATGCGGTGATGCCGGGGCCGACGATGAGCGAGGGTGTGCAGACCTTCGTAGCCGATCTCGCCAAGCAGAACGGCCAGTCGGAGAGCGAAGCCGCAGCGAACTTCATCAAGCAGCATCGCCCCGGCTCACTGATCCAGCGCTTCGCCACCGTCGAGGAGATCGCCAACATGGTGGTCTATGTCAGCTCCAAGGAGTCCGCCGCCACCAACGGCGCCGCACTGCGGGCCGAAGGCGGCCTGCTGCAGACGATCGCGTAGTGAGAAGGGGAGGTTCTGGAGTCACTGCCCGCGGCAGCCCTCACCCCAACCCTCTCCCGCAAGCGAGACCTCTGCAAAACCTGACTGTTCTATCCAGATGTGATTCACTTGCGCTTAGTCGGAGGTGAACGGGATGGCGCAGGACAGTTTCATTGAGGCTTTGCTGCCGGCGGGCTTTGGGCGCAACGAGCGGCTGGAGCGCATTTCGGGCCTGCTCGATTGGGGCCGTCTTGCCGTCCTGATCCGGAAGGTGCGGCCGGGCGAGACCGGTCGGCCGCCCTACGAGCCGCTGACAATGTTCAAAGCCTTGTTGCTGCAGCAGTGGTACGGACTGTCCGACCCCGGTCTCGAAGAGGCCCTGCTCGACCGAGTTTCGTTCCGGCGCTTCTGCGGGTTCGCGCTGGATGCGCAGACACCCGACGAGACGACGCTTTGCCGGTTTCGCAATGCCTTGCAGCAGGCCGGCCTGGGAGACGCCCTGTTTCAGGAAGTTCTCCGGCAGCTCGAAGCGGCTGGATATGTCTTGAAGACAGGGACTTTGATCGACGCAACCCTGGTTCAAAGTTCAGGGCGGACGCCTGCCTCGGGATCGACCCCGCGCGAGGTCGAGAGCCGCTCGTCACACGATCCGGAAGCCAACTGGACAAGGCAGGGCCCCAAGCGCCAGCTGTTCTTCGGCTACAAGGCGCACATCGCAATCGATCAGGGATCGGGGCTGATCCGGGCCCGCAAACTGACCGGGGCGAAGACGTATGAGAGCCAAGTCGCCGACGATCTCGTCCTCGGCGACGAGAAGGCGGTCTATGCCGACAAGGCCTACGAGAAGCGTGCGCGCCGCCAAGCCCTCAAAGCTCGTGGCATCAAGGATCGCATCCAGCATCGTCGCAACAAACACCAGAAGACGCTGCCGCGATGGCAGGCCGTACGCAACAAGCTGATCGGGCGCGTGAGGCAGGCGATCGAACGGACCTTCTCGCAACTCAAAGGCCGCTACGGCTTCACCCGCATGCGCTACGCCGGCATCACCGCCAACGCATTCCACCTCGATCTAATCTCGATCGCCTACAACCTGCGAACCGCAGCCGCCATCCGCTGACCAATCTCCGGCCACGGCGGCCGAAACCGCCGCTCGCAGCCAAATCGCATCACGCCATCACCCCTCCAGCTGCCAACTCGCCAAATCAACAAGTTTCGCAGAGGTCTCGCAAGCGGGAGAGGGAGCTCGCCGCATTCGGAGCGGATGAAATGATCCCGTCACAATTTCCGAACTAACAGCAATCCTACGCCGCGTTCATCCGCAGCCCCGCCACGTCGGCAGCGTGCTCCCTCTCCCGCTTGCGGGAGAGGGGTGGGGTGAGGGCGACGCGGGCACGGCGCTCGTTGAAGAGCGCCTAACCCCACCCCTCCAGCACGACCTTGCCAACCGACTTGCCGCTTTCGATCAGCGCGTGGGCGCGTTTCAGGTTGGCAGCGGTGATGGTGCCGAAGGTCTGTTGATGGGTTGTCCGCAGCACGCCGGTGTCGATCAGGCCGGCGACTTCGTCGAGCAAATCGTGCTGCGCGATCATGTCGGCGGTCTGGTACGAGGAGCGGGCGAACATCGCTTCCCAATGCAGCGACGCCGATTTCGGCTTCAGCAGCATCGGGTTCAGCGCCGCCGGATCGTCGATCAGGCCGATCTTGCCCTGCGGCGCCAGGATATCGATCAGGCTGGCGAAGTGCCCCTCGGTGCCGGTGAGGCTGGCGATCAGCGCGACCGGCGGCAGCTTCAGCGCGTCGACCTGCGGCTTCATCGGCTTGGAGTGATCGATCACCGCGTGGGCGCCGAGGTCGAGGCACCACTGCCGTGTTTCGGGCCGCGATGCCGTGGCGATGATGGTCAGCCCGGTGAGGCGGCGCGCGAGCTGGATCAGGATCGAGCCGACGCCGCCAGCGCCGCCGACGATCAGCAGCGTGCGCGGATCGAACGCCTTGCTCGGCACCACGCCGAGCCGGTCGAACAGCAATTCCCAGGCGGTGATCGAGGTCAGCGGCAGCGCCGCGGCCTCGGCAAAGCCCAGCGTCTTCGGCTTGCGGCCGACGATGCGCTCGTCGACCAGATGCAGTTCGGCGTTGGTGCCCGGCCGTTGGATCGAGCCGGCGTAAAACACCTCGTCGCCCGGCTTGAACAACGTCACCTCGGCGCCGACCGCTTCGACCACACCGGCCGCGTCGTAGCCGAGGATCTTGTGTTCGCCGGCGGGCGGGGCGGCGCGCTTGCGCACCTTGAAGTCGACCGGATTGACCGAGATCGCCTTCACCGCCACCCGCAGGTCGCGTGGACCCGGCTCGGGCGTGGGCAGTTGCAGATCCAGCAGCGCCTCGGGATCTTCGATCGGGAGGCTCTTGGTGTAGCCGACAGCTTTCATGGTTGGGCTCCGTGCAGGGACGTTTGTCGCCGTGCAAGGTCGCCTTCACCGGCCTTTATTGCAAGTACTGTCGTTTCGGGGATATAGTCACCGATCGGATACTATTGGGCCACTCCGCATGAAACGTCGCAACTTTGCCTGTGCGCCGGGCTGCTCGGTCGAGGTGACGCTCGACCTGATCGACGGCAAGTGGAAGGGCGTCATCCTGTACCATCTGCAGGACGGCCGGCTGCGGTTCGGGGAGCTGCGCCGGCGGATGCCGGGCATCACCCAGCGAATGCTGACCAAGCAGCTGCGCGCCCTGGAAGACGACGACCTGATCACCCGCGAGGTGTTCGCCGAGGTGCCGCCGCGGGTGGAATACGCGCTGTCGGAAACCGGCGAGCGGCTGCGCCCGGTGATCGACGCGCTCAAGCGCTGGGGCGAGGAACACCGTGCCAGCCAGCAGCAGCTCGCGCTGCGCGCCGCCGAGCCGCCGTCCGAAGCCGCCGAGGCTCAGCCGGCGTGAGCGCCGGCCGCTTTTCCTTCTCCTGGCTGGGCCGGCGGACTATATCTGCTGCGCCATCGATGCCCCCTGTAACGGATTCCCGCATGAACCCGATCCGCACCTTCGCTGTCCTCTGTGTGTCACTCGCCCTCACCACGCCGCTCGCGGCGCAGGATCGGCGGGTGCCGTCGTCGCCGGCGGAGCTGAAGCTGTCCTACGCGCCGATCGTGCAGCACGTGCAGCCGGCGGTCGTGAACGTCTATGCCGCCAAGGTGGTGCAGAACCGCAATCCGCTGCTGGAAGATCCGATCTTCCGCCGGTTCTTCGGCGTGCCCGGTCAGCCGGAGCAGATCCAGCGCTCGCTCGGCTCGGGCGTGATGGTCGATGCCTCGGGCCTGGTCGTCACCAACAACCACGTCATCGAGGGCGCCGATCAGGTCAAGGTCGCGCTTGCCGACAAGCGCGAGTTCGAAGCCGAGATCGTGCTGAAGGACAGCCGCACCGATCTGGCGGTGCTGCGTCTCAAGGACACCAAGGAGAAGTTTGCCACGCTCGACTTCGCCAACTCCGACGACCTGATGGTCGGCGACGTGGTGCTGGCGATCGGCAACCCGTTCGGCGTCGGTCAGACCGTGACGCACGGCATCGTCTCGGCGCTGGCGAGGACCCAGGTCGGTATCACCGACTATCAATTCTTCATCCAGACCGACGCGGCGATCAATCCCGGCAATTCCGGCGGCGCGCTGGTCGATGTTTCGGGCAAGCTGGTTGGTATCAACACCGCGATCTTTTCGCGCTCGGGCGGCTCGCAGGGCATCGGCTTCGCGATCCCCGCCAACATGGTGCGCGTGGTGGTCGCCTCGGCCAAGAGCGGCGGCAAGGCCGTGAAGCGGCCGTGGCTCGGCGCGCGGCTGCAGGCGGTGACGCCGGAGATCGCCGAGACCCTCGGACTGAAGCGACCGGGCGGTGCGCTGGTCGCCAGCGTCACCAAGGGCAGCCCGGCGGAGCGGGCAGGGCTGAAGCTGTCCGACCTGATCGTGTCGATCGACGGCTTTGCGATCGATGATCCCAACGCGTTCGATTATCGCTTTGCCACCCGTCCGCTCGGCGGTGCCGCGCAGCTCGACGTGCAGCGCAGCGGCAAGGCGGTGAAGCTGTCGATCCCGCTCGAGACCGCGCCGGACTCCGGCCGCGACGAGCTGGTGATCACCTCGCGCTCGCCGTTCCAGGGCGCCAAGATCGCCAACATCTCGCCGGCGATCGCCGATGAGATGCGGCTCGATCCGAGCGTCGAAGGCGTCGTGGTCACCGAGCTGCCAGAAGACAGCACCGCGGCGAATGTCGGCTTCCAGAAGGGCGACATCATCGTTGCGGTCAACAACACCCGGATCGCCAAGACCAGCGACCTCGAACGCGTCGCCGGCCAGACGGCACGGCTGTGGCGCATCATGCTGGTCCGCGGCGGCCAGCAGATCCAAGTCACCCTGGGCGGATGAGCCGTCACGCAGCGAGACGTCTCCAAACCTCTCCCCGCGTGCGGGGAGAGGTCGCTCATCGAACGCAGTTCGATGAGCGGGTGAGGGGGCGTCTCCACACGGCAGAGTCTCAGCGAGTAGTAACAGCCGAGCCGCTCGGCCCCGGGGATACGCCCCCTCATCCCGACCTTCTCCCCGCGCGCGGGGAGAAGGAGCAGAGGGCCGCATGAGCCCGAAACGCCCGCAGCAATCCGAGAACCTGTTCGCCGCCGCCGGGCTGGAACGGGAGGCACCGCGTCCGTTGCCGGATCGGTTGCGGCCGCGCTCGCTTGCCGACGTGGTCGGCCAGGATCACATCCTCGGCCCGGACGGCGCGCTGACCCGGATGCTGCAGACCCGCACGCTCGGCTCGCTGGTGTTTTGGGGCCCGCCCGGCACCGGCAAGACCACCGTGGCGCGGCTGCTCGCCGATGCCACCGAGCTGCAGTTCGAACAGATCTCGGCAGTGTTCTCCGGCGTCGCCGATCTGAAGAAGGTGTTCGACGCCGCGCGCGCTCGCCGCGAGATGGGCAAAGGCACGCTGCTGTTCGTCGACGAGGTGCACCGCTTCAACAAGGCGCAGCAGGACTCGTTTCTGCCGGTGATGGAAGACGGCACCGTGGTGATGGTCGGCGCCACCACTGAGAACCCGTCGTTCGAACTCAACGCGGCGCTTCTATCCCGCGCGCGTGTGCTGATCTTCAAGCCGCTCGATGCGGCCGCGATCGAGCAACTCTTCGCCAAGGCCGAAGCCGCCGAAGGCCGCAAGCTGCCGCTCGACGACGAGGCGCGGGCGGTGCTGGCGCGGATGGCCGACGGCGATGGCCGCGCCTCGCTGACGCTGGCCGAAGAGGTCTGGCGCTCGGCCCGCGAGGGCGAAGTGTTCAATGCCGCGCAGCTTCAGGAGATCCTGCAGCGCCGCGCGCCGATCTACGACAAGAGCGCCGACGGCCACTACAATCTGATCTCGGCGCTGCACAAGTCGGTGCGCGGTTCCGACCCGGATGCGGCGCTGTACTATCTGTGCCGGATGCTCGACGCCGGCGAGGACCCGCTGTTCCTGGCGCGGCGGGTGGTGCGGATGGCGGTCGAAGACGTCGGGATGGCCGATCCGCAGGCGCTGGTGATCGCCAACGCCGCCAAGGACGCTTACGATTTCCTCGGCAGCCCGGAGGGGGAGTTGGCGATCGCGCAGGCGGTGATCTACGTCGCCACCGCGCCGAAATCCAATGCGGCCTACACCGCCTACAAGTCGGCGATGCGGCTCGCCAAGCAGGCCGGCTCGTTGCTGCCGCCCAAGCACATCCTTAATGCCCCGACCGGACTGATGAAGAACGAAGGCTACGGCTCGGGCTATCAGTACGACCACGACACCCCGGAGGGTTTCTCCGGCCAGGACTACTTCCCGGAAACGCTCGGCCGCCAGACCTTCTACGATCCGCCCGACCGCGGCTTCGAGCGCGAGATCCGCAAGCGGCTGGACTATTGGGCCAAGCTGCGCGCCGCCAAGGGTAGTTAGTCCGCAATTTGTTCGCAGTTGCGGCGAGTTCCAGGTACCTAAGCCATTATTGAAATCTGCGTGTTAGTTGCATTCAAGCGTCGAGAGGCCGGGTGCTGGCCGCTCAGCGCACGCGAAGGCCAAATGCTGTCTGCCGCGGACGCTTTGGCTGGCTGATCTTTCCAAACCGGAAACCAATCGGTTTGGATTGTCATGGCGCAGTCATTTTACCGCTGCGTGCAAAGCCAATGTTAAAAAGCCGCTGGTTGATTAGCTGACGTGAAGATCAGCCGCATTTCCCATCACCGATCGTTTGCCGCATGACCCGCGCCGACAGCAGCTTCAAGGCGATCGCTCTCGCCAAGGCCCAGGCCCGCACGGCGCTGCGCAATGTCCGGCTCACCTTGATCTCCAACATCGCGATCGCGCTGTCGCTGGCGGCGCTGCTGTATCGCGAGAACGGCGAGGCGCCGATCCTGTGGTGGCTCGGTGTCGCGATCGCGTTGGCGCTGTTCCGCGCCTGGTGGGTGTCGCGATTGGCAACGAGCGGGGCGGTCGAGACTGCGCCGTATCAGGTGCTGCGCCATTTGACGCTGCTGGCGTTGGCCAGTGGTCTGTTGTGGGGCTTCGTGCCGGCCGCCGTCGGCGTGTTCTCGGCCCAGCAGGGCCTCGACTACGTCACCTTCATCATGATCGGCGCCACCACCGGCGCGATCATTCAGGGCGCCGCCTATTCGCCCGTCGCGCTCGCCTTTGCGACGCCGGTGATGGCGGCGACGTTGTTCCGGATGATGATGTCCGGTAACAGCTCCGACTACATCATCCTGTTCGACGGCGTGTTCCTCACCTTCATGCTGTTCCGTGCCGCGATCGGCGGCGAGCGTGAGTTCACCGCCAGCCAGATGACCGCGCTGGAGGCGACCGACCTCGCCAATTCACTGGCGAGCGCCAACAACGAAGTGCTGAACTCGAACCGCGCGCTGGAGCAGATCGCGCGCGCCGATCCGCTCACCGGGCTGGCCAACCGCAGTCACTTCCGCGACGCCGCGGCGGCCGCGTGCCGCTCGGGGCAGGGCGTCGCCTTCGTGCTGTTCGACGTCGACAACTTCAAGACCATCAACGACACCCGCGGCCACGACGCCGGCGACCGCGTGATCGCCGCGGTCGCCGAACTGCTGCGCTCATCCTGCGGGCCGCATGATCTGCCGGTGCGGCTCGGCGGCGACGAGTTCATCGTGGTGCTGCAGGGCGACGACGTCGCCGCGCGGGCGCTGGCGCTGGCGCGGCGGCTGAGCGGCGCGCTGACGCGGCCGCTGCGGGTCGCGGGCCAGCCGCTGGCGATCAGTTGCTCGATCGGCATCGCGGCGCATCCGGGCGGCCCGATCGATGTCGAGGACGTGTTCTCCCGCGCCGACGCCGCGCTGTATCGCGCCAAGGACGATGGCCGCGCCTGCATCCGGCTGTTCGACGCGCGGATGCAGGAGGAATTTCTGCTGCAGCGCTGCATCGACGGCGATCTGCCGGGGGCGCTGGCGCGCGGCGAGCTGCATCTCGAATTCCAGCCGCAGGTGGTGCTCGCCACCGGGCAGGTGGTTGGGTTCGAGGCGCTGCTGCGCTGGCGCCATCCGACCGCCGGGCTGATCCCGCCGCCGGACATCATTCACGCCGCGATCCGCCTGCAGCTTTCGGCGCGGCTGCTGTCGTTCATCGGCGATGCGGCGTGCGACTTCCTGCGTGCGCTCGACGCCAGCGGCGCGCCGCCGGTCAATGTCGCGGTCAACGTCTCGCCGCGCGAGCTGACGTTGCATTCGCCGGCCAAGATCCTGATGGACCTGACGCAGCGCCACGGCATCGATCCGCACCGGATCGAGATCGAGATCACCGAAGAAGCGCTGTTCGATCCCAAGCAATGCGCCCGCGAATTGCAGCGCATCGAGCATTACGGCTTTGGGCTGGCGATCGACGATTTCGGCGTCGGTCATTCGTCGATCTCGAATCTGATGAGCGTGGCGCTCGACACCATCAAGATCGACCGCTCGTTCGTGCATGGCGTCAGCGCCAACCGCCAGAACCAGCAACTGATCGCCGCCATCACCGCGGTGGCGCGGCCGCTCGGCCACCGCATCATCGCCGAGGGCGTCGAAAGCCAGGGTGAAGCCGAGACGCTGCGGATGCTCGGCTGCTCTTACGGCCAGGGTTGGCTGTACGGCCGTCCGATGCGCGCCGCCGACGCGGTGGCGTGGCTCGCCGGGCTCGACGAGGAGCGGCGCAGCGAGCGGCAGCTCGCTTAGGCTTGATGCCGCGCCGCGGCCGCCGCATGGTTCGCCGCAACCGATCACACGCAGAAGGAGAACCGTGCGATGAAGTCGTATCGCAAGGAGCTGTGGTTTCAGACCCCGGGGCGGCGGGCGTTCATCAACATCACCGGCGAGGTCGAGCAGGCGCTGCACGACAGCGGCGTGCGCGAGGGGCTGGTGCTGGTCAACGCCATGCACATCACCGCCTCGGTGTTCATCAACGACGACGAGAGCGGGCTGCACGCCGATTATGAGAAATGGCTCGAGCAGCTCGCGCCGCACGAGCCGGTGTCGTCCTATCGCCACAACCGGACCGGCGAAGACAACGCCGACGCGCATATGAAGCGCCAGGTGATGGGCCGCGAAGTGGTGGTGGCGATCACCGAGGGCCGGCTCGATTTCGGCCCCTGGGAGCAGATCTTCTACGGCGAATTCGACGGTGGCCGGCGCAAGCGGGTGCTGATCAAGATCATCGGCGAGTAAGATGATACAGCGGCTGCGCGCAAGACCCGGTTAGTTCCGGTTTCCCATCCTCCCTGAAAAACAAAAGCGATCACCGCATCGCAACAAACAACAGGGAGAGAACGGATGAGGAGTCTTCGGCTCTGGCTCGGCGCTGCCGTCGCGGCGGCGCTCGCCACCACGGCGCAGGCACAGCAGAACGCGCCCGGCGTCACCGCCACCGAGATCAAGATCGGCAACACCATGCCGTATAGCGGCCCGGCCTCGGCGCTGAGCTCGACCGGCAAGGCGATCGCCGCCTATCTCGATCAGGTCAACGAGCAGGGCGGCGTGAACGGCCGCAAGATCACGATGATCTCGCTCGACGACGGCTTCTCGCCGCCGAAGACCATGGAGGCGACGCGCCGGCTGGTCGAAGGCGACGGCGTCGCGTTCATCGCCGCCACCATGGGCACCGCGCCGAGCTCGGTGATCGCCAAATATCTCAACACCAATAAGGTGCCGCAGATCTTCCTGATCAGCTCGGCGTCGAAGTGGAACGATCCCGCCAATATGCCGTGGTCGATGGCGCTGCCATGGGCGCCGAACTACATGAGCGAGGCCAAGATCGAAGTCGCCTATGCGCGCGCCAAGAACCCGAACGCGCGGTTCGCGGTGCTGTATCAGAACGACGACGCCGGCAAAGACTTCATGCGCGGCGTCAAGGATGCCCTCGGCCCCGACGCCGACAAGGCGATCGCGCTGGCGTCAAGCTTCGAGGTCTCCGATCCCACCGTCGACTCCCAGGTGCTGACGCTCGCCAACACCAAGGCGGACGTGTTCATGATCTACAGCGTCACGCCGCGCGCCTGCGCCCAGGCGCTGCGCAAGGCGCACGAGATCGGCTGGCGGCCGATCCGCTTCCTCGCCAGCGGTTGCGCCAACAAGGCGACCGTGATGGACCCGGCCGGCGTCGACGCCGGCAAGGGCGTGTTGTCGCTCGGCTCGCTGAAGCCCTATGTGGCCGAGCCGAAGGACGACAAGGCGATGAGCGCCTATATCGCGTTCATGAAGGCGCGGCTGCCGGGCCTCGACCCGAACAATATCGGCACGGTGTACGGCTACACGGTGGGCGAGGCGCTGGTGGCGCTGCTGAAGCAGTGCGGCAACGATCTGTCCCGCGACAACATCATGCGACAGGCGGCGAACATGAAGAACGTGCCGCTGTCGCTGCTGCTGCCCGGCATCACCCTGAACACGTCGCCGACCGATTTCCGCCCGATCAAGGACGGCTACCTGCTCGAATTCAACGGCAACGACTGGGTGGTGGTCAGCGAAATGCTGCGCGGCACTTGAGGCCCGCGCTGTAGCCGGCTGTAGCTGTAGCTGTAGCCCGCATGAGCGCAGCGATATGCGGGGATCGGACTTCCCACGGGTTCGGTCCCCGGATTTCGCGCTGCTGCATCCGGGCTACTCGGCGTGTTTGTACGACCTTGCTACTTCCCGATCAGTTCGCGGATCCGCGCCGCCAGCGTGTCGACCGCAAACGGCTTGGTCAGCACTGCCATGCCGGGTTCGAGCTGGCCGTTGTTGAGCAGCGCGTTCTCGGCGAAGCCGGTAATGAACAGCACGTTGAGGCCGGGGCGGATCTGGCGGGCGGCGTCGGCGAGCTGGCGACCGTTCATGCCGCCGGGCAGGCCGACGTCGGTGACGAGCAGGTCGATCCGCGCGTCGGATTGCAGCAGCTTCAGGCCGCCGACGCTGTCGGAAGCTTCCAGCGCGGTGTAGCCGAGGTCTTCGAGCACGTCGGCGACCAGCATCCGCACCGTGGGTTCGTCGTCGACCACCATCACGGTCTCGCCGGTTTGGGCGAACGGGATCTCGGTGGAGTCGGGGAAGCGCTCGTCCTCGGCGGCCTCGCCGCGGTGCCGCGGCAGATAGATGCACACCATCGTGCCCTGGCCGACCTCGGAATAGATCCGCACCTGGCCGCCGGACTGCTGCGCGAAGCCGTAGATCATCGACAGCCCGAGCCCGGTGCCCTGGCCGATCGGCTTGGTGGTGAAGAACGGATCGAACGCCTTGGCGATCACGTCCGGCGTCATGCCGGTGCCGGTGTCGGAGACGCACAGCGAGACGTATTGCCCGGGCGGGATGTCGTACAGCCGCGACTGCGCCCGGTCGATCCAGCGGTTGCCGGTCTCGATCGTGATCTTGCCGCCGCTGGGCATCGCGTCGCGGGCGTTGATACACAGATTGAGCAGCGCGCTTTCGAGTTGCGGCACGTCGACCAGCACGCTCCACAGCCCGGCGGCGCCGACATGCTGCACGTCGATGCCGGGACCGACGGTGCGCTGGATCAGGTCGATCATGCCGCTGACCAGCCGGTTGACGTTGGCGGCGGTCGGCGTCAGCGTCTGGCGGCGCGCGAAGGCGAGCAGGCGGTGGGTCAGCGATGCGGCGCGCTTCACCGCGCCCTGCGCCGCCACCACGTATTTGTCGATCTCGCCGATTCGGCCCTGGCGGATACGCGAACTCATCAGTTCGAGGCTGCCGGAGATGCCGGCGAGCAGATTGTTGAAGTCGTGCGCCAGTCCGCCGGTGAGCTGGCCGACGGCTTCCATCTTCTGCGACTGGCGCAGCTGTTCGGCGGAGCGCAATAGCTCGGCGCGGGCTTCGGCGACGCGTTGCTCCAGCGTCTCGTTCAGCGCGCGCAGCTCGGCGATGGCGCGGTCGCGCTCGGCGGCCAGCGCGCGGCGGTCGTCGACGTCGATCAGCACGCCGGGAAAGCTCAGCGGCGTGCCGTCGGGGCCGTGCTCGACGCGGCCGTTGGCCTCGAGCCAGTAGTACTTGCCGTCGGCGCGGCGCACCCGGTACTGATGCGCGTAAGGCCCGCCGCGCTTGACCGCTTCCTCGATCGCCGCCGCCAGCCCGGCCTGATCGTCGGGATGCACGGTGGCGACCACCTGCGCCAGGCTGAGGCCGTCGCGGCCGAGCGCCGGATCGAGCCCGAACGCGCGCGCGAACGCTTCGTCGACGGTGAAGCGGTCGGTCGGCAGGTCCCACAGCCAGGTGCCGATGATCGCGCCGGCGGCCAGCGCCAGCTGCACACGCTGCACGTTGTCGCGCGCCAGTTGCTCGCTGTCGCGCAGTGCCGCTTCTGCGCGCTTGCGCGCAGTGATGTCGCGGAACAGCACCGCGACCTGGCGCAGCTCCGGCGGCTCGATCCGCGTCGCCGACACTTCGATGATGCGATTCACCGCGATGAACTCGCGCTCGAAATGGATCGGCCGGCCGGTCACCAGCACGCTGCGATACAGTTCCGCCCAACCGTCGGCTTCATCCGGCACAAGATCGCGCAAGGTGCGGCCGATGATGTTGGGAATCCCGGTCTGCTTCTCGTAGCCCGCGTTGGCTTCGATATGGCGATAGTCGCTGAGCGGGCCGTGCGGGCCGTCGAAGAACTCGATGATGCAGAAGCCGTCGTCGATCGCTTCGAACAGCGCACGATAGCGCGCCTCGCTCTGACTGACCGCGGGACTGGAAGGGGACTGCATCGGGATCGACAACCGGCGAGCGTGACACGAACTGCACGAAACAGGACGGGAAGGGCGGCCGCGTTGTTGCGGCCGGCCCGTGCGGTGACCGCTCGGGCGCGGCTGCTTGCATTACTCTCCGAATTGCGAGGGTTTGTCAAAGCTGCTTGACACGCGCGGCACCCCGCGGCGCCGGGCCGCGGAGCGTTGTCGCGTTAGATCTTGTCAGCTTTCGAAGCCGACGAACCGCACGGCGTCGCGCACCGGCTTGCGCTCCGACACCACGGCATTGGCGGGGAACTCGTCGTCCGGCCAGCCGAGCGCTATCGCCTTCATGATCACCTGATCGTCGGCGATGCCGGCATGCTCGCGCACCACCGGCGATTGCATGATGCCCTGGCTGTTGATCACCGCACCTAAGCCGCGCGACCATGCGGCGTTGACCAGCGCGTTGGTCACCGCGCCGCAATCGAACGCGGTGTCGTCGCTGTCGCTGAGCACGCGGTCGTAGGTGATGATGATGCACACTGGCGCGTCGAACTGGCGGAAGCCGCGCAGCACCCAGTCCTGCCGCTTGGCCTGATCGTCGCGCGCGATCCCCATCGCCGAGAACAGCTGCTTGGCGACGGTGACCTGCCGCTCGCGATGAGGGCCGGCGAACGGCTGCCCGATCCGGAATTCGCGGCTGTGCGGCACGCCGGCGAGATTGCGCTCGGTGTTGCCGGCCCGGATGCGGTCGAGCGGCTCACCGGTGAGCACGGTGAAATTCCACGGCTGGCTGTTCATCGAGGAGGGCGCCCGCATCGCCAGTTCGAGGATTTCCTCGATCAATTCCCGCGGCACGGGATCAGGCTTGTAGCCGCGGATCGAGCGGCGGCCGCGGACCACGTCGTCGTATTGCATGCGTCTGGTTTCCCCCAAAGCTTCTGATTGGTGGCGATCTTCTGTGGTTTGCGAGGCTCGCGCAAGACGATGCTTCGAATTGCCAATGCGAATGCAGCTCGTCGCGCGAGCTTCGCCTCGGCCCATTCCGAAGACCAAGCGATGCTATCCGCCAATGACGCCCTTCAGGCCGGTGTAGAGCGATCCGACGCCGGTGGCTACCACACCAGCGAGGGGGCCGGCGGTCTGCAGCAGATCCTGAATCATCCGCGCCCTGCGGCGCAGCTGATCTTCGCCAACGTGTGGGCCGAGGAGCCGTGCCACGCGGAACGCAGCGGCGTTAGGTTTGCCAGTCTGCGCCAGAGTCGTCGGCAGCACGCGGAACACCGTGAGGCCGAGAATGTGTCCTGATAAGAAGGCGAGCAAGATGCTGGCGCCGTATTCGATCACTTCGCGCCACTCCACCCACACCGTCGGTAGGATCGGCACGTTGTCGTGCAGTCCGGTCACCATCAGCATCGATAGCACGCTGACCAGTGAGGTACAGAAGCCGAGCAGCGCCGCGCCAAGCAGTCCGACCTTATGGATCGGATAGGTGGCAAGTCCGAACAGCAAGGGGATCGCCACCGAGGCGATACGCAGCCACACCGGAGACACGTCGAGGACGATGGTCACCATCCAATGCGCGCCGACCAACAGCAGGACCGGCAGCAGCATGTAGATGAACGTGTGGAGGCCGTAGTAGCGCAGCGGATGTGCCAATCGTTCCAGCGTTACGCGGGCGCGATCGAGCTGGCGCTGCAGATCGTCAAGTTCTGAGACCAGCTCCTCGATCTCCAGCAATGTCGGTCGGACGTAGCGGAGGTCGCGCGAACAGTTCTTGCAGGCAATCGCCTCGTCCTTGATGGTCTCTACGCAGAACGGGCATTCCATCAGACGTCTCGTCGGGGCTTTGAAGGACGCAGGGCGTCGATCTGCGCGCAGACGCTACGCAGCTCCCCGCGTAGCGCGTCTCGCTTGCTCGCGAGCTGATCACGCTCCGTAATCAGAGAGGCGGGGATCGCGATGTCGCGCGAACACACGCTGCACACCAGCGCATCCGGCGGGTTCTGGCTCTGGCAGTAGAAGCAAGTGATCATTGCTGGCGATCAGGGTGAGACCTTGAGCACAAAGCTGGTCGTACCTGGGCGCCCGTCGGAATCCTTTAGGTCGACTCGCAGCATGTGTTCGCCCTGCGGTAGCTCGGCATCCGGTATGTCGATGCCGTTGGCCTGGATGAACGGCTTTAACCGCGGCGTCAGATCGACGTTCGGTGTACGCAGATAAGTCACCTTCACCGAATCCGGATCGATCTTGGTCCCGCCGAAGGACTCGAATTTCAAATGGAGCCTCGTCGGCGAGTGCACGGTATCGCCATCCGCGACGAACTGGATCTTGGGTCCGCGCAGGATGCCGCGGCGGTCGGCCGCGACTGCGCCCTTGGGAGGCGGCAGCTTGGCTTCGTCCTCGGTGATCAGGACCTGACCGGCCATCCCCGGGCCGGCCATCGGAGCAAGAACGATGCAGGCGACGAGGCCGCGTAGCAATGTCTTCAAGGCAGTATCTCCCGTCGAAAACCGATCGTCAACGAACACCGCCGTCTCCGATGATGGTGTATGGCGCCCAGAACAGCGGATGGGCGTAGGTGAAATCGGTTTTGCCGTCGCTGCCGACATGGCCGGGGCCGTCGACCAGCGCCATCATCGCCTGCCGCAGGGCTTCGCTGCGCGCCAGCTTGGCGTCACCAGTCTGGCGCTTGAACAAATCGGAGACGAGTTCACGCGCCGACTGCGAGTGTACTGACCAGTTGGTAACGAGCAGGGCTCGCGTGCCGGCGTAGAAGAACGCTCGGCCGAGACCTGAGGCGGCCTCGGCACCGGCGCCGGCGGCCGCGCCGGTGTTGCAGGCCGACAGAATCACCCAGTCCGCATCTAGCTTGAGGCCGAGGATTTCCTCCATGGTCAGCAGGCCGTCGCCGCTGTCGCCAGTGACGGAAGGCGACGACAGCGCCAGCGCCGGCTGCTGCAGCCCGTTGAGCTCGCCCGGGACGAGGCCGTGGGTAGCGAAGGCCAGGACCTTGAAGCCAGACAGGTTCATCGACTTCACGGTCTTCTCTGAGGCGTCCTTGCCGAGGAATAGGACTTTGGACGGATCGGCCTGCAGTGCCAGCGCGATCGATTTGAGCTCGTCGGACGTATCGGGGAGCCGCGGCAGCAGGCCGATTTCGGCGCTGTCGACACCGTCGAGCTTTGGGCTGTTGCGCCGCCTCAGCGGGCCCCCGCGCGTCAGCGTTTCGGGCGCCGTGTTGCCGCCGACATCAGCAACCTTGACCGTGGCGGCTTCCGCCGCCTGTTCCGTGTTGAAGTAGGGATCGCCAAAAGCCACTAGGTCGCCGCGATCCGGTTTGCTGGCCGGCAATTGCCGCAGCGTTCGCAGCGCCGCGGCAGACGGCACAGTGGTCACCGCATGGCCACGCGCCAGCCATGGTACGTCGCGGTAGGAGGCGAACAGAGGATCGGCATCGGGAGCGGCTTCCGCCGGTGCGACCGGCAGCAGTGACAGGGGCAACAGGCCCAGCGCGCCATTAGTGACCACGATCAGCTTCTTCGCTGGCTTCCAGCCGCTTTCGACCGGCTGCAGGAGGAGCGCGTAGAGTTCGTAGCCGAGCTTGAGGTCGAACTCGGGGATATCCGAGATCATCGCCGCCTGGGGCTCGAGTGCCTCGCGCAGCTTGCGTACCTTGCTCTCGATGTCGCCACTGCTCGCCTTGATCGCCGCGAACGCCACCGGTCCGGATTTCGGTACGGCCCAGACAAAGCAGCCGCTCTGGCCGAAATAGAACGACAGCATCGCCTCGTCATCGGACAGTGTCGCGCGGATCTCCGCCACCGTGGGCGGCTTCGGTGACACCAAGTCGGCATAGGCCGGGAATTTCTGATTGATGTCCTGGCGCGCCTTGTTGCGCTCCGTGCGGAGTGCGTTAATCGATGCGTTGATCGCCTGCACGCTCTTGTCGTCGCGTTCGGAAGAGGGCAGCGACAGCACGTTGTTCAATGTGCCGAGCTGGGCGTTGACCTGCTTGGAAAGGTCCTGCTCCTTTCGCACTAGTGCGGCCAGCGCCGGGTCCTTTGCCGCCGCGCGCGCGCTGGAAGCGGCCAGCGCTTGCTGCACCGAGCGGCCGCGCACCGCATCGGCTAGGCCGAACGTTTCTTCGCCGACCTCACTACGCGACGATGCATTGCGCGCTAGCATCAGGAAATAGGATTCAACCACACCCTGCAGCCGCTGGCTTCGCGCTGCGACGCCGGTGGTGTCGTCGTCGTCCGCGGCCTCGCGCGCCGCCGCCATCATCACCGGGATTGCGGCCTGGAACTCGCGCGTCGCCTCGGCATCGCGACCAGCGCGCATCAGGCCCACTGCCAGCGTGCCGCGCGCCGACGCCGTGTCGAAGTGTGTCTCTCCGACGCGGGCAATTTGCCGTTGCACCAGCTGTTCGGCAGCGGCAATGCCCTTGTCGGTCTGGCCTGATGCATAGAGCGAGATGATGCGCGCCGGATTGAGCTCGAAGGAGCGGCGCCGCTGCGGGTCCCAATTAGCGATAGCCTTGTCAATCTGCGCAAACACTGCATTCGCCTCGCGGCCCTTGCGCTGCAGGTTCAGCACGCCACCGAGCTGCGTCAGTAGCTGCACGTTGGTGACGGCGTCGTCGGCGACGCCGACGGTGGCATTGATCTCGAGGCAGGCGCGGGCCAGCTTCTCGGCTTCGGCGTAGCGGCCCTGTTCGATCAGGATGTCGGTCAGCGCCATGATGTAGCGCGGCGTGGACGGGTTGTACTTGCCAGTGTCCTTCAAGCGCGACAGCAGCGCGCGGCGGGCATCGGTCTCGGCCTCGGCGAGCCGGCCCTGCCGCGCCTTGGTCCGCGCCTGACTAATGATGGTGAGATCGACCGCCTGCAGTAATTGCGATTCAGATGGCGGGTTTTCCGAGCCGAGGAGCGGCTTGATAGCGGCCCTCCGTCGTTGCTCGCCGAGCCGATAGGCGGACTCTGCCTCGCGGACCTGGCCGCGAGCCTCGAACAGCAGGGCGCGGCCGGTCTCGATTTCGGCTTCCCAGCTCTGGCCAAACACGGCGTAGGACTTGCGCCACCCGGGCAGGAAGCTGGTGCGCGCTTCCTTGATCAGCGCATCGTTGCGGCGGAGATAAGCCTCCGCCTGCGGGATGTCGCCCATCTGGATCAGGAATTGCGCGATGCTGCGGTTGGCCCCGAATTGATACCCTTTGGAGCCAGCCTGAGTGCCGATCTCCTTGTTCTGACGTAGATAGAGGTCGAGTGCCTTCTTCGGATCGCCGGCGCCGGCGTATTGGAGGGCGGCGAGCTGGATCAAGCGACCCATGAGGTTAGGGCTCACCGCGCCGCGGCCGACCTCTATCGCCTTGCCGGCGTCGGCCAGCGTGTCGGCCAGACGGCCAAGCTGGGCGCGGGCATTCGCGCGGTCGAAATAGAACTGGGCCAACTCCGCCTTCGATTCCTTCCCTGTCGGAATCGCGTCGGCGGCAGCCTTGACCTCGGCGATTTTGGCTTCGTTCGGCTTCTCGCTATCGAGAATGGCTGTGATGTCTGCGATGGTGCGGGGCGGCGCGACGAAGCCTGCACTGGCGGCGGCACCGGTTGGCAGTTTGGGGGCAGCTTCGGTCGGGATAGCTACCGCCACATTAGCCCGCCCGTTGGCGGATTGCATCGCTGCCATCACGCAGGCGCGTACCCGCGGCGTCGCCCGAGCGCGGCAGGCTTCGAGACCACCGCCGCTGCGCATGCACTCCATCACAATCGGACGGCCGACCGACATGCGGCATTGTTCCACAGCAGCGTCCTTGGTCAGGGCGAGTGCCGGCGAGCTTGCGATACTAATTAAGCCGGCCGCGAGGAGACGGCGGCGGAGCCTTGAGCCAACATGGCACTTGCGGAGGAGGAGGGCCTGCTGTTGCATGGCGCTGCTTTCGACAAATGCATTCTCTAAAATACCAGTATTCTAGCGACACCCTGCTTTCGATCACAAGCGAAATAGCGACCCGGTAGTTCCGAAAATCCGGAACAATCTTGGTGATCGTCGGGTGCCTTGTGCACGACGAACCTGGTTCGGAGTGGGGAACCGGGCCGCTGGAGGACAGGAAATGCTCCTGCCGATGCTGTTAGGTGCCGCCTGGATCATCCTCGCGCTGGCGCAGCCGGCGGCAGCGGGAGAGGACGCCGATACGCTCGTGCTGCCGCACGACATCGTGCAGCGAGCGGCATCCTTCGCCGATGACCTGGTACTGCCTGATCACGCCGAGCCGATCGATGCGCTCACCGCGCCGCGAATGGCGCTGCTGAAGCCGTCCGGCGACGGGCCATTTCCCGCGCTAATGCTGCTGCATCAATGCGCTGGACTAAATAGTGCGGTTGCGGCTTGGGCGCGGCGGGCGGTGGCACGAAACTACGCGGTTCTATTGCTCGATGCGTTCAGCGCGCGCGGCGTCACCAGCGTGTGCTATGGCCCGAAGGCCGGGGTCAATCTCGTGCGCGGCGCCAAGGACGCGTTGCAGGCGGCGCAGCATCTGCGCCGAAAGCCCTTTGTTGATCCCAAACGAGTTGCGCTGGTCGGGTTTTCCTGGGGCGGCATGGTTGGCCTGTTGGCCGCGCGCCGGCACTATATAGACGCCTTCGGCACTGGACCGGGCTTTGCGGCGGTCGCTAGCTTCTATCCTGGCTGCTTCCGCATCAAGCCGCCCGGCGGCCGCGACTACGATCTGGTCGGCCCCGACATTGCCCAGCCGCTGCTGCTGCTGATGGGCGACGCCGATACCGAGACGCCCGCCGCCGAATGTGTCGACAAGCTGACGCCGCTCAAGGCCGCCGGCGCCCCGGTGGAGTGGCACGTCTATCCCAGCACGACGCATTGCTGGGACTGCCAGCAGCTCGACGGGCGGAGCAAGACCGATGTCCGCGGCAACCACGTTGCCTACCGCTATCAGCCGGACGTGGTCGCGGATTCGGAGCGGCGGCTGTTCGCGTTTCTGGAGCGAAGGTGGGCGCGAAAGTAAGCGGGCGTCGCCGTACGATTGCAGCCTTTGCCGGTGCGTGCAAGATTGCCAGCCGTGAGGACAGGGGGGCAGGTGCTGAAGACCATCGCGACGCTGGCCGTCGGCCTGCCGCTGGTTGCGCTGACGACGGCGCTGGCCGCATCCCGCCTGTATCAAGGCCTGGCGATCGGACTGATCTCTACCCGCATCAGCGGCCTCG
This sequence comes from Rhodopseudomonas sp. P1, assembly GCF_039642825.1. Taxonomy (NCBI): domain Bacteria; kingdom Pseudomonadati; phylum Pseudomonadota; class Alphaproteobacteria; order Hyphomicrobiales; family Nitrobacteraceae; genus Rhodopseudomonas; species Rhodopseudomonas sp. P1. The sequence continues at coordinate 3,558,010 of NZ_CP088006.1, read as the reverse complement.
ACACCGGCTACGCCCGGCTGATCAGCTTCGACAGCGATCCAATCCAGTTCACGCTCGCCCTCATCGCCGCCGCCCTCGTGGTGGCCTTCGGGCTGTTTGTATTCGCCATGGCGGTGGCGAAGGGGTGGCGGTGGTTCAGTCGCCGTCAATAGCCCTCGGTAGCCCGCATGAGCGCAGCGACATGCGGCGCGGGCTACGCTTCCTGATGCCTAGCCTGAGATAAGTTAGCCGAAGCGTGGTCTTTGACATGCTGTCGGTCGGAAGAAGTGGCGATCGGGCTCGCGGCGCAGCAAATCCACCGTGACCGGCGGCCGCTTTTGCGCTAGGCACGGCACGAATTTCCCCCGGAGCATCCCATGAGCCGCCGCGTCAAGAAACCTCTCGCCAAGCGTGGCCCCGAAGGCACGCGCGGCAAGCCGGCTCGCGCCGGGCTGGGCGCCAAGACCGGGAAGCCGGGTGCCGGCAAGGCGATCGCGGGCAAGCCTGGCGCCGGCAAGCCCGGTGGCGCCAAGCCGTCGCGCGATGCCAAGCCGTTGCGCGCCGGCGCGCCGTCGAAGAGCTCGCGCGGCGAGGGAGCGGGGCGGCCGCCGCGGTCCGGCGACAAGCCGGTGCGGTTCGGGGCGGGGCCGGCGCGATCGTCGCGGCCGGTGGGTGAGGGCAGGCCGCGCCCGGCGCAGCCGGCACCGGTCGAGACCCGCGAGCGGTCCGAGGCCAAGCCCGACGCGCCGCTGCCGACGAAGGTCGAGACCGTCACCGTCACGGCGGACGAAAACGGCATGCGGGTCGATCGCTTCCTCGAAGCGCGGTTTCCCGGCCTGTCGTTCAGCCACATCCAGCGCATCGTCCGGAAAGGCGAGCTGCGGGTGAACGGCAAGCGCGCCGATTCGAAGGACCGGCTCGAAGAAGGCCAGAGCGTGCGGATTCCGCCGCTCAAGCTCGATACGCCGAAGCTGCCCGGTCATCTGTCCGAAGCCGAGCAGAAAACCCTTCAGACGCTGAAGGCGATGACGCTGTTCGAAGACGCCGACGTGCTGGTGCTGAACAAGCCGGCCGGGCTCGCGGTGCAGGGCGGCTCGGGCACCACGCGGCACATCGACCAGATGCTGGAAGTGCTGCGCGACGCTAAGGGCCAGAAGCCGCGCCTGGTGCACCGGATCGACAAGGAGACCGCCGGCTGTCTCTTGGTCGCCAAGACCCGGTTCGCCGCCACCGCGCTGACCGGCTCGTTCCGCCACCGCTCGGCGCGCAAGATCTATTGGGCGCTGGTCGCCGGCGTGCCGAAGCCGAAGCAGGGGCGGATCTCGACCTATCTGGCCAAGGACGAGAGCGAAGAGGATTCGATCATGCGCGTCGCCAAGCACGGCGACGACGGCGCCAGCCATGCGGTGACGTACTACGCGGTGGTCGAGACCTCGGGGCAGAAGCTGGCCTGGGTGTCGCTGAAGCCGGTGACCGGCCGCACTCATCAGCTCCGCGCCCATATGGCGCATATCGGCCACGCCATCGTCGGCGATCCGAAGTACTTCAACATCGAGAACTGGCAGCTCCCCGGCGGCCTGCAGAACCGGCTGCATCTCTTGGCGCGACGCATCGTGATCCCGCATCCGCGCGGCGGCGTGATCGACGTCTCGGCGCCGCTGCCGCCGCACATGCTGCAGAGCTGGAACCTGCTCGGCCTCGAGCACGACCGGTTCGATCCGATCGAACATGCGCCGGAAGAATGACGCCCCGGCGCCGCTTGCGGCGGGGCGCGGCGATGCCGACATGGCTAAGATGACAACGCTTCCTCTCCACTCACTCTCCCGTCATGGTCGGGCTCGTCCCGCCTGCGGGGCCGAAGCCGCTTCGGCGTGGCGAGGGCCCGGCCATCCACGCCTTGCGACGGCGGCCAAGACGTGGATGCCCGCGACAAGCGCGGGCATGACGAAGGTGAACTATCTGGCCGGTTGCGCACTCGCTGGTCTGATCACCTTGTTTGTCCTCGCCGGCCCGGCCGCCGCGCAGATCATCATTCCGGGCACCGCGCCGTCGAGCATCACGCCGCCGCCGCCACCTCCGTCTGCGCCGCCGCCGGTGATCACCGTGCCGGTGGTGCCGAAGCTCGCCGATCCGCCGCCGCTGACGCACGAGCGGATCCAGCCGGCGCCGGATCTGCCGAAGGCGCAGCTTCGGCGTGGCCGCTCGTTCGGCGACCGGATTCAGGACTGCCTGAACGACTCCACCGCGGCCCAGCTCAACTCGGCCGACCGCGCCGCGTATTCGCGCGCCTGTGCTCAACAGTAGTAGTTCGAGAAACCAAGATGCGTGATCTGTTCGACGAGGTGGCCGGCAAGTCGCCGCTCGATCCCAACGAAGCGGTGCGGCGCACCAGCCGGGCGCAACTGCCGAAGCGGTTCTACACCGAGGCCGGCATTGCCGAGGAGAACGGCGGCTTCGCGGTGCGGCTCGACGGCCGCTCGGTGAAGACACCGTCGCGCAACGCGCTGGCCGCGCCGGATCGGACGCTGGCCGAAGCGATCGCCGCCGAATGGCAGGCGCAGGGCGAGACCATCGATCCGTCGACGATGCCGCTGACCCGGCTCGCCAACAGCGTGATCGACGGCGTTAGCGGGCGCGTGGAAGCGGTGACCGATGACATCGCCAAGTACTTCGGCTCGGACCTGTTGTTCTATCGCGCCGAGCACCCGGAAGAACTGATCGCGCGCGAGGGCGCGCATTGGGATCCGGTGCTGTTTTGGGCCAAGGACGCGCTCGGGGCGCATTTCATCCTGGCGCAGGGCATCGTCCATGTCGGCCAGCCGGAGACCGCGCTCGCCGCGGCGCGCGCGGCGCTGCCGGCCGATCCCTGGCTGCTCGGCGCGCTGCATGTCGTCACCACCATCACCGGCTCGGCGCTGCTGGCGCTGGCGCTGGCGCATGGCCGGCTCGAGGCCGATCAGGTGTGGGCCGCGGCGCATGTCGACGAGGATTGGAACATCGAGCAGTGGGGCCTTGATGAGGAGGCCGCCGCGCGCCGCGCCGCCAAGCAGGCGGAGTTCGCAGCCGCAGCCCAGGTGATCGCGGCGCTGGGTTCCCGGAGAAGTTAACGACGGGTTTACGTCCCTCGCTTAGTCTGGGCGGATCGCACTCAGCGCAGCCGCCCGCAAAGGACAGCGATGGCGATTTCGGTCAATCCGAACCTTTCCCTCGTTGCGCTGCAAGGCGTGACCGCAGACGTTCTGCTGCAGCCCGGGGCGGTGCTGCAGGCCAAGGTGCTGTCGGTCGGCGATAACAACCAGGTTCGAATCGCGATCGGCGGCCAGACCGTCGAAGCCACCACGCAGGTGCCGCTGCAGGCCGGGCAGACGCTGCAGGTTTCGGTGTCGCAGACCGATGCCGGGGTGCGGCTCGCGATCGTCAATCAGCCCGTCACCACCACCACCGCGCAAGCGGCGCTGGCTGCCTCCGGCGCCGCGATCGACAGCGTCACGCTCGGGCCGCAGGCGATCGTGCTGACCTCGGCGCAGGCGGCGCCGAGCATCGTGCCGACCACGACCCAGGCGCTGACGCCGCAGCAGGCGGCCGCGGTGGCGACCGCAGCCGAAGCCGCGGTGACGCAGCAGACCGGGCTGTCGGCGCTGTTCGCCAATCTCGGCGCGGTGGCGAATTCGGCCGGGCTGCCGGCGGCGGTGCGCGACGCCGCGGCGCAGGTGTTGGCGCAGCAGTTGCCGACAGCGAGCCTGACCGGCGCCGACATCCAGAAAGCGTTTCAGAATTCCGGGATCTTCCTCGAAGCCGCGCTGGCGAGCGGGACCGCCAGCACCGGTGCCGGTACCGACCTGAAGGCGGCGCTGCTGGTGCTGCGCCAGGTGCTCACCACCGCGCTCGGCGCGGCGACCGCGCAGGCCGGCGGTACCACGACGACGCCGGTGCTGCAGAACGGGCAGGGCACCTCGCTGCTGGCGCTCACCGCCAAGCTCGAGGCCGAGGCCAATCTGCTCGGCGCCACCACTTCGACCGCCGCCGCGACGACCGCGAATGGCACCACCACCGCGCTGCCGCTGACCGCGTCGCCGACGCTGGCGGCGTCGGCGACCGCTGCGGGCGCGGCCGCAACCGCCCGCGCATCCACCTCCGAGCAGTCGCTGGTGCAGAACGTGATCGCCCAGCTCACCGGCACCGCGACCTCGGCGACCGCTTCGACGGCGCAGGCCCAGACCGCGGCGACCAGCACCGCCGCGACGCTGAGCGCGTTGCAGCAGGCGCTGCAGGCCGATCCGCAGACCGCGGCGGCGCTGGCCAAGGCCGGGCTCAGCAATCCGGTGCTGCTGTCGCTGCTGCCGGCGCTGACCGGTAACCGGATCGGCAAGGACGACAGCGGCATCGCCCGCACCAACACGCCGCCGCCGCCGTTTCCCGGCGCGCTGCCGGCCGCCCAGCCGGTGATGCCGGCCAATCTGACGCCGCATGCGCCGGTCGATGCCAATTTGCGCCGGATTCTGACCGAGACCGAAGGCGCGCTGGCGCGGCAGACGCTGCTGCAGGTCGCCTCGCTGCCGGATCGCACCGATGCGGCGCCGGTCCGGGTCGATTCCGCCCAGCCGCGCTGGGCGTTCGAGATTCCGCTTGCCACCCCGCAGGGAACCGCCGTGGCGCAGTTCGAGATTTCGCGCGACCGCGACGAAGCCGCGCAGGCCGCTGGCTCGTCCGGGACGGTGTGGCAGGCGCGGTTTTCGCTCGACGTCGAGCCGGCCGGGCCGGTGCATGCGCTGATCTCGCTCCGCGGCGAGAAGACCTCGGTGCGGCTGTGGGCCGAGCGCCCCGCCACCACCGCCCAATTGCGCGCCGGCGCCGCCGACCTCGGCCGCGCGCTCGCCCGCGTCGATCTGGCGCCCGGCGACATCGTGGTGCGCGACGGCGCGCCGCCCGCGCCACGCCCGGCCGCAGCCGGCCATTTCCTGGACCGCGCGCTGTGACCACAACAGACACCAAGAACCCGCTCGCGATCGCCCTCCACTACGACTACGCCGGGGCTCCGCGCGTGGTCGCCAAGGGCAAGGGCGTGCTCGGCGCCAAGATCATCGAAGTGGCCAAACAGCACGACATTCCCATCGAGGAGAACGAAGTGCTCGCCGGCGCGCTGTCGCACGTCGAGCTCGGCGACGAAATCCCCGAGGAGCTTTACAAGGCGGTGGCCGAAGTTCTGGCCTTCGTGCTGCGGCTGTCGGGGCGCGGCCCGGTGCGCTGAGCCTCAGCGCGGCTGCGCCGGCGCCTTGCCGATCGGGCCGAGATGGGTGAAGCGGAAACCGGTCTTGTATTTCAGGCCGTAGCCGAGCGCCCGGTCGAAGCCGATATGGGCCAGCCAGATCATCGCCACCGTGCCGGCATAGGGCACCACCAGCACGATCCCGGCGATCGCCAGCAGCAGTGGCCCGATGGTCGAATGCAGCACGTTGTAGACCACCGCGCCGACTTTGGGCCCGGCCAGATAGCCGAGGAAGCCGAGGTCGGGCGCGAAGAACAGCAGCGCATACAGCTCCCAGGGTGCGTCCGAGATCACATAGAACAGCGTGCAGCCGGCAAACACCGCCAGCCCCTCGGCCCGCAGCACGGTCAGGATGCCGCCGCTGGCCACGGACGGATCGGCGGAGGGCAGGGCGGCGGTCATCGGTCGGCTCCAGCTGGCGGCCCCGCGATATACAGGGCGGACAGGCGAAGCCGCCATCGCGGTTTCGCATCCGGCCGATGCAGATTTGGGGGCGGTGTCGGGGTGCCGTCCTCCGGTGCCCGCCGAACCGGCTCAGGACACGCCAAAAGGGCTAGGCCGGTTCGGTCCAAGGCGGTTTCCTCCTGCGAGGCGCCCTGCTAGAAGGCCTTGATTGTTGCGGTGAAAAGGGCAAAACCTCCGCACGCCCAACCAAGAAAAGAAAACCGGCTTATTGATCATGAAGCACATCCTGGAAGCATTGGACGAACGGCGCACGGCAGCCAAGCTTGGCGGCGGCGAAAAGCGCATCAATGCGCAGCACGCCCGCGGCCGGCTCACCGCACGCGAACGGATCGACCTGCTGCTCGACAAGCATTCGTTCGAGGAGATGGACATGTTCGTCCAGCACCGCTCGACCGAATTCGGGATGGCGAAGACCAAGATCCCCGGCGACGGTGTCGTCACCGGCTGGGGCACGGTCAACGGCCGCAAGGTGTTCGTGTTCGCCAAGGACTTCACCGTGTTCGGCGGCTCGCTGTCCGAGACCCACGCGGCGAAGATCACGAAGATCCAGGACATGGCGCTGAAGGCGCGGGCTCCGATCATCGGCCTGTACGACGCCGGCGGCGCCCGCATCCAGGAGGGCGTCGCGGCGCTCGCCGGTTACTCCTACGTGTTCCGCCGCGTGGTGCAGGCCTCCGGCGTGATCCCGCAGATCAGCGTCATCATGGGCCCGTGCGCCGGCGGCGACGTCTATGCGCCGGCAATGACCGACTTCATCTTCATGGTGAAGAACACCAGCTACATGTTCGTCACCGGCCCGGACGTCGTGAAGACGGTGACCAACGAAGTCGTCACTCCGGAAGAACTCGGCGGCGCCTCGGTGCACGCCACCAAGTCGTCGATTGCCGACGGCGCGTTCGAGAACGACGTCGAGACCCTGCTGCAGATGCGCCGGCTGCTCGACTTCCTGCCGGCGAACTCCTCCGAAGGCGTGCCGGAATGGCCGAGCTTCGACGATATCGAGCGTGAGGATTTCTCGCTCGATACGCTGATCCCCGACAATCCGAACAAGCCATACGACATGAAGGAACTGATCCTCAAAGTCGTGGACGAGGGCGACTTCTTCGAGCTGCAGGACACCTTCGCCAAGAACATCATCACCGGCTTCGGCCGCATCGCCGGCCGCACGGTGGGCTTCGTCGCCAATCAGCCGATGGTGCTGGCCGGCGTGCTCGACAGCGATGCCTCGCGCAAAGCGGCGCGGTTCGTGCGGTTCTGCGACAGCTTCAACATTCCGATCGTCACCTTCGTCGACGTGCCGGGCTTCCTGCCGGGCACCGCGCAGGAATATGGCGGCCTGATCAAGCACGGCGCCAAGCTGCTGTTCGCGTTCTCGCAGTGCACCGTGCCGCTGGTCACCGTGATCACCCGCAAGGCTTATGGTGGCGCGTTCGACGTCATGGCGTCGAAGGAAATCGGCGCCGACATCAACTACGCCTGGCCGTCGGCGCAGATCGCCGTGATGGGCGCCAAGGGCGCGGTCGAGATCATCTTCCGTCAGGACATGGACGATCCGGAGAAGATCGCGGCGCGGACCAAGGAATACGAGGACCGCTTCCTGTCGCCGTTCATCGCCGCCGAGCGCGGCTATATCGACGACGTCATCCTGCCGCACGCCACCCGCCGCCGCATCGCCCGCGCGCTGGCGATGCTGCGCGACAAGAAGATGGAAATCCCGCAGAAGAAGCACGATAACATGCCGCTGTAACGGCATCGGCTCGTTCGAGTTTGCAAAAGGGCGGTGATCGCGACACGATCACCGCCCTTCGTGTTTGAAGGGGCCGCGAGGCTCCCCGCCTGGCTTGTTTGACGGTCCAACCAGGACGCGGACCCATAAGAACGCAGCCATCGGCTCAGATGTCTGGTATCCGTGCGCATCGTCACGGCTAGATGAAATGATGTCCGGATGAGAATTCTGATTTTTGGCTTGGGCTATTCGGCCGGCTACATCGCGCAGCATTTGCAGAGCGCCGGGGTCGAGGTCACTGCAACCGTCAGAACAACCGCCAAGGCCGAAGAGTTGAGCCGGCGCGGGATCACTGCGCGGGTGTTCTCATCCTCTTCTATCGATCCGCGGATCGCTGGTGATATCAAGTCGAGCGACGCCATTCTGTCGTCGATCCCTCCGAATGAATCCGGCGATCCGGTTCTCGCGTCCTTCGCTGGCACGATCACCAATGATTCCAGGCCGCGGTGGATCGGGTATCTTTCGACGATCGGCGTGTACGGTGATCACCTCGGCAAGTGGGTCGACGAAACAACGCCTGCGGCCTCCGAAAAACCCCGCTCGCAGCTCCGGATCGCCGCCGAGCAGCGCTGGCTGGCGTTAGGCGCGCACGTTTTTCGTCTGTCAGGGATCTACGGCCCGGGCCGAAACCAACTGGAGAAGCTCGCAGCCGGAACGGCGGCGCGTATCATCAAGCCCGGCCAGGTCTTCAATCGAATTCACGTTGCCGATATCGCCGCGGTGGTCGCTGCGTCACTTTCGCGGCCGCGACCCGGCGCCATTTACAATGTCACCGACAACGAGCCGGGACCGCCGCAGCAGGTCGTCGAATTCGCCGCTGAACTCTGCGGACGAACACCGCCTCCTGAAATTGCTTTCGAGCACGCCGAGCTGTCCCCGATGGCGCGCAGCTTCTATCTGGAGAATTGCCGTGTCCGCAACGATCTGATCCGCACGGAGTTGGGAGTTACGTTGGCCTATCCATCCTATCGGGAAGGACTCTCGGCCTTGCGAGCGCTCGGCGAGGGTCCAGCTTAGTGCTCCGGAGTGCTTTGAGAGTGAGGCTCAGCGGCCCGTCTAAGCTGGTTGAGCCGCGTCCTGGAGCCGAATTCGGGACTGTGCTGCCTTATAGGCGGACAAGCAAGCGTAGCCTGGATGAGCGAAGCGACATCCAGGTGTGGCGCTCCCGCATGTCGCTGCGCTCATGCGGGCTACCGATTTAGGCCGCTCTCGACTTGATTGGCTTGATCCGCCTTAGCTCGTCGGCGCTGTTGTCTTCCGCGACCTCCAGATCGTATTGCGCCTGAAGGTTCATCCAGAGATTCGGCGTCGTGCCGAAGTATTTCGCCAGCCGCAGCGCGGTATCCGCCGTCACTGGGGTTTCCTGCCGTGTCAGCCGTTCGATGCGCGTGCGCGGTACGCCGCAGGCTGCGGCGACGGCGTAGGGCGACAGGTTCATCGGCAGCAGAAACTCTTCGCGGAGAATTTCGCCGGGATGAACAGGGAGGAGCTTCTTCGTCATCGTGACCTCACGCTAGCACGTGCAGCCTGGATGAGCGAAGCGACATCCAGGTGTGGCGCTCCCGCATGTCGCTGCGCTCATGCGGGCTACTGATTCAAACTACGCTTTTCAAGATTTGCACGACCGGCCAGACCTCATCATGAGGAAAGCGCGAATTGCCGTCTTAAACTATGTGTCGCGGGTCCATGCGTGGCCGCATCCTTCGAGACCTTAGCTCCTTGTATTCGTGCGACCCGCTCAGGAGGACGACCAATTACCCAGGGAAGGGCCAAATCCGCGTCGACCAATCAAGAAGCGGTTGAGGGCCCCAGGGCGCATTGGGGCGTTGCCTCAAATCCGAGCTATGCGCGGACCTGTTGCGCAGAGTCTGGGCATCGGGGCCGCCGGCGGCTGAGCCAGAGGGGCGTTATCTAAGGAATTTCTCGGGGAAATGCGCGTAGCCGGAGCCGTCAGGCGCTGGCACGGCGATTGCTTAGTAAGTTCCGGTCAACGACGACCGCCGTCCGAGAATTGCCAAGCCGGTGTCCGGCAGACAGCAATGGGACAGCTCTCCCGCCGATGGAGAGCCGCGGTGTCGTCGAGGCTCCGCCCCCTTGTTGCTTCCTCCGCTTGTGCGTTCCGACGCGGCCTTTTCAGCAGCAAACGGAGCACGGAGCAGATGTCCTACCTCGCGCCTTCTGAATTCGTCACCAAGATGGTCGACGCTGGCGAGTCCAAGATCTTCATGTCCACCCGCGACACGGTGATCCGCGCCTATATGGCCGGCGCCATTCTGGCGCTCGCCGCCTGGTTCGCGGTCACGATCAACGTCAATACCGGCCAGCCGCTGATCGGCGCACTGCTATTCCCGGTCGGCTTCACCATGCTGTATCTGCTCGGCTTCGATCTGCTCACCGGCGTATTCGTGCTGTCGCCGCTGGCGTGGCTCGATAAGCGTCCCGGCGTCACGATCGGCGGCGTGCTGCGCAATTGGGGCCTGGTGTTCGTCGGCAACTTCGCCGGCGCGCTGACGGTGGCGTTCCTGATGGCGTTCGTGACGACGTTCGGCTTTACCCAAGATCCCGACAAGGTCGGCACGGTGATCGGCAATATCGGCGAGGGGCGGACGCTCGGCTATGCGGCGCACGGCGCGGCCGGCATGGCGACGCTGTTCTTCCGCGGCATGCTGTGCAACTGGATGGTCTCCACCGGCGTGGTGATGGCGATGATCTCGACCACGGTGCCGGGCAAGGTGCTGGCGATGTGGATGCCGATCCTGGTGTTCTTCTACATGGTGTTCGAACACTCGGTGGTGAACATGTTCCTGTTTCCGTCGGGCCTGATGCTGCACGCCAAGTTCTCGATCCTCGACTATCTGGTCTGGAACGAGATCCCGACCGTGCTCGGCAATCTGGTCGGCGGGCTCGCCTTCACCGGGCTGACCCTCTACACCACTCACGTCCGCACCGCGGCGAAGCGCCGGATCGAAGCCGTTCCGGCGCCGCGCGTCGCGGCGTAAGCTGATTGCGTCCGGGAGCTTCGCCCGGTCCGGGTGAAGCTCCCGTTTTCTTGGGGCGCAGCAGGGCGCATGGCGCAGCAGCTCACAGTCTCGATCGGGCAGGCGTCGTCGCCGGGGCGCAAGCCCGTCAATCAGGACTTCTATGGCGCGCTGATCCCGGCCGAGCCGCTGCTGACCACCAAGGGCATCGCGCTCGCGCTCGCCGACGGCATCTCGTCGAGCGACGTCAGCCAGGTCGCCAGCGAGTCCGCGGTCAAGAGCTTTCTCACTGATTACTACTGTACGTCGGAAGCCTGGTCGGTGAAGTCGTCGGCGCAGCGGGTGATCGCCGCAACCAACTCATGGCTGCATGCCGAAACCCGGCGCAGCGATTATCGCTACGATCGCGACAAGGGCTATGTCTGCACCTTGAGCGCGCTGGTGCTCAAAGGCGCGGCAGCGCATCTGTTTCACATCGGCGACAGCCGGATCTACCGGCTGGCGGGCGCGTCGCTGGAGCAGCTCACCGAGGATCACCGCGTTCGGCTGTCCGCTGAGCAGAGTTATCTGGGCCGTGCGCTCGGCGTCAATCCGCAGGTTGAGATCGACTATCTGGCGGTGCCGGTCGTCCCCGGCGACCTGTTCGTGCTGGCGACCGACGGCGTGTATGAGCATGTCACGCAGCGCTTCGTCGTGCAGATACTGCGCGAACATGCCGAAGATCTCGATGCCGCGGCGCGGGCGATCCTCGGCGAGGCATTCGCCAATGGCAGCGACGACAATCTCACCGTGCAACTGGTGCGGATCGAGACCGTAGCGGATGCGGACACGATCGACCTGTTCGGCCGGGCGGCCGACTTGCCGCTGCCGCCGCGGCTCGAGCCGCGGGCCGAGTTCGACGGCTATCGGATCCTTCGCGAACTGCACGGCTCGAGCCGCAGCCACATCTATCTCGCCAGCGATCTCGCCACCGAAGAGCTGGTGGCGCTGAAGATTCCCTCGGCCGATCTGCGCGACGATCCGGATTATCGCAAACGGTTCATGCTGGAGGAATGGGCGGCGCGGCGGATCGACAGTCCGCACGTGCTGAAGCCATGCGCGGTGCAGCGGCCGCGCAGCTATCTTTACGTCGCCTTCGAGTACATCGAAGGGCAGACCCTGGCACAGTGGATGATCGACCATCCGCGCGCGGAGCTCGAAACCGTCCGCGGCCTGATCGAGCAGATTGCCAAGGGGCTCTACGCTTTCCACCGCAAGGAAATGGTGCATCAGGATCTGCGGCCGGCCAACGTGTTGATCGACCGCAGCGGCACGGTGAAGATCATCGACTTCGGCTCGGTGCGGGTCGCCGGCGTCGCGGAGCTGGGGCCGGCGGGTGGCGACGAGCTGCTCGGCACGGTGCAATACATGGCGCCGGAATATTTCGCCGGGCAGGGCGGCTCAGCGCTGTCGGATCAGTTCTCGCTCGGAGTGATCGCCTATCAGATGCTGACCGGCCGGCTGCCCTATGGCGCCGAACTGGCGCGCGCCAACCAGGCGCTGAAATCCCGCAAGCTGCGCTACAGCCCGGCCGCCGACCACAATGCGCAGGTGCCGGTCTGGGTCGACCGCGCGCTGAAACGCGCGGTCAGCCTGGAGCCTGCCAAGCGCTATCCGGCGTTGTCGGAATTCGTCCACGACCTGCGGCATCCGCGGGCCGACTATCTCGACGCCCGGCCGCAGCCGCTCGCCGCGCGCAATCCGCTATTGTTCTGGCAACTGTTATCGGCGCTGCTCGGATTGATCGTCGTGGCGCTGCTGGCGCGGCTGCACGGCGGCATCTGAGCGATTGCACCGCGTCTGGAGCTATATTGAACAGGCAGCGGTTCTCGGGCAAGCTTCGCCGCCTTCCATCATCCAGGCTCACCGTTCATGCTCCGCATTGCCGTTCTGTGTCTGATCGCGATGGTCGCCGCCGCCAGCGGCGCGCGCGCCGCCGACACCGAGAAACTGCTGCTGCAATCGCCGAAGGGCTTCAAAGTGGCGGCCGAAGCCAGCAACGCCAAGGAAAGCACGACTGTGCTGGTGCCGGGCACCGAGAACATCGCCAGCGCCACCACGCGGATCACGGCGCAGACGCTGTTCAGGCAGACTGACCAATCGCCCGAGGCGTTTCGCGAGGCGAGCCAGAAGAAGGCAGCAGCGGAGTGCCCGGGCGCGCGGTTCGAGCAGCTGCGGCACGGCAATGAAAACCTGTATCCGATGGTGATGTGGAGCGAGAGTTGCCCGCAGGCCAAGGAGGCTGGCAAGCCGGCGCTGACCTGGTGGAAGGCGGTGCAGGGGCGCGAGAACTTCTATGCGCTGCGGATGACCGCGGCCGCCGAACCGGATGCCAAGCAGCGCAAGCTGTGGACTCGTTTCTTCGAAGTGACGCGGGTCTGCGACAGCCGCGTGCCCGGCCAGCGCTGTACGACCAAATAACCGGTCGGGCGGCCGGCCGATCGCTGCCGGCTTTGATGCCGGACATGGCGGGGTCATCATCGGCGGCCTATAAGGTCGTCACCGGGGCAAGGACGCGTGCATCGACATGACTGTACCGTGGCATCTCGTTGCGCTGGCTTTCGCCGTCTGCCTCGTTGTTGCGGCACCCGGGTTCCGGCGCGTCTATTACTTCGTCAGCCTTTGCTATGCGGGCGCGATCGCGGCGCAGAGCCTGGTGTTCGCGCTGCTATTCGCCACCACCATCTCCGGCTGGGTAGCGCTGCAGCTGTTGCTGCTGCTGGTGTACGGCGTTCGGCTCGGCGCGTTCCTGGCGGTGCGCGAGCGCAATCCCGCTTATGCGGCCGAGCTCGCCCGCGCCGAGCGCCGCACTGCCGAGCTGAAGCTGTGGCACAGAATCGCGATCTGGCTCGGCGTCAGCCTGCTGTTCACGCTGTTGTTCCTGCCCGCGCTGCTGACGCTGTCGCTGCAGGCGCAGGGCGTGTGGCCGGTGTCGACGCCGCTCGGCGTGATGATCATGGCGGTGGGGCTGTGGGTCGAGAGCCTCGCCGACTGGCAGAAGTATCGCTACAAGGCCGAGCATCCGGCGCATTATTGCGACACCGGGCTGTACCGCGTGGTGCGTTGTCCGAACTATCTCGGCGAGATGGTGTTCTGGTTCGGCGTGTGGTTCTCCGGCCTGTCGGCCTATGGCTCCGGCGCGGCCTGGGCGTTGTCGCTACTCGGGATGCTGTACATTCTGGCGCTGATGACGGCCGCATCCGCGGGGCTCGAGCGCAAGCAGGACGAACGCTACGGCGATCGGCCGGACTATCAGGAGTACGTTCGGACCGTGCCGATCCTGTTTCCGTGGGTGCCGCTCTACACCTTGCGCAAGCTGCTGATCCGGTTTCGCTGAACTTCTCGGACGCACAAAAAAGCCCCGCGCGAGCGGGGCTTTTCGTGAGAGATGCGAGGCCGATCAGAACCGGCGGAAGCAGCGGCCGTGACGCCAGGCGTAGCCGGGAGGGCAGGCGCGGGGCGCGACGACGCGCGGCGGCACCACGACCGGACGGCCATAGCCGGGGCGCGCATACATCGGACGGCAGCGGCCCATCGGACCACGCGCCCAACCCGGACCGCAACCCTGCGCGACCTGGATCACGTCGCCGGACGTCGGCGAGCCCAGCGGCGCCAGCGGCATCGCATTGGCTGCACCGGCTCCCACCAGCGTCGCGGCAAACAAGGCGGCGGCAAAGATCTTCTTCATTTGTCGGTTCTTCCCTTCACTGGCCGATCAGCGGCTCTGTGACCCTCGCGGCCGCTTCGATCCGAAGGCAGCCCGCGTGTTATTCGTCCCCAGATTTCGTTTAGCCGATTCGGTCTGAACACGGCATGAATGCAGCCGCACTCGTCTGCACGCTGACGGACACAGCGATGCGGCGAATGACTTGCGCCGTTCGCCGCATCTGCTCACGGTGAAGTTGCGAGCGAGCTGTTAGTTGGCGTTGCCGCTGCTGGGGGCCGCGCGGGGAGCGGGGGCTGCGCCGGTGGTGACGCCGTTCTGGGCGTTCGGATCGGCGCCGCGAGGCGTCACGTCGCGAACGCCGGGCGGCACCGGAGGCGCGTTGTGCGCATCGGTCTGGCCTGGGGGCGGCGGTGAGGTCTGGGTCGCGACCGAGGGATTGTTCGGATCGGTCGACGGCCCGCTCATGCCATAGAACACGGCGGCGAACACCAGCACGATCGCGACGGCGAACAGCGCGAGCCGGCCGGACGTCACCGGGCCTTCGCGCATCTCCGGATCGGCCTGCAACTGCGCATCCAGCTGTGACGGCGTGCGGGGATCGTCGGGCGCCGTGTCGCGCCGGTAGGGATCGTCGGGATTGCGTTGCGCCATGGAGTCCTCCTTTCGGCTTCCTCCACCAATCCATCGCCTAACCTTCCGTTCCCGCGCCGCCCTTGGTTCCCCGGCCGAATCAAGATCACCAAGGATGGAACGTGTTGCGGTGCACCGGACATGATCGTTCGCCGAGCCGCGACGTGGCGGCACTTCATGCAAGCGGGATGCGGCTTTTGAGACATCAAAATGCGAACAGGCGGAATGCCTTGAACGCGCGGCTTTTTGTGGTGCGCGAGGCGGAAAAACCAGCTTAGACTGTTTCGAAACAGAGACCGCTTCAGCGGCCGAATGGCCCTTGCGGTCCAATGCCTTTCGCGAGGGCCGGATGGGAATCGACCAGGGACCGATCAGTCTCGATCAGAAATACACGCAGCACTCAGGACACGTCTTCCTCACCGGCATCCAGGCGCTGGTGCGGCTGCCGATGGCGCAGGTCCGGCGCGACCGCGCGGCCGGCCTCAACACCGCCGGCTTCGTCACCGGCTATCGCGGCTCGCCGCTCGGCGGCTACGATCAGCAGCTCGTCGCCGCGCGCCATCACCTCGAACAGTACAACGTCAAATTCCAGCCGGGCGTGAACGAAGACCTCGCCGCCACCGCGATCTGGGGCACGCAGCAGCTCAATCTGTCGCCCGGCGCGAAGTACGACGGCGTCACCGGGATCTGGTACGGCAAGGGCCCGGGCGTCGACCGCTGCGGCGACGTGTTCCGCCATGCCAACGCCGCGGGTTCGGCCAAGCACGGCGGCGTGCTGTGTCTCGCAGGCGACGATCACGGCGCCAAGTCGTCGACGGTGCCGCATCAGTCCGACCATGCCTTCATCGCGGCCTTGATGCCGTATCTGTATCCGTCGTCGATCCACGAGATGATCGAGATGGGGCTGCTCGGCATCGCGATGTCGCGCTACTCCGGCTGCTGGGTCGGCATGAAGGTGATCACCGAGACGGTGGAGACCACCGCGGAGATCAATCTCGCCGACGAGATGAAGCCGTTCGTGATTCCGACCGACTTCGAGATGCCGCCGGGCGGACTCAATCTGCGCTGGCCGGATGATCGTTACGACCAGGACCGACGGCTGCAGGACTACAAGGGCTTCGCCGCGATCGCGTTCGCCCGCGCCAACAAGGTCAACCGCATCACCATGGATTCGCCGAACGCGCGGTTCGGCATCATGGCGTCAGGCAAGAGCTATGAGGACGTGCGCCAGGCGCTGCGCGAACTCGGCGTCGACGAGCAGGTCGCCGCCCGGATCGGCCTGCGGCTGTACAAGATCGGCATGCCGTGGCCGCTGGAGCCGGAAGGCGTGCAGGAATTCGCGCGCGGGCTCGAAGAGATCTTCGTCGTCGAAGAGCGGCGCGAGATCGTCGAGAACCAGGTCAAGCAGCTGCTGTTCGGGATGCGCGAGCGGCCGCGCGTGATCGGCAAGATGGACGACCGCAACCATCGCTTCCTGCCGTTTGCCGAGGAGCTGAGCGTCGCCAAGGTGGCGACTTCGATGGTCGACCGGCTGCTGGCAATGGAGATCGACCCGACGATCGCCGAGATGCTGCGTGCCAAGGCCGACTGGTTCCATGGCCGCGACGCCTCGCAGGTCCAGGCGGTGGTGCCGATCGCGCGCACGCCGTATTTCTGCTCGGGCTGTCCGCACAACACCTCGACCAAGGTGCCGGAAGGCAGCCGCGCGCTCGCCGGCATCGGCTGTCACTTCATGTCGCTGTGGATGGATCGTTCGACCGAGACCTTCACTCATATGGGCGGCGAGGGCGTGCCGTGGGTCGGCATCGCGCCGTTCACCGACGAGAAGCACATCTTCGCCAATATCGGCGACGGCACTTACTTCCATTCCGGCAGCCTCGCGATCCGGCAGTCGATCGCCTCGAAGGCGAACATCACCTACAAGATCCTTTACAACGATGCGGTGGCGATGACCGGCGGTCAGCGTCACGACGGCGATCTGTCGCCGCAGCAGATCACCTACCAGCTGCATTCCGAAGGCATCCGCGAGATCTATCTGGTCTCCGAAAATCCCGAGGCCTATCCGGCCGACACCATCGCGCCGGGCGTGCATCTGCGCCACCGCGACGAGCTCGACGCGGTGATGAAGGAATGCCGCGAGATCAAGGGCGCGTCCGCGATCGTGTTCGTGCAGACCTGCGCGGCCGAGAAGCGCCGCCGCCGCAAGCGCGGCCTGATGGAAGATCCGGCGCGCCGGGTGATGATCAATGCCGCGGTGTGCGAAGGCTGCGGCGATTGCTCGGTGCAGTCGAACTGCATCTCGGTCGAGCCGCTCGAGACCGAGCTGGGCCGCAAGCGCGCCATCAACCAGTCAACCTGCAACAAGGACTATTCCTGCCTCAAGGGCTTCTGCCCGTCCTTCATCACCATCGACGGCGGCAAGCTGCGCAAGCGCGCGGCGGTCGACCTCGGCGACCTGGGCTCGTTGCCGGAGCCGGCGACGCGACCGGGGCTGGATAAGCCGTACAACGTCGCGGTCGGCGGCGTCGGCGGCACCGGCGTGCTGACGATCGGCGCGCTGCTCGGCATGGCGGCGCATATCGAAGGCAAGGCGTCGATGATCCTCGACATGTCGGGCCTGGCGCAGAAGGGCGGCGCGGTGCTCAGCCACGTCCGGCTGTCGGACAAGCCGGAGGACGTCACCTGTTCGCGGATCGTCACCGGCACCGCCGACGTGCTGATCGTCGCCGACGAGGTGATGGCGATCTCCAAGGAGACGCTGTCGCTGTGCGAAGCCGGCCGCACCCATGGCGTCGTCAACACCCATCTGATCCCGATCGCCGACTTCATCCGCAACCGCGACTTCGATTTCCAGACCCGCAAGGTCAACAGCGTGCTCGAAGCGGCGCTGCGCAAGGACTCGGCGTTCCTGGACTTCACCAAGGCGGCCGAGACGCTGCTCGGCGACTCGATCGCCACCAACATGATGATGATGGGCTTCGCCTATCAGCAGGGTCTGCTGCCGCTGTCGGCGACTGCGATCGAGCAGGCGATCGAACTCAACGGCGTGTCGATCAAGATGAACACCCAGGCGTTCAGGCTCGGCCGGCTTGCGGCCGCCGACCCGGCACGGCTGGCCTCGCTGCTGCACGGCGCCGATCATACGACGGTCGGCAAGACCCAGGGCGAGATGTCGCTGGACGAGATCATCGCGCATCGCAGCGCGCTGCTCACCTCGTATCAGGGCAGGCGGCTCGCCAAGCGCTACGCTGATCTGGTTGCCAAGGTGCGCAGCGCCGCGGAGGCCGGCGGCTACGGCGAGGCGCTGCCACGTGCGGTGGCGCTGAACTACGCCAAGCTGCTCGCCTATAAGGACGAATACGAAGTGGCGCGGCTGCTGACCGAGCCGGGCTTTGAACAGCAGATCCGCGACCAGTTCGAAGGCGACTACAAGATCAGCTTCAACCTCGCGCCGCCGATCCTGCCCGGTGTCGATCTCACCGGCCGGCCGAAGAAGCGGCAGTTCGGCGAGGCGATGCGGCCAGTGTTCCGGACGATGGCGAAGTTCAGCTTCCTGCGCGGCACGCCGCTCGATCCGTTCGGCTATCATCCGGAGCGCAAGCTGGAGCGGAAGTTGATCGCCGACTACGAGGCGGACGTCGCCAGCGTGCTGCAGCATCTGTCGCCGGCGACGATCGACACCGCGGTGGAGCTGCTCGCGATGCCGGACCGGATTCGCGGCTACGGCCCGATCAAGCAGAAGTCGGTGGACGACACCGCGCCGCGGTTCGCCGAACTCCGCGCCAATCTACGCGACCCGCAACCCGCGCCGCCACGGCAGATGGCGGCGGAGTAGGTCGTTCACAGTTTATCCGCGTCATTGCGAGGAGCGCAGCGACGAAGCAATCCAGCAGCCCGGTGCATTGGGCCTTGGATTGCTTCGCTTCGCTCGCAATGACGGAGAGGTCTTTCCCTCTGGCTCACTGTGACGATGCGGCCTCAAGACATTCCGCGACGTGGTAATTGTCCCCGCGCGCGAACACGCTTGCCAAGGTCGCTTGGAGCGGTCACAAAAACCGTCCGACCAAACGCCAGCGGAGAACTGCGTTGACAATAAGAGGCAAGGCTTACATTGCCGGCATCTACGAACATCCCACGCGCCACGCGCCCGATAAATCCATCGCCCAGCTCCACGCCGAAGTCGCCAAAGGTGCGCTCGACGACGCCGGCCTGACCAAGGCCGACATCGACGGCTACTTCTGCGCCGGAGACGCGCCCGGCGGCGTGATGGCGATGGTCGATTATCTCGGCCTCAAGGTTCGCCATTTCGATTCGACCGACACCGGCGGCTGCTCCTATCTGGTGCATCTCGGCCATGCCGCGGAGGCGATCGCCGCTGGCCGCTGCTCGGTCGCGCTGATCACGCTGGCCGGCAAGCCGCGGACCGGCGCGCTGCCGCCGCGTCCGGTCGGCGCCGAAGGTGACTTCGAACTGGCCTATGGCGCCACCACGCACAACGTCTATGCGATGTGCGCCGCGCGTCACATGCACCAGTACGGCACCACGTCCGAACAGCTCGCCTGGATCAAAGTCGCGGCCTCGCATCATGCGCAGTACAACGAGCACGCGATGCTGCGCGACGTCGTCACCGTCGAGGACGTGCTGAACTCGCCGCTGATCGCCGATCCGCTGCACCGGATGGATTGCTGCGTCGTCACCGACGGCGGCGGTGCGCTGATCGTCACCACCGAGGAGATCGCGCGCAGCCTGAAGAAGCCGCTGGTGCGGATGATCGGCGCCGGCGAGGCGATCAAGGGGCCGCGCGGTGGCCACAACCTCGATCTGACCTATTCGGCCGGCGTGTGGTCCGCGCCGCCGGCGTTCGAGATGGCCGGCGTCACGCCGAAGGACATCAAGTACGCCTCGATCTACGACAGCTTCACTATCACGGTGCTGATGCAGCTCGAAGATCTCGGCTTCTGCGAAAAGGGGCAGGGCGGCAAGTTCGTCGCCGACGGCAACCTGATCTCGGGCGTCGGCAAGCTGCCGTTCAACACCGATGGCGGCGGTTTGTGCAGCAACCACCCGGTCAATCGCGGCGGCATGACCAAGCTGCTCGAAGCCGTGCGGCAGCTCCGCGGTGAGGCGCATCCCAAGGTGCAGGTGCCGAACTGCGATCTCGCGATCGCTCATGGCACCGGCGGCATGCTCGGCATCCGCCACGCCGCCTCGACCTGCATTCTGGAGCGCGTGTGATGAACAGCCCCGTGAAATATCCCGCGCCTCAGGGCAACGCCGAAACCAAGCCGTTCTGGGATGCGGCGACCGAAGGCAAGCTGCTGATCAAGCGGTGCACCGCTTGCGGCGAAGCGCATTATTTCCCGCGCGCGCTGTGCCCGTTCTGCTTCTCCGACCAGACGGTGTGGGAAGAGAGCAAGGGTGAGGGCGAGATCTACAGCTACAGCCTGATGCGCAAATCGCCGACCGGTCCTTACGCGATCGGCTACGTCACGCTGAAGGAAGGCCCGTCGGTGCTGACCAACTTCGTCGACTGCGATTTCGCATCGTTGAAGATCGGCACCAAGGTCAAGGTGGTGTTCAAGCCCAGCGACGGCGGCGCACCGCTGCCGTTCTTTACGGTGGCCTAGCCGCGTCATTGCGAGCGAAGCGAAGCAATCCAGCGCCGCGTATGGCGCATGTGGATTACTTCGTCGCTTCGCTCCTCGCAATGACGGGGAGGCCGGTTTTTCGTCAAAGAGATAAACAAAGGAGAAGCCGATGTCGGCCCGTTATGACGAACTGATGGCGCTGAAGAGTGTCGGCCAGAAATACGCCTACACCGATCGCGACGTGATGCTGTACGCCTATGGCATCGGCATGGGCGCCGATCCGATGGACGAGAAGGAGCTCGGCTTCGTCAACGAGGCGACCTACACCGAGCGTCCGTTGAAGGTGGTGCCGACATTTGCGTCGGTCGCGGCGTGGGGCGCAGGGCCGGGCGAGATGAATCTCAACCGGCTGCTGGTGGTCGATGGCGAGCGTGACATCACCTTCCACCGGCCGATGCCGGTGGCGGCCAACATCACCGCCGATTCCAGCGTCGTCGAGGTGTACGACAAGGGCAAGGACAAGGGCGTGGTGATCCGTCACCAGACCATCCTGCGCGACGAGGCCGGTGAGGCCCTGGCGACGCTGCTGGCGTCGCGCTTCGCCCGCGGCGACGGCGGCTTTGGCGGCCCGGCGCTGGAGCAGCCCGAGCCGCACAAGATGCCGGACCGTGCTCCCGATCGCAGCGTCGACATCTCGACCCGGCCGGACCAGGCTTTGATCTACCGGCTGTGCGGCGACCGCAATCCGCTGCATTCCGATCCCGAGTTTGCGCAGAAGGCCGGTTTCCCGCGCCCGATCCTGCACGGCATGTGCACCTACGGCCTGACCTGCCGCGGCGTGCTGCAGACCTACGCCGATTACGACGCGTCGGCATTCCGGCAGCATGCGGTGCGGTTCTCTTCGCCGGTGTATCCGGGCGAGACCGTCACCATGGACATGTGGAAGGACGGCAACGTGATTTCGTTCGAAGCGCGAGTGAAGGCGCGCAACGTCACGGTGATCAAGAGCGGCCGGACGGTGCTGGGCTGAGTGGAAAAGGACGCTTATTCCGAGTGATGCGTCATGCCCGGACTTGATCCGGGCATCCATCGCTTCGAACAAGATGGATTGCCGGGTCGAGCCTGGCAATGACGACAACAGACGCGGTCAGCGCGCAGCAACAACGGGAGGACGCGATGGGATTGCTCGACGGCAAGGTGGCGTTGATCACCGGGGCGGGCGGCGGGCTGGGTGAGGCCTACGCCAAGCTGTTCGCGCGCGAAGGCGCCGCGGTTGTGGTCAACGATCTCGGCGGACCGCGGGACGGTTCGGGCTCCGACGCCGGCATGGCGCAGCAGGTGGTCGACGCCATCAAGGCCGCAGGCGGCCGCGCGGTCGCCAACACCGCCGACATCTCGACGATGGCCGGCGGGCAGTCGGTGTTCGACGACGCCATCAAGCATTTCGGCCGCGCCGATATCCTGGTCAACAACGCCGGCATCCTGCTCGACCAGACCTTTGCCAAGGTCTCGGAGGCGAACTGGGACAAGGTGATGAAGGTGCACCTCAAGGGCACGTTCTGCGTCACCCAGCCGGTGTTCAAATGGATGAAGGACAATGGCGGCGGCGTCATCGTCAACACCTCGTCGACGTCGGGCCTGCTCGGCAATTTCGGCCAGAGCAACTATGGCGCCGCGAAGGGCGGCATCTGGGGCCTCTCCAACGTGCTGGCGATCGAGGGCCGCAAATACAACATCCGGATCTGGACTTTGGCGCCGGGCGCGCTGACCCGGATGACCGAGGACCTGCCGCGCTACCGCGAGAACCCGGGCGCGGCGCTGACGCCGGAAGGGATCGCCCCGGCGGTGCTCTACATGGTCTCCGGCCTGTCCGGCGATCAGACCGGCAAGGTGCTCGGCGTCTCCGGCCCGCGCGGGGTGCGCGAGATGAAGCTGATGGAGATGGACGGCTGGAAGCCGCCGCACGACGCCTGGTCGGCGGAGGACATTGTGACCCACGCCGGGGAGATTTTCTTTTCGGAAGAGGCTATCAAGGCGGCCGGGCGCCCGCGCTGAACGGGCGCCGTGCGGCGCCGCCCGGGGAACACCCGGCGGCGAGCGCCGGTGCTGCGCAGCTCGACCTGCCGGCATCGGTGAAACCCATCGAAAGGCCCACTTCATGAAGCTCACCCCGGAAGCCGCAGGCACCTTCGCCATCGCGCCGACCCCGTTCCACGACGACGGCAAGATCGACGACGTTTCGATCGATCGTCTGACCGATTTCTACGCGGAGGTCGGCTGTGAGGGCGTCACCGTGCTCGGCATCCTCGGTGAGGCGCCGAAGCTCGATGCGGTCGAGGCCGAGGCGGTGGCGACCCGCTTCATCAAGCGCGCCAAGTCGATGCAGACGATCGTCGGCGTCTCGGCGCCGGGCTTCGCCGCGATGCGCCGGCTGGCGCGGCTGTCGATGGATGCGGGCGCGGCCGGCGTCATGATTGCGCCGCCGCCATCGCTGCGCACCGACGAGCAGATCACCACCTATTTCCGCCAGGCCACCGAGGCGATCGGCGATGACGTGCCCTGGGTGCTGCAGGATTATCCGCTGACGCTGTCGGTGGTGATGACCCCGAAGGTGATCCGGCAGATCGTCATGGACAGCGCATCCTGCGTGATGCTGAAGCACGAGGACTGGCCGGGGCTCGAGAAGATCACCACGCTGCGCGGCTTCCAGAAAGACGGATCGCTTCGCCCGCTGTCGATCCTGTGCGGCAATGGCGGCCTGTTCCTGGATTTCGAGATGGAGCGCGGCGCCGACGGCGCGATGACCGGCTACTGCTTCCCGGACATGCTGGTGGATGTCGTCAAGCTGTCGAAGGCCGGGCAGCGCGATCTCGCGCATAACCTGTTCGACGCGCATCTGCCGCTGATCCGCTACGAGCATCAGCAGGGCGTCGGCCTGTCGGTTCGCAAATACGTGCTGAAGAAGCGCGGGCTGTTGTCGTCGAGCGCACAGCGCAAGCCGGGCGCGAGCCTGACCGACACGGCACGCGAAGAAGTCGATTATCTGCTGTCGCGGCTGGCGCGGGTCGACAAACGCGCCGATCTCGAACCGCGCAGCAAAGCTGCGGAGTAACACCATGACCGTTGAAGCTGCCGCGCGTCCCGCATCGACCATTGTGCTGTTGCGTCAGGCCGCGGCCGGCTTCGACGTGTTCATGATGGTTCGGAATTATCAGGTCGAGTTTGCTTCCGGGGCGCTGGTGTTCCCCGGCGGCAGCGTCGATGCCGGCGACCGCGCCATCGTCGGGCGGCCGGAGCTGTATGCCGGTGTCGACGGATCGGTCGGTCCGGCGCTGGAATTCCGGATTGCGGCGATCCGCGAAACCTTCGAGGAAAGCGGCATCCTGCTGGCGCGGCCGCGTGGCAGCGACGCGCTGGTCGCCGCCAGCCGCGCCGCCGAGATCGAGGCGGCGCATCGCAAGGCGCTGTGTGACGGCAGCCTCGCGTTTGCGCAGATCCTGGTCGACAATGAACTGGTGCTGGCGCTCGATCTGCTGGTGCCTTACGCGCACTGGATCACGCCGGAGAAGCTGCCGAAGCGGTTCGACACCTGGTTCTTCCTAGCCGAGGCGCCGCCCGAACAGCTCGGCATGCACGACGGCGGGGAGACCACCGATTCGATCTGGCTGTCGCCGCGTGAAGCGCTCGACGGTGGCGACAGCGGGCGCTTCACGCTGCCGTTTCCGACCACCCGCAATCTGATCCGGCTCGGCCAGCAGCCGAGCGTCGCCGCAGCACTCGATCACGCACGTGCACAGAGCATTGTGACCGTGCTGCCGATCATGACCAAGGACGGCGACAAGCGTTTGCTGCGGATTCCGGCGGAAGCCGGTTACGACGGCGAGCTGTTCGAATTCTCCGGCGCGTAGTTCGCAGCCGCGGCATCGCAATGCAGCGCGCCGCGCATTGCATTGCGAGATCATAACTGCGTCTGCATCTCGTCCGCATTCTGGTTGACGCTCTCTCGACTGCGCGCAACACTTCCGCTCGGCCCGGCAAGAGGCCGTGTAGGGAGCGAATGCATGAGGAAGCCTGCTGACGCGGTGCGGACTGCGCACCGACCTGTCCAACATCCAGCGATACGATTAGCTGCGAGGCGTCTCGGCGCCGCGGCGCTGATGGCCGCGCTGCTGTCGCCGGCGATCGCCATCGCGCAAGACGCCAAAGGCTCCGCCGCGCATATCCGCGCGGTGACAGGTGCGGTCGACAGCGCGGCGATCGTCGCCAACGCCAAGACCACCAAGGACTGGCCGAGCTACGGCCTCGACTACGCCGAGACCCGCTTCAGCAAGCTCGACCAGATCAACGCCGACAACGTCAAACAGCTCGGCCTGCAATGGAGCTACAGCCTCGGCTCCGAGCGCGGCGTCGAAGCGACGCCGGTGGTGGTCGACGGCATCATGTACGTCACGGCGTCGTGGAGCGTTGTGCATGCGATCGACACCCGCACCGGCAAGAAGCTGTGGACCTTCGATCCCAAGGTCGATCACTCCAAGGGTTATCGCGGTTGCTGCGACGTCGTGAACCGCGGTGTCGCGCTGTACAAGGGCAAGGTGTTCGTCGGTGCCTATGACGGCCGGCTGATCGCGCTCGATGCCGCAACCGGCAACAAGGCGTGGGAGATCGACACGCTGATCGATCACGAACATTCCTACACCATCACCGGTGCGCCGCGGGTGTTCAACGGCAAGGTGGTGATCGGCAATGGCGGCGCCGAATACGGCGCGCGCGGTTACGTCACCGCCTATGATGCCGAGACCGGCAAGCAGGCGTGGCGCTGGTTCACGGTGCCGGGCGATCCGAGCAAGCCTTTCGAAGACGAGTCGATGGAGAAGGCCGCCAAGACCTGGGACCCGGCCGGCAAATGGTGGGAGAATGGCGGCGGCGGCACGGCGTGGGACACCATCACGTTCGATCCCGATCTCAACCTGATCTATGTCGGCACCGGCAACGGCTCGCCATGGAATCGCAACCTGCGCAGCCCGGCGGGCGGCGACAACCTATATCTGGCGTCGATCGTAGCGCTGAACGCCGACACCGGCAAATACGTCTGGCACTATCAGGAGACGCCCGGCGACAACTGGGACTACACCTCGACCCAGCCGATGATCCTCGCGGACATTGCGATCGACGGCAAGCCGCGCAAGGTGATCCTGCACGCGCCGAAGAACGGCTTCTTCTTCGTGATCGACCGCACCAACGGTCAGTTCATCTCGGCGAAGAACTTCGTCGATGTGAACTGGGCGACCGGCTATGACTCGAGCGGCCGGCCGATTGAAGTGCCGGAAGCGCGCTCCGCGGACAAACCGTTCGACGCGATCCCGGGGCCGTATGGCGCGCACAACTGGCACCCGATGTCGTTCAATCCGCAGACCGGTCTGGTGTACCTGCCGGCGCAGGGCGTGCCGATCAATCTCACCGGCGAGAAGGCGCTGACTCAGAACAAGATGGAGCCGTTCAAGTTCGGCTCGACCACGGGCTGGAATGTCGGCTTCACGCTGAACGCGGTGCCGCCGAAGAACCTGCCGTTCGGCCGGCTGGTGGCGTGGGACCCGGTGCAGCAGAAGGAAGCCTGGCGCGCCGAATACGTCTCGCCGTGGAATGGCGGCACGCTGACCACCGCGGGCAACCTCGTATTCCAGGGCACGGCTGACGGCCGCTTCGTGGCCTACAACGCCAAGACCGGCGAGAAGCTGTGGGAGAGCCCGCTCGGTACCGGCGCAGTGGCGGCGCCTGCGACCTACATGGTCGACGGCGTGCAGTACGTCTCGATCGCGGTCGGCTGGGGCGGCGTGTTCGGCATCAGCGCCCGCGCCACCGAGACCGAGGCGCCGGGCACGGTGTACACCTTCGCGGTCGGCGGCAAGGCCAAGATGCCGGAGTTCGCCAAGTATCAGATGGGCAATCTGCTCACTGGCATCGAGTACGATCCGAAGGACGTCGCGGAGGGGACGGCGATCTACGTCGCCGCTTGCGCCACCTGCCACGGCGTGCCCGGCGTCGACCGCGGCGGCAACGTCAAGAACCTCGGCTACTCGACCACCGAGCGGATCGCTCACCTCAAGGACATCGTGTTCAAGGGGCCGTTCCGCGACAAGGGCATGCCGGACTTCACCGGCAAGCTGACCGAAGCCGACGTGGTGAAGATCCAGGCCTTCATCCAAGGCACCGCGGACGCGATCCGGCCGAAGAAATAGCCGTCGACACTCTGCTGCCGCCCGGCTGATCCCGGGCGGCGATCGCTTCCATCACAACCTGAAGACCCCGGCAGCCCAGCGCCGCCCGGGGCTGCTTCGGCGATTGTTGACAGCCCACCGACGCTGTACTGTCGGCGGCGCAAGTGCGGGAGCAGGACGCCCGCACAGGGAGCGCCGGTCTCGTCAGCATGCCAAACGCTGTTTCATCGTTCATCCAGAGCGTGAGGACACGCACGCTCTCGATCGGACAGATGACGTTCGGCAGCTTCCTGTTGCTGCTGACGATCATCGCCGCCACCTCGATCGGCAGCGTGGTGGCGATCCGGCATATCGACCGCACCTTCGGCGAGTTGCAGCGGCTGCAGAGCGTCGGCGATCTCGCCGAAGAGATCGAGCGGCGGATGAGCGATCTGCGCTTTGCCGCGCGACAGGCGGTGACGGAGCCCGGGGCGCAGCCGGCCAGCAAGGTGTTCACCGCCGCATCCGCGCTCACCGAACTTCTGAAGAAGACCCGCCTGGAGCTGGCGCCGGATCAGCAGGAGATGCTCGACGGCGTCACCGAGCGGCTGACCAATTATCGCGACGGGCTGCAGCGCATCACCGAGCTGATGCAGCGCCGCGGCGAGCTGGTGGCGAAGATCCCGGCGCTGCGCGAGGCGTTCGAGGCGACGATCGCCGGCCTGTCCGATCGCAAGCTCGCCGGCGAACTGCATTCGGCCCAGATCAAGGTCGGGGCCGCGCTGCTGTCGCGCGACCTGATGGGCGCCAGCGACGCGGCTCGGCGGATGCGCGCGCTGCCGATCGGCGATGCGAGTGCGGCCCGTTCGGTGCGCGACTACGCCGAGCTGATTGCCGCGACCGCGGCGGTGGAGCAGGAAATCGCCGATCTCGACCGCGACGTGCTCGGCACCGAGGGCCGGCTGATCGGCAAGGTCACCGAACTGCTGCGCGATGCCGCCGCGCGTCGCGGACGGGTGCTGTCGCGCGATCTCGCCCGCACGCTGGCCGAAGACAAGTGGCAGAGCATCGTGCTCGGCATCGCCGGCGTGCTGGTCGGCTGGATGGCGGCGGCCTTCGTGGTCCGCCGCACCGTCGGACCGCTGACGGCGATCACCCGCGCGATCCGCTCGCTGGCGGCGGGGCAGCAATTCACCGCGATCCCGGCGACCGACGTGAAGAACGAGATCGGCGACATCGCCCGCGCCGCCGAAGTGTTCCGCCGCACCCTGGTCGAGGCCGACAACGCCCGCGAAGCTGCGGTGCGGGCGCTCGCCGAGCAGCGGCTCGCCGAAGAGAGCTATCGCAAGCTGTTCGAAGGCTCGATCGACGGCATCTATGTGACCACGCCCGACGGCGCGCTGCTCAACGCCAATCCGGCGCTGGCGCGGATGATGGGCTACGACAGCCCGGCCGAACTGATCCGCGCCACCGCCGACGTCACCACCACGATCTACATCGATCCGGCCAAGCGCGAGCAATATCGCGAACTGATGCAGCGCGACGGCATGGTCCGCGAATTCGAGTATCAGGCGCGCAAACGCAATGGCGACGAGCTGTGGCTGTCGGACAGCGCCGGTGCGGTCCGCGACGAGGCCGGCAACGTCATCCGCTATGAAGGCGCGGTGCGCGACATCACCGATCAGAAGCGGGCCGAGCAGGCGGTCGCCGAAAGCCGGCTGCTGCTGCAGCAGGTGATCGACACCGTTCCGGCGGTGATCAACGTCAAGGACACCGAGCTGCGCTACGTGCTGATGAACCGCTACATGGCGGGCGTGTTCGGCATCCATCCGCGCGACGCGATCGGCCACACCACCGCGGAGCTGATGTCGCGGTTCGGCTCGCACAAGACCGACGCCAACGACAAGCGCGTGTTGGAGACCGGCGAGGGCCTCGGCTTCTACGAGGAGGAGTATCGCGACGCCACCGGCGCGGTGCGGCAGTGGCTGGTCAACAAGATGCCGCTGAAGGATGCCGACGGCCAGATTGAGCGGATCGTCACGGTGGCGCTGGATATCGGCGAGCGCAAGCGCGGCGAACTCGAGATGCGCCAGGCCAAGGACGCCGCGGAAGCGGCGCTGCGCAACCTGCGCGAGACCCAGCAGTCGCTGATCGAAGCCGAAAAGCTTGCCGCGCTCGGCCGCTTGGTCGCCGGCGTCGCGCACGAGGTCAACAATCCGGTCGGCATCAGCCTGACAGTGGCCTCGGCGCTGGAGCGCAAGGCCGCGGTGTTCGCCACCGAGGTGGCGCGCGGCGAGCTGAAGCGGTCGCGCCTCAACGAGTTTTTGGAGACGACGCGCGATGCCTCGTCGCAGCTGGTCGCCAATCTCAACCGCGCTGCCGAGCTGATCCAGTCGTTCAAGCAGGTCGCGGCCGACCGCAACTACTCGGACCAGCGCCTGTTCGATCTCGGCGATCTCACCGAGCAGGTGGTGATGAGCTTGCGGCCGGGCCTGCGCAAACACAATCTGACGCTGAACGTCGAGTGCCAGCCCGGCCTGATGATGAATTCCTATCCGGGCCCTTATGGGCAGGTGCTGACGAACCTGTTCCTGAATTCGGTGGCGCATGCGTTTCCGAACGGCCGTGCCGGCACGGTCGAGATCCAGGTGCGCGCGGCGGGCAACGATCACGTCGTGGTGGCGTATTCCGACGACGGCTGCGGCATGAGCCTCGATGTCCGCCGCCGTGCGTTCGACCCGTTCTTCACCACCCGGCGCGACCAGGGCGGCACCGGCCTCGGCCTGCACATCGTCTACAACATCGTCACCAACCGGCTCGGCGGCCGGCTCGAACTCGACTCCGAGCCCGGTAACGGCACCCGCATCCTGATGACGCTGCCGCGCACCGCGCCGCAGGAGCGCGCCGAACTGTCGGCGGCTTCGGCCTCATAGCGAAGGGCGCGGACGACCGCCGCTGCGCCGCGTCAGTCGGCGGGCGCGAGCCAGCGCAGCGTGGCGCGAAACAGCTGGCTGGATTTGCCGACCAGCGCGGTGCCGGTCATCACCGCGGATTTTCCGTCCGACGTGCCGGTGACGCCGACGCCGACCGGCTCCTTCTGGCCGCCGAACAGCGGATTGGCGTCGGGGCTCGGGGTATGCTGGGTGACGGTGACCTCGCCCTTGAAGCTGTCGCCGGAGACCACGTAGCTGCCGACGTAATACAGATAAGCGTCGCCGCCGAGGATCTTGCCGTCGCGAAACAGCGCCACGCCGCTGCCCTTGCCGGAGCGGCCGTCGAGCAGATCAACGTGGAGCGAATACAGCCCGTTTTTCATCACGTTCCCCGCTGCGCCCACAACTGATCGGACGCACCGTCCCGTTATGCCAAAGCGGGTGAACGGGCGTCAACGTGACAGGATATCCGGTGCCCGCCGGCGCCGCCGGCGAGCCTCCTCGCGGATGGAGCCCTTGGCTCGGGGCGCCGAGGGCAGGGGGGCTATGATCAGGCCGCCCGGACGGTGTTGAGGAACTTGGAGACTTCGGTCTTCAGCCGGTTGCTGTCGGCGGACAGCGACTGGGCCGCGGTCAGCACCTGCGACGAGGCCGAGCCGGTCTCGCTCGCCCCGCGCTGCACGTCGGTGATGTTCGAGGACACCTGGTGCGTCCCTTGCGCCGCCTGCTGCACGTTGCGGGAAATCTCCAGGGTGGCTGCGCCTTGCTCTTCCACCGCCGAGGCGATGGTGGAGGAGATTTCAGACAGCTTCTCGATGGTCGCGCTGATGTCCCTGATCGCGTTCACCGACTCGTTGGTGGCGCCCTGGATGCTGGAGATCTGCTGACTGATATCGCCGGTGGCCTTGGCGGTCTGCTCGGCCAGGGCTTTGACTTCCGACGCCACCACCGCGAAGCCGCGTCCGGCCTCGCCGGCACGCGCCGCTTCGATTGTGGCGTTGAGCGCAAGCAGGTTGGTCTGGCCGGCAATGGTGTTGATCAGTTCGACGACGTCGCCGATCCGCGCGGCCGCCTTCGACAGTTCGCTGACGCGGTCGTTGGTGAGGCGCGCCTGGCTGACGGCGTCGTTGGCAATCCGCGCCGAGTCCTGCACCTGGCGGCTGATCTCGTTCACCGAGGACGACAGCTCCTCGGTGGCGGAGGCCACCGACTGGACGTTGGTCGACGCTTCTTCCGAGGCGGCTGCCACCATCGTGGTGAGCTCCTGGGCGCGCTCGGCGGTGCTCGTCAACGTCGCCGCGGACGCTTCGAGTTCGGTCGAGGCCGACGACACGGTATCGACGATTTCGCCCACCGCGGACTCGAAGCCGTCGGCGAGCTGGATCATCTCCTGCTTGCGCCGCTGCGCCGCGATCTGCTCCTGCCGGGCCTGGGCTTCGGCTTCCTCGCGCGCCTTCTGTTCGGCATTCTTGCTGATCACCACCACCGTCTTGGCGATGTCGCCGACTTCGTCGCCGCGGGTCGCTCCGGGAATCTCGGTGTTGAGCTGGCCCTCGGCAATCCGGCCGAGCGCGCCGTTCAGCCGGGTCAGCGGACGGGCGACGCCGACGAAGGTGAAGATCACCGAGCCGATCAGCGCCAGCATGACGATGATCGCGACCGCGAAGCTGACCCGGTTTGCCTGCACCAGTACGGCATCGGCATCGTCCTTGGCGGCGCGATAATTCTTGCTGGATTCATTCACGGCCGCGCGCATCAGTTCCGCCGACCGGTTGGCGATTCCGAGTGCCGTGGCTGCGATCTCGAGCTTGCCGGCTTCCGATTTCAGAGCGACGGTCGTCAGGTCGTTGAAGGTCTTGCCCGCGGCGGCGAGCTGATCGATCTCGTCGCTCAGCGATTTGTCGGTGACGACGCTTCGCAGCCGGGACAGCGTGTCGTTCAGCTCGTTCGTTCGGGTATCTATCGCCTTCTTCTGGCTGTCCTCTCCGGTGGCGCTGAAGCGCCAGGTCGCTGCGCGGATCGCGTTGAAGTGCGAATCCGCTTCGTAGAGGATCGCTTCAGTTGCGAGGCGATTGGCGGCGGTCGCCGGAGAGGTCCGGATCGCATCGAGCGCACTGCGCCATTCGCCGCTCAGCGCGTTGCGCTTGCCCGTAATCTCGAAGATCTGCCGGGTCGCCTTGATCAGCTCCGCTCCCTGCTTCTCGTAGTCCTTGGTGAGCGCGGCGATCTGGAGCAGGCGATCCTTGTTCTCCTGCTTCACCGTGCGCTGGGCCGCGCTGTCGATCTCCTTCGACATCCGGGCGATCATGTCCGCCAGCGACGCCGCCGGCTTGTCGAGGTCGGCCGGCGCCTTCGCCAGCCGGATATCGCGGAACGCAAGCTGCATGCGGCGCAGTGCGATGTTGGCTTCGAGTGTATGCTCGTTGATGTACTGCTGCCCATCGGCAAGCGCATTGGCAGCCTCGATCTTGCGCTCGGCGACGAACTGATTGGCCAGCATGCCGCCGGCGAGGATGACACCCAGCAGGCCTGCGGCGCCGAGCTTGTTACCAATGCGGTCGAATTTCATCGTGAGACTACCTAATTCGTGGTTGCGTCCGCAAACTGATCGCAGGGCGATTATTAAATGGTGAAAATAGGTTCCCGTAGAACTACCAACCTCGATTCGGGTCGTGATGCCATGGGGCGACGCGCGATGCGGCGATGAGTTGAACGCCACCGTTTCCTGCTCGCTCCGCGAACATCGCGTACGCCTTGTGGATGAGGGGCATAGCGTTACTTGGGGGAGCGGCACGACCGGGCTGATCCCGTCGGTTTTCGCTCATACCAAGGTCGCGATCGCGGGAAGGCGCCGGGGATGTCCCCGCGCGGATTTATCGCATGTGCCGAACGGCAACTTGCGGCGACCCGACCGATCCGGGCGGTCGCGTTTCATCGAAATTCATAGATGGGGTAGTGGGGCGGCGGCTGCATGGAGCCGGGGGCCAGCAGGGTGTTGATGGCGCGCCAGTCAGAACAAAATTGCGAACCCGTAATCATTGAAATATCTATATAATTTATAGTGGCGACTGCCGCGCGCCCGTCGGGCATAAATTGCAGCACCGCCCGCTGTGGCTTTGATCGCGCGCGCCGGCCTATCCACGGCCCCGGGGGTAGAATTAGAGCGTCGATACCTTCGGTGGCCGCCACCTAACGACAGGCGATCCGAGCAATTTGCCAGGGCTGGTTCTGAAGCTCAGTATATTTAACGCCCATAGTGAATTAACTTACGATCTCCGCGTAACCGGTTGCGAATGGTGAGGGCCGTAAAAGTCGAAAGCGAGCGGCGGTAGCGCGGGCCGGAGCAAGGCGACGGCACGGGCCCCGCTTTTCGCTCGCAGCGTTGCCCTTGATGACAGAAGCGGTAAGCCTTGTTTTCTGCGCGAGGGATGAAAGCCGTATGGGCGGCCGACGCGTAACTATTCTGTAACTGGCTGATTGATCCTCAGCGCTCGTGCCGCGGGATCGTCACTGAAATGCAAGACGAGATGATCGTCATCCTCGTCGACGTTGCGTGGCGCCATTTCAATCTTAGACATTGTAAAGCCTTGGTTCAGCCAGCTCTCAAACAAGTTCGGATCGTCCTTTCGTTGGCCCATGAAATGGCGGAACTGGTCAACAGAGATGCGACCCGCCAGGAAATCGAGAAAGGCGCGGGCCGGTACTTTTGCCTTGAAGTCCTTCATCGTCCCCTCAATCGACATGCCTAAATACCAACCGCTGCGTTTTGGCGAGAAAGCGCCCTGCCGAAACAGAGATCGTGCCTGGTAGCCTTCGAACCGTGGACTCGGAAGTGCTCTAACGATCCGATTGAGGCCCTCCGGCGGGTTGTCGAATCCGGACCGCCCGAAGAATGTCGCAGACCACTTTATTTCCCGATTGAGTGTCCAAGGCTGCTGCGGGCGCTGCGGCGCGAACACCACAATTGCGTCGACCCGATCCTTGTGCGCCTGCATAAACCGGGAAAGAATCTCACTTCCGGAAACACGTCGACGGGTGTGATCGATCTCACCGAAGCGGCCCAGGCGGTTCAATAGTGCGGAGCCAACGTCGGTCAGAAAGATAAATCTGAGAGTATCGCGATGGCCGCCCTTCAATTGCGCAGCCTTTCGCTTCAGCATCTTATAGAGAGGGTTATCGTCTATGGAGTGCGTTTCCGGAGGCATGCTCGACCAGACATTATGATAGCGAATCTGCTTATGCACAGAGCGTTCGATCTCAACGTCGAGGCCGGGTTCGACAATATGAAGCTTAGTGCCACTGGCAGGGCCGCTTGCGATCCAATCCTCGATCAGTTTCGCTGCATTCTCGGAAAGCTCATAGTCCAGAGGCGTCAGCCGCCGACGAAAGTAGCGCCCATTTTCGTATCCCTGTTCTTCTCTGAACCGGTAGTAGAGAAATGTGCTGATGCCCTTGCAAAAGCGATCCGCAAACTGACCGATAGCAATCGCAACATTGTCCATCGCCTCTTCGCCTGAAATAGCATTATCGCTCGTTGCGGCAATTTCGATGGCGCAGGGCTTTCCGGGCACGAGTCGTTCAGTGTAGGCGTCGGGACGGTTGCCGCTTCCCCACCATTCGGGCTCAATTTCGAGTTCTCCCAGTTGGCCGATTGCCCAAAGAAGACCCAATTCCATCTCCGCCGGCAATGCCTGTTCGACGCGCTTGTCTTCGAGACGATTCAGCAAGTCGCGGGCCTTGGCGTCACCCAACACGGGATATAGCTCATCCAGCATCAATTGGAGGCGTCGTCGGGTAAATATTGGCATCGCAATAGACTAACTACTTTCATCCTATCGAATATTGCTGCAGCCTTGCCGGATCTTCGTTGCCCGTTCGTTCAACGCAGCAGAAAATCAGCTGTTGCCCGAGGGAAGAGTTCACACGGCAGGCCGGTCGTGCAGCTCGGCGATGTCGTGCAAGGGGCCAAGCTCCAGTTCGATGTGTCCTGCCGCGGTCTGACCAAAACCCGCAAAGAGAAACCGATACTCCCTCTGATAGGCAAAACGAAACTCCTTCGACATGGCGTTGTCGATGCGTTCACGTGGCCGACGCTCATGGGTATCAAAATAGTCGATAGGGCAGTGATGGAAGTACCAACCGGGGAGCTGACTGGCAGCGGCTCGCTCCATGCGCCCGGCGAATTCGTCCGGATCTTTGATAACGACGCAGCAGTCGGTACCGGAGAATTCACCGAAGAGATACGGATCCCAGTCCATCGCGACGCAATAAAGGAAATAGTCGGTCCCGGACGTGCTGTATTTGAGGTCGCTGACTGGACGCACCACCTGGCCATCCGGCATCGTCAGGGTTACGTACTGCCCAGGCGAATAGGAATGCTTGACGCGTTCGTCATCGTGCCTCGCAGGATCTTTCTCCATCAGGGCATATTGCTCCGCGGACCGCATGCGCAGGCGCCCGAAATCTATGAGACCCTGTAGCCATTTTCGCTCACCGTAGCGAAACAAGATATCCCCGGCGTTCGGGCTCCGTGGCCGGGCCGGCGCAGCGGTCAAGTCGCGCTTCGCGATCAGGGGGAGCGGCCGGTGGAGCTGCAGCTTGCGAAGCGCAAACTCATACCGCGTTTGATGCTCTTTTCGGTACCAGTACCACGAACTCAGAAAGCTATGGATTGGAATGACGTTCCTGTCTTCGCTGATGATCGCATGCATGTTGCGGACGATATTATCGTATCGCGCGCGAAGGGCCTCATCATCGACCCGCCCCAGATAACGGTGAATTTCGTACTGGAGTTCCCAGTAGTCGGATTCATAGTCGGTGGTCGTTTGCTTCCATGATCTTATCGCGTCAGGATGGGGTAAGACGGATGGCAGCGGCAACGTCGGAATATCGGGCATGTGCTGTGCAACCGGTCGGTGAGGTAGTCCCCTGCCACCGATAGTATATCATGAGTCGGTGCTATTCTTGGCGAGCATCGCCAGTATCTGCTTTCGGCATCTCCGGCAAAGAATCGTCGCGACCGTCTGCAAGCTTGTCCGAGTAGGAGAATTTAGACAACTTGTATTCCGTCTGAATGAAGTGTCGGGCGAGGGCGAAGGTGACCTCGGCGGCTGAGTAGAGACGCCGCAGCTCGGGCGACGCGTCGGCATCGGACGGAAAGGACTCCGAGGCGTGTGCCGTCGCTACCCGGCAATTGTCGAAGACATATTTCTCAACGTCCTTGCCGCTACGGTCGGCGTCAAACCGCGAAAGTATCTCCGGCCGGAGCGACGCAGAAACCTCCGCGAAGACGTTCTTGATCCAGAGCTTGGTCGGATTCTGCTCCCCTGGCTTTGTTCTTGATCGTCTTTCGAAAACCTTGAAGAAACTCAACACCTCGAAGGTGACCAAGCCCGCCTGACGGGCATTTAGTCCCTCTCTGTAATAGGCCAGCCGCTGAAGCAATTCTGGATCGTCGGGGATGGATCGCGAGAAAACCCAATGTGACGTGGTCGACAACGCACCGTCAGAGCGCTGGATGGGTACCGGTATCGGGTTGCCAGACCAGCCGTCCTCCAACACTGCGTAGCTATCGTCGCACCAACTTAGCAAGCTCAGGAAGCGATTGAGAAGTGTTCGGGCCTCTTCGGCGGAAATACGCTCGTTGACCAGGTCGATGCTGATCGAATGCGAGAACTCCTTCGTCTTCGGGAAGAGTACGAAATGACGGCCGGCAAATTGCACACGGGTCGGCTCCTTCGGCCAAACCACCTGCGTATCGACGCCCAGATTCAGAAAACGCGAATTGCGGCGTGCGCCAAGGCTCTTGTGAAAGGCGTCTCGCTCTTCTTCCGTTTGATATTCTCGCCAGTCCGTCTTCAACGGCAGATCGAGCTGCCGCGAAAGTGAGACGGCCCGGCGAAGCTGGGTGAAAAAGTCGCGCCCCAGAACGAGTTGCCGAGCGGACGGGCGGTCCATCCGATCATGATCATAGGTGGTTTCAGCGCCTTTGCTGAGCAGAGAGGTCGCCATCTTGGAGACGTATGAGACCGTCTTTCGCCGTTCATCCTCTTGAAACAGCGCCCTCGCATGATAGTCGTCATCGTTCCGGGTTCGAGCAATCGAGAATGAAAAGCTGAGAACCGAGCTGCACGCCTCATCTGCTGCGATCACGGACGCTATGGAGTCCAACAAGGTCGCTCTGCCTCTGAATGAGGCAGCTGGTCCGCCGACCGCGCAAAGGCTGCCTAGGACAAGCGATACGTGCCCAGCCCATCCGGGCAATATTGGTACGAAGCCCAGCACCGCGCTGGCAATCTGTTCGTCCGAAAGGCGAGCACCTGCAGATTCTCGTCCGCGTGGCAGCAGGCCATAGCCTCGCAACGACTCGAACCGCTTGAGGGTGTCGTCGAATGCTCCCGGCTCCGCCAGCGCGCGGTGCAATATCTCGGACAAAGGACGCGCATACATCGCGGTTCAGCCTTGCGTGTTGCCTAGCGTGTTCAAGGGCTCGGGATCTTCAAATTCCACGAGTCCCTTCGTGATCATGAGTGTGAATACTGATTGAACTCTGCCCCCTCAATTACGTCATACAAAAATCTAGACTAGAGCTCTGATTTCATTGATGTGAGAGCGGTGCCCCCAGCGCCGATCGGCGTCCAACCCCCTCGCCGAAATGAATCGAATCTATCTTGTTCTATGTCGGTCTATCCACCGAGGTCGTGTTGGGTGACGGCCTGATGCCATCGATGCATGGCATGTGGGCCGCCGGCTTACAGCCTACGGTCAGAGGCTCCCGAAAGTGGGGCCGAGCTGCAAAACCGGCGCGAGACTCTAAATGGTGGTCCGGGCCAGAAAGTTCTGTATGAATTCTTCGGGGAGGCCGCGACGGGGGGGGCGCCCTGATTGCCATCGTCAGAAGTATGCAGCAAACAACCAAGCCTGCGATGGGCAGGCTTGAAGCACTGACGCCTAGGTCGTCCTGCGACGGATAGTTAGTGGTTTTATTTGGCGCGCTCGGAAGGATTCGAACCTCCGACCCTCGGAATCGAAATCCGATGCTCTATCCAGCTGAGCTACGAGCGCGGGGGCCGGGTGGGGCTTGCCGCCCGGCGAGGGCTTTCGAATACCCCACTTTTGCAGGCGCTTACAAGGGGGAGGGGGGCTCCCATGATTTCGCCGGAATGTGCGCATTAACGTCGCGCAAACCAAACTCGGCCAAAGTGCCGGTGCCGGCCTAGGCCGGCCCGCTCCCCTTGTCGCCACGGGTTTCGACCGAACCATGCGTACGCTGTTCTCGTCGCTGTTATTGCCGCTGATGCTGCTGGCCACGCCGGCACGCGCCGATCTCCACATCACCCGGGATCACGGCGGCTATGTCGAGGAGTACAAGGCCAAGTACCAGCGGATCCGGGATCGCCGCGAGCGGGTCATCATCGACGGCATCTGCAATTCGGCCTGCACCCTGGTGTTCGGGATCGTGCCGCTGAACAAGATCTGCGTCACCCCGCGCGCCAGCCTGGGCTTCCATCAGGCCTATTACGACAAGGCTTTCACCTTCGGCATCAAGGTCACCAGCCTCGAGGGCACCTCGGAGCTGATGTCGTATTATCCGCAGCCGGTGAAGGACTGGATCGCCCGCAACGGCGGCCTGACCACCGAGATGAAGAAGATCAAGAACGGCGTCGATCTGTGGAAGATCGTCGATCCCTGCCCGGAAGAATATTGAGCGCATCGGCGGTCTGACGGCCGAAGAGCGAGCGCCGGTCCGGCTTTCGCGGCCTTATTTGAGGCCGATCGTTCCCGCCATCACCGCCACGCAGTGTCCGCCGATCGCGGTGGTCGTGACTTCGCCCCCGCGCTTCTCCGCGCCGGCGAACAGCAGGCTCGGGCGGCCCATCTCGAGCCCCTGCAGGATGGTTTTCGACAGCGTCAGATCGGCTTCGGGGCGCAGCTTCGCCAACAGGCCGATCAGCGCGACATTGGCGCTGCCGGTGGCCGGGTCCTCGGGGATCTTGTTCAGCGGCGCGAACATCCGGGCGCGGATGTCGATGGTGTCCTCGGCGGTCTCCACATAGAGCAGGACCTTTGACGTCGGGTAGCCGGCGATGTGGTCGCCGAAGAGGTCGGCACGTGGGCTGGCGGCGGCGAGGGCGGTGCGGCTCTTCACCTCTGCGATGATGAAGCCGGTGCCGCAGGACGCGATGCACGGCCGGTGGTTGGCGATCTCGATATCGCCCTCGCTGAGCGAGCAGGCTGCCGCGATGACATCGGGGGCAATCTCGTCGGTCACCGACAGGGTCTGGGGCGACGTCAGGCGCGCGCCGGTGACTGCGCCGTCGTCCTTGATCAGTTGGATCGGGACGAGCCCGGCCTTCTCTTCGAACACCACGCGATCGCCGATGATGCTGCGGCCGTAGCTCTGCCCGATGCGGGCCAGCACGAAGGCGGTGCCGACATTCGGATGGCCGGCGAACGGCAGCTCGCCGTTGGGCGTGAAGATCCGAACCTGCGCGGTGTGGGCAGGGTCCTGCGGCGGCAGCACGAAGGTCGTTTCCGACAGATTGAACTCGCCGGCGATCGCCTGCATCTGCGCGCTCGACAACCCTTCCGCGTTGAGCACCACGGCAAGGGGATTGCCGCTGAACTGCTCGGCGGTGAACACGTCGACGGTTTCGAACTGCAGGCGCATGGCGGCTCCGGAAGATGACGAACGCGCGGTGCGGGAAGGGCGGCGGCGCGTTGATGATGACGATCCGTGCTGGCCGCGGCGGTTGCGGCGTGGCATGGACGTGGCGCCATCGGGCGCTTGCCCGTCACCATACGATCGGGCCCTCGGGGAAACAATGAACCGTAACGCAGAGCATCTCGCCGGCCGCGCCGCGCCCGCTGTGTTCGTCGTGCTGTGGAGCACCGGCTTCATTGGCACCAAATACGCGCTGGCCGGTGCCGAGCCGCTGACCTACCTGTCGATCCGGATGATCGCGGTGGTGACGCTGATTGCGGTGATCGCGGCGATCGCACGGCCGCGCTGGCCGGACCTCGCAGGCGTCGGCCACAGCATCGTCGCCGGGCTGCTGGTGCACGGCGTGTATCTGGCCGGCACCTCGATCGCGATCGCGCATTCGGTGCCGGCGGGCCTGTCGGCCTTGATCCCCGGCCTGCAGCCGATCCTGACCTCGACGCTGGCCAATCGCTGGCTCGGCGAGCGCGTCACGCCGCTGCAATGGCTGGGGCTGGGGCTCGGTCTCGGCGGCACGCTGTTGATCCTGCACAGCCGCAGCCTCACCGGCGACATCGGCTGGGGCTGGCTCGCCTCCGCCTGTTCGCTGATCGGCATCACCATCGGCACGCTGTACCAGAAGCGGTTCTGCAGCGGCATCGACTGGCGCGCCGGCAACATCATCCAGTTTCTGGCGGCGCTCGCGCTGTTCGCGGTCGGCGCCTTGCTGTTCGAAACCCGGGTGGTGAACTGGACCACCGAGTTCGTGCTGGCGGTGGGCTGGCTGGTGGTGGTGCTGTCGATCGGATCGATCGGGCTATTGTACTGGCTGATCCGGCATTCCGCCGCGACCTCTGTCGCCAGCCTGTTTTATCTGGTGCCCGGCACTACCGCGCTGATGGCCTATGTGCTGTTCGGTGAAAAGCTGGACGTGGTGTCGATCGTCGGCATGGTGATCTGCGCGGCGGCGGTGTTTCTGGTCAACCGCGCCAAGGCGTAGAGGCGCAGGGCAGGCCGTCCTCGGTTGCGCTTTGCGCGCAGCAAAAAGCCCCCGGGCACGGTGCTCCGGAGGCTTTCGCCGGCCGACGCGGATGAACCGCTCAGCGCTTGGATTTCTTGGCCTTCTTCGCCTTCTTCGGCGCCGCCTTCTTGGCCTTCTTCACGGTCTTCTTGGCTGCCTTCTTGGCCTTCTTGGGCGCCTTTTTGGCAGCTTTCTTGGCCTTCTTGGCGGCCTTCTTCGGAGCTTTCTTGGCTGCCTTTTTGGCGGCCTTCTTGCCGGCCTTCTTGGTCGCCTTCGCGGCCTTCTTGGCGCCGGCCTTCACCTTCTTGGCGACTTTCTTGGCCGCCTTGCGCGCCTTCTTGACCACGGTCTTGGCTGCATCAGCGGCCTCGGTGATCACCTCGCCCACCTGCTCGATAATCGGCTTGTCGTCGTCCATATTGATCCCCCAAGGGTTTGCAGATAACCGCGACGATAGCCGATTCGCGCAATTAGTAACGCTGCTAAGCGAAGTTGTTCAACGCTGACGCAGCTCGGCGTAGGCCGAAAGCGCCCGCTGCCGGCCGGTTTTGTGGTCGACGATCGGCCGCGGATAGTTGCCGCCGAGCTCGATGCCGGCGGCGGCGAGTTCGAGCGGCGTCGCGGTCCACGGCTGGTGGATCAGGTTGTCGGGCAGGCAGGCCAGCTCGGGGACCCAGCGCCGGATGTAGCTGCCGCCCGCGTCGAACTTCTCGCTCTGCAGCAACGGGTTGAACACCCGGAAATACGGCGCCGCGTCGGCGCCGCAGCCCGCCACCCACTGCCAGTTACCGGGATTGCTGCCGGGATCGGCGTCGACCAGCGTGTCCCAGAACCACTGCTCGCCGAGCCGCCAGTCGATCAGCAAGTGCTTGACCAGGAACGAGCCGACGACCATGCGGACGCGATTGTGCATCACCCCGGAGTGCCACAGCTCGCGCATTCCGGCGTCGACGATCGGGTAGCCGGTGCGGCCGCGCT
The DNA here is from genome assembly GCF_039642825.1 of Rhodopseudomonas sp. P1. Classification (NCBI taxonomy): domain Bacteria; kingdom Pseudomonadati; phylum Pseudomonadota; class Alphaproteobacteria; order Hyphomicrobiales; family Nitrobacteraceae; genus Rhodopseudomonas; species Rhodopseudomonas sp. P1. The sequence goes on along the minus strand of NZ_CP088006.1, from coordinate 3,516,786 downwards.
GCCAGGCGCTGAGCGCCGCCTCGTCGCTGTGCCACGGGAAGGCGTCGAACGCCGGCTGCAGATTGCGGGTCGCCAGATCCGGATGGTCGAACAGCAGATGCCGGCAGAACTCGCGCCAGCCGAGCTCGCTCAGGAATTTGTCGATGTCGGGCGCGATCGCCGGCCGCTCGGCGGCGGCAAAGCGCGCGGCGTACCAGACCTGGCGCGGACTGATTTCGCCGAACCGCAGATGCGGCGACAGGCCGGAGGTGACGTGCCGATCCGGATAGTCGCGCCCGTCCGCATAGCCGGGCAGGCCCGCGAGGAAGCCGGATAGCCGCGCCTGTGCGGCGGCTTCGCCCGGCGTCCAGGTTTGGCGGAGGCCGCCGGCCCAGTCCGGCGCCGTCGGCTCGAGCTGCCAGTCGCCGAGCTGGTCGCTCGGTGGAGCCGGCGCCGGGCGCAGCGCCTTCGGGCGGGGCAGGGGCTGCGGTGGATCGCCGAGGCTGAGGACGCGCCGCCAGAACGGCGTGAACACCCGCATGCCGCGGCCATCCTTGCTGCGGATCGCACTCGGCGCCACCAGCGTGTCGCCAGGGTGGCGGTGATACGCGATGCCGGCCACCGTGAGGGCATCGGCCAGCGCATCGGCGACAGCCCGATGTGGAGCGATCTCTATCTCGTTCCAATGCACCGCCGCCGCATCGCTCTGCTGCGCCAGCTCGGCCAGCACCGCGGCCGCCGGCCCGCGTCGCAGGATCAGCGGCGCGCCGGCCGCGGCAAGCTCAGCTTCGAGCGAGCGCAGCGATTGCCCCAGCCACCACCGCGCTGCGCCGCCGTGGGGGCGCACATCATCGCTCACCTCATCGAGCACATAAACGCCCAGCACAGCCGCACCGGATTGTGCAGCCGCCTGCAACGCCGGATGATCGGCAAGACGGAGATCGTCGCGAAACCAGACGATGACGGGTCGGGAGCTGGAGGTTGTCAGCACGTGGGCTCATCCTGGATACGAGGCTGCGATTTTGCAGCCGCTGTCCGGCTGCGTCTGCAACCATCGACGAGGCATTCCGTATTTGACAGGATGCATTCTGCTTTGTTCAGGAGGACGATTTGAAGCGCTACGGTCTGCTCTATCTGGCAACATTCATTGTCCTGATTCCGCTCGACTTTCTCTTCCTCGGCACGATCGCCAAGAGCTTCTTCCAGTCGCAGGTCGGCGAGATGCTCGGCGAGGTGAGGCTGTTGCCGGCTGTGTTGTTCTACCTGCTTTACGTTGTCGGCATCGTCATCTTCGTCAACGGGTCGGCGCAGGCGACTTGGCAATCCTCTTTGTTGTACGGGGCGCTGTTCGGGCTGTTCTGCTACGCCACCTTCGAGCTGACGTCGCTGGCGCTGCTGAAGCACTGGACCTGGCCGGTGGTCGCGGTCGACATCTCGTGGGGGGCGTTCATTACCGCGGTGTCGGGAACGCTCGGCCTGCTGCTCGCCGACTGGTGGTCGCCGCGCTGACCGCGCGCCGACGGCTCGCCGCTTAAAACGCTGAAGGACTGCTGAATGACCGGTGCGGCCAAATGGCCGCCCGGCAAAGCCGCTTTGCCGCAATTGCGCCGCCAGTGCGCCCAACCGCCGCCGGAGCGGCTTGCGAATTGAGCCGGCGAGACCGCTGCTGCGACAAATCGGCAACCCTGTTTCGAAACATCGTGGGTAATTCCGATCGAATCGAGCGCAGGAGCGAAGTCTTAACCAAGCGTTTACGCCAGCGTGGAAATGCTGGCCCAGAGCCAGAAAAACGAGTGAAAGCAATGACTGCCGTCGCCACCGCCGAACTGTTCGGCATCGACCCTCTCAACGTTTCGGATCGTTATACCGCCGCGCAAGCGCTCGGGGTCGTGCGGGATGGGATCATCACCGGCGAAGGCCCGACCACCCGCGGTCGGGTGCATTTCTCCCGCACCCTCGACGCCGCCGACACCGCGTGGTGCATGGGTATCCTGACCGCTTCCGCGGTCGACAATCAGCCGATCAGCCGGGCCGAGGCCGAGGCGCTGTTCGAGATCAACGATGCCGCTGCCGAGCGTGTCGATGGCGGCCGGTTCGATGATCTGTTTGCCAAGGCTGTCGCCCACCACGCCGCGGCCGCCTCAGGCCTGCCGGTGCCGGCGCGCAGCGTCGCGCTGTCGCCGGACGTCGCGATCGAGTCCTGGGCTCCGACCCAGGCGGTCGGCGTCAACACTGAAGTCCTGGAGTGGATCTCGCGCCAGATGCGCGGCACCCGGCGCAGCAATCACACGCTGATGCGGCTGGTCGCCACGCTGGTCGGCGTCGCGACGCTGCCGCTGATCAGCCAGGTGCCGCAGATCTTCGATCTCGGCGTCTGATCGGCCGAAGCCAAGTTCTGCAAGGAAGCGGCGGGGGTTATTTCCCCGCCGCTTTTTGTTTGGAGGTCTCGCCATCGAGGCCGAGGGTGCGGCCGGGGAAACCGGCGGCATCGAAGTAACGCTGCTCACCAACGCGCTGCATTGCCAGCACGGTGCGCAGCCCGTTGGCGGCGTATTTCGAGCGCACCGTCTCCTGCGTGGCCTTCGGCACGGCGCCGTTCGGCATCGCCTCGGTCATCACCCGGCCGATCAGCTTGCCCTTGGTGGTCGGATCGAGACCCATCAGCTTCGCCGCGGTGAACCCCACGTCGGCGTTGCTCACCGGCAGCGGATCGGCGAAGCCGGCTTTGAAGTCCGGGCCGGTCGCCGCCATGAAATTCATGGTGTCGCCGCGGCTGAACGAGCCGTGCATGCCCTGGCCCTGCCGCAGCACGGTGTCGGCCACCTGCACCGAGCACTGCGTCGGCTCGGCGCAGCCGGACGCGTAGGACCGGAAGTTGACCACGATCGTCGGCGTCGGCGTCGCGGCCTTGCCCTTCAGGTTGAGCGCCGACAGCGGCAGCGCGCCGGGGAAGCTGCCGAGCGAGTCATCGACGAACAGTCCGCTGACGTAGTCCTGCTCGAGCAGGGCCCGGACGGTGCGGCCGGCGAGCTTCTTGTCGCCGGTCGGCAGATAGATCAGGTCCGAGCCGCCATTGGTGGCGACAACCAGATCCGGCTTGGCCGGGTCCTTGCCGAGCACGCCGTTGCCGGCCTTGGGGTGGGCATTGTCGCCGACCGCTGCGTTGCTGTTGTTGGGATCGAACAGCGGCAGCTTCAGCGCCTTTGCCAGATCGATGGCGAGGAAGCCCATCGGCAGGAAGCCGGCCGGGGTGTCGTCGTAGCTCGCCTTGGCGGACGGTGAGGTCTTGCTCTGCTTCGAGATCGTCGAGAAGCCGTGGTCGGCCGAGACGATGATGTTGGTCGAGGCGGACAGACCGAGCTCATCCAGAGCTTTGCGCAACTGCGCGAGGTTGTTGTCGGCATTGCGGATTCCGGCCAACGAGGTCGGTCCGTTAATGCCCGGTGTCAGCTGGTTCAGGCTATCGCCTTGATTGTGCTGGCTTCCATCCGGATCGCGGGACCAAAACACCAGCACGAAGGGCTTGCCGCGCTGCTTGAACAGCGGCAGCACCGCCTTGGCGGCGACATCGGCGAAATAGGCCTGCTGCACGACGTTCGCGACCAGCGTGCCGGGGGTCTTGGCGTCGCCGGCCTTGGCGTTCTCGCCGCGGGCCGGCGGCTTGAGCGGCAGGCCGAGCTTGTCGAGCTCGGCCTTGAAGTCGTCGGGCAGCGGCACGCCCTTCGGCGAGCCGGTCGCATCATCGATCACGATCGAATGCGGCCCCGGTCTGTCGGTCCGGTCGGTGTGGTCGAACAGCAGCGTGGGGCCGAGCTTGCCGATCGCCGCGGTGCTCAGCCCCTTGTCGCGGGCGAGCTTCAGCAGGCTTTCTTCGTTGAGGTAATTGCCGTCGAAATGATTATCGATGTCGCCGAGGACGTCGTCGTTCTCGATGAACGGAACCACGGTATTCCCGGCCGGCGGAACGCTGTAGCCGGTATAGATGGTGTTGCTGAAGGTGCCGGTGTCGCCGAGATAGTGTCCGGTCGCCATCGCCGAGCCGTTCGCCATGGTGAAGGTCGGAAACAGCGAATGCGGATTCTTGAAATTGACGCCCTGATCGCGCAGCGCGGCCATCGCCGGCGCGGTCTCCGGGCTGACGGACTTCGCCCGTAGACCGTCGGGAATGAACAGAATCAGGTTGCGGGGCGGAGTGTTCTGGGCGAAAGCGGTGGAGACGGACAGCAGGCAGAGGCCCGCGGACAGTAGGGCGAGTGTGCGGCGCATGACAGGGCCTTGGGTTGATTGGGGCCCACGCTGGGGACCCCTTCGCAATATCTAGTTTTCCCCGGCGACAGAATTGTTACAAGCACACCCGCAATGCCCCGTCGCTGCCCCGCCCGGGACAGCAGAACCATCCAAGGTTGCAAGAAAAAGAGCATGTTCAAACGAATTCTGATCGCCAACCGCGGCGAGATCGCCTGCCGGGTCATCAAGACCGCGCGTCGTATGGGTATCGAGACGGTTGCCGTCTATTCCGAGGCGGACCGCGACGCGCTGCACGTCGAAATGGCCGATGAAGCGGTGCTGATCGGCCCTCCGGCGGCGGCTGAGAGCTATCTGGTGATCGAGAAGATCGTCGAGGCCTGCAAGAAGACCGGCGCTGAGGCGGTGCATCCGGGCTACGGCTTCCTGTCCGAGCGCGAGGCGTTCGCCAAGGCGCTGGCCGAGGCCGGCATCGTATTCATCGGTCCGAACCCCGGCGCGATCGCCGCGATGGGTGACAAGATCGAGTCCAAGAAGGCCGCCGCGCAGGCCAAGGTTTCGACCGTGCCCGGCTTCCTCGGCGTGATCGAAGACGACAAGCACGCGGTGAAGATCGCCGACGAGATCGGCTACCCGGTGATGATCAAGGCCTCCGCCGGCGGTGGCGGCAAGGGCATGCGCATCGCGCATTCGCGGGCGGAAGTCGCCGAAGGCTTCAACCTCGCCAAGGCCGAGGCCAAGGCCTCGTTCGGCGACGACCGCGTGTTCATCGAGAAGTTCATCGTCGATCCGCGCCACATCGAAATCCAGGTGCTCGGCGACAAGCACGGTAACGTCATCTATCTCGGCGAGCGTGAATGCTCGATCCAGCGCCGCAATCAAAAGGTGATCGAAGAGGCGCCGTCGCCGCTGCTCGACGAAGTCACCCGCCGCAAGATGGGCGAGCAGGCGGTCGCGCTGGCCAAGGCCGTGAACTACGACTCCGCCGGCACCGTCGAGTTCGTCGCTGGTCAGGACAAGAGCTTCTACTTCCTCGAGATGAACACCCGCCTGCAGGTCGAACATCCGGTCACCGAAATGGTCACCGGCATCGATCTGGTCGAGCAGATGATCCGCGTGGCGGCCGGCGAGAAGCTGGCGCTGGCGCAGAAGGATGTCACGCTGAAGGGCTGGGCGATCGAGTCCCGCGTCTATGCGGAAGATCCGTTCCGCAACTTCCTGCCGTCGATCGGCCGCCTGGTGAAGTATCGCCCGCCGGCCGAGAGCGCAGCCTCCGGCATCACGGTGCGCAACGACACCGGCGTGCAGGAGGGCGGCGAGATCTCGATGTTCTACGACCCGATGATCGCCAAGCTGGTGACGCACGGGCCGTCGCGCGCCGCGGCGATCGAGGCGCAGACCCATGCGCTCGATGCGTTCTACGTCGACGGCATCCGCCACAACATTCCGTTCCTGTCGGCGCTGATGACGCATCCGCGCTGGCGCGAGGGCAATCTGTCGACCGGCTTCATCGCTGAAGAATTCCCGCAGGGCTTCCATCCGCGGGTGCCGGAGGGCGAAGTCGCCCGCCGCATCGCAGCCGTCGGCGCGGCGATCGACCGGGTGATCGGCGAACGCAAGCGCAAAATCTCGGGCCAGATGATCGGCCGCGCGGTGATCCGCGAGCGCCGCCGCTGCGTCTGGCTGGAGCGCAGCGAAGTGCCGCTCGACGTGATCCGCGAGGGTGAGGCGTTCGTCGTCCGCTTCGCCAATGCCGACGGCTCGCTCGGTCAGCCGCACCAGCTGCTGTCGTCCTGGATGCCGGGCGATCCGGTGTGGGAAGGCACCATCGACGGCCATCCGGTCGCGGTGCAGGTCCGTGCGATCCCGAACGGCTTCAAGCTGGCGCATCACGGCTACGAAGTGTCGGTCAACGTCTTCACCGAGCGTGAAGCGGCGGCCGCGCGCTGGATGAAGGAAGCCGACAAGGCCGACACCGGCAAGAAGGTGCTGTGCCCGATGCCGGGCCTGATCGTGTCGATCGCGGTGACCGAGGGCCAGGAGGTCAAGGCCGGCGAGACGCTCGCGGTGGTCGAGGCGATGAAGATGCAGAACGTGCTGCGCGCCGAACGTGACGGCACCGTCAAGAAGATCCACGCCGCGGCCGGAGCGACGCTCGCGGTCGATGCGCTGATCCTCGAGTTCGCGTAAGCCCGCCGTGGCCTGGCGCGACCGCCGCAGCGCATTGCGGGCAATCCTCACCGGATCCGCCTGCGTGCGCCCGGCGTCGGTGTACGATGCCATCTCGATCCGGATCGCCGACGACCTCGGCTTTCCGTTCGGGATGTTCGGCGGCTCGGTGGCCTCGCTGGCGATCCTCGGCGATCCCGACATCGCGCTGATTACGTTGACCGAGCTTGCCGAGCAGGTGCGGCGGATGAGCCGTGCCGCCGCGTTGCCGGTGGTGGTCGATGCCGACCACGGCTACGGCAATGCGCTCAACGTTCGCCGCACCGTCGAAGAATTGGAGGCGGCGGGGGCCGCCGGTCTCACCATCGAAGACACGCTACTGCCGCAGGCTTACGGCGAGGCCAAGCCGCAGCTGGTGTCGCGCGAGGAGGGGCTCGGCAAGATCAAGGCCGCGCTCGATGCGCGGCGCGATCCCAACCTGGTTATTTTCGGCCGCAACGGTGCCTGCTCGATCACGTCGCTCGATGATGCGATCGAACGCGCGCTGGCCTATGAGGCCGCTGGCGTCGATGCGTTGTTCTTCACCGGCGTGAAGACCCGCGCGCAGCTGGAAGCGATCAGCGCCGCGACCACGCTGCCGCTCGCGCTCGGCAGTCCGCCGGCTGAACTCGGCGACTTCGATCATCTTGCGGGCAGGCGTGTCCGCATTGCGGTGCAAGGCCATGCGCCGATCGCGGCTGCGACCGAGGCCGTGTTCAAAACGTTGTCGGCGATCAAAGCCGGTGCGACGCCGAAGCAACTGACCGGGCTCGCCGGCGTCGACCTGATGGACAAGGTCACGCGCGCCGACGTCGTCACCGATCGGAACGAACACTTCCTCGGTGTGAAGCGCTGATGAGCCAGATCATCCGGCAGGTGACGATCCGCGGCCGGGTGCAGGGCGTCGGCTATCGGGCCTGGCTGGCGATGACGGCGCAGGCGAACGGCCTCGAGGGCTGGGTCCGCAACCGCCGCGACGGCAGCGTTGAAGCGCTGCTCGGAGGCGACCAGACTGTGGTCACCGAGATGATCGCCGCCTGCCACCGCGGCCCCTCGGCCGCGCGGGTCGACGCGGTGGTGGTGGAAGAGGCCGGCGCCGCACTGCTGGCTCAGCGGGCGGCCGGTGAGCGGTTTTCGATCCTGTCGACTCTGTGAGACCGGCACGCCGCCGGCTTAGCCTGCGATCTGCCTGAAGGTCGCCGCCAAGGTCCTGAGCGCCGCGCGGCGGCTCGCGTCGCTGACGCGAGAGTGCAGCACGACCGGCGACGCAGGCAGGCGCGGCAGCTTCAGTTTGGCGCCGACATCGACGAGTCCCGGCGGCACGATGCGTTTGGCCAGCGGTGCGACGGCGAGGCCGGCGAGCGCAGCGGCGACCACTGCAGTGACGCCGCCGCCGACGAACACTTCGGTCCATGGCACCCTGGCCTTGTCGAGCGCCCGCACCGCGGTTGCCCGTACGCCGCACGGCGCAGCGAGCGAGGCCAGCGGAACGGGCGCGCCGTGGACGAGATCGAAATCGGGCGCTGCGAACCAGCCGAATTCATCGCGCAGCAAGGTCTCCCCGCCGCGTCGCCCCGCGCTCTCGCGGATGCAGATCGCATCGAGTTCAGCACGGTCGAACGCATCGACTAAGTCGCGCGAAAACCCGATGCTGACTTCGATCCGCAGGTCGGAGCGCCCTCGGCCAAGCCGGGCCAGCAGCGGCACCAAATCCGGTCCGGCGACGTGGTCGCTGATACCAAGCCGGAGTGACTGAACGATTACGCGCTCGCTGGCAACTGCGCGATCATTGTTGTCGATCAGCGCGCGGGCCCGATCCAGAAACGCCGAGCCTTCTGCGGTCAGCCCGACCGAGCGCGGCGAGCGCTCCAGCAGTCGCCGTTCGAGCAGTGCCTCCAAGCGCTGCAGCCGCATGCTGATTGCCGCCTGGGTGGTGCCGAGCGCTTCGGCGGCCCGCGTAAAGCTGCGCAGGTCGGCGACGTGGACGAAGGCGCGCACCGCGGCGATGTCGAGGTCGATCATCTAATCATCATAATTTGTTATGATTAAAACACAGATTGATACGGTAGCGTGATCTGTGGGCGAGGTCTAGCTTCTGCGGCATCGAACACTTGTTGAGAGGAGCTACCGATGCCGCTGATCACCGTGCATTATTCGACGCCGCGCCCGACCTCGGACCTGAAGCCGCGGATCGCCGCCGCGGCCAGCGATCTCGCCGCCACCATCCTGCACAAGGATCCCAAGGTGACGGCGGTGATCGTCGAGCAGGTCGATCCGGCCGACTGGTTCGCGGCCGGCGCCTCGCTGGCAGATCAGAACCTCGCCAGCTTCTGGCTCGACATCCGGATCGTCGATAGCAGCAACACCAAGGACGAGAAGGCGGAGTTCATCGCCGCAACCTACGCCCGCATGGGCGAACTACTCGGACCGCTGCACTCGGAAAGCTATGTCCACGTCAACGGCGTGCGGGCCGACGGCTATGGCTTCGGTGGTCTGACCCAGGAGCAGCGCTATATCGTGCGCAAGCTCGCCGCCGCACCACGATCGGCAGTCGTGGTATAAGCGCGCGCAAACGCGGTGGCGGTTAGTTCCGCCGCCGCGTGGCAGTGAACGGCGCCGTTCGGTCATCCGTGCTCGTCGGGCTAATGCGCTCCATCATGGTGCCGGCGCGGGCGGCGCTGTAGCCGAGCAGCCATTGCTCGAATGCAGCCGGCGCCAGTGCCGGCGCATACAGGAAGCCCTGGGCGACGTCACAGCCGAGCTCACTCAGGAGCTGGAATTGAGCGGTGGACTCGACGCCTTCGGCGACGACGCTGAGGGCGAGGCTCTGGCCGACCCGCACCACGGTGGTGACGACGGCGCGGGCGGTGGGGCTGGTCTCGAGTTCGCTCATGAAGCCGCGATCGATCTTCAGCTCGCGGATCGGCAATTGCGCCAGCCGGTTGAGATTGGAATAGCCGGTGCCGAAATCGTCGAGCGACAGTCCGACCCCGATCCGGCGCAGCGCCATCATCGTCTCTTGCGCGGTCGAGCGGTTGTCCTGGGCGACGCCTTCGGTGACCTCGAGCATCAGAGCTTCGGGTGGCAGGTGATAGGTCGCGAGCGTGTCGGCCACCAGTGTCGGCAGCGCTGGATTCTCGAAGTTGATCGGCGACAGATTGACGGCGACGCTCGGTACCTCGAGTCCCTGGTCTCGCCATGCCCGCATCTGCCGGCAGGCCTCGCGGATCGACCAGCACGCGATCTGATCGATCAGGCCGCACGCTTCGGCGAGTGGAATGAACTTCGTCGGCGGCACCGGACCGAACGCCGGATCGTTCCAGCGCGCCAGGGCTTCGACGCCGTGCAGTGCGCCGTCGCTGGTGCGGATCTGCGGCTGGTAATGCAATTCGAGGCGGCTGTTCGCCAGCGCCGAGCGTAGCGCGGCCGCATAGGCCATCCGCTGCTCGGCTGCGCCATGCATGTCGCTGTTGAACAGCCGGTAGGTCGAGCGGCCCGAGCGCTTGGCGCGATACATCGCGGTGTCGGCCTGGTTGATCAGCGTGTCGAGGTCGGTGGCGTTGTCGGGATACAGGCTGACGCCGATGCTGGCCGACATCGGCACCTGGCTGTTGCAGAGCGCGAACGGCAGCATCAGCGCCTCGCTGATCCGGGCGACCACCGGTTCGATTTCAGCCGGCTCCCGGTTCGGCAACACGACGACGAATTCGTCACCGCCGAGCCGTCCCACCACGTCGCCGGGCTGGACCTGATCGCGCAGCCTTCGCGCAAACTCGATCAGGAATTCGTCGCCGGCGGCATGACCCAGCGTGTCGTTGATGTCCTTGAAATTGTCGATGTCGAGAAACGCCAGCGCAACCGTGCGGCCCTGCGGGCAGGCCGCGGTCGCGGCCGCGATCAGATCCCGCAGCCGGGCGCGGTTGGGGAGGCCGGTCAGCATGTCGAAATAGGCAAGACGCGCGATCTGCGCGCGCGACTCCATGCGCTCGATCGCAAGCGCCCCGAGATGCAGGCAGGCGTCAACGATACGGTGATGCCAATGGCTCGGCGGACGGCAGGCGCGGAAATAGAACGCGAAGGTGCCGATCACACGGCCGTCCTTGGCCTTGACCGGCGACGACCAGCAGGCACGCAGCCCGATCTCCAACAGCCGCTTCTTGAACGGCTCCCAGCGCGGATCGGTGTCGATGTCGAGTGACAGCACCGGTTTGCCGAAATACGCGGCAGCGCCGCAGGAGCCGACCTGCGGGCCGATCGACACGGCGTCGAGCGCGCGCGAGTAATCATCGGGCAGGCTCGGGCCGCCGAGCGGGTGCAACAGCCCCTGGGCGTCGACGTGCAGGATCGTGGAGACCACGTCCGGCGCGATCTTCTCGACAAAGCGGCACATCCGGTCTGCGACGTCGGTGATCGGAATCTCGTCGGCGAGCGCGCTCAGCGTCACCTGCTGCAGCATGCGCAATTGCCGGGTTTCCGAGATGTCGGTCAGCAGCGCGAAGACCTGTGTGACCTGGCCTTGCGCATCGTGCAGCGCCTTAACGTCTGCCGATATCCAAATCTCGTCACCATTGTGATCGTAAACCAGGATCTCTTCTTCGCCACCCTCGGCGTCGGCAATCCGTTGTTTCAGGTTGGCGATTGTCCGGCGATTGGTGTGGTGGCCGGCGAGGAGGTCGATGACGTTGCGGCCTTTGACATCTGCGGCACTGAAGCCGAACAGACCGGTGAAGGCGGCGTTGGTGTAAAGCAGCTTTAGATCAGCGTCGGTGACCAGTACCGCGCGGGTGGTACGGTCTGCGATCGATGAGATCAGTTCGATGCCTTTGCGCCGCTCCATCTCTGGCGTGATATCGCGCGCGGTGACGAGAGTGTAGTTGTGGCCGTACGTGCTTATCGTCGATTGCGTGAGCTCGGCGCTGATGACCTGGCCGTCCGGCCGTGGGATTTCGAGAATGGCGACGCCGTTCGATGTAGCGTGTGGGGAGAAGGCACCGGAAGCGGGCTTCGAGGTCATGCCGTCGAGGCCGAGGATTCCGGTCGTACGGCCGACGATGTCCGTGCGACAAATTCCCCACATCCGTTCTGCGGCTCGGTTGAACAGACAGACGTTGCCAGCATCGTCGATAACGATGGCAGCATCGCGCGTCTGCTCGAGCGCGACGCGCCACAGCGACTGATTATCGGGAGAACTGGTGGGGCGTTGGATCATTCTTGAAACTAGGTACTAGGACAACTACGAGGGTGGCGCGGCCGCGGCTAATGAGACCGTCGCCGATCTTTCCCTGCTAACGTGACGAAAGCGTTGTCAGTGCCGCGCGGCGGGAACCGAGCGGTTTCATCCTTACAATTCCGTTGCCGGAGTCTGTGACTCGACACGGGGCCGCTGCGCTGATCGAGCCTCACGGCCGATTGTGACAGTCGCGCTTCCGGCGAGCGATCACTTCGCGTGCGGATCGATCCGGGAAGGAGGCGATCAGGCGCTTGTGGTTGCGGCTGTGCGGGTTTCGCCGAAGAGGTTTTCGAAGGCAGAGCGTAAAGCGATGTCGACGTCGGTCATCACCACCGGCAGGCCGAGGTCGACGAGGCTGGTGACGCCATAGCGCGGATCGCTGATGCCGCAGGGCACGATCGCCTTGAAGTGCGACAGGTCGGGCTCGACGTTGATGGCGATGCCGTGCAGCGACACCCAGCGTTTCAGCCGGACGCCGATCGCCGCGATCTTGTCCTCGTAACCTTCGCCCTTGTCGGGTCGGCGAACCCAGACGCCGACCCGATCTTCCCGGCGCTCGCCGCGGATGTTGAAGGCATCGAGGGTGGCGATGATCCATTGTTCGAGCGCAGCCACATAGGCCCGCACGTCCGGGCGCCGGCGCTTCAGGTCGAGCATTACATAGGCCACGCGCTGGCCGGGGCCATGATAGGTGAGCTGGCCGCCGCGGCCGGTGGTGAACAGCGGGAAGCGCTCTTCGAGCAGGTCGGAGGCATGGCCGCTAGTGCCTGAAGTGTAGAGCGGCGGATGCTCCAGCAGCCAGACCAGCTCGGGCGCGTCGCCCGCTGTGATCGCCGCGGCCCGTGCCTCCATAGTCGCCACCGCCTCCGGATAGGGCACGAGCGAATCGGAAATCCGCCATTCCACCGCCGGCGAGCCGTCGGCGGGCTTCAGAGCGGTCCAATCCAGCGTCTGGCGGGGGGAAGTGGGGGCGTTAATCATTGGATAACCATAACGTGGTGTCGTCGACCACGTCTTCGTTCCTCAGGCAAGTCAGTCCGGGTTCCAGTGCCGACACTCGATAAAGTTTCCGTCGATCTGATGGTGGTTCTCGGGACCACCTCGATGCCGATCCACCAGGTGCTGCGGCTGAGCCGCGGCGCCATCATCGAACTGGATGCCACCGAGGCCGACGAGGTCAAGATCCTCGCCAACAACATGCCGATCGCTTCCGGCATGGTTTTGGTCGATCGCAACCGAATTGCGGTCGAGGTCAAACAGATGTTGCCGCGATCCCCAGATCGAAGGTGATCTGGCCTTGTGGCCTCATCATTGTTTTGTTAAATGGGCGCCGTCGATCCGGTCGGCGATGCCCGAAACCGGTCCCAAGCGCTCGTGGCGGAATTGGTAGACGCGCTGCCTTGAGGTGGCAGTGAGTAAAATCGTGGGGGTTCGAGTCCCTCCGAGCGCACCACTTCCGCGCCGGCCGTGTAGCTCGGCGCACCCCTCCCAAACAACCTAACGACCTGGTCTCGCGCATAGGCACTGCGAGAACGTTGGCATTCGGATGCCGAAGCTTAATCGTCAGAACAGGCGGGGATCGAGGGTGAACGGCTCGATGTCTGCGATTCTGATCCGGTCGGCGCCAGAATGCCGGTGGTTGATCAGAACGTTGAGATCCGGTGATCCTTCGATCGGGACGATCGCGGATGGCACCCGCAGCAGCGGGGCTGTCAGCGAGGCCTGCCACGCATCACCGCGCCGTTGAGTCCAGCTCTCCCGACGTCGCCAATCGGTCGGAAGGGCGGAAAGTGGCACGTCGTCGACGGCCAAGTCGTCCGGTGCTTCGTAGCGCACCATCATCAGCGCAGGCAGCAGCAGCGGGTCTTCGACGTGCACCAGCTTCTCCAGCACACAGAGAGCGGGCGATGTCGCGCAGTAGGTGACGGGCCGGCCGACGGTGTTCCAACGGCCGTCGAAGAGCAGTCCATAACCGCCGTCGAACGCCCGAGCGTGACGGGCGAGAGACAGTCGCCACAGGCGCATCAGGCGGCTGCGCCCCAAGCAATCTTGCCGAGCACCATCTCGATCAGCCTGGCGCCAGCCTCGGTTTGCGCGACGGTGAGGGGTGTTTCGCCGTTCAGCTCAGCCAGAGGGCGGCGAAGCCAGAGGCTGGCCTTGTCCACGTCGAAGGTGTCCTCGGCGAGGCTCTGAATGCGCAGCAGGCGGACAGCCCGATCGGATTCGTCGATCGTGAGCGGCTGATTGCGCTCGGCGCGGTGTCGGCGTGTCCGCTGCGGGATGACGAACCGCTCGATTTCCTGATCGCTCAGCCCGGCGCGGCTCAATCCCTGGAGGGCGGCGAGGGGGAGCCGGTTGCGGACCACCATGGCCAAGTCTGCCTGGGACCGAACCGTTGCACCGAGTACCGGCTTGCCGCCGAGCTTATCCGCGACCGTTTCAACGATGGACATCGTCTGCCCCACCTCTGGCGTCGGCAATCTGCCATCAATTTAATGGCAAATTGCCGAGCGGCAAGGGGGCAAGTAACCCGGATCAGTGATTGAGCGGGCGAGGGCGGCTGCCGGTATCGAGCGGGCCGCGCTGCAGGCCTTCGGGGGCGATTCCGACGCTGCCGGCGATCGGGCGAGCGGCGGCGCCGATATCGATCGACATCGTGCGGCCGCTGGCTTCGCGGACGAGGGGCGCCGCTTCGCGGGCGGCCCGATCGGCTTTTACCGGCACCATGGCGCGGATCATCGGGGCGGTCCGTTCGGGAAGCGCGAACAGGCTCGGTGACGGCACCGGCAGGGTGATCAGGCTGTCGGTCGATTCGACCAGGGTCTGCCGCGGCCACGGCGCGTGCTGCGGCGTCGGCACCTGGCCGCGCGCCAGGCGATTCGACCGGATCGGCGCGCTGCCTGGAATCAGGCGGTCGCGATCGAGACCGATGTCGGCGAGTTCGGGGGCCGGCAGCATCTCCGCATTGGCAAACACGAAGTGCGGCACCTTCGGCCAGCGCACCTTCGCCACCGTCTCGGACGCCGGATGCAGCCGCCACTCCTGCGGCTCGGTCGGCGTCTTCGGCAACTCCGGCGTCGCCGCGACCACGTGCACGATCTTGTAGCCGCCTGCCTTCAGCGCCTGGAGGATGCGCGGCAGCGCCGCCACGGTGCGCGGCTGGATGTCATGCAGCAGCAGGATACCCTTACCCTTCGCGGCCAGCCGGCTCATCGCCAGATGAAACACCGTGTCGGGCGAGACGTGACGCCAGTCGTCGGCCGGGAAGTCGGCGCTCCACGCCTGGATGCCGCGGGAGGCGAGGTAGCCTTCAACCGCTTCGGCCCGCAGCAGGCCCGGAATGCGGAAGAACGGCGACAGCGCCGCGCGGTCCCCGTCGAGGGCGGCGAGCGTCGAGGCGATGCCTTCGTCGACCTCCTGCTGGGCCTGCTCCACCGACATCCGGTTGAAGCTCAGCGGATGATTCTGGCTGTGGGTGCCGATGGTATGGCCGGCGTCGCGCAGCTTGCGGACGCCGGCGGGAAACGTTTTCGCCATCCGCCCGACGACGAAGAACGTCGCCTTGACGCAGTCCTTGGCCAGGATGTCGAGAACCTGATTGCTTTCGCGCGGCAGCGGGCCGTCGTCGAAGGTCAGCACCACCTCATGGTCGCGCAGCGGCAGCGTCTCGCCATATTGCATCGTGCCGATGCGCGGATGCTCGCGCGGATCGACGACCAGCGTGCGCGATGTGCCGAGCGCATCGGGATTGCCGGGGCAGCTTGCCGCGCGGGCCTGTTGGGGCGGGAGGGTGAGAGCGGCGGCGACGCAGGCCGCACCAACGAGAGACGAAATTCGCAACGAACGTTCAGACAACAGTGCACCGCCTTCACGCAACCGACAGCGCGGTTCACGACGCCCGAATCCCAACCCGGACCGAAAAATAAAACCGCGTCATGAACGGCTGCTTAACCGTTCAAAGTTCCATGGCGATTCTGGGACGCGGGGCCGGCTCAGCGCGCAGTGCGGCCATGCGTATCCGACGCCACCGCGTGACCGGCTTCGTCAGAGGGCACCACGTGCACGACGCGGTAGTGGTTTTCGCGCAGCCAGCGCAGGAAGGCCGGCATCATCTCGGCAGTCTGCTTGCGCGGATCGTGAAACAGGATGATCCCGCGGCCAGTTGCTGTCAGCCGCTCGGTGATCAGCTTGAGCTGTTCGTCGGGCGTCATCGGATTCCAGTCGCTGGCCCACAGATCGGCGCCGAAAACCGGAATGCCGCGCGCCTGCAGATCATCCAGCAGCGCCGGGGTGGATTCGAAATACGGGAAGCGGAAGAACCGGGTGGTCGCCACCGGAATGCCCTTGGCGCGCATCACTGCTTCGTCGGCCGCGATGCCGCGGTCGATCTCGGTCAGCGCGTCGGCATGGCTCAGTGCCGACAGATGCTGATGGGTGTAGGTGTGATGGCCGATGGTGTGACCGCCGGCCGCGATCCGCCGAACCATGTCTCCCATTTCGGACGCGGGTTTGCCGACCAGGAAGAACGTGGCGCGGACGCATTCGTCGGCGAGCGCCTTCAGCACCGTCGGGGTCGTGGCGGCCGGGCCGTCGTCGAAGGTCAGCACGACTTCGCGATCAGCAAGCGGCAGGGTTTGCGGGAAGCTCTTCAGGCCGACGCGCGGATAGGTCGCCGGATCGACGGTGAGCACCCGCGAGGTGCCGAGCGTGCCGGGGCGGGGGCACTCGGTAGCGTGAGCAGTCCCGCCGAGGGCGGCAAGGGCGACAAAAGCAGCTGCGGTGCGCGCGATGATCACGACACCCTCCGGGTTGGCGGATTGTTGGTGGGTGTCACGAATATCATTGCGCTTTGCTTCACCGATTGGTTATTGCCACGGGCATTCGCGCCGCCGTTCGACAGTGCATCTTGCCCGACGGCGCCCGATTTCTGCAACCAGTAAAACCCGCGGGAGCCCCCATGACCGACGACGTGGATGCGGTCGTGCGGCCCGATCTGGCCGCTCTCGATCCTGTGGCAATGCGGGATGACCATGGCGACCTCCGGGCCGAGTTCGTCGAGGCGGTGTCTCACGCCATCGCCGGCGAGGACGCGGCTTCGCTGCGGGCCGTGGTGTCCGAACTCCACGAGGCCGACCTCGGCGACCTGATCAAGGCGCTGGATTCCGACGAGCGGGTCCGGCTGGTGGAACTGACCGGGGCCGATTTCGACTTCTCCGCGCTCAACGAAGTCGACGAAACCGTCCGCGAAGAGATCCTCGAAGAGCTCGAGCCGGCGACCGTCGCGGAGGGCGTTCGCGAACTGGATTCCGACGACGCCGTCGAGCTTCTCCAGGTGCTCGACGAAGAGGATCAGGATGAGATCCTCGACAAGCTGCCGCCCTCGGAACGCGATGCGCTCGAGCGCAGCCTCGACTATCCGGAAAGCTCCGCCGGCCGGCGGATGCAGACCGATTTCATCGCCGTGCCGCGGGACTGGACCGTCGGCGAAGCGATCGACTTCATGCGCGAGACCGCCGAGCTGCCGGATCGTTTCTACGAGATCTACGTCGTCGACGGCGTCAATCACTGGCAGGGCGCGGTGTCGCTGGATCGGCTGCTGCGCTCGCATCGCAATGTGCCATTGCCTGAACTGGTCGACGAGGACCGCCGCAAGGTGTCGGTGGACGACGATCAGGAGGAGGTCGCCCGGCTGTTCGGCAAGTACAACCTCGTCGCTGCCCCGGTGGTCGACGGCCAGAACCGCTTGGTCGGCGTCATCACCATCGACGACGTCGTCGACGTGATCGAGGAAGAGGCCGACGAAGACCTCAAGGCACTGGGCGGCGTCACCAGCGATGAAGAACTGTCCGACCGGATGTGGACGATCGCGCGCGGCCGGTTCAACTGGCTGCTGGTCAACCTCGCCACCGCGTTCCTGGCGTCCTCGGTGCTCGGCCTGTTCGAGGATCAGCTGCAGCAGATGGTGGCTCTGGCGGTGCTGGCGCCGATCGTCGCCAGCCAGGGCGGCAACGCTGCGACCCAGACCATGACGGTGGCGGTGCGGGCGCTGGCCACCCGCGAACTCGGCGCCTGGAACGCCGTGCGGGTGGTGATGCGCGAGGCGCTGGTCGGCCTGGTCAACGGCGTCGCGTTTGCGCTGATCACCGGCATCGCGGCCTACGCCTGGTTCAGGGTGCCGGGCCTCGGCGTGGTGATCGGGCTGGCGATGATCTGCAATCTGGTCGCCGGTGCGCTAGGTGGCATCCTGATACCGATGGCGCTGGAGAAAATGCGGGCCGACCCGGCCGTCGCCTCAGGCACCTTCGTCACCACCGTCACCGACGTGGTCGGCTTCTTCGCCTTCCTGGGTATCGCAACGCTGTGGTTCGGACTGAAGTAATCCTCTTCACGCGCTGTTAACGCTGTTGGCGGACGATTCCGTCCATGACCCAGATACAGCGGCTGCGGCTGAAAGCGGACGGGCGGATCGTCGAACTGCGCGACGGCGCCGAATTTCCGCTCGCGCCCAGAGTGGCCGAATCCACGGGACGCGGATCAGACCCCGAGCCGAAGGTGCGCGACCTGCGGCTGCGCGCCGGCCTGACCCAGATCGAGTTCGCCGCGCGGCTCGGTGTGCCGGTCGAGACCATCCGAAACTGGGAGCAGGGCAAGCGCAGCCCACGGGGACCTGCGCGTGCGCTGCTGACCGTGATCGCCCATACGCCCGATGTGGTGTTTGCGGCTTTGGCCGGTCGGCGGGAAGAAATTAGTAAGCTCGTCGCAGCGCCAGCGATTGGCAGCGAGTGCTGATCGGTTCATACTACTTCTGATCAGTCTGCGTACCCAAAATGCGGGACGATCGTCATGCAGACCGCCGACGCGCACTTCGTCGAAGCCCATGGGGCGAAGATTCCCCCAATCGGGCTCGGGACCTGGGAACTGAGCGGCCATAGCTGCGCGCGCATCGTCGAGCAGGCGCTCCGCCTCGGCTATCGCCATATCGACACCGCCCAGATCTACGACAACGAGCGCGAGGTCGGTGAGGGCATTCGCAACTCCCACATCCGCCGCGATCAGCTGTTCGTCACCACCAAGGTCTGGACCACGCATTTCGCGCCCAATGACCTCATTCGCTCGGCCAAGGAGAGCCTGGTCAAGCTGCGGCTGTCCGAGGTCGATCTCTTGCTGCTGCACTGGCCGAACGCGCATGTGCCGCTGGCGGAAACCCTCGGCGCTCTGGCGCAGGCCCGCGCGCTTGGCCTGACGCGGCACATCGGCGTTTCGAATTTCACGGTCGCGCTGCTCGCGGAGGCGGTCGCGGTCTGTCCTGCGCCGCTGGTGTGCAATCAGGTCGAGTACCACCCGTTTCTCGAGCAGCAGAAAGTGCTTGCCGCCTGCGCGCTGTACGGCATGGCGCTGGTCGCCTACAGCCCGATCGCCCGCGGCAACGCCAAGAAGAGCGAAGTTCTCACCATGATCGGCACCGTGCACGGCAAGACCGCGGCGCAGGTCTGCCTGCGCTGGCTGATCCAGCAGAACGTCGCGGCAATTCCGCGCAGTTCGCGGCTCGAGCGGCTGGCGCAGAACATCGACGTATTCGACTTCGAATTGTCAGAAGCCGAAATGCAGGAGATCTTCACCCTCGGCAGTTCGAAGGGACGGCTCACCACGATGGCGACCGCCCCGGTGTGGGACTGAGCGCTACCCGCCGTTGACCTCGCTTCCGGAATAACGCACGTCGAAAGAGACGACCTTCAGCGTGCCGGTGACCGATGTTCTTCCTGCTCTCCAAGATCCTCGGCTTCTTCGTCCATCCGTCCAACACGATCGCGATGATCTGTGTGGCGGGCCTGGTGCTCATGCTGACGCGGTGGTGGCGGGCCGGGCGGGCGCTCTTGATCGGCGGCGTCGCGCTGCTGCTGATCGCCGGTTACTCGCCGCTCGGCAACGTGCTGCTGCTATCGCTGTCGGAGCGGTTTCCGCCCTGGCACGAGGCCGGGCGTGCGCCGGATGGCATCATCGTGCTCGGCGGAGCGATCGATTCCGAACTCAGCGCGGCTCGCAACACCCTCGAACTCGACGCCTCGGCCGAACGCGTCCTCGCTACGCTCGATCTGGCGCGGCGCTATCCGAAGGCGCGGATCGTCTACAGCGGCGGCAGCGGCAATCTGATCCAGCGCTCGGTCGCCGAAGCGCCGCTCGCCGGCGAACTGCTGGAGCGGTTCGGTCTGGCGTCGGATCGCGTGGTGCTGGAGGACAAGTCGCGGACGACCGCCGAGAACGCCGCCTATACGCGTGCTCTGGTGGCACCGAAGCCCGGCGAACTCTGGCTGCTGGTGACGTCGGCGTTTCATATGCCGCGGTCGATCATCGCATTCCGCGCTGCCGGATTCGACGTCGTGCCGTATCCGGTCGATTGGCGAACGCGCGGCAGCGAGGATGCGGCCCGCACGTTCTCGACACTGGCGGCGGGGCTCGCACGCACCGACGTCGCCGTGCATGAATGGGCGGGGCTGCTCGCCTATCGGCTCGGCGGCAAAACCACGTCGCTGCTGCCGGCGCCGTAAGCGCACTCAGTCGTGGCGCGGCAGGCCGAGCCGGTACACGCCGCGGAAGTCGTTCGGGTCCGCCGGCTTGCCCTTGCGGTAGATCACCAGCCGGCCGTCCAGCGCCAGCGCCACGGCGGCGCGCCGGATCGGCATCAGCAGGCCGTGCCAGTCACCTTCGGGGCGAAGCGCATGAGCGATCTCCGGCGCGCTGAGCGTGCCGTGGCCGGCTTTGTTCAGCACGGCGAGGATGTCGTCTTCGAGGGCGGAGACAGGCGAGGCGGGGGCAGGCGCCGAATCGTGAGGGGTCATGGCAATGCAGTGCCGCAACGGCCGGCGCGCCGCAACCTCGACCGATTGACAGTCGCAGCGGCCGTGGATTGATTGCCGAGGGACGCATCGCTGCGGGGATGAAGGGAGTTTTCGGCCATGGCGCGGACGCTGGTGATCGGCAACAAGAACTACTCGTCATGGTCGATGCGGCCGTGGATCGCGCTGAAGGCCACCGGCGTCACATTCGATGAGGTGGTGATCCCGCTCTACACCGGCGACGCCGACAAGCGCCGCATCCTCGCCTTCACGCCCGCCGGCAAGGTGCCGGTGCTGGTCGACGGTGACGTCACGATCTGGGATTCCCTGGCGATCATCGAATACGCCGCCGAGCGCTTTCCCAAGGCCCAGCTCTGGCCCGACGATGTCGCCGCGCGGGCTCACGCACGGTCGGTGGCGGCCGAAATGCACTCCGGCTTCGCCGCGCTGCGCAACGAGTGCGGTATGAACATCCATCGGCCGGTCGGTGCCAAGCCGCTGTCGGATGCGGCGCGCGCCGACATCGCCCGGGTCCAGGAGATCTGGACCGACTGCCGCAACCGCTACGGCCGTTTCGGGCCGTATCTGTTCGGCCGCTTCAGCGGCGTCGACGCGATGTTCGCGCCCGTGGTGCACCGGTTTCGCACCTATGCGGTCGAGCTCGACCCGATCGCGCAGGGCTACATGGAGGTGATGATGGCGCTGCCGGCATTCCAGGAATGGACTCAGGCGGCCCTGGCCGAGACCTGGATCATCGACAAATTCGAGACCGATTGAGCTGCGGAAGGGGATTCATTCCCAAGCCCCCTCGGTTCCCGGCCTTCGGGCGCCTAGATCGCTGAAAAACAAGCAAAATCGGGGCGCCAGCCATGCGTGATTCACTGGCCAGGAGAGCGTCTTGCGTGCTATAAGCGCGCGGGGTTTGGGGGGAGCCGATCACACCCGGCAACAGGGATCGGATCGGTATTCAAGTGGCGCAGGAGTTGAGCGTTGAAGCACAAGTTCGTGGTAGGTGAATCCGTCTATTTTACCGCCAGCAACGTTGCCCGTCCGGCAGCCAGCGGCATGTACGAAATCGTCCGTCTGCTCCCGACCGATGGGTCTGATTGCCAGTACCGTATCAAGAATATCTCCGAGGCGTTCGAACGAGTCGCCAAGGAGAGCCAGCTCAGCATCTGCTGAGCCCCGCATCGTCTTTCTTCCAAAGACATAACAGCCTCTGAGATCATCATCGCTGTCCTGACGTCCCTCCGGGGGCAGGGGACAGCGATCTCGGGGCCGCGTTTGGCCAAGTCTTGCGCCCATTTTGGTCGTAAAGCCGGTGTTGACTCGCCGGATCGGCGCTCAGGGGACAACGCGCATGGATTGGGCTGCTTGGTCGACTTGGCTCGACCAGATTCTGCATTCACCAAATTTTCCGATGTGGGCCACCGTCGCGGTTGCGGCATTCGTGGCGCTGTTGGTGCTGGTCACGTTGCTGCGGGCTGACAAGTCGGTCGCTAACGGCGCGCTGGTGGCGATCACGATCGGGGCGATCGGGCTGGCGGGCTATTCGGCATTTCGGGGCTTTGGCAGCTCGGGGGGTGGACAAGCCGCGGGGGAGGCGCGCGATCCGATCGCCAAGGCGATGCCGGCACTGGCCTGCGTCGACGACCTGGCCGGCGATATGGTTCTGGCAGCCTGCGAGAAGGCGCTGTTCAGTTCGCCCGAGA
The DNA here is from genome assembly GCF_039642825.1 of Rhodopseudomonas sp. P1. NCBI lineage: Bacteria > Pseudomonadati > Pseudomonadota > Alphaproteobacteria > Hyphomicrobiales > Nitrobacteraceae > Rhodopseudomonas > Rhodopseudomonas sp. P1. The sequence continues at coordinate 3,494,578 of NZ_CP088006.1, read as the reverse complement.
CCGTCGCGGCCGCGGTGTCCTATGCGTCGGCCCGGCTGGCACGGCTCACCGCCCTCGGTGACGTCGCCGCCGCCGACAAGCAGATGACGCCGGAGCTGGCCCGGCTGCGCCGCGCGATCGAGCGCGACCGCTATGGCCTGATTGCCTATGTGCTGTCGTCGCAGGACCGCTGCCAGCCGACCGACTGCGCGGCATTCCGGTCGCTCACCGATTCCAGCCGGATTGCGGCGAATATCGGCGACCATCTCTACGAGACCACCCTGACCCGTTACGCCCCGAGCTGGGGCGGCCTGCCGATGACCGCGGCGGGCGCAGGGCAGGTCCCGGCGGCTCCTGCTGGGGCTGCGCTCCCGGTGCCGGGCGCCACGCCGGCGCTCGCCGGCGTCACCGAAGCGCCGAGCGGCAAGCCGACCGATATCGACTTCCCAACCTCGGCCTCAATTCCGCCCGTCAGTATCATGACGGAGCCCGCGCCGGCCAAGCCGGCGGCGGCTGCCGCCACCAACGCCAAGAGCGCCCCGGCGGCCAAGAAGCCCCCGGCGCCGCCGGCTGCGGCCCAGGCGTCGGCCACCCACAATGCTGCCGGTGCGGCTGCCGCCAATCCTCCGCCCGCCAAGAGGCCGCCCGCTCCACCGAAACCGAAGCCGCCTGCGCCGGTCCAGCTTGCGCCGGAAGAGGCTCCCGCGGAAAACTGAGCGGCGGCATTCTTCAGGAAGCGAGACAGACGACCTCGATGGCTCTGCATTTGATCAAGCTCGCGGTGGGCTGCGAGTCGGTGAAGGATCTGACCGAGCGGGTGGCGGAGCGCGCCAGATCGGGTGGGCGGCATATCCACATCACCCGCATGGTGCCGAAGCGCGATGCGGAGCTGCTCGACGGCGGCTCGCTGTATTGGGTGATCCGCGGTGAGATCGCGGCGCGTGAAAAGCTGATCGCGATCGAGCCGTTTCGCGATGGCGACGGCATCAGCCGCTGCCGTCTGGTGCTGGAGCCGGAGGTGCTCCCGGTCAGCCCGCGGCCGATGCGGCCGTTCCAGGGCTGGCGCTATCTCACCGCAGCGGACGCGCCGGCGGACCTCGGCAAGGCCGCCGAGGGGATCGCGGCGATGCCGGAAGCGATGCGCCGCGAGCTGCGCGAACTCGGGCTGCTGTAGGCGTAGGGCCCCTGTGCCTTACACCGCGATATTATCGATCAGCCGGGTCTTGCCGAGCTTGGCAGCGACCAGCAGCCGGATCGGACCTTCCTTGGCGGATTTGATCGGCGCCAGCGTCTCGGCGTGGCGCGCCTCCAGGTAGTCGAGCACGAAGCCGGCTTCGGTGATCAACTCGGCGCCCGCAGTCAGCGACGACTCGATGCTCTTGCCCGCCTTGATCCGCTTCGCGACCTCTTTCATCGCCCGATACAGCGTCGGCGCAACCGCGCGCTCCTCAGCCGACAGGTAGACGTTACGGGACGACATCGCGAGGCCGTCGCGCTCGCGAACCGTCGGTGCGCCGATCACCTTGACGCCGAGGTCGAGATCGGCGGCCATCCGCGTCACCACGCGGAGCTGCTGGAAGTCCTTCGAGCCGAAGATCGCGACGTCCGGCCGGCACTGGATGAACAGCTTGCCGACCACGGTGGTGACGCCGCCGAAGAAGTGCGGGCGGAAGCGGTCTTCAAGGCCGGCGACGGCGGGGCCTTCGGTGGAGATCTTGGAGGCGAAGCCGTCCGGGTACATCACCTTGACATCGGGGTTCCAGATCAGGTCGACGTTCTCGCCCGCGAGCTTGGAGGCATCAGCCTTGAAGGTTCGCGGATACGAGCCGAAGTCCTCGTGCGGGGCGAACTGCGTCGGGTTCACGAACACTGAGACGACCACCTTGTCGGCGCGCCGCTTTGCCAGGCGAACCAGCGACAGGTGCCCGTCGTGCAACGCCCCCATGGTCGGCACCAACGCCACGCTGGCGTTACGCTTGCGCAGCTCGGCGAGCGCGCGACGAAGGGCGGGGAGAGTGCGGGCGACAACGGGAGGACGGGACATCGAAGGCTCGATCGCGGTCAGCGGAGACAAGCCGCTCCAGGCGGCGGCGGAAAGGAATCCGATCTTATCAAGCCGCGGCGCTGACCGCCACCAGGGCGGCCTGCTGCGGAGGCAGCACGTTAAGCTTGATCGTGACCATCAGGCGCGCCGCGGATTCATGATGAAGCGCGAAGCCGCTTCCGTCGCGGCCCGTCTTACGCAATTTGCTTGACCCTCGACATGGCCGATTTGAAGATCGGCGACGAAAGGGAGATCGATGCTGATTGAGGCCCCCGAAAGTCAGTCCGGCTCGGCGCGCGTGATCGTGCTCGGCAACGAGAAGGGCGGCTCCGGAAAATCGACGCTGGCGCTGCACATCGCGGTGGCGCTGCTGAAGGCTGGTCAGCGGGTCGCGACGATCGATCTCGATTGCCGGCAGCGCAGCTTCACCCGCTACATCGCCAATCGCCAGGCTTGGTCGCAGCACGCGCAGCTCGATCTCGAACTGCCGGACCATTGCTGCCTGACCCTCGGCGAGACCATGCAGGTCGCCGACAATGAAGCGGCTGAGTTTCAGCAATTCGCCGACGCCGTCGCAGCCGTCGAACACGATCACGACTTCATCGTGATCGATACACCGGGCTCGGATAGTTATCTGATGCGGCTGGCGCATTCGATGGCCGATACGCTGGTCACGCCGATCAACGACAGCTTTCTCGATTTCGATGTTCTCGGCGGTGTCGACCCAACGACCTTCGAAGTCACCGGTACGAGTCACTACGCGGAGATGGTGATCGATGCGCGGCGCCGGCGCCGCCAGCTCGACGGCTCGGACACTGACTGGATCGTGGTGCGGAATCGTCTGTCGACGATCGGATCGCGAAATAACCAGATGGTCGCCGCCGGCCTGAAAGAGCTGGCGATGCGGATCGGCTTTCGGCCGCTCGATGGCTTTGCCGAACGGGTGGTGTATCGCGAGTTCTTTCCGCGCGGCCTGACGGCGCTCGACAACCTCGATGCCGCGACGCTCGGTACGCGTCCGAGCATGGGGCACGTCACCGCGCGCGAGGAGGTCACTGATCTGCTGCGGCGGCTGAAGCTGCCGCTCGACGAGCGCGGTCGCCGCCGTGCCGCCAACCGCGCCGAGTGGTTCGCTCAGGCCGGGACGCCGCTCGAACTGCACGACATCGTCGGCGTGTAGTTCAAATTTTACCCAATCTTCTTCATTCTTTGGTCGGACATCAAAGCGGCGTGCGCAGTCATCCGATGTCGCTGCCGCACCCTCCTGAGAAATTTCGAATTCGTACAACCCGTTGAACGGCGAAAACTATTCCGATCGGCCGCGGCTTTGTGCAGTTGCACAAGGAGGGGGCGCAGATCCGCTAATCTTTGATCTTCCTGTCATATGACTGTGATTTATAGTCGTATGGTCGATCATCCTGGGCATGGGGCTGCTGATCGACTCAGGATGGATGATGACCCGCGGAATCACAGTTCTGCTGGCGCTGTGCCTCGTCTCGGCCGTCGCTTACTTCACCGCCTCGAAATGGGCGATCCGGCATCAGACGCTGACGTTCTACGATGCTTCGCGTCAGCGACCGGTCGAGATCGACATCGCAGTTCGCCGTGACAAGGAGATGCAGGCCGAAGGCGGCCTCGCAGAGCTCCCGGTTGCGGTGCTCAATCACGGTAACACCGTGAAATTCACCGAGTACTCGTTCCTCGCCAATCTGTTCGCCGCTCGCGGTTATCTGGCGATCAGCATTCAGCACGATCTGCCGATTGACGGGCCGCTGGTGACAAAAGTCGGCGAGCCTTACGTCGGCCGACTGCCTGTGTATGAGAAAGGCGTCGCCAATATCGATTTCGCTGTCGCACAGCTGAAGACCGTTCTGCCGAATGCCGATTATCGCCACCTCACCATGGTCGGGCATTCCAACGGCGGCGATATTTCGATGTACTACGCCCATCTGCATCCCGAGCTGATCCGGCGGGTGGTGACACTGGATAACCTGCGGGTGCCGTTCATGATCGACGGCAAATTCAAGACGTTGACGTTCCGGTCCGAAGACCCGGTGTTCAAGACTGACCCCGGCGTGGTGCCGGCGCAGGAGGTCTGCGACAAGGCCGGCATCACGGTGGTCAACACCCAGTTTCAGCACACCGAGATGAGCGATCGCGGGCCGACGAGCGTCAAGAATGCGATTGCGGAGTCGCTCGATCGCTTCCTCGACGATGGCACCGCATCGATCAAGCCGAAGCCGGTGCCGCGCGGCCCGAGCGCGGTGGCCTCGGCCAAATAGGGAAGCCACCGCTGGCGGGCGTTGACGCCTCATCCCGCCGTCTCCACATAGGTCTCGCTGTTCCAGAGCGAGCCCTGATGTCCCGCGAGCCGACCTCAATTCCACCCCAGACAACCGTCCGCGACAACGGCACGGCGACGCCTGCGCCGTCGTCGTCCGCGGAGATTGCCGCCTTCGTCGCGAAGGCGCGCGCGATGGCACCGAATGCCGCTGGGGCCCGCGGCCGCCTGGTGTTCGCACTCGATGCCACGATGAGCCGGCAGCCGACCTGGGACATGGCCTGCGCGCTGCAGGCCGACATGTTCCGTGAGGCAGAGGCGATCGGCAGTCTCGATATTCGCCTGGTGTACTACCGCGGTCTCAACGAATGCCGGGCCTCGACCTGGATCTCATCGAGCGCCGAGCTGGCGCGGCTGATGGGCAAGATCGATTGCCGCGGCGGGCATACCCAGATCGGCCGCGTGCTAGCCGATGCCCGCAAGGAGGCGATCGCCGCCGGGGTCCGTGCCATCGTGTTCGTCGGCGACGCCATGGAAGAGCAGGCCGACGATCTCTGCGCCAAGGCGGGCGAGCTCGGCATGCTCAACGTCCCGGTGTTCGTGTTTCAGGAGGGCGTCGATCCGGTCGCCGAGCAGACGTTTCGCGAGATCGCGCGGCTGAGCGGCGGGGCGTGGTGTCGCTTCGATCCAGGCGCTGCGGCGCAGCTCCGTGAACTGCTGCGCGCCGCGGCTGCGTATGCGGCCGGCGGACGGGAAGCGCTGCAGCGGCTGGCCGCGAGCGGCGGCGGCGGCGCGGCGCTGCTGCTCGGGCAGATGCGATAGCCGCGCGCGATCCGGCGGCGGTGCTTTTTCTGCCCGACCAACTTATATTCCGGCCATGCCTACGTTGATTGCCGGCGCTATCGCCGTTTTCGTGCTCTACACGCTGCTGCAGATGTTCCGGTCGGCCAACCCGGCGGTGCTGGCGCGGGCGCTGAAAATTGCCGGCGGGATCGTCACCCTGGCGGCTGCCCTGTTTACTGGCGTCAAAGGCGAGCTCGCGGTCGCAATCCCGCTCGGCCTGTTCGGCGCCGGGCTGCTCGGCTGGACGCCGCTGCAGAATGCCGGCTTCGGCAATCTCGGCGGGTTGTTCGGAGGCCTCGGCGGGCGCTCGCGGGGACAGGCCTCGACGGTGCGGTCGCAGTATCTGGAAATGGTGCTGGACCACGACAGCGGTTCGATGACCGGGCGGATCCTGGCCGGCCCCAATGCCGGCCGCTCGCTCGACGAATTCGACCTCGGCCAGCTCGCAGCGATGCTGGCCGGCTTCGATGCCGAGAGCTGTGCGCTACTTGAAAGCTATCTGGACCGCCGGTTTCCCGCTTGGCGTCAGAACGCGCATGGAGATGCGGCAGGGGGGCAGCGTAGCCAGGCGTCGGGCAGCAAAATGACGACCGAGGAAGCCTATGAGATCCTTGGCCTGCAGCCGGGAGCGGGGCCGGACGAGATCGGACGCGCCCACCGCACCCTCATGAAGAAATTGCATCCCGACCAAGGGGGGTCGACGTACCTTGCCGCCCGGGTAAACGCGGCCAAGGATACCTTGCTTCGAACGCATCGCAGCTAACTCCAGCAACGCAACTTTACGCTACAGACTGCGAGTGCCCTGATCCCGAATTGACGCCTCGGGTTGCCCGCCGCTTCGGCGTGGCTGTTGATTCAACTTTTATCGATCAATCCTTGACGAGTGGTTTCGCCATGTTCCCGTTGCGCGAGATCGTGCGGGTTCGAGGCCGGGCATGACCTGGGAGAGCGGGGCTCCGCATCTTCCGCCAAGTCTCCAGCGGCGCTGTGACGCCAAATGAAAAACGCGGCCGGGAGGGCCCGGCCGCGTTCGTTCTCGTTCGAGATCTTGGGAAAGATCAGTTCTTGATGGTGAAGCAGGAGATGTCGGAGCGCTTCAGCTTGCGGCACACCGCTTCGGCTTCATCACGTTCCAGTCCGGCAAAGCGGGCGCGATACAGCTTGCGGTCGCCCCGGGTGGTAACGGTTTCGGTGAACGGATCAGCCTTGCCGAGCAAGCCGCTGGCGCGTTCGCGGGCGGCATCGAGGCGCTTGCGGGCTTCCGGTTCGCTCTCCAGCGCGCCGACCTGAATGATCCAGCCGCTGTGGGCGACAGTCTTGATCGCGCCGTTCTGCTGAACCGCCGGAGCCGCCGGGGTCGGAGCCGCCGGGGCGGGGTCGGCATAGGCCATCGCCTGCGAGTGCTTCGGCGCCATGTTGCCGGGCAGCACGCCGAGGATGCCCTGGCCGGTGCCGTGGCCGGCCGGCTGCTGGATCGCTTCGGGGCGGGCTTCGACACGGGCGACCGCGGCGTTGGAAGTTTCGGCCGGATCCTGGCGGGGCGACGGGATGGCGTTGGTGACGGGAGGGGCGGCGACGGCGGAAGCGAGCTTGATCGGGGCGGATTTGACCTGGACGGTCTTGACCCGGACCGGCTTCATCGGCTCGGCCGAGCCGGGAATGATCTGCAGCGGCTTGGATTCCAGGCTGCCGCTGTTGAACGGGCCGGGCTCCGGCTTGGCTTCCGCTTTCGGCTCAGGCGCAGCGACCGAGCGGGTCATCGGCGCGGCGGGGCGGGGGACCGGGACAACGGCGGCTTCCGGGGCGGCGGAGGCGACCTGAACGGCGCCCTGCACCTGAACCGCCGGCGCCGGACGGGTATCCTCGGCGACCTCGGTCTCGTCCGAGCCGGGCGAGCGCTCGCTGATGGCGGCAACGGTGCGGCGAGTCGCGCCCTTTTCCAGATTCTCGGCCAGCAGGTTGCGCATGATGGCGTCACGCGAGCCGCCGCTGCGTCCGCCGAGCACGACGCCGACCAGGAAGCGGTTGCCGCGGTGCATCGAGGTGACGAGGTTGAAGCCGGAGGCGCGGGTGTAGCCGGTCTTGATGCCGTCGACGCCTTCGACATTGCCGAGCAGCCGATTGTGATTGCGGATGGCGTGGCCGCGATAGTTGAAGACGGAGGTCGCAAAGTAGCGGTAGTAGCGCGGGAAGCGGTCCTGGATCGCGCGGCCGAGGATCGACTGGTCCCGCGCGGTGGTGACCTGCTCGTCGTTCGGCAGGCCGGAGGCGTTACGGTACACGGTGCGCGACATGCCGAGCGCCCGCGCCTTGCGGGTCATCAGCTTGGCGAAGTCGGACTCGCTGCCGCCGACGGTCTCGGCGATCACCACGGCGGCGTCGTTGGCCGAGCGCGTCACCAGGCCCTTGATGGCGTCTTCGACCCGCAGCGTCGAGCCGGGGCGCAAGCCGAGCTTGGTCGGTGCCTGCTCGGAGGCGTGCTCGGAAACTTCCATCTCGCTGTCGAGGCTGAGCTTGCCCTGTTCGAGCTTCTCGAACAGCAGGTACAGCGTCATGATCTTGGTCAACGACGCCGGATGACGCAGGCTGTCGGGGTTGGTGGCGGTGAGTACCGCACCGGTGTTGCCGTCGACGATGATCGAGGCGAAGGCGGGGTTGTAGCTGATGCGCTCGACGTGATGGCGGGCGTGATGGTGACGATGCCGCTTCCGGGCGTCGGCTGTGTCGGTTGTAAAGATCACCGCGGCTGAGATCGTCGCCAAGCCGAGCACGCAAACTCGCAGCGCGCGCGAGCTGAAGGAAATATTGCGGTGCATGAACGTCCCCGTCCGATCTTTCATCATTCACCGGGCCGTGAGGCAAAATTAAGCCCGTGCGGTCCGGTGACGTTGGAATCCAGCGTTGGAATCACTCGCTTGCCCGGCACCAGCGGCAGCTCCCGATCGATCGGGTAAGCGGCTGAATTGACGCGGCTTTTCGTGGCGAGCGCAAATGTTTAGGGATTCAGGTTAGGAGCGGGCGGTTTCGAAAAGGTTAAGCATCTGTTGCGTTGATGCCGAGGATTCGCCGGATTGGTGTCGCAGTGCAGCATATTCCGCCACCCCGGGCTCGGCTCGGAGTGGTGGCTGGATGATGCCGGCTCGGGATGAGCGGGCGGGCCGGATCGGCCGCGGCTTACTTGGCGACGCGGAGCTTGGAGAGCGAGGAGCCGATCTGGGCGAAAGCGGTCCCGATGCCGCTAGACGTCGTGGTCGAAAAGAAACTGCCGCTGTCTGCGCAGTATTTCAGTACCGACGACTCTGGGTCGCCATCGGTGTTCACCTGGATCGTGTAAATTAGGACCGGGTTGGTGTTGGTCGCGGAGGCGCGGATGTTGTCGCACAAGATGCGCTGACGTGCGTCGACCTGAGGCGACCAATCGCGGCCGTTGCCATACCAGCGGTCGATCGTGTTCAAACCATCCGACAGCAGAATGATCGCATCGGTGTATTTGTAGTTGGAGTCTTTCGCCGGGGTGTTGAGCGGATCTCCGGTGCGCAGTGACATCCAGGCCCAGTGCATGCCGATTGCTTGGTTGGTGCCGCCGTTCGGCGAAAGTGCGTCGATCTTGTTCTTGATCGTGGTCGCATTCGACAATGAGTAGGCCGACGTCATTCCCAGCAGTTGCTCGGGGCAGGCGGCGTAATCGACGGCCGGAAATCGAGTGGCGAAACTCGTCGGCACATCCTTTGTGGTGTCAGCAGGCTGATCGCGATCGGTCACGCAGCCGCCCCACTGGTTGTGACTCGTCGCGTTCCAGGTGCGGCCGGCATTTTCGCAGCTGGATTTGGTCGAGTACCACCAAGAGCTACAGCTGCCGTTGCTTTCGTCCCAAAGGTCCCATCTGATCCAGCTCGCGTTCCGATTGCTGCTGCCGACGTTGACCATCTGTGCGAACGGCACCACCGAGATGTAGATGTCATCGGCGGTTTGGGCGGTTGCGCGGAGGCTGTCGACCAGATTCTTCGCTGCCGTCTTCATGGCTGACATCTTGCCGGCCGATGCCATCGATCCGGTGACGTCGAGCGCCATCGCGACGCGGAGGCGGGTTCCGCCCCAGGTCGTGGTCGTCGACGATCCGATCGCCAGCGTTTGGAAGCCGAGGATCTTCATGAACTGAGTTGGGACGGAGCCTTGTCCGCTCATCTCGATGGTGGACGAGCCGGAGCTGTCTTTCGCCGTATAGGTCGCGGTCACGGTCACGGCGCCGGACTCTTTGTTGGTGTAGAGGCTGTTGAAGTAAGTCTGCGCCTTGCTCGACACCTGGTCGGGGGTGATGGCGCCGACGCCGAGATCGCGCGACAGCATCAGGGCGGCCGAATCGAGCGCGTTTTGCAGCGAGGTGCGGGCGTTATTGGCGCGCGAATAGTCCACAGCCATGCCGATGAAGCCGAGCAGCGGCACCAGCGCCAGGGCGAAGATCACTGCGATATTGCCCCCGTTCGCCTGCGGGAAGCGGCGCGCCGCGCGCGTCAGTTGGGCGGCAAGGGAAATCATGGACATATCGGCACCGATCCTGGCTCTTCGCGGGGCAAGATCGGGCGGTATGGATAAACGCCGCGTAAAATGAATCTCAGAAACTCGCTAAACTGCGCCATAAATGCCGCGAAGCCGGGCGGTTTGCTTGCTGGTCCGTCACCGCGATGGGCCGGATTTGCCGGTTTCTTCTAACGCCCGGTTAACCCTGCGGCCTCCAACGGCGACGCTTGGCCTGCGCCCAGGCTAGGGGTGTGCCTCCGGGATTTCCGCGCTTGCAGCAAAACCGCACTCGACCCATATTTACCGTATTCCGCCGCTGCGTCGTGCCGGGAGCCGCTGCGCTGTGGGCGTGGTCGGCATTTGCGCGCTGACCGCAGGTCGCGGTTCCGGCGTCTGGGAAGTTCCCTGGGGATTTAAATACCGAAAGCCATGCTGCAACCTTCTCTAAGCCACCCCGCTGCCGGCCCTGCCGGCGACCGAATGAGCCGGCCGCGCGCGATGGCAGGCGACGGGGGCCGTTCCGGCCCGAGCACTCCGTCGACCTCGGTCATCACCAAGACCAAGCCGCGCACCAAGCGCCCCAATCTCTATCGTGTGCTGATCCTGAACGACGACTACACGCCGATGGAGTTCGTGGTTCATGTGCTGGAGAAGTTCTTCCAGATGGACGTCGAGGCCGCCACCAAGGTGATGCTGCACGTCCACCATCACGGCATCGGGGAGTGCGGCGTTTTCACCTACGAGATCGCCGAGACCAAAGTGACGCAGGTGATGGATTTCGCCCGCAAGCATCAACATCCTCTTCAGTGCGTCATGGAGAAAAAATAGCAGCGGGCGTGTCGCCAAACTCGGAACAGGTTTTGCATTGGTCCAAGCTGGCGGGTTTTCCCGGGCTTGCTGGGTGGACGGACTGATACGGAACCAGTCTTTCGCGATCAGGTTTGGACACTATATCTGGAAAGGTTGTTGTTGCGTCACGGTGCAGCGGCGATCATGATCAGCGGGGGACACAGAGGACGAGATGCCGACATTTTCCCAAAGCCTTGAGCAATCCCTCCATCGTGCGCTCGCCATCGCCAACGAGCGTCACCACCAGTACGCAACCCTCGAACATCTGCTGTTGTCTCTGGTCGACGATTCCGACGCGGCCGCAGTCATGCGCGCCTGCAGCGTCGATCTCGACAAGCTGCGCACCAGCCTGGTCAACTATCTCGAAACCGAGTTCGAGAATCTGGTGACCGACGGGTCTGAGGACGCCAAGCCGACCGCCGGCTTCCAGCGCGTGATTCAGCGCGCCGTGATCCATGTGCAATCCTCGGGGCGTGAGGAAGTGACCGGCGCCAACGTGCTGGTTGCGATCTTCGCCGAGCGTGAAAGCCATGCCGCGTACTTCCTGCAGGAGCAGGACATGACGCGCTACGACGCGGTCAACTACATCAGCCACGGCATCGCCAAGCGTCCCGGCGTGTCCGAAGCTCGCCCGGTGCGCGGTGTCGACGAAGAGACCGAGACCAAGGGCGGCGACGACTCCAAGAAGAAGGGCGACGCGCTCGAGACCTATTGCGTCAACCTCAACAAGAAGGCCCGCGACGGCAAGATCGATCCGGTGATCGGGCGCAATGCCGAGATCAGCCGCGCGATCCAGGTGCTGTGCCGCCGGCAGAAGAACAACCCGCTGTTCGTCGGCGAAGCCGGCGTCGGCAAGACGGCCATCGCCGAAGGTCTCGCCAAGCGCATCGTCGACGGCGAGGTGCCGGAGGTGCTGTCCGCCGCCACCGTGTTCTCGCTGGACATGGGCACGCTGCTGGCCGGTACGCGCTATCGCGGTGACTTCGAGGAACGCCTCAAGCAGGTCTTGAAGGAGCTCGAAGCGCATCCGAATGCGATCCTGTTCATCGACGAGATCCACACCGTGATCGGTGCCGGTGCCACGTCCGGTGGCGCGATGGATGCCTCGAATTTGCTCAAGCCTGCCTTGGCTTCGGGCACCATTCGGTGCATGGGCTCGACCACCTATAAGGAATACCGTCAGCACTTCGAGAAAGACCGCGCGCTGGTGCGGCGCTTCCAGAAGATCGACGTCAACGAGCCGACGGTCGAAGATGCGATCGCGATCCTGAAGGGGCTGAAGCCTTACTTCGAGGACTATCACAAGCTGAAGTACACCAACGAGGCGATCGAATCCGCGGTGCAGCTGTCGTCGCGCTACATCCATGACCGGAAGCTGCCGGACAAGGCGATCGACGTCATCGATGAGTCGGGCGCGGCGCAGATGCTGCTGTCTGAGAACAAGCGCAAGAAGACGATCGGCATCAAGGAAATCGAAGCCACCGTCGCGACCATGGCGCGGATCCCGCCGAAGAGCGTGTCGAAGGACGACGCCGAGGTGCTCAAGCATCTCGAGCAGACTCTGAAGCGCGTAGTGTTTGGTCAGGACAAGGCGATCGAGGCGCTGTCGGCGTCGATCAAGCTGGCGCGTGCCGGCCTGCGTGAACCGGAGAAGCCGATCGGCTGCTACCTGTTCTCGGGCCCGACCGGCGTCGGCAAGACCGAAGTCGCCAAGCAGCTCGCGTCGACGCTCGGCGTCGAACTGCTGCGCTTTGATATGTCGGAGTATATGGAGCGGCACACTGTGTCGCGTCTGATCGGCGCGCCTCCCGGCTATGTCGGCTTCGACCAGGGCGGCCTGCTGACCGACGGCGTCGATCAGCATCCGCACTGCGTGGTGCTGCTCGACGAAATCGAGAAGGCACATCCGGATCTGTACAACGTGCTGCTGCAGATCATGGATCACGGCCGGCTCACCGACCACAACGGCAAGCAGGTCAACTTCCGCAACGTCATCCTGATCATGACCACGAACGCGGGTGCGGCGGATCTGGCTCGGCAGGCGTTCGGCTTCACGCGCAACAAGCGGGAAGGCGACGACCACGAGGCGATCAACCGGCAGTTCGCGCCGGAATTCCGCAACCGTCTCGATGCGATCGTGTCGTTCGCGCATCTCAATGCCGACGTCATCGGCATGGTGGTGGAGAAGTTCGTGCTGCAGCTCGAAGCTCAGCTCGCGGACCGCGACGTCACCATCGAGCTGTCCGAGCCCGCCAAGGCGTGGCTGGTGCAGCATGGCTACGACGAGCAGATGGGCGCCCGGCCGATGGCCCGGGTCATCCAGGAGCACATCAAGAAGCCGTTGGCCGACGAAGTGCTGTTCGGCCGGCTGAAGGGCGGCGGCCACGTCAAGGTCGTGCTGGTCAAGGACGATGCCGTCGCCGGCGTCGAACTGGAGAAGATCGGCTTCGAATTCCTCGACGGCCCCGTGACGCCGAAGCCGGAAAATCTGCCCGGCAAGAAGCGTGGCGGCTCGGCCCGCAAGGCCAAAGCGAAGGATCAGGTCGAGAAGGCCTGATCTGAGACCAACGATCTCAATCAGCGAGGCCGGCGAGCGATCGCCGGCCTCGTCGTTTTTGGAGCTACCGAGTGCTATTCCGGTGACCTTGTCGGTGACGGTCCGGCCGGCGACGGCTGCTCGTCCTTTGGCGCCGCCGTAGAAGGCGCTTCCGGCTTTTCCGGTTCGTCCACAGCCGGCGGAGCAGATGGCTGCGCAGGCGCCGTTGCGGCCGGTGCAGAAGGCTCGGCGGCCTCGGGCGGAGCAGGCTGAGGTGCCTCTGGAGCGGCAACAGGCGGGCTAGGTGGGGCTGGCGCTGGAGCAGGCGAGGGCGGTGTCGGCGCTGGTGTCACGGTTGGCGCTGGCGGTGCCGCCGAGGGCGGAGGCGGCAGCACGACGCCGTCCGGCGGGATCATGGCCCAACCGTAGGCCTTCAGCTTGCCGCCGCCGAGCGGCAGCACCATGGTGCCGAATACCGGGGGCACATTGCCGAGTGCCGTCCGATACGGCGCCGGCAGCTCGTCGGTGCGTTTGAACTCGTCAGTGCTCCACACCACCAGGGTGCCGGAACGCTTCAACCGGTCGGCCGTGATCCAGGGGCTCTTGGCAAACTCGGCGTCGATGAACACCGAAGGCCGCGGCGAGGCGTAGGCTGCGACGAAACCGGCCTCGCGCGTGCTGCCGGTGATGATATCGAGCGGGCGGGTGGTCCGGCTCTTCCATACCGACTGCATCGCTTTCGACAGTGCCTTGGCCGGATACAGCTCGGTCGGCACCGGCCCGCTGCCATAGGCACGGGAGTAGGTCGAGGTCGCGTAGCCGATGGGGACGCCGAACAGCACCAGCATCCAGGCGGCGATCGCGAGGCGCGGCGCGCGGATCGTCAGCCGGGCCGGCAGCAACGCCACCAGAGCCAGACCTGAGAACGCCACCAGGGCGCTGCCGGTGTAGGCGCCGATCGTGAACCAGCCGAACACGCTGCCGAGCCCGACCAGCATCGACGGCAGCACTGCCGCTGCGACCAGCAGCGAGCGATCGAACGCGCTCGGAGCAGTGAGTTCGAGGTCCGCCGGCTCCCCCTGCAGCGGCAGCCGCGGGATGAAAGCGAGGCCGGCGATCACGATCAGTCCGAGGTTGAGCCCGACCTGGCCGAACACGAAAGCGAACGCCGCACTGATCCGCGGCCACAATCCTGTCGCTCCGTCGTCGGCGACGGGCGAGGCGATTTGGGCCTGCGCCAGCCACATCAGGTGCGGCAGCAGCACCACGAAACAGGCGCCCGCGGCGACCGCCACGCCACTGGTCGCCAGCCGGCGGCGACCATCTGCGGTCAGCAGCAAGTGTCCGATCAGCACCAGGACGAGTGCAACGCCGGCATGGTTAGTCGAGATCAGAAGCGCAGCGGCAATGCCGAGCCCGATCCAGCTCGACCGCGCGCCGCCGAGTACGGCGCGGCGATAAAGTAACACCACAGCGACCGCAAGGGGCAGGCTGGCGATTGCCGGATCATAGGCGGTGACCTGCGGGCCGAAGCAGCCGATCAGGATGGTGAGCGCCACAGCGAGCGTCGCACCGCTGGGGCCAAAGATCGAGGCGCCAAGGCGCCACAGCAGCGCCAGCGTCATCAGCGCGGAGCCCAGCGCGAGCAGAAGCTGTGCGCCGTTCCAGCGTCCGGTGGCGAGCGAAGCGAGTTCTGTCAGCCACGGCGCCAGCGGCGGATACTTCCAATAGCCGCCCTGCAGCTCGCTGCCGAACAGCGCCATTTCGTAGCCGACGGCGGGCAGCCCGGGGAAGCTAATGGCGCTGATGAACCACAGCGTGCCGTATAGGCCGAGCACCCACAGCAGCAGCCGCTGCGGACGGTTGCGCAGCATGTCGAACAGACTGTCGCAGGCGCCGAGCAGCAGCGTCAGCGGCAGGAAGCTGGCGCGCGCAGCGGCGGGCCGCGCGGTCGCCGCAGGAGCCGCGGCGGGCGCCGGTGCAGTCTGTCCGGTCCCACGTACCGGCCTGGCCTGCTTGGTCTGCGGTTGCTTCGGCTTCGGGCCAGGAAGCGGCTTCGGCGCGGTTTGCGGTTTGATCGGTGGCGGCGCAGGCCGGGGCTCCGCAGAGGCCGGTGCCGGCTTGGTGGCTGCAGGTGCGGCGGAGGCCTGAGCCTCGTCGGCGCTCGATGCGACAGCGGCCTCACCGTCCGGCGGCAACGCTCGTGCAGCGGCGGCCGGTCGCGGCTGACCGCCGTGATGCTTCTTCTTCGGCCGGCGCTGTTTTGGTTGTTTGCGCTTGATGGTCGTCGTCCCCTGGCGAGTCCGAACCTGCGGTATCGATGCCGTGGTTCGCGCGTGGCGTTTCGAATCGACGTTTTAGTCCAACGGGTCGACCAGGCAATTGCCGGAAAGACGAGGCGACAACGAGGCTTGCGGTATCGCTGCGCCGTTTCGACCCAGACTCTCGCACAGCTTTTGGCATCGGCCGCAGCGCTGGCATTCGGATCAGTTTCGGCCATCATGCGTTCCCGAAACTGCGTCGTTGAATTGCTAGTCCGTTGCCTGGGTGAGTCAAGGAATGCGGCCGTTGAAGGGAAACCGCGCATGATCCGGCCGCCTTGGCTTGCGCCCGTTGCGGCCGCGCTGACCTTGCTCAGCTGCGCGACCGTGCATGCTGAGGATACGCCACAGCCAAAGACGGACGCCGCCGCGCCGCCGGCTGTGGCCGAGCCGAGCAAGCCCGCACCTGCCGCGGACCAAGCCAAGCCTGCTGCAGAGCCCAATCAAGCCACACCCGGCGACAAGCCGGCTGATGCCACCGACAAGGGCAGTGATGCGGGTACGCGGGAGTCGATCTGCCTGATGATCGAATCCGCCGCCAAGGCGCACAATTTGCCGCTGGAGTTTTTCGCCCGGGTGATCTGGCAGGAGAGCCGGTTTCAGCCGGATGCCGTGGGTCCGGTGACACGCAGTGGTAAGCGCGCGCAAGGCATCGCCCAGTTCATGCCCGGCACGGCCAGCGAGCGGCGGCTGCTCGATCCGTTCGATCCCGTGCAGGCGCTGCCGAAGTCAGCCGAATTCCTCAAGGAGCTGCGCGATCAGTTCGGCAATCTCGGGCTTGCAGCGGCTGCCTATAACGCCGGGCCGCGCCGGGTGCAGGAATGGCTCGCCGGTACTGGCGGTATGCCGCTGCAGACACGGGACTACGTGTTCGCGATCACCGGCAGTTCGGTGGAGGACTGGGCGAAGGCGGGACGTGCCGCAAAGCTGCCGGAGACCAAGGCAGATACCGATTGCCGAACGCTGATGGCGCTGTTGAAGCGGGCGCCGAATCCGTTCGTCGCCGAGCTCGAACAGCGCGTGAAGCTCGGAGCCGATCGGCCCTGGGGTGTGCAGCTCGCCGCCGGGTTCAATCGCAACCGCGCACTGGCGAGCTACGCGCGGGCGATGTCACGGCTGAGCGGCGTGATCGGCGAGCGCGATCCGACATTGCTGAGCGGCCTGTTCCGCAGCCGCGGCACCCGGCCGTTCTATCAGGTACGGATTGGCGCCGACACGCGCGGCGAAGCGGACGATCTGTGCAAGCAGATCCGCCGGGCCGGGCAGGCGTGCCTGGTGCTGCGCAATCGAGGCTGACGGGCCGAGGCGGATCAGAATTGTGAGCGCAGGTCGCTGAGCTGCGTGCGGAGCTGCTGATTGACGCGCTCGGTCGCGCGCAACCGGAGCGCGATGTCGAGTGGCAGCGAATCCACGTGGCGCCGCGGCGTCTCCAGGACGAGGCCGGCCATGTTCTCGAGGCGCCAGACGATCCGGCCGAAATAGGAGATGCCCTGACGGGGGATCATCAACTCGACGGTGTCCGGCACGGCCGCAGGATTGTCGACCTCGACCTGCGCGCCGTTCCCCGAGAAGTTGCGGACGATGCAGTCGAAGGTGGATGCGCGCGCCTGAAACACCAGACGGCCGCCATAGTAAACACGCCGGCGAGCTGTGCACCGTCGATCGAACATCCCCGCCTCCTGTCGCGATGGTTGTGTTTTGCTATCACAGGTGGTGACGATTCTTGAATTCGACTGAAGAGAAACCAATGGTTAAGGTAAACGCAGCGCCTTGACCGCAGCGCCCTGGGCAGCGCGTATGGGGCGTAACTCGCAGAGACCGCATGCCCGTTTTCTCCTCGACTTCGCCGCACTGGCACAGCCCCGGCCGTGCCTTTCTCCGCGGCCTGATTGCCGCTAGCGGCAGTGTGCTGACGCTGGTGCTGTTCGCGACCTTCATCGGCATCGGTGCGCTCGCCCATGACAGCCATTTCAGCCTCGGTTGGGTGCTGCTGAGCACGGTGCTGGTGTGGGCCGGCCCGGCACAGATCATCCTGATCTCGTCGCTTGGCTCCGGAGCGACGCCGGTGCAGGCGGCGATCGCCGTCACGGTGTCGGCGATCCGGCTGTTTCCCATGGTGGTGTCGGTGCTGCCGATGCTGAGGACCCCGACTACAAAGCTGCGGCATCTCGTGCTGCCGGCGCACTTCGTCGCGGTGACGATGTGGGTGGAGTGCTTCCGTCTGCTGCCGCAGGTGCCGCGCGAGCGGCGCGTTGCCTTCGCCAATGGTCTCGGCACCGGCCTGGTCTTGGTGTGTCTCGTTGCCAATGTGATCGGCTTTCTGCTCGCGGCGAATCTGCCGCAGTCGTTCGGCGCTGCGATCCTGCTGCTGACGCCGCTGGCGTTTCTGCTATCGACCGCGCGCAACTGCCGCGAAATCGCCGACGTCGTCGCGCTGCTGCTCGGGCTGGCGCTGTTTCCGCTGGTCGCGCTGCTGCATACCGGCGTCGACGTGCTGATCAGCGGCGTCTCGGCCGGGACGATCGCCTACGGCGTGCACTGGATGCGGCGACGGAGGCGGGCGTGAGCGACTTCATCGGCAATTGGCAGGCGCTAATGGTGCTGGTGCTCGCCGGCGTGCTGCCGAACGAAGCCTGGCGGATGCTCGGACTGTGGCTCGGTGGTGGCATCGACGAAGGCTCGGAGCTTTTGATCTGGGTGCGCGCGGTTGCCACCGCGATCCTGGCGGGCGTGATTGCCCAGATCCTGTTCCTGCCGCCGGGCGCACTGGCGAGCGTGTCGCCGATGCTGCGCTATGGTGCAGTGGCGGCGGGCCTTGCGGTGTTTCTGGCCGCGCGCCGCTCGATCTTCGCCGGCGTGGTGGCGGGCGAGGCGGTGCTGCTGATCGGCCAACTTTGGTGGCGGTGAAACCTGTGCGGTTTCGCGCTACACCGGGCTGTCAGTGAGAAGGCGCATGATGATGGACAGAGGTGAGATCCGCGAAGGCGAGGTCGTGGTCGAGGCGCCGCCGCCGACCGATGCCGGTCTGGTGTTCATCGGCCGCATTCACACGCCCTGGACGTCGCGCGGCGAGACGCCGCGGCAGGGCAGTCACGACGGGCCGGTGTGCCGGCTCGAGATCTTCGAGCCGTGGATTCAGGCGCTCCAGGGGCTCGACAAGTTCGCCCATGCCCAGGTGGTGTACTGGCTGCATCTGTCGCGGCGCGATCTGGTGATCCAGCGTGGCCACGGTATCGACGGACCGCGCGGCACCTTTGCGCTTCGCTCGCCGCTGCGACCGAACCCAATCGGGATTTCGTCGGTGGCGGTGGTCGGGATCGAGGGCGCGACCGTGTTGGTGCGCGGCCTCGATTGCCTCGACGGCACGCCGCTGATCGACTTGAAGCCGGATCGCTGCGTGCACTCGATGGTGAAGTAGCCGTCTCAGCTCTGTGACAGTGCCGCCTTCAGTTGTGCGGCATGTTGTTCGAGCACCGCGGGCTCTTCCTTGCGCGAGGCCGGCGGCAGTAGCGGCACGCCTTCGTGGCGCGGCATCACGTGCATGTGCAGATGATAGACCACTTGGCCGGCGGCCGGTTCGCTGAACTGCTGCACCACAATGCCGTCGGCTTTGAACGCCTTCATCGCCGCGTGTGCGATCTTGTGCGCGCCGCGCGCCACATGGGCGAAATCCTCGGGCGTGATGTCGAGGATGTTGCGCGCCGGTGCTTTCGGGATCACCAGCGTGTGGCCGGTCGACCGCGGCATGATGTCGAGGAAGGCGAAGACGTGATCGTCTTCATAGATTTTGTGACACGGGATTTCGCCGCGCAGGATCTTGGCGAAAATATTCTCGGGATCGTAAGCGGTCATGGTTGCTCCGGGCTTGGCGGCGCGATTGTCGTCACCGTGCATAGGCGGGTCAAGCCGGATCGGCGATGTTACCTTTTTTAAATGGACCGGCTTCAGTCAGCTCGCGGCCCATCTCGTCAACATACATTCGTTCGCGCTTGAGATAATCGGCGATCGCGCGGCGCAGCGCCGGGTCTGCGATGAAGTGTGCCGAGTAGGTGGTCTGCGGCAGATAGCCACGTGCGATCTTGTGCTCGCCTTGTGCGCCGGCTTCCACCACCTTGAGGCCGCGCGTGATCGCAAAGTCGATCGCCTGATAGTAGCACACCTCGAAATGCAGAAATGGATGATGCTCGATCGCGCCCCAATGACGGCCGAACAGCGTGTCGCCGCCGATGAAGTTGATCGCGCCGGCGATCCAGCGGCCGTTGCGCTTCGCCATCACCAGCAGCACGTCCTCGCTCATGCTCTGGCCGATCAGGGAATAGAATTCCCTGTTCAGGTAGGGCCGTCCCCATTTGCGCGAGCCGGTCTCGATGTAGAACTCAAAGAACGCGTCCCATGCATCCTCAGTGATATCCGCGCCGGTGAGGTGATGGATGGTGATGCCATTCGCCACCGCGTCGCGCCGCTCGCGCTTGATGCCTTTGCGATGACGCGAGTTCAGCGTCGCGAGAAAATCGTCGAAGCTTGAATAGCCGGCATTGTGCCAGTGAAACTGCTGATCGGTGCGTTGCAGGAAACCGCGCTCGGCGAGGAAGCGCCACTCGCTCTCGCGCGCGAAGGTGACGTGCACCGACGACGCCTTGCTGAGATCGCACAGCGCCATCAGACCGTTCACCAGCGCGCCGCCGACACGCGCCGGATCGACGCCATCGCGGATCAGCAGGCGCGGCCCGGTTGCAGGGGTGAACGGCACCGACACCTGAAGCTTGGGATAGTAGCTGCCGCCTGCGCGCTCATACGCATCGGCCCAGCCGCGGTCGAACACGTATTCACCCTGCGAATGCGATTTCAGGTAGCACGGCACGAGCCCAACGATGCGGCCGTCCTCGCGGGCGATCAGGTGCCGCGGCCCCCAGCCGGTGCGGGCACTTGCCGACCGCGACTGTTCGAGCGCGGCGAAGAACGCGTGGCTGAGAAATGGATTGTAGGCGGCTGTCGCGGCGGTGCAGGCACTGCCGACTGCGCCGGCTTCATCCGGATGAGGGACGATCGTTCCGGAGCGCGCGCAGGCATCCCAATCGGCGGCGGAGATCGCATCCACCGATGACACGGCTTCCAGCGTGATGTCGGATGTTGTCGTCAAACCGCCGAACCGGTGGAAAGAGCGCTGCTGACTGTCATTCCGCAGAGATTGGGCATTTGCCGCGTTTCGTTCAAGACCGGTTGCGGTCACGATTACGGAACAAAGCCCTCGAAGATCATCTGGTCGGCATAGCGGGCGGCGCGGGCGCGCTGTTCGGGGGTACGCACCGTCCAGCTCAGCAGTGCGCAGCCGAACAAATTGCGCGCGATCCACGGCGCCGGGGCAGGGAGGTCGTCGACCCGGTAGGCGACGAAATGCGGCTGGGTTCTGAGACCGTGCTTCAACGCCACCATCGGGTCGCGCTGCGCCTCGTTGAGCTTCGCCCAATAGGCGTCGTCATAGCTACGCTCCGCGGTG
Organism: Rhodopseudomonas sp. P1; assembly: GCF_039642825.1. Classification (NCBI taxonomy): domain Bacteria; kingdom Pseudomonadati; phylum Pseudomonadota; class Alphaproteobacteria; order Hyphomicrobiales; family Nitrobacteraceae; genus Rhodopseudomonas; species Rhodopseudomonas sp. P1. The sequence goes on along the minus strand of NZ_CP088006.1, from coordinate 3,473,710 downwards.
ATGCCACGCGGCAGCTTCGGCGCAAGCTGGCGCAGCGCCAGCACCTGGTCGGGATCGAACGACATTGCCGCGACCGGCCCCTTGTAGCTGTCCAGCACCTGGAGCAGCCGGCGGGCGAGCCTGCGGTCGCCGTCGAAATGGCTTTTCAGCTCGATCACCAGCGCCGCGCGGCCGGCGACGAGGTCGCACAGCTCGCCGACCGACATCATCCGCTCGGGCGTATCCTTGAACGGCACTTGGCGGAGCTGCGCGGCCGTCATGCCGAGCAGGGCCCCGTCACCGTCGGTCAGTCGGCCGAGAATGTCGTCATGGTGGACCATCGCTTCACCGTCGGCGGTGAGCTGGATGTCCACTTCGATGCTGAAATTGCCGGCGATCGATGCGTTGATCGCGCCGGGCATATTTTCGACGACGCCGCGGGCGCGGTCGTGCAGGCCGCGATGCGCGACCGGTCGGGCGATCAGCCAGTCGGGCGCGCGCATCGCTCTGTCTCCCGCGGGTTTACGCGACTTCGAACAGGCCTTCGACCTCGACCGCGGCATTGGCCGGCAGCGAGGCGACGCCGACGGTGGTGCGGGCGTGGCGGCCCTTGTCACCGAACACGGCGACCATCAGGTCGGAGGCGCCGTTCATCACCTTCGGCCCGTCGACGAAGTCCGGCGTCGAGTTGATGAAACCGCCCAGCCGCACCACACGCACCACCTTGTCGAGATCGCCCAGCGCCGCCTTGAGCTGCGCCAGCAGGTTGATCGCGCAAGCGCGCGCTGCGGCGTTGCCCTGTTCGATCGAGACGTCGGCGCCGAGCTTGCCCTGGGCGACCAGCTTGCCTTCGCCGTCAAAACAAACCTGCCCGGATACCACTAGCAGATTGCCGGTGCGGACGAAGCCGACATAGTTGGCGACCGGGCTTGCCGGCTCGTGCAACACGATCCCCTGTGCGGTCAGTTTCTGCTCGATCACCCCGGTCATGCCGATCCCCATTGCTCGTCGCGTCTCCCGGCGCTCCGTTCGGCCGGGCGGTCTTGTTTGGCCGATTGCGCAGGCTGTGGCAAGCAAGCCGCTGCAACTGGCAAAGCCTGCTCCGCTTGCAACCGTGTCGGCCGGCAGGTTCCGATCAAATTGGGTTTGAGCCAAATTGCTCCGTGATTTCACCGCAATCCGGTGGTCCACGAATCCCGGCCGTTGCTGCGACTCCGGCCGCTGCTTATTTTAATCCGACCGTTATCAGGGAGACGACATGCCCGTGTCACGACAGACGACGCGACCGAGCCGGGGACTGCTGGCAATCGTGGCGGCCTTCGCCATGTCGAGCGGATCGGCAGCCATCGCCGGCCCCGCGATCAACTTCCTGCCGCACCAGGCGCTGTACGACCTCAGCCTGGTGAAGACCCGCAACAACGCCTCGATCAGCACGGTGCGCGGCCGCATCCTGTACAATTTCTCCGGCAACGCCTGCGAAGGCTACACCTCCGATTTCCGTCAGGTGTCGGAGATCCAGAGCGGCGAGGGCAAGAACACGCTCAGCGACCTGCGCTCGTCGAGCTGGGAGGATGCCGCCGGCAAGAGCTATCGGTTCAAGATCGGCACCCGGATGGACGACTCCAAGGAGAGCGACGTCGACGGCATGGCCGAGCGCACCGGCGATCATATCACGGTGAAGCTGAAGCAGCCGGTGCAGAAGACGTTCGAACTCGATGGCTCGACCGTGTTCCCGACCGAGCAGATCGAACGCATCATCGAAGCCGCGCGCGCCGGCAAGTCGCTGCTGAACCTGTCGGTATATGACGGCTCGGACAACGGCGAGAAGGTCTACAACACGCTGACGGTGATCGGGCAGCCGATCAAGGGTAGCGGCGCGGTGGCATCGCCCGATCCGTCCACCAATGACGATGCCATGAAGGCGCTGACGCGCTGGCCGGTGACGGTGAGCTACTACGATCGCGACGCCAAATCCGCCACCGGCGAACAGACGCCGGTCTATGCGATGTCGTTCGAACTCTACGAGAACGGCGTGTCGCGCTCGCTGGTGCTCGACTACAACGATTTCGTCCTCGCCGGCGCGATGGGCAAGCTCGAGGTCAAGTCCGACAAGCCGTGTAAGTAACAAGGCCCTCGCGATCCGTCACTGCGAGGAGCAATGCGACGAAGCAGTCGATCTGTGAGTGCGTAACACTCTGGATTGCTTTGCTGCGCTCGCAATGACTTGCCCGTTCGGACTGATTGCCATCATCCTTGCGGCTTCTGCACCCGATCGAACGCGATGCCCCGGATGACGGCGGCGTCGCCGAACTTCTTGCGCAGGTCGTCGATAGCGCGTTCGGCGTGGGCGGAGCGGCGGTCGAGCATGTCGTCCTCCGCCGGGCCGGTTTGCTCGGTCAGCGCGCTGACGCCGGTACCGATCAGCCGGAACGCGGTGCCGTCGACTTCCTTGCTCAGCATCTCGCGTGACACCGAGAAGATCCGGTTGGCCATCTGGGTCGGCGCGTGGATGGTCTGGGCGCGGGTGCGCTGGCGAAAGTCGGCGGTCTTCAGTTTCAGAGTAATTGTCGAGCCGGAGAGAGCGGCGCTTTTCAGCCGCGACGACACCTTCTCCGACAGGCGCCATAGGATCTTCTCCAGCGTCGCGAGGTCGCGAATGTCGTCCTCGAAGGTAGTCTCGTTGGAAATCGATTTGGCGCCGCGATCGGGCACCACCTTGCGGTCGTCGATGCCGCGCGCCAGCCGCCACAGCCGCCGGCCTTCGTCGCCGAACTGCCGCATCAGCTCGATCTCATCGGCGCGCTGCAGATCCGCGATGGTGCGGAAACCGCGGCTCGCCAGCCGCGACGCGGTGGCCGGGCCGATGCCGAAGATGAAGCCGACCGGCCGCGGCGCCAACATCTCGCGGGCTTCGTCCTGATCCAGCGCGGCGAAGCCACGCGGCTTGTCGAGATCGGACGCGATCTTGGCGAGGAACTTGTTGCACGACAGCCCGACCGAGACGGTGACGCCGATGTCGCGCTCGACCTCGCGGGCGAACTTCGCCAGCACCTTGGCGGGGATCATGCCGTGCATCCGTTCGGTGCCGGCCAGGTCGAGGAACGCCTCATCGATCGACAGCGGCTCGACCAGCGGCGTCAGCGCCCGCATCGCTTGCCGCACCTCACGGCCGACCCGGACATACTTCGCCATGTCGGGCCGCACCACCGACGCCGAGGGGCACAGCGCCAGCGCCTTGAACATCGGCATCGCCGAGCGCACCCCGTAGGTGCGAGCGATGTAGCAGGCCGCCGACACCACCCCGCGCTTGCCGCCACCGACGATCACCGGCTTGTCGGCAAGCTCCGGATTGTCGCGCTTCTCCACCGTCGCATAGAACGCGTCGCAGTCGATATGAGCGAGCGACAGAGTTCCGAGCGACCGGTGCCGCAGCAGGCGCGGCGAACCGCAGGCCGTGCAGCGCCGCGCCTCGGCGCGCTGGTCGGCGAGGCAATCCCGGCAGAAGCCGGGTGCAGTCCGTGCGCCTGGGTCGTCGCCGCTCACGGCGTGTCACGCTCCCATGGCTTGTCCTCCAGCACCTGCAGGGCCGCAGCGACGTTGGTGGGGTGGAGCTGGACCGAGTCGGCGAAGGCTTTGGCGGTGGCGTCGTCGCGCAGCACGAAGTTCAGCACGCTGATCAGGAACTGCGGATCGGCGGCGGAACTGCGCAGAGTCTCCGGGCCGATCCCGGTTTCAGCCAGAAACAGGCCGAGCCGCTCGGGTTCTCCCGCGATGAAGGAGAGCGCCTGAATCGCCACGATTTCAGCCGCTTGGCGAGGATCTTGAAGCCGCTTTCGCATCGGTTGTGTTTGCCTTTCCGTAACTTCTCGTCTCTATTTTATTCAATCATGCCCGAGTCTTGCGGCTTGTCGAACGATCGCGGGCCGCCGGCCCGGGCATTTTAGTGCGAGTAGTGGAGGGGCGGGATGGCGAAAACCGTCCTGATCGTCGAAGACAACGAGCTCAATATGAAGCTCTTTCGCGACTTGCTGGAGGCCCATGGCTACCAGACGGCGGGAACGAGCAACGGTTACGAAGCGCTCGACCTGGTTCGCAAGCTGCGCCCCGATCTGATCCTGATGGACATCCAGCTGCCGCAGGTGTCCGGGCTCGAAGTCACGCGCTGGATCAAGGACGATGCCGAACTCCGTCACATTCCGGTGGTAGCCGTCACCGCATTCGCGATGAAGGGCGACGAGGAGCGAATCCGCGAAGGCGGCTGCGAAGCCTATTTGTCCAAGCCGATCTCGGTCGGCAAGTTCATCGAGACGGTCCGGCGGTTCATCGGCTAGGAGTGGTATCGTGTCAGCGCGTATCTTGGTGGTCGACGACATCCCGGCGAACGTCAAGCTGCTCGAAGACCGGTTGTCGGCCGAGTATTTCGACGTCATCACCGCATCGAACGGCATTCAGGCGCTGGAGATCTGCCAGCGCGCCGAATGCGACATCGTGCTGCTCGACGTGATGATGCCGGACATGGACGGCTTCGAAGTCTGTCGCCGGCTGAAGTCGAATCCGAAGACGCATTTCATCCCGGTGGTGATGGTGACGGCGCTCGACAGCCCGGCCGATCGCGTGCGCGGCCTCGAGGCCGGCGCCGATGATTTCCTCACCAAGCCGGTGTCGGATGTCGTGCTGATCGCACGGGTGCGGTCGCTGACCCGGCTGAAGATGATGACCGATGAGCTGCGGATGCGGGCGATCACCTCGCTCGAGATCGGCATGCAGGCGCCGGAGCGCGAAGCGGTCGCCGATCAGGGCAAGGGCGGCCGCATTTTGCTGGTCGACGATCGGCCGTCGTCCTACGAACGGCTGGCGCCGCTGCTCAGCGCCGAGCACGACGTCGACGTCGAGACCAATCCTTCCGAAGCGCTGTTCCACGCCGCCGACGGCAATTACGACCTGCTGATCGTGTCGCTGGGGCTGGAGAATTTCGACGGGCTGCGGCTGTGCAGCCAAGCGCGCTCGCTGGAGCGCACCCGGCATGTGCCGATCCTCGCGATCGCCGATGCCGAGAACAATGCGCGGCTGCTGCGCGGGCTCGAGATCGGCGTGAACGACTATCTGTTGCGGCCGGTCGACAAGAACGAATTGATGGCGCGGGCGCGGACCCAGATCCGCCGCCGCCGCTACACCGATCATCTGCGCGACAACGTGCAGCATTCGATCGAAATGGCGATCACCGACGGGCTCACCGGGCTGCACAATCGGCGCTACATGGAGAGCCATCTGGCGACGCTCGCCGAGCAGGCGGGCGCGCGCGGCAAGCCGCTGGCGCTGATGATCCTCGACATCGACTTCTTCAAGTCGATCAACGACAGCTACGGCCACGATGCCGGCGACGACGTGCTGCGCGAGTTCGCGCTGCGGATCAAGAAGTCGATCCGCGGCATCGATCTCGCTTGCCGCTACGGCGGCGAGGAGTTCGTGATCGTGATGCCGGAGACCGATCTGCATGTCGCACAGATGGTGGCCGAGCGGCTGCGCCGCGCCATCGCCGGCGAGCCGTTTGCAGTCGAGAAGGGCGCGCGCCGGATCGAGGTCACGATTTCGATCGGGCTGTCGACGCTGGAGCGCAAGGGCGAGCCGATCCCCGACCTGCTGAAACGCGCCGACACCGCGCTGTACCGGGCCAAGCACGACGGCCGCAATCGCGTGGTCGCCGCGGCGGCGTAAGCCAAAGTACCCGCACGACGTCACGTTACTGGACAGCTGTCATCCCCCGCGGATGCGGGGATCCAGTATGCCGCAGCTCAGCGGTTGATCTTTGCGCTCTGGGATACTTGATCGCCCGCCTGCGCGGGCGATGACGTCTGCTGGCTGCGCGAAGGCTGCCGATCATCGTCGAAAATAGAAACGGGGCCCGAAGGCCCCGCGGAAGGAATGCCGTCAGTAGGCCGAAGCGGCTTACTTGATCTTGGCTTCCTTGAACTCGACGTGCTTGCGCGCGACCGGGTCGTACTTCTTCTTGACCATCTTGTCGGTCATGGTGCGCGAGTTCTTCTTCGTCACGTAATAGAACCCGGTGTCGGCCGTCGACACGAGCTTGATCTTGATGGTGACCGCCTTGGCCATGATCTCAAACCTCGAATTTGGGAATAAACAGGCGAGGTCGAACGTCAGGACCCGCGTTTGGCCGGCAAACTAGCCACGGCTGCCCGAAAGTCAAGGTTCTCTGCAGGGATAGGCGAGCAGGATCGACGAAATCGCCTCTAAGCCCTGAAATTCGCACCCAAAGCGGCCAAAAGCTGGGCAAATCCGACAAGACAGCGTTCCGCGCATCGCAGATCTTCCTGCGGCCGCCCTCGATTTCGGAGCGCTGCGACCCATCTTCGGAACCTCGACCCCGATTCTGTCACGAAAGGCCCCAGATGAGCGTCAGTGAGCCGGCCCTGCGCATTGCGGAGAATTCTCAACCTGAACCTCCGCCGAAGCCGGGATCCGGCGGGGCAGCGGTGCCGGGTCCGGCAATGAGCGCGGGGCTGACGCTGGCGATGGCCGCTGCCGCGGGCATCAGCGTCTCCAACATCTATTACAACCAGCCGATGCTGGGGGTGATCGAGCGCGACCTCGGCAACCCCGCGCTGACCGGGATGATTCCGACCGCCACCCAGCTCGGTTATGCGGTGGGGCTGTTCCTGCTGGTGCCGCTCGGCGACCTGACCGACCGGCGGCGGCTGATCACCGGGCAGTTCGTGCTTCTGGCGGTCGCGGCCGCGCTGGTAGCGCTGGCGCCGTCAGCCTGGCTGATCATCGCCGCGTCGCTGGCGCTCGGCGCCTGCGCGTCGGTGGCGCAGCAGGTTGTGCCGTTTGCCGCCGCGCTGGCGGCGCCGGAGCGGCGCGGCAAGACCATCGGCCTGGTGATGGCCGGGCTGCTATGCGGCATCCTGCTCAGCCGGACGGTGGCAGGATTTGTGGCCGGTCACCTCGGCTGGCGGGAGATGTTCTGGCTGGCGGTGCCGGCGGCGCTCGCCGCCGCGGCGCTGATGGCGTGGTTGCTGCCGCGCCATCACGGCCACCTCGATATCAGCTACGGTGCCGCGCTGAAGTCGCTGGCCACGCTGTGGCGCCAGCAGCCGAATCTTCGGCGCGGGACGGCCGTGCAGGCGGCGCTGTTCGCGTCCTTCAGCGTGTTCTGGACGGTGCTGGCGCTGCATCTGCAGGAGCCGAAGTTCGGGCTCGGGGCCGAGGTGGCGGGCCTGTTCGGCCTCGTCGGCGTGGTCGGCGTGCTTGCGGCGCCTATCGCGGGACGGATCGCGGACAGAAGTGGGCCGGGACCGGTGATTGCGATCGGGGCGGCGTTGGTTTTGGTGGCGTGGATGCTGTTCGGGCTGTGGAGCAGCATCGCCGGACTGCTGATCGGCGTGGTGGTGCTGGATTTCGGCTTGCAGGGAGCGCTGATTTCCAACCAGCACATCGTCTACGCGCTGGTGCCGGAGGCGCGAAACCGGCTCAACACCGTGTTCATGACCGGGATGTTCATCGGCGGGTCGATCGGCTCGGCCGGCGCGGCCTTCGCCTGGGCGCATGGCGGCTGGACGGTGGTGAGCCTCTATGGCGGCGCTCTGGCGGCGATTGCCTTGCTGCTGGAACTAACGGCACGGTGGTCGCGCCGTTAGTTCGAGTGTGCTGGTGAGATGCAGGCCGGGCGCTCAGCCGCCCGGCAGCATGTCCTTCTGCATCTTGCCGCCGTAGAAGTGGAAGAACGGCAGCGCGGCGTCGTGGCGCAGCGGACCGGTGGCCAGCCGGCGATCGAGTTCTCCGAGCACGTTCTTGGTCATCGGATGCAGATCGGCGAGTGGCTTGGAGCCGAGCTCGACCCACACCAGCTCGACCAGCTCGGCGTCCGCGTGCACCACGTCCTCGACGCGGTGCGCGATCGCCGAAGCATCCGCAGTGAAGAAACGGGTGTCGAACCGCTTGATGCGGCCGGGCGGAGTAATCGCGCGCGCGATCAGGAATAGACCGGACGGATCCGGCAGCAGGCCGGCTTCGGCGAACGGCTGCCACGGACCGTCGAGCTTCGCCTTGGTGTCGGTCTTGCAGCCGAGGCACAGCCCGGTCTCTTCGCAGGCCTCGCGGATCGCCGCGATCGCCAGCGCACGGGCGCGGGACGGCGTGGTCTTCGGGCTACCTTTCAGCAGATTGGCTTCGAGCTCCGGCGGGATCGGCGCTGCGACCGGGACCCGGACGTCGCTCTTGTCGACGCGGCCGCCGGGAAACACGAACTTGCCGGGCATGAACACGACGTTGTCGTGGCGCTTGCCGACCAGCACCTTGGGCGTCGAGCCGCTGCGGTCCACCAGGATCAGCGTCGCGGCGTCCTTGGGGCGGAAATAGGGGTGGTGGCTGGCTTCCTGGTGATCCTGCTCGACCTTCGGCTCGGTCTGTGTCGCGGATTCGGTCATATCGCTCCCGTTGTCGTTTCTTGTTGGTGTTGTTGTTCGTCGTTGTGCCGCCGCGTGGGAATCGCGCCGTCAGTGGTCCGGGTTGGTCTCGTCGAAGCCGTGCATCCGGAATGCCCATTGCAGACCGACCACGGCGCCTTTGACCGGCTGCAGCAATAGCAGCGAAGCCAGCAGGGTGAAAGGCAGGTAGATCGCCAGCTGCAATTCCACCGGCGGCGCGTAATGCGTCTCGATCGACAGCGCGATCGGCACCACGATGTGGCCGACGATGACGATTACAAGGTAAGCGGGAAGGTCGTCGGCGCGGTGGCCGGTGAAGTCCTGGCCGCACTGAGTGCAGCTGTCAGCGGTCTTGAGGAACGCGCGAAACATTCGGCCTTCGCCGCAGTTTGGGCAGCGGCCGCGGAAGCCGCGCCACATCGCCTGCCAGACGTTGCGCTGCTGCGACGGGGCGGATTGCGGAGGCCAGACGATCGGCTCGCGGGTCAGCGTGCTCATCAGCGTTTTCCTCTCCCGGACTTGGTTTTTTGTTTCGGCTTGGCGGCTTTTCGCGGCTTCACCCGTCCGGGCTTGGCGCGCGCCGTCTTGCCGCTCTCGGTTTTCAGCTTGGCCTTGCTCTTCCCCTTGGTCTTGCGTGCAGTCTTGCGGTGCGTGAATTCGACGCTGGCGTTGCTCACCAGTTCGAACCGCAGCGCGCCGGCCACCGGTGCAGCTTCCACCAGCTTGACGTCGACGACATCCCCCAGCCGGTGCATGGCCCCGCTGCGCGAGCCGATGAGCGCGTGGCGAGTTTCGTCGTAGTTGTAATACTCGTCGCCGAGCGAGCGGATCGGGATCAGACCGTCAGCGCCGGTGTCGCTCAGCTTGACGAACAGGCCGGCCTTGGTGACGCCGGAGACGCGGCCCTGGAACGTGGCGCCGATCCGGTCGGCGAGATGATGCGCGATCAGCCGGTCGACGGTCTCGCGCTCGGCCTTCATCGCGCGCCGTTCGGTGAGCGAGATTTGCGCGGCGACTTCCGCTAGCGTCTCGGTGGTCTCGCTCGGCGGCAGCGCGCCGTCGCCGAGATCGAGCGCGCGGATCAGCGCGCGATGCACCACGAGGTCGGCGTAGCGGCGGATCGGCGAGGTGAAATGCGCGTAGCGCCGCAGGTTCAGGCCGAAATGGCCGTAGTTCTCGGAGCTGTATTCGGCTTGCGCCTGGGATCGCAGCACGACTTCATTGACCAGCGGCTCGGAGTCCTCGCCTTTGACCATCGCCAGGATGCGGTTGAACTGCGCTGGCCGCAGCGCGCCGCCTTTGGCGAACGACAGATCGAGCGTCTTCAGGAAGTCGACGAGGTTGTGGACCTTCTCCACCGACGGTTCGTCATGGACGCGGTAGATCAGCGGCAGCGCCTTCTTCTCCAGCATCTCGGCGGCGGCGACGTTGGCGAGGATCATGAACTCTTCGATCAGCCGGTGTGCATCGAGCCGTTCCGGGACGATGACGCGGTCGACGGTGCCGTCCGGCTTCAGAACAATCTTGCGTTCGGGCAGATCGAGGTCGAGCGGATCGCGCTCGTCGCGGCCGCGCTTGACCACCGCATAGGCGTCGTAGAGCGGCTTCAGGATGGTCTCGAGCAGCGGGCCGGTGACATCGTCCGGCTTGCCGTCGATCGCGGCCTGGGCCTGCGCGTAGCTCAGCTTCGCCGCCGAGCGCATCAGCACGCGGTGGAACGAATGCGAGCGCTTGTGCCCCTGCGCGTCGATCACCATGCGGACCGCGAGGGCGCCGCGGGCTTCGCCCGGCTTGAGCGAACACAGGTCGTTGGAGATCCGCTCCGGCAGCATCGGCACGACGCGATCGGGAAAGTACACCGAATTGCCGCGGCGCAGCGCATCGCGATCGAGCGCCGAGCCGGGGCGCACGTAGTAAGCGACGTCGGCGATCGCGACATGCAGGATCACGCCGCCTTTGTTGTTCGGATCCGGATCAGGCGCGGCGTGCACGGCGTCGTCGTGATCCTTGGCGTCCGGCGGATCAATCGTGACCAGAGGCAGGTCGCGCCAGTCTTCGCGGCCTTTCAGCGTCGCCGGCTGTGCGGCTTCGGACTCGCGGATCGCGGAGGTGGAGAATTCCTGCGGGATATCGTGGGTGTGGATCGCGATCAGGCTGATCGCCTTTTCGCTGGCGAGCGAGCCGAGCCGCTCCTTGACGCGGCCGGAGGCGAGGCCGTAGCCGCGGGTGCGGATCAGGTCGACACTGACGAGATCGCCATCCTGCGCGCCGCCGGCATCGTGCGCCGCGATGTTGAGTTCGCGCCCGGCCTGCTTCTTGTCGACGGGCACCATCCGGCCGCCGCCCTGCGGCAGCGCACGGAAGATGCCGAGGATACGGGCCTTGCCGCGCTCGAGGACGCGGATGATACGGCCGACATAAGCGGGGCCGGCCTCGCGCGGATCGGCGGTCTCGACATGCAACAGCGCGCGATCACCGACGCCCGCTGCGGTGCCGGGCTTGATCCGGCGCGGCGTGTGGATGCGGATCTTTGGCGCGTCGCCGTCCTGCTCGTCCCACTCGGACGGGGTGGCGATCAGTTCGCCGTCGGCGTCGCGCGAGACGATATCGGCGAGCAGGGTCGGCGGCAGCGTGGCGGGCTCCGACACCTTGCGGCGGCCGCTCTTGCGGATGCTGCCGCCGTCGGCGAGCTCGCGCAGCATGCGCTTCAGTTCGGCGCGGTCGGCGTTCTTCAGGCCGTATTCGCGCGCGATCTCCCGGGTCCCGACCTTGCCGGGGTGGGCACGGATGAAGGCGAGGAGGGTGGCCTTGTCCGGAAACTTCGCGTCGCGCGGCTTGCTCACATCTATCCGTTCTTGGCGGCGCTACCCTTGGCCGCGTCTTTAGGCTTGGCGGCCTTCTTCGCTGCTGTCTTTGCGGCGACACGCGCGCGCGCCTTGCTGGCGGCGGCGCCTTCAGCTTTCGGCTTGGCCTTCTTGGCCGCCGCCTTTTTCGCCGGCTTGGCTTCACCGTCGGCATCGGCCTTCTTGGCAGCAGCTTTCTTGGCCGGCGCCTTCTTGGCCTTGCCGCCGCCCTTGGCGGCGCGCTCGTCGAGCAGCGCGATCGCTTCGGGCAGGGTGATGGTGTCTTCGGTCTTGTCGTTCGGAATCGTGGCGTTGACGCCGCCGGCGGTGACGTAAGCACCGTAGCGGCCCTTCTTCACCGCGACCGCGCCGAGGCTCGGATGGTCGCCCAGCGCCTTGCCGGGATCGGAACCGAAGCGGCCCTTGCTCGGGCCCTTGGCGACCTTCTCGGCAATCAGCGTCACCGCGCGGTTGAGACCGATGGTGTGGACGTCGTCGCCGGCTTCGAGGCTGGCATAGGTCTTCTCGTGTTGGACGTAGGGGCCGAACCGGCCGATGCCGGCCTTGATCGGCTGCCCGGTCTCCGGATGCTTGCCGACTTCGCGCGGCAGCGCCAGCAGCCTGAGCGCCATTTCGAGATCGACGTCGGACGGCGAGGTGCCCTTCGGGATGCCGGCCCGCTTCGGCTTTTCGCCCTCGGCGTAGTCCTTGGCCTCACCGAGCTGGATGTAAGGCCCGAACCGGCCGGACTTCACCGCGACCTCGAGGCCGCTGTCGGGATCGGTGCCGAGCACGCGGTCGGCATCGCCGGCGCTGTCGGAAGCGAGCGGCCGGGTGTAGCGGCATTCCGGATAGTTCGAGCAGCCGACGAAGGCGCCGAACTTGCCGGCTTTCAGATTGAGCTTGCCGGTGCCGCAGCTCGGGCATTGCCGCGGATCGCCGCCGTCCTCGCGCGCCGGATAGATGTGCGGGCCGAGCATCTCGTCGAGCACGTCGAGCACCTGGGCGACGCGCAGATCCTTGATCTCGTCGACCGCGCCGATGAAGTCGCGCCAGAAGTCGCTCAGCACCTGTTTCCAGGACACTTCATTATTGGAGATCCGGTCGAGGTCTTCTTCGAGCCCGGCGGTGAAGTCGTATTCGACGTAGCGGGTGAAGAAGCTCTCCAGGAATGCCACCACGACGCGGCCCTTGTCCTCGCCGTGCAGCCGCTTCTTCTCCAGCCGGACGTAGCCGCGGTCCTTCAGCACCTGCAGAATGGAGGCGTAGGTCGAGGGCCGGCCGATGCCGAGCTCTTCCATCCGCTTCACCAGCGAGGCTTCGGAAAACCGCGGCGGCGGCTCGGTGAAATGCTGCGTGACGGCGAGGGCCTCGCGCTTCAGCGCCTCGTTCTCGGTCATCGCGGGGAGGCGGCGGGAATCCTCGTCCTCGGAATCGTCGTCGCGGCCTTCCTGATAGGCGGCGAGGAAGCCATCGAACTTCACCACCTGGCCGGTGGCGCGCAGCTCCAGCAACCGCGCCCCGGCTTTCGCCTCGATATCGACGGTGGTGCGCTCCAGCTCGGCGGATTCCATCTGGCTGGCGACGGTGCGGATCCAGATCAGCTCGTACAGCCGGGCCTGGTCGGAATCGAGGTTGCGGCTGACGTCGGACGGCCGGCGCGACAGGTCAGTCGGGCGGATCGCTTCGTGGGCTTCCTGTGCGTTCTTGGCCTTGGCGGTGTATTGGCGGGGCGCTTCCGGCACATAGGCGCTGCCGAAATCCTCGGCGATCACCTTGCGCGCCTGGGTGATGGCGGACGGATCGATCTGCACACCGTCGGTACGCATATAAGTAATGAGTCCGACGGTCTCGCCGCCGATATCGACACCTTCGTACAGCCGCTGCGCCACCCGCATGGTGTGGGCCGGTGCGAAGCCGAGCTTGCGGCTGGCTTCCTGCTGCAGCGTCGAGGTGGTGAACGGCGCATAGGGGTTGCGGCGCGCCGGCTTGGCTTCGACAGTGGCGACGCGGAAGTTCGCCGCCTCGATCGCCTTCTTGAAGTCCTCGGCCTCGGCACCGGTGCCGATGTCGAGCCGCTGGATCTTCTTGCCGTCGGCGCCGACCAGGCGGGCCTCGAAGGTCTCGCCGAGCGGCGTCGCCAGGGTGGCGATCAGCGACCAGTACTCGCGGGGGACGAACTTCTCGATTTCCGTTTCGCGGTCGCACACCAGACGCAGCGCCACCGACTGCACGCGGCCGGCGGACCGCGCGCCGGGCAGCTTGCGCCACAGCACCGGAGAAAGAGTAAAGCCGACCAGATAGTCGAGCGCTCGGCGCGCCATATAGGCGTCGACCAGCGCACCGTCGATCTGGCGCGGATGCTTCATCGCGTCGGTGACCGACTGCTTGGTGATGGCGTTGAACACGACGCGCTCGACCTGTTGGTCCTTCAGCGCACGCTTCTGCTTCATCACCTCCAGCACGTGCCAGGAGATCGCCTCACCCTCGCGATCAGGGTCGGTGGCGAGGATCAGCTTGTCCGCACTCTTCAGAGCTTTGGCGATGTCGTTGAGCCGGCTCGCAGCTTTCGGGTCGACTTCCCAGATCATCTGGAAGTCGGCGTCCGGATCGACCGATCCGTTCTTCGCCGGCAAGTCGCGCACGTGCCCGAACGAGGCCAGAACCTCGTAGGACGAGCCGAGATATTTGTTGATCGTCTTGGCCTTCGCGGGCGACTCGACAATGACGAGGTTCATCGCATTCCAAGCATCAGATGAAGAGAAAAAGGCCGGTCTGCGAGACTCGCGCCGGCCGGATTGCCCGGAACATGGGTGGTGACAGGGGCGCTGTCAAATCGCCGCTCGGGCAGGACGACACATATTCCGGCTACCTGGGCCTGAAATTCACAAAACATAAACCTAGAGATGTACAACCTATGCGTGTATATCGCTCTTCATCCATCCAATTTGGAGTGGATCGATTCCGCCAGGAATGGTGCCCCGATGTCACCGCCGTCCGACAGCAAGAAGAGCTCCCGTTACTCCCGTCCCGGCGACGGCGGCCCCGTGGAAGCAGCCCAATACCTGTCGGAAGCGACAGGTCAACTGATTCAGGTCGCGCAGGCGCATCGCCTCGACACTCTCTGTTACCTGCTCGACATGGCGCGGATGGAGGCCCGGGAGATCGTTCGTCGGCGGCGCAATTCCAGCGCCGAATGAACAAGTTCCCCGATCCCACTCATCAGGCAGGATTCTTCAGTTGGGTTTCATATCTTAGGTGAGGTTCTGTGGGGCCGTTCGGCAGTACAGCGTCGGCCGGTGCCGACGCTGTCACGAGGCGGTTGCAGTTTACGTCTAATTAACCGAACCAGTTCACGATTCGAACTGTCGGGGCGGGCCGGATGTACGTCCGCTCCTGGACAATGGCTCGAGGCTCACGCTTCGGGCCGTTGGCTTTTTTGGAAGGTGCTTCCCTCAGCTCAGCGACACCAGCGAACCGCCGTGCCGTTCGAGGCGGCCGGCGAGTTCGAGTTCGAGCAGGACGGTGCGCACCACGGCGGGCGGGATGCCGCTCAATCGGATCAGGTCGTCGATCCCGATGGGGCTCGGTCCGAGCAGCGACAGGATGCGGGCGCGGTCGCCGGCATCGGGCTCGCCGGTGGGCGGAGCGTGCTCCGGCTCGCGGCCGGGCGTCTCCAGCGGCCGCTCCAGGATTGATGCGACCGCCGCGACGATGTCGGCGGCCGAGGTGATCAGCGTCGCGCCTTGCTTGATCAGGTCGTTGGTGCCGGCAGCGCGCGGATCGAGCGGCGAGCCGGGCACGGCGAACACCTCGCGGCCCTGATCGGCGGCGCGCCGCGCGGTGATCAACGAGCCGGAGCGATACGCCGCTTCGATTACCGCGACTCCGACGGCCGCGCCGGAGATCAGCCGGTTGCGGCGGGGAAAATCCTTGCCGCGCGGGACGTGGCCGAGCGGCATCTCGGAGATCGCCGCGCCGCGTGCCTGGATGATGTCGAGCAGCAGATCCTCGTGCTCGGCCGGATAGATCCTATCGTGGCCGCCGGCCAGCACCGCAACGGTGCCGCTGGCCAGGCTCGCCCGATGCGCCGCTTGATCGATGCCGCGGGCGAGCCCGGAGATCACCACGAAGCCGGCCGCGCCGAGATCGGCGGCAAGCTGGCTCGCGAATTTCAGGCCGGCGCCGGAGGCATTGCGCGAGCCGACGATCGCGATCATCGGCTGCACCATCACGGCGAGTGCTTCGGGTAGGGCATGAACGCCGAGCAGCGGCGGGGCGTCGTCGATCGTGGTGAGGCGGGGCGGATAGCCGGGCTCACTCGGCGCGACCAGCTCGACGCCGATCTGCCTTCCGGCCTCAATCTCGCGCCGTGCCTCGTCCTCGGAGGGAATCCGGCCCGCGCGAGCGGCGCCACCGCGCCTGGCGAGTTCAGGAAGCCGCTCCAGTGCGGCGCGGGCGGAGCCGAAGTGATTGATTAGCGAGCGAAAGGTGCGAGGGCCGACGTTGTCGGCCCGGATCAGCCGCAGCCAATCCACCCGCTGCGCTTCGGTGAGGACGGTCGTCCCCTGATCGCTGCTACGCTCACCCACATCCGCCCCCGCGAGCGAAAGTGTTGCGCAACTTTAGCGTGTGTTCAAGGTCGACGACAGCGCGGCTGGAGGTATTATCTGATCGCGCCCGGTCAGCGCGATCGGGCGCCTTCGGAACAACAGCGACGCTTACTTCTTCTGGCCGATTTTGCTCTCGGTGCCGGCCTGCAGTCGCTGGATGTTTTCGCGGTGCATCCAGAACAGCAGCAGCGTCAGCACGGCGAACAGCGAGGCGAGGGCGTCGTGGCCGAACCACCACAGGAAGATCGGGGTGACGAAGCTCGCCACCAGCGCCGACAGTGACGAGTAGCGCGAGGTGAAGGCGGTCGCGAGCCACATCAGGCAGAACACGATCGCGGCAGGCCAGAACAGTCCGATCAGCACGCCGATATAGACGGCGACGCCCTTGCCGCCTTTGAACTTCAGCCACACCGGAAACAGATGGCCGAGGAAGGCGCCGAGCGCCGCCAGCATCGCGGCGTTTGCGGCAATCGCGTCGGTGCCGGAGGCGAGATAGGCGGCCAGGATGACCGCGGCGGTGCCCTTCAACGCATCGAGCAGCAGGGTCGCGGCGGCGAGGCCCTTGCGGCCGGTTCGCAGCACGTTAGTGGCGCCGATATTGCCGGAGCCGATCGAGCGCAGATCCTGGGTACCGGCGATCTTGGTGAGGATCAGGCCGAACGGGATCGAGCCGAACAGATAACCAATCACCAGCGCGGCGATGTAGATCCCGATCATCATCGTGGTCGTCTCCTCAATCAGTCGCGTTCGTCATTGCGAGGAGGCGAAGCCGACGAAGCAATCCATCTGTATTTGTGACTCTGGATTGCTTCGCTTCGCTCGCAATGACGAAGAGAAATGATTTCATTCAATCCGCGGCACATCAATGCGCGCCGACATGCTCATAGACGGTGCGGCCGCCGACGATGGTGCGGGTCACCCGGCCGGAGAACCGCGCTTCGTCGAACGGCGTATTCTTGCACTTCGATTTCAATTCGTCCGGATCGACCAGCCACGGCACGTCGGGATCGATCACGATCAGGTCTGCGGGCGCACCGGAGCGCAGCGTGCCGCCGGGCAGGCCGAGCAGTTCGGCCGGACGGGTCGACATCGCGCGGATCAGGCTCAGGAAGTCCAGTTCGCCGGCATGCACCAGCCGCAACCCGGCCGGCAGCATCGTCTCCAGCCCGATCGCGCCGGCGGCGGCCTCGGCGAACGGCAGCCGCTTGACCTCGACGTCCTGCGGATTGTGGTCCGACATAACCACGTCGATCAGCCCGGAGGCGATCGCCGCGATCAGAGCTTTGCGGTCGGCTTCGGTGCGCAGCGGAGGCGCCAGCTTGAGGAAGGTGCGATACGGCCCGATGTCGTTCTCGTTGAGCGCGACGTGATTGATCGAAACCGACGCCGACACCGGCAGGCCAAGGTCGCGGGCGCGCTGCAGGATCTCCAGGGACTCGATGCAGCTCAGCGACGCGGCGTGGTAGCGACCGCCGGTCAGCATCACCAGGCGAATGTCGCGCTCGAGCATCACCGTCTCGGCGGCGTTGGGGATGCCGGCGAGGCCGAGCCGGGTGGCGAACTCACCTTCGTTCATCACGCCTTCGCCGACGAGGTCAGGGTCCTCGGTGTGATGCACGATCAGCGCATCGAAATCGCGCGCGTAAGTCAGCGCACGGCGCATCACCTGCGCGTTGGTGATGCTGAGGTCGCCATCGCTGAACGCCACCGCGCCGGCGGCTTTCAACAGACCGATCTCGGTCATCTCGGCGCCGGCCAGCCCCTTGGTTACGGCGGCCATCGGATGGATGTTGACGATCGCGGTGTCGCGGGCGCGGCGCATCACGAAGTCGACCGTCGCCGAATTGTCGATCACTGGGTTGGTGTTCGGCTGGCAGACGATGGTGGTGATGCCGCCGGCGGCCGCGGCCTGGCTGGCGGATGCGAAGGTCTCGCGGTGGCTGGCGCCGGGTTCGCCGACGAAGGCTCGCATGTCGACCAGACCGGGCGCGACCACCATGCCGGCGCAGTTGATGATGTCGGTGCCTTCAGGGACGCCGGCAGCACCGATGCCGCGGCGGGCATCGCGGATCACACCGTCGGCGATCAGCACGTCGCCGATGCCGTCGAAGTCGCGTGAGGGGTCGATCAGGCGTGCGTTGGCGAGCAGGATCGGGCGGCGATCGGTCAGCATGTTGTTTCCCGTTCCGGCATCAGGCGTTCGGCAGGTTGCGGGCGAGCGCTTCGAGCACCGCCATACGCACCGCCACGCCCATTTCAACTTGTTCGCGGATCACCGACTGGGCGCCGTCGGCGACGATCGAGTCGATCTCGACGCCGCGGTTCATCGGGCCCGGGTGCATCACCAGCGCGTCCGGCTTGGCGTAGGACAGCTTCTTCTGGTCGAGCCCGAAATAGTTGAAGTACTCGGCCGAGGACGGCACGAACGAGCCGTTCATGCGCTCGCGCTGCAGCCGCAGCATCATCACGATGTCGGCGCCGTCGAGCCCTTCGCGCATGTCGCGCGCGACCTCGACGCCCATCCGTTCGATGCCCGCGGGCAGCAGCGTGGAAGGCGCAACGACGCGAACGCGGGCGCCCATGGTGTTCAGCAGCAGAATGTTGGAGCGGGCGACGCGCGAATGCATCACGTCACCGCAGATCGCCACCACCAGCCCTTCGAGCCGGCCCTTGTTGCGGCGGATCGTCAGCGCGTCGAGCAGCGCCTGGGTCGGATGCTCATGGGCGCCGTCGCCGGCGTTGATCACCGAGCCGTCGACCTTGCGGGCCAGCAGTTCCACGGCGCCGGAGGCGTGATGCCGGACCACCAGGATGTCCGGATGCATCGCGTTCAGCGTCACCGCGGTGTCCATCAGGGTCTCGCCCTTGCGCATCGACGATGATGACACGCTCATGTTCATCACGTCGGCGCCGAGGCGCTTGCCGGCGATCTCGAACGACGACTGCGTCCGGGTCGAGGCCTCGAAGAACAGATTGACCTGGGTGCGGCCGCGCAAACTGGTGCGCTTTTTGTCGACCTGCCGGTTGAGCTCGACATACTCCTCGGAGAGGTCGAGCAGGCCGGAAATGTCGGCGGCGGAAAGCCCTTCGATTCCCAGCAGATGCCGGTGACCGAGGACGAAAGTCGATTTTGGGGCGGGGGTCATTAAAGCAAGAGCTATAGGGAGAGTTGGAAAGCCGGGCAAGCGCCAACGGGGCGCGGCGCGGAATAATCCCCCGGCGTTGTGGAACAGCCGGCATTTCGGCCTTGCAGCGTGTCACGCGGGTGGGCGGTTGGTCGAAAGTCGGAAGCTCTGGTAAAGCGGTCCGGCGCTTTCCGTGCCCAGTCAGGAGCTCCCATGCCGACGCTTGCGACCGCGCTGCTCGACGCCCTCAAGGATCACGGTGCCCGGGAGATCTTCGGCATCCCCGGCGATTTCGTGCTGCCGTTTTTCAAGGTGATCGAGGAAAGCGGAGGCTTGCCGTATTTCACCATGAGCCACGAGCCGGCAGTCGGCTTTGCGGCCGATGCGGCGTCGCGCTATCGCGGCAGCATCGGCGTCGCGGTGGTGACCTACGGGGCCGGCGCGTTCAACCTCGTCAACTCGATCGCCGGCGCCTATGCGGAGCGCTCGCCGGTGGTGGTGATCGCCGGCGCGCCCGGCGCGCGCGAGCGCACCAGCGGCTATCTGCTGCATCACCAAGTCCGCACCGTCGATTCCCAACTTGCGGTATTCAAGGAAGTCACCTGCGATCAGGCCGTACTCAGCGATCCGGCGACCGCACCGGCCGAGATCGCCCGGGTACTGCGCAGCGCACTGGAATTGTCGCTGCCGGTGTACATCGAATTTCCGCGCGACATGGTCGACGCCAAGGTCGACCCGGTGCCGAAGCTGCCGCGGCGCGAGGCCGACGCTGGAGCGCGGGACGAGTGCGCGCAAGAAATCCTCGATCGGATCGCCAAGGCGAAGTCGCCGGTGATGGTGGTGGACGTCGAAATCCGCCGCTACGGCGTCGAGCAGCAGGTCGCTGCGCTGGCGCGCAAGCTCGGCCTCCCGGTGGTGACGACATTCATGGGGCGCGGCCTGCTGGAGGGTGCCGACGACGTCGTGGCCGGCACCTATCTTGGCGCCGCCGGCGATCCGGACCTGTCGGCTCTGGTCGAGAGCGCCGATCTGGTGCTGATGTTCGGCGTCATCCTGTCGGATACCAATTTCGCGTTGTCCTCGAACATGACCGATCCGCGCCGCACCGTGCTTGCGACCGGCCGCGAGGTGCAGATCGGCCACCACGTCTATCGCGACCTGCCGCTGGCTGACCTGATCGCCGGTCTCGACGCCCACGCCGCGCAGCATCCGCCACGGCCGCGCAATGTCGGGAAGGGAATGGCCTATCCGCGCGGGCTGACCCTCGACGCATCGCCGATCGCGCCGTCGGACATCGCCACCGCGATCAACGATCTGTTCGACCGCCACGGCAAGATGCCGATGACCGCCGATATCGGCGATTGCCTGTTCACCGCGATGGAAATCGACAATACCGCTCTGGCGGCCCCGGGATACTACGCGGGCATGGGGTTCGGCGTGCCCGCTGGTATCGGCGTTGCCGCCACCGGTCTGCGGCCGCTGGTGCTGGTCGGCGACGGTGCGTTCCAGATGACCGGTTGGGAGCTTGGCAACTGCAAGCGCTACGGCCTCGATCCGATCGTGGTGCTGTTCAACAATTGCAGCTGGGAAATGCTGCGGGTGTTCCAGCCGGAATCGAAGTTCAACGATCTCGACGACTGGCACTTTGCCGATATCGCCCATTCGATCGGCGGCTTCGGCGAGCGGGTCACGACCCGCGCCGAACTTGCCGCGGCGCTGCAGCGCGCGGTCGAGCGGCGCGGGGTGTTCTCACTGATCGAAGTGATGCTGCCGCGCGGCGCGACCTCCCATACGCTGGCGCGGTTCGTTACCGGATTCAAGGCGGCCCGTGAACGGATGAAGTGAGAGCGCGGCGATCCGCCGTGTCCTTGGGGCGGTTTTCTGCGTAACATGCGCGCGAATCCGTACCGCTCCAGGACCGACATGACGCAGCCTTCCTTCGCCACCCACGAGGTGTTCAACCAGTCGCCGCCGCTTCCGGACCTCGACCTGTTGGGCGCCGACCGGCCGCTGCTCGAGGCGGTCACTTTCAATCAGGGGGCTAACGCTCATATCGAGCTCGAAGCCTTCGGCAAGGCGTGGGGCACCACCGAGATGGCCGAACGCGGCCGTCTCGCCAACGAATACACCCCGAAGCTGAAGACCTTCGACGCCAAGGGCGTGCGCCGCGATCAGGTCGAATTTCATCCGTCCTATCACGAGCTGATGGCGGAGAGCTTCAAGGCCGGCCTGCACAACTCCACCTGGGACGCACACGGCAAGCCCGCCGGCAATGCGTCGGAAGTGGTGCGTGCCGCGAAGTTCTACATGGCCGCTCAGGTCGAGACCGGTCATCTCTGTCCTGTGACGATGACACGCGCGTCGGTCGCGGCGCTCGGCTCGCAGCCGGACCTGCTGGCGCAGGTGATGCCGGTGCTCGGCACCCGTCAGTACGATTCCAGCTTTGCGCCATGGACTGCCAAAGACGGCATGAGCATCGGCATGGGCATGACCGAGAAGCAGGGCGGCACCGATGTGCGCACCAATGCGACGCGCGCGTTCCGGGATGGCGACGCCTACCGCATCGTCGGCCACAAATGGTTCATGTCGGCGCCGATGTGCGACGCCTTCCTGGTGCTGGCGCAGGCCGACGAGGGACTGAGCTGTTTCTTCATGCCGCGGTTTCAGCCCGACGGGTCGGTCAACGAGATCCGTTTCCAGCGGCTGAAGGACAAGCTCGGCAACCGCTCCAACGCATCGTCCGAGGTCGAGTTCACCGGCGCCTACGCGCTGCCGGTCGGCGAGCTCGGCCGTGGTATCCGCACTATCATCCAGATGGTGCAGCTGACGCGGCAGGATTGCGCGATTGCGTCCGCCGGCTTGATGCGGTCGTCGCTCGCTCATGCGCTGCATCACACCCGGCATCGCACCGTGTTTCAGAAGCGTCTTGCCGACCACTCGCTGATGGTGTCGGTGCTTGCCGACATGGCGCTGCAGGTCGAGGCTTCGGTGGCGCTTGTGATGCGGCTGTGCCGTGCCTTCGACGAGGCGCCGAACGATCCGCTCGAAGCCGCCTATATGCGGCTGCTGACACCGGCGGTGAAATACTGGATCTGCAAGTCGGCGCCGCCGTTCGTGTATGAAGCGATGGAATGCCTCGGCGGCAATGGCTACGTCGAGGACGGCATCGTGGCGCGCCACTATCGCGAGGCGCCGGTCAATGCAATCTGGGAAGGCTCGGGCAACGTGATGTGCCTCGACGTGCTGCGGGCGATGTCGCGCGAGAGCGATGCCGGCACCGAGGTGTTGCAGGCGCTGATCCAGGATACGTCGGCGCTCACCGGCGGACCGGCGGCGGCCGGCCTGATCGCCCGTGCGCTGCTGCAGGTCGACAACGAGCGCACCGCGCGGCTGGCGGTCGAGATGCTGGCGAAGCTTGCTGCGGCTGCCGCGCTCAACGAAATCCATCCGCCGCACGCCGAACTGTTCGCCCGGACTCGTTTGGTGCCGGAGCCGGCAACGCTGTACGGCGCCGCTGACATTCCGACCGAGATTGCGAAGGGGCTGTTGGGACGCGTGCTGCCGGAGATGTGAGGCGGCGGGTGCTTTTGCGGAAGCGATAACTCCGTCATTGCGAGCGAAGCGAAGCAATCCAGAGGCTCAGTGCATTGCGTTTCTGGATCGCTTCGTCGCTTCGCTCCTCGCGATGACGGGAGCGCAAGTGATCAGCCGACCGCTTCGCCTTCCGAGAAGTACCAGCGGCCTCGGGCTTTACGGAATTGCGAGCGTTCGTGATGGCTTTGCTCGGGGCCGCCGCCGCGGCGGAAGCGGGCGACGAACTCGACGGTGCCGCGGCTGCCTTTCTCGCTGCTGCCGAGCACCCGCAATTCGAGGAAGTCGGACTCCTCCATCCAGGCGCGGTTGACGTCGTGATCGAACAGATCGCGCCGTTCCGGATCGGTGGTCTCGACGATGTAGTCGAAATCCTTCAGTGCGTAGGCCGCGTAGCGCGATCGCATCAGCGCTTCCGGCGAGGCCGCAGGCCGGGTGCGGGCGAGCAGGGGGCCGCAGCAGTCATCGTAAGTCTTTCCCGAGCCGCACACGCAATTCATCGCATCGATCCTGTTGCCGGTCACTCGGCCCGGCGTAGCGCCGCGAGCCGGTCGAGCGCGCCCTGCAGGATGAAGATCGCCGCGTGCTCGTCAATGACCTTGGCCCGTTTCGCCCGGCTGACATCGTTGGCGATCAGCTCGCGCTCGACCGCGGCGGTCGACAGCCGCTCGTCCCACAGCCCGATCGGCAGTTCGGTGAGCCGGGAGAGATTGCGCGCGAAGGCGCGGGTCGACTGGGCGCGCGGGCCTTCGCTGCCGTCCATGTTGAGCGGCAGGCCGAGCACGAAGCCGCAGGCGGTGCGTTCGCCCGCCAGCGCCAGCAGCCGGGCGGCATCGGCGGTGAACGCCTTGCGGGCGATGGTCTCGACGCCGGTGGCGAGCTTGCGGTCCGGATCGGACGCGGCGACGCCGATCGTCTTGGTGCCGAGGTCGAGGCCGAGCAGGCCACCGCGGGCCGGCCAATGCGCGGCGGCTTCGATCAGAGGAAGGATCAGGGCAGGCATGATGCCCGCATAGCACGCGCGGTCGACTTGCCAAAACATCCATTGGTTCTTCGTGAGGAGGGCGGGGCGCCATAGCGGAGCCGTGAGGCGGCGTGTAAAAGGGCTTCGGCGGGCAACGAGGCTGCGCCGCTTCCCCCTGCAATCGCGAAAGCCTGATCATGTGGCCGGATCGCCGTCTCCTCGACCTGTTCGCTATCGAATGTCCGATTCTGCTTGCCCCGATGGCAGGCGCGATGGATGCGGAACTCGCTATCGCCGCGGCCCGCAGCGGTGCGCTGGCCTCGCTGCCGTGCGCGATGCTGTCGCCGGATAAAGCGCGCGAGCAGGTCGGGATTTTTCGGCAACAGATTTCGGCGCCGATCAATCTGAACTTCTTCTGCCATCAGGCGGTGACGCCGGATGCGGCGCGCGAGCAAGTCTGGCGCAAGCGATTGACGCCGTACTTCAACGAGCTCGGGCTCGATCCGGCGATGCCGGCGCCGGCGGCGAGCCGGGCGCCGTTCGATGCGGCGATGTGTGCGCTGGTCGAGGAGCTGAAGCCCGAAGTCGTCAGCTTCCATTTCGGTCTGCCTGAGGCTGCACTACTCGACCGCGTCAAGGCGACCGGTGCCAAGGTGATCGCATCGGCGACGATCGTGCGCGAGGCGATCTGGCTGGAAGAGCACGGCGTCGACGCGGTCATCGTGCAGGGCGCTGAGGCCGGCGGCCATCGCGGCATGTTCATGACCGACGACATTGCGCAGCAGCCGGGATTGTTCGCGCTGCTGCCGCAGGTGGTCGATGCGGTGCGGGTGCCGGTGATCGCGGCGGGCGGTATCGCCGACGGTCGCGGCATCGCGGCGGCGTTCGCGCTCGGCGCGGCCGGCGTGCAGATCGGCACCGCGTATCTGCGCTGCCCGGAATCTCGGACCAGCGCGCTGGTGCGGGCCCAGCTCGCGCAGGGCACCGACGAAGCGACCGTGATCACCAATGTGATGACCGGGCGGCCGGCTCGCGGCGTCGCAAATCGCCTGATGCGCGAGGTCGGGCCGGTGTCGCCGGACGCGCCGGCGTTCCCGCACGCGGCCTCTGCCCTCGGCCCGCTGAAGGCGGCGGCGGAGAAGCAGGGGCAAACCGACTTCACCAATCTGTGGGCGGGACAGGCGGTCCGGCTCGGTCGCGACATGCCGGCGACCGAACTCACCCGGGCGCTGGCCGGTGCGGCGCTGGCGCGGCTCAGCCAGCTCGCCGGCTGAGGCAGGGCGGTCGGCGCACCGAGGTTGCGACGCGAAACCCGGCTCTGCTATACGGCGCAGGTCGATATCTCGCAGAAAGGCCCTATATTATGTCGGTTGACGCCGCCACTGTCCGCCGCATCGCGCATCTGGCGCGGATCGCCGTGACCGACGACGAGGTGCCGCATCTGCAGGGCGAGCTCAATGCGATGCTGGCCTTTGTCGAGCAGCTCTCCGAGGTCGACGTCGATGGCGTCGAGCCGATGACCTCGGTGACGCCGATGCAGATGAAGAAGCGCGCCGACGTGGTCAACGACGGCGAAATCGCCGATCAGGTGGTGGCGAATGCACCGTCGACTGAGGATCACTTCTTCCTGGTGCCGAAGGTGGTCGAATAAAGGACGCGCCGATGTGCCTGCTGTGCGACGACGAGAAGGCCTACCAGGCCTATCTAGACTACCTCGACGCGATGGGCCGGCAGGGCAAGGTCGTCGACGCCGATAAGGCGATGGATGCGGTGCTCGACCAGTTGCAGGCCGCCGACAAGGCCCGCCGCGACGCGCCCGAAAACGACAAGACGCTGTCGCCGTTCTTCTGCAGCCCGGTCAATAAGTAGGCCTCAGGCCTTCTTCAGCTTCCGCACCCGGCGCAGGTCGGCGTTGATCTGCGACTGCCAGCCGCGGCCCAAAGCGCGATAGGCATCCAGGACATCGGCATCCAGCCGCAGCGTCACCGAGCTTTTCGGTTGTGTCCCGAGCGGTGGACGTCCGCGGCGGACGATCTTGCCGTCGACGCGGACCTCACCGGTCCGGAAAAACTCGTCGAGCAGTTCCGGGGCATCGTCTGGATCGTCAGTCAAAGCTTCGCCGAAAGAGCGTGGCCCAGCGGACTTCTTCCTTGGCATGACAGTACCTCATCGAAATCACATGACGACCGCCGTTGCGAGGCGTCCAGACAATCACGACCATGCGCGAACCGACATATCCGGCCGTGATGTAACGGCTCTCGCCATAGTCAAATCGGTCGTCGAGCTTCGTCACGATACGCCCGGCAAAAGCCGTTGCAGCGTCCGCGGCGAAATCGAGACCGCGATGCCGCCGGGTCCAATCCCGCTTTGCCGGATCAAACGTGATCGCCATTGAATTATGTAACTACAATAATTTGCCGTCAATGGTCCGACTGTAACTGGCGGGCAAATCGGTGCAATCGCTTCATTTCCCGGAGGCGCTGTGCTAGCCAGCGCAGCAACAGAGCCGCACGATCCGCGGCGCCCGTGACCGGCCTGTCGCCGGCTTTTATCCAGGCGTGCCCTGAACCATGACCGACCTGACTTCGCTGACGCTGGCCGAGGCCCGCGATGGCCTCGCAAACAAGTCCTTCACCGCGGTCGAGCTGACCGATGCCCACCTCGCGGCGATCGAAGCCGCGCGCGTGCTCAATGCCTATGTGCTGGAGACGCCTGACCAGGCGCGGCAAATGGCGAAGGCCGCGGACGCGCAGATCGCCAAGGGCGAGGGCGGGCCGCTGGCGGGCCTCCCGCTCGGCATCAAGGACCTGTTCGCCACCAAGGGCGAACGCACCACCGCGTGTTCCAAGATCCTCGGCGACTTCAAGCCGACCTACGAGTCGACGGTGACGACACAGCTGTGGCGTGACGGCGCGGTGCTGCTCGGCAAGCTCAACAACGACGAGTTCGCGATGGGCTCGTCGAACGAGACCTCGTGCTTCGGCCCCGTGATCAATCCATGGCGCCGTGCCGGCTCCGATGCCAAGCTGGTGCCGGGCGGCTCGTCCGGCGGCTCGGCGGCCGCCGTTGCGGCGGGCCTGTGCCTCGGCGCCACGGCGACCGACACCGGCGGCTCGATCCGGCAGCCGGCCGCGTTCACCGGCACGGTCGGCATCAAGCCGACCTATGGCCGCTGCTCGCGCTGGGGTATCGTCGCGTTCGCGTCTTCGCTGGACCAGGCCGGCCCGATCGCGCGCACGGTGCGCGACAGCGCGATCCTGCTGCGCTCGATGGCCGGCCATGATCCGAAGGACACCACTTCGGTCGATCGGCCAGTGCCCAATTACGAGGCCGCGGTCGGCGGCTCGGTGAAGGGCATGAAGATCGGCATCCCGAAGGAGTATCGGCTCGACGGCATGCCGGCCGAGATCGAGAAACTTTGGAGCCAGGGCGCCGAGTGGCTGAAGGCCGCGGGCGCCGAGCTGGTCGAAGTGTTGCTGCCGCACACCAAATACGCGCTGCCGGCCTATTATATCGTGGCGCCGGCGGAGGCCTCGTCGAACCTCGCGCGCTATGACGGCGTCCGCTACGGCGCGCGCGTCAATGGCCGCAACATCATCGAGATGTACGAGAACACCCGCGCTGCCGGCTTCGGTGCCGAGGTCAAACGCCGCATCATGATCGGCACCTATGTGCTGTCGGCCGGCTATTACGACGCTTACTATCTGCGCGCCCAGAAGGTGCGCACGCTGATCAAGCGCGACTTCGAGCAGTGCTTCGATCAGGGCGTCTCGGCGATCCTGACCCCGGCGACGCCGTCGGCTGCATTCGGCATTGGCGAGAAGGGCGGCGCCGATCCGGTCGAGATGTATCTGAACGACATCTTTACCGTGACGGTGAACATGGCCGGCCTGCCTGGCATTGCCGTTCCGGCGGGAAGCGACTCGCAAGGTCTGCCGCTCGGGCTGCAGCTGATCGGCCGGCCGTTCGACGAGGACACCTTGTTCTCGCTCGGCGAGGTGATCGAGCAGTCCGCCGGCCGGTTCACGCCGGCCAAGTGGTGGGCCTGAGTCCGATCGTCCGCACGGGTTTGACGTTGCGTTTGCTGGCGCCGTTGGCCATTCTTGGCCCGGGCAGGGTGTTGCATGAGCGCTGACGACGTCCAAGGTCCACCGCAAGGTGTCGATCAGATCCTCGGATCGCCAAAGCTGGCCGCGGCGATCGAGAGCGACCGCTACAAGCATCTGCTGGACAATGTCCCGGTGGCGATCGCCGTGTCGCGCGGCTGCGGCGCGGACCAGCAGGTGGTCTATATCAACCAGGCGTTCGAGGCGCTGACCTCGCTGTCAAAGCCGGATGCCTGTGGTCAGGGCTGGTCGTCCCTCGATGGTTTCGCCGACCAGGATGACAGCGGCCGCCTGCTCGGTGCCGCGATCCGCGACGGCGAAGATTTCCTCGGCGTGTTCCGGAAGGTGGCGCCGTCCGATCGGCTGCTGATCGTCCAGGCCTATGCGGCGGTGATCGAGAGCGACGACGGTGTCGAGAGCTACCGGATCGCTGCGCTGGTCGACGTCGGCAGCCGCGAGCGCGCGCAGATCGAGCGGTTCGAAGTCCAGATCCGTGAACGCGATACCCTGATGCGCGAGCTGCAGCATCGGGTGAAGAACAATCTGCAATTGATCACCGCGCTGGTCCGCCTCGAAGCGCGGTCGGCTGCGGAAGGCGAGACCGTGGCGCTGGCGCGGCTCGCCAGCCGGATCGAAGCGCTGACCGCGCTCTACCGGGTGTTGTCGGACGAAAGCCCGCATGCCGATGGCGGGCAGATCGACCTCGGCCAGTATCTTTCGGACATCGCCAATGCGGTGATCCGCGCAAACGCCAGCTCGGACGTCAATTGCGAGGTCAATGCGGGCTATTGCCCGCTGTCGGTGAACATCGCGATGCCGGCCGGGCTGCTGGTCAACGAGATGCTGACCAACGCGCTGAAGTACGCCTTCGTCGGTCGCGACGGCGGACGGATCAAGGTGATCTGCGAGACAGACCAGGGCCGCGTCAGGATCATCGTGTCGGACGATGGCGTCGGCCTTCCCGAGGGGCAGAGCTGGCCATCGCCGCGCAAGCTTGGTGCGCTGATCCTGCAGACGCTGAAGGAGAATGCCCGCAACGTCAGCTTTGAAGCGCGCAGCATTCGCGGTCAGGGCGCGTTCTTCAACATCGGCTTCGATGCGCCGTCGTCGCCCGCCGCGAATTGATCGCACAGCGCGCCGCCTTGCTTATGCCACAAGCCGACTGCCAGCTTCCCCCGGTTCCGCAGCGTTAAGTGGACCTGAACCTTTGCAGCCGATGGTCCGCGGCAGCAACATTGCCGCCCCTTCAACCGGTGTCCTCTCGATGAAGCCGTGGAGAGATCGTCTCCTGTCCGCAGCCGCCGCCTGCCTCGTGCTCGCCGGTTGCGCCTCGGTTTACAACACGCCGGTCAACGTGCCGCTCGAAGGAGTGGTCTCCGACAAGGTTGCGTCCGATGTCGGTACGCGCAGCGAAGACGCCATCATCGGCCTTTCGTTCTCGGGCGGCGGCACCCGGGCGGCGGCATTCTCGTTCGGCGTGTTGTCGGAGATGGAGCGCCTGCCGCTGCATGGTGCGCGTTCGGCGATGCTCGACCGTGTCGGCTTCGTCTCAGGAGTTTCCGGCGGATCGGTGACTGCCGCCTATTTCGGACTGAAGGGGCGCACCGCGCTCAGCGACTTCCGCGAGCGTTTCCTGCTGCGCAATGCGGAGGAGGAGCTCCAGACCACGCTGTCGCTCAACACCATCGGCAAGGCGTTCACGGGCGGCATCAACGACTCCGTCGGCTTCACCCGTTGGCTCGACGCGCATCTGTTCGAGGGCGCGACCTTCGCGCAGCTGCGCGGCGGCGACCGGCCGACAGTGTGGATCAACGCCTCCGACATCTATAATCGCGTGCCGTTCGTGTTCAACAGCACGTCGTTCTCTGCCATTTGCAGCGACCTCGACGCCTATCCGCTGTCGAACGCGGTCGCGGCCTCGGCGGCGGTGCCGCTCGCATTTGCTCCGGCGGTGGTCCAGGCGTTCCCGGGCGCCTGCAACACGCCGCTGCCGCGCTGGGTCCGGCGTGCCGCGACCGAGGGTAACTCGTCGCCGATGCTGAGCTCCTACGCCAAGGCGGTGCTGCGCTATCGCGAGGGCGCGGTACCCTTCATCAAGCTGCTCGACGGTGGGTTGGTCGACAATTATGGCGTCTCCGCGCTGACGATCGCGCGGGAGTCCTCTGAGACGCCGTACGGTCCGCTGACCCCGCAGCAGGCGGTCAAGCTGCGGCGGCTGATGATGCTGGTGGTCGACGCCAAGACCGGCATCTCGGGTAACTGGGTCGACACCGTCGAAGGTCCGAGCGGCGTCGAGCTGATCAAGGCCGCGGTCGACACCACGATGGATGCCAGCGTCGGTGCCAGCTACACGGCGTTCGACCGCACGATTTCGGATTGGCGCGACAAACTGGTGCGCTGGCGCTGCAGCCTGTCGGCCGCGGACCGCGCGCGCTACGGCGCCGGCCCCGGCTGGGACTGCCGCGACCTGCGGTTCTTCGTCGGCCGGCTGGCGTTCGATCAACTCGAGACACAGCGGGCTGCGGCGCTGGAGCGGATCGCCACGCGTTTCGTGCTGCCGCCGCAGCAGGTCGACGAGCTGATCTCCGCCGGGCGCGACGTGCTGCGGCAGAGCCCGGTCTTCCGCGCCTTCGCCGCCAGCCTGTAAAGACCCTCGCCGGCCGGGCCTTCGGCTGCGCTGGCGCGGGCCTTGCGCCGGTTGCAGGGGTTTTCTCCGCGCCCGGAGCGGAGTAGAAACCGGCTTATGAACGCACCTGTCAAACCTTCGAAGCTCATCAAGGGCGCCACCGGCGATTGGGAAGTCGTGATCGGGCTGGAGATCCACGCCCAGGTCTCTTCCAACGCCAAGCTGTTCTCCGGCGCGGCCACCGCGTTCGGCGGCGATCAGAACACCCACGTGTCGCTGGTCGACGCCGCGATGCCCGGCATGCTGCCGGTGATCAACGAGGAGTGCGTGCGCCAGGCGATCCGCTCCGGGCTCGGGCTGAACGCCAGGATCCATCTGCGATCGGTGTTCGACCGGAAGAACTATTTCTATCCGGACCTGCCGCAGGGCTACCAGATCAGCCAATACAAATCGCCGATCGTCGGTGAGGGTGAGGTGGTGGTCGACCTGCCGGACGGCGACAGCATCACCGTCGGCATCGAGCGGCTGCATCTCGAACAGGACGCCGGCAAGCTGCTGCACGACCAGCATCCGACATCGACGTTTGTCGATCTCAACCGCTCCGGCGTCGCGCTGATGGAGATCGTCTCCAAGCCGGACATCCGCTCGTCCGAGCAGGCCAAGGCTTACGTGTCGAAGCTGCGCACGATCCTGCGCTATCTCGGCACCTGCGACGGCGACATGGAGAAGGGCAGCCTGCGTGCCGACGTCAACGTCTCGGTGCGCCGTCCCGGCGAGCCTTACGGCACCCGCTGCGAGATCAAGAACGTTAACTCGATCCGCTTCATCGGTCAGGCGATCGAATACGAAGCGCGCCGCCAGATCGGCATTCTGGAAGACGGCGGAACGATCGACCAGGAGACCCGGCTGTTCGACGCCAACAAGGGCGAGACCCGGTCGATGCGGTCGAAGGAAGAGGCACACGACTATCGCTACTTCCCCGATCCTGATCTGCTGCCGCTGGAATTCACCCAGGCCTATGTCGACGATCTGAAGGCCGGCCTGCCGGAATTGCCGGACGCCAAGAAGGAGCGGTTCGTCCGCGACTTCGGCCTCTCGGTCGAAGACGCAGGCGTGCTGGTCAGCGAGCGCGAGAGCGCCGAGTTCTACGAGGCGGTGCTGGCGCAGTTGAAGGATCAGGGCCGCGACGGCAAGCTCGCCGCCAACTGGGTGATCAACGAGCTGTTTGGCCGCCTCAACAAGGACGGCCAGTCGATCGATGCCTCGCCGGTGTCGGCGGCACAGCTCGCTGCGATCGTCGAGCTGATCGGCGAGGGCACCATCTCGGGCAAGATTGCCAAGGAGCTGTTCGAGATCGTCTGGACCGAAGGCGGTGATCCGCGCACGCTGGTGGAACAGCGCGGCATGAAGCAAGTCACCGATCTGTCGGCGATCGAGAAGGTGGTCGACGATATCGTCGCCGCCAATCCAGATAAGGTGGCACAAGTCGTCGCCAAGCCGGCGATGCTCGGCTGGTTCGTCGGCCAGGTGATGAAATCTTCCGGCGGCAAGGCCAATCCGCAGGCGGTCAACGACCTGCTGAAGCGCAAGCTCGGCCTCTGACGAACGACCTTCGGCGTCGCGCGCGAACCGCCGCGACGACGTTTCGTGCGCCCGCGACGGCGGTGGCGCTCGCGAATCAGCCGCATCTCCTCGTGCAGAAAACCCCTGTGCCGGAGCGTTTGGACGCTCCGGTGCGGCATCGCGCCTGAAAATTTTTTCATTGCCAAAGATTGCGACTCAGAGTCCGCGGACGGCCTTGCGTGACCGACTCGGTGCTCGGTCGGGTTTTGCAAAGTAGTTAGTTAGCTCGATTTGTGAGTTGATGAAATCGCTGCGGCACAGGCGTTTCCTGCGATCTTGACAAGTGCCGATGCAGGTTTTTCGCGCATAACTCGGTTCGCGCGATTGATCTTCCGACGCCTCGTTCGCTAAGACCGCCTGTGCGCGAGGGACAACTCCCATCAACTCTTCCTTAAGCGGGACACTGTTTTTTTCAAAGCGTTGGTGTATTCGGGAATTAGTGCATCTCGATTCCCGAGTGCACGCAGCAGCAATCAAGCCATCTCACTTATCGGAGGGCAACATGGCCAAGAAAGCAGCGAAGAAGGCGGCGACCAAGAAAGCGGCGCCGAAGAAGGCGAAGACCGCGAAGAGCGCGGTGAAGAAGACCGCGAAGAAGACCACCAAGAAGGTCGCCAAGAAGGCCGCCAAGAAGAAGTAAGCTCGCTTTCGAGCGGGTGCCGGCAGCATCACTGCCGGCCGCGTCACTGGACAGGCTCTTCGCACCGCGACACGAGCGAGGTCCTAGTCGACGAGAGGGTGTCGGCGAGACATCAGGTCAGACGACCGGATCCGATAGCGGCAGGGATCACCAGCCGCCGAAGAGCCCGGTAGAAGAAACGGTTTTTCTTCGAACGGTGCGGACGCAAGGTCCGCAGTTTCATGGGCGGCGAGCCGCGTGTGAGATCTGAACCTGACGTGTTCGCCGACGCCCTCGTTGTTTGTGGGGCCCATCGCCCCTCGCCGGCAGGGTCCGGCTTATCCAGTTCCATCCCTCCACATCCACCGAGTTCGATCAGCCCGCGGCAGCCGTTTGCGCCAGCGGCCGGACATGTCGTTTCCCCAGGCGGTTGCGGCGATGGTTATCGGTTCGCCAAACCGGAGGGTAAACCGTCTCTCACCGAATTCGAAAAACCGTTGGGGCACAGGCATTTCTCAAAATGCCTCGCGAGGAGTGCCGCGGCGCGTTCAGAAATCGTTCAGCGCAACGCTTAAACTGCTCTTCAAATTTGATCGGCCATGATTGCCCCATAACACGCCGGGTTACGGCGGTGGGGACGACAAACAGAGGACAGGAGCCGCCCTCGGTTCGGCGGCGAAAGATGGAGATCAAAGATGCTGCAGGGACATCTGAATATCGAAACCGCGATGCCGATCGAAGCCGGGGAGAACCCCGATGCGCTGTTCGACCTCGGCCTGCTGTTCGCCTCGGGACGCGGCGCGCCGGTCGACCTGATCGCCGCGCATAAGTGGTTCAACCTCGCCGCGCTGAAGGGCCGGGCCGACGCGATCGCGTATCGCCGCGAGCTGGCCGAACTGATGTCTGCCGACGAGATTGCGGTTGCCCAGCGCGAAGCCCGCGCCTGGATCTCCTCGCACTGATGGATTGCTTGCTTCCGCTGACGGAATGCGGCGCTTGGTATCGCCTTATGGTTCGCCCTAAGTCGCGCTGACCGCCGCAACTGACCGCGGATATCTTCTCCTCATGCTCCACAAAGGGAGCTTTCAAAGGAGGAGATGCCCATGAAACTCAAATCAGTATTATGTCTCGTCGCTGGCGCCAGCGTGTTTGCTGCCTCGGCCGCGTTCGCCGGCGAGTTCGGCACGGCCGACGAAGCCAAGGCGATGCTCACCAAGGCCGCTGCTGCGGTGAAGGCCGATAAGGCCAAGGCGCTCGCCGAATTTGCCAAGGGCGAGGGCGGTTTCAAGGATCGCGACCTGTATCCGTTCTGCGGCGGGCCGGACGGCCTGTTCACCGCGCATCCGACCCTGACCGGCAAGAGCCTCAAGGAACTCAAGGACAAGACCGGCAAGCCGCTGGGCGAAGAAATCTACGCCACCGCCAAGGAAGGCGAGGTCAAGGAAGTCGCCTATATGTGGCCGCGCCCGGGCCAGACCGATCCGGTGCAGAAGGTCAGCTTCGTCACCAAGATCGGCGACCAGACCTGCGCGGTCGGCTACTACAAGTAACCCCTTAGGCAGCGAGACGGCGGCGGTGCTTAGCCGCCGCCGGATCTTATTGCACCTTGATGCCTGCCGCGCGGATTACGTCCGCCCAGGCGCGCTTCTCGTCGGCGATCTTCTGGCGCAGCGCCTCGGGCGTCGAGGCCTCGGGCAACATCATCTGCGTTTTCAGCTTCGTGACGACGGCCGGATCGGCGAGCGCCACTTCGACCGCGCCGTGGATCGCCGCGATCAGTTCGGGTGAGGTGCCGGCCGGCGCGATCAGCGCGTTCCAGGCGTCCGACTGCACATCGATGCCGCTCTCCTTCAGCGTCGGCACGTCGGGCAGGAACGGCGAGCGCTCCGGCGTGGTCACCGCCAGGATCTTCACCGTTCCCGCCGCCTGCTGCGGCGCGACCGAGATCGCCGGCAGGCACGCGGCCTGGACGTCGCCGCGCATCAGCGCAGTCATCGCGTTCGGTGAGCCGGCATAGGGGATGTGCACCATCGCGGCGCCGGCCTTCTGCGCGATCGCTTCCATGCACAGCTGCGACAGCGAGCCGGCGCCGATCGACGCGTAGGCGAAGCCGCCTTTGTCGCTTTTCACCTTGGCGAGAAACTCAGCGACGCTGCCGATGCCTGCGGTCGCCGGCACGGCGAGCACGCTGGGCATCCGTGTCAGCAGCGTCACCGGTGCGAGGTCGCGCTCGGGATCGTAGGGCAGCTTCGGAAACAGCAGCGTGTTGATGGCGAGCGGGCCGGGGATTGAGATGCCGAGCGTGGCACCATCCGGGGCCGCCTTGGCCACCGCATCGGTGCCGATATTGCCCGAGGCGCCGGGCTTGTTTTCGATCACGAAGGTGGAGCCAGGGTGCTGCGTATGAAGCTGGTCGGCGAGCACCCGGCCGACCAGATCCGGTGTCGAGCCGGCGGCGAACGGCACCACGATCCGCACCGTCTTCAGCGGCCACGCGGTCGGCTGCGCCACGGCCGCGCTGCTGACTGCGCACGCCGCGATGCCGAGCATCGCGAGCGTCGGCGGCAGGGTCCGGCGGAGGAGATGTCCCAGCATTTGCATCGGTCCCGTAAACAATGATACCCGGATTTCGCCCGCATGGCGCCGCGCTGCGGCAGGCCGTGCGACGGCGCGGACCATAGGTGGAATTGGCCGGTGCGCAAACCGCCGCATGCGCGGGCCGAGACAGGAGTGACGCGATGGGACTTGCGTTGATGATCGTCGGCCTGGTGCTGTTCATCGGCACCCATGTCGTCACCACCCAGCGCGACCTGCGCAGCCGCCTGATCGGGATCGGCGGCGAGGCGGTCTACAAGCTCGCCTATGCGGTGGTGGCGCTCAGCGGCCTCGCCCTGATCGCTTACGGCTTCGGATCCTATCGCGCGCACGGCTGGATCGACGTCTGGTATCCGCCGCACTGGACCAAGCATCTCACCGCGCTCTTGATGCTGCCGATGGCGATCCTGCTGGCTGCGGCGTATTCGCGCGGCCGCATCTACGCGGCGGTCAAGCATCCGATGCTCACTGCGGTGAAGCTGTGGGCGGTCGGCCATTTGATCGCGAACGGCGATCTCGGCTCGATCATTCTGTTCGGCTCGCTGCTGGCCTGGGCGGTGTTTGACCGTATTTCGCTGAAGCGGCGCAGCGACGCCGGCGGTCCGCCGATTCCCGTCGGCGGCGTCAAGAACGACGTCATCGCCATCGTGGCCGGCGTCGTGCTGTATCTGGCGCTCGCCTTCGTCTTCCATCCCTACGTTATCGGCGTGTCCGTGTTCGGAGCCTAAGCATGTCTGTTCAATCGACGATCCGGCGGAAGACCGCTCCCGACATCCGCGCGCGCAAGGGCGGTGATCCGATCGTGATGCTGACCTCGTATCACGCGCACACCGCCTCGCTGGTCGATCGTTACTGCGACGCCATTCTGGTCGGGGACTCGCTCGGCAACGTGATGCACGGCTTCGAGACCACCGTGCCGGTGACGCTCGAGATGATGATCCTGCAGGGCCATGCGGTGATGCGCGGCTCGCAGCACGCGCTTGTCGTGGTCGACATGCCGTTCGGCTCGTATGAAGCGTCGAAGGAGCAGGCCTTTCACTCCGCGGCGCGGATTCTCAAGGAGACTCACTGCGGCGCCGTGAAGCTCGAAGGCGGCGTGCGGATGGCGGAGACGATCAGGTTCCTCACCGAACGCGGCATTCCGGTGATGGGCCACATTGGTCTGACGCCGCAGTCGATCAACACGCTGGGCTCGTTCCGCGCGCAGGGCCGCGAGGAGGGCAGCTGGGCGCCGATCGAGGCCGACGCAAAGGCGGTCGCCGAGGCCGGCGCGTTCTCGGTGGTGGTGGAAGCCGTCGCCGAGCCGCTCGGCCGCAAGATCACCGAGATGATTTCGATCCCGACCATCGGCATCGGCGCGAGCGCCGCCTGCGATGGTCAAGTCTTGGTGCTCGAAGACATGCTCGGCCTGTCGCCGAAGCCGCCGAAATTCGTCAAGCGCTATGGCGACCTTGGCCCCGGCATCGAGGCGGCGATCAAGGGCTACGCCGAGGAGGTCCGCTCGCGGGCGTTCCCCGGGCCTGAGCATGTTTACGGGATGAAGTCGAAGGCGTGAGGCGATCGCCAGGGCGTGCGTGCCGGTCAAGGTATCCCCTTGATCGGGCTCGCTTTGCCTTGCCAGCGCCATAACGCTAGGGTATCGCCCGCGCGGCGGCGAGGGATGGGCTAGCGGCGGCCCTGTCGGGCTGTTGCGCTGTCGGGACAGGAAGAATCTCCAAGTGTCTGAATTATTTAACGAAGTCGACGAGGAGCTGCGTCGCGAGCGGCTCAAGAGGCTGTGGGACAAGTACTCGATCGTTATCGTCGGCGGGGCGCTCCTGATCGTGGTCGGGGTCGGCGCCTGGCGCGGCTATGAATATTACGAGGCCAAGAAGGCAGCCGAAGCCGGCGCGGCCTTCGTCGCCGCTGCGGACCTTGCCGAGCAGAGCAAGCACACCGAGGCGGAGGCTGCGTTCGACAAGATCGCCGCCTCGGCGCCTGCCGGCTATCGCACGCTGGCGCGGCTGCGGGCCGCCGCCGAGATCGGCGCGCGAGATCCCCAAGCCGCGGTGAAGCGCTACGACGAGATCGCGGCCGATCGCAGCCTCGCGGCGCCGTTCCGTGAACTCGCCAGCATCCGCGCCGCCAACCTGGTGCTGGAGACCGCGAGCTACAACGATCTGGTGCAGCGCCTCGAGCCGGTGGCATCCGGCAACGGCGCCTTCCGTCATACCGCGCGCGAGCTGCTGGCGCTGGCGGCGTGGCGGGCCAACAACGTGGCGGCGACCCGGCAGTGGATCGACAAGATCACCACCGACGCCGAAACCCCCGGCAGCCTGCGCAGCCGGGCCGATGTGCTGCAGGCGCTGCTGCCGCCCACCGCGACCAAGAGCTGATGTCGTTCGAGCGACCGCGACACCAAAGATTGTGAGAGATAATCCATGCGCCTGTCGCACCGCCTGATTCCACTCGCCGTGCTGGTCGCACTGTCCAGCGCTCTGGCCGGTTGTGGCAGCATGAGCAGCTTCGATCCGACCGACATGTTCGACTTCCTGGATCAGAAGAAGAAGCTCGCCGGCGATCGGAAGCCGGTGTTTCCGGAAGGCGTGCCTGGCCTCGAGCAGGGCGTGCCGAAGAGTCTGTACAAAGACGAGGTCGAGCAGCAGCAGCGCCAGCAGGCCGCCGCCGAGGCCGCGCCTGCGCCGGTTGAAGAGAAGCTGAAGCCCGCCGCGCGCTCCAAGAGCCGGCACAATTCCGCGGCGCGTCGCCCGGCTGCGCCGGCCGCTGAGCCCGCCGCCGAACCGGCCGCCGAGGAAGAGGGCGGCGCCGCCGCCGTGCCGCCGGCGCCGAAGCCGGCCAAGCAGTCGCGCCGCCGCGTCACCACCCCGCCGGCCGACGATCAGTCCTCCGCGCCGGCGCCGGCGCAGTCGCAATCGTCCGGAACGGCTCCTTCCTTCCCGGCGCCGCTGCCGAGCGGCAGCTTCCAGCGCTAATTAAGGCTCCGGCCTCGAAGGTCTGACCCGAGCGACATTGACAGGCCGCCGCTTCTCGGCGACGGATCAGCCATGTCTTTCACCCTCGCAATTATCGGCCGGCCCAACGTCGGCAAATCGACGCTGTTCAATCGCCTCGTCGGCCAAAAGCTGGCGCTGGTCGACGATGCGCCCGGTGTGACCCGTGACCGCCGTGAAGGCGAAGGCCGGCTCGGCGATCTCAGCTTCACGCTGATCGACACCGCCGGCCTCGACGAGGGGCCGAAGGGCTCGCTCACCGCCCGGATGCAGGAGCAGACCGAGACCGCGATCGCGCTTGCCGATGCGCTGCTGTTCGTGATCGACGCCCGCGCCGGCCTGACCCCGAACGACCGCGCCTTTGCCGATTTCGCCCGCCGCGCCAACAAGCCGGTGGTGCTGGTCGCCAACAAGAGCGAAGGCAAGCACGGCGAGGTCGGCGCGATGGAGTCCTACGCGCTCGGCCTCGGCGACCCGGTGCAGATCTCCGCCGAGCACGGCGAGGGCATGGGCGAACTCTACGACGCACTGCGTCCGCTGCTCCCGGAGCCGGTCGAGGACGAGGAAGACGACGACCTCGCCGACCAGAGCGAAGAAGCGATCGCGACGCGGCCGATCCGGGTGGCGATCGTCGGCCGTCCCAACGCCGGCAAGTCGACCTTCATCAATCGGCTGCTCGGCGAGGAGCGGCTGCTGACCAGCCCCGAAGCCGGCACCACCCGCGACTCGATCGCCGTCGAGGTCGAATGGAAGGGCCGCGACTTCCGCGTGTTCGATACTGCCGGGCTGCGCCGCCGCTC
Source organism: Rhodopseudomonas sp. P1 (assembly GCF_039642825.1). NCBI lineage: Bacteria > Pseudomonadati > Pseudomonadota > Alphaproteobacteria > Hyphomicrobiales > Nitrobacteraceae > Rhodopseudomonas > Rhodopseudomonas sp. P1. Next base: position 3,434,789 of record NZ_CP088006.1, on the reverse strand, counting down.
GCGGATCGAAGAGAAGCTGGAGAAGCTGTCGGTTGCGGATGCGCTGCGCGCGGTGCGCTTCGCCGAAGTCGTGGTGCTGATGATGGATGCGCAGCACCGCTTCGAGGAGCAGGATCTGCGGATCGCCGACCTTGTCGAGCGCGAGGGCCGGGCGCTGGTGATCGCCGTCAACAAGTGGGACCTGATCGAGCGCCAGGGCGGCCAGATCGCGCAGCTTCGCGCCGATGCCGACCACTGGCTGCCGCAGATCAAGGGCGTGCCGATCGTCGCGACCTCCGGCATGCTGGGCGAGGGCGTCGATCGCCTGATGCAGGCGATCCAGGATGCCTATGCGGTGTGGAACAGGCGTGTGCCGACCGCGGCGCTGAACCGCTGGTTCGAGCAGGCGACTTCGCAGAACCCGCCGCCGGCGGTCTCGGGCCGCCGCCTCAAGCTGAACTACGTCACCCAGACCAAGGCGCGGCCGCCGAGCTTCGTGGTGTTCTGTTCGCGTGCCGACGCAGTGCCGGAATCGTACTTGCGCTATCTGGTGAACAGCCTGCGCGGCGCGTTCGAACTGCCCGGCACGCCGGTGCGGATCACGCTGCGCGAGAAGGCCAATCCGTTCGCGCACAAGCGTAAACGCAAGTCATGACCGAGGAAGCCACAGCGCAGCAGCCGCCGGTGCCCGGCATGATCGGGCCGCGCCGCGCCGCCGTCGGTTTCATCTTCGTCACCATCCTGCTCGATATGCTGAGCATCGGCATGATCCTGCCGATCCTGCCGAAGCTGATCGAGATCTTTTCAGGTAACAACACCTCAGATGCAGCGCGGATCTACGGACTGTTCGGTACTGCCTGGGCACTGATGCAGTTCGTTGCGTCGCCGGTGCTCGGCGGGTTGTCCGATCGTTTCGGCCGCCGGCCGGTGATCCTGCTGTCCAATCTCGGCCTCGGGCTCGACTACATCCTGATGGCGCTGGCGCCGTCGCTCGGCTGGCTGTTTCTCGGCCGGGTGATTTCCGGTATCACCTCGGCGAGCATTTCGACGGCTTTCGCCTACATCGCCGACGTCACGCCGGCGGAAAAGCGCGCGGCGGTGTTCGGCAAGGTCGGCGCGGCGTTCGGGCTCGGCTTCATCATCGGTCCGGCGATCGGCGGGCTGCTCGGCGGCGTCGATCCGCGACTGCCTTTCTGGGTCGCGGCCGGGCTGAGCCTTTGCAACGCGCTGTATGGTCTGTTCGTCCTGCCTGAGTCGCTGCCGCCGGAGCGGCGCTCGCCGTTCCGTTGGAAGTCCGCCAACCCGGTCGGCGCGGTGCGGCTGCTCGCCTCCAACAGCCGGCTCGCCGCGATGGCGGTGGTGGAGTTCTGTGCCGAGGTCGCCCATGTCGCGCTTCCGGCGACCTTCGTGTTGTACACGAGCTATCGCTATGGCTGGAGCGAGACCAAGGTCGGTCTGGCGCTCGCTTTCGTCGGCGTCTGCACTGCGATCGTGCAGGGCGGCCTGGTTGGTCCCGCGCTGAAGCGGCTCGGCGAACGCAACGCGCAGATTATCGGCTATGGCGGCGGGGCGCTCGGCTTTCTGATCTACGCGCTGGCACCGACTGGCGCGCTGTTCTGGATCGGCATTCCGGTGATGACGCTATGGGGCATTGCCGGGCCGGCAACCTCGGGGATGATGACCCGGCTGGTGGCGGCCGACCAGCAGGGCCAGCTGCAGGGCGCGATGACCAGCGTCAAGAGCATCGCGGAATTGATCGGGCCTTTCCTGTTCACGCTGATCTTTGCGTATTTCATCGGGGCAAACGCACCGTTCGCATTGCCAGGCGCGCCGTTCCTGCTCGCCGGCGTGCTACTGATCGTCTCGGTTCTGGTCGCGGCGACGGCCGGTGATGCGCGGCAGCGGGTTCCCGCCGGTTAGTTAGCTGATGCCGGCTGTTGCTGCGCGGCCGGCTCTCTCAGAACGGCACGGATGCCCGGCCGCGGAGCGTCCAGATCTGGACGGTGCCGCCCAGGCCGCCGAGTTCGCCGCCGACCGCGACCGCCGCGCCGTTGCTGAACCGCGCTGCGATGCCTCCGGTCAACCGTGCCGACCAGCCGTCCATCAGCGGCACCGAAGCCAGCGGCGCTCCGCTCGCGAGCGTGATTGTCTCCGCGTTGTCGCCGAGGAAGTAGTAGTCGGCAAACACGCCGGTGTAGGGCGCGAGCGTCAGCGTCGCGCTGTAGATCCAGGGGTAACTGACCTTGAGGCCGGCCGATGCCCGCCCGGTGAAGAACTCGCGCTGCGCCTGCGGAGTGCCAAGTGAATCGATGTAGGCGTTTTGGCGCTCCCACAGCGCATAGAGCTTCGCCGAGGGCTCGATCGCGAAACCCAACGCCTCCGTGGTGCCGGTGATGCCGCCAGACACCAGCCACCGCCGGCCATCGAAGCTGCCGAAGGCGCTGCCGGCCGAGCCGTCGTAACCGATCCCCGAATAGGCGCCGGCGATGTCGAAGCGCAGCCCGGCGGCGGACCGCCACGCCGCGTAGGAGCCGATCGTCCAGCCATCGCCTTTGAGCCTGCCGTCGAGCGTACCGGACTTGTAGTCGAAGCTCTCGTAACCACCGACGAGGCCGATCAGGAAGTCCGGAATCGGCTTCCGGGTCAGTCCGATCAATGCATTGACCTGGTTTCCGCTGAGCACCGAGCTGGTGCTGCTGGCGTTCCATTGCCCGATGCCGGTCGCTTTCACCTCAGCCCACATCAGCCAATCCTTCGGCTCGACCTGTGCCTTCGCGGGTGCCTTTGTGATGTCGGCCTTGCGATCAATCGCCGCGAAGGTGTCGTCAAAGCGGGATCGGCTTCGTCCCGGCCCGGTCGGATCGCCGATGCCGAATCCGATGCTACGGCCGGGCCCGTTGTCGCGGACGTATGACCTTGGCCAGCTGCTCTCGACGGCGCTGTCGGCCGCCCCGGTTCGGCTCTGCGACGGATCGTCGGTGAAGTTGAAGCGGAGGCCCGTGCCGGATGGTGCGACCAACTCGCCGCCGTCGTTGAACCCCTCGGAAATCGCAGAGTCGATCGCCCCAGAGATCACGGCGCCGGAGGTCTGCGCGATTGTCTTGCTCGCGATGATCTGCATGGCGCGCAGCTTGAGACTGTCCTGGGGTGTGTTGACGGCTTGCAGCAGCGGCGACGAGCTACTGGGGGAATAGCTGGCGTTGCCAATGAACGCGGCCAGAATGGTATGTGAGCCGACCGTCAGGCTGCTGGTGGTGAGCGTCGCGGTGCCGCCGGACAAAGCGACCGAGCCGATCGTGACGCCGCTGTCGGTGAAGGTCACGGTGCCGGTCGGGACGGAGCCGCTCGCCGTCACCGTCGCGGTGAAGCTGACCGGCTGTCCCGCTTCGCTGGGGTTGCGCGACGAGGTGAGGGTAGTGGTTGTCGTGGTGACGATATAGCTGAATAAGCCGGCCCCGGTGCTGCTGCCGCCCGGTGTCGTCACGGTGACGTCGACCACGCCCGCGGCATGAGCAGGCGTCGTTGCGGTGATGGTGGTGGCGCTGGTCACGCTCACGGCGGTGGCCGCGGTGCCGCCGAAGCTGACGGCGGTTGCGCCAGCGAGGTTGCTGCCGGTGATCGTCACCGAGGTGCCGCCCGCGCCGGGGCCGCTCGCCGGACTGATCGACGTGACGCTGGGACCGGCGACGTAGCTGTAGAGCCCGGTCCCCGTCGCGGTGCCGCCGGGCGTCGTCACCACGATGTCGACGCTGCCCGCAGCGTGAGCGGGCGTGGTCGCCGTGATCGTGGTGGCATTCACGATCGTGATGCTGGTGGCCGCAACCCCACCGATCGTTACGGCCGTCGCCCCGGTGAGGTTCGTCCCGGTGATGGTGACCGACGTGCCGCCGCCGATCGGGCCCGCGGCGGGAGCGATCGCCGTCACCGTGGCGGCCGCGATATAGGTGAAACCGCCAGTCGACGTGACCGGGCCGCCGGCGGTGGTGACGACGACATCCCGAGCGCCCGAGGTACCGGCAGGTGTCGTGATCGCGATCGAGGTCGCCGTGTTCGTCCCAAGGGTCGCGGCCGCTCCGCCGACCGTCACCGAGGTGACGCCGGACAGGTTGGTGCCGGTGATGGTCACCGATGTGCCGCCGGCAGCCGGGCCTGAGCTCGGCGAGATCGAGCTGATGGTCGGGGGCGCCACATAGGTGAAGCCGCCGGTGGATGTCACCGATCCCCCGGCGGTCGTCACGACGACGTCGCGTGCGCCGGCCGTTCCGCTCGGTGTCGTCACCACGATCGATGTGGATGTGTTCGTGCCGAGCGAGGCCGCAGTGCCGCCAATGCTGACCGAAATGACGTTGGCGAGATTGCTGCCGGAGATGGTGATGGAGGTGCCGCCGCTGGTCGAGCCGGAGTTGGGAGAGATCGTGCTGATCGTTGGCGGGCCCGCGTAGGTGAAGCCGCCGGTGGCCGTGGCCGAGCCGCCACCGGTCGTGACAACGACGTCGCGCGCCCCGGCTGTGCCGGCCGGCGTGGTCACGACGACCGAGGTGGACGTATTGGTGCCGACTGTGGCGGGTGAGCCGCCGATCGTCACCCCGGTGACCCCGGCCAGATTGGTGCCGGTGATCGTCACCGACGTGCCGCCCGCCGTCGGGCCGGCGTTCGGCGAGATTGAGCTGATCGACGGTGACAGGATGTAGGTGAACCCGCCGGTCGCTGTGACCGAACCGCCCGGGGTGGTCAGGACAACATCACGTGCTCCGGCCGTCCCGGACGGCGTCGTCACAACGATCGACGTCGATGTATTGGTGCCGAGGGTCGCGGATGCGCCGCCGATGGTGACGGCGGTCACTCCGGACAGGTTGGTGCCGCTGATCGTCACCGAGGTGCCGCCTCCGGTGGAACCGGAATTCGGGGAGATCGTGCTGATCGTCGGCGCCGCCGCGTAGGTGAAGCCGCCGGTCGATGTCGCCGCGCCACCGGGCGTGGTGACGACGACGTCTCGTGCCCCGGCCGTTCCGGACGGCGTGGTGATGACGATCGACGTCGCCGTATTGGTGCCCAGGGTCGCCGCAGCGCCGCCGACAGTCACGCTCGTGACACCGGACAGATTGCTGCCCGAGATGGTGACGCTGGTGCCGCCCGCAGTTGGGCCCGCACTGGGTGAAATCGAACCGATGGTCGGGCCGGCGATGTAGGTGAAGCCGCCGGTCGAGGTGGTTGAGCCGCCGGCCGTTGTCACCACCACGTCGCGCGCGCCAGCCGTCCCGGACGGCGTGGTAATGATGATCGAAGTCGATGTGTTGGTGCCGAGCGTCGCCGACGCCCCGCCCACCGTCACGCTGGTGACGCCGGACAGGTTGGTGCCGCTGATGGTTACCGACGTGCCGCCGGTGGCCGGGCCCGAACCCGGCGAAATCGAACCGATGCTCGGTGGGGCTACATAGGTGAAGCCGCCGGTCGCGGTCGCCGATCCGCCTGCGGTGGTAACAACGACGTCGCGTGCGCCGGCCGTGCCGGACGGCGTCGTGATGACGATCGACGTCGATGTGTTGGTGCCGAGCGTTGCCGATGCACCGCCGACTGTGACGCTGGTGACGCCTGACAGATTGGTACCGCTGATCGTCACCGACGTCGCGCCCCCGGTCGGACCGGAACTTGGCGAAATGCCTGTGATGGTCGGGGCGGCGATGTAGGTGAACTGGTCGCTCGAGCTGGTCGCCGATGTCCCGATCGGCGTGGTCACGGTGACGTGCACGGTCCCGGCGCTGCCGCTCGGTGAGGGGACGACGATCTGGGTTGACGAACTGCTGGTGAAGCCGCCACTCGCCACCGAATTCGAGCCGAAGCTGACCGAGGTTGCGCCGCTGAAGTTCGTGCCTGTGATGGTAACCGAGGTGCCGCCTGTGGCTGGACCGGACGTCGGCGAGATACCGGTAACTGCAGGGGGGGACACATAGGTGAAACCGCCGGTCGACGTAGCGGAGCCACCCGCGGTTGTCACGACGACGTCGCGTGCGCCTGCGGTGCCAGCCGGGGTGGTGATACTAATCGAGGTCGACGTATTGGTGCCGAGCGTCGCCGAGGCGCCGCCGACGGTCACCGAGGTGACGCCGGACAAGTTCGTCCCGCCGATCGTCACCGCAGTGCCGCCCGCGGTCGAGCCTGAACTCGGCGAGATCGAGCTGATCGTCGGAGGTGCCACATAGGTAAATTGGTCGCTCGAACTCGTCGCCGAGGTGCCGACTCCGTTTGTCACCGTGATATGCACCGTGCCGGCGCTGCCGCTCGGCGAGGGCACGACGATCTGGGTCGGTGAACTGCTGGTGAAGCTGCTGCTCGGTACCGAGTTCGAGCCGAAGCGCACTGACGTCGCCCCGGTGAAGTTCGTGCCGTTGATGGTCACCGAAGTGCCGCCGCCGGTCGTTCCGGACGACGGCGATACCGACGTGACCGTTGGACTGCCGGCCGCGGTGCAGGTGGCTGAGAACGCCACGCTGCCGCGAAACCCGCTGCCGGTCTGGTCGATCGCTTCCGAAGATAGGCCCGGCGTCGAAGCCCCATCCGGATTGTTGTTGATCTTCACTATGTCGCCGGCAGTTAGCGTGTAACTTCCGGACGTGCTGACATGGAAGCCAGCGCCGCTATTGTTATTGAAGGTCGCAGGAATACCGAACGAATAGTCGGCGGTAAATCCGGCATCGACGGTTCCCGCCGTCGTCGAGATGGTCACCGAATAATGGAGCGTGTCGCCAACGGCGAACGCCGTCAAATAGGCCTCGTTGAAGCCTTTTCCGTCGTCGGGGGCACCTGGCGACGAGAACGTCACGTTGTAGTTCAAAGCGCCGCCGTTCACGGCCGTACAACTTGCCGATGCCCAGCTTGCGGTCGGAGTCAGCGCGATTGCTGCGGCCACCAGTGCCGCGGACGCGAGGATTAGAAGCCTGTTCTTAAGTCCGGCCGGTGGCGCGCAGGTGCTGCCAACAAGCCGCATTAATCGCGCGCGGCTCTCCGCTGAGGGCGGCTTTGGTGGGCGAGAAACGGCCCATAGGCGCTCTGCCGCGGCGCCATCCGGCGCGGCGCGGGATTTCTGCGAGAACCCGCCGGAATCATTCAGGCTCATGAGTCTCGTCGAAATCAGAGAGAAGGACGAAATAACTGATAGTTCACGCGGCTTTTAGGAAATATGCGCGAGGTGAACGATCGAGCGTTGCATCTGTCTGGTTGTGGTATCAAGACATCTCGCGATTTAGCATTGCTAATTCGGCTTATCGTTGTAGATAAGTCACAAGTTCGCATTGCTGCGTGGTAGCCGTGTAGAGGCGGTGCGAAATCCACGTATTGTTACTTAGAGTTTATCTTTCCCGCGCGCTTGAATGCACGGTTTGATGAATTTGCGTCGAGTGACTGTTTTGGCGATTTGGTTGCTGGTGCAGAAATCTGATCGTGTGAGTGACGCGCGGGATCTGTTCGTCGACGGTGGATTGTTGTCGAAGTGATGATGAGTATCGTGCAAAGCGAATTCAGTTGGTCGGCTGTGCATAGGTGAAATGAGGTCGTTGGGCTAAGTTATCGAGGGATCGAATTTTCGGTCGTCGGTAGGTTGATCGTCATTCATTGCGGCGGTTCGCTTCATGGCTTCCAACAAGAAAGGGGGGAGATCCTGAGAATGAGCTCGGTCCGGATTCGCGCGGACCGGTCTTGACATTGGAGGGGCATGACGCCGCTGGCCTCGCGCCCCATCGTTCTCCACGAAAAGAATTGGTCAAATGGCAGACTCTTTTGTTGGTCAGATCATGCAGGTCAGTTTCAACTACGCACCGGTGGATTGGGCAGTCGCGGCCGGGCAGACATTCAACGTCACACAGAACCAGGCCCTGTTCTCTTTGATCGGCGGGACCTTCGGTGGCGACGGACGGACGACGTTTCAGCTCCCCAATCTTCAGTCGCGGGTGATCATCGGTGCCGGGCAGGGGCCGGGTCTCAGTAACTATGCGTGGGGTGCGCATGCCGGCGTCGAGCGCGTCACGCTGACCCAGGCAAACCTGCCTGCGCATTCACACGTGGCGACGTTCACGCCGACGGGCGGCGGCGGTGGTGGAGGTCCGGCGGCGGTCCAGGCCCTGACGGGTGTCACCGTTGGCTCGCTGTCGGGTTCCCCGGCTGCCGGATCGCTACTGGCCAATACCGGCCCGACCGGAGGAGGTCAGCCCAAGATTTACGCACCCGCCGGGACAGCAGGCACGCCCGTCAATCTGGGCGGCGTGAGTGGCGGCGGCGGGGGGATCACCGGCGGGACGGTTCAGATCGGCAACACCGGAAGCAACGTTCCCGTCGAGACCTTGCCGCCCTACCTCGCGCTCAGGATCAATATCTGTCTGTCGGGCCTGTATCCGGTTCACGACTGAGCAGAACTCGTTTGGTGGGCTCCTGATGGAAGCGTCGGGAGCTCACCACGCTCTGCTGGGCGTAGCAGAGATCTGTCAATTGAAGACGGCTTGATATCGCCTGCGACCGTTCTTCGGCTGTAGTTGAGAAATCAGGATGGTGTAAGGCCCGCCACGGCCGCAATCGAATTCATAGGCGGCATCGAGCAGGTATACGTCTTCGGCCGATTCAAAGAACAGGCTGAACGGCTCTCGCTCGGCACCGATGAGCAGCGGCTTGCGTTGTAGCCTGACCAGAGTGAGCTCGACCGGCTCGGGAACGGTGGACACGCGGACGGCACGCCCGATCCAGGGTTCGAAATCTTCAGGCTTCATCAGATACATTGGTGACCTCGATCAGGTGCAAATTATCATTCGGAAATGCAGCGTTCGGAGTTCATCCAAACGACAGATAGTATCGCCTTCGATGCGACGGACTGCCTTTGTCGTCAATGAGGCGCCGCAAAGATCCGGTCGGGGCAGATCATCGGGGCGACGGGATGAGTAGAATGGGCGCACATTTCACGTTGACGGTCCCCGGACTGACGATCCGGCCGGCGCGGCCCGAGGATGATGCCTTCTGCCGCAGTCTTTCGGATGCGACGTTGCGGGCGGCATGGGTTAGCATCGACATGCCGGATGAACTGAAGAGCGCGCTACTCATGCAGCAATTCGAAGCGCAGCGGATCGGCTATCGACAGAGCTTTCCGAGGGCTGAGTATTTCATCATTGCGGAGCGGGAGGTCGCCGTCGGTCGACTGGTGGTGGCGGACGAGGTGGGTAGCGACGGGCTGCATGATCAGAGCGAGCCGGATGCGGGCACTACAGGCAGGTCGGCCGAGCTTGCGCTACGTCTCGTCGATATCGCGCTGCTGCCGGCCGCGCAGGGACGTGGCATCGGGCGCGAGGTGATCGCGAGCCTCGCCCGCGCGGGGCGGGCGGTCGGGGCGCAGCGCCTGACATTGTCCGTGCAGCCATCCAATGATCGCGCGCGCAGCCTGTATCTTCGGCTGGGCTTCGTCGAGACGGACTGCGAGGCGTCGTGGCAGATGACGATGCGGCTGAACTGACCGGCGCCCCGGCCAAAATGATGATGGCCGGGGCAGACCCCGGCCATGATCAACTTCGCGAAGGGGCGGAGGGACGTTACTTTTTGACCAGCGGACACTCGCTGTCCGCCAGCGGACGCGCAGCGTCTTCGGCGGAGATGTCGGCGATCTTCTTGTAGTAGTCCCACGGGCCCTTGGATTCGGCCGGTGACTTCACTTCGAACAGGAACGCCGGCACCATGCGGCGGCCGTCGGCGCGGATCACCGATTTGCCGAACGGCAGATCGTCCGCCGGGATTTCCTTCATCTTGGCGACGACCTTGGCGCCGTCATGCGGATTGCCGCCCATCGCTTCCAGCGTCTTCAGATAGTGCAGCACCGCGGCATACACGCCGGCCTGGGTCATCGACGGCTTGGCGTTGTTCTTGGCCTGCTTCTGGAAGCGGTCCGCGAACGCGCGGGTGTTGTCGTTGAGGTCCCAATAGTAGGACTCGGTGAAGGTCAGGCCTTGCGCCGTCTTCAGCCCGAGCGAGTGCACGTCGTTGATGAACAGCAGCAGCGCGGCCAGCTTTTGTCCGCCCGCGGTGATGCCGAACTCGGCGGCCTGCTTGATCGAGTTGGTGGTGTCGCCGCCGGCATTGGCGAGGCCGATCACCTTGGCCTTCGACGCCTGCGCCTGCAGCAGGAACGACGAGAAGTCCGGGGTGTTCAGCGGATGCTTGACGCTGCCGACCACCTTGCCGCCATTGGCCTTGACGACCGCGGTGGTGTCGCGCTCGAGCGCGGCGCCGAACGCATAGTCGGCGGTGAGGAAGAACCAGGTATCACCGCCGGCCTTGGTCAGTGCCTGACCCGTGCCGTGCGCCAGCATGTAGGTGTCGTACGTCATCGAGATGGTATTGGCGTTGCACGCCTTACCCGTCAGGTCGGCGCTGGCGCCGCCCGAGTTCATCAGGATGTTGTTCTTCTCTTTAACCAGATTGCTGATCGCGAGCGCGACGCCCGAATTCGGCGTGTCGGTGATCAGGTCGACCTTGTCGACATCGATCCACTGCCGCGCCAAGTTGACGCCGACGTCCGGTTTGTTCTGGTGATCGCCGGAGACCAGTTCGATCTTCCAGCCCTTCGCTTCGAGCCCTGAATCAGCGATCGCCATCTTGGCGGCCACCACTGAGTTCGGGCCGCCGATGTCGGCGTACAGGCTCGACATGTCGTTAAGTACGCCGATCTTGGCGGTCTTGTCGCCGGACTGGGCCGACGCCGGCAGGATCAACGCCGCACTCACCAACGCAGCAGCGATGGCGTGCGAGAACACTCCTCTCATCACTTCCCCCTTTGTATGGATAGCTGATTGACTGCGGATGTTTCCCCGCTTGTAGTCAGTCAATCGCGCTGCCGGGCCGAAGTCAATCGGCCTGGGGGTCTTTCAGGGTGCGAGAGGGGCCGTCGAACAGCTTGCCGGTTTCGGTAAAGGACGGCAGGCACAGCGGCAGCAACAGCTCCGCGGCCTGGTCCGGCGTCGGCAGAATTTCCGGGTCTTCGCCCGGCATCACGCTGGCGCGCAGCTTGGTCCGGGTCGGACCGGGATCGAACAGGTTGATGCGGATCGGCGTGGTGTTGACCACTTCCTTGGCCCACACCTGAACCAGCGTTTCCAGGGCGGCCTTCGATGCCGCATACGGGCCGCGGTAGCCCGGCGCCTTGCCGCCGGCGCGCGAGGTCAGGAAGACGGCACGGCCGGCATCGGAGGCCCGCAGCAGCGGTTCCATGCAGCGCACGAGCTGGAAGTTCACATTCAGGTTGATGCCGATGACGTCGAGCCACGGCTTCAGCTCGATATGGCCGAGCGGCGAAGACGGGCCTCCGATGCCGGCGTTACCGACCAGGACATCGAGCTTGCCGTGGCGTTCGTAGATCGTGCCGCCGAGGCGGCCGATCGCCTGATAGTCGGTGAGATCGAGCGGGACCAGCGTCAGCGGATGACCGCCGTCCTTACGCACCTCGTCGTCGAGCTCTTCGAGACCGCCCTGGGTGCGGGCGACGGCGATGACGTGCGCGCCGGCCTTGGCGAGCGCCTTGGCGGTGGCGTAGCCGATGCCGCGCGAGGCGCCGGTGACGAGAGCGATGCGGGAGGCGAGAGGTTGGGTCATGTCAGGTCCGGCTCAAGATATATCGCGCATTGTCATACGCGGACCGGACCGGAGTATCCATCCTCTAAAAGAGGTATCGTGGGCGTCGTCACCGGCGTGGCCGATGACGACGTCAAGGCCGTGGCCGGATCAGCTCGCCTCGGCCAGCAGCGACAATTGCCGCGGCGCCGACTCGGTCTGATTGAGATCGGTGAGGCCGGTCGGATAGTCACCGGTAAAGCAGTGGTCGGTGAACTTCGGCAACGCCGGATCGCGGCCGGGTTCGCCCATCGCGCGATAGATGCCGTCGACCGACAGGAATGCCAGCGTGTCGGCGCCGATCAGGTCGCGCATCTCTTCGAGCGAATGCGTCGCGGCCAGCAGGCCGGCGCGATCCGGGGTGTCGATGCCGTAATAGTCCGGGTGGGTGATCGGCGGTGAGGCGATGCGGAAGTGCACCTCGCGGGCCCCGGCATCGCGCATCATCTTCACGATCTTCTTCGACGTGGTGCCGCGGACGAGGCTGTCGTCGATCAGCACGATCCGCTTGCCTTCGATCGCGGCGCGGTTGGCCGAGTGCTTCATCCGGACGCCGAGTTCGCGCACGCTCTGGGTCGGCTGAATGAAGGTGCGGCCGACATAGTGGTTGCGGATGATGCCGAGCTCGAACGGCACGCCGGACTGCCGCGAATAACCGATCGCCGCCGGCACGCCGGAATCCGGCACCGGCACGATGACGTCCGACTCGACGTGGCTCTCGAGTGCCAGCTGGGCGCCGAACGCCTTGCGAACGTCGTACACCGAACGGCCGCCGACGATGGAGTCCGGACGGGCGAAGTAGATGTATTCGAAGATGCAGGGGCGGGGCGGCTGCGGCGGGAACGGCTTGTGGCTGGTGACGCCGTGGCGGTCGAACACGATGACTTCGCCGGGCTCGACGTCGCGGACGTAATGCGCGCCGATGATGTCGAGCGCACAGGTCTCCGACGCCAGGATCGGGCAGCCGTCGAGTTCGCCGAGCACCAGCGGGCGGATGCCGAGCGGATCACGGGCGCCGACCAGTTTCTTGTTGGTCAGCGACACCAGCGAATAGGCACCTTCCAGCGCGCGCAGCGACTCGATGAAGCGCTCGATGAAGCGCGTTTTCTTGGAGTGCGCGACGAGATGCAGGATCACTTCGGTGTCGGTGGTCGACTGCATGATCGCGCCGCTGCGGATCAGCTCACGGCGCAGGGTGAGACCGTTGGTGAGGTTGCCGTTGTGGCCGACCGCGAAACCGCCGGCGTTGAGCTCGGCGAACAGCGGCTGGACGTTGCGCAGGATGGTCTCGCCGGTGGTCGAATAGCGGACGTGGCCGATCGCCGAATTGCCCGGCAGCCGCGCGATCACGTCGGCGCGCGAGAAGGTGTCACCGACCAGGCCGAGGCGACGTTCGGAATGAAACCGGCCGTTGTCGAACGACACGATACCAGCCGCTTCCTGGCCGCGGTGCTGCAGGGCGTGCAGGCCGAGCGCGGTGATCGCGGCGGCATCGGGGTGCCCGAAAATGCCGAACACGCCGCACTCTTCGCGCAGCGTGTCACCGTCAGTATCGAAAACGGTATCGTCGAGGATGTGTTGGTCGCGAGCGTCCGAAGCGGGCGTTGCGGCGTCGTCGGAAGAGCTGGGCATCGCGTCCATCGCGCCTCTCATGTGGGACACGCTCAGCGCGTGGCCGGTTTGCCCTCTATCAGCTTTTTCAGGCCGTCACGGGCAGGTTTGCTATAGCCGTCATTGGCACCGGGAGCAGCCGAATCCTCGGTCTGCTGCTGGTCTTCTTCCGGCTTGTTCTTCTTGAACCGTTTCAAGATGGTATTTTCAGGGTCGTCCGGCAAGAGCGTCATCAGCCAATCACCGGTTCCTTGCAGAACCGTGCGCGACTTCGCGTTGGTGACCCACTCGGGGCGCTGCTTGTCCGGCACCAGCCAGTTGAAGAACAGATACGCCACCACCACGATCAGCAGACCGCGGGCGAGACCGAACAGGAAGCCGAGGGTGCGATCAAGCGCGCCAATGCGCGAATCCAGGATCATGTCCGAGATCCGCACCGTGATGATCGACACGATGATCAGGGTGCCGAGGAAGACGCCGGCGATCACCACCACGGCGGCGACCGTCTCAGACGAGAAATAGGTCCGCGCCGTCGGCATCAGCTTCTGGAATGCGTACAGCGTCACCAGCGCGGCGGCGCCCCAGGCCGCGATCGACAGCACTTCGCGCATGAAGCCGCGCACCATCGCGAGCAGCCCCGACACCAACATCACCGCGAGAACAACGAGATCAAGGATGGTAATCGGCATCGGCAGGTCAGGTCCGCTCGGTCAGCACAACGGCGAATCGGCGTGCACGGGGTCGGCACAGGTGACGGTGGTATGGCACGCGACGCAAGGCGAGAAAACCACCCCCGTCCGCCTCGCCACAGCAATGTTCCGCTGGGTTAAAGCTTGGTGGCCGGATACGTTCAGCTTGCGCGGGCGTTGTATAGCGGCGCGCTCCCGAAACGTCACGCCGCTTCAACCCTCCTGGCGCCGGAATCGCGCCGGTGTTGCATTTGAGGCAGCTTTCGTCCGCTGCGCACCATCGTCGTCGCCCCGCCGTGTGCCGCGCGCAGCGATATCCGCCACCAGGCTGGAGAGGCCGCCGACGGACTGCAGCGTCAGCCCGGCATCGCTCGGCGCTTCGCCGCGGGTCTGTTCCGGCAGCACGGCGCGGGCGAAGCCAAGTTTGGCGGCTTCCTTCAGCCGTGCCGGGGTCTGCGCCACCGGGCGCACCGCGCCGGACAGCGAAATCTCGCCGAAATAAACCGCATCGGTCGGCAGCGGCGCGTTCGCCAGCGACGACACCAGCGCGGCGGCGGCGGCGAGGTCGGCGGCGGGCTCGTTGATGCGCAGGCCGCCGGCGACGTTGAAATAGACGTCGTAGCCGCTCAGCTTGACGCCGCAATGCGCCTCGAGCACCGCGAGCACCATCGACAGCCGTGCCGAATCCCATCCGACCACCGCGCGCCGCGGCGTGCCGAGCGTCGAGGGGGCCACCAGTGCCTGTAATTCCACCAGTACCGGCCGAGTGCCTTCGATGCCGGCAAACACCGCGGTGCCCGGCGAGCCGAGGTCCCGCTCGGACAGAAACAGCTCCGACGGGTTGCTGACTTCGCGCAGGCCCAGGCCGGTCATTTCGAACACGCCGATTTCGTCGGTCGGGCCGAAACGGTTCTTCACCGAGCGCAGGATGCGGAACTGCTGCGAGCCTTCGCCTTCGAACGACAGCACTGCGTCAACCATGTGCTCGACCACGCGGGGGCCGGCGATCTGGCCGTCCTTGGTGACGTGGCCGACCAGGATGATCGCCGCGCCGGTCTTCTTGGCGAAGCGGATCAGCGCCTGCGCCGAGGCGCGGACCTGGGTCACCGTGCCGGGCGCGGACTCCACCGTGTCGGTCCACATCGTCTGGATCGAGTCGATCACGATCAGCTTCGGCGTCGCGCCTTCCGACAGCGTTGCGATGATGTCCTCGACGGAGGTCTCGGCCGCGAGCTCGACAGGCGCTGAGGCGAGCCCGAGCCGTTCGGCGCGCAGCCGCACCTGGGCGATCGCTTCTTCGCCGGAGATGTAAACGGTGCGGTGACCGGCTTTGGCCATCAGACTGGTCGCCTGCGTCAGCAGCGTCGACTTGCCGATGCCCGGATCGCCGCCGACCAGCAGCACCGAGCCGCGCACGAAGCCGCCACCGGTGACGCGGTCGAGCTCCGCCATGCCGGAGGGCAGGCGGGGAGCGTCGTTGCTCTTGCCGGCCAGCGATTCCAGCTTGAACGTCCGGCCGCGTCGCTTGGCGCGGATCGACACCGGCACCGCGTTGTCACCGGCTTCCTCGACCAGCGTATTCCACTCGCCGCAAGCCTCGCACTTGCCCTGCCAGCGATTGAACGCCGCGCCGCAGTTCTGACAGACGAAGGAAGAGGAAGCTTTGGCCATGACGTCCACGTGGATGGGAAGAAAGCGCCCGACACCAAGACGGCCCGGCAGTCACCGAATATGTTCGCTTTTTGTTCCAGATGCAAGTCGCCGCGCCCGATTGAAGGCGATCGTCGGCCACCTTTCACAGGTTGCATTGACCTGGTGCTAACCCGCGGCCGCGATGATCCGCCGCCAACAGAGAACGGGGCGAGGGACTGCGCGTGATGATCAAGGCTGCCGATGCCGCGCCGGGCGGCGGACCGACGCTTGGCTGGTGGGCCGCGGCGGCTGCGCTTCTCGTGGTGCTGCTGGTGCCGTTGCTGATGGTCGATGTGCCGCCGGTGCTCGACTATCCTAATCATCTGGCGCGCTACTTCGTGCTGGCGCATCCGGACGATCCATTCCTGTCGCAGGTGTACGCGCCGCATTGGCGGATCCTGCCCAATCTCGGCATGGACGTGATCGGCGCGGCGCTGCTGAAAGTGTCGAGCGTTCACGTCGGCGGCCGCATCCTGCTGGCGCTCAGCCTGCTGATGCCGGTGATCGGTGCCATCGTGTACCACCGCGTGGTGTTCGGCCGGTTCTCGTATTGGTCGCTCGCCTCCGGCGTCGTCGCCTACAATGCGGTGTTCTTCCTCGGATTCATGAATTTCCTGCTGTCGCTCGGCCTGGCGCTGATCGGCGCGGCCGCGTGGATCGCGCTGCGCCGGCGTAACCGCAACACGGCGGCCGTGGTGATCGGCGCTACCTTCGCCGCGTTGACGTTCTTCTCGCACATCTTCGGCGTCGCGCTGTTCGCGCTTCTGATCGGCAGCGAAGAGATGGCGCGGATCATGCGCACCCGGCGTGATCGCGCGCCGGTGTTTGGCGAGACGGCCGTCTCGGCACTGCTGCTGGCGCTCGCGCTGGCTCCAGCGGTCGCGCTGTATCTGGCAAGCCCGCTCTCCGAAGCCGGCGCCAGCGTCGGACCATGGCGCGGCCTCGCCAAGCTATGGGACCTGTTTGCGCCGGTGATGACGACCAGCGAAGTCGTGACGATGCTGAGCGTCGCTGCGTTGTTGATCACGCTGGGGCTGGCGATCCGCGGCGCGCGGCTTGCGTCGGCGTTGCCGCTGACTCTGCTGGTGCTGGCGGCGGGCTTTGTCATCGTGCCGGCGATGTACAAAGGCGGCAGCTTTCTCGACATTCGCCTCGCGGTGATGGCGGCCGTGCTGCTGTTCGCAGGCATGTTGCCACAGCTCTCGCCGCGCCGTGCTGCGGCGGTGGCGGCGCTGGTGATCGCGCTGATTGCCGGCCGCTCGGCCTATGTGGCGCAGGGCTGGTACGACCATCGCCACGATCTCGCCGAACTGCGCGCTGCGATCGCCCATGTCGAGCCTGGCGAGCGGGTGCTGATGGCCCGCGGCCGCGAAGTCGATATCATTGCCGCGGCGCAGGCCGGGCGCGCGCTGGCCCGCTACTTTCCGCTCGACAATCACGTCGGCGCGCTGCTGACGATCGAGCGGCGCGCGTTCTGGCCGCTGATGTTCGCCGACGCCACGCAGCAGCCGCTGGTGGTGAAGCCGGCGTTCGCGTCCTATGCGGCGCCGCTGTGCGAGCCGGTGGAGCTGGCGTTGTTGATGGAGACGGCGTCGCTGCAGGTCGGGCAGGCGGGGCACCGCTGCAAGACGTATCTCGCCGACTGGCCGCACCGCTTCGACGCGGTGCTGATGCTGGAGCCGCCGGCCGCGGCGCCGTCGCCGGAACTGTCGCCGGTCTATCGAGGCAATTATGTCGCGCTGTATCGCGTGACGCCGCCGAAGGCCGAGCCGGGTTCCGCTGGCCGCGTTCATGCCGGTGAGGTAAGCTCGCCGGTGCAATGACCCCGCGCCGTCACGATAGCGATTACGAACGCCGCAAGTGGCGTCAGGTCGCCGGCCATTTCGGCATGGGCGCGGCATTCGGAGCGCTGTTCGCAGCGATCGTGCTATACAACAATTACTTCGGCCTGTCGGGCGTGATCGCGACCAGCGAGGCGCCGACTTTGGTGCGGATCATCTTCGTGGTCGGCGTTGCCGGATCATTCGCCTTCATGGCGGCGATCACCGGCTTTCTGTTTCTGGTCCACGAGGATTGAAAAATTAAGTGAGGCCCATCCGTCATTGCGAGCGAAGCGAAGCAATCCAGCGCAGTGCACTGGGCTGGATTGCTTCGTCGCTTCGCTCTTCGCAATGACGGGGAGAGTTGTAGTTGAAGCCGGGCGTCAGCTCGCCGGAGCCACCGGCTCGACCGCTCCCGGTTCGGTCGCCGGCTTGGCGTCGCCGCCTTTGTAGATCCGGGTGTAGCGCCGGCCGAGGCTGGTCAGCACTTCGTAGCCGATCGTCCCGAAGTGATGGCCGAGTTCGTCGACGGTGATGCCGTCGCCGATCAGGGTCGCCATCATGCCGCGGCGCGCGGCGTTGGCGGGCAGGTCGGTGACGTCGACCGCGAGCAGATCCATCGAGATCCGGCCGGCGATCGGACAGCGCTGGCCGGCGATGATCACATCGGCGCCGCGGGTGCCGTCGCTCGAACCGGCGGCACGGAAGTAACCGTCCGCATAGCCGGCCGACACCACCGCGATCTTGCTCGGGCGCCGTGCACTCCAGGTCGCGCCGTAGCCGACGGTGTCGCCGCGCTCGACGCTGCGGACCTGGACGATCCGCGCTTTCAGGTCGACCACCGGCTGCATCGGATTGTCGGCTTCCGGCGTTGGATTGATGCCGTACAGCGCCGCGCCGGGGCGGACCAGATCGAACGCGAACTGCGGACCCCGGAAGATGCCCGACGACGCCGACAGTGACGCCGGCACGCCGGCGAATTGACCGGCGATCTCGCGAAATGTCGCGGCCTGCTTGGCATTGAGCTGATGGTTGACGAGATCGGCGCAGGCGAGGTGGCTGATCACCAGCGTGATGCCATGGTCACCGGCGATGATGCGCGGCACGATGCCTTGCGCTTCGACGACGGTCAGGCCGAGCCGGCTCATGCCGGTGTCGATGTGGAGTGCGGCACCGCCGCGCCAGCCGGTGCGGCGGCAGAACACGTCCCATTCGGCGAGTTCGTACAGATCACCGATCACGGGTTGGCAGTTCAGCTTGGCGAATTCATCGCCGGAGTTCGGGAAGAACCCATCGAGCACGTACAGCGTCGCCTCGGGGGCGGCTTCGCGCACGATGCGTGCTTCGCTCAGCGTGGCGACGAAGAAGGTCTTGCAGCCGGCCGCGAGCAGCGCCTTGGTGACCGGACCGGCGCCGCAGCCATAGGCGTCACCTTTGACCACGCCGGCGCATTCGGAGGGGATCGCGGTCTTCTCGAGCTTGCGCCAGTTCGCGACCAGCGCGTCGAGATCGACGGTGAGAATGCCGGTTGCGGCCGCGTTGGCCGCGGCGAACTCAGCAGCTTTGCCCGCCTCCGGCGTCAACAACTCGGCGACGGTGGCGTTCGGATCGGGAAGGATATGCATGGCGCACCTTATGCGTTGCCTGCAGCGCGTTCAACGGCGGCCGGCGCGGCTCAGATCCGCTTCGGCATCAAATCCGTTCGGGCAGATGGCTGTCGTCGGTGAGATCGCTGAAGCGGGTGAACTGACCTTCGAACTGCAGATCGACGGTGCCGGTCGGACCGTGACGCTGCTTTGCGATGATCACTTCGGCCTTGCCGTGCACCAGCTCCATGTCGGTCGCCCACTTCTCGTGCTCGGGCGTACCGGGCCGCGGCTCCTTGTTCTGCAGATAGTATTCCTCGCGGAACACAAAGATCACGACGTCGGCGTCCTGCTCGATCGAACCGGATTCACGCAAGTCGGAGAGCTGCGGGCGCTTGTCGTCGCGGGATTCGACCTGACGCGAGAGCTGCGACAGCGCGATGACGGGGACGTTCAATTCCTTCGCCAGCGCTTTCAGACTGGTGGTGATTTCGGTGACTTCCTGGACGCGGTTGTCGCCTTTCTTGCTCGAGCCCTGCAGCAGCTGGATGTAGTCGACCACGATCATGTCGAGGCCCTTTTGCCGCTTCAGACGGCGGGCGCGGGCGGTGAGCTGGGCAATCGACAGACCGCCGGTTTCGTCGACGTAAAGCGGCAGCGACTGCAGCTCGATCGAGACGTCGCGGAGCTTGTCGAAGTCGGATTCCGAGATGCCGCCGCGGCGGATCTTGCTCGACGCGATCTCGGCCTGCTCGGCGAGAATACGGGTGGCGAGCTGTTCGGCCGACATTTCGCAACTGAAGAAGCCGACGATGCCGCCATTGACGGTCTTGGTCGAGCCGTCCGGCTGCACTTCGCCGCGATAGGCCTTGGCGACGTTGTAGGCGATGTTGGTGGCGAGCGCGGTCTTGCCCATGCCGGGACGGCCGGCGAGCACGATCAAGTCGGAGTGCTGCAGACCGCCCATCCGGGTGTCGAGGTCGCGCAGTCCGGTGGAGATGCCCGACAGCTTTCCGTCGCGCTGGAACGCCTTCGCCGCCATGTCGACGGCGGTGGTCAGCGCCTGGGAGAATTTCTGGAAGCCGCCGTCGTAGCGGCCGGATTCCGCCAGCTCGTACAGCCGGCGCTCAGCGTCTTCGATCTGGTTCTTCGGCGCGAAGTCGACCGGCGCATCGAAGGCGACGTTGACCATGTCGGTGCCGATGCCGATCAGATCGCGGCGCAGCGACAGTTCGTAGATCGTCCGCCCGTAGTCCTGGGCGTTGATGATGGTGGTGGCTTCGGCGGCGAGGCGCGCCAGGTATTGCGCGACCGTCAGGCCGCCGAGATCGAGATCGGCCGCCAGGAACGTTTTCAGTGTGACCGGGGTGGCGATCTTGCCGGCGCGGATGATGCTGGCAGCGGTCTCGAAGATGGTCTGGTGGATCGGCTCGAAAAAGTGCTTCGGCTCGAGGAAGTCCGACACCCGGTAGAACGCGTCATTGTTGACCAGGATCGCGCCCAGCAGGGCCTGTTCGGCCTCGATGTTGTGCGGCGCGGTCCGGAAAGCCGGCGCACCGGGTTCCGGCGCGAGCTTCAGAACGTTCGAATCAGATGCGGCCATAGCTCTCGAATATCGGGTCGAATTTGTCGGATGCGGGGCGCGACTAAAGCGCCGATTTGCTCGGGAGCGAAAGCCGCAATCGCGCGTTATGCACCAGCGCGACAAGGATGTGGATGACCGCAACAGCCGCCATCACCCGTGCTTGACGCGTTCCGGCGTGGCCTTCGGCGGCATTGAACCTCCAGCGGCGCTCGGACGACAGTTCAAAATGGACGGTCGAGACAGATCGATCCGCTCCAGTCGGGGATTCGTAAGAATTTTCGGCGAGGATAGCGGCAAGACGCGATCACCGAGGCTCCCCGACGGGATGCACTCGAACAAGGTGACGCGGGACAGGGCAAGAGCGTCGAGGACTTCGCAGCGGCTCGCGAGGCGCCTCGGATGATGGACAGAGCAGATGGCGCAGCAGTATTGCCACGACCACTCCGACCGCGATTGGCTGACCTCGCTGATCGATTCCTTCGAGCGCGCCTCGGCTGAAGAGGCCGAGCATCGGCCTTGCGACCGCGAACTGCTGTGCGCTGCCGAGGCTCATCTGGCACGCCCGCTGCCCCTTGCGCCGGATCATGAGGATCCGGTCCGTCTCGTCAGCTGAGAATTCCAACACTGCCCGGCGGCTTCACTCGCCGGCGCGTTGCAGCCGTGGCTTGCGGCTGTTTCAATCCCGCGGAGTCGTTTTTCCTCCGCCGCGCTATAGTCGCGTGTGTCGGCTGTTGATCACTCCGACAACTACTTCCGCCGACGTGCCGAATTGCTCAAGGCCGACGGCGTGATGTTGCGGCATTCGATCGGCCGCTCCGATGGCCCCCGGCTTCACCAATCCTTGGATCGCCAAATACATCTTCCGGGGGGCTGCCTGCCGGCCCTCCCGAAGGTGGCCGAACGGTCATACGACGCGTGGTTTGTGGTGCCGTGTTGGATGAGCGGCTGAGCAGAGCAGACAAAATACTCCGTCCATCGACTTGCCCCAAAACCGGACGCCGACAGCGAAGGGTCGCCTCGACTGCATCAAGGGCGGCCGTGCAGCTTTGTTCTTATCGCTGTGACCCGGCCGCGGCCGAAGCGTTCACAGGTAACATCCGCGTCATGACCAACAGGCTGATCAGCTGCCTCATTTCATGCACGGTGATGTTCCATCTCTCCCTTCCAATCATCTCACAATTCGCTAAAAGGTCACCGCCGCTACAGCGGCGATTGTTTGCATCGGAGGGCTA
Source organism: Rhodopseudomonas sp. P1 (assembly GCF_039642825.1). Taxonomy (NCBI): domain Bacteria; kingdom Pseudomonadati; phylum Pseudomonadota; class Alphaproteobacteria; order Hyphomicrobiales; family Nitrobacteraceae; genus Rhodopseudomonas; species Rhodopseudomonas sp. P1. Next base: position 3,412,961 of record NZ_CP088006.1, on the reverse strand, counting down.
AATGGTAAGCCGATTGCTCAGTTCGGTAGCGGTACTGCTCGCGCTTGGGATCACCGTCGCGCAGCCCGCCCGGGCCCAGAATTTAGAGGCGGGCAAGAGCTCGGCACAGATCTTCACGAGCACCTGCTCGGTCTGCCATAAGAGCCCGCGTGGCCTGCTCCGCACCGTGCCGCCGAATGCGGTCGGGTCGTTCCTGAGACAGCATTACACCACCAGCGCCGAAATGGCGTCGGCGCTCGGCGCCTATCTGGTGTCGAACGGCGCCACCGACGCTCGCAGCCGGCAGGATGGACCTGCCGAGCCGAAGCAGCGGCGCCAGCGTCGCGGCGCTCCCGAAGCGGTTGCTCCGGACGAGGCTGCGCCGGCGCCGCAGGCGGAAGAGCCCAAGATTCAGCGCGGTCGCAAGTCCAAGCGCCGTGCTGCCCCAGTCGAGGCTGCGCCTCCGGCGGAGAGCGCAGCTCCGGCCCCGGGCGCCGAAGCCGAACCGACCGCCGCGCCTGAGCCGGAAGCCAAGCCGACCAAGAAGCGCCGCGACAAGAAGCGGCTGCGCGAGAAGCCGGCTCAGCCCGAAGCTGCCAAACCTGAAGCCGCCAAGCCGGAGGCGCCTGCGGCTGAGCCCAACAAGGGCGAGGTTGGCGCTGATCCGAAGCATGGAGCTGGCAAGCCCGCTGCGGCGCCGGCGGCCGAAACTCCCGCGCGCACTGATCCGGTGCCTGCGGTGACCCCGGCGCCGAAGGCTGCGGAGCCTGAGCCGGTCAAGCCGGCGGCTCCGTCCGAGACCAAGGCGCCCGAATCTGCCGCGCCGGCCGCCGCGACGCCGAAGCCGGCTGCTCCGCCGCCGTCACCGGCCGGTCCGCCGGCCCGACAGTCGGAAACGCCATCGGCGCCGTCGACCGAAGTGGTGCCGCCGCCCGTGCAGGCGCCGTCCGGATCGGGCGACGTGCCGGCCTCGAAATAACCACTCAGGTGTTCTGACGATCAAAGGGCCGCGCGATGCGCGGCCCTTTTTCGTTGGCTGTCAGCCAAGGCGGGTTCTGGAGATTGTGCCCGGCCTACGAGTGGGCAACAGAAAGCCCGGCCTGATTGCTCAGGCCGGGCTCCGGAAATGATCGGCTGCAGGCGAGACTTACTGCTCGGCCGGCTGCTCTTCGCCGAACTCCGCGTCCGGATCGAAGAACTCGCCGGCGGCGGCGAGCGCCTCGGCGGCGGCGTCTTCGTCCTCGCGGCGGGTCGAGATGTCTTCACCGCGGTTGATGCGCTCGGCTTCCTCGGCGCTGCGCGCCACGGTGACCGACACCTCGACTTCGACTTCCGGATGCACCGCGACCTGGATCGAGTGCTTGCCGATGGTCTTGATCGGGGCGTCGAGCAGCACCTGGCTGCGATCGATCTTGACGCCCTGGCCGTCGAAGCTGGCGATGATGTCGCGCACCGACACCGAACCGAACAGCTGGCCGCCTTCCGACGCCTGGCGGATGACCACCACGTTCTGACCTTCGATCTTCTCCGCGACCTTGGTGGCTTCGGCCTTCGCGGCGATGTTACGCGCCTCGAGATCGGCCTTCATGTGCTCGTACTTCTCGCGGTTGGCGGCGGTGGCGCGCAGCGCCTTGCCGCGCGGCAGCAGGAAGTTGCGCGCGAAACCGTCCTTGACGCGGACCAGCTCGCCCATCTGACCGAGCTTGGCGACACGTTCCAGTAGAATGACTTCCATGATGATCTCCTCGTGTGTTTGCGAAAGACGTTGAACTAGTGAGTAGGGGGAGGCGGCATTGAGCGGCGCTCGAAGTAGCGCTGCCGTAGATTGAGGAAGGCGTCGCCGAGGCCAAGTGCGATCAGGCCGACGGCGGGCCAGAGGAAGATCAGCATCAACGCGTAGGTCGAGCTGAGCAGAAACAGTCGGCTGCGCGACGCCATCGTCAGCGTGTGCAGGGTCGCCGCACCGGTGAGCCCATAGGCGACGAACAGCGCCGCGCTGGCGGTCTTGCCGAACATCGAGGTCAGGCCGCCGACGAAGCTGAGTGCGAGCGCCAGCGACAACACCGCCAGGGTCATCGGCGGCAGTGTCACGGTCCGCAGATCCGGCCACGGACGGCCAAGGCGGTTGGAGGCGGAGGTAATCTTTGCAGCCAGCCACAGATTGAGCGTGAGCGTCACCATCGCCACCGTGGCGGCGGCAGGCGGCGCGATCGCGACCAGCGCGTCAACGAGAGCGGCGTCGCTGCCGGGCGTGCTGCGCGGACCGAGCGCGCGCTGCAGGCCGTTGCGCAGGCCATCATTGATGGCGGCGCCGTCGGTGCCGAGCGTGAACAGAGCGGCCATCGTGGTGGTGGCGGCAAAGCCTGCCATCCAAACCACCAGGCGGCCGACCGGGTACCATTCCAGCGCGGGCGTTTCGCCTTGCGCGGCTTCCGCGGGGCGCGCCAGCAGCGCGAGATGACCAAGCCAGCAGGCCGGCACGGCGATCGTCACGACAAATGCAATGGCGTAGGAGAAGCTGACCAGCGCAGCGAGGCCGATGGCGGCGACCAGACCGCCGATCGCGGCGGCGAGCACGCCCCAGCCCAGCGCGGCCACCATCAGCGGCAGCGGTGCCAGATAGAACAGCAGCAGGGAGATCAGCGCGCCCGAAACGATCGAGACGAACATCAGCGCCGAAGCACAGCCGGCGGCGAGCGCGATCAGAATGTTGATCATCATCAGCTGTCCCGCTCCCTTCGAGCGGTTAGAGGCGTTTCGCCCCAACCATCGGCGACCGGACGACCCGGAAGCCTTATGAGAAAAAAGACGAGAGCCCCGCGGCGCGAACGCCGCGGGGGTGCTTCGATTAGCGGATCACGTAGGGCAGCAGACCGAGGAAGCGGGCGCGCTTGATGGCGCGCGCGAGCTCGCGCTGCTTCTTGGCGGACACGGCGGTGATGCGGCTCGGCACGATCTTGCCGCGCTCCGAGACGTAACGCATCAGCAGCTTGGAGTCCTTGTAATCGATCTTCGGCGCATTCGCTCCCGTGAACGGGCAGGTCTTGCGGCGGCGGAAGAACGGACGGCGTGCACCTGCTTCAGCCATGATGCTTACTCCTCGACTGCTGCTGCGGGGGCGTCGGCGTCTTCACGCGGACGGCGCGGACCACGATCGCCACGGAAACCGTCGCGGTCGCCACGGCCTTCGCGATCACCGCGGAAGCCACCCTCGCGGGGGCCACGGTCGTCGCGTTCGCGATCCCGATCGGCCTTGCGCATCATCGCCGAGGGGCCTTCCTCGTGTTCGTCGACGCGCACCGTCAGATAACGGATGACGTCTTCGTTGATCCGCTCCTGGCGCTCGATCTCGGCGACCACCGCGGCCGGGCCGTCGATGTTCAGCAGCACGAAATGCGCCTTGCGGTTCTTGTTCATGCGGTAGGTCAGGGAGCGCAGGCCCCACGACTCGGTCTTGGTGACCTTGCCGCCGAGACCTTCGATCACGCCGGTGATCTGGGTGGTGAGCTCTTCGACCTGCTGGGCGCTGGCATCCTGGCGCGCCAAAAAGACATGCTCATAAAGAGGCATGGTTGTCCTTTCTCGTGTTAGCGCAGAACCGGCGGCAAGCCCTTCGAACCCTTCGGAAAGGACTCGACTGCTCAGAAGGCGGAAGCACGGGACGACGAGCCGACTGGCCCTGCCGCATCAAAATCGCCAAGGGAGATAAAGCCCAGGGGAGATCATGGTGAGACCGTCCGTTCAGCTCCCGGCCGGGATCTGCGGATGCGCCGTTATACGGATTTCGGTCGCCTTGGCAAGGGACTGAAGCTGCCGTTTCGGCCATCGGTCGGCCGATTCCGCTGCCCGGCGTCTCGAGGGGGGAGCCAGGTTGGGGGTAGCGGGTGCGGGCGGTCGAGTGGCCGTGCCGCTAAGGCTGGATGCCACGAACCGGCCCTTTCCCTGACGTTTGGCCTGATACATGGCAATATCGGCGGCCCGCAGCAGGTCGTCCACCGTCGCGCCATCCTCTGGGAAGGTCGCGGCGCCGATGCTGACGCCGATGTCGAGCCGGCCGTGGCCCGCCAGTTCGAACGGCTCGGCAATCGCCGCGATGATTCGCTGCGCGACGGGAGCCGCACCGTCCGTCCGTGTTCCGGGCAGCAGCACCACGAATTCGTCGCCGCCGACGCGAAACACCTGATCTTGCTCGCGGACGCTGCTGCGGAGCCGCTCCGCGACCGAAACGAGCACGGCATCGCCGGCGGCATGACCGAACCGGTCGTTGGCGCTCTTAAAGCCGTCGAGGTCCAGACAGAACACGGTGAGCGGCTGATGGCCGGCCGCATCGGCCCCGCGCAGCAACCGTTCGAACCGCTGCCGCTTCAGCACCCGGTTGGGAAGCCCGGTGAGAGAATCGTAGTTGGCGAGACGGCGATTCTTCCGCTCGGAGAGAAACAGGTTGAGCAGCACCTCGTAATTCTCGAGCAGAACGAGAGCCATGCCCAGGCCCCAGATCGGAACGAGCAGTCCGACGATGTACATATAGGGCAGCGGCGACAGCACCATCGCCAAGCTGTAGGGCGTGCCGAGCAGATAGATCAGCGTAATTCCGTAGCGCGGCGTGCCCGAGTTTCGGGACGAGATCCCGCCCGCAAGGCCGGAGATGAAGATGCCCGCCATCAAAATCAGCAGCCACTCGCCGGAGATAGCGCAAAGCCCGCAACCAATTCCGTAGCAAATCGCCCAGGACATGCCGAGATAGAGCGGCAGCACCGCATTGCCGGGGCGACCGGCCGCTTCGTCGCGCTGCAATGCAGCAAGCGCGGAGTAGCGTGCCGCACCGAACCCGAGTTCGACCGCGAGCCAGACCATCGCCCAGATTGCACCGGTGGTGGCGGCGACCACCGCTGCCATCAGAGTTGTGGAGAAGATCGCCAGCACCAGCGTCCGCTTCCTGGTCTGTGTATGCAGCAGCAACTTGCGAACGATCGAGGCGGGCTGCGGCTGCGGGCCGCTGATCAGCCACGTGATGATCGGACCGGATGGGCCGATTGCGCGCAAAAAGCTCGCATTTGTCGAAGGCAAGTATCGTTCGCTGATCAATCGCATGAGGAATAATCGTCCGCTGTGCTGGTGATAGCGGTAGCCGGGAAAGCGTTGATGGGTTCCTTAAAGGTCGTACGCACCTTCCTGTACGGTAAATGCATTTCGCAGATGCCGGCCGTTCGACCCGGCGAGGCTTTGCCGAGACGATGACAACAACCCTGTGAGTCACAGGGCTGTTCGAAAGGATGTTAGACAGCAGTCAACTTGACACGACGGGGCCGGGCGGTGTCTTACGGCCCCGACTTCAGAGACAGGTTCAGGAATCCAGATGACCGCAGCATTCACTTTTCCGGGGCAGGGGTCCCAGGCCGTGGGCATGGGCAAGGCGCTCGCCGAAGCCTTCCCGGCGGCACGGGCGGTGTTCGACGAAGTCGATGCGGCGCTCGGCGAAAAGCTGACCTCGATCATCTGGGAAGGTCCGGCCGAAACGCTGCAGCTCACCGAGAACGCGCAGCCGGCGCTGATGGCGGTGTCGCTGGCGACGATGCGCGTGCTGGAGACCGAAGCCGGCGTGTCAGTCGGCAAGGATGCTGCCTTCGTCGCCGGTCATTCGCTCGGCGAATATTCCGCGCTGGCTGCGGCCGGCAGCCTGAGCGTGAGCGATACGGCGCGGCTGCTGCGGATCCGTGGTCAGGCAATGCAGAAGGCGGTGCCGGTCGGCGTCGGCGCGATGGCCGCGCTGCTCGGCCTCGATTACGACACCGCCGTTGCCGTGGCGGCCGAAGCCGCGCAGGGCCAGGTGTGCCAGGCCGCCAATGATAATGGCGGCGGACAGGTCGTCGTCTCCGGTCATAAGGACGCGGTGGAGCGCGCGGTCGAGTTCGCCAAGGGCAAGGGTGCCAAGCGCGCGATGCTGCTGCCGGTGTCCGCTCCGTTCCATTGTTCGCTGATGCAGCCGGCGGCCGAAGCCATGGCCGAGGCGCTTGCGGGCGTCACCATCAAGGCACCGGCGGCACCGCTGGTCGCCAACGTTCTGGCGTCGCCGATCACCGATCCGGATGAAATCCGCCGCCGTCTGGTCGAGCAGGTTACCGGGACCGTGCGCTGGCGCGAGTCGGTCGCCTTCATGGCGTCGCAGGGCGTGAACCAGTTTCTGGAAATCGGCGCCGGCAAGGTGCTGAGCGGCCTGGTGAAGCGGATCGCGGATGGCGCGACTGGTATTTCCGTAGGTGGCCCCAACGACATCGCGTCGGCCAAAGACGCGCTGGCGGCCGGACGCTCGGCATAAGCCGGCACAAGGAGGCGAGATGTTCGATCTGACAGGCAGAACCGCGCTGGTCACCGGCGCAACCGGCGGCATCGGCGGCGCGATCGCCCAGGCGCTGCACGGCCAGGGTGCCACCGTGGCGATCTCCGGCACGCGGCGCGAGGCGCTCGACGCGCTGGCCGGCAAGCTCGGCGAACGCGTGCATGTGCTGCCTTGCAATCTGTCGGATGCGGCGGACGTCGAGGCGCTGGTGCCGGCTGCGGCCGAGGCCATGGGCGGGCTCGACATCCTGGTATGTAACGCAGGTATCACCCGCGACAATCTGTTCGTGCAATTGCGCGACGAGGATTGGGACGAGGTGATCAAGGTCAACCTCACGGCGACCTTCCGGCTGACGCGTGCCGCCACCAAGCTGATGATGCGCAAGAAGTTCGGCCGCATCATCGCGATCACTTCGGTGGTCGGCGTCACCGGCAATCCGGGGCAGGGCAACTACACGGCCTCGAAGGCGGGCTTGATCGGCATGATCAAGACGATCGGCGCCGAATACGCCAAGCGCAACGTCACGGCGAACTGCATTGCGCCGGGCTTCATCGCGACGCCGATGACTGACGTTCTCAATGACAAGCAGCGCGAGGCGATTCTCGGCAAGGTGCCGGCCGGCCGGCTCGGCACGCCGGACGACATTGCGGCTGCGGCGGTTTATCTCAGTTCAAATGAGGCCGCCTACGTCACCGGTCAGACCATTCACGTCAACGGCGGGATGGCGATGATCTGACAGCAATCTGCGAGCTTGTGGCGGCGCACGCGGTCCCCCGCAGTCGCCGCGGGCTTGTGGTCAATGCATCGGAAGTATGATAACCGAACCACTGGCGGACAAGCAAAGAAGGCCATTGCAGGATGTCCAAACCCTGTATATTGGCGATGGGGAGCTTGCCGCCCGGGTGGTCGGCTTCGACCCGGGGACGGGGGCAAAATCAACACACTTCGCGATGCGACGGGAACTTAGCGAGTTGACGCACCACGATGGCTCGTATCGTCTGTCGGTCGGGTCGAAACGGAACAGCACGGGGTTAAATAGATGAGTGAGATTGGCGAGCGGGTTAAGAAGATCGTGGTCGAACACCTTGGTGTCGAACCCGAGAAAGTTGTCGATAGCGCCAGCTTCATCGACGATCTCGGCGCCGACAGCCTCGACACCGTCGAACTCGTGATGGCGTTCGAAGAAGAGTTCGGCTGCGAAATTCCGGACGATGCCGCCGAGACGATTCTCACCGTCGGCGACGCCACCAAGTTTCTCGAGAAGAACGCAAAGAGCTGACGCTCCGCGCGGTGTGATGGAAGCCGGACGGACCGCACAAAAGCGGTCCACCGGCTTCTTATTTTGCACCGCGCATTCTACGCCGGAGTGCTGGAGATGAGACGGGTTGTCGTCACGGGCCTTGGCATGGTGTCGCCGCTGGGCTGCGGCGTCGAACCAACCTGGAGCCGCGTGCTCGCCGGCGAAAGCGGCGCGCGCAAGATCGACGCGTTCGACGTGTCGGATATCGCCAGCCAGATCGCCTGCATCATTCCGCGTGGCGACGGTACCAACGGCACCTTCAATCCTGATCAATGGATGGAGCCGAAAGACCAGCGCAAGGTCGACGACTTCATCGTCTATGCGATGGCGGCGGCGCGTCAGGCGCTTGATGACGCCGGCTGGCGTCCCTCCACCGAAGAAGAGCGCTGCGCCTCGGGCGTGCTGATCGGCTCCGGCATCGGTGGTCTGCAGGGCATCGCCGAGACGGCGCTGCTGCTCGAGCAGCGCGGCCCGCGCAGGATCTCTCCGTTTTTCATTCCCGGCCGTCTGATCAATCTGGCATCGGGCTATGTCTCGATCGAATTCGGCCTCAAGGGCCCGAACCACGCGGTCGTCACCGCGTGCTCGACCGGCGCGCATGCGATCGGCGATGCGGCGCGGCTGATCGCGCTCGGTGACGCCGACGTGATGGTCGCAGGCGGCACCGAATCTCCGATCAGCCGTCTGGCGATGGCCGGCTTCGCCGCCGCGCGTGCGCTGTCGACCGGTTTCAACGATACGCCGACCAAGGCTTCGCGGCCGTATGACAAGGATCGCGACGGCTTCGTGATGGGCGAGGGCGCGGGCGTCGTCGTGCTGGAAGAGTACGAGCACGCCAAGGCGCGCGGCGCACGGATCTATGCCGAAGTGATCGGCTACGGTCTGTCGGGCGACGCACATCACATCACCGCGCCGAGCTCGGATGGTGACGGTGCGTTCCGTTGCATGAGCGCTGCGATCAAGCGCGGCGGCATCGCGGTGTCGGACATCGACTACATCAACGCGCACGGCACCTCGACGCCGCTCGGCGACGAGATCGAACTCGGTGCGGCGCAGCGTCTCCTGGGCAATGCGGCCTCGCGCGTGTCGATGTCGTCGACCAAGTCGTCGATCGGCCATCTGCTCGGCGCTGCCGGTGCCGTGGAAGCGATCTTCTGCGTGCTGGCGATTCGCGACAACGTCGCGCCGCCGACGATCAATCTCGACAATCCTTCGGTCGAGACCGCGATCGATCTGGTGCCGTGGAAGCCGCGGTCGCGCGAGATCAACGTTGCGTTGTCGAACTCTTTCGGGTTCGGTGGCACCAATGCGTCGCTGCTGTTGCAGCGCGTGCCGAACTAACGCGCGCGCCTTCATCCACCGTTTCGCCGCAATCGCTGCTAAACCCTACGCGGTCCGTTAGTTTCGGAGTATGATCGGTTGCAGCCCTCATCCGCCTGGATAGACTCCAGACCGGACATTGCATCGAAGTCGTGATCCCGAATGTCGCCGGTGCAGATTGCGCCGGCCCCAATGCGAGCCGACAGGATTCAGGTTGCACCGATGAGTGAAAGGCCGCCGATTTCGCCGAGAAGCCCGCGTGCGGCGCTCGAGCCGGAGCAGCTTCCGCCGCCGCCGAAGCGGTCCGATCATGCCCGCAATCCGCTGGTGATCATCGGCAATGCGATCATCACCTTCATCGTGGTTGTGATGGTCGGTGCCGGCGGCTTGTACGTGTATGGCAAGAACAAGCTTGAGGCACCGGGCCCGCTGGCGCAGGACAAGGTCGTCAACATCCCGCAGCGCGCCGGTCTCGACGACATCGCACAGATCCTGAAACGCGAAGGCGTGATCGAAGACGGGTGGCTGGTATTTGCCGGCGGTGTGATGGCGCTGCGCGCCCGCACTGAACTGAAGCCGGGTGAGTATCTGTTTCAGAAGAGCGCCAGCCTGCGCGACGTGATTGGAACCATCGTCGAAGGCAAGGTGGTTCAGCACGCGGTGACGATTCCCGAAGGACTGACTTCGGAGCAGATCGTCGAACGCCTGTCCGACAATCCGATCTTCACCGGCAGCATTCGGGAAATTCCGCGTGAAGGAACGTTGCTGCCCGAGACCTACAAGTTTCCCCGCGGCACGCCGCGCGAGCAGGTGATCCATCGTTTGCAGCAGGCGCAGAAGCGGGTGCTCAGCGAGATCTGGGAGCGTCGCAGTCAGGATCTGCCGATCAAGACGCCCGAGCAGCTGGTGACACTGGCGTCGCTGGTGGAGAAAGAGACCGGCAAGCCGGACGAGCGCACCCGCGTCGCCGCGGTGTTCGTCAATCGGCTGCAGAAGAAGATGCGGCTGCAGTCCGACCCGACGATCATCTACGGACTCGTCGGCGGCAAGGGCACTCTCGGCCGTCCGATCAAGCGCAGCGAGATCACGCAGCCGTCCCCGTACAACACCTATGTGATCGACGGATTGCCGCCGGGGCCGATCGCCAATCCGGGGCGCGCGTCGCTGGAAGCGGCCGCCAATCCGGCGCGCACCCGCGACCTGTACTTCGTTGCCGACGGCAGCGGTGGTCACGCCTTCAGCGACAATTACGAGGTGCACCAGAAGAACGTCGGCAAGCTGCGCGCCCAGGAAAAGCAGCTCCAGAACGACACTGTCGAGCCGCCGGAAGAAGCACCGCCGGCCGCAGCCGCTCCAGCTACCGAGCCGGCTGCAGATCCTGCCGCGGCGGCCGCGCCGGCGGGGGCGCCGAAGGCCGGCAAGAACGGCACGCAGAAGCGCCGCGCCCGCAACGCGACGCCGAACGGTGCGACCGAGTAACTTGCACGCGCCCGGCAGTTCACATCGCGGCGGAGTTTGCGTTAAGTTCCGCCGGCCGATACGCGGCGATTCTTAAACCTCGAAATCCGGAGACAGTGACGCGATGTCGTTATCGAGCATGACCGGATTTGCCCGCAGTCACGGTGCCAGCGGCCCCTACGTGTTCGAGTGGGAATTGAAGTCGGTGAACGCCAAGGGCTTCGATTTCCGGATGCGGCTGCCGCCCGGCTGGGACGATATCGAGCCGCCGGTCCGCAAGCGCGCCGCCGAGGTGCTGTCCCGCGGCACCGTCTACGCCAATCTCACCGTCAAGCGCGCCAACGCGGTCTCGGCCATCCAGATCAATCAGGATGTGCTCGCCTCGGTGTTGAAGGTTGCCAGTGAGATCGCCGGCAAAGTCGACGCCGTCGCGCCGAGCATCGATGGACTGCTCGGCATCAAGGGCGTCATCGAGGTGGTCGAACCCGAGGCCGACGAGGCCGAGGAGAAAGCCGCACGCGCCGCCGTCGAAACTGCATTCGGTGAAGCGCTGAAGAGCCTGATCGAGATGCGGAAGCGCGAGGGCGCGAGCCTCGGCGCGGTGCTGGCCCAACGTCTGGATGAGCTGGAAGCGCTCGCCAAGCAGGCCGAGGCGGCGCCTGGCCGCAAGCCCGATGCGATCAAGGCCCGCCTTGCCGAACAGATCGCGGCGCTGCTGGATACGTCCGACCGTTTCGACCCCGACCGGTTGCATCAGGAAGCCATCATGATGGCGACCAAAGCCGATATTCGGGAAGAGCTCGATCGCATTGCGTCCCATATCGCGCAGAGCCGCGAGATGCTCGCCAAGGGTGGCGCCGTCGGGCGCCGGCTCGATTTCCTCGCGCAGGAATTCAACCGCGAGGTCAACACCTGCTGCTCCAAGTCGATCGATCTGGAGCTGACCAATGCCGGACTGGCGATGAAGAACGTCGTCGAACAGTTCCGCGAGCAGGTTCAGAATCTGGAGTAATCATGAGCGACGGAGCGGCGGCCAGCTACAGCGGTGTCGAGCGGCGCGGGCTGATGTTCGTGCTGTCGTCGCCCTCCGGCGCCGGCAAGACGACGCTGTCGCGGATGCTGGTCGAGCAGATGCCGGGGCTGCAGATGTCGGTGTCGGCAACGACACGGCAGATGCGGCCCGGCGAGGTCGACGGCCGCGACTATTACTTCGTCGATCGGCCGAAATTCGACGAGATGGTCGGCGCCGGGGAATTCCTCGAATGGGCCAACGTGTTCGACAATCGCTATGGCACGCCGCGTGCGCCGGTCGAGGCCGCGCTCGCAGCCGGTCGCGATGTGTTGTTTGATATCGACTGGCAGGGCACGCAGCAGCTCCGCAGCCGCGCTGGAAGCGACGTTGTCAGCGTCTTCATCCTGCCTCCGTCCGTGCAAGCGCTGGAGCATCGGCTGCACACCCGCGCGCAGGATTCCCACGAGGTGATCCGCGGCCGGATGAAGAAAGCCGGCGACGAGATGAGCCATTTCGACGCCTACGATTACATCGTGGTCAACGACAATATCGGCGTTGCCTTCGAGTCCGTGCGCTCGATCCTGCGCGCCGAGCAGCTCAAGCGCGAGCGCCAAGTCGGATTGGATGCCTTCGTGCGCGGGATGCGCCAGCAGCTCGAAGGCTGACGATCACGCCGCAGAACGCTTCTGCGCCAGCGCCAGCAATTGTTCGATTTCGTCTGCTGCGGGCGGAGCCGGCTCCGCAACGGATCGGCTCGCCGTCTCCGATGGTGCCCGCGACTGAGCGCTGCTGAGTTCTGAGGCCCCGACCTCCGCCGCACCCGGCCGAATGCTGTCGTTGGCGATACGACGCTCGCGGGCCGCCTTGATCCAGGCTGGCGGTTCGATGTCATGCTCCGACGCCACGTGTTCGGCAGGCGGCGGTGTTGCCGGCTTGCGTCGCGGGGCATCGAGGTCGATCGGGCTCGACCGGAAGTCGTTGGCGTAAATATCGGTTGCAACCGGTTCGGTCCGGCCCGCCCAGAGGTCGGGACGTCCGCCGGGCTCACGCCGGACGATCGGCTCGCTGCGGCCGAATTTCATGAGTGCGGCCGCGATGCCGCCGGCGACCGCGAGGGCCGCGAGCAGGGCTCCGATCAGCGTGGCAAGTGTGCCCGCGCTCATCGATTCCTCGGTGATGGATGCCGGCGCCGACTTGGTCGCCTTTGCGGCCTTGCGCAGCTTGTCGGTGGCATCGGCATTGGCGGGAGCGCTACCGGCCGCTGAATCCGACCAGCGATCGTTCATCGAGGTGGGAGCGGGGGAGCTCGACGGCTCGGCCGCGGGGGCAGGCGTTGCCGCGGCTTGTGTCGCCTCCACGGGCGCTGTGAGCACCGGTGCGGGGAATGGCGAATTGGTCGTCGTCGGAGCGGCCGTCTGCGGCTGCTGCGGCGCTGCAAATTCGGCGCGGGCATCGGCAACGGAGGAGCGCAACGGAGCGGCACTCGATTGCGACGGCGCCGTTGGCTGCGTCATGCTCGGTGCTGCAGCGGACTTGGCTTTGGGCGATGGAGCTGGGCTAGTTGTTGCCGCTGCGGGGGCGCTCTCGGCAGTATCGGTCGCCTCGGGCGAGGTCGCTTCCGTGGGACTTGCCGCTGCCGATGCGCCGTCCACCTTGCGCAAGTACCAGCACTTTCGCTTGTTGGCGTGATCGGCCCGGTAGAACCAATGACTTCCGGCCGGGGTGGGCGCGTTGGGTGCCGACAAGCAGGTGTCGGCCTGCGCCGAGGACAAGGGGCTTGCTGTGATCGCAACGCTCGCGATCGCGCCGGCGCTCACGGCCAACAGCAGTTTCGCGGATCGGTTGTGCATGGCATTCCCCATTCTCACGCGGACAACGGAACTTCTGTTCGCCCGTTTTTTCCGCGACAAATGGGGTCGCAATATGCCGACAATCCGGTGAGGGTGAGACAATTCGGAGCCTGGCATTGCGGCTTTTGGAACCCGCAATGCCAGGGAGAAGGCGACGATTAGTTCGCCAGCATGATGCGTCCGACAACCTTGCCGGCGCGCAGCTGATCGATCCACTTCTGGGCGTCCTGCATCGGCTCTTCCTTCATCGGCGTCGGCTTGACCTTGCCCGCACGCGCGAGTGCCAGCAGCTCTTTGGTCTCTTCGAGCGTGCCGACCATGAAGCCTTCGACGGTCATGCGCTTGTAGATCCACTGCACCATCGGCAGGCTGAACTGGCCGCCCATCAGGCCGGACACCACTATCTTGCCGCCCCGCGCAACGGTGCTGACGGCGAAGTTCATCGACTTGTCGTTGCCGGCGAAATCCACCACGCCATCGAAGCCGCCATCGGTCTCCTTGAAGATGCGCTTGGCAACGTCGGGCTCCGATGGATCATAGGCAACGGCCGCACCGTTCTTCAGCGCGGCTTCGCGCGCTGCGGGGCTGAGATCGGCCACCGCGATCGGCTGCTTGAACATCGCCTGGGCCAGCGACAGCCCCATCATGCCGACGCCGCCCAATCCAATTAGCAGTAGATTGCGCTGACGCGGCCGGTCCACCAGACGCTTCAGGGCGCCATAGGCCGTGATACCAGAGCACATCAAAGTCGCCGCGACGTTGGTCGGCAGCGGGTCGTAGTCGAGCAGATACTTGGCGTCCGGTACCAGCACGTGGGTCGCGAAGCCACCGTCGATCGAGACGCCGAGAAAGCGGTTCTTGGCGCACAGGTTTTCGTCGCCGGCGAGGCAGTCACGGCATTTGCCGCAGCCGATCCAGGGAAACACCGCCTTCTTGGTGCCAATCAGCTCCTGCGGGGCATCGGGACCGACTTCGGCAACGACACCGGCGATCTCATGGCCCAGGGTGAAAGGCAGCGTCATGCCGCGTGTGGTATCAAGCTTTTTGCCGCCGCCGAGATCGGCGTAGCCGTCCTGAATATGCAGGTCGGAGTGGCACAGGCCGCAGCGCTCGATCTTCACCAGCACTTCGCGCCCCTGCGGCTTCGGCGCATCGATGATGGTCTCACACAGCGGGGCGTCGAATTTCACCAGAGACTGGCGACGCATTTGCGTCATGTCGGGTTTCTCCCTTTCAGGCTTGTGTTCTTATCGCGCGACTATTGGCCAATTCGTTCGCCATGGCAACAAAACCGGAGACGGGCACGGTCTCGGCACGCCGCGCCGGATCGATCCCGGCGGCCGCTGTGAGCTGTGCCGGATCGACGCCAAGCGATTTGAGGCTCTGACGCAGCATCTTGCGGCGTTGACCGAAAGCGGCGGCCGCGACTTGCTCAAGCGCTGCGCGATCGCACGGCTCCGGTTGCTGACGAGGCACCAGGCGCACCACCGAGGAGGTCACCTTCGGCGGCGGCACAAAGGCGGACGGCGAAATGTCGAACAGCATCTGCGTCTCGGCGCGCCAGTTCGCCAGCACCGCAAGTCGGCCATAGGCGTCGTCGTCGTGATCCGCGACGATGCGCTGCGCCACTTCGCGCTGAAACATCAGCACCATCATCTCGTACCACGGCGGCCATGGCTCGGCGCAGAGCCAGCCGATCAGCAACGGGGTGGCGATGTTGTAGGGCAGGTTGGCGACGATCCGGGCGCGGTCACCGTTCAGCAGCGGGCGCGGATCGAATTCCATGGCGTCGCCGCTGATGATTTCGAGGCGGCCAGGATAGTGCGCCGCGATTTCCTCCAGCGCACCGAGTGCGCGCTCATCTCGCTCGATCGCGATCACGCGTTTGGCGCCGGTCGCCAGCAGGGCGCGGGTGAGGCCGCCTGGACCGGGTCCGATCTCGACCACCGTGACACCCTCGAGCGGTCCGGCTGCTCGTGCGATGCGCGCCGTCAGATTGAGATCGAGCAGGAAGTTCTGGCCGAGCGATTTCCGCGCAGCGAGATCATGCCGCCGGATCACCTCGCGCAGCGGCGGCAAATCGTCGATCGCGCTCATGCAGTCTTGGCCGATGCCATTTGTGCGGCGAGCTTCAAGGCCGCGATCAGACTCGAGGGATTGGCGCGGCCGCTCCCGGCAATGTCGAACGCCGTGCCGTGATCGGGTGACGTCCGGATAAAGGGAAGACCAAGGGTGACGTTGACACCTTCATCAAACGCAATGGTCTTGATCGGGATCAGCGCCTGATCGTGATACATGCAGATCGCGCAGTCATAGGTCTTGCGTGCGGCCGCATGAAACATCGTGTCGGCCGGCAGCGGTCCCCGCGCGTCGATGCTTTCGCCCCGCAGCATCTCGACCGCAGGTGCCACCACGCTGCGGTCCTCATGCCCCAGCGCACCGTCTTCCCCGGCATGGGGATTGAGGCCGGCGAGGGCCAATCGGGGCTGCTTGATCCCCATGCGCTCGCGCAGATCTTTGACAACGATCCGTGCGGTGGACACGATCAGATCGGTGGTGAGTTGGGTGATCGCGTCGCGCAGCGAGACATGGATCGTCACCGGTACGACCGCAAGGGCAGGGCACCACAGCATCATCACCGGCTGCGGCACAATGCCGTCTCGCTTGGCGAGTTCGGCCAGAAACTCGGTGTGGCCGGGATGGTGGAAACCGGCTTGATACAGCACGCTCTTGGCAATCGGGTTGGTCACGACAGCGGCTGCGCGGCCGCTCCGAACGTCTGCCACGGCGTGCTCGATCGATGCGATGGCGGCCGGCGCGCTGGTGTCGTTCGGTTGGCCTGGCTGCGCGGTTGCGATGTGTCCCGTGGAGACGATTGGAAGGGCAGTGGCAAACGCAGCCGCGGCGTCTTCGGCTTTGACCTCGGCGAGTGGAACGTCGAGGCCAAGCATCGTGGCGCGGCGGGACAGACAGCCGGCATCACCAAGCAGGTAGAACGGCGGCAGTCCGTGTTGCTCGCGCTGCAGCCAGGCTGCCAGGGCGATGTCGGGGCCGATCCCTGCAGGCTCGCCGAGTGTCAGCGCCAGTGGTTTTGCCATTCCGGTCATGATCGACTCCGAGGCGCGGACCGCCGGCACTTGTGCCGCAAGGAAGCTCGCTGAAACGTCTCAGCGATACTCGATCATCGCGGCTTTGCGGACTTCCTGCAGATACTCTTTCGACTTCGCCTGGAATTTCTCGCCGAACAGCTTCTCACGAATTTCGCGCTTACGCGGCGTGTCGGCTGTCGACTGCTTGCGCTCGCACAGCGCCACCATCTCGATGCCCTGCTTGGTGGCTTCGGGCGGGGTGAGGTGGCCCACCGGCGTCTTGTCGAGGATATCGCGGAGGGCCGGCGGCAGATCGGCGGAGGTCTTCATCACGATGCCGCGGATCGCCGCATTCGGCATCGCTTTGAAGACGCGATCCGCCTCGGCGCAGCTCGAGATGCGGCCGCGAAGCTGCTCCGCTTCCTTGCGGCGGGATTCCAGTGACTCCGAACCCGAGCCGCGCGAAACGATCATCACCACGGGCCGGAGTTGATACTCGAAACTTTCGACGGCTTTGGAGTCGTCTCCGCCCTTGAGCTGGGCCTGAACTTCACGCTCGCTGACCTGGAGACTGTCCTTGAAGCGGCCACGCACCAGGCTCGCCCAGACCATTTCGGCCCTGATCCGCGACTTCAACGTATCCGGCCGAATGCCTTGAGCGGCCAGCATATTCGTCATCTGCGCGGTGCTCATCCGCATCCGCGACGCCATCGTGGAGAAAGAGGAGTCGATGTCGGAATCGCTGGGATTGACGCCGTACTTCTTGGCTTCCTTGATCTTGACCTTCTCGTCGATCAGATCCTCGAGAACCTGCTGCCGGCTGTCCGCTTTGTGCGACATCCGGTTCAGCTTCGAGCGCTGATCGATGTCGAAATTGGTGATCGGTTCGCCATTGACCATCACCACGACCGACTGCGCCTGGCCCTGCGTCGTTCCAAGACCCAGCGTCGCCGCCGCACAGCACAGCGCCAAGCCAATGATGCGAAGGGAAAGCTTGCTCGTCATGGGTCGCGTTTACCTCACAGCCGATCGGGTTCTGGGTGGTGGCGAGCCGGAAAACGTTCAGGCCCGCGCGGCGCGCGCTATTGGCCGAACATGCCGCTCGCTGCGCCAGACACACTCTGCTGCATCGCAAACATGCCGATGGTGCGGAGTCCGATCTGCACCATGACCGAGTGGTTGAGCGTCGGCGTCGTTCCGTAGTTGGCGTAGGAATAGCCGGTAACGTAGTTCAGCGCCAACACGAAGCAGTCGTCCACGTAACCGGCGCCGACGATGTATTGGTTGATCTTGTTGGCTTCAAGATCCCAGCGGGCGCCGCCCGAGACCACCCAATTGGATGCGATCTTGAGCGTTCCGGTTCCGAGAATGCCCTGACGACGTGTCAGGAAGCCGAGATCGGGCTGGGCGGCGTAGTTGCCGTAGATCATGCTCACCGACCAGCGATTGAAGCTGGCGCTGGCCTCGGCTTCGAACCGCTCGACGTTGAACGTCGCTTCGTTGAAGCGTGCGCGGGTCGTGAACTTGTAGGTCGAGTTCGGCGAGTACGACACCCGGCCGACATAGTCCGACTTCGGCTTAGCCAGACCGGAGTCGAGGCCGGTGTTGGTGGCGTCCGCCACCGCGAACGAGTTCAGGCCGAACAGCTGATAGGACTGGCCGAACAGCACGTTGACCGAGCCGCCCTGATCGAACTGCGTGGTTGCCTGGACGCCGACATTGGCGCGGCCGCCGCCTTCGACGCGGTCGTAGCCGGAGAACTTGTCGACGCTGAACAGATTGCTGGCGTCGAACACCATGGTCTGTGCGTCTTCGTTCGGCAGCTTGCCGGCGTAGGACTCGTTCGGGCGGATGATCACCTGCGCGATCGGCTCGATCGTGGTGGTGCCCCACGGCTGAACGTTGATGAACGGATAGCGATATTCCAGGCCGACGGTCGGCATCAGCCGCATCGCCTGCGTGTCGCCCGGCAGCAGATAGTTCGACACGCCCGGCTGGTTCGAAATCGAGGCATCGATCGCGTCGGCGCGCAGCGAAGCGAACGGGGTCCAGATCTGGCCGTACGGGTCGGTGAACGACCGCCGCCAGTCGGCCTGCGCGGTCAACCGGGTGTAGGTGCCGGGAACGCCGCGCAGCAGGCAGCTCGACGGCAGCCGCGCCGCCGGATCGGCCGACGTGTTGAGGCAGAGCCCCGTGGTGTTGGCGATGGTGGTGACCGGATCGAACTGCGCCGTCTGGCGGCTCAGGCTGGTCAGGTTGGTCTTGTAGCTGAACTCGCCGCCGAAGATGTTCTGATCGAGTGTCTTCGAATAGTCGAGCACCGGGTGCACGACCGGGATCTGGCCCTGAATATCCGCAGCGGCCCAACCGAGATAGTGGATCGCGCGAATGTCGAAATACGACCGGTTGCCGACGCCGGTCAGATAGATCTGCGACGTCGCCTCGGTCGATTGATTGAGGAACGTGCCCCAGCTGTCGCGATATTGCGCCAGCCGATAGTCCAGGAAGAACGCGCGATCGGACATCAGCACGCCTTCCCAGCCCCACACCCATTTGTCGTTGAGTGCGAACTGGCCTTTGGTATCGATTGCGCCGCGGAGGTCGCGGTTGCCGGGCGTGTTCGCTCCGAACGCGGCGGGGTCGGACTGGTTGATGCCGTAGGCGCGGACCTCGTAGGCACCGTCCAGCAGCCGCTGCCGGAACTCGCCCTGCATCAACACGCCTT
Source organism: Rhodopseudomonas sp. P1 (assembly GCF_039642825.1). Lineage (NCBI taxonomy): Bacteria > Pseudomonadati > Pseudomonadota > Alphaproteobacteria > Hyphomicrobiales > Nitrobacteraceae > Rhodopseudomonas > Rhodopseudomonas sp. P1. Next base: position 3,393,891 of record NZ_CP088006.1, on the reverse strand, counting down.
GCTTGGTGGTGATGCGCGGGGTGATCGTGACGTCGTAGTCGGGCGCGAGCGCCCAATAGAACGGGATCTCGAAGCCCGAGCCGAACGTCGTGTTGCTTGTGTAGGCCGGCATCAGGAAGCCGGTCTTGCGCGCGACCGTCGGATCCGGGGTCGACAGATACGGCATGTAGGCCAGCGGGACGCCGAAGAACTCGATCCGAGCATCTTCGAAGTACAGCATCTTGTCGGTCTGGTCGTGGATGATCCGCGCACCCTTGACCTGCCACAGCGGGGGCTTTTTCGGATCGTCCTTACAGGGCGCGCACGCGGTGTACACGCCGTTCTGGAACACGTTGTAGTTGCCGCCGGTGCGGTCCGCGCGCGACGCCGCGATGCGGGTGTCCTGCGCCGTATCGACCCGCAGCGAGTCGACGAAGCCGTCGCGATAGTCGTCCGACAGATCGAGGAAATTGGCGTAGGTGATCTTGCCGTCCGCATCGGTCATGCGGACGTTGCCCTCGGCGCGCAGCCGCTTGGTGTCCTGGTCGTAGACCAGCCGATCAGCCTCGACGGTGGTGCCGTTGTAATACATCTGCACGTTGCCGACCGCGGCGACGCGCTTGTTGTTGTAGTCGTAATTCACCTCGCTGGCCTGAACCAGCATCTGGCCGTTGTTGGCGGCCGGCGGCGGAGGCGGCTTCGGCCGGGCAGGGCGCGGATTGTAGGTGTAGCCCTGAGCGGAGGCGGAATCGATCGCGACCGCCTGCATCCCGCCCGCAAGCGCGAGCACGGCAAACGGCGTCAGCAATACAGCCGTCACCACACGCTCGCGGCGCACCTTGGTGCGCCGACGCTTGGTCGACAGCTTTCCATGGAGGGCGGCCATCGCAGCCACTATCCGTCCTCCTGATAGAGCAAGGCTAGAAATCCAGCGAGACCGCCCACGCACACGGGCAACCACGCTGCAGCAAGCGGATGCATCAGTTCAGCCTTACTCAAATCCTCGGTCACTTTCGACAGGATATAGAGCAGAAAGCCTGCGGCCACGCCACTCAAAACCATCTTTTGCACGCCGCCGAAACGGAAGAATCGCAAGCTCACAGAAGCAGCTAGCATGACCATCGCGGCCAGCAAAAACGGCTTTGCCAGCAGCTTGTGATACTGCAGACGATAGCCAGCGGTCGCAAAACCGGAGTTTTCCGACGACTTGATGTAGGTCGGAAGTTGCCAAAAAGACACACTTTCGGGCGTGGCAAAACTGTTGCGGACCTGCGCGAGTGTGAGTGACGTCGGCAACTCAAGGGTGTCTTGATCTACCGGGGCACCGTTCATTGTATAACGGCGTACGTTTTTCAGCAGCCAATGCCCCGGTTCGAGCACCGCCTCCCGCGCCTCGATTCGGTCCTTGAACTGGAAGTCGGGTTCGAATCGAAACACCGTGATGCCGGTGAGCACCGCGCCTTGTTGCTGGCTGCGTGCGGCGTTGATGATCGCCTGTCCGTCAGGGCTGACCTGGTTCATCCAAAAGCCGTTGGCATCCTGCAGCCCGCCGGTGTTCTCACCGAACATTTCGGCTTCCATCTGCTTGGCGCGCTCCTGCATGTGCGCGGACAGCGGATTGAACACGGTGGTGGCAAAGATGCCGATCGCGATCGCGCTCCATAGGGCGGGCGAGATGAATTCCCAAGCCGAAAGCCCGGCAGCGCGCGCCACCACCAGTTCAAGGCTGCGCGACAACGCCAGGTAGCAGGTCATGCCGCCGATCAGGATGCAGAATGGCAGCAGGCGTTCGAGCAATTGCGGCACGCGGCAGAATGAGGCCTGCGCGACATAGAAAGCCGAGACGGCGAGGCCGCCGGCACGGCGCAGCAGATCGACATAGTCGACGAACACCAGCAGCACGAACAGCCCGAAGAAAACCCCGAGCGAGGCGATTACGAAGCGGCGGGCGAAGTAGCGTCCGAGCGTGTTGACGACCATCATGCGCCCCGCGTTACGCCGGCACCGGTCGCCGGATCAACCGGGCGATCGACGCATTGAAGGCGTTCAGGGCTTCAGTTACACGCGCCGGCGGTTCGATCACGACGTTGCGGTTGATCAGCCACAGGCACGTCCCGGTGGCGACGAACAGCAGCAGATACTGCAGGCCGGCGACGTAAGGCGTCTTGTTGGCGATCACCGACAACGCGAACCCGGCGAGTCGCACGACGAAAGCGACCAGCACCGCGCCGGCCATCGAGAAGTTGCGGCTCTGTCGGGTGGTCCGGGCCAGGCCGAGAAACGCGAAGGCGACCGCGGCGAAGAAGAACGGATAAATCGGCGCCAGCAACCGATCGTGCATTTCCGAGCGGAATTCGGTCGGCAGCCGCGCCAGCAGCGGATCGTTTTCCGCCGGCCACAACAGCTCCCACAGATAGCGTTCGCGAATGCCATAGGCGACGTCGCGGGCACGCGAGAACTTCGACATGTCGAAGGCGTAGCGGCTGAACGCCACCAACGCGGGCTCTTCCTTGCCGGTCTGGAAACGCTCGAGGTGGCCGTCTTCCAGCACCAGGAACGAGCCCTTGTCGTTTTTCACGACGGTGCCGTGGTCGGCAATGATGCTGATGCGCTCGTTGGGCGCGCGGGCGTCGTCGATGAACACGCCGACCAGCAGGCCGCCCGGCTGACGTTCGCGGACCCGGATCGTCAGCCCCTGTTCGAGCTGCGCGAACCGGCCGGGCTGCAGCACGTTGGCGAGCACGTCGGCGGTAATCTCGCTGTCCCACCGCGCGATCCGGCGAAGCCCATCGGGCGCGATATAGGCACCGATGATGATCACGAGCGCCGCCACCACCATGGTGGCGTAGAAGAACGGCCGGAACAGCCGAATCGGCGACAGGCCGGCGGCGTTCATCACGATGATTTCGGAATCGGTTGCCAGCCGGTTGAGGGTGTGGGCCACCGCGATCATCAGCGCGATCGGGGCGATCACCAGCACCAGCACCGGAACGGCGAGGCCAGTCAGCCCGAGAAAGGTGATGATGGTCTGGCCCTGGCTGGTCATCAAATCGATGCCGCGCAGCGCCTGGGTGATCCAGATCACACCCGTGAGGCTGCCCATCACGACCGCGAACGACACCAGCGTCGTGCGGAAGATATAGCGGTCGATGGAGCCCATCGCTCAGTACGATCCCCTCGAATCCGGATTCTATGGCCGCCCGGATTCATGATGAATCCTCCCCAGGGCGGAAAGCCCGGCCTTGTCCCAGGTTGCCATTACCATCTGTCTGATCTGTCAACAAAATGGCCGGGACGCGGCGCACTGGGGATATGGTTAATGGTGCGCGACCGGCTCCCGAAGACCACAGATTCCCGTCCCGCGCAATGTAAAGACAGGGCGACTGCCCGTTGACGGTGACCTCGCCGCCGATCTGCCGGCGGGGCGCCGCGCAATCCACTTTCCCGTGAAAGCTGCGCGGCTTAGCGATGTTGTCTTGACTTGACGCCTCAACGCTCCAAAACAACGGCTTTGGACCCGCGCCTGCCGGATCGTTTCCGCCGACAGCCTGTTTTTGGAGGAATGCCAATGCCCGACGCCGTCAAGGTCGGTTTCGTCCCGTTTTCTACGCCCGCGCGCGGCACGCTGATCGTGTTCTGCGATGACGGTCTGAAGTTCGGCGCGACGGCGACCAAGGCCTTGGGTGCAGCGGTCGCCACCGTCAAGCGCGCGGCGGCCACCGCGCAGTTCAAGGGCAAGTCCGGTTCCGCGCTGGACCTGTTGGCCCCTGAAGGCTTGAAGGTCGGTCGCCTGATCGTGGTTGGCGCCGGCAAGGTCGCGTCGATCAACGATTACGATCTGCTCAAGCTCGGCGGCGCCGTTGCGGGCAAGATCGGCGCGGGCGATACGGCCGTGACGGTGATTGCCGATCTGCCGACCGGCGCGATGAAGCCTGAGCAGGCGGCCGCGATCGCCTCCGGCATCCGGCTGCGGGCCTACAAGTTCGATCGCTACAAGACCAAGAAGAAGGATGACGAGAACGGCGCGGCGAATGCCAGCGTCACGCTCGCGGTGGCCGATCCGGCCGCAGCCAAGAAGGCGTTCACGCCCGACAGCCATGTCGTCGACGGCGTCATCCTGGCGCGCGAGCTCGTCAACGAGCCGCCGAACGTGCTGTATCCGGAAGAATTCGCCAAGCGGGCCGCTCAGCTCAAGAAGCTCGGCGTCGAGGTCCAGATCCTCGACGTCAAGGCAATGACCCAGCTGAAGATGGGCGCGCTGCTCGGCGTGTCGCAGGGCTCGGCGCATCCGGGCCGCACCGTGATCATGCGCTGGAACGGCGGCAAGAAGGGCGAGCAGCCGCTCGCCTTCGTCGGCAAGGGCGTGTGCTTCGACACCGGCGGCATCTCGATCAAGCCGTCGGCCAGCATGGAAGATATGAAGGGTGACATGGGCGGCGCGGCCTGCGTCGTCGGCCTGATGCACGCGCTCGCGGCCCGCAAGGCCAAGGTCAATGCAGTCGGGGCGATCGGCCTGGTCGAGAACATGCCGGACGGCAACGCGCAGCGGCCGGGCGACATCGTCACCTCGATGTCGGGCCAGACCATCGAGATCATCAACACCGACGCCGAGGGCCGCTTGGTGCTGGCCGATGTGCTGTGGTACGTGGCGCAGAAGCACAAGCCGAAGTTCATGGTTGATCTGGCAACGCTGACCGGCGCCATCATGGTGGCGCTCGGCACCGAATATGCCGGCCTGTTCTCCAACAACGATCAGCTCGCGGAGCGGCTGACCACCGTCGGTCAGTCCACCGGCGAGAAGGTTTGGCGGATGCCGCTCGGCCCGGAATACGACAAGCAGATCGATTCCCAGTTCGCCGACATGAAGAACACCGGATCGCGCAACGGCGGTTCGATCACCGCGGCGCAGTTCCTGCAGCGCTTCGTCGACGGCACGCCGTGGGCGCATCTCGACATCGCCGGAACCGCGATGGCCTCGCCGAAGAACGAGATCAATCAGAGCTGGGGCTCTGGCTACGGCGTCCGTCTGCTCAACCAGCTCGTGGCGGAGTACTACGAAGCCAAGAAGTAATCGGCGCGATGACCGAAGTGCTGTTCTATCACCTCCAAGGCAGGACCGTCGAACAGGTGCTGCCGCCGCTGCTCGAGAAATCGCTCGCGCGCGGCTGGCGGGTGGTGGTGCAGTCGACATCCGAGGAGCGGGCCGACGCGCTCGACTCGCATCTTTGGACCTATCGCGACGACTCGTTTCTGCCGCACGCCACCTGGCGTGTGGCAGACGCTACGCATCAGCCGATCCTGCTGACGACGGGCGAGGGCAATCCGAACGGAGCCAAGGTCCGGTTCCTCGTGGACAACGCAGCACTGCCCGACGATTCGGGCAGCTACGAACGGATGGTGCTGCTGTTCAATGGCGATGACGACGAGGCGGTGGCAATGGCCCGCGACGCCTGGAAGCAGTGCAAAGCGAAGGCTTTTGAGGTGACGTACTGGCAGGCCGACGAGGCCGGTCGCTGGCAGCGGCGGGACTAGGCGGGCGAGACCAGGCAACAGGCTGTGGATGCTGAAGGCGACCGCAGGGCTACGGCAAGGCCGTCACGGTGGTGCCGTAAATCGGTGATTGGACAAGTGCTTAAGATCTCTATTGGGGCGCGATCGATCGTGTATCAGAAGTTTTCCGTGCGGCCGCTGTTCATCACGCTGGCGCTGACCACGCCCTTGCTTGCGGGCTGTTCCGGCACCCCTGAATTCCTGTCGCGCGATGCCGAGTGGTTCTCGAAGCCGGGCCGGGTTTTCATCAAGAACATCTCGATCGAGACCCCGCCGCTGACTCCGGACAAACCGGTCACTCCGGAAGACCTGATCAGCGCCGACGGCCGCTGCCCTGGCATGGGGCCGGCGCCGGGCGATCCCAACGCGCCGCAGGACGGGCAGGCCGCTCCAATGACGGCAGGCGGCACGGTCGCGCTCGGTCACACCGAATGCGATGTCGCGCGCGGCCTCGGTGCGCCGGACCACGTCAGCCTGTCGAACAATGAGCGCGGCGACCGTCTCGCGGTTTTGACCTACAACCGCGGAGCGCGTGCCGGCATCTACACCTTCACGGCGGGCCGGCTCAGCGCGATTGAGCGTGCACCGGACGCTGTCCAGGAGCGCAAGCCGACGCGCGCCAAGAAGCGAAGCGCGCGCTCTGCGCAGTAGCGCTCAGCTTTGCGCGGCGTCCTGCGCCGCGCTCGCCTCCAGCCACTTCTCTTCAGCAGCTTGCAAGGCCGCCTGCGCGTTGGCGCGTGCGGTGCTGAGCTGAGCGGCCTGTTTCGGATCGCGGGTGAAGAGGTCCGGGATCGCCAGCGCCGCATCGATCTTCTCGATGATCGCGGTGATGCGGTCGATCTCGGCTTCGGCATCGGCGATCTGCTGCTTCAGCGAAACCGTCTTCTTGGGGCGCGGTGCCGACGCCTTGGCGGCGCTCTCATCGGCTTTGCGCTCCTTGGTCTCTGACGACGTCGTTCGGGCGCCACGGGACGACAGCACGGCCCGGCGATAATCGTCGAGGTCGCCGTCGAACGGTTTCACCTTGTGATCGGCCACCACCCACAATCGATCGGCGCAGGCGTCGATCAGATAGCGGTCGTGCGACACCATGATCACCGCGCCGGGAAAGTCGTTGATCGCCTCCGCCAGCGCCGCGCGGCTATCGATGTCAAGATGGTTGGTCGGCTCGTCGAGGATGATCATGTTCGGGCCGTAGAAGGTCGCGAGCCCGAGCAGCAGGCGCGCCTTCTCGCCGCCCGACAGGCTCTTGACCAGGGTATCGGCCGCCTTGCCGGAGAAGCCCATTGCGCCGGCACGCGCCCTGATCTTGCTCTCCGGCGCATCCGGCATCAGCCTGCGGACGTGATCATAGGTCGAGCCGTCCTCGTTCAGCTCATCGAGTTGATGCTGCGCGAAGTACGCGATCGACAGCTTGTCCGCCCGCGTCACGGATCCCGAGAACGGCGCCAACCGGTTCGCCAGCAGCTTCACCAGGGTCGACTTGCCGTTGCCATTGGAGCCGAGCAGCGCGATGCGGTCGTCCGGATCGATCCGCAGCGTGACGTGGCGCAGCACCGGATGTTTCGGGTCGTAGCCGACGGCGACGTTGTCGACCGCGATGATCGGCGGCGACAACGTTTTCTCAGGGGCCGGGAAGTTGATCTCCGGAGTATCGTCCGCCACCAGCGGCGCGATCGGCTTCATCTTCTCCAGCATCTTGACGCGTGATTGCGCCTGTCGCGCCTTGGTGGCCTTGGCTTTGAAGCGATCGACGAAGTCCTGCAGATGCTTGCGCCGCGCTTCGTCGCGCTTGGCGTTCTTGGCGTCGAGCGCCAGCTTGTTGGCGCGGAAGTCCGCGTAGGCCGAGTAACTGCCGCGGAAGTGGACCAGCCGGCCGCGGTCGAGATGCAGGATCTCGTTGACCGACGTATCGAGCAGGTCGCGATCGTGGCTGATCACGATCACGGTGCGCGGATAGTTGGCAAGGTGGTCCTCGAGCCACATCGTGCCCTCGAGGTCGAGATAGTTGGTCGGCTCGTCGAGCAGCAACAGGTCGGGCGCAGCGAACAGCGTCGCGGCCAGCGCCACGCGCATCCGCCAGCCGCCGGAGAATTCCGAGCAGGAACGCGCCTGGTCGGCAGCGGAGAAGCCGAGGCCGCTGAGAATGGCGCTGGCCCGCGCCGGCGCGGAGTGCGCGTCGATGTCGACCAGCCGGGTTTGAATGTCGGCGATGCGGTGCGGGTCCTGGGCGGTTTCGGCTTCGTGCAGCAACGCGGCGCGCTCGATGTCGGCGGCCAGCACCACCTCCAGCAGCGTCTCGGGCCCGTTCGGGGCCTCCTGGGCGAGGCTGCCGATCCGCCACCGCGGCGGCAGGGTGATCCGGCCGGTCTCGGTTGCAAGCTCGCCGCGGATCGCGCGAAACAGGGTGGATTTACCGGCGCCGTTGCGGCCGATGAAGCCGACGCGAGCGCCGGGGGCGATCTGGACCGAACTTTGGTCGATCAACAGCCGTCCGGCGAGCCGGATCGAAATGTCGGTAAGCGTGAGCATGGCGCGTTTTGGCCGGGTCGGGCCGCAAAGGCAACCGGATCGAGCAGATCAGTGCCGGATGAATCGCCACCCGCAGCTTGCCCGCGCGCGGCGGCGCCGATATAAGCCCGGCAACTCCTCCCGCCCTTAGCTTTCAAGGACATTCCATGGCGATCGAACGGACTTTCTCGATTCTCAAGCCCGATGCGACCGAGCGCAACATCACCGGCGCGATCAACGCGCTGATCGAAAAGGCCGGTCTGCGGATCGTCGCCCAGAAGCGCATCCGCATGACCCGCGACCAGGCCGAGACCTTCTACGCCGTGCACAAGGAACGCCCGTTCTTCGGCGAGCTGGTCGACTTCATGATCTCCGGCCCGGTGGTGGTTCAGGTGCTCGAAGGCGAGGGCGCGATCGCCAAGTACCGCGACGTGATGGGCGCGACCGATCCGTCGAAGGCGGCTGACGGCACCATCCGCAAGCTGCACGCCAAGTCGATCGGCGAGAACTCGGTGCACGGTTCGGACGCGGCGGAAACCGCCAAGATCGAGATCGCCCAGTTCTTCTCCGGCAACGAAATCGTCGGATAAGCATTACCCGTCGGACGTCCCCGGCCGCTGATCTTCGGCGGCCGCGGGATGCCGGCGCAGTCGGGGAAAGATCGTGGACTGGGTGCTGCACGTCTTTGACCCCGCGACCTTCTGGTCGATCGTCGCCCAATTCAAGAGCGGCGTGCAGCAGCCCGAATTCTGGATTTCCGTCGGCAAGATCATCTGGATCAACGTGCTGTTGTCTGGCGACAACGCGCTGGTGATCGCGCTCGCGTGCCGCGGGCTGAAGCCGAACCATCGATTGTGGGGCATGGTGCTCGGCGCGGGCGCAGCCGTCCTGCTACGCATCGTCTTCACCGGAATCGTCGCCACGCTGATGGAGTGGCCGTATCTGAAGCTGGTCGGCGGCCTGGCGCTGCTGGTGATCGCCGCCAAGCTGGTGGTCCCCGAGAGCGAAGACGAAGACAGCGTCAAAGCGGCCTCGCATCTGTTGCATGCCGTTCAGATCGTCGTCGTCGCCGACATCATCATGAGCCTCGACAACGTCATCGCGGTCGCCGCTGCCGCGGATGGCAGCGTGCCGCTGCTGATCCTTGGGCTCGCTATCAGCGTTCCGCTGATCGTGGCGGGCGCGGCGCTGATCCTGATGGTGCTGGAGAAACTGCCGATCCTGGTGTGGGCCGGTGCTGCGCTGCTCGGCTGGATCGCCGGGCAGGTGATTGCCACCGATCCGGTCGTGCTGCCTTTGGTGCACAAGCTCGATGCGCCGATCGGCGGTCAGCTCGATGCCCTGTTCGCAATGATTGGGATGTACACGCACCTCGCCGGCAACGGCGGCGTCGGCGAGCACTTGTTCGCCGTGGTCGGCGCCATCGTGGTGCTGATCGCGGGGTCGATCTGGCGAAGCCGGCAATCAGTCGAGCAGGGCGTCTAACCGCAGCTTGCCGCTACCGCGCCGGACAACAAAAAAGCGAGCCGGGCGGCTCGCTTTTTCCATGAATCTGAAAGTGGGCTGGTCTCAGGCAGTTCCGGCGACTAAGCCGTGGTGGCTGTGATCGGCCCCATCGTGACCGCAGCACTCGACGGTGCGGGTGCGATCATAGGCTTCGCGCACAATGTGGTAGCAATCGCAGGTGCGGCTTTCCAGCGCCTGGCGATCCACGATCCGCACCGCACCGCGGCGCTTCTCCACCACACCTTCAGCCTCGAGCTGCAGCAGCGCGTTGGTGATGCTCGCACGGCGAACGCCCATGCTGGAGGCGAGCAGTTCGTGCGTGATGTACAGCACGTCGCTTTGAATGCGATCGTTCGCCAGCAGCAGCCAGCGTGCGAGACGCTGATTGATTTCGTGCTTGGCGGCACAGAGCACGCTCTGTGTATTTTGGGCGATCAGAGCCGGCACGTAGCGCAGCATCTCTTCGCGGATCTGCGGCCGGTCGGCCATCAGCCGTGCCAGATCTTCGGCCTCGACCCTCAGGGCAGTTCCCGGCATACACACGACCGAGCGCTGCGACGCGACATCGGCTCCCAGCACCAGCGGAACCCCGACGTAGCCGAAATAGCCCACCATGGCCGTTTCAACGAAGTCGGTGCGGGTTCCAGAGAGGTGCGACACCAGGCCGTCCTCGATGAAGTGAACGCATTCGACGCGTCGGTTGGCCTCCTGCAGTACAGCGCGACCGCGAAACTCGACCGGCCGGAGCAATGGTTTAAGCGCTTCGAAATCGTCCGGTGCGAGCTGCGCCAGAATTCGATTTCTCACCGCAGGAGAGCTAGCTTGAAGATCGTTCGCCAAAATATCAACGGCTCCTTGGTGATGGATGGATGTCCGTGGAACCGGCTACGCCGATTCAGAAGGGAGCTTACCGGACAGAGGCGGGGGTGGCCACGTCTCGCAGGTGTCCAATATTGTCGCATCCTCGCCGCAGTGACGACGCAGTTCTGCAGTGCAGCAAACAGCAGCGCTGATCAGATGCGCGAAATTGAGTCAGTGCGAGTGAAACAGGCAGCAGCGGTGCGGCGGACGAACTACGCGTGCTGCAGATTGCAGCGTGCGCTGCATCGGAACTGATCAGTTACGCTACGTACTACACGAGATCAGAACGGTGCGTTGCGCGACACTTGCTATACCACAAATTTCGTGTTGCAATTGACCCGCAATCGGATCTGGCCCCTTCGGCTTTATGTTTCGCGACTGGGAAATCGATATCGCATTGGGTTCGCCGTTTGTGGCGTGGCACGCGGGCAGCGTGCCGCGTCTTTTTTGTATCTAGATCGGGAGGCAGGCGATGCAGAAGGGCACCGTCAAATGGTTCAACCCCACAAAAGGGTATGGCTTCATCCGTCCGACCACGGGCGATAAGGACGTTTTCGTCCATATTTCGGCGGTCGAGCGCGCTGGGCTGAGCACGCTCAACGAGAACCAGGCGATCGAGTACGATCTGGTCGAAAATCGCGGTCGTACCTCGGCGGAGAACCTGAAGATCTCCTAATTGAAGGCCGAAGGTTCGTCGGACTGCCCCCGGTCGAAAGCCGGGGGAACTTCGTGCTGCCGCTCAGCTGGCCGCGGGCACGATCAGCGTTCGCTCAGCTGCGCTTTGCGTGGCGGACCGGCAGACATCGCCGTCGAACCGGAGCAGGCCGGCAGCGAGCAGCCGCAGCGCCTCTGGGTAGATGCGATGCTCGACCGCGAGCACGCGCGCGGCCAGCGTGTCGGGCGTGTCGTCGTCCTGCACCGGCACCGCGCCCTGGACGATGATCGGGCCTGCGTCGGTGTCCGGCGTCACGAAGTGCACGGTGGCGCCGGAGATCTTGACGCCGGCGCGCAACGCCTGGCCATGCGGATCGAGGCCGGGAAACGACGGCAGCAGCGACGGGTGGATGTTCAGCATCCGGCCGTACCAGCGCTGCGCGAACTCGGCCGTGAACAGCCGCATGAAGCCGCCGAGGCAGATCAGCTCGATGCCGCGCGCGTCGAGTTCGGCCTGCAGCTTGGCTTCGAAGCCGGCGCGATCCTTGCCGAACGGCTTGCTTTCGATCACCACGGTGGCGATGCCGCTGCGCTCGGCGATCGCAAGACCGCCTGCGGTCGTTACGTTGGAAATCACCACAGCGATCTCTGCCGGAAAGCCGTCTTCAGCCGCGGCTTCGATCAGCGCGGCCATGTTGGAGCCGCGCCCGGAAATCAGGATAGCAACGCGAGGCTTCATCGGCGCGCTCACCAGGCGAGGTCGAGGTGGCCGTCATAGACCACGCGCTGCTCGCCCTTGGCGGCAATGACCTGACCGAGTAGGTGCACGCTTTCGCCGCTGGCGGTGAGGCTCTCGGTGACCTGATCGACGGCGTCGGCCTTGACGATCATGACCATGCCGATGCCGCAGTTGAAGGTGCGCAGCAGTTCGAGTTCGGCGATCTCGCCTTTTTCGGCGAGCCACTTGAACACCGGCAGAACCGGGATCCGCGGCAGGTCGATGCCGACGCCGAGATGCTTCGGCAGCACGCGCGGGATGTTCTCGGTGAAGCCGCCGCCGGTGATGTGCGCGAGGCCTTTGACCGCGCCGGTGTCGCGGATCGCCTGCAGGCAGGACTTCACATAGAGCTTGGTCGGCGCCAGCAGCGCACCGCCGAGCGTCATGACTGGCGAGAACGGCGCCGGCGCGTCATAGGGCAGGCCGGATTTCTCGACGATCTTGCGGACTAGCGAGAAGCCGTTGGAGTGCACGCCGGAGGACGCCAGCCCGATCACCGCATCGCCTTCGGCAATGTCCTTCGACGGCAGCAGCGTGCCGCGTTCGGCGGCGCCGACCGAGAAACCGGCAAGATCGTAGTCGCCGTCCTTGTACAGGCCGGGCATTTCGGCGGTCTCGCCGCCGATCAGCGCGCAGCCGGACTCGCGGCAGGCTTCCGCCACGCCGGCGACGATCTCGGCGGCCGCTTCCGGATCGAGCTTGCCGCAGGCGAAGTAATCGAGAAAGAACAGCGGCTCGGCGCCTTGCACCACGAGGTCGTTGACCGACATCGCCACCAGGTCGATGCCGATGCCGGCGTGCAGCCCGGCGTCGATCGCCACTTTGATCTTGGTGCCGACGCCGTCGGTGGCGGCGACCAGCACCGGGTCCTTGAAGCCGGCCGCCTTCAGATCGAACAGGCCGCCAAAGCCGCCGATCTCGGAATCCGCGCCGGCCCGCGCGGTGGCGCGCACCATCGGCTTGATCAGATCGACGAGCCGGTTGCCCGCATCGATGTCGACGCCGGAGTCGGCGTAGGTGAGGCCGTGCTTCCGCTCGGTCATGCCCGGTTTTCCCAATTCAAGCTGTGCGGCACCCGGGCATCCGTCGCCAGGGCGGAGCCCGCCGTCGATTTCGCCGGCGCGACGACGCTAGACCTAAGTCCCGCTTGTCCGCGCCCGGCCGATGTTTTGGGGTGGTTACGTCGGATTCCGCCAGCGTGCAATGGCTCGCAAGGGGACCCAGCATGGTCTATGTAGAAAACCAGCCCGCTCAACCGTCGAAAGTCGAGGTTTTTCGGCGGATTTGGGCCGGAAGCCGGGAACGTTGCGTGAGCATTCCAAACATCATTACGCTTTGCCGCATCCTGTTGGTGCCGGTGATCGTCTGGGCGATCGCGTCCAATGAGATGGAAATCGCCTTCGCGGTGTTCGTGGTGGCCGGGGTCAGCGACGCGGTCGACGGGTTTCTGGCCAAGCGCTTCAACATGTCCAGCGAGCTCGGTGCGCTGCTCGATCCGCTCGCCGACAAGGCGCTGCTGGTCTCGATCTACGTCTCGCTCGGGATCTGGGGGGCGATCCCGCGCTGGCTGGTGATCCTGGTGGTGTCGCGCGACATCATGATCGTCGGCGCGGTGATGATCTCCTGGGTGTTCGGGCGGCCGATCCCGATGAAGCCGCTGATGGTGTCGAAACTGAACACGGTCGCCCAGGTGTCGTTCGCCGCGCTGATCCTCGGCGCGCTCGCCTTCGGCTTCGAGCCGGCGCCTTACGACCTCTTTCTGATGGGCGCGGTGACCGTCTTGACCTTGCTTTCCGTCTCCCTCTATCTCGTCGAGTGGATGCGGCATATGAGCACGATCGAGCCAAGCCGTTGACCGCGTCGGCCGGCCGCGTTTTGGGCCGGCATGGAGCGCCCCGTGCCAGTTCGCGTTGAACCTCGACAATTAGCCCTCGACCTGCCGCATGCCGAAAGCCTGTCGCGCGAGGATTTCCTGGAAGGTTCAGCCAACACCGCGGCGCTGTCTCTGATCGAGAGCTGGCCGGACTGGCCCAACCGTATCATGATGCTGGTTGGCCCCGAGGGCAGCGGCAAGAGCCATCTGGCCGCGATCTGGGCCGAACTGGCTGGCGCGCGGTCGACCGCGGCGCAGGCGCTGAATGCAGCGGCGGTGCCCGGCGCGCTGGCGACCGGCGCGGTGGTGGTGGAAGACCTGGTGCCGGGCAGCTTCGACGAGCGGGCGCTCTTCCACCTGATGAACATGGCGCGGGAAGAAGAGGCCTATGTGCTGTTCACCGGCCGGGTCGAGCCTGCAGCCTTGTCGATCGACCTGCGCGACCTGAAGTCGCGGCTGCGGGCCGTGCCGGTGGTGTCGTTACTGCCGCCTGACGATGCGCTGTTTCGCGCCCTGATCGTCAAGTTCTGCGCCGACCGCCAGATGTGCATCGACGCTGCGCTTGTCGGCTACCTCGCCAACCGGATCGACCGGTCCTTCGTGGCTGCCCGCCAGGTGGTGGAAAAGCTCGACACCATGGCGCTGCGGCTCGGCCGCCCGGTGACCCGGGCGCTCGCCTCGGAAGTGCTGCGCGCCGACTAGCGCCCGCCCTGCGGCATATGGCGGGAAGGCGGCCCGCTTGACGGCTTCTGCGCCTCGTTTCTCAATGTCATGGAAACGTCATGCAGCGTCAGCATTGTCTCGCGGCGCCGCAGCCGCGGTGCGCCCCATCCTAGTCTGGATCAATTTCTCATGGACTCCGAGCAAGTGATTGCCATCGAAGAGAAAAAAGGCGAAGCCGAGCCGGCGTCGATGATCGCCGCCGGCCCCGAGCGATTCATCAATCGCGAGCTGTCATGGCTTCACTTCAACCGTCGGGTGCTCGAAGAATCGGTGAATCCGCACCACCCGGTGCTGGAGCGGGTGCGGTTTCTGTCGATTTCGGCCAACAACCTCGATGAATTCTTTATGGTCCGCGTCGCCGGTATCAAGGCGCAGATCCGCGAAGGCATCACCGAGCGCAGCCCGGACGGCCTGACGCCGTCCGAACAGCTCGCGCTGATCAACGAGGCGGTCTCCAAACTCGCCAGCGACCAGCAGTCGATCTGGCGCGAGCTGCGCGGCGTGCTCGCAGACTCCGGTATCCTGTTGTTGGACGGCAAGGACGTCACCAAGGCGGAGCGGACGTGGATCGAGGATCACTTCCTCCACAACATCTTCCCGCTGCTGACCCCGCTGGCGATCGACCCGGCGCATCCGTTCCCGTTCATCCCGAGTCTCGGCTTCACAATCGGCCTGCAGCTGGCTCGGGTCTCCGATGGCAAGCCGATGAATGCGCTGATCCGGATGCCGGCGCGGATCGACCGTTTCATCCGTCTGCCCGGGAATGGGCGCGACCAGGCCGTCCGGGTGATGACGCTGGAGCAGGCGACCTCGCTGTTCATCGGGCGGCTGTTCCCCGGCTACCACGTCAAGGGGCAGGGCTCGTTCCGGATCATCCGCGACAGCGAACTGGAAATCGAGGAAGAGGCCGAGGATCTGGTGCGGCTGTTCGAGACCGCGCTGAAGCGGCGGCGGCGCGGGTCGGTGATCCGGATGGAGGTCGACTCCTCCATGCCGGAGGAGCTGCGCGTGTTCGTGCAGCGCGCGCTCACCGCGGCCGACGACGAGGTGTTCCTGGTCGACGGCGTGCTGGCGATGAACGAGCTGTCGCAGCTCACCCGGGTCGATCGTCCCGATCTTGAATTCGTCCCGTACGTGCCGCGGCATCCGGAGCGGGTGCGCGACCATGGCGGTGATATCTTCGCGGCGATCCGGCAGAAGGACCTGATCGTCCACCACCCGTATGAATCGTTCGACGTCGTCGTTCAGTTCCTGCAGCAGGCGGCGCGCGATCCCGATGTCGTCGCGATCAAGCAGACGCTTTACCGCACCTCCAACAACTCGCCGATCGTGCGCGCGCTCGCCGAAGCCGCCGAGGCCGGCAAGTCGGTCACCGCGCTGGTCGAACTGAAGGCGCGGTTCGACGAAGAAGCCAACATCCGCTGGGCGCGCGACCTCGAGCGCGCCGGCGTGCAGGTGGTGTACGGCTTCCTGCAGCTCAAGACCCACGCCAAGCTGTCGCTGGTCGTGCGGCGCGAGGGTGGCAGCCTGACGACCTACATCCACACAGGCACCGGTAACTACCATCCGGTGACGGCGCGTATTTATACGGACCTGTCGTACTTCACCTCCGATCCGATCCTCGGCCGCGACGCTGCGCGGGTGTTCAACTACATCACAGGCTACGCCGAGCCTAGCGACATCGAGAAGATGGCGGTATCGCCGATCACGCTGCGCAAGACCATGCTCGAGCATATTCGCGGCGAGACGACCTTTGCCCGCCACGGCAAGCCGGCCGCGATCTGGCTGAAGATGAATGCACTGGTCGACCCCGAGATCATCGACGCGCTGTACGAAGCCTCGCGCGCAGGGGTCTCGGTCGAACTGGTGGTCCGCGGCATCTGCTGCCTGCGGCCGGGCGTGCCGGGGCTGTCGGACAACATCCGGGTGAAGTCGATCATCGGCCGGTTCCTCGAACACGGCCGTATCTACTGCTTCGGCAACGGCTACGGCCTGCCGAGTGCCAAGGCGGCGGTGTACATCTCCTCCGCCGACATGATGCCGCGCAATCTCGACCGCCGGGTCGAAGTGCTGTGCCCGATGCTCAACCCGACCGTGCATCAGCAGGTGCTGGAGCAGATCATGGTAGCCAACCTGAAAGATACCGAGCAAAGCTGGCGGTTGTTGCCGGACGGATCGTCGACGCGTATGAAGGCGGCCAAGGGCGAGGAGCCCTTCAACGTCCACAACTACTTCATGACCAATCCGAGCTTGTCCGGCCGTGGGAAGTCGCTCCAGGAATCCTCACCCCGCCGGCTCACCCGGCGTGCTGAACGTCAGCAGTCCCAGCAGACTTCCTAAGGGACGACGACGTTGAGCAAGCAGCCGCACAGGCGCGAACCCAGCGTCGCCGTCATCGACATCGGCTCGAACTCCGTGCGCCTCGTGGTCTACGAGGCGCTGGCGCGCAGTCTGGTCACCGTCTTCAACGAGAAGGCGCTGTGCGGCCTCGGCCGCGAGGTGCAGACCACCGGCCTGCTGACCAAGGATGCCGTCAGCAAGGCGCTGGTGGCCCTCCGGCGGTTTCGTGCGCTGATCCGGGTGATGAAGGTTGGCAAGGTGTTCGCGATCGCGACCGCCGCATGCCGTGACGCCAAGAACGGTCCCGACTTCATCGCCGAGGCCGAGCGGATCTGCGGCGTCACCATCGAGATCCTGTCGGGACCGCGCGAAGCCAAGCTGTCGGCGCTCGGGGTAATCTCCGGCGTGCACAAGCCGAACGGCGTCGTCGGTGATCTCGGTGGCGGCTCGCTCGAACTGATCGATGTCCGCGGCAACGCCGTTCGTAAGGGCGTGACGCTGCCGCTCGGCAGCCTGGCCCTGCAGGACGCTTCGCAAAAATCACTCAAGCGCGCCGAGCGGATCGCTCAACAATTGCTGTCCCAGGCGGGACCGCTGAAGACCGCCCGCGGCCGCACGTTCTACGCGGTCGGCGGCACATGGCGTGCGCTCGCCCGGATCCACATCATCCAGAGCGGCCATTCGCTCAAAGTGATGCACGGCTATTCCATCTCGGCGGCCGAAGCCTTGCGGTTCGCCCAGCGGCTGCGGGTGCTGGCCGCTGCTAATCAGCTCGCCGATATCGAAGTCGTCGCGGATGCGCGGCGGCCGCTGCTCGCCTATGCGGCGGTCGTGCTCGAATACGTCATCCGCATTGCCAAGCCGAAGACGATCGTGTTTTCGACCTATGGCGTGCGCGAAGGATTACTGTACGAGCAACTGCCGCCGGCAGAGCGCGCCAAGGATGGGCTGCTGTGCGCCGCGCAGAACCTGAACCTGCTGCTGTCGCGGTCGGCGCGTCACGCCGAGGAACTGATCGAGTGGACCGATCGGCTGTTCCGCGTCGCCAAAGTCAAGGAAACCGATGAGGATCGCCGGCTCCGCCGCGCCGCCTGCCTGATGTCTGACGTCGGCTGGCGTGTGCATCCGGATCATCGCGGCGAGCAGACACTGTCGCTGATCGCCAACGCCAATTTCGGCGATGTCACCCATCGCGACCGCGCGTTCATGGGGCTGTCAGTATACTACCGCTACGCTGGCTTCAGCGAACAGAACGAGCCGCCGATGTCGGCACGTGAGCTGGTGACCGAAGCGCTCGACGAGCGCGCCCGGCTGCTTGGCGCCGCGTTCCGGGTGGCGCATCTGATCAGTGCGGCGCGGCCTGGCGTGCTGCCTGCGACGCATTTCCGCACCGAGGGCCGCAAGCTGATGCTGGTGTTCGAGCACAGTCTGGTCGATCTCGTCGCCGACCGCGTCGGCAGCCGGTTCAAGCAGCTCGCCAAGATGGTCGGGTGCTCCGGGACCATCGTGCTGCGCTGAAGCCAGAGCAACTCTTCGCGGCTCACACCAGGATGTGGTTGACCGGCTTCGGCAAGGGCGGCAGATCGGTTTCGCCGAGCGCCTCGCGCAGATTGATCTCGATGGTATCGGCGAGCGCAGCGATCGGCAGATCGTTGGGCAATTGGCCGAACGGTTCTTCCAGCTCGGAGCCGAGCGCGTCGAGGCCGAAGAAGGTGTAGGCCGCCAGCGCCGTGGCGAACGGCGTCAGCCAGCCGAGCGTGTTGGCGAAGCCGAACGGCAGCAGGAGGCAGAACACGTAAGCAGTTCGGTGCAGCAGCAGCGAATAGCCGAACGGCACCGGCGTCGAACGGATGCGTTCGCACGCGGCCTGCACCATCGCCATCTGGCCGATGGTGCGATCGATGATCTGGAACGGGATGTCGCGTAGTTCGCCGCTACGATGCAGCGCCGCGAGTTCGGCCTGCATGGCTGAGAGGATGACTTCGGGCGCGTTGCAGCTGGCTTCATAGCGCGCTCGGGTTTCGGCAGTGAGATGGCGCGTCACCTTGGCGGTGTCGCCTCCCGGCCGAAGATGCAGCACCAGCCCTTGGACGAATGCCATCGCCAGCCTTAGCAGCGTCCGCCGGCTGCGCTCCGGCTCTTCGCCGGAGCCGGGCAAGATCTGCGTCTGCCGCGCCAGATTGCGGCTGAGACAGATCAGTTCGCCCCAATGCCGGCGAGCCTCCCACCAGCGGTCGTAACAGGCGTTGTTGCGGAAGCCCATGAAGATCGACAGCGCGATGCCCAGCACCGTGAACGGCGCGCTGTTGAAATCGGAAACGAGGCCCGGATAGGCGTGATGCGCCCACACCACCGCCACCGACAAGGCCGCGATCAGCAGCGCCTGCGGAAAGATCCGCTGCACCACCGAGCCTTGAACCAGAAAGAACAGCTGAAGCAGATTAGGCTGCGGTCGAACGATCATTGTTCGGCGCTTGGGCTCCGAGTGGCGGCGCTGCGGTCGACCTGAATCACCTTGCCGCGTTCGATCGCAAGCGACAGCCGGCCGTGCTTCAGGGCTAGAGCCGCCTCGCCGAACAACTCGCGGCGCCAGCCGCGTAGCGCGCCGACATCGGCGTTGTCGTCGGCCGCGATTTGTTCGAGGTCGTCGACGGTCGCGATGACTTTGGCGGCGACCGCGTGGCGCTCGGAAGTCATCCGCAGCAGCACCTTGAGCAGTTCGACGATCGCGGTGCCGTTGGAGTTATTCCGCGGCTTGTCGATCTTCGGCAGCGAAGCCATATCGCGCGCGAGCCCGCGCTGCACCGCTGCGACGATCTCGGTGCCCCATTTCGACCGATCGAACCCCTTCGGCAGCGAGCGCAGGTTGGCGAGCTTCTCCAACGAGGTCGGCGCGTGGGTGGCGATGTCGCCGAGCGCATCGTCCTTGAGCACGCGCGAGCGCGGCACGTCGCGGCTCTGCGCTTCCTGCTCGCGCCAGGCGGCGATCTCCATCAGCACCGCAAGCTCTTTGGGCTTGCGCACGCGGGTCTTCAGCCGTTCCCAGGCGCGCTCGGGGTGGACGTCATACGTGTTCGGCGAGGTCAGGACTTCCATTTCCTCGCTGACCCAATCGCTGCGGCCGCGCTTCTTCAGGTCGGCATCAAGTGCGGCGAACACGTCGCGCAGATGGGTGACGTCGGAGACCGCGTAGTGCACCTGTTCCTGGGTGAGCGGGCGGCGCGACCAGTCGGTGAAACGATGGGTCTTGTCGGGACGGTGGCCGGTGATGCGCTCGACCAGCTGATCGTAGGCGATGCTGTCGCCATAGCCGAGGACCATCGCGGCGACCTGGGTGTCGAAGATCGGATGCGGCACGATCCCGGCGCGGTGCCAGACGATCTCAATGTCCTGGCGAGCGGCGTGGAAGACCTTCAGCACCTGCTCGTTCGCCATCAGGTCGAAGAACGGCTTCAGGTCGATGCCTTCGGCGAGCGCGTCGATCACCAGCGCTTCGTCGGCACTCGCCATCTGCACCACGCAGAGCAGCGGATAAAACGTCGTCTCGCGCAAAAACTCGGTGTCGACCGTAATGACGGGATGGCGGGCGAGACGGGCGCAGGCGTCGGCAAGCTGCTCGGAAGTTGAAATCAGGTCCATTAAACTCTGTCGCGTTCGGGGGACGGTTCGGGCGACAATCGGCCGCGCCGGCTGCCCAAAGCCGTCGAATCCGGTCCACTAGACACGCTCACCCGGCGGCGATCAAGTTCCGCAGAAGGTTTCCAGCACCCGTTCATGGGGCTGCGGCGGCTCCGCATAGCGGGCGAATTCCGCCTGTTCCTCGAAGGGGTTGGCGAGCACCGTCAGGATCTCTTCGAACGGCGTGAAATCGTTTCGGTCGACGGCAGCCCGGATTACCGCCTCGATCCGGTGATTGCGCGGGATATAGGCCGGGTTGACCCGCCGCATCGCGGCCTGGCGGGTCGCGGCGTCCTCAGGCTCGGCCGCGATCCGGGCACGCCACCGCGGAGCCCACTCGTCGAACGGCGCCGGATCGGTGAACAGGGCCCGAACCTCACCAAGATCCGACGGATCGCCGGCGGCATCGCTCAGCCGGCGGAAGGCGAGTGTGAAGTCGGCTCCGCCCTTGGCCAGGGCAGCCAGGAATTCCTGCGACAGCTGCTGGTCGTCCGGCTGGCTGGTGAACAGGCCGAGCTTGGCCGCCAGCTTGGCGAGATAGGCGGCGTTGAAGCGCTCCGCAAAGCCGCCGAGCGCGGTCTGGGCGATTTCGATGCCCTTGTCGTCATCATCAGCCAGTAGCCGGACCAAGCATTCGGCGAGGCGGGTCAGGTTCCACAGCGCGATCGGGGGCTGGTTGCCGTAGGCATAGCGGCCGAACTGGTCGATCGAGGAGTAGACCGTCTTCGGATCGAAGGTGTCCATGAAGGCACAGGGGCCGTAATCGATGGTCTCGCCGGCAACCGAGCAGTTGTCGGTGTTCATCACCCCGTGGATGAAGCCGATCATCATCCAGCTCGCCACCAATTCCGCCTGCCGCCCGATCACGCTCTCGAGCAGCGCGAGATAAGGTGAGGGCGCCTGCGCCGCCTCTGGGTAGTGGCGGGCGATGGCATGGTCGGCGAGCGCCCGGACGCTGTCGAGATCGCCCCGGGCGGCAAAATACTGGAACGTGCCGACCCGGATATGGCTGGAGGCGACCCGCGTCAGCACCGCGCCGGGCTGGATCGGATCGCGCAGCACCGTTTCACCGGTCAGAACCGCAGCGAGCGACCGCGTGGTCGGGATCCCGAGCGCGGCCATCGCTTCGCTGACGACGTATTCGCGCAGCACGGGACCGAGCGCGGCCCGGCCGTCGCCCATCCGGGAAAACGGTGTCCGGCCGGCGCCCTTGAGCTGGATGTCGCGGCGAACCCCGTTCCTGTCGACCACCTCGCCGAGCAGGATCGCCCGGCCGTCGCCGAGCTGCGGCACGAAGTTGCCGAACTGGTGGCCGGCATAGGCCATCGCGATCGAGGCTGCGGTCTCCGGCATTTGGTTACCGGAAAGGATCTCGGTGCCCTCGGGCGTCTCGAGCAGGTCCGGATCGAGTCCGAGCTGGACCGCGAGCGGGCGGTTCAGCTTGATCAACCGAGGGGCGGCGACCGGCGTCGGCGCAACCCGCGCGAAGAAGTTCGGCGGGAGCGCCACGTAGCTGTTGTCGAACGGAAAATGCGCTGTCATCGATCACCAGTTAAGAACGCTTCGCCGTTTCGACAATCCGCCGGAAACCGGCCGGTTTCAACAGCTTCCGCGGAAAAGCTGCAATCCGGAGGCGGGTAGGCGAAAGGTTGTGAAGGGGAGTTGCGGCCTGCTTGGAACGCGGTGGTCCCCCGTTCCGCATTTGGTTGCCGCGGTGGGTTCGCTCGGGTAAACCCTGACGCTCTCCGCAACGGCTTGCGGACACGCGATTCTGCCTAAAGACGGCTTTCCCGGGATTTCCATGCACCGTTATCGAACCCATACCTGCGGCGCGCTCCGCGACAGCCATATCGACCAGACCGTTCGCCTGTCCGGCTGGTGCCACCGCATTCGCGACCATGGCGGCGTGCTGTTCATCGATCTGCGCGACCATTACGGCATTACCCAATGCGTCGCCGATCCAGATTCCCCGGCGTTCAAGGACGCCGAAAAGCTCCGCGCCGAATGGGTGGTGCGGATGGACGGCCGTGTCCGTCGTCGCCCCGAGGGCACCGAGAATCCCGACCTGCCGACCGGCGCGGTCGAAGTGTTCGTGACCGAGATAGAAGTGCTCGGCCCGGCGGGCGAACTGCCGCTGCCGGTGTTCGGCGAGCAGGAATACCCGGAAGACGTGCGCCTGCGTTATCGTTTCCTCGACCTGCGCCGCGAGAAGCTGCACCAGAACATCATGACGCGTGGCGCCATCGTCGACTCGATGCGCCGGCGGATGAAGGAGCAGGGCTTCTTCGAATTCCAGACCCCGATCCTGACGGCGTCGTCGCCGGAAGGCGCGCGCGACTTCCTGGTGCCGAGCCGCATCCATCCCGGCAAGTTCTACGCGCTGCCGCAGGCCCCGCAGCAGTACAAGCAGCTGCTGATGATGTCGGGCTTCGACCGCTACTTCCAGATCGCGCCGTGCTTCCGCGACGAAGACCCGCGCGCCGACCGTCTGCCGGGCGAATTCTATCAGCTCGACGTCGAGATGAGCTTCGTCACCCAGGACGACATCTTCGCCGCGATGGAGCCGGTCATCACCGGTGTGTTCGAGGAATTCGCGAAGGGCAAGCGCGTCACCAAGGGCTGGCCGCGCATCGCGTTCGCGGACTCGATGCGCAAGTACGGCACCGACAAGCCGGACCTGCGCAATCCGATCGAGATGCAGGACGTCTCCGAGCATTTCCGTGGCTCCGGCTTCAAGGTGTTCGCGCGCATGCTCGAAGAGCAGCGCAACCAGGTCTGGGCGATCCCGGGTCCCGGCGGCGGCTCGAGAGCGTTCTGCGATCGCATGAATTCGTGGGCGCAGGGTGAAGGTCAGCCCGGCCTCGGCTACATCATGTGGCGCGAAGGCGGCGAGGGCGCCGGTCCTTTGGCGAACAACATCGGGCCGGAGCGCACCGAAGCGATCCGCGCCGCGCTCGGCCTCAAGGCCGGCGATGCCGCGTTCTTCGTGGCCGGCGATCCATCCAAGTTCGTCAAGTTCGCCGGGCTCGCGCGCACCAAGGTCGGTGAGGAATTGAACCTGATCGACAAGGATCAGTTCTCGCTCGCCTGGGTCGTCGACTTCCCGATGTACGAGTACAACGAGGACGACAAGAAGGTCGACTTTTCGCACAACCCGTTCTCGATGCCGCAGGGTGGCTTGGATGCGCTGACGTCGCAGGATCCGCTGACCATCAAGGCGTTCCAGTACGACATCACCTGCAACGGCTACGAGATCGCCTCGGGCGGCATCCGCAACCATCGCCCCGAGGCGATGGTGAAGGCGTTCGAGATCGCGGGCTACGGCGAGCAGGAAGTGATCGACCGGTTCGGCGGCATGTACCGTGCCTTCCAGTACGGCGCTCCGCCGCATGGCGGCATGGCGGCCGGCGTCGACCGCATCGTGATGCTGCTGTGCGGCACCACCAACCTGCGCGAAATCTCGCTGTTCCCGATGAACCAGCGTGCCGAAGATCTGCTGATGGGTGCGCCGTCCGAGGTGTCGCCCAAGCAACTTCGCGAACTGCACATCCGGCTCAATCTGCCCGACACTAAGTAAGCGTCAGGCAGCGAGTCGAAACCAACCACAATGGCGGGGGAACGTATGGCGTCGTATTCCGAAGATCTTCAGGCGGCAGCGCTCGGCTATCATCGCCGGCCGAAGCCCGGAAAGCTGGAGATTCAGGCATCGAAGCCACTCGCCAACCAGCGCGACCTTGCGTTGGCCTATTCCCCCGGCGTTGCCGCAGCCTGTAACGCGATCGCAGCCGATCCGGCGCAGGCCGCCGAGCTCACCGTGCGATCCAACCTGGTCGCCGTCGTCACCAACGGCACGGCGGTGCTCGGCCTCGGCAATATCGGGCCGCTCGCCGCCAAGCCGGTGATGGAAGGCAAGGCGGTTCTGTTCAAGAAGTTCGCCGGCATCGACGTGTTCGACATCGAGATCGCGGCCGATACCGTCGATCGCGTGGTCGAAACGGTGGCCGCGCTGGAGCCGACCTTCGGCGGCATCAACCTCGAAGATATCAAGGGGCCGGAGTGCTTCGAGATCGAGGCGATGCTGAAAGACCGGATGAAGATCCCGGTGTTCCACGACGATCAGCACGGCACCGCGATCATCGTCGGCGCCGCGGTGAAGAACGCGCTGGCGCTGACCGGCAAGGACATCTCCAAGGTCAAGATCGTCGCGGCCGGTGCTGGCGCAGCGGCGCTCGCCTGCCTCAATCTGCTGGTGTCGCTCGGCGCGCAGCGCAAGAACATCTTCGTCTGTGACCTCGAAGGCCTGGTGTACCAAGGCCGCAATGTGCTGATGGACCGCTGGAAAGAGGTCTACGCCCAGAAGACCGACAAGCGGACGCTGGCCGAAGTCATCCCGGGCGCCGACATCTTCCTCGGCCTCTCCGGGCCGAACGTGCTGTCGCAGGACATGGTCAAGCAGATGGCGGAGCGGCCGCTGGTGATGGCGCTCGCCAATCCGACGCCCGAGATCATGCCGGAAGACGTGCGCAAGGTGCGGCCCGACGCGATGATCTGCACCGGGCGCTCGGACTTCCCGAACCAGGTCAACAACGTCCTGTGCTTCCCCTATATCTTCCGCGGCGCGCTCGATGTCGGCGCCACCGCGATCAACGAGGCGATGAAGCACGCGGCCGTCGATGCCATCGCGCAGCTCGCGCGCGAGGCGCCCGCGGACCCGGTGTCGGTCGGTCTCGATAACGACGAAGCGTTCGGCTTCGGGCCGGGCTCGCTGATCCCGAGCCCGTTCGATCCGCGCCTGATCTTGCGGATCGCGCCGGCGGTGGCGATGGCTGCGATGGATTCCGGCGTCGCGACCCGTCCGATCACCTCGTTCGACGATTACTACGCGCAGCTCGAGCGCTTCGCGTTCCGCTCCGGCCTGGTGATGAAGCCGGTGTTCGCCAAGGCGAAGGGCCAGCCCGTCCGCGTCATCTACGCCGAAGGCGAAGACGAGAAGGTGCTGCACGCGGTGCAGACCATCCTCGAGGAGAAGCTGGCACGGCCGATCCTGGTCGGCCGTCCGTCGGTGGTGGAAGCGCGGATCAAGCGCTCGGGCCTGTCGATCCGTCCCGGTGAGGATTTCGACCTGGTCAACCCGCAGGACGACCCGCGCTATCGCTCCTACGTGCAGTCCTACATCGACATCGCCGGTCGCGCCGGCGTGACGCCGGCAGCGGCGCGCACGGTGGTGCGCACCAACTCGACGGTGATCGCGGCGCTCGCCGTGGCGCGCGGCGAGGCCGATGCGATGATCTGCGGTCTCGATGGCCGCTACATGAACCATCTGCGCCACGTCCGCGACGTGATCGGCCGGCGCCCCGGCGTCTCGGACTACGCCGCGCTGGCGTTGCTGATCACCAAGAAGGGTCCGATCTTCATCGCCGATACCCAGGTTCGGCCCAATCCGACCGCGGAAGAGCTCGCCGAGTTGGCAGCGCTCGCTGCGGTCCATGTGCAGCGCTTCAACATCAAGCCGAAGATCGCGTTCCTGTCGCATTCGGACTTCGGCAGTTTCCCGACCGACTCGTCGCTGAAGATGCGCCGCGCCACCGCGATCCTGGCCGAGAAGCATCCGGAGATTGAAGCCGACGGCGAAATGCAGGGTGACAGCGCGCTGTCGGAAACGTCGCGGCAGATGATCCTGCCGCATTCGCGGCTGACCGGCGTCGCCAACGTGCTGATCATGCCGAATCTCGATACCGCGAATGTCGCCTATCAGATGATCAAGGTGGTGGGCGAGGCGCTGCCCGTCGGCCCGATCCTGATCGGACCTGCGCTGCCGGCGCACATCCTGACGCCGTCAGCGACCGCGCGCGGCATCCTCAACATGACCGCGGTGGCGGTGGTCGAAGCGCAGGAGCGGGCGGGCCGGCATCAGGGAACGCTGTTCGCCTGAGGCCACGTCAGGCCTGTCGTTTTTTGTTCGTTTGAAAACCCCATGCACCGCGCCCATACTGACGGCGCGGTGCGGCGCGTTCGCCGCTGTGGATGGGGATGCACATGCCGGCCTTGATCGCACTCGGGCGCTTTCTGTTCTCCATTCTGTTCATCTACTCCGGCGCGATCAAACTGCTCGATCTGCCTGCCACCACCCAGGCGGCCGGCAAGTTCGTGGTGCCGGAGATGCTGGCCACCTACACGGCGCAGCTCGAGCAGGCGGCCGGAATGCCATTCGCCCAGATGCTGGCGCTGGCGGCGGGCGGCATCGAGCTGTTGTGCGGCTTGCTGATCGCGCTGAATTTCGGGGCGCGGTTCTGCGCGCTGGTGCTGATCGTGTTCGTGGCGATCGGAACCTATTACTTCCACGACTTCTGGAACCAGACGGGTGCGGATGCGCAAGCCAATCTGGCGGTCGCACTGAAGAGCCTGTCGCTGGTCGGCGGGCTGCTGATCATTGCCGGGATCGGCAGGGGCGGCGCGGCGTCCGGCGGCCACGCCTGACCCTCTTAGCTGCGGCGCCAGGCGGTGACGCTGACCTCGTGGTCGGCGTCGAGGAGCTGGCGGTCGGCCGGGTGCAGGCCGTGCGCTGAGAGGATCTGCTCGGGCGTCCGCTCGGGCACACCTGGGAAGCAAGGCTCGCCGCCGGGGAGGCGGGCCTGCGGAGCCTGCGACAAATAGAACGTGTCGTAGCGATCGAAGAACAGCGCGAACAC
This sequence comes from Rhodopseudomonas sp. P1, assembly GCF_039642825.1. NCBI lineage: Bacteria > Pseudomonadati > Pseudomonadota > Alphaproteobacteria > Hyphomicrobiales > Nitrobacteraceae > Rhodopseudomonas > Rhodopseudomonas sp. P1. The sequence goes on along the minus strand of NZ_CP088006.1, from coordinate 3,366,749 downwards.
CTCGGGCCCGCCGATGATCGCTACGGTCCCGGTAGTCACGCCGGCACGGGCGCAGGCCTCCGCGAACGAGGCGCCCGCCGGATTCCACAGCAGCGCTTTCGGGTTCGACGGGTCGGGTGCTAGGCCGGAGACTTGCCGGGTCACGATCAGCCGGCGGCGCAGCGGCGAGTTGGGCTGGTCTTCGAACGAATTGCGGCCGTGCACGATCAGGTCGGCGCGGTCCAGCGCCGCGGCGAAGAACGCCTGATCACCTTTATACTTCAAGGCGTCCGGCATCAGCCGATTGGCGTCGGCGAGGTTGCCCTCGGCCGACACGATGACGTAGCCCTCGATCGTCAACGCCGGCTTCGCCGTCATTGGCGCTTCGCAATCCGCATCTGCAAGGCGATGCGGCTTATTCGGAGATCGTCTGCACGACGGCGCTGACCGGCCGGGTGCTCACCGTCGGCAGCGGATTGCTCTTGGCGAGCTCCTCGTCGTACTGCGGCAGCGTCTGCACCGGCGCCTTGGCACGCATCTGCACGACCTTGTAGCCGCCGGCCTTCAGTCGCCGCAGCAGCTCCGGCAACGCCTCGGCGGTGCTCTTCTGGAAGTCGTGCATCAGGATGATGCCTTTGCCGAGCTTGTCGAGCTTATTCATCACGTTGTCGACGACCTGCTGCGGCTTGCGCACCTTGAAGTCGAACGAGTCGATGTCGCAGGAGAACATCGCGACATTGCGGGTGCCGAGATAGGTCACCAGCGCCGGCGGATGCTGCAGCGCCGGGAAGCGGAAGAACGGCGACGGTGCGGTGCCGATCGCCCACTTCACCGCGGCGAAACCTTTTTCGATCTCGTCCTTGGCCTGTTGCTCGGTCAGCTTTTTGTTGGCGAGATTGGCGTGCGACCAAGTGTGCGAGCCGACAGTGTGGCCGGCTGCGGCGACCTGCTTGAGGATTTCGGGATGATAGGTGGCGTGCTTGCCGATCGGGAAGAAGATCCCCTTGGTGCACTGGTCGCCGAGCGCCTTCAGCACCGCCGGGGTGTTCACCGGCCAGGGGCCGTCGTCGAACGTCAGCACCACTTCCTTGTCACGCAGGAAGTCGAGCTGCTTGAAATGTTCGAAGCCGAAGCCAGGGCCGCCGGTGGTGTCGATCTCGACCACGCGGCCGACACCGAGCGCATCGGGATTGGCGCAGACCGGCTTGGCCGCGGCTGCCGCTTGTGGGGCGGGCGCTGCAGCAGGGGCGGCCTGCGGAGCGGCGGGGGCGGGAGCTTTCGGTGCCTGCGCAAAGGCCGCGGTCGTCCCGATAGACACCACACCTGCAACGATCAAAGCTGCTGCTGTCCGCATGCCGAAGTCCTTCTGCCGTTGGCCGTCCGAGCGCGGCCCGAGTCGGACCGGCGCGCATCGCCACGCCAAGGTAGAGGCTCGCACCCAGCCGTGCCAACGGCTTTTTGCCACGGCCGCGGAGTTGCCCGCAGATTCGAAGGTGCGCAGCTTAGCGCAACCGGACGATGAAGTCGGTGCCCTTGCCGGTCTCGCCAGCGGCGATGCCCTGGTCGGACACGATCAGCGAGCCGCCATTGGTCAGCGCTTCGGCGATCCGCTTCATCGCTTCCGGCGGGATCGTCAACCGATCGAGCGCTTCGGCCGGGCTGTTGGTGTGAAGCGAAGCTTTCGACTCTGCCGCCAAGGCATTGTCGTGACGCCGAGATTTGCGCTGCACTTCAGGTTCCGCTTTATACAGTGCCGCCGGCAGTGACACGACGGACCAGCGCACGCTCTGATCCTTGTCGAGCTCGGCGGTGAAGATGTGGGTGCCCAGCGGACGGTCGCTGGCGGCAATCGTCACCGGCACGTCGAACAGCGGCGTCTGGTTCTGCCGGACATACAGCTTGCCATCCTTGCCGCTGACGAAGGCGGCAATCTGCTCCCTCGGATTCGGCGCAGGCAGCGTCGGAGCGGCGGCGGTGTGCTCATCGCTCGTCGGCGCGTGCGACTGGTCCTTGGCGCCGGACGAGGTTGCGGCTTTGTCGTCGCTCGTTGCAGCGGACGCCTTGGGCTGGTCGGTAGCCGGTGCGGCCGCCACAGGCGCCTTGGCGTCGGTAGGCTTGGTGTCGACTGGCTTGTCCTGAGCCTTGGCAGCCTTGGTGGCATCGACGGTCCCGGTCGTCGCGGGAGCGGCGTCGGTGGTCTCAGGCGCTTTGCTCGACGAGGCATCGGTCAGCGTCACCGTCGCGGCGGCCGCATCCGCGGTCCGGACCGGCGAGGCCGATGGCTTGTCGCTGCCGAGCGCGAGGCCGCGCCGCAGCTCGTCGGCGGAAAGCGTGGGCTCCGCCGGTTGGTCATTGACGGCCGCCTTGTCGGATTTGGTCGTGGTCGCGGGCTTCGGCGAATCCGACATCATCGGCTCGGGATCCGGCGCGAGCTTCTTGGTGGCGAGCAGCGGATGAGCAAAGCTCACCGGCGTCACGTCACCGGGGGCGACGATCACGCGGGCGCCCATCCGGGTCCAGCCCCACATCTTCACCGCGAACGTCATCGGCATCCGGATGCAGCCATGTGATGCCGGGTAACCGGGGAGGGCGCCGGCATGCAGTGCGATCCCCGACCAGGTGATACGCTGCATGTAGGGCATCGGGGCGCCGCTGTAGATATTCGAGCGGTGATATTTGCTCTTCTGGATGACGCTGAACACGCCCATCGGGGTCGAGTGGCCACGCATCCCGGTCGACACCGGCGTCTCGGCAAACAGGCCGTTAGCGTCGTACACCCGGAGCTTCTGCTGCTCGATCGAAACCGCGATCACCACCGGCCCTTGCGGCTTGGTCGCCTGCTTTTCGATCTGCTTTTCAGCCTTGTGGTCGAGCTGAAGCCGCTTGCGCGGATGCTGATAATGCCGCTTCGGCGCAGCCGGCGGCGACTCGTCGTAAATCGGCACTTCGTCCGACCAGAACCAGGCGGGCGAGGCTTGCACGGGCGTGGCCGCCATCGCAGTGGCCATGAGGCCAGCGGCGAGGGTTGCCTGCGAAATCGTCAATCTCCCAGCACCGGTGCGCTTGCTGGTGCGGGAGTAACGCTCGTCGGTGAAATCGGCTTCGCATTGAAAGACGCGCACGCAGTTCTTCCCCGAATCTTGCCAGCAGGATTTTAGATTAGTGTCTCTGGCGCGAGATGCGTTCGCCTTCGTGGCGAACTGTCGCGCAATCTGTCCGACCGTAACAAAAAAGCTTCACAGGAGGTTAAACGCGGCGGCGGGTAGGAGTTGCACCTTTCAAACCGGCGACGTGCTCACCAAATGCACAGAACCGTTTCTATGGAGAATTCGATGAACCGGCGTGCCTCTCAGTTTCGCCTCTCCCGCTTCAAATCCGCGACCCTGGCGCTGCTCGCGCTGGCCGTGACGGGCGCCTCCACCGCCGCTGTGGCCGCCGACGATCCGGATCTGATCTTCCGACGCTCGACGGTGTTCAAACTGCTGAGCCCCAACGACAAGCTTGCCGTGTACGGCATCGACGATCCGGAGATCAAAGGCGTCGCCTGCCACTTCACGGTGCCGGAGCGCGGCGGCTTCAAGGGCTGGCTCGGTTTGGCCGAGGAAGTCTCCGACATTTCGCTGGCCTGCCGGCAGGTCGGACCGATCCACTTCACCAAGAAGCTCGATCAAGGCGACGACATGTTCAGCCAGCGCCGCTCGATGTTCTTCAAGCGGATGCAGATCGTCCGCGGCTGCGACGCCAAGCGGAACGTGCTGGTTTACATGGTGTACTCGGACAAGCTGATCGAGGGCTCGCCGAAGAACTCGACGTCGTCGGTGCCGGTGATGCCGTGGGGCGCGGACGCCACCATCGAGAAGTGCGGGGACTTCTTCAAGTAACGATCAAGGCGGCGGCGCTTCGGCTGCGGAGAGCAGCAGCGAAGCGCCGACGTGTCATTCTGGCACGTTGAAATTCACGGCACTTGGAATTCAGGCTGACTCCCGCTCAGTCGGGAGCGGTTGCGCCGCGGCCGAACGGGCCGGTGCGCAGTAGCCGATGAGACGCACGAGGCGCTGCGGCATGCCTTGTGTGGCGGAATGGCCGAACGGTCCCTGCAGCGCCATCTCCCCCGATGTCGCGACGCCTCTGCGGCCGTTGCGGAGCAGCTCAGTGTGCAGAGCCTCCGGGCGGGTGGAATGGCGGCGTTCTGTGGGAGGGTCGCTGCCAGTGCCGTCGCCGAGCGCATTACTGGCCATTTTTGTTTCCTCCATCATGTATGAACGCGGCCGATCCGGAATCGTTGCCGCACGTCGCCAAGCGACGCGTGGTCCGAACCGAAGCGGGCTTTCGTGACGCAAACCGGATCAGCCGGCGCGGCGAGGGGCGAGATCCGTTAATCTTCGGATCTCTAACGTCCAGGTCTCTGCCACGGCAGCGGTGTAATGCACCGCAATGATCTGCACCCGACGTCACAGCGCGGCTCAAAGCTGGATCACGCCAAGCTCCGCAACTAATCATTTGTAGAGCCGATCCAAAGAAATTACCAGCCTCAACTATCCAACGGCCAAAGTTGGTAACAGAGGGTGGGTGGATCCCTCGTTCTCGGACCGCTGTGTGTAACGGGATGCACGCCCTACTAAGCGTCGGTTGATGACGTGGTGATGTCACCGCCGCCCACCGGCTGGATCAGCGCCAGCAACTTTAGTCGTGCATGGCCGCGTCCTGGCCCGAACCAGAGCGTGCTGAAATCCCGATGGTTTTTTCCGCAATGTTTCGTCGAGGACGGTCCGACGAAACAATTCGCGGGTGGGACGAAACCATTCGGCTGCGCGCTTGCAGCGGTCTGGAAACACAGCGTGGTTATCAACTGCTCAACGGCAGCGGCGGCGGGGCCGGCTGACGACCGGCAGGAGATCTCGGATGCGGACCTGGAGCCTTTTCCTTGCCCTCGCTTTGGTGGCCAGCGGTGCTTCATCCGCCGGCTCATTGGAAGGACGGCTGCCGGGCGCCGGGACCTTCGCCTATCTCGGCACCCCTGTCGCGGAAGTTGCTGCGGTCCGGGATGGCGCAGTCTGGCGCGGCGGCGACCTCGCCGAATGGAGTCGGAATTGGTGACGATGTTTCGGATGGCTGCGCTGGCGGTCGGTTTCGGCCTGATGATCGGCCATGCGGCGCAGGCGCAGACCCATACACAGACCCGGTCCCTATTTGGCGCTCAGGATGCTCGGATGGAATTCATCCGCCAGTGCACCGCGCATATGACCAGTCGGTGGGCGCATCCGGACTCTGTTTGCGGCTGCCTGCACGATCACGCCGCCGCCAAAGTGTCCGATAGCGACCTGCGGCAGGCGCTGCTGCGCGGCATCCGCGAGAGTGGCGTGCCGACCATCGACAACGATTGGGTGCCGCAGACCAAGCAGTCGCAGATCAGCGCCACCTTCACGCTGATCGCCAAGCCTGCTCTGCAGTGCATGTTCGATCCGGCCGACTAACAGATCTGCCTTCCGGACGTGAGCCGGTCAGCGCCGCACGCGCGGGATGCACTTGACCGTCGCCACGACGCCCGAGGCCGACAGCGTCGATCCCGTCACTTCCTTGATCTGACCATTGGGGCAGGAGCCATCGTCGACCAGGATCTTCTGGCCGAGCCGCAGTTCGGTGATGTCCTGTTCGCGGAAGACCTGCAGTTGTTGTGCGGCGGCCGGCGTTGCAACGGCGAGAAGCGCGGCGGCTCCGAGCACGATCAGAGGCGAACGCAAAGGTTGTGAACGGAACATCGGATCTCCTGAACGGTGGCGCGGCATGAGGGCATGATTCGATCGCAGGGCCAAACTGCATGGAAAATCGGGCGATCTGTGGTTTGATCCGCGCGCCGGTGTCAGACCAAACAAAAAGGAGCGCCCACCCGCATGAGCGATAACGATCTCCAGCGCCGCATTCTCGATGCCGTCGATGCCGGTTTCGACGCCCAACTCGCCACCACGCGTGACTTCGTTGCGATCCCCAGCACCCGCGGGGCCGAGGGCCCGTGCCAGGACATGATCGGAGATCTGCTCCGGCAGCGCGGCTATGAAGTCGACGACTGGCATATCGACCTCGAGGATCTCAAGGATCTCCGCGGCTACGGTCCGATCGAGCACGATTTTTCGAAAGCGCGGACCGTGGTCGGCACCTATCGGCCCACCACCAATGCCGGCCGGTCGCTGATCCTGCAGGGGCATTGCGACGTGGTGCCGACCGGGCCGCTGGAGATGTGGGACACTCCACCGTTTTCGCCCGCGATCAAGGACGGCCGGATGTACGGCCGCGGCGCATGCGACATGAAGTCCGGCACCATCGGTGCGCTGTACGCATTGGATGCAATCAAGGCCGCCGGTCTGCGTCCGACGGGGCGGATTCACTTTCAATCGGTGATCGAGGAGGAGAGCACCGGCGTCGGCGCACTCTCGACCCTGCAGCGCGGTTATCGCGCCGATGCCTGCTTCATTCCCGAGCCGACCGGCGGCAAGATGGTGCGTTCCCAGGTCGGGGTGATCTGGTTTCGGCTGAAGGTGCGCGGTTTTCCCGTCCACGTGTTCGAAGCAGGGTCGGGATCGAACGCCATCACCGCGGCGTATCACTTGATCCACGCGCTGGAGAAGCTTGAGGAGGAGTGGAACAAGCGCGCGGCGAGCGATCGCCACTTCAAGAGCGTGGCGCATCCGATCAATTTCAACCCTGGAATTATCAAGGGCGGAGACTGGGCATCCAGTGTGCCGGCGTGGTGCGACGTCGATTGCCGCATCGCCATCCTGCCGGGCTGGTCGGTCGCCGACCACCAGGCCGAGATCATGGCCTGCGTCACCGCGGCGGCGCGCAACCACCGCTTCCTGTCGAACAATCCGCCGCAAGTGGAGTGGTCGGGCTTCCTGTCGGAAGGCTATGAGCTGACCAACTCGGCCGAACCCGAGGCCGCCTTCGGCAAGGCGTTCTCCGCGGTGTATGGCGGTGCGCCCGAAGATTTGGTGTTCACCGCGTTGACCGACACTCGGTTCTATGGCCTCAACTACAACATCCCCAGTCTTTGCTTCGGCGCTTCCGGTGCGGCGATGCACGGCTTCAATGAGTACGTCGATCTCGACTCGCTGCGGCAATCGACCAAGGCGACCGCGCTGTTCATTGCCGAATGGTGTGGCGTCGAGCCGGTCTGAGGCACAGCTCGCGTGCTGCGTCGATGACCTGACAGGTCATTGCACCGAGGCGGACCGGTAGGCATCGGTCCGCCTGACAAATCCAAATGAGCGACGGTCGGCAGCCCGCGCCGCCGTCGCCACATCGGCGGGCAGGGGAGGCGCGACCATGACGCCGCTGGAGAAGATCAATTCATTTCCGCTGCCGTTCGCGGCGCTGATGGGGCTCCGCTTCACCGAAGCCGAACCCGACCGTGTCGTCGCCACGCTGCTGGTGCGTGACGATCTCTGCACCGTGGGTGCAAGCATTCATGGCGGTGCGGTGATGGCGCTGGCCGACAGCGTCGGCGCGGCCGCGACGGTGATCAACCTGCCGGCCGATGCCAAGGGCACCACGACGCTGGAGAGCAAGACCAACTTCATCGGCCCGGCGAGGGCCGGCTCAACCGTGGTGGCGACCGCCACGCCGGTGCATCGCGGACGGCGGACCCAGGTGTGGCAGACCCGAATCGAGACCGAGGACGGCAAATTGGTGGCCGTGGTCACGCAGACGCAGATGGTGCTATGATAAGGTCTTAGCCCTCCGTAAGATTACGAGGGTGCGACGCAAAACCGCTCCCCGAGCACCGTTTGCGCTGCCTCAAGCTTCCTTAACCGCCTTAGTTTAGATAGGTTTTGCGAAAGTTCGAGGGCTCTCCGCCGTTCTTTCCTAGGCGTCGCCTGCGAATGGGTCTTGAATATTATTGTGCAATGCACAATATGACTTCTGTCTAGGGAAGAGAACGCCTCCTTGAGGGTCATCCCGAGAGGAGAGAAGACTTATGCACGACGCTCTCATCGCCGATCTCACCGGCTCAAAAGGGACGATCCGATCCCTGATCAATCAAGAGCTGCCGCTGCTGCGGGATCACCTGTTGCGCCTCGACGCCGAAAGCCGGCGCGATCGCTTCAATGGCTTCGCCGACGAAGGCTTCATCGATCGCTACGCCATGAAGTGCGGCGGCGACGGCACCATCATCATCGCATTCTTTGCGGAAGACGGTTCTGTGCATGCGGCTGCTGAGCTGCATCAGCCCGATCTGCACATCGACTCGCTTCCCGAAATCGCCTTCAGCGTGGAAAGCCATCTGCGCCGCAAGGGCATCGGCAGCATTCTGTTCAAGCAGCTGATGGAGGTCGCACGCTCGCTCGGCTACGAGAAGCTGCGGATCACCACCGGCTCGCAGAACCAGGCGATGCGCGCGCTCGCGAACAAGTTCGGCGCGCACCTGACCTTCCGCCAGGGCGAGTCGACCGGCACGATCGATCTCCAGCACGAGGCGGACACGGTCGCGCCCGCGCGCTCGATCGACATTCCGGGCGGCGCCGCCAATGCGCTGATCTCCTTCAATCAGGCTTGCTGGAACCTGTTTCTGAGAATGTCGGGCTTCAATCGCGCGGCCTGACGATCCGGCACCGCAAAACAACAACGCCGCGTGCTAACAGCCCGCGGCGTTCTTTTTTTGGTCAAAGGCTGGTGCGCCCGAACGGCCGAGCGCGCAGGCCGGTCAGATCCGCTTGTCGTTGCCGACGATCCGGCGCGACACCCGGCGCTCAACCACGACCGAGCGCTGGAAGCCTTGTTCGCCGGTGATCACCCGCGACGTCCGTGCCGAGGCACGGGCCGACTTCCGGACTTCCTTCAACACCGCTTCGATCGGCATCCCCATCAGGGACGCAGCAATCTCCGCCTGCGAGTCAACGTCGTCGGTGATGCCGGCCGCCGCAAAGATCGCTTCTTCAAGAGTCGGCGGGTCGCGTCGCACGCGCCGCACGCCATATTTGGTATTCCAGTCTTCGCTCATCGACGGCCCCGGGTTGAGTGCGTTTACCTAGTGGAGCCGATGTTGCATTGCAATATTGAATATCGGCGACGCGAACCGGACCTTGGTCGAAGGTGGCGGGCCACCGCTTGCGGCAGATCAAACAGGGAGCAGATCATGGCTGCCCTGCGCCGAAGCGCAGGGCGCTGCGTACTGATTAGGCTCTGAAGATCGTGAATCCGAGAATCAGCAGCACGACGAAAATCACCACGAAGATGTAGAACAGAATCCGCGCGATGTCGGCAGACGCGGCGGAAATTCCGGTGAATCCGAAGATGCCGGCGATGATCGAAACGACCAGAAAGATCAGCGTCCATTTCAAAATCGTCATTAGGTTCTTCCTTGGCTGAGACTGCCGGCTTGAACGACGCGCAAATGCAATAGTTCCGAGGCGGGGGCGGCCCGACCGAGCGGCTGACGCAGGGCAAGAGGCGGTGCCCGATGCCCATCCTGATGCTTGCGGCAAGTCGGTTTTCGATGGCCCGCGGGTCTCCTCCACAATCCTTTGTCGCGCCGGGTCAGTTTAAACCTGCGTGGGGATTGGCTAGATTGCGCCCGATCGAGGCAGCCTGTGGCGGCCGGAGGCTGCTTGCCGGGAGCCGGCGCGGCCCGCGTGTTTGGGGATGAATGATGATGACGAGATCGTGGGCCGCCGGCGGATCGGCTGTCCTGCTCGCGCTGTTACTTGGGGGCGCGATCACCTCCGCACACGCGCAGTCGGCCGATCTGGTGTTGTGCGATCGGATCGCCGCTGACCCGGCCGATCCCGACAAGCCCGCCGATGTGAAAGGCGTCACCGAGATCGCGCCCGGCGATGTCGCGACCGCCATCAAGTACTGCCGTGTTGCTTCGGCCGGATCGCGCCGGGCGATGTACGCGCTCGGTCGTGCCTATGCGGCCGGCGGGCAGACCGCCGAGGCGATGGCCGCGTACCGTAAGGCCGCGGATAAGGGCTCTAGCGCAGCCATGGTCGAACTCGGCGTGGCTTACGCGACCGGCGTCGGGCTGCCGAAAGACGAGGCCAAGGCGCGGCAGCTCCTGGAGCGTGCTGCGGCCGCGGGCAACCCGCGCGGTATCAGCAATCTGGCGGCGCTCGGCGGTGGGGCGTCGTCCGACCCCGTGAAAACCCGAGCCTTGCTTGCCAAGGGCGCGGAGAGTAACGCCGAAGCGCAATATCAGCTCGGCATGATGTTGGCCGACGGTATCGGCGGTCCGAAAGACGATGTCGGCGCGCGAGCTCTGTTCGAGAAGGCGGCGGGGCAGGGGCACCCGGGTGCTCTGCTGCAAATGGGCGCGTTCGCCCAGGCCGGCCGCGGCGGGCCGAAGGACAGTGACGCGGCCAAAGCGTACTACGAGAAGGCTGCCGCGCTCGGCAATGCCGACGCAAAGGCGGCGCTGAAGCGGAGCGATTGCCCCTATGTGCTTAAGGACAAGCGCGGAAACATGGTGACAAACCTATGCTTCTAGGCAATCGACGCAGCCGCGCCTGACTGGCTTCAACCGAATCAACACACACTCGACCACGTCCTGGAGCGTCGGCGCCGCGCGCCCCTGATCCAGGTCAATCAAGGGGCGTAGCCTTCATGCAACAGACGCGGGACCGATTTCGAGTGCTGCCCCGGGGAGATCGGCGCAGCGCGCCGGCTCATGGTCCGGCTGCGGCGCCCGCGCGGCAGGTGCTGTGCCCAGCGTCTATTGCATCCGCCCAGGCGGCCCGAGGATAGGCAATGAGCCAGCAGAAGAAGGGCATCGGTCTCCTGGTCAGTGCCATCGGAGTCGTGTTCGGCGACATCGGCACCAGCCCGCTCTACGCCCTGAAGGAAACCTTCGCCGGCCACCACCCGATTCCGGTGACGCCGGACAACATCTTCGGCGTGCTGTCGCTGGTGTTCTGGACGGTGATGCTGCTGGTGACGGTGAAGTACGTCATCGTCATCATGCGCGCCGACAACCACGGCGAGGGCGGCAGCCTGGCGCTTTTGGCGCTGGTGACCGAACTGACGCGCGGACGCCGCGTGCACTATCCGCTGATGATGCTCGGGGTGATCGCCGCCGCGTTGTTCTACGGCGACAGCATGATCACGCCGGCGATCTCGGTACTCAGCGCCGTGGAAGGCCTCGAAGTCGTCACGCCGGACCTGAAGGCCTATGTGGTGCCAATCACGGCCGTGGTGCTGACTCTGCTGTTTGCCATCCAGTCGCGCGGCACCGGATTGGTCGGGCGGCTGTTCGGCCCGGTCATGTGCCTGTGGTTCCTGACGCTGGCTTTGCTCGGGATCGCCAACATCGTGCATGCGCCCGAAGTTCTCGAAGCGATCAGCCCCACCTTCGCGATCGAATTCGTGTTCCGTCATCCGCTGATGAGCTTCTACGCGCTCGGCTCTGTGGTGCTGGCCGTCACCGGCGGTGAGGCGCTGTACACCGACATGGGACACTTCGGCCGCTTCCCGATCCGGCTGGCGTGGTTCGGCCTGGTACTGCCGGCGCTGCTGCTGAACTATTTCGGTCAGGGCGCGCTGCTGATCCATGATCCGAGCGCGATCCAGAATCCGTTCTTCCGGCTCGGGCCGGAATGGATGGTGGTGCCGATGGTCGCGCTCGCGACGCTCGCCACGGTGATCGCGTCGCAGGCGGTGATCTCCGGCGCCTACTCGGTGGCGCGGCAGGCGATCCAGCTCGGCCTGCTGCCCCGGATGACGATCGTCCACACCTCTGGCGAGGAGGCCGGCCAGATCTACGTGCCGTTCACCAACTGGACGCTGTACTTTGCGGTGATGGCGCTGGTGGTGGGCTTCCAGTCGTCGAGCAACCTGGCCGCGGCTTACGGCATCGCCGTGACCGGCACGATGATGATCGACACCATCTTGGTGTCGTTCGTCGCCGCTCTGCTGTGGCGGTGGCACCCGGCTGTGGTCGCGGTGGTGATCGGCACGCTGCTGCTGCTCGATTTTGCGTTCTTCGCCGCCAACATCATCAAGGTCGCGCAGGGCGGCTGGTTCCCGCTGTTCATCGGCTTCATCTCGTTCACGGTGCTGACGACCTGGCGTCGTGGGCGGGCGCTGGTGCGCAAGCAGCTCAAGAAGCAGGCGGTGCCGCTGGACGTGGTGCTGCGCGCGCTTGGGCCAAACGTGTCGCGCGCCCGGGGCACGGCGGTGTTTCTGACCGCCGCGACCGATGGCGTGCCGCCGGCGCTGCTGCATAATCTGAAACACAATCAGACCGTCCATCAGCGCGTCATCCTGACGACGGTAAGTACGGCCGAAACGCCCTACGTGCCGGACAGCGAGCGCGTGCATATGACCGATATCGGCGACGGCTTCCATCGCCTGATCATCCGCTACGGCTTTATGCAGACGCCGGACGTTCCGGCTGCGCTTTCGCTGTGCAAACAGTTCGGGCACGAGTTCAACATGATGTCGACCTCGTTCTTCCTGAGCCGGGAAACCTACGTGCCGAGCCTCAATCCCGGCATGGCGCTGTGGCGCGAGCGGCTGTTCACGTTCATGACGCTGAACGCGACGCGGGCGACGACCTTCTTCAAGATTCCGACCGACCGTGTGGTCGAGCTTGGGACGCAGCTCGAGATCTGAGGACGGCGATCAGGCAAGCCCGAGCGCAAAGGCGAGGGTGCCGACGGCGGCGTGCGAGGCGATCAGCGGCCAGATGTTGAGCGTGCGCCAGTAAACGAATCCCCACACCACGCCGAGCAGGAAGGTGTTGAGTAGCAGGGCCGGATCGCCGTAGCAGAGGTGGATCAGTGAGAACAGCGCCGCCGAATACAGCACATAGGCCCAGCCGCCGTGCTCCATCCGGTCGGTGATCAGCTTTGGAATTGAGCGGCACACCACCTCCTGGCACGGGCTTGATACCAGCACGTAGAACGGTGCGAAGCTGAGCCAGGCCGGCGGCTGCGCGTCAAAACTGAACAACCGGGTCTGGAGCAGCATCACCGCCGAGATCAGGCTGGTGACCGCAACAGCTCCAAGCCAATGCCGCCATTGGTGCGGACGGCCGAAGCCGAGTTCGGTGAAAGAGAAGCCCGCCCACAGGCACAGCCCAATGCACAGCGCCGACACCACGATCAGGGCGCCCATCCGGTACTCGAACGGCAGCAGCCCGAACTGGATGGCGAGGCCCGGCGCTGCCAGCAGCAGCGTCAGCCCGGCGAGCGGAGCGAACCGGACAGCCGGATGCGGGGCCGCCGCGGTCTGGGTGGGAACTTGTCGCAAAAACGTCATGAGACCCATAATCCGGTATTGGCCGGTGGGTTCCAGTACGGACGGCTCCGAGGTTAGCGGCGGACGCCGGCCCCGACGCTGATGCTGCCGCCGAGCTTGACGCAGGTGGTCCCGCCTTCGACCTGGACAAAGCCCGGGCCGAACGCCGCGCATGGATTTCGCCCGGACGCGAGTGGACGCGTCGGCGCGCTGTTCGTTTCCGCGCGCGCCGCAGGCGCCGCCGATTTGTGCGGTTCCGCACCGGCCGAGGCCGGGATCAGGATGGCGAGGGCGATCAGCATCCGTTTCATCGGTGCTGCTGTAGCGCCTTGGCGCTCATCTGGCCAGTCGCGGCAGATGTGGAGCCGGGTGGGCTTGCCCAAAACCTGCCGCAATCGCAACGCCGTGCTGAACGGTGGAAGGACCAGGGCTGCGGCAGCCGGCGTGCTTGACGGCACCCGATGGCTCCGGTTTGAGGATCATCGCCGCGGGCGGCGGCCAGCCGCGTGTGGTACGGGGCAAGGGACGGGGATTTCGATGAGAACGATCATGGTACTTGCCGCGCTGCTCGTGTCGAGCGCGGCGCTGGCGCAAAGCAACGCACCGGCTCAAGGCACTGCGCCGGCCGCTACCAACGGGACGCCGATGGTCGGCGATCAGCCGCTGGTGCAGATCAAGCCGAAGGGCCACAAGGCGGCCAAGCACACAGCGGCCGCCAAGCCGTCGATTGCCGATCAGACGAAGGCGTGCTTGGAGATTGAGGACGCCACCAAGGAGCGGCTGGATTGCTTCGATGCGGTGTATCCGCCGAAGCCGAAGGCGACCAAGGCGGGCGCTAAAGCGAAGCCGGCCAAGACTGCGGCGGATTGTCGCCTGCTCAAGGAAGAGGACGAGCGGCTTGCCTGCTACAACGGCTTCTTCGACAAGGCGCCGGCCGCCGCTCCGAAGACCTAATCTCACTTAGCTGGTCGGCCTCAGCCGTTGAGCCCGGCCAGCGCACTGTCCGGATAGCGCGCACCGACGGCGGCTCCGGGCGGCAGCGCGTCGCGGATGGTCGCAAGATCATCCGCGCTCAGCGACACCTCCGACGCACCGAGGTTTTCATCCAGCGTCGCGATCCGCCGCGTACCGGGGATCGGAATGATCCGATCGCTCTGGTGCAGCAGCCAGGCGATCGCAAGCTGCGCCGGCGTGCAGCCTTTAGCGGCCGCGAGCTGCCGGACCTTCTCCACGAGCTTCAGATTGGCATCGAGATTATCGCCGACGAACCGCGGCGAGCGGCGGCGGTAATCGTTCGCCTCGAAGGCGTTGGCGTCGTTGATCGCGCCAGTCAGCATGCCGCGGCCGAGCGGCGAGTAAGCCACGAAGGCAATGCCGAGTTTGCTGCACGCCGGCAGCACTTCGGCTTCCGGATCGCGGGTCCACAGGCTGTACTCGCTCTGCACCGCTGCGATCGGATGCACCGCGTGCGCCCGGCGTAGCGTTGCCGCCGAACACTCCGAAATGCCGAGCGCGCGGACTTTGCCGGCCTCGACCAGCCGTGCCATCGTGCCGATGGTTTCCTCGATCGGCCGGTTGGTGTCGATCCGGTGCACGTAGTACAGATCGATCACCTCGACGCCGAGCCGCTTCAACGAGGCGTCACAGGCCCGGACGATGTACTCCGGCGAATTATCGATCGTGCGCTCGAGCACATTGTCCTGACGCACGATGCCGAATTTGCTGGCGATGCGCACGTCGGGGTGCGCGCGCAGAAACGACGAGAGCAGTTGCTCATTGTGACCGCGGCCGTACATGTCGGCGGTGTCGTACAGCGTGACGCCGCGTTCGTAGGCATGCTCCAGCGTGCGCAGCGATGAGGCGTCGTCAGAGGAGCCGTAAAACTCCGGCGACATCCCCATGCAGCCGAGTCCGATCTCGCCGACGCTGATTCCGCTGCTACCGAGAATTCGCTGCTTCATCGCCACTCACTCCGACCTCAATGCACGGCACGATCTGACGCCGGAGTTATGTCACGGCGACGACAGGGCGCGCATTGAATTGGCGCAAACGAAGCTTCTCAGAGGGGCTGGTGAGTAGTTACCGTAAAAGTCGATGCTGGAACGTATCGACGATCAGGCCGCCGCAGGGTCCATCGAAAACGGCGCGCTGCGCGAGCAGCAGGATTGCTCGACTTCACCATCCGCCCAGGCGCAACCGCCGCCGGCGCGCTTCGCCACATACAGCGCTCGGTCGACGCGTTCGAGCAGTTGCGCGGTGGTGATTCCAGCCAGCGTCGCATGACTGACGGCGATGCCGGCGCTGGCACCGATGCACACCGGCAGGTCCACCAGCAGATACGGCATCGACAGGTCGAACACCGCCTTTCGCGCCAAAGCCAGCGCTTCGTCGCGGCCCCGTTCAGCGCTCGCGACCGGCTTCAGCAGCATGAACTCGTCGCCGCCGAACCGCGCGGCAACGCCGTCGGCTCCGACGCAGGCGGTTAGCCGCTCGGCGACCTGGCGGAGCAGATCGTCACCGGTGTGGTGACCATGGCGATCGTTGATCGGCTTGAAGCCGTCGAGATCGATCGCCACCACGGCGAAGTGTCCCGCCATGCCCGACAGCGCCTGCAGGAAGCCGGCGCGGTTCGGCAGATCGGTGAGGAAATCGTGCGTCGCCTGCCGGGCCAGGCGGTGCTTGGTCTCGAGGCGCTCGGTGAATGCGGCGCTGAGATGCTTCGATGCTTCCCGCAGGGTCAGCCAGAACAGCACCAGCATGCCGGCGCCGATGTTGTAGGCGAGCTCGGGCCGCATCATTCCGGCGATCATGATCGGCGTCAGGAGTGCGGCGGAGGCAGTAAGAATGATCCACGGCCGGATTGCGGCCCGGGACACCATGCCCACGCAGTATGACATCGACAGTCCGAACGACACCCAGGCGCCCGGCCCGTCGCCGAGTTGCAGCGCACGGAACGACAGCGCGCCGAGCGTGAGGCTGAACAGCGTGGCACCAGCGCCGTACAAGCGCTCCCAGCGCACGACATCGGCATCGGTGAACTGTGCGGCGCGGGCTTTGTACCGCAGGAGGGAAACAACGCGCGCGGTAGCCATGACGAAGATGCACAGCGAGATCACCGCGTAACCGGGATCGCCGCTGATCAGCGCCAGCGCTACCGCTCCGGTGACGGACGTGACGCCGATCGCGGCCACTTGGGGCAGCGAGGTATAAAGCAATTCGACCAGCTCGCGGCGAATCCGCGGGTCGGGGTGCAGAAAACGGGACAACACCGGAAAGCGCATTGTCGCAACATCGTCGACAGTTCCTAATAAGCGATAGCAACTGCGCGCAATGTTGGTAACCGGGTGACCGTATCCTTAACGAAATGTTTGCGGCGAGCCGACGCTTTCGTCACGCCCCACCAGCCTAGGCGTTACACGGGGGCCAGTTTCGGAGTGCCATGTCGGCGAGCTTGCGCAACTGATCGGAGGAGGCGCCGCTCGCTGCCTGGACCGCCATGCCCTGCAGGATCGCCGACACATAGCGCGCCAAATCGCCGGCATCCGCGGTGGCGGGCAGATCACCGTCGGTGATCGCGCGGGCGAGGCGGTCTTGCAGGTCCTGCTCGCCCTTCGCGCGCCGCGCGGCCAGTTCCTGCTTGATCGTCTCGGCCGCTTCGCCGCAGCACAGCGCGCCTTGCACCGCCAGACAGCCCGGGTTGCTGGGATCCGTCATCGCGGCGACCGCGCCGTACAGAATGTGTTCGACCACTTCGCGCGCGGTCGGCTTCTGCAGGCCGGCCTGATAGTAGCCGCCAGGGCCGTCGACGTAGCGGTCGAGGGCTTTCCGGAACAGATCTTCCTTGTTGCCGAACGCCGCATACAGGCTCGGCTTGGTGATCCCCATCGCCTCGGTGAGGTCGGCCATCGAGGTGCCTTCGTACCCCTTGCGCCAGAACACATGCAAAGCCAGGTCGAGCGCCGCATCGGCGTCGAATTCGCGGGGGCGTCCCAGGGCCATGGCTGGATCTCCAGAGATTTCTACCAACCGGTAGATAAGTCTCTTGACAGTGGATGTCGATAGTCCATTTATACCGGACGGTACGGATATGTGCGTCGCAACATGGACCGAGAGGCATCTCGCCAACTGCATCGCACCCACGAGTTACTGAAGTTGCTGGGCTTTTTGCAAGCCCGCTATGGTTGAACGGGAGTCATCATGGCGAATAAGATTGGTCGAAATGTCGCGCTGAGTGCCGGGATTGTGGCGGCTTCGGTAGCTCTCGCGGGCGGCGCGGTGCTGATGGAGCGCACCGGGGCCGCGCAGGCGGAAGCGGCCGCGGCGGCGCCGGCCGCTGTGCCGGTTTCGGTTGCGCTGGTCGAGGCCAAGGCCACGACCCCCTCGGATGAGTTCTCCGGCCGGCTCGAGGCGATCGAACGAGTTGAGATCCGCTCGCGGGTCGCCGGCGCTGTCCAAGAGATCCAGTTCCGGGAAGGCGCTCTGGTGAACAAGGGCGACCTGCTGGTCCGGATCGACCCGTCGCTCTACGCCGCCGAGGTCGATCGGGCCCAGGCGCAATTGTCGGCGGCCCGCGCGCGCGTCGTCTTCACCAAGGCCGACGTCGAGCGCAGCCAGCAGCTCTCCAGTTCCAGCATCACCCAGCGCGAGGTCGACAACCGCCTCAACGCCTATCGCGAGGCGGAGGCAAACCTCAAATCCGCCGAGGCGGCGCTGAAGACCGCTGAGCTGAACCTCAGCTACACCGAAATCCGCGCCCCGGTCTCCGGCCGGGTCGGCAAGGTGGAGATCACGGTCGGCAATCTGATCGCCGCCGGCCCGAGCTCGCCGCTATTGACGACGCTGGTCTCGGTCAATCCGATCTATGCCAGCTTCAATGCCGATGAGCAGGTCGTGACCCGCGCATTGAAGACGCTCGCTGATGAGAGAACGCCGGGCGCCATCGAACGCATCCCGGTCGAGATGACGACGATTGCGGGCGGGGCACCGGTGAAGGGCAAGATGCAGTTCATCGACAACCAGGTCGATCCGCGCTCAGGCACGGTGCGGGTGCGGGCCATGTTCGATAATGCCGATGGCCGGCTGATGCCCGGACAGTTCGCGCGGCTATCGATGGGGCAGCCGAAGTCCGAGCCAGCGCTGTTGGTCAGCGAGCGCGCAGTCGGCACCGACCAGAACAAGAAGTTCGTCATGGTGGTCGATGGCCAGAACCACGCCGAATATCGCGAAGTGACGCTCGGGGCCTCGGTCGATGGCCTGCGCGTGGTGGCGTCCGGGCTGAAGGCCGGCGAGCGCATCGTCGTCAACGGCCTGCAGCGCGTCCGTCCTGGCGTCACCATCAAGCCTGAGACGGTGGCGATGGACGCCGCCGCGAACAAGACGGTGGCTCAGAACTAACCGTTGCGGCTCCGCCGCCAAGGCGGAGCCGAACCTCCTTCTTCTCGTCAGACATCACGCGGCAGACGTCCCGTCCGCCGTGCAGGGATCATTGCGCTCGTGCGCGGGCGAACCGGCGGATCACAGCCATGAATTTCTCCAAGTTCTTCATCGATCGCCCGATCTTCGCCGGCGTGCTGTCGGCGGTGATCTTCCTCGCCGGCCTGTTGTCGATGCCGGTGCTGCCGATCTCCGAATATCCCGAAGTTGCGCCGCCGACGATTGTGGTGTCGGCGCAATATCCCGGTGCCAATCCGAAGGTGATCGCCGAGACCGTATCGACGCCGATCGAGGAGCAGATCAACGGCGTCGAGAACATGCTCTATATGAGCAGCCAGGCGACGACCGACGGCAAGATGACGCTCAACGTCACTTTCCGGCTCGGCACCGATCCCGACAAGGCGCAGCAACTGGTGCAGAACCGCGTCTCGCAAGCCGAACCGCGGCTGCCGGCGGAAGTCCGCGCGCTCGGCATCACCACCATCAAGAGCGCGCCCGACCTGACCATGGTGGTGCATCTGATGTCGCCGAACGACCGCTACGACATGACGTATTTGCGCAACTACGCGGTGCTCAACGTCAAGGATCGTCTGGCGCGGATTCCCGGCGTCGGTCAGGTGCAGTTATTCGGCTCCGGCGACTATTCGATGCGGGTCTGGCTCGATCCGCAGAAGGTTGCCGAGCGCGGTCTGTCGCCGGCCGACGTGGTGCGCGAGATCCGCGCCCAGAACGTCCAGGCCGCGGCCGGGCAGGTGGGCAGCTCGCCGGGCGAGCCGGGGCTCGATCTGCAGCTCTCCGTCAATGCACAGGGGCGGCTGCAGACCGAAGAGGAGTTCGGCGAGATCATCGTCAAGAACGGCGACAACGGCGAGGTGGTGCGGCTGCGCGATGTCGCGCGGATCGAGCTCGGCGCTGCCGACTACGCGCTGCGTTCGCTGCTCAACAACAAATCCGCGGTGGCGGTGCCGATCTTCCAATCGCCGGGCTCGAACGCGATCCAGATCTCCGACAACGTCCGTGCGACGATGAAGGAGCTGAAGGAGAACATGCCGGACGGCGTGTCCTACGACATCGTCTACGACCCGACCCAGTTCGTTCGCGCCTCGATCGAGGCGGTGATCCACACGTTGCTCGAAGCGATCGCGCTGGTGGTGCTGGTGGTGATCCTGTTCCTGCAGACCTGGCGCGCGTCGATCATCCCGCTGATCGCGGTGCCGGTGTCGGTGGTCGGCACTTTCGCGGTGATGCACGTGTTCGGATTTTCGATCAACGCGCTGACGTTGTTCGGCCTGGTGCTGGCGATCGGCATCGTGGTCGACGACGCCATCGTCGTGGTCGAGAACGTCGAGCGCAACATCGAACGCGGCCTCGGCCCGAAGGAGGCCGCTTATCAGGCGATGCGCGAGGTGACCGGGCCGATCATCGCGATCGCGCTGGTGCTGGTCGCGGTGTTCGTGCCGCTCGCCTTCATCACCGGCCTCACCGGGCAGTTCTATAAGCAGTTCGCCTTGACGGTGGCGATCTCGACGGTGATCTCCGCCTTCAATTCGCTGACGCTGTCGCCGGCGCTCGCCGCACTGCTGCTGAAGGGCCATGACGCACCGAAGGACGCGCTGACGAAGGCGATGGACAAGACCCTCGGCTGGTTCTTCGTTCGCTTCAATCGCTTCTTCACCCGCAGCTCGGAGGCTTATGGCGGCGGCGTTCGGCGCGTGGTGTCACGCCGGGCAGCGGGCATGGGGCTGTATCTGCTGCTGGTCGGGGCGACGTTCTATCTGTTCCACGCGGTGCCGGGCGGCTTCGTGCCGGGGCAGGACAAGCAATATCTGGTCGGCTTTGCGCAGCTTCCAGACGGCGCCACGCTGGACCGCACCGAGGAAGTGATCCGCCGGATGGGCGAGATCGCCCAGCAGGAGCCCGGGGTCGAGAACTCGATTCAATTTCCCGGCCTGTCGATCAACGGCTTCACCAACTCGTCGAACTCCGGCATCGTCTTCATCGGCCTGAAGGACTTCGCCGAGCGCAAGGACAAGTCGCTGAGCGGCAATGCGATCGCACTGTCGCTGAACAAGAAGTTCGCCGGCATCCAGGATGCGTTCATCGCCATGTTCCCGCCGCCACCGGTGGCTGGGCTCGGCACCATCGGCGGCTTCAAGCTGCAGATCGAGGATCGCGCTGGGCTCGGCTACGAGGCGCTCAACGAGGCGACCAAGGCGTTCGTCGCCAAGGCAAGCGCACAGAAGGAGCTGGCGGGGCTGTTCACCAGCTATCAGATCAACGTGCCGCAGCTCTATGCCGACGTCGATCGCACCAAGGCCCGGCAGCTCAACGTGCCGGTGACGTCGATCTTCGAGACGATGCAGATCTATCTCGGATCGCTCTACGTCAACGACTTCAACAAGTTTGGCCGCACCTATTCGGTGCGGGTGCAGGCCGACGCCAAGTTCAGGGCGCGGGCGGATGATATCGGCCAGCTCAAGGTGCGCTCGGACTCCGGCGAGATGATCCCGCTGTCGACGCTGTTGCGGGTCAAGGAAAGCGCCGGGCCGGAGCGGGCGATGCGCTACAACGGTTTCCTCACGGCCGACCTCAGCGGCGGCGCTGCGCCGGGTTTCTCGACCGGGCAGGCGCAGGCCGCGATCGAGCGGGTCGCCAAGGAGACACTGCCGAAGGGCACCTCGTATGAGTGGACCGAGCTGACCTACCAGGAGATCATCGCCGGCAATTCATCGCTGATCGTGTTCCCGGTGGCGCTGCTGCTGGTGTTCCTGGTGCTGGCCGCGCAGTACGAAAGCCTGACGCTGCCGCTGTCGATCATCATGATCGTGCCGATGGGACTGCTGGCCGCGATGTTCGGCGTCTGGATCAGCAAGGGCGACAACAACGTCTTCACTCAGATCGGATTGATCGTCCTTGTCGGTTTGTCGGCCAAGAACGCCATCCTGATCGTTGAATTCGCGCGCGAACTCGAATTCGCCGGGCGCAAGCCGATCGAGGCGGCGATCGAAGCCAGCCGCTTGCGACTGCGGCCGATCCTGATGACATCGATGGCCTTCATCATGGGCGTCGTGCCGCTGGTAACCTCGACCGGCGCCGGCTCCGAGATGCGCCACGCCATGGGTGTCGCGGTGTTCGCCGGCATGATCGGCGTCACGGCGTTCGGCATCTTCTTCACGCCGATGTTCTATGTGCTGCTGCGCGCCCTGACCGGCAACCGGCCGCTGACGCAGCATGGCGAGGGGACGGTCGATCACGCCGCGCCCTTGGCGCCGGCCGCGCACGACGCCGAACCGCGTCGGCAAACGGCGGTCGGGTCGCATCCTTGATGCGACCCGATCAGCTCAGACGGCGGAGGCGACTTTACTGGACCTGTTCGGCCTGTCCGCGTGCGAACGGCGTGGCGTCCTCGCCCAGGGTCTGGCGCGCGATCCACCGCGTGACGGCGCGGAGATCACCACCGCTGTCACGATAGGTCCGGAGCTGGGCATCGGCCGAGCTGCCGCGCTCCAGGATCTCGCGGCAGCCTTCGACCTCTTTGGCGCAGCCGAGATCTTCGGCATGCGGCAGCACGCGAGCGATCACCTGGTCGAGAAACTCGCGGATTTCGATCGGACCATCCTTCGACGCAAAGATGCAGTCGGTGCCGTAGCGCTGAGCGCGCCACTTATTCTCAACCGCGATCGCGCGTTCGACGTTGCCGACCTTGTGGGCTGCAGTCGGGTGCTCGCAGAGATACTTGATCAGCGCGCGGTACAACGACGCGATCAGCACCGCGTCCTCAAGCCGCGTACACACGTCGGGCGCGCGAAGCTCGAGCGTGGGGTGACGCAGCGACGGGCGTAGCGCCCACCAGACGTAGCTTTCGTCCGGCATCACGCCCGATCGCACCAGCGCCTCGACATAGGCGTCGTACTCGGCCTGAGTGGTGAACAATTCCGGCAGGCCGGTGCGGGGCAATTCGTCGTAAGCGGCGAGGCGATAGCCGCGCAGGCCGGTCTCCTTGGCGTTCCAGAACGGCGACGACGTCGCCAGCGCGATGAACAGCGGCAGATATGGGATCATCGCCCGCATTACCGCGACGCGCTCGACCGGCGGTGGGATCTGGACGTGGACGTGCATGCCGCACAGCATGTTGCGGTGACCGATGGTCCGCAGGTCCTCGATCATTTCCGCATAGCGCGGCTTCGGGCTCGGCTTGGAGAACCGCCACGACGCCGTCGGATGGGTTGCGCAGGCCATGATCACCAGGCCGTGCTGCGCCGCCGCTGCCGCCACTTCATTGCGCAGGAAGCGAAGCTCCTCGCGGGCATCGCTCGGATCGACGTGGACATTGGTCGCCACTTCGATCTGCGCCTGCAGCATCTCCCGCATCGCCTGACCGCCGGTCGACCAGCTCGCGGCCTCGAACAGGATGTTCGGCGTCTGCATGGCGACTTCGAACGTCTTTGCGTCGGCGAGAAAATACTCTTCCTCGATGCCGAACGAATAGGCGGCATTGGCATCGATGCCGATCGCAGACCGGATCACCAAGTGCTGCTGATTGGCACTCAGGTTGAGCCTGAGCTTGTCGAGGATCTTCGGATCAAACATGGGTCTGCAACCAAACTTCAAGGAGGGCGGCCTGCCACAGCCGCGAATGACCTTTCGGACTCATTTCTGCTTCGGGATGATGGAGCATGTGATCGATGAACTCAGGACGATACAGGCCGCGGCTGCGCGCAGCGGACGAGGACAGGGTGTCGCGAACGTAGTCGAGGAAGTCACCCCGCAGATGCCGCAGGGCCGGAACCGGGAAATAGCCTTTCGGCCGGTCGATGACCTCCGCAGGAAGCAGCGGCCGGGCCGCCTTCTTGAGAATGGACTTACCGCCGTCGCCGAGCTTGAGCGAGGTGGGCAGCCGGGCGGCCAGTTCGACCACCTCGTGGTCGAGAAAGGGGACGCGCGCTTCGAGGCCATGGGCCATGGTCATGTTGTCGACCCGCTTGATCGGATCGTCGACCATCATGATTTCTGCGTCGATCTGCAGCGCCTTGTCGACCGGCGAACTCGCCGAGGTGCGGTCGAAGAAGCTCTCGACGAACTCCGAGCTGTAGTCGTCCGACACCAGATCCGGCGTCAGCAGTTTGGCGATGTCGGAGTGCTTCCAGTCGAAATACACTTCGCGATACTGGTCGGAGGCATTATTCGCGGTGAGTAGGGAAGGGTACCAGCTATAGCCGCCGAAGACTTCGTCGGCACCCTGACCGCTTTGCACCACGGTGACCCGTTTGGCGACCTCGCGGGACAACAGATAGAAGGCGACGGCGTCGTGGCTGACCATCGGCTCGGACATCGCCTGGATCGCGTCCGGCAGATGCTGCAGAGCCTCCCGGCCGTCGATCCTGATCTGCTCGTGGGCGGTTGCGAAGTGCTTCGCCACCAGGTCGGAATAATAGAACTCGTCTCCGCGGTGCTCGCCGATACTGTCGAAGCCGATTGCGAAGGTTTTGACGTCGGCATGGCCGAGTTTGGCGAGCAGAGCCACGATCAGCGACGAGTCGAGGCCGCCAGACAGCAGGACGCCGACCGGGACGTCGGCGACGCGGCGGCGATCGACCGCGTTCAACATTGCGTCGGTGACGGCTTCGGTCCACTCCTGCTCAGTCATCGCCCGATCGTCGCGCCGGGCGCCGACCGCGAAATTCCAATAGCGCCGCGTGGTCCTCGATCCATCGGGCTCCAAGGTGAGAATGGTGGCGGGTTCGAGCTTCTTGACGCCACGCAGGATGGTGCGCGGCGGCGGCACGGCGGCGTGGAAGCTGAAGAAGTGATGCAATCCGACCGGATCGAGCGACGTATCGACGTCGCCGCCTGCGAGCAGCGCGGGCAGGTCGGACGCGAAGCGGAAATAGTCGGGGTGATCGATGTAGTACAGTGGCTTGATGCCGAGGCGATCGCGCGCCAGCACCACACGGCCGCTGTCGCGCTCCCACAGCGCGAAGGCGAACATACCCTTGAACTTGGTGACGCAATCGGCGCCCCAGGCGTGATAGCTTTTGAGGATGACTTCTGTGTCGCCTTGCGAAAAGAACCGGTAGCCACGCTGCGTCAGCTGTTCGCGCAGCTCGCGGAAATTGTAGATACAGCCGTTGAAAACAATGCCGAGGCCGAGTTCGCTGTCGATCATCGGCTGCTGCGAAGCGGCGGCCAGATCAAGAATGCTGAGGCGGCGATGCCCGAACGCCATGTTGCCTTGTGAGAACAATCCTTCCGCGTCAGGTCCGCGCCGATGCATCGCGCGGGTGACGGCCTTCAATGACGAAATCGAGGGCTCGCCACGCATGCGGATCTCTCCGCAGATTCCACACATCTTTCTCCGGGGCCTCCGTTGCCGATGTTTTAAGCTCGCTCGACAACATTCTGGGCAACCGTGGGTTCCTGCGGCAGATGCGCCGTTGGGAGCACGAACGGGCGGATTTCGACCGGCCGCGAGGGGCGTGAAATCAGCACGTGATTAGCAGGGACTTCGGACCAATGCTGTTCGGTGTCGAACGGCTCCGACGCCACGACCAGCGGGCCGTCATCGCGATAATACAGTGTGTTGGCGGTGTCGTTGTGCGCGAAGCGGAAGGCGTAGAGATCGTGCCCGTTCGCCAGCGCCGACGTAAACCGCAACCGTTCGCGCAGGCCGTCTTGGTCGACCAACGCGCTCAGCGCGCGCATCACGCGCTGCGTCGCGCCGATCGGATCGTGCTCCAGGCCTTCGCCCATCATTGCCAGAAACACCGCTTCGGAATCGGTGGTGCCGAGCCGCGACGGATACAGATGATCCGGAATCATCGCCTCGACCTTGCGCCGCAATCGGCTCCAGCTGCCGATGAAGCCGTTGTGCATGAACATCCACCGTCCGCACGCGAACGGGTGGCAGTTCTGCCGCGTCACCGCCGTTCCAGTCGCCGCGCGGACGTGGGCGAAGAACATGTGCGACTGCAGGTGCCGGCAGAGATAACGCAGGTTCTCGTCCGACCACGCCGGCCGGGTCTCGCGATAAAGCCCCGGCTCGGGATGAATGCCGTACCAGCCGAGCCCGAAGCCGTCGCCGTTGGTGCTTCCGGCGGATTCCCGGGCGCGGAGGCTCTGATTGATCAGGGAGTGGACCGGTTCGGTGACGTAGCTGTCGAATGACGTTTCTTCTCCGCGGTATGCCAGCCAGCGGCACATCGATTCACCTCGAATTTCATTTGGCGCAACGGCGCACATCGCGGGTCAACCCGAGCGCGGAAGACCAGTTCCGCAGGGGGCACTGCAAGGGGATAGGAACTGCCGTGGAGGATCCGGGTTAGCGGGCACGATCCCGTCCATTGAAGCATCGCCGCGCGCATGAACATCCTCGACCCGCAAGGTCCGGTCGCGTACGGGAACTCGACCATCCTGATCGACTCCGTTGTGATCATGCTGGCGATCGTGGTGCCGACGATCGTCGCGATCCTGGCGTTCGCCTTCTGGTTCCGCGCTTCCAATCCGCGCGCCAGACATCGGCCGGAGTTCACCTATTCGGGCCGGATCGAACTGGTGGTCTGGTCGATTCCGACGCTGACCATCATCCTGCTCGGCGGCGTCACCTGGATCGGATCGCATCAGCTCGATCCTGCCGCACCGGTCGAAGGCACCGGCAGCCCGGTCCGCATCCAGGTGGTGTCGATGGACTGGAAGTGGCTGTTCATCTACCCGGATCAGCGCGTCGCGACGGTCAACACGCTGACCGTGCCGGTCGGCGTGTCGCTGCAGTTCGAGCTGACGTCGGCGAGCGTGATGAACGCGTTCTTCATCCCGCAGCTCGGCAGCATGATCTACACCATGAACGGCATGGTGACGCGTCTTAACCTGCGCGCCGATGCCGAGGGCGATCTGCGAGGGTTGTCGTCGCATTTCAGCGGTGACGGCTTTCCCGACATGACGTTTCCGGTGCATGTGGTCTCGACCATGGCGTTTCCCGACTGGGTTGCCGAGACTGCGAAGAGCGGCCGCGAGCTCAACGCCGACAGCTACAAGGACCTGATGAAACAGGCGCCGGAGAGCGGCACGCCGACCTATCGGCTGGCTGATCCGTTGCTGTTTCACGCGATCAGCACCCAGCAAATCCCGCCACAGCCGGGACCGCGGCCGACCGAACAAGGCGCGCCGTCCCACATCGAAGTGAATTGGGGAGCCAACGCGATATGCTCGGCAAGCTCGACTGGTCGGCCATTCCGATTGATCAGCCAATCCCGCTGATCGCGGCGGCGATCGTGATGGCGGCGATCCTCGCCACGCTGCTGTGGGCGGGGATCAAGGGCTACTTCCCGTATCTTTGGCATGAATGGATCACCAGCGTCGATCACAAGCGGATCGGCGTGATGTACGTGCTGCTGGCGATGGTGATGCTGCTGCGCGGCGGAACCGATGCGATCATGATGCGGACCCAGCAGGCGGTCGCTTACCAGTCGCCGGGATATCTGCCGCCCGAGCACTACAACCAGATCTTCTCGGCGCACGGCACGATCATGATCTTCTTCGTCGCCATGCCGTTCGTGATCGGGCTGATGAATCTGGTGGTGCCGCTGCAGCTCGGCGTCCGTGATGTGGCGTTTCCGACTTTGAACTCGGTCGGGTTCTGGCTGACCGCGAGCGGAGCGCTGCTGGTGAACCTTTCGCTGGTGATCGGCGAATTCGCCCGCACCGGCTGGCTGCCGTTTCCGCCGCTGTCCGAGCTGAGCTATTCGCCCGGCGTCGGCGTCGACTATTACGCCTGGGCACTGCAGATCTCTGGCATCGGTACGCTGGTGGCTGGGATCAACCTCGTCACCACGGTTCTCAAGCTGCGGACCCGCGGCATGACCTACTTACGGATGCCGATGTTCTGCTGGACGACGCTGGCCTCGAATCTGCTGATCGTCGCGGCATTCCCGATCCTGACCGCCACCTTGGCGATGCTGCTGCTCGATCGCTACCTCGGCTTTCACTTCTTCACCAACGAGGCCGGCGGCAACATGATGATGTTCATGAACCTGATCTGGGCCTGGGGGCACCCGGAGGTTTATATCTTGGTGCTGCCGGCGTTTGGCGTGTTCTCCGAAGTGGTGTCGACGTTCTCCGGCAAGCCGCTGTTCGGCTATCGCTCGATGGTGCTGGCGACGATGGCGATCTGCATCATCTCGTTCATGGTGTGGCTGCACCACTTCTTCACCATGGGGGCGGGGGCAACCGTCAATGCGGTGTTCGGCATCGCCAGCATGATCATCGCGGTGCCGACCGGCGTGAAGATCTACAACTGGCTGTTCACAATGTATGGCGGCCGGATCCGGTTCGAGACTCCGATGCTGTGGGCGGTCGGCTTCATGGTGACGTTCATCATCGGAGGGCTCACCGGCGTTCTGGTTGCGGTGCCGCCGGCCGACTTCCAGCTCCACAACAGCATGTTTCTGGTGGCGCATTTCCATAACGTCATCATCGGCGGCGTGCTGTTCGGCGCGTTCGCCGGCTACACCTACTGGTTTCCGAAGGCATTCGGCTTCCGCCTGCACGAGGGGCTCGGCAAGGCCGCGTTCTGGTTCACGCTGATCGGCTTCTACGTCACCTTCATGCCGCTGTATGTCGCCGGCCTGCTCGGTATGACGCGTAGGCTGCAGCACTACGACGTCGCCGCGTGGCATCCCTGGATGATCGTGGCGGCGATCGGCACCGGGATTATCAGCATCGGCGTGGTGCTGCAGATCGCGCAGTTCGTCGTCAGCATACGCCACCGCGACGAGTTGCGCGATCGCACCGGTGATCCGTGGGATGGCCGTTCGCTGGAATGGGCCACCGCGTCGCCGCCGCCGGTGTTCAATTTCGCGGTCACCCCTGATGTTACGGGCGAGGACGCGTATTGGGCCGCGAAGCAGAAGGCGCAGGAGCACGGCCTCGAAACCCGCAAGCAGGACTATCGCGACATCGAGATGCCGCGCAATTCGCCGACAGGCATCGTCTGCGCGTTCTTCGCCACGGTGATGGGCTTTGCCATGGTGTGGCACATCTGGTGGATGGTGGTGCTCGGGGGCATCGGCGCGTTTGCCACCTTCGTGGTGTTCGCCTGGCGTGACCACGACGAATACGTCATTCCCGCCGCGGAGGTCGAACGGATCGACCGCGCCAATATCGCCGAGCGCAAGGCGGCGCTGAGCGCTGTGGGTGCGTCATGACCGAGGTCGCGCTGTCGCACGGTCAGGCAGACCCGCACCATCTGGGCGGGCTGCAGTCGGTCGGCGCCAGCCACGCCGGGCCGGCCTCGAAGCGGATCGTGGCCGGCTACGGCTTCTGGATCTTCCTATTGTCCGACATCGTGATGTTCTCGTGCTTCTTCGCGAGCTACGCGGTGCTGTCGGGCGCCACCGCTGGCGGACCAGCCGGTGCGCAGCTGTTTGATCTCCGCAACGTCGCAATTGAGACGGCTTGCCTGCTGTTGTCGAGCTTCACCTGCGGCATGGCGAGCCTTGCCGCTGCGGTCGGCAGCCAGCGCTGGTTTCAGGTCGCGATGGCGGCGACCGGTATGCTCGGCGCCGCGTTTCTCGGACTGGAGCTGCGCGAGTTTTCCGACCTGGTGGAGCAGGGGGCCGGCCCGACCCGGAGCGCGTTTCTCTCGGCATTCTTCACGCTGGTCGGCTGCCACGGCCTGCACGTCACCGCGGGCGTGCTGTGGCTGCTGACGATGATGGCTCAGGTGTTCGCCAAGGGCTTCCGGGCCGACATCTGCCGGCGGCTGTTGTGCTTCGCGCTGTTCTGGCACGCGCTCGACATCATCTGGGTGGCGATCTTTTCGATGGTCTATCTGTTGGGGAGCGGCACATGAGCGAGCAGCGAAGCGGGCACGGCGGCGAGCTCTATGACGTCGCGCCCGGCGATGAAGAGGAAGTCCGCATCGGCCCGCGGTTGCTCGGCTATGGTGTCGGGCTCGGCCTGTCGGTTCTGCTCACCGCGACGTCGTTCTTCATCGCCGGCACGGATCTGGTGTGGCAGCCGAGCATCCCGGTAGCGATCGCGGTGCTGGCGATCGCTCAGATGGGCGTGCAGCTCGTGTTCTTCCTGCACATCACCACCGGTCCCGATAACACCAACAACGTGCTGGCGCTCGCGTTCGGCAGCCTGATCGTGCTGCTGGTGGTCGGCGGCTCGATCTGGATCATGGGCCACCTCAATCACAACATGATGCCGATGGAGCAGATCATGCGGATGGGCGGCTGAGGCAACCCGATCAGCTCGGCGCGCCGAGTGGGACGCGGACGAACAGCGCGGTGCCGTGTCCGGTTTCGGTTTCCAGTTCGACGGTGCCGTCGACCAAGGCAAGTCGCTCCCGCATGCCGACAAGTCCGAGCCGGCGGGACGAATGCTCGTCGGCCTGTTCAGGAGGGATGCCGCAGCCGTCGTCTTCGATGATGCAGATCACGTCGCTGCCGCGGAATTCGAGGATTACGCCGACCCGGGTCGCATGGGCGTGGCGGACCACATTGGTGATGCCTTCCTGCACAATCCTGTACAGCGCGCTTTCGATATCGGCCGGTAGCCGTCGTTCGCCGAGACCGAGATGCAGATCGAACACCAGGCTGCAATGCGGCTCCCAGCTTGCGACCAGTTGGGACACGGCGTCTTCGAGCCCGAGCGTGTCGAGCGCGGTCGGCCGTACTTCCCATGCCACCCGGTGCAGGCTGGTGCTGAGATCGTTGACGATGTGCTTCAGCGACGCGACCTTTTCGGCGAGGCTGGCGGCCGTGGGCGTGCCGCGCGCGAGCGCATCCAGGCCGAATTGAACCAGGGTGACCATCTGCCCGAGATTGTCGTGCAGTTCCCGCGCGATGCGTTTTCGCTCGGTTTCCTGGTCGATCATGGTCTGCCGCAGCACCTTGAGCACGTCGGCTTCGGCTGCGGCGCGGCGTTCGCTCTGCACGGCCAGCTTCCGCGCTGTGGTACGGCATTCCACCAGTCGGCGGTCGAGGGTCGCCAGCGTCCTTGCCTGGCGGGTCGCGTAGCGCATCGCCCGTTCGAGCACGATGGCATCGAACTCACCTTTGACCAGGTAATCATTGGCGCCGACCTCGGTCGCCGCCTGATCGACCATCGGGTCGCCGTGGCCGGTCAGCACGATGATCGGCTTGATGTTGCCGCGATCACGCGCGTCGCGGATCAGATCGAGCCCGCTGCGCGGACCGAGGCGAAAGTCGACGAGATAGAGGTCGTGCTCCTTGCGATCGATCGCGGTCGCCGCCTCGTCGAACCGCGATACCCAGTCGAGCGTTGCGCGAAACCCGGGGATCTTCTGCAGCATCCGCTGCATCGTCAGGTATTCGATCTCCGCATCGTCGACGAGCAGAATACGGGACGCGATCGCGCTCACGGCCGATAAGCCTCCGTGGTCGGAAGCGAGGCCGTGTTCATCCAGAAGTGCCAGAGCGAGCGGATCGCCTCGACGTAGTCGGCGATATTGGCCGGCTTGACCAGATAGGCGTTGAAGCCGATCGAATAGGCTTCGGTGATGTGCTTGGCACTTTCCGACGTCGACAGTGCAATCACCACCAGATGCCGCACCGTCTCGTCCTGCCGCAACAGCCGCACGACTTTCCGGCCATCGAGCCGCGGCATGTTGAGGTCGAGCAGTACGAGCGCAGGGGTAGGTGCGTCCGCGCGGCCGGCGAACCGGTTGCGGCCATAGATGTAATCCAGCGTCTGCTCGCCATCGCTGACGAAGCGGAGATCGGCGGCAATCGAGGCCCGCGCGAAGACTTCGGTCAGGATCAGCTTGTCGTAGTCGTGGTCTTCCGCCACCAGCACCGTCGGAAGTGTGCGCTCGCGGGTCATTTCAGCTCTCCGTCGTGTCCTGCTCGCGCAACGGGAGCGTGAAGGTGAACACCGATCCCTGTCCGACGTGGCTCTTTGCCGAAATCGTGCCGCCGTGCCGATGGACGATCTTGCGGCAGATCGCCAGTCCTATCCCGGTGCCTTGATATTCGTCCGGACCGTGGAGGCGCTGAAACGGCTCGAAGATCTGCTCGCGGTATTGCTCATCGAAACCAATTCCGTTGTCGGCGATCGTGATACGCGCTCTCCGTATGTTCGCGCCGGTAGGCGCCGGTGGCGGGCTATCGACCGTCGCTGCGATGGTCACGCGCGGCAGCCGCTCGGCATCGCGATACTTCACCGCATTGCTGATCAGGTTCTGCAGCAACTGGCGGATCTGGCTGCCGTCGCATAGCACCGTGGGAAGCGGCTCCGAAATGACTTCGGCGCGTGCATCCTGCAGCATCGGCTTCAGATCGGACAGCACCTCGGCCAGGATCTGGTTGAGGTCGACCGGATGCAGCGGCCGGGCCTGCCGGCCGATCCTGGAGTATTCGGCCAGATCGTTGATCAGCGCGCGCAATCGGCGCGACGACGCCTCGATCCCATTCACCATCACGCTGAGGCGGCTCCGCGCTTCAGGGAGCAATAGATCGCTCAACAGGCCAGCGAATGCTTCGATGTGGCGCAGCGGCTCCTTGAGGTCGTGGGCCGCGACATAGGCGAACGATTCCAGCTCGTCGTTACTGCGGGATAGTTCGCGGTTGGCATTCTCCAGTTCCTCGGCGCGGCCGAGAATAACATCGACCACGAGGTCGCGGATCTCTTCCGCCGCGACGATTTCATGGCTACGCCAAGGGCGCGATCGGTCGCGGACTTCCTCGCGCCAAGCCTCGAACGACGCGCGGGTTTGCAGACGTTTACCCCGCGGGCCGATCTGCACCGGTTTGTGCGGATCGCCACCCCAGGTCACGGTCTGTGCCACTTCCGGCCGGAACCACAGCATCAGCGTCGTCGAGGCCCGCCCCAGGGGGACGGCGAGCAGGCCGCTGGCGATGTCGGAATACACCTCGGCCTCGGGAAAGCTCGCCGAGAGCTGCTGGGTTTGAAAGATGCCGCGCGACTCGCGGTGCGACAGCCATGACGCCAGAGCCTGGATCTCGTCGGCGGATGGGGTTCGTCCGAAGGCGGTGACACCGTCGAAGCTGCTCAGCGCAAATCCGGATGCGCCCATCAAGGTGAGCATTTCGTCGCTGACGCGGCTGAGGCCGGCGGTGAGGCCTTGCTCGTCGCCGAGCTCGTGCAGCAGCCTGTTCTGGATGGCGCGCATCCGCACGCTGTGGCGGACGATTTCGGCTTCCTCGAGCACGCCGATCTGCCAAGTCAGCACCTGGGCGATCAGTTCGCAGGCCTGACGGACTTCGTAAGAGACGAAGCGCGGCGTCAGATTGTGGCAGGAGATCATGCCCCAGAGCCGGCCGTCGCGCACGATCGAGATCGACATCGCGGCGTGCATGCCCATGTTGACCATGTACTCGAGATGGGTCGGGGATACGCTGCGCAGCACCGAGAAGCTGAGATCGATCGGGCCGCCGACCTGCGGGTTGACGTCAGGCACCAGCGGCGAGGGGCGATACCCGATGTTCGGAATGATGCGGACGGGATTGATCGTGTACAGCGCGCGCGATTGCGCGGGGATGTCGGACGACGGAAAGTGAAAGTCCATCAGCGACGGAATTCCGGTGTCACGGTCTTCGGCGATCACCTGACCGCTCCAGTCGGCCGCGAACCGGTACACCTTGATCCGGTCGAATCCGGTGATGCGGCGGACTTCGCTGGCGGCAATCCGGCAGGCCGCCGGCAAATCGGCCGCGGTCTGCAGACGACGGATCGCAACGCGCACGCTGCGGAAGAACTCGTTCGTGTAGCGCGACTCGTCGCGTGGCTCGAGTTCGAGAATGACCAGGGATTCGTGCCGGTGCAGAATGCCGTTGAACGCGCGTTCTCCTTCAGACGTCGCGACGTCCACCCGGATCGGGTTCATGGCCGCCGTATCGCCGCCGTAGAGAACGTGCGTCAGCCGCGCGAAGCTGGCAGCGGTGATGTGGCTAGCGATCGACACATCGAGCAGCGCAGCAGGCGACTGCCCGAGCAGATCCTCCACGTTGGCGCTGACGGATACGATCCGCAGATCGGCATCGACCAACGCGAACAGGTAGCCGTGGGGTTGGATCGCGCCGGGAATATGAATCGGTTCGCGGTCGCACTCGGTAAGGTCAAGCGCGAGCCGCCCGCTCGGATCTGTCACGGCTGCATCGGGCGGGCCCGGATTTGATGAAGAGCTCATCGTTCATCCTGCCCATGATCGCCCGCAACCGGCAGCGTGAACCAGAAGGTCGAACCTTTCCCCGCAATGGTGTCGACACCGACACGTCCGCCATGACGCTGAACGATCTTACGACAGATCGCGAGGCCGATGCCGCTGCCCTCGTAGTCGTCTGGACCGTGCAGCCGCTGGAACGGTTCGAACACCTGATCGATATATTTCTTGTCGAAGCCGATGCCGTTGTCGGTGACGCAGATTCGGATGGCCGGCTCCGCTCCGATCTCGGGACGCCCGCCATTGTCGTGCGGTTCTGCATAGACGTGAATTCGGCACGGCCGCGCCGGATCGCGATATTTGAGCGAGTTTGCGATCAGATTCTGCAACACCTGACGGATCTGGTTATGGTCGCAGCGCGCAAACGGCAGCCGGTCGGCCTGGATCTCGGCGCGTGCTTCCGCGATCCGCGGCTGCAGGTCGGCCAACACTTCGTTGAGGACCGTTTCGAGCGACACCCAGGACAACGGCTTCGATCGCCGGCCGAGCTGCGAAAATTCCGCCAGATCGTTGATCAGGTTGCGCAGCCGCCGCGACGATTTCTCGATGCCGCTGACCATGACGCCGAGGCGCTCATCCCCCATTTCGTGGATGTTGTCGGCGAGCAGACCGGCGAATGCCTCGATATGGCGAAGCGGCTCCTTGATATCGTGCGAGGCCACGTGGGCGAACGATTCCAGCTCCTCGTTGCTGCGGGCGAGCTGGGTGTTGATGCGTTCCAGCTTTTCGGTGTTGCGCAGAATGACGTCGATGATCAGGTCGCGGATTTCGACGGCGGCGGCAACTTCGTGCGGCTGCCATGCGATTGCTCGGCCGTGGGTCTGCTCGGTCCAAGCGGCGAACGAGGTGCGCGGCCGCAGGCGCCCGGATTCGGCCGTCACCGACTTGTCGGGATTGCCCGCCCAATACACCGTCTGCGCCACTTCGGGCCTGAACCACAGCATCACTCGGCGGGGCGGTGTGCGCGACAGCGGTACGGCGAGAACGCCACTCGCAACCTCGGCGCAGGCGCCGGCTTCCGGAATGATGGTCGACAGCCTGTCGGTCTGGAACAGTTCGCTGCCGCCGGAGCGGCCGGCCAGTTGTGCCAGTTGATCGATGATCGGCCCGGGCGGGGTTTGCCCGATCGTGATCACGCCTTCGCGGCTGTGGAGGCAAAGGCCGGATGCTCCCATCAGCTCGAGCAGCGCTTCGCTGTTGCGCGCCAGTCCCGCTCGATGATCGTGCAATTGTTCGATGTCGTTGATCAGGCTGCGCTGAATCGCCTGGCCTTTGAGCGTCTGGCGCGTGATCGCTTGCTCTTCCATCACCCCGATCTGCCAGGCCAGCACCTGGGCGACCAGTTCGCAGGCCTGACGGCCGTCGAGATCGACGTAGTTCGGCTTCCGGTGATGGCAGGCGATCAGCCCCCACAGCCGCTCGCCCCGCAAGATCGAGATCGACATCGTGCCGTGCATGCCGATATTGCGCATGTATTCGAGATGGACGGGCGACACGCTGCGCAGGATAGCAAAGCTGAGATCGATCGGCCGCCCGGTGATCGGGTTGAGGCTTGGGGAGACCGGCACCGGCCGATAATTGATATCGGGAATGATCCGGACCGGGTTGATGGTGTAGAGCCGGCGCGCCTGCGCCGGGATGTCGGAGGCCGGAAAATGCAGGCCGAAATACGACTCGACCTCGGCGCATCGATTCTCCGCGATCACTTCGCCGCTGAAGTCGGGAGCGAAACGATAGATCATCACCCGATCGAAGCCGGTGATCTCGCGCACTTCTTGCGCGGCGGCCGCGCAAGCGGTTTCCAGCGTCTCGGCGGCCTGCAGGCGGCGGATGGCGCTGTTGGTCCGGCGAAAGAACGCCTGCGGCTCTGCGACGTCCAGCTGCGGAGGCTCGAGTTCAAGGAAGACGAGCTGATCGTGGCGGTGCCAGGAGCCGACGAAGTCACCGCCTTTTCGCACCGAGAATCTGACCGCGATCGGCGCTCCCACGGCTGCTCCCGGCTCGGCCAAGGCAATCGTCAACCGGTTGTGGGTCTCGGAATCGAAGACGTCGGCCGCTGAACGGCCGATCAGGTCACCGATAGCCAGTCCGGTGAGTTCGGGGAGGTTGTCGCTGCCGGCGACGACCGTCATGTCGGCGGCGAGGGCGAGCAGCAATCCATGCGGCTGGATAGCACCGGGGATATGGATCGGCTCGTCGTCGCAGGTCGATAGGTCGGGCTGCCTGGCGACGGATCCTTCGGTCATTGCATTCCCGCTTGAGTGTCGATTGCTGGGCACGCAGCGTCTTGTGCCGCCCTTCAACGACCGATGCCGCCCAAATGCTGGCCCGCCATCGCGCGCACCGTTTTGCGCAAGATCAAGAGAATGAGGGAAGGTCTGCCGCTGCCGACCAAATTGGTAATAAAATGCCAATCTTCGGCGCTCCCTGTCGACCCGTCGAAATCTGCAGAACGGGAGACTTCGCTGTCTACAACCCGGAATTTTCCAGCCAGCCCATGTCCAGCGCGAAGCGGATCAGTTCGACGCGGTTGGTGAAGCCCAGCTTCTCCATGGCGCGCGCCTTATAGGTCTCGACGCTCTTCGGCCCAACCTGAAGCTTGGCGGAGATCACCTTGTTGCTGTGCCCGACCGACGCCAGCCGGAGCACATCCAACTCGCGGGCGCTGAGATGCGAGATCTGGCTGGTTTCGCCGAGATTTGTCGGCGCGGCATGGACGACTCTGCCCAGCGCCTGACCGGCGATCGCCGGATCGAGATACACACCACCCTTGGCCACCGCGTGAATGCCGCGGATCAGTTCATCGGTGGCCGATCGCTTGAGAATGTAGCCGGCGACGCCGAGCTTCAGCAGCCGGCGCAGATTGGCGCCGTCCTCCTGCACCGAGACGACGACGACGCGAGCCTTGGGACGGGCTGCGAGGTATTTCTGGATAACCTCCATGCCGTACAGCCCGGGCATCGACAGATCGAACACCGCCACGTCCGGCTGCAGTTCGATCGCCCGACGGAGCGCTGTCGGACCATCCGCTGCTTCGCCGACGACTTCGAACTCGGGATCGGCTTGGAGCAGCGTCTTCATCCCGCTCAAGACCACCGGATGATCGTCCGCGATGAAAATCCGGAGATGTCCCTGATGCACTCGCCGCGTGAGTTTCTGATCCATCGTCCGCACCATCCACCGCACAAGATTGGGGTGACGAAAGCGTTCTCGCTGCCCCTCATCTTCACGGCGAAAACTACACCCGGCGGTGTCGTGGTCGGTTGGCGCAAATCAAATCGGAACGTCAGGAAATCCTGACGTTGGAGTCCAACATCCAGCATCGTACGGACGGTTCGCTTCTGTCAGCCCAAATTGACGCTTCGAGACGTCGGCGTAAGTTCACCCCGCGTCCTGATCACAGAATCTTGATGATTATCGGGGCGGGGCGCACGAGAGCCGAGCTGAGACGCTTCCGAAATTTCGGATGCAGACAGCGGAGCGATCATCAGATCCATTGCTGACACCGCGAGCACTCGTTCGGCGTAGCAGTGAACAACTACCTGCGTGCGGGTTCAGCACGAAACTGATCGTTAGTCTCTTAGGAGGTTATCCATGGTAGACGATCCGAACAAGGTCTGGCCGACTGGGCTGACCATCGCGGAATCGGAAGAGCTCCACAAGCACGTGATCGATGGTTCGCGGATTTTCGTGGCCATCGCGATCGTCGCGCATTTCCTGGCGTACGTGTATTCGCCCTGGCTGCACTAAGGAGTATCGAAGATGAATCAAGGTCGTATCTGGACTGTCGTGAAGCCGACCGTCGGTCTCCCGCTGCTGCTCGGCAGCGTTGCCATCATGGTCTTCTTGGTCCACTTCGCTGTGCTGACGCACACCACCTGGGTCGCGAAGTTCATGAACGGTAAGGCTGCCGCGATCGAGAGCTCGATCAAGGCCGTCTAAGACAGTCTCTGACTGTTGCTGCGGTGGCTGGGATCCGAGGATCCCCGCTACCGCGGTCAGCCAGGCTTCCTGGCTCTTCCCTGGTTCCTGCGCGCTTTCCGACCGCGCGCGGGTGTCGGTTGATCTGCCCGGGACGTGAAGGAGAGATGCCATGACGTTTCAAGTCATTCTCTGCTACGAGACCGTCCGCCAGGTTGCGGGTCTGGAATCTGAATTGAAGACGAACGGTTTCGACAAGGCTCAGGTTCTTCCGAACGGAACCGTGCCGAACCGCGGCAGCATTGCCGACCTCACCAATGCGATCAGCAAGCTCGGCGTCCTGCGCGCGACCGCTGCGAGCCTGGCCGAAACGATCAGCCGAGGCGGTGCTGTTGCGATCGTGCCTGCGCATTTCGGAGCCGGCGGCAAGGCCACCGAAATCATGAAGAAGTACAATCCGATCGTCAACAAACCGGCTGCCAAGCCGCGTGCATGGGACGATGCGGCTCCGTTCTCGTCGCTGCTGCGTCTGCCGGTGCTGAGTAAATCGCAGCCGTTCAAAGGACATTCCGGCACGCCGTTGATCATCGAGCAGCAGGACGCTTACCGCTCGAATTCGGGCGAGCCGCTGGTGATCAAGCAGACCGGAGGCTACCGCTCGATGTCAGGGACGCCTCTGCTGCTCGACGGCGACACCTATCAGTCGTTCTCGGGAACACCTTTGTTGGTCGAACAGAAGGGCGCCTACAGTTCGTTCTCCGGCACGCCTCTGCTGGTGGACAGCAACACGCTGTTCCTGACCAGAACCTGAGTGCGGAGCCGACCGTCCGTTTTCCCTCTGCCGGCAGTGTTTTCAGCCATCACTGTCGACAGTCCGCGGTAACTCGAAGATTTAGCGAGCCTGCCATCTCGCGCACCTCCCGAGTTGCTTACGGCGCAGGCGGCACTGTTGAGGTGCCGCCTGCGGACTCGGACATCCTTCCTCCCAGCCTGTTGCATGACTGCTGCTTCGAGCTCTCTTGCGGTGCGTCCTTGGCCGCAGGGGCATGTGCCCGCCAGACGACATCATCCGACCTCGTCATTGGCGCCTGCGTGCCGCATCGCGCGACCGCGTTGGCCGTCGGCAACGCCGCGGGAATGGGATATCGCCGGAAGAGTGGATTTGTAGACGATCGGCGCCCGACCGCATTCTCGCGGGCGAGGTCATGGCCTCGTCAATCGGCTGTCCGCGCCGGCAAGGGCAACAAGGGGGAGATCGGGAGGGAGCTCCGAGGTCTCGGACTCTCCAGGAGGACAGAGCCGTCGCTGCGGGCTCCCTCCGTCACTCAGGAACGGGAAGTTACTTCTTAGCCGGCGCGGCCGGCGCCGCTGGTGCGGGCGCCGCAGCGACGGACTTACCGTTCATGAAAGCGGCCACCCACGAGGTGTTTTCGAGGACCGCGAAATGCACGGCAAAAGCCATGACAGCCACGCTGCCGAGCAGCAACGGAAGACCGACTGTCGGACTGACAACGGTCCAGATACGACCTTGATTCATCTCAGTGGCTCCTTAGTGCAGCCAAGGCGAATACACATACGCCAGGAAGTGCGCCACGATCGCGATCGCCACGAAGATGCGCGCGCCATCGATCACGTGCTTGTGGATTTCCTCGGATTCAGCAATCGTCAGACCCGTGGGCCAGACCTTTTTCGAATCGTCGACCATTAGATGACCCTCTTGTTGCGTCGCGTAGTTCACGCGACCGCGCTGTGACACTAGGCCGGCGCGACGCGTAGTAAATCGGGGATGACATGCGGGGTGGTCCGTCGGAACACGGACTCGTGATCGTCACGTCAGGAAATCCCTCTAGGAGCCGAGGCGGGTCAGGAAACGAATGGTACGTATCGCCGCCGGTGAGCACGGGTAGCCATCGTACACCATGCGGCCCGGGAGCCGTGGAGGTGACTGATGCCGGCGTTGGAAGCTGAGATTCGGGACAAGCCGATCCCAGCGTTCGCGCGGGTGAAGCTTTGCGAAAAGGGGCGATCGGGGCGCCTTTTGGACCTTGCAGGAGACCGATATAAAGATCTCATAAAGAACCGTCGGGCCCGATATAGGAGCCGTATAGGCGTAGCTACGATTGCGTGCATCGATGTCTTGACGTCGCGTCCGCCGTAATTTCAGGGTGCCGGAAACTGCGGGCAGGTGGCCCGCTGAACGTCACAGGGCGCCATGACTGAAGCCGTTTCCGACGTCGCCATCGCGAAGGACTCTCCCAAGCCGAACTCGTTCTGGACGCTCGCCCTGGGGTCGATCGGGGTCGTCTACGGCGATATCGGCACCAGCCCGTTGTATGCCCTGAAGGAAAGCCTCACCGCCGCGTCCGCGGGCGGGGCGCTGACGGAAGAGATGGTCTTCGGCGTGCTGTCGCTGATGCTGTGGACGCTGCTGATCATCGTCACCTTGAAATACGTGCTGCTGATCATGCG
Source organism: Rhodopseudomonas sp. P1 (assembly GCF_039642825.1). Classification (NCBI taxonomy): domain Bacteria; kingdom Pseudomonadati; phylum Pseudomonadota; class Alphaproteobacteria; order Hyphomicrobiales; family Nitrobacteraceae; genus Rhodopseudomonas; species Rhodopseudomonas sp. P1. Next base: position 3,326,512 of record NZ_CP088006.1, on the reverse strand, counting down.
CGCCGACAACCACGGCGAAGGCGGCACGCTGACCTTAATGGCGCTGCTGCAGAGCGTGATGCGCCGTCGGTTCGCGGCGATCTCGCTGCTCGGCATGGCGGGCGCCGCGTTGTTCTACGGCGACGCCATCATCACGCCGGCGATCTCGGTGCTGTCGGCTGTCGAAGGCTTGAAGCTGGTCGCGCCGGGCTTTGATCCGTACATCCTGCCGCTCAGCATGGCGATCCTGGTCGGGCTGTTTCTGGTTCAGAGCTGGGGCACTGCGGCCGTTGCGACGTGGTTCGGGCCGTTGATGCTGATCTGGTTCGGCCTGATGGCGGTGGCCGGCACTGCCAATCTGATCGGCAATCTCCATATCCTCGGTGCGGTCAATCCGATCTACGGTATCGAGTTTCTGCTGCATCACGGCCATGCCGGCCTGCTGGCGCTCGGTGCGGTGTTCCTGACGGTGACCGGTGCCGAGGCGCTGTACGCCGACATGGGACATTTCGGCCGGCGGCCGATCCAGGTCGCGTGGCTGGTCCTGGTATTTCCGTCGCTCGCGCTGTGCTACCTGGGGCAGGGCGCGATGCTGCTGTCGTATCCGGAGCGGCTGGAGAACCCGTTCTTCCTGCTGTTTCCGGATTGGGCGCTGCTGCCGATGGTCTGGATCGCGACCGGCGCCACGATCATCGCCAGCCAGGCAGTGATTTCGGGCGCCTATTCGCTGACCCAGCAGGCGATCCAGCTCGGGCTGCTGCCGCGGATGGAGATCCGGCGCACGTCCGAGACCGAGAAGGGGCAGATCTACATTCCGCGCGCCAACTGGCTGCTCCTGATCGCGGTGCTGTATCTGGTATTCGCGTTCAAATCCTCGAGCGCGTTGGCGTCGGCCTACGGCATTGCCGTCACCGGCACGATGGTGCTGACCAGCATCATGGCGTTCTTCGTGATGCGGAAGTGTTGGCATTGGCCGGCGGCGGTCGCGACCGCGGTGATCGTGCCGTTTCTGATCATCGACCTGATCTTCCTGATGGCCAATCTGCTCAAGATCGTCGACGGCGGCTGGATCCCGTTGATGATCGGCGTCGGCCTGATGGGCGTGATGGTGACGTGGCGCCGCGGCTCGAAGATCGTGGCGCGGAAGACGGTTCGGGACGAGATCGATCTGAACGATTTCATCGCATCGATCTCGGCCTCGTCGTCGATCAGCCGGGTTCGCGGCACCGCCGTGTTCCTCACCGGTAATCCCAACTCGACGCCGACCTCGTTGATGCACAACCTCAAGCACAACAAGGTGCTGCACGAGAAGAACGTGATCTTGCGGGTCGTGACCGAAGACGTGCCGCGCGTCAGCGCGGAGGAGCGGCTGAGCTATGAGCCGGTCAACGACAGCTTCGCCAAAATCACGATCCGGTTCGGCTACATGGAGACGCCGGACGTGCCCAAAGCGCTGGTGGCGTGCCGGCCGCTCGGTTTTGCCTTCGACATGATGAGCACCTCGTTCTTCCTGTCGCGGCGGGTGATCCGCCAGGCAACTCCGTCCGAGATGCCGCGGTGGCAAGGCCTGCTATTCGTCAACATGGCGAAATGGTCGGACGACGCCAGCTTGTACTTCAAAATCCCGACCGGCCGTGCGGTGGAAGTCGGGATGCAGATCACGGTGTGAGTGCTGTCGTTGGGATCAGCGGTTAACCGTGCCGGCGCGCCAAGCGAGTTGAAGCTGCGAGTAAATCATCTCTCCGCTGGCGCTGTGATGGGCGATGGTGAGGGAGGCGTCGAGTCTGAGGGACTCCCAATCGTCGGGCAAGATATCGATCCAGCGGTCGTCGGATCGGCGCCTGCCTCGGGCGATGGTCGTACCAGCCTGCAACTGGCTCTGGATACTTACTCTCATCTCACGGGCGAGCATCTGGACGGCTTCATCGGCCATCACCGCCTCGATCGACAGCACCGCGATATGGTCCCGCAGTTTCCTGACGGCGGGCGACGTTTTGATCGACGCCGCCGTGATCCGGTCATGGAAATCGCGAAGCCTCACTTCGGCCTCGGCGCGCCTCCGGTGAACCCGATCTGACTGCCGCGCCACCTGTTCGAACCGCTGGATTGTGCGTCGCGGAAGCAACTGCGCGGCGATCGAAATGAAAGCATCACGGCGGTTCTCGCGGCTTCTATCCCTGCGCGGAAACCATGGCCGTGCCTCCGTCATCGCCGTCCCGGTCCATTTCGGACGAGCCGATATCCCCGTGGCCGCCAGACCGATGCCGATGTTGGCGAACGCGATCCAGGATGGTGACACCCCTAGGATCAGCAGGGTCGTTGAGGCCGAGGCGATACCCAGGACGGAGAGACACGCCCAGGACTTCATTTGTCGGGGTGACTTGAACCGAGGTGGCGACCGAACATCAGTGGGCATGTCGGTCATCCATCGTAGCTCTGAACGAACGGTGCGGGTCGGGGCGCAGTCGGCCAGTGCGGTACATCCGGACTGCTTTTCGAGCCGCGTTCCATAGCCCTGGCCAGTCGTTCAACCAGGGAAGCCAGTGCATGAGACGCGTGTGTCTCCCTCGTTCCGCCTGGTCATCGTCGAGAACGATCGCCGGCTTGATCTCTCCGGTGGTCATGCCGGCGAATGTGAGCGCTGACGATCTGAACAGGAAGCGGCCGCGGCATCGTCCGGCTTCGTCGAGGACGATCCAGCCGCCTTCAGGATCATGCCTGACGAAGAGCAGCGGGATCCCCGGTGCAAGGATCGCGGCGCAGGGGCGGGCGAACCGGCGCTCTCCGGATTTTCCGTTTGCCGACTGGTCCGACGGGATACGCAAAGTCTCCTGGGGATCGTGACGACCAACGGCCTGTGTGGCTTTCGAACGCAGCCAACCCGCCGTCGCTCGATCGGCCTGTGCGCGGAGCGTGTCGACAGCAGCGCGAAGGCTGCGGATCCACAGCGATGAAGTCCCGGTCACGATCGTTCCTCACGGCTGATGCGCCGTTGGCAAAGCTAGACGAGGGCCTCATAGGGATTCGAGACGATCCCGGGGACGAAAATGTAAAGAGAGAATAGGCAGCCGGCGTTCGGCGGTCGAAGCTATGCGGCGCTTATGGAATGGTCGGTTCGCCAGCCTGGAAAACACACGGCGCGACAATCAATCTCGTGGCGGTCACATAGCAAGGATGACGCCATGTCAACGACGCCAAACATCCGGATCGCAGCGGGCCTCCTGTCCGATCGGCGGGCTCCCCGTATCAAACCTTCACCGTCCCTCGCACAACGATTGCTCCGCGGCTTTTGGGGTGTGTTGCGTTCGGCCAAAGCCAAGATCGCCGCTGCGAAATTGCACCGGTTGAGGGTTGAACTCGAGCTCCGAGGCCGTCGCCTGCCGCGGTGACGAATTCGTGCCGCTTCGTCGGCACACGCTGCGGTCAGCCGTCAGAAGCAACGTCGCGTCCCGCGGCGACAACCAGGCCCGATCGCTCCCTGCTGGTTCCCACGGGATGCACGCCGACCCGGCCGTTTATAGCTTTCATATATCTTCGCCGCAGCGACGATCTCGAAAACTTACGCGGCAAGTGGCACTTCGGCAGGGTACGAGTTGGGCGCGTTGATGACGATGCCCGTCGCAGATGAGGCCTTCAATGTCCGACATTTTGATGCTGGCGCTGTGCGCCGGGTTATTCACGCTGGCGATTGGCTACGCTTATGCGTGCGAGCGTTTGTAGGAGAGCAGCGATGACCATCGACTATGCGTTGGCGGGCGCCGTGACAGCGGCGCTGCTCGCTTATCTCACCTACGCGCTGCTGCGTCCCGAACGGTTCTGACCCAAGGCCGGACGCACAACAAGGACGACTCTCATGACCTTCATTGGTTGGTGTCAAATCGCGCTATTCGGCGCCGTTGTGGTCGCGCTGGTCAAGCCGCTCGGCTGGTACATGACGCGTGTCTTTGCTGGCGAGTGGACGCCGCTGACGCCCGTGCTGCGCCCGGTCGAGACCGTGCTGTATCGTGCGGCTGGTGTCGATCCGAAGCAGGAACAGCATTGGCTGACCTTCACGTTGGCGATGCTGCTGTTTCACATCGGTGGCTTCGCCATCATCTACGCGGTGCTGCGTCTGCAGGCGGTGCTGCCGTTCAATCCGGCGGAGCAGGGCGCGGTGGCGCCGGACCTGGCGTTCAACACCGCGATCAGCTTCCTCACCAACACCAACTGGCAGAATTACGGCGGCGAGAGCACGCTGTCCTATCTGTCGCAGATGCTGGCGCTGACACACCAGAATTTCTTGTCAGCCGCGACCGGTATCGTCTTGGCAATGGCTTTGATCCGCGGGTTCTCGCGTGCGTCGGCGCGGACGGTCGGCAATTTCTGGGTCGATATCACCCGCTGCACGCTATACGTGCTGCTGCCGATCTGCATTCCCTATGCGCTGTTTCTGGTCTGGCAGGGCATGCCGCAGACCTTGGGCAGCTACGTCGACGCAACCACCCTTGAAGGTGCCAAGCAGACGATTGCGGTGGGCCCGGTAGCTTCGCAGGTCGCGATCAAGATGCTCGGCACCAATGGCGGCGGCTTCTTCAATGCCAACGCGGCGCATCCGTTCGAGAACCCGACCGCATTGTCAAATTTCGTGCAGATGTTGTCGATCTTCGTGCTCGGTGCCGCGCTGACCAACGTGTTCGGCCGGATGGTCGGGAATCAGCGGCAGGGCTGGGCCATTCTTGGCGTGATGGGCGTGTTGTTCGTGGTGGGCGTCGGGATCGCCTACTGGGCCGAGGCTTCCGGAACGGCGACGCTCGATGCGCTCGGGATCACCGGCGGCAACATGGAAGGCAAGGAAGTCCGGTTCGGCATCGAGGCGTCGGCGCTATTCGCCGTGGTGACCACCGCCGCCTCCTGCGGTGCGGTGAACGCGATGCACGATTCCTTCACCGCCCTCGGCGGCATGATCCCGCTGATCAACATGCAGCTGGGCGAGATCATTGTTGGCGGCGTCGGCGCCGGCCTTTACGGCATGCTGCTGTTCGTCGTGCTGGCGATCTTCGTCGCCGGGCTGATGGTCGGCCGCACCCCGGAATACGTCGGCAAGAAGATCGAGGCGCGCGAGGTGAAAATGGCGATGCTGGCGATCCTGGTGCTTCCGCTGATGTATCTCGGCTGGACCGCGGTCGCAGTGGTTCTGCCGTCGGCGGTTGCCTCGATGGGCAATGCCGGGCCGCATGGCTTCAGCGAGGTGCTGTACGCCTTCACGTCGGCGACCGCGAACAACGGGTCGGCGTTCGGCGGGCTCACCGGCAACACCTTCTTCTACAACCTCACTCTTGCGACCGCGATGTTCGTGGGCCGCTTCATGATGATCGTACCGACGATGGCGATCGCCGGATCGCTTGCCGGCAAGAAGCTGGTGCCGCCGTCGGCTGGCACGCTGCCGACTACCGGCGGGCTGTTCGTCGGTCTGGTCGTCGGTGTGATCCTGATCATCGGTGGGTTGACCTTCTTCCCGGCGCTCGCGCTCGGCCCGATCGTCGAGCAGGTTTCGATGACCGCCAAGACCCTGTTCTGAGACATTCGGAGTGACTGCAATGGATGCCGTTCAAATCAAGACACGCGGCAAGTCATCGACCTTGCTCGACCCGAAGATCGTGTTGCCGGCGATCGGCACATCGCTCGCCAAACTCGATCCTCGGGTGATGATCAAGAATCCGGTGATGTTCGTGGTGGAAGTGGTCGCGGCGCTGACCACGGTGCTGTTCGTACGGGATCTGGTCACCGGCAGCGCGGATCTCTGGTTCACCGGCCAAATCATCCTGTGGCTGTGGTTCACGGTGCTGTTCGCCAATTTTGCCGAAGCGGTCGCCGAAGGGCGCGGCAAGGCGCAGGCCAATACGCTGCGCGAAACTCGCGTCGGGACCGTTGCGAAGCGGCTGCTGATGCAGGGCAACACTGAGCTGTATGAAGGTGTCGCGGCCGAGCATCTCGCGGTCGGCGATCTGGTGCTGGTCGAAGCCGGAGACGTGATCCCCGGCGACGGCGAGGTGGTGGAAGGTGTGGCCTCGGTCAATGAGGCGGCGATCACCGGCGAGTCCGCGCCGGTGATCCGGGAATCCGGCGGCGACCGCTCGGCGGTGACGGGCGGCACCACGGTGATCTCCGATCGGATCGTAGTGCGGATCACCGCGGAAGTCGGCCATTCGTTCCTCGACCGGATGATCAAGCTGGTCGAAGGCGCGGAGCGGCAGAAGACCCCGAACGAGATCGCGCTGAACATTCTGCTTGCCGGGCTCACCATCATCTTCGTGTTCGCAACCGTGACGATCCCGAGCTTCGCGGCCTATGCGGGTGGGCAGATCTCCGTGGTGATCCTGGTGGCACTGTTCGTCACGCTGATCCCGACCACGATCGGCGCGCTGCTGTCGGCGATTGGCATTGCGGGCATGGACCGGCTGGTGCGCTTCAACGTACTTGCAATGTCGGGCCGTGCCGTCGAGGCCGCAGGTGACGTCGACACGCTGCTGCTCGACAAGACCGGCACCATCACGCTCGGCAATCGCCAGGCGACCGCGTTCCGCCCGGTGCGGGGCGTCAGCGAACGCGATCTTGCCGACGCTGCGCAGATGGCATCGCTCGCCGACGAGACGCCGGAAGGCCGCTCGATCGTGGTGCTGGCCAAGGAGAAGCACGGCATTCGCGGACGTGATCTGGCGGAGTTGGGGGCCCACTTCATTCCGTTCACCGCGCAGACGCGAATGAGCGGTGTCGACATCGGCGGATCGTCGATCCGCAAGGGGGCCGTCGACTCCATCCTGGTCTCCGTCGCGGCCGTCCCCGGCGTGGCGACCACCCAGGGAAATACCGCGCGCGCGATCGAGACAGTCTCCAATGTGGAGGGCGCTCAAGAGCTGGTGGCGATCGCCGACGAGATTGCCAAAGCCGGCGGCACACCGCTTGCTGTCGCGCGTGACGGCAAGCTGCTCGGCGTCATTCAGCTCAAGGACATCGTCAAGGGCGGCATCCGCGAACGCTTCGCCGAGCTGCGGCGGATGGGCATCCGCACGGTGATGATCACCGGCGACAATCCGATGACCGCCGCCGCGATCGCCGCCGAAGCCGGTGTCGATGACTTCCTCGCTCAGGCGACGCCGGAGGACAAGCTCAGGCTGATCCGCGACGAGCAGGCCAAGGGCAAACTGGTGGCGATGTGCGGCGACGGCACCAATGACGCGCCGGCGCTGGCGCAGGCCGATGTCGGCGTGGCGATGAATTCCGGCACGCAGGCGGCGCGCGAAGCGGGCAACATGGTCGATCTCGACTCCAACCCGACCAAGCTGATCGAGGTGGTCGAGATCGGCAAGCAGCTATTGATGACCCGCGGGGCGCTCACCACCTTCTCGATCGCCAACGACGTCGCCAAGTACTTTGCCATCATCCCGGCGATGTTCCTGGCGTTCTATCCGCAGCTCGGCGTGCTGAACGTCATGCATCTCGCCAGCCCGCAGAGCGCGATCCTGTCGGCGATCATTTTCAACGCGCTGATCATCATCGCGCTGATCCCGCTGGCGCTGAAGGGTGTCTCGTATCGCCCGGTCGGCGCAGCGGCGCTGCTGCGGCGTAATCTTCTGATCTACGGCCTCGGCGGAATCCTGGTGCCTTTCGTCGGCATCAAGGCGATCGATCTGGCCGTCTCGGCCCTGCATCTGGTGTGAGGAGAAGTCGTCATGTTGAAGCAAGTTCGCCCCGCTGTCGTGTCGCTGCTGGCGCTCACCATGATCACCGGTCTGGCCTATCCGCTTGCTGTCACCGGCATTGCCACCGTGCTGTTTCCGTATCAGGCCCAGGGAAGCCTGGTTGAGCGGGGAGGCCAGGTCGTCGGCTCGGTGCTGATCGGGCAGGAGTTCAAGGAGGACCGCTACTTCCACGGCCGTCCCTCGGCCACTGTCGCACCCGATCCTGCCGACGCCAGCAAGACGATCCCGGCGCCGTACAATGCAGCGAACTCCGGCGGCTCCAATCTCGGCCCGACCAGCAAGGCATTGGCGGATCGTTTGAGTGAAGACGTGGCCAAGCTGAAGGCGGAGAACCCAGCTGCCGCAATCCCGGTCGATCTCGTCACGACGAGCGGCAGCGGTCTCGATCCGGATGTCTCGCCGGAGGGCGCGTTGTTTCAAGTGCCGCGTGTCGCCAAAGCGCGCGGCGTCCCGGAGGAGCAAATCCGCAAACTGGTCACAGCCTCTGTGCAGCAGCCGCTCGGCGGCGTGCTCGGCGAGCCGCGGGTCAATGTGTTGAAGCTCAATCTGGCGCTCGACGCGGCGGTGCCGCGCTGACGCACGCTGCTAGGCGAGTCCGCTGCGGTCGGATATATTTTGCCCATGCCAGATCCGCGCGCTGAGCCGCCTTCGCGACCATCTCCGGACGCCTTGCTTGAACAGGCAAGGCGGCAGGAGCCCGGCACGGGCCGGCTGAAGGTCTTCCTCGGTGCGGCTCCGGGTGTCGGCAAGACCTTCGCGATGCTGCAGAGCGCGCACGCCCGCGCCAAGGCCGGGGTCGACGTGGTGATCGGCTACGCCGAGACCCACGGCCGCGCCGAGACCGAGGCCTTGCTCGCTGGCCTGGAGACTGTCCCGCGCCGGCGCATTCCCTACAAAGGGCAGGTCCTCGAAGAGATGGACCTCGATGCGGTGCTCGCCCGGCGGCCGCAGCTCGCCATCGTCGACGAGCTGGCGCACAGCAATGCTCCGGGCAGCCGCCATCCCAAGCGCTATCTCGACGTGTTGGAGCTGCTGGCGAACGGCATCGACGTCTACACCGCAGTCAATATTCAGCACATCGAGAGCCTGAACGATGTGGTGGCGCAGATCACCACGGTCCGAGTGCGCGAGACCGTGCCGGACTCGGCGTTCGAACGCGCGGATGCGATCGAGCTGGTCGACCTGACGCCGGACGATCTGATCCAGCGCCTCAAAGAGGGCAAGGTCTATGTGCCCAAGCAGGCCGAGCGCGCGCTGGAGCACTACTTCTCACCGGGCAACCTGACGGCGCTGCGCGAACTGGCGCTGCGGCGTACCGCCGAGCGGGTCGACGAGCAATTGCTGTCGCACATGCAGGCCAATGCGATCGCCGGGCCGTGGGCAGCGGGCGAACGCGTGCTGGTATGCGTCAGCGACGATCAGCGCTCGCAGGGGCTGGTCCGCTACACCAAGCGGCTTGCTGATCGTCTGCGCGCGCCATGGACGGCGATCAACATTGAGACGCGCCGTAGCCTGTCGCTGACCGAACAGCAGCGCGACCGGCTCGCCGATACGCTGCGTCTGGCCGAGGCGCTCGGCGGCGAGGCGCTGGCGATTCCCGGCGGTGATCGCAGCCTGGCGCACGACATCCTGGCATTCGCGCGTGCCAACAACATTACCCAGATCGTGGTCGGCAAGGCGCCGCGATCGTTCTGGTACGAAGCCCTGCGTGGCTCGACAGTCCACGAATTGGTGCGCGGCTCCGGCAACATCTCGATCCACGTCATGACCGGGACTGCGGTCTCGATCGAGGAAAGCCAGACCCGTTCGCTGCGGCCGGCCGAGGGAACCGAGCCGTTCAACCCGTGGCCGTATCCGATGGCCCTGGTGCTGGTCGGGATTGGGCTCGGCGTTGCCAAGCTGATCGAACCGTTCTTCAGCATCGAGAACGTCGACCTGGTGTTTCTCACTGCCGTCGTCGGCGTCTCGGTCCGCTACGGGCTGGGACCGTCGCTGCTCGCCAGCGTCGTCGCGTCGCTGTGCTACAATTTCTTCTTTCTCCCGCCGGTCTACACCTTCACCATCACCGATCCGACCAACATCGTCGCGTTCTTCTTCTTCATGTTGATCGCGATCTTGGTCTCGAACCTCGCCGGGCGCGTTCGTGCCCAGGCGACCGCCGCAGCGCAGCGGGTGAGGACAACAGAGTCGCTCTACGCCTTCAGCCGCAAGCTTGCCGGCACCGCAGCACTCGACGACGTACTGTGGGCGACCGCGTATCAGATCGCGCTGATGTTGAAGGTGCGTGTCGTGCTGCTGCTCCCCGAGCAAGGCCGCATCGCCGTCAAGGCCGGCTATCCGCCGGAGGATCAGCTCGATCCGGCAGATCTGGCGGCGGCGAATTGGGCGTGGGAGAACGATCGAGTGGCGGGGCGCGGCTCCGACACCTTGCCCGGCGCCAAGCGGCTGTTTCTGCCGATGCGGACCGGACGAGGGCCGATCGGAGTGATCGGGATCGACGACGACCGCGCCGGGCCGTTGCTGACGCCGGACCAGCGGCGGCTGCTCGACGCGCTCACCGACCAGGGAGCGCTCGCAATCGAGCGTGTGCATCTGGTCGAGGACATGGACCGGGTCAAGCGCGATGCCGAGTCCGACCGGTTACGGCAGGCGCTGCTCACCTCGATTTCGCACGATCTGAAGACTCCGCTCGCCGCGGTGCTCGGCGCGGCGACGACGATGCGGGATCTGGCGCCGCACCTGAGCGACGCGCAGCGGACCGAGCTGATCGGCACCATCGTCGAGGAGTCTGAACGCCTCAACCGCTTCATCGCCAATCTGCTGGACATGACCAAGCTCGAATCCGGTGCCGTCGTGCCGAACAGCGCGGCCCACGATCTCGGCGAACTGGTCGGCGCCACGCTGCGCCGCGCCACATCGATCCTCGCTCAGCATACGGTCGAACTGGACCTCGGCCAGGATCTGCCGATGATCGAGGTCGATCCCGTGCTGTTCGAGCAGGCGCTGTTCAACCTGCTCGACAACGCAGCGAAGTACGCGCCGACAGGCAGCGCGATCGAGCTTCGGGCCGCGCAGAGCGGCGGCCTCGTCGAGCTGCAGGTGCGCGACGAAGGCGAGGGAATTCCGCCCGGCGAGTTGGAAACCGTGTTCGACAAGTTTTATCGTGTGCGAAAAGGCGATCATATCAGGCCCGGCACCGGCCTCGGCCTGGCGATCGCACGCGGGTTCATCGAAGCGATGGGCGGGCGATTGTCGGCCGGCAATCGCGCCGATCGCAGCGGTGCCGCGATGACCATCCGTCTTCCCGTCGCATCGCGCCGCGATGCGCTGATCAGTGCAGCGTGAGTGCCATGGCGATTAAAGTTCTGGTCATCGACGACGAACCGCCAATCCGGAAGCTTCTGCGGATGGGTCTCGGAAGCCAAGGCTACGAGGTGATCGAAGCCAGCAACGGCAAGCTCGCGCTGCAAGCGATGGCGAACACGCCGCCGGATCTGGTGGTGCTCGATCTCGGATTGCCCGATCTGCCCGGCCACGAGTTACTCCGGCAAATCCGCGCGCGCAGCGAAGCCGTTCCGATCGTCGTGCTGTCGAGCCGCGGCGATGAGGCCGGCAAGGTCGAGGCGCTGGACCTCGGCGCGGACGATTACGTCACCAAGCCATTCGGCATGGACGAACTGCTCGCCCGGCTGCGCGCCGCGCTGCGGCATCAGCTTCAGGTGCAGGGCGAGCGCCCGGTGTTTCGCGTTGGCGATCTGTCGGTCGATCTAGTGCGACGGATCGTCAAGCTCGCCGACAAGGACGTGAAACTGTCGCCGAAGGAATACGATCTGCTGCGTGTTCTGGTGCAACACGCCGGCAAGGTGTTGACGCACAAGTTTCTCCTGCACGAATTGTGGGACGAACTCACCGACGCGCAGTATCTGCGAGTCTATGTTCGCCAGCTTCGGCAGAAGATCGAGCCGGATCCCGAGCGTCCGCAGTACCTGCTGACGGAGACTGGGATCGGCTACCGCCTGAAGGCACCGAACTAGAACAACATCCACTCGGAAACGCTATGGTTATTGGGGATATTCTGCTCCCGGCGCACGTCGTCGTGGGGTTGCGCTGCTCCGACAGGGGGCAGCTCATCAGTGAACTGTCGTCGATCGCGTCGAAGGCGGTCGATCGTCCGCAGGCGTTGCTGTCCGAGCGGCTGCTGGAGCGCGAGCGTCTCGGCTCGACCGGCGTCGGTGACGGTGTCGCGATTCCCCACGCGCGCTTCGACGAATTGGCGCAACCGTTCGGTCTGTTTGCGCGCCTGCAGCGGCCGATCGATTTCGATGCGATCGATAGCAAACCGGTCGACCTGGTGTTTCTTCTGCTGTTGCCGGCGGCCTCGAGCCGCGAGCAGCTCACGCTGCTGGCCTCGGTGGCGCGGCATCTGCGTCAACAGATGATTGCACGCGAGCTGCGAGCGGCCGCGGATGCCTCCGCGGCGTTCCAGGTGTTGACGCGCGCGTGAAGCGTTACTGTATGGGGCGCCAGGATCTCGCGCTTACGCGTCGATCGGTTCGGCGAGATCCTCGTCGGCCATCGCCGCCAATACGGCGGCAACATGTGCGGCCGGGGCGCCGGCCGGCGGGACAATCGGCAACCGCGTATCGGGCCGGATCAGGCCGAGCACATTCAGCGCGTATTTGAGAGACGCAGTCGAGTCCTGACCGAGGCTGGATGCCAGCGGCAGCAGGCGCTTTTCCAGATAACGCGCCGATTGCAAGCGTCCTTGGCGGCAATAGGCATGAATGGTGCGGCAAAGGTCGGATGCAATGTTGGCCACCTCTGAGACAGCGCCGTCGCCGCCGCTCGCGAGGAATCCGAAGGACGTCACGTCGTCTCCGGACAACATTCGAAAGCCGCTCGGCAGCCGCGACCGCAGCCGAAGCGGACGCATGATGTCGCCGGAGCCGTCGACCACGCCTGCGAACCGACCCGATCGTGCGATACGCACGAGCGTGTCGTCCGCCAGAGGACGAGCGGTGCGAGACGGCAGATCGTGCAGCAAAATCGGAAGCTCGATGGCGCGACCGATCGCGTCAAAGTGCGCCTGAATGCCGTCCTGCGTCGGTTTGTTGTAGTAGGGGACAACCGACAAAACGGCATCCGCACCGGCAGACCGCGCATGCGCGGCCAGTTCGATCGCTTGGCAGGTCGCGTTCGAGCCGGCGCCGGCGATGACCTTGATCCGTCCGCCTGCAATTCTCACCGCCTCGCTGATAACGGCCGTCTGCTCGGCCGGTGAGAGTGTGGATGCCTCGCCGGCGGCGCCACAGATCACGAGCGCCGATGCGCCCGAACCGATCGCGCGCTCGATCAAGCGGGCGAGCGAGGCCAAGTCGAGGTCGCCGGTTTCGTCGAACGGCGTTGGCAGATCGGGGATGTAGCCGGCCAGCCAGTCGGCTGTGGAGCAGAGCTTAGGCATCGATCAGGCCGCGAGTTTGGCTACGATCGATGTGGCTCCAGATGGCGTGAAGACGTCGAGGATTGCGGGATGGGAAATGTCGACGATGGCATGAGGGCTCTGTCCAAGTTGGGACAGAGCGAACTTGATGGCGTGCGCCCGGCTCACGAACAGGCCGCCGAACCGTCCATTCTGCTCGCGGGCCACCCAGCGGTTTAGCCCGTCTTTGCCGATCAGCACGATGTTCTGTTCAACGCCACACGAGGGAGGTTCGATGTTTTGCATGGGAGGCTCTTTGTTGCGCTCGTAACGGTTGTCGTCCGACTCGTCTTTCGAAGGCGCTTCGGCCACGACGGAAAGGTCGTCATTTCATCGTAGGATTACGAGAGCAGTGGTGGCCTTACGTCATAGGAAGGGCATAAACGGATAGGGCTGCAGCCGCGGACGTCCTAGCGGTCATCGCGTGATGGTCCCGAACAGGGCCGGGAGTCTCTCGGGCAAACGGCCGACTTGGTCGATGACGGCAAAGCCGCCAGAACCGAAAATCCGTTCGACGTAGCGGTCGGCCAGCGGATCCAGGCTGAGACAATAGGTTAGGATGCCGTCGGCACGCAGATCTTCGACCGCCTTCTTGGTATCCATCCGAAGATGTTGCGGATCACGTTCGTCGACGTCTGCCGGCGCGCCATCGGTGATCACCAGGAGCAGCCGGTGACCTTCGCGCCGCTGCGCGAGATATCGTCCGGCATGACGCATCGCCGCACCCATCCGTGTGGATAGTCCGCCAGACATGCCGGCGAGCTTCGACTTTGCGTCCGCATCGAACCGTTGGTCGAAATCCTTGAAGCGCATGTAGCGCACGTCGTGTCGCCCATTGGAAGCAAACCCATGGATCGCGAACGGGTCGCCGATCCCGGAGATCGCGGTGGACAGCAGGGCGCAGGCTTCCCGGGTCAGGTCGATCACGGTGCGGGTCGAACCATGCACCAGTTCGTTGGTCGACTCCGACAGATCGATCAGAATCAAGGCTGCGAGATCGCGGCGATGGATCACGTTGCGCATCGTAATGCGCGCATCCGGCTGGCAGCCGAGACGCAGCATCACCATGGCGTCGACCGCGGCGCCGAGATCGAGCTCCTCACCGTCTTCCAGCCGCCGCACGCGCTGCAGCCCCTGCGGACGAAGTTGATCGACGATGCGACGCACCCGCTGCCCGACCGCCTTCTGCTCTGCCAGCATGGTGTCGATCAACACCGGCGCTCCGCGTGGGGCAGGGTGCTCGCGCAGCATCACCCAATTGGGGCGAAGCGTTTGCATCTGGTAATCCCATTCCGGGTAGTGCACTGGCGCCGAGATCTGGGGGCGGCCCTCGCGCTGGTTGTAAGAAACGCCGTCGTCCTCGTACGGGAACAGTTCGGTGCCGAGCACCCAGACCTCCTGGGCGTCCTCACCGGCGTTTTCGACATCTGTTTCGTTGATGAACTCCATCAGGCCGACGCGGCGACGAATTTGCGCCTGACCGGACGCCGTACCACCGAACATCTCGAGCCGGTCGAAGTGCTCCGGTTGCCAGTAGAAGCGGTTGTTGTCGCGCCACGGCAGGCGAATTCGTTCCAGCAGTCGCAGGCTCGGCATCGCCTTTTGCGAGGTGAGATGATCGGCCAGCGCGCGCCCCAGCGGGAGCGAAATGTCCGGGTCATGCTCGACCGCGGCGTGGAAGCGGGTCGCGAGCAAATTTAGCTTCGCATCGCTGCTGCTCGCAGCCGGGTCGAGCAGCGCTGCTGCGAAGCGCTCGAGCACCGTGATTGTGGGATGGATCCTGGGCGGGGTCGCATCGCCAGGCATGAGCGACCGCCACAGCCGACCGAGGCCCGGGAAGCGTTTGATGGTGAGCTGCTCGACCCGGGCATCCTCGACAAAGCCAACCAGGAAGCGTTCGGCCGGGGATAGCCCATCGATCGAAGGCGGGCGGGTGGTAAAGATCAGATGCGCGGCCATATGCGCTGCCATGGCACGATACAGGTCGAGCCCCGACACCGTGCCGTGCACGTCGGCGGCGTCCGGCAGATGCATCCGGCCGTCCTCGATGAAGCAGCGGAAATCCTCATGATCGCTGATCGTCGGCCGCAGCAGGAAGTCGCGGCCCCAGAACGCGCGCAAATAGGCAGCCAGGCGCCGCTGGACATCGACGAACAACGTGCCGCGGCGCTCGCGTTCCATCACCGCGCGGCTGTCCTGGGATTCCAGTCCGAAATAGGCGGTCTGTGCCGCCAGATTGCGTTGATGCGCTTCGGCGCCAAACTCGACCCAGGCGCGGAGGCCGGACAGCGTCAGCCGGTCCAATAGCTCATCGATATGGCTGAGCATCGGCCGCAATCCGCGTGGAACACGCGCCGCAAGCCGGTGCAGCAGTTGCAGATAGACCGCGAGCAGTTCGGCATCGCTGAAGCGGCTCGCCGCAGTCGGCAGGCTGGCGAAGGTCATTGCCAGCACTTCGCCGGAGGTCATCGACGCGAGCTTCATCACGGCCAGACGGCAGTCGCGGATCGCGTCTTCCCCGCACTCGCGCGCCACCATCGGCATCGCGTCCAGATACGCGGCGACGACGGCGGTGCCTTTGCCAAGGCGTGCCAAACCGCAGGCGCCCTCGAACAGGTCTTCGAGAGCCGTCGGCGACAACTGCCGCGCCGCATCGCCGTAGGCGGTCTGAATCAGATCGGACAGCCCCGGCGCCACGGGGGCGAGCTCGGCCTGAATTGCTTCGAGCGTGATGGTCATGACGGTTCGCCTTCTGCCCTTGGTTCTCGTGCCTCGCAGGTCACCCGAAGAAGGTGTCGACCGCGGCGTCGAGCGTGTCCTGCATGTCGGGATCATCCGTGAGCGGCCGCACGAGAGCCGTGCGGCAGGCATCCGCGGGCGGAATCCCCATGGCGATCAGGCGTCCGGCATAGACCAGGAGGCGGGTGGAAATGCCTTCGTCCAGGCCATGGCCGCGCAGATTCCGGCTTCGCTGCGCAACCTCCACCAGCTTGGTGGCCGTCGTGGAATCGACGGCGGATTCGTGAGCGACGATTTCCGTTTCGATATCCGGAGTGGGGAAGTCGAACACCATCGCGCCAAAGCGCTGACGGGTCGATGGCTTCAGATCCTTGGTCAGGCTCTGGTAGCCGGGGTTGTAGCTGATCACTACCTGAAAGTCGGGGTGGGCTTCGACGACTTCGCCCTTCTTCTCGAGCGGCAACGTGCGGCGGTGATCGGTCAACGAGTGAATCACAACGACCGTATCCTGGCGCGCCTCGACCACTTCGTCGAGATAACAGATCGCGCCCATCCGCGCTGCCAGCGTGAGGGGGCCATCCCGCCAGGTTGTGCCATGAATGTCGAGCAGGAACCGGCCGACCAGATCGGCTGCGGTCATGTCTTCGTTGCACGCCACCGTGATCAGCGGTCGCTCGAGCTTCCAGGCCATGTACTCGACGAAGCGAGACTTGCCGCAGCCCGTCGGCCCTTTGAGCATGATCGGCATCCGCGCCGCATAGGCCGCGGTGTAGAGGTCGACCTCATTGCCGACCGGGCGGTAGTAGGGTTGAGTTCCAACTCGATAGGAGGCGCTGTCAATCTCGCTCATCACATCTGTCCTGCATGTTCGGGGGCGACCGGCGCCTCGGGTGAGACCGAGAGCGCCGGGAGAGGACGGGGCGCGCGTCTGCGATGCGCGGTGATGCGCCCACGTCCACGTTTTGTTGGAAGGACCTGCCTGAGCGGTCAGACCGCGATTGGCGCGCGATGCACCACCATCGAGGTGCCTTGGGTCTGAGCGATGTTGTCGTAACCGATCAGCCGGATGTGGTGGCTGGGATTGGCCGTCCGGCACTCGTCGATTTCGGCGATCACCCGGTCAACGTCGGTTTCGCCGAACATCGGCAGCTTCCACATGTACCAATAATGGCCGGAAGCGTGGCTCGGTTCGGTGTGCTCGATCGCGGCGGTCCAGCCGCGGCCGACGATGTAGTTGATCTGCTTCCGTAGCTGCTCGGCATCCATTGGCGGAAGATAGGAGAAGGTGCCGAGCTTGCGGCTGTTCGGATCGGAGATACGGGACGGATAGTCCTTCATCGGAGTGGTCATGATCGTTGCTTCCAAAAGTTGGCGCTAAAGAGTGGGAGGCGGTCAGCGGTGCGGCGCGTCGAGCTTGTCGACGACGTCGAATTCGAACCGGATCTCGCGCCAGGTCTCCATCGCGATCTTCAGTTCGGGGCTGGACTGCGCCGCGGTGGTGAGGATGTCCTTGCCTTCACGCTCGACATCGCGGCCTTCGTTGCGGGCCCGGACGCAGGCTTCCAGCGCGATGCGGTTCGCGGCGGCGCCGGCAGCGTTGCCCCACGGGTGGCCGAGCGTGCCACCGCCGAACTGGAACACGGCGTCGTCGCCGAAGATCGAGAGCAGCGCGGGCATGTGCCAGACGTGAATGCCGCCCGAAGCGACCGGCATCACCGGAGCCATGTGACCCCATGGCTGATCGAAGAACAGTCCGCGGCTGCGGTCTTCTTTGACGTAGCGTTCGCGCATCAGGTCCACCCAGCCGAGGGTTGCTTCGCGGTCGCCTTCGAGCTTGCCGACCACTGTGCCGGAGTGAAGATGATCGCCGCCGAGCAGGCGCAGCAGCTTGGCAAGAACGCGGAAATTTATGCCGTGGCGCGGATTGCGATCGATCACGCCGTGCATCGCGCGGTGCACGTGCAGCAGCATGCCGTTGGCCCGGCACCACCGCGACAGGCTGGAATGTGCCGCCCAGCCGATCGTCAGATAGTCGCTCATGATGATCGGGGTGCCGATCTCCTTGGCGAATTCGGCCCGCCGATAGATCTCCTCCATGTTCGGCGCAGTGACGTTGAGATAGTGGCCCTTGCGTTCGCCGGTTTCCTTCTCGGCCTTCTCGATCGCTTCCTGGCAGAATTCGAAACGATCGCGCCAACGCATGAACGGCTGCGAGTTGACGTTCTCGTCGTCCTTGGTGAAGTCCAGCCCGCCCCGCAGACACTCGTAGACGGCACGGCCGTAGTTCTTCGCCGAGAGGCCGAGCTTGGGCTTGATGGTGCAGCCGAGGAGAGGGCGGCCATACTTGTCGAGCTTGTCGCGCTCGACCTGAATGCCATGGGGCGGTCCATCGCAGGTGGTCACGAACCACAGCGGGAATCGAACGTCTTCGAGCCGCAGCGCGCGAACGGCCTTGAAGCCGAACACGTTGCCGACCAGCGAGGTGAAAACGTTGACGATCGAGCCTTCCTCGAACAGTCCCATCGGGTAGGCCACGAACGCATAGAACGCTTCGTCGTCGCCCGGCACGTCCTCGATCGCGTAGGCGCGCCCCTTATAGTAATCGAGGTCGGTGAGAAGGTCGGTCCAGACGGTCGTCCAGGTCGCGGTCGAGGACTCTGCGCACACCGCGGCGGCGGCCTCTTCGCGTGGCACGCCGGGCTGCGGGACCACCTTGAAGACAGCAAGCACGTCGCTGTCCTTGGGCGTGTAATGGGGATCCCAATAGGTCTCGCGGTATTCCCGCACGCCCGCCTGATAGCTCTTTCGTATCTGATGCATCCGAAGTCCCCTTGCACACGGTCCTCAGAGTGAGGCCGTCAACGCGGGGAACACTACGAACCGGCTTGCATAAACAGAAATTGATTGTATCAATCGATACGATTTACAAGACGACATGATCTCCGATGCATCTCACCCTTCAGCAGCTTCGATTGTTCGAAGCCGTCGCGCGTCATGGCCATTTCACCCGCGCGGCAGAGGAACTGCATCTCACTCAGCCGGCGGTCTCGATCCAATTGCGCCGGCTCGAGGAGAATGTCGGCGCGAAGCTGTTCGAGCACATCGGTAAGCGGTTCTTCTTGACCCCGGCCGGGCATGAAATGCGCTCGGCGTGTGCCGATATTCTGAGCCGTCTGCAGACGCTGGAGCAGTCCCTCGACTCGCTCGGTGATACGATGAAGGGGCCGCTGCGGCTGTCGGTTGTCACCAGCACCAAGTACTTTCTTCCGCATCTGCTCGGGATGTTCATTGCCGAGCACGAGGCCGTGGTGCCACGACTGATTGTGACCAACCGGGAGCGCGTGATCGACCGGCTCGCTAACAATCAGGATGACTTCGTGATCATGGGGCAGGTGCCGTTCGATCTTGCGGTCGAAGCCCGTCCGTTTCTCGAGAATTTGCTTGTCGTGGCAGCCCACCCGCAGCATACGCGTCGTTCGGCCAGAGTGATCTCGGCGACCGAGGTTGCCGGCGAGCGCTGGCTGGTGCGTGAGGCGGGATCGGGCACCCGCTCCGCATTCGATCGCTATCTGGCGGAGCAGAATGTCACGGTCTCGCCCTATATGGAGCTGGGCAGCACTGAGGCGATCAAGCAGGCGGTAATGGCGGGACTAGGCATCTCCGTGCTGCCGCTCGCGAGCATGCAGCTCGAACTGGCTTCCGGATGCCTTGCCGTGCTGAAGGTCGATGGTTTTCCGCTGTGCCGCCGGTGGAACGCAGTGTGGCTGAAGGGCAAGACATTGCCGCGGGTGGCCCGTTCGTTCATCGAGTTCCTCGGCAGCGTGTCATCGGCACCGATGCCGGTGCTCGATCCTTGCCGCCCGTATCCCTTGCGCTGAGTGTAGAGGCCGTTCAGGTCTGCGTGCTTACGCCAGCCAACGCTCCAGTCCGGCGATCGTCACCATCGTCTCCGTCTCGCCCTTTCCGGCCAAGTGACGATAAGGAGCCCCGGCGTCACCAAGGTCGCTCAGCACAGCCAGCGCGTCGCTGAACGCTTCGTGCTCGGTGTAGAGGCTCGGCGTGACCACGGTCGGAATCCCGGCAGCCCGCGCTGCCGCAAGGCCGTTACAAGAATCCTCGATCGCGAGGCAACGCTCTGCGGGAACACCGAGCTGGTTGAGCACGTAGTGGTACACGTCGGGTGCCGGCTTTTTCGCAGCCACGATGTCGCCGGCCCCGATCGCCGCAAATGCGTCGATTGCGTCGCTGCCAAGTGTTGCCTTCAGCAGGCTTGCAACGTTTGGCAGGCCGGTCGTGGTGGCAATCGCGAGCTTGATCCCGGATCGCTGAGCTTCCCGCAGCAGGCGGACCACTCCTGGCCGCAATCCAATCGTGCCATCAGCCACCATCGCGGCATAGCAATCGGTCTTGGCTGCGTGCAAGGCCGCCACGGAGACGCTGGTCGTATAGGTAGGGGCATAGTTCGCGATGAAATGGGCGAGCCGCTCCTTGCCGCCGGTGACCGTCAGCAGATCGCGATACAATTCGCGATCCCAATGCCAAGGAAGCCCGGTTTCCTCGAACGCGCGGTTGAAGGCCTGGCGGTGGAGTTCCTCGGTTTCCGACAACGTCCCGTCGACGTCGAAGATCAATGCATCCGGCATCTTGTCCTCCTGTTCATTTGGCCGCTACCGAGACGGAGATAGCTGCACAGCTCGTTCGGTTCACGGGTTGCATTCCGGGCACTGCGCCGGATCGGCATCTGCGCGTCCGTCGCTACGCGGCCTGAGTTCGCGGTGATCACAATTGGTGCAGCCGAAGATGCGATGACGCACCAGAAGGCTTGGCGCGCCGCAGGCCGAGCAGGGCAGGCCGGTCTCGACGCCGATTTGGCCATAACCCGGCAGGCCGCAGGCGGGGCAACCGGTTGCCAGCCGGCTACACAGCTTTGTGGCGAGACGCCCGATCGTCGCCATCCGCGTCGGGTTCATGTGTGCTCTCATGTCGGTCTGGATCAGCGCCTGACCGTCGCGCGAGCTTGCCGCACAGAGCGCGATCACCTCTGCGAGCGTCGCGGTCGTCCGAACGCCCTTGTGGATCGCCGCGTCACCATCGGCGGGAGCGTTGGCGCGAACGACTACGGCATGGTTCGGAAAATCGATCTGACGGAGAAAGCCGCTGATCACGCCTACGTTGCTGGCGATGGCATGGCCGAATACCGGTGCATCATCGATCAGATGCTCAGTGACGACGATACCGCGCTCGTCGTCGAGCAGCACCATCAGTTCAATGCCTCCGGCGACAAATGGGATCTGCGGGTGCGGCCCGTAGCTTCCTTCGCTGGCGATGGCGATTGGAAGCCCGGTGGCAACGATTCCCAGCCGCGCTTTGGCGATCGCGGCATCGCGAATGGTGCCGAGGCGCGGCACCTCTCCGGTGAAGGTGCCGAGCGTGTCGGTATCAATGCCCGGCGCGACCTCGACTGACAGACCAAGCCGATCACGAAAGACCGGCATGATGACGGTCTGTTTGCCGTGCATGGTCGCAAGCGTGGCGCGCCGGCCCGCATAAGGGCCGGAGCAGATCGCTCCGGTCGCTGCACGTTGCACCCGCGGCTGCGGTTTCATAGGAGGACCGCCGCGGTTTGGGTTGTATCCGCGGGCACCGCGATGGCGTTCCAGCGGCCATCGCCGACGTAGCGCCAGTGCATCCGACCACTCTCGTCGAGCGCGAACAGATGCATCCAGCCGTTGTCGAACAGTGCGCGCACGTCCGGGTGGCGATCGAGGATGGTGCTAATCGCCTCGTGTGGAGCTTCGATCAGCACCGAGAGCCGGAGCGGCTGGTGGACGAGGCGATCGCCATCATGCACCGATTGCCACGGCAGGCCTGCGCGCAGCAGGCCGCCATTGCCTTCGACGACGCCGATCCCGCCGGTGACGTTGTGCAGCAGCTTGTTGCCGGCGCCGAATGTTTCCGGCGCGACGGTCGAGCCGTAGTACTGCAGGCTGATCCAGCTTGCGACCACCACCGGCGCGGTGAGTATCAGTTCGAGCACCGAGAAATCGGTATCCTTGCGCCAGTCATAGTCGTGCAGGAACGCTTGCCCCTGAAGGTCACGACCACTGGTGTGAGACCGGGGCGCGGCGATGAAGGCCCGGCAGCCGGCGAGCGCCCATTCGGGGCGGACCTCGGCCCAATCGCGCGCGCGCCGTGCAATCCCGCCGCCCGTCGCCGCCCGGGGCAGCCGCAACGCCCGCTCGCTCCGCGTCAACGCCCCGGCGGCGGCGAGCCACGCCCGCGTCTGCGCGAGGTCCGCAGCGTGCGCCGGCGAGGGATGGTCGGCATCATACAGCGTCACTGCGTCCGTGGTGGTGTCATGCAGTGCGCCGACGAACAGCGTGTCGGCCGGGATCGCGATGTCGCGACCGACCAGCGCCGTACGGACCTCCGGATCGTTGAGCAGTCCGGCGAGCAGCCGCGCGTTGACGTCGCCGGGGAAGCCGCCGCATGCACCACAATGCAGCGCACTGGCGTGCGGATTGTTGACGACGCTGGCACCATGCCCGGCGATCAGCACCAGCGGCGCGAACGGACCGGTGAGCGACATCGCCTTCAAAACTGCTTCGGCCGTATCGACACGAGCGCCGAGAGCGAGCGGCGGATCAAACTGCGGTGCCGGATCAGAGCTGGTCTTGTGCCCACCGGCCCTCAGGCCATCGCTGAATAGCTTGGCGACATAGACCGGTCCCATCGACTCGACGAAAGCGAAGGACGAGATCGCTGCCAGCTTGAAGCGGCCCCAGGCGCGCTTCGCCCGTGCGGCGACACGCTTCGCGCGGTCGTTCGCCTCGTGTGCGTGCGCATGTCCGTCACAGCTGGTGGTGACACGCGGCGGCAACAGCACCGGCAGGCGGGCTTCGACGACGTCGGACGCGAACCGCCGATGCGCAATCGGAAGGCCGAAGAAGCCGCCGAAGCCGAGCGTGTGGATCCGCGGATTGAGGCTTTCCAGTGCGCGCCGGAACGGCTCGGAGCGCACGTCGATGCAGAACGCCATCTGCAGCGTCGGACGATCATCCGGCCTCGGCTGTATTGAGGTCGACAACACGGTTTGAAGCTTCCGCTGCGCGGCGCGTTCGACCGCATCCTGCAGGATGGCGTTGATGTGATCGTCTTCGGTCGGCTGCAGCGGCTCTGCGTAGGCGTCGATCGCGTTGGCCCAATCTGCCGCGATCTGGGGCTGATACTTGCGCAGCAGGGCCGACTCCCACACTGCGCAGATGGCGATGAGATCGGTCACCGCGGTATCGGTGCTCCCCGATAGCTCTGCCTGCCATAGCCGGTAGCGCGCCAGCTGAGCCCAGCCGCCGAGGCCGACCAGCAGGCGATGGAAGTAGCTTTCCGACGCAGCCTCGCTCAGGCCAAGCTGCTCAACGGCGCGGATCAGCGCCGCATCCGCCGATTCCGGAGCAGCGGCAACATTCGCCGCAAAGCCGGTGAGGCCGAAGATCTCCGGTGTGAGATCGTGGGTCGCGGTCAGCCGCCAGGCCGCATATGCGTTAGGTCTCTTCGGAGCGGCCCACAGCGCCTGGCCGCGATCGAAGTAACCGCTCGCCCAGGCGCTGATGCGCTCGGCGACCAAGCCGGTCCAATCGAAGCCCGAGACAGCGCTCGCAAGCTCGGCGACGGTCGGCAGCGCCTGCGGCGGCGCGATGTCGATCTGCGCGGCCCGCTTCAGATCGGCGATCGTCGGCGGACGTGAGGTCGGCGGTGCGGCGTCAAGCGCAGCGGCAAGGTCGACGTCGCTGATCTCGCCGGAGGCGATCCGCTCGGCGTACCAGGGGCGCGGCATCATCACGGCGGCGCCGGCGACGCGGTGGAGCCGGGCTGCCGCCATGGCCAACGGCTCACCGGTCTGGCCGAGGAATGGGTTGACCGCGACGCTCGACTCCAGTGGCCACAGCGGCGGGATGGCTCGGGCGGCGCGCCCGGCCGCCTCGTGCACGGCGGTGAGGTTGAACTGCGGGACGGGGGGCTTGGTCATCAGCATGGTTGGGCTCCCTTAGCCGGATCACGAGGTGGTGCGGGCGGACCAGCCGCTCAGCAGGCGATCGAGGGCGGCGTTGATGTAGAGGCCGTTCGACAGATGGACGCGCAGGCCCGCAGTCGCAGGGTGCGAGGTCCACAGCGGAAACAGCGCCTGGGCGATGGCAATGCCGCCGAAGCTCAGCACCGCCAGCGATATCAGGGTCCATTCCAGCCGGCCGGGCGCGAGCGGCGGCGGCAGCGTGCCGGCGGTCAGCCATTCGGCGGCTGTCTGGAGCGCGAAGTAACCGGCGGCGGTTGCGGCGGAGTAGATCGCGGTGCGGCGGGTCAGCAACCGCGGCGCGGCGTCAGCCAGGCCCTGGGCGAGCAGATAGGCGACGCCGAACACCAGGATGGCGCCGAGCGCGAGCGACTGCGGCGGCTTGTGATCGAACCCGAAGACCAAGCCGAAGCCGGTGCCGATCGCCACGTAGATCCCCAGGGCCGCCAGAAAGGCCCGCCCCACGGCCTGGCCGCTCGGCACCGCGATCGGACCGGGGCGCCGGATCGCGACGATCTGTTCGACCGCGCCGCCGGAGGCGAGGAAGGCGTGCGCCTTGTACAGCGAGTGGGCGACGATGTGCAGCAGTGCCAGCGGAAACAGCGCCAGCCCGCATTCCAGCATCATGAAGCCCATCTGCGCCACGGTGGACCACGCCAGCGAGGTCTTCACCGCCGGCTGGGTCAGCATCACCAGTGCGCCGAACAGCGCGGTGAAGCCGCCGACCATCGCCAGCACCGCAAGCACGCCGGGCACTGTCATGATCAGATCGGCGAAGCGGATCAGCAGGAAGCCGCCGGCATTGATCACGCCGGCATGCAGCAGTGCCGACACCGGCGTCGGCGCTTCCATCACTTCGGTGAGCCAGCCATGGGTCGGGAATTGCGCCGACTTCAGCAGCGCTGCGACAGCCAGTAAGCCGGCAGCGATCATCGCGGCGGCGGGCGCATCGCCGGTGCGTGCGGCGGCGTTGATGGTGGCAATGTCCGTGGAGTGATATGCGGTCGCCAGCAGCGCCACGCCACCCAGCATCGCGGCTGCACCGACGCTGGCGAACACCCGCTTCTTACGCGCGGCCCGCTGCGCGGTGGCGCGGTTCGGATAGAACAGCAGCAGCCGGTGCAGACACTCGCTGGTGGCGATCCAGCATGCCGCGAGCTGCACCAGGTTGCCTGATTGCACCAGCAGCAGCACCGCGGCGATCGCCGTGCACAGCCAGCCGAGAAACGCACCCTGCTGTGCCTCGCCGTCGAGATACGTCCGCGCGTAGCGCACCACGATCCAGCCGACGAACCCGACCAGGAGCAGCATGGTGGCACTGACGGCATCAATCCGTGCCGACAGGCCGACGCCGGCAAGGCCGATCAGCGGGCTCGTTGCTGGACCGACCATGATCAGCACCGCGAGCGCACCGGCGGCGATGACGAAAGCCAGCAGTGCCGCGGCCTCGGCCATCGCCGGCACCAGCGGCGGACGCCGCCCTGGACGCGCGAAGGCGAACGCGGCGGCGATCAGCAGGGGCAGCGGTGCGGCGAGCGGCAGCAGATCAAGGGGCACGAGGCTATTCTCCGGATGCGGGCGATGAAGAGTTTCGCCGCCGGGATAGACCCGCCGCCGGATCAAAGAAAATTCATTGTTTTCGGTCTGACGTTCGCTAAAATCGAACGATGAACGGGCTCAACTACAACCATCTGCGGTACTTCTGGGCGGTCGCGCATGACGGCAATCTGACCCGCACGGCGCAGCGGCTGAACCTGACGCAGTCGGCGCTGTCGGTGCAGATCCGCAAGCTCGAGGAGCGGATCGGCCACGCGCTGTTCGAGCGCCGCGGCCGGCAATTGCATCTCACCGAAGCCGGCCGCATCACGCTCGATCATGCCGACGCGATTTTCGCGACCGGCGAGGAACTGATCGATACGTTGCGCAACACCGGGGTGGCGCGACAGGCGTTGCGGGTGGGCGCACTGGCGACGCTGTCGCGCAATTTCCAGATGGCGTTTCTGCGCCCGGTGCTCGGCCGGCCCGACGTCGAACTGATCCTGCGCTCGGGAAGTGCGGCGGAGCTGTTGCAGCTGCTCGGGGCGCTGAGCCTCGACGTGGTGCTGATCAACCACGCCCCGGCGCGCGACAGCGTCAACCGGCTGGTGGTGCACCGGCTCGCCGAGCGCTCGGTCAGCCTGATCGGCACCCGCGCCCGGCTGCGGCGGAAGGGCAGTCTCGAAGACCGGCTGCGCAGCCATCCGGTGATCGTGCCGACCGCGGGCAGCAGCATCCGGATGGGCTTCGACGCGCTGGTGGCGCGGCTCGGCATCCGGCCGCAGATCGCCGCCGAGGTCGAGGACATGGCGATGATGCGGCTGCTGGCGCGGGAAGATCTCGGCCTCGCGGTGCTGCCGCCGATCGTGGTCAA
The DNA here is from genome assembly GCF_039642825.1 of Rhodopseudomonas sp. P1. Lineage (NCBI taxonomy): Bacteria > Pseudomonadati > Pseudomonadota > Alphaproteobacteria > Hyphomicrobiales > Nitrobacteraceae > Rhodopseudomonas > Rhodopseudomonas sp. P1. Next base: position 3,300,098 of record NZ_CP088006.1, on the reverse strand, counting down.
GGATGAGCTCGACGACGGCCGGCTGATCGAAGCCGAGCAACTGTCCGGCATCGTCGAGACCTTCTACGCGGTGACGATCGAGCGGCGCTTTCCCAATCCGGTGCTGACGAAGCTGCTGCGGGCGAAGAAGATCTAGCGGTGGGAAGCGAGGCGTACCCAATGCACTCGGCGCGCGAGGTGGTGTAGCTTCGGCGAAGTCGGCGCGGCGTAGCCTGCGCGGTCTAAAGAAGGCGGCAGGTCTCGACATCATGGACAAGTTTCCGGTTCTGCTCGATCTGGCTGGGACCTTCGTGTTCGCGCTGAGCGGCGCGGTGGCCGGAGCGCGGCGGCGGCTCGATCTGTTCGGCGTGCTGGTGCTGGCGTTCGCGGCCGGCAATGCCGGCGGCATCACCCGCGACGTGCTGATCGGCGCGGTGCCGCCGGTCGCGGTGCAGGACTGGCGCTATCTCGGGGTGTCGCTGCTCGCCGGCCTTGTCACCTTCTATCTGGTGCCGGTGATCGTGCGGATCAGCAGCGCGATCCTGATGTTCGATGCCGCAGGGCTGGCGCTGTTCGCTGTCACCGGCGCCACCAAGGCGCTGGCGCACGGGCTCAGCCCGGTGACGGCAATCGCGCTCGGCGTGGTCACCGGGATCGGCGGCGGCATGGTACGCGACATGCTGCTAGCGGAAATCCCGACCGTGCTGCGAGCCGAGCTGTATGCGGTGGCGGCGGCGATCGCCGCGGCGATCATCGTGCTCGGCCAGATGCTGCATTGGCCCGATGGGCCGGTCACCACCGCGGCGCTGCTGGCGTGCTTTGCGCTGCGCGTCGCCGCGATCCGCCGCGGCTGGCGGTTGCCGGTGGCGAAGATCGAGGAGCCGGCGCCGAGTGACAAGCCGGGGCAGGGCGATTAGCGGGCGGTGATCCCGCGCCGATGTCGCAGCCAGGAACGGAGCGTTCGCGGTCGAGTTGCATCGATCAACAGGCCCGCGCCGGTAAGTTCCGGGCGCGGCTTCCGACACGCGGACATCAGGAGACACCGATATGAAGGGCGCCATCGTTCTGTTGAGCGGCATGCTGCTCGCCACTCCCGCCGCCGCGCAATCGGCCGCGCAGGCGCCCGGCGCGCCGCCGGTCGCGATGAGCTCGACCACGGCGGGCTTCATCCAGCAGGTCGCGATCTCGGATCTGTTCGAGACCGCCTCGGCGCGGCTGGCGCTCGCCCGCGGCACCGATGCGCAGAAGCAGTTCGCCAATCAGATGCTGCAGGACCACGGCAAGACCTCGGCCGACGTCCGCCGCCTGATTGCCCAGCGCGGGCTCAAGGTCGACGTCCCGAGCCAGCTCGATCCGCCGCATCAGGCGCTGCTCGACAAGCTCAACGCCACCGAGGGCGACGCCTTCGCCGCGACCTATGCCGAGCAGCAGGTGCAGGCGCATCAGCAGGCGGTGACGCTGTTCCGCGGCTATGCGGGCAATGGCGACTTCCCCGAGCTGAAGCAATGGGCCGCGCAGACGCTGCCGGTGCTCGAGCATCATTTGCAAATGGCGCAGCAGCTCGGCAGCGGCAACGCCGCGACGGTCGGCACCTCGCCGGCGGCGAAGTAAGCGCTGCGACGTGCGATCATGAGCGTTGGTATCACGTCATTGCCGGGCCTCGACCCGGCAATCCATCTTCTGTGAAAAGTTCATGCGTGCTAACGCACGCGATGGATGCGCGGGTCAAGCCCGCGCATGACGTTGGTCCGCGTGGAGAGGCTTTACGACGGCGCATGCTCGAAAGTTCGTCATTGCGAGGAGCGTAGCGACGAAGCAATCCATCTGCTGCAAGAGGCTGGATTGCTTCGCTTCGCTCGCAATGACGGTGGAGGCAACGCCCCGCGTTACGGCGCGATCCGGATGACCACCTTGCCGAACGCGTCGCGGCCGGCGAGGGTGGTGAAGGCGGCGCGGAAATCTTCCAGCGCGAAGGCCGAGACGATCGCCGGCTTCAGTGCGCCGCTGGCGAGCAGGCGCGACAGCTCCGTGGTGCAGCGCGCCAGCACGTCCGGCTCGCGCCGCGGCAATTGAGCGAGGTCGACGCCGAGCAGGCTGCCGCCTTTGAGCAGCGGCAGGTTGAACGGCAGCGCCGGGATGCTGCCGGCCGCGAACCCGACGACGATGTGCCGGCCGTTCCAGGCGATCGAGCGAAACGCCTCGACCGCGACCGGCCCGCCGATCGGATCGAAGATCACGTCGGCGCCGTGACCGCCGGTCAGCGTCTTGAAGGTGTCGCGCCAGTCTGGCTTTGTGTAGTCGATCACCGCATCGGCGCCGAGTTTCAGCGCGAAGTCGCGCTTCTGCGCGGTGGATGCTCCGGCGATGACACGGGCGCCGAGCAGTTTGCCGATCTGGATCGCCGCGGTGCCGACGCCGCCGGCGGCGCCGAGCACCAGCAGGATCTCGTCCCGCTGCAGCTTGGCGCGCTCGGCCAGCGCGTAATACGCGGTGAGGTAGTTGGCCCGGAACGAGGCGCCTTCTTCCGGCGAGACGCCGTCCGGCAGCGGCACGACCGCTTCGGCCGGCACCACGATGTATTCGGCGAGCGCACCGGAGCGCGCCATCCCCATCACCATCTGGCCGGGCGCGAGGTTGGCGACGCCGTCGCCGACCGCGTCGATCACGCCGGCGAATTCCGTGCCGGGAATGAACGGCAGCGGATCCTTGGTCTGATAGCGGCCCTGCACTTTGAGGCCGTCGACGAAGCCGATGCCGACCGCCTGCACCCGGACCCGCACCGATCCCGGTGTCACCGCCGGCCGCGCGATCTGTTTCAACGCGACCTGGTCGATCGCGGCATAGTCTTCGACGACGACGGCTTTCATCAGGGGCTCGGGCGCTGGCAAGGGCGATGGTCCTTTTTCGTGAGAGGAAAAATAGGCGGGCTTTCAGCAGATCTTTTCGAACCGGAAGAAGCCGCCGTCGGGCGGCAGGCCGTCCGGTTCGGCTTGATGTTCGAGCTCGTGCTCGTGCGGATCGGGGTGACGGTCGTTGTAGTACTCGACGATCTTGAAGCCGCATTTGTTGACGTAGAAGCGGATATTGCGGCGTTCGAAATACGGCGTGTGGGTCTGCCACACCTTGGTCTCCGGATAGCGCTGTTCGATCGCCCGCCACGCGGCGGTGCCGAGGCCGCGGCCGTGCGCCGACGTGGCGATGAAGAACAGGTCGAGCGAATTGTGCTGGGTCGCGGCGTCGATCCGCACCACCACGCCGCCGACGCGTTCGCCGTTCGCGACGATGTGCAGCACCTCGGCGCCCGGCGCATCGAACGATCGCTGGATGTCGCTGTCGGCAGGAATGCGCTCGCCCGGAATCGAGCCGAACTCTTCGACCACGGCCACCGCGAACGCGTCCTGCAGCTCGCGCATGAAGACGGGGAGATCCTGTTTCGCTGCGGGGTGAAGCGTGACGTGCTGGTCGGGGCGGTTCAAGCTCGAGAGCTCCTGTTGGGCTCGGTCGGCAGAGAGGCCGAGCTGGCTGCGTTGACTAGCAGCCTTCGTCCGCGATGGTGGCACCGAGATGGCGCGGGCTCGATCGCATCTGCGCATACAGCCAAGAGCGGCGCGGCGCTTGCGTTGATCCGCCGCGGGCTTGACCGCGCCGGCGCCAGCGCCAATGAAGGTACGGTGGTCACGGCGCATGAGGGAAGGGCGATGCCGCATCTGGTGATGGACTATTCCGGCGACGATCTCGGCCGCGACCGGATCGCGCCGCTGCTGGCGCAGCTCGCGGTCGCCGCGGCGGCGACCGGTGTGATGCAGGCGGCCGACATCAAGGTGCGGGCGCGCGGCTTCGACGACTATCTGGTGGCCGGCAAGCGCGACAGCTTCGTGCATCTTGCCGTGTTCATGCTGGCGGGCCGCACGCCGGAGCAGAAGGTCGCGCTCAGCGTCGCACTGCGCCAGACCCTGGTCGCGCATTGCCCGGACATCACCAGCCTCAGCGTCGACATCCGCGACATGGACCCGGAGGCCTACAAGAAGCGGCTGAAGCAGGCGTAGGGCGTTGGGTCGCGGCCTCTAGCGGCGAAGCAGCGCCATCATCTCGCGCCAATGATAGATCTGCAGCCTCGGCGCAGCGGTCCGTGCCGCCGCGATCATCGCCAGCGCCACGTCGCCGGCGTCGATGCCGCGATAGCGATCGGCGGCGCCGCGCAGCAGCGGGTTGATGATGTGTGCGAGCGCGATGAACAGCCGCTCCACCGGGCGGTGCTCGGCGCGCTCGCCCATCAGCATCGACGGGCGGAAGATCGCGGTGCGCGGAAAATCCAGCGCGATGATGTCGCGCTCGGCCTCGCCCTTGGTGCGGAGATAGAACGAGCGTGAGGCGGCGTCGGCGCCGACCGCGGTGACCAGAAACACCGCCTGCGCACCGGCCTCGCGCGCGATCCGCGCCGCCGCGACTGGATAGTCATGATCGATCTTGTAGTACGCAGCTTCGTCCGGCGTCTGCTTGCGCGTGGTGCCGAGCGCGATGAACACCTCGTCGGCTTTCAGCTGTGCGGCCAGCGCCGGCAGGCGGTCGAGGTCGCCGATCAGCGCCGTCAGCTTCGGATCGCTGAAGGTCAGCGGCCGCCGCACCACCGCGATCACCCGCGCGTAGTCGGTGCCGTCCAGCAGCCCGCGGAGGAGCTGCGAACCGATCAACCCGGTCGCGCCGAACACCAGCGCGGTTTTCGAAGCGTAGCTGTCGCCGGATGTGGTCATGGCCGGCAGGATGGCACAGGCGCGTGGCGGACCGCAACGCCAAGCCGCACAGCATCGGCGGCGACGGCCAAGGTGTCTCAGAAACCTTCACCAGCAGCTTCCGGGACGCGTGGCAAAACGCTGCGCGGATCGGCCGGAAGCGCTGTCACTTGGCTAAAATTGAATCGAGTGCGTGGTGGATTTAGACAGCCGATGGAGGCACAACACGCGGGCTTGAGCTGGTGAGGTCGCGACGTTCGAAATGCCGGGTTCCGTTGTCAGAGTCACGCTGTCCCTGATCGGGCCAGGCATCATCGGCGTATTCGGCTTCGCGTTTCTCGCGGCCTGGAGCTACGACCGGCGGCGGCCTTATCTCGCTCTTCTGGCGGCAGCGTGTGCGCTGTTCGCTCTCGGAGCGACGAGCCAGATTCTGTACTGGCCGCGTGACACGGGCCTCAACGCGATGGTGTCGGGCGCGCTCTACACCTGCGCCGTGATCGCGGCGGTCGAAGGCGTGCTGATCCGCTCGGGCAGGGCGTTCGGCTGGTGGATCGATGTCGCGATCTTCGCCGCGTTTTCGCTGGCGCTGTATTACTTCTTCTACGTCGATCGCAGTCTCTTGGCGCGCATCTACGTGCAGAACTTCGGCTACGGACTGCTGCTGTGCGTCGCCGCGCTGCGGCTTGCGCAGCTCAGACACGGCCGCGTGGTCGACCGCATCCTGTTCTGGACGCTGCTGCTGTTCGGGCTGCACTTCTTTCCCCGCACCGTCTTCACGGTCGGCGTGTCGCCGCCGTCGGGTGGACCACTCGCGTTCGCCGACTCGGTGTTCTGGCAGACGCTGCAATTGTCGCTCGCGGTGCTGGGCGCGGCCTTGGCGATGGCCATCCTGGCTGCGGCGGTGTCCGACCTGATCGACGATCTGCGCCGCGAACGCGACCTCGACCATCTCACCGGGCTGCTCAACCGCCGCGGCTTCGAGGCGGAGATCGCGGCGCCGATGCGCCGCGCGCCCGAAGGGGCGTCGCTGATTTTGTGCGACGTCGACCATTTCAAATCGATCAACGACACCTTCGGTCATGACGTCGGCGACGTCGTGCTGCAGGAGATTGGGACGATCCTGCGCAGAACCGCCCGCAAGGGCGATCTCGTCGGCCGCTGGGGCGGCGAGGAGTTCGCGGTGTTCCTGCCGGACGCCTCGCTGTCCGACGCCGCCGAGTGCGCCGAACGGCTTCGCCAGACCATCGCCAACAGCCGCATTCCCGGTCTGGACACGCGGCCGGTGACGGCGAGCTTCGGCGTGGCGACGATCCGCGAGGCCGGCGACTGGGCGGCGCTGTACAAGCTGGCGGACAGTCGGCTGTATTTGGCGAAGGCAGCGGGCCGGGACCGCACCGTCGATCGCGGGATCTAGTCGTCGCGTAGCCCGGATGAGCGAAGCGACATCCGGGAGCAGCATCTCGGCGGTGCAAAGAGTCCAGGGTATCGCTGCGCTCACCCGGGCTACGCCTGCTACGCTTCTATGCGAGCGCGAAATTGGTTAGTGTATTATTGGCGTACAGATTATTGGCGGTAGATATGGATAAAGGTGAAATCGCATTTTGGATGAGCGCCGTTCTTGCAGCCATAAAGCTCTACGAGTTTGTAAGCGACAGGTGGACAACAGTTACGGTTGATTCGTCATTCGTTGGGTTGGAAGAGATTGGAAATACGCTCACCGTTCTTAACAAATCGAAGCATCCGCTGACCGTCAGTTACTATGAGCTGGTCTGGGTGGAGCGCCGGAAATGGCTCGGGATAAATCTGCCGTTCACGCGGAAGGAGGTCAGTTCGGACTCGCCTGAGGACCCCGCAACTGGTTGTGATATCCACCTCAAGCCGCACGAGCCATACCCATTGGTGTTCTGTGACGAATACTATTTCGATTGGGGCGCCTCGAATCCTTACGATATCTATCTCAAAGTGTGGTTCGTCGGCAGAAAGAAGCCAAAGTGGTTTTGGGTAACGGGGCCCAGAAAGTATAGAGGGTAGTAGCAAAGTAGGGGGGGCGGCGAAGCGTATTGCACCCTCGCGTCATAGGTGGCGGATTACGCTGCACCAAACAGCCCTCCGCACTTCACCGTCCCTGGCCGGCGGCAGTCCACTCGGCGCGCGGCTAGTCCCTGATCCCGGATGAGCGAAGCGACATCCGGGATCAGCGTCTCTGCGGCACGAAGAGTCCCGGATATCGCTGCGCTCATCCGGGCTACGCTTGGTTAGTTTTTGACGCAGGCGGCGTTGAACCGCTCCACGATCGGCTTCAGTCCCTTGGCGGACCATTTGTCCGTCAGACCGCCCGAGACGCGGATCGGCTGTCCCGCTGTCAGTCCCGTAGCCCGGATGAGCGAAGCGACATCCGGGAGCAGCGTTTCTGCGGCACGAAACAGTCCCGGGTATCGCTGCGCTCACCCGGCCTACGCGTGCCAGGCCTGCGACCTTGCTACGTCCTTTGTCGCGTTGCGTGAAGCGGGAAAGACCCTAGGCTCGCTGCTTTCATTAACTCGTTGCTCGCCCCACTATGTCAAAAGACTCCCGCGACCTGATCCAGGAACTGCAGGCAGATGGCTGGCGGTTCGTCGGCGCCACCGGCAGTCACCACCACTTCAAGCATCCTGTGAAAGCTGGTAAAGTGACCGTTCCGCATCCGAAGAAGGACTTGCATCCGAAGGTCGTGCGGTCGGTCTATCGGCAGGCGGGTCTGAAGGAGGTCCGATGAGCGCATCATCCGGGTATCTGGCGCTGGTCTACAAGGACAGCGACACCTCCTATGGCGTCGCCTTTCCCGATGTGCCCGGCTGCATCTCGGCCGGCGACACCTTCGAGCACGCGATTGACAACGCCGCCGAAGCGCTCGGTGGTCATCTTGCATTGCTGCGTGCCGACGGCGATCCGATCCCGCAGCCACGCAGCATCGAGCAGCTGCGCGACGACCCGGAGTTTGTCGCGGATGCCGCCGATGCGGTCGTGGCCTTCGTCCGCCCGCAGGCGGAGCGAGCGGCGGCGGAGTGACGAGCCGCATAGTCCGTAGCCCGGATGAGCGAAGCGATATCCGGGGCCAGCATCTCGGCGCACGAAGACTCCCGGGTGTCGCTGCGCTCACCCGGGCTACGCTTGGTTAGTGCTTGACGCAGGCCGCGCTGAACCGCTCCACGATTGGCTTCAGTCCCTTGACGGACCATTGGTCCTTCAGACCGCCCGAGACGCGGATCGGCTGTCCCGCTGTCAGGACGCCGATCAACGGTTTGGTCTCGCCGGGAGCAAGATCCGCTCTCAACTCAAAGGCTCCCGTCATTTCGAAATTCTTGCTGCGCACCGACTTGCCGTTCAGCGTGACGGATTGCGTGCCGCTGGTCAGCGTGACGCTCAGCGGCTCGCTTTTGCCTTTGCCGAGGCTCGTGTATCCGCCCAGTCCGATCTGCACCGCGCCGCCCTTCAGGCAGGTCAAGCGCAACACATCGTCGGCTTCTTCCTCACCGGCGGGCATGCCGAGCACTTCGGCGGGCTGCTTGGTGGACGTCCACCGCACCTCCGCCGCTTGGGCCGCCGAGCCAAACGACAGAGCCAGCACCAACGTGCCGGCGAATGAAAGACGCATGACCTATCTCCCAAGCTGCGCCGCTCGTTCCGCGACGCCGGAGCGGGCGCAGGCGCGACGGCGTTCTGCCGAACGCCAGCCGCACCGGCGCGAGCAAAGCTCATGGTGAGACGCGCTGGTGGGGAAGATGGTTCACGGCCCTACGAGCTAGGCACGGAGAGTCCCGGGGGGGCGCTGGGATCAGCTCGGGCTACGCCTGCTACGCAGCCGTTTCCGATGTTTGCGTCACGTCGCTACGGCCAGCCAGCAGGCCGGCCACCGAAATGTCCTCGTCGAGCGCTTCCCAATGCAATCCGACGCGGCTCAATTCCACCTGTGCGCGCTCCGCTGGCGACGCTCGCAACAGGCGTGGAAACCAAGCCAGCGGCACGCCGAGGGTGCGGCCATCCGACAACTCGACCCACATCGTGTGATCGTCAAAGCGGACGCTAGTGGCCGAAATGGTCATACCATGCCCTCAGGATCAGGTCGCGGTTCTCAGCGACGGCCAACATTATAGCGGAAAGCTCGCGCCGATTGAACCCGTAGGCGTCGGCGATCGCGATCTCCGGAACCAGCCAGATCTTGGCATCCTTTCCGCCGCCCTTGACATGAATATGCGCCGGCTCAGGCGGCAGCCCCTCGTTGGAGAAGAAGTAGTATCTCAACCCGTCGCGACGGAAAACGACCGGCATGGGGAGTCTCCGAAGAGGTCGCCCGTATGTCCCGCGAGAACGGCGGATTACGCTGCGCTAATCCGCCCTACGGGCTACGCTTGCTGGTGCGTGAATCAAATGACGCCTTACTAGCTGCTTTGATTTGCTGAATCAGCCCCGCAAAACCAGAAAGACTTGTTACGAAAAACTGAGTACTCAAGGCGCGGGCCTCAAACCGATTGGCAGTCGATAGATTCTCAATAAAGACAGCCGGATTTGTCAAGTTGTCTAATGGGATTTCCGCTGCAAGAAGCCGCTCCCTTATGTCTTGGCTTAGTTCGCGTAAGTGTTCCTTGCTGTCCGAAAAAGTCGATCGAAAATGGTCTTCGTAATCTGGGCCGTAGTCCGAGAATAGTATGACTGAATCCGGTGATGAGCTGACGCTCTCGATTGAGTCTGCCTCCATTATCTTCTGTATGTTAATGTCACTGTGAAGCATACGAATAGGCGCGTTTGTGACCAAGATTTTTGCGAAAAAGATGGGTCTTGCTGCGTCATCAGGGTGTAGGGACATATTGAATGATAGTGCGTGTCTCAGTAATGCTGGTGTGGCGTATCTAAGTTGCTGTATTCCGTGAAGAAGTTCTTGATTGAATGCGCCGTCGTTACTTAACTCGATCCCTTTGTAGGCAAACCGAAAAGTAGCCTCTAGATCTGTAAGTGGCTTTTCTCCAAGCTCGTACGGCGTAAATTGATCTAGCGCGTTCACTGTGTCGCCTAGCGTGATTGGCGAAAATTCTCTGTTGGGCTCTTCAATAAATACGAACAGCTTTCCGGGAGATCTGTACTTGCATTCGACCAGAAGTCGAACTTCGAATTCAAGTCCGCTTGATTCGTCTGAGAACCAAGTTGCTGATATGTCGACCGAGCACTCCTTTGTTCCGGCGGAGTCGCGTCTGAGATAACTGAAGTCTGCGTCAACGGCCATGTCTTGGTTGGCAAGAAGCGAGGCTACTTCGTATTCAAGTAGCAAGCCCGATTTCAGGAGGTGTTCTTTCCATGTTTTTCGTGGCTTCGAGTCGGAGGTTGCGATCATGGCATGTCCAAGTGAGACGTGGCTGCGTTGCTTTGAAAGGAGTTGGCTGTTGCTCTCGGCGAATAATTCGGAGTACGCTTCGTTAGTCCGACCGAGATCACGGGGTGGTGCGCTGACGATTGCGTGGACATATCTCAAATAAATATTCCCGTAGCCCGGATGAGCGAAGCGACATCCGGGGTGGGCAGCATCTCGGCGGTGTGAAGAGTCCCGGGTATCGCTGCGCTCACTCGGGCTACGCTTGCTTCGAAAAATAGGTCGTCAGAATTCTCTGCCGTTCTCAAGGTCTTTAATTAATTGCTCTACGCTGGGTCGATTTGCGAGTAATTCGGCGGACCTTCGTTCTGATTTGGCCGACTCTTCGGCCAGTGTGTTGCGAACCTCAAGCTGCCCAAGGTGTCGGCCACGGGCGAATTCGTTGCCCAGCGAGCTATTAGTCGTCGGATTGAGATTGACGACGCAAAATGCGATGGCGCTTCCAATGCAACCGATCAGTAATGCGAGCGTCGAAATCGCACGGGCGTTCGCCTCAGCGCCAAACCACTGGAATAAAGCTCTCATCATTATCCCCAGTTGTGTGAAACCCCATTTGAGGCACAGATTGTATCGCTATCAATAGGTGGTTCGTGATTTGTTCTGTAATGTGAAGGGCGGCGAGTAATCGCCGCCCTTCAACTGTTGAGGTAGCCAAAGGATGCCGCAGAGCACCTGTAAGTAGTTGAAAATGTTAGGTGCGAATCTCGAAAGTGCCGCAGTGCAAGCCAAATGCTCGCATTGGAATGCCGCAGTGTAGCTACTCATAGAATGCCTCAGCTGCGGCAAACTATGCATGATCGGTCTTCCAGGCGATGGCTCATTCGTTGTCGGACGGAAAGTGATGAGCAACGTGAAGGTGTCGCCGGAATCAAAAAGCCCCTCGCTTCCGACTTCCGGAGAGCGAGGGGCTTTTGATGAATGGAGTGTGAGGTGGTGAGACTGCGGCGTCTAGGTTTGAGAGGCGTTCGTCTCGCTCAAGGTCGTTGGAAGTGTTCGCCGGTCGTAGAAGGGAACATTGACATCGGTGAGCACAAATGCCGGTTCGATCGTCATCGCGTCGAGTCGCGGACGGAGGAGGTGTCCTCTGGTCCCGAGCTCTCTCGCGAGGACGTCGATAGATGCGAACCGTTCCATGAAATCCTTGAGGGCTTCCTCGCGGACGTATGTTTGAGGACAGCGGTTCACTGGGTTGAGCATTTCTCCATAGGGCAAATGGTTGCCCTTGAGCAGGGCCTTCACGGTTGCTGAGGACGTACGCAGAACTTTTTCCACGCTTCGCAGCGTCAAGCCGTGCAGTTCGGGACCGCGGACGTGCCTGCCCACCTCAACCGGATCCACCAGAACCGAAAGATATCCGGATACGTCAGGCCGTCGCCCGACACATTCGAGCGATCCGTCCAAGAGTAGCCTCACGATCTCCATTGCCGCACAGTTGGAGCGCCTGGCTGCGTCGGGAATAGGAAGCAAGTGACCGCCCCGGTCTCCCTCGAGCGATCCACCGAGCAGACGAGCGAGAAATGCGTCCAGGTCCTGCCTGGCGAACGCATGGTTCTTAAATCGGTCGGTTCCACCCCTAATGAACGGCTGGATGAAGCCCGCCTCGAAGAGCAGCCGTTCGTGAGGTCTGGGGGCGTTGATGTATTTGCCCGCTTCCTTGAGCGACATCGCGCCCTCAATGCGCTCGAGAAACGGTTGGGCTCTCTCGGCTTCAAAGAGGATCCTGTCGTCCGACCGATCCAAGCAGTCCGCTTTGATGACGTCGGCGGCGAGCAGCAGTTTCCGAAGCCGTTTGGGATGTGCGCCAAACTCCAGCGATGCAGAGCGCAGCGAATGCAGCTTGCGACACTCGACCGGTTTCCCGAAGATCTCATCCCCGGGGCCGACCGGCATGGTCTCGATCACGTGCTTGGTGATGAGGCTGCGAAGCGGATCATAGGCCTCATCTGAGTTCTCATGCGCCAACCATTCGTAGAGGCGACCAAAGATCGACCGCGGTCCCCAGTCGTGCTTGGTCGCTCGAAAGGAGGCCTGGAGTGCCGAGAGCAGCGAACGAATGCCGTCCTCGCCACCCTCGGCAATTTCGTAGCCGCGACCGCCGCAAGCGTACCAATCCTCTTCCGACAACGAATTGGCGTAGAAGCGGATTCCGCGAGTCGCTACGGCACCGAGCATTTCGCACACCCTTGCAGCCGCATAGAATGGCAGCCGATCTAGCCAGCAGGGCTGCAATTGCTCCGGATGGAGAAGGCGCTCGCAGAGATAACTTTCCAACCCGGAGAGAGGGCGCTCTTTCGATGCGCGAATGAGCTCAGGCAGCGCATCAAGCGACGGCTTAATGAGAAGAGCGAAATCATGCACGCGGTGCGGATTATCGTCTTCGACAACTTGAACCAGGGCGGTATTGTGTCGAGGACAGTTTCTGATCGATCCAATCTGCCAGAGAGTGCGCCCATAGGGGCGTACGTCTCTCGGACCATCCAAAGACTCGAGGTCTTCGTGAAGGCAGACAGGACAGACGCGCATGGAAGACCTTGCCAGGCTGTCCCGCACGACCTCCTGCTGGCGAATCCGGTAGCGGCGGTCTCCAACTTTGACAATCGCAGCATCCGAAAGCCGCCGCAGGTCGATGCGGCAACAGGCTGCAATTCTTCCGAGGGCGCCTTGGTCGCCGTCAACTACTGCTTGGAACGTGAAGCCCATGTCGAGGCAGAAATCACGGGCGGTTCGGCCCAAGAGTTGACCGGCCCGCGAGCTGAAGCTCATAGGCGACTCGCCATCACGAAGATCCGCCGCCATTTTAGAATGAATAGAGTCCACGGGTTACTCCGTTACGCCTTCTTGGACTTTCTGGTCTTCTTCTTCGGCTTATCCTCTGGACCACCTTCAGGCGGAGGCTCCTCGATGTCATCGAGCCCGGACGTATCGATGAGGTCCCAATCCGAAGCAACGACGAAGACGTTGCTTTCCGGAACGCAGCCGGTGCGCGCCGCGTAAGCCGCGGCAAAGTGCTCGCTCAACAAATTGGGATCGTCCAAGCGAAGAGCATTCCCAACGGCGTCCTGAATGAGTTCGATAACGACGCCAAAGCTGCCGTTTGCTGCGTGGATAAGACGACCGATCAGATCATTGTCCTGAGCGATTGCGCACTCACGGCCTGCTTTGTCTTTCCCGTAGAACGTGATGAGTCGCCGGACCATCGGAATTTCATCCGGAAATTTCAGAGGCCGGAACACGACATGTCTGGTGCGACGGCGAACTTGGATGTCGTTCGACAAGAACGTTGCGACACTCGGAAGACCAGAAAGGATTAGCCAAACGGGCCAGTGCTTATCCTGCAGCAAGCCCTTCAGCGTGTCCTGCATCTTCCCAATCTCGACGGAATTGCGGGATTGAAGGACGTGCTGCAGCTCGTCGATATGCAGAAATTTCACCTGTCTCAGCTCGAGCGTCTTTCGAACGAGATCCCAGGCGACGTTTTCATCAAGCCTTCGCGTCAAGGGGTACCCCAGGGCCTTGAGAATGCTCTCGCCCAGAAGCCGCAGCGTGCAAGGTGAGGGCGCCGTCACCGATACGAGCAAGCAATCGGATTCCGGGCGTCCGTATCCCGTAAATTCCTCGCGCTTCAAGAACACTCGATCGAGCGCCCGCGATTTGCCTGCTCCCGAAGCTCCGGTAACCGTGAGGGCACGGCCTTCCCGGAGGCGCCCGACACGGCGGCTGCCTTCGGCTCCTTCAACTTCGAGGAAGGAGTCGATCAAAATGCTGATCTCTTCATCGAGCAACTTGTCGCGCTCGGTCCCAAAATACGCCGACTGGAGCTGCGTCATCGTGGCGCTTACCGTCGACCGCTGTTGGGAACGGAGGCGCCGCATGCGCGCGATCGGATCTTCAGCTTCAACAGGAGTTAGCATGCTGTCACTCATCTCAGTCCTCCACAAACCAGGCACCTTCGCCGCCATCGTCGAACCCGTCTCCGGCATCGCTCGGCGCTTCAACATTCTCTTCCGCGACGCTGCTCTCGCTCGCTACTTCAAGCACTTCCGGTCCGTTCTCCGGGCCTCGGACAAACTCGAAATTCCGAACGACATCGCGCTCGAACCGCCTGAATTCTTCAGCAGTGAGGAGAGGCGAAGCGATCCCGGCGCGCTGGGCGGCCATACGAGAAAATTCCGAGATATCGCGGAGAGCTTGGTGAACGACAGATTCGGTAACCTTTGCCGCATCCGCATGGGTTCTTCTGATTGCGCGGGCGGCGCGCATCCAATGGTCGACCGATACACCCTTAAGACCGGACGTCAGGCAATCAACGGAGATCCACCCATGATCAGAAGGGATGTTGCGACCAGGCTTCGGTCGCACCGAGATACGACTAAGATCGTTCCGGTCGATCCGAATTAGGACCGGCATTGTGCCCGTCCTGCGACGTAGGCGTTGAAGTTCCTGCGATTGATAGTTCAATCCGATGAAGCGCACTCCGTGATTCCCGATCCGAGCCTCGTGAGTCAGGCCGAAGATGTGGCGGTTGACTTCTTTGTCAGGGGGCGGGATGACCGGAAAGATCTTCGTCAGTCTGAGCCAAGCATTCCGGGGCGTTTCCCCGCCGAGACCAGCGTGCGGCTTGTTGTGATAAACGTCGACGATCCAGCGAACGAGGAGCCGTCCGAGTTCGGCGGCATCCAAGACAGCGTTCGCTTCGGAGTCGTAGTCTCCCTTTGCGAGCACGTTCTCAAACGTCCGACCATGCAATCTCGAAAAGAAGCCAGTATGGATGGTCCGATAGAGGCGTTCCTTTCTACCACGCATCTGCGGCGTGCCAGTCGTCGGAAACATTAGGTCAGCGCCAAGATCGCAAGCAGAGGCGCGGTATCCGAATGATTTGAGTCCAGCACCGCCATCATTTGAGATGCCCTCGCAGGTGCCTCCTTGGTCCCAAGGAGTCACGCACCCGGCAGCGGACGCATAGGCCGACTTGTCGTTGACCGCCATCTCCAGCGTCGCGATTGCGCTGGCCTCAGACGGGTTCTCGACAATGAGCGCAGCCAAACAGCACCTGGTTGCCGTGTCGATGGCCGTCGACAGCCAAGGGCGTCGACGTTCGACTCGTTCCTTCTGTTTAGCGGTTAGCTGGTCCCAAAGTCTTGCGTCGGTCAGCAACGTCTGTAGCGGAATCCGGTTCTCGTCGAGTTCAATTCTCTCCAGCGGTCTCGTGACCGAGAGGCCATTTTGGACGATGAAGAACTTCTTGCGGGCAGCGTCCGGCCCTTTGCGTCCAGCGTAGACGTGAAACGGATCAAGGCTGCTAATTACACGCTCAAACGCGGCGCGGCTCGGCAGCTTGAGCAACCGCTCCCCCTGACTCTGACGTTCTTTGTTCAGATCAGCGAACTTCCCAAGAAGATCGGAAAACAGAGACCGTTTGCTCGGCTGCAGACGGCTAGCGAACATCTCCGCGTATTCCTGCATCAGTTCGCGCTCCTCCTTCCCGAAGCGCGGCAGGCGATTGCCAGATCGACCGTAGTTGTGAGTCAACGCGATGGCGTCCCACTCGCATGCTGCGTAGGCATTGAGCCAGCGTCTAAGGCCTCGAGGACTGGGCGGCCGCTTGACTTTCAAATCCTCGCTTCCACACCGCCCACCATTCATTTCAGAGGTGATCAATTCGGCAAAGATGGATTTAATAGCCTGCTTCATCGACGCGTCGGAACGCGATGCAAGGCCATCGGCCTCCATTTGCAGAAAGCGATCGCAAACCGTCTTCCGGAAGAGCACCCTCTGCAATTGCTCGGAAGGCAAATCGCTAAGAAGAGTCGTCGGCCGTGCAGTCCGCAGTGTTGCTTTGCGCGAGGAGAAGAAGCCTCGGCAGTGTACCCAGCCATCTGCCTTTCTCAATTCATCGATCTCGCCGTGAGTGAAGGATTCGCTCATTTCCGGGTTGTCGACCCGACGAAACACATGCCCGAATTCATCAGCGGACTTCGGTACGTAGTCCACGCCTTTGATGGTGACCTTGTCTGTCGGCTCGAAGCGGAAGCGAGGCACGACGTGGAAAGACAGAGAGGCGATCTGTTGGGTGGCGGAGGAGCTGTTCATGATTGCGTCTCCGAAGTACGGTGGGGTCTAACTAGGCTGCTGTAGGTGATCAGACCCGGGCCGACGTGATCTAGAATGCGATCGTCAATCAGGCAGACCACGGCGTAGAATCCGTTGCCGCTGTTCAGGGATGCGGCAAGCAACGTCTGGATCGTTACTGTGCCGCACAAGTTCGCTGCGACCTTTGCAATGATTGCGATGTCTTCCTCACAACGCGTCCTTCGAGCACGATGGATCAGCCGGGCGTTTTCGGCGCGAATGCGGGTGATGTGCTCGCCAGTCCGGATTTCGTAGTGGTCAGCGAAATCGTTCGGGGCCTGCTCTCTGATCAGTTCAACCGTTTCTTCAATGCCACTCGACTGTACGCGCTTCGCGGGCTTGACGAAGAACGCCGTTTTGGTTCCGTTCTTAAGGGTAGCCACAAAGTCGATGGTGTGCTTTCGCTTCACGCCATTGTCGTAGTAGTCGATCGGAACTTGATCCTGAACATCAGCCACGTCCGGATGAGCCAAAAGGATGTACGCAAGGTCGCGCTCCAGCGAGCTTTCGTAAGTGATTTCGCGATTTAGCAATGGATTCACGAGAGCACCGCTAGTTGATCTCGAGGAAGGAGAGGGGCGTCGACTGGCGCGGGAAGCAGAAGGCGGGCTCCAGGCGGTGCCGACATCGGCTCGAAGTGTTAGTGCAGTCCTATCCGCAAGCTCCCGTTGGCGCTCTCCACCGCGGCCATGGAGGAGGAGGCACCGAGGGTGTGATCTTCAGTCGGGGACAGGGGGGCGAGAGGATAGTGAAGACGTGAGGTCTTTGCTCTGGCCATAAGACGAGCTCCATCGATGGGCGCCTACGTACGCCCACTTGACCGGTGAGATATCGGAGGTTGAGAGACCCGGGACGGCGGTGCGCGATGTTCGGCGGGGACACGAAACACGTTGTCCGACCGTGCTGAGACTTCGCCGGATGTCGGCTAGCTCAGCGGCTTATTTGGCTCTGGAGGGGAGCGAAAGGCACAGCTAGTCTCCTAGTCGGAAGCGCTGGCGTCCGACGTCTAGCCCAGTCGAGGAGATCACTGGGCTTCGTTCAACCGAATACGATGCGCCGGAGCGCAGGGTAATCAACCGACTATGGAGGAGAATGCGATGAGAGGAGTGCTGGGGCAGGAGGCTTGCGCGAAAATCGACATATTTTGCCTCCTCTGGCTCTGATGGATCTACTTGATCCAGATGCACTTTTCGCCGGAGCGAACGCGGCCAAACAAGTCGTTGTTTGGTGGGCCGTTAAGTACATCAGGGAACCCGACTTGAGAAGATCCTCCCAGAACCGGTCATATGGAATGGTTAATGGTCGTTTACCAATGTGCTCGCAATCCTTCTAATCGACGTATGAGCGCCTCTACAGATATTGAGAGATGATGTCCGGCATCCGACTCTTCGGTCTGGTCACAACAATGCTGCAGCAGTGGAGCTGGGGTATGTCGAAGACCGAGCGAGAGTTGTTCGGATCTGACGTAGCGAGAAGGTTTCGAGTGGCGCTCGTCTTGGTCGGTCTCTTAGTGCTGACGCTCGGCGCCTCGTCCGCTGCGATGAATGCAGGGGTTTGCCTCTCGGAAATGCGACTTCTAAAGGACATGGATTATTACCGAGGCGCGATTTCGGTCGTCATCACTGACCCTATCGACGGGATTACCGAACACGGAAAAGGGTACAGTACGTCGAAACGGGCTCATTCGCAGAAATACGCGACTACTGAGCAGTTTCTTGCTGACTTTCCCGACTGCTGTCGCATCTTTCCACCTAACTTTGGGGATGGCGGCGACAACGTTGACGGCTTTGATCAATTCGTCGGGTATCGCACGGTACTTGTCTCTTATGTGAAACGCTATCTTGGCGGCGATGGCACCCAGAGAACTGCTCCTGTCACCGCGCAAGTGGCTGTATCGCATTGTGGTGTGGGGCGATCCTTTCGGTAGACCTTGGAGCCCGAGGCCAAGTATGTGTCGAGAGTTGCTGTCGAAAACGTAGCCGAACTAAAACAAGGAATGTGTCTAGAGCTACTGTGCTGGACCGAGCGCTCGTTCGATATCACCGACTGAAGCCTGTCCGCTTTCGTTGAGAAGGCGAGCGATGCGGCGGAGTCCGACAATTCGTTCGTTAATGATTCCCTTTGCTCTCTGAAAGCAGTCGTCGAGCGTTCTCGCTACAATCCGTTGGAGCGAAGGGCTTCGCCGAAGGTTTCCCAATACGTCTCCTGAACGCCGAGACGTGAGGTAAACTAGGCTCTCACCAAGACCTAGTGAGATCTCCATTGTCGTCGCAATGAGCGTGGCCTGTCGGAGGTCAGAATCTTCGGATCCACCGCCGCCGTCGGCATAGTGCCCGAATACAAACTCTTCGGCTGCAAGTCCGGCAAGAAGGATGGTAATCTGAGCCAAATATGCCGCTCTCCCGAGGTTGCGGCCCGGGATCTGTCTCATGATTGTCCGGCCACCAGATCCGTCCAGACCCACCTCCCGGCAGACGTGGCTTTCGACTAGACGGCTTCCGGAGAGCTCCGCGAGGAGGTAGCCAACCATGGCGTGGCCAGCCTCATGGATGCAGGCCTCATGGAAGGCTTCGTCAGATTGCACAATCCGTACAGGCAGGCCGTGTAGAAGATCGGCAAACGCCATCGGGCGCCGTTCCGAACGAGCCTTGCGCCGTGCATCCCGGACCACCTGTTCGATCACAGCTCCGGAAGCACCCTCCAGGCGAGATGCGATGTCAGCGAGATCGGCAGATACACAGTCACCTCGGAGATGGTGGCGCAGAATCCCAACGCGAGCGTCGAGGTCGGGTAGGGAGATTTTGACATGCTTTCCCAAACGGCCCGGTCGCTGAATGGCCTTGTCGATCTTCTCTGGTAGATTGGTCGCACCGACCACCACCACGCCTTCACGCCCGTCTACGCCATCGAGGCATTCCAGGAAGGCGTTGATCACCTCGCGCGTATATTGCTCGTTCTTTCCCTCGAGGGTCTCGCGATCTCCAAAGGCGTCGATTTCGTCGACGAAAAGGATGCTAGGTGCATCCAGAATGGCATCTCGGAAAGCTCTCCTCATGGCCTTCAATAGGTCATTCAGATAGCCAGCAGCCTGCCAACGGGCGAGCGAGTGGATATGCACCGGAACCCTGCAGGTTCGAGCCAGAGCCTGTGCGAAGGTCGTCTTGCCTGTACCGGTTGGACCAGAGACGAGGACGCCTCGATCGACATCCGCCCATGGCAATCGCCCGGCCCGATAGTCATCGAGGTCCTTTGCAAGTTCGCGGCCCCAGACCGCGGCCTCCCCAAGTCCGTGTAGATCGGCCAGGCTCGGCATGGTCGCTACGGAGGATCGCCTCTGAGAGCTTCTTGCGAGCTGGTCCTTCTTGACCCTCCTGAGGCTCCGCTCGATGTGCAGCATGCTTCGACCTGGCTTGATCAGGATGCTCAGCAGGGAGAGAGGTTCTCCAACCGCAATCGCCAAAATGTCATCAGGCAGGCCGCGAATTCCAATGGCCTTGGAAGCTGTCTTCAGCACCGAGAGGTCGGCGACCGGGAGGGATAGAATCCCGTCGGCCGCAAGACGGAATGTGAGCGGAAATTCATCGGCACTGGAGGCAAAGGCGATGACATGATCATTGCCTGCCAGTGTTTTGCCGAGATCTTTCTCCTGTGTCCGTCGGATAGCAGCGTCACTGTCCCACTGCAAAATC
Source organism: Rhodopseudomonas sp. P1 (assembly GCF_039642825.1). NCBI lineage: Bacteria > Pseudomonadati > Pseudomonadota > Alphaproteobacteria > Hyphomicrobiales > Nitrobacteraceae > Rhodopseudomonas > Rhodopseudomonas sp. P1. The sequence continues at coordinate 3,280,170 of NZ_CP088006.1, read as the reverse complement.
GCAGGTCGGATCGTCCGCTTGGATCGATTCCGGTTTCGATAAAGCGTGCGCCCCGCTTCCTCGAAAGCCTTTCCATCGGCAGCATTGTGCAGGACGAATCCGACGACGGAAACGCATCCGGCTAATACGTGGTGCATACTGTTCTGACGCAGGGATCGAACCAGCAGTTGCCGCGCGACTGCCACGCCCATGTCTGTCGAACGTTGACGTGAGGCCACGCGCGATCTCAAAGGGTTTCTCAGATTCATTGCTGTCTCCGGAGATCCAGGCGGTCAATGGAGACTTGGATCGGCGTAGGGACTTCCAAGCCGATACAGACGCGAGAACGTTCTCGCGTATCCAAGAACCGGAGAAATCACCCACAAAGCTGATGTATGAATTTCTTTGTCGTCTTGGAGGATCGGGTGACCAGTGACGGCACCGGTGAGGCACAGATCGGGGCGCCGCGCCAATTCCCAGGAGTTCAAGATCGGCGCTTCGGCAAGTTGGGCCGCGCCGGGATGGTCTCCGCGCCGAATCCGCTCAAGGTCATCTACCAGACGACGTAGGCGCTCGATGTCGGGTTGAAGTTCTGGCACGGGGACGTGACCGTTGATCAAATACGACATGACGTGCTCCATTGCTTCCGGACGCACGAGGTGCGCTCGGTCAAGGTGGTCGGAGAAGAAGGAAGGGGTCAGCCGCGGAAGCGGGAGATTATGGTGTCAGGACCGATGCGAGCTTCATCGAGTTCGATCTCGATGAACCGTTGCAGCGCCAGCGAGGCGATGACCGCTATCGCGTCATGTCCGCTCCGAACGGCCTCCAGGCAGCTTGAGAGCGGCAACGAGCCGTTTTCCTCGAGCAGGGCGAGGATACGGACGCGATCGCCGAGCGATGCTCTGTAACCCGCGTATTGAAGAAGATCACGGGCGTTCTCGAGCCTGATGCTGCCACGCAGCTCGGCTTCCTCGCACTTTTCGTATTGGTAGCCCATCGCCTGAGCTGCTTCGCCGAGCCAGTCCGGAGGGGGCCACTTCACAAACGATGGATGGGCATCGAGCAGGCTTACGCCCTCCGGCCTGGTCACCAAGAAATCTGGGACGTGGTGGTGGCTCCGGCGGCTCAGAACCAGGGGCAGGCAGATCCATGACGTCACCGATGGATCGACGTCGAGCAAACAGCCCACGTCGCGTGCTAATCGCGTCCGAAAGATCGCAGGCCCGATGCACCGCATCGTGCTCTTTGGAGCAAAGAAGAGAGCCGCTGCCTCATCACGAGTGCGCTGAAGAAGCTTCGAGAGCTGATGCTGTTGGTAGTCAGAGCGCTGAGGTCTGGACATGATACGCTAGTCCCCCAAACAAATTGGGCGGTATCCGCGATACCTTCAAAAGCGAGGCGTCGTGGGTATCAGCGTATGTATGAAAAGCGCCGCTCAGCGGTGCGCTGGAGGCGCTTTCCAGAGACTTCGTTGTTGATGAACGCGCTTGACATGAAAAGAACAAATAGAGAACTTTGCACCGATGTCAACGCCTTTTTACGACGTTCGCCAACTGGCGCAGTCGGCACCGTGCTGCAGTAGCCCTCATCATTTCTTTGCAATTCGAGAGGGATATCGAGCTTCATCACATACGGTGAACTGTGAAGATGTCGGGACTCACCATTGCAGTCCGTCAGAAGAATTTCGCTAAGTACGATATTCTTCTAAAGAACGTATTCAACGTAGAGAAGAGTGGTCTCAGGCGATTGTTAGGATCCCGGATGTTGTTCCGACCAAGACGACCTCGTCATTGTTCAGGATCGGCCGATCCTGCGATCGGCTCGCCAGCGTTCTTGACGAGGTCCTTCAGAAATCTGTTTCGATCTGTTTCAATACCCCAGCGAAGGGCTGTACTTGGTAACTTCATCAATCCGAACGCCCTGACTTCTGTTCGAAAGGTTACTCCAATTGGAGGCCGTCGCCGGGCACATTCATACATCAGTGTGTGATCGACCTAATGGTCGCAGTCCCAGAAACCGCTGACTGGCTTAGTTCGGCTTTGATGCGGCCTTTGAAGCAAGGTATTCCCGTTTGTTGTTCTCCTCCTCTTGGTCGAAGCGAGCAGCTTCGTCGAGCAACCATCTCGCCAGTATGCTGGCTTCGTCCAACTCGTCGATTTCGGCGACGTACATCACTTCTTCCGTCACTTCACGGATCGCGGACGCTTCGTTCTCGAAACGCAAAAACCGTTTGTAAAGATTCTGAATACGGGATGCGAGGGCCCGGTGTTTGAAATAGGCATCCCATGCGGGGGCGATTTGGCGATTGGCTGATGCTCGATTTCCCGCTTCATCCCAATCCACCACGTGAGAGGCGTGGGGTGCCAAGCTCTGGATGCAGGCTAGGAGATCTAAACATGTAAGGGAGACGTCTGTTAGGTCCCGCCGCCTCGCTTTGAGTTGCGGAATGATCTCGGCGCAGTCAGAACAGATTTGAACGTTTCTCGCTTCACGCATAATGAACGCGTGAGAGAATCGAGGAAGAGTCATGCGCCTGAATCGCCGACCTTCCTGCGAAGTCTCTTCAACCGCTTCATAGAGATCGCGTATGCCGCCAGCCCATTTGCCGCTCCCGGACTTACGGACGATCTGGCGTTTTCTTCTTTTGCAAACTGGGCAAAACCATTCTTCGTTGGTGTTTTGCCACCGCTTCGGGGAGACTGGATCGTTATATGTGCTGTATTCCTCGTCGGACGGCTCTTGAACTTTCGCCCGCTTAGGCTGAGTTCGCGGTGCCAATATGTTAGAATCCTTCTGTACGGAGCGGGCGAGAAATTCCGTTGTGGCTTGGTTGAGTTCTCGGCCGCGCCCGTCACGATTGGAGGCGTTCAGAAACTCCGCGTAAAGCTGCAATTGTGGTTCGAAACGTCGCCATGCACGGTCCAGCGACGATGTGCCGCGTTCACGATGCAACGCCCCCGATTGGATCATGTGCAAAGCATTATCGACGAGATCTACGCGCGCCTTCAGGGACGGCTCAAGTTGCCGCCAGATCGCTTCCGCCTTTTTGAGATCGACCTTGTGGTCGGCATTTGGCGAAGGCTGAATGAAGCCCCTGATCTCAGTCGGAGCGAAGCTAAAGTAGGGTGGTACCATGTCCTTCAATGCGAGCTTGGCCTTGCCGTCGGCGGCATTGCATTCGGAGCAAACGAGCTCCCGAGGAAATGTCGACACGAGTGACTCAAGCGTGTCGACCATCGTTGCTCCACTGGACGGAAGGTCCAATACCCATCTCTCACCAAAGAGTTCGCGCCCTCGGCTGCCGACGTAGTCGCGGAAATGGTCGTGATGTTCTTCGAGGTTCGCCAGTAGGATGCCCCGGCTCGAGACCCGAAAGATATCGGCCTTAAATCGCTGGCAAACAGGGCACAGCCAACGCTGTTCGACGAGGGCCCAACTTTGATTCAAATCGAGGCCCTTTGCGTTAAAGCGCTCGATCGCTGCCTTCGTCTGAGCACTCCACCGGCCGTCACGGTCGACGAAAAATGCCTGCATCTCGGCATCGGAAAGTTGGGACGGTCGCCAGAACGAGAGATTTACGGACCACCGGCGCGGGTCGTACGGTTCAAATTCCGGTTCAAAATTGAGATCATCGGAGCCGTCGGTCATGGATGTGCTCGATCGTGACGTTCTCGGTGTGAATGGAGTCTGCTAATCTGCAGTCAAGCGAAGGAGGTGGACGTCTGATAATGGCGGGAAGGATTTAGAAGCAGAGGAATCGGAATTGCCAAGGATGGATTAGCTTCAACGAAGGAATTCTAGAACCGCCAAGCCGTCAGCACCGCAAGAAAGATCAACACGGCAGCGCAAACGGCCTAGATACCTACGGCACTAATCTTAAAACCCCACAAGCTAACTTCCAGCTTCGGCTCGCGCATGACGCAGTTCTCCATTCAATCTCTGAGAACTGGCTCCGGGGGACTTCCTTTTGTCTCCGGATTTAGAGTGGTCGTCAACTCCCAGCATCTCTTCGGGCAGCGAGGCGTTTAAAGCGGCTTTGAAGGGCCTTCAAAGGCTGTTTGAAGAGGTAGCTTTTAAGGGACGGCGTCTTTCCTTTGACGGAGCGCCATCACACTCAGCGATTCGGCGAGCTCCACCTCAGGTTGGACGCATTCATCATCCTCGTCCAAAGGCGGCAGCCTGCTGCAACGCTGATGAACCTGACGAGCTTGACGAATATGAGGAGCGGGACGATGGTGTGCAGTGGAGGTCCGTCATGGTCGAAACGCGTGAACGAAATCAAGCGGCGAGCGCAACGAAGAAGCGCAGCAAGAAACGTGGCCGCCCGGATGGAGTAACAGGCCACATCCGCATTGTATCCTTCGGAAAGACGTCAGAGACCGGCGCGAAGACCAGCCAAGAATCTATTGAAAAGCTGGCGATCCTCGAAATTATGAAAGGGTACAGGGCTGGAGCGAGGAAAGCCAAAAAGGTCCGGCAGCCCGTTCGCTTCACGGTGGAGGTGTCGCCAGACGGCAGCGCGAAAGCGATCGGCAGCCTCGTCACCCTTGCTTCGTTGGCTGTCTCGTCGTTGGAAGCATCGTTGTCAGCTGCCCGAGATCGCGGAAGGTTCAAGATCACAGAAATTCTGAAAGGCGACGACATGCTGACCGGGAACGACTTCGGCGCTCTCATCGGAGCTTCGCACGAGACGGTCAATGTCAGGCGAGGGCGGGGCGAGATTCTTGGACTGCAAGGAGCGACCCGCGGTGTCAGATATCCGAGTTGGCAAGTTACGGATGCCGGGATGCCGTTGCCTGGATTATCCGAACTGTTCGAAGTTCTTGGAAGGCAGCCTTGGTCGGTCTATCGGTTCCTAAAGACTGAACACCCCGAACTCGGCGGAAGGACCGCCTTGGATGTCTTGAAAGCGGGGCAAGTGGAAGCCGTGCTCGAAGTGGCTCAAAATCAGATGAATGGTGCCTTCTCCTGATGGCGAGGCGGAGAAGTACCCGAGCCTATGTTTGGTCGACCGGCCACATCCAGGACGGGTGATCATCGATGGCGCAGATCCGACGATCGACCGGGAGACAGCCAAGGGGCTCCGGCTTGCGTTGCATGAAATGACCACGAACGCTCTCAAGTATGGGGCTCTTTCTGAAGAGAAGGGACGCATCATCGTCCGATCTCAAATAGGCGAGGGTGGCTGTAAAATCGAATGGCTTGAGCAGGATGGACCCAAGGTTACTGCTCCCGCTAAGTTCAACTTCGGACCACGACTGATCAAACAATCACTCGCTCAGATTAATGCGTCTTTGGATGCCGAATACGCCGACGATGGCTACCGATACGTGATTATGCTTCCGACGAATGACCAGACAAAGGGTCGCTATTAAGGCATTGAAGCGCACGGCTATGACGGCTCCGATGTAAACTGCAATCCACGATCTTCCTGCTGATTTTGGGTCGCAGAGGGGAGCGATATCCTGAAGATTGTTCCGCCCTCTGCCTTGGCTTCCACCGTGATATCACCGCCATGCGCTTGTATGATGGTTTGTGAAATCGAGAGGCCGACGCCCATTCCATCTGCCTTGGTTGTTGAGAACGGTTGAAAGAGGCGCTCCACGATGGCCGGATCGATTCCGGGACCGTTGTCCGCCACAGCCAATTCCACCATCCCGCCGCTAACAGGGGTACTAACGACCGAAAGCTTGCGTTCGGACTGATCTCGCATTGCCTCGAAAGCGTTCCTGAGCAGGTTTACTAGCACCTGTTGGATCTGAATACGGTCAACGTGCACCTGATCGCACAGCGGATCCAGTCTGAGAGTAACGTTCACAGGTCTGTCACGCTGGACAACCGAGATGAGGGCGAGCGACTCATCCACTATGGCTCGGATGCTTTCGTCTCGGCGGTCGGTCTCGCCTCGGGAGACGAACTCTCTGAGCCGTTTGATGATCGCTCCCGCCCTAAGTCCTTGCTGGACCCCTTTCTCCAGCGCGACGATAGCGCGTTCGGTATCCGGTTTTGGCAGACGCAGGATACGGATCGCGCCGTTCACATAGTTGGTAATAGCGGAAAGGGGTTGATTGAGCTCGTGTGCAAGGGCGCTCGCCATGCCACCCATAGTGCTGAGGCGTGCGACGTGCATGAGCTCCGACTGAAGGCCTTGAATCCGCAGATCCGAGAGCCGCTGACTTATTATGGCTCGCTGATGTTCGATGAGAAATGTTGTAAATACCGCACCCGCCAAGGCCAGAAGAAGTAGCAGAGTGCTTGCGATGGCGACGCCTGTCGAACTCCGCTGTAGGTCCTTCTGACGTCGGTCAAGGAGTGAGCGCTCGACATTCGTCATTCCCGTCAGCAGCGTGATCGCCTGTTGGGTTAGTCCATCCATACGGGCGGTCTTTAGATATTCTACTGCGTCTGGCAGTCGAGCTGGACCCAACATGGCGGCGTGCTGTAATTGGGCCAATCGTCCGTCTGCCAAGGTTCGGAGCCTGTCCACGTTGGCGATTTGAACTGGATTGTCCGAAACCATTTGACGAAGACTGTCGATGCTCTGCCCAACCGCAACTCGAGAGAGTTCGAAGTCCTTTGCGAATTCATCGATCGCAGTGAGTAAATACGCCCGTTCATTCGACTCAGCGTTGAGCAACGCGTGTTGGATCGCTGAAATGGCGGCAATCGCGTCGTTTGTATGTTGCACCCATTCGGAGTGCTGACGCAGACGAGAGAGATTGAGGAGAACGGTACCTGCGATCAATATGACGAGGAACAGCGTTCCCGCGAGCAGCCAGGCTGCCGATCCGCCATAGCGGTTGATTGTCTCACGCACTTTCAAAAAGGTTCTCTCCCCCTATCCACGTTCCGAGCCGACATGGTGATCATGTGCGGGAACCGTCGCGAGTTCCATTTAACCTCCAGTTTAGCTGGAACCTCCCGGTCGCTTCATCATTGATTTGCGGACAAATTTCTGGAAACGCCATGGCGGCTATGGATGAATCTCCCAAGGACCCCGACACCGAAAATAGAACGGTTTATCTCGTGCTGGATGATTTCGGACGAGAGGGACGAGCATTTCGCGAGGCGGACTACGACCGCTGCGATCTGGAAAGCGTCACGGCCGATCCGATGGCAGGCGAATTCGAGAATCCCACTTTTGTCGTGGCCTTCAACCTAAGGCAGGGATGGGCGCGGGACGCAACAACGGAGGTTATCCATGAGGTCCAGCGCCGCGTCCGATCATTAGGTTGTGAGGTGCCCATTTGGCTGTCGGAGTTCGTGGATTGCCGAAATTATTCAGCAATCGAGAATGATGCTGCCGCTGGCCGCGAAGCTTCAGAGAATGTGAGCCATTTCGAAGGGTGATTGGCCTGCAGCAGATCAGCGGCAGGAACCTCTCGCTGAACGGCCATTTCGGGAGGGTGATTATGGATGTCACCCAGCCGATTGGAAACGCGGCAGCGAAGCTGACCTCGCTGTCCTGTCTGCCGCAGCTTCGAAGGCGCTTCCCCGCGGCGCAATTTCTGATCTGTCAGTCAAGACGCTGGTGGTGCTTGGTAGTGTTCATGCTGTGGGTAGTCTATGGAATCGGCCAGGGCGACTGGGTTATCTTGACGGCCGATACCGGTGGGTTGCGTAAGTGACCGCCGTCCTAGCATGCCTCCCTCAAAGATCATCAGGCGATCAAAGGTGGCTATCGGTGGCTCGAGATGAGTGCTCCCGCTGCAAGAACGCCGAACGAGGTCGACCGCCGCGCTGCTGCACCCGTCGTCGGCCTCTCAGGAGGAAGCCCTAAAGCTGCAGCGCCGCTGCCGGACGGGCGCAGCAGATCGTCGCTCGGGGAGTGAAGAAAGACGGGGATCTGCTCGCCCTATGCGGGAATCGACGTCCTGTATGATCGCCTCGAACGCACATGGAGGTCGCCTTGGAAGACAGCACCTGGCTCAAGCAGGAAGTTGAGCGGTTCCTAGATACGATGCGAACTGCCTGATGGGCTGCCAGCTGCAACAACCTAAGTATTTTTAGGCCATTGGTCGCGTCGACGTCTCGAACATCAAGTCGTCGGCGGGCCTCGTGCCCCGTGTTGGTCAAGATGATTAGTGGTTATGCATCCAACCCGCGCAGCTTGGCGCGATTGACCACCTGGATTTGACGAGCACTGGGAAGGCCAACAATGCCTTGTTTATGTAGTTCGGACACGGAGCGCGACACCGTCTCGAGGGTCAGTCCGAGATAGTCGCCGATGTCGCGCCTTCACATCGGTAGATACATCAAACCTGTGTGGGCCAGTCGGCGATCCATCTCTAGTAGAAAATTGGCGACCCTTTCTAGGGCACTCTTTCTGCCGAGGAGCAACAGGTGGCTCTCCGCATGACAGAGTTCGTTTGCAGTGATCGACCATAGGCTCCGCGCGATATCCACATCCGTGGCAGCAGCGCGCTCCAGACTACGACGATGAAGCAGACGAACGGTGGTGTCGATCACGGCTTCAGCGGTGAGGCGGTGTATGGCGCCAACTTCCAGCCCGAAAACATCTCCAGGCAGATAAAAGGCGCCAATCTGACGGCGACCGTCCGACAGCAGCTTGTGGCTGCGGACAGCGCCAGAGACAACCTGATAGACGTACTCGGAAGGTTCGTCTTCTCCGAAGATCTCCTCTTCTTTCCGATAGTGGAACTCAGTGGCTACAAGTCCGGCGGAACCTGACGGGAGGGAGAAGAAGTCGGTGCCGGGGAGGGGGGCCTTGCCAGAAGAGGGGCTGAACGACTGGGTGAGCATGTGGCCTACTCCTAATGCGAGAAGGCCAGATTGGCGGATTCCAACCGTGATTGTAGTTGGTGACGTCGCTTAGGGGGCGGCGCCTAAGGGAATCTACAGAGACGGTCAGCTTATCTTTCGGTAGGCTACGTGTGCCGTTCCGAATGGAAGTCCAGCCCTGCCAGCAGAGCCACGAACGATGCAGGCATTCTCCTCAATTAGGTAGAACCAATCGTCGAAATTCAATTTGACCGCCCCGCCATCCTTCTGCGGCGTGTTACGCGTGTAGCGCCAGTTGAACGCGCACCCGGCCTGATATCCTTCCGCTGGTCCCTCTAAGCGCGGCTCGGAGCCATTGTATTTGCCGTCCGCCACTTTGTGGATTGCCCAGTGCAGGGTATCCTCGTGCCCATCATCAAATCGATAAACCTCGGTAAAGTGGACGGTGCCTTCCGCCTCGCTCCAGCGTCCCTCCGCTCTGATGACGGCGCGCTTCTGCAAGCCCCCGACGAGACTTTCTAGAACTGCCCAGCCTTCCAAACATCCATCGAAGAAGCGCTCCGGGAGAAAGACCGGGGTGGTGCCGTTGAAGTCCTTGATCGACATCTACGATCTCCTGGTGGCGCCTACTTGTGGCCTGAAGTGCCGGTAGTCGCCGCAGGTTCGCTACTGGCGAGTTTCTGCGCCATAAAAGTGATCGCGACGAGCTTCAGTCGTGTGTTGCTCCGTGAGGGCTATTCAAACTGAAACCGGGAACCGCAGTCAAAGTTCCGGCGCCCCTCGCTTGTCCGAGCTCTCGCAGCGCGCCTGGCTGAGCCGACCAAATTGGTGCTCAGTGGCGCTTTGCGGTGACGTCAAAAAAGCTCCGAGGAGCTGCTGGATCCGACGCTGTATGGATCCGGTCTCTATCGTCTCACGAAACAACGCGATCGAAGGTATGGTGCGTCGAGACGCCACACGTCATTGAGGACGAAGGACCAGAAACGTCATCAGTCCTGCTTTCTAAATACTCCGCGAGTTGGATCAGCTGATTCGCGATCTCGGGAGAAGCTGCCTCAGCCGCCCGGCGGCAATGTTGAGCAGCAGCTACTAAGATTGGACTAGAGTTGACCATTGGATGAGACCATTGAGTTCAGCCGGATCATCTGTAACGAACGAAGCATAATGGAGCGTAAAGGGCGTTGACTGATGGTCGAAGGATCACTGAGGTCGTAAATAGCACCGGCGACGATGTTGTTCGCGGGCCAGGGCGATCCGTTGCTAACTCGTGGGAAGCGAACTGTAGATAATCGGGCATAGCGACCGTCGTAATTGAAAGGCGCGTGCACTTAATTGATGCGGGTCGAACAAAGTATAGTGATCTGAAAGCCCGGTCGTTCGTCAACTTAATACCGCTTGTTGGTTGAAACATGGCCTTCAGACTCGCAAATGTTAATGTCATTCGCTGTCGTTTCGACGAACATACAAGCACCAACTTGGGAGGAAATCGATGTGGCGGCCGATCGTGTGTGCTCCGTTCGACGTCGATTTGGAACTCGCTGTAATCGACGGGGAGGGCTGTCACGCCCTCGTTTTTCCATGTCGGCGCGGTATTAATGGTTGGCGAGATATGGACGACCTTCCGATCTTTGTTTCGGTGACTCATTGGCGGCTGTGGCTCCATACTCAATGCGTAGGTTGCCAAACTGAGCCAGCTGCGGCCTCCGCAGAGTAGGAGGTTGTCTTGGATTATGGCATCAAGCTGGGGGCTGTTGTGGATGTCGTCCTCGTCACTCCGAGGCGCAAGACCGGAGCGTGCTACGCAGCACGAACGGTGCTAAGGAATCTTCCGACCTCGCTGCGCAGCCTGTTACTGTCCGAGGCGAGGGTGCGGGCCGCGGAAAGAACTTGTGCTGATGCTGCGCCAGTTTCTGAAGCGTCGCGTTGAACCTCGCCAATGTTCGCGGAGACCTCGTGAGTGCCTTGCGCCGCGTGCTGAACGTTCCGAGAGATTTCCAAAGTGGCGGCACCCTGCTCCTCGACCGCCGAGGCGATCGTCGACGAGATTTCCGACAATCGTTCGATCGTGACACTGATTTCACGAATAGCGTGCACTGAAGCGTCCGTAGCCCCTTGGATGCTCGATATCTGCTGGCTGATGTCCCCCGTTGCCTTTGCTGTTTGCTCGGCCAGAATCTTGACCTCAGCCGCAACAACGGCAAAGCCGCGGCCAGCGTCTCCCGCCCGGGCGGCTTCGATGGTAGCGTTGAGCGCGAGCAGGTTGGTCTGACTTGCGATCGCGTTGATGAGCTCGACGACATCGCCAATCCGGGAGGCCGCCTTCGACAAATCGCCGACTCGATCGTTAGTGACGCGCGCCTGAGACACCGCTTCGTTGGCTATGCGCGCAGACTCTTGAACCTGTCGACTGATTTCGTTCACCGAGGAGGTCAGCTCTTCCGTCGCAGAAGCCACAGATTGCACGTTTGTGGACGCCTCTTCCGAGGCGGCAGCCACTACGGTAGTCAGCTCTTGAGTTCGGTCAGCCGTCGTCGTGAGCGTCGCAGCCGAGGCTTCAAGCTCTGTCGAGGCGGACGAGACAGTATCAACGATTTCTCCGACGGCGGCTTCGAAGCTGTCCGCAAGCTGGATCATGTCCGACTTTCTCTGTTGCGCTGCAAGTTGTTGTCGCTGCGCTTGAGCATCTGCCTCGTCTCGAGCCTTCTTTGCGGCGTTGGTGCTGATGACAACAACAGTCTTTGCAATATCTCCAATTTCATCGCCGCGATCCGCACCCGGAATCGTCAAATTGTGCGCACCATTCGCCATTTTGAGAAGGGCCCCGTTCAGGCGCTTGAGTGGCCGTGCGACTCCCATAAATGTAAACAGCACGGATCCAATCATCACAGTCATCACAAAGGCGGCGAGCAGGAAGGCGATGTTGTTTGCATGTGCCAGCTCTGTTGAGGCAAGCTCCCGGGCTTGACGATAGTTCTTGCTCGCGATGTCAACAGCTTCGCGCATAAGTTCGATGGTTTTGTTTCCTGTAGCCACAGCGGCTGCAGTCTGCTCATAACGGGTGAGTTCGATCTTGGTGACTTCAGCCGACAGTGCCGAAAACGAACTAGCGCTCAAAGACAGGCGATCTACAACGGCCAGATATAGTTTGTCAGGATTTGATGCACGAAGCTGGCTCAAAGCAGCCTGTGTAGCGTTGAGTTCTGCACTCATAACGGAAGGAAGTGCAGCGTCCCCCGTGGCCGTGTACCGCCAAGTCGCGGCTCTTGCTGCATTGAAATGAGCGTCGGCTTGGAACGCGATCTTTGCGAGGTCGTCTCGATCTGCGAGAAGACCCTGCAGAGTGTCGATCGCCTTCCGCCAATCGTCTGCAGTCGAATTACGGTGGGCCGTGACTTCAAAACTGCGCTGAAGCGTTTTCACGAGCTGTAGTGTCTGCTCATTATAATCGTGAGTCAGCGTAGTGATTGTCTCAACTCTCGTGCGGTTGGCCGGCGTGATCATCCGCTGGGCGGCATCGCTGAGTCTCTTGGAGATTCGGTCTCTCATGTCGGCCAGCACGACGATGGGTTTCTCTAGTTCACTGGAGCTTTTAGCCAACCGGATCTCGCGGGCGGCGACCTGCATTCGTCGAAGAGCGATGTTCGCTTCCAGCGCATTCTCGTTGATGAACTGCTGGCTGTCCGCCCGACTATTTGCTGCGCTGATTGCCAGGTCGGCACTGGTTTGATTCACCAGTATGCCCCCCGTGAGGAGCACCCCGATGATCCCTGCTAAACCGAGCTTGTTTCCAATCCGATTGATCTGCATTTGCGGCATTCCAACTGCGACGGGGTGGATAACGGTAATTTAATGCCGCGAGATTGCATAAAATGCTTTAGAAAGAGGTGAATATCGCCGCTGGTACAACTACGGGTTATCCAAATTGACGAGCGACCAAGTCTTGATTGGGTATGGAAGGTCGATTGGTTGCGAGCCGCAGCGCGGTTAGAGGGGTATGTTATTTGTTATGCTGGCGGCGTTTGCTGCGATCTGCCGGCGGGAGCGCCGAAAAAACTGCAACGTCCGGAAATCCGATCGATCTGCACTCTCTCGGTCGGCATGCGACGAACAGTTGCGGATTGGGTGCTCGTGCGGAGCACGCTCTAGGATTCGCAATGGGCCTGAAACCGCGCCCGTCCGGACCCGTCCGGATCGGAGATTGCGGTCTAATAGTGAGTGGTTTTCGCGGCGGTCGCTGCGACGCCGATGCGGCTCTAGGATGGCGCCCCCGGCTCGAAGAGCCGGGTGGCAGTATTTCACAAGGAGAGTCAGCTGTTGGTCGTGACGCTGGGGTCGGACTTCAGCCGTTCATACGTTTCCTTTTCACCACGAACGTCCTTCTCTGCTTGCTTCCGGAATTCATCGCGACGCTCCTCTGGCAGTCCCTTCACCTGTCGCATTTCTTCAGTGCGATGGTCGATGCGCTCCTCGAGTTGGTCTTTCATGTGATCTCCCACGTTATCGTTGACTACTGAGCTTCCTAGAGGCCGAAATCTACTTCCGTTTAATCAATCAGCTGATCGTTCGCTGGTTCCGTCGGGTCGAGTGCAGACAGTGAGGCTGGACACACAATCGACCCAGCTCCTCCAGCCAGAGGGCTAGCGGAGCCAAGTTCGCATCTAGAACGAGAGCTGTTGCCGTTGATTGAGGTGGACGATTGGACGGAGTATTGTTTTCAAGGGGTGGGTTGCTGGTTTCAAACTCAAACGCGGGTGGAGCGTTTTTCATGAGCGGCGTTATGGGGGAGTGGTCGCGCAAGCAAGGAGTTGAGGTGCCTTTGTCGGTCGTTGAAAAGGCTGGGGCTACTCGGCCTCAAGCGGACCTTAGCTATGCGCAATTCCGCGCGTTGGCGAACTCCATGCCGAACCTCGCCTGGATGGCCGACGCAGATGGTTGGCTGATCTGGTATAATGATCGGTGGTATGAATATACAGGCACCCGCCCTGACGATATGGTTGGGTGGGGATGGCAGTCGGTTCACCATCCCGATGTTCTGCCGGAGATGCTTCAGCGCTGGACAAAAGCCTTGGAAACTGGCGAACCGTTCGAATGGACTTTCCCGCTGCGGCGCGGCTCGGATGGCTCTTATCGAACCTTCATGACCCGAGCTGAGCCTCTAAAGGAGAATGGTAAGCTTGTTGGCTGGCTGGGCACGAACACGGACATTACCGAACTTGAGCTAACAAAGGAGCGCCTCCAGCTTGTCATTAACGAGCTGAACCATCGCGTTAAAAATACTCTCGCAACTATACAGTCGATCGCAAAGAATACCTTCGTTAATGCGTCTCCTGAACTCTATCGAGCCTTTGAACAGCGATTGCTAGCGCTGTCGGGTGTGCATGATGCACTTACGTCACGCGGATTTGCCGATACCTCATTGAGAGATTTGTTGCTGCGAGGCGTTTCCATGTTTGGAGCAGACCGTTTTATGCTCGATGGGATAGACGTTGCCGTGCCGGCGCGGCTCTCTTCAGCGCTGGCAATGACGTTACATGAGTTATGCACCAACGCGCTCAAGTATGGCAGTCTTTCCGTCGATAAGGGCAGCGTAGAAATCCGATGGGAAGTCGAGGAAGCGGGGAGCAGGCGGTGGCTTTCTTTATCGTGGCGCGAGGTAGGAGGGCCGACCGTCGAGAAGCCACTGAAGAATGGCTACGGCTCCAAGCTGATTAAGCGTGCCACCGCGATCGAGACGGGATCGTCGGTCGAGCACCGTTTCGAGTCCGACGGCGTCAAATGTGACATTCGGTTGCCGCTCGACTTGGGTTTAATCCAAAATGCCCCTTAGAGTTTTCGTGGTGGAAGATGAGGTTGCGGTCTCGCTGCTGATCGAAGACGCGGTTGAGGCGCTTGGGCATACTGTTGCGCACACCGCCACCAATATTCGTGAGGCGATGCATCTTGCTGCTACAGCTCAATTTGATGTTGCCCTGCTCGATTTGAATCTGAACGGGCAGAAGGCGCATGCGCTACCGGTTGCCTTGAAGGCTCGTGGAAAGCCCTTCGGCTTCATCACCGGCTATGGCCATGCTGGAGCTCTTACCATCTTTGCCGACGCTCCCTTGATTTCTAAACCGTTTCGGGAGGAGGATGTTGGCAATCTCTTGGAGGTTCTGGAGCGGCAGCTCTGAGGTGTATTCAGTCCGCTCAGAGTGACCGCGACTTGTGCGCGCAGTTCGTGACGGTCTTCCGGAACCAGCCGGTCGAAGCTTGGGGACGGCTGTAGCCCAGCTATCTATTCGATTATTGGGGCGGCAGGCCACTCACGCCTCTGCCGTGGCGACCCGCACCTCGCTATTCCGTCGGTAATGGGTTGGTAGCTAAGTTCACTGGCCAGATGACGTCGAGATGGCGGCGTGCTGTGGCTGAACCCGGCCGGCGGTCGCCGCTGGACAACTGAGCAGATCATGAAGCCCACGACCAAGTGGATCTCTGAGGCCTGCAAACGCGCCAGTTCTCAGGTCCGGGTATGCCATCACTGCTCCGAGGTTGTGGCCCAGCGATGGGGTTCCCTCCGAGGCGCGCCGTCTTTGGAACCAGTAAGGTTGGCAGAAAGTTGATGGGCGGCGCGCAGCGATTGGCGTTGGATGTGCGGTCCAAACAACTCTGATCTCGGTCCCGGAAGGATGATGGTTAACCCCAAGCAGGGAGGTGAGGAATGGCCCATTTCGTCGTGCGTTTCCTCAAAGACATACTCGGGGATAATGGGCACGAAGCCGAAGTGATCGAGAATCAGTTGGAGATCGACGCGGAGGACGAGGGGCGTGCAGAGGAATTGGCTAAGCAGCAGTTCTGTCAGCTGCACTCCACTAGGAATTGGTCCCTTCACGCAGACCGTATCGAAATCAAACCGGCGGAGTTCCCTTCGTAACGCCTATAGGGCGGTTTCGATCGGTAACCAAGGCACCGTTGGATCGGGCGATACGTCATAGCGGTCGACCTGTCCGCAGTTTCGGCACTCATAACTCCGAACGTCATGACCGTCTGTCAGTGGAGAAATTCGGATCAAATGGGATCGCGCTCCGCATCGACTGCAGAGCTTAATGTACATCTGGCTCGACACGGGCTGCATCGCGACTGCTCCTAGCTGACTGGGAGCATTAGGTGTGATTGCGCAGCTCTCGATTGCGATAGAACAAATCTACCGCCGGTTCCACAAATGGAACCGCCACTTGGGAGCCGCCGGTCCGTCGACGCTTGAGCCAAAGGCCCCTCGCGTGTCCTTGCACATTTTCTGTTGCTAGGTCATTTGGCCTGCGGCTCGAGCGCGTCTACGCTAAACCGGGCAGGACCGTGCAGCGCTGCGTTGTGCAGATATGGTAGTAAACGCAAGGTCGACGACACACTCCAATCTCTCAAGAGGAGGGTGCGATCTTTGGTCCGAAACGCCGAGTCCTTCAGTGGGGCGATATGGATCCAGTAACCTACTCGGACTCGACTACCTTCACTTCGCCGCAAGTCATACATCGATAGACATGTTTCAGGGGCAGATGGCTTCGCGCTGGCAAGATGCCGAGAAGCGTCATTGAGGCGCCGCATCGACAGCAGATCGGCGGTTGCTCGACGCTATTCATTACGCAGGTGCTCCCCAGATTCTGAGCATATTGGCCCGTTACTGTCTCCACAATCCGCATTGCGCCCAGCGGGGGTACGATTAGTTTTTTATCTGTGTCATGCGTCGAAGGCTGCCGGAGGCATCCCGATAATCTATTCTGCGGTAGACGAACCGTCGTCGAATCCGGAGTCTGGATACGTCTTCAGCTATCCTTTCTGCTAATCCCGCCGTTAACGCTCTCGGAATGTTCACATCCCATGAGTGTTCGAAACAGAACACTGCACCGACCGAGAAAGACGGCCGGTCAACGTGGGGATTCCGATGGCGGGGCTCAGCAACCTGAAGATCGTTTCGAAGATCGGGCTGATTGTTATGTCGCTGGCTCTACAGCTGGCGGGCCAGATCTGGTTTGCGTCGTTGCGGATGGAAGATATCGACCGGTCATACTCGGACGCTGTAAGGAGGCTCGACAGATTTACCGTGCTGAGTGCTCGTTCCGGAAGGGAGGCCGAGGGCTATCTCTCAGGGGCCCTACAAGCTGTTGCGCAACCGGACGCTCAAGCGTCTGCAGCTCTTCTCGCTCGGGTTGCCGCCAGTCGGAATGCGTATGATGAGGGTATGAAAGAGGTTCAGCGCAACCTTGCCGAGCATGATGCGATTGTTGGTCCGGTCCGTGCAAGCTTCGATGCAGCCTTTAAGGTGTGCGATCCTGTGATCCAGAGTGCAGCGCAATCAAAGTCAACGGATTCGCGAGGCGAGGGAATGCAGCGCTTGATTCAGCACTGCGCGCCTTTGATCGGAGAAGCAGTTGCGGCGCAGATACGATTGACTGACCGGCTCTCGGCGGAAGCCGCTGCGCTGGCGGAACAGCTTACGCAGCACACTCATTCGACAGTGATGACGACATATGTCACGGCCGCGATAGGCCTCGTCCTCAATCTAGCTTTCGCGATGTGGATCGGCATTAAATGGCTTTCGCAGCCGATTTCTCGGCTTAAGGATGTCATGCAGTCCTTTGCCAAGGGAGACCTGTCGCGCAACGTTCCTGGCACGACCGGCAAGGACGAAATTGGCGAGATGGCCAAGACCGTCGAGGTCTTCAAGCAAAATGCTCTGGAGGTTGAGCGGCTCAAAGAAGAGCAGCTTCTAATGGAAGAGCGGGCAGCTGCTCAAAGAAAGTCCGATATGGAGAACCTCGCGGGCGAGTTCGAGGCATCGGTCGGCGAGGTCATCCATGACCTTGCCAACGCTGCCGAAGAACTTGAAAGCGCCGCAAGGTCACTGACGTCGACGGCGGAACGCGAGGAGCAACTGTCCACCTCGGTGGCCGCCGCGTCAGAGCAGGCCTCAGCCAACGTTCAGTCAGTCGCATCGGCCACGGAGGAAATGACGGCGTCCGTCAGCGAAATCGCTCGGCGGGTTCAGCAGTCGGCGAGTATTGCTCATCAGGCGGTCGGCCAGGCTAGGGAGACCAACCAGCGAATTGGTGCGCTGGCAGACGCCGCCAACCACATCGGCGACATCATCGATCTCATCAACAATATCGCCAGTCAGACCAACCTTCTCGCTTTGAATGCCACGATTGAAGCCGCCCGCGCCGGCGACGCTGGTCGCGGTTTTGCCGTGGTTGCCTCGGAGGTGAAGTCGCTGGCCGAGCAGACGGGCAAAGCGACGGAGGAAATCAGGCAACAAATTGTCGGAATGCAATCGGCTACACAGGAGTCGGTTTCCGCCATTCGGCAGATCGGCGCCACCATCGAGCAAATGTCTGGAATTTCGTCGGACATCGCAGCGGCGGTCGAGCAGCAAGGCGCTGCCACTCGAGAGATCGCCCGCAACGTTCAACAGGCTGCGCTTGGAACCTCCGAGGTCAGTTCGAGCATCGAGGAAGTTCAACAAGGTGCCAATGATACGGGCGTTGCGTCCGCCCGCGTGCTGACCTCAGCGCGCTCACTAACGAACGACAGCTCGCGTCTCCAAGAGCAGGTTGGACGGTTCCTCGGAATCATTCGTTCAGCGTGATTTCGTCGGATACGGAAGAGAAATAGCGGGTGGCGAATAAGTCGCTATGCGGAAGTTCGGAAAATTTGATGAAAAGAAAGTGGCGGGATCGGAGAGGTGCAAGCTCCGATCGCGGTATCCGGTAACGGAGTCCGCCCGACGCACAGGGACGTCGGCTCGCCAACTCGAATCCTATCGATGAAAGCGACCACCGACAATGTTCACGCCGGTGCACGTTGCTTGACGATTGCAATCGGCAGCGGTGCTTTCTTTGCTCGTACTTTCCCGAGGTTGCCGGCCCTGCGCGTTTGTGGCCGTTTGTATGGATAGCGTTCTAAGTCGGACGAAATATTGCACGTGCGGCAAGATCTCCGGCAAGTATGTCACGGCAATTGGGGGCGGCGAATCGTGCAGTCCATGCGATGGCCGTTTAAGAAGAGATGCTGCATCCACGAGACGTCGTGACCTTCGAAGTCCCTATCGAGAATGTCGTTTAAAGCCTTGGACAGAACTGGTAACTCGGAGCAAGAGAGTGCCGAGTGTATAGGGGAGAAAGTCCTCTTCAGTTGCACAAAGTGCGAATCCGTCATGCAGTTGATCAAGGTTGACGGATCGTTTGGCGCAGAGCGGAGAGGGGTCTACAAGTGCCTGGTGTGTGGGCAAATTGACCGGCATACCGATCCGGCGTGAAACGGCGTCGGGCCACAACGGGCAGGTTGCTCGCAATCGCTGGGTCTCAGAATCTCAGAGGGGCAGCTCCGAGCGTAGGCCGCGCAGCTATGCACAACCAAAGTGCCGCGACGGCCATTGGCTTGCTTCCGTCCCTCTCGTCCAGCCGGGATGAGAGCTCCTCAGCCTGGTTCTTAATGACCTAGATCAAACCGGATCGTGCTCCATTGTCAGAGCATCGAAACCGGGTTCACTCTTCGTTATGGATGACGGTTAGACAGGTAGGATTACGAGTTGGGGCCGACGCGAGTTGGTGCGAATGTTTCGCGATTAGCCGCAGCGCCGCAGCTATAGCGGGTTACACGCCCAGCACCGGAAGAGTGCTTCCGATCTTCCAGCCCATTCATTCGTCGCCACTTGTAGCTCCGCGCGAAGTCACGGTGATCATCAAGCATGTTTGTCAATCCCTGCACCATGGAGGTCATCCGACATGTTCCTCATCGGTGGCTCGTACGCCAATGGGCAAGGATGGGGCCGTGCGCAGATCCAACAATGGTAGCGTTTGCTTTCGACGCAGCCAGCATTGATGTCTCGCGGTCTATTGTGAGTAAGGTCGAGGGACATCCGCTCGGACGGCGGTTGAGGATTATCCACTACGGTTCATCACTCTCTGCAGCGACCGGAGCGAATGCGTGCGGGCGCTTCTTGGACGAGATCTTCTCTGAGCGAAGAAGATCGTTTGCTATGGCTCATTATGAGCTCTGCTTGAATTCGATGAAGCCGGTCTATTCGATCGCTACCACAACCGATACCAACCAAGTTCCGGTCGACTATGAGAAGCTCCTTTTGCCCTTTCGAGGGGAAGATGGCCAAGTAAACTGTATCCTCACGACCACCCTTCTGATCAGCACCGAGGGGCGGTTCGTTCGCGACGGGATTTTTGCGCACGGTGACTTTCCTCAGCCGACATCGGCGGTGGTCTACTCAGTTCAAGTGGGGCAAGGCGTCGAAGCCTCGCCCCCTGAGAGCGCGTTGGACGCTCCCCAGGGGCGAATTGAACTTTCCTAAGGTCCTGTCGGGCGGTTCGGCCACCCCTTCTGGAAGAGGCGGGTTAAGTCGCAAGGCAATTGGCGGGTGAAGATCGACTGAATCGCGGTCAATGGATTCAATATTCGGTGAAACGAATATGTAAGAAGGCTGCATCAAAGTTGTGCAGCTCCGATTCTTCCTAATCGGGGTTGTACGGAGATACCGCTATGATGCCTCTCATCGGACGCCTTCGATTCACGATCGGCGCCAGGATCTATCTGCTTATCGCCATTTGCTTCCTCGGCCTCATTGGCATCGTAGCACTCGATACGAACGAGATGGTGTCCGCTCTTCACCAGCAGAAGCGAATTGAGCTGCAGCATTTGACTGATCTGGCAATTGGTGCCGTTAAGGACGAATACGAAGCATCGCAGCGGGGGGAGGTGGACGTTTCCGAAGCGCAGAAGCGCGCACAGCGCCGCGTAAAAGCAATGCTCTACGGCAGCGGTGACTATTTTTGGATTCTCGACCTTCAGGGTCGCATCGTGATGCACAGTACGAACCCGTCGCTGATTGGCAAAACGATGCTTGAGACGCAGGATCCGAGTGGAAAGCGCTTCATCGCGGAGATGATCGATCTCGTGCGAAAACAAGGTGCGGGCTTTGTCGAATATAGTTGGTCCAAGCCCGGATCAGAGCTGCCGCAACCCAAACTCTCGTACATTGCAGGCTTCACCCCTTGGGGATGGACCGTGACGACTGGCGTCTATATCGACGATCTGGACGCACAGACGTGGACGGCGATGAAGCGTTCGATGATTGCGGCGACGGGCGTCCTCGTCGTGTTGTTGGCTGCTTCTGTTTTCATGGGGCGGCGGATCACCAACCCAATTCATGCGATGACCGCGGCGATGAATGATCTTGCCGGTGGAAACCTACAGGTTGCAGTGCCGGGAGTTGGTCGCAGTGATGAAATCGGCGAAATGGCCGATGCGGTGCAGGTGTTCAAAACCAATGCGGTCGAGCGGCTGCGACTTGAGGCAGAGCAGGTTGAGCAGGAGTCGAGAGCTGCAGCACAGCGGAAGGCTGACATGGTCAAGCTTGCCGATGATTTCGAAGCTGCAGTCGGGGAAATCATTCACACGGTCTCTTCAGCCGCAACCGAACTGGAAGCCTCAGCGAAGACTTTGACAGGTACAGCGATTCGCTCTCAGGAACTCGCAGTCGTTGTTGCATCCGCATCCGATGAGGCATCGACAAATGTTCAGTCGGTGGCCTCCGCTACAGAAGAAATGTCTTCGTCGGTTAATGAGATCAGCCGCCAAGTCCAAGAGTCGGCCCGGATTGCAGGCGAAGCTGTTGTTCAAGCTCGGCAAACGAATGATAGAGTTGGTGAGCTATCAAAAGCTGCAGCTCGGATTGGTGATGTTGTCGAACTGATCAATACGATTGCGGGGCAGACCAATCTTTTGGCTCTAAACGCGACGATCGAGGCCGCGCGAGCGGGCGAGGCTGGTCGGGGTTTTGCGGTCGTGGCGGCAGAGGTCAAGGCGCTCGCGGAGCAGACCGCGAAAGCGACCGGAGAAATCGGACAGCAGATCTCAGGCATCCAATCTGCGACCGAGCATTCCGTGTCTGCAATTCACGAGATTGGGCAGACAATTGGCAGGATGTCGGAGATATCCGCCACTATCGCTTCTGCTGTGGAGGAACAGGGTGCCGCAACCCAGGAAATCTCTCGCAATGTGCAGAGGGCGGCCGCCGGTACTCAGCAAGTGACGGTTAACGTCGGTGAGGTGCGGCAAGGGGCGACTGAGACCGGGTCCGCATCAAGTCAGGTGCTATCTGCGGCTCAGTCCCTGGCTCGAGATTCGAATCGTTTGAGCGACCAAGTGGGGCGTTTTCTGGCTACCGTCCGAGCGGCGTAACGAGCCTACAAATAATGGCCAAGCGACGTTCTTGGAGAATGAGAGCGTTCCGATGCCGCACGTTGCAACATCCACATTCCCAAAGCCCGATTCTCTGAATCGGCGGTCGGGGCACCGTTTGGGCAAACGAACTCTACATGTGGATGGGATAGCTATATTCCTTCGAATGCTTGATATTGAGGAACAGGGTGCGAGCAGTGAAGGAGAAGCGAGCCATCCGCGCCGCTGATTGGCTGTGCGGGCGATCTCCTGTCCAATGGATTGTTGGGGTCGGAGCACTCTTGGTTCTCGCAATCGCCGTAGGGACTGGCTGGACAATTCTAGAATTCCGAGACCGAACCCTACAGAACGCGGAAAGGGAGCTCGGCAACGCGGCCTTTATGTTGTCCCGAAATTTCGATCGTGAGATTGAGTACCTGCTCGAGAGCCAAAGCAGGATCGTCAACGCGATCCGCACTCAGCCGGTTGGTTTCGAAGCAAAGGAGGAGTCGCTCCAACTGTTGGCGGCCGAGCGTGGGCGTTTTAGCGAGTTGGACCTCCTCGATAAGGAAGGGCGGCTGCTAAATTCATCAAGAGAGTTGGCATTGGCCAAGTCAGGTGAAGCCACAAAGCTGCTTGATCGGCATGATCCGCCTCCGACATCGGATGGCACGAACGAGTTCTTGCTAAAGAGAGACCGGCGGACAGGAGACTGGGCGCTGACGCTCATGAGCCGAGTGAAGTCTGACAATGGAACGTTCGATGGAACTGTCGAACGAGTATTGTCCAGCCGTGCCATCGAGAACTACTTTGCATCAGTAGCGCTTGGAGAGAAAGCTGCTGTCGCCATGGTGTTCTCAGACGGCTCTCTTGTTGCTCGCTATCCTCGGGCATCCGGACTGGCTGGTCAAAATGTCGCCTTTGGCTCCAATCGTGTCTTATTTGCAGAGGGCGGTGCGACAGCTAGGATCCAAAGTCCCTTCGATGGGAGCGAACGCATTGTTGCCTCGAGGCCGCTGAACCATGCGCCGATCCTGATCGTGGCTTCGAGGTCAGTGGATGCAGTTCTGGCAGATTGGAAAGAGCAAACAGAGAGGCTCATTACGATTGCCGTTGGACTTGCATTGGTTGCTGCTGCGGTTGTTATCGTAATTTCCATTAGCGTAGCCAAACAGCAGGGGGCCTCCCGCCGTCGGCTCGATGTCGCCATCAACAGCATGTCCCATGGTCTCACGGTCTTTGACGAATCGGCGCGTCTCGTCTTCTGCAATAGGCGCTATCTTGAAATGTTCGGCCTCTCGGAGAACGTCGTGAAGCGAGGGGTTTCGATTTCCGATGTTTTAAGGCACTTCAAGGAGCACGGCGTTGATCAGGCAACGCTGGATCGTTTCTGGACCTTTGCGAGAAGCAATGCATCGGTAAAGCAGTCGTTGGAACTGGACTTCCCAGATGGTCGTGCCTTCCTGATCACGCAGGACCCAGTCCCGTATGGCGGATGGGTTACAACCCACGAAGACATAACGGAGCGAAGGCTAGCGTTCTCTCGAATTGATCGGCTGGCCCACTACGACGAACTGACCGGTTTGCCGAATAGGGCCTCGTTCCGCGAGAAGCTACTGACCTGCCTGTCCAGACTCGAAACAGGCCAGCTTGCTCTCTTGTACGTGGACGTTGATGAATTCAAGTCGGTGAATGATACATTGGGCCATCCTGTCGGGGACCGTCTGCTCAAGAGTGTCGCGGCTAGGTTGAGGGGCTGCATCGACCGCGATGACGACGTTGCCAGATTGGGCGGCGATGAATTTGCGATCGTAACGACGAACGTCGTGGATCTTGATCAGCTTGCCGACCGCATTCAGGAAGCCCTGCGCGAGCCATACGATTGCAATGGGCACGTGATCTCCACGGAAGTGAGCATAGGTATTGCTGTGGCTCCCAGGGACGGCCGGGAGGTGGACCAATTGGTGAGCAAGGCTGATATGGCTCTTTACGCTGCGAAGGCCGCTGGACGTCGATCGTACAAATACTTTAGGCCGGAGATGGAAGCGAAGGCCGTCGCCCGTCATCAGCTAGGAGTTGAGCTCAAGAAGGCGCTTGCGGGGCGCAACTTCGCTCTGCACTACCAGCCTATCGTCGACATTTCGTCGGGAAAAATTGCCGGTTGCGAAGCTCTATTGCGTTGGACGCATGCTGAGCGTGGTCGCATTCCGCCGTCGGAATTCATCCCTCTTGCCGAAGACATGGGATTGATCGAGGAAATTGGTGAATGGGCCTTACGAGAGGCATGTCGGGTTGCCACAAGTTGGCCGTCGCACGTTACTGTCGCAGTGAACGTTTCGCCTCTGCAGTTTAGGCATACTACATTCCCCCTCAAGGTCGCGGCAGCTCTAGCTTGGTCTGGTCTGGAGCCTCATCGGCTTGAGCTCGAGATCACAGAGGCGACGTTGCTCGGGGACGATGAAATTACGCTTTCAGTGATCGACCAGTTGCGGGAACTGGGATTGAAGATCTCGCTCGACGATTTCGGAACGGGATATTCCTCTCTCAGCTATCTTCATCGTATCTCGATAGACAAGATCAAAATCGACAAGCGCTTTGTCGACACGATCACATCGGATAACGGGGCAACGGCTATTGTGCAGGCCATTGTCCACATTGCCTCGGCGAGCAATAAACGCACCGTAGCTGAGGGAGTGGAAACATTTCAGCAGCTGGCGTCCCTGAAGAAGCTGGGATGCGACCAAATGCAGGGCTACTTCTTTTCGCCCGCGGTGTCAGATAGGGAGCTAAAGCTGCTATTCTTAGGCGAAACGGTGGGGAAGGGAATGCTGCGCTAGTACTTTGCGATTATTGATGCGCAGAGAACCCGCCAAGGCTACGCGTTAGGCCGAATCCGACGTGCTGCCGTCCATCCGGCGCACCGTCTCCATGATGGCGTCCTGATCGTAGAGCCTTATGTCGTCAACACACTCGTTTTCGACCATTCGGTCGCCATGCCGGAGGAGAGGATTCGGATGTTGGCTCAGGGGCGCTGCCTCAGCGGAGGCGCCAAACGATGCCCGGCTCGGGTCGGGCGTCTGCGTCTTTCAAGAGCGCGTGCCAGGTGGCAAAGCGTCGGATCGTCCATGCTATGGTGTCGAGAGCGCTCGGCGTCACCGGCAGCGGCCATTTGCTTCACTGTCTCTATGAGCTCATGCGCCATCTCGATAAGAACACCAGTGGGAACAAAAAGAACAAAAGTCGAGGCTAACTGGCCCTAGGCTCTGCAAAGGGATCGTTGGCTCCACCGGGAACTCGCAGTGGACTCCTGAAGAACGTCGCCTGGCGCGTTTCATCCGGAGAGCCGTCGCGCCTTTCGTGGCGATCGCTTCGTCAGGCGGAGAGGCCGCCATCGGTATCATCCACCTCCTACGGTGGTGCCGAAAAGACGCAACACGCTCGTGAAAGTTGTTATTGTTCATCTTTGCTATTGTGAAACGGCTCTCCTGCGCTTTCACTGATTGCATTCGATTTCACCTCTGGGGAGTAGACGATATGCGGAAGATCCTAATGGCGGGCGTAGCCTTCGCCGCCCTGAGCGCTGCATCGGCGCAAGCCGCCGACTTGGCTGCTCGTCCCTATACGAAAGCGCCGATCGCTCCGGCGGTGGTCGGTTACAACTGGTCGGGCTTCTACGCCGGTGTAATGGGCGGCTACGGCTGGTCCGATCGGGTGAGCGTTGGAGGCGTCACCACTTCCAGCAGCGACCTGCGAGGGGGCTTCGGCGGCGGCCAGATCGGCTACAACTGGCAGGCTCCAGGCAGCCAGTGGGTCTGGGGTCTCGAAGTGGACGCCGCGGCATCTGACATCAAATACAGCGAGACCGGCTTCATCGGGATCTTCCCGGCTTCTCTTGAAGACAAGGTGCGGTCCTTCGGAAGCGTCACGGGCCGCATCGGTTTCGCGACCGGGCCGGCCCTGTTCTATGCCAAGGGCGGCTACGCTTGGGCTGACAATCGAATCTCGCTTACGGTGCTGGGGCTCAACTACACCGAAAGCAAGGTGCTGTCTGGCTGGACTGTCGGCGGCGGCGTTGAGTACATGTTCGCGCCGAACTGGTCGATCAAGGGCGAGTATATGTATGCCGACTATGGCAGCTCAACCTACCTGACCGGGGTCGTGGTGGGTGGCGTTGACCTCGGTGCTACGACGCACACGGTCAAGGGCGGCATCAACTATCACTTCTAATTGCCGAATTGAACTGAAGCGAAGGGCCCTCATTTCGGGGCCCTTCGTCACTTGGTGACGGCTAAAGGCGGGCTTCAGGCAATTGGAAAGCTGGAGAGCGCTGCTCGACCACGGACCATTCATCTGGCGAGTTCGAGCTGACATTGTATGCGTCCACCTGACCACATTTCCGGCATTCGTACGTGCGGCTCTCGTTGCCTGAAGGTGTCGGAGATCTTCGGGTCAGGTTTGCTGCCGAGCCGCAGTTCCGGCAGGGGTGGAAATAGTAGTCGCGCACTTGAAAGGACCGCATGGCAACCCCCGTTTCATGTGTTTGCAAAAGTGCAACCAAGACGAGAGCGGATGCTTGCGGCAGATCAAAATTGATCACCTAGGACTATTCCGAGTATCATTGCCGTACCTCGCAGGACGAGGTGCGGTTGGGCGTGGTGCAAAGCCCTCCGCCCGCATCTATCAGCTTGCTAGAAATCGTGACGGGAGATCTCCTGGGTTGCCGTGCCTTGCCCCTTAATCGCGAAGGCGATGTTTGAATCTCGGTAGCCGATCAGTCCCGTCCGGCTGTTTTCAAAAGGTTCGACGTTCCTTCATACCACAAAAGGCTGGGACGCCTTTCGGGCCCGCTCTCCGGCGAGAGCTCACTCGAATCCCGTCCCTTGGAAAACGGCTCAAACCGATCCTGTCGGCTGCCGCAATACCCGATAAAGAATCCTTCGTCGTCGAACAGGAGCCATCGTTCGCCGTCCCATACCACTTTGTATCGGTTATCAAGGTCCTGCAGGTGAGGGCGCTGGAAGTCACCTATAGGTTCATCCGGGACCTCAGTTCGTGCTTCTGGTAGTGGCGCAGAGCGATGAGCGGTCCAATGGCATTGTCGAACGGCTGCACCGGACGTTACTCGACGAGCGCTTCAGGGTCGAAGGCCGCCGTACCTGGCTCGAGACTATCGACGAGATGCAGATTATTTCCGACGATTACCTAGTCTACAACAATGAGCCACACCACCATCAAGGCTGCGGCATGAACTACCGAGCGCGCACCGCCGCCTTCGTCGAAGATCTGCGCCTGTCTCAACAAAGGAAGGAGGGACAGAAAGTCGAAAAGCAAGCCGCCGAGAAAGTCGCCTGGAATTGACCGTTCATCGCGGCATTGTCAGCCGGTTTCTCCCTGAACTCGCGGGTAAGCGGAAGTATCACCGCTGGTGAGAGCGCATGCTGGAGATCGAGAGCAATTGTCTAAGCAGGTGGTCGAATCTGCGCTGACGTTGGCTTAGATCGTTTTTCTAATCCGTGCCTTCCGAATAATCGGGACGTCTGAGGAGCGCTCCCAGACTCTTTTCCGCGTCTTCGTCAGTTTGCTCCAGGGTCAGGATGATGTCCGCCTCGTTCGGCAGGCGGACTCGCTGCGGTCCATCCGACAATACGGCCTCAAACAAAGCGCGCGGATTCGCGACCGCATCGGCTTCGGTCCAAACGTGCTGGCGCGGTCGTTTCAAGCTTCAACCCCTCGAATCCGCTCAGATTAGAGCGTCTGAGGATTTCACGAAAGGACTCGCTGGGTAAACGGAGTTCTTCCACCGTAATCCGAGACTAGAACAAGGAAGGGCGCGGAGGGGCTAGAAATTGTTAACCATTCCTCAAGTCACGCTAGAAGATGGTATTCGGGAACCGAGATTCGCGTTCCGGATGACCCTTTACCTTCTCGATACCAATGTCCTGTCGAACCTTTCCAAGCCTCGGCCTTCACCATCGGTGCTCGCCTGGTGTCATCGTCTGCGACCGCGAAACTGGTGCATTGCACAGTGCACGATCATTGAGATCCGGCGGGGGATCAAGATACTGTATTTGAAGGGCGAGCGAGGGAGGGCAGATGCCCTGAACAACTGGTTCGACGAACTGCTGGCTTTGCGACCGCGCATCATTGCACTCAACGACCACATCATCGATGTGTTCACTGATTTGTCATTGATACCAGAACTACAAAATGTCTTCGCCCCTAGTCCGGGCAAGTATCCTGCTAGAGTAGGTCGTGATCTTGAGATCGCCGCCACCGCCATCGTCATGAACGCGTCAGTGGTGACGCTCAACGTCTCCGACTTCTTGGCGATCAACAATCATGTACGGCTGCCAGGACTCTTTAATCCCGACACCGACCAATGGCTGGTTCGCCCAAGAAGGAGGGGGACCGAGCCTGCTGAAGAGGAGGGGCACTGGGACATGCACCGAAGGTTGAGCACCAAAATTATCAAGCAGTGATCAAATCCATTGTCGAATTCAAACTGAATATTGCACTAGAGATTTTCGTGATTTCGCGCCGGATAATGTTCATCCGATTCCCGGGGCGTAGCAATGTTCCGTGGTGAACTGGTCGAGACCTTTGAACGTTGTTGCGGCAATCGATCGGGTAAAGAGACCTGATCTGAGCGCTTTCGTCGGGAAGGGGCTAATAAGGCCAGTTCTGCCTCTTAGTGAAGCAAGTGTTTCAATGAATTTCCTGTTCAGTCGGAATTGCAGGCAACGCCGAGTCCTCTATCGACGAGGACAGGAGCTGTTGCCCTCACTGTCCCACTCTGATCAGTCGAATAGAACTGCATTCGATTGCTGTCGGTGTCGATCATCGCCATCGTAAGTACGTCAGTGTAGACCGCGTTGGTATCCAGCGAGATCCGGTTTTCAGTCACAACGGGCAGTGGCGGCGTCGACGGCGAATGGCCGTGGACTACGACATGCGAGAGGTGGCCGACGTGATCCAAGAACCGGCTCCTGATTTGGAGTGCGTCGGCTAAGTGCTGGTCATTAGGTGGCCGGGTCGGATCGATACCGGCGTGCACGAAGAGATATCGCCCTAGGACTTCGCTCAACGAGGCTGATTGTAAGACTTCCAAATGGTCTTCAAAACGTTCTTTAATCTCGCGGAGATCATCGAAGGTGAAACAGTCTGAGTGTCCAAGGTATGATGCAAGCGTGGTAGCTGCACCACGCTTAAACCAATCTTCGACGAACCTCTGCTCCGTCAAGGCATCGCGAAACATGAAATCATGATTTCCCAGGAGCAAACGGCTTTCAGGCCAGCGCTTCAGTGTTTCGCATACGATATTCATGGCTCCGCGGCTGTCTGGTCCGCGGTCAACGATGTCGCCCAGGAAGTAGACACGGGGGCGACGACGAGTTTCGGCCGAATGCTCGTCTATGAACTTGATGAGAGACTCCAGGAGGTCAGAACGTCCGTGGACATCGCCAATCGCGTACACGGTCGAGTTCAGATTTAATAGATTCATCGAGGACGGGGAGGGGGCGGAGGAGATGTTG
This sequence comes from Rhodopseudomonas sp. P1, assembly GCF_039642825.1. Classification (NCBI taxonomy): domain Bacteria; kingdom Pseudomonadati; phylum Pseudomonadota; class Alphaproteobacteria; order Hyphomicrobiales; family Nitrobacteraceae; genus Rhodopseudomonas; species Rhodopseudomonas sp. P1. The sequence goes on along the minus strand of NZ_CP088006.1, from coordinate 3,250,717 downwards.
CGTCCTGGAACTGATGGAACATGACCTCGGAATAATCCCTTTCGAACCGCCTGCAGAATTGAGGCATTCATTCGGCTCGCCCTTAGACAATCGGCGGATCCCTTAAGGGTGACTCGACGAATGTTCATGGAATGTTCTATGGTGGCGCATGTCCGATCGACCCGCGAGCTGGCGCATGCCGACACCTCGACAGATGGAAAGGCTCGCGGAGGCCGCCGTCCGTAAGGAATGCGGTGGTGACCTCCGCCCCGATGACAATCTTCCCGAGGACTATTGGAGGGCCATCCTTGCCGACGCACGGGCCCAGGGAGCTCCAGCAGCATCGATCGCACGCCGCCGCGTCTCAGACGTCACTTCAGCCTCGCTTCGCGTCTCCTGCCGTCGCTGTGGCCGTCTGGTGGAGATTGGCGCAGGCGACGCTGGGCGGCTGTATGGCGCGGGGACTGCGTTAAAGGACGTCGCACGACGACTTCTTGATGGCACGTGCGAATCCAGAACCGGCCGCTACGAAGAGGACGGCTGCTGGCCGTCCGTAGAGATGCGCTGACCGGTCCCCATGGCGCCGAAGCACCATCCAACGCCACTCTCCGGAGGCGACCGGAAGGCGCTAAAGAAGGAGCTGGGCCGGGCGCGCGCGGTGACCACCCTCCTAGCTGCCCAATCGGCGGAGATGCGGGCGAGGGGAGAGGCTCTGATCCAGCAAGCCGACCGCCTGCTGTGTGAAAGCTGGAACGAGAGAATGTGGGCCGACGGCGGCCCAATTGACCCGTCACCGACTATCGACCAAGCCTTGAACGGCGGCTATTGCTGGATCGAGATCGAATGCTCACGGTGCAGAACACCGAATAAGGTCGACCTGGCGGCGCTCCGTCACCCGTCGACGACCTGTGTTCACGACCTTGTCGGTCGCCTTCGTTGCAGCAAGTGCGCGAAGGCAGGAAAGCGGCCGCCAGCGACGCTGCTTCAGCTGGCGCAGCGCGCTCGGCATGGTGATCCGGAGACTTGACCGTGTGTAATCTCTACTCGATCACCACCAACCAGGCGGCCATCATCGCGCTCTTCCGCGTCGTCAGCCAGAAGGTCGGCAACCTCGCGCCCATGCCCGGCGTGTTTCCGGACTACAAGGCGCCGATCATCCGGAACGGCGCCGGCGGCCGCGAACTCGTAACCGCCAGATGGGGCATGCCGTCATCTGCGAAGGCGCTTTTAGACAACGCCCAAAAGCGAGCGGACAAGCTGCGAGCCAAAGGGAAGGCCGTCGATTTCGATGAATTGCTGCGGATGGAGCCGGATGGCGGGACGACCAACATCCGCAACGTGAAGTCGAAGCACTGGACAAGGTGGCTGGGTCCAGAAAACCGTTGCGTGGTCCCGTTCAACAGCTTCAGCGAATTCAACAAGGTTTGAGGGCGGCGACATCTGGTTCGCACTCGAGGAGACCCGTCCGCTCGCCTGCTTCGCTGGCATCTGGACCAACTGGACTTCGGTCCGAAAGGTGAAGGAGGGCGAGACGACCAACGACCTCTACGCATTCCTGACTACCGAACCGAATGCTGAGGTCGGCGCCCTCCATCCGAAAGCGATGCCGGTCATCCTGACAACTCCTGCCGAGGTCGAGACATGGCTGTCTGCCTCTCAGGAGGAAGCTCTGAAGCTGCAGCACCCGCTGCCGGACGGTGCACTGCGGATCGTTGCTCGGGGTGTGAAGAAGGACGGGGATCTGCCCGCCGTTTGACACCATGACCGAAGCCTCTACTTCAGCCGCCCATCGTAAGATCATCCACGTCGACATGGACGCGTTCTACGCCTCGGTCGAGCAGAGGGACGATCCGGGGCTGCGGGGAAAACCGGTCGCAGTCGGTGGCTCGCGCGAGCGCGGCGTCGTCGCGGCCGCAAGTTACGAAGCTCGCAAGTCTGGCGTGCGGTCGGCGATGCCGTCCGTCACAGCGAGGCGGCAGTGTCCCGACCTGATCTTCGTGAAGCCGCGTTTTGAGGTCTACAAGTCGATCAGCCAACAGATCCGTGAGATCTTCGCGGAGCATACAGCAATCATCGAACCGCTATCGCTGGACGAAGCCTACCTCGACGTCACGGAGAACCTTCAGAACATCCCCCTGGCACGAGACATCGCACTCGCCGTCAGGGCCAAGATCAAGGAGGTAACCGGTCTCAACGCATCCGCGGGCATCTCCTACAATAAATTCCTGGCCAAGCTCGCATCCGACCATCGTAAGCCCAACGGCCAATACGTCATCTCGCCGGAGATGGGACCTTCGTTCGTCGAGGGCCTTCCCGTCGCCGCATTCCACGGGATAGGTCCGGCCACAGCCGCGAAGTTCAACGCGCTCGGCATTCGAACGGGGCAGGATATTCGGAATCAGACCCTCGAATTCCTGCAGGGCCATTTCGGCAAGGCCGGGACTTACTACTACTGGATCTCGCGTGGCGTCGATGAGCGACCAGTTCGGGCCAATCGTATCCGTAAGTCGGTCGGTGCAGAGAATACCTTCGCATCCGATCTCAAATCGTTCGAGGCGATGGCCGCGGAGCTGCAACCGCTCATCGACAAGGTCTGGGAGCATTGTGAGAAGACCGGCGATCGAGGCAGGACTGTCACGCTCAAGATCAAGTTTTCGGATTTTGAGATCGTCTCGCGAAGCAAAACGTTGGCCACCCCTGTTACAAGTCGGGCAGCCCTCACGACCAGATCGGTCGGGCTGTTGGAGGCTGCGATGCCTCTGCCGAAACCGGTTCGGCTTCTTGGCATCTCGTTGTCGTCGCTGAAAAACGACGACGAAGTTGAGCCGCAGTTTGGGCTGCCTCTCTGAATAGATGCGTTACCCGGCGAGGTCCTGGCCACCTATCGAGGCCCGGCTTGGCACCGCAGAGCGCCCACCTTCGATTTGGTCACGACTCTAATTCTAAAAACCAGCGGGTCCAGCAGAATAGAAGGAGAGTCTCGAACCATGCTGGGATTTAGCGTCCTCCGAGAAACACAGAGGCGGTCCGCCGGTGGCGGCTTGCATGCGCAAGCAGCTCAAGCCCTCCGTCGAAACGGCTTGAGCTGCGACCGAACCGCAAACAGGCAGGACATGGGGAAAGTGGAGTTCATCTAATTCACAAGCAACTGAGCGACTTCACTCACTCCGGCGGCCGAATCCGTCCTCGCATAGATATTTGACCGGCGAATATGAAAATTGCGCAGGTCGTCGAAATGATCGTTTAGGTGGAAGTGTGCCTCTGTAGACCGTGGTTTAAGCCTCAGCTTCCATTAGTCGCAGATTTGAGAGGTCGCAGGTATAATGGTCAATTCGGATGAAGAAATCGCTCGTCGGCGCAAGGTTATGGCGGAAGCGGCAGCTCGTGCGGACCGTCTAATTCAAGAGGCGATGGAAGAAAGATTGGCACGAATTATCAGGGCTGCGTTGGAAGAGGGAGGTGAATCTATGTCCGTCGAGGAAGCGCGAAGAAGGCTCGCTGCCTTCTAAAATAATGCGCTCATCTCTCCCAACCGGCGAGGGATGAGTTCAGGCAGATCGATACTGAAGGCCAATAGAAAACCCGCCGTTTCCGGCGGGTTTCTTTTTACCGCAAAGGGATGCGGTCTATCTTTGGGGCGCTTTGCGGCACACTTTGGCTGAATTCGGCCATCCTATGCCAGCGTTTACAGGTGTTGCGGTAGCCAAAGGATATCGCAGCGCACTCCGCAAGGCGTTGAAAATGTTCAGCGGGAATCTCGAAAGTGCCGCAGAGCAAGCCAAATGCTCGCATTGGAGTGCCGCTGTGCCGCGCTCGGAGGATTGGCCGAACTGCTCGCGCTGGGCTTTCGGCAACAGCGACTTAAGGCCGACCACCAGCTTGGCGCTAGCAGAATGGCCGGGTTTCGCTGCTAGCCTGACCACTCTAAATGACCGCCACAACAGGCGTATTGCATCTTATGACTGTTATAACGGTCAATGCTTGCAAGAAGGTCAAATGTTTGCTATGTGACTGACGTGGCGGTCATTTAGGTCCTCACGCCTTCTATATCGTTCAAAATGGAAATCTCATCTCCCAAACGCCCGCGCACCTACTCGCGCCTCACGAAAGAAGCTCTGGAGCTGCTGGGCAAGCAAGTGCGCCTCGCGCGCAAGCAGCGTCGCATGTCCGAGGCCGATCTGGCGGCTCGCGTTGGTATCGCGCGCAGCACGCTTCAACTGATCGAAAAGGGCGATCCGAAGGTCGAGATGGGCCTCGCATTCGAAGCCGCGACATTGGCCGGCGTGAGCCTGTTCGTGCCCGAGGCCTCGACACTTGCATCTCAATCGGAACGGCTCAACGACAAGCTCGCGCTTCTCCCGAAGTCGATCCGTCGTCCGCGCAAAGAGGTCGACGATGATTTCTAAGAACGAAAAGCGCGAGGCCCCACAGACTGCGTTTGTGTGGATCTGGCTGCCAAATGCCGATGAACCGATCGTGGCTGGCCGTATCGATCGCGATGGCGATCTTTACGCTTTCACCTACGGCCGAAACTATCTCGCGCACAAGCAGGCGATCCCGATCTATTTGCCGGAGCTGCCGTTGCAGCGCGGCGCAATGCTGCCGAACGCTCCTCTGTTGATGGCGAGCTGTCTGCGCGACGGCGCGCCCGATGCCTGGGGGCGGCGCGTCGTCATCAATCGCCTGACAGGTCTTAAAGGCGACGCGGCCAAAGATGTCGAATTCGACGAGCTGACATTCATGCTGAATTCGGGTTCGGATCGCGCCGGCGCTCTCGATTTTCAAACCTCTGCCGAGGTTTACAAGCCGCGTGATCAAGCCAGCGCGACGCTGGAACAATTGATGACCGCGGCCGAGTTCGTCGAGCGCGGCGAGCCGATTCCGCAGGCGCTCGACAACGCGCTCTTTCATGGCAGCTCGATCGGTGGCGCGAGACCCAAGGCGTTGATTGAAGATGGTGCTAAGAAGTATATCGCGAAATTCTCCGCGACGAACGACACCTATGCTGTCGTTAAAGCCGAATTCATCGCGATGCGGCTTGCTGCGCGGGCCGGTCTCGTTGTCGCTCCCGTTTCCCTGTGCGCGGTCGCTGGCAAGGATGTGCTGCTGGTCGAAAGGTTTGATCGCACGCGTGCGGGCAAAGCGTGGCGTCGCCGCGCTATGGTCTCCGCTCTTACGCTGTTCGGACTCGATGAGCTGTCGGCACGCCACGCGAGTTACACCGAACTCGCCGACATCGTTCGAGCGCGCTTCACCGCGCCGCAGGAAACGTTGCGTGAGCTGTATGCGCGGATGGTGTTCAATGTGCTGGTCGGCAACACCGACGATCATGCGCGCAATCATGCCGCGTTCTGGGACGGATCCACTCTGACACTGACGCCAGCCTACGACATCTGCCCGCAAGCTCGCAACGCGCGGGAGGCGATCCAGGCGATTGGCATCGACGGCAACGAACGCAGAAGTTTGCTCAAAGCCTGCCGCGCGGCCGCGCCCAAGTTCCTACTGAACGATAACGACGCGCGCGCCGTCATCGACGGTCAGGTTGTAACGATTCGGCAGAGTTGGGCCGACGTTTGTGACGAAGCCGGCTTGAGCGAGATCGATCGGACGTTCCTATGGCAGCGCCAATTTCTGAATGACTACGCATTCGACGGCTACTCAACATTTGCGACCGAATAAACTTCGTGAGCTGCCTTAATTGAAAAGCCTCGCCTGTCGATAAGCAAGGTCTTGCTCAACGCCTATCGACTGACCGCTCGACAGCATTTTCACCGAAGAAAAACCCGCCGTTTCCGGCGGGTTTTTCGTTACGAAACGAGTGCGGCATAATATGCACTGCATTGGGACAGACTTTGGGTGAATCTGGCCATCCTATGCCAGCATTTACATCAACCTGTGGACTAATCGATTACGAACACCCCGTCGTGCTGCCGCAAGTATCACACTTCATGCACGTGCCATTCCGCACCAGCGTGAAGTTGCCGCACTCCGAGCACATCTCGCCTTCGTAGCCCTTGGCTTTCGCTTCGGCGCGGCGTTCGGCTTTGGTCGGGGCGGCCTGGGTCGCGGCGGTGGTGGCTTTGCTCCACTGCAGCGCTTCCAGCTTTTCGGTCGGCGACAGATCGGTCTGCACTTCCTGCTTCAGCGCGGTGGCGCCTTCGAGGGCGTCGCCGACGCGCGAGGAGGCGAGTGCGGTGACGGTCGGCGCGGCGCCGGCCGGGGCGTTGCGCGGCGTCGTCTCCGCCGGGTGGGCGGGGGTGCTGCGCATCACCACCAGATTGTCGGTGCGCGACCGGGTCAGGCCTTTGGACAGATACTTGGTCGCGGCCGCGGGGCCCGCGATCACGCCGCCATCCGGCACCTTGCCTTCGTCGACGCCCTTGCCGATGGCGTCGAAGCCGGTCTCGGTCGGATCGACATGGGCGAGGTCGAACCGGCCCATGTAGCTCACCGCCAGCTCGCGGAACACGTAGTCGAGGATCGAGGTGGCGTACTTGATCGAGTCGTTGCCCTGGACGGGGCCGGCCGGCTCGAACCGGGTGAAGGTGAAGGCGTCGACATATTCTTCGAGCGGCACGCCGTATTGCAGGCCGAGCGAGACCGCGATGGCGAAGTTGTTGATGAAGGAGCGCAGCGCCGCGCCTTCCTTGTGCATGTCGATGAAGATCTCGCCGAGGCGGCCGTCATCGTATTCGCCGGTGCGCAGGTAGACCTTGTGGCCGCCGACCACCGCCTTCTGGGTGTAGCCCTTGCGGCGATCCGGCATCTTCTCGCGCTCGCGCATCACCACGATGCGCTCGACCAGGCGCTCCACCACCTTCTCGGAGACGTGCGCGGCGCGGGCGGCCATCGGCTTGTCGAGGAAAGTGTCGATGTCCTCGTCCTCGTCGTCGTCCGCGATCAGCTGCGCGTTCAGCGGCTGCGACAGCTTGGAGCCGTCGCGGTACAGCGCGTTGGCCTTCAGCGCCAGCTTCCACGACAGCATGTAGGCGGACTTGCAGTCCTCCACCGTGGCGTCGTTCGGCATGTTGATGGTCTTGGAGATCGCACCGGAGATGAACGGCTGCGCCGCGGCCATCATCCGGATGTGGCTCTCGACCGACAGATAACGCTTGCCGATCTTGCCGCACGGATTGGCGCAATCGAACACCGCGTAGTGCTCGGGCTTCAGGTGCGGCGCACCTTCGACGGTCATCGCGCCGCAGATGTGGATGTTGGCGGCCTCGATCTCGCGCTTGGTGAAGCCGAGCGCGGTGAGGAGGTCGAAGTTCGGCTGCGCGATCTGCTCGGCTTCGATCTTGAGGACGTCCTTGAGGAAGTCCTCGCCGAAGGTCCACTTGTTGAAGGCGAACTTGATGTCGAACGCGGTCGGCAGCGCCTTCTCGACCTTGGCGAGCGCTTCATCGGTGAAGCCCTTGGCCTTCAGGGTCGAGGCGTTGATGGCCGGCGCGTTGGAGAGCGAGCCGTGGCCGACGGCGTAGGCCGAGATCTCTTCGATCTGGTGCTCCGGATAGCCGAGCACGCGCAGGGCGGTCGGCACGGCGCGGTTGATGATCTTGAAGTAGCCGCCGCCGGCCAGCTTCTTGAACTTCACCAGCGCGAAGTCGGGCTCGATGCCGGTGGTGTCGCAGTCCATCACCAGGCCGATGGTGCCGGTCGGCGCGATCACGGTGACCTGTGCGTTGCGGTAGCCGTGCTGCTCGCCGAGTTCGAGCGCCTTGTCCCAGGCCGCCTTGGCGTGGGCGACGGCGTCCGGGATCGGGCAGCCGGCGTGGTCGAGCGGCACCGGGTTGACCGACAGCGCTTCATAGACCCGGGTCTCGCCATGCGCGGCGCGGCGGTGATTGCGGATCACGCGCAGCATATGGTCGGCGTTCTTCTTGTAGCCGGGGAAGGCGCCGAGCTTGGCGGCCATCTCGGCCGAGGTCGCATACGCGGTGCCGGTCATGATGGCGGAGAGGGCGCCGCACAGCGCGCGACCTTCCTTGGAGTCGTACGACAGACCCATGGTCATCAACAGGCCGCCGATATTGGCGAAGCCGAGGCCGAGGGTGCGGAATTCGTAAGACAGCTCGGCGATCTGCTTGGACGGGAACTGCGCCATCAGCACCGAGATTTCGAGCACCACGGTCCACAGCCGGCACAGATGCTCGTAGGCGTCGAGATCGAAGCGGTTGGCGCCGACGTCGTAGAACGCCAGCAGGTTCGCCGAGGCGAGGTTGCAGGCGGTGTCGTCCAGGAACATGTATTCCGAGCACGGATTCGACGCGCGGATGTCGCCGGACGCCTTGCAGGTGTGCCAGTCGTTCATCGTGGTGTTGAAGTGCAGGCCGGGATCGGCGCTGGCCCAGGCCGCGGTGCCGATCTTCTCCCACAGGTCGCGAGCCTTCAGCGTCTTCACCACCTTCTTGTTGGTGCGGGCGGTGAGGTGCCAGTCGCCGTCGGTCTCGACCGCGCGCAGGAAGTCGTCCTTCAGCGACACCGAGTTGTTGGAGTTCTGGCCGGCGACGGTGAGGTAGGCCTCGCTATCCCAGTCGGTGTCGTAGATCGGGAAGTCGATCTCCTTGTAGCCCTGCTTGGCGAACTGGATGACGCGCTTGATCATCGCGTCGGTCACCAGCGCGCGGCGCGCCAGCTTGACCTCGCGGCGCAGCGCCGGGTTCTTCTCCGGATCGAAGCAGTCGTCGCCCGAGCCCTGGCAGTTGACGCAGGCCTTCAGGATCGCCTTGAGGTGCTTCTGGTTGACCTTCGAGCCGGTGACGAGAGCGGCGACCTTCTGCTCCTCCTTCACCTTCCAGTCGATATAGGCCTCGATGTCCGGGTGATCGACGTCGACCACCACCATCTTGGCGGCGCGGCGGGTGGTGCCGCCGCTCTTGATGGCGCCGGCGGCGCGGTCGCCGATCTTCAGGAAGCTCATCAGGCCGCTCGACTTGCCGCCGCCCGACAGCCGTTCGCCTTCACCGCGCAGCCGCGAGAAGTTGGAGCCGGTGCCGGAGCCGTATTTGAACAGCCGGGCTTCACGCACCCACAGGTCCATGATGCCGCCGTCGTTGACGAGATCGTCCTCGATGCCCTGGATGAAGCAGGCGTGCGGCTGCGGGTGCTCATAGGCCGACTTCGACTTGGTCAGCTTGCCGGTCTTGTAGTCGACGTAGTAGTGGCCCTGGCCGGGACCGTCGACGCCGTAGGCCCAATGCAGGCCGGTGTTGAACCACTGCGGCGAATTCGGCGCCACCATCTGCATCGCCAGCATGTAGCGCAGCTCGTCGAAGAACGCGCGGGCATCGTCCTCGCTGGAGAAGTAGCTGCCCTTCCAGCCCCAATAGGTCCAGCAGCCGGCGAGGCGGTCGAACACCTGCTTGGCGGAATGCTCGGAGGTGTAGCGCTCGCTCTCGGGCAGGGCGGTGAGGGCGTCGGTGTCGGCGACCGAGCGCCACAGCCACGACGGCACGCTCTCTTCCTCGACCTTCTTCAGGCGCGCGGCGACGCCGGCTTTACGGAAATACTTCTGCGCCAGCACGTCGGAGGCGACCTGCGACCAGAACTCCGGCACCTCGACATTCTCGAGGCGGAACACCACCGATCCGTCCGGATTGCGAATCTCGCTGGTCGTCAGCCTGAACGCGATGTCCGCGTAAGGAGACTGGCCGTCCTTGGTGTAGCGCCGTTCGATCTTCATCTCGTGCCCCGTTCAAGTCGCCCGAACCCCCGCCTTGGGTGGCCCAGGAAGTTGCTAGATGGACGAACCTTGTTCGCCCGGCGAGCCGTGACCCGGCTCCATCTGTTTTCGCGGGCAGAGGCGACGGCCGCATTTTTGCAGCCGGACACTCCACCCAACATAACGCCCCATGTCGCTTTGCGAGCCGTTTTGCCGGCCCGTCGGAATGCGCCCCAACGGTCGATTTAGGAGCAGACGACGCCTCGCCCCGCTGCCGCTGTGGCCGTCGGAGGTGGTCGGTCTGGACCCTTCTGGGAAACGTCCGGCGGGACAAAAACACTCCCTCGCTGGACGGCCCTGAAGCTAGGCCGACTCCGTCCGACCCGTCAAGCAATAGTGCGGGTTCCTGAATCAAATACTAAATGTGGTGGATTAGGGTGGAAAACAGGGGCCGCGGCTCGCCCTGACCCGGTCAAGTATCGGTGAGTCCTCAGAGATTCCAAAGATCAAAAACGCGGCGCGGCGCCGCCGATCGCGGCTGCACCCGCTGTTCACAGGACAGGTATTTTTTCGCTCCAGGGGCTTGCCAAACCCGACTCATGAGAGACGGCCAAAAGGTGTCTGATTACGGGTGGCGCCGGGGGCCCAACACCGGCATTCTGCGCGCTCCTCCTGCCGGGTTTTCCATGTCCGATCCTTCTCCGATTCCCGCGCGCGGCCGCATCGCGTCCGGCGGCCTGGTGTTCCTGACCGTGACCACGGTGGCCTGGGGCCTGAGCTGGCCGGTCACCAAATATCTGATCGCGCAGTGGCCGCCGCTGCCGCTGCGCGGCCTGACCGGGATCGCCGGCTCGCTGGCGCTGTTCGGCTATGCGGCGCTGCGCGGCGACAGCCTGGCGGTGCCGCGCGACCAGCGGCTGCGGCTGGTGGTGTCGGCGTTCTTCAACGTCACGCTGTGGATGGCGGTGATGGGGCTGGCGCTGCTGTGGCTGCCGGCCGGCGAGACCGCGGTGATCGCCTACACCATGCCGGTGTGGACCGCGCTGCTCGCTTGGCCGCTGCTCGGCGAGCGGCTGACGCTGCGGCGGGTCGCGGCGCTGGCGTTGGCGTTCGGCGGCATCGCGGCGCTGATGGGCGCGGCGGGCTTTGCCGCCAGCATGACGAAACTGCCCGGCATCCTGCTGGCGCTCACCGGTGCACTCGGCTTTGCGCTCGGCACCATCTTCCTGAAGCGGTTTCCGATCGCGCTGCCCGGCGCCACGTCGGCGGCGTGGCAGATCGGGCTCGGCTGCATTCCGGTGGCGGTGATCGGGCTCGCCTTCGAGATCCCGAATCCTTCGGTGCTGACGCCGCTCGGCTGGGGCGGGCTGGTGTATCTCGTCGTGATCCAGTTCTGCGTCGCTTACGTCTGCTGGTTCGCCGCGTTGCAGCGGCTGCCGGCATCGGTCGCCGCGATCGGCACCATGGCGACGCCGGTGATCGGCGTCATCGCCTCGGCGGTCGCGCTGCACGAGCCGCTCGGCGTCGGCCAGATCGCCGCGCTGGTGATGACGCTGACCGGCGTGGCGCTGGCGACGCGGTCCTGATCCACGGCAATTGCCGGTGGACCGCGCCGCGCGCGGCCTGATACAAAATGCCGTCGCCGCCATCTCACGAGCGGCGCGGACAACGAACAAGACCCCAGGGGCATGACATGACGTCCAACACGAAGAAGCTGCTGGTGACGGAATCGTTGTCGCAGCGGGGCAGGGCGCTGATCGCCGAACGCGGCGATATCGAGATGATCGAATTTCCCAACATGATCTCGGCGGAGGATTTCGACGCGCTGTTGCGCGCCGAGGCGCCGGTGCACGGCGTCGCGCTCGGCGCCACAAGGTTCGGCGAGCGCGAACTCGACGCGGCGCAGGATATGCGCGTGGTGGCGCGGATCGGCGTCGGCTTTGATGCGATCGACGTGCCGGCGCTGAACAAGCGCAAGGTGCCGCTGATGACCGCCGGCACCGCAAATTCGCCCTCGGTCGCCGAGCAGGCGCTGTTCATGATGCTGACGCTCGCCAAGCGCGGCGCCGAGCTGCATGCGCTGGTGAAGACCGGCGCCTGGGCGACGCGGCTCGGGCTGCTGCCGTTCGATCTGTTCGGCAAGACGGTGCTGATCGTCGGCTTCGGCCGGATCGGCACCCGCACCGCCAAGCGTTGCCTGGCGATGGAAATGACCGTGCTGGTGTACGACCCCTACGTGCCCGCGGCGGCGATCGAAGCGGCCGGCTGCAAGGCAGTGGACGATCTCGCCGCGGCGCTCCCGGAGGCCGATTTCGTCAGCCTGCACTGCCCGAAGACGGCGGAGACCACCGGGCTGTTCGACGCGGCGCTTCTGTCGAAGATGAAGCCGACCGCGTATCTGATCAACACCGCGCGCGGCGGCATCGTGGTCGAGCAGGCGCTGTACGAGGCGCTGCTCGCCGGCAAGCTCGCCGGCGCCGGGCTCGATGTGTTCGAGCAGGAGCCGCCGCCGCACGGCCACAAGCTGTTCGATCTGCCCAACGTGATCATCGCGCCGCACGTTGCCGGCGTCACCCGCGAAGCGCTCGACCGGATGGGCGAGCAGACCGCGCGCAACATGCTGAGCGTGCTCGACGGCGATCCGATCCGCGTCAACGTCGTCAATCAGGACGTGCTCGGTTAGTTGGACCCTCAGCGCTCATCACCTTAGCGCGCGTCACTGCGAGCACCCGGATCGGCGTTCCGCGCCGTCCGAGCACAGGCTCCGCGAAGCAATCCAGGGCCGCAAGTCCCGAGATTGGATTGCTTCGTCGCTTCGCTCGCAATGACGCCTCAAACATCATTGCATCATCACCAAAACAAGATTCGGGGAGAGGTCCATCATGGCGTTCAAGGAGTACGGCGATTACGACGGCGTCGGCCTCGCCGAACTGGTCCGCAGCAAACAGGTCACCCCTGCCGAACTGCTCGACGAAGCGATCGCGCGGACCGATGCGCTCGATCCCACGCTGAATGCGGTGGTGGTGCGGCACGACGACTACGCGCGCAAGCAGATCGAAGCCGGCCTGCCGCAGGGGCCGTTCAGCGGGGTGCCGTTTCTCTTGAAAGATCTCGACCTGCTCGCCGGCACCCGCACCACCTTCGGCGCCAGCCTCTACAAGGACTTCGTCGCGCCCCACACCGGCACGCTGGCGGGACGGTTTCTCGCATCTGGCGTGACGATCTTCGGCAAGAGCGCCAGCCCGGAATTCGGCCTGATGCCGACCACGGAGTCGCGGCTACACGGCCCGACCCGCAATCCGTGGAATATTGATCACTCCTCCGGCGGCTCGTCGGGCGGCGCGGCTGCGGCCGTCGCCGCGCGCATCCTGCCGGTGGCGCATGCCAGCGACGGCGGCGGCTCGATCCGGATTCCGGCCTCCGCCTGCGGCGTGTTCGGGCTGAAGCCGACGCGGGCGCGCAATCCGATCGGCCCGGATCGCGGCGAGGGTTGGGGCGGTTTCGCCTGCGGTCACGTCGTAAGTATCAGCGTCCGTGATAGTGCCGCGATGCTCGACGCGCTGCACGGCCCGGAGCCATCGAGCCCCTACGTTGCGCCGCCGCCCGAGCGGCCGTTCGCCGAGGAAGTCGGGCGTGAACCGGGGCGGCTGCGGATCGCGTTCACCGACCGCTCGACCTATGGCGATGCGATCGATCCGGAAGTTGCTGCGGCGGTGCGTGATACCGCAAGGTTACTCGAAGGCCTCGGTCACCACGTCGAAGAACGCGCGCCGGTACTACCTGCCGATCCGGCGCAGGTGATCGCCACCATCGTTGCCTGCAACACCGGTCTTGCGGTGCAGCTCGCCGAACAGACAGTCGGCCGCGCCATGACCGAGCGCGATTTCGAAGTGCTGACGCTGGCGTCGGCCGCCAATGCACGCAAAGCGAGCGGTGTCGATTATTGCGCGGCGCAGCTCGCCGCGTTCCAGATCTCACGCGCGATGGCTGATTTCTTCGCGAATGTCGACGTGTTCTTGTCGCCGACACTCTGCACGCTGCCGCTGCGGATCGGCGAGATCGATACCATGGCGCATGACCTTTCCGGGATCAGCCCGACGCTACGTCGGTATATTCCGGGCACGAGCCTGTCTAATATGTCCGGACAACCGTCGATGTCAGTGCCGCTGGCCTGGAGTGCGAGTGGCCTGCCGATCGGCATGATGTTCGCAGGCCGGTTCGGCGACGAAGCCACGCTGTTGCGTCTTGCTGCGCAGCTGGAGCGTGAACGGCCGTGGAAAACTCGGCGCCCACCGGTCTGTGCCTCGACATAGCCACACAAAATAGAAACCAGCGACCATTGTCTGCGTTGACGTGTTCGGCCTTGGTGTTGTCTTCAGGCCGACTGGGGGAGCTTTGTATTGACTGCCAACGACCCGACCGATGAAGCGCTCGCGGCGATCGCGAGCATCTTCGAAAAGCCCGACGCCAAGGCGGCGGCGCCAGACGAAGTGGTGCCGGAGGAGGGCTCGCCCTCTGTCCCGCCGTCGTCCGATGCCGACGCGCAGGGCGACGAGCCTGTTGCGGCCGAGGCAATGTCCGACAGCGATGCCTCCGACTCCGAGTCAGCCGCTGAACCGGTGAAGACGACCGACGAGCCCGTGTCGGGAGCGGTGCCGGAGCCCGACGACAGCGACGACGATCTCGAACGCTATACGCGCGAGGGCCCGGGACCGCTGGATGCGCTGCGCTTCAAGTGGCGTATGCGCCGCGACGGTCGTGGTTATTTCGTCGACGAGACCATCGGGGCCAGCGTGCATCCGATTTCCAGCGGGCCGATGTCGCGCGCCGACGCCATCGTCTTCATCGAGGCCCGCGACCAGGAGACCCGGCGCCGGTTCGAGGCGCTGCGCCACGAGATCGTGATGGGCCCCTCGGAGCGGGGCTATGACGAGGACAGTGACGAGCTCGACGACGCGCGCTAAGCAAGGCCCGCGCTGAGCCGGCCTGTGGTTCCCACCGCCTGCGGCCGCCTGTGCGCCGCATAATCCACCACCTGCGGCGGTCAAACGACGGCAGCGCCCGCTCTGCGGCAAGCTGCCGCACCACCAGGACTAGATCAATGTACCAGAGCCTTGAAGCCGACCTGCGTTCACTTGCGGATGCTGGGCGGCGACGCACGCTCCAGCCGCGCGCCGGCGTCGACTTCACGTCCAACGATTACCTCGGCCTCGCCGAGTCCGACGAACTGCGCCAGGCAGCCGCCGACGCGATTGCGCGCGGCGTGCCGGTCGGAGCCGGCGGTTCGCGCTTGCTGCGTGGTAATCACGAAGAGCACGAAACGCTCGAAGCGGAAGCGGCCGATTACTTCGGTGCGGAGAGTGCGCTGTATCTCGGCGGCGGCTTCAGCGCCAACCATGCGATCTTCGCGACGCTGCCGCAGCGTGGCGATCTCGTGCTGTACGACGAACTGATCCACGCCAGCGTCCACGAAGGCATGCGGCGTGGCCGCGCGACCTGTGAAAGCGTGCCACACAGCGATATCGACGCCTTCGATACGCGGCTGCGGCAATGGCGAGCAGGCGGTGGTCGTGGCCGCGCCTGGATCGCGGTCGAAAGCGTGTACAGCATGGACGGCGACAGCCCGCGGCTCGACGAGCTGGTCGCGGTGGCGGATCGGCACGACGCCATTCTGGTGATCGACGAGGCGCATGCCACCGGCGTCTGCGGCCCGGAGGGGCGGGGACTGGCCGCCTCATTCGAGGGCCGCGCCAACGTGATCACGCTGCACACCTGCGGCAAGGCTCTGGGCACCATGGGTGGCTTCGTGCTGGGCCCGAAGATCGTGCGCGACTTCCTGGTCAACCGGGCGCGGCCGTTCATTTTCGCCACTGCGCCGTCGCCGCTGATCGCTGCTGTGACGCGGGCGGCGCTCGACATCAGCCGCACCCGGCCGGAGCGGCGGGGGCGGCTCGCATCGCTGGTCGCGTTCGCGGACCGCGAATTGAAGCAGCGCTGCGGCATCACTTCGTCCGGCTCGCACATCCTGCCGATCATTGTCGGCGCCAACGCCACCGCGGTGGCGCTGGCGACATCGCTGCAGCGGCGTGGCTTCGACGTCCGCGCGATCCGGCCGCCGACCGTGCCCGAAGGCACTGCGCGGCTGCGCATCGCGCTCAGCGCCAATCTGTCGGAGGACGTGATCGCCTCGCTGTTCGCGGCGCTCGCCGAAGACATGAGGGCGGCGGCATGAGCGCGCGGATCGTCGTCACCGGCACTGACACCGGCATCGGCAAGACCGTCTTTGCTGCTGCGCTCGCCGGCGCGCTGGATGCCAGCTACTGGAAGCCGGTGCAGTCCGGCCTCGAAGACGAGACCGACGCCTGCGCGGTGCAGCGGCTGTCGGGACTTGCCGCCGATCGCATCCTGCCGGAGCGCTACCGGCTGAAGACGCCGGCTTCGCCGCATCTCGCCGCAGCGATCGACGGCGTCAGCATCGATTACAATGCGCTCGAACTGCCTGCAGTGCCGCGTCCGCTGGTGGTCGAAGGCGCCGGCGGACTGATGGTGCCGCTGACGCGCGAGGTGACTTACATCGACGTATTCGCGCGCTGGCGCGCGCCGCTGGTGCTGTGCGCCCGCACCTCGCTGGGCACGATCAACCACACGCTGCTGTCGATCGAAGCGATCCGGGCGCGCGACATTCCGCTGCTCGGCGTCGCCTTCCTCGGCGACGAAAACGCCGACTCCGAACAGATCATCACCGAGCTCGGCCGCACCCGCCGGCTCGGCCGCCTGCCGCGGCTGGCTACGCTCGAGGCGGCCGCGCTACGCGCTGCATTCGCGGCGGCGTTCGATCCGCAGGACTTTGTTGGAGATGTGCCATGAGCCACACCTCGCCGGTCTGGCATCCGTTCACCCAGCATGCGGTGCAGGGTGAAACCCCGACGATCGTGCACAGCGAGGGCGCCTGGCTTCAGGCCGACGACGGACGGCGGATCTTCGATGCGATCAGTTCATGGTGGGTGGTGACGCATGGCCATCGCCATCCGACGATCATCTCGGCGATCAAGCAGCAGGCCGATCAGCTCGATCAGATCATCTTCGCCGGCTTCACCCATCCGCCGGCCGAACAGCTTGCGCAGCGCCTGGTCGAGATCACGCCGCCCGAGCTGACGCACGTGTTCTACTCCGACAGCGGCTCGACCTCGGTCGAGGTCGGCTTGAAGATGGCGCTCGGCTATTGGCTGCATTCCGGTGAGAACCGACGGCGCATTCTGGCGCTAGAAGGCGCGTATCACGGCGACACCATCGGCGGCATGTCGGTCGGCGAACGCGGCGTGTTCAACGCGCCCTACGATCCGCTGCTGTTCGACGTCAGCCGGCTGCCGTTTCCGCGCGCGGGAGCCGAGCAGGCGACGCTCGACGCGCTGGAGCAGGCGTGCCGTGCTGAGGCGGTGGCGGCACTGATCGTCGAGCCGCTGGTGCTCGGGGCCGGCGGGATGCTGATCTATCCGCCCTGGGTGCTGGCCGAGATGGCGCGGATCTGCAAGGCGCACGGCGTGCTGCTGATCGCGGATGAAGTGATGACCGGCTGGGGCCGCACCGGCACGCTGTTCGCGTGCGAACAGGCGAACGTCGTGCCCGACATTGCCTGCTACTCCAAGGGACTGACCGGCGGCTCGGTGCCGCTCGCGGTGACGATGTGCCGGCGCGAGATCTTCGACGCGCATTTCTCGACCGACCGGCGCAAGACGTTCTTTCACTCCAGCTCCTACACCGCCAATCCGATCGCCTGCGCTGCAGCGCTGGCTAATCTTCAGGTGTGGGCAAGCGAGCCGGTGCGGCAGCGGATCGAAGATCTCGCCGCTGGTCACGCCCGCGCGCTCGATCGTTTTCGCGACGACACGCGCTTCACCAACGTCCGCCAGATCGGTACCATCGCGGCAGTCGATCTCGAGGTCGGCGACAGCGGCTATCTCGCCGACGTCGGGCCGCGACTGTATGCGTACTTCATCGCCCGTGGCCTGCTGGTCCGTCCGCTCGGCAATACCATCTACCTGATGCCGCCCTATTGCAGCACGGCGGCGGAGATCGAGACGGTGTATGAGGCGATTGCTGCGGCGCCAGAGGTGCTGGGCGCGTAGCGGCGACGTAAGCTCGCTTTAAGACCTCATGGTGAGGAGGCGCGAAGCGCCGTCTCGAACCATGGGCCGCGAGCCCGTGCGGTGCCTTCATCCTTCGAGACGCCCGGCTTCGCCGGGCTCCTCAGGATGAGGAGCCCGTGCTTCGTTGGCGCTATCGCTTCAGCTGATCGATGAAGCATTCGAGGCGAGGGGGGAAGAGCAGATTGTCTGCTGTTACTTCTTCGGGGTGAACGCCTGCGAGATCCGGGCCCAGGTCTTCTCGTACACCGCGGCGGTCTCGTCGAGGCCGGCCTTCAGCGCGTTCCAGGTCTCGTCGCCGGCCGCCGACAATTGGGTCAGCTTCGGGCCGAGCGTCTTTTCGGTTTCTTCGGTCCAGCGGCGGAGCTGGGATTCCATTTCCTTGCGGCCCTGTTCGAGCGCCGCGGCGGTGCCGGTCTGGATCGTCTCCAGCGACGACAGGAACGACTGCCGCTGCGCTTCGGCGCGGGCGGCGAGCGCATCCTTGACCAGTCCGGCCTGGTCGCCGGCGGTGCCGAGGAACTTCTGGAACGCCAGCTCGACCTCGTTCCACTGCGCCGAGACCGCCGACAGCGCGGCGTCGGTCACCTGCTTGGAGGCGCCGAGATCGGCCTGCAGCGCGTTGACTTGCGTCTGGAAGGCGTCACGCGCGGTGCGGAGCTGCGCCAGGGCTTCCTGCGCCTTGGCGCTCGAGGCGTCGCCGAGCTTGGCGGCCGCTTCCTCGATCTTGGCGATCGTCGCGGCAGACTCGTCGAGTTTCTGCTTGGTCCATTCCAGATAGGCTTGAGTGAGATCGGGCTTGGTCATGGCAGCTTCCTTTTGAAGTCAGGCCGTGGGTGATGGTTGGGCTCCGAACGCGGAGCCGAGCGGGGGATGGACGTCGGACGGGGCGCCTACGCCGATGCCGAGCAGTTCGGCCAGCGCCAGCCGCCGGACGGCCGTCTCGACGGTCCGCTTTCGCTCGGCGTCGAATGTGTCCCAGCCGAGTGAACTCAGCATGACGTTGCGCATGGTGCGGAAGTTGGAGATCGCGCCGAGCACGATCGCGACCCGGACCTTCAGGTCCTCGTCATCCGGCGAACGGCCGGTGGCGGCGGCCACTTCGGCGATCAGGGCGGCCTGAAACCGTGCGACCGATTGGTAATAGATGATGCGGAAGGCATCGTCGGCGTCGCGCTCGCAGCGGACGAAGAACACCGTCCAGGCCTCGGGCTCTTCGTCGCCGGCGATGAACTGGAAGAAGCGCATCACCACCGCATCGATGTGACGGGCGGGATCGGCGCTGGCCGTGCGGAGCTGGTCGATCAGCGGCTCGATGCGGGATCGCATGTAGTCGGCGATCGCTTGCGCGGCGGCGAGGTACAGCTCGCGCTTGCCGCCGAAATGATACGGGATCGCCGCCTGATTGACTTTGGCCCGCTCGGCGAGCTGGCGCGTGGTGGCGCCGTGGTAGCCGACCGAGCCGAACACCTCGATCGCTGCCTCGATCATCCGGGCGCGCGTGTCGTGGCTTTGCGAGCCGAGCGCGGGCCGGAGCAGGGCGGTGTGGCCGTTGGACTTCATCGTCGACGCCTCATTGGCGTCTGTTTAATTCATTCGAATGAATGAGACTTTGCGCTGGATCAATCGTGCGCGCCGGCAAGCGATGGCCGCTGTCGCAGGCATAGGGGGCCTTCATGTTTTCACGCGGACGCATCACCTGCGCGCTTGGTTCGAGATGGCCGACCCCCAAGTCCTTACGATGAGGTCGTCCAGAGGACCTGCCGCGGCACCGCGTTGTGAGGGCGGTTCTGTGTTTGATGAAGCGCCATCATCCAAAAGAAAAAGGCGCCCCGCGAGGAGCGCCTTTCCCTAACTGGTATCGCGGAAGCGATTAGTACGAGTAGTACATCTCGAACTCGACCGGGTGCGGGGTCATTTCGAACCGCGCGACTTCGGTCATCTTCAGCTCGATGAAGGCGTCGATGAAGTCGTCATCGAACACGCCGCCGGCCTTGAGGAAGGCGCGATCCTTGTCGAGGTTCTCGAGCGCTTCACGCAGGCTGCCGCAAACGGTCGGGATCTGCTTCAGCTCTTCCTTCGGCAGGTCGTACAGATCCTTGTCCATCGCCGGACCCGGATCGATCTTGTTCTTGATGCCGTCGAGGCCGGCCATCAGCATCGCCGCGAAGGCGAGATACGGGTTGGCCATCGGGTCCGGGAAGCGGACTTCGACGCGCTTGGCCTTCGGCGAGGTGGTGTAGGGGATGCGGCACGAGGCCGAGCGGTTGCGGGCCGAGTAGGCCAGCAGCACCGGCGCTTCATAGCCCGGGACCAGACGCTTGTAGGAGTTGGTCGACGGGTTGGTGAAGGCGTTGATCGCCTTGGCGTGCTTGATGATGCCGCCGATGTAGTGGAGGCAGGTTTCCGACAGGTCGGCGTACTTGTTGCCGGCGAAGGTCGGCTTGCCGTCCTTCCAGATCGACTGGTGCACGTGCATGCCCGAGCCGTTGTCGCCGAACACCGGCTTCGGCATGAAGGTCGCGGTCTTGCCGTAGATGTGGGCGACCTGATGGATGCAGTACTTGTAGATCTGCATCTGGTCGGCCATGTGGGTCAGGGTGTCGAACTTCATGCCGAGCTCGTGCTGGGCCGAAGCGACTTCGTGGTGATGCTTCTCGACCTTGACGCCCATCTTGGCCATCGCGCCGAGCATTTCCGAGCGCATGTCCTGCACGGAATCCTGCGGCGGAACCGGGAAGTAACCGCCGAAAAATAACTAACCGAAAAGGTTGGGATGGACGATGAGGGCCGAACGTCGCGGGCACAAACTCGATCGCTTGTCTTGACATTCCGCGAACGAGATCTTGTGTCTGGCATCTAATTACCGGAGAAGGTCTACGAATTATGCTCACCTACGTTCATTGAGAAGCGATGCGTGTGAGGAGTATTGGCGATAGCCAAAGGGATATGTCATATTACCGAAGATATCAAAACGAGGCCAACTATGTGGGCCGTCTCAATTACATTGACACAATTTTCCGATGAGAGATTGGCGTCGCTTTCTATCGAAAGCCCCGCCAATCTACATACCAAAGATGGTCTTGGGCTACTAGTTGGGCTTTGGTGCGGTCGCCTCTACGATGAGGTTGGGACCGACCAAGGTCTGCTCCAGTTTTCAGTTGGGTTTCAGGTTGGCGAAGTCGTCGTTGAGCCCAAAGGTGGACAAATTAGCAATCGAGGCCGGCTGCAGACCAGCGGCGGACATCTTAAGGTCCATCGGTCGGAAGTCGATCAAGCGAAAAGAGAGGGGGCGGCCGGAGGTCACTTAGGAATCAATCTCTCTAGATGGATTGGCAGTCTGGCAAAGGTTGACGTCGATGTCGGAGGGAAATTGGAGCGTACCACCTCTCATTCGGAAGAAAGGAATCGCGAATACGTTCAGCATTTCTGGCGCGTAGCGGACGCAGGCCACAATTTTTGGAGAGTCTACGGGCTGGGGCTAAATCAAGAAAATGTATTGGAACATAGAATTATCGGTGATGAACCTCTGTGTCACATCCTGCCCGAACTTGAGAGTGGAGTGATTGAGGTGATGGTCACCTTTCGTTGTTCACTTAGGGACCTTTCATTTCAGCGAACAAGTGCCCTTCCAACGATATATGATCGTCGATTTGACCAGAGACAAGAAGAGATAAATCGAGCCGCAGTTGCCAGCCGGGTCGCTGCCATAGCAATTGGTCGAGCCGCAAACCCAGGTGGTTTTGGGAGCGCTGAAGGGGATCTCGTGCTGGCAAAACAGTCGCTCCGGGCGGTGAAGCAAACAGAGTAGAGAGCCCGTGATGGCAGATAACGATGAATCCCCTCTTTTGCCGTTGAGTGTTGGTTGGTTTCAGGAGAACGAAAAGACCAGCATTGCAGCTGTGTACCAATCTAAGTCTGCATGCTTCTCTGATTTGGTGCGACTTTCCGGTTTGAATCCTGGCGTAGACTTCCGCTTCGCTGACCTCACCGGCGTTGATTTCCGGGGGGCGGATCTCCGTGGTTACAATTTCTTTGGAGCAAATCTATCCTACACTAGTTGGGAAACGGCAGTGTGGGATGCGACGACAAATCTAGAAGGCGCCCTCCTAACTGGAGCAAGAGGCTACCAGACGTTGCCGATGCTCGGCCCGGTGCGCGGGCTTGGTGACGATCAGGTCCAGAGCGATGGACGCACGGAGTCCGAGAGTTCTGTCGGCAGAGTTGGCTTGGAGCGCGTCTTCGGCAACACGCTGGGTCAATTGTCATCAGGCATTGCAATATTCGACGGTCAGTGTCGTCTTGCCTATTACAACGAGTCTTATCGCCAGATGTGGGGGCTCGATCGCTTGTTTCTGGACAGTCTTCCGTATGATTCGAGTGTACTGGATCGGCTGTATGCTGCGCACAAAATCCCCGCTGGACCGGACTTCCAAGCGTGGAAGGCTGGGCTGCACGAGGCGTACAGCGCGGCCGTATCAGCCAAGCACGTCTGGCATCTGCCCGACGGGCGCGTGCTTTCGGTTGTCACAACACCGAATCCAGGAGGTGGGGTCACCTACGTATTCGATGATATTACCGGGAGGGTAAACTCGGCGCGAGGCTACGATGAACTGATCGAGGTCCAGCGCGAGGCGCTTGATAGCCTGACTGAAGCATTCGCCGTGTTCGACAACAATGGCAGAGTACGGCTATTCAACCCAGCGTTCGCGCGGATGTGGAACCTTGCTCCGGAGGCTCTGCAGGAGCGACCGCATATCGATTTGATTCAGGAATGGTGCCTGCCGCTGTTCGACGACAACATCGTCTGGCAAACGTTACGTGGCGTGATCTCGGGCATCGACGATAGCCGCTACGTGCTGCTCAAGCTCGACCGGAACGACAGGAGCGTGTTGCAATGCCGTGGCATGCGGCTACCAGAGGGCGGAACTATACTAACGTTTCAGGACATCACTGACACCGAGAACGTTGAGCGTGTGTTACGCGAGCGGAATGAAGCGCTTGAAGCGGCCGATCGGATTAAGATCGATTTCGTCCACCATGTTTCGTACGAACTGCGCTCTCCACTGACCACGATCCTTGGTTTCGCAAATTTTCTCAGCGATTCCTCGACCGGACCGCTGACCGACAAGCAGGCTGAGTACGTGAATTACATCACGACCTCGACCAACGCGCTGATGGCGATCATCAACAACATCCTCGATCTCGCCAGCATCGACGCCGGCGCCATGACCCTCAATCTCGGGCCGATCGATATCCGCAAGGCGATCGACGCCGCTGCCGAGGGCATTCAGGACCGGCTGGCGCGCGACCAGATCGGGCTGCAGATCGATATCGACCCGGCGATCGACAGCTTTATCGGCGACGAGCGGCGGGTCGTGCAAGTGCTGTACAATCTGCTGGCCAATGCGGTCAATTTCTCGCCCGTGCAGGCAACGGTGCGGCTTGCGGTACGCAGGTGCGGGGCCCACGTGGAGTTCACTGTTACCGACTCCGGGCCCGGCATCGCGCCGGCGTTGAAGGAGAAGATGTTCGATCTATTCGCGCACGATCCGCAGGGGCGGCATCGCGGTGCCGGCCTCGGCCTGTCGCTGGTGCGATCGGTTGTCGAACTGCACGGTGGGAGGCTTTCTGTAAGTTCGGGAGTGGGGCAAGGTACTTCCGTCTGCTGCAGTTTTCCGATTGGAGAACTGGCGATCAGTCGAGACGTCCATCGCTCAAAGTCGGCGAAAGGCTGAACAATCTGTCAGCTATTCCAATGGCCGTTTGTCCGTGGCCATTCAGGGGGGCGCTACACGGCTAGAGGTCAAAGTTTCGCTTAAAAGAGGGCGTCCACAGGGGGCGCCCTCTTCGTTGATCATAATCAGTACGATCGTTGGAGAGCCGGATGGCGATTGCCGCCGGCTTGGCTTAGTAGGAGTAGTACATCTCGAACTCGACCGGGTGCGGGGTCATTTCGAACCGCGCGACTTCGGTCATCTTCAGCTCGATGAAGGCGTCGATGAAGTCGTCATCGAACACGCCGCCGGCCTTGAGGAAGGCGCGATCCTTGTCGAGGTTCTCGAGCGCTTCACGCAGGCTGCCGCAAACGGTCGGGATCTGCTTCAGCTCTTCCTTCGGCAGGTCGTACAGATCCTTGTCCATCGCCGGACCCGGATCGATCTTGTTCTTGATGCCGTCGAGGCCGGCCATCAGCATCGCCGCGAAGGCGAGATACGGGTTGGCCATCGGGTCCGGGAAGCGGACTTCGACGCGCTTGGCCTTCGGCGAGGTGGTGTAGGGGATGCGGCACGAGGCCGAGCGGTTGCGGGCCGAGTAGGCCAGCAGCACCGGCGCTTCATAGCCCGGGACCAGACGCTTGTAGGAGTTGGTCGACGGGTTGGTGAAGGCGTTGATCGCCTTGGCGTGCTTGATGATGCCGCCGATGTAGTGGAGGCAGGTTTCCGACAGGTCGGCGTACTTGTTGCCGGCGAAGGTCGGCTTGCCGTCCTTCCAGATCGACTGGTGCACGTGCATGCCCGAGCCGTTGTCGCCGAACACCGGCTTCGGCATGAAGGTCGCGGTCTTGCCGTAGATGTGGGCGACCTGATGGATGCAGTACTTGTAGATCTGCATCTGGTCGGCCATGTGGGTCAGGGTGTCGAACTTCATGCCGAGCTCGTGCTGGGCCGAAGCGACTTCGTGGTGATGCTTCTCGACCTTGACGCCCATCTTGGCCATCGCGCCGAGCATTTCCGAGCGCATGTCCTGCACGGAATCCTGCGGCGGAACCGGGAAGTAACCGGCCTTGGTGCGGATGCGGTGGCCGAGGTTGCCGCCTTCGTACTCGGTGTCCGAATTGGTCGGCAGTTCCGACGAGTCGAGCTTGAAGCCGGTGTTGTACGGAGTCGCCGAATAGCGCACGTCGTCGAACACGAAGAACTCGGCTTCGGGGCCGACGAACACGGTGTCGCCGATGCCGAGCGCCTTGACCTGGGCTTCCGCCTTCTTGGCGATGCCGCGCGGATCGCGGTTGTAGGGCTCGCCGGTCGACGGCTCGAGGATGTCGCAGGTGATCACCATGGTGGTCTCTGCGAAGAACGGGTCGATCGTCGCGGTCGACGGATCCGGCATCAGGGTCATGTCGGACTCATTGATCGCCTTCCAGCCTGCGATCGAAGAACCGTCGAACATGGTGCCTTCGGAGAAGATGTCCTCGTCGATCATCGACACGTCGAAAGTGACATGCTGCCACTTGCCGCGCGGATCGGTGAAACGCAGATCGACGTATTTCACGTCGTTGTCCTTGATGGATTTCAGGACTTCTTTAGCGGTCGTCATGAGTACCCCTTTGCTACGGGTCGTCGTGAAATGGCGGCCGGATCGGCCGCCAGGTGATGCGATCAGGCGAGGGTTGATAGGCCGGGTGCTTAGATGGCGTCCAGTCCGGATTCGCCCGTCCTGATGCGGATGGCTTCTTCAATGTTGGAAACGAAAATCTTGCCGTCGCCGATGCGGCCGGTCTGGGCAGCGCGCCGGATGGCGTCGATCGCTTTCTCGACTAGGTCGTCGGCGATCACGATCTCGATCTTCACCTTGGGCAGGAAGTCGACGATGTATTCCGCGCCGCGATACAATTCGGCGTGGCCCTTCTGCCGGCCGAAGCCCTTGGCTTCCGTGACCGTGATCCCCTGCAATCCGACTTCCTGCAGCGCCTCTTTGACCTCGTCGAGCTTGAACGGCTTGATGATGGCTTCGATCTTCTTCACTTACACTCTCCCCGGACTTCCCACGTCGTGAGTCGGCATGTGTATGCCAGATTGCGCGACGCTGCGCAGTTGATCGATAACACCGCGGCCGACTGGGTGAGCAACACCATCCCCAAATCCCGCCAGGCCGGAACTCGGAAAACGGTCGCGCAGACCCCGCCTCAAAGAGGCGAGCGCGAGGGATCGAAACTGGCTTCCGTAAAAGCAGGGTCCGTGCCAATTTGCGCACCGGCCGATTGTGAAGCTTTATCAGGATATTAATCGCCCGCAGCGTTCACTGAGCGGATGCAAAATGGGCTTTGCCTGATCAATTGTTCAGCAATCAGCCCACAGATTGTGCATTTGAAGGTTTTGTCCGGTCTCGCACCGTTGATGCTGCCTTCGCTGCAGGCGACTGTACCGGGAATTGGGCATGGAACTGTTGACGCCCGCTGAAATGGACCGCGCCGACCTTTTGACGATCGCAGGCGGATCATCAGGCTTCGCGCTGATGCTGCATGCCGGCCGCCACGTTGCCCAGGCGGCGATCGATCTGGCCGAGGAGGGCCCGATCCTGGTGATCGCCGGTCCCGGCAACAACGGCGGCGATGGGCTGATTGCCGCGACCGAATTGGTTGCACTCGGCCGCACCGTGCACGTGATGCTGCTTGGCGAACGCGAGGCACTGAAAGGTGACGCGGCGCTGGCGGCCCGGGAGTGGAAGGGGCCGCTGCTGCCGTTCCTCACCCAGTCGATCGGTTCGCCGGCGCTGATCATCGACGCGCTGTTCGGCTCCGGCCTCAACCGGCCGGTGAAGGATCAGGCGCTCGAGGTGATCGAGGCGGTGAACCACAGCGGCGTGCCGGTGCTGGCGGTCGACCTGCCGAGCGGCATCAATGGCGCCACCGGCGCCGTGATGGGCGCGGCGATCCGGGCGCGCGAGACCGTCACCTTCTTCCGGCGCAAGATCGGCCACCTGCTGCTGCCCGGCCGGCTGCATTGCGGTCAGGTCCGGCTGGTCGATATCGGCATCGAGCCCGGGGTGCTGGGCGAAATCCGGCCGCAGGCGTTCGAAAACGATCCCGATTTGTGGCTGCCGGACTTTCCGGTGCCGCGTGCCGACGGCCACAAATACGGCCGCGGCCACGCGGTGGTGGTGTCGGGTGAGCTGTCGCAGACCGGGGCGGCGCGGCTGGCTGCGCGGGGCGCGCTCCGTGCCGGCGCCGGTCTGGTGACAGTCGCGTCGCCCCGCGACGCGCTGGCCGTGAATGCGGCGGCGCTCACTGCGGTGATGGTGCGGCCGGTCGATACGCCGGATGAGCTCGGCACCATGCTGGCCGACCGCCGTTTCAACGCCATCGGGATTGGGCCGGGCGCGGGGATTGGCGACGACACCCGCGGCAAGGTGCTGGCGGCGCTGGCTGCCGGTGCCGCGGTGGTGCTCGACGCCGACGCGCTGACCAGCTTCGCCGGGCATCCGGACGAATTGTTCGAGGCGATCAAATCGTCCAGCAACCCGCAGGTCGTGCTGACGCCCCACGAAGGCGAATTTCCGCGCCTGTTCAGCGATATGAGCAACAAAAATCCACTTCGCTCGAAGCTTGAACGAGTCCGCGTAGCGGCACAGCGTTCCGGCGCCGTGGTGCTGCTCAAGGGCGCCGATACGGTGGTGGCGTCGCCGGACGGCCGGGCGGCGATCGCCGCCAATGCGCCGCCGTGGCTGGCGACCGCCGGCTCAGGCGACGTGCTGACCGGGATCATCACCGGCCTGCTGGCGCAGCGCGTCCCGGCGTTCGAGGCTGCCTGTATCGGCGTGTGGATGCACGGCGAGGCGGCGTGCGAGGCCGGTCCGGGCCTGATCGCCGAGGATCTGACCGAGACCCTGCCGGCGGTGCACCGCCGGGTCTATGACGCGCTCGGCATCGAGTACTGACGGTTCCGAAAAAGAGTCTCGATTCCCCCGGGGCTTGGAACCGGACTCTCAGGTGACGAGATAGCTCCGCACCAGCCGCGGCTCCGACCATTTCGCCGCGTAGGACTCGATCAGCCACAGTCCGGGATACTCGGCCGCGAAGGCGATGCGTTGGGTCTGGCCGGCGTCGATCGCCAGCGTATCGAGCCAGAACGGCTTCCAGCCGTCATCGAGCCGGTCGAGCAGCCGGAAGTGATGGCCGTGCAGGTGAAACACCATCGGCATGGTGGCGTGGTTGGTCAGCGCCAGCACCACGGTGCGGCCGCGCTTGACCTGAAACGCCGGGCCGGCCGCCGGGTTGAACTTGTCCGGCGCGAACCAATCGAGCTGCGCATTGACCAGGGCGCCGAGCAGCAGCTCGGTGCGGAGCGCGCCGCCGAGCGGCAGCTGGGTCGGAAGGCCTGCGGCCGGCAGCGGCGCCGGCTGCGGCAGCGGCGCGGGACGGAACGGATCGCCGGCATAGACCAGCTTGCCAAGCTCGGTCGGCTTGCCGCCATCGTGCAGGGTGATCGCCGCCCGCGATCCGGCGGCCTTCGGGGTATCGATCAGCGTATCGACGCGGCCTCCCGGCGCGATCACCAGCGCACCGCCGCGCGCCAGGAACGGCTCCGCCGGCTGGCTGTCGAGGGCCATCACCCAGACGTTGTGATCCTCGATTTTGAGCGCGATCACATTGCGTTGGCAGGCGTTGATGAAGCGGAATCTAAATCGGCCATTGGTCCGGACGGCAAACTCCGCCGACGGCTTGCCATTGACCGTGTAGAGCCACGGCGTCGCGCCGGCATCGACGCCGGCCGGGCGCGGCTTGCCGTCGTCGCCGAGACGATAGTCTTCGATCAGCACCACCTGATCGCCGTCGGCCTGCGGCGGCTCCGGCTCGGTGACGATCAGCGGCAGCGCCGGCATCGGCGCCGGTCCGGCGTCGGCGGCAAGCCGCAGATCGGCGAGCAGGGTGCCGGCCGATCGTAAGGTGAGCAGGAAGCTGTCGCTGCCGCCGGGCGGGACCGGCTGCATCTTCACCAGTGGTTCCGCCGCGCCAGCTCCGCCGAGGCCGCGCAGGGTCAGCAGGGCCGGCTCGGCGAGCTTGTTGTCGAACTGCACCGCGACCTCGTCGCCGCGCAGCAGCGGCGGGCCTTCGAGGCTCAAGATCGGCCGCGCCACCGCAGCCGCGCCCGGCTTCAGCTCCACAGAGCCCATCGCGGCGCGGAGCATCAGCGTTTTGCGAGCCGGTGCAGCCGCGGCCTGGATCGGCAGCGCGGGTGCAATCGTCGCGGCGCCAAGGCCGGCGAGCACGGTGCGGCGGGACAGGGCAGGCGGCTGATCGGTCATGTGTGATGCGGACCACGTTCGCCGCGCGCTGTCCAGCGGTCTGCGACAACGTGATGCTTGAGGTGTCCGAGATTCGGCCCCTAAGACTGAGTTCCCATTTGCTGCATGACGAGGCTGCCTTCTCCATCATGACGACGACCGAAGATGCCGGTTGGCTCGAACGCCTCTCTCTTATTCTCGACGCGTTTCGGGAGATTCACCCCGAAATCACCGCCAACCAGATCCTCGTCTTGCTGCAGATCGGGGGCAAACCCGGCATCACTCAGCGCGAGCTTTCGGATCGCACGGGCCTCAAGGACGGCACGATTTCGCGAATCTGCGCGCTGATGTCCGAGCGCGGCCACCAGGATCGCGCCGGCCTTTCGATCGTCGATATCCGGGGCGTACCGGGCGATTACCGCCTGAAAGGCCAGTATCTGGTCGGTCGCGGCAGCGATCTCTACGCCCGCGTACAGTCATTGATGACCGCCGGCGGCTGAGCGGAGAGGCGGTTTGGGGGCGGTAACCCGTGTCGGCTCAAAGGAGGCGACGCCGATCTGCGACGGCCCGCCGCGGTTGGTAAAAGCTGCGGGTTTCTCTTGATGCGGGCCCTATATGTCATGCTATAAGCCGCCGCCCGCGGCATCGCGGCCGGACATGATGCTCTTCGCGGGCGTGGCGGAATTGGTAGACGCGCTGGATTTAGGTTCCAGTGACGAAAGTTGTGGGGGTTCGAGTCCCTCCGCCCGCACCACGCAAGTGCTTTTGCTCATGACGATTTTCGGAGGGCCGTCCGCCAGGACGGATGTCCGCCAACCCGATGGTGCAGGCCGCGAGGCCGCATCGTACAGTTCGACCATTTCCGGTCCTTCGGCCGGAGCCAAGAGAAGAAGATTGACGCCATGCAGGTCAAGGAAACCGTTGCCGACGGATTGAAGCGCGAATTCCAGGTCAATGTCCCGGCTGCGGACATCGACGCCAAGATCGACGAGAAGCTCGCCGATCTGAAGGACAAGGTGCGCCTCAACGGCTTTCGTCCGGGCAAGGTGCCGACCGCTCACCTGAAGCGCGTCTACGGCCGTTCGGTCGCCGCCGAGACCATCGACAAGCTGGTCCGCGACACCAATGACGGCATCTTCTCCGAGCGTGGCTTCCGGCTCGCGACCGAGCCGAAGATCACCATGCCGCAGGACCAGAAGGAGATCGAGGACATCCTCGAGGGCAAGTCCGATCTCAACTACACCGTGGCGATCGAAGTCGTTCCGGCGATCGAACTGGCCGACTTCAAGAGCTTCTCGGTCGAGAAGCCGGTGGTCGAGGTTGCCGATTCCGACGTCGATGAAGCGATCAAGCGCATCGCTGACGCCAACCGCGCCTATGCCGACAAGGCGGAAGGCGCCAAGGCCGAGACCGGCGACCGCGTCACCGTGTCGTTCAAGGGCACCATCGACGGCGTCGCGTTCGATGGTGGCACCGGCGAGGACATCCCGGTGGTGATCGGCTCGGCGTCCTTCATTCCGGGCTTCGAGGATCAGCTCGTCGGCATCGCGGTCGGCGAGACCCGCACCATCAAGGTGACGTTCCCGACCAACTACGCCAGCGAGACGCTGGCCGGTAAGCCGGCCGAGTTCGAGACCACCGCGACCAAGCTCGAGGCTCCGCAGGAGACCACGATCGACGACGAATTCGCCAAGACCCTCGGCCTGGAGTCGCTCGACAAGCTGAAGGAAGCCGCCAAGGCCCGTCTCGCCGCCGAATACGCCGGCGCTTCGCGGCTCAAGGTCAAGCGCCAGCTGCTCGATCGCCTCGACGAAGCCCACAAGTTCGATGCTCCGCCGTCGCTGATCGAGCAGGAGTTCGAGGTGATGTGGCGCTCGATCAACGCCGAGATGCAGTCGACCGGCAAGACCTTCGCCGACGAGAACACCACTGAAGACGCCGCGAAGGAAGAGTACCGCAAGATCGCCGACCGCCGCGTCCGCCTGGGCCTGGTGCTGTCGGAGATCGGCGAGAAGAACAAGATTCAGGTCACCGACGACGAAGTCAGCCGCGCGGTGATCGAGCGCGCCCGTCAGATGCCGGGCCGCGAGAAGGAAGTCTGGGACTTCTACCGCTCCAATCCGGAAGCGTTGGCCCAGCTCCGCGCCCCGATTTACGAAGACAAGGTGGTCGACTTCATCCTGGAGCTCGCCAACGTGACCGAGAAGCCGGTCACTCGCGAGGAGCTCTACAAGGACGAGGACGACAAGACCGCGGCTTGATCCGCATCGTCTAACGAATCATCGCTGCGGCCGCCGTGATACCGTCACGGCGGCCGTTTTGCGTCGTCAGGCACCGTTAACGATGCGGCGTGAAAGCCGGCTTGCGGGCGGCGAAAAGCCGTTCGTCGGTTTTGCCGGGATTGGCCGAATCGGTATCAACTCACAGGTGGAAACGAGGCCCACCCTTGTCGCCGCGCAATCGGCTCATATCTGTGACCTCGCTTCACGTCCTGCATCACGGGGCGAACGCCTGCGGCGGAGCCGTTTTTTGTCGCTCCCGCGAGCTGTCGCCTACGACAACCCTCAGGTGATTTATGCGCGATCCGGTGGAAACCTACATGAACCTCGTGCCGATGGTGGTCGAGCAGACCAACCGCGGCGAACGAGCCTACGACATCTTCTCGCGCCTCCTGAAAGAGCGGATCATTTTCGTCACCGGCCCGGTCGAAGACGGCATGTCGACGCTGATCGTCGCGCAGCTGCTTTTCCTCGAAGCGGAAAATCCGAAGAAGGAAATTTCGATGTACATCAACTCGCCGGGCGGGGTGGTGACATCGGGTCTGGCGATCTACGACACCATGCAGTTCATCCGCCCGCCGGTCTCGACGCTGTGCACCGGTCAGGCCGCGTCGATGGGCTCGCTGCTGCTCGCCGCCGGCCACAAGGACATGCGGTTCTCGCTGCCGAACGCGCGGATCATGGTGCATCAGCCGTCCGGCGGCTTCCAGGGCCAGGCGACGGACATCATGCTGCACGCCCAGGAGATTCTGAACCTGAAGAAGCGGCTCAACGAGATCTACGTGCATCACACCGGTCAGACCTACAAGGCGATCGAGGATGCGCTGGAGCGCGACAAGTTCCTGACCGCCGAAATGGCCCGGGAATTCGGTATCGTCGACAAGGTGATCGACAAGCGCCCCGAAGATCCCGCGCCGGCCCCGAAGGCTGGCTGAGCCGCGAGTGTCCCGAGGTCGGGGATTCTGCCCTCGGGATTCTCACAGGAAAGCCCCAATGTTCCGCTTTCGTGCCGAGCTCCCGCGTGACAATGGCGCAACGCTGCGTTGATTTCAGCGACCAAGGGTCGCGCAGACGCAACAAATCACGCTATTGTCACGTCGGCCGGCGTCCGGCCGATTAGCGAATTCTTGATAGACGGGTGACAGTCTGATTGGCTGAACCTGATCGACGAAAGTGCTTGGGGGATTCGAACTCGGTCGCGGTTCGCGGCCAGACTGATGCGGGGGTCTTTTCTGGTACGGAAATTGCTAACTTTAAACTCGACTGCCGGGCATCGGCTCGGATCAGGCGATGACCGGAAAAGACCGAACGGCGGACGGAGATAGAAATGAGTAAGGTCGGTACGAGCGACTCCAAGAACACCCTGTACTGCTCGTTCTGCGGAAAGAGCCAGCACGAGGTCCGCAAGCTGATCGCCGGCCCCACGGTATTCATCTGCGATGAATGTGTGGAACTGTGCATGGACATCATTCGCGAGGAGAACAAGTCCTCGCTGGTGAAGTCGCGTGACGGAATCCCGACGCCGAAGGAGATCTGCAAGGTTCTCGATGACTACGTCATCGGTCAGAACCATGCGAAGAAGGTTCTCTCGGTCGCGGTCCACAATCACTACAAGCGGCTGAACCACCAGACCAAGCACAACGACGTCGAACTGGCGAAGTCGAACATCCTGCTGATCGGTCCGACCGGCTCGGGCAAGACGCTGCTGGCGCAGACGCTGGCGCGGATTCTCGACGTGCCGTTCACGATGGCGGATGCGACGACGCTGACCGAAGCCGGCTACGTCGGTGAGGATGTCGAGAACATCATCCTGAAGCTGCTGCAGGCGGCCGACTACAATGTCGAGCGGGCGCAGCGCGGCATCGTGTACATCGACGAAATCGACAAGATCAGCCGCAAGTCGGACAATCCCTCGATCACCCGCGATGTTTCGGGCGAGGGCGTCCAGCAGGCGCTGCTGAAGATCATGGAAGGGACGGTGGCGTCGGTCCCGCCGCAGGGCGGCCGCAAGCATCCGCAGCAGGAATTCCTGCAGGTGGACACCACCAACATCCTGTTCATCTGCGGCGGCGCGTTCGCCGGCCTCGAGAAGATCATCTCGTCGCGCGGTCGGACCACCTCGATCGGCTTCGCCGCGCAAGTGCTCGCGCCGGAAGATCGCCGCACCGGTGAGATCTTCCGCCACGTCGAACCCGAGGATCTGCTCAAGTACGGCCTGATCCCGGAATTCGTCGGCCGTCTGCCGGTGGTCGCCACCCTGGAAGACCTCGACGAGAACTCGCTGAAGAAGATCCTGACCGATCCGAAGAACGCGCTGGTCAAGCAGTACCAGCGGCTGTTCGAAATGGAGAACGTCGAGCTCACCTTCGCCGACGAAGCGCTCGGAGCGGTCGCCCGCAAGGCGATCGAGCGCAAGACCGGCGCCCGCGGCCTGCGGTCGATCCTGGAGAGCATCCTGCTCGAGACCATGTTCGACCTCCCGGGCCTGGAAGGCGTCGAGGAAGTGGTGATCTCGCGCGAAGTGGTCGATGGCACTGCGCGGCCGCTTTACATCTATGCCGACCGCACCGATCGTGCGGCCGAGACCAGCGCCAGCGCCTGACGCGCAGCGCCGACGCGGCGGCCCTCCGGGCCGCTGCCGCAACGATCAGAACGGGCTGCCGCCGCGTGTGGCGGCTCGTCTCTGTGCATCAGAAGTCCGCGCCCAAGCCGGACAAAACGTTGCGTTTTCCACGACTTGACACCCCACCGCCGGATAGCCACCTAATTGGTCGGCGATGACAAGCGTTTTCAGGATTCGCCTCAATCATTCCGGAGACCGAGGCCCTGACCGGCCGGAGAAGACCGGACACCTCCGCACCTCGTGACGGCAGCGCCGATGGCGGGCCGAGGGCGAGGGGGCAAAACGAAAGGAACGGGGCCATGACCGCCACCAAACCCAGGCCATCGATCACCTACGGCGAAAGCCACTCCTATCCGGTTCTCCCGCTGCGCGACATCGTCGTGTTTCCGCACATGATCGTGCCGCTGTTCGTCGGCCGCGAGAAGTCGATCCGCGCCCTCGAAGAGGTGATGAAGAACGACGCGCTGATCATGCTGGCGACGCAGAAGAACGCGTCCGATGACGATCCGGCTCCCGATGCGATTTACGAGATCGGCACGCTGGCCAGCGTTCTGCAGCTGCTGAAATTGCCCGACGGCACCGTCAAGGTGCTGGTCGAAGGCCTCGCGCGCGCCAAGGTCGACAAGTACACCGATCGCGCCGATTACTACGAGGCCGACGCCGTTGCGCTCGAAGACAGCGATGCCAGCTCGGTGGAAGCCGAAGCGCTGGGCCGCTCGGTCGTGTCCGACTTCGAGAGCTACGTGAAGCTCAACAAGAAGATCTCGGCCGAAGTCGTCGGCGTGGTGCAGTCGATCACCGACTTCGCCAAGCTCGCCGACACCGTCGCCTCGCATCTCGCCGTCAAGATCGCCGACCGCCAGGGCATCCTGGAGACGCTGTCGGTGACGCAGCGGCTTGAGAAGGTGCTCGGCCTGATGGAGAGCGAAATCTCGGTCTTGCAGGTCGAGAAGCGCATCCGCTCGCGCGTCAAGCGCCAGATGGAGAAGACCCAGCGCGAGTACTATCTCAACGAGCAGATGAAGGCGATCCAGAAGGAGCTCGGCGACGAAGACGGCCGGGACGAACTCGCCGAGCTCGAAGAGAAGATCGCCAAGACCAAGCTCTCCAAGGAAGCGCGGGAGAAGGCGCAGCACGAGCTGAAGAAGCTGCGCCAGATGTCGCCGATGTCCGCGGAAGCGACCGTCGTGCGCAACTATCTCGACTGGCTGCTGTCGATCCCGTGGAACAAGAAGTCCAAGGTGAAGAAGGATCTGGAAGCGGCGCAGGCCGTGCTGGATTCCGATCACTACGGGCTCGAGAAGGTCAAGGAGCGGATCGTCGAGTATCTCGCGGTGCAGTCGCGCGCCAACAAGCTGTCGGGCCCGATCCTGTGCCTCGTCGGCCCGCCCGGCGTCGGCAAGACCTCGCTCGGCAAGTCGATCGCCAAGGCCACTGGACGCGAGTTCGTCCGCGTGTCGCTCGGCGGCGTGCGTGACGAAGCCGAGATCCGCGGTCACCGCCGCACCTACATCGGCTCGATGCCCGGCAAGATCATCCAGTCGATGCGGAAGGCGAAGACGTCTAACCCGCTGTTCCTGCTCGATGAGATCGACAAGATGGGCGCCGATTTCCGCGGCGATCCGTCCTCGGCTCTGCTCGAGGTGCTCGACCCCGAGCAGAACGGCACCTTCAACGACCACTATCTCGAGGTGGACTACGATCTGTCCAACGTGATGTTCATCACCACGGCGAACACCCTGAACATTCCGGGCCCGCTGATGGATCGTATGGAGATCATCCGGATCGCCGGCTACACCGAGACCGAGAAGGTCGAGATCGCACGCAAGCATCTGATCCCGCTGGCGCTGACCAAGCACGGCCTGGAGCCGAAGGAGTGGTCGATCGACGACGACGCGTTGTTGCTCGTCATCCGCCGCTACACCCGCGAGGCCGGCGTCCGCAACCTCGAGCGCGAGATCTCTACGCTCGCGCGGAAGGTGGTGAAGGACTTGATGCTGTCGAAGAAGAAGTCGGTCCACATCGACGAGAAGCAGATCGAGGAATATCTCGGCGTGCCGAAGTTCCGCTTCGGCGAGATCGAGAAGGACGATCAGGTCGGCGTGGTGACGGGTCTGGCATGGACGGATGTCGGCGGCGAGCTGCTGACGATCGAAAGCGTGATGATGCCGGGCAAGGGCCGGATGACTGTCACCGGCAACCTGCGCGACGTCATGAAGGAATCGATCCAGGCGGCGGCGTCCTACGTCCGCAGCCGTGCGATCACCTTCGGGATCGAGCCGCCGTTCTTCGAGAAGCGCGACATCCACGTCCACGTGCCGGAGGGGGCGACCCCGAAGGACGGCCCGTCGGCCGGCGTGGCGATGGCGACCACCATCGTGTCGGTGCTGACCGGCATTCCGATCCGCCGCGATATCGCCATGACCGGCGAGATCACGCTGCGTGGCCGGGTGCTGCCGATCGGCGGCCTGAAGGAGAAGCTGCTCGCCGCGGCCCGCGGCGGCATCAAGACGGTGCTGATCCCCGAAGACAACGCCAAGGATCTCACCGAGATTCCGGACGCCATCAAGGGTGGTCTCAACATCATCCCGGTGGCGCGGATGGACGAGGTGATCGCTAACGCGCTGACCCGCGCGCCGGTGCCGATCGTCTGGGAAGAGGACACCAAGCTGCCCGGCACCCCGGACAGCGCGGAAGCCTCCGACGAAGCCGGCGGCGGCCTGACCGCCCACTAAGGCGGCGACAGCCTCACACCGACATCAACGGCGCCCTGCGGGGCGCCGTTTGCGTTTCGGCGTTGGGGAGGCCGATCAGGCGGGCCAGGGCGCCTTCGGGCAGCGCGGGGCTGAACAGGTAGCCTTGCATCTGCTGGCAGCCGAGGCGGCGCAGCAGGTCGCGCTGGGCGGCGGTCTCGACGCCTTCGGCCAGCGTGGTCTTGTTGCCGGCGGCGGCGATCTGAACGATCGCCCGGACGATGGTGGCCGATCCGGCTTCCTCGGTGAGGGTGTCGACGAAGCTCTTGTCGATCTTGATCTTGTCGATCGGGAAGCGGTGCAGATAGCTGAGCGACGAATAGCCGGTGCCGAAATCGTCGAGCGCGATTTTGACGCCGAGGTCGCGGAGCTGATTGAGGATCGCCAGCGTCGACTCGTTGTCCTGCAGCAGCAGCGCCTCGGTGATCTCGAGCTCCAGCCGGTGAGCGGCGAGCCCGGTGCGGGCCAGCGCCGCGGCGACCTTGAGCGGGAAGGTGGCGCGCCGGAACTGGATCGGCGACACGTTGACCGCCACCGTCATCGACGCCGGCCAGCCGACCGCGACACGGCAGGCGTGGTCCAACACCCATTCGCCGAGGTCTTCGATCAGCCCGATGTCTTCGGCGAGCGGAATGAACTCGGCGGGCGAGACGAAGCCGCGCAGCGGATGCTGCCAGCGCAGCAGCGCCTCGCAGCCGGCGATCGCGCCGGAATTCAGATCGACCAGCGGCTGGAAGTGGAGCTGGAAGTCGTGCTCGGCCACCGCGCGCTTCAGCTCGGTCGCGAGGTCGTGCCGGGCTTTGGCCTTGGTATCCATCTCCGGCATGAAGAACCGGTAGGTGCGGCGGCCTTCGGCCTTCGCCGCGTACAGCGCGAGGTCTGCCTTGGCGATCAGATCGTCGACCTCGCAGCCGTGTTCCGGCGCCAGCGCGATGCCGATGCTGGCATCCGGCGAAATCACCTGGCCGGCGCAGTCGATACCATCGCGCAGCGTCGACTGCAGCTTTGCCACCAGCTCGCGGACGTCGGTGGCATCGGCCATCACCACGGCGAATTCGTCGCCGCCGAGCCGGGCGACGTAGTCGGCCGGCGTCAGGCAGCGCCGCAGCCGCTCGGCGATGACCTGCAGCAACTGATCGCCGACCGGATGACCGAGGGTGTCGTTGACGATCTTGAACTCGTCGATGTCGATGTAGAGCAGGGCGATCTGATCGCCGGGCTCGATCGCGCCGAGCGCGTCGCCGAGATGCTTGCGGAACGAGGAGCGGTTCGGCAGGCCGGTGAGGTCGTCGTAATGCGCGAGATGATGGATGCGGGAGTCGGCGCGCTTGCGCTCGGTGATCTCCTCATGGGTCATGACCCAGCCGCCGCCCTGGATCGGCTCGCGGGTGATCAGGATGGTTCGCCCGTCGGGAAGTTCGACCTCGAACGCACTGTGGGTACCGGCGTTTTTCAGGGCGAACGCCTGATAGGATTCGAGCAGATGCGGATCGTGGCCGGCCTGCTGCAACTGGTGCACGATTTCGAAGGTGCGCATACCGAGCTTCAGTGCATCGGCGGGCAGGCCATACAGATCGAGGTAGCGCTGGTTGAACAGCAACAGCCGTCCCGCGGAGTCGAACAGCGACAGGCCCTGCGCCATGTTGTCGACCGCAATGCTGTAGCGCTTCCGCAAATCAGTTTCCTGCCGGATGATCTGGCGGCCGAGCTGGAACAGCACCACGGCAACCGCGAGCGCCGAGGCGCATGCGACCGCCACCATCACCCACAGCTCGCGCCACCAGCTCGACAGCACGCCGGTGACCGAGCGCGACACCACCACGAACACCGGCTGCTTGGTCAGCATCCGCGACGCCGCGAGCCGTTCGGCGCCGTCGAACGGGCTGTTCACCCGCTCGGTGACGCTCGGATGCAGGAACAGCGGCTTGAGTTCGGAATCGAGGAAGTTCTGGCCGTTCGCCTGGGTGAAGCGCGGCCAGCGCGTGATCAGCGTGCCGCCGCTGGTGAACACC
This sequence comes from Rhodopseudomonas sp. P1, assembly GCF_039642825.1. NCBI lineage: Bacteria > Pseudomonadati > Pseudomonadota > Alphaproteobacteria > Hyphomicrobiales > Nitrobacteraceae > Rhodopseudomonas > Rhodopseudomonas sp. P1. Next base: position 3,212,259 of record NZ_CP088006.1, on the reverse strand, counting down.
GCGATCGAGGCGTCTTCGCCGAGCACGATCGAGGAGGCGAGGTTCTCGTACCAGGTGTTGGGAATCGTCCGGGTCAGGATGCCGGCGGTCTCGCGGGTCGGGCCGCGCAGCCGCTTGACCAGGGTCAGCGAGAGGCTGCCACGCACCGGATCACGGATGAACTCGGCTTCGCCCTCGTCACGCTCGTAGTCGGCGATCCAACGTTTGAAGCCGGGGTGCTGGCCGATCTCCACATTCGGCAGCGGCCAGCCGCGCGAGGAGTTGATCAGCGCGCCGCCGACGTCGAACAGGTCGAAGTCGCCGAGCTCGCCGGCTTTCAGCGCCAGCAGCGTGTGGGTCGACACCGCCTTGGCGAGCGGGAAGGTTTGTTCGAGCGAGGAAGCGGTGTCGCTCTGATCGGCGTTCAGGGTCTCGAAGGTACGGTCGAATTGGCGTGCGAGCAGCAGGGCGGTGTTGCCGAGTTCGCGCTCGGCGTTGCGCAGCACGCGTTCACGGCCGTCGGCGATCATCCAGGCGGTGACGATCGAGATCGCGGCGATCAGCAGCACGCCGATCCCGACGATCCATCGCACGGACACGTTCCCCGGTCCTCGCAACAGGCTGCGCGCCCGTGCGTTCCACCCAACCCTTGCCATTGACCACCCCAGCCGGCGTCTTGATGTCCTCTTCACTACCGGGGGTAGATGGATATCTCGTTAGTACATTTACCGGCACTTTCGCCGCTCAAGAGCGCACGGCACAGCCGGTGAGACTGCTGTCGGTACTATGTTGGGTAGAAAATAGTGCGTTGCGGTACCGAAGTCCGCATCGGCTGTTGGCCGATCCCTAACGGCGTCTCCGGACGTTCGGAGATCGTTCACCAGTGGAGAACAATTTTCTCTGGGTTGGCGCGCGGAAGTCGGCTGACGTCACCGGGGCGAGCGCTGAAGGTGGGCGGCAGACGCCGGGAGCCTCGGGCAGCGGCGCAAGAACCATGGTGGGCGGCGAGAGATTCGAACTCCCGACCCTCTCGGTGTAAACGAGATGCTCTAACCAGCTGAGCTAGCCGCCCGCCGCGCCTATCTACCGCGTGGGCCAGGGTCTGCGCAAGGCAAGCTGGACCGGCGTGGGGCTGATCCAGCTTTGTGACGGTCTCCGGCGTTATCCCTCGGCCGGAGAGGCCGCAGGCTCGCGACGTGTCCCTATCCGCTGCAGCACCGCGAAGAACGCCGGGACGAACAGCACGGCGAGGCCGGTCGAGGCCAGCATGCCGGCCACCACTGCGATGCCGAGCGAGACGCGGGCGCCGGCACCGGCGCCGGTCGCGAGCGCCAGCGGCAGCATGCCGAAGATGAAGGCGAACGAGGTCATCAGGATCGGCCGGAACCGCAGCCGCGCCGCTTCCACCGCAGCCTCGGCGACCGGCATGCCCTCCATACATTTCTCGCGCGCGTATTCGACGATCAGAATCGCGTTCTTTGCCGCGAGCGCGATCAGCAGCACGATGCCGATCTGGGTGTAGAGATCGTTCGGCAGGCCCGACCATTCCAGCGCCGCGACGGTGCCGAGCAGGGTCAGCGGCACGGCGAGGATCACCGCCAGCGGCTGCAGCCAGCTTTCATATTGTCCGGCGAGCACGAAATACACCAGCAGCAGCGCGACCGCGAACACGTAGTAGATCTGATCGCCGACCACCTGCTCTTGGTACGACATCCCGGTCCAGGCCGTGCCCATCGACGAGGGCAGCGACTTGGCGGCGACTTCGCTCATCAGCGACATTGCTTCGCCGGAGCTGAAGCCGGCAGCCGGGCTGCCGACCAGCGTTGCGGCCGGGTACAGATTGTACAGCGTGATCAGCGGCGGGCCGACTTCGTCGGTCAGGTACGCGACCGCGCCGACCGGCACCATCTGGCCATTGCTGCCCTTGACCTTCAGTTTCAACACGTCGTCGGGCCGCAGCCGGAACGGCGCGTCGGCCTGGACGTAGACCTGGAACACGTTGTTGAACTTGGTGAACTGGTTGACGTAGGTCGAGCCGAGATAGCTTTCGACGGCGGAGAACACCTGGCCGACGGTGACGCCGAGCGTCTCCGCCTTCATCCGGTCCACCACCAGGCGGAGCTGCTTGACGTTGCCCTTGAAGGTCGAGGCCGCGTGGGTGATGCCGCTCTGGGTCGAGGCGTTGGCGGCGAGCTGTTCGGTGGCGTTCTGCAGCGCCAGGAAGTCCGAACTGCCGTTCTTCATCTCCACCATCATGGTGAAGCCGCCGGTGTTGCCGATGCCCTGGATCGGCGGCGGCAACAGCACCAGCGCGGTCGCGGTGTCGAGCTGGCCGAGCGCGGCGCGCACCTTGGCGGCGATCGCGTCGATGCTGAGATCCTTGGTCTTGCGCTGATCCCAGTCGTGCAGCACCACGTACAGCATGCCGGCGTTGTACATCGTGGCGTTGTTGTCGAGCGGCGAGACGCCGGAGACGCCGATCACGCTTTCCACGCCCGGAGTCTTGCGCACCAGCTCGACCGCCTTGGCGACCGCGGCGTCGCTGCGCCCGGCGGAGGCCGCATCCGGCAGCTTCAGGCTGACGATGAAATAGCCTTGGTCTTCCGAGGGCAGGAAGGCGGTCGGCACCCGCGACACGCCATAGAACGCGACCCCGACCAGCACCAGGCCGACGATCGTGGTCAGGATGCTGAACGCGACCAGGCGGCGGATCAGCGCCGCATACACCGCCTCGCAGCGCGCATACACCGCATTGAAGATGCGATAGACGATGCCGCGCTGCTCCGGCGGCACCGGCGCGCGCAGCCATAGCGCGCATTGCGTCGGCTTCAGCGTCACCGCATTCACCGCCGAGATCAGCGCGGTGGCGGCGATCACCAGCGCGAACTGCTGATACATCTTGCCGGTGAGGCCGGGCAGGGCAGCGGCGGGCAGGAACACCGCCATCAGCACCAGCGTGATGCCGATGATCGGGCCGAATAGCTCCGACATCGCCTTCACCGCGGCTTCGCGGCTCGACATCCCGCCGGCGATGTGCCGCGACACGCCTTCGACGATGACGATGGCGTCGTCGACCACGATGCCGATCGCCAGCACCAGCGCGAACAGGCTGGTGGTGTTGACGGTGAAACCCATCGCCGACATCGCCGCGAACGCGCCGATGATCGTCACCGGAACGGTGGTGGCGGGAACCAGCATCGCCCGCCAGTCCTGCAGGAACATCAGGATCACCACCAGCACCAGCACGGCAGCGATGAGGAGCGTTTCGTAGACCTCGTTGACCGAAGCGGTGATGAACTTGGTGCTGTCGAACGACACCTTGTAGTCGAGGCCGGCCGGGAACGAGCCGGCCATCTCCTTCATCTTGACGTTGACCGCCTGCGCCACCGACAGCGCATTGGCGCCCGAGAGCAGCGAGATCGCGATCGCGGCCGAGGGCTTGCCGTCGAGCGTGGCGTTCTGGCCGTAAGAGGAGGCGCCGAGCTCGACGCGGCCGATGTCGCCGATCCGCACCAACTGGCCGCCGCCCTGGTCGACCGCTTTGACCACGATCTTCTCGAAATCGGTGGCTTCGTTGAAGCGGCCGACGACGTCGAGTGCGTATTGGAAGTTGACGATCGATGGAGCCGGCGGGCCGCCGACCAGGCCGGCGGTGACCTGGTTGCTCTGCTGTTTCACGGCGCTGATCACGTCGCTCGGCGTCAGGCCGTAGCTCTGCAGCTTGTCCGGATCGAGCCAGATCCGCATCGCGTAGGAGCCGGAGCCGAGCACCGAGACGTCGCCGACGCCGGGCAGCCGCGCCAGTTCATTCTGGATGTTGATCTTGGCGTAGTTGGCGAGAAACAGATTATCGTATCGGCCGTCCGACGAATACAGGCTGACGAACTGCAGAATCGCCGTCGACTTCTTCTTGATGTTGAGGCCTTGGGTCGAGACCGAGGTCGGCAATTGCGCGCTGGCCAGCGACACGCGATTCTGCACCAGCACCTGCGCCATGTTCGGGTCGGTGCCGATGTCGAAGGTGACGATCAGGCTGTAGCTGCCGTCGCTGGCGCTGGTCGACTGCATGTAGATCATGCCCTCGACGCCGTTGACCTGCTGTTCGATCGGCAGCGCCACCGAATCCATCACGGTGCGCGCGCTGGCGCCCGGATAGGTCGCGGTGACCGACACCGTCGGCGGCACCACGTCGGGATATTGCGACACCGGCAGTCGCATCAGCGCAAGGACGCCGAGCAGGACGATCAGGAAGGCGAGGGTGTTGGACAACACCGGCCGTTCGATGAAGAAGCGCGAGAACATGGGCAACGCCTCGTGAGGGCCGGTGGACTCAGGGTTTCGCGGTGCCGGATTCGGCTCCAGGGTTCAGCGCAGCGGGGGCCGGTGTCGGCGCCGTCGGTGCGGTCGCCATCGCTCCGGCGACCGGCGCGACGGTGTTGCCGGCGATCGCGCGCTGGATCGCGCCGATCACCACCCGGTCGTCGGCCTTCAGGCCCTTGGTGATCACCCGGAGCTGTCCCTCCTGCGGGCCGAGCGTGACCTGGCGCTGCTCGACCACGTCGCCGGCGCCGACCACCATCACGTAGCTGCCCGTCTGGTTGGACATCACCGCGGTGTCGTTGATCAACAGCGCGTCGTCGAGCTTGCCGACCGCGACGCGGACTCGCACGAACAGGCCGGGGACCAGCGCCACATCCTTGTTCGGCAGCGTGCCGCGGAGCTGCAGCGTCCCGGTCGACGGATCGACCTGCGGCGCGATGTAGTCGACCTTGCCGGCATATTGGAACGAGGTGTCGGACGACAGCGCGACCTGGATCGGCATCTCCAGCCGTTCTTCGCGCATGTCCTTCAGCGTCTTGCCGCGTTTGGCGAGCGCGTCGCGCAGATTGATCTGCTGCTGCTCGGTGATGTTGAAATACACGTACAGCGAATCGACCTGAAGGATGGTGGCGAGCTTGGTGGGGCCCGCCGATCCGACCAGGGTGCCGACGTTGACCAGGCGCCGGGTCACCACACCGTCGAACGGTGCCGTCACCGTGGTGTAGCCGAGCGAGGTCTTGGCCAGCGCCAGCGATGCCTGGGCGGCTGCGACCTGGGCGTTGGCCGCCGCCAGATTGGTCTGGGCGTCGTCGACGTTGCGCTGCGAGGCGACGTCTTTCTGGCCGAGGATCGACTGCCGGTCGGCTTCGCGCTGGGCATTGGCCTGCTTGGCTTTCGCGCCGTCGAGCTGGGCCTGCTGCAGGTCGACCTGGGCCTGGTATTGGGCCTTCTCGATCTTGAACAGCTCGCGATCCTTCTTGACCGCTTCACCGTCGAGATAATCGATGCTCTCGATAAAGCCCTGCACCCGCGCTTCGAGATCGACCGAGGCAACCGGCGAGGTGTTGCCGGTGAATTCCGCATAAAGCGTCACGGGCGCCTGTGTCGGCTTGGCGACGGTGACCTTGGCGGGTGGCGGCGCGGCGTATTTGTTCTCCTCCTTGCAGCCGGCGAGGAGAAGGGGCGCGCCTGCGATCAGCGCAGCGATCCCGACCCGTCGAGCAGATGCCAAAGATGCGAAGCGGGCGCAAATCATCCGAATGTCTCCGTGTCGCGCGCAGGCAGATCGTTGCGGCACGGGAACTCAGAACTGATTCCAGGGTGGCGGTCCAACGATTGGGACAAAACGGTGGCCGCTCTGCGCGCCACCGGATGCGCGGCTGAGCCGCGCGATCGTTGCTAGGCCTGCTCTTCGAAGATCGTCGCCAGATGCACGATGGTCTCGACCGCCTTCTCCATGTCCTGACGGCTGACCCATTCAAGACGGGAGTGGAAGGCGTGCTCGCCGGCGAACACGTTGGGGCAGGGCAGCCCCATGAACGACAGCCGCGCACCATCGGTGCCGCCGCGGATTGCAGCGGTGACCGGCGTGAGTCCGGCGCGGCGGATCGCTTCGCGGGCGTTCTCAACCAGCTCTGGATGGCGGTCGAGCACCTGCTTCATGTTGCGATATTGCGGCTGGATCTCGATCCTGGCGCGCGAGCGCGGATAATCCAGCATCACCTCTTCGACGATGCTCTGCAGCAGCGTCTCCTTGTCCTTCAACCCGGCCTCGGTGAAGTCGCGGACGATGAAGCTGACGCTGGCTTTCTCCAGGGTGCCGGTGATTCCGATCGGATGCAGGAAGCCTTCGCGTCCTTCGGTCGTTTCCGGCGAGCAGCCGGTCTTGGGCAGCCGCTCGATGATCGCGGCGGCGATCTTGATGGCGTGCTCGATCTTGCCCTTGGCGAATCCCGGATGGGCGCTGACGCCTTCGATGGTGATCAGCGCGCTGTCGGCCGAAAACGTCTCGTCCTCGATATGACCGGCGCTTTCGCCGTCCATGGTGTAGGCGAAATCGGCGCCGAGCTTGGCGAGATCGACCTTGTCGACGCCGCGGCCGATCTCTTCGTCGGGCGTGAAGAGGATTTTGAGCGTGCCGTGCTTGATCTCCGGGTGCGCCAGCAGAAACCGCGCCGCATCCATGATCTCGGCAACGCCGGCCTTGTTGTCGGCGCCGAGCAGGGTGGTGCCGTCGCTGGTGACGATGTCGTGGCCGATCTGATTCGACAGCGCCGGATGCTCCGCGCGTCGAATCACCTGCGAGGAATCACCCGGCAGAACGATGTCGCCGCCCTGATAGTCCTTCCACACCTGCGGTTTGACACCGGCGCCTGAACAATCGGGTGAGGTGTCCATGTGGGCGCAGAAGCAGATCACCGGGACGTTCTGCTTCACGGTGGTCGAAGGAATCGTCGCGTAGACGTAGCCGTGCTGGTCGAGATGCGCGTCGGCGAGTCCCAATTCGCGCAGTTCCTGCGCCAGCAGCGCGCCGAGGTCTTTCTGCTTTTCTGTGGACGGGCAGGATTCGGAATGCGGGTCCGATTGGGTGTCGATGGTGACGTAGCGGAGAAAACGCTCCAACACGGTGAAGTCGAAGTTAATCGCGGTCACGTCCGAACTCCCTTGCAGGCTCGCAGCACCCGAACGCGGGACCATGCGCTTCGGGCACGCGGCATTCCTGTTGATATCCGGTCCTGACCTGCGGCGCGACCCAGTGAGCGGCGTGCTGCGCCGCCAAAAAGAAACGGCAGGCGGGGCGGGTGCCCGAGCCTGCCGTTCTTCAATCTGAACTGGAGTTCCGATCCCGATCCGATCAGGACCTGCACTCCAGCGCATTGCTGCGACGAGCGTTTTTCATGCGACCCGGGACAACCGAGTCGCCCGCTGAAAAACGCTCTGGAAGCAGAATCAGATCGCTTCCTTGAGTTCCTTGGCGGCGCGGAACGCCACTTTCTTGGAGGCCTTGATCTGGATCTGCTCGCCGGTGGCCGGGTTGCGGCCCATGCGGGCGGCGCGCTTGCGAACCTGGAGGATGCCGAGGCCGACGATCCGGATGCGCTCACCCTTCTTCAGGTGCTTGGTGATGCGGGTCACCATGTCGCCCAGAATGGCTTCGGTCTGCTTCTTCGACAGCTCGTGCTCTTCCGCGAGCGCCGCTGCGAGATGCTTCAAGGTCACCGTCGCCGGCGTCGCGGATTTGGCAACTGCTTTCTTCGCCATATAGCCCTCCTGCTGTGTGTGGCGGCTTAGAAACTAAGACGTAGCAGGGCTTAGACGATTCGGGTGGGCGCTGCCTACGTCGTTTGCCCCGTAAACAGCGCATTATTTGCATTCGGGTGTCGAAAAATGCCGACATTAAAGGCGAAATGCAAAGGCTGTGCACGAGAATGGGAATCTCTGCCTCAAGCCGCTTGACTTGGGGGAGCGAGCCCTTTAATTCGACCGCCACTGCGGCGGTTGACGCAAAACCACGCGGGAGTAGCTCAGTTGGTTAGAGCGCCGGCCTGTCACGCCGGAGGTCGCGGGTTCGAGCCCCGTCTCTCGCGCCACTTCGCCACGATGGCGATTGGCGCACTGCAGTCCCCCTCTGAAACATCCTGAACTCCACAGCGATCTCATCGCGGTCCGATGCTGTCTGCGCTCCGGAGCTCAGAGCCGACCGGAAATGCGGGCAACACATTCAAAGGCTTTCACAAGCCGTCCAATTGACGATTAGTTTCGTCTTGGCCGGGCTTGTCCCGGCCATCCGCGCCTTTTCTCGCCGTTTCGCTGCAAGACGTGATGCCCGCCACAAAGCCGGCATGACGAAAGTGCTCGATTTCATGGCCCGCATGTCCAGTCGGGCTCTCAGGTTAAGTCTGCGCGGGTCTCTGGGTCGAAGCGGACAGCAGGCGAGGGCACTGACGCGCGATGTGGATGATGCGCGCGAATGCTTGCTGTTTGCATCTGGCTGCTATGCAAAAGGCCGCCGAGGTGGCGGCCTTCTCAACCCTCTGTTACCGCTGATGCGCGGTCGGGGATGGGTGGCTATCTCACTGTCGAGCGGCCAGAGTCCGTGACGGTCATCTGCTTGGTGGCCTTGATGACCTGGGCCGTCTGGCTGTCGGCTGCGGTGGTGCGGGCTGTAATCCCCAGCGCTGCTACGCTGATACCTGCGATGAGAGCCACCACCACGATCTTCAGGTGGGTCGCACGATCCGCTGAATGCAAAGAGTGGTTCATCGCTGCCTCCCCGCGGCGCTTGTTGTTGCCGCGTCGACAAACGGACGATAGCCTTGCGTGTGTTTCAGGAAAGTTTCGCCGGTTCCGAAAATGGTTTCGTCCGCGCTGCGTATGGTTTCTAACGCGTTGACGAGTTCGGTTGTGAATGATGAGTCACGAATTCGTGCAGGTGAGGATCGGATTCACGCCGAGGACCTCGGTCTTGCCACAGCTTGGCTTGCGCCCCCTGTTGCACTGCGCTAAGCGGTAGAACAATTCAAATGCGAACGAGTCTGCGGCAGCGCAACAGCCGCGGGGTTAGGGAACGGGTGATGAGTGGCATTCTGTCTAACTACCTGCCAATCGTCGTTTTTATCATCGTTGCGGCTGGTTTGAGCTTCGTTTTGCTGGTGGCGCCGTTCGCGGTGGCGTATCAGCAACCGGACCCCGAGAAGCTCTCCGCCTATGAATGCGGATTCAATGCTTTCAGCGATGCCCGCATGAAATTCGACGTCAGATTCTACCTCGTCGCCATTCTGTTCATCATCTTCGACCTCGAAGTCGCATTTCTGTTTCCGTGGGCGGTTGCCTTCGGCAAGCTGGGCGCGACCGGCTTCTGGTCGATGATGGTATTCCTTGGCGTCCTGACCGTCGGCTTTGCCTACGAATGGAAGAAGGGCGCGTTGGAATGGGATTGAGGCCTGAAACGATGCAGCCGACGCCGTCGCAATATCCGACCGGCGCGCAGCCGCTGATCGCGCGGCCCGCCACCGGCATCATCGACCCCAACACCGGCAAGCCGGTCGGGGCGGACGATCCATTCTTCCTCAACGTCAACCGCGAGCTGTCCGACAAGGGCTTCTTCGTCGCCGCGACCGATGACCTGATCACCTGGGCGCGCACCGGCTCGTTGATGTGGATGACGTTCGGTCTCGCCTGCTGCGCGGTCGAGATGATGCAGCTGTCGATGCCGCGTTACGACGCCGAGCGGTTCGGCTTCGCGCCGCGTGCGTCGCCGCGTCAGTCCGACGTGATGATCGTCGCCGGCACGCTGACCAACAAGATGGCTCCGGCGCTGCGCAAGGTTTACGACCAGATGCCGGAGCCGCGCTACGTGATCTCGATGGGATCGTGCGCCAACGGCGGCGGCTACTATCACTATTCGTATTCCGTGGTGCGCGGCTGCGACCGCATCGTCCCGATCGACATCTATGTGCCCGGCTGTCCGCCCACCGCCGAAGCGCTGCTGTACGGCGTGATGTTGCTGCAGAAGAAAATCCGGCGGACCGGCACTATCGAACGCTGAAGAAGGCTGTTTCATGGACGACAACGGGCTCGACACCCTGGGTCAGACGATCGTCGGCGCCTTGCCGGGAATCGCGACCGGTTACTCCGTCGCGTTCGGTCAGCTCACGCTGACCGTCGATGCCGGCAAAATCGTGGAGGTGATGCGGCTGCTGCGCGACGATCCGCGTTTCCGCTTCATCAGCTTCGTCGACATGACCGCGGTCGATTATCCGGGTCGCGCGGAGCGGTTCGAGATCGTCTACCACCTGCTGTCGCCGAAGCTGAACGAGCGGGTGCGGGTCAAGGCCGAAGTCGGCGAGACCACGCTGGTGCCGTCGATCATCGACGTCTTCCCCGGCGCCGACTGGTTCGAGCGCGAAGCCTACGACCTCTACGGCATCATCATCACCGGTCATCCCGATATGCGCCGGCTGCTGACTGATTATGGTTTCGAAGGTCATCCGCTGCGCAAGGATTTTCCGCTGACCGGGTTCGTCGAGGTTCGCTACGACGACGACCAGAAGCGGGTGATCTACGAGCCGGTGCGGCTCAATCAGGAGTTCCGTAAGTTCGACTTCCTATCGCCCTGGGAAGGGGCTGACTATCCGGTCCTTCCCGGAGACGAGAAGGCGGGAGTGAAGTCGTGACCTCGTTCGCTGTTCGTAATTCGCTATTCGCTTTGACGCGGAGCCCGCTCCATGGCTGACGCTGCTGCTCCCGACGCTGCCAGCGTCCGCAACTTCACCATCAACTTCGGCCCGCAGCATCCGGCGGCGCACGGCGTGCTGCGTCTGGTGCTGGAGCTCGACGGCGAGGTGGTCGAACGGGTCGATCCGCATATCGGCCTTCTGCATCGCGGCACCGAGAAGCTGATCGAGCAGAAGACCTACCTGCAGGCCATTCCGTATTTCGATCGGCTCGACTACGTCGCGCCGATGAACCAGGAGCACGCATTCTGCCTCGCGGTGGAAAAGCTGCTGGGGATCGCGGTGCCGCGCCGCGCGCAACTGATCCGCGTGCTGTACGCCGAGATCGGCCGCATCCTGTCGCATCTGCTCAACGTCACCACGCAGGCGATGGACGTCGGCGCGCTGACCCCGCCGCTGTGGGGCTTCGAAGAGCGCGAAAAGCTGATGATGTTCTACGAGCGCGCATCCGGCAGCCGGATGCACGCGGCGTATTTCCGCGTCGGCGGCGTGCATCAGGATCTGCCGCCGAAGCTGGTCGACGATATCGATGCTTGGTGCGACGCATTCCCGGCGGTGGTCGACGATCTCGACCGGCTGCTCAGCGACAACCGCATCTTCAAGCAGCGCAACGTCGATATCGGCGTGGTGACGCTGGATCAGGCCTGGGCCTGGGGCTTCTCCGGCGTAATGGTGCGCGGCTCGGGCGCGGCCTGGGACCTGCGCAAGGCGCAGCCTTACGAGTGCTACGCCGAACTCGATTTCGAGGTGCCGATCGGCAAGAACGGCGACTGCTACGACCGCTACCATATCCGCATGGAAGAGATGCGGCAGGCGGTGCGGATCATGAAGCAGTGCATCGCCAAGCTGCGCGAACCGGCCGGGCAGGGGCCCGTCGTGGTCGACGACCACAAGATCTTCCCGCCGCGCCGCGGTGAGATGAAGCGGTCGATGGAAGCGCTGATCCATCACTTCAAGCTGTACACCGAGGGCTTCCACGTCCCGGCCGGCGAAGTCTATGCCGCGGTCGAAGCGCCGAAGGGCGAGTTCGGCGTGTATCTGGTCTCGGACGGCACCAACAAGCCGTACAAGTGCAAGATCCGCGCGCCGGGCTTTGCGCATCTGCAGGCGATGGACTTCCTCAGCCGCGGCCATCTGCTCGCCGACGTTTCGGCGATCCTCGGCTCGCTCGACATCGTGTTCGGAGAGGTCGATCGGTGAACGAACCCGGGCCCATCCAGTTTGATCGCGCCACCGGCGCTCTCGAGGGCGCCGGCGCCCTCGAGCGCATGGCGGCGTGTGCGCTGGTGATGGGCGCGCGGGTGTCGTCGACCTTCTCGTATCGCGGCTACAACGCCGCGGCGAATTTGATGCGCAAGGCGCTGCCGGAACGCGATATCGCGATCAAGCTCAATCCCGACGCGACCTTCGTGTTTCCTTACGGCGACGGCTATTGGAGCAAGCTGCTGCAGCGCGATTACTCTTACGAGATCGAGCTGGACTTGTTGTTCCGCGACGCCGCCGACGTCGACTACACGCTGGTCGATTGCGGTGCGAATTACGGCTACTGGTCGGTGCTGGTGTCGAGCGCGCCGTTCGGTGCGCATCGCACCCTGGCGATCGAACCGTCGAGCCAGAACTTCGCGCGTCTGGCGCACAATGCGCAGGTCAACGGCAACCGGTTCTCGGTGATGAAGTGCGCAGTCGGTGCTGCGCGCGGCACCGCGAAGCTGTCGGGCACCAAGCATGAGGCGTTCAGCATCGCCGGCAAGCCCGGCGCCGACGGCGAAACTGTGCCGGTGATCCGTCTCGATGATCTGATCGACGACGGCCATCTGCCGCTCGGCGGCAAGTACATCGTCAAGCTCGACGTCGAGGGTGTCGAGATCGACGCGATCCGCGGCGGCGAGCGGCTGCTCGCTGAAGACACCGCGATCCTGTGCGAAGAGCACGGCAGCGACCGCGATCACAAAGTGTCGCGCTTCATCCTCGAACACACCCCGCTGAAGCTGGTCGTGTACGACCCGCAAAGCAATCGCTACGAGGCCGTAGTCGACCTCGGCATTCTCGACCGGATCAAGGTCGCGTCGAATGTCGGCTACAACGTCGTCGGAACCGCAAGCGCGTTCTGGCAGGCCCGGATCCAACACCTGAATGCGAGCGTGGCGCAGCGCTCGGCGAGAAACTGAGCATGTCCGTTCGTCGTCTGGCACCGAAAGAGCTGCAACCCGAGAGCTTCGCGTTCACCGCGGAAAATCTCGCCTGGGCGCAGAAGGAAATCACCAAGTATCCGCCGGGCCGGCAGTTCTCGGCGGTGATCGCGATCATGTGGCGGGCGCAGGAACAGTGCGGCGGCTGGCTGCCGGAAGCGGCGATCCGCACCGTCGCCGACATGCTGCAGATGCCGCACATCCGCGCGCTGGAAGTGGCGACCTTCTACACGATGTTCCAGCTCAACCCGGTCGGCAAGAAGGCCCACGTCCAGGTCTGCGGCACCACGCCGTGCCGGCTGCGCGGCGCCGGTGAGCTGATCGAGGTCTGCAAGAATCGGATCCATCACGACCCGTTCCATCTGTCGGCCGACGGTGACTTCTCCTGGGAGGAGGTCGAGTGCGCCGGCGCCTGCGTGAACGCGCCGATGGTGCAGATCTGGAAGGACACCTACGAGGACCTGACGCCCGAGACGCTGAACAAGGTGCTGGACGGCTTCGCCAGCGGCAATCCGCCGACGCCGGGCCCGCAAAATGGCCGCCAGCACGCGGCACCGATTACCGGCCCGACCACGCTGAAGACGGGTGGTATCAACGTATCACCGGTCAACGCCAACGGGCCGCCCTTGACCGATGACGAGGCGAAGCGGGCGGGGGCGGCTGCCAACGTCCAGGAACGCCCCGCGCCCAAGCCGCCCGCAGCAGACGCCACCGAGAAGAACCCGCCATGACGACGCCCGCCCCGGTGGGGCGCGCCGTCGCGGAAAGCGCGAGAGCCATGCCGATCCCCGTTTACATGCTGCTGCACGGTGTCGCCGCCGCAGCGTTCATATTTCTGCTGCAGCGCTACGCGCTCGGTGCAACACTCCAATCGAGCGTGATCTGGGCGCTGACCTTCGGGGGCTGCGCTACCGGGCTCGCTTACATGCAATCCAAACGCTGACAGGGAACGCCGCAAGCCATGCTGGACGACAAGGACCGCATCTTCCGGAACCTGTACGGTCTCGACGACTGGACGCTGAAGGGCGCGCGCCGTCGTGGCGCGTGGGAAGGTACCAAGGCGATCATCGACAAGGGCCGCGACTGGATCATCAACGAGATGAAGGCGTCGGGCCTGCGCGGCCGCGGCGGCGCAGGCTTCCCGACCGGCCTGAAGTGGTCCTTCATGCCGAAGGACAATGCCGACGGTCGGCCGAGCTATCTGGTCGTTAACGCCGACGAGTCCGAACCCGGCACCTGCAAAGACCGCGAGATCATGCGCCACGACCCGCACACGCTGGTCGAAGGCTGTCTGGTCGCCGGCTGCGCGATGGGCGCCCACACCGGCTACATCTACGTGCGCGGCGAGTTCATTCGCGAGCGCGAGCGGCTGCAGGCGGCGATCGACCAGGCCTACGAGGCCAAGCTGATTGGCAAGGACAACGTCCACGGCTATCCGTTTGATCTCTACGTCGCCCACGGCGCCGGCGCGTACATCTGCGGTGAAGAAACCGCGCTGCTCGAAAGCCTCGAGGGCAAGAAGGGCCAGCCGCGGCTGAAGCCGCCGTTCCCGGCGAACGTCGGTCTGTTCGGCTGCCCGACCACGGTAAACAACGTCGAGTCGATCGCGGTCGCGCCGGATATCCTGCGTCGCGGTGCGGCGTGGTTCTCGTCGATCGGCCGCGCCAACAACGTTGGGACCAAGCTTTACGGTATCTCCGGCCACGTCAACACGCCCTGCGTCGTCGAAGAGGCGATGGGCATTCCGTTCCGCGAGCTGATCGAAAAGCACGGCGGCGGCATTCGTGGCGGCTGGGACAATCTGCTGGCGATCATTCCCGGCGGCGCGTCGTGCCCGTTGATCCCGGCGGCGGATTGCCAGGACCTGATCATGGACTTCGACGGCACCCGCGCGGTGAAGTCGAGCTTCGGCACCGCCGGCGTGATCGTGATGGACAAGTCGACCGACGTCGTCGCGGCGATCGCGCGCATCAGCTACTTCTTCAAGCACGAAAGCTGCGGCCAGTGCACGCCGTGCCGCGAAGGCACCGGCTGGATGTGGCGCGTGCTCGACCGCATGGTCGAAGGCCGCGCTCACAAGCGTGAAATCGACATGCTGCTGGAAGTAACCAAGCAGGTCGAAGGCCACACCATCTGCGCGCTCGGCGATGCCGCGGCCTGGCCGATCCAGGGCCTGATCCGCGCCTTCCGCCCCGAGATCGAGCGCCGCATCGACGACTTCTCGCGCAAGGCCACGCTCGACGATCAGGGCGTGCTCGATCCGGCGCACATGCAAGCGGCGGAGTGACTGCCATGATCAAGATCATCGTCGACGGCAAGGAAGTCGAAGTTCCGCCGGAGTACACGCTGCTGCAGGCCTGTGAGTCGGCCGGCGCCGAAATTCCGCGGTTCTGTTACCACGAGCGGCTGTCGATCGCCGGCAACTGCCGGATGTGTCTGGTCGAGCTGAAGGGCACGCCGAAGCCGGTGGCGAGCTGCGCTTGGGGCGTGCGCGACTGCCGCCCGGGTCCGAACGGCGAGCCGCCGGAGATCTCGACCAAATCGCCGATGGTCAAGAAGGCACGCGAAGGCGTGATGGAGTTCCTGCTGATCAACCATCCGCTCGACTGCCCGATCTGCGATCAGGGCGGCGAGTGCGACCTGCAGGACCAGGCGATGGGCTACGGCGTCGATCAGAGCCGGTTCGCCGAGAACAAGCGCGCGGTCGAGGACAAGTATCTCGGCGTGCTGGTCAAGACCTCGATGACCCGCTGCATCCAGTGCACCCGCTGCGTGCGCTTTGCGGCGGAAATCTGCGGCGTGCCGGAGATGGGCGCGATCGGCCGCGGCGAGGATATGGAGATCACCACCTATCTCGAGCGGGCGCTGACCTCGGAGCTGCAGGGCAACCTCGTCGACATCTGCCCGGTCGGCGCGCTGACGTCCAAGCCGTATGCCTTTGCGGCGCGGCCCTGGGAGCTCGGCAAGACCCAGTCGGTTGATGTGATGGACGGCGTCGGTTCGGCGATCCGCGTCGATACCCGCGGCCGCGAAGTGATGCGCATCCTGCCGCGCGTCAACGAGGCGATCAACGAGGAGTGGATCTCCGACAAGACCCGCCACGTCGTCGACGGCCTGCGCACGCAGCGGCTCGACCGGCCTTACGTTCGTGAGGGCGGCAAGCTAAAGCCGGCGAGCTGGCAGCAGGCGTTCGCCGCGATCAAGGCCAAGCTCGACGGCACCTCGGCCAAGAAGATCGGCGCGATCGCCGGCGATCTCGCCGCGGTCGAAGAGATGTTTGCGCTGAAGCAGCTGCTCGCCAAGCTCGGCTCGACCAACGTTGCGGCCCAGAACGTCGCGGCGTTCGATCCGAAGGCCGGCCGCGCCAGCTACATCTTCAATCCCGGCATCGTCGGCATCGAGCAGGCCGATGCGGTGCTGATCATCGGCTCCGATCCGCGCAAGGAAGCGGCAATCCTCAATGCCCGCATCCGGAAGCGCTGGCGGGCCAGCGGCATGCCGATCGGTGTGATCGGCGACCAGGCCGAGCTGACCTATCACTACAACTATCTCGGCGCCGGCACCGACACGCTGAACGATCTGATCGCCGGCAAGCACGCCTTCGCCGAGACGCTGAAGAACGCCAAGCGTCCGATCATCCTGGTCGGTGCGGCGGCGACCGCGCGTCGCGACGGCGCGGCGATCCTGTCGCTGGCGGCCAAGCTCGCCGCCGACGTCGGCGCGCTCGACGATGGCTGGAACGGCTTTGCGGTGCTGCATCCGGCAGCCTCCAGCGTCGGCGCGCTCGACATCGGCTTCGTGCCGGGAGCGGGCGGGCTGGGCGCGGCGGAGATGGCGACGGCCGGCGGCGTCGACGTGCTGTTTTCGCTGGGCGCCGACGAGGTCAAGGTGCCGGACGGCGCGTTCGTGGTTTACATCGGCACCCATGGCGATCGCGGCGCACACCGCGCCGACGTGATCCTGCCGGGCGCCGCTTATACCGAGAAGTCCGGCATCTACGTCAACACCGAAGGCCGCGTGCAGATCGCCAATCGGGCTTCGTTCCCGCCGGGCGACGCGCGCGAAGACTGGGCGATCCTTCGGGCGCTGTCCGAAGCGGTCGGCGCCAAGCTGCCCTACGACTCGCTGGCGGCGCTGCGCAAGGCGCTGTTCGCCGAGGTGCCGCATCTGATGCGGGTCGATCAAATCGAGGCCGGCGATCCGGCCGATCTGCGCAAGCTGGCGGCCGCCGGCGGCAGCGTCGAAAAGACGCCGTTCAAGCCGGTGATCGCCGATTTCTACATGACCAACCCGATCGCGCGGGCGTCCGCGGTGATGGCGGAATGTTCCCGCCTTGCGTCGGGGCAATTGCTGACGGCGGCGGAGTAGGCGGGACCCATGGCTGAATTCTTCGCGACCAACCTGTGGCCGCTGCTCGTGGTGATCGGGCAGAGCGTGCTGCTGTTGGTCATCCTCCTGATCGCGATCGCCTACATCCTGCTCGCCGACCGCAAGATCTGGGCGGCGGTGCAGATCCGCCGCGGCCCGAACGTGGTCGGACCGTGGGGTCTGCTGCAGTCGTTCGCCGACTTGCTGAAGTTCGTTCTCAAGGAGCCGACCATTCCGGACGGCGCCAACAAGGGCCTGTTCCTGCTGGCGCCGCTGGTGACCTGCGTGCTGGCGCTCGCGGCCTGGGCGGTGATCCCGGTGAATGCCGGCTGGGTGATCGCCGACATCAACGTCGGCGTGCTCTACATCCTCGCGGTGTCGTCACTGTCGGTGTACGGCATCATCATGGCGGGCTGGTCGTCGAACTCGAAGTACCCGTTCCTCGCCGCGCTGCGTTCGGCGGCGCAGATGGTGTCGTACGAAGTCTCGATCGGCTTCGTGGTGATCTGCGTGCTGCTGTGCGTCGGCTCGCTGAACCTGACCGCGATCGTCGAGGCCCAGGACGGCAAGTGGGGCATGCTCGGCTGGTACTGGCTGCCGCTGTTCCCGATGTTCGTGGTGTTCTACGTCTCGGCGCTGGCCGAAACCAACCGCCCGCCGTTCGACCTCGTCGAAGCGGAGTCGGAACTGGTCGCCGGCTTCATGGTCGAATACTCGTCGACCCCGTATCTGCTGTTCATGCTCGGCGAGTACGTGGCGATCGTCACGATGTGCGCGATGGGCACGATCCTGTTCCTCGGCGGATGGTTGCCGCCGGTGCCTTACGCGCCCTTCACCTGGGTGCCGGGCATCGTCTGGTTCTCGCTGAAGCTGCTGTTCATGTTCTTCCTGTTCGCGATGGCGAAGGCGATCGTGCCGCGCTACCGCTACGACCAGTTGATGCGGCTGGGCTGGAAGGTGTTCCTGCCGCTGTCGCTGGCGATGGTGGTGATCGTGGCGTCGGTCCTGCAGTTCGCCGGCCTGGCACCGAAATGAGGCTTCGATGAACGTCACCGCTACCGCCCGTTCGCTGCTTCTGACCGAGTTCGTATCGGCGTTTTTCCTCGCCATGCGTTACTTCTTCAAACCGAAGCCGACGATCAATTATCCTTTCGAGAAGAACCCGATCTCTCCGCGGTTCCGCGGCGAGCACGCGCTGCGCCGTTATCCCAACGGCGAGGAACGCTGCATCGCCTGCAAGCTGTGCGAGGCGGTGTGCCCCGCGCAGGCGATCACCATCGAGGCCGGCCCGCGCCGCAACGACGGCACCCGCCGCACGGTGCGCTACGACATCGACATGGTGAAGTGCATCTATTGCGGGTTCTGCCAGGAGGCGTGCCCGGTCGACGCGATCGTCGAGGGACCGAACTTCGAGTTCGCCACCGAGACCCGCGAAGAATTGTACTACGACAAGGCCCGCCTGCTGGCCAACGGCGACCGCTGGGAACGCGAAATCGCCAAGGCCATCTCCCTCGACGCGCCGTACCGGTGAGCTGACGCCATGTCGATGCCCGTCCTGTTCTTCTATCTCTACGCCGGGGTGGCGATCGCTGCCGCGGTGATGGTCGTGGTCGCCCGCAACCCGGTGCACTCCGCGCTGTTCCTGATCCTGGTTTTCGTCAACGCCGCCGGCATGTTCGTGCTGATGGGGGCCGAATTCCTGGCGATGATCCTGATCGTGGTCTATGTCGGCGCCGTCGCGGTGCTGTTCCTGTTCGTGATCATGATGCTGGATGTCGACTACAGCCAGCTTCGCGAGGGCTTCCTCGAATATCTGCCGTTCGGCCTGTTGATCGGCTTCATCTTCCTGGCCGAGCTGTTGCTGCTGGCCGGCGGCTGGGTGATCAGCCCGACTGTCACCAAGGCGGTGACGTCGCCGATCCCTACCGGCGTCTCCAACACCGAGGCGCTCGGCCTCGTGCTCTATACCCGCTACATCCACTACTTCCAGGTGTCGGGCATGGTGCTGCTGGTGGCGATGGTCGGCGCGATCGTGCTGACGCTGCGCCACAAGAAGAAGGTCAAGCGGCAGGATATCGCCGCGCAGAACGCCCGCTCCAAGGAGACGGCGATGGCGATCCGCCACGTCAAGCCGGGGCAGGGCCTGTCCGACAACGATGCTCCGGAGTGGGTGCGATGAACGAGATCGGTCTCGGCCATTTCCTGTCGGTCGCCGCGGTGCTGTTCACGCTCGGCACGCTCGGCATCTTCCTGAACCGCAAGAACGTCATCATCATCCTGATGTCGATCGAGCTGATGCTGCTCGCCGTCAACATCAATCTGGTGGCGTTCTCGATCTACCTGAACGACATCGTCGGCCAGGTTTACGCGCTGCTGGTGCTCACCGTCGCAGCCGCGGAGGCCGCGATCGGCCTTGCGGTGCTGGTGGTGTTCTTCCGCAACCGCGGCACCATCGCGGTGCAAGATATCAACTTGATGAAGGGCTAGGGCATGATCGGCAATCGTTTGCGGATTGACGGCATGTCCGGGGGGCTGAAGGCGCGCGCATGATCCAGGCTATCGTATTCCTGCCGCTTGTCGGCGCGCTGATCGCGGCCGTCATTGCGCTGGTGGGCGCCCACGCCCGCAACCCGAGCGGCGACACCGTCGAGCATCACGATGATCACGGCCATGGCCACGACGCCCATGGCCACGCGGCGCACGGCCATGACGCTCATGCGCATGCCGCGCATGGTCACGACGACCACGCGCACGACGATCACGCTCACGGTCCGGTTGAACCGGCCGCCGCCGGCTCGCGTCTCGCCGAGATCGTCACAACGACGCTGCTGCTGATTTCCTGCGCGCTGTCCTGGGTGACGCTGGTCGAAGTCGGCTTCATGCACCACGATTCACGCGTGGCGTTGTTGCCGTGGATCAATTCCGGCGAGCTGCAGGTCGCCTGGGCGCTGCGCGTCGACACCCTCACGGCCGTGATGCTGGTGGTGGTGACGACGGTGTCGTCGCTCGTTCACCTGTATTCGATCGGCTACATGCACGAGGATCCGCATCGGCCGCGGTTCTTCGGCTATCTGTCGCTGTTCACCTTCGCGATGCTGATGCTGGTGACCGCCGACAACCTGCTGCAGCTGTTCTTCGGCTGGGAAGGCGTCGGTCTGGCGAGCTACCTGCTGATCGGGTTCTGGTACCAGAAGCCGTCGGCCAACGCCGCCGCCATCAAGGCCTTCGTGGTCAACCGCGTCGGCGACTTCGGCTTCCTGCTCGGCATCTTCACGGTGTTCGTGCTGGTCGGCTCGACCGATTTCGACACCATCTTCTCGGCGGCCCCGGGTCTGACCGGCAAGACCATCAACTTCTTCGGCTGGCACGCCGACGCGCTGACGCTGGCCTGCCTGATGCTGTTCATGGGCGCGATGGGCAAGTCGGCGCAGTTCCTGCTGCACACCTGGCTGCCGGACGCGATGGAAGGCCCGACCCCGGTGTCGGCGCTGATCCACGCCGCGACCATGGTCACCGCCGGCGTGTTCATGGTGGCGCGGATGTCGCCGCTGTTCGAACTCGCGCCGAATGCCCAGGCCGTGGTGATGTTCTTTGGTGCCACCACCGCGTTCTTCGCGGCGACGATTGGTCTGGTCCAGAACGACATCAAGCGGATCGTGGCGTATTCGACCTGTTCGCAGCTCGGCTACATGTTCGTGGCGATGGGGGCGGGCGCTTACTCGGTCGGCATGTTCCACCTGTTCACGCACGCTTTCTTCAAGGCGCTGCTGTTCTTGGGTGCAGGCTCGGTGATCCACGCGATGCATCACGAGCAGGACATCCGCAACATGGGTGGCCTGAAGGACCGCATCCCGTTCACCTACGGCGTGATGCTGATCGGCACCCTGGCGCTGACCGGCTTCCCGCTGACCGCAGGCTACTTCTCGAAGGACGCGATCATCGAGGCGGCGTTCGTCTCGAAGAACCCGCTGGCGTTCTACGGCTTCCTGATGACCGTGGTGGCAGCGCTGCTGACCTCGTTCTATTCGTGGCGCCTGGTGTTCAAGACCTTCCACGGCGAGCCGCACGATCGGAAGCATTACGAGGCGGCGCATGAGAGCCCGCTGGTGATGACGATCCCGCTGTTCGTGCTCGCCTTCGGCGCGCTGGCGGCCGGCTATCCGTTCAAGGAGCTGTTCGCCGGCCACGGCATCGAGGAGTTCTTCCGCTCGTCGCTGAAGATGCACCCGCACATCATCGAAGAGATGCACCACATCCCGGCCTGGATCGCGTTGCTGCCGACGGTGATGATGGTGGTGGGCTTCCTGGTGTCCTGGTTCTTCTACATCCGGCGCCCGGATATCCCGATGGAGCTCGCCAGCCAGCATCGGCTGCTCTACCAGTTCCTGCTCAACAAGTGGTACTTCGACGAGTTGTACGAGATCATCTTCGTGCGTCCGGCGAAGTGGATCGGCCGCCAGCTCTGGAAGAAGGGCGATGGCATGCTGATCGACGGCTTCGGCCCCGACGGCATCTCTGCCCGGGTGCTCGACGTCACCCGCGGGGTGGTCCGGATGCAGACCGGCTACCTCTACCACTACGCATTCGCGATGCTGATCGGCGTGGCCGGTCTGATCACCTGGTTCATCCTCGGCTTGGGGGGCCGGTAAATGTCGGCTTCGATCATGACCTGGCCGGTGCTGTCGGTCGTTACGTTCCTGCCGGTGCTCGGTGCGGCACTGGTCTATCTGGCCCGCGGCGAGGACGAGGCGGCGCGGCGTAACGCCCGCTGGATCTCGCTGTGGACCACGCTGATCACCTTCGCGGTGTCGCTGCTGCTGGTGTGGCACTTCGATCCCGCCAACCCGGGCTTCCAGTTCGTCGAAAAGGCACCTTGGCTCGGCAACACCATCACCTACCACATGGGTGTCGACGGCATTTCGCTGCCGCTGGTGATCCTGACCACCGCAATCATGCCGTTCTGCATCATCGCGAGCTGGCGCTCGGTGACGGTGCGGGTGCGCGAATACATGATCGCGTTCCTGATCCTCGAAACGCTGATGATCGGCACCTTCTCGGCGCTGGATCTGGTGCTGTTCTATCTGTTCTTCGAAGGCGGCCTGATCCCGATGTTCCTGATCATCGGCATCTGGGGCGGTCCGCGCCGGGTGTACGCGTCGTTCAAGTTCTTCCTGTACACGCTGCTCGGCTCGGTGCTGATGCTGCTGGCGATCATGGCGCTGTACTGGAACGCCGGCACCACCGACATTCCGACCCTGATGCGCACCTCGGTCCCGAGCGGTCTGCAGACCTGGGCGTGGCTGGCGTTCTTCGCTTCATTCGCGGTGAAGATGCCGATGTGGCCGGTGCACACCTGGCTGCCGGACGCTCACGTCGAAGCGCCGACCGCGGGTTCGGTCGTGCTGGCCGCGATCCTGCTGAAGATGGGCGGCTACGGCTTCCTGCGGTTCTCGCTGCCGATGTTCCCCGACGCCTCGGTGTATTTCGCGCCGCTGATCTACACCCTGTCGGTGATCGCGATCATCTACACCTCGCTGGTCGCGCTGATGCAGGAGGACATCAAGAAGCTGATTGCGTACTCCTCAGTGGCGCATATGGGCTTCGTCACTATGGGCATCTTCTCCGGCACCACCCAGGGCGTCGCCGGCGCGGTGTTCCAGATGATCAGCCACGGCATCGTGTCGGGCGCGCTGTTCCTCTGCGTCGGCGTCGTCTACGACCGGATGCACACCCGCGAGATCGCCGCCTATGGAGGCCTGGTCAACCGGATGCCGCTGTACGCGCTGGTGTTCATGGTGTTCACGATGGCCAATGTCGGTCTGCCCGGCACCTCCGGCTTCATCGGTGAATTCCTGACGCTGCTCGGCACCTTCCGCGTCAACATCCCGACCGCGACGCTGGCGACCACCGGCGTGATCCTGTCGGCCGGCTACGCGCTGTGGCTGTATCGCAAGGTGGTGTTCGGAGCGATGACCAAGCCGGCGCTCGCCAGCATCAAGGATTTGACCTGGCGCGAAGGTCTGATGATGGCGCCGCTGGTGGTTCTGACGATCCTGTTCGGCTTCTATCCGAAGCCGGTGCTCGACATGTCGGCCGCCTCCGTTCAGCAACTCGTCAACAACTACGCCGCCGCCGTGACTGCCGTGAAGGCAGCGGCGCTGCCGTGACCGGCAAGGACTGATCCAGATGAACTTTGAAACAGCCGGTTACCCGCTGCTTCCGATCCTGCCGGAACTGGTTCTGGTGGTGGGGGCGATGCTGCTCCTGATGCTCGGCGCGTATCGCGGGCCGAAGGCCACCGGCACCGTCACGGTGCTGGCGATCCTGCTGCTGGTCGCCACCGGCGCGCTGGAGCTGTTCGCGCTGCCGGCCGGCAAGCTGGTCACCTTCGGCGGCAGCTTCATCGTCGACGACTTCGCCCGCTTCCTGAAGGTGCTGGCGCTGATCGGTTCGGCGGTGACGCTGATCCTGTCGCTCGAAGTGCTGACCCATCCGACGCGGCGGATGTTCGAATACGCCATTCTGGTGCTGCTCTCGTCCGCCGGCATGCTGCTGCTGATCTCGGCCGGCGACCTGATCATGCTGTATCTCGGCCTCGAGCTGATGAGCCTCGCGCTCTACGTGGTCGCGGCCAGCAACCGTCAGGATGCCAAGTCGAACGAAGCCGGCATGAAGTACTTCGTGCTCGGCGCGCTGTCGTCCGGCATGCTGCTGTACGGCGCCTCGCTGATCTACGGATTCACCGGCACGGTGCAGTTCTCCGGCATTGCGGCTGCGGCCAAGGACGGCAATGTCGGCCTGGTGTTCGGCCTTGTGTTCCTGCTCGCCGGCCTGTGCTTTAAGGTCTCCGCTGTGCCGTTCCACATGTGGACGCCGGACGTCTATGAAGGCGCGCCGACTCCGGTCACTGCGTTCTTCGCCTCGGCGCCGAAGGTGGCGGGCATCGCGATCTTCACCCGCGTCACGCTGACGGCGTTCCCGAGCATCGCGCCGCAGTGGCAGCAGATCGTGATCTTCGTGGCGATCGCCTCGATGGCGCTCGGCTCGTTCGCGGCGATCGGCCAGAAGAACATCAAGCGCCTGATGGCGTATTCGGCGATCGCCAATATCGGCTTCGCGCTGGTCGGTCTGTCGGCCGGCACGGTCGAAGGCGCGCAGGGCGTGATCGTCTACATCTCGATCTATGTGGCGATGACGCTGGGCGCGTTCGCGGTGATCCTGGCGATGCGTCGCAACGGCATGCACGTCGAGAACATCAGCGACTTCGCTGGCCTGTCGCGGACCAATCCTCCGCTGGCGTTCTTCTTCGCGATGCTGCTGTTCTCGTTTGCCGGCATCCCGCCGCTCGCCGGGTTCTTCGCCAAGTTCTACGTGTTCATGGCCGCGATCAAGGCCGGCATGTTCGTGCTGGCTGTGGTCGGCGTCGTCACCAGCGTGGTGGGTGCCTACTACTATCTCGCCATCGTCAAGGTGATGTACTTCGACGAGCCGGCGCCGGGCGTCGATCCGGTGCGGCCGGAGCTGCGCGGCGTCCTGATGGTCGCCGGCCTGTTCAATATGCTGTTCTTCGTCTACCCGGCACCGCTGGTGAACGCAGCAACAGCGGCAGCCAAGTCGCTGTTCTAAATGACAGCGCTGCATCTCGGATCAAAGGCGGCAGCGGCGGGCTATAGGCTCGCCGCTTTCGATTCCACGGGCTCGACCAACGCCGAGGCGCTGACCAGCGCGCGAGCAGGCGAGGCGGGCCCGATGTGGTTTGTCACCACCGAGCAGACCGCCGGTCGTGGCCGGCGCCAGCGCGCCTGGATCGCGCCGCGGGGCAATCTCGCCAGCAGTGTTCTCGAAGTGATGCGAGTGCCGCCCGGCACCGCGGCGACGCTCGGCTTCGCGGCCGGGCTCGCGCTCGAAGCCGCGCTGCAGCAGGTCAGCCTGGAAGCGCGGGCGCGCTCAGGGATCGATTTTGGTTTCCGGCTGAAATGGCCGAACGACGTGTTGGCATCCGGCAAGAAGCTCGCCGGCATTTTGCTCGAAGCCGAGAACGTCGGCGATCGCCTCGCTGTGGTGGTCGGCATCGGCACCAACGTCATCGCGGCGCCGACTGATACGCCGTATCCGGCGGTCTCGCTGCACGACCTCGGCATTCCGGTGAGCGCGGAGGATTTGTTCGCGGCGCTGTCCGACGCCTGGACCGAGCTGCGCGGCATCTGGGACGACGGCCGCGGCTTTCCGGAGATTCGCCGGCGCTGGCTGGAGCGCGCCGCCGGTCTCGGCGAACCGGTGTCGATCCGGTCCGGCGACAGCGGGCTCGAAGGCGTGTTCGACAGCATCGACGACACCGGCTGTCTGATCGTGCGCACCACCGACGGAAGAAGGGTGCCGGTTTCGGCCGGTGACGTGTATTTCAAAGGCGTCGCATCAATGGGAGCGGCGTGATGGCGCGTCCGGACGAGTTTACATTTGCGCCGCTCGGCGGCGTCGGCGAGATCGGCATGAACCTGTCGATCTACGGCCTCGGCAATCGCGCTCAGCGGAGCTGGCTGGCGGTCGACCTCGGCGTTTCGTTCGGCGACGAGGAGCATCTGCCCGGCATTGATTTGATCATGCCGGACATCCGCTTCCTGGAAAAAGAGAAGAAGAACCTCGTCGGCCTGGTGCTGACCCATGCGCACGAGGATCATTTCGGCGCGATCATCGATCTGTGGCCGAAGCTCGGCTGCCCGATCTACGCCACCAAATTCAGCGCCTCGCTGTTCGCCGCCAAGCTGGCGGCCGAACGCACCACGCTGAAGATTCCGATCACCGAAGTGCCGTCGGGCGGCACCATCGATCTCGGCCCGTTCAGCGTCGAGTTCATCCCGGTGGCGCATTCGATTCCGGAAAGCCACGCGCTGGCGATCCGCACCTCGGTCGGCACCGTGCTGCACACCGGCGACTGGAAGATCGATCCGACGCCTGTCGTCGGCCCGCCGACCGACGAAGCGCGGCTGCGCCAGCTCGGCGACGAAGGCGTGCTGGCGCTGATCGGCGATTCCACCAACGCGGTGCGCGACGGCCGCTCGCCGTCGGAAGCTGAAGTTGCAGTTTCGCTCGCCGGCCTGATCAAGTCGGCGAAGGGCCGCGTCGCGGTGACGACCTTCGCATCCAATGTCGGTCGCATCCGTGCCGTCGCCGATGCGGCGAAGGCGGCGGGGCGCGAGGTTGTTCTGGTTGGACGCGCGATGGACCGCGTCGCGCAGGTCGCACGCGAGACCGGGCATCTCGAAGGCGTGCAGAGCTTCCGCGGGCCCGAATATTACGGGCATTTTCCGCCCGACAAGGTGCTGGCGCTGTGCACCGGCAGCCAGGGCGAGCCGCGCGCTGCGCTGGCGCGGATCGCCAGAGACGACCATCCCGAAATCACCCTCAACAAGGGCGACTGCGTGATCTTCTCGTCGCGTACGATTCCGGGCAACGAGAAGGCGGTCGGCAGCATCATCAACGGGCTGGTGACGCAAGGCATCGAAGTCATCACCGATCGCGATCACCTCGTTCACGTCTCCGGCCATCCGCGCCGCGACGAACTGCGCGAGATGATCTCCTGGGTGCGGCCGCAGCTCTTGATCCCGGTGCA
The DNA here is from genome assembly GCF_039642825.1 of Rhodopseudomonas sp. P1. Lineage (NCBI taxonomy): Bacteria > Pseudomonadati > Pseudomonadota > Alphaproteobacteria > Hyphomicrobiales > Nitrobacteraceae > Rhodopseudomonas > Rhodopseudomonas sp. P1. Next base: position 3,185,557 of record NZ_CP088006.1, on the reverse strand, counting down.
CGGCGAGGCGCTGCATCTGAACGCACACGCCAAGCTGGCGCGGCAGATGGGCGTGCCCAAGGTGATGACCTGCCGCAACGGCGACCTGATCCGTCTCGGCCCGGGCGATCCGGCGGTGATCGATCAACTGCCGTCGGGCCGGCTGTACAAAGACGGCACCATCCTCGAGCAGGACACTTCACGCGCCGTGGTCGAGCGCCGCAAGATGGCGTTCGCCGGCTGTGCCTTCGTGGCGTTGGCGTTGACCGAGGCGGGCGAACTTGCCGACGATCCCGAGGTCGATCTGGTCGGCATGCCGGAGAACAACACCGCGGGCGAACCACTCGAAGACATCGTATTCGATGCCGTGGTTGCCACTGTCGAGGGGCTGCCGCGCGCGCGGCGACGCGATCCGGACTCGGTCGCGGAATCGGTGCGACGCACGGTCCGCTCGATCGTTCAGGCGGAATGGGGCAAGAAACCTTTGTGCACGGTGCACGTGCTGACGGTTTGAGATAAACACCAACAAGAACACGACAACGAAAGAGGGTGACCATGCTCGGGCGGCTCAACCACGTGGCGATCGCGGTGAAGGATGCGGTACAGGCCGCCAAGGTCTATGGCGCCGGCTTCGATGCGGCGATCTCGGAAGCGGTGCCGCTGCCGGAGCACGGCGTCATCACCGTGTTCGTGACCCTGCCGAACACTAAGATCGAGTTCATCCAGCCGCTCGGCGAAGCCTCGCCGATCGCAAAGTTTCTCGAACGCAATGCCGACGGCGGCATTCACCACGTCTGCTATGAAGTGCCGGACATCATCGAAGCGCGCGACCGCCTGACCAAGGAAGGCGCACGGGTGCTTGGCGACGGCAATCCGAAGATCGGTGCCCACGGCAAGCCGGTGCTGTTCTTCCATCCGAAGGATTTTTCCGGCGCGCTGGTCGAGATCGAACAAGCCTGATCGATGGCCTCCACCATCGCCGGGCTGCTCGCGATCTACTTCGTCTTATGGTGGATCGTGTTGTTCGTGACGCTGCCGTTCGGCGTGCGCAGTCACGCCGAGAGCGAAGGTGAGGGGCCGTCTCCCGGCACAGATCCCGGCGCCCCAGTGGCAACGCTGCTGGCGCGCAAGTCGCTGTGGACCACGCTGATCTCGGCGGTGATCTTCGCCGTCGCACTGTACGCGTATCGGTCCGGCTGGCTCGGTATCGATCGTCTCGCCAAGCTGATGAATCTGCCTCTGTAGCCGCTGCGCGCCGAGTGACGCGCTGTCGTGACGACATGCTGTGGTTCGGCGCTGCGTGTTGAGGGCAGCGAGCCTCACGGGCGCGTGCACGATTCGCTGCGATGAATTTCGCTGCGTTCAATCGATCCTACCAGTCGCGCACGCGCAGCAGCTCTTTTTGCCAAATGTATCTGGGTTGGATTCGCCTGCGAGCGGCGTCGGTTGCTTGGCGATTCGTCGAATGAAAAATAGTGCCGAAATGGTGCTGAAAAAGAAAAAGCAGGGCGCGGCGCCCTGCTAAAAAACTTGTCGACCCTATAATTTCCCCGAATAGTTGTTCGTATTTTTTGGCCGGGCGACGTTCGTTGGTGAACGTCAGGGTTCCTCCCGAGACTTGGACCACTCAGACCTTCGCCGCAAGGCTCAGCCTGTAGCCACATTGATAGCCTATTCTAAGCGTCTTGTCATCATTCACGGCAACGAATGTTCAAATTTAAGGCAAGACGTGAAATGAACGAGAACTCGCCAGCTGCACGCGGTTTGCAGTTTCGTTTGGCGCGGTTGCCGAGCTGTGCGATGCTGCGTTGGTCAACCGAACGCAACCGACCTGCATGATAATTCACCCGCCCAAAGGACTGTCTGCGCTGCGCCGACGCCTCGGGCGGCTGATTCCGTTGGTTGCTGTGGTGGTGCTGGTGCAGCTTTTGGCGCCGATCGGGGCGGTGCGTTTCATTGCCAGCGCGATCGCCGATCCGGTCGGCGTCGCGCCGCTGTGCGCCGAGATGGCGAAGCCGGGGCAGGCGTCCCATGCCGCTTTACCGTCGGCGCACGACTCCGGCTGCTGCGCGATCTGCGCCGTCGGCTTCAGCGGTGCGCCGGTGCCGGCGCTGCCGCCGCAGGATTTCGTGGTGGCGCGGTTTGCCCAGGTGGTGGTCTGGCACCTTGCCGATTCGGCGCCGGCCGACCGTCGCTCGTTCGCGCACGCCCAGGCGCGCGGGCCGCCTGCTGCGGTCCGAGCCTCTGCCTGACCGCGGCGTCCGCCGCTCTTTTCAATGCTCGACAATCGCCGGACGGCGCGTCACCCCGCAATCGCCGGGAACGCGCCTGCCGCAGCTTTCGTTCTGACTTCCTCAACTGACAGAAAGACCCACCCATGAAGATGTTCATCCGCAGCGTTGCGTCCGTCGCCGTCGCCACCTTGCTGTCCACCGCCGCCGTGCAGGCCGCCGAGGTCAAGGCCGGCGATCTGGTGATCAGCCAGTCGTGGAGCCGCGCCACCCCGGGCGGCGCCAAGGTTGCCGGCGGCTTCCTCACCATCGAGAACAAGGGCAGCAGCGCCGACCGTCTGGTGTCCGGCACCGCCGATATCGCCGGCAAGGTCGAGATCCACGAGATGTCGATGGACAACGGCGTGATGAAGATGCGCCCGCTCGACAAGGGTCTGCCGATCGAGCCCGGCAAGACCGTGACGCTGATGCCGGGCAGCTACCACATCATGCTGATGGATCTGAAAGGCCCGCTGAAGCAGGGCGACAAGGTGCCGATGACGCTGCAGTTCGAGAAGGCCGGCAAGGTGCAGGTCACGCTCGACGTCGAAGGCGTCGGCGCCAAGGCGCCCGGCGATGCCGGCGGCAGCATGATGAAGATGGACCATGGCACGATGGATCACAGCGGCCACGGGATGAAGAAGTGATGCGGCTGCGATCCGTATCGGCAGCGGCGGCCCTCGCGGCCGCCGCGCTCGGCGCCGCGCCAGCGCTGGCTCACGTCACGCTGCAGCCGAACGAGGCAACGGCGGGCAATTACTTCCAGGCAGCATTCAGCGTGCCGCACGGCTGCGACGGCAGCGCGACGGTTGCGGTCCGCGTCAAGATTCCGGACGGCGTGCTGTCGGTGAAGCCGCAGATGAAGCCGGGCTGGTCGGTCGACATCAAGACCCGCAAGATCGAGGGTGAACAGCCGAAGCTGCACGGCAAGACCATCACGGAAACCGTTGACGAGGTGACCTGGCGCGGCGGGCCGCTCCCGGACAACCTCTACGACACATTCGGTCTGGTGATGAAACTGCCCGACGCTGCCGGCAAGACGCTGTACTTCCCGGTGGTGCAGGAATGCGAAAAGGGCGTTTCGCGTTGGATCGAAATTCCTGCCTCGGGACAGAAGCCCGACGCCCTGCATGAGCCGGCGCCGGCGCTGCGGCTGAAGCCGAAGGCGCCGTGACGGCGGGCTACACTCACACGCGCCGCCGCGGGCGCTGGCTGGCCTGGATCACGGCGATCGCCGTGCTGCTGTGGCCGGCGCTCGCGGCCGCGCATGCCAGCCTCGTCGCCAGCGATCCCGCTTCTGAAGCGGTGCTGGCGACGCCGCCGACCAGTTTCTCGCTGACCTTCAACGAACCGGTCACCGCGCTGCTGCTGCAACTGATCGACGCGCGCGGCCGCAGCCAGGCGATCACGGCGATCGATCAGGACGGCGCGACGCTGCGATTTGCGCCGCCGGCCGCGCTCGGCGAGGGCGCCCATGTGCTGAGCTGGCGGGTGGTCTCTGCCGACGGTCACCCGATCGGGGGCGCGCTGACGTTCTGGATCGGTACGCCCGGCCAAAGGCTGCCGCCGATCGTCGTGCCGGACGATCCCGCGCGCCGCACCGCGATTTGGGCAACGCGCATCCTGGTCGGCTTTACGCTGCTGACCGCCGTCGGCGGCGCGGCGTTCCTGGCCTGGATCGCAGCGACACCGGTCGCGGGCGCAGCGATGCTGACCGCAGGACTCGCGCTGCTCGGCCTGCTCGCCGTCGTGCTGTCCGCCGGTTTGCAAGGGCTGGACGCGCTCGATCTGCCGCTGGCCCGGCTCGGCGATGCCGCAGTGTGGCGCGCCGGCGCATTGGGCTCGTTCGGCGATGCGGCCGCACTGTCCGGCATGGCCTTCGTCCTGACGCTGCTGGCGCTGCGCTGGCGCGGCTGGAATGCGCGGCTGCTGTCGCTCGGCGCCGTGGTGAGCCTCGGCACAGCGTTCGCCGTCAGCGGGCATGCGGCCACAGCCGAGCCGCGCGCGCTCTCCGGCGCTGCCGTCTGGCTGCACGGCGTCAGCCTGTCGCTATGGATCGGCGCACTGCTGCCGCTGGCGATCGCGGTCGGCAGGCGCGATGCGGCGCCGGCGACGCTGCGGCGGTTCTCCAAGGCGATCCCGCTGGCGATCGTAATGCTGCTGATCAGCGGCATCGCGCTGGCGGCGATCGAACTCGGGCGGATCGATGCGCTGTGGCAGAGCGATTATGGCCGTGTGCTGATCGCCAAGCTGGCGCTGGTTTGCGTGCTGCTCGCTCTGGCGCTGTGGAACCGGGTGCGGCTGACGCCGCTGCTGCTGGCCGGCGAGGTGTCGGCGGTGCGGAGAATGCGGGCCAGCATCCTGGCCGAGCTGGTGTTGGTGATCGCCATCCTGGGCGTGGTCGGGCTGTGGCGGTTCACGCCGCCGCCGCGCAGCGCCGCATCTCCGTCGGCAGCAGCCTCGGAGATGGTGCATCTTCATACCGAGCGGGCGATGGCCACGGTGACGCTGGCGCCCGCCCGAGCCGGGCCTGTCGAGATCGAAGTGCTGCTGCAGACGGCCGAGGAGGCGCCGCTTGCCGCGCAGGCGCTGACCGTGACGCTGGCCAATCCTGATGCCGGGATCGAGCCGCTCAGCGCCGAGGCGCGGAAGACGACTGACGGACTCTGGCGGGCGCGGCTCACGGCGCCGGTGCCAGGGACATGGACGCTGACGCTCGGCGTCCTGATCTCGGATTTCGAGAAGGTGAACCTCGAAACCCCGATCGTGATTCGATAGTCGGGTGCCGAGCACCCGGTCGCCGTGCTAGACCGCAAGTGTCCCGCACCGACCTGAGCACCGGCCAATCCGGCCCGAATTGCAGAGTTGCGCGGCTCCCGCCCTTGTGTTTTCGCGTCCGATCCGGTTTCACTGGCGCAAAATCAGCTTCCACCCGATTCTCCGAGCAAATCCCATGCGTTTGTCGCGATTCTTCCTGCCGATCCTGAAGGAAAACCCGAAGGAGGCCGAGATCGTCTCGCACCGGCTGATGCTGCGCGCCGGCATGCTGCGGCAGGAGGCGGCCGGCATCTACGCCTGGCTGCCGCTCGGCCATCGGGTGCTGAAGAAGATCGAGCAGATCGTCCGCGAGGAGCAGAACCGCGCCGGCGCGATCGAACTGCTGATGCCGACGCTGCAGCTCGCCGACCTGTGGCGCGAAAGCGGCCGCTACGATGCCTACGGTCCGGAGATGCTGCGGATCGCCGACCGGCATAAGCGGGAATTGCTCTACGGCCCGACCAACGAGGAAATGATCACCGAGATCTTCCGGGCCTACATCAAGTCCTACAAGAGCCTGCCGCTGAATCTCTATCATATTCAATGGAAATTCCGCGACGAGCAGCGTCCGCGTTTCGGCGTGATGCGCGGCCGCGAATTCCTGATGAAGGACGCCTACTCGTTCGACGTCGACGAAGCCGGCGCGCGCAAGTCCTACAACAAGATGTTCGTCGCTTACCTGCGCACCTTCGCGCGGATGGGCCTGAAGGCAATCCCGATGCGCGCCGAGACCGGCCCGATCGGCGGTGATCTCAGCCACGAATTCATCGTGCTGGCCGAGACCGGCGAGTCCGGCGTCTACATCGATCGCGACGTGCTGAACCTGCCGGTGCCGGACGAGAACGTCGACTACGACGGCGACCTGACCCCGATCATCAAGCAGTGGACCTCGGTCTATGCGGCGACTGAGGACGTTCACGAGGCGGCGCGCTATGAGAGCGAAGTGCCGGAGGCCAACCGCCTCAACACCCGTGGCATCGAGGTCGGCCAGATCTTCTACTTCGGCACCAAGTATTCCGACTCGATGAAGGCCAATGTCACCGGTCCGGACGGGACCGATGCGCCGATCCACGGCGGCTCCTACGGCGTCGGCGTGTCGCGGCTGGTCGGCGCGATCATCGAGGCCTGCCACGACGACAACGGCATCATCTGGCCGGAGGCGGTGGCGCCGTTCCGGGTGACGATCCTCAATCTGAAGCAGGGCGACGCCGCCACCGACGCGGCCTGCGACCAGCTGTATCGCGAACTGTCAGCCAAGGGCGTCGACGTTCTGTACGACGACACCGATCAGCGCGCCGGCGCCAAGTTCGCGACTGCGGACCTGATCGGCATTCCGTGGCAGATCCACGTCGGTCCGCGCGGGCTCGCCGAAGGCAAGGTCGAACTCAAGCGCCGCAGCGACGGGTCGCGCGAAAATCTCGCGCTCGCCGATGTGGTCGCACGTCTGACGTAATAGGCACTTATCCACCGCGGGCCTGAACGGCGAGGGCGGCGTCGGCCAGATAAAGCCCGAATCGTGTGAAATTCGGACTATGGATCACGCCATGAACGAGCCAGTTCGAACTCCTCCTTTTGCGCCATTCGAATGGCTGGTTTCCGGGCGCTATCTGCGCGCGCGCCGGCGTGAGGGGTTCATCTCGGTGATCGCCGGCTTCTCGTTCCTCGGCATCATGCTCGGGGTGGCGACGCTGATCATCGTCATGGCGGTGATGAACGGCTTCCGCAAAGAGCTGCTCGACAAGATCCTCGGCCTGAACGGCCACCTCCTGGTGCAGCCGCTGGAAAGCCCGCTGACCGACTGGAAGGACGTCGCCGACCGGCTCAGCGGCGTGCAGGGCATCAAGCTCGCAGCCCCGGTGGTCGACGGCCAGGCGCTGGCATCGTCGCCGTTCAACGCCTCGGGCGTGTTCGTGCGCGGCATCCGCGCCGACGACCTCAATCATCTGTCGTCGATCGCCAATCACCTGAAGCAGGGCACGCTGGAAGGCTTCGACGACAGCCAGGGCGTCGCGATCGGACGCCGGCTCGCCGATCAGCTGTCGCTGCACGCCGGCGACAGCATCACGCTGGTGGCGCCGCGCGGCGCCGTGACGCCTATGGGCACCACGCCGCGGATCAAGCCCTATAAGGTCGCGGCGGTGTTTGAGATCGGCATGTCCGAATACGACTCGACGTTCGTGTTCATGCCGCTGAAGGAAGCGCAGGCGTATTTCAACCGCGCCAACGACGTCACCGCGATCGAGGTCTATACCGACAATCCCGACCGCATCGACGTCTTCCGCAAGGCCGTGACCGAGGCGGCCGGACGGCCGGTGTTCCTGGTCGACTGGCGGCAGCGCAATTCGACGTTCTTCAACGCGCTCCAGGTCGAGCGCAACGTCATGTTCCTGATCCTGACGCTGATCGTGCTGGTGGCGGCGCTGAACATCATCTCCGGCCTGATCATGCTGGTGAAGGACAAGGGCGCCGATATCGCAATCCTGCGCACCATGGGCGCGAGCCAGGGCTCGATCATGCGGGTGTTCCTGATCACCGGCGCGGCGATCGGGGTGGTCGGCACGCTGACCGGGTTCTTCGTCGGCGTGCTGGTGTGCATGAACATCGAGTCGATCCGGCAGTTCCTGTCCTGGGTCACCAACACCGAACTGTTCTCGCCGGAGCTGTATTTCCTGTCGAAGCTGCCGGCTGAGATCGATTTCGCCGAGACCAGCGCGGTGGTGATCATGGCGCTGACGCTGTCGTTCCTCGCCACGCTGTACCCGTCGTGGCGCGCCGCGCGCCTCGATCCGGTCGACGCGCTGCGCTACGAGTAAGGCGAAACACGATGGAGCAGGGCGCCGAAGACATCCCGGTCGTGTACCTTCACGACATCAAGCGCCAGTATTCGCAAGGCGAGGCGACGCTGACGATCCTCGACGGCGCCAGGCTGGCGCTGTGGGCGGGGCAATCGGTGGCGCTGGTGGCGCCGTCCGGTTCGGGTAAGTCGACGCTGCTGCACATCGCCGGGCTGCTCGAGCATCCCGATGAGGGCGAGGTCTATGTCAGCGGCGCGGCAACGTCGGCGCTGACCGATGCCGAGCGAACCCAGATCCGCCGCACCGACATCGGCTTCGTTTACCAGTCGCACCGGCTGCTGCCGGAATTCACCGCGCTGGAAAACGTCATGCTGCCGCAGATGATCCGCGGCCTGAAGCGCAAAGAGACGATCAGCCGCTCCAAGGAAATCCTGTCCTATCTGGGGCTCGCCGACCGCATCACCCATCGGCCGTCGGAATTGTCGGGCGGCGAGCAGCAGCGCGTCGCGATCGCCCGCGCGGTCGCCAATGCGCCCCGCGTGCTGTTCGCCGACGAGCCGACCGGCAATCTCGATCCGCACACCGCTGATTACGTGTTCAACGCGCTGATGCAGCTGGTCAAGGCGACCCAGGTGGCGATGCTGATCGCCACCCACAACATGGAGCTCGCCGCCCGCATGGACCGCCGCGTCTCGCTGCAGGACGGCGTCGTAGTCGAGCTGGAATAAAGCACTCGGCTTCAGCCCGTCATTGGCACGTCATTCCGGGGCGCTCGCGTCAGCGAGCGAACCCGGAATCCCGCGGTGCAGGGTGCAGCGCCTCAACGCAGAACATCTCGAGATTCCGGGATCGCGCTTGCGCGCGCCCCGGAATGACGGGGCATCGGGAGAGCCGCGCTCGCCCTCAATGCTGGCGGCGATGCTTGCGCTTCTTCTTGGTCGGCTGCTGCTGCGGCGCGGTGTACCACGGGTTGGTCATGCAATCGGCGGCGCGGCCCGAGGCCGACATCCGGCACTGTGCCATGGTGTCGTAGCTGCACTCGTCGTACCAGTCGTGATAGCTCTGATACACCCGCAGGCAGACCGGATAATCCCGCGCCTCGGCGGTGGTGGTCAGGCCGAGGCCGGCGAGCATCGCGATCAGGAGCAGCTTGCGCATCTTCGTTCGGATCCTTGTTGAGCAGCCGGTCGCGGTGGCGGCGACTCGGCACACCCGAGAGTGTGACAGAAATCTATGACGGCGCGGGGTCGGCGCACATGCGCCGGCTCAATGCCGCCGGGCGCGGCGCGAACTGGGACCCGCCGGCGGCTGATACCACGGATTGGTCAGACACTGGGCGGCGATACCCGATGCGGCCGGCCGACACTGTTCGATCGATGTGTAGCGGCACTCGTCGTAGCGCACCGGGCCATACACCCGCAGGCAGACCGGGTAGTTGTCGTAAGGCTGTGCCGAAGCTGCTCCCGGCAGCGCCAGCCCGGCCAGCAGCACCATCGCTCCAATCCGCATCGTCGCCTCCGCTGGCTGCGGCGCGGTTCATAAGCCGCGCGCCTTTCGTTCCGTGCGCCAATCCCGAATGACCGTCAATGCGGGGCCGGGCCGGTGAATTCCGGGGATAGTAACGTCTCATTAACGGTCCAGGTTGCTGCGCCGCCCGCTTGCTTGACTCTAGAACGAAATGAGAACATTGTTCTTGTTATGTTCACAAGGTCAGGGAGGCGGACGATGTTGAAGATCTTCATCCAAGAAGCTGCGGCGCTGACGTCGATTGCACTGTTCATCGGCATGGTGGCGGTGTGGGCTCAGGTGCTGGCGCAGGCCTGAACGCGGGCAGCGTTGCGACCGCTTCGGCATAGCGGGGATAAGGTCGCCGCCAATGCTTGCGGTGAAGGGTGAGGGAGCCCACCATTGGGCTTCCGAGTCGGTGGCCGTCACGGCGACCGGTTCCGCAAACCACTCGTCCCAACCCGCACGTTTGTCTGAAGAGCCGCCGCGCCGATGAGCAACGCCGGATTCGTCCATCTGCACGTCCACTCGGCCTATTCGTTGCTGAAAGGCTCGATGAAAGTCGCCAAGCTGGCCGAGCTGGCGAAGGCCGACCGGCAACCGGCGCTGGCCCTGACCGACACCGACAACATGTTCGGCGGTCTGGAATTCTCCGACAAGCTGTCGGGCTATGGCATTCAGCCGATCGTCGGCCTCGAACTCGGCATCGACTTCGGCGACCAGGATCCGAACTCGCGCCATGGCGCCTTGGCGACGCCGGCGCGGATCGTGCTGCTGGCTGCACGCGAGCAGGGCTATCGCAGCCTGATGCGGCTGAACTCACGGGCGTTCCTGGAGACGCCGGTCAATCAGGTGCCGCACGTCAAGCTCGAATGGCTCGCCGGCGAAACCGACGGCGTGATCGCGCTGACCGGCGGGCCGGACGGGCCGATCTCGCTGGCGATGCTGACCGATCCGGCGCTCGCCGCGCAGCGCTGCGAGCGGCTGCAGCAGGCGTTCGGCGATCGGCTGTATGTCGAACTGCAGCGTCATGGCACCGAGGCCGAGCGCCGCGCCGAAGGCGGGCTGATCGATCTCGCTTACGACAAGGGCCTGCCACTGGTTGCGACCAACGAGCCGCATTTCGCCAGCACCGAGGATTACGAGGCGCACGATGCGCTGCTGTGTATCGCCTCCGGCAAGCTGATCGCCGAGACCGATCGCCTCCAGCTTACTCCCGACCACCGCTTCAAGACCCGCGCCGAGATGGCGGTGCTGTTCGCCGATCTGCCCGAGGCACTTGCCTCGACGGTGGAGATCGCGCAGCGCTGCGCCTATCGGCCGCTGACCCGCAAGCCGATCCTGCCGCTGTTCACCGTCGGCGCCAGCGTCAGCGACGCGGCGGAAGCGGCCGCCGCTGAAGCGGCCGAACTGCGCCGCCAGGCCGAGCAGGGCCTTGCCAAACGGCTCAGCGTTCACGGCCTGTCGCCGGGGACGACCGAAGAGGATTACAACAAGCGGCTCGCCTTCGAGCTCGACGTCATCACCCGCATGAAATACGCGGGCTACTTCCTGATCGTGTCGGACTTCATCAAATGGGCCAAGGCCCACGGCATTCCGGTCGGTCCGGGCCGTGGTTCGGGTGCAGGCTCGCTGGTGGCGTATTCGCTGACGATTACCGACCTCGATCCGATCCGGTTCGGCCTGCTGTTCGAGCGCTTCCTCAATCCCGAACGCGTCTCGATGCCGGACTTCGATATCGACTTCTGCCAGGATCGCCGCGGCGAAGTGATCGAATACGTGCAGCATCGCTATGGCCGCGATCAGGTAGCGCAGATCATCACCTTCGGTACGCTGCAGGCGCGCGGCGTGCTGCGCGACGTCGGCCGCGTGCTGCAGATGCCGTACGGTCAGGTCGACAAGCTGACCAAGCTGGTGCCGCAGAATCCGGCGGCGCCGATCACCTTGAAGCAGGCGATCGAAGGCGAGCCGAAGCTGCAGGCGGCACGCGACGAAGACCCGATCGTGGCGCGCGCATTCGACATCGCGCAGAAGCTCGAAGGCCTGACGCGGCACGCCTCGACCCACGCGGCCGGCATCGTGATCGGCGATCGCCCGCTCAGCGATCTGGTGCCGCTGTATCGCGATCCGAAATCCGACATGCCGGTGACCCAGTTCAACATGAAATGGGTCGAACCGGCGGGCCTGGTGAAGTTCGACTTCCTCGGCCTGAAGACGCTGACGACGCTCGACGTCGCGGTGAAGCTGCTCAAGCAGCGCGACATCCATGTCGACCTGCACACGCTGCCGATCGACGATGCGCCGAGTTATCAGATGCTGGCCCGCGGCGACGTCGTCGGCGTGTTCCAGGTGGAAAGCGCGGGCATGCGGCGGGCGCTGATCGACATGCGCCCCGACCGGTTCGAAGACATCATCGCGCTGGTGGCGCTGTATCGCCCGGGTCCGATGGCCAACATCCCGACCTACTGCGCCCGCAAACACGGCGACGAGGAGCCCGAATATCTGCATCCGATGCTGGAGCCGATCCTGAAGGAGACGTTCGGCGTCATCATCTACCAGGAACAGGTGATGCAGATCGCGCAGGTGATGGCCGGCTACTCGCTCGGCGACGCCGACCTGCTGCGCCGCGCGATGGGTAAGAAGATCCGCGCCGAGATGGACAAGCAGCGTGCGATCTTCGTCGAAGGCGCGGTGAAGAATGGCGTCGCCAAGGACGCCGCCGACACCATCTTCGACCTGCTCGCCAAGTTCGCCGACTACGGCTTCAACAAGAGCCACGCGGCCGCCTATGCGCTGGTGTCGTATCACACCGCCTATATGAAGGCGCACTATCCGGTGGAATTCCTCGCCGCGTCGATGACGCTGGAAATCCACAACACCGACAAGCTGTCGGAATTCCGCGCCGAAGCGCAGCGGCTCGGCATCAAGGTCGAAGCGCCGTCGGTCAACCGCTCCGGCGCTACCTTCGAGGTCGGTCCGAACACCATCTACTACGCGCTCGCCGGCCTGAAGGGCGTCGGCATGCAGGCGGTGCAACAGATTGTCGAGGCGAGGGGCGATCGGCCGTTTGCCTCGCTTGCCGACTTCGCCGCACGGGTCAATCCGCGCGCCATCAACAAGCGTGTCATCGAATGTCTTGCGGCGGCCGGTGCGTTCGACTGCCTCAACTCGAACCGTGCGGCGGTGTTTGCGGGCGCCGACGCGATCGTCGCGGCCTGCCAGCGCAATCATGAAGCCGCCACCAGCGGCCAGAACGACATGTTCGGCGGTCTGTCGGATGCGCCGTCAATCATCCTGCCGCAGCTCGAGCCGTGGCTGCCGGCGGAGCGGCTGCGCCGTGAATACGATGCGATCGGCTTCTTCCTGTCGGGCCATCCGCTCGACGACTACGCCACCGCCTTGAAGCGGCTGCGGGTGCAGTCCTGGACCGAGTTCTGCAAGGCGGTGAAGTCCGGCGCCACCGCCGGCAAGGTTGCCGCCACCGTGGTGTCGCGGATGGAGCGGCGGACCAAGACCGGCAACAAGATGGGCATCATGGGCCTGTCGGACCCGACCGGGCATTTCGAGGCGGTGCTGTTCTCCGAAGGTCTGGCACAGTATCGCGAGGTGCTGGAGCCGGGCGCCGCGGTGCTGATGCAGCTCGGCGCCGAACTGCAGGGTGAGGATGTGCGCGCCCGGGTGCTGCACGCCGAGCCGCTCGACGCCGCGGCGGCGAAAACTCAGAAGGGTCTGCGCATCTTCCTGCGCGACACCAAATTCCTCGACTCGGTCGCCAAGCGGCTGCAGCCGCCGGAGACCAAGGTGGCGGGCGGCAACATCGCGCTGGTGCTGCGGCTCGATCCGCAGACCGAGGTCGAGTTCGATATTCCCGGGCGCTACCACGTCTCGCCGCAGATCGCCGGCGCGATCAAGGCTGTGACCGGCGTCGAGCACGTCGAAACGCTGTGACCACGGGTTTGCTCTCGCGTCACGGAAAACGGACGGCGAGGGCGGTATTTGTTCGCGAACCGGTCGCGGATTGTTCAATCGCCGTTCAGATTGGGACGCGCTGAAATGCGATCGGCGGCGCTGCGCCGGTTCCGGCTGCGCCCTTGCAATGGGTCCCGGCCATGCGTCTCAATCATCTTTTTTCGGTCGTCTCCACCATCCTCGTCGTTCTGATCGCCGGGCCGGTTGGTCCCGCGGCCGCGCAGCAGCAGGAAAAACGCATCGCGCTGGTGATCGGCAATGGCGCCTATGCCAAGGCGCCGCTCTCCACCGCCGCCAATGATGGCGGCCTGATCGCGCAGACCTTGCAGGCGGCAGGCTTCGACGTCAGCGGCGCGCGCGACCTCGACGGCGACACGCTGCGCGGCGCGTTTCGCGACTTCGTGAAGAAGGCCGAGGACTCCGGTCCCGACACCGTCGCGGCGGTGTATCTCGCCGGTTATGGCGTGCAATACGCCGGCGAGAATTACTTCATCCCCGTCGACTCGCGGCTGTCGCGCGACACGGAAATTCCCACTGAAGGCCTGCGCATCAGCGACTATCTGCGCCAGCTCGCGGCGCTGCCGCTGAAGACCAGCGTCGTGGTGCTCGATCTGGCGCGCGAACAGCCGTTCGTGCCCGGCGGATCGATCGCCTCGGGTCTGGCGATGGTCGAGCCGAACCCGAAGATGCTGATCGCCTTCAACGCCGCGCCCGGCACGGTGGCGCCGGAGGAGCGGGGCGCCTACGGCGTCTATGCGCAAGCGCTCGCCGAGATGATCCGCACCGGCGGCCTCACGCTGCCGCAGCTGTTCGATCGGGTGCGGCTGCGCGTCAATGAAACCACCAAGGGCGCGCAGGTGCCGTGGGATACGCAGAGCGTGGAGTCGAACTTCATGTTCTTCGATCGCGCGCCCGATGCGCCGCCGCTGCCGGCGCCGGATCAGGCACTGCGCAGCAAGCCGATCCGCGACATGGGCGCCGCCGAAGCGTACGCGGCCGCGCTCGATCGCGACACGCTGCAGGCTTACGAAGACTTTCTCGCCGCCTATCCGAACGATCCGCTGGCCAAGCGGGTGAGGGCGATCGTCGCCGCGCGGCGTGAGGCGATTACTTGGCGGCGGACGTATCGCGTCGATACGCCGGATGCCTACTGGTCGTATCTGCGCCGCTATCCGCGCGGCCCGCACGCGGCGGACGCCCGGCGCCGGCTGGAAATCCTCTCCGCTGCGCTGGAGCCGCCACCGAGCTTCAGCGTGATCGACTATGACGTGCCGCCGCCGCCGCCGGACGAGATCGTCTATGTCGACCGGCCGGTGCTGATGTTCAGCGATCCGGTGTTCGACTTCGCGCCGCCGCCACCGCCGCCGGTGTTCTTCCTGCCGCCACCGCCGCCGGACTTCGTGGTGCTGCCGCCACCGCCACCGCCGATCGGCCTGTTCTATCTGCCGCGGCCGTTGTTCGTGCCGATCCCGGCCTATGTCCGGCCGCCGGTCTATGTGCAGCCGCCGCCGAACAACATCATCTTCGCCAACATCCACAACACCACGGTGATCAATCAGGTGATCAACCAGCCGCCGGCCGCCGCCAACCCGGCCGCGCCGGTGGTGAGTCCGCCGGTGGCGGGGCCTGCAGTCGCGACACCTGGCGCACCGGCAGCGACGGCGGCTGCCGTGGCGTCCGGCGCTGTGTTGGGCGCGGCGCTGCCGGCCGCCGCGCTGCATCGCGCCACGCTGATCCAGCAGGGCAAGGCGCCGGTGCCGCAGAGCGCCTCGATCGCCACGACGCCGCCGGGCGGGTTTGCGCAACGTCCGGGCGTCCAGCCGCAGGGCCCGCGGCTGGCGCAGCCCGCCGCCGCGCCGACCCAGGCTCCTACTGCGACCGCGCCGGTCTCCGCGTCCACGCCCGCTCCTGGCACGCCGCCGAACCAACCGACCGGACCAGCCGTTGCGCCGCCGACGGCGCAGGGCCGGCCGGGGCCAGGCGCGCCCGCCGGCGCTGCACCGGCCGGCCAGGCGCTGCCGGTCCCTGGAACCAAGGGATTGCCGCCTGCGCCAGGAGTCGTTGCTCGCCCGGGGGCTCCGTCAGGCGCTCAGCCACAACTTCCTGCTCGGCCTGCTCTCGGCCCCGGCGCCCCCGCCGCGGCCCGAAACGGGACCGTCGTGCCACCGGCCGGACCGGCGCCGAAGCCGCCCGCAGCTCAGCCGTCAGCCGGTGCCGGTCCGGCCGTGCGTCCGGAAGCCGTTCGCCCGCAGCAGCCTCCCGCCGCCCGGCTGCGGCCGACCCCACCGGTGACGGCGCCCGCCAGACCGGCGGGACCGCCGCCCGGCGCAGCCGCCGACCGCCGTCCGCCGCCTGCGGCTCCGCGGATCCAGCGTCCCGCACCGCCGACCGTGTCCCGTCCGGTTCCGCCGCCGATGCATGTGGCTCCCCGGGTTGCTCCGCCGCCGCCCCAGCACGCGGCGCCCCGAATGGCACCGCCGCCGGCTCCGGTTCGCGCGGCACCGCCGCCGCCCCATGTGGCTCCGCCGCGGCCGCCGGCACCGCCGAGGGCCGCCCCGCCGCCGCGGCCGCAGAGCCCCGCCAAACGCTGTCCGCCGGGCGTGAAGGAGTGCTGACAAGGGCGAGGGTAGGTCAAGCTGGCGGATCGCGGCCGTCGCGGTCCGCCCCTCGCAGGCGCGATCTCGGCCGCTCCGCCTTGCGTTATCGGGGAATCCCGCTATAACGCGCGCCATCTCACACGGAAACATGGCTCACAAGGCCGTCCGGTGGCACCGGGCCGCGCAGGGATTCGTCCCCAGTTAGGCACGGTTGCCCACACGTTTCCGGAGGAACCAACCGGAGAAGATACAATGTCGCTTCCTGAATTTTCTATGCGTCAGCTGCTCGAAGCTGGCGTGCATTTCGGTCACCAGTCGCATCGCTGGAATCCGAAGATGGCGGACTACATTTTCGGCGTCCGAAACAACATCCACATTGTCGACCTGACCCAGACCGTGCCGCTGCTGCATCGCGCGCTGCAGGCGATCAGCGACACCGTCGCCAAGGGCGGCCGCGTGCTGTTCGTCGGCACCAAACGCCAGGCGCAGGACGCCGTGGCTGATGCCGCCAAGCGTTCGGCCCAGTACTTCGTCAACTCGCGCTGGCTCGGCGGCACGCTGACCAACTGGAAGACGATCTCGGGTTCGATCCGCCGCCTGCGTCACCTCGAAGACGTGCTGAGCTCGGCCGACGCCAATGCCTACACCAAGAAGGAGCGTCTGGAGCTGCAGCGCGAGCGCGACAAGCTCAATCGCTCGCTCGGCGGCATCAAGGATATGGGCGGTCTGCCCGACCTGATTTTCGTGATCGACACCAACAAGGAAGACATCGCGATCCAGGAAGCCCAGCGTCTCGGCATCCCGGTCGCGGCGATCGTCGATACCAACTGCGATCCGAAGGGCATCACCTATCTGGTGCCGGGCAACGACGACGCCGGCCGCGCGATCGCGCTGTACTGCGATCTGGTCGCCCGTGCGGTGATCGATGGCATTTCGCGCGCGCAGGGCGACATGGGCGTCGACATCGGAGCGGCGTCGCAGCCGCTGCGTGAGGATCTGCCGGCGGCGCAGGCGACCACCTTCCAGGGTCTGCCGGGTCCGCGCGGCACTCCGGACGACCTCAAGAAGCTGCCGGGCGTGTCCGGCGCGATCGAAAAGAAGTTCAACGACCTCGGCATCTTCCACTTCTGGCAGCTCGCCGAGCTCGATCAGGCCACCGCACATCAGATCGGCGAAGAGCTCGGTCTGCCGAGCCGGGCCGATGCCTGGGTGGCGCAGGCCAAGTCGCTGACCGCCGAGGCGGAGTAATACGAGGCGATGCGGCCGGCTTCCGGCCGCATCGTTCCGTCGTCAAAATCTGAGATGTGTTCCTGATTGCGAACCGCGGGCTTCGGCTGCGCGGTCGCACTCACAGGCAGAGGGCTTATTAGCGATGGCAACGATTACTGCAGCAATGGTCAAGGAGCTGCGCGAGACCACCGGCGTCGGCATGATGGATTGCAAGCAGGCGCTCGCCGAGACCGACGGCAACATCGACGCCGCGATCGATTGGCTGCGCAAGAAGGGCCTGTCCAAGGCCGCCAAGAAGGCCGGCCGCGTCGCCGCGGAAGGTCTGATCGGCGCGCTGACCGACGGCACCAAGGGCGTTGTCATCGAGGTCAATTCCGAGACCGACTTCGTCGCGCGCAACGAGCAGTTCCAGGGGCTGGTCAAGATGATCGCCCAGGTCGCGCTCAAGGTCGGCGCCGATATCGACGCGATCAACGCTGCTCCGGTCGGCTCGACCAACGTGGCCGGCGCGATTGCCGACGCGATCGCCACCATCGGCGAGAACATGACGCTGCGCCGC
Organism: Rhodopseudomonas sp. P1; assembly: GCF_039642825.1. Classification (NCBI taxonomy): domain Bacteria; kingdom Pseudomonadati; phylum Pseudomonadota; class Alphaproteobacteria; order Hyphomicrobiales; family Nitrobacteraceae; genus Rhodopseudomonas; species Rhodopseudomonas sp. P1. Next base: position 3,167,835 of record NZ_CP088006.1, on the reverse strand, counting down.
GCTGCCGCGCTCGAAGTGTCGCAGGGCGTGGTCGCCAGCTACATCCACAACGCGGTGATCGACGGCGCCGGCAAGATGGGCGTGATCGTCGCGCTCGAATCCGCCGGTAAGGCCGACGAGCTTGCGACCCTCGGCCGCCAGCTCGCCATGCATGTCGCCGCTGCGAACCCGCAAGCGCTCGATCCGACCAGCCTCGATCCGGCTGTCGTGCAGCGCGAGCGCGAGGTGATGGCCGACAAGTATCGTCAGCAGGGCAAGCCGGAGAACATGATCGAGAAGATCGTCGAGAACGGCCTGAAGACCTACTACAAGGAAGTCTGCCTGCTCGAGCAGGCCTACATCCACGACGAGAAGGGTAAGTCCGTCGCGCAGGCCGTCAAGGAAGCCGAAGGCAAGGTCGGTGCGCCGATCAAGATCACCGGCTTCGTGCGCTACGCGCTCGGCGAAGGCATCGAGAAGCAGACCTCCGACTTCGCCGCCGAAGTCGCAGCCGCTTCCGGCCAGAAGTAATCGCGGCTCACGCGAAATTCTCCCGGCCTTCGGGCCGGGAGCCAATCTTAAAGGGAGCGACCGCAACATGGCTGAGCCAATCTATCGTCGTGTGCTGGTCAAGCTGTCGGGCGAATACTTCGCCGGTCCCCAGGACTACGGTATCGATCAGGCCACCATCGATCGCGTCGCTGGCGAACTGATCGCCGCACGCGGCCTCGGCATCGAAATCGCCGTCGTGATCGGCGGCGGCAACATCTTCCGCGGCGTCGAAGTTTCCGCCCGCGGCGTGTCCCGGACCACCGGCGACACCATGGGCATGCTGGCCACCGTGATGAACTGCCTGGCGCTCGCCGAAGCGCTGCAGCGTCACGGCCAGAAGGCGCGTACGCTGGCCGCATTGATGATGCCGGAAGTCTGCGAGCTTTATACGCGCGCTGCCGCCGAACAGACGCTTGCCGAGGGCGGCATCGCGCTGCTCGCCGCCGGCACCGGCAATCCGTATTTCACCACTGATACCGCCGCCGTGCTTCGGGCCGCTGAAATCGGCGCCGGTGCGGTGCTCAAGGCGACCAATGTCGACGGCGTTTACAGCGCCGATCCGAAGCTCGATCCGAATGCGAAGCGGTTCGAGAAACTCACTCATTCCGAAGCGCTTGCCGGCGGCTACAAGGTGATGGATGCGACGGCTTTCGCGCTTGCCCGTGAAACCTCGCTGCCTATCATCGTGTTCTCGATCGCCGAACCCGGTTCGATCGGCGCGGTGCTCAGCGGCGCGGGACGGGCCACTGTAGTCGCGGGCTGATAAGCGATCACGCGCGTATCGCGCGCCGATGTTGATTTGAGATTCGAGAAACCAGAGAGGCGGGTATGTCCGACAAGTTCGACGTCAACGAATTGAAGCGGCGTATGCAGGGCGCTGCGCAGTCCCTGAAGCACGAGCTCGGCGGTCTGCGCACGGGGCGCGCCTCGGCCTCGATGCTCGAGCCGGTGCAGGTCGACGCCTATGGCAGCCACATGCCGCTCAACCAGGTCGCCACCGTATCGGTGCCGGAGCCGCGGCTGATCTCGGTGCAGGTCTGGGACAAGTCGATGGTGAAGGCGGTCGAGAAGGGGATCGTCGATTCGAACCTCGGCCTGTCGCCGGCGACTGAGGGGCAGGTGATCCGGCTGCGGATCCCCGAACTCAACGAGGAGCGCCGCAAGGAGCTGGTCAAGGTCGCGCACAAATACGCCGAAGCTGCCCGCGTCGCCGTCCGCCATGTCCGCCGTGACGGCCTCGACACCATCAAGAAGCTGGAGAAGGCCCACGAGATCTCCGAGGACGATCAGAAGCGCCTCGACCAGGAGGTGCAGAAGGCCACCGACGCCGCGATCGCTGAGATCGATCAGTTGCTCGCGAACAAGGAAAAGGAAATCCTTACGGTCTAATCTTTCGGCCGTGCGTGCGGGACGTGGTCGCCCGGCCGCGTCCCGGCGGTGATCCGGCCAAACGGATCGCCGCCCAGTTCGGGACCCGGGCGGTTTTGCAGCGACCGCGGGCACATCTCGGGCCTTGTCGTCGTGGCGACTATAACTTACTGATCTCGAATAATTTCTGGCAGCGAGCCGGTGACCTTCTCGCGGGATGACGCTTCGGGAATGAGCTATGTCGAAAGCTGCCGCGCCTCTGCCTGATCCGTCCGATCCACCGAGCGCGCCCGCGCACGTGGCGATCATCATGGACGGCAACGGCCGCTGGGCCGCCGCGCGGGGGCTGCCGCGTGCCGAAGGCCATCGCCGCGGCGTCGAAGCTCTCCGCCGTGTCGTCCGCGCCTCCAGCGAACTCGGCATCCGCTATCTGACCATCTTCTCGTTCAGCTCGGAAAACTGGGCGCGCCCGGCGACCGAAATCGTCGACCTGTTCGGGCTGCTGCGCCGCTTCATCCGCAACGATCTCGCATCGCTTCACCGCGACGGCGTCCGAATCCGGGTGATCGGCGAGCGGGATCGGCTCGACCGCGACCTGTGCGCGATGCTCGACGAGGCGCAGGAGCTGACGCGCAACAACACCAAGCTCAATCTGGTGGTGGCGTTCAACTACGGCTCCCGCCAGGAAATCGCCAATGCGGCGCAGCGCCTGGCGCGCGAAGTCGCCGAAGGCAAGCGCGACCCGGCGACGATCGATATCGAGACTCTCGGCCGCTATCTCGACGCGCCCGACATTCCCGATCCCGACCTGATCATCCGCACCAGCGGAGAACAACGATTGTCGAATTTCCTGATGTGGCAGGCGGCGTACAGTGAATTGGTATTCGTGCCCATTCACTGGCCGGATTTCGACAAGGCTGCGCTGGAAGGCGCGATCGCCGAATATTCGCGGCGCGAGCGCCGGTTCGGCGGGTTGGCCGCCAAAACAGGATCGTGACACGCGTGAGCCAGGACAAGGCGGCGCCGGCGCCGGCGGCCGAGCAGGGGTCCCGGAATCTGATTTTGCGAATCGCAGCCGCGCTTGTGCTGGCGCCGGGCGCGATCGCGATCGCTTATCTCGGCGGCTGGCCGTGGGCTGTGCTCGCGACCGCCGTTGCGGTCGGCTTGTGGTTGGAATGGCTGAGCATCGTCGGCCTCGGCCGTAACTGGTCGGTCGTCGGGTTGGGGGGGGCGGCCTTGTGGTCTGCGGCGCTGCGCTGGGAGCCGGCGTGCCGTGGTTGGCTGCCGCCGCGATCGTGCTTGCGCTGGCCGTTTTGGCGCTGCTCGGCGGCGGGCAGCGCCGTTGGGCGACGTCTGGCTTCGGCTACGCCGCGGCTGCCCTGGTCGCCTCGATCCTGATCCGCGCCGATCCGGACTATGGCTTCGCCGCCTTGATGCTGATTCTGTTGATCGTCTGGGTCACCGACATCGGCGGCTATTTCGCCGGTCGGGGGATTGGCGGGCCGAAGCTGTGGCCGCGGGTCAGCCCGAAGAAGACCTGGGCGGGAGCGATCGGGGGCTTCGTTCTGAGCCTCGTGATCGCGGCTGGCTTTGCCTTGTTCGGTCTTGGAAAAATGCTGCCGCTGCTTGTGCTTGCGGCAATCCTTTCAACTGTTTCTCAGCTCGGTGATCTGTTCGAATCCGCGGTCAAGCGCCGCTTCGGCGTGAAGGACTCAAGCCACATCATTCCCGGCCACGGCGGGTTGATGGATCGGCTCGACGGCTATGTGGCGGCGGTCGTGGTGGCGGTATTGATCGGGCTGACGCGCGGACCGCTGGATGGTATTGGCCGCGGATTGATGGTGTGGTGACGCAATGAGCCCTGTTCCTTTGAAAAACGCCGAGCGTGCCCATAGCGGCGTCCGCACTGTCAGTGTGCTCGGCGCCACCGGTTCGATCGGCGACAGCACGATGGACTTGATCCGCGCCGAGCCCGAGCGCTACCGGGTCGAGGCGCTGACCGGCAACGCCAACGTCGCCGGCCTTGCCAAGCTGGCCAAGGAGTTCAACGCCCGCTTTGTCGCCGTTGCCGATCCGGCTCGCCTCGGCGAATTGCGCGCGGCTCTTGCGGGGACCGACATCGCCTGCGGTGCGGGCGAGAGCGCCGTGATCGAAGCGGCGGCCCGGCCGGCCGATTGGGTGATGGCGGCGATTTCGGGGGCGGCTGGTCTGAAGCCGGCGCTGGCGGCGGTCGACCGCGGTACTACCGTGGCGCTCGCCAACAAGGAGTGCCTGGTGTGCGCCGGCGACTTCTTCATGAGCCGGGCGACTGCTGCCGGGGCGCAGATCCTGCCGGCGGATTCCGAGCACAACGCGCTGTTCCAGGCGCTCGCCTCCGGCAACCGCCATGAACTGACCCGCGTCATTATTACCGCCTCGGGCGGTCCGTTCCGCACCTGGGCCGCCGCCGACATCGAGCAGGCGACCCTGGCGCAGGCCCTGAAGCATCCGAACTGGAGCATGGGCCAGAAGATCACCATCGATTCGGCATCGATGATGAACAAGGGCCTCGAGGTGATCGAAGCCTCGTATCTGTTCGCGTTGTCACCGGACGAGATTGACGTGCTGGTGCATCCGCAGTCGATCGTTCACGGCCTCGTCGAGTTTGCCGACCGCTCGGTCGTGGCTCAGCTCGGTGCGCCGGATATGCGGATTCCGATCGCGCATTGTCTCGGCTTCCCGGATCGTATTGCCGGGCGCGCAGCGAAGCTCGACCTCGCCAAGATTGGTCAGTTGACCTTCGAAGCCCCTGATTTCGCGCGTTTTCCGGGTCTGCGGCTGGCTTATGACGCGCTCCGCACCGGCAATGGCGCCACCACCGTGTATAACGCCGCCAATGAGGTGGCGGTCGCGGCCTTCATCGCGCAGAAGATCCGGTTCGGGGCGATCGCGCGGCTGGTCGAAGACACGCTCAATAGCTGGGTCCGCGCCGGCAACCAGGCGCCGCTCGGCTCCGCCGACGACGCCATCGCGCTTGACCAACAGGCGCGAAACCTCGCTGCCACCCTATTGCCTCAAATTGCCGCAAAGGCATCCTAGAGGAGATAGGGAACAGGGCCGTCGGTTCTGCTCGAAGGGAATGGGATGGCCGATCTTTTTCTGAATAGTTTCCACACGTTGAGCCACGGACTGGTGGGGTATGTGGTGCCCTTCTTGTTCGTGTTGACCATCGTGGTGTTCTTCCACGAACTCGGCCACTTCCTGGTGGCGCGCTGGAACGGCGTGAAGGTTCTGACCTTCTCGATCGGTTTTGGTCCGGAGATCCTCGGCTTCAACGACCGCTACGGCACCCGCTGGAAGCTGTCGGCCGTGCCGCTCGGCGGCTACGTGAAGTTCTTTGGTGACGACAGCGAGGCCAGCACGCCTTCCGGCGATGCGTTGTCGCAGATGTCGGCGTCCGAGCGGGCGGTCAGTTTCCACCACAAGCCGGTGGGGCCGCGCGCCGCGATCGTGGTCGCCGGCCCGTTGGCCAACTTCATTCTGGCCGTGGTGCTGTTCACCTTCCTGTTCAGCGTGTTTGGGGTGCCGAATACCTCCGCGCGTGTCGATGGCGTGCAGCCGGGCAGTGCCGCCGAGGCGGCTGGCTTCAAGCCGGGCGACGTGGTGACGTCAATCAACGGCAGCGCGATCAGCAATTTCCTTGAGATGCAGCGCTTCGTCGGTGCCGAAGCCGGCAACCAGCTCAAATTTACCGTCAAGCGTGGCGATTCGACCGTCGATCTGGTGGCGACGCCCCAGCTCAAGGAGATCAAGGACCGCTTCGGTAACGTCCAGCGCCTTGGCATCCTCGGCATCAGCCGCTCGACCGCGGCGGGTGAGGTGACCACCGAGCAGGTCAATCCGGCGGTGGCGTTCTGGATGGGGATCAAGGAGACCTGGTTCGTCGTCGACCGGACGTTCTCCTACATCGGCGGTATTTTCACCGGCCGGGAAGCGGCCGACCAGCTCGGCGGCCCGCTGCGGATCGCTCAGGTGTCGGGGCAGGTGGCCACGATCGGCTTTACCCCGCTGCTGCATCTGGCGGCGGTGCTGTCGATCTCGATCGGCTTGTTGAACCTGTTCCCGGTTCCGTTGCTGGATGGCGGGCATTTGTTGTTCTATGGAATCGAAGCCGCGCGCGGCCGGCCGCTGTCGGAGCGGGCGCAGGAGGTTGGGTTCCGGATCGGGCTCGCCTTGGTGCTGATGTTGATGATGTTTGCGACCTACAACGACATCCTGCACCTGGCGTCGTCGTGAGTCTCCCATTTGTCAAACGTGGCGGATGGGCAACGTGTTGGAATGAAATTGAAATCGCAGCGCTAAAGGACGTTTGCCGGGGCGGCAAAATTGTCTACAAGCGAGGCAACCTGGGGATTCTGTCGGGGCGGGGACTCCGTGCCGGCATCGGAATGACAAGGGCGCGTTGCGCATGAAAGTTGGAATGCGAGTGTTGCGGGGGGTAGTCGGTGCCGCCCTGGTGTTTTTCGCCGTACCGGTCGCCACGACGGCGGTCGGGGTGGTGATGGCGTCTCCTGCCGCCGCCCAATCCGCTTCGTCGATCGCGGTCGAGGGCAATCGGCGAGTCGAGGCCGAGACCATTCGCTCCTATTTCAAGCCGGGTCCGGGCGGGCGGCTCGACCAGGGCTCGATCGATGACGGCCTCAAGGCGCTGATCGAGACCGGCCTGTTCCAGGACGTGCGCATCAATCAGGCGGGCGGGCGGCTGGTCGTCAGCGTCGTCGAAAACCCGGTGATCGGTCGCCTGGCTTTCGAGGGCAACAAGAAGATCAAGGACGAGCAGCTCTCGGCTGAAATCCAGTCGAAGCCGCGCGGCACGCTGTCCCGCCCGATGGTGCAGGGCGACGCGCTGCGGATCGCCGAAATCTATCGCCGTTCGGGTCGCTACGACGTTCGCGTCGACCCGCAGATTATCGAGCAGCCGAACAACCGCGTCGATCTGGTGTTCGTGATCACCGAAGGTCCGAAGACCGGCGTGAAGTCGATCGAGTTCGTCGGCAACAAGGCCTATTCGTCCTATCGCCTGAAGGACGTGATCAAGACCCGCGAGAGCAACCTGCTCAGCTTCCTCGGCAACGGTGACGTTTACGATCCGGACCGGGTCGAGGCCGACCGCGACCTGATCCGCCGCTTCTACCTGAAGCACGGCTTCGCCGATGTGCAGGTGGTTGCCGCGCTGACCGAGTACGATCCGGAGCGCAAGGGCTTCCTGGTCACCTTCAAGATCGAGGAAGGCCAGCAGTACCGCGTTGGTTCGGTGACCTTCGAATCCGCCATTCCGACCCTCGACGGCAACTCGATGCGCAGCTTCTCGCGCGTCAATGTCGGCTCGCTCTACAACGCCGAAGCGCTGGAGAAGTCGGTCGAAGAGATGCAGATCGAGCTGTCGCGCCGCGGCTATGCGTTCGCGACCGTGCGTCCGCGTGGTGACCGTAACTTCGACGAGCACACCGTTTCGATCGTGTTCTCGATCGAAGAGGGTCCGCGCGTCTACATCGAGCGCATCAACGTCGTCGGCAACACCCGGACCCGCGATTACGTGATCCGGCGTGAGTTCGACATCTCTGAAGGCGACGCCTACAACCGTGCGCTGGTCGACCGCGCTGAGCGCCGCCTGAAGAACCTCGACTTCTTCAAGACGGTCAAGATCACCACGGAGCCGGGCTCTTCGAGCGACCGCGTCATTCTGGTGGTCAACCTCGAAGAAAAGTCGACCGGCGACTTCTCGGTGTCGGGCGGTTACTCGACCAGCGACGGTGCGCTGGGCGAAGTCTCGGTCTCGGAACGTAACTTCCTCGGCCGTGGCATCTTCGCCAAGGCGTCGGTGCAGTACGGTCAGTACGCCCGCGGCTACTCGCTGTCGTTCGTCGAGCCGTATCTGCTCGACTACCGCGTGGCGCTCGGCCTCGACCTGTATCAGCGCGAGCAGCTCGCCAACCGTTACATCTCGTACTCGACCAAGACGCTCGGCTTCAGCCCGCGCCTCGGCTTCGCGCTGCGGGAAGATCTGTCGCTGCAGGTCCGCTACTCGCTGTACCGGCAGGAAATCACGCTGCCGTCGTACCTGAACAACTGTAACAACATCCCGGGCCCGGGCTTCTTCCCGACGCCGCAGTACATCGCCGCGAACAATCTGCAGGCCACCTACGGCGTGCTGGGTTGCTACGGTGACGGCGAAGCCTCCCTGCCGGTCCGCATCGGTCTGGCTGGCGGCGCCTACTGGACTTCGTCGCTCGGCTATACGCTGACCTACAACACCCTCGACAACATCAAGAACCCGACCGACGGTCTGCTCGTCGACCTGCGTCAGGACTTCGCTGGTGTCGGCGGCGACGTGAAGTTCATCAAGACCGCGTTCGACGCCAAGTACTACACGTCGCTGGTGTCGGATCTGGTCGGCTTGGTTCACCTGCAGGCTGGTAACCTGAGCACCTATGGCGGCAACCAGCTGCGGATGCTCGACCACTTCCAGATGGGCTCGAACCTGGTTCGCGGCTTCGCTCCGAACGGTATCGGTCCGCGCGACATCGGCCAGTACGCCCTGTACGGCTACGGTGGCGACGCGCTGGGCGGCACCAACTACTGGGGTGCGTCGGTCGAGTTGCAGATGCCGTTCTGGTTCCTGCCGAAGGAAGTCGGGCTCAAGGGCGCCGTCTATGCCGACGCCGGTTCGCTGTTCGACTACAAGGGCCCGACGTCGTGGTCGGTCACCGGCGAAGTCAACACCCCCGGCTGTATCCCGGCGAGCCAGACCACGATCGGTACCTGCTCGGGTCTGAACTACGACGACACCAATCTGGTCCGTACCTCGGTCGGTGTCGGCCTGATCTGGGCGTCGCCGTTCGGTCCGCTGCGCTTCGACTACGCGATCCCGATCACCAAGGGTAAGTACGACCGCGTTCAGGAGTTCAAGTTCGGCGGCGGGACCTCGTTCTAAGTCCCGCACTCCGGACCACGACCGAAGGAATGGCATCCACGTCGTTTTTCCCGCCGCGTCCTTCGTCGACCCTGGCCGAGATCGCCAGCCTGACGAAAGCAACGCTGGTTGATGCTTCGCACGCGGAGCATCGCATCACCGGACTGGCCTCGCTCGACGAGGCCGGCCCCATGCACTTGAGCTTCTTCGAGAATCTCCGCTACTCGGACGAACTCGCCAACACGCGCGCGGGCGCGTGCCTTGTCAGCGAGCGGTTTGAGGGCAGGGTGCCGTCGCACGTCGCTGTGCTGCGCGCCCGGCGTCCGTTCCATGCCTTCGTGGCCTACGCCCGGCATCTGTATTCCGATGCGTTGCGTCCGCACACCGGCATCGGAGCGCCCGGCATCGCGCCGACGGCGGTCATCCATGACAGCGCCAAGCTCGAAGACGAGGTCACGGTCGAGCCGCTGGCGGTGATCGGGCCAGACGTCGAGATCGGCTCGGGAACGGTGATCGGGGCGGGGGCGGTGATCGCTGCCGGCGTCAAGATCGGCCGCGATTGCGACATCGGTGCCGGCAGCCACCTGCAGCACGCGCTGATTGGCAACAATGTGCTGATGCATCCGGGCTGCCATATCGGCCAGGACGGCTTCGGCTTTATCTTCGCAGGCCAGCACACCAAGGTGCCGCAGACCGGCCGCGTGATCATCCAGCACGATGTCGAGCTCGGCGCCGGGACGACGATCGACCGCGGCTCGCTGCGTGACACGGTGATCGGCGAGGGCACCAAGATCGACAATCAGGTTCAGATCGGCCACAACGTAACAATTGGTCGACATTGCGTGATCGCCGCCAAATGCGGTCTTGCCGGCAGCCTGACGCTGGGCGACAACGTCGCGCTCGGCGCCATGGTCGGCATCAACAATCATGTGGTGATTGGCGACGGCGCCCAGGTGGCGGCGATGTCCGGGGTGAAGGACAGTATTCCCGCAGGTGAGCGCTGGGGCGGTATCTTCGCACGGCCGACCAGAACATGGTTCCGGGAGATGCTCGCGGTGCGGCGGCTCGCTGAAGGCAGCGGAGCCGACACGGCGGCAAGACCCGATGACGACAGGGATGAAGGACGGGGGTGATGGAATCGCCGATTCGCTTTGAGAACGTTGACATCAACACCATCCTCAAGACCCTGCCGCACCGTTTCCCGTTTCTGCTGATCGATCGCGTGATCAACATCCGCGAGGACTACAGCGGCATCGGCATCAAGAACGTCACCGTCAACGAGCCGGCGTTCCAGGGCCACTTTCCGGAGCGACCGGTGTATCCGGGCGTGCTGATGATCGAGGGCATGGCCCAGACCGCGGGCGTGATCGGCATCCTGTCTGTCACCGGCACCGAGAAGCCGCGCGCGGTGTATTTCCTGACCATCGACAAGTGCAAGTTCCGCAAGCCGGTGATGCCTGGCGATACCGTCGAGTATCACCTGACCCGCACCGGGCGGCGCAAGACGATGTGGTGGTTTCACGGCGAGGCCAAGGTCGACGGACAGATCGTGGCGGAAGCCGATGTCGGCGCGATGCTGGCAGATTGACGGGCTGAATGAGCACAATTGATCCGACTGCGCGTATCGAAGACGGCGCCGTCATCGGCGACGACGTGACCATCGGGCCCTTCTGCACCATTGGGCCGCACGTCAGCATCGGCGCCGGTACGACGCTGATCGGCCACGTCAACGTCACCGGCCACACCACGATCGGCGAAGCCTGTACCATCCATCCGTTCGCCTCGCTGGGCGGCGCGCCGCAGTCGACCGGCTATAAGGGCGAGCCGACGACACTGATCATCGGCAACGCCTGTACCATCCGCGAGAACGTGACGATGAACACCGGCACGGTCGGCGGCGGCGGCGTCACCCGCGTCGGCGACCGCGGGTTCTTCATGGCGGCGAGTCATGTCGGCCACGACTGCATCGTCGGCAACGACGTGATCTTCGCCAATGCCGCGACCCTCGGCGGTCACTGCGAGATCGGCGATTTCACCTTCATCGGTGGCATGACGGTGCTGCAGCAGTTCACCCGGGTCGGCCCCCAGGTGATGATCGGCGGCATGAGCGGGTTGCGCACCCACGTCATTCCATACGCGCTCGCCAACGGCATCTATGCGAAGCTCGCCGGGTTGAATATCGTTGGCATGCGCCGGCGGAAGTTCACCAAGGAGCGGCTCGCGATTGTGCGCTCGTTCTTCAACGATCTGTTCTACAGCAGCGGTCCGCTCGCCGAACGGCTCGAACGGGTGCGTCCGCGCACGGCGGAGGATCCGGCGATCGCCGAGATCGTCACGTTCATCGACGACATCAAGGGCCGCGGCGGTCGCGGCCAGCGTGTCGCGCTGTGCATGGCGCGTGAGGGCGGTGCGGCCGTCAATGACGGCGACGACGCCTGACCTGCGGTCGGCGCGGCCATGACTGATCCATCACTGCAGATTGGCGCGCCCGTCGGCATCATCGCCGGCGGCGGCACGCTGCCATTCGCCGTTGCCGACTCGCTCGCCGCGCGCGGCCTGACGCCGGTGCTGTTCGCGCTGAAGGGAAGCTGCGACGCCGAACGCGTCACCGCGTACCGGCATCATTGGCTGCGAATGGGAGCTTTCGGCAGGCTGCTGCGACTGCTCCGCGCCGAAGGCTGCCGCGACCTGGTGTTCATCGGCTCGCTGGTGCGGCCGGCGCTGTCGGACATGCGGCTCGACTGGGGCGCGATCAAAGTGCTGCCGGCGGTGCTCGCGGCCTATCGGGGCGGTGACGACCACCTGCTGACCGGTGTCGGCCGGCTGTTCGAGCGTCACGGCTTCAGGCTGCTTGGCTTGAAAGACGTCGCGACCGACGTGCTGATGCCCGAGGGCTGTCTCACCCGTGCCGCCCCCGATGCGGGCGTTCAGGCCGATATCGCCAAAGGACGGGCGGTGCTGGCGGCGCTCAGCCCGTTCGACATCGGCCAGGGCTGTGTGGTGATCGACGGTCACGTCGTTGCTGTCGAGGACACCGGCGGGACCGACGAGCTGCTGCGGCGCGTGGCGCAGCTTCGCGACGCCAGGCGGATCCGCGCCAAGCCCGGCCACGGCGTGCTGGTGAAGGCGCCGAAGACCGGTCAGGACCTGCGCTTCGACCTGCCTGCACTCGGGCCGAAAACCATCGAAGGACTGATCGCCGCGCAGCTCGGCGGCGTCGCCGTGGTGGCCGGGCACACCGTCGTCGCCGAGCCGCAAGAGATGATTACGGCCGCCGACAAGGCCGGCGTGTTCGCGATTGGGATGCCGGCATGAGCGGCGCTGCCAAGGCCGGGGATCGGGTTCGCACGGTCTATCTGATCGCGACCGAGGAGTCGGGGGATCGGCTCGGCGCTGCGTTGATGCGCGAACTCAGGGCGCGGCTCGGATCGAATGTCCGGTTCGCCGGCGTCGGCGGCCACAGCATGGCCGGCGAGGGGCTCGCCTCGCTGTTTCCGATCGAGGAGCTGTCGATCATCGGCTTCGCCGCCGTGGTGCAGCGGCTGCCGTTGATCCTGAAGCTGATCCGCCGTGCGGTCGACGCGGTGCTGGCGGCCAAGCCCGACATCCTGGTGATCATCGACAGCCCCGACTTCACCCACCGCGTTGCGCGCCGGGTGCGGAAGCGTGATCCGTCGATTCCGATCGTCGACTACGTCTCCCCGACGGTGTGGGCGTGGCGGCCTGGGCGGGCGCGGGCGATGCTCGGCTATGTCGATCACGTGCTGGCGCTGCTGCCGTTCGAGCCGACCGAGTATCGAAGGCTGCAGGGCCCGCCGTGCAGCTATGTGGGGCATCCGCTCACCGAGCAGTTCGGTTCGCTACGGCCTGATGCCGCCGAGCAGGCGCGCCGCGAGGCTTCGCCGCCGGTGCTTTTGGTGCTGCCGGGCAGCCGACGCAGCGAAGTCCGCCACCATGCTGCTGCGTTCGGTGAGACGCTGGCGCGGCTGAAGCGCGACGGTGTCGCATTCGAAGCGGTGTTGCCGACGACGCCGCATTTGGAAAGCCTTGTTCGTTCTGCGGTCGCGTCCTGGGAGGTGCAGCCGCGGATCGTCGTCGGTGAACAGGACAAACGGGCGGCGTTCCGGATCGCCCATGCGGCGCTGGCCAAGTCGGGCACGGTGACGCTCGAGCTCGCGATCGCCGGCGTGCCGATGGTGACGGCCTATCGAGCCGGCAGCGTCGAGATCTGGATCGCGCGGCGTGTCGTTCGTCCCGGCACCGTGATCCTCGCCAATCTCGTGATCGGCGACGATGTGATCCCGGAGTTCATCCAGGAAGATTGCGTACCCGACCGGCTCGCCCCGGCGGTACGTGACCTGCTCGGCGACACGCCGGCGCGGCGGCACCAGCTCGCGGGCTTTGCGAAGATCGACGACATCCTGTCGACCGGCGAGCAGACGCCGAGCGGACGTGCGGCCGATATCGTGCTGGACGTGATGCGGCACAAGGGTGGTAATCACCACAGCGCTTCATCGGCGGATTGAGGGACTGCTCTACCGACCCGAGCCCGGAAACGAAAAGGACCGGCGCGAGGCCGGTCCTTCAACGACGTTTGTGCGTGTAGAGATCAGCCGCGCTTGCCGATCTCGACGTAGTTGCGGGTGGTCGCGCCGGTGAAGAGCTGGCGCGGACGGCCGATCTTCTGATGCGGATCTTCGATCATCTCGCTCCACTGGCTGATCCAGCCGACGGTGCGGGCGACCGCGAACAGCACGGTGAACATGTCGGTCGGGAAGCCCATCGCCTTCAGCGTGATACCCGAATAGAAGTCGACGTTCGGGTACAGCTTGCGGTCGATGAAGTACTGATCGCTGAGCGCGATCTTCTCGAGCTCCATCGCCACCTTCAGCAGCGGGTCGCCGTGGTGACCGGTTTCGGCCAGCACTTCGTGGCAGACCTGCTGCATGATCTTGGCGCGCGGATCGTAGTTCTTATAGACGCGGTGGCCGAAGCCCATCAGCCGCACCGACGAGTTCTTGTCCTTCACCTTGGCGATGAAGTCCGGAATGTTGGAGACGTCGCCGATCTCCTTGAGCATCGCCAGCGCCGCCTCGTTGGCGCCGCCATGCGCCGGGCCCCACAGGCAGGCGATGCCGGCCGCGATACAGGCAAACGGGTTGGCGCCCGACGAGCCGGCGATACGGACGGTCGAGGTCGAGGCGTTCTGCTCGTGATCGGCATGCAGGGTGAAGATCTTGTCGAGCGCGTTCGCCAGCACCGGGTTGACGACGTATTCCTCGCACGGCGTGGCGAAGCACATCCGCATGAAGTTGGCGGCGTAGCCCAGCGAGTTCTTCGGGTAGATGAAGGGCTGACCGACCGAATACTTGTAGGCCATCGCGGCGAGCGTCGGCACCTTGGCGATCATCCGGATCGACGCCACCATCCGCTGCTGCGGATCGTTGATGTCGGTGGAGTCGTGGTAGAACGCGGCCAGCGCGCCGACCGAAGCGACCATCACGGCCATCGGATGCGCGTCGCGGCGGAAGCCGTTGAAGAACCGCGACATCTGATCGTGCACCATGTTGTGGCGCGTGACGCGGTAGTCGAAGTCTTCCTTCTGCGCCTTGGTCGGCAGCTCGCCGTACAGCAAGAGATAGCAGGTTTCGAGGAAGTCGCCTTTTTCAGCGAGCTGTTCGATCGGGTAACCGCGATACTCGAGAACGCCTGCGTCGCCGTCGATGTAAGTGATTTTGGACTGGCAGCTCGCCGTCGACGTGAAACCCGGATCGTAGGTGAACATCCCGGTCTGCGCGTAGAGCTTGCCGATGTCGATGACGTCGGGACCGACTGTCCCGGTGAGCACCGGAAGATCGAAGTTCTTGTTTCCAACCGTCAGCGTTGCCGTTTTGTTGTTGGTCGTTGCGTCCATCGTGTGGTCCCCGATGTTCGTTGGCGAAACCAGCCGTATGCGCAGCGCTCTTGCGAGCGAGACTGGTTGTCTTGAAGCGCTGGCGGAAAGGCGTAGCTCATTGCAGTGTGCACTGCAAGGCGGCCGGACGCGAGCCGTTTCCCGGGTTTTTTACGCGGCCTGATCGGCGAGGCGGGACAGGCACTCGTCGCGCCCCAACACCGCCAAAACGTCGAAGATTCCCGGCGATGTGGTTCGTCCCGTGAGTGCCACGCGGAGCGGTTGCGCCACAGCACCCAGCTTCAGCCCAGCCTGCTCGGCGAACGTCCGCATCGCGGCCTCGGTCGTCGCCGCCGTCCACGGCGTGACGTCCTCCAGCGCGGCGCGCAGCCGGCCGATCAGCTGTCGGGTTTCGGGCGTCAATACCGCCTGCGCCTTGGGATCCAGGGCCAGCGGCCGGTCGGCGAAGATGAAGCCGGCATTGTCGAGCAGCTCGATCAGCGTCTTGGCGCGTTCCTTCAGACCCGGCATGGCCTGGGTGAGCTTGGCACGGATGCTGTCGTCGAACTTCGCCGCAATCGCCGGGCCCTGCGGGATGTATTTCAGCAGGTCCTCGAGCAGGGTCACGAGAGAGTGATCATCGCTCTGACGGATGTAGTGACCGTTGAGGCTTTCTAGCTTGGCGAAATCGAACCGCGCCGCCGACCGGCCAATCGCCGCCAGGTCGAACGCCTCGATCATTTCCTGCGTGGTAAAGATTTCCTGATCGCCGTGGCTCCAGCCGAGTCGGACCAGGTAGTTGCGCAGCGCAGCGGGCAGGTATCCCATCGCGCGGTAAGCATCGACGCCGAGCGCGCCGTGGCGCTTCGACAGCTTCGAGCCGTCGGGACCGTGGATCAGCGGGATGTGTGCCATCACCGGCAGCTCCCACTCCATCGCGTCGTAGATCTGCTTCTGGCGCGCCGCGTTGATCAGATGGTCGTCGCCACGGATGACGTGGGTGACGCCCATGTCGTGGTCGTCGACCACCACTGCCAGCATGTAGGTCGGGGTGCCGTCGCCGCGCAGCAGCACCAGGTCGTCGAGGTTCTCGTTCTGCCAGGCGACACGGCCCTGCACCTGATCCTCGATCACGGTCTCGCCGGTCAGCGGTGCCTTCAGGCGGATGGTCGGCTTGACGCCTTCCGGGGCCTCGGAGGGATCGCGGTCGCGCCAGCTACCGTCGTACAGCTTGGCACGGCCCTCGGCGCGGGCCTTGTCGCGCATCGCCGCCAGCTCCTCGGTGGTGGCGTAACAGCGGTAGGCCTTGCCGGCCGCCAGCAGCTGCTCGGCGACCTCGCGGTGCCGCGCCGCGCGCGCAAACTGGTAAACGGTGTCGCCGTCCCAATCGATCCCGAGCCATTTCAGCCCGTCGAGGATGGCGTCGATCGCCTCCTGGGTCGAACGCTGACGGTCGGTGTCCTCGATTCGCAGCAGCATCGTGCCGCCGTGCTTGCGCGCATACAGCCAATTGAACAGCGCGGTGCGGCCTCCGCCGATGTGCAGAAAACCAGTGGGCGAGGGCGCGAAGCGGGTGACGACGGGACGGGTCATTCGAACCAAATGCAGGGAAGGGAACGCGCCGGAGCGGCGCGCAGGGTGTATAGCAGGATCGGCGCATAACTAAAGTGGTCCGCGCAGCCCCTGGGGGTTGGCGCGGGGCGGCGGATTTGGCAGATACCCCTTTCGGTTCCGACCAGTAGGACGATTGACGCATGACGACGGCAGATACAGCGGCGGGCGAGGCAGGGCGCGACTTCATTCGCGACATCGTCCAGGCCGATCTCGACAGCGGGAAGCACCGGACCATCGTGACCCGGTTCCCGCCGGAGCCCAACGGCTATCTGCATATCGGCCATGCCAAGTCGATCGCGCTGAATTTCGGCATCGCGCAGGAATTCGGCGGGCGCTGCCATCTGCGGTTCGACGACACCAATCCGACCAAAGAAGAACAGGAATACATCGACTCGATCCAGGCCGACGTTCACTGGCTCGGCTTCGACTGGGGCGAGCATATGTTCTACGCCTCGGACTATTTCGAGCAGCTCTACGCCTGGGCGGAGCTGATGATCAAAAACGGCGACGCCTATGTCGACGATCAGTCGCAGGACGAGATCCGCGCCAGCCGCGGCACGCTGACCGAGCCGGGCAAGAACAGCCCGTTCCGCGATCGCTCGGTCGAGGAAAATCTCGACCTGTTCCGGCGGATGAAGGCCGGCGAATTCCCGAACGGCGCGCGGGTGCTGCGCGCCAAGATCGATATGGCGTCGGGCAACATCAACCTGCGCGATCCGGTGCTGTACCGCATCCTGCATGCGCACCATCCGCGCACCGGCGACAAATGGTCGATCTATCCGAGCTACGACTACGCGCACGGCCAGTCGGATGCGATCGAGGGCATCACCCACTCGATCTGTACGCTGGAGTTCGAGGATCACCGGCCGCTGTACGAATGGCTGCTGTCGAAGCTGCCGGTGCCGTCGCAGCCGCGTCAGTATGAATTCGCGCGGCTCAACATCACCTACACGCTGCTGTCGAAGCGCGTGCTGACCGAACTGGTGCGCGGCGGCCATGTCGCCGGCTGGGACGATCCGCGGATGCCGACGATGGCCGGGATGCGGCGGCGCGGCGTGCCGCCGGCGGCGCTGCGCGACTTCGTCAAGCGGATCGGCGTCGCCAAGGCCAACAGCGTGGTCGATCTCGGCATGCTGGAATTCTGCATCCGCGAGGAATTGAACCGCACCGCGCAGCGGCGGATGGCGGTGCTGAAGCCGCTGAAGGTGGTGATTGAGAACTACCCGGAAGGTCAGACCGAGGAGCTCGAGGCGATCAACCATCCTGATGATCCGAGCCTCGGCACCCGCAAGATCGCGTTCGGCCGCGAGATCTACATCGAGCAGGACGACTTCATGGAGAACCCGCCGAAGAAGTTCTTCCGGCTGTCTCCGGGCAATGAGGTGCGGCTGCGTTATGCTTACTTCATCAAGTGCCGTGAGGTGATCAAGAACGAGGCCGGCGAGATCGTCGAGCTGCGCTGCACCTATGATCCGGAAACCCGCGGCGGCAACGCGCCCGACGGACGCAAGGTCAAGGCGACGATGCACTGGCTGCCGGCGGCGCAGTCGGTGAAGGCCGAGATCCGGATCTACAATCAGCTGTTCGCCAATCCGGCGCCGAGCGCTGCGAGCTTTGCCGATGACCTCAATCCGCAGTCGCTCGAGGTGCTGACCGAGGCGCGGATCGAGCCGGAGACGGCGGCGAGCAACTCGACCGAGCCGCTGCAGTTCGAGCGTCAGGGTTACTTCGTCCGCGATCGTGACTCGACACCGGATAAGCCGGTGTTCAATCGCACCATCGGGTTGCGCGATACCTTCGCCAAGGAAGTCGCGAAGGGCTGAACTACCACCGATCTCGATTGCGCTCCGCCGGTGATTGCCGGCGGAGGCATTCTGCTCCACTGTTCCGCTCGCGGCGGACGGGGGCGGGTGCCGTGGAGCGGCGCGATCGGACCAGAGCACGGACATGGCCGACCGGGGCGCCGGCGGGCGCCGGTGCGTTGCTGCCGTCCGGTTTGTCGTGGGGACCGGCTTTTCTTGATCTTTTCCGCGACTGGGCGCGGGCCGAGGCGGGGCCGGGCCGGTTGCTGCCGTGGACGCCGGTGGCATTCGGCGCCGGTATTGCCTTGTACTTCGCCGCCGATCACGAGCCGGTTGCCTGGGTGGCGGCAGCGACCGCGGCAGTGTTCGGAATCGTGGCTATCCTGCTGCAGCGCAGCCAGGCCTTCGCACCGGTCCTGTTGCTGGCGGCCCTGGTGGCAGGCTTTGCGACCGCGTCGCTGAAAGCGGCGCGGATCGCGCATCCGGTGCTGGCCGCGCCGGTGTTCGCAGCGGAGCTGCGGGGCTTCGTCGAAATCCGCGAAGAGCGCGAGCGCACCGACCGCTTCGTTCTCCGCGTGACGCAGATGCAGGCGGCGCGGGCACCATCGCTGGAGCGGGTGCGGCTGTCGGTGAAGAAGGGAACGGCGCCTGCGGTCGGCAGCTTCGTGACGCTGAAGGCGCGGCTGCAGCCGCCGCTTCAGCCGCTGCGACCGGGCAGCTACGACTTCGCGCGCGATTTGTACTTCCAGGGCATCGCTGCGTCCGGCTTCGTGCTCGGTGCAATTACCACCGCCGAGCCGCCGCAGGATGGCGGCTGGCGCTTGCGCTACGCCGCGGTGATGCAGGGTCTGCGCGATGCGATCGACGCCCAAATCCGCGCGTCGCTGGGCGGCGATCCGCGCGCGATCGCCACCGCGCTGCTCACAGGTAAGCGAGACGCGATCTCGACCCCGGTGAACGATGCGATGTTCATCTCCGGTCTCGGTCACGTGCTGTCGATCTCCGGCTATCACATGGCGGTGGTGGCCGGCGTGGTGTTCTTCGCGCTCCGCGCCCTGCTGGCGCTGATCCCGCGGCTGACCGTGACGTTTCCGATCAAGAAGGTCGCGGCCGCGGTCGCGCTGATGGCGGCCGCGTTCTATCTGGCGCTGTCGGGCGCGGAAGTCGCGACCCAGCGCAGCTTTCTGATGACCGCGGTGGTGCTGATCGCCGTGATGGTCGACCGCCGCGCAATCACGTTCCGGACGCTGGCGCTGGCCGCACTGGTCGTGCTGCTGATCGCGCCGGAAGCGTTGGTGCATCCGAGCTTCCAGATGTCGTTCGCGGCCACACTCGGCCTGGTCGCGCTGGTACAGATCGGCATGCCGGCGCTGTTCGCGCAGGCCGATAGTTCGACTGCTGCGCGGGTGGCGCTGTGGGGCGGGCGGGAGATTGCGCTGCTTGCGCTGGCCTCGCTGGTCGCCGGCTTCGCGACGATGCCGTACGCGGCCTATCACTTCCACCGCATCACGCCCTATGGCGTGCTCAGCAATCTGGCGGCCATGCCGGTGGTGTCGGCGATCGTGATGCCGGCGGGGCTGCTCGGGCTCGCGGCGATGCCGTTCGGGCTCGATGCGCCGTTCTGGCGGATCATGGAACTCGGGATCGACTGGATGATCCTGGTCGCCCAATGGGTGGCGTCGCTGCCCGGCGCGGTCGGCCGCGTGACCGCGTTCGGTAGCGGCCCCTTGCTCGTCGCCTCGCTCGGTATCGTGATGCTCGGTCTGCTGCGCTCGCCGCTGCGCTGGGGCGGGGCGTTCGGCGTTGGCGTCGCCATCGCCTGGGCGGCGCTGACGCCGCAGCCGGAGGTACTGATTGCCGGCGACGGCAGGCAGGTCGCGGTGCGCGGCGCCGACGGCCGGCTGCACCTGATGCAAAGCGGCGCGGATACCTTTCGGCTGAAGGAGTGGCTCGCCGCCGATGCCGATTCCCGCGCCCCGGATGCAGCGTCGCTGCGCGCCGGCGTCTCCTGCGATCCGGACGGCTGTGTCACGCCGCTCGCCGACGGACGGCTGGTGGCACTGTCGCTCCGGCCCGACGGGCTCGCCGACGATTGCGCCCGTGCGGTGCTGATCGTCACCGCCGGCCAGCCGCCGCCGGATTGTGCCGCACGGGTGATCGGCCGGGACGAATTGCAGGCGAATGGCGCGCTGGCGCTGCGGCGGAGCGGAAATGATCCAGGGCTGTTCGTGGCGGAGGCCGCCCGACCTCGCGGCCAGAGCCGGCCCTGGGCTCCAGCGGCCGCGGCGGCGACGGACGCGGCTATCTCGACCGAACCTTCAAGCCGTCGCCGTGCGCCGATCGACGCCACGCCGGCGCCGCAGGACCAGGTGGGCGACGAGTAGGACGCAAAGGTCCGCACGCCGACGGCAGAGCGGGCGATCAGCTCTGCCCGCTGCGCGCCTCAATACTTGCGGTACAGCCCAATCAGCTTGCCCTGGATGCGGACGCGGTTCGGCGGCAGGATCCGTACCTCATAGGCGGCGTTGGCCGGCTCCAGCGCGATCGAGGCGCCGCGGCGGCGGAAGCGCTTCAGCGTGGCTTCCTCTTCGTCGATCAGCGCCACCACGATGTCGCCGGTGTCGGCGATGTCGTTCTTCTGGATCAGCGCCATGTCGCCATCGAGGATGCCGGCTTCGACCATCGAGTCGCCGCGCACTTCCAGCGCGTAGTGTTCGCCGCTGCCGAGCATGTCGGCCGGCACGCTGATAGTGTGGCTGCGGCTTTGCAAGGCTTCGATCGGCGTACCGGCCGCAATCCGGCCCATCACCGGCACCGCGACGCTGCCGCGATCGTGGTCATCCTCGGCCGGCGCCGGGCTCGGCGGCCGCACCTTGCCGAGATTGCCTTCGATCACGCTCGGGGTGAAACCGCGCCGGCTGTTGCCGGGCATCCCGCCGGTGTCGGGCAGCTTGATGACTTCGATCGCGCGGGCGCGGTTGGGCAGCCGCCGGATGAAGCCGCGCTCTTCCAGCGCAGTGATCAGGCGATGAATGCCGGACTTCGAACGGAGGTCGAGCGCATCCTTCATCTCGTCGAAGGACGGCGGCACGCCGGCCTCCTTCAGTCGCTCGTTGATGAATTTCAACAGCTCAAACTGCTTGCGGGTCAGCATCGGCAAATCCCCAGTCGGCGATGATGTGCCGGTTCGAGGTGCGTTTCGGTTCGGGCCACGAGCCCTTGTGAGAGCGTCATCGTCGCCGAATCTCGAAAACAAATCATGAACGGACACTATCTGTTCGGGGTGTGTTCCGCAACCTCTTAATCGAAATCTAGGATTTTCACGGGTCGCTATAGCGGGAGCTTAAGGATGACGCAGGGTGAACCGGCCGGTGCCGCCGGCGCGAAAGCCGGGCGCACGATCAGCGCTTCCGCGGTCGCCAGCCGTGCCAGCAGCGACGAATCCTGGCTGTCGACCGGAGTGGCGATCTGCCGTCCGGTTTGGTCGCGTGACAGCGTGGCGCGCAGATAGTCTTCGCGCTGATCGTTGCCGGGAAGGTCCGCGCCGAGCAGCGCCGGCTCGCGGACATGCCTTGGCTTGCTCATGCCGCACAGCGCGCGGATCAGCGGCACCATGAACAGCACCGCGCAGACGTAGGACGACACCGGATTGCCGGGCAGGCCGATCACCCGCATCGGGCCGAGATGACCGTGCATCATCGGCTTGCCCGGGCGCATCGCGATCTTCCAGAACGCGATCGTGGTGCCTTCGGCTTCCAGCGCGCCCTTGACCAGATCATGGTCGCCGGCCGATGCGCCGCCGGTGGTGACGAGCAGATCGACGCCGAAATCGCGCGCCTGCCGGATCGCGGCCTGGGTCGCTTCCAGCGTGTCGGCGGCGATGCCGAGGTCGATCACGTCGGCGCCCTCGGCGTGCGCCAGCGCACGTAGCGCGTAGCCGTTGGAATAGACGATCTGGCCGGGGGCGGGTGTCGTGCCCGGCATCACCAGCTCATCGCCGGTGGCGAGCATCGCCAGCCGCGGGCGGCGATGCACCGGCAGCGCCGCGTGGTTCATGCCGGCCGCAAGCGCGAGGTCGCGGTCGCTGAGCCGGTGGCCCTGGCGCAGCAGAACCTGGCTCTCCTTGAAATCGATTCCGGCCGGGCGGATGTGACGGCCGGATTTGACCGCTTCGTTGACGGTGACGCGGTCGCCGTCGCGCACGGTGTCTTCCTGGATCACCACGGCGTCCGAACCGTCCGGCACCACGCCGCCGGTGAAGATGCGCAGCGCCTCGCCTGGGCCGATGCCGATCGTCGAGGGGCGGCCGGCCGCGATCTCCCCGATCACCCGGAGCGTTGCAGGTGTCGCCGCCACGTCCGCAGCGCGCACCGCGTAGCCGTCCATTGCCGACATCGCCTGGGGCGGCTGGGTCCGCAGCGCTGCGAGATCGCGCGCCAGCACGCGGCGGTGAGCGTCCTCGATCGCGACCAGCTCGGTGTCGAGCCCGTGCGCACCAGCCAGTACCGCGGCCAGCGCGTCGTCGACCGGCATCAGAGCCATCGGGCTTCTCCCTCGCAGGCGAGTTGAAATCGAACCGTCACGATCCGGCTTTAGGTGGCGCGCGGCGCCCGCGCAAGATGCGCTCGGAGTCTACGGCGAGCGCGGCGTCCCGCCGCGTCGGCCTAAATCATTATTGTCGAACCGTCGTCTTCGCCTGTACGACCGGTTCCAGGCATCGAGCGGACGTGGAGCGCGCAGATGGAAGATTTCCCGAAATGGTTCCTGCGGATCATGGTCGTGGTCGGCATCATCGCGTTCGGCTCGGTGTATTGGATGCGCCACGACTGGAGCAAAGGCTGGGCGCCGTCGTTTAACGCCGGCGACTACGGCCCGCCGTCCGCATCCGCGCCTGAGCCTGCAGCGGCCCCTGCAGCCGCGCCGGCCGCAGCTTCGAGCGAAGCCGCGCGGCCTGCGGCAGCGCCGAGCGCGCAGCCGAGCCGTGCGTCCACGCCGTGCCAGCCGATCGGCCGCACCGCGAAGGGCGAGCTGGTGTACTCGATGGATTGCCGGGCGCTGCCGGCGCAGTAACGGACGGTCGCGGCGTTGCGCGCGAGCGCACGCCGCCGTGCTTCTGAAGCGCTAATCGATGATCTCGGCGCCTTCGGCGCTGAGGCGGGCGAGACCGTCCTTCATCTGCTGCACGCGCTCCGGCGGGTGGCCCTGCCATTTGGTCACTTCGGCGACGATGCGCAGCGGATGTTTCGAGCGATAGGACAGCGTCGGGTTGCCGGGAAACTTCTTGTCGGTGAGATTGGGGTCGTCTTCGAACGGGCCGGTCGGCTCGACCACATAGATCCGCTGCGGCGCATCGCCGGCGGCGAGCTCGGCGCCCCAGATCGCAGCGTCCAGCGTGCCGGAGAAATACACCCAGGACAGCGGCGCTACGGTGGTGAAGTTGGACTGGTAGCCGACCACGATCAGCTCGCCGGGACCGAGATCGGCCCGGGTCCCATGGAAGAACTGACGCACGAACATGCTGGCCGCTGCGGACATGAGGGGCGCGCTCCGGTGTGACTGAACCGACGACAACGACGTCGGTGCGCGTCGGGTTCATCAGCCTCGAGGCTGATACCGACCGCGCCGTAATTTCCTTCGCCCCGGCTCACGACGAAGTCGGGCCGGGCGGAAGAGACTTGTCCTAAGTCGTTGCCGGCGCTGGGCCGCCGTCGTCGGCCTTGATCATCACCGGCAGATAGATGCTGGCGAATTCCGGCGGCAGGCGGCGCGGGCGGCCGCTGCTCAGTTCGATGCACACCAGCTGCCAGCGCCCGCGCATGATGGTGGCGCCGTCGCGCAGGCGGATCAGCTGGAAGCGGCGTTCCATCACCAGCTTGCCGTCGCTGCCATAGATCCAGGTTCCGAGCAGCAGCTCGTCGCCCAAATGGCTCGGCAGCAGGTAGTCGTATTCGCCGCGCCGGATCGCCATCGCCCGATCGATCCGCTGCCAGTCGGCAAGCGACAGCCCGAGCGCTTCTGAATGCGCCCAGCCGACGCTGTCGCACCAGCGCACATAGACGGAGTTGTTGGTGTGGTTGAGGCCGTCGATATCGGCCGGCGCGGGCGTCACCGGCAGGGTGAACGGGGCGGGATGATCCCAGGCAAGATCGGCAGAAGCGTCGGTCATCATCACGTCTCGTCGGTCGGTCGTCTCGCGCGCTTACAGCCCGAGCTGATCGAGCGTGCGGGCGACGTCGTCGCTGGAATACACCTGGACGGCGTGCAGCCCGCGCTCGCGCGCGGCTTCGATGTTTTCCGCCAGATCGTCGAAGAACACAATGCGCTGCGGCGCAACCCCGATCGCCTTGACGACGTAATCGTAGGTCTCGCCGTGCGGTTTGCGCATGCCGATCTGCGACGA
Organism: Rhodopseudomonas sp. P1; assembly: GCF_039642825.1. Lineage (NCBI taxonomy): Bacteria > Pseudomonadati > Pseudomonadota > Alphaproteobacteria > Hyphomicrobiales > Nitrobacteraceae > Rhodopseudomonas > Rhodopseudomonas sp. P1. The sequence goes on along the minus strand of NZ_CP088006.1, from coordinate 3,143,275 downwards.
CAGAAACAGTTCGCGGAAGTGCACCAGCAGCTCGGCGTAGTGCTCGGAGAAATGCGCGATATGCGCATCGTTGGTGTTGGACAGCGCGTACAGCGGAAGCTGCTCGGCGGCACGGTCGAGCAGCGGCGCGATGCCCGGCATTTCGCCGATGAAGATCGCGTTCCAGCCTTCGCGCAATTGCTCGTCGGTCAGCGTCAGCCCGAGCGCGCTGCGCACGGCGGCGAAGAACTGCGCATCGGTGACGTGGCCTGTCTCATAGCGATGAAAGGTGTCGTCCTGCGCCAGCTTGGCCATCAGCGCATGCGGATCGCTGCCGAGCTCGACGGCCCACGCCTTCAAGGTGCGGCGCAGATCGTAGTCGATCACCACGCGGCCGAGATCGAACAGCAGCGCATCGGCGGCGCCGGGGGCGAGGGCGGTGGTCATGCTGAGAACCTTGTCGATGAGGAGCTGCGAGTCGTGAGGTGGCGACACAGACGCATTTTGGTTAAAGAATGTTATAGACTGACGAAACCGTTTGGTAATCCGCAGCCGCTACAAGAAATGCCGCTGCGAAGCGCATCTTGCTGCAATCACCTTGCACCGTATGCGGGGTCGCGGCGCCGGGTATTGACCAGCGGCGATCCGCTCATGCGCTTCGGACTTCCCATCTTGCTGCCGTCGTCGACCGCATCGGATCAAAGCCGATGAAGGGTGGTGGTGGACGCCTGTCCTCGGGCAACAACAAGAAGAAGCCCGAGGAAGCTCACGCCACCCACGGCTGGTTCGTCACCTTTGCCGACCTGATGGGCCTTCTGGTCAGCTTCTTCGTCATGCTGGTGTCGTTCTCGACCCAGGACTTGCGCAAGATGCAGATCGTGGCCGGCTCGATGCGCGACGCGTTCGGCGTGCAGCAGAACTCGCGGTTCGCCGGCGTGATCGAGACCGACGGCGTGCCGGTGCAGGGCCACGTCAAGAGCAAGCGCAACGTCGCACCCGATCAGGCCAGCAACACGCCGCATCTGGAAGAGGCCGGTGGTTCGGGGAGCGCCGCGTCTCATGCCAAGGCCGAGCGCGAATTCGCGCTGGCTTCCGCGTCGCTGCGTCAGGCGCTGCAGGACGTGCCGGAACTAGCCGAGATGTCCAAGAACGTCGTGTTCGAAGAGACGCCGGTCGGGCTCAATCTCGAACTCACCGATCAGGACGGCCGGCCGATGTTTCCGGACGGCTCGGCGGTGCCGTATGAACGCACCCGCAAGCTGGTCGCCCGGCTTGCTGCGCCGCTGCGCGCCACCTCGCTGCGCGTGATCATCGTCGGCCACACCGCGGCGACCGTGGTGCAAGCTGGCGATGACGATCCGCTCAGCCTGTCGGTGAACCGCGCCAATGCGGTGCGCGAGGTCCTGAAGCAGGAGGGCCTGCCCACCAGCCAGGTGCTGTCGCTGGTCGGCAAGGGCGACGGCGAACCGCTGTTTCCGGATGCGCCGACACTCGCCGCCAACCGCCGCGTCACCATCACCTTGATGCGCGAGAACCCGCCGCTGCCGCCGGATCTGCAGCGCTGACAATCGGTTGAGCTGACGACTTCGATTGGCGGCTCAAGCTCAGAAGCACAATCCGACGCGGCGGCCGCGCTTCCACACCATCCGGCATTTCTTCTTGGTCGCGCCGTGCAGCATCTCGAAGCGCTGCGGCAAATTGGCGTCGGCATTGAGCTCGACGCAGGCGCCGCCCGCTGAGTAGTCGACGACGCGGCACGGGATCACCGGCAGCTTCGGGCCGACGATCAGATTGGCATTCCCAGAGACGAGCCCGCTGGGGCGGACGCGTGCAAACCGTCGCGGCTGAGTCATGCAAGTGGCTCCCGGGCTGGCTGGATAAGGGATCAGCCCGATTGCAACCGAGACTTGTTAAATTCGAGTTGTTGTCGACTCTAAACCGACGCTACTTCCTTGCAACTAAGCCGCGCCCCGGACCGCTTCGAGGGAGCCGGGGCGCGGATGCTTAATGCCAGGTTATGAGTTCGCAGGCCGGATCTCGATCCGCTTCGCCGTCGAGGGTGACGGTTCCACCTTCGGCAGCGTCACGGTCAGTACGCCGTTCTTGAAGCTGGCGCTGACCTGATCGGCGGCGACTGCGACGTCCAGCGGAATCCGGCGTTCGAACTTGCCGTAGAAGTGCTCGCTGAACTGCTTGTCCTTGGCCTCGTTCGACGACGTCTTTTCACCGCGGATCGTCAGCGTACCGTCGTCCAGCAGCACCTCGATATCTTTCTCCTCGAGGCCCGGCACTTCGGCAGCAATCTTCAGCTCCTTGTCGCCATCGGTGATTTCGAGTTTCGGCCAACCGGTACTGAACGGCGTCAGGGCGCCGGCGCGGGCCGGCACGTCGAAGCCGCGGAATACGTCGTCGAACAGCCGATTCATCTCGCGGTGCAGCGACAGGAACGGGTCGCCTTCGAACGAGCGGGTCGCGGGTTGATTGGTCCGGCCCCAGGGGATGATGTCGCGCATGTTCATGGATGCCTCCTCGTAGTCAGTCTTGAAGTCCTCGATACTGTTAGTTGTGATCTGGAAGTCGCCCGCGTATCGCGGGTGCGCTTTCGATTTGGGCGCGGTTGCGCCGCCGTCAAGGGGCAGGGTGGTAGTCCCGTGGAGGGAGTACGAAGATTTTTTTCGCGCACCGTCTTGAAAACGGTAACGCCGTGTCCAAGTCATCGGCCGTCCCGGTTTGGAAGGAGGAATTCGGGAGGACCACAGATGCGATCTACCAATTTCGAACACAGCTACGCGCCTGGCGCCGCCAGCGTCACCGCCTTGCGCCCCTCGGCAACGGTCTATGATCATCCCGACCAGGTGCTGCGCGACGACGCGCTTTGCACCGCCGAAAAGCGCGCCATCCTCTCCTCATGGGCGTCCGACGCCAACGCCGTCGAGCAGCAGCCATGGCTGCGTCTCGCGCCGGGGCACCGCAATCCGGTGCCGCTACGCGCGATCCTCGACGCCTTGCAGCGGCTCGATGACGACGAGCCGCCGCCGAAAGGCGGGGCCTCGATCCGGCTGAGCGGCGACTGCGCCGCTCAGCATGATCCGTCCGACGACTACCGGCCATCATGGAGGAGGCATTATGGTCTGGCGCCACGTATCAACCAGTTTCGACCCGTCCCGCTGCCCGGAGTGCGGCGCGACCATGCAGCTCGTGCGCGTCGAGCCACGACCGGTCGGACGCAAGGTTGAGTTCGAGCGCCACATCTATCGCTGTGAAGACTGCGCCAATACCAGCCGGTTCGTGATCGACCGGCAGGCCGCGGACTACGCATTCGCGTAACGACGCCAATCCGCGTCCCGCGATGCGGCGGCCGGGCGCTACCCCGGTTGCCGCATCATCCTCCGCCACAGCGGCTTGACCAGTTCCAGCACGATCAGCACCACCAGCGCCGCGGCCGCGGTGAGGCCGAGATCGTCTGGATGCAGCGGGCCGAACCGGAACAGATCGCGCAGCCAGGGCCATGCCAGGCTGGCGATCAGCACCACCGCGACGATGCCGAGCATCCCCGCCAGCATCGCGTTGGGACGCCGAAGGGCCGTCAGCAGCGAGGCGCTGAACGAGCGATTGACGAAGATCAGTCCGACGAAACTCAGCACCAGCGCGAAGAACGTCAGCGCGCGCAGCTCGGTGTCCGGCATCGCGCGCATCTGGCCGATCACGAACACGCCGGCGACCAGCACGAACACCAACAGGCCCTGCAACATGCCCCACACGATCAGCGCCCGGCTGAACAGCGGCTGCTCCGGATCGCGGGGCGGGCGGCGCATCGCGTCGTCCTCCGCGGTCTCGGCCTCGAACACGATCGAGCACACCGGATCGATGATCATCTCCAGGAACGCGATGTGGATCGGCCCGAGCAGGATCGGCAGTCCGAACAGCAGCGGCAGCAGCGCCAGCCCGGCGATCGGCACGTGCACGGCGAAGATGAAGCCCATCGCCTTGACGAGGTTGTCGTAGATCCGCCGGCCGAGCCGGATTGCCTTGACGATCGAGGCGAAGTCGTCGTCGAGCAGCACGATCGCCGACGCTTCGCGGGCGACGTCGGTGCCGCGGCCGCCCATCGCGATGCCGATATGCGCGGCCTTCAGCGATGGCGCGTCGTTGACGCCGTCGCCGGTCATTGCAACGACTTCGCCGTCAGCTTTTAGCGCTTCGACGATCCGCAGCTTCTGTTCGGGCATGATCCGCGCGAACACGGTGGCGCGGCGCAGCCGCGCGGCGAGCGCGGCGTCGTCGAGCGTGGCGATCTCCTCGCCGGTGACGCAACTGTCCGCATCGATCCCGGCCTGGCGCGCGATCGCCTGTGCGGTCGCCGGATAGTCGCCGGTGATCATCACCACGCGGATGCCGGCGGCACGGCAGTCGGCGACGGCGGCCGGCACCGATGCGCGCAGCGGATCGGCGAGGCCGACGAGGCCGAGGAAGTCGAAGCGGAAGCCGAGCTGGGTCTCCGGCCAATCCTCGCCTGGATGCGATGCGCGCGCGACGCCGAGCACCCGCAGCCCCTCGGCCGCCATCGCATCGACGGTGCGCGAGACGGTGCCGAGCGCGGTGGCATCGAGGCCGCACATCCGCGCGATCGCCTCCGGCGCACCTTTCGCTGCCACCACGTAGTTGCTGGCATCGTCCGGGGCGCGCCAGACCTGGGTGATCGCCAGCAGGTCGCGGCGCAGCCCGTAAGCGTGGACTAGGCTGCGCTCGCCATTGCGGCTGGGTAGATGGTCGCCCGCGAGCCGGTGCAGCGCGAGGTCCATCGGGTCGAACGGATCGGGCGCGGCGGCGAGCAGACCAGTCTCTAGCAGCGGCGCAAAGCCTTGCGGCAGCGTGCCGTCCTCGCGCGGCCGGAACACCTCGCCGGAAGGAAGCCGCAGTTCGGCGACCGACATCCGGTTTTCGGTCAGCGTTCCGGTCTTGTCGGTACACAGCACGGTGGCGGAGCCGAGCGCCTCGATCGCGGCAGCGCGCCGAGTCAGCACCCGGGCCTGCGAGATCCGCCAGGCGCCCATCGCCATGAACACCGTCAGTACCACCGGGAATTCTTCCGGCAGCATCGACATGCCGACGGTGATGCCGGCGAGCACTGCGTCGAGCCAGCCGTCGCGCAATGCGCCGTAGAGGATCACGACCAGCGCGGTGAAGGCGGCGGCGATGATGCCGAAGGTGCGGACCAGCGCGCGGGTCTGCTGCTGCAGCCGTGGTGCTTCGGTCTGCATCGAGCCGAGCGCCTGACCGATCTTGCCGATTTCGCTGCGTGCGCCCGTGGCGGTCACTTCGGCAAGGCCGCCGCCGCGCACCACCAGCGAGCCGGAATACACATTGGGCTGATCGTCGCCGCCGGGACGATGCGACGCGGTGGTGTCGGCTTCGTCCCGGCTGAGCTTGCGCACCGGCACCGACTCGCCGGTGAGCAGCGACTCGTCGACCAAGAGATCGTCGGCCTGCAGCAACACCGCGTCGGCGGCGACGCGGTCACCCTCCGACAACACCATGACGTCTCCGCGCGCTACCTCGCGCCCCGCAATGCGTTTGCGGATGCCGTCGCGGATCACCAGGGCACGCGGGCTGGTGAGATCGCGCAGCGTCTCCAGCACGCGTTCGGTGCGTGCTTCCTGAACCACCGTGATCACCACCGACAGCGTGGCGAAGATCAGCAGGATGATCGCTTCCTTCAGATCGCCGAGCGCCATGTAGACCACGCCGCCGCCGAGCAGCAGCGCCAGCATCGGCTCGCGCACCACCTCGAACACGATGCCGAGCAGGGGGCGGCGATCAGGGCTTGGCAGCTCGTTGTAGCCCTCGCTGGCGAGCCGTTCCGCAGCCTCGCGCTCGCTGAGGCCGGAGATGCTGTCGGAGGGAGAGGCGAGGTCGGGCATCGGGCAACCTGACGTTCGAGAGCCCGCCGATGTTAGCCTATTTTCGGCTCGCGCTCGCGACGTAGTCGCCCGACTTGCCGCCGGTCTTGGCGATCAGATGGATGCCTTCGATCCGGACGCCGCGTTCGGCAGCCTTGATCATGTCGTAGATCGTTAGGCACGCGACGGACACCGCGGTCAGCGCTTCCATCTCGACGCCGGTCGGGCCGGTGACCTTGACGGTGGCGCGGACGATGCAGCCCGGCAGCTTGGCGTCCGGGGTGATGTCGAGCGTGACCTTCGACAGCGCCAGCGGATGGCACAGCGGGATCAGTTCGGCGGTGCGCTTGGCCGCCATGATGCCGGCGACGCGCGCGGTGCCGAGCACGTCGCCCTTCTTGGCGTCGCCGCTGAGGATCAGCTCCAGCGTCGCCTTCTTCATCACCACGCGGCCTTCCGCGACTGCGACGCGTTCGGTGGCGGGTTTTTCCGACACGTCCACCATCCGCGCCTCGCCGCTGGCGCCGATATGGGTGAGGGCGGCAGGCGCCGCCGCTTCTGGCTTGGATTTCGACTTCGCTGTCTTTGCCATGCTCCGCCTCAGGCCGCGCGCGTCAGCAGCGCGCGGGTGGCGGCGGTGACGTCCTGCTGCCGCATCAGGCTTTCGCCGACCAGGAAGGTCGACATCCCGACGTGGGCGAGGCGGGCGAGATCGGCGGGCGTGAAGATGCCGCTTTCGCCGACCATCAGGCGATCGTTCGGGATCAGCGGCGCGAGCGCCTCGCTCGTCGCCAGCGTGACTTCGAAGGTGCGCAGGTTGCGGTTGTTGACGCCGACCATCGGCGACCGCAGCTTCAGCGCGCGCTCCAGCTCGGGCGCATTGTGGACTTCGAGCAGTACGTCCATGCCGAGGTCGAACGCGGCGTCCTCGATGTCCTTGGCGGCGGCGTCGTCGAGCGCCGCCATGATGATCAGGATGCAATCGGCGCCGTGGGCGCGGGCCTCGACCACCTGATAGGTGTCGTACATGAAGTCCTTTCGCAGCGCCGGCAGCGACACCGCGGCACGCGCGGCGACGAGATAATCGAGGCTGCCCTGGAACGACGGCGTATCGGTCAGCACCGACAGGCAGGCCGCGCCGCCGGCCTCGTAGGCGCGGGCCAGCGCCGGCGGATCGAAGTCGGCGCGGATCAGGCCCTTCGAGGGCGAGGCCTTCTTGATCTCGGCAATCAGCCCGTAGTCGCCGGCCGCCTGCTTGGCGCGCAGCGCCTTGATGAAGCCGCGCGGCGGCGACGCCTCACGGGCGATCGCCTCGACCGCAGCCAGCGGACGCTCGCGCTTGGCGGCGGCGATCTCCTCGCGCTTATAGGCTTCGATCTTGGTCAGGATGTCGGACACGATGGGGTCTCCCGCATCAGCAAACGAGGGTCGTCATTGCGAGGAGCGAAGCGACGAAGCAATCCAGGAGCTCAATGCAGGGAGCCTTTGGATTGCTTCGCTTCGCTCGCAATGACGAATCTGAATCATCGGCTCATTCACGCCGCTGACGACACCGCGATCAGCTTCTTCAGCCGCGCCTCCGCCGCACCGCTGTCGATCGACTGGGTGCCGAGCGCGACGCCTTCCTTCAGATCCTTGGCCTTGCCGGCGACGACCAGCGTCGCGGCGGCGTTGAGCAGGGCGACGTCGCGGTACGGACCCGGCATGCCTTCCAGCACGGCGCGTAGCGCCACCGCATTGGCCTGGGCGTCGCCGCCCTTCAGCGCGTCGGCCGGCGCGCGGGGCAGGCCGGCGTCCTCGGGGCTGATCTCGAAGCTGGTGATCTCGCCGTTCTTCAGCTCGGCGACCGCGGTGGTGCCGGACAGCGTGATCTCGTCGAGGCCGTCGGAGCCGTGCACCACCCAGACCGCCTCGGCGCCGAGATTCTTCAGCACCTGCGCCAGCGGCTGCACCCATTGCCGCGAGAACACGCCGATCATCTGCCGCTTGACGCCGGCCGGGTTGGACAGCGGCCCGAGCAGATTGAAGATGGTCCGGGTCGCAAGTTCGACCCGGGTCGGGCCGACGTTCTTCATCGCCGGATGATGCGTCGGCGCGAACATGAAGCCGATGCCGGCTTCGTTGATGCAGCGGCCGACCTGCTCGGGCGTGATGTCGATCTTGACGCCGAGCGCGGCGAGCACGTCGGCGGCGCCGGATTTCGACGACAGCGCGCGGTTGCCGTGCTTGGCGACGGTGACGCCGCAGCCGGCGACCACGAACGACGCGCAGGTCGACACGTTGACCGAGCCGGAGCCGTCACCGCCGGTTCCGACGATGTCCACCGCGTCCGCCGGCGCCGAGACCGGCAGCATCTTGGACCGCATCGTGGTCACCGCGCCGGTGATCTCGTCGACGGTTTCGCCGCGGACCCTGAGGCCCATCAGCAGTGCGCCCATCTGCGACGGCGTCGCGTCGCCGGACATCATCGCGTCGAAAGCGTCGGTGGCTTCGTCGCGCGTCAGCGTCGCGCCGGTCGCGACCTTTGCGATAATCGATTTGAAATCAACCATTGTCCCTTTCGGTGACGAAACGGCGGCACTGCGCCGTCAGTTCGTCGCCGCCCCCGTTGCCTGCGCCACCGCTTCCTGATTGACCTTGGTGCCGATGTCCTTCTCCAGCCAGGCGATGTACTCGCCGACCTGTTCGTCGCGCAGCCGCTGCACCAGATTGTCCTTCAACTGCTGCATCTGCGGCGCGTTGAGATCGGCGGTCGGCACCGTGTCGCCGGTGACGCGGAACACGTACCACTCGGTGGCGCTGCCGCCCTGAACCTGGCCGGCGCCGTCCTTGGCGGTGCGGAACACCGCGTCGACCACCGTGTTCGGCAGGCCGGCATCGGCGCCTTCGCGCTTGATGCCGGAGGCCGTCTGTACGGTGACGCCGGCCGGCGCGACGTCCGCGAGCTTGGCGCCGCCCTGCAGCTTCTGCACCAGCTCGGCCGCGAGCTTGCGCAGCTTCTCGGTGACCTGCTCGGCGCGCCAGCCGGCTTCGACCTTGTCCTTGACCTCGTCGAGCGGCCGCTCGTGCGACGGCATGATGCCGAGGATGTCGTACCAGACGTAGCCGTTCTGGAAGCTGATCGCGTCGTTGTCGACGCCCGGCTCGCTGTTGAAGGCGGCGTTGGCGAGTTCGAGCCCTTGCGGGATCGCTGCCACCGGCGCGCCGTCCGGCCCGCGGCCGGCGCGGTCGATCGCGTCGACCGTCACGGCGGTGAGGCCGAGCTGCTTGGCTGCGTCGACGACGCTGGCACCGCCGCCGCGCGCGTCTTCCATCTTGTCGTGCAGCTCCTGCACCTGCTTGCGGGCGCGCTCCTGGGCGAGGTCGCGCTTCAGGCTGGCCGCCACGCTGGCGTAGTCCGGCTGCTTGCCGGGTTCGATCTTGGTGACTTCGAGCAGCACGGTGCCGAACTGTCCCTGCACCGGCTGGCTGACTTCGTTCAGCGGCAGCGCGAACGCAGCCGCGGCGACCTTCTGATCGAGCATCTCCGACTGGCTGACCTGGCCGAGATCGAGATCGGCCGGCTTGACGCCGCGCTCCTTGGCGAGGTCGGCGAAGCTGGTGCCGCTGGCGATCTTGGCGCGGGCCGCCTGGGCCTCTTCGACATTCGGGAACACGATCTGCAGGATCTGGCGCTTCTCCGGCGTCGACAGCTTGTCCTTGCGCTGCTCGAACAGCTTCTGCGCGTCGGCGTCCGACACCTCGGCCCACTTGGCGATCGATTCCGGCGTCACCACCAGGAACGAGATCTTGCGATACTCGGGGGCGCGGAACTGCGCCTTGTGCGAGTCGTAGAACGCGGTGAGGTCGGCGGGCGAGGGCGCCGGGATGGTGCCGGCCTGCGCGTCAGTCAGCTTCAAATAGTCGATCGCGCGCTCCTCGTTCTGAAATTGGCTCAGCGCCTGCATCAGCGTCTTCGGCGGCTCGAGGCCGGCGGTCAGGCTGCCGGCGATCTGGCGGCGGAGCGCGACGCGGCGCTGCTCGGCCAGATAGCGCTGCTCGGTGAAGCCGAACTGGCGGATCAGCTGCTGGAAGCGATTGGCGTCGAACTGGCCGTTGGCGCCCTTGAAGTTCGGATCCTCCAGGATCGACTTCATGGTGTCGGCGTCGGACTGGCCGAGCCCGAGCCGGCGCGCGTCTTCGTCGAGCGCGGCTTCGGCGATGGTCTGCTGCAGCACCTGGCGATCGATTCCGATCGCGCGCGCCTGATCCGGGGTCAGCGGCCGGCCGAACTGGCGGCCGATCTGCTGCAGACGGTCATTGTAGGTCTGGCGGAATTGCTCGGTGGAAATTTCGGTGCTGCCGATCTTGGCGAGCGTCGACCGGCCAAAGCCGCGGAATACGTCGGCAATACCCCAGACTCCGAAGCTGACGATCAGGACGCCCATCACGATCGTCATGATGGTCTTGCCAATCCAGTTGGATGAGGCTTTGCGCATTCCTCGGAGCATGGAGTCACTTTTTGTCAGGAGGGAACCGGCCGCGCTGGGTCAGCGCGGGGGGCAAACTAGCGTCGCCGGCTTGAAAATCCATCATAAAGTGCCGTCTGGGGCGTCGCAACCGCAGCCAATGTCGCGGTCGGTGCAGATGCCATCCCGTTGCAGCGGCCGATGCTGCGGATCGCCGCAGCACTCGCGTTCACGTCTCCTTGAGTCTCGCAATCGGCTCTGCTAGCGGAACGGTTCAACCCTTTATTGCGAGAGTGCTCATGCCGGTCCCCGCCGTTCGTCCTCTGATTGCTGGAAACTGGAAGATGAACGGCCTGAAGGATTCGGTGGCCGAGCTCGACGCGATGCTGAAAGGCGCCGCGGAGCTGCCGCAGGGCATCGATCTGTTGGTCTGCCCGCCGGCGACGCTGGTCGCGAGCTTCGCGGCGCGAGTCGCGGAGGCGCACGCCGGCAAGGCGCTGCCGTTCTCGATCGGCGGTCAAGATTGCCACGCCAATGCATCGGGCGCTCACACCGGCGATATCGCCGCCGAGATGCTGGCCGATGCCGGCGCGGCTGCGATCATCGTCGGCCATTCCGAGCGCCGCGCCGACCATGCTGAAAACGACGCAATCGTCCGCGCCAAGGCACAGGCGGTGTGGCGCGCCGGGCTGGTGGCGATCGTCTGCGTCGGCGAGACTCAGGGCGAACGCGATGCCGGCCACACCCTCGACGTGGTCGCCGGCATGCTGGCCGGCTCGCTGCCGGACGGCGCGACCGCGGCGAATCTGGTGGTGGCCTACGAGCCGGTCTGGGCGATCGGCACCGGCCGCACCCCGACGGCGGCCGATGTCGAGGAAGTTCATGGCTTTATCCGCAAGACTTTGAGCGATCGGTTCGGTGCGGCCGGCGAGACCATGCGGATCCTGTATGGCGGCTCGGTGAAGCCCTCGAACGCCCGCGAATTGCTGGCGGTGCCGCATGTCAACGGCGCGCTGATCGGCGGCGCCAGCCTGAAGGCATCCGATTTCCTTGCGATTGCGGCGGGCTGCCCCTAACTAAACCGCGCCAAGCGGTATTCCTGCGGCGTTTCCGGCGCGGCGCGGGGGTGACAAATCCCCGCGCGATCGTGTAGACACCGCGCGACTTCATTTATCCCGCAAGCCTGTCGAGCAGCCGCCCGCCGGCGCCTATCGGCCATTCGGCGGCGTTGGCTTGCGATGGAAGGGTACGATGCAGACTGTCATTATCGTCATTCACCTGATGTTCGTGCTGGGCCTGATCGGCGTGGTGCTTCTGCAGAAGTCCGAAGGCGGTGGCCTGGGCGTCGGCGGTGGTGGCGGTTTCATGTCGAGTCGCGGCACCGCCAACCTGCTGACGCGCACCACGGCGATTCTCGCGGCCGGGTTCTTCGCCACCAGCCTGCTGCTCACCTGGCTGGCGAGCTACAACCGTAAGCCGACAACGATCCTGCCGACCGCCGCGCCGATTCAGCAGCAGGCCCCGGGACAGCCGGCGCCGCCGCTATCGCAGGGCGGTGGTCTGCTCGACACGCTGAAGCAGACCGATCAGCAGCAGAACCAGCAGCCGGCGGCACCGGCCGCGCCTGCGGCACCGACCCCGCCGCAGTCGCAGTAAGCATTGCCGATATGCGCTGACGGGGCCTCGCATCTGGTCTGAGGCCCCTTTAGCAATCGTCTGAAATAGCTGAGTTTTCAGCGTCACCCACAGGCATTCGTCAAACTGCCCGAGGGGTTGCGAATCGCTTTGGCGAATCGGACCGGCGGCATTAAAGGTAAAGTCCCATGGCGCGGTATATCTTCATCACCGGCGGCGTGGTCTCCTCGCTCGGCAAGGGTCTGGCATCAGCGGCACTCGGTGCGCTGCTGCAGGCGCGTGGCTACAAAGTCCGGCTTCGTAAGCTCGATCCCTATCTCAACCTCGATCCCGGAACGATGTCGCCGTATCAGCACGGCGAAGTGTTCGTGACCGACGACGGCGCCGAGACCGACCTCGATCTCGGCCACTACGAACGGTTCACCGGGCGGCCTGCGACCAAGCAGGACAACATCACCACCGGCCGGATCTACCAGGACATTCTGACCAAGGAACGCCGTGGCGACTATCTCGGCGCCACCATCCAGGTGGTCCCGCACGTCACCAACGCGATCAAGGAATTCATCGTCAGCGACAATGACGGCTACGACTTCGTGCTGGTCGAGATCGGCGGCACCGTCGGCGACATCGAGGGCCTGCCGTTCTTCGAGGCGATCCGTCAGATCAAGAATGATCTGCCGCGCGGCGACGTGATCTACATCCACCTGACGCTGCTGCCCTACATCCCGAGCGCCGGCGAACTGAAGACCAAGCCGACCCAGCATTCGGTCAAGGAGCTGCGCTCGATCGGCATCCAGCCGGACATCCTGCTGTGCCGCACCGACCGCGAGATTCCCAAGGAAGAGCGGCGCAAGCTCGGTCTGTTCTGCAATGTCCGGGAAAGCGCCGTGATCGAGGCGCGCGACGTCGACAACATTTACGCGGTGCCGGAGGCGTATCACGCCGCCGGGCTCGACGACGAAGTGCTGGCGGCGTTTGCGATCGCTGCTAAAGAGCCGCCGCAGCTGGCGCGCTGGCATGAGATCAACGAGCGGATCCGCAATCCCGAGGGCGCGGTGACGATCGCGATCGTCGGCAAGTACACCGGAATGAAGGACGCCTATAAGTCGCTGATCGAGGCGCTTAGCCACGGCGGCATCGCCAACAAGGTCCAGGTCAAGCTCGACTGGATCGAGAGCGAGGTGTTCGAGAACGAGGACCCGGCGCCGTTCCTCGAGCACGTCAACGGCATCCTGGTGCCCGGCGGCTTCGGCCAGCGTGGCGCCGAGGGCAAGATCGAGGCGGCGCGGTTCGCGCGCGAGCGCAACGTGCCGTATTTCGGCATCTGCTTCGGCATGCAGATGGCGGTGATTGAAGCGGCGCGAAACCTTGCGGGGATCGAGCAGGCCAACTCGACCGAGTTCGGTCCGACGCCGGAGCCGCTGGTCGGCCTGATGACCGAATGGGTGCGCGGCAACGAGCTGGAGAAGCGGTCCCAGGCCGGCGATCTCGGCGGCACGATGCGGCTCGGCGCCTATCCGGCGTCGCTCAAGCGCGGCAGCCGGGTTAGCCAAGTCTATGGTGGCGCCACCGAGATTTCGGAGCGTCATCGCCACCGTTACGAGGTAAACACCGCCTATAAGGACCGGCTCGAACAGCACGGTCTGAAATTCTCCGGCATGTCGCCGGACGGCGTGCTGCCGGAGATCGTCGAATACGAGGATCACCCGTGGTTCATCGGCGTCCAGTTCCACCCCGAACTGAAGTCGCGCCCGTTCGACCCGCACCCGCTGTTCGCCTCGTTCGTCCAGGCGGCGCTGGTGCAAAGTCGGCTGGTGTAAGGCGGTTCGGCAGTTAGTTCTCGAACAGCACGAACGCCGCCCAGACGGACGGGTCTTCGGCGGCTTTGATCTTGCCGTGGATCGCCTCGATGCGGACTTGGCGTAGCGCCGAGGCGTAGTCGAGATTGTCGTCGGCGAGCACCTGGTACAGCCGCGCCATGAAATTCGCGGTGCCTTCGTCACTGACTTCCCACAGCGTCAGGAGCGAGCGCCGCGCACCGGCGATCGCCAGTGCGGTCGGCAGACCGCGGACGCTGCCGATCCGGCTCGGATCGCCGAGCGCGGTCTGGCAGGCCGACAGCACGACGAGGTCGGCGGCCGACAGATTCCAGTCCATCAGTTCGCGGGCGTAGATCACGCCGTCGTCGCCGTCGCGCCGCGGCGGGCGGTCGAGCAGGGGACGGGCGGCGACGAGGCCGCTGCGCCACAGCGCGTCGGTGCGATCGGTCGCCGCCTTGTAGAAGCCGTGGGTGGCGAGATGTAGCAGTGCGGCGCCTTCGGCCTTGCTGCGGATCGTAGCTTCGCCGGCATTGCCGGTCATCGTCGTGTTGGCGATGTCCCTGCGCTGCAGATCGGGCGCGATGCGCTCGATCTCGGTTTTAGTCGAGGGCAGTTGACTGGCCGCGCCGGCGTAGTCGAGCCCGCCGACCAGCACCGCCTTGCTTCCCGCGAGCAGTTTGTCGTCCTGCTCGGCGAACACGATCGCGTCGGCGCGGGTCAGGATCCGGGTGTCGTAGATCTCGTCGAGATAGCGGCCGCTGCCGTCCTGCAGCATCGCGAACGGCAGGCTGTAGAGGTCTGCATCCGGCACCAGAAACAGCCGCGTGACGCCCGCGAGCTGCGGCTTCAGCGGCCCGATCAGCGTCGCGTACAGTCGCCGGAACGGCTGGGTGCGATCCGCGTCGGCCACGCTGGGGGCGGTGAAGCTATCGAGCGGGCCGAGGTCGATCACCTGCGGCGGCTTGCCGTGACGGTGGATCACCGCCTGCAGTCGTGCGGCCGGTTTCGGTTCGGCAGGATTGATCCGGCTGCCGCGGCCGCTGACGAAGAAATCGACCAGCGCGTCGGTCGCCCCGAGTTTGTCGTCGACCGTTGGCAGTTGCACACCGGCCGGCGGCTTGGTGCCGGCGCGTGCGGCGAGCTGCTGCCGCGCCTCCTGCAGACGCTTCAGCACGTCGCGGGCATCGTCGTCGAGCTTGCCGGAGGACAGCATCTCCTGCTGCTGACCGGACAGCCGCAGCACGGTGCGCGCGAGTTCGCGCGTCGGCTCGTCCGGCAGCCGGTCGAGCGTCAGCCGCAGCAACGTGCGCTCGCCGTCCTCCATGGTCTTCCAGCGCGACACGGCGTCCGCATAGGCGACCGCCGCCGTTGGATCGATCAGCGCGTAGCGGCCGTATTCGTAGAGGATATCGTCGGCGAGCTTGCGCATCGTCTCCGCGACGTAGCGGTTGCCGGCGGTGCCGACCTCGCGCAGCATCCAGTTGAAGGATTGCTGCTCGACGTCCTTGAAGGTCGCCAGCGCATCAGGATCACCGCGCTTCAGGCGTGTCACGGCGACGCCGAGCAGGGCGTCGAACGTGATCGGATGCTGGCGAGCGATGGTTTCCTGCGAGCGGTGATAGGCGTCGAGCCGCAGCGTCAGCGCACGCGCACTATCGCCGCGACGTTCGTAGTGATCGGCTGCAAGTTGCGCGGATTTGATCCGCAGCAGGTCGGGCGCGCCGTTCCAATCCTTCACCCGTGTCGTCGCTTCCAGCTCGGCCGTGCTCAGCGCGCGGTCGGGATGGAAGTAGGCTTTGGCGTAGGCGATCCAGGTGTCGGCCTGGGCGACGTGCTCGGAGGTCGGATCGGCGAGTTCGGCTGCGCAACGTTTCTGCAGCGCGAGCGCCTGCATGGTCTCGGCCTCGTTGCCCATCGCCAGATGGTCGAGCGCGAGATTGCTGGCGCTGACCAGCGCCTGGATGCTGCCGACGCCGTAATGCGCGATGCGTTTCTTCAACAGCGGCGCGTCGATCTTGGCGGCGAGGTCGGGATGTCCGACCATGCGCAGCGCTTCGGCGTAGTTGTTCTCGGTGCGCCAGGTCAGCGGCTCCTTGTCGCCGAGCGCCCGGCGCGCCCCGAGATAGGTCTCTTCCGACAGGTTGAGCCCGGCTGCTACGGCGCCGTTGTTGGTCAGCAGCGTGGCGAGGATATCGCTGCCGGCAATGTCCTGTGCGGTGTTCGCCCCATAGCTTTCGCGCATCCGCTTGCGCGCCTCGACCGCGACCGGAATGCCGCGTTCGTATTGGACTGTGCGCTCGAGGAAGCGGGCGTATTCGAACCACAGCGTGGTGGCCTCGGGGCTCGTCTCGTGCGCGGCGCGGGTGTTGGCGGCCTCAGCGAACAGTTCGGAGGCCGTGGCGGTGTCGCGGCGGCGTTCAAACAAGGTGACGGCGCTGAGATAGGCCTGGATGGTCAGCGGGTGATAGCTGCTATCACGCACGGCGCGCAGCGCGGCGGTGAGACGCTGGCGACCGCCGGCGCGATCGCCGGCCTGCAGCGAACGGAACGCATCGTTGATCTTCGCCACGAGTTCGCGTTCGGTCGGCGCTCCGCGCTGCTGCGCTTGGGCGTGCGTGGCGAAGGTCGAAACCAGCACAGGGGGAAGGGCGAGCGCTGCGAGGAGCAGGCGAGCGGCACAACGAGGACCGATGAATTGGCGTGGCGGTAACGAAACTGGCATGCCGGACCGGGCGATCTCGTTACTTGCAGTTCACGGTGCTGTCGCCCGCGCGTGCCACCGGCTTGCCGTTGATGAATACGCCCGAGCCGCTGCCGATCACCACCCCGCCGCAGCCGGTGCGGCTGCCGCCGATCGCCGCCGGCTTGCCGTTGATGAAGACATTTTTTGAGCCTTCGACGATCGCGCCGTCGCTGGTGGTGTCGCCGGCGCGGGCCGCCGGCTTGCCGCCGACCATCACGTCCTGACTGCCGCCGGTGACAACACCCGGCGCTCCGCTTCCCGGCGATTCGGCCAACGCCGACGCGGCGCTCAGCATCAGCAGCAAAACGACCGCCGAGGTTACGCCACAAGCAGGGCACAGCGCGCCGCCGGCGCTACGCTCGGGTGGTGTGGCCATACCTGACTCCTTGGTGGTTCGGCGATTTCCGTGAATGACCATGACCTGCGATGGACATTCCCCCTGCGGTGGATGATGTTTTCATCGCAACCGTAACGTGTCCGGTGACTTCTCTTCAGGGGAATGGAAATGACACCTTCGGTCAACCTCTACGCCTGGGCCGCCCCGGCCTGGTCTTCCGAATCCCCGGTCGACCACACCTGGGTCACCAGCTACGACAATCAGGTTCACCCCTACAGCACTATCGCCGACGTCGTCGTGGCAGGCCAGTCGTTCTGGTACTGCTGGGGATCGTTTCATCCGCAAGGCGGAACGCCGATCAATCCGACCGGCGCGCTCGGCCAGCAGTCCGGCAATCTCAAGCTGGCGCAGTGCCTGGTGCAGCCGAATGCGGACTCCAACACCACGGCGGCGGCGCGCGGCACGATTTACACCTACGGCGTCGACGGCGTGTGCCACCAATTAGCCAATCAGGTGTTGTACGCGACGGCGAACGGCAGCGTTCCGCCGCTGACGGTCAGCAAGGCGCGGGGCTATCCGCTGTCGAGCTTCATCTACGGCACCTACGGGCTGCAGCACACCGCCTGGGCCGCCAAGGTTGCTTCGTGCAGCGGTGCGCAATTGGTGGCGCGGCTGGCGCGGCCGGGCGGGCTGACGGTGGTGGCGGGCGGCGAGGGCATCGCAGTGGACGAATTCGAACGACGCGCGACAGAAGTGCTGGCGACCGAGCCGGCGAAGCTGGCCAGCCTGCTGCGGCTGCGCGGCGAGGTGCAGCGCTTTGCGGCGCAGCCCTGGCCCGGCACCGGCCAGCCCAGCGCCGAGGCGCTGAATGCCCGCAACCAGCACCTGATCGACGAAGCGGCCAAACTGCTCGGGCCGGAGCATTTCAGAAAGCTGTTCGGCGTCGAACCCGGCGCCAAGGTGACGCTGGTCGACCCGCGGACCGCGGCCACCGCCGGCGAAATCCCGCCGCCGAAGCCGCGCTGACGCCGCACGGTTTGCGTCAGCCGATCGGCAGGAATTAGCCGGCCTTCAGCTTCGCTGCCTTGCGCAGCGTCTCGTCGATCCGGGACTGCCAGCCCGGGCCGGTCGCCTTGTAGTGCTCCACCACGTCGGCGCTGAGCCGGATCGACACCGGGACTTTGGTCGGCGCCTTTTGCGGACCGCGGGTGTTCTTGAACTGCGCCAGGATCTCGGGCGGTAGAATTTCTTCCGGCGGCCGCGCGTTGGCGAAGTCCTGTTCGGTCCACTCAGGATTATCGTCGTCGAAGACCGGTTCTTTCGATCTAGGTGACATAGCGGCTAATCTCCTTCATGTGAGCACGACGAAGACTGGGCCGGACTTTTCCATGTCGGTCGGCGAAGACCAGACAGTATGGCAGGCCGTCGATATAGCCGTAGGCACGATAGCGATCTTCGCCATAGTCGCGCCGTTTATCCTTGATGGTCACCTGCATATCGATATCGACCCAACGCGCCAGGGAGATGCCGTGCTTGGCACGGTTGATCGCATCCTTGGCCGGGTCGAAATCCGACATTGCTGTATATACAATTTGCTATGGCAATGCGCAACTCTGCTCCTTGCGCGGCGGGCAAGACAACCCCCGTCGCTTACCGCTATAAGCGCCACAACGATGTGGAGGGCGTCATGATCTACGAGTCGCGAGTCTATCGCTGTGTGCCGGGCAAGCTGCCGGCGATCCTCAAGCGGTTCGAGACCATCACCTTAAAGCTGTTCGAGAAGCACGGCATCCGTCAGGCCGGATTCTTCACCACGCTGGTCGGCGCTTCCAACCAGGAATTGACCTATCTGCTGGCCTGGGAGAGCCTTGCCGAGCGCGAGCAGAAATGGACCGCATTCGCCACCGATCCGGAATGGCTCGCCGCCAAGGCCGAAACCGAGAAGGATGGCCAGATCGTCGACACCATCACCAATCAGCTGTTGGTGCCGACCGCGTTCTCGGCGCTGAAGTAATTCGGATGAGTATCAGTTTCGATCGTCATTGCGAGCGAAGCGAAGCAATCCAACGCCGAGCACGGAGCTGGATTGCTTCGTCGCTGCGCTCCTCGCAATGACGGCCTCGTTGATGTCCAACGGTTTCGACCATATCGTTCATGCGGTGCGCGATCTCGATGCGGCCGCGGATCTGTATCAGTGGCTCGGCTTCATCGTCGGCGCGCGCAACGTTCACCCCTGGGGAACACACAATCGTATTGTCCAGTTCGATCGCTTCTTCATCGAGCTGCTGACGATCGGCGAGCCCGACAAGATTCCGCCGCATCGCGACGGCGCGTTTTCGTTCGGGGCGTTTCAACGCGATTACCTGGCGGTCCGCGAAGGCCTGTCGATGCTGCTGCTGGCGAGCGACGACGCGGCAGCCGACCTGAGTCGGTTCACCGCCGCCGGCATCGCGGCCGGTGAGGTGTTCACGTTCGGACGGGAAGGGCGGCGTCCCGACGGCAGCGTGGTGAAGCTGCAGTTTTCGCTGGCGTTCGCGCGCGATGCGCTGTCGCCGCAGGCCGGCTTCGCCACCTGTCAGCATCACTACCCGGAGAATTTCTGGAATCCGGCGTTCCAGGCGCATGCCAATGGCGCGCGCGCTGCGACGGCGGTGGTGATGGTCGCCGACAATCCGACCGATCATCACATCTTCCTCGAAGCCTTCACCGGCAGCCGCGATCTGCGCTCGACGTCGATCGGCGTCACCGCGCCCACCAAGCGCGGCGAGATCGATATCGTCGAACCGGTGTCGCTGCGCGACCAATACGGCATCACGGTTCCATCCGAAGGCGAGGGCGCAAGCTTCGTCGGATTACGGATTGCCGCCGATGATCTCGGCGTGGTTGAACGGCTGCTGCAAGACCACAAGATCCCGGCGGCGCGCCATGTCGGCCGCCTGGTGGTGCCGAATGTCTGCGGCGCGACCCTGATCTTCGAACAAGGAACAGTGCGGTGAACAAGAGCATTGCGCCCGCGACCAGCGTCGTGGCGGGCAACGTCAAATTCGGCAACGCTTTGCCGCTGTCGATCATTGCCGGCCCGTGCCAGCTCGAAAGCCGTGCGCACGCGCTGGAAGTCGCATCGGCGCTGAAAGAGATCGCGACGCGGCTCGGCATCGGGCTCGTCTACAAGACCTCGTTCGACAAGGCCAACCGCACCAGCGCCGCCAGCGCCCGTGGTCTCGGCCTCGACGCCGCGCTGCCGATCTTCGCCGAGATCCGCGACAGCCTCGGCCTGCCGGTGCTGACCGACGTGCACGAGAACGAGCAATGCGCGCGCGCCGCCGAAGCGGTCGATATCCTGCAGATCCCGGCTTTCTTGTGCCGGCAGACCGACCTGCTGCTCGCGGCCGCGGCGACCGGCAAGATCGTCAACGTCAAGAAGGGGCAGTTCCTGGCGCCATGGGACATGGGCAATGTGGTGTCCAAGATCACCTACGCCGGCAACACGAAGGTGCTGGTGACCGAGCGCGGCGTATCGTTCGGCTACAACACGCTGGTGTCTGACATGCGCGCGCTGCCGATCATGGCCAAGACCACCGGCGCGCCGGTGATCTTCGATGCCACCCATTCGGTGCAGCAGCCGGGCGGCAAGGGCACCTCGTCGGGCGGCGAGCGTGAATACGTCCCGGTGCTGGCGCGCGCGGCGGTCGCGGTCGGCGTTGCCGGCGTGTTCATCGAGACCCATCCGGATCCGGATCACGCACCGTCAGATGGGCCGAACATGGTGCCGCTGCGCGAGTTCGAAGCGCTGATCAAGACGCTGATGGAATTCGACGCGCTCGCCAAGAAGCGGCCCGCGGTCGGGGCCGTTTGATGCCGTCAGCCGGTGGTGCAGCCTCCTCATCGCGGCTGCCGCCGGCGCTTAACATCATCGCTCTATCAAGCTTTGCCGCGTCGCTGTCGACGCGCGCGCTCGATCCGGTGCTGCCGCGGATCGCCGAAGAGTTCTCGGTGACGATCACCACCGCGGCGGGTCTCGCCGCGGTCACCGCGTTTACTTTCGCGGTGGTACAGCCGGCGATCGGTGCGCTCGGCGATCTGTTCGGCAAAGCGCGGCTGATGATCGTGTGCCTGGCGCTGCTCGGCTTCGCCAGCCTGCTCGGCGCGTTGTCGTCGTCGTTCACTGTGCTGTTCGTCTGCCGCATCCTCGCCGGCGTCGGCTCGGGCGGGGTGTTTCCGGTGGCGCTGGGCCTTGCCAGCGATCTCGTCACCGTCGATCGGCGTCAGGTCGCGATCGGCCGCGTGCTCGGCGGCTCGATGGCCGGCAATCTGCTCGGCGCCTCGGCCTCGGGCGTGATCGGTGATTTCCTCGGCTGGCGCGGCGTGCTGGCGATCCTCGGCGTGCTGGTGATCGTCGCCGCCATTGCGGTGGCGTTCGGCGCCCGCGGCGCCAAGATGCCGCCGCGCAGCGCCGAGATGGACCTGCCGGCGCTGCGCCGCGGCTATCGCACCATCTTCAGTAATCCCAACGCGGCGATCTGCTTCACCGCGGTGCTGATCGAAGGCACCTGCGTGATGGGCGTGTTTCCTTACGTCGCGGCGTTCCTGCATGAGCAGGGCGAGCAGAGCCTAGCGATCGCCGGCCTGGTGATCGCCGGCTTTGCGGTCGGCGGGCTGATCTACACGCTGACGGTGTCGCAATTGCTGCCGCGTCTACGTACCACCGGCATGATGATCGGCGGCGGTCTTCTGGTGGCTCTGCAGCTTGCCGCGATTATGCTCGGCCCGCATTGGCAGGCGCAGATGTTCGCCTTCGTCCTGATGGGGATGGGGTTCTACATGCTGCACGGCTGCATCCAGGTGTTCGCGTCCGAACTCACCGAGACCGCGCGCGGTACCGCGATGTCGCTGCACTCGTTTTTCTTCTTCATGGGACAGACCACCGGCCCGATCGCCTACGGCTTCGGCCTGTCGCATCTCGGCAAGACCGCAACGTTGACCCTGACCGCGCTGACCATGGCCACGCTCGGAATCGTGCTGGCCCGCATCCTCAAACCGCGGCCGCCGGCTGATGCAGTCGCTCGCGAGTTGCCACTCTAACCGCGGGACTCGGTGGCGATTGGTCCTGGTCCATCTCCGCCGGGCAATGCCAGCAGCCCTTGGAGGGTCTCACGATCACCGAGCACAGCGCGGATTTCGCGCGGGCCGAGCCAGCCGGCAGCCTCGCTATAACTTTCAGCGTCGTCGATCAGCACGCGCGCGGTCGCCAGATGCGGATCGATACGGCCGCGCCGGCGCGGAGAATGGAAGGCCAGGGCTGCGAGATGGAGCTCTCGGAGTCGTCGGTCGCTACAAAGCGCGCTCAGCGGATCGGTTGTCTGGTTTGCCTGGCAAAGACGATCGGCGAGTGCGTGCACCTGCGCCAGGATCGCCGGCGGATCGATCTGCTCCGGCGTCGTCATCAGCAACGGACGCGAGCGGGAGACACGCGTCGTCAGCAGCGCCACCGGGATCGCGAGCAGCAGGCCGACGATTACCGGCGTCATCCACAGGAGCAGTGGCCACGATACCAGCCACGCTCCGATTGCCATGGTCGCGCCCAACGCTGTCGGGAGCGCGTAGCGGCGGACGACTTCCCGCAGCGGGATCGCGCCA
Source organism: Rhodopseudomonas sp. P1 (assembly GCF_039642825.1). Lineage (NCBI taxonomy): Bacteria > Pseudomonadati > Pseudomonadota > Alphaproteobacteria > Hyphomicrobiales > Nitrobacteraceae > Rhodopseudomonas > Rhodopseudomonas sp. P1. Next base: position 3,120,776 of record NZ_CP088006.1, on the reverse strand, counting down.
TCGCCGCGATGCTGAACCTGCCAGCCGGCGTCGCGGCCGAGCAGGATCTCGATCACCGCGGTGGATTGAAACACCATCATCACCGGCGCGGTCAGAGCCGAGATCAGCGTTTCTAGCAGCACGCCGCCAAACGCGCGCAGGCCGCCGCCGAACTTCCTGCGGGTTTCGTTGCGCATCAGCACCAGCAATAGGGCTAGCAACTTCGGCAGGATCAACAGTCCCATCGTGCCGGCGAACACCCAGGCGGCGCGCACCGGGTCCTGCGCCGGCCAGATCGGAAACAGCGAGAAGTCCTTGGGGAAATACTCGGGGCGGACAAATTGCGCCTGCAGCGAAATCAGGATGCCGGCAATCAGAAACGCCAGCCACATCGGCGCGGTGAGATAAGCGCCAATTCCGGTGAGGAAATGCAGCCTCGACACCCAATGCAGTCCGCGGGCGGTGAGCAGCTTGCCGTGTTGCAGATTGCCCTGGCACCAGCGCCGATCGCGCGCGGCGAAATCGAGAAGTGAAGGTGGGCACTCTTCGTAGCTGCCGCGCAGCGTTGGGGCGAGGTGAATGCGCCAGCCTGCGCGGCGCATAAGCGCCGCCTCGACGAAATCGTGGCTGAGGATTTCGCCGCCGAATGGTTTGCGGCCCGCCAACGTCGGCAGCCCGGCGCTGCCCGCGAACGCCGATACTCGGATGATCGCGTTGTGGCCCCAATAGTTGCTCTCGGAGCCGTGCCACCATGCTGTGCCGGCGGCGATCATTGGCCCGTAGATGCTGCCGGCGAATTGCTGGACCCGCGCGAACAGCGTGCGCGCCTGGATCACGACCGGCAGAGTTTGGATCAATCCGACGTCGCTGTTCGTCTCCATCGCGGCGGCGATACGCACCAGCACGTCACCGGTCATCACGCTGTCGGCGTCGAGGATGACCATGAAGTCGTAGGCACCGCCGAAACGTTCGACCCAGTCGGCAATGTTGCCGGATTTGCGCGCCGTATTGTGGGGCCGGTGGCGATAGTAGAGGCGGTCCTGTGTGGCGGCGAGTTCGGCATAGCAGCGCTCTTCATCGATCCATACTGACGGATCGGTGGAGTCGCTGAGCACGAACCAGTCGAATTGTGCGCCGCGTCCGGTTTCGTCGACCGATTGCCGCGTCGCCTGCAGCCGCGCGAACACCACCGGGGCGTCTTCGTTGTAGGTCGGCAGCAGCATCGCGATCCTGGAGGAGACCGCCGGAACAGAGCCATCCGCCATGATGCCGATATCGTCGCGCCAGCCGCAGCACAGCACAGTGAAGCCGGCCAGCGCCGACACGAACGACAGTGCGACCCAGGCGAACAGCGCGGCGAACAGCACCAGCACCACGCCTTCGAGAACCGTGATGCCGCCGACCTGCAGCACCTGATACATCTCGTAGATGCCCGCCGCGGACAGCACTGCGGCCGCGACCATGATCAGCACGCGGCGCCAAGCGGCCGGCGATCTGAGGGCGGCAGCCCGGGGACTCTGCAGCAACGACTGCACCGGCATCGGCAACGGTGCGTTCGCAGGCAGCGGTTCGGCTCGGCGCGCGGTGTCGCGGCAGCCCTCGCGCCGCGGCCCGATCACGGCGTCCATCGGTACAGCCAGACTTCCGAGACCGCCGCGTCGCCCTCGCACACGACCGCCCGTAATTCGACCGGTGCTCGCGCCTGCGCGAGGTCAAAGCTGAGCCGCCAGCCGCCCATCGCCGGGTTCGGTTGGGTCACGATATTGCGGATCTCGCCCTTGTCGGCGGTGACTACGCCGCGGATCGCGGCGGCATCGACGGTCTTCAGCCGCTCGCCGGCGAGATCGAGCACGAATAATCGTTCGGTGTCGCCCCGCGCGCTGACGCCGGTCCGCACGAACCGTGCAAGCGCCTTGGGTTTCGGCGCGTCCGGTCCCCAGTGCAGGCGATAGGTGTAGATGTGTTCGCCCTTGGCGCGTAGCGGCTGCTTGGGCTCCCAGAACGCCGCGATATTGTCGTGCACCTCTTCGCGGGTGGGAATCTCGATCAGCTTGACCGCGCCATCGGTCCAGTCGCCGATCGGCTCGGCCCACAGGCTCGGCCGCAGCTCGTATCGGGATTCGAGATCTTGATAGTTGGCGAAGCTGCGTTCGCGCTGCATCAGGCCGAAGCCGCGCGGGTTGCGGTCGCCGAACGAGCTGATCTGCAGATCCTTCGGATTGCACAGCGGCCGCCACAGCTCCTCGCCGCTGCCGTTGAAGATCGCCAGCCCGTCCGAATCGTGCACCGCGGCGCGGAAGTCCGGGGTGTCGGGCGGATCGTTCGGGCCGAACAGAAACATGCTGGTCATCGGCGCCAGTCCGGCATGCTGCAGATCGACGCGCGGATACAGCGCCATCTCGACATCGAACACCGTGGTGTCACCGGGCCGGATGGTGAAGCGGTAGGCGCCGGCGACGCTCTTGCTGTCGAGCAGCGCATGTACCACCAGCGACGATGCGCCCGGAGCAGGCCGCTCGAGCCAGAATGTTTTGAACAGTGGGAATTCCTCCCCGCTCGACTGGCCGGTGTCGATCGACAGGCCGCGCGCAGAGAGCCCGTAACGCTCGCCCTTGGTGACCGCGCGAAAGTAGGCCGCTCCGAGGAAGGCGCTGACCTCGTCGTAATAATCCGCACGCTGCAGCGGCGCGTGAATCCGAAACCCCGCAAAGCCGAGATCGGCATCCGGCGGCGGCGCGACGTCGCCGAACGAGAAGTCGTCCGCGCGATACGGCACGTGGCGCGCCTTGCCATCGGCGACTTCAAAGATCGTCACCCGGTTCTTGTAGAGGAAGCCGCGGTGGAAGAACTGGACCTGAAACGGAAGGTTCTCGGCACGCCAGAGCGCACGCTCGGGTCGAAAGCGCAGCGACCGGTAGGAGTCGTAGCTGAGGTCGTTCAGCGAGGCCGGCAGCGAACCGTCGGGTGCCTCATAGGGTTTGCTCGCCAGTTCGCGCGCCAGCTTGCGCACCATCCAAGGATCGAAGTCGATCGAGGAAGAGCGGTCCGCCGCGGCGGGATCGGGCTTTGCCTGCAACAGCGGCAACGCCGCCAGCCCGGTCAGAACTTGCCGCCGGTTCAATCTCGCTTCTCCGCCTAAACATTGCAGTTCCGTTCAAACGTTCGCGAGCGCGAAAAGTTCCAATCTGTTGCGAGATGCGCGACGTTGTCGCAATGTCAATCGACGGCGCCGCCGACTTCAAGCCGATCGCACACCTCTACAAGTCGGAGGTCTATCAGCTCGCCGATCAGCTCGGCGGGCCGCGGAGATCCAGCCGCCACTGCTTGTGGACGACGCGGTGCGGCTGTAGCGGCCGCGGCAGCGTCGTCAGTGATGCGGACGATGTTCGCCACCAGAGGGGCTTTGCGGTATTGGCCAGAGCGCAAAACCGGCGACGCGGTTGATGTCGGCGAGCTTCCGCTCGGAATCGCCGTGCAGTTCAAGTGACGCCAACAATTGCATCAGCCGATGATGCACGTCGCGTGCGAGCTCGGCCGGCAGAGGCGCTTCATCGAACGCTTCGATGTAATCCTGCACGAGGTGAGATAGCACACGGCACAGACCGCGTTGTGCGGGATGGTGCTCGGCGAACTGCTCAAGCTTGTCTTGGAAGGATTTGAAGGTGTGCAAGCCGTGGTGCTGATGCGCAATCCACGAATACAAATCGTTCATGTCAGCCTCTTCAGATAGCAGAAGAAGCTGCGATTGATTACCTGTTCTTGCGCCGCTGCGCAACCCTTCGGGCGAAACACCATTCGCCGCGCCGGGACGCATAGCGTCCCCAAGTGCTAGCGCTAACCCCGCCCGCGATACGGCTGCACGCCTTGGTCGGGTACCCAGACGTCCTTCGGCAGTTTGCCGGTCTGCCAGAATACGTCGATCGGGATGCCGCCGCGCGGATACCAGTAGCCACCGATGCGCAGCCATTTCGGTTTGATTTCGATGGCGATCCGCTTGCCGATCGCCACGGTGCAGTCCTCGTGGAAAGCGCCGTGGTTGCGGAAAGAGGCGAGGTACAGCTTCAGCGATTTCGACTCGAGGAGCCACGGGCCTGGAACGTAGTCGATCACCAGATGCGCGAAGTCCGGCTGGCCGGTCACCGGGCACAGCGAGGTGAATTCCGGCGCGGTGAAGCGCGCCAGGAAGTTGGTGTCCTTCTGCGGGTTCGGCACCCGGTCGAGCTTGGCCGCTTCCGGCCGGTCGGGCCATTCGACGGCCTGGCCGAGCTGCAGGGACGGGGTGGCGGCGGATTTGCGAGGGGTTTTCGACATGGCTTGAACTTGTGGTCTCCGTTACCGCCGTCCTAGAGCATTTTCCGGGGCAGGGGAATCCGTTGCAAAACCGGTGCGTTCGCCGTTGGTCGGGCCCCATGGAGCGGGCGAGCGGCCTTTTCGTGCCCGGAGCCATGCTGTAGAAGCGGCGCAACTCCATTCCCTCCATCCGATCAAGAGGCATTCATGACCGCCATCGTCGACATCATCGGCCGCGAAATTCTCGACAGCCGCGGCAATCCGACCGTCGAAGTCGACGTGGTGCTCGAGGACGGCTCGGTAGGCCGCGCCGCGGTGCCGTCGGGCGCCTCCACTGGCGCCCATGAGGCGGTCGAGCTGCGCGACGGCGACAAGGCCCGCTATCTCGGCAAGGGCGTGCTGAAGGCGGTCGAGGCCGTCAACGGCGAGCTGTTCGACGCGCTCGGCGGCATGGATGCCGAGCAGCAGGTGCAGATCGACCAGACCATGATCGAGCTCGACGGCACCCCGAACAAGGGCCGGATCGGTGCCAATGCGATCCTGGGCGTGTCGCTCGCGGTCGCCAAGGCTGCGGCATCGTCTTACGATCTGCCGCTGTATCGCTATGTCGGCGGCACCTCGGCCCGCACCCTGCCGGTGCCGATGATGAACATCATCAATGGCGGCGCGCATGCCGACAATCCGATCGACTTCCAGGAATTCATGATCATGCCGGTCGGTGCGCCGAGCTTCGCGGAAGCGCTGCGCTATGGTTCGGAGATCTTCCACACCCTCAAGGGCGAGTTGAAGAAGGCCGGCCACAACACCAATGTCGGCGACGAGGGCGGCTTCGCGCCGAACCTGCCGTCGGCCGACGCCGCGCTCGACTTCGTGCTGTCGGCGATCGGCAAGGCGGGCTTCAAGGCCGGCGAAGATGTCATGATCGCGCTCGATCCGGCGTCGACCGAGTTCTTCAAGAACGGCAAGTATGTCTATGAAGCGGAAGGCCGCAGCCTCGGTCCGCAGGAGCAGGCCAAGTATCTCGCCGATCTGGTGTCGCGTTATCCGATCGTGTCGATCGAAGACGGCATGGCCGAGGACGACATGGAAGGCTGGAAGGCGATCACCGATCTGATCGGCGACAAATGCCAGCTCGTCGGCGACGATTTGTTCGTCACCAACGTCTCGCGCCTCGCCGACGGCATCAAGGCCGGCCGCGCCAACTCGATCCTGATCAAGGTCAATCAGATCGGTACGCTGACCGAAACGCTGGCCGCCGTCGAGATGGCGCACAAGGCCGGCTATACTGCGGTGATGTCGCATCGCTCGGGCGAGACCGAGGACTCCACCATCGCCGACCTCGCGGTCGCCACCAATTGCGGGCAAATCAAGACCGGCTCGCTGGCCCGCGCCGACCGCACCTCGAAGTACAACCAGTTGCTGCGCATCGAGCAGGAGCTCGGCGCGAGCGCATACTTCCCCGGCAGGGCGGCGCTGAAGGCGTTCCGCTGAACTAGAACCGCGTCATTGCGAGCGAAGCGAAGCAATCCAGAGTCCGGGTGTCGGAACTGGATTGCTTCGTCGCTTCGCTCCTCGCAATGACGGATAGGTTATCAGCGCGGCCTTGAACCCTGCGCGCGGCTGCCCCAAGGTGCGGCCGCGATGACAACAAGCAGGGAGACGACGCGTGAGTGAAACCACCGGACTGCAACTGCGTTCGCTGATCAAGGCGAGCGGCGACCTCGAAGTTTCGCTGGTGCCGGTGAGCATTCCCGAGCCCGGCCCCGACGAGGTCGTGGTCCGGGTCGAAGCCACCCCGATCAATCCCTCCGATCTCGGCCTGCTGTTCGGCGCCGCCGACATGTCGAGCGCCAAGGCCTCCGGAACGCCGGACGCGCCGGTGATCACCGCCAAGGTGCCCGAAGCCGCCATGAAGGCGATGGCGGGCCGGCTCGACGAGTCGATGCCGGTCGGCAATGAAGGCGCCGGCACGGTGATCAAGGCCGGCAGCTCGGATGCGGCGCAGGCGCTGCTCGGCAAGACCGTGGCGATGATCGGCGGCGCGATGTACGCGCAGTATCGCCTGATCAAAGCGGCCGACTGCCTGAAGCTGGCCGACGGCACCACCGCAGCCGAAGGCGCCTCGTGCTTCGTCAATCCGCTGACCGCGCTCGGTATGACCGCGACGATGAAGCGCGAGGGCCACAAGGCGCTGGTGCACACCGCCGCGGCGTCGAACCTCGGCCAGATGCTGAACCGGATCTGCCTCAAGGACGGCATCGATCTGGTCAACATCGTCCGCAGCGAGGCGCAGGCCAAGCTGCTCCGCGACATCGGCGCCAAGTACGTGGTCGACTCCACGGCGCCGACCTTCCTCGATGATCTCACCGACGCGCTGGTCAAGACGGGGGCCACCATCGCGTTCGACGCGATCGGCGGCGGCCGGCTTGCAGGCCAAATCCTGAGCTGCATGGAAGCCGCGATCGGCAAGACCGCGACCGGACCGTACAGCCGCTATGGGTCGAACGTGCTGAAGCAGGTGTACATCTACGGCAGCCTCGATACCAAGCCGACCGAGATCGTCCGCAATTTCGGCTTCGCCTGGGCGGCCGGCGGCTGGCTTCTGTTCCCGTTCCTGCAGAAGATCGGTGCGGCCGATGCGGCCAAGCTCCGCGCCCGCGTCGCCGCCGAGCTCAAGACCACCTTCGCCAGCCACTACACCAAGGTCGTGTCGCTGAAGGAAGCTCTGACCCTCGACGCCATCGCCGCCTACAACAAGCGCGCCACCGGCGAGAAGTACCTGATCGATCCGACCAAATAATCGCCGCGATCGCCTGCGAAACATGCTGGCTCTGGTTGAGAACAAGAGTTAGTCTCAACCAGAGCGGCAAGCAGGGAAAGCAGCATGGATCAGATGGCTGAGCAGCGTCCGTCGGAACTGGCGGAGGCGACCGCTGCGTTGATCAACCACATCGTCGGTGCGATCGAGGCGGCCGCTGTGGTGATGGAGCCGTTCTATCACCTCGAATTTGTCGGGATCTTTCCCGCGCTGGTGTACGCGGCGATGCTTCAGGCGCTGCCGCGCAACACCGACTACCGGCCGATGCACGGCCGCAGCAAAGGCAACGATCTCGCCGACGGCACCCATACCCGCGTGAAGATCGATTTGTTTCCCGAGTACATCCGGCACCTGCCGCCGCAGCAGCGCTCCGTCTGGCGCATGGTCGGAGATGCGCTGTGTTCAGAGCCGGTGAAAAACGCATTCCGCCGCAAGCTGGCGCCGGCGCTGGAGAAGCGATTTGGCCCGGACGCGCAGGACGTCGGGATGTTTCCGATCCCGATCCTGACCCGCGATGTGCCCGGCTATAAGATTACGCCGCATACCGACACGCATTGGAAGGGCATCACCGTGCAGCTGTATCTGCCGCGGGACGAAGCCCACACCGACATCGGCACGATCTTCCATGACGTCTTGCCGGACGGGTCGATGCCGAAAGCGCGGCAGATGAAGTTCGCGCCGAATTCTGGCTACGCGTTTGCGGTCGACAAGCACACTTGGCATTCAGCCGACACCGTGCCTGCAGGCGTTGAGACGCGGGACAGCATTCTGCTGACCTATTTCGTCGATCAGGGCGTTCTCAAGGTGCTGCGCAATCGCGGCAAGCGGCTCGGCAACTTCCTGCTCAACGAAATCCGCGCGCGGACGTGATACACTTCGTCATTGCGAGGCGGCGTAGCCGACGAAGCAATCCAGCGGGCAGTGCGCTGGATTCCTGGATTGCTTCGCTTCGCTCGCAATGACGCTGGATGAGCTCACCGCTCCGCGGTCGCCAGCTTGGCGCCGAGCGCGACGAAGGCGGCGGCGAAGCTGCGCCGGAGCCAGGTCATGACTTGCGGCCGGGTGATGACGTGGTCGCGCAGCCACGCAGCGAACAGGCCGTAGATCACGAACACCGCGAACGTCATCAGCATGAAGATGCCGCTGAGCTCGATCATCCGGCCGAGCGGATGGGTGTCATCGGCCGAGACGAACTGCGGCAGGAAGGCGAGGAAGAAGATCGACAGCTTCGGATTGAGGATGTTGATCAGCACGCCGGTCACCGTCATCTGCAACGCCGAGGGGGCTCCGACGTCGCTATCGACGCTGAGCGGTCCGCGCTCGCCGAGCGTCTTCCACGCCATGTACAGCAGATAGGCGACACCGAGATATTTGAACAGCTGGAACGCCACCGCGCTGGTGTGGAGCAGGGCGGCGAGGCCGAGGATCGCCGCCGCCATGTGCGGCACGATGCCGATGGTCGAGCCGAACGCTGCGATGGCGCTGGCCCGCGGCCCGCGCGACAGCCCGGTGGCCACCGTGTAGAGCACGCCGGTTCCGGGCGAGGCGACCACGATCAGCGAGGTGATGAGAAATTCGGCGGTCACCATTGCACGCTCCGCTCCTGCCAGACACTTGCAATTTGCCTCGCACCCCTGAAACAGTGCGCGCCAACAGACATAACACGAAATCGGAGACCGCAATGGGTGGACCGCTCGCCGGCATCAAAGTGATCGAGATCGCGCAGGCGATCGCCGGGCCAATGGCCGGTATGATCCTCGGCGACATGGGCGCCGAAGTGATCAAGGTCGAGAAGCACGACGGCGGCGACGATGCCCGGCACTGGGGCCCGCCCTTCATCGACGGCGACTCTCTGCTGTTTCACACCTACAACCGCAACAAGCGCTCGGTGACTCTGGACATCAAGGACCCGGACGATGTCGCGCGGCTCAAACGGCTCGTCCAGGATGCGGACATCCTGATCCAGAACCTGCGCTCCGGCGTGGTCGCGTCGTGCGGCATCGGGCCGGACGTGATGTGCGCGGTCAATCCGCGGCTGATCTATTGCTCGGTCTGGGCGTTCGGCAAAGCCGGTCCGCTGAGCAAGGAGCCGGGCTTCGATCCGCTGCTGCAGGCCTATGGCGGGGTGATGTCGCTCACCGGCGGTCCCGAGCATCCGCCGACCTTCTGCGCACCGCCGATCAACGATCGCGCCACTGCGCAGTGGTGCGTGATCGGCGCGCTGGCAGCGCTGCAGCAGCGCCACGTCACCGGCAAAGGCTGCGTGATCGACACCTCGCTGTTCGACACGGCGGTCGGCTGGGTCGACATGTCGCTCAGCGGCTATCTGCTCGACGGCGAGCCGCCGGCCCGCCATGGCACCGCCAGCGGCACGCTGGCGCCGTATCAGGTGTTCGAGACCGCCGACCGTCCGATCGTGATCGCCGCCGGCAACGACCGGTTGTTCGCGCGCTGTGCCGCCGTGCTCGGCCATCCGGAGTGGAGCGCCGACCAGCGCTTTGCGCGGGTGCGCGACCGGCAGGCGCATCGGCCCGTATTGATCCCGTTGATGCAGGAGGTGCTGAGAACCCGCGGCGCCGCCGATTGGCTCGCGGACTTCAAGAACGCGGGCGTGCCGGTGAGTCCGGTCAATGACATTCCCGAGCTCGCCGCCACCGAGCAGCTCGCCACGGCCGATCTGCTGCGCACGATGCCGGACACCGGCCTCAAGGTCGCCGGCCTGCCGATCCTGTTCGACGGCCAGCGGCCTGATCCCGAACTCGCCACGCCCAAGCTCGGCGCGCACAACCATGAGGTGCTGGGTAACCGCGCTGCGGCCGAATAGGCGGCGCGCGCACCGAGTTAGGTGAGGGGACCATCAAAACCGCGTCATCGCCACACGACTGTCGCATGTTGCGCTTTCTCCGTCATCGCGGCGGGCTAGGCTCGCCGCGACTGTTCATGGCTTACGGAGGATTTTGAATGGCCCCACCATATCGCGTCGCCGCCGTCGTCGGTAGTTTGCGCAAGCAGGCGTATTCGCTGCGCACCGCGCAGGCCCTGAGCAAGCTCGCGCCGGACACTCTGAAGCTGGACATCGTCACGCTGCACGGCCTGTCGATGTACAACCAGGATCTCGAGACCGACGCGCCGCCTGCCGACTGGACCGCGTTCCGCGACAGCATCAAGGCCTCTGATGCGGTGCTGTTCGTGACGCCGGAATACAACCGCTCGATTCCGGGCGTGCTGAAGAACGCCATCGACGTCGGTTCGCGTCCGTACGGCAAGAGCTGCTTCGACAAGAAGCCGGCCGGCGTGCTGTCGAATTCGCCCGGTGCGATCGGCGGCTTCGGCGCCAACCACCATTTGCGGCAGTGCCTGGTGTTTCTCAACATGCCGACGCTGCAGCAGCCGGAGGCTTATGTCGGCGGCATCGGCGATGCGTTCGGCGAGGACGGTGCGCTGGTCAAGGATTCGCTCCGCGAGTTCCTGCAGAAGTACATCGACGCCTTCGCCGGCTTCGTCGCCCAGCAGTACAAATAGCGCCAGACCTGTCCCGCCGGTTGTAAAGCTGGCGGGACAGTCGCTGCGTTAGCCGCGCGTTAACCGCGCTGTCCCATGGTCCGGCCATGGTCACCCGCAGTCGCCTCAAATCGATCCTCGCCGGCATCGCGCTGTACGCGATCGCTGCGGCCGTGATCGGCTATTTCGGCGTCAATGCCTACACCGGCCGCTACGGCCTGACCGCGCAGCAGGAGCTCGACCAGGAAATCACCGCGCTCACTGCGGAACTGGTGCAACTGCGTCAGCAGCGCGCCGAGGCCGAGCAGCGTGTCTCGCTGCTGCGCTCCGACCGGATCGACCCGGATATGCTCGACGAGCGCGTGCGCTATCAGCTCGACTTCGCCAATCCGGCGGACTTGGTGCGGATGCTGCCCGAGCGCTGAGTGCGCAAATTCCAAAAATCTGGACGAACGATTTCGAAAGTTTCGTGTCGCTGCACTGCGGCATATTGATTTGCGCGCAGCGACATAGCGATCCTTTCAAGCCGCTATAAGTTACGATAGAGAGGCTCATCTCATCTCTAATCGGAATCGCCATGGCCGCACCCAAGAAGAGCGCCGCGAAGGAAACAGCACAGGACAATGCTGGAGGAGCGTCACCATCGAACGTGCCGCCTTTCACCAAGGAACAGGAGCTCGGCGCTTTTCGAGAAATGCTGCTGATCCGCCGCTTCGAAGAGAAGGCCGGTCAGCTCTACGGCATGGGTGCGATCGGCGGTTTCTGTCATCTCTATATCGGTCAGGAAGCCGTCGTCGTCGGCATGCAGATGGCGCTGCGCGAAGGTGATCAGGTGATCACCGGTTATCGCGATCACGGCCACATGCTCGCCTGCGGCATGGACGCCAACGGTGTGATGGCCGAACTCACCGGACGCCGCGGCGGCTACTCCAAGGGCAAGGGTGGCTCGATGCACATGTTCAGCCGGGAGAAGAGTTTCTTCGGCGGACACGGCATCGTCGGTGCGCAAGTCTCGCTCGGCACCGGCATCGCCTTCGCCAACCGCTATCGCGGCGATGGCCGCGTCTGCCTCGCTTATTTCGGCGACGGCGCCGCCAATCAGGGCCAGGTGTACGAGAGCTTCAACATGGCGGAGCTGTGGAAGCTCCCCGTGGTGTACGTGATCGAGAACAACCGCTACGCGATGGGCACCTCGGTGACGCGCTCTTCGGCGCAGACCGATTTCTCCAAGCGCGGCGTGTCGTTCAACATTCCGGGCGAGCAGGTCGACGGCATGGACGTGCGTGCGGTGAAGGCCGCCGGCGACAAGGCGGTTGCACATTGCCGCGCCGGCAACGGCCCGTTCATCCTCGAAATGCAGACCTATCGCTATCGCGGTCACTCGATGTCGGACCCGGCGAAGTATCGGTCGCGCGAAGAGGTCGACAAGATCCGTAACGATCAGGATCCGATCGAACAGGTTCGCAAGCGTCTGCTCGCGCTCGACATGACCGAAGACGATCTCAAGGCGATCGATGCCGAGGTGCGCAAGGTCGTCAATGAGTCGGCGGACTTCGCCCAGCACGATCCCGAGCCTGATCCGTCCGAACTGTACACCGATGTGTATCGCTGATCCCCGCCTTGCCGTGTCGCGGCTGCTTCCCGCCTGACTGAATGACTGCGGAGCCCCAATGCCAATCCAAGTTCTGATGCCCGCGCTGTCGCCGACCATGGAGAAGGGCAACCTGTCGAAATGGCTCAAGAAGGAAGGCGACAAAGTCAAAAGCGGTGACGTCATCGCCGAGATCGAGACCGACAAGGCGACCATGGAAGTCGAAGCCGCCGACGAAGGCACGCTCGGCAAGATCCTGATCCCCGAAGGTACCAACGACGTCGCGGTCAACACGCCGATCGCCACCATTCTCGGTGACGGCGAAAGCGCGGCCGACGCCGACAAAGCGTCGGACCCTGCCGTGCAGAACAAGGCCTCGCAATCGGCTCCGCCGGCAGCGGAGCCTGAAGCCGCGCAGGCCAAGTCCGCAGCGGCGCCCGCGCAGCACGCGCCAGAAGCACCGACGGTGTCGGCCGCCGCTGATCCGGATATTCCGGCCGGCACCGAGATGGTGACGGTGACGGTCCGCGAAGCGCTGCGCGATGCGATGGCGGAGGAAATGCGCCGCGATCCCGACGTGTTCGTGATGGGCGAAGAGGTCGCCGAGTATCAGGGCGCCTACAAGGTCACGCAGGGACTACTGCAGGAATTCGGCGACCGCCGCGTGATCGACACCCCGATCACCGAGCACGGCTTCGCCGGCGTCGGCGTCGGTGCCGGCTTTGCCGGGTTGAAGCCGATCGTCGAGTTCATGACCTTCAACTTCGCCATGCAGGCGATCGATCAGATCATCAACTCGGCGGCGAAGACGCTTTACATGTCGGGCGGCCAGCTCGGCTGCTCGATCGTGTTCCGCGGCCCGAACGGCGCCGCCTCGCGCGTCGCCGCGCAGCACAGCCAGGACTACTCGGCCTGGTACGCGCAGATCCCCGGCCTCAAAGTGGTGGCGCCGTATTCGGCCGCCGACGCCAAGGGCCTGCTCAAGGCGGCGATCCGCGATCCCAATCCGGTGATATTCCTCGAGCACGAGATGCTGTACGGCCAGCACGGCGAAGTGCCGAAGCTCGACGACTACGTGATCCCGATCGGTAGGGCGCGCATCGTCCGCGAGGGCAAGGATGTCACGCTGATCTCGTGGTCGCACGGCATGACCTACACGCTGAAGGCCGCCGACGAGCTGGCGAAGGACGGCATCTCGGCCGAAGTGATCGACCTGCGCACGCTGCGTCCGCTCGACACCGAAACGATCATCGCCTCGGTGAAGAAGACCGGGCGCGCTGTGACGATCGAAGAGGGCTGGCAGCAGAACGGCGTCGGCGCCGAACTCTCCGCCCGGATCATGGAGCACGCGTTCGATTACTTGGACGCGCCGGTGACGCGCGTATCCGGCAAGGACGTGCCGATGCCGTATGCCGCCAATCTCGAAAAGCTGGCACTGCCCAGCGTCGCCGAGGTGGTCGAGGCCGCCAAAGCCGTCTGCTATCGGTGAGCCTATGACCGGACCCAAGCAACAGCCGCTGCCGCCCGACGTCGCAAACCGCGAAGACGCGATCGAGGTGCTGCGCGCCTTCGTGCTCGACGGCGGTCTGTCGATCGCATTCATGCGCGCGTTCGAAGATCCGGAGATGTGGGGGCTGCTGCTGGTCGACATCGCCCGCCACGCCGCGCGCGCCTATGCGCGCGAGAGCGAATACACCGAGGACGAGGCGCTGGAGCGCATCGTCGAGATGTTCGAGGCCGAGCTGTCGCGCCCGACCGACACCGGCGCCACCACCGAACGGCCGCAGTAAGGTTCTGTCCTCATGCCGATCAACATTCTGATGCCCGCGCTGTCGCCGACCATGGAGAAGGGCAACCTTGCGAAGTGGCTGAAGAAGGAGGGCGACAAGGTCAAAAGTGGCGACGTCATCGCCGAGATCGAGACCGATAAGGCGACGATGGAAGTCGAGGCCGCCGACGAAGGCACGCTGGCCAAGATCATCGTGCCCGAAGGCACCCAAGACGTTCCGGTCAACGACGTGATCGCGGTGCTCGCCGCGGACGGCGAGGACGTGAAAGCGGCGGGGGCAGGCGGGACGGCCAGTGCCGGCGGTGCCCCCTCACCCCAGCCCTCTCCCCAGAGGGGAGAGGGAGCCGGCCCTGCGGGTGGCAAGGCCGAGGCCAATTCGCACGCACAGGACAAGGCTGACCAGAGGCCGACGCCACAGCCGCCTTCACCTCTCCCCAACGGGGGGAGGTCGCCGCCGCAGGCGGCGGGTGAGGGGGCTACGGCGCCAGCGAATGGCCGCGTGTTCGCCTCGCCGTTGGCGCGGCGGCTGGCGAAGGATGCGGGCATCGATATCGCCCGCGTCACCGGCACCGGCCCGCACGGCCGCGTCATCGCCCGCGACGTCGAGCAGGCCAAGAGCGGCGGCGGCCTGAAGGCGCCGGCAGCGGCCCCTGCGGCCGGTCCGGCGATCGCGCCGGCGATGTCGGATCAGCAGATCCGTGCGCTGTATCCGGAAGGCTCTTACGAAGTGGTGCCGCACGACGGCATGCGCCGGACCATTGCGCAAAGGTTGACGCAGTCGACCCAGACCATTCCGCATTTCTATCTGACGATCGACTGCAACCTCGACCGGCTGCTCGCCGCGCGCGAGGACATCAACGCCGCCGCGCCGAAGGACAAGGACGGCAAGCCGGCCTACAAGCTGTCGGTCAACGACTTCATCATCAAAGCGATGGCGATCGCCCTGCAGCGCATCCCGGACGCCAACGTGTCGTGGACCGAAGGCGGAATGCTGAAGCACAAGCACTCCGACATCGGCGTTGCTGTCGCGATGCCGGGCGGGCTGATCACCCCGATCATCCGCAGTGCGGAGACGGCGTCGCTGTCGTCGATCTCGGCGCAGATGAAGGACTTTGCCGCGCGCGCCCGCGCTCGCAAGCTGAAGCCCGAAGAGTATCAGGGCGGCACTACCGCGGTGTCCAATCTCGGCATGTTCGGCATCAAGGACTTCACCGCGGTGATCAATCCGCCGCATGCCACCATCCTGGCGGTCGGCACCGGCGAGCAGCGCCCGATCGTCAAGGATGGCAAGATCGAGATCGCCACCATGATGAGCGTGACGCTGTCTTGCGATCACCGCGCCGTCGACGGTGCGCTCGGCGCCGAACTGATCGGCGCCTTCAAGACGTTGATCGAAAATCCCGTGATGATGATGGTGTGAACGTCTTCCCCTCTCTCCTTGTGGGAGAGGGGGCCACCTGGGGCCGGGTGAAGGGAAGAAGAGCGAGTAGTTATGTCCGACACCTCCTTCGACGTTATCATCATCGGCTCCGGACCCGGCGGCTATGTCGCGGCGATCCGGGCGGCGCAGCTTGGGTTCAAGACCGCGATCGTCGAGAAGTCGTATCTCGGCGGCATCTGTTTGAACTGGGGCTGCATTCCGACCAAGGCGCTGCTGCGCTCGGCGGAGATCTATCACTACATGCAGCACGCCAAGGATTACGGGCTGTCGGCCGACAACATCTCGTTCGATCCGAAGGCGATCGTGCAGCGCTCGCGCGGGGTGTCGAAGCGGCTGAACGACGGCGTCGGCTTCCTGATGAAGAAGAACAAGATCTCGATCATCTGGGGCGCGGCGACCATCGACGCGCCGGGCAAGCTCACCGTCGCCGCCTCCAAGACCGAAGCGCCGAAGGGCGCGCTGCCGCCGGGCAGTTATCAGGCCAAGCACATCATCGTCGCGACCGGGGCGCGGCCGCGGGTGCTGCCGGGGCTCGAGCCGGACAAGAAGCTGGTCTGGACCTATTTCGAGGCGATGGTGCCGGAAGTGATGCCGAAGTCGCTGCTGGTGGTCGGCTCCGGCGCGATCGGCATCGAGTTCGCCTCGTTCTTCCACACCATGGGCGCCAAGGTCACCGTAGTCGAGGTGTTGCCGCAGATCCTCCCGGTCGAGGACGCCGAGATCGCCGCGCTCGCCCGCAAGCGGTTCGAGAAGCAGGGCATCAAGATTCTGACCGGCGCCAAGGTCACCAAGCTCGACAAGAAGGCCGATAGCGTCGTTGCCACCATCGATCCCGGCAACGGCAAGCCGGAGACTGCCGAATTCGACCGTGTGATCTCGGCGGTCGGCGTGGTCGGCAACGTCGAGAACCTGGGCCTCGACAAGCTCGGGGTGAAGCTCGATCGCGGCACCATCGTCACCGACGGGCTCGGCAAGACCAATGTGCCGGGCATTTACGCCATCGGCGACGTCGCCGGGCCGCCGATGCTGGCGCACAAGGCCGAGCATGAGGGGGTGATCTGTGTGGAGGCCATCAAGGGCCTGCATCCGCATCCGCTCGACAAGAGCCTGATCCCGGGCTGCACCTACTGCCAGCCTCAAATCGCCTCCGTGGGCCTTACTGAGGCCAAGGCGAAGGAGCAGGGCCGGGAGATCCGGGTCGGCCGTTTCCCGTTCACCGCCAACGGCAAGGCGATTGCGCTCGGCGAGGACCAGGGCCTGGTCAAGGTGATCTTCGACAAGACCACCGGGCAGCTCTTGGGCGCGCATATGATCGGCGCCGAAGTCACCGAGCTGATCCAGGGCTACGTGGTGGCGATGAACCTCGAAACCACCGAGGAAGAGCTGATGCACACCGTCTTCCCGCATCCGACCCTGTCGGAGATGATGAAGGAAGCCGTGCTCGACGCCTACGGCAAGGTGCTCAACGCCTGACCCCAGCGGCTACTAAGTGCACCTGAAAAGGGTGTCCGCCAGGACACTCTTGTTGCTATGCCGCAACAGTTCCGCATCATTTAACCGTCTTTGACGGTCGCTCTTGCACACGCCGCTTTTTGGCCACACCGGTCAATGAGATCATCAGACCTAAGCCGAGCGCAGGTCGATGGTCTTACCGGGAGGGTCCGGAAGCCCGATAGCGAGGCGGCCGGAAAGACGAGTTCGCGAATGTTCGCCACGACGCCGATGAGGTCGATGCCGACGAGCCACCAGGTCACTGGCGGCGCCGCGAACCTGTCGGAAGCGGTTAGTGCGGGCCTGCTCGGCCTCGACTCCCAAATTCACGTCTTCAAAAAGTCACTGTCTGCCGCGGATTTGCAGCGGCTCGGCCGTCATCTCGCCAAACAGCAGGGCGATGGTGAGGTTGCCCAGCTCCCGGCGACGATCTTGCGCAATCATGGCCACATAAGGTGCGATCACCTGACCGTCGAACAGCCGACGGCCGGTCGCGGCCGTGACAGAAATTTGACCGCCGCAGCGTTGGCAACCGACCCGTCCGAAACGGGTGTTGCCGCGACAGAGGAGAGGGCGGGAGCGTGTTGGATGGAAAGCCGGCGGGTCGTTGCGACCACACCGGGGGTGACCCGCGAGATGTGCGATGCGGAATTTTAAGCGTAGCGTTTTTGCCGCGTTGCTGATCGGCGCAGGAGCGAGCGCCGTCCCGGCGGCTGCATTCGAAGGCACCCCGGTTCGCCCGGAGGACACCGCGATCCCGGTCGCCACCAGCCAGCCGGCCACCGCGCCGGCGCTGAAGAAGGCGCTGCCGGCGGCGCCCTCGACCACTTCGCTCACGGCCTTGCAGTATGCCGCCGAAGGCGGCCACCCGATTGCGCAGTGGCGGCTCGGGAAGATGTATGCCGACGGCAACGGCGTCGACCAGGACGACCTGCGCGCGTTCGACTATTTCAGCAAGATCGCCAACGCCCACGCCGAGGACAGCCCGTCCGCGCCGCAGGCCGCGATCGTCGCCAACGCCTTTGTGGCGCTCGGCCGCTACTATCTCGACGGCATCCCGAATTCGAAGGTCAAGCGCGATCCGGAGCGGGCGCGCGAGATGTTCTCTTACGCCGCCTCGTATTTCGGCAATGCCGACGCGCAGTACGATCTGGCCCGGCTGTACATCGACGGCGTCGGCGTGCCGCGCGACTTCCGCTATGGCGCGCGCTGGCTCGGCCTCGCGGCTCAGAAGGGCCAGCACCAGGCCCAGGCCATGCTCGGCCAGCTGCTGTTCAACGGCGAGAAGCTGCCCCGCCAGGCCGCCCGCGGCCTGATGTGGCTGACGCTGGCCCGCGATGCCGCGACGCCGGAAGAGGCGTGGATCAAGGACAGCTACAACAAGGCCTTCTCCAAGGCATCTGACGACGACCGGGTGATGGCGCTGCAGATGCTCGAGCACTGGGTCCAGGGCCGCCGGGACTGATTGATCCCGCCACGTTCGCCGTCTCCAGAGGTGGCGAACGACGCGAGCCGTCGAAGGCAACGCTGAGGTCAGGGTCTTGCGCCATCCTTCGAGGCCGCCGCTGCCCGGCGGCGCCTCCGAATGCCACTCAGATTTGCGCGTACGTCGCTACGCAGCTTCGAGGTCGAGATCCGCCCACACCGGAACGTGGTCCGAGGGCTTTTCCCAATTGCGCACATAGCTGTCGATGCCGACGTGGCGCAGCCGGTCGGCGGCCTGCGGCGACAGCAGCAGGTGGTCGATCCGCAGCCCCCAGTTCTTCTGCCAGGCGCCGGCCTGGTAGTCCCAGAAGGTGTACTGGCCGGGCGCATCGGTGGTGGCGCGCAGGGCGTCGGTCAGGCCGAGGCCGAGCAGGGTCTGGAAGCTCTCGCGGGTCTCCGGGCGGAATAGCGCGTCCTCGGTCCAGGCGGCCGGATTATGGACGTCCTCCGGCTGCGGGATCACGTTGAAATCGCCGGCCAGGATCAGCGGCTCCTCGGTCTTCAACCGCTGCTGGGCGTAGTCGCGCAGCCGCGCCATCCAGCTCAGCTTGTAGGGATACTTTTCGGTGCCGACCGGGTTGCCGTTCGGCAGGTACAGGCAGGCGACGCGGACGACGCCGCGCTTCAAAGACACCACACCTTCGAGAAACCGGGCATGGACGTCGGCGTCGTCACCGGCGAGGCCTGGATTGGCTTCTTCCAGCGGATATTTCGACAGCAGCGCCACGCCGTTGAAGGTCTTCTGGCCGTGGGTGACGACGTTGTAGCCGAGCGCCTCGATCGGCTCGCGCGGAAACGCCTCGTCGACGCACTTGATTTCCTGCAGGCAGACCACGTCGGGCTGGCAGTCCTGCAGCCAGCTGACCAGATGGTCCAACCGCTGCCGGACCGAGTTGACGTTCCAAGTCGCAATCCGCATCGCGCCGTCCGTTGCCCGGGATGATTTGCGCCGCGGCAGATCGTGCCGTGCAGCGCTGTGATAGAGCAATCCGCGTCGGACGCAAATCGGGCGCGGCGATCGCTGTGAGCCGCCGCGCGATCGTCCACGGCAGCGCGAACAGCCGAGAGCGGAGCGCCGGGCATGTCGAGTCGCGGAGCACGGATGGTCGAAGCCATGCAGCTCAGGGGCATGACCAAGCAACATGCCTTGGCCTTCGCCATGGGCGTCAACGAAAGCACCGTGACCCGCTGGAAGAACAACGGCCCGATCTCGGTCGATCACGCCGTGCTGCTGTGCGGCGTTCTCGACATCTCGCTGGACTGGTTCCTGACCGGCCGCGGCCGGATCGACGGCCACGCCCTTCCGCCGCGTGCCGAGCCGGCTGATTCGAGACTGGTCAGCTGCGTCCGGCGAGCCGAGATGCGGATGTCGGAGCGCTCGAAGACGCTTCTGATTGCCTTCATCGCCTCGTTATTCCCCGAGGTCACGGACCTCTGAGCGCCCCAAGTTGCCACCCGCGCAAGTTGAGCGGCTGCATTTTGCTCGTAATGCAATCATAAGTTGCATTTCGGTAGGACTGCGTGCGTTACGGTTGTGCAACTCTCGGTTGTATATATTCCGAGGGTTCAACCCGCACCCGTAGCCCGCCAGGAGAGACCATCATGGCCACCAAGATCACCATCAACGTCACGAACAACAGCGCTTCGACCCAGAATTTCTTCTTCTTCCAACAGCCGGCGGTCTATTCCGGCGGTCCCAAGGTCTACACCAACAGCCTCTACAGTCAGACGCTGCTGCCGTATGCGACCTCGGGGTCGGTGCTGAGCTTCACCATGATCCTGCAGTACTATGCCGGCGTGCAGCAGCAGGTGGATCCGCCGCAGATCGGGCAGCCGTCCGGGCAGCTCGGCGCGATTCAGCCGATCGAGCTCACGCCTGCGACCGGCGGTACGCCGACGAAGAACACCACAAACATGACAGTTGATCCGTCGCTGGGCCTGACCGTACCGACTTCGACCGATGGTCCGCAGGCCGGTTCGTTCCGGATCATCACGCCGGTGTACGATCCGGTGCTGATGAACTACAGCGCGGGCTCGGCGGTGCAATCACTGACCGGGGCCATCACGCTGTCGAACTTCGTGACCGCTCAGCCGAACACCAATCTGGACTGTCAGCCGATCATCAAGTTCTACGTTCAGACCGGCACCTACACCGCCGGAACGGTGATGAACTTCACCTCGTCGTCGGTGGGCGCGGCGCTCTGCGACGCCACCCCTGGCTTCACCACCTTCAACGTCAGCTACAACAACAACGGCACCTGGACGGTGAAGAACATGGCGGTGTCGCAGCTCGCCAATGGCAGCCGCGGTCTGCTCGAGAAGTCGTCCTTCACGACCGAGCTGAACGCGGCGGCACAGGCCGCGGAGGTTCTCAACGAGGCAGGTACGGCAGTTGTGTCGACGGGCCAGGCGGCGAACTTCCTGCGCCCGATCACCGTGACCAACCTCACGACCCCGGGCGCGATCATTCTGAATCGCGACTACCAGGTCGGCCCGGTCGGTGGCCGGTATCAGGGTTTGACCTGCACGGACATTACCGGAAATACCGCGGTATTCGACTAAGAGTGCGCTAAGCTCTTGGTCGGTTAAAGCCCGAGCCGGCGGCACTAAGTCACGGCCGGAGGCGATGCTGCCTCCGGCCGTTCGCGTTGACGAAGACGACGGAAGCGACGCGACAGTCATGGCGACGACGATCACCATCAATCTCAAGAACAACAGCGATACTTCGCAGGATTTCTGCTTCTTCCAGCAGCCCGCGCAGTATTCGACCAGTGCTCAGGTCTATGTCAGCAGCCTGTGCGGTCAGCCTTTGCTGCCTTACACCACGTCCGGCGCGGTGCTCAGTTTCATGTTCACGCCGAAATCCTACGCCGGCGTTCAGCAGCAGATTGCGCCGCCAACGCCGGGTCAACCGGTCGGGCAGGCGGGCGCTATTCGCGCGATCGAGCTGACGCCGGCGCAAGGGACGCCGATCAACAACACCACGACGATGTCGGTGTCGCCGTCGCTCGGCCTGTCGATGCCGACGTCGACAGACGACGTGCCGGTCGGCGCGTTCCGGATCGTCACCGCGGTGTTCGACCCGACGCTGACCAACTACAACGCCGGCGTGGCCATGCAGTCGCTCGCCGGCGGGGTCCTGCTGTCCAATTTCGTGACAGCGCCGCCGAATGCTCGGCTCGACTGCACCCCGTCGCTGAAATTCTACGTCCAGACCGGCAAGTACGTCGCCGGCACGGTGTTGAGCTTTGCATCCCTGTCGCCGACCGCAGCGCTGTGTGATGCGGCGGCGGGCTACACGGCGTTCGATGTCAGCTACAACACCGATGGTAGCTGGACGGTCAAGAACATGGTGGCCGGGCGCCTCAAGGACGGCAAGCCCGGTCTGATCGTGAAGTCCGAATTTACAACGTCCTGACGAGCGCCGGGCCAAAAGGCGCTGCTATCCCGGCAGTCCCCGCAACACCAGTGCAAGGCAGACGATCACCATGATCGACGGCAGCGCCCAGCGGCAGTGCGAACGCAGTCCCATGGCGAGGACGTGATAGCGCGAGGCTGGATCGCTGCGCGGCTTCCATAGCAGCGCGTCGATCAGCACCACCACCACGAGATAGAAATAACCGAGCGAGATGATCTTCGCGATCGGCGTGTTCAGCGAGATCGAGCCGGGAAAGCTCGCTTCGTAGGTGAAGCTGATCGCCGCCAGCGCCAGCAGGGCGGAGAACACCAGGCTTCCGTGATCCTTAGGCGCGGTGCCGGGGATCCACAGCACGAACAGCGACACCGCCAAGGTCGAGACGATCGGGATGAACAGCCGCAGCAGATAGCGCTCCGACAGCCGCTCGATTCCGACGGTCGCGTTCAGCCGCGAATACGCCCGCGCGTTCCAGCCGGCTGCTTCGTCGTAGAAGAACGTCAGGTCGAGCGGGCGCCAATCGATCACCGATAGTTTCGGTTCGATCCGCGAGAACAGCCGGTCGGTCTCGGTGGTCACCAGCATCGCGTCCTGCTTGGCGTAGCGCGGCAGCGAAAACGACAGCGACAGCCGTTGGCGGTCGAATGGAAACGCCGCCATGTCCACGCCGACGCGGAAATCGGCCTCGTAGCGTTCCACCAGCACGACGCTGCCGTCCGAATAGACAGAGACGGCGTCGGCCTTGGCACGGGGCTCGCCGAGCTGATTGTCGATCGCCAGACCCGGCGTCCAGATCCCGGCGATATACTGCCGTGCTTCGGCGCCGACGCGGTCGATCCGTGAGGTGCCGGCGTCGAGCGGATCGAACCGCCGGCGCGGATCGGTCCAGCGCTGGGTGACTTCGATGTACAGCCGCGCGCGGCCGATCACCTCGCGGATTTCTGTGATGTCGAGTACGCGCAAACCGATGCGGACCTTGACCGGCAGCTCGACGCCTTCGGGCAGTCCTTCCGACGGTGAGCCTGCGGCGGATGCGGGTGCTCCGCATAGCGCGACGAAAACGATCATTAGAGCCGCGAGCAGTGACCTCATGCCTGCGCCTCATCGCGCGGCCTCAGCATCCGGGCCAACACCGAGAAGGCGACAAAGGCGAGCACGGTGCCGATCAGCGCCGCCGCGATCAGTTCGATCCGGGTCCGCTGCAACGCGGCGCCGTGCGACGGGAAGCTCTTCACCGCCGCGATGTTGCCGATCATCCGGCCGGAGAAGTCGATCAGCGGCTGCACCAGGATCGCGCCGGTCTCGCCGCCGATCCGATACGGGCTGATCTCGCGGGTGCGAGCGAGGCGGATCGCGCCGTCGCGCAACAGGCCGGTGAACAGCGGGGTGTCGGTCGAGGCGAGCGCGATCAGGTCGCCGAACTGCTCGCCCTTATCGCCTGGCCCACGCGGCGGCAGCTCGGCGAGTGATTGGCTCAGCACCACCGCGATGTCGGCGTTGGTCAGCGTCTTCACCTGTTCGAGGATTGGCTCGAGATTGAGGCCGGCCTCGACGGTGCCGACGAAGCGGTCGCCATCGTTGATCACCGCGATGCCGCGCACGAAGGTGCCGGCGACGCCGATCTCCAAGCCGACCTGCGAGCGCCGCGTCTTGTTGGCGGCGAGCACCATCTGGCGAAACTTCGTCAGGTCGTCGCCGAACTTGTCCGGCAGATGCAGCCGCAACAGATAGGTCATGTCGGCGGCGTGAAAGCCGAACACCCGCACGCCCTGGCTTTTCAGATACGCATAGGGCGCGGCCGTGAGCTCCGTCAGCGCGGCGCGGTCACCGGCGGCAAGCGCGCGCGCGACGGCGCGCTGCCGCGCCGTGGTCTCCGCCTGGGTCAGCGCGAACCGTCCGGCTTCGTCGAGCGCGGCGGTGATCGCCTGGCTGACCGCCGCCATCTGGTGATCGCGGTCGCGCGCGATCACGTCGTTCTGCATTGAGAAGGTGAGGGCGAGCATTGCGCCAAAGCTCAGCGCCAGCACCAGTGCGGTGATCAGGCCGGCTTGGACGCTGGAGACGCGCAGAGGCACACGAGGAACGCTGGGAGGCAACGACATCGAGGTTTCCGGGGGCTGTTGACCCATCCTCGACATGGCGCGCAGCGCGCGGGGCACCGCGCGCTGCCAAAAGGTCGTTTGGAGGGGTCTTTGGCCGCGCCTTAGCGGAATTGGGAACCGGAACCAAGAGCGGAAGGTACGGCAGGGGACGTTTGTCTTGACCGAGCGTCTCAAAGCTCACGGCCGCGGGTGCCACCCGGCCGCCGCAACCGTGCCGTCGATCAGAACCTCAGATCGAGAAGCTGGTGCCGCAGCCGCAGGAGGCGGTGGCGTTCGGGTTGTTGACCCGGAACGAGGCGCCGATCAGGTCATCGACGAAGTCGACTTCCGAGCCCGCGAGGAACGGCACCGAGGCGGAATCGACCAGAACCACCGCGCCATCCCTGGCGATCACCAGATCGTCGTCGGTCTTGGTGCGGTCGACGTCGAATTTGTACTGGAAGCCGGAGCAGCCGCCGCCTTCGACGCTGATCCGCAGCATCGCGCCCTGGCCTTCGCCCTTGAGGATTTCGCCGATCCGGCGCGCCGCGCGTTCGCTGATGGTGACGCTGGATTCCGTCATCTCGCCGCTCCGTTTCGTCGGGCAGGGCCCGTCATTGGATTTCTTTGCCAACAATAGTTAAGTGCGCCGCACCGCAGAATCAAACGTTGAAGGACGAGTCGCGCGCGTGTCGGTCGGTATGGCAGCTCCCCGTGCAGCTTTTGGCTGCGATCCGGACCACAGCCGCGGCCGGCAATTCCATGAGCCGCCGAGCCGGACCCGCAGCGCGTTTCGACGCGATTGCGACCGCGTCATCCATTCCAACGCGTTTCGCCGGCTGAAGCACAAGACCCAGGTCTTCGTGTTTCACGAAGGCGATCACTACCGAACCCGTCTGACCCACAGCCTGGAAGTAGCGCAGATCGCCCGGGCGCTGGCCCGCCAGCTCGGGCTCGACGAAGACCTCACCGAGACGCTGGCGCTGGCCCACGACCTCGGTCATCCGCCGTTCGGCCACGCCGGTGAGCGCGCGCTCGACGCTTGCCTCAAGGATGCCGGCGGCTTCGATCACAATGCGCAGACGCTGCGGGTGCTGACGGCACTCGAACACCGCTATCCCGAGTTCGACGGGCTCAACCTGACCTGGGAAACGCTGGAAGGCGTGGTCAAGCACAATGGCCCGCTGACCGACCGCGCCGGCGCGCCGCTGCCGCGCTATGCCGAACACGGCGTGCCGCGCGGCATCACCGAGTTCAACCAGCGCTTCGATCTGCAGCTGTGGAGCTTCGCCTCGCTCGAGGCCCAGGTCGCGGCGATCGCCGACGACATCGCCTACGATGCCCATGACATCGACGACGGCCTGCGCGCCGGTCTGTTCGGCATCGACGATCTGGTCGAAGTACCGCTGGTGGCGCGGATCATCGCCGCGATCGATAAGCGCTATCCGGGGCTCGACGACGGCCGGCGCGGCGCCGAGCTGGTGCGCGAGCTGATCTCGCTCTTCATCGGCGCGGTCGCGGCCGAGGCGGAGCGGCGGATCAGCGAGGCGGGGCCGGGCTCGGCGGATGACGTTCGCCGTGCGGAGCGGGCGCTGGTCGCGTTTCCGGCCGAGACCGCCAAAGCCGAAGCCGAGATCAAGGCGTTCCTGTGGACCCGGATGTACCGCGCCGAGCGGGTGATGAAGGTGATGCGCGACGCCGAGGCGATCGTCGCCGACCTGTTTCAGCGCTATTGCGACCATCCGTCGGACCTGCCGCCGGACTGGCTGCCGGCCAACGGTCCGGTGGCCGAGTGCGAAGCCGACCGGCTGCTGCGGATTCGCAATTTCATCGCCGGGATGACCGACCGCTACGCGCTTGCCGAGCATCAGCGGCTTTTTGACTCGACCCCGGATTTGCGTTAGGCGGCGCCTCGACCGGCCTGAAACGGCCGCTCCATTTTTCCCTTGTCAGATATGGCCGAGCTCCCGATGTCCACGCATCTTTTCGCCCGTCTCCTGTCGCGCGTGCACGCTGTGTGCGGGGCGCTGATCGAAGAGGGCACGCTGCCCGCCGGGATCGACCTGTCGCGTATCGTGGTCGAGCCGCCGAAGGACGCCTCCCACGGCGACATGGCGACCAATGCCGCGATGGTGCTGGCCAAGGACGCCAAGGCCAAGCCGCGCGACCTCGCCGACAAGATCGCCGACAAGCTGCGCGCCGAGGAGCTGATCGACCAGGTCGCGATCGCCGGCCCCGGCTTCATCAATCTCACGCTGAAGCCGGCGGTGTGGGCGGAGGCGCTGCGCGCCGTGCTCGATGCCGGCACAGGTTACGGCCGCAGCACCATCGGCGGCGGTGAGAAGGTCAACGTCGAATACGTCTCGGCCAATCCGACCGGGCCGATGCATGTCGGCCACTGCCGCGGCGCGGTGTTCGGCGATGCGCTGGCCAATCTGCTCGACACCGCCGGCTTTGCCGTCACCCGCGAGTACTACATCAACGACGCCGGCGCCCAGGTCGATGTGCTGGCACGCTCCGCCTTCCTGCGCTACCGCGAAGCGCTCGGCGAGGCGATCGGTGAAATTCCCGAAGGGCTGTATCCGGGCGATTACCTCAAGCCGGTCGGCGAGGCGCTGAAGGCCGAGCACGGCGCGGCGCTCAAGGAACTGCCGGAAGCGCAGTGGCTGCCGACCGTCCGCGCCAAGGCGATCGTGATGATGATGGAAGCGATCAAGGGCGACCTTGCCGCGCTGAACATCACCCATGAGGTGTTCTTCTCGGAGCGCTCGCTGATCGAAGGCGGCCGCAACCGCGTTGCCGAGACCATCGAGTTCCTGCGCGCCAAGGGTGACGTGTATCAGGGTCGGCTGCCGCCGCCGAAGGGCGCGCCGGTGGAAGACTATGAGGATCGCGAACAGACGCTGTTCCGCGCCACCGCCTATGGCGACGACGTCGATCGGCCGCTGCTGAAGTCGGACGGCTCCTACACCTACTTCGCGTCCGACATCGCCTATCACAAGGTCAAGTTCGACGCCGGCTTCGCCAACATGGTCGACGTCTGGGGCGCCGACCACGGCGGTTACATCAAGCGGATGCAGGCGGCGATCCAGGCGGTGACGGCCGGCAAGGGCGCGCTCGACGTCAAGATCGTTCAGCTCGTGCGGCTGCTGCGCAACGGCGAGCCGGTGAAGATGTCGAAGCGGGCTGGCGACTTCGTCACGCTACGTGAAGTGGTGGATGAGGTTGGTTCCGACGCCGTCCGCTTCATGATGCTGTTCCGCAAGAACGACGCGGTGCTCGACTTCGACCTCGCCAAGGTGATCGAGCAGTCGAAAGACAATCCGGTGTTCTACGTTCAGTACGGCCACGCGCGCGGCCATTCGATCTTCCGCAACGCGCGGGAGGTGGTACCGGATCTGCCCGAGGATTCGCAGGCGCGGGCGGCGATGCTGCGGCAGGCGCCGCTGGAGCGTCTGAACGATCCTGCCGAGCTCGAACTATTGAAGCGACTTGCGCTCTATCCGCGGATCGTCGAAGCCGCCGCCCAGGCTCACGAGCCGCACAGAATCGCGTTTTATCTCAATGAGCTCGCGAGCGAGTTTCATGCGCTTTGGACGCATGGCCGCGATTTGCCTCATTTACGCTTCATTATCAATAATGATGCAGAGATTACCAGGGCGCGCTTGGCGATGGTCCAAGGCGTCGTCTCGGTTTTGGCCTCGGGGCTCGCCATTCTCGGCGTCACTGCGCCGGACGAGATGCGATAGGGGATCGGCCGTCAGATGGGGATCTGGAGCGGCTTGTGAGAGCGGCCGTGTCGTCTGCGAGGGCGCCTTGGGCAGCTTTCCCGAATGGGACGCGACATCACGATGACGGATCGATATCAGAGCCGACCTTTTCCGCTGGACGATGACGACAGCCGGGCGTCGTCCCGCTATCCGCAGAAGCCGGAAAACGATCCGCTCGCCGAACTCGCGCGCCTGATCGGTCAGACCGATCCGTTCGGGCAGACCGCTCCGCGCACCGAGCCGGCGCCGCCGGTTGCGCCGCAGACGCGTTCCACCGATTTTCGTGCCAGCCGTCCGGTGCCGCCGCAGGCCGAGGACGAGTTGTCGCCGCCGCCGATGCCATCGTGGATGCAGCATCGCCAGACGCCGCGTGCGCCTGAGCCGGCGCGCACCCAGGAACCGACCTTTGCGCCGGAGCCGGATTTCAGCCGGCCGCCGTCGTTCATCAATGCGGCACCGCCGCGCCGCGCTGAGGCTCCGAGCTTCGAGCGCGCGCCGGCGATCCAGCCGCCGATCGATCCGAACCCGCTGCAGATGCGGCCGATCGAGCAGCCGGCGATGGATCTGCGCTCGCTCGATCCGCGGTTCGATCCGGCGCCGCCGGAGCAGCGTCAGCTCGATCTGCCGCCGCCGGATCGCGTGCACTACGACCCGCCATTCGAGCCGCTTCCCGCGACGTCGCTGGAGCCCGATCGCTACGACGAGGCGCTGTATGGCCAGCTTCCGGCCGACCCCGCGCCGATCGGTGGCTATCAGGAGGCGCCGTACGGATACGAAGACGGCTACGACGATCAGGCCGATCAGCGCGCGCTGAAGCCGCGCCGCAATACGATGCTGACGGTGGTGGGGATCCTCGCGCTCGCGGTGGTCGGCACTGGTGGCGCGCTGGCGTATCGTACCTTCGCCGGCACGACCCGCACCGGCGAGCCGCCGGTGATCAAGGCTGATACCAGCCCGACCAAGATTCCGGGCCCGTCCAACGACAACGCCGGCAAGCCGATCCAGGATCGGCTCGCGTCCAGCAACGGCGTCGAAGCGTTGGTCTCACGGGAAGAGCAGCCCGCCACCGATCCTTCGCGGATGCCCGGTTCGGGCCCGCGGGTCGTGCTGCCGCAGCTCAACCAGAACCCCAATCCGCCGCCGGTCGCGAGCGTCGCGCCCGGTGCCAAGCCGAACCTGCCGCCGCCGCCGAACAACGGCACGCTGGCTGGCGATGAGCCGCGCAAGATCAAGACCTACAGCATCCGCCCGGATCAGGCCGATGCGGCGGCTCAGCCAGCCGGTGCGGCCCGCACCGCGGCGCCTGCCGCCCGGACGCCCGGACGCGGCGTCGCTGACGCCAACGCCTCGGCCGGCAATGCGCCGCTGTCGCTGTCGCCGAATTCGGCCGAGACCGCAGCGCCGCGGCCGCAGCGCGTCGCCTCGGCGCCTGCGTCAGAGCCGGCCGCCACCTCCGGCGGCTACGTCGTGCAGGTGTCGTCGCAGCGCAACGAGGCCGACGCCAAGGCGTCCTACCGCAGCCTGCAGAGCAAGTTCCCGTCCGTGCTCGGATCGCAGCCGCCGCTGATCAAGCGGGTCGATCTCGGCAGCAAGGGCACCTACTACCGCGCGATGGTCGGACCGTTCTCGTCCGCCGAGCAGGCCCAACAGGTCTGCGGCAACCTAAAAAGTGCCGGCGGACAGTGCGTCGTCCAGAGGAATTAACGGCGGTTTCCTTGACCCTGGAGGCGCGCGCGGGCTAAGCGGCCATGTATGGCACCGCGCGCTTTCATCACCGGTATTGCCGGCTTAAGCCTCAGCGACGATGAGCGCGGATTTCTCCGCGAATCTCGTCCCTGGGGCTTCATCCTGTTCAAGCGTAATGTCGACAATCCGGCGCAAGTCAAGGCGCTGGTTGAAGAATTGCGTGGAACCGTGGATTCCGCGGATGCGCCGGTTCTGATCGACCAGGAAGGCGGCCGGGTGCAGCGGCTTGGACCGCCGCATTGGCCGGTGTATCCGCCGGGCGCAGTTTTCTCCACGCTCTACGACGTCGATCCCGAGGCAGGGTTGACCGCGGCGCGGCTGAGTGCCCGGCTGATTGCGGACGATCTCGCCGCGCTCGGCATCACCGTCGACTGCCTGCCGCTGGCCGACGTGCCGATCGCCGGCGCCGACGCGGTGATTGGTGACCGCGCCTATGGCACCAGCCCGGACAAGGTCGCGGCGATCGCCCGCGCCGTCACCGACGGCCTGGCGCAAGGCGGCGTGCTGCCGGTGCTCAAGCATATCCCCGGTCATGGCCGGGCCACCGCCGACAGTCATCATCGCCTGCCGACGGTGGACACGGCGCGCGAGGAACTCGACCGCACCGACTTCGCCGCGTTCCGGCCGCTCGCGGATCTGCCGATGGCGATGACTGCACATGTTGTGTTTAGCGCGCTCGATGCCGCCCAACCCGCGACCACTTCTGCGACAATCATCGACCGGGTGATTCGCGAATCGATCGGGTTCCAAGGATTGCTGATGAGCGACGACGTCTCGATGAACGCGCTGGCCGGCAGCATCGCCGAGCGCACCCGCGCGATCGTCGCGGCGGGCTGCGACGTCGTCCTGCATTGCAATGGCAAGCTCGACGAGATGCGCCAGGTGGTGGTCGAGACTCCGGAGCTTCAGGGCAGGGCGCTGGCACGCGCCGAGGCGGCGCTGGCCGCCCGCCATGCTCCCCAGCCGTTCGACCGCGCGGCGGCGCGTGCCGAACTCGACGCATTGATCGGCCGCGCAAAGGTGGGCGCATGACCGCTGAGATTCTGCAATTCGAGACTGGCCGGCCTGTCGAGCAGCAGACCGACCAGGACGACGCGCTCGTCATCGACGTCGAGGGCTATGAAGGCCCGCTCGATCTGCTGCTCACGCTGGCGCGGCAGCAGAAGGTCGACCTGCACAAGATCTCGATCCTGGCGCTCGCCGATCAGTATCTGCTGTTCATCGAAGAAGCGCGGAAGATCCGGCTCGAACTCGCCGCCGACTATCTGGTGATGGCGGCGTGGCTCGCCTTCCTGAAGTCGCGCCTGCTGCTGCCGGAGCCGCCGGCCCAGGAAGGTCCGAGCGCCGAAGACATGGCGAACGCGCTGGCCAACCGGCTGCGCCGCCTCGAAGCGATCCGCGAAGCCGCCAACAGGCTGATGACCCGCGCCCAGCTCAATCGCGACATCTTTCCGCGCGGTCAGGTCGAAGAGATCGCCGAGATCAAACATCCGAAATTCACGGCGACGCTGTATGACCTGCTCAGTGCCTACGCGTCGCAGCGCCAGTCGCGCGTGCTCACCACCGTGCATCTCGCCAAGCGCACGGTGTGGTCGCTGAGCGAAGCGCGCGCGTCGCTGGAGCGCCTGGTCGGGCTCGCCGAGGATTGGAGCCGGCTCGACGAATATTTGCTGCGCTACATGCCCGATCCGACCCAGCGCGCCACCGTGCTGGCGTCGAGCT
This sequence comes from Rhodopseudomonas sp. P1, assembly GCF_039642825.1. Classification (NCBI taxonomy): domain Bacteria; kingdom Pseudomonadati; phylum Pseudomonadota; class Alphaproteobacteria; order Hyphomicrobiales; family Nitrobacteraceae; genus Rhodopseudomonas; species Rhodopseudomonas sp. P1. The sequence goes on along the minus strand of NZ_CP088006.1, from coordinate 3,089,657 downwards.
TTGCGGCCGCGCTCGAATTGGTGCGCGAGGGCGAGGTCGAGCTGCATCAGTCGGGCCCCTTGGCGCCTTTGTATTTTCGTAAGCGTCCGCCGTCTCCAGCGATGGAAGCGGCAGCCTTACCGGATGCTCCGGTCGGGTAGTGGAAGAAGGAGACCGAGCCATGGCAAGTCTGGCGGAGAAGCGCATCGTGGAGTTCGAACAGCCGGTCGAACATCTCGCTGATGACAGCGCCGAACAGCAGCCGCAGTCCCGGCCCGAGGAGCTGCGTCTGCTCGAAGCCCTGCTGTTCGCGTCCCCTGAGCCGCTCGATCAGGCTGCGCTTGCCAAGCGCATGCCCGAAGGCGTGGACGTCAAGGTCGCGCTGAAGCAGTTGCAGGAGGACTACGCCGGTCGCGGCGTGAATCTCGTCCGCATTGCCAACAAGTGGACGTTCCGCACCGCCGGCGATCTCGCCTGGCTGATGACGCGCGAGTCCACCGAGACACGGAAGCTGTCGCGTGCCGCGATCGAGATGCTGGCGATCATCGCCTATCACCAGCCGATCACCCGGGTTGAGATCGAAGAGATCCGCGGCGTGGCGACTTCGAAGGGTACGCTCGATGTGCTGCTGGAGACCGGTTGGATCAAGCCGCGCGGCCGTCGCAAGACACCGGGGCGGCCGCTGACCTTCGGCACTACCGAAGCGTTCCTGTCGCAGTTCAGCCTGGAGTCGCTCACCGACCTGCCGGGGCTCGAAGAACTCAAGGGTACCGGCCTGCTCGACACCCGCCTGCCGACCGGCTTCAGCGTGCCGACGCCGTCGGACGATCCGGCGCTGCGCGAAGACGAAGACCCGCTCGAGCCCGGTGATCTCGATCTGGCGCTGGCGCCGCAAGCCGACCCCGAGCTGGATTTGGAGGGCGAAGCCGCGACCGCCGAAGCTGCCGCGTCGGCGACCACCGAGACCACGGGCACCGCGGAGACCGGTGAGTCCGAGCTGGGCGTTGCCGAAGCCGCTGAGCAGGATGCGATCGCGCCGGAGGTCGGTTTCGCCGAGACCGCGGATGACGACGCCGAACCGGTCGAGACCGGCTTTGCCGAGACCTCTGACGATGAGGCCGAGGCTGAAACCGGCTTCGCCGAGACCGAGGAGGCCGACGAGACCGGCGAGATCGAAGACGCCGCCGAAGTCGACGATGGCGAGCTGGAAGCCGAGCAGGCTGACGCTGGCGATTTCGAGGCCGAGGAGGACGTCAGCATCGAGATCGAGACGGTCGAAGTGGAGCTGGTCGCGTCGGATGATCAGGATGAGGACGTTGTCGCCGAGGCGGACGAGGTCGCGTCTGACGACGTCGAAATCGGGGAAGACGACACCGACCAGACCGATGCTCCGGAACTCGATACCGCTGAGTCGGAAGGCTCCGACGAGGACGCCGAGCACGACGCTCACGGCGAGGATGATCAGCACCAGTAAGTCGGCGCTACGCCTCGAAAGGAACTGGATCAGCGGCGATCAACTCGCCGTTGCGACAGCTTAAATCCTTGTTTCGGGCGGCTCTTTCACCTAGCTTCGCAAGTGAATAGGGCTGGCGCGCCGGTCGAGTTTCGGGAGAAGGCAGGATGGGTTCACTCAGTATCTGGCACTGGATCGTCGTTATCGCGGTCGTCCTGCTGCTGTTCGGTCGTGGCAAGATTTCGGACCTGATGGGCGACGTCGCCCAGGGCATCAAGTCCTTCAAGAAGGGCTTGCAGGACGATGAAAAGACGGCCGAAAAGTCCGAGCCGGTGAAGTCGATCGACCACACCTCGACGCCCGGCGCGACCAACCGCACCGACGTCGGCAGCAAGGCGGTCTGAAGCGCGGTCGCAACGCGCCTGATCCGTCTTCGAGCTCCGTGCGGCATCGCCGCGCCGGGGCCGCTTGATCCGGCGACGGCACGCGCCGCCGGATGACCCAAGGGTGAGCGCATCGCGGGGACGGCGGGGCGCGCCCGTAAGCGTCCCGGCAGTTGCGCGGGCGCATTGAGGCATAGTCGGCACGTTTCATGTTCGACATCGGGTGGAGTGAACTGATGGTGATCGGGGTGGTCGCGCTGATCGCGATCGGCCCCAAGGAACTGCCGGGCGTGCTGCGCACGGTCGGGCAGTGGCTGGGCAAGGCGCGCCGGCTCGCCACCGAATTCCAGGGTCAGTTCCAGGAAGCGATGCGCGAGGCTGAGATGGCCGACCTCAAGAAGTCGTTCGACGAGGTCAAGGAAGCCACCAGCGGGCTGTCGACCAACAACATGCTCACCAAGCTGTCGAGCCAGGTTACCGACGCCATGGCGCTCGACAAGGCCACCAACATCGATACCCCGCCGACCGAGCCGACCGAGCCGACGACGCCGGCGCAGCCGACCGCGGAGACCTTCGTCGAGGCGACCCAGCACGATGCGGCGGCGTCCGAGCCGCTGGCGATCGTGCGCGAGGCGCAGGCCACCGAGCCGGCGAATCTGCCTGTCGCCGCCGAAACGCATGCGCTTGCCACGCCTGATGCCGCGCCGCCGGATCTCGCGCATCCCGAACCCGCCAAGGACGCCAAAGCGTCATGAGTGCGGAAGATATCGAGGCCTCCAAGGCGCCGCTGATGGACCACCTGATCGAGCTGCGGTCGCGGCTGATCAAGGCGCTGCTCGGCTTCGGCGTCGCGTTCATCTTCTGCTTCTTCTTCGCCAAGCAGATCTACAACGTGCTGGTCTGGCCGTTCGTCTGGGTCGCGGGGCCGGAGAACTCCAAGTTCATCTACACCGCGCTGCTCGAATACTTCCTCACCCAGCTCAAGCTGGCGATGTTTGGCGCCGGCTTCATCTCGTTCCCGATCATCGCCACCCAGATCTACAAGTTCGTCGCGCCGGGCCTCTACAAGCACGAGCGCAACGCCTTCGTGCCTTACCTGATCGCCACGCCGGGTTTCTTCCTGCTCGGCTCGCTGGTGGTGTACTTCCTGGTGCTGCCGATGCTGGTGCGGTTCTCGCTCGGCATGCAGCAGATGGGCGGCGCTGAGACCGCGCAGATCCAGCTCTTGCCCAAGGTCGGCGAGTATCTGTCGCTGATGATGTCGCTGATCTTCGCGTTCGGCCTGGCGTTCCAGCTGCCGGTGATCCTGACGCTGCTCGGGCGGATCGGCGTGCTCACCGCCAAGCAGCTCAAGGAGAAGCGGCGCTATTTCATCGTCGGCGCCTTCATCATCGCCGCGGTGCTGACGCCGCCCGATGTGATCAGCCAGGCCTCGCTCGCGATTCCGCTGCTGCTGCTGTACGAGGGCTCGATCATCGCGGTGTCGATGGTCGAGAAGAAGCGTGCCGCCGCCGACGCTAGCGCCAACTCGAGCACCGACTCCTCGACACCGGCGGCCTGAGCCTCAACCCGCTCGTGATTGTTAGTTGCTGCTTCGGCGGCCGTGTCGGGCAGGGCTGGTAACCCGGTCAGCATTGCGCGGTTTTCCGAATCGAACGCATGCTCGCGCGTGCAGCGAGGCCTTTCGTCGGTCGGCCCGTTCGCCGGACGATCGGTCATCCTATGCGCAAATTCCGAGATACGATCCTCCTGACGCTGACGTTGATCACTACGATCACAGCGCCGCCTCTGGCGCTCGCCCAGCAGCCGAGTTGCACGGGGATTTGCGCGCTGCAGGCCGCCGATCAGGAAGCACTGCTGGCGCCGTTCAACAGCCTGCCGTCGACCGCGCAGGGGCGGGCGGTGCTCGACGCCAATCTCGCCAAGCAGGTCGAGATCTATCTGAACTCGACCCAAGCCGAGAAGATCGCCGCAGGTACCGTGCTGATCCTGCCCGCGGTGCCTGCCAACGTGCTGCTGCGCGCGTTCCCGGGCAATCCCGCCTACGGCTACAATGCGCAAGGCATTCCGACCGCGCCGACGCTGCCGCCCTCCATCTTGAAGATGGAAGCCGCGATCATCGGCAGCAATCAGATCGTGGCGATGAAGCCATACTTCGGCACCACCGACGTCTACGGCAACGCCTACGGCTATCTGCCCGGCCAGACCGACAGCTATGGCAACCCGCCGCCTTATCAGGTCTCCGCGGCGATCTTGAACAACCCGTTCACACCGCAGAATTCGTCGTATCTGGCGTGGCAGAACCAGCAGACGCCGGGCGCGTACAAGATCAATTGGGTACTCGGCGACTCCAATGTCGGCGACTTCCCCAGCGCCCACACGATGCTGGCGACCTCCAACGCGGTGCCGTTCGCGATCCTGGCGCCGGGCTATTATCAGCAGTTCGTCATGGCGGCGGCGCAGTTCTCCTACGACCTCAACGTCTACGCGGCACACTATCCGCTTGACGTAATCGGAGGCCGGGTGATGGCGACCTACGTCACCGCCAACATGCTGGCCGGCAATCCGCTGTACGCCTCTGCCGATTTCAACACGACGCTTTTGCCGTCGCTCAGAAACGACATGCAGACCTATCTCGGCGGCGGTGGCAGTTCGCCTTACGCCGCGGCCTGCGCCAATCTGGTCGCGTGCCTCAGCGGCGGCGTGATCCCGACGGCCACGAGCTATCAGCAGCAGGCGCAGGCTTATCGGCATTTCCTGACCTACGATCTGCCGTCGGTCGGACCGACCGATATTGCGCCCGTGGTGCCGGCGGAAGCGCACTATCTGATCGCGACGCGCTATCCGTATCTGACGACCGTTCAGCTCGACGAGATCCTCGCCACCACGGAGCTGCCGTCGGGTGGTCCGCTCGACAACGGCACCGGCTGGGCGCGGCTTAATCTGTATGCGGCGGGCGGCGGCTACGGCGCGTTCCTCAGCAACGTCACCGTGACGATGGACGCGACGCAGGGCGGCCTCAACGCGTTCGACGTCTGGAGCAATGACATCTCCGGCCCAGGTGGACTGACGCTGGCAGGTACCGGCACGCTGGTGCTGGCGGGGGCCAACACCTACACCGGCGGCACCCGGGTCCAGAGCGGCAGCACGCTCGGCCTCAGCGGCAGTCTGCTCGGGCCGCTGTGGATCGCCTCCGGGGCGAGCTTCGTCGTCGGCCGGACCGGCACGTTCACCGGCGCGCTGAGTAACGACGGCACCGTGTACAATGCCGGCGTGGTCGACGGCAGCTTCAGCGGTGGCGGCGCCTTCACCAATGCCGGCTGGCTCGGCGGAACCGGCACGTTCGGCTCGCTCGATCTGCGTGGCGGCTCGATCGTGTCGCCGGGTCATTCGGTCGGCACCATTCAAGTCTCCGGCAATCTCAGCGTGTCGGCGGGCGCCGCTTACTTCGCCCAGGTCGAGGGAAGCACCGCGGATCTGATCCAGGTCGGCGGCACCGCGAACCTGTCGGGCGGCACCGTCATCGCCGGGCTGATCGGGCACAGCCCGATCCTCGGCCAGGCCTATCCGATCCTCACCGCGGCCGGCGGCATCACCGGCAGGTTTGCGAGCGCGGTGACCGACGATCTGCCGTTCCTCGACGCGTCGTTGAGCACCTCGGCCAACGCGGTGACGCTGACGCTGACCCGCAACGCCGTTCCGTTCGCCAGCCTGGCGACCAGTGCTAATCAGGCCGCCGTCGCCAATGCGCTCGACGCCGGCGCGGCAGCGAGCGGGCTTGGCCTGCTGATCGCCACGCAATCCACCGCCGGGGCGCCGCGCGCGTTCGATGCGCTATCCGGCGAAGTTCATGCCAGCGCCCAATCCGCGCTGCTCGACGACAGCCTGCTCCTACGCGAGGCGGTGCTCGGGCGGATGCGGCAGAGCGGGGTCACCGACACGGTGCTCGCGACCGGCCCCAGCGTGTGGGCGCAGGGCATCGGCACCTGGGGCCGCAACGGCAGCGACGGCAATGCGGCGGAGGCGACCAGCTCGGTCGCAGGCTTCGTGAGCGGCGTCGATTATCGGTTCGGCTCGGGTTGGCAGGTCGGCCTCGCGGGCGGTACAACAAGCTCCACCATCACGGTCCGCGACCGCGCCAGTTCCGCCGATATCGATACTGCGCATCTCGCCGGCTACGCCTCGGGCGAAGCCGGCCCGTGGCGGCTGCGTGCGGCCGCCGCCGCCAGCTTCACCACGCTGTCGACCAGCCGCTCGGTGAGTTTCCCCGGCATCACCGACATCGCCGGTGCGCGCTACGATGCCACCACCGCGCAGGCGTTCGGCGAGATCGGCTACCGTGTGCCCGTCGGGCAGGCCGTCGCCGAGCCGTTCGGCGGGCTGGCGCTGGTGCATCTGCATCGCGACGCGTTCACCGAAGGCGGCGGCATCACCGCGCTGGCGGGGACCAGCCGCAACGACGACGTTGGCTTTTCGACGCTGGGCGGCCGGCTGACCACCAGCTTCACGTTGTCGCCCGGTCTGGTGGCGATGCCGCGGCTGGCGGCGTCCTGGCAGCATGCGTTCGGCGCGGCGGCTCCGATCGCGGATCTGGCGTTTCGCAGCACTGGCGAGCCGTTCGCGGTTGCCGGCGTGCCGCTCGATCGCGACACTGCGCTGGTCGAATGCGGCTTCGATCTGCAGCTCGGCCCGCAGGCCCGGGCCGGACTGTTGTACGCCGCCCAGCGCGGCGAGCGGGGCCGGCGCGACCAGGTCCGCGGCCTGTTGAGCTGGCAGTTCTGAGCTGTCTCCGTTGCCGTGCCCGGCCTTGTGCCGGGCATTGCCGTCTTCTACAGACGTTGCTCCGCAAAACGGAAATGGCCGGGACGGGCTCGGCCATGACGAGGCGATTCCATGCACGACATCAAAGCGATCCGCGACAATCCGCAGGCCTTCGACGCAGCGTTCACGAGGCGCGGTCTGGCGCCGATCGCCGATAGCCTGATCAAGCTCGACGAGGCCCGCCGTGCCGCGGTGCAGGCGGCCGAGCAAGCCCAGGCGCGGCGCAATGCGGCGTCGAAGGAGATCGGCGACGCCAAGAAGGCCAAGGACAACGCCCGCGCCGAGGCGCTGATGGCCGAGGTCACTGAACTGAAGACCACGATGCCGGCGCTCGACGCCGCCGTGAAGGAGGCCGACGAGGCGCTGAAAAAGGCGCTGTCGGAGATCCCGAACCTGCCGCTGGCCGAGGTGCCGGAAGGCGCCGACGAGCACGGCAACGTCGAACATCATCGCTTCGGCGAAAAGCCGAGCTACACGTTCACGCCGAAGCCGCATTACGACCTCGGCGAAGCGCTCGGCATGATGGACTTCGAAGCCGCGGCCAAGCTCTCGGGTGCGCGCTTCACCGTGCTGAAGAAGGGACTTGCGCGACTCGAACGCGCGATTGGCCAGTTCTTCCTCGACGTTCACACCGGTGACCATGGCTACACCGAGGTCAATCCGCCGTTGCTGGTCAAAGACGACGCGATGTTCGGTACCGCGCAGTTGCCGAAATTTCGCGAGGATCAGTTTGCCGCCGGCGCAATCGGCAGCGGCGGCGAGGGCTACTGGCTGATCCCCACCGCCGAAGTGTCGCTGACGAATCTGGTGCGCGAGTCCATCCTCGACGAGAAAGAGCTGCCGATGCGGCTCACCGCGCTGACGCCGTGCTTCCGCGCCGAGGCGGGCGCGGCGGGCCGAGATACCCGCGGCATGATCCGGCAGCATCAGTTCACCAAGGTCGAGTTGGTGTCGATCACCACGCCGGAGCAGTCGAAGGACGAGCACGAGCGGATGCTGTCCTGCGCCGAGGAAGTGCTGCGGCGGCTCGGGTTGCATTATCGCGTGATGACGCTGTGCACCGGCGACATGGGCTTTGCCTCGCAGAAGACCTACGACATCGAAGTCTGGATGCCGGGACAGGGCGAAGGCGGCGCGTACCGCGAAATCTCCTCGTGCTCGGTTTGCGGCGACTTCCAGGCCCGCCGCATGGATGCACGCTCGCGCGGCCCGGACGGCAAGCCGCGTTTCGTCCACACGCTGAACGGCTCGGGCACCGCCGTTGGCCGTGCGCTGATCGCGGTGATCGAAAACTATCAGCAGGAAGACGGCTCGATCGCCGTTCCCGACGTGCTGCAGCCTTACATGGGCGGGCTGAAGGTGATCGCGAAGGCGTAAGGCTGATGACTCTCTCCGTCATTGCGAGCCACCGGGGCGGCGCAAAGCGCCGCCCGACGAAAGGATCGGCGAAGCAATCCAACTCCGTGCACCGGGCGCTGGATTGCTTCGCTGCGCTCGCAATGACGTTGATACTTGCGGTGACCTTCTTCGTTTCAGTTTCTGTGCTGCCCGCCTTCGCCGCCGGCCCCGCCGAGATGATTTCCGACTTCCGCGCCAAGAACGGCGAGGGCAAGGTGGTGATGGACGCGACGCTGAATGCGATTGCGCAGCGGCAGGCGGTCGCGATGGCGTCGAAGGACGTCCTTAGCCACGAGGCCGGGGGCTCGTTCACCTCGCGCGTGGCGCCGGCCAAGGTGTCGCGCGCTGCCGAGAACATCGCCTACGGCTATCCGGACTTTCCGAACACGCTGAAGCAGTGGATCAACTCGCCCGGCCATCGCGCCAATTTGCTGCTGAAAGGCGCCTCCAAAGTCGGCGTTGCCAGCGTCCGGTCGAGCGCAAGCGGACGGACCTATTGGGCGATGGTGATCGCCGGCGGCGACGAGAAACCGAAGCCGAAGGCCAAGCCGCCGGCCAAATCCTCGGGCAAGCAACCGGCGAAATCGACCGCCAACTCCAAGGCCGCGGCCGAGCCGCCGGCCACTTGGAGCAAGCAGCTGCCGAAACCTTCCGCCGCACGGGATTGCACAGTGCGGATGCTCGGCCTCTGCCTCTAAAACTGATTGCAAAGCGTGTCGTGCGCTACTTTCCGAACCGTTCGGCAACACGCCGCATTCGGAAATAATTAGAATAGTTCGAACAGTGCGCGGCACCAAGCGTCTACGCGCCTGCTATGGCCAATTATCGCGGATTTTCCAAGTAATGCGTGCTGACGTCGCTGTCCTGTTTGGACCCATTCAAATTGTTCCAGAGCGCCTCGCCCCCCATAAGCCGTTTCCAGTTGTTACAGCTGGGGACTTGGAATGCCGGGTTGGGAAATATCGCGAAAGGTTGCGCTCGCGAGCTGTAGTTTGTTGATCATCGATGGCTGCTTGAGCCGAGAGGGACATGCTCAGACGAGCCTGCCGTCGGTGACGGTCGAAGCGCCGAAGCCGGCGCAGGCGCGAACCGTACGCGCTGATCGCCGTTCGACCGCCACGCAGCAGCGCCGCACCACGCAACGCGTGACGCCTGCTCAGCCTCCGGTCGCGATCGTGCCAGCCTCCGCCACGACGCTGTCGAGCGCGACCGGACCGGTCAATGGCTTCGTCGCGTCCGGCAGCGCCACCGGCACCAAGACCAATACGCCGCTGATCGAAAGCTCGCAGTCGGTCTCGGTCGTGACCCAGGATCAGATCCGCGACACCGGCGCCCGCACGGTCGGCGAGGCGCTCGCCTATACGGCGGGCGTGCACACGCAGCCGTTCGGTTACGACGCCCGCTACGATCAGTTCATGATCCGCGGCTTCTCGAGCACGCAGTACGGCAATTATCGCGACGGTCTGCGCCAGGGGAACGGTCTGTACGTCTATTTCCGCAACGAGCCCTACGGCGCCGAACGCATCGAGGTGTTGCGCGGGCCGTCCTCGGTGCTGTACGGCGCCAACGACGCGGGCGGGCTGGTGAACTACGTCAGCAAGATGCCGCTGCCGTATCGCCTCAACGAAGCCGGCTTCGACGTCGGTAATTTCAACCGCTACCAGGGCCGGTTCGATTTCAGCGGACCGGTGCCCGGCCACGAGGATCTGTTGTATCGCTTCACCGGTCTGGTGCGCGACAGCGGCACGCAGATTCCCGGCACCTGGGACGACCGCGTCTACCTCGCGCCGAGCGTTACCGCGAAGCTGGGCGAGGATACGACACTGACCATCCTGTCCGAGTACACGCGTAGCAAGGCCTCGATGTGGCCGTACTACATGCAGAACCCGGTCACCGGGCTTGCTACCAGTGTCCGGCTCGGCGATCCCGCGTTCGACGTGCTGAAGATATCGCAGGCGTCGATCGGCTACCGGCTGGAGCATCGCTTCAATCCGGCGCTGACGTTCCGGCAGAACGTGCGCATCGGCCATGCGCGGCTCGACGGCGACATGATCGACGGGCTCGGCCTGTCGGACGATGGACGCACGCTCAACCGCTATGCGTCCAACTTCAAGGAAACGCTGAACACCTTCGCCATCGACAGCCAAATCGAGGCCAAGCTGGTGACCGGGCCGATCCGGCACACCGTGCTGGCCGGCATCGATTACTTTAGGCAGGGAACGAAGTTCGGCTACTCCGTCGGGTTCGCGCCGCCGCTCGATTTGACCAATCCGGTGATCGGCGTCGCGTTTCCGACCTCCGAGCTTTCGCTGCTCGCCGCCAACCGGCAGACGCTCGGACAGCTCGGCCTCTATGTGCAGGATCAGCTCGCGCTCGGCGGTTGGCGGCTGACGGTCGGAGGCCGGCAGGATTTCTCCGAGCTGTCGCAGTACAACGAACTGTCGGGGACGACGACCTCCAGCACACCTGACCGCTTCACCGGGCGCGCCGGGCTGCTGTATCTGTTCGACAGCGGCGTCGCGCCTTACGTCAACTACGCGACGTCGTTCCTGCCGCAGGCCGGCACCACAGCGCCGGGGCGGGGGGCATCGCCGTTCGCGCCGACCACCGGCGAGTCGATCGAGGCCGGCATCAAGTATCAGCCGCGCGGCTGGAACAGCTACTTCACAGCGACTTGGTTCAACCTGACCAAGGACAATGTGCTGACGGTCGATCCGGTGTTCGGCGCGATGTATTCGGTGCAGACCGGGCAGGTCCGGTCGCGCGGCGCGGAGCTGGAGGCGGTGCTGTCGCTCGCCGATGGCTTGAAGGGCATCGCGTCCTATAGCTACACCAGCGCCGAGGTGACGCGCAGCAATGACGTCGATCTCGGCAAGGTCCCGATCGGTGTGCCGACCCAGCAGGCGGCGCTGTTCATGGATTATACGTGGCAGACCGGCGCGCTCGCCGGCTTCGGTCTGGGCGCCGGTGTGCGCTGGACAGACCAAACCTGGGCGGATTCCATCAATACCGTGCGCAATCCGGCAATCACCGCGTTCGATGCCGGCGTGCATTACGATTTCCGCGGCATGCGGTTCGCCGTCAACGCGCGCAATCTTGGCGATCAGCGTGTCGGCATCTGCAACGGCGGCAATTGCACCTTCACGCAAGGCCGCACCGTGCTCGGCAGCGTCACCGCGCGCTGGTGACGTTCGGGCGCCCCCTAGGCCCAATTGCCCCTGGGGGCGCCGCACGATTCCGGCCGGCTTGGGCCGAATTTGCCTCTCGCGGCTGGGCCGGATATGACGACGGCCCAAGAAAGACCTTCAGAGAGGCGGCCCTGCGACATGCGGATTCTGTGCACCAACGACGACGGCATTCATGCGCCCGGCCTGAAGACGGTCGAACAGATCGCCCGTGCGATCTCCGACGACGTCTGGGTGGTGGCGCCCGAGCTCGACCAGTCCGGGGTGTCGCATTCGCTGTCGCTCAACGATCCTTTGCGGCTGCGCGAAGTCGGCCCGCGGCACTTCGCGGTGCGCGGCACGCCGACCGACTGCGTGATCATGGGCTCGCGCTTCATCCTCAAGGACAAGGCGCCGGATCTGGTGCTGTCGGGCGTCAACCGCGGCCGTAACGTCGCCGAGGACGTGGTCTATTCCGGCACCATCGCCGGCGCGCTGGAAGGCACCATTTTGGGCCTACCGTCGTTCGCGCTGTCGCAGGAATTCACCATCGAGACCCGCAACGCGCCGCTGTGGGAGACCGCGCGAACTCATGCGCCCGACATCATCCGCAAGGTGATGGCCGCGGGCGTGCCAAAGAACACCGTGGTCAACATCAACTTCCCGGCCTGTACGCCGGACCAGGTCAAGGGCGTGGTGGTGACGCGGCAGGGCAAGCGCAATCCCGGCTTCCTGCGGATCGACGAGCGTCACGACGGCCGCGGCAATCCGTATTACTGGATCGGCTTTGAGCGGATCAAAGTCGAAGACATGCCGGCCGAAGGCACCGATCTGGCCGCGCTCGCCGCCAACTTCGTCTCGGTGACGCCGCTCAAGCTCGATCGTACCGACGAAACATTCTCGGCAGCGCTGACCAAAACGCTGGCCTGAGATCGCGCGCGCCGGATGGGTTGAGCGTAGCGCAACCCATCAATCGGGCGCCCGAGGTCAATGGGCGTGCGGCGTTCGACGTCGCAGCGCTGAGACGGTAGCAAGGCGAAGCGGCGAGGATGAAGCGTGGCCGCACACGGCCGCCGTTGCGTAGCGACGGTCGGATGCGTGGACATGTGGGCATGGCGCGAAGCGCTTTTTTCTACCCTGCGGTCAATGCAAATGCCCAATCCTGATCGGTTCCACATTGCCGCGGATCATGACCACGCCCGCGATGCCGTCGAGCGTCTGTTTGCTGCAGTTAAGCAGCAGCTCGTCGCCGTTCTGCCCAAGACCTGTGAGCTCCTGCACATTGGTGCGACGTCAGTTCCGGGGTGTCTCACCAAGGGCGACCTCGACATCGTGGTCCGGGTGGAGCGCGAAGACTTCCAGGTCACGGAGGCCGCGTTCGCCGCCCGGTACGCGCGCAATTCAGGCTCGGTGCGGACCAACGAATTCGCCGCCTTCGAAGACGACGCCTGCACGCCCCATCTCGGCATCCAGCTCACCGTCAAGGGCGGAGAGTTCGACGTTTTTCACCGCTTCGCCGACGCGCTACGCGCCTATCCGGCTCTGGTAGAACGCTACAATGAGCTTAAGCGGGCGCATGATGGGCAACCGATGGACCGCTACAGAGCCGCGAAGGATGCCTTCGTGACGGACGCGCTGCGTCTTCGCACGGGCAAACGCGGGGATGATCGCACGGAGTGACGCAGCAGCTACGCCGCGCCGCGCAGTGTTGCGTCGAGTGCCTGCTTCAGCGATTCGATCTGGAACGGCTTCTGCAGCGCCGGGCGGTCGCGATAATCTTCCGGCACGCCCTGGGTCCCGTAGCCGGTGGCGAAGATGAAGGGGCGGTTCCGCGCCTTCAGCAGATCGGCGACCGGCGAGATCACCTTGCCGTTGACGTTGACGTCGAGGATCGCGATGTCGAATTCGGTGGCTTCGGCGAGCTGCAGCGCCTCGTTGATTTCGCCGGTCTCCGCGGCCACCGAGAACCCTAGCTCCTCCAGCATGTCGACGACCATCATGCGGATCATCGCTTCGTCCTCGACCAGGAAAACGGAGCCGCCGGTCGGACTCGGTGTCGTCATCGGGTGATGTCCTCGAGAAAGTGCTGTCGCACGCCGGTCGATAGCTTCGGCGCTTTCAACGAACACCGTCGCAAATAAGCGATGCGCTGGCAATTGCAAGCTTGACGCGCGCGTGCGTGACGCTCCGCACTTGCAAGGTTTCGTTCCGCACGCCAACACTCTGCTGAGAATCGCGCCAACTGGAACCCGACCGGCGAGGCGCACGACCGATCGCGAGACCCGAAATGCCGAGCCCCGCGGCGCCGCCGCCCGAAAAGATGATGTTCCAGCTCAGCCTGCGGCGGCGCGGCATCAGCGATCAGGCGGTGCTGCGGACGATGGAGGCGGTGCCGCGCGACCAGTTCGTCGACCCCAATTATCGCGACGGCGCCTGGCGCGACACCGCGCTGCCGATCGCCTGCGGCCAAACCATCAGCCAGCCGTTCGTGGTCGCCTTCATGACCGAGCAGCTCGAGCTGCGGCCGCGCGACCGCGTGCTCGAGATCGGCACCGGCTCCGGCTACCACGCCGCGGTGCTGTCGCGGCTCGCGGCGGACGTGCTCAGCTTCGAGCGCTTCAAAACGCTCGCCGACCGCGCCCGCAAACGACTCGCCGAAATCGGTTGCCGCAATGTCGAGGTGGTGTTCGGGGACGGATTCGATCTGCCAGAGACCGCCGGCACCTTCGACCGAATCCTGGTGACCGCTGCGGTCCCCGAGCTGCCCGAGCGGCTGCTCGAGCGACTCGATCCCGGCGGTGTTCTGATCGCGCCAGTCGGACCACCCAACGGTCGCCAGAAGCTGCTGCGTGTGCGCCGCACGCCGACCGGCGATGAGCACAAGGTGCTGGGCGAAGTCCGTTTCGTACCCGCGCTCCGCGGCACCGCACGCGAACTCTGAGCGCGCTGGATTTTTCGATTTCTCAGCGTCAACAAGCGGTTTCCTCGCAAGGTTAAACGGTTGTTTACTGGCGCGGTGTTTACTCAATTTACCAATCGTATTGCGTATGAGTGAGTAACCATGTCCCGCGTTGCCGCGTTGCTTTGCTCGCGCCGCGCCCCGCAGATGGCGGTGCTGGCGTTGATGTCTGTCGGTTTCAGTGCGTGCAGCGCCGACATGCAGACACGCTTTCAACAGGCCCCGTTCGGGCCGGTTGAGACCACCGGATCGGTGGCGCCTCCACAACACCGCCAGGAACTGCCGCAGTACGCGCGGCCCCAGTACCAGTCCCAGCCGCAATACCAGTCGCAGGCGCTGCCGCCGATCACGGCGCCGTCGTCCTATCCGGTGGCGAACGGGGGCGGGGGCTTCTCCGGCGGCGGTCGCGGTGTGGCATCCTACGAACCGCCGGCGCGTGCGCCGCTCGATCAGACCGGGACCGTGCAGGCGCCGCGCTCGGTTGCTGCAGCCCGGCCGATGCCTGCCGCTGCTCCCGCCGCCGCGCCGGTGCATGCGCCCGGCACCACGATCATCGTCGGCACCAGCGATACGCTGGAAATCCTGGCGCAGCGCTACAACGTCTCGACCGCCGAGATCCTGCGCGCCAACGGCTACAAGGGGCCGCGCCGGCTGCAGCCGGGTCAGCAGCTGGTGATCCCGAGCCGCACCACGGCGACCGCCCAGGTCGCGGCTCCGATCGCCGCGCCGGTGGCTGCTCCGCCGGCTCCGCGTCCGGTCGCGACCGCTGCGCCAGCTCCGGCCCGGGTGCACTACGTCAACAATGGCGACACGCTGATGAATATCGCGCGCCGCAACAACATCTCGCTCGGCGAGCTGGCGCGTTACAACAACCTCACCACCACGACCAAGCTGAAGCCGGGCATGAAGATCAACGTGCCGAGCGCCCAGGTCGCTGGTCTCGCGCCGGCACAGCCCCCGATCCAGGCGCCAGCCGCCGCGCCGATGGCGGCAGCGCCTGTGCGGATGGCAAACGTCGCTCCGACGGCGCCGGCCGAGCCGCCGCAGAAGGCCCGGATGGTCGCGCCGACCGAAACGCCTGAAGCCGCTGCCCCTGCCGAAGCTGCGCCGGTGAAGGCGGCCGAAGCGACCGGCGCGCTGCCGAGCTTCCGCTGGCCGGCCCGCGGCCGGGTGATCGCAGCCTACGGCGCCAAGACCAACGGCAAGTCCAACGACGGCATCAACCTGTCGGTGCCGGAAGGCACGCCGGTGAAGGCCGCCGAAGATGGCGTCGTCGCCTATGCCGGCAGCGAGCTGAAGGGCTACGGCAATCTGGTGCTGATCCGTCATTCCAACGGCTACGTCTCGGCCTACGCCCACGCCAGCGAACTGATGGTGAAGCGCGGCGAGACCATTAAGCGCGGTCAGGTGATCGCCAAGTCTGGCCAGAGCGGCGAGGTGTCCTCACCACAGCTGCACTTCGAAATTCGGAAGGGATCGACCCCGGTCGACCCGCTTAAGTTCCTCAACGGCGCCTGAGCAACGCGGTTGAGCGATACTGGGGAAGACAAAATGCCCGGCCCGAATGGCCGGGCATTTTTGTTTGCCATGCCGCGATCCGTGAAGTCGAACTAACAATCTTTAAGGACGAGGCCTGGTCCGCTTCGGATTCGCGCGGCGAACGAGGCCGCTGACAAACGGCCTGATGGCGTCGAGCACCGGACGTTGGTCCCCCGCGAAGAACCAGTGGTCGTCGCCGTCGAGCTCCACAAATTCGGCGCCGGCGATCCGAGCGGCCATGTCGCGTCCCGCCGCGATCCGGACGGCACGGTCGCCGCGGCGGTGTAGCACCAAGGTCGGCACAGTGAGTTGGGGCAGCAGCTCGAGGACATCGGCGTCACGTAAAGCTGCCAGCACGGCCCAGATGCCGCCGGGACTGGAAGCCGCGCGGAGCAGCCCGGCCCACCACGCTTTGGATTTGGCATCGTTCGCGAGGCTTGGGCCGAACGTCTCGATGCCGGCTGCGCTACCCCATGCGCCGATCAGCTGCCGGCGCCAAACCTCATACTGCTCGACCGTCAAGGCATACGGGTAGTTCGGGGCGCGGCAACCTTTGGCAAGCGAGCCGAACAGGATCAGGCCGGCGACGAGGCGGGGATGATCGACCGCGAATTTAATGCAGGCCGGCCCGCATTCGGATGCACCAAACAGCACGACGCGGTGCGCCCCTGCGGCCCGCAGCACGGTGCCGATATCCTCGGCGGTGACATCGACATTCGGCGCCGAGCCGACCCGGTCGGACAGCCCGACGCCGCGGCGGTCAAAGATAATCAGCCGGCCGAGCGCCATCATCGAAACGAGAAACGCCCGGCACGACGGATGCTCCCAAACCCGTTCAACATGCGAGACGAACCCCGGCATCACCAGGATGTCGAGCTCGCCGCTGCCGAAGGTCTGGTACGCCAAGTGGATGCTGTCGCCCTCGGCATAGCGCGTCGCCGGGACAGTGGGAGCGGCAGGCGTCGCCGCCTCATGCATCAACTCCTCGGTTTCGGTCTCGGGCGTCACCCCGAGTTCATCGCGCAGCCGCCGGGTCAACGCGGCGTGATGGCGTTCCGCCGCCCGACGGTCGCCTGCCAGCAGCAGACTGCGGATCAGATGGCGGCCGTAGATCTCGCTGAGCGGATCTAATTCGACCAGACGCGTCGCGCGAATTGCGGCTGCTGCGTGATCGCCGGCGGCGGTGTTGTCCTGGACCAAGCGCTCCAATGCGTGCAGGTAGCGTCCGCGCAGCGCCTCGCGGCGGAAAAACGCCCACTCTTCGAACTCGGCGCAATCCGGCAATGCGAAGCCGGCGAGAAAATCACCGTGATAATAGCCGCAGGCTTGCGCGAAATCCCCGCGCTCACAGGCGGCTTCAAAGAGCTGCGTGTCGACGCTGAGTTCGACCGAGGGCGACCAACGCAGGCTGGTGCGGTCGGTCTCGAACACCGGCTGGCCGAGCGCTTGCTCGATGCGGTGCAGCAAACGTCGCAGCCGCGCGCGGGCAACGTCGATGGCGCTGTCCGGCCACAGCAGGGTGGCGACGACGTCGCGGGACACAACTGCGCGCGCTTCTGCGAGATGCACCAGCAGCGCCAGCCCCTTGCGCAGATTGAGCCTGACGGAACCGTCGAAGCTGCGGATCTCCGGAAACCCGAAGGTTTGGAGCCGAAATCCGGTCACGACAGCTGCCTCAGTGCGACCCGGCACGCGCCGAGGGGACGGGCAGGGGACGGTGCGGCGGTAGCAATCGTGGCTGATCGCCGTCGAATGGCGGTCGTGACCGCATCGCCTGCCGCCGCCGGCGGCGTCCCAATCGGAAAGGCACTCATGATCAAACGCCTCCTGATCCCGACCTACGGTCTGTTGAGCTATGCCGTGTTCCTCGTCTCGATGATCTACGCGCCCGGCTTTTTCGGCAACACGCTGGTGTCGAAATCCATCGACGTCGGCGGCGCGTCCAGTCCGGGCCAAGCCGTCCTCATCAATCTGCAACTGATCGGTCTCTTCGCGATCCAGCACAGCATCATGGCGCGCCAGCGCTTCAAACAGTGGTGGGCGAGGCATCTGCCCGCGCCGTGCCAGCGCAGCACCTACGTGCTGCTGACAAGCCTGCTGCTTCTGTTGCTGTTCTGGCAGTGGCGGCCGATTCCGGTCGTGGTCTGGAGCACCAGCGGCATCGCCACTTGGTTGCTGGTCGTGCTGTATTGGCTGGGCTGGGTGCTGGTCTTGGCGTCGACCCACATGATCGATCACCTCGATCTGTTCGGGCTTCGCCAGAGCTTCTCAGCGCTGCGCGGCACCGAGCCTTTGCGCCCAACGTTCCGGACGCCCTTGCTATACAGGATGGTGCGGCACCCGCTGATGCTCGGCTTCCTGATCGTGTTCTGGGCGGCGCCCGAGATGACGGCGGGTCATCTGCTGTTCGCGGTCGTCATCACGATCTACATCCTGATCGCGCTGCAATTCGAAGAGCGCGACCTGATCGCCGAATTTGGCGCAACCTACCAGCAGTATCGCGAGCGCGTTCCGATGCTGCTGCCTCGTGTTCTCCGCCGGACTGCACGACGGCACGCCGCTGGACAAGCCGGCGCCGTACGCGATGAGAGCGGAGGGGCTGTTTCGCCTCCATCCGGCGGCTGAGCCGCCGGCGAGGTGGTAGATGAATCGCCAGACAACCCGACCGGAATCAGCGATCGAACTTGTAGGACGCCTGCACGAAGGTGCCGTAGCGCTCGACGCGGATTGGGAGCAATTGGGTCGGCACCGGGCTGCCGAAGCCCGCGGTGTCGACGTCGGTCGCCCACATCGCCCAGTAGCGGCCACCGACACCGACGTTGAACCTCGAGGTGATGTCGTACGTCAGAATGGCTTCGAGCTGGACACCGCGGCCGGTGCCCCAGGCCGGCGAATTCTTGTCGGCGACGTCGGTCCTGTTGTGATGGATGTCGAGCGCTGAAATATGTGTGTAGGGCAGGTACGCCGCGTCGACGACCAGCTTGGTGTTCGGTGCGACAGCCAAAGTGCCGTTGGCGCCGATCCGCAGCGAGTGCCAGTCTTCGTACTGGCTGATCGAAATTCCATCCGACGATCCGCAGAAGGCTGTCGGAACAGCAAGCGCGATCTGGTGGCAATTGAACGCGTCCTTGCGGTCGCGGTAGAAATTGTAGCCGGCGAACACGCCGAGTTTGCCGAACGTGTCGCTGAACAGATCAATGCCGGCATCGAGCGTCGCATAACCGATCGTGCCGGTGACCTTGTTGTGGTCCGTGTTGGAATACGCCGTGGCGTTTTGCTGATCGGTGGGGAACCAGTCTTCGTCGTTCATCTTGCCGGCCACCAACCCGCCGCCGCCGGCAAATCCCTTCAGAAACAGCTTTTGCGGACCGTCGATCCGCCAGAACACTTCGCCGGAATGACCGTCACTCTCGTAGGTGAGGCGCGACACCAGATGCTCCTGGAGCGCGCTGTTGGTGCTCAGCGTGAGATCGTTCTGATAACGGCCGTGGCTGTACCAGTAGCGCGCACCGACCTCGAACTGCCAGGCCGACCAGCGATCGGCCGCGGGCGCTTTCACCGGCAGCAGCGGCGTCTGATCGAAACCTCCGTCGCCACGGCCGAAGTAATAGTTCAGCCCGAGCTTGATCAGGTGCATGTCCTGATGCACCTGCGTGGGCGCGCCGGCGGTGTTGACCAGGGAGTTCGGGTCGAACGGAGTCTGCAGAAAGCCGCCGCCGGGCGTGTCGAGTCCGCGGTGACCGAAATTGGCGTAATCGTATTCGGCGCGTACCGCCCAGCGCGACGACAGCGCGTATTCGATCCCGGCGCCGACGGTCCAGCCCCACCGCGTGGTGTCGAGCTCCGCCGCCGGCTGATTGAGATAGTCGGAGGCGTTGGTCGTCATCCGGAAGTTGCCGACCAGAACCGCGCCGCCGCCTTTGACGTACATCAGCGAGCGCCCGTCGGGACCGAAAGTGTGGCCGAGCCGGCCGGTGAGGGTGCCGAGCATGTGCTCGCGCACGCGGCAGTTCGCCGAGACGAACTGACCGGAATAGGCAAGGCAGGTGTCGGTGCCGTCGGCGTCGATCGCCGAGGCATCGGCTTCCACACCGAACACCCAGGGCGAGCCGGGAGCTTGCCAGTTGTAGCCGGCCTGCAGGCCGGCCAGAGCTTTGGGTGCGCGCACGGTGTCGCCGTAGATCGACGCCCCAAACGGATTGTCGACTTTCGCGGTGCCGAACCCGGCGCCGAGATGGCCGCCGAGATAGAAGCCGGTCCAGCTCCAGGCCGGAATGGCTTTGACGGCCGGAGGCCGCGACAGATCTGCAGCTTGCGCAGCGCCGCAGGATGCGGCGAGCACGGCGGAAACACAGATGATGGACGTGCGCACGGCCTTTGCCCCCAAGGTCGCATGATCGACGCGGCAACACGGCCGTCAGCGTGACGGCGCGGGTCCGCGAATCGAGACTGCAGTTTAGGGACGAGATGTTCGGTTTGCGAACTCGGTAAGCTCCGAGTCCGGTTCGACTGTTGATCGAACCGGACTCGTGAAAGCAGTTACTTGGTTCCGAGCCGCACCTTGAGACGGCCGGCGAGATCCTGCACGAACTGCCAGGCGACGCGGCCGGAGCGGGAGCCGCGAGTGGTCGACCATTCCAATGCTTCGCGCTCGAGCTGCTCGTCGTCGATCGTGATTCCGAAGTGCGCACAGTAACCACGCACCATCGCCAGAAATTCGTCCTGGCTGCACTTGTGGAACCCGAGCCAAAGCCCGAACCGATCCGACAGCGACACCTTCTCCTCGACCGCCTCGCCGGGATTGATCGCAGTCGAGCGCTCGTTCTCGACCATTTCGCGCGCCAGCAGATGCCGTCGATTGGAGGTCGCGTAGAGAATCACGTTGTCGGGCCGGCCCTCGATGCCGCCTTCGAGCACCGCTTTGAGCGATTTGTAGGAGGCGTCGTTGCCGTCGAACGACAGGTCGTCGCAGAACACGATGAAGCGGTAGTCCGAGGCGCGGAGCAGCGTCATCAGCGCCGGCAGGCTCTCGATGTCCTCGCGGTGAATCTCGATCAGCTTCAGCTGGCCGGCGACGTCGGGCCGTGCGTTGACATGCGCGTGAGCGGCTTTGACCAGCGACGATTTGCCCATCCCGCGCGCGCCCCACAACAGGGCGTTGTTGGCGGGCAGGCCGGTCGCGAACCGCTCGGTATTTTCGATCAGCGTGTCGCGCATCCGGTCGACGCCCTGCAGCAGCGACAGATCGACCCGGCTGACCCGGGGAACCGGTGCGAGACGCCCCTCGGGCTGCCAGATGAACGCATCGGCCGAATTCAACGCGGCATCGGCCGGGGCGGCGGAAGTGCCCGCCAGGTGGGCGGAAATGCCCTCCAGGGCGGTGGCGATGCGCTCCAGCAATGCGCCGTCGAGGGGCGCGCCGGGGGATGTCCCCGATGGGCGGCGCTTTGCCGCCGCTGTACGGGCGGGCTTGCGGGCGGCGGACTTCGGGGCGGCTTTGGCGGGGCGGGATTTTGTCTTTTTGGCCATGCTTGCACTTCCTGATGCCGCAGCCATATCGGGCCATGTCACCCCCGGCAACCCACGGAAATGGGAGCGCTATGAGGCGGGTGGCAGCGTTGCAATTGGGACCGCGGCGGTTATAGTCCGCGCGAATTTGCGCCCCCCGGCCGACGCTTTCCGCGCCGGGCCGGCTCGCTTGCTTTCACGGGGAATCCGAATGTTCGTTACGCCCGCTTACGCCCAGGCTGCTGCCGCCGGCGGCGACGCCAACAGCATGATCATGTCGCTGCTGCCGTTCGCGCTGATCTTTGTCATCATGTATTTCCTGATCCTGCGCCCGCAGCAGAAGAAGGTCAAAGAGCACGCCGAGATGGTGAAGAACATTCGCCGCGGCGACACCATCATCACCTCGGGTGGTCTGGTCGGCAAGGTCACCAAGGTGATCGACGATGATACCGTCGAGTTCGAACTCGCGGATGGGATTCGCGCGCGCCAGATGCGCCAGATGATCACCGGCGTCCGCAGCAAGGGCGAACCGGTCAAGGATGCTCCCGAAGCCAATGGCAAGGCCAAGGGCAAGAAGGACAAGGACGCTCCGGCCAAAACCGAGGGCGACAAGACCGAGCCGGCGAAGGACGACACTGCGTCGAGCTGATGCTTCGACGCGCCGCCTCTTTCGGTTTCTGACGGGACAACTCGATGCTTTATATCTCACGGTGGAAGGCGCTGGCGATCATACTGACGGCGCTGGCAGTGTGCCTTTGCGCCGTTCCCAATTTCTTCCCCGAGAGCACCGTCAAGAGCTGGCCGAAATGGGCGCAGCGACATCTGGTGCTCGGCCTCGACCTGCAGGGTGGCTCGCACATCCTGCTCGAGGTCGACGCCAATTCGGTGAAGAAGGACAAGCTCGATTCGGTTCGTGACGACGCCCGCCGGGTGCTGCGCGAAGCCCGGATCGCCTATACCGGTCTTGCGACCAAGGGTGACTCGGTCGAGGTCCGGATCAGCAAGGATACGGATGTTCCGGCCGCGCTCGCCAAGCTGCGTGAGCTGTCGCAGCCGCTCGGCGGTCTGCTCGGCTCCAATGGCCAGCGTAGCCTTGAAGTCTCCGACGCCGGCGGCGGATTGATCCGCCTGACGGTGCCGCAGGCCGCGATCGCCGACCGTGTCCGTCAGTCGGTCGACCAGTCGATTCAGATCGTCGAACGTCGCGTCAACGAACTCGGTACCGTCGAGCCGTTGATCCAGCGTCAGGGCGCCGACCGCATTCTGGTGCAGGTGCCCGGTCTGCAGGATCCGACCCGGCTGAAGGAACTGCTCGGCAAGACCGCCAAGCTCGACTTCCGTATGGTCGACAGCTCGGTGTCGGGCGACCAGGCGATGGGCGGCAACGTCCCGCCGGATTCCGAACTGCTGATGAGCGCGTCGTCGCCGAAGCAGCCGTACGTGATCAAGAAGCAGGTGCTGGTGTCGGGCGCCGATCTCACTGACGCGCAGCCCGGCTTTGACCAGCGCACCGGCGAGCCGATCGTCTCGTTCCGCTTCAACACCAACGGCGCCCGCAAATTCGCCCGCGCCACCACCGAGAACGTCGGCCTGCCGTTCGCCATCGTGCTCGACAACGAGGTGATTTCGGCTCCGGTGATCCGCGAGCCGATCACCGGCGGCTCAGGTCAGATCTCCGGCAGCTTCACGGTGCAGGGCGCCAACGACCTCGCGATCCTGCTGCGCGCCGGCGCGCTGCCGGCGCCGCTGACCATCATCGAAGAACGCACCGTCGGTCCGGGCCTTGGCCAGGACTCGATCGAGAAGGGCGAACGCGCCGCCTATGTCGGCTCGATCCTCGTCATCGTGTTCATGCTGCTGACCTACCGCCTGTTCGGCGTGTTCGCCAACCTCGCGGTGGCGGTCAACGTCGCGATGATCTTCGGCATTCTGTCGTTGCTCAACGCCACCCTGACGCTGCCCGGCATCGCCGGCATCGTGCTCACGGTCGGCATCGCGGTCGACAGTAACGTGCTGATCTACGAGCGCATCCGCGAGGAGATTCGCGCGGGCCGAAACGCGATCTCGGCGATCGACGCCGGCTTCAAACGCGCGCTGGCGACGATTCTGGACTCCAACATCACCACCTTCATCGCCGCCGCCGTGCTGTTCTACATCGGCACCGGTCCGGTGCGCGGTTTCGCGGTGACGCTTGGTATCGGCATCATCACCACGGTGTTCACCGCCTTCACTTTGACCCGACTGATCGTCGCGACCTGGGTGCGCTGGAAGCGGCCGCACCACGTGCCGATCTGACGCATCGAATCCGAGAGAGCCACACGTGACACACTGGATTTTGGTCGGGCTGGGCGTTCTGATTGCGGTGCTGACGGTCGTCAGCATCTTCGGCTGGCTGCCGTCGCTGCGCATCGTTCCCGACAATACCCACTTCGACTTCACCCGTTTCCGCCGCATCAGCTTCCCGATCTCGGCGGTGCTGTCGATCGCCGCGATCACGCTGTTCTTCACCCACGGGCTGAATTTCGGCATCGACTTCCGCGGCGGCACGCTGCTCGAGGTCCGCGCTCATTCCGGTGCGGCCGATATCGCGGGCATGCGCGACACGCTGAGCAAGCTCAACCTCGGCGATGTGCAGCTGCAGCAGTTCGGCGGTCCGGCCGAAGTGCTGATCCGTATCGCCGAGCAGCCCGGCGGCGACCAGGCGCAGCAGGCGGCGGTGCAGAAGGTGCGCGCCGCGCTCGGCGACTCGGTCGACTATCGCCGCGTCGAAGTGGTCGGCCCGCGCGTCTCGAGCGAGCTGCTCGCGTTCGGCATGCTTGGCCTGATGGTCGCGATCCTGGGCATCCTGGTCTATCTCTGGTTCCGGTTCGAATGGCAGTTCGCGCTCGGCGCGATGATCGCCAACGTGCACGATATCGTGCTGACGATCGGCTTCATGTCGATCAGTCAGGTCGACTTCGACCTGACCTCGATCGCGGCGCTGCTGACGATTCTCGGCTACTCGCTGAACGACACCGTCGTGATCTACGACCGTATCCGCGAGATGCTGCGGCGCTACAAGAAGATGCCGATGCCGCAGCTGCTCAACGAGTCGATCAACTCGACGCTGTCGCGCTCGATCATCACCCACGTCACCGTGACGCTGGCTCTGCTCGCGCTGCTGCTGTTCGGCGGCCATGCGATCCACTCGTTCACGGCGGTGATGATGTTCGGCGTGGTGCTGGTCGGCACCTACACCTCGATCTTCATCGCGGCACCGATCCTGATCTATCTCGGCGTCGGCACCCATCGGCTCGACGAGCCGGCTGAAAAGCCGGCGAAGCCCGAGCCGGTCGCGCCGCCCGCGGCCGAAGAGGTCCCGGCGCGGTTCGTCGATCCGGAGCCGACCGCACCGGCCGCCAAGCCGGCCAAGGCCGGTAAGCCGAAGAAGCGGTAAGTCAGGCGGGCAGGGCTGCTGGTAGGAGGCGGCCCCGGCCGGCTTGTTTGAACCGTTGCCGTGCCACCGCATTGACGCGCTGTCGCCGCTCGCTGCCGAGCGGCGCAAACCTGTAGGGTGCCGCCGCATGACGCCAACACTCGACGCCGGACGCTAGCTCGTGGCGCAGCGCTCCGAGTTTCCGCACTTTCCTCGCATGGCCGCGATCGATGCCTATGGCAAAGGCGGGTTTTACTTTGCCGACATGTCGCATCAGGGCTCGCTGCTGTTCCTGCCCGATGCGGTGTGGGGCTGGGACGTGACCAAGCCGGAGCAGATCGACCGCTACAGTCTGCAGCGCGTGTTCGACAACGCCAACGCGATCGACACGCTGATCGTTGGTACCGGCGCCGATGTGTGGATCGCGCCGCGGCAGCTGCGCGAGGCGCTGCGCGGCGTCAACATCGTGCTCGACACCATGCAGACCGGTCCGGCGATCCGCACCTACAACATCATGATCGGCGAGCGGCGGCGGGTCGCCGCTGCGCTGATCGCGGTGCCATGAGCGAGACGGCCGACAACGGCGCTGCTGCGTTCTGCGCCAATTTGGTGCGCGAGGCCGACTTCGACCGCTATGCGGCGACGCTGTTCGTCCCACCCGAGAAACGCCGCTCGCTGCTGGCGCTCGCTGCCTTCAACGCCGAGATCGTGCGGGTTCGCAGTCAGGTCAGCCAGCCGCTGCCCGGCGAGCTCCGGCTGCAATGGTGGACCGATCTGCTTGCCGGGTCGGCACATGGCGGCGCCGAAGGCAATCCGGTCGCGGCCGAGCTGACCCGGGCGATCGCCGAGCACGGGCTGCCGATCGAACCGCTGACGCGGCTGATCGAGGCGCACATCTTCGACCTCTATAACGACCCGATGCCCGACTGGACCGTGCTTGAGCCGCATCTGGCGGAGACCGACGGGGCGCTTCTTGCGCTCGGAGCGCGGGGTCTTGGGCAGACTAACGGGCAGAATGCCGAAGCGATCGATCACATTGCACGGCACGCCGGCGTCGTGGTTGGAGTCGCGCGCATCGTGGCGCGGCTGCCTTATGATTCCGCCCGTCGCCAACTCTATCTGCCGAACGACGTGCTGCAGCGGCACGGCTGCGACTTGGAGCAGGTGTTCGGCGGCCAATCGGGCCCGGCGCTGAAAGCCGCGCTGGCCGACGTCATCGCGGAAGCCCGCAAGCAGCTCGGTCAGGCGCTGCAGGAGCTGACCGAGCTGCCGGCGGCGGTGCGCCCCGCCTTTCTGCCGCTGGCGCTGGCGCGCCGCGATCTCGACCGGCTGGCCTCCCCAGAACGCGATCCGTTCACGCCATTCGAGCGCTCGCGCCTGGCGACGTTATGGACGCTGTGGCGAGCGAGCCGGAGCAAAGCGCTTCGCATGTAACGGGACCTCTCCGCGTCATTGCGAGGAGCGAAGCGACGAAGCAATCCAGCACTGTGCATGGAGCTCTGGATTGCTTCGCTTCGCTCGCAATGACGAGGATGGGATTTCGATTGCTTCGAACGCCCGCGCTCACGCCGCCTTCGGCAGCTTCAGGTGCGCGGCGATCCAGCTGTCGATGTCGGCGAGGGCGCGGGCGCTAAGGGCCTGCTTCTTGGCGACCGACTTCTCCGGACCGCGCAGGCGCTTGCCGTCCGGGCCCTTGGTCGGCGGGTTGGCGAGCGGCGGGAACAGGCCGAAGTTGATATTCATCGGCTGAAACGAGCGCGGGCCGGCATCGATGGTTTCGATGTGGCCGCCGGTGATGTGGCCGAGCAGGGCGCCGAGCGCCGTGGTCGGCGGCGGCGGCGCCAGCGGTGCTCCGAGCACATCGGCCGCTGCGGCCAGGCCGGCGAACAACCCGACGCTGGCGGATTCGACGTAGCCCTCGCATCCGGTCATCTGACCGGCGAACCGCAGCCGTGGCGCCGCGCGCAGCCGGAGGCTTTCGTCGAGCAGTTTCGGCGAGTTCAGAAACGTGTTGCGATGCAGGCCGCCAAGCCTTGCAAACTCAGCATTTTCGAGTCCCGGGATGGTACGGAAAACACGCAGTTGCGCGCCGTGCTTCAACTTGGTCTGGAAGCCGACCATGTTGTACAGCGTGCCTAGCTTGTTGTCCTGCCGAAGCTGCACGATGGCGTAGGGTTTGACCGTCGGGTTGTGTGGGTTGGTCAGGCCGACCGGCTTCATCGGGCCATGCCGCAGCGTCTCGCGGCCGCGCTCGGCCATTACTTCGATCGGCAGGCAGCCGTCGAAATACGGCGTGTCCTTTTCCCAGTCCTTGAAGTCGACCTTCTCGCCCTCGATCAATGCGTCGACGAAGGCGTCGTACTGCTCGCGGGTCATCGGGCAATTCAGATAGTCGGCGCCGGTGCCCCCGGGGCCGACCTTGTCGTAGCGCGACTGAAACCACGCCACCGACATGTCGATCGAGTCGCGATGCACGATCGGCGCGATCGCGTCGAAGAACGCCAGCGCAGTCTCGTCGGTGAGGCCGCGGATCGCGTCGGCTAGCGGCGCCGACGTCAGCGGGCCGGTCGCGACCACAACGCTGGCCCATTCCTCCGGCGGCAGGCCATCGATCTCTTCGCGGCAGATCTCGATCAGCGGATGCTCCGCCAGCGCCTTGGTGACCGCGGACGAAAAGCCATCGCGGTCGACTGCCAGCGCGCCGCCAGCCGGCACCTGGTTGGCGTCGGCCGCCTGCATGATCAACGAGCCGAGCTTGCGCATCTCGGCATGCAGCAGCCCGACCGCGTTGTTGGCGGCATCGTCGGAGCGGAACGAATTCGAGCACACCAGCTCGGCAAGGCCATCGGTCTTGTGGGCCTCAGTGGTACGGACCGGCCGCATCTCATGCAGCACGACACGCACCCCTGCGCGGGCGATTTGCCAAGCGGCTTCCGAGCCGGCGAGGCCGGCGCCGATGACGTGAACGACGGGTGAGGCGGAGGGGATGCTGCTGGTCATCGGCTACAGCTAGCTTGTTTCGGTCGTGGGTCAAATCCCGTTTGCGACGCTGCGAAACTGCTCGACTCTTCTCCACAAACGACAACGCCCGCCAGGAGGCGGGCGTTGGCCGTAGAAGGCAGAAACAGGCGGTCGGGTCAGCCGTTGTAGTGACCCGAAGCGACGCGCGGGATGTCCGAACGGTCAAGTCCGATGTCGGCCAGTTCGCGATCGCTGAGCTGGGACAGCTCAGCGACGTTGCGCTGGTAGTCCCGGAACGCGCGGATCGCGCGGATGAGCGAAAGCAGCATGGGATGGTCTCCTTGTCCACGATTCAGTTCTTCGGAAGAACCGAAGCGTCGAGAGGAATATAGGCGACGAGTCGGGAATCCAGCAGCGTAAATGCTGCACCGCAGCTAATCCGTGGATGCATACCGTCGGGAAGGAATGATTAACCCTTCTGCGCCGGCTCGGCCTCCGAGATCTGCTCGCAGCTTGGAGCGGGGGACCAGCTGATCTCGCCTCTCGGGGGCTTCCGAGCTGAAATATAGTGCAATTTCAGCGCAATCTTGCTCCGCTTTCCGCCAGAGAGGCCATCTCACCGGAATTCTAGTGCCGGTCAGCTCCGCCGTCCGGGTTAAGACCTTCGGACAATCTGGTCCGGTCCCATGCATTATACGCATAAATACGGAGGTCGTGAATGAGTATTCATGGCGAATCAAGGGATTTGATCTGCCGCAATGCACAAAACGGCCGCCGACCTCTGAGAACGATCGGCGGCCGAGGTGGGGAGCTTGCCGATGAGTCGGCTCAGGTCCCGTTGCGCTTCCATTGCAGCAGGTTGGCCGGGAAATCAGCGGCCGACCGCTTGAGCGGGCTGGGCGGGGGCAACCGAGGCGGATTGGGGTTCGGCTCGACCGCCTTGCGGTACAGATGCCAGGTGGCATGGCCGAGCAGCGGGATCACCACCGCGAGCCCGAGGAAGGCCGGCACCGAGCCCACCACCAGCAGCAGCGCGACGATGACGCCCCAGGCGGCGATCGGCAGCGGGTTGACCGCGACCACCCGGAGCGAGGTGGCCATCGCGTCGCCGATCCCGGCATGCCGGTCCAGCATCATCGGGAACGCCACCACGCTGAGGCACAGCGCCGCCAGGGCAAACAGGAATCCGACGCCGCAGCCGACCAGGATCAGGCTCCAGCCTTCCGGCGTGGTCAGCACGCGCCGAGCGAAGTCGGGGATCGCAGCCGCCGGCGCATAGCCGAACAGCGCGACGTAGATCGCCTGCGCCGCCGCGAGCCACACCAGAAACAGCGCCAGCAGGATCGCGCCGAAGCCGAGCATTGCGCCGAGCGAGGGTGAC
The DNA here is from genome assembly GCF_039642825.1 of Rhodopseudomonas sp. P1. Classification (NCBI taxonomy): domain Bacteria; kingdom Pseudomonadati; phylum Pseudomonadota; class Alphaproteobacteria; order Hyphomicrobiales; family Nitrobacteraceae; genus Rhodopseudomonas; species Rhodopseudomonas sp. P1. Next base: position 3,060,696 of record NZ_CP088006.1, on the reverse strand, counting down.
CGCAGCACCGCCAAGGCATCCGATGCGAAGGCCGGTTCGCCAAGTTCGCGGCGCCGGCTCAGCTCATACAGACCGAGCGCGGCGAACGGGCCAAGCAGCGCGAAGCCGGCAGCGAGCGGAAACAGCAACGGCAGCACCGCGTAGCCTTGCACCAGCCGCGCCAGCACCAGGCCCAGCACCGGATAGATCAGCACCAGCATCACGGCGTGGCTCGGCACCGCCTTGAAGTCCTCCCAGCCTTGCCGGAGCGCGGCGCCGAGATCGGCAAAGCCGATGCGGTGGACTGCGGGGGCGGCCTCGTCCGCAGCGATGGCGGACGGAGCAGAAGAATAGGTCGTAGCCATGCGTAGCGTCCTCCCATGTTCGACAGTGGTGATCACCGGCCGTTACGCCAAAACGGCGGGCCGGGCGCTTCTTGCGCGGAGACGAACGATCAGAAGGAGCCAGACGCGAGAGCAACGAACGAACTGGTCCTGTGACCCGAGCTTGCCGCGACCTGTGAAGGTATCCTAACGCCGCTCAGCTCCGGTCGTTGCTCAAGCTTTGGTGAGCGTCGATGCTGCAATGCGAACTAATCGACGGATCGCTGCGCGTGCGCTCCATCGTGCTGGCATGTGCCGCAGGCTGATCCGCGCGCGGAACCCAGATGCCTCAGCGCTGTTGATGCGGACGGTGCGTGGCATCGCAACAGGGGTGAGACAGCATGAGCATTTTCGGCAAGATCATGAGCGCGATTTTCGGCGATAGTGCCGCTGCGGAGCCAGGTGGCGCAGCCGCGCCAGCGCCGGCACCGGCAACGACCGCTGGCGCAGGCACCGCGCCGGCGCCGACTGCACCGCAGCCGACGGCCGCACCGTCGGTCGATGTTGCGCCGATCCTCGACAAGGCCGTCAAAGCCAAAGGCGAGAAGCTGGAATGGCGGACTTCGATCGTCGATCTGATGAAGGCGCTCGATATCGACTCCAGCCTGTCGGCCCGCAAGGAGCTCGCCAAGGAGCTCGGCTATAGCGGCGACATGAATGACTCGGCGTCGATGAACATCTGGCTGCACAAGCAGGTGATGAGCAAGCTGGTCGCCAACGGCGGCAAGCTGCCGCCCGAGATCAAGCACTGATCCCACACGCCATCTTGGTTGGTCAGCCGTGCCGCTCGGTCGCGGCACGGCATGGCCGCGCCGGATGCGTTATGACTCGAAGATCCGAAACACAGCGCTTGTGGTCACCAGCAGCTTGTCACCGGCGAGTGCTTCGGCGTCGATGAAGGCGAGGCTGCGCGACAGCTTCTTCATGGTGGTGCGGCCGGTGATCCATCCGCCCGGCTCGATGGTGGCGATGAAGCGGCTGTCGAGCGACACCGTCGCGCAGCGCCGCTGGCCCGCCAGCACCACCGAGAATCCCAGAATGGTATCGAGGAAGCCGAGCAGCGCGCCGCCGTGCAGCACGCCGTTGGGATTGCCGTGGCGATCGTCGCTGAGGAAGCCGAACTCCGGCTGGCTGTCGCCGCTCTGCCGCCAGTAATACGGGCCGTTGGTGCCGATATAGCCATCCTGAACGGCGAACGGTTGAAAGCCCGGCGGCGGTGACACGGTCATGGGCGGCTCCTGCGCGGAGCGCGGCCGCAGGAGATCACAGGATTGGACCGGCGGGCCGCGCGCGGTGGAACCGATGCCACAGCGCGCGGCGGCGGGCAATCGCCGGACCGTAGCAAACGGTCCGGCCAAGTCCTCACGCCGTGAGGTCGGCGTATTCCGGGTGAGCGTCGAGATAGTCGGCGACGAAGCCGCAGCCGGCGCTGACCTTGGCGCCTTCGGCGCGGATCAGATCGAGCGCGCCGCGCACCAGATTGGAGGCGATGCCGCGGCCGCGCAGTGGCGGCGGGGTCTCGGTGTGGGTGATGACGACGCGGCCGCCGGTGCGGCGATAATTCGCGAATGCAACCTCGCCATGGGCGTCGAGTTCGAAGCGGTTCAGCGCCTTGTTGTCGCGCACGTTGGCCGCGGCTGTGGTCCCGCTCATAGCGTCTCCTCGTGTTCAATGTCCGGCGCGCGGCAGGAGCCGTGTGCCGTTGGCTGTCAAGGTGATGCCGGCCCCGTTGAAATCAAGGGGACGGCGAGGTGGCAAGCGCGGCGTCGTTGCGACGCAGGCCACGATGGATTGGTGTGGAGGGTAAGGCCACACCGCGCTGCGCCGCGCAACCCGGACAATCCCGGAGGCGACGGCGTTCAGGTGCGTGCGTCACCGCACCAGGATCGTGATGGCGCGGAGCTGCAACGCCGGCAGCTTCGATTAGTTCTTCAGCGACGCCTCGAGCATCTGCCGCAAAGACCACGCCTGACCGTCGACACTGCCGCGGATGTCGTCGATCCGCCATGACGTGCCGTCGCGCACCAGCTCGTAACGGATCACGCCGTCGGCGGCGACCTTGCGCGACTGACTGCCGATCAGCGCCACCGCCAGCGTCGCGCGCGCGTCGTCCTGGCTCTCGGTCTTGATGACGAACGATTTGATGTCCGGGTCCTGCGAATTGCTCACGGGATCGAAATCGATCGGCCCGATCTCGCCCTGTGGCACCTTGGCCTCGGCCTTGTTCCACAGCGCCGCCAGAGACTTCGACAGATACTTGCCGCGCTCCTTGGCGTTGTTGACGAAGGCGCCGCCGGCATTGTCCTTGGCGGCCGCCTTATAGAGCCGCGTCAGCAGGGCCGCGGGATCGGCCGTGGCCGGTTTGGTGGCAGACGCGACGGCCGGCTGGGCCGGAGCCTGCGCAAGCGCGGCAGCGGGCAGGGCAATAGTGGCGGCGAGGCAGGCGAGTGAAGCGAAGGCGGAGCGGCGGGTAAGCATGGCGGGTCCTGTCGGCAGCGAGGATCGCGGCACCGGCTCAGTCGCGGCCCTCATCCGGAATATTCAGCACGGTGCCGCACGCCTTGCAATGCACCGCGTCGGCATCGTGGCGCTGCAGCCCGCACACCGGGCAGGGGAAGCGCACCTTGTTCGGGCTGATCAGCGCCCGCGCCAGATTGAAGAACAGCGTGACACCGAAGATCATGATCACGACGCTGATCATTCGCCCCAACGTGCCGGGCAGGGTGATGTCGCCGAACCCGGTGGTGGTCAGCGCGGTAACGGTGAAGTACAGCGCGTCCGCGTAGTTGGCGATCTGCGGATTGCTGAACCGCTGGGTCTCGAACACGATCGCCGTCATCACGAAGATGAACACCGCCAGCCGCGCCACCGCGATCACCACCTCCTCGTGGTGACGGAAGAAGGCGCTGTCGCTGCGCAGCCGGGTCAGCATCTGATAGTCCTGGAACGCGCGCAGCGTGCGCAGGATGCGCAGGAAGCCGGCGCCCTCGCCGGGCAGCGGCGCCAGGAACGAGCCGATCGCCACCAGGTCGGTCCAGGTCGCGAGCCGGCCGAATTCCCGCATCGGCCTGCGGCTGGCATAGAGTCGCGCCAGGAAGTCGACCAGGATCAGCACGCCGAACCCGGTATCGAGCGCCTCGACGATCGGGTTGGGCGGCAGAAACGACGTGCCGACGATGAACAGGATGGTGACGACGTCGAACGCCAGCAGGCCGTAGCGGAACGCCACCCCACGCGGCGTCGCGCCGTCGTACAGCCGCCGAACGGCGAGTCGGACATCGTGCAGCGTCATGGCCGATTATTGGCCTTGGAGGGGCGGTGAAGGCAATGGGGCGGAGTGGCCAACGGATCGGCGACGCCCAATTACACTGCGTGCAGGATGAGGACGACGGAGTGCTTTACTTCCCGCAATTCCAGACCGGCCCGATTGGCGTCTGGGTCCAGCACGGCCCGAAGCTGCCGCCATTGTAGCGGCCGCGATAGAAGCCGGCGCGGCCGAGATAGCGCCATTCGCCGCTCCAGGGGCCGTTCCAGCGATAATAGTCCGGTGTCGGGTCGATGTACCATGGCCGCTTTGGCCGCAGCAGCGCGCGCTGCGCCGGCGACAGCTTCTGCATGTACAGCGGCACAGCATTGTTCGGCGGCTGCACATAGCCGGGCAGGAAGCCATACCCCTGCGCCCGCTTGGCGTGCTTCTTGTGCGAAGCGGCCGAGGCGGCGGCGGGGAGCAGGGCGAGAGCGGCGGCGAGCGTGAGGGAGGTGAGGCGGAGCATGAGGGGAGTGTAGACGGGAGGAGGCGGGAGGGCGAGACACATTCGGGTAGGGGGAGCGATGCGCCGTAGCCCGCATGAAGCGAAGCGGAATGCGGGGCTCTATGAATGATCCGCCCGCCCCGGCTTGCGCCTCGCGCAACCGCGCTCCGCTGGCTGACAATGGGCACCGTGAATGCTAGGATTTACGAGGAGATCACCGATGTCAGACCTGCTCGCACGCATCACGATTGATCCGAATGTGCTCCACGGCCGCCCCTGCATTCGCGGCATGCGGATCAGCGTCTCCGACGTATTGGCGCAGCTCTCGTCGGGAGCGTCGCGCGACGATGTCCTGCACGACTATCCGTATCTGGAAGACGCGGATATCGACGCGGTGCTGGCCTTTGCAGCAAAGCAGGCGGATCACCCCATCATCGCGGCGGAATGAGCCCGCGCTTCATAATCGATGCCCAACTTCCGCCGGCGTTGGCGGAGGCGTTCAGGCGTGCCGGTTTCGACGCCGTTCACGTGGCAGATATCGGCTTACTTTCCGGGACCGATCATCAGATTTGGCGAGCGGCAATTGCTAAGTCGGCGGCCCTGGTGACCAAAGACCGGGACTTTCTGATGCTACGTGCTGCTACCGACAGTGGGCCTACGGTGGTCTGGATCAGATCGGGGAATGCGAGCAATCGCGACCTGATCGAACTGGTCACCGGTGCGCTGCCCGCGATCCTCGCCGCGATCACACGACAAGAAGCGGTGATCGAGGTGTCGGCTCGTCGCTGATCAGGTCGAGATCGGCTTCAGTTCGAAAATGCGGCCGTACTTTGCCGCCTCGGCCAGGTCGCCGCGTCGCAGGGCCGATCGAACCGCCTCAAGCCTACGTACGTCGTCCGGCGAAAGGTAGGGCGCCCACGCGCCTTCCTCGCCGCGCGCGACAGTGACTTCGGCTGCGTAGCGGCCTTCATGGATGAATTCGAGCCGTGTCCGGGGCATCACGACGGTCCTCGTGAAGAGCTCCCACAATCTGAGAGGGCGACCTGTAACCCGCATGAGCGAAGCGATATGCGGGAGCGCTCAGGTCCCGGGTATCGCTTCGCTCACCCGGGCTACGCTTGCTGCCATCTGATGCACCTTGCAACCCTCAAACATCTTCGCCGTCCATTCCGCTTCGCGAGCCTCGTATTCTGCCTTTACCTTCTCGATATGCGATAATCGCTGTTCTAATATTTCACGCGGCTTCCGATTTCCGATGTCTTGCCCTTGAATACTGTACCGAGTTCGTAAATCATTCGCTAGTTGCAGCGCTACCAAGCCCAACCGAGCGTATTGGATAGAACGCTCCCAGAAATATTCTGAATGATCTGGTGGATTCGAGATCTCCGACGCCACGAAGCTGATAGTTTGGTTGGCTACGACAATTTCATTCGGCATCGTCAATATCCGGTACATCAGTTCCGTATCGACAGCGCGCCAGTCGACATCGTCCGGCGGGATCAGCTTGGGAAGCGATGTGTTCGACACAAACTCGCCCTCTGGTGGACTTGGTACCCCTTCATCGTGAGCGACCTCTACGCAACCGCTAACGAATGGGTCTAGAATGCAAACGACTCTAATGGCGATGTAGCGTGCATTGCGCTCCAATTCTTCGACCCGGAGAGTGCGGTCCTTTAGCAAGCCGAGCCAGTGGCCGAACCAAGTCGTTCCAAGAGTAGCGACAACGCTAACTGCGGCAGTGACAACGATCGTCCAGGTGTTTTGCATAAAGCCTCCTTAGGTTAGGCCACCGATCCTGTCATTGCCTTAAGGCAATTCGGGTCCGGCCTCAGCTCAAGCCCACCGGTCGCTTGGCTCACCCGGGCTGCCGCCTGTAGTCCGCAGGAATGGCGCGGACGATTGCCACTATCATTTTAGTCGCCTTGGACATCATTTGTAGTGGATGCGTTCTTACATTTGAGGATCAAATCGAACCCATTCACGCAGTCTCTGTGCAGAACGCATGAAATTGGCTCATTCAGCCCGACAGGAAAATAGTTCAGCTCTGCGGTAGCAGCATCGATCGTTTCTGTGCGGAAATAAACAGGCCGAAACGAGTCTGGATCGCAATCGATGGTCAAAGTCCCAAGGTGCTCTACCACGGGAATATCTAGAATATGGCCGTGAACGACAGTTCCAACCCCAAGCTTCTCAACGTGTCTGACAATAAACGGCAGCCATCGATCCGTCTCGAAACGCCCGGGCTTCACGCGAAGCTTTGGTCTGCCCGATCGTGAATATACCGAGTACTTCTTCGAGTTGTCAGTGCATGCATGCTTAGGCCAAGGAGGGCCAAGTTGGTTGAAGTATGCGCCGCCGCCATGTCGCCCGCGAATAAAATAGACTGGTGCGCGGCATTCCGGGCACCGTGCAGTCGGTCCCTTTAAGGCTCTCCGCGCTGTCCTTGGGACCCATCCGTGCCACTCGGGTGGGTTGAAGCGCTGATGTCCGCCTCTAAAATTACATCTGCAATCTGATGAATGGTGATATCCGTTGCAGGCCATAAGACCCTCTTCAAATTACTCCGCCGCCTCGTCCGCCTTCCTTTTCCGCGCCGCCTTCACCGGCGGCTTCTTCTCCAGCACCGGCTTCAGGAACTTCCCCGTGTAGCTGCGCGGCGCCTTGACGATATCTTCGGGCGGGCCCCAGGCGACGATTTCGCCGCCGCCGTCGCCGCCTTCGGGGCCGAGGTCGATGACCCAGTCGGCGGTCTTGATGACTTCGAGATTGTGCTCGATCACCACCACGGTGTTGCCCTGTGCGACGAGCTCGTGCAGCACTTCGAGCAGCTTGGCGACGTCGTGAAAATGTAGCCCGGTCGTGGGCTCGTCGAGGATGTAAAGCGTGCGGCCGGTGGCGCGCTTGCTGAGTTCCTTAGCGAGCTTGACGCGCTGGGCTTCGCCGCCGGACAGCGTGGTGGCCTGCTGGCCGACATGGATGTAGTCGAGGCCGACACGCTGCAGCGTCTTGAAGGTTTCGCGGACGCGCGGCACCGCTTTGAAGAACTCGGCGGCTTCCTCGACCGTCATGTCGAGCACGTCGGCGATCGACTTGCCTTTGAACAGTACGTCGAGCGTCTCGCGGTTGTAGCGCTTGCCTTTGCAGACGTCGCAGGTGACGTAGACGTCGGGCAGGAAGTGCATCTCGATCTTGATGACGCCGTCGCCCTGGCAGGCCTCGCAGCGGCCGCCCTTGACGTTGAACGAGAACCGGCCGGGCTCGTAGCCGCGCGCCTTGGATTCCGGCAGGCCGGCGAACCACTCGCGGATCGGCGTGAACGCGCCGGTGTAGGTCGCGGGGTTCGAGCGCGGGGTGCGGCCGATCGGCGACTGATCGATGTCGATGATCTTGTCGATGTGCTCGAGGCCTTCGATGCGGTCGTGCGGGGCCGGCGGCTCGGAGGCGTTGTTCAGCTTGCGGGCGATCGCGCGATACAGCGTGTCGATCAGTAGCGTCGACTTGCCGCCGCCGGAGACACCGGTGACGCAGGTGAACAGGCCGAGCGGAATCTCGGCGGTGACGTTCTTCAGATTGTTGCCGCGAGCATTGACCAGCTTGATGGTGCGGCGATGGTTCGGGGGCCGCCGCTCCGGCACCGGCACGTCAAGTTCGCCGGTGAGATATTTGCCGGTCAGCGACTTCGGATTGCGCATGATCTCGGCGGGCGTGCCCTGCGCGACGATGTGGCCGCCATGGACGCCAGCGCCGGGGCCGATGTCGAGCACGTAATCGGCGAGGCGGATGGCGTCCTCGTCGTGCTCGACGACGATCACGGTGTTGCCGAGATCGCGCAGCCGCTTGAGGGTATCGAGCAGCCGGGCGTTGTCGCGCTGGTGCAGGCCGATCGACGGCTCGTCGAGCACGTAGAGCACGCCGGTGAGGCCGCTGCCGATCTGCGAGGCGAGGCGGATGCGCTGGCTTTCGCCGCCGCTCAATGTGCCGGACGAGCGCGACAGCGTCAGATAATTGAGGCCGACGTCGAGCAGGAAGCTGAGGCGGTCGCGGATCTCTTTGAGGATGCGGACGGCGATCTCGCTCTGCTGCTTGTTGAGCACGTCCGGCACCTTGGCGAACCAGTCGCCGGCCGCCTTGACCGACAGCTCGGAGACTTCGCCGATATGCTTGCCGCCGATCTTGACGCACAGCGCCTCGGGCTTGAGGCGATGGCCGTGGCAGGCGTCGCACGGCACGTCGGAGAAGTACTTGCCGAGCTCCTCGCGCGCCCACTCGCTCTCGGTCTCGCGGAATCGGCGCTCGATATTGGTGACGACGCCCTCGAATGGTTTCTTGGTGTCGTAGGAGCGGACGCCGTCTTCGTAGGAGAATTTGATTTCGTCGTCGCCGGAGCCGTGCAGCAGCACGTTCTGGACCTTCTTGGTCAGGTCCTTCCACTTGGTGTCGAGCGTAAACTTGTAGTGCTTGCCGAGCGCGGTCAGCGTCTGCAGGTAGTATGGCGAGGACGACTTCGCCCAGGGCGCGATCGCGCCCTTGCGCAAGCTGAGCTCCTTGTCGGGCACCACGAGATCGGCGTCGATGTGCTGCTCGATGCCGAGGCCGCCGCATTCCGGGCAGGCGCCGTACGGGTTGTTGAACGAGAATAGCCTGGGCTCGATCTCCGGAATGGTGAAGCCGGACACCGGGCAGGCGAACTTCTCCGAGAACAGGATGCGTTCGGCACCGCTCTTGTCGTGGATCTTTGCGACCTTCTTGTCGGCCTTTTTCTTTTTGCCTTCGACGTCGTCATGGCCGGGCTCAGCCGCCGGCGGGGCGGCGGGCGCGTCCGCAAACTCGATCACCGCCAGCCCCTCGGCAAGCTTCAGCGCGGTCTCAAAGCTCTCGGCGAGGCGCTGGCCGATGTCGGGACGGACCACGATGCGGTCGACCACGACGTCAATGTCGTGCGGGAATTTCTTGTCGAGCGTCGGCGCCTCGGCGAGCTCGTGAAACGCGCCGTCGATCTTGACCCGCTGGAAGCCCTTTTTCAGCCAGTCGGCCAGCTCCTTGCGGTACTCGCCCTTGCGGCCGCGGACCACCGGCGCCAGCAGATACAGCCGGGTGCCTTCCGGCAGCGCCAGCACGCGGTCGACCATCTGCGACACCGTCTGGCTTTCGATCGGCAGGCCGGTCGCGGGCGAGTAGGGCACGCCGACGCGCGCCCAGAGCAGACGCATGTAGTCGTAGATCTCGGTGACGGTGCCGACGGTCGAGCGCGGGTTCTTGGAGGTGGTCTTCTGTTCGATCGAGATTGCCGGCGACAGGCCGTCGATCTGGTCGACGTCCGGCTTCTGCATCATCTCAAGGAATTGCCGCGCATAGGCCGAAAGCGACTCGACGTAGCGGCGCTGGCCCTCGGCATAGATGGTGTCGAACGCCAGCGACGACTTGCCGGAGCCGGACAGGCCGGTGAACACCACCAGCTTGTCGCGCGGGATGGTGACGTCGACGTTCTTGAGATTGTGCTCGCGGGCGCCGCGAATGGTGATGGCGGTTCGGCTCGAGGCCGCGGGGGTCTGACGCTTGGCCTTGATCACTTCGTCCATGCGGGTGTCCAGACGCGCGACAACGCGCCGGTTGGGGCGCGCGCCGGAGCGTCCGGGGCTGGCGCCGGTTGGGGCTGAGCCTGGAACATAGGAAGAACGCGACGCGATTGCCAGAGGCTGGGCGCCTCCATCAACCGGATTGTTGGCGATAACGGTGAGGCGGCTGGTTCCGCTCAGGCCGAGCCGGGGCGATCGCTTCTCCGCGGTCCGCCGCGGCCGACGTGGGGCTGCTGTATCGGTCCGAACGCAAAAAGGCCGACGCGAGGCCGGCCTTCCGCAAGCGCGATTGAAATCAGCCGCCGCGAAGCTCAGTAGCGCGCCACGATCGGGCCGCCCCAGCGATAGTTGATGCGGGCGGTGACGACGTCGACGTCCTGCTTGATGTGGGAGACGTTGGTTACGTTGGCGGCGACCGGCGAGAAGGTGAGGTCGCGGCCGCCCATGAACAGGTGGTCGTATTCGACGGCGAACGACCAGTTCGGGGTGAAGCCGTATTCGAGGCCGGTGCCGACGGTCGCACCCCAGCGGGTCTCGCTGGCATCGTCGTTGAAAGCGCCGGTCGCGGTGATGAACCGGGTGTACTTGTCGCTGGTGACCGCAGCACCGCCCTTCACGTAGAGCAAAGCGTTGCTCCAGGCGTAGCCGACGCGAGCGGTGAACAGGCCGAACGCGTCGACCTTGGTCTGATTGGTGCTCGCACCGCCCCCGAGCAGGTTGACGTTGGAGCCCTTGAAGTCGGCCCAGTTGCCCTGTGCTTCGACGCCGAACACCCAGGTGCTGATCTGCCAATTGTAGCCGACCTGGCCGCCGGCCGTGCCGCCCGAGGCGTCGTGGCAACCCTCGCCAAGTGCCACTGCCGGAGTCGCGGTGGTGCCGAGATAATCCCAGCAATTGCGGCTGGTGCCCCAGCCGCCGTTGGCGCCGACGTAAATGCCCGACCAGTCGTAAACCGCCGCAATGATCGGCGGTGCCTTGGTGTACGGACGAGCCGCGAGATCGGCAGCCATCGCCGGCGCAGCGCCCAGCGCAATTAAAACGACAGTCCCCAATAGAAATTTCTTCATTGCAATCCCCCCGGTTGGTCTGTGCTTCACCGGCTCTCGGTCCGCGGTGTGTCCCCCGTCGCGGACCGAGACGCGCGAGCGCCCCTCTGAAATTCCACGTGACGACCATACACGCTATGCGAGCAACGCGCCGTCGCTGAAATGCAACACCCGCGAGTGAAGTGTGATTCCTAAAACCATGGATAGGTCGCCTAAGATAGGTGCGCGTAATTGCGGGTCACCGCGAGCTATGGTCGCCCGACAGCCACGGCAGGCCGGGTGACATGCGGACGCTCCAGCGCGATTGAAATTTGCACTTCACTTTGGAACAAAAATAGAACAGACTGGCCGAGATCGCGCCGGTGGATAAATCTCATCGGACGGGCGTTTTCGCTCGTGGACGTATGGGCGTAGCGGCGGCGACAGCGTAATCGCTTGAGGCTGGGACGGCTCGCGCCAGCTTGGGCGCGACCGCAGCGGCGGAGCAGGACGGCGGGCGGTCGCCGGCCGGTTGCGGAGCCGCTCAGTCAGTATGGTTTTAAGAGGAGACGTCGATGGCGGGTAGCGTGAACAAGGTGATCCTGGTCGGGAATCTCGGTGCCGATCCGGAGATCAAGCGGACCCAGGACGGGCGTCCGATTGCCAACCTGCGGATTGCCACTTCCGAGTCCTGGCGCGATCGCGCCACCGGCGAGCGCAAGGAAAAGACCGAGTGGCACCGCGTCGTGATTTTCAACGAAGGGTTGTGCAAAGTCGCCGAGCAGTACCTGAGAAAAGGCGCGAAGGTTTACATCGAAGGCCAGCTGCAGACACGCAAATGGACCGACCAGAGCGGCGCTGAGCGCTACAGCACCGAGGTTGTACTGCAGAACTTCAACTCGAACCTGACCATGCTCGACGGCCGCAGCGGCGGCGGTGGAGGTGGTGGCGGCTATGGCGACGACAATTCCGGCGGCGATTTCGGCTCCAGCGGACCGTCGGGCGGCGGCGGCGGACGCCGGCCGATGCCGGTTAGCAGCGGCGGCGGCCGCAGCGACATGGACGACGACATTCCGTTCTAAGCCCACCGTTCTCAGTCATTCCGTTCCGGCCGCGCCCGGCGGGGATGGGATACGAGCCGACGGCCGCCGCGCCCCGATCGCGGCGGCCGTCGCCGTTTGTGGACCGAAGAGAGACAGGCTCAACCTGTCAGCAGCGCCCAGCCGAGCTGGAATTGGCTGAGGGCGAACAGCGTGCCGAACAGCCGCTGGTTATAGCGGGCGAGCCAGCGCGGCAACACCAGCACCAAAACTTCGCCCCACACGAAGACGCTGAGCCACAGCGCGGCCACCAGCTGCCCGAGCCAGACCGTCACCGGGATCGCCAGGATCGAGGACGCAAAGAACGCCCAGATCGCGGTGTGCAGCAGTCGCACGGCGGTGAGGGCGCGCGCGTCGCCTCGCCCACGTGCGGCTGGTGGCGTCATGGCGAGGCTTCGTCGTCAGGCAGGCGGCTCGCCAGGATCTTGTCGATCCGGCGGTGATCGAGGTCGAGGATTTCGAACCGCCACCCTTGGAAGTCGAACTTGTCGCCGACGGCCGGCAGCGCGCCGAGGTGGGCCAGCACCAGGCCGGCGACGGTGTGATAATCGCGCGGCGTCGGCACCAGAATGCCGAGCAGATCGCCGAACTCGTCGACCGGCATCCAGCCGGCGATCAGATATGAGCCGTCGTCGCGGCGCACTGCCGCCGGCTCCGGCGGACCGTCTTCGGAGCTGAACGCGCCGACGATCGATTCCAGGATATCCGCGGTGCTGACCACGCCCTCGAAGCCGCCGAATTCGTCGTACACCAGCCCCATATGCACCGAGGCGTTGCGCAGCATCAGCAGGGCGTCGCGGGCATCAGCCGAGGCGGGGATCACCGGTGCGTCGCGGACCAGCGCGCGGAAGTCCGGCGTGTCGCCGCGCAGATAGATCTCCAGCACGTCCTTGGCCTGGATGATGCCGATCGGGTCGTCGCGATCTCCGTCTGTCGCGGGCAGCCGCGAATGCGGGCTCTCGACGAAGGCAGCCCGGATGAGCTCCGGTGGATCGGACACGTCGATCATGTCGACCTCCGGCCGCGGCGTCATCACCGCGCCGACCGGGCGGTCGCCGAGCCGCATCACGCCGGCGATCATCTGCCTCTCGCCCGGCTCGAGCACGCCGGCGGTCTCAGCCTCCAGCACCAGGCTATGGATCTCCTCTTCGGAGATCTTGTCCTCGGGCTCACCGCTCTGGCCGAGCAGCGCCAGCATTGCCTTGCCGGAGACGTCGAGCACCACCACCACCGGCAGCGAAATCTTGGCGAGCAGCGCCATGGCCGGCGCGACCTTCACCGCAACGGCTTCGGGGTCGCGCAGCGCAAGCTGCTTCGGCACCAGCTCGCCGACGATCAGCGTCGCGTAGGTGATCAGCGTCACCACCAGGCCGACGCCGATGATATCGGCGAACGGCACGCCGGTCGCTGCCAGCCAGTCGCTCAGGCGCTGGCCCAGCGTCGCGCCGGAGAACGCGCCGGACGCCACGCCGACCAAGGTGATGCCGATCTGGACGGTCGAGAGAAAACGGCCCGGATCTTCGCTCAGCTTGAGCGCCTGCCGGGCTCCGCGAACGCCGCGCTGCGCCAGGATTGAGAGCCGCGCCGGGCGAGAGGAAACGATCGCCAGTTCGGACATCGACAGCAGACCGTTGACGACGATCAGGACGACAACGATTGCCAATTCCACCGAGAGCATGATGCTCGCGCGACCCCCTGCATTGTTTTCGTGCAAGCATAGATAGGAAGCCGCGGCCGGAATCGGAACCGGGAGGCGTTATTTCGTCGCTTCGGTCGCCTTGGCCTCGTTCCACAGCGCGTCCATCTCGGCGAGCGTGGCGTCGTCGGGCGAGCGGCCCTGTGCCGCCAGCGCCTGCTCGATATAGGCGAAGCGGCGCTCGAATTTGGCGTTGGCGCCGCGTAGCGCGATTTCCGGGTCGGCATTGGCGTGGCGGGCAAGGTTGACCAGCGCGAACAACAGATCGCCGGTCTCTTCGGTAATGTGCGCCTGATCGCCGCGGTCCAGCGCCGCCTCGATCTCATCGGTCTCCTCGCGGATCTTCGCCAGCACCGCGCGCGGATCGTTCCAGTCGAACCCGACCTTGGCGGCCTTGCGCTGCAGATCCATCGCCCGCGACAGTGCCGGCTGGCCGGATTTGACGCCGGCCAGCACCGAGCTGGACGGCTGCTCGGTGAGGCCACGGCGGGCGGCGCGCTCGGCCTTTTCCTCCGCCTTGATCCGGTCCCAGACGCCCTCGACATGCGACGGCGTCAGATTGCCCTCGGCATCGGCAAACACATGCGGATGGCGGCGGATCATCTTGCGGGTGATGGCCTCGACCACGTCGCCGAACGCAAAGGCGCCGCGCTCTTCGGCGATCCGTGCGTGGAACACCACCTGCAACAGTAGGTCACCCAGTTCTTCGCGGAGGTCGTCGAGGTCGTGGCGGGCGATCGCTTCGGCGACCTCGAACGCTTCCTCGATGGTGTAGGGCGCGATCGTCGCGAAATCCTGCTCGAGGTCCCAGGGACAACCGGTCACCGGGGTCCGGAGCGCAGCCATGATCTCGATCAGGCGGGCGATATCGCGGGAAGGGGTCATGGCGCTGGTCCGGGGCAGGAGGAAGTCCCGTCTCCTATGCCGCAACCGGGGCCGCCATCCCAGCGAAAATAGCGCAGGATTTGGCGCGCCCGCCGCGCGGTGCTACAGCCATGCGCATGACCGACCATTCATCCGACAAGACCGCGCTGGTGCTGTTCTCCGGCGGGCAGGACTCCGCGACCTGTTTGGCCTGGGCGCTGGCGCGCTTCGCCCGCGTCGAGACCATCGGCTTCGATTACGGCCAGCGGCATCTGATCGAATTGGAGTGCCGCGCGCGGCTGCTCGACGGTTTCCGCGCCATCAGCGACGACTGGGCCGCCAAGCTCGGCGACAATCACACCCTGACAATCCCGACGCTGGCACAAATCTCCGACACCGCGCTGACCCGCGACGTCGCGATCGCGATGGGCGCCGATGGCCTGCCGAACACGTTCGTGCCCGGCCGCAATCTGATCTTCCTGAATTTCGCGGCAGCGCTGGCGTATCGGCGCGGCATCACCGACATCGTCGGCGGGATGTGCGAGACCGATTACTCCGGCTATCCGGACTGCCGCAACGATACCATCCAGGCGTTGCAGACGGCGCTGTCGCTTGGCATGGCGCGCGACATCACGCTACACACACCGCTGATGTGGCGCGACAAGGCCGCCACGTGGCAGCTCGCGCAAGAGCTCGGCGGCGATGCGTTGGTCGATCTGATCCGCGAGGACTCGCACACCTGCTATCTCGGCGAGCGTGGGGCGCGTCACGATTGGGGCTATGGCTGCGGCGAATGTCCGGCATGCCGGCTGCGTGCCAAGGGCTGGATCGAGTACGCCTCCGGCATCTGATCCGTACTCTTTCGTATCATCGAGCCGCAACGGTGCGCGTGCTAAAGCTGGCGTCTCGACGCTACGGACATGCTCGCCATGCCGCGCTCCTTCGTTTCGATCCGCCGCCGCCAGATTCTCCAAGCGATCGGCGCGGCGCTGACCATGCCTGCTGGGACGGTGCGGCTCGCCGCCGCGCCCGGTAGCGCCGCGGCGGCTCCCAAGCCTGAGAAGCTGGCGCGACTCAGCGCCTTCTTCGATCATGAAGTTTCGTCCGGAAAGCTGCCGGGTGCCGTGGTGCTGATCCAGCAGCACGGCAAACCGGTGTATCTGCAGTGCTTCGGCTGGCGTACCGCCGCGCGGCGTCACCGGATGACGCCGGATACGATCTTTGCGCTGCATTCGATGACCAAGCCGATCACCAGTGTCGCGGCGATGATGCTGATCGACGAGCACCGACTTGGATTGCAGGATCCGCTCGCGAAGTACATTCCGTCGTTCGCGCACGTGAAGGTCGGGATCGAGACTGTCGAAGACGGCAAACCGGTGCTGAAGCTGGTCGATCCGGATCGGCCGGTGACGATCGAAGATCTGCTGCGCCACACCTCGGGAATGACGTACGAATATATCGGCGGCGAACTGATTATGGCGGCGTATCAGCGGGCAAACCTGTTTGCTGGCCGATTCGACAATGCTGAGTTCGCGGAGCGGATGGCCCGGCTGCCGCTGGCGCGCCAGCCCGGCACGCTGTGGCGCTACGGCCATTCGACCGACGTGCTTGGCCGTGTCATTGAGATCGTGTCGGGCGAGCCGCTGTACGATTTCCTCAAGCACCGGCTGTTCAATCCGCTCGGCATGACCAGCACCAGCTTTGTGCTGCGAACCGAGGCGGAGCAGGAGCGGATGGCCGCGGTGTTTCCCACCGATACCGTGCTGGCCGATGCCGAGCGGCAGCGCCGCGCGCATCCGGAATGGCAGTCGGGTGGCGGCGGACTGTTGTCGACCGTCACGGACTACGCGCGGTTCGCCCAAATGTTGCTGGAAGGTGGTGAACTCGACGGCCGCCGCTATCTGAGCCCTGCGGCATTCAAGATAATGACCACCGATCAGATCGGTCCCGGCTCCGGCGTCGAGCGCGACTACTTCTATTTTCCCGGCGACGGCTTTGGGTACGGCTACGGTCTGGCCGTGCGGGTCGAGCCGGGTGAGGCAAATCCGCCGGCGCCAGGCTCAATCGGTGAATTGAAATGGGACAGCGGCAGCGGCACCTATTTCGGCGTCGATCCGTCGCTCGACATGATCTACATCCTGATGCAGCAGACCGAGACTGAACGCGGCCGGGTGGTGCCGATGTTCAAGAAGCTGGTTTACGACGCCTTCGCCGTCAGCGACTGAACCAGCGAGCGGCCGCCCGTATAGGTCGACCACGCCGACAGCGCCATTCGGCCTTTCAGCGTCAGCGCCTTCTCCAGCACCAGCAGCGGCTGCGGCTCGCAGCCGAGCTGCTTCTTGTAGTCGTAGCCTCCGGCGCCGAGATCGAACTGCTCGATGCCGTTGTCGATCAGCCAACGGATGATCTCGCTGGCGAGCACAATGCCAGGCGATCCACGGCTCCATTCTGCGCGGGCGTTCGCGAGCCGCACCGTCGTGCAGCTCTGCCGATGCAGCAGGCTGTAGGCGACCGCGACGACGGAATCGCCGGATTCCATCACCGACAGCATCGCCTGTCCGCGCGAAAACACCTCGCGATAGAACCGCGCATAAGCCGGCCGGTCGAGTACGTAGCGCTTGCCGAGCGCGGCGATGCGCGCGCGCTGAAACTGATCGAGCTTGCCGAACAGCTTTGCGGTGTCGTCGCCGGGCGAGGTGATCATCCGAACCCGCACGCCGCCGAGCGCGTCGAGAGTGCGATGGTGCTGGCGCAGCGCCTTGCGGAATTTGCGCGGACGCGACTCGAGATAGTCGTCCCATGAGTGCGGCAGCGTGGTGACGTTGCGCACTGTCGAAGAGGGCGTGGATGCGAGTAGCGCCAGAGGATTGACCTTGCCACCCGCGGTCAGCGGCAGGTTGCACAGCCGCACCACGTCGACGTCGGGCATCGCCGCCAACGCGGCGGCGAAAGCCGCGGCGGCCGCTTCCGGCGTCGAGGGGGCGGCGGGGCCGAGCAGCGGCACGTTGTAGTCAGACACCGAGAGGTCGGCGAATTCGACCAGCGCCACGCCGCACACCCGGCGGATCACCAGCGGCAGCAGCATCGCGATCTCGTCGCGGAAGCTGTCGCGGACGGTGATCAGCAGCGGCTCGGCGGACGCGGAAGGCCCGAGCAGTCTCAGCCAGGCGTTCAGCCAGTCGGTAGATTGAAACGGGGTGATCGCCGCGGAGGGGCCGAGTGCCGCGGCGCGTTGCAGAAACAGTTCGGAGTCGCAGGTCGCTTCGGCGAGATAGCGGCCGGCGGCATTTGCCGCCCACCGCATCGGTCGATCAAAATCGATCTGCGCCATCACCCAACTCGCTGCCGCCGCAGCCTCGCCATCCGCGATCTGTCGGCAGGCTGCAGATTAGCGCCGATCGGTTCGGTTCTCGTTGACGTCAATGACGCACAGACCAAACTTGTCGCATCAGCGTTAACGCGGCGGTGACTCAGCCGCCGAAAACGCTTCTGACTGTGAAAAATCGCCGGGCTGCAACTCGATCGGATGGCCGTGCGGGGTCCGATCGGCGGCGCGGTCCCAGGCGTCGCGGTATTGATGCTGGGTCGCGAGGCTGGCGACGCCCTTGGCCGCGACCATCTGTTCCAGCGTCGCGAGCCAATGGCGGTAGTAGGTGTCACCGCAGTCGGGATCGCCGTCGGCCTGGGCTCGGCGGATCTCGGCGGACAACGCCGCCGCCCATTCAGGCCAGGTGAACAGGCCGCGGCTGTGCAGCGTCACCGCCATTGCAAAGGCGTGGGCTTCCCAGGGCTCCCGGAACACGGGGCCGTCATCGTCGCGGGGCAGGCCCGGCACGCTGCGTGCCGCGATCGCCGCAGCCTCGGAATGGCCCCTCATCACGCCGGCTCCAGATAAGAATCCCAGGCATCGACCGAGACCCGTGAGGTCGGGTCGGCATCGTCGCCCCACAATTCGCGTGCTGCGAATGCCACCGTGTACAACCATTGCGGCTGCTCGCCGCCGCCATGCGCGTGGCTGTCGGGAAATACATGCGCGCCGTGCACCAGTTCGATCGTGCCGACCCGGCCGCGGACGTAGCGTGGCAGCCGGATATGGGTTCGTGGATGCAGTTCCTTGGCGCGGACCCGATCGCCGACGCCGAACCGGGCAGGGACCGCGGCTTCACGTTCGGTCGGCGCGCCCCGCGCCAGCGTCGGGGCGACGTCCGCGGCCGAGAGCACCGACACATGCTTTGCCGGATGCAGCGGGCGGCCGGCGGCGATCTCGTCTGCGGTGACAAGGCCGCGCTCGGCCATCAGCGTTTCGAGGCCCGCGAGCCAGAGCTGATAGTAGCTCTTCGACAGATAATCGATCGGCGCACGGTTCTCGCGGGCGAACCGCGACATGTCGATGTTCCAGCCGCCGGGACGTCCCATCGCCAGCGTCAGCGCGAAGGCACGGCGCTCCCACGCGGCATGAAACAGCGGCTCATCGCTCTCGGGCATCACCGGCCCGAAGCCGTCCATGCCGCCCATGTCGTGTGCGCCGTTCATTCCGTGATCTCCGCGGGCGTGCGAGCAAGGCCTGTGCCGATCATGCTGTCGCGGGTGACGAGGTCGGCGAGCTGTTCTTCGCTGAGATCGTCGCTGCCGACCGGACGCATGGGAATGACTAGGTAACGGATTTCCGCAGTTGAATCCCACACCCGGATCGACGTGTCCTGCGGCAGTGTCACACCGAATTCGGCCAGCACCGCGCGGGGTTCTTTGACCACACGCGAACGATACGGCGCCGATTTGTACCAGACCGGCGGCAGGCCGAGCACCGGCCACGGGTAGCAGGAGCACAGCGTGCACACGACCATGTTGTGGGTGGCCGGCGTATTCTCGACGGCGACGATGTGTTCGCCCTGGCGGCCGGTGTAGCCGAGCTCGGCGATCGCTGCGGTGGCGTCGTGCAGCAGCCGCTCGCGATACGCCGGGTCGCTCCAGGCCTTGGCGACCACGCGGGCGCCGTTGCGCGGGCCGACCTTGGTCTCATAGGTTTCGATCAGCTCATCGAGTGCCGCTGGATCGACATAGCCTTTTTCGGTGAGGATGGTTTCGAGCGCGCGCACCCGCAGCTCGGTCTCCGACAATTCGGAATGGTCGTGATCGTGGGGATGATGATGCTCATGGTCGGCCATGAAGTTGAGGATAGGCGGAAGTCGCGGAAGCTGTCGAGCCGGCCGTCTGCTAAGGCTGGTTCCATGCTTCCGCTGACCCGCGCCCTGACCGTTCTGCTGCTTGCCGTGATCGGGCTGGCTTTGCTGCTGTCGGGCGAAGCCTGGGCGGCGAACGGCGCCTACGCGGTCGATGCCACGGACATTTCCGAACTGGGTTCGTGCAAGCTGGAAAGCTGGTGGTCGCGAGCCACCAACACCGACTTTTCAGCAGTGGCGAACCCGTCCTGCGTGGTCGACCTCGGTCGTCCGTTCGAGCTGACGCTGCAGGCCAACCAGGCGCGCGCCGACGGCGACTGGAGCACGACACTGTCGCCGAAGCTCAAGACCGTCCTGGTGCCGACCGCGATCGGCCGGTTCGGTCTCGCGATCGAGGCGGGCGGCTCCTACGATGCAGCCAGCGGCAACAACACGGTCGCGTTCGTGACGCTGCCGGCGACCTACCGGCTGTCCGAGACGATGCGGGTCAACCTCAACGCCGGCTGGCTGTGGGATCGGATGATCGACCAGCACTATCTCAGCTACGGCGTCGGCTTCGACTGGAAGTTCACCGACACGCTGCAACTGACGCTGGAGGGCTTCGGCCCCTCAGGCGCGCCCGACGACAGCGCCGGCAAGATCCGGCCCCGCGCGCAGGCGGGCGTGCGCTGGCGGCCCAACGAGATCTTCTCGATGGACCTGATCGTCGGCCACAACATCACCGGCGAAAATGCCCGCTGGATTACCCTTGGCACCACGGTGCGATTTCCGGAAGCGTTCAAATAGCCGGCCCGCGGCGGGCAGAGACAGCGTGGCGCCGACTGCGCTAAGATGCCGGAAAAATCCGAGGAGGTTCCTATGATCACCACCGTCGTGCAGTTTCACATGGCGACGCCGATCAGCCTGGAGGAGGCAAAGAAGCGGTTCGAGAGCAGCGCGCCGAAATACCAAAAGCTGCCGGGCCTGATCCGCAAATATTACATTCGCTCCGAGGACGGCGCGACCGCCGGAGGCATCTACCTGTGGGAGAGCCGCGAGGCTGCCGAAGCCGTCTATGGCGGCGAATGGCGCGCTCGCGTCGCCGCTTTGTACGGCGCCGAGCCGGTGATGAGCTGGTTCGACAGCCCGGTGATCGTCGACAACGCCGACGGCGGCACCATCACCACCAGCGCGGCGGCCTGATCGCGCTCAGGTCCACATCCGCCGCATCCGCGAATTGATGTCCATACGCGGGCCGCGCTGCGACGCCGCTGCTGCGGCTTCAGGCGTGACGCGCGGCCAGCTGGTGCGTTCGAACAGCGGCAGCAGCCGCTCGGGGATGAACCGGGTGCGTGACGCATAAACGTGGCGATCGCCTTGGGCGTTCTGGCCGTGGGTGAAGAAACGCTGCGGCACCACGAGGTGCAGATCGTCCTTCGCCCGGGTCATCGCCACATAGAGCAGGCGGCGCTCTTCCTCGATCTCGGCCGAGGTGCCGGTGCCGAGGTCGGACGGCATGCAGCCATCGACGACGTTCAGCACGAACACCTGCTTCCATTCCTGGCCCTTGGCGGAATGGATTGTCGACAGGATCAGATAGTCGTCGTCGAGCGTCGGCACGCCGGCCTGATCGGAGGTCGCGTCCGGCGGATCAAGCGTCAGCTCGGTCAGGAAGCGCTCGCGCGACGGATAGCCCGAGGCGATCTGCGCCAGTTGCACCAGATCGGCCCTGCGCGTTTCAGCATCCTCATGAATGCGATCGAGATGCGGCGCGTACCAGATCAGCGCCCGCTCGATCTCGGCCGGCCACCCGGCATCGCCGCTGCGCAGCTCCTGGACCGCCTCGACGAAGCCGCGCCAGTCGGCGCCGGCGCGCGGCGGCGCGGGCAGGGCGGCCAGCGTGCCGAGCGGATCGGCCGCGGCCGTCATTGCATCCAGCGCCTTCTGCGCTGACGCCGGGCCGACGCCCTGCATCAGCAGCATCACCCGGAAACCGGCGACACGGTCGCGCGGATTCTGCACGAAGCGCAGCAGCGCCAGCATGTCTTTGACGTGCGCGGCATCGAGGAACTTGAGCCCGCCGAACTTGACGAACGGGATGTTGCGCCGGGTCAACTCGAGTTCCAGCGGCGCGGAATGCGACGAGGTGCGGAATAGCACCGCCTGCTGCTTCAGTGTCGCGCCGCCTTCGCGGGCGTCGAGCACGCGCTCGACGATGTAACGCGCCTGATCGGCTTCGTCGCGGACGCCGACCAGCAACGGCCGCGAACCTTCGGCCCGATCGGTCCAAAGGTTCTTGGTGAAACGCTCGCGCGCCAGATCGATCACGCCATTGGCGGCCGACAGGATCGCCTGGGTCGAGCGATAGTTGCGGTCGAGCGTGACCACGCGAGCGGGCGGATTGAAGGCCTTCGGGAAGTCGAGGATGTTGCGCACCGTGGCGGCGCGGAACGAGTAGATCGCCTGGGCATCGTCGCCAACCACGGTGAGGCCGGCGCCATCTGGTTTGAGTGCCAGCAGCACCCGCGCCTGCAGCGCGTTCGTGTCCTGATACTCGTCGACCAGCACGTGATCGAACCGGCCGCCGATCTCTTCGGCAAAGGCCGGCTCCTCCATCACCTGCGCCCAGTACAGCAACAGGTCGTCGTAATCGAGAACGTTGTGGCGCTGCTTGGCGTCGACATAGGCCGCGAACAGTTGCTTCAGCTCGGCGGCCCAGCCGGCGCACCACGGATAGTTCGCGCCAAGCACGACATCGAGCGGCTGGCCGGCGTTGACGCAGCGTGAGTAGATCGACAGGCACGTCGCCTTGGCCGGAAAACGGCTGTCGGTCTTGGAGAAGCCGAGGTCGTGGCGGACCAGGTTCATCAGGTCGGCGGAGTCTTCGCGGTCGTGGATGGTGAAGCCGGGATCGAGCCCGATCCGCTCGGCATAATCGCGCAGCAGCCGGGCGCCGATGCCGTGGAAGGTGCCGGCCCAATGCAGCCCGCCGCTCAGCGCCGAGGCGCGGTCGCCGAGCACCTTGCGGGCAATCCGCTCGACCCGGCGGGTCATCTCGGCGGCGGCGCGGCGCGAGAACGTCATCAGCAGGATGCGATACGGGTCGGCGCCGCCGACGACGAGATGCGCAACCCGGTGAGCCAGCGTGTTGGTCTTGCCGCTGCCGGCGCCCGCGATCACCAGAAGTGGCTGGCAGGCAGCTGCGCCAGCGCCGTGCTCGACGGCGCAGCGCTGCTCGGGATTGAGGCCATCGAGGATCGGAGCGGGCAAGGACACGAATCAGCGCCTGTCGGGTGAAGGATGGACGCTCCCAGATTCCTGCTTTGTTCGCAATCCCGGCTTGGCGCGGGTGTGACACACAGGTGTCCACGGCGAACTGTGCGCTCCGTAGCAAAAATGTCGCGCTGCCCCGGCTATGCTCCGCCATCCATTCGGCTATCCTCGGTTGTGGCGACCGCGGGCGGCCGCCTTGGCGATGGACACGACGCGCAAGCGTCACTGCAACAGGTGGGGAGAAGTTGATGGCAAGACGATCCATTCTGGTCGGAGCCGCGATCCTGGCGATGACCTCCGGCGCGGCCTCGGCGCTGGAGATCGACACGCTGGCGATCGAGAGCGGCAAGCTGGTGATCACCGGCAAGACCACCAAGGCCGGCCAGGAGGTCGAGGTCGTCGGCACCGGCGACAAGGCCAAGAGCTCGTCGTCGCGTCGTTTCAAATTCTCGCTGTCGGACGCCCCCGAGACCTGCAAGCTCGACCTGAAATCGGGGACCGAAACCCTGACCGGCCTGCTGGTCGCCAATTGCGGACCGCGCGGTCCGAAGGGCGAAGCGGGCGCCGCCGGCGCTCAAGGTCCGGCCGGCCCCGCTGGTCCTGCAGGCCCGGCGGGTCCCGCCGGTCCGAAGGGAGATGTTGGTCCTGCAGGTCCCGCGGGACCTGCCGGCCCGGCTGGTCCCTCAGGCGCCGTCGGCCCTGCCGGCCCGAAGGGGGAAGCCGGCGAAGCCGCGCCGAAGAACTGATCGAGCTTGCATGCGATCCGGCTGCGCGGCATCGCGCCGCGCAGCCGCGATCGTGCGAGGCTGCGCTGACGTTTGACATCGAGCCCGGCGCGCGCCAGAGTCGCCGCGGGTGGATACGACCCGCCGCTTGCGCCCCCTCAGGGAATGGTGAACGTATCAGAGCGACCCGTGCCCCCTTTTGCCAAGGCGAACGGAGTCAGTAACGCAAGCATCTGACCTGATCAGTTCGCCCTGCAGAGGGGTCATGATGCGCGATTTCCGCGACGCGAAGGCCATGGCGCAGACGCTGCGCGAGGCGATCAAGCCGAAAGCCGAACTTACCCATAGCGAGAGCCTGGAGCTGATCGCCAAAGTTCTGGGCTGCCAGAACTGGAATGTGCTGTCGGCGGCCGTCCAGTCCGCAGGAGAGCCGACGCGAAGCTCCGAGCGTGAGGAGGTTCGGCTCGATCCGGCGATCCTGGATCGCTACGTCGGTTTCTACGAGCTCGCCAATCAGGGTGTGATGACGATCAGCCGGGAGGGCGGACGGCTGGTGTCGCGGCTGACCGGGCAGCCAGGCGTGCCGCTGTTCGCCGAGAGCCGCACACAGTTCTTTGCCAAGGTCGTCGACGCGCAGATTAGCTTCGTCACTGACTCTTCAGGCGTGGCACAATCGCTGGTGCTGCATCAGAACGGTCTCGATATCCCGATGCCGCGCATCGACGCCGAAGAGGCTCGGCGGATCGAACAGCAGCTCGCCCAGAAACTGACGAGTAACCGCCCGAGTCCCGGCACGGAAGCTGCGCTGCGCCGACTGATCGACGGGATTTACACTGGTCAGCCCAACTACGATGAGATGACCGAGGTGCTGGCCAACGCCACCAGACAGCAACTGGCAAAGTTGCACGAGGAGATCGGCGAGGCCGGCGCGGTTCGGACCGTCGAGTTCGTCGGCGTCGGCAATGGCGGTGTTGATGTCTATCTGGTGCAGCACGAGCGGCGGCCGCTGTACTGGCGCATCGGCCTTGATGGCCGCGGCGCGATTTCGACCGCGTGGGTCGCGCCGGGGCTTTAACGCTCGAAGCGGCAGTACCCCGAAGTGCTATTTGATGATGGATGATCCGGCGTCATCGAGGAGTCTCGCCGCAGGTGGGGTTCAGTGCATCGATGACGCTGGCAAGCTGCATCTCGCGTTCACCAGCGGCGATGGTGCGTTTCAGCACGTCGAGCACGATGGCGGCGGCGCGGCGGGCGGCATCGACCAGGCTGAGATTGCGGGCGAGGCCCGCAATCAGAAGGCCGGTGTAGAGGTCGCCTGTGCCCGCCGCCGCCAGCTCCAGGCGCGGCGACGGCAGTCGGGTGGAGGTCGCGCCCTCGAACACGATGTTCTCGAGCGAGTCGTCCGGCGTATCCGCCAGCCTGCAACTGGTCACGACGACACGGGCTCCCCGCCAAGCCTGCATTTTGTCGATCGTGGTCTTGAGCTCGGACCATGTCGCCAGCGGGTGGCCGGCGATCAGTCCGGCCTCGAACTGGTTGGGCGTCAGCAGATCAGCCAGCGGCACGAGTTCGTTGCAGATGCAAGCGGCAACGTCATCGGGCACGAACACCCCGACATGGGAATCTCCCATCACCGGATCGCAAATGTAGGTGATGGCGGGATTGAGTTGTCGGGCGCGTTTGACGAACGCCGCCACCACCTCGCCGTTGGCGCGCGAGCCGAGATAGCCGGACACGATGTAGCGGCTGGTTTCGATCAGCCCGCGTTCTTCGATCCCGCGCAGCAGTTCGCCGACCAGCTCGGCGTCCAACACTCGGCCGCGCGTGCTCCCGAGGCCCGGATGATTGGAGAGCAGCGTCGTCGGCACCGCCGCCACGTTCAGTCCGTGCGCCTGCATCGGCAGCACGGCGGCGCTG
Organism: Rhodopseudomonas sp. P1; assembly: GCF_039642825.1. NCBI lineage: Bacteria > Pseudomonadati > Pseudomonadota > Alphaproteobacteria > Hyphomicrobiales > Nitrobacteraceae > Rhodopseudomonas > Rhodopseudomonas sp. P1. The sequence continues at coordinate 3,035,247 of NZ_CP088006.1, read as the reverse complement.
TTGCCGACGTGGCCGTGCGCAACCTGGCTCTGGATCGAGATGATGGACGTCGTCATCGGCGTCGTTCCGTAGTTCATTTTGCAGCCGCCTCGGCGGCGGAGCGATCGGCTGTCGCGCCATAAGGGATGCGGCCGTTGAGCACAACATAGGCGAGTCCGCCGATCAGCAAGCCCCAGAATGCGCCGCCGATGCCGAGCAGCTTGATGTTCGCGGCCGAGGCCAGGAACGTGATCAATGCCGCCTCGCGCGAGGTCGGGTCTGCCATCGCCCCGGCGAGGCTGCCGCCGATGGTGCCGAGCAGGGCCAGACCGGCAAGGGTGGTGATGAAGGTGGCGGGAAACGCCATGAACACCGCAGCAAGCGTGACGCCGAACACGCCGACCAGCACATAGAAGCAGCCCGCCGCGATGCCGGCAATCCATCTCTTGGACGGGTCTTCGTGGGCCTCCCGGCCGGTGGCGATCGCAGCCGTGATCGCCGCGATGTTGAAGGCGTGCGAACCGAACGGCGCCATGATCAGCGAGCCGAGACCGGTGACGGTGACGATCGGATTGGCGCTGGTCTTGAACCCGTCGTTCCGCAGCACCAGCATCCCCGGCATGTATTGACCGGTGAGCGTGATCAGGAATAGCGGCAATGCGACCGAGAGCAGGGCGTTGAGTGAGAACTCCGGCATGCTGAACACCGGGGCCGCGAAGACGAGTTTGAGGCCGGAGAGATCGACGCGACCTTGCGTCAGCAGGAACGTGAGGCCGAGCAGCAGAATGCCGACCACGGCGTAGCGCGCGGAGAAGCGCTTGAACGCGACGTAAGCGGCAATCAGCAAGCCGACCAGCCACGGATCGACGCTGGCGCCGCCGAAAGCTCCAATCCCGAACTGCAGCAGAATGCCGGCAAGCAGCCCCGAGGCGATCCCGGGCGGAATCAGACGGATCACCCTTTCGAAATAGCCGGACAGGCCGAGCACGACGAACGCCGCCGCCGAGATCATGTAGGCGCCGATCGCCTCGGCATAGGGCGTCGTCGCCAGCGCGGTCACCAGAAATGCCGCCGCCGGCGTCGACCACGCGGTGATGATCGGCTCACGATAGTGCAGGCTCAGCAACAATCCGGTCAGTCCAACGCCGATCGAAATCGACCAGACCCAGGATGCCGTCAACTCGGGACTGAGGCCAGCGATCTTGGCAGCCTGAAACACCAGGATGAACGTGCCGCCGTAGTTGACGATCACCGAGATCAGGCCGGCGATAACCGGGTGGGTGAGGTCGCCGAGGCGGATCGGAGAAGGCGGGGGGCGGGACGGCATGCGGTCGACAATCCTCTGCTGGAAGCGAGGCGAGCTCGATGGATTGACATCTAGCTGTCAGGTGGCCTGATGTGCCCGGCCATTCTCCGCCACAAGGGCAGACCAATTGTTCAAGCACTCCCAGCTCGAATCCGTCAAAGCGTGGGTCGCGCATCCGGCTCATGCGGCGATGCCGCTGCACGCGCGGGTGCAGCGTGCCATCCGCCAGCTGATCGTCGATGGTGCGCTGGGCGCAGGCAAGCCGCTGCCGGCATCGCGCGCGCTTTCTCAATCGCTCGGAGTGTCGCGCGATACGATCGAAGTCGCCTATGGCCAGCTTCACGCCGAGGGCTTCATTGAGCGGCGGGTGGGCAGCGGCAGCTTCGTTGCGGAGATGACGGAGTTCACGCCGGGCCGCCGTCTGGCGCAGCGGGACGCGCTGCTCAGCAACCAGGCGCCGAAGCTCAGCAAGCGCGGAGCCGCGATGTTCGGCAGCGGCGGCATTCGCGAGCAGCTGTTGCCGAGGCCGTTCGTCCATGGCGTGCCGGAAACGCGGACATTTCCACTTCAGCTCTGGGAGCGATTGGAGCGCCAGGTCCGCAAAGAGATGAGGACGCAGACCTTGCTCCACTGCGATCCGCAGGGCAGCGAGCCGCTGCGCCGCGCCATCGCCGACTACGTCAACCTCGAACGCGGGGCACGCGCCTCCGCGGATCGCGTTCTGGTGCTCACGAGTTCGCAGCAGGCGCTGTCGCTGTGCGCGAATATGCTGCTCGATCCCGGCGATCGGATCTTCATCGAAGATCCAGCCTATTACGGCGCGCGCAAAGCATTCGATGCAGCAGGCGTTGAGTGCGTTCCGATTTCGGTCGACCGTCAGGGCCTCAGTGTCGACCAGATCACCGCCCAGCCGCGCCGGGCCAAGGCGGTGTTCCTGACGCCGTCCCACCAGTTTCCGACCGGCGCGACACTGGCGCTGGACCGGCGCCTCGCACTGATTGAGTGGGCAACGCGGCACCAGACCTGGATCATCGAAGATGACTACGACAGCGAATTTCATTACGCCGGCAAGCCGACGGCGTGCGTGCAAGGTCTCGATCCTCACGACCGGACGATTTACATCGGCACCTTCACCAAATCGCTGTTTCCGGGCCTGCGGATCGGATACGTCGTGTTGCCGCCGCAGCTGGTGAAGCCGATGACGGTTGCGCGCACGCTGCTGGATGGTCACAGCGCCTCGATGGCGCAACTGACGCTGGCCCGGTTCATGGAGGGCGGCCATTTCGGCGCGCATGTCCGCACCATGCGCGGTGTCTATGCGACGCGCCTGGACGTCCTCGTCCGCCTCGTCCGCAGACATCTGTCCGGCTTTGTCGAGCCGCGCGTTCCGGTCGGCGGCCTGCAACTCCCCTGCGTGCTGTCGTGTGAACTGCCGGAGCGAACTGCGGTCGCAGCCGCACGCCGTGCCGGGATCGAAGTGCTCGGGCTGTCGGGGCTGCATCATGCCCGCGACGGTGAGGCCGGCTTCCTGATGGGCTTTGCTGCGTACACGCCGCTCGAGATCGAAGGCGCCGTCAAGAAGCTCGCCAAAGCGCTTCGGGCGGCAACGAAATCCTGAAGCCCCGGCGCGAATGGGGCGTCCTCAATTGGTCCGGTCTGGTTGAAGGAAATGGAGGGGAGAGCCAGACCACGACGTGCTATGTTATGCTGACTACTGTAGCCGCGGCCTCATACCGGAAGGACAGCCGGCCGGCCTCACTGATCGGAGGCGGATGGATACGATGCCTGCCAACCTCGAGCTTTCCCCCGACGAGATCGCACGCTTCGGCACCGATCCCACCGCTGTCTTTGCCGCCAATCTGACGCTGGTCCGCCAGCGCATCGCGGCCGCCTGCGATCGCTGCGGCCGGAGCACCGAGGATGTCCGCTTATTGCCGGTCACCAAGACGGTGCCGGCGAATGTGCTTCGCCTGGGCTATGCGGCCGGAATCTCCGAGTTTGGTGAAAACAAGCTGCAGGAGGCCCGCGATAAGCGCGCCATCCTCGCGGATCTGCCGATCCGCTGGTCGATCATCGGCCACCTCCAGACCAACAAAGTGAAGTATCTCGTCCGGTTCGCTTCCGAATTCCACGCGCTCGACAGTCTGCGGCTGGCCGACGAGCTCAATCGTCGCCTGGATGCGGAGGGGCGGGATCTCGATGTGTTCGTGCAGGTGAACACCTCCGGCGAGGCAAGCAAATACGGCCTAGCGCCCGGCGAACTCGTCCCGTTTGTCGAGCGTCTGTCCGACTATCCACGGCTCAAGCCACGCGGCCTGATGACGCTGGCGGTCTTCAGCGCCGACACCGAACGCGTCCGCGGCTGCTTCCGGCTGCTGCGCGATCTGCGGGACCGCACGGTGAAGATCCATCCCGATCTGACGCAACTGTCGATGGGCATGTCCGGCGATTTCGAAGTCGCGATCGAGGAGGGCGCGACCGTGGTGCGCGTCGGACAGGCGATCTTTGGCGCACGGCCGACCACCGACCGGTTCTATTGGCCGGACGCAAGCTTCGATCGGTAGTTCGGCAGACTAAACCTTACCCTTGTTCTTCTTTGCGCGGCTTGCGCTGGGCGCGTTGCCGGACGTCGTCGATGCGTCCTTCGGCGGTGTCGCGGAACAGGGCGGCACGGACCAGCAGCATCAGCGTCACTGGCGTGGTGATGGTGACGAAGCCGAGGATCAGCACCTCGTGCAGCAGCGGCCGCATCTGCAGCAGCGAGAAGCACAGCATCGACGCGGCGACGATGAAGGCCGTGCCGAGTGTGGTGCCAAGGGTCGGCGCATGGGCGCGCTGGTAGAAACCGCGCAGCCGCAGCAGTCCGATCGATCCGATCAGCGTGATGCCGGCGCCGAACAGCAGCAGCAGCGCTACGATCCATGCCGCCCAGGCGGGAAGATCCGTCGCGTGAGTCATTCGATCACCTCGCCGCGCATCAGGAATTTCGACAAGGCCACGGTGCCGACGAAGCCGAGCAGGGCGATGATCAGCGCCGCCTCGAAATAAACGTCGGTGCCGGTACGGATGCCGACGGTCAGCATCAGCAGCATGGCGTTGACGTACAGGGTATCCAGCCCAAGCACGCGGTCCTGCGCGCGGGGTCCAACCAGCATCCGATAGGCAGCGCAGGCCATGGCGAGGGCGAGCATCACCTGCGCAATCACGACCGACCAGGTCAGCACCAGACTGCTCATTCGAAGATCTCCAACAGCAGACGCTCGTAGCGCCCCTTGATGCGTTCGACCCACTCGCTCTCGTCGACCAAATCCAGCACGTGAAGCTGCAGCACGCCGGTCTCCCGGGTGAAGTTCACCCACAGCGTGCCGGGCGTCGAGGTGATGATGCAGGCCAGCACCGCGAGCCCCTGACGGCTGCGCAGATCGAGCGGGATATCGACGAAGCCGGAGGTGATATTGTCGCGCTGGCCGCCGAGGATGATGCTGGCCACCGCGATATTCGACCGCACCACGTCGATCAGCACCAAGCCGGTCAGCCGGATGATCGCGCCCGGATTGCGCACGCGGTCGGAGTCCGATTGCAGCAGGCTGAGCAGCCAGCCGCCGATCCACGCGAACAGACTGCCGAGCAGGATCGGTCCGAGCGCGATGCTCTGGCTCAGCCATAGCCACATCGCCAGCAGGCACAGCGAAATCAGCGGGAAGGGCAGCACCCTGTTCATGAGCCGCCTCCGGTCTTCACCCGCGTCGCAACCGGCGCCAGCACGCTGTCGGTATAGGCGGCCGGCGCATGTAGCGAATTGGCCGCGCCCTGCATGTAGGTCATCGCCGCCTGCGGCTGCACGGTCATCGCCGCGCAGCCGAGCAGCAGGAGTGCGATCGGGACGATCTCCGCAAGCCGCACCCGGGGATCGGCCCGCTCGCTGGGCGTCCACAGCGTGCGGATGCCGGCGCGGGTCATCGCGATCAGCATGGTGAGACCGGACGCCATCAGCAGAGCCAGCAGCGTCCAGTGCAGCGGCGAGATGCTGCTGCCGGTGTCCTCGCCGAGCAGTGCTGTCAGCATCGCGAATTTGGCGATGAAGCCGGACACCGGCGGCAGGCCGGCGATCACTGCGGCGCAACCCACGAAGCACCAGCCGAGGATCGCCATCGAGGCGGGGATCACCATCCCGACTTCCTCAGCGTCCGGATCGTCAGGCATGTCTTCGCCGTAGGCTTCGCGCGTCACCGCCAGCATGTCGGCACCGGGATCGCGGCCGCGTTCCAGCAGTTCGATCAGCATGAAGAACGCGGCGATCGCGAGTGTCGAACTCACCAGATAGAACAGCGCCGAGGCTGTGACCGCAGGCTTGCCGGATGCGGCCGCGACCGCCAGCACGGTGCCGGACGACACCAGCACCGCGTAGCCGGCGAGCCGCGAGATTTCCTGCGATGCCAGCGCGCCGATCAACCCGAACAGAATGGTGGCGATGCCGGCGGCGATCAGCCACTCGCTGCCGAACAGCGCTGAAGCGCCGCTGCCGGCGCCGAAGAATAGCAGCGACAGTCGCAGCAGAATGTAGATCCCGACCTTGCTCATGATCGCGAAGATCGCCGCGACCGGCGCCGCTGCGGCCGCATAGGTGGTCGGCAGCCAGAAACACAGCGGCCACATCCCGGCCTTGACCATGAAGGCGACGCCGAGCACGGCGGCGCCGGCTTCGAGCAGCGCCCGGTCCTGCGCCGGCACCTGCGGAATTCGGATCGCCAGATCGGCCATGTTGAGCGTGCCGGTGACCGCGTAGATCAGGCTGACACCGATCAGGAACAGCACAGAAGCCGTTAGGTTGATGGCGATGTATTGCAGCCCGGCCCGCACCCGTGCCTGCCCCGAGCCGTGCAGCACCAGGCCGTAGGACGCGGCCAGCAGCAGCTCGAAGAACACGAACAGGTTGAACAGATCGCCGGTCAGGAAGGCACCGTTCAGTCCCATCAGCAGGAACTGCATCAGCGAGTGGAAATGTGCGCCGACCCGGTGCCACCGCGCCGTCGCGAAGATCGTCGACGCGAAGGCGAGCACGCTGGTAAGCGCTAGCATCAGCGCCGACAGCCGGTCCGCCACCAGCACGATCGCGAACGGCGACGGCCAGTCGCCGAGACGGTACACCGCGATCGGCGCCGCTCCGGTCGCGGTCGGAAGATCCGCGGCGCGCATCAACAGCAGCGCGATGATGCCCATGATCACTATCGAGGCGAGATTGGCGAACGCCTTGATTTGCTGATAGCGCTCGTCGATCAGCAGCATCGCCGCGCCGACGAACAGCGGCAGCAGGATCGGCAGGATGATCAGATGGTCGGTCCAGCTTGTCATTCGTGGTCCCGGCCGTCGACGTGGTCATTTCCGGTCAGGCCGCGCGATGCCAGCAGCACCACCAGGAATAGCGCCGTGGTGGCGAAGCTGATGACGATGGCGGTGAGCACCAGCGCCTGCGGCAGCGGATCGGCGAACGCCTGAGGATCGGCGATCTGTCCCTTCTCCAGCACGGCGGCGGCGCCGACCTTGAGGCGCCCCATGCTGAAGATGAACAGGTTTACCGCGTAGGACAGCAGCGCCAGGCCGATGATCACCTGGAAGGTGCGCGGCCGCAGTAGCAGCCAGACCCCGCAGCCGGTCAGCACGGCGATGGCCAATGAGACGATCAGTTCCATCGGCTGGCCTCGGGCGTTGCGGCGCGGCCGCCGGAGGGGCGGCGATGGCCGCGGATCGATTGGTGGGCCAAGGCCAGCAGCATCAGCGCGGTGGCGCCGACCACCAGCGAGAATACGCCGAGGTCGAACAGCGCCGCGCTGGCGAGTGGCACCTTGCCGATCAGCGGGATCTCGGCGTAGGCGAAGGCGGAGGTGAGGAACGGACGTGCCAGCGGTAGCGCCGCGGCGCCGGTGAACAGCGCCAGCAATAGCCCGATGGCGATCCAGCGCAGCGGATGGATGCGGAGCCGCGCTTCAATCCAGCGGGCGCCGCCCGCCATGTATTGCAGGATCAGTGCTGCGGCCATCGCGATCCCGGCAACGAAGCCGCCGCCGGGCTGATCATGACCGCGCAATAGCAGATACATCGCCGCGATGAAGATGAACGGAAACAACAGCTGCATGATCATCGCCGGCACCGCGAGATAATCGGCGATGGTGTCGCCCTTGCGGCGATCGGCGTCGGCGTCGTCGTGTTCGTCCTGCAGCCGCTGCTGCTCGGGGATGTCGATACTGTCGGCGGCGGGGCGGAAGCGGCGGAGTAGGGCGAACACCGTCAGCGCCACCACCGCCAGCACGGTGATCTCGCCGAGCGTATCGAAGCCGCGGAAGTCGACCAGGATGACGTTGACGACGTTGGTGCCGCCGCCGTCCGCGTAAGCGTGGCGCATGAAGAACTGCGCGATGCTGTCGGGCGCGGCGCGGGTCATCACCGCATAGGCCAGCAGCGCGACGCCGATGCCGGCGGCCGCTGCGATCGCGAGGTCGCGGATCCGCTGAACACGCTTGAGCACGCTGCGGTTGGCGGTGATCTCGCCGGTCTCGAGCTGCTTCGGCAGCCAGCGCAGCCCGAGCAGCAACAGCACCGTGGTGACGATCTCGACGCCGATCTGGGTCAGCGCCAGGTCGGGTGCCGAGAACCAGACGAAGGTGAGGCAGGTGGTCAGTCCCGATCCGCCGATCAGGATCAGCGCCGCCAGCCGGTGGAATTTGGCCACCGCCGTGCCGCCGAGTGCGCAACCGATGCCGACCGCCCACACCACGGCGAGCGCCGGATCGATATCGTTGAACGCAACCGGCGCGAGGCTGAGACCGCGCATCAGTACTGGAACTGCGGCTGCAATCAACGCGACGCAAACCAGCAAAAGCAGTTGCGGCTGCAGCCGGCGGGTGCCGAACACGCGCTCGATCGCGCGGGCCCAGCGCCACGACACCGTCACCAGCACGAGGTCGAACACCCGCTGGGTCTTGAAGCGTCCGGCGAACAGCGAGCTTGTCAGCCCCTGCTGCAAGGGCTCGCGCAGCATCACGTACAACAGAACGCCGCCGATCAGCGCGATCACGCTCATCAGCAGCGGCCAATTGAAGCCGTGCCAGACCGCGAGGCTGTAATACGGCGTCGCCGCACCGAGCACCGCATGCACCGCGAGCTGCAGGAACGGCCCGATCGTCAGCGACGGCACGATGCCGACTACCAGACAGGTCAGCACCAGCAGCTCGACCGGAAACCGCATCCAGCGCGGCGGCTCGTGCGGCGTGCGGGGCAGGTCGACCGGCGGCGGGCCGAAGAACACTTCGCGGATGAAACGCAGCGAATACGCCACCGTGAACATGCTGGCGAGCGTGACGATATAGGGCAGGGCATCGTCGAGCAGCGAGCCGTCATGGGTCTCGATCGTCTCGGCGAAGAACATTTCCTTCGACAGGAAGCCATTCAGCAGCGGCACGCCGGCCATCGCCGAGGCGGCGACAATCGCTAGCGCGCCGGTCTTCGGCATGAACTTCCAGAGACCGCTGAGCCGGCGCAGATCGCGCGTGCCGGTTTCGTGGTCGATGATGCCCGCCGCCATGAATAGCGACGCCTTGAAAGTTGCGTGGTTGAACACGTGGAAGATCGCGGCCACCAGCGCCAGCGGGCGGTCGAGGCCGATCAGCAGCGTGATCAGGCCGAGATGGCTGATGGTGGAGTAGGCCAGCAGGCCCTTCAGGTCGCGCTGGAACACCGCGAGGTAGGCGCCGACGATGAAGGTGGCGAGGCCGGTGGTGCCCACGATCCACAGCCATTCATTGGTGCCGCCGAGCACGGGCCACAGCCGAACCAGCAAGAACACGCCGGCTTTCACCATGGTGGCGGAGTGCAGATAGGCGGAGACCGGCGTCGGCGCCGTCATCGCCCGCGGCAGCCAGAAATGGAACGGAAACTGCGCGCTCTTGGTCAGCGCGCCGAGCAGGATTAGGATCAGCGTTGGCACGTACAGCGCGTGGGCGCGGACTTCGGTGCCGGCTGCCAGCACGGCGTCGAGGTCGTAGCTGCCGACGATATGACCGAGCACCACGACGCCGGCGAACAGGCACAGCCCGCCGGTGCCGGTGATGGTCAGCGCGACACGAGCGCCTTCACGCGCCGCGGCGTTGTGGTGCCAGTAGCCGATCAGCAGAAACGAGAACAGGCTGGTGAGCTCCCAGAAGAACACCAGCTGGATCAGATTGCCGGACAGCACGATGCCGAGCATCGCGCCCATGAAGCCCTGCAGGAACGAGAAGAACCGCGGCACCGGGTCGGACGGCGACATGTAGTAGCGCGCGTACAGCACGACGAGGGCGCCGATCGCGGTGATCAGGCAGGCGAACGCCCAGGCGAAGCCGTCCAGCCGCAGCGTGAAGTTCAGGCCGAACTGCGGCAGCCAATCGAGCTGATAGCGGATCGGCGCAGCATCGGCACCGGGATACAGCAGCACCAGCAGGAACAGACAGCCGAGCGCAACGGCCGCCGCGAGCCAGGCCTCGGCATTACGCGCGTTGGCAGGCAGCAGCGCCGCAAGCAGGCTGCCGGCGAACGGGAGAAGGATCACCGCGAGAAGAAAGACGTTCTGCGGCATTCCTCGGTCCTTCCAATCCTGTTCGTCGCTCCGCAGCCCTTTCGGCAACGTTCTTGGTCACGATTCATTTTATGGGGTTCGAAGGCGCCCGGAGCAAGACCAATGAGCCGCGTCGATCGCGCGCGGCCTGAAAAAGCCCTCGGCAGATGCGACTTTTTGGCTCATTCGGGCAGGGCCGGCAGTCGAGGCTCTACAGCTCGACGAGATCGACCTGATGATCGGGCAGGGACTGCGCGAGCTCGGCGACATGGCGGTGATGAGTAAAAAGGATGATCTGGCGCTGGCGGCCCGCCTCGGCGAGCAGGCGCAACGTCGTCACAGTCCGCCTGTCATCGAAGCTAGCGAGCAGATCGTCACCGATGAACGGTAGCGGCTCGGACGCGCGGCGTTCGAGCAGCGCCAGCCGCAGCGCCAGGAACAACTGATCGCGCGTGCCCTCGCTCAGCCCGGGCAGAGAGACGCGCTCGCCCGAGGCGCGACGCGCCACCAGCGTCGGCTCGTCCTGATCGCCGTAATCAATCCCCAATCCCGCGAACGCATCCGCCGTCGCCAGCGCGAACAGTTCACCGGCGCGGGCGACCATCGGATCCTGCACCTTAGCACGGTGGAGCTCGACCACGCGGCGGGCCAGTAGCGCCGACGCCGCGCGTAGCAGCCAGCTTTCGGCGATGCCGATCAACTCGGCGGCGGCCTCGCGGCGCCGAACGGCGGCACCCGCGGCGTCGCGGCCCTTGGTCAGCGTCTCCAATTCGCGCTGGCGCTGATACAGCGTCGCGGAGGCGTCCGAGATGTCCTGGAGCAATCGCGCCTGTTGCTCGGTGGCACTGGCGATGTCGGCCTGCAGCCGGTCGAAATCGATGCCCTCGCGCTCCTGTCGAAGCGCGGTCTCGTCGTGGCCGTCGGCGACCTCGAGCAGTTGCCGCCGCAGCTCCGTTTGTTCGGTCTGCAATTGCAGCCGGAAGCTGAGCCTCGATAACAGCTCCGGCACAGCGGCAATCTCGGCGTCCAACGCCTCGCCGGCGCGCTGCAGCGTCTCGGTGGTCGCGGCGAGTTCAGTCGCCAGCGCGCCGAGGCTGATCGTCCGCTTGGCGGCGTTGTCGTGCAGGCGGCGGCAGGCTTCGCTGGCGCGGCGCGCCTCCACTAACCGCTCGCCGATGCGCGCAACGGCGTCCTGGGCCGCGAGGCTGATCAGATCCGGCGCGACCCGGCCGACGAGATCGGCGACATCGCGGTCGAACTCCTGCAGGTCCGACGTGATGGTATCGACGCTGCGGCCCTCGCGCTCGTAATTGGCGCGCGGCACGCCGACCGAATTCCACACCGTCAGCGCGGCTTCGGCCTGAGCCGGCGAGGCATCGACGCCAAGCCCGATCGCCGTCATGGTTTGCGGCCAATGCTGGCGCAGCTCGGCGAGTTGGCGCTCGCAGTCCAGGCGCGCGGCCTCGGCTTCTGCCAGATCGCGCGCGATCCGGTCTCGGGTCGCGGCGCGCGCCTTGGCGTCGCTCCAGGCCGCGACCAACTGATCGTACCGCCCCTTGGCCTCGCGATACAGCACGCCGGCCGCCGCGTTCGCGTCGGACTGGCGGCCGACGCTGTCGAGAAAGCCGAGGATCGCCGCCTTGCCGTCGCCGCGTGCCATCTCCTGCGTGGCGATGCCCGCACGCTGCTGGTCACACTTCGCCAGTCTGGCGATGATCTCGTCGACCCGGTCGCGCCAGCGCAGCATCTCGGCCGCACCCAACGGCTGCAGTTCCGATGCGGCCCAGGCCTTGGTCCAGCGCTCGGTGATATCAGCAAGTCCCTGCTGCAACCCTACGCGTTTTTCGTCGACACGTTCGCGCTCGCTACGTGTTTCCGCAAGCCGCCGCTGCGCGTCCTCGTGCAAGGCGGCGCGTTCGGTATCGCTCAGCAGCGAGTCGGTGATGTCGTCGATCGTGCGCGACGCTTCGGCGACATCGTCGAACCGGAGTCGGCGCTCGCCGCGATCGCCATCGAGCGCATCGTAGAGCGCGCCGAGGCGGTCGTCGCGAGTCTGCCGGGCGGCGATCAGATCGGCCTTCGTCGGCACCGCGCCGGCGCTCGACAGTTTGGCCAGCTCCGCTTCGGAAGCTGTGATCGCCGCATCGTACTTGGCGATCTCGGCATCGAGCCGCTTCAATTCGGTTTCGCTGAGTTCGAACGCGCTGGCGAATTTGATGATGATGGCGCGGTCGGGCACCGGCAGCGCGCGCACCCGGTCGAGCGGACCCGGCGCCGGATCGAGCGCGGCGAGGGCGCACCCGATCGCTTCGTATTCGACCGCGAGCGCGGCGCGATCACGACGCAACCGGTCTTCCTGCGCCGGAATGTCGCCGAGCGCCTCGAAGCGCTGGCGCAGCGGTTCGAGATCGACGAGATGAGGATCGTCGCCGGTCACGGCGGCACTGTCGAGCTCACGCTTCGCCCGCGCGTGCCGGGCTTCGAGTTCGGCCAGCTCCTGAGTGGTGCGCCGCATCTTCTCGAGGCGGTAACGGGCGTCGGCGAGCGCCGGTTCGGTCGGCAGGGAAGTCAGCAGCTCGACATGGGACGGAAGGCCGAGACGGCGCGCACAATCGTCCAGCGCCGCTTCTGCGACGGCGCGGTCGTGACGGCGCCGCGGCAGATCTGCCGCCGCTTTCCGCACCGCGCCGAGCCGCTCGCGCAGCGCCTCGATCGCAGCGGCTTCCGCGAGCAGCGCCTCGTCGACGTCGATCGTTGCCAGCTCGGCGGCATCTGCCGCGGCAGCGGCGTCGACTGCGGCGATCCCGGCCTCCAGCGCGGTCTTGCCGTCGAGCGCGGAACGCCATTCGGCGAGCCGTTGCTCGGTCACGGCCGGCAGGTTGGCGAGTGCCTGAAGTTCGGTCTCGATGCGATCGAGCCGGGCGAGTTGCGAACGCACCCGCTGCGTTCGCTGCCACCGCGAAAGCTTGCCGCCGCAGGCGGCGTGCTCGGTCTTCAGCCGCTCCAGCTGCGCCTCGGCGTCCTGCACCGCGGTTTGGAGTTGCCGCAGTGCCTCGCTGGTGACAATGGCGTTGCGCAGCTCCTTGTCGGCGGCGTCGCGGCGGTCGGCCGCGAGATAGAACGGCTTGCTGCCGGATTTGCGCGGCGTGAACAGCTCATCGGCCTGCTGCTGCAACCGGTCCTTGATGCGGGACAGTTCGGCCATCCCGGCCGAACTCGACGCCAGGGTTTCAGCTAGATCGCCGCCGGCGCTGATCAGCTTGGTGCCGCCTTCGCGCAGCGCCTGCGAGGTCATGCCGAATTCGCGGTCGAAGGTGACGCGCGAGACGTCGCCGAGCAGGGGCGCGAAGTGATCGTCGGGTAGGGCACGATCGTCGGCATCGAGCAGCGTGTTCTTGTTGCCCTTGCGCCGGCGCGCCGCGATCAGCCGACCGTCGGAATGGCGAAAGCTGCCGCCGATCCGCAGCAGTTTGCTGTCGTGCTTGAAATCGTAATCGGTGCGGGCGCCGAAGCCGAACAACAGATCGCCGATCGCCGTCAGTGCCGAGGTCTTGCCGGCTTCGTTGGCGCCGAGTACGACGTGCAGCGACGCCTGCGGTGCGAACGACAGCACGCGGTCGGTGAAGAGGCCGTAGCGCTCCAGGGCCAGCCGCTCGATCCTCACGACAATTCTCCGTTGAGCAGCGCGCGCGCATCGTCGCTCAGGCTGGCGAGAAGTTCGGAAGCGTTGAACTCATCATGCAGATCGCGCGGCAACTTCGCCTTGACAGCCTCGGTCAGCTCGGCTAGCGCCGCGGCAAAGCTGGGATCCTGCGCGCCTTCGTCGAGTAGGGCGGCGACGTCGATATCGTCGCCGTTCGGCTCGGCGGCCGCGGCGCGCGCCGGCATCGAGGTCTTGATCTTGAGCTGCTCGATCCAGCAATCGGCGGCGAGCTGCAGCGCGCCGGCGCGCAGATCGTCCTGCAGCGTTTCACGGTTCACCAGCAACTTGTTGTGCAGCGGCGTCGCGCCGGTCAGCGTCACCCGGACCGCCAGCGCGCGGCCTTCGCTTCGTTTATGCAGCTCGGCGAGCCGTTCGCCGACCAACACGGGAATCTGCGCTTCCTCGGTGCTGCCGGACAGATCGATCGTCAGATGCTCCCAGCGCGCACCGTCGAGCGCCAGCGGCGTGACGTCGACGATGCTGCCGTCCTCGACGGTCACGCGCATCGCGCCCTTGGGTCCGGTCTCGCGGACGCTGCGGCCCTGCAGATTGCCCGGAAACACCACCCACGGATCGCGGCTGACGATCTCGGCGGCGTGGACGTGGCCGAGCGCCCAATAGTCGTAGCCGAACCGCTTGAGGTCATCGAGGCTGCACGGCGCGTAGCCTTCGTGACCGCGGGTGCCGTCGAGCGAGGTGTGCAGCACGCCGATATTGAGCCAGCCTTCGCGGCGCGCCGGGTAGCCGGCGACGAAATCGGCGTTGACCCGGTCGGCGAAGCTGCGGCCGTGAAGCGCCACGCGATAATGTTCGAGTTCGACGGTCGCGGCCTTGGTCGGAAACACCTTGACGCTGTCCGGGTAGGGCAGCCCACGCGACATCAGGCTTTCGGCGTCGTGATTGCCCTTGACGATAAACACCGGAATTCCGGCGCGATGCAGCGCGCCGATCGCGCCGACGAAGAACAGCCCGGTGGTGACGTCCTTCCAGTCGCCGTCGAAGATGTCGCCGGCGATGATCAGGAATGCGGCACCACTGGCGATGGTCTCGTCGACCAGCGCCTGGACGGCCTTGCGTCCGGCCGCGGCGAACCGCTGGGCAACGTCGTTGTCCTTGGTCCGTAGCCCTGCCAGCGGGCTGTCGATATGGAGGTCGGCGGCGTGAATGAAGGTGAATCGCATGGTGAAGGTCTGGGAGTCCGAACGTAAGGTCGGGCAGCGCGGTATAATGCGGAGCCCAAGCGTGTGGTCGGCATAAACGTGCAGCGATTCAATTTTTAGATTCAATCTGTACTTGCGATCAAGCGTATGATCGCGCCTGGATGGCGGCGCGAAGGAGCCGTCGTGGTGATTGCGTTGGTCGGCGCGTGGGCGAAATGACGCCGATGCGTGATTACTGCACTGAGATCAGGTGCCGCGCCCCCCTGGCGGCGCAGACAACCGCATGAACAAAGGAGCTTCTCGAGTGGACATTCCGCGGATCTTTACCGTCAGCGAAAGCGCGCATCGCATCCACAATCCGTTCACGGCCGAGAAGCTCGCGGCGCTCGGCGCTTCGCTGCGGATGGAGCCGGGGACCCGCGTGCTCGATCTCGGCAGCGGGTCGGGAGAGATGCTGTGCACCTGGGCCCGTGATCACGGGATCAGCGGCACCGGGATCGACATGAGTCCTTTATTCACCGCGCAAGCGCAGCTCCGCGCCCGCGAACTCGGCGTTGCCGATCGGGTCACCTTCGTTCATGGCGATGCCGCCGGCTATGTCGCCGATGCGAAAGTCGGCGTGGCGGCCTGCGTCGGTGCCACCTGGATCGGCGGAGGCATCGGGGGCACGATCGATCTGCTCGCGAAGAGCCTGCAGGACGGCGGCCTGATTTTGATCGGCGAGCCCTACTGGCTGCGCCTGCCGCCGACCGAGGAGGTCGCCCAGGGATGCCGTGCCCAGGCGATCTCGGACTTCCTGCTGCTTCCGGATCTGATCGCGTCGTTCGACGCGCTGCATTACGACGTCGTCGAAATGATGCTGGCCAGTCAGGACAGCTGGGACCGGTACGAGGCCGCCAAGTGGCTCACCATGCGGCGATGGCTCGACGCCAATCCCGACGACGACTTCGCGCCTGAAGTCCGTGCCGAGCTGACCACGTCGCCGGAACGCTACACGCGGTACGGCCGCGACTACCTCGGCTGGGGCGTGTTTGCGCTGATAGCTCGGTAATGACTGTCGGGATCGTGCGGGCCCTCGGGCCTTGTTGAGCTTCAGATGGCCGCCAGCGCATTGGCGACACGCGCCTGGATCCGCGTCACGGCGGCCGCATCGAGCTGCTCGCAGCCATAGAACGATAGAAACGTCAGCTTGGCCTGCGGCGCGCAGGTGCCGAGAATCGCGGTCTTGAGGATGCGCTTGATCGGCTGGCGCAGCACCAGCCGGTCGACCCACCACGGGGACCCCAGCGTGGTGATCGCGACGACACGCCGGAGCGAGCGGAGGCGGGGACGGATGCGCCCCAGATCGGACGCGTGGTCGTAGGCGACCCCGGGCGCCCACACCCTGTCGAACCAACCTTTCAGGAGCGCCGGCATGCCGAACCACCAGGTGGGAAACACCAGCACCAGCGTTTCGGCCCACGACAGATCGTCGATCTCGGCCGCCAGCTCCGACCGGTCAAAGGCGGCGTAATAGCTCGACCGCTCGGCTGCGGTCAGCGCCGGCGCAAAGCCATCAACGTGAAGATCGAGCAGCCGGACCTCGTGGCCGGCGCGCGCCAGCACTGCCTGGGCATCGCGGCCGAGCTGTCCGCACAGACTGTCTGCGAGCGGATGTGCGACGACGACAAGGCATCTGGTCGGTGTCATGTGGCGCAGACCATAGCGCGAGTCGACGGGCTTCGTCGTGACGTCGATCCGGGATGAAATGCGACCTTAGGGGCAGGACCATCGACATCGACGCTGCTCCTTTGGGCTGGCTCACCCCATCCGTAATTCGCATAAGGTATATTATGGAATATATAGATACGTGAGATTTGCCAGATACTTGTCTGGCATACACAAAGTTCTGCGTGCGTAACGCTTCGTGGCTCTGGGTTTCCGTTTGGTCGACGCCTCGAAGCCGCGAGCATCTAGACCCTGGTCTCCGAATGATCGCTGCAGCATCGACGCCGCGACCAAGTTACAGCGCGCGATCATGTGCGCGGCTCGGTCATGCTGGCGCCTTGCGACAGGCTCAGCCGTGCCTCTGGACGCCTGCGCGACCGTCGCCCCAAGCCGTCCGCCGGTCGTGCATCGCTCGGAGCTGGGGCGTCTCCAGGCTCCGGTGCCGACCGGTCCGTCTCGGTCCCAGCGTGCCAGGCCGTCCGGCCGCAACCTTGGTCCGGTCGATGGCCCGGCCATCCACCGGCGGCTCAAAATCGCTTGACCGGACCAGCCGAAATGATGACCAAGGGCGCGTCGACATTTCGGGTGGGTTCTCACAAAAAGACCACGCGGGCAGGAGGAAGCGAGATGAGTTTTTCACGCAGGAGCTTGTTGAAGGCGTCGGCGGCGGCAGCCGCGATCGGTGGCATCGGTGCGCCTTGGGTGGCACGGGCCGCTGAGGCCGAATTCAAGTACAAATACGCCAACAACCTGCCCGACACCCATCCGCTCAACGTTCGCGCCCGCGAGATGTCGGCAGCGATCAAGGCCGAGACCGACGGCAAGGTCCAGATCGACGTTTTCCCGAACAATCAGCTCGGCTCCGACACCGATATGCTGAGCCAGATTCGCGCTGGCGGCGTCGAGTTCTTCACGCTGTCAGGCCTGATCCTGTCGACCCTGGTGCCGGCGGCATCGATCAACGGCATCGGCTTCGCATTCCCGGACTATGAGACGGTCTGGAAGGCCATGGATGGCGAGCTCGGCGGCTACGTCCGCGGCGAGATCCAGAAGGCCGGCCTGATGGTGATGGACAAGATCTGGGACAACGGCTTCCGCCAGACCACGTCCTCGACCAAGCCGATCAACGGCCCGGACGACTTCAAGGGCTTCAAGATCCGCGTGCCGGTGTCGCCGCTGTGGACGTCGATGTTCAAGGCGTTCGATGCAGCCCCCGCCTCGATCAATTTCAGCGAAGTCTATTCGGCGCTGCAGACCAAGGTGGTCGAAGGCCAGGAAAACCCGCTGGCGCTGATCTCGACCGCCAAGCTGTATGAAGTGCAGAAGTACTGCTCGCTGACCAACCACATGTGGGACGGCTTCTGGTTCCTGGCCAACCGTCGCGCCTGGGAGAAGCTGCCGCCGGACGTACGCACGATCGTCGCCAAGCACATCAATGCCGCCGCGGTGAAGGAACGCGAAGACACCGCCAAGCTCAACGCCACGGTCAAGGAAGAGCTGACCGCCAAGGGCCTGCTGTTCAATCAGCCGCCGGTGATGCCGTTCCGCGACAAGCTGCGCAGCGCCGGCTTCTACGCCGAGTGGAAAGGCAAATACGGCGATCAGGCGTGGTCGCTGCTCGAGAAGTCCGTCGGCAAGCTGGCTTAACGGCTGGCCGATATGGCGAGCGCCGACGCTTCCCAGCTCACTGCCGGTGAACGGCTCCACGCGCCGCAGCGTAAGACGCTGATCGGCGCGCTGGAGGCTGGGCTCGGCCTGATGGTCGAGATTCCGGCGGCGATCCTGGTCGTCGTCGAGGTCGTCGTGCTGTTCGCCGGCGTGGTATCTCGCTACGTCTTCCACAGTCCGCTGATCTGGTCCGACGAGCTGGCGTCGATCCTGTTTCTGTGGCTGGCGATGTTCGGTGCGGCGGTCGCGTTCCGGCGCGGCGAGCACATGCGGATGACTGCGATGGTGGCGGGGGCCTCCCCGCGCCTGCGCGCCTGGCTCGATCTGGTCGGCATCTGCGCGGCAATGGCGTTCCTGCTGCTGATCGCCGCACCGGCCTACGAATACGCCTACGAAGAGAGCTACATCACCACGCCGGCGCTGTCGCTCGCCAACAGCTGGCGCGCCGCCGCGCTGCCGGTCGGCATCGCGCTGATGGCGCTGTTCGCGGCTCTGCGGCTGATCCGGTTTGGTGATCTCAAGCTGGTGTTCGGCGCGGCGCTGACCGTCGCGCTGCTGATCGGCGCGTTCTGGCTGGCGCAGCCGCTGTTCAAGCCGCTCGGCAACCTCAATCTGGTGATCTTCTTCGTCGGCGTGGTTGCGACCTGCGTGTTCGCCGGCGTGCCGATCGCGTTCGGTTTCGGCTTGGCGATCTACGGCTATCTGGCGCTGACCACCACGACACCGCTGCTGATCCTGGTCGGCCGGATGGACGAGGGCATGAGCCACCTCATCCTGCTGTCGGTGCCGCTGTTCGTCTTCCTTGGTCTGCTGATCGAGATGACCGGGATGGCGCGGGCGATGGTGGCGTTTCTCGCCAGCCTGCTCGGCCATGTCCGCGGCGGCCTGCATTACGTGCTGGTCGGTGCGATGTATCTGGTCTCCGGCATCTCCGGCTCGAAGGCCGCCGACATGGCGGCGGTGGCGCCGGTGCTGTTTCCCGAAATGAAGGAACGCGGCGCGAAGCCGGGCGATCTGGTCGCCCTGCTCTCCGCCACCGGCGCCCAGACCGAGACCATTCCGCCGAGCCTGGTGCTGATCACCATCGGCTCGGTCACCGGCGTGTCGATCTCGGCGCTGTTTACCGGCGGCCTGTTACCCGGCGTGGTGCTGGCGATCATGCTGTGCGGCCTGGTGTGGTGGCGCTATCGCGGTGAAGACCTCAGCCACGTCAAACGCGCGCGCGGCAGCGAGATCGGCAAGGCCTTCGTCGTCGCCCTGCCCGCGCTGGCGCTGCCGTTCGTGATCCGGGCCGCCGTGGTCGAAGGCGTCGCCACCGCCACCGAAGTCTCGACCATCGGCATCGTCTATGCCGTGGTGGTCGGCATCCTGGTGTACCGCAAGTTTGATTGGCGCCGGCTGCGGCCGATGCTGGTCGAGACCGCTGCGCTGTCGGGGGCCATTCTGCTGATCATCGGCACCGCCACCGGTATGGCCTGGGGCTTGACGCAGTCCGGCTTTTCGCGGGCACTGGCGGCGTTGATGACCGGCCTGCCCGGCGGCTCGGCCACGTTCCTGGCGGTGTCGATCGTCGCCTTCGTGATCCTCGGCAGCGTGCTGGAAGGGATTCCGGCGATCGTGCTGTTCGGGCCGCTGCTGTTTCCGATCGCCCGCGCCGTCGGTATCCACGAGGTGCACTACGCCATGGTGGTGATCCTGGCGATGGGCATCGGATTGTTCGCGCCGCCGTTCGGTGTCGGCTATTATGCGGCCTGCGCGATCGGCCGCGTCGATCCCGCCGAAGGCATGCGCCCGATCTGGGGTTATATGCTGGCGCTGCTGATCGGCTTGATCGTGGTCGCGGCGATCCCGTGGATTTCGATTGGATTCTTGTAGAGGCGCTGCGGGGAGAACGCAGCGGCGCCGTCGTGAAGTGAGAGGCAGGTCGTCATGAGCACCCCGCAAGGTCATTACAGCATCGGTCTGGACAAGACCCCGGCCAACTTCGTGCCGCTGTCACCGCTGAGCTTCCTGGAGCGCACCGCCAACGTTTATCCGGAGCTGACCTCCGTGGTGTACGAAGGCCGTCACTACACCTGGAAAGAAACCCGCGCGCGCTGCCGACGCTTCGCCTCCTGGCTGACCCGTAGCGGTATCGGCCGCGGCGACACGGTGGCGGTGATGCTGCCCAACGTGCCGGCGATGGTCGAAGTGCACTTCGCGGTGCCGATGGCTGGCGCGGTGTTGAACGCGCTGAACATCCGGCTCGATGCTGCGGCGATCGCGTTCCAACTCGATCACGGCGGCGCCAAGATCATCCTGGTCGATCCGGAGTTTTCCAGCGTCGTCGCCGAAGCGCTGAAGCTGATGACCAAGCCGAAGCCGCTGGTGATCGACGTCGACGACAAGATGTTTCCCGGCAGCCACCGGATCGGTGAGCTCGAATACGAATACGCCGTTGCCTCCGGCGATCCGACCTTCGTCGGCCATCGCCCCGAGGACGAGTGGGATGCGATCTCCCTCGGCTACACCTCCGGCACCACCGGCAATCCGAAGGGTGTCGTCACGCATCATCGCGGCGCGTATCTCAACGCCGTTAGCAACATTCTTGCCGGCAATCTCGGCCAGCATCCGGTGTATCTGTGGACGCTGCCGATGTTCCACTGCAACGGCTGGTGCTTCCCGTGGACGATCGCTGCCGCGGCCGGCATCAACGTCTGCCTGCGCAAGGTCGATCCGGCCAAGATCTTTGAGCTGATCCCGAAGCACGGCGTCACCCATATGTGCGGCGCGCCGATCGTCTATAACGCGCTGATCAATGCACCCGAGGCGCCGAAGGGCGTTGCGACGAAGCCCGTCGTCGGCCTGATCGCCGGCGCGGCGCCGCCGATGGCTGTACTGGCCGGCGCCGAGACCATCGGCATCAAGCTGACCCACGTGTACGGCCTCACCGAAGTGTACGGCCCCGCCTCCGTGTGCGCCGAGCAACCCGGCTGGGACGATCTGCCGGTCGCCGAGCGCGCCAAGCTGAAGCGCCGGCAGGGCGTGCCCTACCCGATGCAGGAAGGCGTCACCGTGCTCGATCCGGAGACGATGCGGGAAGTGCCGCGCGACGGCGAGACCATCGGCGAGGTGATGTTCCGCGGCAACATCGTGATGAAGGGTTATCTGAAGAACGAGAAGGCCACCAAGGAAGCGCTCGCCGGCGGCTGGTTTCACACCGGCGATCTCGGCGTGCTCGACGCCGACGGCTACGTCATCATCAAGGACCGCTCCAAGGATATCATCATCTCCGGCGGTGAGAACGTGTCGTCGGTCGAGGTCGAAGACGTGCTGTACAAGCACCCGGCGATCCTGTTCGCCGCCGTGGTCGCCAAGCCGGATCCGAAATGGGGCGAAGTGCCTTGTGCCTTCGTCGAACTGAAGGACGGCGCCAGCGCCACCGAAGCCGAGATCATCGCCTATTGCCGCGAACACCTCCCCGGTTTCAAGACGCCGAAGAGCATCGTGTTCTCGTCGATCCCAAAAACCTCGACCGGCAAGATCCAAAAGTTCATGCTGCGCGATCAGGTGAAATCGGCGAAGGCGATTTTGGAGTAGCAGGCAGCGTCGTAACGGCGCGGGCACGGGACATACTGGGAAAGACCCCAGGTTCGTCATTCCGGGGCGCGAGCGAAGCTCGCGAGCCCGGAATCTATAACCCCTGTGCATGCTAATGAGTGACGTCGGCCAACGAGCGTCCGTCGTAACCGCACCGCTGCGGCGTATGGATTCCGGGTGTGCGCTTCGCGCGCCCCGGAATGACAAAAGAAGGGCCGGACGCGTGCCGGCCTCAGCCCGCGATCTCCAGCCGCATCCCATCGAACCCCGGCACCACGCCCTCAGGCAATTCCTTGCGCAGCGTCTCGTAGTCGATATCCGCGTGCATATTGGTGATCACGGCGCGCTTCGGCTGGAAGCGGGCGATCCATTTCAGTGCAGTTTCGATGTTGAAGTGGCTGGCGTGGTGCTTGTAGCGCAGGCCGTCGATGATCCACAGGTCGAGGCCTTCAAGGGCGCTGAAGCTCTGTTCGGGGATGTCGTGGACGTCGGGCGTGTAGGCCGCGCCGGCGATGCGATAGCCGAGCGCGGGGATATCGCCATGCTTCAGCAGAAACGCAGTCAGGGTCAGGTCGCCGCCGGCGCCCGCGATCGTCTTGCTGTCGCCGGCCTCGATCTCGCGCGATTCCAGGATCGCCGGATATGAGCTGCCCGGCGCTTGCTTGAAGCAATAGGCGAAACGGTACAGCACGTGCTCGCCGGTCGATTGGTTGAGATACACCGGGATGCGCCGCTTCATTGCCATCACCACCGAGCGCAGATCGTCGATGCCGTGGGTCTGATCGGCGTGCTCGTGGGTGAGGAATACCGCGTCGAGATGATCGACGTCGGCGCTGATCAGTTGCTCGCGCAGGTCCGGCGAAGTGTCGATCAGCACGCGGGTGATGCCACCCTCCGGCGTGATGCGCTCGGCCAGCAACGAGCAGCGCAGCCTCCGGTTTTTCGGGTTGGACGGATCCGCGGCGCCCCAGCCGAGCGCGGGGCGCGGCACGCCGGCGGAGGAGCCCGAGCCGAGGATGGTGAGCGTCAGCGTCATGCGGCGACCCCGATTGTCAAAGGCGTCATGCGGCGGCGGGCGCCGGCACCTTGCCGAACAGGCGGAAGAAGTTCTCGGTCGTCTGGCGGGCGATCTCGTCGAGCGACACGCCGCGGACCTCGGCCAGCACCTTGGCGGTCTCGACCACATAGGCGGGCTCGTTGCGCTTGCCGCGATATTTTCCCGGCGCCAGATACGGCGAGTCGGTCTCGACCATGACACGGTCGGCCGGCAGTTCGGCGGCGAGATCCCGCAGCGTCTGCGACTTCTTGAAGGTGAGAATGCCGGTGAAGGAAATCATCAGTCCGAGGTCGATGGCCTTCATCGCGAGATCGCGGCCGCCGGTGTAGCAATGCAGCACCGCGCGAAAAGCTCCCTTCCCCATTTCGTCTTCGAGAATCTTGCCGCAATCCTCGTCCGCCTCGCGGGTGTGGATCACTAGTGGCAGCCCGGTCTCGCGCGCCGCCGCGATATGGGCGCGGAAGCCGCGCTCCTGCGCCGGCCGCGAGCCCATTTCGTAGAAGTAATCGAGCCCGGCCTCGCCGAACGCCACCACCTTCGGATGCTGCGCCAGCTTCACCAGCTCATCGGTGGTGATGCCGTCTTCCTCGTCGGCGTGATGCGGGTGGGTGCCGACCGAGCAGTACACGTTGGGAAACCGCTCGGCGATCGCCACCAGGTCGGGCAGCTTCTTGACCCGTGTCGAGATCGTCACCATCCGCCCCACCCCGCTCGCCTCCGCACGGGCGACGATGCCGGCGAGGTCGTCGGCAAAGTCGGGGAAATCGAGATGGCAGTGGCTGTCGACCAGCATGGCGTCAGCTTGCCGCCGGCTCGACGTAGCGCGGGAAGATCGGCGCCGGCGCCGGCAGCGGCGTGCCCGGCACGATCCGGGTCGGCAGCGCCGCGAAGTTACGCGAACCTTCCGCGACGCCGAGGATGTCGAGCAGCTTCGCCGCCGAGGTCGGGATCGCCGGCTGCGCCAGGATCGCGATCTGCCGCAGCACTTCGGCGGTGACGTACAGCACCGTCTTCTGCCGCGCCGGATCGGTCTTGGCGAGCGCCCATGGCGCTTCACCGGCGAAGTAACGATTAGCTTCGGCCACCACCGCCCACACCGTATTCAGCGCCTGATGGATCTGCTGCGTCGCCATCGCGGTCCGCGCCTGTGCGATCATGCCGTCGGCCATCGCCAGGATGGCGCTATCGGTCTCGCTGAACGCGCCGTGCTCGGGCACTTTGCCATCGCATTGCTTGGCGATCATGGTGAGCGAACGTTGCGCCAGATTGCCGAGGTCGTTGGCGAGATCGGCGTTGATGCGGTTGACGATCGCCTCGTGATTGTAGCTGCCGTCAGAACCGAACGGCACCTCGCGCAGGAAGAAGTAGCGCACCTGATCGACGCCGTACTGGTCGGCCAGATTGAACGGGTCGACGATGTTGCCGACCGACTTCGACATCTTCTCGCCCTTGTTGAACAGGAAGCCGTGGGCGTAGACGCGCTTCTGGATCGGGATGCCCGCCGACATCAGGAACGCCGGCCAGTACACCGCATGGAAGCGGATGATGTCCTTGCCGATGACGTGAACGTCGGCCGGCCAGTAATGCCAGTTCTTGTCGGATTCATCCGGGAAGCCGACGCCGGTGATGTAGTTGGTCAGCGCGTCGACCCAGACATACATCACGTGCTCGGGATCGCCCGGCACCTTGACGCCCCAGTCGAACGTGGTGCGCGACACCGACAGATCCTTCAGCCCGCCTTTGACGAAGCTCACCACCTCGTTGCGGCGCGCGTCGGGGCCGATGAAGTCCGGCTGCTCCTCATAGAGCTTCAGCAGTCTGTCCTGATAGGCCGACAGCTTGAAGAAGTAGCTCTTCTCCTCGACCCACTCGACCGGCGTGCCTTGCGGACCACGGCGAACGCCGTCCTCGCCGACGACGGTTTCATCCTCGGCGTAATAGGCTTCGTCCCGGACCGAGTACCAGCCGGAATAGCTGTCGAGATAGATGTCGCCGCTGGCCTGCATCCGCTTCCAGATTTCCTGGACGGACGCGTGATGCTGCTCCTCGGAGGTGCGGATGAAACGGTCGTAGGAGATGCCGAAGCGATCATCCATGTCGCGGAAGCGGCCGGCATTGCGGGTGGCAAGCTCAGCCGGCGTCATCCCCTCGCGTTGCGCGGTCTGGATCATCTTCAGGCCGTGCTCGTCGGTGCCGGTCAGGAAGAACACGTCCTTGCCGTCGAGACGCTGGAACCGGGCCAGCGCGTCGGTCGCGATCGCCTCATAGGCGTGGCCGATATGCGGCGCGCCGTTCGGATAGGAGATCGCCGTGGTGATGTAGAATGAATTTCGCTGCGCCATCTGCGCGGACGCCTTTCAAATCTGGATCGGTTGAGCGCGGCGGCGCTGACCATGCCGGGCGATCGATCGCCGGATCGGCGTCAGCGCACCGCCTCCGCGAGAAGCCCGAACACCGAAAATACCAGCGGTTTCCGCTCGAGATTGTAGGCTTCGGTGTCGCGTGCGGCGCGGCCGATCTTTTCCCATACCTCCGCCAGCCGTGCAAGGCGCGGCAGTTCCGCATTCGGATCGGGCGTGCGCAGCCGCGCCGCGACCCAGCGGTCGACGCCATCGACAAAGGCCTGCAGCGTCGCGCGATCGGTCCCGCCGATCGCGTCGCCGAGCGCGTGCAGTGCGCGGGGATCGACATTCGGCAGGCTGTCGAGCAGCGCGGTCGTGGTCTGCTGCAGCGACAACGCGCCGCCGCCCATCAGCATCAGCGCGCGCGCGACGCTGCCTTCGGACGCCGCGGCCGCTTCGCCGAGCTGCGGATCATCGCGCTCGAGACCGGCCGCATCCGCCGCTGCGGCGATCACGTCGGCGGTCGCGAGCGGGCGTAGCATCAGCTTGCGGCATCGCGATTGGATCGTCGGCAGCACGCGCGCCGGCGCATTCGACAGCAGCAGGAACAGCGAGCGCTGCGGCGGCTCCTCGATCACCTTGAGCAGCGCGTTCGCCGAATTGGCATTCAGGTCGTCGACGGTGTCGACGATGCACACCCGCCAGCCGTCGATCGCCGCGGTAGCGCCGAAGAACGAGATCGTCTCGCGCGATTCATCGACAGTGATCACGTTGCGCAGCACGCCTTTGTCGTTGACCGAACGCTCCAGCGTCAGCAGCCCGCCATGGGCCTCGGCCGCGATATGGCGCGCCACCGGGTGATCGGGATCGATCGCCAACGAGGCTGCGCTCTGCACCGCGTCCGATTGCGGCTCGCGATGCGTCAGCACGAACCGCGCCATCCGGTACGCCAGAGTCGCCTTGCCGACTCCCTGCGCGCCGCCGATCAGCCAGGCATGCGCAATCCGCCCGCCGCGATAAGCGTCGAGCAGCGCCTGCTCGGCGGCGGCGTGACCGTACAGCTCCGTGGTCTCGCGCGGATGCCGGACGGTGTTTTCCGGCGCCGCTGCCTTCGAGGCGGCCTTGCGGGCACTCATGCCGATTTCGCCCCGCTGCGGGCTGGCTCCAGCAGACGTAGGCGTACCGCCTGCCAAATCCGGTCGGCGACCTCCTCCGGCTCGGCGTTGGCATCGATCAGCACGCAGCGCTCCGGCTCCTGCGCGGCGATCTGGCGAAACACTTCGCGCAGGCCGCGGTGGAAATCGATCGCCTCGGATTCGAACCGGTCCGGCGTCTCGCTGCCGCGGCGCACCGCGGCGCGCGCCAGCCCGATCTCGACCGGAATATCGAGGATCACGGTGAGGTCCGGCTTCATGTCCCCGATCGTCACCTGCTGCAGCGCGTTGAGCAGATCCAGGCTGACGGCGCCGAGCTTGCCCTGATACGCCCGGGTTGAATCGTAGAAGCGGTCGCACAGCACCCATTCGCCGCGCGCCAGCGCCGGCTCGATCAGGGTGCGAACATGGTCGTCGCGGGCAGCGGCGAACAGCAGCGCCTCGGCATCGGCACCGCCGATCAGCTTGCCGATCCCCGCCAGCAGCGCGCTGCGGATCGCCTCCGCGCCGGGCGAGCCGCCGGGTTCGCGGGTCACCAGCGCGCGCAGCCGCGCCTTCTCCAGCCGCTTCGCCAGCAACCTGATTTGGGTCGACTTGCCGGCGCCCTCTCCACCTTCAAAGGTGATGAAGCGCCCGCGCAATGAACGATTTGTCGGCTTCTTTTGAACCATGGTCAGAGCTTTGCCATGCCGGCCCGCACCAGGCCGATCGCCAGCTCGCTGGCGCCGTCGAGCGCGCGCCGCATGGTCGAGCCGACCGGATTGGCCTCGGCCGCCTTCAGCGGCACCTCGACTGCCAGATTGGGGCCTCGCCACACCCGGACCATTCCGACCCGCTGCCCGGACTCGACCGGAGCCGGCACCGGCCCCTGATACACGATCCGTGCGATCAGCTTGTCGCTGCCGTTCTTGCGCACCATCACGCGGACCGGCTCGGCCGGCGTCAGCGGGACGTAGCGCTTCTCGCCGCCGAACACCCGCGCGTAGCCGATCGTGGCGTCATTGGCGAACAGCGACCGCGACTCGAAATTGCGGAAGCCCCATTCCAGCAGCTTCTTGGCTTCGCTGGCGCGGTCGTCGGCATCCTCGAGACCGTTCACCACCACGATCAGCCGCATCCCGTTTTGCACCGCCGAGCCGACCATGCCGTAGCCGCCCTCCTTGGTGTAGCCGGTCTTGAAGCCATCGGCGCCCGGCATCGCATTCAGCAGCGGATTGCGATTGGTTTGGCGGATCTTGTTCCAGGTGAATTCCTTCTCACCGAACAGCGGGTAGTATTCGGGATAGGTCAGGATGATGTGGCGGGCGAGCTTCGCCAGCTCGCGCACGCTCATCTTGTTGTCGGGGTTCGGCAGCCCGGTGGAGTTGGCGAAGGTCGATTGCGTCAGCCCGATTTCGCGCGCCCGCTTGGTCATCTGCTCGACGAACGCCGCTTCGCTGCCGGCGATGCCCTCGGCCAGCACCATGCATGAGTCGTTGCCGCTCTGGATGATCGCGCCGTGCAGCAGATTGTCGACCGAGATGATGCTGTGGATCTCGGCGAACATCGTCGAGCCGCCGGCCGGCGCGCCGCCGTTGCGCCACGCATTCTCGCTCACCCGGTATTCCTGGGTGAGTTGGAGTTCGCCGGCCTTGAGCAGATGAAACACGGTTTCGACCGTCATCAGCTTCATCATGCTGGACGGCGCGCGCAGTTCGTCGGCGTTCTTCTCGAACAGCACACTGCCGCTTTCGGCATCGACCAGGATGGCGCTCGGCGCCTGAGCCTCGAAACCGGAATCGTCCTTCTTGGCGCCCTGCACGCTCTGATTGGCGGCGGTCACCGGCCCTGCCCCGATCGCCACGGCGATCAGGCCCGCCAACAGGCCGCGCCAAAGGGACGAGCGCGGAGAAAGCAGCGAAGTCAGGACGGCCATCGACGGGATTTCCAGGGCAGCGTTACGACCGCCGGCCGTGCAACCGGCGCGGCCGTTTTCGATTGTGGTGACGGACGATCAATCCTACCGTGAGCGCAAGCTCGCTTCCACACAAACTCAATAACAATCAGGGCGGATACACCATGGCTTCCACACGCACCGTCACAGTCAATGGCATCGAACTGTTCCTGCGTGAACAGGGTGAAGGTCCGCTGGTGGTCCTGTGCCACGGCTGGCCGGAGCTGTCGTATTCGTGGCGGCACCAGATCGGCGCGCTCGCGGACGCGGGCTATCACGTGGTGGCGCCTGACATGCGCGGCTTCGGCCGTTCCTCGGCTCCCCAAGCGGTCGAGGCCTACAGCATCTTCGATCTGGTGGGCGACATGGTGGCGTTGGTGGCCGAGCTCGGCGAGACTCGCGCCGCGATCATCGGCCATGATTGGGGCGCACCGGTCGCCTGGCACGCGGCGCAGTTTAGGCCAGATCTGTTCGCGGCGGTCGCGGGCCTCAGCGTGCCGCCGCCGTGGCGCGGCAAGGGCCGGCCGCTGGAACTCTTGCGCGCCGCCGGTATCACCAATTTCTATTGGCAGTATTTCCAAAAGCCCGGGGTCGCCGAGGCTGAATTCGAGCGCGATGTCGCAGGAACGATGCGGGGCATGCTGTGCGGCGGCTTCGCCGACCCGGCGCGCTCACTGTTCGTGCCGGAAGGCCGCGGCTTCGTCGGCCGGTCAGCCGCCACGTTGCCGCTGCCGAGCTGGTTGACCGAGGCCGAACTCGCCTTCTTCACCGAGCAATATAAAGAGAGCGGCTTCCGCGGCGGCCTCAACTGGTACCGCAATATCGATCGCAACTGGGAGCTGACCGCGCCCTGGCAAGGCGCTCAGATTCGCCAGCCCGCTGCGTTCATTGCCGGCAGCAACGACCCGGTGATTTCCGACAAGATGAGCGGCAAGCATCTTGCCGTGATCGAGCGGGTGCTGCCGAATCTGAAACAGAAGCTGATCATCGACGGCGCCGGACATTGGATCCAGCAGGAAAAGCCCGCCGAAGTGAATGCGGCGCTGATCGCGTTTCTGAAAGAGAACTACTGAGACGATTTGAGCGACTGGATCTCGCCGCTCAATACAGGCCGCGGGCGGACAGCAGGTTGCCGATCTCGTCGTTGCGGCGGACCGGCGCGCTGGCCGGCTCTGCATCGGCTTCTTCTGAGCCGACATTGTAAGAGACCGCGCGCGGGTTCGGCGCCAGCGCCTGCCGGTTGGAGCGGCTGCTGCGCGAGGCCGAGACTTCGGTGGTGGCGCCGACCGAAGCGACGTCCATCGAGGTGTTGCCGAGCGAATATGGCCGACCTTCCGGCAGCGGAATGTTGCCGTGGATCCGGCCGCCGCCACTGCTGGCGCTCGCGCTGCCGAAGTCCGGCACGAAAGGCTTGGCCGACGCGATGCGGACGCCGGTGGGCGCCGGGGCCGGTTCGCCCTGGCGCAGCGTCGCGATCAACTGCCGGTCGTCGGAGCCCTCGAGCGGTGCCCGGCCGACATATTCGACCCGCACCTTCGCGGTGCCTCTGTGTTTGAATTCAAGCAGTTCGGCGGCTTTGTTCGAAACGTCGATGAGCCGGTTGCCGTGGTACGGTCCGCGGTCGTTGATGCGCACGATCAGCGACCGGCCGTTGGCCATATTGGTCACCCGGGCGTAGCTCGGGATCGGCAGGGTCGGATGCGCCGCCGACAGCGACGCCATGTCGAAAACTTCGCCGTTGGCCGTCAGCCGGCCATGGAAGTCATCGCCGTACCAGGAGGCCAAGCCTTCGGCGCGGTAATGCGGATTCTCTTCAGGAACGTAGGTGCGGCCGGCAACGACGTAAGGCTTGCCGACCCGATAGGTGCCGCCGCCCTTCGGCACGGGCTCGCCAAAGGCGACCACGCGCGGGCTCGACGACACGCCGTATTTCGGATCAAGCCGGCTGAATTGGCCGTTCTGGGCACAATTGGCAAGGACAAGGCAGGCACCCGCAGCGACCACGACACGCGCGGCACGGCCTTTGGAATCTCGCTCGCGAATCCCCATGAGTCCCCGAATACCATTCCCGCAGCCAGCGCCCAACTCGGCGCTTCCCCAGCCACGACCGATGCACGCCCATTCCGGCATCGGTTGGGAGCATATCGCACAGCGAACACGGCGAAAATGGGACCAGTCAAACTTGATCGATTGATGGTTAAGGCTTTTTCGGTCCACCAGCTGCCCCACCCAACGCTCTTCATCGCACGCTTGCCCCCGCACGCCGATTCGCGGAACACTGCACCGCAGAGTGAAAGGACCGCCTGTGACCGCCCCCCTTCTCGATCGCACTCCGTCCCGCACAGATCTCGCTTGGGCGATCGCCCTCGGGGCATTGCAACCGTGTCGTTCGCGGCGCTGCTCTATGCGTCGTGGCAGTTCGCCGGCACGCTATTTCTGATCTTTGCCGGCGTGCTGTTCGGCGTTTTCCTCAATGCGCTGACCGAGCTCACAGGCAAGCTGGTCGGCGGGCCTCATGGCCTGCGGCTGGCGCTGATCTGCCTGGTTCTGACCAGCCTGACGATCGGCGTGGCGTTTCTTGGCGGCAACACCATCAGCCAGCAGGCCAAGGCGCTGTCCGGCACGATCAAGACGCAGATCGTCAACGTGAAGGCATTCCTCGAGCGCAATGGCGTCGATACCGGCTTCCTTGAGCTCAACACCACGCCAAGCGCAGCGCATCCCGAAACCACGACACCCGTTCAGCCACGCAACCTGCCGAGTGCCGGCGAGATCGCTTCCGGCGGCGGCGCGATCGTCAGCCAGACCCTGAAGCTGATCCTCGGCACCATCGGTGCCGTCGGCAACTTCTTCATCGTGATGTTTCTCGGGCTGGCCTTCGCGGCGCAGCCGTCGGTGTATCGCAACGGATTGGTGCGGATGGTGCCGCGGCGCTATCGGCCACAAGCCGACGTCATCGTCACCGACACCGGCGAGATGTTGAAACGCTGGCTGCTGGCGCAGCTGATCACCATGATGGCGGTGTTCGCCGTGACCGCGACCGGTCTGTCGCTGATCGGAATTCCTGGAGCGTTCATCCTCGGCATCCAGGCCGGCCTGCTCGCCTTCATCCCGACCGTGGGCGCGATTCTGGGCGGGCTGATCATCGTGCTCGCCGCGATCGGCTCCGGCTGGATCGCCGTGGTCAGCGCCTTCGTGCTGTTCCTCGGCGTTCACGCGCTTGAAAGCTACATCCTGACGCCGTTGATCCAGCGTCAGGCGATCGACATCCCGCCGGCCACGCTGTTCGCGATGCAGATCCTGCTCGGCATCGTTTTCGGATTGTGGGGGCTGGCGCTGGCGTTGCCGCTGATGGCGATCGGCCGGGTCGTGCTCGACCATCTGCGCGGCGAGGAACCGGCCGAGCTGATCACTCCGGCCGGCGCCGCACCGCTTGCGATTAAGCCTGAGACGTAAGCACCGTCTCGGTATGCTCGACATCCGGCGGCGCGGCGAAGAAGCCGCCGACGAGGCCGCGCCACTCGGTGAAGTTCTCCGAGCCGCGGAAGTCGACGGTGTGGTTCTCTAGCGTCTGCCACTTCACCATCAGGCGGTAGCGCTGCGGCTTCTCGATCGACTTGTGCAGCTCGAAGCCGCAGAACCCTTTGGAGCGGCCGAACGCCTCGCGCGCCTTGGCGACCGCGGCTTCGAAGTCGGCCTCGCTGCCGGGTTTGACGTCGATCTGTGCGATTTCGGTGATCATGCGCGTGCGCCTCGTCCGTGATGGGACGAGCGTCTTATCGCACCGGGCGGCGCAATTGAAGCGGTCGGAAGCAGCGCTTAGGCCACCGCCTGCCCGACCTCGCCGCCTCGTGCGACAACCTGATGCTCGCGTGCCTGTGCAGCCTTGCGCCGGCTCTCCTCGAGCGACACCGGCTGCTCCACGGTTGCGACCACGCGGTTTCGGCCGCCGCGTTTGGCTTGATACAGCGCGGTGTCGGCCGCGGCGAGCAGCACCTCGAGCTCGACACCGGCCGGCCCGCCGGCGACGCCGATCGACACCGTGGTCGCCACCGGCGCGTCGTCGACCTCGATACCGCAATTCTGGAACGCCTCGCGGACGCGGTCGGCCGCGGTGACCGCCTCGTCGATCGGGCACGGCAGCAGCGCGGCGAACTCCTCGCCGCCGATCCGGCCCGACAGGTCCGAAATCCGTAGCGAATTGGTAACGATGGCAGCAAACAGCTTCAGCACTTCGTCGCCGGCCGGGTGACCGAACCGGTCGTTGATCGACTTGAAGTGGTCGATGTCGAAGATCAGCGCCGACACCGGCCGGCCGGCGATCGCTTCGCGCTCGATCATCCGGGCGCACGCTTCGGAGAAGCCGCGGCGGTTGAGCATGCCGGTCAGCGGGTCCAGCGACGCGGCGGTCTTGTGCAAGCTGACCGAACGCTCGGACACCAGCATAAAGATCACGAACACGGTGCCGATCGCGTACAGCACCAGTTCAACGGCAAACAGCACCACCCAGACGTTGCCGGCGAAGCCGGAATGCGGCGACGGCCACAGATCGGCCAACACGATCGGCAGCATCAGCACGGCGCCATGCAGCAGCGGCACCACCATCGTTGGCCAGCGCCGATGCATCGCTTTGCGACGCTCGGCAGCGAGCTGGCTGGCAGTCAGACCGGCATAGGCGGCGACGATCGCGGCGCCGATCGTCATCCGCAGCGCGTCCTGTTCGGGCGGCAGGCTGGTGACGGCCGCAAGCCAGGCAAGCGCGCCGAGGAACAGCCCCGGCCAGTTCGGCTTCAGACCATGGAACACCCGAGCCGCGTTCCACATCATGCCGCAGGCGATAAAGCCGAGGCTGGCCATCGCCAGCGTGATCACCTCGCCGAACACCGGCGTGAGGATGGTCCACAGCGCCACCGTGATGGCTCCGAGCAGGTAGGCGTTTCCCCACCAGTTCAGGGCGAGGATTTTCTCTTGGCGGCCGAAATAGTGCAGCATCACGCCGAGCAGCGCGCAGATCAGAGTCGCAACAAGGAACAGTGTCGAGATATCGAGCGACATGATTGGTACTCGGTGATGGCTTCCGGTGATGGCATTTCAACACCGCGGGCGCGGCGCTGATCCCCTCATGCAGGCGATTTGACTCCGGGTGAATTGAAATCGCGTTTGTTCGACAGGTCCGATTTGTCCGATAACTCGCTGGAAATTGCCGACAATTTGCGTGCAAAGCCACGCTCGCCGGTAAGCCTGCCCCCGGCCGCTTGCGCCATTCCAAACGGCAACAAAAAAGGGCGCCCCGCAGGGCGCCCTTTGGATCGACCGACGAGACCGGGAAAGATCAGCGCTTCGAGAACTGGAAGGAGCGGCGGGCCTTGGCCTTGCCGTACTTCTTACGCTCGACGACGCGGCTGTCGCGGGTCAGGAAGCCGCCCTTCTTCAGCACGCTGCGCAGCTCCGGCTCGAAATTGGTGAGCGCCTTGGAGATGCCGTGACGAACCGCACCGGCCTGGCCGGACAGGCCGCCGCCGGCGACGGTGCAGATCACGTCGTACTGGCCGGCACGGGCCGCGGCGACCAGCGGCTGCTGGATCATCATGCGCAGCACCGGACGGGCGAAGTAGGTTTCGACCTCACGGCTGTTGACGGTGATCTTGCCGGCGCCCGGCTTGATCCAGACGCGGGCGACCGCGTCCTTGCGCTTGCCGGTGGCGTAGGCGCGACCGAACTTGTCGACCTTCTTGGTGTAGGTCGGCGCGTCCGCGGCAGCGACGGTGGTCTTCAGCGCGGCGAGCTGGTCGAGAGACTGCATGGTCTCGGACATCTTATGCGGCCCTCATGTTCTTGCGGTTCATCGCACCGATGTCGAGCTTCTCGGGCTGCTGAGCTTCGTGCGGGTGTTCGGCGCCGGGATAGACGCGCAGGTTGCCCATCTGGACACGGCCGAGCGGACCGCGCGGGATCATGCGCTCGATCGCCTTCTCAACCACGCGCTCCGGGAAACGACCTTCGAGGATCGCCTTCGCAGAGCGCTCCTTGATGCCGCCGATGAAGCCGGTGTGATGGTAGTAAACCTTGTTGTCGCGCTTGCGACCGGTCAGCACCACCTTCGAGGCGTTGATGATGATGACATTGTCGCCGCAGTCGACGTGCGGGGTGTAGGTCGGGAGGTGCTTGCCGCGCAGGCGCATCGCGACCAGCGTGGCGAGCCGGCCGACCACGAGACCGGTGGCGTCAATAATGACCCACTTCTTCGTGACTTCGGCGGGCTTGGCCGAAAACGTCTTCATGAGAATGATCCATGACAGGGGGAATTCGGTGCACGAAGCACCGGACTGCGGGCGCTTGTAGAGAAGCACCGCTTTCGCGTCAATCCCTTCCGGCCTGAATTTCGCCTGTCAAACCAGATGGTTACAAATAAGGTGCAATAATACCTTCTAAAACATCAAGCGACTGGAATGGAATAGGTCGACGTCACATGGGCGATCGGATCCGGCGAGGTGCCGGACAGCAGCGTCACCTCCCCGACCGCCAGCCGCCGGCCGAGCTTCAACAGCTTGGCGACCGCGACCACGTCCTGGCCGGGCTGGCCTTTCCGCAGGAAGTTGATGTTGAGATTGGTGGTGACCGCGAGCGCGACCGGACCGATCGCCGACAGCAGCACGACGTACATGGCGAAATCCGCCAGCGCCATCAGGGTCGGCCCCGAAACGGTGCCTCCGGGGCGCAGCATCCGGTCGCTGTAGCGCTGCCGTAACAGAGATGTGCGACCATCGGCGGTCTCGATCGAAATGTCACCGTGGCTGAACGCCTGCGGGAACTCGCGCTGCAGAAATTCTTCGAGTTCGGCTACGCCCATCCTCGCATGTGTCATGTCGTTCCCGCCCCTGCTCTCGCTTCGTTCGGCTTGTTACAATAAGGTGACGCTCGTTCCCAGCGCTTCATTTTGTTCCCGGACGTCGCCATGACCGTGTTGCCCGCTTTCGCTGCGACCCAGCCTTCACCGATTCTGTTGCGCGAGACCGTCGATGGCGGTGTTGCAGTGCTGACGTTGAACCGACCGGCGGCGCGCAACAGCCTGTCGCTGGAGATGATCGACGATCTGCACGCGGCGCTGGATCTGATCGGCCGCGATGACGGCGTGCGTGTCGTGGTGATCGCCGCCAATGGACCCGCGTTCTGCGCCGGCCACGACCTCAAGGAGCTGACCGCACATCGCAATGACGCTGATCGCGGCCGTGCCAGCTTCACCCGGATCATGACCGCCTGCAGCGCGATGATGCAGGCGATCGTCAAACTGCCCAAGCCAGTGATCGCGGCGGTGCAAGGCGTCGCCACCGCGGCAGGCTGTCAGCTGGTCGCGAGCTGCGATCTCGCGATCGCGTCCGAGCAGGCGACCTTCGCGACGCCCGGCGTCGATATCGGACTGTTCTGCTCCACCCCGATGGTGGCGCTGTCCCGCAACGTGCCGCGCAAGAACGCGATGCACATGCTGCTGACCGGCGAACCGGTCGGCGCCGACGAAGCCCGCCAGATCGGCCTGATCAATCGCGTGGTGCCGCACGGCACCGAGCGTGCGGCGGCGGTCGCGCTGGCCGAGCAGATCGCCGGCAAATCTGCCCACACCATCAAGATCGGCAAGGAAGCGTTCTACCGCCAGACCGAGCTCAACCTCGCCGACGCCTATCACTACGCCTCGCAGGTGATGGCCGAGAACATGATGGCCGCTGATGCCGAAGAAGGCATTTGCGCTTTCCTGGAAAAGCGCCAGCCGGAATGGAAGGATCGTTGATCCGCCCTTCGACCATGCCCCGTCATTGCGAGCGAAGCGAAGCAATCCAGGGCCAAGCACCGGAAGCTGGATTGCTTCGTCGCTTCGCTCCTCGCAATGACGGACTTTTAAGATGAACCACGACAGCTACCCCGACAACTACATCCGCGCGATCCTGAATGGTGTGAAGACGATTGCGATGGTCGGGGCATCGCCGCTCAACGTGCGGCCGAGCTACTTCGTGTTCAAATATCTCACCGAGCGCGGCTACGACGTCATTCCGATCAATCCCGGACAGGTCGGCAAGAGCCTGCTCGGCAAGCCGTTCGTGGCGTCGCTGAAGGAGATCGACCGGCCGCTCGATATGGTCGACGTGTTTCGCGGCTCCGCGCATGTGATGCCGGTCGTCGACGAGGTGCTGTCGCTGTCGCCGCTGCCGAAAGTGATCTGGATGCAGATTGGGGTGCGCAACGACGAAGCCGCCGCAAATGCCGAGGCTGCCGGCCTCAAGGTGGTGATGGATCGCTGCCCGAAGATCGAATACGGCCGGTTGTCGTCGGAGATCTCCTGGATGGGGGTGAATTCGCGTACCCTCAGCGCCAAGCGCGCGCCGATTCCGGTCAAGGGAATGCGGCTGTCGCTCGATCGTCAGAGTGTCGCCGGCGCCAATACCGCCGCGTCCGACCGCGCCGTGAAGAGCCGCAACGAGGCGGGCTGAACGCCGCAGCGCGGCTGCCCCGCCGGCGCTTGACCTGATCCGGGGTTCCGATCAGATAGCTCAACCATCAGCCAGAGTACGGAGGGATCGACCATGACCGAACGCAACCCGGGATTCGCGACGCTGGCGGTCCATGCCGGCGCCCAGCCCGATCCCACCACCGGTGCGCGCGCGACGCCGATCTATCAGACCACGTCTTACGTGTTCAACGATGCCGACCACGCCGCCTCGCTGTTCGGCCTGCAGGCGTTCGGCAACATCTACACCCGCATCACCAACCCGACGACGTCGGTGCTCGAAGAGCGCGTCGCCGCGCTGGAAGGCGGCACCG
Source organism: Rhodopseudomonas sp. P1 (assembly GCF_039642825.1). NCBI lineage: Bacteria > Pseudomonadati > Pseudomonadota > Alphaproteobacteria > Hyphomicrobiales > Nitrobacteraceae > Rhodopseudomonas > Rhodopseudomonas sp. P1. The sequence continues at coordinate 2,998,261 of NZ_CP088006.1, read as the reverse complement.
CCGCGCTCGCCACTGCGTCGGGCCACGCCGCGCAGCTCGTCGCGCTGCAGCAGTTGATGCAGCCGGGCGATGAATTTATCGCCGCGCGAAAACTCTATGGCGGGTCGATCAATCAGTTCACCCACGCCTTCAAGAGCTTCGGCTGGAACGTGGTGTGGGCCGACACCGACGACGTCGCCAGCTTCCAGCGTGCAGTGTCGCCGAAGACCAAGGCGATCTTCATCGAGTCGATCGCCAATCCGGGTGGCAGCATCACCGACATCGAGGCGATTGCGGAAGTCGCGCGCAATACCGGCGTGCCGCTGATCGTCGACAATACGCTGGCGACGCCCTATTTGATCCGCCCGATCGACCATGGCGCCGACATCGTGGTGCATTCGCTCACCAAGTTCCTCGGCGGCCATGGCAACTCGCTCGGCGGCATCATCGTCGATGCCGGCACCTTCGATTGGTCGAAGGACGGCAAGTATCCGATGCTGAGCGAGCCGCGTCCCGAGTATCACGGCCTGAAGATCCAGGAGACATTCGGCAACTTCTCGTTCGCAATCGCCTGCCGCGTGCTCGGCTTGCGCGATCTCGGCCCGGCGCTGTCGCCGTTCAATGCCTTCATGCTGCTGACCGGCATCGAGACGCTGCCGCTGCGCATGCAGAAGCACTGCGAAAACGCCAAGGCGATCGCCGAATTCCTCTCGACCCACAAGGCGGTCGATGAGGTCAACTACTCCGGCCTCGCCTCCAGCAAATACGCCGCCCTCGCCCGCAAATACGCGCCGAAGGGCGCCGGCGCGGTGTTCACCTTCAGCCTCAAGGGCGGCTATCAGGCCGGCGTCGATCTCGTCGCCAATCTGAAGCTGTTCTCGCATCTGGCCAATGTCGGCGACACCCGGTCGCTGATCATCCACCCGGCCTCGACCACCCACAGCCAGCTCGACGATGCCCAGAAGACCGCCGCCGGCGCCGCGCCCAACATGGTGCGGGTGTCGATCGGCATTGAGGACAAGGACGACCTGATCGCCGACCTCGACCAGGCACTCGGCGGCTGACCGGGAAACACTGGAGCAGCGTCGTCGAGGAGGCGGCGATGAGCAGCGGTCATTTCGAACTGCGGCGGCTGGAAGCGCTCAGCAACACCGTGTTCGGCGTCGCGATGACGCTGCTCGCCTACCAGGCGCCGCGCGAGAAGTTCGCCGGCGGCGATCCGCAGTGGCACGAGATCTGGCACGTCTACGGTGCCTTCGTCTCGACGCTGCTGCTCAGCTTCATCGTCGCCGGGATGTTTTGGTACAGCCACCAGCAGCGGCTGGCCTACGCCACACACGCTGGCCGCAGCGAGGTGATCGGCAATCTGTTCTTCCTGTTGTCGATCATCCTGCTGCCGGTGACCTGCGGCCTTTACGGCAACAACTACGACTCGCCCAACGTCACCACGCTGTACAGCTTCAACCTGTGGCTGATCGCGCTGTTCAACACCGCGCTCTGGGCACTTGCGGTCGCGCCGCGGGGCGACTGGCTGAAGCTGGCGACACCGGCATTTTCGTTCGTACTGTTTACCTTTGCGACGTTGGTCTGTCTGGTCGAACCGCACTGGCCGAAATTCATCTGGCCGCTGGCGTTCCTGTCGCCCGCAATCAGCGCGTGGGCCGAGAAGCGGCGATAGCAACTCTCATGACGGCATTCGTTGCCGCGATCGAAGCCGCTGGGGCCGCCATGGTGTGGCAGCCCCAAGCATCGAACGGCACGCTCCGCAGATCCACCCGATCGAAGAACGGCCCGACCAGGACTCCTCAGGGACTAAGCCTGGCCGGGATCGACCAGAAGCTTGATGCACGCGTCGGCCTTTGACAGCGTCGAGAAGGCAGCAGCCACTCCCCCGCGTCCGACCGTCCCCGAGATCAGGGGAGAGACGTCGCAGTGTCCCTCCGCGATCGCGTGCAGCGTGGCGGCGAATTCGGCGGGGCTGTAGCCGAACACAAACCGCAACGACAGCTGTTTGTTGATCGCCAGCGACGGCTCGATCGTATCGCTTTCCATGCAGACGCCGACCACGATGATGGTCGCCGTCGGCGGGGATTTCTCGATCAGCTGCTGCAGCATGCCCGGCACGCCCACGCATTCGAACACCACGGCATCGCGGATCGTACGCCCCTGCAGCGTCGCGGCGCCGAAGCTCGCCAAGGTCGCGGGAACGTCGAGAGCCTCCCAGCGATCGTGTGGCGAGTGCTCACCAGGATCGATCACCAGGTCGGCACCGAGCGCCACAGCTGCGGCGCGCCGATGTGGTGAGAAGTCGCTGGCGATGACCGGACCGATTCCCCGCGCCTTGAGCGCGGCAATCACCGACAGACCGACCGGTCCGCAGCCGATCACCAAGGCCACGCTACGCGGTGTCAGCGGCGCACTGGCGACCGCATGCGCGCCGACCGCCATCGGCTCGGTGAGCGCAGCGCGCGCGTCATCAAGTCCATTCGGCACTTCGAGCAGCAGCGCCTCCTGCAGCACCATTCGTTCGGCAAAGCCGCCGGGAAAGCGGTTCGAGTAGCCGACGAGTTCGCTGCCCGCCGGGCCGAATGCGGCCGGCACCGAAACCACCTTGGTGCCCGGAGCAAGGGTTTTGTTGCAGCCAGGACCGTGGTCGATCACTTCGGCGCAGAACTCATGGCCGAACACGACGTCCTGGGATGGGTCGAGGCTGGGGCGTCCGCCGGCGCGGCGGGTGAGTGCAATCATGTGATCGAGATGATGAAGCGCGTGAAGATCCGATCCGCAGATCCCGCAAACCAGCGTCTTCACCAGCACCTGGCCCTCGCCCGGTGTGACTTCGGCGATGTCTGTGTCGACCAGCTGGCCGGCACGCCTGACGACAGCCTTCATTGCGCAGCTCCCGCCAGAGCATTCATGACGCGCGGCAGATTGGGTTGCCCAGTGTGCGCGGTCAGTCCGCCATCGACCGGCATAGCAACGCCGGTGACGTATGACGCGGCATCGGAGGCGAGGAACGCGATGACTTGCGCAATCTCCGGTGGGCTCGCGAACCGGCCGATCGGCACCCGATCTTCCCAATCGGCGCGCAGACCCGGGATACCCTGAACGCCTGCGAGGATCGGGGTGTCGACCGGACCAGGGCACACAGCATTGACCCGTATTCCATCACGCGCATGATCGATTGCTGCGGTGCGGGTGAAGTTGATGACGCCTGCCTTCGCAGCGTTGTAGGCCGCGAATCCGAAGTCGCCGGCGAGGCCCGAAGCCGAGGCGGTATTGACGATCGCCCCTGCCCGCTGCGCGACCATCACCGGGAGCGCGGCTTTGCAGCCGAAGAACACGCCGTCGAGATTGATCGCGAGCACCTTCTTCCAGTCCTCGACCGGCAGTGCAGCAATCGACGACAGGCTGCCGATCCCGGCGTTGTTGATCAGCACATCGAGCCGCCCGAAGGCAGCTACCGCGCCGTCGATCAGCGCGGTCACCGATCCGAAATCAGACACGTCGGTGGTGATGAACCGTGTGCGCTCGGCGCTGAGTTCAGCAACCAAGGCATTCCCCGCCGCTACGTCGAGATCGCCGATCACCACGCTCGCGCCTTCGGCATGAAGGAGCCGCGCGGTCGCCGCGCCGATGCCGGATGCTCCACCTGTGATCACCGCGACTTTTCCACCAAAGCGCGTGCGCTCATTCATCCTCTTGTCCTCCCGGGTCGATGTTTATAATTATAGCGCACTATAATAACACCGCGGCAAACGCCGCAACAGGGAGGAATGAGATGGCAGAACACGATCGCCTGGTCGGCGGACAATTACTGGCAAAGACGCTGAAGGCCGCTGGTGTCACCCAGGCGTTTGCGCTGCACGGCGGACATCTCGAAGCGCTGCTCAAGGGGTGCATCGAGGAAGACATCGCCCTGATCGATTTCCGTCACGAATCCTCGGCGGGCCACGCTGCCGACGCTTATGCGCGTGCCACCGGCAAGCTCGGGGTCTGCATTGTCACGGCCGGGCCCGGATTCACCAACGCACTCTCGGCGATGACCAACGCGCAGCTCGATGGCTCACCGGTGCTGTTCATCGTCGGAGCGCCGCCGCTGCGCGAGATCGAAACCAATCCGCTGCAAGGCGGCATCGATCAGGTCGCGATTGCGCGGCCGGCGGTGAAGTGGGCGTTCTCGATCCCCAGCACGGAGCGGATCGCCGATCTCACAGCGATGGCGATCCGTAAGGCGATGACGTTGCCGCGGGGCGCCGTGCTGCTCGAAGTGCCGATCGACGTGCTGCACATGAGCGTCTCCGCTGCGCGCGCCACTCCACCGGCCGGCGTCGGCGTCAATCCGCGCCCCGCGCCTGCCCCGGCTGAGGTTGCGCGATTAGTTGAGCTGCTGAAGGCGGCCAAATGCCCTGTCTTGATCGCGGGCAATGGCGCAGCCAATCACGAAACCGCGGAGGCGTTGCGAGCGCTGTGCGCCAAAGTGCCGCTGCCGGTGTTCACCAAGTCGCTGGCGGCCGGCATCCTGCCGCCGGGCCACCCCTGCAATGGCGGTGCGGCCGGCAACCTCGCCTTGTTGCCGATGCTGGGGATCGATCGGCCGGATCTGGTCATCCTGCTGGGCGGCAAGCTCGGCCTGCTGCTCGGCGGACGTTCAGGCGTTCTGGTGCCGCACGGCGCAACCCTGGTGCAGATCCACGGCGATGCGGCCGAGATGGGCCGGATCCGCGACGTCGATCTGGCCATCCTGGCGGACTGCACCGAGGCAACGCGCGCGCTCGACGCAGCTCTGAAAGATGTCCAGTTCAACGAGTTGGAAGGGTGGCGGGCGAAGGCGGTCTCGGCAACCGGGCTGTTTGCCACGATGTTTCCCGATCATGAGACCGCGCAAGGCATTCATCCGTACCACGCGGCTCGTGCAGTCGCCGAAGCCGCTGGGCCGGGGGCGATGTATGTGTTCGATGGCGGGGAATCCGCATCATGGGGCGCTGCGGCAGCGGTGGTCGATCGGCCGGGGGCGGTGATCAGTCACGGCTATCTCGGCTGCCTGGGGATCGGACCAGGATTTGCGATCGGCGCCCAGCTCGCAGCTCCAGACCGTCGGGTGATCCACCTGACCGGCGACGGCGCGTTCGGATTCCACCTGCAGGAACTCGACACCATGGTCCGGCACCGCTTGCCGATCGTTACCGTGGTCCTCAACAATGAAGTCTGGGGAATGTCGATCCACGGGCAGCAAATCATGTTCGGCAGCAACTATCATGTGATCTCGAAGCTGGGCGGGACGCATTTTGCCAACATCGCCCAGGCCTTCGGCTGCCACGCCGAGCGTGTGACCCGCTTTGCCGACCTCGCGCCGGCGCTGGAGCGCGCCTTCGCCAGTGGCGGCCCGGCGTTTATCGAGGTGATGACGGATGCCGACGTGGTGCATCCTGTGACGGTGGCGATGCTCGGTCAGGTTCAGGAAGGCAGCAACGACGTGTTGATCCCCTATTACGAGAACATCCCCGCAGACACGGCCTGAGATGACGCTATCGACGAGCACCCTGGAATCGCGGCGGCGCGGGCTGGTCACAGCCGCGCACGCCCTGATCCGCGAATCCGGCGGTGCCGGGTTTTCAATGATCCAGCTCGCCAAGCGCGCGGGCGTGAGCCCGGCGACGCCCTACAATCTGGTCGGGACGAAGGCCGACTTGTTGCGGCTGGTCGTTCGGGACGAGTTCGCCGCGTTCGAAACCCGCCTCGCCACCCGGCCCCCAGGATCGCCGCTTGCGCAGCTCGAGGCGGCGATTGATCTCGTGGTGAAGCACTATTGCGCAGAGCCTGCGTTCTATCGCGGTCTCTACGCCGCGATGCAGGGCGAGCACGCCGTCGAGCTCCGCGGGATGATGCTCGCCGAAGGGCAGCAATTGTGGTGCGCGATGGTGCGCACTGCGGTGGATGCCGGCGAGATCCAGCGCGTCATCGACGATGAAGCCTTCACCGAGGTGCTGCTGCGCGCGATGGCCTCAACCACGGAAGCTTGGCTCGCCGTGAACTGGAGCCGGAAGCGCTTCGCCCAGGAGATGCATCTGGCAACGCGCCTGCTGCTGCTGGGCGTGGTCACCAAAACGGCGCGCAGCCGGATTGCTGCTGAATTCGCATCGTCGCGCCGGACCAGCGCACGAACGCCTGCGCGAACGGGCAGGTCCGCCAGGTCGTAGTCGGCCGCCGCGACTATGCCGATAGGGCTGGCTTGGATGGAAGTCGCTCGGCAGCACCGCGATCAAGCGAGGTTTGATGGCCGCTCGTCGCTGTCAGCCGTTCAGCGTGCAGCACGGCCAGCGTCAGCACCACCAGTGCCATTGCCTGATGCGCCAGAGCGAGGTCGATCGGCGCGGCGTACAGCACGGTGAAGATGCCGAGCGCGCCCTGGGCTGTCAGCGCCAGGAACAGCAGTACCGCGCCACGTGCCGCGGCCCCTGCCCGCGTGCGCAGCGCGTCAATCATGTGCAACGCCGCCAGCGTCCACAGCGCATAGGCCAGCATGCGGTGATCGAACTGCACGGTGAGATGATTGTCGAATAGGTTCTTCCACCACGGGCTTTCGAACCACAGCCGCGCCGCGTCCGGGATCAGCGCGCCGTCGATCGTCGGCCAGGTGTTGTACACCCGCCCGGCGCGCAGGCCGGCGACCAGCGCGCCCGCGTAAAGCTGCACGAAGGTCAGCCCGAGCAGCAGCAGTGCGGTCGCCTTCAGCCGCGTCGGCGCGGCCGCGCGCGCCCGGTCCGACAGCCGGCGCAACGTCCAGACGATCGCTGCATAGATGATCAGCGCCAGCGACAGATGCGTGGCGAGCCGCACCTGCGACACTTCGGTTCGCTGCGACAGGCCGGACGCGACCATCCACCAGCCGACCGCGCCCTGCAGCGCGCCGAGCGCGAAGATGATCCACAGCGCGCGCTTCCACTGCGGACCGATTGCCCCGCGCCACAGGAACCAGAGGAACGGCAGCAAATAGACGATGCCGATGACCCGGCCGAGCAGCCGGTGGCTCCACTCCCACCAGAAGATCGTCTTGAACTGATCGAGCGTCATGCCGGCGTTCAGTTCGCGATATTGCGGGATCTGCTTGTAGCCCTCGAACGCGGCGTGCCACTGCGCATCGGTGAGCGGCGGCAGCGTGCCGGTGACCGGCTTCCATTCGACGATCGACAGCCCGGATTCCGTCAGCCGCGTCGCGCCGCCGACCAGGACCATCATGGCGATCAGGGTCGCCACCAGGGCCAGCCAAATCCGTACAGCGCGAACTCGGGACGATGGCGGCGCCGCGGCGATGGTCATAAAGCATCCCTTGAACGGATTTTTCCGCACTCTATAGTCCGGCCGTTCTTACGCGCAAGGCGTTGCGAGAACGCATCAACGGCGTGTGAGCGAGGCATGAATATTCGAACCCGGAAATTGATTGGAACCGTCGGCCTGCTGCTGCTGGCGATCGTGTGGTCGCTGACCGCGATGGCGTTCGCGCAGGCGCCGGTGATCGCAGACTCGAAATGGCTGCAGGCCGTGTACTACGTGGTCGCCGGCCTCGGCTGGGTGCTGCCGGCGATGCCGCTGGTCACCTGGATGTCGCGTCCCGATCCGACCGAATAAGCGATCTGACGCAATTCAAAACAGAAACGCCGCCACCGGGACCACGGTGGCGGCGTTGTTGTTTCAGAGATGAGAAGCTCGGTTCAGAACAGATAGTTGAACCGCAGCATCGCCTGGTGGCGCTCGAAGTCGTCGAGATCGAGATGGCGCGGATCGTTGCAGGCCTGACCCGCAACCTGCGTACTCCAGGTGCCCGACAGGCCGATCTTCTCGGTCAGATGCGCCGAGAATGTCGGGCCGACATAGACCGCATCGCCGGAGAACCGGTCGAGCCCGAGGCCTTCATAGGCCCGCACGTAGCGTGCCTCGACGCCGACGATCAGCGTCGGATTGAGCTTGTAGGATAGCGCGCCCTGCACGGCGAATTCGGAATCGTGCGACCAGGTGTTGGCGAGATCGCGCGAGGCGCCGCCGGAGTACCAGAGATTGAACGCGGCGAACAACGTGCCGCGGATCAGCTCCTTGTCCATCAGCGCGGCGAATTCGGTGCCGTAGATCTGCGCGTCGAAACCGGTGAGTTCGTCGACCCGGTTCCAACCCGGCGCCGCATGCAGCGTCAACCCGAACGGCATCTCGTCGCGATCGAGCACTTTGTAGCGGAATTCCATCGACGCGCCGGCGATGGCGTTGCGCCGATTGTCGATCATGCCGGGCACGCCGCTGATCTGGGTCGAGGCGAAGCTGACGCCGGGGGCGACGCGGAAATTGTCGGTCAGCGTGAACTTGAACTGCGATAGCACGCCGACGCCGGTGTAGGAGCCGAACCGCCGCCCAAACCGGCCGACGTTCTCGATCTCGAGTTCGATCTCGCCCTTCTTCCCGATGTCCGAACCCATGCTGAAGCCGAAGATGTGCTCGGTATCGACATCGTCATGGTCGGCCTTGGCGGCAGCCCCCCGCTCCAGCGCCGGTACCACAACCCTTGCGGATGGGGCGGCCGTATAGGACAGCCAGCCCGGCAGTTCCTCCGCGGCCGCCACCGGCGTCGCCAGCGCGGCGGCGACCAGTATCGCCATCGCTGCCGCCTGTGGCCCGTCAAATCCGCAAATTCGGCCGCAACGGCCACGCCCCCTAGAAGTACGCGCAATCATTAGTCGCCCCCGATGAATTCCATCGGTCTACTAATTGCAATTGCGAATGCCTCTCGGTCAAAGCCTTTTGTTTACAGGCCCTGTAAATGCGAGGCGTCTGAAAATTGATCGATGACAATGATTAGTAGTTGCGTACCGCGGCAGGATGGCAACGTTCCGCGACGGATGCCGCAGCCGGCTTACGATCAGCACCTTGAGCGACGTCGGCGGTGCAATGTTGCCGAAGCGGTACTCATCTACGACCGCCGGCATCCGTGCCGGCACGCTGCAAAGGACCGGACATGACCAAGCCTGCCAAGATCAACATCGGTATCCCGGAAGACAAGCGCGAGAAGATCGCCGACGGCCTGTCCCGGCTGCTCGCCGACTCCTACACGCTGTATCTGATGACGCACAATTTCCATTGGAACGTCACCGGGCCGATGTTCAACACCCTGCATGCGATGTTCATGACGCAGTACACCGAGCAGTGGACCGCGCTCGACCAGATCGCGGAGCGGATCCGCGCCCTCGGCTTCCCGGCGCCCGGCACCTACAAGGAGTTCGTCAAGCTCGCCTCGATCGCCGAAGTCGAAGGCCAGCCCAAGGCGATGGAGATGGTGCGGCACCTGGTGACCGCGCAGGAAGCCACCGCGCGCACCGCACGCGAGCTGTTCCCGCTGGTCGAAGACGCCAATGACCAGCCGACGGCCGACCTTTTGACCCAGCGTCTCGACGTCCACGAAAAGACCGCCTGGATGCTGCGCAGCCTGTTGGAAGACTGATCAACCACTAAGTCGGCTTGGGCGGTTCGCAGCGACGCTGTGGACCGCCTTTGCTTGTGAGAACCGCTATCGACTTTCGTCTCAAGGCGCCACGGCCGAACTCAAAAAGCCTTCTACTGCAGTGACTTTGCGTCGTCTGTGAAGGTTATCCTGCTGTCTTGCGATTGACCCGCATCAAAGATCATTGCTGCGAATAAGAATTACTCTAGAGGCCCTTCCGCATCGTCGCGGAGCGACCGTCGGTCCCCCCTGCGATGCCATCCTGCCCCTGGGGGTTCTCATGAAAACCGCACAAGTGTTGCTCTTGGCGACGGCGCTCTCCGTCTCGTTGTCGCTCCCCGCCCGTGCCGCCACCGACGAGCCGATCTCTCCGATCAAGCCGGCCGTGGTGAAAGATCCGAACCTGGTCGAGCTCGGCAAGAAGCTGTTCTTCGATCCGCGGCTGTCGAAGTCGGGCTTCATCTCCTGCAACTCGTGCCACAACCTGTCGATGGGCGGCTCGGACAATCTGAAGACGTCGATCGGCCACAACTGGCAGAAGGGGCCGATCAACGCGCCGACCGTGCTCAACGCCAGCCTCAATGTGGCGCAGTTCTGGGACGGCCGCGCGCTGACCTTGAAGGATCAAGCCGGCGGACCGATCGCCAACCCGGGTGAGATGGCATTCACCCACGCGCTGGCGGTCGACCTGCTGAAATCGATCCCGGGCTACGTCACCGAGTTCAAATCTGTGTTCGGCCAGAACAGCACGGTCGACATCGACGAGGTAACACGGGCCATCGCCGCGTTCGAAGAGACGCTGGTGACGCCGAACTCGCGGTTCGACAAATGGCTGCAGGGCGACAAGAAGGCGCTGACGCCGACCGAGCGCGCCGGCTACGAGCTGTTCAAGGATTCCGGCTGCACCGGATGCCACAATGGCGCAGCGGTCGGTGGCAACACCTTCCAGAAGATGGGCGTGGTCGAGCCGTACAAGACCGACAATCCGGCCGAGGGCCGCTTCGCCGTCACCAAGGAGGAAGCCGATCGCTTCAACTTCAAAGTGCCGACGCTGCGCAACGTCGAACTGACCTATCCCTATTTCCACGACGGCGCGGCGCAGAAGCTGTCTGACGCGGTCGAGACCATGGGACGGATCCAGCTCGGCAAAACCTTTACGCCGGAGGAGAACGCCAAGATCGTCGCCTTCCTCAAGACGCTGACCGGCGACCAGCCCAACTTCAAGCTGCCGATCCTGCCGCCGTCGAGCGACAAGACTACTCCTCCGAAGCCGTTCGACTGATCTCGGCCAACCAGGCGCATTGCGGACGGCGGAGCTGACACGCCGTCCGCACGCCGCGGATAGTCTGGCACCACGGAACTAACTCATGACGTCGATCTGGAGCCGACTGGCGCGGCCCGGCCCGCTCGCGCTCGCCCTGGTGCTGGCCGCCATTGGCGGCGCGGTCGCCTGGGGTGGTCTCAACACCGCGATGCACGCAACCAACAGCCTGGCGTTCTGCACGTCGTGCCACGTGATGCGCGACAACGTGTATCAAGAATACAAGACCACCGCGCACTACACCAACCGTACCGGCGTTCGCGCCATCTGTTCCGACTGTCACGTTCCGCGCGACTGGAGTCACATGCTGATCCGCAAGGTGACGGCCACCAAGGAGCTGTATCATTGGGCGATCGGCAGCATCGACACGCGCGAGAAGTTCGAGGCCAAGCGCCACGAACTCGCGCGTCACGAATGGCAGCGGATGCGCGCCAACGGCAGCCGCGAATGCCGCAACTGCCACACCTTCGAAGCGATGGACTTCCACAAGCAGACACCGAAGGCGGCAACCGCGATGCAGGAGGCCAGCAAGGCCGGCAAGACCTGCATCGATTGCCACAAGGGCATCGCCCACAAGATGCCGGACGTCACGGCCGGTCACCGCAAGGCGTTTGCGGCGCTGCAGGTCGACGCCGGCAAGCTGGCTGCGGCACCAGGCGTGACATTGTATGCGATCGGGTCCGTGCCCCTGCAGCTTGGCGATTCCGACGAAAGCGCCGGCGAACTCGCGGCCAGCACCGCGGTGACGGTCCGCGCCGTCGATCATGAGCGATTGACACTTGAGTTGACCGGCTGGCAGCGCGAGGGCTCTCCCGAACTCCTGTATCAACGCTTTGGCAAACGCATCCTTGCCGCGACGCTGACCGAGCCAGCACGCGCGCGAGTCGAGACGCTGCAAATTGCAACGGACGACGACACTGGCGATCAATGGACGCAGGTGCGGCTCTTGGTCGGCGCGGCGCCGGGCCGGTTCATCAGTTCGCGCGCGCCGCTATGGACTCTCGCGGCGCGGATCGAGGACGATAATTGCACCCTGTGTCATGCGTTGAAGCCGCCGGGTAGTGCCAAGGCGGACGCCTGGATCGGCCATCTCAACGCCATGAAGCGGCTGACCGCGCTCGACGGAGAGGAAGTCGCCCTGCTTCGTGCTTACTTGCAGAACCATGCCAAGGACGTCGCGCCAGCGCCGTGAACTCGCGAACTAGCTGCTCCGCCCGATTCCTCGTGCCGCATCCGGCATCAGGCCGGACAGGATCACGCGCAGATCTCGCAGCGAGCGCTCCCGGCCATCCCAGGCGATCCGCGGCAGCGCCAGCGGATCGATCGGGCCTGCCCCGATCACGCCCGGGATCGACGTCATCGCCCCGGCGACCCCTGCCTCCTTGGCCATTGCGACATGCTGCGGACCGAAGCTGTTGCGCTCACCGAACGGATACGCGAAGTGCGAGGCGTCGCGGCCGAGCGCCGCCTGCAGCACCGCGCGGCCCATTGCGATTTCCTTTTGTGCCGCCGCGTCCGGCAGATTGGCAAGCACCGGATAGTTCACCGTTGCGCTGCCGATCGTCACCTTCGGATCGATGGCGAGCCGCCCGATCTCGTCCCAGTCCATCACAGCCTCGCGCGTGACTGCCGCGAGATCGACCGCATAGCGCTTGCACAGATCGTGGATCGCCGCAGTGAGTGCCGCGGGCGGCATGGTGCGCAGCCAGCTCGCGAGGAAATGGAACACCTGCGCCTTGTCGGCAACCGTCGCGGTGTCGAACCGGCGTTCGTTGTGATCGATCAGCAGCGCAATCCGTTCGGTGCGCGCGATCACCTGCTCCAGCGCCAGCCACCAGGCTTCGCCGATGCCGTCCGGAAACGCTGTCGGCAGATACACTGCGAACGGTACAGCGTGCCGTGCCAGGATCGGATAAGCGAAGGTGGTGATATCGCGCGAGCCACCGTCGAAGGTCAGGCAGACGAACCGACCGGGTGAGCCCCCTTGAGCGATCCGGACGCAAACTTCGGCGGGCGAGACGACCGGACAATTCCAGCGTTTCAGCGCGCGCAACAGGCGGTCGAGAAACTGCGGGGTAATTTCGCGAGCGCGCAGCGGCTGAAACCGGTCGCGGCGCGCCGGACGCACCCGATCGAACCGCAGGATCACTCCGCAGCCGCCGCCCTTCCATTCCGACAAGCGCGCAGCACCGCTCGCATAAGCAAGCTGCAGCCGGGCCGCTGTCCACCAGCCGTTCGTCGACAAGGTTCAGTCCTTTGCGGCGCCGGGACCGGCAGCGGTTTCGCGGGTCATCATTACGCTTTGTTGAGATTTGTTTGTAAAGGTCCGCAACGTTGCGCCAGTCACGCCTAGTTTATTCTCATTGGATCGCCGGATGACGATGATGGCCGAGCTGATCGAGGCCCGGACCGCCGATCGCATGGCGGCCGCGCAGAGCCGGATCGCCGACGTCGAGATCATCCCCGACATCGACTCCGCCGAACCAATCTGGCGCGCGCTCGAGCAGACCGGTCAGCATTGTTCGCACTATCAGCGGTTCGATTTCCTTAGTGCCTGGCAGCGCCACGTCGGCCACGCCGAGGGGCGACAGCCATTCATCGTGGTTGCACGCGACGTCGAGCGCCGGCCGCTGTTGCTTCTGCCGTTGGGTCTCGAACGCAAATTCGGCGTCCGCGTGGCGGGATTCCTCGGCGGTAAACATTCGACCTTCAACATGCCGTTATGGCGGCGTGATTTCGCGGCGAGCGCGGGCGAAGCCGACATCGCCGAGCTGATCCGGCGGGTGCGGGATATCGGTGGGGCCGATCTGCTTGCATTCGAACAGCAGCCGGCGCGCTGGAACGATCTCGTCAATCCGTTGGGCCGCCTTCCCCACCAGCCGTCGGTCAATGATTGCCCGGTGCTGGTGCTGCCGCCCGGCGCGGCCCCGAGCGACTTGATCAGCAACTCGATGCGCCGCCGGCTCAAGGGCAAGGAACGCAAACTGCAGGAACTGCCTGGCTATCGCTATGCCCAGGCGCGCACGCAAGCCGATGTCGACCGCCTGCTCGAGGCGTTCTTCCGGATCAAGCCGCTGCGAATGGCGGCGCAGAATCTGCCGAACGTGTTCGCCGAACCCGGCGTTGCCGATTTCATCCGGCAGGCCTGCTCCACGGAGCTCAGCGGCGGCGGCCGCGCGATCGAAATCCACGCGCTGGAATGCGATGAGGAGATGATCGCGATGTATGCGGGCGTCGCCGACGGCAGCCGCTACTCGATGATGTTCAACACCTACACGCTGTCGGACGCGGCGCGCTACAGCCCCGGCCTGATCCTGATGCGCCATATCATCGATCACTACGCCGCCTGTGGCTATCGCTGGATCGATCTCGGCATCGGCTCGGACGACTACAAGAAAATGTTCTGCAAGGACCTCGAGCCGATCTTCGACAGCTTCATCCCGCTGACACCGCGCGGACAGGTCGCTGGTGCGGCGCTATCGGCGATCGGCCGCGGCAAGCGCGCGGTCAAGCACAGTCCGGCGATGATGCAGTTGGTGCAACGCTTGCGCAGCGTGCTGCCGCGCTGAGATCAACGTTCCTTCAGATTGCCCAAAGGAAAACGCCCGGGACCAGCCCGGGCGTTTCTCGTTGATCTGTTTGGTGGCTTTACGCCGCTGCCGATCGCTGTCCCGGCTCGATCGGATCGATTGGCTCGGCGGCGCGCAGCATCGTCACCTCGGAGAAGCCGACCGCGACCAGTTGCTCGGCCATTTTGGCGCGCGCCTCGCTGGTCATCGTGGGCGCCGGCACGACGGCGGCCTGGGCTTGCGACGTCAGCAGCTCGGCCGGCAGATCCGACGCGGTGCCGGCATCGAGCAGCACGTGGTCATACACACGCATCAGTGCATCGATCGCCAGCGAAAGCCGCGGCGAATGCAGCAGCATCCGGTCGAAGCCCGGCTTGCCGGCGCTGACCAGTTGCAGCGACGAGGAGCGGTCGCGGGTGATGATCTGGCCGAACGCTGCCTCACCCAGCATCAATTCGGCAAGACCGGGGGCCGACGGATCGATCGACGCGACCTTCAGCATCGCGGAGGATTCCGACAGGTCGATCAGCACAACCTTGGCGTCCTGGGCGAGCCGGCGGGCCAGCACCAGAGCCGTCGTGGTGACCGAGTCGGTGTCGCCAGTCCCAAGCACGGTGAGTTTCCGCCCGCCCTCGCCGGCCGTGCGCAGACGTTGCACCAGTGCTTCGATTTCCCCGACCGGCGCAGCGGCAGGCGCCGCAACCGGAGCAGTTTCGATTGGAGCCGTCGCCACGATCGGCGCTGGTGTAGCCGGCGCAGCAAAGGTCGGCGGTGCTGCCGGTGCGGAGCGCACGACGGGAGCCGCTGCCGTAACCGGCACCAGATCCGGCTCGACAACCGCCGGCGCAGCCACCTCACGAGCCCGCGGCTGCGTCATCCGCAGCAGTTCACCGGTCGCGATGCTGCCCGAGGTCAACAGCAGCGTCGCCAGCGTGGCGATCAGCACGATCGGCAACTTCTTCGGGTAGTCCGGCGTGTTGGAGACGATCGCACGCGAGATGATGCGGCCATCCGACGGCGATTGGTCGATCGTCTCGCGCGTCGTGGCCTCGCGATACTTTGCCAGATAGGATTCCAGCAGATCGCGCTGCGCCTTGGCTTCGCGTTCCAGCGCGCGGAGCTGTACGTCCTGGCCGTTGGTCGCCGAGGCCTGCTTTTTCAGCTGATCGAGGCTGGCCGACAGGTTCTCCACTCGGCTGCTGGCGATCCGCGCATCGTTCTCGAACGAGCGCGACAGCTTCACAGCCTCGTCGCGGAGCTGCTGGTCAAGATCGGACAGCTGCGCCTTCAGTTCCTTGATCCGCGGATGACCGCCGAGCAGCGTCGAGCTCTGTTCGGCGAGCTGCGCACGCAGCGTGACCCGCTGCTCCGACAGCCGACGGATCAGTTCGGAGTTCAGCACTTCAGAAGCTTCGATCGGGCCGCCGCTCTTCAACATCTCCTTGATCAGCCGGGACTTGGCTTCGGCATCCGACTTCAGCGCACGGGCGTTGGCGAGCTGCGCATTGATGTCGCCGAGCTGTTGGTTCGATAGCGTGGTGTTGTTGGTGCCGATGAACAGGCTCGACTTGGAGCGGAAGTCCTCGACCTTGTCTTCGGCCTCCGACACCTTCTTGCGCAGCGACTCGATCTCGCCGGACAGCCACTGCCCCGCCGCCTTGGCCTGCGCCTGACGCGCGTTCTGCTGCAGCACCAAATAGCCGTCCGCGATCGAATTGGCGACGCGCGCGGCAAGCTCGGGATCTTCGGACTGGAATTCGACCACCATCACCCGCGACTTGTCGACCGCATATGCGGTCAGCCGCTCATAGTAAGCGTTCAGCACGCGCTCTTCCGGCGTCATCGCGAACGGATCGCGGCCGATGCCGATCAGCGCCAGCAGCGATTTGATCGGATTGATGCCTTTCAGCACCGGATCGAATTCCGGCCGCTCGGCGAGCTTGTTCTTCTTGATGGTCTCGAGCGCGAGTTGGCGCGACAGCAGCAATTGAACCTGGCTGGTCACCGCTTCCGGGTCCGGGCCGCTGCGTTGATCGTCACGATCGCCGCTGGGACGCAGGAAGGTGTTCTCGCGACCGTCGATCAGGATTCGCGCCTCGGATTTGTAGCGCGGCGTGATCAGGTTCACGATCGCCAGCGAGACGACCAGCGCAAGCAGAGTCGGCGCGATGATCAGGTGCTTTTTGCGGGCCAGCGCCTGCCCGATCAGCCGCACGTCGATGTCGCCGTCCGGCGGCAGCGGTGCCGGCTTGTCGATCTGAACGGTACGAGTTGGGGGGCGCTTGAAGATCGCCTGACGAATCGCAGGCTTCTGCGCGGGAGCCGGGGCGGTTTCGGTTGCAGCCGCTGAAGTTGCGGCGGTCGAGGATACGCGTGATGGGGCTGATGCCTTTGCCGTGTTGTCGGTGTTCCGGCGCCAGAACGCGATCCGCATTGCCTACTCCTACGTGACGCGACCAACCGTCAGTTCGGTTCCGACTACAAACCATTAAGGTTGCTGCACGGTTAATCTCGACGTACGCGAGTAACTAATTCATGCTGCTCGCGCTTACGCAAACACGTTTTGTTAACCACGAAAGTCGTTAATCGGAATCGACTTTTCCGGATCCATCCATGCCCTGCGCCGCCATTTTGACTGGCTTTTGTCCCGCTGCGCGCTGTCGCGGCGGATGGCCCAGCATGCCGTACGCACCGGCGATCCGATGACCGCAACAACGCAGGATCAGCCGCTGCGGATCGTTCATGCGGTGCGCGCTCCGGTCGGCGGTATCATCCGCCATATCCTTGATCTCGCCAACGGCCAGGCCGATCGCGGCCATCACGTCGCGCTGATCACCGACAGCCTCACTGGCGGCGACCGCGCTGTGGCCGCGCTCGACGAGATCGCACCGAAGATGAAGCTCGGCGTCTATCGGCTGCCGATCCGGCGCGAGCCGAGCATCACCGATCTGTTCGTCTGGGGCCGCTTCGTTCGCCTGATCGCGACGCTGCGGCCGGACGTGTTGCACGGCCACGGCGCCAAGGCCGGCATCTTCATGCGCGTGGTGCCGCGGCCGGCCGGCTCGATCCGGGTCTACACCCCGCATGGCGGCTCGCTGCACTATCCGACGACGACGTTCAAAGGGCAGCTGTACAGCCGGCTCGAGCGGCTCTCGATGAACCGCACCGAACTATTCCTGTTCGAGAGCGAGTTCGCGCGCTCAACCTATGAGCGCATGATCGGCAAGCCCGAGGGGCTGGTCCGCTGCGTATTCAACGGCGTCACCGCCGGCGAATTCGATCCGGTTTCGCTGGCGGCCGATGCCACCGACGTCTGCTACGTCGGTGAATTCCGCCACATCAAGGGCGCCGATCTGTTGGTCGACGCGATTGCGCGGCTGCGGGCCGAGGGCCGCTCCGTAACGCTGACGCTCGGCGGCGACGGCGAGGAAACCGCAGCGTTGAAGGCGCAGGTGGCGCGGCTCGACCTCGGCGCCGCGGTGCGTTTCATCGGCCACGTCAAAGCTCGTCATGGCTTCGCGCAGGGCCGTCTGCTGGTGGTGCCGTCGCGCGGCGATTCCATGCCCTATGTGGTGATCGAAGCGGCCGCTGCCGGCGTCCCGATGATCGCCGCCAATGTCGGTGGCATCCCGGAGATCTTTGGTCCTGACCATCGCGACGCGTTGTTCGCTCCCAGCGATCCGGCCGCGATGGCGAAGGCGATCGCGACCGCGCTCGACGACCTGAATGCCGCCCGCGACCGGGCCAGACGGCTGCGCGAGCGGATCTTTCTGCACTTCTCGCAAAAGGCGATGGTCGAAGGCGTGCTCGCCGGCTACCGCGAAGCCTTGGCGCAGCAGCGCTGAGCGTCGGCGGTCGCGCTAACCGTTTCTTGCGACTTTTTCGTTAAGGCCCGGACCGGGGGAGTTCGTCGGACGACAAAGTCGTGCCGACGCAAGAGACGGACATGAACGGATGGAGCCGATCAGCGCACGCTCGATGATCAGCGCTGCAGCGACGGAAGCCGTGGTCGCCAGCGGCGACGGCGCGCCGCGCGTGGAGCGCCGCAAGCGCTTGTCGCCGGCCGCCCTCGCCGTCGCCAATCAGAAGGTTCCGCCGGCGTTTTCGCCGATCGTGATCGCCGGCTCCGTCCGCCTGGCTGATTTCCTGGTGATCGCCGCCGTCGGCATCGCGCTGTACTTCGCGCTGGTGGTCCGCCGCGATGGCTTTGCTTGGGAGTACATCGCTGCGATCCTCGGCACGACGGCGACCGCAATCGTCGCATTCCAGGCAGCCGACCTCTACGAGGTGCAGCTGTTCCGCGGCACCTTGAAACAGATGACCAGGATCATCTCGACCTGGTCGATCGTGTTCCTGCTGTTCATCGGCGCATCGTTCTTCGCCAAGCTTGGCGGCGAAGTGTCGCGGCTATGGCTGGGTTCGTTCTTTTTCGCCGGCCTCGCCTTGCTGATCATCGAGCGACTGTCGGTGCGCGCGCTGGTGCGGCACTGGGCGTCGCAAGGCCGGCTCGACCGCCGCACCGTGATCGTCGGCGCCGACGCTAATGGCGCCAAGCTGATCGAAGCGCTGAAGGCCGAGCACGCCGACGCCTCCGACATCCGCATCCTCGGCGTATTCGATGATCGCAACGACGCCCGTTCGCAGTCCACCTGCGCCGGCGTGCCGAAGCTCGGCAAGGTCGACGACATTCCGGAATTCGCCCGCCGCACCCGTGTCGACCTCGTGCTGTTCGCGCTGCCGATCTCCGCCGAGACCCGCATCCTCGACATGCTGAAGAAGCTGTGGGTGCTGCCGGTCGACATCCGGCTGTCGGCCCATACCAACAAGCTCCGGTTCCGGCCGCGCGCTTATTCCTATGTCGGCAAGGTGCCGACGCTCGACGTGTTCGAAGCGCCCATCACCGATTGGGATCAGGTGATGAAACAGGTGTTCGACCGCGTGGTCGGCGGCTTCATCCTGCTGCTCGCGGCGCCGGTGATGGCGCTGGTGGCGCTGGCGATCAAGCTCGACAGTCCGGGGCCGGTGCTGTTCCGGCAGAAGCGGTTCGGTTTCAATAACGAGCGGATCGACGTGCTCAAGTTCCGGTCGATGTATCACCACCAGGCCGACCCGACGGCGTCCAAGGTCGTCACCCGCAACGATCCGCGCGTCACCCGCGTCGGCCGCTTCATCCGCCGCACCAGCCTCGACGAGCTGCCGCAGCTGATCAACGTGGTGTTCAAGGGCAACCTGTCGCTGGTCGGCCCTCGCCCGCATGCGGTGCAGGGCAAGCTGCAGAGCCGGCTGTTTGACGAAGCCGTCGACGGCTACTTCGCCCGCCACCGCGTCAAGCCGGGTATCACCGGCTGGGCTCAGATCAACGGCTGGCGCGGCGAGATCGACAACGAAGAGAAGATCCAGAAGCGCGTCGAGTTCGACCTGTATTACATCGAAAACTGGTCGGTGCTGTTCGATCTCTACATCCTGCTGAAGACGCCGTGGGCTCTGCTCAAGGGCGAAAACGCGTACTAATCGTCCCTCTTCATCAGTCCCCTCCGTCGTCATTCCGGGATGCGCTGCGAAGCAGCGCAGGCCCGGAATCCATATCCACCGTGACCGCGTTAAGGCACGGCGGGCCCCGCTGTGCGCCGAACTCAACCATCCGGGGTTATGGATTCCGGGCTCGCGCTGCGCGCGCCCCGGAATGACGAACGCGAGATTGTTACTTCCCGCCGTATGACACGCCCATCCCGGCCCGGACGTCGGCCTGGATGCCGTATGGTGCGATCGGGTAGCGCAGGCCGTTCTTGGCGAGCTGCTTCATGCCGTCGATCGCCTTGGCAAGATGCGCGGGGCTCAGCGCCATCAGCATCTCTTCGTCCGGCACACCGCCATAGCGGCGCTCGGCGAAACACGGCAGCGAAAGGCTCGGCTCGCCGGTCTTCAGCGCCCGGCCCCAGGAATCGGCGCAGGCGGTTTCGCCGACCACGCTCCATTCGAACTTCTTGTAGCCGGCATACTGCAGCCCGTTGATCAGGATGATCATCTGACCGGGCGTTGCATAGACGAGGCAGATGTCCGGCGGATCGAGCCGGCCGCTCGCCAGCGGCGACACCGCCATCGCCTGGTGATGGCCGAATGGCACCACGTCGAGCGCGTGCTGACGCGCACTGGCGTCCTCCTGTGTCGCATGCCAGACGCCGACGTACGACCGTCCGGCGAGCCATTGCTCGTCCTGCGGCGCCAGGCCGATCACCGCGCGGCACTGCTCGCCGACCAGATCGGCGGCGGTGATGCCGACGGTCCAGCCGAGACGCGACGCCATCGATACAATCTGGTCGGTGGTGTGGATCGCGCTCGGCCGGCGGATCTTCGGCACAGCCTCCATCTCGGCGACGGTTCGGAACAGCTTCATCCCGATCACCGTGGTCTTCAGCCGCAATAGAGCGTTGAGATCGGCGACCAGGCCGGCGAGATCGATGCGCTCCGGCGCGACGGCGGCATCCATAGCGGGCTCCCTTTGGTTGTTATTGGTCTTGGTCGCGGTCAGCCGAGCCGCCAGCCGACTTCGGCCGCGAAGCTCTGGTAGAACTCGACCTCGTAGGCGCGCTCCGGCATCGCGCGAACGCGAGCGTCGAGCGCATGAGCATCGTCGCCGACCAGGATGCGCCAATCACCGCGGCGCACGCCGTCGAGGATACTGCGGGCCGCGGCGGCAGCGCTGGTCGGCGCGTCTTCCTGGAAGCTTCGGGCCCGCTCCTTGGCCATTGCGCGAAGGTCGTCGTCCGACGTCTGCGCCAGATCGATCCCGGCCGCCGACAGACGCTGGCGCATGCCGGCGACTTCCTCGGCGCTGAGTTCGTCGGAGCTGTCGCCAAGCTGGATCCGCCTGGAGTTGGTCATAATCGACGTGCCGATGTGGCCCGGCATCACCACCGAACAGCGGACATGCGGCGCATTCAGCCGAAGATCGCCGATCAGCGCTTCGGAAAATCCCTTCACGGCGAATTTCGCGGCGCTGTAGGCAGTGTGCGGCACCGTGGGTCCGAGCGAGGCCCAGAAGCCGTTGACGCTGGAGGTGTTGACGATGTGACCGTGGTCGGCCGCGATCAGCATCGGCAGGAAAATGCGCGTGCCGAGATACACGCCGCCCCAGCAGATGTTGAAGGTGCGCTCCCACTGCTCGCGGGAATTGGCGATCATGCTGCCACCGCCGCCGATGCCGGCGTTGTTGAACAACAGATGGATGCAGCCGGTGGCATGCTGCGCGGTGACCTCGTCGCGAAACCGCTGCATCTGCGCTTCGTCGGCAACGTCGACGACGTGGGTGGTGATCCGCACGCCTTGCGGCAGGCCGTCGGCCTCGCACAGCCGCCGCGTTTCATCCATCGCGGCTTGCGCCACGTCGCAGATCGCGACGTGGCAGCCTTCGGCGACGAGCTGGCGGGCGAGTTCACGGCCCATCCCCGCGCCGCCGCCGGTGATCACGGCAATCCTGCCGGCGAAATCCCTCATGGTCGCATCGTCCCTTCCCGATTTTTGATGCGCTCCGGTTCGAGCCGGAGCTGCAGGGGCGAGCTTAGCTGCAGGTCATCGCTTGCGCGAGTCCATCGCAAGGCATTGCAGGCGGCCTGCATTCGTCGTCAGGCGCGTCCCGGACAGCGCCGCGCTTTTGCGATTCGGTGAATTGCCCTAGTCTTGCAGGCAGATTCAGTCGATCCTTATGGAGTCCCCGATCATGCTGGCAGCCACCCTTCAGACCGCGGCGTTTCTGTTCCTGCTGCTGGTCGCGCTTCTGGTGTTTTCGGTATTCGTCGCCTTCACGGCACCGGCGCTGACCAAGTCGCCGAAGCCCGGCTTCACCACGGTGCTGATGTATTTCGCCGCCGAGCTCGCTGCGTTGATCGTGGCGATCTGGATCGTGGTCGAGGTGTCGTCGTTCGAACTGTTGCCGGTTTTGATCGCGCTGGCGATCGCCGCGGTGGTGTTCGCCCCGCAGCTCGTCGCCAAGATCCCGCTGCCGGAGCCGGTCGCCGGTTTTCTTGGGCGCAAGTAATCCCGCTGCGGAGCCTACCCGCGCCGCGCGGCGGGTCAGGCCAAGCAGAGCTCGCCACGATGCTGGAAAACCGCCCTCCGGGGCGGTTTTCGTTTCTGGGGGGATGAAAGCCAGCTTTAGTGGGCGTGCGCGCGGCGTATCCGGGCGATCGCGCCAGCGGTGATCTGCATCGTCACGCCGGCGAGCCAGCCGAGCAAAATCAGCCAACTCCAGACCGAATGCAGGTTGAGCCGTAGCACCACGGCGCTGACGGACGCGAACGCCGCGAGCGTCGCCAGAAACGTCCCGAAAGCGCTGAGAAACTCGGCGGCGTCGATCTTGCCGCTGGCGCGACTGTCCTCGTCGGCGCCGTGGAACGGCAGCGGCGGAATGTCGATGCCGAGATAAAACCCGATCGCGCCGAGTGCGATCATCCCCAGCAGGAAGCCGATCGTGGTCAAGGCCGCGAAGCTGGTGCCGACATGAGCGCCGACGAAGGTGCCGCACGCCGCGCCGGCCAGCGCCAGCCCGGTTCGTTCGAGAAAATGGGCGGCCTTCCGTACACGCAGTCGCATCGTCGAATCCTCGCTTGTCGCGATGCAACGACGTTATGACATTTCAATGAAGCGCGGAAGGATGTGGGCTTCCGGTAACCTGAGGCCGGCACGGTCACATCGTCGCGGCAAGCCGCGCCGTCCCGCGCAGCCAAAGCAACGCGGGACGGCCCTGGTCGATCAGAAGTTGAACGTCGTCGACAACAAGTAGGTGCGTGGCGCGCCGAGCCCGATCGCGCTGCCGCTATAAGACGACGCGTAGTAGGCCACGTTTTCCACGTTCTCGATCGCAGCCCGCACCACGATCGGCTTGCCGTTCCATGGCGACAGGAAGGTGTAGCGCGCCCCGAGATCGAACCGCGTCCAGGCCGGCAGCACCTGGGTGTTGGCGGCGTTGGCGTAGGTCCAGCCGGTGTGGATCACCCGGCCCGTCAGCGTGAAGCCGTCGACGCCCGGCACATCGACCTCGGCGCCGAGGTTGACGTTGACCCGGGCCACGCCGGGCGCGCGGTTGCCGTCGTTGAGGCCATTGGCGGTCTTCTCCAGCACTCCGTCCATGAACGTGGCGCCGCCGAGCAGCCGCAGGCCCGGCGCCAGTTCACCGAACATATTGAGTTCGGCACCTCGGTTGCGCTGCTCGCCGTCGGCCGACAGCGTCAGCAATCCGTTCGCACTCGACGCGATCGCGCTTGGCTGCTTGATCTCGAACAGGCTGCCAGTGACGCTGATCTTGCCGAAATCGACCTTCACACCGGTTTCGACCTGCTTGGTCTGGAACGGCGGAAACACTTGGCCGATATTGGCATAGCCGGCACCCACGGTCGTACCGGGCTGCAGCCCTTCGATGTAGTTGGCGTACAGCGTGACGTTCGACAGCGGCCGGATCAGCAGCGCATAGGCGGGGCTCCAGGCGGCACCGTCCTGTCCGGTGGTGATGCCGGTGAGCAGATCGGTCGAGCTGTTGCTGACGTGCTGGCGCCGAACGCCGACGACGGCCTGCACGCCGCCGTTCAGGATCGACATCGTGTCCGCGGCCCCGACGCTCCACTGCTTCAAGCTGACCGAGTTGCTGCTTGGGATCGAAAACAGCGGTTCCGGGATCGCCTTGTAATTGTAGATGTTCGAGCCGACCAGACTGTTCGCGCCCAAATAGGAGCTGTCGCTCGGACGATCGAGCACCCCGTAGTTCACCACGAATTTGTGGTTGATCGGCCCGGTGTCGGCGTCGCCGCGTAACCCGACCTCACCGGTCTTGGCCGTAAAGGTCTGCTCGCCGCCGAACGGGCGCGAGCCATAGTCACCCGCCTGGTTGATGATGGTCGGCGACAGGAATTTGAAATCGATCTTGGCCTGATGATACCCGGCCGCGCCATACACCGTCAGGCCGGGCGTGACGTCGACTTCGGCCTTGACCGTGGCGAAGGTGTCCTTCGGTTTCCAATACGCCCAATCCGGAATCGCGTTGGAGCTCGCCGCGGGCGCCGGCGGCAGCGGAACGACGTTCGGCTGGAAGCTGAAGAACCGGATCGGCGGATTCAGATTGTTGGCCTGATAGCCGACGTCGGCCGAGACGCGGACGTTCTCGCCGCGATAATCGAGGCCGAGCACCGCGTTGCCGAATTCGCTGCTCTGCCGATCGAACGGCGTTTTGCCGTCGCTGTAGCTGCCGTTGAAGCGGACGCCCCACTCCTTGTGCTCGCCATAGCGCCGCGCCACGTCGGCCTGCAGACCGAATTGCGAGCGTGACGCGTAGGTCGCGGTCAGCTGGGTGATGTCGTAATCCGGCGCCTTCTTGGTGACGAGATTGATGCTGCCGCCGACCGCGCCGAGCGGCGAGATGCCGGTGAGCAGGGCGGTCGGGCCTTTCAGGATTTCGACCCGTTCGATGAAATTCGCGCCGACGCTCCAGAACGGCGCCATGCCATACATGCCGTTCAGCGCCAGATCGCCGACGTCATAGTAGAAGCCGCGGATGAAATAGCCGTCCTGTCCGCCGCCGGCGGACGTCACCGCCCGCACCGAGGGATCGTTGGCGACGACATCGCGGATCGTACGCGCCTGCTGATCCTGCATCAGCTTGGCAGTGTAGTTGGTCTGGCTGAACGGCGTGTCGAGCAGGCTGCGATTCCCGAGGAAACCGACCTGCCCGCCACTCGCGACCTGACCGCCCGCGTAGCTGGCCGGCAGCGCGCCGAGCGTGCCGGTCGACGGCGTCACGTATGGCACCGGCGCGACCGGCGCAGGCGGCCGCGCCTCCCGGCGAGCGGTAACGCGTCGTGTGGTGCCGGCGCGCGTGCTGGCGACTGGACGCGCGGTGCGCGCCCGCTCGGCGCGCGGCGCATCGACGGTGACGGCCGGCAGATTGGATTGCGCTTGCGCGCCCTGCGGAATTGGAATCGTCAGCGCGACCGCACCGACGGTGCAGAGCAGAAGAGTTCGCCCTGTCGCTTTTGTTGTTGTTTGAAACATGCCCATGCCCCGATGTTGCTGGGAGGCCCAGCGCCATCGCTGCTGTAATCGAGCATGTCCGTCCGAACACGAGGTCGCAGCATAGAATACCTCAAACCGGACGCGCGACGCGGACGAATGAGGACAATCGACAAGTGATTAGTTGATGGAAGGTTCTTCAACGCCTGTCAGCGATTAGCTGATACACGGCGCTTGCGAGTGGGCGTATCGAAGTAAGCCCGAGATGCGACAAATTGTCAGGTCAGGCTTTCTTTTGATCGATTCTGAAAACTGTTACTTCGGAGCGAGTAGTACTCACGACTTCGCCCGACGATTGCGCCAACCTAGCTATTCGCTGTCCTCTTATCCGGCGCCGGATGACTTGGCGGATCATCGTGGGGGTGGTGATGAACGGCGGCTGTGACGTCGGTAAGACCGTCACCAGCCGTCCCATCGATCATGGTCTGCCCGAACTCGATCGTGCGCATACCGGCACCGCCATCGTCCCCGTCCCGCTCCAGCAGCCGCCAAGGGATGAAGGCATTCTTCACCGATTGCCAAAACGACGACATGTCGTGTGCCCTCTAAAGCCCGTCTCGATAAGGCGTGTTGGACCTGGCGGCCGCACCGGGACTTGCCGAGATTCCGTGTCTGAATCTGAGGCAGCAAAATAACGCGCCCGAACTCGCGCCGCACTCGATGAACAAAATACCGAAGGCCGATAAATGGTCGGAGCGAAAGGATTTGAACCTTCGACCCCTAGTCTCCCAGACTAGTGCGCTAACCGGGCTGCGCCACGCTCCGATGCCGTTTCGGCCCTGATGCTGTAGCGGCGATCGCGCGTTCGCGCAAGCTGCGGAGGATCAATTCGGGGGCGTGTTTGCCGAAGAATGCGGGGCCGGATCTGGCGATCCGGTCCGACCGCAACCTAAGCCACCGCCAGCCGTTTCCGTCCTCCCACAATCGACACACCGGAGTGGCCGAGCGCTTCCCCAAGCGACGGTCAGTCAACTGCGCTCAAGTATTCGCAGACAAGCTCGACGGTGGATGGCCGGACAACCCGGCGTGGCGAAACTGAAAGCCCTGCCGAACCTTAGACCCGATTCCTGAGGTTACTGCTCAAGACCGTCACCTGCCCTCAGCCGTCCTTAATTGCGGCGTCGAGCAGTTCGCGGCAGGCAATCAGGTCGGTCAGTGCGGCGCGAAGCGGACCAAGATCGACCGGTGGCGGAGCCGGCGGCGCCTTGGCGGCCGGGAACTCCAGCGGCGGCAGATCGAACCGCGGTGCGCGGCCGGGAGCTGCCATGACGGCAGCCGGCTCGACGGCGAAATCGTCGTCGTGGTCGTCGTCCTCGTGATCGTCGAACCGCGGCGCGTGGCGCGACTCGGCCTCGACGTGGCGTCGCGGCGCGGGTGCTGCGCGCCGATCCGGCTCGGCCATCGTGGCGTGCAGGTCGAGCCCTTCGTCCTCGCCATCGTAATCGTCGTCATCGACGTCGATACCGCCGGGGACGGGCTCGAACTCTTCTTCCTCGGCCACGGTCCGGGTGATCGCCGCCTCGACCGCGCCGAAGCTGGCGTGGACCTCGGCGTCGGCCAGCCGCTGCACCGATTTGATGCCGTGCTCTTTCAGGATCCGCTGCACACCGCGGATGGTGTAGCCCTCGCCGTACAGCAGACGGCGGATGCCCTTGAGCAGATCGACGTCGTCGGGCCGGTAATAACGCCGGCCGCCGGACCGCTTCATCGGCTTGATCTGGGTGAACCGTGTTTCCCAGAACCGCAACACGTGCTGCGGAATGTCGAGCTCGGCTGCGACCTCGCTGATGGTGCGGAATGCGTCGGGTGCCTTGTCCAAAGGCCAGCTCCCCGTCAGCTGCCGGATGCGGTTGCGGCTGCGTTTTCTTCAGACTCGTCGTCGGTTGCCGGCACGGCACCATTGGCGTTGATGCGCTGCTTCAGGATCGCCGATGGCTTGAACACCATCACCCGGCGCGGCGAGATCGGCACTTCGGTGCCGGTCTTCGGGTTGCGCCCGATGCGTTGCCCCTTTTGCCGGACCAGGAACGACCCGAACGACGACAGCTTCACCGTCTCGCCCCGTTCGAGGCAGTCGGTGATCTCTTTCAGCACCAGTTCGACGAATGCCGACGACTCGGTGCGCGACAGGCCGACCTTCTGATAGACCGCCTCGCATAGATCGACACGTGTGACTGTTCGTCCGGCCATCGCCTGCCCCACCTCACGGCGAAAGAAAAAATCCGCGCTGAAATTAAGAGGTTAACTACCGGCGGTCAACTCCACCGCGTCTCAAAGTTAGCACCGAACGCCATGGAAATGCTGCTAAAATTTTACGCGCACAACTACCAGCGGAGCAGCGCGGCGCCCCAGGTGAAGCCGCCGCCCATCGCTTCGAGCAGAACGAGGTGGCCCTTCTGGATGCGGCCATCGGCGACCGCAGTGCACAACGCCAGCGGAATCGAGGCCGCCGAGGTATTGCCGTGACGGTCGACCGTCATCACCACCTTCTCGGGCGCGATGTGCAGCTTCTGCGCCGAGGCGTCGATGATCCGCTTGTTGGCCTGATGCGGCACGAACCAGTCGACATTGTCGGCGCTGGTGCCGGAGGCGTTGAAGGCGTCGACGATCACCCCGGTGATCATGCCGACCGCGTGCTTGAACACCTCGCGCCCTTCCATCCGCAGATGGCCGACGGTCTGGGTGCTCGACGGGCCGCCGTCGACGTATAATTTGTGTTTGTGACGGCCGTCCGAACGCAGATGTGTGGTCAGCACGCCGCGGTCGGCCGAGGTGCCCCAGCCTTCCTGCGCCTCCAGCACGATCGCGCCGGCGCCGTCGCCGAACAGCACGCAAGTGCCGCGATCATTCCAGTCGAGGATGCGGGAGAAGGTCTCGGCGCCGATCACCAGCGCCCGCTTCGCCGAGCCGGCGCGCAGGTAATTGTCCGCAGTGGCGACCGCGAACACGAAGCCGGAGCACACCGCCTGCAGGTCGAAGGCGACGCCGTGGGTCATGCCGAGTGCGGCCTGAACCTGCACCGCGGTCGCCGGGAAGGTGTGGTCGGGGGTCGAGGTCGCCAGCACGATCAGGTCGATCTGATCGGCAGTCAGGCCCGCATTGTCGAGCGCCGCCTGGGCGGCCTTGGTGGCCAGATGCGAGGTGAATTCGCCGTCGGCGGCGATATGGCGTTCGCGGATTCCGGTGCGCTGGACGATCCATTCGTCCGAGGTGTCGACCGTCCGGGCCAGTTCTTCGTTGGTGAGGACCCGCTCCGGCAAGTAAGCGCCGCAGCCCAGTACGACCGAACGAATCACCGTCACGAGACAACCTCCTGAGCGCTCGGCGTCGCGACCAACGCGCCGGCATCACGATTGAGCGTTTGATTGATCTTGGTCAGGAGATCGTAGCGGACCATGTCATAGCCAACATCGACCGCGTAGGCAAAGCCCTCGGCATTGGTTCCGCCGTGGCTCTTGACCACGATTCCGTTAAGCCCGAGGAAAACGCCGCCGTTGGACTTGTTGGGGTCCATCTTGTCCTTGAGCGCCTTGAAGGCGTCGCGCGCGAACAGATAGCCGATCTTCGACCGCCAGGTCCGGGACATCGCGGCGCGCAGATATTCGGCGAGCTGGCGGGCGGTGCCCTCCGCGGCCTTCAGCGCGATATTGCCGGCGAAGCCCTCCGACACGATGACGTCGGCTGCGCCCTTGCCGATGCCGTCACCCTCGACGAAGCCGATGAAATCGAAGCGCTGCGAATTCATCGCGCGCAGCAACTCGGCCGCCTCGCGGATCTCCTCGCCGCCTTTGATTTCCTCGACGCCGATGTTGAGCAGGCCGACGGTCGGACGCTCCAGGTCGAACAGCACGCTGGCCATCGCCGCGCCCATGATCGCAAGCGCCTTCAGGTGCTGCGCGTCGCCGCCAATCGAGGCGCCGAGATCGAGCACCACCGAATCGCCCCGCATCGTCGGCCAGGTGGCGGCGATCGCCGGACGGTCGATGCCGGGCAGCGTGCGCAGGCAGAATCGCGCCATCGCCATCAGCGCGCCGGTGTTGCCGGCCGAGACCGTGACGTCGGCCTCAGTCTTCTTCACCGCGTCGATCGCCTGCCACATCGACGATTTGTAGCGACCGCGGCGCAGCGCCACGCTCGGCTTGTCGTGCATCGCCACGGCGACATCGGTGTGAATCACACGCGAAGCTTTGCGCAGCGCCGGATGCGCGGCCAGCTCTTTCTCGATCAGCTTGGCGTCGCCGTAGAGCAGGAATTCAACGTCCGGATGCCGGCCGAGTGAGATCGCCGCGCCGGGTATCACGACGGAGGGGCCGAAATCGCCCCCCATTGCGTCGAGCGCGATTCGAACTTTTTGAGGCATGGGCGTTCCGGAAGCCTGATCGCCTGCGACCTTGTGCGCTTGGCCGTGGACTCAAAAAAAGCCCCGTCGGGGCGGTGAAAAGCGTGCAGCGCTGCACACCGATTTGGCCGGACAATAGCCATTCTCCGCCCCGATACAACATCTTGATCGGGCAGATTTAAGTCGCATTTCGTAGCGTGTGCGCATGATTTTCGGCTGCGAACAGGCCGCGTCTGCGGCGGCTGGGCGGACGCTGTCCGCTCAGCCCTTTTTCGGCTTGCGCGGACTGTCCGAGGCCGCTGGCTGTTGCAGCGCTTTCAACGCCGCGAACGGGTTCATGTCGGGATCGTCGCGGTCGACGACCGGCTCGAACACCGCATCCGGTTTGCGCGGATAAGGATCGAGTCCGAGATACAACGCATCGGTGGCGACTCGGCCGATATCGATGATGCCGCGTTCGATCGCCTCCGGCGGATCGCCTGGATCGGGCTCGCCCTCTTCGTCGACCGTGTCGGACAGCTCGCGAATCTGCTCCGGCGGCAGGAAGGTGAGATCGACGCTCTCGTCGATAACGTTGTCGACCGGATCGAGCGTCACCACGCAGGTCTGCGTCACCTTGGCGCGCACCCGACCGGTGAGATGGATGCGGCCGTCAGTGAACGGCTTCAGATCAAATGACGCGGTGGCCTCCGCGACCCCGCGCAGATCACCGAGCGCGCTGATCGCCTCCCGCTCCGCGGCGCTCGCAACGATGTCGCGGTGCAGCCCTGTTTCGGGAATCTGCAGCACCACCACCGGCACGCTCCACGGGTTGTCTTCGCTCGCCATCGTCGAAAGTCCTCGTCTTAAGCGGTCGGCTGCGGGAATGGCAGCTCGCCGCTGCGCAGCTTGGCCGGCGGCACCGCGTCGAGCGCGTCGATGACCTGCCCGACATAGACCGCCAGCTTGCGCGCGTTCTCAATGTCGGCGCCGTCGAGAACGTTCCGGTTCAGCGCCAGCTCAAGGTCCTCGCGGCCTTCCGTGAGAGCCAGATCATACGCCGCCGAGCGGCCGTAGAACGCCTCGCCGAACGCCTGCATCCGCTTGGGCACCGACAGATCGCCGACGCCGAGCTCCCGCAGGTTGGCGTCGAGGTCGCTGCAGAAATAGTCGAACAGCGCCTGGGCGAAGGTCGATGCGTCCTGGATGCTGCGAATCCGCCGCAGCACCAGCCACAGATGGACCACCAGCATCTCGAATCGGCCGTTGACGGTGTCGGCGACGCCGAATTGCTGGTAAAAGACCGGCAGGCGCGACTGCGCCACGATCGTGCCATAGATCGCTTCAATGGTGCCGCGCGACGGCGTCCGGGGCGGACGGAGCAGATTGAACGGCCAAATCATTGCGGGTTCCAGGTCCGGGCCCGTACGGGCCTTTCGGGATTGCTTTCCGAGTTCCTGCCCGGTACGTCAACGCCCTGCGCGATGCAAGGGGATGAGGCCAACTCCCGGATGAGTATTTCGATCGACCGACGCGGGCGCGCCAACGCGCTGCGAAGCCGTTTTTCGCTGCCGCGCAACCTCGGCCTGGCCGTGGCGCTGACGCTGATCGGCGCCGGCATGGGTGCCTGCACGTCAGAGCAATTCCAGAAGGGTTACATTCTGCCCAATGGCGCGCTGGAGCAGATTCCGATCGGCGCCAGCCAGGATCAGGTGCTGCTGGTGATGGGCACGCCGTCGACGGTGGCGACCCTGGACGGCGAGGTGTTCTACTACATCTCGCAGCGCACCGAGCGTGCGGTGGCGTTCATGCCGCAGAAGGTGATCGACCAGCGCGTGATCGCGATCTATTTCGACAAGAACCGCCAGGTTCGCCGTATCGCCAATTACGGCCTGCAGGACGGCAAGATCTTCGACTTCATCAGCCGCACCACGCCGACCTCCGGTCAGGAGATGAGCTATCTGGCGCCGCTGTTCCGGCTGATCAGCTTCCGCTAAGGCGGAGGCGGATCAACGCAATGGGTTTGATGGGTTTCGCTTGCGCTCAACCCATCCTACCTGAGCCTTCGTAGGATGGGTTGAGCGCAAGCGAAACCCATCTCAGAAGCGCCGTCCCGGCTACGCCAGCCCCTTCCCCCGCGCCCACTCCGCAATCGTCGCGTTGACTTCATCGGGCGCATCCTGCTGCACCCAATGCGACGCGCGCGGCAGCTTGTGCAGGGTGAAGTCTTCGACGAACTGCTCGTTGCCTTCGGTCAGCGCGATGTCGAGCGCGAGATCGTCCTTGCCCCAAATCATCAGCGTCGGCACGGTGATCACCGGATTGCTGCCGGCGCCGCCGGCAAGGCCGGAGAAGTTGGCGCGATAGTAGTTCAGCATCGCGGTTGCCGCACCCGGCTGCAGGATGTTGCGGCGATAGATCTCGAGCTGTTCGGCCGGGATCTTGTGGCTGTGGCTCTTGAACATCTTCACCAGCGGCGCGCCGCCCTTGCGGGTCAGCAGCCATTCCGGCAGCCACGGCAATTGGAAGAACGCGACGTACCAGGAGCGGCGGCGCTGCGCCCATCCGCGGGCGAGCTCACGCGCGAACGCATCCGGATGCGGCGCGTTGAGGATGATCAGCCCGTCGAGATGCACCTTACCGCGCAGCGCGGTCTGCCAGGCGATCACGCCGCCCCAGTCGTGGCCAATCAGGATGCGGCGCTTGCCGCCAAGCGCGGCGAACAGCGCCGCGACGTCGTCGGTGAGGTGCTCGATCGAGTATGCCGCCTTACCCTCGGGCCGCGACGTGCCGCCATAGCCGCGCAGATCCGGCGCCACCACCCGCCAGCCGAGCTCTGCCAGGAACGGGATCTGCCGATGCCAGGATTGCCGCGCCTCGGGAAATCCATGCAGCAAGAGCGCGACGGTCTCGCCCTGCCCCGCGGTGTCGGCCGCAAAGCGCAGTCCGTTGGCCTCCAGCGTCGCCGTCTCGATCGCCATCCTCAAGTCCCTGCCCTTTGATGGCAGATCCTACACTAGGATTTGTCCTTGTTGATCTTCTTGATCTTGGCGTCGGTCGTCTCGATCAAACTCGCCAGCTCGAGAATCGCCTTCGACAGCAATTCGATCGCTTCCTTCTGATCCTGCGACTTGGCCGCGCGCAGCGCGTAGTTCTTGGCGGATGACAGCGACATGGGGGCTCCTATTCTTGTGTCGACGATTGCTGCTCATCCATGTAGCAGACACGCGGCATTTGTAGGATGGGTTGAGCGCAGCGAAACCCATCAGCCCGACGGTTATCGCTCGCCGCAATCAATCTGCATCTCTCGACCATCCCCACCCCAATCGCGCGGATAGACACCGCTGCGCACCATCGCTCTGAACGACGAATACGGCCAATCGATTACCCGGCTAACGTAGCCGTGCTTCACGGGATTGAAATGGATGTAATCGGCATGAGCCGCAAAATCGCGCTCATCGCGAAGGGTATGTTCCCAGAATCGACGTTGCCACAGTCCACGCTTCGCCCTGGCGGCGCGACTCGACGAGATCGTTTCGATCGACGGCAGTCGCCGGGAAAATGCAGACTTAAGCAAGCGCCACCGAGTTGAATAGTCGGCGTCACCTTGGGGTAACGTCCAGATTGCATGGAGATGATCGGGTAGCACGACAATCGCGTCGATTGCGAAAGGATGCCGTCGTCGCACATACCGGCATGCGGCCCGAAGCTCCGCGATGTGGTCGATCAGCAATGCAGACCGGCGGTCGTTCAAATTCACAGTAAAAAAGAAGGTGCCGCCGAGCACAAAATTGCGCCGATACGACGTCATCGAAGCCGCCCCCACACGCCAAGCCCGTAGGATGGGTTGAGCGTAAGCGAAACCCATCGAAGGAGCAGCCAAAAAATCGGCCGAAATTGGGAGGCGCCGACGATTACCAGCATACTGAGAAAGCGATGGGTTTCGCTGCGCTCAACCCATCCTACGAACTACTTCTCTTCTTCCATCGACACCGCGACGGCGCCGTTGGCGGACAGGCGCACCTTGTTGCCTTCAACTTCGGCGACCAGGCCGCCGTCGATGAAGTGGTGGTGGCCCTTGTGATGGCCTTCGCCGCTGTCCTTCTTGGTCAGCTTGATGCGATTGCCGTCGACACGATCGACGGTGCCGACATGCACGCCGTCGGCGCCGATGACTTCCATATGTTCCTTGATACCGCTCACACCGCTCATGTCGTGATCCTTCCGCAAGATGGGAACGGGTAACGCAGCGAGTTCCGATAGGTTCAATCGGAAGGCGGGTGAGCTCGGGAGCGCTCTGCGATAGCGGCCTCAAAGCAAAAGCCCCGCGGCTTTCGCCGCGGGGCTTTGTGTTGGACCAACCGGTCTTGCGCTTAGTGCGCCAGGATCGCCAGCAGCAGCAGGGCGACGATGTTGGTGATCTTGATCATCGGGTTCACGGCCGGACCCGCGGTGTCCTTGTAGGGATCGCCGACGGTGTCGCCGGTCACCGCGGCCTTATGGGCGTCGGAGCCCTTGCCGCCGAAGTGGCCGTCCTCGATGTACTTCTTGGCGTTGTCCCAGGCGCCGCCGCCCGAGGTCATCGAGATCGCGACGAACAGGCCGGTGACGATGACGCCGAGCAGCATCGCGCCGACCGCCGAGAACGCCGCCGACTTGCCGGCCGCACCGCCACCCGCGATCGCATAGATCGCGAAGTAGACGAAGATCGGCGACAGCACCGGCAGCAGCGACGGGATGATCATTTCCTTGATCGCCGCCTTGGTCAGCAGGTCGACGGCCTTGCCGTAGTCCGGCTTGTCGGTGCCCTTCATGATGCCGGGCTTTTCGCGGAACTGACGACGCACTTCCTCGACGATCGCGCCGGCGGCGCGGCCGACCGCGGTCATGCCCATCGCGCCGAACAGGTACGGCAGCAGGCCGCCGAACAGCAGGCCGACCACGACGTACGGGTTGTTCAGCGAGAAGTCCGGGGCGACGCCGACGAAGTACGGCGACTTCTGCGCAATGAAGAACTTGAGGTCTTCATTGTAGGCCGCGAACAGCACCAGCGCGCCGAGACCGGCCGAGCCGATCGCGTAGCCCTTGGTGACCGCCTTGGTGGTGTTGCCGACGGCGTCGAGCGCGTCGGTCGACTTGCGCACTTCCTTCGGCAGGCCGGCCATTTCGGCGATGCCGCCGGCGTTGTCGGTGACCGGACCGAAGGCGTCGAGTGCGACGATCATGCCGGCCAGCGCCAGCATGGTGGTGGTGGCGATCGCGATGCCGAACAGGCCGGCAAGGCTGTAGGTGATCAGGATGCCGGCGATGATCACGATCGCGGGCAGCGCGGTCGCTTCCATCGAGATGGCGAGGCCCTGGATCACGTTGGTGCCGTGGCCGGTGACCGAGGACTGGGCAATCGACTTCACGGGACGGAAGTCGGTGCCGGTGTAGTACTCGGTGATCCAGATGATCAGGCCGGTGACCGCGAGGCCGACGACGCCGCACAGGAACAGCGACATGCCGGTGTAGCTGACGCCCGGCAGCGCGCCGAAGCCGACCAGCCAGTAGATCGCGGCGCCGACGCCGATCAGCGACAGCACGCCGGTGGCGATCAGGCCCTTGTACAGCGCGCCCATGATCGACTGGGAAGCGCCGAGCTTGACGAAGAAGGTGCCGACGATCGAGGTCAGGATGCAGATGCCGCCGATGGCGAGCGGCAGCGTCATCACGTTCTGCAGATGCGCCGGATCGGCGCTGCCGAAGAAGATCGCGGCGAGCACCATGGTGGCGACCGCGGTCACCGCATAGGTCTCGAACAGGTCGGCCGCCATGCCGGCGCAGTCACCGACGTTGTCGCCGACGTTATCGGCGATCGTCGCCGGGTTGCGCGGATCGTCTTCCGGAATGCCGGCTTCGACCTTGCCGACGAGATCGCCGCCGACGTCCGCACCCTTGGTGAAGATGCCGCCGCCGAGACGGGCGAAGATCGAGATCAGCGAGGCGCCGAAGCCGAGGGCCACCAACGCGTCGACCACGGTGCGGCTGTTGGCCTGCAGACCGGCGAAGTGGATCAGGTAGATGAAGTAGAGGGTGACGCCCAGCAGCGCGAGACCGGCGACCAGCAGGCCGGTGATCGCGCCCGCCTTGAAGGCGAGCTCGAGGCCGCCGGCGAGCGAGGTGGTGGCCGCCTGCGCGGTGCGGACGTTGGCGCGCACCGACACATTCATGCCGATGAAGCCGGCCGCGCCGGACAGGATCGCGCCGATCGCGAAGCCGATCGCCACGAGGATGCCGAGGAAGTAAGCGAGCAGCGCGAAGATCACCACGCCGACGAGGGCGATGGTCATGTATTGGCGCTTCAGATAGGCCTGCGCGCCTTCACGCACCGCGCCCGCGATTTCCTGCATCCGCGCGTTGCCCTGGTCGGCAGCGAGCACCGACGAGGTCGCCCAGATGGCGTATACGATCGATAGCGCTCCGCAGAGCACGATCACCCATAGAGCTGTCATACCTGATTGCCTCAGTCCCGAGTTTCACCCCCGTGCCTGCGCTGCGGGAGCGGCGCGGGCGCGCAACAAGATGGCGTGCCCTCTTTTGCGGGGCAGCCTCAAATCGCGGCGAACCTTGCCAAAATCACAGGTGCTCCGCAATCGCTGCGAAGGGACTAAGCTGGGCTTTTCCGCTGACCTTCGGAGTATTCCAGCGAACTTCCTCGCGTCGGAATACCAGTGACTAAGCGTCAGAAATGACTGAAAGACAGCGTCTTCAGCGGGATTTCAGCGCCGCCCGCGCCGAGCCATCGCGGCGGTGTGGTTCCGTCTTCGGCAACGCCGATGACTGTCACCTGCACATGGCTCCGCTGCGCCGCAGCAAGGAACTGATCGAGATTATTTTGTGCAACGCCGCAAAGCAGCTCGTAGTCATCACCGCCGCTGAGTAATCGCGCCAGCTTCGACTCATCGGTTCCCGCGATCGCACGCGCAGCCTCCGACAACGGCACGGCGGCCGCGTCGAGAGTCGCGGTGACGCCGGAAGCGGCGCACATCTTGGCGAGATCGCCGGCGAGCCCGTCCGAGATGTCCATCGCGGCGCCGGCATAATCGCGCACGGCCTCGGCCAGCGCCGAGCGCGGCTGCGGCACCCGGTAGCGGTCGATCAGGAAGGCGCGGCCCTCGTCGCTGGCGGCGGTCGCCCGCCCCTGCAGCAGGTCGAGACCGAGCGCGGCATCGCCGATCGTGCCGGTGACGACGATCGCGTCGCCGGGGCGCAGCGCGTCGCGGGCCACCATCCGGCCCGGCGGCACCCGGCCGAGCGCAGTCACTGAGATCATCATCGGGCCGGGAGTCGAGACCGTGTCGCCGCCGAGCAGCGGGCAGCGGAACGTCGCCGCATCCTCGCCGAGCGCGGCGGCGAACGGAGCGAGAAAGCCCTCATCGGCCTGGCGCAGCGCCAGCGTCAGCAGAAAGCCGGCCGGTGCGGCGCCCTTAGCGGCGAGATCAGACAGGTTTACCCGGAGTGCCTTGCGAGCGATCGCGGCGGGCGGGTCGCCCGGCAGGTAATGCACGCCTTCGACGATCGCATCGGTGGTCAACACCAGATCGCTGCCCGTGGCCGCCAAGACAGCGGCGTCATCCACCAGCCCCCGCGCCCCCGGATCGGTCGCCAGAGGCTTGAAGTACCGAGCGATCAGATCGTCTTCACCGGAGGGCATGGGGCATCCATACACTGGAGCGTCATTCCGGGATGCGCCCCCTTGGGCGCAGGCCCGGAATCCATACGCCCTGCAGTGGTTATGGATTCCGGACTTGCTCGCTTCGCTCGCAATCCGGAATGACAACCGAAATGCGGTCGCAGCGGCTAGCGCGTAAACTCGTCTTCGCGGAACCGCCGCGCGATCTGGTCGAGCACGGCGTTGACCATGCCGGTCTCGTCCTTCTCGACGAAGGCGTGGGCGACGTCGACGTATTCGGAGACGACGACCCGCGCCGGGATGTCCTTGCGGTGTTCGAGCTCGTAGGCCCCTGCCCGCATCACCGCGCGCAGGATCGCGTCGATCCGCGCCAGCGGCCAGCCCTTGGCGAGCAGATCGTCGATCAGGGGATCGATCTGCTTCTGATCGCGCACCACGCCGGCGACGATGTCGCGGAAGAACGCGGCTTCGGCCGGCAGATACTGCTCGCCCTCGACCTCGTTGCCGATCCAGAAGCTCTCGAACTCGGCGAAGGTCTCGTTGATGCCGGCGCCGCCGATGTCCATCTGGTACAGCGCCTGCACCGCCGCGAGCCGCGCCGCACCGCGGCGGTTGGCCTTACGCTCGCCTTTCGGCACCGGTTTCTTGAACGCGGGTTTGTTGATCTCGGCCATCGGCATCACGCCTTCGCCAGCCGGCGCTTGATCCGCAGCATCGCCAGCGCGGCGCGCGCGGCGTCACCGCCCTTGTTGAGGTCACCGGGCTTGGCTCGTGCCCAGGCCTGCTCGTCAGTGTTGACGGTGATGATGCCGTTGCCGAGCGGGAATTTGCGCGCGACGCTGAGGTCCATCAGCGCGCGGGCCGACTCCATCGACACGATCTCGAAATGGATGGTCTCGCCGCGGACCACGCAGCCGAGCGCGATCGCTGCGTCGTAAGGCTTGCCGGCGGCTTCGGCGGCATCGATAGCGATTGCGACCGCGGCCGGGATCTCCAGCGCGCCCGGCACGGTCAGGACGTCGTGGGTGGCGCCGGCGGCCTTCAGCTCGGCGACCGCGCCTTCCAGCAGCGCGTCCTGGATGTCGTCATAAAACCGTGCCTCGACGATCAGGACGCGCGCGCCCGAAACGTCGGTCTGGTCTTTCAGGGGTGCGCGCCGCGCGTCTGCCATACTCTACCTTGCCTTTGATCGTCAGGGCCGGGCTTGACCCGGCCATCCATCGTCTTTCGGAACGATGGAGCGTTCTTGTTAAGAGGATGGATGCGCGGGTCAAGCCCGCGCATGACGGGAGCGTTGCTATTTCATCTCGCTCAGGCGCGCGGCATAGCGGGCCATCAGGTCGACCTCGATATTGACCTCGCTGCCCACCTGCCAGCCGTTCAGAATCGTCGCCGACAGCGTGTGCGGGATGATCAGCACCGAGAATTTGGTGTCCTCGACGGTGTTCACCGTCAGCGAGGTGCCGTCGAGCGTGACCGAGCCCTTCGGCGCGATGAACCGCGCCAGCTGGCGGCTGGTTTCCAGCGTGAAGCGGGCCATGTCCGGCAGCTCCTCGCGCGCCACCACCTTGGCGATGCCGTCGACATGGCCGGTGACGATGTGGCCGCCGAGCTCGTCGCCGATCTTCAGCGCGCGCTCGAGGTTGAGCCGGGTACCCGCGGTCCAAGCTTTCGCCGTGGTCTTGGCCAGCGTCTCGGCGCCGGCGTCGACCTCGTACCAGGTCTTGCCGCCCTCGGTGCCGGAGCCGACCACGGTCATGCAGATGCCGTTCGAGGCGATCGAGGCGCCGTCGGCGATAGTCGTCTGGTCGTAGGCGCAGCGGATCCGCAGCCGGTGCAACTGGCCCTGCGCGACCGGCTTGACGGTCTCGATCTCGCCGATGTCGGTGACGATGCCGGTGAACATGGAATGCCTTCTAGTTCGAATCGTAAATGGTGAGGGTATCTGCGCCGACCCGCTCGGTGCTGCGCGAGCGCCAGCGCGGTGAGTCGGTGATCGCTGTCAGCGGCAGGCCGTGCAGCGCATCGATGCCGTCGGCGCCGATCGGATTGTCGCTGCGCCACAGCCAGATTTCATCGGCGAGTTCGCCGGCGACCAGCGAGGCCGCGACGCGGGCGCCGCCTTCGACCAGGAGCCGCGTCACGCCCTTATCGGCCAGCGCGTGCAGCACGGCCGGCAGATCGAGGCCCGGCGTGTCGGCGCAATCGGCGACGTGGATGACTTCGGCACCGGCCGCGCCGAGCCGCGCAGCAGTAGCAGCTTCGACGGTCTCTGAGGCCATCAGCCACAGCGGCGTGGTGCGGGCGGAATGCAGCAGCTTGCTCGCGGTGGGAATGCGCAAGCTCCGGTCGAGCACCACGCGGATCGGCGACTGCGTCGCCATGCCAGGCAGCCGGCAGGTCAGTTCCGGATCGTCGGCGAGAACGGTGCCGATCCCGACCAGCACCGCATCGGAGCGGGCGCGCAGCAGATGCGTCCGCGCATTGGCAGCCTCGCCGGTGATCGCGACCGGCTTGTGGCCGGCGGCGGCGATCTTGCCGTCGGCCGAAACCGCAAGTTTCAGCGTCACCAGCGGGCGGCGGTCACGGATGCGGCGGATGTGGCCGGCGTGGTCGCGCGCGGCCTCCTCGGCGCAGACGCCGATCTCCACCGCGATCCCAGCGGCGCGCAGCCGCGCATGGCCCTGGCCGGCCACCAGCGGATTCGGGTCTTCAATCGCCGACACCACCCGCGCAATGCCGGCCGCGATCACCGCATCGGCGCAAGGCGGGGTGCGGCCGTGATGCGAGCACGGCTCCAGCGTCACGTAAAGCGTGGCGCCGCGGGCGGCCTCACCGGCCCGGCGCAACGCTTCGACCTCGGCATGCGGACGGCCGCCATCCTGGGTCCAGCCCCGGCCGACGATCACGCCATCCTTGACCAGCACCGCGCCGACCGCGGGGTTGGGCGCGGTGCGCCCCTGGCCGCGCCGGCCGAGCGCCAGCGCCAATTGCATGAAGCGGCGGTCGGCGGAATCGGCGGCTTTGGCCGCCTTTTCGGCGGCGAGCTTCTGGCCGATCTGCTCCTCCAGGATGCGGAAGATCATTTGCGGACCAGCGCCGCCCTCGCCTCGTCTTCGTGGGAGAGTTCGCCGAGCACGGCCTCGAAATCCTTGGCCTCGCGGAAATTGCGGTACACCGAGGCGAAGCGGACATAGGCGACGTCGTCGAGCTTGCGCAGGTGATCCATCACGCTCTCGCCGATCGTCTCCGACGAGATCTCGGCCTCGCCGCCGCTTTCCAGCTCGCGCACGATCGCCGATACCATCTGCTCCACCCGCTCCGGATCCACCGGCCGCTTGCGCAAACTGATCTGCACCGAGCGCACCAGCTTGTCGCGATCGAACGGCACCCGGCGGCCGTTGCGCTTGATCACGATCAGCTCGCGCAGCTGCACCCGCTCGAAGGTGGTGAAGCGGAAGTTGCAGGCGATGCACACCCGCCGGCGCCGGATCACCGAGGAATCCTCGGTCGGCCGGCTATCCTTCACCTGAGTATCAAGGCTGTTGCAGTTCGGGCAGCGCATTGCGACGCGTCCTCAGAGCGGTCCGAGGGGATCGGTCCCTCACCTTTCGTCATGGCCGGGCTCGTCCCGGCCATCCACGCCTTGTGCCGTCGCCACGCTTGAAGGCGTGGATGCCCGGGACAAGCCCGGGCATGACGGGCCTTTGGTCGTTACTGATAAATCGGGAAGCGGTCGGTCAATTCCTTCACCCGCTGCTTCACCGAAGCTTCCACCAGCGGCGCGCTGCCGTCCGGCGATTGTGCAATGGCGTTCAGCACTTCGGCGATCAAGTGACCAACCTGCTGGAACTCGGCGACGCCGAATCCCCGAGTGGTCGCCGCCGGGGTGCCGAGGCGCAGGCCCGAGGTCACGAACGGCTTCTCCGGGTCGAACGGAATACCGTTCTTGTTGCAGGTGATGCCGGCGCGGACCAGCGCCTTCTCCGAGACATTGCCCTTCAGCCCCTTCGGCCGCAGGTCGACCAGCATGAGGTGGTTGTCGGTGCCGCCCGAAACCAGATCGAAGCCGGCCGAGCGCAGCGTTTCCGCAAGCGCCTTGGCGTTTTCGACGACGTTCTTCGTGTAGACCTTGAAGTCGGGCTGCAGCGCTTCCTTGAACGCCACCGCCTTGGCGGCGATCACGTGCATCAGCGGGCCGCCCTGCAGTCCGGGGAAGATCGCCGAGTTGAACTTCTTGGCCAGCGCCTCGTCGTTGGTGAGGATCAGGCCGCCGCGCGGGCCACGCAGCGACTTGTGGGTGGTGGTGGTGACGACATGGGCGTGCGGCACCGGCGAGGCATGGACGCCGCCCGCCACCAGGCCGGCGAAGTGCGCCATGTCGACCATGAAGTACGCGCCGACGCTGTCGGCGATCTCGCGGAAGCGCTTGAAGTCCCAGGCGCGCGGATAGGCCGAGCCGCCGGCGATGATCAGCTTCGGCTTGGCTTCCTCGGCGAGCTTGGCGACCGCATCCATATCGATCATCTGGTCTTCGCGGCGCACCGTGTAGTGCACCGGCTTGAACCACTTGCCGCTCATGTTGACCGGGGCGCCGTGGGTGAGATGGCCGCCGGCGGCGAGATCGAGGCCCATGAAGGTGTCGCCGGGCTGCAGCAGCGCCAGGAACACCGCCTGGTTCATCTGGCTGCCGGAATTCGGCTGGACGTTGGCGAAGCCCGCGCCGAACAGCTTCTTGGCGCGGTCGATGGCGAGGTTCTCGGCGACGTCGACGAATTCGCAGCCGCCGTAATAGCGGTTGCCCGGATAGCCTTCCGCGTACTTGTTGGTCATCACCGAGCCCTGCGCTTCCAGCACCGCGCGGCTGACGATGTTCTCGGAGGCGATCAGCTCGACTTCGTGGCGCTGGCGGCCGAGTTCGCCGCGGATCGCAGCGGCGATCTCGGGATCGGCCTGCTCCAGCGAGGCGGAGAAGAAGCTGTCGGGCGCGGACGCGGGATTGGCTGTGCTCATGGGAAAAGTCTCCACCGTCGCAGCCGGTTCATCGGGTGCGAGCGGTTACGGGATAGCGGTTCGGAAGCGGCGGCTGCCGCATAGCACATCCGGCCCCGCCGGCCAAGGATCTGAACCATGCATTGCGGCATCCGGCCTCAGCCCCGCCCAGATATGGTGGCTGCGACAGAGTTGCAGAAGGGGCTGCCAAACTGCCTCGAAACTCCTGGT
Organism: Rhodopseudomonas sp. P1; assembly: GCF_039642825.1. Lineage (NCBI taxonomy): Bacteria > Pseudomonadati > Pseudomonadota > Alphaproteobacteria > Hyphomicrobiales > Nitrobacteraceae > Rhodopseudomonas > Rhodopseudomonas sp. P1. The sequence goes on along the minus strand of NZ_CP088006.1, from coordinate 2,955,637 downwards.
TTTGTGCCTACCGGCGGTTCTGCCAGCTCCCTTTCCCTTTGCGGAGGGAGCCGTGGCCGTCGACGAGGCAGGTCTTATGTCAGGTTAGGCCCGCCCTGCCCTCGACAGCGCAACCCATCGGACTTAGCTTTTGGCCATGAACCTGATCCGCCGCACCTTCGATCTCGACTTGGCGACCGACGAGCGTTTGAAGGCGCTTGCGGCCGAGCGGGGTCAAGACGAAGCAGCGGTGCTCGCTAAAGCACTCGCGCTCCTCGACTCAGTGGGCGAGATCGAAATCCCGGATGTTGCGGAAGATCGTCGGCGTCTCGACCGGTTTCGGGAAACCGGCGAAGCGGTGCCGATTGCCGAAGTCCGGGCCTGGGTCGAAAGCTGGGGCACCGATAGCGAGTTGCCACAACCATCGGCGCGACTGGTGGGATGATCCGGTTCGCACCGGAAGCCGTCGACGATTTCGCGCGGGTGCGTGACTTTCTCGATGTGAACAGCCCTGACGCTGCCAAGCGCGCTATCGCCACGGTCTTTGCTGCCCTTCAGCGCCTCGAAGACTTTCCGAATCTCGGTCGTCCGACCGACGACGTCAGTATTCGACAAATTGTCGTTCCGTTCGGATCGGCCTGTTATGTCCTGCGCTACGTTTTGGGCGACAACGGCGATCTTCTCGTCCTACGGGTTTGGCACGGTCGCGAGGCACGGACATGAGCGGTTGGCGTTAGCATGACGCAGAGTTGATGGTGGCATCGCTGAGTTCGGCCTAGTGACAAACAAACGGGCATGACCTGTCCGATTCCACTCCCCCTTGCGGTAGGGGGCGGGGCACGCGTCAAAAGCCTGCCACTCCGGCGGAGCTGATCGCCGAACTTAGCGTTTGACGGGAGCTCGACAGGAGCGCAACCCGCTGCGACCGACTGCGATGCGTCCAGACCAGGACGCAACCGCCCGCCCCTCGCCGCTCCGATCGCAGTCGCTCATACTGGCCGCAAAAAGGCTTCAAGCCGTCCAATGAAGTTGATCGACAAATACGTGCCAGCGTTCAGCTTCAACGAGCGCCATGCCATCCAGGTCGACGCGCCGGGCGATAAGGTGCTCGACGCAATTCTCAGCTTCCGGCCGGAAGATGATCCGTTCTTCCGCCTGATGATCACGTTGCGCGAACTGCCGATGCGCACCGCGCGCCTGTTCGGCGGCGGCGGGCAGACCACACCAACAGTGTTCGGCATCGACGACTTCACGCTGCTCGAACACGACGACCAGGAGGTGGTGTTCGGACTGGTCGGCCAATTCTGGCGTCCCGATTTCGGCCTCGTCCGCATTGCGGATGGCGCGGCGTTCGCCGCATTTCAGCGCAGCGGCTTCGTGAAGCTCGGACTCACCTTCGCGATTGCTCCGCAAAGCGACGGCCGCATTCGCCTGACGACCGAGACCCGCGCGTTCTGCCCCGATCGCGGCGTGCGCCTGAAGCTGCTGCCCTACTGGTACGCCGTCCGCCCGTTCAGCGGCCTGATCCGCCGCCGCATCCTCGCCGGCCTGAAGCGCCGCAGTGAGGCGGCGTGCGTGAGCGCCTAGTGACCAGCATCGCAGCCTACATCCGCGAAGCGAAGCGGGCTTGATCGCTGGCTCCTCACGCTCTGTTATGCTGCAGCAAGCCGGCGCGTGCAGATCGCATCCTGCGCGATGCGGCTGCCCGCTATCAATGCCCCAACAAAAAGGAGCCGCCGAATGATCCAGCAAGGCACGATCGCCAAGAAGTTCTCGGCATTCACGGAGCATTGGCGCCCGAAGGTCATCGCCAGCCTCAACGGCCAGGAGCTGAAAGTCGTCAAGGTCCAGGGCGTGTTTCCATGGCACCTGCACGAGGATTGCGAGGAGATGTTCCTGGTTTGGAAGGGCCGCTTCCGCGTCGAATTTCGCGACCATGTCGTCGAGATGGGCCCCGGCGACTACATCGTCGTCCCGCGCGGCATCGAGCATCGCACCGCCGCCGATGAAGAAGCCGAAGTGATGATCTTTGAGCCCGCCGAAGTTCGCAACACCGGCAACGTCCTCGACGACACCTTCACGGCGCCGCAGGGGGTGAGAGTTTGAGGGTGAAACCAAGTGTTGGTGACGAGAAGCGTTCTGACACATCAGCACGCTTGAATTGCCGAGACGCTGCACTCTTGCAAGTCGATCTAGACAAATGCATTGCGAGCGAGCTTTGCGAGTTCGTTAGCTGCGACGCCGATTGCCTCGGCGCATTTCGTAGCCCTTGATCCGAGCTACCGAGCTGCGCTCACAGCGTCTCCTGCTTCGCCCCGCATTCCTTGCAGGTGTAGGCCACGCGGGTAACGCCCTTCGGGGCCTTGACCTTGTTCGGCGCGCCGCATTTGCCGCAGGTGGCCATGATCACGGTGTCGCCCTGCTTCACCGTCACGTTGCGGTTCGCCATCGCCTCGCGCATCAGCCGTTCGGCCTCTTCGCGCATCGCCTTCTTGTCCATGTCGTCCATCGTTCGTTGTGTCGTCGCCCCGCGTTGTAGCGCAGCGCGATGACGGCGGCCGCATCAAATCCGCAGCGCCCCGCGAAAATCGGTTGACAGTGGAGCTCTGCAACCTCGCCTGCGGCCTCCCCGCTCGTCGGGCACTGCCTGCGGGCGTCGCAGCCGCTTGCCGGGCATGACCAAGCTGCCGCGATGCCCCTTGCAATGCGCGCGCGGCTCGCCAATCTCTGCTGTCCCGCTCAACCACAATCCGAACCTCAATCCGGAGCCCATTGATGACCGACGCCCCCTACACGCCGCCCAAAGTCTGGACCTGGGACAAGGAGAACGGCGGGAAATTCGCGTCGATCAACCGTCCGATCGCCGGCCCCACCCATGACAAGGAGCTGCCGGTCGGCAAGCACCCGCTGCAGCTGTATTCGCTGGCGACGCCGAACGGCCAGAAGGTGACGATCCTGCTCGAGGAGCTGCTGGCGCGCGGCCATAGCGGCGCCGACTACGACGCCTGGCTGATCAAGATCGGTGATGGCGACCAGTTCTCGTCGGGTTTCGTCGCAGTCAACCCGAACTCGAAGATCCCGGCGCTGCTCGACCGCTCGGTGAACCCGCCGCAGCGCGTGTTCGAATCCGGCTCGATCCTGCTGTACCTCGCCGAGAAGTTCGGCGAATTCATTCCGAAGGATCCGGCCGGCCGCACCGAATGCCTGAACTGGCTGTTCTGGCAGATGGGCTCGGCGCCGTATCTCGGCGGCGGCTTCGGCCATTTCTATGCCTATGCGCCGGAGAAGTGGGAGTACCCGATCAACCGCTTCGCCATGGAAGTGAAGCGGCAGATGGACGTGCTCGACCGCAGGCTCGCCGAGACCGAGTATCTGGCCGGCGCCGAATACTCGATCGCCGACATCGCGGTGTGGCCGTGGTACGGCGGCCTCGCCAACGGCGTGCTGTACGGCGATAGCGCCACCTTCCTGGATGTGGCGAGCTACAAGAACGTGCAGCGCTGGACCAAGGCGATCGGTGCCCGCCCCGCCGTGAAGCGCGGCCGCATGGTCAACCGCATCAGCGGCGACCTCTCTACCCAACTCCACGAACGCCACGACGCCAGCGACTTCGAGACCAAGACGCAGGATAAGCTCGAGGCGAAGTAAGCGGGAGAATTCAGACGGGATCGCGTCAGCGCCCGCTCCTCCCCACGTCATTCCGGGGCGCGAACGCAGTTCGCGAACCCGGAATCTCGAAGTTAGCAGGCGAACCGGTTCTACAATCTCGGGATTCCGGGTTCGCTCACTGACGTGAGCGCCCCGGAATGACGGGCTGGATGGCCCCGCCGAACTACACGCTGTGCCTGGGCGTCGCGACTTTGCCTTGGGTCGTGGCGATGCCCATCTCGAAACTGTCGGCGATGCGGCGGGCGCGGATAATGAATTCGGCCGCCACCTCCGGGGTGAACAGCTCGGCTGCGGTCGCTTCGAACAGCTTCAGCCAGCGGTCGAAATGCTCCGGCGCGAGGTTGAGCATCAGGTGCGGCCGCATCGGCCGGCCGCCATAGCGCCCGGTCTTCAGCAGCATCGACGACCAGAAATCGGTGATCTGGGCGATGTGGTGATCCCAGTCGTGGACAGCGCGGTCGAAGATCGGCCCGATCACCTCATCCTCCCGGGCGCGGCCATAGAAGGTCCGCACCAGCTGGGCGATCTGGTCGTCGGTCAGAATGTCCGAATGGGCGAGGCTCATGACGACGATGTAGGCCACCCGGCGGCGGTGCTCAAGCCGGCCAGCCTTGAGAACCGATCAACTCGTCGCCTGCCCTTCCAGGATCGCCAGATCGCGTTCCAGCAGCGGCAACTGCTGGATTGCGAAGCGGCGGATCAGGTCGTTGTCCGGATGCAGCAGAAACCGCCGCATCAGCGCAATCATACGGCGGAATTCCTTGACCTGCTTGGCGTGGAAATCGGCCATGAACCGCTCGCCGACGGCGCCGCGCAGGCCCGCCAGCTCGTTGCTGAGGATTACGTTGGAATGATCGGGAAAATCGATCGACAGCAGCGTGAAGGTGTTGAGCCGGAACACCTGCTGGTCCCGCTCGCGGGCCTGCCGGGCCTGATCGGCCGCGAACTGCCGCAGCGCGTCGTCGCCGCGCGAATCCGCCAGCCCCGCTGCCTGGGTCTGAAACATGTTGAACTGGTGTAAATAGCGCAGCACGTCAGCGGCGTTCGGCGGCCAGCCGAACACCTGCTTGATTCCGAGCGCTTCAACGAGGGCATGTTGTCGGGGCGTTTCCGCGCTGGCAATGACGCCGACGAAAATGACGATGGCCGGCAGGATCGCAACCAGTCCCGCGATCAGCCGCATCATCATCCGTGCACCGCCTGCTACAACCCCGTGTAGCCAGCTTTCACCGGATCATTGCTGCCGTCAAGCTCGCGCAAATAGACCAGACCGCACACCGTCAGGCGGTTGTCGTCGGTCTCGCCCGCCTCGACCAGCGTGCGGATATAGCTTTCGACTTTGGCTTTGGCATTCTCGGCCGCTTCCTGGTTGGTCAGCAGCCCATAGGTCTGGATCACGCGGTCAATGGCGCGTTGCATATCGTCCCCTTGTTGTCAGGCCGCGATCTTCGCGGACTCGAAGTTGGAGATCGCCTTGTTGGCGAGACGGATCGGATGGGTCTCGCCGCGCTGGAACATCTGCACGATCAACTCGAGCAGGCCGTCGTGGGTCGCCGTGGTGTCGGGGATCGCGCCGGTGCGGCGCAGATAGTTCGCCGCGATATCGTAAGCCTTCCCGATCGTGTCGACGTTCATCACCCGAAGCCCTCGCTCGATCAGCATCGTCCTCTCCAACGGCTGGCGCAGGGATAAGCATCGAGGCAGACTAAGGTTCCAGAGGGTTCCTGCGAAAATTCGGCAGCGCAAAACAAATCGGCCTCCCTTGTGGGGAGGCCGAGGACGACAGGTCTGGAGACTGACAGCGCGCGGGCCTGCTTCTTTGTGAGCAGCGGCTCGGCGGTTGGCCGGCCGACGTTGGCGCGTATCTCTTAGGCGGCCTTACAGCCGATACAGGATCTGGTCGGTCCAGAACCGCTCGAGGCGGTGCAGCGACTTATTCAGCGTGGCAAACTCCTCGCTGGAGATGCCGCCGACCTGCTCCACCGTCTTGACGTGCTTCTGATACAGCGCCTCGACGATGTGGCGGACTTCCTGGCCCTGCGGGGTCAGACGGATCCGCACCGAGCGGCGATCGACGCGCGACCGCTGATGATCGAGGAAGCCGAGTTCGACCAGCTTCTTCAGATTGTAGGAGACGTTGGAGCCGAGGTAGTAACCGCGGGTGCGCAGTTCGCCGGCGGTCAGCTCCTTGTCGCCGATGTTGTAGAGCAGCAGCGCTTGCACCGAGTTGATATCAGCGCGGCCGCGACGATCGAACTCGTCCTTGATGACGTCGAGCAACCGGCGGTGCAGTCGCTCCACGAGAGTGAGCGCCTCGAGATAGAGCGGCTGGACCGGCGTGTTGGCTGCTACTGCGGGTGCGGAGGTTTCCGCCGCCGTGGCGACTGCTTTGATCATGACACTTCCCCTGTCGTCTTTTTTGATCGACTTATTCGACGAAACTTCTGTCTCGTCTGATAGGTCCACCTTAAGGGGCCGCTTTGAACATCAGCTTAAATAAGACGATAAAGAGATCATGAATTTAAGACAGTGAACCGTGCATTAAGCCTGCAAATCAAGGGCTTTTTGCAACGATTGATTCACGGATCGACGGCGATTCAAGGGTTTTCCGGATGCCCGTGTCGCATTTGAAGACAGCTTCGTTCGAATTTGAAAGATCTGCGTAACGGATCCGGCGCCGCGTCCGCGATCCGGTTAAGGTCTTCACAACCCTATCCGGACCGCGTTTCGATAAAATGCCGCGAGCTTGTTTACGCGACGCCGCGGTTGCGGCCTTCCCAATATGGGGCACGCAGCACCTTGCGATCGATTTTGCCGAGACCGGTCACCGGAATCGCTTCGACAAAATCGATCGATTTCGGCGACCACGGCGCGCCGCGCTTCTCTTTGACGTGCGCCTGCAGTTCGGCGGCGTCGTTGTTGGCGCCAGGCTTCAGCACCACGAACGCTTTGACGGCTTCGCCCCATTTGTCGTCAGGCACGCCGATCACCGCAGCGGACGCGACCGCATGGTGCGCCATCAACGCATCTTCGACTTCGCGCGGATAGATGTTGAAGCCGCCGGAGATGATCATGTCCTTGGTGCGGTCGACGATATAGAGATAGCCGTCAGCGTCTTTCACAGCGACGTCGCCGGAGTGCAGCCAGCCGCCGCGGAACGCTTCCGCCGTCGCTTCGGGCCGCTTCCAATAGCCGTCCATCACCAGCGTGCCGCGCACGCAGATCTCGCCGGGCTCGCCGGTGCCGACTTCGCGCATCTCGGAATCGAACAGCTTGACGTCGAGCAACGGGCTCGGCCGCCCGCATGAGCCGAGGCGTCCGGGCTTGGAGTCGTCGTGGTCGACCTTGCGCATCGTGGTGATGCATTGCGGCGCCTCGGTCTGGCCGTACAGCTGCACGAACACGTTGCCGAAGATCTTGATGCCCTCGCGCAAGCGATCCGGCGACATCGGGGCGGCGCCATACACAATCATGTCGAGCGACGACAGGTCGTGACGCGCCCTCACCTGCGGCGCATCGATCAGGGCGTAGATCAGCGTCGGCACCAGAAACGCCGCGGTGATCTTGTCCTCGGCGATGACGCGGCAATACGACTCGACCTCGAAGCCCTGCACCAGCCGCGTGAAGCCGCCGCGCATCATTACCGGATACACCGTCACGCCGGCGGCGTGGCTGATCGGCGTGGCAGCGAGATAGCGGATGTCGGCAGGCCAGTCCCAATCCGAATACAGGATCACCGCCATCGTGGTCAGCGCGCGATGCGGGATCATCACGCCCTTGGAGCGGCCGGTGGTGCCGCCGGTGTAGGCCAGCCACGCAATGTCGGAGGTCACGCTGTCGTCGACCAGCGGCGCCGGCTGCACCGCTGCGAAGCCATCCAGCAGATCGCGCGCGCCGTTCACCGGCCCGAACGACAAAAGATGCTTCAGTCCTGGCACGCGGACGCGGATCGCCTCGCCGCGCGCGGCGAACTTGCCGCCTTCGACGATCAGCGCATCGATCTCGGCATCCTCAATGATGAAGGCGTGGTCGTCCTCGGCCGCCATCGGATGCAGCGGCGTGTAGCGCATGCCCATCACCGTGGCGGCGCAGATCGCGGCCCAGGATTCGGCGCGGTTCGACGACAGGATCGACAGCGCGCTGCCCTTGGCCAGGCCGCAGTCGCGAAACAGCGTGATGAAGCGGCCGACCGCGTCACCGAGTTCGCGATAGCTCCAGCGAAGGCTGCCGTCGGCGATTGCCGGACGGTCACCGTAGCGCGCGATCGCATTGATGATCAGGCTGCCGCCGGTGCCGCCAGAATGAAGCTGGTCCATGGTTTCCCCCTTGTTGTGGTTTTTGTTGATACGGCGCCGCCTTGCGTGATGCGGCAGCGCTCGGCGCACGGCGCTATGGCGGCCGTTCGCGCGCGGCCATCCAGGCGAGCGCCAGATAGGCGGCGAGCAGCAGCGCTTCGCCGAGCACCACCAGCAGGCTGCCGCCATAGATCGTCGGGAACATCAGTTCGATCACCGCCATCGACACGACGGTCGTCAGCCACACCACGGCACCCCACGGCGTCGCGAGCCACAGCCCGACGGCGGCGACCAGCTCGATCACCGCGAAATAGATGGTGGCGGTCTGCCAGGCCATGGTCTGGACTTCGAACGCGTCGTCTTCGCCGCCGACGAAGCCGGTGATCTGCGCCCAGTGGTAAAGCCCCTTGGCGACCGACAGCACCGCCATCACCCGCAGGAACAGCACCAGGCGCCGCGTCCAGTCGTTCTCATGATTATCCGGCCGCTCCGGCGAGATCGCCGCGACCGAAATCGCCTGGTCTCTCGGCGGTTGTTCGCGTGGTGGAAGTTCGGACATGCGGCTCGGCTACCGGATCGGTGGTGGTGCGGTGCGGTCTGACCTGAGTCTTGGCCCGCCGGGCCAGCAAAATCAATCGGCTGTGATCGCCACGGAACATTCTGATTGCGCCAAATCAACAGTGCGGTGACGCGGGGGTGCCAAAATGCTACTTTCCATGAACACAGCAGAGCCTGCAGGGAGAGTTGGCACCATGGCGATCAAGTTCGGCCGTCCCATCGAGATTCGTGACCCCTCGACCCGGCCCGCCGCTCCGCCGCTCGATCTCACCATCCGTCCGCGCCGCAACCGCAAGACCGAGTGGGCTCGCCGTTTGGTGCGTGAGAACGTCCTGACCACTGACGACCTGATCTGGCCGATGTTCGTGATCGACGGCACCAACCAGCGGGTTCAGGTCGCCTCGATGCCGGGCGTCGAGCGACTCAGCGTCGACCAGATCGTTCGCGACGCCGAGCGCGCCGCCAAGCTCGATATCCCGTGCATCGCACTGTTCCCGTTCACCGAGCCGTCGCTGCGTGACGAGCACGGCACCGAAGCGTCCAATCCGGACAACCTGATCTGCAAGACGGTCCGCGCGATCAAGAAGGAATTCCCGCAGATCGGCGTGCTGTGCGACGTGGCGCTCGACCCCTACACCAGCCACGGCCATGACGGCCTGATCGAGGACGGTCGCATCCTCAACGACGAGACCGTCGCGGTGCTGGTGCAGCAGTCGCTGGTGCAGGCCCAGGCCGGCTGCGACGTGATCGCGCCGTCGGACATGATGGACGGCCGCATCGGCGCGATCCGCGAAGCGCTCGATGCCGCCGGCTATCTCGACGTTCAGATCATGGCCTATGCGGCCAAGTATGCGTCCGCCTTCTACGGCCCGTTCCGCGATGCGATCGGTTCGGCCAAGGCGCTGACCGGCGACAAGCGCACCTATCAGATGGACCCGGCCAACACCGACGAGGCGATCCGCGAGGTCGAACTCGATCTCGCCGAAGGCGCCGACATGGTGATGGTCAAGCCGGGCATGCCATATCTCGACATCGTCCGGCGCGTGAAGGACACCTTCGGCGTGCCGACCTTCGCCTATCAGGTGTCGGGCGAGTACGCGATGATCGCCGCTGCCGCCAACAACGGCTGGCTCGACGGCGACCGGGCAATGATGGAAAGCCTGCTCGCCTTCAAGCGCGCTGGCGCCAATGGCGTGCTGACCTACTTCGCCCCGGCGGCGGCCGAGAAGCTGCGGCAGCAGGGCTAAGTCTCCCTCCTGGCCTCCTTCAACCCTCCATCGATTCGCCGGTCTGCTGCGGATCAATGGAGGGTTTGTAATGACGCGGCAGCCTTGCAAGGAGCGCCTGCCGTCGCCATGTCGAACCCGACCACCGTTCTGTCGGAACGGTGCAACGGGGAGCAGGCTGATGGCTGACTATGGCGGGAGTGGCTGGCGCGGCGGCGAGGTACGGCCGGCGGCGGTCGATCCCTGGCTTAATCCGGAACTGTTTCAAGGCGTGCTGACCAAGCGTGTCTTCGCGTTCCTGATTGATCTCGTTGTGCTCACCATCCCGGTGCTGGTGGTCACGGTCTTCATCGCGATGTTCGGCCTGGTGACGCTCGGCATCGGCTGGACGCTGTTCTGGCTGGTCTCGCCGTTGTCGGTGATCTGGGCGCTGGTGTACTACGGCGCCTCGCTCGGCGGTCCGCACTCGGCGACGATCGGCATGCGCACGATGGGCCTCGAGCTGACCACCTGGACCGGCGAGCCCGGCTACTTCGTGCTCGGCGCGGCGCACGCCTTCCTGTTCTGGCTGTCGCTGTCGATGTTGACGCCGCTGGTGCTGCTGGTCGGGCTGTTCAATGCCCGCCGCCGCCTGCTGCACGACATCGTACTCGGAACTGTGATTATCAACAGCACGGTGCCCGCCTCCCAGCCGGCGCGCTCCTACTAAGGGCGAAAGCGATTGACCGGAGACGGACGTAAGGCGATGCTGGTCACGTTGGAGGCCGACGACCCGACGTGACCCAGCACTCGCGCGACACACCGCAATTCTATCTGACGGCCCCCTCGCCGTGCCCGTATCTGCCGGGCCGGCACGAACGCAAGGTGTTCACCCACCTCGTCGGCAACAAGGCCGGCGAGCTCAATGACCTCCTCACCCATGGCGGCTTCCGCCGCAGCCAGTCGATCGCCTACCGCCCGGCCTGCGACCAGTGCCGGGCCTGCGTGTCCGTCCGGGTGATCGCCAACGAATTCAAGCCGTCGCGCAACCAGCGCAAGCTGCTGGCCCGCAATGCCGACCTCGTCGGCGAGCAGCGCAATCCGGTGCCGACCTCTGAGCAATATTCGGTGTTCCGCGCCTATCTCGACCAGCGCCATCGCCATGGTGGCATGGCGGACATGACGGTGCTCGACTACGCGATGATGGTTGAGGACAGCCACGTCCAGACCCGGATGATCGAGTACCGCAAGCGCACGCCCGACACCGGTGTCACCGGCCGCGGCGGCGAGTTGATCGCGGCGGCGCTGACCGACGTGCTCGGCGACGGGCTGTCGATGGTGTATTCGTTCTACGAGCCGAACGAACAGCACCGATCGCTCGGCACCTTCATGATCCTCGACCACATCGCCCGCGCGCGGCGGCTCGGCCTGCCCTACGTCTATCTCGGCTATTGGATCGAAGGGTCGAAGAAGATGGACTACAAGGGCCGCTACCTGCCGCAGCAGCGGTTGGCGCCAAGCGGCTGGCTGCGGGTCGATGCCTCCGGCGAAATGCAGCCCGAGCCGCAGGACTAGCCGCAGCCTCGCGACCTGTCGGCGCTCGCTCCATCACTCCCTCTCCGCTCCACCTGGTGAGTCAATAGGACAGCAGAAGCGCGAGCCCGCATCATGACCGCTGCCCCGCATTCGCTCCGACCTCAGCGGGAATGATCTCGACCGTTGCAGTCATGCCCGCGGCCAACTCGACGCCGGAAGGCACCCGATCGAGATGGATGCGGACCGGGATGCGCTGGGCAAGACGCACCCAGGAGAACGTCGCCGCCACATTCGGCAGACCGAAACGACCGGGTGTTTCGTTGCTGTTCTCGATGCCTCGACCGATGCTCTCGACATACCCGGACGCCGGCTGATCGAAGCCCATCAGCTTGACCCGCGCCGAAGCTCCCACACGGATCTGCTGGAGTTTCGTCTCTTCGAAATAGCCGGTGATCCAGAAACTCGCCCCGTCGAGGATCGCAACATTTGTCACGCCAGCGGTCGCATAGTCGCCGGGCCGGAGCTTCAAATTGGTGACATAGCCGTCGACTGGGGAACGAATGACGGAGCGCGCAAGATTGAGTTTGGCCAGCTCCTGCGTCGCCACCGCCGCCTGATAGGCCGCAGTGGCCATCGCCGCCGCGCCGCTCGATTGCTGGAGCGCTTCCTGTGAGACCACGTCATTCAGTTTGAGTTGCTGCTTCCGTTGAGCCGTGGCTTGCCGCACCAGCATATCCTGATACTTCGCTTCGACGTCAGCCTCCGCCAGCGCCACGGCGAGTCGCAGCCGCTCCGGGTCGATCTCGTAGAGAACGTCGCCACGTTTCACATACTGATTATCGGCTATCGGCACGGTGCGGATCGTACCCGAGACTTCCGGCGCGATCTGGACCACATCGACGCTCACACGGCCGTCGCGAGTCCATGGCGTTCGTTCGTAATGGCTCCAAGCCTGGAGGGCGACGATTCCGGAAACAACGAAGACGCAGAGCGTCAGCGAATAGTGGCCGAGCAGTGATCCAAGCGATTTCACAATGACAGTCCGATCATTGGCAGGGACTGCATCAGCAGACCGCAGACGATGACAAAGATGGCGATTTCGGCGAGCGGCCGATAGGCGAATAGGCGCGAGACGCCGATCTCGGTGCAAACGCGCATCGTCGCGATCGTGACGATCAACCCGATGAACGCAACGACGACGAGGCCGGGGATTAAGACGCCTCCGATATTCAGATCAGCGATCATCAATTAGGGCTCCTTTCTTGGCTGCTCCACTCGCGCCGAGCGCGAAGCGCAGGTCGATCAACAGATCGAATATCCGCGACCGGCTTTTCTGTGAGCTGTGCTCCATCATCGCCGTCAGCCGCTCAATGCGCCGATCGAAATCGATGAGGACGGTTGGCGTCGTCGGTCTCCTGCCACGAAAGTGCGCGGCGATCTCGCTAAGAAGACCTTCTATTGCAGCGCGGGCCTCGCCCTTGACCTGCGGGATCGTCTTGCAAAGCTGACCGGCGACGTGACCGATACGAAGAAGGCGGAGCGTATCGTCAAGCACGTCTGCATAGGCAGTCCTTGCCGCTCGCAGCCTCGGCAGCAGCAGCGCCGTTCGGTCAATCATCAGACTTGCCCAACGCGCCTCGTTCGGTGCGCCGCCCAGCGCGCGGCGGCCGACATCGCGCCGGCTGAGGTGAAGCAATCGTTTGATCGCAATGTCGACCGGTACGGTTTGGAAGATCGACATGCTGACCGCGCCAAATCCAACCGCAACGAAAAGCGCGATCGTCATATTGAGGGAGGCGGCGAAATCACCGGTGTAGCTGGTGCCCAACCCGGAAAGGATCGGAATGGTGAGCGTGATGCCCATCGCCATGAAGGCCGTTGGCATGCGCGCTTGGAGAGAGCCGGCGAACAGGAACGCCGGGGCAAGGACCGCAACGAGCACCGCGAAGTTTGTCACATGGGGAAGGATGACGAAGCTGTAGAGCAGGCTGAGCAGCACGCCGAAAATCGAGCCGATGATATACTTCACGACGAATGGCACAGGTGTGTCGACGTTTCCGAACAAGGTGCAGCAGACGCCGAGAATGGAGACCGCCGTCCCGCCGTCGGGCCACGCCGACCAAATCCAGAAAGCGCAGCCGCCGAGGATGCCGACCATCGCGCCGAACGCTGCGCGGGCTGCCATCCATGGATCGCGGTGATAGATGTACCCCTTTGCAAGCTCGGGGCCGTGAAGCGCCGCTGCTTTTCGGACGCGCCGGCTGGCAGTCATGCTCTGACTGAGCTTGTTGCAGTCGTTCAGCAGGCCGATCATCTCCGCCAGATGGCCGGCAAGGTTGGCACCTACCCTGTCGATAGGCATCGTTGCGTCCGTGCCCAAACATTTCTGAATTGATCTCGCACGCCCAATCAGACGAGCAGCTTCCGCCTGGTGATCATCATCCGGCTGATTGACTGCGATCCAGCCTCCCACATCAGCGACCAAGGCGGCCGGTTCATCGACCGACGCTGCGCGCTCGATGTCGAGAGAACGTACGCGCTCCTCGATTTCGGCCGTGAGTGGCAGAAGCCGAGCAAGCCGGTCATGGATGAGCTGCACCGTCTGCCGGCGGGGCCTTGCAGACGCGGAATCGTATGGAAGATGTGTCGCCAGCCCCTGAATCACCAGAAGGTCGACAGCAAGCTGTTCGCGCCGTTGGCGGTTCTCTTCCGACGATCCTGTCAGCGCGACACGCGCAAGCCGGCGAGCGTCCTGCAGCATCGCCGATAGCTTGCCGGTGAACTGTCCCGTCATCGGCTTCGGCCAAACATATCGATGGATCAGAACTGCGCAGAGAATGCCGATGCAGATCTCCTGGACCCGCAAGGAAGCCGTGTCGAAGACTGCGCCGGGGTCAAGTACGCTTGGGAAGCCGATCAGGCTCGTCGTGTAGCCTGCAAGGACAAAAGCATAAGCTCGTGGTGTGCGATCAAGCAGCGAGAGAAACAGGCAACGGCCGATCCAGCCGGCGAGGATCAGGCAGCATACGATCGGATCGTTGACGAAATTCGGAACGATCGCGACGGTCGCAATTGCACCCACGAACGTCCCGGCGAAGCGATACACGCCACGACTCACCGAGGCTCCCGCCGATGTCTGGGAGACGATATAGACCGTGACGATGGCCCAAAACGGCTTGGGCAGCCCGATCCGCAGCGAAACGTAATAGGCGAGCATCGCCGCGGCGAAACTCTTTGCCGAAAACAGAATCGCATCGGCATCTTCCTTCCTGGCGGGCTGGCGGAGGAAGTTCGCTAGTGCGCGTCCCGCTGCTGGGCAGGTCTGAGTCAAAGGGGGGCGTCCCGACGGCATGGTGTTCATGACGCCAGTTGTGACCAATTTGCAGAAGCGAATAAATTCGGTATTACGACATAAAATCCCTGAAAACGGCCATTCGTATGCCCGCGCAATCTGTCGTTTCCGTTTTCGACCCCGACCTGACGCGTCTGCCGGCCGTCGCCCATCGGCTGCATTTCTCCGACCATGAGTCGGAGGTGCCGTTGCATGTGCATCGGAAGGGGCAGCTGATCCTCGCCCTGCACGGAGCCGTCACCTGCACGGCCGCCAATGAAGTCTGGATCGTGCCGCCCAACTGCGGGGTATGGATTCCGGGCGGCGTGCCTCACAGCGCGCGCGCGACTGCCAATGCCCAGCTCAACTACCTGTTCGTCGAACCGGAAGCGGCGAACCTGCCCCGCTCCAGTTGCACGCTGGCGATTTCTCCGCTGATACGAGAATTAGTCGAGCGTCTAGCAGAGGAACGTGCGGACTATCCCGCAGACAGCCATGCAGCCCGAATGGCGCGCGTGCTGCTGGAAGAACTCGCGGACATGCCGCGAGAGCGGTTCAATCTGCCAATTTCCAGCCACCCCAAAATCCGGGCGATCGCCGACGCTCTGACAGCCGAGCCGTCCGACCGCAGGACCTTGAGCGATTGGGCAAAGCAGGTCGCGATGAGTGAAAGATCGTTGGCGCGGCTGTTGATCCGGGAGACGGGTCTGACATTCGGACGCTGGCGGCAGCAACTTCACCTCGTCGTCGCCCTTCGGGAACTCGCGAGCGGCGAAGCGGTGCAGAACGTTGCGGCCGAACTCGGCTACGAGTCCGTCAACGCCTTCATCACCATGTTCAAGAAGGCGCTTGGAAGCACGCCCGCTCAGTACTTCGCGCAGCGTCATGCCCCCACGAAAGCGTGATCGGATGAGCAGAAGCGTGGTTGATCAGGCATCAGTTCTGTTCAGCGGGCAGATCCGAATGCTCGAATTCTGCGCGTCGGTGCACTATCCGCCGGTCGCGTAGTCGAACACCAGCTTGATATTCAGCGCGACGATGATCGCGGCGATCAGCGATGCGATGGCGGTGAGCCAGCGCGGCGCAACGAACTCGCCCATCTTCGCCCGGCTGGCGGTGAACACCACCAGCGGCACCACGGCGAACGGCAGCTGCAAGCTGAGCACCACCTGACTGAGGATCAGGAGCTGTCCGGTGCCCTTCTCGCCGGCGATGATCGTCACCGCAACCGCCGGGACGATTGCGATCAGCCGCGTCACCATCCGTCGCAGCCATGGCTTGATCCGGATCTGGATGAAGCCTTCCATCACGATCTGGCCAGCCAGCGTGGCGGTGATGGTCGAGTTCAGGCCGCAGGCGAGCAGCGCGATGCCAAACAACGTCGGCGCCAGCGTCGAGCCGAGCAGCGGCGCCAGGAAGGCGTGGGCCTGGTCGAGTTCGGCAATATCGGTCTTGCCGGCATGGTGGAAGGTTGCGGCCGCCAGGATCAGGATCGACGCATTGATGCTCAGCGCGAAGGTCAGCGCGATCGTGGAGTCGAAGGTGGCGAGCTTGATCGCTTCGTGCTTCTCGGCTGGGCTTGTCCCGAAACCGCGCGTCTGCACCAGGCCGGAGTGCAGGTAGAGATTGTGGGGCATCACCGTGGCGCCGAGGATGCCGAGCGCCAGATACAACATGCCGGGCTCGGTCAGCACCCGCGTGGTGGGGGCAAAGCCGCGGATCACCGCGCCCCAGTCCGGATCGGCCATTGCGATCTGGACCGCAAAGCACGCCGCGATCACGCCGAGCAGCGCCACCACGAAGGCCTCGATCCAGCGGAAACCGAACGCCTGCAGGGCCAGCACCAGGAACACGTCGGCCGCGGTGATCAGCACGCCGATCTCGAGCGGAATGCCGAACAACAAATTGAGGCCAATGGCAGTGCCGATCACTTCGGCAAGGTCGGTGGCGGTGATGGCGATCTCAGCCGACAGCCACAGCGGCCATGAGACCCAACGCGGATAGGCGTCGCGGCAGGCCTGGGCGAGGTCCCTGCCCGCGCCGACGCCGAGCCGCGTGCACAGCGACTGCAGCACCACGGCCATGATGTTGGAGACCAGCGCGACGGTGAGAAGTGCGTAGCCGTATTTGGAGCCGCCCGCGAGCGAGGTCGCCCAGTTGCCGGGGTCCATGTAGCCGACCGCGACGAGATAGCCGGGGCCGAGGAAGGCGATCAGCTTGCGCCAGAACGGACCCTTGGCCCGGGTCGGCACAGTCCCGAACATCCCGGCGAGCGACGGCTCGCCGCGCGCCAACCGCCACCCCGTGGTCTGCTCCGGTGCCGGCGAGGGTTCGGCTGTCATCTGCGGCGATCTTGCATCCATCGCATCACAATGCAGGCTCACGCGGCTTCTTGCAAGTCATTTGCAATAGCAAGAAGGTAGCCAAGCACTGGTCGATGACGATATTTGCGGTCAAGGAGCCTCCAGCGGCCGAGTCGCGGGCCACTTCAAACACTGCCACAAAAGACGTCAGTGGTCATTGATCAGGCTTCGACCGTATCGTTTCGGGTACGGACGAGATACAGCCGCGATTTTCCAGCTTGCGTTCGCCCGCAAATCGCGCAAAACGCCGCCATGACAAATCAAGCGCCAGAGCGGATGTCTTTTAGCGGCTTGCTGGGTTGGGCCACGAAGCCTCCGCAAGCCTATCTCGTGTACGCGATCTGCGTCGTGCTGGTCGGCGGCGTATCGTTCTACGTCGGTACGCTGAAGCCGAAGCACACGCCGGGCCTGCCCCCTGCCCCCGCCGCTACAGCGCCGCAGACCAAGTGACGGCCCCGCGGCTCAGTGCAGCCGCAGGTTCGGAACGATCGGCAGGAACGTCAGCAGCAGGAACAGCGGGATCAACACCAGGCCAGCCCGCAGCGCGTAGCCGAAGAAACCCGGCATCTTGATGCCGCGCTCGGTGGCGATCGCATAGACCATGAAGTTCGGCGCGTTACCGACATAGGTCAGCGCGCCCATATAGACCGCGCCCATCGAGATCGCCGCGAGCGTGCCGGCGAGCGGCCCCATCAGCTCGGCGGGACGGCCGCCTGCCAGCTCGAAGAACACCAGATAGGTCGGCGCGTTATCGAGCACCGCCGACAACAGGCCCGTGAACCAGAAGTACGGTACTTCGCGCGGCGTGCCGTCGCTCGCCGTCACCGCCTCCAGCAGCGGCGCAAACAGCCCGCTCTTGCCGGCGTGCAGCATCGCCAGCACCGGGATGATCGCGACGAAGATCCCGGCGAACAGCTTGGCGACCTCGCGGATCGGCTCCCAGGTGAAGCCGTTGGCGGCGCGATGCTCGTCCGCGGTCCACCACAGCGACAGCAGCGCGAGCACCACCAGCATCGCGTCGCGCACCAGATTCTGCAGCGCGACCTTGGTGCCGTAAACGTCGAACTCGATGCCGGGATGCCACTGCGCGCAGGCCAGAATGGTGGCGATGATGCCGGCGATCAGCAGAAAATTGATGCCGCCGCGAAATCCGATCGGTGCCTCGGCGGTTTTGGCCGGCGCATCGTGCCGCGCATACCAGCGGTCGAGCAGATAGAACACCACCAGCAGGACGCCGGCGACGATCAGCGTCTGCTGCCACAGGTGTTGGACCGGCCAGAAGAAATCGACGCCGCGCAGGAAGCCGACGAACAGCGGCGGGTCGCCGAGCGGCGACAATGCGCCGCCGATATTGGCGACCAGGATGATGAAGAACACCACGACGTGAACATTGTGCTGCCGCCCGGCATTGGCGCGGATCAGCGGCCGGATCAGCACCATCGCGGCGCCGGTTGTGCCGATCAGGCTGGCGCAGGCCGTGCCCACGGCAAGCAGTCCGGTGTTGAGCAGCGGCGTTGCCCGGATGGTGCCGGTGACCAGGATGCCGCCCGACACCGTGAACAGCGCGAACAGCAGCACGATGAAGCTGAGATACTCGGCGAGCAGAGCATGGATCAGCGATGCCAGCGCGATGTCCCAACCGTAGACGATCGCAATCGGCGCCAGTGCCAGCGCGGCCCAGCCGGCGGCGATCTTGCCGTAATGCGCGTGCCAGATCTTCGGCGCCAGCAGCGGTCCGAGCGCGATCGACAACAGGATGCCGGCGAACGGCACACCCCAGGCCCAGCCGAGCGCCGCGCCGTCGAGCTCGGCCGCCTGAGCGGGGCCCGGAAGCGCAGCGAAGACCAGCAGCGGAAGCAGCAGGCGAAATCGGCGGGAGCAGCGTTCGATCATCGCATCCACTTCAATGCAATTCAGGAGCGAGACGCAAAGCCAAACGAACGGCCCGCCTGCGGCATAGCGCGCAGGCGGGCCAGCATCATGCGATGCTGCGTCCGAACTTGTTGGACTTCGGGAAGCCCTTCGGCGGCAGCCGGCCGGCATCGGCGCGGTTGCCGCGCCATTCGGCGAGCTCCTTCATGGTCGCGCTGAACTCGCGGCCGGCGGAGTCGCGCCAGCTGAGGCCCTGCTTCGACGAGAAGGTGGCGATATCGGACAGGCCGCCGTCCTTGTACTTCTGCAGCCGCACGCCGCGGCCGCGGGTCATCTCCGGCACCTGATCGAGCGGGAAGATCACCATCTTGCGGTTATCGCCGATCACCGCGACGCTGTCGTCGCCCTCGCTGACAACCGTGAGCGCGCGCGCTTCGTTGGGGATGTCGACGTTGAGGATCTGCTTGCCCTTGCGGGTCGAGCCGACACACTCGTCCTCGTTGACCATGAAGCCCTGCCCGTCATGGCTGGCGATCAGGAATTTGCGGCCGCCGGTGTGCACGAACACCGTGACGATCGCGGCGTCCTGCTCCATATCGATGAACATGCGGATCGGCTCGCCATGGCCGCGGCCGCCGGGCAGCTTGGCGACATCCAGCGCATAGAACCGGCCGTTGGTCGCAAGTAGCAGCAGCTTCGACGTCGTCTCGGCGAAGAACGACTGGCCGAGCTTGTCGTCCTGCTTGAAGTTCAGGCCGGACAGATCCTCGACATGGCCCTTCAGGGTGCGGACCCAGCCCTTGTCGGAGATCACCACCGTCACCGGCTCGCGCTCGACGAAGGCTTCTTCGATCGCCGCCAGATCGTGCTCGGGCGCGTCGGCAAACTGGGTGCGGCGCTTGCCGAGCGGCGTCTTCGGCCCGAACATCTCGCGCACCTTGCGGACCTGTTCGCCGACCTTGGCCCACTGCTCGGTCTCGGATTTCAGGATCGCGTTGATGCCCTTCAGCTCCGCGCGGAGGTTCTTGTCCTCGGTGCGGATCTCGAACTCCTCGAGCTTGCGCAACGAGCGCAGCCGCATGTTGAGGATCGCTTCGGCCTGGATCTCGGTGAGATTGAAGGCCTTCATCAGCACCGGCTTGGGCTCGTCCTCGGTGCGGATGATCTTGATCACCTTGTCGATGTTCAAGTACGCGATCAGATAGCCGCCGAGCACTTCGAGCCGATGCTCGATCTGGCCCTTACGATACTCCGAGCGGCGCAGCAGCACGTCGCGCAGATGATCGAGCCATTCGCGCAGGCACTCGGCGAGGCCGAGCACCTTCGGAATCCGACCCTTTACCAGCACGTTGAGGTTGAGCGGGATCCGGCTCTCCAGCTCGGTCAGCCGGAACAGCGATTCCATCATCAGCGTCGGATCGACGCTGCGCGACTTCGGCTCGATGACGATGCGGACGTCCTCGGCGGATTCGTCGCGGATGTCGCCGACCAGCGGCAGCTTCTTCTCGTTGAGCAGCTCGGCGATCTTCTCGATCAGCCGCGACTTCTGCACCAGCCAGGGGATCTGCGTCACCACCACGGTCCAGGTGCCGCGCGCGCCCTCTTCCTGCTCCCATTTGGCGCGGGTGCGGAACGCGCCGCGGCCAGTGGTGTAGGCCTCGGCGATGCTCTCCTTGGAATCGATAATGATGCCGCCGGTCGGGAAGTCCGGGCCCTTGACGAAGCGCAGCAGCGCTTTCGACTTGGCGTCGGGTTTCTCGATCAGATGCAGCGCGGCGTCGCACAGCTCGGCGGCGTTGTGCGGCGGGATCGCCGTCGCCATGCCGACGGCGATGCCTTGTGCGCCGTTGGCGAGCAGGTTCGGGAAGCCGCCGGGCAGCACGACCGGCTCTTTCGACTGGCCGTCATAGTTGGCGCGGAACGCGACGCCGTCCTCGTCGATGCCTTCCAGCAGCAGCCGAGCGACGTCAGTCATCCGCGCTTCGGTGTAGCGGTAGGCCGCCGGGTTATCACCGTCGATGTTGCCGAAATTCCCCTGGCCGTCGACCAGCGGGTAGCGCGACGAGAAGTCTTGCGCCAGGCGCACCAGCGCGTCGTAGATCGATTGGTCGCCGTGCGGATGGAACGAACCCATCACGTCGCCGACGATCTTGGCGGACTTCTTGAACGGCGTACCGGGGTCGAGCCGCAGCAGCCGCATGCCGTAGAGGATGCGGCGATGCACCGGTTTGAGGCCGTCGCGCGCGTCCGGCAGCGCCCGGTGCATGATGGTCGACAGCGCGTAGGCGAGATAGCGCTCTTCCAGCGCCTCGCGAAGCTGGACCTCGTGAATCTCGGCCGGCTCCGGCGGAATCAATCTTTTTCCCATGGCGTGGGGTTATCCCCTGACCGGAAGCGGAGCAAGCGCCAGCGGGCTTTCCGGCCTTGCGGATTCGCCTGGAACCTGGGCGCCACCCTCCTGGGCCGCCGAGTCGAACCGGGCGCGGGCGCGCTCAATCTCGGGGAAGTTCTGCTCCGCCCAGCCGACCAAGGCCGTCAACGGTCCAAGCACGGACTCGCCGGACGCCGACAAACGGTACTCCACACTGGGCGGCTTGGTCGGAAACACCTGCCGGGCGACCAGCCCGTCGCGCTCGAGATCGCGCAGCGTCTGGGTCAGCATCCGCTTCGAAATGTCTGGAACATCCCGCAGCAGCGCATTGAACCGCATCGGCTTTTCGGCCAGCGCGATCAACAGCAGCGTGCTCCATTTGCTGCCCAGGTGGTCGAGCACGTTGCGCACAGGACAGCGCGACGCGTCGAAGCCGAGCTCCCGCCAGGCGGCGTAGCGGTCGGTCAGGGTGGCGCGGTGCGCAGCGACCGCCAGGTTATCTGCAGGTGACCTTGTCACGAAATACTGCCTCCTTACGCGGCCGGTCGAAGGTCTCCAATATAGACCTGCCCTCAATTGAAAACCACCAGGAGATCCTGATGTCCGCCTCCCGTTTCCTCGTCACCGGTGCCAGCGGTCAGCTCGGCCGGCTCGTCATCGACGGCCTGCTCAAGACCGTCCCGGCCTCCCAGATCGGCGTGCTGGTCCGCAGCGAAACGGCTGCCGCCGAATTCGCTGCCAAGGGCCTGCACGTCCACAACGGCGACTACAGCCGTCCTGACAGCCTCAAGGCGGCCTTCGCCGGCGTCGACCGTGCTCTTCTGATCTCCTCCAGCGAGATCGGCCAGCGCACCGCGCAGCACCGCAACGCGATCGAGGCGGCGCGCCAAGCAGGCGTGAAACTGCTCGCCTATACCAGCCTGCTACACGCCGACACCTCCCCGCTGGGGCTCGCCGAGGAGCATCGCCAAACCGAGGCGGCCTTGAAGGCGTCCGGCGTACCGCACGCCCTGCTCCGCAATGGCTGGTACAGCGAGAACTACGCGGCTTCGATTCCGGCCGCGCTGGCGCACGGCGCCCTGCTCGGCAGCGCCAATGCCGGCCGGATCGCCTCCGCGGCGCGCGCCGATTATGCCGCGGCCGCGGTTCGTGTGCTCACCGCCGCGGAGCCGCAGGCTGGCCGCATCTACGAACTCGCTGGCGATGCGTCCTATACGCTGGCCGAGTTTGCGGCCGAGCTGTCGAAGCAATCCGGCAAAGCGGTCGCCTATCGCGATCTGCCGCAGGCCGACTACCAGGCCGCACTGGTCGGGGCCGGCCTGCCGGGACCGTTCGCCGCGCTGCTGGCGGACTCCGACGCCGGTGCCGCCAAGGGCGCGCTGTTCGACGACAGCCACACCTTGAGCCAGCTGATCGGTCGTCCGACCACGCCGATTGCGGCGACGATCTCAGCAGCTCTGAAAGCCTGATGCAGCGATCGCGGCATCTCGCGGATGTGACGCGGCCGGTTACGACTCCGCCGGCCGCTGCAGCGCGCGGGTGATCGCATTGATGAACCCCGCGCGGGCGTCCGAATGGCTCTGCCCGCGTGGCTCGAGAACATTGCGCAGCAGGAAGCGTCCAGTCAGCTCGAAGCCATCGAACAGGTCCTGCCCGGACCAGCCACTCTCGCTCGCGGCCTCGTCGTCGCGCAGGAAGGCCGGCAGGCGCAGCAGCCGGTCGCGCCACGGTTCGCCGGCGCTGCGCGAGACGGCGCTCCCCGACTTCGGCGACACATAGATCAGTTCCGTGGTGCTGCCGGTCGCGGCGCAGACCGACAGATCGAGCCCGAAGCCGAGCTCGGCCAGGATCGCCAGTTCGAACCGGATCAGATGCGCGGCAGCGACACCGAGGTCGTCGAAATCATCGAGCGTGAACAACAGCCGCTGATAGATGTCCTCGTGCGGATCGCGCTCCGGCAGCAGCCGCGCCAGCGCCGCCAGATGGGTGACGCCGTACACCGCATAGGATGATGCCAGCAGCGTCGCGGCGCGCATCTTGGTGGCTTCGAGCTGATAGTAGCCGAGATGCTCGTCGAGCCTTGCCCGCCATGACGCCAGCACGCTGTTGCCGGGCTGCAGCAACGGCCGCATCCGCGCCGACGCCCCGCCGCGCACCATGCCGAGATGCCGGCCATGCTCGCGGGTCAGAAGCTCGACGATCGCGGCGGACTCGCCATGGCGCCGCACCCCGAGAATGATGCCCTCGTCGCTCCATTCCATCGGACGAGCCTATCGGATTTCGCGCAGTCGCGCCCGGCCTTACGCGGTGAACCAGCCTCGGGCGTCGCCGGTGTAGGACAGATACAGTCCCGCCGCGGTCAGGATGCAGGACGCAATATCGATCCACAGTCCGGCTTCGATGCCGCTGTCGCCGACGATCTGGGCCAGCGACACCACTGAGAACACCAGCGAGGCGGTCAGCACCGCCCTCGCCCAGTTCTTGCGGGCGTGGGCGGCGAGCCACACCAGATAGCTCAGCAGCACGATCAGGCCGGCCGCCATGGTGTTGGCGGCGGCCACCACACCGGCCGACATGCTCGGCTCGATCACGGTGCGATCCTGAAACGCCACCGAGATGCAGTCGAGCATCAGCGAGGTGAGCAGCAGCACTTCGAACCAGTACACATTGCGCGGCAGGCTGGTGGTGGTGCTGGTGGTCATTCCTTGGGGAACTCCAGGCCCATTTCGCGGTAACGATCCGGATCGTTACCCCAATCCTCGCGCACCTTGACGAACAGGAACAGGTGCACCGGCTGCTCGAGGATCTCACCGATCTCCTTGCGGGCTTCGGCGCCGATCGCCTTGATGGTCGCGCCACCCTTGCCGAGCACGATTTTGCGCTGGCTCTCGCGCTCGACGAAGATGGTCTGCTCGATCTTCACCGAGCCATCCTTGCGCTCGGTCCAGGTGTCGGTCTCGACCGTCGACTGATACGGCAGCTCCTGATGCAGTTGCCGGAAGATCTTCTCGCGGGTGATCTCGGCGGCGAGATGGCGCAGCGGCGCATCCGACATCTGGTCTTCGGGATAATGGAACGGGCCCGGCGGCACCTGCGCAGCCAAGGCCTTGCGCAGATCGTCGACACCATCGCCGGTCAGCGCCGAGACCATGAAGGTCTGATCGAACGCCAGCCGCTGATTGGCGGCCTGCGCGAGCGCCAGCAGCTTCTCTCGGGCAATCAGATCGATCTTGTTGAGCACCAGCAGCTTCGGCCGATCGACATTGGCGAGGTTGGCCAGGATATCTTCGGCCTGCTCGTTGATGCCGGCACGGGCGTCGAGTAGCACGCAGACGATGTCGGCATCATGCGCGCCGCTCCATGCAGTCTTGACCATCGCGCGGTCGAGCCGCCGCTTCGGCGCGAAGATGCCGGGCGTGTCGACCAGGATGATCTGCGAGGCATCTTCGATCACGATGCCGCGGATCAGCGCGCGCGTGGTCTGCACCTTGCGCGACACGATCGTCACCTTGGAGCCGACCAGCGCGTTGACGAGTGTGGATTTGCCGACGTTCGGCGCACCGATCAGCGCAACGAAACCGCAGCGGGTCGCGGCGGTCGCCGCGTCTTCATGTTCAGCCATCATTGCCGCCTGTGCCGACGCCTTCACGCGCCAGCATCGCCGACGCCGCGACCTTCTCGGCCGCGCGCTTGCTGCCACCGACACCTTCGGCCGGCTCGAGGCCCGGCAGTATGACGGCGACACGGAATTGGGGATCGTGATGCGGACCGGTGCGCTCGACTTCGCGGTACACCGGCGTCGGCAGGCCGCGGGCCTGTGCCCACTCCTGCAACACGGTCTTGGGATCGCGCAGCGACCGCGCCGGTTTGCGCATCCGCTCGGTCCAGTTGCGGCGGACGAAATCGGACACTGTGTCGTAGCCGCCGTCGAGATAGATCGCGCCGATCACCGCTTCGCAGATGTCGCCGAGCACCGACTTGCGCAGCTTGGCGCCGGCGCCGGCCCCAACCGTGCCGAGCTTGATGCCTTCGACCAGGTCGAGACTGCGGGCCACGTCGGCGCAAGTTTCCTTGCGGACCAGATCGGCGAGCCGCTTCGACAACTCGCCTTCGTCGGCGTCCGGAAACGCCCGGTACAGCATGTCGGAGACGATCAGGCCGAGCACGTGATCGCCGAGAAACTCAAGCCGCTGATAGCTATCGGTGCGGCGTGCGGATTTCAGTGCGGAGACGTGGGTGAGCGCGGTGGTCAGCAGCGCCGGATCGGCGAAGCTGTGGCCGAGCCGCTGCTCGATCGCGGCTGCGGTCGCCTTGGACTTCGCCTTGCTGGCGCGCCGCTTCTTTGCAGCCGAAGGCTCCGCCGCCGGAACATCCTGCGGTTGCGGTTCACTCGCCGTCGAGGGTTGCTCGACGTTGGTCACATCATCGCTCATCGCACGATGGAGAAGATACGGCTCCAGCGCACCGCGGTCGGCCAGCGCCAGATCTGCCAGGCGTGCTCGCCGTCGGCGATCGAGAAGAAGATCATCTGGGCGCGGCCGATGATGTTCTCGTATGGCACATAGCCCACCGCAGACAGCACGCGGCTGTCGGTGGAGTTGTCGCGGTTGTCGCCCATCATGAAGAAGTGGCCGGGCGGCACGGTGTAGACGTTGGTGTTGTCGTAGAAGCCGTTGTCGACGCAATCCAGCGTCTCATAGGACACGCCGTTCGGCAGCGTTTCCTTCCAGCGCTTGACGCGCGCGGTGGCTTCCGAGCCGCACGGATCTTCGCCGACGTAGTCCGACAGCCGCTCGCGATCGACCGGCTTGTCGTTGATGTACAGCAGGCCTTCGCGCATCTGGATGCGATCGCCCGGCAGACCGATCACACGCTTGATGTAGTCGGTGGAGTCGTCCTTCGGCAGGCGGAACACCACCACGTCGCCGCGGTTCGGATCCGAGCCGAAGATCCGGCCGGAGAACAGCGGCGGCGACAGCGGGATCGAGTAGTGGCTGTAGCCATAGGTGTATTTCGAGACGAAAAGATAGTCGCCGACCAGCAGCGTCGCCTTCATCGATCCGGACGGAATGTTGAAAGGCTGGAACAGGAAAGTGCGGATGATCAGCGCGATGATGAGGGCGTGAATGACGACGCGGATGGTTTCGCCGACGCCGCTCTCAGATTTGGTTCCGGATGTCACGCTCATCGCTTTCCCGATTCCCGTCGCGGGGAGCCGCGCGGTGGACGACTGGACTGGTGCGAAGCGGGTCCAAGTGATGGGCGAGACGTAGGCCGCAGCGACGGACACCGCCACGACCGGCGCTCGTTCGCCGAGGACTCGACCCCGCTGGGGATTCCGCGCGGTTTTAGACTGTTGTCGCGACCGGTGCAATCAAGCGTCGCGGCATCGCGAGCTAATGCTATGACGAATCAACCGCTTTTCCGTCTCACGAGGACGTGGCGCCGGTCGCCTCGGCGGCCGCCGGGACCGCCGAGATCACCACGAAAGCCTGCGCGAGCGGCCATTCGTCGGTGATCGACAGGTCGATCCGCGCCGTCATGCCGGGAGGCATCAGCGCGTCGAGGCGGGCTTTGGCACCGCCGGTCAGCATCATGGTCGGCCGGCCACCGGGCAGATTGACCACCCCCATGTCGCGCCACCACACCCCTTGCCGGATACCGGTCCCGAGTGCCTTGGAGCAGGCCTCCTTGGCGGCAAACCGCTTGGCGTAGGTGGCGGCGACCAGTTCCGCCTTCTTGGCACGCCGCTCGGCCTTTGCCCGCTCCGCCTCGGTGAACACCCGATCCAGGAACCGCTCGCCGTGGCGTTCGATCACCTTGGCGATCCGGGTGATGTCGATCAGATCCGAGCCGATGCCGATGATCATGCGGCGATCGCCTTGGCGCGGCCGCGGTCCATCGCTGCCCGCATCGCCCGCACGGTCTCGCCGAGGCCGACGAATAGCGCCTCTCCGATCATGTAGAAGCCGATATTGAGTTCGACGATCTGCGGCAGCTCAGAGATCGTCTCGGCGGTGGCATAGTCGAGACCATGACCGGCGTGGACTTCGAGCCCAGCCGACCGCGCCAGCGCGGCGCCGGCAAAGATCCGCTGCCATTCTGTATTGGCCTTGGCCGCATCGCCGTCGGTAATCGCGTCGCACCAGGCGCCGGTGTGGATTTCGATCGCGGGGGCCTTCAGCTTCGCCGCCATCTCGATCTGCGCCGGATCGGCGGCGATGAACAGCGAGGTCCGGATGCCGGCATCGTTGAAGCGCGCGATCGCCGGCCCGAGCGAGGCTTGCTGGCCGACCACGTCGAGGCCGCCCTCGGTGGTCAGTTCCTCGCGCCGCTCCGGAACCAGGCACACCGCGTGCGGCTTCACACCGAGCGCGATCCTGATCATGTCGTCGGTTGCCGCCATTTCGAAATTTAGCGGCTTGGAAATCTCCGCCTTCAGCCGCTGCATGTCGGCGTCGCGGATGTGGCGGCGATCCTCACGCAAATGCGCGGTGATTCCGTCGGCCCCCGCCTCGATCGCTGCGAACGCAGCCCGCAACGGATCGGGATGGCGACCGCCGCGGGCGTTCCGCAGCGTGGCGATGTGATCGATGTTGACGCCGAGACGAAGCGGAGGAGTTTTGGACATTATCGAGAACCGAAAGACTTGGAGTGGATATCACTCGTCATTGCGAGGAGCGAAGCGGCGAAGCAATCCGGTTCAGTGCTCGTTGTCCTCGATTGCTTCGCTTCGCTCGCACTGACGAACATACTAACTGCCTCGTGCGACCTCTGGCCTCAGCCGTTCACCCGCTCGACGTGAGCGACGACGTCCTTGGCGCGCAACTGGGCGATGATCGCGCTGAGGTGCTTGAGGTCATAGACCTCGAGATCGATGGTGAGCTCGGTGAAGTCGGGCGAACGCCGGCTCATGTTGATGTTGTCGATGTTGCCGTCGTGCTCGGCGATGACGCCGGCGATCTGCGCCAGGCTGCCGGGCTCGTTGACGTTCTGCACGAACAACCGCGCCGGGAAACGCTGCGGCGTGGTCTCGTCGATGTCCCACTTTACGTCGAGCCAGCGCTCAGGCTCTTCCTCGAATTCCTTCAAGTCCGGCGACTGGATCGGATAGATGGTGATCCCCTCGCCCGGCGTGACGATGCCGACGATGCGATCGCCCGGCACCGCGCCGCCGTTCGGCGCGAACTTCACCGGCAATCCGGAATGCAGGCCGCCGATCGGAATCACCGAGGAGACCTTGCCGGTCTCGGGGGCCTTGCCGATCACCTTGTCCGGCACATCCTTCTTGCCGCCGAACCGCGCGATGCGCTCTTCCTTGTAGTCCGGGTACATCGCCCGGGCGACGTCGGACGCCTTCATCTCGCCGCGGCCGACCGAGGCCATCACGTCCTCGACCGAGGCCCGCGCAAGCCGCGGCAGCGCGCCCTTCAGCTTGTCGTCGGCATATTCGATCTTGGCGCGGGCAAACAAACGCTCGACGATGCGGCGGCCGAGACCGGCATATTGATCGCGCATCGCGACGCGTGTCGCACGGCGGATCGCCGCCCGCGCCTTACCGGTGACGGCGAGCGATTCCCATGCCGCCGGCGGCGCCGACTGCACCGGCGAGGTCAGCACTTCGACCTCGTCGCCGTTCTGCAGCTCCGACGACAGCGGCGCGAACTTGCCGTTGATCTTGCACCCGACCGCGCTGTTGCCGACGTCGGTGTGCACCGCATAAGCGAAGTCGACCACATTGGCCTTGCGCGGCAGCGCGATCAGCTTGCCCTTGGGCGTGAAGCAGAACACCTGGTCGTGGAACAGTTCGAGCTTGGTGTGCTCGAGGAATTCCTCGGGGTTCGAGCTTTCCGACAGCATCTCGATGGTGTGACGGAGCCAGGCGAACGCATTCGACTCGCGGTTGAGCAGCTCGGTCGGCGAGCCGACGCCGTCCTTGTAGAACGCGTGCGCGGCGATGCCGTATTCCGCGATCTGATTCATCTCGCGGGTCCGGAACTGCAGCTCGACGCGCTGCTGGCCGGGGCCGATCACCGTGGTGTGCAGCGAACGATAGTCGTTCTGCTTCGGTGTCGAGATGTAATCCTTGAACCGCCCCGGCACCATCGGCCAGGTCGTATGCACGACGCCGAGCGCGCGATAGCAGGCCTCGACGTTGTCGAGAACGACGCGGAATCCGTAGATATCGGAGAGCTGCTCGAACCCGACCGACTTCCGCTCCATCTTGGTCCAGATCGAGAACGGCCGCTTCCGCCGCCCGGTGACCTCGGCGGTGATGCCGTGGCGGGCCAGATTGGCGGAGAGCTGGCTTTCAATCTCGCCGATCAGGTTGCGGTTGCGTTCGGCCAGCGCGTCGAGCCGCTGCATCACGACCGTAAAGGCTTCCGGATCGAGGCTGCGGAACGACAGGTCCTCGAGCTCCTCGCGCATCTCCTGCATGCCCATGCGGCCTGCGAGTGGCGCGTAGATGTCGAGCGTCTCCTCGGCAATGCGCTGACGGGCGGCGGGCGGCACGAACTCCAGCGTGCGCATGTTGTGCAGGCGGTCGGCGAGCTTGATCAGCAGGACGCGGACGTCGTCGGCGATCGCCAGCAGCAGCTTGCGCAGGTTTTCGGCCTGCTTGGCCTCGCGCGACACCAGCTCCAGCCGCTTCAGCTTGGTCAGCCCCTCGACCAAGGCGCCGATCTCCGGACCGAACATGGTGTCGATCTCGGTCCGGGTCGCCTCGGTGTCTTCAATGGTATCGTGCAACAGCGCGGCGACGATGGTGGCGTCGTCGAGCTTGAGGTTGGTCAGGATCGCGGCGACTTCGAGCGGGTGCGAGAAATACGGGTCGCCGGAGGCGCGGGTCTGCTCCCCATGCGCCATCATCGCGTAGACGTACGCCCGGTTGAGCAGATCCTCGTCGGTATTCGGATTGTAAGAGCGGACCCGCTCGACCAGATCGTATTGCCGCATCATGCGGGCACGGGATCGGGGCTTGGCGGCAGCAGACGGCTCGGCGACGGCGGCTGCACCGCCGGCCTGCTCCATCTGCTTCGAACTCTGGCGTCCTGACGCCATTCCACAACCTTTATTGCATTGCAGCGAGGACGGAACTCCGCCCTCGGAGGTTTAATTACGCCCGCTAGCCCTCTGATCTTGTGCCATGAAAGGAACCAGAACGGCCAGAAAAAACCGCGATTTCGGCGGAGTTTAGGTCAGGGCAGCAATGCGCCGGACACTGTTCCGTGTGCACCCGAATCTCCTTCGAAAACGAAAAACGGCCCGGAAGCGATCCGAGCCGTTTTTGCAGAGCATCACGGAAACGTGCAAAGCCGCCGTAAGGCTTATTCGTCTTCCTCGGGCTGCTCTTCCGGGGGCGCCAGGCCCTCCAGACCCTTGAGCAGCTCTTCCTCGGTCATCCGCTCCATCGCCACTTCGGTGTCGTCGGCATCGACGCTGGCGCCGGCCGAACCGATCAGTGGCACGGTATCGGGTTCCGGCTCATCGACCTCGACGAACTTCTGCAGCGAGTGCACCAGCTCTTCCTTGAGGTCTTCCGGCGAGATCGTCTGATCGGCAATTTCGCGAAGCGAAACAACGGGGTTCTTGTCGTTGTCGCGATCAATCGTAAGCGGCGAGCCGGACGAGATCATGCGGGCGCGATGAGCGGCCAACAGGACGAGGTCGAACCGGTTGTCGACCTTGTCAATGCAGTCTTCCACGGTGACGCGCGCCATGGCCAGTCGCTCCGTTCAATAGGACCAAAATCGGGGTTAGACCGCTACCTATAGCGCGAAGGCGGCTTTCGCAAGCAGCAATTTGTCATTTGGCCGATCAGCCCCACTCTGATAATGCACCCGACATTCCGGGACGGCCGGCCACTGGCCAACTCGGACGAACACGAGTCCGACAACAAAAGGCTTCTTTTCAGAAAGAAAAGTATAGAATACCGGCTGATGCTTCGTGCGGTTGAAGTTTGTGCCGGTTGCCCAGCGCGACGGCTATTCGTGCAAAAATTGACTTGAGCTGCGCAGCTATTTCCGTTGCGCCAAGAAGCTGACAACAGACACATGAGAGATCTTGATGTCCACTTCCTCCAGTAACAAAATTGCGCTGTTCATCGACGGTGCCAACCTTTACGCAACCGCAAAAACTCTCGGGTTCGACATCGACTACAAGCGGTTGCTGAAGGAATTTCAAAGCCGCGGCAATTTGGTCCGCGCCTTCTACTACACCGCGATCATCGAAGATCAGGAATACTCGTCGATCCGCCCGCTGATCGACTGGCTGGACTACAACGGCTACACCGTCGTCACCAAGGCGACCAAGGAATTCATCGACGCCTCCGGCCGCCGCAAGGTCAAGGGCAACATGGACATCGAGCTTGCTGTCGATGCCATGGAGCTGGCCGAACACATCGATCAGATGGTGTTGTTCTCGGGCGACGGCGACTTCCGCTCGCTGGTCGAAGCCGTGCAGCGCCGTGGCGTCCGCGTCACCGTGATTTCGACGATTTCCAGCCAGCCGCCGATGATCGCCGACGAGCTCCGCCGCCAGGCCGACATCTTTACCGATCTGGTCGAGCTGCAATCGAAGATCGGCCGCGACCCGGCCGACCGCCCGCCGCCGCGGGAACCGCGCGAGCCCCGCGAACCGCGTCACCACGCGCCGCAGTTCCTGCAGCGGTCCACTGCCTTGGCGTCGCGCGCCGGCGCTGACGACTTCGAAGACTAAGGTCCATGCCGACGTTGACGCGGGGCTCCGGGCCCCGCGTCCCGACCTCCCTCACCGACCCTGACCGCGACTGCCCGTTCTGCCTGCGTCTCGCTGAATTCCGCAGCGAAGCCCGCGCACGCGAACCGGGCTGGTTCAACGCGCCCGTCCCGTCTTTCGGCGGCGCCGACGCCTCGCTTCTGATTGTCGGCCTTGCGCCGGGCCTGCAAGGCGCCAACCGCACCGGCCGGCCGTTTACCGGCGACTACGCCGGCGACCTGCTCTACGCCACGCTGATCGACTACGGCTTCGCCAAAGGTCACTATCAGGCACGGCCCGACGACGGGCTGCAATTGATCGGCTGCCGGATCAGCAACGCGGTGCGGTGCGTGCCGCCGCAGAACAAGCCGTTGCCGATCGAAATCAACACCTGCCGCCGCTTTCTGATCGCCACGATCGAGGCGATGCCGAAGCTGCGCGCGATCGTCCTGCTCGGGCGGATCGCCCATGATTCAACGCTGAAGGCGCTCGGCCTCCGCGCCGCCCAGGCCCCGTTCGGCCACGGCGCCGTGCACGACGCCGGCCGGCTGCGCCTCTACGACAGCTACCACTGCTCGCGCTACAACACGAACACCGGCGTGCTGACACCGAAGATGTTCCGCGATGTGTTCGCGCGGGTCCGGGCTGATCTCGACGCGTAGTTGATCAGAAAGAATCGTCATTGCGAGGAGCGAAGCGACGAAGCAATCCAGAGGCCACACGTCTGAGGCCTCTGGATTGCTTCGCTTCGCTCGCAATGACGGCGATGGGCATCCGCGGCTGCTAACTAGCGCCGATTGCCCTTGAGCCATTCCAGCACGTCGCTGGCGTTTCGATCCGGCGGGAAGACCGGATAGAACACGTGGCTGATCCGGCCGTCGTCGATGATCAGCGCCATGCGCTTGAGCAGCGTCATGCCGGCGACCTGCATCGTCGGCAGGTTCAAGGCGTGGGTCAGTTCGAGGCTCTCATCGGACAGCACCGCAAACGGGAGATGCAGCCGGGTCGCCATCTCGGTTTGATAAGCGGTCGATTGCGTCGACAGTCCGAACACCGCGTCGGCGCCGGCGGCCTTCAACTCGGCGAACAGATCGCGGAACGAACAGGTCTGCGGCGTGCAGCCGCGCGCACCGGGGATCATGTCCCAGTCGTCGACCAGGCTGATCTGACCCGGCACGCCCGTCCGCGGATAGATGAACAGCACGGTCCGCCCCGGCAGCGACGACAGCGTCACGGAGCCACCATCAGTCGCCGGTAGAACGACAGACGGGATCACGGCGCCGGCTAAATGCGCGGCGGCGCGATCATCCTCCGGTGCAGGGATTGCGCTCCAATCGACCTTGAGAAGATCTGGCTGCTTGGTCATGGCCGCCTCCCTCTGACCCGCTCAGCCGCGCGACCGCAGCAGACGGCCCTTCTCGCGACTCCAATCGCGCTTCTTCTCGGTCTCGCGCTTGTCGTGCAGCTTCTTGCCCTTGGCGAGGGCGAGCTGCAGCTTGGCACGGCCGCGTTCGTTGAAATACAGCTTGAGCGGAATCAGCGTCATGCCTTCGCGCTCGACCGCGCCGATCAGCTTGTTGATCTGCTTGCGATGCAGCAGCAGCTTGCGCGGCCGCTTCGGCTCGTGATTGAAGCGGTTGGCCTGCAGATATTCCGGGATATTGGCGTTGATCA
Source organism: Rhodopseudomonas sp. P1 (assembly GCF_039642825.1). Classification (NCBI taxonomy): domain Bacteria; kingdom Pseudomonadati; phylum Pseudomonadota; class Alphaproteobacteria; order Hyphomicrobiales; family Nitrobacteraceae; genus Rhodopseudomonas; species Rhodopseudomonas sp. P1. Next base: position 2,922,047 of record NZ_CP088006.1, on the reverse strand, counting down.
GCCAGATCTCGCTGCCGCGGGCGTCCGCATAGGACTCCGCGATCGTGGTCTTGCCGTTGCGGATCGACTTCACCTCGGTGCCGGTCAGCGCAATGCCGGCCTCGACGGTGTCGTCGATCGCGTAGTTGAACCGCGCCTTGCGGTTCTCCGCGACCACCTTGATCGGGCGTTCATTCTTCTCGGCCATTGTGGGCGATTCCTGTCGGCGCGGTCGTCGTCACCTACGGCGACGGACCGGCGCCCTTCTTCAACAAATCCCTGATCTCGGTGAGGAGCTCTTCCTGCCGGGTCGGGGTCGGCGGCGGCGACTTGGCCTCTTCCGCCTGTTGCTTCAACTTGTTCAGCGACCGGATCACCGCAAACAGCACCGCCGCGACGATCAGGAAGTTCAGCGTCACCGTGAGGAAATTGCCCCAGGCGAGCACCGCACCCTGCTTCTTCGCGTCGGCCAGCGTGCCCGCCGTGACCGACTTCGACAGCGGCGTGAAGTAGTTGGAGAAATCCAACCCGCCGGTGATCGCTCCGATGATCGGCATGATCACGTCGCCGACCAGCGAGGTCACGATCGCGCCGAACGCTGCACCGATGATGACGCCGACCGCGAGGTCGACGACATTGCCCTTCATCGCGAAATCGCGAAATTCCTTGAGAAGCCTCGAGCCCTTCTGCTCGAAGTGACGGACGGAATCGGTGCTGTTCATGCGCTCCCTGTCAGTTGATGACTCCTGCGTGCACCATCGCCGCACGGATCGTCTTGCCGGTCGGTTCGGTCACCGGCATCAGCGGCAGCCGGACCTCTTCCTGAATACGGCCGAGCAGCGTCAGGCCATGCTTGGCACCGGCGACGCCCGGCTCCTTGAAAACGGCGTCGTGCAGCGGCACCAGACGGTCCTGGATCTTCAGCGCGCCGGGATAATCGCCCGCGAACACCGCGCCCATCAGATCAGAACACAGCTTCGGCGCGACGTTCGACACCACCGAGATGCAGCCGTGGCCGCCGGCCGCCATATAGGCCAGCGCGGTCATATCCTCGCCCGAGAGCTGGATGAAATCGGGGCCCATCGCGTGGCGCTGCTGCGACACGCGGCCGAGATTGGCGGTCGCGTCCTTCACACCGACGATGTTGTCGAGCTCGTACAGCCGGCTCATGGTGTCGACCGACATGTCGACGACCGACCGCGGCGGAATGTTGTAGATGATGATCGGAATCCCGATCGCATCGTTCACCGCCTTGAAGTGCTGATACATGCCTTCCTGGGTCGGCTTGTTGTAGTACGGCGTCACCACCAGCACCGCATCGGCGCCGGCCTTCTCGGCGTGGCGCGCGAGCTCGACGGCTTCGCGAGTCGAGTTGGAGCCAGCGCCGGCGATCACCGGCACGCGGCCCTTGGCCTCCGCGATGCACCACTCCACCACCTTGTGGTGCTCCTCGTGGCTCAGCGTCGGGCTCTCACCGGTGGTTCCGACCGGCACCAGGCCGTGGGTGCCCTGCTCGATCTGCCAGTTCACCAGGCTGCGAAACGCCTGTTCGTCGAGCGCGCCATTTTTGAACGGCGTGACCAAGGCGGTAAACGACCCCCGAAATTTCGTCTTGGCTGCCATTCTATTCTCCTCAACGCCCGCCACCTTGCAACGAAGCGCCCTTCATACCGAGTCCCCACCCGGCGGGAAAGGGTCCCATCGGCGGAGAAACCGGCGGTTTTGAGGATTCTGATCGGCGGCGGCCGCGGATCTCAGGCGGACGGCGCGACGGCGTAATCGTCGTCGGAGACATGCTCCATCCAGGTGGCGAAACTGCCGTCCAGCGCCTCCTGCATCGCAATATGGGTCATGCCGTTGGTCGGCGAGGCGCCGTGCCAGTGTTTCTCGCCCGGCGGAATCCACACCACGTCGCCGGCGCGAATCTCCCGCACCGGGCCGCCTTCGGTCTGGATCCGGCCGACACCGGTCACGATATACAGCGTCTGGCCGAGCGGATGGGTGTGCCACGCGGTGCGCGCGCCGGGTTCGAACGCCACGCGCGTGGCGGCGAGCCGCGCCGGCGCCGGCGCGGCTACGATCGGGTCCTGCCACACCGTGCCGGTGAAATAGTCCTTGGGCGCCCGCTGGGTCGGGCGTGAGCCCGCCGCGAAGATGTCCATCGACCAGGCTCCTTAGGTTTTGTCGGCCTTCTCCTTGAACGCGGCGTAGCGCGCCTTGGTTTCCGCATTCATCGGATACAGCCCGGGCAGCACCGCGCCCTTGTTAACCTCTTCGACGATCCAGCCTTCCATCCGCTCCTGCTCCGGGCCCTCGGCGAGCACGTGGTCGAGCAGCGCCTGCGGGATCAGCACCGCACCATCCTGGTCGGCCACGATGACGTCCTTCGGGAACACCGCGACGCCGCCGCAACCGATCGGCTGGTCCCAGCCGACGAAGGTCAGGCCGGCCACCGACGGCGGCGCAGCCGCGCCGTCGCACCACACCGGCAGACCGGTGCCCAGCACGCCCTCGAGGTCGCGCACCACGCCGTCGGTGATCAGCGCCTTGATGCCGCGCTTGACCATGCGGGCGCAGAGAATGTCGCCGAAGATGCCGGCGTCCTTGATGCCCATGGCGTCGACCACGGCGATGCAGCCTTCCGGCATCGCCTCGATCGCCGCGCGGGTCGAGATCGGCGAGGCCCAGGACTCGGGCGTCGCCAGATCCTCGCGCGCCGGGACGAAGCGCAGCGTGAACGCCTCACCGACCAGCCGCGTCGCCCCCGGACGCAGCGGCCGCGCACCGCGCATCCAGACGTTGCGGAGCCCCTTCTTCAGCAGCACCGTGGTGATGGTCGCGGTCGAAACGCGCGACAGGATGTCGATGGCTTCCGGGGTCAGTGACATGAAGAGAGAGCTCCAGTGATTGTCGGCGCATCTTGCGGGCCGCGCCTGCCGCGTCAAGACGCAACCCTGCGCTCAGCAGCTCTTCCCAGCGCATGGCGATCATCGCAATTTATCACCTCCAAAGTCACCGACTTATCGACCTCGCATGAGTTGCGAAGTGCTTTTCAACCGCTCGGAAAAGGCGCTATCGCTGCCGGTAGCTTTGTGAGATCGTTGCAGCATGACCACCCCACCTCCCAGGATGCTGCCGAGCGGTGACACCGCGATCACCGTCGAGTTCGGCCGCGATATCAGTGATGAAGCTAATCGTCGCGTGTTGGCGCTCGATCGCAAGCTGAAGCACGCTCCGATCTCCGGCATCGTCGAAACCGTGCCGACCTATCGGTCGCTTCTGGTGCATTACGATCCGGAGACGATCGGCTTCGGCGCACTATCCGATCAACTCGTAACGCTCGCGCAGACGCCCGATGAAAGCGAGACCGTCGCCAAGCGGCGCTGGCGGATTCCGGTGTGTTATGGCGGCGAGCACGGTATCGATCTGGAGGATGCGGCGCAGGCTTTGAACACCACACCGGATGCACTGGTCGCGCGCCACGCCGCCGGCGATTATCGCGTCGCGATGATCGGCTTCACACCGGGCTGGTCGTATCTTTCTGGCCTCGATCCGGCGTTGGCGATGCCCCGGCGGCAAGCGCCGCGACTGCACACTCCGGCCGGCACGATTTCGGTCGGCGGCATCCAGACCGGCATCCAATGTCTGGCCGGACCGAGCGGATGGCACCTGCTCGGTCGCACGCCGGTGCGCACTTATCAGTTGTATCGCGAGCCGATCTTTTTGCTCGAACCTGGCGACGCCATCAGCTTCGCGCAGATCGACGCCAAGGAGTTCGCCGAGCGCGACGATGCAGCGTCCCATGGTGAAGTCGTCGCGGAATTGCTGAGCGCATGACGAAGCTTGTGATCGATAGCGTCGGCCCGGCCACCTCCGTGCAGGATGCCGGGCGCCACGGCGCGCAGCGTTACGGCCTGCCGCCGAGCGGCGCGATGGACCGGCTGTCGCTTGCCGCCGCCAATGTGCTGGTCGGCAACAGCGCGTTCGCGGCGGCGATCGAACTCGGGCCGCTCGGCGCGAAACTGAGCGTCCGAGACGGCGCGGTGCGCCTGGCGCTGACAGGCGCCGAGCGGCCCGCTGCGCTGGACGGAAAGCCGCTGGCGTTCAACGAGTCGTTCACGCTCACCGAAGGCCAGATCCTCACCGTCGGCGTCGCGCGTGGCGGCGTCTTCAGCTATCTGGGAATTGAGGGCGCCGTCGGCGGCGAGCCGATGTTCGGCAGTCTTGCTGTCAACGCGCGCGCCGGTCTCGGCAGCCCCTACCCGCGGCCGCTGCAGGCCGGCGACACCATCGAGGTCAAGTCCGCGGCACCGGCGCTCGAACGCCGCCTCGACCTGCCCGAGCAACAGGACACGCCGATCCGCGTCGTCCTCGGTCCGCAGAACGATGAGTTCGGCGACGCGGTCGAGACGTTCCTCGCCGGCGAATGGACGATCTCGGCGACCAGCGACCGCATGGGCTATCGGCTCGACGGTCCGCAGATCTCGCATCTCCACGGCCACAACATCGTCTCGGACGGCACCGTCGACGGCAGCATCCAGGTGCCCGGCTCGGGCCAGCCGATCGTGCTGATGCCCGATCGCGGCACCAGCGGCGGCTATCCGAAGATTGCCACGGTGATCTCAGCCGATCTCGGGCGGCTGGCGCAGCGTCAACCCGGCCGACCGTTCCGCTTTCAGACGGTGAGCGTCGACGAAGCTCAGGAAGCTTATCGCGCGATGGCCAGGCTGATCCGCTCGCTGCCTGACCGGCTGCGCGACGCGCAGCACGCCACCATCGACCTCGACGCGCTGCTCTCCGCCAACGTCGCCGGTGCGGCGATCGACGCGCTGGCGGCGGAGTAATCGAATCTGACGACGGGACCAATCGGGATGAAGATCGATCTAAACTGCGACCTCGGCGAAGGCTTTGGCGTCTGGCAGATGGGTGACGATGCGGCGATGATGCAAATCGCCACCAGCGTCAACATCGCCTGCGGCTTCCACGCCGGCGATCCGGACATCATGCATGCGACCGTCAAGCTCGCGAAGCAAAACGGCGTCGCGATCGGCGCGCATCCGGGCTTCCGCGACCTGCACGGTTTCGGCCGCCGGCCGGTGCCGGGGATTACAGCCGCGGAGATCGAAAACCTCGTCGCCTATCAGATCGGCGCGCTGCAGGCGGTCGCGGCCCTCGCCGGCCACAAGGTCACCCACGTCAAGGCGCACGGCGCGCTGTCCAACGTCGCCTGCGAAGACGACATGACCGCACGCGCGATTGCCTTGGCGATCAAGGCGGTCGATCCATCGCTGGTGTTCGTCGTGCTGGCGAACTCGAAACTGATGGTTGCAGGCGAAGCAGCCGGCCTGCCGCTGGCGCACGAAGTGTTTGCCGATCGGGCCTATGAGGACGACGGCAATCTGGTGTCGCGCAAGAAGCCCGGCGCGGTGCTGCACGACCCCGATGAGATCGCCGAACGCGTGCTGCGGATGGCGCAGGACGGCGCCGTCGTCTCCGTCACCGGCAAGGTGATCAAGATGCGCACCGACACGGTGTGCATCCATGGCGACACCAAGGGCGCGGTCGAGATCGCGCGCGGCGTCCGCCGCAAGCTGGAAGCCAGCGGCATCACCGTCGCGCCCTTTGCCGGCACCTGACGCGTAGCTACGCCCCGATCAGGGCCAGCAGCTCGGCGGTGAGTGCGCCGTCCGCGTTCCATTCATTCAGAATGGAGAAATGGTGATGCCGCGGCAGGATGCTCAGAGTGATGGGCAATCCTGCCCGCGCAGCGACGTTGGAATAGTCCAGCGACTGACGCTGCAGTTCGGGCAACTCATCACCGCCGACCACCAGCGACTGTGGCGCCGTACCAAGGCGGGTGCGCCGGATCGGGCTCAATATCTCGATCTCCTGGCGGTCGAGGCGCAGCGCGTCGTCGAGATAGCACAGCGCAATCGGCTCGAGATCGAAGATGCCGCTGATGCACACCGCGCCTCGGACCGCGGCATGCGCGCTCGCGACCGACGCCAGATGCCCGCCCGCGGACCAGCCGCTGACCACCAGCTTGCGCCGGTCGAAGCCGAAGCGCTCGGTGTCAGCGGCGAGCGCATCGAGCGCCAGATCGACCTCGGCGACGATGTCCGACAGCCGCGCCGTCGGAGCCAACGTGTAGCCGACCACAGCGACATCGATGCCCTGCGCATTCGGCCCATCGGCAACGAAGGAGAAAATCTCCTTCGAATTGCGCTGCCAATAGCCGCCGTGCAGAAACACCAGCAGCGGCGCGCCGGTTTCGCCGGAGGCAAAATAGTCGATCGAAGTCCGTTCGCGCTCCGCATACGGGATATCGAGCCGTGCTCCGGGACCGGCGCGGCGGACAGCACTGCGCTGGCGCCAGCGTTCCAGCCATTGCGGGCTGTCGACGACTGCTGCGCTGTTGTTGTAGGCGGCATCGAGAGCCGCACGATCCATCCCGCGATAGACCGATCGCGACGCGTGGGGGGCTGCAACGTCCACGTCAGGAATCCGCCGTCGCTGCAACCTTGCGGCCTGCGCCGACATGGCTGGTCAGTTGCTGCGTGATGCTGCGCCGAAGCCGATTGAACTCGACCGACGCCACGTCGCGCGGCCGCGGCAGCTCGATCTCGACGTCTTGGTCGATCCGGCCCGGCGACGAGCTCATCACCACAACCCGATCGGCGAGCAGAACCGCCTCTTCGACCGAATGGGTGACGAAGATCACGGTCAGCTTGGTGCTGCGCCAGATCTCGATCAGCTCTTCCTGCAAAGCGGCGCGGGTCAGGGCGTCGAGCGCACCGAACGGCTCGTCCATCAACAGAATGTCGGCATCATTGGCGAGCACGCGGGCGATCGCCACACGCTGCTTCATGCCGCCGGAGAGCTGGTGCGGATAGCGGTCTGCAAAGGCCGTCAGCCCGACCATCGCCATGAACCGATCGGTCAGTTTGTCGACTTCCTGCGCCGCGACGCGGCGATGGCTGGGGCCGAACCCAATGTTCTGCCGGACCGTCAGCCACGGAAACAGGGCGTAGTCCTGAAACACCATGCCGCGGTCGGGGCCAGGTCCCCTCACCTCGCAGCCGTACACGCCGACTGAGCCCTGCGTCGCCTGCTCGAAGCCGGCGATGATCCGTAGCAGAGTCGACTTGCCGCAGCCGGAGGCGCCGAGCAGGCAGATGAACTCGCCCTTGCGCACTGTCAGGTCAACGCTGCGCAGCGCTTCGACTGGGCCATTCGAGGCCTGATAGATCTTATTGAGCCCGCTGACCTCCAGGATCACCGGCGGCGCGTCGCGATGGGTGGTTTGATCAAGCATGATGCTGCGGGCTCCAGCGCAGGAAGTAATTGCTGAGGGACACCAGGATGCGGTCCGACAGGAATCCGGTGATGCCGATGATGATCATCCCGGTGATGACCAGGTCGGTGCGCGACAGTGTGCGGCCATCCATGATCACGGCGCCGAGACCTTCCGGCACGCCGGTCATCTCGCCGACCACGATCAGGATCCAGGCGAATGACGCGCCGAGCCGGAGGCCGTTGAAGATGCTCGGCAGCGCCGCAGGCAGCACCACGGATCTGAACAATTGCGGACCGCTGCAGCCGAGCATCCCGGCCGCCTCGAACAGCCGGACATCGACCGATTTCACGCCGAACACGGTGTTGAGCAGGATCGGATAGAACGCCCCGAGGAACACCAGGAACACCGCCGACTTCGGCCCCAGGCCGAAGAAGATCATCGACAGCGGCAGCCAGGCGGTGACCGGGATCGGCCTCAGCAGGGCGAGCGTCGGATCGAGCAGCGCACGCAGCAGCGGAATCCGGCCGATCATCAGCCCGAGCGGAATCCCGAGCAGCGCCGCCAGGAAGAAGCCGCCATACACGCGCTGCACTGACTTCCAGAAATGGATCGGCAGGCTGCCGCTATAGGCGTCGTCGTAGATTCCGCCGAAGGCGAAATCCCACATCATGGTCGCGACACCGGAGGGCGGCGGAACCAGCCGCGTCCCGGTCCACCGCACCATCAGGTCCCAAACCAGCAGCAGACCGAGCGGCACGATCAGCGCAAGGGCGGCGGTGCGGAGCCTGGCTCTGAGTTTGGCGAACTGTCTGGTGCTGCTGCCGCGTACATTGGCGGCAGCCTTGGTGATCGCGGGGCCACTCATGGCGGACGGGGAGACCGTACTTTCCAAGCTCATTGATCGCTCACGACGCCGAGATGGCCTTGATGAAGCTTGGATCGATGAACGTCTTGTAGTCGGGGAGCTGCCGGATCTGCTTCTTGTCGAGCATCTGGGCGCCGTAATACTGCGCCTGCTTCAGAAACTGATCGTCGATGTTCCAGGTCAGCTCGACGTTCGGCGCCGCCTGCTCGATCGATGCCTTCTGCTGGCCGAGCTTCTGCATCGCCATCTCGACGAAGGCGTCGCGGTTGCTCATCGCGAATTCGCTGGCCTTGCGATGTACCTTCAGCAGCGTGCGGATTAGTTCGGGGTCTTTCTCGATCAGCTCGCGCCGGGTGCTCAGCACCATGTTCAGCGAACCGGTCGGCGTCGAATACGGATATTCGACGATCTTGCCGACGCCGCTGGCGAGGCTGATACCTGCCGCCGGCTCGGCGCCCACATAGGCGTCGATGTCGCCGCGTGCCAACGCCGGAGCCATATCGCTGAACGAGACGCGGACCGCCTGAATGTCCTTGATCGACATGCCCTCGGCGGCCAGCCGGTCGAGGATGACGACCTCCTGGGTCGAGCCCGGCCAGATCGCGACCTTCTTGCCCTTCAAATCCTTGATGCTGGCAATGCCGGAGTCCTTGCCGGCCACCACCGCCATGCCCCGATTGCAGGCCGCGCCGACTACCACCACGGGTTCGCCATTGGCGCCGCCGAGGGTCGCGGCCGCGAGGCCGAAGATGCCGAAATCGACCGAGCCGGTGACCACGGCGTTCTTGCCATCGGTCGGGCTCTCGAATGGCACCACCACCACCTTGACGCCCGCCGGCACGAATTTCTCGTAGAAGTACGGCGTGATGCCGTGGATCAGCTTCAAGGTCCCGACCTTGATGACGCGATCCTCCGCAAGCGCTGTCAGGCTGGTGGCGGCAAGCGCTGTCGCGGTCACCGCAAGGCGGATGAAGTGGCGTCTGGTGCTGTTGTGCATGGCTTCCTCGCTGCTGATCCCGGCAAGCCACTGTAGGTGCGACGCAACAACATCAGAAATTTATTGTTTATATCGGTTTTATAAGCTGGCTTAATAAAACCATGCTCGCCCCACTCGACCTCCGCCTGCTGCAAACCTTCATCGTGCTGGTTCAGACCGGCAGCTTTTCCGAAACGTCGCGGCGGCTGGGCCGGACCCAGCCGGCCGTCAGCCTGCAGCTCAACCGGCTGGAGGAAGCAACCGGAGCACCGCTGTTCACCAAGGTCGGCCGCAAGCTGGTGCTGACTAATCACGGTGAGCTCGTACTCGGCTATGCGCGCACCATCATGGGCCTGCAGGACGAACTACGTGCCCGCCTCGCCGCACCGAAACTTGACGGCGTGGTCGTGCTGGGGATGCCCGATCTCTACGCCGCGTATCTGCTGCCGGGCATTCTGGCGGACTTCCGCAGCGCCTACCCAAATGTCGATGTCGAGCTGAAATGCGCGCTGTCGAGCAAGCTGATGGCGTCGGTCGAGCGCGCGGAGATTGATCTGGCGATCGTCACGGGGATGCCGGCGTTCAAGGTCGGCGAGTTGGTGGCACAGGAAGAACTGGTGTGGGTGGCGTCTGAGCGAAGCTCGGTGCACCTCGAAAACCCAGTGCCGCTGGCGATGCTGCCGCCCGGCAACATCTTCCGCGATTTCGGTCTCGCGGCGCTCGAAAGCATCGGCCGGATCTGGCGGCTGAGCTGCATCAGCGAGAGCATCAGCGGCATTCAGGCGGCGGTGTTCTCAGGGATTGCGGTCAGCGTCGTTGGCAAGAGCTCGGTGCTGCCGGGGATGCGCATGCTCGGCCGCGGTGATACGTTCCCCGCCCTGCCCAAAGTCGACTTAGTCCTCTATCGCTCGGCGCGAAGCTCCAATCCTGCGGCACAGGCGCTCGCCAGCGTGATCGTCCGGCATTTCGCAAATTCAGCGCTCGCTCCCGCGGCGCGTTTCGTGCGAACCCAGGCGGGCAGCGGTTCACACGAGTAGTAGCCCTCAGGCGATCACGGCAGCCGCAGATGCGGGGCGGCGATCACGATCGCGCCGATCAGCCCGAATGCCGCGCCGAGCATCAGGACGTGAATATCGACGGCGACCGCCGACCACGACCGAAGCCGCTGGGCTGTCGCGGACTGCAAATGAGGCTGTTGTCGCACCGGTCCGTCTCCTGGTTCCGCAGAACAAGAAAGGCCTGGCCGTCGACCTCCGCAAGACGGCCGCCGAAATAACAACGGGCCCGCTGCACGGGTCCCGGAACCGGAAAAATTCGTCTCTTCCGGAACCTCGCCAAAGAGCATTCTTCTCGCCCAACCGAGTTCCGGCCCGCCTTGCCAGCGCCGCCGATCCGGTTTAGCTCCTCTCCACCCCAATCCAGGCAGTTCGACCATGCAGCAGGCCACCGCGCCCAAGATCAGTTTTGTTTCGCTGGGATGCCCCAAGGCCCTGGTCGATTCCGAGCGCATCATCACGCGGTTGCGCGCAGAGGGCTATGAGCTAGCTCGCAAGCACGACGGCGCTGACCTCGTGATCGTCAACACCTGCGGCTTTCTCGACAGCGCCAAGCAGGAATCGCTGGCGGCGATCGGCGAAGCGATGGCGGCCAACGGCAAGGTGATCGTCACCGGCTGCATGGGCGCCGAGCCGGAGCAGATCGAAGCCGCCTACCCCGGCGTGCTGTCGATCACCGGACCGCAGCAATATGAAAGCGTGCTCGAGGCGGTGCATCGGGCCCGGCCGGCGCTTCACAACCCGCATCTCGATCTGGTGCCGCCGCAGGGCGTGCGGCTGACGCCGCGGCACTACGCGTATTTGAAGATCTCCGAGGGCTGCAACAATCGCTGCAGCTTCTGCATCATCCCGAAGCTGCGCGGCGATCTCGCATCGCGCCCGGCCGGCGACGTGCTGCGCGAAGCCGAGAAGTTGGTCGCTGCCGGCGTCAAGGAGCTGCTGGTGATCTCGCAGGACACCTCGGCCTACGGCGTCGATGTGAAGTACGCAGAGAGCCCATGGAAGGATCGCAGCGTCCGCGCCAAATTCCTCGATCTGGCCAGCGAGCTCGGCGAGCTCGGCGCCTGGGTGCGGCTGCACTACGTCTATCCGTATCCGCATGTCGACGATGTGATCGGCTTGATGGCGGACGGCAAGGTGCTGCCCTATCTCGACATCCCGTTCCAGCACGCCAGCCCCGACGTGCTGAAGCTGATGAAGCGTCCGGCCGCGCAGGACAAGACGCTGGACCGGATCAAGCGCTGGCGCGAGCAGTGCCCGGATCTGGCGCTGCGCTCGACCTTCATTGTGGGCTTCCCTGGCGAGACCGAGCGCGACTTCGAATTCCTGCTCGAATGGCTGGACGAAGCCGAAATCGATCGTCTCGGGGCGTTTAAATACGAGCCGGTCGCCGGCGCACCGTCCAACGCCCTGCCCGATCAGATATCGGATGAGGTCAAGCAGGAGCGCTGGAACAGGCTGATGGCGCGGCAGCAGGCGATCTCTGCCCGCCGGCTGAAGCGCAAGGTCGGCACCCGTCAGCAGGTGATCATCGACGAGATCGGCCCGACCGTCGCCAAAGGCCGCTCCAAGGCCGACGCGCCGGACATCGACGGCGCGGTCTATCTGTCCAGCCGCCGCCCGCTGCGCGTCGGCGAAATCGTCACCGCCAAGATCGACAGTGCTGACGCGTACGACCTCCACGGCACCGTGGCGGGGTTCTGAACTCGCCGCTAACGCACGGCTCCTCGACATCTAATCACGTCATCGCCCGGCTTGTCCGGGCGACCCAGTATTGCAGAGCACTGATGTCAAGTAACAGGCGCTCTTGAATACTGGATCCCCCGCATGCGCGGGGGATGACGACTGTACCTTGAGAGGCCGCAGCGTCGCAGCCGCGACCTTACGGCTTCAGAATCGAAGCACCGGTCGTGACACGCCCTTCCAGATCGACATGCGCCTTGGCGGCGTCCTTGAGCGCATAGGCGTGGTTGATCGGGACGTGCAGCTTACCTTCGATCACGGCCGAGAACAGCGTGTCGGCGCCCTCGATCAGCTCCTTCCGCGTGCCGATATAGTCGTTCAGCTTCGGACGGGTCGCGAACAGCGAGCCGTGGTTGTTGAGCTCGGTAAGCGGGAACGGCGGCACCGGGCCTGAGGCGTTGCCGAACGACACGAACAGCCCGCGCGGCTTGATGCACTTCAGCGAGCCGGGGAACGTCGCCTTGCCGACGCCGTCATAGACCACATCGCACAGCTCATTGCGGCTGATCTGCTTGACCCGCGCCACCCAGTCTTCTTCGTTGTAGAGGATGACGTGATCGCAGCCATTGGCCAGCGCCAGATCGGCCTTGGCCTTGGAGCCGACGGTGCCGATGACATGCGCGCCGAGCGCCCGCGCCCATTGGCACGCGAGCAGACCGATGCCGCCGGCGGCAGCGTGGATCAACACGCGGTGGCCGGGTTCGACCTTGAAGGTCTTGTGCAGCAGGTACCAAACCGTCAGGCCCTTGAGCATCAGCACGGCGCCCTGCTCGTAGGTGATGTGGTCGGGCAGCTTGACCAGCTTGGCGGCTTCGATGTTGCGCTCGGTGGCATAGCCGCCGAGATTCGCGTAGTACGCGACGCGGTCACCGGGATGGAAATTGGTGACGTGCGGGCCGACCGAGACGACCTCACCGGCCGCCTCGTTGCCGATCACGAACGGCAGCGATGGCGCCTTGTAGAGTCCGGTGCGGAAATACACGTCGATGAAGTTAAGGCCGACCGCGTGCTGGCGGATGCGGACCTCGCCCTCGCCCGGCGGCGGCAGCTCGACGTCCTCGTAGACCAGAACCTCCGGTCCACCCACCTGATGCACCCGCACCGCCTTCGCCATTATCGTCCCCTCAGGTCTATTGTCAGCGTCACGGAATGCCATCGCCCCGGCCTTGTCAACCGGCGGCGATGCGGCGGCGCACGGCGTCAACGCGGCTTGGCGCGGTTACGCTTGGCAAGCACGTTGAAGAACTCCACCGCGGCCGAGAACAGGATGGCGAAGTAGATGTAGCCGCGCGGGATGTGGAACGCGAAACCATCGGCCACCAGCGCCACGCCGATCAGCACCAGGAATGCCAGCGCCAACATCTTGGTGGTCGGGTGCTCGGAGACGAATCGCGCCACCGGGCCGGACGAGACGTACATCACCGCCATTGCGATCAGCACCGCCGCGACCATGATCTCGATGTCCTGGGCCATGCCGATCGCGGTGATGATCGAGTCGATCGAGAACACCAGGTCGACCACCACGATCTGCACGATCACCCAGAAGAACGCCCGATCGGCGGCCGAGGCTTGCGCCTCGCCTTCCTTGGCCTCGACCTCGGCATGAATCTCGTGGGTCGCCTTGGCGATCAGAAACAGGCCGCCGAGGATCAGGATGATGTCGCGCCAGGAGAACGCCCTGTCGGCGATGCTGAACACCGGCGCCGTCAGCCCGATCAGCCACACCAGCACGCTGAGCAGCATGAGCCGAAACAGCAGCGCCAGGCCGAGGCCGATCTGGCGGGCGCGGGTCGCCCGCGGCTCGGGGATACGGGACACCAGCACGGACAGGAAGATGACGTTGTCGATGCCGAGGACAATTTCGAGCGCCGTCAGGGTGAGCAGCGCGGCCCAGGCTTCGGGACTGGACAACAATTCGATCATCGGGGGGCTCGTCGGAATAAGCGGATGACACTATCGGCAAGGCAGACATAGAGGGCGACCGCGCACAGCACGATGGTAACCGGCAGCGGGACTTCGAAGTCACGGACAATTGCATAGGCAGCGAGCACCGCCCACAGCGCGATCAGCGCCAGCGTCAAGGCGCGCCACCGCGCAACACGCACCGGATGCACGACGCGAAACGGCACGAAGGTGAGCACGATCAAGGCTGCTATTCCCAGGCTGCCGACGATCGCCGGCGGGTGCAGCAAGAACAGATAGAACGCTGCTGCGTTCCACAGCGCCGGAAAGCCGCGGAAGTGATTATCGTCGGTCTTCATCCGTCGGTCGGCGAAGTACATCGCCGAACTGATCACGATGCCGATGCCGAGCAGCGGCGCTGCGATCGGCAATAGCAGGCCACTCGCGGTGATCGCATAGGCCGGGACGAACACGTAGGTGACGAAATCGACCACCAGATCGAGCACGTCACCCGACCATTGCGGCTGCAACCTTGCGACGTCCAGGCGCCGCGCCAGCGGGCCGTCGATCGCGTCGATCAGCAGCGCCAACCCGAGCCAGGCGAACATCCCGGCCCAATGCTGGCGGACAGCTTCCAGCATCGCGAGCAATGCGATCGCCGCCCCTGCGGCCGTAAACAGGTGCACGCCGAGCGCGGCGGCGCGGCGTGTGCCCGATCCGGGCGGCAATGGCGAAGGGTCCAGCTGGGTCATCGGGCCTCGTGCATATCAGGTTGGGTACCTGTCTGCACAATCAGTTGCGGCGTTCCGTCGCGCAAACGGCCGGAAACGTTAATGTTTCGCGGCGGACTTGAAATCGTCGCTGGCGAGAGCAATTGTCCGTGCCATGACCCAGAGCCTGATCGAGCCTAACAGCTACGACGCCGTCATTGTGGGCGGCGGTCCCGCCGGCCTCACCGCCGCCATCGCGCTTGCCGAGACCGGCGCAACCACCGCACTGATCGCGCGGCTGGTGCCCTACGGCGATAATCGCACCACGGCTCTGCTGGGCGATTCGATCGACATTCTCGACCGACTCGACGTCTGGCGCCGCTGCTCGAGCAAGGCCGCCGCGCTGCGGTCGATGCGCTTGGTGGACGATACCGGCCGGCTGATCCGGGCCCCCGAAGTGAAGTTCGCGTCCGATGAAATCGGCATGGATGCGTTCGGCTACAACATCGAGAACCGTGCCCTGCTGGTCGGCCTCGAAGAACGCGCGGCCGAGCTGTCGAACCTGCAGCGTTTCGACGATGAAGCTGAATCGGTCGTGCCCGGCGACGACGAAGTGATCGTTCGGATCCGCGGCGGCCGGACCATCTCGGCCAAGCTGGTGGTCGGCGCCGATGGCCGCCAGTCGCAGTGCCGTGAGGCCGCCGGCATCAAGGTGAGCAGCCGCGCCCTGCACCAGTCGGCGCTGACCTTCAACGTCAAGACGACACGCTCGCACGACAACGTCTCCACCGAGTTTCACACCAAGGAAGGCCCGTGCGTATTCGTGCCGCTGCCGGGCCGTCGGATGAGCATTGTCTGGGTCGCCTCACCGAAGGAGGCGCAACGGCTGATGGCGCTGTCCGACGACGAACTGTCGGCTGCGGCGGAGAAGCAGTCACAGTCGATCTACGGCAAAATGACCGTCGAGCCCGGCCGCAATCTGTTTCCGCTGGCGATCGAGAAACCGGCCGCTTACGCGCAGCATCGCATCGCGTTGGTTGGTGAAGCCGCTCACGTCGTGCCCCCGATCGGGGCGCAGGGGTTGAATATGGGTCTGCGGGACGCCGGCGACCTTGCCGAGATCGTGCGCGACGCGCTGGCGAACGGCACGGATATCGGCTCGGACGCCGTGATGGCGCGCTATGGCCGCAGCCGCGGACCCGACATCGCCAGCCGCACCGCCGCGATCGACATCGCCAACCGCACCCTGCTCAGCGATCTCTTACCCGCGCAGATGCTGCGGGCGGTGGGGATGCATCTGATCAGCTCCGTAGCCCCGATCCGCCGGTTCGCCATGCGCGAGGGGCTGTCGCCGTTCTGGCGCTCGATCTGAGCACGGCTAGCCCGGGAACGGGATCTGCCCGGTCCGGATCAGCCACATCACGGTGGTGAGCGTCACCACCGACATGAAGGTGCCGATCAGCACCGCGACCGACGCTGGTTCGACCCAGGTATTGTATTGCCGGGCGATCACGAACACGTTCAGCGCAGGCGGCAGTGACGCCATCAGCACCGCAGTCGCCGCCCATTCGGGCGAAAACGGCCCGAACGCCAAGATCAGACAAAACACGATCACCGGGTGCAGCAGCAGCTTCACCGCCACCAGGCTTGGGATCTCCCACGGCACCCGGCCGAATGGCCGCAGCGCCACAGTAACGCCGAGCGTGAACAGCGCCACCGGCGCCGCGGCGTTCTGCAGGAACCCCAACATCTTATCGACCGCGACCGGCAGCTCGACATGGAACGCGGCCGCCGCCGCTCCGCAATAGGCGGCGACGATCAGCGGGTGGAACAGGATCTCCCGCAGCACCGCGATGATGGTCGGGATCAAGGGACGTTTATCGGCGGCTGTGAGCGCCATGCCGAGCGGCACGATCGAAAACAGAAAGATCGTGTCGAAGCAGAAAATCAGAGCGGTTGGCGCGGCTGCCTGGGTGCCGAGCACCGACAACGCCAGCCCCGGCCCCATATAGCCGATATTGCCGTAGCCGCCGGACAGCGCCGCCATCGTTGCTTCCCGCATCGACAGCTTGCCGATCAGCCGGCCGAGCAGCCCTGACAGGAAGAAGGCGATCGCGGTCGCCAGCGTGGTCGCCAGCACGAACGGCAGGTTGTTCAGTTCCTCGAACGGCGTCTTCGACATGATCCGGAAGAACAGCGCCGGCAGCGAGACGAAGACGAGGAAGAAATTCATCCAAACCAGGCCCTGTTCGGGCAATTTCTTCCAGCGTCCGCAGGCGAAGCCGACGAAGATCAGGCCGAAATACGGCAGAGCGAGGTTGAGAATATCGATCATGAAAATGCGGCAGTGAGGGGTTGGAACCGAGCGGTATCAGGGAAACCCCGGGTGAACCACCGCGGAGCAGAGTCGCCGGTTTACCACTAGCGTCCGCCGCCAAGCTGGTCTATCCGACTCCCATGATCAAAACGCGAACCGCTAAATTTCAGATCGGTCAGATCGTCCGCCACCGGATCTTCTCGTTCCGCGGGGTGGTGTTCGACATCGATCCGGAATTCGCCAACACCGAGGAATGGTGGCTGGCAATTCCCGAAGAGGTGCGGCCGAGCAAGGACCAGCCGTTCTACCACCTGCTGGCGGAGAACGCGGAGTCGGAATACGTCGCCTACGTGTCGGAGCAGAATCTGCTGCCCGACGATTCCGGCGAGCCGATCCGGCATTCCCAGGTCGCCGAGATCTTCATCAAGGACAAGTCCGGCGGCTATCGGCCGCGCAATCCGTCGCTGAACTAATCGGGCGCCGCGCGGTTTCGATCGACGTATCGACCCACCCAGCCGGGACGGATTGCCGGAACGCGCCGTCTCACGCGAAAGCACAAAAGCGCAGAGAGCCACATCCCTGCTAGGCTGTCGTGGGAAGGAGCTCTCATGACGCAGACGCCGGAGCTTTTGCGCCAGACCCTTACGACTGTGCTGAGCTTGGCGAAGCTGGAGGGCGGCTTCGACTACCGCCTGATCGGCACAGCCGCGGACCTGCTGCGCGGGGTGCCGATCGAGCCCGGCGACGTCGACTTTCTGATGCCCACACGCAGCGATGTCGACACCTTCGCGCGGGCGCTTGCCGCCTACCGATGCCTGAGCCCGCCGACCTGGATGCCCTGTTGCGTGCAGTATTACGCGGCGTTCGAGGTGGGCGGCGTTCAGGTCGATGCCAGCACCGTCGAGTCTCCCTCGCAGTCCGCTTTCATCGAGGCCTTCGGCAGCGGCCCCTGGACGCACTTTTCCGAGATCGCCGTGGGCAACACGCGCGTTGCGGTGGTGGCGCCCGAACTGCGGCTGGCGACCGAGCTCTGCCGTGATCGAAAGGATCGCGCCGAGATCATCGCCCGCTGGATGCGCGATCACGGCTGTGACGCGCCGCTGCTGAAGAACGCCATGGAGGCACGCGGCATCGACGCGGCAACCCAGTTGTCCGTGATGGCAACCGTCACCGGCTGACAACTCGGCAGGCGCAGGCGAGTACGCAGAAAACAGAAAGGGCGCCACCGGGGCGCCCTTTGCATTTTGCGATTGCAGTCACGTGTTACTTGGCAGCCGGGTTGGCGCCGGCCGGAGCCTGAGCTTCCAGCTTCTTGCGCTGCTCTTCGGCGCGCTTCTGCAGCTCTTCCTGCAGCTTCTTCTGGGTCTCTTCGAACTGCTTCGGATCGGTCGGCGGACCGTCATAGGCCTTGGCGAACTCGGCCAGCGGCAGCGGCAGCGTCAGCGGCGCGCCGTTGGAATTGATCGCCTGCACGATCAGGTTCTGGCCCTTCTTGAGCTGATTGATCAGATCCGGCGTCGCTTCGTAGTCCGACATACAGCCGTTGGCGAAGCAAATCACATACGGGCTCTGCTGCGGCGCGTTGCTGTCGACGATGATGCGGGTGCCGTGCACGAGCTGCATGCCGAGCGGCAGCGTCACGCGCAGGATCTTCTTCGGCTCGCCTTCCGGCTCGATGATCACAGCGGCGATCACCGGCTGACCGGACTCGATACGGCCGTCTTTGCCGGTGAAGCAGACCTGCTTGGCGTTGGCGTCCTGCCCCTTGAGGCAGAACTTGGTCCAGGGCGCGTAGATCAGTTGAACCTGCTGCTGCTCAGGCTGTCCCTGGGCGGGAGCCTGCTGCGCCGGCGCCGGGGCGGCCTTCGGCGCCGCCTTGGGGGCTGCCTTCGGAGGAGCCGGCTGCTGGGCCTGCGCGGCGGGGGCGATGGTCAACGCCGCGAACGCGGTCGCCGCCAGCAGGGCGAAGGCCCGCCCGCGCGGCCCGGCCGACGCGACCAAGTTGCAAGACTTCATTCGGAAAACCCTTTCTGAAACGGTCGCGCACCCCAACCTGCGACGCTGGAGCTGACAGCGGTCCGTTTGGCCGCTGTCTCGGTGCCAATTGAGGCGGTTACGTGACGAGCCGGTGGGCATCATCGACTGCCCGCCTTCAATACATTGGCGAACGCAAAGATCAATGGCAACAATCCCCCGGCACCGGTTTCCGGGCGCTAATGTGGTAAAAATCCCGGCGTGGGACGCGCCGAATCAGAACACCGCTTCATCCGCCGAATCAAGGCCCTCGCCGCCGCGCTCGCGATCGGCACCTGCTGCCTGACCGGCGTCACGACGGCAGGCGCCGAGCCGGCCGGCACTCCCGCACCTGCGATCGTCAGCCATGCGATCGCGATGCACGGTAAGCCCGCGCAGCCAGCCGACTTTACCGCGATGCCCTACGTCAACCCGGACGCCCCCAAGGGTGGCCGGATGATCGCCAGCGTCGTCGGCGCGTTCGACAGTCTCAACCCGCTGATCGTCAAAGGCATCGCCGTCCAGCAGATGCGCGGCTATGTGATCGAAAGTCTGCTGGCGCGCGGCCACGACGAGCCGTTCACCTTGTACGGCCTGCTCGCGCGCTCGGTCGAAACCGACGACATTCGCAGCTACGTCACATTTCGGATCGATCCGCGCGCCCGGTTTTCCGACGGCAAGCCGGTCACCGCCGAGGACGTGCTGTTCTCCTGGAAGCTACTCCGCGACAAGGGCCGGCCGAACCTCCGCCTGTACTACGGCAAGGTCGCCAGCGCCGAGGCGCCAGATCCCCTCACCGTCCGGTTCGATTTCGGCGGTGCGCCGGACCGCGAACTGCCGCTGATCCTCGGCCTGATGCCGGTGCTGCCCCGCCACGCGGTCAATCCCGACAGCTTCGAAGAAACCTCCCTCAAACCGCCACTCGGCTCGGGCCCCTACCGTGTCACCAATGTTCAGGCCGGCACCAGCGTCACCCTGACGCGCGACCCGAACTACTGGGGCCGCGACCTGCCGATCAACCGCGGCCTGTGGAACTTCGACGAGGTGCGGATCGATTACTTCCGCGAGTCCAATGCGCAGTTCGAGGCGTTCAAGCGCGGGCTCTACGACTTCCGCGTCGAGACCGATCCGCTGCGTTGGAGCGAAGGCTATGACTTCCCCGCCGCACGCCATGGCGACGTGATCCGCGACGCGATCAAGCCGGGCACGCCGGAGCCGACCGACACCCTGGTGTTCAACACCCGCCGTCCGGTGTTCGCCGATGTCCGGGTCCGCGAGGCACTGCTCAACCTGTTCGACTTCGAGTGGATCAATCGCAACTACTTCTTTGGCCTCTACACCCGCACCGCGGGGTTCTTCGGCGGCTCGGAGCTGTCGGCCTATGGCCGCGCAGCCGATGACGGCGAACGCAAGCTGCTCCAGCCATATCTGCTGCGGCTTCGCGCCGATATCCTGGACGGCAGTTTCCGGCTCCCGCAGAGCGACGGTTCGGGCCGCGACCGCGCCGGCCTGCGCCGGGCGCTCGATCTGCTGGAGCAGGCCGGCTACCAGCTCGACGGCACCGTGCTGCGCAAGCGCGACACCCGCCAGCCCCTCACCTTCGAGCTCTTGGTGACGACGCGGGAGCAGGAGCGGATCGCGCTGGCGTTCGCCCGCGACCTCAAGCGCGCTGGCATCACCGTGTCGGTCCGCACCGTGGATGCCGTGCAGTTCGATCAGCGCCGCCTCGCCTACGACTTCGACATGATCCCGAACCGCTGGGACCAGTCGCTGTCGCCCGGCAACGAACAATCTTTCTATTGGGGCAGCGACGCCGCCGACACGCCGGGCACCCGCAACTACATGGGCGCCAAGGATCCGGCAATCGACGCGATGATTGCCGCGCTGCTAAGCGCTCGCGGCCGCGCGGATTTCGTCGACGCCGTGCGCGCGCTCGACCGCGTCCTGATCTCGGGGTTCTACGTGGTCCCTGTGTACAGCGTGCGTGAGCAATGGATCGCGCGCTGGAATCGTTTAGAACGTCCGAAGGCCACTGCCCTGACGGGTTATCTTCCCGAAACATGGTGGTATCGGCCGCCGCCGCAGCAACCGCCGCAGAGGTGATCCAGTGAGCCCGCCCAACACCTCGCCGACGCTCGACGGACTGTTTCGCCGCACCCTCGCCCGTCAGCCGGATGCGATCGCGCTGATCGATCCGCCGGACAAGCAGCGCATCACCGGGCAGCCGCCGCGGCGCATGACCTATGCCGAGGCCGACCGTGCGATCTCGGCGCTGGCCGCGCATTTCGTCACCGCTGGTCTGCCGAGCAATTCGGTGATCGCGGTGCAACTGCCGAACACCATCGAATTTCCGCTCACCGTCCTGGCGGCACATCGCGCCGGCCTCGTCGTCGCGTTGCTGCCGCAGCTCTGGCGCCACGCCGATCTCACCGCCGCGCTGAACCGCACCGGTGCACGGGCGATCGTGTCGACGCGCTGGATCGACGGCGTCAGCCACTCCGATCTGGCCATGAATGCCGCGGCGGAGGCGTTCTCGATCCGCCATGTCTGCGGCTTCGGCGATGACCTGCCCGAGGGCATGGCCTCGCTCGATGCCGCGATGGAAGACCCCACCGCCTTGCCGCCGGCGCCGGGGCCGCAGGAGGCCCGCCGTGCCGCGGTGATCTCGTTCGACACCACCGGCGACGGCGTCCGGGCGATCCCGCGCAGCCATCTGCATCTGATCGCAGGCGGCCTGGTTGTCTTCCTCGAAAGCGCGATCCCGCAGGGGGCGGTGCTGCTGTCGGCGCAGACGCCGGCGACGTTCGCCGGGCTGGCTTCATCGATGGTGACGTGGCTGCTCAGCGGCGGCACGCTGGCCCTGCACCACCCGTTCGATGACGCGGTGCTGGAGCGGCAGATCGTCGACCTTGGCTGTCAGGCCCTGGTCGCACCGGCGCCGCTTGCGCTTCGCCTCGGCGAAGCCGGACTGACGGCGCAGGCTCCGTCGCTGCGCAGCGTGGTGGGCCTGTGGCGGGCGCCCGAGCAGGTCGCCTCAAGCCCGAACTGGATCGGCGCGCCGGCCCACTTCACCGACATCTATCTGTTCGGCGAAGCCGGATTGTTCGGCGCCCAGCGTGCAGCGGACGGTACGCCGGCGGCCATCATGCCGGGACCGCACACGGCGCCCCGTGATCATGCCGGCGGTTCGACGGCAGGCGAAATCCTGATCACGCCGAAAGGCACGCTCGGTCTGCGCGGCCCGATGGTGACGCTCGCCGCCTATGCGCCGCTCCCACCGCTCAACAGTTCGATCCCGATGGCGCCGCCGCCGGACTATGTCGACACCGGCTACGCGGCAAGGCTCGACCGTGCCACCGGCGCGATCTGCATCACCGCTCCACCCGCCGGGGTGATGGCGGTCGGCGGCTATCGCTTCCTCGCCCAAGACCTGCAGGAATGGGCGAAGCGGCTCGGCCAGGGTGCGCTGCTCACCGCGCTGCCGGACCGGCTCAGCGGCTATCGGCTCGCCGGCCGCGCCCAGGACAATTCCAGAGCTCGTGAAGCACTTGCAGAACTCGGCCTAAACCCCTTGATGGTCGAGGCCTTCCGCGACGCTCCGAAGGTCGATGAAAACCGCGCATCGACGTTGACGCCGCATTAACAGCGACGGCTTACGGTTTCCGCCTCGACCGCGGGAGCCGTTCTTGGAATGTCGTACCACGCGCCTATCCTCGTCGTAACCGACGATGAAAGCTCGCCGACCCTCGCAGCACTGACGGACGCCAAACTGTTTCCAGTGCTCGCTTCTGCATGGCCGGAGGCCGGCGAAGCGGTCGGCCGGCTGCGCCCGTCGGCTGTGGTCGCAGATGGCGGTCCGCCCGCCGGCTCCCTCGAGACACTCGCCCGCCAGATCGGCTTGCTGCAGCCCTACGTGCCGCTGATCGCGATCGGGACCGATGGCGGCCTGCCCGACAACGTCATGCCGTTCAGCGCCGATCCGGGCGAGCTCATCCATCTGGCGCCGCGGCTGCGGGCCGCGCTGCGGGTGCGGACGCTGCACGCCACGGCGATGCGGCGCCTGAGCGATCCAAGTGGCCTCACCGAACTATCCGACCATGATCCGCTGCAGGACGCGACCGTACTGCTGATCGGCCGCGGCGCCGCCTATCCGGCGCTGTCGGTCGCGCTCGGCGAACGCGTCGGGGTGGTCGGCGCGCTGTCGATCGAAGCCGCCGCCAAGCATCTCAACGCCCGCGATCTCGACGGCATCGTGCTGGCCGAAGGCTTCAGCCCGCGCGTGGTCGATGCCTTCTTGACTGTGCTGTCGGAAGACACCCGGTTCCGGCATCTGCCGATCGTGGTCGGCGTTCCGGCGCCGCACAGCAGCTTCGAGCTGCCCAATCTCGAATTCGTCGATGGCGATCCGGCACGGATCGTCGGCGCCGCGTTGCCGCTGGTACGTCAGCACGCCTTCGAGGCCCGGCTCACCCGCACGCTGGCCTCGCTCGATGCTGGCGGCCTGCTCGATCCCCGCACCGGCCTTCTCACCGAGGCGGCGTTCGAGCGTGATTTTGCGACCGCCGTGTATCAGGCGCAGACTCGCGGCGAAGGCCTGTCGGTCGCGCGCTTCGTCCTGCACCGCGCCGATCGCCGAGCGGTGAACGACGCCGCACGGATCGTCAGCCGGCTGATGCGCAAGATGGACTTCGGCACGCTGCAAACCGACGGCACGCTGCTGGTGGTGTTCGCGGCAACTGACCTGCGCAACGCCCAGGCGATCGCGCGGCGGCTCAGCAGCGTGATCAAGCAGACCGCTCACAGCGCCCGGCGCGAGGCCCGGATCGATCCCGACGTCAGCGTCGCGACCCTGATGCCGGACGAATCCGCCCGCGCCATCCTGACCCGCGTCGTGCAGCAGGACCGCCGCCGCGCGGCGTCGTGACCGCCTCGCGCTGATCGCGCTTCCCGTCATTGCGAGCCGAAGGCGAAGCAATCCACAGGCCGGTGTACGGAGCTTCTGGATTGCTTCGGCGCTGCGCGCCTCGCAATGACGCGGAGGCAAAATCACGCCGCCTTGCGGTTCTCGGCGAGGTCGGCGAGCTGCTTGAGGATATCGGTCGTCCCCATCAACCGCTCTTCCGGCGTCTCCCAGACCTGGAAGAACACCACCTTCATGTCGGGCCGCACCTTGGCGGCTTCACCGTGGCGCTTGATGAAGAACACCAGCTTGTCCGGCTGTGCGAAGGCGTTGTCGCGGAAGCTGATGACGACGCCCTTCGGACCGGCGTCGACCTTCTCGACATTGGCACGGCGGCAATACGCCTTGATCGCCGCCACCTTGAACAGGTAGCGGACCTCGTCCGGCAGCGGACCGAAACGGTCGCGCAGCTCGGCGGCGAAGTTCTCGATCTCCTCGTCGGTGTCGAGATCGGCGAGCCGGCGATACAGCGACAGCCGCACCGCAAGATCGGCGACGAAGTCCTCCGGAATCAGCACCGGCATGCCAATGGTGATCTGCGGCGACCAGCGGTCGGCGACCGGCTCGTCGACGATGCCGGCCTTGAGGTTGGTGATCGCCTCCTCCAGCATCTGCTGATACAGCTCGAAGCCGACTTCCTTGATGTGGCCGGACTGCTCCTCGCCGAGCAGATTGCCGGCGCCGCGGATATCGAGGTCGTGCGAGGCGAGCTGGAAGCCGGCGCCGAGCGTTTCCAGCGATTGCAGCACCTTGAGCCGGCGCTCCGCCTGGGCGGTGATGTTGTGCTGCGGCAGCGTGAACAGCGCGTAGGCGCGCAGCTTGGACCGGCCGACGCGGCCGCGGAGCTGATACAATTGCGCCAGGCCAAACATGTCGGCGCGGTGCACGATCAGCGTGTTCGCGTTGGGGATGTCCAGGCCGGATTCGACGATCGTGGTCGACAGCAGGATGTCGAACTTGCCGTCGTAGAACGCCGACATGATGTCCTCGATCACCGCCGGCGGCATCTGGCCGTGCGCCACCGCGACCTTCATCTCCGGCACATGCTTGTCGAGGAAGTCCTTCACCTCGGCGAGATCGTCGATCCGCGGCACGACGTAGAACGCCTGACCGCCGCGATAGCGCTCGCGCAGCAGCGCTTCGCGGATCATCAGCGGATCGTGCGGCGCCACGAAGGTTCGCACCGCGAGCCGGTCGACCGGCGGCGAAGCAATGATCGACAGGTCGCGCACGCCGGTCATGGCGAGCTGCAGCGTGCGCGGGATCGGCGTCGCGCTCAGCGTCAGCACGTGGACCTCGGAGCGAAGCTGCTTCAGCTTCTCCTTGTGGGTGACGCCGAAGTGCTGCTCCTCGTCGACGATGACGAGGCCGAGGTCCTTGAACTTGATCGACTTGCCGAGCAGCGCGTGCGTGCCGACCACGATGTCGAGCGTGCCGTCGGCAATGCCCTTCTTGACCTGCGACAGCTCCTTGGTCGAAACCAGCCGCGAGGCTTGGCCGACATTCACCGGGAAGCCACGGAACCGTTCGGTGAAGGTCTTGGCGTGCTGCCGCGCGAGCAGCGTGGTCGGGACCACGACCGCGACCTGCTTGCCGTCGAGCGCCACGGCAAACGCCGCGCGCAGCGCCACCTCGGTCTTGCCGAAACCGACGTCGCCGCAAACCAGGCGGTCCATCGGCGTGCCCTTCTCCAGATCGCTCAGCGCGGCGTTAATCGCAGCGAGCTGATCCTCGGTCTCGTCGTAGGGGAAGCGCGCGCAGAACTCGTCATAGAGCTGCGGCTGCACCGGCAGCTTCGGCGCCTCGCGCAAGTGCCGTTCGGCCGCGACCTTGATCAGTTCGCCGGCGATCTGCCGGATACGGTTCTTCAGCTTGGCCTTGCGCGCCTGCCAACCGGAGCCGCCGAGCTTGTCGAGTTCGACCGCGGTGCCGTCGGAGCCGTAGCGTGACAGCAGCTCGATGTTCTCGACCGGCAGGAACAGCTTGGTGTCGTTGGCGTAGTGAAGTTCGACGCAATCGTGCGGCGCGCCGCCGACTTCGAGCGTCTGCAGCCCGACGAAGCGGCCGATGCCGTGCTCGACATGCACCACGATGTCACCGGTCGAGAGGCTGGTGACCTCGGAGATGAAGTTGTCGAGCTTCTTGCTGGCCTTCCGCTGCCGCACCAATCGGTCGCCGAGCACATCCTGCTCGGTGATCACCGCAAACGCATCGGTCTCGAAGCCGGACTCCAGCCCGACCACCGCCAGCATGGTTTCGTTGCGCGGCGTCGCCTGCACGGTACGCCAGGAATTGACGCTGGTGAGCGCGACCAGCTTGTGGTCCTTCAGCATGCTCGCCATGCGGTCGCGCGAGCCTTCGCTCCACAGCGCGATTACCACCTTCTTGCGCGCCGCCTGCAGCGCATAGACGTGCGCCACCAGCGTCTCGAACACGTTGACGTTGGCGTCCGCGCGCTCCGGCGCGAAGTTGCGGCCGGCACGGGCACCGGCATCGATCACGTCGTTGGTGTCGTCCGGCAGCGCGAATGGCGTCAGCCGCGCCAGGGCGACACCTTCGAGCCGCGCGGTCCATTCACTGTCGGTGAGATACAGCCGATCCGGCGGCAGCGGCTTATAGATCGCGCCGGAGCCGGGCTGCTCCATCGCTTCGCGCCGGGCGTCGTAGTAGTCGGCAATCTGCTTGAAGCGCTCGCGCGCGGCGTCTTCGCTCTGCGGCTCGATCGCGACCGGCGTACCTTTCAGGTACTCGAACAGCGTGTCCATCCGCTCCTGGAACAGCGGCAGCCAGTGCTCCATGCCGGGATGGCGGCGGCCTTCGCTGACCGCGGCGTACAGCTGGTCGTCCGGATGCGGCGCACCAAACGCGGCAACGTAGCCCATGCGGAAGCGGCGGATGGTCTCGGTGACGAGCTGGAATTCCGACACCGGCACCAGGTCCAGGCCGCGCATGGTGTGCAGCGTGCGCTGGGTCTCGGCGTCGAAGGTGCGGATCGATTCGAGCTGGTCGCCGAAGAAGTCGAATCGCACCGGCTGGTCGAGGCCGGCCGGAAACAGATCGAGAATGCCGCCGCGGACCGCGTATTCACCGGCTTCGCGCACCGTGGAGGCGCGGCTGTAGCCGTTGTGTTCGAGCCAGGCGACGATCGAATCCATCGGCACCACGTTGCCGGGAGCCACCGACAGCGCCTGCGCGGCGATGATCTCGCGCACCGGCACCCGCTGCACGGCGGCGTTGACCGTGGTCAGCACGATCAGCGGCTTGTCGCTGCCGGTCAGGCGCGACAGCTTCGCCAGGGTGGTGACACGCTGCGCCAGGATGCCGGCGTGCGGCGAAACGCGGTCATAAGGCTGGCAGTCCCAGGCCGGAAACTGCAGCACCTCGAGATCGGGCGCGAAGAACTCCAGGCTGCGCGCGAGCTGCTGCATCCGCGGACCATCGCGGCAGATCACCGTCAGGCTGACAGCGGGCGCCTTCGGCTTGGCCGCGACCGCGCGGGCCAGATCGGCGATGATCAGCCCCTCGGCGCCTTCGGCGACGTTGGCGAAGGTCAGCGCCTTGCCGGGCGTAAGCTGTTCCGCCGGCGACCTGCTCGGAGTCTTCATACGGCGCCGTCCTGATGGCCGTAGGTCTTGATCCGTTCGAACAGCCCGCCCTTGAACTCGGCCGGCAGCGTGTCGCCGCCGGCGACCGCAGCGTAGAGATCGTGGTCGTTGACCTCGATCAGGCGTTCGAGCTCGTCGATCTCCGCCTCCGACAGTGTGCCGATCTCGGCGTCGGCGAACTGGCCGAGAATCAGATCCATCTCGCGTGTGCCGCGATGCCAGCAGCGGAACAGAAGCCGCTTGCGGCGGTCGTCGAGCCCGCCGCTCGACCGTGTGGTGCCCGTCATGTCGAAATCCACCTCAACGCCAAAAGCCCGGACGTGCCGGGCGGCCTTGATATAGCGACCGGCATCGCCGCTGTCAGCCCGCACTGGCGCATTGCAATCGGCCGCAAATGCAGCCAACCCTGCGGGCAACCGCCCATCCACCCGCTTGGTTCGATGCGCCCTGCTCTGCTCAATCCGCTGTTCGCCCCGGTCACCGGCCTGACCGGCGTCGGACCGAAACAGGACAAGCTGTTCCGCTATCTGCTGGACCGCGACGACACCCCGCGGCTGGCCGACCTGCTGCTGCATCTGCCGAGCAGCGTGATCGACCGCCGCGCCCGGCCAAAGATTCGGGACGCCGTGCCGGGAACGGTGGTGACGCTGGAGGTCACGGTCGATCGCCACCGCGCGCCGCCGCCGGGCCGCTCCCGCGCGCCGTATCTGGTCTATGCCAGCGACGACACCGGCGACGTGGTGCTGACGTTCTTCCGCGCCAAGCCGGACTATGTGCAGAAGCTGCTGCCGGTCGGCGCCAAGCGCTACGTCTCCGGCACCGGCCAGCTCTACGACGGCACGCTGCAGATCGTGCATCCCGACCGCGTCGTCGACGAGGAAGCCTTCGCCAAGCTGCCGCAGATCGATCCGGTCTATCCGCTGACCGAGGGGCTGGCGATCGGCTCGCTGCGCCGGGCGGTGGCGCAGGCGCTGACCAAGCTGCCGGCGCTGCCGGAATGGATCAGCCCCGAGGTGCTGCGGCGCTGCCGGTTTCCCTCGTTCGCCGAAGCGCTGAAGCACGTCCACATCCCGGATCAGCCGACCGACATTCTGCCCGATGGGCCGTATTGGTCGCGGCTCGCCTATGACGAACTGCTCGCCGGACAGCTCGCGCTGGCGCTGGTGCGGGCGCAGCTCCGCCGCCCGGCCGGCAGCCGCAACGCCGGCGACGGCCGCCTGCGCCACAAGATCATCGACGCGCTACCCTACGCGCTGACCAATTCGCAGCAGCAGGCCGCCGCGGCGATCGCCGAAGATCTGCTCCAGCCGGTGCGGATGCTACGACTGCTGCAGGGCGACGTCGGAAGCGGCAAGACCGTGGTGGCGCTGCTGGCCGCAGCGGCGGTCGCCGAAGCCGGCAAGCAGGCGGCGCTGATGGCGCCGACCGAAATCCTCGCCCGCCAGCACATCAAGACCATCGCGCCGCTGGCCGAACGCGCCGGGATGCAGGTCGCGATTCTCACCGGCCGCGAGAAAGGCAAAGAGCGCCGCGAGATCCTGGAGCGGCTCGCCGCCGGCGAGATCGATTTTCTGGTCGGCACTCACGCGCTGATCCAGGACGACGTGATCTATAAATCGCTGGCGCTGGCGGTCGTCGACGAGCAGCACCGTTTCGGCGTGCGCGAGCGCCTGGCGCTGACCAGCAAGGGGGCCGATGTCGACGTGCTGGTGCTCAGCGCAACGCCGATTCCGCGCACGCTGGTGCTGACTTACTTCGGCGACATGGACGTTTCGGAACTCCGCGAGAAGCCCGCCGGCCGCCAGCCGATCGACACCCGCACGCTGTCCGATACGCGGCTGCCGGAAGTGGTCGACGGCATCGGCCGCGCGATCGCCGCCGGCAAGCGCGTGTACTGGATCTGCCCGCTGGTCGAGGAATCCGAGAACGTCAAACTCACCGACGCCGAACAACGCTACGAGTCGCTGCGGCAGCGCTTCGGCGATCATCAGGTCGGCTTGGTGCATGGACGGATGCGCGGCAGCGACAAGGACCAGGTGATGGGCCAGTTCGCGCGCGGCGAGATCAGCGTGCTGGTCGCCACCACGGTGGTCGAGGTCGGTGTCGACGTGCCCGAAGCCACCATCATGGTGATCGAAAACGCCGAACGGTTCGGTCTGGCACAGCTGCATCAGCTGCGCGGCCGGGTCGGCCGCGGCAGCGAGGCGTCGACGTGCCTGCTGCTGTATCGTGAGCCGCTGGGCGAACTCTCCGGGGCGCGCCTGCGTGTGATCCGCGACACCACCGACGGTTTCCGGATCGCCGAGGAAGATCTCAAGCTGCGCGGCGAAGGCGATGTGCTCGGCACGCGGCAGAGCGGCCTGCCCGGCTACCGGATTGCGCGCTCCGAAGTCCATGCTCAGCTCATCACCCAGGCGCGCGACGAAGCGCTGCGGATCCTGAAAGACAACCCCAAGCTCGAAGGCCCGTCCGGAGAGGCGCTACGCTGCCTGCTGTATCTTTACGAACGCGACGAAGCGATCCCGCTGCTGGGGGCGGGTTAGAAGTGATCGTCATTCCGGGGCGCGCGCAGCGCGAACCCGGAATCCATAGCCCCTGGCCTAGCGACTGACACCCGGCGATGCCCCCCGCAAATCATCATCCGCGTTGGTGATTATGGATTCCGGGCCCGCCGCTGAGCGGCGTCCCGGAATGACGAACGTGAATGATGATTGCGAACGGCCTCAGCCGCACCGTGGCCGAACTAATCGACCTTGTCGGGCGCCTTGTTCACGCGGCGGCGCGAGAACGCCGATTCCGGCTCGCCGGGTTCGCGGACCTTCTTGGCGGCCAGCGCGGTTGCCGCCAGCGCCGCGATCTTCTTCTGCGGATCGGAACCCGGCTGCACCACGCCCGCCGACATGATCAGCGTCGCGGCCTCCTCGGCGCTCATATCGACCGGGATCACCTTGCTGCGCGGGACGTAGAAGAAGAAGCCGGTGGTCGGGTTCGGCGCGCACGGCAGGAACACCGAGATGTGCTCGTCCTGGCTCGGGATCTTGGTCGCGACTTCCTGGTTCGGCGGCAGCGAGATCAGCACGATCGACCACATCCCCGGCTGTGGGAACTCGACCAGGCCAACTTTCCGCAGGCTGTTGCCGTTGCCCGAGAACAGCGTCTCGAACACCTGCTTCAGGCCACGGTAGATCGCCCGCACCACCGGCATCCGGCCGAGCAGACGCTCGCCGAGATCGACCAGGCTGCGGCCGATCAGGTTGGCGGTGAGGAAACCGAGCAGCGTCAGCGCGACGAACGCGACGACCAGGCCGGAGCCCGGCACCGCGAACGGCAGATAGGTCTCGGGGCGATAGTCCGGCGGAACCAGCGGACGCACGAAGCCATCGACCCAGTTCACGAACCACCAGGTCAGGTAGAACGTGATCGCGACCGGGCCTGCCACGATCAGGCCGGTCAGGAAGTAATTGCGGAGACGCCCCATCACGCCGCGCGGCGGGTCCGGCGGAAGATCACCGGTCGGGGTCGGAAGCTGGTCGGTCATCGGCAGTCCAGGTCGGTGCTACGGATGTCGCGGCCGAAGCCCCGACGCGAGGTTCACTGTAGCAGAGCGCCCTGGGGATAAGCGATCGATCCGACCCGGCCAGGCTCGATCGCGCCACTTCGGCGTTCTGCCAACGCCGCCAGATATAAGGGCTCCAGCAGCCGCCAACAACCGGCCGGGTGTGGACAGCCAGCCGGCCGCGACAACTTGCCGGATGCCTCGGCAGAGTGCTGCGAACGTTTCGCGCCGAGGGGCCGATGGGCGTGTGAACGCCCTATTCCACCGTGACCGACTTCGCCAGATTGCGCGGCTGGTCGACGTCGGTGCCCATCACCACGGCGGTGTGGTAGGCGAGCAGTTGCACCGGGATGGCATAGACCATCGGGGTGAACGCCGAAGGCATGTCCGGCATCACGATCGTCACCATCGACTCGACGGTCGCTTCCTCGGCGCCCTTGGCGTCGGTCATCAGGATGATCCGGCCGCCGCGGGCCGCGACCTCCTGCATGTTGGAGACGGTCTTCTCGAACACCCGGTCGTACGGCGCGATCACCACCACCGGCATCTTCTCGTCGATCAGCGCGATCGGGCCGTGCTTAAGCTCGCCGGCGGCATAGCCCTCGGCGTGGATGTAGGAGATTTCCTTCAACTTCAGCGCGCCTTCCAGCGCCAGCGGATACGACGTGCCGCGGCCTAAATAGAGGACGTCCTGGGCCTTGGAGATGTCGCGCGCCAGCCGCTCGATCTGCGGCTCGTGGGTCAGCGCCGCCGCCATCAGCCGGGGCAATTCGATCAGGCCGTGCACCAGCTTGGCTTCGTCGTCATCGGTCAAGGTACCGCGCGCCCGTCCCGCCGCGATCGCCAGCGCCGCCAGCGCCGTGAGCTGGCAGGTGAACGCCTTGGTCGAGGCGACGCCGATCTCGGGGCCCGCCAGGGTCGGCATCACCACCTCGCTCTCGCGGGCGATGGTCGAGGTCGGCACGTTGACCACCGACAGCGTGTGCAGCCCCTGCTCCTTGGCGTAGCGCAGCGCTGCCAGCGTGTCGGCGGTCTCGCCCGATTGCGAGATGAAGACCGCCAGATCGCCCTTGCGCAGCGGCGCTTCGCGGTAGCGGAATTCCGACGCGATATCGATCTCGACCGGCAGCCGCGCAAAGCGTTCGAACCAGTACTTGGCGACGTAGCCGGCGTAGTTCGCCGTGCCGCAGGCGGTGATCGACAGATGTTGCACGTCCTTGAAGTCGAACGGCAGCTTCATCGGCAGCGCGATCCGCTCGCTCGCCATGTCGAGATAGCGCGCCAGGGTGTGGCCGACGACTTCCGGCTGCTCGTGGATCTCCTTGGCCATGAAGTGGCGATAGTTGGCCTTGTCGACCACGAACGACGAGGCGCCCGACTTCATCACGTCGCGCTTGACGACGTCGCCCTTGGCATCGCGGACTTCGGCGCTGGTGTGGGTCAGCACCACCCAGTCGCCGTCGTCGAGATAGCTGATGTCATCGGTGAGCGGCGCCAGCGCGATCGCATCCGAGCCGAGATACATCTCGCCGTCGCCATAGCCGATCGCCAGCGGCGAGCCCTTCCGGGCGCCGATCATCAGATCGTCATAGTCCTTGAACACGAACGCCAGCGCGAATGCGCCGCGCAGCCGCGGCAGCGCCGCCTTCACCGCGTCCTGCGGCGACAACCCCTTGGCCAGAAACGAGTTGACCAGATGCGCCACCACTTCGGTGTCGGTCTCGCTGGCGAAGGTCGCACCGCCACCCTCGAGCTCGTCACGCAGCTCGCGAAAGTTTTCGATGATGCCGTTGTGCACGACCGCGACGCCCGACGCCGCATGCGGGTGCGCATTGGCCTCGTTGGGCTTGCCGTGGGTCGCCCACCGGGTGTGGCCGATCCCGACATGGCCGGCCAGTGGCTGCCGCTTCAACACCGCTTCGAGATTCTTCAACTTGCCTTCGGCCCGGCGGCGCACGAGCTCGCCGTCTTCGAGCGTTGCGACCCCGGCCGAGTCATAACCTCGGTACTCGAGCCGCTTCAGCGAATCGACCAGCTGCTCAGCAACCGGTCCACGTCCCAGAATTCCGATGATGCCGCACATGCGGTTGAATAATCCCCAGTTCGCCGGGCGACCTGCCGACGCCCCGACTTCTAGCGGCTTCTGCGAAAGCCTTGGTAGTCAACAATTATTGCGATTTGACACAAGGTTAAGCCAAACCGGCGGCTTCAATGCGCCTTCGGCTTGCGATGGCGCGACTTGGCGTCCCGGAAGCGCTTGGCCCAGCCGTCCTTGGCGGTCTGCACGTTGCGCTCGACTGCCAGCGCATCATCCGGCACGTCCTTGGTGATCACCGAACCGGACCCGATATAGGCGCCGCTGCCGATCTTGACCGGCGCGACCAGCGACGAATTCGAGCCGATGAATGCACCCGCCCCGATCTCGGTCTTGTGCTTGTCGAAGCCGTCATAATTACAAGTGATGGTACCGGCACCGATGTTGGCCGACGCACCGATGTGGGCATCACCGATATAGGTCAGGTGATTGACCTTGGCGCCGGCGTCGATCTGCGCGGCTTTGGTCTCGACGAAATTACCGATCTTGGCGCCGTCGCCGAGCGACGTCCCCGGCCGCAACCGCGCATAGGGACCGACCTGCGCCTTGCTGCCGATCTTTGCTTCGGAAAGGTGCGAGAACGAGTGGATCACCGCGCCGTCGGCAATCGACACGCCGGGGCCGATCACCACGAACGGCTCGATGACCACATTCTTGCCGAACGTCGTGTCGGCGGCGAGATACACGGTCTCCGGCGCGATCAGCGTCACGCCGGCCGCCATCGCGGCCTGGCGCAGGCGGGTCTGCATCACGGTCTCGGCCTCGGCGAGCTGCGCCTTGGTGTTGATGCCGCGAACCTCGTCCTCGCTGGTTTCGATCACGCTGGCAGTCAGGCCGAGATCGCGAACGATCCCAATCGCGTCAGTCAGGTAGTACTCGCCCTTGGCGTTGGCGTTGCCGATCTTGTCGAGCACGTCGAGCGCGATGTTGCCGTCGATCGCCATCACGCCGGCGTTGCACAGCGTGATCTTCAGTTCATCGGCGCTGGCGTCCGCCTGCTCACGGATCGCCGTCAGCTTGCCGTCCTCGACCACCAGACGGCCATAACCCGTCGGATCGGCCGCGCGGAAACCGAGCACCACCAGAGACGAGCCGTTGTGTAGCGGCTCGCGCAGACGGGCGAACGTCTCGGCCGAGATCAACGGGGTGTCGCCGAACGCGATCAGCAGATCGTCGGCGCCCTGGGCGATCGCCTCGCGAGCCGCCAGCACCGCATGCGCGGTCCCGAGCCGCTGCGCCTGAATATGGATGGCCGCGTCAGAGCGGACACGTTTGGCCTCGTCGCCGACCGCCTGATGATCCGGACCGATCACCACCGCGAGCCGATCGCGTTCGCCATGCGGCGCCGCGCTCAGCACGTGGGAAAGCAGCGAGCGGCCGGCGACGGGGTTCAGCACCTTCGGCAGCGAAGATCGCATCCGCGTGCCCTCGCCCGCGGCAAGCACGATCGTCAGGCTGTTTCTGGCAGTCATTTCAACATCCATGGTCTGGTGATGCGGCCCTCATAAAGGGTTTTGCCACGAAGGGGAAACGGGTTTGCGGCTCTGGCGGCAAGCGCGGCCCACCTGAAAACGGCAATTCCCTGATACTGTTGGGCATCTGATTCGCGTTGCGCGCTTCAAGGCTTTGAGACCATCCGATGGCCAGAAAAACCGACGATCTGGCAGACAGCTTCGCGACCGAGGAAACGGGCGGCTGGCTGACCCGGCTGCTGGCAGATGAAGAAGAGCTCAACACCCAGGACAAGTGGCGCCTGGGATCGTGGGCAATTGCCTCGCTCGGCGCGGTCGTGCTCGCCATCATGGCCGTCCAGAACGTCACCGACCGGCGCCGCGAGCAGACGGCGGCGGCGGACGTCGCCCAGCAGTCACAGATGATCCAGCGCCTCGCCAAGGACACCCAGACGGCGACCAGCCGGCTGATCGCGGCGATCGATTCGCTGAACACTGACCGCGACCGGCTGTATGCGCGCGTCGGCACGCTCGAACAGGGCCTGGACTCGGTCACAGGCTCGATCGCGCGGGTGCAGGCGGTCGGCAGCAAGCCGCACTCACCCGCGGCCGACAATCCGATGGACCGTTGGGGACCGGCCGCAACCCTGCCGGAGATCCCCACCAAAGAGACGCCCCCACCTGCTCCGCCGGTCGCTCCGGTTGAAACCAAGCCGAATACGCCCGCCGCGCCTGCCAAGAAGCTGGGTGCGATCGAGCCTGCGTCCAACGCGGCCGCTCCAGCGTCATCCCCCGCGGTCGCTGCGGCGGCTGCAATGACACCGACTACAGCCAAGCCGGAAGAGCCGGCCGCGGCCCAAGCTCCTGCTGCTGTTGAGGCCAAAAAGCCGTCGGACGACAAGGCGGTGGCGGAAAAACCTCAGGAAAGATCTCGGCTCGACAAGCCGCGGCTGGAGCCGGCCCCGCCGGAGCGGCCCGCGGCGCAGACGACGGCGGCGATGATTTCGACCACGCCGTTGATGCCGTCGCGGTCGATCCTGGCTCCGCCCGATCCCGGCGCGGCCAAGCTGCTCGAACCGAAGGCCGCAACGTCGCCTGAAGAGACCGGCGAAGATGCGGAGGCTGCCGCGGAAACGCCGGCGCCGCGCACTGACTTCGGCGTCGACCTCGGTGCCGCCAATACCGTCGAGGGGCTGCGCGGGTTGTGGCGCAAGCTGTCGAAGACCCAGAAGGCGCTCAAGGGCCTGCAGCCGATCATCATGATCAAGGAAAACGGCAACGCCACCCAGTTGCGGCTGGTCGCCGGTCCGATCGCGGATGCGGCCGCCGCCGCCAAGGTCTGTGCCGCGCTCGGCAGCGCGGACCGGGCCTGTGAAGCGTCGGTCTATGACGGCCAGCGCCTGCCGATGGCGGCGCCTGCGAGCGCGCCCCAACCGGCACCACAGCGCCCGGTGCGCCGGCATCGCGAGCGCGTGACCTTGCAGCAGCCCGAACCGCCGCCGCCTCCGCCGGCACCAGCGCAGGATGCACCTCCGCCGCCACGGCCGGCCACCCTGTCATCGATCCTCGGCATCCGCTAAAAGCTCGGGGCGGCCTCGGTCAGAACGCCGCGTCAGCTTGTTCGCCCTCTCGAAGCGCAGCATAATCACGCTATGAAGAAAAAGCCGTTCCGCCTTACTCCGTATCAGGTGCAATTCCTGCTGATCGTCGGTTTTCTGACCGTCGGCTACGCGCTGTACCTGCGCTACCTCGCGATCGAGCTGTCGACCGTGGCCTTGGCCTGCGACGCCGGATTGCGCTCGATGCTGTGCAAAGCCCGATTGCTGATGACGTATCTGTTTCAGAATTCGGTGTTCGGCATCGCGGCGTTGGTGATCGCGGCGCTGCACTTCATCCGGCCGTCGATCGTGCTGCTCACCGGCGGCGTGATCTGCGCCGGCCTCGGCATCGTGCTCTACAATATCGGCCTGTCGGGGATCGCGATCGGGCTGCTTATTTTGGGGTTTGCGCGACCCGCGCCCGCCACAGCGTGAGCGCGAGCATCGCGTAAACTGCGCAGGTCCACAGCGACTGCCAGTTCTTCGGCCCTTCGTTGAACACCGTGTACAGCGCGCAGACGGCGAACAGGCCGGCGAACGAGGCTTCGGCGATCGGCCGGAGCCCCTGCTGCGGCCGGTTCAGCAGCATCAGCAGGAACAGCGGCACCACCGCCATCGTCAGCGACGCGAACGGGAAGTCGCGGTAGCGCGGATCGAAGGTGAAGCCGAGCGCGGTCTGTGCGCCGATCAACACGGTGACCGCCACAGCCAGACCAAGCGCCCAGGTCGCAAACGAGTGCGACCGGTCTTCGCGCGGCCCGAACAGATCCAGGAAGGTCGGGAGCGGCCGGCCGGACATCAACGCATGCGCGCCAAGGATCGGCGTCAAAATGCCGCTGGCGAGCAGCAGGCTCCACTGCGCCCAGCGTCCGACGCCGTAGCTTTCGACCAGCAGCTTGTCGACCGCGATACCGAGCAGAACGCCGGCGACCGTCGCAGACGTGCCGACCGCCAGCCAGGAGATCAGCCGCGGTGCCCACGGGCGCCGACGCAGCGTCAGGATTGCGGTCAGGAACACCAGAACGCTCAGCGTCATGCCGGCGGCAGCGTCGAGCTTCCAATACGGGAAGTTGCTGATCGGCACGCCGGCCGGATACTTCTCGGCACGGTTGTCGGCGTCGATCAGGCCCCAATAACCGCCGACGGTGCCTTCGAGGTCGCGCTTCCAAGGCTGGTCGTAGGCTTCGATCAGATTGACGCGGAAGTTCTCCGCCTTGGCGAGAGCAAGAATCTCCGAGACCACCCGCGCCTGATTGGCACGCGACGGCAACGCGCCTTCGCGCATCCGGCCGGCGCTCGGCCATCCGGTTTCGCCGATCAGGATTTCCTTGCCCGGGAAGGCGACCGCGACCTGCTTGCGGATCGCGTCGACGTGGTTCGCGGCATAGCGGGCGCGGACCGGCATGTCCTCCCAGTACGGCAGGATATGGATCGTGACGAAATCGACCGCGTCGTAGATCTCGCGGTTACGCAGCCAGTATTCCCAGACGTCCGCATAGGTCACCGGCACCTTGGCCTGCGCCTTCACCAACCGAATGGTCGCAGCCAGGTCCGCCGTCGTCATCTCGCCGCGAAGCAAGACTTCGTTGCCGACCACCAGACCTGTGATCACGTCCGGATAGGCTTTGGTGAGTCCGACCGCGGTTGCGATCTGCGCAAGGTTCTTCGAGCGGTCGTTCGACAGCCAGATGCCCTGCAGCACCTTCAGCCCGACCTTGGCGGCGAGCGGCGGAAGCTGGTCCAGGCCGTTATCGATCGAATAGGTACGAACGCACTTCGAGATCTTGGCGAGCTGCGCCATATCCTGAGCGATCTGCTCGGCGTCGATATGCGTGGTCGGATCGAGCGGCGTCTGCGCGCCGCGGAACGGCGCGTACGAGACGCATTCCAGTTTGGAGTTGGCTTCGATCGGCGCTCGTTCGAGCGTGATCGGCGTGGCGATCCACCACCACACACCGAAGATCATGGCCAACGAGATCGGGATCAACAACAGCGGCGTGCGCAAGGATTTCGATTCCGTCCGTTGCAAAAGGGTCCCGTCGATTAGCCGCTCGCGACCGATCTGCCAAGGCCGCCTTGTGCACTGCGCCGTTCAGCCGCCACGACACCAGACGTTCTTCCGCCATCAATTCGTCGCCATGCACCGAAGGACGAACTGCCATTGCTGGACAAAATCAAAAATGTCCGTCATGGGATTCTGCCGAGGGCCACGCCCTATCGGCGACGAATTCAAGCGGCATCAGGTGGATGGACCGGCGCCGCGATGGCCCGGCAACGAGATCGGGGACACGATGCGACGAGTATTCCTTGAGTTCCAGAACGCGATGCTGCGTTGCCTGGCCGTGAGCGGTCTTGCTCTGTCGGTCGGCGTCGGCGGCGCGATCGCCCAGAGCGGCGATCTGCGCGCCCAGGATCAGACGCAGAAGCCGCCGGCGGCCGCCAACAATCAGCCGGCTCAGTCGACTGCCGACGCGCTCAAGGAAAGCCAGAAGAAGACCGACGAATTCGCCGAGGCTGCGCAGGCGATCAACGGCCCCGCCGGCAATCCCGAATGCGTCTGGCTCGGCCGCCGCGTCGTGGTGCTGATGTGGCGCGACGACCTCGACACCGCATTCCGTCACCTTGATATGTACGATCGCTTCGGCTGCCCGACGGGTCACATTCAGGCGGCATTCAGGTGTGTCGTGCGATCTGGTCCTATCGACCCGAAAGCCCCCGACAGCCTCAGCGGACGCGTGCACGCATGCTGGATCAATCCGACCGCCCAGCAGCAGCCTGCCGCAGCGGCCGCAACGCCTCCCGGTCCGGCCGCCAAGCCGGCGCAAGCGCCTGCCCCGCAGCAACCGACAGCTCCGGCTCCCGCACCTGCGAAATAACTCCGCGGCGCGCTGGAACGTTCGGGATTTTCTCGGGTTTGGTCGCCGGACGCCCTCAATTCGCCATGGGGTCGGCCGAGTTGCTTGGACACGGGGCGCATCCGTACAGTGATGCGCCCACGATGTGGACAGACCTCGGGGACGGGTTAGTCCACCTGCCAAACTGGCCCCTTATGGTTTAGTCGCGATGCGCGCTGTCGTCGCCGTTCTGCTTTTCGTCACCGCCGCTCACGCCGGGCTCTGGGGCCTCCTTCGGGAGAAACAACAAGCCGCCGACTTCACCGGCATGCTACCGAGCGTGTCCTACGCGCCGTTCGATGGCTCCGGCCATCCGGACGTCGACAACTTCCCGACCGCTGAACGGATCCGCTCGGACCTGAAAAAGCTGTCGGCGCAGACCCGCGCCATCCGTCTGTATTCGTCGACCGGCGGTCCCGAGATGGTGCCGCCGATCGCCAACGAGTTCGGCCTGAAGGTCAATGTCGGCGCCTGGATCGACAAGGACGTCACCCGCAACGAGCGCGAGATCCAGGCCGCAATCGACCTCGCCAAGCACAACGCCAATGTCAGCGGCATCGTCGTCGGCAACGAAACGGTGTATCGCGGCGATCAGATCCCGCTGGAAAATCTCGGGCTGAGCGAGGAAGAGCGCTACCGTCTCGTCGCCGAAGAGAACCAGCGGGTCCGCGACGCCGAAGCCCAGCCGGCCGACAAGCGCGACGAAGCGGTGCGCTGGGCCACGGCCGAAAACAATGTCCGCCGCCTCACCCGGCTGATCCAGCGCGTGAAGTCTCAGGTCAAAGCGCCGGTCACCTCTGGCGAAATCTGGAACATCTGGCTCGAGCATCCCGAGCTCGCCTCGTCGGTCGACTTCATCGCCGCGCACGTCCTGCCGTACTGGGAAGGCTTCTCCGCCAAGCAGGCGGTCGATCAGGCGATGATCATCTATCAGAAGCTGCGCGAGGCCTTCCCCGGCAAGCGCATCGTGATCGCAGAATTCGGCTGGCCGAGCGCTGGCTATAACCGCAAGGCCGCGGTGCCCGGTCAGTTCGAGCAAGCGGTGACGCTGCGCAATTTCGTCAGCCGCGCCGACTCGATCGGCATGGAATACAACATCGTTGAAGCGA
This sequence comes from Rhodopseudomonas sp. P1, assembly GCF_039642825.1. Taxonomy (NCBI): domain Bacteria; kingdom Pseudomonadati; phylum Pseudomonadota; class Alphaproteobacteria; order Hyphomicrobiales; family Nitrobacteraceae; genus Rhodopseudomonas; species Rhodopseudomonas sp. P1. The sequence continues at coordinate 2,881,922 of NZ_CP088006.1, read as the reverse complement.
TCGATCAGCCCTGGAAGTTCTTCGAAGGCGGCGTCGGTCCGTATTGGGGCTTCCTCGACGCCTCGCGCCAGCCGAAGTTCGCCTGGACCGGCCCGGTGGTCGATCCGAACTACTGGAAGCTCGCCGGCATCGCGCTGCTGGTCGGCATCCTGCTGTCGCTGCCGATCCTGCAGCTCGCCGCGCCGACGGCGATGCAGACGCTGCTGCTATCGGCGGCCGCCCACGGCGCGGGCGCCTGGGCCGCGACGGTGTTCGCCTATTGGAACGGACATTACTTTTTGTTCGGCTCGGCCTTCGCGCTGACGCTCGGTATGATCCTGCTGGTGCCGCTGGTGGCGATCGCCCTCGCCCGGATCGAGGAAATCTCGGCGGTCGCCTTCGGCCGCAAGCCGCGCCGCCTGATCACCCGCGCCCTCACCGACGCGCAGGAAGCCAAGCGCGCCGCCGCGCTCGCCAAGGGCGAACCGGTGACCTTCCCCAAGGTCTCGATCCACGTCCCGGCATATTTCGAACCGCCGGAGATGCTGAAGCAGACGCTGGATGCGCTGGCGCGGCTCGATTACCCGAACTTCGAAGTCGTGGTGATCATCAACAACACGCCCGACCCGGCCTTTACCCAGCCGATCCAGGATCACTGCCGCGAGCTCGGCGAACGCTTCAAGTTCATCAACGCCGAGAAGGTCAAAGGCTTCAAGGCCGGCGCGCTGCGGATCGCGATGGAGCGCACCGCGGTCGACGCCGAGATCATCGGTATCATCGACGCCGACTATGTGGTGACGCCGGACTGGCTGAAGGACCTCGTTCCCGCGTTCGACGATCCGCGGGTCGGCCTGGTGCAGGCGCCGCAGGAGCATCGCGACGGCGACCGCTCGCTGATGCACTACATCATGAACGGCGAATATGCCGGGTTCTTCGACATCGGCATGGTCCAGCGCAACGAGTACAACGGCATTATCGTGCACGGCACGATGTGCCTGATCCGCCGTGCCGCGATGGACATGGCTGGCGGCTGGTCGAGCGACACCATCTGCGAGGACTCCGATCTCGGCCTTGAGATCATGGAGCACGGCTGGCTCACCCACTACACCAACACCCGCTACGGCTACGGCCTGCTGCCGGACACCTATGAGGCGTTCAAGAAGCAGCGGCACCGCTGGGCCTATGGCGGCTTCCAGATCATCAAGAAGCACTGGCGCCGGTTCCTCCCCGGCAACAGCCGCCTTTCCCGCGACCAGCGCCGCGAATTCGGCCTCGGCTGGCTGAACTGGCTCGGCGCCGAAAGCCTCGGCGTGGTGGTGGCGATCCTCAACCTGATCTGGGTGCCGATCGTGGCGTTCGCCGACATCGCGATTCCCGACAAGATCCTCACCCTGCCGATCATCGCCTCCTTCATCGTCACGCTGGCGCACTTCCTGGTGCTGTACCGGCTGCGGGTGAAGATCGGCGTGCCGCAGATGCTGGGGGCGATGATCGCGGCAATGTCGGTGCAATGGACCGTGTCCCGCGCCGTCGCCCAGGGCCTGATCACCGAGCACCTCGCCTTCGCCCGCACCTCCAAGGGCGGCCTGACGATGATGTCGGTGGAATTCCAGGCGTTCTGGGAAGCCGTGATCGGCGTGCTGCTGCTGATCGGCGCCGCGATCCTGGTGGTCTCCAACAGCAACATCCAGATCACCGAGATCTACATCTTCGCCGGCGTCTTGGTGCTGCAGAGCCTGCCGTTCCTGGCGGCGGTGGCGATCGCGATTCTGGAGAACTCGCGAATCAACCAGTTCGGCTGGTGGACCGCGACCGCGGTGCGGACCGCCGAATTGATCGGCCTGCGCCCCGTCGCGCTGCCGACCCCGATCCCGGCGCCGCAGAAGGTCGCCTCCGAGCTTCACCGCGACGCGTAACCGCGCGTCGCGGCCGTGCGCGCCAGCTGATTGGTTGCACGAGGAAGACTGGATAAATATCTGTGGGCTTGAGCCAATTCGGCTTTTGCTGAGGCTGGCGCCGTCACCGCGGGTATTGACCCCGCCGGCCCCGCCCCCTACACAGCGCCTCACGTGAGCGCGTAGCTCAGCCGGTAGAGCACGTGACTTTTAATCATGGGGTCGAGGGTTCGAGTCCCTCCGCGCTCACCATGATATTTCAATGGGTTATGATGTTTTGCCCCCTATAGCGTACTTCGAAATTCGATTTGGGCCACATGGAGGGCCACTTGGAAACAAAGGTTTTCAGTACTTCTTCGGGACCGCGGTTCGGTGAGCAGCTAAACAACCTCGACCGCTGCCCACACTGTTCAATAGCGAATCCGCACTTTTCTGTTGCTTGGGCTAGTCAGGGACCGATTCCGCGGAAAGACGGCGGGATACCCCAAAACTGGGGCTGCTTTGTCTGCTCATCTTGCGGATCTGTATTAACGGTCAGTGGTAAGGTTCATGGCACCTCTGTGGATTGGACCGGGATGTTTCCACAGTCAAAATCGGCTCATAAAGACCTGCCTGAGGCGGCACGCAAATACTTACAGCAAGCCTTCGAAACGCTACATGCTCCAGACGCTGCAGCCGTCATGGCTGGGAGCGCTGTGGACGCAATGCTTAAAGCCCGCGGCCTCAGTGAAGGCTCGCTTTACTCTCGCATCGATAAAGCCCTTGAGCAGAACTTACTGACCAAGGGTATGGCCGATTGGGCGCACGCGGTCCGATTGGGATCTAATCGCCCTCGACATGCAGACGCCGACAAACCCCACGTTTCTCCTACAGAAGCCAAGCAATCGGTGGAATTTGCAGAGGCCCTCGGCAACTTCCTCTTCGTGCTCACGGCTCAAATTGAACGGGGCTTGGCGAACGCGGGAGCTAAGGGACGACAGCCCCCCGCGCAATCAATCTAGCACCTCATCCACTTATGAATCGGCACTCCACTTTTTCACAGTGACGACCTGCGGGATGTCTCAAAATCGCGTCCAATAATTTCAGGGTAGTTCGATTCTGACCTTTCGGTGGTCATCAACACCGATGTAAGCGTTGCTTCGGAAATGCCGAACCTGCGCGCCAGATCGGCCGTCTTGGCGCCGGCCTCGTGCTCCTTCAGCACCGCGATGATCTGCTCTTCCGTAAACCTGCTCGCTTAATCAGTCCGTCCTCGTCAGGGCCGGACTCCAACTGGAGGAAGGACTCAGGGGAAGGTCAGGCGGTCCGCCACCACAGCCCCCTCTGCCACTCTCTAATAAGAGTCGGCGGAAAGTCCTGAGCCGAACCAGCACCTGGCAGATCAGAAGGTTTATTCCGCAATGGCCATGGCGTGCGAGAATCGAAACCGTCTGGACAAGCAGAAGCCGCAACTGAGAATGCGCGTGAAATGTCATTATAATACCGCCTTACGACCAACGGATCACGCGGCGCTCACGAAAATTTGAGCCGGCTCAATGTTCGGTCGGGGGGAGCGGGTCAATATGCGCGCCATCGAGGGCCGCAATGCGGCTCGGCGATGCGCAGAAACCCCATTATGAGGTCTCAAAATGGCTGACAAGACGCTGACCGGCCTGACGGTCGAGGAGTCCGAAGAGCTCCACAAGCACGTGATCGATGGCACCCGCATTTTCGGTGCGATCGCGATCGTCGCGCACTTCCTCGCCTACGTTTACTCGCCCTGGCTGCACTAATTAGCTGCCCAAAGGAGTATAGAATATGAATCAAGCTCGTATCTGGACTGTGGTGAAGCCGACCGTCGGTCTCCCGCTCCTGCTCGGCAGCGTCACCGTGATCGCGATCCTGGTGCACTTCGCTGTGCTGTCGCACACCACCTGGTTCTCGAAGTACTGGAACGGCAAGGCCGCGGCGATCGAGTCGTCGGTCAACGTCGGCTAATCAATACTGCTCTTCTGAGCTGTGTTGCCAAACCGGGCTCCGAAAGGGGCCCGGTTTTCGTTTGGGAGCACGCTGCCGCGGCGAGCCTTTGAATGCCCTGCCGCGGCGCGCGGTCAGGCCCTCGCCTTCGGCGCGGCCAGCGCGGTCGCGGTGCGCTTGATGGTCTTGGCGACCAGCAGCGCCTGCTCCTTGGTCAGGGCGAAGTCCTGCACGCCCTTCTGGGTGGTCAGCGACAGGATCATCACCTCCGGCTGAGCCTCCGGCCAGCCGGTGGCGAAGGCGGTGACGAAATCGGCCGAGGTCGAGCGCTGGGTCATCGAACGAAACTCCTTGGAAAAGCTCGCGGCTCATTGGCCGAAACCGGCCGCGCTGGCAAGCATCCGCAAGGCTAAGTCGCCCAGGCTGCGTCACCGCGCCGGCACGAACGCCGTCACCTCGAGTTCGACCTTGGCCCGGGGATCGACCAGCCCGCCGATATAGAGCAGCGTCGACGGCGGAAAGTGCCGGCCCAGCGTCTCCTTCCAGGCCGCACCGATTCCGGCTCCAGCGGCCTCGTATTCGGCGCGGCTGGTGAGATACCAGGTCAGCCGTACGATGTGCTCAGGGCCCGCTCCGGCCTCCGCCAGCAGCCGCGTCACGCGCCGCAGCGCCGCGCCGACTTGCGCGGCGAGATCGTCCGATTCGTACTCGCCCTGATCATTGGTGCCGGTCTGCCCCGCCAGCACCAGCCACTGGCCGGGACCGTTGAAGGCGACGCCGTGCGAAAAACCTCGCGGCTTGGCCCATCCATCCGGTTGCAGCACCCGCATCGTCGATCCTCCCTTAGGTCACCGGCTTGTCCGCCGCTTTGACGGCAATTGCGCGCACAAGCGGCGGCGGAAATCAACCGCAGCGGCCGCAGACGGGCCTCTGCGGCGCGGCGGTTGCCAAGCCTGCCGTTGTCGAAGATAGAGCGACCTCAGGAAACGCCGACGCCATCAACGAGCCAAACCGCCGCGATGACCCGCTCTCCCTCGATGTTGAAGGCCGCGCTGTGGATGGCCGGCTGGCTGGCGCTGATGGTGATCGTCGCCGTCGCCGGCCGCGAGACGCTGCGCGAATTGAGCGTGTTTCAGGTAATGGAACTGCGCTCGCTGATCGGCTTCGCGATGCTGTACCCGCTGATCCACAAGGCCGGCGGGCTGACCGCGATGGCGACGGCACGGCCGCTCGCGCATCTGAGCCGCAACCTGGTGCACTACGCCGCGCAGATCGGCTGGTTCTACGCGCTGACGCTGATCTCGATCGGCCAGGTGGTGTCGATCGAGTTCACCATGCCGATCTGGATCGCGATCCTGGCCGCGACCTTCCTCGGCGAACACATGAACGTCTGGAAGATCACCGCCGTGGTGCTCGGGCTGATCGGCGTCGTGGTGATCGTCCGTCCCGCCACCTCTTCGATCGACCCGGGACAATTGATCGCACTCGGCGCCGCCGTCGGCTTCGGCATTTCGGTCACGCTGATGAAATCGCTGACCCGCACCGAGAGCACGCTCGCGATCATTTTCTGGATGCTGACCATCCAGAGCGCTGCCGGCCTGGTGCCGGCGCTGTGGCTGTGGCAATGGCCGTCGGCCTATGTCTGGGCCTGGATTGTGACCATCGCGTTCTGCGGCACGTTCTCGCACTACTGCATGGCGCGGGCGCTGACCTACGCAGACGCCACCATCGTGGTGCCGATGGACTTCCTGCGGGTGCCGCTGTCGGCAACCGCGGGCTGGCTGCTGTATGGCGAGCGGCTCGACGCCTACACGGTGATCGGCGCCGCACTGATCCTGACCGGCAACCTGCTCAATCTGCGCGGCGGACCGCGACCGCCCGCCGCAGCCTCGATCCGGAATGCACGCTAGTCGTTGAGGCCGGCGGCCTTGCGCAGCGCGGCGTTGATGCGATCCTGCCAGCCCGGGCCGCCCTCCTGGAAGTGTTCCAGCACGGCCTGATCGATCCGCAGCGAAACCATCTCCTTCACGCCCGGCACTGCCTGCCGCTTCGGCGGCGCTTCCACCGGCTTGGCCGTAACCTTCTTGAAGGCGGCCTCCGCCTCAGTGCGGGCATCGTTCAGCGTGCGGGGTCGGCGGGGCGGCTGCGACATGGCGGTTTTCTCGGCAGGTTGAGCAGACTTAAGGCGTTGATGTGACTCGTCGAATGACCGGCGAGCCCGCTTCACGACAGTTGAACGAACGCCGCGCATCGCGGCGCACAAGACTCAGCTGTGACAGGCTTCATCACCGGTTGATCACGCCCCCTTGCCGGCCGCAATAGTAATTGAATCGCTAACGATCCTGTTCGCAATCGAGATGTCGGCGGCAAAGCTCGCGCGAGGCGTGCAGTGCAGAATCGAATTTCTCAAAACGAACGCATTTGTGTTGCGACATCGTCAGAGTTCCTAGTGTATAGTTCGTGCAACTGAGGTGGTGATCACTTCAGTCGAACACGTGCCTGACGTTTAGGTTCATTCGAACTCTCAGGCCATTCAACCAGTCAGATCTGTTCAACCAATCAGGTCCAACGCTTTTGGAAGATGAGGAGGTCACGATGCCGGCGATTGCTGAAGTCCTGTCGACCAACGTTCCTCGTCCCGCACCACGCGGCAGCGATCTTCCTACCTGCCCGGTCTGCGCCGACTCGATGGTCGCAGCCGAAGCATCGGCGTATCTCACCGAGAGCGTGGTGAGCTATCTGTGGACCTGCGACACCTGCGGCTATGGTTTCGTGACCAAGCACACGGTGAAACGCTTTTCCTGCAACTAACTCATTCGATCCATCAGGCGTCGGCAGGTTGCGCGGCGAACGGTCGACCGTCGCTCGCGTCGTATATCATCGCGCCGCGATGTCGCCCCGCTCCCAGCCGGCGCGGGTGCGGAGCCTGAACTCTTCGAACTGACCCGCGGCGATCGCGGCGCGGATGTCACGCATCAGCCGTTGATAGTAGGCGATGTTGATCTCCGACAGCAGCATCGCGCCGAGCGTCTCGCTCGACCGCACCAGATGGTGCAGATACGCCCGCGAGTAAGTGCGCGCCGACGGCCAGTCGCTCTCCTCGTCGAGCGGCCGCGGATCGTCGGCGTGCTTGGCGTTACGCAGGTTGATCGGGCCGTACTGCGTGAACGCCAGGCCGTGGCGGCCATTGCGGGTCGGCATCACGCAATCGAACATGTCGATACCGCGCGCCACCGCTTCCAGCATGTCCTCCGGCGTGCCGACGCCCATCAGATAGCGCGGCCGCTCCGCGGGCAGGATCGGCGCCGCCTCCTCGATCATCGCCAACATCACGTCCTGCGGCTCGCCGACCGCGAGGCCGCCGATCGCATAGCCGTGGAAGCCGATGTCGATCAGCCCCTGCGCCGAGGCGTGACGCAGCTCCGGCACGTCGCCGCCCTGCACGATGCCGAACAGCATGTAGCCATCCGGCGCGGTTTCGAAGGCGCGCTTGCAGCGCTCCGCCCAGCGCAGCGACAACTGCATCGCCCGCTCGATATCGGCGTGGTCCGCCGGCAGCCGCACGCATTCGTCGAGCTGCATCGCGATGTCGGAGCCGAGCAGACGCTGCACCTCGATCGCGCGTTCCGGCGACAATTCGATCGCAGCGCCGTCGATGTGCGAGCGGAAGGTCACCGCCTGTTCGTTGACTTTGCGAAGCTGCGCCAGCGACATCACTTGAAAGCCGCCGGAGTCGGTCAGCATCGGACCGTTCCAGGTGGTGAAGCGCTGCAGGCCGCCGAGCGCCGCGATCCGCTCGGCGCCGGGCCGCAGCATCAGGTGATAGGTGTTGCCGAGCACGATATCGGCGCCGGCGTCGCGGACTTCGCGCCAGTGCAGCCCCTTCATGGCGCCCGCGGTGCCGACCGGCATGAAGGCCGGGGTGCGAACGACGCCATGCGGTGTGGTGAGCCGGCCGGTGCGCGCGGCGCCGTCGGTTCCGAGCAGTTCGAAGTGATTGGGCACGGTCATGGGGTGATGTCGTTCCGGAACAGCAGGCTGGCGTCGCCGTAAGAGTAGAACCGATAGCCGGTTCGAATGGCGTGGGCGTAGGCCGCCTGCATGCTGTCGAGACCGCAGAATGCCGACACCAGCATGAACAGCGTCGACCGCGGCAGGTGGAAATTGGTCATCAGCACGTCGACAGCGCGGAAGCGATAGCCCGGCGTGATGAAGATCGAGGTCTCATCGGCGAATGGCGCAATGTGGCCGTCATCGCGCGCCGCACTTTCCAACAAGCGCAGCGACGTCGTCCCCACCGCAACGATCCGGCCTCCCGCCGCACGCGCTGCGTTCAGCGCCTCCGCGGTGCCGGAGCTGATCGTGCCCCATTCGGCGTGCATGCGATGCTCGCTGGTGTCCTCGGCCTTCACCGGCAGGAACGTCCCTGCCCCGACATGCAACGTGATCCGGTGCAGGCCGACGCCCCGCGCGGCGAGCGCAGCTTCGAGCTCGGCGGTGAAATGCAGCCCCGCGGTCGGCGCCGCGACCGCGCCCTCATTGGCGGCGAACATGGTTTGATAATCGGTAGTGTCCTGCGCGTCGGGCGGGCGCTTGGACGCGATATAGGGCGGCAGAGGCGTGGCGCCGATCTCCGCGATCGCCTGGTCGAGCACCGGGCCATGGAACGAGAACGCCAGCGTCACCTCGCCGGCCTCGCCCTTGGCCTCCACAGTGGCGTCGAGATGACCGAGCAGACAGACCCGGCCGTCGTGACCGAAGCGAACGACATCGCCCGGCACCAGCTTCTTGGCGGGTTTGACCAGCGCCTGCCAGCGCGCGCCGTCGAGCCGCTTGATCAGCGTCGCTTCGATCTTTGGCTCGAGGCCGCGGCCGATCCGGCGACCGGTCAGCTGTGCCGCGATCACCCTTGTATCGTTGACCACCAGCTGATCGCCGGGCGCCAGCAGCGACGGCAGATCGCGCACGATCCGATCTTCGAGCGACGCGCCCGGGCGCACCACCAGCATCCGCGCGGCATCGCGCGGGCTCACCGGCCGCAGCGCGATGTTCTCGGCAGGCAGATCGAAATCGAACAGATCGGTGCGCATGATTCCAGTACGTCATTGCCGGGCTCGACCCGGCAATCCATCCTCTTCAAAAAGATGGATGCCCGGGCCTCCGCCGCGCCGAAGAGGGCTACGGCCCCGCAGGCGGGTCAAGCCCGGGCATGACACCTTCATTGTAGTGATGTCAGCCTTAGTTGGCTGACGCGAGCGACGCTTAGGCAGCGTCGGCCGCGATGCTCGCCTTGACGATCTTGTCCGGATCCTTGACCGGCTCGCCGCGCTTGATCTTGTCGACGTTCTCCATGCCTTCGATCACCTTGCCCCAGACGGTGTACTGCTTGTCCAGGAAGCGCGCGTCGTCGAAGCAGATGAAGAACTGGCTGTCGCCGGAGTCCGGATTGGCGGCGCGGGCCATCGACGCGGTGCCGCGGACGTGCGGCTCGGCGTTGAACTCGGCCTTCAGCTTCTTGCCGGAGCCGCCCATGCCGGTGCCCTGCGGGCAGCCGGTCTGCGCCATGAAGCCTTCGATCACGCGGTGGAACACGATGCCGTCGTAGAAGCCCTCGCGCACCAGCTCCTTGATCCGGGCGACGTGGTTCGGCGCCAGATCCGGGCGCAATTCGATCTTCACGGTGCCCTGGGTGGTTTCGAGGATCAGGATGTTGTCGTTATCAGCCATGCTCTCTTCTCTGTTGGTTTGGGACTCTGTCTGCGATCGTCGAACCGCAGCGTGAACGGACGTCCGGCGACGGCGCCCCCCATCGAGGGCGTGAATGGCAGCGGCGTGCATCGCTGCAACGCCTCCATCACCGCAACGCGATAGGCCAGGCTGTCGTCCCGGCCGGCCTCCGGGCTTTCAAAGGTGATCCGCGGCTTGCCGAGGATCTCACCGCTGCGCGTGAAGCTCACCAGCACGGTGATCTGCATGCCGGGATTCCCGGCCGGCAGACGCGGCGGACGCCAGCATTGCTTCATCGCGGAAAACAATGCGTTGAGATTGTCGATCGGCGCGTTCTGCGCAGACGCGGGGCGAACGGCGAAACCGATCGCCCCTGCGATAAAGGCTACCGCGACTGTCGTCAGTCGGCGCGGCAGCATTAAGATCGCCTATTTCACGTCGGAGGCGACCTGGACCTTCACCATCTTATCCGGATCGGTCACGGCGCCGCCGGGCGAGGACGGCGAAGCCTTCTTCAGCTTGTCGACGACATCCATGCCGGACACGACATTGCCGATGACGGTGTACTGGCCGTTCAGGCTCGGGCCGTCGGCGAACATGATGAAGAACTGCGAGTTGGCGCTGTCGACGCTGTCGCCGCGCCGGGCCATGCCGACCACCCCGCGGGTGAACGGCACGTTGGAGAATTCCTGCTTCAGGTTCGGATACTTCGAACCGCCGGTGCCGTTGAAGTTCTGACCGTCGCCGGTCTGCGCCATGAAGCCGCCCATCACCCGGTGGAACGGCACGTTGTTGTAGAAGCCTTCGCGGGCAAGCTGCTTCAGCCGCTCGGCGTGCTTGGGCGCGATGTCGGCGCGGAGCGCAATCACGATGCGGCCCTTGGTGGTGTCGATGACGAGCGCGTTCTGCTTGTCGAGATTGGCGGGCAGCGGCTGCGCCAGCGCCGGCAGCGCGAACAGCAGCGCCGCGAAGAGGCCGATCAGACGGATCATGAAAACTCCGGGTCGGTTAGGCCGGCGAGCCGGCGGCAAACTTGGATGTCAGAGCGGACGCCACCTCGGCCGGAACAAAGGCCGAGACGTCGCCGCCCATCGCAGCGATCTGCCGCACCAGTGTGGCGGTGATCGGGCGCACGCCGACCGAAGCCGGCAGGAAAACGGTATGGATTGCCGGCGCCATGGTCTCGTTCATGCCGGCGATCTGCATCTCGTAGTCGAGATCGGTGCCGTCGCGCAGGCCGCGGATCATGATGGTCGCCCCCACCTTCTCGGCCGCGGTCACGGTGAGATTGTCGTAGGTGGTGCAGCCGAACGCGCAACCGGCCGCCTTGGCGACCGGGCCGAACACCCGTTCGACCATCGCGAGGCGCTCCTCGGTGGTGAACAGCGGCTTCTTGCCGGGATGAATGCCGATCGCCACCACGAGCTTGTCGCACAGCGCCACGGCGTGGCGGACGACGTCGAGATGGCCGTTGGTGACGGGATCAAAAGAGCCCGGATAAAGCGCGATGCGTGACATCCGGCCCGTCTAGCGCGGCGCGCGGGATCGAGCAAGCGGCGCCAGTTCCTTCAAAACTGCAGTCCGGCCGCGGATTTATTTCGCGCTGCGGATCGAACCGGATCGCGGCGTCGCGCGTCTTCTGCATGGTAACGCGAGGCGCCTGAAAACACTCACGTTTTTACAGGTTTGTTTCATGCGCCCGAAAGCCAAGAAACAAATCCCCGCGGTCATGAAACCTGAATGGCCGGGCGATGAAGACATTCTGAAACCAGCGCTGGGTAAACCAGCCGCATCGGGAAGCGACAAAGCACTCCAGGCCGAAACGGCCGGACCATCGAGACGACAGGGGACACCGTCATGATCAAGGCTCTTTCCGTGATCGCGATCGCCGCCTTTGCTGCCGCGGCAGTCACCATTCTTCCGGGCTTTGCCCCGCAGGTCGAAGCCAGCGTTCCGCAGGCTCTGGCCAAGGGCGACCGGCTCGACATCCGTCCCCTCGGCACCGCCTGCTCGGAGCAGGCCTGGCCGAATTTCGAGCCGTCCTGCCTCCGCAACGCCAATGCCAGCCACGCGCCGATCGGTCAGGCGCGGCTGGTGACCGCGGAACGACATTAAGGTTTTGGCGTTATCCGACCGCTAGTTTCCGCAAAGCGCTTCCCTCCAAGGGCGCTCTGTACCGAAGACCCCCGAGTTGCCCCCTCGGGGGTCTTTCGATTCCGGCGATCGTGAAACCGGCTGACGGCGCCACAGCGTGGCGCAGAGGCGGCGAGCGGAACCGCCGCCTTTCCTCGAGCGGCGGCCTAGCCGCCGTTGCCGTTGTCGCCGTCGTCGGTCTCCGGGATGCGCTCGACCGAGACCACCTTCTCGTCATCCGCGGTGTCGAACACGATCACGCCCTGCGTCGAGCGGCCGGCGACGCGGATGCCTTCGACCGGGCAGCGGATCAGCTGGCCGTTGTCGGTCACCAGCATGATCTGGTCGGAGTCCTCGACCGGGAACGACGCTATCAGCTTGCCGTTGCGGCTGTTCACCGACATCGCCACGATGCCTTTGCCGCCGCGCCCGGTGGTGCGGTACTCGAACGACGAGGTCCGCTTGCCGTAGCCGTTCTCCGAGATCGTCAGCACGAACTGCTCGGACGCCGACATCTCGGCATAGCGCTCCTGCGACAGCGCCGCGGACGTATCGCCCTCCTCGGCTTCAGCTTCCGGCGTCTCGATCGGCTCGTTCTCCTCACCGGTCGCGGCACGGCGGATCGCGCCGGACTGCTTCAGATAGGTCGAGCGTTCGGCCGGCGTCGCCTCGAAGTGACGCAGGATGCTGAGCGAGATCACCTTGTCGCCGGACGACAGGGCGATGCCGCGCACGCCCATCGAGGTGCGGCCGCTGAACACGCGCACGTCCGGCACCGGGAAGCGGATGCACTGGCCGCCGGCGGCGGTCAGCAGCACGTCGTCGCGCTCGGTGCAGATCTGGACGTCGACGATCGCCTCGCCCTCGTCGAGCTTCATCGCGATGATGCCGGAGCGGCGGACGTCGACGAAGTCGGACAGCTTGTTGCGGCGGACGTTGCCGCCGGTGGTGGCGAACATCACGTCGAGCTCGCTCCACGACGCTTCGTCCTCCGGCAGCGGCATGATCGTGGTGATGCGCTCGCCCTGCTCCAGCGGCAGGATGTTGATCAGCGCCTTGCCACGGCCGTTCGGCGGCGCGAGCGGCAACCGCCAGACCTTCTCCTTGTAGACCTGCCCGCGCGACGAGAAGAACAGCACCGGTGTGTGCGTCGAGGCAACGAACAGCCGTGAGACGAAATCCTCCTCGCGCGTCGCCATGCCGGAGCGGCCCTTGCCGCCGCGGCGCTGCGCCCGATAGGTCGACAGCGGCACCCGCTTGACGTAGCCGGCGTGCGACACGGTCACCACCATGTCCTCGCGCTGGATCAGGTCTTCGTCTTCGACCTCGCCTTCCTGCTCGACAATCTCGGTCCGGCGCGGCGTTGCGAACTCGGCCTTGACCTCGCCGAGCTCGGTCTTGACGATCGTCTGCACCCGCGCCCGCGAGCGCAGGATTTCCAGATAATCGGCGATTTCGACCGCGAGCTTGTCGAGCTCTTCGGAAATCTCGTCGCGTCCCAGTGCGGTGAGGCGTTGCAGCCGCAGATCGAGGATCGCCTTGGCCTGCTCGAACGACAGCCGCGCGGTGCCGTCCTCGTTGAGCTTGTGGCGCGGATCGTCGATCAGCGTGATCATCGCCGCGACATCCGCCGCCGGCCAGTCGCGCGACATCAGGGTCTCGCGCGCCGTGTTCGGATCGGGCGAATTGCGGATCACCCGAATGATCTCGTCGATATTCGCCACCGCGATCGCGAGGCCGACCAAGATGTGGGCGCGATCGCGCGCCTTGTTGAGCAGGAATTTGGTGCGGCGGGTGACGACCTGTTCGCGGAATGCGACGAAGACCGTCAGCAGATCCTTCAGGTTCATCAGCAGCGGCCGGCCGCCTTCCAGCGCCACCATGTTGGCGCCGAAATTGGTCTGCAGCGGCGTGAACTTGTAGAGCTGATTGAGCACGACTTCCGGAACGGCGTCGCGGCGCAGCTCGATCACCACGCGGAAGCCGTCGCGGTCGGATTCGTCGCGCAGATCGCCGATGCCTTCGATCTTCTTCTCACGCACCAGTTCGGCGATGCGCTCGACCATCGTGGCCTTGTTCACCTGATACGGAATCTCGGTGACGATGATCGCTTCACGGTCCTTGCGGACGGTCTCGATTTCGACCTTGCCACGCATCACGATCGAGCCGCGGCCGGTCTGATAGGCGGCGCGGATGCCGGCGCGGCCGAGGATGATGCCGCCGGTCGGGAAGTCAGGGCCCGGCACGATCTTGTTGAGGTCATCGATCGACAGCGCCGGATCGTCGATCAGCGCGATACAGGCATCGATCACCTCGCCGAGATTGTGCGGCGGGATGTTGGTGGCCATGCCGACCGCGATGCCGCCGGCGCCGTTCACCAACAGGTTCGGGAACTTGGCCGGAAGAACCTGCGGCTCCCGTTCCGAATTGTCGTAGTTCGGCTGGAAGTCGACGGTGTCCTTGTCGATATCGTCGAGCAGCGTCTGCGCGATCTTGGTCAGGCGGGATTCGGTGTACCGCATCGCCGCCGGCATATCGCCGTCGACCGAACCGAAATTGCCCTGACCGTCGATCAGCGGCACGCGCATCGAGAAGTTCTGCGCCATGCGGACCAGCGCGTCGTACACCGACTGGTCGCCGTGCGGGTGATACTTACCGATGACGTCGCCGACGGTGCGCGCCGACTTGCGATACGGCTTGTTCCACTCGAAGCCGTTCTCGTACATCCCGTACAGGATACGGCGATGCACCGGCTTCAGCCCGTCGCGCGCATCCGGCAGCGCTCGCGCCACGATCACGCTCATCGCGTAATCGAGATAGCTGCGCTTCATCTCGTCGAGAATGGATACGGGGCGAATATCCGAGGGCGCCAGCGGCTCCCCGGGCTTCTCGTCGTCTTTGTCGGACAAGGGTGAATTCCGGTCAGAATCTGATCGGATTCGTATAGCGTATCGGGGTGTTGTGAACCACCCTTTCGGGCGCGGTTTTCGAAGGTTTTTCCGTTCGTTTTTCCAAAGGCTTACGGGGCGTTTTCGACGACCGCGAAAAGCCTTCGCGAAAGGCGCCGAAATTGCCGCGACCGGCGCTTCCGCAAAGCGCCGATTCGCGCCCTCAATCCGGCCGCGGCACCGCTCCGAAACGGTCGACCACGACGTCGCGCTTGTTGTCCTCGACCCGCACCGTCATGGCGTATCGGCCGTCGATCAGATCCTTCGCCAGCACCTCGGTGTTGCGATGGAGCCAACTCACGCCGGCACCGTCCGCCGCATCGATCGACAGATCGAGCACGGTGCGGGTGGCGGCCAGGCGCTGCTCGATCGCCAGCAGAAGGTCATCGACGCCCTCGCCGCTCACCGCCGACACCAGAAGGCACGGATGATCCTCGGGCCGGCGTGCCGCGATATTCTTCAACTCGTCGCGCTGCTCGGGCTCGAAGCGGTCGATCTTATTCCAGACTTCGACAATTCGGCCGCTGGCCGCATCGACGCCGAGCTGGCGCAGCACGTTGTCGACGTCGTGCTGCTGCGCTTCGGCATCCTCGTGGCTGATGTCGCGGACGTGCAGGATCAGATCGGCTTCCAGCACCTCTTCCAGCGTCGCGCGGAATGCAGCGACGAGCTGGGTCGGCAGATTGGAGATGAAGCCGACGGTGTCGGACAGCATCGCCTTGCCGCCGTGCGGCAGCTCGATCGCGCGCAGCGTCGGGTCGAGCGTTGCGAACAGCATGTCGGCCGCCTGCACGTCGGCCCGCGTCAGACGGTTGAACAGCGTCGACTTGCCGGCGTTGGTGTAGCCGACCAGCGCGACCACGCGATACGGCACGCGCTGCCGGCCGGCGCGATGCAGCCGCCGCGTCGCCTGCACCTTCTTCAGCTCGGACTCGAGCTTGGTGATGCGCTCGCCGATCAGCCGGCGGTCGGCCTCGATCTGGGTTTCGCCAGGGCCGCCCATGAAGCCGAAGCCGCCGCGCTGGCGCTCGAGGTGGGTCCACGAGCGGACCAGGCGTGAGCGTTGATAGTTGAGATGCGCCAGCTCGACCTGGAGAGTGCCTTCGCGGGTCTTGGCGCGGCGCCCGAAGATTTCCAGGATCAGGCCGGTGCGATCGAGCACCTTGGCGTTCCAGGCCTTCTCCAGGTTGCGCTGCTGGATCGGCGACAGCGCGCAATCCATCACCACGAGGTCGGCTTCGTGCGCGGCAATCAGCCCGACGATCTCTTCGACCTTGCCCTTGCCGAGATAGGTCGCGGGACGAATCTGGCTGATCGGCGTGAGCACCGCCTCGACGACGTCGAGGTCGATGGCGCGCGCAAGACCCGCGGCTTCATCGAGCCGCGCGTCGTTGTCGCGGACAGCCGTATCCGCGGCGTCCGGATCGCCCCGACGCGCGCGCAAATACGGACCGACAACGATGACTCGTCCGGTCTCTCCGCCCTGCCCCGATCGCGGACGATCGGCGCCCCCGTCAATGCTGCGGGGTTCCAATCAGGCCCGCCTCAAGCTGGCGAGTCCTCGCCGCTTTCGAACAGCTGGATCGGCGCCCCCGGCATGATCGTCGAGATCGCGTGTTTGTAGACGAGCTGCGAATGACCGTCGCGCCGCAACAAAAGGCAAAAATTATCGAACCAGGTGACAATACCCTGCAACTTCACCCCGTTGACCAGAAAGATCGTCAGGGGAGTCTTTGTCTTGCGTACGTGGTTGAGGAAAGTGTCTTGAAGGTTTTGTGCGCGGTCTGCCGCCATTTTTTATCCCGCAATTGGTTTTGTCTTTTCTTGCCGGTGCGCGTCTCTCTATCGGAGCTCCACCCCGGTTGCCGACTCCTCCGAGATCCCCCTCCGGAAGCCGACATCCGATTAGAGGGTAGGCATGGCTTTTAAGCAAGCAACTAAAACCCCGACTGGATGCTCCCCGCGCCGCAAAGCTTAAGAAAACACCGCAAATCGGTGAAACTGCTCTCTTAGACGTTTGGCCAATGCGCCCGGCTTGCCGTCGCCAATCGGCTGCCCGTCGATCGCCACCACCGGCATCACGATCTGGCTGGACGCGGTGACGAATGCCTCGGCGGCACTGGCGGCCTCGGCCGGCGTGAACGGCCGCTCCTCGAACCGAACTTGCAGCGCTTCGAACGCATCCATCAGCACCGCACGAGTGACGCCGGGGAGAATGCCGGCCTCGGCCGAGCGGGTCACCACCCGGCCCTCTTTGGTGACGATCCAGGCGTTGCTGGAGGAGCCTTCGGTGACATAACCGTCGCGGTCGAAGTACCACGCCTCATAGGCACCGGCCTCGCGCGCCGCCTGCTTGGCCAGCACGTTGGGTAGCAGCGCCGTCGACTTGATATCGACCCGCGGCCAGCGGTTCTCCGGCAGCGTGATCACCTTGATGCCGTGGGCGGCATTGGCCTGCCCCTTGGCCGGATCGAGGCTGCGCGCCGTCACCACCACGGCGGGCTTCACCGACGCGGCTGGAAAACCGTGATCGCGCCGCGCCACGCCACGCGTGACCTGCAGATAGACGATGCCATGGTTCACCCGGTTGCGCCGCACCACTTCGTGCATCACGACCGACAAGGCCGAAAGAGGCATCGGCTCCTTGATCCGCAATTCGCCGAGCGAGCGTTGCAGTCGCGCCAAGTGCCGTGGCATGTCGACCAGCTTGCCGCCGCGGACTTCGCAGACTTCATAGACGCCGTCAGCGAACTGATAGCCGCGATCTTCGATGTTCACGCTCGCATCGCGCATGTCGAGATAACGGCCGTTGACATAGGCGATGCGCGACATCGATTGAATCCAGGTCTGAGATATGAATGGAAGGACGGCTTAGCCGACGCCGAGCGCCTTGAGCTTGCGGTGCAACGCCGAGCGCTCCATGCCGACGAACTCGGCGGTGCGCGAGATGTTGCCGGAGAACCGGCTGATCTGCGCGATCAGATAGTCGCGCTCGAACGCCTCGCGAGCCTCGCGCAGCGGCAGGCCCATGATGTGCTCGCCATTATTGCCGGTCGGCATCGTCGGCACCATCGAGCCGACATCCTGCGGCAGCATGTCGGCGGTGATCACCGCATCCGGTCCGCCGCCGGCCAGAATCATCAGCCGCTCGACGTTGTTGCGGAGCTGGCGGACGTTGCCGGGCCAGACATGCGATTGCAGCACCGCCATCGCGTCCTGGCCGATCTGCCGGCGCGGCAGGCCGGTCGCCGCCGAGATCTGCTCCATGAAGTACTCGATCAGTTCCGGAATGTCGTCGCGGCGCTCAGATAGCGGCGGGACGCGGATCGGCACCACAGAAAGCCGATGATACAGATCTTCGCGGAAACGGCCGGCAGCGATTTCCTCTTCGAGGTTGCGCGCCGTCGACGAGATGATGCGGACGTCGACATTGACCTTGGTGGTGCCGCCGCAGCGCTGGAAGGTCTGCTCCACCAAGACACGCAGAATCTTGTTCTGGGTCTCGCGCGGCATGTCGGCGATTTCGTCGATGAACAGCGTGCCGCCGTGCGCCTCTTCGAGCGCGCCGGCCTTGCGCGAATGCTCGCCGTTGGCTTCGACGCCGAACAGCTCGATTTCCATTTTCTCCGGAGTGATCGCCGCGGCATTGATCACCACGAACGGCCCCTCGGCGCGCGACGACGAATTGTGCAGCGTCCGCGCCGCCAGCTCCTTGCCGGCGCCGGACGGGCCGACGATCAGAATCCGGCTGTTGGCCTTGGCGGCGCGCTCGATGGTCTGGCGCAGCTGATTGATGCAGGCGGAGCGGCCGACCAGCGTCGATGCCGACGGCGCGAGCTGCTTCAATTCACGCACCTCGCGCTTCAGCCGCGAAGTTTCGAGCGCACGCGTCGCCACCAGGATCAGCCGGTCGGATTTGAACGGCTTTTCGATAAAGTCGTAAGCGCCGCGCTTGATCGCCGCGACCGCGGTTTCGATGTTGCCATGGCCGGAGATCATCACCACCGGGACGTCGGTGTGATCCTTCTTGATCTGCTCCAGCAATTGCAGACCGTCGAGCTTGCTGCCCTGCAGCCAGATGTCGAGGAAGATCAGGTTCGGCCGCCGATTGGCGATCTCGGCCAGCGCCGAATCGCTGTCGCGCGCAGTGCGCGTGGAGAAGCCTTCGTCCTCGAGAATACCGGCAACGAGATCGCGGATGTCCGCTTCATCGTCGACGATCAGAATATCATTCGCCATGGTCGCGCCTGTCGCTTTAGCTGCCGCTGGCAGCCGCTATCCTTGGTTCGTTCTCGGCCTGCTGTTTTGGTTCACCCGATCCGGGAGGTGATGCCGGCTGACCGGACATCGCGAATCGAAGGCGCATCCATGCACCGCGCTGGCCTGGACGAACGTGGGATGCGTCGTTGAGTTCAATGCCGCCGCCGTGGTCGACCAGCACACGTCCGACGATCGCAAGACCGAGGCCGGTGCCCTTCTCACGGGTGGTGACGTAGGGTTCGAGCAGCCGCGAACGGCTTTCTTTGGGCAGACCGATGCCGTTGTCGATCACGTCGATCACGACGAAGTCGCCGTCGCGTGCCGCCACCACTTCGATCTTGCCCTTGCCGAGTTCTTCCTCGGGCACAGCCTCGATCGCCTCGGTGGCATTCTTGATGATGTTGGTCAGCGCCTGCGAGATCAGGCGGCGGTCGAACCGCGCGTGCAGCGGCTCGTCCTTGATCTCGGTTTCGATGTCGACGTCGGGATGCCCGACGCGCATCAGGAACACCACCTGCCGCACGGTGTCGCCGACATCCTCGCCTTCGATCACCGGCTTCGGCATCCGGGCAAACCGCGAGAATTCGTCGACCATGCGCCGGATGTCATCGACCTGACGGACGATGGTGTCGGTGCACTGCTCGAAGATGCTCTTGTCCTCGACGATCACCTTGCCGAACTTGCGCTTGATCCGCTCCGCTGAGAGCTGAATCGGCGTCAGCGGATTCTTGATCTCATGCGCGATGCGGCGCGCGACGTCGCCCCACGCGGAGGTGCGCTGCGCCGACACCAGCTCGGTGATGTCATCGAGCGTGATGATGTAGCTGTCGCTGGTATGGCCGGTCTGTTCGGCGGTGACGCGGACGTTGAGGATGCGCTCGCGGCCGTCGCGGATGATGGTGATCTGGCCCTGCACCAGGCGCTGCGATCCCTCGCGCGCATTGGCCATGATCTCGTCGAGCTCGGGGATGATCTCGGACAGTGGATGGCCAAGCGCTTCGGCCTCGGCGTGGCCGATCAGCTTCTCGGCGGAGCGGTTGAGGATGCCGATCGACAGCGAGCCGTCGACGCCGATGATGCCGGCGCTCGCTGACGACAGCACCGCCTCGATGAAGCGGCGCCGGCTATCGATCAACTCGCTGGCGCTGACCAGCTCGTCGCGCTGGGTGCGCAGCTCCTGGGTCATCTTGTTGAAGGTCATGCCGAGCTGCGACAGGTCGCCCTCGGATTTCGACACCGGCACCTGGACGTGCAGGTCGCCGGTCGAGACCAGATGCGCTGCGCCCATCAGGCGGCGGATCGGCGCCACCAGCCAATTGGCGAAGTTCAGGCCGATCAGAACCGCCGACATCAGCACGGTGAGCGCGATCACCGTGAACATCAGCGCGAACGCGACCTGGACGCCAAGCCGGCGCGCTTCGAGTTCGGAATATTCGGCGACGCTGGCCTGGGTCTGGCGTAACTGCGCCACGACGTGCGGATCGAGGAAGCGCGCGACGTACAGGAAGGTGTCTTCGAAGCCCTTCAGCCGGATCACCGCGGCGACGTAATTGGCCTCGATGAACACCGCGATCTGCGGTTCGGTGTCGTCGACGTTCTTCAGAAACTCCGGCGCCGGCACGTCGAAGTCGCGGCGGATGCCGTTCTGCGCCGCCTCCAGAATGTTGCGGTCCTTGTCGATCAGCATCGCGCCCGGCAGGTTGCGGGTGGCGGCGTCGTTGGTCAGGAATTCGCGGAAGGATTTGCGGTCGAGGTCGAACAGCGCCCGGGCGTGCGAGATGTCGTTCGCCATGCCGAGGATGTCGCCGCGGATCAGCTGGCCGTGCTCGTGCAGATAGGCGTTGGCGACGATCAGCGAGTTCTGGATCACCGCCCGGGTCGGGCCGGAGAACAGCCGGTCGAGGCCGCGGTCGAGCGTGACGTTGGCGACGATCGACACCAGCACCGCCGGCAGCACCGCGATCACCGAAAACAGGCTGACGATCTGGATGTGCAGCCGCGACGCCGCCCGCCCCCGCCGGCGGGCCTGGACCACCTTCCAGACCTCGCGGGCAATGATACCGAGCAGCAGCAGGATGGTGACGGCGTTGATCAGCAGGAAGCTGACCACGACTTCCCGGGTCGGCGCGATCGGCGTCAGGCCGGTCAGGACGATGAAGGTCAGGAACGCCGAGAACAGCGCAATGCCGACTGCCATCGGGGCCAGCAGCTTGCGCCAGGTGCGCAGCCGCGGCTCGGCAATCGAGGGGTCGTCAACGGGTTGGGCCGACGTCTCTGCGCTGGTCATTCCGGCAATAATCATTGAATGCGTTCGGCCGCCGCTTTGAGCAGACCGTGTGATGCATTCCTACAACAATGTTGCTCAATTGCGACAATATCGCGGCGCCTCGCCCGAGCCACCTCGGGCGAGTACGCGGTCCACAGCCGAAAAGCTTGCCCCGGCGTCTCAGCCGCCGGTGCGGTAGACCTGAATGTCGAGGTCTCGGATCTTCTTCCGCAGGGTGTTGCGGTTGAGCCCCAGCAAGTCGGCGGCCCGAATCTGGTTGCCGCGAGTCGCCGCCAGCGCAGCGGTGAGCAGCGGCACTTCGATCTCGCGCAGCACCCGGTGGTAGAGGCCGGGCGGCGGCACACCATTCGGGAAGCCCGAGAAATGCGACGACAGATACATCTCTACCGCGCCGCCGAGGTTGTCGACGGTGTGCGGAGCGTTGCCGCCCGCGACCACCGGCGGCGGCGCCAATTCGCCGTCGATCACCGAGGCGGTGATCACCTCCTGCGGGTACAGCGCCGCCAGTCGGCGCGCGAGATTTTCGAGCTCGCGGACGTTGCCCGGCCAACGATGCTGCTTCATCCGCTCGAGCGCCGCGGCGTCGAGCTTCTTGGCTGGCAGGCCATCCTTCTCGGCCAGCGCGAAGAAGTGCCGGACCAGATCCGGCAAGTCCTCGATGTGCTCGCGCAGCGGCGGCAGCCGCAGCGGCACCACGTTGAGGCGGAAGAACAGGTCTTCGCGGAACAGGCCCTGCTGGATCAGGACGCGGAGGTCCTTGTTCGACGCAGCGACGATCCGGACGTCGGTCTTGATCGGGGTGCGGCCGCCGACCGTGGTGTACTCACCCTGCTGCAGCACGCGCAGCAGCCGGGTCTGCGCTTCCATCGGCATGTCGCCGATTTCGTCGAGAAACAGCGTGCCACCCTCGGCCTGCTCGAACCGGCCCGAGGCTCGGGTGTTGGCGCCGGTGAAGGCACCACGCTCATGGCCGAACAATTCGGATTCGATCAGGTCGCGCGGGATCGCCGCCATGTTAACGGCAACGAACGGACCGTTGCGACGCTTGCCGTAGTCGTGCAGCGCCCGCGACACCAGCTCCTTGCCGGTCCCGGACTCGCCGGTGATCATCACCGTGAGGTCGGTCTGCATCAGGCGCGCCAGAACGCGATAGATTTCCTGCATCGCCGGCGAACGGCCGACCAGCGGGATCGAGTCGAATTCGCCTTCATCGTTCGCGCTGGAGATCCGCTCCTTCGGCTCGGCAAGCGCGCGGCCGACGATCGCGATCAGCTCCTTCAGGTCGAACGGCTTCGGCAGATATTCGTAGGCGCCCTTCTCCGATGCGCGGATCGCCGTCATGAAGGTGTTCTGCGCGCTCATCACGATGACCGGCAAATTCGGGCGCAGCTTCTTGATCCGCGGCAGCAGATCGAACGCGTTCTCGTCGGGCATCACCACGTCGGTGATCACCAGATCACCCTCGCCCTGGCTCACCCAACGCCACAGCGTCGCCGCGTTGCCGGTCAGCCGCACTTCGTAGCCGGCGCGCGATAGCGCTTGGTTGAGTACCGTGCGGATGGCGGTGTCGTCGTCCGCGACGAGAATACTACCTGCGGGCATTGGGAGTCCTCATCTTGCAGTCTGTGAGGCATCGGACGACGCCGGCGCGTCCTCGCCGTTCGGGGATTGAAGGGCCTTAGCGGTGTTGAACATCGGCATCAGCACCCGGAAGGTGGTTTTGCGCGGCTGCGATTCACACTCGATGATGCCGCCGTGATCGCCGACGATCTTCGCTACCAATGCAAGACCGAGGCCGGAGCCGGACGGCTTGGTGGTGACGAACGGATCGAACAAGTTCGGCAGCAGATCTTCGGGAACGCCGGGACCGTTGTCCCGCACGCAGAATTCCAGCGGCAGCGACACCCGCGTCTTCTTGCCCGGCACCGACAGCCGGACGCCGGGGCGGAACGCGGTGGTGAGTTGGATCTCGCCATCGGAGCCGAGATCGACCACAGCCTCGGCAGCGTTCTTCACCAGATTGAGGAACACCTGGATCAGCTGATCCTGATTGGCGAGCACCGGCGGCAGCGATGGGTCGTAGTCCTCGATGAACTTGATGTTGCGGGCAAAGCCCGACTGCGCCAGCCGCTTCACGTGATCGAGCACCGAGTGGATGTTCACCGGGCCGCGTGCGACCGGACGGTCGTCGCCAAACACTTCCATACGGTCGACCAGCGTGACGATACGGTCGGCCTCGTCGCAGATCAGCCGGGTCAGCATGCGGTCTTCGGCGGACGCCTGCTGCTCCAGCAGTTGCGCCGCGCCGCGGATACCGGACAGCGGGTTCTTGATCTCATGCGCCAGCATGGCGGCGAGCGCGATCACCGAGCGCGCCGCGCTGCGATGCGTGAGCTGGCGGTCCATCTTGTCGGCGATGGTGCGCTCCTGCAGCATCACCACGATGTGGCCGGGCCGTTCATTGAGGGGCGCGACGTGAAGATCGACCTGGCGGTCGGCGCCGATCCGCGGCGTGCCGAGGTCGACCTTGTATTCGTTGACCGGAGAATGCCCGACGCGAACCTGATCGATCAACGCCAGTAGCGGGCTGCCGAACGGCACCAGATCGGTCAGCGACTGCCGCCGCAGCAATTGCGTCGAAATCTCAAAGAACGATTCCGCCGCCATGTTGGCGTCGACGATCTTGCCGTCCGGGCCGACCAGCAGCACGGGATTCGGCAGCGCGTTGAGGATCGCATCGCTGTCGGTCGGCTGCGCCCGGCGCGGTTCGACGATGGCGTTCATGCGGCGGCCCTCCAGGCGAAATCATCGTAGGCATCGGCGAGCGCGCTGTGCACGCGGGCCGGATTCTCTTCGGTCAGGATCGTGGTGCGCCAGCTCTTCAGAACCGACGGCGGAGCGCCGGCGCTGGCAGCGGCCACCTCGAGCGACCAGCCGAGATGTTTGCGGGCGTGACGCAGCCCGATTTTGACGCCGTACAGCGCCAGAATGTCGTCGTAGAGCGTGCGCAAGTAATCGCGCTGCGCGGCGAGCGGAGGCTCGGCCTCGACCTGACCGGTGGTGAGCTGGCGCCCGATCTGCCCCGGCAACCACGGCCGCCCCTGGGCGCCGCGCCCGATCATCACCGCGTCGGCTCCGGAGCGCTTGAGCGCCTCGACCGCGCTGGCGTGGCAGGTGATGTCGCCGTTGACCACCAGCGGAATCGAGATCGCGTCACGGACGGCGCGGACCGCGTTCCAATCGGCTTCGCCCTTGTAGAATTGCTGCCGGGTGCGGCCATGAACCGTGACGAGCTGCACCCCGGCGTCCTGCGCACGCCGCGCCAGCTCGGGCGCGTTACGCGAACGATCGTCCCAGCCGAGCCGCATCTTCAGCGTGACCGGCACCCGCACCGCACCGATCGTCGCCTCGATCAGCGTCAGCGCGTGATCGAGATCACGCATCAGCGCCGAGCCGGACAGACCGCCGGTAACGTGCCGCGCCGGGCAGCCCATATTGATGTCGATGATGTCGGCGCCCCCGGCTTCCGCAATCCGGGCGCCCTCCGCCATCCAGCGCGCCTCGCAGCCGGCAAGCTGGACCACGTGCGGCCCCTGCCCGACCTTGTCGCAGCGACGAACCGACATCCGGCGGCCGGCGACCAGATCCTCGCTGGCGGTCATCTCCGATACCACCAGACCGGCGCCCAGCTCCGCGACTTGCCGGCGGAACGGCGCATCGGTAATGCCTGTCATCGGCGCCAACAACACCGGATCAGGCACCGCAATATTGCCAATCCTCAAAGGCGGCGAACCTGTTACAGTCGGGCGCGTCACTCGTTGCTCATTTGATAGCCAGCGCAGTTGCAGGCTCGGCCTCGCTCAATGTTTGAGCATAGTAGATCATTGCCTACAGTTTAGCCAATCATATCTGACATGCAAGTGCGTTGCAGCAATTGTCCCCGGCCGCCGGCGGCTGCGGCGATGGAATCATGCTGCTTTCCTGCTCCGGCATGGTAAGGGCTGTGCACCGGCGCGACCAGCGCAGGCCATCCCAATTCCGTATCAATTGATCCGATGCCGAACTCGCCCCGTACTGCTGCCATTATCGTCGCCGCCGGTCGCGGCCTGCGCGCCGGCGCAGGCGGTCCCAAGCAATACCGCACCCTCGCCGGACGGCCGGTGATCGCCCGGGCGATGGAGCCGTTCTGCACCCATCCGGGCGTGATGGCGGTGCAGCCGGTGACCAATCCCGACGACACCGAGATGTTCAACGCGGCGGTGGCCGGCCTGAATTTCCGCCCCGCGGTTGGCGGCGGAGCGACCCGGCAGGCCTCGGTGCGCGCCGGCCTGGAGGCTTTGGCCGAACTGAAGCCGGATATCGTGCTGATCCATGACGCCGCGCGCTGCTTCGTCACCCCGGAACTGATCTCCCGCGCCATCACCGCGGCTGGCGCGACTGGCGCGGCGCTGCCGGTGGTCCCGGTGACTGACACCATCAAGCAGGTCGACGCCAACGGCGCGGTCGATGCGACGCCGGACCGCGCTACCTTGCGGATCGCCCAGACCCCGCAGGCGTTCCGCTTCGACGTGATCCTCGACGCCCACCGCCGCGCTGCCCAGGACGGCCGGGACGAATTCACCGACGACGCCGCAATCGCCGAATGGGCGGGATTGACGGTGTCGACCTTCGAGGGCGATGCTAACAACATGAAGATGACCACTCCGGAAGATTTCGCGCGCGAGGAAAGCCGGCTGATGGCCGCACTCGGCGATATCCGCACCGGCACCGGCTACGACGTTCATGCGTTCGGCGAAGGCGACCACGTCTGGCTGTGCGGCCTGAAGGTGCCGCACACCCGCGGCTTCCTGGCGCATTCGGACGGTGACGTCGGCCTGCATGCGCTGGTCGACGCGATCCTCGGCGCGCTGGCGGATGGCGACATCGGCTCGCACTTCCCGCCGACGGATCCGCAGTGGAAGGGCGCAGCCTCCGACAAGTTCCTCAAATACGCGATCGACCGCGTCACCGCGCGTGGCGGCCGCGTCGCCAATCTCGAAGTGACGATGATCTGCGAGCGGCCGAAGATCGGCCCGCTGCGCGACGCGATGCGCCAGCGCATCGCCGAGATCACCGGCGTGCCGGTGTCGCGCGTCGCGGTGAAGGCCACCACCAGCGAGAAGCTCGGCTTCACCGGCCGTGAGGAAGGCATCGCGGCGACCGCATCCGCCACCATCCGGCTGCCCTGGGGCGCCGACGGACTGGCCGGCTGACGATGAGTAGCAACGACGCCCGCGCCCTCGCCCGCTCGTTGCTCGACCTCTGCCGTTCGCGGAAGCTGATGATCGCGACCGCCGAGTCCTGCACCGGCGGTCTGGTCGCCGGCGCGCTGACCGACATCCCCGGCTCGTCCGACGTGATCGACCGCGGTTTCGTCACCTATTCCAACGCCGCCAAGCATGACCTGCTCGGCGTCGAGAACGCCACACTCACCACCTTCGGCGCCGTCAGCAAGGAAACCGCGATCGCGATGGCGGTCGGCGCGCTGGAGAATGCCGACGTCGATCTCGCGGTCTCGATCACCGGGATCGCCGGCCCCGGCGGCGCGACGCCCGGCAAGCCGGTCGGCCTGGTGCATTTCGCGGTGGCGTCACGCGACGGCCGGATCTCGCATCGCGAGCAGCGGTTCGGCGCGATCGGCCGCAGCAACGTCCGCCAGCGCTCGGTGGTCGAAGCCCTGCGGATGCTGCTGGAACTCGCCCGCGGCCCGAAGCCGCCGACCAAGGCCAAGCGCGAAGTCGCCACCGGCGTGCACAAACGCGTCGCCCGCTCCCCCCGCCGCGTCGCCGCCAAGCGTCCGCAGCCGAAGCGGCCGGTGAAGCCGAAGAAGACTTAGCGGCGGCGCTATTCGTCAGGCCGGCATGAAGTGCACGGCTCGGCCCGATCATCGCCGTCCCCCTCCGCGAAGGCGGAGGGCCAGTATCTCAGAGCACTCGTGATCTGCGGAAGCGCTCTGGAATACTGGGTCGCCCGGCTTGTTGTATGGCCCGGAGAGATAGGTAATGGCTGTTCGGAGACATGGGTAACACATCGATGGCATCGAGAGGCTCAGGAGGCCGGGATGCCGTGGCCCAAGGTGTTACTCATGGACCAGAGGATTGAGTTTATTCAGTTGTTTCAGCAGCCGGAGGTGAACCGGCAGGAGCTGTGCCGCCGGTTCGGGATCAGCCCGAAGACCGCCTACAAATGGCTGAAGCGAGCGACCTCTGGTGATCCGGATTGGGCGCAAGATCGGACCCGGCGTCCGCATCGCTCGCCCAAGCGCAGTGGCAAGACGATTGAAGCGGCGGTCCTGCAGATCAGGGACGATCATCCGGCCTGGGGAGCGCGCAAGATCCGCCGCCGCCTGAAGACGGCGGCCGTTCCGGCGGCCTCGACCGTGCACGCCATCCTGCAGCGGAACGATCGAATCCCGGCGCAGCAGCATCCGCCGCATTATACGCGGTTCGAACACGCCGCACCGAACGATCTCTGGCAGATGGACTTCAAAGGACGATTCGCATTCGGCAACCGCGTCTTCTGTCATCCGCTCACGATGGTCGACGACCATTCACGATATAATTTGTGCCTGCAGGCTTGCGCTAACGAGCAAAGCGAGACCGTCCAGCAGCACCTCGAACGAACCTTCGGCCAGTTCCGTCTACCGAACGCTTTTCTGGTCGACAACGGGGTGCCGTGTGGCACTTGCTCGCAGATGCGATGGACAAAGCTGCGGGTCTGGTTGCTCAAGCTTGGCGTCGACGTCGTCTACGCGCGCCCCTACCATCCACAGACCAACGGCAAGAACGAGCGCTTCCATCGCACACTCAAGGAAGAGGTGCTCTCGATGATGGCGTTCACAAGCCTCCGACAGATCCTGGCGGCATTCGATCGCTGGCGCAAGGTCTACAACATGGAACGGCCACACCAAGCGATCGACTACGATGTGCCGGCGAGCCGTTATCGGCCGAGCGAGCGTTCGATGCCGACCAAATTACCCGAAGTCGAATACGAAGAGGGCACGATCGTGCGCCGGGCCAGCCAACTCAAAGCCGACTTCCGCTTCGCCAATCGCCGCTTCAGCGCACCCGAAGCTTTCCGCGGCGAACTGCTGGCGATCAGACCAACTGCCATCGATGGCACCTTCGGCGTCTTCTTCGGCGCCCACCAAATCGCATGCATCGACCTACATAAATCGGCTAAATGAAACCGTGACCCATGTCTCCGAACACCCGTCACCCATGTGCCCGGGCCATACATCGAGCCCGGCGATGACGACGGAGTGTGTAGATTCAAGTATTCGCCATCTCCGTCATTGCGAGCGAAGCGAAGCAATCCAGCTCCGTGCATCGAGCTGGATTGCGTCGTCGCTGCGCTCCTCGCAATGACGGAAGGCTGTTGACGGTGCGAAACTAACTACACCCGCGACAGCTTCGGGCCGGTGCCGTAGATCTGGTCGGCGCGGGTTTCGAAGGCTTCGGCGAAGCGGTGGAACGCGGTGTCGAACATCGCGCCCATCAGGGTGGCGAGCATCCGGCTCTTGAATTCGTAGGCGATGAAGAAGCCGACTTCGCAGGCGCGCTCGGTCTTGGCCGCGAACGTCCAGCGGTTCTCCAGATTGGAGAATGGGCCTTTGAGATACTCGACCAGGATCTTGAGATTGGCGCGATCGAGGGTGACGCGGCTGGTGAAGGTCTCCTGCACCAGCTTGAACGACACCGTCATGTCGGCGATCACCACCTCGTTGCCGTCCGGCTGCTGGATGCGTTCGCGGATCTTCAGCGCCTTGCACAGCGGCACGAATTGCGGATAGCGCTCGACGTCAGCAACGAGGTCGAACATCTGCTGAGCACTGTGCGGCACTCTGCGCCTGTTGGAAAACTGCGGCATCGTCTCGGACTTCAGGTCTTGGACTGTTAGCGGGCTCGCGCCGCGCGCGCCGCCTTGAGCTTGGCGAAGTCGTCGCCGGCGTGATGCGACGAGCGCGTCATCGGGCTCGCCGACACCATCAGGAAGCCCTTGGCGTAGGCGGTGGTCTGATAGCCGGCGAACTCGTCCGGCGTGACGTAGCGCATCACCGCGTGGTGCTTGCGGGTCGGCTGCAGATACTGGCCGATGGTGAGGAAATCGACCTCCGCCGAGCGCAGATCGTCCATCACCTGCAGCACCTCGTGGCGCTCCTCGCCGAGGCCGACCATGATGCCGGACTTGGTGAAGATGGTCGGATCGAGTTCCTTCACCCGCTGCAGCAGCCGGATCGAATGGAAGTAACGCGCGCCCGGCCGCACCGACAGATAGCGCGACGGCACGGTTTCGAGATTGTGGTTGAACACGTCCGGCTTGGCGGCGACCACGACTTCCAGCGCGCCGTCCTTGCGCAGGAAGTCCGGCGTCAGGATCTCGATCGTCGTGGTCGGGCAGGCTTCGCGCACCGCGCGGATCGTCGCGGCAAAGTGCGCCGCCCCGCCGTCGGCCAGATCGTCGCGATCGACCGAGGTGATCACCAGATGCTGCAGCCCGAGCTTCCGCGTCGCCTCGGCGACATAGGCCGGCTCGTTGGCGTCGAGCGCGCCCGGCATCCCGGTCTTGACGTTGCAGAACGCGCACGCCCGGGTGCAGGTGTCCCCCATGATCATGAAGGTGGCGTGCTTCTTGTCCCAGCACTCGCCGATGTTCGGGCAGCCGGCCTCTTCGCACACAGTGTGCAGGCCGTTTTCCTTGACGATGCCGCGGGTCTCGCCATAGCCGCGCGTGGTCGGCGCGCGCACCCGGATCCAGTCCGGCTTCTTCGGCGACAGCGCGTCGGGCCGCGCCGCCTTCTCCGGATGCCGGGGGCGGACGGGATTGGCGGACACCGTATCGACGAGAACGACCATGAGCTGCCTGGGTTTGCGCGAGAACCCTACCTAATCCGGCCGCCCCCGTCCCGCAACCCGGGCTGCTTGCGGGCCGTTATCCCTTGGAATAATGCTCGAATTGTAAGCATAACGCGCATCGTCGGCCGCGCCTTCTGGCGCACAATCCCTGTCGCAGATGACCAAGCCCCGCGTTCCGAAGGCGTCGCCGGACGGAACACATCCCACCCTCGGCCCACTACTGAAGCGCCGGTTCTTTGCCCGCAGCGTCCACGACGTCGCGCCCGAGCTGATCGGCGCAACGCTACTGTTCGGCGGCGCCGGCGGTGTCATCGTCGAGGTCGAAGCCTATCACCACACCGACCCGGCGGCGCATTCCTATGGCGGACCGACACCGCGCAACCAGGTGATGTTCGGCCCGCCGGGCGTCGCCTACGTGTATCGCTCCTACGGCATTCATTGGTGCGTCAATGTCGTTTGCGAGCCCGAAGGCTCGGCCAGCGCGGTGCTGATCCGCGCGCTGGAGCCGACTCACGGCCTTGCGGCGATGCGCAAGCGCCGCGGTCTCGACGAGCCGCGCAGCCTGTGTTCCGGCCCCGGCAAGCTGGCGCAGGCCCTCGGCATCACCATCGCTCACAACGGCCTGCCGCTCGACGCCGCCCCGTTCGCGATCCATCGCCGGATCACCACGCCGGAGATCGTCACCGGACCGCGCATCGGCATCACCAAGGCGGCCGATTATCCGTGGCGCTATGGGCTGAAGGGCTCGCGGTTCTGGAGCAAGCCATTCCCGCGCTGAGCGCGGTTCAGTTTGCCGCCCTCGCCTTCCGCAAATGGTCCGGGTACCACACCGTGAAGATCGCGGTGCCGATCAGCACCGCATAGGAGATCAGCTCGTAGGCGAGTTCGGGCAGTGCGACCTGCTCCATCTTGCCGAATGCCAGCGCCGCGTTGATGGTGAAAGCCGTCGCCCAGATGCCGGTCATCAGCACGTTGATGCGGATGAATTTCGGATCGTTCCAGACAGCCGGATCGACATGCTCCTTGGCGTAGTCGAGCGTGAACGGCTTTCCGAGCAGGATGGTCAGCCAGGCGCCGGCCGCCAGCGCGCCGTTGGCGAGCACGCCAAGATGGTGCAGCGTCCAGGTGTCGTTGAAACCCATCACCGCGATGGTCGCGGCGCCGAAGAACACCACGCCGACCCACAGAATGATACCGCGATGGAGCTTCAACACGCCCATCAGGACCGTCAGCGCCAGTGCGACGCAGAGGCCGATCTCCACCCGGAGCAACGTGTCACGGGCGATGATCAGAAACGACAGCCACGGCGCAAACGAGATCAGCAGCTTGAGGAAAGCGAGCATCGGCACAGCCCCCTTGATGCCCGATCCTACGCGACTGCCGCGGTGTCATACTTTGGCGCCGATCAACGCCGCGGAGACGGACAGCAGGTGCACGGAAAGCGCTCAGCCGAGCGTGTGGCACGCCGCTTCGAGCCGGTTACCGTCCGGGTCGGCGATGAAGGCCGCGTAGTAACCGGGATGATAATCGCGCAGTCCCGGTGCGCCCTGATCGATGCCGCCGTGCGCGAGCCCGGCTTGCCAGAATGCATCGACCACTGAGCGGCTACTCGCCTTGAAGCACCAGTGCCGGCCATAGGCCGGCTCCGGCCTGTCGCCCTTGCGGATCGACAGATAGACGCGGTCCGGATGATCAGGCCGCGCCCGCTCGCCATAGCCGAGCCAATCGCCGCGGGCGCCGACTTTGACGACGCCGAGCGCCGCCATGATCGCATCGTAAAACGGCTCGGCCACCGCAATGTCGGACACGGTGATCGAGACGTGGTCGAGCAAAGGTCAGCTCGCGTTCTTGAGCCGAAGCAGCGCTTCGAGGATCTTGACCTTGCGTGCGACCGCGGCCTCGCGCTTCTCGCGTTCTTCCTCGACAACTTCTTCGGCGGCGTTGGCAACGAACTTCTCGTTCGCCAGCTTGGCCTCGGCGCGCTTGATGTCGGCTTCGGCCTTGCCGAGCTCCTTCTCGAGCCGGACCTGCTCGGCGGCGAAATCGACCACGCCCTTGAGCGGCAGCGCCGCCACTTCGCCGCGCACCAGGAGCTGCACGGCCCCTTGCGGTGCCGCGTCCGCGAACGAGATGTCGCCGACGCGAGCCAGCCGCTTGATCACGTCACTCCAGCGGCTCGCCCGCGCATTGGTGTCGGCGGAAGCGCCGGCCAGCACCAGCGGCGTCAGGGTCGACGGCACGATGTTCATCTCGGCGCGCACTGAGCGGATCGCGGTGACGAGATCGACCACCCAGCCGATCTCGGCTTCAGCCGCATCGTCGGTGAAGTCCGGCTCCTGCGGCTCCGGAATTGCCAGCATCGCCGGCCCGGCCATCGGATCAGTCGCGGCAGAGGCCGCCAGCACCGACACTTCCTCGTCCGAGATCCCGGCCTTGCGCGACCACGGCGCCAGCACCAGCAGTCCGTCGCGCGGCGCGGTCACCGCCCACAGCTCTTCGGTGATGAACGGCATGAACGGATGCAGGATCTTGAGGATCTCGTCGCGCGCCCACGCCACCATCGCCCGGGTCTCGGTCTTGGCAGCGCCCTCGTCGCCCATCAGCACCGGCTTTGCGAGTTCGAGATACCAATCGCAATACACGTTCCAGACGAAGCGATACGCAGCTTCGGCGGCGTCGTTGAAGCGATAGGATTCGATCGCCTCGGTGACCTCGCGCACCGCGCGGACGGTCTCGTGCGCGATCCAGCGGTTCAGCGTTTCCTTGGCCGCCGTGAAATCGAAGTCCTTCGGCGCGACGCAGCCGTTCATCTCGGCGAAGCGGCATGCGTTCCAGAGCTTGGTGGCGAAGTTGCGATAGCCTTCGACGCGCGAAGTCGCGAGCTTGATGTCGCGGCCCTGCGCCGCCATCGCCGCCAGCGTGAAGCGCAGCGCATCGGCGCCGTATTGGTCGATCAGGTTGAGCGGATCGATGACGTTGCCCTTCGACTTCGACATCTTGGCGCCCTTCTCGTCGCGAACGAGGGCGTGGATGTAGACAGTCGGGAACGGCACATCGTCCATGAAGTGCAGGCCCATCATCATCATCCGGGCGACCCAGAAGAAGATAATGTCGAATCCGGTGACCAGCACATTGGTCGGATAGTAGCGGTCGAGTTCGGGCGTCTCGTCCGGCCAGCCGAGCGTCGAGAACGGCCACAGTGCCGACGAGAACCAGGTGTCGAGCACGTCCTCGTCGCGGGTGATGAAGCCCTCACGCTTGGCGGGATCTTCCGCCATATCGTGGGCCTGCGCGGGCGTGATCACTTCCTGCTCGACGTAGTAGCCGAGCGCGTTGCCGACCGCCTCTTCCTCGGTTTCGGCAACGAACACCTTGCCGTCCGGCCCGTACCACGCCGGGATCTGGTGGCCCCACCACAGCTGGCGCGAGATGCACCACGGCTGGATGTTCTCCATCCACTCGAAGTAGGTCTTCTCCCAGTTCTTCGGCACGAAGGTGGTCTCACCCGAGCGCACCGCGGCGATTGCCGGCTGCGCCAGCGTCTTGGCGTCGACGTACCACTGGTCGGTGAGGAACGGCTCGATCACCACGCCGGAGCGGTCGCCATGCGGCACCATGTGGACGTTGGGCTCGATCTTCTCCAGGAAGCCGAAATCATCGAGCCGCGCCACGATCATCTTGCGGGCGACGAAGCGGTCGGTGCCGTTGATCTCCTCGGCGAATTCGCGCGCGCCTTCCGGCAGGCCTTCGAGATAGGCGCTGTTGTCCGCGACCGAGATCTTGCCCTCAATGTCGAGCACGTTGATCTGCGGCAGATGGTGCCGCTTGCCGACATCGAAGTCGTTGAAGTCGTGCGCCGGCGTGATCTTCACCGCGCCCGAGCCCTTCTCGGGGTCCGAGTATTCGTCGGCCACGATCGGAATCCGCCGGCCGACCAGCGGCAGGATGACGTGCTTGCCGACCAGATGCGTGTAGCGCTCGTCTTCCGGATTCACCGCCACCGCGGTGTCGCCCAGCATGGTTTCGGGACGTGTGGTGGCGACGACGATGAAGGTCGACGGATCGGCCGGATCGAAGGTCTTGCCCTCGAACGGATAGCGCAGATGCCAGAGGCTGCCCTTCACCTCGATCTGCTGGACTTCCAGATCCGAGATCGCGGTCAGCAGCTTCGGGTCCCAATTGACCAGCCGCTTGTCCTTGTAGATCAGGCCCTGGCGGTGCAGCTCGACGAACACCTTGGCGACGGCGCGGGACAGCCCCTCGTCCATGGTGAAGCGCTCGCGCGACCAGTCGCACGACGCGCCGAGCCGCTTCAGCTGGTTGACGATGACGCCGCCGCTCTCGGCCTTCCACTGCCACACCCGCTCCAGGAACTTGGCGCGGCCCATGTCGCGGCGGCTCGGCTCCTGGCGCTCCATCAGCTGGCGCTCGACCACCATCTGGGTGGCGATGCCGGCGTGATCGGTGCCGGGCTGCCACAGCACGTCGCGGCCGCGCATCCGTTCGAACCGGCACAGGATGTCCTGCAGCGTGTTGTTGAGCGCATGGCCCATGTGCAGCGAGCCGGTGACGTTCGGCGGCGGAATCACGATCGAGTACGGGACGGCGTCGCGGCGATCCGGACGGCCGGCCTTGAAGGCCTCCGCGTCTTCCCAGGCGCGCGAAATGCGGGCCTCGATGTCGGCTGGCTGGTAGGTTTTCTCGATCATGGCGCTGCAATCAAAAAAGGCGCGTCGCCGGGCCGCGAACGCGCTCGTTGGACGACGCTAGAAACCTTCCGGCGCGCCGCAAGTCAACAATGGAGGCCGGTCCATTGGATCAGGCGGAGGATCAGGCGGAGGCAGCGCCTCCGCCAAACGGGCTCAGCGCCCGCGCGAGACCCGCTCGATTTCCTGGCGGACGATCCGCTCGACCAGCGTCGGCAGATTGTCGTCGAGCCAAGCCTTCAGCATCGGCCGCAGCATCTCCTTGACCAGATCCTCAAGGGTCCGGGCATTGTTGCTGAGCACTGTGGTGGCGAGCGAATTGAACGCCGATTCCACCGCCGCGGCGGTGGTCCGCGACAGGATCGGCTGCTGCGGCTCTTCGCTCCAGGCCGCCGCCGCGGGCGGCGGCTCGTAGGCCGGCTCCGGCGCGCGCGGCTTGGGCGCGGCTTCGGCGAATTCGATGTCGTCCTCGATCGGCGCTTTCTGAACGGGCGGCGGCGGCGGAGGTGGTGGCGGCGGCGCCGGCTCGGGTCCGGGCTCCGGCAGCGCCATCTCGTCGGTCAGTTCGAGCACGTCGCCATCCGGCTGCGGCGGACGAACCTCCTCCTCCGTGGTGTCGGCGTCGAGGCCGGCGAGCAGCGCGTCGATGTCGTCCTGACTGTTGCTCTCGGCCGGCGCCGGCGTTGGCGGAGGCGCCGGCTTCGGCGCAGCGGCGGCGGGCTTGGGCGGCGCGGCTTGCGCCACCGGACTCGGTGCAGACGGAGGTGGGGTCATGGCCGCGGGCTTGCTCGGCGGGGGAGCCGGCTTGGGCGGCTCCGGCTTCGGGGCAACGGCCACCGGCGCAGGTGCCGGGGTCGCGGGCTTGGCTTCGTCATCGGCAATGATGCGACGGATCGACGCCAGAATCTCCTCCATGGAAGGCTCTTGCGCCTTTGCAGGCTGCGTCATCTCCGACTCCACATCATCACGCCCTTCCCGGCGTTGTAACATCAAAGCTCTACGGGAGAGACCGGTTCCGGATCGGCGGCGCCAGGTTTCGCGTTGGAAGCAGGACTTGTCCCCAGCTTCAACTACGGTACGCCCCGAGGTCCGCTCCACGTGTAACAACGTGGAGCGCCACGAAACACGGGCGCATCTCCGACTCGAATCGTCACGACGACCCGATCAACGGTAGGCAGCCGATTAGTTGTTTGCAAGCAAACGCGCCCGGGCAGAATCCCGGGCGCAGTCGCGGCCGCAATCAGCGGCCGTCGGGAGTCCGCACGCCGCCCCAGCTGTCGCGCACCTGCTGGTAGTGCACGCTGGGATCATAGACGTCGGTCTTCAGGCCGAGCACCTGCGGCGACAACCGGCCGACCGCGTTCAGCACCGCATAAGAAGCAACGACGCGGTCATGCTGCGCGGTCACCAGCGCGACGCGGGCATTCACCAGCGCCTGCTGCGCGTTCAACACGTCGAGCGTGGTGCGCTGGCCGGCGCGGGCTTCTTCACGCACGCCGTTGAGCGCGATTTCCGAGGCCTTGACCTGGGACTGCGCCGACGAGACCTGCGCCTTGGCGGCCTGCAGCTGGCCCCACGCCTGCACCACGCTGGCGCGGGTCTGGTCGCGCACCTGTTCGAGGTTGAGGCGCTGCTGCGCCAGCGTTTCCTTCGACTGCCGGATCAGCGCGTATTCACCGCCGCCCTGGTAGATCGGGACCGATAGCTGCGCGACGCCCGAAGCAAGGAACTGGCGCGGCGACGAGATCGACGGCTCCCACGACTGCTGCGCGCTGGCCTGCAGCGTCAGCGTCGGGAACAGCGCCCCCTCGTTGATCTTCACGTTCAGATAGCTGACGTCGATGCCGTACATCGCAGCGGTGACGTTCGGATTCTCGACCAGCGCCAGATTGATCGCCTGGGCCAGCGATGTCGGCAGATAGCGATCGACCGGCGAACCCGGCGCGAGATTGCCCGGCTCGGTGCCGATGATGCGGCGGTAGTTCGACCGCGTCGTCGTCAGCGTCGATTCGGCGGCGAGCTGCTGGGTGTTTCCGGCCGCGAGCTGCGCCTGCGACTGCGCCACGTCGGTGCGGGTCACCTCGCCGACGTTGAAGCGATCGTTGGTCTGCCGCAGCGTCTGCTCGAGCACGCGCACGTTGGAGCGCTGCACTTCGAGCGTGGCCGAGTCGCGCAGGTAGTCCATGTAGATGGTCGCGGCCGACAGTAGCACCGACTGCTCCAGCACCCGCAGACCTTCTCGCGCCGACGACACCTGGCTTTCGGCCGCACGGGTGCGGTTCGCCGTCTGATTGCCGTTGAACAGCGTCTGCGATGCGGTCACGCCGACCGAGCGCGGGATCTGGGTGCCGGACGCCTGGAACTGGTTGCCGGCGACCGACGAAATCACGTCGGTGTACTGATAACCGCCGCTCGCCGTGACGGCGACCTTGGGACGGTAGCCGGACAGAGCCTGAGGGACCGATTCGTCAGTGGCGCGCACCGAGGCGCGCTGTGCATTGAGCTGAGGATTAGTCTGGTAAGCGCGAACCAGCGCGCCTTCGATGGTATCCGCTCGGGCCGCTGTCTGCGACACGCACGCCAGAACGATGCCGGCAGCCGCGAGGCCGGAAATCCGCTTAAGCCCATCCATTCTGGCAATCCAATCCTGAACTTTTCCCCACACCGGACTTTCCGGTGCCCAACGCCGTGCGCTCGGCCGAACGATGTCCGGTAAGTCCATCCTCACCATAGGACACGGAATTGACCGAAGAAACCCCCCGGCCGTGGTGCACAACGAAACTTGCGAGCTGGGGCATTCGCGCCACAGGTATGATTCCTCTAAAGAATCCGGCCGCTTGCGTCAGAATTCGAAGGCCGGCGCGCGCTCCAAACCGGGCAGCACGGGAATCGACGCATCGAACAGAATGCGGGCACCGTAGTCGCCGTGCGAACGGGTCACCACGGTAACACGCTGCGGCCGACCGTTGGCGAAGGCGCCGACCAGGCGGCCGCCGAGCTTGAGCTGATCGTACAGCGCGGTCGGTTCGACCTCGGTGGCGCCGCACAGCAGGATCGCGTCGAACGGCGAGTCATGCAGATCGCCCTTCGCCGCGTCAGCGACCCGGACGTTGACGTTGGACACACCGAGCGCCGGCAGCGTCGAGCGGATGCGTTGCGCCAGCGATTCGTCATCGATCGTCGTGGTGACGCGGGTAACCAGCTTCGCCGCCACGGCCGCGATGTACCCGGTCGGACAGCCCACCACGAGCACACGGTCGTCGTGCTGCAGCTCGGCAGCCTGCAGCATCCGCGCGGTCATGATCGGATTGAGCATGAAGTGCTTGTGGCCGTCGTGGCCTTCGATCTCGAGATCGAGGTCGAGATAGACCAGCTCGCGCTTTGATTCCGGCACGAATGCCTCGCGCGGCAGCGCCCGCATCGCATCGATGATTCGCCAATCGGTCACGCTGGCAGGCCGAATTTGCCCGTCGACCATGTTTTGCCGCGCGCGCTCGAATTCCAACATCCTCGATCCCCTGCGTGAAACCCGCGCCATCCATGCTGCAACGCCGCTGAAAACGCAACATGTCGCCGCACTCAACAGATTTAGTGCAAAGGGGGCTTCACGCGGCGCAGATCATCCCCTACATAGCCCTCGCCGTCACGGCGGCTCGCCGCGGCGTTGCGGCGGAAAACGGCCGGTGTGGATCGACCGATTTCTGCTTTCCAACGCCGAACGGCTTTGTTATACGCTGCCCCGCGAAGCGCTGCTTCGCATGTTCCCTGGTAGCTCAGTGGTAGAGCAACCGGCTGTTAACCGGTTGGTCGCTGGTTCGAATCCGGCCCGGGGAGCCATTCTCATTTTCCATCATTGCAGGTCGTGACGCCCACGCTAGCTCGTGGGCTCCCGAGGATGCGCCAGCTCCCTCACAGCGGCGCGCCAGCGACCTTTCACGCCGCTGTGACTCCGCCTCCCCTGGTCCCCGGAACGTTCTCGCGCCGACGCACGTTGCGTCGGCATCGGAAACAAAGAGGGAGACCACAGATGTTGAAGCCGATCACCTTTGCCGCTGCCGTGCTCGCGGGCGCCGCGGCCCTGACCAGCGCCGCCTCGGCTCAGCAGCCGACGCAGATGCGCGGCCAGCTCTACGGCGAGAGCACTCGTTATCAGGGTTATCAGGAGCGTGGTTACCAGGAGCGCAATTGGCGCGACAGCAACGCGTTCTGGCCGGGCCAGGTGGCTGCCGGCGTCGTTGGCGGCGCGATCGGCGCGGCGGGAGCCATCGCCACGGCGCCGTTCGAGGCCGGCTATCAGGGCAACTACGACATGCGCAGTTACGCCGAGCGCAACGGCTTCGTCTGTCTGCCCGGCACCACGTTCCGCGGCGAAGACGGACGGATGCATCTCTGCCAGTAAGCAGCCGTTCAGCATAACGGTCGAACCGAGCCGCCTCCTTCCGGGGGCGGCTTTGTTCTTGACCGCATCCGTTGCGGATCAGCTCA
Source organism: Rhodopseudomonas sp. P1 (assembly GCF_039642825.1). Taxonomy (NCBI): domain Bacteria; kingdom Pseudomonadati; phylum Pseudomonadota; class Alphaproteobacteria; order Hyphomicrobiales; family Nitrobacteraceae; genus Rhodopseudomonas; species Rhodopseudomonas sp. P1. Next base: position 2,842,652 of record NZ_CP088006.1, on the reverse strand, counting down.
CCACACACCGCACGACGAAGGCCGATCGCTAAAATTGTAGCGATCGGCTCAACCGGCCCCACAACAGTTTTTGCCACACTCAGGTTCGGACAGGGGAGCCGAACATGAGCGAAGCCGAATACGATCTGTTGCTGGAATCAATCAGCGACGCCGTTGCGGAAAGCACGCAGGACAACGTCGTGCGGCCGAACGTGGTGGCGACGATGCGCCGCGCCGCTAACGACAATTCGGTCGAATGGCCGCTGCTGCCCTTCCCGTCCGACTGGTACGCCTCCTGCTGAGCGAGGCGCTGCTGCCGCCCTAGCGGCCTTCCTGCGCGACGGTGTCCGCCAGCGAATCCAAATGCCGCTCCGCGAGCTCCTCGATCACCAGATCTGGCTTCTCGCGTTCGATCAACGGCGCGATCTCGCGTGACGGCTTGAAGCCCGACCGGGCGACATAAACCACCTCACCAAAACTGCGCGACAGATACTTCACCAGTGCTTCGGTGAACGAGTCGCCGATGAACATGATCTTGTATTTGGCCTGCGGACAAAACGTCCGCCCGATCGAAATGTCGTCGCCCACCGGCTGATACGCCGTCGCGGTGAAAGCACAGCGATCGGCCGGCAGCTCCGACAGCCGGGTCGGTTCCCGCCGCGTCAATCCCGCCATGCCGGCGAGATCGCCCGCGTGGTCCGAGGGAATCGCAAACTGCGTCGCATCGAGATCGAGCACCGGCAGATCGGTCAGCGGCAGCGCAGCCATGATGCGGCGATAGCCGAGATACGCGCCCCAATCGGTCCAGTGCGAGTCGTCCTTGAGGTACACCTGCCCGTCGGCCTTGCCCTGCCGCAGCGTGGCGCGCAGATCGAGCACCGGGAGGCGCGCAGCTTCCGCCATCGCGACGACTTGGTCGAGCTGCGACGGCGGATCGCGCCGCGACATGAAGCTCGGCATCATCTCCGGATAGATCGTGTGCTTGTCCGGCACCACCACGAACAGATATGGCCGGCTGGCCGCCTGCAGCGGGCGCATCCGCAACGCGAGCGCAGCTTCGGTATTGGCAAGCTGCAGCGTGCTGAAAGGACGCTGGTTGCGATACAGCTCGATCGAATTGTCGCCGGCGTAGAACAGCCAGTCGTCCTTGCCGAACACCACTTTGTCCGACGGCGAGCGTCCCAGCATCACCGTGGTGAAGTTCGAGTTCAGCCGCAGCAGCAGCTTTCGCAAGCCGAAATTGTCGTTGAAATAAGCATCGAACCGCTCCGGGAAGCTGTCCCACTGCGCCACCGTGCGCGGCCATCCTGGGAGCTGGGTGAGCGCGCGCTTCTCGCCGATGCTGATCTCGGCGTGCTTGAAGGTCATCGCGATCAGCGACGCGAACGAAAACGCCGCGACGAGGCCCACGAGGGCGCCGCAGTACAGCCGAACGGTGAAAGGGGTTCGCTGCATCGCTAGAACCGGAAATAGATGAAGGGATTGTAGGTGCCGGCCGCGACCTGGCTGCTGGCCAGCAGGCCGATCGTCAGCAGCACGATCAACCGGCCCGTCATCATCAGGGTCCCATCACCGCCGATCTGCAAGGTGCTGATGTCGGGATGCACCCGGCCCTGGTTCTGCTCCCGGCGCAGCCGCCAGTCCGCGGTCAGCGGGCTGAACGCCGCAGCACTCGCCAGACTTCCCATCACCAGGCAGATGACGACCAGCGGATCGACATTGCCGACGAAATCCAGCGACCAGCCGGCGCCGAGCCCGACCATCGCGCGCAAATAGGCGATCGCGTGCGACAGGTCGGTGGCGCGGAAGAACACCCAGGCCAGCGACACCACGGCCAGTGTGTAGACGTGCCGCACCGGCCGCGGCATCCGCGCCAGCAGCGACGCCAGTCCGAGCCGTTCGAAGATCAGGAACAGGCCATGGATCAGGCCCCAGACCACGAACGTCCAGTTGGCGCCATGCCACAGCCCGCACAGCAGGAACACGGTGGCGAGATTGAAATACACCCGCCACGGCGGCACGCGGTTGCCGCCGAGCGGGATGTAGAGATAGTCGCGCAGCCAGTTCGACAGCGAGATGTGCCAGCGCCGCCAGAATTCCTGCAGCGACTGCGACAGATACGGATAATTGAAGTTCTCCAGGAAGGTGAAGCCGAACAGCCGCGCCAACCCGATCGCCATGTCCGAATAGGCCGAGAAGTCGAGATAGATCTGCAAGGTATAGCAGAGCAGCCCGAGCCAGGCCGCGCCCGGGCTGAGGTCGGCGGCCGGCAACGCAAAGATCCGGTCGGCGACTTCTCCGAGCGGATTGGCCAGCAGCATCTTCTTGCCGAAGCCGGCCAAAAACCGCTCGAGCCCGGAGGCCGCCAGCTCCAGCGTCACCGGACGGCGCCGAAGCTGATCGGAGATGTCGTGATAGCGGATGATCGGGCCGGCAATCAGCTGCGGAAAGAACGCAATGTACAGCGCGAAGTCGACCGGCCGGCGCTGTGCGCGGGCGACGCCGCGATAGACGTCGATCACATAAGACAGCGCGTGGAAGGTGAAGAACGAAATCCCCAGCGGCAGATGCGGCGCCACAATGGTGACCGGGGCGATTCCGACCGTCTCCAGCAGCGCGTTGAGGTTCGCGATCAGGAATTCTGAATACTTGAACACCGCAAGCAGGCCGATGTTCAGCACCACCGCGGCGGCCACCACTAGCTTGCGCCGGCCCGGGTCTGTCAGGGCATCGAGCGCCAGCCCGAGCAGCCAGTTGCCGAAAATCGACCCCAGCATCACCAGCGCAAAGAACCGCTCGCCCCAGGCATAGAACACCAGGCTGGCGACCAGCAGCACGCTGTTGCGAAGCGGCCGCGGCACGCTCCAATAGACTAGGAGCAGCAGCGGCATGAACAGGAACAGGAAGACCGGCGAACTGAACAGCATCAGGCCATCGCCCTCGCTTCCCAGCTCCTGCAGTTGCGCTCCGGCATCGCCGCCCCGTCGTTTGGTGCGCCTTCTCCTTGCGCGACCGCCCCCGATTGTTCAAGGCCGCCTCTGTCCCCAGGACTTTTCGCTGGATGGGGCATTCGCGCGTGACCCGATTCCGCGCGCAACAGCGCGCGACTCGACGCGGTTCCGGTCGAGTCTCAGGAAGATCGGCTAAGTGCTTGATTGGAAAGTGGAGGCCACGACCAGAATTGAACTGGTGTACACGGTTTTGCAGACCGTTGCGTAACCACTCCGCCACGTGGCCCCACGCGGCGAACTCATATACGGCCGAACGGCGATAGGCAACCGTCGCACAGCACGTTGCAGCGATCGAGATCGTCGCGTCAGGCCGCGGCGCGGGCGCGCGCCCTCACCCGCGCTTCTTGCGGCGCCAGTCGCGCTTCTTCGGCTTCGGGGCCAGATCCGGCCGCTCGGCCTGGACCTGCTTGAACCGCGCCAGCATCCGGTCGAAGGCTGACAGCAAGGCAGTCTCGATCTCCGGGCGATGCTCCAGCCGCGACAGCAGCATGGCGGCGGCTTCCAGCGTCGACAGCCCGTCGCGGCGCGGCTCCTTGCGCAGCCGGCCGTAGCGCGACGGCGCCGCGGGGTCGAGAATCACCCGCTGGCACTTCAGCATCCAGGCATTGCGCCACCACAGCGCCTTGGCCTGACTCCAGGTGCCGTCGAGCAGCACCACGCCCTCGATCTCGTCGAGGATCATGTCCTGATACGGCTCGGGCTGGCCCTTGGCGTCGACCGCGAGGATCTCCCGCCCCTCGGCCAATTCGACCGCGCGGGCCGAACCGAGATACAGCACCGCCCAGCGCGACGGATCGTGCACGGTACGGCCGAGCGCCTTGGACAGGCTCGGCCATGACAGCCCGATCCGCACCACCGCGTTCTTGAAATGCTGCGCGGTCAGCCGCGCGGTGCCGAGTGCGCGATCCTGCTCCTGCGGATGCTGCAGAATCAGAAGCTGGATGCGGCTGGCGATCGGCTCGACGGTGTCGCAGATGCACAGCGGCAGCGCTTTGCCGCAGCGCTCGCACTCGGGCTCCGGCGCGCCCAGCTCTGCCGCAGGTGTCTCGTGTTCGGTGGTCATCTCGTCCCTACCCCGCCGGCACTGCGGCCGGCGCACCGCGGCGCCAGCGCCGCTGCCGCACCCGGTCGATCAACAGATAAATCACCGGCGTCGTATACAGCGTCAGCACCTGGGATACGAACAGCCCGCCGATGATGGTGATGCCGAGCGGCCGGCGCAGCTCGGTGCCGGGGCCGACCGCGACCACCAGCGGAATGGCGGCGAACAGCGCCGCCAGCGTGGTCATCAGGATCGGCCGGAATCGCACGATACAGGCTTCGAAGATGGCGTCTGCGGATGGCAGGCCGCGGTCGCGTTCGGCCTCCAGCGCGAAGTCCACCATCATGATCCCGTTCTTCTTGACGATACCGATCAACATGATGATGCCGACGAAAGCGATCACCGACAGCTCGGTGCCGGTGACCAGCAGCGCCAGCAGCGCCCCCAACCCCGCCGACGGCAGCGTCGAGATGATCGTCAGCGGATGCGCCAGGCTCTCGTAGAGCACCCCGAGGACGATATACATCGCGATGAACGCCGCCAGGATCAGCAGAGGCTGCTTGTTGGAGGTGGCGCGAAAATCGCCGGCATTCCCGTCGAACGAGCCGCGAATCCCCTCCGGCATGTGCAGTTCATCGACCGCGCGCTGAATGTTGGCGGTCGCCTCCTGCAGCGGCACTTCGGGCAACGTGTTGAACGACACCGTCGTCGACGGCACGCCCTGGGTATGGGCGACCGCCAGCGCCGCCAGCCCGCGCTCGGCGCGCACCACCGCCGACAACGGCACCTGATCGCCGCTGGTGCTGTCGACGTAGATCCTCTTCAGGTCGGTCGGATCGGTCTGGAAATTCGGATCGATCTCCAGCACCACCTGATACTGGTTGCGCTGGGTGTAGATCGTCGCGATCTGCCGCTGCGAGAATGCGTTGTTGAGCGCGTTGTCGATGTCCTGAATCCGCACGCCGAGCCGCGACGCCATGGTGCGGTCGATCGACAGCGTCAGCTGCAGGCCACCGTCGTCGCGATCGCTGGTGACGTCGGTGATGCCGTCGACCGTCTGCATCCGCTTGGCGACGATCGGCGCCCATTTCTGCAACAGGTCGAGATCGGGACTGCTCAGCGTGTACTGATAATTGGATTCGCTGGAGCGGCCGCCGCCGCGCAGATCCTGGGCGGCGAACATAAACAGCCGGATGCCGGCAACGCGGCTGAGCTGCCGGCGCAGGCGATCGATCACCATCTGGGTGGTGACACCTTCGCGTTCGGCGGTCGGCTTCAGATTGATGAACATCGTGCCGCGATTGGCGCCGCCGGCGCCCGGCCCGCCGCCGCCCAGCACCGAGCCGACGCCGCTCACCGCCGGATCGGCCATCACGATGTCGGCGAGCTCCTCTTGCAGAGTCCGCATCGACTGGAACGAGATGTCGGCCGATGCGCGGGTCGAACCGATGATGAAGCCGGAATCGTCGATCGGGAAATAGCCCTTGGGCACCTTGATATACAGCGTCACCGTGAGCGCGATGGTGGCGATGAACACCACAACGGTCAGCCACGGCACCGACAGCACGCCACGCAACGTCCAGGCGTAGAAGCCGACGATGCGGTTCAGCGTGCCTTCGACCGCGCGATCGAACCAGGTCTGCTTCGGCAACGCTTCGGCGCGGATGTAATGGGCGCAGATCATCGGCGTCACCGTCAGCGACACCACCGTCGAGACCACGATCGCAAACGTCAGCGTCAGCGAGAATTCGCGCAGCAGCCGGCCGATCAGGCCGTCCATGAAGATCAGCGGCGCGAACGCGGCCACCAGCGACAGGCTGATCGACAGCACCGTGAAGCCGATCTGCCGGGCGCCCTCCATCGCGGCCGGCAGCGGCGCCATGCCGCGCTCGAGGTTGCGGTACATGTTCTCGATCATCACGATCGCATCGTCGACGACGAAGCCGACCGCGATCGCCAGCGCCATCAGCGACAAATTGTTGATCGAAAACCCGCTGATCCACATCCCGGCGCAGGTCCCGGCCAGCGCCAGCGGCACCGACACGCCGGCGGCGATCGTCGGCGTCAGCCGGCGCAGGAACAACAGCACCACCGCCATTACCAGCACCGCGGTCGCCAGCAGCGTCCACTGCATGTCGTCGACGCTGGCGCGGATCGTGCCGGTGCGGTCGGCCAGCACCGAGATATCGACACCCGCCGGAATCCACTGCTTCAGCTCGGGCAGCAGCGCTTTGACCCGGTCGACGGTCTCGATGACGTTGGCGTCGCCCTGCTTGGTGATCTGGATGATCACCGCCGGCTGCTTGTTGTACCAGGCGATGGTGCGGGCGTTGCGGGTCGCGTCGCTGACGGTGGCGACATCCGACAGCCGCACCGTGCCGTTCGTATCGCTCTTGATGACGATGCTGCGGAATTCCTCCGCGGTGCGCATCTGCGGATTTGTCGACAGCGTTTCGGTCAGCCGCGGCCCGTCGAATGAGCCGACCGGGCCCACCGGATTGGCGTTGATGATCGCGGTGCGGACATCGTCGGTCGAGATGCCGGCGTTGGACAGCGCAACCGGGTTGAGCGCAATCCGCACCGCAGGCTGGTCGGCGCCGGAGACCGTGACGTCGCCGACGCCCGGCACCTGCGAGATGCGCTGCGCCAACACCGTGTCGGCGACGTCGTAGATCGCGCTCGCCGGCATCGTCTTGGAGGTCAGCGCCAAGATATAGACCGGCGCCGCCGCGGAGTTGAACTTGCGGAACTTGGGTAGCGTCGGCAGGTCGGTCGGCAGGTCGCTGACCGCGGCGTTGATCGCCGCTTGCACATCGCGCGCGGCGCTGTCGACGTTGCGGCCGATCGAGAACTGCAGCTGTATGCGGGTGTTGCCCAGCGAGCTGGTCGAGGTGATCTGATCAAGCCCGGCGATTTCGCCGAGCCGGCGCTCCAGCGGTGCCGCGACGGTCGAGGCCATCACCGACGGCGCCGCCCCAGGCCGCGACGCCTGCACCATGATCATTGGGAAATCGACGTTCGGCAGCGCCGCCACCGGCAGCACCGCATAGGCCACCATGCCGACCAGAAACAATCCGATCGCCAGCAGCGTGGTGCCGACCGGCCTTCGGATGAACGGGTCGGACATCGAGGCCATTACAGCCCCTCCCCGGCGCCGGCCAGCGGCGGCGATGGTGTCGCCGGCGGGACCGGCGGCAATGCCCGCTCCAGCTTCCGGTTGATGCGGTCGAGCGCCAGATAGATCACCGGCGTGGTGTACAGCGTCAGCAACTGGCTGAGCAGCAAACCGCCGATGATCGAGATGCCGAGCGGAAACCGCAGCTCAGACCCGGTACCGCTTTCGACCGCCAGCGGCAGCGCGCCGAACAAGGCCGCCAGCGTCGTCATCATGATCGGCCGGAAACGCAGCCGGCAGGCTTGAACGATCGCCTCGTAGGACGACATCCCCTGTCCGCGCTCAGCTTCGAGCGCGAAGTCGATCATCATGATGGCGTTCTTCTTGACGATGCCCATCAGCAGGATGATGCCGATCAGGCCGATCACCGACAGATCCTGGCCGAACAGCATCAACGCCAGGATCGCACCGACGCCGGCCGACGGCAGCGTCGACAGGATGGTGATCGGGTGGATGTAGCTCTCGTACAGCACGCCGAGCACGATGTAGATCGCCACGATCGCGGCCAGGATCAGCCAAGGCTGGCCGGCGAGCGCCTTGGAGAATTCGGCGGCGTCGCCATAGAACACCCCGACGATGCTGCCGGGCATCCCGATCTGTTTCTCGATGGTTTCGATCCGCTTCAACGCCTCACCGAGCGACGCATCGGGCGCAAGATTGAAGCTCATCGCGACCGACGGGAACTGCGCCTGGTGCGAGATCGCCAGTGGCGCGATGGTGCGCTTCAACTCGGCGACCGCCGAGATCGGCACCTGGGCGCCGGCATTGCCCGGCACATACAGCTTGGACAGGATCGACGGGTCCTGCTGATAGACCGGCATCGCTTCCAGCACGACGCGGTACTGGTTGGCCTGGCCGTAGATCGTCGAAATCTGCCGCTGCGCGAAGGCGTCATTGAGCGTGTCGTTGATCGCCTGAACGCTGACGCCGAGTTGCCCGGCGCGCTCGCGGTTGACGTCGAGCGCGGCCCGCAGGCCGCCCTCCTGCGCCTCGGTCGAGACGTCGCGGAACAGCGGATCGCGGCGCAGTTCACCGAGCAGCCGATTGGCCCATTGCGACAGCAGCGCCGCATCTGTCGCGGTCAGCGTGTATTGATACTGCGACCGGCTGGCCTGGGTCGAAATCTGCACGTCCTGCACGGCCTGGAAGTACACGGTCATGCCGGGAATGCCGGCGACGCGCTGCTTCAGCCGTTCGATCACCTCGCCGACGTCGGACTTGCGGTCGCCGCGCGGCTTCAGCGTTAGCACCAGCCGGCCGACATTCGGCGTCGGATTGACCGAGCCGGCGCCGATCACCGACACCACGCCGACGACATCCGGATCGGCTTCGATCGCCTGGGCGGTCTCGGTCTGCCGCGCCTTCATCTCGGCGAACGATACCGCAGGGCCCGCTTCTGTCACCGCGGTGATCGAGGCGGTGTCCTGCAGCGGCAGGAAGCCCTTCGGCGCGATCGCATACAGCACCAGCGTCGCGGCGATGGTCAGGAACGTCACCACCAGCGTGGCGCGCTGATGCTTCAACACCCACAGCAGGCTGCGGTGATAGGCCTCCGCACCGCGATCGATCCAGGCGGTGATGGTGGCGAGCCCCGGCACCTGGCGCTCGTCGCGGGCGTGCTTGAGCAGCCGCGAACACATCATCGGCGTCAACGTCAGCGACACGATTGCCGAGGTGACGACCGCGATCGTCAGCGTCAGCGCGAATTCGCGGAACATCCGGCCGACCAGCCCGGACATGAACAGCAGCGGGATGAACACCGCGATCAGCGACATCGTCAGCGAGATCACGGTGAAGCCGATCTCGCTGGCGCCCTTCAGGGCCGCCTGCATCGGGCTCTCGCCGTCCTCCATGTGGCGGACGATGTTCTCGATCATCACGATGGCGTCGTCGACGACGAAGCCGGTGCCGATCGTCAACGCCATCAGCGACAGATTGTCGAGGCTGAAGCCCATGAAATACATCACGCCGAAGCTGGTGATCAGCGACAGCGGCAGCGCCACGCCGGCAATGATGGTGGCACGCATCGAGCGCAGGAACAGCAGCACCACCAGCGTCACCAGCACCACGCTGAGCAGCAGCGTGAACTGCACGTCGTGCACCGAGGCGCGAATGGTTTCGGTGCGGTCGCTGACCACGGTCAGCTTGACGCCGGCCGGCACCAGCCGCTGGATCCGCGGAATTTCGGCGCGGATGCCCTTGACCACATCGATGACGTTGGCGCCGGGCTGGCGCTGAATGTCGAGGATTACCGCCGGTGTGCCTTGGTACCAGGCGCCGGTGCGCTCGTTCTCCAGCCCGTCGACGATCTGCGCGACGTCGCCGATCGTCACCGGCGAGCCGTTGCGATACGCCACGATGATCGGCCGGTACGCATCCGCAGCAGCGATCTGGTCGTTCGCCGCGATGGTGTAGGCCTGCTGAGCGCCGTCGAGCGAGCCCTTCGGCCCCGACACGTTGGCGTTGGCGATCGCCGTGCGCAGGTCCTCCATCGAGATGCCGTAAGCGGCGAGCCGGGCCAGATCGGCCTGCACCCGCACCGCCGGCTTCAGCCCGCCGAGCACCGAGACGCGGCCGACACCGGAGATCTGCGCCAGCCGCTGTGCCATCAGCGTGTCGGCAAGGTCGCTCATGGTGCGCAGCGACACTGTGGTCGAGGTCAGCGCCAGCGTCATCACCGGCGCATCGGCCGGATTCACTTTGGCATAGACCGGCGGGTAAGGCAGGTTCTTCGGCAGAATGCCGGCGGCCGCATTGATCGCCGCCTGCACGTCCTGGGTCGCGCCGTCGATATCGCGGTTGAGGTCGAACTGCAGCGACACCTGGCTGACGCCATAGGACGAGGTCGAGGTCATCGCCGTCAGCGACGGAATCTGGCCGAGCTGCCGTTCCAGCGGCGCCGTGATCAACGACGCCACGACGTCAGGGCTCGCGCCTGGGAGCTGGGTCGTCACCTGCACGGTCGGAAAATCGACCTGCGGCAGGGCCGACACCGGCAGCGCCAGATAGCCGAGCAGACCGCCGATCATCAGCGCCACGCCAAGCAGCGAGGTCGCGATCGGACGTCGGATGAACGGCTCAGATACGCCCATGAAAACTCACCTCAGCGTTGCGTCCTGACGTCTCGCGCTCCGGCATCCGCCACCGTCGCGCTGGCAGCGGACCGCGTCAGGGCGCCTTGGGCGCACCCGACGACGGGGCTCCGCCTGCGGCCGGTGCCTGCTGCCCGGCTTCACCGCGGCGGCGCTTGCCTTGCCCCTCGCCGGCTTCGTTGCCTCCCTGGCCCTGAGCACCCGGCGGACGACGGCGCTTCTGCGGAGCGAGATCGGCGGTCGGAATCTGGCTGGCATCGCCGATCGTCACCTTGGCGCCGTCGGCCAGATTGGCAAAGCCGGTGGTCACCACCCGGTCGGCCGGCGTCAGCCCCTCGGCGACCACGGCCTCGCTTTCGTTCTGCTGCGTCACCTTCACCGGGCGGGCATGAACGATGTTGTCCTCGCCGATGATGTAGCTGAACGTCCCGGCGGGGCCGCGCTGCACGGCGGAGACCGGCACCACGATCGCCTGCTTCAAGGTGTCGACCTTGAGCCGCACGTTGACGAACTGGCCGGGCCAGAGCTGCAGCTTGGCGTTGGGGAATTCCGCCTTCAGCTTCACCGTGCCGGTGGTCTGATCGACCTGATTGTCGATCCCCTTAAGCATGCCGGTATCGACCACGCTGACGCCGTCATTGCCGAACACGTCGACCGGGAGCGGCGCTTCGGCAGCCGCGGCGTTGACCCGCACGATCTGCTGCTGCGGCAGGCTGAACTGCACCGCGATCGGCTTGAGCTGCGTCAGCACCACGATGCCCGTGGCGTCCGAGGCGTGCACGATGTTGCCCTTGTCGACCTGGCGCAGGCCGGCGCGACCCGAGATCGGCGCCACCACCTTGGTGTAGCTCAGCGTCGCCGCGGCATTATCGATCGCGGCCTGATCGGAGCGCACCTGCGCCTCGAGCTGCGCCACGGTCGCCTTCTGGGTGTCGGCCTGCTGCTTGGAGCCGGCATTGGAGGCCGCGAGCTGCTGATAGCGCGCCAGATCGATCCGAGCGTTGGCGAGCTGGGCTTCGTCCTGCGCCTTCTTGGCGACCGCCTGATCGTATTGCGCCTGATAGATCGCGGGATCGATCTCCGCGAGCACGTCGCCGGCCTTGACGTCCTGCCCCTCGGTGAAATTCACCGCGATCAGCTTGCCGTCGACCTGGGCGCGCACCGTCACGGTGGCGAGCGCCTTCACGGAGCCGACGCCGTCGAGATACACCGGCACGTCGGCAACCTTCGGCGTCGCCGCCAACACCGGGACCGCGAGGTCCGGCGGCATCCGCCGCTCCGCCTGCTTGGTCTGGATCGCACGCCAGGCGATGAAGCCGAGCCCGCCGAGGATGGCCACGACCAGCAGCAGCGACACGCTGCGGCGGCGCAGGCGCTGGCCCCAACCGTTGCGTCCGGGCCCGGCGCCGGACGTATCCTTCGCATCCGGCTTAAAGAGCATCGGCTGTTCTTTCCATCTTTGGCTCCCAGCCGCCCCCGAGTGCCTGAAACAGACTGACGATCGCCTGGAAGCGCGCAAGCTGCGTCTGGATCAGCGCGTCCTCGGCCTGGAATAGCGTGAGCTGCGTATTCAGCACCGTGACGATGTCACTGGTGCCGGCGCGGAGCTGCTGTTCGGCGAGATCGAACGCCCGCCGCGACGACGCCACCACCTCGCGCTGCAGCCGCAGCCGCTCGGTGTTCTGCTTGATTGACTCCAGCGCGTTGTCGACATCCGCGAATGCCGACACCACGGTCTTGCGATAGGTCTGCAGCAGCTCTTCCTGCTGCGCCTGCGTCAGATCGAAATTGCCCTGGATGCGGCCGCCATCGAAGATCGGCTGCGTCAGCCCCGCGGCGATGTTGGAGAACGTCGCCTGCGGCGTGAACAGCGACGCCAGCGCCGCGCTCTGATAGCCGCCCTGCGCGGTGAGCTGGATAGTCGGGAAGAACTGCGTCCGCGCGCTGCCGACGTTCGCAGTTGCGGACGCAAGCTGCGCTTCCTGGCGGCGGATATCGGGCCGCTGCGTCAGCAGATCGGACGGCAGCCCCGGCGTCACCCGCGGCGACGACAACCGCGTCAGCGAACCGCCGGCGACCTTCACGCTCTCCGGCGGGCGCGCCACCAGCGTCGCCAGCGCGTTGACGTTCTGCGCCAGCGTCAGCCGCAGCGGCGGCAGCGCGGCGCGCTGGTTCGCCAGCACGCTCTCCTGCTGTGCCACGTCGAGATCGGTGCCGGTGCCGGCTTTGAGCCGCTGCTTGATCGCGTCGAGAATCCGGCTGGCGCTCTTGATGTTGCCTTCGGCAGTGCGAATCCGGTCCTGCGCGGCGAGCACCTGGAAATACGCGTTGGCGACGCTCGCCATCGTGGTCAGCATCACCGTGTCGCGGTCGAACCGGTTCGCGGTGGCGGTCTCCTCGGCCGCAAGTGCGGCGTCGTGGTTCTTGCCCCAGAAATCGATCTCGTAAGATGCGCTGAGCGACGACGAATAGGTGCTGTAGCGGCGGCCGGCGATCGTGGTGTTGGAGATGTTCGATCCCGAGGTCTTGACCTGACTGCCGTTGCCGCTGGCGCTGAGGCTCGGCAGCAGCGCCGCGCCGGTGATCCGCGCCTGCGCGTCCGCCTGGCGGATACGCGCCACCGCGGCGGCGACGTCGAGATTGACGGTCTGCGCCTCTTCCATCAGTTGCGTCAGCTCGGCCGACCGGAAGCCGCGCCACCAATCCAGAGCCGGCGGCTTCTCGACCGCGGTGCGCGACGCAGCCTTGTAGCGATTCGGCAGGTCGAGCGCGGGATCGGGCAGATCTTGCGTGAGGATGCAGCCGCCGGACGCAGCGACCAGCGCCGAGGCCACCACCAGTCGGGCTGCGCGGCCAAGGTAGCGAAGTGTGGTGCTCATGCTGGGCGCGATCCATCTCCCGGCGCGGCGTAAAGCCGCGCACGCCGCGCCACGATCGACTTCGGCGCACGATGTTCTCTGCCAGTCACTTGCAACTCGATCACGGAAGACTGCTGTTTGAAAGCCAGCCGCCATTGTAACGGGCGGAAACGCCGACGCACAGGGCCGTCATCGCCGCGTTCAGTGACAAGTTGTTTCCGGTATCCCGCCGCCTGAGCCGGCTTCGGCGGTGCGATTCTCCCGATTCCATCGGTGTTCCCTCAGCTTGACGGCCCCGCCGAATGCGGCAAAGCTTACAAAGATTTCATCTGCTGATACGGCCGTCCGAGGACGATTCCCTGCCCGCCCTTCGAATTTTTTCGCTGCCGGACGTGCTGAAACTCTCGAGCCTGGATGCCGTAACTCGGTCGCCGGTGGGCTAGAGGGGGCTTGGAATGCGCGTTGCTATCGTCGGAACGGGGATCGCGGGGAATGCTGCCGCGTGGGCGCTGTCTCAGCGCTATCCTGTCACAGTGTATGAGCGCGAATTGCGCGCTGGCGGCCACAGCCACACCGTCACGGTCGATTACGACGGCACCTCGATCCCGGTCGACATCGGCTTCATCGTCTACAACCAGCTCAACTATCCCGACCTCACCGCGATGTTCGCCCATCTCGGCGTCGAGACCGTCGAAAGCTGCATGAGCTTTTCGGTCAGCGCCGACGCCGGACGATTCGAATGGAAGGGCGGTGGATCGAACTGGCTGGAAACGGCGGACGGCCTGTTCGCGCAGCGCCGCAATCTGCTGTCGCCGTCATATCTGAAGATGCTCCGCCACATCCTGATCTTCAACGAGCGGAGCGTCGAAGACTTCAAGACCGGCGCCCTCGCCGGCCTGTCGCTCGGCGACTATTTCACCAGCCGCAAATTCGCGCCGCGACTGCTGACCGATTATCTGGCGCCGATGGGTGCCGCGATCTGGTCGGCGCCGGCGTCGCAGATCCTGGATTTCCCGGCGGAGAATTTCGTCGCCTTCTTCAACAACCATCGGCTGCTGCATTACGAACGCCCGATCTGGCGCACCGTGAAGGGCGGCAGCGCGCGCTATGTCGAGAAGCTGACCAGCGCCTTCAAGGAGGATATGCGGCTCGGCGCCGCCGTCACCTCGATCGAGCGCTCGCCGAAAGGCGTGATCGTCCGCGACAGCCTCGGCGGCCTCGGCGTGTTCGATCACGTGGTGATCGGCGCCCACAGCGATCAGGCGCTGGCAATGCTCTCGGACGCCAGCGACGTCGAGCGCGACATTCTCGGCAGCATCGGCTACGCGCCGAACATGGTGTACCTGCATCGCGACCCGCGACTGATGCCCACGCGCAAGCGCGCCTGGGCGTCGTGGAATTTCCTGCGCTGGCAGCGCGAGGGCTCGCCCGTCAACGACGTCGCCGTCACCTATTGGATGAACCGACTGCAGGGCATCGATGCGGACAAGCCGCTGTTCGTCAGCCTCAACCCGCCGTTCGAGCCCGCGCCCGAACTGACCTTCGGCCGCTACGCCTGCGACCATCCGCAATACACCGCCAAGGCATTTGCGGCGCAGCGCCGCGTCGGCGAGCTCCAGGGCCATCGCAACACCTGGTTCTGCGGCGCCTGGACCGGCTACGGCTTCCATGAAGACGGGCTTCGTTCGGGTCTTGCGGTCGCCGAACATCTCGGCGCTCCGGTGCCGTGGCGCGGCCCGCCGTCGGAATTCCGCGAAGCGGCCGAATAACCATGGCCGCCCTCGCCGCCTCAACTTTGTCGACCCGCGGCGCGCCGCCCGCAGCGGCCGCGTCGCTGTATATCGGCGATGTGATGCATGCGCGGCTGAAGCCGGTTGGGCACCGTTTCCAATACCGGGTGATGTCGCTGCTGATCGATCTCGATCGTCTGGACGAGGCCGACCGGATGTCGCCGCTATTCGGCGTCAACCGGCGGGCGCTGTACAGCTTCCATGAAACCGATCACGGTCCGCGCGACGGCACCTCGCTGCGCGCCTACGCTCAGGCCAGCGCCGCGGCGAAGGGCGTCGATCTCAGCGGCGGCCGGGTGCTGCTGCTGACCTATCCGCGGATCGCCGGCTACACCTTCAATCCGCTGTCGGTGTACTTCTGCTACGACGCCTCCGGCGCCCTCGCGGTGGTGATCTACGAAGTCCGCAATACCTTCGGGGACATCCATCCTTATGTGCTGCCCGTGAGTCCCGGCGAACTCGGGCCAGCCGGTCTGCGGCAGGAGCAGGACAAGCTGTTCTACGTCTCGCCCTTCATCGAGATGGCGATGCGCTATCACTTCCGCATCGTGCCGCCGGGCGAAATCGTACGCTTGCGGATTCTCGAGACCGACGCGGAGGGTCCGGTGCTTGCTGCCACTTTTGCAGGCACGCAGCGGGTTCTGTCGACGGCATCGCTGCTACAGGCATTCCTCGCGCTACCGCTGATGACATTGAAAGTGATCGCCGCGATCCATTGGGAAGCGCTGCGGCTGTGGATCAAGGGCGCCAAGCTCGTTCCGCGTCCGGCGTCGCCGCCGCCTCCGACCGGCTTTGCAGCCGGCGGTCACGATGCTTATACTCACTAAAGCTAAAGTATGAGCCCGGCGTTGCTCCCGTCCCGCTGGGCGCAAGCAATGGAACTGGAATGTCCGAGTTAGTAGCGCTGACCCCCGACAACGTCGATGACCGTGTGGCCGATCTGCCGCGCTTGGTCCGGATGGCGCTGGCGTTCGGTGCGCGGCTGCAGCGCGGCACGCTCGACGTCACCCTCCCCGATGGCCGCCGCTTTCGTCTCGGCGGCACCGAGCCCGGCCCCGCCGCCGAGATGCGGCTGCACAGCTACGCGTTTGCGTCGCGGCTGATCAATGGCGGCGACATCGGAATCGCCGAGGCCTATCTGAACCGCGAGTGGGACACGCCCGATCTCACCCAGTTCCTGTATCTGTTCTGCGTCAATCACGAGATGATCCAGGCGATGCTGGCGGACAATCCGCTGATGCGGCTGGTGCAGATGGTGCGGCACTGGTTCAACCGGAACACCAAGCGGCAGGCGCGCAAGAACATCTACGCCCATTACGATATCGGCAACGAGTTCTACTCCGCCTGGCTCGATCCGAGCATGACGTATTCGTCGGCGCTGTTCGAAGATCACACCCACGATCTGACCGCGGCGCAGATCAACAAATATCAGCGGCTGGCCGAGGCGATCGACCTCAGGCCGGGACAGTCGGTGCTCGAGATCGGCTGCGGCTGGGGCGGCTTTGCCGAATATGCCGCCAAGACCTTCGACGTCCGCCTCGTCGGCCTGACGATCAGCCGGGAACAGCGCGATTTCGCGCAGAAGCGGATGTTCGAGGCCGGACTCGCCGACAAGGTCGAGATCAGGCTGCAGGACTACCGCGACGAGCGCGGCCGCTACGACCGCATCGCCTCGATCGAGATGATCGAAGCGGTCGGCGAGGAATTCTGGCCGAAATACTTCTCACAGTTGCGCGATCGGCTGATGCCGGGCGGATTGGTCGGTATCCAGGCGATCACCATCCAGGATCGCTTCTTCCAGACTTACCGGCGCGAGGTCGATTTCATCCAGCGCTACGTGTTCCCCGGCGGCATGCTGCCCTCACCGGGCGTGCTGAAATCGCTGGGCGAGACGTTCGGCGTGCCGGTGGTGCGCGAGCGGGTGTTTGGAGAAGATTATGCCAAGACGCTCGCAACCTGGAGAGACAATTTCCGCGCCGCGTGGCCGAAGCTGACGTCGCAAGGCTTCGACGACCGCTTCCGCCGGTTGTGGGAATACTACCTGTCGTATTGCGAAGCCGGCTTCCTGTCCGGAAACATCGACGTCCGCCAAGTGGTGTTCGCAAAGGCGGGTTGATCTCGGCTGCATGGTCGCCGCGTTTGCTCAATGCAGCGGCATGCGTGCCTTGTCTCGCGCCGCGCGGTCTCTTACCTTGAGGGCCCGCAACGTCACCAGCCGGACAGCATGAGCATCAAGAACGACGTCGTCGACGCCATCGGCAACACGCCCCTGATCAAATTGAAGCGCGCGTCGGAACAGACCGGCTGCACCATTCTCGGCAAGGCCGAGTTCATGAATCCGGGCCAGTCGGTGAAGGATCGGGCTGCGCTGTTCATCATCCAGGATGCGGTGAAGCGCGGTGCGCTGCGCCCCGGCGGCGTCGTGGTCGAAGGCACCGCCGGCAACACCGGCATCGGGCTGGCGCTGGTCGCCAACGCGCTCGGCTTCCGCACCGTGATCGTGATCCCGAATACGCAGAGCCAGGAAAAGAAGGACATGCTGCGGCTGTGCGGCGCCGAACTGATCGAGGTGCCGGCCGTCCCCTACGCCAATCCGAACAACTACGTGAAGCTGTCCGGCCGCCTCGCCGCGCAGCTTGCGAAGACCGAGCCGAACGGCGCGATCTGGGCCAATCAGTTCGACAACGTCGCCAATCGCCAGGCCCACATCGAGACGACCGCTCCGGAAATCTGGAATCAGACCGATGGCAAGGTCGACGGCTTCGTCGCCGCGGTCGGCTCCGGCGGCACGCTCGCCGGCGTATCGATCGGCCTGAAGCAGTTCAATCCGAAGGTCCGCATCGTGCTCGCCGACCCGTTGGGCTCGGCGCTGTACAATTACTACAAGAACGGCGCGCTGAAGTCGGAAGGCTCTTCGATCACCGAAGGCATCGGTCAGGGCCGCGTCACCGCCAATCTCGAAGGCGCGCAGATCGACGACGCCTATCAGATCCCCGACGATGAAGCAGTGCCGCTGATCTACGATCTGCTCGAACACGAAGGCCTGTGCCTCGGCGGCTCGAGCGGCATCAACGTCGCCGGTGCGATCCGCCTCGCCAAGGATCTCGGCCCCGGCCACACCATCGTGACCATCCTGTGCGACTACGGCAGCCGCTATCAGTCCAAGCTGTTCAATCCGGACTTCATGCGCAGCAAGAACCTGCCGGTACCGGACTGGATGGAGACCAAGAGCACGATCCAGGTGCCGTTCGAGCAGGCCTGAATGCCGAGGGCCGCAGGCGCGGCCGCGACATCCTGAGCGACCGCGTTAACCCGCCGCCAACCGTGCTCATACGGGGCGCTGCGCATTAAACTGAAACTTCATGGCGCCGGCCGATCCTTGCGCAAAACAAGGAGCGCGTCGGCTCATGTCCGTGTTCAGGTCGTTCGGCGCCACGCTGGTGGCGGCGGTTGCTGTGCTGTTGGTCTCAGATGCTCTGTTCGGCGACGACAGCTACCGCTTCGATCGGTCGCTGTACGACAGCCGGCTTTATGCCCCGCGACACACGCCAGGCGCGGCGGGGATAAGCGACTTCGACGAAGCGATGACGCCGGCCGAGCGCATCCGCGAAACCTTCAGCCAGTTCACCGTCAGCAGCGCCAAGCGCTACACGTCGCGGGCGACCATCATCAGATAGCGCAGCCTCGATCGTCCGGCCTCAGCGCAGGATCTGGCTGAGGAATAGCTTGGTGCGCGCGTGCTGCGGATGGGCGAAGAACTCCTTCGGCTCGTTCGCCTCGATGATCTGCCCGGCATCCATGAACACCACGCGGTCGGCGACCTCGCGGGCGAAGCCCATTTCGTGCGTCACCACCAGCATGGTCATGCCCTCTTCGGCGAGGTCGACCATGGTGTCGAGCACCTCCTTGACCATCTCCGGGTCGAGCGCCGAGGTCGGCTCGTCGAACAGCATCACTTTCGGGTTCATCGATAGCGCCCGCGCGATCGCCACGCGCTGCTGCTGACCACCTGAAATCTGGCCGGGATATTTATTCGCCTTGTCGGGAATCCGCACCCGCTCCAGGAATTTCATCGCGGTGGCTTCGGCATCCTTCTTCGGGATGTTGCGCACCCAGATCGGCGCCAGCGTGCAGTTCTCCAGCACGGTCAGGTGCGGAAACAGGTTGAAGCTCTGGAACACCATGCCGACTTCACGACGGATCTCGTCGACGTGCTTCAGCGTGGGTCCGAGGTCGATGCCGTCGACCACGATCTGGCCTTCCTGAAACTCCTCCAGCGCGTTGATGCAGCGGATCAGCGTCGATTTGCCCGAGCCGGACGGCCCGCAGATCACGATGCGTTCGCTGCGCGCGACATCGAGGCTGATGTCGCGCAGCACATGGAACTCGCCGTACCATTTATTCAGGCCCGCGATCGAGACGATCGGAGTATCAGCCATCAATCGATCCTTCCGTCAGGTCCGCCGGTGCGCGTTGAGCCGGTGCTCGACCGACAGCGAATAGCGCGACATCCCGAAGCAGAACACGAAGTAGATCAGCCCGGTGAACGCGAAGCCGGTGAACAGCGTCGTCGGCGTCGACCAGGTCGGATCAGCAAATGCGGCGCGGAGCTGGCCGAGCAGATCGAACAGCGCGACGATCGACACCAGCGAGGTGTCCTTGAACAGCGCGATGAAGCTGTTGACCAGGCCCGGAATGACGTGACGCAGCGCCTGCGGCAGCACGATCAGCCCGGTCGTCTTCCAATACGACAGCCCGAGCGCGCTCGCCGCCTCCGCCTGCCCGCGCGGGATCGCATTCAGGCCGCCGCGAATGACCTCGGCATTGTAGGCGCCGGCGAACAGCGCGATGCCGATCAGCACCCGCATCAGATTGTCGATGGTGAAGTTGCCGGGCAGGAACAGCGGCAGCATGTAGGTGGCGAAGAACATCACCGTGATCAGCGGCACGCCGCGCCAGAACTCGATGAAGGCGACCGAGAAAATCCGGATCAGCGGGATGGTCGAACGGCGGCCGAGCGCCAGCGCAATACCGATTGGCATCGAGGCGACGATGCCGGTGACTGACACCACTAGCGTCACTAACAGGCCGCCCCACATCCGAGTATCGACCACAGGCAAGCCGCCGCGGTCGAGCCGCAGCGCGGCGACCATCACGGCGATGCCGACGAAGATGCCGACCGTGGTCGCCAACGCGCGCCAGCCGTTGCGCACCCCGGTCAGGATGAACACCAGCGCAGTGACGGCGACCGCGGTGAGGAGAAGATCGAGCCACACCGGCTGCGACGAGGCCTGGATCCAATCGCGCAGCGCCACCAGCGGCCAGCTCAGCCACACCAGCACGGTGCCGAGGCCGAGCAGCACCTGCCCGATCACGCTGCCGATCGGCCCGCCCGCGGCGAGCTTGCGGCCGGCGCGCCCGACGCTGTCGGCAACACCGCTCAGCAGGTCCGCGCTCCAGGTGACGCCGAAGCCCTGCACGCCGCCGCCATGCAGCAGGAAGAACGCCAGCACCGGAAAGGCGATGAAGAACAGGCCGGCATTCAGCGTCTTGGCCGGCGCCCGCGGGATCAATAGCGGCAGCAGCAGCAGCGCGCCGAGCGCGAACACCAGATCGACCCGCCAGCGTTCCGGCGTCGGATAGAAGCCGTAGATGAACTGCGAGAACTTGGCCTGCACGAACGGCCAGCAGGCGCCGACCGGATGCCCGGCCTTGTCGGCGAGGCAGTCGGTGCGGTTCGAACCGGACCACACCGCATCGACCAGCAGGAACTTCAGCGTCGGCACCACGGTGAAGTACAGCAGCAGCGCGCCGATGACGGTCAGCAGGATATTGGTCGGTGAGTTGAACAGCCGCTGCCGAATGATGCCGATCACCCCCGGCTGATGCACTGGCGGCGGCCGCTGCGGCACCATCTCGCCGCGCACGAACACTGGCGTCACGGACCCGAGCTCGCTCATGCGCCCATGCTCCGGTTGATCCGCCATGCGTACAGGCTCATCAGCGCGCTGGTGACCAGCGAGATCAAGAGGTACACGCCCATGGTGATGGCGATCACCTCGATCGCCTGCCCGGTCTGGCTCAGCGTGGTGCCGGCGAACACCGAGAACAGGTCCGGATAGCCGATCGCGACCGCCAGCGACGAGTTCTTGGTCAGGTTGAGATACTGGTTGGTGAGCGGCGGCAGGATTACCCGCAGAGCCTGCGGGATCACGATCAGCCGCAGCGTCTGCCCGCGCGACAGGCCGAGCGAGGCGCCCGCCTCCATCTGCCCCTTGTGCACCGACAGAATGCCGGCGCGGACGACTTCGGCGATGAACGCGGCGGTGTAGGTCGACAGCGCCAGCGTCAGCGCCACGAATTCAGGCGCCAGCCGCGAGCCGCCGACGAAATTGAAGCCGCGCAGCACCGGCACTTCCAGCGAGAACGGCTTGCCGACGATCAGGAACGCGATCAGCGGCAATCCGATCAATAGGCCGAGCACGATGGGCCAAACCCGCATTGGCTTGCCGGTGGCAAACAGCCGGCGCCGGGCGTACAGCGGCAACAGGATCGCGGCAGCGACTGCGATCAGCAGCGCGACCAGGAAGCCATCGAGCCCCGCCTCGCCCACCAGCCGCGGCACCACGATGCCGCGGTTGGACAGGAAGAAGCTGTCCATCACCGAGACGCTCTGGCGCGGTGACGGCAGCGCGCCGAGCACGGCGAGGTACCAGAACAGGATCTGGAATAGCAGCGGCAGGTTGCGGACGATCTCGACATAGCCGCCACCGATCCGCGAGATCAGCCAGTTCGGCGACAGCCTCGCCAGCGCGACCGCGAACCCGATCACGGTGGCGAAGAAGATGCCGACGACCGACACCACCAGCGTGTTGATCAGGCCGACCAGGAACACGCGGGTGTAGCTGTCGGACTCCTGATACGGGATCAGCGTCTGGCTGACGCCGAACCCCGCAGTGTGCGACATGAAGGCGAAGCCCGAGGCGATCCGCTGGTTGGCGAGGTTGTCGCGGGCGTTGTCGACGATCTCATAGCCGATCCAGACCAGCGCCGCGACGAACAGCACTTGGGCGAGCAGGCCCTTCCAGCCTGAGCGACCGCCGAGCACTCGTCGCAGTTTCGCGACGAGCTGTGGCGGCGGTGGACGTGCGTCGATCGCCATCGGCGCGGATCTTAGGCGATCAGCGGATCGGCGGGGCGTACATGATGCCCCCCTTGTTCCAGAGCTTGTTGAGGCCGCGCGCGATCTCGAGCTTGGAGCCGGTGCCGACGTTGCGCTCGAACGATTCGCCGTAGTTGCCGGTCGCCTTGATGATACGGGCGACCCAATCCTTGGTCAGGCCGAGCTGTTCGCCGAGGTTACCGTCGGTGCCGAACACCCGCTTGAGCTCGGGCTTGTCGGACTTGGCCATCTCGTCGACGTTCTTCTGGGTGACGCCGAGCTCCTCGGCATTGACCAGCGCGAACAGCGTCCACTTGACGATGTCGAACCACTGATCGTCGCCGTGGCGGACCAGCGGGCCGAGCGGCTCCTTGGAGATCACTTCCGGCAGCACGATATGATCGGCCGGGGTCGCCAGCTTCAGGCGCTGGGCGTAGAGCTGCGAGACGTCGGAGGTGAACACGTCGCAGCGGCCGGATTCATAGGCCTTGACCGCCTCGTCGGCATTGGCGAACGCGATCACCTCGTACTTCATGTTGTTGCCTTTGAAATAGTCGGCAACGTTCTGCTCGTTGGTGGTGCCGGTCTGCACGCAGATCGAGGCGCCGTTCAGTTCCAGCGCCGAGTTCACCTTAAGCGACTTCTTGGCCATGAAGCCCTGGCCGTCATAATAGCTGATGCCCGCGAAGTTCACGCCGAGCGAGGTGTCGCGCGACAGCGTCCAGGTGGTATTGCGCGACAGCACGTCGATCTCACCGGACTGCAGCGCGGTGAAGCGATCCTTCGCCGACAGCGGCACGAACTTCACTTTGCTGGGGTCGTCGAACACCGCGGCCGCGATCGCGCGGCAGACATCGACGTCGAGACCGGTCCAGTTGCCTTTGTCGTCGGGCGCCGAAAAACCGGGCAGTCCCTGGCTGACGCCGCAGGACAACATGCCGCGATCCTTGACCGTCTTCAGGGTCTGCGCGTCCGCCGACGTCACCGAGAATACGGCGGCGGCTGCAAAGGCGGCGACGAGCGATACACGTTTCATGGAATGACCTTTCAAGGGATGTCCTGGCCGCTTCAATCGGCTTCGTGGGCGATGCGTTCCGATTGGATCCGCCGTTCGATCGCCCGAAGGCCCGCGCGCGGCAGCCGTTGCCCGGCACCATGCTGCAAAACTCTCGCCCGGCATTCGCGAGCCCCTCAGCACGATCTCCAGACAGACCGGTATGCATCACAGAACGAGACGCGCGCCGGGTCAAGGGGTTGACGGCCGTCTTCCAGAAGCTGCTATTACCCCCATTCGTCGAAGTAGCCGAAGCACACGCACGAACGCTGTCACATTCGGCACAACCACCAGCGAGCCACCATGGACGCCTCCGACTCCAGCGGGACACCCGCGCCGCTCAGCACGCAGACCCGTCTCGTCACCGCAGGGCGCGACACTGCGGCGCAGAAGGGCTTCGTCAATCCTCCGGTGGTGCATGGTTCGACGGTGCTGTACCCGACCGCGGCCGATCTGCACGCCCACCGCGGCGAGTACTCTTATGGACGGCACGGCACCCCGACCACCAAGGCGCTGCAGCAGGCGTTGATGGCGCTCGAAGGTCCGCAGTGTGCCGGCGTGGGGATCACGCCCTCCGGCGTGTCGGCGATCTCGACCGCCCTGCTCGCCGTCGTCAAAGCCGGCGATCATGTGCTGGTGTGCGACAACGCGTATCGGCCGACCCGGCTGTTCTGCGACCAGATGCTGAAGCGGCTCGGCGTCGAGACCAGTTATTTCGATCCGCTGATCGGCGCCGGCATCGCTGCGCATTTCCGGCCGAACACGGCGGTGGTGGTGGTCGAGGCGCCCGGCTCGCAGTCGTTCGAGATGCCGGACATCCCGGCGATCGCGGCGGTCGCCAAGCAGCACGGCGCGCTGGTGATCGACGACAACACCTGGGCAACGCCGCTGTATCATCGCTCGCTGGAACAAGGCGTGGATATCTCGATCCAGGCCGCGACCAAATATATCGGCGGTCACTCCGACATCATGTTCGGCACGATCTCGGCCAATGCCGCCGCGTGGCCGAAGGTGTCGGAAGCGATCCGGCTGCTCGGCGTCTGCGCCGGCCCGGACGATGTGTTCCTGGCGCTGCGTGGTCTGCGCACCCTGGAGGTGCGTCTCGCCCGGCACTATCAGGCCGGCCTGGACATGGCGCGCTGGCTCGCGGCGCGTCCCGAGGTACAGCGCGTGCTGCATCCCGGCCTTGAAACAGATCCAGGCCATGCGATCTGGAAGCGCGACTTCACCGGCGCCTCCGGGCTGTTCTCGGTCGTGCTGCAGCCGGCGCCGCAGGCTGCCGTCGATGCCCTGCTCGACACCGTATCGCTGTTCGGGATGGGCTATTCCTGGGGCGGCTTCGAAAGCCTGGTGATCCCGTTCGACTGCGCGTCGTACCGGACTGCGACGCAGTGGAACCCGGGCGGCCCGGCGCTGCGGCTGCATATCGGGCTGGAATCGACCGACGACCTGAAGGCCGATCTCGACCGCGGCTTCGCGGCGTTCAACGCGGCGCGGTAAGCACTCTCTCCGTCATTGCGAGGAGCACCCGGATCGGCGCTTCGCGCCGTCCGGGCACAGGCTCCGCGACGAAGCAATCCAGCGCAGCGCACGGAGCTTCTGGATTGCTTCGCTTCGCTCGCAATGACGGGAATAATCTCTGTTCTGATCGCGCTGAGCAGCGTCAGACGGTCAACCCACTGCCGATCAGTTCGGCACGCTCTCCGAGCCGCGGGCGTGCGCCTTGATAATCAGCATGATGTTGCGCACGTAGATGATGGTCGCCATCGCCTGGCCGAGGATGATCACCGGCTCGCGTTTGGCGATGCCGTAGATCAGCGTCATCAAGCCGCCGCCCATCGAGAAGAACCAGAACGCCATCGGCACCACGCTCTTGCCGGCGCGCTCGCTCGAGATCCACTGCACCAGGAAGCGCGCGGTGAACAACAGCTGCGCGATCAGGCCGAAGGCGAGCCAGAAATCGAATTTGGCGACGAACACGTCGTACAGGTAGTCGCCGAGTTCCTGACCGTATTGAATCAGCATCAGTTCACCTCAGTGGCGACCGGTGTCGCTTTCTTGCGGCGGATCAGCCACCACACCCCGGCGAGATCCATCAGCCCGACCCACAGCCGATCGAAGAAGCCGTAGTTGGACTTGCCCGACAATCGTGGCCGGTCGGCGACATCGACGTAAACGATGTCGAAGCCCTCGCGGCGCACCAGCGCCGGCAGGAACCGATGCAAGCCGTCGAAATACGGCAGCGACAGAAAGACGTCGCGCCGGAACGCTTTCAGGCCGCAGCCGGAGTCGCGGGTGCCGTCGCGCAGGATGGCGTTGCGGACCTTGTTGGCGACGCGGGACTGCAGCCGCTTGAAGCCGGTATCCTTGCGGCCCACCCGCTGGCCGGCGGCAAGGCCGACCCGCGCCCCACCCTGCTCCAGCGCAAAGATCAGTTCGGGAATGAACGCCGGGTTATTCTGGCCATCGCCGTCGAGCGTCGCGACCATGCCACCGCGCGCGGCGCGGACGCCGGTCCGCACTGCAGCCGACTGGCCACAGGACGCCGCGTGGCGGATCTGGCGCAGATTGGGCCGCTCGGCGCGCAACGCGGCAAGCCGCTGCGGGGTCGCATCGGTCGAGCCGTCGTCGACATAGACGATCTCGTAGATCCAGCGCCCATCGAGCGCGGCGGCGATCTCGGCGATCAGCGGGGCGACGTTGTCAGCCTCGTTGCGCACCGGTACCACGATGGACACCGCAGGCGGCGGTCCGGACTGAGACAAGGTTTCAGGCATGCTTCGGAACAATCCGGGGCCGACGGGAACTCGCGGCCGGGGCGCTGTCTGCGCGCCCGCTTCTTATGGGGCGGAGCCGCCGCGGGCAACCCTTTTGACGCGATCCCAGGACGGCCCTGGCAGCGGATCGATGGTGCCATCCTGCCGGATGGTGAATGCCAGCCGCCGCGCCGCGAACCAGTACCGCACCGCCATTGCGCCGACGAGCCCGAGCAAGGCGCCGGCGACCACGTCGCTCGGATGGTGGGCAAGCAGCACCAGCCGGCTGAGCAGGATGGCGAACACGTAAGCCGCCATCAATGCCGTCAGCCGCGGCCACAGCGCCGCCACCGCAAAGCCCAGCGCCGCCGCGGTGATCGAGTGGCCCGAGGGGAAGCTGGCGTAAGCCTCATTCCAGGCGAACAGCGAGAAGTTATACGGATCGGCGGCGCCGCCGACGAACGGCCGGCCACGGCCGATGATGCCCTTCAGCACTTCGCCGATCGCGACCGGCACCAGCACGGCCAGAAACAGAAATTGCAGGCGGGTGCCGAAACCGATCATCACCGCACGCGACATGCCGCGCAGCAACGGCACGATCAGCAAGATCACCAGCAGCAAGCCTGCGAGCGCCCACAGCACGTAAGCGGACTTGCCGAAATCGGTGATGATCTTCACCGGCCACAGCGACGGCGTGCCCCGCGGCGGCATCAGGCCGATCTCGAACGCATCAACGCCGACCATCAGGATCACGATCGCCAGCGACAGCGCGGCCGTCAGCCACAGCGCGTGCCGCGCCCAGCGCCGCGCAGCTTCGGCGCGCCGCGAATGCGACGGCGGGCGGACGAGCTGCGCCAGGGCGCGGCCGATCACCAGCACGAGCTCAACGGGGTAGATTCGCTGCGGCCGGCCGGCCTTGGCGGGCACGGCCATGTTATTGCGTGCCTTCGGAGCGGAAGATCGCGATCGAGACCGGCTTGCCTTGCGAGAAGTTGTAGCCGTCGATCCGGGCCGCAACATTGTACCGCAGACCGATCGCCTCCGCCCGGCTGGCGAACGCCCGCTCGCTGCGCGACTCGACGATCGCGAACCGGCAGGAGCCGCCGAGCAGGAAGTCCGCGGCGCCGGAGCCGTCGGTCAGCAGCGTATCGGTGCCGGTCATGAACACCAGACTGGGCTCGTGATAGCCAGCCGCGGCCGCCTTTGGCCCGACGCAAACCACCTTGCGCAGCTCGCGGGCGATCTCGACGCTCGGGAACACTGGCCGCAGCGTCGGTAC
Source organism: Rhodopseudomonas sp. P1 (assembly GCF_039642825.1). Classification (NCBI taxonomy): domain Bacteria; kingdom Pseudomonadati; phylum Pseudomonadota; class Alphaproteobacteria; order Hyphomicrobiales; family Nitrobacteraceae; genus Rhodopseudomonas; species Rhodopseudomonas sp. P1. The sequence goes on along the minus strand of NZ_CP088006.1, from coordinate 2,815,454 downwards.
CACAACACCGAACACCGCCACGACCAGAAACAGCGACGCCAGCGCGCCGTTCAGCAGCGAGGCTTCGGCGCGGTTGTCGTCGAACAGCCGCCAGGCGAACAGACCGAAGATCAGCGAGCCGGCGGCGAACGGCCACGCCAGGAACATCGGGTGGCGCGTCAGATACACCGAACCGATCACCACCAGCGGCAGGATGATGGCCGGAATCGCGAACCACCACGCCGAGCCGCGCGCCAGCCACGAGCGCGACAGCACCCGCCGCTCGATGGCACCGGCGGTCATGATCGCGATCGCCGGATACAGCGGCAGCACGTAGTGCGGCAGCTTGGTGATCACCAGCTCGAATACGATCCAGGACGGGACCAGCCAGGCCAGCAGATATTGCGCGCCCGGCTCCCGCCGCGCCCGCCACACCGCCGGCGCCGCCATCGCGGCCAGCGGCGCGCCGGGCCAGAACGTCGCCCAGAACAGCAGAAAATACAGACCGGGAGGCGCGCCGTGGGATTCCTGCGGGCTGGCGATCTTGCTCAGCATGTCGCCGCCGACCGAGTCCGCAAAGAAGGTGTCACCGGCGCGCAAATAGATCGCGATGAACCATGGCAGCACCCACAGCAGCATCCACGGCACACCGAGCAGCGGCCGCAGCCGCCATAGCCAGGCCGCCGAGCGATCCAGGATCGCCAGCGGGATCACCGTCAGCGCGATGAACATCAGGATCAGAGGGCCCTTGAGCAGAATCCCCGCCGCCAGCGCGGTCCAGAATACCGCCGGCACGACCCACGACCGCTCCGGACCGATGTCGCCGCGCTGCCAGCCGAGATAGGCCCGCGCCATCGCGCCGAGCGCGGCGGTGACGGTGAACAGCAGGAACGCGTCGGTTTTGGCGAGACGCGCCTCGACCCCGAGCAGGATGCAACTACACAACATCAGGGCGGCGATCACCGCCCCGCGTCGTCCGACGAAGGCCAGCGCCGCCCAATAGGTCATCAGCACCGCGCCGATCGCACCGGCCAGCGACGGCACCCGGTACAGCCAGATCCGGACCTGCGCGCGCGGCAAGCCGAGCTTGCCGGCGGTCTCGACCACGGTGGCCTGCAGCCAATAGATGCCGACCGGCTTCTTGTAGCGAACCTCGTCCTGATAGCGGATGTCGATGAAGTCGCCGGTCTCGACCATCTGCTTGGTCGCCTGCGCGAACCGCGCTTCGTCGCGGTCGATCGGCGGGATGTTGAAGAATCCCGGCAGGAAGAACAGCAGCCCGACCAGCACCAGGAAGGCCGACGCGCGCAGGTGACTGACCGTCACGAAGTCCAGCACCGCGACCAGCCCGCGGCCGGGATCGACGGTGGTTTTAGGTTCGCGCGGCGCGCCGAAACGGGGTCTGGCAGAGGTCTCGATCATCGGCCTCGCATACGCTGAAACCGATACAGCGACAACTGCTTAGCCCGGCTCTATTGAATTCTGACAACAACTGTGTCCGCGGCGCCAGAGGCGTCCATCACGGTGAGCCGGACGAAGCCCGGACCGGGCGGCGCGATCAGCCGTTGCCGCCGTCCGTCGATCTCGCCGACCGACAATCCGTTGACCATCACGGTCATCGGCAGCACCCCGCCGGCAACCTTGACCGGCAGCGCGCCGGCCGAGGCTTCGCTGACCGCATCGATCCGCGATCCGTTCAGGGGAAACTGGATCCGCAGCGCCTTGTCGTCGCCGGGCTGCACCAGATCGCCCGACGACCGGAACCGGCGCAGCGGCAGCGGCAGCCTGGCGTTAGAGGCGACCAGCGTGCCTTTCGGCGCCTTGGGCAGCGGCGCCCGCATCTGGCCGCTGCGGGCGAAGGCGTCGAACAGCACCGGCGCGGCGGCGACGCGGCCGATCATCCCGGGCACCGGGGCGCCATCGGGCCGGCCGACCCAGACCCCAATCGTCATCCGGCCATCGAACCCGACCGACCAGGCGTCGCGGTAGCCGTAGGAGGTGCCGGTCTTGAATGCGATCTGGTTGCGCACCGCATTCTCCGGCGGCGGTGTGCCGAGCAGAACGCTGCCGACCTGCCAGGCGGCGACTTGATCCATCAGGCGCAGAGTCTCGCGCTTGTCGTTGCCGGAACTTGCAATTTCGCGCAGAGGCAGAACGCTGCCGAGACGCGGCAATCCGCTGTAGAGCTGCACCAGATCGACCAGCTTAATGCCGACGCCGCCCAGCCCCATCGCCAGACCCGGCGCTTCGTCCTTGGGCAGTACCAGCTCCGTGCCGGCCTGTTTCAGCCGCGACGCCAGCCGCGCGGCGCCGACGCGGTCGAGCAGTTCGATCGCCGGAACGTTGAGCGACAGCTGCAGTGCCTTCCGCACCGGCACGGTGCCCTGGAACGTCATGTCGAAGTTTTCGGGCGCATAGGCGCCGTACCGCACCGGGCGATCGTCGATCAGGCTTTCCGGATGGACGAAGCCGTCCTCGAAGGCGAGCCCGTAGATGAACGGCTTCAAGGTCGAGCCCGGAGAACGTACCGCGCGGGCCATATCGACCTGCCCGGCGCGGCGGTCGTCGAAATAGTCGGCCGAGCCGACATGGGCGAGCACGTCGCCATTGGCATTGTCGACCGCGACGATGCCGATCGAGATGTCGGGCCCGAGCGCGGCAGCGCGGTCGCGCGCCAGCGTCTCGAGCGCGCGCTGCAGACCGGCGTCGAGCGTCAGGCGGATCAGCTTGGCGGTCTTGTCGGCGATCACCGCTTTATCGGCCGAATGCGGCGCCAGCACCGGCATCGGCTTACGCTGGCGTGCGACCGGCACCGCCCTCGCCTGCGCCGCGTCGTCGTCGCTGATGACGCCGTCTTCGACCATCCGCGCCAGCACCCGGTCGCGCGCGGCCTGTGCGGCATCCGGGAAACGATCGAGCCGGCGGGTTTCCGGCGACTGCGGCAAGGCGACCAGCAGCGCCGACTCCGCCAGCGTCAGCCGCTTCGGCTCCTTGCCGAAATACGCGATCGAGGCGGCGCGAATGCCTTCAAGATTGCCGCCATACGGCGCCAGCGCCAGATAAAGGTCGAGGATTTGCTGCTTCGACAGCATCTGTTCGAGTTCGACCGCGCGCACCATCTGCCGCAGCTTGGCGCCGAGCGAGCGCTGGCGCCGCGGCTCCATCAGCCGCGCGAGCTGCATGGTGATGGTCGAGCCGCCGGAGACGATCCGGCCGTGACTGACGAGCTGCAGCGCGGCGCGTCCGACCGCCAGCGGATCGACGCCGTGATGCTGATAGAACCGCTTGTCCTCGTAGGCGAGCAGCAGCTTGAGGTAGCGCGGATCGACTTCGGTCGCGGCATCAACCGGCAGCCGCCAGCGTCCGTCGGCCATCGCAAATGCCCGCAGCAGCTTGCCGTGGCGGTCGACCACCGTCACCGAGGTCTGCCGCGCGTCGTCGAGCGGCAACGGGCCGAGCGAGACGGCGTAGGCAACGAGGCTGCCGATTGTGGCGACCACCAGCACCACGGAAACGATCGCGGCGGTTCTGATCCACCCCCAACCTCTCCACCCGTCATTGCGAGGAGCGAAGCGACGAAGCAATCCAGGGGCTGCAGGCGCGGCGTCTGGATTGCTTCGCTTCGCTCGCAATGACGAAAGTGAGCGTACGGCGCGCGCGATACTCATTTCGCCGCCCGCACCTCGATGGTGCCGGTGCCGGTGCGGCCGTAGCGCGAGGGATTGTACATGTCCTCGACCACGGCCTGCGGCAGAACGTATTTGCCGGGCGACACCGCGCGCACCACGTAGGCGACCGTGAACACCGACTTATCGTCGGCCTTGCGGTCGATCGCGGCGGTGAAGCGGTCATCGCGGAACTCGGTGTTCACCGGCTCGGCGCCATCGGCGATCCAGCTCAGCGTGCCGGAGTCGCCCGACGACACCAGATGCGGATTGTCGATCTCCAGCCCGGCCGGCAGGTAGTCGGCGATCATGACGTGGCCGTATTCCGGCTTCGGCTCGGTGATCGTCAGTACCACCGCGAAGCGGTCGTTCTGCTTCGCCTTGGTGATGTCGGCCGGCTCGCCGCCGAGCGTGAAGTAATTGCGCTCGATCTTGAAGCCATTGCTGGCGGCCGGCTCCGGGGTGATCGGCGAACCGCTCACCGTCACCACCGCCTGCACCGGGGAGTCGCCGGTGTTGGCGATCTTGAGCGGCTGGGCCTTCACCTCGTCCGCCTTGTAGCTGCGATACAGCGCCGTCTTCACCGCATCGCCGTTGAGGTCGAGCGCCATCGTCTCCTTGGCGAGCGCGCGCGCCGCCAGCACCAGCCAGGCGTTCTCCTGGGTCGAGGTGTAGGGCGACAACCCGCGCGCGGCTTCGACCCGCTGCACCGCCGTCGTCAGCGTCGGCCGCGGCGCGTTGCCTTCGCTGGCAAGCGACACCAGTGCTGCGGCGTCGCGCAGCTCGGAGCCGTAATCGACCCGCCCGAACACGATCGACGGCTTGGGGTTGAGGCTGTCGGCCGCCGCCGCATAGACCCGCTCGGCGCGGGCGCGATCACCGACCAGCGCCAGCGCCGCGGCGAGCTGCGCCTTGGCGATCGGAGTGGCCAGCTTGTCGAGCTTGGTATCGGCGAGATAGCGCAGGTCGCCGATCGGTGCGGCGCCGTTGCGGGCGAGCACATAGAGGCCATAGGCGAGATCGCGGCCGCCGTCCTTCTCCGGCTCGTCGGCATTGACCACCGAGTTGCGGATGCGGTCGAGCGCGGCGCGGAACGCGACGTCCGGCACCACGAAGCGCTTCTCGCGCGCCCGGGTGAGGAAGTCGGTGACGTAGGCGTCGAGCCAGGCATCGTCGCCGCCTGTCGACCACAGCCCGAACGAGCCGTTCGAGCCCTGCCGCGACAGCAGCCGGTCGATCGCGCCTTTGATCCGCTCGTCGGCGCCACCATCCATCGCCAGATGCGCACCGGCAGCCAGATCGTTGACGTAGAGCAGCGGCATTGCCCGGCTGGTGATCTGTTCTGAGCAGCCGAACGGATAGCGATCGAGCGCCTTGAGAATGGTGGCGGCGTCGAGCGCGGTCGACATGCTGACTGACAGCGACAGTCCGCCAGTGCCCGGCACCAGGTCGGAGAACATGTCGGAGGTCAGCGTCAGGCTGTCGCCCTTGGCGAGCGTCCGGATCGAGCGCCGCGCCAGGGTCTGGTTAGCGGGCCGGACGTCGAGCGCATAGTGCCGCGCCAGCGACAGGCCGTTCGGTCCCTGGATCGCGACATCGAGCGCAGCCGTGCCGGCGCCACCGGCGTCCAGCATCAGCTTGGCCGAGCCGCGCTGCTTGGCGGCGAGCTTCATCGTGGTGGCCGCTTCGCCGCTCAGCTTCACCGGGCCGCTGGCGCTGACCTTGATGGTGTAATCGCCCGCGGCGCCTTCGACGTTGTCGAGATCGAACGCCATGGTGCCGCGGTCGCCGTTGCGCAGGAAGCGCGGCAGCGTGGTCGTCAGCACCACCGGATCACGCACCGTGACGTCGGTATTGGCGCGGCCGACCTTGGTGGCGGTCCACGCCACCGCCATCACCCGCGCGGTACCGGCGAATTCGGGAATGTCGAAGTCGATCGTCGCGGTGCCATCGGCCGCCACGGTGACGATGCCGGAATACAGCGCCAGCGGCTTCTGCGTCGGCGGGCTGCCCTGCAGCTCGGCCGCGGAGGAGTCACCGCCGGAACGGATCTGGCCGCGCGCGCCCTGCATGCCGTCGATCAACTGGCCATAGAGGTCGCGGATCTCCGCGCTCAGCCGGCGCTGGCCGAGATAGTACACGTCCGGTGCCGGCGGCTTGTAACCGGTGAGATTGAGGATGCCGACGTCGACCGCGGCGACCACGATCTTGGCGTCTTCGCCGGGCGACAGCCCGCCGAGCCGGACCGGCAGTTTCAGCGTCGTGGACGGACGCACGAGTGCCGGCGGCGACAACTCGACCGACAGCGTCCGCGCCGCCTTGTCGATGCCGAACCATTTCAGGCCGATCGCACGGCCCGGCATCCGCTGCGCGGCGGTGTCGAGCGGCCGGCGCAGCGTGGTGACGACGTACGCGCCCGAGCCCCAATCCTTGCCGACCGTGAGCTTGACTTGGGAACTGCCCGGCTTGACCTGCAGCGACTGCGTGGTCAGCAGCCGGTCGCCGAGCACGTTGACGGTGAGAAGACCCGCGGTGCGCGCGTTGACCGTCACCGTCATGGTATCGCCGGAGGCATATTCCGGCTTGTCGATCGAGGTCTCCAGCAGATCCGGGGTGTCGGCCGAACCGTCCGAATACCAGCCGACGTCGAACTGCACCGAAGTCAGCGGACCGGCGACATCGGCGGTCTTGACGTCGAGCCGGTAGCGGCCGGGCTCCGGATTGAACTGCAGCCGCGCCGGCTCGCCGGCCTTGATCGACAGATCGCCGTCGGCGACCCGCTTGGTCGACTTCACCGGCTCGTAATCCCAGGACGAGTTCTGCCGGTACCACTGATAATGCGACTCGATCTTGAGCAGCTCGTAACGCAGCCCGCTGCGCGGCAGCGAGCTGCCGTCCGGCGCCACGAAGGCGACGTCGAATTTGGCGACATCACCCTCGGCCACGTTGCGGTCGGCGAACAGCGGCTTGACGCCGATCATCGCCGCCGCCGGCGCGACCGGCAGCACCAGCTTGCGCTCAACCGCGCGGCCGCCGGCTTCCGCCATCCGGACGAAGATCTGCGCTTCCTGCGGCCGGGTCGAGGACGGCGGCTTCGGCAGACTCACCTCGAAGGAGGCGGCGCCGTTGGCGTCGGTCTCGGGCAGGTTTTCCAGCGGGGTGCGCTCGTTGCTGGTGGTCTCTTCGTCGGCGACGCCGAACTGATAGCCGGCATAGCCCGGCCGCCCTTCGGCCGGCGCCACCAGCAGCTCGCCCTCGACCTGCAGCGCCGAGGCCGGCGCGCCGTACAGGAAATGGCCGTCGACCTTAAGTTCCACAGGAGCATCAGCTTTGATCGCCTTGTCCTTGGTGGAAATGTCGAATTCGATCCGATCGGGAACGTAGTCTTCGACCATGAAGGTGGTTTCGCCAACGCTGGCGCCCTTCGGATCGGTGAATGCACGCACCCGCCAGGTACCGGTCGGCACCGCCGAATTGAGCGCGACATCGAGGCTGCGGCCGCCGGCGCCCTGATCGGACAGCACGGCCCGGCGGTATTCGACGCCATCCGGGCGCTCCACCACCAGCGTCATCGGGCTGGCGGTCATCGCCACGCCCTGCCCGTCGCGCAGCAGCGCCGTGAGGTGCACGGTCTCGCCGGAGCGGTACACGCCGCGCTCGGCATAGACGAAGGCGTCGGCGCCGGCCGGCACCGCACGCCCGGCGACGCCGCGGTCGGACAGGTCGAAGGCGCTGGTCTTCAGGCTGAGGAAGGCATAGTCGGCCTTGTCGCTGGACGCGGTCAGCAATGCCGGCGACAGCCCACCCTCGCCGCGCGCCAGGCCGGCTTCGAACAGCACGTGGCCGGAGGCGTCGGTCTTGCGGGTGGCCAGCACCTCGTTGTTGCGCGCGATCAGCCGCACCTCGGTATTGGCGAGCGGATCGGTCGAGGCCAGCGAATTGACGAAGACGTGGATGCCGTCGTTGCCGGAGAACGCGGTCAGGCCGAGATCGGAAACGATGAACCACTGGGTGGCGAGCTGGCCGTCATCGTCGGAATTGGCGGTCGGGCCCTTCGGCGCCGCGGTCATCACATAGACGCCGGGCTGCAGGTCGCCGAGCACCTGATCGACCGGGAACGCGGTGGTGACGTCGGCATTCAGCGCCGCGGCCGCGGTGTCGAGCTCGCCCGACCACACCTTGGCGCCGCGTTCGTTGCCGAGGTCGCTGAGCTGGTAGCGGCTCAGCGTCCGCTGGAAGTCGCTGTCGACCACGGTGTTGATCAGGTTGCGGTCGCCGATCCGGAACACCTGCACCGCGACGGTCGGGGTGTTGACGCTGACCAGCGGAATGCCGCGCTGGCCGGTGCGCGGCAGCACATAGGCGCGGCCGGTGAAGCGCACCAGCGGCTTGCGGTCGCGGACATAGACGTTGAACTCGGCCGACTTCGCCAGCGCTTCCTTCACGGTCGACGGCAGGCCGGCGCGCAGATTGATGTTGTAGCGCTCGCCGTGCTTCAGCCCCTCGACGCAGAGCTGGCGGTCCTCCGCGCTGATCGCCGGCTTGTCGGTGCCGGCCAGCGTCACATAGGGCGCGAAATCGGTGCGCTTGGCGAGCTCCTCGGAGAACTGGAAACACACCCGCGGCGACGCCGAATCCGAGTCCACCGTGTAATCGAGCAGCCGGAAGCCGTGTTCGGCGCGCAGCTTCTCATATTGGCCGCGGATGTCGGCGACCTCGCGCAGTTCCAGCGAAATCCGCAAGGCATCGAGCGCCGGCCGCCACAGGCTGCGGTCGGCCATCGCGCGGCCGAGCAGCGCCAGTGCGGCGGCCTCCTCGCCCGGGCTCTTGGCGCGCTGATAGGCGATATAGGCCGCGGTGGTGGCGCGCTCGCGCAGGAAGGTCTGTTCGGAACTGGTGGCGGCCTTGATCTGCAGCACGGTGCGGGCGAGCCGCAGCCAGTTGTCGCCATCGGACGGATCGAGAGCCGCGATCTGCCCCAGAATCTGCAGCCCGCCGCGGTAGTCGCCGCGCTTGAACGCGGCGTCGGCGTCGCCCCGCAGCACCGCGGCGGGCTTGTTGGTGGCCGCCGCCTCGCTCTTGATCTGGGCTTCGAGCTTGATCGCGGCGTCCGCCAGCTCGTCGCGCTGGAACGCCTTGTCGGCCGCCTGTGCCGATGCGAGCCCGAGCGCCAAACCGGCGCAAAGCGTGAGGGCGCGAACCAGACCGATCATGCTTGAACTCCCTTGCCGCGAACGACCGTCGCGTTAGATCTTGTCATGCCGTGACGAAGATGACGCCGTGATGGCTGCGGGCGGACGCAGGGGCCGCCGGTTTCGCCATCCATCTTCCGCCCTCGCCGGCCAGCCCGGCTCGAGACTCACATCCTCGCCCGCGCGCGCGCCGAAAACAACGCGCCGCATGCGTTGGACGCCAGATGGTGGCAAATGGTTCGGGGCGGTTGTGGCGGAAGCGGATTTTTTGTATCCGGTGGTGCTATAAAGCCCCCAACGGTCCCATAGCTCAACTGGATAGAGTAGCGGATTTCTACTCCGCGGGTTGCAGGTTCGAATCCTGCTGGGATCGCCATTCTTTTCGCCAGCAGTATCCTCTTTGCGATAGACCTTCGGAGCTAAGCTGAATCATCCATTTCACTTCGCAACACTCGGCTGATCCAACCCAAACGATTTGAATTCTTTCGCTATACGGGAGCCCCGCCGGTCGGCCACGATCAATTCAAGAGACGCCTAGCACAGGCGTCGGAGAATCGGCGTCGGCGCCACGGAATGGCTAAAAGTTCGTTGCTCTCGCGTTGTCATTGCGATTGGATGAAACTTTCATTGAAGGTCATTCGCCATGCCAAAATCTTTAACACTCAGTCACGACCTCGAATTCTCAAGCATCACCGACGCCAAGAAGCACTTTGACCTATTCCGCACCGGCGGCGACCTTCAAAAAGACGTCCCGAAGGAGCAATTTGAACAGCTCAAATTGCTCTACGACGCATACTGCAAGGCGACCGATTACACCCCCAAGGGTGAAGTTGTCGCATTCTTTCCAACTATTGAAAACCGCAATGGCGGACACACACGGTGCCTTGCTGCACGGTTCTCCGATGGGACATCCCAGACATTTTCTCTCGACAAAGCATTAAGAGCGGTCGCATCGGGCGATTAGTTTATATTCATCCTACACCCGGGCACCCCAATGGCTGACGAAACTGCAAAGCCCATCAACGCCGAACACCTTCGCTACATTGAGCGAACTAGCAGCTTAATACGCGACACGCTGGACGAAATGCAGTGCCAGCCGATCTTCTTCGTAGGTTCCGGCATCTCAAAGAGGTACTTTGGCTGCCCTGGCTGGCTCGAACTACTCAATGCCATCGCTACAAGAATCGGAATCTCGGCGGACGAATTTAGCTATCTCATGCAAAAGCATGACCATGCCGCCATTGCACTAGGCCAAGAACTCCAGGAACGAGTCTTCGAATGGGCCTGGAAATCGGGAAAACCCCAATTTCCAGACACCTATTTTCGGACAGACGTCCATCGCGCCCTTTTCCTGAAACACATGGCCTGCGAAATCATATCCCAACGCATCCCAAAAGACTCCGCGATCAAGAAACTGCCCCTTCACGAAGAAATTTCTCTTCTTCAGGCAACCGCACCGCACGCCATAATCACAACCAACTATGACAGTTTTCTTGAATCTCTATTTCAAGGCTACGAAGCCATCGTCGGAGAAAAAGTTATCCGCTACAACCTAAACATGGTCGGCGAGATATTCAAAATCCACGGCAGCAGCAACGATCCTTCAACACTCGTACTAACGCATGACGATTATGAAAATTATCGAGAGAAGAAGAAGTACATCTCCGCAAAACTATTGACCTATCTCGCTGAACATCCCGTCTTCATTTTAGGATATGGATTCGGCGACCCCAACGTAACCTCAATCATTGAAGACGTCGGGGAAATCATTGGAGAAGACGACCGATTCATAAATAACATCTTCTATGTCCAATGGAACGAGTCTGTTCATGAACAAAGCTCGTTCCGCGAAGAATACGTTATTGGATCGGGAACAAAGCAATATCGAGTACGCGCAATTGAAGCGAACGAGTTTTCGTGGATTTTCAGGGCTATTGCTCAGGAGCGGCAGATAAAAGCCATCAACGTGCGAACACTTCGTGCTGTGGCATCGAGAATGTACAAGCTAATCAGAACAGACATTCCGCGACGTCAGTTTGAAGTAAATTATCAAACGCTCGAAGGGCTCATGAGCTCAGATGAGAACCTACCCAACCTGCTAGGCATCGTTCCCGCCAGCAATACAAACATGTCCCACCCACTCGTATTAACGCAAGTAGGTCAGCGACTGGGTTATCCGAGCTGGCACGGCGCGCGAAAGCTGATTGAACGAATACATTCTGAGAAGGGCGTCAACATCCTCTCCACGGACAATCGATATCACTGCGCCGTAAAATCAGGGACCGGACCTCACTCTAACGTCAGAAAATACTCTACAGAACTTGTTGAGCTCCTGAAATTGGTGAAAGCGGGCTCTCCTTACACTGTGACACTATGAACTTTGAATTTCGTAAAATTAGTTGATGTGACGAACGCCCGTCGGGCCATTGAAAGCCATCCCTGATCAGCTCACCGGCACCCGCGGCTTACGATGATGCCGGACCGCTGGGACCCTCGGCGGCGGTGGCGGTGCGGCCGGCTGCAGCGTCACCACCACCGGGTTGGGTTTGTGATCCATCGCGGCGCCGGTGGCGGCGTCGACGCCCATGCCGACCACGCCACCGAGCAGCAGATTGCCGGCAAAGCCGGCGCCGCCGCTGCCGGAGACTTCGCGGGTCAGCGGGATGATCTGCGGTTCATAGCCTTCCTTGCTGAGGCTCACAGTGATGTCGGCGTTGCGGTTGACCTCGACCACGCACGGCGTGACGCAGGAAAACGGCGCCTCGGTGCCGGACACATCGGCCTTGGCGCCCGACGGCGTGGTCGCGATCGAAATGTTCTCCGTGGTGCCGCGCGTCACCGACGCGCACCCCGACAGCAGCAACGCGGCCAGCACCGCGCCTCCCAATGACCGCATCGCAATCCCCCTGATACCGATGCTCCCAAAGCACCGCGTTCCAGGGGGAATTCAAGCCGGAGCGGGCCGCCAAAGCCGCACCTGAGACGCAGGGACAAACCTATCTGCAGGATGTCCCCACCGCGGACGATCACGGCTGAGATGCAGTCCGAATTTTACCGGCGATCCCGCTCACATGACGCGACAGCGGCCCTATGGCAGAATCGGATACCGATCTGCATTCCGGCAAGCATTCGAGATCGCGTGGACCAGTCCCAAGCCCGAGCCATTCTGCATCTGAAAGCGGAGATCGTCCGGGTCCGCTCGTTCGGCCAGTCGCACCTCTACAAGTTCTGGGCCTTCAAGGTCGACGAGATCAGCGATCCGGTGTGGACCGACGGTGCGGCGACCACCTCCACGGTGTGGCTGACGACCGATTACGGCCTGCTCGACGGGACCGGCTATCGGGACCGCCGCAAATTCCGCATCGATCCCGGCGGCCGGGTGTCGCTGATCCAGGCCAGCAGCCACGACGGCAGCATCGTCGAGGGCCGCAATGCCGGACGGCTGGCGAGCGGCGTGGCGCGCTCGGTGGCGTGGCCCGGCACCGGGCGTTGATCAGAACTGCCGGCTCTTCAAGAGATACGCCGGGATCGCCAGCCCCGCCCCGATCGCGCCGACGATCGACAGCACCCGCACGAACGCCTGCGAGGCCGCGACGATCTGCGCGGTCGAGGAGCCGGTGGTGTCGGCGGCGACCGCCATATAGCCGAGCATCGCCTGGCCGAAGAACGCGCCCGGCACCATCGGAATGCAGCCGGCCAGCGCCACCGCGTTGCAGGCCGGGCCGAGCCAGCGCAGCGCCAGGATCGCGGTGAACGAGGTGACGAACGCCGCCGCGAAGGTCGCGGCCTCCAGGCTTCCGCCGGTCTGCTGCACCACGGTGCGCACCGCCAGCGCCAGCGCCCCGGCGACCGCGCACCAGGCCAGCGTGCGCCAGCCGAAATTGAACAGCACGCCGAAGCCGGCCGCGGCCAGCGCCCCGAACGCCGCCTGATGCGCCAGATACGGCAGCATCGCGATCCAGGTCGCGCTCATGTGTGGATCCTCAGCACGAATTCGGCCAGCCACAGCCCGGTGACGGCGAACACCATGATCATGATGACGGTGACGGCGCGGGCGCTGCCCATGGTCGGATAGCCGTCCATCACGTCGGTCTGCGCGTTGGTGGACGGCACGCCCGGCACCAGCAGCAGGATCGACGCCATCATTGCCAGCTCGGTGGTCGAGCTGCCGATCAGCCGCGCGCCGAGGCCGCCGAGCGCCGCCGAGATGCAGCCGACGATCGCCGCGACTACAAACACGTTGAAGCGGCGGCCGAGCAGCAGATGGCGGACGCCCTGCCCGATGCTGGCCGCGGCCAGCACCGGCCCGAACGACAGCCAGTCGGAGCCGAGCAGCCGGCCGAACGCGGCGCAGGCGGCGCCGGTGGCGATCGCCACCAACCACGGCGGATGCCGCGGCGTGTCCTTCTGCAGCCGCTTCAGCTCGGCCTCGATCGCGTCCGGCGTCATATCGCCGCGCGAGGCGCGCTTGAGCAGCTCACGCACCGCAAAGTCGAGCCGATGGTTCACGCCGTGCGGACCGATCTGGGTCATGCGCGTGAAGCTGTGATGGCCGCGCGCCAGCGTGATCTCAAACGAGGCGTAGCCGGAGCGCATCCCGAGCACCTCGACGCCGAGCCCCTCCGCCACCATCCGTGCGCCCTCATGCACCACGCGCACCGACGCCCCGCTCTGCGCCAGCACCGCGCCGGCCTGCAGCGCCACATGCGAGATTCGCGCTAGCGAATACGGGTGAATCGGCTCGAGGTCTGCAGGATCTGGCTGAATCATCGTCATGGTCGGTGGCTATACAGATTGAAGTGGGGCGAAAGCAGGATTGGTCGGACAGCTGCGCTACATGGATACTAACCGCTTAACTAAGCGCGGTCGCATATTACCATTTGCGCTTGATCAGTGACGGGTTAACGCCGTTGGCGTTGAACGCTTCCAATTCCGCAATGCAGGTCTATGCTCATCGCGGTCTCGGCCGCTGCTTATTCGAGGAATGGGGTTGAAGATGAAGTTACCGACATTGATCGTCGCCTGCATCGCCGCCGCTGTGGTGGTGTTCGGCGTCCGCAATTTCAAGGCAGAGCCCAACCCGAACGAGGCGACCGAACAGGCGGCGGCCAGTGCGGCTGCGGTCCCGGTCAGCCCCATCAAGACGCTGACTTCGACCTCCTGCCCGTCCGACGGCTGCCCGATCTCTTGCGAAGACGACGACACCCTGCTGTCGGCGTTCTGCGTCAGCGGCACCAAGGCCCGCTTCGCCGACACGCTCAAGCTTGCGAGCGGCAAGCTGACCGCGACCTGCGGTATGGGCGCCAGCAGCATCCTGGCCTATTGCGGCCGGCAGTAACCGCGGCAACGACGGCCCGGCGCAGGCCGGGCCATCGCATCATCGGCCTTACTTGAGGCCGAGCAATTCCACATCGAAGATCAGGGTCGCGTTCGGCGGGATCACGCCGCCGGCGCCGCGCGCGCCATAGCCGAGCTCCGGCGGAATGATCAGCGTGCGCTTGCCGCCGACCTTCATGCTGGCAACACCCTCGTCCCAGCCCTTGATCACCCGGCCCATGCCGATCGGAAACTCGAACGGCTCGTTGCGGTCGACCGAGGAGTCGAACTTGCGGGTCTTGGCGCCGTTCTCGTACAGCCAGCCGGTGTAGTGCATCACACAGATCTGGCCGCGCGCCGGCGACGCGCCGGTGCCGACCTGGGTGTCGACGATCTGGAGGCCCGACGGCGTGGTCACGGCTTTGACGGATTCGGACATGGCGGGGGTGCTCGACATCAGGGCCGCGGCGGGAGACAGCGCAACGACGGCCAAAGCCAGCACAGCGCCGGCGGGAAAAGCGAAACGCATCGGATTGTCCTTTGGGAAGATCGACGTCGGTCGCGGTGAGGCCCGGTTGTAGCCGCTCGGCGCCGATCCGACAACCAAGCGCGCCACGGCCGCCTGCCGGCCGGCCTCCCCGCCCCGTCACCCCAGCCATCGCGGCCCCGCAGCGAGCCGGGCCGCGATCGTACGGCTCAGTCCCCCGCGAACAATGACGGCCCGAACTTGTAGTTCACCCCGAGCGACACCGTCTGCAGCCTGTTGCTCTGCGGCGCCAGATTGACGCCGTCCAAAGCCGGCGTCACCGACGTCGCGAACACCGGAGATGCGCCGAAGTCGAAGTACTTGTATTCGAGCGCCATCGACCAAGACGGCGCCAGCGCGTATTCGAGACCGCCGCCGATCGTCCAACCCCAATTGGTGCTGGTGTACGCCAGCGTCGTGCCGCCGACACCGACGGTGTTGAACTGATCCTGCTGGCGATCCCACGCCGCGCCGCCCTTGACGTAGAGCAGCGTGCGATCGATCGCGTAACCGCCCCGCGCCGTCAAAGCGCCGATCGCGTCGATCTTGCTGCCGCAGTCGAAGCCCGCCACCACAGGATCGGGATACGCGCCGAAGCAGGTGTTGGTGCCGCGGATATTCGCCCAGTTGGCCGAAGCTTCGACACCGGCGACGAGATGCCCGAACTGGTAATTCGCGCCGATCTGGCCGCCGAGCAGCGCGCCGCCGAGGTCGACCCGATCACCCGTCGTCGGAGTCGGGAACGGGTCCGCATAGGTGGTGCGGCCCCAGCCCGCGCCGACGCTGGCGCCGACATAGAGGCCGGTCCAATTGACGGATGCGATCCGCGGCGGCGCCTTGGTGATGCCGGCGGCCGAAGTCTCTGCCGCATCGACATCGCCGAACTTGTACGAGGTCTGCACGAAGCCGCCGTAGCGTTCGGCATAGAACTGCATCGGCGAGGTCGTCGCCTCTCTCGGGAAGATCGTGCTTGCGCTGTCGGTCGCGAAGTACCAATAGCGGCCGCCGACGCCGACGCTGAAACGATCGGTGACGGCGTAGGACAGGATCGCTTCGAATTGCGTGCCCCAGCCGTGGCCGACCTCCGACTGCGGATTGATGTCGGCGCGGAACCAATGATTGTCGAAGCCGGCGCGATTGACGTACGGCAGATAGGCCGCATCCACCTCCAGCCGCAGCCGTTCGGTCAGCGGCGCGCGAACGTTGAGGCCGAGCGCGACGCCGCGCCAGGACTCGGTCTCGCTCAGACCGACGAAGTTGGTGGGAAACGGGACGCCACAGGTGTCGAAATCGGTCGCGATCTGCCGACAGCCGAAGCCGTTGCCGGTCTGGTAGAACGAACGATAACCGACGAAGCCACCGAGCTTACGGCCGCCATCGTTGATGAAATTGTAGCCGATGTCGGCGCTGCCGAAGGCCAAGCGGCCGTCGCGCATCTCCGAGATCGTGTTCGAGTAATTCACTTCGCTCGGGAAGTCTTCGTCGTTGAGCTGACCGCTCACGAGATGGCCGAGACCGAGATTGGCCTTGGCGAACAGACCCGAGGCGTGATCGACGCGCACGAAGGCTTCGAGCGAATGTCCGGTCTGATCGCCGTAGATCAGCCGCGAATTCAATCGGCTCGGCTGGACATTGTCGTTCAGATCCTTCTGCATTCGCCCCGAGCTGCCCCAATACCGGGTGCCGGCCTCGATCTGCCAGCCGAGCGGCAGCGCGGCGGCTTTGACGAACAGCGGCACGTCGCTGCCAGCGCCAAGCGTCGGTGCGCCGGAGCCGAGCCGATAGTTGAGGCCAGCCTTGACCAGATCGAGCTTCTGCTTGAAGCCGACCTCGGAAGCATTGCCGAACTGATCGACGTAAGCGGTGTCTTTGGTGCCGAAATCGACGTGGTTGTACTCCACGAAGGCCGACAGGTTCGGGCTCAGCGCGTATTCCAGGCCGGTACCGGTGACCCAGCCCCAGCGCGTGCCGCTTTCGGTGAAGCGGCTGGCGCTGCCTGCGCGCTGCACGTCGCTGCTGCCGGTTGCCCACGCCGCACCGGCCTTGCCGTAAATCAACAGATTTCCCCAAGTCTGGCCGAGCCGACCGGTGATGGTGCCGAGCGACGACAGCTCGTTGTGGCAGGTGAAATTTCTCCGTGTCCCGATGTCGGTGGCGCATTTGGCGTAGCCGCCGATATCCGCTGCGGCGGCGGACGCTTCAACGCCGGCGACCCAGCGGCCGACTTGATAGTTCGCGCCGATCTGACCGCCGCCGAACAGACCCGAACTGTCCCCGCGCCCGGGGAACCCGCCCGACGTCGATGCGGCGAGCAGCGCGCCCGTTGCCGACTCCCAGTCGTTGCTACCGAAGCCGCCGCCGGCATGGACACCGAGATAGATGCCGGTCCAGCTCCACTGCGGCAGCGGAACTCCCGGGAGCGGCGCCGCGCTGACCGAGGCCGCGCCGAGCCGGTAGTTGAGGCCGACCTTCACCAGGTGCGCGGTCTGGCCGATCGACACGTTCGATACATCACCGAACTGATCGGCCATCGTCAGTGAGCGATTGCCGAAATCCGCGTAGTTGTACTCGATCTTGCCCGACAGGCCCGGCAGGAAGGCATATTCGACGCCGGCGCCGAGCAGCCATCCGGTGCGCGTCTCAGACTCTTCGAGCACATTGACGAAGTTGCCGCTGACCATCCGGCGATTGACATCAGCCCAGGCGGCGCCGGCCTTGCCGTAGAACAGTAAATCGCCTGCGGCGTAGCCGAAGCGCGCGGCGAGCGTCCACAGTTCATCGATCCGGCTGGTGCAGGCATAGGTGCCGCGCAGGCATCGTGCCAGGCCGTTGATGGAACCGAAGCTGGCGTCGCCTTCGATGCCGAGCACGTAATTGCCGAACTGGGCGTTGTAGCCGCCCTGAATGCCGGCGATCACATTGCCGCTCACGCCATGACCGTAGAAGGCCTCTCCAGCCAGCGCGGCACCGCCGCCCGAGATGCTGTTCCAGGCGCTATCCGACGCGGCGGCGCCGACGTGGCTGCCGACGTAGAAGCCGGTCCAGTTCGTGACGGCAACTGCTGATGACGGAAACGGAGCAGCCGGCAGATCGGCAGCGTGCACGCCGCTGCATCCAACGGCCACGATCGCCCACACACTCAGCCACGCTGGAACCTGCTTCATCCTGTCCCCCTCGCTCGAAAAGCGCACCACCCAGTCCAGGGCAAACATGATTCTGTCAGGGAACTCTACGGTCACGCGCGCATGGAGACTGAGCAGAACACAACAAAGTTCCGCAGCCGTACGCTGACGCGCAAAACTCAGCGAAGGTTGTGAGCGCAGCCGATCTCAGTACACTTAGGAAAGGTACGGGGCAGCACGATGCGGAACGGGATGTACTCAATTCACATCCGGATGCTCGACGGCATCCGCGCCCGTTCGAACGGCGTGATCCTGCTGCGCGATGGCCGGCTGCTCGGCGGCGATCCGTATTTCTTCACCACCGGCCACTACACCGTCGCCGACGGCCGCTGGAAAGGCGAGCTGCTGACACGGCAGCACACACCTTACAGCGAGACGCCGGGGCGACCGCTATTCTCCGGACATGACGTGACGACCGGGTTCTCCGGCAGCTTCGTTGATGATGAGTCCGAGGTGTTCGGCACGTCGCTGATCGGCAGCCGCAGCGTCAGCTTTCGCGCCACGCTGCGGCTGCTGGTGACGGACTAAGCGGACGACGAACGTTCGTCGCCCTCGTCGCGGGCGATGCGGACTACTTCTTCATCTGGTCCTTGGACATGCCGTCTTTGGACATGGCATCCTTCTTCATGCCGTCCTTCGCCATCGTGTCTTTCTTCATGCCGTCCTTGCTCATCGAGTCCTTGGCCATGGAGTCGTGAGCCATGCCGTCCTTCTTCTCCATCTTGTCCATTGCGTAGGCGGCCGGCGCCATCGCCAGGCTGGAGGAGAACGCGGCGACCATCAGGGCGAGAACGATGCGGGTGCGGGTCATGTGATGTGATCCTTGTCGAAATCGATCGGCGCGGCGACTGCCGCCCTCTTGCTCGACGGATCGGGAACCCGGCTTGTTACGTCGCGCCGAAATAATTCTCGGTCGCAGCTATCTGGGGCAACGGTGGTTCGGCACCGCAACAACACCCGCGCCGCACTGCAACTAACAAAACCGGTCGCAATCGGCCCGATCGCCGCGTCTCGCCTTGACCGCTCAGCGAGCAATGCTTTAGCGATTCAGACAACAGAAAATGATCGGGAGAGAAACGATGCTGTCACGCCGCCACCTCCTCGTCTCCGCACTGGCAGCGCCCGCCGTCCTGAAATACGGGATCGGATCGGCGCAGGCGGCAACGACGCTGAAGATCTCGCATCAGTTTCCCGGCGGCACCATCGACAAAGGCGACTTCCGCGACCGGCTGTGCCGCAAGTTTGCCGAGGAAATCAGCAAGCGCTCCGGCGGCGAACTGGTCGGCGAAGTCTATCCCGGCTCGTCGCTGATCAAGACCAACGCGCAGTTCTCGGCGATGCGCAAAGGCGCGCTCGACCTGTCGCTATATCCAATGCCCTATGCCGGCGGCGAAGTCCCGGAGACCAATATCGGCCTGATGCCGGGACTGGTCTCGACCTATGAGCAAGGCCTGTCGTGGAAGACCAAGCCGGTCGGCAAGGCGCTGACCGATTTCCTCGCCGACAAGGGCATCGTGCTGGTCACCTGGGTGTGGCAGGCCGGCGGCGTCGCCAGCCGCTCCAAGGCGCTGCTGTCGCCCGACGATGCCAAGGGCCTCAAGGTTCGCGGCGGCTCGCGCGAGATGGACATGGTGTTGCAGCAGGCCGGCGCCGCGGTGCTGTCGGTGCCGTCCAACGAAATCTACGCCGCGATGCAGACCGGCGCCTGCGATGCCGGCATCACCTCGTCCACCAGCCTGATCTCGTTCCGCCTCGAAGAAGTCGCCAAGCATCTGACCTCGGGCGCCGACGCCTCGTACTGGTTCATGCTCGAGCCCCTGATGATGTCGAAGGCAATCTTCGACAAGCTGCCGAAGAACCATCAGGACATCATCCTATCGGTCGGCGCCGAGCTCGAAGCGTTCGGCAAGCAAGGCGCCCAGGCCGACGATATCGAAGTCGCCAAGGTGTACGAGAAGGCAGGCGCCAAGGTCGACAAGCTCGACGCCGCCACGGTCGAGAAGTGGGCAGCGATCGCGCGCGACACCGCGTGGAAGGACTACGGCAAGAAGACCGCGACCTGCGCCAGCCTGCTCAAGCTCGCGACCGACGCGGCATGATGCACGGACCCGTGCCGGGCCAGCCGGATCCGACCAGCGCCGCGCAGCGCGAGACCGGCGGCCCGCTCGGCCACGCACTGGCGCTGGTCAACCGCGCGATCCTGGTGCTGGCGGCGATCGCACTGGTGGTCGCCTGCGGCATCCTCAGCTACAGCGTGGCGGTGCGCAGCCTGTTCCACAGCGCGACCTACTGGCAGGACGAGGCCGCGGTGTTCCTGCTGGTCGGCGCCACCTTCCTGACCGCCGCCTTCGTGCAGAGCCAGCGCGGCCATATCGGCATCGAGGCGTTCACCGGCCTGCTGCCGCCGGCGGTGAACCGCATCCGGCTGCTGCTGGTCGACATCGCCAGCCTCGCCTTCTGCGGCTTCTTCGCCTGGAAATCCTGGACGCTGACGCATGAGGCCTATGTCGACGGCCAGGTTTCGAATTCGATCTGGTCGCCGCCGCTCGCCATCCCCTACGCGCTGATGGCCGCCGGCATGACGCTGCTGTGCCTGCAGATCGCGGTGCAGATCGTGAACTCCTTCGGCAGGACGAAGCGCGCGTGACAGTCCTCGGTATTGGTATCAGCTACGGCCTCGCCACGCTGGCGGCGATGTTCTCCGGCATGCCGATCGCATTTGCGCTCGGCGCCGTCGCGCTGGTGTTCATGGCGATCTACATGCCGCACGCCTCGCTCGATACGGTGACGCAGAACGTCTACGAGGAGATGGCGTCGATCACGCTGCTGTCGATCCCGCTGTTCATCCTCAAGGGCGCGGCGATCGGCAAATCCCGCGCCGGCCAGGATTTGTACTCCGCTCTGCATGCCTGGCTGCATCGCGTGCCGGGCGGGCTCGGCGTCGCCAACGTTTTCGCCTGCGCGCTGTTCGCCGCGATGGCCGGCTCGTCGCCAGCGACGTGTTCGGCGATCGGTTCGGCCGGCATCCCCGAGATGCGCAAACGCGGTTATTCCGGCGGCTTCGCAGCCGGGATCATTGCAGCCGGCGGCACGCTCGGCATCCTGTTGCCGCCGTCGATCACCATGATCCTGTTCGCAGTCGCCGCCGAGAAGTCGCTCGGCCGGCTGTTCCTCGCCGGCATCGGCCCGGGCCTGCTGCTGGTGGGGCTGTTCGGCCTGTATGCGGTGGTTCGCTTCCGCCGCGAATACGCGCTCGCCAAAGAGTTGTACGACCAGACCGGACAGACCTCGCCGATCCTCACCCGCGAGACCTACACCATGGCGCAGCGCTTCGGCGCGCTGCCGCGGGTGCTGCCGTTCGTCATCCTGCTCACCGGCGTGATGATCGCGCTGTACGGCGGCTACGCGACACCGTCGGAAACCGCAGGCCTCGGCGGCCTGCTGGCGCTGCTGCTGATCGCGCTGATCTATGGGGTGTGGAAGCCTTCCGACCTGTCGCCGATCATGACCTCCACCGTGCGCGAGTCGACCATGCTGATGATGATCATCGGCATGTCGCTGCTGTACTCCTACGTGATGAGCTATCTGCACATCTCGCAGTCGGCCGCCGAAGCCATCGTGGCGATGCAGCTGCCGCGCTGGGGGCTGCTGGTGGCGATCCTGGCGCTGGTGGTGGTGCTCGGCTTTTTCCTGCCGCCGGTGTCGATCATCCTGATGACGGCGCCGATCATCCTGCCGCCGCTGCGCGCCGCCGGCTTCGACATCATCTGGTTCGGGGTGGTGATGACCATCGTGATGGAGATGGGTCTGATCCATCCGCCGGTCGGCCTCAACATCTTCGTCATCCGCAACGTCGCCCCCGACATCCCGCTGTCCGAGGTGATCTGGGGCACGCTGCCGTTCGTGCTGCTGATGATGCTGGCGGTGCTGCTGCTGTGCCTGGTGCCCGGCATCTCGACCTGGCTGCCGGATCTGGTGATGGGTCCGGAGAGCGTCAGATAATTCTCTGGATGGATTCGGCGCACTCACGCCGCAACCCACCGCCCCCTCGCCGCATCAGAAACAAGATGGTGGGTTACGCGCCGACGGCGCTAACCCACCCTGCCGGTCACTACCACGTGACGTAGAAGTCGCCGCGATTACCCATATTCAAAGCCAGGGCTTTGCCGCCATCGATCGCCGCCTTGGTATCACCGGTCGGCTTCACGCTGGTCGACCCCATCGTCCCGCCGCCACCGGCGTCGGCAAAATGAACCGCCCACGACTGCATGTTGAGGTCAGGCACGTCGGACGCCTTCTGGAATTTGAGCGTGCCGTTCTGCAGCGCGTCGCTGAGCGACTGCGCCTGCTCGGTCATGCCCTTGTCCTGAAGCGCGGTGATGTGACTGGCGATGGCCGAGTGCGTTGCAAAGACGAACATGACGTCGTCGGACACCACCTGGCCTTCGGTCGAGCTCGCGAACTGGCCGCCGTTCTTGGCCAGATCCTGCATCGCTTGCGCGTTGTTGTAGAGCTTGGCGCCGGCTTCCAGGATGGCGATGTTGTCCGCGTTGCCCTGTTGCTGCCAGAGCGGCGTGCCCGACAGCACGCTGTCCCCCGCACTGGTTTGGTCCTTCGAACCTTTCAGCCCGTTTCCGAGATCGTGAATTTGATCGAAGATCGATTTGTTATTGGACGATGCTTTGTCGGACTGAGCCGAGCCCTTGTTGCTGGACCTGAAGGCATCGACCTGGGCCGCGAGTTTCTTGGCCGCGGCCTGATCGGACGCGTTCCTCGCCAGCATTGCCTTGGCGTTGTCTGACAGATCCACGATCGTCGCGGGACCGGACCGCGAAGACGCCGCTGCATTCGGAGCCGCAAAGCTCCCGCTGCTGAGCCCGGCAATGACGCTGTCGCTGGTGGCGTTCTGCACGCCGATCACGGTCTTGATCGCCGAAAGGTCCGGAAGCGTGGGAGCGATCGTCGTCATGATGGGCCTCCCTGGCCGCGCCGCTGACCCGGTAGATGAAACGGGGTCGAGTCGCCAAATTCGAGTATCAAATGATACGGGTATCTTCAGGCGCGCATTGTTAAGAATGAATTAACGCAACTGTCTTCGACCGGATCGACGCGGACCGCCTTGCCAAAGAATTGTTCTAGACTGGCCTGGATCTGCGCGGCCTAGGACGCTGAACCCACCCGCTTGTTCTTAGCATTCAGCGCATTGACGACTCGGCTGACCGGCGGGCGGCCGAGCAGTGCGGCGACGCTGTTCGTCGCGGCAATCAGCCTGTCCATGTCGACGCCCATCGGCACGCCCATGCCATCCAGCATGTAGAGCACATCTTCGGTCGCAACGTTGCCGGTAGCACCCGGCGCATAGGGGCAGCCGCCGAGGCCGCCGGCGGCGCTGTCGATCACGCGGGCGCCCTCTTCCAGCCCGGCATAGAGATTGGCGAGCGCCTGGCCGTAGGTGTCGTGGAAGTGCATGGCGAGCGACTGCATCGGGATCGCCTCGGCGCAGGCGCGCAGCAGCTCGCGAACTTTCTTCGGCGTGCCGACGCCGATGGTGTCGCCGAGAGAGATTTCGTAACAGCCGAGATCCCACAGCGTGGTCGCGGCATCGACCACCGCCTGCACCGGCACGTTGCCGTCAAACGGACAACCGAGCACGCAGGAGATGTAGCCGCGGACCTTGACGCCGTCGGCCTGCGCGCGCCTCAGCACCGGCCTGAACCGCTCGATCGACTCCGCCACCGAGCAGTTGATGTTGGCGCGCGAGAATCCTTCCGAGGCCGAGGCGAACACCGCGACGACCTGCGCCCCGGCGGCGCGGGCGGCCTCATAGCCCTTCTCATTGGGCACCAGGACGTGAAACTCGCCCGGCAGCTTGAGCGAGGCGCGCAGCACCTCGTCGGAGCCGACCATCTGCGGGATCGCCTTCGGCGACACGAACGCGCCGACCTCGACGGTCGACAGCCCCGCCGCAACCAGCGCCTCGACGAAGGCGATGCGGTCGGCGACGCTGACCGGCGTCTTCTCGTTCTGTAGCCCGTCGCGCGGGCCGACTTCGACGATACGGATGATGTCGGTCATGCGCCCTCCACGTATTACTTCGTCATGCCGGGCCATGTGCCGGGCATCCACGCCTTTCAGCGGATCAACGCCCGAAGGCGTGGATGGCCGGGACGAGCCCGGCCATGGCAGCGGTGGTTATTCCTCTGCGTCCGGCTCGACTTCTGCGAGTTCGGCGCCTTCCTGGACAATGTCACCGACCTTGCATTTCACCGCCGTCAGTGTGCCGGCGAACGGCGCGCGCAGGGTCTGCTCCATCTTCATCACTTCGAGCGTGAGGATCGGCGCGCCCTTGTCGAGCTTGGCGCCGACTTCCGCGAGCAGCGCCACCACGGTGCCGGGCAACGGCGCGACGATCTTGTCTTCGCCGGTCTGCTCCTCGCTCTCGCCGCCGAACGGATCGACCAGGTGTAGCTCGAACCGGCCATGGCGCGTCCGCACGTACAGCTCGGCGCCATCGACCACGGCCTGCACGCGCGAGCGCGTTTCGCCGAGGGCCACATCAATGCCGTCGCCGGCAGCGGTCCAGGCGAAGGCAAGCTCGCGGCCAGTGATGTTCAGCGCCGACGTGCCGCCGCCATAGGTGAGTTCGATCTTGTGGTCGGTGTGGTCATGCCCCTGCCCGCGGCGGAACAGGAACGCGCGCTTGCGCCGGCCGACCGGCATCCAGCCGGAGGTCCGCCACGGCGACGCGCCCTCAGCTTTGGCGGCGTCGTCCTCGCTGCGCAGGATCGCCGCAACCGCGGCGGCGAGTTCGAGATCGCCGAGCGCGTTCGGCGCCGCGGTGAGCGCTGCGAGATGGCGTTCGATGAAACCGGTGTCGATCGCGTTGGCGCGCACTTCGGGATGCGTGATCAGCGCCGACAGGAACGGAATGTTGGTGACGACGCCGCGGACGTCGGTCTCGTTGAGGCCGCGGTCGAGTCGGTCGATCGCCGCCGCACGGGTCGGCGCCCAGGCGATCACCTTGGCGAGCATCGCGTCATAGTATGGCGATACGCTGTCGCCGCCGCGATAGCCGGCATCGATGCGTAGGCCGTCGACTTCCGCCGGCGTCCGCCAGGTGGTGATCTTGCCGACCGACGGCATGAAGTTCTTCGCCGGGTTCTCGGCATAAACCCGGGCCTCGATGGCGTGGCCGTTGAGCTTCAATTGGTCCTGCGTCAGCGGCAGCGCTTCACCGAACGCGACGCGGAGCTGCCACTCGACGAGGTCAACGCCCGAGATCAGTTCGGTCACCGGATGCTCGACCTGCAGGCGGGTGTTCATCTCGATGAAAAACACGTCCTTGCCGTCGGAGACGAACTCGATGGTGCCGGCGCCGACATAGTTCACCGCGCCTGCCGCGCGCCGCGCCGCGGCACACACCGTCTCGCGCTGCGCGGCGTCGAGCGTCGGCGACGGCGCCTCCTCGATCACCTTCTGGTGGCGGCGCTGCAGCGTGCATTCGCGTTCGAACAGCGAGACCAGATTGCCGTGGCTGTCGCCGACGATCTGCACTTCGATGTGGCGCGGATTGTCGACATACCGTTCGATCAGCAGCGTGTCGTCGCCGAACGCCGCCTTGGCCTCGCGCTTGGCGCTGACGATCGCGGCGGACAGTTCGTCGGCCTTGCGCACGACCCGCATGCCGCGGCCGCCGCCGCCGGCCGAAGCCTTCACCAGCACCGGGAAGCCGATCTTGTCCGCAGCCGCGGCGAGCGTCGCCTCGTCCTGCGCCGAGCCGTGATAGCCCGGCACCAGCGGCACACCGGCCTTTTCCATCAGCGCCTTGGAGCCCGACTTCGAGCCCATCGCGGTGATCATCTCCGGCGTCGGCCCGACGAACACCAGGCCAGCATCCGCGCAGGCCTGCGCGAACTCGGCGCTCTCGGACAGGAAGCCGTAGCCGGGATGCACCGCCTCGGCGCCGGTCTGCTTGGCGGCCTGGATGATGCGCTCGATGTTGAGATAGCTGTCGCGGGCTCGCGCCGGGCCGAGCAGCACGGCCTCGTCGGCTTCGGCGACGTGCTGGGCGCCGGCGTCGGCCTCGGAATACACCGCGACGGTGCGCAGGCCCATCGCGCGCGCGGTGCGGATGACGCGGCAAGCGATCTCGCCGCGATTGGCGATCAGGAGCGTGCGGAAGCGACGATACAAGGTTGGCTTGGTCATCATCAGATCCTGCTCATCACATCCGGAACAGGCCGAACTTGGTCGGCTCGATCGGCGCATTGCTGGAAGCTGAAAGCCCGAGCCCAAGCACCAACCGCGTGTCGGCAGGATCAATCACGCCGTCGTCCCACAACCGCGCCGTCGCGTAGTACGGGCTGCCTTGCGTCTCGTACTGCGCACGGATCGGCGAGCGGAATTCCTCCTCCTCCTCCGTGCTCCACGAACCGCCCTTGGCCTCGATATTGTCGCGGCGGAGCTGGCTCAGCACCATCGCGGCCTGCTCGCCGCCCATCACCGAGATCCGCGCGTTCGGCCACATCCACAAGAAGCGCGGCGAGTACGCCCGGCCGCACATCCCGTAATTGCCGGCGCCGTAAGAGCCGCCGATCACCACGGTGAACTTCGGCACATTGGCGGTCGCGACCGCGGTGACCAGCTTGGCGCCGTCGCGGGCGATGCCGCCGGCTTCGTACTTCTTGCCGACCATGAAGCCGGTGATGTTCTGCAGGAACACCAGCGGAATGCCGCGCTGGCAGCACAGCTCGATGAAGTGCGCGCCCTTCAGCGAGCTTTCGCTGAACAGGATGCCGTTGTTGGCGATGATGCCGACGGGAAAGCCCCAGATATGCGCGAAGCCGCACACCAGCGTCTGGCCGTAGAGCTTTTTGAATTCGTCGAACTCGGAGCCGTCGACCACCCGGGCGATGATGTCGCGCACGTCGAACGGCTTGCGGCTTTCGGCCGGCACGATGCCGTAGAGCTGATCGGCCGGATACAGTGGCTCGCGCGGGGTGCGCATGTTCAACGGCGGGTGCTGCGGCGGCTTCAAGGTGCTGACGATCTTGCGCGCGATGCCGATCGCATGGGCGTCGTTCTGCGCGTAGTGATCGGTGACACCGGATTGCCGCGAGTGCACGTCGGCGCCACCGAGTTCTTCAGCCGACACCACTTCACCGGTCGCGGCCTTCACCAGCGGCGGGCCGCCGAGGAAGATGGTGCCCTGGTTGCGGACGATGATGCTCTCGTCCGACATCGCCGGCACATAGGCGCCGCCGGCGGTGCACGAGCCCATCACCACCGCGATCTGCGGAATGCCTGCCGCCGACATATTGGCCTGGTTGAAGAAGATCCGGCCGAAGTGCCGCTCGTCGGGAAACACCTCGTCCTGCTGCGGCAGGAAGGCGCCGCCGGAATCCACCATGTAGATGCACGGCAGATTGTTCTGACGCGCGATGTCCTGCGCGCGCAGATGCTTCTTCACCGTCATCGGGTAATAGGTGCCGCCCTTCACCGTCGCGTCGTTGGCGACGATCATGCATTCGCGGCCCATCACGCGGCCGATGCCGGTGACGATCGAGGCCGAATGCACGTCACCACCGTAAAGGCCGTTGGCGGCGAGCGGCGACAGTTCGAGAAACGCGGTGCCGGGATCGAGCAGCAGGTCGACGCGCTCGCGCGGCAGCAGCTTGCCGCGCGCGGTATGTTTGGCGCGGGCCGCCTCGCCGCCGCCGGCAGCGACCGCCGCCAGCTTGTCGTTCAATTCGGCGACCAGTGTCCGCATCGCATCGGCATTGCGCGCGAAATCGGCCGAACCGGGATCGATCTTGGAGTGCAGCGACATGGCGTTTCCGGCAGGTTCTGACTCGCTTCGGGACCGAAGCGTTGAAGACATCGTGTCATCGCCAAGCCGCCAGGCGCAACCCTAACCTGACCCGGCGCAGCGCAGGACGCGCATAGCCGTTCGGCGCAGCCTCAGGCTTGCGCCGAGCAGTCGTCGAGGCCGCCGCGGCACCTCACGGAGCCACGGCGAATGCCGGATCAGTGGGTCCAGGGCTCGGGACGGCGGAAGGCAAAATTGTCGGCGTAGGCTGCGCGGCGGCGCGCCGGCTCCTTCGGCTCGATCACCTGATACGGAATGCCTTCCCGCTCGCAATAGGCCACCGCCTCGTCGCGGGTGTGGAAGCGCAGGCTCACCTGCTGCTGCATGTCGGACGACGAGGTCCAGCCCATCAGCGGCTCGATCATGCGGGGCTTCTCGGGCTCGTAATCGAGCTGCCATTCCCGGGTCTTGGCGGTCCCGGATTGCATCGCGTTCTTGGCGGGCTTGTAGATCCGTGCGGTCATGGAAGGGTCGAGCCTGTCGGGGTGCGGCGCTGCGCCGGTTTGGTGGAAGCGGCGATCTTGGTGTATTGTTCCGCCGCGTAACGGATCGGGTCGGGATCACGTAAAGTTTTGAGGTTGGTCCCGGCCACTTGTGATTCCGTCGCCTGCGGTTTCGTTTCCTGATTTCCTATATGCCGTCCCCGGCACCCTGACAATCGTGGGGACCGGCGGGCGCCCCTCGCAACAACACGGACAATCGGCTCCATGGAAATTCAGGCCATTCTGCCCAGCAAAGGGCGCGATCTGCGGCTCGACCTGTTCCGCGGCGTCGCCAACTGGGCGATCTACCTGGATCACATCCCGAACAACGTGGTGAACTGGATCACAACCCGGAACTGGGGATTCAGCGACGCCGCCGATTTGTTCGTCTTCATCTCCGGCTACACCGCCTCGTTCGTCTACGCCAAGATGATGCTGGAGCGCGGCTTCATCGTCGGCGGCACCCGGCTGACCAAGCGGGTGTGGCAGCTCTACGTCGCGCACATCGTGCTGTTCGTGATCTACATCGTGGCGATCGGCTACGTCGCGCAGCGCTTCTCCGATCCCGAGATCATCAACGAGTTCAACGTCGCCGGCCTCGTCGCCAATCCGATCGAGACGCTGCGACAAGGCCTGCTGCTGAAGTTCAAGCCGGTCAATCTCGACGTGCTGCCGCTGTACATCGTGCTGATGGGGCTATTCCCGCCGGTGCTGTGGCTGATGCTGCGCCGGCCGGACGCGGTGATGATCGGCTCGTTCGTGCTGTATTTCGCCGCGCGTTACTTCGAATGGAATCTGCAGGCGTTTCCGGAAGGCACCTGGTACTTCAATCCGTTCTGCTGGCAGCTGTTGTTCGTGTTCGGCGCGTGGTGCGCACTCGGCGGCACGGTGCGGTCGCGCTCGATCATCGACTCGCGCGGCATGCTGTGGTTCTGCCTGGCGTATCTGGTGTTCGCGCTGGTGATGACGATGGCCGGCCGCTTCCAGGAATTCGGCGACCTGTTCCCGCGCTGGCTGTACGACGCCTTCAATCCCAACGACAAAACCAACCTCGCCCCGTACCGCTTCCTGCATTTCGCGGTGATCGTGGTGCTGGTGATCCGGTTCGTGCCGAAGGACTGGAAGGGGCTGGAATGGCGCGGCTTCGATCCACTGATCAAATGCGGTCAGCAGTCGCTCGCCGTGTTCTGCGTCGGCGTGTTCCTGTCGTTCGTGGCGCATTTCGAGTTGACCATGAGCTCCGGCTCGCTGCTGGCGCAGATCCTGGTCAGCGTGATCGGCATCGCTCTGATGACGCTGGTGGCCTACTACATCTCCTGGTCGAAGCAGCAGGACAAACCCGCCCGCCCCGCCGCGAAGCCCGCCACTCAGGCTGCTCCCGTTGCTCCGGTCGCAGCCTCGGGTGCCGAGCCGCAGCCGGCGCGGTCACAGCTTCAGGACAGCGGCGTGCCGGCCGTCTCGCCCGCGATGATCGCGGCGGCGCGGTCGAGCCCGGAATAGAGATCGTGGCTGGCGCCGTAGCGGGCGCCGTTCTCGCTCCATGACGTACGGCGCCCCGGCGCCGTCGCCTGACGCAGCGCCTCATTCAGGTTGCCGGGACCGAACGGCTCCGGCAGCACCACACCGGCATCGGCGGCTGCAACGTGCCGTGCATAGCCGCACACCGCGGTGGTGATCACCGGCAGGCCGTTGACCACCGCCTCCAGGATCGCGGTGCCTGTCGTGTCGACCCGCGCCGGATGGATCAAAACATCCGCCCCCGCCATCAATTCGGGAATGTCGCGGCGCATGCCGAGCAAGCTGATCCGGTGGGACACCTTGGCGTCGCCGGCGAGCCGGCGCATCAGCCGCCCCTGCTTGCTGTCGTCGGCAACCCCGGCCACCACCAGCCGCGCCTCCGGAAATGCCGCCAGCGCCGCCACCGCGCGGTCGAGCCCCTTGGTCAGCGGATGCGCCGCCACCGCGAGCCAGACCACGGGATCGCCGACGACACCGAGCTCGCCGCGGATGCGCTCGCGGGTGCGGTCAGTGCGATATTCCGGATGGCGCCGGCCGGGATCAATCGTCGGCGGCATCAACGCCAGCCGCTCCGGCTCGGTGCCCCAGGCGAGTTGGAAGCTGTCGAGCTGGTTCTGACTGAGCATGAGACAGCGTGTCGGCCGTCCCGGTGCGAAACTCGCCGCCTCCAGCCCAAGCTTGATCCGGCGACGCGCGGTGAAGCGATCGGACCACCGCGCCGGGCGCGCCTTGTCACAGCCGTCGGCGCAGTACAGCACGTCGAGATCGGTCAGCTTGCCGAAGCCCGCGAACCGGTCGAAGTCCGGTTTGCGCTGCGCCGCCGCGTCGGCAAAGCGCTGGTCGCGGCCGTGATTGCTCCAGGCGCTGACCGGCAACAGCTCGATGTTCAGGTCGGTCGGCAACTCGCCCTGCCGCCGCGAGGCCAGAATGGTGACGTCGTGACCCCGCGCCATCAGCCGCCGGGCGATGCCCATGCAGTCCCGCTGCAGCCCACCGCTCGGGAACAGCGATACGATCGCCAGCGCGATCTTCATCGGCCAAGCTCCGCAGCAGCCTCGGGTCTTACGACGCAATCGGCAACTGCCGCGTGCCCTGGGAGCGCGCGGCGAAGCGATCGTGAAATGAAGGAAGACGGGTGGTCGGGGCAGCTGGATTCGAACCAACGACCTGCAGTACCCAAAACTGCCGCGCTACCAGGCTGCGCTATACCCCGATCCATGACCCGATCCATGACCCGGATCTCTGGGCCGACGGCCGTCGATACACGGTTCACGTCAGCCCAGCAAGCCGGCCTCAGCGCGACTTGAACAACGGATGCGCCACCCGGTCGCCGGCGGCGATGCCGAGCTTCTTGGCGGTGCCGCCTGAGACCTCGAGAACGCCCGCGACTGGGCCGCCGGAAGCGATGATCCGGGTCGACAGTGGCTCGGTGTTCTCGGCGATCCGCAGGATGGTGCCGTCGCCACGGATGAAGATCATGTCGAGCGGGATGTAGGTGTTCTTCATCCACATCGAGACCTGCTGCTCGGGGCGGAAGTCGAACAGCATGCCCTGCCCGTCCGGCAGGCTCTTGCGGTACATCAGGCCGACTTCCCGC
Source organism: Rhodopseudomonas sp. P1 (assembly GCF_039642825.1). NCBI lineage: Bacteria > Pseudomonadati > Pseudomonadota > Alphaproteobacteria > Hyphomicrobiales > Nitrobacteraceae > Rhodopseudomonas > Rhodopseudomonas sp. P1. Next base: position 2,784,129 of record NZ_CP088006.1, on the reverse strand, counting down.
TCCTGATCGGTGGTGGCGATCTCGACGGTGAAGACGTGCACGCCGGTTTTGCCGACGATCTCGAGCGACTGCATCTGCGCCGCGACCGCGCCTTGCACCAGAAGGCCGCACAGCATCGCCGCCATCGCGAGCGCACCCAGCCACCGCAGCCGGCGGAATTTGAACATTTCAGAAGCCTGCATGGAATCGAACCTGTGTTTCGCGAGGCGCCACGGCCGCGCATCGCCGCCGGGATCATGCCGAACGCATTTCCGCCGCGCAAACAGCATGCGCGGCGGGCGTCAGCCGATTCACAAATTGGCGATCAAGGATGGCGCGATCAAGAACGGCGCGTGTGCGCGCCGTTTGCGGTCCGGCTGCCGTTCAGTGCGAGGACAGCCCGGGTGCGCCGTTTTCCGGCTGGATCTCCGCCGCCATCATGCCCTTGGAGCCCGGCCCGAACCGCACCAGCACATACTGGCCCGGCCGCAGCTCGGTCATGCCATAGCGGCGCAGCGTTTCCATGTGCACGAAGATGTCCGGCGTGCCCTCGCCACAGGTCAGGAAGCCAAACCCGCGCAGCCGGTTGAACCATTTGACCTGCGCGCGCTCGAGCCCACTGGTCGGCGTCACGCTGACGTGGGTGCGCGCCGGCAGCATCTGGGCCGGATGGATCGCGGTCGACTCGTCCATCGAGACGATGCGGAATGCCTGGTAACCTTTGGCGCGCTGCACGCATTCGACAACGATGCGGGCGCCCTCATAGGCGGTCTGGTAGCCGTCGCGGCGCAGCACCGTGACGTGCAGCAGAACGTCGGGCCAGCCATTGTCAGGAACCACGAAGCCGTAGCCCTTCGAAGCGTCGAACCACTTGATGACGCCGCTGATCTCGACGAGGTTCGCGGCTTCGCCGAGACCCGTAAAGGCATCGCGCGGATTCAGATCGCGGGGAACTGAAAGGTCGCCATGCGCGCCGACCCCGAAGTCCCGCGGCGAGAAATCGCCTGCCGGAAACTCCGCTGCTCTCGGCTTCGCAGCGCTGGCTACGGGCAAAACGCCCGGCCTTTTGGACTCAAATCCGTCCGACCCCATGACCCCGGACCCCGCACGTCATCAACAAATTCGTCGCATCCGCGACGAGGATGATTCGCCGAGCATTCCCTCAAACTACTCAGGATTGCGCCGCCGCGAATCTGTTGATTCGAAGATAACACCGTGGCCCAAACGGCAAAGACAAAAAAATCGTTACGCGACAACTATAAACAGCCTTGAAAGCCTGCGAATCTTACGAGGTTTCAGTTACCGACGAACGGTCCAAGCGTTTCTCCGATGTCGTGACGGATCACTAGATCGGCCATTTCATCTTGTTCAGTCGGCTCTCTGTTGATGATCACGAGCTTGGCGCCGCACTCTTTGGCCAGCATCGGAAAGCCCGCTGCAGGCCACACCACAAGCGACGAACCGATCGCAATGAACAGATCGCAATGCTGCGCCAGATCGGTCGCGCGGCGCATCGCCTCCGGCGGCATCGACTGACCGAACGATACCGTCGCGGTCTTCACCGGCTCGTCACACGCGGTGCAATGTGGCGCGTGCCCGGTGCGGAAAAACCATTCGCGCACCCATTCCAGCTCATGCCGTTTGCCGCACCCGATGCAGCGCGCGTAGGTGGTGTTGCCGTGGAGCTCGACGACGTCGTGTTCGGCGAAGCCGGACATTTGATGCAGATTGTCGATGTTCTGCGTGATGATCGCCGGCACCTTGCCGGCCTTGTACAGCGATGCGAGCGCGCGATGACCGCGGGTCGGCCGCGCCTTCGCAAAGGTCTGCTCCATCGCGAAGCGTCGCCGCCAGGCTTCGTCGCGCGCATCCTGGCGCGCCACGAACTCGTCGAACGGAATCGGCTGATTGCGGCTCCATAGGCCGCCAGGCGATCGGAAATCAGGAATGCCGGACTCGGTCGAAATGCCGGCCCCGGTGAAGGGCACGATCGACGAAGCGTGCGCGATCATGTCGCCGAGCTGTTCGACCCCGCTGGAAAGGCTGGGCGCGATCATGGTTGGATCATTTCAAACTTACCCTGTCGTCGCGCGAGCGTCCGCGCGCCGCGAGCGAACCGGGGCGACGAGGCTGCGCCAACATCGACGCATCCGCCGCGGAGAAGTTGCCGGTTCCCGTGCTCAGATTCGAAGCCACATTTTTTTGAATTGCAAGAGGGCTGCCGTGGTCGGATAGTTGAACCCGTCTCAACGGATGACCTCCTCTGAAAGAGCCCCGCGCGACCTCCAAGGCGGGGCTCTTTTTCGTCGGTCGTCCGCCCGCGATCGGATGCGAAGTCACGATGTTCAGTGCCCTCGCCTCTCGTTCGCCACACCTCCCCGAGCGCGCATAAGGTCCGGAGCCTCGGCTCCGGACCTTCGTCGTTTTGACGTCCGGTCCGGACATCATGGCCGGCGCCGCGAGCGCGCCGCCTGCGCTTTTCATCGCGGCCATTCCGTCGCAGAATCCCCGGCACCTTTCTCAAGGAGACCACCCGCACATGCGTTACCTGCACACCATGCTCCGCGTCCGCAATCTCGACACCGCCCTGAAATTCTTCGTCGGCGCGCTCGGCCTCAAGGAGGTGCGCCGCATCGACAACGATAAGGGCAAGTTTACGCTGCTGTTCCTGTGCGCGCCGGAAGACGAGGAACTGGTGAAGCAGTCGAAGGGCCGCCCGGCTCCGACGATCGAACTGACCCACAATTGGGACGAAGAGACCTATGGCGAGGACCGCTTCTTCGGTCATCTCGCGTTCGAAGTCGACGACATCTACGCGACCTGCGCAAAGCTGATGGAGCTCGGCATCACCATCAACCGCCCGCCGCGCGACGGGCAGATGGCGTTCGTGCGCTCGCCGGATTTGCAGTCGGTCGAGCTGCTGCAAAAGGGCGACGCGCTGCCGCCGCAGGAGCCGTGGGCCTCGATGCCGAACACCGGCCATTGGTAAGGCGCTGGCGGTCCCGTCCAGCAGAGATCGCCCGCATCCGCTTCGTGATGCGGAACGACGCGCAGGACCTCGCGTTGGTCGAACAACCAACGGAGGACATCAATGGCGCGAGGACTGTTGCTTTGGCTGATCGGCGTTCCGATCCCGATTATCATTCTGTTGTGGCTGTTCTTCGGCCACTGAGCTGACGTCGCTCACCACACTCACCACGCTTTTTGCCGGTTACAACGGGCTCCGCGAACAGTGGAGCCCGTTTTGTGTCGGCACTTCAGCGCATCGACGTGGCCTCAATTGACGAACTTGACGCCGAGCGTCGTGCCGCGTCGCCACACCACTTCGCACTGCCGGCCCTGACGCGCGTCGCGCGAGAAACCGAGCCGCAGCCGTGAGCCGAGCGACTCCGCTTCGCCGAGCACCAGCTTGGCCCCCGAACTCGACAGGTCGAGCACCTCGCACGGCCGCGCGGCAAAGCCGCCGTCGAGCGTGATCCAGCCGCTCTGGCGTACCGATTTGCGCGCCTCGCGCTTGGTCTTGTCCTTGGCCATGATGTCGTCCTCGGCCTGCTTGGATCGCTCGCCGGAGGGCACAGCGCCGCGGCCAGAGCGAAGCAGAAAGTGAGCGTTCGCGGGCCCCGATCGCTCAGGACCGTCTCTGCTCTAGGTCCCGGGCTGTTGAAAAATCGTTGCAAGATTTAGCGAAAAGTCGGGGTATCGGCAGATCGCTGCGGAGAGCGCTTGCCCCTCCGGAAAAACGCCACTATACGTTCGCCCGCTGCTTCGCCGCGGGCCCGTTCCGGCGCCTGCTGAAACAGCCGTTTCGGGTTAGACCGTGCGTTTCCGCCTGCTTGCGATCCTTGAAGGATCGCGCCAGTCCGGCGGCTTCGCTCCCTTCGTCTATCGGTCAGGACGCCACCCTTTCACGGTGGAGAGAGCGGTTCGATTCCGCTAGGGAGCGCCAAAACCAACCTACTGAAATCATTGAAAGATACATCGCCCAGCCTGTGTTTTCTACACAGGCGGCCACACACATGGCGAACACCTCTGGTGCCGCGGCAGAAGCGGCTGGACGTTTCAGATTTCGGTTCCGAGAGTCTTCGTCAACAGGCTTGGTGCTACCCCCTCCGCGTCCGTCTCGGACCATTGTCACTGTCCGGGGCCAGAACTCGCGCCCGGATTTTAGCCGGATACGCAACCGCGCAAATGGGAATCGGTACCATGACGGGGAAAGTGTCGCTCGGGAACTAACACCGCGGTTGACGACCACCAAAGGCCGCCCTCCAATCCAGATTCCTTCGGCTGTCCACCCCTCGATCGTCGACCTTAGCGCCCAAACTGGCTGCTGAACTCCCAGAGGACTGAAGCCAGGCGTGCGCTTGTTGAATGGCCCAAGCCTCCTAAGGCCAGAGCGCCCACTCTCTGACGATTTGTGGGGCAAAATCCGGAAGGGTATTCCATGGCTCTGGGAACGCTGTGCGCCATTACCGCACTGTGGAGCGTGTCGTAGCCTCATCCAGAAGCACCGGCAGCGCCGCTCCCAAGATGGTCCTGTGCCGACGAATTGGAAAGTCGCGACAAGAATTTATGATTGGCGGCCCTCTGGGACGGGATGTGCGCTGTCGACCCTGTCACCAGATTCCCGGCGACGACGCTCCTCTTCCGCGTGCGCGGCAAACAGACTTCGTCTCCGTTCCACCCACGCATTCAAGTATGCCCGATTTTGCCGGATTAACTCATCGCTGGCAGAAACGATTCGCTTCCGTGACTGAATGTTGGGGAACATTCCTTGGGGCATTATGGTGCTCGCAAAAGTAGATCTATGATCGCTTCACAGCGATAAGGCGATTCATATGCCAGATTCGATCACAAAGATTAAGTTTCCAAAGCTGTTTTTTGGATTCGTGGCACCCATTGGCGCCGACGTCGACCCGGTCATTGACGCCTTCCGAAAGCATTTGAAGTCTTTAGGCTACAATGTCGTCGAGATAAAGGTCACCAACATCTTTCGAACATTCTCTAACTATGTTCCGGCCAACCCCGCTCTTGTTCACAAGCGGCCACTGCTGCAGCGGTACGAAAGTTACATCACGTATGGGAACACTCTCCGCGCCACTTTTGACGACGAAATCTTGGCAGCAACATCAGTCTACAGAATAATGCGCAAGCGCCTTCAGACGAAGACCGACGAGCCATTTTCGAGAACAGCTTACCTTCTTCACCAATTCAAACGGCCTGAAGAGATAAACCTCCTTCGATCCATCTACGGCCGACTATTTTTCCAAGTATCAGTTTATTCCCGAAAAGCAGCGCGTGTTACGCATCTAAGTCAGCAATTCGCTAGCAGCGAAAATCAAGCGAATAACAACCGCTTCAGAGTGGATGCAGAACGCCTTATCAGCGACGATGAAAATCAGCGGGGAGTAACAAACGGGCAGCGGGTTGCGAAGATATTCGCTGATGGCGACGTTGTGATCAGTTTGGATACTGAAACGGAGATGCCTGTCAGGGAACAGGTTAGCCGCTTCTGCGAAATAATCTTTGGATCGAATTCGGTCTCACCTACTCGACAAGAGTATGCGATGTATCTAGCGAAAGCAGCAGCACTGCGCTCGTTGGATCTTTCAAGACAAGTAGGCGCGGCGATATTTTCCTGCACGGGAGAAATCGTCGCGCTGGGGTCCAATGAAGTTCCGAAGGCGAACGGCGGCACCTACTGGGCGAACGAGAAGTTCGATGATCGCGACTATAAAAGAAACGCAGATTCGAATTACAAACGGAAGAAAGAGATTCTGCTGGAACTGACCTCGATAGTCAGTCCAGAGATTTTGCCTGACACACTACTTTCTGATCCAAGGGTCCGCGATTCTCAATTCATGGATGCCTTGGAATACGGGCGAATATTGCACGCAGAGATGTCGGCGATTTCCGACGCCGCCAGACTCGGGCGGTCAACTGCAAATAGCACGCTATACTGTACGACCTTTCCGTGCCACATGTGCGCTAAGCACATTGTGGGCGCAGGAATATCCAAGGTCGTCTTTTTGGAGCCTTACCCCAAAAGCCTTGCTTCCGATCTGCATTCCGACTCAATTGAGATAGAGGGGAGCGATAGAGCGCAGTACCAGCAATTTCCAGCAGTAACCTTCTCGCACTTCTTCGGCGTGACACCGCGACGCTATAGGGAACTGTTCGAGCGCAAGGGTCGAAAGGATGAAGCCTCTGGAGAATTCAAAACACACATCCACTCTCCTCCAGAGCCGATGATCGATATCAAGTACCCCTTCTACAACGCCTTGGAAGAGATCATTACTCTAGATTTACGAGATCAAATTGCAGACATTGCTCCAGAGGAGAGCCTTTTTGACATCGCCGATTGAAAAGTGCTCTTTGCCACGGCGCATCCTTGGCTGCAACCTATCCGCCACTAGCGACTAATCGGTTAGCACCAACAAGCATAAACTGTACGGCTGCGTTGCTTGATTACATCAGCAGGCAGCTATCCTGTCGTAGTAATAACGAGAAATCGAAAGGCGCCGGGACCTCAGATCGCCCTGGCCGCGAATTGCGCAATGCATTTCCCTACGCCTGCTGCAATCGCCACACCTCAGCCAGCTTTTTGATTAGCGTAGTCTGACGCTGAGCCAGATGCTCAGCCGTCCAACGGACAACCTGCAAGACTCCTTGGGTCAATGGAAAAGGTGAAACGCCGTCCTTCGAGACGAAACACTCCTTCTTCTTTCGTTCGAAATCCCAATTCGATGCGCGAGTGGTTATTCGACGCCTCAGGGAAACAAGATTTGCCAACCGGTGCGTCCACTCGACGCGTTGCGTCTCTTCCGGAAAAAGATTCGCCCCCTCACTTCCTTCGGCGATCGTCTGGGGAAGAACATGCTCGATGGAAACTAGCTCGTCATAGCTTGCTCCCAGGCTCGACTGAGCTTCATCGAGCCGCTGTAGGAGCGGCTTGCAGACTCGTGCCTTTTGATAAAGAGGACCTCCAAGTGCATCCAGAAACTCCTGCTGTTCAGCAGCACTCAAAGCCATTCCCGCCTTCGGTTTTTCCTTTCCCGAACGTGGATCGAATTCGTCCATCACCCCAGCATAACGTGCGATTCGACGAATGATGTCGGCCCGCGTCACGAACAGGAAGTATGCAACACGTTCAAAATCGATGAAGAATTTTGCGATTCCCGCTTGATCGTTCTTTTCCAGTTTCCAGAAGCGCAGCAAGACCGGCGGCATCCAGTCCTTGTGGTCGATGCGTCCAAGGGAACGGACCACCTTTGCGGCTTCCTCCCCGAACTGTTTTTTGATTGCCGTATTTTCTCCGAGCACTCCGCTAGGGAGCGCCATCATTCCTCTTCAGCGCTGCAAGGATCCCCGCCAGTCGGTCACCGGCCAGCAATCCCCATGATGCGTGTGGGTCGGGGCTGACCTCATAGTAATCAGTCTGGCCGCAGCTGGCGCATTCGTAGATTCGCAGTTCGATCGATCGCACCGGGGACACCCGGGCGAGCCCCGTGCGAGCACCGCATCTGCTGCAGTGGGGCCGTTTGTCTTTGCACATGCCGCCTCCTAACGGAGACTGATTGCTTGTGGCGCGAACGCCGCGACCACAATTTTAAATTGAATATCTTTCTTTATACTCCCTTTTCGGATGCCCAGCGAATCCAATGTGCAGATTCGGTCGCCGACCGCGCAGGACATGGTTGCGCAAGTGTTTGCTGACGGGTGAATTGGACGCGAACAAGAGGCACGCGCAATTGAGCTTCCCCGCCCGATCCTCATGATCGGTGGGTGGTGGGCACTCGCAGCCTGAAGTCCTGTGCGCTTGAAGTCAGGCGAACACGAACAGCGTGATCGCAAGCGCCAACGCGACTAGATGCAAAACGGCTGGGACCATCGGTCGTCTCCCGCCAAAGTCGTCGCAATCGAACGCTACAATTAACTGATTCCCGACGCCGTTTCGATTCGCCGGCACACCTCGGACCAGCACGCCGAATACCGTTGAACTATTAACGCCGAGGTGCGTTGCGCGGGTAGGTTCCTGAATGGGAACCATTAAAGGAGAAGTCCCATGTCTCTGCCAGATGACAGCCTTCGCCCCGAAGACGTCGAGCGCCTGCAGGCGCGCGTCGAGGCGGCCATCCGCGATCACTGGAAAGCCTATCTGTTCGAAGGCATTCTGCTGCTGATCATCGGCTTTGCGGCGATCCTGCTGCCGCTGCTCGCCAGCATCACCTTCACCATCATGCTGGGCTGGCTGTTCTTCATCGCCGGTGTGGCCGGCGTCGGGTTTTCGATCTGGGCGCGCAAGGGCCCCGGCTTCTGGTGGTCGCTGCTGTCGGCCGCATTGGCGCTGGTCGCCGGTCTGGTGCTGATCGCCATGCCGCTGCAAGGCACGCTGACCCTCACCTTCATCGTCGGCGTCTATTTCCTTGCCGAAGGTGTCGCGACCATCATGTACGCCTTCCAGCATCGCGGACGGATGTCGGAGCGCTGGGGCTGGATGCTCGCCGCCGGTATCGCCGACATCCTGGTGGCGTTCATCATCATCTCGGGCTGGCCGGGCACCGTCTGGGCGATCGGCCTGCTGATCGGAATCAATCTGGTGTTCGGCGGCACCTCGCTGATCGCGATGGCGCTCGCCGCCCGTAAGAGCACCTAGTTGCGCGACGTCTGCCGCGGTTCGCGTCAGCAGCCGCGGCAGATGCTCTTGATCTTGCGGTCGAGCGCCGCATCGGCTGGATCGATCTGATCGATCGTCCGCTCCGGCGGCGTGTCGTTGCGGCGCGGCTGCAGATGCCCGATCGGCGCTTGCCGGAGCCCCGCCCCGCCCCCGGACACGTCCGGCGACATCGTCGAGCCGGCCGAACCGCCTGTGCCGCTGCCGGATTGCGCCAACACCGCGCTGCCGCTCAGGGTCAGGATCGCGGCGGCGATCATCACAGATTTCATCGGAGCTCTCCTTCCATTCACGCTCCCGCCGCGAGGCTGGGCGCCGATCGCGCCAACATCACGGCAGTCTGCATCGGCCAATGGTCCGCCCAACCCCAGCACCAACGCATCATTCCCGGCCCAGTTGCCGGACTGCACCAGCGACAGAGTACCGCCGCTCATTCCGACCGCGGCGGATACAGATGCACCTCGCCGCAATAGTCGGCGACACGATAGCGCGAATCCGGCTCGGTTCCATCGGCGTCCGACAAATAATTGGGGCCAACCGGCGCCTTGCCGTAGCCGCCGGGAATGTCGAGCACGTACTCCGGCTGGCAAAGTCCAGATACATTGCCGCGCAGCGCGCGCATCAGGGCCTGGCCCTCGGCGAGCGTGGTGCGCAGATGCGCGGTCCCCGGCGCCAGATCGCCGTGGTGTAGGTAGTACGGCTTGATCCGGCACTCGACGAAAGTGCGCATCAAGGCTTCGAGTGTCGCGGCGTCGTCGTTCACGCCCCGCAGCAGCACCGACTGGCTGACCATCGGAATTCCAGCGTCGACGATCCGCGCGCACGCCGCGCGCGCCGCCTCTGTCAACTCTCGCGGGTGGTTGGCATGCAGCGCGAGCCATGTGGTCTTGCCAGGCACGCGCAGCGCCCGCACCAGATCCGGCGTGATCCGAGCCGGGTCTGCGACGGGAAGACGGGTGTGAAAGCGGATGATCTTGACGTGCTCGATCGCGGCGAGTTCGGCCATGATCTCGCCGAGCCGCCGCGGCGACAGCATCAGCGGGTCGCCGCCAGTGAAGATCACTTCCCAGATTTCCTTGTGCGCGCGGATGTAGTCGAGCGCCGCAGCGGTCGCCTCGCGCGACAGCGCGTTGTCCTTGCCGGGGCCGACCATCTCGCGGCGAAAACAGAACCGGCAATACACCGCGCAGACATGCACCGGCTTGAACAGCACGCGGTCGCGATGCCGATGCACGATGCCTTCGACCGGCGCATGCGCCGCGTCGCCGATCGGATCGTCGCGTTCAAAGGCGAGCGAGGACAATTCCTCGGCGCGCGGGATGTACTGCCGCGCGATCGGATCGTCGGCATCGTCGCGATCGATCAGCGCCGCAACCGCCGGCGTCACCGCGATCGCATAGCGCGACGCGACCTCGCTCAGCATCGCGCGATCGTCCGCAGCGGCGAGGCCCTCGGCAATCAGTTCGTCGGGTTGACGCAGCGTCGCCGCTGCCGGCGTGTTCAATCGGGTGACTTTGGTCATACGCCCTCGCCTGCCGGCGGCGTCCACACCACCTGATCGATCGTGGTTGCGCCGGCCGCCAGCATCACCAGGCGGTCGAAGCCGAGCGCGACACCGCTGGCCTCCGGCATTTCGCCGACCGCCGCAAGAAAGGCTTCGTCGAGCGGATAGCGCTCGCCGTAGCGCCGCTCCTTCTCGTCCATCGCGGCGATGAAGCGCGCGCGCTGCTCGGCCGCATTGGTGAGTTCGCCGAAGCCGTTGGCGAGTTCGACGCCGCAGGCATACAGCTCGAACCGTTCGGCGACCCGCGGATCGTCCGGCTTGGTCCGCGCCAACGCCGCTTCAGGCGCCGGGTATTCGCTCAGCACCGTCAGCCGACCATCGCCGAGCCGCGGCTCGACATGCTCGACCAGCACCTTGCTGAAGATGTCGGACCAAGTGTCGTCATCGGCGATCCGCACGCGTGCGGCGGCCGCGTTTGCCAGCGCCGTGCGATCTCCCTCACCGTCGGCGATCGTGGCAAGCAGATCGATGCCGGCAAAACGGGCGAACGCATCGGCCACTGTCAGCCGCTCCGCCTCGGCGCGCGGATCGGCACGCCGCCCCCTAAACGAAAACGTCTCGATGCCGGTGGCCGTGGCCGCGACGCGGACCAGCGCAACGCAGTCGTCGATCACCTGCTGGTAAGGCGCCTCGGCGCGGTACCACTCCAGCATGGTGAACTCCGGCAGATGCACGCGGCCGCGCTCACGGTCGCGAAACACCCGGGCGAGTTCGAAGATTCGCGTCTCGCCGGCCGCCAGCAGCTTCTTGCAGGCGAACTCCGGCGAGGTTCGCAGGTAGCGGGAGCGCCGCTCGCCGTCCGGTCCCAAGAGTTCAGTGCGCGGCGCGTGCAGATGGGTCTCGTTGCCGGGCGAAATCTGCAGGATCGCGGTCTCGACCTCGGTAAAGCCCGCCGCCTCGAACCAGCCCCGCACGGCCCGGGTCACGGCTCCCCGCGCGCGCAAAAACGGCTGACGGTCCAGATACCTATCCCTGTTCCACCAGGGCGACGGTTGGCCTGTCGCCTCCATCTCAAGTCGCCCCCATCCGGCCGCGCAAAACACTGGCATCAGCGCCACAAATCAGTATGTTGCGCCCCGAAACCGTTTCGGCCTCGGGATACCAACGCCCGGATCGGGCCCGGACCTGAACGACAGGAAACATTCCTTTGAGAGTCATCGCCAGTTCTATTCGCAAGGGCAACGTCCTCGAGCAAGATGGGAAGCTTTACGTCGTCCTGTCTGCCGAAAACATCCATCCCGGCAAGGGCACGCCCGTCAGCCAGATCGAAATGCGCCGAATCAGCGACGGCGTGAAGATCTCGGAGCGCTACAAGACCACCGACCAGGTCGAGAAGGTCACCATCGAAGAGCGCAATTACACCTTCCTGTACGAGGATGGCGAAGGCTTCCACTTCATGGAGCCGGAATCCTACGACCAGGTCCAGGTCGCCAAGGACGTCGTCGGCTCGGCTGCGCCTTACCTGCAGGAAGGCATGGTGGTGAAGCTGTCGATGCACGACACCACCGCGGTTGCGATCACCCTGCCCCAGCGCGCCACGCTTGAAGTCGTGGAGACCGAGCCGGTCACCAAGGGTCAGACCGCATCGTCGTCCTATAAGCCGGCGGTGCTGTCCAACGGCGTCCGCACCGCGGTCCCTCCGCATATCGGCACCGGCACCCGCATCGTCGTGCTGACCGAAGACGGCTCCTACGTCGAACGCGCCAAGGACTAATTGCAATCAGCCCTGCTGACTGCCGCAAAGCCCGCCGCATCCCGGCGGGCTTTTTCGTTGGCGTTCTTCAAGGGCGCGGCGGCGGGTGTTTCGGCGCAAACACGCTGACCGCGTTGCGCAATAGCTCGAACCGGGCCGGCGTAAACGTCACCAGCTCGCCATCGGCATTCACTGGACGCGGCTTACGGGTACGAATTTCAAACGACGTGCCCCGCGCGGCACGCACCTCGCGCCACAATGCGTGGCGGCCTTTGCGGAAGTCGTAGGCCACCGCCAGCAGCTTCCACACCTGCGCAAATTCCAGCGAATACAGATCGAACTGGCCGTCGTCGATTTCGGCGGTGTGCTCCACCGCCATGCCGCCGCCGTAGTAACGACCGTTGCCGACCGCGACCTGCATGGTCTTCACCCGCACCTGCTCATCGCCCGACACGATCACGGCGTGGAACGGCCGCGCCTTGCTGAGCACCTTAGCGGCGGTGAGCGCGTAGCTGAGGCGACCGAACCTGCGCTTGCTTTCGCCGCTCAGTTCGCGCGCCAAATCTGCGCTTAGGCCGACGCTTGCGACGTTGAAGAAGTTGTGGCCGTTGACGTCTCCGAGGTCGATGGTCTTGAGATGCCCCGCCGCGATCACGTCTGCGGCAGCTTCCATATCGAGCGGCAGGCCGAGCGTCCGCGCCAGATCGTTGGCGGTCCCGGCCGGGATGATGCCCAGCGGTAGTCCGGTAGTCACCAACGCAGGCGCTGCCGCGTTCAATGTGCCGTCACCGCCGGCGATCACCACGCCTGCGGCCCCTTCGGCATGGGTTTCGATCCACGGCGCGACCTCGTGGCGACTGGAAGGCGCCGAAACCATCAGGTCGAAACCCGCGGCGCTGAGTTTGGAGCCCGCCAGACCGACGGCCTGGCTGCCGGAGCGGCTGCCGCGGTTGATCACCATCAGCAGCCGGCGCGTCGGCGCCGCCTGGGGAGCGGCGCTGCCAAGGTCGGAGCCATCGCTGGACACAGCCTCTTCGAGGTCCGGCCCGATCTCGGATTCGCGGTCCACTCAACTCCCCATTGGCTGTCGGCTGTATCGCGCCTCGAATGCCCGAGGCTGCGGAAGGCAGGTCGGTGTCACCAGTTGGGCGCGGAGAGCGGCGGTACAAGGGCACAGGCGGAGACATCGTGTCGCTGCCGCCTGTTGGAACAATCGGCGGCCGGCTCGCGCAGCTGCTATCGAGGCGCAGCGGCTTTGGGGACGACCTCAATGCCGCTACACTGCGGGCCATGGTCGATCACGATTCCCCCACCTCCCTCACCCGTCGCCACCTGCTCCAGGCGGCCGTCGGCGCCGCCGTGATGCTGCCCGCCGCAGCTGCGGCCGCGGCGCCGGCCGGATTCGATGAGTGGCGCGACGCGTTCCGGGCCAAGGCGCTCGCCAAGGGCATCTCGCCGCGCACCTGGGATCGGGTGATGGGGTCGCTCGAACCCGACATGAGCGTGTTCAAGAACTTCCAGAAGCAACCCGAATTCAACGAGCAGCTCTGGCAGTACATCAACCGGCGGGTGTCGGATTGGCGGATCACCGCCGGCCGCGAGGCGCTGCGCAAGAACGAAGCGTTGTTCGCGCGGATCGAACGAGATTTCGGCGTCGAGCGTGGCACGCTGCTGGCGCTGTGGGGCGTCGAGAGCGCCTATGGCGATCCCTTGGTGCAGCAGAACCATATGCGGCCGGTGTTTCCGTCGCTCGCTGCGCTGGCGTGGCGCGAGCCGCGGCGGCGATCGTATTGGGAAACCGAGCTGATCAACGCGCTGCGGATCGTCGACAAGGGCTGGTCGACTCCGGAAGAAATGCGCGGCTCCTGGGCCGGCGCGATGGGCCACAGCCAATGGATGCCCGAGGTGTGGCTGAACGTCGGCATCGACTATGACGGCGACGGACGGGTGTCGCCGTTCGGCCGGCCCGACGACGCGCTCGGCTCGACCGCGAAGTATCTGGTCCGGCGCGGCAACTATCGCCGCGGCGAGCATTGGGGCTACGAGGTCGAGGGCCCCGGCGGTGCGGTCAGCGGTCGCCGCACTTATTCGGAGTGGTCGCGCTCCGGCGTCTCCCGCGCCAATGGCCAGCCATTTCCCAATCCCTCGGCCAGCGCGACGATGTGGGTGCCGGTCGACGGCGGCCCGAAATTCCTGATCGGGCCGAACTTCTACGCGGTGAAGAGCTACAACCCGTCGATGAACTACGCGCTGGCGATCTGCCACCTCGGCGATCGCATTCTCGGCGGCAGCCCGTTCATCCATCCCTTCCCCGGATCGGAGCGCGCGCTGACGCTCGCCGAGGTGAAGGAGATGCAGACCCGGCTGACCCGCGCCGGCTTCGACACCGGCGGCACCGACGGCCGGGTCGGCAACGACACCATGAAGGCAATCCGCGACTTTCAGCTCAAGACCGGCCTATCGCCCGCCGACGGCTATGGCGGGCTCAAGGTGCTGGCACGACTGCGGCAGGGTGGATAGAGGCCGCAGGCTTTTCGATGATTCAACATCACTGGACGTGGCACCGGATCAAGGCGCTGGCGCACGAGGAGTGGCGCGAGCTCGTCACCTTCAATCCCAGCGACCGGCCGTGGCAGATGCCGTTCTCGGCGGCACTCGCTGCCGGCGTGCCGATGTTGATCGGCGCCTACTTCGATCATCTCGACTACGGCCTGATCTCGTCGCTCGGCGGGATGGCGTTTCTGTATCTGCCGCGCACGCCGCTGCACCACCGCATGGTGTCGATGATGGCGGCCGGATTCGGCTATGCCGCCTGCTACACGCTCGGGCTGGTGGTGCATCTGCTGCCGTGGTTGCTGGTGCCGGCGATCACCTTCACGGCGATCGTGGTCACCATGCTGTGCCGGTTCTATCGGGTGGGACCACCGGGCAGCATGTTCTTCGTGATGGCCGCGGCGATCGCCGCCTATACGCCCAGCGACCTGATGCAGCTGCCGCTGAAGGCGGGGCTGTTCGTGCTCGGCAGCCTGCTCGCGACCCTGATCGCGATGATCTACTCGATCGTCGTGCTGCGGATCCGCGATCCGCTGCCGGTGCCGCTGCTGGCGATCGACGATTTCGAGCACGTCGTGCTCGACTCCGTGGTGATCGGCATCTTCGTCGGTTTGGCGCTGGCGCTGGCTCAGGCGCTGCAGCTCGAGCGGCCGTATTGGGTGCCGGTGAGCTGCCTCGCCGTGATCCAGGGCCTGTCGGTGCGTGCGATCTGGAATCGGCATCTGCACCGCCTGCTCGGCACCGCGATCGGCCTCGGCCTCGCCGCGGTGCTACTGGCACTGCCGCTGGAGAAATGGAGCATCGCGTTTGCGGTGATCGCGCTGAGCTTCGTGATCGAGACGGCGGTGATCCGGCACTACGGTTTCGCGGTGATCTTCATCACCCCGCTCACCATCTTCCTCGCCGACGCCGCGACACTGGGCCAGGAGCCGGCGCACCAGATCATCGAGGCGCGGTTTATCGATACCGTGGTCGGCTGCGTGGTCGGCCTGCTCGGCGGCGTCTGCCTGCACCATCCGGGCTTCCGCCATATGACGGCCCGCTTGATCCGCCGGCTGATCCCGGCCTATCTGATCCCCGCCAAACACGACCGGGGCGATTGACCGAAAGTCAGGGTTTTGCCCCGGCCGAGCCGTGGAATAATACCCTTCCTCCGTTTCTTCAGGATGTATCGCCGGATTTGAGCCATGACCGACGTGCGCCCTCAGGCCGAGACCTTCCAAGCTCCACTGGACGAAATCGTCTGGAACACCACCTTCCGCCGCGGCTTCGCCGAAGCCCGCTCGGGCCGCACCCCGCGCTATGACGACGAGGTGATGTTCCAGGACGGCCTCGCCTGGGTTTACGAATGGGGCCGCCAGTTCGCCATCCTGGCGCCGCCGGACCTGCCGCTGGTGCTACCCGAAGAAGGCGCGCTGAATCCCAAAGCGGTCGAGCTGTTCCGGGAAATGATCATCCAGGGCGAGATTTGTACTTAGCTTCCGGCATCCCGTTCATTGATCGCAACTCACGTCATGGCCGGGCTCGACCCGGCCATCCATCACTCTTGAAAGATGGGTCGCCGGATCAAGTCCGGCGATGACGACAGTTTCAGGAGTTCGCGTCTTCATTCTGGGCTCGCGAGCGCGGCTCGCGCTGCTCACCTGATCATCGTCGGCCCGGCATCCGGGACCGCGACGTCGATGACGCGGAGTTGCACGCGTTCGGCGCCTTGCCAGCGGTCGACACTTAGGCAGCCGGCGACGTGGAGCGTCTGACCACGGTTTTCGGTCAGCGCGTTGCCGAGCTTCTGGCCGACGCTGCGGAATGCGATGCCGTTGACGAACGCGCCGTCGCCCGCCTTGAAGCGCAGCCGCAGATGCGCCTGGCCGACCTCGTCGGCATAGACGAGCTGATGCGCCGGCAGCGCCACGATCGGCTCCGGATTGCCGGCGCCGAACGGCCCTGCCCGGTTCAGCGTCGCTGCCAGCTCTGTCGTGACGCCGCGCGCCGACACCGCGCCGTCGACGTACAGTTCGTTGACGTGGCGCGACTTGGCGACGTCGTCCGCCAGCGTCGTCTCCAGCCAGGCCCGGAATTCGGCGAGCCGCTCTTTGCGCAGCGTCACGCCGGCCGCCATGGCGTGGCCGCCGCCCTTGAGCAGCAGCCCGTCGTGCACCGCCTGGCGCACTGCCTTGCCGAGATCGACGCCGGAGATCGAACGGCCCGAGCCGGTGCCGATGCCGCCCGGCTCGAGCGCGATCGCAAACGACGGCCGTCCGAACTTCTCTTTCAGCCGCGACGCGACCAGGCCGACCACGCCCGGGTGCCAGCCTTCGGACGCAGTGACGATCACCGCGCCCTTGTCCTCCAGCCCGAGCGACGCCATCGCCTCGGCTTCCGCCTGGGCTTCGGCCCTCTGTTCGATCTCGCGCCGTTCGCTGTTGAGGCGATCGAGTTCGGCGGCGATGCGGGCGGCTTCAGAGACGTCGGATTCAAGCAACAGCCGGACGCCGAGATCGGCGCGGCCGATACGCCCGCCGGCATTGATCCGCGGCCCCAGCATGAAGCCGAGATGCCACGCCTCCGGCGGACCGTTCAGCCGCGACACGTCCATCAGCGCGGTGTGACCGACGTGATCGCGGCGGCGCATCGCGATCAGGCCCTTGGCGACGAAAGCACGGTTGAGCCCGACCAGTGGCGCGACGTCCGCCACGGTGCCAAGCGCGACGTGGTGCAGCATGTCGAGCAGGTTCGGCTCCGGCCGCTCGGTGGTCCAGAACCCGCGATGCCGCAGCTCGCGATTGACTGCGACCAGCGTCATCAGCACCAAGCCGACCGCGGCAAGATGGCCGAGCCCCGACAGATCGTCGGGCCGGTTCGGATTGATCAGCGCTTCGACCTCGGGCAGCTCGTCGCCGCATTGGTGATGATCGATCACCACGACGCTCATCCCCAGCCGCCGTGCTTCCGCCAGCGGCTCCAGGCTGGTGGTGCCGCAATCGACTGTGATCAGCAGCGTCGCGCCTTTGCCGGCGAGCATGCGGATCGCGTCGATATTCGGGCCGTAGCCTTCGAAAATGCGATCCGGAATGTGGATCAATGGATCGAGGCCGCAATGGCGCAGATGCCAGGCGAGCAAGGCCGACGAGGTGGCGCCGTCGACATCGTAATCGCCGAAGATCGCGACCTTCTCGCCGCGCGAGGCGGCATCGGCAATCCGCTTGGCACCGGCTTCCATCTGGGTCAGCGACGCCGGATCTGGCATCAGCTTGCGGATCGTCGGATCGAGAAAGTCCTCGACCTGGTCGATCTCCACGCCCCGCCCGGCCAGCACCCGCGCCAGCATCTCGGGCAATTGATAGCGCTGCACCATCGCCTGCGCTTTCGCAGTGGCGCGCGCGTCGAGCCGGTCGCGCCACGCCTTGCCGGTGGCAGAGCGGGTCACGCCGAGAAACGCCGGCACGGTTTCGGCGGGCAAAACGGAGATGGGAGGCGTCATGGTCCGCGCAGATAAGCACGAAGCGCCGACGGCGCAAACCGCCAGGACGGCGGCAGGAGAAGCCCGCTAGCTGTCAGTGCGAACGAAGCGAGAGGATTGACCTTCTCGCGGGTCAGCACCCGAGCCGATCGGCGACACCGGCCAGATCATCGGCCACGATGGTCCAGTCGCCAGTGGCATCGAAGTCGATCGTCTGCAGCGGGCCGTACTCGGTCGGACGCGGGATGAAAGCCGTTTTCAGGCCCAACGCTTGCGCGGCGGCGAGATCATTGTTGTGGGCGGCAACCATCATCACCTGCTCTGGCGGCAGATTGAGGAGACGCGCGGCGCCTAGATACGTCTCGGGATCAGGCTTGTAGTGACCGAACACGTCGCCGCCGAGAATGAGATCCCAAGGCAGCCCGGCATTCTTCGCCATCCGAGTCAGCAGTCCGACGTTGCCGTTCGACAGCGGGCTGATGATGAACTTCGACTTCAGTCGCGTCAGCGCGGGCACCGAATCCGCCCACGGCTTCAATCGGTGCCAGCCGGTGGTGATATAGGTCAGATCGTCGTCGCTGAGATTGTCGAGCCCGAACTGCGGCGCTAGCTGCTCCAGCGAGCGGCGGTGCAGATCATCGAGCTTGATGAAGCCGCGCGACGGGTTCTTCCGCACTTCATCCATCGACGGCACGTAGGCCTGCCGCCACGCATCAACCAGCCCGGTCCAATCGCCGCCGATGCCACGTGTCGTCGACCACGCGGTGAAGTCCTCGATCAGGCTGGTGCGCCAGTCGACCACGGTGCCGAACACGTCGAAGATCAGGGCTTGCACGTTTGTCGGTTCGGCTCTTCCGGCCATTTGTTTCTCTCCCCTTGCCGCAACTAAATCGTCATTGCGAGCGTAGCGAAGCAATCCAGCGCGAGCACGGAGCTGTACTGCTTCGTCGCTCCGCTCCTCGAAATGACGATGACGGGTGTGACTACAGCACCTTCCGATACTGCATGAAGCCGGAATCCTCGGCAATGCGGTCGTAAAGCAGCCGTGCGGTGGCGTTGCCGGTTTGGGTCAGCCAGTGCACGCGGCTGCAGCCGTCAGCTTTGGCGCGCGCGTACACGGCTTCGATCAGCTTGCGGCCGAGGCCGATCCCGCGGGCGCTGTCGTCAACGAACAGGTCCTGCAGATAGCAGTAATCACCGACCGTCCAGCACGACCGGTGATAGATGAACTGCACGATCCCGGTGAGCGTGCCGTCGACATAGGCGCCGAGCAGATGCATCGGCTCGGCGGGATCGTGAAACCGCGCCCAGGTGACGTCGGAGACCTCGGGCGCCAGTGTCGCCTTGTAGAACGCGAGGTAACCCGCCCACAGCGGCTCCCAGGCGGCTCTCTCGTCGGGGCCGACGGGACGAATCTCGACGGCCATCCGACGTCTCCTTATCCTAATCGAGGTGGAACTTCTCGAGCTGGCGGTGGTCCGCCTTGATGTAGCGCACCGTGCCGGTGACCGACCGCATCACCACGGTTTCGGTCTGGATCACGCCCTTGCGGAACTTGACGCCCGAGAGCAGCGAACCATCGGTGACGCCGGTGGCGGCGAACAGGCAGTCGCCCTTCACCATGTCCTCGATCTGGTACACGAAGTTCGGATCTTCGATGCCCATCGACTCGGCGCGGTTGCGCTTGGAGTGAGTGTCGAGCAGCAGCCGGCACTGCATCTGACCGCCGATGCAGCGCAGCGCCGCCGCAGCCAGCACGCCTTCCGGCGCGCCGCCGGTGCCCATGTAGATGTCGACGCCGGTGTTGTCCGGGTCGGCGCAGTGGATCACGCCGGCAACGTCGCCGTCGGTGATCAGCTGGACGCCGGCGCCGGTGGCGCGGATCTTGGCGATCAGCTCGGCGTGGCGCGGACGATCGAGCACCAGCACGGTGATGCCGTGAGTCGGCACACCCTTGGCCTGCGCCAAGCGGAGGATGTTGTCTTCCGGCGGCGCATCGATGTCGATCAGGTTCTTGTCGTAGCCCGGACCGATCGCGATCTTCTGCATGTAGACGTCGGGCGCGTGCAGCAGCGTGCCGCCTTCGGCCATCGCCATGGTGGCGATCGAGCCCGGCATATTCTTGGCGCACAGCGTGGTGCCTTCGAGCGGGTCGACCGCGATATCGACCTTCGGACCGGCATTGATGCCGGCACCGACCTTCTCACCGATGAACAGCATCGGCGCTTCGTCGCGCTCGCCCTCGCCGATCACGATGGTGCCTTCGATCGGCATCTTGTTGAGCTCGCGGCGCATCGCATCGACCGCGGCCTGGTCCGCGCCCTTCTCGTTGCCGTGGCCGCGCAGCCGCGCCGCAGACACCGCGGCGCGCTCGGTCACACGCACGATTTCCAGGGTCAGGATGCGTTCCAGCAGCAATTGCGGCGGAACGGAAATGGTGGTCGACATCGGCCCAGCTCCTCAAAACAGCGCCCCCGCGCTTGTGGCGGGGGCTGTACAAATGGTCGAACTCAGTTCTTCTCGATCCGGATCACCTGTGGCCGGCCGCTGATCACCTTGTCGCGCTGCACGGCCTGCAGCGCGCGGCGCACCGCGTCTTCAGCGGTGGCGTAAGTAATCAGGATCACCGGCACCGGGACCGACGATTTGGCGGCCTTGCCATTGGCATCGACGCTGCGGTGCGGATGCCGCTGCACGATCGACTCGATCGAGATGTCCTGCTCGGCAAGCCGCTTGGCGATGGTCGCGGCGGTGCCGGCGTGATCGCGCGCCAGCAGCCGCAAGTAATAGCCGCCTTCGTGGCGCTGCATCGGCGCCTTCGCGGTGGCCTTCAGCCCGGATACCGGCCGGCCGAACGGCACTGCGCGGATGCCACGGGCGACATCGGCGATATCCGCCACCACCGCGGACGCGGTCGCGGCGGCACCGGCGCCGGCGCCGACCAGGGTGATCGGCGGAATGCCGTCGCCGTCGATCGAGACGGCGTTGGTCACGCCCATCACCTGGGCGATCGACGAGGTCTTCGGCACCATGGTCGGATGCACGCGCTGCTCGATGCCCTTGGCGGTGCGGACCGCCACGCCGAGCAGCTTGACGCGATAGCCGAGATCATCGGCCGCGCGGAGATCTTCCGGCGTGATCGAGCGGATGCCTTCGACGTAAACCGAGCTCTCCGAAACCTTGGTGCCGAACGCGAGGCTGGCGAGGATCGCCAGCTTCTGCGCGGTGTCGTGGCCGTCGATATCGAAGGTTGGATCGGCTTCGGCGTAGCCGAGCCGCTGGGCATCGGCGAGGCAGTCGTCGAACGACAGCCCCTCCTGCTCCATCCGGGTCAGGATGTAGTTACAGGTGCCGTTGAGGATGCCGTAGATCCGGTCGATGTCGGTGCCGGCGAGGCCCTCGCGCAGCGTCTTGATCACCGGGATCGCGGCGCCGACGGCGGCCTCGTAGTTCAGCGCCGCGTTGTGCTTCTCGGCGAGCGACGCCAGCTTGAGTCCGTGCTTGGCGATCAGCGCCTTGTTGGCGGTGACCACTGCCTTACCGGCAGCCAGCGCCGCCTCGATCGCCGGACCGGCGGGATCGCCGGCGCCGCCGATCAGCTCGACGAAGCAATCGACCTCGGGATCGGTGGCGATCGCCAGCGGGCTCTTGGCCCATTTGATGCCGGACAGATCAAGCCCGCGCTTCTTTGCCTTGGAGCGCGCGGTGACCGCGACCACGCGCACAGGGCGGCCGCAACGAGCGGACAAGGTCCGCTCCTGCCGTTCGATGACGCGGACGACTTCGGCACCCACGGTGCCGAGACCCGCAATACCCACTCTGAGTGGCGCGACCATGACGCGCTGACCTGCTGCCGGAACCGGCGTTTCTTGGGGAAAGACCCGGAGGCCGGCGGGCGGCCTCCAATGACGGCCTATCGCTGAACCGCGAGAGGCACGACGTTGTGCAACGTTTCGACGCCGCTTTCAAGGAAGCGCCGGACGCCGCGCGCCGCCTGGCGGATACGCTGCTCGTTTTCCACCATCGCGATGCGGACGAAGCCCTCGCCGTGCTCGCCGAAGCCGACGCCGGGCGACACCACGACACCGCACTTCTCCACCATCAGGGTGGCGAACTGCATCGAGCCGATCTCGCGGAAGGCCGGCGGCAGCGGCGCCCAGGCGAACATCGAAGCGGACGGCGGCGGGATGTCCCAGCCGGCGCGGCCGAAGCTCTCGACCAGGATGTCGCGGCGCTTTTTGTAGGTCTCGCGCATTTCCTTGATGCAGTCGTCGGGCCCGTTCAGCGCGGCGGTGGCGGCGACCTGGACCGGGGTGAAGGCGCCGTAATCGAGATACGACTTCACGCGGGCCAGCGCGGCGATGATGCGCTCGTTGCCGACCGCAAAACCCATGCGCCAGCCGGCCATCGAGAACGTCTTCGACATCGAGGTGAACTCGACGGTGACGTCCATCGCGCCCGGCACCTGCAGCACCGACGGCGGCGGATTGTTGTCGTCGAAATACACTTCAGCGTAGGCCAGATCCGACAGGATCATGATCTCGTGCTTCTTCGCGAACGCCACCAGGTCCTTGTAGAAGTCGAGGCTGGCCACATAGGCGGTCGGGTTCGACGGATAGCAGGCGATCAGCGCGATCGGCTTGGGGATCGAATGGATGATCGCCCGCTCGGCCGCGGCGAAGAAATCCGGGGTCGGCTCGGACGGCACCGAGCGGATCACGCCGCCCGCCATCAGGAAGCCGAAGGCGTGGATCGGGTAGCTTGGGTTCGGGCACAGCACGACGTCGCCGGGGGCGGTGATCGCCTGGGCGACGTTGGCGAAGCCTTCCTTGGAGCCGAGGGTCGCGACCACCTGGGTGTCGGGGTTCAGCTTCACGCCGAATCGGCGGTCGTAATAAGCGGCCTGGGCCCTGCGGAGACCGGTGATACCGCGGGAGGCGGAATAGCGGTCGGTCCGCGGCTTGCCGAGGGTGTCCTTCAGCTTCTCCAGGACGTGCGGCGGAGCCGGCAGGTCCGGATTGCCCATCCCGAGATCGATGATGTCGGCTCCGGCGTTGCGCGCGGCGGCCTTGGCCCGGTTGACCTGCTCGAACACGTAGGGCGGCAAGCGGCGGATGCGGTAGAATTCTTCCATGGTCCTCGACTCCGGGTAACGGTGGGATCGTTACCGCGTTCTTGATCGGAGGGGAATCCGATAAACGTGCAGCAACGCCCTGATTCGATCGAATTTGCGGCTGTTTGCGACAAGGCTGACATGCAGCCCGCTCGCGATCGTCACCTGCCCCGGCGGCGGGTCGTCGATGGCGGCGTCGGTCCGGCTATCTCGACGCCGCCGTTCTGGCGGCCGCGGTACCCGCGGCCGGCGCGGCGGCACCTGCAGCGGCATTCGCGTTCGCTTGGCGTTCGCGGGCTGCAATCAATTCCTGCTCGATCTTGTTGCGCTCGGCAGGCGCCAGCACCGCTTCATCGCGGTTGGCCGGCAGGTCGTTCACGGCCGGAAAAGCGTCGGCTTGCTTGGGCTTGGCGGGGGCATCGCTGCTGCCGAGCAGCGGCATGTCCGACAGCGACACCGAGCAGCCGCCGAGCGCGCAGCCGGCCACGACCAGCGCAGCTGCCACAGCAGCCCGCATGCCGGGTCCCGTCCGTCCACCCGTGCCTGCCACTCGCATCACCCTGCTTGCCTTCACGCGGCCCCGCCTTCCCGATCGTCGCCGCTCGCAACAATCGTCGCACTCGAGGATTAAACCTTAACTCATTTCGCCTCGAACCGGCCAGCGCCAAGCGGCGACATTAACCGACCCGACCGCCTCAGTGGGATGCCAATGTGGCTAAATCAAGCGCAATTTGTCGCACTGCAGCACATCGAAATCAGCGACGTTTACCGAACTATGCCATCATCCCGGGGCGCGACGACAAATCTCAGCGGATTTTCTGCACTGGATTGTAGTGTTGATTCATGACCGACATGCTCGCAGAACCCAAGGCAGCCCCGAAGTTCGATCCTGACGCATTCGCCCGCAATCTGGCGCAGGCGATGGAGACTGGTAGCCAGGCGCTTGCGACGATGATGAAGTCGCAAAACGGTGCCGTGCCACCGGACGGTCATCCGCCCGCCGGTTTGACCGAAATGGTGAAGAGCTTCTCCACCGTCGCCAATTACTGGCTGTCCGACCAGGACCGTTCCAAAGAGCTGCAGCAGCGGCTTGGCAAGTCGTATCTCGAACTCTGGGGCGCGGTCTCCAAGCGCCTCGCCGGCGAACAGGCCGAACCGGCGATCGCCCCCTCGCCGCGCGACAAGCGGTTCGCCTCACCGGAATGGAAGGCCAACGCGTTCTACGACTTCCTGATGCAGGCCTATCTGCTCACCACGCAGTGGGCCGACGAACTGGTCAAGAACGCCGAGATCGATCCGCACACCAAGCGCAAGGCGGCGTTCTACGTCCAGCAGCTCACCACCGCGCTGGCGCCCTCCAACTTCGTGATGACCAATCCCGAGCTGACGCGCCACACGCTGGAGGCCAGCGGCGACAACCTGGTTCGCGGCATGAAGATGCTGGCTGACGACATCCAGTCCGGCCGCGGTCACCTCAAGATCCGGCAGTCCGATCCGGCCGGGCTCGAGGTCGGCGTCAACATGGCGGTCACCCCCGGCAAGGTGATCTTCCAGAACGAGATCATGCAGCTCATCCAGTATGAGCCCGCCACCGAGACGGTGCAGCGCACGCCGCTGCTGATCGTGCCGCCGTGGATCAACAAGTACTACATTCTCGACCTGAAGCCCGAGAAGTCGTTCATCAAATGGTGCGTCGACCAGGGCCTCACCGTGTTCGTGATCTCCTGGGTCAACCCGGACAAGAGCCTCGCCGACAAGGATTTCGCCGACTACATGAAGCTCGGGCCGCTGACCGCGATGGACGTAGTCGAGAGGGTCACCGGCGAGATGAAGGTGCACACGCTGGGCTACTGCGTCGGCGGCACCCTGCTCGCTTCGACGCTGGCCTGGCTTGCCGAACGCCGCCGGGTGCGGGTCACCTCGGCGACCTTCCTGACCACGCAGGTCGACTTCACCCATGCCGGCGACCTGATGGTGTTCGTCGACGAGGAACAGATTTCCGCGGTCGAGCGCGAGATGAAGGTCACCGGGGTGCTCGAAGGCGCCAAGATGGCGATGGCCTTCAACATGCTGCGCCCGAATGATCTGATCTGGTCCTACGTCGTCAACAACTACCTGAAGGGCCAGCCGCCGCAGGCGTTCGACCTGCTGCACTGGAATTCCGACGCCACAAGGATGCCGGCGGCGAACCACTCCTACTACTTGCGCAACTGCTATCTCGACAACAAGCTGTCGGCCGGCACCATGGTGCTGGACAACACCACGCTCGACCTCGCCAAGGTCAAGGTGCCGATCTACAACCTCGCCACCCGCGAAGATCATATCGCCCCGGCGGAGTCGGTGCTGTACGGCTCGCAGTTCTTCGGCGGTCCGGTGAAATTCGTGCTGTCAGGCTCGGGCCACATCGCCGGCGTGATCAATCCGCCGGCGGCGAACAAGTACCA
The DNA here is from genome assembly GCF_039642825.1 of Rhodopseudomonas sp. P1. Taxonomy (NCBI): domain Bacteria; kingdom Pseudomonadati; phylum Pseudomonadota; class Alphaproteobacteria; order Hyphomicrobiales; family Nitrobacteraceae; genus Rhodopseudomonas; species Rhodopseudomonas sp. P1. Next base: position 2,758,652 of record NZ_CP088006.1, on the reverse strand, counting down.
GTTCTGGACCAACCCCGACATCTTCGCCGGCTCGGTCGCCAACTGGCTGAACGGCGCCGAGGAGCACAAGGGGTCGTGGTGGCCGGACTGGCGCGCCTGGATCGGCGCGTTCGACGACGAACAGGTCCCCGCCCGCGCCATCGGCAACGAAGCCTACCCGCCGCTGGAAGATGCGCCGGGCAGCTACGTCAAGGTGAGGTCCTGATCGACGCGCGGCGGCAAAGCTTTAGCCGCGCGTCGATCGAGTCAGTTCGCCAGCTTCGCCTCGACCACCCGAGCGGTGCGCAGCAGCTTGGCGTCCTCGCCAAAGCCTCCAACCACCTGAAGACCAAGCGGCAGGCCGCGGCCAGACCGGGCGATCGGCATCGTCAGGGCCGGCACGCCGAGCATCGTCCACAGCGCGCAGAAGCTGGCGTCGCCGGTATAGGCCAGCCCTTCCGGAGCTTCGCCGGGCGCCGGCACCGTCAGGATGCCGTCGAGACCGCTGAGATGCCGCGGAAGCTCATCGCGCAGAGAAGCCTGCAGTTGCCGGGCTTCGATGTAGCGCGGCGCGCTGATCGCGTTGCCCGTCGCCACCAGCTCCTTGAGCTGCGGGCTGGTCAGATCGGGATGTTGCGTGATCAGCCCGTTGAAGATCGCAGCCGCCTCCGCCGCCAGAATGATCTCCGCGGCTTCGAATCCCTTCCAATAGCGTTCAGGAAGCTCCAGGGGCACGATGCTGGCCCCTACGCGCCGCAGCGTCTCCAGCGCCGCCTCGAACGCCTGGTTCTGCTCGGCGCTGACCCGATCCCAGATCGGCGGGCGAACCACACCCAGCCGCAGTGACGAGGCGATAGGAAGCACGTCTCCCTCGACGGCTTCGGCTGCCGTCCCCGCGTCGGCCCCGTCGGCCAGCAAGCCAAATGCGAACGCTGCGTCCTCGACCGATCGGGTCAAGAATCCGACGTGATCGAGCGATTGCGCCAACGGGTGAACGCCGTCGCGAACGATCGCACCGAAGCCCGGCTTGAAGCCCACGATGCCGCAATAGGCAGCGGGTCGTACCACCGAACCGACTGTCTGGGTGCCGAGCGCCATCGGCACGATGCCGGCCGCCACCGCGGCCGCCGATCCGCTCGACGAACCGCCGGGCGTGTGCTGCGGATTGTTGGGATTGACCGTTGGCCCCGGGCTGCGCCAGGCAAATTCGGTGCTCACCGTTTTGCCGAACACGATGCCGCCAAGCCGCTTGATGCGCGCCACGATCGGCGCGTCGTGATCCGGGATGTGGTCGGCATAGACCCGTGATCCGTTGGTGGTCGGAATGCCGGCGGTCGCGATAATGTCCTTGATGCCAATCGGGATGCCGGCGAGCGGTCCCTCACCGCCCGTGAGCTGTTCTCCTGGCAGCCGATGACAGAACGCCTTCAGCCAAGGCTCGACCTCGTCGGCGCGCTGGGTGCAACTGGCAATGTAGTCGGCGGGGCTCAACGTTCCTTCACGGAACGCGCGATGGACTGCGAGCAGTCCCAGCGGATGCGACATGGTTGAGATCGTCCTTGAAACGCAAAAGAAGACGCCGGCGATCGCCTCCGATCGCCGGCGTAATGGCCTTGGTTACTTCAGCGCGAGCGCCGGCTTGACGTAGTCCTGAATGACGAAGTCCTCGTACTTCGGCGCCTGCTTCAGATTGCCGAGCGCGATCTGGGTCTGCATCGCGGTCTCGTAGGCCTGCTGCGTGGTCTGCACGCTGCTCGGATAGACGTTTTCGGCGATCATCCGCCGGACGGCCGCCTCGACGATCTTCGGATCGAGCGTCGGGAATTCCTTCTGGGCGATTGCGACCGCCTCATCAGGATTGTTCTTCATGAAGCGCAGCGCCAGCTCCATCGCGTTGACGACCGCCTGCGCATCCTTCGGATCGACGTTCTTGCGAGCGGTGATCGACGAGAACGCATACGGACCGTAGGCTTTCGGGAAGCCGATCACCACCTTCATGCCCTTCGCCACCACCTGATCCAGGCCCGGCTCATACAGCACGGCCACCTTGGCCTGACCGCCGAGAAATGGCCCCGGCTCGGAGCCGATCTGCACCTGCAGCAGATCGACGTCGGAGTCTGGCTTCATGCCGTTGTCCTTGAGCAACTTCATGAACAGCGAGGTGCTGGTGGTCGGCATCAGGCCGGCCACGACCTTCTGGCCTTTTAGATCCTGGAGCGTGTCGTATTTGAAGTCGGGCGCCGCAGCGACCCACACCGCCGCGCCATTCACCACGTTGCAGATGATGCCGACATCTGCGCCCTTCGAGTTGGCGATCGCGGTCCACTCCGGGCCGTGGATCGAGAACGACGCACTCCCCGACAGGACAGCGGACAGCGCCGTGGTCGGCGAGCCTGCGGTCTCCTTGTCGACGTCGAGACCCTGCTGCTTGAAGAAGCCCTTATCCAGCGCGACGTAGAACGGCAGGTAGAGCATGGACTGGAAGGCCTGAGAGATTTTGACCTGCTTGGCCATCGCGGCGGTGGGTACCACCGTCGAAGCTACTAACGACGCCACGACGGTGGCTGCACCGACAAGTCTTCCGATCGAACGCATAAGGTTTCGGCTCCGAGGTTGGGTGAAGGAGGTGGTGGGAGTTGGTGCGGCCGCGTCTAGGCCTGAATCCGGACGTGTCCGGTGTCCTGCTTCCAGGGCAGCAGGTAGCGCTCAAGCGCATCGATCCCGTGATAGAGCACGAAGCCCATGAACATCAGGACGAACAGGCCGACCCAGACCGAGTTGAGGTCGTAGAGGCTCGATGCGTTGTAAACGAGATGGCCAAGGCCACGCTTGGACGAGATGAACTCTCCGACCACCGCACCGACCAGAGCAAAGCCGATGTTGATCCGGAAGGTCGCGATGATCGCCGGCAGCGACGACGGAACGACCACACTGTAGAAGATCTGGTGTTTGGAGCCGCCCATCGACAGCATCAGCGACTGCAGATCCTTATCGCTGTCTTTGGCGGCTTGATACGCCGCGATCAGCGCCACCAGCGCCGTCATCGACACCACCAGCACCACCTTCGACAACAGGCCAGTGCCGAACCACAGCAGGATCACCGGGGCGAGAGCAATCTTCGGAACGCTGTTGAGCGCCACGATGAAGGGCTCGACCATCCGGGCGATGAAAGTCGAGTACCACATCGCCAGACCGAGAACCGAACCGACGATCGTGCCGACCACGAAGCCGATCAAAGCTTCGTAGAGGGTGTAGCCGCTGTCGACGAACAGCGATCCGTCGAGCAGCTGGGTCTCGAACCGCACCCAGATCCCCGACGGCTTCCCGACCAGGAACTCCGAAATCCAACCCATGCGGACTCCAAGCTCCCACAGCAGGAAGAACGCGACAACCGCGAGCGCCTGCAGCGCGGTGCGACCGAGATGCGTGTCGAACGTGACGACCAGACGCTGGGTCAGGCTGATCGTTTCGCGATTGGGCCGGATGGCAGTGCCGCCGGTGCGGGGTGCGACGTCTGTTGCGCTGGTCATCAGTTGGACTTCACTTTTCGGGTCTGAATGTCGAGCTCACCGCAGAGCATGTGGAAATAATCGGAGAAGCGGTGATCGCTGCGCGCCTCCACGGGACCGGTGCGCTCGATGTCAATGTGATGGACATTCTTGACCCGCGTCGGTCGCCCGCTCAGGGCGACGACGCGCTTGGACAAGGCGACCGCTTCGTCAACGTCGTGGGTGATCAGAATGACGGTCTTGTTGAAGGTCTCGACCGCTTCCATCAGCACGCCTTCGAGATACAGCCGCGTCTGGTAGTCGAGCGCGGAGAACGGCTCGTCGAGCAGCAGGATGTCGGGATCCATGATCAGCGTCCGGATCAGCGCCACACGCTGGCGCATGCCGCCCGACAAGGTCTTGGGATAGGCTTTCTCGAATCCCGAGAGACCGAAGGTCGACAGATATTCCCGCGCAGTGTCGAGCGCTTCGGCATCGGCGACGCCGCGCACGCGCAGGCCGAGCAGCACGTTCTCCAGCACCGTCCGCCAGGGAAACAACAGATCCTTTTGCATCATGTAGCCAATGCGGCCCCGCAGACTGCTGACCTGCTCCCCGCGATAGATCAGGCTGCCGCTATCGGCATTCAGTAGTCCCGCGATCACGTTGAAGATCGTCGTCTTGCCGCAACCGCTCGGCCCAATGATGCTGACGAAATCGCGCTCGTAGATGTCGAAGGACAGTCCGTCGAGAACCGGCACTGGCCCCCCTTTTCCGGGAAACACCTTGCGGACGTCTCGAACGCTCAGTTGGATCTGCGGCTCTGCCATGGATTTGCTCCTTTGCGAATGCTTTGCAAAGCCCATGCCAGCACATTCAACAAAGGTCGAAGAACGCCAATTCCCGCTGCAGCGCAGGCGATTTGCGGAAGGTCGCCTGCCCTCGCGGCGTTCGCCGCCGCCGTGCTTCGCGCCATCCCGCCGCTCCAATGCATTGTGCATTGTGCACACCGAAGCGGCACCGGTCCGGACGCGTTCTGTGATATCGAGATTGAAACGGCGACTAATCCGCGCGCGAGACGAAGCTGCCGACGGCAGCCTCGTGATCGCCTCGGCGATCGGCACTTAAGGGAGTGAAAGATGCGGAGACGTGGACAGCCCACGACGGTCCGCCAGCATGTCCTGCTCGATCTGCGGACCAAGATTCTGCAGGGGCGCTATCCGGCCGGCACGCGGCTGCGGCAGGAAGAGATCGCGCGTCAGCTTGACGTCAGTACGACGCCGGTGCGCGAAGCATTTCGCGACCTGCTGTCAGAAGGGCTGATCTCACTCGACGCACGGCGCGGCGCCGTCGTTCGCGGGCTGACGCTGGACGACGTGCAGGAGATCTACCAGATGCGGATGCGGCTGGAGCCTCTGTTGGCCGCCCGCACCTTCGATCGTGTCACTGACGACGATCTCGCCCGCGCCGATGCCTGCCATCGCAAGATGTGCGGCAAGGTCTCGGCGCAAGGCTGGGCCAATCTCAACGAGGAATTTCACGCCGCACTGACCGGCAACACCACCGGCGGCCGCCTCGGCAGCGTGGTCTATAACCTTGCCCATGCCGCCTCGCCTTATGTCGTCCTGTCGCTGTTCGCCGATCCGGACATCCGCGATATGAACAACCGCGATCACGCCGAACTGCTGGCGCTCTATCGCAGCCGCGACCGGGACGGTGTGGTGGCAACGACCGAGCGCCATCTGGCGCAGACATTGCGGCTGATCGAACAGGAGGCGCAATTGAAGTTGGCGCCCGCTGCGGCAGACGACGGCGAACTGCTCACCGCGGCCCGCTGAGGCCGAGGGACCGACGCTACGTCCCCGACACCCAGGCCAGCAGCAGCGCGAAACCGGCGAGACCGACGGTGACGTGCGTGCCGAGCAGGACGTTAGCGCCGACCGGCGAGCGCCGCGCCAGCGCGGCGATGAAACCGGAGAAGGCCGAGACCGCGAACAGACCGGCCGCGATCTTGCCGAAAGAGACGCTATCCGTCGTCGCAGCTCCATCCGGCGTGCCGTGCAGCAGCATAACGAGAGTCTCGAGCCCGCCAAAGCCGAGCAGCATGTGCAGCGCGACCAGCCCCTGCTTGCGGTCGCCGCGCAGATAAAGCAGCCCGAGATACAACCCCAACGCCGTCGCCGCGCTGAGGATCACCAGCACAGGAGCCACCGTCATTCCGCCTCCGAAGCCGTTTGAATGCAACGGAGCGATTTAAGCATGACGGCGGGAACTTGAGAACAGATCCGAACGGTTCTGGGAGTCATTCCGGGACGCGAGCGCAGCTCGCGAACCCGGAATCTCGACGTGCTTGTCATGGCGCCCGCCGCACACCTTGCGGCATCTTGCTTGCGATAACCGCGAGATTCCGGGTTCGCGCTGGCGCACGCCCCGGAATGACGGAGACAAGCAGCGGCCGCCTACGCCACCGATTTGGCGTGGGTGAGCTGGTTGATCTTGCGGATATGCTCCACGGCGTCCTGGGCGGCCTGGGTGTGGGTGAACAGCTCCAGCTCTTCGACCTCGTGGTCTCCGACCGGGGTGATCGCGGTGTCGGTATAGCTCATCCGGTTCGGGTCGCTGCGGATCTTGCGGCGCAGGCCGTCGATCCAGAACCAGTGCCGGACGTTCTGCACCAGCTTGCGGGCCCCCTCGGCGATCAGCTTCGGATAGAACACCAGCGCCGGCTCGACCGGCAGCGACGGGCGGCGGTCCAGCCGATATTTCAGCCGGATGATGCCACCCTGCAGCGGGTGCACCTTCTCGATCCGGACCATCGACGAGAACAGGAAGATCATCGACGCCAGCCGTGACACACCGACACCGGTCGCGGCAGCGCGGCGCATCATCCGTTCGATGTGCTCGGCCGAATAGTACAGCTCCCAGGCCTTGAGATACGCGCCCTGCCACTCCTCCCGGCTCATTTTCGGATGTGGCGTGACCACATGTTCGATGTCGAACCGGTTGAGATCGCTGTCCATCGCCACGCCCTGATTGAACAGGCGCTGGTGATCTTCGGAGCCCGGCAACGGCGTCAGGCAGAAGAACTCGAGGATGTCGAGCGGCAGCTCCTTCTGGATGATCGCAATATCTTCGGCGATGCTCTCCGGCGTGTCGTGCGGGAAGCCGAGGATATAGCCCGCATAAGTGATCACCCCAGCCTTCTTCCAGGCCAGCAGCATCTGCCGATATTCGGTGATCTTGTTCTGACGCTTCTTCGCCGAAGCAAGATTTTGCGGGTTGATACTCTCCAATCCGAGGAATGTACGGACCACGCCCGCAGCTCGCGCTTTCTCGATGAAGCCATCAATCTTGTGGCACAGCGTGTCGACCTGGATGACCAGCTTGATGTCCTTCTGCCCGGTCGCAGCAAATTCGCGGCGCAGCGCGGCGAGCCGATCGAGGATCACCTCCCAGTCCTTGTTGCGGGCGAAATTGTCGTCGGTCATGAAGAACCAGTTGACGCCCTGCGCCATGTTGGCGCGCACCAAGCGCTCGATATCATCGGCGCTGCGGCCGCGCGATTTGCGGCCCTGGACGTTGATGATGGTGCAGAACGAGCACTGATACGGACAGCCGCGGCCGGCATCGAACGAGGTCTGCAGGCTGAACGTACCCTTGAGGAATTTGCGCGGCAGCACCGGCGTCGGCACGCCCTCCAGGCACGGCAGGTCGTTCAGGTAGTTGTACAGAGGCTTCAGCGCGCCGCTGGCGGCGTCACGCAGCAGCTCGTCGCAGCGACCTTCGAGCTCGCCGGCATACAGGGTGACGCCGAGGTCGAGCGCCTCCTGCAGATCGGGCTGGATCCCGGGGAGCATCGCGATGCAGCCGGAGACGTGGAAGCCGCCGACCGCCACCGGCACGCCGGCAGCCCGCAGCGGACGGGCGATATCCATCGCGCGCGGGAACTGATTGGACTGCACCCCGACGATGAACACCAGCCCGAAGAAGTCTTGGGCCCGGAACCGCTCGATGATCTGCGGAATACGCGTCCGGGTGTTGATCTCGTCAGCAGCGGTAATGTCGATCTCGACGTCGCCCAACGCGCGGCGCTGCCGGGCGTCCTCTACCAGGCTGTAAACCACCGCCAGTGAGTTTGAGGGGATGAAGGACCTGAACCACTGAATGACGTAGCCGTCGTCATCGTAATGCGACGGTTTGATCAGTGCGATCTGGAACCGCTTCGACGGCCGCGCCGCCGGTTGCACACTCGCCATTGCCGCCCTCACCTGCTCTCGCAGCCGAAAGCGATCCCGCCTTCGGCCTCCCGCTTAGAGCTTGGCTCAGGTCGCCGGGCGCTGGCAAGGACGCCCGGCACAACTCACTCAATTATCACTGCAAGCTAATCGCATATGCTGCAGCCTTGGTACTAAGCGTGCGCTAACTGAACAGTGGCCGACTTGGTGAGACGCAACAGCAACACTGTGTCTCACTTTGCACAGTCGCCCGGAACTCAGTGACGGTAAGCAGTCACTCCGGCTTCCGTGCCGTTACATGAAGGAACTGAGCAAGTTCCTGGTCGAACCCCTTGCCTTCGCTGGTCTCGACCGCGACCGATGCCCAGGTGCCAGCTTCCGCATAACGCCCACGAAGCCACTCCTCGGACGGGTAATTGTAGTAGCGCGCGAGCTTGTCCCGCCCCTCGCTGTCGCCGGACTTGTAGCTGGCATAGAACAGTCCGCCGGGCTTCAGCGCCCGCCAGATCAGTTTCAGCACGTCGGCAAGCTCATCGCGCGGCACGTGCAGCAGACAGGCGTGAGCCCAAACAGCGTCGTAAGCGTCGATCGCGTCGAGCTCATGGAACAGCATGGTGCGAACCGGTCGCCCGAGCCGGCGCGCGGCTTCCGCCGCGAGTTCCGGGGAGCCGTCGGTCGCATCCACATCGAAGCCGGCCGCGAGCATCGCTTCGGCCTGGTAGCCGGCCCCGCAGCCGAGCTCGAGGATCTTGGCGCCCGCCGGCAGTTCACCCAGAAATTTGGTCAGCGTCGCGCTCCGCGGCTGACGCTCGGCGTAAGCGGTGGCATTGCCGCGGTAGAACCGCAGCGTGTCGTCGTCGAAAGCTTGAGTCATGTCAGGTTCCAAAAATGATGTGGCTCCCGACCGAGAGGACGGGAGCCACTCCACAGCAAAGCGAGGCGGCTAATCGACCCCGCCGGTATCAGGCAAGCCGAGCATCAGCCGCATGTTCTGCACGGCGGCACCGGAGGCGCCCTTGCCGAGATTGTCGAGCCGCGCCACCAGCACCGCCTGGCGGTACGTGTCGCTGCCGAACACGTAGAGTTCGAGCTGATTGGTGTCGTTCAGCGCTTCCGGCTCGATCCGGCCGCCCGCGTACGGCGCAGCATCGAGCGGCGGCACCGACACATAGGTGCTGCCGGCATAGCGCTGCGCCAGCGCGGCATGCAGGTCGGCGACCGCGGGCTTGCCCGGCAGCGTATCGAGATGCAGCGGCACCGATACCAGCATACCCTGACGGAAGTTACCGACCGAAGGAATGAAGATCGGCCGCCGCGACAGGGCCGAGTACTTCTGGGTTTCGGGCAGATGCTTGTGCGCGAAGCCGAGGCCATACAGCTCGAACGCCGGCGCGGTGCCGGCCTCGTAGGCCGCGATCATCGATTTGCCGCCGCCGGAATAGCCGCTGACGGCGTTGATCGTCACCGGATAGTCGGCCGGCAGCAGGCCGGCGTCGACCAGCGGCCGCAGCAGCGCGATGCCACCGGTCGGGTAGCAGCCGGGATTGGCCACCTTCTTGGCGGCGCGGATCTTGTCGGCCTGGTCCGGCGCCAATTCGGCAAAGCCATAGACCCAGTCCGGGGCGACCCGGAACGCGGTCGAGGCGTCGAGCACCTTCGGGCCCGCCGCGCCCAGGTCGTCGATCAACGCCACCGTCTCCTTGGCGGCATCGTCCGGCAGGCACAGGATGACGAGATCGACTTCGGCCATCAGCGCGCGCTTGGCGCCGGGATCCTTGCGCTTGTCGTCGGGGATGTCCTTCATGGTGACCTGGCCGTGGCGGGCCAGCCGCTCGCGGATGCCGAGGCCCGTGGTCCCGGCAGCGCCGTCGATGAACACCACCGGCTTGCCGCTCGCAGCCTTCGCCTGGCCTGGGAGGGTGCTGTCGGTCAGGGTCATGTGAAGCTCCTTGATCAAGCGGGTTCGCCGGCGAGTGCCGGCACGGTGTAATCCAGATGCGGCCGCAGCGCGACCATCTCGGCCGCGATTTCCTGCGAGCCGGCGTCGGGTTGACGCGCCAGCGCGGTGGCGATCGCAACGTGATCGGCGTCGGACTTGTGCTGGTTGAGCTTGAAGCTGCCCGCCACCGAATCCACCCGCATCATCACCCCGACAATCGCCTGCTTCATCGCATTGCGCCGCCCGGCCGCCATCTTGGCCATGGTCCACGGCGGCTTCGGCGCCAGCGCGGTCTCGAACACGGCGCTGACGTCGTCGAGCTGCGCATCCAGTTCGCTGGCCGACATCACCGCCGCCGGGCCGGTCAGTTGCACGCTGCGATACAGCCAGGTCGGGACCTGGTCCGGCGATGCGTACCAGTCGGCCGACACATAGGCATGACCGGCGGTCACTGCCATCAGCCATGGGGTGCGGGCGTCGGCGCAGCGCGCCAGCGGGTTGTTGCGCGCGATGTGGAACGACAACAGCGGGGTGCCGTCGCTGGCATATTGGATCGCGAACGGCAGCGGCGAAGCGATCGGCCCGGCGGCGTCATGGGCGCAAGCGAGGCCGAAACCGCGCGCCGCCGCGAACGCAAGGCAGGCGGACCGGTCGGGCTTGAACTGAGGTGGCGCATACATGGCGATAAGCTCCTGGTTTGAACGGGAGCCGCCGGATCGATGCGCGTAAGGGGGATTTGAAGCTCACCTGCCGCGGACCGTAACCGGCGGCAGGGACGACGCTGTCAGACGCGCGCGTCAACCCATGCCGCGGGAATGCGGCGGCGGGCTTTGGCGGTGGTGAGCGCGTTGAGCATAGCGCGTTGATAGGAGCGGTTACGTACCAGGTCAACCCATCACGGGCGCAGATCTCTCGCTCGCTCATGACGGCGCTGCCGCACGCACAGCTTGCAAATCGCGCTGGTGGGCTGTATTTCCCCGCGCACTGGTCGGCAGTTCACCAAGGCGTCGCTGTCCCCTCGGGGAAGCTAAACCTGCCTGTTTCCTTGATCGGCAGACACTTATCCCGTGCCGCCGTCGTAAGTCAGCGACCAACGACATTCATCGTTCGGCACGATCGAGGATGAGGTCATGACCAGAACTGCTTTCCCGTTCGCTACCCAGGATGTGTCCGCGCTGGCGCGTGCGCTCAATCGCGAGCTCGACGCCCAGGGCCACAAGCTCGGCCACGTCGAGATGCTGAACCTGCTGGCGCGCTCGGCCGGCTATCGCAACTTCCAGCATTTTCGCGCCCAATTCGACGCCGAGGACATGCTGCAACGCCAGCCCGAACCGGAGCCGGCCCCCGATCTGCAGAAGGTCGCGCAGGCGACGCGCTACTTCGATACGAGCGGCGTGCTGACACGATGGCCGAAGAAGGCCAGCCATCGCCTGCTCTGCCTGTGGGTGATGTGGTCGCGCGTGCCAGCGGGCCGCGAGCTCAGCGAGAAACAGCTCAACGAGCTGCTGCTCGCCCATCACGGCTTCGGCGATCACGCGCTGCTGCGACGCATGATGTGCGACTACGGCCTGATGACCCGCACCCGGGACGGCCGGGTGTATCGCCGGGTCGAGCAGAAGCCGCCGCCGGAAGCCGTGGCACTGATCCGCCACCTCGCCCCGCGGCTCGCAGCCTGAGCGCTCGGTCCTTGCGAGCAGCACCCGGATCGGCGTTCGGCGCCGTCCGGGCACAGGCTCCGCGACAAAACAACGACGAGATTCTCAAGTCTCGGGAACGATCTCAGATCACCGGATTCCACGGCGACGGCACCAGCCGGTAGCCGTCGGCGGTCTTTTCGACGTGGCCCATCGCCGGGAACGGGAAGTGGAAGCCCTGCACCCGCATCTTCTCGGCGGCGAGCATGTCGTAGGTCTTGCGGCGGGTGGTCTCGGCCATCGCCGGATCCTGATCGAACATCAGGTGCCAGCCCGGATGGGTGACGAACAGCGCCGGCACGTTAGTGACGTCGGACTGGATGAACACCTTGTCGGCGCCGGACGACAGCACGAACGAGGTGTGGCCCGGGGTGTGGCCGCGGGTCTCGACCGCCAGTAGGCCCGGCGCGACGTCCTTACCCCACTCGTAGGGCGTGACCTTCTTGTTGAGCCCGGTGTCGAACACTTTTCGCGCGGTCTGGAATACGCTCTGCATCCGGCCCGCCGGCGCCCGGCTCATCTCGCCGTCGTCCATGAAGTATTTCCACTCCGCGGCCGGGACCAGCACCTCGGCGTTCGGAAACGCCGGCTGACCCGACGCATCGAGCAGGCCGTTGATATGGTCGCCGTGGAAATGCGAGATCACCACCAGGTCGACCGCCTTCGGATCGAACCCCGCGGCCGCCATGTTGCTGGCGAACTGGCCGACATTGCCCTTGCTCGACGCGAACGCGCCGGGGCCGTTGCCGGTGTCGAGCACCACCAGCTTGCCGCCGGTGTTGATCACCAGCGGCGCGAAATGGATCGAGACCTTGTCCTTCGGCAGGAACGCCGCTTCCAGCGCCTCGCCGACATCGTCCTTCATGGCGTTGAGCACGAAGCCGTCGGCCAGCGGAAAGGTACTGATGCCGTCGGACACCACGTTCACCTGGGCGTCGCCGACCCGGTAGCGATAGTAGCTCGGCGCCTGCTTGTCGGCGACCGGCGCCGCGGCGTGGGCGGGCGCACTGCGCAGCAGCGGTACCGCCGCAAGCGCGGCAGTCGCAGTGAGGGCGTGACGTCGGGTCAGATCCATGGCGTGTCCTCGCTGGTGATTTGCGGCGCAGTCTAAGCCGCAACTCATGGCGCGTTTCATGGCGCGATCACGTCATGACGCGCATTTGATCGGGACCGTCAGACCGACCGCAGGATCCAGCCGAGTCCGATCGATAGGCCGTCGCCGAATAGCAGCAGCACCGCCGACCACACCAGCGCCGACACCACATTGGCGATCTGGAACGGCCAGAACGGCATCTCGAAGATGCCGGCCGCCAGCGGCACCGAGGCGCGCAGCGGCCCGAAGAACCGGCCGATGAAGATGCTCGGCACGCCCCATTTGCGGACGAAATCCTCGCCCCGCCGCAGCAGCCCGGGATACTTCGACAGCGGCCAGATCTGGGCGACGTTGTCCTTGTAGCGGTAGCCGAACCAATATGAGACCCAGTCGCCGAGCGCAGCGCCGACGCCGCCGGCGATCCATACCGGCCAGAAGCTGAGGCCGGAGACGCCGATCAGCGCCCCGATCGCAACCAGGGCGCCCCAGGCCGGGATCAGCAGCGAAATGAAGGCGAGCGACTCGCCAAAGGCCAGCGCCAGGACGACGGGTGCGGCCCACGCCTGATGCTGGCGCACGAACTCGGCGATGTCGTGGATATAGGCTTCCATTGTCTTTCAGGTGGCCGCCGTCCCCCGACGCGACCTTTCATATGGCTGTCGCAATAGCACGGACCATGGCCGGTCCAACATGCGACACGCCCTCCCGACCAGACCGGCATGGCCGCAATGCGGCCAGCCGGCGCGACCTCGCGCCTCAGCCCGGAAGATTGATCCGGCGCAAGCCATTGCCGGTTAAGGTATCGCTGCAACGCAGGGTCCCGAGGCGCGTCGGCTCTATTCAACCCTGCCCGAGGAGCCTATATGGCCTCCCGGTAGTCGGTCGGCACCGGTTTGCAGGTGCACATTCTCGTGCATCCGCCCGGCCTGCAGCCCCTGTCGGCGCCCTGCGCTGGCCGGGTCTCGACCCAGCGTCACACCCGTAGCCCTTCCATGGCATAGTGCAACACAGCGATTCGTACGGCTTCGGCCGTTCGCACGACATCAGAACAGACTCCAGGACTCATGGCCAAGGCATTGAAGGCAAGCTCGAAATCGAAATCAGCCAGCGACCTTTTCGGGGCTGCGCCGAAGCCCGCCGCGCCCAAGGCGGCGGCGAAGCCGAGCGGCGCCGAGGATGGTTATACCGCTGCGGACATCGAGGTGCTGGAGGGGCTGGAGCCGGTCCGGCGCCGGCCCGGCATGTATATCGGCGGCACCGACGAAAAGGCGCTGCACCATCTGTTCGCCGAAGTGATCGACAACTCGATGGACGAAGCGCTGGCGGGCTACGCCACCTTCATCGAGGTCGAGCTGTCGGCCGACGGCTTCCTCACCGTCTCCGATAACGGACGCGGCATTCCCGTTGATCCGCATCCGAAATTTCCGAAGAAGTCGGCGCTCGAAGTGATCATGTGCACGCTGCACGCCGGCGGCAAATTCGACAGCAAGGTGTACGAGACCTCGGGCGGTCTGCACGGCGTCGGCGTCAGCGTCGTCAATGCGTTGTCGTCGCGTCTTGAAGTCGAGGTGGCGCGCAATCAGCAGCTCAGCCGCATGGTGTTCGAGCGTGGCCATCCCAAAGGCAAGCTCGAGGACCTCGGCAAGGTCAACAACCGCCGCGGCACCCGCGTCCGCTTCAAGCCCGACACCGAGATCTTCGGCGCCAAAGCCGCGTTCAAGCCGCAACGTCTGTTCAAGATGGCGCGGTCGAAGGCGTATCTGTTCGGCGGCGTGAAGATCCGCTGGAAGTGCGATCCCGAACTGCTCAAAGGCATCGAGGACGTCCCGGCCGAGGACGAGTTTCACTTCCCCGGCGGCCTGAAGGACTTCCTCGGCGCGGCGATCCACAACGACACACTGGTGCATCCGGACATCTTCGCCGGCAAGTCCGGCCGCAACGGCGCGCACGGCGCCTGCGAATGGGCGGTCGCCTGGACGGCCGATGCCGACGGCTTCCTGTCGTCGTACTGCAACACCGTGCCCACGCCCGACGGCGGCACTCACGAATCCGGCCTGCGCAGCGCCCTGCTCCGCGGCCTCAAGGACCACGCCGAGCGCGCCGGCCAGGGCAAGCGCGCCTCGTCGATCACCTCGGAAGACGTGATGGTCGGTGCCGCGGTGATGCTGTCGGTGTTCGTGCGCGAGCCCGAATTCCAGGGCCAGACCAAGGACCGCCTCGCCACCGCCGAGGCGCAGAAGATCGTCGAACAGGCGATCAAGGATCCGTTCGACCATTGGCTGTCCGGCAACCCTGTGCAGGCCACGAAGCTGCTCGACTTCGTGATCGAGCGCGCCGAGGAGCGGCTGCGCCGCCGCCAGGAAAAGGAAATCTCGCGCAAGACCGCGGTGAAGAAGCTGCGGCTGCCGGGCAAGCTGGCGGACTGCACCTCGACCGCGGCCGAAGGCTCCGAGCTGTTCATCGTCGAAGGCGACTCGGCCGGCGGCAGCGCCAAGCAGGCGCGCGACCGCTCGACCCAGGCGGTGCTGCCGCTGCGCGGCAAGATCCTCAACGTCGCCTCCGCCGGCAAGGACAAGGTGGTGGCCAACGCCCAGTTGTCGGACCTGATCCAGGCGCTCGGTGTCAGCACCGGGGTGAACTACCGCGAGGAAGACCTGCGCTATTCGCGCATCATCATCATGACCGACGCCGACGTCGACGGCGCCCACATCGCCTCGCTGCTGATCACCTTCTTCTACCGGCAGATGCCGAAGCTGATCGACGAGGGCCACCTCTATCTCGCCGTGCCGCCGCTGTACCGGCTGACCCATGGCGCCAAGACGGTTTACGCCCGCGACGACGCCCACAAGGAAGAGCTGCTGCGGAAGGAATTCAACGCCAACGCCAAGGTCGATGTCGGCCGCTTCAAAGGCCTCGGCGAGATGATGCCGGCGCAGCTCAAAGAGACCACGATGGATCCGGCCAAGCGCACGCTGCTGCGCGTCGTGCTGCTCCCGGACGACCGCGACGGCACCGCCAACTCGGTCGAGCGGCTGATGGGCACCAAGGCGGAAGCCCGGTTCGCCTTCATCTCCGAAAAGGCCGAGTTCGCCAGCGACGAGCTGCTGGACGTGTGAGGACTCGATCGGTCAGGCGGCGTCCGCCGGCCGCACCTGACGGTCGATCTCCGCGCCCTTGTCACGCTCGATGACGGCGATGTCGTACTGGCTCTGCAGATCGAACCAGAACTGCGGAGCATTTCCGAAATAACGACCCAACCGCACCGCGGTATCCGCAGTCATCGACCGACGACCGTTGAGAATGTCGGTGATCCATCCAGACGGAACGCCGATGTCCAGCGCCAGCCGGTTGGCGCTGAGTTTCCGCGCCGCAAGCTCGCGTTTTAGCATTCGGCCTGGATGCGAGACCGGCGGCATGCTCGTCTCTTCTCGCCTTTTGTGATCGACAATCTCAACACGACTAACGGCAAGGCTCAAGCCATTCACGCCGCTCGGCTTGAGCGGTTGGCGAAGCTGCGGCAGGCTCCCTGACCTTTTGCCTTCGCAACCTTGACGGCGCAGCGGCGTTTGCAGCGATTGCCGGAGACCGCTGATGACACCACCCGCGCTTCTGATCACCGTCGCAATCGTCCTGGTCCCTGACCTGACCAACGCCCAGCCCCGCGCGCTCGACTGGCAGCGCTACAACGTCGCCGCGGGTTCGGCGGCCGCCGACGTGCCGCGCGCGATCTTCAGTGAGGACGGCGGGCCGGCGCCGGACGGCCCCGGCCGGCGGTTCGTCTTGGCCGACGGTCGTGCCGATCTCACCGTGCAGGCGGTGCCCAATCCCGATGGCGCCTCCCCGGCCGCCTTTCTGGCGGCGCGCAAGCCGCCGTCGGGCATCATCTATCGCCGCGTCACCCCGCGGTTCTTCGTCGTCTCCAGCATCCGTAACGATCGCATCTGGTACAATCGCTGCAATCGAGCGGCGGGCGTGATGCACTGCGTGCTGATCAACTATCCCGCGGCCGAGAAGCGCCGCTGGGATCCGATCGTCACCCGCATCAGCCGCTCGCTCAGTGGCGGCTAGTCCAGGTCGACCTTCGCGGGTCTTGTGCCGGTCGGCCAAACCGTGCCTAATTCGTCCATGCGCACATTGTTTCTCGTCATCGGCGTCATCGCCCTGCTCGTGGGGCTGGTCTGGACCGGCCAAGGCGCCGGCCTCATTCAATGGCCGGCTCAGAGTTTCATGATCAACCAGTCGCAATGGATGTGGTACGGCGCCTCGACCGCATTCGGCGGGCTGCTGCTGATCTTCATTTCGCGCAAGGCGTGAGACGGCACGCGGCAAGCGGCCGCCTCACGATGGTCAGCTCGCTGTGCGCAGCTTGCGATAGTCCATCGCCTTTAGATCGGTGAGCAGGTCGGGGCCGGTCGGTGTCCAGTTCAACCGGCTACGCGTTGCGGCGCTCGACGCCCGCATGTCCATCGCCATGAACGGCGCCAGCCAGCCGAAGTGACCGACCGCCTCGTCCGCCTGCAACGCGGCCACCGGAACGCCGAGACCTGCGCCGATCGTCTCGGCGATCCGGCGCATACTGACGCCTTCCTCGGCGACAGCATGATAGCGGGCGCCAGCCTGGTGATGTTCGAGAGCAAGCCGATACAGGCGCGCGGCATCGTCGATATGGACAGCCGACCAAAGGTTGCTGCCGTCGCCCACATAGGCCGACACGCCCTTGGCCCTGCCGATGTCGATCAGAGGCGAGATCAGCCCCTGCTTTTCGGTGTCGTGCACCTGCGGCAGCCGCACCACCGCTACCGAGACGCCCTTGTCGGCGGCCTCCCGGCCGGCGCGCTCGCTGGCGATCCGCGGCAAAGCGTGAGCCCAGTCGACCACCTCCTCCACGGCCGGCAAACCGGCCCCGGGGGAGCCGATGCCGGTCGCCGACGTAATAATCAGCGGCCGGTCCGAGCCCTTCAGCACCTCCGCCATCGCGCTGATCACGCGCGCGTCCTTGGCGCAATTCTCAAGATAGCGCGAGAAGGTGTGATCAAACGCCGTGTGGATCACGGCATCCGCCTGCTCGGCCCCGCGCGCGAGACTGCCGGCATCTTCCAATTTGCCGCGATGAACGCTGGCGCCTGCCTGAGCCAGCCAACGCTCGCCCGCATCGGAGCGGGTCAGCCCGGTCACCTGATGGCCCGCGGCAAGCAGTTCTTTGAGGACGTGCGAGCCGACGAAGCCGGTCGCACCAGTGAGGAAGACACGCATCAGACACCTCCGAGTTTGTTCGGCGGCAAATCTGGCGGTATGTCTAAACCTGTTAAAGCCGTGACATTATCCTAGTATAACAATCAACAGGATCAGACGTGACTCCTGATCAGAACGCGCTGGGTTCCTATTTGCGCAGCCGCCGGACCCGCCTCGACCCGGCCGCGCTCGGTTTCGCCGTCGGCCGGCGCCGCACGCTTGGACTGCGGCGCGAGGAAGTGGCGCAGCGCGCCAATATCAGCCCCACTTGGTACACGTGGCTCGAACAGGGCCGCGGCGGCGCGCCGTCGGCCGCGGTGCTTGATCGCATCGCCAAGGGCCTGATGCTGACCGAACCCGAGCGGGAACATCTGTTCATGCTCGGCCTCGGCCGGCCGCCGGAAGTGCGATACACGCCCGCCGACGGCATCTCGCCGCGATTGCAGCGGGTGCTGGATGCGATGCCGCTCAGTCCGGCGATTATCAAGACCGCAACCTGGGACGTCGTCGGCTGGAACAAGGCCGCCGCGGCACTGCTGACGGACTACAGCAAGCTGCCGCGCGAGCAACGCAACATCCTGCGCCTGCTGTTCGGCAATGCGCGCAAGCGAGCCCGGCAGGAGGACTGGAGCAGCGTGGCGCGCTTTGTCGTCGGCGCGTTCCGTGCCGACGTGGCCCGCGCCGGCGCCGCCGGTACTGAAGAGGTCTCCCGGCTGGTGGATGAGCTGTGCCGGCTCAGCACCGAATTCGCCGCGCTGTGGCAGGACAACGACGTCGTCGCGCATGGCGAAGGCGTCAAGTGCATCAAACACCCAGAGGCCGGTCGTCTGGACCTGGAGTTCTCGTCCTTCGCGGTCGAGGGGCGCCCCGAGCTCGGCATGATCGTCTATAATCCTGCCTCGCCGCAGGTGGCCGAGCGCGTTCGTGCACTGATCGAGGCGAAGGGCGCCTCATGACGGACCAGTGCTACTCCAGCCGAGCCCCCAGCCGATCGCTGCGACACGAGCCTCAGCGGCGGAACGTCTTGATCTCCGACACGCTGCCGTCGCGGTAGGTCAGCTCGACCGACACCGATTGCACGTTCGGCGCCAGCTTCAGATAGGGCTGCGCGCTGCTCGGAATCGCGATCGGATCGCGCATGTCGCAGGGCGGCATCTTCAGCACCTTGTCCGGCACCGCACTGTCGATCCCGATCCGGACTTCACGGATCGCGCAGCGATACGACATCAGGTGCGTGTAGTACACGAGCAGGCCATTGTACTCGCGGAACGACAGCCAGCTCGTCGCAGTCATGTCGAGGATTTTGCGCTGATCGCGGATCAGCGCCGCCTCCGGTTCGAACTTGATCGGAAACGGTCCTTGCATCTCGCCCTGCGCATCGATGTAGCGCAGCTCGATGGTGCCGGCAGGCGCGTCCGCGGGAAGCTGGATCGACGGGTTCGGCATCCGCTTGCGGGTGCGCGGATCGAGCGCATCCATGAAGCCGGTTTCGCGGAATGCGCCCTCGCCCATCCGCCACGAGATGCCGAGCGTCGGATCGGCAATCGAGAACGACACCGTCCATCCGCCGTTGTGCCGGGAGAAGCTGGCGATCGGCGCGTTCAGCGTCTCCGAGGCCGGCGGCTTCAGCGGCGCGACTGGCGGCAGTGCGGCGACCTTCTGCGAAGGCTCCGTCGCGGCGGCGCTCGGCTGCGGCCGACCGTTCAGGAAGACGTCGTCGACCATCTGGTCGAAATACACCGGGACCTGTTTGTGGCCGATGGTATCGGCCATCTCGCTGACGGCGCGCCGGGTGCGCTGCGCCACCTGCACCAGGTTGTCGCCGGGATCGAGCAACTGCTTCACGAACACCCGGGTGAACACCGAGTTTGGATTGCTGTCGTTATCGGACAACCGGTCGAGCGCGGTCTGCCGCGGACCGGCCGAGAAAATCGAAAATACGCCTTCAGGCAGCGTCGTCATCGGCGCAAGCCCGCCGCGCCCCGCCAGTGCGCGCACGCCGCGGCGTTCGAACGGATTGTTGCGGCAGGCGTCGAGCACCAGGATCGCGGTGCGCGCGCCGCGGTTCTGCAGCCGGTCGATGATGCGATCCGCCATGATCGAGGCGTCACGCACCAGTTCTTCCTGGCCCTCGGTGGCGGCCGGCACGTCGATCGGCAGCAGGTAGTTCTGCCCCGCGATCTCGAAGCCATGGCCTGCATAGAAAAAGAACGCGGTGTCGCCGGGTTCGATCGTGGTGTCGAACGCCAGCAGGCTTTGGCTGAACGCAGCGCGAGTTTGGTTCTCGGCCACCATCACCTGGAAGCCGAGGGTCTTCAGCGCGTCGCCAATCGTGCGGGCGTCGTTGACTGCCTTCTGCAGCCTGGGGACGTTGCGGTAATCGTCGTTGCCGATCACCAGCGCGACCCGCTTCGCAGCCGATGCGGGGCCGGCGACCAGCAGCGCAACCACGCAGGTGACGGCCGCAAGTAGCGCAGCTCCGTGCCGCGTGCCGGCCCTTCCGATCGATCGCATTCCAGTCCCTCAAAACGAAGCGGCCGGATCGCGTCCGCCTGCGCCATAGTCGGTCAGAACCCGAGCACGGTTCAACCGAAAAGGACGTCAATGGCGGCCACGATCCGGCCGGGTGGTGCGGGCTTTGGCAGTCCGCACCCGGGGCAACTGGTTGTCCGCGGAAGAGCCGCGACGCTTACGCCGCGCGGACCGTCTCGAGGAACTTGCCGACTTCCATCCTCAGCCGGTTGCTGTCATTGGCGAGCGACTGCGCCGCCGCCAACACCTGCGTCGATGCCGAGCCGGTCTCGTTGGCGCCGCGCTGCACGTCGACCACGCTTGCAGAGACCTGCTGCGTACCTTGCGCGGCCTGCTGAACGTTGCGCGAGATCTCCTGCGTCGCGGCGCCCTGCTCTTCCACCGCCGAGGCGATGGTCGACGCAATCTCCGACATCTTCGAAATCGTGGCGCCGATCTCGCGGATCGCGTTCACCGATTCATGCGTCGCAGCCTGGATGCCGCCGATGTGCTGACTGATCTCGCCGGTCGCCTTGGCGGTCTGCTCGGCGAGCGCCTTCACTTCCGCCGCCACCACCGCAAAGCCACGCCCCGCCTCGCCGGCGCGCGCCGCTTCGATGGTCGCGTTGAGCGCCAGCAGATTGGTCTGGCCGGCGATGGTGTTGATCAGTTCGACCACATCGCCGATCCGCGTCGCCGCCTGCGACAGATCGCCGACGCGTTCGTTGGTACGTTGCGCCTGAGTCACCGCCTCATGGGCGATGCGCGCGGAGTCCTGAACCTGCCGGCTGATCTCGGTGACCGACGAGGCCATCTCCTCGGTCGCCGACGCCACCGACTGGACGTTCGCCGAGGCCTGCTCGGAAGCCGCCGCGACCGACGTGGTGACTTCCTGCGCACGCTGCGCGCTCGAGGTCAGCGTCGTCGCCGACGCTTCCAGTTCGGTCGAGGCGGACGACACCGCGCGGATCACTTCACCGACCGCGGCCTCGAACTGATGCGCGAGCTTCTCCATCTCCTGCTTGCGCTGGACCGCAATGATGCGGTCCTGCTCGGCCTTGCCCGCGGCCTCCTGCCGGGCCTTCTCGGCGAGCATCAGCTTGATGCTGTTGACCGCATTGGCGGTCTGGCCGATTTCGTCGCCGCGTTCGGTCCCCGAGACCTCGACGTCCTGGCCTCGCGCCATTGCCTGCAGATCGCCGACCAGCCGGCCGATCGGACGGGCGATGCCGAACTGCACGATCGCAAAGGCAAGCGCCAGCACGGCGAGGAAGCCGCCGCCGACCAGCAGAACCGTCAGCTTGATGGTGCTGGCGACATCGGCCGACGCCGTGTGCGAGCGATCGCTCAGCTCCTTATCGAGCTTATTGCTGATTGCAAACTGAGCGTCCCGCACGGCTTGATTGTGTTTGGCGATATCCTTGGCCAGACGGACCGCGAGCTCGTTGTTGTTGGCCATTGTGGCCTGCTCGAGCGGGGGTATTCCTTCGTCATCATGTCGTCGAACATCCGATCGATCCGATCGAAGTCCGCGGCAAATTGCGGCAGGCCTTTTTTCGCCTGCGCGATGAAATCGCTGAATTCCTTATGATTGGCCGTAATCTCCCGGCTGAGCTTCTGCATTTCCGCCGGATCGGTTTCGGCGATGATCCGCCATGACATCCGTCCGAAATTGAACAGGCGGGCGTTGGCGCGGAAGTTCGCTTTCATGCCCTGCACTTCGTTTTCGAGCATCGACGCGTAGGTCCGGTTGATCTCCTCCATCTTCGAAGCGGCGAACCAGACTCCGAAGCCGACGACGACACTGAGCAATAAGAAACACCCGATGATCTTGTAGAGCAATTTGACGTTCGAAAGCTGCATGGCAGGTACCCCCAACCCTTAATGTGCCGACCCGTCGCACCATACGTTCGAGCATTGGCCGATGTTGTTAGCGCCGACGGCGTAGGCTTCCGATAAACTCATTGCATCACGACTTGGTCGTGTGATGCGAAAATTGATCAAGAGACTCGCCGACGGTGGTGCCTCGAACACGCAACATCGATCATCGTCCGTATCAGCAGGCTGCTAAGCGCGAGTAAGTACAAATTCGGTCAGTTAGGACAAAACCGGGAGACGGGTCGACAAAGCTGTCACAACGGTCGAAATAACCAGACCATCCACTGGAGTTAGCGTGAGCGTCAGATGAATTTGGAAGGCATCGTTTCAGGGTCGGATCAAGAGTTACTGCAGGATTTTCCGCTGGTGCGGAGCCACGATCCGGTTGAAGCGAGAGACATCCTGCGGCGCTACGGCGTCGACATGATCGCCGCGAATCCCAGCGACTTCTTCATGCGGACCAACCTCGCCGAGCTGCCGCATATCGGCTTGTATTTCGTTCACAGTTCCGGTGCGACCCGGCTGCTGATCCCCGAGCGCGAGATCGCCGTAGTGCATCTCTGCCTGGAGGGCGATGCGCTGCTCACCAGCGGCAATCGCCGCGTCGAACTGTCGCAAGGCGCAGCTTGTATTTGTTCGCCGGGGATGAGCGCCCAGCTCGAATTCGGACAGAACTCGCGGCAATTATTGCTGCGAATGCCGCAGCGGGTGCTGGAACGGACCGTCTCGTCGCTGGTCGGCTTCAAGCCGCGGCAGCCGATCCTGTTCGAGCCCACGATCTGCAACGACGAGCCGCGCTATCTCGGCTTCAGAGAACTGACGACGCTGCTCGCCTCGCGGCTCGACTCCAGCTACTCGGTGTGGCCGAAGAACGTGCTGCTCCATCTGGAGCAGTCCTGCATCACGGCGCTGCTGTATTGCAGCCGGCACAATCTTGGCCACCTGCTGGAGAATGCCAACGCGGTGAGCGACGACGTGCCGCGCTACGTGCGGACGGCGGAGCACTACGTCGAGAGCCACCGCGACGAAGACATCAGCGTCGAGGACGTGGCGCGGATTGCCGGCGTCAGCATCTCCACCCTCACCCGCGCCTTCCTCAAGCATCGCGGCTACTCGCCGTCGGCCTACGTAAAGCGCGCCAAGCTCAATCACGCCAAACAGCTGCTGGAGACCGGCGCCGCGACGACGCTGATCGGCGTCGCGCTCCGCTGCGGCTTCGCCAACCCAAGCCGGTTCGCTCAGGACTACCGGGACGCGTTCGGGGAATCGCCGACCGAAACGCTGCGCCGCTGCCGCCCCGATCGGGGCCCCGAGACGCAAAAACATTAAGCTATTTCAGCCGTTTCATGCGCCGGCGCATTGACTTTGGCCGATTCCGGCCTATGTTCCGCCCGTGATGCGGCCCGGTATTGCGTCAAGTAATACCCAGATTCAGCCGCCTGTCCGCGATCCGACTTCCCCGTGCACGATTGCTAGCCGCTCCGGGGTTGAGCGCGACAGAGATTTCGCAGAATCCATGCGGCGGTTCGATTAAGTGGCGTGACCCCCGAGTTCCGGCCGATGGTGTTAGAACCAGGCCGCGCCCCGACAACAGAGGCTCGATGTCTTTTTCCAATCTGGGACTTTCCGAGAAAGTCCAAGCCGCCGTCGCCGCCGCCGGTTACGTTTCGCCCACTCCCATTCAACAGCAGGCGATCCCCCACGTCCTCGCCCGCAAGGACGTCCTCGGCATCGCCCAGACCGGCACCGGCAAGACAGCAGCCTTCGTGCTGCCGATGCTGACGATGCTGGAAAAGGGCCGCGCCCGGGCCCGGATGCCGCGAACCCTGATCCTCGAGCCGACCCGCGAACTCGCCGCCCAGGTCAAAGAGCAGTTCGACAAATACGGCGCCGGCCAGAAACTCAACGTCGCCCTGCTGATCGGCGGCGTCTCGTTCGGTGATCAGGACCTCAAGCTCACCCGCGGCGTCGACGTGCTGATCGCCACCCCGGGCCGCCTGCTCGACCACACCGAACGCGGCGGCCTGCTGCTCACCGGCGTCGAGATGCTGATCATCGACGAAGCCGACCGGATGCTCGACATGGGCTTCATCCCGGACATCGAGCGGATCTGCAAGCTGGTCCCGTTCACCCGCCAGACCCTGTTCTTCACCGCGACGATGCCGAATGAAATCCGGCGCATCACCGAGACCTTCCTGCACAATCCCGAAAAGGTCGAAGTCAGCAAGCCGGCCTCGACCGCAGTGACCGTGACCCAGTCGCAGGTTCCTTGCGGCCGCGAGCCGCACGAGAAGCGCGAGACGCTGCGCCGGCTGATCCGCGGCGCCACCGACCTCAAGAACGCGATCATCTTCTGCAACCGCAAGCGCGAGGTGGCGCTGCTGGCGAAGTCGCTGCAGCGTCACGGCTTCAGCGTCGGCGCGCTGCACGGCGACATGGACCAGACCGCGCGCATGGCCGCGCTGGAAGCCTTCCGCAAGGGTGATCTGCCGATCCTGGTCGCTTCCGACGTCGCCGCCCGCGGCCTCGATATTCCTGAAGTGAGCCACGTCTTCAACTTCGATGTTCCGCATCACCCCGATGATTACGTCCACCGGATCGGCCGCACCGGCCGCGCCGGCCGCACCGGTACTGCGGTGACGATCGTGGCGCCGTCCGACCAGAAGTCGATGGCCGCGGTCGAAAAGCTGATCGGCCAGGCGATCCCGCGCGCCGAGGTCGGGCCGTCGGTCGAGAGCGAGGCTGTCAGCCCCGAGGCCGAGACCGAGCGTCCGTCACGCTCCCGCCGCGCCGCGCCGGAAGGCCGCCAGCGCGAACCGCGCCGCGAGCCGCGCGAACAGCGCGAGCGCAAACCGCGCCGCGAGCCCCGCAGCCCCGCAAGCACCGCACCTGCCCCCACCCCCCACGCCTCCTTCGGCTCGGCGCCGCCGGCCCGCGACACGTCGTCTGAAGCTGGCGATCACTCGCACCTGCCGGCGTTCTTGTTGCGCCCCGTGCGTGCGCGCGGCTGACCTGCGCCGGGAACCTGAAGGCGTTTAACCACGCCTTCACCCAACGACCTTAGGTTCACGCCGTTTCAGGGCGATGCGTTGAGAAACGCCGGATCGGAGGGTGGCTGGTGGCCGCTAAGCAGGACGACCATGACCGCACCATGGCCTATGCCGAGGTGGCCCTCTCCCAGATCAAGACCCTCCGCCAAGGCGCCGTCCCGCGCAATTACGAGATCTGGTACGTCTACGCGACCGGCTACAATCCCGAGCTGAACAAGGCGATCAACGACACGCTGGCGGAGCGCGGCAGCCTCACCGACGCCGACCTCGACCAGTTGCACGATACTTATCTGTCGCACGGCCGCACCACCGACCGGATCGACCGGATCGGCGCCCGCGTCGCCAACGAGATCGACGACATCATGGCGCTGCTCGCCGAGACCCTCGGCAGCACCGCCAGCTTCGGCGACGATCTGCGCGGCGAAAGCCAGAAGCTGTCGCTGGCGACCGACCACGACCAGATCAAGGCGATCGTCGAGCGGCTGGTCGTCACCACCCGCGAGATGCAGCAGGCCAACAGCGCGCTGGAAGAGCGGCTGTCGACCTCCAAGCAGGAGATCGCCAATCTCCAGGTCAGCCTCGATGCGATCCGCGCCGAGAGCCTCACCGATCCCCTCACCGGCCTTGGCAACCGCAAGCTGTTCGACCGCACCGTCCAAGAAGCGATCCGCAACGCCGGCACCAGCCAGCAGCCGCTGTCGCTACTGATGATGGACATCGATCACTTCAAGTCGTTCAACGACACCTACGGCCATCTCACCGGCGACCAGGTGCTGCGGCTCGTCGGCCTGACGCTGAAGCAGAGCATCAAGGGCCAGGACTTCACCGCGCGCTATGGCGGCGAGGAGTTCGCCGTGGTGCTGCCGAACACGCCGATGCGCCAAGCGATCATCGTCGCGGACAACATCCGCCGGCTGGTGATGTCGAAGGAGCTGAAGAAGAAGTCGACCGGCGAGATTCTCGGCCGGGTGACGCTGTCGGCCGGCGTGTCGACGCTGAAGCCGAACGACGATGCCGAAGCGCTGATCGAACGCGCCGACGCCTGCCTCTACGCCGCCAAGCGCAACGGCCGCAACCGCGTGATCTGCGAGACCGATCCGGAATTCTCCGGCGTCACCCAGGCCGCCGTCGCCTGACGCCGCCGTCAGCGCGCCGCCCGACCGCGCTTCGCCGCAGGAGCCTTTGTGGTCTTCGCGGTCTTGGCCCGACCTGCTGCCTTCGCAACTGTCTTGACCTTCCGTTGAGCGCTGGCCGGCTTGGTTAGCTTCGGCGCCTTGCTGCTATCAGCCGTGGCCTTCTTCTTGGTCCCACGCCGCGTCTTCGACGCTTTGCTGAGCGCGGCGCGCTCGGCGGCGGCGTGGGCGGTGCGGGCCCATTGCGCGAGCTCGTCCGGATCGTCGAGCAGCCGCTCCGGCAGCAGCCAGTATGAGCCGACCGTCACCGTCTTGGTGCGGGTGTCGTAGCGAAACGGCCGGCTGCCCTCGGCCTCGAACCGCGCCGCACCGTCGGCATCGGTGCGCAGATAGATCGCATCGCGGATCACCAGCGCAAACGTGACGCCGTCAGCCGAGATCCCGAAGCCCGAGAACATCCGCCGGATCGTTACCGGACCGAGTGGCGCGAACAGATCGGCGAGGAACTCACGATCCATGGCTGGCTCGTAGCTAAGTTGCGGCGAGCTGCGCCGCCGGTGCGATTTCCCAGGATAGCAATAAACACCTCGAACGCGAAGGCATTCGCTCGCAGCACTCCGCGCGGCTACATCTTGACGCCGAGTTCCTGCAGCCGCTCGACCGCTTCCTTGAACTGCGGGCTGAGCTTCACGGCCTGCTGAAAGTCAGCGACCGCGCCATCTCTGTCGCTGGAGTCGATCGCCGCCGTGCATGCTGCGAGGCTTGTCTCGACTGACGTGATCGGCTGCTGGCATGTCTGCGCCGCGTCCTCACTCTGAGCGCGGGCCGGCAAACTGAACGCAAAAACAGATAGCGAGACACTACTCGCCAACAAGAGAGACATGAGAGCAAAATGCGGCCGGGCCATCGGCGCCTCCGAAAGGAAAACGTGCTTCCTTCCAGTCGCGCGATGGCCCGCACCGGTTCAGATGAGAGCCCGGAGGCCGGCGGTCTTACTTCGCCGGTGCGTAGAACGTGCCGTCGATTTCGGCAATGTCGCCCTGGTCGAGCGCCGGCACCTGCAGCACGGTGCGCGGCGGATACGGGCCGTCGCCCCAGATGTCCTTCTGCACCTTGTTGACCACCGGTCGGTACTTGGCAACGTCGGTCACGAACACGGTCAGCCGCACCGCGTCGGCCTTGGTGGCGCCGGCCGCTTCAGCCGCCGCCAGCATGTTGTCGAACATCCGCCTGATCCGCGCCTCGTCGCCGTCGACCATCTTGCCGGTGACGCGGTCGGTGCCGCGCATCCCGCCGATGAACACGAAGTCGCCGGCGCGGGCGCCGATGCTCCAGGTGCCGCTCGGTGTGATCGTCTTGTCGGTCGGCGCGATGATCTTCACCGCGCTGGTTTCGGCGGAAGCCACTGCCGGCAAGGTGATAGCAAGGGCGGCAGCAGCAAAGAGCGTGCGCAGAGAGGCGTTCATGGCGAGATCTCCTGGTTAGGGTGGGACGATGCGACAGTGCGGCGGCGCTGCCAGAACGGCGCGTCGGCGAAGCGCGGCTCGGCGGCGTACATCGCCTGCTGGGTAACGAGGTGCTGCGCGATGCCTTGCAAGTAATCGCGCTCATAGGCGTCGGCCCGCTCGGGATCGCCGTCGGTCAGCGTCAGCGTCGCCTCTGCGGCCGCCATGCCGCTCCACAGCGCGGTGGCGAGACCGTTGGCGCCGAGCGGATCAAGCGCGGCCGCTGCATCACCGGCGCGCAGGATGCGCCCCTCGATCAAGCGGCTGGCCGTGACGGTGGCGGCGGGCGCGACCTGGGGCGGCGCACCTGCTGCCGTGGCATCGAGGCCGAGACTCCGCAGCCGCGGGGCGATCGCGAACGTCGACGCGGCCAGGCCGGTCCAGATGGTGCCATCCTGCGCGGCGCCGGGCGGCAACAAATCGGTGTCGGTGAACAGGCCGAGCATCATGCGGTGGCCCGGCAGTGGGGCCATGTACCACCAGCCCAGCGCCACCGCTTCGATCAATGTCGCCGCGGCAGGCTCGGTATCGTCCGGCAGGTCGAGCACGCGCCACACGGCGACCAGCCGGTCGGTGCGGCGGCGCCCCGCTACCGTTCCCGACGACAACGCGGCGCGGCCGCTGCAGTCGATGGCCGCGTCGGCGAACACGACGCGGCCATCGCCGAGTTCGAGCACGACTCCATCGCAGTGATGCACCAGCATCGTGACGATGATCGGATGGCACTCGATCGCATCGTTATTCAGCTTGGTCCGCATCTGCCGCTCGAAGCTGGCGCGATCGAGGTGCCAGGCACCCTCGCCTTGCGCGGCCCGCCGCAAGGTCCCATCGCCCCACACCGAAAACCTGCCTTCACTCGGCAGCGCGCTTTCGGCGTCGAGCAGGTCGGCCCATTGCAGCCGCGCGAGCAATGCGGCAGCGGCCGGTGACAACGTCTCGCCGCGGCTGATCACCTCGCGATCCGGCGCGATCAGCAGCGGGCGTCGCCCGGCCAGCACCAGGCTGCGGGCGGCGGCAAGCGCCGCCACCCCTGCGCCGATCACGGCGATCCGGCCCATCGAGATCAGCGCGCCAGCGTCGGCGCCGCGATGTCCATCGAGCCGCGTTGGACTTCGACATAGAGTTGGTCGGGCACACCCGGCAGCCCCTTCGGGCCGGGACGGCGCACCACGACGCCCATCTGCGTCCATAGCTCGATCATCCGGCGCAGACCGTCGGTGTAGCCCGCTTCGACGTGCAGGCCGATGCCTGCGGCGCCGCGCGCCCACGGCACCCGCGTGTGATAGAACCGCAGCCGCTCCTCCTCGGTGAGGTCGGTGCGCATCATCTGCTGATAGAACGCCTCGGGTAGCACATCGACCGGCAACAGCGCCGGCCACCACACCGGCGTCGGGAAGCCGCTGGCGGTGAGCACCGCCTGGCAACTGAACGCATCGCCCTGCCACGGCACGCCCATCCACCGCGTCAGATCGCCCGGCGCCTGCGGGCCGATCGGGCTGCCTTGGTTCGGCTTGTCGGGATTGCCGGCAAACACGTTGACCGGATTGAGCTGCAGCCCGACATCCTGCGCCAGGTTCTTCCGGTTCGACAGCGCCAGGCGGAACGGCAACTTGGTCTCGTTCGGGCCGCGATACAGCGCCTTGTGGCGGATCGGCCAGGTGATCTCGACGCCGGGATGGAAAGCGCCGCCCGAGCAGGCGTCGAGCGCAGCACGCGTCATCGCCTCGGGGCGTAGTTCGATCGGCAGATCGTCGAGCGTGCGAACGGAGTCCGCGCTCTTGTCAGCGTAGTCCGCCTCGAACTTGCCGTCGGCCCAGAGTTCGAGCACGCGATACTGCGTCGGCGTCAGCGCCAGCCAGGCGTGCGGGCTGTCCTGATAGTTGACGCCGTCGCCGAGCATGATCGGAATCGCGTAGCCGCGCTGATCGCTGCCGTCCGGCTTGCGGAACGCATCGAACACCTTCTTGCGCTCGGCCTTGGCATCGGCACCGGGCTTGGCCAGCGTCTCGATCGTCGCCGGACTGGACAGATCACCGATATCGTTCCATGCGGCGCCGAGGAACGACGCCGTCGCCACCCACTGCATCGCGCCAGCGCGGCGCAGGATCGGCAGCACGTCGCGGCGGAACGACACCTTGTCGGTCGGGCTCTGCATCTGGCCGAGCGCCACCATCGCTTCGCGCGCAGCGTCGTACAACGTCACGATCGGCTCGAGCTGCGGCGCGAATTTCGGTCCGCAACACACCACCCAGGCCGGATCGCAATCGAGCTTCTGGCCGTCGACCGTGACGGTCGCCTTGACCCAGCCGTCGGCCCAGTCGTCGTGCCAGCCGTCATTGTTGGTGAAGTCGCGCACCGGATTCTGCGGCAGCGCGGTGCGTGAAACGCCATCGGCGGCGAACACCAACAGGCGCCCCTTGTCGTCGGTGCGCAGATGGCCGAGCGAGACGTCGAGCGTCTGCCAGAACCGGCCCTTCATCCGATACTTGTCGTCGCCGCCCTTGGGGTTGGTCGAGGCGCCGGAAATCTCCAGCTTGCCGGCGTCGATGCACAGCATCGCTTCGCGCTTGTCGGCCGCGACGAAGGCGTTGCGCTGCGCGCCGGGAACGCCGGGCGCAGTGTCGCCGCGATCCATCGCGTTGACGAAACCGTACCAGGCCGCCTTGGTGTTGGCGACGTGCACGCTCCAGGTCACGCCATCGGCGCCATCGAGTTCGCGCACCACGCGGCCCTGGTCGTCGTAGCCGAACAGGCGGAAGCGCTGCACCTGTTTCTTGATCCGTCCCTGCTTATCCTTGAAGCCTCCTTCGGGCTCGTCGAGCAGGCCCGGCACCTCCGGCGCCAGAAACCAGTCCTCGGCGTTACCGACCCGGGAGAAGCCGATCGCCGGGAAGATCGCGACCTTGGCGATTTTTGCGCCTTTTGGTGCTGCAGGTTGCGCGTGCAACGACGAGATCGCCGCCTTCGCCAGCAACGGCCCTCCGAGGCCGACGGCTGCAGCTCCGAGCAGAAAATCGCGGCGCTTCATCTGATGATCCTCCCCTGTGGTTCCACCCTTGGAGAGGTATTCGCTTGCTGCGCCTTAAAGTGCACTTAATTCGCACACGCAAATAGCGCGCGGTATCGTACCGCGCGCTCTACACTTCTGACAGGACGTAAAGTTTGAATCAGATCCGACGGAACTCAGCCGTCGATCGAGGCCGGCTTCAGCTCCACGGACTCGCCGCAGCCGCACGCTGAGATCTGGTTCGGGTTGTTGAACACGAACTGCGCCTGCATCCTGTCGGCCTTGTAGTCCATCTCGGTACCGAGCAGGAACAACACCGCCTTCGGATCGACCAGGATCTTCACGCCCTTGTCTTCAATGACTTCGTCGTTCGGCTTGATATCGTGCGCGTACTCGACCGTGTAGGATTGTCCGGCGCAGCCGCCATTCTTGATCCCGACGCGCAGGCCGAGAATCTCGCTGTCGGCGCGGCCCATGAGTTCTTTCACGCGAATGGCCGCGGCATCGGTGAGCCGCATCACTTGAGGCCGAGGACGTGCCGTAGCCATGGTGTTTCCCACTCCTGTTGCCGGACCTACCCGGAGACGTTCGCCGCTTAGCCGGCGACCAGCCGGACCTTCAGATAGTTACGCAACCGCCACTTCGAAAGGTGTTACCAGCTCCTCGCCGTTTGCCACCTAATGGATCGGCCAGACCCCCGGAGTCACAAGTTCCAACAGATGGCGATCTGGATCACGGAAGTAGATACTCGACCCGCCGCGCGGCCAGTCTGTGCGGCCTTCGATCTCCACGCCATGCTCCGTCAGGCGCGCTTCCCATTCGCCGAGCCGGTCGCGATCGACCGACAGTCCGATGTGGACAGGTCCGCTGCCATCATGCGGCGGGATCGTGCCGCCCGGCAGATGGACCGTCTCCAGCGTGCTGCCCCGCTTGAACAGCAGCAGAACGTTGCGGCCGCCCACGTCGAAAGCACAAAACCGCTGATCGCTCGTCATCGGACTCAGCAGCAGGACGTCCTGGTAGAAGCTTCGGGCGCGATCGAGGTCGTCGACATACAGCGCCGTTTCGATCACTCCGTTCAGACGCAGACCCAATCCGTCCTCACCACATATTCAGCACGAGCCGGGCTTCATCGCTCATCCGCTCCGGAGTCCACGGCGGCTCCCAGACAATGTTGACGTTGACCACGCCGACGCCGGGCACGCTGGCCACCGCGTTCTCGACCATGGTCGGCAGCTCGGCCGCAGCCGGACAGTTCGGCGTCGTCAGCGTCATGTCGAGGTCGACGGTGCGATCGTCCTTGATCTCGACTTTGTAGATCAGCCCGAGCTCGTAAATGTCGGCGGGGATTTCCGGGTCGAACACCGTCTTCAGCGCGGCCACGATCTCGGTGCCGAGCCGCTCGGTCTCCTCCGGCGGCAGCGCCGAGACGGTCTGCATGTTGGCTTTGGCTTCGATCGTATCGGTCATGCGAACAGATCCCGCGCCTTGATCAGCGCACTGACGAGTTGGTCCACTTCCTCACGGGTATTATACATGCCGAACGACGCACGGCACGTCGCAGTGACTTGGAACCGCTCCAGCAGCGGCATCACGCAATGGGTGCCCGCGCGGACCGCGATCCCCTGCCGGTCGATCACCGTGGCGACGTCGTGCGGGTGTGCGCCCTTCATTTCGAAGGAAATCACCGGGCCTTTGCCCTTGGCGTTGCCGATGATCCGCAGCGCGTTGATCTCGCGGAGCCGCTCCTCGGCATAGGTCAAAAGATCGTGTTCGTGGGCGGCGATCCGCTCCTTGCCGATCGAATTGACGTAGTCGATCGCGGCGCCGAGGCCGACGGCCTCGACGATCGCCGGCGTGCCGGCCTCGAATCGATGCGGCGGATCGCCGTAGGTCACCCAATCCTGCGCGACCTCGCGGATCATCTCGCCGCCGCCGTTATAGGGCCGCATCTTGGCTAGCACGTCGTACTTGCCGTACAGCGCGCCGATCCCGGTCGGGCCATAGATCTTGTGGCCGGTCATCACATAGAAGTCGCAGTCGATGTCCTGGACATCGATGGCGAGATGCACCGCCGCCTGGCTGCCGTCGACCAGCACCGGGATGCCGCGGGCATGGGCGATCTTCACCACGTCCTTGACCGGAACGACGGTGCCGAGCGCGTTCGACATCTGGGTGATCGCGACCAGCTTGGTCTTGGCGGTCAGCAGCTTCTCGAACTCGTCGAGCAGGAAGTTGCCTTCATCATCGACCGGCGCCCACTTGATCACCGCGCCCTGGCGCTCGCGCAGGAAGTGCCACGGCACGATGTTGGAATGGTGCTCCATGATCGAGAGCACGATCTCGTCGCCCTCGCCGATGTTCGTCGCGCCCCACGACGACGCCACCAGGTTGATCGCCTCGGTGGCGTTGCGGGTGAAGATGATCTCTTCGGGCCGCTTGGCGTTGAGCAGATGCTGCACGCGGGTGCGGCCACCCTCATAGGCTTCGGTCGCGGCGTTGGCGAGATAATGCAGGCCGCGATGCACGTTGGCGTATTCGCTCTCATACGCCTGCGTCATCCGTGTCAGCACCTGCCGCGGCTTCTGCGCCGAGGCTGCGTTGTCGAGATACACCAGCTTCTTGCCGTAAACCTGCAGCGCCAGCGCCGGAAAGTCCTCGCGGACCAGGTCGACGTCGTAGCTGCCGTTGCTGACCGCCGGATGCGTACTCATCGCCTCGCCTCCAGCCAGCGCACCGCAGCTGCGGTCACCAGCTCACGCAAATTATCGTCCGCGATCGCTTCGATCGCCTCGCCGACGAACGCCTGGATCAGCATCGCCTCGGCTTCCTTCTGCGGCAGGCCGCGGGCGCGCAGATAGAACAGCAAGGAGTCGTCGAGCGCGCCGACCGCGGCGCCATGGCCGCAGGTGACGTCGTCGGCGAAGATTTCGAGCTCCGGCTTATTGTCGACCTCGGCCTCGTCGGACAGCAGC
The DNA here is from genome assembly GCF_039642825.1 of Rhodopseudomonas sp. P1. NCBI lineage: Bacteria > Pseudomonadati > Pseudomonadota > Alphaproteobacteria > Hyphomicrobiales > Nitrobacteraceae > Rhodopseudomonas > Rhodopseudomonas sp. P1. The sequence continues at coordinate 2,724,933 of NZ_CP088006.1, read as the reverse complement.
AGCGCCCGCGTCATCATCTTGGCGTCGGTCTGCTGCGCCGGCTGACGGACGTTGATCCGGCCCTGGAAGACCGAGTGGCCGCGGTCGTCCACCACCGCGCGGAAACCTTCGCGGCTGGCGCAATGCGGCACGTCGTGGTTCATCACCAGCGTGGTGTCGGCGTGCTGCTTGCCGTTGAGGAGATTGACGCCGTTGGTCTGCACTTCGGAGTGCGAGCCAGCCACCGTCACCACCGCCTGATAACGGCTGACGAGCCCGCCGGTGGTGATGCCGAACGCGTTGAAATGCGCATGCGCGCCGACCGAGACCGCCGCCGAGGTGGTGTTGAACGCGTCGCGGGAGTCTTCGACGATCCGCACGTAGTCGAGCCGGGCGTGATCACCGATCGCGATCACCGCGGAGTCGTGAACCTGATAGGCACCAACGCCCTCGCCCGCCACGTAGCTTTCGACCACCGTCGCCACCGCGGCGTTGCCGAGCGCGACCCGCGACCGGGTGAACATCGCTGCCGGCGCACCGCCGGAAGCGATGTGCAGGATGTGCAGCGGCCGGGCCAGCGTAGTACCGTCCGCAACCTCGATAACGACGCCGTCGGTCATCAGCGCGGTGTTGAGCGCCACCATCGGATCGGCGGTGTCGAGCGACAGCACGCGGTCGTCGCCGCTTTGCAGCGCCTCGCGCAGGCTGCGGACCGTCAGGCCGGCTTCCAGCTCCGCAAGGTCCGACAGACCGGGCGCCAGCACGCCGTCAACCAGCACCAAACGGCGCACGCCGTCGATCGCATGCAGCTTGGCGGCAGCCTCGGCCTGCGCCAGCGCGGTCGCCTCTGGGGCCGGAGCGAGCGGCAGAACCTCGCGCATCAGCGCACGCAGGTCGGTGTACTTCCAGTCTTCGATCCGGCGGTGCGGCAAGCCGATCCGCTGGAATGTGTCGAGCGCCTGACGGCGGGTGTCGGCGACCTTGCCCGTACCCGGCACGCGGGCGCTGACTGCAGCGAAATTGTCGCTGGCGGTGTCGGGCTTGTCGGGTTTCGCCACTGCGATGTTCATGACCGTGTCCCGATCGGCGGCGCTCAGGCCGCGGCTTCCTGATATTGCGCGTAACCGTTGGCTTCGAGCTCGAGCGCGAGCTCCTTGCCGCCGCTACGGACGACCTTGCCCTTCGACATCACGTGGACGACGTCCGGCACGATGTAGTCGAGCAGCCGCTGATAGTGGGTGATGACGATCATCGAGCGGTTCGGCGTACGCAGCGCGTTGACGCCTTCAGAGGCGATCCGCAGCGCGTCGATGTCGAGGCCGGAATCCATCTCGTCGAGGATGCACAGGCTGGGCTGGAACAGCGCCATCTGCAGCACCTCGTTGCGCTTCTTCTCGCCGCCCGAGAACCCGACATTGACGCCGCGCTTCAGCATCTCCTGCGGGATGCCGAGCGAGCCGGAGACTTCGCGGACCCGCTTCAGGAAATCCGGCGTCGACAATTCGTCCTCGCCGCGCGCCTTACGTTGCGCGTTGAGCGCGGTGCGCAGGAAGTTCATGGTGGCGACGCCGGGGATTTCGACCGGATACTGGAACGCGAGGAACACGCCCTTGGCGGCGCGCTCGTTCGGCTCCATCGCGAGCAGGTCTTCGCCCTTGAACAGGACCTCGCCGCCGGTCACTTCATAACCCGGCTTGCCGGCGATGACATGGCTGAGCGTCGACTTGCCGGAGCCGTTCGGCCCCATGATCGCGTGCACTTCGCCTTCGTTCACGGTGAGTGTCAGCCCGTGCAGGATCTCGCGATCCGCGACGCTGACCTTGAGGTCCTTCACTTCGAGCAATGCGGGCATAACGACCTTCCTGTTTGGCTCTCATCCTGAGGATCGACCGCAGCGCGCGTCTCGAAGGATGAGTTGATATGACGTTCTCGTTGCGGATCCTGCGAGGCGGCCGCGGCGCGGCCACCTCGTGAAGCTGCCGGCGTTAGCCGACCGAACCTTCGAGGCTGATCGAGATCAGCTTCTGCGCTTCCACCGCGAATTCCATCGGCAGTTGCTGCAGCACGTCCTTGACGAAGCCGTTGACCACGAGGCCGACCGCCTCCTCCTGCGACAGGCCGCGCTGGATGCAATAGAACAGCACGTCCTCGGAGATCTTCGACGTGGTCGCCTCGTGCTCGAACAGCGTCGAGGCGTTCTTGGCTTCGATGTAGGGCACGGTGTGCGCGCCGCACTGGTCGCCGATCAGCAGCGAGTCGCAGGCGGTGAAGTTGCGCGCGCCGTTGGCCTTGCGATGCGCGGTGACGAGGCCGCGATAGGTGTTCTGCGACTTGCCGGCAGCGATGCCCTTGGAGATGATCCGGCTCGTGGTGTTCTCGCCGAGATGGATCATCTTGGTGCCGCTATCGACCTGCTGATAGCCGTTCGAGATCGCGATCGAGTAGAACTCGCCGCGCGAATTGTCGCCGCGCAGGATGCAGCTCGGATACTTCCAGGTGATCGCCGACCCGGTCTCGACCTGGGTCCAGGAGATCTTGGAATTGGCGCCGCGGCAGTCGCCACGCTTGGTGACGAAGTTGTAGATGCCGCCCTTGCCTTCCGAGTTGCCCGGGTACCAGTTCTGCACCGTCGAGTATTTGATCTCGGCGTCGTCCATCGCCACCAGCTCGACCACGGCGGCGTGAAGCTGGTTCTCGTCGCGCTGCGGAGCGGTGCAGCCTTCGAGATAGGAGACGTAGGAGCCCTTGTCGGCGATGATCAGCGTGCGCTCGAACTGGCCGGTGTTGCGCTCGTTGATGCGGAAGTAGGTCGACAGCTCCATCGGGCAGCGCACGCCCGGCGGCACGTAGACGAACGAGCCGTCGGAGAACACCGCCGAGTTCAGCGTCGCGTAGAAATTGTCCGAGGTCGGCACCACGCTGCCGAGATACTTCTGCACCAGCTCGGGGTGATGCTTGATCGCCTCCGAGATCGGCATGAAGATCACGCCAGCCTTCTTCAGTTCGGCCTGGAACGTGGTCGCCACCGACACCGAGTCGAACACCGCGTCGACTGCGATCTTGCGGCCAGGCGAGTCCGGCGCACCCGGCTGCGGCTCGACGCCTTCCAGCAGCGCGACTTCGCGCAGCGGGATGCCGAGCTTCTCGTAGGTCTTGAGAATCTCAGGATCGATCTCGTCGAGCGAGCCGACGGTCTTCTTCGGCTTCGGCGCGGCGTAGTAGTAGAGGTCCTGGAAGTCGATCTTCGGATAGGACACCCGCGCCCAGCTCGGCTCGGTCATCGTCAGCCAGCGGCGGTAGGCATCGAGCCGCCACTGCAACATCCAGTCGGGCTCGTTCTTCTTCGCCGAAATGAAGCGGACGATATCTTCGTAAAGCCCCTTCGGAGCCTTCTCGGATTCGATCAGTGTCTCGAATCCATATCGATATTGATCGACGTCGATCTGGCGGACCCGATCGACGGTCTCTTGTACGGCAGCCATTCAAACCTCCGCTCGCGGTTTCAAGGACCGCGGTGGATCTGCTGAGACATGCTTACACGATCCGGCGCGGGATGAAACCCTCTTAGAACCGTTCAAGCACTGTTTCATGATCCCTTTTAGTTAGGTTGCCGGCGAGCTTTCTCCAAGCCTGCAGGCATCGATCGATGTCGGATTCGCTACTCGACCAGCCGAGGCTGATCCGTATCGCCGACCGTGCAAGTTCCGGACCGAACCCCATCGCTTCGAGCACGTGCGATGGCTGCACCTTGCCGGACGAACACGCCGAGCCCGACGACACCGCGATTCCCGCCAGATCGAAGCCGATCACCGCGGTCTCGGCGCGTAATCCCGCGATTGCGAACAACGTGGTGTTGGGCAGCCGAGGCACGCCGGCCGACATGATCACCCCGTCGTCCCCGGCGATATGTCGCAAGCCCGCCTCGAGCCGTGTCCGCAATCCTTCGATCCGGCCCATGTCGTCCGCGATCGCCGGAATCGCCACCGCGGCCGCGGCGCCGAAGCCGGCGATGCCGATCAGGTTCTCAGTGCCGGCGCGCCGCCCCAGCTCCTGACCTCCGCCGCGCAGCAGCGGCTCAGGCCCGGTCAGCTTCGGGCTCAGCACCAGCGCGCCGACGCCTTTCGCCCCTCCGATCTTGTGTGCAGACAGCGAGATAAGATCGGCGCCGAGTTCCTTGATTCCGAATGGAATCTTGCCGAGCGCCTGGATCGCATCGACGTGCAGCACGCCGCCCGCTTTATGCACCATCTCAGCAACTTCACGAATCGGCTGAAGTGCGCCGGTCTCGTTGTTGGCGAGCATCACCGACACCAGCGCCGGACCGCCATCGGCCAGCAACGCGCGCAGATGGTCGAGGTCGAGCACGCCGTCTGCCGTCACACGGATCTGGCCGACACGCTCCGCCGGGAACCGGCCGCCGCTCAGAACCGAGGCATGCTCCACGGCTGAAAGCAGCAGTCTTTCAGTGGGTTCCACACCGATCCGGAGTCCAGGTGTGAGCGCCAGCGCATTGGCTTCGGTGCCGCCGGAGGTGAACACCACGTCGCGCGGCGCTGCACCGACCCCGGCCGCCACCTGCGCCCGAGCCTGTTCGAGCAGCCCGCGAGCGGCCCGGCCCTCGGCATGGACCGACGACGGATTGCCGACAACGTCGAGCGCTGCCGTCATCGCCGCCTTGGCCTCCGGCCGCAGCGGCGTGGTCGCATTCCAGTCCAGATACACTCGATTGGCCGTCACCACGCTTCATTCCTTGTCTCGGGACGACTGAGGGTCCGTCCCCTGGCACCGCCGCCGGCGGCCACCCTGCTCAATATGCTTGCATTTGGCCCTGCGCTCCATGCTAGAACGCAGCTCCCCGTTTCCGCCGGCCACCTGCCCCATCCGCATTGCGGCAGCCGGCGGCCGTTGCTGGCAGGACCCGCGCGCGCCCGGCGCGCCAGGCCGAATCCCACGATGTCGCGCAAGGATCGCTGATGCCCGAAGTTATTTTCACCGGTCCGGCGGGCCGACTTGAAGGCCGCTACCACCCGGCGAAGCAGAAGAATGCGCCGATCGCGATGGTGCTGCACCCGCATCCGCAGTTCCGTGGCAACATGAACCACCCGATCGTCTATCAGGTGTATTACGCGTTTGTGGCCCGCGGCTTCTCGGTGCTGCGGTTCAATTTCCGCGGCGTCGGCCGCAGCCAAGGTTCGTTCGACCACGGCACCGGCGAGCTGGCCGATGCCGCCTCCGCGCTCGATTGGGCCCAGACCATCAATCCCGAAGCCCGCGCCTGCTGGGTCGCCGGCTTCTCGTTCGGCGCATGGATCGGCATGCAGCTGCTGATGCGCCGCCCCGAGGTCGAAGGCTTCATCTCGATCGCGCCGGAACCGAACCGCTACGATTTCTCGTTCCTGGCGCCCTGCCCTTCGTCCGGCCTGATCGTGCATGGCGAGAAGGACATCGTCGCCCCGGCCAAGGACGTTAACACCCTGGTCGAGAAGTTGAAGACCCAGAAGGGCATCGTGATCGACCAGCAGACCATCCCGGGCGCCAACCACTTCTTCGAAGACCGGATGGAGCCGCTGATGGAGACGATCACGTCCTATCTCGACATGCGGCTCGCCAACGTTCGCTGAGGCGCGCGGCTACGGCCGCGCCAACAGCCCGCCGGTCATCGGAAAGGCGACGCCGGTGGTGGCCGGATAGCTCAGCGGCAGGCCCTTCAGCCCGCGTGTGGCGAGGAAGCCGAACGCCTGCGCCTCCATCGCGTCGGCGGACCAGCCGAGCGCATCGGCGCTCTCGACGCTGGCCGGGGCCAGCGCCTCGCGCAGCATCCGCATCAGCGTCAGGTTGCGCGCACCGCCGCCGGTCACGATCCAGCTCTGCGGCGGCTTCGGCAGCAGCGGCAGCACCGACGCAATCGCGCGCGCGGTGAACGCCGTCAGCGTCGCGGCTCCGTCGGCCGGCGACCAGTCGCGCTGGGCCAGCCCGGCGAAGTCGTTGCGATCGAGCGATTTCGGCGCCGGCTTGGCGAAGAACGGATGCTGCAGCGCTTCTGCGAGCCACGTCTGATCGATCGCACCTTGCGCCGCCAGCCGGCCTTCGCAATCGAACGGCTTGCCGAGCTTGCGGAACATGAAGTCATCGAGCAGCGCATTGCCGGGGCCGGTGTCGCAGGCAATCAGCGTGTCGGTGCCGTCGATATAGGTGACGTTGGATACGCCGCCGACATTGATCACGCCGATCGGACCGTCACGGCCGAGCGATTGCGCCAGCGCGCGGTGATACACCGGCACCAGCGGTGCGCCCTGCCCGCCGGCCGCAACATCCGCGGCGCGGAAGTCGCACACCACCGGGATGCGGATCGCCTTGGCCAGCGCCTTGGCATCGCCGATCTGCACCGTGAGCTTTTCGGCCGGCCGGTGCAGCACGGTCTGACCGTGGAAGCCGACGATATCAACGCTTTCGGGTGACAGCCTGTTCTGCGCCACGAAGGCGGCAACGGCCTCGGCATGGGCGATCGTCACGGCGCGTTCGGCCTCGGCGAGCACGCCCGGCCGGGCATCCCGCGCGGTCAGTTGCACCGCTTCAGCAAGCGCCTGGCGCAACAGGCTGCGTTCGGTCTCGGTGTAGGGCCGGTAGCCCGACGGTCCGAGCGCAGCGACGCGCCGTCCGTCGGTCTTGATCAGAGCGACATCGACGCCGTCGAGCGACGTCCCGCTCATCAGTCCGATCGCCGTCATCATCATGGCACGCGCCTTCTCTGGCCGCTGCGGAATGTCCAACTTGTGTCAAACACCTAGTTCTTATAATGCCACAGGGTAACGCGCCCGAAAGACATTCCTGGGCGTCTTCGCGCGCGATCTGCGCGATGCGTGAAATAACCGTGATCAGAGACCGATACAGATGACCGCTTTTAAGTCTGATTTTATGAATGTTCTCCAAAGCCGGGGATTCATTCATCAGATTTCCGACCCCGACTCGCTGGACGCGCTCGCGGCGAAGGGCGAAGTGGTCGCGTATGTCGGTTACGACTGCACCGCGGCGTCGCTGCATGTCGGCCATCTGCTCTCGATCATGATGCTGCATTGGCTGCAGGCGACCGGCAACAAGCCGATCGCACTGATGGGCGGCGGCACCACGCGCGTCGGCGATCCGTCCGGCCGCGACGAGACTCGCAAGATCCTCACCTACGAGCAGATCGACGCCAACAAAGAGTCGATCAAGGGCACGTTCTCGAAGTTCATCAAGTTCGGCGACGGTCACAGCGACGCGGTGATGGCCGACAACGCCGAGTGGCTGACCAAGCTGAACTACATCGAGATGCTGCGCGACGTCGGCCGCCACTTCTCGATCAACCGCATGTTGACGATGGACTCGGTGAAGCTGCGGCTCGAGCGCGAGCAGGAACTGTCGTTCATCGAGTTCAACTACATGATCCTGCAGTCCTACGACTTCGTCGAACTGGCGCGCCGCTACAAGTGCAATCTGCAGATGGGCGGCTCGGATCAGTGGGGCAACATCGTCAACGGCGTCGACCTCGGCCGCCGCATGGGCACGCATCAGCTCCACGCGTTGACCTGCCCGCTGCTCACCACCGCGTCGGGCGCCAAGATGGGCAAGACCGCCGCCGGTGCCGTCTGGCTCAACGGCGACATGCTGGCGCCGTATGATTACTGGCAGTACTGGCGCAACACCGAGGACGCCGACGTCGGCCGCTTCCTGAAGCTGTTCACGCTGCTGCCGATGGACGAAATCGAGCGGCTGTCGAAGCTGCAGGGTGCCGAGATCAATGACGCCAAGAAGATCCTGGCCACCGAGGCGACCGCGCTGATGCACGGCCGCGAGGCGGCCGACAAGGCGGAAGCCACCGCGCGCACCACCTTCGAACAGGGCGGCACCGCGCAGGACCTGCCGAGCGTCGAGATTAGCCGCGGCGAGCTCGATGCCGGGATCGGCGTGCTGGTGGCGTTCGCGGAAAAGACCGGGCTGGTCGCCTCCAACGGCGAAGCCCGCCGCCAGATCAAGGCGGGCGGCCTCAAGGTCAACGATGCGCCGGTGACCGACGAGAAGATGACGCTGACCGCGACCGACCTGTCATCGGACGGCGTAATCAAGCTGTCGATGGGCAAGAAGAAGCACGTGCTGCTTCGGCTTGCATAGCCCCATTCGCGGGCAGGCTCTGCTCCTTTCCGGCAAAACCGCGTTCGATGTGAAAAACGCGGACTCGTTCGGGAAGGATCGTCCTTGGATCACCGTGCCTCGCGCACCGGCCTGTGCATTCTCGGCCTGTGCTTCGTGCTGTCGCTGCTCGGCCGCGGGCTCGGCGAGAGCTTCACCGTGTTCCTGCTGCCGATCTCGGCCTCGTTCGGCTGGGACCGCGCCGAGGTGGTGTCGATCTATTCGCTGACGGCGCTGTGCACCGGCCTCGCCTCACCGCTGGTTGGCCGGCTGTTCGATCGGTCCGGCCCGCGCGCGGTCTACACGCTCGGCATGGCGCTGCTCGGCGGCGCGCTGCTGATCGCCGCCTATGCCGAGCGGCTATGGCAATTGCAGATCACCGTCGGGCTGTGCGTCGGCCTCGGCATCGCCTTCACCGGCAACGTTCCGAATTCGATCCTGCTCGGCCGCTGGTTCGGCGCGCGGCTGCCGACCGCGATGGCGGTGGTGTATTCGGCGATCGGGGCCGGCGTGCTGGTGATGCTGCCGATCGCGCAGGTGCTGATCGAGCGGGTCGGCTGGCGCGAGGCGTATCTGATCCTCGGCGGCGCGATGCTGATCCTGCTGCTGCCGCTGTCGCTGCTGCCGTGGCGGCGGTTCGCCGCCGGGGCGGACGCCCACGCGCAGCGGCCTGCGCACGATGCCGATGATGACGGCTGGACGCTGGGAAGCGCGATGCGCCACCACGCGTTCTGGGCGCTGTTCGCGACCTTCTTCTTCACCGCGATCGGGATGTATTCGATCTCGGCGCAGGTGGTCGCCTATCTGGTCGACGCCGGCTTCACCCCGCTGCAGGCGGCGACCGCCTGGGGCTTCTCCGGCGTCGTGCTGGTGGTCGGCATGCTCGGCGTGAGTTGGCTCGACGGCGTGATCGGACGGCGTCCGTCGATCCTGTTCTCCTATGCGATCTCGATCACCGGCCTCGGGCTGCTCTGGCTGCTGCAGTGGTATCCGAACCTGTTGCTGCTCGGCGGCTTCGTGATCTGCTTCGGCTCGATGATCGGCTCGCGCGGCCCGCTGATCACCGCCACCGCGATGAGCATCTTCCGCGGCAAGCGCGTCGGCACGATCTACGGCACGATCTCGATCGGTAGCGGCCTCGGCTCGGCGTTCGGTTCATGGTGCGGCGGCCTGCTTCATGACCTCACCCAAAGCTACAATCCGGTGCTCGGCTTCGCGCTGGTGAGCGTGGTGCTCGGCATGATCCCGTTCCTGGTAGTCCCGGCGCTGCGGGAGCGACAATAAGCGCGCGCTGTTGCGTTTCAGTCGCAGCCATCAGTCATGACTTCGCAATCCGTGCGTGGCATAGACCGGGCCATTAGCGGCCCCTCGCCTCTGCGATCAGCAAAATGTGTTCGGCCAAATTGCGCTCGATCACACGCTGCCGCCGCTCTGCCGGGCATCATTGTCCGATGGGCTGCTCGCGCGGCGGGCTTTGACATGCCGCGATTTCGCTTCGGAGACATCATGACCACCACGACTCTTGATACCGCCGACAAACGGCCCGCCCAATACGGCGCGCTCGCTGTCCTCATTCACTGGCTGATTTTCTTCGCCGTGATCGCGCTGTTCGCCTCGATGCAATACGCACACGGGCTGGAGAAGACCGACCCGCTGCGCGGCACGCTCTACAGCTGGCACAAGGCGATCGGCACCCTCGTGCTGGGCCTCGGCGTAGTTCGCATTCTGTGGATCAAGATCCACGGCGCGCCCGATCTCGTGCCTTCGCCGCGCATCACCGAGGTGATCGCCCGGATCAGCCACGGCCTGCTCTACCTGCTGCTGCTCGCGGTCCCGATCACCGGCCTCGGCATGACGCTGTTCTCCGGCCGCGGCGTCGACCTGCTCGGCATCCCGCCGCTCGCCAAGAACGACGCGATCGCCGGCGCGCTGCATGCGGCGCACGAACCGCTGTTCCTTTTGACCGCGATCGTCGTGCTGATCCACGTGATCGGCGCGCTGTGGCACCAGTACTTCCGTCACGACGCAACGCTCGGCCGCATGGTGCCGTGGCTGCGCGGCAAGTAACGGCAAACCTCGTCATTGGCGACGCGACGAGCAATCCAGCTCCGTGCACCGAGCTGGATTACTTCGCGGAATTGTCGTCGGGCGGGCCAGAGGCCAGACCCGACTCTCAATGACGGAGATAGGTCGTTATCTGATTAGTTTGGCGGCGCCGGGAAATCGGCGCCGTTATTTTGCCGGCCGGTGTTGAATTCGAAGATCTTACGCAGCACGCCCGGTGCCATCGCCGAGATCGGGTTGACCCGCAGCACCGGTTTGCCCGGCGTGCCGACCACCTCATAGGTGACGCCGATCAGCCCCTCGTTGCTGCCGCCGCCCAGGAACAGGCCGACGATCGGGATCTGCCCGAACATGTTGTTCAGCCCGTACATCGGCACGAAGGTGCCGCTCATACGCACCTGGTTGGCGCTGTAATCGATCGAGCCTTCGATGGTGGCGCCGATCGTCGGCCCCTTCACCACGCCGTCGCGAATAGTCAGCGTGCCGTTCTGCCGGCTGAACTCGGCACGCAGGCGCGAGAACGCCAGCCCCTGCGGCGGTCCGCCCGGCGCGCCGGCGGCGACGCGGTCGAGCGCAGCCTCGCCCTTCACGGTGAAGTCGCGAACGTTGATCAGGCCTTCCTTCTCGCGCGGCTCGCCGCCAGGCGGCTCCACCGCCAGCGAGAGCTGGCCGCCATACATTTTCGAGTAGCTGTCGGTGAAGCGGAAGAACGCGCCGGCGTCGTTGGTCTCGAGATAAATCACTTCGCGGCCCTGATTGCGGCCACGCAGATCGGCGGTGATCGGGGTGTCGCGGCCGAGCTTGCCGTTCATCGAGAAGCTGCGGATCGCGCCGTTGCGGCGCGTGGTCTTGACGTCGAGGCTGCGCAGCGCCTCGCCGGAGAAGCCGGCGACCGCGCCGAACTTCAGGTCGAGATCAAAATCGATGCTCTTGCCCTTGGCATCGCTGGAGCCGCCCGACAGCGCGGAGCGAATGAAGCCGCGGCCGTCGAACACGTCACCGCGCATCACCGCCTTGAGGACGCCGTCGGGACCGCGGTCGGCCTTCAGCATCGCCTTGTCGCCTTCGGACGGCGAGTACACCGGGAAGTTGATGTTGATCAGGTCGCCTTCTGGGTCGACTTCGAGCGAGCCCTTGATCAGCGTGCCGCCGCCTTCGATGGTGACATCATCGAGCCGGGTCGATTGCGGCTTGCGCGTGACGTTGAAGGTCGCCTTGCCGGGTTTGCCGGGCTGCTTGCTCCATCCCGGCAGCAGATTGTCGACCTTCACCGGGGTGAGATCGGCTTCGATGCCGAACTTGGAATCCTGTTCGTTGTCACCGATCTTGCCGGTCAACTTGACGCCAAGCGGACCGCTGAGACCGCTGCCGAGATCGACACCGAGCCGGGCGCGGCTGGCATCGTCGAGCGTCGCCTGCAGCTTGACGTCGGCGTCGCCATCGACCGGCTTGCGATAGTCCAGCGACGCCGCCTGACCATTGATTTTGACGTCGCCCTTGACCTGGTAGCCCTGGTTGTTGGCGATCACCTTCAGCGCATTGGCCTCGAGCTTCTGGCCCATCGCCACCTTGTCGGCGGAGAAGCCGTTGAGGTCAGCGTTGATCGAGTAGCTGGTGTCCTGCTTGGTCAGCTCGCGCTGGATCGGCATGCCGAGCGCAACCTGCGCCGAGACGTTGCCCTTGCTGGTGTTGGGATCGATCGGTAGCGCCGCGGCGTCACTGAGCCGGCCGGAGGCCAGCACCTCGGCGACCGCGGGCACCGGGCCCTCCAGCTTGAACTTGATCCGAGCCGGCGCCGGCTTCGGCGCCAGATCTGGCACCTCGAACAGAATGTCCGACAGCGCCACCTTGCGGCCGCCGTCGGTGTCGGCATTGGCCTGATTGATCGCGACCATTGCGGTGCGGCCGGTGACCCGCACCCGCATATCGGCATCCTTCACGACCGGCATGCCGTCGACCGGATGGATCGCCGCGCCATTGCCGAGAATGTTGACCAGCAGCCCTTCGTCCGGGATCGGCGGACCGCGGCGGGACAGGTTCTTCATCGGCGAATTGATCGCGATGTCGATGGTCTGGATCGAGCCGGCGAGGATCCTGTCGTTCACCCACTCGCGCAGTTCCGGCACGATCAGCACCGGCCACATCCGCTTCAGCGCCGACACCGACATCGGGGTGCCGGCAAGGCCGAGCGTCAGCCGCGGCTCGCCGGAGTAATCGATGCTGCCGGAGCCGGCGACGCCGATCTCGCCATTGCTGACGTCAGCCTGGGTCAGCAGCACGCGGCGATTGGCGCTATCGAAACGGACCCGGACCGCAATCCGATTGAAGATCAGCGGGCTTTCGTTCTGCGCCCCCGGCAGAACGATGGTGCCGCCGGACAGGCCGAGCCGCCAGTCGTTGACGCTGCCGTTCGGCGGCTCGAGGGATGCCAGCAGCGTCACCCGGTTGGGGCCGGCCAGCACCTTGAACGGCGCGATCAGCACGCGGCGATTGGCGTCCCATTCGAACGAGGTTTCGATCTGGTCGATCGCCATCGGATAGTCGGGCGTGTCGGAATCGATCACGGTGCCGGCGCCGGCAGTCAGCTTACCGCGAAAATAGGTCGGCACGCCGTCACGGCCGACTTCGCCCTTGAGGTCGCCGGTCAGCGGGAAGTCGGCACTGTAGGTCAGGTTCTTCAGCCGCAGCGCCAGCAGCAAGGTCCGGGTCGGCACTTGGTTGGCGTGGAGTTCGACCGAGCGGACTCCATCATGCGCCGGGCCGACCTGGACGCGGAGCGACCACGCCTTGAGCCCGCCCTCCTCGCCGACGCTGAGCGCGACGCCGCCGGTGCTCGGGCGGCGCAGGCTGAGCGAGATATTCTCGAAGGTCCAACGGTTGCCGCGCTGTTGGTCGTCGACGACGAGGTTGCCGTTCTTCAGGCCGATCTCATTGAGGTTCTGACCGTCGAGCCCACTCAGGCTCAGGCTGTCGAGCCATTCCAGACCGGCCAGCACGCCCTTCATGGTGTCCGACGTGTCGGTTGCCGGCGCCGGCGGCGGTGTGGTGGTCGAGGCCGCCGGCGGCGCGGCACCGGGCGCCGCCGCCCCCGCGTCCGGAGTGGTCGGCTGGGTCGGGAGCTTGAATTCAGCCGGACGGCCGCTCGGCGCGACGCCGGTGGCCAGCGGCCGATCCGTCGAGCCTGCCGAAACCGTCACCTGCCCGTCTGGATCAATCCGGATCGCCAGTTCGGCGCCGACCAGTCGCAGGCTCTCGGCACGCAGCCTGCCGGTCATCAGCGCCCAGCCGGATAGCCGCACCTCGGCTTTGGGCGCCGAGGCGACCACGACGTGATCGCGGTCGCGCACCACGATGTCGCGAATCCGCACCGCGATCCGAATCCGGCCGGCCCGCTCGATCTGAGTGCCGCCGATCTCAACGGTGTTGCCCTGACCGATGTTCTCTTCGATCGCGTCTGCCAGCCACGGCGTCACCATGTCGAGATTGATCGGGCCGACGCCGAGCCGCAGCCACAGGCCGGCGAAGCTCGCGATCAGCACGGCGCCGACCACCGCGAGCGTCAGCAGCGTCCGCTTCAGCCACGGAGATCCCGACGCGCGGCGGCTCGGCCAGTCGTCGATACGATCGAGACCGAGGTTGCGGCGCTTCAGCAATTTGCGGGCGCGGTGCCGCGCATCTTCCTCGTGCTCATGATCCCAATGGCCGTCGTGCCAATGGGGATCGTTGGAGTCTTGGCCAGCGTGCGGGTCGGACTGGTCCGGCGTCGGATGTTTGGCCATTGCCTCTCGTTGCACGCGCGCGTCGGGAGCCGGTTCTTCGCGGGAGGGGTGTGCGCCGTCGCGCAGGATGCGCTCCTGTGGCGGCATTGCTGCCAATCCTCGCTTGAAACCTCAACTCGCCACCGGCCCAACGGGCCCATTGAACAAACGGGGATGGTCGGTACGCCGAATCCCTGCAACCATACCCCGAGGTCGACGGATTTGCCCAGCAGCGGCAAACTCGCATCGTTTCCAGGCGATAATCGATGTTTGACCCTTCGAAAGCGACGAAAGGAAGGCGCATGCCCAAGCCGACGCCCAAGAAACCATCCAAGACGGCTACCAAGCCCGCCACCAAGAAAACCTCCAAGGTGACGACGAAGGCTGCAGCGAAACCGTCCGCCGCAAAGACCACGGCCGTGGCGAAGAAGGCGGCCGCCAAGTTGCCCGCTGCCAAGACCCCTGCTGCCAAGACGACGGCCCCGAAGGCTAACGCCAAGTCCGCAGCCAAATCCCCAGCAACCAAGCCAGCCGGCCCCGCCGAGGGCAGCGTCGCGCCGGACTTCAGGCTGCCACGCGATGGCGGCGGCGAGATCTCCCGCGCCGACTTTGCCGGCCAGAAGCTGGTGCTGTTCTTCTATCCGAAGGCCAACACCCCTGGCTGCACCCGTGAGGCGATCGACTTCACCCGCCTCGCCGCCGATTTCAAAGCCTGCGGCACGGCCGTGCTGGGCGTCTCGGCCGACTCGGTGAAAGCGCAGGACTCGTTCCGCGACAAACATCAGCTGGCAACGCCGCTGCTGTCCGATCCCACCCATGCGATGCTCGAAGCGTATGGCGCTTGGGGCGAGAAATCGTTGTACAGCAGGAAGTTCGAAGGGATTATTCGCAGCACGGTTTTGATTGGTGCCGATGGCCGCGTCGCGCGGGTGTGGCGCAACGTGAAGGTCGACGGCCACGCCGATCAGGTGCTCGCTGCAGCGCAATCTCTATAGTTTTCATTTTCTGAAAATTAACCATGCAGGGGTCAAATCGCACCGCGCCTCGAGCGGAACCGTGACGAGTTTCCGTTCGGCGCGGGAGTTCCGATGTCGTACCGTTCCGGCCACCCATCCGCAGCAATTCACCCCCACTCCCACCAACAAGCCCCTCGCCCGGCGGCACCGCGCCAGGTGCGTCCGCCTCAGCGGCCGGCGCCGGCTGGTAACAGCTACACGATTGCGCATGCCGGCCGTCAGGTGCGGATCGGGCCGGTGCTGTTCTGGATCGCGGTTGGCAGCGTCGTGCTGCTTGGCTGCTGGAGCGCGGCGACCGCCACGTACTTCACATTCCGCGACGACGTGCTGACGCGGCTGATCGCCCGCCAGGCCGAGATGCAATACGCCTATGAGGATCGCATCGCCGAGCTGCGCGCCAAGGTCGATCGCACCACCAGCCGGCAGCTGCTCGACCAGGAGCAGTTCGATCAGAAGCTCGAACAGATCATGCGGCGGCAGTCGCTGCTGGAGTCGCGGGCCGGCGCCCTCAGCGCCCTGCCCGACGTCGGCGTCACCGGCAGCATCAAGCCGACCCGCACGCCGTCATTCGAAGCCGAGACTAATAGTCGGCCGAAGCCGTCGCCGATCAACGACACGGTGATCTTCGTCGCGCCGCCCGACCGCGAGGCGCGGCTGGAGTCGCGCACCTCGCCGTCCGCGCTTGAGCAAGCGCCGACGCAGTACGCCAAGAGCCAGGGGGTCGAGAGCGTTTTGATGCGGCTGCAGACCTCGCTCGATCAGGTTGAGCGGCGACAGGTCGCCTCGCTCGGCGCGGTCGAAGAGAGCTTCGAGTCGCGTGCGCGCCGGATGCGCGGCGTGCTGACCGATCTTGGCCTCGACGCCCGGGGCATCGAAGCTGCCGCGCCGCGCGCTGCCGTCGGCGGTCCGTTCGTGCCGGTGAAGCAGCCGGGCGCCAACGCCAGCGCGTTCGACCGTCAGCTGTATCGGATCTACATCAGCCGCTCGCAGTTCGAACGCCTCAACCGCGCTCTCGCCCTGGTGCCGTATCGCAAGCCGGTGCTCGGCGAAGTCGAATTCTCCTCGGGCTTCGGCGTCCGCTCCGATCCGTTCCTGGGCCGTCCGGCGATGCACACCGGGCTCGACTTCCGCGCCTCCAGCGGCGATCCGGTCCGCGCCACCGCGGTCGGCAAGGTGGTGAATGCCGGATGGCAGGGCGGCTACGGCCAGATGGTCGAGATCGATCACGGCAACGGCCTGTCGACCCGCTACGGCCACCTGTCGAAGATCATCACCAAGGTGGGCCAGAGCGTTCAGATCGGCCAGGTGATCGGCGAAGTCGGCTCGACCGGCCGCTCCACCGGCCCGCATCTGCACTACGAAACCCGCATCGATGGCGAAGCCGTCGACCCGCAGAAATTCCTCCGCGCCGGCGTGCGGCTGGCGGGCGCGGGTTAGCATCGTTCGCTCCGCCCCCGCGGCGAAGGGGTCACCTATCAAGGCGCCGTGTGGCCGACTAATCGCGCGGATGCGGTTTCGAAATCACTTCGACGATTTTGCCCTCATCGTCGTCCGGCGCCGCATCGGTCGCACGCGCGTAACTTGCCACTGCTGCACGCGACAGCGGCAGCTCCAGTTGCAGCGCCTCGGCGAGCTGCACCGCATACACCGCATCCTTGTGCCGCAGCGCGGCCGTGAAGGTGGCGTTGCTGAAGTCGCGGGCGATCATGCGGGGCGCGTGACGCAGCACCTGCGGACTTGCCACCACGCTGCCGAGGAGCGCCTCGCGCACCAGCACCATGTCGAGACCGGCCTGTTCGGCGATGGCGATGCCTTCGGCGATCCCGGCGATCTGGATCGCGCCCATCAGATTGTTGATCAGCTTGTAGACCGTGCCGGCGCCGACCGCGCCGAAATGGCGGATCGTCTGGCTCAGCGGCGTGAGAAACGGCCGGGCCTGATCGAGGTCGGCCGGCTCAGCGCCAATTAGCAATGTCAGCTCGCCGCGTGCTGCGGCATCGGGAAGCCCGGTCACCGGACAATCGATATAGACCAGCCCTCGCGCGCGGAGCGCAGCGGCCATGTCGAGGGCATGCTGGTGCGACACCGTCGAGCATTCGATCGCCAGCGCACCGGCCGGGGCGGTCGTTGCCGCGCCCTCGGGGCCAAGCCACACAGTCTGCGAGGCGGCATCGTCGGCGACCATTGTCAGGATGGCGCGCGCATCGCGCGCCGCTTCGGCGGGGCTATCGGCCCATCGCGCGCCGCGGCGGATCAGGTCGTCCGCCTTAGCCCTGCTGCGATTCCACACCGCGACGTCGAAGCCGGCGTCGAGCAGCCGGCCGGCCATGCCGTGGCCCATCTTGCCGAGGCCGATGAAGCCAACCCTCGCGCGAGCGCCCTCGCCCACGCTTAGTCGACGTCCTCGATCGCGCCCGGTCCGCCGCCGAAGGCGCGCTGGGCCAGGGTGGCGGCCATGAACTCGTCGAGGTCGCCGTCAAGCACGCCGGCGGTGTCGGAGGTCTGCACGCCGGTGCGCAGATCCTTCACCATCTGATACGGTTGCAGCACGTAAGAGCGGATCTGGTGGCCCCAGCCGATATCAGTCTTGGCGGCCTGATCGGCGGCGGCCTGCTCTTCGCGCTTCTTCAGCTCGATCTCGTACAGCCGCGCGCGCAGCATGTCCCAAGCCTGGGCGCGGTTCTTGTGCTGCGACCGACCGGCCTGACAGACCACCGCGACGCCGGTCGGGATGTGCGTCAGGCGCACCGCGGATTCGGTCTTGTTGACGTGCTGACCACCAGCGCCGCCCGACCGCATGGTGTCGGTGCGGACGTCGCTTTCCTTGATGTCGATCTTGATGCTGTCGTCGATCACCGGGAAGATCTGCACGCTCGAGAACGAGGTGTGCCGGCGGGCGTTGGAGTCGAACGGCGAGATCCGCACCAGGCGATGCACGCCCGCTTCGGTCTTCAGCCAGCCATAGGCGTTGTGGCCGGAGATCTGAATCGTCGCCGACTTGATTCCCGCCTCTTCGCCCTCGGACTCTTCGAGATACTCGATCTTGAAGCCGTGCTTCTCCGCCCAGCGGACATACATTCGCAGCAGCATCGAGGCCCAGTCCTGGCTCTCGGTGCCGCCGGCGCCGGCGTGGACTTCGAGATAGGTGTCGAAGCGGTCGGCTTCGCCGGACAGCAGCGCTTCCAGCTCGCGGCGCGCCACTTCCTTCTTCAGTGCCTTGAGCGCGTCCTCGGCTTCCTTGACGATACCTTCGTCGCCCTCCGCCTCGCCGAGTTCGATCATCTCGATATTGTCGGTCAGCTCACGCTCGACCTTGCCGATGCCGGTGAGCGAATCCTCCAGCGAGGTGCGCTCCTGCATCAGCTTTTGGGCCTTCTGCGGATCGTTCCAGAGGTCGGGATCCTCGGCGAGCTTGTTCAGCTCCGCGAGGCGGACGGTCGACTGATCGACGTCAAAGATGCCTCCTCAGCAGCCCGACTGACTGCTTGATCTCTTCGACGAGGCGTTCGATTTCTGCGCGCATGGAAACTCTGATGGCGGAGATGCGGCCCTCGTGGCCGCATCGATTATGAAGGCGATTTAGCGGTCGCGGCGGCAAAGCGCAATCGCCGCGATCAACCGCGCGGCGATTGGCCGTGGGGCTAGTACAGCCCGCCGGTGCCCGGCCGCATGAAGCCGCGATCGTCCGGCGGCGCCATCTGCTGTTGCTGCTGCTGGCGCGCGTCGGCGTCGGCGACGCCGATCACCGCGTAATTGTCCGGCGGCGCGGTGCCCGGCTTGAACGCCTCGAGGATGGTGCGGCCGTCGCCCGGGCCGGCACGCATGCCGCTCTTGGCATCGACGCGGACCAGCTTGATGCCGGCCGGCACGCGGAACGGCACCGCCGGCTTCTCGGCGAGCGCGAGCTTGAAGAAGTCCTTGGCGATCGGCGCCGCGAGATGGCCGCCGGTCGCGCCGCGGCCGAGATTGCGCGGCTTGTCGTAGCCGATATAGACGCCGCAGACGAGGTCGGGCGAGAAGCCGATGAACCAGGCGTCCTTCTCGTCGTTGGTGGTGCCGGTCTTGCCGGCGATCGGCTTGCCGACTTCGCGCAGCACGGTCGCGGTACCGGCCTGAACCACGCCTTCCATCATCGACGTGATCTGATAGGCGGTCATCGGATCGAGCACCTGCTCGCGGCGGTCGACGAGCTGCGGCTCGGGCTGGTTCTTCCAGCCATTGGGCGCTTCGCAGCCGCGGCATTCGCGCTGATCGTGCTTGAAGATGGTGTGGCCGTAGCGGTCCTGGATGCGGTCGATCAGCGTTGCCTTCACCCGCCGTCCGCCATTGGCGAACATCGAATAGGCGGTGACCATCCGCATCACCGTGGTTTCACCGGCGCCGAGCGCATACGATAGATAGTTCGGCAGGTCGTCATAGACGCCGAACCGCTTGGCGTATTCGCCGATCAGCGGCATGCCGATGTCCTGCGCCAGCCGCACCGTTACGGTGTTGAGCGAGCGCTGCAGCGCGTTGCGCAGCGTGGTCGGGCCGTAATACTTGCCGGTCGAGTAGTTCTCAGGACGCCACACGCCGACGCCCTGCCCCTGGTCGATTTCGATCGGAGCGTCGATCACTACCGTCGACGGGGTGTAGCCATTGTCCATCGCGGCCGAGTACACCAGCGGCTTGAACGACGAACCCGGCTGCCGATACGCCTGGGTGGCGCGGTTGAATTGGCTCTGGTCGAACGAGAAGCCGCCGACCATCGCCAGCACGCGGCCAGTGGACGGGTCCATCGCCACCATCGCGCCGGAGACTTCCGGCAGCTGCCGCAGCCGGTACTGTCCCTCAATGGCCTTGCCGTCCTTGTCGAGCAGCGGGTCGACATAAATCACTTCGCCCGGCGACAGCACTTCCGACACTGTGCGCGGGGTCTTGCCGCGCGACGGGCCGGCGGCCGGCTTGGCCCACTTGACGCCTTCGAGGGTGACGAGACCGGTTTCGCGCTGCTTGGAGATCGCACCGCCGAGTTCGCGGCCGGGCTGGAAGCCGATCCGCGCCGACTGGTCCGAGGTCTCCAGCACCACCGCCATCCGCCACGGCGTGATGTCGGCCAGCGCTTTCACGTCGGCAAGCTTGACGCCCCAGTCGCCAGCGGTCTCGAGCTTGGTGACCGGCCCGCGCCAACCGCGCGCTTCATCGAACCGGACGAGGCCCGCGACCATGGTCTTGCGCGCTTCGATCTGCAGCTTCGGATCGAGCGTGGTGCGCACCGACAGGCCGCCCTCGTACAGCTTCTTCTCGCCGTAGCGCTCGAAGATGTCGCGGCGGACTTCCTCGGCGAAGTATTCGCCCGCGAAGGTGTGCGCGGCGTTGCCACGATTGGTGACGGTGAGCGGCGACTTGCGCGCCTTGTCGGCATCGGCCTGGCTGATCCAGCCGTTCTCGACCAGGCGGTCGATCACGTAATTGCGGCGCTCGACGGCGCGGTCGTGGTTGCGGATCGGGTGCAGCGCGGCGGGCGCCTTCGGCAACGCCGCCAGATACGAGGCTTCCGCGACCGTCAGTTCGTTGACCGATTTGTCGAAGTAGACCAGCGACGCCGCGGCGATGCCGTAGGCGCCGAGGCCGAGATAGATTTCGTTCAGATACAGCTCGAGGATCTTGTCCTTGGAATAGGCGCGCTCGATCCGCATCGCCAGCAAGGCTTCCTTGATCTTACGGGTGAACGACACCTCGTTGGTCAGAAGGAAGTTCTTGGCGACCTGCTGGGTGATGGTGGAGGCGCCCTGCGGCCGGCGGTTGGTGCCGATGTTCTGCGCGTAGAGCAGCGCGGCACGCGCCATGCCCTGATAGTCGATGCCGCCGTGCTCGTAGAAATTCTTGTCTTCGGCGGCGAGGAACGCGTTGATGACCAGCTTCGGCACCGCCTGGATCGGCAGGTACAGCCGGCGCTCCTTGGCGTATTCGGCGAGCAGCGATCCGTCGGACGCGTGGATTCGCGTCATCACCGGCGGCTCGTAGTCCTGCAGCTGCGAGTAGTCCGGCAGGTCCTTGGAGAAGTGCCAGATCAGCCCGGCGACGGCTGCGACGCCGACCAGGAACACGATCGTTCCGGCCGCGAACAGGAAGCCGAAGAAACGCAGCAGAAAGCGCATCAAAAAGTTCCGTTTCCATCCAGGGCCGCGCCTCGCGGCGGATGTCCCTTGACCGAGAATGCCACCGTTCGCAACCCGGGCGGTTTGCGCCACCGGGCGAGGCCCGAACTGCAATCGCCTCGCGAACCGGGCAGCCTGTCTTATCGAACTTCTTATAGAGCTTACGCTGTGGCCAAACTAGGGCCCGGCCAGGCCTGTCCCCGCACCGCTTGAGGCGGCCTCAGCCCGGCGGGCCGGCGGTCACCAGGCGCTTGCTCAGGAACGAATCGATCGCCTGGGCGACCGCGCCAACGGTCTTGCTGCGCCACTGTTCGGACAGCAGGTACTGCAGATCGGCCTTGTTGGAGACGTAGCCGAGCTCGATCAGCACCGAAGGTACATCGGGGGCTTTCAGCACCCGGAAGCCGGCCGACTTCATCGGCCGCTTATGCATCCGCGTGGTCGCCTTCATGTCCTTCATCAGCTGCTGGGCGAATCGGTTGGAAAACGCCTTGGTCTCGCGCTGAGCCAGGTCGATCAGGATATCGGCGACCTCGGTCGGCTCTTCGGTGAGATTGACGCCGCCGATCGCATCCGCCTTGTTTTCGGCGTCCGCCAGCCGCTGCGCTTCGGCGTCGGACGCCTTGTCGGACAGCGTGTAAATGGTGGCGCCCTGGGCGTCGCCCTCCTTACGCGGCAGCGCGTCGGCGTGGATCGAGACGAACAGCGCAGCGGACTGCTCGCGGGCGATCTTCACCCGGTCGCCGAGCGGGATGAAGGTGTCGTCGGCGCGGGTCAGCACCACGCGGAATTTCCCCTGCTGCGCCAGCCGGTCACGCAGCGCCACGGCGAAATCGAGCACGATGGTCTTCTCGGCGACGCCGTCGGCGGATTGGGTGCCATTGTCGATACCGCCGTGGCCGGGATCGATCACCACCACCGGGCGCGGATCGTCGGTCTCGACCTTCGGCAGCGGCACACTCCGCGACACCGTCGCGGTGGTCTCGGTGCCGGCCACCGTCGGGCGCAATTCGGCGACATTCTCGGCGGTCTGCAGCGCCTGCATGAAGGCGGCACGGTCGATCGACTCCAGATCGATCACCATCCGGCCGGGTTGACCGTTGGCGGGATCGAGAATCTCGGCCTTGGCGATCTTGGCCGGCCCGGTGAGATCGAGCACGATTCGCGAGCCGCCCGGCATGACGAGACCGTAGCGAAACGCCTTGATCAGGCCGCGCCCGCTCTCGCCGGTGCCCTTCGGCAGCCGGAAATTGATCTGCGGCAGGTCGATGACGACGCGATACGGGTCGGCCAGCGCGAATGCGCGAAGCGGCACCTTTCCGTCCAGATCGACAATCAGGCGGGTCTGGTGGTCATCACCGGCGATGCGGGCGTCAGATGCGATCGGAAAAGAGGTCGGAACGGGAGCGGCGGCGGGGGCAGCGGTCTCGGCGGAAGCGGCCGTCAGCATACAGGGCGTCAGCCACGACAATGCTGCAGCGCACGCACCGATTGCACAGTACAAAACAAAATGATTTGCGCGGCGTGCCAAACGAATCCCAACCCTCCCGGAAGTCGTTCTACCGCAATAGAACTGCACGGTTAATCGGACCTTAAGTGGCTCGGGATGAAACCTGCGGAGTGTTGCCGGGCCGTGACGCTCACCTTGCAACCGCCACCCAATCCACGTATGTATTTACTGCTGACGGTCTATACTACCGGTTGTGTCGCGTTCAGCCACTCGGTGCAGCGCTAAGTCCCCGATCCCAAACCCGGCGGATTTTGCGTTTTGCCGGCCCCTCCGAGCCAGCGCAGCGCGCGGCAGGTCAAGGAGTGCCGGCCCAGCCCGAACGGCGTCCGTCCCCGGGCCTTCTCTTGTACCAGGGACGGTTCAACACTTCATGACCGGCCACATTCGGCACACCTGCCGGATGCCCTACTCCGGCTTAGCGCCTCGGCGCGGAGCCGGCCCATCAGCGAAACGACACGGCGGCCGATCGAGCCGCCACCTGTTCAGACGGGCCGACGCTTAATGCGCCAGACTGCGATGCCGAAACCGACCCACGCAAAGGCCGCGCCGCCGCGAAGCTCTGGCTTCGCTTTGCGCGTCGCCTCGGGTCTCCGACCGGCACGGCACACCGCGATGCGTTTCGGCCTTCCCCTCACCCCCGAATCAGGTGGACCGTCGCGTCTGCCGGCCGCGCTGCTTGCGCGAGCCGTTTCGCGCGCGCTTCGCCGACATGAGTTGAAAAATGGCCAACAAGATGCTGATCGACGCCACCCACCCGGAAGAGACCCGGGTGGTCGTGGTCCGTGGCAACCGCGTCGAAGAGTTTGATTTCGAAACCGCCCAGCGCAAACAACTCCGCGGCAACATCTATCTCGCAAAAGTCACCCGGGTCGAACCCTCGCTGCAAGCCGCCTTCATCGAATATGGCGGCAATCGCCACGGCTTCCTCGCCTTCAGCGAAATCCATCCCGACTATTATCAAATCCCGGTCGCCGACCGGCAGGCTCTGATCGAAGCCGACGAACGCGCCCACCGCGAAGCCGAAGAAGAAAGCGAGCAGCGCTCCAGCCGCCGCCGGTCGCGGCATCGCAGCCATCGCCGCCGCAACAACGGCGAACGGGTGCAGAGCGAGATTGTCGAAACCGTTGCCGACGTTGCGGCCGAGCAGCCGCACGAGGCTGCCGACCATCACGAGGCGCACGAGGTCGAGGCACACGCCGAGGGCGAGCGCCTGATGCACGAGCTGCCGGAGGGAGAGACCGCCGAGCAGCACAACGCCGCGCACGCCTCCGCCGATCACGAGCCCCCCCACGTTGAAGCCGCGCCGTCCGAAGCCCCCGCTCCGTCCGAGCCTGAGGTGAGCGCAGCAGCCGAGCCCGTCGCGAACGAGCAGCCGGCGGTTGCCGAAGCTCCCGCGCCGGTCGAAGCCCCGCAGGCCGCGGCGTCGCACGACGAGACCCACGCGCACGACGACGACCACGCCGAGGAAGGCGCCGGCTACGCCGAAGACGCGCCGTTCCCGATCGACGATCACCACGAGGCCGACGACCTCCACGAGGCGCACGATGATCACGTGCAAGCCGAGCACGAGGTCGAAACCGACTCCGAGGCGGAAGCCGAGGATGACGAGGAAGAGGACGACGAAGAGGAAGCCGAAGAGGACGTCGTCGAGTCCGTCGGCGGTGACGACGTGCTCGAGGAAGTGCCGGAACGCGCCTTCCGTCCGCGTCGGCAGTACAAGATCCAGGAAGTCATCAAGCGCCGCCAGGTGATGCTGGTGCAGGTCGTCAAGGAAGAGCGCGGCAACAAGGGTGCGGCGCTCACCACCTACCTGTCGCTCGCCGGCCGCTACGCCGTCTTGATGCCGAACACCGCCCGCGGCGGCGGCATCAGCCGCAAGATCACCTCGGCCCAGGATCGTTCGCGGCTGAAGGAAGTGGTGCAGGACCTCGACGTGCCGGAAGGCATGGGCGTGATCCTGCGCACCGCCGGCGCCTCACGGACCAAGCCCGAGATCAAGCGCGACTTCGAATACCTGATCCGGATGTGGGAGACGGTGCGCGACGTCACGCTGAACTCGCAGGCGCCGAAGCTGGTCTATGAAGAAGGCTCGCTGATCAAGCGCTCGCTGCGCGATCTCTACAACAAGGAGATCGATGAAGTGCTGGTGGCCGGCGAAGCCGGCTATCGCGAAGCCCGCGACTTCATGCACATGCTGATGCCGTCGCAGGTCCGCGCGGTGAAGCTGTATCGCGACGGCCAGCCGCTGTTCTCGCGGATGGGCGTCGAGAGCCAGCTCGACGCGATGTTCTCGCCGACCGTGCAGCTTCGCTCCGGCGGCTACATCGTCATCAACCAGACCGAAGCGCTGGTCTCGATCGACGTCAACTCGGGTCGCTCGACCCGCGAGCACCACATCGAGGACACCGCGCTCAAGACCAACATGGAGGCCGCCGAAGAAGTCGCCCGGCAGCTCCGGCTGCGCGACCTCGCCGGCCTGATCGTCATCGACTTCATCGACATGGACGAGAAGCGCAACAACCGCGCAGTCGAGCGCAAGCTCAGCGACTGCCTGCGGCAGGACCGCGCCCGCATCCAGGTCGGCCGCATTTCGCATTTCGGCCTGCTCGAAATGTCGCGCCAGCGTATCCGCGCCAGCGTGCTGGAAAGCTCGACCGAGCCCTGCCCGCATTGCGGCGGCTCGGGCCACGTCCGCTCGGTGTCCTCGGTTGCGCTGCAGCTGCTGCGCGGCCTCGAAGAAGTGCTGATGAAGGGCGCCACGCACAATCTGATCGTGCGCACCCGCACCGACGTGGCGCTGTACGTGCTCAACCACAAGCGCGGCCATCTGCGCGACCTCGAGACCGGCTTCCGGGTGTCGCTGTCGGTACTGGCGGATCCGACCGTCAGCGGCCAACAGTCGTTCGTGATCGACCGCGGCGAACAGGTCCACACGCTGGAGACCGCCAAGGCGCTGCTCGCGGCGCAGATCGCCGCCTCCCCGGCGCCGCTCGACGAGCCCGAGGATGACGACGGCTACGATTTCGAAGCCGAGATCGAGACCGACGAGACCGTCGGCCTCGCCGAGGATCAGGGCAGCGAAGCCGGCGAGAGCGAAGGCGAAGGCCGCAAGCGTCGTCGGCGCCGCCGTCGTCGGCGGTCGGGCGAGCCGCGTGACGCCGCCGAGGCCGGTGCAGTGGGCGAAGACGGCGAGCAACCGTTCGTGACCGAAGGTGTCGAACAGGTCGGCGAAGCTGACGAAGGCGACGAGGCCGGCGAAGACGACGGCGAGACCGAAGTCCGCGCCGACCAGGGCGAGAACGGCGAACGCCGTCCGCGCCGCCGCGGTCGTCGTGGTGGCCGCCGCCGCCGTGGCACTGCGGATGGCACTGAGACAGAGGCAGGCGTGGTCGGCTCGATCAGCGACGAACTAAACGCAACCGACGAAGCCGAATCCGCCGATGCGGTCGCCGACTTCGACGGCGGCAGCCCGTCGGTGCAGCCGAGCTTCGAACCGGCAGCCGAGACCGAACAGCGGCATCACGCCGCGCCGCAGGACACTGCGCCGTCCGAACCGCAGCACACGGCAGCAGCAGCCGCCGCACTCGACAGCGGCGACGCATCCGCCGAAGACGACAGCGCCGCGAAGAAGGCTGCGCGTCGCCGCTCCACGGTTCGCGAAAAGGTGAGCTTCGGCGCACAGGCCGCCTCCGACACGACGACGGAAGCCGCGGCCGACGTGCGGCCCGAGCCGACCACTGAGGCCGAGCAGCCCGTAGCAGCCGCGCCTACGACAGAAGCCCCGGCCGCCGAGGCAGCAACGCAAGCAGCCGAGCAGCCCGCGCAGGAGCCCTCCTCCACCGCCCCGCGCCGGGTCGGCTGGTGGTCCCGCCGGTTCGGCGGCGGCAATTAAGCCGCCATCAAGATAACAGCTTCCAAAATGCCCGCGCACGCCGCGGGCATTTTCGTTTCAGGCATTGGTCAGGCATTGGTGGTGGGATCAGCGTTCCGCTGCGCGGCATCAGTTTGATCAGCCCTGACGCACCACTCGTCATGCCCGGGCTCGTCCCGGGTATCCACGCCTTGAAGCCGAAGTTGCGAGAAAGACGTGGATGGCCGGGACGAGCCCGGCCATGACGAAGTAAGTGACCAATCAGCCATCGTCTTAAGAGGCCGCGAATTCTCTGCAGCTCACGGGCCGCATTCTCGGACTAACAAGCCCCTCAAAACGCAGATGCCCGCGACAAGCGCGGGCACCGACTTAGTCTAGTCGTTGCAATCGTTGGTTCGAAGTCGTCAGCCGGTGGTGACGGCGGTCTCGACGTCGGACGGATCGATGGTGCGGTTGAGATTGGCGTGCAGGCGGTCGTGGTCGAGTTCGCCTTCCCACCACGACACGAACACCGCCGCAACACCGTTGCCGGTGATGTTGGTCAGCGCGCGGACTTCGCTCATGAACTTGTCGATCGAGAACACGATCGCCATCCCCGGCAGCAGCGCCGGATTGACCGCGGCGAGCGTGCCCGCGAGCGTCACGAAGCCGGCGCCGGTGACGCCGCTGGCGCCCTTCGAGGTCAGCATCGCCACCAACAGGATCGCGACCTGGTGGCTGAAGGTCAGTTCGATGCCGAGCGCCTGGGCGATGAACAGCGTCGCCAGCGTCATGTAGATATTGGTGCCGTCGAGGTTGAACGAATAGCCGGTCGGAACCACGAGGCCCACCACCGACTTCGAACAGCCGAGCCGCTCCAGCTTCTCCATCAGCTGCGGCAGCGCGCTTTCCGACGACGAGGTGCCGAGCACGATCAAGAGCTCGTCCTTGATGTAGGCGATGAACTTGAAGATGTTGAATCCGACGAACCGCGCAATCAGTCCGAGCACCAGCACCACGAACAGCGCGGCAGTGGCATAGAACAGCAGCACCAGCCCGAGCAGGTTGCTGAGCGCGGCCGGGCCGTATTTGCCGATGGTGAAGGCCATCGCGCCGAACGCACCGATCGGCGCCGCCTTCATCACGATGGCGATGACGCCGAACACCGCGTGCGCGGCATCGTCGATCACGTCGCGCAGCCGATGGCCGCGCTCGCCCAGCGCCATCAGCGAGAAGCCGAACAGCACCGCAAACAGCAGCACCTGCAGGATGTCGCCCTGCGCGAAGGCGCCGACCACGCTGTCCGGGATGATGTGCAGCACGAAGTCGACCGCCTTCAGATGGCTGGCCTGATCGACGTATTTCGCCACCGCACCGGCGTCCGGTTTGGCAGCGAGACCGTGCCCGACCTGGAAGATGTTGCCGACGATCAGGCCGAGCAGCAGCGCGAAGGACGACACCACTTCGAAATACAACAGCGCCTTGACGCCGACGCGGCCGACCTTGCGGGCGTCCTGGATATGGGCGATGCCCGATACCACGGTGCAGAAGATGATCGGTGCGATCACCATCTTGATCAGCTTGACGAAGCCGTCGCCGAGCGCCTTGATCCATTCGTTGGTGGCAAGGTGCGGCGACAGCCAGCCGACCAGCACGCCGACCACGATCGCGAACAGCACCTGGACGTAAAGCACCTTGTAGAAGGGCTTCGACTTGCCGCGTTGCGGCAGTGCTGGTGCATCGATATGGGTCGTTGCCGACATGGCGATCACTCCACTCGCTTGATGCCTGTCGAACGAAAAGACGTTGCTGGCCGACCGCAGGCAGTCCCGGTCGACCTAGTCGATTGAAGAACGAACCGTCAGCGTTGGCGGTCGACGATGCGGCGCACCGCGGGCAGCAAGGCCGCACCGAGGGCGGACTTGACCAGCGAGCCGGCGAGGAACGGAACCACCCCAACCCACCACGCCTTGGTGAGGCCGAGATCGAGACCGAAGGCGAGCCAGGCGAAGCCGAGCGTCAGAATGGCGAGGTGGCCGGCGAGCATTGCGGCGAACAGCTTGGCCACCGAGCGGTCGAATCCGCGTTCGGCGCACCAGCCGACCAGGACGGCGGCGACCATGAAGCCGGCCAGATAGCCTGCGGTCGGGCCGAGCAGCGGCGCCAGCCCGCCGACCGGTCCGGCAAACACCGGCAGGCCGGCGGCGCCTTCGACGAGATAGGCAAGCACGGTCGCGGCGCCGAGCCGCGCGCCATAGGCGGCGCCGATCAGCACCACAACCAGCGTCTGCAGCGTCATCGGAACCAGCGGCAGCGGAAGGTTGACCTTGGCGGACAGTGCCAGCAGCACGGAGCCGAACGCGATCAAAACCGTGATCCGCAACCAGGCGGAGAATCCGTCCGTGCGCCGCGGCCACAAATCGGCTGCGAGCGCGGTGTGGCCGCCGATCCTGGGCGGCGCGGACGAACCGAGCGGCAAGGGAATTCTCCCGAGAGGAATTAGTCGCGGGAGCCTATAGCGACGAAATGCCGCTCAGATCAAGCAGCGAAATTGCCGATCCAGTCATTCAGACGAAATTATCGTGCAAGCCAGTCCGTGATCCGGCGCACCGCCTCGCGCATGTCATCGGCCGAGCGGGCGTAGGAAAACCGCACGAAGCTCTTGCCGCGCACCGGATCGAAGTCGATGCCCGGCGTCGCCGCCACCCTCGCCTCTTCCAGCATCCGCTTGGTGAAGTCGTAGCTGTCGGCGGTGAAGGCCGACACGTCGGCGTACAGATAGAACGCGCCGTCGGCCGGCAGGAACTCGGTGAGGCCCGCCTTCGGCAGCCCCTCGATCAGAATCGCGCGGTTCTCCTCATAGCCGCGCTTGACCGCTTCCATCTCGGCGCGGCCGTCGAACGCCGCCTCGGCGGCGATCTGCGACAGCGTCGGCACCGAGATCGCCAGGTTCTGCTGCAGACGTTCGACCGGCCGCACCAGGTTTTCCGGCAGCACCATCCAGCCGACGCGCCAGCCGGTCATGCAGAAGTACTTCGAGAACGAGTTGATCACCACCGCGTTCGGCGACAGCTCCGCAGCGGTGACGGCGGGGAACGCGTAGTCGAGACCGTGATAGATCTCGTCGGAGATGAAGCGGATGCCTTCGCTCTCGGCGACTGCGATCAGTTCGGTCAGCGCCTCGCGCGTCATCATCGTGCCGGTCGGATTGGCGGGACTGCCAACCAGCACGCCCTTCAGCGGCGCCCTGCGGTGCGCGGCGAGCAGCGCTTCGCCGGTCAGCGCATGACGCGTCTCGCTGTGTGTCTCGATCGGCACCGGCACGCAGCCGAGCGCATTCAGAATGTGACGATACGGCGGATAGCCCGGCACGGTCACTGCGACGCGATCGCCCGGCTCGAACAGCGCCAGGAACGACAGGATGAACGCGCCCGACGAACCGGTCGTGACGACGATGCGGTCCGGATCGACATCGCAGCGATAGGTTTCGCGATAATGCTTCGCGATCCGTGCGCGCAGCGACGGAATCCCGAGCGCGGAGGTGTAGTCGATCCGGCTGCTGTCGAGCGCCGCATGTGCGGCAGCGAGCGCAGCGCGCGGCGCCGGCGCCCACGGCTGTCCGACTTCCATATGAATGACGTGGCCGCCTGCCGCTTCAATCCGGTCGGCCGCCGCCATCACGTCCATCACCATGAACGGCGGTACGTCGCTGCGGGCGGACGCGGTCAACAATCCGCGCGCACGTTGTGTCTTGGTCGCATCGAGCATCGAATTCTGCTATCCCCGCGCGGTCTGTTCGGTGAACCCGCTGCGCGCCGCGCCGCTGCCGTCTTGCTGGGCCGACCTGGAGATACCCGGAATTCGATGCTCGGCCAATGCTGAAGGACATTGCAGTTTTCGCCGGACGGCTATGCCCGTCCGCACGCAAGCAGGCGTCGCGGCTGGTCGCGGGGCTCACCGCGCTCGCGCTGGCGATCACGCCGGTTCCCGCGCTGGCGCAGGCCCCCACCCAGAAGGGACCGCCGCTGCTGCGCGACACCGAGACCGAGCAGTTGCTGCGCGACTACACCCGGCCGATCCTGCGCGTCGCCGGGCTGGAAAAACAGAACATCCAAGTCGCGATCATCAACGATCCGACCTTCAACGCCTTCGTGGCCGACGGTCACCGCATCTTCGTCAACTACGGCGCGCTGCTGCAGTCGGAAACGCCGAATCAACTGATCGGGGTGCTGGCGCATGAAACCGGTCACCTTGCCGGCGGCCATCTCTCCAAGCTGCGCACCCAGCTCGCGCAGGCGCAGACGCAGATGATCGTCGCGATGCTGCTCGGCGTCGGCGCGATGGTGGCGGGCGCCAGCGCCGGCCCGAACAGCGGCGCCGCCAATATCGGCGCGGCGGCGATCACCGCGCCGCAGGAAGTCATCCGGCGCAATTTGCTGTCGTATCAGCGCCAGCAGGAAGAGAACGCCGATCGCGCCGCGGTGAAGTTTCTCAACGCCACGCAGCAGTCTGCGAAGGGCATGTACGAGACCTTCCAGCGTTTCACCAACGAGAGCCTGTTCGCGGCGCGCGGCGCCGATCCCTACGCGCAATCGCATCCGATGCCGGCCGAGCGCGTCTCCGCGCTCGCCGAACTGGCGCGGACCAGCGCGTATTGGGACAAGAAGGACGATCCGGCGCTGCAGATGCGCCACGACATGATGCGCGCCAAGGTGTCGGGCTTCATGGAACGGGCCGATACGGTGTACCGGCGCTATCCGGCGTCGAACACCAGCCTTCCGGCGCGCTACGCACGCGCGATCGCCAGCTATCTGCACGGCGACCCGCGCTCGGCGCTCGCACAGATCGACGGCCTGATCCAGGCTCAGCCCAACAATCCCTATTTCTACGAGCTACGCGGTCAGGCGCTGCTCGAAGGCGGCAAGCCGGCCGAGGCGATCGCACCGCTGCGCAAGGCGGTGGCGATGACCAACGGCGCGCCGCTGATCCAGATCCTGCTCGGCCAGGCGCTGGTCGCCAGCAACAATAAGGCCTACACCGACGAAGCCATCCAGATCCTGCGCGGCGCGCTCGGCCGCGAGGGCGAAGTGCCGCTCGGCTACAGCCATCTGGCCATGGCTTACGGCCAGAAGGGCAACTACGCCGAGGCCGATCTTGCCTCGGCACAGGCGGCTTACTTGCGAGGCGATGCCAAGACCGCGCGCGAGCTTGCGGCCCGCGCCAAGACCCGCTTCCCGGTCGGCTCGCCGGGCTGGGTCAAGGCCGACGACATCGTCGCGGCGAAGATGCCGGGCCAGAAATAACGTTCCGCGCGTCATTGTCGCGCCGCGGCGGATTGTCCCGTGTGCACGGCTCTGTCACACTCCCGGCGCGGCGATCTTGTCCGCTTGAGTCTCGCGATCGTCCAAGACTCGCGACGGTTGCGTTGAGCGCTCGACGCTCACCAGCAAACAGCATCGCTGCTCCAACATCGGGAGAAACATCCATGACCAACTCGACACGACCCGCGGGCAACAAGCCCCGAAAGTTCATCACGCGTGCGCTGGCGAGCGTTGCGCTGCTGACGATGTACGGTTTGGGGATGATCGCCACCACCGGCGCGGCCATGACGCTGGCTTCGACGCCCGCGCATGCGCAGCGCGGCTGGGGCCGTGGGCGTGGACGAGGATGGGGTCGCGGCCGTGGGCGCGGCTGGGGTGGCCCGGGCGCCGCGGTCGGGATCGGCATCGGCGCGGCGATCGTCGGCGGCGCGATTGCAGCCAGCCAGGCCGAAGCGGCACGGCAGCAGGACTACTGCGCGCGGCGCTTCCGATCGTACAATCCGGCGACCGGCACCTACATCGCCAAGGGCGGCCGCGAGATGCCCTGCCCGTAGCCGTACCGAGATAAGACGTTCATCGGGCGGTGCATGATCATCATGCATCGCCCGATGCTTTTTGCGGATGCTTTTGCGACGAGTTCCTTGATCCTGCGGTGCGGAATCTCCATTTAGAAGGTCTCCATCCTTCCACGCGCACGACCTCGTTCGGCGCGTAATCCAGCACTCAACAAACGTACAGGAGACCGTACCGATGTCCCTTCATATCGGCGACATTGCCCCCGACTTCACCGCCGACACCACCAAGGGCAAGATTTCGTTCCACGACTTCATCGGCAACTCCTGGGTCTTCTTCTTCAGCCACCCCGCCGACTTCACCCCGGTCTGCACCACCGAGATGGGCAAGACCGCTAAGCTGGCGCAGCCGTTCGCGTCGCGGAACGTCAAGCCGATCGGCCTGTCGACCGACACGGTGGACGAGCATCTGAAGTGGATCGCGGACGTCAACGACACCCAGCAGACCGACCTGCAATTCCCGATCATTGCCGATCCGGAGCTGAAGGTCGCCAAGCTCTACGACATGATCCATCCGAACCAGAGCGATACCGCTGCGGTGCGTTCGGTGTTCATCATCGATCCGAACAAGAAGATCCGCCTCACCATGACCTACCCGATGAACGTCGGGCGGAACTTCGACGAGATCCTGCGCGTGATCGACGCGCTGCAGTTTGCCGATAAGCACACCGTCGCGGCCCCGGCCGACTGGCGCCCGGGCGACAAGGTCATCATCCCGCTGTCGGTCAAGGGCGAAGCCGCCACCAAGGCGTTCCCGCAAGGCTGGGAAGAACCCCGCCCCTATCTGCGCCTCACCACCATCAAGTAACTCGGTACGCGATCTGACGACGCCGGCGTTCGGTTCTCCCGCGCGCCGGCGTCGTTGCGTCGCACCGGCCTCAGGCCCTGCCTGACCGGATCGTGTTCACAAAAACCGCGTATTTGCCGGGGAAAAGCGCTATGAAACGTCCGAATCCACGCGTCTTTTCCACGACCTGACCCGCCGAAGGGATCCGCCTATGCTGTCGTTCCGCCCGCTCGCCACAGCCCTGCTCGCGCTCGCCATCGTTGGCGCGCCGGCCGTCGCCTCGGCGCAGAAGTTCTCCGACGAGCAGCGGAGCCAGATCGAATCCATCATCAAGGAGTATCTGGTGTCGCATCCCGAGGTGCTCGAAGAAGCCTCGGAAGAGCTCGGCAAGCGCCAGGCGGCGGCGCAGGCCGAAAAGCATCAGCAGGCGATCAAGGACAATGCCGACATCATCTACAATTCGCCGCGCGGCGTGACGGTCGGCAACAAGAACGGCGACGTCACCATGGTCGAGTTCTTCGACTACAATTGCGGTTACTGCAAACGCGCGATGACCGACATGATGGAGCTGATGAAGGACGATCCGAACCTGAAGGTCGTTCTGAAGGAATTCCCGGTGCTCGGCCCGCCCTCGGTCGAAGCCGCTCAGGTCGCGATCGCCGTTCGGATGCAGGACCCGACCGGCAAGAAGTATCTCGACTTCCACCAGAAGCTGCTCGGCGGCCGCGGTCAGGCCGACAAGGCGCGTGCGCTGGCGGCTGCGAAGGACGCCGGCCTCGACCCCGCCAAGATCGAGAAGGACATGAACAGCCCGGAAGTGCGCGCCACCATCGAAGAGAGCTTCAAGCTCGCGGAGTCGATGGGCATGAATGGCACGCCGAGCTACGTGATCGGAAAGCAGGTGGTGGTCGGCGCGGTCGGCCTCGACACGCTGCGCCAGAAGATCAACACCGCGCGCTGCGGCAAGGACAAGTGCTGAGCGCGATCGTCGCCTGAGTTAGCATCGCCAGTCGCCGTCTGTTGCGGCGCTGGCGATCATGCCGGACGTTTCAGTCCGACCTGCAGCCCGCTCGGCTGCCTAGTCCTTCGATAAACAGCTCATTGGCGATTTCGAAGACGGTTTCCGTCTCGACGGCCAGATACGAGCGAGCCAGTTTCCTCAGCACCGGAAACTCGGCAGACGGCAGCTCTTCCATTTCGACGACTTCGGACTCGCGAGCCGGCCGGACCAGCCCGCTGATCTCCGCCGTGCACAACCCGATCACGCCTGCGTACCAGGCGAGACAGACGGCAGGAGCTTCCGCATCGGACACGCCGGCGTCGGCCAGCGCACAATGAACCATTTCGATGTGCGGGAAGTCGGCGACCCCGGTGTTGAGAAATCTCTGCAGCAGCGGAAACGTGTTCGGATAGCGGAGTGCCAGCGCACGATGATCGCGCGCGTGCTTCCGGAGCCGATCCTGCCAAGGCAGGTCGTGGCCAACCGGCGACAGCTTCGCCACCAGCGCGTCGGCCATCGCGCGATACATGCCGTCCTTGTTCTTGAAGTGATAGAGGATCGCCATCGGATCGCAGCCGACTCTGTCGCCGAGTTTGCGCACGCTGAAGGCCACCTCTCCCACCTCCTCCATCAGACCCACCGCGGTCTCGACGATCGCCTGCTTGGCAAGACCGCGCGGGCCGGAGCTCGCGCGGGTCTTGATGTTCGAGTCTGCGGTCGACGTCATTCGGCCCATTCAGGATCACCCGTGAACACAACGGTCAGCCAACGGTTCGGTCCGTCGTCGCCAACCAGATCTCCGATCTCGTCCCGCAACACGTCCCATTCGCCGATCGTGCGCGCCGGCGCATCGGCAGGAACGATGAAGTACAATTCGATCTCCTTCGATCGTCCGACCCGCGCCACGTAGGCGCGGTAGGAGACGAAGCCGTGCTTGGCGACGAACGCCGCCGCCACCGTGTCCAGGTGCTTCTTCAGATCGACCGGCGTCACCAGGAAGATGTCGGCCAGTGCCTGCCGCACCGTCGAAACCGGCAGCGGAATGATGAGCACGCACACCGCAGCCAGAACCGCCGGATCGATGTAGGGCGAAATCCATTGCCATGATGTCCCCTGCACCGCTAGGCCGATCATGAAGGCGATCAGCAGTGCGGCGCTGATGCCGGCCGACATGATCCAGCCGCGCACGTCGAGGCGAACGAATTCCGATCCGATCTTGCGATTGGCGCGCCATTCCACAGCCGCGATGCCCGCGCAGGCGATCACCGTGACGGCCGCGTAAATCACCGCCGAGCCGAACTCCAGATCACGCCCGCCGCTCAGCAGGCTGCCGATCGCCGTGACCAGCGCGTAGAGCGCCGCACTGATCAGCAAGGTGGCGTTCAGCCCGAGCACCATCGGCTCGAGGTGCCAAAGGCCGAACGAAAAGCGTTCTCTGAGCTTGCGCGACAGATGATCCGCCACCGCGTAGGACGTGATCAGGTTGACCACGATCAGCGACAGCAGGCTCATCCCCGCATCGATCAGGGAATACACCCCATCGAACACGATCGAGAACGATCCCGAGAACAGGCCGAAGCCGATGCCGAGAAAAGAGATCACGAATGTCACGGCGATCGAGGTTCTCAACACGCCGCGTTCGTCTGACAGATCAAAAAAAGAGAGCAGTCCGCTCATGGTTCGCTCGCAGTCCGAGCCTGGCGTCGCGAGTGAGCCCTCGGACACGCGCGTCCGCATCCTATGCAGACGGGTGAAAGACCGGCGGTCCGGCCAAGAGCCTGATTGAGGGTCGCGAAAATTGTCGCGACAACACCGTGAGAAGCTCTCGCAACGCTGTCAGCCGCTGACGGTAGCCAATTTCTACACTGTAGAAATTGGCGAGGCAACCGTACGATGCCGCGCCATCCTGACGCAGGAATGACGGCACCCGCCACCTGCTCTTTGGCACGTCAGGTTTATGCGCGGGCATCCGCAGTCGGCCCGCGTCCATCGTGTCCGGATGCGAATTGCAGAAGGGTTAGGACGGAAACTCGGTTTCGGCGACGTCGACGCGGTCGGCGTGCAGCGACCATTCCGGCAGCCGCTCCTGTTCGCAGAACCGCTGTTTGGCGATTTCGATCGCGCCATCGCTGGTTTCAGCGTCGACCTCCAGCAGGCCCTGGCAGATTTCCTCGTGACGGCCGTTCTCGCCGAGGATGCCCTTCATAAATCGCACGATGTAGCGAGCCATGACACCTCCGGTTGGAGTCTCGCGGCGAAGGTGCACGCCTGAATTCGCATCGGCTGGTTCAGGCTGCTGGCCGCGAGCGTTTGGGTCGGGCAATCGCGACCGGATCATTGGGTCGCACGGAGCCTCACGGACCGTCAGACTAGTCCGAACATGACGGTTCGACAAAACAAAACTCCGGGAACGTCAGCGTACGGAACTCCTCATCACCACGGGAACGGTGCTGCAGGGATGAAGTTGAGGCACGGGCAGGCACATGGGAGAGCCCCAATGAACCATCGCTTGTTGCTGTCAGTCGCCGCCGCCGCACTGATCGCTGGCGGAGCCGCCGCCAACGCGCAGTCGTCATCCTCCGGTAGTTCCAGCGGCAGTGGCGGCGCCGCCACCTCCGCGCCATCGGTCGGACAATCCGCGCCCGCACCAAGCGGTGCCGGCGCTTCGCAGATGCAGCGCTCCGACTCCGACCGCTCCGGGACGTCGCGCGAAGCCCCAGCGATGGATCGCAGCGCCAACGATGCCACCAAGGGTGTCAGCGATCATGATCGCGACCGCTCCAAGATGAAGGCCGAAGATCGCAACGAGCGAAGCGGCAACCGCAATGCCGACAATGACCGCGATCACGACAGCAAAATGCAGCGCGGCGCCGATAACGACCACGACCATGACCGGAGCAAGCAACGCGGCGCGGATAACGACCGCGACCGGTCGTCGACCACCACCGGCCAGGCCGGCGCCCGGGCGCAGCTCTCGACCGAGCAGCGCACGAAGATCACCACGGTGATCAAGAACCAGCACATCGAGCCGCAGACCAACGTCAACTTCTCGATCTCGGTCGGCACGCGCGTGCCGCGCGAGGTCCACTTCCATCCGCTGCCAACCGAGATCGTGACGGTCTATCCGGATTGGCGAGGCTACGAGTTCTTTATGGTGCGCGACGAGATCGTGGTGGTGAATCCGCGCACGCTGGAAATCGTCGACGTCCTCGACATCTGATGCAGGCATTCCAATGCAGGGGGCGGTCATGGCCGCCCCCTGTGCATTACCTTAGGTGCCCCGGCACCACGCCACGGCCCGATTGCGAACAATTCCTGTCGGTTGCGCAGGCGAACTCGTCCAAAGCATCAGGGATTTCATCCCCGGTTCGAGCCTGTTCAGGCTTCCCCTCAGCCCCGAGGTTACCTATAACGCCCGCGATCAGGTGAATTTCGCCGGATTCCGACAGGCTGTGCGGCGGGTTGTCCCGCTCGGCTGGATCAGATTCGCAAAAATTGCCGGAATTTTCGATGGCTCAGACGATTTACGTGCTGAACGGCCCGAACTTGAATCTGCTCGGGACCCGTGAGCCGGAAATCTACGGTCGCGCCACCTTGGCCGATGTCGAGAAGCTGTGCGCCGAGACCGCCGCCGGTTTCGGTCTGGTCGCCGTCTGCCGTCAGTCCAACCACGAAGGCCAGCTGATCGACTGGATTCACCAGGCGCGCAGCGAAAAGGTGGCTGGCCTCGTGATCAATGCCGGTGGCTACACCCACACCTCGATCGCTCTGCATGACGCCCTCGTCGGCGTGCAGATCCCGACGGTGGAAGTCCATGTTTCCAACGTATTTGCGCGTGAGGACTTCCGTCACCACTCCCTCATCGCGAAGGCCGCCTTCGCCAGCCTGTGCGGCTTCGGCATCGACGGCTATCGCCTGGCCATCACCGGCCTCGCCGCCAGACTCGGCGCCCGCACCACGGCCTGAGCCCGCCCGTTCACTCAAGACATCTGGATCGACACACCATGGCCCGCCAGCCTGCAGAGAAAACCGCCGCCGAGCCGACCACCGCCCCGGCGACCGACGACAGCAGCCTGATCCGCGAACTCGCGGTGCTGCTGGATGAGACCAACCTGACCGAGATCGAGATCGAACGGGCCGGTCTGCGCGTGCGCGTCGCCCGCAACGTCAGCATCGCCGCAGCGGTACCGGCAGCCTACGCGCCGGCACCCGCCGCCGGTGGCGCGGCAGCTGCGAAAGACACCTCGTCGGTCGATCTCGCCAAGCATCCGGGCGTCGTCACCTCGCCGATGGTCGGCACCGTGTACTGGGCGCCGGAGCCGGGCGCCAAGCCGTTCATCGATGTCGGCAGCCGAGTGTCGGTCGGCGAGACGCTGTTCATCGTCGAGGCGATGAAGACCATGAACCAGATTCCTTCGCCGAAAGCCGGCGTCGTCACCCAGATCCTGGTCGAAGACGGCCAGCCGGTCGAGTTCGGCGAGCCGCTGGTCGTGATCGAGTAAGAGGCGGATCAGACGCAGCGATTAGCGAGTGAAACACGCCGCTTAGCTGCATCTCCTTCCATACCCCCTTCGCTACTCGCCACTCGCCTCTTTGGCCTCACAGCGCGGTTAAGCCGATGTTCGATAAAATCCTGATAGCTAATCGCGGCGAGATCGCCCTGCGCGTGCTGCGCGCGTGCAAGGAGCTCGGCATCGCCACGGTCGCGGTCCACTCCACCGCAGATGCCGACGCGATGCACGTCCGCCTCGCCGACGAAAGCGTGTGCATCGGCCCGCCGCAGTCCAAGGACAGCTACCTCAATGTTCCGGCGCTGCTCGCCGCCTGCGAGATCACCGGCGCCGACGCGGTGCATCCGGGCTACGGCTTCCTGTCCGAGAACGCCCGCTTCGCCGAAATCCTCGACGACCATAATCTGCACTTCATCGGCCCCAAGGCCGAGCATATCCGCCTGATGGGCGACAAGATCGAGGCCAAGAAGACCGCCAAGCGGCTCGGCATCCCGGTGGTGCCGGGCTCCGACGGCGCGGTCGGCCCCGACGACGATGCGATGTCGATCGCCAAGGAGATCGGCTTCCCGGTGCTGGTCAAGGCCGCGGCGGGCGGCGGCGGCCGCGGCATGAAGGTCGCGCACACCGCCGACGATCTGGCGCTGGCGATCTCCACCGCCGGCAACGAAGCCAAGGCCGCGTTCGGCGACGCCTCGGTGTATCTGGAAAAGTACCTGCAGAAGCCCCGCCACATCGAGATCCAGGTGCTCGGCGACGGCCGTGGCGGCGCGATCCATCTCGGTGAGCGCGACTGCTCGCTGCAGCGCCGGCATCAGAAGGTGTGGGAGGAAAGCCCCTCGCCTGTGATCAGCCCGGAAGCGC
This sequence comes from Rhodopseudomonas sp. P1, assembly GCF_039642825.1. Classification (NCBI taxonomy): domain Bacteria; kingdom Pseudomonadati; phylum Pseudomonadota; class Alphaproteobacteria; order Hyphomicrobiales; family Nitrobacteraceae; genus Rhodopseudomonas; species Rhodopseudomonas sp. P1. Next base: position 2,685,398 of record NZ_CP088006.1, on the reverse strand, counting down.
GCGCCCGGATCGGCGGCATCTGCGCCAAGGCGATGCAGGAGATGCAGTATCTCGGCGTCGGCACCATCGAATTCCTCTACGAGGACGGCGAGTTCTATTTCATCGAAATGAACACCCGCATCCAGGTCGAGCATCCGGTCACCGAGATGATCACCGGCATCGATCTGGTGCTGGAGCAGATCCGGATCGCCGCCGGCGGTGATCTCCCGGTCACCCAGGACGAGATCACCCTCAACGGTCATGCGATCGAGTGCCGGGTCAACGCCGAAAACCCGGTGACCTTCCGGCCGTCGCCCGGCAAGATCTCGCGCTACCATCCGCCCGGCGGCCTCGGCATCCGGATCGATTCAGCGGTGTATCAGGGCTACACCATCCCGCCCTATTACGACTCGCTGGTCGGCAAGCTGATCGTCCACGGCAAGACCCGCGGCGAGTGCCTGATGCGACTGCGCCGCGCGCTCGACGAAATGGTGGTGGACGGCATCGAGACCACCCTGCCGCTGTTCCGCGCCCTGGTGCGTGAGCCGTCGATCATCGATGGCGACTACCACATCCACTGGTTGGAGCAGTATCTGGCTTCGGGCGATCCTGCAGGTTAGCGGCCTAACCTCTTGCAGCGGGTTCGCTTTCCTTGCGAGCCCGCTCGTTCCAGCCGAACCGAACCCATCCCAAATTCTCCTGCGTCCCTCGGGAACCTTTCCGCCTCAGCGGCGTTAGAAAGCGTTCTGAGTTCTGCCTTGCGACGCCTGGGGGATGGCTTGCCTGATTTCGTTCGTGCTGGAGGCGCGCGGTGACGCCTGAATCCGCGCGCAAACGCTCGTTTGCCCAGATCACCCTGCTGTCGCTGTCGTTCGCCGTGCTGGTCGCGATCAGCCTCGCCTCGGTGTACTGGCTGCAGAAGGCGCGCGAGGACAACGCCTGGGTCGCCCACACCCTGGAAGTCCAGAACCAGATCGCGCTGGCTCAGTTGCAGCTGCGCCGCGCCGAGAGCGCCGAGCGCGGCTATGTCCTGACCCGCCAGGACGACCTGATCGCCCAGTTCGAGGAAGCTGCATCCGACGTGGTGCCGCGGCTGAAGCGGCTGCGCGATTTCGTCGCCGACAATACCGCTCAGGTCCCCTACATCGACCAGGCGATCGCCTCCGCGACCGCGCGGATCGAACGGTTTCGCCAGGTGATCGCGCTGGCGCAGCAGGACAAGATCGACGAAGCCCGGCAGCTGCTGCGCGACATCGATGGCCGCCGCGCGATGGACACGCTGACCTCGTCGCTGACGGCGATGCGGCAGGAGGAAAACCGGCTGTTCTCGGAGCGCACCACCGAGGCCGACCGCAGCCAGGCGCTCGCCACCATCATCACCACCACCGGCTCGGGGCTGGTGCTGGTGCTCGCCGGGATGTCTATCTTTCTGGTCCGCCGCTCGGCGCGGGCGCGCGACGAGGCCGAAAATCAGCTGCGTGAGAACAACCTCAACCTCGAATCCACCGTACAGGAACGCACCACCGACCTGCGCGAGGCCAACGAGGAGATCCAACGCTTCGCCTACATCGTCAGCCACGATCTGCGCTCGCCCCTGGTCAACATCATGGGCTTCACCAGCGAGCTCGAGGAGCTGCGCAGCGACATCTTCCGCCGGATCGCGACGCTGAGCCGCGAAGTCGCCGGCAAGCAGAGCGCCGCCAATGCCGACAGCGACGGCGAGCCGGAGCTCGAACCCGCTGACCGCCAGCTCTCCGAGGATTTCACCGAAGCGCTCGGCTTCATCAAATCCTCGATCGGCAAGATGGACCGCCTGATCAGCGCCATCCTCAATCTCACCCGCGAAGGCCGCCGCCAGTTCCAGCCGGTGCGGATCGACACCCGTGAGTTGATCGAGAACATCGCCTCCACCGTGGCGCATCAGGCCGCTGAGGCCGATGCGCAGATCCGCATCGAGCCGCTGCCGGAGATCGTCAGCGATCGGCTGGCGCTCGAACAGATCTTCTCAAATCTGATCGATAACGCCCTGAAATATCTGAAGAACGGCGTGCCGGGCGACATCGTGATCCGGGGCCGGCAGAAGCTCGGCTTCGTGATCTTCGAAATCACCGACAATGGCCGGGGGATCGATCCCAAGGACCACCAGAGAATCTTTGATCTTTTCCGCCGCGCCGGTACACAGGACCGGCCCGGCCAAGGGATCGGCCTCGCCCATGTGCGAGCGCTGGTCCGACGCCTGGGCGGCACCATGTCGGTGTCATCCGCGCTCGGCGAAGGCTCGACCTTCACCATCACCCTGCCGGCCAAATGGGCGGCGAATAAGAACCAGGAACAGCGCGCATGAGTAACCCAGTCACCATCATCATGATCGAGGACGACGAGGGTCATGCCCGTCTGATCGAGCGGAACATCCGCCGTTCCGGCGTCAACAACGAGATCATCCCGTTCACCTCCGGGACAGCCGCGCTGAATTATCTGTTCGGCAGCGACGGCACCGGCATCGAACACAAACACCGCGCGCTCTTGGTGCTGCTCGACCTCAATCTTCCCGATGCCAGCGGCATCGACATCCTGCGGCGGATCAAGGAGAACGATCATCTCAAGACCACCCCGGTGGTGGTGCTGACGACGACCGACGATGCGCACGAGATCAAGCGCTGCTACGAGCTCGGCTGCAACGTCTACATCACCAAGCCGGTGAACTACGAGAGCTTCGCCAACGCGATCCGCCAACTCGGCCTGTTCTTCTCGGTCATCCAGGTCCCTCAGCCCGACGCTCCATGACAGACGCCAAGCCGACCCTGCTCTATATCGACGACGACGAGGCGCTCGGACGCCTCGTGTCGCGCGGCCTGCAGCGGCAGGGATTCAGCGTCGAACACGTGCTGAGCGGCGAAGCCGGCCTGGAGCGGTTGCGCCAGGGCGGCGTCGACGTGATCGCGCTCGATCAGTATATGCCCGGCCTCGACGGACTGGAGACGCTGGAGCAGATCCAGGCGATCCCGGATCCGCCGCCGGTGGTGTTCGTCACCGCCTCGCAGGATTCCAAGATCGCCGTCACCGCGCTGAAAGCCGGTGCCGACGATTATCTGGTCAAGGATGCCCAGGGCGAGTTCGTGCCGCTGCTGCAGGTCGCCGCCGATCAGGCACTGAAGCAGGCGATGGTGCGTAAGGCGCGCGACGACGCCGAAGCCGAAGTGCGCGCCTCCCGCGACCGCTACGCTGCGCTCGCTGCCGAACGCGAAATGCTGCTGCGCGAGGTCAACCACCGCGTCGGCAATTCGCTGCAGATCATCGCCTCGCTGCTGCATCTGCAGGCCTCGTCCAGCAAAGAGGAAGAGGTCAAGGCGGCGCTGACCAATGCGATGGGCCGCGTCGCCGCGGTCGCGCAGGTGCACCGCCGACTCTACACCTCGCACGACCTCAAGAGCGTGATGCTCAATCAATATCTCGAGGCGCTGCTCGAAGATTTGCGGCGTTCGGCCGAAGGCAACCGGATGTCGCGGCTGACGCTGTCGGCGCAGCCGGTCGAGACCGATCCGGACCGCGCCGTCGCGATCGGCATCATCGTCAACGAACTGGTGATGAACGCCGTCAAATACGCTTACCCCGAGGGCAAGGGCCCGATCCATGTCGAGCTGAAGGCGAGTGGCGACGACCTCGAACTGGTGATCTCCGACGACGGCGTCGGGCTCAACGTCAAAGCCAACCCGCAATCGACCGGCATGGGCCAGCGCATCGTCAGCGCGATGGCCGCCAAGCTCGAAGCCGACGTCGAGCGCGACCCGCAGCACGCCGGCACCCGGATGGTGCTGCGCTTCCGCCGCGTCAACGCGCCGGCCACGCCCGCCCCCGAGCCCGCGGCTCCCTGACCTTGTGCACCCGCCAGGGTGACACCAGCGCGCCTGCGCACTACACAGGCTGCGGGTTCTCCGGCCGGACGAACCGCCGGACCTCACCTGTCTGCCGGCGACCTCTGAGCGACCAAAGGCGACGACTGTGCTTCCCTGGATTCAATTGGCCACCGCGAAAGTCCCCGGCGGCGGCGAATTGCGCCTGATGCGGCGCGGCGAGGAGTTCTCGATCCGGCTCGACGCCAACGAGCTGATGAACAGCCGGCTCGGCGGCTCCGAAGAAGCGCTCGCCACCCTCGCCTGCCAGAAGCTCGCCGGCCGGGCTTGTCCGCGCGTCCTGATCGGCGGACTCGGCATGGGCTTCACGCTGCGCGCCGCGCTGAAGGTGTTCGGCGCAGACGCCGTCATCGAAGTCGCCGAACTCGTGCCCGAAGTGATCGACTGGGGCCGCGGCGAGATGGCCGGGCTGTACGGCGACAGCCTGACCGATCCCCGCGTCAGCATCCTGCAGCGCGACGTAAGCGAGCTGATCCGCGCCAGAGCCGGACGCTACGACGCCATCCTGCTCGACGTCGACAACGGCCCCGAGGGTCTGTCGCGCCCCGCCAACGACCAGCTCTACGACAGCCGCGGCCTGTCCGATGCCCGCGCGGCGCTGCGCGGCGGCGGGGTGCTGGCGGTGTGGTCGTCGGGGCCGGACGACAGCTTCACCAAGCGACTGCGGCGCGGCGATTTCGCCGTCAACGAAGTCCCGGTCCGGGCGGTCGGCAAACGCACCGGCTCGCGGCATTGGATCTGGCTCGCGGTCAAAACCTGATCGGCCAAAACGTTGCCGGCGAACATATTGCTTTGGCGGCCGGTGCCCTAAGACCATTGCCGCCTTGCCATTCTGTCGCACCTCGGGCAGCTTCCGCCGCGCCGCCGGCCCAACCGGTTCGGCCGAGCAAATTCGGGAAGATACGCCTTTGAACGCTCACGCCCTCAGCGGCCATAGGTTGCCGTTCGTATCTCGCTGGCGCGCCGCTGCGGCGCAGCCCGACCAGTCCGGCGCGAGGCAGCCGTGACACCGATCCTGATCTTCGGCATCCCGCTCGATTTCATCCTGTTCGCCGCCACCCTGGTCGGGGTCGCGATCTTCCATCGCCACACCTTGCTGATCGCGCTCGCCGGCCTGGTCACCGTGGTCGGCTACAAGCTGGCGTTTGCCGGCTTCAAGACCGGTGTCGGCCTGTCTGGCCTGGCGCTGCACATGCAGCACGAATGGGTCACGCTGGCGAACCTGTTTCTGCTGCTGATGGGCTTTGCGCTGCTGTCGGCGCATTTCGAGAAGAGCGGCATTCCCGACGAGATGCCGGCGCTGCTCCCCGACGACTGGAAAGGCCCGGTGGTACTGCTCGGCCTGGTGTTCGTGCTGTCGAGCTTCCTCGACAACATCGCCGCCGCGCTGATCGGCGGCATGGTAGCGCGGCACGTATTTCGCGGCCGGGTCCACATCGGTTATCTCGCTGCGATCGTCGCCGCCTCGAATGCCGGCGGCTCCGGCAGCGTGGTCGGCGACACCACCACCACCATGATGTGGATCGCCGGCGTCTCGCCGCTCAGCGTGCTGGAAGCCTATGTGGCGGCGGTGATCGCGCTGGCGCTGTTCGCGGTGCCGGCCTCGATCCAGCAGCAGAAGTTTTCGCCGATCGTGAAGAACGCACCGAAAGGCCTGCAGATCGAATGGGTGCGGGTCGGCATCGTTGCGGCGATCCTGATTGCCGCGCTGGCCGCCAACGTCACCGCCAACATGAAATTCCCCGCCCTGCTCGACCACGCGCCGGTGCTCGGCCTGACGGTCTGGGCGGTGATTCTGATCACCGCGCCGCTGCGCCGCCCGGATTGGGAGCTGATGCCCGCGACCTTCAAGGGCACGATCTTCCTGCTCGCGCTGGTGACCGCGGCCTCGCTGATGCCGGTCGAAGAACTGCCCACCGCGAGCTGGCAGACTGCCCTCGGCCTCGGCTTCGTTTCAGCCGGCTTCGACAACATCCCGCTCACCGCGCTGGCGCTGAAACAGGGCGGCTACGACTGGGGTTTTCTGGCCTACGCGGTCGGCTTCGGCGGCTCGATGATGTGGTTCGGCTCCTCGGCCGGCGTCGCGATCACCAATATGTTCCCGGAAGGAAAGTCGGTGGTGATGTGGCTGCGCCACGGCTGGCACGTCGGCGTCGCGTATTTCGTCGCGTTCTTCGCGATGCTGCTGCTGGTCGGCTGGCATCCCGATCTGCCGCACTGAGCCGCTGCCGCCCGCTGTTCCCACGGGGTCGCGCGCCGGCAGCGTCGTGCTATGCTTTACGCATGGCCTCACGCGACTCCTCCGCCGCTTCCGAGATCACGCCCGACGTGCTGCTGCGCGCCTATGCGTGCGGCATCTTCCCGATGGCCGAGAGCGTCGACGATCCTTCGCTGTTCTGGGTCGAGCCGGACATGCGCGGCATCATTCCGCTCGGCGGCTTCCGCGTGTCCTCGCGCCTCGCCCGCACCGTGCGGTCCGACGCGTTCACCGTCACCGTCAATCGCGACTTCAAGGCGGTGATCGACGGCTGCGCAGCGCCGCAGCCGGGGCGCGACGACACCTGGATCAACCGCAGGATTCGTGAGCTGTATATCGGCCTGCACGACATCGGCCATTGCCACAGCGTGGAGGTCTGGCAGGACGGCGATCTCGCCGGCGGCCTCTACGGTGTCAGCCTCGGCCGGGCGTTCTTCGGCGAGAGCATGTTTCACCGCGCCCGCGATGCTTCGAAGGTGGCGCTCGTCCACCTCGTCGCGCGTCTGCTCGCCGGCGGCTACACCCTGCTCGACACCCAGTTCGTCACGGATCATCTGAAGAGCTTTGGCGCCATCGAAGTGCCGCGGCTGCGCTATCGCTCGCTGCTCGACGACGCGCTCGAAGGCGAAGCCTCGTTCGCCGCACTGCCGCTCGACCGCCCGGTCACCGGCGCCGAAGCGCTGGCGATCATCGCGCGGACGTAGCGCATCCTGGTACCCACAGCGAACTGTTCAAGACGTGAACCAACGTCTCTCGCATGACGGTCATTGCTTGACCGCTGCAACCCCGTTTCCTACTAATCGAAGGCAGGGCATCTGGGGACTGTCATGCTGAAAAGAACATTGGACCAAACGTCATTGCGCATCTCGCCGGCTCTACTGGCTGTAGCTGTTGCGATCGCTGTGATCTCTTTTCCAACCCGCTCCGTCGCGCGAGATGGCGCTGCCGTGTTCGGCGCGCTCGCTGGCGTCGCCGCCGCAGCGATCATCGCCAACGGCATCGCGCAGCAACAACAGCCGCGCGTCTATCGGTCTGCGCGTCATCGCCGGCACGTTGCGCACCGGTCGCGTCCGACGCCGTCACAGGCCTCGATGGCGGACCCGTTCGCCGGCGTCGCCGCTTCGAAAACACGTCCGGCCAGGGACTAAGCGTCTGCCGCCGGACAAAGGCACCTCCACCAGAGGCGCAGCCATTCTCCTGCGCGAAGGCCGATGAAGCACACAACATTCGCAGCGCGGCTCGTGTACCCGCCCCGCAAACCTCGTCCGCGGAAGGACATCCTCGCGCGGACGATCGCTGCACTGATGCTGGTCGGATCGATTGCCTGCGCAACGGAGGCCCGCTGCGGCGACCTCAACATCGATAAATCGTTCGGAAAGGTCTCGGGCTGGGACGTCGGATTCAGCAAGAGCGTCGGCGGCTGCCTTGCCGCGGCGACCTATCAGGATCGAACGACGGTCTGGTTCGGCTTCGCAGGCGACAAGCCGAGCGCCTACATCGCCTTCACCAATCCGCGCTGGGCGTCGGTCGAGGTCGACGGCCAGTACGACATGCAACTCGTCATGGGTCGCACCCGGTGGAACGGCGAGTTCATGGGCTTTGAGCGAAGCAATGAGAAGGGTGTGTTCTCGGGCAATCTCAAGACCGAGTTCATGGTGGAACTGGCGGAATCCGGCGGCGTCGGCGTGTTCCTCAATCGGCGCCGCGTCGCAGCGCTATCGTTGGATGGCTCGCGACGCGCGCTCGAAGCGGTGTTGTCGTGCCAGAAGGCGTTCATGACGGCGCAGAGCGACACCCGCGACGAACCTTCGACCGACAACAAGCCGAAACGTCATACCAAGAGCTCGGGCACTGGCTTCTACGTTTCGGACAGCGGCCATATCGTGACCAATCACCACGTCATCGCCGAGTGTTCGACCATCAACGTGCTGCCTCCAGGCGGAGCTCCCGTGAGCGCTACCCTCGTCGCGAAAGACAAGACCAACGATCTTGCGATCTTGAAGACGGCGGCGTCACCGGCTGCGATTCCGGGCCTGCGATCACAGATGCGGCTCGGCGAAGCGGTGTACGTCTTCGGTTTCCCGCTGACCGGCATCCTGTCGACCTCCGGCAATTTCACCGCCGGCGCAATCACCGCGACGACCGGAATGGAAGACGACACCCGGCTCGCTCAGATCTCGGCGCCGGTTCAGCCGGGCAACAGCGGCGGTCCGCTGCTGGACAAATATGGCAACGTCATCGGCGTGATCGTCTCGAAGCTCAATGCCTTGAACATCGCGGCCGCGACCAAGGACATTCCACAGAACGTCAACTTTGCGATCAAGACCGGTATCGCGACCAACTTCCTCGATTCCAGCGGTGTAGTCCCGACCGGCAAGGTGAGCACGCGCGAGCTTGCGCCCGAGGCGATCGCCGACCTCGCGAAGATCTTCACTGTTCAGGTGCTCTGCAACTGAGCGGTGATCGCCTGGCGGCCGTCGCAAGCGCTGCCAGTGCCGAAAGCAAGCACAGGCTCACGCGCGGCCAACTTTGCTAATCGCGCTCATGCCTTCCCTGCCTGAAGCGGACTACGCCGTTCACGGCCGTTGGCGGCAACGCTGAACCCTCGGCCATCAGCGAAATCGCCGGCTCCGATCTTTCGGAGGCCCGAGCGCACTTACTGCTGGAAGCCCGGGAATGGCGGCGGCAAGGGGCGTTGCGGGCGCTGGGGCTGCGGCGCTGGCTGCTGCAGCGATGGAGGCGGCGGCAGCGTCTGCTGCGACTGCTGTTGCTGGCGGCGGCGCTGTTGCGGCGGCGGCGCGGCCGGCTTCGGCGCGTCCGGCTGGGCACTGGCGACGTTCGAGGTCTCCGGGTCCTTACAGTCGGTCAGCCAGATATCGTAGATCGGGTGCTCGACCGCGTGCAGGCCGGGGCTGGCCGCGAACATCCAGCCCGAGAAGATCCGCTTCACTTCGCCCTGCAGCGTGATCTCGTCGACCTCGACGAAGGCGTCGGTGTTGGCAGCTTCGGTCGACGGCCTCGTGTAGCAGGCGTCGGTCTTCACCCGCAGCGCGCCGAACTGCACCGTCTCGCCGATGTCGGCGTCGAAATTGATGGTACGGCCGGTGATCTTGTCGAGGCCGGCGAAGCTCGCCTTCTTGTTCACGATCTTCTGCGCCGGCGGCTCGGTGACGATCTCGTCGCCCGGCTGCAGCGTCGCGGGAGCCGGCGGCGGATTCGCCTGCGGCGTGCCGCGCGGCTGGCGCTGACCCGGCGGCAGACCGGGCAGCGGATTGGTCGCGGCCGGCGCGTTGGCGACACCGGCGTTCGGCTCCGCCGGCTGCTGAGCGGCCGGCGGCGGGTTCTGCGGAATCACGGTGGAGCCCGGCGGCGGCGGCAACGGCTGCGACTGCACCGGTCCCGGCATCGCCGAACCCTGCATCGCGCGGCCCGGCGCCGGCAGCACCCGCCCCTGCGGCGGCAGATCCGGTACCTCTTCCTCTTCGTCGTCGGCAGGCGGCGGCGCGCCACGCGGCACCGTTCCCGGCGGCCGCGGCGGCGGATCCGAGAAGATGTTGCCGATCTGCGCCTGCGCGGGAGGCGCAAACGCGATCAACGGGGCGACGATCAACGCCGCAAGACCGACTAGGCTCAGGCTTCGGGACATTCCGCGCGGCTTCAATCGACGAATCAGGCTTGCGACATTCTACAGCTTCGGGCCGCTCGCATTGGCCTCCCGGTTAACACGGGGAATACGGCGGGGAAAGGGCGTGGCCGCTCCGGTCGACGCGGCTGGCTATTGCGAGGAACTCCTGAGATATTGGTCTCAAATCCTGGCGGGCCTACCGCCGGCGAATAAGCAAGGCCCGGCTCGAACCGGGAAGCACGAGGAAGCCCCATGCCCGCCAAGCTCGATCCCGACGCCGCTGCCGTTTACAAGGCCTTCCAGGACGCCGGCCGCCCGGCTTACGAGACACTGACCGCCGACGAAGCCCGCGCCTACTACTCGGCGGCGCGGCTGGTCAGCAATCCCGATCCGGCCGAAATGGCGTCGGTCCGTTCGATCGCGATCCCCGGCCCGGCCGGCGAAATCCCGGCCCGGCTCTACACCCCAAACAAACTGCGCCAGGACGAGGGTCTGGCACCGGCGCTGGTGTTCTTTCATGGCGGCGGCTGGGTGATCGGCGATCTCGAGACTCACGACGTCGTCTGCCGCGGCATCGCCCAGGATGGCGAACTGCTGGTGATCTCGGTCGACTACCGGCTCGCGCCCGAGCACAAATTCCCCGCTGCCGTCGACGACGCGATCGCCGCGACGCGCTGGATCGCCGACAATGCCAAGTCGCTCGGCATCGATTCCGAACAGCTCAGCGTCGGTGGCGACAGCGCCGGTGGCAACCTCTCCGCGGTGGTCGCGCTGCATGCCCGCGATCACGGCGGCCCCTTGCTCGCCGGTCAGGTGCTGATCTATCCCGCCACCGATTTCTCGATGCGGCATCCGTCGCACAGCGAGCCGGAGACCAGCGTGCTGTTGACGCATTCGGTGATCCGCTGGTTCCGCGATCACTATCTCGGCGGCGCGCAGGATGCCGAGGACTGGCGCGCCTCGCCGGCGCGCGCCGAGACCCTTGCGGGCCTGCCGCCGGCCTTCGTCATCACCGCCGGCGCCGATCCGCTGCGTGACGAAGGCGATGAATACGCCCGCCGCCTCGTCGACGCCGGCGTCCCGGTGGTGCATCGGACCTATCCGGGGCAATTCCACGGCTTCTTCACCATGGGCAAGCTGCTGCCACAGGCCAACGTCGCGGTGCGCGAGATCGGCGACTGGCTGAAGGCGCTTTAGCCGCAGGCCGGCATTGACCGGCGTCAACGTGATCGCGCTCCAGCCGTCCGAGGATTTGCGCGGTCAACAGGGAGCAGCGGCGCGCGGGCGCCGGTCGTCACGACGGAATGACTGAACTTGTACGCACGCGCTGGGGCGGCCTTGCCGATCACAAGGTCGAGGCCAGCGGTTTCTTCCGAAACGAACAGATCAACGGCGTGTGGTGGTTCATCGATCCTGACGGCGGACGATTTCTGTCCAAGGGCGTGGTCTCGGTGCAGTTCGACCATGACAACGTTCAGGGCACCGATCGCCGGCCGTATCGCGAAGCCTGCACGCGCAAATACGGCAGCCGCGAAGCGTGGCGCCGCGTCGCGGCGGACCGCCTCGCCTCCTGGGGCTTCAACACGCTCGGCGCCTGGTCGGAGCCGGAGGTCGCACACGCCGGCGCGGTGCCCCTCGCCTCCGCCGCCGGCGTCGTCTATGTCGCGACCGCCTTCGGCGAACAGCGCGGCGGCTGGCCGCTGTGCGACATCTTCGATCCGGAATTCGAGCAGTTCGCCCGCGCGCACGCGCGCAAGGTCTGCACGCCGCAAAGCGACGATCCGCACGTGCTCGGCTGGTTCACCGATAACGAGTTGCCGTGGGGACCGGATTGGCGCGGCGAAAACGAACTGCTGCCGACCATTCTTCGCGCGATGGGGGCACCATTCTCGCGCCGCGCCGCGTTGGCGCTGCTGAAAAACCGCTACGACGGCATCGATCAGTTCAATGCGGCGTGGCAATGCACGCTGACGTCTTGGGACGATCTCGCCGCCGCGCCGCTGCAGCCGCCGCCGTTCAGCCGCAACTTCTTCACCAACGATCGGGCGCAAGAGCACGATCCGATCGCGCGCGCTTACTTCGCAGATTGCGATGCCTTCGCCGGGCTGCTGGCCGAGCGCTATCTGTCGGTCAGCGCCGCCGCGATCCGTGCGGCCGATCCCAATCACCTCGTGCTCGGCGCCAGGTTCGCCTACGTGCCGCCGCAGGACGTCGTCGATGCGGCCGGCAGATATTGCGACGTAATCAGCGTCAATTGCTACGATCCGCTGCCGGACGCAATAATCGACGGCTACGCCGAAACCGGGCGGCCGTGCCTGATCGGCGAATACTCGTTCCGCGGCGATGATGCCGGACTCCCCAATACGCACGGCGCCGGACCGCGGACGCCGACGCAACGTGGGCGCGCGGAAGGCTTCACGCGCTACACCACAGCGGCGCTGCGCCATCCGGCGCTGATCGGCTACCACTGGTTCGTCCACGCCGACCAGCCGGCGCAAGGCCGCTGGGACGGCGAGGACTCCAACTACGGTGTCGTCACGATCGAAGACGAGGTCTATCCCGAGCTGACCCAGGCGATGACGGCGCTCAACGCCGCAGCCGAACGGATTCACGCCGAGACCGCGCAGGTGTTGGCCTGATCACGGAGCAACCGCGATCGTCACGCCGCCTTCGCAGCGCGGCGCAGCGCCTGCGGCGGGTGACCGAAAGCGCGGATGAAGGCACGGCGCATCCGCTCCGGATCGCCGAAGCCGGTGGCCTGTGCGACCAACTCGATCGCTTCACCTGAAGCCTGCACCCGGCTGCGCGCCACTTCGAGCCGCAGCCGCTCCACCGCCTTCGACGGCGTGGTGCCGGTTTCATCGCGAAACGCGCGGGCGAAATGCCGCGTGCTCATCCCCGCCTGCTCGGCCAATTGCTCGACGGTGAGCGGCGTGTCCAGATGTTCGCGCATCCACGACAGCAGTCCGGCGAACCGCCCGGACGGCGCCTGCAGCTCGATCAGCGACGAGAACTGCGACTGACCGCCGGCGCGTCGCTGCGCCACCACCAACTGCCGCGCGACATCACGGGCGATCACATCGGAGTAATCCTCGGCGATGATCGCCAGCGCCAGATCGATGCCGGCGCTGATGCCGGCCGAGGTCCACACCTCGCCGTCGCGCACGAAGATCCGATCCGGCTCCAGCCGAACCTGCGGATAGCGCGTGCGGAAGTCACGACTGCGCCCCCAATGCGTGGTGGCGCGCCGGCCATCGAGCAGTCCGGCTTCGGCCAGCACATAGGCGCCCGAGCAGACACTCGCGATGCGGCAGCCGCGTTTCGCCGCGGTCTTCAGAAACGCTTGCAGCCGCGGACACAGCGCCGCCGCGCGAACCCCTTCACCGCCCGCAACGATCAGCGTCCGCATCGCCCGATCATGGCGCAGGCCGCGCGCCAGCAGCTCGGCGCCCGACGAACTACGCACCGCTCCGGCCTCCGCCGCCATCACTCTGATGGCAGGCGCCAGCTTCGCGTAGCGTGCGGCGATCTCGAACGCCGCGATCGGCCCTGCGGCATCGAGCAGTTGGAAATCCGGATAGATCAGCACGCCGATCATGAAGCGCCTCGCTGAGGACTTGTCCGAAAACGAGGGAAATATGCCATTTCGGCCAACAGCCGAGCATGCCAGATTGGCTCCGTCAAGCGCTGACGCGCGCCAGGCCGTTTCACGGAGACCATCATGACCACCACGACCATCGGATTGCTGCTGTTTCCGAACCTGACGCAGCTCGACCTCACCGGGCCGCTGCAGGTGTTCTCGAGGTTGCCGAACGCGAAAGTGTATCTGGTGGCCAAGACAATGGCCCCGGTCACCAGCGACACCGCGCTGATGCTGCCACCGACCATCGACTTCGGCCGCTGCCCGCAGCTCGATGTCATCTGCGTGCCTGGCGGCGCCGGCACCGACGATCTGGTCAATGACGAGGACACCCTCGCCTTCCTGCGGCAGCAGGCGGAACAGGCGCGCTATCTCACCTCCGTCTGCACCGGCGCGCTGGTGCTCGGCGCGGCGGGCCTGCTGCGCGGCTACCGCGCGACGACGCATTGGTCGGCGCTGGAGGATCTGGCTGCGTTCGGGGCAATTCCGGAGCGGTCGCGGGTCTGCATCGACCGTAATCGCGTCAGCGGTGGCGGAGTGACCGCCGGAATCGACTTTGCGCTTACGCTGGCGGAGCTGCTGGCCGATCGCCCGACCGCGCAGGCGATCCAGTTGATGCTGGAGTACGATCCGGCGCCGCCGTTCAACGCCGGTTCGCCGGACACCGCCCCGCAGGAGGTGGTGGCGCTGCTGAAACAGCGGATGCAGGGGGCGCGTCAGCGCCGTATCGACGCCGTCAAGCGTGCGGCCGATCGGCTGTCACGCCATTAAAGGCGGCGACCTGTTAGGCCGCCGCGGAAGCGAGAAGCCTCAGGCACCCGGGGTCCAGGGCTGATAGTCGCCCGTCGCCTTCGGCCGGCGGCCGGTCGACAACGTGGAGCCGGTCGGGCGATGCGCCAGCGGCGTGCCGGTCCGGTTCGGCTGGTGCGGCTTCATCCACTCGCGCGGCGTGAAGCTCTCCTGGGTCGGCGGCACATCAACAACGTTGTGCAGCCAGCCGTGCCATTCCGGCGGGACGCGGCTCGGCTCGGCATAGCCGTTGTACAGCACCCAGCGCCGCTCGAAGCCCAGCGTCGGGTCGATCTTGCCGCCCTTGGTGCGGAAGTAGCGGTTGCCCTGATCGTCGGTGCCGACCAGCTCGCCGAACCGCCAGGTCCACAGCTGGGTGCCGAACGTGAAGCCGTTCCACCAGGTAAAAATCCGCAGCAAAAACAGTTTCATCTCGGCGCATCCTTGGCGGCGACAACAGAGTCCCTGATGCCACCGGCGGGCCCGCTTGTCCAGCCGTTGCGAATGCCTGCGAACAAGCGCCACGGCCAGGTTCCGCAAAATCACCGCAATTCATTCAGCCCTTATACAACCGAATGGGATCAGCTTTCGCCGATAAGCGGCGGAATGGGAACGACGGCGATCCAGCCGGGTTGAGACCGCGGGCGTTCCAAGCCAATCCCGTCGATGGAGCCGATGATGTTGAATTTGAGAACCTTGAGTGCCGTGGCCGCGCTGGCCATCGCCCTTCCCCTGACGGCGACGCCGAGCTTCGCGCAGGGTCCCGCAGTGGCGGGTGGTGGCGGTGGTGGCGCGCCGGCCGGTGGCGGCGGCGGCGGTCCCGCCGTAGCTGGCGGCGGTGGCGGCGGTCCTGCGATGGGAATGGGCCGCGGCGGCGGCGGTCCCGCGTTCGCTGGCGGCGGAATCAGCCGCGGCGGCTTGGCCGGTGCGGCAATCGCCCGTGGTGCCCCCGTCGGCCCGCGAGTCGCAGGTGGCGGTGGTGGCTGGCAAGGCGGCGGCGGATGGCACGGTGGCGGCGGCCGGCATTGGCACGGCGGGGGCTGGCACGGTGGCGGTTGGCGCGGCGGGTATTGGCCGGGTGCCGCCGTGGGCGGTGTCTGGGGAGCACCCTATTCTTACGGCTATTACGGCGACCCGTATGATTACGGCTACTACGACGAGCCGACCGTAACTGTCGCGCCGGATGACGATGGCGGCGACGCCTACTGCCGGCGTCGGTACAAATCGTACGACCCGGCCTCCGGCACATATCTCGGCTACGACGGCCGCCGGCATCCCTGCCCGTAGTAAAACCCTTATCGTCTCGACGAGCGGCGCCTTCACGGGCGCCGCTTCTGTTTGGCACGCTGCAAACCTGCGGCGATCGGACTCACCGAGCGTTGATCGTTTTGCCGTGTTTT
Organism: Rhodopseudomonas sp. P1; assembly: GCF_039642825.1. Classification (NCBI taxonomy): domain Bacteria; kingdom Pseudomonadati; phylum Pseudomonadota; class Alphaproteobacteria; order Hyphomicrobiales; family Nitrobacteraceae; genus Rhodopseudomonas; species Rhodopseudomonas sp. P1. Next base: position 2,669,797 of record NZ_CP088006.1, on the reverse strand, counting down.
TGCCCCCAAATCGCTGCAAGCGAAGTGCCGTCCCAACGGGGCGCCTTCACTTCCCCCGGCGATACTGCCAGAATCGCCGAATCGCCCCCACAGGGAGGCCGCAGCGTTTTGCATCCATCATCATCACAACGCCGCACGCGTTTCACTGTCGTCCTGAAGGCATCGACGGCGATCCTGGCGCTCAGCTTGGGCTTTGCGGGATTTATCGAGGCTGCCGACGCCGCCAGCAAGGTGCCGCTGCCGAAGCCGCGACCGCTGGCGCGGAGTGCCGCCCCCAAGAACGTTGCGAAGTCGCTGCCGGCTCCGGATCCTCGCCCCTCGACCAAGCTCCCCGTCACCAGCCCTGCTGCAGCGGTCGAGCCGATGCGTCAGAGGCCGCCCGCCGCAGCGCTGCACAAGCCGGCGACGCGCTCTGCGATCGCTGCGACCGCATCGACCTCCTCCGCCGATGCCGGCGCGCTCGAAAACGTCATCGAACTCGCCCGCAAGAAAAGGGCTGGCGAAGCCACCGAGGTCGCCAACACCATCTCCGATCCCGTCGCGCGCAAGCTTGCCGAATGGGTGATCCTGCGCAGCGAAGACAACGGCGCCAGCGTCGAACGCTATGCGGCGTTCGTGCGCGCCAATCCGAGCTGGCCGTCGCAGAGCTTCCTGCGCCGCCGCGCCGAGGCCGCGCTGTGGGACGATCGGCGCGATGATTCCGCCGTGCTCGCTTACTTCGAAGACGAGCGCCCTTCGACCGGCAAGGGCAAACTGGCGCTGGCGCGTGCCGTGCTGGCGCGCGGTGACCGCCGCACCGCCGAGCAATTGGTGCGCGACGCCTGGCGCAACGACACCATGTCGGAGGCGACCGAAACCACCGCGATGGAGTTGTTCGGACCGCTGATCACGCCGAGCGACCACAAAGCGCGGATGGATTCGTTCCTGTACGGCGACGATCTCGGCCCGGCGCTGCGCGCTGCCAAGCGCCTCGGCTCCGCTCAGTTGGCGCTCGCGCGAGCGCGGATCGCGGTCGACAAGAAAGCGTCGAACGGCAAGGCGCTGCTCGCCGCCGTCCCGTCCGAACTACACCACGACCCAGGCTTTCTGTTCAGCAAGATCCAGGTGCTGCGCCGCGACGACATGATCGCGGAGGCCGGACGACTGATGCTGACGGTGCCACGCGATCCGGCCCGGCTGCACAATCTCGACGAATGGTGGATCGAGCGCCGGTTGGTCGCGCGCAAGCTGATCGACATCGGCGATTATCGCCTCGCCTATCTGGTGGCGCGCGATGCGGCGACGCCGACCAAGGCGATCTACAAGACCGAGCATGAGTTCACTGCGGGCTGGATCGCGCTGCGGTTCCTGAATGATCCCGCCACCGCCGCGCAGCACTTCGCACGCCTTGGCCGCGACACCACCAACCCCACAGCCCTCGCACGCGCCGGCTATTGGCAGGGCCGCGCCGCGGAAGCTGCCGAGCGCATCCAGGAGGCGCGCGCCGCTTACTCGGCATCGGCGGCGCATTCCACCAGCTATTACGGTCAACTGTCGCGCGCGAAGCTCGGTCTGGCGCAGCTCGATCTCAACGGTCCACCATCCGGTGGCCGCAACGCCGACCGGCTCGAGATCGTCCGCGCGGTGAGCCTGCTCTATGCGATCGATGAAGGCGAGATGGCGATTCCGATCTTCGCCGATGTCGGCGAGAACGGCGATGTCGACGCACTGATCGGGCTGAGCGAAGTCGCAGAACGGCGCAACGATGCGCGCGCGATGCTGCTGGTCGGCAAAGCCGCACTCAATCGCGGCCTGCCGTTCGATCACTACGCCTACCCGGTCAACGGCATTCCGCAGTTCCGCTCGGTAGGCCCCGACGTCGAACGCGCCATCGTCTATGCGATCGCCCGTCAGGAGAGCGCCTTCAACCCGGCCGTCGTCTCGCCCGCCAATGCCTACGGCCTGATGCAGGTGACGCCCGACGCCGGCAAGTACGTTTGCCGCCGCCACGGCTGCACCTTCGATCTACAGCGCCTCAAAACCGATTCGGTTTACAACGCAGCGCTCGGCGCCGCCGAACTCGGCGGCCTGATCGAAGACTATCGCGGCTCCTACATCATGACCTTCGCCGGCTACAACGCCGGCCGCGGCAGCGTCCGCAAATGGGTCGAGCGCTATGGCGATCCGCGCGATCCGAAGGTCGACGCGGTGGATTGGGTCGAGCTGATTCCGTTCGCGGAGACGCGCAACTACGTGCAGCGGATCATGGAGAACTTGCAGGTCTATCGCGCCCGTTTCGGCGGCGGTCACCGTCTGCAGATCGAAGCCGACCTCCGCCGCGGCGCCGGCGTCGGGACCGAATAGCGGCGCTGGCGTGTTGCCGGTCGGCATTTCTTCCAGCGCTTCCTGCTCAGCGGCCCCAACGCATCACAGAGTTTCGAGTTTGCTCCCGGTGATCGCTCTGTCGCGAACTCCGTCGTACCGACGGCATTACCTCGCCGCCTTCCCTTGAGAGAGACGCCGGTGCACGCATACCCGGTGTCCCGCCAATCGCCGCGGCAGCGACTCAATTCACGCAATCTGCCCGCGACGAGAGACAACGAATTTGGGAGACAACGAAAAACCCCGGCGGTTGCCCGCCGGGGTTCGTCAGATCTCGCTTCGAGAAGCGGGGATCAGAAGTTGCGCTGAACGCGGAGGTTGCCGCTCCAGACGCCCTGGTCCTTGAACTCATAGTTCGCCTGCGGCTTGGTCGCCGAAGCGGTCAGCGGCAGCACGCCCGAGGAGGCCTGGTCGAGGTAGGTGTAGAGCACTTCGCCCGAGAACGTCAGGTTCTTGACCGGGGTCCAGCGGGTGACGGTGCCGACCTGAGCAATCGCGAAGTCCGGATTGCAGTTGAAGCCGGCGGTGTTCGCAACGCCGAGAGCGCCGCAGATCAGAGCAGTCGCGGTGCCATTGTAGTCGATCTTGGTGTACGAACCGAACAGCGAGCTCGACCAGTAGGGGTTCCAGTTGTGGTTGAACGCACCACGGACGCCCCAGGCATTGGTCTTCTCGATGCCGGTGCCGGTCAGGTTGTTGAGGCCGGCGAACACGCCGTCAGCCGCAACGCCGAACGCGACGCTCTGGTAGGTACCCGGGACCGAGTTGTTGCCGTAGATCGCGAACGAGTTCGGGCTCACGCCGCCCAGCACGTAACGGGTCGCGCCGTTCGAGTAGGTCGCCGTGATGTTGATGCTGTCGCCGGGGCCGGTCGGCAGGTTCTTGAGCGACAGAGCGCCCTGAACAGCATAGCCCCAGGTGTCGCTCGGATGACCGGAGGTCTCAAGCGCGGTGTTGTAGTAGCTGGCGCGGACCTGGTGCGCCGCAGCCGAAACCTGGAACAGACCCCAAGCCTGGTCGACACGGATCTTGCCGACGATGTCGGGGATCGAGGTGCCGGCGTAGGAGTTGGCGCCGTAGGCCAGGAAGTTCGGAGTAACGGAGGTGTTGTACAGCGCCGACTGCAGGTACTGCGACTGATCTTCGAGCGAGATCGAGGCAGACACGCCGTTGCCGAATTCCGCGGTGTACGACACCTGGTTGATGCCGGTGACGTCGTCGTAGCCGCCGATCAGGAACGAAGTGTTGTTGCCCGGATAGCCGGTCCAGGGAGTGTCGAACTGCGACACCGCCTTACCGAAGGTGAAGCCGGCGAACTGCACGAAGGCGTAGTACACGCCGAGCGAGCCGTTGGCGACGGTGTCGGAGCCAGTGGTCCACTGGAACACCGCATCGAAGTAGGTACGAACCACGCCGTATTCGGTCGCGGTGCGGGTATCGATGTTGATGTCCTGACGAGACCGGAAGACGTAGTCGTTCGCGAGGCGGTTCTTCTGGCCAGCGGCACCAGCCCAGGCGGGCGAGTTGTACGCGCCGCTGCCGGCGAGCGTCAGGTCGGCGCGCAGGTAGCCGCCGAGCTTGATGCAGGTATCGGTACCCGGGATGTAGTAGAAGCCCGCGCCGTAGATCGAGCAGACCTTCACGTATTCGACCGCCTTGGCCTTCAACGGGAGATCGGCCGCCTGCGCGCCGCCGACGGCGAGAAGCGCCGCCGCTGAGCCGAGGAACAGGCCCTTAACGATGTTCATGTAAACCTCCAAGTTGCTCTGTCGGGAAGGTTCCGATCCGCAAAGTGCAAGCACCCGCTGTGGTCCCTTAATCCCAGAAACCCGCCTAGCCGCTTCGCGCCTTTGGACACACCCGCTGAACGCGAGGGACTTAAGCGAACCACCTATTACGGGGCGACCTCGGGATGCCCCCCTCCGTCGCACCACGACAATTACCTAACAGTGATGCACAAGCAACAAGGGAGCCATGCTCTGGCCCCGTTTTCGGGAGGGGTGTTGCACAAATAGCACTCACCCGTTTCCGACGGCTGACACAACCATCTGTTTTAATTACACTTTCCAAATGGAGTTCGGCGGACAATGCCGCACTGCAACAGTCGGGCCGCGGTGGATGAGCCGCCCGCCAAGCGGCAAATACGCGGTCTGCAAGGGCGGAGTCCTGAGAATCGATTCCTCTGCTGGGACGAATCCGAACGTCTCCGCGACACCGCCGGAGCTGCAAACCGGCAAAATGCAAGCGCCCTGCCCCGCGTCGCGCCGACATTCTCGTGCACAGGCCCAAAGGTCGCGGTGCAATCTTCGCAATCCCGCTTGCGAGCCGCGACCGTGTCGGGCATATCGAGCGCACCGGAGACGTGGCCGAGTGGCTGAAGGCGGCGGTTTGCTAAACCGTTATAGGGTTGTAAAGCCCTATCGAGGGTTCGAATCCCTCCGTCTCCGCCATTCCCGCCGATTCCCCTCTCTGGCGCGATACTGCCGCCGATCACCGCATATCCACCCAGCAGGCAGATAGGCCGCGGCTTGGACGCGACGGTGCGCTGTTCAATTGGGTTGTGCGGAAGTGGATACACAACCCACCTTTCGCATCAGGGCAAGACGACATGCCTAAGCTCGCAGCTGACGCGTCCTTAGGACTGGTCGAACAGTTGGATCTCGCCCCACTGCGCGAAGGTCCGCTGGATGGGCTGCGCTTCACGGTGAAAGACAACATCGACATCGCAGGGCACAAGACATCCTATGGCAGCCCAGCGTGGCGAGACGCACATCCGGCACCAGCTCACAACGCCCTTTGTGTCGATCAATTGCTGGGTGCCGGTGCGCGCTGCGTCGGCAAGGTTGTCGCCGATGAGTTTACGTACAGCCTCGACGGGGAGAGCTTCCATTTTGGCACACCGCGCAACGGCAAAGCACCGGATCGTGTTCCCGGTGGCTCCTCCAGCGGTTCTGCGGCCTCGGTCAGCAATGGCCTTGCCGATTTCTCGCTCTGCACGGACGCGGGCGGCTCCATCCGTGTTCCGGCAAGCTTATGCGGCCTTTGGGGGATGCGTCCCTCTCTTCACCGGATTTCCGAGGCAGGAGTCCTGCCGTTTCAGCCCAGCGTCAGTACCGTAGGTGTGTTGGCGGATCGCTGCGATGTGCTTGATACCGCGATGCGCGTCTTGCTCAATGGACGGACATCCTCCTTGGCTTCGCCGAAGCGCATCTTCGTTCTGCAGGACGCACTAGAGCTTGCCGACGCCGCCGTTCAGGAACAGTTCCGCGGCGCCCTTGAGCGCCTGGTGTCCGACACCGGCATTGACTTCGTGCCGATCAGATTTTCCGAGATCGTTGGAGAGCCCTGCGCGCTGCAGGCGTGCAACCTGAACGCGTTGCGCGATCTGCAAACAGCCGAGTTTCAGTCGACTGTGGGGAACTGGATCGAAGCACTCCGGCCTGAACTCAGCTTCACTTTCGCCATGGCTTACGGAAACGTCCAAAAGTTCGACCGTATCGCGGCGCTGGACAACATCGCTCGGTGTCAACGTCTGTTCAATCAGATCAGCGCCTTCTTCGCGCCCGACACGATCATCTGCTTTCCCACGACACCGAAGATCGCCCCGAAGAAAGGGTCCCTGAACACGCTGGAAGCGGTTATGGATTTCTATGATCCGACAATGACCGTCACCGCATTTTCCGGCGTGGCGCACTTACCGGAAGTCTCTGCTCCGTTGATGACCGTCGAAGGTTGTCCGGTTGGTCTGTCCTTCGTCGCGGGCCACTATCGCGACGAGTTCCTGTTGAATGCGGTAAGAGAGCTGCCCCACTGATCCTGGCCCGTTTAGGGCCTTCGCTCTTGCCAAGATTAAGAGGGCTATAGCGTCGGTGTAGTTCTCTGCTTCATCGGCTTCGGTCCGCCAGTTTTGCGACGCCTGCCCAGTGGCACCTCAATAGAATCAAAATCGCCGATTGCCTTCGTGGCGATCGCGCAGGCCTTTTCGATCAAACCGTCCCGCAATCCTCTGCCTCAAGTTTCGCCTCAGGCGTCGAGCTGCCCGAGATGCGCGGTGAGATTCAAGACTGCCACAACGGCATTCACGGTCTCGAAATAGCTGTGCCATCCGGACGCTGAGATGCTGGCCATCAGGGCATCGAGGGATTCGCGGTCAGGCGCACGCCAGACGGCGAACAAGCGTTGCTGCGCACTGTGCGGTGTCGCTGCTCCTTCCGCACATCAAGACTGGTCAGCCGAACGCAGCGCCCGCTCGCGATCCTCTGCGCGCTCGCCTGACAATTCGCGAGCCATTCATCGACAACGTGGTGCACCCAGCCGGGCCTCGTCTCGGCGGCATCGTTGAGCCTGTTGCCGACTGAATCCTGCACATAGACCAACGGGTCTGCTCGAAGCGGATCGAGCAGCACGCTGCCGACGCACCGCCAACCATGCACATTCGCGAACGCCGAAATGCGGATCGTCAGCGAAGTAGCGAATGGCCGCGAGCCGCTCTCGCAGGCTCATATCCTGCGCTCCAATGATGAAGCAGCCCCAGCCGCGCACGGTGTCGCTGCGATGATGGCGCGCTCTCTCGACCACAGCCGGACCGTGCCACCCACCAGCAGATGGACCATTGCCAGAGGACCGGAACAGGATCAGAGGATCCACCGCCAACACTTCGGCAAGGGTGGCAGCTTCAGCTTGCCCGTCATTCAATCCAGCAGCGCGGTCGTCATCACTTGCAACTTGCTTCTGACCCACCCACGCGCACCGTTCGTCGCTGTCGCTTCGTGCCCCCATCGACATCCGGCTGACCGACAAGTGTCATCGGAGTGTCAGATCACGGGGAGAGTATCGCGCCATTAAATAAAATGGGGCGTAGCGTGACCGATTTCACCATCAATCAAGCAATCGACGACAACGGGCCACTTCAGCCGGCCGGTCGGCCGAACCTGGACAAAGGCTTCAATCCGCTGACGATGATCCTGTTCTTCGGGATCCTCGGTGTCGGCATTCTGTTCGTGGCCTACAGCATCTATGTCGACGTGGAGGCTACCGGCGTCCGCGTCACGACGTATCTGCCTTATCTGCTGCTGCTGGTGGCGCTGCTGATCGCGCTGGGCTTCGAGTTCGTCAACGGGTTCCACGACACTGCCAACGCGGTCGCGACCGTGATCTACACCCACTCGCTGCCCGCCGAAGTTGCGGTCGTGTGGTCGGGCGTGTTCAACTTCCTCGGTGTGCTGACCTCCACCGGCGCGGTGGCGTTCGGCATCGTTTCGCTACTGCCGGTGGAGTTGATCCTTCAGGTCGGATCGAGCGCCGGCTTCGCCATGGTGTTCGCGCTGCTGATCGCCGCGATCCTGTGGAATCTCGGCACCTGGTACTTCGGCCTCCCCGCCTCGAGCTCGCACACCTTGATCGGTTCGATCATCGGCGTCGGTGTGGCTAACGCGCTGATGCGCGGCCGCGACGGCACTTCGGGTGTGGACTGGGGCAAGGCGACCGAAATCGGCTACGCGCTGCTGCTGTCGCCGCTGGTCGGCTTCGTTTGCGCCGCGATCCTGCTGTTGCTGTTCAAACTGGTGGTGCGCAATCCGAAGCTGTACTCCGCGCCGGAAGGCAACGCACCGCCGCCGTGGTGGATCCGCGGCCTGCTGATCCTCACCTGTACTGGCGTCAGCTTCGCCCACGGCTCCAACGACGGTCAGAAAGGCATGGGCCTGATCATGCTGATCCTGATCGGCACGGTGCCGACGGCCTACGCGCTCAACCGTGCGCTGCCGGATTCCCAGGTCGCGCATTTCGAGCAGACTTCGGCGGCCGCCTCGGCCGTGATTGCGGCGAAAGGCGCGGGCTACAGCATCATCGGCGATCCCCGCCCCGCGGTGACACTATACGTATCGCAGCACAAGATTAGCGAAGGCACCTACCCGTCGCTGGCGGTGCTGGTGAAGGATATCGGCGAGCAGGTGCAGCGCTACGGCTCGCTGAGCAAAGCGCCGGCCGAGTCCGTCGGCAACACCCGCAACGACATGTATCTGGCGTCCGAGGCGATCCGCTTCCTGATGAAGGATAAGGAAAGCGACCTCAGCAAGGACGATGTTGCCAAGCTCAACGCCTACAAAGGCTCGCTCGATAGCGCGACCAAGTTCATTCCGAACTGGGTCAAGGTCGCGGTTGCGATCGCGCTCGGCCTTGGCACGATGATCGGCTGGAAGCGCATCGTCATCACCGTCGGCGAGAAGATCGGCAAGTCACATCTGACCTACGCGCAAGGTGCCTCCGCCGAGCTGGTGGCTGCCTCGACCATCGGCGCGGCCGACATGTTCGGCCTGCCGGTTTCGACCACCCACGTGCTGTCGTCGGGTGTCGCCGGCACGATGGCGGCCAACGGCTCGGGCCTGCAGATGGCCACGATCCGCAACCTGCTGATGGCCTGGGTGCTGACGCTGCCGGCCGCCATCCTGCTGTCGGCGACGCTGTACGTGCTGCTGTCGCGAGTGCTCTGAGCCTGCAACGCGTTCGCGGTGACGACCGCCGCCGTCGTCCGGACGCAGCTCCGTAAAAAAGACGCCGCTCCGGCAGAACCGGAACGGCGTCAGGAGGGAGAGAGAGTGCGGCGCGCTGGTTACGGCGCGCCGTTGGCTATTCGTCGCGTAGCGCCGATCACCAGGTGGCGTCGAGCCCGAGCAGACCGAGGATCTGGCGGCGCAGGTCGGCCAGATATGGATCGCCGCGGTGGCGCGGATACGGTGCCTCGACGGCGATGTCGGCCTTCAGCTTGGCGGGACGCTCGCTGAACACCACCACGCGTTGCGCCAGGAACAGCGCCTCTTCAACGTCGTGGGTCACCAGCAGCGTCGTGAAGCCCTGCCGCTGCCACAGCGACACGATTTCGGTCTGCATGCTGAGCCGGGTCAGCGAGTCGAGTTTGCCGAGCGGCTCGTCGAGCACCAGAATGTCCGGATCGTTGACCAGCGCCCGGGCCAGCGACACACGCTGCGCCATGCCGCCGGAAAGCTGGTGCGGATAGGCGTTGGCAAAGCCGCTGAGCCCGACCAGCGCCAGCGCCGCATCGACGCGGTGACGCTCGCTCTTGAGGATGCCCTGCGCCTCCAGCCCGAGCGCCACGTTCTTCCACACCGTCCGCCACGGAAATAGCGTCGGATCCTGGAACACCACCACCCGCGACGGATGCGGCCCGGTGATGACGCGGCCATCTTCGAGCAGCCTTCCGGCGCGCGGCGGCTCGAGCCCCGCCACCAGCCGCAGCAGCGTGGACTTGCCGCAGCCCGACGGCCCGAGCAGCGCGACGAACTCGCCGGGCTTGGCGCTCAGCGTGACGTGATCGAGCACCGGCAGTTCGTTGCCGTCGATGTCGAAGTGATGGCTGACGTCGACGACGTCGAGCGCGGCGCCGGCGGCCTGCGGCGGCTGCTTCAATGCGACGGCGCTCACCATTTCACCACACCCTTCTGCCAGACCAGCAAGCGGTCACGGACCTTGAACAACGCCGTGATGGCGCCGGAGCAGAGCAGCGACATCACCAGCAGCGCCGCATACATGTTGGCGTACGCCGCCCAACCCTGCGCCCATTGCAGATACCAGCCGAGGCCGGACTTCACGCCCATCATCTCCGCCACCACCAGCACCGCGAACGAGGCGCCGAGGCCCATGAACAGGCCGACGAAGACGTGCGGCAGCGCCGCCGGGATCGCGACCTTGAACACCAGGAACGACGGCTTGGCGCCGAGCGTGCGCGCGACGTCGTAGTAGGCGTTCGACACGCTGGCGACGCCCGACCAGGTCAGCACCGTCACCGGGAAACCGGTGGCGAGCGCGATCAGAAAGGTCGAAGCACTCCAGCTCGACGGGAAGGCGAAGAACGCGATCGGCAGCCACGCGGTCGCCGGCAGCGGGCCGATGAAGCGCAGCACCGGATGCACCCAATAGCCGACCGCACGCGACCAGCCGATCGACACGCCGGTGACGAAGCCGACCGCCGCGCCGATCAGATAGCCGCCGAGCTGCAACTTGATCGATGCGAACACGCTGTCGAACAGCTTGACGAAGTCGTCGGTATAGACCTCGACGATCGCCTGCGGCGGCGGGAAGAACGGCAGCGGCAGCACGCCGAGCTTGGCGGTCAGAACCTCCCACAGCGCGAGCACTACACCGAGCAGCAGCAGCCACGGCGATCGCCGCTGCAAGGACTCGCCGACCCGCTGCGACCAGAACCCGGCCACTGCCGCGATCGCGATCACGCCGCCGAACACGAAGGCGGCGATCGCCACCTCCTTGGTGCGCGTCCAATCGCCGATGTCTTCCCGCCACAGGCAGGACAGACCGAACGCGATCCAGCCGAGGCTGGCGGCGAAGCCGACGAAATGCCCGCGCAGCGCACGAAGCAGCGACGGCGTGCGGGACGCAAGTCGCGTCCCGACGTCGATATCGAGCGTCTCAGACGCGGAATACGTCGGCATAGATCTTTTCCGCAAATTTGCTGGTGTCGGTCGAGGGCTTGATCACCGAGACGGCCTTGAGGTCGTCGGCGTAGAGCTTCAGCTCGTTCTTGAGCTGAGCGCCGATCGGGTGGTGATCATGCGTGTGATACTTGATCAGCGCCTGGATATCCTCTTCGGTGACGATCTTCGGCGCGTAAGGCAGGAACGACTTTGCCGCCTTCTCCGGATTCTTGGACGAGAACTCGGCCGCGTCGAGCAGCGCCTGGGTCAGCGCGCGCGCCACCTGCGGCTCTTCGCGGATCAAGCTGCCGCGGACGCCGACAATGCAGCAGCTCACATTGCGATAGATGCCGTCGAGATTGGAGCCGATCTCCTTGAACTCGCCGTCCTTGAGGAACGCGTGCGCCAGCGGGTCGGATGCCAGGGCCGCCTGTGCCTCGCCCTTCTCCACCGCGAGCCGAACCAGGTTGGCCGGATACTGCTTCCACTCGAGATCCTTGGTCGGATCGATGCCCGCCTTGGCGAGCTGGATCGAGAAGAAGTTCTTGCCCGGGCCGGCCTGATCGTCGATCGCCACGACCTTGCCCTTGAGGTCGGTGACCTTGCTGATCTCCGACTTGGTCGGCGCGATCGCACGCAGGCAGCCGCCATGGGTGCCGGCAACGATCTTCACGTCGAACCCCTGCTCCAGCGGCTTCAGCCAGCGCAGCGCCATGCCGACGCCGGCGTCGCTCTTGCCGGTGGCGATCGCTTCGAGCAACTGATCGGTCGAGCCGGAGAAATTCACCAGTTCGACGTCGAGATTTTGCTTCTTGAAGAAGTCGTAGTCGACCGCGACCGGCACCTGCACCGAGCACACCGAAGTGGCGTTCCACGACAGCTTCACCTTGCGCGGCGCGCCGGTCAGCGGCGTTGCTTCACCGGAGGTCCTGCAGATCGGCGCATCCGACAGATCGTAGCCGATCGGACGGGCGGGAAATGCCTGAAGGCCGAAGGCGCCCGCCGGCGCCGCGATAACGCCCGACGCCGCGCCCAGCAGCACGGAACGCCGGCTGATCCACCGGCCTTTTTCTTGGTTGCTCATGAATGTCCTCTTCGCTTTCAGGGCTCGGGCCGCATCCTCTGCGGCAACTATCAGCAAGCTGGTTCGGCCCATTTCGGCCGCTCTCGCTGATGAGATTCAGAGCTCACATGATCGAGGTGCGCCGGTATCCGGTCAATGAAACACGATTTCAAATGACCCGCCTAACAGAGAACATCACGGGCGTCGTGCAGGCAGGGACAGCGAAGCGACCCTCACGGAGAATGATGTTCTCAATGACGCCGCCTGCACAGCAGGATCATCTCTGGCCGAACACCCGGTTTGATGAACAGAGTCGCGCGGGGTGTTGTCACGGCATGCCGGATCGAGTGGACGCGAACTACACGCCCTTGAACGCCGGCGTCCGCTTTTCGAAGAACGCGGCGATGCCTTCGCGGTAGTCGTCCGCGGTGTTGACCGCCTCGACGGTGGCGCGGGTAATCGCGGCAGCCTCGGACGGTCCCTTCGGCAGGGTGGCGCCGACAAACCCCTTGAGCAGCTTCACCACCAACGGCGCATTGGCTGCAATCTCGGCCGCGAACTGCCGCGCGACGGCGAGCTGCTCGCCATTCGGCACCACGCGATTGACCAGCCCGATCTCGTAGGCCCGATGCGCGTCGATCGTACCGCCGACCAGCAGCAGCTCCATCGCGATCTTGTGCGGGATTCGCGCCGCCAGCGAACTGATCAGGCCGCCGCTATAGCCGACCTTGGCTTCCGGATAGGACAGCACGGTGTTGTCGGCGGCGATCGCCAGATCGGCAAACTGCACCAGCACGAGACCGCCGCCGACCACAAGGCCGCCGATCGCCGCGATGATCGGTTTGTCGACCGGAACGCCGACGCCCGGCACCGCCCGCCAGAAATCATGCGGGATGTCTTTCAGATTGGCTCCGGCGCTGAAGGCTCGGTCGCCGCTCGCCGTCAGGATCGCGACGTGGTCGCTGCCAGCATTGAACCGCTTCCACGCGACATTCAGGCCCTCCACCACCGAGTGGTCGATGACGTTGCGCTTGTCCGGCCGGTTGATGGTGATCTCGGCGATCCCATTGCGGGACTCGTACAGTACGCTCGACATCGGCATTTCCTCTTGTCTTGCTCAGTTCGCCGCCTGGCTGGCGATCTCGATCAGCTTGGTCTTCTGGCCCGAGCGCGGCAGGCTGCCGTGCGGCAGGATGTCGACCACGGGGCGGAACGTCAGCAGTTCGCGAACGCGGTGCTCGATGTCGCCGGCGAGATCGGCCCACGCCGCCTCCGGTAGATCTGGCGCAGCCTCGATCGCGAGCCGAAGCGGCGGCTCGACCTTCGGCGGCGGCCGATCGAGCCGGATGCGCAGCTCGCCCGAGACCCGCGGCTGGAACTGCAGCACGACGTTCTGGATCGCCGCCGGGTACACTTTGACGCCCTTGATCGCCAGCATGTCGTCGACACGACCGACCACCTCCATCCGCGTGCCGAACGCCCCGCAACCGGGGCAGGTGCCGACATGGATCTTGAGGATGTCGCCGGTGGCGTAGCGAAACGCCGGCGCGGCCTGATAGTCGAGCCCGGTATGGATCGCCTCGCCGACCGCGCCGTCGGTCAGCGGGATCGGCTGCTTGGTGGCCGGATCGATCAAATCATAGCGGAAGCAGGTGTCGTCGCTGAGATAGTGCATGCCGTGATAGTCAGGGCTTGCACAGGACAGCGCAGCGTTGTGCCAGGCGCCGCCCATGAAATCGAACACCTCGGCGCCGAACTCCTCGCGCACCCGCTGGCGGAACGCCGGAAGCCCTGCCCCGGGCTCGCCGGCGCACAGCACACGCTTGATCCCAAGCGCCGCGACCGGCTTGCCAATTTCCTTCGGCGCGCGCTCGATCAGCTGATTGACCATCGACGGCGTCGCAAACAGCGCGGTCGGCCGGGTGAACTCGATGTAGCGCAGAATCTTCGGCACACCGGCCTCGGCGCCGAGCGCCACCGGACGCGCACCGTAGGCCTCCAGCGCCTGCACATAGGTGACGCCGGCGAGCCACAGCGACAGGCCGAAGGCATGGAAGGTGGTGTCGCCTGGACGGATGCCGGCTTGCGCGAACAGCCGGCCGAGCACGCGATGCGAGATGTCAAGATCGCGTGGGCTGAACACATAGAACGTCGGCTGGCCGGTCGTGCCCGAAGTTGCGGCCAGATGCACCGCCTGGTCGAGCGGCACCGTCAGATGCAGGCCGAACGGATGGCCGTAGCGTGCCAGCGACTCCTCCTGCGACTGGCGGTGGCTGACCTTGTCGAGCATTGCCGGCAGGCGGCGGAAATCGTCGAGCGAGCGGATGTCATCCGGCGACGACACGCCCGCCGCGATCAGCTTCGGCCGGAAATAATCGACATTGCTCCAAACGTGCCGGATCTGCTGCTTCAGCTTCTCGAAGCGGTGACGGCCGAGCACGACCTGATATTCGGCCGGATCGCGGCTGTCGATGGCGAGCGGATTGTTGGGATCGGTCATGCTTGCAGTTCCGGAGTACGAGCGTCGGCGAGGATGAGATCGGAGGCGCGTTCGGCGATCATGATCGTCGGCGCATTGGTGTTGCCGGAGACCAGAGTCGGCATCACCGAGGCATCGACCACGCGCAGGCCGGACACGCCGCGCACCCGCAACCCGCTGTCGACGACGGCAGAGCCGTCGGTGCCCATCTTGCAGGTGCCGACCGGGTGATACAGCGTCTTGCCGGTCTGCCGCGCGAACTCCAGCAGTTCGGCGTCGCTACCGCCACTGACGCCTGGCAGACGCTCGCGGACGACATCGGCGAGCGCTGGCTGCGCCGCGATTTTGCGGGCGAACCGCAGCCCTTCCAGCAGCACGCGCTTGTCGTGGTCGTCGGTCAGATAGCGCGGCCGAATGGCGGGCGCCGCCAGCGGGTCGCGCTGGCTGATCTGAATGGTGCCGCGGCTGCGCGGGCGAAGCTGGCACACGCCGCAGGTCAGGCCCGGCTCTCGCTCCACCTCTCCGGTTTCGAAATTGAACGTTGCCGGCATCACGTGGAATTGGATGTCGGGATGGTCCGGATCAGTCGTGGTCGGCAAGAACACGTTGATCTGCGACGCGCTCAGCGTCAGCAGTCCCCGACGCGACGCCGCGTAGCGCAACACTTCGCGCACCAGCCGCCAGCCGCGCGCCGTCTCATTGAAACTGCCGAGCCGCCTGACGTCGTAGATCAGGCTGACCATGTAATGGTCCTGCAGATTGCGCCCGACCCCAGGCAGATGGCCGACGACCTCGATCCCCAGCCCGCGCAGATGATCGGCATCGCCGAGTCCCGAATGCTGCAGCAACGCCGGGCTGGCGACAGCACCGGCCGCGACGATCACCTCGCGGCGCGCCGTATAGGTCTCGACCCGGCCGTCACGCACCACGGCAACGCCGGTCGCGCGGCGGCCCTTGAAGATCAGGCTGGTGGCGTGGGCGCCGGTGACCACCTCAAGATTGCCACGCGAACGCGCCGGCTTCAGATAGGCATTCGCGGTGCTGGCACGTAGCCCATTGCGCACCGTGAGCTGGAAGTAACCCGCGCCCGCCTGAACGTCGCGATTGAAATCGTCCCGCGCGGCGAGGCCCGCCTGCTCGGCTGCGGTGACATAAGCATCCGACAACGGATGCCGGATGGTCGGATCGGACACGCTGAGCGGCCCGCCGACGCCGTGAAATTCGTCGGCGCCGCGCACCTGATCCTCGGCCTTGCGGAAGTACGGCAACACATCATCCCAGCCCCAGCCGGAATTGCCGAGGTCGCGCCACTCGTCATAGTCGCGCGCCTGACCGCGGATGTAGAGCAGCCCGTTGATCGCCGAACTGCCGCCGAGCACCTTGCCGCGCGGCCACAGCATCGGCCGGTTGCCGCTCGAAGCCTCCGGCTCGATCCGGTACAGCCAATTGCCGCGTGGATGCGCGCGATTCCAAACGTACCCGACCGGCAGATGAAATGACGGGTGCCGTCCCTGCCCGCCGGCTTCCAGCAGCACGACGCGATTGCGGCCATCGGCACTCAGCCGGTTGGCGAGCACGCAGCCTGCGCTGCCGCCGCCGACGATGACGTAGTCGAACTCATTGCTCATTGGCACGAACCGAGCAACAGCGATACGGCCGCGGCACGAACGAGGTTCGGTCGCGGTGAAGAAAGAGAATGAGACACAGGTGAGGCTCTCAATACGCGTGCGCCGCTCACAGTCATGCAAACAGCGCGTCAGGCCCCACACTGGCGCCGCCCATCAACGAGGGTCAATACGCGCGGCGATCTTTAGAAGATCATCTTCCAAGCCGCGGCGATCGCGGCAACTTTGAACTGCGATCGCGATCGAATGAAGATGATAACTCCGCCTCCGCTCGCCTGCCGTTCTCGTCACGATCGACTCTCGCATCGGCCGCACACGTGGGCTCTGCGAACACCGAGGTAACAGGTCACCCTCAGCCATGTGATTCAGTCCAAGCAAGGTCACGCGACGTAGTTGTCCTGTTTCGCATCCGCAGCACAACGCAGCCTCGCTGTTCTCTGCTGCACCGATAAATAAGAACCTGCTTCGCCTTGTTGCACCGCAACCCACCACGCTAGGCTTGTCGTCAGCGGCAATGCTGCGGGCGCGATGACATCTCGCCACGCGCTGCCTTCACCTCCTCTCCTGGGACCACAACATGACTGTTCTGAAGACCGCCGCGCGCACGCTCGGCCTGATCGCGGCGTTGAGCGCGCTGTCATCGATCGCCATCGCCGACGCCGCCAAGGGACCGCTGCGGGTCGGCACCAATGCCGGCTTCGCCCCGCCGATCGAAGCCGCCGTGGCGGTCGCCAAGGCGCAAGGTCTGGACGTCAAGCTGATCGAGTTCACCGATCCGGTGACGCCGAACACCTCTCTGGCGAACGGCGAAATCGACCTCAACTATTTCCAGCACAAACCGTTCTTGGATGTCGTCAAGGCCGCACGCGGCTTCGACATCGAGCCGGTCGGGATCGGCATCGCCAACAAGACCGGGCTGTTCTCCAAGAAGTACAAGAGCCTGGACGAGCTGCCGGTCGGCGCCCGTGTCGCGCTCGCCGGCGATCCGTTCAATTTCGGCCGCGGCCTCGAATTGCTGGAGGCGGCCGGACTGATCAAGCTGAAGCCGGACCATGGCCCTCAGGTCAATGTCGACGCGGTGATCGACAATCCGAAGAAGCTGAAATTCCTGGAGATCGACTTCCACCAGCTGCCGCAGTCGCTCAACGAGGTCGACCTGGCGCACGGCTACACCCACTTCCTGAAGGCGTCCGGCGTGATCGATCCGCACGCCGCGCTGTTTTGGGAGCCGATCAATCCGCGGTACGGCATCGTCTTCGTGGCGCAGCCGAAGAACAAGGACGATCCGCGGATCGCGCAGTTCATCAAAATCTACCAGACCGCTCCTGAAGTGCGCGCAGTGCTCGACAAGCAGTATGGCGACCTCTACGTCCGGCTTTGGGAACGTGAGTGATGGACGCCCTCACCGACGCTGGCGCCGGCCCCGGCGTCGGCATCGCCCCTCGGAGCCGTGTCCAGACTGGCGCGGATAGCCCGCACATCATCGTCGAGCGTCTGTCGAAGCAATATCCAGGCTCGACGACACCGGCGTTGATCGAGGTCGACCTCGCCGTCAAGCGCGGCGAAGTCTTCGGCATCATCGGCCGCAGCGGCGCCGGCAAGTCGACGCTGATCCGCACGCTCAACCGGCTCGAACGTCCGACCGCCGGCCGCGTCCTGGTCGACGACGAAGACATCGCCACCTTCGACCACGCGACGTTGATCGGGCTGCGCCGCCGCGTTGGGATGATCTTCCAGCACTTCAACCTGCTGTCGGCGAAGACGGTTTGGCAGAACGTTGCGCTGCCTCTGAAGGTCGCAGGGGTCGGCAAACGCGAGATCGAACGCCGCGTCGACGAACTGCTCGACATGGTGGGACTGTCCGAGAAGCGCGATGTCTATCCGGCGCGGCTGTCGGGCGGACAGAAGCAGCGCGTCGGCATTGCACGTGCTCTGGTGCACCGGCCCGAGGTGCTGCTGTGCGACGAGGCGACCTCCGCGCTCGATACCGAGAGCACCCAGGCGATCCTGGCACTACTGCAGGACATCAATCGCCGTTTCGACCTGACGATCGTGCTGATCACCCACGAGATGGCGGTGATCCGCGAGATCTGCGACCGCGTGGTGGTTCTCGAACGCGGCAGGGTCGTCGAACACGGCGAGGTGTGGAAAGTGTTTGGCGATCCCAAGCAGGAAGTCACGCAGACCCTACTGGGCACCGTGCACCGATCGCTTCCGCCGGAAATTCTGGCGCAGCTGGTGCCGGTGCCGCGCGATCCAGCCGATCCGCTGCTGCTCGATCTGCATTTCACCGGCACCGGCCACCGTGATCCCGATATCGGCGCGATCGCGCAAGCGCTCGGCGCTCGGACACGATTGGTCTATGGCGGCGTCGATCGCATTCAGGGCCGCGCTCAGGGCCATCTGATCGTCTCGGTGGATGCCGCTGACGACCGCGACGCCGTCCTGCAGCGCGCGCACCTCTTGGCGGACAGAGTGAAGGATCTGGGTTTTGTCTCCGCTGGTCATTGATCGCCTGATCGAAGGCATCATCGATACGCTGCTGATGATCGGGGCGTCGTCGCTGATCACGCTCGGCATCGGCCTGCCCTTGGCGCTGCTGCTGGTCGCCACCAGCAAGGGCGGCATTCTCGAGCAGTCTTGGGTCAATTCGAGCGTCGGCAGCGTCGTCAATGTCGTCCGCTCGGTGCCGTTTCTAATCTTGATGGTAGCGCTGATCCCGTTCACGCGCCTGATCGTCGGCACCAGCTACGGCGTGCTCGGCGCCGTTGTGCCGCTGACCGTCGCCAGCGTGCCGTTCTTCGCCCGCATCGCCGAAGTCAGCCTGCGCGAAGTCGACCGCGGCCTGATCGAAGCTGCGGAGTCGATGGGCTGTGGCCGTTGGCACATCGTCTGGCACGTGCTGCTGCCAGAAGCGCGGCCCGGCATCGTCGCGGGCTTCACCATCACCCTGGTCAGCATGATCAACGCCTCGGCGGTGGCCGGTGCGATCGGCGCCGGCGGTCTCGGCGACCTCGCCTATCGCTATGGCTATCAGCGCTTCGACACCCAGGTGATGGTCACCGTGATCGTGCTGCTGGTGATCCTGGTGACCACCATCCAGTTTGGCGGCGACCGCCTCGCATTCGCACTCAACAAGCGCAAATAACCAAATACGCAGGCCGACCGACGCGTTGCGCAATTGCGTGGCCGGCGCCGGCCGGCTACGCGGACCTCTGAACCATCACCACCTGGAAATACACTCATGGCCAAACCGAAGCCCGACGTCGTCACCTGCTCCGAATGCGGGCAATTCAACTGCTATCGTCACGACAAGCGCTATCCCGGCATTTGCGCGACGACGGATCTTGCGCCCGAGGAGCGGCAGGAACTGGTCGAACTGTATTCGGGAGATGCAGTCGACGCGAAGCTGGCGCGGGCGGCGGCCGAGGTCGAAGGGCTGTATTACTGCAAGCTCAATCGCGTCGAAGAGACGGTGGCATTCGCCCGCCGGATCGGCGCCAAGCGGATCGGTATCGCCACCTGCATCGGCCTGATCCAAGAGACCAAGGTGCTGGTCGACATCCTGCGGCTCGCCGGCTTCGAGACCCGTACCGCCCTGTGCAAGGTCGGCTCGATCGACAAGACCGAGATCGGCGTGCCTGAAGAGATGAAGATCAAATGCGGCCATGAGGCTTGCTGCAATCCGGTGCTGCAGGCGCGGCTGCTCAACCGTGAAGAGACCCACCTCAACGTCATCATGGGCCTGTGCGTCGGCCACGACTCGCTGTTCATCCGCCACGCCGAGGCGCCGGTGACGACGCTGGTGGTGAAGGACCGGGTCCTCAGCCACAATCCGGTTGCGGCGTTCCACACCGTGAAGACCTACACCAGCCGGATGCTCGACAAGAAGCGGATGCAGGAGTTGTAAGACGACCCGCGGGTTGGCTTCCGCTCGACCCGCCAGAGTTTGTCGTCCCCCTCAACGCGTGAGGAGCGAGCCAGGATCACCCTGCTCTCGCTCCTCGGCCTAGTCCCCCGTGGCCAGGGCCTACGCCATCCGTTGATCAAGACCGGCCCGGCACCCCATGTGCTGTATTCATCAGCCTTGCAAAATACAGATCACTTGGTGATCAGCGGCCGGCGCGGCGCCGGTGCCTCCGGGCTCCACACCGGAATGATCAGGCGAGTCCAGAACCGCGTATCGTATCCGGAGTAATTATGCTCGGCGACGTCGCGGGTCAGATAGAACTGAGTGATCACCGGGCCGAAATTGTAGCCAACTAAGCCGCCGAGCGCGAACTGGCTCTGCTTGTTGCCGTACAGCCCGCCTGCGGTGCGGAACGGCGACGGTGAGCCGAGATCGGTCGAGCCGTAGCCAACCAGGCCGACCTCCCACTTGTTGAAGTGCTTGGAGACCGAGAAATCGATCTGCGCCGTATCCGGCTGGATGCTCACGCCCGTGGCGCGATCGCTGCCGCTGCTTGAATAGGTGAAGTTGGCGGTCGCGCTCCAAGTGTCGCGGTTGTAGGCGACGGTCGCCAACTCCAGGAAGGTCCAGTAATTGCCGCCGAGGTTGAGCGTGTTGCCGAGGGTGGTGTTGACCGGCGCGAACGCGCCGACATAGTTGGCAAAGCCCCAGCCGCCACCGAGATCCCACGCCAGACCGACCAGACCCGCCGGATTATAGAAGTCCCGCCACGCCGCACTGGTCGGGCTGTTCGGATTGACGCTGACCGTCAGCTCCGGAAAGATTCCGAGGATTTCGAGCCGCCCGCCGAGGATCGTCACCGGCGTCGACCACGCCACCACTGGAATGTTGACGCCGGCATCGATCGTCGGCGCGGCGAACCGCGACGAGCGTTCGAAATAGGTCGCGGTATTGATGAAGTACACGCCCTCCGGCAGCGGCGCGCCGAGCGCAATACCGGCGGTCCACCCCGCCGGGCTCACCGGATCGGCCGACGCGCCACCGGGAAGTGCGACCGCTGCTGCCACCGCGATGGCCGCCAATCGCGCGAGAAGACGAACAGGTTTCAAGATGAGTTCGACGTTCGACATGATGCCCCCAATCATCCGCTGACGGCTCACATGAATACCCCATGACGCCGCCAACGATTGATTGTGAGATTAGTCGATCTCCTTCAACCGCCCATTCCAAAGATAAACAACATCGGGAACGGCCATTGCTGCAGACCGAGCGGCGTACAACGGTTTCATTCTCGTTATTTAACTAATTGGTATCAGCGCACGGATGCGCTCAGCAACGACCGATGGGCCGATTCCGGAAACGAACTCGCCGAACGCGCCGACGCACGCTCGGCATTCCTTCGCACCGCCGCCCCTCAACGCTGCAACTGCTCATCGGTGGCGACAATCGCCGCGTAGCTGGAAGCGAGCGCGGCAAGGAACGCCGCCTGAACCTGCGAGGCAGGCACATGCACGCCCCCGAACTCCAGATCTCGGGTCGCGATCGCATCGTGGACTACCGTCACGGTGTAACCGAGATCAGCCGCGGCGCGCGCGGTCGCGTCGATGCACATGTGGCTCATCGCGCCGCAGATCACCACGTCGGTGATGCCCTTGGCGATCAGCTGCGCATTGAGATCGGTCTCCAGAAACGAGTTCGGCCGATGCTTCACCACCACCGGTTCGCCCTCGAGGTTCTGGACCGCCGGATTGATCTCCACCCCTGGGGTGCCTTTGACGAAGAACGGCGCCTCGGGCGAGGCGAACACGTGCTGCACGTGGACGACGAACTCTCCTTTGGCCCGTGCGGCCCGCAGCAGCCGCGCGGCATTCTCGGCCGCAGGCACAATGTTGGTCAGCTCGAACTTGCCGTTCGGAAAGTAGTCGTTCTGCAGATCGACGATCACCAGTGCGCGTTTGGTCATGAGAACCTCCCTTGAGCGCCGTTGCGGCGCCGACGTCTGCACGCTAGGTGAAAGGCACGCCGCCCAGGATGGGCGGACCCGACAAATCGAGGGGCGAAACTGACAATGGCCCGCGCAACGTCGCCGCCGGAAATCGGCCTGGTGCTGTACCCCGGGGTGCAGCGCGCCAGCGTCGATGGACTGACCGATCTGCTCACCATCGCCGATCGCAATGCACGGCAGCGTCTTGGCCAGACCGCGCCGCTCCTCCGCATCAGCCACCTCGCCTATGACGACGCGCAGGGTCACATCGTCCGCGTGTTCGACAGTCTGCCGGCTGAGGACGGTGATCCGACGATCCTGGTGCTGTTGCCGAGCCTGGAGAAGCCGGCAGAAACGCCTCAGGCCGGCGGCCTGGTGGACTATCTGAAATCCCGCCATCAGGACGGCACTGTGCTCGCCTCGGTGTGCGCCGGCACGTTCCTGCTCGCCGCGACCGGCGTACTGGCAGGTCGCGTCGCCACCACCCACTGGTCCTATGCCGAAGCACTCGCCGAGCGGTTCGCGGACATCCGCGTCGACACCGACAAGCTGATCATCGACGACGGCGACGTCATCACCGCCGGCGGCATGATGGCGTGGACCGATATGGGCCTCACCTTAATCGAGCGGCTGCTCGGTCCGGCGACGATGATCGAGACGGCGCGCAGCTTCATCATCGATCCGCCCGGCCGCGACCAGCGTGCCTACAGCGTGTTCTTGCCGCGGCTCCGCCACGGCGACGCCGCGATCCTGAAAGTGCAGCACTGGCTGCAGCGGATCGATCTGCCGGAGGTGACCGTCGCGGCAATGGCCGAGCATGCCCGGCTCGAACCCCGCACCTTTCAGCGCCGGTTTCAACGCGCCACCGGGTTCGCACCGCTGGCCTATTGCCAGAACCTGCGGATCGGCCGCGCCCGCGTGATGCTGGAAAGCACCACGCTGCCGATCGACCAGATCGCCTGGCAATGCGGATACAGGGATCCCAAATCGTTTCGCAAGGTGTTCGCCAAGATCGCCGGGCTGTCGCCCGGACAGTATCGGCAACGGTTTTCTGCGGCACGCCAGGAGCCCGCGCCGCGCCAGCGTAACGTGCCGGCACATGCGGGGTGAACATCGCTGCCCCGCTCGCCCGTCGTTGGATCAAATGATAGGATTAGGCTTGTCGGTTCCGCCTACAGTCCCGAGTCGTTCCGTGTCGGGAACAGTAGAGAACATGGGGACGTCGCAGCAGCGAGGGCGCAGCTCCGTCCGTCAGGAGGTCCATTGCCCTACCGAGCCTTTCTCGCCCGCATCCGGCAGTTCTTCGACGGCCCGGATGAGCACCTCGATCTGATCGCCGACGGTCTCGCCGGCGGCCGGTTGCGTCAGCCTGCGACGCCGATGACCGATCAGGAACTGGCAGAGGCGATCCGCGAGTTCAAGAAAGCACCGCCATCGGCCGACTCGCTGAAAAAGCTGGAAGCCAAGCTGTCGCGCGAGGATTAGTCCTCCTCCCGCAGAGCCGCTCAATGCGGGATAGGTCGCGATGCCCGCCGCAGCACCGCAAACACCACCAGCGACACCACGCCGAGCAGCGCCGACAGCACCGCCGCGCGGCGGTACTCACCATTGAACACCGCGTTATAGACCTCGAGTGAGATCGTGTTGGTCTTGCCGACGATGTTGCCGCCGAGCATCAAAGTGATGCCGACCTCGCCGAGCGACCGCGCGGTCCCAAGCACCAAGCCGGCGACGATCGCACCGCGGATGTTCGGCAGGATCACGAACAGGAAGGTCTCCAGTTCGTTGCGGCCGAGCGTCCGCGATGCCTCACCGAGGCTGCGGGAGACGCTGGCGATCGCCGCCTCGATCGGCTTCACCACCAGCGGCAGGCCGGCGATCACCGAGGCCAGCAGGACGCCCTCCACCGAGAACACGAAGCTGAAGCCGAAGCTGTTGTCGAGCCACTGCCCGACCGGGCTGCGGCGTCCAAGCAGCAGAAGTAGGAAGAAGCCGAGCGCGATCGGCGGAAACACCAGCGGGATCGTCACCACCGCGTCGAGCACGGTGCGGCCCGGCCACGATCGCTGCGCCAGCGCCCAGCCGAGCAGCGTGCCGAGCACGATGTGCAGCACCAGCGTCGCTGCGGCGATTTTCACCGACAGCAGCGCGGGCGCGATCAGCGCCGGATCGCGCAGCGCCTCGATCGCGGCAGCGAGCATCGCGGCCTACAGCCCGTAGCGCTGCAGGATGGTGCGAGCCGGCTCGGTGCCGAGGAATTGCACGAAACCATCGGCCGCCTTCGCCGCCGGGGCCCGCACGGCGCAGACGATCTCGGCCGGATCGTACAGCTTGCTGTCGACCGCGACATAGCCGCCGATGTTACCCGCTGCGCCGATCGCATCGGTGACGTTGATGAAGCCTGCATCGACCTCGCCGCTGGCGACGTAGCTCGTTACCTGCGGCACGGTGGCGACCGGCACCAGGCGAGCATCGATCGTTGCGGCCAGCCCGCTGCGCTCGAGAAACTGGCGGCCGGCCTTGCCATAGACGGCGCTGGCCTGATCCGGGATGCCGATCCGCTTGAACTCGGGCGCCGCGAGATCTTCCGGCTTCGCAAGCGTCAGGCCCTTGCGATAGGCGATCACCAGCCGGCCGAGGCCGAGCGGCGCGATCTGCGCAAAGCCGAGATCCTTGGCCTTTTCCAGAACAGCCTTGTCGCCGCACACCAGGGTAATCTGGGTGCTTTCACGCGCCTGAGCCAGCACCTGCCCCATGTGGCCGTACACCTGCAAAAGCTTGTCGCCCGACTGCTTTTCATAGGCAGCGGCCAGTTCGGCGATCGGCCGCCGATAGCCTGCGCCTGCGGCCAGCGTCGTTTCATCCGCAAACGCCGGCGCCGCGAACGACGCCAGGGCCACGCCCATCACCGCCGATCTGATCGACCACGCCATTCCAACCCCCTCGCCCTTGCATCCGCTCGCCGACCTCTGGCTAGCAGAGACAGCGATCGTTGTATATTTCACTACACAACGATCGCACTAGGCAGGCAGGCAATGGAGAATGGGACGGACGATATCGCGCTACGCGTCCGCACACCGCTGAGCGGGCCGGCGGGACCATTCTGGCTCGATGTCGACTTGAGGATCGCGCCGGGATCGCTGGTGGCGATCACCGGTCCTTCGGGCGCCGGCAAGACCACCCTGCTCCGCGCCGCGGCGGGGCTGACGCGACCGGCAGAGGCCCGCATCCACGTCGGCCAAACGCTGTGGAGCGACAGCGCGGCGCGGGTGAACCTGCCGACGCGAAAGCGCTCGATCGGGCTGGTGTTTCAGGACTACGCGCTGTTTCCGAACATGACTGTGCGCGGCAATGTCGACTATGCGATTGGATCACGCGCGCCTCGCGATGAGGTCGACGAACTGCTGCAACTGGTCAAGCTTGATGGGCTGGCCGACGCCATGCCGGACCGGCTGTCGGGCGGACAGAAGCAGAGGCTGGCGCTGATCCGCGCGCTGGCGCGGCGGCCGTCGCTGCTGATGCTGGACGAGCCGCTGTCGGCACTCGATCCGGCGATGCGACGCAAGCTGCAGGACGATCTGGTCCGGCTGCATCGCCGCTTCGGCACCACCACCCTGCTGGTCAGCCACGACGCATCCGAGATCCTTCGCCTCGCCGACCGCGTCGTCCGGATCGAGCACGGCCGCGTGGTGTTCGACGGCACACCGGCAGAGTCACTGGTCGCTGCGCCGGGCCGCGATCCGTTTGTCGTCACTGGCATCTATCTCGGCGAGCGCGACGCAAGCGGCGTCTGCGCGGTGCTGGTCGACGGCTGCAAGCTGCGGCTGCGTTTATCTGAATCGAGCGGGCTCGACATTGGCGACGCGGTGACGTTGCGAATCGACAACGCGGTCGTACAGCGCCCGGCGTCGACATCCGATGAAGCGCTCAAGATTTGTCCGGCTTCGGCGGCTGCCGAGGCTGAGCCTCCTCGCATTTGACGACGATCTTGAACACGCCGCCGCATTGCGGGCACGCGTAGTCACGAAGCTCGTAGCCCTCGACCAGCGGGCGCGCGCGCAGCAATTCCGTTGCCGATCGACAGACCGCGCAGTTACTGCTGCTACTCGACACCGCGGCCCCCACCACCCAGAACGCGGCTGTATAGCCTGATCGACACGCCGCGTCGCAACTGATCAGCACGCGGCACGTAGTTATTTCGGCTTGCTCACCTCCCAGAGGTATTTGGTAACATCATCATTCCATCGGGCAGAATGACGGCAGCACAACTTTACGTGTAGTGCCTCAGAACTGCACGCCTCGGGTGAGCGCGCCGTCGACCACCACATTGGTGCCGGTGATGAAGCTGGCGGCACGGCTGGCCAGAAACACCACGGTGTTCGCCATCTCCTGCGGCGTGCCCATCCGCCCCGTCGGGTTGAGCGCGAGCGCGGTGTTGTAGAGATCGGGGTTGCCGTTCTTGATCTGCTCCCATACCCCGCCCTCGAAATACGTGTTGCCGGGCGAAACGGTGTTGGCACGGATGCCCTTGGCGGCGAGCTGATACGCCAGCCCCTGGGTGTAGTGGATGATCGCCGCCTTGAAGGTGCCGTAGGGCCCGGCGGCAAAATCGATCTCTCGCCCCGAGACGCTGGACACGGTGACGATCGCCGGCTGCGGGCTCTGTTCGAGAAACGGCATCGCGGCGTCGATCAGCCGCACGGTGCCCATCATGTCGGTGGCAAAGCCCTTCGCCCAGCTCTCTTCGTCCGAGCCGATCGCCAGCGCGCTGACATTGGCGACCACGACATCGATGCCACCGAGTTTGGCCGCCATCTCGGCAACCCACGTTTTCAAGCCCGGGCCATCGGACACGTCGACGGCACCGCCGAACGCCGATACGCCGTTCGCCTTCAGTGCAGCGACCGCGCTCTCGACCTCGGCTGCATTGCGTGCACAGAGGCCGACATGCGCACCTTCCGCCGCGAAGGTCTCGGCAATCGCACGGCCGATACCTTTGGTGCCGCCGGTGACAAGTACCTTGGCGCCTTTCAATCCTAGATCCATGCTCGCTCCCCTTGGTTAGTAGTTGCCGGCCACAGCCTGCACCAGCGGTCGATAGCTGTGCGGCATCCGCATCGCCACCAGATCCTTCCGCCGCACCACGTTGGTCGGATACACGCTGTCGAGATTGGAGGTGTCGATCGTCGCGGTGGCTACGCCCTCCTCGCTCCCGATCAGCGCCTCACGGCGCGGAAACTCGAACGTGTCCGGTCCGAACACGCCGCTCAGGCCCGGATAGCCGCGCGCCATATCCGCCACATTGGCGAAGGCGAAGAACACATTGTTCTCGCCGGCCCGAACCCTGAAGTGATGCCAGTGGTGCGGATCGGCGCCGGTCGGGATTGGCTCCGGCTGCTTGACGCTTGTGCCCGCATGCGGCGTGCTGAAGCGGGTCGTGATCGCAGCCGGGCAGGCGATGATGTCGCAGCCGCGTAGCGCCAGCACGCGGCCGGCTTCGGGAAACATCGCGTCGTGGCCGATCAGCAGACCGACGCGGCCGAGCGGCGTATCGGTCACGACGAAGCTGTCGCCGGGTTGCGCCCAGCTCCGTTCGTCTTCGGTGAGATGGGTCTTGCGATAGGTTGTGAGGCTACCGTCCGGCGCGATCAATACCGCACTGTTGTAGAAGATATCGCCGTCGCGCTCCGCGAGACCACAGACGAGATACAGCGACAGCTCGCCCGCCAGCGCCGCAAGCCGGTCGGTGGCGGCACTCGGCACAGAGATCGCAAGGCCTTTCGGACTATCAAACCCAGTCAGGCTCAGCTCGGGAAACACCACCATCTCGGCGCCGTCCGCTCCCGCCTGGCGCGCCAGCGCCTCGATCCGATCGAGATTGGCATTAACGTCGCCACTCGGGGCGAACTGCGCGGCACTGAGCTTGGAGCGCTTGCCCTTCGGCCACGCCTCGTGTCCGTACAGGCCGAAGAAGTCGTACGGATTCCAGCTGAAGGTGCCGGTCAGCAGTTCGGGATACAGCTCCGGCCGCCGCTGCCGGAACACCGCCTCACCGCCGATCCGCCGCGCCCGCGCCGCTTCCAGGTCGATGTCGGCGAAGGCGACGCCGTCGCCGCCATCAATCACCGCAGCGATGCCGCCATCCGGCGCGATCACGCAGCTTCCGCCGGAGAACTGCACGGTGCGCTCCAGCCCCCAGCGGTTGCTCTCAATCACGTAGCACGAATTCTCGAACGCCCGGCTGATCCAGTATGGCGCCGGGGTACGCTCCGCCAACCAATTGGAGATGTGGCAGATGATATCGGCGCCGCCGAGCGCCATCAGCCGGGCGGTCTCGACGAAATGGATGTCCATGCAGATCAGCAGCGCGATCCGCCCGATCGGGGTGTCGAACACCTGATTGTGCAGATCGCCCGCCGCCGACCATTTCGGCTCGGAGATATAGGGATGCGTCTTACGGTGACGCCCGATCAATCCCTCCGGGCCGATCAGGACGGCGGAATTGTAGTAGATGCCGTCCTCATCGACTTCCGGAAGACCGACGACGATGTAGCAATCGTGCTTGCGCGCCAGTTCGGCGAACCGCGACGTGGTCGCCCCCGGGATCGACTCGACGAACGGCGCCACTTCGGCGCGGTCGTACCAGCAATAGCCGGTGGTGCCCATCTCCGGGGTGACGATCAGTTTGGCGCCTCCCACCGCCGCCTCCTCGCACAGCTCGAGCAGGCGCGCGATGTTGCGCTCCTTCTCGGCCATGATCGGCTCGAACTGGACGGTAGCGACCTTCAGCAGCTGCGACATCGCCGTCGCTCCCCTCACACCAGGAACGACTTCTTGATCGACGCGCCGAGCGTGTACTTCGGATCGACCATGTTGCCGAGCCGGACGCGGCCGGCCTGCGTCAGCAGCATATAAGCGTCGATCTCGTCGAAGCCGTAATCCGCCGCCATCCAACGGCACAGCTCGCGATAGGCGATGCGGGCGGCATCCTCCATCGGCCGCGCCGAGCCGATCGTCATGATGAAGTCCTTGGTCTCCAGCCGCGGCCAATGGATCGGCCAGCCCTTGATCAGATCGATCTGCACCGTGGTGACAGTCGGATGCTCGATCGCAACGCCGCACAGTTCGCCGTCGCCCTGCGCGGCGTGGCAGTCGCCGAAATACAAAAGCGCGCCCGCGGTGTTGACCGGCAGATAGATGATGGCACCAACGCCGACGTCGGGCAGATCCATGTTGCCGCCGTAGTAGTCCGGAACCAGCGACGAGATCGCTTCGATCTCCGGCGAGGTGCCGATCGTGCCGATGAACGGCTCATACGGCAGCGTGATCTTGTCGTTCCATTTGGTGCCGTGCTCGGCGGTGATTTCAAGCTTCTTGACCCGCTCCGGTAGCGGCGGATTGAGCAGCGCGGTGTTGCCGGTGCCGACAAGGCCGCCGAATTCGGGCATCACCACCGTGGTGCCCCGCGGCTGCGGCCCGCGCGGCACGATGCTCTCGATGTACACCGCGAGCGTGTCGCCCTTCTCGGCGCCATTGACCCAGATCGGGCCGTTCTGCGGATTGAGGAACGGGAAGTTCAGGATCTTGGACGGAACGTCGGTCTCGCTCTTGATCGCGCCTTCAAACGCATCATGCGTTTCGGCTGCCACCACCGCGCCGGGATCAACGGTCAGGACTTTGTCGAAATAAGGCCCATAGACGTAGTGATACTTGCCCTGCTGCGCCTCGGTGAGCGTGTGGGTCGCGCCGCGAACGCCCTTGGCGACGCCCTTGCGCGCCATGATCGATTCAGTCTGCCAGGCCATGTTGGTCTCCTTTGTTGATTTCGGTCACACCGCGAGGTGGCGGCGCATCTCGGCCTCGTCGTCGAGCGCGGCGCGGTCGAGGTCGGCGACGATCCGGCCCTTGTCCATGACGTAGCAGCGCTGCGCCATCGCCCGGATCATGTCGAGGTTCTGCTCCACCAGAATGATCGTGACGCCGGTCTTGGCGTTCAGCGCGACCATGTCGCGGGCGATGTCCTGGACGATGTTCGGCTGGATGCCTTCGGACGGCTCGTCGAGAAGGATCAGCTCGGGATCCGCGACAAGCACGCGCCCGATTGCGAGCTGCTGCTGCTGACCGCCGGACATGGTGCCGGCCCGCTGGCTCCAGCGTTCGCCGAGGATCGGAAACGTCTCGACCACCTCGCGCCGCTGCTGTTCGGTCAGCCGCCCCTTGATAGACGCCCCGACCGCGATGTTCTCGCCCACGCTGAGGCGCGGAAACACGTCGCGCCCCTGCGGGACGTAGCCAATGCCGAGACGCGCCCGCTTGAATGCCGGCAGATGTTCGACCGGATCGCCGCGGAAAACAATCGAGCCGTCCATCGCCGGGATCAGTCCAATCAGGCTCTTCATCAGAGTCGACTTGCCGACGCCATTGCGGCCGATCACCGCGATGATCTCGCCCTCGCGGACTTCGATCTCGAGGCCCTGCAAGACTGGCTTGCCGCCATAGCCGGCCCGCAGTCCCACGGTGTTGAGGATGACTTCCTTACGCATGGTGATGAGCCTGCCCGAGATAGATCGCCGCGACCCGCTCGTCGGCGACGATGTCGTCGATCGAGCCCTGTGCGAACACCTGACCGAGATGCAGCACAGTGACGCGCTGCGCGACCTGGCGGACGAACGCCATGTCGTGCTCGATCGCCAGCACCGTCATGCCTCCGGCATTGAGCCGCTTGACCATCTCGCCGGTCTGGAACGTCTCTTCCGGCGACATCCCTGCCGTCGGCTCGTCGAGCAGCAGCATCCGCGGCTTTAGGCTGGTCGCCATGCCGATCTCCAGCCACTGCTTCTGACCGTGGCTGAGATTGCCCGCGGTTTGCTTCTGCTCGGCTTCGAGGCCGAGAAACGCCAGGAGCCGATCGATCTCCTGATCGAGCTCGGCGCCGTGCCGCGTCCGTTGCAGCGCAATCTCGAGGTTCTGCCTCACCGACAGCCCCTTGAACACGCCGGGCACCTGAAACTTCACCGAGAGCCCGCGCGCGATCCGCGCGAACGACTTCAGCGCTGTGATGTTCTCGCCCGCGAAGAAGATCTCACCGGAGCCGGGCGCGTATTCGCCGAGGATCAGCCGGAACAGCGTGCTCTTGCCGGCGCCGTTGGGGCCGATCAGGCAGTGGATCTCGCCAGTCTCGAACGACAGGTTCACCTGATTGGTAACGTGCAGGCCGCCGAAATGCTTGTTCAGGCCGCGGAGTTGCAGCAGCGCCATCAGTTCCGTCCTCCCTTGGCGCGGGCGACGAGCCGGCCGATCACGTTCATTGCTCCCAGCACCAGACCGTTCGGCGCGATCAACACGGTGAGCACCAGCAGAAGCCCCATCACCACCAGTGCGTATTGGCTGCCGTAGATCGTCAGGGCCTGGAAACCGGCGAGCACCACCAGCGTGCCGACCAGCGTCGAGGTCAGATCGCTGCGGCCCCCGACCGCGACCCAGATCAGCGGCAGCGCTGCCGACGTCATGCCCATGCTCGACGGCGTGATGTATTGGCCCCAGGCGGTGTAGAGCACGCCCGACAGCCCGGCGAGCCCGGCGCCGATGACGAAATTGACGAGCTGATACTTGCGGATGTCGTAGCCGAGCATTTCGGCGCGCTCCGGATTCTCCCGGATCGCCACGATGACGTTGCCGAACGACGAGTTCACCAGGATGCGCAGGCCGAGATAGACCACGACCACCAGCGCCAGGATCAGGTAGTACAGCCCGACATCGGCGAACAGCACGATCGGCCCGTCGAACCAGGGAATGGTGATCGGCGGCATTCCGCTCATGCCGTTGAAGCCGTTCAGCCGCGCCGCGCCGATCCGCCATTCCGGTCCGGCGGTCTGGGCCATGAAGCGCTCCAGCATCAAGGTCACGGCGAGGGTGACGATGCCGAGGAAAACGCCCTCGATCCGACCGAAGAACATGAAGTAGCCGAGCAGCAGCGCCACCACCGCGGCGATCGCGATCGCCGCCAGCACCGCGACCAGCGTGAAACCGTACGCCGCGCCGAAGTTCAGCGTCAGGATGCCGTAGCTGTAGCCGGCGATGCCGAAGAATGCGGTCTGGCCGAACGACAATGCACCGCCGTAGCCCCAGATCAGGCACAGGCTGAGCGCAATGAACACCCAGACGAAGAAGTACGCAGTGTTGCCGACGGTGTAGCCGTCGCTGAACATCGGATAGGCGAGCGCGCCGAGCAGCGCCAGCACGAACACCGACCAGAACAGCTTGCCGCGACCTTTGGTTTGCGGGCCTTCGAGCCGGCGGAAGAGAGAGATCAAACCGTTCACCCTCGCCTCCCTCAGGTCCGTTCGCGCAGCAGGAAGCCGGAGATGCCTTTCGGCAGTACCCGGACCACAATGATCACCGCGACCAACAGGCCGATCTGGCCGAACAGCTGTCCCTGCCAGGAGGTCATCGCCGACTTCACCACCGCGAGGACCGCGGCGGCCGGCGCGGTGCCGAGGAACACGTCGGCGCCGCCGATCACGACGGTGACGAACGCCTCCATCAGGAAGGTCGCGCCCATCGTCGGAACCAGCGTCATGGTCGGCGCGTAGAGCCCGCCGGCAAGCCCGGCGAGGCCGGCACCGCAGGCAAATGTCAGGCTGTAGATCCAGCGGGTGTCGACGCCGAGCGCGTCCGCCATATGCGGCACCTGGATGGTGGCGCGCGCCTTCACGCCGAACGAGGTCCAATTGAACAGCGCGTACAGTGATCCGAGCACGCCGAGCGCAGCCAGGAACAACACGATCCGGTAGATCGAGTACGAATAGGCGCCGACCTGAAAGCTGCCGAACGGCGTGCCGACGCCGGCCATCGTCGAGCCGATCACGATCAGCGTCCCTTGGGTCGCAATCAGGCTGAGGCCCCAGGTCGCCACGATGGTGTCGAGCGGACGTTCATACAGATGCCGCACCACCACGAACTCGACCAGCATGCCCACCACCGCAGACACCAGCGCCCCGGCCAGAATGGCGAGCGGCAGCGGCAATCCGGCGTGGACAGCGGTGGCGGTGACATAGGCGCCGCACATGATGAACTCGCCGTGGGCGAGATTGATGACGCCCATCATGCCGAAGATGACGGCGAGCCCGCAGGCCGACAGCACCAGGAAGGCGAAGGCGTCGGCGAATTGATACAGCGCCGCGAAGGCGAAGGTAGCGATGTCCATCTGACGTCCAGCAAGGTGGGCGTGGAAGGCCGCGACTCCGGCGGCCCGACGAAAGTTCGTGGAGGCAGAGCAGCCGCTCCGGCGCGTCAGGGTGCGCCGGAGCGGGCCGCCGCACTTACTTGGGCGGCGGGTTCGACGGCGTGTATTGCGCCATCGGATCTTTTTTGGTCAGGTCGCAGCCGGCCTCGCCAAGCCAATACGGCTTGATGTCCGGCCAGACTTTCGGGAAGTCGATCGAGTGATCGGCATTGACGTGCGCCAGATAGATGGTGTGCGACATGTGCTGGCTCTTCGGGTCGATGCAGACCTTGCCTTCCGGCGCGTCCATGCAGACGTCGCCTTGCGCGATCACCTTGCGGATCTCGTCGCGATTGGTCGACTTCGCCCGCTCCACCATCTGCTTGTAGAGATACACCGCGAGATAGGAGTTCTCGGCCTCCTGATTGACGTAAGGCTCGTTCGAGAACTTGGCCTTGAACTTGGCCAGGAACGCCTTGCTCTGCGGCGAGTCGATTTCCTCGATGTAGTTGGTGGTGACGTACATGTCCTTCAGGCTCGGCGGCTTGAAACGCTTGTGCTCGTAGCCCTGCCCGACGTTGACAGAGGACGCCATCGGCAGGTTGACGTTGGCGGAGGCCGCCTGTTCGTAATACGAAGCCTGCGCGGTGCCGACCAGCAGCGTCACAACGAAGTCCGGCTTGGCCTTCTGGATGTTCTGGATGCTTTGCGAGAACTGCGACACCCCGAGCGGGATGAACTCCTCGCCGGCCATTTCGCCGCCGTGCTGCTTGACGATGTTGCGCACCCAC
The DNA here is from genome assembly GCF_039642825.1 of Rhodopseudomonas sp. P1. Lineage (NCBI taxonomy): Bacteria > Pseudomonadati > Pseudomonadota > Alphaproteobacteria > Hyphomicrobiales > Nitrobacteraceae > Rhodopseudomonas > Rhodopseudomonas sp. P1. The sequence continues at coordinate 2,635,913 of NZ_CP088006.1, read as the reverse complement.
TCGGCCGAGATCTGGCCGAAATTGTAGTCGGCGGCGAGCGTGTAGACCTTCTTGCCGTACTTCTCCATCATCCACGGGATCAGCGTCGAGAATTGCTGCTCGGGCACCGCACCGGTGACGATCATGTGGCCGTCGCAGACGCCGCCTTCATACTGGTTGTTGTAGAAGGCGAGACCATTGAGCTGATCGACGATCGGCCGATAGGCTTCGCGTGAAGCCGAGGAGAAGCCAGCGAACACCGCATCCGCTTTGTCCCGCTGCAGCACCCGGCGCATGAACTCCTGATAGCGGGTGTTGTCGGACTGCGTGTCGTACACCACCAGTTCGAGCGGCCGGCCCATGATGCCGCCGGCCTTGTTGATCTCGTCGGCGGCGAGCTGGATGGCGTGGACCTTGCCGATCGTCGCCACCGCGAAATCGCCCGATTGATCCTCCAGCACGCCGAGCTTGATCGGCTTCTCCGCGGCCAGCGCCGCGCCTGACGCGAGGACAAGCGTCCCCGTGAGGACTGCGGCATGCAGTCCCCGTAATACAGTTCCGGTCATGTTGCTGTCTCCTACATCGCTCGTTTGTCGCCACGGTGCAGCGGCGGAGTGCCGGTGTGGCCAGTCGAATCGGGCGGCCTCGCCCGTCGGCTCAGCAGATCCTCGCAGTAACTCTCCAGGCTCTGCCTCACGCGCATGCTCTCCCGGCGGATCTGGTCGTAAGCGCCGTCTTCGTCGAGGCCGCTGTCCCGCATCCGCTGGACCACGGCGCGCAGCACGGCCCTGCGGCCGCGACGGCGCTCCTCGAGCGTCTGCAGGCGCTCCTGCATCCCGCCACGCAGGAGAAATTGGTTGATGCCCATGAACAGCGCCGAGTACACGGCGCCGCCGTGCACCGGCTTGCGCAGGAACGCGGTGGCACCGAGATTGACCAGTGCCTTCAGCCGGCTTGGCGCTTCGACGCCGACCAGCCCGATCACCGGCACCGGCGGCAGCTGCGACAGCGGATTGAGCTCCATTGTCAGCACACCGTCGAGATCGCCGTCGACGAACAGCATGTCGCGATCAGGCACCAGCGAAGCGAGGTCAATCTGCGCCCGTCCGTCGACGATCGGGGCGATCTCGCAGCTGACGCCGAGCTTGGCCAGCGTCGGCTCCAGCGCGCCTTCCCTGCCCGTGCGCTCCATCACCACGAGCGCGCGGCCGCCCTTGAAGTTCTGAACCGGTCGGAAGGTCATGACTTCACCAGCCTCAACAATGGAGAACGCATAGCGGCGGCGAACCGCGGCGAGGTTTGCACCAGATACGGATCGGGCGCGATCGGCTCAGGCGCTTCGAGCAACACTTCGAATTGACCCGCCGCCGTCGACCGTCCGATCCGCGGCGTCAGCCAGGCGTGATAGGTCTGCGGATCGATCCGCACCTCCCCCTGGGGAGCGATCAGGCGCTGGTCGGCGACCGCCGCGCGCACCGCGCTGGCCTCATCGGTGCCGGCCTGCTGCAGAGCAGCGGCGAGCAGCTTGACCGCGATGTAGCAGGCTTCCGCATCCGCCGAAGTCGGCGGCGCATCCGGAAATTTCGTCGCGTAAGCCTGGGTGAAGGCATCGTTGGCCGCGCCTGCCAGCGAAGCGAAATACACGCTCGACGACAGATGCCCGTCGACCGCTTCCGCGCCGATTTCGGAAAGCTCCGGCTCGGCCAGGGTGCAGCTCGCCACCGGGATCTCGGCGGCCTGGTCGATGCCACGCGCCCGGCAGGCCGCGCGAAACGCACGGAAGAACGCGTAGGCGCTGGTACCGATCAGATTGTTGAACACGAAATCCGGGCGCTGCTCCAGGATCGCCGCGATGGCGCGATCGACGTCAGTGTCCCCGACCGCAAGATAGCGCTCCGCCAGCACCGCGCCGCCGCGCGCGATCAGCGCTTCGCGGAAGATCCGGTTGTTCTCCCACGCCCAGATGTAATTCGATCCGATGCAGAACGCGCGCTTTCCGTGCTTGGCGGCAAGATAATCGACCAACGGCAGCACGTGCTGGTTTGGCGATGCGCCGGTATAGATGACGTTGTCGGAGCTCTCGAAGCCTTCATAGTGCGACGGGTACCACAACAGGCCATCGTGCTTCTCAAAGCACGGAATCACCTCTTTGCGGCTCGAGGAGGTGTAGCAACCGATCACCTGCCGCACACCGGAGGCCAGCAGCTCGTGAGCCAGCGCGCGATACTGCGACAGGTCCCCGCCGGGATTGACGATGACCGGCTCGATCTCCGGCCCGTTTCCGCTGGTCGCCACCTCGCTGAGACCGAGCATCGCGCCGTTCAGCATGGTGCGCCCGACCGCCCCGTAGGAGCCGGTCGTGGAGAACATCACACCGATGCGCAGTCGCTTCGTCATGCCTGTGTCCAAAAACAAAAAGCGCCCACCGGCTGTCGAGCCGAGGGCGCTTTCGCCACCAACCAAACGCGCATCGATCAGCGCGGTGTCGGAAATGGTTCAAAACTCTTTGCGTCTCAGGGCTTAGTTGCCCAACGCTTGACGATTACGGTCGTCGAGTTCGTAGTTCAAGTCAAGCGCATTGTTGATGCGAAACCTGCCGCTTTTACCGCCTTTGTGCAGCAATTTGATGCACCGCGATCGACCGCTCGCCGGCGACTTCGCGTGCGATCAGAACGCCCTCGCCGCACCGCCTCGCCTAAGCTCCCGCAGCATTTTTCAACTCCAGATGCATCCACCGCTTCTCTTACTAAACCTGGAGTGGTAGAGCACCCTCAGCGATCGCAAGGGCGGACATGACCGATCATCTTCGAGGATTCTACAAAGCCGAGTTCGAGACGGCGCGAAAGAAGTCGCACGGCGTGATCTTTCTTCACGACGGCAAGATCCAGGGCGGCGACTCCACGTTCCTGTATTCCGGAGCCTATTCGGAGAAGGGACTGACAGTGAGCGGGAATCTGCGCGGGGTGCGCTACTCGTCAGATCATTCGCGGCTGTCGGTGTTCGGGATCGAGCCGTTCGAAATCATCTTCGATGGCCTCGCCAAGGATGGCTACGTCACGATCGAAGGCTACGCCCACGAGACACCCGGCCTTCCGATGAAGGCCATTTTGACCCGCGTCGACGATTGAGCTTATTTGAACCGAGACATTTAGCACGCGCATCTCTGGTAATTATTGAAGACCAGAATCCCGACATGCCGTTCCGCTTGGTATCTGTGTAGTTATTTCTGTCGCTCAGCGGCGTTTGTTCAACGTCCGCTAACGTTCCAAAGTACGAGCGCCTGCCCTTCCAACCAGTTGTTAAGTGGTGCCGGCCGAGGCTGCTCCCGCGACGACGCCAGCGGCGTCCGCGGCACAACAAAAACAAGGGTGGCAGTCATGGCATCATTCGCACAGGCGTTTCGCACCGACGACATCGATACACACGGCGCGCTGTACTGGAGCATCTACGATTTCATACACCAGTTCGTCGCACTGCTGGAGATCGAACAGCACTGATCGTGCTGGGATCAATCCTGCAAACGGGATGATCTCGGGACGTCACTCGTCCAGATCGATACGTCGCGCGAGAGGCTCCGCAGAGCGCGGGGCCTTTCCCATTTGCGGCAATATTAAAGCGAACCGCTACCCAGGCGCGGCCGCCGCCAGCTCCAACAGCTTCGGCACCTGACCGCGGATCGCCGTGACCGTCTCGCGGTCGAGCCGATCGAGCCAGCGCTTCGGGATTGCGGCAAGGCCGTAGGTCGCGCCGGCGAGCATTCCGGCGAGCGCGCCGGTGGTGTCGGCATCGTCGCCCTGGTTGACGGTGGCGATCAGGCAATCGGCAAAGCTGCCGGTCGCGAAATAGTAGTGCAGCACGGTGCGAAGGGTATCGACCACGTAAGCCGTGGCTGGACCGCGATACGGCGTGAAGCCGAAGATACGGTGAGCCTGCACCAGATCGTCAGCGATGACGCGGGCGGCGGTTTGCCCCTGCCCCGCCAGCAGTGTCTGCAACATCTTCACCAGCGCGAGCGCTGCGGCATCCGATAGCGGATGATGATGCGTAACGTGGGCCTGCGCGATAGTCCACGCTTCGGCCTGCTCCGGACGACCGGAAGTGGCGAGCGCCAGCGGCAGGATCCGCATCGCGGCGCCGTTGCCGGCGTCGCCTTCGAAATACGCCCCCTGCATCTCCCCTGTGGTGATGTAACGGCGGATGCCGCGGCGGCAGGTGCTGCCGACATCGACGGGGCCGGTCTTCAGCCAGGCGGCGAATTCGTCGCAGAGATCAAAAAGTTCGAGGTCGCCGCAGCGGATCAGCGAGCGGCCGAGCGCGAGGGCCATCTCGGTGTCGTCGGTGACCTGCCCCGGCTTCAGCCGCAGCCAGCCGCCGCCGATGATGTCCTTGTGCACGCCGTAGCGCGCAGCGATCTCCGACTTGGTCATGAACTCGACGGTGGCGCCGAGCGCGTCGCCGATCGCGAAGCCCAGATAGGCGGCGAGCGCGCGGTCTTGCAGGCTCGGCGAGGTCATGGCGCGCCCTTTCAAAAGTAGCTCGCGGTGACACGATAGTCGCCGCCGATCACCAGATACTCGCCCTCGCCCTTCAGCGGATGGGCGGCCAGCAGCCGATTGAAGAACAGGATCTTCGCCACCGGCACCCGCACCGTCAGGATGGTATCACCGAAGCAATCGGCTATACCCCGGTCGGAGGTAAACGAGGTCAGGTTGTTGAGGCGGATGATGCAGTGGCGCTTGTCGAGCCGCTCGACGATCTGATGCTCATCGAAGCCATTGACGCCGCGATACAGCGTCACATGAGTGCTGCCGGTGGCGGAGAAATGCGTCAAAGCCCACTGGCAGAATTCATAGAGAAGATCGAGCTGGACGAAGATCGCGTTGTTGTGGAAGCGGCTCGACATCTTTTGTTCGACATAGACGGTCCACACCGGACTGGCGATCCGCCGGATCGGCTCCTTGTGAAAGGTCGGAAACAGCCCGAACCGGCTTTCGACCCAGCCCTTCAGCACCGCGCCCTCGGCGCCGTTGCTGTCGAAACCCCAGCCCTTGATCAGATCGAGGTAGGACGAGCGGAAGCGGCGGCGGCCATCGCGGCCGCGGACGCGCTGCTCGGCGTCGATCCCGAACAGCGCCGTCATGTAGCAGGCGAACGCCTCGCCGGCTTCGGCGAGGTCGCGCGCTTGCCCCAGCATCTCGAACAGGCTGGGGTTCATCTCGCGCACGCCGGCGATATGCAGCGGCACCGGCGCGTCGTTGAAGCCGACGCCGGTGAGAAACCGCATCGGCACCCCGACGAGGTTACTGGAATGCCCGATGCTGCCGTCTTCGCTCACCTGGCCGGCTCTGCCGCTCCTGCGCCCGCCCGCGGCGCGTCCCGATCGTCCTGACGCCACATGGTTAGCCAAGACGACGCCACCTGCCTATGCGCAACTCGACGGAGCAGCCCAAGCGGAGGCCGGGGCGCCGGTCAGCGCCGACGCGCCAGCGTTTCCGAGGGCAGCTCGCCGTGGCGGCGGCGATAGTCGTTGGCGAAATGGCCGAGATTGGTGAAGCCGCAGGCGAATGCCACCGAGGTGACCGAGCGGGACGGATCCCCCGACAGCAGCATCTCGCGCGCCTTGTTCAGCCGCACCGCCTTGGCGAACGCCATCGGCGAATAGCCGCGGTGCTTCTGAAAGGCCTTGAACAGGCTGCGGACGCCGACATTGGTCACCGCCGCCAGCTCGACGATGGTGATCGCCCGATTCCAGGACGCCTCGATGAAATCTTCAGCGACGCGGACGTAATCGGGAGCAGTATCCCGGGCGTCGCGGTCGAGCTGGCTGCTGTAATTGTGCCGGGTCACGCTCAGAAACGACACCACCAGCGCCTGCTGCATCTCCCGCAGCATGAACGGCGGCATGGCCGGAGCAGCCGGATCGACGTGGCGGGCGACATACAGAGCGAGATCGCGCAGCGCCGACGCGCCACGATCATCGCAGGACAGATGCGGCGCGAAGGTGAGCTTGCCGCGTGGCTTGACGCCGAGCAGCGCCTCCAGCGCGGCTGTCAGCGTCGAAGTGGTGATCCGAAGGATCATCTGCTGGTAGTCGGGGCCGAATTCGAGCCGTGACGGTGTACCGGCCGACGATACGCACCAATGCTCGGGATCGACATCGACGCTGGACGAGCCGGACGAGGTCCGGCTGCTGCCGCGTAGCGCGATCTGCACCCGGGCGAAGTCCGTCTCGTCGAACTCGGCCACCGCAGGCGCCGCATAGGCGCAGAAGCCGAGCCCCACGCCCTCTAGCCCGACATAGCTGCCGAATCCCTCGAACCCCTCCGCCTCCGCCACAAAATCCCGCGCCCCATAGACCGACAGCATCGCCTCGCGCATCGCTTCAGGGTCGCGGGTGTGAACCACAGGGGCACGATTGAGCGGATGATCGATCGGCTCGGCGTTCGGACGAACGTCAAAGTCGGGCTTACGCATTCCAACAAACTCACTTCCCGGGGAAACCTCGGCCCCGCGGCAAGAGACCAATTGATTAACCCTAATCCGCCCTTATCCGCGGCACCGCTCAGGACCGGTACGGAACTGCTCGCAGAGCGCACCGCTTTAACCAAAGTCGGACATCGCGCCGGGCTGATCGTGGCCGTCGGGTTTCAAAAGGCTTTCAGGCAAGCCGTTGACCCCGCCAGGCAATCCACCCTAAACAAGCGCAGCGGACGCCGTCGCAACCGCTGGCCGGCGGCCTTGATCCTGCCTTGCCATGACGACGGCTCCCGGTCCGGAAGGGTGGCCGAGTGGTTTAAGGCACCGGTCTTGAAAACCGGCGTGCCCGCAAGGGTACCGTGGGTTCGAATCCCACCCCTTCCGCCAGCCTTACCGATTTGCGCGCCGCCGCGCGATATAATGCAAAATTCCGGCGTAAAGCCGTCGATGGTCGCTTGGGCGACATATTTGGACACCGGCATCAACGGATGCCGTCATTCAGCCTTTTGGAGAGTCTCATTCTTTGGATGGCTAAGTCATCTCATAAGGACAGCCGTTAACCTGAGGCAGGAACTGCCAAGTCGCGACGTCTGGCTCGCGCAGATGCCCTGTCGATCATAATTCGACGAACTGCGGAGCAACGGGGATTGCGGTCTCTGCGACCGAGTTGATCGAGCCTCGGGTAAAGACAACCGCTATCACCGACAGGCCGCGTCTCGCTGCAGCAATAGCGCCACTGCCCAATTGCAGCTGATGCGCACGCGGATTGGCCCTGCGACAGAGATCGGCACCACGGGCAGCACTGGATCCGACCCCAGTCAATCTCCGACACCCCAGGCAAGATCGCAGCTTCGGCGTGTATGAGGCACACTATTCAACGAACTTCTGGAACGCCACTATTGCTACAAGTGACAGACATCCACGGGATGCGCTGGCAAACACTTGAACATGGTCAGAGATATCGAGCTATTGTGCACGAGCAGGCTTCAAGAGGGAGTGAAATGGGATTTCAGATTGATCACGTTGTCGTCGCCGTCGCCAATCTCGACCAGGCTATTGCCGACTATCGCCGCCTCGGCTTCACCGTGGAGGCCGGCGGCGAGCATCCTGGCCGGGGTTCGCGCAACGCATTGGTTGTGTTCGGCGATGGTTCGTATTTCGAATTGATTGCCTTCGACCGTCCCGCACCCGACTTCCGCTGGTGGCAGGTGCTCGACCGCTCCGGCCCGGGCCTCGTCGACTACGCACTGCTGCCGCGCAATATCGATGCGGACGTGGCAGCGGCGCAGTCTCGCGGTCTGGACTTCGAGAATCCGGAAGACGGCGGACGAGAGCGTCCCGATGGAGAGCGGCTGATTTGGAAGACCGCACGCTCGAAGCAGAGCGATACCCCCTTCTTCTGCGGCGACGTCACGCCGCGGGCCTTGCGCGTTCCGGAGGGCGCCGTGCGGCAGCACCCCAATGGTGCTTTGGGCATCGGTTCGGTGGTTGTTGCGGTCACGGACATCGACCGGAGTGTCGGTCGGTACGCGGCACTGTTTGGAGAACCTGCTGCCGACGTCCATGCGTTGCCTGGACTGGGCGTCCGCGTCGCGCATCTTCCCGCGGATCGTAGCGCCATCACCCTGATCACACCCACTGCCGAAGGTCCGGCCGGGCAGCGTGTCGCCGCACACCTTGAGTCACGCGGCGAAAGCCCGTTCGCGATCGGGCTGAAAGGCGCTCCTCCGACGACGCTCGACATCACGCTGTCGCACGGTGCGCCGCTCGAATTCATCGGCTGACTTGTCCGTCAAAGGAGATCATCACAGTATGACCATCGATCCCCGCATCACCACCATCGCGGATGAAGCGACCGTCTGGCGCCAAGACATCCACGCTCATCCGGAACTTATGTACGACCTCGACCGCACCTCGGCTTTGGTCGCCGATCTGCTGCGTCAGTTCGGCTGCGACGAGGTGGTGACGGGGCTGGGACGAACCGGCGTTGTCGGCCTGGTGCACGGTCGGGGTCGTAGCGCCAATCGCGCTATTGGCCTCCGCGCCGACATGGACGCGCTTCCAATCGAGGAAGACACCGGCGTCGCTTACGCATCGCAGACGCCCGGCCGGATGCACGCTTGCGGCCATGATGGTCACACCGCAATGCTGCTCGGCGCAGCCAAGCATCTGGCCGCCACGCGAGATTTCAACGGCTCGGTGGCCTTCATCTTCCAGCCGGCAGAGGAAGGCGGCGCCGGCGCCAAGGCGATGATCGAGGACGGTCTCTTCAGCCGTTTCCCGATCGACGAGGTCTATGGCATGCACAACAAACCCGGCCTTCCGATCGGACAGTTCGCCACGCGCACGGGCGCGGTCATGGCATCGACCGACCGCGTCGAAATCGAGATCGAAGGCATCGGAGGTCACGCCGCACGGCCGCAGCATTCAATCGATCCGGTTGTGGTCGGGGCGCAGATTGTCACCGCGCTGCAAACGATCGTATCTCGAACGCTTGACCCGCTTGCTTCCGCGGTTGTTTCGATCACCAACTTCCATGCCGGCTCGGCATTCAACGTCATCCCGCAGAAGGCCAATCTGGTCGGCACCGCGCGCGCGCTCGATGGCAAGGTTCGTGACCGGCTGGAGGCCCGCATCGCGGAGCTCTCAACACTGATTGCCCAGGCTCATGGGGCGACGGCCCGGGTCACTTACGAGCGCGGCTATCCGGTGACCTGCAACCACGCTGAACAGACCGCTTTTGCAGCGGACACGGCCGCTGCCATCACCGGCAACGACCAGGTCGATCGCGATCTTGCCCCGATGATGGGCGCCGAGGACTTTTCCTACATGCTCGAACAGCGCCCGGGCGCGCTGATCTTTCTCGGCAATGGTGACAGCGCCGGGCTGCATCACCCGCGCTACGATTTTGCCGATGCTGCGATTCCTTATGGCATCGCCTACTGGTCCAAGCTGGTGGAGCGCGCGCTGCCTTTGTGAGCAGCGCATTTCCGTAATCAATGAAAGATTAGACCTGCGCTGACCGCAATCGATGGAACGAAATCACCCAGTGAACGGAAAAATCAGCATGGTTTGAACGTGCCTCACAAAGTATCGTCCCGGACCGCCAGCCGTTTTGCACCGCAATCACAAGCATTCCAGGAGAAGCGATGCCCCTCTCGCGGATCGAGATTAGCCGCCGCACTGCGCTACTGACGTCGGCCGCGATCGCCGCCAATGTGATCAACCCGATGCGCGCCTTCGCCCAGGAGACGCCGCGCAAGGGTGGCGTTTTCAACGTCCATTATGGCGCCGAACAGCGACAGCTCAATCCGAGCCTGCAGGCCTCGACCGGCGTCTACATCATCGGCGGCAAGATCCAGGAACCGCTGGTCGACCTCGACGCGGCCGGCAATCCGGTCGGCGTGCTGGCGGAGAGCTGGGAATCCACGCCCGACGGTAAGACCATCACCTTCAAGCTGCGCAAGGGCGTGACGTGGCACGACGGCAAGCCGTTCACCTCCGAGGACGTCGCCTTCACGGCGATGAATATGTGGAAGAAGATCCTCAACTACGGATCGACCCTGCAGCTGTTCCTCACCGCGGTCGACACGCCCGATCCGCAAACCGCGATCTTCCGCTACGAGCGGCCGATGCCGCTGAACCTGCTGCTGCGCGCGCTGCCGGATCTTGGCTACGTCTCGGCCAAGCACATCTACGAGACCGGCGACATCCGCCAGAATCCGGCCAACCTGGCGCCGGTCGGCACCGGCCCCTTCAAGTTCAACAAGTACGAGCGCGGCCAGTACATCATCGCCGACCGCAACGACAATTACTGGCGGCCGAACGCTCCCTATCTCGACCGCATCGTCTGGAAGGTGATCACCGACCGCGCCGCGGCCGCCGCGCAGCTCGAAGCCGGCGGACTGCAGCTCAGCCCGTTCTCTGGTCTGACGATTTCCGATATGGCTCGGCTCGGCAAGGACAAGCGCTTCGTCGTCTCCACCAAGGGCAACGAAGGCAACGCCCGCACCAACACCATCGAGTTCAACTTCCGCCGCAAGGAGCTGTCGGACATCCGCGTCCGCCGCGCCATCGCGCACGCCATCAACGTGCCGTTCTTCATCGAGAACTTCCTCGGCGACTTCGCCAAGCTCGGCACCGGCCCGATCCCTTCAACCTCGACGGACTTCTATCCGGGCCCGAACACGCCGCAATATCCCTATGACAAGCAGAAGGCGATCGCCCTGCTCGACGAGGCCGGGCTGAAGCCCGGCGTCGGCGGCAACCGGCTGTCGCTGCGGCTGCTGCCCGCGCCGTGGGGCGAGGATATCTCGCTGTGGGCGACCTTCATCCAGCAGTCGCTCGGTGAGGTCGGCATCCAGGTCGAGGTGGTGCGCAACGACGGCGGCGGCTTCCTCAAGCAGGTCTATGACGAGCACGTCTTCGATCTCGCCACCGGCTGGCACCAGTATCGCAACGATCCTGCGGTCTCGACCACGGTGTGGTATCGCTCCGGTCAGCCGAAGGGCGCGCCCTGGACCAACCAATGGGGCTGGGAAGACCCGACGATCGACAAGATCATCGACGACGCCGCCACCGAAGTCGATCCGGCCAAGCGCAAGGCGCTGTATGCCGACTTCGTCACCCGCGCCAATACCGAGCTGCCCATCTGGATGCCCATTGAGCAATTGTTCGTCACGGTGATCACCGCGAAGGCGCGTAATCACTCCAATACGCCACGCTGGTCGTCGTCGACCTGGCATGATCTTTGGCTGGCCGAATAGCGCCAACTCCGCCAGAATAGCTGCATGCGTATCCTGAACCTCGCGGGGCGGCGGCTCGCCGCCTCGATCCCGACCTTGTTTCTCATCCTGATCGGCATCTTCCTGCTCCTGCAATTTGCGCCGGGCGACACCGTCGACGCGATGATGGCACAGATGGGTGGCGGCGACGCCGCGACCGCGCGCGAACTGCGGCAGTTCTACGGGCTCGATCTGTCGATCCCGATGCAACTCGGCCACTATCTGTGGCGGCTGGTGCGGTTCGACCTCGGCTTCTCGTCGATCTACGGCAAGCCGGTCGCCAGCGTGATCCTCGAACGGCTGCCGCCGACGCTGCTGCTGATGACCGCGTCGCTCTCGTTCGCGTTCTTTGCCGGCCTCGTGCTTGGCGTGGTCGCCGCACGCGGCGTCAACAAGTGGCCGGACACGCTGATTTCGACGCTCGGCCTGATCTTCTACGCGACGCCGTCGTTCTGGTTCGGGCTGATGGCCATCGTGGTGTTCTCCGTCTATCTGCAATGGCTTCCGGCAGGCGGCTTCGAGGACATCGGCCAAGCGGCGACCGGCCTCGCACGAACGCTCGATATCGCGGCACATCTGGTGCTCCCGGCGCTGACGCTCGGGCTTATCTTCCTGGCGATCTACTTGCGCATCATGCGGGCCTCCATGCTCGAAGTGCTCAATCTCGATTTCGTTCGCACAGCGCGCGCCAAGGGACTCGACGAGACCCGCATCGTCGTCCGCCACGTGCTCCGCAACGCATTGCTGCCGATGGTGACTCTGATCGGCCTGCAGGCGGGCACCATGCTGGGCGGCTCGGTGGTCGTCGAGAGCGTGTTCTCGCTGCCGGGCCTCGGCCGGCTTGCATATGAATCGGTCGTGCAGCGCGACCTCAACACGCTGCTTGGTATCGTGTTCGTCTCGGCGCTCCTGGTGATCGCCGTCAACTTCCTGGTCGACCTGCTGTACGCCCGCCTCGACCCTCGCATCTCGTCGGGAACTTGACGCGATGGATGCGCTCAAACGCTACTTCCGCAGCCCGGCCGCCATCGTCGGCCTGATCCTGTTGCTGCTCATCATCGGCATGGCGATCAGTGCCGGCTGGTTCTATCCCCGCGATCCCTTGGCGCTAGCCGGCCGTCCCCTGATCTGGCCATTCAGTAATCCCCGTTTCTTGCTCGGCACCGACAATTCCGGCCGTGACATCGCCGCCCAGATCTTCCACGGCGCACGGATCGCGCTCCTGATCGGCGGCGCTGCCACCGTGATCGCTATTCTGATCGGCGTGCTGATCGGCGCGTTCGCGGGCTATTTCGGCGGCTGGGTCGACACTGTCCTGATGCGAATTACAGAGGCATTCCAGACCCTGCCGAACTTCGTGCTGCTGCTGGTGCTGGTCGCGGTGTTCGGCTCGACGCTGACCACGGTGACGATCGCGGTCGGCATCGTGTCGTGGCCGGCGCCAGCACGACTGACGCGTGCCGAATTCCTCAGCTTGCGCAATCGCGAGTTCGTGCAAGCAGGTCGCACGCTGGGCATGAAGGATCTGCAGTTGATCCTCGGCGAGATCCTGCCCAACGCGCTGCCGCCGGTGATCGTCTATGCCAGTGTGGTGATGGCGGTGGCGATCCTGCTCGAGAGCGCATTGGCCTTCCTGCGGCTGTCAGATCCGAATGTCGCCTCCTGGGGCAATCTGATCGGGCTCGGCCGCGACGTGTTGCGCGTCCAATGGTACGTCGCCGCGATCCCCGGCATCGCCATCCTGATCACCGTGCTGGCGGTATCGCTGGTCGGCCAGGGCCTCAACGATGCGCTCAACCCGAGGCTGAAGGGCCGATGACCACGCCCGCAGTTCTTACGCTCGACAAACTCAGCGTCCGGCTGCCCGCCGGCGCCGACCGGTCGCACGCGGTGCGCGAAGCATCGCTGACGATCGCCGCCGGCGAAATCCTTTGCGTGGTCGGCGAGTCCGGCTCCGGCAAATCGATCATGGCGAACGCCGTGATGCAGCTCCTACCCGGCGGCGTCGCGCTCGATGGCGGCTGCGTGCTGTTCGAGGGGCGTGACCTTGCGCAGGCCAGCGCCGCGGAAATGCGCAAGGTTCGCGGCGCAGGCATCGCCATGGTGTTTCAGGAGCCGATGACCGCGCTCAATCCGCTGCGCACCATCGGTGATCAGATCGGTGAGATGTTCTCGATCCACACCGATCTGTCAAAGCGTGACATCAAGGCCAAGGTGCTGGCGCTGCTGACCGACGTGCGGATCCCCGATCCGGCGCGTGCCGCCGGCGCGTATCCGCACGAACTCTCCGGCGGCCAGCGCCAGCGCGCCATGATCGCGATGGCGCTGGCGCTCGATCCCAAGCTGCTGATCGCCGACGAACCAACGACTGCGCTCGACGTTACCACACAGGCGCAGATCCTCACTCTGATCCGCGAACTCCAAAGCCGGCGCAACACTGCGGTGCTGTTCATCACCCATGATTTCGGCGTCGTCGCCGAGATCGCCGACCGCGTCGTGGTGATGCAGCACGGCGTCATCGTCGAACAGGGCAAGGCCGACGACGTGTTGAACCGGCCACAGCATGCTTATACGCGGCAACTGATTGCGGCGGTGCCGCCGCTGACGGCCCCGCCGCCGCGTCCGTTCGGCAGCGACACGATCCTGAGCATCGACAACGTATCGAAGACGTTCCGCACCGGCGGCTTTCTCGGCCGCGGCGCGCGCGTCACCGACGCGGTGAAGACCGTCTCGCTGAAATTGCCGAAGGGAGCGACCCTCGGCATCGTTGGCGAGAGCGGCTCCGGCAAGTCGACGCTGGCGCGCTGCATCATCCGGCTGCTCGATCCAGACGCGGGCTCAATCCTGCTAGACGGCCGTGACTGGGCGACGATGCCGCGCGAGCAGGTGCGGCGCGAAACGCGCCACATGCAGATGGTGTTTCAGGACCCGTTCGCCTCGCTCAATCCGCGGCACAAGGCCGAGGAACTGGTCGCGCAAGGCCCGATCATCCACGGCACGCCGCGCAAGCAGGCAATCGCCGAGGCCCGCAAACTGTTCGAGTTGGTCGGGCTCGACCCCGCCGCCGGCGACCGGCTGCCGCACGAATTCTCCGGCGGCCAGCGCCAGCGGATCGGCCTCGCCCGCGCGCTGGCGCTGAAGCCCGACGTGCTGATCGCGGATGAAGCCGTATCGGCGCTCGACGTTTCGGTGCAGGCGCAGGTTCTCAAGCTGCTAACCGACTTGCGCGAGCAACTTGGGCTGTCGATTATCTTCATCACCCACGATCTGCGCGTCGCGGCGCAGATCTGCGACCTCGTCGCCGTGATGAAGGACGGCGCTGTCGTCGAGCACGGCCCCGCCGGTGACGTCTTCAACGCCCCGCAGCACCCCTACACGCAAGCCCTGCTCGCCTCGATCCCTGGCGGAGATTTCGCGCGCTGCCACGCAGTGACCTAGCCGAGCTACGGACCAGATCGTCGCCTGCCGGCAGACACCACCTCCACGTGGATGGGGGCCACTAGCCAGAATGCCGACAACGATCGATGATCCAACTGACAAGGCGCCCTTCGGCCTCGGATAGCGGCTGCTCAACGAGGTGACAGAGGTAATAGTCTCGGCCGTCTTCAATCTGATGGTCGAAGAGGCGTGACAGCCCTCCTTCGTCGGCAAAGACATCGACGAGCGAGGGACGCAGCAGAGCGATGCCCAGACCATCAAGCGCCGCCTGCAAGGCGAGATTGCCGTCCTCCACCAACAGGCCGGTGCCGGGCTCGCCCTCGATGTGGTGCAGATCCCACCATTGCTGCCAACCGCCGAAGTCCTGATCGTGAATCAGCGCGTAGTTCTGAAGCAATTTCGGATCGGTGGCCGCTTCCCGATGTCGGGCCAGGAACGCCCGGCTGCAATACGGCGCGATTGCGCCGGATAAAATCCGATGAGCTTTGTAGCCCTTCCAACTGCCCTCGCCGAACCGAACCGACAGATCCGCTGAATCGCTGACGTAGTTGCGATGGTGGGTGTAGGAGATGCTGAGATCGATATCCGGATTTCGATCCAGAAATTCCTGGATGTGACGGAACAGCCAGGCCCTGGCGAATAGCGGGATAACGCCGAGCCGAACCTGCGTACTCCGGCTGCCCTCCCGAAGCTGATCGGTCGCGCCGCGCAGGACGGCGAATGCGGCGCGAACCGAACGAAAATACTCACGCCCCGCGTCAGTCAAAACGAGGCCCCGCCCCTGACGCCGCGTGAGCGGCTGCCCCATGAAATCATCGAGCACGGCAAGTTGATGGCTGATCGCCGAAGGCGAGACCCCCAGCTCACGGGCTGCCGCGGTGGCTCCCCCGAGCCGTGCGACCGCTTCGAAGGCGCGCACCGAGGTCAGTGGGGGCTCGCTGCGCTCAATCATCTCAACCCCTCATATATTGAATAATTCTCATAATTATCGGCTGTTGACGGCTAAAATTCCACATATATCCTTGATTTATGTGAGAAATATTCAACTACAAAGATGGTCGGAGAGAGTAATTCCTTCTCCGCTTCTGTTAAGCCCGCCCGCCCCGGCTAGCGCACCGTCTCCGCCGAGACTTTGCCGGCCGCACGAACATCGCATCCGCTAAACGGAGCCGAAATCATGACGATGCAGCCCCTCTCACGACGCGCCTTCCTGTCCTCGGTCGCCTTTGCCGCCCTCGCCGTCACCCAACCCAGCATCGTTCATGCGCAGGACACTCCTAGTCGGGGTGGCGTTTTGAACGTTCACATGAATGCCGAGCAGCGCGTCCTGAACCCTGCGATCCGGGCATCGGTCGATGTTTACCTGGTCGGTAGCAAGATCGTCGAGCCACTGGTGGATCTGGACGATCAAGGCCGACCGGTCGGCGTATTAGCGACAGCCTGGAAAACGTCAGCCGACGGCAAGACGATCACCTTCAACCTTCGTGAGAACGTCAAATGGCATGACGGCAAGCCGTTCACGTCGGCAGATGTTCAGTACACGGCGATGGAGCTGTGGAAGAAGTACCTGAACTACGGCTCGACCTTGCAGAAGAGCCTGCAAGCGGTCGATACGCCGGACCCGGTCACGGCCGTGTTCCAGTATTCTGAACCGATGCCGCTGGACCTGCTGCTGCGCGCTTTGCCCGACCTCGGATATATCGCGCCGAAGCACATCTATGAGGGCACGAATATTCTCGAAAACCCGGCGAATATCGAGCCGATCGGGACCGGTCCGTTCAAATTTGTGAAGTACGAGCGCGGTCAGTACATCATCGCCGAGCGCAACCCGGACTACTGGCGCAAGGGCTTCCCGTATCTCGACCGGATCGTGTGGAAGTTCATTCCCGACAAGACCGCTGCGGCGATGGCGCTGGAAACCGGCTCGGTGGACCTCAGCGCCTACACGTCGTTGACGTTGTCGGACATTAATCGGCTGCGCGAGCACAAGGATTTCATCGTCTCCACCAAGGGCAACGAAGGCAACGCGGTGCAGAATACGGTGGAGTTCAACTTCCGCCGCAAGGAGCTGGCGGATATTCGCGTCCGGCGCGCCATCATACACGCCATCAATACCGACTTCTTCATCGAGAACCTGCTCTATGGCTTCGGCAAACGCGGCCAAGGCCCGATCCCCCAGTCGTCGGACTTCTTCGTCGCAGGCGCGCCGGATCTGAAATACGACGTTGCGCTCGCCAATAAGCTGCTGGACGAGGCTGGATATCCGCGCACCAACGGGCAACGCTTCAAGCTGCGACTGCTGCCCGCACCGTGGGGCGAGGACGTCAGCTCCTTCGCGACCTTCATCCAGCAATCGCTGACAGAGGTCGGCATTCAGGTCGAGATCGTACCGCGTGATGCGGCCGGCTTTTTGTCCGACGTGTACCGCGATTGGAATTTCGACCTGGCAACCGGACGCCACCAGTACAGGAGCGACCCTGCGGTCAGCACAACGGTCTGGTATCGCTCCGGCGCCACCAAGGGAGCGCCATGGACGAACCAATGGGGCTGGCAGGATGCCGAGATCGACCGGGTGATCGACAAGGCCGCAATCGAGCTCGATCCGCAGGCCCGCAAGCGGCTCTACGCCGAATTCGTCAAGCTAGCCAACACCGAGGTGCCGGTCTGGATGGCGACCGACCGCGAATTCATTACGGTCACGAACAAGAAGCTGCGCAATGATCGCAACACCCCGCGCTGGCCTTCGAGCAGCTGGTATGACCTGTGGGTGCAGAAATGAGGAGCGTCCCGTTGAAACTGAACGCCACCCCCTATCCGTTTCCGCTGCACGGCCCGCTGACGACGCACAACACCGCGCTGCTGGTCATTGATGTCCAGGGTGATTTCTGCGCCGAGGGCGGCTACATGCACCAGTTCGGCTTCGACCTCTCCGCCCTGCAGCGGCCAATCCCGGTGATCGCCCGCGTCCTGGCAGCCTGCCGCGCGGTCGGCATGCCGGTGATCCATACCCGCGAAACCTTCAAGCCCGACCTTTCGGACGTCCAGCCGCATCGGCTCTGGCGCGGCATCGACGGTAAGGGCGTGGCGGTCGGCGACGAGGGGCCGAAGGGGCGCTACCTGATCGAGGGTGCCGAGTGCTGGCAGATCATCCCGGAGCTCGCGCCGCAGGATGGAGAGCCGGTGTTCGACAAGCCATCCTACGGCGCCTTCGGCTTCACGGGCATCGAGAAGTATCTGCGTGAGCGCGGTATCACAAACCTGATCCTGACCGGGCTCACCACCGATTGCTGCATCCACACCAATGTGCGCGAGGCGCTCGATCGCGGCTTCGACTGCCTGACGCTGGCGGACGGCACCGGCGCCTGTTTCGAGGCGGTGCACGAGGCGGCGATCCAGTTACTGATCAAGAAAAGCGGCGTGTTCGGCGCCGTCGCCGAGAGTCCGGCGCTGCTCGAGGCACTGCAGCGACTGCCGGTCGCGGAGGCGGCTTCATCATGAGTGAGGACCAGGAACTCGGCATCCTCGCCCGCCGGCGGATCGAGGCCGGCGTCATCAAGCCGATCTACGAGACGCTATGTGCGCATCTCGGCAAGGAGCGGGCTCAATCGCTGATCGGCGAGGCCATTGCCAAGACCGCGGTCGAAGCCGGCCGCGACTTTGCGGCCCGCGTGCCGGGCGGAGCGGATATCCGCAGCTTCGTGGAGCTGCAAAAATTGTGGACCCAGGACGACGCGCTGGAGGTCGAGGTTCTGCGCGCGGATGACGGCGGCTTCAGCTACGACGTGCATCGTTGCCGCTATGCCGAGATGTATCGCGAGATGGGGTTGGCGGAGATCGGACACCTGCTCTCCTGCAACCGCGACCACGGCTTCATCGAAGGCTACGATCCCCGCGTCGAGTTGACCCGCACGCGCACCCTGATGTCGGGCGGCGCGTGTTGCGATTTCCGATACGAAGTCAAAGCCAGCGCAAAGACATAATCGGACGGCGCGGCAGAACAGGTTCGTCCGCGCCTCGTCAGCCGATCTCCTTGGCGTCCCGGTGCCGGTACAGCACCATCATCAGCGGCGCGAACGGACGCAGCAATTCGTTCGCGGGGATCGGCGTCGGCTCGGTGAAGGGCAGCGCCAGTTCGCCATCCGGCGCGCCGCGGATGGCTTTGGACAGTTCGCGGCCGAGCGCGACCGACAACGCCACGCCGCGGCCGTTGCAACCAGTCCAACCATAGGCGTTGGGGCCGAGGCGGTGGATGTGCGGCAGGTAGTCCGTCGTCATGCCGATGAAGCCGTTCCAGACGTAGTCGAACCGCACCTCGCCGATCTGCGGCCACAAGCTCTGCAGCCGCTTGCCGACCCGCGCCTTGAGCGTCGCGACCTGGTTGAACGGCCGGATGATGGCGCCGCCGGTGACGAAGCGGTTGCGCGCGTCGAACCGTCCGAAGATCAACTCGCCATGGGTGTCGGACATCGCCTGGCGGCCCGGGATGATGGTCTTGCGCACATTGTCGCTCAGCGGCTGCGTCGCCATCTGCCACGACCGTACCGGCATGACCTCGCTGGCGATCGCCGGCGCCAACGTCTTGGAGAATTCGCCGGTGTAGGCGTTGCTGGCGACCACCAGCGCCCGGCCGCTGATCTCGCCCTGCGCCGTCTTGACGATCCAGCGATCGCCGCGCCGCTCGATGCTCACTGCCGGCGAGCGCGCGAAGATACGACCACCTTGCGCCAGCACGGCACGAGCTAGTCCGCGCGCCAGCGCCAGCGGATTGACGTGGCCGCCGGTCCTGTTCCAGAACCCGCCGAACCAGGCTTCGGAACCGAGCATGTCGCGCACTTGATCGCGTGACAGCAGCTCGACCGGCGCGCCGAACTTCGACCACTGCCGGAATCGTCGCTCGGCGATCTTGATGCGGCCCGGCGAATGCACCGGCTGCACCCAGCCGTTCTGCTCCTGCTCGGCGTCGACGCCGTGGCGTTTGGCGACATCGAACAGGATCGACGCGCTGTCGCGGATCAGCCCGACCAGCCGCTCTCCTGCAGCACCGTGCTTGGCGACGATGTCCTCCGGGTCGGGCCGCGACAACGTCGGAATCACCTGGCCATTGTTGCGACCGGATGCGCCCCAGCCGGGCTCCGCCGCCTCGACGACCGCGACATCGACACCGGCCTCACGCAGATGCAGCGCCGTCGACAGCCCACTAAAGCCGCCGCCGATCACCACCACATCGGCCTCCTCCGCGCCATGTAAGGCCGGCAACTCTGGTCCGGGTCCAGTCACCGCATGCCAGAGAGATTTCGGCCAGGAGACATCGGTCGTTGTCATATCAATTGTTTCCGGTGATCGACGGATAAGGGCGGTGCTGGCGGATTGTATTTTGCCGGGAGGCAATCCGTCTATTCTACTGCTATCGCCAGCGTTGGGACAGCAGACATCCAGTCATGCGCCCGCGCGCCCCGAGCACCGCATTCCCGGTTCACCCGCCTCCGATACGCGCTGGTCTGTCCTGCTTGACGATCACACGCGACGGACCCTGCTTGCGCGGGCTTCTTCGGCCCCAAGGCGTGCCACGACATAGGCTTCTTCGTAGGCACCTCGAGGCGTTCGCCGACGCTAGGCGCTGTGGCTGACGACCGTGCTGTAGATGCGTTCGAGGAGCGATAAAGCGCCGCGGTAGCCGACGTAACTCCTCGACAACACGACCTCATAGGAGGCCGGAAATCCGACTTCAATCAATGACCCTTTCATCTCCTTGACCAGGTCGCGCTCCCACGTGGTTCCAAAGATGATCGGAGGCTTGTGGCCGAAGTCGGCATTCCTGAGCGCTTGGTGAATGGTGTAGCTGTCTTCGACAAACTCCACGTCGACCGAGACGTCATCATCAATCGCACGGAATTCAGCCTGAATTGCTTCGCGATGCTCAACAGGCGGATCTTCGGTGACGATTTGCTTGGCCGGAATCAATCCAAGCTGCGTCACGAGGAATTTCGTCAGCGCCAGATTGTAGGCACTGTCACCGATCACCGCAAAGCGCGCCGGCAAGCCCCACCAATACTCTGAGTAGAAATCGGTAAATCCATCGATGTAGTTGTAGTATCGCTTCTCTTCCTTGGCGATGAACGCCTCGACCACATCGGCCGAGATGCCGGCGAATGCGGCCACCTTCCGCAAGAATGCTCCGCTCTCCCGCGCGCCGATCGGAACCACGGGGATGTGCAGATAAGGCTGCTCGTACCGGCGAGCGAGCAGCTCAGCCGTCGACAATCCAAGCCAAGGCGACAGCACCAAATTGAACTGCGCGCGCGGGATGTTCCGCCACTCGCTCAGTCCCTCGGAATCCGGGCCGAACAGCACATTGACGTTCAGGCCAATACCCTCCAGCAGCCGCTTGATCTCCTCGAGATCGCCGCGCCAGAACGTGTTTTGATATGGCAGCAGCGACCAGAGATTGACCGTCCCCCGCTCCCGCACGCCGTCCCAGGGACCGAGATACTGTTCGATGATCGCGTGCGTCACCGCCTCGTGGCCGGTGAAGTTGTTGCCGCGAAACCCTCCGGTCTCGGCATAAACGATCGGAACCCCGCGCTTCTGAAAATCACGGACCACCGATCCGACGTCGTCTCCGACGAGGTCCGGAATACAGCCGGTGAGCACGACGAACAAATCGGCATCCAAGACCAGCTGCGAAGATTCGATCAGTTCGCGCAACCGGTCAGCGCCGCCGAAAATCACCTCGCGCTGCGATGCATTGGTGCTCGGAACGACCGGCCCACCCCCATAACCACTGCCTTGGAAGCCGTTGTAGAAAGTGAGGTTCATGTACTGCTTGTCGGCACAGCCGGGCCCGCAATGCGTGATGGGCACCACCCTGGGGATCGCCGCAGCGGTCTGCATCGCGCCGATTGCGCACACATAGCGCACCAGTTCGATCGCACCCGACTTGTCGGCATCGGGCGTGATTTCTGTCGGTCGCGACTTGAGGGCGAGGATAGCCATGATGAGTCCCTTTACGAGGCGGCTCGTGCGAGCGCGAACGGATCCTTCTGCGCCAGCCAGGATTGTTTGTACGGAAGGCTCACCCGCCTCGCGATATCCTTATGGAATTTGCGATGCTGGAGCGCGGCGAGGATCGATTCCCCGAGGTTCACCATGCCTTGATAGCCCAACGCATGGTGCTCATCGCCGAGCGGAATGGCGGGAATTCCGAGGCGAGCGGCAAGTGGCGCCAACCCGTTGTGCCGGATGATAATGAAGTCCGGTTTCACCCGCTGAAGCAGATTGTAGAACTGGTACTGCTGGCGATTGCCCACGGTGAAGTGGCGCACGTCGCCATAATTCTCGATCAGATGGCCGAGCGAGTCCTGCCTGGGATCCTCGCTGTCGTAGACCGGATCGTGGTGGAACACCAAGGAGCCATCCACCTCCACCCCGATCTCGCGCAGCACCCCGATCAGACCGTGAGAATAGGCCGAGCCCGTCGCCACATAGCCCTTGAGGCCTTTCAGTTTCGGCCGCAACTCATCGAGCAGCGGCTTGACCCGTGCATGCTCGCGGGCGATGTAATCTTCGGCTTGCGCCTCGCGGCCTGTGACACGGGCAAGCTCACGCAGCCACGCATCCGTCCCCGCAAACCCGTAGGGTTGTGGCGCCTTGATCTGCTCGACGCCGAACTCCTGCTCCAATGCCGTCGCCAGATAGGTGCCGAGCGTGTAGCAAAAGCTGACGGTTGCGCGCGCCTCCGACATCTGCGCGAGTTCGTCGACCGTCGCCATGTCGACCACATAGTTCACACGCAGACCGAGTTCGCCGAGCATCGGGCTGAAGACGTCGGTGCCCCACAGATTGATCACGTTGATCAGATCGTCCTGGCGCTTCTCCGGGTTGCGGCGCACGATATGCCGCAAAATGCCGTGCTGGGTCGCATCAAATCCGGTCGACCAGTGCTTGGATTTGAAGCCTTCGCAATGCAGCGGGATGATCGGGATGCCGAACTCGGCTTCGGCGGTCCGTGCAACGCTCTCGATGTCATCGCCGATGATGCCGCTGGCGCAGGACGTCGCGATGAACACCGCCTTGGGTTGGTGGCGTTCGACGGCCAGCCGGATCGCTTCGGCCAGCTTTTCGGCACCGCCATAAACCATGTCGCGTTCGCGCAGATTGGTTGAGATGAACCGAATGTTCTGGACCGGCAATCCACGCATCGCCAAGCCGTTGCGATAGATCGAATTATAGATCACCTGCCCCGCCCCGCAGCCGATCGGCGAATGCTGGATCAGGACGGCGTCCCGGATATTGCCAGCCTGACACTCCACCATTTGCTCGCTGCAGACCGAACCCTGGGTAAACGGCCCTTCAAGCTCGCAAACCCGTCGCGCCTTCGTTCCGCAGCCGCCACAGTCGCCGCGCGAAAACGCCGACTCGTCGGCCAGCTTCGACGCGGTACCGTCCCATCCGATGATGGTGCCGAGCCGCTGTTCGCGGGTCTCGACGCTCGATGTCTTCAGATTCAGAACCATTCTGCGCCTCTAAAGCTGGAGGAAGAGTCTGCGACACGCTCGCGCGATTGCCGCCACAGCCGGGATCAGGCCACCTGCCGCTCCGCCTCGGCCCGTTCGGCGGCAACCAGATGGTCAGCCCAGCGAGCGGACCATTCGCGAAGCTGCTGCGGATTCAGCGGCGTCGGCACCTTCGACTCGGTGTGTTCGGCAATCCGGCGAGCCAGTTGCCGATAGACGTCGGCTTGCGCTGATTGCGGCGCGGCCTCGATGGTCGTCCGCCCGCTGAGCTCAGCCTGAGTCACGGTCAGGGAACGCGGAACGTACTGCACGATTGGCGTATCGGTATGCGCCGCAAAGTCATCGATCACCTCGCGCTGAAAGTCGGTGTTGATCGAGTTGGCGATGATCCCGCCGAGCAGCGCACCGCCGGAGTTCGAGAACCGCTCGATGCCACGAAACAGATTGTTGGCCGCATAGATCGCCATGAAGTCGGATGACGACACCGTGAACACATGTTCGGCGATGCCTTCGCGCACCGGCACGGCGAAGCCGCCGCACACGACGTCGCCGAGCACGTCGTAGATCACGATGTCCAGGTCCAGCTCTTCGAAGACCCGTTGCTGCTTGAGCAGTTCAACGGCTGTAATGATGCCCCGCCCCGCGCATCCGACGCCCGGTTGCGGGCCGCCGGCCTCGACGCAATAGATGCCACCGAAGCCTTGAAATATCGCCTCATAGGCATCCACGCGGCGACGTTCGGCCAAAAGATCGAGGACCGATGGAATGTACTCTCCGCCGCGAAGCGTATTGGTCGAGTCCGCCTTCGGGTCGGCGCCGAATTGCATGACCTTGTAGCCGGCCTCTGCAAGCGCGGCGCTGATGTTGGACGTCGTGGTCGATTTCCCGATGCCGCCCTTGCCGTAGATCGCGATCTGCTTGAGTTGTTTCGCCATGTGCCGTATCTCCAGGTTGTGTCAGGAAGGAACCGCCCTCAGCCGTGCGAAAAGGTCGGTTCGGCGACGATGTCGTCGCCATAGAGTTGCTGGGCGTAATCGCTGACGCCGGGAATGCCGCAGGCATCGGCCCTGCACCGCTGGCAATGGGTGAACACCCGCAGATACTTCTCCGCCGCGGCCCGCGCCGCGTATCGCATGAGCATTCCGGGTGGGTTCAGATGCGCGAAGCCGTGCTGCGGGATCAGCGGAATGATGTTGATGAGATTCGCGCCGGCCGCCGCGACGCGCGCGGCGACGGCCTCGATGTGATGATCGTTGACCGTCGGAATCAGCACGGTGTTGACTTTGACGGTCAGACCGTGGGCGGCGGCTCGGGCAATCCCCTCCAGTTGATTGGCGATCAGTCGCTCGCCGGCGACGACGCCGTTCAATCGCTTCCGTTGCCACGCGATCTTTGGCGTCACCTTCGCTTGGATCTGCGGATCGACCGCGTTGACCGTCACCGTCAGTGTCGAAATCCCGAGCGCCGCGATCTCATCGATGCGGTCCGGCAGCATCAGACCATTGGTCGATAGGCAGAGGACCAACTCGGGCCACCGCTCGCGGACCAACGCGAACGTCTGAAGCGCATGCGGCGTCGCCAGCGGATCACCAGGCCCGGCGATGCCGACCACGTTGATGGACGGGCAGAGCTCGAGTGCCCTCGCGACAATGGCCACAGCCTGCTGAGGCGTCAGCAAACGCGTGGCGACACCGGGACGCTGATCACGCCGGTTGAAATCGCGAATACAGAACGCGCAATCGATATTGCACCCCGGACTCACCGGCAGATGGAGGCGCGCCGCGCGGGCGTGCCCCTCGGCCGTTGTGCTGAAACAGGGATGTCGACCTTCCAGCTTCGGAAAGGCCGGTGCCGTCGCGACCATCCGCATTGCCTGGGCCGCGCAGTTTTGGCCGGTCTCGGTCACGATGCACGACGCTCCAGCACGGCAGATCTCGCTCCAACACAACGACGGGCGACGTTGCACCGCCGCTCAAAGATGGCACGGCCCTGACTCGAACGACCAAAGGAAACCGATGACAACGCTGCCGGCCGCACGATTTCTTTCACCAGAGCTGTCAGCAACACGACCTTCCCCACAGGCGCGCCTCGTGTTCCCGACAATCTCATCCCAGTTCCTTTCTGCCATGCTCGATCATCGCGTCATCGACGGCATCAACTAACAACTCATAGCTTTGTGAATTACCGTATTCTTGCAAGGATTGGCTTTCATAGTCTGCCAACTCACATCCGCATCGTTCTCTGAAAAGCGCGGACAGGCGAATTTGCAACTACGGTTGATTGCAATTGGTACGTGCTAACCGCTTTGCGCGAGATCCCCTGCTGGCGACCCTTGCGCCCATTCCTACGACGCGGTGTCGACGCGGATTCGCAAGCAGCTCTGTACGGCTCACGCGCCGACTATTGCGAACGTGGCGTTGTCGCCGTGAGACTGGCGGACGTCATCGCGACGCCGATCCAGAACGTTCCCCACCAATAGCTCGCAACGATTGACGGATGCGACGCGCGACATAGTGAACGAGCGAGCTCGCACACCGACGAGTTGCCGACGAGGCAGGTTGCTGCCTCCGAGGCACTCAAGTACGAAAACCTAACGACATCGCCAAACGTGATCCACCACCATCCCACCGCGCAGATCAGCATCAACGCACCGAACGCCAACAATGCGCGGCCGACCATGGTCATCGGATCACGTCGCAACACCTAGCGTGCCGAGGATTTGACGGCGCAGCTCGACCAGCACCGGATCATCGCGGTGTCGGGGATAGGGTTCGTCGAACAGAAATTCAGCTTTGATCCGCGCTGGTCTTTCACCGAACACCAGAATACGGGAGGCGAGTAACAGCGCCTCCTCGACATCATGCGTGACCAGGATCGCGGTGAACCTTTTCTTTTGCCACAGCCGCACCAGCTCGTCCTGCAACGTCAACCGCGTGAGCGAGTCGAGCTTGCCGAGCGGTTCATCCAACAGCAGCAGCGACGGATCGTTGACCAAGGCGCGTGCCAAGGACGCCCGTTGCGCCATGCCGCCGGATAGCTGATGCGGATAAGCCGTTTCGAAACCATCAAGGCCGACGAGCGCAAGTGCTTCAGCGACCCGGGAACGCTGCAGCTTGAGAACGCCTCTCGCTTCGAGACCAGTCGCCACATTGCTCCACACGTTCGCCCACGGGAACAGGGTCGGATCCTGAAACACCAGATTGCGGGATGGGTCCGGTGCAGTCACGCGCTCACCGTCAGCGAAGATCGTACCGCTCGACGGTGGTTCGAGGCCCGCGATCAGGCGCAGCAATGTCGACTTTCCGCAGCCCGATGGGCCGAGCAACGCGACGAAGTCTCCCGGAGCGACGTCCAGATCGATCGTGTCGAGGACCGGCAAGCTCGTTCCAGACAGCTTGAAACGGTGGCTGACGCCTCGGATCTCGAGCGCCATCCCGTCGCTGTCGACGTCAGCCGGGATCGTCTTTGGAGAGGCGGAGTGAACCAGCACGAGATCGGCCATCAGATGAAACCCTCCTGCCAATTCAACAGGCGATCTCGCACCACGAACAGCAGACGAATAATCCCGGCGCAGAGCAGCGCCATGATCAACAGCGCGGCGTAGACATTGGCATAGCCCGAATAGGCAGTTTGGAATTGGATGTACCAGCCGAGCCCGTATTTGGCACCGAGCATCTCAGCCACGACCAACACGGCGAAGGAATAGTACAGGGCCATAAACAGACCCACGAAGACGTGGGGCATTGCCGACGGGATCGCGACGCGACGAATGAGATAGCGGCTGTCCGCGCCGAGAATGCGCCCGACATCGTAATAGGCGCGGTTCACGGACCCCACACCCGATGCGGTGAGGATCGCCACCGGAATTCCGGACGCCAGCGCTACGATGAAGATGCTCGCGCCGAACGTGGTGGGAAAGAAGTAGAAGGTGCAGGGAATCCACGCGGTCGCCGGAACCGGTCCGATCAGCTTCAGCAGCGGCATGCCCCAATAGCTAAACCGCCGCGACCATCCGAGGGCCACCCCGACGCCGTAACCGACCACGATGCCAGACAGGAATCCCAAGGCCCAAAGCCGAAGCGTATAGCCGATGCAGATGAGCAGCCGGGACCCGTCGGTGACGTAAACATTGAGAAGTCCGTGAGGCGGTGAAAAGAACGGCTTAGGTAGCCAACCGAACTTCGCTGTCGTCAGTTCCCAGACTGCCAGCCAAATGCCTACGACGATCACCCATGGACCGTAGTGGATCAGCACCTCCCCTGCACGTCCGAGCCGATGCACGATGACCGACAGGGTGAGAAATATCGCCGCGACACCGGCGGTGATCCACGCGAACAGCGATACACTTCCCCAAGGGACGACGTCGGGTAGCCCGATTGTGACGAGTGCAGCGGCGAGCCAAGCTGCGGCGGCGAGCAGCCCGTCCCGCCAGAGGCCGTTGACCGCAGCGACGTTGCCGACAACCGCGTCGTCACCGGCGGCCTGAATGGCATCGGTCATAGCTGCGCCCTCAAGCCAGCAGATTGACGGTCACACGCTCGGCAAAGGCTTTGGGATCCGTGCTGGAATCGAGGACTTTGACGAGCTTCAAATCCTCCGAACTTTTCTGGATCTGATCAACCAGCGGCTGTCCGATCGGGTGATTGTGCAGAACGAACGAACCGAGGATCTCGGTCAGTTCCGCATGCGTCAGCCCCGCAGGCTTCAATGCGTCCAAATACCATTGCGCGGCTTCGTCGGCATGATCCGCGACGTAGTCGTGCACTTCGATGTTGGCAATTGCCAACCGGCGGAGGGCGTCTTTGTTAGCCTTGAGGAAGGCGCCATTGGCGCCCAGCACGCAGCAGGTGTGCCCTTCGTACACGCCCGTCTGGGTGTCTGCGATCTTGGTGAGCCCGAACTTTTTCTCGATCGAGAACGCCCACGGGTCGAGATGAGCCGCAATGTCGGCGTCGCCGCGGTTGACCGCCTCACCGACGAGATCGAATGGAACGACCTTCCACGTGACGTCATTCTCCGGATCGATGCCTGCCTTCGCGAGCGTGACCTGGAACGCGACCTTTGGCGGCGACACGACATCGTAGCTGGCGATCGTCTTGCCCTTGACGCCGGCAATGTCCTTGATGCCCGACGCCGGCGAGGCCAGCAGACGCTGGCAGCCGCCATGCGAGCCGACGAACAGCTTGACGTCGAACCCCTGCTCCAGAGGCTTCAGCCAATCGCCGATCAGTCCCGCTCCGACATCGGCCTTGCCGGTCGCGAGAGCCTGGATCAGGGTCTGCCCGCTGGCCCCCTGATAGAACAGTTCGACGTCGACATTGTGCTTCGCATAGAGCCCCTTGGCCACACCGAAACCGAGTGGCGAATGGCAGGCTGCGACCTCCGTCCAGGCCAGACGGATCTTGGGTGCAGGTGCAGCGACCGCAGGCGAATAGATTTTTCCAGCCAACGCACCGGCCGAAACGACCAGCCCCGCGGCGCCGGTCGTCTTGAGCAAATGACGCCGGGACAGACCGCCAACCTTCTTCGATTGCGCCATCAAACGCCTCCGATGTTTCAAACGAAAAATAGCAAATTCAGCTCGATCGGATCGAGTTGGCCCCATGACCAACCAAATGAATCAGTCCGGCTCGCAGCGGCGTAGGATCAGCGCGAGGAAATGCTATTCACTTGTTGCTATTCCCCGACCGCGAACGTGCGCGCTCGTCAATGATGCCGGCGGCCACAACGGCTGTCGAGACGGTGACAAAAATAGCAACACGGGAACTACTGCACTAATAATCGATGCAATGTTCATATCGCGTGGTGAGTTGCGATAGTCGTATTTTGCTCGTTACCGTTCCATGAAATCCGCACCCGCATTCGAGTACCGCAGCAAGATAGAGAGATGATTGGCCGAATAGACCGGCATACGGTTGGTCTCACGACCGAGGCAGCAAGCGTTCGCCGGCAGTGATACTGCGAGCCATGAGGCGAAACGACATCCGCCCAGCCGATCGAGAGTGATCAGCGCCCGCTGGATGAGCCGAGCCGCCGCTCCAGCCAGAGGCTGTAGCGCGAGCCGCCATACCCCATGACGAAATAGACGAGCGCCACCACCAGAAACGACTCCTTGTAGTAGCCGAGCCACTCCGGATCGGCCGCCGCAGCCTTCGCCGCGCTCAGAATGTCCATGATCCCGATCACCGCGAGCAGCGACGTCGCGAGCAGAAAGCCGATGCCAAGATTGACCAGGCCCGGAACGACGGCCCGCAGCGCCTGCGGCAGCACGATGAGACGCATCGCCCGCCAGTAGCCCAACCCGAGTGCCAGCGCCGCTTCCTCCTGTCCCTTCGGCACGGCCTGCAGGCCGCCGCGCACGACCTCGGCCACGTAGGCGGTCCAGAACAGCGCGACCATGATGATCGCACGCGGCAGCTTGTCGAGCGGAACGCTGCCCGGCAGTGCCATCGGCAGAATCAACGTGGCGAAGTACAGGATCGCGACCATTGGGATCGCCCGCATCAGTTCGATGTAACCGATGGCGAGCCAGCGCACGAGCAGCATCCGGGACCGCCGCGCCAGCGACAGCAGCACGGCGATCGGCACCGACGTGGTGAAACAGATCATCCACACCAGCAACGTGATCGGAAGCCCACCCCATTGGTTGGAGGACACTACACTTCCGCCCGGCAGGCCGCTCATCAGCGCCAGACAGACGCCGATCACGACCGGCCACGCCACGACGAGGCGCGCGCTCCACA
This sequence comes from Rhodopseudomonas sp. P1, assembly GCF_039642825.1. Lineage (NCBI taxonomy): Bacteria > Pseudomonadati > Pseudomonadota > Alphaproteobacteria > Hyphomicrobiales > Nitrobacteraceae > Rhodopseudomonas > Rhodopseudomonas sp. P1. Next base: position 2,605,979 of record NZ_CP088006.1, on the reverse strand, counting down.
GGCGCGGCATCGCGCTCGCGAGCAGCAGGGCGATCAGCAGCCCGCACACCACGACGGGGCGCCACAGCCCTTCGGCGGGATAGAACGCGAACAGGAAGAACCGCAGCTTGGCGGCGACGAACGCCCAGCATGCGCCGCCCCGCGCCGTGCACTCGGCCGAGCTGCCTTGCCACGTCGCGTCGAGCAGCAGCCAGCGCAGCAGCGGCACCCCGAGCCACACGATCAGCGCCAAGACAGCGAATGTCACCAGCGCGCGACGCCAGCCGCCGAACAGCGCTGCAACCGGCTTCGGCCAGTCGAAGCTGCGTCGCTGCGATAGGGTCTCCTGGAGTTCGAACGCGTTCAAGCCGGCCGCCCTCCCCGCATCGCGACGCGCGCATTGTAGAGGTTCACCACCGCCGATACCGACAGGTTCAGGGTCAGATACAGTGCCACCACGATCAGCAGCGCCTCGAGCGCCTGCCCGGTCGTGTTGGCGGTGGTGTTGGTGATATTCATCAGGTCCGGATAGCCGATCGCGACCGCGAGGCTGGAATCCTTGATGACGTCGAGATAGCACGAGGTCGCCAGCGGCGTGATCACGCGGAGCGCCTGCGGCAGCACTACCAGCCGAATGATCCGCAATTCGCTCAGCCCGAGCGCTCGCGCGGCATCCCATTGCTCGCGCCGCACCGACAAGATGCCGGCGCGGACGATTTCTGCAAAGATCGCAGCGAACTTCACCGTCAGCCCGACGAGCAACGCGGCGAATTCCGGCGTCAGGCTGGTGCCCCCCTGAATGTTGAATCCCTGCACCGCCGGGCTGTGCAGCGAAATCCGGAAGCCGCTAGCATAGATCACGACCGCGAGCACGAGCATTGCCACCAGACCGAGCGGCAGCGGCGCCAGTGGACCGCGCGCTCGGCTCCGCCACATCAACGCCAGCCAGCCGAGCAGGATCGCGGCGATCGCCGTGATCGCCATCCACGATCCCTCGGCAATGACGACGCTCGGCAGATAGACGCCGCGATTGGTCAGGAAAACGCAGTCGAACCACACCACGGCGCGGCGTGGCGGCGGCAGTGCGTGGGCCAGCCCAATCCAGAAGAACAGTTGCAGCAGCAGCGGCGTGTTGCGAACGACCTCGATCGACCAGCGGACGAGCCCCGACAGCACCGGATGGCCCGCTAGCCGCATCAGCGCCAGCGCGACACCCAGCACGGTCGCGAGTATGCAGCTCACCACCGCGACCTTCGCGGTGTTGAGGACGCCGACGGCGATCGCACGCGCGTAGCTGTCGCCGGCCCGGAACAAGATCGCGCTCTCGCCGATTTCGAAATTGGCCGCGCGCTCCAAGAAGCCGAACCCGGGCGTCAGGCCGATCCTCGCCATGGTGGCGGCGATGTTCGATCCCAAAACGGCGACGAGAACCACGACCGCGACCAACACGGCGAGTTGTGTCGCCGGTCGCGGCCCGAGCCAATTCGGCAGCCACACTCGCGGGCGGCGCCGGGGGCGTTCAAGCGCAGACACGGCGACCGCCGCGCGTTACGTCAGCGGAACGGCGGCGAGTACAACAAGCCGCCCTGGGTCCACAGCCGATTGTAGCCGCGCTCCCAGCCGAGCGGTTTGAGGTGCCGATCGAAGATCTCGCCGTAATTGCCGACTGTCTTGATGATCGTGTAGGCCCATTTCGGGTCGAGCCCGATCGACTCGGCGAGCGACGGATCGACGCCGAGGAACCGCCGGATCGACGGATCGTCGGACTTGAGGAAGTCGTCGACGTTCTTCGATGTGATCCCCCACTCCTCGGCCTGGATCGTGGCGTTAACCGTCCAGGTGACGACCTCGAGCCAGCGATCGTCGCCGCCTGCAACCGCCGGCGCCAGCGGCTCCTTCGACAACCGCTCCGGCAGAATCACGTAGTCGCCCGGCTTCTTCAGCTGGGTCTGCTTGGCCGCGAGGTCGGAAGCATCCTGGGTCAGTCCGTCGACGCGACCCGAGTCGAGAGCCGCAATGAATTCGCTGGTGTCCTCGATCGTCACCGGCGTGAATTTGTGCCGGTGCTTGCGGAAATAGTCGGCGATGTTCAATTCGCCCGTGGTGCCGCTTTGGATTCCGATTGTCGCGCCGTCGAGTTGCGACGCCGAGGTCACGCCGAGGTCCTTGCGCACCAGGATGCCCTGGCCGTCGTAGAAGATGGTCGGACCGAAATGAAAGCCGAGCTTGAACGCACGCGTGATGGTGACGGTGACGCCAGACAACAGCACGTCGAACTCGCCCGATTGCAGCGCCGGGAGACGCTGCTGCGGCGACGAACTGGTAAACTGTACCTTCTCCGGATCTCCGAACACGGTGACAGCCAGCGCCCGGCCGAAGTCGACGAAAAAGCCTTGCCAGCGGCCGTTCGAATCCGGCGCGAAATAGCCAGGCGTCGTTCCGACGCCGACCTTGATCACCCCGCGGGACTTGATGCGGTCGAGCGTCGGCCCGGCCGATGCGGCGCTCGACACCAGAGCAAGGACGACCGCGAGCGCAGCGCCAACCGACATTGTCCGTCGCACATGCTGAAACATGACAGGCTTCTCCAGCTATCGGGGTGCCGTTGCTAATCCCGCGTGAAGGTCACGGGACGGCTGTATTCGTAAGGCGCGATGTCGGCGAACGCCGCCCGTCGCGCCTTGGCATGATCGTCGACCGTGCGCCAAGAGCCGCCGATCAGCGCCGCGGTGCGCTCTTCGCCCCGATATGGATTCCACTCCGCGATCGCCTTGGTGGTGGGACGTCCGCTGCGTGCAAAGCTCGCCCAGATCTCGCCGATCCGATCCCGCACATTCAAGCGGTCCTGGCTGTCGCCGATCAGCGGCGCAGCGGCGTCGAGCGTCCCGAAAATGAACGGTACCTCGGCGGTGTGCGGCGAGCCCAGCACACCGTCGCGCGCCGGGGACCGCCAGTCGAACCGATAGGCGTACACCGGAGCCTTGCCCTGTGCGGCCTTGCGGTCGGCGACCAGCAGCGTCGGCAGCACGTAGTTGTAGTCGCCGGCCACAGCGATCAGCAGTTCACTCGGCGACGATTCCGGCAGGATGTCACGGTAGGCGCGGATCAGCTTGTCGGTCGCCGCATCGTCGAGACCGACGAATTTCTTGATCCGGGCGCGAACCTGATCTGCACCGAGCGAGAAGTTGCGTTGATCGCCGGCGAGGAAGAAGGTCGCTTCGTCCGCCGTCGTGCCGATCAGCAGCGGGATATCCTCCGACACCGCGCTTGCGGCCGGATCGAACGGATGCTGCTTGAACACCAGATTGTCCAGCGTCGGCCGGAAATCAGCGACGCCGGTCTTCGCCGCCACCTGCGCGATCGCCGCGACCAGCTTGTCGGCGGGAATCTCCCGCAGCTTGCCGGCGTTCCTCGCCGTCAGATCGAACTGCGCCAGCAGCGCGTGCGCCGAGCGCGCGGCTGATTCCGGTGTCGCCAGCCGCCAGGCACCCGACGCGCTCTGGATCACGGCGCGGTGGAACAGGCCCTTGGCCGCTGGCGCGCCGAGCAGCACCGCGACTTTCGCGGCGCCGCCGGACTGACCGAAGATGGTGACGTTACCGGCATCGCCGCCGATCGCAGCCGCGTTGTCGCGCACCCATTTCAACGCCGCGATCTGATCCAGCACGGACAGATTGCCCGACGCCGGCGACAGCTCCTCGGGAAACTCGCCGGTGAACAGCGAGCCGAACAGATTGAGCCGGTGGTTGATGGAGACCACGACCACGTTCTGCGCCTTGGCAAGGTGCGAGCCGTCGAAGCCGGGCGATGTGCCCGCGCCGATCGCGAATGCGCCACCGTGCAGCCACACCAGAATCGGCCGCTTGCCGCCGTCGTTGACGCCGGGCGTGTACACCGACAGCGTGAGATTGTCCTCGCTGGTCGGCACCTTCGACCAGTACCAGGCGAACTCCGCCGGGCTCGGTGCCGCGGGCTGCGGCGCCGATGGCCCGAACTGCGTCGCGTCGCGCTCGCCGGTCCACGCAGCAGGCGGCACCGGCGGACGGAAACGATTGTCGCCGGCGGTCGACGCGCCGTAGGGCACGCCCTTGAACGATGCAACTCCGTCGATGCTCTCTCCGCGCAGCCGCCCGAGCCGCGTCTCGATCACAACCGGCGACGCCTCGCGCGCCCGCGCCGGCGTGGTGAACACCAGCGGCAATGCGGTGGACGACGCGCCGGTGAGCACGGCGGCTCCAACGGCGTGACCGAGGAAACGGCGTCGATTCATCTTCGGGGCAGACGGGTCGAAGGATTGGGGCGGCATATCAAGATTCCGGGACAGAGATTTCGACTGGCGCACGACATCCGAGAGCTGGCTGCTCACTCCTGCCGCGCACTTCGCACACTTCACGACGTCGACGATGGCTGCCCGCCGCAGCCAGAGCAATAGTCGTAAACTTCGAATTTCGGCCGCGGCGAAGACTGTCGTTTCACCACGTCAAGCAGGACTGAAACAATCGACTTCCATGCTTTGGCCGAGGCCGCACACGCGCCTTCCGCGTCATCATGCGCGGATGCGACGATTACTTCCGGCTGAACGGTTTCGGCACGAACGATCCATCGCCCCCGGATTCATTAGAAGCGAATTTCGGCAACGCTCTGCTAGCGTCGGGTTGTTTAACCATCCTCATCGGAAGGACTCTTGATGTCACAAAAGGCCCTGATCGCCGCGATCACCTCGGGACTATTCACAATGTTCGCCGTTGTCCTTTGGCCGATCGCATCGGCGAAGGCAGAAGCCGAGATCGTCACCGAGGACTTCAAGATCAAGTCATCGACTCCTGGAATCGAATTGTTCGTCCGCAACAAACGTCCGGCGGGCACCGACGTCTACCGGAGCGATCGCACCGTCCTCTACGTGCATGGCGCCACGCTGGCTTCCGAGCTCGTGTTCGATCTGCCGGTCGGCGGCGCGTCGTGGGCCGACGATCTCGCGCGGGCCGGTTGGGACGTGTGGCTGGTCGATGTTCGCGGCTACGGCCGGTCGACATGGCCGGAGGCGCTGCGGGCGCCGGCCGAGAACAATCCGCCGGTGGCGACGACGGCGGAAGCCGTCGCAGACTTCACCTCCGCTGCCGATTTCATTCGTGCCAAGCGCAAGATCGACAGCCTGCAGGTGATCGGGTGGTCGTGGGGCGGCGTGATCAGCGGCGCCTATGCGGCGGCCAATCCCGACAAGGTGTCATCGCTCGTGCTTGTTGCGCCGTTGTGGGCTTTCGACAAACCCGTTACCGCAGGCCCGCCCAAGAAGGCGTGGCAGGAATGGACGCTCGCCGACTCGCGCGCGCGGATTCAAAAGGGCGTCCCCGCCGACCAGGTGAAGCTGATCCTGCCCGACAGCACCGTTGCGCTGTGGGAGAAGGCCGTGCGCGACAGTCAGCCGGAGGCGACGGGACGCACGCCCGAACTGTTCAGGTCGTCGACCGGCGTTGCGGCGGATGTGTCGTGGCAGGCGCAACAGCCCTATGATGCGGCGGCCATCACGGCGCGGACCCTGATCATCCGCGGCGAGTGGGACGATCTCACACCGCGGTCGCTGCAGCTGGCGCTGTTCGGCCAATTGAAGAACGCGAAGATTCGCGAACTGATCGAAGTCCCCGCGGCGAGCCACTTCATCATCGTGGAAAAGGCCCGGGACCGCCTGTTCGACGAAGTCAGAAACTTCCTCTCCCGTCACTGACCAAGCACGGACCACGACACAAGGCTCGGGACGAGAACTCGCTCGCCTTACAGGCTTCGCTCGAGCCAAACTGTATCGCACCGTCTTTTACACCGTGCCCCGCTCGGAGACGCAGCGTTCGATCGGGCGACGATTTCGATCGTCGTCCGATCGAGCTTTGCCTACCTGGCAGAACAGGCATGATCGCAGCGGGCTCCAATCCCCGCTATGGTTGCTGAAGACACGCGACACGGGATGCAACGATGACCAATGCAGCGAAGCCATGGGGCCCGGCCACCTGGGCCCTCTATATGGGTGACCACCATCGCCAGGTCGGAGATCCGGTGACGCCCGGCCCCGCTCTTAGTGCGAGCTTTCTCACCGCCCCAAATGCGGTCGGCTTCTCCGCCAACGATCTCGGCGCCGCGGCGCCGCATTTCTACACAAGATGGAGCAATCCCACCGTCGAGCTGCTGGAGGCGCGGCTGGCGGCGCTCGATGCCGGCGAAGCCGCGGCGACCTTCGCGTCTGGCATCGCCGCCGTGGCCGCGTTGTTTTCCGACCGTCTCCACGCCGGAGACCATCTGGTGCTGTCCGACGTCTGCTATGCCGGCGTCGCCGAACTCGCCCATGATGAGCTCACGCGCAATGACATCGCGGTTACGACCGTGGATTCGTCGAGGCCCGAGGCGGTCGCGGCTGCGCTTCGTCCCAACACCCGGCTGGTGCATATCGAAACCCCGGCCAATCCGATCCTGCGCCTTGCAGATATCGCCGCGATTGCTCCGCTCGTGCACGCCGCCGGCGCCGAATTGTCGGTCGACGCAACCATCGCGACTCCGCTCGGCCTTCGCCCACTCGAACTCGGTGCCGACTACGTCGTCCACTCGCTGACCAAATACATCTGCGGTCACGGCGACACGCTTGGCGGCGCGGTGATCGGACGAGCCGAGGCGATCGCGCGACTGCGGCGCGGCAGCCTGATCCACCTCGGCGGCTGCCTGGCGCCGTTCTCGGCATGGCTGATCCTGCGGGGTCTCGAAACGCTCGCGCCGCGGATGCGGCTGCACGAGGCCAACGCACGCGCCGTGGAAGCGCTTCTCGCCCACCACCCGAAGGTGAAAGCGGTCTACTGGCCCGGCTCGCCTCGCCATCCGCAGCACGAGCTGGCGCAACGAACCATGCGTTGCTTCTCAGGCCTGCTCTCGTTCACCGTGAATGGCGACGGATCGGCATTGGCGGAGCAATTCGCCGAGCGGATGCGCGTCGTCTCCTATGCGGTCTCGCTCGGCAAGACCAAGAGCCTGCTGGTCTACATCCCCACCGAAGACATTTTGCGCTCGTCGTTCCGACTGACCGGCGACGCGGCGGCTTGTTATCGCGCCTGGGCCGGCGACGGGGTCTTTCGCCTGTCAGTCGGCATTGAGGACTCCGCCGATATCATCGCGGATCTCGAGACCGCACTGGGATGACGCGGCTCCCGCTCCGTGCCAGCGGTCCGGCTGATCTCGAGACTCTCGACCTCGAGGTCAGCGTCGCCCGGGCAAGGGGGATAGGCTGGTAGCCCTTCTAATCTCCAACACCAACCAGGACGACCTCTGTCGTCTCCACTCGTTGCGTTAGAGGTCGGCTACCAGCCGCCACGCATCTCTGCGCCCGAACGGCGGCATCAATATCCACCCCGACGACGTCGAGGACAAAGACCAGTTCCTCGCCGAGTGCCAGGCGGGTCAGAACTCGCCCCCTCCGATCGTCGCTACCGCATTGGAGCTGATCGGCGGGCCCGGTCCGCCGACGCGGAGCAGAGGCCGATCACGACAGCCTTTCCATGCTCAAAGCGCGCTCCGTCCGACAATCTCATTCTTGTACCAGTCAAATTGAGAGAACTTCTTTTCGGTTGATTTGCCTAGATAACTAACTGACAAATCACCTGTTTCGCGTAGGTATCTACGTCGCATCGAAACGACGCGGTCCGTGGAAGCAACAGCAATGAACCGAGAGGAGAGGAAACCCATGACGACCCTATCCCGGCGCCTGGTGACCAGTCTGGTCCTGGCAACAATGCTTGTGCCGACCGCGGTCATGGCAGCGGACAAGCCGAAGGAGATCAGGATCGATTGGGCGACCTATAACCCCGTTTCGATCGTGCTCAAGCAGCAAGGCCTGCTCGAAAAGGAATTCGCCAAGGACGGCATCGGCATCGTCTGGGTGCAGTCGGCCGGCTCCAACAAAGCGCTCGAATTCCTCAACGCCGGCTCGATCGATTTCGGCTCCACCGCTGGTTCGGCCGCATTGGTTGCCAAGATCAACGGCAATCCGATCAAGTCGATCTACGTCTATTCACGGCCCGAATGGACTGCGCTGGTGACCACCAAGGATTCCAAGATCGCCTCGGTCGCCGACCTCAAGGGAAAACGCGTAGCGGTGACTCGCGGCACCGATCCACATATTTTCCTGGTGCGTGCGTTGCTTGGTGCCGGCCTGAGCCAGAACGACATCACCCCCGTGCTGCTGCAACACGCCGATGGCAAGGCCGCGCTGATCCGCGGCGATGTCGATGCCTGGGCTGGCCTCGATCCGATGATGGCGCAAGCCGAAGTCGAGGAAGGCGCCAAGTTGTTCTACCGCAAGCCCGAAGCCAACACCTGGGGCATCCTCAACGTGCGTGAGGACTTCCTCAAGGAGCATCCGGATCTGGTTCGGCGCGTGCTGGCCGTTTACGAAGATGCGCGCAAGTACTCGCTCGCCCATTACGACGAGCTGAAGCAAGCGTTCATCGGCGTGACCAAGCTGCCCGACGCCGTGGTCGACAAGCAGCTCAAGGAACGCACCGAACTCACTCACAGCCGGATCGGCACGCCGCAGCGCGACTCCATTCTCGCCGCGGGACTGGCACTGCAGCAAGCGGGCGTGATCCAGCCGTCGGTCGACGTCAAAGCGGTGCTCGACACGCTGATCGACGATCAGGTGCCGCTGCCGACCAACTAAGCACGACACAGTGCGGCTGCGGACCGCAGATCGCGTGCCAAGCGGATGGGTGCGGGGCCGGAGATGTCGGCCCCGCTAAATGCGGCTTCTTACGTGCAGCCAAATTGGGAAGCGGTTTAGCCATGGCCTTGACGTTAGACAACGCCGCGCCGGTCACGACGGCGGCTCCATCGGCACACCGCCGCCCACCTCCTTGGCGCGGGCCGGCGCTTGGACTGCTGTTGCCGCTGACGGTGGCGGTCGGCTGGGAAGCGGCCGTGCATCTCGGCTGGTCCAACGGCCGGCTGGTGCCGCCCCCGTCTCGCGTGTTTGCGACCATTGCCGAATTGGCACGAACCGGAGAACTCACCCGACATGTTGTCGCGACGCTCGGCCGCGTCGCCGCCGGCTTCGGTCTCGGCGTCCTGTCGGGGACAGTGCTCGGCGCGGTCGCGGGCTATTGGAGTGTCGCACGGCGGCTGCTCGATCCGACCGTTCAAGCGCTACGCGCGATCCCGTCGATCGCGTGGGTGCCGCTGTTCATTCTGTGGCTCGGGATCTTCGAAACTTCGAAGGTGGCGCTGATTGCGGTCGGCGTGTTCTTCCCGGTGTATCTCGGCGTGATGGGCGCGATCCGCTCGGTGGATCGCAAGATCGTCGAGGTCGGCCGCGCGTTCCGATTGTCCGGCCCGGCGATGATCCGGCGCATCCTCCTGCCGGCGGTGCTGCCGGCCTATGTGCTGGCGCTCCGCGTTGGGCTGGGGCTCGGCTGGATGTTCGTGGTCGCGGCCGAGTTCATGGGCGCCTCGGAGGGGCTCGGCTTCCTGCTGATCGACGGGCAACAGCTCGGCAAGCCGGCGCAGATCGTCGCGGCGATCGTGATCTTCGCCTTGCTCGGCAAGACCACCGACTGGCTGATCGAGATCGCCACCCTGCCCCTGCTGCGCTGGCAGGATGCGTTCGGCCGGCACGACGGAGAAACCTGATGCTGGTGCTTGACGGCATCGACAAGACCTACCCCGCCGGCGTTCACGCCCTGCAATCGTTCTCCGCGAGGATCAATCTCGGCGAGATCGTCGCGGTGATCGGCGGCTCGGGCTGCGGCAAGTCGACTTTGCTGCGGGCGATCGCCGGTCTCGATCGGGCGAGCGCCGGCACCATCGTGCTGGACGGTGAAATCATCACGGCGCCACATCCCAAGATCGGCATCATTTTTCAGGAACCACGGCTGCTGCCGTGGCTGAGCGTCGCCGACAATATCGGCTTTGGTCTCGAACGGCTGCCGCGATCGGACCGTCACGCGCGCGTCGCCGCCGCACTTGCCCGAGTGGGACTGGCCGACAAGGCGAAAGCGTGGCCGCGCGAACTGTCCGGCGGTCAGGCCCAGCGCGTAGCAATCGCACGGGCGCTGGTGCCGCAGCCGGAAGTCATTCTGCTCGATGAGCCGTTCTCGGCGCTCGACGCTTTCACCCGCACCGATCTGCAGGATCACCTGCTCGATCTGTGGGCAGATACCCGGCCGACGCTGATCCTTGTGACCCACGACGTCGAGGAAGCCGTGGCGCTCGCCGACCGTGTCTTGGTGATGCGGCCGAGGCCGGGACGATTATTTGAAGAAATCCGAACCGATCTGCCGCGTCCACGCGACCGCACCTCGGCGGCCTTCGAAGACGTCAAGCACGCCGTCCTGCATTCGCTCGATCGATCGCTGCAGCGCACCGGGCACCGGACAGACGATTTGCTCGTCGAAGGCGCCGGGATATAACTCATCAAAACAGGGAGGAGCGATCAAAATGGATGCGCTGGAATTGCGCGCGCTGCAGGCGCCGATCAAGGACCGCTATAAGGCCGATCCGGCCACCGCGCTGATCACCCTGAAAGCCAAAGGCGCGATCGATACCGACGGCATCAGTTGCAAGGTCGAAACTGGCAAGGCCTTGGCAACGGCCGGCCTGCATCCGGCGACTGGCGGCTCTGGGCTTGAACTTTGTTCGGGAGACATGTTGCTCGAGGCACTCGTCGCGTGTGCCGGCGTCACCCTGAAATCGGTTGCGACCGCGATCGAAGTGCCGCTCTCGCGGGGCGACGTGTTCGCTGAAGGCGATCTGGATTTTCGCGGCACGCTCGGCGTCGACAAGGAGGCACCAGTCGGCTTCCGCGAGATCCGGCTGCGATTTGACGTCGAAACCGACGCGCCGCAGGACAAGCTCGATCTGCTCTTGAAACTGACCGAGCGCTATTGCGTGGTGTATCAGACCATCAAGAACGGCCCAAAGGTGTCCGTGTCTCTGCATCGCGTCTAATCGATATCCTCACGCCGTCAGGACAAAACCGATGATCACCGCCATTGTGCGCTATCGCCTGCCCGCGCATATCGACCGGGCCGCATGCCGAGATCATTTCGAAGCGATCGCTCCGGGGTTCCAGTCTGTGAAGGGGCTGCTCAGCAAGCACTTCATCTGGAGCGGGCGCGGCGTCGCCGGCGGTGTGTATCAATGGGCGAGCCAGGCGGACGCCGAGGCGTTCTATTCCGGCCCCTGGCGCGACGGCATCGTCCAGCGCTACGGCATGGAGCCGGAGATCGAGTTCTTCACGGTATTTGCCAAGACCGACAACGAAGCCGGAACGGTCACCGTCGTCGAAGCGGCCCAGCCGGCTTGACGTCCGCTACGGCATGAGATGCGCGGCCGCCGCCGCACGCTAACCCCCAATCACACCGAGTCTCTTCCAGCGCTGGCAGCTCGCTCGCCCGCGATTGAGAAGGCTCAAGCAATTCGCTGCCGGAGAATGAGGTCGGACGCCTTTTCACCGATCATCACCGCAGGCGCATTAGTGTTGCCAGACACCAGCGTCGGCATCACGGAGCAATCGGCGACACGCAATCCCTCGATGCCACGAACCCGCAACTGCGGATCGAGCACCGGCCCGATCGCGCAGGTTCCGGCTGGATGAAACAGCGTCTGCCCCTTCTGACGGGCGTGCGCCAAAAGCGCGTCGTCGCTGGTGGCGCCGGCTCCCGGCAAATACTCCTCGACGATAAAGTCCGCGAGCGGCTTCTCGCTCGCGATGGTCCGTGCCAGACGCAAGCCATCGATGACAGCGCGGCGATCCGTTTCGGTTGCCAGATAGTTCGCTCGGATGCGCGGGGCCTGCCGCGGATCAGGGGCAGCGATCAGCACGCTGCCGCGACTTTCGGGGCGCAGCTGGCACACGTTCGCGGTGAATCCTGAGAACGCATGAAGCTGGTCCGCAGAGCTCTCGGCACTAAACATCATGAAATGATACTGGATATCCGGACGCGTCAGCTCCGCACGTGTCCGCGCAAACAGCCCGACCTGGCAGGCGCTGATCGTCATCGGGCCGGACCGGCTCAGCAGATATCGCGCTCCCATCCATAGCTTGCGCACCGGGTTGCGGACGATATCGTTCAGCGTCAGTGGATGGGCCGCCTTCCAAACGATGCGAACCTGGAGGTGATCCTGCAGATTGGCACCGACGGCAGGCAAATCCAGCACCGGTTCGATAGCGACGCTCGCCAGATGTGCGGCAGGACCGATGCCCGACAGTTGCAGCAGCTGTGGCGAATTGACAGCGCCCCCACACAGGATCACCTCGGATCGCGCACGCAGGACCCGCCGTTCGCCGTCGCGTAGATATTCCACACCGACGGCTCGTCCTCCCTCGATCAGAACGCGGCCGACCAGCGCCTCGGTCTCGACGCGGAGATTGGCGCGTCGCAGCGCCGGACGCAGAAACGCCACCGCGCTGGAGCAACGGCGGCCCTCGCGGGTCGTCAGTTGCACATAGCCGACGCCATCCTGGGACTCGCCGTTAAAGTCCAGATTGGCCGGTATGCCGGCGGCAGTGGCGGCGTCGATGAAGGCCTGGCAGATCGGATTGCGCTCGCTGAGGTCGGCGACCGCCAGCGGCCCGCCCACGCCATGATACGCATCAGCGCCGCGGACCTGATCCTCCGAGCGCTTGAAGTACGGGAGGACATCGGACCAGCCCCACCCAGACGCGCCGGCGGCTGCCCAGCCGTCATAATCGTCAGGGTGCCCCCGCATGTAGACGAGCCCGTTAATGCTACTGGTCCCACCGAGCACCTTGCCGCGCGGCCAGAAGATACGCCGCCCGTCCATCGTCGGCTCCGGCTCGGTCTCGTAGCACCAGTTGATGTCGGGATTTCGGATCGTCTTGGCATAGCCGATCGGAATGTGAATCCACGGGTTGGAATCGCGGGGACCCGCCTCCAAAAGTGCGACCGAGGTGGCGGGGTCCTCACTGAGACGATTGGCAAGGACACATCCCGATGAGCCTGCTCCCACGATGATGAAATCAACTGTCTCTGTCGTATTGGCGCGTGTCATCGGAGTCCGTCGGAAAGCGGTTGTCAGCAAGCAGTGAAAGAACGTTGCGCCGATTGCTCGAAATCATTTCGCATGTCAATCGAGCGATGATCGCGGAGCCCAATCTTGGCTTCGGTCGATCTGCCGTTTGCGACAACTTCGACTACGTCTCAGCCGTCGATCGAAAGGAATTTCTGCAGGGGTGTGCGTTCGCGCGTCCCTCATTGTTTTGTTCATCGGATAGTTGATAATGCGCGTCGACTTGGTCAGCATCGCGCTCGCTCGGTGATCGCGACGCCCATGTCGTGGACATCGAACGTCAGGAATGATCCCAGAACGTCAGAGGTCGTTTGATGTCGATTGGCATGTCGCGTCGCCGTTTGTTGCAAGCCAGCGCGGGTCTTGGGTTATCCGGGTTGCTGGGCACAGCAAGCGCACGAGCCGCCACCCCAACCGATCTCTCCGGGGTCACGCTGCGGATTGCCTTCTACAAGGGGCTGCACAAGACCTTGCTGGAAACGGCAGGCCTCGCCGCAACGCCTTACAAGATCGATTGGAAGGAGTTCAACTCCGGCGTCCAGCACATCGAAGGCATCAACGTCGACGCGCTCGACCTGGGTTCGGGCAGCGAAACTTCGGCGGCGTTCGGGGTGAAGTCCAAAGCACGAGTGAAATTCATCGCGGTGTATCGCGAGGATCTCAACAATCAGGGCACGTTCGTTCAGAAAGATTCGGGCATCGATCGCGTCGCGGACCTCAAGGGAAAGCGCGTCGGCTACGTTCGGGGAACGACGTCTCACTATTATCTCTACAAGCAGCTGGCTGAGGCCGGTCTGTCCTTTGGCGACATCAAGGCGACCCACCTTGCGCCCACCGACGGCCTGTCTGCCTTCGCCCGTGGTGATCTCGATGCATGGGCGATCTGGGGTTACAATGGCCAGCTCGCCCGCTCCAAATACGGGGCTCGTACCCTGAAGACAGGCGTCGGGTATCTTTCAGGAAACTTCCTGATCTCGGCCAATCCTTCCGCGATCGACGACCCGCTGCGGCACGCTGCGCTTGCAGACTTTCTCCTGCGGCTGCAGAAGGCCTATGCCTGGAGCAATGCGAACTATCCGACCTACGCGGAAGCCCAGTCACGCGATACCGGGGTGCCGGTCGAGGCCATTCTCGACCTGTTCAACAATCGCAGCCAGGATTACAGCCTGATCGCCAACAGCGATGCAGCGGTTCAAAGCCATCAGGAAGTCGCTGACGTGTTCACCAAGATTGGCGTGTTCGACGCACCGGTGGACGTCAAGCCGTTCTGGGACCGCAGCTTCGACCAGGCATTGGCCTGACCACCGAACCACCTGACGAATGCAGCAAACGCCGCGACGTCGACGCCGTCGCGGCTCCTGGAGAGTTCACCCATCTCCCTGCTGATCGTCAGCGAGATGCCCACCGATTGTTCGGACGGCGACGTTGTGATGGTGGACGGTCAGTCCCGCGTGGCACTCCCTACGCTTGATCCGACGCTGTCACGATCGCCTCCAGCAACGTCAGACCGCCGCGAGAGCCGCCGAAGCCACTTGTCAGGCTCAAGCGGCGGGTCGGCGCGGCGCATTCGATCAACGGCACTGCGAGGCGGTCAGCGACCGCTCGCTCCAGGGAGCTGCCGAACACGATCTCCGCGCCACTGCTCCCGATAAGCGCGGCGATCTCGTCGTCGTCTTCGCTGTAGTGAACGATGGGCAGCTCATCCTCGAGCGTGCTGCGATGCTCCGCGGGCGGATTGTCGGTGACGACGATCGCGGCCGGCGACCAACCGAGGGTCCGGCTGAGAAACCGAACGATGCCTCCCGCGTGCAGACTCGGCAAGGCAACGGCAAAGCTGCGGGCCCCGCCTTGTCGATAGAGCGTCTCCAGCAGCCGGTCGATGAAATACGCCTCGCGCTGCCGCTCGCGGTCGATGAAGATCCGCGCCGCAGCATCGTCCACCTCACCGGCGGCAGCGACGATCCTTTCCAGCAGCGCGCCTGTCGCCGCGGCGCCAACGGGCAACCCCGCGCTTTCGATCCAGGGAATGCCGAAGCGGTCATCAAGCGCACGGACCGCAGCCCCGCTCCAGGGCGACAACGAGACGCTTAGTTCGGCCTGTGCGGTCGCCCGCAGGCTCGACAGCCCCCCGAACGGACCGAATATCGGGTTCGGGATCAGGCCGACACCTGCGATCAGCCGAGACAATTCCTCGATTTCCGCGAGCCACGTTGCATCTTGATGCGGGACGGGACCGAGAATGTTGACCAGGCCAGCTCGGGTGGCCCCCGGAACGACAGTTCGTTCCACAGCCGCCTGCAGGAACGATTGATAGCCATGATAGGCCGAGCCGCGAAATCCAGCGGTCGCCAGGTCGAGCACCTCGTCCCCGGCGTCCCGCGCCTCTTGCGCCATCGCCTCGACGTCGTCGCCGATCATCTCGGCCGGGCACCCGGTCAGAACCACGGTGATTTCGCTCGACACCACGCCGCGCGTATTCTTGATCTGCTCGCGCAACCGCGACGCGCCGCCAAACACAATGTGCTTCTCCGACAGATTGGACGTCGGCCACGACACGCCGCAACCGCCGATGCCCTGCCACAGCCCGGCTTGCACGCCGCAGCCGGGCGTCGCGTGGACGAGCGGAGTTACGCCATCGATCGCGGTTGCGGCGTAAAGCGCGCCATGCAGCGCGCATCCGGCGCGTGGTCGCATCAGATGCGCCGCCATCATCTCACCTCACGCTTGATGTGCCAGTCCGGGCTGCGCTTCAGCCAACCTGCGCGATACGCGGACGTCCCGAGCCCGGCCGTAAAACCATTCTGCCGTGCGGCCAGCGCCCGGCCGATGCGGGTTGCAAGCTTTGTCTCACCGGCCGCCCCGAGCAAATCGTCGCCTTCGATTGCGACCGCGGCTATCCCGGCGCGGGTCGCTGTCGCCGCGGCAGCCGGCGTTCCGATCAGCAGGTCCGGCTCGATCTTGCCGAGCCAGTTCACAAGTTCAAAGGCCTGCCCTGCTCCGACATGCAAGGCCACGGTCGCCGCATTGGTCAGAGCCTTGAGCCCCTCGACATGAAGGCTGTCGATCCAGTCGACGCTGATCCCGGCAATCCGGCCACCGAACTGCACCACAAGCTCAGCGATCGCCAACGCCTGAGATGGCGGCAGCGCAATCACCACACGGCGCTCCTCCAGCAGGTCGGCGCTGACGCGATCGTCGATCCTGATCGGCAGCGGTCGCTCGGTCGCCTCGGCGACGGCTTCGACAAACCGCCGCGCACCCAAGGCGCCGATCGGCGGCGGCAGATGCAGGAACGGCACCCGGTGCAGCCGGTCGAGTTCGCGGCGGAGCACGTCGGACTCGTCCTGAAACACCGCGACGCTGAGGACCGCCTGCGCCGCCTTGGCGAACGCTTCCTGGCCGGCGCCGGCCGGCACCAGATTGACATCGAGCCCAAGCCCGGCGAGCTGTTGCGCCACAGCCGTGAGGCCAGGGCCCCGCTCAAAAGCCAGCAGGTTGATCAGGTCGCGCCGACGGCCGTGCTGCGGCGGCACCAAGGACGCCAGAGCCGCGCTCGCAATATCGTAGCCGGTGGCACCGATCCGCGAACGGAATCCATCCGTCCGCAGCTCGACGACCGGGATGCCGAGTTCATCACTCAGCTCTTGAGCCACCGCCTGGATGTCGTCGTTATTGATCGCAACGACCGGCGTTGCCACCACGACAATTCCCCAGGGGTGATGACGTTGATACAGCCGACGCAGCGTCCGAGCGAGATTTCCGTCAGCGCCGAGAATGGTGTCGCGCTGATCGAGGTTGGTGACCGCCCATGGACGGCCCGGGCGGCTGCGCACCAGCGCGCCGGCGCAGCCCCGAGCACCGTGGACGACGATCCCCAGCCCTTCCACCTCTGCCAGAACGCGCAACGCGATCGACACATCGTCGCTAGCAACTTGTGAGAACGTCCGAATCCGCGACGCAGGTGGCCCGGCTTCGAGTTCAGCGATCAAGGACGCGACGTCGCCCAAATAGGCACTGACGCCATTGAGCCTCCGTTCCCGGGTCGGCGGCTGAAGTGCCTTCTCCACCTCACACCACCTCGACGAGCCGACGCTCCGCCGCTCCGCCGAACACACGGTCACCCCATTGTTTGGCCCATTGCTTCAACGCTGGAGCGTTGAGAGGCTTGGGGATCGACACCGGATGATCGCCTGCGATGTGCCGCGCGAGCTGACGGTACACGTCAGCCTGCTCTGAAGTCGGTGCCGCTTCGATCACGGTCTGGCCGTATAGTTCGCTCTGCGCCACCGTCAGCGAGCGCGGCACATAGCCCACCACGTTCGTTCCTGTTCGCGTGGCGAAATCGTCGATCAGCGCGCTCGCATACGGCGTCTGGATGCTGTTGGCGATCACACCGCCAAGCCGTGCGCCGCCCGAAGGTGCGTATTTGCTGATCGCCTTGAACAAATTGTTGGCCGCGAAGATCGCCATGAAATCCGACGACGTCACGACGAAGGCGGATTCGGCGATGCCATTGCGGATCGGCACCGCGAAGCCGCCGCACACGACGTCGCCGAGCACATCGTACAACACGTAGTCCGGCTTGAATTCCTCGAACAGTTTCAGTTCATGCAGCAAATCGACCGCGGCATTGATGCCGCGCCCAGCACACCCCACGCCGGGAACCGGCCCGCCGGCCTCGATGCACAGCACACCGCCGAACCCGATCGCTGACACGTCCGCGATGGTCGGCCGGCCACTATCCCGCAGGCTGTCCAGCACGGTCGGTAGATCCTCGCCACCCCGCAGCATCGTCGTCGAGTCGCTTTTCGGATCGCAGCCGATCTGGATCACGCGATGCCCCGCCTCCGCCAGCGCCGCGCTGATGTTCGACGTCGTGGTCGACTTGCCGATGCCTCCCTTGCCATAGATCGCGATGTGCTTGGGCTTATTGGTGCTCACGAAAACCCCGTTGTGCTCAGCGGTGAAGAGGTGACGACGCAGCTCACTCGGCGGGTTCGAGCTGCCTGGCCGTGCCGAAAATCGGCAGCGTCTCGTCCTCGATCCGGTAGATGTCATGCTGCAATGTGTCGGACGAGGCGTTGCTGTCGAACACGTGCTGGTAGGTGATGCCGTTCTTCTTCCAGATCGCGACCAGTTTGTGCGCGAGGTCGAGATACCAGCCCGGCTCCGGACAACGGTGGCCTTCGAGCTCCGAGCCGGGGTTCGGACACCAAACAGCGAACGTCCCGACCACCCCCTTGGACGCCAGATACTCCAGCCCGGCCAGCGTGCTGCGCTTCGGCTCGATTCCGGCGACGATGTTGGAGCGCACTCTGCCATGACCGAACACGGTGACGGCATATTCGAGCGCCTTGACCCAGTGCTCCCAACCGCCACCGCCGCGCGCCTTACCGGGGCAGATCGCGTCATAGATCCCCTTGTCCCAGATCTCGATGTTCATGGCCGTGGTGCGGTAGCCGGCCTCCTTGAAACGATCGAGATTGCGCAGATCGAGCGGCGCAGCAATCGTCGCGGTGCCGTTAAAATCGTCGAGCCCGGTGTGCTGCTGAATGGCTTCCGCGACGTCGAGGTAGTATTCGAGTTCACGGCGCTCCGGGATCACGCCTCCGCTGACCGTCAGGTGATCGATCGCACCGTCATTGTAGGCGCGCGCCGCCGTCTCGCCGATCTGCCTCGCGTTCTTCCAGAACACCCCACCTTTGTCGCCGTACACGTCCTTGGTGTAATTGATGTTGCAGAACAGGCAATCTTCGCCCTTGTCCTTGTACGAGCACTCGTTGCTATAGACCACGAACAGGTGCCGATCAGCGTAGTGTGCACCAATCTGCGCCATCTCGATCCCATCCGACGTCTTGGCGCCATAGAATGCCGGACGCTCACGAAATCGGATCTCGGCGATCACCTCACTGCCATCAATCAGCACCGTCCGATCGCCGAGCAGATCGACCCGATAGCCCGATTTCGGATTCCAGCGGAACGGGACGCTCAGCCCGAGCGGCAGATAGAAATGCGACGGCAGCTCGACCGTGTGGGTTTCGAAATCCATCTCGAACAGGCAATGCACCTGCTCCTGGGCCTTGATGCCGGGCTGGACGAAATCGAGCGCCTCGCCGCTGATTGCAACGCCGTTGATGCCAAGCTCTGCCTTGAGCGCCAGTTCGCGCCAAAGTCCTTCCTTCAACTCGCTAACTGTCGGCATATACATCTCATCCGTGATTGCGCCACGGCACCGGAGGCCATCAGGCGGTCCGCAAATCATCCTCGAACCTTATCCCGCCGACAATTCTGAAGATGACGCCGTTTAGAGGTTGTTTATGATGGACCTGATCGGCTCAGCAGAACAGGTGATCTAACAAGGTAACTAATTGCAGATAGCTTGCGGCGCTCATCATCAGTCGGCGGTCTGGACATACGTCGTGACTGGCTTGTCTCGGGAGCCACGGCAGCAACTAAGTTCCCTCTCTTGGGGATCAACTGCGATCGTTTGCACGAGAACAACCATGCCGCCTTCGGCCCAAACAGAGGATTTTACCTCCGCCTGTGCCTCTGTCTGAGCACAGGCGTTGCTATTTTTCCCAACGGCTCGACACCGCCTCCCCCGCCTCCCATCATCCCTCGCGACGAACCAACAACGAGGGAGGCCAGATGCAGCGCCGACAATTTCTCCAGCTATCCGCCGGAGCCGCTTTGCTGCCGATTCTGTCGCGCTCAGCCGCGGCCGAGCCGCTGACCGAGATCCGCATCGGCTATCAGAAGAACGGCGTGCTGGTGATCGCGCGGCAACGGCGGACGCTGGAGGATCACTTCGCCGGACAGAATATCGGCATCAAATGGCTGGAATTTTCTTCCGGTCCCCCGATGCTCGAGGCGATGAACGTCGGCAGCATTCACTACGGCGCCGTCGGTGACTCGCCGCCGATCTTTGCCCAGGCTGCTGGCGCTGCAATCGTCTACGCGGCCGGTCAGCCGATTACCAACGGTCAGGGAATCCTGGTTCCGAAGGATTCGCCGATCCGCGGTCTCGCCGACCTCAAGGGCAAGCGCATCGGCTTCACAAAGGGATCGAGCGCCCACAACGTCGTCTTGCTGGCGCTCAAGAAGGCCGGCCTGACCTATGGCGACATCACGCCGGTGTACCTGTCCCCGCCCGACGCCGGGCCCGCGTTCGCGCAAGGCAGCATCGACGCCTGGTCGATCTGGGATCCATATTTCGCGATCGGCGAGCTGAAGCAGAACGGGCGCGTGCTGGTCAATGCATCCGAGGTCGGCCGGACCAACTCGTTCTACATCGCCAACCGTGAATTCGCTCAACGCAATGCGTTGATCCTCAAGCAGATCATCGAGGTCACCAGCGCGACCGCGCGATGGGCTGAAGATCATCGCGGCGACGTCGCTCAGTCCCTCAGTGCCGTCACAGGCATCCCGCTCGACATCCAAACGATCGCCGCGAACCGCTCATCGTTTGTGGTTGGGCCGGTGACGGACGAGATTGTCTCGACCCAGCAGGACGTCGCCGACCGTTTCCATCAGCTAGGCCTAATTCCCCGCCCGATCGTGGTGCGCGATGCGGTTTGGCGGCCGCCACAGGCTTGAGCCGGCCAACGCAAAAAGACAGGACAATCCAGGAGCACGCCGCATGACTGCCCCCCAGACGACATCTTCCAACTTCCTTTGGTTTCTTCCGACCCACGGCGACGGTCACTATCTCGGAACATCGAATGGTGGCCGTGACGTCAACTTCGGCTATCTCCGGCAAATCGCACAAGCGGCCGATCAGCTCGGCTATTTCGGCGTGCTGCTCCCCACCGGGCGGAGCTGCGAGGATTCCTGGGTGGTGGCCTCGGCGGTGGCGCCTTGGACCGAGAGGCTGCGTTATCTGGTCGCCGTCCGCCCCGGCCTGCAGTCGCCCAGCGTCGCAGCTCGGATGACCGCGACGCTGGACCGCTTGATTGGCGGCCGGCTTCTCGTCAACGTCGTCACCGGCGGCGATCCGGTCGAGAACAAGGGCGACGGCGTGTTCTTGTCGCACGACGAGCGCTACGAGGTCACCCGCGAATTCCTCAACGTCTATTCGGATCTGTTGTCCGGCAAGACCGTCAACGTCGCCGGAAAGCACATCACGATCGAGGATGGACGGCTGCTGTTTCCGCCGGTGCAAAGCCCCCGCCCGCCGCTGTATTTCGGCGGGTCATCGGACGCCGGCATCGACGTCGCAGCCGACACGGTCGACAAGTATCTGACCTGGGGCGAGCCGCCCGCCCAAGTCGCCGAGAAGGTCAATCGGGTCCGTGCGGTGGCGGAGCCGCGCGGGCGCAAGCTGTCGTTCGGCATCCGCTTGCACGTGATCGTTCGCGAGACCAACGAAGCTGCCTGGGCCGCAGCCGACGATCTGATCCGCTACGTCACCGACGACACCATCGCTGCCGCGCAGAAGGTGTTCGCCCGGATGGACTCGGTCGGACAGCAGCGGATGTCGGAGCTGCACGGCGGCCGCCGCGACAAGCTCGAGATCAGTCCCAATCTGTGGGCCGGCGTCGGTCTGGTGCGGGGCGGCGCTGGCACCGCGCTGGTCGGTGATCCGCAGACCGTGGCCGCCCGGATTAAGGAATATCAGGACGTCGGCATCGACACCTTCATTCTGTCCGGATACCCGCATCTCGAAGAAGCCTATCGGTTCGCCGAGCTCGTGTTCCCGCTGGTGAAGCCGCAGCACGCGGGCAACGTCACGCCGCTGCGCGCCAATACCGGCCCGTTCGGCGAGACCATCGCCAATGAGCATCTGCCGAACGCCAAGCAGGCGGCCAAACCATGAGCCTCGTCGAAACCCTCGCCCGCCCGCGCGCGTGGCGGCTGCCGCGACCGGACGGGCTGATCCAATGGATCGTGCCGCTGCTGATCATCCTGGTCTGGCAAGCGGCCTGCAGCCTCGGATTTGTATCGGCGCGTGTGCTGCCGGCGCCGAGCGATGTCCTCGTCGCCGGCTGGAAGTTGCTGCAGTCCGGCGAACTCGTCCGCAATATCTGGGTCAGCTTCTGGCGTGCCTCGGTCGGCTTCGCCATCGGCGGCAGCATCGGCTTTGCGTTTGGTCTCGCCAACGGCCTGTCCAGCCTCAGTGCCAAGCTGTCGGACACCACGTTGCAGATGGTCCGCAACGTGCCGCACCTGGCGCTGATCCCGCTGGTGATCCTGTGGTTCGGGATCGACGAGGAGGCCAAACTGTTCCTGGTTGCGCTCGGCGTGTTCTTCCCGATCTATCTGAACACCCTGCACGGCATCCGCAGCGTCGATCCGCAACTGATCGAGATGGGGCGGATCTACGGCATGAGCAACGTCGAACTGTTCCGCCGGGTGATCTTTCCGGGTGCGCTGCCCTCCGTGTTCGTCGGCGTCCGTTTCGCGCTCGGCATCATGTGGCTGACCCTGATCGTGGCCGAGACCATCGCGGCCTCGTCGGGCCTCGGCTACATGGCGATGCAGGCACGCGAATTCATGCTGATCGACGTGGTCGTTCTATCGATCCTGATCTACGCCCTGCTCGGCAAACTCGCCGACAGCGCCTCGCGTCTCCTCGAACGGCAGACGCTGTCGTGGCACCCGGCATTCCAGCGCTCTTGAGGGGATGATGATGGAAGCGCTTCAATTCCTTCTGGCCGCCCCGCCCGGCGCCTACGATCCGGTCGCCCGCACCATCGAGGACGAACCTCGCCCCTCGCAGCCTCCGACAAGCGCGCTCGCGCTCGACATTCGCGGTTTGCGCAAATCCTTTGGCGACAACGACGTGCTTCGCGGCATCGACCTGCATATTCCGGCCGGCCAGTTCGTCACCATTGTCGGCCGCAGCGGCTGCGGCAAGAGCACGCTGCTGCGACTGATCGCCGGGCTCGAGACTCCGAGTGCAGGCCACATCGTGTTCGGCGAAGACAAGCTGCCGGGCGACGTCCGCGTCATGTTCCAGGAGCCGCGCCTGCTGCCGTGGGCACGGGTCCTCGCCAATGTGGAGGTCGGTCTCGGCACCGAGCGCAACTCTCCGGATGCCCGGGCTCGCGCCGATGCGGCCCTGATCGAGGTCGGTCTCGATGACAAGCGCGGGGAATGGCCGGCGGTGCTATCCGGAGGTCAAAAGCAGCGCGTCGCATTGGCCCGCGCCCTGGTCAGCCGACCGCGCGTGCTCGCCTTCGACGAGCCGCTCGGCGCCCTCGACGCGCTGACGCGCATCGCCATGCAGCGTCTGCTCGAACAGGTGTGGCAGGCCCAGGGGTTCACCGCGATCCTGGTGACCCACGACGTCGCCGAGGCGGTTGCCCTTGCCGATCGCGTGCTGGTGATCGAGGACGGCCGCATCGCCAAGGATCTGCCGATCGATCTGCCGCGCCCCCGCCAGCGCGGCTCTGCCGAGCTCGCCGCCCTCGAAGGTGAGATCCTACGAGATCTGCTGAAGGGCGCGGAGGACACATTCGAGCTGTGAGGCTGCTGCCATGACGCTTGCCATTGAGGACCGTCTTCGTTCCGCTTCGCCGGCTGACTTCGCCCATGCGATGCGGCAGCTCGCGAGCGGTGTCAGCGTCATCACCGCCGGCAAAGGCAGCGCCCGAGTCGGCATGACCGCAACGGCGGTGACCTCGCTGTCGGCGACGCCGCCGACGTTGATCGTCTGTCTCAACCAGAAATCGTCCGCGGGCCCGCTGATCGCTTGCAGTCACGCCTTCGCGGTCAACATCCTCGCTGCCGACCAGATCGAAATCGGCGAACGCTTCGCCGGCAAGGGCGGCCTGAAGGGCGCTGCGCGGTTCGCCGGCGCTACGTGGAATACGGGTATCTCGGGCGCTCCCGTTCTGGCCGGCGCACTTGCGACCATCGAATGCGAGCTCGATGAAGTTATCGAGCGACATACCCACGCGATCCTGGTTGGCCGCGTCGTCCACACCTCGACGCTGCCACGCAAAGCCTCGCTCACCTATTGGCAGGGCAGCTACGTCGCCATCGATCGCGACGAAGATCTCGTGCGACTGGCAGAGGTCAGCGTACCAAGCGCCAAGCACGGCTAGCAACGAATCCGAAAGCTGACTTGCGAATGGGGCAAACAGTCCTTTCCCCAATCAGATGCCGCGCAGCATAGTTTGCATGACTGCCTTCGATCTTTGGAATTCAGTCGGATTGGAATTCCTGCCTCTAATAACATCCCATGAATGATCTCTGGAGCAGGCTCATGATGTCGTCGCGTAGATCGTTGTTCGCCCTCGCCTTCGCCGCGCTCGCGGCATCGTCCATCGGCTTTGCCTCTGCGGCGGACCTGAAGGAAGTCCGCATCGGCTTCCAGAAGGCAGGCATTCAGCCCGCTGTGAAGGAACGCGGCGTCCTCGAAGCGGCGCTGAAGGAAAAAGGCCTTTCCGTGAAGTGGGTCGAGTTCGCCTTCGGCCCGCCGCTGCTCGAAGCGCTCAACACCGGCAATATCGATTTCGGTTACACCGGCGACACCCCGCCGATCTTTGCGCAGGCCGCAGCGGCCAACCTGCTGTACGTCGCCGCCCTGCCCGGCTCCGGCAAGAACGAAGGAATCGTCGTTCCGGCGAACTCGCCGATCAAGTCGGTCGCCGATCTCAAAGGCAAGCGGCTTGCTATTCCGAAAGGATCGAGCGCACATAACACGGCCGTCGCTATCCTCGAAAAAGCCGGCCTACAGTTCACCGACGTGACCGCGGTGTACCTGCCGCCCGCCGATGGCACGGCGGCATTCGCCGGCGGAACGGTGGACGCGTGGGCAATCTGGGATCCGTACCTCGCGCTGGCCGAGAAGAGCGGCGCCCGCGTCCTGAGCTTCGCCGGCGACGCTCACGACTCGATCGGATTCTTCCTCGCCAACCGCGAGTTCACCAATGCGCATGGCGACGTGGTGGCGCTGATCAACCAGACCTTCGCCAAGGAAGCGCAATGGGCCAATGCGCATCACGACGAGATTACCAAATCCCTCGCCGCCTCCACCGGC
This sequence comes from Rhodopseudomonas sp. P1, assembly GCF_039642825.1. Taxonomy (NCBI): domain Bacteria; kingdom Pseudomonadati; phylum Pseudomonadota; class Alphaproteobacteria; order Hyphomicrobiales; family Nitrobacteraceae; genus Rhodopseudomonas; species Rhodopseudomonas sp. P1. The sequence goes on along the minus strand of NZ_CP088006.1, from coordinate 2,580,958 downwards.
GTCGATCCAGCCGTGGTGAGCGTACTGGTCGGCCGCTCGGTGTTCGAGATCACGCCGGTCACCGAGAAATACATCGCCGAGCAGCAGCAGACCGCCGACCGCTTCCACAAGCTCGGCCTGATCCCGAAACCGATCAACGTCCGAGACATCGTCTGGAAGTGGTCGCCGGCGTCCTGATCATCGATTCTCCCGTTGGACCACCTCGTCCGGCATCGCACGGCTCGTGCAATGCCGGACGTCTTGTATCGAGCGCCCACCGGACCGACCGCCGAACGTCTCCCATCGCGAGCGCCGCAACCACGGAGGTAAAATAGCGGCGGACTCGGCTTCCGCCGGTCCAGCCCCGCTTGGCCCAAAACGCCTGAACCAGCCGTGTCTCCGATAGCAGACATGGCCTACGTGAGCGCAGCAGGCTGAAATGCCTTGCCACTGGACAGAGCAAAGGCGCTCGATCCGTTGTTTTCTCGCTTCGCTGATTGTCATGCGGGGATTTATCGCCGAACATTGGACTTCGATGGATGACAACGAGGACGTGGTGTCCGTGCAATCGGCAAATGTGATCGATCTGAGTGTGTACCGGGCGCAGCGAAAGGCGCTCACCGCTGCGGCGAACTCAGGCCCGACGTGGGATCAATACCAGCCGCTTCCATTTCACGGTCAGGCCTTCTTCTTCGGTTTCTGGCCGAGCTGGGTCATGGCACCGATTATGCTGATCGGCAGCTACACGCCCGGAGCGAAGGGATGAGCGACGCCAGCTTCCGCCTCGAATCCCACGAAACCGAAGCGAAGCACGTGTCAGTCGATCTGCCGTCGATCGTCGGGCATAATCTGCGGCGGCTTCGGGTCCGGCAGGGTTACTCGCTTGAACGTCTGGCCAAGCAATCCGGCGTCAGCCGTGCGATGCTTGGGCAGATCGAGACCGGCAAGAGCGTGCCGACGATCGGAACGTTGTGGAAGGTCGCGACCGCGCTCGGCGTCCCATTTGCGCGCCTGATCGCCACGGAGGGCAACCACCGTCCCCAGGTGCTGCGCCGCACCGACGCCAAACTTCTGACGTCGAACCAAGGTCAATTCACCTCGCGCGCGCTGTTTCCGTTCGACGGCGAGCGCCAGGTCGAATTCTACGAACTGCGGTTGGCACCGCTTCATCGCGAGGACGCCGACCCGCACGCCGCCGGCACCCGCGAAAATCTGGTCGTTGCCAAAGGTGCCGTCGAAATCACCGCAGGTGCGGAGCGGCCCGTCGTGCTGAGTGCCGGCGACGCGATCCTGTTCGAAGCAGATGTCCCGCACAGCTATCGAAATCTCGGCACTGAGGAAGCCGTTCTGTTCCTCGTCATGACCTACGTCGAATCCATCGGGTAGCCGCTCATCGCGCGACCTGCCCCCAAAGCAGCGTTCCTCAAGTCGGAGCGAACGCACGCCTGAGCTATGTGGGGGCACCGGCAAAGAGATCTGCTGTTCAACAGCAAGGAGCCGGCAGGTGGCCGGCTCCGGGCTGATCTGCAGAAGATGGAACGAGGCGATTAGGCCTTCGCCATCATCCCCATCATCATCATGCCGCCGCAGCTCATCATCATCGGCATGCCGCCCGTCATCATGGTCATCATGTTCTGGCAGCACTGCATGAACATGTCCTTCATCGCCGGATCCATCGGCGCCATCTCGCAGCTCATCGTGCCGTTCGGCGACATCGTGCAGGTCATCTTGCACATCATCATCGGCATCGCCATGCCCGGCATGCCCATCATCGACATGCCCGCCATCATCGGGTTCATCATCATCGGATTCATCATGCCCGGCATCCCGCCCATCATCGGCATCGGCATCGGCATGGGCATCATCGGCATCATCTGCATTGCGGTATTCATGGCTCTCTCCATCGTGTGGGACGAACTTGCTTCGTCTGCTGACCTGGAGAGTAGAATTACGATGCTAATCACTCAATCGCGAATACGCCCTTCTCTGCGCTTTCCTCCAACAAGTCAGCTGCAACGCCAACAGAACGGCGGCAACGTCCGTTATCACGGAAACTCGTCTGCTATGTTGGCATAACGGTATCAGAGCAAGAAACGGCCGCCTCTATTGTCGGGCATCGCCGACCCGCCTGACCATTGGCGGACGAACGACTCCCAGATCTGGAATCACAGCGATGTCGGTCGCCGCTCGGTGACTTCAAAAAGGTGGGCATTCGCTGCAACGGCGATACGCCGCGGACCCCACTCAGTTGAGGTCGGCGTTGTCTGGCTCGGCCACGACTATCGTTGCGACGACTTCCGCTCCTCGCCCGCGGGCGAACAAATGAAACCGAACTTGAACGATCCTGGCCCCGCGGTGCTTTGCCACTCGGGGAGAATCGGCTGACCGCAAGGCCAGACGCTCTATTGCTAGATTTGACCGCGACAGAAGCGGTCAACACAACGACCTTCGAGGAATTCGACACCAGCCGAATCGAACACGTCGCGTTCCGCGAAGAGCTTTACTTCATGTGGAACTAATAGATTATACTAGCTAACGGCAGCACCGCCTTTGTTAAACGTGAGCGTGACATCGCACCGTGATCTACACCCCCGCCCCTGAAGATGCCCGACTGCCGCCGGTGCGGATCAATCTGCTGTCGGACACCCAGACGCAGCCGAGCGCGGCGATGCGGGAGGCGATGGCGCGGGCACCGGTGGGCGACGAACAGATCGGCGCCGATCCGACCGTGAACGCGCTGTGTGCCCGGGTTGCCGATCTGCTCGGCAAGGAAGCCGCGGTGTTCATGGCGTCCGGCACGATCTGCAATATCGCAGCGACGCTGGCGCATTGCCGAGCCGGTGACGAAATCCTCGCGCACGAGACGTCGCATGTGGTCTCGCTGGAGGGCTGCACACACGCGGCGCTCGGCGGCTTTCAGATCCACCCGCTGGCGGGCACAGGCGGTCAGTTCTCGGCCGACACGCTGCGAGCGGCACTGCATCGGCCTGACCGTCATCAGGCAAGGCAGAGCTTGGTGTGCGTCGAGCAGACCACCAATCTCGGCGGCGGCACGGTGTGGCGAACGTCGGCGCTCGGCGACATCGCGGCGCTGGCTCGCGCCAACGGGCTCGCCACCCACATGGACGGCGCCCGCCTGATGAACGCAAGCGTCGCCAGCGGTGCATCGCCCCGGCAGATCGCCGCGGGTTGGGACTCGGTGTGGATCGATTTCAGCAAAGGTCTCGGTGCCCCACTCGGTGCGGTATTGGCCGGCTCGAACGACTTCATCGACCAGGTTTGGCTGTGGAAGCAGCGGCTCGGCGGCTCGCTGCGCCAGGCTGGCATCTGCGCGGCCGCTTGCCTCTATGCGCTCGACCACAATGTCGATCGGCTCGCTGACGATCACGCCAATGCCAGGCTGCTCGCAGCGGGTTTGACGCAGATTGGCGGCGTGACGGCTGAACCTCCCGAGACCAACCTGGTCTATTTCGATATCTCGGACTCGGCATTGTCGACGCAGGAATTCGTCGACGCGCTGCGCGCCGATGGCGTGCTGATCTCGATCCTCGGCGGCCGGCTGCGAGCCTGCACGCATCTCGACGTCACGCCCGCCATGATCCAACAGGCGCTCGAAGTGATCCGCAACGTGGTGGAAGGCGACACGGCGGCCCGGATCCGCCGCGCACAGGTCTGAGCCGTCAGGCCATCGTGCTGGCGCGCACCACCGTGGTGTAGGTCCGCTCGATCAACTGCAGCGCGCCGCGATAGCCCACATAAGCGCGCGACAGCACCACCTCGTCGGTGCACGGATAGCCGATCTCGACCAGCGGCGCGCCGATCTCATCGGCCAGCGCCGCCTCCCAGGTCGAGCCGAACACGATCGGCAATTCGCCTGTGAAATCGGTCGTGCGCACGATCTGATGGATGCGCTTGCCATCCTGCTCAAACACGGCCTCGGCGCCGGAATGCTCGGCAAGTGCGCGGTACTGTTTCTGGATCGTCTCGCGAAGCTCCTCCGGTGGATTTTCGCTGATCACGAACGGCCCCGGATTGAGCCCGAGTTGCTCGACCAGGAAGCTCGCCACCGCGAGATTATAGGCGCTTTCGCTGACCACGATCGCCTGCGACGGCAGCCGGTACTGGCTGGTCGAGCCGGCATAGAAGCAGGCGAAGTCGCGCAAGTAAACGTAGTGCTCCTTTTCCTCCTGCGCGATGAACGCTTCGGCGCGCGCCCGATCGAGGCCCGCGAACTCCACCACCCGGCGCAGGAACGCGCTGGTCGCCTTGGCGCCGATCGGGATCGTCGGCTCGTGCAGGAAAGGCTGGCCATAGAGATCCTCGAGATGCGCCGCGGTCGAGAGCCCGAGCCAGGGCGACAGCACGAGATTGAACTGCGCCTTCGGAATCGCGCGCCATTCCGCGACGCCGGCCGATGCCGGACCGAACAGAATGTTCACCTGGAGGCCGATGCCTTCGAGGATGCGGCGGATCTCGGCGAGATCCCCGCGCCAGAACGGGTTCTGGTAGGGCAGCAGCGACCAGACATTGACCAGGCCGTGCTGCAGTGGCGCGTCGCCGGCGTCGACGAATTGATCGATGATGGCGCGGATCACCGTCTCATGGCCGGTGAAGTTATTGCCGCGATAGCCGCTGGTCTCGGCCACCACGATCGGCACGCCACGCTTCTGATAGCGACGCACCACGCTGCCGACGTCGTCACCGACCAGGCCGGGGATGCAGCCGGTCTGCACCACGAACAGATCGGCCTCCATCACCTTCAGCGTCGAGGCGATCAGCTCGTCGAGCCGGTCGGCACCGCCGAAGATCACTTCCTGATTGCCGAGATTGGTGCTCGGCACGTGGAATTCGCCGCCCTGATAGGCGTTGATGCCGGATAGCGCATGAAACTGTTTGGTGGCGCAGCCAGGCCCGCAATGGGTGATCGGGATCGCGCCGGGAATGGCGATCACGCTCGCGAGCGCGCCGAGGCTGCAGCCGTAGCGCACCTGCTCGATCGCGCCCGGCGAAGAGCAGAACGCACCGGTGGGATCTTGGGCGTTGGTGACGGGAGACAGCATCGATGAACTCTTTCAGGCCGGCTCGGTGATCGGCGCGTAGGGATCGGTCTCTGCCAACCACCAAGGCTGATACGGAAACGAGCTGTGCGCGGCCACGTCTTCGTAGAACCGCTTGCGCGGCAGCACGCGCAGGATGGCGCGGCCGATCGTCAGCAGACCTTCGTAACCGAGGCCGTCGTTGGAATAGAAAATCGGCAGCACCGGAATGCCCATTCGCCCGGCCAGCACCGCCAGCGTGCCGGTGTGTCGGCAGATCACGAAATCCGGCTTGGCCCGTAGCAGCGCGGCGTGGGCCTGGAAATGCTGATCTGGGCTCACCGTATAGTTCGGGATATCGCCCCAGGCGTCGACCAGGTGGCCGAGCGAATCCTGCTGCGGATCACCGGAGTCGGTGGTCGGATCGTGGTGGAACGAGAACGCATCGTCGACGGTGACGCCGAGTTCGCGCAGATCCGTGATCAGCCCGTGGGCGAATGCGGCCCCGGCCGCCACGAAGCCGCGCTTGCCGGTCAGCGCCTTGCGCAAGCGTGCCAGTTCCGGCGCGATGCGTGCCCGTTCGCTTGCGATCACCGCCTCGACCTTGTCGGAGGTGCCGGTCAGCCGCGCGATGTCACGCAGCCAGTTGTCGGTGGCGTCCAGCCCATAGGGCAGCGGCGCCCTCACCTCCGGGACGCCGAACTCCTGTTCGAGCCCGGTGGCGAGATAGGACAGCACAAAGCACATCGTCACCGTCGCCGCGGCTTCCGACATCTGCGCCAGCCGCTCCAGCGTATTGCCGCCCATCACCAGATTGACCCGCAGCCCGAGCGGATTCAGTAGCGGCGAGAACACGTCGGGGCCGCCGAGATGGATCACGTTGATCAGGTCCGGCTGCTTGGTTCGGGGATATGGCACCAGCCGGCGCAGGATGCCGTGCTCGATCACGTCCCAGCCGCTCGACCAGTGCTTCGATTTGAACCCTTCGCAATGCAGGGTGACCACCGGAATGCCGATCTCGTCCTCGACCCGCTTGGCAGCGCCATCGACATCGTCGCCGATGATGCCGGTGGCGCACGAGGTCGCCACAAAAATCACCCGCGGCTTGTGGCGCTCATAGGCGTCACGGATGGTGTCCTCCAGGCGGGAGACGCCGCCGAACACCATGTCCTGCTCGCCGAGATTGGTGCAGATCGACTTCGGGTCCTCCAGCTTCCAGCCGCGGCGAGCGGCAAGATCGCGGTAGTAGCGCGCGGTGAACGACTGGCTGGCAGCGCAGCCGATCGGCGAATGCTGCACCACCACCGAATCCTGGATGATGGTGGCGTTGGTGACGGCGATGTGCTCGGCGCACATCGACGCCTGGGCGAACGGCGTCGACTGTTCGCACAGCCGTCGCCCCCCGTTCTCGCACCCCTTCGAACAGCCGTAGGTGAAGGCCGAGTCCTTGACCAACTGGCCGGCGCGGCCGTCCCATTGGGTGATGGTGCCGAGCCGCTGGTCGCGGGTTTCGACCTGGGGAGTCTTCAGATTGAGCGCCATGCGCGCCTCGCAAATTCAGGTGGCGTCGAGCGCCTGGGCGATGTCGGCGATGATGTCGTCGACGCTTTCGATACCGATCGAAAGCCGCACGTAGCCGGGAGTAACGCCAGCGGCGAGCTGCTTGTCCGGCGCAAGCTGGGCATGCGTCGTCGACGACGGGTGGATCGCCAGACTATGGGCGTCGCCGATATTGGCGACGTGGAACAACAGCTTCAGCGAGTCGATGAAGCGTCGGCCCGCCGTGAAGCCGCCCGGAAGTTCGAAGCCGACCAGCGCGCCGTAGCCGCCTTTCAGATAGGTGTCGGCGCGGCGCCGCGCCTCGCCGCTCTGCAGGCCGGGATAGATCACGTTCGCGACCTTGGGATTCTGCGCCAGATAGTCCGCGATCCGCGCCGCATTGGCAGTCTGCTGGCGGATGCGCAGCGGCAGCGTCTCGACGCCCTGGATCAACTGAAACGCGTTCTGCGGCGACAATGCCGGGCCGAGGTCGCGCAACAGGCCGGCGCGCGCCGCAAACGCATAGGCGACCGGACCGAACGGCCGGGCGATGTCCGGCCAGTTGCGGCCGTTGTAAGATGGATCGGGGCCGGTGATCAGCCGATGGCGGTCGGCGAACTCCTCCCACGGGAATTGACCGCTATCGATGATGACACCCCCGATCGTGGTGCCGTGCCCGCCGATATATTTGGTGGCCGAATGCACCACGATCGCCGCGCCATGCTCGATCGGCCGCGCCAGCAGCGGCGCCGCGGTGTTGTCGATGATCAGCGGAATGCCGAAGCTGCGGCCGATGTCGGCGACTTCGCGGATCGGAAACACGTTGAGCTTCGGATTCGGCAGCGTCTCGCCAAAATACAGCCGGGTGCGATCGTCGGTCGCTGCGCGGAACGCCTCCGGATCAGACGGATCGACGAAGCGTGCCTCAATGCCGAACTGCTTCAGCCGGTTGGCGAAGAAATTCCAGGTGCCGCCGTAGAGATCCGTACCGGTGACGATGTTGTCGCCCGCCTGCACCAGCGTCAGCACCGACAGCGCGACCGCCGCTTGCCCCGAGGCCAGCGCCAACGCAGCCGCCCCGCCCTCGATCGCCGCCAAGCGCTCCTCGAGCACATGCGCGGTCGGGTTGCCGATCCGCGAATAGACAAAGCCGAACTCCTCGAAATTGACCAGCCGGTCGGCGCGTTCGGTGGTCTGCAAATCGAACGAGGTGCTCTGATAGATCGGCACCTGGGTCGCGCCGGTGGCCGGATCGGCGCGGAACGATCCGCCATGGAGAGCGAGCGTATCGATATTGCCAGGAAGCAATGGTTGCACAGTTTGCAGCGACATGAGGTCTTCCTTCGAAATAGAGCTACGGCCTGAAATTACGCGCGGGATGCCGATCGCTTGCCGCGGGCGATACGGTGATTGACGGCGCGCGCAGCCGCGTCGCCGAGCAACTGAACGGACTGAACGATGGCGACGAGCACGATCACGACCGCAGCCATCACCTCGGGCATGAAGCGCTGATAGCCGAACCGCACGCCGAGATCGCCGAGGCCACCGCCGCCGACGGTGCCGGCCATCGCCGAGTAGCCGATCAGGCTGACCAGCGCGACTGTCTGCCCGGCGACGATGCTCGGCAGCGCTTCCGGGATAATCACGCGCACGATGATCTGCAGCGGCGAGGCGCCGATCGCCTCGGCCGCTTCAATCAGCCCCCGATCGACCTCACGCATCGCGGTCTCGGCAAGCCGCGCGAACAGCGGCGTGATCGCCACAGTGAGCGGAACGATCGCGGCACTGGTGCCCACCGAGCTGCCAGCGACGAAGCGCGTGAACGGGATGATCGCTACCATCAGGATGATGAAGGGCGTCGACCGGACCAGGTTGACCACCGTGCCGAGCACCCGATTGAAGATCGGCAGCGGCAAAATGTGGCCCGGCGACGTCACCACCAGCAGGACGCCAAGCGGCAGGCCGAGCGCAGTCGAAACCACGGCCGCGACCGAGACCATGTAGGCGGTCTGTTTAAGCGACTCAACGAGCAGCGCTGTGACGGCGGGCGACAGCAGATCGAACGGCATGACCGATGACTTCCACGACTAATCCGAGGGACGAAAGATGCGACAGCACGGCGGGCAGCTTGTCGCCGGCCCCGCCCGCCACCAGCGTCAGCACGCCGAGCGGCCGGTCGCCGACATAATCGATCCGCCCGTGCAGAATATTGGGCTGGATGCCGAACACCGACACGAGATCAGCGACGATCGGGTCGTGCGCCGCGGTGCCCGTGAACACGATGCGCAGCACCGGATCGCTGCCGGGCACGGCCTCCGGCAGGAGTTGCGCCGCCACCGGTGGCGGCAATTCGTGCGCCACAAGGCCGGATAGGAACGACCGCGCCACCGCTGATTTCGGAAACGCCAGCACGTCGAAGGTCGCGCCCTCCTCGACCACCCGGCCATGATCGAGCACCGCCACGCGGGTGGCAATGTCGCGCACCACGTGCATCTCGTGAGTGATCAGCACGATGGTGAGGCCGAGCTTGCGATTGATGTCGCGCAGCAGCGCCAAGATTTGGTCGGTGGTCTCTGGATCGAGCGCCGAGGTTGCTTCGTCGCAAAGCAGCACCGACGGATCGAGCGCAAGCGCCCGGGCAATTCCGACTCGCTGTTTCTGACCGCCTGACAATTCAGACGGATAGGCGTCCGCTTTGTGAGCAAGCCCCACCAGATCGAGCAACGGTGGAATCCGCCGAGCGATCTCCGCGCGCGGCAGCCCCGCCACCTTGAACGGCAGCGCGACGTTGCCGGCGACCGTGTGCGACGACAGCACGTTGAAGTGCTGGAAGATCATGCCGATATCACGTCGCGCATTGCGCAGCGCACGGCCGCGCAGGCTGGTGATCTCTCGGCCCGAGACGATCACCCGCCCTGCGGTCGGCCGCTCCAGCAGATTGATGCAGCGGACCAGCGTGCTTTTGCCAGCTCCCGACCTGCCGATGATGCCGTGGATTTCGCCGCGACGGATCGTGAGCGAGACGTCGTCGAGCACCGGTCCGGCGGCGTCCGAAAATGTCTTGCTGAGATGCTCGATCCGGATCACCGCGTCCCGGGAGGCGTCAGCTCCGCCGGCGACGAGGTGAAATTCGGATGGTGGCGGGAGCGCGTTCATCCGATCCGTCACCACGCCGCCAGGATATTGCCGTTGAATTTGGTCGCGATGAATTGCTTCACCTCGGGCGACTGATAGCTCTCGACCAAGGTCTTGACCCAAGGCTTGTCCGCATCCTTGCGGGCGACCCCGATCAGGCAGACGTAATCGGACTGCTGGCTTTCAATCAGCAGCGAATCCCGATTGGGAACAAGACCCGCACTCAGGGCGAAGAACGAGGTGATGACCGAAAAGTCGACGTCTTCCAGCGACCGCGGCAGCTGCGCGGTTTCCATCGCCAGAATCTTCACCTTCTTCGGATTGTCGACGATGTCGAGTTCGGTCGCGCTGAAATCGCTGCCCGGCGCGAGCTTGATCACGCCGCCCGCCTCCAGCAACTTGAGCGCCCGCCCGCCATTGGTGGGATCGTTCGGAATCGAGATCTTGGCGCCGACCGGCAGATCCGCCAGCGACTTATGCTTGCGGGAATAGCCGGCCATCGGCAGCAGGATGGTGCGGCCCACCGAGACGATGTCGAGCCCGCGGTCGCGGTTCTGCTGATCGAGATAGGGCGTATGTTGGAAGGCGTTAGCGTCGAGCTCGCCATTATGGGTGGCAACATCGATCAGCGCACCGTCGGAGAACTCCACCAGCTTGACGTCGAGCCCCTTCGCCTTGGCGACCGGAATCAGAGCCTCGGTGATCTGCGCATGCGGACCGCTGGTGACGCCGACGCGGATGGTCTCGGCGCCGGCAGGATTTCCGGCCCCGATCGCGGCGGCGAGAATGACGGAGAATACGAGCGGTCGCATCAAGATAAATTCCCTTCCCAATTGCAAAGATGCCTGCAGGTGTGCGGGCATGGCGATGCCCGCGACCGAGGTCAGCCCAACCGATCACGTGGCCGCCAACATCAACAGCGGCGTCCCGTCGATCATCACCGATGCTAGATGGCGCTCCCTGCGTTTTCAATTTTCGTCAGTAGTAATGCCATCCAAATTAGTTGCTCTGCAGATAAGCTTCTTCGAAATCCACGCGAGATTTGAGATCAGGCATCCAATCGGTAATTTTGAATACAACTAGGCCGCCAACGATCGCTATCGGCCCGCAGGCGATGCGCGCCGCCTCGGCTTCGAGAACACCGATGCTTTCGGAAGTAGGACCAACTACGAAGCGCATCAGCGAGGAAATAAACCCAGCGAACCAACACTGATCCGCAGCACGACCGATGCTATTTTCGCCGAAGCCTCGACAGCATGTCGGCACGCACGCATCATTCGAAGCAGCCGCTATAGTTGGAGCCAATCGATGACAGCCTCGCCCTCGCAGCTTCCCGTCCTCGACCTCAGCCGGTTTCGCAGTGACACCGCCGCGCGGGCGGAATTTCTGCGCGATGTTCGCAACGCCGCATTCGGTCCCGGATTCTTTTACCTTGTCGGTCACGGCATCTCGGACCGGCTGATCCGCGACGTGCTGTTTGCCTCGCGCAACTTCTTTGCGCTTCCGGAGGCGGACAAGCTCGAGATCGAGATGATCAACTCGCCGCATTTCCGCGGCTACACCCGCGCCGGCCGGGAATTCACCCGCGGCCAGCCGGATTGGCGCGAACAGCTCGATGTTGGGGCCGAACGCGAGGCGTTCCCGCTCAGCCGGTCAGCGCCGGCCTGGACCCGGCTGCAGGGACCGAACCAATGGCCCGATGCACTGCCGGAGTTGAAGCCGCTGCTGCTACGGTATCAGCAGGAGGTGACGGAGCTTGCGATCAAAGTGCTGCGGGTGTTCGCGGCCGCGCTCGGACAATCCGAAGACGTGTTCGAGCCAATCTACGTGCCCTCGCCCAACCAGCTGATCAAGATCATCCGCTATCCCGGGCGAGCAGCGGACGAGAGCGACCAGGGCGTCGGCGCCCACAAGGATTCCGGCTTCGTCACGATCCTGCTGCAGGACACCGTGGCCGGCTTGCAGGTTGAAACCGCCGACGGCTGGATCGATGCGCCGCCGCTGCCGGGATCGTTCGTGGTCAATATCGGCGAAATCCTCGAGCTGGCCTCGAACGGTGCCCTGCGCGCCAATGTGCACCGGGTGGTATCTCCGCCGCCGGACACCGACCGGCTATCGGTCGCGTTTTTCCTCGGCGCACGGCTGGACGCCACCGTGCCGGTGCTGACGCTGCCGCCGGAGCTCGCCGACTACGCCCGCGGCGTCACTCAGGATCCACAGAACCCATTGTTCCGCGAGGTCGGACGCAACTATCTCAAGGGCCGTTTGCGCTCGCACCCGGACGTGGCCGAACGTCACCATGCCGATCTGCTGGAGGAATATGCGATCAAGCCCGGCCTCGCGGCGGCCTATTAGGCCGCCACGGTCGTTCCGCCTCACTGGATCGCCGATGACAACAGAGATGCTCGGCACATGCCGGGAATCTCTGATTTGCTTTGCTCAGATCTCGCTGTCCAGCCGGCCCGTCACAAGATGGACAGCGCCTGCTCGAGATCGTCGGTCAGGTCCTCGACATCTTCGATGCCGATCGACAGCCGGATCAGATTAGGCGTGATCTCGCGCGCGAGCCGATCGGCTTCCGGCAGCGAGCCGTGGCTCATGGTCCACGGCTGCCCGACCAGGCTCTCCACGGCGCCCAGACTTTCCGCCAGCGCGAACAGCCTGAAACGGCTCAGCACGTCGACGACCTGCTGCTCGTCGGCCTTCAGATAGGCCGCCACCATACCGCCGCCACCATCCATCTGGCGCACCGCGAGGGCGTGCTGCGGATGGCTGTTGAGCCCGGGATAGACCACCCGCTCGATCTTCGGATGGGCGTCGAGCCAGCGCGCCACCGCCAGTGCATTCGAACTGTGGCGGTGCACTCGCAGCGGCAACGTCTTGATGCCGCGCAGCGCCAGGAAGCTGGAGAACGGATCGAGGATGCCGCCGGTGGCGTTCTGCAAGAACTGCAGCTTCTCCGCCAGCTCCGGATCGCGAACGACAATCGCACCGCCGACGATGTCGGAATGGCCGCCGATGTACTTGGTCACCGAATGCACCACGATGTCGATGCCGTGCTCCAGCGGGCGCTGCACCGCCGGCGATGCGAAGGTGTTGTCGACCACGGTGAGCACGCCGCGCTCGCGGCCGATCGCGGCGATCGCTTCCAGATCAGCCAAGCGCAGCGTCGGATTGCTCGGCGTCTCGATCCAGATGAAGGCGGTGTTCGGCTGGATCGCGTCGCGGAGCGCATCGAGATTGGCGGGATCGACGTGGGTGATGGTCAGCCCGGCCGAATGGCTGCGCACCCGATGGAACAGCCGCCAGCTTCCGCCATAGAGATCGTCCGACGCGACGATGTGACTGCCCTGCCCGGCGATCTCCAACAGCGCCGCCTCGGCCGCAAGGCCCGAGGCGAAAGCGAAGCCGGCGTGGCCGCGTTCGGCGTCGGCGATCGCGGCCTCGAACGCGGCGCGCGTCGGGTTCTGCGAGCGCGCGTATTCGTAGCCCTTGTGCACGCCCGGCGCCGACTGAACGAATGTCGAGGTGGCGTAGATCGGCGTCGTCACCGCGCCGGTCGACGGATCGAAATGCTGGCCGCCGTGCACCGCACGGGTGTTGGCCCCGCGCTGCCGCAGGTTGGTGGTCTTATCCATATCAGTGCACCTTGCTACGCAAATGATTGATCAGGTCGATCCGGGTGATCAGACCGAGGAAGCGCGAGCCGTCGACGACGACGACGACGTGGCCGCGATCGAACACCGGCATCAGGCTCTCGAATGGTGCCGACGCCTCGACGGTTTCGACCCGCTTGCTCATCGCCGAATGCACCGGCTCGGCGAATTTGGCCGGATCCCCGATCGTCGCCATTAACAGATCGGACTCGTCGATGATGCCGACCACGCGGTCGTCGACCAGCACCGGCAGTTGCGACACCTCGTACAGCTTCATCCGCGAATAGGCGAAGTTCAGCGTATCCTCGGGAGCGACCGTGATCGAAGCGCCTTCGTCGTGGCGGCGTACGATCAGGTCGCGCAGATCGCCGTCGTGCCGACGTGGGACGAAACCTTGATCGGCCATCCAGGTGTCGTTGAACATCTTCGACAGATATTTGTTGCCGCCGTCCGGCAGCAGCGTCACCACCCGCTTCGGCCTGGTCTGCTCGCGGCAATAGCGCAGCGCAGCCGCCAGCAGCGTGCCGGACGATGAGCCGGCGAGAATCCCCTCTCGTCGCAGCAGTTCACGCGCGGCGTGGAAAGATTCGGCATCGGTGACCGTGTAGCCACGCGCCACCAGCTTCAGCTCGGCATTGCTCGGTACGAAATCCTCGCCGATGCCTTCGACCAGCCAGCTTCCGACCGGGCCGGGCTCACGCCCTTCGACAACGTCGACCAGCACCGAGCCTTTCGGATCGGCCAGAATGATCTCGGTCGTCGGCGAGGCGCGCTGAAAGAACCGCCCGATTCCGGTCAGCGTGCCACCGGATCCGATGCCGCACACCACCGCGTCGACGCGGCGATCCATCTGCTCCCAGATTTCCGGCGCGGTGCCGTATTCGTGGGCCAGCGGATTGGCCGGATTGGCGAACTGATTGACGAACACCGCGCCCGGGGTTTCCGCGGTGATCTTCTCGGCGAGATCCTGATAGTACGCGGGGTGCCCCTTTCCGACGTCGGAGCGGGTCATCACCACCTCGGCGCCCATCGCCTTCAGGTGCAGCACCTTTTCGCGGCTCATTTTGTCCGGGATGACCAGAACCAGACGATAGCCTTTGAGCGCGGCGATCAGCGCTAGGCCGAGGCCCGTGTTGCCGGCGGTGGCTTCGACCAGGGTCCCGCCCGGCCGCAGCTCGCCGCTGCGCTCGAACGCCTCGATCATCGCCAGCGCCGGGCGATCCTTGATCGACCCCCCTGGATTCTGGCCTTCGAGTTTGGCGAACAACCGGCACGGACCGGCATCCAGCCGGGTCAGTTGCACCAGGGGCGTGTTCCCAATCAGATCGATCAACGCCTTGGGCGAGCGATCCTTGGGTGTGGCAAGACGGGCCAGGCTCACGATGTATTCTCTCGATCTTCCGCGATTGCAGCTGCGGAACGACGTCACCGCCGCGGATGCAGATCAAAGTGGGCCGCACGACTCTGCGGCGTCAATATGGGCAACGCATTTCAGTAAGAACGCGATCCCCACCACAGCATCGGCAGCAAATTTGTATCGCGCAGCCGCGCTGACGGAGATCTTGATTTCCGTCTTCTGAGTACGTCGCCCGCTCACATCAGCGCGGAACTTGAGGCGGATCACGGTTCTGGAATCGATCGCTCCCGCGAGATCGATCGGATGCCTGTCGCTGAAGGCAACGCCGTACCGGCCACGACGCGACGTAGCATCGATTTGATTGTCGGGTGATTTCGACAGAACGTGTATCATCTTCGGCGAGCGACAACGAAAGCCATTGCTCCGGCCGATCAGCTACGTAATCGATCATCCGCATTGCGCGCGGATATACGCTGATGAGCTGCGTGGGGCCATATGGGATCGCCATCATCGGAGTCCGAACCGATCAAGGTTGCAATTGCCACCGGGAACGGCGTCGGCGTCACCGAGCATTTCGGCTATGCGACCGACTTTCAGATCTGGGACGTCTCGACATCGACTCCCCGGCTGCTTGAGACCCGCCGCAACATCCCCGGCTGCGGTGCCGACCGCAGTGCGGCGCAGCAGCGCGATCCGCTCGACGTCTCGGTCGATCTCGTAGCCGACTGCCGTGCCGTCGTGGTCGCCAAGATCGGCGAATGCGGTGTCAATCGCCTTGCTGAACTCAACATCCTCGCGTTCGAGACCGACGACACCGTCGACAGCGTGGTGCGAGAACTGGCGGAGAGCAGCTTGCTGCGGGAGCGCTGCCCCGCATGACGATATCGTTGAACGCAAATGCCGATGCTTTGCAGCACGCGACACCTGCGTTCCCGGCGCTGGAAAGCCGGCATCCATGTTTCAGCACCACGTCGGAAGGCCATCCCGCCGCGGAGCGGCTCCACCTTCCGGTCAGCCCCGGTTGCAATATCGACTGCTCATTCTGCAAACGCGACTTTAACCGCCACGATCACCGCTCGGGCGTCGCGACGCGGCTGATGTCCCCGGACGACGCCGAGGCAGTGGTCGAACGCGCGCTCGAACTCTGCCCCTCCCTTGCCGTGGTCGGGATCTCGGGCCCCGGCGAACCGCTGGCAACCGATCATGCGCTCGATACTTTCGTGCGAATTCGCGCCCGTTGGCCGCAACTGACGCTGTGTCTCTCGACCAACGGGCTGATGCTGCCATCACGGATCGAGGAGATCGCCGCGGTGGGGATCGAAACCCTCACGGTGACTGTCAACGCCGTCGATCCCGACATCCAGGCCACGATCACGCCCAAGATCGCGTGGCAACGACGACGCCTTGATGGCCGGGCCGCGGCCGAGCGTCTGATCGGCAACCAGCTCGAAGGCATCGCGCTTGCCGCCGCGCTCGGCCTCACCATCAAGGTGAACACCGTGCTGATCCCCACCGTCAACGAGGATCACATCGGGGACATCGCAGCCGAGGTCGCAGCCGCCGGCGCGCGGATGATCAACATCATCCCGCTGATTCCGCAGCATCGTTTCGCCAATCTGCCGGCCCCGAGCCTGATGCGGCGCTACGTCGCCCGCGCCGACGCCGAGCGTCATTTGCGCGTGTTCCACGATTGCCATCCCTGCCGCGCCGACACCTGCGGCGCACTCGGGCTCAGCGATTACGCCGCCGCGCTTTACGGCGACGATCTTCTTGCCGGGCCGACCTTTTCGCACGGCTGACGCCGCCCCACAGTCATTGGAAATTTTGGATAGGAGCCGACCATGGCCAACAAACTGAAGCAAATCGCCATCTACGGGAAAGGCGGGATCGGCAAGTCTACCACTACCTCCAATATCAGCGCGGCACTGGCTGAAGCAGGCTACAAGGTGATGCAGTTCGGCGCCGACCCGAAGGCCGACTCCACCAACACGCTGCGCGGCGGCGCCTACATCCCGTCGGTGCTCGACCTGCTGGCGGAACGCCGCCGCGTCGATGCCTACGAGGCGATCTTTCAAGGGTTCGGCGGCATCTATTGCGTCGAGGCCGGCGGTCCGCAGCCCGGCGTCGGTTGTGCCGGCCGCGGCATCATCACCGCGGTCGAACTCTTGAAGCAGCAGCGAGTCTTCGAAGAACTCGACCTCGATTACGTGATCTACGACGTGCTGGGGGACGTGGTGTGCGGCGGCTTCGCCGTGCCTGTGCGCGAGGGCATCGCCGAACACGTGTTCACGGTGTCGTCGTCCGACTTCATGGCGGTCTATGCCGCCAACAACCTGTTCCGCGGCATCGAACGGTTCTCCAACTCGGGCGGCGCTCTGCTCGGCGGCATCATCGCCAATTCGATCAACACCGACTTCCAGCGCGACGTGATCGACGATTTCGCTGCGCGCACCGCGACGCCAATCGTGCAATACGTGCCACGCTCACTGACCGTCACCCAGGCCGAACTCAGCGGCCGCACCACCATCGAGGCGGCGCCGCAATCGGCGCAAGCCGACATCTATCGCCAGTTGGCGCGCCGCATCGCCGAGCACACCGAGTCCAAGGTGCCGACGCCGCTCGATCCGCAGCAACTTCGCGAATGGTCGAGCAGCTGGGCGGATCGACTGGTCGCTGCGGAGCGCACCGAAGCCGAGCGCGACCGCGCGGTCGCCTGACGCACCCTCACTCCACCCCTGGCAGCTTTGAAGAGGACAACGATGGCAACTCTCCTGTTCGCCGACGGACGCGAGGCGACCGCCGCGGAGATCGAAACAATCGCACGCGCGCATCGCATCGTGGTGGAGCATCGCCCGGTGCCGACGGCGCTGGCGGAAACACTGGCGCGACCGCTGCTCGACGACACCGCGGCCGCGACCGTGCTTGACGCACTGCCGCCGCGCCCGGAGTTTCCCTCGCGCGACCTGATCGTGCTGCATCCGGAGCGGCCGGATAACGAGCAGCTCGCCACCAAATTCGAAAACTGGCATCGCCACGCTGGCGACGAGATCCGCCACATCCTCGATGGGGCCGGCATCTTCGGCGTCATTGTCGAGGGGCAGCGTGCCGATCTTCACGTTGGGCCAGGCGATTTCATCGTGGTCCCGGCGGGCCTCGAGCACAATTTCCGCCTCACCGCCGCCCGCCGTATCAAAGCCGTGCGCTATCTCAGCGATGCCGAGGGTTGGTCGGCCGAGTTCACCGGTCGAGCGGCCTGACTCGGAACGCGACGGACTTTCCGCCGGGGACGACCAGCCGCCGGCAAGAACGATCGCTCCGGAGAACGCCACTCCGCGAGCGATTTGTTCTCCACCCAACTAATAGCGCAGCAGCATCTTTCAAACTGTTTGGCGGATGTTGTGTTCGATCGGAGAACGTCCTTAGATCGCGGAGTAGTTCGTTCCGCCGAACACGTCACTGACGGCATTCGTCCGTTCGTCACGCCCGGCGCGCGAGCAGACCATCCTCGATCAGGATCACTCCGTCGTCAGTTCGGTATGTCACGACCTCTCGATCATCTCGATATCAAGATCCTCCGGCTGCTGCAGGAGAACGCCACCCACTCGGTCGCGGACATCGCCTCCAAGGTGGGGCTGTCGTCGACTCCGTGCTGGAAGCGTATTCAGCGCCTGCAGATGGACGGGGTCATCACCGGCCGCGTCGCACTGGTTGATCAGGAAAAGATCGGGCTCGGGCTGTCAGTGTTTGTCTTCATCGAAGCCGGCGAACAGACCAAGGAATGGCAAGCCTCATTCGCCACAACGCTCCGCGGTATGCCCGAAGTGGTCGAAGTGTACCGGCTTGCTGGTGACTATGACTACGTCCTGCGCGTCGTTGTCGCCGACATGAAGTCGTTCGACCGGTTCTACCGTCGGCTGATCAAAACCGCCGAGCTGAAGAACGTCACCTCGCGGTTTGCGATGGAAAAGATCAAGGCGATCACCGCGCTCCCGGTGGTCCCACCGCCGCCGCAAGCCTCGCCATAACGGCTAGCCACACTGGAACGTATCGCTCCCCGCCAAATGTCGTTCGCGGCCTTGCGAAGGGCAAAACGGCAAGGCGATCCAGAAGTCCCCGAACGCTTCGCCGCCTCCCAATCAAGTTGACCGAGTTCCAAGGGGCGCCAGGGCAGCCCCTTGGAACGACCGCATCATGCAGCGTCCAGCGCCTGCGCCAGGTCGGCCAGAATGTCGTCCGGATGCTCGATCCCGATCGATAGCCGGATGAAGCCCGGCGTCACGCCGGCCGCCAGCTGATCCTCCTCACTGAGCTGCGAATGAGTGGTGGCGGAGGGCTGGATCGCCAGCGACCGCGCGTCACCGATATTGGCGACGTGATAGAACAGCTTCAGCGCCTCGATGAAGCGCTGGCCGGCCGCCTGCCCGTCGCGCAATTCGAACCCGATCAGCGCGCCGTACCCTCCCCGCATCGACGCGTCGGCGCGACGGCGGAGCTCACCGCTCTGCAGGCCAGGGAAATGCACCGCCGCGACTTTCGGATGGTCCTTCAGATAGTCGGCGACAACAAGCGCATTGGCGTTGTGCTGCTCCATCCGGATCGGAAGCGTCTCCAGCCCCTGCAAGATCTGCGACGCGGCGAGCGGCGCCATGCCGGCGCCGAGATCACCGAGCAGCTTCAGCCGCGCGCGGAGCGAAAACGCGATCGGGCCGAACGGCCGAGCAACATCAGTCCAGACGACTTGCGGATCGGCCGCATCGGGCGCCGTCAGCAGCGGAAACCGTTCGGCGTGCTGCTGCCAGGGGAAGTTGCCGCCGTCGATGATCGCGCCGCCGAGCGTGGTGCCATGACCGCCGATATATTTGGTGGTCGAGTACATCACGATCGCCGCGCCATGATCGAGCGGGCGCACCACGCCGGGAACGGCGGTGTTGTCCATCACCAGCGGCACCCCGAGCGAACGACCGATCGCAGCCACTTCGCGGATCGGAAACACCTCCAGCTTCGGGTTGGGTAGCGTCTCCGCATAATACAGCCGCGTCCGCGCATCGGTGGCGCGTCGGAAGTTCTCCGGGTCAGACGGATCGACAAACCGTGCCTCGATGCCGAGCTCGCGCAACGTGTTGTCGAACAAGATCCAGGTGCCACCATAAAGGCCGGTGGAGGTGACGAAATTGTCCCCCGCCTGCGCCAGGTTCAGGACCGAGAACGTCGACGCCGCCTGCCCCGACGCGACCGCCAGAGCCGAAGCGCCACCTTCGAACGCGGCCAGCCTGCTCTCCAACTCGCGCAGCACCGGATGGCTCACAGCCCGATACCGCGCATCCAGCCTCTCGTTGCCGAAATGCAGCGGTGCGCTGCCCCCGTCATCGCCGCGCGACGCAGGACGGCGACTCACCTCGGCTCGGCCACGTGCGCCGCGGAGAACGAATGTGCTGGGATGCAGCAGTTGAACAGTATGATTATCATCGACGGTTGAAGCTTGCGCGAACATTTCACTTTCCAGCACGATTACTTGACTTCATGTGCCAACCGTATTCTCTGCAGATGCTGTGAACAAGCCGCGTTCGAACACACTTGCTATTCAGTTGTCGGAAGTCTCACGCGTCGCGAAACTCCCAAACCGCGCCGTATCGTGTCGACGCAGCGCCGTGTCTTGCATGCGCCGCTTGACGGCGGCTGCAGCAGCATTGAGTGATCTATCCGTCGCTCGACATCCACTGATCAATCCATTCTCTTCACCTCTGTCGCCGAGGAGCGCACCGTCATGACCCAGCCACAGGCCGCCAATTTCGAAACGCTCGCGGTGCATGGTGGTTCGTTCCGCGCCGATCCGGTCACCGGCGCGGTGGTACCTCCGATCTATCTGACGACGTCATACCAATTTCAGGACACCGAGCACGCGCGCCGTATCTTCGCGCTTGAAGAGATCGGCTACACCTATACGCGCACCGTCAATCCCACCCGCGAGTTTCTGGAGCGCCGCGTTGCCGCACTCGAAGGCGGCGTCGGGGCCCTTGCGCTCGCCACCGGCGAGAGCGCATCGCTGTACGCGCTACTCAACATCACTCACAGCGGTGACAACGTCGTGCTGTCGCCAGACATCGGGGCGGGACGCAATGCCGGCCTCGTCGCTTCGCTGCGCCAGTTCGGGATCGACGTCCGTTTCGCTGCCGAGACGGGATCGGCGGAGTCGTTCGCCGCGGCGACCGATGCACGTACCCGTGCGTATTATGTCGAAAGCCTCAGCGTGCCGCAGCTCCGCGCCTTCCCGCTCGCCGGAGCAGCGGAAGCGGCGCAGCAGGCCGGCGTACCGCTGATCGTCGACAATACCGCACTGCCGCTGTCGTTGAGGCCGTTCGAGCACGGCGCAGCGCTGGTGATCTATTCGGCGGCCGAGTATCTCGGCGGCCATGATGGTGCCCAAGGCGGTCTGATCATCGATGGCGGCCGGTTTTCCTGGGAGGCTCATGCCACCCGGCTGCCGACCCTCAGCGAGCCGGATGCGTCCTATCACGGCGTGGTCTGGACCGAGCTGGTGAAGAAATGGAACGCCAGTCCGTTCGTGGCGCGGACGCGGGCGCATCTGCTGCGCGATCTCGGCGCGGCGATCAATCCACTGGCGGTGTTCCAGATCATCCAGGGTGTCGAGACGTTGCCGCTGCGGCTGCGTCGGCAGACCGCCAGTGCGCGCGAGGTCGCGACCTATCTGGGCGCGCATCCAAAGGTGTCCGGCCTTGCCACCGGCGCTGCGTTGATCGCCTTCGATCTGCCCAGCGCAGCTGCTGCGGCTCGGTTTGCGGACGCGCTGACGCTGTTTGATCCTGCCGTGACCTACGGTGGCGTCCGTAGCGCCATCCTCGACCGGGCTGCTGCCTCGCCGCGCGTGGTATTGTCGATCGGGCTCGAGCACGCCGGGGACCTCCTCGCTGATCTCGACTCCGCACTCGCTGACGCGTGATCGTGACCGCGACAGACGGGTCATACCGCAAGCTGGTAGCCGAGCGTCATCGCACGGCGCCTCATCGACACTGGATTGCTTCTCCTCGCACGACGCGGCGCAGTTAGTTCTTTCAAATCGCAACGCACCGCGCTTTCGCGCTTGCGAACACCGTTTCCTCATGGCCATCTTCGCGCGCAACTGATCATCCTCACAGTTTCGTTCTTTGAAGGCGTTGCGCGCCGATGGCCATTAATCTTCGTAGTCCGTCCGCCGAGACCCGCGAACAGCGTCTTGGTACCATTACTTCATGGGATGGCCCCGCCTCCCGCCTTGCCAACGAGTCCGCCTTCTCCCGCGGCGATTGCGGCCCCGGATGCGGCGGCAAGGGCCAGCGCATCTGCGAATTGGAATCGCCGTTCTCGCAGGGCTCGACCTGCTCCGAGCAGATTGCTGAAAGCCAAGCCAGCAACGTTCGCGACGCAGTGCTGGTGCAGCATTCCCCGATCGGTTGCGCCGCCGGTCACATCAACAGCAATGCGTTCTTCCGCAACGGCCTGATGCGGCGCGGTCTGGCTCCGCGCAACGTCACCGGACTGTCGAGCAACCTGATCGAGCGCGACATGATCTATGGCGGCGCCGAGAAGCTGCGCGCCACCATCAAGGCCGCGGTCGAGCGGCACCAGCCCAAAGCGGTGTTCGTCGCCACCTCCTGCGCCACCGGCATCATCGGCGACGACGTCGAGAGCGTGGTGCGCGATTGCGAGGACGAGCTCGGCGTCCCGGTGGTGGCAATGTATTGCGAAGGCTTCAAGTCGAAGCATTGGAGCTCGGGGTTCGACGCGATCCAGCACGGCGTGCTGCGCCACGTCGTCAAGCCCAAGCCGGGCCCGCGGCAGGACAACCTCGTCAACATCATCGTGCTGTGGGGCAGCGACGTGTTCACGCCGATGCTGGCGGAGCTGGGCCTCGAAGCCAACAACATCCTCACCGTCGCGTCGGTCGACGAGATCGCCCGCGCCTCAGAAGCCGCCGCATCGGCCACCTTCTGCTATTCGGTCGGCGGTTATCTCGGCGCTGCGCTGGAGCAGCAATACGGCGTGCAGGAGATCAAGGCGCCGCAGCCTTATGGCTTCGCCGGCACCGACGCCTGGCTGCGCGCGCTCGCGAAAGCCACCCACCGTGAGGAGCTGGCCGAAGCTTATATCGCTCGCGAGCACGCCCGCGTCCGCCCGCAGATCGAGCGGCTGCGCGAACGGCTCGAGGGCGTGCGAGGCTACGTCGCGATGGGCGCGGCCTATGCACACGGCGTCATCGGCGTGCTGCGCGAACTCGGCGTCGAGGTGCCCGGCTCGCTCGTATTCCATCACGACCCGGTCTATGACAGCCACGACGTCCGCCAGGACTCGCTCGGTCACATGATCGACGCCTATGGCGACGTCGAGCACTTCAGCATCTCCAATCGCCAGCCCTATCAGTTCTACAATCTGCTGAAGCGGTCTGATCCGGACTTCATCATCATCCGCCACGGGGGCCTCGCCGGTCTCGCCTCGCGCCTCGGCGTGCCGGCAATCGCGCTCGGCGATGCTTCGACGGCGATCGGCTATCAGGGCATGATCGATCTCGGCGAGGAGATCGTCGATGCGTTGGCGCAGCGCAAATTCCACCAGGATCTGGCCGGTCATACCAGCCTGCCCTACAAGCAATGGTGGCTGGATCAGGCCGATCCGTACCTGCTCGCCCGGCAGAACGCCCCGCAAGCCGCCGGAAGTCGCGTCTGATGAGTATCACCCCGCTTCAAGTCCGTCGCTCCGGTCCTGTCCCTGTCGTTGCCGACGTCCCCGAAGAAGGCCCGATCGAGCAGGTTCGTTACGCCTGCGCACTCGGCGCGATGCAGACCGTGGCGGCGATCCCGCGCGCGATTCCGATCACCCATTGCGGTCCGGGCTGCGCCGACAAGCAATGCGGCGCGCTGGCGTTCAACAATGCTTATCAGGGTGGCGGCTGGGGCGGTCTCGGCGTCGCTCCGAGTACCAACGCCACCCAGCGCGAAGTGATCTTCGGCGGCGAAAACCGGCTGCGCGAACTGGTCAGCCACACGCTGGAGCTGATGGAAGCCGATCTGTTCGTCGTGCTCACCGGCTGCATCCCGGATCTGATCGGCGATGACGTGCCGGCCGTGGTCAAGGAATTCCAGGCCAAGGGCGCTCCGGTGGTTTATGCCGGCACCGGCGGTTTTCGTGGCAACAACTACACCGGCCACGAGGTGGTCACCCGCGCCATCATCGACCAGTTCACCAGCGCGGATGCAGGGCCGCGTGAACACGGCCTCATCAATCTGTGGGCGCCGCTGCCCTACCAGGACCCGTTCTGGCGCGGCGATCTCGCCGAATTGAAGCGGCTGCTGCAAGGCATCGGGCTGCGCGTCAACGTGCTTTTCGGGCCTGGCTCGGCCGGCGTATCGGAATGGCGGGCAATCCCGCGGGCGCAGTTCAATCTGGTGGCATCGCCCTGGCTCGGCCTCGCCACCGCGCAGCATCTGGAAAGCAAATACGGCCAGCCGTATCTTCACCTGCCCGTGCCGCCGATCGGGGGCCGGCAGACCTCCGAATTCCTCCGCCAAGTCGCCGCCTTTGCCGGAATTCCGGACTCGCAGGCCGGTGCTTTCATCGCTGCGGAAGAGCGCGACTACTACGGCTACATCGAGGCGTTTTCGGAGTTCTATTCACAGTATCGCTGGGGCCTGCCGGCGCGGTTCGCCGCCGTCGGCGATGCCGCCACCACACTGTCGCTGAGCAGTTTCGCGGTCCGTCAGCTCGGCCTGGTGCCGGCCTCGGTGGTGATCACCGACAACACCCCGCCCGAGCACCGCGACGCGATCCGGGCAGCGTTCGCCAAGCTCGACCACGACGTCGGCATCGAACCGGTGTTCGCCGAAGACAGCTACGCGGTGCATACCGCACTCCGCAGCGCCGATTTCGGCCGCAAGCCGCCGCTGATCTTCGGCACAACCTGGGAGCGCGACCTCGCCAAGGAGCTGCGCGGCTTCATTCTCGAAGTCGGTTTCCCGGCCTCTTACGAAGTCGTGCTGTCGCGCGGCTATGCCGGCTATCGCGGCGCTCTCACCTTGATCGAGCGCATCTACACCACCGCCATCAGCCGTAGCGCCTGAGCACTTCCCGACGAGACATCGTGACGTTCAATTCCCACCCGCCATACGATCCAACCAAGCCCACCGGAGCACGCTCCCGTGCCGGCATCACCCGTCGGCGTCTTTTGGGAACAGCGCTGGTCGGGGCGGCATCGCTGCTCGCCGTCGCCCCTGCTCGTGCCGAGGCTTACCGTGACTACCGGCGCACGATCTTCGTCGCGCGGCGCGGCATTGCCGCACTCGAAGCGATCGATGTCGATTCCGACACGGTGACCGGTACGCTTGAACTTGGTCTTGAACCGCGCGAGCTGCAGATCTCCCAGCGCGGCGGCCGCCTGGCCGCGATCGACTTGCGCAGTCCACGTCTCGTCAGTGTCGATCTGGCAGCGCAGAGCCGCCGCGACGTACCGCTGCCATTTATCCCGTCGCGGCTGCGGATCAGCCCCGACGGCCAGCGGCTGGCGGCATTCGACGATGCGCGCGGCACAATCGTGCTGCTCGACAGCACCGACGGCCGCGAACGCAGCCGGATCGACGGTCCGCGCGAGATCCGCGAGGCGATCTTCTCCGGCGATAGTTCATCCCTGCTGGTGGCAGCTGCGAGCGTCGGCGGTCTATCGACGTATGACATCGCGGCCGCGCAGCCTGTTCCGCCGGTCGAGGGGCCACCGCTGCACGCGCTGCTGCGCGCGCCGAACGGCCGCGAAGGCTTTGCGTTGACGGCCGAGACTCCGCGCCGCGTGCTGCACCTCGATCTGCGCTCGCGGCAGGTGCTGGCGAGCGTGCCCACCTCCGACCATCCCGTTCTGTTCGCAACCGGCACCGGCATCCAGTTGCTGGCGATCGATCAGCATGCGGGCACGCTGTCGATCCTGCCGTCGGAGCCGCTGCAGCCGGGCGGCGTCACGCTGCCGGCCGCGGCATCGACCGCCTATGCGGCCTGGTTCGATACGGTGGCGTTCGTGCCGGCGCCTGCCGCGCGCAAGCTGCTGATCTTCGACCTCGAGCGCCGCAATGCCGCAGGCTCGATCGCTCTCGAAGGCGTGCCGGGTACCGGCGTGGTCACACCCGACGGCGATAAGCTCTACTTGCCGATCGAGGATCAGGGAACGGTCGCGGTGATCGACACCCATCTGCGCCAGCGCACGGCGTCGATCGCGATCGGCGCTGCGCCGGTCCAGGCGATCATCGCCGGCGGCTACGGCCTGTGCCATTGACCTCGCATCGGTGAGACTCGGGCCTCGGCCCCTTCTCGCGAGCCTGCAGCGAACGCACATGATCAACCATGCTCGCGTCGCAGAGACGAATGGCATTCTCGCTTCGCTGCCGACAAGGAAAACTCCTGCTGGCAACCTTGACGTATGAGTGGTGCCATCATCGACGACCGTCAGTGGCGCATTGACGCCTTGCCTGAGTCATTCGATCGACACCGAATCCACAATCCGACTGCGAGTGACAATATGGCGACGGCACTGAACACCGGCCGAACATCGGCCCCCGCTCCCGAAGCAGCGCCCAAGCTGCGCTTCGATGCCCGCCGGTATCTCGGCACGACGCCCCTTCGGCGGATCAAGGACGAGGTCGAGATCGAACTCGCCGACCGTGCTTATCTGCCCGACCTGAACGACCTGAAGCGCGACTGGGTGGCGAGCGTCGCCGCACCGGCGTTCCGGGTGCTCGCGCGCAACCGCGCCACACCGCCGCGCGCATTCGCCTCGATCGGCACCGGCTCCGGCGTCGATGCGCTGGCGGCGATCGAATTGCTCGGCGCCGAGATCGTCGGCATCACCGACCTGTTCGACGAGGTGGTCGCCACCGCGGCCCGCAACGTGCGCGGCAATGTCCGCCCCGACGCGGCCATCACGTTGCACGCGGGCGCGGGCGATCTGCTCATCCCGCTCGCTTCCGCGGGCGTGAAGTTCGATGTGATCTACGAGAACCTGCCCAATCTGCCGGTCGACGACAGCCGCAAGATCGAAGCCGACAAGACCAGCGCCGCTTTCCTTGCGCCGCGTAGCGAAGACATCCCGGCCTTCATCACCGACTGGCTGCTGACGATGCACTACCTCGCGCTGGTGCAGGCGCGCGACGCGCTGACACCGGATGGCGTCGTGCTGTCGACGGTCGGCGCACGGGTGCCGCTCGACATCCTGGCGCAGATGTCGCGCGCCGCCGGGTTGGTGCCGCGCGTCCTCACCTATGGCTGGAAAGTGCAGGCCGACGCCGACGACGTCATCTCCACCTACGCGAATTGGGAACGCCAAGGCCTCGGCCCGTTCCGGTTCTATGCCGCGGATGCGTTGGAGGCTGCGTTCGCAGATCTCGATCCCGGCGAAGCCGGCGCCAATGCCGCGACGATCGAGGCCAGCCTCGCCGGCGAACAGCTCGGCGCGGTGGCGGCGTGGGAGGCGCATCGCAACGGTCTGCGGATCGGCCACACCTACGTGGTGCTGCAATCGGGCCTTCGCTGAATGACCGCCTCCGATGAAGTTGGCCAGCTGCGATCGCTGGTCGCAGCGCTGCGGCGTTCCTTCGCCGATCCGAACGGAGCCGATGACGCGGCCAGGGCCGAGATCCGCCGTGTCGAGGCGCTGCTCGCCGCGGCCCCTCTGGAGGCTGCAGCGCTTCAGCCGACGCATCATCCGCTGACCCGGCACCTGCCGGCAGTGCTCGATCTTGCCGAAGCCACAGCGCCGGAGGTCGCAGCCGCCCTCCGCCCGATCGCGCAGCAGCTGCCGTGGCGTTACGGCTATACGCCGCGCGACGATGCCCCCGGCCTCGAAGGCGCCATGGGCTGGGCCGAACTGATCGGCCCGCTGGCGCCGATCGTCAGCCGCGAGGTCTGCTTCGGTCTCACCTTGATCGGCCCGCGAACTTACTACCCGCCGCACCGCCATCCCGCGGTCGAGCTGTATCGGATCGTGGTCGGCCATCCCCACTGGACCGTCACCACCGACACCGCACCGCGCCGGCCGGGCGATGCCATCCTGCACGCCAGCGACGTCGTCCACGCCATGCGCGCCGACGACGAGCCGCTGCTGGCGATCTACTCATGGACCGGCGACGTCGACACCCCGTCGCGGTGGGTGTGACACCTAGCCGGAAGGATCTTCGCCAAAACAGCCAAGGTTCATCGCTGTTTGAGAGCGATCCTGGCATCGGCTCCGCGGAGGGTGCGGTACGCAAAGTCGGTGAGGTAATCGTTCAGCGCGAGCGATGCGGCGGCGGCGGCCTGCTCGTCGCCCTGGTTGATCGCTCTCAGCGTCGCCGAGTGCTTCTCGGACGCCACCATCAACTCTGTGGGGCGATCAGAAATGTTGGCGAACCAGAACCGTCGCGACAGGCCCTGAAGCGGAGCCATGCTCGAGGTCAGATATTCGTTCTGCGCCGCCGCAACGATGATCTGATGAACCCGCTTCAGCAGATCACCATACAGAACGATGTCGTCGGACTTTGCGACTTCGTCAAACTCCCGCGCCAATTCGAGCATCATCCGCTTCTGAACGGAGGTGGCGCGATGAACGCAGGTTCGCACCGCAAACTCTTCGACGACTCTGCGAAGTTCGAGCAGCTTGAGTTGGACCTCAACTGAGATCAACGGAATGAAGGCTCCCTTTCGCGGATGAATCTCGACCATCCGCTCCCAAGCGAGGCGCTGCAGCGCTTCGCGCACAGGCGTGCGGCCGAAACCGGTCGCCTCCATCAACGTCACTTCGCTGACCATTTGGCCAGGCTTCAATTCTTGAAACGTGATCATTCTCTCGATCACGTCGTAAACCTGCTCAGACTTATTGGTGTGCTCGGGCATCTATCTGCTGTCCGGTAAAAATCTGTCGCTTAAATTTGGCCTGAGACCGCGGCCATCGTCTTCGGCATCCGATGGACTGCGTTCGCGGAGTCGCTCTGGCGCCGGGCCGATCATTGGCGGACACCAGATCGCTGACCGGATGAACATCGTCCGCATACCGCCGGCACGTTCATGGATGCGGACGGTGGACCGGGCCTCTCGTCGGAAGGCCGTTTCGGCCCGCGCTCATTGTCAGTTCCACCGCATCCCCCACCCCATCCCAATTTTCACGCGTGCGCAAAACCGCGGACCGTCCGCTTCAAGCCACTGGACTCTACTGCCATACTTGTAATATATCAGCATATATCATCGATATATCAATGGTCGATGAGGCTATAATTCGTTGAAAACGGGGAAACATTCATGGCTGAGGTTTTACAGGACCAACGCGCGGTCGGCGGAAACCAGAAATCCCGCAGAGCGGCCTGGGCCGCTCTGATCGGCACGGTGCTGGAGTGGTACGACTTCATCATCTACGGCACGGCCGCCGCCGTCGTCCTGAACAAGGTCTTCTTCCCCTCGACTGACCCGTACGTCGGAACGCTCGCCGTGTTTGCGACCTACGCGGTCGGCTTCCTCGCCCGCCCCTTGGGCGGCCTGTACCTCGGCTACCTCGGCGACCGATACGGCAGAAAGCGCGTTCTCGTGCTCACGCTCGTGATCATGGGCGCCGCCACTTTCCTGCTGGGCTGTCTGCCGTCCTACGCGCAAATTGGAATCTGGGCGCCGATCCTGCTTGTCGGATTGCGTCTGCTGCAGGGATTCGGCGCAGGTGGTGAGTACGCCGGCGCGGTGGTGCTGTCCGTCGAACACGCCCAGGAGGGCAAGCGCGGCGCCGCCGGCGCCTGGGCTCCGATGGGCTTTGCGCTGGCAACCTTGCTCGCCAACGCCGTGTTCTTCTCCGTCATTGCCTCGATGCCCGAAGATCAGTTCCTGCAGTGGGGCTGGCGCATTCCCTTCCTGTTCGGCGGCGTTTGCGTGCTGGTCGGTTACTTCATTCGCCGCGGTGTCGAAGAGCCGCCGGTCTATGAACGTGCCGTCGAGCAGGCGAAGACCCAGAAGATCGGCCTGTTCACGTCGATCAAACGCAACCCGCGCAGCTTCGTCATCGTGCTGCTGACGCGGATGGGAGAGAACGGCTTTGCGTATCTCTATCCGGTGTTCTGCGTCTCCTATGTGATCACGACGCTCGGGCAGCCACGATCGACCGCGCTGTGGGCCGTCATCATCGCCTCGATGGTCCAGGTCGCCACCATCCCGTTCTTCGGCGTGCTGTCCGACCGGCTCGGTCGCAAGACGGTGTATATTGCGGGAGCGCTGCTTTCGATGGCGTGGCTGGTGCCGTTCTTCCTGCTGCTCGACACCGGCGCCCCTGCCGCCATCATCCTGGGATTTGGCATCGGCCTCGGCATTGCGTATCCGGCGATGCTCGCACCGCAGGCTTCGTGGTACGCTGAACTGTTCGACACCCAGTTCCGGCTCTCAGGCTTCGCCTTCTCGCGAGAGCTCGGCTCGTTGCTTGCCGGCGGCGTCGCCCCCTTCATCGCGACGGCGCTGGCCGCATGGGCCCATCATTGGTGGCCGATCGTCGCCTACATGTGGGTGCTCGGTATCATCACTTTGATCGGCCTGAAGCTTGGGCCGGAAACCGTCAGCAAGAAACTCGGATAACTCAATGAGCGTTCCGGCGCCGAGCCGGAACGCTCATTGCTCCCGCATCTTTGGAGATTGGCCGATGAACGAACTCAGAAGCAACTTCGAGCCGGGTTCGACCCGGTGGGCCGTGCGTCGCGCGCAATGGCTGGCGATGGGCATCAAGGAGGAGGATTTCCACAAGCCCAAGATCGCGGTGGTCAATTCATCCAGCGGGCTCTCGGTCTGCTATCAGCACTTGGACGAGATCTCTCGGAAGGTGCAGCAGGCGATCCGCGACGCCGGCGGGCTCCCATTCGAAATCCGCACCGTTGCCCCGTCTGATTTCGTCACCTCCGCAGGCCGCAAGGCGCGCTATCTGATGCCGTCCCGCGATCTCCTCGTGAACGACGTCGAGGTCCAGGTCGAAGGCGCCGAATTGGACGGCATGGTTCTGCTCGCCTCCTGCGACAAGACCACGCCCGGCCAGTTGATGGCCGCTGGTCGCTTGAACATCCCGTCGATCGTCCTGGCCTGCGGCTATCAGCTCGGCGGCCATTGCGGCGGCAAAGACGTCGATATCGAAGATCTCTACAACGGCGTCGGAACCTACAAGTCCGGCCAGATCAGCTTGCAGGATCTGACCGACATGTCGTGTGCCGCAATCAAGGGACCCGGCGTTTGCGCCGGTCTCGCAACCGCCAATTCCATGCACTGCCTCGCTGAGGCGCTCGGCATGGCCCTGCCCGGCAATGCGCCGATCCGCGCTGGAAGCGAGCGGCTGTCCGACTACGCGGTGCAGGTCGGCCAAGCCATCGTGCGGCTCATCCAGCAAGACCTGAGGCCGCGGCAGATCCTGACCAAGGCGTCGATCCAGAACGGAATTCGTATCGCGCAGGCGCTGGGGCTGTCCGTCAACACCGTGCGGCATCTGACGGCGATCGCCATCGAAAGCCGCATCGAAATGGACGTCGTGGCAGAATACGAGGCTCTGTCGAAGGACGCGGTTCAGATCACGCAAGTGCGTCCCAACGGTCCGCACCGGATCGAGATGCTGGACGCTGCAGGTGGCGTGCGAGGCGCGATGAAGCAGCTCGCCAGCAAACTCGATCTCTCCACGATGACGGTCACCGGCAAGACCCTCGGAGAAAATCTCGCCGAGGCGCCCGCGCCGGACGAACGCGTGATCCGGCCGCTGTCGAACCCATTCCGCAACGAGCCCGGGCTCATCATCATCCGCGGCAATCTCGCGCCGGACGGCGCGGTGGTGAAGCTGTCCGCCGTGCCGACCTCCGTCCGGCGGTTCGAGGGCGTGGCGAAGGTTTTCGAAGACGAGGACAAGGCGATCGCCGGCCTCAGCGACGGCTCGATTCAAAAGGGACAGGCGATCATCCTCCGGCACATGGGCCCGAAGGGCGGCCCGGGCACGGTGTTCGCGTGTTCGTTCATGGCGGCGCTGGTCGGCGCCGGCCTGTCGAGCGGCGTCGCGGTTCTGACCGACGGTGAGTTGTCGGGTCTCAATTCCGGCATCACCGTTGGCCAGATCATGCCGGAGGCTGCCGAAGGCGGCCCGCTCGCCGTTGTGGCTGACGGCGACCGTATCGCGATCGACCTGACCGCCGAAACGATCGAGCTGATGATCACCGAACAGGAACTCGCGACCAGACTAGCCGAATGGAAACCGCGGACGCTGCCGGCCGAATATGGCTGGCTCGCGCAATACGCCCAGCTCGTCCAGCCGCTCTCGAAGGGAGCCGTGCTCGGCGATCGAAGCCGTCGCTGATAGCGCAGCCGCAGCCGCGCCCCGAGCCGCTAGTCATAAGCGAGGTTAATTTGATGGACTCCACATGCGTCAACATTCCGGCTTGGGAAATCCGGCACCGGATCTCCCTTGATGAGGCCAGCTCGCTTCCGTGCCTTGCGGAGGTCGATGTTCTGGTCGTCGGCGGCGGCGCATCCGGCGTAGCTGCGGCCACCGTTGCGGCAGAGTCCAATTGCTCGACCATCCTGGTCGAGCGCTACGGATTCTGCGGCGGTGCAGCCGTCGCAGGACTATCGGGGACGATCTGCGGTCTGTTTCTGGCCAGCGATCAGAGCAAGCCGAAGCAGGTTGTCTTCGGGTTTTCCGAACGATTCAGATCTGAGCTCGCCAGACGTGGCGGCGTCACCCCGCCGCAGAAGTACGGCAAGACGTTCGTCGTCACCCACGATCCTCTCAAATGGCGTGAGACTGCCGACTCCCTGCTGACCCTCTCGGGCGTCAGGGTACTGTTCCACACCGTGGTGGTCGCGGTGATCATGGACGGCAACCGCCACCTCGGCGTGGTGATCGAATCCAATGCCGGCCGCTCGGTCATCCTTGCCAAACGCACGATCGACGCATCAGGAGATGCGGCTGTCGTGGCCCGCGCCGGTCATCCGTGGCGGTTCGGCGATCAGGGCCGCATTCAGAACCCGACAATGTTCTTCCGGCTCGGCGGCGTCGATGTCGACCGTTTCGTCGCACATTGGGGCGAAGACACGATCTCTCCGCCGGAGATCGTGGAAGCGCTCACAGCTGCCGATCGAAGGAACTACGATCTTCCCCGAAAGAAGATCTGGATCTTCCCGACCACGCAGCCCGGCGAACTGCTCGTCAACGCGACCCGGCTGTCGGCGCGTGACGGCTCGATGCTCAACGTCATCAATCCAGAGGATTGGACCGTTGCTGAGATCGACGGACGCCGCCAGGTTCGGGAGTACGCAAGGTTTCTAGCGGCTCACGTCGAGGGCTGTGAACGCAGCTTCGTCATCGATACCGGCGTGGAGTGCGGCGTTCGGCAGACCCGCTCCATCGAGGGCCTTCAGACGTTGACGAATGAGGACGTCGTCGCGGGGACCAAACGGCCGGATTCGATCTGCCGTTCCCCCTGGCCGATCGAGCTGCACGCCGGTGACAAGCCGAAGCTGCACTGGCTGCTCGACGACTACTACGATGTCCCGTTTGGAGCACTCGTCCCTGCGGCGGGCGAAAACATCGTCGTTGCGGGCCGCTGTCTGTCGGCCGAACACGAAGCTCTCGCCTCCGCGCGCGTCACTGCTCAGTGCTTCGAATACGGCCATGCCGCCGGGGTTGCAGCAGCCCTGTCGATCTCGGGCGACACTCCGCTGCATCTGCTCGAGCCGGCTGCGATTGCCGAACGGATGAAGAAAGCCGGCAGCGCTCTTTGATAATTCGGTGAAATCGAAACGTAAGCCATTCGTGCTCGCGTTTCTTGCCGGCGAGTTCAAGACCCCTGCAACACCCCGACGCCCATTGCTGAGTTAGGCCGGCGAAGCAAAGGACGCTGACGCTCCTAGCCACGCCCCTTCCGCCGGAGACGCACTACCAGATCGACCCGGCTGACCTCGTAGCCCTCAGGAATTTGAGGCAGCTCGCCGAGCTGAATGAGCGAGGCCGGAATGTCGATCAGCTCGTGCCGGTTTTCCAGATAGACGTGATGGTGGTCGCTGATGTTGGTGTCGAAATAGGTCTTGCTGCCATCGACGCTGACACGGCGCACCAAGCCGAGTTCAGCGAAGTGATTGAGCGTGTTGTACACCGTCGCGAGTGAGATCTGGACCGAAGCGCCGGACGCCTCCTCGTACAGCATTTCCGCGGTGACATGACGGTCGCCGCTGCCGAACAGAAGCTGCGTCAGAACCAGGCGCTGAGCCGTTGGGCGCAGGCCGACCGTTTGCAGCAGATCGACCGCGCAGGGACGCGCGGGCTCCGGGGCAAGCTGATTGATGTCGACCGGCCGGATGTCGGCCGAGTCAAAGCGACGGCTGTCGGGTCTGAAATTCACTCTGAGAATCCTCGTTTTGAAGATCACCATACGGAACAATTCGCTTTTGCGAATTGACCGCAGTCAAATCTTGGAAACGGGTCGCATTCGCCGATGATCGGGCCAAACCGCCTCCAGCGGAGGACCCCAGTACCAATTGTATTCGTGCACTGGACCGAGGCACCTCCGTATTTGACGCGCATCAAGGAAAGTGCCGACTTTTACGATCCAGACTAATAGTCACAAGCAACATACTCACTACAAAGATACCGCACTACTCAACCTCATCGGCGCTTTTGCAGACTGTCGAGGTTGGCAAACTCTACACCTTGGGTGACGCGAAGGAGCGCCTTTGACTGCCTGCTGTCGATCCGATCTCGCCTTCGATGGCCCCTGCGTCTCCGATTGCGCACGAGGCCTGAGCGGGCGCCCCTCTCGCCTCCCATCAATCGCACCGAACGCCGTCTTACCGCGCCACATCGCAATTAAGCACGCCAGCCGGCAGGGTCTGGTGCGGCGATGACCCGCCCGAACGATCACACTTCTGCATTCGCCTCGGTCCTGCCGGGGCGGATTCGGTTGCGGCATCGCATGCTGCGAGATCGCTCCCGTTATGCTGCGCTGGACAATAAGCTGCGCACGCTGGTGGCGGTCGATGGCGATCCAGCGGTCGGCTCGTTCCTGCTGCGCTACGATCCGGCCGACACAGCGATGGAGGCGCGAATCCGTGCCGAGGTCGCAGCGGTGTGGGCGACGATGGCGCCGGCCGGGCCACCGGAATCACCAACCGCCGATGTAGAGGCTACAGCCACCTCCGACGACCCGATTGACCGTCTGCGGCGCCGGGCGCAGACCCGGTCAACGATCAATCGCGTCGCCAAACTCGGCGCGCTTGCTGGCATGGCCGGCACCGTGGCGGCCCTCGGCGTCAGCCGCAAACTCCATGCTCAGATGGGGATCGTCGCCATCGCGGCGACCCTCACCCACCTCGCGGTGCATTGGCGCCGCACATTCCGTTAGGTTCTCCGTGTCCGATCGTTCCGCCGCAGGCCTTCTGCGCTTCACGCATCATCTCGAGATTGCGCACCACCTGCCCGGTCGCATCCGCCTCAAACTGAAGGTCCCGCTCGACGGCGAGCTGATCGCGATGGCGGACGAAGCGAAGCGGTTCGGCAAAGCGCTGGCGAAGATGGACGGCATCCGCTCGATCAGCCTGAACCCGCTCGCCCGATCCTGCGTGGTCGAATACGACCCATCCGGAATCCCGCCCTCCGCCTGGCGCGACTTCGTCTCGGGCGACGCGACGCCGGAGGGCGAAACGCTGCGCAACAATCTGCACGGCCTGCTGGCCGGCTCATAGTTCGGAAGGATTTCATCATGCTCCCACTTCTGCGATTTGCATCCGGCATTCTCGTCGGCGTCGTCGGCGTGCATCTGCTGAAGCAGTCCAAAGCGCCGGAAGCCGTCAAGTCGTTCGCCCAGAAGGCTCGCAGCGGATTGGACAAGGCCGGCGAGGAACTGCGCGAAGCGACCGTCTCCGGCCTCAGCGCCGTCGAAAAATCCAGCGCCGCACTTCGGTCGAAACTGTCCACCACCGCGGATAGCAGCGAAGCAGCGACAGACGCTGCGCCGAACGCGGCGGCAGCCGGGACCGCACCCGCCCCGTCCGCCGACGAGACTGCCCCGAATGAAAAAGCGTAAGGCGAAGGCGCGCACGGCGCCGCTCGCTACCGAGGAAATCGCGACTAACTTCACTCGCGGCATGATCGCCGCGGGCCTGCTCGCCGCGATCCAGGACAGCCGCACCTCTGGCAAGCCTCATGGCCGCAAACTGCTGCGCCAGGCGTTGCAGGGCGGCGTGGCGCTGGCGGCCGGCGCAGCCGTCGCCGAAAGCATGCGCGACCAGGACTATTTCGGCGCACTCAGCGCGCTCGCTGGCGGGGCGCTCGGCGCCCTGGCTCTGGAAACTCTCTTGGCGACCGAATTGCCGGCCGCGACCGAAACTTCCGAGGAGATTGGACTTGGCTAAGAAGAAGGGAAAGCGCGGCAAGGGCCTGAAGCGTCGCGAGATCGAGCAGTTGCTCGCCGGACAACTCACCCTCGCCGGCAACCGCCAGCGGCAAGGAATGCTCGGCAATCTCGGCGGGCTGCTGCCCAAAGGCCGCAACGAGCAGTTTTTGCTCGGACTGCTGATCGGCGGCCTCGCGGCCTACGTGCTTTCCGAAGAGGAGCTACGCAGCAAACTGTTCAAGGGCGCGATCAAAGCCTACGCCAATATGATGGGAAGTGTCGCCGAGCTGAAGGAACAGTTCGCCGACCTCAGTGCGGAAGTCGAGGCCGAGCAGAGCGGCACCGTATGACCGATAACCGGTGGCTGTCGGCAGTCGAGGTCGTTCACCGCCTGCCCGGCCGCATCCGCCTGCGCTATCGGCGCCGCTCCAAGACATCTGAACCCGCTCTCCTCGCCGGCATCGTAAGGCTGATCGACGGCGTGACGTCGGCGCGCGTCAATCCGCGCGCCGCGTCGCTGATCGTGTGTTTCGACCCGGCCCGCACGGACGCCGACACCATCGTCGCGACGATTGCCGGCCTTGGGGCATCGGAGGCAGGCACAAATCCGCGAAACGACGACGGCGGTTCGGACGTCGCCGCGACACTCGCCGTCCTGCTCGGGACCAGCACTCTGCCGATGCCGGCCCGCCTCCCGGTCAGCCTCGCTGCCGCCCTTCCGCTGCTACGTCACGCGGCGGCCGATCTTCGAACCCATGGCGTCACCAGCCACGTGCTGGAGGCGATGGCAGTGTCGATCTCGCTGGCGCGCGCCGACTTCGTCGCCGCCAACACCACGACGTTCATCCTGGCGCTCGGCGAAGCGATCGAAGACTCCATCGCTCGCCGCTCCGACGATCTGCTCAAGCATCTGCTGCGCCCGACCGACGACGGCGTCTGGGTTCTGCGCGACGGCGTCGAACTGCAGATCTCCGCCGGCGAAGTGACGGCCGGTGATGCCGTGGTGGTCGGCGCCGGTGCGGTGGTTCCGGTCGACGGCACCGTTCTGTCGGGCGAAGCCACCGTCAATGAGGCGGCGATGACCGGCGAGAGTGCGCCGGTGGTGAAGAGCCGCGGCTGCAAGGTTCTGTCCGGCACCATGCTGGAGGATGGCCGCCTGACGATCTATGCCGAGCAAGTCGGCCGCAGGACCGCCGCCGCGCGGATCGCCGACTATGTCGAGCAATCGCTGACGGCGAAAAGCGAGGCACAGATCGAGGCTGCTCGCCTCGCCGATCGTCTCGTCCCCACCGTCCTGAAGCTCGCCGGCTTCTCCGTTCTGCTCACCGGCGACTGGCGCTCCGCCGCCTCGGTGCTGCAGGCGGACTATTCCTGCGCGCTGAAGCTGGCAACACCGGTCGCGTTCAAATCCGCGATGTATCACGCCGGCCGGATCGGCATTCTGGTCAAGGGCGCGAGCGCGCTGGAACGCCTCGCCCAAGCCGACACTTTCATCTTCGACAAAACCGGGACGCTCACCAGCGGCACCTTGGAGGTGACGGACTCGATCACCTTCGACTCCGCCTACAGCGCCGACGACCTGATCTACATGGCCGCCTCGGTCGAAGAACACTACTTCCATCCCCTCGCGCTCGCGGTCGTGAACGCCGCCAAGGCCCGGCATGGCCACCATTTCGACCATGCGGAGGTGGAGTTCATTGTGGCCCACGGCGTCGCCAGCGTGATCGCCGGCGAGCGCATCGTCGTCGGCTCGCGCCATTTCGTCGAAGAGGACGAAGGCATCGATATCTCGCTGCATCGAGATCCAATCGATCGACTATATCGCGAAGGCAAAACGCTGCTGTTCATCGGCTTCGGCGGCCGTCTGCTCGGCGTCCTCGGACTGAAAGACACGGTCCGCCCGACCAGCGCCGCGACCATCGCACGGCTGCGCCGCGCCGGCGCCAAGCGCATTCTGCTGCTGACCGGCGATCACCGCGACCGCGCCGCCGAAATGGCGCAGGAGCTCGGGCTCGACGGCTTTCATGCCGAGCTGCTGCCGACCGACAAGGCCGCGATCATCGCCGACCTGAATGCCAAGGGCGCCAAGATCGCGTTCGTCGGCGACGGCATCAACGACGCGCCCGCGCTGGCCGGCGCCCATGTCGGCATCGCCATGCACAAGGGCGCCGACATCGCACGGCTCACCGCCGACATCGCCCTGCTCGAAGACGGCGTCGACCGCGTCGCCGACGCCAAGGAACTCGCCAACCGCGCGATGGCGCGGATCGCCAGCAACTACAAACTGACGGTCGGCCTCAACACCACGATCCTCGGGCTCGCAGCAATGGGCTTGCTGGCACCGATCACCACCGCCGTCCTGCACAACGGCACGACGATCGGAATCCTGCTGAACGCCCTCAGAAATACCCTGCCGAGGGTTGCAGTCCCCCGAGTTGGAGACCGCTAAGCCTTCAAGCAATAAAAGCCCGACCGGTTAGGGACGGCTCACTTCTTGACGGCCCGGCAACCGGCCCCCTCGGCTTCCTTCACGCTGCAGAACCAGCGCTTGCCCGGGCCCATCTTCAGCTTCGCGTAGAGACGACTGCCTGGCTGCTGGTAAGTGCATTGGCCGCCCTTGGCGATAGTGCCTTTGATGGCGCATTCCGGCGACGGCGCTTCGGCAGCTGAGGCTGCGCCGCGCAGAATTTCCAGGGCGCTGTTCGGCACGTTGGCGGCCCCGACGATGGTGGTCTTCTGGTTTCGATTCCGCCAATCCGACGGCATGATGAACGCGCCAGACCACAGGCCGGATTGCGCGTCCCGGGCGATGACCTCGGAGGCCTCATAGGTGCTTGCCGAGCGGACGAGCGAGACGGCCCAGCCGTAGCGCACCATCCACTCTTCAACGCTCTCCGCATTCACCGCGCAGCTTCCGAGCGACCTGCCGTATTTGTCATGACCCGCGACCTGGCAGGTCCATGGCTTGTCGCCGAAGTGCTTGGCGAGTTCATCGCGTGCGGCAAGGCCGCAGGTCCAGCCGGTGCCCTTCTCGTCGACGCACAGTTGGTCGGTCTCCGGCGCGTCGATCCCCTGCAGCCGAATTTTCGTGCCGCTGATCTCGACCGTGTTGCCGTCGATCACCAACGCCATCCCGGCGATCTCGATCGGCTCCTCGCCGGGCAGACAGACATACTGCGTCCCCCGCATGCCGAGACACCGGGCTGAGCCGAGGGTGAAGTCGATCTTCACGCCAAGATCGCGCGGCTTGCCGTAGGGTCCACGGTCGTTGACCCGAATGCTGCAGCTTCGGCCGTTCGCCGGATTGGTGACCACGACGGTGGTGCCGAGCGGATATTCGTGGGAGGCGGCGGTCAAGCCGTCATGTTTCATCGGTTCGCCGCTGCTCGTCCGCGAACCGACCGTATACAGCGACGCCAGGACCTCTTTGCCCGCACCGCACTTGCCTGTCTTATGCACAAAGCGGTGCACGGTGTCCCACCCCCGCGCATACGCCCCACTGGAGGCGAGCGCGATCGTGGCTACGGCCGCCATGCCGATCGTCATTTTCGAGAAGAATCGCATTCCAACCCATTCTCCGGTGGCGCGGCTTAGCATAGGCGCCCGGCGATTGAAGCCGCGGCACCCGATCAGGAGCCATGCCACCTCTGCTGCCGGGCGTAAAACGGCCTTGCCCGCGCCAGTGCCCGGGCAGAATTCGCCGCCCTTCTGGGCGAAAATTGGATCGAGGGGATTTTGGGCCTATCCGGCGGCTCGACGGGGCGGACATCGTCGAAGATGAAGGGCTCAGCGCCTGGCGGATAAGGCGCATCCCGCCGCGAAACCTGGCGACCGCGGAATGGATGGACTGCTGCGCGCTGGCAGAACGCGAACCTTCGGCCCAGTGGATCGAGCCGGCGCCATCCGGCTCGATCCATCGTGCTTTCCGCGTCCGGCGGTCTTAGTAGCCGAGTGCCACGCCGTCCTTGCGGTGATCGGAAGCGCCGAGCAGGACGCCGCGCGCACGATCGATCCGGATCGCCTGGCAGCCGCCGATCGCTTCCTCGGTCCAACGCACGGTGTGGCCGCGGCGCTGCATCTCGTCGTGGATGTCCTGGCCGATCGTGGTCTCGAGCGACAGCGCGCCGTCGAAGCAGAAGCTGCGCGGGCGCTCGGCCGCAGCCTGGATGTCGAGGCCGAAGTCCAGCACGTTGGAGATGAAGTTGGCGTGCCCTGCTGCCTGATAGTGGCCGCCCATCACGCCGAACGGCATCACCGCCTGATCGCCCTGCATCAGCATGCCGGGAATGATCGTGTGCATCGGCCGCTTGCTGGGCGCGAGCGAGTTGGGATGGCCGGGCTTGGCGCGGAAGCTCCAGCCGCGATTGTGCAGCAGCACGCCCGAATTCGGCGCGTAGATGCCGCTGCCGAACGGCGAGAAGATCGAGTTGATCAGCGACACCGCGTTGAGATCGCGGTCGACCACGGTGACATAGACGGTGTCGCGATGTTCGGTGTCGAGCCACGGCTGCGCCTCACCGGCGCGATCCATGCTGATCGCTTGCCGGATCTTGCTAATCACCGCGTCCGACAAGAACCGCGCGGGCTCGAGCGGAGTGATTGCCGGATCGCAGAAATACGCATCACGGGTCGCATAAGCCGCCTTGGTCGCCTCTGCGAGCAGATGAATCCGGTCGGCGTCGTTCAGCTTGCCGACGTCGAAGCCTTCGAGCACACGCAGGATCATCAGCGCCGCAAGCCCCTGCCCGTTCGGCGGACATTCCATCACTGTGAAGCCGCGGTAATCGGCCGAGATCGGCGTCACATGCTCGCAGCGATGCGCTGCGAAATCATCCATGCTGTGCGCGCCGCCGAGCTTCCGCAACACCGCGACCATCTCTTCGGCAACTTCGCCCTCGTAGAACCCGGCCCGCCCCTCACGCGCGATCTTGCGCAGCGTCGCGCCGAGCCGCGGTTGGGCGCGGACATCGCCGATCTCAGGGACGCGGCCGCCGGGCAGAAACTGCGCCGCCGCGTTCGGGTCGATCTCGACGCGCGCGCGAAACCGGCGCCAGTCGGACGCGACGCGCGGCGTGACGCAGAAGCCCTGCTCCGCGGCTTCGATCGCCGGCGCCAGCACGTCTGCCATCGGCAGGCTGCCGTGGCGTTCGATCAACGTACACCACGCATCGATCGCGCCCGGAATGGTGACGGCCTCGGGCGAGGTCGGTGGAATGTCCCGGGCCTCGCCGCCTGCATACTTCTCCGCATCAGTACCGGCCGGAGTGCGGCCGGAGCCGTTCAGCGCGATCGGCCGGCCGCCGCCCAGCGACACCAGCGCGAAGCAATCACCACCGATGCCGGTCATCTGCGGCTCGACAACGCCCTGGATCGCGACCGCGGCCACAGCGGCGTCGATCGCATTGCCGCCGCGACGCAGAATGTCGATCGCTGCCAGGGTCGCGCGCGGATGCGACGTCGCCGCCATGCCGTTCTGTGCGACCGCGAGCGAGCGGCCGGTCTTGTGAAAATCGCGCATGCTTGGTTCCCTGTTGGATTCCTGATCGCAGTTTTGTCTGCCAGCAAGCTCCGCTGCCCGCAGACACACACGCGCGATTATGCCGTCATCACGTCCAGCGCCGCCGCCGCCTCGGGGCCCGCGAACAGGCTGCGGCCTGGAATGGCGTCCAGCAGCGCCCGAGTGTAGGGGTGCTGCGGCGAGGTGAACACCGATTTGGTATCACCCTGCTCGACGATTTCGCCGCGGCGCATCACCACGATGCGGTCGGCGATCTCCGCCGCGACCCGCAGATCGTGGGTGATGAACAGCATCGCAAGGTTCATTTCCTCACGCAGTTCCGCCAGCAGGTCGAGGATTTGCGCCTGCACCGACACGTCGAGTGCCGACACCGCCTCGTCGGCGACCAGCACCATCGGCTTCAGCGCCAGGGCGCGCGCGATGCAGATGCGCTGGCGCTGCCCCCCGGAGAACTCGTGCGGGTAGCGCCCAGCCGCGCTGGCCTCGAGGCCGACCCGCGCCAGCAGGCGTTTGGCGTCGGCCATCGCCTCGGCGGGCGGCACGCCATAGGCCATCGGCCCCCGCGCGATCGCATCGCCGACCTTTTGGCGGGGATCGAGCGCCGCAAACGGATCTTGAAACACGATCTGCACCTTGCGGCGCATCGCGCGAAGCTGTTCGCCGCGAAGCTGCAGGAAATCCGCACCTGCGAATTCGATCGCCCCGGTGTCGGGCTCGATCAGGCGCATGATGATGCGGCCGAGCGTCGATTTGCCGGAGCCGGACTCGCCAACGACCGCGACGGTCTCGCGCGGCCGCAGACTGAGCGCGACATCGCGCACCGCCACCACCGTGCGATCCGGCCGGAACATCCCTTGCCCGGTCACGAACGTTTTGTTCAGTCCATGCGCGTCGAGCAGCGGCTCGCCCTCGATGCCGCGATCGCCGGCTGCGGCCGGACGCGAGCCCGGCACCGCGGCGATCAGCGCCTTGGTGTAGTCGTCCTTCGGCCGCCGCAGCACCTCGTCGACCGTGCCCTGCTCGACCACGCGGCCGTTGCGCATTACCACGACGCGGTCGGCGATATCGGCGACCACGCCGAAATCATGGGTGATGAACAACACGCCCATGCCGCGCTCGGCCTGCAGCCGCCGGATCAGTGCGAGGATCTGCTTCTGCGTGGTGACGTCGAGCGCGGTGGTCGGCTCGTCGGCGAGCAGCAGCGCCGGATTGTTGGCCATCGCCATCGCGATCATCACCCGCTGGCGCTGGCCACCGGAGAGCTGAAACGGATAGCTGCGCACCAGAGTTGCGGGGTCCGGCAGGCCGACCGCGGCGATCAGCTCCAGCACCCGCGCATCGAGCTCGGCGCGGCTGGGCCGCGGCGCGGCATGAACCAGGATCGCCTCGGCAATCTGATGACCGACCCGCGCCAGCGGATTGAGCGCGCTCAGCGGCTCCTGAAAGATCATCGAGATCGCGCCGCCGCGCAGACGGCGCATGGTGTCCTCATCGGCATGGGCGAGATCGTCGCCGCGGAACCGGACGGCACCGCCGCCGATCTCCAGGCTCGGCGGCAGCAGCTGCAACACCGCATGCGCGGTGATCGACTTGCCGGAGCCGGACTCCCCGACCAGACAGACGATCTCGTTGCGACGGACGCTCAGCGATACGTCCGAGACGGCGTGGCTGCGATCGCCGCCATGCGGCAGCTCGACCGACAGATGCTCGACGGACAGCAGGATATCGTCGCTCATGCGTTGCGCACCTTTCGCGCGATGCGCGGGTTGAGCATGTCGTTGAGGCCTTCGCCGACCAGATTGATCGCCAGCACGGTGAGCAGGATGGCGATGCCGGGAAACACGCTCATCCACCACGCCTGACGGATCACCGTGCGCGAGGCGCCAATCATCAGGCCCCACGACATCAGGTTGGGATCACCGAGCCCCATGAAGCTCAGCGCACTCTCGATCAGGATCGCGGTGGCGATCGTCAGCGAGCCGGTGACGATGATCGGCGAGATCGCGTTGGGCAGGATGTGACGCAGCGCCACGATCAACGGTGCCTGTCCCTGACAGACAGCCGCCTGGACGAACTCGCGGCCACGCAGCCGCATGAATTCGGCCCGCGTCAGCCGCGCCAGCGGCGGCCAGCTCACCGCGCCGATCGAAATGATGACGTTGGTCAGCGTCGGTCCGATCGTCGCCACCAGCAGGATGGCGAGAATAAAGCCGGGGATGGTCTGGAACAGCTCGGTCAGCCGCATCATGAAATCATCGACCCGGCCGCCGAAATAGCCGGCGATCGCGCCGATCGTGACGCCGATGCACAGCGCCGCGAGCGTCGAGGCAACGCCGATCGTCAGCGACACCCGCGCGCCGTAAGCAATGCCCGCCGCGACGTTGCGTCCGAGCATGTCCGAGCCAAGCGGCAGTCCCTCGCTGGCCGGCGGCTGGAACGGCGCCGCCACCATCTCCCAAGGGTCGTCCGGAAACAGCATCGGCGCACAGATCGCCAGGATCACCACGGCGATCAGAATGATCAACCCGATCACCCCGGTCGGGTGGCTCAGGAACGTCTTCAGCCTTTCCATCCCAACCTCCGCTTAGGCCGCTGCACGCAAGGAGACGCGCGGATCGACGATCCGGTAGATCGCGTCAGTGATCAGGTTCAGCGAGATCACAATCACCGACATCACCAGGAAGATGCCGAGCATCAGCGGATAGTCACGCTGCAGCACCGCATCGAAGGTGAGCCGGCCAAGACCGGGCCAGGCGAACACAGTCTCGATCACCACCGCGCCGCCGACCAGCGTGCCGGCCTGCATGCCGGCGACGGTGACGACCGGCAGCACGGCATTGCGCAGCATGTGGCGGATGATGATCTGGCCGCGCTTCAGACCCTTGGCGCGCGCCGTCTTGATGAAATCCTGGTGCGCGACGTCGATCACCGCGGAGCGCATCAGCCGCGCATAGATCG
This sequence comes from Rhodopseudomonas sp. P1, assembly GCF_039642825.1. Classification (NCBI taxonomy): domain Bacteria; kingdom Pseudomonadati; phylum Pseudomonadota; class Alphaproteobacteria; order Hyphomicrobiales; family Nitrobacteraceae; genus Rhodopseudomonas; species Rhodopseudomonas sp. P1. The sequence goes on along the minus strand of NZ_CP088006.1, from coordinate 2,536,397 downwards.
CCAGATGCACGGCCCCGAGCGAGACCACCGGCAGCACCAGATGCGCGGCGATGTCCCGGATCCGTTCGAACGGCGTCATCTGTACGCCGATGGTGACGTAGCCGAACGCCGGCAGCCAATCGAGGTGCACCGAGAACAGCAGCACCAGCATCAGGCCGAGCCAGAACACCGGCATCGCGTAGAGGAACAGCGACACAACGGTCAGCGCCGTGTCCGACCATTTGCCGGCGCGGACGCCGGCGAGTGTGCCGAGCGAAACGCCGACCGCGAGCGACAGCAGGAACGCACTGCAGGTGAGCAGCAACGTCGCCGGCAGGCGCTCGGCGATCAGCGACAGCACGGTGCGCTGCTGCCGATAAGAATAGCCGAGGTCCAGCGTGACGATCCGCTTCAGGTAGATCGCGAGCTGCACCGGATACGGCTGATCGAGGCCGTATTCGGCACGCAGCTTGGTCAGCATCTGCTCGTCGGCCGCCCCGCTCTGCCCGGCCATCACCTGCGCGGGATCGCCGGGTGCCGCGTGTACCAGCATGAAGTTGAAGGTGGCGATCACCAGGACCACCGCGACGAAGCGGACCGCCCAGCGGACGACCGCCAAAGCGATCGCCACGCCGCGGCTGCTGCCGATCGACTGCGCCAGCGCCATCATCCGAACGAAACCGTCCCGAAGGTGTCGTGCACGCCGATCGCCGACGTCACGACGTTCTTCAGCCGCTTGTCCATGAAGTTCGGGTATTCGATCTCGAGCAGCCAGGCGACCGGCACCTCCTCGACCATGATTTTCTGCAACGCGCTGTAGTGCTCCTGGCGCGTGTCGTCGGAGGTCGCGGTCGCGGCTTCCTCGAACAGCCGGTCGACTTCCGGATTGGAATAGCCGCAGGTGTTGGAGAACAGGATGCCCTTGCGGATGTTCGACGAGACATAGCTCCGCGACACGCCGAGCGCCGGATCGCCGAACTGATAGACCGTCGTCGTAGTCATCGAGAAGTCCCAGTTGCTGAACTTCTCGGCCCAGCCGCCGACATCGATGCCCTGCAACTGCAGATCGATGCCGACGCGAGCGAGCGACTGCCGCAGGAATTCGGCGGTCCGCTGATGGGTTTCTCCATAGGGCGACACCATGAAGGGAATCGTCACGCGCTTGCCGTCCGGGCCCGGCTTCAGCCCCATCTCATCAAGCAACGCCTTCGCCTTCTCGGGCGAGAAGTCGTAGGCCTTGACGTTCTTCTCGTAGAACTTGGTCTTCGACGACACCGGGCCGGTGGCGACCTTGCCGAGGCCGAAATAGATCCGGTTCAGCAGCGCCTTGCGGTCGATCGCATACATCACCGCCTGGCGGAACCGCTTGTCGTTCATCGGCGCGATGCGGTTGTTGATCTCCAGCCAGGTATGCGGCGCGAAGAACTCGTAGCCCTTGGTGGTCATGGTCAGATGCGGCAGCTTCGACAGCCGCGGCACTTCGAACAGTTCGACGTCGGTCCACTGCGTGAGCTGGACCGTCCCCTGCTCCAGCGCCACCGAGCGCGACGCGGAATCCGGAATCACCCGATAGATGATCTCGTCGAGGACAGGCTCACCCGGACGATAGTAACCCTCGTGCTTGACCAGATGGACGTGCGAACCGCGTACCCATTCCTTCAGCTTGAACGGGCCCGAGCCGATCGCCTTCGCGTTGGCCGGGTTCTTGCGATAATCAGTGCCGTCGTAGATGTGTTTCGGCACGATCGGCGCCGTGGTGCAGTCGAACGCGGTGAGGAACGGCGCGAACGGCTTCTTCAAGGTGAAGACCACCGTGAGCGGGTCCGGCGCTTCGGCCTTATCGATCCGCGAGAAGGTGTTGCGCGCCCGCGCGTGGTTCTCCATCAGAATCTTCGTCACCGAGAACACCACGTCTTCCGACGTCAGCGGCGTGCCGTCGTGGAAGGTGATGTTGGGAAACAGCTTGAACGTGTAGGTCAGCTTGTCGGGCGACACTTCCCAGGACTGCGCCAGGCCCGGCAGCGGCTTGAGATCGAAATCGTAGCGCAGCAGGCTCTCGTAGATCTTGCCGCCCAGCGTCAGCGTCGGCTGCTGCTGGTTGAGCGCGGTGACCAGGATCGGCGGCTCCGGCTGAATGATGGTGTTGAGCGTGCCGCCGCGGGTTTGTCCCACAGCCCGCGTGATGCCAAGCGGGATGCCGCCGATGCCGAGCGCGCCGGCCATCAGGCCGAGTTTGGCGAATTCACGTCTGTTCATGCTAGCCCCCGCGTTACGAGATGTTGGACTGGTCGGTCGTTCAGGACGTTGATGATTGCGGCGAAGGTGGTCCGTGCATCAGACCATCGCCTCGATGAGATACGGACCACGCCGCGCGAGCGCCGTATCGAGCGCACGCGAAAATTCCGACAGCGTGGTCGCGCGGCTGGCCTCGACACCGAGGCCTTGCGACATCTTGGTCCAGTCGAGTTCGGGCTGGTCGAGCTGCAGCATCCGCTGCGCATTGCGGCCCGGTGTCTGCGCGCCGACCTTGCTCATCTCGCCCCACAGCGTGGCGTAGGAGCGGTTCGAGAACACGATGGTGACGACGTCGAGATTTTCGCGGGCGTGGGTCCAAAGCCCCTGCACCGTGTACATGCCGCTGCCGTCGGCCTGCAGGTTGATCACCTTGCGATCCGGACACGCTACCGCGGCGCCGGCAGCCATCGGAATGCCGATCCCGATCGCGCCGCCGGTGATCTGCAGATAATCGTGCGGTGCCGCGTCATAGGAATAGTCGAAGAAGCCCGATGAGGTCAGCGCCTCGTCGCAGACGATCGCCTGATCCGGCAGCCGAGCAGCGACCAGGCGGTTGACCATGTCGACGGTGAGAACCGCATTGGCCCCCGCCGTCGGCGCCGGAACGGCGAACGGCGCAATCGCAACCGGCTCGTTCGGCGCATTGACTTCGTCGGCAAGCCATTCCAGCGCCTGCACCAGATCCTGATCGGGTCCGGCGAGCTGGACGATCTCGCAATTCGGCGGCGCCAGCCGGCCCGGCCGGTTCGGATAGGCGAAGAACGACACCGGCTCCTTGGCGCCGATCAGCACCACCATGTCGGCGCCGCGCAACATCTCGAGACCGATCTCATGGGTCATCGGCAGCTTGGCGATCGGCGCCCGGCCGCGGCCGCGTTCGATCCGGCCATTGGCGCCCTGCGCGTAGATCTCCACCCCAGCGCTGCGGCGAATGTTGTCGGCGATCCGGAGCGGCCGCTCGCGCAGCGCGCCGCCGGACAGCATCAGCACTACCTTGCGTTTGGTCCGGATCGCGGCGCCGATGCGCACGACCGTCTCCTGCACCAGCGGCGTCTGCGGCAGACGTTTGCCGCGCACCGGCGGCGAACGATAGCTGTGCTCATTCCACGCCATGTCGGCGGGCAGGATCAGCGTCGAGATGCCGGGCGCCATGCTCTGCGACCACGCGTCCGCGACGTCCTGATCGATCCGCACCGGATCGGCGATCCGCTTGACCCAGCGCGACATCGGCCGCGCCAGCGAGTCGATGTCGCTGGTCAGTGGTGCATCGAGCGGCAGATGCTCGACCGCATGATCGCCGACGATGTTGATCATCGGCGAAAGCGCGCGCCGCGCGTTGTGCATGTTGGCGAGGCCGTTGGCGAGGCCGGGGCCGAGATGCAGCAGCGTCACGGCCGGCCGGTCGGTCATCCGGGCGTAGCCATCGGCGGCGCCGGTGACGACGCCTTCGAACAGCCCGAGGATACACTTCATCCGCGGCTGCCGGTCGAGCGCCGCCACGAAATGCATCTCCGACGTGCCGGGATTGGCGAAGCAGACATCGACCTCGTGCGCCAGCAGCGCATCGCAGAGCCGGTCCGCTCCCGTCATCGATTGCACGGCGGACGCCGCCGGAGCCGCGACTGTCATCACAGCTTCCTCAGCCCGCACCACTCGGCAACGAACAGCGCGATGCTCAGCGTCGTCTTGCGCAGGCTTTCCAGATCGATGCGCTCATCGAACGCGTGCGGTCCCTGGCCGTAGGGACCGTAGCACAGCGCCGGAATGCCGTAGTCGACCGAGTAGTAGCGAGTGTCGTTGACCGCCGTCGACAGCCGCGCGTCGAGCGGCGCGTTGAACGCAGCCTTGTGCGCAGCTATGAGAACGTCTTCCGCCTCCCCGCCCGGCTCGCACACCGCCGGATCCGCCTGGAAGCCGCTCCAGATCAGTTCGGCCGGGTTCTCGGACAGGAAGCTGTCGGTCGCCTGCGCATCGGCCAGACACTTCTCGATGCCGCGCATCGCCTCCTGCGGCGTATCGCCGGTGAGCAGGCCGAGCCGGCAGTCGAGTTCGCACCACGCGGCCGTCGAGCTCGCCCAGTCGCCGCCCTTGATGATGCCGACGTTGAACTTGATCGGATTCTTGACCTGGCCGAACCACGGATCGCGCACCGCCTGGGCGTTCAGCTCCTTGGTGTATTCTTCGAAGGCGCGGATCAGATGCATCGCCGACAGGATCGCGCTGGTGCCGGTCTCGGAATAGGCGACGTGAACCGGCGTGCCGCGCACGCGCAGCCGGAACCAGACCGCGCCGACTTGGGCGCGCGTCAGGGTGTGGCCGGTCGGCTCCGGGATCAGGCAGGCGTCGGCACGATAGCCGCGCATCAGGGTCGAGAGCGCGCCGTTGCCGGTGCTCTCCTCTTCGGTCACGGTCTGCACATGGACGCGCGCGTCGGGTGCGTAGCCGGCGGTGCGGATCGCATCGAGTGCGAAGATCATCGCCGACACGCCGCCCTTCATGTCCTGCGCACCGCGGCCGACCATCCAGCCGTCGCGGACGGTCGCCGCATAGGGCGGATCGCTCCACAGATCGACCGGGCCTTCGGGCACCACGTCGATATGGCCCTGCAGGATCAGGCTGCGGCCCTTGCCGTCGCTGTCCGCGGTGGCGACGACCTGCATCGAGCCAGCCGGATCGATCGTGTCCATCGGCGCCGCCTTGGGATGGCTGGCGATATCGACGTCGGCGAGACTGAAGGTGTCGACCTTGTAGCCACGATCGGCGAACTGCTGCGCCAGCCATGCCTGCTGCGGCGCCTCTTCGCCGCGCACGCTGCGGAACTGCACCATGCGCTGGAGAAACGCGACCTGGTCGTCGAAATTGCGATCGACCGCGGCCCGCAAGCTTTCTGTGATCGCATCCGATTTGGTCAATGTCTCAGTCGCCACGTCTCGGTCTCCCTGGATCTGATAGTTGTCGTTATGCAGACGGCAGCGTCAGCGATCGAGACCGCCGAGCAGGATGTATTTGGTCTCGACGTATTCCTCGATGCCGTGGCGCGAGCCCTCGCGGCCGAGGCCAGACTGTTTGACGCCGCCGAACGGCACCACGTCGGCGCCGAGCAGAGCCGAGTTGACGCCAACCATCCCGGACTCCAGCGCCTCGGCGACGCGGAACACGCGTCCGAGGTCGCGCGCGTAGAAGTAGGACGCCAGGCCGAACGGCGAGTCGTTCGCCTGCGCGATGACATCGGCTTCGTCTTTGAAGCGATACACCGGCGCGACCGGGCCGAAGGTCTCTTCGCGCGTGATCAGCATCGCGGTGGTGACGCCGGCGAGCACGGTCGGTTCGAAGAACGTGCGCCCAAGCTTGTGCCGCTTGCCGCCGAGCACGACCTTGGCCCCCTTGGCGACCGCGTCGGACACATGACGCTCGACCTTGGCGATCGCCTCGGCGGTGATCAGCGGCCCCTGGGTCACACCGGCGTCGACACCGTTACCGACTTGCAGCGTCGCCACCTTGGCGGTGAGCTTCTCGACGAACGCGTCGTAGATCCCGTCCTGGGCGTAGATGCGGTTGGCGCAGACGCAGGTCTGCCCCATGTTGCGGAACTTGGAGGCGATCACGCCTTCGACCGCGGCATCGAGATCGGCATCGTCGAACACGATGAACGGCGCATTGCCACCGAGTTCAAGCGCGACCTTCTTCACGGTCGAGGCAGCCTGACGCATCAGGATCTTGCCGACCTCGGTCGAGCCGGTGAAGCTGATCGCCCGCACCGTCGGGTGCTCGGTCCAAGCCTTGCCGATCGCCGGCGCATCGCCGGTGATGATGTTGAGCACGCCCGGCGGAAAGCCGGCGCGCTGCGCCAGCACGCCGAGCGCCAGTGCGGTGAGCGGCGTTTCAGGCGCCGGCTTGATCACCACCGTGCAGCCGGCGGCGAGCGCCGGCGCGACCTTGCGGGTGATCATCGCGGCCGGGAAATTCCACGGCGTGATCGCAGCGACGACGCCGACCGGCTGGCGGATCACCATCGTGCGGGCATCGGCGCGATGCGACGGAATCGTCTCGCCGTAGATGCGCCGCGCCTCCTCGGCGTAGAACTCGACGAACGAGGCCGCGTAGTCGATTTCACCGAGTGCCTCGGCGAGCGGCTTGCCCTGCTCGCGCGTCAGCAGCAGCGCCAGATCGTCGCGGTTGGCGATGATCTGGTCGAACCACGCGCGGAGCATGGTGGCGCGCTGCTTGGCGAGCAGCTTCGACCACTGCCGGAACGCGATGTCGGCGGCGCGCACCGCCTCCTCCGCCTCGTCGGTGCCGAACCGCGGCACCGCGCCGATGCGCTCACCGGTCGCCGGATTGAACACGGCATCGACCGGCTCACCACACCACTTGCCGCCAACAAGGCAGCGCTCGGCCAACAGGCCGGGATCACTCGGCATCAGCATCTCGATCATTCCCGTCTCGGCGCGGACGCGCCCTGTGCTAAGCGGCGAGGCAGCGCTCCAGGATCGCCAATCCCTCGTCGACGATCGCATCGGAGGCCGTCAGCGGCACAAGGATGCGAATGGTGTTGGCGGCGGTGCCGCACGACAGCAGGATCAGGCCGTTTTCGTACGCCAGCCGCGTCACGCGCTTGGTCGCCTCGGCATCCGGCTCATTGCTGCCGCGCTGCTTGAGAATGTCGAATGCCACCATCGCACCGGGCCCACGTGCGACCGAAGTCGGCACCAGCGTGTTCGACAGCGCGAAGCGATCGATCGCGCTGCGCAGCCGCTCGCCGATCTGGTTCGCACGCGCGATCAGGTTCTCTTCCTCGAACACATCGAGCACTGCGAGCGCTGCGGCGCAGGCCAGCGGATTGCCCGCATAGGTACCACCGAGGCCGCCCGGCTCGGCCGCATCCATGATGGCGGCGCGGCCGATCACGCCCGATAGCGGCAGCCCGCCGGCAAGGCTCTTGGCGACGCAGACGATGTCGGCCTGAACGTCGTAATGCTCCATCGCGAACATCTTGCCGGTGCGCCCGAAGCCGGTCTGCACTTCGTCGGCGATCAGCACGATGCCATTCTCGTCGCACAGCCTGCGCAGGCCGCGCATCAGTTCGGGCGGCGCCTGATGGAAGCCGCCCTCACCCTGCACCGGCTCAATGATGATCGCCGCCACCTGCGACGCATCGATATCGGCCTTGAACACGAACTGCACGCAGCGCAGCGCATCCTCGACCGAGACGTCGCCGCCGACGACCGGGAACGGCACATGCCAGACGCCGGGCAGCGGCGGACCGAGCGCCTTCTTGTAGGGAATGACCTTGCCGGTCATCGCCGAAGCAAATGCGGTGCGACCGTGGAAACCACCGGTGAATGCGATGACGCCGCTGCGGCCCGTCGCGGCGCGCGCGATCTTGACCGCATTCTCGGTGGCCTCTGCACCGGTGCTCAGCAGGATCGACTTCAGCGGCCCGTTGATCGGCGCTAACTGATTCAGCCGCTCGGCGAGCCGGATGTAACCCTCATAAGGCGCGACTTGGAAACAAGTATGGGTGAAGCGATCGAGCTGCTCACGGATCGCCGCGACGATGCGCGGATGGCAATGGCCGGTGTTGAGCACCGCGATGCCGCCGGCAAAATCGACGTAACGCTTGCCCTCGACGTCCCAGATCTCGCTATTCAGCGCACGCTCTGCAAACACCGGCGTCGCTTGGCTGACGCCCCGCACGACAGCCGTCTGCCTGCGCGTCAGCAATTCACTATTCGTCATCAGCTCTCTCCTGAACTGATGACAACGCTAATGTGACGGTTCGGACAATCAATCAGCTTGTAAGTTCGGTCTGGTCACTTCCATGCACCAATCGAAAAATGCTGCACCATAACGTGCAAACACTGGCGCATTGTTGAGCGATCCGCTCAACACGCAGCCACACGTGATCACTCGAGCTCTGCGAGCACCTGCTTCAGCCAATTGCGCAGTGCAACGATCGCCGGATCGTCCCAGCGCTCTTTCAGCGCGACGAGCTGATAAGTCTCCATATAAACCGACGATGTGATCACCTCGACCAGCGCGCCGGAGCGCAGGTCTTCTTCGACCAGCACATCATTGGCGAGCGCGACGCCCTGTCCGAGCCGTGCCGCTTCTATCGCCAGATGGGCGTGCCACAGCCGCTGGCCGCGCAGCGGCGGCAGATCGTCGAGCCCCGCGAGCTCGAACCAGCGGGTCCACTGCATGGTGGATTCTTCGTGGATCAGCGCAATCTGCGACAGATCTTCGAGGCTGGTGATTGCCGGATAGCGCGCCAGATAGGCCGGGCTGGCGACCGGGAAGACCCGCGGCCGCACCAGGATTTCCGACATCAGCGGCCCACGAGAATCGATCACGTCGGCATAGACGATCTCGGCGTCGGCTTCCGCCCGCGACAAATCCGGATGGGTGAGAGTCGGCTGCAGATTCACCTCCCAGTTGCGTGGAGGCCCGGTCAATTCCGGCAGGCGGGACAGCAGCAGGCGGTTGGCGATGCCGGGAATGCACCAGATGTTCAGCGTCGGCAGCGACGACGGCCGCGCGCTGGTGGTGGCGCGCGCGATGATGTCGAACGCCTGCGAGATCTGTGCATGAAAGCTGACGCCGGCTTCGGTCAGCATCACACCGCGGCCCTCGCCGCGGACCAGCGCCACGCCGAGAAACTTCTGCAGGTTCTGCAGATGGCGCGAGACGACGGTATGGCTGACGGCCAGTTCATCTCCGGCGGCGCGAACGCTGCCGGTGCGCCCGACGGCCTCGAAGGCGCGGAGCGCGATCAGCGACGGCAAACGACGGCGCATCATGAGAGCCGTATCGCCGGATCGCTGTAACGACGCTTGGACATTATAGACTTATCGCCTCCTCACACGCGCCGACCGAGATGATCACCCTCGATCGACCTCGATCTGCGGCAAAACTCTTCTCTCTTGTGGCACGGCGAAGCAACCGTCACAAATATCGCGCCGTCCTGTCGGACCGCATGCCTGCTGCCCGCCATGCACGTTCGCTCAATTTTGAACGATTCCAGGACGCTCCTCGCCGATCAGGGCGTGCGTGGCTCCTGGGGGACAGACCAGGGCACCATCACGCAACGGCGGATGGAGCGCATCAAGAACCAGATCGCGGCCAGGAGTGGTCCAGTCGGACAATTGCAACCACGTCCGGCACATCCCGTCTTCGGGGGTCTTGTGCGGAAGCGAGCAGCACGGCGATGCCCATTGCTTGGTTGGCCGAGTCTGAGCGCCCAACCGAAATTGCCTTGAGGCGATCGCTCCTGACGTCAATTAGTTCGCGAACTCGAGCTTACCGAACAGGAGGCCGTCTCCGCAGGACCTTCGCCAGCCTCTCTCGGCGCATCCTCAGATTTGCGCTGAAAGCTGACTCGCGAGGCCGGCGCGCATCGCGCGGCAGAGCCCGCAAAGATCTTCCACGCCAGCCCGACGAAACGATCAAAATCCTCCCGTCGCGGCCAAGTCTTTACAACAGCATTTCATTGCTGCTGGCACCGTTTGACGACACATTGCGGGCCTCTCGGGCTGGAGGTTTGCGGTATCTATACTGCCGATCGCCGGCGATTAGTTGACTGCGAACGTTGTAGGAGCACCCATGTCGGTCCGGCGCCGCCTCGATCATCGCGATGGTGCCGCTGGAGCGGCGTTCTTTGTGTTCGGGATTGCGTTCGCGGTTGTCGCGCTCAACTACCCGCTCGGCACGACGATGCGGATGGGTCCCGGGTATTTCCCGGTTGTGCTCGGTCTGATCCTGGCGGGCCTTGGCGTCGTCGTCGGCCTCGGCGCATTCCGCCGTCACTCGGTCGCGGAGCAAGCGGCAGGCCCCACCTCCCTCGCGATCCCGAAGCTCCGGCCGGCGCTGCTAATCTCGGCCAGCGTTCTGGTGTTCGCGGGGGCGATTGAATCGGTCGGCCTCGCGCTTGCGACATTCGGCGTGGTCGCCGTCAGCAGCCTCGCCAATTCCAACGTACGCTGGCGCTCGGTCGCAGCCTCCGGCCTCGTTCTGGCGTCGGCTTCGGTCGCGATCTTCGCCTATGGGCTGCGGCTGCCGTTCAGGGTCACGCCGTTCTGATGGAGCTGTTCAGTCAACTCGGCCACGGCTTCGAAGCGGCTCTGACGCTCAGCAATCTCGGCTACTGCCTGCTCGGCGTCACGCTGGGCACGCTGGTCGGCGTGCTGCCGGGGCTCGGCCCGGTCGCCACCATCGCTATGCTGCTGCCCGCCACTTACGGCCAGCCGCCGCTGTCGGCGCTGATCATGCTCGCCGGCATCTATTATGGCGCGCAATATGGCGGCTCGACGTCGGCAATCCTGGTCAACCTGCCCGGCGAATCCTCCTCGGTCGTGACCTGCCTCGATGGCCACGCCATGGCGCGGAAGGGCCGCGCCGGAGCCGCTCTCGGCATCGCGGCGCTCGGCTCGTTCTTCGCCGGCACCGTGGCGACGCTGCTGATCGCCGCGCTTGCCGAACCGCTGTCGAACCTGGCGTTGAAGTTCGGCCCCGCCGAGTACTTCTCGCTGATGGTGCTCGGCCTGGTCGCCGCCGTCGTGCTGGCCAATGGATCGCTCACCAAAGCGGTGGCGATGACCGTGCTCGGGCTGCTGCTCGGCCTGATCGGCACCGACGTCAATTCCGGCACCGAACGTTACAGCTTCGGCATCCCAGAATTGTCGGATGGCTTCGGCTTCGTCGTCGTGTCGATGGGATTGTTCGGCATCGCCGAGATCATCCACAATCTCGAAAAAGGCATCGAGCGCAACGTGTTTGCGACCTCGGTCGGCGGCATCTGGCCGACCCGCGCGGACTTCAAGGCGGCCTGGAAGCCGGTGCTGCGCGGCACGTTTCTCGGCTCGCTGCTCGGCGTGCTGCCCGGCGGCGGCGCGATCCTGAGTTCGTTCGCGGCCTACACCATCGAGAAGAAGCTGGCGAAGGATCCGAGCCGGTTCGGCCAGGGCGCGATCGAAGGCGTCGCCGCGCCGGAATCCGCCAACAATGCCGGCGCGCAGACATCGTTCATTCCGCTATTGACGCTCGGCATTCCGCCGAACGCGGTGATGGCGCTGATGGTCGGCGCGATGATGATCCACGGCATCGTCCCTGGGCCGCAGGTGATGACCGAAAAGCCGGAACTGTTCTGGGGCCTGATCGCCTCGATGTGGATCGGCAATCTGCTGCTGGTGCTGCTCAACATGCCGCTGATCGGAATCTGGATCCGGCTTCTACGCGTCCCCTACCACGTGCTGTATCCGGCGATCCTGGTGTTCTGCTGCATCGGCATCTACAGCGTCAATCAAAGCACGATCGAAGTCGCATTCGCGGTCGGCTTCGGCCTGCTCGGCTGGATGTTCATCAAGCTGCACTGCGAGCCGGCGCCGCTGCTGCTCGGCTTCGTGCTCGGCCCGCTGATGGAAGAAAACCTGCGGCGCGCGCTGCTGCTGGCGCATGGCGACCCGACCGTCTTCGTCACCCGCGGACTGAGCCTGGCGCTGCTGCTGATCGCGCTGGCGCTGATCGTCATCCTGGTGCTGCCGAGCGTCCGGAAGACGCGCGAAGTCGCCTTCCACGAAGACTGACCGACGCGAAGCGCACGCGATGTTCCGACGACGCCCTCCACCCTCTTCGATTTCTCCACCACGGAATGAAGGACGCCCATGACAGCCTCGACGGTCTCTCGCTGCATCCTGCTATGCGCAACGTTTGCCGCTTCTCTCGTCGCCACCCTGCCCGCCGCGGCGCAGCCGGCTGATTGGCCGAACAAGCCGCTGAAGCTGATCGTGCCGTTCCCGCCCGGCGGCGCCGCCGATGCGGTCGGACGCGTCGTCGCGGAGAAGCTCAGCGAAGTACTGAAGCAGCCGGTGGTGGTCGAGAACAAGGCCGGCGCCGGCACCGCGATCGCTGCCGATGCGGCGGCCAAGGCTGCGCCCGACGGCTACACCCTGTCGCTCGCGCCCGCCGGTCAGCTCACCATTCTGCCGCATCTGAACAAGTCGCTTTCCTACGATCCGTTCAAGAGCTTCGCGCCGGTGGCGCTGGTGGCGGAAGTGCCGTACGTGATCGGCGCCAGCGCCGACACGCCCGCCACCTCGCTGAAAGACCTGATCGCGGCGGCCAAGAAGGAGCCGGGCAAGCTCAGCTACTCGTCGTGCGGCAACGGCACGCTGTGCCATCTCAGCGGCGAGCTGTTCAAGAACCTCACCGGCACCGACCTGCTGCACGTGCCGTTCAAGGGCAGCGCGCCCGCGATCCAGGCCCTGCTCGGCGGCCAGGTCAATCTCTCGTTCGACACGCTGACCATCCTCGCGCCGCAGGTGAAGTCCGGCAAGGTCAAGGGACTGGTGATCACCAGCCGCACCCGCTCGCCGCTGCTGCCCGACGTGCCGACCGCTGCGGAAGCCGGACTGCCGGAGTTCGTGGTGTCGTCCTGGTTCGGCATCGTCGTTCCTGCCGGCACGCCGAAGGACATCGTGACGCGGCTGAACACCGAGATCAACGCGCTGGCGAAATTGCCGGACGTCCGCGACCGTCTCGCTGCGCAAGGCCTCGATGCGATCCCGTCGACGCCGGAGGCCTTCACCAAGGTCATTCACGAAGACTATGCGCGCTGGGGCAAGGTCGTCGAAGCGTCCGGCGCCAAACTCGATTGAGATGGCACTGAGCCAGCTGCGGCGGACGTCAAATCCGCCGCAGCTTTATGCTGTGATGACGACTTCCACCAACGATCCAACTGCGACATAACACCGGCAACGACACGAGCCACATCGGGGAGCAGATGGCGCAGACAAGGCTGATCTCGCTGCAACAGGCAGTGCGACGCTATAGCTGGGACGGTATGCAGTATGCGAGCGGCGCTGCGTTGCCGATCGGATCCGACGCCATCATCTTTGGACGCGAATTGCTGCGCCAAGGCCGGCGCGACCTGCACGCGATCTTTCACTGCAACAGTCAGCAATTGAACCTGCTGGCCGCCGCCGGTGTGGTCACCAAGGCGGAATGCGGCTTCTCGGCCCTGGAAGTGTTCGGCTTCGCCAACGGCCTGCGCCGCGCGGTCGAGAGCGGGCACATGGCGCTCGAAGACTACTCCAACCTTGGATTGCCGCTGCGACTGCTCGGCGGCGCACTGAACTGGCCGTTCGTCCCGGCCACCGTGAACATCGGCTCCGATCTGCAATATCGCAGCGCGTTCGCGCCCGACGATTATCCAAGCAAGCACAAGATCCCGACCGTGGTCGATCCGTTCACCGGCCGCGAGATCGGCGCGTTCAGCCCGCTGAAGCCGGATTTGGCGGCGATCCACGTCACCCTCGCCGATCCGTACGGCAACGCGATCATGCTCGGCACCGAATGGAGCCGGGTCGAGCTGTCCCGTGCGGCCAAGAAGGTGATCATCATTGCGGATGCGATCGTCGACACCGCTTGCATCCGGCAATATCCGAACCTGGTGCGGATTCCGGATCTCGTGGTCGAGGCCGTGGTGCATTGGCCGTTCGCAGCCTGGCCGCAGAGCTCGCCCGGCATGTACGACGTCGACGAAGCGCACATGAAGTTCATGAACAAGGCGCTCGGCGGCGAAGAGGGCACCGCCGCCTACATCCGGGACTTCGTTACCAGCTACCACGACATCGACAGCTATCTCGACATGATCGGCCGCGACAAGATCGCGGAGCTGCGCAACAGCACCACCAGCTTCCTGCTCGATCCGTATCGGCGCTGGATCTTGCCGCCCGACGAGGTGGCCGCGTTGTCCGCCCAGGAGGTCGCAGCATGAGCGAGACACTGGACTATTCCCGCCAGGAGATGATGGCGATCGCCACGGGGCGCGAAGTGAAGGACGGCGAGCTGGCGATCTTCGGCGTCGGCCTGTCGATGCTGGCCGGTTACTTCGCCCAGGCCAATCATGCGCCGCATCTGCGGACCATGACCGAAGGCGGCGTCTATGGCGCGACGCCGGTCGGCGGCCTGCCTTGGGGCATCGAGTGCAACCGCATCTCCACCAACGCCACCAGCTTCACCTCGGCGATCGACGCGCTCGGCTTCCTGGTCGCCTCCGGGCGATGCGACGTCGGCGTGATCGGCGCGGCGCAGGTCGACAAGTTCGGCAACGTCAATACCACCGGCATCTGGGACGACGACATCGGCCCCCACTATCGCCCGCCCAAGATCCGCCTGCCCGGCGCCGGCGGCGCCAACGACATCGCCTGCGGCGCCAAGCGTTTCATTATCATGGTGACGCACGAACCCAAGCGCTTTGCCGAGAAGGTCACCTATCTGAGTTCGCCAGGCTATCTCGACGGCGGCAATGCGCGCGAGCGGTTCGGCTTCGTCGGCGGCGGACCATCGGCGATCATCACCACGCTCGGCATCCTGCGTCCCGATCCGGAGACCAAGGAATTCCAGCTCGACGGCTGGTTCGCGTTCTCCAGCGTCGACGAGATCAAGGCCCACACCGGCTGGGACCTGAAGGTGTCGCCCACCGCCCGCATGATTGCCGAGCCGACCGCCACCGAGCTCGCCAACCTGCGCAAGGTCGATGAGACCGGCGCGCTGCGCAAGCACTAGCGCGCCCGACAAAGAGGACTTCCGATGACCGACACTCCTTACGTGCTGCGCGCCGACGATGACGGCGTCACCACGCTGACGCTGAACCGGCCGCAGGCGCGCAACGCGCTGTCGCAGGGCATGCTGGAGGCTCTGCGCGGGGCGCTGGCCGACATCGCCGCCGACGCCAGCGTGCAGGTGCTGATCATCGCCGGCTCCGGCCCGGCTTTCTGCGCCGGTCATGACCTGAAAGAGCTGCGCGCCGGCAATTACGATCCGGGTTATGTCGACCGCCTCTTCGCCGCCTGCGCCGAGGTGATGCAGGCGATCGTTCACCTGCCGAAGCCGGTGATCGCGCGCGTCCACGGCGTCGCCACCGCCGCCGGCGCTCAGCTGGTCGCCAGCGCCGATCTCGCCTTCGCCGCCGACGATGCGCGGTTCGCAACGCCGGGTGTCAATATCGGCCTGTTCTGCTCGACCCCGATGGTGGCGCTGTCGCGCAATCTGACGCGCAAGCACGCGATGCAAATGCTGTTGTCCGGCGATCTGATCGACGCCGAAACTGCGTTCCGCTTCGGCCTGATCAACGAGGTCGTTCCCGCCGCCGAGCTCGAGCAACGCACCCTCGCGTTCGCGCGGCAGATCGCGAGCAAGTCCCCGCTGACGCTGGCGATCGGCAAAGAGGCGTTCTACCGCCAGGCCGAATTGTCGCTGGCGGATGCCTATGCTTACACCAGTCAGGTGATGGCGAAGAATCTTCAGGCGGAAGACGCCAAGGAAGGCATCGATGCCTTCCTTGGGAAGCGCCAGCCGGTGTGGTGCGGGCGGTAAGACGTCGCGGAGCTTAAGCTCCGCACGCGTTACAGCAGCCGTCCCGCGATCACGTAGATCGGTGCCAGCACCACGAACGCTGCCACCAGCAGGCAGGCGAATGCTCTGCCCCAGGGGCCGGGCACGGCCGTCGGCATATCCGCATAGCTGTCGGCCGGCTTGCGGCCGGTGATCATCGCCTGGATCAGCGGTTCGCGGCTGGTGACCGCGTAGATCACGTTGGCGGCGACGTGGACCGCGACGAACACCTCGATCGCGGTGAAGATCCGGCGGTGCCACAGCGCGGCGGTGTCGACAGTGGCATCAGCCACGGTCTTGGCGAGCGGTCCTTCGATGATCAGACGATCTTCATCGGCCGAGAACAGCCCGCTGATCGCCATCGCGAACACCAGCGCCAGCAGCGCCACCACCATCCATCCGCCGAGCGGATTGTGGCCGAGAAACTTCTTCTTGTCGGCGATGTAGGCCAGCACCCTGCCCGGCATCGCCACGAAGCTGCCGAACCGTGCGGTCGAACCGCCGACGAAGCCCCACAGGATGCGGAAGACGATCAGTACCAGCGCGGTATAGCCGTTGAGCTTGTGCCAGGCGGGATAGGCCCCGCCATAGGTGTTGCTGATCCAGCCATCGAGGACGACGAAGACGAGCGCCCACTTGAAGACGCGCGTGGGCCCGTCCCAGGCGACGACGCTCGCTTCGTTCATGTCTTAGCTCTTCTTGGCGCGGAAGTCGTCGTGGCACGACTTGCAGTTGCCGAGCACGCCGCCGATGTTCGCCTTTAGCGAGGCTTCATCCTTGATCGTGCCCTGCGCCGCGGTGGCCGCAGCGGCCAGCTTGGCGAACAGGTCGTCGAACTTCGCCTTGTCTTCCCAGATCTTCGGCAGCGCCGCGGTGTCGCCACCGGTCTTGGAATCGGCCGGGAACAGCGCCGGCAGCTTCTTCGAGTCGTCTGCGATCGCCGCCAGCGACTTCTGCACTACCGCCTGGTCGAACTTCGCCTCGCCCTTCAGCATCGCAGCGATCGGCTTGGTGGCCTCGCCCATCTGCTTCAGGATCGCCTTGCGCTGCGCGATGGCGTCGGTCTGCGCGACCGCGAAACCGCTGCCCAGCACAACCAGTCCGGCGATAGTAGCAATTCTCAATTTCATCTTTGCAGGTCCTTTCGATCGTTCCGGTCGCCGCAGGCGCCGACCGGCAGCTTCACCCATCCTGGTGAGTCGCTTCCATCGCGGCTGTTCTCCCACAATCAACCTGACGTTGCGGTGACAACGTCACAGAGCCGGGAGTGCAGCGACCGCGATTCTCCTGCCCCCACCCGATCTCTTAACCGATGCGACATCGCCGCCGCAAACGATCGGGAAGAACCAACGACGAACACCTGCCCTGACATGGACGCAATGGCTAAAGATTGGGACAGCAGCCCACGCGGTCAGACCACGCTAACCCGGATCGATCTTTTGATCCGCTGATGACATGTGCGTCATTGTCGCAGGCGTGCGCCGCTCGAGGTCGAGCACATTCACGCATTTGGTACGTAACGCACCAACACACGCCACTCTGCTCTCGGCACTTGCGACTTTCTGGCAATTCTAAATACGCCGAAGAGATGTGTTCGGCGAAGTAGTTAGGCGCATTCGCAAGCCCCGCTGCACGCGTCACGCGAGCGGCAGCGATTGCCGCCCGTCCGGCGTTGTTGTTACGCGAAGCGATATCTCGCGTGACTTACGCCGGAGAAGACAGACTCATCATGACGACACCTGCCGAGATCCGCCCGATGCTGACCATCGAGGGCGAGGAAGATCTCATCGACATTCATTTCGATATGGTCGCCGCGTATCACGGCCAGAGCGCGCTGGCGATGCTCGCAGTGACGTTTCAGGCGCTACGCTTGATGCTGCCGACGCTGTCGCCGCAGCGACCGCTACGACGCTCCGAGATCAGCGTGATCAGCGGTCATCCCGGTCCGGGCGTACGTGACGCTTTCGAATTCGTGACGCGCGCGGTGACGCGCGGCGTCTACACCGTCGACCGCTCGCTGCCGCAGGCGCGGCTGTGTCCGGGCGCCGACATGTCTTACAGCTGGCGGGTTTCGGCGGGTGAGCAGACTGTCGGCGTCGCGCTGCGTCAGGGCGCGGTGCCGGAGCGGTTCTTCGAACTGATCGGCCGCGGCGCGGCACGGAGCGATGCGGAGAATGTCGAACTCTCCGCGCTGAAGCGCAGCGTCGCCGCGGACGTGCTGGCCACGTCGCCCGATGCGCTGTTCGACCGGCTGTAATCGGAGAACGCGATGAAAACCATCATCCGGTTCTCCTGCGGCCACAAGACCTCATCGGCCGGCTGGGCAGAACGGCTCCAAGGTCTGCCCTGCACTATCCGCGATGTCGATCTCTACGCCCTCGACGCTGCGCTGCTCGACGGCGCTGATGCGCTGCTGATCGGCATGCATATGGACCAGCGTTTCCTGCAGGCCAACGCGGCGTTGCTCGGCGATTACGTCGCGGCCGGCGGCATCGCCGTCGTCAGCGGCCATATCGCCCACCCGTTCCTGCCCGGCCTGTCGCCGGTGCAGCCGCTCGGTGGCGGCAGCCTCGGCGATCTGACCATCGCCCGCGCACAGCCGCATCCGATCTGGGACGGCGTGGCGCTCGAGGATCTCATCTTCCGGCGCGGCGTCGCCGGCTTCTACGGCCATGCCTGGCATCGCCCACCGGAGGGAGCGACCGTGATCCACACGATGGGGCCGGAGGCGCGTCCGCTCGACTTCATTTATCGCCACGGCCGCGGCGAGGTGCTGATGCACGGCGGCAATGATCTGTGGAGCTTCGGCGGCGACGATTCGAGCCGTCGCCTGCTGCCGCAGCTGATGTCCTGGCTGGTGGAGGCACGCTCATGACCGTCGCAGTGCTCGATAGCGGCACGTACTATCATCACGAGACGATATTCGGCGACCGTTTCCGCGACCGCTTCGACCGGGTGATCTACGCGCCGGCGCTGACCGCCGACGATCTCGCCGAACCGAATCTGCTGATCATCCCCGATCGCACCAATCCCGATGTGATGCGCCGTCACCAGCCGCTGCTGGCCGACTTTCTCGCCCGCGGCAAGACGCTGGTGGTGCTCGGCGAGAGCGAGGCCGAGACCTGGGCGCCCGGCGTGCGCAGCGCCGGACGGCCGACCAACTTCTGGTGGTGGCTCGATCCTGCGCAGAAGCCGCCGCACCAGATCGTCGCGCCCGATCACGAGATCTTCAGCTACGTCCCGGCGGAGTCGACGATCTGGCACATCCACGGTGTGCTGTTTCCGCCGGACGGCGCGCAGGCTCTGGTCACCGTGCCGGACGATCGCGACGGCCGCGATCCCGGCGGCGCGCTGCTCTATGATGATCGCGTCACCATGCCGGGCCGGCTGATCGTCTCAACGCTCGATCCGTTCTATCACCACGGCAGCCGGTTCATGCCGGCGACGACGCGGTTTCTCGACGGCTTCCTGCGCTGGGCGCAAGCCACCGCGCGATCATAGCCGCGGAGGCGGCGCATCGACGCCCGTCAGCCGGTGCACCGGCACGGTCGTCTCGATGCGCTCGCCATCCGCTTCGATGGTGACGCGGCGCACCGGCACGCCGTAAAGCCGCGCCAGATTGGCCTCGTCGAGCACGCGATCGGCGGGGCCGAACACCGGCTCGCCGGCCATCATCAGCACCTTGTCGGCAACCGCGAGCGCATGATCGGGATGATGCGTGGTGAACACCACGGTCATGCCGTCGTCGCGCACCAGGCGCCGGATCAGCCGCAGCACCACGCCCTGATTGGCAAGATCGAGCGCCGAGGCCGGCTCGTCGAGCAGCAGCACGCGACAATCGCCGGCGAGCGCGCGGGCGAACAGCACGAGCTGGCGCTGGCCGCCGCTGAGCCGGTCGTAGCGGCGTTCGGCGAGATCGGCGATGCCGACAGCATCGAGACAAGCTTCGGCGCGGGCGAGATCGCGGCGGCCCGGCGCGCCGAAGCGGCCGAGATAGCGGCTGCGCCCGAGCAGCACCATGTCGATCACCCGATAGCCGACATCGCCGCGCAGCGCCTGCGGCACCACGCCGACGATGCCGTCGACGTTGATCCGGCCGTGCTTCAACACCAGCGTCGCCGCGAGCGCGCGCAGCAACGTGGTCTTGCCGCAGCCGTTCGGCCCGAGGATCGCGGCGGCTTCACCTTCCGCGATCGCGAATGACAGATCGCGAAACAGCCATTGCTCCGGGCGAAACCAATGCCCCGCCTGCTCCACTTGGATCATGTCGTCTGCCCTCTTGCATGCCGGCGCAGCAGCCAGGCGAACACCGGCGTGCCGACGATCGCGGTGACGATGCCGACCGGAATTTCAGCTGCCGACAGGTCGCGCGCCAGCGTGTCGGCCGCCATCAGGAAGGCGGCGCCCGCGACCGCCGACACCGGCAGCAGCCGGCGATGATCCGCCCCGACCACCATGCGCACCAGATTGGGGATCACCAAGCCGACCCAACCGATCGTTCCGGAGACCGCGACCTGCGCCGAGACCGCGAGGCACGTAGCGCCGAGCAGAATCACGCGGTCGCGTCCGGGCTCGACGCCCAGCGTGCGCGCCTCCTCGTCGCCGAGCGACAGCACGTTGACGCGCCAGCGCATCGCCAGCATCACGCCGCCGCCCAGGATGGTACACGTCGCCAGCAGCGCCAGGTTGGGCCAGCTCGATGCCGCGAAGCTGCCGAGCAGCCAGAACACGATGCCGGGCAGTTTCACTTCGGGATCGGCGATGAAGGTCACGAACCCGACCAGCGCGCTGCAGAACGCGCCAATGACCACGCCGGCGAGCACCAGCGTCAGCACCGGCGAGACGCCGTCGCCACGGTGAACGATCAGCACCGCGGCGAGCGCGATTGCGGCACCGGCGAAAGCGCCGAGATGCACAGGCAGGCCGAAGCCGAACAACAAGATCGCAACCACGCCGCCGAGTGACGCGCCGGATGCGGCGCCGATGGTTTGCGGACCGACCAGCGGGTTGCGGAACATGCCCTGCAGCACCGCGCCGGACAGCGCCAGCCCCGCGCCGGCAATGCCGGCCATCAGCACCCGCGGCAGCCGCACCGTGGTGACCACGATCCGCTCCGTCGGAGTCCAACTCGCGGCGCCCCACCCCGCCGGCAGCCAGTTCGCTGCATCGAAACCGAACGAAGCGAACAGCTCGTGCAGCAGAATGCCGAACACATGCGCGGCCGGCACGTGGTAGCGGCCCGCCGACAGACAGAGCAGCGCCGTCACGATCGGCAGCACAACGAGTGCGGCGGCTATCAAAGATGTCGCGGTCGGATGTCCGGGTCGCACGGCGGCCGTGTCGAGCGTACTCATCGCGCGACCGAAAATCGGGCGTAGCCGGCGGACGCGCTGTTCTGCGGTGTCTGCAGAATGGCGTCGATCTCCGCATCGGCCAGCATGTGATTGTAGAGGAAGCTGTACCAGTCCCGCATCTCGGTGCGCAGATCGGTCGTGAGCCGATCCGGATGCAGCAGTTTCGCGAGCCATGTCCACGCCAGCGCCGACTCGTGGCTCGGCGGATCCCAGCGATAGCCGCCGAGCGGTACACGATACACCCGGTGCTGCTTGATTGCCGCAATGCCCTGCAGACGCGGATCGCCATAGAGGTCGGCCGGCATCGCCGTATCGAAATTACCGAGCAGGATGACATCCGGATTCCACACCAGCAGCTGCTCCAGCGTCACGGTGCGGCTGCCGCCGACCTCCCCGGCTGCGTTGCGACCGCCCGCAGTCCGGATCACGAAATCCGTGTAGGTGTCGCGACCGGCGACGGCGAACGAATCCGAGGCGCGTGACAAATGCAGCACCCGCGGCCGTTCAGCATCCGGCGTTGCCCTGAACGTTGTCGCGAGCACGTCCTGCCGCTGCCGCAATCGCTCGACGATTCTGCCTGCACGCGCCTCCTGCCCTGCGAGCCGTCCCATCATCAGGATCGCGCCCTCGACCTCGTCCTGGCCGCCGTAGCGCAGCCCCAGCACCGTGAGGCCAGCGCGATCGAGCATCGCGATCGGCTCATCGCCCGACGTCGCCCATTGCAGCACCGCGTCCGGATGCAGCGCCATGATCGCCTCGACATTCGGCACCACGCCGGCACCGCGCGTAATCCCGGTCGGGATCTGGTCAAACGACGGAAAGATCCGGCTGAGAATCCCGGCGCGCATCGCTGTGGCCGATGCCGGATTCATCCCGGCGACATGCGCGGCCGAACGATCGATCGCCATGTAGGTCGACGGCGCCGGCATCGGCAAGAACACCACACGCTGCGCCGGTGTGGTGACGGCAACGGTCCGTCCGCGCTGGTCGGTCAACTCAGCGGCCCGAGACGAACCGGCCATTGCCGCGACGCCGATCACCACGGCGATCGCCGGTCTCATCCCTCGCAATGACGACAGCATCACGTTGACGACCTCACAGCGCTCCTCCTGATCTGCCTCTACACGGCATGCCGTTCATAGGCGGCCGATCTCAGAACGCAAAACCAAAACACCGCGATGACGCGCGCGACGCCGTCCTCGAAACTAGAATCTCTCAAGATTGGGTCGGTACGGTTGCGCGCGTTACTAATCGCGCGCGTAACGAAACAGACATCCCATTTTGTAATGTGTCGAAGTTTGCCTGCACACGGTGGTAATCGTGCGCCACGCTAACGTGGGGATGGTGGTGATCGAAGTGACGACTCGATAAGGACCCGTTCACTAATCGTGAACTGGGGGACGCCACCAAATGATTCAACGGGCATTCACGCGCGAATCCGCACGGAGCCGACTTCTTGCTTCCAGCTGCGGACTGAGCGTCGCACTGGCCTGCGCGATGACGGCGGGATCGAGCACCGCGACGCGGGCGCAGACCGCCGACACATCGACACCGCGCGCGCGCCATGTGTTGCCGGAAGTGCGCGTGGAATCGGCAAATCCACCGAAGCCGCAGCGCGCAACAAGGTCGAGCGATGGCCGCGGCGCCCGCCGCACCGCGGCGCAAGCTCCAAAGCCTGCGCCGGCTCAGCAGGCCGCAGTAGCGACCTCAGATCATTCGCTCAAGCCGATGGGTGGCAAGCTTCCGCAACCCGGAATTCCACACACCGCGCAGCAGAGCATCACCGTCGTCGATCACGCGCAGATCGAACAGACCAGCCCGACCAGCCTGCTCGATATCCTGCAGAACGTGCCGGGTGTATCGATCGCGCGCGCCGGCGGCATCGGCGGCCAGATTTATCTGCGCGGCTTCTCGTCCAACAACTGGCGCTCGCCGATGTATATCGACGGCGACCGCTTCCGCGGCCGCAACACGCTGCAGCTCAATTACTTTGCCCCCGAAGAGATCGAGCGGGTCGAGGTGGTGCGCGGCCCCGCCTCAGTGGTGTACGGCTCCGAGGCAATGACCGGGCTCGTCAACGTCGTCACCCGCCGTCCCCAGGTCGATCCGTTCGGCCCGTGGCGCGTCACCCATGGCGGGTTCTCGGCGGGTTACAGCTCGGTCGACAACGGCTTCAGCACCTATGAATGGGCGCAGGCGGCCGGCATGGGCTTCGACGTGCTCGGCGGCGTCAGCTATCGCAAGGGCGGCAATTATCACACGCCGAGCGGCCCCGCGCTCAACAGCGATTATGAGAGCATCGGCGGCAATCTGCGGCTCGGCTGGTCGCCGACCAGCAACCAGCGCTTTGAATTGACGCTGCGCGACTATTGGGAAGAAGATGGCCGCGCCGGCGGCGTCGGCGGCGCACCGGGCTGGCCTTATATGCAGGTGCGGCAGCAGCCAAACCAAGTGCACATGGCGAAGCTGTCCTACGCCGGCGACTTCACCGATCAGCTGGTCCAGCACGTCGAAGGCTCGTTCTACGCCAACTACTTCGACACCAAGCTTTCCACCGTGAACACCGCGACGCCGGGCGTCGTCACCTCCTCGGTCAGCCACGTCGGCGGCCCGCTGGTGATCGGCGGCCGGGTGCAAGGCGTGATTCCGTGGGATCCGGCGCCATGGGGCTTGCTCAAGACGACGTTCGGCTTCGACGGTTTCCAGGAATGGCGGCCGGGCAGCACGTCGTGGTCGGTTCGGCAGACCGCGACGAGCTCGACGGTCACACCCGAGTTCAAGACCGGCCCGGACAACACCCAGGCCAATGCCGGCGCGTTCATGCTGCACGAGTGGAAGCCGATTGATATGCTGACTCTGTCGGCCGGCGGCCGGTTCGACTGGTTCAACACCACATCGGAGCTGTCTCCGGTGAGTTCGGCCCGCGCCCTCGCGGTGCTTCGGCAGAACAGCGACGTTACCGCCACCGCGCCGACCGGCAGCATCGGCGCCACCGTACACGTGACTCCGATCCTCGATCTGCTCGCCTCGGTCGGCACGTCCTATCGCTATCCGACCAATTCCGAGCTGTTCGCGTTCTCGGCGACCTCGATCCCAAATCCGGAGCTGAAGCCGGAGACCGGCCTCACCTACGAGGGCGGATTCCAGCTCAACTTTCCGACCGCGACCTTCAAGCTGACGGCGTTCGACAGCCACTACGCGAATTTCCTGCAGTCGGTGTTCGTCAATTATAACGGGACATCGGTGACGCAGAGCCAAAACGTCGGCCATGCCACCGTGAACGGCGTCGAAGCCGAGTGGCGCTGGCAGGCGACGTCGTCGTTCAACCTGCACGGCAATGCCGCGTGGCTGCAGGCGACCAACACCGACACCGATGCGCCGCTGCCGTTCATCGCGCCCTGGAAAGGACGCGTCGGCGTGCAATACGCGCCGGTCGGCTCCGGCTACGCGGTCGGTGCCGCGGTGGATTGGGCGTCGGCCAAGACCCGCATCAACACCGCGCAGGAATATCCGACCGGTGGCTATGCGGTGCCGAGCATCTACGCCTCGTTCGATCTCGGCGTATTGGTGTCGCGCCGCCTCGGCGACACCAAGCTGCATCTCAGCCTGCAGAACATCTTCGACACCTCGTATGCGAGCGCGTCGACCTATGTGAACCGGTCGTACAGCCAGTCGATGTACAACCCGCTGCTCGAGCCCGGCCGCAACTTCACTGCCCGGCTCACCCACACCTTCTGACGACAAGGCGCGTCTGATGGGAGACGGACCGTCCGGCGGCGTTGGACGGTCCGCCTCCGCTGCGGGTCCTCAGGGGCATCGGACCCACATTCGCCACAGCAGCCCATCCTTGTCGATGAAGTGATGCTTGAGCGCGAACATCGTGTGCCCCGCGATCACCAGCGCCAGCGCCGATCCGAGAGCGAAGTGGATCGTGCCCCAGAGTTCGGCGAGATCCTCGCTCTTGGCGACCGGCGGCGGAATCGGCACGCCGAACAGCGACGCCGGTCGACCATAGGCAGCGCTCATCACCCAGCCGCTGACCGGCACGGCGAACATCAGCACGTAAAGTGCAAAGTGCCCGAGATGGCTGGCGGTGCGGAGTAGCTGCGAATAGGCTGTCGGCAACTCCGGCGGCGTATTGGCGGCGCGCCAGATGAAGCGTGCCGACAGCAGCAGCACCGTCACGACACCGAGCGACTTGTGCAGATCGTAGAGCGCATACTTCTCCGGCGAAGGCGGCTGCTGTCCCATGTAGAAGCCAAGGCCGATCAGCCCGACGATCATTGCAGTCATGCACCAGTGCAGAAAGATCGCCGCACGCGTGTAGCGCTCCTGCGCGGCTGCTGTCGTCTCCATCGCAGTCCTCAATCCGTCACACAATATCAATACCGTACGTACGGTATTGATATTGTGTTTAGCGCGGGTCCGCGGGAGTGTCAATTCATGCTGTACGATGGGTATTCAGGCCGCGTCCGGTGAACCGCCGACACCAAGATGCGAGGCTGCCTGCCGAAATGGAAAGACGATCGCGCGCGGCACATGGTGCGAGAAGGCGCTTTGCGCCTCCTCCCCATGATGTTGACCCCTTTGCGGGTCTCCCGAACGCCGCTCGTAGTCGGCAGAAACAGAACTACTTTACAGATTGCGCGAGATCACGATGCGCTGGACGTCGCTGGTGCCTTCATAGATCTGGCAGACGCGGACGTCGCGATAGATCCGCTCGACCGGGAAGTCCTTCAAGTAACCGTAGCCGCCGAGCGTCTGGATCGCCGCGGAGCACACCGCCTCGGCGGTCTCGGAAGCGAACAGCTTGGCCATCGAGGCTTCGGTCAGGCACGGCAGCCCAGCTTCGCGCAGGCTGGCGGCGTGCAGCACCATCTGTCGCGCTGCCGCGATGCGGGTCGCCATGTCGGCGAGCCGGAACGCCACCGCCTGGTGCTCGACGATCGGCTTGCCGAAGGTGACGCGGTCGCGCGCGTAGTCGCGGGCCGCCTCGAACGCGGCGCGTGCCATCCCGACCGCCTGCGAGGCGATGCCGATCCGGCCGCCTTCGAGATTCGACAGCGCGATCTTGAGCCCCTCGCCTTCGGCGCCGAGCCGCAGGTCGGCCGGAATCCGCATGTCGTTGAAGGCGAGCAGGCAGGTGTCGGACGAATGCTGACCGAGCTTGTCCTCGACCCGCACCACCTCATAGCCGGGCGTATCGGTCGGCACGATGAAGGCGGTGATGCCCTTTTTGCCGGCCGACGGATCGGTGACGGCGAACAGGATGATCAGCTGGCCGTTCTGCCCCGAGGTGATGAACTGCTTGGCGCCGTTGATGACGTAGGCATCGCCGTCGCGGCGCGCGGTGGTGCGCAGGTTCGAGGCATCCGAGCCGGCCTGCGGTTCGGTCAGCGCGAAGCCGCCGATCCATTCGCCGCTGGCGAGCTTCGGCAGGAAGCGCTGCTTCTGCTCGTCGGTGCCGAATTTCAGGATCGGCATGCACGCCACCGAAGAATGCACGCTGACGATGGTCGAGCACGCACCGTCGCCCGCGGCGATCTCTTCCAGCGCCAGGGTGTAGGCCACCATGCCGGTGTCCGAGCCGCCATAGGCTTCCGGCACCAGCATGCCGAGAAAGCCGAGCTGGCCCATCTCGGTCAGTTCGGCGCGCGGAAACGCATGCGCGGCATCACGCGCCGCCGCGGTCGGGGCGAGCCGCTCGCGCGCGAAGTCGCGGGCGGTGTCGCGGATCTGGGTCTGTAGTTCGTTGAGGATCATGATGCGCTCACGACAGCCGCTCGACGGCGACGGCAGTGGCTTCGCCGCCGCCGATGCACAGCGAGGCGATGCCGCGCTTGAGGTCGTACTTCTCCAGCGCCGCCAGCAGCGTCACCAGCACGCGCGCACCGGAGGCGCCGATCGGATGGCCGAGCGCGCAGGCGCCGCCATGAACGTTGACCTTGTCGTGCGGCAGGCCGAGATCGTGCATCGCCGCCAGCGCCACCACCGCGAACGCCTCGTTGACCTCGAACAGATCGACGTCGGCGAGATTCCAGCCGGTGCGTTCGCCGAGCTTGCGGATCGCACCGATTGGCGCGGTGGCGAACAGCGCCGGCTCATGGGCGTGGGTGGAATGACCGACGATCGCCGCGAGCGGCTTCAGGCCACGCTTGTCGGCTTCCGAACGGCGCATCAGCACCAGCGCGGCGGCGCCGTCGGAGATCGACGACGAGTTCGCCGCCGTCACGGTGCCGCCTTCGCGGAACGCCGGCTTCAGCGTCGGGATCTTGTCGAGCTTGGCCTTCAGCGGCTGCTCGTCGGTGGTCACGGTGATCTCCGACTTGCCGGCTTTCAGCGTCACCGGCGTGATCTCGCGCGCGAACGAGCCATCCTTGATCGCGGCCTGGGCGCGGGTCAGCGAGGTGATGGCGAAGTTGTCCTGGGTCTCGCGGGTGAACTGATAGTTCTGCGCGCAGTCCTCGGCGAAGGTGCCCATCAGCCGTCCCTTGTCGTAGGCGTCTTCGAGGCCGTCGAGGAACATGTGGTCGAGTACTCGGCCGTGGCCCATGCGATAGCCGCCGCGGGCGCGGTCGAGCAGATACGGCGCATTGGTCATGCTCTCCATGCCGCCGGCGACCGCTACGGTGGCACTGCCGGCGATCAACAGATCATGCGCGAGCATCGCCGCCTTCATGCCGGAGCCGCACATCTTGTTCACGGTGGTGCAGCCCGCCGACAGCGGCAGCCCGGCGCCGAGCGAAGCCTGACGGGCCGGTGCCTGGCCCTGACCGGCCGGCAACACGCAGCCGCATACGACTTCGTCGATCGCGTCCGGCTTCAGGCCGGCGCGCTCGACCGCGGCCGAAATCGCGGCCGAGCCGAGCTGGGATGCGGTGGCGTCCTTCAGCTCGCCCTGAAAGCCGCCCATCGGGGTCCGCGCGGAGCCGACGATAACGATAGGATCGTGGGTCATGGGAGTTCTCCCTGGATCTTGGTTTGTTTGATCGGGACGATAGAGGAAACGCCGCGCCTCAGCGCGGCGCCATCCGCAGTGCACCGTCGAGGCGGATCACCTCGCCGTTCAGCATCGTATTCTCACAGATCGCCTTCACCAGCGCGGCGTATTCGGCCGGCCGGCCGAGCCGCGGCGGGAACGGCACGCTCTTGCCGAGCGCATCCTGCACCGGCTGCGGCATCCCGGCCATCATCGGGGTTTCGAAGATGCCTGGCGCGATCGTCACCACGCGAATGCCGTGCTGCGCCAGCTCGCGCGCGATCGGCAGCGTCATCGCGGCGACACCGCCCTTGGAGGCCGAGTACGCCGCCTGCCCGATCTGGCCGTCGAACGCCGCGACCGAGGCGGTGTTGATGATCACCCCGCGCTCGCCTTCGGCGTCCGGCTGTTCCTTGCTCATCGCCTCGGCGGCGAGCCGGATCATGTTGAAGCTGCCGATCAGGTTGATGGTGATCGCCCGGGCGAAGCTGTCGAGCTTGTGCGGGCCGTTGCGGCCGAGCACCTTTTCGCCCGGCGCCACGCCGGCGCAGTTCACCAGCCCGTTGACGTGGCCGAAGATGTCCTGGGCGAGCTTCACCGCCGCCTCGGCATCCTCGGCCTTGGTGACGTCGGTGGCGAGAAAGCGGAAGCTGGCACCGAGCTCCTGCTCGAGCTTGGCGCCAGCCTCGGCGTTCAGATCGAGGCCGACCACCTTGGCGCCGCCGGCGACCAGCGTGCGGGCGGTGGCGGCGCCGAGACCGGAGGCGGCGCCGGTGACCAGGAAAACGCGATCAGTAATGTTCATGACGATTTAATCCGTCTCTCAAGCTGCAGAAGAAGTGCCTTGGCCCGCGCCCGCCGGCTCGGTGTCGCGCTTGCGCAGAATGAAGCGCTGCAGCTTGCCGCTCGGCGTCTTCGGGAGTTGCTCCAGGAATTCGATCTCGCGCGGATAGGCGTGCGCCGAGAGCCGCTTCTTGACGTATTGCCGCAGCTCCTCGGCGAGCGCCTCGCTCGGCGTCACGTCCTTGGCCAGCACCACATAGGCCTTGACGATCTCGGTGCGCTCGGGATCGGGCTTGCCGATCACCGCCGCCTCGATCACCGCGGCATGCTCGATCAGCGCGCTCTCGACGTCGAACGGGCCGATCCGGTAGCCTGACGAGGTGATGACGTCGTCGGCGCGGCCGACGAAGCTGATCGACCCATCCGGCTCCAGCTCGACAGTGTCGCCGGTGCGGTAGTAACCGCCTTCGATCGCCGGCGTCTCCTGCTGCCAATAGCCGGAGAACCACATCAGCGGCGAGCGATTCAGATCGACGCTCAGCACGCCGGGGACGTTCGGCGGCAGTTCGTTGCTCTGCTCGTCGAGCACCGCAACGCGGAAGCCCGGCATCGCCAGCCCCGCGGAGCCCGGATGCACGGTGTGGCGCAGCCGGTGGTGATTGTTCACCACCATGCCGAGTTCGGTCTGGCCGTAGTGATCATGGATCGGCGCGGCGAGATGCTCGGCGAACCAGCGGATCACTTCCGGATTGAGCGGCTCGCCGGCGCTGCTGACGACGCGGAGCTGACCCTTCACCGGCGCCGCAGCTTCCGGCCCCGCCGCGATCAGCAGCCGATACGCGGTCGGCGCACCGGCCAGATTGGTAATGCCGCGGCGCTTGATCAGGCCGTAGGTGCTCTCGGCGGTGAACGGACCATCGTAGAAGGTGGTGGCGTGGCCGTGCAGCAGCGGGCCGGTCACCGCGTAGTACAGGCCGTAGGCCCAGCCCGGATCGGCGATGTTCCAGAAGATGTCGCCCGCGCGCAGGTCGACCGCATCGCGGATGTACGAATAGAACGCCGGCAGCGCGTTGATCGGCACCGGCACGCCCTTCGGCAGGCCGGTGGTGCCGGAGGTCGACATCATCAAGAACAGGTCGGTGCCCTTGCGCAGCACCGGCGCGAACTCGGTCGATTGCGCCGCGATCTCGGCATGGAAATCAAGATCGCCGAGCGGCGCGGTCTCGCCCGGCCGCAGCACGATCGCCACGGTCGGGCAATCGGCGACGTCGGCGAGCTTGGCGCGGTTGGCCAGATCAGTGACCACCAGCTTGGCGGCGCTCATCTTGACGCGGTGCTCGATCGCCTTCGGACCAAACGCGGTGAACAGCGGCTGATACACCGCGCCGGCGCGCCAGGTGCCGAGGATCAGCGCCAGCAGTTCGGGCGTGCGCGGCAGCATGCCGGCGACCACGTCGCCGGGCTTCACGCCCTGCGCGACCAGCAGATTGGCCACCCGCGCCGCATAGTCCTTCATCGCGGCAAAGCTGAAGGAGGCGGTGCGGCCGTCCTGGCTTTCCCAATCCAGCGCCGTGCCGCCGCCGGCGACGTGACGGTCGCAGCATTCGATGCAGACGTTGATGCCGGTCGCGAAATTGCCGTCGAACAGGACTTCGAGGTCCTCGCGGCGAAACCGTGCCAGGACGTCGGCATAATCTTCAGTGGCTGCGACCGCAGGATGGGCGTTGCTCATGGTGTTTCTTCCCCTGCCCTCGTTGTTGGCACGAGGGGCTGACGCGAATGGATTCACGGCCGCGGATTAAGCGGCGGAGCCCTGTGGCTTTCTAGGACCAAAATGACCTAGATTTGTGATCGGTTTTGCCACTTTTCAGGAAGGAGCGGACGAATGGAGCGGCGGACGATCGCGCCCCTGTTCGTGGAAGAAGTCGCCGACTGCCTGCGCCGGGCCGGCGTTGCGCCCGGGCCGGTGTTCGCGGCTGCCGGCCTGCCCGAGGTGGTGCGGGAGCGCGTGTCTGCGGCGCAGTTCGGCGCGCTATGGCTGGCGGTCGCTGCGGCGATGGACGACGAGTTCTTCGGCCTCGGCGGGCGGCCGATGCGGCCCGGCTCATTCACGCTGCTGTGCCACGCGGTGCTGAACGCCGGCACGCTGCGGCAGGCGCTAAACCGCGCGCTGCGGTTCCTGAAAGTGGCGCTCGACGATCCTTACGGCGAGCTGCGGGTTGAAGGCGACCTCGCCCGCATCGTGCTGCACGACAAAGCCGCGCCGCGTTCGGCCTTCGCCTATCGCACCTTCTGGATCGTGGTGCATGGCATCGCCTGCTGGCTGGTCGGCCGTCGGCTGCCGCTGCGCCGGGTCGATTTCGCCTGCGGCCCGCCGGCCGTGGCCGCCGACTATCGCTCGTTCTTTGGCGCGCCGGTGCGGTTCGGTCAGCCGCAAAGCGCGCTGGCGTTCGACGCCAGCTATCTCGATCTGCCCACCACGCGCACCGAGCGGGCGCTGAAGGAGTTTCTGCGGCTGGCGCCGGCCAACATCCTGGTGCGCTATCGCCACGACGCCACCCTCACCGCCGCGATCCGCACCACGCTGCGCGCCAAGCCGCCGACTTCGTGGCCCAACTTCGAGACGCTGGCGAAGCAGATGAAGATCCCGGCCTCAACGCTGCGCCGGCGGCTACGCGCCGAGGGGCAGACCTACCAGACCATCAAGGATGAGATCCGCCGCGCGCTCGCGATCCGCTGGCTCGCCGAGAACGAAAAACCGGTCGGCGATATCGCGGCCGATCTCGGCTTTGCCGAGCCCAGCGCCTTCCACCGCGCGTTCCGGAAATGGATGGCGCGCAGCCCCGGCGCCTTCCGCCGCGAAACCCGCGCGGGCTGACAGATCATCTCACCGGCGGCCGAGTCACCGCCGAGCGCGGGCGATGAATTCGACGAGGCCGGAAACGCCGAGCTTGGCGTAGATGCGCTTGATCTGCGACCGGATGGTGCCGATCGACACGCCGCGAAGCTGCGCGATTTCGGCCGGCCGGCGGCCGCTAAGGAGTTCGGTTGCGACGTCGCGCTCCGCCGCGGTGAGTAGCACGGCGATGTCGGGCAGTAACTCCACCGAATGCTGCACCGTCAAAGGCCGGATCACCGCCATCGCGGCCGCACCGGTCAGTGCCTGCTGGTCCGCAGCAGCGATCGACGTCAGCCGTAGATGGATAGCGGCATCGTGCGGGCCGGTGATCGAGATCGCGCAACTGCCGGGGCACGGCGCGCT
Organism: Rhodopseudomonas sp. P1; assembly: GCF_039642825.1. Taxonomy (NCBI): domain Bacteria; kingdom Pseudomonadati; phylum Pseudomonadota; class Alphaproteobacteria; order Hyphomicrobiales; family Nitrobacteraceae; genus Rhodopseudomonas; species Rhodopseudomonas sp. P1. Next base: position 2,504,353 of record NZ_CP088006.1, on the reverse strand, counting down.
GACGTTCCGCCGCGTGACGCAGTCGATGCATGGCTGCAGATCGTGGTCGATATCGACGGCGCCGCCGAGCCGCGGGCATTCGGCGACCGCGTTCGACGTCTTACTGCGGCGCAGCCGCTCCATCTGGACGGTGAGCGGCGAGCCGTTCGACAGCAGCGTCTCGGCGCAGGGTGAGATACTGATGCAGCGGCCATCGCCGCCGAGCACCACGGTGTGGACCGACACCGCGTCGAGCGTCTCGACCATGACGCGAACAGCGTCGTCGATCCGAGAAGCATCACTCACGATCGTCACCACGTCCCCACTGCGCCAGGCCGCGCCACCGACGCTTGGCCGCACTCCGCAGTTGAACAACATCTGACGCGATTGAAAATCAACTCGGACGATTTGCCACACCCAGGACTCGGCGGCGCATCATGCGAACTCGCCGACATCCGCAGCGACGAATCGTCGATGTGTGTGAGAACAAGAATTGTACGACAACAGGCGAAGATCGTTCCTCGCCTGCGCCTGTTGCGTCGCGCCGCTTAGGCGCGCCGGCGCATGCCGAGCGCTTCGCTGTTGCGCATCGCCAGCAGCGCCGCCTGGGTCCGGTTGGCGACGTTGAGCTTCTGGATGATGCCGGCCACCTGCGACTTGATGGTGAACTCGCTCATATCGCGTTCTTTGGCGATCTGGCGATTACTCTTGCCGCTGGCTAGATAAGGCAGCAGCTCCAATTGCGACGGAGTCAGTTCGCTGAACACGTCGTGCTCTTCGACCGGCGGCTTGGCGATCGTCAGTGTCGGCGTGCGATCATGCGAGGCCGCGAGCGCCTCGACGATCGCACCGCGTACCGCTCCGATCATCGCAGCTTCCGCTTGCGCTGCGGCGGCAGCGCCCTGCCCGATCATCAGCGCCGACAGCTCCTGCCGGCCGCCGAGCAGCACCGACACGTCGATGTGCAGCACCACGATCGCGTCGGGATCATCTTCGCTCGGCGTCGCAACGATCAGAAAATGCTTCCGCTCGCCGGCTTCCTCGCGCCAGCTGACGGTCGAGAAGAAGTCGATGCTCTTCTCGGCGAGGCTCTTGAAGCCGCGCAGCAGCTCCAGCGAATGCCGATCCGGCCGGATGCAGGCATCGAAATAGCTCTTGCCCAGCTTGCTCTTCGCCTTCGACGTGGCGGGCGCGCCGGTCTCTTCGCTGGACTCGAGAATCTTGCCGTCGCGATCGATCACGAGGGCGCTGATGCCGACCCCTTTGATGATCTTCGAGAGCTGCGAGCCCAACATGATGTGCGAATGTCTGACCGGTTCTTGAAACGTCTCCGCGCACAGCCGAATCGCGCGAGACCTCGTAAATTTACGGGAAGCTAGAGCGGGCCCGAGAGAGTCGTCATCCCCACTTTTGGTGATGCAGGGCTACCCTGCGTGGCTGCGCGACTGCCCCGCGCGATAGCGACGACGATCACGGACGAATTCGACCGAGGGCTGAACCTCGCGCGTGCCCTGCTTAATCGGGGCCGGTTCAGACTCGTCTGCCGACCAACCCGGATCGGTCTCGTCGAGCAGATCGCGATACACCTTCAGCGCGGCATAGAGCCGATCTTCGGCGATCGCCTTACGAGCCTTGTCGACGGCCTGCGCAGCCGCCGGCATCTCCGCCAGCAGGCGCTCGGCCGCTTCTGAATAGGATTCGATGGTTGCGCCATCGCGGCGCAGATAAAGCTTCTGAAGCCGCAGATACACCTGCCTCAGAGCGGTGTCGGCGCGGTCTTCCTGAATCGTATTGGCCTGGCGCAGCACCGGCGCAATGCCCTCGATCGAGAAGGTCGACGATTCCGTCCATCCGTTGACCAGCGTCAGACCGCCGATTTCGATCCGCTCGAACGGCTTCAACGTGATCTTCAGTCCGGATGACCCCTTCCGCCGCGGCGACTTGGCGGCGAGGATTTCGGTCATCTCAGTCAACGGCATCTGGTCTCTCCTCGATTTAGAAGAAGAACAGGCCGGCGACGTTTCCGCCGCCGGCCCGTTCGTTGTCGTTAGCGCAGCAACTGCAGGACGCCCTGCTGCGACTGGTTGGCCAGCGACAGCGCCGACACCGCGATCGACTGACGGGTCGACAGCGCCTGGCTGTTCGCCGCTTCCTCGTTGGTGTCAGCCAGCGTCAGGTTGGCCGAGCCGGTCTGCAGCACGTTGATCAGGCTCTTCGAGAAGTCCTGACGCGCCTGCACCACCGACAGGTTGGAACCGAACGCCGAAGCCTGCGACCGCAGCGTGGTCGAAGCAGTGCTCAGCTTGGTCAGCACGGCGTTGGTGGCGTTGTTGTCGATGAAGTCGACGCCCGAGCTCAGGTTCGACAGACCGAGGCCGGTCGGGTCGAAGGTGACGCCCTGGATCGAGATCGACGACTTGCCGGTTTCGTTGAACACCAGCTTCAGGTTATCGCCGTTCAGCAGGTTGACGCCGTTGAACGAAGCGTCCTGAGCCGTGGTCTTGATCTGGTTCAGGATGTCGTTGAACTGCTTGACCAGGCCCGCGCGGGTGTTCTGCGCGTTGACGTCCGCGACCGGCGCCTGAGGCGTCGTGAAGGTCAGCGTGGTCAGCGCAGTGCCGCCGAGCACGCCACCTTCGTTGCCGCCCATGGTGTGGGAAGCGTAGTCGTTGGAGGTCGAGATCGTCAGCTTGCCGGTGGCGTTGTCGATCGACGCCGACATGTTGTTGGCGGCCAGCGCGACGTTGAGCTGGGCCAGCGACTTGACGGTGCCGTTGGTGCCATCACCGAACGTGACGTTGACGCCCGCACCGCCGTTGAAGGAGGTGAAGCTCAGCGTCTTGCCGTTCAGGCTGCCGGCGCTCGCACCGCGGGTCGCGGAGAACGAGCTGTCGGTGCCGCTCGGGCCGGTCAGGCCGAGCGCCGACATCGCGTTGCCGGTGCCGGTGATGCTGAGGTCGGACTGCAGACCAGTCGAGAGCTTCAGCATGCCGCTGGTGATCGACGAGTTGGCCGCACCGCTCGCGGTGGAGATCACCGCGCCGGCATTGCCCAGGGTCGCCTTACGCACGCCGGTGGCGAGGTCGACTGCCTTCAGCACGTCGTCGAGGGTGCCCTTCTGCAGGTACACCGTCGAGTTGCCGTTGCCGTCGGTTTCGACGTTGCCGGAAATGCCGGTGTGCGATGCAGAAGCGCTCGGCACCGCTGCGTTCTTAAACGTGATGGTGTGGCCGTTCACGTTCAGGGTCGAGCCGTCCTGGATCAGCGTACCCAGCGTGGTGCCGTCGGTGGTGCGCTGCTTGGTCAGGGTCAGCGGGCCCGAGCCGGTCGCAGTGGTCAGGCCGAGGTTCTTGAGCAGATCGGTCGGACCGGTCAGATTGAGGTCGGCGCCCGACGAGCTGTTGATGGTGACGATGCCACCGGCGACAGACGACGGGGTCTGGCCGGCGCTGGTCGAGATCGTCGCCACGCCGTTCGAGATCGAGGCCGACTTCACGCCATTTGCGAGATCGATCGCGGTCAGAACGTCACCCACGGTCGCGTTGGTGAAGTTGCTCTGGTTGCCGAGATAGATCGTCGAGTTGCCGTTGCCGTCGGTGCCGATGCGGCCGAGAACGCCAGTGCCAGTGGCAATGTTGTTACCCTGCGGGGCATCGGAGGTCTTGAAGGTGATGGTCTTGCCGTTCACCGACAGCGTGGTGCCGTCAGCAATCGCGGTCGAAGACAGACCACCGTGGCTGTTGAACAGCTGGGTCGTGCCCGAGATGTTCGCCGCCGCGCTGGTGGCCGCCGCGGTGTCGACCTTGAACTGGGTCGAGCCGCCCAGGCCGAGCTTCGCCAGCACCGCGCCGCCAGCGTTGTCGCTGATGGTGAGCGGGCTGTTGGTGCCCGAGTGCAACTCCAGCTTGCCGCCGGTGACGGTCGACGCGTTGGTCGTGTTGTTGTTCATCGCGTCGATGGTCTTGGTCAGGGCCGTCAGGTCCTGATCGAGGCCGATCGTGTAGTTGCCTTCGGAGTCCGCCTTCGCCGTACCAGCGGTGGTGAAGGTGATGGTCTTGCCGTTGACGGTGATCGCGTCACCGGCGGCCGGACCGGTCGCAGTCGCGGTCAGACCGTTGGTCAGATCGCTGATCTTGCTGGTGGTGGTCGCCGGGCCGCTGGCAGTGCCGATGGTCAGCGCACTGCCGAGCGCGGTGTTGTCGGCGGCACCGACGACGGTGACGGCGGTCGCAGCCGCGATGCTGACGGCAACGCCGCCCAGCAGGTCGGTCGCAGAGGCAGTGGTGGCGCCGCCGGCGGTGCCGTCGAACACCACGTTGCTGCTGGCAACGGCGTTGCTGAAGCTCTGGGTGCCGCGGAGGTCGTCAGCGGTGGCGCCGGAGATGGTCGCCGACACGTTCGACTTGGTGGCGTAACCAGCGACGGTCTGCAGAGCCTGGTTGGCGATCGACTTGGCGCTGTCCACCAGCTTGTTCAGCGAGGTGATACCGGTGTTGGCGGCCTGCAGGATCTGCACGCCGTTGCCGATGCCATCGAGGAGGTTGTTGATGTCGCTGGCGCGGCTGTCGAGCGAAGCAGCGGTGAAGAAGTTGGTCGGATTATCGAGCGCCGTGTTCACCTTCTTGCCGGACGAGAGGCGGCTTTGGGTGGTGGCGAGCAAGTCAGCCGTGGCCTGGAGCGAAGAAAGATTTTGGCGGACGGCGTTGGAAAGAACGATACCGGACATGGACGTTTGCCTTTCTGGGCAATGGCGTGTCGTTGCGCCGAACTTTTCTGTCGGCCCTGCATCTTCAAATTCGCGCCGGAAAGGATCGTTGAACCGTCAAACGTCCAGATGGACGTCACCTTCACCCATTCGGACGTGCGGGCGGTAAGCTGAGATTTACGGGTGACGCGCGGCTCGGACCAAGATGTCGGAAGCGCAAATGCGCAATCAGAAGCGAGCTTCGCGAAGAGCGGAAACGCTCATCACTGCGAGGCGACGCACAGCTTGTTCGGCGACGGTTGGGGCGATGGATGAAAGATCGACGAGTTACGCGCCTGTGCGATGATCGCGGCGACGCAACAGCCTACCGAGATCATCAGCTCGGGCTTTGCGTACCCAATCAGTACGCCGCGCGGGCCGCTCGGGTCGGCGGGCGCCGCGCTGGCGATGCAAGGAACAACTCCCGACGGCAGGCCTCGGCGAAGGGCTGCAGCAGATCGTATTTGTCGACGTCCAGCGTCTTGCGATCGTGCAGATCCAGCGGCGGTCGGAAGTAGATCTCGACGATCGCTTCGATCACCCGCTCCGCCTCCTGGATCGTGTCAGCCGCAGCGAACAGCCGCAGCTTGCCGATCACCGCGTAGATGCCGATCATCTTGGTTGGATCGTCGAGCGAGTGCACCAGCGCATCAACATAAAGCTTGGACGCCTGGTCGATGAACTCGCCGAAGATCCGTTCGCGGCGGGTGTTCTCCTGCGCGATGCGCGCGGTCTGCTCCTGATGGCTCTGCGTCAGCCACGCGGTGGCCAATGAGGCCAACCCGCCGATCGCCGAGCCGGCGAGCGCGGCCAGGGCTGAGATCGAGGCGCCGGTCATGACGGCTGCTTGGCTCCCGACGCGTGCGGCTGATCAGAGCTGCCCGGGCGAAGCGGCGCCGGCCGGCGCAACCGCGCTCCGGGCGGTTCGAGCACCACTTCTTTGAAGTCGTCCCCGGCCAGCACCACGATGACGAATTTGAGCCGGCCCCGCTCGATCTGCAGCTCGCCGAGCACGGCCCGGCCGCGCGCCGAACGTTCGGCGACCGCAACCGCCTCGGACATTCCAGGTCCGACCGCGTCCAGCGTCGCCATCTCGGCCCGCTCATCTCCATCAGCGTCCTTCCGCGGCGGCGACGGATGGTCGCTGACGATCATGCCGGAGTCGGCGGAGACCACGCTTTCCCACACTTGGCCGTCGCGTGCAGCCCGAACCCGATAGATCAGCCCCTCGGCCGCAAGGTCGGTCTCGATCCGCAGGCTCTTGGTGCCGGGATGACGCTGCTCTGCAATACCGAGCGCCTGTTGCAGCGTCACCGGAGCGGCGCGCACCAGATCGAGCTTATGCCCGTCCTGCACCTGCTCAGAGGTTGCCTCGCCGGCTGCAGGACCGGCCATCGGTGCGCTGGACGCTGCGGCCCAACCGGCCGCCGGCGGCTGTGCCAAGCACAGGATGAGACCAAACGCGGAGATCAACGCGGGACGCATGGAATTCGGCTCCGGCCCTCAGGCCGTACAGGAAATGACGCCCGCCGGGACGAAAACAAGAAACGCGACCGATCACATGGGGCGGCAGGTGATCGGTCGCGCGCGGCCGCTCGACGGCGGCGGGAGTACGGCCATCTTGCAAGCCACGAGGCGCTGGGGCGCCACAACGATACGGTACCAGTTCGTTTCGTTTTGTCAAACACCGGACCGAGGAACGATGTGGACCAACTCACAAGATCAGCGTTGGTGAGACCGGCGCGGTCTCCAAGATCAGCGGAGATTCGGCAGGCGATCTCAAGCGATTAGGTAGTTCGGAGAGACGGCGCTGGCCGATCATCGATCGCGCTCACACGTCCGCGTGATCAGCGTCGCATCACGGCGAGCGCAGCAGCAGGAGCTTCATTCGATGGTAATTCAGTATCGTTCGCGAGAGCGCCGCATCACCGTCCCTGAACGACGTCGTGAACTTCGCGGCCTTACGGATCGACCGGCTTGATGCCGTTGACGAACAGTTTGACCGCGAGACGGAGCTGACGCTCGCGATACTTCTCGTCGATCGAGATGCCGAACATCGTCAGCCGCGTCAGCGGACCCACGACGATGTTGAGGAAGGTCTCGGCCGCCACCATGCTGTCGGGGACGCGAACGAGGCCCTGTTCGATCAGGTGGTCGAACAGGCGCGCCAGAGTCGCGACCGCCCGCCCCCACCCTTCCTCATGCGCAAGCCGCGCCAAATCAGGGAAATTCGCCGCCTGGAACGACAGCGTGCGCATGATCGCGATAACTTCCGGCCTGATGCCGATCTCCTGCACCTGGCGTCCGATGTTGAGGAACCAGTTCTCCAGCGATCCACTCGACGGATTGTTGCGACGCTCTTCGACACCATGCGACAGCGGCGCCATCCAGCGCTCGATCTCCCGCCGCAGCGCCGCTTCGAACAGGCCACGCTTGTCGGTGTAGCGCGAATAGACGGTGAGCTTGGAGACCCGCGCTTCCTCAGCGACGGCATCGATCGTGGTGGCATCGAACCCGCGTTCCATGAACAAGCGGGTGGCTACATCGAGCAGCCTGAGGTCGCGCTGGAGAGCGGCGGTGCGCGTCGGGCGCCCTCCGCGGGATTTGGTGGTGCGTTCCTTTGCAGCGGTGTTTTTCGCTGCGGACTTCAACATTGCTTGCGATGCCTCCCGTGGTCTCGCGTTGGAAACATTATAACCTGCTCCTGCCCTATATCTACACGACCATCGCCGCTTTGTCAGGAAACACCCTATCGACTTCCACAAAACAAAACGTTATCGTTCTATTAGGCGGTTTTGATGGAGTTCCGGCGCGGTCGCGGCTTGCCCGCCCGCGGTTGGACGTCTTCGTGAAGGTCGAAGGTCTGCAGCATGTCTATGAGCGCGAGCGAAAGCGACGAGGTCATTTGGATCCGGCAAAAGCGCGACGAGATCGATCTGCTCGCCTCCTCGCTCGGGCGCTGGGCCGCCCACCTCGACCGTGACGGCCGTACCGATGCGCATCGGGCGGTCGCGGAGCTGCTGTCGATCCGCACCGTGTTCGCCGAGCGGTTGGACGCGCTCTCGACCCATCCGACGATCCCGCCGCAGATCGCCGAAATCACCCTCGCCCGTCTGTCCGACGAATGGGCCAAGGCCGACGACGAGATCCGCTCGTTCCTGTTCGCCCGCTGCGGCACCTGCCCCAGCTCGGCCGAGCGTGACGACGACCGGGCTCAGCAGCGCGATGCCATCCAGGCGTCGCTGGAGCGGCTGCGTCAGGAATCGCGCGCTGCGATCGATCAGGCCAAGCGCGACCTCGACATCACCGTCAGCCGGATCGCCTCGGAGCAGGTCCGGCTCGGCACCTTCTCGACCACGAGCGACAAGGCGCTGAAAACCATCAAGGCGAGCTTCGAGCGGACCCGGACGCTGCACGACCAAACCTGGGAACGGGTCGCAGAACTGCTCAGCGAGCTATGAGCCCGATCCCCTCCTGATCAGCACCGCCATCGGCAAAATACTTTCGTCTTTCGTCTAATTCAGGGTTATCAGCGACGAAATCGCACACCAGAACTGCGTCCCTAGACCAAATCTACAAGTCTGATGCGATTCAATCCGCGCCGGATTTGCTTTAGGGTATCCCGGTCGTGATTGCGTGAGTGCCGATGACTCGAAACTCGTTATCAAGAACATTTCTCGCGCCGTGGCTGCTCGGCGCGACCTTGCTGTTGTTCATCGTCATCGCCGGCGCGCTGGTGCTCAACCTGGTGCGGCTCCGGGACAGCTTCGCCTGGGTGCAACAAACCAACAAAGCGCTGCTGGCGATCTCCGCCATCCAGCAGGCCGTGCTCGAAGCTGAGACCAGCGAGCGCGGCTTCCTGCTCACCGGCATCGAGACCTATCGCGACAGTTACATCCGCGCCCGCGACGCCCTCGCCACCCGGCTCGATGGGCTGCGCGCGGTGCTCGCTGATAATCCCGAGCAGATTGCCCATATCGACGAACTCAGGCTGCTGACCGATATGCGCATGGCCCAGCTCGGCCGCGTGGTCGAACTCGGCCCCGACCGGATGCGGGAGGCGCTGGACATTCTGGAACAGGCGCGGGTCGACCGGCTGACCGAGCGGATCGAGACCAGCCTGTCGGTGCTGACGCGCGCCGAGCAGCTGCTGCTGATCCAACGGCTGTCGAAGCACGACCGCGAAAGCCTCGCCGCGGCACTCATCACCGCCTGTCTGCTGATCCTCGCGGTGGGGAGCGCGGCGATCGCCGCCTTCCTGCTCGAACATCAGCGCGCGGTGACGCGGCAGCAGGAGGCCGACCAGCGGCTGCAAGCGCTGCAGGCCGAGCTGCTGCGGGTCGCCCGGCTCAGCACCATGGGCGAGATGTCGAGCGCATTGGCCCACGAACTCAATCAGCCGCTCGCCGCCGTCACCAACTATGTCCAAGGCTCGCGGCGACTGATCGAAGCCAGCAGCCATCCCGACAAGAGCAAGATCAGCACCGCGCTCGACAAGGCCGCCCAGCAGACGCTGCGCGCCGGAGCGGTGATCCAGCGGCTGCGCGAATTCGTCGGCCGCGGCGAGACCGACAAGACCATCGAAAGCCTGCGTGCGATCGCCGAGGACGCCCTAGCGCTGGCCTCGGTGCTGACCCGCGACCGGCCGGTCGATGTCGCGCTGTCGCTCGATCCTGCGTTCGACCGCGTGCTGGTCGACAAGGTCCAGGTGCAGCAGGTGTTTCTCAACCTGATCCGCAACGCCTTCGAAGCGATGCGCGAACAGCGTGAGCGCAAGCTGACGATCGGCAGCCGCCTGGTCGAAGACGACATGGTCGAAGTCGTGGTCGCCGACAGCGGTCCGGGCCTCGACTCTTTGATCGCCGAGCGGATCTTCCAGCCGTTCGCCACCACCAAGCCGGACGGCATGGGCGTCGGCCTGTCGATCTCGCAGACCATCATCCAGGCGCATGGCGGATCGATCAAGGCCGAGCCGGCGCCCGGCGGCGGCACGCTGTTCCGCTTCACCCTGCCCTGCGCCGACCCGATCCGCCAGCAGATCTCGTTCAGCCCGGCGGCAGAGTAACTGCCGTTTCGTTGCTAACCGCCGGCACGGTCCAGCACCGGCCGAGCCACGTCGGCCAACGCCGCAGTGCGCCGGGCGAAGTGATCGTACAAGCCGGTCAGCGCCGGAGGCGCCAAGGTGCGGCACGCGGCCAACGTCGTCTGCGCACGCGCTCCGTCACCAGCGGCAAGCGCATCGAGCAGATCGCGATGCAGCCGCTGCAGTTCGGTGAAGGTGTCCGATGCCGCGAACGCCTCGTCGCCGGCAAGCGCAAACAGCCGCGCCGGGTGCGACTTGCCTTTCAACCTGATCTCGCCGGCTTCGAGCAGCGCCAGCTTCGGCACGGCGCGCGCGACCTCTTCCGAGACCAACAGATCGGTGCCGAATTCCTTCGAGGCGCTCTCGATCCGCGCCGCGACGTTCACCACATCGCCCATCGCCGAATAGTTGAACCGCCGCGAAGAGCCCATGTTGCCGACGCAGGCCGTGCCGGTGTTGAGGCCGATGCCGATCCGCACCACCGGATCGGCGAAGCCGCGGGCGGCGAAGCCGAACGCATCGCTGTCGTTGAGCTGTTCGACGATGCTGCGCATCTTCAACGCGGCGTGGCAGGCGCGTAGCGCGTGATCCGGCACGTCGACCGGCGCGTTCCAGAATGCCATGATCGAGTCGCCGATGTACTTGTCGATGGTGCCGAGCTCGTCCTGGATCGCATCCGACAGCGGCGACAGCAGCGTGTTGATGAAATCCACTAGCTCGGTCGCGCTCAGCGCCTCGGAAATCGGGGTGAAGCCGCGCACGTCCATGAACATCACGCTCAGCTCGCGCTGCTCGCCGCCGAGCCGCAGGCCGTCCGGCCTGCGTTCGAGCTGAGCGAGCAGATCCGGCGCCAGATACTGGCCGAACGCCTGGCGCACGAACTTCTTCTCGCGGTCCGATGCAGTGTGCAGCACACGCTCGACCGCGATGTAGGTCAAGAGCGTCGCCAGCGACGGATACACCGGATCGATCAGCAGCCGGAAGTGCGAGAACGCGATCCACGAGCCGCCGATCGCGCCGACGAACACCAGCGCGCAGGCGACCAGCGAGAACCGCGCGCCGGCGATCAGCACCAGCGCTGCGACCAGCGAGCCGAGCAGCAGCGTCATTACGATCTCGAAGCCGTTCGCCCAGTCCGGTCGCTCGAGAAATTCCTGCGAGACGATCTGCTCGATCATCTGCGCCTGAATTGCGACGCCCGGCATCACCTGCCCGATCGGCGTGGCGCGGACGTCGCCGAGACCGGATGCGGAGGTGCCGATCAGCACGATGGTGCCTTCGAGCCGGTCGCGCATCTGCTCGGTTTGGGCCGGATCGAGCACGTCCTTGGCCGACACGTAGCGGTCCGCGCGGTCGCGATTGAAATACAGCCAGGCCTCGCCGTCGTGGGTCAGCGGCAGCTTGAACTGACCGATCCGCATGTCCACCAGCGCGGCATCGCCGACGTCGTCGTCGCCGGAAGCCCCGGTGCCGCGAATGATGACGCCCTTCTGGCCCTGCGCCACCCGCAGCGCCTCGACCGCGAGGCTCGGATACACCCGTGCGCCGTCGGACATCAGCATCGGCAGCCGCCGCACCACGCCGCCGCGATCGCTTGCCGACAGATTGATCGCGCCGATCCCGGCCGCGACGGCGTCGAGCTGCGGCAGATTGGAGACCGCGCCGCGGAACGGCGGCAGCACGTTGGCCGGCGCCACGCCGACGAATGCCAGGCCGGTCTTCACCGAGGGCCGCGTGTCGTTCGGGCGCTGGCTGGCGGCAAAGCCGAGCACGGTCGGCGTCTGCTGCATCGCTTCGGCGAAGCTGGTGTCGTGATCGGGCAGACTCTTCAGCAGCGCCACGGCGCGATCGCGATCCGGCAGATCGGAAGCACTCAGATCGGCAATCAGCCGCTCGGGCGTGGTGCGGTCCGGCTCGGAGAAGATGATGTCGTAGGCGATAACGCCGGCGCCGAGTTCGCCGAGCCGCCTGGTCAGGGCCGCGAGCCGCGTGCGCGGCCATGGCCACTGGCCGAACGCGGCGAGCGAGGCATCGTCGATATCGACGATCCGCACCGGCAGGTCGTTGCCCGGCGGCCGCGGCGCCAGCCGCTGATACGCGTCGAAGGCGCGCTCCTTGGTTTCGGTGACGATGCGCGGCTCGTAGGTCCGCAGCGCCGTCAGCGCGATCAGTGTCGCCAGCGCGGCGAGCACCGCGCGCATGTACTTGCCGCGAAACAGCCGCCGCAGCCGAACCCAGCCGCGCGCGGCGCGGCCGAGCAGCGGATGCGTCCCCCGGCTCAGCAGCCGCACGGCACGGCCTCCCGCTCCGCAAACGGGCGGATCGAACGGGACAGCGGCCATATCACGGCCGGGGGAACGGGGAACTGGCGCATCACGCCGACGTTAGCAGATCGCAGGCCGGTTCGGGAGCACGCCCGTCCCGCCAGGAGGAGCGCCCCGATGGGACCGCACAGCTCTCGCATGCGCATCGCAACCCCGCTGGCAGTCTTGTTCGCCATTCCGGTCGGTCTTGGCGCCGTCTATGCGGTCCCGCTGATCCACCCCACCGATCCGCCGCTGCAGCGGCTGGCCGACCAAGCCGCCCTGCAGGGCGTCACCGCGCTGGCCGCCAGCGCGGCCATCTCTCAGGAGCGCAGCACCGCTGTCTCGACCGCAGCCGCCCGCCGCGTTCTCGGAAACCGCGATGCAACGGTGCAAGCCAGCAGACTGTCCGCGGACGAACTCGAAGTCTCGGTCGAGGTCGTCGACCCCGTCACCCAACAAAGGGTGCGGTCGAGCGCACGCTACGTGCCGCCGAGCTCGGGCCGCATCGATCAGCAGTCGGCAGAGATCGGCCGCCGCGCCGGCCCGCCCGGCCATATGTAGGCGATCATCGGCCGTTACTTCATCTTCGCCGCGAAGATGCCGGCACCGAGATAGCCGGGACCGCTGACCGCGAGGCTGCCGCCCATCTCGCCGACCGGGTTCGATACGCCGCGGAAGAACGATCCCGCCAGCGCCATGTTGCGCGAACCGACGTCGCCCGCGAGCGATCCGACGAAGCCTGTCGTTCCCGAGAGCAGCGAGACCTGGCCTGCGTAGTTGGTGCCGTCGAGGCCCGTGACGCTCACCTGCCCGGTCCGGGCACCGAAATTGACCGTGTTGTTGAAGACGCCAGCCGCGTAATACGTGCTGCCGTCGTTCTGGATCGCTGCGACGGCATGGCCGACATAGCTCGCCTGCCCGCTGAGCGGCACCTCGCCGGCGCTGGGCGGCCGGCCGGCGACCCAGAAGCCATGGGCCCAATCATAGTAAGGCCCCTGGTTGCTGCCGCTGCTCCAGAAGCCCCACTTGGTGTAGTCGCAACCGCATGGCTGGATGTTGCCGAAGCCTAGCGCCGAGCCGTATTGCTGGGCCATCTCGCGGGAGATCGTCACCATCGCGCCGGTCTGGTTGGTGATCGGCGCGCCGTCGATGGTCGACACGATCGACCCATTCCTGCGGATCGCCGGCCCGGCGGCAAAATTGGACTGGTCGTAGTAACCGCCTTGCGGGTCCTCATTCGGGTCGAGGGAGCCGAACTGATAGCTGAACGACCCTGGCAGATAATTGCCGTTCGCATCGTGCGCGACCGTGCCGTCGAAATTGGCCTGGACGCGCCGACGGACGGCATCGATACCGACCACCGCGGTGCCGGTGAACGGGCCGACCGTGGCATAGCCGTAATTGCCGTAGGTCGGGTTGGCGGTGTCGGTAAGCCACGTCGTCATCAGGCCGCCGATGAAGCCGAACAGCGTGCCTGACGCCTGCTGTATGGCGGTCTTTTCCACCGCGGTCTGCTGGGTCGAGGTCTGGATCGTCTGGTTCAGGGTCGACGCGGTCTGATTGATCGGCGGCAGCGGCGTCGGCACCTGCGGCGTCAGCGAGCCGGCGACCGAGCCGTTGGGTGTGCCGGTCGCGCGGGCCTCGGCGCGCTGCACATTGCCGCGCGAAGCGGTGCCCTGCCCGGCGCCGCCGCTCTGGCCGGGAGCACTCTGGAACGACTGAATGAGATTCTGCACGAAGTTCGGCGGCGGCGGTCCCGGAGGCGACGGCGGCTCGCCGGCGCCAGGGGTTTGGGTGAATTCGCCGGCGCCGAGCGTCACCGTGCCGCCGGGCGTCGTCACCGTCGAGGAGCCGTAGCCCGCAAACACGAAGCCGGTTCCGATCATCGCGACGCCGCCGCGGATGCCGACGGTGGCCGCGGCGGTTTTGATCTCGGCATCGCCGGTGTGGCTGATCTGGCCGCCGACGAACCGCAGTGCGCCCTTGCCGAGCCGGGCCGCCAGCTTGCCGGTGCCGGAATTCGGATCATAGACGTATTCGTCGATCGTCAGATCGCTGTTCGGCCCGACCGTCATCGAGGTCTTGTCGATGAACAGGATCTGCACCGAGCCCTTGTCGGTGGTCTTGATCCGCTCCTTGTGGGCGATCGACTCGCCGATCGAAATCGTCCGCAAATTCGCCGTCGCAGCGGGGTTCACCGCCGACGCCTTGCCGACCTCCTGCGCCACCGCGAGGTTCGTCCCGCTCCCGGCCGCGAGCAGTGCGGCGGCTCCGATCATCCATCCCGACAGACGCATCGCGAGCCTCCTCAGAAACGCACCGTCGGCCCGAGCGAGGCCGACAGGTTGTTGGTGCGATAGTTCGGCAGGTTGGAGTCGATCTTGGTGTACAGCACCTGGGTGCGCACGCCGACATTGCCGGCGATCTGCGCATCGAGAATGGCGCCGTAGCGGTATTCGTCCTCGCGCCGCGCCAGCGTCGGGTCGACGATGAAGTTCGGCGCATCGTAGTTCGAGCGGCTGTAGCCGATCGTCGGCGCCACCACGAACTGATGCGGCTGGCCGAACACCGGCACCACGAATTCGACCGGGAACGCCATGTCGATCGAGTAGCGCTTGTAGCTGTTGTAGTCGGCGACCGCCTTGTTGACGTCATAGCCACCGCGCGTGGTCCAGTGCACCGGACCGAACCGGAAGTCGGTGGTGATTGCCGCGGTGGTCAGATCGCCGGTCTGGGTGCCGGCGGTCGGGTAGTAGGTCGAGTCGGTGAATTTGCGGTGCCGGGTCTCGACATAGCCCTCGATCAGGCCGTTGTCGCCGATCGTCGAGCGCGCCGACAAACCGCCGCCGAGCGCGCCGAAATAGCTGTAGTCGCCGAGCCAGACCTTGTCGCCGATCGCGTAGTATTTGAACGAGGCGTTCTGGCCGATCCCGACGCGGTGGCCGACGGTGCCTTCGAGCAGGCCGAGGTTGAACTGGCTCTGCGTGAACTGCCGCGAATTGTAGCCGAGGAAGGTGGTTTCGATCGCGTCGCCGCGCATGTTGAGCTTATAGGCGTAGGCGGCGGTGATGCTCTGGAATGCGTTCCAGTCCGGCTTGCGGCCGAACCGCGGATCGAGGATCGCATCCTGGCCGAGCGCGCGCACCTGCAGCGAATTCGGACCGATATTGGCGTTGGTCTGGTAGCGCATGCCACCCTGCATGAACACGCTGTATTCATGCTTCGACAGCCGCCGGTCGATCTCGGACAGATACGCCATCACCTGACCGCGGATTT
Organism: Rhodopseudomonas sp. P1; assembly: GCF_039642825.1. Taxonomy (NCBI): domain Bacteria; kingdom Pseudomonadati; phylum Pseudomonadota; class Alphaproteobacteria; order Hyphomicrobiales; family Nitrobacteraceae; genus Rhodopseudomonas; species Rhodopseudomonas sp. P1. Next base: position 2,488,965 of record NZ_CP088006.1, on the reverse strand, counting down.
CGTCCGGAACGTTGCCGCCTTTGATCGCGTCGAGCAGATAGCCGCGCGCGATCTCGTAGGAGGCAAGCTTGAAGTACAGCACGCCGAGTTCGAGCTTCACCCGCGGCAGATCGGGATTGAAGAACAGCATCCGCTCCAGCGCGCCGATCGCGGCCTCGTAGTCGCCGCGCTCGACCGCCGCATGGGCGAATTTGAAGCTGACGTCGAGGTTGGCCGGCTGCTGATACATCTGGTTGAACAGCGCGTCGTAGCCCTGCTGCACAACCGCGGCGGGTGTCGCCTTCTGCTCTTGCGCGGACGCGGCCGAGCCGGCGATCACCGTCGCCGCCACAGCGCATAACCATGTCGCCTTCAATCGCACGCCGCACCCCGAAATGATCTGTCTGGAAACCGATTGCTCGTTGGCCGAGCTAATTGGTCGGGATTTTGCGGGAGGCGTTCGGCCGGCGGTATCCTTTTTTGCGCGAAAGGTCCGCAATTGCACGCCGACGTGGCCTTTTTGCCACGCGGATCGTCCTGAAACAGAACGGAACCGGCAGTTTACGCAAGAACCGCGCTTCGCGACTGGGGAATACTGATCCTGGAACCGCCTGCCGCCCATCCGACTGCGGCAACAGAGCAACACCGCCCGAGGGACTCTCCATGGCCGATGCACCCGCCCGCAGCCCGACCTCGCCGTTCGAAATCCGCCATGCGGTGACGATCGCCGCGGCGCCAGAGGCCGTGTTCGACTACGTCACCAATCCGAAATCCTGGCCGGAATGGCTTCCCTCCTCCCACGCGCTGGACTGCGACGACCGCCCGATGGGATTCGGCGATACTTTCCACGAGCACTGGTCGACCCGCAGCGGCCCGGTCGACCTCGACTGGCTGGTGATCGCCTGCGACCGCCCGACGCTGTGGATCGGCCTGACCCAGACCAGCTTCATGGGCCCGGTGGTGGTGCACTACACGTTCGAGGCGACGGACGGCGGCACCCGCTTCACCCGAATCCTGCGCAACCCGGCGAGGCCGAAACCGCCGACCGCGGAGATGGTCGAGCGGATGAGCGCGGAGGCGGAGCTGGGGCTTTCGAATATCAAGCGGATCGTCGAGGCCAAATAGGCCCGCCCAACGAAGCGCCAACGCCATCCCGCCGGCGACACCGTCCTGGGAGACGCCGAGCGTCCGCCTCCCTCACTTTCTCCAACCTCCGCTTGATATCGACCCTAGCCGATTACCAGACCCATGACGACCGGGAGCGCGATTCCCCGTCGTCGCATTTAGCGTTGCATGAGTTCGTATTTAGAGCTGAGCTAACATGTGTGATGTATGGTGGATTCGCCTTGCTACCGGCCGGCGGCTCGCCGCTGCATGATGGAATGCTCGCCGATGACGGGGATGAATCGTAACGAGCGGAGGAAGCAGGCGAAGCTGGCCGCCAAGGATGGCGGCCCGAGCCAGCAACACAACATCGTTCAGCAATGGTTTGCGGCCGCGGTGCAGCACCATCAACAGGGCCGGCTGGCGGAGGCCGAGGCGCTGTACCGGCAGGTGCTGAATGCGGATGCGCGCCATGCCGACGCCTGGCATCTGCTCGGCGTGCTCGCGCTGCAGGTCGGGCGCAACGACATCGCGCTGGAGATGATCGGCAAGGCGATCGCGATCAACCGGATGGTCGCGGCCTATCACGGCAATCGCGGGCTGGCGCTGGACGGTCTCGGGCGTCCCGCGGAGGCGCTGGCGTCTTACGATGCTGCGCTGGCGATCGAACCGCGCTTTGCCGAGGCGCACTGCAATCGCGCCGCCGCGCTGATCACGCTCGGCCGGCTCGAGGACGCCCTGCGCGCGGCCGAGGCAGCGCTGCGGCTGCGGCCGGATGACGTCAACGCGCAGATCAACCGCGGCAACGCGCTCCGCGATCTCGGCCGGCTGGACGAGGCGCTATCCGCCTATGAAGCCGTGTTGCGAACGGCCCCCGGTAACGCGCTGGCGCACACCAATCGCGGCATTGTCCTCAAGACGCTGGGGCGGCTCGACGAAGCCCTCGCCTGCTACGACGCCGCGCTGCAAGCCAATCCCAACCTCGCCGAAGCGCACACCAACCGCGGCGTCACCCTGAAGAACCTGTTGCGGCTCGACGAAGCCCTGACTGCCTGCCGCACAGCGATTCAACTCCAGCCGCGCAGCGCCGAGGCGCACTACAATCTGGCGACCGTGCTGCACGATCAGTGCCGGCTCGACGACGCTCTCGCCAGCTACGATCAGGCGCTGGCGCTGCGGCCCGACTTCGCCATGGCGCGCTGGAATCGGGCCTGTATCCTGCTGTCGACGGCCCGTTTCGAGGAAGGCTGGCGTGAGCACGAATGGCGATCGCACAGGGAAAGCGCGCCGCGGCAATTTCCGCAGCCGCAGTGGGGTGGCGAAGCGATCGCCGGCCGAACCCTGCTGCTGCATGCCGAGCAGGGTCTCGGCGACACGCTGCAATTCCTGCGCTACGTACCCAAGGTTGCGGCGACGGGCGCGCGGATCATCCTGGCGGTGCCGGGACCGCTGCACCGCCTCGTCGCGCAGTCATTCCCGGACGTTGTCGTCGTCGACGATGCCGGCGCCCTGCCCGCGTTCGACTTGCACTGCCCGCTGCTGTCGCTGCCGCTGTGCTTCGGCACCACGCTCGAGACCATTCCGGCGGACGTACCGTATCTGTGCGCCGATCCCGCCGCGGTGGCGCGCTGGCGCGAGCGCCTCGGCCCAGGATCGCGTCCCAAGGTCGGTCTGGTCTGGGCTGGCAATCCGCGACACGCCAACGACCGCAATCGCTCGATCGCGTTCGAGCAACTCGCGCCTCTGCTGGATGTTGCCGGGATCGACTGGATCTCGCTACAGGTCGGCCCGCGCCGCGCTGACCTGTCAGGCGCGCCCGCCGGCTTCATGCACGACGTCGCGGACGACCTGACCGACTTCGCCGAGACCGCCGCCGCGGTGAGTGCGCTCGACCTCATCGTCTCCGTCGACACCGCAGTGGCCCACCTCGCCGCGGCGCTGGCGCGACCGGTGATCATGGCGATCCCGTTCGTGCCCGATTGGCGATGGCTGCTCGGCCGCGACGACAGCCCCTGGTATCCGACCGTCCGCCTGGTGCGCCAAACCCGGCCGCAGGACTGGGACAGCGTCGTGACCAAACTCGCCGCAACGCTGACGCGCTGCATCGAGACATGACCGGCGGCACCCGCTTGACCCGCATCCTGCGCAATCCGGCCAGGCCGAAACCGCCGACCGTAGAGATGATCGAACGGATGAGCGCGGAGGCGGAGCTGGGGTTGGGGAATATCAAGAGGATTGTGGAGGCCTTCACATTCGCGGATGGCGAGTGTAATGACTGACATCAATCCTTAGATTCACCGAATTCAAATTTAGGCGCATTATGGCTGCGATTGGGCACTTACTCTGCGGCAAAAATGAGAATTGCGAAGGCATTGCGAAGACTGCGCTGAGCCAGCTCTCATCGTCAATCGATACGTTTGCTGAGAGAGCCGTTTCCTTTTTGTCAGGAGATTTTACTCACGACGCTCTCACCTTCGGGCCATTCTGCGCTCGCGTGCTATTGGAAAATAGTTGCGCCGCCCTCGTTGGCCGCCTCGACTCGTTCCGAATGCTGTACCTCAGTGAATTTCAAACCCAACCAGAGTACGAACACGGCAAGCGAGCCAAGTCCGCTTTCTCATGGACGGGAGACGTTATCCCTGAAGAGAAGCAGCAACAGCAGCTCTGGAATCTGGATCACGACCTATCGAAAATAAGTCGAGCACTTTTCTCTAAGCATCTCGACCACCTCTACTGGAAACCCGCAGTTGAACGAATGCTCGACTATTCTTCCCAGCACGACTCCGACCCACTGCTAACTGAAATTCGATCACTCGATGCGGATAATTTTATCAGCACGGTCAGGGGCAAGAGTATTCAATTATATTCAACCCTGTCTAAAGGGGTCCATTGGGAGTTTTTCACCAGCGCGCTCGTATTTGACGAGACTACTGTGAAGAGCGCAATTCGCGACACCTGCTTACTTGTTAGCCAACTTGGCCTTGCATCACATTTCATTCCCACGGCGTATGCTTCATTACCCCACAGCGACGCCCTCGGCACCTACAAGAGCTTCAGAGAGGAACTGGCGTGAGTAACGATCATGACCGAGACATCGACGCAGGCTTGATTCTTGCCGCGGAAGAGTGTCCGCCAGATACCTTTTCAAAGTATCACAGCTTCTCAGCATATGATGACGTTATCATTCGCAAGCTTAGCTCTCATGGCCCAGTGCTTGTTAGAGGAAGCCGCGGCAGCGGAAAGAGTGCGCTTTTGTTGGAAGCGCATCGCCGAATGCGTGGCGAAGGAAACATTCTTCCGGTGTACGTAAGCCTCAGATATTTGCCGCTCCTGCAATCAGACGGAGCCGAATATATTGAACACTTTTGCATCATCCTTTCAAAGGCGATTCAGAAAGAATTGCAAGATCGTGGAATCTCGTTTGATTTTGGAATTGCAGGAGATCAACTGACGCTTCAGCTGGGACTGACCAGCCTCTCTCAAAACGTAAACAAGCGGATAGTGCTTCTGTTTGACGACGCCGCACATATCGGCCGCGAAAAGCCGCTTGAGGTCTTCTTCGACCTATTCCGAACGCTTTCGAGCAATCTAACGTCGTGCAAGGCATCAATATATCCCGGTGTAACTAAGTTTGGCGTACGCTTCGACGTGTTCAACGACTCTACCGTAATAGACATCAACCGATCGGACGTATCTGCCGGATCGAACTTCTTTCCCGACGTAATAAGAGCTCGCTATCCAAAGCTAGCTGACAAAGGCAGCTTCTCGGACCGCCTTTCTCCCGCGCAGTTTGCCAATATTTTAGGTCGCGCCGTCGTAGGAAATCTCCGCGGTTTCATCTTGGCGTGCAATAGATTCGAAGAGAAGGAAAGGATTGGCATTCCGGAGTTGACTAGCTGCTTCCTTGACATGGCAACGGACTATTTCTGGCCGCTAATGGATGAGGTAGCGCCAAAGCTCGGCGTTTATGAACCTCTAATTGAACCAGCTCGGCAGGTTGTCGAACTTGTAGTTGATCATGCCGCACGTCCTGTGAAGGAGAAAACGCGATCAATCGCTCAGGATCGCGTCCTTATCCATCGCCAGATCGTCAGCCACTATGCGAAAATCTTCGAAATATTGGAGTACCTAGGATTCGTTGCTCGTCGGGAGGCCTCTCGCGCTTTGAAATCTGGTGGCCGTGGTCCCGTCTTCGCAGTAAATTTGTGCCACCTTCTCGAAGCCGTCCCTTCGAGGCGCCTCACTTTTGAGATGATTGAAGAATGGATTAAGGGCACACCAGATCCATCGGAGATCCACATTTCCGGAACTACTTTTCATGAAGTTGTCCTGCCCGAATTGCCGGACGAACATGGACTCGCCATTCTGGAAAGACCCGTCTCTGTTCTAGGCAAGTCAAAGACGTATCCGTACGGACTTACCAAAGACATGATCGATCGTCTTGAGAATGCGGGTATTCGCTCCGTGGGCCAACTAGCAACTACCACTAATCAAGAGCTGGACCGAATTGACTATATCGGAAGCGCGAAGATCAACCGCATTCGTGACGTGGTCTATCAAGCCATCTGGATGTAGTTTACCGTTAGCGGCCCGATTGACAGCCCCACAGATCTGCTTATATTCCTATTCGTCTCGTTCGCGAGGGGCGCTTCTCGAGGGCGCTTGCGAGGCGGAGCGGGATACGGCGTCCTGCGTGACGTGCCTCGCAAGCACGCGCCCGGGAGGTTGAGGGTCACCGTCCGCCGCTACTACGAGCGGCCGCCGCTTCAGAGGCTGGACGGGTGCGGTAGAGGCCGGGGAAAGCCCGCAAGCTCGCCGTATCCCGGAAGAGCGGTCCTTCAGCCAAAAACCGCCGGGGTGGCGCGCCGCAAGGCGACGCGCGGTTCGCGATCTTCGCCCCTCGCGCGGGCGAAGGCCGGATCGCGACACTCCCAACGCCGCGTCTTGCGGCGCGCCGCCGCCCCTCACTTTAGGGCGGCTGTTCGGGCACAACTCGGGCGCGACGCGCCGCGAGGATGCGGAGGTGTGGCTGTTTGACAGGGATGATTATATGAAAGTCGTCATGCGCGGGCTTGACCCGCGCATCCATCGCGCGCTTAGCGCGCAACAAAGACAGCGACTAAGCGAAGAGGATGGATTGCCGGGGCAAGCCCGGCAATGACGCATCGTGATGGCGCGTAGTACGCCGCCTCACCCCGTCTTCTTCACGTCCTTGATCTCGGAGAACACGATCCCTTCGGCGCGGTCGCGGGTGTAGCCGAGATAGAATTCGTTCTTGGCGAGGTACACCGGATCGCCGTCGACGTCGTCGGCGATCGACGAGCCGTTATTGGCGATGAAGGTCTCGAGCTTCTTGCGGTCGTCGGAGGAGATCCAGCGCGCGAGCTGGAATTCGGACACTTCGAAATCGACCGGCAACTGATACTCGGCGGCGAGCCGGGCTTTCAGCACGTCGAGCTGCAGCGGGCCGACGACGCCGACCAGCGCCGGAGCACCGTCGCGCGGGCGGAACACCTGCACGACGCCCTCTTCCGACATCTGCTGCAGCGCCTCTTTCAGCTTCTTGGCCTTCATCGCATCGGTCAGCCTGACGCGGCGGACGATTTCCGGCGCAAAGGAAGGCACGCCGACGAAGGTGACGTCCTCGCCCTCGGTCAGCGTATCGCCGATCCGCAAGCTACCGTGGTTGGGAATGCCGACGACGTCGCCGGCGAACGCTTCGTCCGCCACCGAGCGGTCCTGCGCGAAGAAGAACTGCGGGCTGGACAGCGGCATCGCCTTGCCGGTGCGCACCAGCTTGGCCTTCATGCCGCGGGTCAGCTTGCCGGAGCACAGCCGCGCGAACGCGATGCGGTCGCGGTGGTTCGGATCCATGTTGGCCTGGATCTTGAAAACGAAAGCGCTCATCTTCGGCTCGTCGGCTTCGACCTTGCGGGCGCTGCTTTCCTGCGCGCGCGGCGGCGGCGCGTAGCGGCCGAGGCCCTGCAGCAAATCGCCGACGCCGAAATTGCGCAGCGCCGAGCCGAAATACACCGGCGTCAGATGGCCTTCGCGGAACGCCTCGAGGTCGAACGGCTTGCAGGCTTCGGTGGCGAGCTCAAGCTCCTCCTTGACCGCGGCGACGTCGAGATTGGGATGGCGCTTGCCGAGCTCCTCGATGGTGATCTGCTCGGCCGCGCCGGTCTTGGCGCCGCCGCCTTCGAGCAGGCGCACGCCGCCGTCGAGCACGTCGTAGGTGCCGAGAAAGTCGCGGCCGCGCCCGACCGGCCAGGTCATCGGCGTGGTGTCGAGCGCCAGCGTCTTCTCGATCTCGTCGAGCAGATCGAAGATGTCGCGGGTCTCGCGGTCCATCTTGTTGATGAAGGTGATGATCGGAATGTCGCGCAGCCGGCAGACCTCGAACAGCTTCCGCGTGCGCGCTTCGATGCCCTTGGCGGCGTCGATCACCATCACGGCGGAGTCGACCGCGGTCAGCGTCCGGTAGGTGTCTTCCGAGAAGTCCTCGTGGCCCGGCGTGTCGAGCAGGTTGAAGACGAGCCCGTCGAACTCGAAGGTCATCACCGAGGTGACGACCGAGATGCCGCGGTCGCGCTCGATCTTCATCCAGTCCGACCGGGTATTGCGGCGCTCGCCCTTGGCCTTGACCTGGCCGGCCAGATTGATGGCGCCGCCGAACAGCAGCAGCTTTTCGGTCAGCGTGGTCTTGCCGGCGTCAGGATGCGAAATGATCGCAAAGGTGCGCCGCCGCGCCACTTCATGGGCGAGCGAAAACGGGGTCGAGGACGGCGCTTCGGCCGGAACAGCGGTGTCGGACATTCATCAGCCTGTGGCAGGGAAAGCCGGCGCGATCAAGGGCTTCCGGCGGGTCGTGGCGCCGGCAGTTGCGCGGCGGAACGGCGTCCCTCATATAAGGGATCGAGGACGACCTCAAAATCACCTTTTCGGCCGGGACGACCCGGCCTCCTCAACACCGCGCATTGCGCCGGCGCGCCATCCCGTTGGATGGCCTCATGAAAATTGCCCGGACGTGCGCAAGGAGGCCGCTATGGCTTGGTTCTATCTGTTCGTCGCCGGTCTGATGGAGATCGGCTGGGCGCTCGGCCTGAAATACACCGAAGGCTTTACCCGCTTGGTTCCGACGGCGCTGACCGTGTCGGCGATGGTCGCCAGCGTCGCACTGCTCGGGCTCGCGCTGAAGACGCTGCCGATCGGCACCGCCTATGCGGTATGGAGCGGCATCGGCGCGGTCGGCACCGCGGCACTCGGCATCGCGCTGTTCGGCGATCCGGCCACAGTCGGCCGCCTCGCCTGCATCGGCCTGATCGTCGCCGGCATTGTGGGGCTGAAAATGGTGGGCTGACGCCGACCAGTCCATCCGTCATTGCGAGGAGCAAAGCGACGAAGCAATCCAGGATTCGGTATGCCGGCCTTGGATTGCTTCGCTACGCTCGCAATGACAGCCCGCTTCAGAACGCCGGCACCAGCCGCGTCGCCCAATACGCCAGCGCCGCGACGATCGCCGAGGCCGGGATCGTGATCACCCAGGCATAGACGATCGAGCTTGCCACGTTCCAGCGCACCGCCGACATCCGGCGCGCGGCGCCGACGCCGACGATCGCACCGGTGATGGTGTGGGTGGTCGACACCGGCACGCCGAGAAAGGTCGCCATGAACAACGTCGCGGCGCCGCCGGTCTCCGCGCAGAAGCCCTGCATCGGCGTCAGCTTGGTGATGCGGAGCCCCATGGTGCGGACGATCCGCCAGCCGCCCATCAGCGTGCCGAGCGCCATCGCGGCCTGGCACGACAGCACCACCCAGAACGGCACCGAGAACTCGCTGCCGAGATAGCCCTGCGAATACAAAAGCACCGCGATGATGCCCATCGTCTTCTGGGCGTCGTTGCCGCCGTGGCCGAGCGAATACAGCGACGCCGAGGCGAACTGCAGAATGCGGAAGGCGCGGTCTACCGCGAATGGCGTCGACCGCACCGACGCCCAGGAGACGATCGCCACCAGCACCAGCGCCAGCAGAAAGCCGACCAGCGGCGACAGCACGATCGCCAGCAGCGCCTTGGTCAGACCGCTCCACACCGCGGCCGACAGGCCCGCCTTGGCAAGGCCGGCGCCGAGCAGGCCGCCGATCAGCGCGTGCGACGAGCTCGACGGGATGCCGAGCCCCCAGGTCACCAGGTTCCAGACAATGGCGCCGGTCAGCGCCGCGAAGATCACCGAGGCGTCGATCACGCTGGGCTCGATGATGCCGGTGCCGATGGTGTTGGCGACGTGCAGGCCGAACACCATGAAGGCGATGAAATTGAACGAAGCCGCCCAGAACACTGCATATTGCGGCCGCAGCACGCGGGTCGAGACGATGGTGGCGATCGAATTGGCGGCGTCGTGCAAGCCGTTCAGAAAGTCGAACAGCAGCGCGACGGCGATCAACCCGACCAGGATGGGCAGCCCGAGCGAAGCGTCCACGGCCGGCCCCTGCCCTAGACCTGCTCGATGACGATGGAATTGATCTCGTTGGCGACGTCGTCGAAACGGTCGGCGACCTTCTCAAGGTGATCGTAGATCTCTGCGCCGACGATGTAATCCATGGTGTTGGCGTTACGGTGCTTGAGGAACAGTTCCTTCAGCCCGATGTCGTGGAGATCGTCGACCCGGCCTTCCAGCTTGGTGATCTCCTCGGTCATCGCCGTCAGCATCTGCAGGTTCGGCCCGATCGACTGCATCAGCGGCACCGCGCGCCCGACCAGATTGGCGCTTTCGACCAGGAGCGACCCGATCTCGCGCATCGGAGGTTCGAACTCGCGGACCTCGAACAGGATCACCGCCTTGGCGGTCTGCTGCATCTGGTCGATGGCGTCGTCCATCGAGTTGATCAGGTTCTTGATGTCGACCCGGTCGAACGGTGTGATGAAGGTGCGGCGCACCGCGGTCAGCACCTCGCGGGTGATGCTGTCGGCCTCGGATTCGAAATGGCTGACGCGCTGGCAGTGCACCAGCGTTTCGTCGCCGCCGCGCAGCATGTCCTGCAGCGCCTGGGCTCCCTGCACGACCGTATGCGTGTGCTGGGCGAACAGGTCGAAGAACCTCTCTTCCTTGGGCAGAAAGGCTCGAAAGTATCGTAGCATCGGGAGCTATCCGGTTGACGTAACGCGGGTTCGTAGGTCGGCCGTGGGAGGCCGGAGACGCCCGACCGCGTCACACCGGCGTCATAAAACACTTCAGAGGCTCACAGGCAACCGTCCATTCCGGACCGATTGGACGTGGGAGCCGCGGACCGGTCCTGTCCGCGATCGGACGGCACGGGATCGGGACATTTCCGCAATCGCCGTCCCCCCTCGTCCACAGGTTTCGCGCCGCCGCCGGGTTGCCGGCGGACACCTTGTCACGGCCCGGGTCTCGCTAGCTCGCGAATCACTTCAACGCGCTGATGTGAAATCGAGCCCCGAGAGGTCGCTTAGCAGTGGTAATCGAGGAATGGACGGACGTGTCCGCCCCCACCATCACGACAAAATATTGAGGACGGCGAAGGCCGCCTCCCCGCCTCTCCAACTCAGCAAGTTTGCAATCGATCACGGTCACTTAGCAGCAACTGCTGAGATCAAATCGGAGCCTGGTGACTCGCCTACTAAACGTCGCCTCGTATTGAATTTGTTTACGCTCTGTTAGACTCGATCGACCTGTCACAACCAAACCGCGGCGCATGTCACCGCAGAACTGGGCGGCCATGATTCAACGCGTTCTTGGCATCATCGCTGGCGTCGATCGCAAGACTCTTCAGAGCTGCCCGCCCTCCGACAAATTATGGGCCACGCATCTCGGTGCATCGCTCTGTCTGTCGTTCGTGGTCGTGCTCGGCGTGTCGTTCCACGCCACCGGCTACATGATCGACAATATATGGACTCGGCTGCTGGTCTCGACGGTGATCGCGCTGACCGTGCTGATGTTCGACCGCGCGCTGTGCCAGTCTGACTGGTTCTATCAGGGCACGCTGTGGAATACCTCTGCGATCCAGTCGCGCGCCGAGGCGAAGCAGACAGCCTGGCGGTTCGTCCGCGTCGGCATCCGGCTGCTGCTGTCGTTCGGGCTCGCCTGGGTGATCGCGATGTTCCTGGAACTCGCGATCTTCTCCTCGACCATCAACGAGAAGATCGAAGCCGACCGCGTCGCCGCCAACCAGCCGATCTACGACAAGATCGCAAGTTTCGAAGCCGGGCTGAACGCCGAAGCCAAGCGCCGGCTCGCCGACATCGAACAGCTCGAGGCGCTCCACCGCGACGCCCTCACCGAGCAGCCGAAGCCGGAGCCGACCACCCAGGCCCGCACCGAGGACATCGAGCAGCAGATCCGCGCGCTGGCGACCCGCGAAGCCGGCATCCGCGCCGACATCGCCGAGATCGACAAGACGATCCAGCGCTACATCGCCGACATGAACGCCGAAGAGTTCGGCCTGAAAGCCACGCCGAACAATTCCGGCCGCCCCGGCGCCGGCCCCCGCTACGAATTCGCCAGGAAGCAGCGCCAGGCTTTCCAGGCGCAGCGCGCCGAGCGTGAAGCCGAGATCGCCCAGCTCCACGTCCGCCGCGACGACCTCCGCGCCGCTCAGGCCAAGATCACCGCGGATGCGCTGGGCGCCCGCGAGCAGGAGCGCGGGGCGATCAAGGCGCGCGCCGATGCGCTGCAGCAGCGGATCGATGCGGCCCGCGCCGACCTGAAGCAGTTCGAAGTCGACAAGGCCGCCAGCGTCGCCGACTTCCGCAAGAAGGTGATGGCGGACTCCTATTACCAGGAGAAGAAGGACAAATTCGATCCGCTGACCCGGATCGCGGCGTATCAGGAATTGAAGAACGACCCGCGTGACGGCGCCACCATGACGCTGTTCTCGTGGATGACCCGCTGCTTCATCATCTTCCTGGAAATCGTTCCGGTGGTTGCGAAAATCTTCTTCTCGCCGCCCAGCGTCTACGCCGCGAAGATTCAGGCGCAGGTCGAACGCGCGCGGCAGCGCATCGAGAACAACGAAGACCTCGAGGACGAAGCGCCGAAGCCCGCTCCGGCAGCCGCGGTGGCTGCGGTCGGCCAGCCAGCGGCGCCTGCTGCCGTCGCAGCCGCGCAGCCACCGGAACAACCACCGAAGCCACAGCCTGTGGCGCCGGAGCCGGTGCGCGCCGAAGAACCGCCCCCCGCACCGCAGCGCCCGGCGGAGCGCCCGCGCAGCTTCGAGCATGCGTCCTACGATGACGAAGCCGAGTACGAGGAGATGCGCCGCCGCGACGATCGCCGCGCCTACGAATGGCGGCGCTACGGCGGTCGCGACAGCGATGGCGGCTATGACGAATACGATCCGCGTGAGGTCGAACGCCGCGAGTTCGCTCGCCGCCACGACTACGACCGCTATGACGACCGGCCGCGCCGCGCCACCGCTCGGCGTGCCCAGCCGCAATTCGTCGCACGGGACTATGCGGTGCGCGACTATGGCGGCCGTGACTTCGCCGAACCGGACTACGAAGCCAGCGACATCGACGTCCGCAATCTGATCATGCCGCGGCGCGGGTCAGCGCGGCGCGAGGCCTATGCGGTCGAACCGGCCGCGCGGGTTCGGGTCCCCGTCGATGACCGCGCGATGGCCCGGAGCGCTGCCCTGGAGCCGGCCGCCGAACGCAGCCTGCGCTGGCCGGACGGCATTCCGGTCGACGACCACAATACCCGCGAACTGGTGCGTCAGGTGCTGGCCGATGCCGGCTCAGCCGCCCGCGCCGAACCATTGCGCAGCGAACCGGTGCCGACCGAGGCGCCGCGCGTCGAAGCCCTGCGCCCGGTCGAGGCTCCGCGCCCTGAGCCCGTCCCCAGCGAGCCGGCCGCCGTCGAGCTCGCGACGCCCGAGCCCGCGACAAACGAGCCTGCTGCCGCAGAGCCTGTCGTCGTCGCAGTGGCCGAACCGGCAGCCTCGATCCCGGTCCCAGAGCCGGCCATGACGGTCGCTGAAGCACCGCCGCAGGCGCTGGAGCCGGATGTCCTGCCGAACGTGCTGGCGCGCACGCGTCCGGCCCCGGTGGAGCAGCCGACGCCCCAGGCGGCGATCGCAAGCGACACCGCGACGGCAAGCATCGGCAGTCCCGAGGCCATCGGACCGCAGTTCAAGTCCAGCGGCGACGTCGAGAAACTGATGACCGACGCTGTCGAGCAGGCCCGGCCGCGCAAGAAGGCGGCGCATCCTCGGCGGGAGCATCACGCCGAAGGCGAAGCCGAATTGCCGCTGGAGCACAAGGTGCGACACGAGACGCCGCCGCAGGCGTAACGCCTGCGGAATTAGAGCCGCCCCAACAGAAAACCGCCGCGCGGCTCAGCCACGCGGCGATTCTTGTTTCTGACAGCGGTCTAACGAGGCCCGCGAGCCAGAAGACCAGCGCCCTTTGCGGCGCTTGCTTTCCCTCTGCCCTCGCCTCGCCGTTATAGCGAGCGTTTGAACAGGTGCCCGATCTCGCCGACGATGCCGCGGCGGAAGGTCAGCACGCAGGCGACGAAGATCACGCCCTGGATCACCGTGACCCATTGGCCGAAGCCCGCAAGGTATTGCTGCATGGCGATGATCACGAAGGCGCCGACCACCGGGCCAAACACCGTCCCGAGGCCGCCGACCAGCGTCATCAGCACGATTTCGCCGGACATCGACCAGTGCACGTCGGTCAGCGAGGCATTCTGCGCCACGAAAACTTTCAGCGCGCCGGCAAAGCCGGCCAGCGTGCCCGACAGGATGAACGCCAGCAGCTTGTACTGGTCGGTCTTGTAGCCGAGCGAGATCGCCCGCGGCTCGTTCTCGCGGATCGCCTTCAGTACTTCGCCGAACGGCGAGTTGATCGCCCGGTAGATGATCAGGAAGCCGAGCAGGAAGCCCGCCAGCACCACGAAATACAGCGTGGTGGCGTTGGACAGGTCGATGAAGCCGAACAGCTTGCCCTGCGGAATGCCCTGGATGCCGTCTTCGCCATGGGTGAACGGCGCCTGCAGATAGATGAAGTACAACAGCTGCGACAGCGCCAGCGTGATCATCGCAAAATAGATGCCTTGGCGGCGGATCGCGATCAGCCCGGTGACCACAGCCAGCGCGAACGAGGCGCCGGTGCCGGCGATGATCGCCAGTTCCGGCGGCAGTCCCCACACCTTCAGCGCATGGCCGCTGACGTAGCCGGCGGTGCCGAGAAACATCGCGTGGCCGAACGACAGCAGGCCGCCATAGCCGATCAGCAGATTGAAGGCGCAGGCGAGCAGCGCGAAGCACAGTCCCTGCATCACGAAGAACGGATAGACGCCGGTGAACGGCACCACCACCAGCAGCGCGGTCATGATGCCGAACGCGATCATCTCGTCGCGCACCGGGCGGCGGGTCGTGGTCGGGACGGAATTCTGCGTAATCGTGGTCATGTCAGGTTGCCCGTCCAGTCAGGCCCGAGGGTTTCACCAGCAACACCAGCACCATCAGCACGAACACCACGGTGTTGGAGGCCTCGGGGTAGAAATACTTGGTCAAGCCCTCGATCACGCCGAGGGTGAAGCCGGTGATGATCGAGCCCATGATCGAGCCCATGCCGCCGATCACCACCACCGCGAACACCACGATGATCAGATCGGCGCCCATCAGCGGCCGGACCTGGTTGATCGGCGCCGACAGCACGCCGGCCAGCGCCGCCAGCCCGACGCCGAGTCCGTAGGTCAGCGTGATCATCCGCGGCACGTTGATGCCGAACGCCCGCACCAGTGTCGGGTTCTCCGTGGCGGCGCGCAGGTACGCGCCGAGCCGTGTGCGCTCGATCAGGAACCAGGTAAGCAGGCACACCACCAGCGAGAACACCACCACCCAGCCGCGATACACCGGCAGATACATAAAGCCGAGATTGATCGCGCCGCGCAGCTGTTCGGGGATCGCATAAGGCAGGCCGGACGAGCCGAAATAGTTCTGGAACACGCCCTGGATGATCAGCGCCACGCCGAAGGTCAGCAGCAGGCCGTACAGGTGATCGAGCCCGGACAGCCATTGCAGCAGCGTGCGCTCCATCACCATACCGAACAGGCCGACGATGATCGGCGACAAAATCAGTGCCCACCAATAGTTCAGGCCGAGCAGGTTGAGCAGGAAATACGCGCAGAAAGCGCCCATCATATACAACGCGCCGTGCGCGAAGTTGATGATGTTGAGCATGCCGAAGATCACGGCAAGGCCGAGGCTGAGCAGCGCATAGAACGAGCCGTTGATCAGGCCGACCAGAAGCTGCGCCAACAGAGCGGGGACGTTGATATCCATCTTGCTCTCAGTCTTTCGTGGAGGTCACCGGTCCCGCCGTCAGACGCCGAGATAGGTGTGAAGCTTGTCCATGTTGGCTTCGAGCTCGGAATTGGCGAAGCCGTCGATGATCTTGCCGTGCTCGACCACGTAGTAGCGATCGGCCACCGTGGCGGCGAAGCGGAAGTTCTGCTCAACCAAGAGAATGGTGAAGCCCTGCTTCTTCAGCCGCGCGATGGTGTGGCCGATCTGCTGGATGATCACCGGCGCCAGACCTTCGGTCGGCTCGTCCAGCATCAGGAACCGCGCCCCGGTGCGCAGGATGCGGGCGATCGCCAGCATCTGCTGTTCGCCGCCCGAGAGCTTGGTGCCCTGGCTCTTCAGCCGCTCGCGCAGGTTCGGGAACAGTTCGAAGATCTGATCGAGCGACAGCCCGCCGGGGCGAACCTGCGGCGGCAGCATCAGGTTTTCGCGCACGTCGAGGCTGGCGAAGATGCCGCGCTCCTCGGGGCAGAACGCGATGCCGCGGCGGGCGATCTTGTCCGACGACGCCCGGCTGATGTCGGTGCCGTCGAACGTGATGGTGCCGCTGCGCTTGCCGACGATCCCCATCACCGCCTTCAGCGTGGTGGTCTTGCCGGCGCCATTGCGGCCGAGCAGCGTCACCACCTCGCCTTCGCGGACGTCGAAATTCATGCCGTGCAGAATGTGGGATTCGCCGTACCACGCCTGCAGATCGCGCACGCTCAGCATCGCTGCGCCGGCAGCCGACTTTGCGGGCCGTTCCATTGTGGTCGCCTCAACCATGGCCCGCTCCGAGATAGGCTTCCTTGACCCGCTGATCCTGGGTCAGGTCGGTGTAGTTGCCTTCCGCCAGCACCTGACCGCGGGTCAGGACGGTGATGACGTCCGACAGATTGGCGACAACGCTCAAATTGTGCTCGACCATCAGGATCGTGTACTTGGCCGAGATCCGCTTGATCAGCGCCGCGATCTTGTCGATGTCCTCGTGCCCCATGCCGGCCATCGGCTCATCGAGCAGCATCATCTCCGGATCGAGCGCCAGCGTGGTGGCGATCTCCAGCGCACGCTTGCGGCCGTAAGCCATCTCGACCGCGGGCGTGTCGGCGAACTCGCTCAGCCCGACGTCATCGAGCAGTTCCCGCGCCCGGTGGTTGTACTTGTCGAGCACGCTCTTGGAGCGCCAGAAATCGAACGACGACCCGTGCTGCCGCTGCAGCGCCACCCGCACGTTCTCGAGCGCGGTCAGATGCGGGAACACCGCCGAGATCTGGAAGGAGCGCACCAAGCCGAGCCGCGCCACGTCGGCCGGCGCCATCGCGGTGATGTCCTGCCCATTGTACAGGATCTGCCCGGCGGACGGTCGCAGGAACTTGGTGAGCAGATTGAAGCACGTGGTCTTCCCGGCCCCGTTCGGACCGATCAGTGCATGAATGTGACCACGGCGGACCCGCAGGTTGACGTCCCGCACGGCAAAGAAGCCGGCGAATTCCTTCGTCAATCCATTGGTTTCGAGGATGATATCATCGGCCAAGCAACTTCCCCCCATCGAACGCAGGCGGTGCCGGCGCAGACGTCCGATGTCTTCTTTTTTGGAGCCGGTGCTCGGAGCGCCGTTGGCGCCCGGCCCGTCTTTCTGGCCCGACTATGCCGCTATTCGCGAGCCTTGTGCAAGATGCAAAGCTGGGCAGCGAAAAAGACGGCATCCACTACCGCGAGCTATGGGCCGGCGGCCGGCAGATCGACCTTCAGCCATTCGACTGCCAGGCTGACGAAGTCGGCGAAGGTCAATTCCGTAGGGTCGAGTTCGGCATGACGACAAACCTGCGGCAGGGCCGTTTCGAACAACTGATACCTGCGAAACACCTCGGCGCCGCCGGGAAGAGTCCGGCCGGACGCCGTCCGCAACCAGTTCCGGACCGCCGCAATGGCGCGTTTCTGCTCGCCGCCATGAGCCTGGATATCCTGGCCGGCAATGTCGGACATGAATTTCTGGTAGCGATAGCGCTCGGTGTCGAGCACCAGGCACGTCTTCTGCCGCTGCACCCGTCCGCCGCACCGCTTCACACCTAGGAACATGCCGAGTTCGAGCGGCATGTTGAACCGCGGTAGTTGGGAGTGGTCGTCGAGCTCGGTTCGGGAAAGATCGTGAATTCCGAAACGGCAACGCTCGATGATCGAGAAGATCTTCTCGATCCGCGGCTGGCTGCCGTCATCGATCTCAAGGGCGCATCTTGCGCGAAATCCGCACAGAATGACGGTGAAGACGATCGCGTTGAAGAGAGGCTTGTATTGGGAATCGAACGGGCAGTTGACGAAGACGCTGTCGTCGTAGTCGGCGGACTGCTTACTTAGCTTTCGCGCCATGCACTTCGCGCACCGCCTTGCGGATGTCCTTCAGGGAAGCGGAACTCGGTCGCTGCTTGGGCTGCAACAGGGTGACCTTCGTCGCTTCCTCGCGCGACCGTGCGGGAGGTACGTACCGAATGAATCGCCCCGTCTCGGCGTGCCGTTTGTTCGTCATACGATTAAGAATGCAATATCCCTGGTCAGGTTCAAGCCCTAATCGAACACCTCGGCATAGGCTTCCGGGCGGAAGCCGACCAGCAGCTTACGGCCGTGCTCCAGCACCGGACGCTTGATCATCGACGGCTGCGCCAGCATTAGCGCGATCGCCTTAGCTTCGGTCAGCCCCTCTTTGTCCGCCTCGGGCAGCTTGCGGAAGGTGGTGCCGGCGCGATTGAGCAGCGTCTCCCAGCCGGCCTGCTTCGCCCAGCGCTCGAGATGCTCCCGGTCGATGCCCGCGGTCTTGTAGTCGTGGAACGTGTAGCTGACGCTGTGGCCATCGAGCCAGGTCCGCGCCTTCTTCATCGTGTCGCAGTTCTTGATGCCATAGAGGATGGTGGGCACGCGCAGGCTCCGCAAGATTGAAAGCAATCGACTCGCATTCAGGCCGCCCACCCATCAGCCGTCAAGCGCGATGGCCGCGCTGTGCATGAACTCGCGAAAGAAGCTGGGAAGAAAGTCTGAGGCTGCGGAACGGCACCTGTCACATCGGTTTCATCCAGCGCTCCTAGAGCGGGTGGAATGCGGTTCTCTATGCCGCCCAAACCCGTGAGATGCCTGCGATGTCGACCGAAATCCTCCGCCTCAAGCACAAGCTCGACACGCTGATCACCGAGATCGACGAAGGCAGCCGCGAGCGGCTGGCCGGCTGGGCGGATCAGATCCATCGTCCCGGCTTCGGCCCCAGCGCCGCCAACCTCGCCCACTATCTGGCGCTGCGTCACCACGATCTGCGCCCGCTGCAGCACGCCCTGATGGCGCTGGGGCTGTCCTCGCTCGGCCGGCTCGAAAGCCGGGTGATGCCGACGCTGCTCGCGGTGCGCGCCACCCTGGCGGCGCTGGCGGGCGAGCCGGACATGCTGCGGCCGTCGTCGAAGCAGTTCTTCGCCGGCGAGCACGATCTCGCCAGCCGCAGCGCCGAGCTGTTCGGACCGCTGTCGGGCGCCCGCCACTCCGCCCTGCTGGTCACCTGCCCGTCCGAAGCCGCCGACGATCCGACCTTCATGCTGCGGCTCGCCGAGCGCGGCGTCGAGGCAGTGCGGATCAACTGCGCCCACGACGATGCCGCCGCCTGGCAGCGGATGATCAATCACCTCCATGTCGCAGAGGAGGCGACCGGGCGTCGGATGAAGGTGCTGATGGATATTGCCGGCCCCAAGATCCGGACCGGCGCCGCGCGCACGCCCGACGGCCGCGACCGCATCGTCACCGGCGATCTGGTGGCGATCGTGGCGCAGGGCGAATTCGAGCGGATTGATCTCGACGACGAGCATTTCGCGGTGGAATGCACCTTGCCCGATCCGCTGACCCGCGCCGCCGTCGGCGCCCGGGTGTTCGTCGACGACGGCAAACTGTGCGTCCGGATCGAGCGCAAGACGGCGTGGGGTCTCGTCGGCCGCGTCACCGCCACCGCCGACACCGGCTTCCGGCTGAAGCCGGAGAAAGGCCTGAACTTCCCGGATACGCCGCTCGACATCCCGGCGCTCACCGCCAAGGACCGCGCCGACCTCGATTTCGTCGCCGCCCATGCCGACGGCGTCGAGTTCTCGTTCGTGCAGTCGGTCGGCGACGTGAAGATGCTGCAGGCTGCGCTCGCCGAACGCCGGCCCGACGACTGGCACAAGCTGTCGCTGGTGCTGAAGATCGAGACGCCAGATGCGGTCGCGCACCTGCCGGACATTCTGGTCCAGGCCGCCGGCCGCCAGCCGACCGCGGTGATGATCGCGCGCGGCGATCTGGCGGTCGAGATCGGCTTCGCCCGGCTCGCCGAAATGCAGGAAGAGATCCTGTGGATCGGCGAAGCCGCCCATGTCCCGGTGATCTGGGCCACCCAGGTGCTCGAACATCTGGTGAAGAAAGGCACGCCGTCGCGGGGCGAAATGACCGACGCCGCGATGGCGGCACGCGCCGAATGCGTGATGCTGAACAAGGGCCCGTATCTGTTCAAGGGGATCACCGAGCTCGATACGCTGCTCGGCCGGATGGCCGACCATCAGCACAAGAAGACGCCGCAGCTCCGGCGGCTGCGTAGCTGGGGGTGAGCGCAATCACTTTCGGTATCAACCTAAGGTTGACTCTATAACTCCTTCGTTCACTCTATGTTCCCAAACGGGCAGAGCCGCTGTGCCGGCCGGAGTGAGCGGAGGAAATCATGAGGCAGCAGACGGCTCGATTTGCAGCCGCGATCACCCTGCTGATGACCTTGGGCGTGACGGCAGCGCCGGGGCACGCCGAAGAGGCTGCGGTCGATCGGATCGACGCCGCGCTGCAGAACATCACCAGCATCGTCCGGGCCAAAAAGGTCGGCTACGCGACGATCTGGGACGGCAACAAATACATCCAGTGCCGCCGCCTGCCGAGCCGCGAGATGCGCTGCGAAGCTGCCGGCCCGACGCTGCAACCAACGTTGAAGCACGTCCTGACGATCGAACGGCAAAATCGGCTTGCGGCGCTCGGCTGGACCATAGATCCGGCTTTCGGCAACTACGCGAAAGTATTTCCGGCCGACGCGCCGACCGGCCAGATCTCTGCGGACATCTTACGCACGCTGACTGATGCCTACGACATCAACCTTCAAGACCTCGAACTGAAAACCGACTGGGTGATCGACATCCCCTGCCCGCCGCGGAACGGGCCGTCCCAGAATCTCGCCGGCATGGTCAGCGGCGCACCGTCGATGCGTTCGACGGCGCTACTCACTTGCTCCTATGCGGCGAACCCGCAGCCGCAGACCGCCGAAACTGCGGAAGCGCTGATCAAGCTGTACGGTCCGTCGGTCACAGCAGAGATTCAGCGACTGCGGGTGAACGCGGCACATCGGGTCTATGCGGTGTTCGACAGCGGCATCGGCTACATCCAGTGCATGCCGGAAACGCCGCCGGTGGCGCTGTATTGCGAGGCCGCGTCGGCCGAAAGCTGGGCGGCGTTGAGCGCCGTCCTGAATCCGGATCGCATCGCCCGCCTGACGGCCGCCGGCTACAAGGAGCCCGGCCGCGCGCCGAACTACAGCAAGAGCTATCCGCTGACCCTGACGGATGCCGCGATCGCCGCCGAAATCCTCACATTGCTGCACGACGTCTACAACTACACCGGCGCGTCCAAGCTCGACGTCAAGACCGAATAGAGCCGCACACGCGGCCATTGCAAACGCTGTCGCCACTGCGTGCATCGCAGCAACCGACTGATCACAACTTCACTAGCTGGCTCGCTTCGCTCTCCCCTCGGATGCACGCGATGGTATCATCGCGAAAAAACGACGCCGCATCGCGACGCAACAATGCTGTCAAAACAACAGCCCATGGGAGGACCAGCATGCTCGACACCGCACCGAACGGCAAAGTCACCACGCTCCTCGGACAACTCGACGACGCGCTGAGCGCCGGCGACATCGACCGCGCGGTCGATCTGTTTCAGACCGACTGCTACTGGCGCGACCTGATCGCCTTCACCTGGAACATCAAGACGATGGAAGGCAAGGATCAGGTCCGCGACATGCTGACCGCGCGGCTCACCGATACCAAGCCGTCGCATTGGCGGATCGCCGACGGCGAGGACGCCGCCGAGACCGACGGCATCGTCGAGTGCTTCATCCAGTTCGACACCGCGCTCGCCCGCGGCGTCGGCCATCTCCGCATCAAGGACGGCCGGATCTGGACGCTGCTCACCACCATGGCCGAACTGAAGGGCTTCGAAGAGCCGCAAGGCTTTCAGCGCCCGATGGGCGTCAAGCACGGCGCCGATCCCAGCCGCAAGACCTGGAAGGAAGAACGCGACGCCGAAGCCGCCGAACTCGGCATCACCCGCCAGCCTTATTGCGTGGTCGTCGGCGGCGGCCAGGGCGGCATCGCGCTCGGCGCGCGGCTGCGCCAGCTCGGCGTGCCGACCATCATCATCGAGAAGAACGAGCGCCCAGGCGACAGCTGGCGCAAGCGCTACAAGTCGCTCTGCCTGCACGACCCGGTGTGGTACGACCACCTGCCCTATCTGCCGTTCCCGCCGAACTGGCCGGTGTTTGCGCCGAAAGACAAGATCGGAGACTGGCTGGAGATGTACACCAAGGTGATGGAGCTGAATTACTGGGGCTCCACCGTCTGCAAGCGCGCCTCCTACGATGACGTCGCCAAGGAATGGACCGTGGTGGTCGAGCGCGACGGCCAGGAGATCACGCTGAAGCCGAAGCAGCTGGTGCTCGCGACCGGCATGTCGGCCAAGCCGAACATGCCGAAATTCGAAGGCATGGACGTGTTCAAGGGCGATCAGCATCACTCCTCGCAGCATCCCGGGCCGGATGCTTGGAAGGGCAAGAAAGCGGTGGTGATCGGCTCGAACAATTCGTCGCACGATATCTGCGCGGCGCTATGGGAAGCCGGCGCCGACGTCACCATGGTGCAGAGGTCATCGACCCACATCGTCAAGTCGAACTCGCTGATGGAGCTCGGGCTCGCCGGGCTCTACTCCGAGCAGGCGGTGCAGAACGGCATCACCACCGCCAAGGCCGACCTGATCTTCGCCTCGCTGCCCTACAAGATCCTGCACGAATTCCAGATCCCGATTTACAACGCGATCCGGGAGCGCGACGCCGAATTCTACAAGCGCCTGGAAGCGGCCGGCTTCATGCTCGACTACGGCGACGACGATTCCGGCCTGTTCATGAAGTATCTGCGCCGCGGCTCGGGCTACTACATCGACGTCGGCGCCTCCGAACTGGTGGCCGATGGCCGGATCAAGCTGAAGAGCGGCGTCGACGTTCAGCGTCTGACCGAACATTCCGTGATCCTCAGCGACGGCACCGAGCTGCCGGCCGACCTCGTCGTCTATGCCACCGGCTATGGCTCGATGAACGGCTGGGCCGCCGACCTGATCTCGAAAGAGGTCGCCGACAAGGTCGGCAAGGTCTGGGGCCTCGGCTCCAACACCCGCAAAGACCCCGGCCCGTGGGAAGGCGAGCAGCGCAACATGTGGAAGCCGACCCAACAAGAAGGCTTGTGGTTCCACGGCGGCAATCTGCACCAGTCGCGCCACTACTCGCAGTTCCTGGCGCTGCAGCTCAAGGCGAGGATGGAAGGCCTCCCCACCCCGGTGTACGGCCTGCAACAGGTGCATCACCTGGGTTGAGTGACTACCGCCCCCTGGGGAGCGGCTACGGCCACCCTCCGGCATCGCTCTGGCTTGTCGACCGGCGAAGCCCGCCCTATCTTACGTTCGTCTTACAGGGCACGACCAATGGCAGTACCGGCCGACAAGCTGACGACGATAGTCTCGACCAAGGGGCAAGTGATCCTGCCCAAGGCGATCCGGCAGCGCCGGCAGTGGCCGGCCGGCACCCGACTGACCGTCGAAGAGACGCCTGACGGCGTGCTGCTGCGCCCTGCTCCGCTGTTCGCTTCGACCCGGCCGGACCAGGTTTACGCCTCGCTACGCTTCGACGGGCCACCGAAGTCGCTGGACGACATGGCCGCCGCGGTTGCCGCGGAAGCACGGCGTCGTCATGCGCGCGATTGATACCAATCTGATCGTCCGGTATCTGACCGGTGATCATCCCATGCAATCCGCCCGAGCCCGCGCCACCATCGATGGCGAGGACGTCTTCGTCCCCACGACCGTGATGCTCGAGACAGAATGGGTGCTGCGCAGCGCCTACGGGTTCGATGGCTCCGCGGTATGTCACGCGCTCCGCAGCTTCGCCGGATTGCCCAGCGTCACGCTTGAGGACCCAGCGCTGGTCGCCGCCTCCCTCGACCGCGTCGAGGCCGGCATGGATTTCGCCGATGCCCTGCATCTCGGCTGCGCGGAAGCCTGCGATGGCTTCGTCACGTTCGATCAACGCTTAATCCGCGCCGCTAAGGCAGCAGGTCTCACAAACGTTTCGGCGCCCTGACTGGCGCCGCCCGCACTCACAACATCCCCGGCCGGAACAGTGATTTGCGGCTGATGGTCTTGCCGGCGACCATGAAGACGCCGTCGCCGGTGTAGTGCAGCGTTTGCGGATGTTTCGGCCGGGCGGCGACGTGGGCTTTGACGACTTCGAAGATGAAGAAGTTGTACTTGTCGACCAGGGCGTCGTCGTGCAGCCGACATTCGAACGCGGCGTGGCATTCGCCGATCAGCGGGGCGGCGACCGCCGTCGCCTTCTCCGCAGTCAGCCCGAAATGCGCGAACTTGTCGATCTCGGCGCCCGAGGTGTTGCCGATCCCGACCACGATATCGGTCAGCGCCGTGGTCGGCAGATTGACGACGCATTCGCCGGAGCCGCGGATCATCTCGAACGAGTGGTTGCCGCTCGAGATCATCAGACCGATCAGCGACGGGGTGAAATCCAGTACGACGTGCCAGCCGAGCGTCATGACGTTGTCCGCGCCGCGCCAATGCGAGCTCACCAGCACGATCGGCCCCGGCTCGAGATAGCGGCGCACGCCAGAGACGGGAAAGTCGGATTTGCGTGGATGCATCATCTTCCGCGTGCTCGATCTATCCGGGCAGTCCCTTATCAGCAGCGCATGCCGAAAGAATGACCTCTCACACCGTGATGTCCACGCCGCGGACTTCGCCCTGAAACCGCTGCATGGTTTGCAGCGCGGATTGCAGGCGGGCGAACAGGTCGGTGTCGTTAGTCTGCAACGCCCGCTCCATCCCGCTGCGCACCGACTGCATGAAATCGACTTTCTGGGTATTGTCCGGCGCCAAGGAGGAGCCGTCGACCGGAATGCTCACCGTCATGCTGATGAAGGTCGAGCTCTCGTCGAAACTCATCTCGCCGCTGGCGATCTTGCTGTTGATCCAGTCGAACAGCTGTTGATGGGTCATCTGGGTGAAGTCGGTCTTCTGCACCCCGCCGCTGCCCGGCTCGGTCGCCGCCGCACTGTCCGCAGAGGCGGACGCCGCCGATGCACCTGCGCTGCTGCGCGACGCCGCCACCAGCGAGGCCGCATACGATCCGATTCCAGAAATGTTCATCACGCGCCTTCAAACGTGTTTGGTCGAGTACATTCAAAAGCAACGCACGTGCCACCCTGGCCGCGGATGTTTTTGCAAACAACCGCAGCGCATTGCGGCACCACGTCAGCGGCGCCGCCCCGTCTGATGTCGGCAAGTCTTGCCGCCTGCACGACGATCTTGCCGCCTCACGACGGTCGCCAGCACTCGTCATTCAACAGCCCGACAGCGCAAGCGATCCGCGCCCGTTCAGCCACCGACCGCGGCGGCATGCTCCGCCGCCATCTCGGCATCGGCCTGTTCGACCCGCTGGAATGCCGGTCGCGCGGCGATCCGTTCGGCGAAGCGCACGAACACGTCCGTCTTCGGCACCAGGCCGAAATTCACAGTCCAGTTGAGTGCGATCCCCCACAGCACGTCCGCGGCGGTGAAGCGGTCGCCGAGCAGATAAGGTCCGGTCGCAAGCTGCGCTTCGAGCGCGCCGAGCATCGTATCGTAGTCGGCATAGGGCGACATCTCCGCCGGCCCGGGCTCGCGCTGCATGAACCTGTCGACCACCGCCGGCTCGAACGACGAACCGTAGTAAGCGATCCAGCGCAAGTAAGGGCCGCGCAGCGGATCATTCAGCGCGGGCGCGAGGCCGCCCGGCGAAAACAAATCGGCCAGGTAGATGGTGATCGCGACCTGCTCGGTCACCAGCGCATCACCGTGGCGAATGGCCGGCACCTTGCCGAGCGGATTGATCGCGAGATACGCCGGCTGGCGCTGCTCGCCGGCCTTCATGTTGAGGACGTGAAGATCGTACGGCGCTCGCATTTCCTCGAGCAGCACGCGCATGCCGGTGGCGCGGGTTTGCGGGGAATAGAACAGGGTGACGCGGTTCGGGCTGGTCATCGGGGGCTTCCTCGGCTGGACGGCGATGACACCTGCTTACAGCCCCATACCTGACATCTTCTGTCAGGTATGGTTGAATGAACCATGCGCGCGAGCCGAATGCTGTCGATCCTCACCACCCTGCAGGCCAAGGGCCGCGTCACCGCGCCGGAGCTGGCCGAGGCCTGCGAGGTGTCGGTGCGCACGATCTATCGCGACATCGACGCGCTCTCTGCGTCCGGTGTGCCGGTCTATGCCGACCGCGGCGCCGACGGCGGCTATCGGCTGCTCGACGGCTATCGCGTGCGGCTGAACGGGCTCTCGCAGAGCGAAGCCGGCGCGCTGTTCCTCGCCGGCCTGCCCGGCCCCGCCGCCGCGCTCGGTCTCGATGCGGCGATGATCGCCGCGCAGAACAAGCTGATGGTCGCGCTGCCGGTCAATCTGCGCGAAGACGCCGGACGGATGCAGGAGCGCTTTCATCTCGATGCGCCGGGCTGGTTCGGCGAGGCCGAACAGCCGAAGCACTTACGCGCCGTCGCCGCCGCGGTGCTGCGCGGCACCCTGATCAAGATCCGCTACGAGAGCTGGCGCGGCCAGAAGCGCCGCCGCGTCGCCCCGCTCGGCCTCGTGCTGAAGGGCGGCAGCTGGTATCTCGCCGGACAGGTCGACGGCAACGTCCGGACCTACCGGATCGCGCGCGTACTCGACTGCACGCCGCTCGACGACCGCTTCACGCGTCCGGCCGATTTCGATCTCGCCGCCTACTGGCAAAGCGCGACGCTGAGGATGGAAGCCGAGCTGCATCCCAACGTCGCGGTCGTCCGATTGTCACCGTTCGGCGTGACGCTGCTCGACGCGCTGAGCCAGCCCTATGTCCGATCGCGCACCAAGCTCGATGCCATCGCCGACGCCGACGGCTGGCGCATCGCCAAGATCCCGATCGGCAAAACATCCTGGCACGCGGCGTCCGAATTGCTGCGGCTCGGAGCGGAGGCTGAAGTGCTGGAGCCGGCAGAGCTCCGCGCGACGATCGCCGAGATGACGCGGGCGATGGCGAAGCGATACGACAACGAACTCACATCATGATGGTCACGCCGCAACGCAGCGACCAGGATCTCCCTGAGAGGCGATGACGCGATCCGGCCGCCGATTTCGGCACCGCGCGTGATCTAGCTCCGAAGAAAAAGCGCACCGTCGCGTGTTCGTCAGGCAGCGCTCGGCCCGGCGCGATCCGCCAGCAGTTTGCACCCGATCGCCATCGCCTCGTCGCGCGACGCGGCGAGCAACAGCGGGTAGCCCCAGAACTTCTGGAACGTGATGCCGAACGCCTTGAACGCGAGGCGCTTGGCAGCGCTCGGCTCGACGATGATCATGGCCAGCACGAGCTTCCGCAGCTCGGCCTTGTGCTTCTTCATCCACAGCGACGTCCGCTTTCGTTCCGCCTGCGAATGCTCATGGTCTTCGCTGGGAGCGGAATCGGTCAGCACCACGAACGGCTCGCCGCGCTTCAGATTCTCTTCAAACGCTGCGAAGTCCTCGTCATGGTCGTGACCGGGGCCGTCTGTATAGCTCATCCAGACGAACGGAAAATTCGAGTTGTCCATCGGCATGGCGGGCGTCCTTATCGGTCTGTCGTGCTGATCAGGCGGCCCGAAGCCGGAGCCACGACAGCGCGGTCGCGACTGCGCCGGGAAGCGTGACGGCCAACAGCACCAAGACAACGAGATGGCCGCCATCGCGGATGCCGTCGAACACGCCCGCGAGTGTCGTCAGCACCACGAGAATCCCGCCGAGGATCAGCGACGCCCAATGGGCCGCGCGTCGCTCGATCAGCGCCAGCAGAGCCGGGATCACCCAAGCACCGTAGAAGGCCGCGATCGTCCACACTTGCGCGGCGGTGAAGTTCAGCGGCGGCGTTGCCTCTTGCGCACCGGCATGCGCCATGTAGGTGAAAATCTGAATCATGCCGTAGATCGTCACGCCGACCGCCGTGATCAGCCAAACGAGCGGAAGTCGGAGTTGTCTGCTGTCGTCCATCCCAGGTCCATCCATCTACGATCGGTCAGCGGCGGCGAGCCGCGTCAACCAGAGCTTGGCCTCGACGATAGAGCGACGTGCAGCTGGCGTCATTGCGCAACCACGACATTGCATGTTTTAAACCGGCCAAATGGTTGTCGCAGCGAGCCCCGTGGATCGGACTCTCCGAGGAGATTGGTCATCGTATGTCGATGAGGTCCCGCGCGACCTCGTCGCAGCGAATGGTGTCGGCAGCCTCGAGAGCATCGAGCAATCCAAGCGGCATCGTCACGACAAGGCGCAGCTGCTGTATTGCGCCAGAGGCGTCATCAACTGCGAGGTCGAAGACGGCGTCTGGATCGTGCCGCCGCAATGCGCGATCTGGATTCCCGGCGGTCTGCCGCATGCGGCCTTCGGCTCCGGCGAGGTGGAGTGCATCTGCCTTTTCGTCGCGCCGGATGCGGCCGCGGACATGCCGGTCACATGTTGCACGATCGCGATTTCGGATCTGCTGAGGCATCTGCTGATCAGGGCGAGCGAGTTGCCGGAGCGCTACGACATCGATGGCCCAGACGGCCGCATCGTTGCGGTGATTCTCGATGAGCTCGCCAAAGCTCCGGTCGAGCAGCTCTGCCTTCCGATCCCCTCCGATCCACGGCTCAAGCAGCTCGCCGAGCTGCTGGTGTCATCGCCGGCGGACCATGCGACCGTTGCGGAATGGGCCGGTCGGGTCGCGCTCAGCGAGCGCAGCCTCAGCCGCATGTTGATGGACGAGATCGGCATGAGTTTCGGCCACTGGCGCCGCCAGCTCCACGTCATCCTCGCGCTGCGGCGGCTGAGCGCCGGCGAGACAGTCCAGACCGTCGCTGTCGACCTCGGCTACGAGAGCGCCAGCAGTTTCGTCACGATGTTTCGCAAGATGGCCGGCAAGCCGCCGATCCGCTATCTCGTAGAACGGCAGACAAGCGCTCCTCTTCCGAGGTCAGACTCGCCGCCCAAACCACGCCTTCGCCGGCATACGCACATCGCGTTGTCCCGCGTCCGCCCCTCCCGATGACTGCCAATCGCGCGCGTTGAGCGAGCAGCCCGATTAAAACCCCGTCCGCAGTGATGGCAAAACTGCTGTCACTGCCTGGTCCCCTATTGGAACTCGAAAAGCCTATGGAAATCGATGCCTTCTATACGTTCACGATCGCCGTCATCCTGCTTTTGACCGGCAAGATCGCGACACTGAACGCGCCGCTGCTGCGCAAATACTCCATTCCCGAGCCGGTCATCGGCGGGTTCCTGTGCACAGCGGTGGTTGCGCTCAGCTACGCGCTTCTCGATCGGCCGGTCACCTTCGATCTCGCGATGCGCGACTTTCTGCTTCTGTTGTTTTTCGCGGGCATCGGGCTGAAGGCCGAGGTCAAGATGCTTCTGGCCGGCGGCCGGCCCCTGGTCATCCTGCTGTCGCTCGCTGTCGTCCTGATGCTGATCCAGAACTTCGCCGGCATGGGCATGGCTTCGCTGTTCGGACTGGAAGCCAAGGCAGGCCTGATGGTGGGCTCGATCTCGCTGACCGGCGGCATCGGGACGACGCTCGCCTGGGCACCGACATTCACCGAGCGGCTCGGCATCCCCAACGCAATGGAATTGGGTGTTGCGGCCAACACGGTCGGCTTGATAGCAGCTTGCATGATCGGCGGCCCCGTGGCCGCCTTCCTGATGAAGCGTCACAGTGTCGCCGCCACCGACGATCCTGAACTCTCCATCGGCGTTTCCAATGACGGCCGTCAGCCCAGACTCGACTACTTCTGTATCCTTTGGGCCGTGCTGGCCTTGAACCTCGCCATCATCCTCGGGCTCGGCATTCATGATGCGCTGACACGCACAGGCCTGAACCTACCCGCCTTCGTAAGCTGCCTGATGGCCGGAATCCTGATCCGCAACCTCATGCCCATCGCCGTGAGTTCGCGCGTCCAAAAACTTTGGCCCGGCGTGGACGACGGGCTGGCGCTCGTCTCCGATCTCGCCCTCGGCCTGTTCCTGACCATGGCGCTCATGGGACTTCAGCTCTGGCAGCTCAATGGCGTCTTCACCTTCGTCGCCTCGGCCATTGTCGTGCAGATCATCCTGGCCGTCATCTTCGCCATATCGATCGTGTTCCGCTTGATGGGGAAGGACTACGAGGCTGTGGTGATCTCGGCAGGCTTCGGCGGAATCGCGCTGGGCTCGACGGCCACCGCCATTGCCAACATGACAGCGGTCACCCAGCAATACGGCGCCGCCCACCGCGCCTTTATCGTCGTGCCGCTGGTGTGCGGCTTCTTCATCGACATCGTCAACGCCCTGATCATATCCGCCTTTGTCGGTTGATCGGGCGGGGCATCACGGTTCGGGCATCCTTCGTGGATCTTTTTTTGGCGACGATCCGAGCGGCTTCGAGCAGACCATGGTGAGCTTCAGGCCGAAAGAACTGCCTACAAAATGCGCCTCATGGCCGAACGCGACGTCAGCGACGGCACGATCCCGGAGGCCGGAGATGTCTAGCGGCTCACCAAGCTGCTGGGCAGGCCGCTGCACACGTATCGGAACTTCGCGGCGGCGATGCTGCGGACGGGGTGAGCGGGCGGAGATAGCCGTCACTGCTTGCTCCGGTCCGGGTATCCCGACCAGAGCTTAGATCTCTGCCTTCAAATTCCTGAAGGCGTCCTCGATGTACTTGGCGAGCGGACGCTTGCCACCGTGTTCGAGCCATCGATCGACGCCAAGCCGCAGGGCGCCGATCGAGACCATGGCGACCAACCGCAAGCCGTCGCGGCGATCCTTCTTTGGCCAGATCTCGAACAGCGCGTCGGCAACACCTTGCTCGAATGTCTGATACCGGCTCTGAGCGCGAGTACCCAAGAACTCGCTGCCTGACACCAGCCCCGCGGTCGCAATCGTTTTGCGATCGCCAAACTTGGACGCGAGCTTGAGCAACGCGTTGCAAACCACATCGATGGGCTCGCCAGCCGATGAGCTCTGGAGCACAGCCGCCCTCAGTTCGTCCGTGCGTCGGCCAAGATATGCGGTGAGAATGTCGTCCTTGCTCGCGAAATAGTAGAAGAAGGTTCTGCGGGAGATGCCGGCGGCCTCGGCGATCTCATCCAGCGTCGTCGCATCAAAGCCCTTGTTGAGAAACAGCTCGAGCGCGGCGTCGGAAATGCGCTGCAAGGTCTCGCGCCGCTTTCGCTCGCGAAGGCCTTCCGGCTTCTCGGAAACGTCCTGTTTTGTCTGCAGCTCTTTCATGAGCGCCTTTTCCCATCAATTGCGCTCGAAGTAAAATTACACCTGAGTGCAATGTTTTCACAAAACGGCCGCACTTTTAAATTACACCCGAGTGCAATTATTCACGCATCTCGGAAACCATCCTTATGCCCCCTCCCGCGCCGTCCCTTCGCCGTTCGGCCGACTTCACCTGTTGCACGGCGGTGGTTCTGTCGGGATTAATGTCGGGATGCGCCACCGCCCCCCTGAACCGTGCCGGATCGCTCCACGGCTATGCCGATCTCAAGCCGTCGGACGGGCTCGTGACCCGCTCACTCCTGAAGGTGAGCCGGGAAGACGTACTTGCAGCAAAGACGGTGCGGATTGTTCCGACGGCGTTTCCGGACCCCGACGGTCGCGGGCCGCTCACGGCGACACAGCGCAGACTCGTCACGAATGCCGCCGACAGGACACTCTGTTATGGTTTGAGTGAGCGTTTTCGGGTCGTGAGCGCAGCGGAGCCGGCCGATCTCACCGTGCGAGCCGTCATCACCCACGTCACACCAACCAACACCGTGGCAGTCGGCCTCTCCAAAGGCGCGTTCGTGGCCAAAACAGTGCTTCTTCCCGGCGTCCCCTTCCCCATTCCGCGCATCCCGATCGGCCTCGGCAGCCTGTCGCTCGAGGCCGAAGCGACCGACGACCGCGGCAACCAAAAGGCTGCGATGGTCTGGGGCCGCGGCGCCACAGCGCTCGATCCGGGTCGGGTGGCCGAGGAAGGCGACGCCTATGGTCTCGCGGCATCGTTCGGTGACGATTTCAGCAAGATGCTCGTGATCGGGAAGACGCCGTTCCGTGGCCTCCCTTCAGCTCCGTCGGCCAACGCGCTGATGGCTGCCCTCGGCGCTGCACCCAAATATCCAGCCTGCGAAGCTTTCGGAAGGTTGCCCGGCGTCGTCGGCCTGCTCGGAGACGGCATCGGCCTGCCGCCCGGCTGGACAGACCAGGGAGGCAAACCAATTTCCGGCCCACAGACACTGGCTAACCCTGAAGCAGCAGTAACCGAGTGAAACGATGTCCTGCCGCCATTGTGCTTAGCAGCTGTACGAACAACCGGTCGACCCCGATCGAATATCGCCCACGGCGCGAAACCCTCCATAACGGAAGTTATTGATACATATCATTCACAACTCCAATCAAAATTGCGAATTGATGCCGACCAACAAACCAATCACTGTGCGATGGCATGGACAAGCCGAAACCCAAAAAACTGTTGATCAATTTCGAATTAGAGCAAGGCGATGAGATCCATCACGATTGGAAACCTGGAGAACCGGGTTTCAGGCTCTGGGTAACAAATAACGGAGAGAACGTCTCTCGACCAGTAAGCCAACTACTGCTCTATCAACGCGAGAAGAAACCGAAGATAATTCACCATATTAGATATCGAAGACCGTCTCACTTTTCAGCAAGAGCTGAAGATGCGCTTGCGCTGTATGAACAAGTGTGGGCGATCGACACCAACAGGCGTGACGCTTTTGACGTCACGATGAACGTTGCCGCCGTCTGCGCGCTCGATCCGGAAGGTGAGAGCAAGCCCAAAGATTGCGTTGGACTGGCATTCGGCAAAGTTAAGGGCAATCCGGAACTATTCGCCTGGAGGAAATTCATCGAATTTCTTTTACAAAACGAAATTATCGACCCGAGTAAACGCTACGCCCTCGTAGTCGACTCGGAGCTAAACAGGATTGATGAACTAAACCGCAGAACAATGCCGATACACTCAGAATTCATACTTCCCAATAATTTCGATCTCATCTACGCAACTGCAGATGCTGGCCGCTCACTCATCTTCAACAAAGCATTACGAAGAAGCGACAAGCTAGCAACCGTGACGTTGGGATCAATATCCAAACTTGCGAAGAACGCGCTCTTCTTCCAGAATGTCGAGGATGAGGACGCCTACAGGCCGGAAATATTCGTTTTTCAAACGCTTCGTGAGTATCTCGGCGCTATTCCCATTAGATTGTCCCCGGAGGCTTCGAAATTATATCGTACACTAC
This sequence comes from Rhodopseudomonas sp. P1, assembly GCF_039642825.1. Classification (NCBI taxonomy): domain Bacteria; kingdom Pseudomonadati; phylum Pseudomonadota; class Alphaproteobacteria; order Hyphomicrobiales; family Nitrobacteraceae; genus Rhodopseudomonas; species Rhodopseudomonas sp. P1. The sequence continues at coordinate 2,455,894 of NZ_CP088006.1, read as the reverse complement.
GCGATTAACCCCCTTCGCCCGACCACAAGCCCGCCTGCGCCTCGCGGGCGGCCGCCTCCGACGACTCGTAGGCCTGCAAAGACCCGGCGACCGCCAGCGCCCACCCCGACCGCACGATCCAGTCCGCGACGCTTTCTGTGCCGACCGCACAACTCCCCAGCGACCGGCCGACCTTGTCGCGGCCAGCCACCTGGCAGGTCCACGGCTTGTCGCCGAAGCGCTTGATCAGCTCGTCGCGCGCCGCCAGGCCGCACGTCCACCCCGTCCCCTTTTCGTCGACACAGACCTGATCGCTGTCCGGCGCGTCGATACCCTGCAACCGGATTTTCGTGCCGTTGATGTCGATCGTGCCGCCGTCGAGGATCTTCGGGACACCTGCCAGTTCGATGGCGTCGTCAGCCGGCAGACAGATGTACTGCGTGCCCCGCATGCCCAGGCACTTCGCCGCCCCGGGCGCGAAGTCGATCTTGACGCCCGTCTCGCGCGACTTTCCATACGGTCCGCGATCGTTGATGCTGATCTGGCAGGTGCGGCCGTTCACCGGATTGGTGACCGTGACAGTGGTCTGCAGCGGATAGTCGTGCGACGCTGCCGTGAGGCTGTCGTGCCGCATCGGTTCCCCGCTGCTGGTCCGCGTGCCGATCGAGTACATCGAGGCGAGAACCTCCTTGCCGGCCCGCAATTGCCGGTCCGATGCACTAACCTGTGCACGGTATCCCAGCCGCCCGCCTCGGCACTCTGGCTCGCGAGCGCGACCACCACCGCAACCGCCCCGCCAATCGCCCCCTTCAAAACGCTCCGCATCAGTCCATCGCCTCGCAAGGCGCTTCGCATAACATAGTCGCCGGGGAAATGAAGGGCGGGGCATGGAGGGAGAGCCATGTCGGTGCGGGGCGTGCCGGCCCGCGGCCCGCCGGTGGGCGCGCTGTTCCTGCTCAGCGCCCGCCATCTGCGAGGCCCCCAGGGGCTGATCACTCTCACCCTCGCCCGCGACGCCGGCGTCACGCGCATCATCTATCTGTCGGTGCTCGGCGCCGACGTTCCTAGGATCTGACATCACATGGATTAAAAAAAACAGACTCAGCTATTACTCATTTCATTTCCTGATGAATCGAGCGGCTCTATGGCTGACAATAAAAATCAACACTATGTTCCTCGCATTCTTCTTAAGCCTTTCACCTTGGGCTCAGAAGGCAATGCGATCAATCTTCTAAACATCGATCGCATGAAAGCTATCAGAAATGCCCCTGTTAAGAACCAATGCTCGGGAGATTATTTCTATGGCAATGACGAAAAACTTGAGAAGGCAATCAACTCTGTCGAAACAAGCTACGCCGCAGTCACAAAGAATCTTATTAGAACAACTCCGGCAATCAATCCTGAAACCCGAATAATCCTGCTACGTTTCGCCTATCTACAGCATCTTAGAACTGAAGCGGCTGCGCGCAAGGGCGCTGAAATGACACGCGCGTTGCTCGACGTGCCGGGAGCCGATATTCCGACCCCTTCCGTTAAAGAGGAAATTAAATCCTCCGTACAGATTGCAATGCTGCATTTCGCCGATACCATGTCGATGGTCGACGATTTGAAGGTTTGCCTGGTAGTTAATCGCTCTATTCAACCCTTTATCACGTCCGACGACCCAGCTATTCTCACCAACCGTCTCCACCTCCAGAGGGGACATAGACTGCACCGGAAAAATTTCGGGGCGATCACAGCCGGTGCAATATTTCTTATGCCCATCACCCCCCACCTTTGTACAATCGCATACGATGCAGCCGTCTATGAACTGCAGCATAGTAACGGGATAGTCGACACCACCCGGGTTTCAGATATCACCGCAATTAATCAGCACCAAATCTTAAACTGCGCGGCCAACTTGTATTATCGAGACTGGGAGATTCGAAATAAGCTGATCGAACAAGTCGCGTCAATTAAGGACCTTCGACCGAAGCAGAGACACGAAATCGTTCATGCAACCCTTAAAGAAAGAACGGAATGGGGAAGCCACTACGTAGTGAAAGAAATTCAGGACCTTAAAGATGAAGAGGAGATCCTAGTCCATGTGAAGACCAACCACCCCAAACCCTCCGCTTGGCCTTCGTTTTTGCGGTTTCGGCCCGGGGCTAAAGCCTACTCAAATGGCACCGGTGCAGGACTAACACGTAAGTGGTGTATTCAGCAGGGATATGTAACTGGCACGGGGTATCGAAAGTTGAGCGTCTAAGTGGGCTCCTTCAATCGATTCAAATCGCCCCCTCACTCCCACTCAATCGTCCCCGGCGGCTTCGACGTGACGTCATACACCACGCGATTGACGCCTTTCACCTCGTTGATGATCCGCGTCGCAGTCGCGCCCAAGAAGCTCATCTCGAACGGGTAGAAGTCCGCCGTCATACCGTCGGTGGAAGTCACAGCCCGCAGCCCCACCACGTACTCATACGTCCGCCCGTCGCCCATGACGCCGACGGTCTTCACAGGTAGCAGCACCGCAAAAGCCTGCCAGATGACATCGTAGAGGCCCGCCTTGCGGATCTGGTCGATGTACACCGCATCCGCATTGCGCAGGATGTCGAGCTTCTCCTCGGTGATCTCGCCAGGGCAGCGGATCGCAAGGCCCGGGCCCGGGAACGGATGGCGGCCGACGAACACGTCGGGCAGCCCGAGCTCGCGCCCCAATGCGCGGACTTCGTCCTTGAATAGCTCGCGCAGCGGCTCGACCAGCTTCATGTTCATGCGTGCAGGCAAGCCGCCGACGTTGTGATGCGACTTGATCGTCACCGACGGGCCGCCGGTGAACGACACGCTTTCGATCACGTCCGGGTACAGCGTGCCCTGCGCCAGGAAGTCGGCGCCGCCGACCTTCTTGGCTTCGGCCTCGAACACGTCGATGAACAGTTTGCCGATGGTCTTGCGCTTCTGCTCCGGATCGGTGACGCCCTTCAGCGCGCCGAGGAAGGTCTCCGACGCATCCACGTGCACCAGCGGGATGTTGTAGTGGTGGCGGAACAGGTCGACGACGGTCTTGCCTTCGTCCTTGCGCAAGAGGCCATGGTCGACGAACACGCAAGTGAGCTGATCGCCGATCGCCTCATGGATCAGCACCGCCGCCACCGCGCTATCGACGCCGCCGGACAGGCCGCAGATCACCTTGCCGCTGCCGACCTGGGTGCGGATCTTCTCGATCGCTTCCTCGCGGAAGGCGCGCATCGTCCAGTCGCCGGTCAGCCCAGCGACCTTGCGGACGAAGTTGCGCAACAGCTTGGCGCCGTCGGGCGTGTGCACCACTTCGGGGTGGAACTGCATCGCGTAGAACTTGCGGGTGTCGTCGGCGATCACCGAGATCGGCGAACCCGGCGCCTGCGCCACCGCGCGAAAGCCCTCGGGCAGCTTGGTGACGCGGTCGCCATGGCTCATCCAGACGTCGTATTTGCCGCCCTTCTGCCAGACGCCGTCGAACAGCGCGCAGTCGTCGGTGATCTCGATCTGGGCGCGGCCGAATTCGCGGTGGTGGCCGCCCTCCACGGTGCCGCCGAGCTGCTTGGCCAGCGTTTGTTCGCCGTAGCAAATGCCGAGCACCGGCACGCCGGCTTCGAGGATCGACGTCGGGGCGCTGGGGGCGTTGTCGTCCAGCACCGAGGCCGGGCCGCCGGACAGGATCACGGCTTTCGGCTTCATCTCGGCGAAGGCGGCCTCCGCCTTCTGGAACGGCACGATCTCGGAATACACGCCCTGCTCGCGGACGCGGCGGGCGATCAGCTGGGTGACCTGCGAGCCGAAGTCGACGATCAGGATCTTCTCGTGGATCGCAGCGACGTGCGGCGAGGTGTCGGCGCCAGAGGGGACGACGGACGAAGCGGAGGATGTGCTGGGGGCTGTCATGGGCAGCAGATACGCGACCGCGGCGCCGCTCGCAACGGGGAAAAACGGCGATGGGGACAGCGACCGGGCGCAGGCGCTACCTCACCTCGCGTTCGCGCCGTCGTGACCTCTCCCCACGTGCGGGGAGAGGTCGAAAGTCACGCGCCAGCGGGCCTTTTGGGTGAGGGGACGCCTTATCGAGGACGAGCCTCAGTGCTTGGGTCGCCCTCACCCCAGCCCTCTCCCGCGCGCGGGAGAGGGAGCGCGCCTCGCTTGGGCGGTCGCGGACTCGAAACGAAAGCGCTGCGCCCTGCCCGGTTCAGGCTTTGCGCTTCAGCACGCTGACGAAAAACCCGTCGGTACCGGTGCGTCGTGGGGTCATCAGCAGGCCTTCGGGCGAGGTCCAGGCGGCGGCGAGGAACAGCTCGGACTTGTCCCACAGCGCGGCGGCGACTTCGGCCGGCGGCACCACCGCGAACTCCGGATGGGCGGCGGTAAAGGCCTGGATCTGGCCGGTATTTTCGGGCGCCAGCACTGAGCAGGTGACATAGGCGATCCGCCCGCCCGGCTTCACCAGCCGCGCGGCGCGCGCCAGCACCTCGGCCTGGTCCTTGAGGCGGATTTCCAGCGCGCCGGGGCGCATCCGCCATTTCGCGTCCGGATTGCGGCGCCAGGTGCCGGTGCCGGTGCACGGCGCGTCGACCAGCACCAGATCGGCGCTGCCCTTGATGTCGGCCAGCGGATCGGCGTCGCCCTTCGGCGCCCTCACCTCGGCATTGTGCACGCCGGCGCGCGACAGCCGCTCGTGGATCGGGGCGAGCTGGCGCTTGTCGTCGTCGGTGGCGATCAGCCGGCCCTTGCCCTGCATCATCGCGGCCAGCGCCAGGGTCTTGCCACCGGCCCCGGCGCAGAGGTCGATCACCTGCTCGCCGGGCTTGGCCGCCGAAAACAGCGCAGCGAGCTGCGAGCCCTCGTCCTGGACCTCGACCGCGCCCTTGATGAAATCCGGCTCGGCCTGCACCCCGGGATTGCGGGCGTCGGCCGGTAACTCGATCCGCAGCCCCCACGGCGACCACGGCGCCGGCTTGGCGCGCAGATGCGCCAGCGAGGCCAGCACCTTGTCGCGCGAGGCTTTCAGGGTGTTGACGCGCAGGTCGAGCGGCGCCCGGCTAGCCATCGCCGCCGCTTCGGCGACGCGGGCCTCGCCGAACATCTCGGCGAGCGCACCGTCGAGCCATTCCGGGTAGTCGCCGGCGATATGCGGCGGCGCGCCGTCCAACGTCCGCGTCGACAACGCGGCGTGTTCGGCATCGCTCAGCGGCTCCGGCGCGAACCGGCTGCCGTCGCACAGCGCCGCGATCGAGTCGGGCGTCATGCCGCGCTCCAGCTTCAGCATGCCGAGCACCCGCGCCCGGGCGGTATCGGAATCCATGATGAACGCGCTGGACGCCCGTCGGCGCAACACGTCCCACACCAGCCCGGCGATCGCAGATCGGTCACCTGAGCCGGCGTAGCGATGCGCAGTGCCCCATTCCTTCAGCGCCTTGGCCGCGGGAATGCGCTGGCTGTCGATGGTGGCAATCAGGTCAATGGCTGCGGACAGCCGTGCGGCGGGGGTCATGCGGAGCTTTCAATCAGGGTCAGGGCGCGCGACGCGCCGAGCGGCGTCACAACAGGACGATACGCTCAAGGGCGGTATCGGTCCGACGCTTTCAGGCTCCCGCTATAGCTGCCGCCCCCGCCTATGACAATCGAACCACCGCAACGCAGAGTCCCGGCCACGCCGGGGCTCTGCTGCGGCGCTTGCGATCAGGCGCGCTCCGGCCCGACGCGGACCAGCTGCTTACCGAAATTGGCGCCCTTGAGCAGGCCCATGAACGCCTCCGGTGCGTTCTGCAGCCCATCGGTGACGTGCTCGCGATACTTGACCTTGCCGTCCCGCACCCAGCCGGACATCTCGCGCAGAAACTCCTGACGCCGGCCGGCAAAATCGCTGACGATGAAGCCGCGGATGGTGAGCCGCTTGGTCAGCACGTGGCGCATCAGCGCGGTCGCCCATTTCGGCGTCGGCGGGGTTTCGAACGCATTGTACTGCGCGATCAGTCCACACACCGGCATGCGGGCGAAGGCGTTGAATAGCGGAAACACCGCTTCGAACACTTCGCCGCCGACGTTCTCGAAGTACACGTCGATGCCGTTCGGACACGCCGCCTTCAGCTTCGCGGCGAGATCGGGATCGCGGTGATCGAGGCAGTCGTCGAATCCGAGCTCCTGCTTGACGTAGTCGCACTTGTCTTTGCCGCCGGCGATGCCGATCGCGCGCGCGCCCTTCACCTTGGCGATCTGGCCCACGGCAGAGCCGACCGCGCCCGAGGCCGCCGCGACCACGACAGTCTCGCCTTCCTTCGGCTGGCCGATGTCGAGCAGCCCGGTGTAGGCGGTCATCCCCGGCATGCCGAGCACGCCGACCGCGGTGGAGATCGGGCCGAGCGACGGATCGATCTTGCGCAGCGGCTTGGCGTCGGCAACCGCATGCGTCGCCCAGCCCGAATGCGCCAGCACGATGTCACCCTTGGCAAAGGCCGGGCTCTTGCTATCGATCACTTCGCAAACCGTGCCGCCCTCCATCACGCCGCCAACCGGCACCGGCTGCGCGTAGGACGGGCCATCACTCATGCGGCCGCGCATATAAGGATCGAGCGACAGCCAGATCGTGCGGAGCAATACCTGCCCCTCGCCGGGCGCCGGAACGTCGAACTCTTCGAGGCGGAAATTCTGCGGCGTCGGCTCGCCGACCGGACGCGACGCGAGCACGATACGCTGACCCTTGGACATTTCGTCTCCTTTTTGATGTTCGTTGTCGTCAGGGCCGCGACTGTAAGCGACACCACCGCATTCGCCAACTGCGTCAGGCTGCGCACGTAGCCTGTCGCTCGTCATTCCGGGGCGCGCGAAGCGCGGACCCGGAATCTCGCGGGTCGGAGCACCGCAGAGACTGCAACAGTCTCCAGATTCCGTGTTCGCGCGTTTCACGCGCGCCCCGGAATGACTGTGGAGAAATTGTTACTTACGTCAGACGCCTCACACCCCGCCCGGGTAGTTCGGGCTCTCGCGGGTGATGGTGACGTCGTGGACGTGGCTTTCGCGCAGGCCCGCGCCGGTGATGCGGACGAACTCGGCCTTGGTGTGGAATTCGCCGAGGTCCTTGGCGCCGACATAGCCCATTGCGGCGCGCAGGCCGCCGGCGAGCTGATGCACGACGTTGCCGACCGGGCCCTTGTACGGCACCTGCCCCTCGATGCCTTCCGGCACCAGCTTCAGCGTGTCCTTGATGTCCTGCTGGAAGTAACGGTCGGCCGAACCGCGCGCCATCGCGCCGACCGAGCCCATGCCGCGATACGCCTTGTAGGAGCGGCCCTGCCACAGGAACACTTCGCCGGGAGTCTCGTCGGTGCCGGCGAGCAGCGAGCCGACCATGGCGATATCGGCGCCTGCAGCGAGCGCCTTGGCCAAGTCGCCCGAGTACTTGATGCCGCCGTCGGCGATCACCGGCACGTCAGCCTTCTTGCAGGCTTGGACCGCATCCATGATCGCGGTGAGCTGCGGCACGCCGACGCCGGCAACGATGCGGGTGGTGCAGATCGAACCCGGGCCGATGCCGACCTTGACGGCGTCGGCGCCGGAGTCGATCAGCGCCTGGGCGCCGTCGCGGGTGGCGATATTGCCGGCGATCACCTGGACCTCGTTGGAGATTCGCTTGATGCGGGTGACCGCGTCGAGCACGCGGGCCGAATGGCCGTGCGCGGTGTCGACGACAACGACGTCGACGCCGGCTTCGATCAGCCGTTCGGTGCGCTCATAACCACCCTCGCCGACCGTGGTTGCGGCGGCGACGCGAAGGCGACCCTGCGCATCCTTGCTGGCGAGAGGATGCGCGACCGCCTTCTCCATATCCTTGACGGTGATCAGGCCGACGCAGCGATACTGATCATCGACCACCAGCAGCTTCTCGATGCGATGCTGATGCAGCAGCTTCTTGGCCTCACCCTGGCTGACGCCCTCGCGCACGGTGACGAGGTTCTCGTGCGTCATCAGCTCCGAGACCTTCTGCGCCGGATCGGTGGCGAAGCGCACATCGCGATTGGTGAGGATGCCGACAAGTTTGCCTGGGCCGTGGCCCTGCGCGCCGGTGACCACCGGAATGCCGGAGAAGCCGTACTGATTCATCAGCGCCAGCGCATCGGCCAGCTTGGCATCCGGGCTGATGGTGAGCGGGTTCACCACCATGCCGGATTCGAACTTCTTGACCTGACGGACCTGCGCAGCCTGCCCTTCGGGATCGAAGTTACGATGGATCACGCCGAGGCCGCCGGCCTGCGCCATCGCGATTGCCATCCGCGCTTCGGTGACGGTGTCCATCGCCGAGGCGATGATCGGAATGTTCAGCGGGATCGCACGGGTGATCCGCGAACGGATGTCGACCTCGGACGGGAGCACGTCCGACAGGCCGGGCTTCAGCAGCACGTCGTCGAAGGTGAGGGCTTCGATAAATTGCGGGGATGCACTCACTGACGCCATGGCCAACTCCGTTCAGCGGCACCGAAGGCCGCGCTCGATTTTGCGGGGACGGGAGGCACGTTCGGCGCCGCTGGGTGCGGCACCGTCGAATCGAGCCCGTCGGTAGGGTTGGCGGTGGTCGATAGCATGGGGATATGACGAATCAAAGGGGCAAGGCTGACAGCCCCGCCCCGCTCCCCAAGCATTCCTCAATCGGCCACCAATGGGCCGGAAATCAACGCAATTTCAGGGATTTCGCTGACGGCATCGCGGGCCGAGCGGAGCACCAGGCGATCCGCTTCAGGTACCGTGGCGAGGTCGCCGTCCTCAAAGAAGCCTATCGCCCGCAACGGCAGAGCGGGATCGCGGCCGAACATCTTCGAAAAGCCCGCCAACGACCGGGGTAACGACTCGCCCGACGCCAGTAACGCCGCGATGTCCCGATAATCCTTGGCTTCGGCCCGGTCCAAGATCGCCTTCAGCTTGGTTGCCAGCAAATCCTGGCGCGACGCGACGAGCATCACTCGGTCAGCGGTCAGCAATGGCGGAGCGAGCCTGCCGAAGTTGAAGCCGCCGAAAAATGATAACTTGACCACACCGGCAGGCATCGCCGCCCGGACCACCAGCGTATCCTTGGCTTCCTGGACGATGTCGGAATTGGGAAGTCCATCGAGGGCGGCGCCCAACTGATGCTTGTCGAGAGGCTCGGAACTGAAGAAGTCGAAATCGACCGAAACGCGATGGCCGAGATACAACGCGACCGCAGTCCCGCCGTACAGCACGAAGTTTAGGCTGGAGCTGAATCGGAGCAGTGGCCAAATCTGTTGCTGAGCTTCCGGCAGCACCTCAAGGCACGGCTCAAACGTCTCCGGCATCGAACTTTCTCTGCGGCGGGATGTCCGGGATCGACCGGCCGGTCGCCCGTCGCAAGCGGCCCCGCCAGAACTCCCAGGACCGCGGATCGATCCAACCCGGCCGTGCCGCCAGCATCACCTCCACCAGCGCGTCGGGACCCAGCACCGTCTCCAGCCTCCGCACCTCATCGTAATTGGCGAAGCTCATCGCCTGAGCCAAGATGCGGGCCTCCGTTCGCGGCGCAGCGCCGATCGCCTCCCACCAGAAATACTTCCGCTCCAGCTCGGCCGCAAAATCAGGAGACATCCGAAGGGCGACGGTCATTGTGGCAGACTAGCACGGAACCGCTGATTTTGCGACGATTCTCATTGCCCATGAGGCGCTTTGCCCATGGCGCGCTCAGCGCCGGTAGGCCGGCGGCAGACCATGTTCGCGGATCGCCTCGACGACCTCGCGGTGCATCCGCTTTTCGCGCTCCATCCGCACGGCAATCAGCGCGTGCAGCGACGGAATCACCAGCAGCGGGTGGAAGATCAGCCCGAGGACGATGCAGAGCACCAGCAGCACGAGGTTGAACACCGCCGACAGCGGCTGACCGTTGAACAACAAGCCGAGCGGCGGCAGGAACGCAGCGAGCAGATAGATCATCGGCCAGTCTCCGTCGCGGAACCGATCGAGGCGCCGCTCATCGTCATCACCGCAAGCACATCCGAAGGCGTTTCCGCCATGAGGAAGCTGTGCCGGTCACGGAGGATTTAGGTAACCGCGCAAGGTCCGCAATAGCCGGGGCCGCGACACGGTGCTACAGCCCGAGCGCCCTCCTCTGGTCGAAATCTCCGATGAACAAAGATCGAGTTATTCCGCTGATCGTGGCTGCCGCGCTGTTCATGGAGAACATGGACGCCACCGTGATCGCGACTTCGCTGCCGGCGATCGCCGCCGACATCGGCACCTCGCCGCTGACGCTGAAGCTGGCGATCACCTCGTATCTGTTGTCGCTGGCGGTGTTCATTCCGGCGTCGGGCTGGACTGCGGACCGGTTCGGCGCGCGCACGGTGTTCTCGATCGCAATCGCGGTGTTCATGGTTGGCTCGATCGGCTGCGCGCTGTCGAGCTCGATCCATCACTTCGTCATCGCCCGCATCATCCAGGGGATCGGGGGGGCGATGATGACTCCTGTTGGGCGGTTGGTGCTGCTGCGCTCGATCGAAAAAAGCGCGCTGGTCGGGGCGATGGCCTGGGTCACGGTACCGGCGCTGATCGGGCCGGTGATCGGGCCGCCGCTCGGCGGCTTCATCACCACCTACTTCTCCTGGCACTGGATCTTCCTGATCAACATCCCGATCGGGCTGATCGGGATCGCGATGGCGCAGCGCTTCATCGATCCCATCCAGGGCGAACGCCCAGAGCGGTTCGATCTGACGGGCCTGGTCCTCGCCGGCATCGGCGTCGCCGGTATCGCCTTCGGCCTGTCGGTCGCCGGCCTTGGCCTGCTGCACTGGAGCGTGGTGGTCGGGCTGATCGGCGTCGGGGCGATCGCGATGACGCTGTACGTGTTCCACGCCCGCAGAGTGCCGGCGCCGGTGCTGGATTTCTCGCTGCTGCGCCTGACGACGCTGCGCTCCAGCCTGATCGGCGGCTTCCTGTTTCGGCTCGGCATCGGCGCACTGCCGTTCCTGCTGCCGCTGCTGATGCAGATCGGCTTCGGGCTGTCGCCGTTTCAATCCGGCCTCGTCACCTTCGCCTCCGCAGCCGGCGCGATCGGGATGAAGACGCTGGCGGCGCGGATTATCCGCGCGTTCGGGTTCCGTAACATCATGACGGTGAACGCCGTGGTCAGTTCGGTGTTTCTCGCCGCCTGTGCACTGTTCGCACCGGGCACGCCGCTCTTGCTGATCATGATTATCCTGGTGGTCGGCGGCTTCTTCCGATCGCTGCAGTTCACCTCGATCAACACCGTCGCCTATGCCGAGGTCGAGCAGGCCCAGATGAGCCGCGCCACCACCCTGCTCAGCGTCGGCCAGCAGCTCGCGCTGTCGGCAGGTGTTGCAGTCGGTGCATTCTCGGTGGAAGCGACGATGGCGCTGCGCGGCGTCACCACGCTCGGCGCGGCCGACTTCGCCCCCGCCTTCATCGTGGTGGCGGTGCCGGCCGCGCTGTCAGCGCTGTTCTTCTGGCAGATGCCGAGCGATGCCGGCCATGAGATCTCGGGGCGCAAGGCGATCGAGATTTCGAGCAAGAAGGCCGGCGCCAAAGCCGCGACCAAGGCCGCGTCCGAACAGACCCAGGACGCCCGCGACCAGCGGTTCGGCTAGGTAAGGTTCTGTCGATCAGCCGAAACGGTCGCCACCGGACTGGGCGCCGTCGTCCTGGCGGACGGCCAGGCGCAGCACGTCGTTGCAGATCGGGCAGCGATAATGCGGCACATCGAACGACGCGTTGGCGTGCTCGATCTCGATCAGCTCCCGATCGACACCGCAGGCTCTACACATCGGCGTAGGAATCTCCATTGGTCCCCCCGATTCGCCCGATGGATGCCGCTAAGCCTATGGGAACTACGAGGAAGTGCTCTGTAGAAAGCTACCTTTACCAACAATTAACCAGATGAATTCGCTCGTTTAAAGCGCGACTAAGTTGCACTCTCGCACGGCAAGGCGCCAAGCGAGCGGCATCACTCCAGTTCGCCGCCAGCCGTTGCGTCACGCGCCGCACCGCCACGAAAGCCGGTCGCCAGCAGGTAGCGCTCGGACGAGTCCTTGCGGCTCGCCGCCGGCTTGACGTGCTTCACGCTGGCATAGTCGCGCTTCAGCTCGGCCATCAGCGCTGCATCGGCGCCGCTCTGAAACACCTTGGCGAGAAACGCCCCGCCCGGCTTCAACACTTCGGCCGCGAACATCGCCGCGGTCTCGACCAGGCCGACGATGCGAAGCTGGTCGGTCTTGCGATGGCCGGTGGTGTTGGCGGCCATGTCGCTCATCACCAGATCGGCACCGCCGCCAAGCATGTCGCGCAGCCGGTCCGGCGCCGAGGGATCGAGAAAATCAAGCTGCGCGAAGGTGACCCCGGGAACCTCGCCCATCTCCAACAGGTCGATCGCCACCACCTTACCGCGGCCGTCGGCGGCCCCGACCTTCTTGGCCGCAACCTGGCTCCAACCGCCGGGTGCGGCGCCGAGGTCGACCACCGCCATGCCGGGCTTGAGCAGCCGGAACTTGTCGTCGATCTCGGTCAGCTTGTAGGCGGCACGCGAGCGGTAGCCGTCGCGCTTGGCCTGCGCCACGTAAGGGTCATTGAGCTGGCGCTCCAGCCACAGCTTGGACGACAGCTTCATCCGCCCGCCGCTTTTGACGGTGACGCGCATTCGTCCGGTGGTGTCCTTGGCCATGGCTTCGCTTATGATCGAGGGATAAGGCCGCTGCTTACCAGACGGGCCCGGAAAAACCAGTGCGGAACCGGCGCCATCCTGCCGCCATCGCGGATGCGTGCCAGGATGCCGCGGCGTTTCGAGGCTTGCGGCATGATCAAGATCAAGACATCGATGGCCGCAAAGAATACCTCCCGGAGGTCCAACAGGCTGGGATCATGTCGTTAGCCGCTTTCGCCTCCGTCGTCCTGGCGCTGCTGCTTGCCCCGGGGCCGACCAACACCCTGATCGGCGTCGCCGGGGCGCAGGGTGGGCTCGGCCGCGTCGCGCGGCTGCTGCCGGCCGAACTGCTCGGCTACCTGACGGCGATCCTGCCCCTCGCCTATCTCGGCGCCGACCTGATGGCGGAGCTGCCGGCCGCAGCTGTGATCGTGAAGGTCGCCGCGGCTGCCTGGGTGATGCTGCTGGCGGTGCGGCTGTGGCACCTGAATCCGTCCGGCGCGACCGGCGCCATCACGGCGCGGCGGGTCTATCTGACGACGTTGCTGAACCCCAAGGCGCTGATCTTCGCCCTGGTGCTGCTGCCTACGCCGAGTGAACCCGACTTTGCCGCCAGGCTGATGATGTTCTGCATGATGGTCTTCGCGGTGGCGCTGCTGTGGGGCTTTGCCGGCACCATGACGCAGATCGGCGCCGGCGGCGACGGCCGCCTGAGGCTGACGCAGCGGATCGCTTCGCTATGGCTGGCGCTGGTGTCGCTGTCGCTGATCGCCGGCGCGCTCACCACCGTCTGAACCGCCAGCTGCGTCCTCGCGCGAACTACACCGGCCCGAGCACGCCGTCTTCGCGCATCATTTCGACCAGCATGCCCTCGCGCAGACCGCGATCGGCGACGCGCAGCCGCGGCAGCGGGAACGCCGCGCGGACCGCATCGAGGATGGCGCAGCCAGCCAGCACCAGATCGGCCCGCTCATTACCGATGCAATGGTTATGGGCGCGGTCGTGATAACTCATGCTGCGCAGCTTCTCGACCGTGGCGCTGAGTTCGGCGTCGCTCATCCAGATGCCATCGACCCGCCGCCGGTCGTAGCGGATCAAGTCGAGATACAGACCAGCCAGCGTCGTCACCGTGCCCGAGGTACCGAGCAGGTGCATCCGGTCGAGATCGCCGCCATGCTGTGCGGCGAACGGCGCCACATGCTTGGCAACCTCGGCGACCATCGACGTGTAGGTCTCCGGCGTCACCACCCTGCCACCGAACGCTTCGGCCAGCGTGACGACGCCGAGCGGCACCGACATCCAGGCCTGAATTCGCGGCGGCACGTCGGGCCGATCCGGATCGCGGGCAATCCGCACCAATTCGCTGGAGCCGCCGCCGATATCGAACAGGATGGCACCGCGGCCGTTCGGATCGAGCAAGGGCGAGCAACCGGTCGCGGCGAGGCGCGCTTCGGTTTCGCGGCCGATGATCTCGAGCCGGATGCCGGTGGCGTGCGCGACCCTGTCACAAAACTCGTCGGCATTGCTGGCGGCGCGGCAGGCTTCGGTTGCAATCAGCCGCTGCCGCTTGGCTTTGCGTGCATCGATCTTCTCGCGGCACACCGCGAGCGCCGAAATCGCCCGCCCGATCGCCGCCTCGCTGATCCGGCCGGTGGTGGCAACGCCCTCACCGAGCCGGATGATCCGCGAGAACGAGTCGATCACGCGAAATCCATCGCCCGCCGGCCGCGCGATCAGCAGCCGGCAGTTATTGGTGCCGAGGTCGAGCGCGGCGTAAACGCCGTCGCCGTGGGACGCGGTGGCGTGCTCCTCCTCGGCGATCTCAACGATCGCGTGCGGATCCTCGCCAGGCAGCGAGCCCGGGCGAAGCCGCGTTTCGTCGTCCATCAAATTCGTCTTTCCGCGGCCGTGCACGGCCGACGTCGAAATCATCATTCACGGAAAGTTTAGCAGCGCACCGCCCCGGCGCAACCCACCTGCGGGCGAAGCATGCGGTTTCGTGCGTTGTGGCGTGTGGGCGGCTGCGCTATCCGTTGGGACTATCAGCACTGACATTCCCCGCGCAAAAACGCCGCCCCACGCGGCCTTTCCCCGTCCCGCGCGCCTCTCAAGCCGGAACTCAGCCTCATGCAGGACCGCCCCGCCAACGCGTCGCTCGACACCTCCCTCGCGCTGCACAAATTCGGCGTGGGCCAGCCGGTCCGGCGCAAGGAGGACGAGACGCTGCTGCGCGGCAAGGGCCGCTACACCGACGACTGCAATCTGCCGGGGCAGTTTTACGCCGTGATGGTGCGCAGTCCGCATCCGCACGGCATCATCCGCGGCATCGGCACCGAGGCCGCCAAGGCAATGCCCGGCGTTTGCGCGATCTACACCGGCGCCGACCTCGCCGTCGCCGGCTACGCGCCGTTCAGTTCCGGCCTGCCGCTCAAGAGCCGCGACGGCACGCCGCTGAAGCAAACCCATCACGGCGCGCTGGCCACCGACAAGGTGCGCTTCGTCGGCGAGCCCGTCGCGTTTGTGGTCGCCAAGACGCTGGCGCAGGCGCGCGATGCCGCCGAAGCGGTCGAACTCGACATCGACCCGCTCCCCGCCGTCACCGATGCAGAAGCCGCGATGCAGACAGGCGCGCCGCAGCTCTACGATCACATCGAGAACAACGTCGCGCTCGACTATCACTTCGGCGACACCGCGGCCGTGAACGCAGCCTTCGCCGCGGCCGCGCATGTCACCACGCTGGATATCGAGAACACCCGCGTTGCCGCCGTGCCGATGGAGCCGCGGGTCGGGCTCGCTTCCTACGATCAGCAAAACGGCCGCTACACCATCCAGCTGCCAACCCAGGGCGTCTCCGGCAACCGCAATACGCTGGCCAAACTGCTCGGCGTGCCGACCGACAAGGTGCGGGTGCTGACCGGCCAGGTCGGGGGCTCATTCGGGATGAAGAACATCTCTTACCCCGAG
Source organism: Rhodopseudomonas sp. P1 (assembly GCF_039642825.1). Lineage (NCBI taxonomy): Bacteria > Pseudomonadati > Pseudomonadota > Alphaproteobacteria > Hyphomicrobiales > Nitrobacteraceae > Rhodopseudomonas > Rhodopseudomonas sp. P1. Next base: position 2,440,293 of record NZ_CP088006.1, on the reverse strand, counting down.
TACATCTGCATTCTGCACGCCGCCAAGGCACTCGGTCGCCCGGTGAAGTGGACCGACGAGCGTTCGACCAGCTTTCTGTCCGACAGCCAGGGCCGCGGCCAGCAGATCCGCGCCGAACTGGCGCTGGATGCCGGCGGACGCTTCCTGGCGATCCGCCTGTCCGGCAGTGGCAATCTCGGCGCCTATATCACCGGCGTCGCGCCGCTGCCGCTGTCGCTCAACACCGGCAAGAACATCGGCAGCGTGTACCGGACGCCGTTGCTCAGCGTCGATATCAAGTGCGTGGTCACCAACGTCACGCTGATGGGCGCCTATCGCGGCGCCGGCCGGCCCGAAGCCAACTACTTCCTGGAGCGGCTAATCGATCGCGCCGCCGACGAGATGGGGATCGACCGCCTCACCTTGCGCAAGCGCAACTTCATCAAGCCGACGCAGATGCCGTTCACCGCCTGCTCCGGCGTCACCTATGACAGCGGCGATTTCGCCGGCGTGTTCGGACAGGCGCTGGAACAGTCCGACTATGACGGCTTCGCCAAGCGCAAGAAGGACGCGCGCAAGGCCGGCAAGCTGCGCGGCATCGCGGTCGGCTCGTATCTCGAAGTGACGGCGCCGCCGAACCCCGAACTCGGCAAGATCGTGTTCGAAGAAGGCGGCACGGTGCGGCTGATCACCGGCACGCTCGACTACGGCCAAGGCCATGCGACGCCGTTCGCGCAGGTGCTCAGCACGTTTCTCGGCGTGCCGTTCGAACGCATCCGGCTCGAGCAGGGCGACAGCGATATCGTCCACACCGGCAACGGCACCGGCGGATCGCGTTCGATCACCGCCAGCGGCATGGCAATCGTCGAGGCGTCGCAGAAGGTGATCGCCAAGGGCAAGAGCGCCGCCGCGCATCTCTTGGAAACCGCCGAAGCCGACATCGAATTTGCCGACGGCCGCTTCACCGTCGCCGGCACCGACCGCAGCATCGGCATCATGGACCTGGCGCAGCGGCTGCGCGGCGCCGAGCTGCCGGACGGCGTCCCCTCCTCGCTCGACGTCGATCACACCACCGAAGGCGTCCCCTCCGCCTTCCCCAACGGCTGCCATGTCGCCGAGGTCGAGATCGATCCGGACACCGGCGTCACCCGCGTGGTGCGCTACACCGCGGTCAACGATTTCGGCACCGTGGTCAATCCAATGATCGTCGCCGGTCAGCTCCATGGCGGCGTCGCCCAAGGCATCGGCCAGGCGCTGATGGAGAAGATCTCGTACAACGCCGACGGCCAGCCGATCACCGGCTCGCTGCAGGACTACGCGTTGCCGCGCGCCGAGGACATCCCGCTGATGACGGTCGGCGACCACCCGGTGCCGGCCAAGACCAATCCGCTCGGCACCAAGGGCTGCGGCGAAGCCGGCTGCGCCGGCTCGCTTGCGACCATCGTCAACGCCACGCTCGATGCGCTGAAGGATTACGGCGTGACGACGCTCGACATGCCGCTGACGCCGGAGAAGGTCTGGCGGGCGATCCATGAGGCGAAAGCGAAAACGGCGGCGTAGGCGCCGCCGCTGCCATCGGCATTTTTGTCGGGCGAGCCTCGCTACGAAGCGTCATGCGCGGGCTCGACCCGCCTGCGCGGCCGTAGCCGCTCCGGCGCGGCGAAGGCCCGCGCATCCATCGCGCGCGTAGCGCGCAACTGACAGCACTTATCGAAGAAGATGGGTCGCCGGGTCGAGCCCGGCGACCACGTCTGTTGTGCTGCGAGGACGCTGCCTCGTCGTCAGGATTTTGCTCTCTACTCCGCCTTCACCAGCGGGCAGCCGCCGTCTTTCAGCGGGCGGAAGGCCTGGTCGCCGGGGACTTCGGCGAGGACTTTGTAGTAGTCCCACGGCGCCTTTGATTCTTCCGGCTTCTTGACCTCGAACAGGAACATCGAGTGCACCATGCGGCCGTCTTCGCGGAGGAAGCCGTTGTCGGTGAAGGCGTCGCGCACCGGCAGTTCGCGCATCTTCGCCAGCACCGTCTTGGTATCCTTGCTGTTCGCTGCCTTCACCGCCTTCAAATAGTGCAGTGTCGCGCTGTAGGTCGCAGCCTGGTTCATCGTCGGCATCCGCTTCATGCGTTCGAAGTACTTCTTGCCGAACTCGCGGGTGCGGTCATTGAGGTCCCAATAATACGCCTCGGTGATGATCAGGCCGTTGGCCATCTTCAGACCCAGGCTATGGATGTCGGAGATGAACATCACGATGCCGGCGAGCTTCTGGCCGCCGGTGACGATGCCGAACTCCGCCGCCTGCTTGATGGTGTTGATGGTGTCGCCGCCGCCATTGGCCATGCCGATGATCTTGGCCTTCGACGACTGCGCCTGCAGCAGGAACGAGGAGAAGTCGGCGTTGTTCAGGGGATGCCGCGCGCTGCCGAGCACCTTGCCGCCCGCCGCCTTCACCACCTCGCCGGTGTCGCGTTCGATCGAATGGCCGAACAGATAGTCCGCGGTGATGAAGAACCAGGTGTCGCCGCCGTTCTTGACGATCGCCGACCCGACGGTGTGGGCGTTCGAATAGGTGTCGTAGGTCCAGTGCGCAGTATAGGGCGAGCACGATTTGCCGGTGATGTCCGACGACGCCGCGTCGGTGACGATCATGATCTTCTCGAACTTCTTCGACATTTCCATCGCGGCAAGCGCGGTGGCCGAGGTCGGCAGGTCGACGATCATGTCGACGTTTTCGTTCTCGTACCATTTGCGCGCCAGCGACGCGGCGATGTCGGGCTTGTTCTGCACGTCCGCCGAGATGAACTCGATCGGCTTGCCGAACATCGTGCCGCCCATTTCCTCGATCGCCATCTTGGCGGCTTCGACGTTGCCCTGGCCTCCGATGTCGGAATACACCGACTGGAAGTCGCCGAGCAGACCGATCTTGAGCGGAGCCTGTTGCTGCGCGAAGGCGGGTACGCCGAGCAGCAGCGGCGCGGCCAGCATCATCGCCGCCGCCCGTTGAACGAGTGTCATGTTTCCTCCGGATGATTTTTTGATTTGTTATCAGTTCGGCCGTATCGCCGGCTCCCGCGCATGAATGGATGTGCCCCCGCCCTCCTGGTTGCTGTGATCGTCGGCAAGCATTCTCGCCGCACTCGCCTGCAAGGCGAGAGGGGCAGAACGTCGCATGACGTCGCCCGCCATCCGCCTGACGGAATAACGTCTGCTACGCGGCCGCCTGCTGCCGCGGGGCGAAGATCGCGACGTGGTGACAATGCGCCACCGGCCGGTCACCATTCGCCACGATCAGCGCGTCGAATTCGGCGAAGCGGTGGCCCTTCTTGTCGTAGTTGGCGACCACCCTGGCCCGCGCGGTGAGCACGTCGTCGCCGCGCGCCGCGGCGAGCAACTGCATCTTCGATCCGACATGGATCCACGGCCCGAGCACGACATTGTCGACCAGCACGCGGTTCATGATCCGCTGCAGCGTGCCGGGATGGATCAAGTCATCGCTTTGGTAGATCGGGTCGGTCTCGCGGATCTCGTCGAGATACGCGCGGAGCTTCGCCCCGCCCCAGCTCACCGGTGCGGTGCCGAACCAGTGGCCTTCGGGAAACGACTCCGCACCGACCGGCGGCCGGGTCGTCGCCGCGGCGGTCTTCGGATAGACGGACAGATCGACCGCTGGCGCCTGCGCCGGCAGTGATGCGCTGCCGGTGGCACAGAGCTCGCCGCGGCTCTCGACCGCGAGCGTGATGGCTTCGCCCTGCTGCTCGCCCGTCACCGTCGCGGTCTCGCCGTCGTACACCGGCTTGACGAACCGCGCCTCGATCAGCCCGCGCTCGAGGAAGTCCCGGCCCCAGCGGGCGACCGGCAGATGCATCATATAGGCCATCACCTCGACCCCCGGCACCAGGCCGCCGGTGAAGCCGAAGCGGCGGGCCACGGTGTCGTCGTGCATCTTGTTTTCGGATTGTTTGGCGGTGTTGAAGGCGCTGACGCGCCAGGGCGCAAGCGATGCGGCCATGGTGTCTCCCGGTTGGCCCGATCTTGTTGGCGATCGTTGCCGGCGATGCTACGCCACTGCGCCGGCAACGCAAGGCCGCCCAGAGAACCGCACACCGCCCGATGACCGACGCCCTCACCCGCATCTATGTCGACGCCGACGCCTGTCCGGTGAAGGACGAGGTGTACAAGGTGGCGGAGCGTCACCATCTTCCGGTGACGGTGGTGGCCGGCGGCTTCATCCGGGTGCCGCAGCATCCGCTGATCGAGCGCGTCGCCGCCGGTTCCGGCATGGATGCGGCCGACGACTGGATTGCGGAGCGGATCAAACCGGGCGATATCGTCATCACCGCGGACATTCCGCTGGCGAGCCGCTGCGTCAAAGCGGGCGCCACCGCGATCGCTCCGAACGGCAAGCCGTTCACCGAGGAGTCGATCGGCATGACGCTGGCGGTGCGCAATCTGATGACCGATCTGCGCTCGACCGGCGAGATCACCGGCGGCCCGCGCGCGTTTTCGCCGCGCGACCGCTCCACCTTTCTTTCGGCGCTCGACAGCGCGATCCGCAGGATCGCGCGCCGCAGGGCCGCTCCGACCTGATGGACCGACCATGGCGCCGCCGCTGATCCAACTGAAAGACATCGCGCTGACCTTCGGCGGCGCCGCGCTGTTCGACGGCGTCGAGCTCGCCGTCTCCGCCGGCGACCGGCTGTGCCTGATCGGCCGCAACGGCTCGGGCAAGTCGACGCTTTTGAAGATCGTCGCCGGCCTGATCGAGCCCGACCGCGGCAGCCGCTTCGTGCAGCCCGGCGCCACCGTGCGCTATCTGCCGCAGGAGCCGGATTTCGACGGCTTCGCCACCACGCTGGCTTATGTCGAGGCCGGGCTCGCGCCGGGCGACGATCACTATCAGGCCGCCTATCTGCTCGAGCAGCTCGGCCTGCACGGCGACGAGAACCCGGCCAACCTCTCCGGCGGCGAAGCCCGGCGCGCGGCGCTGGCGCGAATTCTCGCACCCGATCCCGATATCCTGCTGCTCGACGAGCCGACCAACCATCTCGACCTGACCACGATCGAATGGCTGGAAAACGATCTCGCCCAGCGCAGATGCGCGATCGTGATGATCAGCCACGATCGCCGCTTCCTCACCAACCTGTCGCGCGCCACTGCCTGGCTCGACCGGGGCGTGATCCGCCAGATCGACCGCGGCTTCTCGCAGTTCGAAAGCTGGCGCGACGACGTGCTGGCGGAAGAAGAACGCGATCAGCACAAGCTCGACCGCAAGATCGTGATGGAAGAGCATTGGCTGCGCTACGGCGTCTCCGGCCGCCGCAAGCGCAACGTCAAGCGGCTCGCCGGGCTGCACGAATTGCGCGCCCAGCGCCGCGACTATCGCGGCCCAACTGGCGCCGCCTCGCTCGCCGCTGCGGAAGCCGACAAGTCCGGCAAGCTGGTGATCGAAGCCAAGTCGATCAACAAGGCCTGGGGCGACCGGCCGATCGTCGATGCGTTCTCGATCCGGATCAATCGCGGCGACCGCGTCGGCATCGTCGGCCCGAACGGCGCCGGCAAGACCACGCTGATCAGCCTGCTGACCGGCGCGCTGGCCCCGGACAGCGGCACGGTGCGGCTCGGCACCAATCTGGAGGTCGCTACGCTCGACCAGAGCCGCGACAGCCTGGATCCGAAATCGACGCTCAGCGACGCGCTGACCGGCGGCCGCGGCGACCAGGTGATGGTCGGCGGCAAGCCGCGCCACGTGATCGGCTACATGAAGGACTTCCTGTTCACTCAGGAACAGGCCCGCACCCCGCTGGAGGCGCTGTCCGGCGGCGAACGCGGCCGGCTGATGCTGGCGCGCTCGCTGGCGAAACCGTCGAACCTGTTGGTGCTCGACGAGCCGACCAACGACCTCGACCTCGAAACCCTCGACGTGCTCGAGGAGATGCTCGGCGACTACGACGGCACAGTGATCCTGATCAGCCACGACCGCGACTTCCTCGACCGCGTCGTCACCTCGGTGATCGCGCCGGACGGCGGCGGCAAATGGATCGAATATGCCGGCGGCTATTCCGACATGCTGGCGCAGCGCGGTGCCGACCTGACCCGGCAGCCGGCCAAGGCCGCCGCGGCCGAGCCGACGGCCGCGAAGGCGGCGCCCTCGCCCGCCGCCGCGCCTGCGCCGAAGCGCAAGCTGAGCTTCAACGAGAAGCACGCGCTGGAGACGCTGCCGAAGACCATCGCCAAGCTGGAAGCCGAGATCGCGAGCTTGCAGAAGCAGCTCGACGATCCGCAGCTCTATGCCAAGGACCGCGCCAAGTTCGACAAGGTCTCGGCCGCGATGGCCAAGGCGCACGACGAGCTGCACGCCGCCGAGCAGCGCTGGCTCGAGCTGGAGATGCTGCGCGAAGAGATCGAAAGCGCCTGACCGGGCCTCTTCCGAAGCTTTGAACGGTACTTAATCACCGCACCGACCGAGCGGTTGACTCTGCACGTGCTTGAGTTTATATCTACATCTGTAGATATTAGCCATGACAGCCGCTCCGACCCCTCCCCCTCGCCCACGTGGCCGCCGCCCCTCCGGGGCGCCGAGCGGCCGCGCCGCCCTGCTCACCGCCGCGACTCGCGCCTTCGCCGAACTCGGCTTTGCGCGCGCGGATCTGCGCAGCATCGCCAAAGCCGCTGACGTCGACACCGGGCTGATCCGGATCCATTTCGGCGACAAGGCCGCGCTGTGGCTCGCCTGCCTCGACGCGGTGACCCAGGAGGCCGCGCCGATCATGGCGGTGATGACAAGGCTCTCCACCGAAACCGATCGCCCGGCCTACGACCGGTTGCGCGAGGCGATCGAGACCTTCGTGGCCTTCGGCATCGCCCATCCGGAAGTCCGCCAATTCGTCGCGCAGCACGCCGCTGAAACGCCGGAGCGCGCCGCGCTGCTGATCGATCGGCTCGCCCGGCCCGCTTATCTGTCGATCCGCGACCTGGTGCAGGCCGGCATCGATTGCGGCGTGGTGCGGACGCCGCATCCGGCGCTGTTCTTCCTGCTGCTCAGCAATTCGGTGCATCAGCCGCACTCGGTGCCGGTGCTGCTCAACGAGATCGCGCCGGACATCGCCCCCGCCGAAGCGCCATCCCTGCTGGCGCGCAGCATCGTCGCGACCTTTCTGCATTCCCCCACCTCGTGAAGGACCAGACCATGACTGCTTCAGCCGATCATTCCGCTCGCCGCTTCAGGTTCCGCATCGCCTCGCTCGCGGCCGCAGCGCTGTGCGCGACCGTGACGGTGAACGCGGCCTCGGCGCAGGGTACACCGGAGGAACGCCGCGCCTGCAGGCCCGACGTGGTGCGGCTGTGCCGCTCCAAAATTCCCGATGTGCCGGCCATCACCGCCTGCCTGATCGCCAAGCGCACCCAGCTCAGCCAGGCCTGCTCGCTGGTGATGTTCCCGAACCGCCACAGCGACGCGACGCATAGCCGGGCGAACCGTCCGGTCGTGACGCAATAACCACGCGGCGTCAGGCGCGTTGCAGCCAGCGCAGCGCGCCGCGGCCGGCCATCACGCCGGTCGCAAAGCAGGCCGTGAGCAGATAGCCGCCGGTCGGCGCTTCCCAGTCGAGCATCTCGCCAGCGGCGAACACGCCGGGCAGTTTGCACAGCATGTAGTCCGCGTCGATCTCACCGAGCGCAATGCCGCCCGCGCTCGAGATCGCCTTGGCGATCGGCGCGGTGGCAACTAAGCGCACCGGCACGGCGTTGATCAGCGCGGCGAGCTGATCGGCCGGCAGCGTCGCCAGCGCAACGCCCGTTCCATGCGCGGCTTCCTGCAGCAGACCGATGCCGGCCGGCGACAGCCCCGCGGCTTTGCGCAAATACGTCGACAGCGACTGCTTGCCCCTCGGCTTCGCTAATCGCGCCGCGAGATCAGCCGCGGTGAGATCTGGCCGCAGCGCGATCGACAGCTTCGCTTCGCCGTGCGCCAGGATCGCATCGCGCAACACTGCCGAGATCGCATAGATCGCGCCGCCTTCGATGCCGTCGCGGGTGATCACCGCCTCGCCGCGTACGGCGCGTGCGCCGAACGACAACGCGACGTTCTTCAGCGGCGCGCCCTGATACTTGTCCGCGAACAGCGCCGACCACTGCGCGACGAAGCCGCAATTCGCTGGCCCGAGCGGCGCAATCGTGACGCCTCTGGCGGCGAGCAGATCGCTCCAGCTTCCATCCGAACCGAGCCGCGGCCAGCTGGCGCCGCCGAGCGCCAGCACCATCGCCCGCACCGCGATGCTGCGCGGGCCGTCCGGTGTGTCGAACGACAGCCGCCCCTCGCCGTCCCAGCCGGTCCAGCGATGCTTCAAGCGGAGCTGCACGCCCTGCGCATCGAGCCGGCGCAGCCAGGCGCGCAGCAACGGCGAGGCCTTCATCGCCACCGGAAACACCCGCCCGCTGGAGCCGACGAAGGTCGGCTGCCCGAGATCATCGGCCCAGGCGCGCAGTTGCTCGGGGCCGAACGCCTCGATCGCCGGGGTCAGGTGAGCCTGCGCGGCACCGTAGCGCGCCAGGAAGTCCGGTAGTGCTTCGCTGTGCGTGAGGTTGAGGCCGCCGCGCCCGGCCAGCAGAAACTTCCGCGCCGGTGCACCCATGCCGTCGAACACGATGACACGCATGCCGCCAAGCGCGAGCTGCTCGGCCGCCATCAGCCCGGCCGGCCCGGCGCCGATCACGGCGGCGTCGATGTCGAGAATGTCAGCCACCACGGCTGCCTGCGATGAAAATCATCCGGCGCTTATACACGAACCGGGATCGGCGTAGAGATTCCGGGTTCACGCCTTCGGCGTGGCCCGGAATGACTCGTGGAGAGATAATGCGTCATTCCGGGGCGCTCGCGCTCAGCGAGCGAACCCGGAATCCGGAGCTGTTCTGCGACTCAAACCGAGCCGCAGCCCCTTACATCTTGATGCCGAGCCTCGCCGCGGCCTGCGCCACGTACTTCTGCGTCTGCTGGAACGCACCTTCGAGCGCCTGGGCCTTGGAGTCGTCGCAGATCTCGGCGAAGTGCGCCGCGATCGCGTCGGGGGTCCATTCGGACTCCGGCAGGTTGATGCCCTCGGTCTCGATGATCTTGATCTGCGCGAACGAGCCGGCGCCGGCGCCGAGCGTGGTGCGGGTCGGCGCGTTCTCGCTGAGCAGGAACAGCACCGCGGGCGTAATCGCCTCCGGCTTCATCAGCTGCAGCGCCTGCGGCGGCAGCAGTTCCTCGGTCATGCGGGTCGCCGCGGTCGGCGACACGGTGTTGACGCGGATGTCGGTCTTGCGGCCTTCCTGCGCCAGCACGTTCATCAGCCCGACGATGCCGGCCTTCGCGGCGCCGTAGTTGGCCTGGCCGAAATTGCCGAACATGCCCGACGACGAGGTGGTCAGCACGATGCGGCCGTAGTTGCGCTCCTTCATGCCGTCCCACACCGCCTTGCAGCAGTAGAACGTGCCGGCCAGATGCACGTCGATCACCTTCTGGAAATCGCTCAGCTCCATTTTGCCGAACGACTTGTCGCGCAGGATGCCGGCGTTGGCGACCAGCAGGTCGACGCTGCCCCACTCCTTGGTCGCCTTGGCGACCATCGCCTGGACCTGTTCGTAGTTCGACACGTCGGCGCCGTCGGCCATCGCGGTGCCGCCGGCCTTCTTGATCTCCTCGACCACGGTCTCGGCGGCGGTCATCGAACCGCCGGTGCCGTCACGCGCGCCGCCGAAATCGTTCACCACCACCTTGGCGCCGAGCGCCGCGAGACCCAGCGCATGCGCGCGGCCGAGACCGTTGCCCGCGCCGGTGACGATGGCGACGCGTCCGTCGAACCTGATAGCCATGTGTGTTGCTTCCCCGGATTATTGTTCGAAGTAGATCAGGCCGAGCCAGTCAGCCACGAGGGCCGAGCGCTTCTCGCCCTCGATTTCGACGTTGACGCTGGTACGCGACAACAATTCGCCAGGCTTGCGCACAGTAGCTTCCGCCAGCATGAAGCGGCCGCGCACGCGCGATCCCGCCTTCACCGGCGAGATGAAGCGCAGCCGGTCGAAGCCGTAGTTGACGCCCATGGTGACGCCCTTGATCCTCGGCATCGCCTCGTAGGAGAACACGCTCAGCATCGACAGCGTCAGGAAGCCGTGAGCGATCGTGGTGCCGAACGGCGTATCGCGCGCGGCGCGCTCGGGATCGACGTGGATGTACTGCCAATCCTCGGTGCAGTCGGCGAACTGATCGATCCGCGTCTGATCGAGCACATGCCATTCCGACACGCCGATCTCGGTGCCGACGAGCTTGATATAGGCGTCGAGTTCCAGTTCAGTGCTCATTCCAACCTCGTTGTTCCGCGCTGCACATTCCACATCGCGAAACCCGCGCCAAGCGAAATCTTCGCTTGCCGCGGGTAGGTGAAAATTCCGTATTACGGGAGCAGCGCGACCCGGCCGATCGCCTTGCGGTCGATCAGCAAACGCATCGCCGGTGCCCATTCCGACAGCGGCAAGCGATGCGACACGTTGGGCCGAAGCACGCCGTTGGCGGCAAGCTCGAGCAGCTTGGCGGTGCGCTGCTCGCCGCGCGCCGGATCGCGCCGCACCGCCTCGCCGGCACGGACGCCGATCACGCTCGCGCCCTTCATCAGGATCAGATTGGTGCGCGCGAGCCCAATGCCGCCGGTAAAGCCGACCACCAGCAGCCGCGCGCCCCAATTGATACAGCGCACGCTGTCTTCGAAGATCTGGCCGCCGACCGGATCGAACACCACGTCGGCACCGCGGCCCTCGGTGATGCGCTTCACCGCATCCTTGAACGGTTCGGCGCCGTAGAGGATGCCGTGGTCGGCGCCGCGCTGCCGCGCCACCGCGAGCTTCTCTTCGCTCGACGCCGCCGCGATCACGGTGGCGCCGAGATACTTGCCGACCTCAACCGCCGCGAGCCCGACGCCGCCGCCGGCGCCATGCACCAGCAGAACTTCGCCGGGCTGCAGCTGGCCGCGTTCGACCAGCCCGTGCCAGGCGGTGCCGTGGCCGGCCAGATAAGTCGCAGCTTCGGCGAAATCGAAATTCGCCGGCGCCGGCGTGAGCTGCGAGGCCGCAGCCACCACCTCTTGGGCATAGGCGCCGAACCGAAGCTTGACGATCACCCGATCGCCGAGCTTCACGTTTGCAACATCAGCGCCGAGTTCGATGATCTCGCCGGCCGCTTCCATGCCGGGAATGAACGGCAGCTCCGGCTTGAGCTGATACTCACCGGCGCACATCAGGATGTCGGGGAAGTTGATGCCGGCGGCGCGGATCGCAACCCGCACGTCGCCGGGCTTCAAGTCCTTGCGTTCGATCTCTTCCAGCCGCAGCGACTCGGGAGGTCCGAGTTCGCGGCACACCACAGCCTTCGGCATCAGGCGGCACCCGCCTTGCGGCGCACCAGCGCCTCGCGCACCAGTGGCAGCCGGTCGTTACCAAAATACATATCGGTCTTGTCCACAAAGATGGTCGGCGAGCCGAAGCCGCCGCGTGCCATCACCTCGTCGGTATTGTCCTTAAGCTGGTCCTTGATGCTCTGCTCCCCGATCGCGGCGAAGAATGCCTGCGGGTCGAGGCCGCACCGAGCACAGATGGCGGTCAGCACGTCGTCCTTGGAGATGTCCTGATCGTCGCCCCAGTACGCTTCGAACACCGCGGTCGCAAACGGCACCATCGCGTCGGGCTTGTCGCGCAGCAACCAGAGACAGCCGCGCATCGCCTTGACGCTGTTCACCGGAAACACGCTGGGCGGCATCTTGATCGGAAGGCCCGCCGAGCGCGCCCAATCCGACAGGTCCTTGACCATGTAGCGCGCCTTCAGCGGCACCGGCGTCTTGCGGGATTCGTACACGCTCGGATTGACCGAGTTGAAGATGCCGCCGACCAGGATCGGCCGCCAGATGATCTCCTCGCCCAACTCCTTCGCCAGCGGCTGGATGTTGTGAAAGGCGAGATACGTCCACGGACTGGAGCAGTCGAAGAAGAATTCGAGCATCGGGATTTCCTCCATTGTTGTTATTGATTGTCTCTCAACTCGTCATTCCGGGGCGCTCGCACCAGCGAGCGAACCCGGAATCCATACTCCCTGGCCTCTCGATCAAGCACAGCGCAACCGATGCCCTGCTCAACCGCCAACGCTGCAGCGTATGGATTCCGGGCTCGCGCAGCTTCGCCGCGCGCCCCGGAATGACGAACGCCGAAGCTGTATAAGCGGCGATCACTGCTGCTGCGCGCTCTGCGCCTGGGCGTCCGCATGCGCCGGCTTGTCGACGCCGAACAGCAGTTTGCGGGCCTGCTCGTCCATCGGCTTTTTGTCCTCCTTGCCGAGGGCGAGACCGGCCTGCAGCTTGGGCCGGGCGCGCAACGTCGCGTACCAGCGCTTGATGTTGGGATAGTCGTCGAGCGTCAAGCCCTGCGCCTTGTGGGTCATGATCCAGGGAAAGCAGGCGATGTCGGCGATCGAGTAGTCGCCGGCGATATAGTCGCGATCGGCCAGCCGCTGATCGAGCACGCCGTACAGCCGCTTCGCTTCGCGGCTGTAGCGGTCGATCGCGTACGGAATCTTCTCCGGCGCATACAGCAGGAAGTGGCCGTTCTGCCCGAGCATCGGCCCGAGCCCGGCCATCTGCCACATCAGCCACTGCATCACCTCAAACCGCTCCCGCGTCTCGGTCGGCATCAGCTGCCCGGATTTTTCCGCCAGATAGATCAGGATCGCCCCGCTCTCGAACACCGACAGCGGCGCGCCGCCGCCAGTCGGCGCGTGATCGACAATCGCCGGCATTCGTCCGTTGGGGCTGAGCTTGAGGAATTCCGGCTGGTGCTGATCGCCTCGGCCGAGCTGCATCGGCACCACCTTGTAAGGCAGGCCGCACTCTTCGAGCATGATCGAGATCTTCCAGCCGTTCGGCGTCGGCGCGTAATACAGATCGATCATGGCGGCAGGGTCCTCTTGACGGGTTTGCGTCGATCCTAGCCCGGCTTCGGCCGGCTTGTCACCTCGGTCTCGCACTGCTGTACGCCCCGCCGCGGACGTGGCACAGAGGGCGTCAATCAGGCCCATGTCAGGCTGCAGGGAGAGAACACGATGCTGTTTCCGACCACGATCGCCGGCTCGTTGCCGAAACCGGAATGGCTGGCCGAGCCCAACAAGCTGTGGGCGCCGTGGAAATCGACGGGCGCTGAGCTGCTTCGCGCCAAGCGCGACGCCACCATCCTGGCGCTGAAGCTGCAGGAAGACTCAGGGATCGACATCGTCACCGAGGGCGAACAGGCGCGGCAGCATTTCGTTCACGGCTTCCTCGAAGCCGTCGAGGGCATCGACTTCGCCCACAAGGTCGAAATGGGCATCCGCAACGATCGCTACAAAGCGATGGTGCCGCAGGTGGTGGCGCCGCTGCGGCTGAAGGGCCGCGTTCACGGCTTCGAAGGGCAGATCGCGCGCGCGCATAGCACCCACAAGATCAAGTTCACCCTGCCCGGCCCGATGACGATCATCGACACCATCGCCGATCGCTACTACGGCGACCGCGTCAAGATGGCGTTCGCCTTCGCCGAGCTGCTCAACGAGGAAGCCAAGGCGCTGCAGGCCGACGGCATCGACATGATCCAGTTCGACGAACCGGCGTTCAATGTCTACATGAGCGAGGCTGCCGACTGGGGCGTCAAGGCGCTGGAGCGCGCCGCGCAGGACCTGACCTGCGCCACCGCCGTCCACATCTGCTACGGCTACGGCATCAAGGCCAACACCGATTGGAAGGAAACGCTCGGCGCCGAGTGGCGGCAATACGAGGACATCTTCCCGGCGATCGACGCCAGCTCGATCCAGCAGGTCGCGGTCGAATGCCGCAATTCGAAAGTGCCGCTGGAACTGTTGTCGCTGCTGAAGGGCAAGATCGTCCAGGCTGGCGTCATCGATGTCGCCAGCGACGAGGTCGAGACCGCCGAAGACGTCTGCGCCACGATCGAAGCGGTGATGCAGCACGTGCCGAAGAGCAACATCATCGCCACCACAAACTGCGGCATGGCCCCGATGCGGCGGGAGATCGCCGAGGCAAAGCTATTTGCGCTCGGCGCGGGAGCGGAATTGGCACGGCAGCGGTTTGCGTAGTGAGCTTAACTCGCCGAGCGCAACGCATTATTGCCCGCTCTTTTGTCATTCCGGGGCGCGCGTAGCGCGAACCCGGAATCCATACCCCCAGTGAAAATGTAGCTCGAAGCCCGCGCCGCAGTGCTCAATCACATGCACAGGGGGTATGGATTCCGGGCTCGCTCGCTGCGCGAGCGCCCCGGAATGACGTGGTTAGTTTGTGCGTGCACTTGGATGCAGTGCGGGTTGATAGCCGGCTTCAAGAGCCCTTAGCGTGGATGGTGGCGTGAGGAGGACGAGAAGATCCTGCAAGCCGTCCATCACCACCGCTTCGACCGGCTGATAACCCTGAAACGACCACTGCAGCAGCACGCCCCGCGTGACCAGATAGGCAATGCCGGTGCAGCTACCATCGTGGACGCTGGCATCGTCGTGCTTTCCGTCCACCACCATCGCCCCATCCGGCAACTCGCTCACCGCGCATGCCAGTGGATGCAGTCGCTTGGCTTTGCCGTCGAGCCGTTCGCGATGCAATGTGGCGTCGATCTGTTTGGCGCTGACTTGCTCGAGCCCGTTGCCGCGCGCCCAGGCGGCGGCGAAGGCATTCGCGTCGGTGCGGCGGCAGTAGTAGCAAGGCCGATGCCCGGCCGCGAGCGCGGTCGCCTCGTCGAGAAAGAACAGCTCGGTCCAGCTCCGCGTCGCCATCACGTCGCGGCGGCGGCCGCGGAACTCGCAGGTGCACGTGATCCAAGCGGGACTCGACCAGCGCCTGTTCAGCAGCGTCTTAGTTGCCGGATCATGGATGATGCCGCGATTGCCGGTGAACATTCCGCGGCTCGCCACCGCGACGATCTCGCCGAACGGCGTCACGCGGTTTTGCAGCGGCATGGTCCCTCCGCGCGTCATTGCGAGGAGCAAAGCGAGAAAGCAATCCAGACGGTTCGTGCTCGGAACTGGATTGCTTCGCTTCGCTCGCAATGACGGTGTGTTTGCTTCAACCCGCCCCGTCCTTGAGCGGCGGCTGGAAGCTCAGCCCGGTGTCCCAGGGGAAGAAGATCCAGGTGTCCTGCGACACTTCGGTGATGAAGGTGTCGACCAAGGGACGGCCTTTCGGCTTGGCATAGACCGCCGCGAAATGCGCGTCGGGCAGCATCGACCGCACCATCCGGCCGGTCTTGCCGGTGTCGACCAGGTCGTCGATGATCAGCAGGCCCTTGCCGGTGCCGCCGCCCAGCGTGGCGGTCTGATCGGAGACGCCCTTGAGCACCTGCAGCTCGCCCTGCTTGTCGTGCTCGTAGCTGGCGATGCACACCGTGTCGATCACCCGCAGGCCGAGCTCACGCGCGACGATCGCGGCCGGCACCAGACCGCCGCGGGTGATGGCGATCACCGCATGGAACGGCCCGAGTTCGTTGAGCCGCCAGCTCAGCGCCCGGCAATCACGATGAAACTGATCCCATGACACCGGAAACGGACGCCCTGCCCGCTTCTGTTCACTCGGTTCGCTTTGCGTCATCCACTCACTCCGACTATTCCGTCATTGCGCGCACCCGGATCGGCGTATTGCGCCGTCCTGAGCACCGGCTCAGCGAAACAATCCGGAGCCACGGTGCACGCGGTTCTGGATGGCTTCGTCGTTCCGCTCCTCGCGATGACGGGACCTACTTGTCCTGGTTCACTTTGGGGCCTGCAGGTCCGCCAGCATCTGCTTCACGGCGGCCATCGCCTGCTGCAGCTTTTCCGGATCGCGCGAGCGCACCACCAGATTGGTGTTCGGCTTGCGCTCCTCGTCGAGGAACGGATAGCTGCCGATCATCGTATCCGGATGCGCGGCGGCGATCTCACGCAGCGGGCCGCCGATGTCGCCCTCGCGCGCGTTGGCCTTCACCGTCTCCGACAGCATCCGCACGCCGGACTTCAGCCGCGGCGCCACGATGTCCATCATCGCCTGCATGATCGACGGCACGCCGGCCATGACGATGACGTTGCCGATCTTGAAACCAGGCGCGATGATGGTCGCGCTCTGGATCAGCTCGGCGCCATCCGGGATCCGCGCCATCCGCAGCCGAGCCTCGTTGAGCTCGGCTTCGGAGAACCGTTCGCGGAACCGGGCCACCACCTCGGGGTGATAGCCGATCTCGACGCCGAACGCCTTGGCGACGCAGTCGGCGGTGATGTCGTCATGGGTCGGTCCGATGCCGCCGGTGGTGAACACGTAGGTGTAGCGGCTGCGTAACGCGTCCAGCGCCTCGATGATCGCGGCCTCGTCGTCGGCCACCACGCGAACCTCGCGCAAATCGATCGCGATGTTGGTCAGGTACTCGGCGATGAAGCCGATGTTCTTGTCCTTGGTCCGGCCCGACAGAATCTCGTCGCCGATCACCAGGATACCCGCCGTAACGATCTCGCTCATGAATGCTTCCGTTTCCCCGCTGCTACCTGCCGGCGACAAGCTCTGCCCGTTCCGAAGACGCCTGCCGCTGAATTGAGCAACACGCCGCCTGAATTGCGGGCAACATTGTGAACCCGCGGTCAAAAACCGTCCACTCCTTCCATATCGTGCTGGCCCGGCCCTTGCTACTGCTGTGTTCCATGCTGCACTCTACGCAGCATTGTGGGGAATCAGACTGGTTTCATGGCAGTTGCGTTTGATGAAATGAACGGCCCCGGCGGCGATGTTCGCGCGGCCTATCAGGAATTGTCCCGCTGGCTCGGCGAAACGCCGCCCGAAGCCCTGACCCATCGACGCCAGGAAGCCGAGCTGCTGTTTCGCCGCATCGGCATCACCTTCGCGGTGTATGGCGACGCGGAAGCGCAAGAGCGGCTGATCCCGTTCGACGTCATCCCGCGCATTCTGTCGGCGCAGGAATGGGCGCGGATGGAGCTCGGGCTGAAGCAGCGCGTCCGCGCGCTCAACATGTTCCTGCGCGACATCTATCACGGCCGCGACATCCTGCGCGCCGGCGTGATCCCTGACGACCTGATCTTCCAGAACCCGGTGTTCCGCCCGGAGATGAACGGCCAGGCGGTGCCGCACGACGTCTACGTCCATATCGCCGGCATCGACATCGTCCGGGTCGACGACGAGCATTTCTACGTGCTGGAGGACAATGCGCGGACGCCGTCGGGCGTCTCCTACATGCTGGAAAACCGCGAGATCATGATGCGGCTGTTTCCGGATCTGTTCGCGCGGCACCGCATCGCGCCGGTCGAGCGCTATCCGGACGAACTCCTGACCGCGCTGCGCTCGGTGGCTCCCGCACATTCGTCGTCGGAACCGACCGTGGCGCTGATGACGCCGGGCGTGTTCAATTCCGCCTATTACGAGCACTCGTTCCTCGCCGACAAGCTCGGCATCGAGCTGGTCGAAGGCCGCGACATCGTCGTCAAGAACGACGAGGTGTTCATGCGCACCACCGAAGGGCTGAAACGGGTCGACGTGATCTATCGCCGGGTCGACGACGATTTCATCGATCCTTTGACCTTCCGCCCGGATTCGGTGCTCGGCGTGCCCGGGCTGATGTCGGCCTATCGGGCCGGTAACGTCACGCTCGCCAACGCGGTCGGCACCGGCATCGCCGACGACAAGGCGGTGTACAGCTATATGCCGGACATCGTGAAATTCTATCTGGACGAAGAACCGATCCTGAAGAACGTCCCGACTTGGCGCTGCCGCGAGCCGAGCGACCTGGCCTACGTGCTCGACCATCTGTCCGAGCTGGTGGTCAAGGAAGTCCACGGCTCCGGCGGCTACGGGATGCTGATCGGCCCCACTGCCACCAAGGCGACGATCGAAGCGTTCCGCGAGAAGCTGAAGCGCGAGCCGGAGGGCTTCATCGCCCAACCGACGCTCGCGCTCTCCACCTGCCCCACCTGCACCGAAGCCGGCCTCGCCCCGCGCCACGTCGACCTGCGGCCGTTCGTGCTCACCGGCCGCGACCGCATCACCGTGGTGCCCGGCGGCCTGACCCGCGTCGCGCTGCAGGAAGGCTCGCTGGTGGTGAACTCCAGCCAGGGCGGCGGCACCAAGGACACCTGGGTGCTGGATGAGTAGGTTCGCAACATCGGAGGCGTCATTGCGAGCGAAGCGAAGCAATCCATGGCGCCACGCTCGGCAAGCTGGATTGCTTCGTCGCTCCGCTCCTCGCAATGACGGAATGAGTCATGCTGTCCCGTACCGCTGAAAACCTGTTCTGGCTGTCCCGCTACGTCGAGCGCGCCGAATATCTGGCGCGGACCATCGAGGCGACGCTGCGCGTCACCGCGCTGCCGAACACCTATTCGGGCCAGGGCAACGAATGGGATTCGGCGCTGCTGACCGCCGGCGTCAGCGCCAGCTTCTATGCGCAGTACGACGAGGCCAACGAGCCCAACGTCGTCGAATTCCTGTCGATGTCGACCTCCAACCCGTCCTCGATCCGCAACTGCATCGAAGCGGCGCGGCTGAACGCACGCTCGGTGCGCACCGCGCTGACGGGCGCGATGTGGGACACCATCAACTCGGCCTGGATCGAGCTGCAGGAAAACTGGAGCAAGGGTGCCAAGACCCGCGAGCAGCTGACGCAATTCCTGCGCTTCGTGCAGGAGACCTCGCTGCGGTTCGACGGCTCGGCCTATCGCACCATGCTGCGCAACGATGCCTATTGGTTCTCCCGGCTCGGCGTGCATCTCGAGCGCGCCGACAACACCGCCCGGATTCTCGACGTCAAATATCACCTGCTGCTGCCCGAAGAGGAGCACGTCGGCGGTCCGCTCGACTATTATCAGTGGTCGTCGATCCTGCGCTCGGTGTCGGCACTGACCGCGTATCACTGGGTGTATCGCGAGACGCTGAAGCCGTGGCTGATCGCCGACCTCTTGATCCTCAACGACAGCCTGCCGCGGTCACTCGCTTCGTGCTACGGCAATCTGGTGCGCAACCTCGACCAGATCGGCGTCGCCTATGGCCGCCAGGGCCCCTCCCAGCGCCATGCCCGCGCCATCCGCAACCGGCTGGAACACTCCAACATGGACGACATATTCCAGCGCGGCGTCCACGAATTCATCCAGGAATTCATCGCCGACAACAGCCGGCTCGGCGAAATCGTCGCCAAGCAGTATCTTATCTGATCGAGCACAGGCGCGCGCCCTGCCCGCCGCCGCAACCGGACTCTGGACGCCATGCGCCTGCGCATCACGCACACCACCAACTATCACTATGAGCCGCCCGCCACCGGCGTGATCCAGGTGCTGCGGATCACGCCGAGCAGCCACGACGGGCAGTACGTCGCCGAATGGCAGATCGACATCTCCTCCGACACCCGGCTGGACATGCATTACGACGCGTTCGGCAACATCACCCATGTGCTGACGGTCGGCACCACTGAAGACCTCACCATCACAGCCGAGGGGCTGATCGAGACCTCCGACACCGGCGGCGTGCTGAAGGGCGCCGACGAGCGGTTTCCGCCGCAGCTGTTTCTGCGCCCGACCGAGCTGACCGATCTGGCGCCGCCGATGCAGGCGCTGGCGCGCGAGCTGCGCGGCGACGGCAGCGGCGATACGATCGGCTTCCTGCATGCGCTGATGACGGCGATCAACAAGCACATCACCTTCGACGACGACCCGACCCATTCCGGCACCACGGCGTCCGAAGCCTTCACGCTGCGCCGCGGCGTCTGCCAGGACTACGCGCATGTGTTCATCGCCTGCGCACGCGCCGGCGGCGTGCCGGCCCGGTTCGTCTCCGGACATTTCCTGCGCGCTGACGGCGTGGTGCACCAGCCCGCCGGCCACGCCTGGGCCGAAGCCTATGTGCCGGGTCTGGGCTGGGTCGGATTCGATCCGGCCAACGGCATCTGCACCACCGACGCCCATGCCCGCGTCGCAATCGGCCTCGACTATCTCGGCGCCGCCCCGGTGCGCGGCACCCGCTATGGCGGCGGCCTCGAGACGCTGACGGTGTCGGTGAAGGTCGATCAGGCCGGCCGGCAGTTTCAGTCGCAGTAGCTTACGCCCTTCGGGGGCTGGACCGCCGGCGCGGATGGGCTAGTGTCCCGCAGCCGGCCGCCTTCTGCGCGGCCGCGCTTTCCTTCAGACCGGTGTTCGAGGACGAGATGACCTATTGCTGTGGAGTTCTGGTGCGTGAAGGCCTGGTGATGGTCGCCGACACCCGCACCAATGCCGGACTCGACAACATCTCGACCTTCCGCAAGCTGCATGTCTTCAGCAAACCGGGCGACCGCATCCTGGCGGTGGCGAGCGCCGGCAATCTGTCGATCAGCCAGTCGGTGCTGTCGACCCTCACCGAGGGCCTGGAGAACACCGAGACCGGCGAGCGCGAGACTCTGATCAGCGCCTCAAGCATGTTTCAGGCGGCGCAGCTGATCGGGCGCGCGATCCGCCACGTCAACGCCACCGAGGCGCAGGCGCTCAAGGCGGAAGACATCAACTACGAAGTGTCGTTCCTGTTCGGCGGCCAGATCAAGGGCGAGCGGATGCGCCTGTTCATGATCTACCCGGCCGGCAATTTCATCGAATGCACCATCGACACGCCGTATTTGCAGATCGGCGAGCACAAATACGGCAAGCCGGTGCTCGACCGTGCCATCACCTACGACATCGAACTGTACGAGTCGCTGAAGACCAGCCTGATCTCGATGGATTCGACGATGCGCTCCAATCTCGGCGTCGGCCTGCCGATCGACGTGCTGGTGGTGCGCACCGATGTCTGCGATGCCGATCTCAACCACCGCATCGAGGCGGGCGAGCCGTATTTCCACGACCTCCGCTCGCGCTGGTCCGCCGCCCTTCGCGCCGCCCACAAGAACATCCCGCGCCCGCCCTACAAGGATCAGGCGTGAGGCACCGGGCGCGAGATGATGACCGTCAAGACTGCGACCTGGCGCCGCATGACGCCCGCCGATCTGTCCGCCGTCAACGCGATCGCCGCGGTGGTGCATGCGGCCTATCCTGAAGACGCCGCGGTGTTCGCCGAGCGGCTGGCGCTGCATCCGGGCGGCTGCTTCGTGCTCGAAACGGCTGATGGCCTCGGCGGCTATCTGATCAGCCACCCGTGGCATTTCAAGCAGCCGCCGGCGCTCAACGCGTTACTCGGCCGCATTCCCCAGCCGGCCTCGACCTATTATCTGCACGACATCGCGCTGCTTCCCGAAGCGCGTGGTGGCGGCGCGGCCGCGACCATTCTCTCAACGCTGGAACAGCATGCCGTCGAGACTGCGGACAACATCTCGCTGGTCGCTGTTGGCGGCACCGTTCGGTTTTGGCAGCGACTGGGCTTCGAACCAATCGACAGCAAAGAGCTCTCCCAAAAGCTCGCCAGCTACGGCGCCGACGCACGCTACATGGGTCGTCCAGCCAAACTCGGATGAATCGCGGGTCTTCTTGATACTAAGGAGCAACCGCGGTCGAAGGGGATGCAGGTCGATCGAGACCGAGCACAGCGGTCGTTCCGTACAGCTCGCGAATGCGCATCTTTGGAACAGTCAGCAAAGACATTCCAGCCTGATTAACTCTCCTTTTCATTCGTATTGGCGATCATTTTCAATTCGACTTACCTCAATGATAGGTTGTCGGCCGACATCACAAGCATACTGAGTTGCGACAATACCTTGAGAGACGTGAGAATGACCAACGGCGAACGGCTGGAAATCGTGCAGACGGAAGAGCGCCTGCAGGAAATCGGCCCCGCCTGGGAGGCGCTGTGGGAACACACCGGCGCCGTCGTATTTCAGAGCCACGCTTGGATCGCAGCTTGGTGGGGTGCGCTTCCCGATCGGGAACGGCGGAGCCTGTTTATCGTCCTTGCGTGGCGCGGCGACACTCTAGAGGCCGTCCTGCCGCTTGCGATCTGTCGCCAGCATGGCGTCCGCGTCCTCGAATGGGCCGCCAAGGACTATTCCGACTACTGCGATGCCCTTCTGCGCCCAACCGCCGACCCGTCGGTGCTCGAACGGATGTGGGACTACAGCCACGCGCACGGCGGCTTCGATGCTGTTTACCTCGGCCATCTCCTGCCAACGGCTGCAGTGCGGACACTCGCCAACGATAAATCTGGATATCGCCGCGCGCTGCGCCCGCACTATCGGCAAGCCACCAGTCTCCGCGTCGTCGGCCCATGGGCCAGCAGTCAGGCGTGGTTCGATGCGCAGTCCGGAAATGCGCGTCGAAACTATCGCCGCTCGCTGAAAAGCCTGTCGGAAGGTGCAAAAGTCGAATTCCGCCTGCTGTCGCCCGAGGAGCCGATTGGCCCTGCGGTGCGGCGCTGTGCCGACCTGAAGCGTGCCTGGTGCGAGCGGAACGGTCTGGTGGCGCCGCTGTTCGATGAGGGCTCGCCGATGCTGGAGACGCTTGCGCAAGTGCTCGCCGACAAAGGACTGCTTCGGGTGTTCGTGCTTGAGCGAGACGGCGTGATCGTCGCCATGACGATCAATCTGATGCAGCACGATACGATGATGGCTTACGTTACGACGTACGACGCCGCCTTCGATCGCAGCTCGCCCGGCTATATCCTGCTGTTCGACTACATCCGTTGGTCGATCGATCACGGCGCCACGACGATCGACTTTCTCTGTGGCGACGAGGATTACAAATATCGCTTTGCCAATCAGCAGGTGACCTTGGCGTCGTTTGTCGCCGGGCGAACTCTTCTCGGCGAGGCGGCGCTGCGATCGGACCGCGCTTGGCACACGCTGCAGACCTATCGAGGGCGGATGCAGAGCGGGCTGTCGAGGGCCAAACGATTCTTGGATAAAAGGCCGGCAAGCCAAGCTGCTGCCGATCGATAATCCGATTTGCTTGTTGCCCGAGCAGACAACGTCTACGATCGCGGCGACATCCAACAAGAAACAACATCGGGAAGACGCCAATGCCCACCACCAAGATCGCCCTCGTCACCGGCGCTGGCACCGGCGTCGGCCGTGCCGCGGCGCTGGCGCTGATGCAGGCCGGATTCACCGTGGTGCTGGCCGGGCGCCGGCTGCAACTGCTGCAGGAGACCCAGAAGCTCGGCGCCGAATTCGGTGAGAGCCTGCCGGTTGTCGCCGACATGGCCGATCCGGCATCGATCGC
Source organism: Rhodopseudomonas sp. P1 (assembly GCF_039642825.1). Classification (NCBI taxonomy): domain Bacteria; kingdom Pseudomonadati; phylum Pseudomonadota; class Alphaproteobacteria; order Hyphomicrobiales; family Nitrobacteraceae; genus Rhodopseudomonas; species Rhodopseudomonas sp. P1. The sequence continues at coordinate 2,417,130 of NZ_CP088006.1, read as the reverse complement.
CACGCTGTTCGACACCACCGTGCAGCGCTACGGCCGTCTCGACGTGCTGTTCAACAACGCCGGCATCGGCGCCCCGCCGGTGCCATTCGAAGATCTGCCGCTGGAGCAGTGGCAGGCGGTGGTGACGACCAACCTCACCGCGCCGTTCCTGTGCACCCAGCACGCGTTCCGCATTATGAAGGATCAGACCCCGCGCGGCGGCCGTATCATCAACAACGGCTCGATCTCGGCGCACGCGCCGCGGCCGTTCTCGGCCGCCTACACCGCCACCAAGCACGCGATCAGCGGTCTGACCAAGGCCAGCAATCTCGACGGCCGCGCCTACGACATCGCGGTCGGCCAGATCGACATCGGCAACGCGGCCACGCCGATGACCGATCGCATGGTACAAGGCGTGCTGCAGCCCGACGGCCGCACCATCGCCGAGCCGCGGATGGATGCGAAGGCGGTCGGCGATGCGGTGGCTTACATGGCAGGCTTGCCGCTCGACGCCAACGTCCTGTTCATGACGGTGATGGCGACCAAGATGCCATTCGTCGGACGCGGCTGAGCCGCGTCCCTCCGGGATCTAACATGCGGACATCGTTCAGGACCTTCCGACGACTAGGACTGCTCGGCATGCTGGCTGGCATTGCGCTGGTTGCAGGCGTCGCGCCGCCGCGGGCCGACGACACTGCCGAGACACTGCGCCTCGCGGTCGGCGGCGAAGCCAGCTTCAGCCTGAAAGAGAATCCGTCGACCGGCTATCGCTGGCATCTCGACACCAAAGCGAGCCGCAATCTCGACCTGATCGAGATTTCCGATGCTGGTTACCGCCAGGGCGGCGGCGATGTCGTCCACCAGCCGATGGTCGGCGTCCCCGGCACCCGGTCGTTCCGCATCATCGCCCGCAAGGACGGCACCGCCACCGCGGTGTTCGATTACTTGCGCGACTGGGAGAACCAGGCCCCGGCGCAGCGCCACACCGTCACGGTCGAGATCGCGCCACGCTGACCGCAGCTACTCGCCGCCGGTGCGAATGAAGTCGGCGATGCGTTCGTTCTTACGCAGCTCCGCAACATCGTCCGCCGTCGGCAATTGCGGCCGGTCACGCGTGACATTGACGACGCAGAGAAAGCCAAGGCAGTCGCCGCGATTGGCACGAAACTGATGCCAGGTCATCGGCGGGATGAACACCAAATCGCCATGCCCGACATCGCTGATCGTGTCGCCGACCAGGCACTGCCCGCGCCCGCGATGGATCATCACCGCATGCACATGGGCGTGACGCTCCAGCGTCGAATAGCCGCCCTCGTCGACTTCAAAATAGCGCCACTCGCAGGCGAGATTCGGATCAGAGAATAGAAGCTGCCGCGAGACGTCCTGGAACGGCGCCTCGGCGGTTTGCTTGTACGGCATCACCGCGACGCCATCCCAGCGGCCCGGGGCAGTCTGCGCGCGGACACCAGGGCGCTCGCCCGCGGTCGGGTGCGGCGTTGCTGAATCGTCATTGGCCATGGCTTGCCACCTCCGCGGTGAACCGCGCCGCCTGCTCGATCAGTTGCTCGCCCGCCGCCAGCAGGCTGCCGCCGATCAGCAGCATCACGTCGGAGCCGTAGAATGCCAGCAGTTCGTGGATGCGATCAATCGCGATACCGCCGGCCGGCACCGGCAGGCACGGCTTCAGATCGTACCAGTCGCGCCGCGCCGCGTCCGCCAGCGCGCTACAGGTCTCCGGCGTGTAGGCGAACCGGCCGCCGTGATGCGGGAAGATCGTCGCATCCGCCCCGAGCAGCCTGAACAGTTTGCCAAGCAGCAGATCGGGCGCGATCCGCTGCGCACCGGCCAGCGACGGATGCGCCAGCATGACCAACCCTTCCGCCTCTTTGGCGATCAGGTGGAAGTTGGCCAGCCCAATGATCATCGGCATCAGCATCACCGCGGACAGGCCTTCGCGGCGGACAATGTCGAGCTGCCGCCGCATGTCGTCGAGCGAACCGGAGACATGCGGCGCGTACAGCGTCGCGGCGCCCCGAGAGTCGCAGGCCTCGCGCACCGCGCGAGCCACCGCCGGCACCCGTGCCGAAAACGGACTGAACGCCTGATCGGCAATGCCGTGGTCGTCCTTGATCAGATCGACACCACCGAGCGCCAGCCGGTGCGCCAGCCCAGCCAGTGCCTCCGGCGCCAGTCCCTGCGGCTTCAGCGCCGACGCAGTCAGCGCCCGCCGCGGCGTGCCGAGCTTGGCGCGAAGACCGGCGATGCCGAGCCTCGGCCCACCGAAGGCGGCCGGATAGGCCGGCGGCAGTTCGACGTCGGCCAGCGTCACGTCGGGCTGGATCGAACTGTTGCCGAACAGCATGTTGATGAGCTGTCCGGGCTCGGCCGGCGCCGTCGCGCTCGCCAGGCTGACCTGCACCGAAAAACGAGCCTCGCCGATCGGCGTGATCGCCTCGACCCGGCCGACGATCTCCTCGCGGATCCGCTGCTCCGTAACCGCCGCCAGCGGACACTCGACGCTCTGCTCGATCGCCAGCGCTTCGGCCCGGGCAGCGATCTCCCCCGGCGCCGAGGCGACCTGATAGGTGACGATAATCCGCTCGCTCATGTTCAATCCGATATCGGGAAGTCCGAGGTGTCGGCCTTGTCTAGCACAACCCGTTCGGCCGCACTGTCGCCGCCCACGACGAAGCCAAGATGACGGCCGCGCCCCAGCGGCCCGCGCTTTAGTCGACTTGCCAGCGCGCCCTGCCCTGGCCTACCCATCGGCTTCGGCTCGGGGGACGACATGCTTCAACTGCAATCCGGATTCGGCGTGTTCGCGCTGCTGATGCTCGCCTGGGCATTCGGCGAGAATCGCGACCGCGTGTCGGTGCGGCAGGTCGCGATCGGGCTCGGCATCACGCTTTTGACTGCGGTGGCGATGCTGAAGCTGCCCGGCGCCGCTCAGGCGTTCAGCGCGATCAACGATGCAGTCGGCGTGATCTCGGCGGCGAGCCGGGCCGGCACCTCGTTCGCGTTCGGCTATCTCGGCGGCGCGCCGGCACCATTCGACATCAAGGCGCCGGGAGCCGATTTCATCCTCGCGTTTCAGGCGCTGCCGGTGGTGCTGGTGATGAGCGTGCTGACCACGCTGTTGTTCTATTGGCGGATCCTCCCGCCGGTGGTGCGGGGCATGGCCTGGCTGCTCAAGCGCACGCTCGGCGTCGGCGGCGCGGTCGGGCTATCGACCGCCGCCAATGTGTTTCTCGGCATGGTCGAAGCGCCGCTGTTCATCCGCCCCTATCTGGCGCAGCTCACCCGCAGCGAACTGTTTCTGGTGATGACCGGCGGCATGGCCGGCATCGCCGGCACCGTGCTGGTGCTGTACGCCACGCTGCTGGCGCCGGTGCTGCCCGACGCCGCCGCGCACTTCGTCATCGCCTCGGTGCTCGGCGCGCCGGCCGCGATTCTGGTCAGTCTGATCATGGTGCCGGAGACCGAAGCGCGCGCAACCGGCGGCGAACTCGCCGACCCCGGCCAGATCGCGGTCAGCAGCATGGATGCAATCGTCAAGGGCACCGCAGCCGGCCTCGAACTGCTGCTCAACATCATCGCGATGCTGATCGTGCTGGTGGCGCTGGTGTATCTCGGTAACGCCGTGCTCGGCCTGCTGCCGCATGTCGGCGGTGAAGCGATCACGCTGCAGCGGCTGCTCGGCTATCTGATGGCGCCGGTGTGCTGGCTGCTCGGCCTGCCATGGGATCAGGCGGTCACCGCCGGTTCGCTGATGGGGATCAAGACCGTCCTCAACGAGCTGATCGCTTATGTCGAGCTGGCAAAGCTGCCGCCCGATGCGCTCGACCCGCGCTCGAAGCTGATCATGCTGTACGCGATGTGCGGCTTCGCCAATTTCGGCAGCCTCGGCATCATGCTGGGCGGCCTGACCGCAATGGCCCCGCAGCGCCGCGAAGAGATCGCAGCCCTCGGCCTGCGCTCGATCGTGTCCGGCACACTGACCACCTGCTTGATGGGTGCGGTGGTGGGGCTATTGACGTAGTCTTGCGCACTGCGATCAGTTTTTCGACGCTCACCAACATCGGCACAACTAATCTCGGCCGCTGTGGAAACAGCGCCGTAACCGTATCGCGGTAACTGTCGCAATCGATCCCTGCTCAACGTGCCGCTCTGCCGCTACGACCGCGGCGCGCGGCAATGGTCGCCCTATCCGCTGCCGGCCGACGAAGGGACCGCCGACCGGCAATAACGAAGTCAGTGCAATCTGAAGACACCGTCGATCGCGCGCAGCTCGGCCGGCTTGATCAGCTTGGAATGCGCGACGGTGACGGCGAACAGCGGCCCCTCGAGCTTCGCCTTCCAGAAACTGAGAAAGTCATTCAGGGCGGGGAAATCGGGCGCCAGGTCGTAGTCCTGCCACGTGTAGCTCTGCAGCAGCCACTGCCGGTCGGGGCGGCGATAGAGAATCTCGGCCGTCGTCAGACCGTAGCCGAGCACCTGCTTCCTGAAGTCTTCAGAAACTGCACCTCGTTCGACCATAAATCCTCCTTCCCGAACCAGCATTCCGCAACAGTTCGCGACCGGGATTGCCTGGGAATGCCGTCCTTCCGTCTGCTGTCCCCGCGGTGCTGGGCTCCGGTCTTCACTTGCCCACCCCGCGCACCTGAAAATGTGACGCATCTGGACTGGGCATCTCAAGTCAAAAATCGACGGCAGATGCGGAAAAATGCAGCCTTAGCAGCGACTTAATACAAGTGCTAACAGGGGCACCAAGGGCACGGGATCGTCGGGGCTTGATTGTCGCCGCATCGTCGTTCACGGTGTTTGGCAGATGTTCCGCGCGAGTGCTAAAAATTTCGCGCGCAGCCCTTGTCTCCCGAAAACCCTCGACTATCTCGTCCGTGTCGCGCTGGCACTCAATGTCCGCGACTGCCAATATTTCGATTTCTGAAACAAGTTCAGACACTTAGGAGGACTTGCATGAACTTCCGTCCGCTTCACGACCGCGTCGTGGTCAAGCGCATCGACGCCGAAGAGAAGACCGCCGGCGGTATCATCATTCCTGACACGGCCAAGGAAAAGCCCTCGCAGGGCGAAGTCGTTGCCGTCGGCCCGGGTGGCCGCGACGAAGCCGGCAAGCTGATCCCGATCGACCTCAAGGTCGGTGACCGCGTGCTGTTCGGCAAGTGGAGCGGCACCGAGGTCAAGATCGACGGCAAAGAGCTGCTGATCATGAAGGAAAGCGACATCATGGGCGTCATCACCGACGCCGGCGCCAAGAAGAAGGCCGCCTGAGCCTTTGGCTGTCCCTCACCCTGAGGAGCGCCTGCAAGGCGCGTCTCGAAGGGTGAGCTCCACACGCTGAGACCGCTCATCCTTCGAGATGCGGACCTGCGGTCCGCTCCTCAGGATGAGGAGACAACGATCCAACCCAAGGGAAACCTCTTATGTCCGCTAAAGAAGTCAAATTCGGCGTCGACGCCCGCGACCGCATGCTGCGCGGCGTGGACATTCTCGCCAACGCCGTGAAGGTCACGCTGGGTCCGAAGGGCCGCAACGTCGTCCTCGACAAGTCGTTCGGCGCGCCGCGCATCACCAAGGACGGCGTCACCGTCGCCAAGGACATCGAGCTCGACGACAAGTTCGAGAACATGGGCGCCCAGATGGTGCGCGAAGTCGCCTCGAAGTCGGCCGACGCCGCCGGTGACGGCACCACCACCGCGACCGTGCTGGCCCAGGCGATCGTCCGCGAAGGCGCCAAGGCGGTTGCCGCCGGCATGAACCCGATGGATCTGAAGCGCGGTATCGACCTCGCGGTGGAAGCCGTCGTCGCCGACCTCGTCAAGAACTCCAAGAAGGTCACCTCGAACGACGAAATCGCTCAGGTCGGCACCATCTCGGCCAACGGCGACTCGGAGATCGGCAAGTTCCTCGCCGACGCGATGAAGAAGGTCGGCAACGAGGGTGTGATCACCGTCGAGGAAGCCAAGTCGCTCGAGACCGAACTCGATGTCGTCGAGGGCATGCAGTTCGACCGCGGCTACATCTCGCCCTACTTCGTCACCAACGCCGACAAGATGCGCGTTGAATTCGACGACGCCTACATCCTGATCAACGAGAAGAAGCTCTCCAACCTCAACGAGCTGTTGCCGCTGCTCGAAGCCGTGGTGCAGACCGGCAAGCCGCTGGTGATCGTCGCCGAAGACGTCGAAGGCGAAGCCCTCGCCACCCTCGTCGTCAACCGTCTGCGCGGCGGCCTCAAGGTCGCGGCCGTCAAGGCGCCGGGCTTCGGTGACCGCCGCAAGGCCATGCTGCAGGACATCGCGATCCTGACCGGCGGCCAGGCGATCTCGGAAGACCTCGGCATCAAGATGGAGAACGTCACCCTGCAGATGCTGGGTCGCGCCAAGAAGGTGATGATCGACAAGGAGAACACCACGATCGTCAACGGCGCCGGCAAGAAGGCCGACATCGAAGCCCGCGTCGCGCAGATCAAGGCGCAGATCGAGGAGACCACCTCGGACTACGACCGCGAGAAGCTGCAGGAGCGTCTGGCCAAGCTCGCCGGCGGCGTCGCGGTGATCCGCGTCGGCGGCGCGACCGAGGTCGAGGTGAAGGAGCGCAAGGATCGCGTTGATGACGCGATGCACGCCACCCGCGCCGCGGTCGAGGAAGGCATCGTCCCGGGCGGCGGCGTCGCTCTGCTGCGCGCTTCCGAGCAGCTCAAGGGCCTCAAGACCAAGAACGACGACCAGAAGACCGGCGTCGAGATCGTGCGTCGCGCCCTCTCCGCCCCGGCCCGTCAGATCGCCATCAACGCCGGCGAAGACGGCTCGGTGATCGTCGGCAAGGTGCTCGAGAAGGAGCAGTACGCGTTCGGCTTCGACTCGCAGTCGGGCGAATACGGCGACCTGGTCAAGAAGGGCATCATCGACCCGACCAAGGTGGTGCGCACCGCGATCCAGAACGCCGCCTCGGTGGCCGCGCTGCTGATCACCACCGAAGCGATGATCGCCGAACTGCCGAAGAAGAACGCCGGCGGCCCCGCGATGCCCCCGGGCGGCGGCATGGGCGGCATGGACTTCTAAGTCCAGCGACCTTCGCAAAGACGATGAAGCCCGGCGGAAACGCCGGGCTTTTTTTGTTCGGCTATCAAATTCCAATCTCTCGTTCGTCATTCCGGGGCGCGCGAAGCGCGAGCCCGGAACCCATACTCGCTGTGCTAGCGGTCAAGCACAGCCGTCGATGCGTTCTTGATCCAGCTTGAACTCCAGTGGTTAAGGATTTCGGGCCCGCGAGCTTTCGCTCGCGTCTGGGAATGACGATCTCGAAGATTGTCGCATTTACTCCAAGAGCGCGCACCATCGCGCGATCCGCGCTACAGAGGGCGCTCCCTCTCACCACCGCCCGAGCGAACCCATCCATGGCCAAATCAGCAAATTATATCGACAGGCTCGACGACGCGCTGGAGGCGCTCGGCCCCGACGCCATGCTGGTCGAGGAACTCGACGGCTTCGTTGCCGGCCTGCTGCTGTGTCCCGAGCCGATCAAGCCCGGCGACTGGCTGCCGACGGTCTGGCAGGTCGGTGACGCTCCCTCGCCGCTGACCGATCCCGCGCACGCCAACCGCGTGTTCGCGCTGATCGTGCAGTACTACAATTCGGTCGCCCGGACGCTGTCGGACCACCCCGAGCGCTACCAGCCGCTGCTGCCGGTCGATCCCGAAAGCGGCGAATTGGTGTGGCAGGTCTGGATCGACGGCTTCGCGGCAGCGACCGACCTGCGGCCCGAGACGTGGAGCCGCCTGGACGATGCCGACGAAGCGACGACGGCCGCGTTCAACGGGCTGCTCGATCTGATCGAGATTGCCGACGCTGAGGCGAACGCCGAAGCGGACAGTCCGCCCAGCGATCGCCCCGCAATCACCGCGCCGAACTCCGACCAGATCGCCGGCTGGATCCTGACGCTGAACCGCTGGCGCATCGCCCATGACCCGGCGCGGCGCGAGATCGAATGGGGACCGCCCTCAGCGGCACGCAAAGTCGGCCGCAACGACCCCTGCCCCTGCGGCTCGGGCAAGAAGTACAAACGCTGCTGCGGGATGACCTGAAGCACCGCGGTGCGGCGGCCGCCGGACGATCGCTCATCCGGCAGCCGCGTTGTCGGCTCAGAACGAGACGCGGAGGTTGGCGCGGACGCCGTGGTCAGAGATGCTTGAGCCGACCTGTCCGGAGTAGTTGACGCTGAGCGCGGTGCTCGGATTGAGCGCGGTGCCGAGGCCGGCTTCGAACACAGCAGCGTCCTTTGCCAGCGGAAGACCCGATACCGTGAACGCATTGCCGGTCGCAAACGCGTTCGTGGCGGTGGGGATCACGGTGTTCATCGTGTGCCGCCAGCCGACCATGCCGCTCGCCGTCACGGCGGTGGTGCCGAGCGTCAGCGCACCGTTGGCACGCAGGCCGAGTGTCGAGAACGTCGCATCGACATTGTCGCCAGCGCTGCGGAGCGCAGCCGCCCCGCCCCGCTCGGTGAAGCCGGAGGTGTCGAGGCTGACATAAGCAAGGCCGGCGAACGGCTGCAGCGCGGCGCGGCCGAGTTCGACGGTGTAACCGACATCGCCATAGACCTGCGTGGTGCGGGCGTTGTAGTCCGCGGTCAGCCGGTCCGAGAAGCCGGTCAGCGCCACGGTGCGGCTCGACGACAGATTATGCCAGGCGTGATTGGCGCCGAAGCTGACCGCCAGCGCGTTCCAGGCCCGGCCGCCGTAGACGCCGACACTGTAGGTGTCGCCCGTCACCGAACCGCGGCCGCCGTCGAGATTGATCGAGGTCGACCCATAGCCGCCGACCACGCCGAGCCGCAGCGCGTTGAACAATTCGCCATCGGCACCGAACAGTACGCCGCCGGCGTTGCGACGCACGTCTGCGGCATTGCCATTGCCATCAGCCTTCGCCCACGAGCCATAGGCGCGCGCCCATACCGCCGTGGCAGGTCCGCGCAGCGCGGACTGCACCTGCCGCGAGGTCGCTTCGCGCACGAACCGGCTGTCGTCGAGCAGCGCTGTCTTGGCCGATGCGAAGGCCTCGCCCGAGAGCTGATCGAACGCCGCCCGTGCCGCAGTGTCGGTCGGCGACGCCGCGACGCCGGCACGAAGACCGCCGCTACTCCCCATCGCCTGCAGCACGCCTGCGGTGGCGCGCTGATTGGCGGTCAGAGCCACCTCAGTGAAGCCGCGGGTCTGCACCGCCTGCAGATAGACGTTGTTCGGATCGTAGTTGGCGATCAGCGAATAGAACGCCGACACGCTGGTGTCGCCGGTGAGGACGTAGGTGCCGTTGACGCCGCCTGCGGCGGTCAGCACGGTGTAGCGCGCATCCAGCGCGTAAGGCGAAGCGCCATACTTGGTGAGCTTCAGGATCGCGCCAGGCGCAATCGTCGCGGTGCCGCCGACCGCGATCCGGTCCGACACCGTGCTGCCGGGTACCAGCTCAGCATTGTAGGTCGAGCCGGCCGCCTGCTGATAATTGCCGGTCACCGTCAGCGTACCGGGGCTGTTGCCGGGCGCGACTGTTGCACCGGCCTGGGCGTCGACGCCGCCGACCGTGCCGGAGCCGGTCAGCACCGCGCCGCTTTCCACCGCCATCACCGCGCCGATCACGCCGGTCATGGTCAGGATGCCGCCGCTCACCTGCATCGTGCCGGTGAACTGCGAAGAATCGCCTGTCAGCGTGGTGCGGCCGGCAATTGCTTGGATCGAGCCGTTGCCGATGATGTCGGACGCCAGCGTGTAGTTGGACGAGGTGTGGTTGAAGACGAGCTGACCGGTGCCGCTGCCGAACACGATGCGGGGCGCGGTGATCGTGCCCGGCGCGGCGGCCGCCTGCCCGCTCCCCGCACCGATCGCGAGCACGCCTTGCCCCTGGGTGTCGTAGCCGATCCGGATCTCGTTGTCGGCCTTGAGCTCGGCGCCGTTCGACACCACCACGGTGCCGTTGCCATTGAAGCCGGCATAGACATTCCCTGGGGCGTTGCCGGCGACATTGGCTTTAGCCCACAGGCGTGTGCCGTCCCCGGAAACGTTGATGGTACCTTGCGAATGCGGGTCCATGCCGGCACCAATGGAAGCTGATGTGACCACAGCGCCATCGGTCACGTTCAGAATGCCGTTGCCGTTCATCGGATCGACGTCGCGTCCCCCGTTCTGGCCGCCAACATAGATCCGCTCAGCGACATCGACGATCGTGCCGCGGCCCGAGATGTTCATGGTCGTGAGATTGCTGCCATCCGGTCCTACATAGATGCCGCTGGCATAGAGATAGGCTCCGTTCAGGACGTTGACGGTGCCGCCGGAAGGACTCAGCCACGCCGCAGCGCTCGAATTGTTCGGATCACCGATCTCAACATGGGTGCCGGCATCCCGGATGGTGACCTCGGCTCCGGCGCCGGTGTAGATGCCGGTATTGCGGATATAAGCAGCCGCGCCGTTTGAAATCGTCAGGCTGCCGGTCGCCCCCGCGGTGCGCGCGATATCGATGCCGGCGGTGCTGGTCCACACGGTCTGCGGTCCGGTCACCACCAGCGAGCCATTGCCGCCGCTGCCCGCTTGCCAGCTCGCGGTGGAAAGTCCCAGCCGCCGGGTGGTCAGCGAGGCGCCGTTCGACACATTGATACTGCCGACGCCGCCATCGCGGCCGACGCTCACCTCGTTGGTGTCGGTCCAGCTCGCTCCTGCGCCGCTGAGGGTAACGCTGCCGTTGGCTCCGGCACCGTCGCCGACCGTAACGGCCGTGCTGGGAGTGGAGGAAATGCTGCCGCTGCTGCAAGTGAGGCCGGTCGTATTGCCGGAGATCGCGCAATCCGCCAGCGCCGGGGCACTGCCGAGCACCCCCACCGCCAGAAGCGGCGCGAGCGACGTCGTGAGCAGCAGTTGCTTTTTCATCGTGACTTCCAAGAACAAGAGGGAGATCGGAGCGGAAGGTCGCTGCGGGAGCAGCGGCTTCAACACGGCGTCGAGGACGACGCCGCCAGCAAACAGAATGGCAGCCGGTCGAGACCGGCGGCATTTGGACAAAGCTTCGCCGCTCAGACCGAGGCGGTCTGTTGAAGCCGGATGTCGGAAGAGCGTTGGAGCGAACCGCTAAGCGTTCGTTCGACCGCGCAATGTGTCGTGCAAGTCGAGACCTGCCAGCTGCGGACTAAACGTTGCTGCCCTCGATCGGCGCAGAAATCGGCAACGCCTGCGTGCAATGAGCGAAAGCGTCCTGCAACGCTTTGAAAATGATCTTGTTGCCAGTCGCCATCTTGGCCCCCGCCGACCGTCTCTTTTTGAACATTGCTTTTTGTTTAATTGGGTGGGTTCCATCACGCAACAACATACCTGCCGCTTCAGACTGTCGCAGGTTTGCTCTGCGGATTCTTGTGGATGTTTGCCTCACGGCGCCGCGCGATTTGCCGCTGTGTAGAACGGCGCTGGGCAATAGGCGCCGCCTTATACTGATTCCCTGTCGCCGCTCGCGGTTTGCGCCTCGTATATCGTCGGCCTGCGTACGATGATGTACCAACGTCGGACAGAATCACTCGGCGCACTCGATGCAACGCGCAATCGATGACGACATTGCAGCCGGTGCCGCCCCTTTCGCAGACTCGCTGCGATGAAGTCGATTGATCGCCCTACTCCTCCGCATGTTTCAGGATCGCCTTGAGCAGCCCGGGAAAGCGCGCGTTGACGTCGGCTTCGCGCACGACGTTGCGGTGTTCGACGCCCCTCTTGGTGGTGCGGATCAAACCCGCTTCACGCAGCACGCGGAAGTGGTTCGACAATGTCGACTTCGGAATGTCAGGGCACGGTGCCGCCGCGACGCAGGACATGCAGTCGCCTTCCTGAAGCAGCGCCTTGACGATGCGCAGCCGCATTGGATCCGCCAGCGCGGCAAGCACGCCGGCGAGCGAGATGTCCTCGCGTGCGGGATGAACGAACTGCACCATGAAAAAGATATAGGCGCCCCCTTGATCTGGTTCAATAGTTCTATACTTCCGAACTACTGAACCGAAGGCCACCCGTCAGCGGTGGCCGCAGCTCCGATCAGGAACCGAACGATCATGACCAAGACACTGCAAGGCAAAGTGGCGCTGGTGACCGGCGCATCGAAGGGCATCGGCGCGGAGATCGCGCTGAAGCTCGCGGCAGAAGGCGCGGCAGTCGCCGTCAACTACGCGTCCAGCAAACAGGGCGCAGACGACGTCGTTCACAAGATCACTGCGCAGGGCGGCAAGGCGATCGCGGTCGGCGGCAGTGTCGCCGATCCCAAGGCTGCGCAGGCGATCGTCGACGCGACCGTGGCGGCGTTCGGCCCGATCGACGTGCTGGTCAACAATGCCGGCGTCTATGAATTCGGCGCGCTCGATGCGATCACGCCGGAGCACTTCCACCGCCAGTTCGACGTCAACGTGCTCGGCCTGCTGCTGGTGACGCAGGCGGCGGCGCGGCAGTTCAAAGACGGCGGCAGCGTCGTCAACATCTCATCCGGGGTCTCGACGATCGCGATGCCGAACACCGCGGTGTACGGCGCCACCAAGGCGTCGGTCGACCTGATCACGGCGGTGCTGGCGAAGGAATTGGCGTCGCGCAAGATCCGCGTCAACGCGGTCAACCCCGGCATGGTGGTCACCGAAGGCGTCAAAGCTGCGGGCTTCCACGACGGCGAGATGCGAAAGCAGGTCGAAGCGATCACCCCGCTCGGCCGTGTCGGCGAAGCCGCCGAGATCGCCTCGGTCGTGGCTTTCCTCGCCTCAGACGGCGCCTCTTACGTGACGGGCGAGACCCTGCACGTCACCGGCGGCCTGAAGTAAGCGCTCCGGCTACGCTCAAAGCTCTGGCGGCAGCGCCGGAGCTTACTTGCCGCTCGGTCATGCTTCGAGTTGCGTCAGCTGTCGCACCGATCTGCGACGAGGCGCCGCGCCCCGCGAACCAAACGCGTTGCTCGTCGTTGCAGCCTACCGGCCATCTTGGACATCGAGGCCGAAGAGGAGAACGCGTGTGAAGACAACTGCCTTTGCTGCCGCCGCTGCGCTGTTTCTGGGTCTTGGAGCGCTCAGTGCTCCCGCCTCTGCCGCCACGCCCGCCCGGGCCTCGCAGCCGCTGGTCGCCGCTCCGATGACCGACGTTTCAGCGCAGCGCTACGTCGAGCGGCGGCGGGTGATCCGCCGTGGCCCGCACTGCACCGTACGAAAGGTCGTCACCCGCGGTCCGCACGGCCATCGCGTGGTTCGCACCACCCGCGTCTGCCGCTGATCGGCGAAGCGGCAACGGCGTTAAAGCTCGCAGCGAAACAAGAGGGCGGATCTCGATCCGCCCTCTTCGCATTTCAGACGCTGACCTTAAGCCTTCTTCACCAGCGATCGAAGTTGCGGCCGACGCGGCTGTCGTCGTCGACCTGCTGGAAGTCTTGGGGAGCCTGACGGCGCACCGTGCGGAGCGGCCGCTGGTTGTTGGTCTTCGGCGGATTGAACACCACGTAACAGGCCGGGCTCAGCCGCGGCCCAGCCTCACGCAGGCAGCTTTCGATTCGAGACGCGTCGGGAATGAACTGGCCGCAGAGTCGGAAGGCGTCGGGCGTGCAGGCTTCGCGCTGCGCGGCCGTGCCTTGATCCTGCGCGACGGCGGAGCCGCCAGCGGCGACGGTGAACGCGAACACGGCAGCAGACAAGCGTGGGGTCATGGTCGATCTCCCTTTGATCGACCAAGTGCCAGCCCGGCCAACTGGTTCCGGCCGGAGCGTTCACGGATTGTGGAGAGAAGGCAGTTTGGGCGCGCCGCTCGCGGCGGCGACCCGGGCTACGTGGTGGGTCAGCCTGATCAGGTAAGGCTGCCGACCACCACCAGGCGCTTGACCTCGCCGCGTTTGAACGCCTGCAGGAACGCGTTGTAGTCCTTGAACGAGACGCAGCCGTTGGAGTCGCCGCGCGGCCCGAGCATGTAGGTGTGAGCCAGCAGACCGGTGCGGCCGTAGATCACGTCCTCGCCGCCGACCGGCGTGAGCCGGATCGCGGCAACGCCGTGGAACAGCTTCTCGCGCATCTTCAGGTCGTAAATGTGCGGCGGGGTGGCGCCCTGCATCTTCACGCTGACGTGGCGCGGGTCGTCCATCCGGGCGCCGAGGCCGGAATGCGCCTCGAGCTTGGAGCCGTCCGGCATGTACACCATCTTGGCGGTGATGTCGTAGACGGCGGTGTAGCGATCTTCGTCGGAGGGATTGAAGGCGCTGTCGCGAACCTGACCAACGTCCATGTCGCTGGTGTCGGCCGAGGCGTAAGCGAGCGCCGGGCTGTCGACCTTGCCGAACAGCTTCTCGAAGAAGCTCGACTTGTGGTTTTGCGCGGACATCAGGATCGCCGACTTGGCGCGGGCGACCAGGGCTTCGTGGCTGAAGGGGTTGCGCGACGGATTGCGCGGGGTGACGGCAGCGACCGACTTGGTGCGCTGCGGCGGCAGCGGCACGTTCATCGCTTCCTTCACCGGCGACGGCGGCGGTGCGACCCCGACCTTGGCGTCGTCCTCGGTTTCGGCCGCCGCGGGACGATTTTGGCCGGGCTGTTTGAACCGATCGGGCTGGAAGCCGAACGAATAGGAAGGATCGAGCAGAGCGTAATAGCGATGGCCGGTCTTGGCGGGCTCGGAGGCCTGGACGCTGGCGGTGACCGGAACGTCGGTCGGATCGGCGGACGCGACCTGGACGCCCTTGCTCTCTTGGCTCTTGAAGGCGGATTTCAGCGCTAGCGAAGCCATCAGTTGCGGCGCGGCCTCGGCGGCGGCGGCGAGCGGTTCGAACCGTGCGGAGAACGAGGTGCGTTCGATCGAGGAGCGCGTGCTCTGATCGTCACGCAAAGAGCCGACGGTCGGATAGATGCTGGCGCCGACGGTGTTGGCATAAACCGTCCAGACGCAACCGATCACCGGCAGCGCGATTCCGATCGCGCCGAGCGATTTCCGAAACCCCATGTAGCGGGCCCCACGTTGGTTGGACAGCGATCGCCGCCCCGTGCCGACTGTCATTCGCTCACTTCCCGACTTTCCCCATCGGTCAGCGGCGAACCAAGATACCGCATACAGATGTGGCAGAACAGAGGAGCGCGATTAAGGCGGGTTTTAGTTAAATGCAGTTTAAGCGGCCTCGAATGGGAACCATGCTCCGTTATGGTTAACGGATAGTTACGGCCTCTCCGCGCATCTTTTTGATGTCATATCAATAGTTTACTTGAAATCGCGCGACGCCGGAGGTCGCGACTCCTGCCCGCCAAGTCCGCTGAATTCCAATCCTCGTAATACTACGCGGGATCGGGCCGGCCGGACCGGCCCCCGCTTCCGCGGCCCTTCGGCGCAGGACGGCACGACTCGCCGGCCATGGCATACCGGTTGCATCTGAGCCGCGTTCTTACGTTTTGAGGCCCAGAATGTCAGCTTCCTTCGATCGTTATGTCAGCTTCAAACACTGCGACTGGGAGGGTCGCTCCGAGCGGGTGATGCAGCGGCTCCAGCGCCATGTCGATGCCGGGGAGAACCCGTTCTGGGCGTACTTCGCCCAGAAGCGCGTCGAGCTGCGCGACAAGCAGGGTCTCGACGACCTGCGCATCCTCCACAATTATCTGCCGACGCTGCGCGAGCTGCTCGAAGACAATGGCGACCTCGAAACTCTCGAGATGCTGGAAGATCTCGAGGCCAACCTGATGTGAGCCGGTAAGCACCGCCGCAACGGCTCAGGTGTAACGCAAGCGTGGGTACCAATCGACGCCCCGCCCCTCCGGGGTGGAGTCGAAGATAGTCCACAGTGGCATCAGGTCCGGGGCCCCGCGCGGGTCCTGGCCCGGATCGGACGTCGCACCGGTCATCTCGCCTCCCAGAAGTGCCGGATCGTACCGTCGCGGCGCGTGAAGACGTTGAACGCCGGCACCTCGTCGCCGCTGGGCGTGATGGCATGATAGTCGTTGCTGAACGCATCAGTCAGGTCGGTAAACAACGGCAGATGATGCCAGCCGCGCTGCCGCTTGAACGCCACCAAACGATCGATCGGCGACCGCGCGACGACTGCCAGCGCCACCCGCAGGGTGATGTCCGGCACCTCGCCGTCCCAGGCGCTCAGCAGCGAGGTGCACATCGGGCACGGCTCGGCGCGCTGCGGGCCGTACATGAAGTTGTAAACGACGAGGCTTTGCTTGCCGCCGAACAGGCCGGCGAGGTCGGTCCGCCCGCCGTCGCCTTCGAAAGCGTAGGGCTTTGTGACCTCGCCGCCCGGCGGCAGCTGCCGGCGCTGCGCGGCAACGCGCTCGATGTGACGGCGCAGTTCGATCTCTTCGGCGAGCAGCGCCTCGCGCGCGCGGCGATACTCGGCACTCTCATTCGGATAGCGCACGCCGCTGGCACGGGCGAGTTCGATCGCAGGCTTCAGGGTCATGACGGCTCCTTCAGTCCATGGTGTCTCCATGGGACGAACGAGCACACGCCAATCCGACAGCCGCCAAACAACCGCCGGTCGGGAACCGGCTAGGTCGAGCGACCGGACGCCGTGAGGAAATCGAAGTCGCAGCCCTCGTCGGCCTGCAACACCGCGTCGTGGAACAACTGCGCGTAGCCGCGTGCCGGGCGGGTTGCAGCAGTCACCGGCAGCGCCGCGCGGCGGCGGATGAGCTCTGCGTCGTCGACCAACAGGTCGATCCGGCGCGCGGCGACGTCGAGGGCGATCCGGTCGCCGGTCTGCACCAGCGCCAGCGGTCCGCCCTCGGCACTCTCCGGCGTGATGTGCAACACGATGGTGCCGAACGCAGTGCCGCTCATCCGCGCGTCCGAGATCCGCACCATATCCTTCACCCCTGCCCGCGCCAGCTTCAGCGGGATCGGCAGATAGCCGGCCTCCGGCATCCCGGGCGCGCCCTTCGGTCCGGCATTGCGCAGCACCAGCACGTCGTCGGCGGCAACGTCGAGATCGGGATCGTCGATCCGCCGCGCCATGTCCTCCAGCGTTTCGAACACCACCGCGCGGCCGGTGTGCTGCAGCAGGCCGGGCGATGCCGCGGCGTGTTTGATCAGGGCGCCGCGCGGCGCCAGATTGCCGTGCAGCACCGCAAGCCCACCCTCGCCGCGGATCGGATTATCGCGCGAGCGGATCACGTCCTGGCCCGGCACGTCCTCGGCCTGCGCCACCACCTCACGCAGCGTCGCGCCGGTCACAGTGCTGGCGTCGAGTTCGATCAGATCACCGAGCTGCGCCATCAGCTTCGGCACGCCGCCGGCGTGGTGGAAGTGTTCCATGTAGTGCGCGCCGGACGGCTTGAGATCGACCAGCACCGGCACCTGGCGGCCGATCGCGTCGAACTCGTCGAGATCGATCCGATGCGGCACACGGCCGGCGATCGCGGTGAGATGGATCAGTCCGTTGGTCGATCCGCCGATCGCCTGCAGCACCACTTGCGCGTTACGAAACGCCGCCGGCGTCAGAAGCTCACTGGGGCGCGGCCCCTTGGCCTTGGCCATCGCGGCGGCGACACGTCCGCTGGCCTCCGCCGAGCGGAAGCGCTCGGCATGCGGCGCCGGGATCGTCGCGCTCATCGGCAGCGACAGCCCCATTGCCTCGATCATGCAGGCCATCGTCGACGCGGTGCCCATCACCATGCAGGTGCCAACCGACGGCGCCAGCCGGCCGTTGACCGCCTCGATCTCGGCATCGTCGATTTCGCCGGCGCGATACTTCGCCCACAGCCGCCGGCAGTCGGTGCAGGCGCCAAGTACCTCGCCTTTGTGATGCCCGACCACCATCGGCCCGACCGGGATCACCACCGTCGGCAGATCGGCCGACACCGCGGCCATCACTTGCGCCGGCAGCGTCTTGTCGCAGCCGCCGATCACCACCACCGCGTCCATCGGCTGGGCGCGGATCATCTCCTCGGTGTCCATCGCCATCAGGTTGCGCAAGTACATCGAGGTCGGATGCGCAAAACTCTCGGCGATCGAGATGGTCGGAAACACCATCGGCATCGCGCCGGCCAGCATGACGCCGCGCTTCACCGCCTCGATGATCTGCGGTGCGTTGCCGTGGCAGGGATTGTAGTCGCTGTGGGTGTTGGTGATGCCGACGATCGGCCGGTCGAGCGCGTCGTCCGAATAGCCCATCGCCTTGATGAAGGCTTTGCGCAGGAACAGCGAGAATCCTGAATCGCCGTAAGCTGTCAGTCCCTTGCGCAATCCGTCGGCCATGTTCCGTCCCGCAGCAGTTTCGCTGCACTTGAGGGACGGCAGACGCCGATGTCAATCGCGGAGGGTCAGGTGATCACCTTGGCCACAACCAACGCGATCAGAATCGCGACGCCGCTGAGGGCAATGGTCAGGAACTGACGTCGATGGGAAACGGAAAGCAACGGGTTCATCGGATCCTTCGCCCTCGTTCGGGCGAGTCGATCGCCCCGGAGCCGCGGCACTTAAGCTCCTTTTAACGACGGTAAGATGAAACAACTACTCGGACGACTACCGGACCGCGCCCTCGGCGGTGCGGCGGTCCCTCGGCAGCAAAGACGGCGCGGCCGTCCCTAAGGTTGTTGTGACACCGGTCCCAGTGGAGCTGCGGCCGGTCGAGGTGCCGAAGCCGCCTTCTGGGCCCAACGGCCGAACAAACGTTGGCCGGGAATTTCAACCAGCCGTCTGGTCAGCGCCGAGAGGCCGATGACGATCCCGATGTAGGCCACGAAGATCGCGTCCAGCACGTAGACGTTCAGGTTGGCGATCACCTTTACCGGTTCGCCGTCGTGGATCTGTTCCACGAGCAAAGGGCGCCCGATCAATTTCTGCCCGATCGTCGCAGCGGTCATGATCATCAAAGCCACGAAGGCATGCACCATGTAGATCGAATACGACAGCTCGCCGAGCTTGACGAACACCGGCCACTTCAACATCCGCGAGACCAGTCCGCGCTCGTAAGCGAAGATCAGCACGGTGACGCCGAACAGCAGAGGCGCAGCCAGCGACAGCGGTCCTCTCCCGGCGGCAACGACGAAACCGCAGACCAATGCGACGATGCCGAGCTCGATCGCTGTGCCGAAACGCCGGCTGGGTGCAGCCTTCGCGGTCCGGTAGATCAGGTAGGTCAGATGGCCCACCGTGAAGCCGTACAGACAGCGAAACAGTCCGAAGTCGTAGGTGGTTTCGATCCCGTGCTTTGAAAACGACGCCACGACCGCAGCCGCGAGCAGCCCGACCGCGGCCAGCACAAACGTCCGCCACCGCGGCATGGTGAGCGCGATCAGGCCGAAGACGAGGTAGGTCCAGTATTCCGCCCCGATGCTCCAGCTTGGGAAATTCCAGGTCAGCTTGTCCGAGACATTCACCGCCTGCAGCAGCAGCAACTGCGCCGGAATCGCGACCAGCGGCCGATAGCCTTCTGCGGCGAACGGCGCGTGTCCGGTCTTGAAGCCGATCGCCATTGCCAGCGCGAAATTGACGGCCTCGGCCAGCACGAACGCCGCCAGCACGACGACGTGCAAAGGCCAGATCCGCCCCAGCCGCTTGATCGCGAAGGCGGTGAACTCCGAGCCCGTGTTGAGGCGCCCGAGATACGCGTGGGTGATCACAAAGCCGCTGAGCACGAAGAAGAAGTCGACGAACAGAAATGCGTTTCTGATCAGCGGAACGTCGTGAATGTGGCCGAGCACACTGAGATGAAACAGCGCGACCAAGATCGCGCACAGGCCACGCCAACTGTCGAGCGCGCCGAAATGAATGGTGTCGGTTCGTAGCGTCACGGCCATTGGAGCAGCAATGGCAGGCGTTCGAACCCGGATCAATGCACGAACGTATTAATCATTAACCCCGCGGCGATGCCGGAACCACACGGTCCCGGCATCGCGCGGTCGCAGTTATGCGGCGTTGAAGCCGGCGATTGCCTTGACCTCGAGATATTCTTCGAGACCGAACTTGCCCCACTCGCGGCCGTTGCCCGACTGCTTGTAGCCACCGAACGGCGCGGTGCGTTCGTTGGGCACGCCCTGCAGGTTGACGTTGCCGGCGCGGATCTTGCGGCCGACCGCGCGGGCGCGGTCAACCGAGCCGGCCGAGACGTAACCGGCCAGACCATACGGCGTGTCGTTGGCGAGCTCGACCGCCTCGTTCTCGTCCTTGGCGCCCATGATCACCAACACCGGCCCGAAGATTTCTTCGCGCGCGATGGTCATGTCCTTGGTGACGTCGGCGAACACCGTCGGGCGTACATAGAAGCCCTTGTTGACGCCTTCCGGCAGGCCCGGACCGCCGGCGACCAGGGTGGCGCCCTCCTCGATGCCCTTGTTGATCAGCGCCTGGATCTTGTCCCACTGGATGCGGTTGACGACCGGACCGATGGTGGTGCCTTCGCCGCGCGGATCGCCCGCCTTGGTCTTCTCGGCGACGCCCTTGGCGATCGCCGCGACCTCCTTCATCTTCGACAGCGGCACGATCATCCGGCTCGGCGCGTTGCACGACTGACCGGAGTTGTTGAACATATGCATCACGCCACCGGTCACCGCCTTGGTCAGGTCGGCGTCCTCCAAGATGACGTTCGGCGACTTGCCACCAAGCTCCTGGCTGACGCGCTTCACCGTCGGCGCCGCACGCTGGGCGACGTCGATGCCGGCGCGGGTCGAACCCGTGAACGAGATCATGTCGATGTCGGGATGTTCGCTCATCGCCGCGCCGACCTCTGGACCGAGGCCGTTGACGAGGTTGAACACACCCTTCGGCACGCCGGCTTCGTGCAGGATTTCGGCGAACAGCAGCGCCGAGGTCGGGGTGAATTCGCTCGGCTTCAGCACCATGGTGCAGCCGGCCGCGATCGCCGGCGCGACTTTGCAGGCGATCTGATTGAGCGGCCAGTTCCACGGCGTGATCATGCCGACGACGCCGATCGGCTCACGCACGATCATCGCCGAGCCGAGCGGCTCCTCGAACTGATAGTTCTTCAGAACATCGAGCGTCGACATGATGTGACCGAGGCCGGCGCCGGCCTGCATCTTTTCGGCCATCGGCAACGGCGCGCCCATCTCGTCGGAGATCGCGGCGCCGATTTCCTTCATCCGGCTCTTGTAGCTCGCGACCACCTTTTCCAGTAGCGCGATGCGCTCTTCGCGGCTGGTCACCGAGAACGTTTCGAACGCGCGCTTGGCAGCGGCGACCGCCTTGTCGACGTCGGCCTTGGAGCCGAGCGCAACCTCATACATCGCCTCTTCGGTGGCGGGATTGACGACCGGCGTCGACTTCTTGACGACGGGATCGACCCAGGCGCCATCGATGTAGAACTGCATGCGGTTGACCATCGGAACCTCTTGCTTAATCGCGGGTGGTTGGTGGTGAGTGTGATCAGGATCGGCGCCGTCGCGCGAGGCCCTCGCCTCGGTACGAACGGTCCGAAAAATCGACCACCGCCATATGCGGGAACGGCATATAAAATCACCGACACGAGCGGAGCAAGGCGTCCTCGCACAATTGCGCGTGTGTGGCGTGATCGAGAAAGATCTTCTACCACTGCACGGAAATTGCGACGATCCTGTTGCGGCGCAGCATCAAACCGCTTGCGCCAACGGTGTCGACGCGAGCGCTTCGCCGGTGGTCAGATCGCGGTAATGCGCGATCGGTTGCGGCCTGCCGATCAGATAGCCCTGTACCTCGTCGCAGCCGGCCTGAGCCAGGAAGGCGAGCTGTTTCTCGGTCTCGACGCCCTCGGCGATCACCGGCAGTTTCAGCGTCCGTGCCAGGCTGAGGATCGCCTCGACAATCGCGGCCGATTCCGGATTGGTCTCGAGCTTCCGGGTGAAGGCCTGATCGATCTTGATCTTGTCGAACGGAAACGACTGCAGATACGACAGCGACGAGTAGCCGGCGCCGAAATCATCCATGGCGACGCGCACGCCGAGATTTTTGATCTTGCGCAGGATCGCGATCGCGCCGGCGAAATCATCGATCAGCACGCCTTCGGTGATTTCGATCTCGAGCCGCGACGGCTCGAGTCCAGTCTCCAGCAAAATCTGCAGGATCAGTGCCGGCACATCGAAGCGGCGGAAGTCGAGCGGCGAGAAGTTGACGGCGATCGCCAGCGGCTTAGCCCATGACGCCGCTTCGGCGCAGACGCTGCGCAGTACCCATTCGTCGATCGGGCCGATCTGGCCGGTCTCTTCCGCGAGAGGCACGAACAGCGCCGGCGACACCATGCCGCGCACCGGATGGCGCCAGCGCAGCAGCGCTTCGAAGCCGACGATCTCGCCGGAGGTGCTGGCCTGCGGCTGGTAGTGGATTTCAAACTGCCGCTGCTCAAGCGCCACCGCGAGCTCCCGCTGCAGCGCGCGCTTTTCACGGATCTGCAGGTCCATCGCCGGCTCGAACAGGCATACCGTGCCGCGCTGCTCGGTCTTGGCACGATACAGTGCGACGTCGGCGTGAGCGATCAACGTATCGGCGTCATCGCCGTCGCGCGGATAGACGCTGACGCCGGCAGTTGCGCCGACGCGGATGTGATGGCCATCGACTTCGAACTCGGTATCGCACAGCTCGGCGAGCTGCCGACAGATATCCTGGATCGAATCGGCCGCGGCATCGGGCGGAGTGACGATCGAGAACTCGTCGCCGCCCGGCCGTGCCAGGAAGCCCCAATGGCAGGTGTCGGCGAGGCGGCGCGCCATCTCGGCCAACACCGCGTCTCCGACCGCCTGGCCGAATACGTCGTTGATCTCCTTGAAACGGTCGATGCCGAGCCGGATCACCGCGAAGCTGCCGTCGAAGCGGCGCGCCTGTTCGACGCTCTGCACGATGCGGTCGTTGAACGCGGCGCGGTTCGGCAGACCGGTGGCGACGTCGTGCAGCGCCAGATAAGCGAAGCGCTGCTCGGCCTGCTTGTGATCGGTGACGTCGCTGTGTTTGGCGATCCAGCCGCCATTCGGCAGGCGCCTCAGATCGATCCGGATATGCCGGCCGTCTCGCAGTTCGGCCACCAGGCCGGCCGGCCCGCCCGAGGCGAGCGCGGCGCCGAGTTCAATCAGTTGCCGCTTGTCGCTGACGAAGTTGCCGGAATTCCGCATCACCGCCAGCGTGCGACGCAGGCAGTGACCAGCGATCTCGCGGCCCGGCGGGATCGCATAGATGTCGAGGAAGGCCTCGTTCCAGAGCTGCAGCCGCCCATCGGCGTCAAACAGACAGAAGCCGCGCGCCGCATCATTGAGGATTGCGTCCAGCACCATGTCGCGTTCGGCCAAGGTCAGTTGGGTGCGGCGGCCTGCGATCGAACTCAGCCACACCGCCAGGCTGGCAAAACCAGTGGTCGCGATCACCGAGCCGATCATGAGCGCCAGCGCGATGGTCGGCGCGAGCGGCGCATCTGAGGCCGCAAGCAGCGCCAGCGCCGCAACAGCCATAACTGAACTGATCGAGGCAAAGCCGGTGGCGACGATCCAGTATCGGCGTCCCTTGCCCTCGCTAACCCGGATGCTGCGCAGCCCGCCATATGCAGCGACGGCACCCAGCGCGCACAGCACGGCGGCCAGGGTGATCATCCCCCAGGTGTGGGCATCGGGTGCGGAAGGAAGTTCGGCCATCTGCAATCGGAACCTGCTTTCGCTTCGCACTCTGGCATCGTGGTTTTGCCTAAAGCTTAAAGCGATCGCTGAATTGACCGCAGCCGTCGCGGCCGAACGCCGCGCGACATCCGCTACTCATCATCGCTGGAATATTGCTACGTGTAGATAGCAGTCAACAACAACGAGAAGTCGCATAGTTCGCGTTCGCGCGCGGATAGCTCAGGGGCTCGGATACGGCTCCGAGGGCAGTTCCTGCTGCTTGCGGCGTAGCCGCTCGCGCTGTGCGGTGTAGATGCCGCTGCCGATGATCACCGCGGCGCCGACAAACGTCCAGACGTCGGGCACCTCGCCGAACACGCCAAAGCCGAGAAACGCGACCCAGACAAGCTGGCTGTAGGTGAACGGCGCCAGCACCGAGGCGTCGGCATAGCGATAGGCCAGCACGACCACCCACTGCCCCATGGTCGAGGCGAGCCCGACCAGCAGGCCGATGCCGATGTCCTGCCAGGTCGGCGTCACCCAGACGAACGGCACCACCGCGCTGAGCGTGATGAAGCCGACCAACGCCGAGAACGACATCGTGACCACCGCGCGATCGGCACCGCTGATCATCCGCGTCAAGGTAAGCGTCAGCGCCCAACCGAATGCCGACAGGATCGGCAGCAGCACCGCAGGATCGAACGCGGCCGAGCCGGGCCTAATCACGATCAGCACGCCGACCAGGCCGACCAGCGTCGCGATCCAGCGCCGGATGCCGACGTGCTCGGCGAGCAGCGGGATCGACAGCGCGGTGACAAACAGCGGCGCCACGAACGACGTCGCCGAGGCTTCCGCGATCGGCAGGAACTGCAGGCTGGTGATGAACAGCACCGAGGATGACACCAGCGCCAGCGCCCGCAGCACCTGCAGCTTCGGCCGCACCGAGCGCAGCGGCGATTCCTTGGAGGCGAGCGCCACCGGGATCATGATCAGCAGGAACACCAGAAACCGAATCCAGCCGATCTCGATCGGCGGCAGCGTGCGGCCGAGATACTTCGCCAGTGTATCTGAACAGGCGAGAAACACCGTCGAGCCGACGATCAGCGCGATGCCGCGCAGCGGATGGTCGGCGTGGCGGTGAGTGAGCCGGCGCACGGCGTCGTTGCTTGGCGAGGTGACGGTCAAGGCTGGATAACGCTTTGGAGATGGCTGGAGGCGGGACACGTCCGCGGACGGAGGTCCCCATCAACTAATAATCCGACAAAACGATGTTCGGCGCGCCAGGACAAGTCCCGAAATTGGGACTCGGTCATGCGAAAGGCCGAAAAGCGCCTGCGCGGTGGGCTTGTGTCGCCTCGCCTGCGCTTTGCTCACAGCATCGGCAGGCTGGCGGGCTCCGGGCCGAGTGGACAGGCCTGATTGATCGCGTCGATCTCCTCATCGCTGAGCCGCAGCGCGAGGGCCGCCGCATTGTCCGCGGCGTGGGCCGGATTGCCGGCTTTCGGGATCGCAAACACCGACGGCCGCCGGGTCAGAAACGCCAGTGCCACTTGCCGCGGCGTCGCGCCATGGGCGTCGGCGATGCTCTGCAGCAGCCGGCCCGCCGCGCTACGCGGCGCCGGAAATTCGTCGTGACCGAACGGCGAATAGGCCGTCACCGCGACGCCATGAGCCTCGCACCACGGAATAACGGTGTGCTCGATCGCCCGTTCGAGCAGATGATACAGCACCTGATTGCAGGCGATCTTGCCCTCTCCGGCGAGCCTGTGCAGCTCGCGCAGGTCGCCGGCGTCGAAATTGCTGACGCCCCAGGACAGAATCTTGCCGGCGGCGACCAGCTCCTCGAACGCCGCGACCGTCTCGCTGAGCTGATAATGCCCACGCCAATGCAGCAGGTAGCAGTCGAGCCGATCGGTGCGGAGCCGCGCCAGCGAGCGCTCGCAGGCCGCGACGGTGCCGCGGCGGGAGGCGTTGCTCGGTAACACTTTCGAAACCAAGAACACCTCGTCGCGCCGACCGGCAATCGCTTCGGCGACCAGAGGCTCGGCGTCGCCGTACATCTCGGCAGTGTCGATGTGCGTCAGGCCGAGATCGAGGCCGCGCCGCAGCGCGGCGAGCGCCGACGCGCGGTCACCCTGGTCGATATACCAGGTGCCCTGCCCGATCGGCGCAAGCTTCGGCCCCATCCGGCCGAATCTGCGCATGTCCCCAGTCACCATCCACTCCCATCACGATCACGCCGTGCTGGCCATCATCGGCCGCGGCGCGGCGCCTTGGCCCAGCTTCAGCCGGAACTCGTAGGTCATCAAATGCCACGGCCCCGAGGCTTCGCGACCGTCGGGCATCACCGCATCGTTGCGCAATTCAACGTTCGAAATCAGCTCGTCCTTGACTCCGAAGACGACGTCGGACTCCAGATATTTATCACCTTCGATGAAAACATGGGTGACCAGCGGCTCGAAGCCAGGGGCGCTGACCAGAAAATGCACATGGGCCGGCCGCATCGGGTGCCTGTGGGCCGCCAGGATCAGGTCACCGACCGGACCATCGATCGGGATCGGATAGCTGCAAGGCAGGATGGTGCGGAACGCCACCCGACCATCCGCGTCGGTCGCGAACCGCGCCCGCAGCGATGCGCCCTGCTCGGCATAGCCGGGCTTCTGGGAATCGTAGAAGCCGTCATCGTCAGCGTGCCAGACGTCGACGGCGGCGTTGACAACCGGTGCGCCGTCGAGGTCGGTGACACGGGCCGTGACATACATCGGCTCACCGTCAACGCCTTCGGCAATGTCGGCGCCATGCGGCATCGGCTTGTGCTCGCCGACATAGAACGGGCCGAGCACCGTCGTCTGCGTCGCGCCGGCGCGATCTCGGTGATTGACGGCATCGACCAGCATCGAGACCCCGAGCACGTCAGACAGCAGGATGAATTCCTGCCGGCTCGGCGTGCATTTCTGCCCCGTCCGGGTGAGGAAATCGATCGCCTTCTCCCATTCCTCGAAGGTCAGGCCGGTGCGGCGGACGTAGTCGTGCAGCGAGCGCACCAGCTCGCGCATCAACAGCTTCATGCGCGGATCGGGGGTTTCGTCGAAGCTCTTGACGACCGCCTCGGTGAGGTCGGTCTCGTCGAATTGAGGCATGTCCCGCTCAATGGTCGTTGGAGAGGCGGCGACGGTACACCATGCTTCCGGCCGTGGTAAGCGCCGCCACGGAAGGCGGGCATGCATGGAAGCACAGACGTCGGCGCATCGCGCGCCGCATGGCGCCGATAGAACGCGTCACGGTTTTCCGATATCAAGGGCGCCCGAGCGAACCATCTCAGAATCCGGGACCGTCAACCGGACGATCCACGATCTTTAAGGAGTGAAGCGATGCCGAGCCAAGCCGCCGTAGCCCAATCCTCGACGCCGACAATCGGATCGGCCGCCAGCGCCGGCATGTCCGAGGCCGCGCTGCGCCGGATCGACGATCATCTGCAGCGGCTGTATCTCGATTCCGGCAAGCTGCCCGGCACCCAGACACTGGTGTATCGTCGCGGCCAGATCGTGTACCAGTCCTCGCTCGGCTTCGCCGACGTCGAACGCAAAGTCGCGGTGCGCGACGACACCATCTTCCGCATCTATTCGATGACCAAGCCGATCACCTCGGTGGCATTGATGATGCTGTTCGAGGAAGGCCGGGTGCAGCTCGACGATCCGGTGGTGAAGTACATTCCGCAATGGGCCAATCTCGGCGTGTTCCAGGCCGGCATCGCGCCATATTTCCTGACCAAGCCGCCGGCGCGGCCGATGCAGGTGGTCGACCTGCTGCGCCACACCTCCGGCCTGACCTATGGCTTCCAGAATCGCACCAATATCGACGCCGCCTATCGCGACAAAGGCATCGGCGCCTTCGAGAAGGCCGGCACGCTGGATTCCTGGATCGCCGATCTGGCGCAGATCCCGCTGGAATTCTCGCCGGGCGATGCCTGGAACTACTCGGTGTCGACCGACATCGTCGGCTACATCGTCCAGAAGATCAGCGGCATGCCGTTCGAGCAGTTCGTCAAGCAGCGCATCCTCGATCCGCTCGGCATGACTGACACCGACTTCTACGTGCCGGCCGCCAAGGCGCAGCGGCTCGCCGCCTGCTACACCGCCGACGGCAAGGGCGGCATGACGCTGTCGGACGATCCGGCAACCTCGAGCTTCCTCGCCCCGCCCGCGCTGATCTCCGGCGGCGGCGGGCTGGTGTCGACCACCGCCGACTATCTCACCTTCTGCCGTGCGCTGCTCAACGGCGGCGAACTCGGCGGCGTCCGGCTGCTCGGGCCGAAGACGCTGAAGCTGATGACCAGCAATCATTTGCCCGGCAACCGCGACCTCACCCAGATGTCGCTGTCGATGTTCTCCGAAGCGACCAATGCCGGCATCGGCTTCGGCCTCGGCTTCGCCGTCAACATGAATCCGGCGCTGACGCTGCTGCCGGGCTCGGCCGGTGAATTCTATTGGGGCGGCGCCGCCTCGACGGCGTTCTGGGTCGACCCGGCCGAAGAGCTGATCACCATCTTCATGACCCAGCTGATCCCCTCCAGCGCCTACCCGATCCGCCGCGAGTTGCGCACCCTGGTGTACAGCGCGATCACCGAGAGCAATCTTTAGATCGCAGCCTGTCCTCTCGTCATCCAGAGAAGCGAAGCGACGAAGCAATCCCGCTCTGCTCGAAACTGGATTGCTTCGCTCGGAACGACCGAGCTAATCGCGCACATGCACGACGGCGATATCGTCGGCGTAGAGCCGGCGCCAGCCCGGCCGTTCGTCCATCTGCCGGACGGCAGGCGCGCTAGGCGGCAGCATCGTCGCATCGATGTCGTTGTCGTTCAGCATGCGGTCGAGCGCGGCGGGATCGCGCCCTGCAGTGGCGCGGATCATGTCCATCACCCGCGCCTCGCCGTACAGCTCGGCACGGCCGTCGATGAACACCGGCACGTGGCGCGAGATCAGATAGCCGCCGAAGATGTAGGCGTTGAAGATCCGCTTGGCGCCGTGTGCCTGCACGGCGGCCAGTGCCCGCTCCGGCACCTGGGACTCGTCGAAGCGATAATGCAGCCGCGGCGCCGCGGCGACCGTGGCCGCGATGATTGCGATCACCGCGACGACGCCGGCCCAGGCCGGCGGAGCGAGATCAGGCTTCGCCTCGGCCGACTTGCGCCCAAGCCCGAGCTGCAGCGCCCACGGCCGCGCCGCGATCATCGGGACCAGGAGAGCGTAGTGTTCGATGCTGCGGACATGGGCGAGCGCCATATGCACCAGCCCGAGCACCAACAGCAGCCGCGGCCACGGCAGTGTCAGCCCGCGCGCAAGGGCGATGCCGAACAGCGTCAGCAGGCTGGCTTCGAAGGTGCCGAACTTGGAGAAATCCGACGACGCCCACTCGCCGAGCGTCGACAGCACTTCGCCGAGGCTGAGGATCTTGGTGGCTGCCAGCAGCGTGCCCCAGCCATAAGGCGTGGCGCAACAGGCGGTGACGGCAGCGACGCCGAACGCGGCCCAGCGCAGTGCCAGCGACCATCGGCGCTGCGGCTCGGCCTGGCGCAGCGCCTCCACTCCCAACGGGCCGATCAGCATCAGTCCGAACACGAAGCCGCCATGCAGATTGGCCCACAGCATCATCACCAGCAGCAGCGCCCAGGGCGGCGCAGCTTTCCGATCGGCTGCATCGATCAGGCCGATGAACCAGGCCACCATGACGGGAAGCGTCAGCATGTGCGGCCGTGCCAGCACGTGCGGCATGATCAGCACCATCACGGCGAGCGCCAGCGCCGACGTCACCAGCGCGGAGGCGTAGCGCTCGAGGTAAGCGGTGAACATTGCCAGCGCCGCCGCGACCGCGAGTGCGGTGACGATCACCGGCCCGGCCCAACCGGCCTGCATCGCCAGCGCAAAGATCACCTGCGCCAGCCACGAGCTCGACTGCCACGGCTCGCCGGCCTTGCTGAACGAGAAGCTGTCGACCGTCGGCACCGTGCCGTGGGCCAAAATCCAGCGCCCGGTTTCGATCTGCCAGTAGCTGTCGGAATCCTGCAGCAGGCTGTCGCCGAACAGCAGCAGGAAGACGAGCACGCCGGTGCCGACCAGCAGCGGCAGCACGAAGCTGCGCGCGCCGGCGGTCTCGGTCAAATGGATCGCCGGAACGGTCAAGGAGCGGCTCTTTCCGATCGGAAGCAACGTTCCGGAAATCGAACCACAACCGCCGATAATATCCGGTAAAGCTACAGGCCCCGGCGTTCAGATCTTGTTAACCCTCAGATCTTGCGGTCGCGGCCCTGCCAGAACGGATCGCGCACCGCGCGGCGCAGCAGCTTGCCGACCGGGCTCTTCGGCACCTCGTCGATGAACCGCACCTGCTTCGGCACTTTGTAGCTCGCCACCCGCTCGCGCGCGAAAGCGATCAGCTCGGCTTCCTCGGCACTGGCGCCGGCGCGCAATGCCACGAAGGCCGCGACGCTCTCGCCCCATTTATCGTCGGGTAGCCCGACCACCACCACCTCGCGCACCGCCGGATGCGCCGCAAGCGCGTCCTCGACCTCGCGCGGATACACGTTGTAGCCGCCCGACACGATCATGTCCGAAGTGCGGTCGACCAGATACAGATAGCCGTCCTCGTCGAAGCGACCGACGTCGCGGGTGCGCAGCCAGCCGTCGGGCAGGAACATCTGCGCGTTCAATTCGGGCGCGTTGTAATAGCCCTTCATCGCAAACGGCGTGCGCAGCGCAATCTCACCGGCCTCGCCCGGCGCGACCTCCTCGCCCGTTTCATCGACCAGTTTAACCTCGCAATCGATCGACGGCCGGCCGCAGGAGGCGAGCCGCTGCTCGGCTTTTGGCCCGACATGATCCTGCTGGGTCAGATGGGTGATGAAGATTGGTGCTTCGGACTGGCCGTAATACTGCGCGAACCGCGGGCCCCACAGCTTGAGTGCCCGCTGCATCACCGGCCGCGGCATCGGCGAGGCGCCGTAGATGATGCGTTTGACGCTCGAAAAGTCGGCCTGCTCGATGCCCGGATGATCGAGCAGCATGCCAATCATTGTCGGTACCAGATTGAGCGCAGTCGGCTTCCAGCGCTCGACCGCGTCGAGATAGCTTGCGGGCGTGAAGCCCGGCAGCACCGCGGCGACGCCGCCGCGCAGCCAATACGGCACGATGAAACAGCCCGAGGCGTGGATCATCGAGGCGGCGTGCAGCATCACGTCGCCCTCGCCGACCTCCATATTGATCAGCACATTGGTGGCCATCGCCGCCCAGCTCGCCTGGGTGTGCTCCACCGCCTTGAGCTTGCCGGTGGTGCCGGAGGTGAAGATGGTGATGACGATGTCGTCCGGCTCGCTGCGCCGCGCCGGCGGCGCTTCGGACTGCGCCTTGGCGAGCTGCAGCAGATCGTCCGCATCCGCGCTGCCGATGCTGATCAGCTTCAGGCCCTGCATCGCCTGCGCCAGCTCGCGGGCGCGATCTGTCAGGTCGGTGCCGTGAATCAGGATATCGACGCCGGCGCCTTCCAGCATCTGTTGCTGTTCGACCAGTGACAGGCGGGAATTCAGCGGCACCCGCGACAGCCGCGATTTGACGAAGCCGAAATCGATCGGCAGCGTGTAGATCGAATTGTTCAGCAGCATCCCGACCCGGCTGCCGACATCGAGCTTGAAGGTGTCGATGAAGACATTGGCGATACGATTCGACAGCAGATCGACCTCGGTGAAGGTCATGCGCTGATCGCCGAACATCACCGCCGTCTTCGGCCCGTGATACACCGCGCCGCGCCGGATCATCTCGGATGCGAGCATCGTGGTCCCTCCCTGTCTGTGCCCGCCGCTTGCTGCGGCGTGGCTGTTAGGTCTTCGTCCTCTCAACGAGTCATTCCGGGGCGCTCACGAAGTGAGCGAGCCCGGAATCTCGCCGCCACAACCTCGGGATTCCGGGTTCGCGCTCCGCGCGCCCCGGAATGACCGCCTGCGGCGGTCACTTCCCCGGCCACACCGGCTTGCGCTTCTCGGCGAAGGCTTTCAGGCCTTCCTTGGCGTCTTCGGTCATCGCCAGCAGCGCGATCTGGCTTTCGGTGTAGGCGATGCTCTCGTCGAACGACATCGAGGCGATCGCGCGCATCGCGTATTTGCCGCGGCGGATTGCGGTCGGCGATTTGTCGGTCAGCCGCTTCGCCAGCCACTCGACCTTGGCGTCGAGCTCGGCGGCCGGCACGGCGTAGTTGAGGAGGCCAGCCGCCAGGGCGGCTTGCGCATCGAACGGCTCGCCGGTCAGCGACCATTCGGCGATTAGGCGCCGCGGCGCGATGTCCTGCAACAGGCTCATGACCTGCATCGGGAACACGCCGACCTTGACCTCGGGAAGTCCGAACACGACGTTGTCGGCCGCCACCGCCATATCGGTCATGCACAACAGCCCCATGCCGCCGGCCATGCAGGTGCCGTTGACGCGGGCGATCGACGGCTTGGTCGCGTTCTGCGCCAATCGCAACAGATCGGCGTAGTCGACATTCGGCTTGGAAAAATCGAACGAGAACGCCGCCCCGGTCGATTGCAGATCTGCGCCGGCGCAGAACGCCTTGTCACCGGCGCCGGTGAGCACGATCACCCGCACCTCGGCGTCGTCATGCGCCTGCTTCCAGCCGCTTGTGATGCCCTCGACCACGCCGGCGTTGATGGCGTTGCGCTTGTCGGGACGGTTGATGGTGATCCACAGCGCGCTTTCGCGCTTCTCGATGATCACGGCGTCGTTGCTCATGTCAAATGCCCTTCGTCTTCGTCATTGCGAGGAGCGGAGCGACGAAACAATCCAGCTCCGTGCACTGCGCTCTGGATTGCTTCGCTTCGCTCGCAATGACGGGGATAGTTAGTGCTCCAGAACTCTACGTCGCCGCTTCGATCTCGGCGACGATGCGGCCGGCGGTGACCTGCTCGCCTTCAGCGACATCGATGGTGATGATGCCAGAGCCAGGCGCCGTGTGCACGTGCTCCATCTTCATCGCTTCCAGCGTCAGCACCGGTTGGCCGGCCTCGACACGGTCGCCGGCTTTGACCAGCACCGCGACGACGCGGCCGTTGAGCGCCGCGCGCAACTTGCCGTCGCCGCCGCCACGCGCGGCACTTTGCGGCGCCGCGCGGGTCAGGTCGACGATGCTGTTCTGAACGCCGAGTCGCTGCACGAACAGCCGGTCGCCATCGCGGTGGAACACCGCAGACTCGCCGAGGCCCTTGGCCTGGAAGCGGATGCCGCCAACAGACAGCTCCTCGATCACAAAGCTGATCGATTGCCCCTCCTGGCTCACGACGTAGCTGCCGTCGCGCTCGCGCACTACCTCGCAGGCCTGCTCCGCGCCGTCGAGTTCGAACTTGAGCCGGGTCGGAAACACCGCCGCGAGCGAACGGCCCGGCCGATGCGGCGGCGCGTGGCGGTCGGTGACGTAGAGCAGCAGCGCCGCGACCGCGGGTGCCGGCACCGCATCGTCCGGCAGCGACCGCACTAACTCGTCGCGATGCTGCGCGATGAAGGCTGTGGTCGCCTCGCCGGCCGCGAACACCTGGTGGCCCAGACAGGCAGCGAGGAAGCCGCGATTGGTGGTGACGCCGAAGGCAATGGTGCCGTCGAGGCCATGGATCAGCTTGCGCCGCGCCTCATCCCGGCTGGCACCGACCGCGATCACCTTGGCGATCATGGAGTCGTAATACGGCGGGATCTCCGCACCCGATTGCAGCGCGTGCTCGACCCGCAGCTCGCCCGGCATCCGCCACAGCGCCATCCGGCCCGATTGCGGCATGAAGTCGTGGTCGGCATCCTCCGAGCACAGCCGCACTTCAATGGCGTGGCCCTTGAAGGTCACGTCATCCTGGCGCAGCGGCAGCGGTTCGCCGGCGGCGATCCGCAGCTGCAGCTCGACCAGATCGAGCCCGGTGATCGCTTCGGTCACCGGATGCTCGACCTGCAGCCGGGTGTTCATCTCCATGAAGTAGAAGTTGCCTTCGGTGTCGAGCAGGAACTCCAGCGTGCCGGCGCCTTCGTAGCCGATCGCCTTGACGGCATTCACGGCAACCGTGCCCATCTGCTCGCGCAAAGCTTCCGACACCGCCGGAGACGGTGCCTCCTCGATCAGCTTCTGGTGCCGGCGCTGCACCGAGCAGTCGCGCTCACCGAGATGGATCGCGCCGCCATAGCGATCACCGAACACCTGGATCTCGATGTGGCGCGGCTGCAGGATCGCGCGCTCCAGGATCACGGTCGGATCGCCGAACGCGCTTTGCGCTTCCGAGCGCGCACTGCGCAGCGCGTCGGGCAGCGCCGGGGCGTCCGTCACCAGCCGCATGCCGCGGCCACCGCCGCCCGCCACCGCCTTGATCATGATCGGAAAGCCGATCCGCTCGGCTTCGCGGATCATCGCAGCGTCGCTTTGATCTTCGCCCTGATAGCCCGGCACGCATGGCACACCGGCCTTCAGCATGATCTCCTTGGCACCGGCCTTGTTGCCCATCGCGGCAATCGACTCTGCCGATGGTCCGATAAAGACCAGCCCCGCATCGCGGCAGGCAGCGGCGAAGTCTTCGTTCTCGGCGAGGAATCCGTAGCCGGGATGCACCGCGTCGGCGCCGGCGGTCTTCGCTGCCTGGATGATCGCCGGGATGTTGAGATACGACTGCGACGGCTGCGCACCGCCGATCGCCACCGCCTCATCGGCGGCGCGAACGTGGGCGGCGTCGCGATCCGCGTCGGAATACACGGCGACCACACCATAACCGAGCCGGCGCGCGCTGCGCATCACCCGCAGCGCGATCTCGCCGCGGTTGGCGATCAGGATCTTGGAAAACGGCGTCAGCTTCAACATACGGGTCACACTCATGGCCGGGACACCGCGAACTGCATGCGCTGCGGCTCGCGCGCTTCGCTCTCGCGACAGATCGCCAGCACTTCGGCGAGCACCGCGCGAGTGTCGCGGGGGTCGATCACACCGTCGTCGAGCATCCGCGCCGAGGTCGCGAACACGTCCATCTGGCCGTTGAACACCGCGGTGATGCCTGCCTTCATCTGATCGAGCTTGTCGCGATCGACCGGCACGCCCTTCCGCGCCGCGCCGGCTTCGGCGACGATCGCCATGGTCTCGGCGGCCTGCTCGCCGCCCATCACGGCGGTCTTGGCGTTGGGCCATGAGAAGCAGAACCGCGGATGGAAGCCGCGGCCACACATGCCGTAATTGCCGGCGCCGAACGAAGCGCCGCAATAGATCGTGATCTGCGGCACGGTGGCCGAGGTCACCGCCTGGATCATCTTGGAGCCGTGCTTGATCATGCCGGCTTCTTCGTAGGCGCGGCCGACGATGTAGCCGGTGGTGTTGTTGAGATACAGGATCGGGGTGCGCGACTGGCAGCAGGCCTGGATGAAGTGCGTCGCCTTGTTGGCGCCGGCCGGATCGAGCGGGCCGTTATTGGTGATGATGCCGATCGCCATGCCGGCGATCCGCGCCTGGCCGACCACCGTGGCGGGGCCGTAGTTCGGCGACATCTCGGTGAAGTCGGAGTCGTCGACGATCCGGGCGATCACCTGGCGCATGTCGACCGGACGCTTGTGATCCATCGGCATGATCCCGAGCAGTTCCTCGGGATCATACAGCGGCGGGTGATAGGTCGCAGGATCCGGCCCAGGACCAGAGCGATCCCACGGCAACCCGGCCATGATGTCGCGCGCGATCCGCAGCGCGTCGCGGTCGTCTTCGGCGAGGTAATCGCCGAGACCGGAAATCGAGGTGTGCATCTCGGCGCCGCCGAGTTCTTCCTCGGTGGCGATCTCACCTGTCGCAGCCTTGAGCAACGGCGGCCCTGCGAGAAACGCCCGGGTCCGGCCGCGCACCATCACGATGTAGTCGGACAGGCCGGTCTGATACGCGCCGCCCGCGGTGGATGAGCCATGCGTCACCGTCACCACCGGCAGTCCGGCGGCGGACATTCGCGCCAAATTGCGGAAGATGTTGCCGCCGCGGACGAAGTCCTCGACGCGGTAGCGCAGCAGATTGGCGCCGGCGCTCTCTACCAGTTGCACGAACGGCAGCCTGTTCTCCAGCGCCAGTTCCTGAATCCGCAGCGTCTTGTCGAGGCCGAACGGCTGCAGCGCACCGGCGTCGATGCCGGAATCGTTGGCGCTGATCATGCAGCGGATGCCGGCCACATAGCCGATGCCGCCGATCACACCGCCGCCCGGCACGCTCTTGTCGGCGTTGGCGGTGTCGAACATGTAACCGGCCAGCGTCGACAGTTCGAGGAACGGTGTGCCGGGATCGAGCACCAGCGCGACGCGCTCGCGCGGCAACAGCTGCCCGCGCTTGTGGAAGCGCTCGGCGGAGCCTGCCGACAGCGTCCGCGCCCTCGCCTCCAGCATCCGCATCCGCTCGATCAGCGCCAGCATGCCGTCGCGATTGGCCCTGAAGCCCTCACTCCCCGGCGCTACGGTGGATTCGATGATTGCCATTCAGCTTGTCCTTGTGCTCCCGGAAGCGCCTCGACACGTCGGCTGGTCCGGAATCTCTCCGCTCTCTTTCGTCATTCCGGGGCGCGCGAAGCGCGAGCCCGGAATCCATAACCACTGCAGGGAGTATGGATTCCGGGCCTGCGCCGCTGACGCGGCGCATCCCGGAATGACGAACTCCAATGTTATGATCACCCCGTCTGCCCGAGCATGAAGTGATCGGTGAAGGCGTTGCGCAGTTCGACCTTGCGCAGTTTGCCGGTCGCGGTCATCGGCATGTCGTCGACGATGCGCAGCAGCTTCGGCACCTGGAAGCCGCCGAGATGCTTCTTGCAGTGCTCGATAATCTCGGCCTCGGTTGCGGCCGCGCCGGGCTTGAGCTTGACGAAGCCGGACACCGCCTCGCCCCATTGCGGATGCGGCAGGCCGACAACCGCGGCATTCATCACCGCCGGATGCGCCAGCAGCGTCTCCTCGATCTTGACCGAGGCGACGTTCTCACCGCCGGACTTGATCATGTCCTTCTTGCGGTCGAGGAACAGCACCTCGCCGTGCTCGTCGATCAGCGCCAGGTCACCGGTGTGGTGCCAGCCGAATTTTCGCGCGGCCTCCGTGGCTTCGGGATCCTTGTAATAACCGAGCATCACGTTGGGGCCGCGATGCACGATCTCGCCCACCTGACCGACGCCGAGAAGGTTGCCGGCGTCGTCCATGATCGCGGTCTCGTTGACCAGCGTCGACTCGCCCCAGTAATTGCCGAAGCGAGCGAGCTGGCGGTCCGGCTGCGACATCGTCGTCGCCGGATAC
The DNA here is from genome assembly GCF_039642825.1 of Rhodopseudomonas sp. P1. Lineage (NCBI taxonomy): Bacteria > Pseudomonadati > Pseudomonadota > Alphaproteobacteria > Hyphomicrobiales > Nitrobacteraceae > Rhodopseudomonas > Rhodopseudomonas sp. P1. The sequence goes on along the minus strand of NZ_CP088006.1, from coordinate 2,380,291 downwards.
ATCTCGGTCTGCCCCGACGGCTGGACAAAGGTCGGGCACAGCTCGGCGATCGCGCGCTCGAGCAGCGGCCGCGGCATCGGCGCCATGGTGTAGATGCAGCAGCGCAGGGTCGAGAGATCGAACTCCTTGCGCCGCGGATGGTCGAGGATCACCTGATACATCAGCGGCAGGCCGATGAAGACGGTGAGCTTGTCGCGCTGGATCGCCTCCATGCAGGCGACCGGATCGAAGCCGCGCATCAGCGCCATCTTGCCGCCGACGATCAGATAGCTCAGCAGCACGACGTGAGCGGCACAGTGGAACAGCGGAAATTGTCCGGTGATGCCGTCGGTGCGCGACAGCTGCATCTCGATCGCATTGCTCATCGCCGCCATCGTCACCGCAAGGTGGCCGTGCATCGCCCCCTTCGGCCGCGAGGTGGTGCCCGAGGTGTAGATGATCATCGCCAGATCGCGATCGTCGAACGTCACTTCAGGTTCGATCTCGGACTGGCCGTCGAGCAATTGATCGAAGGTCGGCAGTCCGGTTTCGGCGGCCTTGCCGGCCAGATTGACAGCGATCAGATCGATGCCGCGCGCTTCCAGCGCGGCGCGGCGTTCCGGCTGGCCGAACAGATTGTCGTCGATCACCGCGACCTTCACGCCGGCGTGGTCGAGGATGTAGCTCATGTCGTCCGGACCGAGCATGGTGTTGATCGGCACCCAGACGAGGCCAGCACGATGAATGCCGAACAGCGCTTTGACGAACTCGACCGAGTTGTTGCAGATCGTCGAGATCTTGGCGCCCGGCTGCAGCCCGCGCGCGACCAGAGCATTGGCGAAGCGGTTGGCGTCGCGTTCGAGTTCGCCATAGCTGACCTGACGGGCGCCGTCGGTCAGTGCGATGCGGTTCGGAAACCGCTTCGCCGATTTACGCAAGATGTCGCCGATCGCCACGCGGCCGATCCGCCCCGGTCCCGGCACGCCGCCGGTCGCTTCAAGACTGGTCATGGTTCACTCCCTCGAGGTGAGGCAGCTCTTCCGGCTGCTTGATGATAGAGCCTGTCCACCTGGTCATTCCGGGGCGCGCGCAGCGGCGAACCCGGAATCTCGACACGCGCAGAACATCTCGGGATTCCGGGTTCGCCGCTGCGCGGCGCCCCGGAATGACACTCACTAATTCAGCACGCCGAAAATCTTGCGCGCCTCTTCGGGCGAAGCGATCTCACGCCCGGCCCGCCGCGCGCAGCCGGCGATCTCTTCGATCAGCTGGCCGTTCGACGTCACCTTCTCGCCATTGGCCAGATAGAACGTGTCCTCGAGTCCGGTGCGCAAATGGCCGCCGAGATCGGCGCAGGCCTGGTGCAGCGGCCAGATTTCGGCACGGCCGATCGCTGTGACCTGCCAATGCGCCTCGGGCCGCTTCAGCTTGAGCAGGATCGGCAGCAGTTCGGGATCGGCCGGCATGCCCGAGGCGACGCCCATCACGAAGTTGTATTCGAGCGGGCCGGAATACATCCCCGTCTGCACGTACATGCCGACGCAGCGCACGATGCCGACGTCGAAGCACTCGAATTCCGGGATGGTGCCGGCGTCCTTCATCGCATCGAGAAAGTCCTGTACCTTCTCGACCGCGTTATCGAACATCATCGGCGGCCAAGCCCAGCTGTTGTCGGCCTTGACCTTGAGATAGTTCAGCGAACCGGCGTTGCAGGCAGCGATCTCCGGCTTGGTCTCGCGGATACAGACGAGCGGCCCCTGGTAGTTCGGGCCCGAGGTGCCGGAGGTGTGGTTGATGATGATGCCCGGGCAGGCTTCGCGGATCGCCTGTTGGATCTCGCGCGAGACGTTGACGTCCCAGCTCGGCAGATGCCCCTTATCGGGACGCTGATCGCGCAGATGGATGTGAACGATTGCGGCGCCGGCGTCGTAAGCCGCCTTGGCCTCGCGGGCCATCTGTTCCGGCGTCACCGGCACATGGTGCTGCTTCGGATCTGTCAGCACGCCGTTCAGCGAGCAGGTGATCACCGCCTTGTCGCTCATTCGTTTCCAGCCCTTTCAGGTTGCTGTAGCGCCGCCTGCGATTGCGACGCGAACCATGTTGGGCAGAATGATGCTGAGCGCGCGTCGGCGTATCTTGCGCCGACGCGCTGAGTGCGGTGATCAGGTGCGGCCGTGCCGCAGTTCGGCGACGCGCATGCTCTGCGGATCGCTGCGCCAGATCGCCAGATCGCGCGAGCCGGAGAAGATCGCGCGCGGCTGCAAACCGTAGAACCGCCGGATCGAATGGCTGAAGTGCGTCGAGTCCGGATAGCCGATATCTTGCGCCAGATGCGCCAGGTTGATGTCGGAGTTGACGAAGTGCAGCAGATGCCGCGCCCGCTTCCAGGCGCGGAAGGCGCGGAACGACACCCCGGTCTCGTCCTTGAACAGATGCAGGAAGCGCGACTGCGACAGGTTGGCGGCGCTGGCGCAATCCTCGGCCGTGACGGTGTCGGTGCCGACGTCGTTGAGGCGGGCGATCGCACGAGCAACGCGGCGATCGATCGCACGGGCAGCCAGCGGCTCGCCGAAGAACAGATTATCGAATTCGGTGGTGGTGAAGCCGTCGCGGCGGCCGACCGCAACCAGCGCCCCATAGGCCTGTCGGATCCGGCTCGCCAGTGCCATCGCGCCCGCTCCGCCGATCCGCACGCCGAGCGCCGCCATCGGCCCCGGCAGCACCGTCTCGGGCTCGATGATCAGGCTGATGATGCAGCGCGAATCCGATTCGACATTATGCGGCAGATAAGGCGGCACGAACGCCACCGCGCCGACCTGTTCGGGGCGGCCTTCGATCGTCACCCGCAAACTGCCCTGCATCGAAACATAGATCGCGTAACCGCCACTGGTGCGGCGTCGCGGACGGCCCAACAGGCCGGCATAAAACACCCGTTCCGGGCTGATCAGCATCAGATGCCCGGATTCCGGACAGGCGTCGTTCGTCATCGTTCCTCCCGGGGCGGGTTGTCGCCCGTTGCCGCATGGTTCTGCGGGTGCCCTCTTTGCGGAGCACCCAGACAATACAGCAACCCGGGACGTTGTCACCGGGCGAGATGACGCGGAGTTCCCGCTCCGGCGAGCAAACTGCGCCGGAGCTTAAGTGAATGATTTCAGGCCCGTTTCGGCACCTGCTGGGCCTCGCCGGCGCGGGTTTCGGCCTCCAGCGCCCGCTGATAGCCGTCACGCTGCTGCAACCGGGCCCAATAGGCGGTGACGTTCGGGCCGAAATCCTTGGCCAGGCCGAGATTGCTGGCGAGCCGCAGGGCATAGCCGTTGACCACGTCGGCGGCGGTAAACCTGCCGGCACAGAGGTAGTCGCCCTGCCCCGCCGCGGCCTCGACCGCGCGCAGTCGGCCCAGGAACCATTTGGCGTAATCCTCGACCACCTGCGGCTGACGCCGCTCGTTCGGCTCCAGCGTGCCGTAGCGCAGCACCAGCGTCTGCGGGAAGGTCAGCGTCGCGTCGGAGAAGAACATCCAGTTGAGGTACGCGCCGTAGGCCGGATCATCGACACCGACCACCAGCGGCGTCGGGCCGTGGCGCGTGCCGAGATACTGACAGATCCCGGACGACTCCGTCATCTTGGTGTCGCCGTCGATCATGAACGGGATGGTGCCGAGCGGATTGATCGCCAGATACTCCTTGGCGAACACCCGCGGCGGAAACGGCAGCATCTTCAGCTCGTATGCGAGCCCCATCTCCTCCAGCATCCACAACGGCCGAAACGACCGCGCGCCATGGCAGTGATACAGCGTGATCATGGGTATGCGTTCTCCCTGTCATTGTTTGTTAGCATCGCCACAGCCAATCGCACAGCGCGCTCCCTCGCCCCGCCCTTGCGGGGAGAGGGCTGGGGTGAGGGGCGACACAAGCACCGACTCTCGGCCTCGCGGATACGCCCCCTCACCCGGATTGCTGCGCAATCCGACCTCTCCCCGCGCGCGGGGAGAGGTGAACCGCGGCTGCGGTCACGTGCTTACGCCTTCCCAGGCAGCGTGCCGTTCATCTTGCACAGAATGCCGAGCATCACCTCGTCGGCGCCTCCGCCGATCGCGGTCAGGCGGCTGTCGCGATATGAGCGGCTTACCAGGGTTTCGTTCATGAAGCCCATGCCGCCCCAGAACTGCAGGCAGGCGTCGGGGACTTCGCGGCCCAAACGGCCAGCCTTCAACTTCGCCATCGTGGCGAGCTGGGTGACGTCTTCGCCGGCGACCAGCGCTTCGGCGGCGCGATACACCAGCGAGCGCAGTAGTTCGACCTCGGTCTGCAGCTCGGCGAGACGGAAGTGGATCACCTGGTTGTCCAGCAGCGGCTTGCCGAATGCCTTGCGGCCGCGGGTGTATTCGATGGTGTTCTGGATCGTCTTCTCGTGCGCCTTGAGGCACGCCGCCGCGCCCCACAGCCGCTCCTCCTGGAACTGCACCATCTGATAGGTGAAGCCCTTGCCCTCTTCGCCGATCCGGTTGCGTTTCGGCACCCGCACCTCGTCGAAGTAAATCTGCGCGGTGTCGGACGACCGCATGCCGAGCTTGTCGAGCTTGCGCGCGATCGTGACGCCCTTGGTCTTCATCGGCACGCAGATCAGCGATTTGTTGCGATGCACCGGGCCCTCGCCGGTGTTGCACAGCAAGCAAATCCAGTCGGCCTGGGTGCCGTTGGTGATCCACATCTTGCCGCCGGAAATCACGTAGTCGTCGCCGTCGGATTTCGCCGTGGTCTTGATCGAGGCGACGTCCGAGCCCGCACCAGGCTCCGACACGCCGATGCAGGCGACGTAGTCACCGGCGATCGACGGGGCCAGAAACTCCTTGCGCAGCTCGTCAGAGCCGAACCGCGCCAGCGCCGGCGTCGCCATGTCGGTCTGCACGCCGATCGCCATCGGCACGCCGCCGCAATTGATTGCGCCGAGCTCCTCCGCCATCATCAGCGCGTAAGAGTAATCGAGCCCCTGCCCGCCATATTCGACCGGCTTGTTGAGCCCGAGGAAGCCGAGATCGCCGAGCCTCTTGAACAGTTCGTGCGCCGGGAAGATGCCGGCGTTCTCCCACTCGTCGACGTGGGGATTGATATCGCTCTGAATAAACTTCTGCAGAATGCGGCGCGGTTCGTCGTGGTCGGCAGTGAACAGCATCTGGTTTCTTCCCTGGTCATTCCGGGGCGCACGCCGCAGGCGGGCGAACCCGGAATCTCGCTCGTTATTTTCGTTTATCGTTGTCACCTCGGGACTCCGGGGTCGCGCTCCGCGCGCCCCGGAACGACGATGTGAGGCTAAAGCCCCATCTGGCGGCTGGCGAGGTCCTTCATGATTTCCTCGGTGCCGCCGCCGATGGCGTTGACTTTGACGTCGCGATAGATCCGCTCGACCTTGACGCCGCGCATGTAGCCGGCGCCGCCGAAGATCTGCACCGCTTCCGAGGCGCAGAACGCCATCGTCTGCGTCGCCTGGTTCTTCAGCATGCAGATTTCGGCGATCGGGCTCTCGCCCTGATCGACGCGCCAGGCGAGCAGTTCGAGCATCGCCTGCGAGGCGGCGATCTTCTGGGCCATATCGACCAGCTTGTGGCGGATCACCTGATGCTTCACCAGCGGCTTGCCGAAGGTGACGCGCTGCTTGGCGTATTCTGTCGCCTCGTCGAGACACACCCGCGAGGCGGCGATGCAGCCCGCCGCCATCGTCAGCCGCTCGCTGTTGAAGTTCATCATGATGATCATGAAGCCGGCGCCCTCGGTGCCGAGCAGATTGGCGGCCGGCACGCGGCAATTGTCGAAGTGCAGCGTCGCGGTGTCGGACGCCCACCACCCCATCTTCTTCAGCGGCGTCCGCGTCAGCCCGGGCGTATCGCCGGGGATCAGCAGCAGACTGACTCCGCCCGGCCCGTCGCCGCCGGTGCGCACCGCGGTGGTGATGTAGTCGGCACGCATGCCGGAGGTGATGAAGGTCTTCTCACCGTTGACGACGTAATGGTCGCCGTCGCGCACCGCACGGGTGCGCAAATTCGCGACGTCGGAGCCCCCCGAGGGTTCGGTGATCGCCAGCGCCGAGATCTTCTTGCCGGAGAGAATTTCGGGCAGCACCCGCGCCTTCAATTCAGGAGAACCTGCGCGTGCGATCGGCGGCGCGCCGATCGAATGGCTGTTGAGGCTGGCGCTGACACCACCGGCCGCCGCCCGCGCCAGTTCCTGGGTGGCAACGATCCACATGAACTGGTCGCACGGGGTGCCGCCGTATTCTTCCGGAAAGCCGAGGCCGAGCAGCCCAATCGCCGCGGCCTTCTCGTACAGTTCGCGGGGGAAACCGCCGGCCTCGTCCCACTCGGTGGCGAACGGTTCGATTTCATTCTGGACGAAACGCCGGATCACGTCGCGAAACGCGATGTGGTCGGCATTGTAGAATGGTGAGTTGGTCAATCCTCGCACCCGCGGTCAGCCCATGCTGACGGCGAGGATGCCGGGAAAGCCCGGAACCGCCTTGCGTCGAGACGCTGACCGCTGCGCGCGGCGAACGGCGGATCAGTGGTGGTGCTTTTGCTGCGCGATATAGGCCGCCAGATCCTTGGTCTCGTCGCGGCTCAGCGCCATGTTGGACATCTTCGGATGCGGTTCGAGCAGGAAGAACGCCAGCTTCTCTTCGTTGAAGTTGGCCTGCGAGGCGATCGCCGCAAACGACGGCGCCATGTCGGTGCCCTTGCGCTGCTGGTCGGAAACGACGTGGCAGCTGGTGCACCAGCGCTTGGCCAGTGTCTCACCATTTTCGGCATCGGCCGCAAGCGCGCGTCCGGCGCCGGCGATCAGCAGCAACGACAGGCCCAGAGTGACAGCGCGCATCGGCAATCCCTTGTGTTCTGCCAGGCGGCGCCGCCGCCGAGGCAAATCAGAAAGTTCCGCTGTTTACTTCAAGCGGCGGTGGGGCGATAGATGGCCGATCGGCGGGTATCCTGAGAGTTCCCGCATCGCCCGTCATTGCGGCAGTTTCCCTTGGTTCCGAAAGGTGCATAATCCAGCGCTCATGGCCCTGCTTCGGACCTCCTCTGCCCATGCTGACCGCACAACGTGATTCGCTGCGGTTGCTCCGCGCGATCCTGGTCGCATCCGTTGTGCTGCCGATCGCGCTGTTCAGCTACGCCTCCTGGCTGTCGTATCGCACCAACGAAGCCAATGCCGATCGCCAGATCGACAAGACGCGCGACATCATCACCGAACATGCGCTGAAGATCTTCGAGTCGGTGCAGCGTTCGATCGCCGAGACGTCGGAGATCGTGCGCGGCATGTCGGACGATGAGATCCGTGCGAACGAAGCCAATCTGCACGCCCGCTTGAATCGTCTGATCGGCGGCTCCGAGCAGATCAAGTCGATGTGGATCTTCGACAAGACCGGACGGCCGCTGATCAACACCATGCAGTTCCCGTCGCCGAGGTCGGACCTGTCCGACCGCGATTATTTCCGGGTGCATGTCGACAAAGACATCGGCCTTTATGTCGGACGCGTGCTGCAGCCGCGGCCTCCTTTCGACGGCGCACCGTTCTTCAGCGTCAGCCGGCGCCGCAACGCGCCGGATGGCAGCTTCGCCGGCGTAATTCAGACCTCGGTGCTGCCGGATTATTTCGAAGGCTTTTATGCCAAGGTCGGCCGCGACGAAGGCAGCTTCGCGTCGCTGGTGCGCGACGATGGCGCGATCCTCGCCCGGATGCCCGAAATCGACGGCACCGACACCGCCGTGAAACCGGACGGCATCGTCGGCCAGGCGATCCGCGAAGGCCACAGCGAGGGCCGGATGACCACGGTGTCGTCGCTCGACGGCGTCGAGCGACGCGTCGCATTCCGCAAGCTGCCCAATCTGCCGGTCTATGTGTTCGCCGGCCTGGAGACGAGCGCGATCCGCGCGGCGTGGCAGGCACAGATGGGCGCCTATCTGCTGGTCGGCCTGCCGGCCACCGCAGCCCTGATCGCGATCGTGCTGCTGGCAATGCGGCGGACGCAGAAGCTGTACGAAGAAGCCGACCGTCGCCATATCGCCGAGAATGCACTGAAGCAGTCGCAGCGGCTGGAGTCGCTCGGCCGCCTCACCGGCGGCGTCGCGCACGACTTCAACAACCTGCTGATGGTGGTCGGCGGCTCGGTGCAGAAGCTGCGGCGGCGGCACAGCGATCTGCAGGACATCCGCAGCTTCGACATGATCGACTCTGCCGTCGCCAAGGGGACCGCCCTGACCCGGCAATTGCTGTCGTTCTCGCGGCGCCACAACGTCGCCGCCAAAGCGGTCGACCTCGGCGACGCGGTGACCAAGTTCGCCGATGTGCTGCGGCAATCGGTGCGCAGCGACATCGGCATCGTGATCGATCCTCCGCACGAGCCGGTGGTGGTGATGATCGACCCCAACGAGTTCGAGATCGCGCTGCTCAACCTCGCCCTGAACGCGCGCGACGCGATGCCCGACGGCGGCCGGATTACCATCTCAATCCGTACCGAGACGCTAAAGAACTTCGGTCCACGCCGGCTCAGCGGAAACTACGCCATTCTTTCGTTTGCCGACACCGGCGTCGGCATCCCGGACGACATCCGCGAGCGGATCTTCGAGCCATTCTTCACTACCAAGCCGGTCGACCGCGGCACCGGGCTCGGCCTCAGCCAGATCTACGGCTTCGTGCAGCAATCGAGCGGCGCGATCACGGTCGACAGCGAACTCGGTCGCGGCACGCGGTTCGATCTATTCCTGCCGCTCTCGACAGAGGCCGTCGGCAGCGACGAGCCGCTGCCGACCCTGGCCGTGCCGCGATCTGGCAAGCCTAAGACTTTATTGCTGGTGGAAGATCACCCCGACGTAGCGTCGGTGGCGGCTGACTACGCCGCGCAATGCGGCTTTACGGTGGTGCCGGCGAACTGTGCCGAGGCCGCGATCGAGGTGCTCAATCGCCGACGCGACATCGATCTGGTGTTCAGCGATATCGTGATGCCCGGCATGAGCGGGCTCGAGCTGGCGCGGCTGATCCGGGAGCATCACCCCGAGACGCCGGTCGTGCTTGCGTCAGGCTACAGCGACCGTTCGGCATCGGCTCTGAGCGAAGGTTTCGCCCTGCTGCAAAAGCCTTACACGCTAAAGGACATGCGAGCGGCGCTGGCCCAGGCGCTGCAAGGCATCCCGGGCACGGCACCTGTGTGAACCCGCCGCTGCGCGGAGCCAATCACCCCGCGCAGCTCAAAACGCACGCTCACCAATGACGGTGGTGATGCCAGTGGCGATGGCCGCCCCAGCCGGGACCGAAACCGGCGCGGATCACGGGCCCGCCGTAGGCGCCATAGGCGCGATATGGCCGGTAGTAAGAGCGGTAGCCGTAATACACCGGACGCGGCCGGTAATAGTAGCGTGGGCCGCCCCAACCCCAGCCGCCGCCGTAATAGGCCGGACCGCCGTAGTAGCCGACGTAACGCGGGCCGTAGCCATAGCCGCCGTAGTACGGACCGCCGCCATAATAGCCGTAGCCCGGACCATAGGCGTAGGCATTGGTCGCCACGCCTGCGATCAGCGCGCCGGCGGCGAGACCGCCGATGAACGGACCGATGCCGCCACGCGCTTCAGCCGGAGCCGGCGCCGCGACGGTCGCGGCGGCAAGGGTGGCGACGGTACCTAGAACCAACGCAGTCTTTGTCATGGAGCACATCCTCTGAGCCGTTGATGTGGCGGATAACCGCAGCGTTTTGCAAAAGTTGCGGGAACCCTGCCCTCCGAAGCCCCAGCACACGCAGAATCTATGTACGCCAGGAAGCGGAGACCGGAACCCGACGAAAAGTCGCAGTGGCTAAGGTCCGAGGCTATGACTTGGCCGGCGCTGCGGCGACCGTGACGATGCCGTATTTGGTTAGCTCGTCCGGCTTGAACACGAACAACCGATCCTTCGGCGTTTCCATCGCACGGGTCCAGACTTCGAGGTCGATGCCCATGTCGCGCAGATAGCGCAGGCAGCGCGCCGAGATGCGCTGGGCATCACTCATCTGGTCGCGCGGCGCAGCAACCTCGGTGCTTTTCACCGCGAACACCTGATGAACGCCGACCGCCGCCTTGGCGCCGACGCGGCGCTCGATGCCGCCGAACAACACCAGCGGACAGGAGGACGCACACGTCTTACCGGCTTCGACCTCAGTGGCGAGCTTGCGGTCGCGGATCAGACGGCCCATCGCCAGCGCATCGGACACCGAGCCGCCGGGCGAATTCAGCACCACGGTCTTGATGTACTCGCCGTAGCGGGCGATCTCCCTGCCGAACGCCTCGGCGCTGCCCGGCGTGATCGTGCCGCTGGCCTGGAGGCGGCCACCACTGCCGAGTTCGAACGTCATCGGCCGGCTGAGCACGCCGCCAGGTTGCGGCAACGGCGTCAGCCGGTCGCCGTCGGGCAGCCATGGCGACAGCACCGCAGGCAGTGACGGCAGGCTGAACGGCGCGGTCTCCTGGCTTGTGTCGCCGTCTCGGCCGGCTTGCGTGCCGGCGAGATCGTAGACGAGCGCCGCAATGGTGGTAACGATCAGTAGCCGAAAGATCAGGCGCAGCACCGCATCTTCCGGATTGCCGGACAGCCAGAGGTGAACGCGCTGCGACAGCGTGGCCATGCGGCTACTTGACGTGACGCGCCGAGGCCAGCGCGGTGACATTCTCGTCGGTCGCAGCCGCAGGTTCGACGACTGGCGCAGGCTGATCCGTCACGATCAGCGTTGCCGGATCAGCAGCCGCACGGCTCGCCTGCTCCACTTCGCGCACCATCCTCAGTGCCGCCATCAGTTCGGCCGCTGTCATGGTGGATGCGTGCGAGGCGGGCAGCCCGTCCCGGCGGATTGCGCTGTGCACGACGCAGAGGATCAACACCAGCACGGCCGGCATCAGGTCGATCGAGATCGCGCCGGCCCAGCTCGGGATGAAGTCACCGGCATAGCGCAACACCGCCTCGGCCGGAGACATCGCCTGGAATCGTGCCGGCTCGATCTTCGGTCGGTCGAGAATCGCATCGGCCGCCGCGGCGAGTGACGTGGCCTGCGCCGCCACGGCGCCTTCCACCTTGCCGACCACCGCCGTCTGCCGGTCGGCAAGATCGAGGCTACGGCCGCTCGCGGCCGGGGCGATGAACGATGACGACAGCGAGGTCGCGGCACGCTTCACCGCCGGCGCCACCGAGGTCTGCTGAAGATTGGCGATCACGCCCATCAAAGCCAGGGACTCGGTCGCGAAGCCATCGCTGCGCTCGCCGATCGGGCCGCGGTCGGACACCAGCTCTCGCATCTTGGCGAGGTGCTTGCCGCCCTCTTCGAACAGCGTCGAGACGCGCTTGCCGGAGGCTTCAACCTCCTTGCCGAGACTGTCGAGCTGGCTCGACATCTGGGTCATTAACTGCACCACAGTGCCGGAACCAGAGGTCCCGGTGAGCGATCCGGTGCGCTCGGCTTCCGCCAGCTTGGCAAAGCGCGACGCGGCGATCTGGATATCGGGCAGCAGCCCTTGCGCAGCGATGGCGTTGGTGTTGGCGGCATCGAGATCGCGGGTGTAGTCCTGCACGGTGATCGCCAGATGCTGCCGGATCGCCGCAGCGCCGGCCAGCGCCGACGCATTCAGCCAAGACGACATCGCCACGATCATCAGCGAGCCGAGCAGCATGCAGCCGAACATCAGCCAGCGACCGGCGCGATCGACCACGTGCGGCATGAACTGCATCAGGAACACCCAGAAGGCGTAGATGCCGACCGACACTGCAACCGAATAGATCAGCGCGGCGAAGAACACCGTGGTGGCACTGCCGTTCAACAGGTCGCGCACCCCGAGATAGGTGTAGACGCCGGCGGCCAGAGCCAGGATCGCAGTGGTCAGCTTCAGCATCACTTCGAGCCGGACCACGCCCCGCGACAGCAGCAGCGATGCGGGGACGAGAGATGATGCAGGTGAAGAGGACGAGAGCGAGGGGGAACTTGCGGCCGGAGGAGCGGCTTCGGGCATCTGGACATCCACAATGTGCGCATGCTGCGCACGGCCAACGCCCCCGCGTTTCACTAGCGACTGTTAGTTATGGAGTTGGACCAGATTATGGTGACCCGCTGCCTGCGCCTGTGCCACAAGCAAGCTAAGTGTTCAGAAGTGCGCGTTCAGCCGCAGCATCGCCTGGTGACGTTCGAAGTGATCGAGGTTCAAAGGCCGCGCGTCGCCGAGCGATTGGCCTGAGACCTGCACCTGCCAGGTTCCAGAGACACCTAGCGTCGGCGTGATCGCATAGGAAAAGGTCGGGCCGAGGAAGACAGCGTCGCCGGCGAAGCGATCGAGCCCGCCGCCATCATAGGCGCGCAGATAACGCAGCCCGACACCGGCGACGAAGCCAGGAGCGAAGGCATAAGACAGCGCGCCGTGAAGCTGCAGTTCGGAATCATGGCCCCACACGCCGGTCGAAAGCTGACGTGTGGCGCCAGTGCCGTACCAGACGTTGAAAGCGGCAAACAGCCGGTCCTTGATCAGTTCGCGGTCGAACAGCGCGGCAAATTCCGCGCCGTATTGCTCGATCCGCATGCCGCTCGCTTCATCGACGCGGCTCCAGCCGGGCTGCGCGTGCAGCGTCAAGCCGAACGGCGCGACCTCACGGTCGATCAGCTTATAGCGGACTTCGAAACCGGCGCCGTTGAACGACAGATGGCGGCGATCGTCATAGCCGGGAACCGCATCGATGCGCTGGGCACCGAGCGCCAAGCCGGGCGCGATGCGGAGACGATCGTTCACTGTGTATTTGACCTGGGTGAGCGTCGCCAAGGTGGCGTAGCTGCCGCCGCGCTTGCCGAAGCCAGCGACATTCTCGAGCTCGACCTCGATTTCGCCGGGCTGGCCGATATCCGAGCCCATGGTGAAACCGAAGATGTGTTCGGTGTCGACACCCTCGGCATGATGACTGCCCGGCACGGTTTCCGGCTTGTCGGTGACTGCGTGAGAGAGCGATGGCAACCACGAGGGTGCGTGGCCCCGCCAGCCTTGCGCCTCCTCGGCGGCGGCCGGCATGGTCCCGGCTAGCAGTGCTGCGAATGAGCGCGCGGCATGTCTGCGGCCTCGGCGTGACGCAAAGCTGTCAGCCTTCCGCCCGCGGCTCACCGCTGCCCGCCCGCTCGCCATCGCCGTTTCTCCCTGGTGCCCGAATCCATTCGCCCAGTGATCCCGCCCCGCAGCCTGCGTCATTGATGTGTCTCGGCGAAAGCGGGTCGAGGCTGCGGCAAGGCCCAATGCCTGATGAAACTTCCCCAGCATGAGCAGGTTGACTTATTTGCAATTGCAAATCAATTGCAAATAATGGGCGAGCAGCTCCAGGCGGGGTGGTTTTGCACAGACAGGTCGGCCCCGGGGCTGGCGGGGGAGCCCCGGGGCCAGTCATCGCCAACCGGGGAGGTCTCGGCGGTGACGGCAGGATCCGCGGGCCGATGGCTGGCCGACGTGGTGGGTCCTGTCTGACAAATCCCTTGCATGCCCAGGTCGGCGAGCGAAAGCGCCATCGCTTCAAGTGGTTCCAAGCTTACTAACCGATCGTGCGCGATCGCACCGAGCAAATTAGGCCGAAATCAACACCCAGGTATAAATACCGACGCTCCCTGCCCCGCCATCTTTGGATGGCCATCATGTACTTCGACGTACAGACGAAACCGGGATCGCGCGTTGCCGCTGCACAGGCGCACCGCGTAGAACTGAGACCACGCGATTCACCGGCGTAGGAGGCGTAGAACTGACGAGTTTTGAGGGGATCGCGATCGATCCGAACTACGCACTTGCGGGTGCGGTGACCGGTTTCGTTGTCGGCCTCACCGGGGTTGGGGGCGGCGCGCTGATGACGCCGCTGTTGCTGCTGATCTTCGGAATCGCCCCGCATGTCGCAATCGCCACCGATCTGTGGTTCGCGGCGATCACCAAGCTGATCGGTGCGGCCGTACATAATCGCCGGGGCCACATCGACTGGGGCATCGTCACCCGGCTATGGGCCGGCAGCCTGCCTGCGGCCGGCCTCGTCGTTGCGATCGTCGCGCTGTCCGATCCAGTCGGACGCACGCAGTGGCTCACCAAGACCATCGGCGTGGTCGTGATCCTCACTGCACTCGGCATCGTATTCGCACCTCGGCTGATCGCAGCTTTGAATCCGGCGGTGCCCAACGACGAGCAGCCGGGCCCGGATCGGACGTCGCTCACGATCTTGGCCGGCGCAGTGCTCGGCGCGCTGGTAGCGCTGACCTCGATCGGTGCCGGCGCGCTTGGCACCGTGCTGCTGCTGTATCTCTACCCGCGACGGCTGCTGCCGCATCGGCTGGTGGCGACCGACCTCGCCCACGCCATCCCGCTCGCGATGGTCGCAGGCGCGGGTTACTTGGTCGCCGGCATGGTGGATTGGCACATTCTCGTCAGCCTGCTGGCCGGTTCCATTCCCGCGGTGATCGCCGGCGGATTGTCCGCCGGCAAGCTGTCGGGACGAAAACTGCAGATCGCGTTGGCGGCCGTTCTGTTCGCTGCGGGACTGAAAAGCCTGCTGTTCTGAGCCCAATGCGTTGAAGCGCCGCATCGCCGCGCAAATTGCGGAACATTTGGGCAGGCATCGCGTTGCGAAGCGTCACGATTGAACAGCCACGCGTTCGATCGCGCCGCATTCCACCGCCGCGCGATCGAGACTACAGGAAGGCACCGGAAACTCCGGTGATATGCAATGTCCGACGCCTGCGTCATCGAAGTCCGCGCCCGCACCGCCGGGATCCTGGTCCGCGAAGGAGACAGCTACTGCTTCTTCGCAGCACACCGCGACTTCCACGCGCTGGAGCGTCAATCGTTCGATTCGCTGATCGCCGCGCAGACCGCCGCGAGCCGCTGCGCCAATGGCGCTTCAGAGATTCGCGTCGATCCAACACGGACCGCGTCGCAGCGGGGTTAGTTCGCGCGGCGTTCAGCCACGACGGCGTGCACGCTCCGAACCCATGCCGAGGCGGCCGCTTTCCGCCAGTTCACGCAGGCGATGTCGGGCCCACACCCGCATTGCCACGCCTGACGGTTCGGACTGTGCGCCTGCCGCTTCGGACGTTTCCATCTGTTTGGATTCGTGCTCCGGATCGAAATTCATCATCATCAGCTCCGCATGACTTCGTAACATGTTCGGCAGCCCGACTCCGCCGAGCCCCGTGCGCGCAACTACATGCATAGTTCGCGCAATCCGCGGCGGTAGTTTTGTCATCAAGGCAGCCTGAATAGTTCCAATCTGCAAGCACCCGGCGCAAACTCCGACAACCGTCATCCGCCGCGTGTAGCAGCGTGACCATTGATTAGAATTGCTCTGTTATTGATCGAAATCAGCACGGCGACTTCCTCGCTTACAGCAGAAACGCCTCATAATGACGAGGCGCGAAGAACCGTCCCGGACCATGTGCTGCAGGAAGCAGAGGCTTCTCATCCTTCGAGACGCCCCCGGCTCTTATCGGGCTCCTCTAGATGAGGGGCAGTACCTTTGCAAAAGGAGGCGCCATTCACTCAACCTGTGAAGGGCCATCGAGCGGTGAACGCTCCCGCAACAAACTACCTGACGGAGAAATTCACGGGCACGCTGAAATTCAGCGAAGCCTGGGTGATCTCCGGAGGGAATGGCGGCAGCGGCTGGGCACGGCTGACCATCGCCAGCGTTTCGGCATCGAGCGCAGGGTGGCCGGAGGAACGCGCGAGCCTTGCACTCAGCACCTGCCCGCCGCGGCCGACCGTAAAGCTCAAAGTCGCGGTGCCCTGCACGCCGCTGGCGCGGGCCTCGGTCGGATAGCGCTTGAAGCGCTGCAGATGCGCCGCGAGGCGCTGACGATAGCTCGGCAGCATCGCGGCTGCCGCCTGGGCGCCGGCGAGCGCCGCCATCGCGTCGGCGGCGCGGCGTTCGGCACGTTGCGGCGCGCTGGTTCGCGGCGCCGGCGGACGGTCGGACGGATTCTGTTTGGCGACGCGCTCACGCTTGATCGGCTTCGGTCGCTCCGGTTTCGGCCTCGCCTGCTCGGGCTTTTCGAGCTTCACCGCTTCGGGCTTGGCCGGGGGCGACGGCTCAGCGTCCGGCGGCAGCGGCACCTCGGCCTTCTGTTGGATCGGCGTTGACGCGATCTCGGGCACTGCGGCGGTGTGCTGCACCGGTTCGGGTTCCGACTGCGGCGCCTCGGCCTCCTGCATCTCCGGGCCCGGCGGCAGATCGAGTGGGCTCGGCTGCGGCGATGCCGTCATCGGCGCAAGATCAATCATAATCGCAGCCAGCGGTTCACCCGGCGGCGGGACCTGCGTGTAGTAAGCCAGCGCGGCTGCCACCGCCACGGCGTGCACGCCGACGATCACCGCCGCCGACAGCAGCCACCGCGACGCGCCCTGCGCCGCCGCGCTGTCGTGCAGCGCGCGGGCGTTCACGGCTGAACGGCGCGGCCGTCGAGTCCGACCAGCGCCACCTTCAGATAGCCCGCATCGCGCAGCAAATTCATCGCCGCCATCAGATCGCCGTAGCTCACCGCCTTGTCGGCGCGCAGGAAGATCCGTTCGTCCTTGTTACCGCCGGTCGCTGTGTCGAGCGCCGAGGTCAGTCCCTCACGCGGCACCATCTCCTCACCCAGCGCCAGCGACAGATCGGGCCTCAGCGACACGAAGACCGGTTTCTCCGGCCGCGGCTGCGGCGCGGCGGTGCTGGCCGGCAGATCGACGCCGACATCGACAGTCGCCAGCGGCGCCGCCACCATGAACACGATCAGCAGCACCAGCATCACGTCGATGAACGGCGTAACGTTGATCTCGTGCGCCTCGACCATGTCGTCTTCGCCGCCGCGGCGGCTCGCAAGCTTGACGACCATCGGGTTCACCTCACCACGCGAGCGCGCTGCGGCGGACGCGCCGCCTCGCGGCTGATCATCAGCAGCAATTGGGTCGACGCGTCGCCGAGCAGCGCGCGATATGCCGTCACCCGCCGCGTCAGATGATTGTAGATCACCACGGCCGGGATCGCGGCGACGAGCCCGAGCGCGGTGGCAAGCAGCGCCTCGGCGATGCCCGGCGCCACCACTGCAAGATTGGTGGTGTTGGCCTTCGAAATGCCGATGAACGCGTTCATGATCCCCCACACCGTGCCGAACAGCCCGACGAACGGCGCCACCGCGCCGATGCTGGCGAGCAGGCCCGTGCCGATCGCGGAGCGGCGCGCCTCCGCAGCCTCGACCCGCTCGAGCCGCAGCGCCACGCGCTCGCGAAAACCTTCGTCATGGGTACCGCCCGACAGGCTGGCCTCGCGATCGACGGTCTGGATCATCTGCGCTACTGCGTCATGCTGGTCGGCGGTCTCCACCGCGGCCTGCTGCAGCGTGATCTCGCTCTCGAGCCGGTCGAGACCACGCTGCGCCACCGCAACGCTGCGGCGCAGTTCGATCGACTTGGCGAGCCACACCGTCCAGGCAGCCAGCGACGCCAGCGCCAACCCGACCATCACGGTCTTCACCACCGCGTCGGCGCCGAGGAACATCCCCCACGGCGACAGGTCGCGCGGCAACGTCGCCAGATCGGCCGCCGCCCACGCATCCCCCGGCAGCGCCGCGGCAATGACGGCAAGTGCCGCGATCGCAGCGCCACCGTGCCCTGCCGCGACGCCTTGGAGTTTACGCACTTTGCTCCTCGCTGAACTGCTTGGCGAGCGCATGGAACCGGGCGAGCTGATCGGCGCGCAGCTCGCGATTGGCGTCACGGCCGACGAACACCTTGAACATGATGCCGCCGTCTTGGTTGAGGAACGCCACGAAGGCACTTGCTTTGCCCATGAACGGGCGCTCGACGAACGCCAGCGCGCCGCAACGATCATGACGCAAGTGGCCGTGAAGGCCCTTCGGCTGCATCAGGTTGAAATAGCCGCGGCTGATCTCGCCGCGCGGCACCTCGCCGGTGAATTCGAAGATCGCGTCCTCGGTGTGCACGATCAGCGTCACCTCGCCCCAGGTCGCGATGTCGTTCATCGCGGCAACGAAGCCGTCACCGGGACCGAGCCGCGCCATGCCGTCCGGCAGTGCCGCGATCACCGCATGCGGCGACACGTTCCACTGCTTGGCGACCTCCTCGATCACGGCAGCCGGGTTGGCCGCCATGTAGGCACGAAGATCGCCGGTCTCGGAGGACACCACCGATGCCGCTGCAGTCGCCATCACTTCTCTCCTTGTCTCAGGCCGCAGCGGCGTTGCGCTCGCTGCGGATCACTTCAAACCCTTCGAACCGCGGATGCCCGAGATACAGGCTCTGCCCGGTGTCGTTACCGGCCCGCGCATGCGAACGGCGGAACTGCTCGGACGTGGTCCATGCCTCGAACGCCGCCTTGTTGGCCCACATGGTGTGGGTCGCATACAGCGTGTGGTCGTCGGCGACCGGCCCCTTGAGCAGATGAAACTCGACGAAACCGTCCATCTCGCTGAGATAGGATTCCCGCGTCGCCCAGATCTCCTCGAAGGTCTGCTCGGCGCCGCGTTTCACTTGAAACCGATTCATCGCGATGAACATCTTCTCTCCTTGCTGGCTTGTTGTTCGCTGGCTTGTTGTTCTGGCGCGGTTCAGGCTCCGATCGGAGCCCGCCCGTCACGCTCCTCCGAAGTGCACCTTGATCCCGCCCTTGTAGACGATGCCCGGGCCAGGGCTGCTGAACAGAATGTCGTTCTGCGACGAGCCGTCGGCCGACGAGCCTGGGATCGCATACGGACGATAGTAGTTGTTGAGCAGGTTATCGATCGAGAAGTTCAGCGTCACGTCCGCGGTCGGCCGATAGGCGATGTTGAGATTGACGAGATCGTATGAGGTTCCCGGCAGATAGCCGGTCGGCAGATTGGTGTTGGCGGCGTAGGATGCCCATTGCGCCGCGATCGTCAGCTGCCGGTCGAGCAGCCGCAGACCGCCGGTGGTGACCACCTTGCGGGCCGGTACCGAGACCAGGCCGAGGCCGGTGTCCGGATTGGTACCGCGGATCACCGCAGCATTGACGCCGACGAACCACATGCCGGCATCGTAATTGGTCTCGACCTCGACGCCCTCGATCCGGGCGCGCGGGATGTTCTGGTACTGATAGTATTTGCTGTACAGCCCGTACGCCGGGCCGAGCTGAGACACTTGTGGGGTCGAGCCGACCAGCTCGATATAGTTGTCGACGTCGTTGCGGAAAGCGTTGACCTTGCCGCGGAAGCTGTCGCTGGCGCTGAAGATGCCATCGTACTTCAAGTTGAGGCCGACTTCCTTGTTCTTGCCGACCTCCGGCCGCAGCGCGGTATTGGGGATCAGGCAGAACAGGCCGGTAGTGCCGTCGCCGCAGGTGAACAGCGCCGGACCGCCGCCGGTGACGTGGGCGCCGGCAATTAGGGTTTCGGTGATCGACGGCGCGCGATAGCCTTCAGCATAGGCGACATAGGGTGTGAAGCCGGCGATCGGCGTCAGGCCAAGGGTCACCTTCGGCGACAGTCGGCTGCCACTGGCGGTCGACGAGTTCGAATTCAGCTCATAATGGTCGTAGCGCGCCGCGCCGATGACCTCGAGCCAGTGCGCGTAATTGTTCTTCACCTGAATGAAGCCACCCGACACCGTGCGCTCGCCACCCGGGGTGGTGATGTTGGAATTGCCGCGCGAATCCCAGGTCGTCACCTTGTCGTTGAAGGCGTCAACGCCGTAGGTCACCGCGGTTCGCCAGTTGCCGTATTCGAACCGCGAAGTGTTGTTGGCATCGATGCCGATGGTGTCGAGGTTATAGCCGCGCTTGTCGCCGATGCAGCCGGAGATGTTGTTGCCGTAATTGCCGGCGCCGCAATAGCCCGAACCGCTCGTCGAATAGTGATAGGTCTTGGTCTGGTCGCTGTTGGTGCGATTGCCGTACAGGTTCACGCTCCAATCGAACCAGGTGTCGTCCGGCTGCGAATATTTCCAGCTCAGGGTTCCGGTGTAGTTCTGCAGGCTCGTGCCGTACACCGACGAGCCCTGATACAGCGCGCGCTGCGCTGCGGTCAGCACAGGGCCGCGGTTGAACTGGCCGACGTCGTAACTGAAGTCCTGGAAGATGCCGCCGATCTTGACTTCGTGGCCATCGGCAGGGCGCACCGTGAACTTCATCAAACCGGCGGCGAGATCGTTGCCGGTGTTGCCGATTTCGGTGCCGGCGCCGTCCTTGTAATTGCCCTGAGTGCGGTACACCGCGCCGCCGAACACGTCGACGCTGGGATCGACACGCACGCCGCCGAACACCGAACCGAGCCCGCGCGCGTTGTTGCTGCCGTAAGAGCCACTGAGGTCGACGCCCCAACGCTCGCCGGCGCGCACCACGTCGTCGATATCCTTGGTACGGAACGACACCACGCCGCCGATCGCGCCGGAGCCGTAGATATTGGCGCTCGGCCCGCGCACCACGTCGATGCCACCGATCAGTTCCGGATCGAGGAAGAACGAGCCCTGCGCGCCGTGGCCGGAACGCTGATAATTCTGCCGCGCGCCGTCGACCACCACGGCGACGCGGCCGAAGTCCTGCAGACCGCGAATGTTGATTGAGGTCGACGGCTCGTCGCCGCGATCCTGGAACGACACGCCGGGTGTGGCGACGAACACATCCTGCAGCCGGCTCGGCGGAAACTGCTGAATCTGCTGCAGCGTGATCGCGCTGGCCGGCGCCAGCGCGTCGATCGCCTTCTCCTCGTTCTTGGTCGCCACCACGGTGATGGCGTCGAGCGATTGGGTCGAGGCAGCCGCCTGTGCGTTGGCGTTGCGCAGATCGGCAGCGGGCGCCGCCGGCTGCGCCGTACGTGCCGCACGGTCGCGCTTCACCTGAGTCTGGGCCGAGGATGATGAGCTACTGGTCGCGGTTTGCGCCGAAGCCGGCGCGTTCGTCAGCGCGACGACGGATACGGAAAGCAGTAGCGCGTAGGCGCGCGAGTTTAGCCCCACCATGACAGCCCCAAGTGTTGTGAGTTGACGCAGGCTGGCGGGCTCGCACGAGGCGGCTGGCTGGCAATCCGCCGTCAGCACAACTGCTAACGGCTTGCAATTTTGGTAACCGAGCCAAAGTTCCGGGTCAACCGGACTTGGCCATTGATTAAAGCAATTATAACTTGACCGTGCGCGCAGCTAATTCAAACGTCATTTGCGTGTAGTAATGCTGCGCGCGCTCACACCGCCGCGGCGAGCTCGAATTCGGCGATATCGGCCGGCTCAGCCGGCAGCGTGGTACGATCGACTGCCGATAGCACGCGGCCGATACTGGCAGGCGTCGCCAGCGCGTCGAGCAGAAGCGTGGCAAGGTCCGCCCGCGCGATCCGGCCGTGGACCCGTGGATCGTCGTACAGCGCCCCCTGCCCGGTTGGCTCGCCGTCGGTCAGTCCGCCCGGCCGCACGATCGTCCAGTCGAGCGCGGCGTTGCGCAGATGGTCTTCCGCACGAGTCTTGGCGTCGAGCACCGGCCCGATCGCGGCGATGATTCGCTCCGACGCATAGGCGCGGCTGTCGCCGCAGGCGAGCGATGAGACCTGCAACACGCGCCGCACGCTGCAAGCCACCGCAGCATCGGTGATGGCGTTGTTGCCGACTTCGTCGATCAGCAGTGCGTCAGGTCCGGCGCCGCCAATTGCCGAGACGATCGCCTGCGGCCTCAATCCGTTCAGCGCACCCGCAACCGACGTGGTGTCCGCCACGTCGACGCTCGCGACGCCGGCGATACCGGCCAGTCCGTTCAGTCGCGCAGGATTGCGGCCGGCGACGAACACCGTCCAGCCGCGCGCGACGCCTTGCGTCACCAAATGGCGCCCGGTACGGCCGGTAGCGCCGAAAATCAGAACCCGCATCCTGCCTCTCCCGCTGTCGCTGCGGCCGTCAGTCCCGCCGTCAGACCGCTGGTCAGATTGCTGATCCAGAACGATCCAGCAAGGCTCGGCGAAAATCCGTCGCCGCGCAGTTCTCCCAATCCCGCAGCAGTCCAGTTGGCGAGCAGCGGCGTGACCGCAACGCGAAAGCCCGGCCGCAGCGCTTCGACCGCGGCCAGATCGAGCCGCCCGGTCTCAAGCCCCGACGCGATCATCGCATGCGCGGCGTGATCGGATGGCACCAGCGCCAGCCCTTCGATCGGCGCCAGATCCTGCGCTACCATCTCGCGGCGGCGCGCGATGTCGATGACGTTGCGCCAGCGGTGGCCATGCGCCTGCCCCCCAGCCCCGGCGCCAAACGGCAGGCAGGCCACGCCGCGCTTGATCGACGCATTGTAGCGGTTGCGTTCACGCAGCGACCGGACCAGATGCGACTGCGACACCTGCAGCCAGCCGTTCTCCGTCAGCCGCTCCACCCCTTCGGCATAGAGGCGCGCCTGCGCGGCCGGAGTCGCTGGCTGCGGCAATTTGCCGTTCTCTACCGCGCGGGCCATCGGCCCGCCGGGAAACATGTTGAGTGCATACAGCGTGACGCCATCGAGACCGATGCGCCCGACCGTGTCGATATCACGCCGCCAATCGGCGTCGCTCTGCCCCGGCAGCCCATAAATAAGGTCGCACACCACCGAGGTACGGCCCTGCGCCATCAGTTCGGAGAGAAATTCCGCAACCTCTTCACCGGTGCGCTTGCGACCGAGCCGCCGCCGCACTTCGGTGGAAAAGCTCTGCACGCCG
The DNA here is from genome assembly GCF_039642825.1 of Rhodopseudomonas sp. P1. Classification (NCBI taxonomy): domain Bacteria; kingdom Pseudomonadati; phylum Pseudomonadota; class Alphaproteobacteria; order Hyphomicrobiales; family Nitrobacteraceae; genus Rhodopseudomonas; species Rhodopseudomonas sp. P1. The sequence continues at coordinate 2,357,635 of NZ_CP088006.1, read as the reverse complement.
ATCGACAGCCGATTGACTCCGGCATCGGCCAGCCTCTTGGCCTTGGCGATATCGAAGCCGTAGGACCGCCCCTCCAGGGTGATCTCACAGTCGGCGCTGAGCGGGAGATAGCGGTGCAGCGCCGCGATCAGCCGCGCCAGATCTTCCGCATCGAGCGCCGACGGCGTGCCGCCGCCAATATAGATTGCGTCGATCGGCGCACTCGCGATCAGCGGCGTATGCGACTTGGCGGCGAGTTCCGCGATCAGGTCGTCGACATAGGCCGGGCCGGCTTCCGGCCGCCATACGTTCTCAAAGAAGCCGCAAAACAGGCAATGGTTTTGGCAATACGGCACATGCAAGTAAGCCACCGCCGTCTCGCTGCGCGGCGTGGCGAACACCCGCTCCATTACTGCCTGAGCATTGTCTTCATCCACCGGCCGGCTGCCGCGCCACGGCGGCGAAAACGCGCGCTTGCCGAACGCCTCGGTGAGCGGATCGCAGCCGACGCGCACCAGGTAATCGCCGGTCGATGCCGGCTTGACCGACATCGGATGACCGGCGCCATGCCCCCGATGACCACCGTGCCCGTGAATAGTCCCGTGCCCGGCATGCACTGGTGCGGCGCCCCGATCGCCCTGCTTCACCTCAGCCATTCTCACCGCCCGCGCTCCATCATCAAACGGGCAGCAATGCCAACCGCGCGCGACGCACGGTCAGCCGACACATGCGCGTGCGAATAGCTGGCCAGCCCGACCATCCGATCACACTCGTTATTTGCAAACAGGGGCTGGCGGGCGCTGCAAAACGCAGGGAGCTGGCTGGCACAGCGCAAGGCACAATTCGACCTCGCGTATCGTGAAGTTACGACGCACCGCGGCGCAAGCTCAAGCGCCGATCGCGCCGTTTATAGTAATTATAAGACACATTTTCGGATCACCGCTTATAACCAAGCGCTCACGTCGATGTCAGCAACAACACCAGAAGCGGAATGATGACAGCATCCGATCGATTGGGCGCAGATCCTACGCAAGCCGGGGCGAGCCCGAGTGGCGTGCGCGCCGTCAGCATCGTCGGCAATCAGATCGACAGCCGCGAATTGTTCACGATGGATCGGGAAATCGTGATCGCGCATGGCGACGATCGCTATCGCCTCCGCCTCACCTCGCAGAACAAGCTGATCCTGACCAAATGATCGCGAACGCTCACATCAAACGCCATCGCGCCGCTGTGTTCGCCGCGACGTTGCTCGCAGGCTCCTTGTCTCTGCAGGCGACCGCAGCCGAGATCAAGGTGCGCGATGCGCACGGCCGTGACGTCACTGTTGCTGATTCCTCGCGCACGCTGTCGATCGGCGGCGCGATCACCGAGGTATTGGCCGATCTCGGCCTGGCGCAGCGGATTGCCGGCGTCGATTCCACCAGCGTGTATCCGCCCGAAGCGGTCGCCGGAAAACCTAACGTCGGCTACTTGCGCCAATTGTCCTCGGAAGGTGTGATCGGACTGAACCCGACCCTGATCCTGGCGATGGATTCGGCCGGTCCGAAGCAGACGATCGATGCGATCACTTCGGCCGGCATTCCGCTGGTTTCGGTGCCGGAGGCGTATTCCGAACAGGGCTTGCTCGACAAGATCGCGCTGATCGGCCACGCCATGGGCGCCGACAAGGCCGCGACCTGCCTTGCCTCCGCGGTCGGCGACGACTTCACTACGCTGCGCAAACTGCGCGCCGCGATCACCAAGCCGGTTCGCGTGATGTTCGTGATGTCGCTGGTCAACGGCCAAGCGATGGCGGCCGGACGGAACACCGCGGCGGATTCGATCATCGCACTCGCCGGCGGCGTCAACGCGATCGACGGTTACGACGGTTACAAGGCGATCAACGATGAGGCGATCGTCGCGGCGCGTCCCGATGTCGTGTTGACGATCAAGCGCAGCCGTGATTCCTTCGAGGCCGACGCCTTCTATGCCCATCCGGCGTTTGCGCTGACGCCGGCCGGCCAGCACCGCGCTTTCCTGGCGATGGACGGACTGTATCTGCTCGGCTTCGGGCCGCGCACGCCGGCGGCGGCAGTCGAGGTCGCATCGAAGCTGTATCCGCAGCTCGCAGCCGAGGCCGCCGGCTTCAAACCGAAGGCCACCACGGTCGATTGCCGCTCATGAGCGTGTTGGCGCTTCCCCATCGCAGCCGCACCGGCGCGCCGCGCCCCGGCGCCGCGATCACGCTCGCCGTGCTCGGCGGGTTGCTGATCGCCGCAATGGCACTGGCGATGACGGTGGGCGCCGCCGGCATCCCGCTCTCCCGCCTGCCCGCAGCGCTCGGACTGACCGGCACCGCGGGCGATTCAGCGACGACGCGTGATCAGCTGGTGCTGTGGTCGATCCGGATGCCGCGGATTCTCACCGCGGCGATCGTCGGCAGCCTGCTCGCGGCAGCGGGCGCGCTGATGCAGGGCCTGTTCCGCAATCCGCTCGCCGACCCGGCGCTGGTCGGCGTCGCGAGCGGTGGCGCCTTTGGTGCGGCGGCCTCGATCGTCCTGGTCGAGCATCTGCTCGGCCCGCATCTGCGCGGCCTGCAGGAGTATCTGCTGGCGTTCGCCGCCTTCGGCGGCTCGCTGATCACCACCATCGTGCTGTACCGGATTGCGAGCCGATCGGGCCGCACCTCGATCGCGCTGTTTTTGCTCGCCGGTCTCGCGATCGCAGCAATCGCCAACGCCGGCCTCGGCGTTCTGGTGTTCGTGGCCGACGATCGCCAGCTCCGCGATATCACTTTCTGGATGCTCGGCTCGCTCAGCGGCGCCAACTGGGCCAAGGCCGCCTCCACCGGTTCTGTCCTGCTGATCGCGCTGTTGGTGCTGCTGCGGATCGCGGGGCGCCTGGATCTCCTGGTCCTCGGCGAGACCGAAGCGTTTCACAGCGGTGTGGACGTCGAGCGGCTGAAGCGGATCTCGATCCTGCTGGTGTCGGCAATGGCCGGGGTTGCTGTCGCGGTCACCGGCGTGGTCGGCTTCGTCGGGATCGTCGTGCCGCATCTGTTGCGGCTGGTGATCGGCCCGTCGCATCGGCTGCTGCTGCCCGCCTCCGCCGTTCTCGGCGCGGTGATGCTGGTCGTCGCCGACACCGTGGCGCGGACCGTCGTCGCGCCGGCCGAGATGCCGATCGGCATTCTCACCGCAGCGATCGGCGCGCCGTTCTTCCTGGCCATCCTGCTACGGCAGCGCAAGTTGGTGGGGCCATGACCGGCGTGCTGAAAGCCGAAGCGGCATCGTTCGCGCTCCCCGGCGCGACGCTGGTCGATCGCGTCGATCTCACCATCAGCCAGGGTGAACTGGTGGCAATCGTCGGCCCCAACGGCGCTGGCAAGTCCACCCTGCTGCGGATGCTGTCCGGCGATCTACGGCCGACCTCCGGCACCGTCTCGCTCGACGGCCGCGCGCTCTCCGACTATCCGCCCCGCGCGCTCGCCGCCCGGCGCGCGATGCTGGCGCAGCACACTACGGTGTCGTTCCCGTTCTCGGTCGAGGAGATCGTGGCGATGGGCGCGGACATCGATCCCCGCAAGGCTGCGCCGCTGTTCGACGCCGCACTTCGTGACGTCGGCCTCGACCATTTCCGCCACCGCGATATCACCACGCTGTCGGGCGGCGAGCAGCAGCGCGCCCATTTCGCCCGGATCCTGGTGCAATTGTGGAGCGGCGAAGCGGACGCCGGCCCCGGGCTGCTGCTGCTCGATGAACCGACCTCCAGCCTCGACATCCGCCACCAGCTCGATCTCGCCGAGACCGCGCGGCGCTGCGCCCGGCGTGGCACCACCGTGATCGCGATCCTGCACGATCTCAACCTCGCCGCCCGGTTCGCCGACCGTATCATCGTGCTGAGCGGCGGCCGGATCGCCGCCGACGGAGCGCCTGCCGCCGTCTTGCGGCACGAGCTGATCGCCGACGTGTTCGATGTCGCACTCACCGTCAACACCGACCTCGCCGGCCAGCCATTCGTGCTACCGGAGTTGGCCGACGATCGCCGCGCCGCCGCCCACGCTTGAGCGCGCGCCGCCTCTGCGTACCACATCACAGACATTCTAAGTAATAGCCGCCTCGACGCGGACGGTTTTGGACCGGTTCAATTTGTTGGTCGGCAACCGAGCGCTTAGTCTCGCCCGGTGATGCGAACGCATCTGCGTCGCACGGCCGACACCTAACAATTATCAGTTTCATCGTTTGCAGCGAAAGACCCATCGCCAATGAGCGTCAATGTGATTTTCGGCTCCGATGCCGGCGCGACCCGCGCCGTTGCTTCGCGGATCGCCAAGCGGCTGCAGGGCCGCGCCGTCGATATCAAGTCCGCGTCAGCCGCAGATTTCGAGGGCTGCAGCCTGCTGATTCTCGGCGCGCCGACTTACGGCTTCGGCGATCTGCAAACCGACTGGGAAGCCAACATCGACAAGCTCACCTCCGCCAATCTGGCAGGCAAGAAGGTGGCGCTGTTCGGCACCGGAGACCAGACCAACTATCCTGACAGCTTCGTCGACGCGATGGGGCTGCTGTACGACCACGTCGTCGAGCGCGGCGCCAATGTGGTCGGCTTCACCGAAACTGCAGGCTACGACTACACCGCCTCCAAAGCCGAACGCGACGGCCGCTTCGTCGGGCTCGCGCTCGACGAGGACGGCCAATCATCCAAGACCGAAAAGAGGATCACCGAATGGATCAGTCGTCTCACATGAGCGCAGCGACCTTGCAGATCTTCCAGCACCACCTCTACGAGCTGTCGAAGGGGCTCCGCCCGCTCGCGATGATGACGCTTCCGTCGGTCGAGGCCACCTCGATCGTGGCGCGGCTGCGCACCGCCGGTATCGCCCACCACGTCCACGAAGCGTGCCAGCATCGCATCAACGTGGTGTTCGGCGTCGCCTCCGCGGTCCGCACGGTGCAAGGCTTCATGACCGGCCCGCTGTGCAACCTGTCAGCCGAGCACGACTTCATGCTCGGCATCCTGCTCGGCTACGACCGCGAAATGCAGTGCCATCGTTTTCTGTCGCGTGCCGGCGGCAACACGGTCGAGGCGGTCGCCGAACCGACCCACACCGTGGCGCCGAGCGAACCGGTGCTGATCCACTGACGTCGGCGGCGCAGGATCGCCGCTCGACCATTCCTGCACGGACATGGTCCGCAAGCGCTATCCGTGAGGGGAAGGGTCACCCCACCCTTCACGTCATCGCCCGCGAAGGCGGGCGATCCAGTATCCCAGAGCGCTGGTTGATCCGTCCTGCGCTCACGAACAACTCTCTGCAATACTGGGTCCCCCGCCTGCGCGGGGGACGACGATGATGTTCGGGGCCATTCATTTTCCGGCAGCGACGTCGCTGCCGATTGCGCAGCGGCCGCGCTTCACTCCTCCTTGAAGCCGTATTCGGCGTTGTTGCCGGTGGCGCCGTAGTATTTGTAGGGCAGGAATTTGCCCGACATCGTGATCTTGACGCGGTCGCCCTTCGGGTTCGGCAGCCGTTCCATCACCATGTCGAAGTCGATCGCCGACATGATGCCGTCGCCGAATTCTTCTTCGATCAGCGCCTTCCAGGCCGGGCCGTTGATCATCACCAGCTCGTAGAACCGGTAGATCAACGGGTCACGCGGGGGCATGGTGATGCCCTCGCCGCGCATCGGCACCTCGTTGAGCATCGCGGTCTCGACCGCCGACAGCCCGAACAGCTCGGCCGCCTTCGCCGCCAGCGGCTTGGTCAGCTTCATCTGGCCGAGGATCGCACCGACCACCAGCACCTCGGAATGGCCGCCGATGGTTTCGCAGATGTACTTCCAGGTCCAGCCCTTCTCGCGTTTGATATCGAGCAGCTTCTCGGTCAGTTCGGCTCGCTTCATGGTCGGTCTCCTTGAGTGAGGTGGGGAATCGGTGGGTGATCGGGATCAGCGGGCGTTCGCCTGCAGCGGCACGTGCGCAGCGTCCTCGACGCCCGGCCGTACGACTGGCACGTGCAGCGGATCGTGGTGAGGATTGGTGCTGGTGAAGGTCTTGCTGCGCGTCACCAGGAAGTCGACGATGTGGTTGCGCAGCCCGTAGTAATAAGGATGCCGGTGCAGATCGATCCGGGCGCGATCCTTCGGCAACGGGTTCTCGACGATCTCGGCGATCACTGCGCCGGGGCCATTGGTCATGAGATAGATCTTGTCGGCGAGATACATCGCCTCGTCGACATCGTGGGTGATCATGAAGGTGGTCTGCCCGGTCTCCAGGCAGATGCGGCGTACCTCGTCCTGCAGCGAGCCGCGGGTCAGCGCATCGAGCGCCGAGAACGGCTCGTCCATCAGCATGATCTTCGGTGTGATCGACAGCGCCCGGGCAATGCCGACGCGCTGCTTCATGCCGCCGGACAGTTCGGACGGACGCTTGTGCTCGGAACCGGTGAGACCTACGAGATCGATGAAGCGCTGCGCATGGGCACGGACCTTGGCCTTGTCCCAGTCCCGCCACTTCGACGACACCGCATAGGCGACGTTGCCCATCACGGTGCGCCACGGCAGCAGCGCGTGGCTCTGGAAGATCACCGCGCGGTCGAGGCTGGTGCCTTCGATCGCCTGGCCGTCGACGATCACCGCGCCTTCGGTCGGCTGGTCGAGGCCGGCGAGGATGTTGAGCACGGTGGTCTTGCCGCAGCCGGAGTGCCCAATTACGCAGCCGAATTCGCCGCGCGGCAGCGACAGCCAAAGGTTCTCGAAGATCGTGGTCTGTCCCCCGCCCGCGGCCGGATAGCGTTTGGCAATCGCTTCGACGGAAATGAACTTGTCGGTCATGGGGCTCACTCCGGAAACGTGACCATGCGGGTGAACCGCGCCAGCACCTGGTCGAGTAGCATCCCGACCACGCCGATCAGCAGGATCGCAATGATGACGTTGACGATCGACAGGTTATTCCATTCGTTCCAGACGAAGTAACCGATGCCGGTGCCGCCGACGAGCATCTCGGCGGCGACGATCACCAGCCAGGCGATGCCGATCGAAATCCGCATGCCGGTGAGAATGGTCGGCGCCGCGGCCGGTAGGATCACCGTGAAAGCCCGGCGAACGGTGCCGACTTCGAGGGTGCGGGCGACGTTGATCCACTCCTTGCGGACTGAGGCGACACCGAACGCCGTGTTCAGCAGCATCGGCCACACCGAGCAGATGAAGATCACGAAAATCGCCGACAGGCTGGAGTCCTTAATGGTGTAGAGCGCCAGCGGCATCCAGGCGAGCGGCGAAATCGGCTTCAGCACCTGGATGAACGGATCGAGCGCCTTGTTCATCAGCGGTGACATGCCGATCAGAAAGCCGAGCGGGATTGCGACAGCCACGGCCAGCAGATAGCCGGTCATCACCCGCGCGATCGAATAGCCGAGCTGAATGCCGAGCCCCTTGTCGTTCGGGCCGTTGTCGTAGAACGGACGCTTGATGTGCTCCCACAGCTTGGCGCCGACCTCGAACGGCCCTGGCATCGCCGATTTGCCCTGCGTCGCGGTGGCGCCCATCAGCGCCGCATATTCCGGGCTCATCTTGGCAACTTCACCGCTGCCGCGCGTCGCCAGATGCCAGGCGGCGATGAAGCCGCCAAACAGCAGCAGCGAAACCACCGCGGCGCGGAGGCGTAGTGATTTGGTCATGACGTCACCCGTCGTGTCAGTGCGGGACCGAGAGGCCGGTGGCTGCGGCTTGGGGAGCCACCGGCGGCGCTGTTGCGACGCTCGTCGTTTGGGAGCCGCAGGCCGGCAGCGGTGGTGATCCAAACACGCCGCCGCCAGCTCGCGTCCCTTACGAGGCCTTCTTGATCTTGAAGCTGGCGAGATACTGATCCGGGTTGGAGCCGTCGAACGGCTTGCCCATCACCGAGAACGACCGCGAGGTGGCGTCGGGCGCCGCGAGACCGGCCTCCTTCATCAGCTTCGCCGTGTCGGTCGCGAGATAGACCTGCTCGGCGATCGTCTTGTAGTCGACGTCGCCCTTGATCTGCCCCCAGCGCTTCATCTGGGTCATGATCCAGATCGCAAACGACTGCCACGGGAACGGATCGAAATCGATCCGGTTCGGCTGCTTGACGACGTTGCCGAGGCCATCCGCATAAGTGCCGGTGAGGATCTGCTCAAGCACGATCGCCGGCTGGTTCAGATAGTTGGCCGGCGAGATCGCCTGCGCGATTTCCTTGCGGTTCTCCGGCTTGTGGGCGTAGGCGGTCGCCTCGATGATCGACTTGAGGAGCGCGCCGTAGGTATTCGGCATCGTGGTGACGAATTCCTTCGATGCGGCGAAGGCGCAGCACGGGTGGCCATCCCAAATTTCCTTGGTCAGGATTTGGATGAAGCCGACGCCGTCATAGACCGCGCGCTGGTTCATCGGATCGGGGGCGAGATAGCCGTCGATATTGTCGGCGCGCAGGTTGGCGACCATCTCCGGCGGCGGCACGGCGCGGATCTGGACGTCGACGTCGGGATCGAGACCATGTTCGGCCAGATAGTAGCGCAGCAGGTAGTTGTGCATCGAATAGTCGAACGGAACGGCGAATTTGAAGCCCTTCCAATCCTTCGGATTGCGGCGATCCTTGTGCTTCATCGCCAGGGTGATCGCCTGGCCGTTGATGTTCTCGACCGCCGGCATGGTGTACGGGATTGGATTGGAGCCGACGCCCATCGTGATCGCCAGCGGCATCGGCGACAGCATGTGCGCCGCGTCGTATTCTTTGTTCAGAGTCTTGTCGCGGATCACCGCCCAGCCGGCGGTCTTGATGACTTCGACGTTGAGGCCGTACTTCGCATAGAAACCCATCGGATGCGCCATGATGATCGGCGTGGCGCAGGTGATCGGGATGAATCCGACCTTGAGGTCGGTCTTTTCCAAGGGACCGCCCGAGGCGAACACGTCGGTTGCGGTCTGCAGCGGGAAGAACTGAGACACCGCGGCGAGCGCGGTAGCGGCACCGACCGACTTCAGAAAGGCTCGCCGCGAGGCATCCTGCGGAAACATTGCGCGCATCACCGCGGACGCGACAACGCCTTCGAACCGTTTCTCCTCGCCCTGCGTCACGGCGCTCTGCAGCGCAGCGGCCTGCTCGGCAGCATGCTCGGCTTCGGTAGCATGACGACCACAACTACAACCCGTGGTGTGCAGCCGGCGATTGGGATCGAACGGATTGTCGAACGTAGACATGGGACCTCCTGCGTGACGTCGAGGTCCTGATCGCAAGGAGCATGCCAAACACCGGAAGGCAGGCAGATGCGACGATTTGGGCGGTTTCGGCGGATTGCTGCATACGAAATCTCGTAATATACGGGATTTCGTAGTCGAATTACGAAAATTCGGAGTGTCCAATGGACCTCTCGTCGCCCTCTTCGCTCGCCGCCACGATCGATGCGCCGCTGCGCGCCGCCGTGTTCGACAGCGCCGTCGAAGCCGTGCTGCTGGTCGACCCGACGCTCGACCAGATCGTCGATGCCAACAGCGCCGCCAGCGTCCTGCTCGGCCACGGCCGTGACGCTCTGCTGCAGACCCGGTTCAGCGCGCTGCACGGCGCGCAGCTTCCTGCGCTCGTGGTGTTTACCCAGGCGGTGTTCGCCAAAGGCACCTATTGGACTCACGCGCTGACGCCGGTGCATGCTGACGGCACGCAGCTTCGATTGGAATACGCCGGCAAGCTGTTGCCGCATCGCGGCCGCTCGCTGCTACTCTTGACGATGAGCGATCTGGAGCAGCGCCGGCGGCGCTATGTCGACGCCGTCGCCGACGACTACATGCGCGACGGACTGCCGGCGTGGCAGCGCGTCGAGCGGGTGTTTCAGGACATCGAGCGCGAGAACCAACTCATTCTGCGGGCGGCCGGCGAAGGCATCTACGGCGTCAACGCCGAGGGAAAGACCACCTTCGTCAATCCGGCCGCGGAGCGGATGCTCGGCTGGTCGGCCGAAGAGCTGGTCGGCAAAGAGATGCACGCCATGGTGCATCACAGCCATCATGACGGAAGGCACTATCCCGGCCAGCAATGCCCGATCTACGCGGCATTTCGCGATGGCGCGGTGCATACCGTCGACGGCGAAGTGTTCTGGCACAAGGACGGAACGCCGGTCTGGGTGGAGTACACTTCGACGCCGATCCACGACCGCAGCGGCGGCGTGGTCGGCGCGGTGGTGGTGTTTCGCGACGTCAGCCAGCGCCACGAGGCCGACGAAAAGCTGCACGCCGCGCTGGCCGAAGTCGACCGCCTGCGCGAGCGGCTGCAGCTCGAAAATGATTATCTGCAAGAAGAAATCCGGATCGAGACCAATCCGCGCGGCATCATCGGACAAAGCGAGGCGATTCAGACCACGCTGCGCCAGGTCAAGCTGGTCGCACCCACTGCCGCCACCGTGCTGATCACCGGCGAATCCGGCACCGGCAAAGAACTGATCGCGCGCGCGATCCACGAAGCCAGCACGCGCCGTGACCGGCCGCTGATCAGGGTCAACTGCGCCGCAATCCCGCGTGAACTCTTCGAGAGCGAGTTCTTCGGGCACGCCCGCGGCGCCTTCACCGGCGCTGTGCGCGATCGCATCGGCCGGTTTGAGCTCGCCGACGGCGGCACCCTGTTCCTCGACGAGGTCGGCGAGATCCCGCTGGAGCTGCAGAGCAAACTGCTGCGCGTGCTGCAGGAAGGCAATTTCGAGCGCGTCGGCGAGGAGCGTACCCGCAATGTCGACGTCCGCCTGATCGCCGCGACTAATCGCGACCTGAAGCGGGAGGTGCAGCGCGGCCACTTCCGCGAGGACCTGTATTTCCGGCTCAGCGTGTTTCCGATCGAGTCGGTGCCGCTGCGCGATCGCCGCGAGGACATTCCATTGCTGGCGCAGCACTTCCTCGCAAATGAGGCCCGCGAACTGAAAACCGAGCTGCGGCTGTCGCAGGGCGACGTCCGCCGCCTGATGCGCTACGACTGGCCCGGCAACGTCCGCGAACTGCAAAACGTGATCGAACGAGCTACCATTCTGGCGCAGAACGGCAGGCTGCGGCTCGACCTGCCGGAAACGGCCGGCGGCCACGCTTCGGCTGCCAGCGGCCGTCAGAAGCTGGACGCCCGCCCCGCGGTGATGACCGCGGCCGATCTCCGCAGTTTGGAGCGCGACAACATCATCGCGGCGTTGCGCGCCTGCAACGGCAAGGTATTCGGCGACGACGGCGCGGCGGCGATGCTCGACATGAAGCCAACCACGCTGGCGTCGCGGATCAAAGCGCTGGGCATCGCCTCGCCGCGCGCCCAGGCGTGACAGCATCGACTGTGCGAGCTTACAGCGACGCCACCCGAGGCTCGTTGTCGCGCCGCCCGGCGGAGCTGGGCCGGTCGTGCCATTCGCGGCGCCAAGCGTTCGGCGTATTCCCGGTGTAGCGGCGGAAGATGCGCGAAAGATGCGCCTGATCGCTCAATCCGCAGGCAAGCGCGATCTCGGAAAGCGGCAGATCCGTCGACCGCATCAGTTGCTTGGCGCGGGCGACCCGGCGCTCGAGCACGAAACCGCGCGGCGCCACACCGGTGCTGCGGCGAAACGCGCGGGCAAAATGGCCGGGGCTGAGACCGATCAGTTGCGCCAGATCGCGGATCAGCAGACTCTCTCCAAGATGCTGATCGACATGCAGCAGCACCCGATTGAGCTGCCAACGCGCCAGCCCCAGTGCCTGCGCCTGATCAGGACGATCGGCGGACGCCTCGGGCGCATGACGGGCCTGGACCTCGCGCACCAACATCGTCGCTCGGGCCAGGCATGCCCGAGCGGCGAACGGATCGTCCTCGACAGCGTCGGATGCCTCCTGCAGCATCTCCGCCAGACGCGCAAAGGCCTCGCTTGGGCTGGCTAACCGGGACATGGCTTCGGCTCTGGGTGCGGTGCTCGCTGTCATTGCCGCTGATTGAAGGACAATTCGGCGACACGCTGAAGTCGGACCAAGGTGCGCTGCGGTGCTGCATTGGTTTCGCCAAGAATAAACCAAGGTTTACATTGCGCTTTCGGCACGAAACCGAGTAGCCGGCCGCCTTCCGCCGCCGTCCAAGCCGTCGTCGACGCTGAAAACTGGATTGTCCGCCGAAGCTTGATTAGATTTCGGCGGTGCGGAATCGCAGAGGACGCAGACCCCTTTCATGGCTTCCCTCCCCAGTCCCCTGATCGTGGTCGTCGATGACGACGCCGGCATCAGAGAAGCGCTGGAAGGCCTGTTCAGGTCTGTGGGGCATCGGGTGGCGCTGTTCGGATCGGCGCAGGATCTGCTGACGACCGGTGTTCCGCCCGATGCCAACTGCCTGATCCTCGATGTCCGCCTGCCCGGCACCAGCGGGCTGGACCTGCAGGACATGCTGTCCCGTCTGGAAGTCCGGATCCCAATCATCTTCATGACCGGCTACGGCGATGTGCCGATGACGGTGCGCGGGATGAAGGCCGGGGCCGTTGACTTCCTAACCAAGCCGTTCCGCGATCAGGAGATGTTGGACGCAGTATCCGCCGCTATCGAGCTCGATCGGCGTCGCCGCGAATCCGAACGCAAGCGCAACGAGATCGCCCAACGCTTCGACGCTCTTACCCCCCGCGAGAAACAGATCTTCGAAATGGTTTCCGCAGGATCGATGAACAAAAACGTCGCCGCCGATCTCGGACTGAGCGAAATCACCGTGAAGATTCATCGCGGCCGCGTGATGAAGAAAATGGGCGCCCGATCCCTCGCCGATCTGGTGCGAATGGCCGAAGTTCTCGCGCCGCGCGCCGGGGAAGCAACGTAAAACCATCGTATGACTTATATTGCAGGAACGGGTGCCCCAGAGTCCCCCGACGTCGGCTCGTGCTGCATCACTCTTGAGGATGGCAGAAATGACCATCGGCAAGATCGTTACGGTGATAGACGACGACGAAAACGTCCGGATCGCCATCGAAGGATTGATCCGCTCGCTCGGACACACGGCGCGCGGTTTTGCATCGGCACAGCAATTCCTGGCCTCGGACGCCCGCTCAACGACCTCTTGCCTGATCACCGACGTACAGATGGCCGAAGTCAGCGGCGTTGACCTCCATGCCCGTCTGACCGCGGAAGGTGGCGCGCCGCCGGTGATCTACATCACCGCGTTCCCGGACGAGCGGATCGAGGCCAGAGCCCGCGCCCTCGGCGCGATCGGATTCCTGAGCAAGCCTTTCGACGCGGAAACTCTGGTACACTGCATTCAGCGCGCGCTGGCATTCGGCCCTGATGGCCGGGCCTGATTGGCAGGCCGAGCGCCACAACTGGATCGGTGCCGTGAAACAGATCGACGCCCCGATGGAGTTGATGCGGCGCGAGTGCGGCTTGAGCGTCTTTCGGCGCCAAGCCGACAGCATGGCTCCACCAAGCCTGGTGGTGATGGCCGATCTCGACGATCCGCCAGCGGCGCAGCAGCTCGCCCGTGAATTCGCCCTCACCCGCGACCTCGATCCTGACTACGTCCTCCGCCCGCGCGAACTGGTGACGATCGACGGCCGCGCCGCGCTGATCATCGATGACCACGATGCCGAGCCTCTGTCCGAGAAGCTTGGGCAGCCGCGGCCGGTGGCGCGGTTGTTACGTTGGGGCATCGGCATCGCGCAGGCGCTCGGACACATTCACGGCCAAGGCCTGATCCACCGCAATCTGAGCCCGGCCGCGGTCTGGATCGACCCGTCCGATCGGGTTTGGTTGACATGTCTCGCCCGCGCCTCGCGGCTCAACCGCGAACGTCCCGATATCCCTGGGAGTGAGATCGGATCGCCGACCTACATGTCGCCGGAACAGACCGGGCGGCTCAATCGCTCGATCGATGCGCGGAGCGATCTCTATGTCCTCGGCATTCTGCTCTACCAGATGCTGGCCTCGGGCAGCCTGCCGTTCTTCGCCTCCAGCCCGGGCCAGTGGATCCACTATCACATCGCCCGCAGACCAAACCCGCTGCCGAACGCTTCCCCGGCCGCCATCGCGATCGAACGGATTGCATTTCGGCTGCTCGAAAAGTCAGCCGATGACCGCTATCAGACCGCGCTCGCCGTCGAGCGCGATCTGCGGGCCTGCCTCGCGGCGTGGGAGACCTACGGCACAACGGCCGGCGTCCGTCTGACCGAGCACGACGCCGCCGGCATCGTCCGGATGCCGGAGAAGCTGTACGGCCGCGAGGCCGAGATCAACGCGATCCTGTCCGCTTATCATCGCGCCGCCTCGACCGGCACCACCGAATGGGTCCTGATCTCGGGATATTCGGGCGCCGGCAAATCATCGGTGGTCAACGAACTGCGCAAGAGCCTTGCGCCGACCAATGGCTGGTTCATCGCCGGCAAATTTGATCAGTACAAGCGCGACATCCCGTTCGCCACCCTGGCCCAAGCCTTTCGCTCCCTGGTGCGCCAGATCCTCGGCCTCGACTGCGCGACGCTCGACCATTGGCGCATCACACTGCAAGACGCAGTCGGCGAGCACGGCGAGCTGATGGTCAATCTGGTCCCGGACCTCGCCTTGGTGATCGGCGATCAGCCGCCGCTGCCGGAGCTGCCGCCGCAGGAGAGCAAGAGCCTGTTCGAAGCTGTGCTGGCCCGCTTCCTCGCCGCGATCGCACGTGCCGAGCATCCGCTGGTGCTGTTCCTCGACGACCTGCAATGGCTGGACAAGGCGACCTCCGAATTTCTGGTGAGGCTCGCGCAAAACATCGACACCCGTCATCTTCTGGTCGTCGGTGCCTACCGCGATAATGAAGTGGACGACAGCCATGCACTCTCATGCGCGCTGGCGGAGATCCGGCGCAGCGTGTCGCATATCGAGGAGATCCGCCTCGCGTCGCTCAGCGCAGACGACATCTGCGCGCTGGTCGCCGACGTGCTGCGCGCCGAGCCTGACCATGTCGTCCCGCTGGCGGAACTGATCCATCGCAAGACGGGCGGCAATCCATTCTTCGCAATTCAGTTCTTTTCGTCCCTGGTCGACGAGCAGCTCGTGAGTTTCCATCTGCTGCATCACGAGTGGATCTGGAACATCGATCTGATCGACCAGAAGGGCTTCACCGACAACGTCGTCGATCTGATGAGCCGCAAGCTCCACCGGCTCCCGCCCCGCACCCGAGAGGTGCTGCAGACGCTCTCCGCCCTCGGTATGAACGCTGAAGCCTGCCTGCTCGCGCAGCTCCGCGACATCACCGTGGAGGAAGTCCACGGCGCGCTGCAGGACCTCGTCGCCAACGAACTGCTGCTGCGCACCGAAAACGATTACCGGTTCGTGCATGACCGCGTGCGCGAAGCCGCCTATCGGCTGATCGATCCTTCGGATTTGCCGGCCGAGCATCTGGCGATCGCCAGACACCTTACCAATTCCGTTCCGAGCTCGTCCGACGCCTTGTTCAGCATCGCCAATCACTACAATCTCGGGGCGTCGCTGCTGTCGTCCCGCTCGGAGATGGTGCTGGCCGCCGGCTACAATCTGAAAGCAGGCCGCGCCGCCAAGAAGGCGATCGCATACAGTTCGGCGCGGGTATATCTCGCGGCAGCGCTCACCCTGCTCGGCGAGAATCGATGGGCCGAGCAACCCGATCTGGCCTACGACGTCGAATATCAGCTCGCCGAATGCGAGTTTCTGACCGGCGCCCTGACCGAAGCAGAACAGCGGCTACGCGATCTCGTCACCAAGGCACGTGGCGAAATCACAATTGCTGCCGTGGTCGCGCTGCAGATCACGCTCTACACCGCGATGGATCGCAGCGACCTCGCAATCGAGGCGTGTCTCGCTTATTTGCGCGACGTCGGCATCGTCTGGTCGCGGCATCCGGACCGCCAGGAGGCGAGCGCCGAATATCAACTGCTGACCCAGCGCCTCGGCGGCCGCAGTATCGACTCCCTGCTCGATCTTCCGATTTCGAGCGACCGTCCTAGCTCGGCAGCGCTGTCGGTCATGACGGCGGCGTTGGCGCCCGCGTTCTTCACCGATCTCAATCTGGTATGCCTGCTGCTGTGCCGGATGGCCAATCTCAGCATTCAGCACGGCAACACGGATGCCTCCGCCCTCGCCTATGCTTATCTCGGCATGGTCGTCGGCCCCTGCTTCGGCGACTACGCCGCCGCTCTCCAATTTGGCGACCTCGGGCTACGCCTGGTCGAAACCCGCGGCTTCGGCCAATACAAGGCGCGCGTCCACCTGACCTACGGCGCCCATGTGTTGCCTTGGGCTCGCCCGCTGCACGAGGCGCAGCCCTATCTGCGGCGCGCTTTCGAGGAGGCCAACGAGACCGGCGATCTGACCTATGCGGGTTTTTCGTCGTGCACCCTGATCACCAACCGGCTGTCGGCCGGCGATCCGCTCGACGAAGTCGAAGTCGAGGCCTCCGCCCGGCTTGCGCTGATGAAGCGGGCGAAGTTCGGCCTGATCGTCCACATCATCACGACGCAGCTGCAGTTCCTGCGATCGCTGCGCGGCGAGACCGTAGTCTTGGGCTCGCTCAGCAGCGAGGGCTTCGACGAAGAGCAATTCGCCCGCGAGCTGGCGGCGAACCGTAGCCTGGACATCGCGTTGTGCTGGTTCTGGATCCGCAAGATGCAGGCGCTGTATTTCGCCGGTGATTACGTTGCGGCATTCGCAGCGCTCCGCAAGGCTCAACCGCTGCTGTGGAGCACCGTCGGCCACCATGAATATTCGATCTACTATTTCTATGTCGGCGTGATCAGCGCCGCCAACATGGACTCGCCTACGCCGCCGGCGCCGTATGCCGAACTCGCCGAACTGCTGGCGGACGCACATCGGCAAATGGCCACCTGGGAAATCCATAATCCCGAGAACTACAAAGGAGCGCGGGCGCTGCTGGAAGCCGAAATCGCGCGGCTGCAGCACCGCCCGTTCGAAGCGCTGCGGCTATATCAGCAGGCGATCTCGTCGTCGCACCGCGGCCGGGTCTCGCAGGTCGAAGCCATCGCCCACGAACTGGCCGCATGCTTCTGCCGGCAGCAGGGCCTCGACACCGCCTACCACGCCCATCTCGCCAAGGCGCGCGACGGCTATCAGCAATGGGGGGCGTTCGCCAAGGCCGCCCAGATCGATCGCCTGTATCCGGACATCGTGGCCGCGCTTTCCGCATCGGCTCAGGTCCCTTCAAGCATCGCCGAGAGCTTCGATCTCGCCGCCGTGCTGCGCACCTCCGAGGCGGTCTCCAACGAATCCGGCGTACCGAGGCTGATGGAAACCCTGATGACCTTGGTGCTCGAACACGCGGGCGCGCAGCGAGGCCTGCTGATCCTGCCACAGGACGACGATCTGTCGATCCGGGCCGAAGCCAGGACCGCAGAGGCCGGAATCGAGGTCGTCCTGCGCGACGACATCGCATCGACAGACGAACTGCCTCGATCGATCGTCAACTTCGTCGCCCGCACCGGCGAGGCGATCACGATCGACGACGCTCTTGTCAGCCGGTTTGCTGATGACCCTTATGTGGCCCGGCTGAAGGCGCGATCAGTCCTGTGCCTCCCGCTGATGAAGCGCAGCAAGCTGATTGGAATCATCTTTCTGGAGAACAATCTCGCCGCCGGCGTATTCACGCCCGGCAAATTGTCGGTGCTCAAGCTGCTGTCCTCACAGGCGGCAATGTCGCTGAAGAATGCTTTCCTGGAAGAGAAGGATGCGCTGGTCGACGCACTGCAAAAATCGCAGTCCGAATTGATGCGGATGTCGCGCCTGACTGCCATCGGCGAACTGGTGATCTCGATCGCTCATGAGATCAACCAGCCCCTCACCGCGATCATCACAAATGCCGACGTCTGCCTGCGCTGGCTCAACAACGAACAGCCGTCGATCGCCGAGGCCAAGAACGCGGCGAGCCGTGTGATCGAAAACGGCCGTCGTGCCGCCAACGTGGTTCAGACCATCCGCGGACTGGCGGTGAAAGCGTCGCCGCAGATGGCTCCGCTCGACATCAACGACGTGGCCCGGGAGATTCTGTCGATCATCCAGAGCGAGCTGCGCCATCACAGCATTCATCTCGAGTTCCGGCTCGGTGGTGGAGACGCGGTCGTGCTCGGCAACAGGGTTCAGCTCCAGCAGGTGCTGCTCAACCTCGCGATGAATGCAATCGAGTCGATGGCGACGATCGAAGGCCGCCGAGTGCTGACGGTCGCCAGCGACACCAGCGATCCGGGCAGCGTCACCGTCAGCGTCACGGATAACGGTCTCGGCTTCGATGAAGACCGGATTGATCAGCTGTTCGACGCGCTAGTGACGACCAAGCCGCAAGGCATGGGCATGGGCCTTTCGATCAGCAAATCGATCGTCGAAGCCCATGGCGGGCGGCTGCTCGCTACTTCACTGAAGCCGCACGGTGCGCGTTTTCAGTTCACGCTCCCCCGATCAGCTTAAGTCCGGTTGGCACGGCTTGCTCTCGCCGCAGCAAATGGCTGCCGGACGACGCCGCGCGTCTATCATCCGAACATCCAAGTTCTCGTGCGAACCGACAAGAGCCGCCGGCACATAGGCCTTAGATCAAGGTCGCCGAGATACGGTCTCAATGAGGAGTCACGCAATGCCCGATTCGTCCTCTCCCACAGTGGTGCTGGTGCATGGCGCCTGGGCCGATGGTTCGAGCTGGCGGCTCGTGATCCCTTATCTCCTCAGCCAGGGCA
This sequence comes from Rhodopseudomonas sp. P1, assembly GCF_039642825.1. Lineage (NCBI taxonomy): Bacteria > Pseudomonadati > Pseudomonadota > Alphaproteobacteria > Hyphomicrobiales > Nitrobacteraceae > Rhodopseudomonas > Rhodopseudomonas sp. P1. Next base: position 2,339,016 of record NZ_CP088006.1, on the reverse strand, counting down.
TCCCGGTGGTCGCGGTGCAAAATCCGACCACATCCCTCGCCGCGGACGTCGAAGCCACCAGGATCGTGCTCGACAGCATTCAGGGCGACGTCGTGCTGGTGGGCCATAGCTGGGGCGGCGCTGTGATTACCCAGGCCGGCAACGACCCGAAGGTCAAAGCCCTCGTCTTCGTTGCGGCGCTGCCGCCGAAGGTCGGCGAGTCGGTCGGTGATCTGGTCGGCTCGCACCCGCCTCCGCCGGGCCTGAGCCAGATCGTCGATGACGGCCAAGGCCATCTCAAGCTCAGCGAAGCGGGCTGGGTCGACGACGTTGCGCAGGACCTTCCGGAGGATGAGGCGCGCGTGCTGGCGGTGCTGCAGCCGCCGCTGCCGACCACCACCTTCGCCGACAAGATCAGCAAGGCGGCGTGGGAGACCCGGCCGAACTGGTACATCGTCTCGACCGACGACCGCATCGTCAGCGTCGAGCTCGAACGCGAACTCGCCGTCCGCCTGAAGGCCAAGACCACTGAGCTGAAGGCGAGCCATCTGTCCATTTTGTCGCAGCCGCAGGCCGTCGCTGACGTGATCCTCGACGCCGTCCGCACAGTGGCGGGCTAAGTCCATACGCTGCCACGCCCCTCAACCTGGAGACCTCCGATGAGCACTCCTGATCACGACAATGTGCCGGGATCGTCACGAGCGCTGCACCCCCGCGCTCTCCACATCACCCGGCGTGACGCAATCGTGGGTGCCGCCTGCGTCGCTCTTCTTCCCAGCACCGTCATCGCACAGCCGGCCCACCCTCAGCGACCTTCACAAGGAGACCACGGAATGAGCAGCGGATTCGTCAAGACCAAGGACGGCGTCGATATCTTCTACAAGGATTGGGGCCCGAAGCAGGCCCAGCCAATCGTGTTTCATCACGGCTGGCCGCTGTCGTCCGACGATTGGGACGCACAGATGCTGTTCTTCCTGGCCAACGGTTATCGCGCCGTCGCTCATGATCGCCGCGGTCATGGCCGCTCGTCTCAAGTCGACAGCGGCCACGACATGGACCACTACGCGGCGGATGCCTCCGCCGTCGCCGAGCATCTCGATCTGAAGAAGGCGGTGCACATCGGTCACTCGACCGGCGGCGGTGAAGTCGCGCGTTACGTCGCCAAGTTCGGTGAGCCGCAGGGCCGCGTCGCCAAGGCCGTGCTGGTCTCTGCCGTGCCGCCGCTGATGCTGAAAACAGAGAAAAACCCCGGCGGCCTGCCGATCGAAGTGTTCGACGGCTTCCGCAAGGCGCTCGCCGGCAACCGCGCGCAATTCTTCCTCGACGTCCCGGCCGGGCCGTTCTACGGCTTCAACCGACCTGATGCGAAGACGATGCCGGGCGTGGTCAACAACTGGTGGCGCCAGGGCATGATGGGTAGCGCCAAGGCCCACTATGACGGCATCAAGGCGTTCTCCGAGACCGACCAGACCGACGATCTGAAGGCCATCACCGTCCCGACACTGGTGCTGCACGGCGAGGACGATCAGATCGTGCCGATCGAGGATTCCGCCAAGCTCTCGGTCAAGCTGCTGAAGAACGGCAAGCTGAAGACCTATCCGGGCTATCCGCACGGCATGCTCACCACCCATGCCGACGTGCTCAACGCCGACCTGCTGGCGTTCGTGAAGGAATAAGGCCCCGCGGCAACCAAGCAGCGGTCCGGCCCGACCCATCGTCGCGCCGGGCCGTTGCGTTTTACCTGGCTCCTACCAACCGTATTGCAACTGCGCGCCGAGATAATCGCAGCTGCGGCCACCGGCGGTGCGGATGGTGTCGCCGACCTCGAAATGCACTGCTTCGATCGCGCCGATGAGATGCGCGTTGAAGGCGTAGTCGAGGCGGAGCTGGCCGTAGGCGCCGGTCCAGGCGCTGCCAACGCCGGCGGTGCCGGCCACCGGCACACTCGGCTGCACGTAGATCGCGTCCGCCGTCGTGGCGCGCCATTGCAGGCCGACCGCCGCCATCAGCTTCAGCCGGCTCGCCGGCGAGACGGTGATCGACGGCTTGAGGTGAACAAGGTTCGAATATCCGGTGAAGCCAGCCAGCGTGAAGTAATAGCCGTTCGGGAACAAGGGATTGAAGGTGCCGAGCACGCCGTCTTTCGGGTGATCGTCGCCAGACGCCGCATCGAACTGCAGCCCGAGCCGCGGCTGCCAGGCGGCAGGCAGCGTGTAGCCGGCGCGGGCACCCACCGCCCAGGCCCGTGCAGCGGCGGCCCCCACCTGCCCGGTCTGCCCCATCGCCTCGAGGTCCCAATCGAGCGGCCCCTGCTTGCCGGCGAAGCGAAGGTCGAAGATATGCCGACGCTCATTACCGAAGGCATCGAGATAGCGCGCGCCGGCGCGCTCATACAACGAATAGTACGCCGACAGCTCGTTATTGCCGAGCACCTTGCGTTCGATGCGGAGGGTGCTGAAGCGGAACTGATCGGACGAGCGGTCGTCGAACGGGGTCTCGTCGAAATACTGCACCGGCCGGCTAACGAAGCCGATGAACCGCCAAGTGCCGGTCTCCCAATCGGCCCACACAGCGTCGAACGATTGCCGCACGTTGGGGCCGTCGCGCGACGACACGAAACGCTGCAGGTCGAAGGCGAAGTCCTGCCGGCCGACCCGGGCTTTGAGCAGCCCGCCGGAGAACTGCTTGGTGTATTCGAGAAACGCCAGCCGCAGGTCGACCCGATCCTGATCGACCGAGGCCACGTTCAGCTTGTCGAACGCCCGATCGTCCTCGAGCTGGACGAACGCCCGCCAATTGGCATCGAAATGCACATCGGCGTGGAGCTGCAGCCGCTGGATGACGTAACTGTCGCGGGCATTGCCGCCTGTGCCGAACGCCGGGGCGTTGTTGAACTCGAACCGCTCGCGCAGATTGGCACCGAACGACACATAGCTATTCGGATCGGACACCCACAGCGGCACGTATTTGAGGGAATCGAACGGCTCGGTCCGCAGTTTCGGATCGGCCAGCACCGACCAATCCTCTGCCCACCGATTGGACTGGATCGACGGCCGCGCCGGGGCATCATCAGCCGCGCGGGCAACACGGCCGACGGCGATGAGCGCGACGGAGGCCAGCAGCACGAAGCGCAAGCGCGCCGCGCGCCGAACTTCCCCGCGCCCTCCGCCGGCCGCCTTCACTCGGCCGCCGCCGCGTGCCGCTGCGCCGCGGCGTGGATCTCCGCCACGTAGCCACCGGGGAATTGCAGCATCGCGGCTTTGCGGTCCTCGAACGAATAAGGCGGCACCAGAACTGTCACGCCCGCTTCCTTCGCCTTGGCCATCGTCGCCTCCAGATCGGCGACTTCATAGCCGGTGGTCTCGTGGCCGTAAGGATACGGCAAATGTCCGTCGGTGACGAACACGGTCATCTTGCCGAATGTAGATTCGATCCGGATTCGCTTGATCTTGGCGTCGGGCTTGCCCACCTCGGCGCCGGATGCGACGCTGCTGTCCGACACGACCCGGCCGTGCGAGAACTTGACGAAGCTGCGCACGAACGCCTCGGCCCGATCGGCCGCGACATACACCCGGTTCTCCGGGACCGAAGTGAACGCGGCATAGTCCGGCTTGGTCGTGTGCCAGTACAGCTGCATGTTGACTCCGCCGGGCCACTGCACAACCGCGTCGCGTCCGATCGGATCCGGGAAGGTCGACACGATCACGGACGCGCCCGCGGCGCGCGCCTGCCTGATCGCCACATCGATATCGCTGACCAGATAGCCGTTGCGCTCAGCGCCGAACGGGTACGGGATCGGTGTCTTGAACCCGAACAACGACACCGTGCCCACCGGGGTCTGCAGCAACTGCGAGGTGGTGCTGCTCGGCGTCGGCGTCACGGTCGCGACCACCTGCTTGGTGCTCTTGCCGCCGAAGGTGGCGAGAAAGCTCGCCACGAATTTCTCAACGTCCTCGGGCGCCACATAGACATGCGTGGTGTCGTATTGCGGCGCGACCGCAACCGATGGGTTGGCGTGGCGCGCTTCCTTCGCTGCCACCGGCGAACTCAGCGCGGCGGCGATCGCCAGCAACAGAAGGGGTTTCGAGATCTGTTTCACGGAAGTCTCCTCGCCAATATCAGGACGTCGATCGCCGTTGGTCGGACAGCATCGCCACCAGCACGAAGCCGGCGATCAGTCCGAGATGTTCAAAGAAGGCGTTTGCCTGCATCCCACGATCCGCTGCAGGCGCGGACCAGAACGCATTCGCCGTCAGCATCGCCACGAAGGTCAGGGCGCCAAGCGCGCCGGCACCAAACCAGACCAGCCGATCGACGAGCACCAGGAGCGAGCCACCCAGTTCAACGATGATGGCGAGCGATGCCCACAGCCAGCCGGGATGCAGGCCGAACCTCTCCTGCTCGGCCACAGCCCCGGCAAAGTCGAAAAGCTTCACCACGCCGCCGAGCAGATAGGCGGACACCAGCGCGAAGCGCGCGGCGTGCCACAGCAGCGGCGACGACAGGATCGTCGCCGCCCACCTCGGCTCGTCAGCCGGCCTCACCTCACACCGCCCAGCAAGCGCAGCCCAGCGCGCCCCAGAAACTCTTCAGATCGGAGACCGGCAGCTTGCTCGACCACGCGGTGGCGTGATCGTGACCATGCAGCGTGCAGCTGTTGGCGCAGCCGCACAACGTCATCGCCTGTACCGCGACCTTGCCGGCCGCACTTTCATCGTCCGCCCAGGCGGCGTAGCCGCCGAACCGGCGCACCGGCGACCAGTCCGGCATCGCCGGCGGCGGCGCGCTGTCGTCGAGACCGGCGAACTCGGCGGCGCCATACACCACCTTGCCGCCGACCATCGTCAGCAGTGCGGTCGTATCGGCAATTTCGGCTTCGCTGCAGGAGAAATAGTCGCGGTCGGGCACCACCACGTCGGCGAGCTGGCCGACGGCGATGCGCCCCTTGTTGCCTTCCTCGTTGGAGAACCAGGTGACATTCTCGGTCCACATCCGCAGCGCGGTCTCGCGGTCGAGGCAGTTTCGCTGCGGCGTGATCCGAAGGCCGCCGACGGTGCGGCCGGTCACCAGCCAGGACAGCGACACCCACGGATTGTATGACGCGACCCGGGTCGCATCGGTGCCGGCGGAGACCTTGACGCCGCTGTCGAGAATGCGCTTCACCGGCGGGGTCGCCTCCGCGGCGCCGAAGCCGTAGCGCTCGACGAAGTACTCGCCCTGATACGCCATCCTGTGCTGCACGGCGATGCCGCCGCCGAGCGCCGCGATCCGGTCGATCGAGCGGTCCGAAATCGTTTCGGCATGATCGAAGAACCAGTGTAGACCGTCGAGCGGCGTGTCCTGATTCACCTTCTCGAACACGTCGAGCGCGCGGGAGATCGTCTCGTCGTAGGTCGCGTGCAGACGCCACGGCCATTTGTTCTGCACCAGGATGCGCACCACCTCCTCGAGCTCGCCTTCCATCTCCGGCGGCATGTCGGGGCGTGGTACGCGGAAATCCTCGAAGTCGGCGGCCGAGAACACCAGCATCTCGCCGGCGCCGTTGTGCCGAAAGTAGTCGTTGCCCTGCTTGTATTTGGAGGTCTTGGTCCAGTTGAGGAAGTCGTCCTTCTCGCCCTTCGGCTTCTGCGTGAACAGATTGTAGGCGAGCCGGATCGTCAGCAACCCCTCCTCGTCGAGCTTCTGGATCACCGCGTAATCGTCGGGATAATTCTGGAAACCGCCGCCGGCGTCGATCGCACCGGTGACGCCAAGCCGATTCAATTCCCGCATGAAGTGGCGGGTGGAGTTGACCTGATAGTCGAACGGCAGCTTCGGGCCCTTTGCCAGTGTCGCGTAAAGGATGTTGGCGTTCGGCTTGGCGAGCAGCAGGCCGGTGGGATTGCCGTTGGCATCGCGGGTGATCTCGCCGCCGGGCGGTTCCGGCGTGTCCCTGGTGTAGCCGACCGCGCGCAGCGCCGCGCCGTTGAGGATGGCGCGGTCATACAGATGCAACAGAAACACCGGCGTATCCGGCGCCACGGCGTTGAGTTCGTCGATGGTCGGCAGCCGCTTCTCGGCGAACTGGTGCTCGGTAAAGCCGCCGACCAGGCGCACCCATTGCGGCGGCGGCGTGATCGCGACCTGGCGCTTCAGCATGTTCATCGCATCGGCGAGCGAACGGACACCGTCCCAGCGCAGCTCCATGTTGAAGTTCAGGCCGCCGCGGATGATGTGCAGATGGTTGTCGATCAGACCAGGCAGCACCCGCCGGCCCTTCAGATCGATCACGCGGGTCGAGGGACCAGCGAGCGGCAAGACATCGCGGTCGTGCCCGACCGCCGTGAACCGCCCGTCCGAGATCGCCACCGCACTGGCGGTCGGGTTGCTCCGATCCAGCGTCGTGAACAGGCCGCGATGCAGGATGACGTCGGGCGCGGTGCTCATGAGTGCTTCTCCATCTGCTGCGGTTCAGAAGTCGTGGACGCGTCGGCGGCGCGGCGCCCCGGCAGCATGCCGAAGATGTGCGGCGTGCACCTGGCGTCGCGCCACGCGGCCGCAAGGCTGTGGCCGGAGATGATCTGGCGCGCCACCGGCACGATCTGCTCGCCGGCCAGAATGCCGAGTAGTCCGATCAGCGCCACCAGCGGCGGCGCGGGGGAGCGCACGTTGAGCAAGCTGTAGATGATGCCGACCAACAGGCCGGCACCGAGCGACAGCAGATATACTTTCATCGTGCTCTCCCCGCGCCGATCGCGTCAGGCGGCCTTGGTGCCGCCCTCGGAGGCGTGTTCGCCGAGCGCCCACTTGGAGAAACGGATCTGGATGCCATAGGGCGAGTGCGCCCGCAGGATGTCCATCATGCCCTCATAGGTCTCCGAGCGCGCCCAGTCCTGCTGCAGTTCGAATGCGTACTGGCAGGAAGTGATCGGCACCGCGCCGGCTTGGATCGCGCGCTCCATCGAGCGGTTGTGCGCTTCCATCGACAGATCACCGCAGGCATCGGCCGGAATGTAGATCTCGTAGCCTTCCTTCAGCATGTCGAGCGTCGGGAACATGACGCAGGCTTCGGTCCACAGCCCGGCGATCACGAACTTCTTGCGGCCGGTGGCGGCGACGGCTTTGCGGAAGTTCGGATCGAGCCACGAGTTCATCGAGGTGCGGTCGATGATGTCGAGGTTCGGAAACAGCTCGGTGACTTCCGGCATGAACGGGCCGGAGAACGAATCCTTGGCCACCGTGGTCAGCACCGTCGGAATCTTGAACAGCTTGGCCGCCTTGGCGAGGATCTGGATGTTGTTGAACACCACAAGGCGGTCGTGCGACTGCACCCCCTGATACATCGCCGGCTGATAATCGATCAGCGCGATCGCGCAGTTCTCGGGCGTAAGCATATCCAGTTTCGACATCGGAACTCTCCAAAGTTCGGGGCTGAGCTGAAGCAACTGGACGCGATCATGCCCTGCCCGGCGTCCGGATCGCTTGGACGAACCCGTCACCGCTTGCACGAACGCGCGGCGCCCTGCTCACGCCGATGACGACATCTCACCGCAGGTGCACTCATGTGGGCAGGGCGGCTCGCGCTGCTTCGGATCTGATGACGAGCGATCCTCTCGCGCCCGACGCGGCGCTCAAACATTCAAACCGCAGCAAGGTCCTGCAATCTCGCTTGGCGCCGCCGCGATAGATTTCCGCTTTGGCAACCAGCGCCGGACGGATCACGAGCGCCTTCAACCCAGCGAGGACCGATGAGCAGTGTTGAAGGCGGCCAGCAGACAGCGGCTCCGCCACGCCCTTCATCCTGGGCAGCCTTTCACCACATCGCCTTCACGGTGGTATGGACGGCAACGGTGGTGTCCAACGTCGGCACCTGGATGTTCAATGCCGCCTCCGGCTGGCTGATGACCAGCCTGGAGGCAGACCCGCTGCAGGTCGCGCTCGTGCAAGTCGCGTCCAACCTGCCGATCTTCCTGCTTGCCATTCCGGCGGGTGCGCTCGCCGATATCGTCGACAAGCGCAAGTTTCTGATCGTGGTGCAGATCGTCCTGACCTTGTTTGCCGGTGCCAGCGCGGCGCTGGTGTGGCTTGGCCTGATGACGCCGCCGCAGCTGTTGCTGTTCACGTTCCTGCTCGGCGCCGGCGCGGCCTTTGCCGCACCGGCGTTTCAATCGATCGTGCCGGATCTGGTGCCGAAGCAGGACCTCGCTTCCGCGGTCGCCAGCAACGGCGTCGGGATCAATATCAGCCGGGCGATCGGCCCGGCGCTGGGCGGCATCGCAATCGGCAGCCTCGGCATCGCCGCGCCGTTCTGGATCAATGCGGTCAGCAACCTTGCGGTGATCGCCGCGCTGATCTGGTGGCGCCCCGCTCATCCGCGCAGCGGCACGCTGCCCCCGGAACGACTGATCGAAGCACTGATCACCGGCATCCGTCACGCTCGCCACAACACCGAGCTGCGCGCGACGCTGGTGCGCGCGGTGGCGTTCTTTTTCTTTGCCAGCGCGTATTGGGCGCTGCTGCCGCTGGTGGCCCGGTCGCGGATCGCCGGCGGGCCGGAGCTGTACGGCATCCTGCTCGGTGCCGTCGGCGCTGGCGCGATCGGCGGCGCGCTCATCCTGCCGAAGCTGAAGGCCGCGCTCGGCCCCGACCGGTTGGTCGCCGCCGGCACGCTCGGCACCGCGCTGTGCCTGGTGATGCTCGGCCTTGCCCGGCAGGTCGAACTCGCTGTCGCCGCGTGCCTGCTCGCCGGCGTCTCGTGGATCGCCGTGCTGGCCAGCCTCAACGTCTCGGTGCAGGTCGTGCTGCCGGATTGGGTCCGCGGACGCGGCCTGGCGATGTTCGTCACCGTGTTCTTCGGCGCAATGACCGCAGGCAGTGCACTGTGGGGCCAGATCGCCTCATCGTTCGGCCTGCCGATCGCGCATTTCGCGGCGGCGGCGGGCGCGGTGCTCGGCATTGTGGTGACCTGGCGATGGAAACTGAAGGCCGGCGCGGACGTCGATCTGTCGCCGTCGATGCACTGGCCGACGCCGATCGTCAGCATCGACGCCGAACCGGATCAGGGCCCGGTGCTGATCACGGTCGAGTACCGAATTGCGCCGAGCCATCGCGAGGCGTTTCTCAGCGCGGTGCGGCATCTCAGCCGGCAGCGGCGGCGCGACGGCGCCTATCAATGGGGCGTGTTCGAGGATGCGGCCGATCCCGGCCGCTTTGTCGAAACCTTCAAGGTCGCTTCATGGCTGGAGCATCTCCGCCAGCACGAGCGCGTCACCAATGCCGATCGGGTGCTGCAGGAGCAGATCCGCTTGTTTGATGCCGAACCAAAAGTGACGCATCTGATCGCCGCGCCGCATGGGCACATCAAACGGCAGCCAGGGCATCCGCCGCAAACGCCTTGATGACTTAGCGCGCCGCAGCGCGCGCCACGATCTGCAGGAAGTTGTCGTTGAGCCGGCGCGCCGCCTGCGCAAAACCGGGCAAGAGCCCGGTGGTCTCGTCGGCGAGCTTCGCGGCGCGCTCGCGCCCGAGCGCCGTCTCGAGCGAAGCCGCGTACGCGGGAATCTGCTGCCATTCGGGCACGGTGCGGTCGGTGATCTCGACGTGATACTGTAGCCCGTAAGCCGCAGGGCCAAACCGGAACGCCTGTACCGCGCAAGCATCATTGCGCGCCAGCACTTCTCCCCCGGCGGGCAGCGTCGCGACTTCGGCCCCGTGCCATTGGAAGGTCTGCAACGGGCTGGAAAGACCGGCGAACAACGGATCGGTTGCGCCGGCCGCCGTCAGCTCGACTTCGCCCGGACCAACCTCAGGAGTCTGGCCGAGACGGACTTCGCCGCCGAGTGCAGCCGCAAGCAACTGATGCCCGAGGCAGATGCCAAGATACGGCCGGCCAAGCTCCTGCACGAAACGCCGGATCGCGGCCTTCTCCGGCACCAGCCAGGGATGCTCGTCTTCCTGCCAAACGTCTTGCGGGCCGCCCATCACGATCAGAGCGTCGTACGGCTCGAGCGCTGGGATCGGTTCACCTGCATCGAGTTCGACTGCATCCCACACGATCCCCGCTTCGCGCCAGAACTCGCGGAAGATGCCGGGATGCTCGACATCGACGTGTTGAAACACCAGGAAGCGCAGTCCGCTTCTGTTCGGGCTGGTCGCGATACTGTTCATGTCGGCCCCGCTCAGATCGGCGCGTGATGCGCGCCACCGATGGCGCGGTTTTGGCCGATACGCTGGCATCGAGCAAGCGCGATAAATGAGCAGCGCCCGTCGAAGCGCGACGGTACCAATCTACGATTCCCCTGCTTTACGGAGCAGATAGATGTCCATCACCCAGCCCTTGGCGGCACGCACCTGGCGGCGAACGCGCTGAATCTCGGGCGCAATCTCCGGGAGCTTGCCGGCTACCAGGACTTCGTCATCCATGCCGAGGTTCGCACCCCAGAAGATTTCGGCCCCCTCGGCGTCGATCTTGGCGAAAGTCTCCTCGCCGTCGAGCATCACTACCGTTGTCTCGCCCGACCATCGCCCCGCGGCGGCGAGCTTGCGCCCTGTCGTCACCGTGACGGGTTCGCCGATGCCGTTGAGCGCGATGCCATGACGCGCCGTCAGCGCCTGCACTGCGGTGATGCCGGGAATGATCTCGTAGTCGATCGCCATCCCGCGCCCGCGCAGCCGGTCGAGAATGCGGATCGTGCTGTCGTAAAGCGACGGATCGCCCCACACCAGAAATGCGCCGCAACCATCCTCCGGCAGTTGCTCGGTCATCGCGTGCTGAAACCGGTCGGCGATCTGGGCGTGCCAATCGTCCACCGTGGCTCGATAATCCTGCGGCTGCGGCTCACGCTTGGGGATGTCGATGGTGACGAAGCGGTAACCCGGCGTCTTGATGAAGCGCTCGCAGATCTGCTCCCGCGCCAGGCGCAGCTCGGCCTTTTCTTCTCCCTTGTCGGGAATGAAGAACACGGTGGCGCGGTTCAGCGCCTCGACAGCCTGAAGGGTCAGATAGTTCGGACCGCCCGGCCCGATTCCGATCAACAAGATCTTCCGCATCGTCGTCCTATTCCGCCCGCGAACGCCGCTTCACCGCGCCAGCGCCAGCAAGGCATCGAGATCGAGATTGCTTTCGCAATGATCGGCGAGCGCGTCCAGCGTCTCCTCGACCCGCCGCTCGAAATCGAGCCCGGAGGACGCGGCACCGATCTGTGCCAGCCAGGCAGAGCGGAACGCATCGCCGCCGAAGATGCCGTGCAGATAGCCGCCGCTGACGCGGCCGTCCGCCGAGACTGCGCCTTCGGCGCGCTCGGTGCCGCCCTCCTCAAGCTTCAGCCAGGGCCGCGCCAAACCTGGGCCGGTGGTCCGCCCCATATGCATCTCGTAGCCGACGACACGGCACCCGCTGACCCGATCGACCGCATCGATCTCGATCAGGCGCTTGTCGCCAGAAATCTCGGTCTCAATGTCGAGCAAACCAAGCCCTGCGGTCTCGCCCGCAGGTCCTTCAATGCCTTGCGGATCGCGCACCACGCGGCCGAGCATCTGGAAGCCGGCGCACAGCCCGACGACGCGGCCGCCGCGGCGGACGTGGGCGTGAATGTCGATATCCCAGCCCTCGCGCCGGATCAGATCGAGCTCGGTGCGGGTCGCTTTCGAGCCCGGCAGCACCACGACATCGACATCCGCCGGAATCGGCGAGCCCGGCTGAATCCACTGCAGGTCGATGTCGGGCTCGGCCACCAACGGATCGAGGTCATCGAAGTTGGCAACGCGCTGCAGCCGCGGCACCGCGATCTTGAGCTTGCCCCGGCTCGCCGCTGCGGCGCGCTCCAGCGCCAGCGAGTCCTCTGCCGGCAGTCGGTCGGCGCCGGGAAACCAGCGCAGCACGCCGAGGAACGGCCAGCCGGTCTCCGCCGTGATGGTCCGGCAGCCGGGTTCGAACAGCGAGAAGTCGCCGCGGAACTTGTTGATCAGATAGCCGACGACGCGGGCCCGATCGCCCTCGCTCAGCAGCACGTAGCTGCCGACCAATGCCGCCATGGTGCCGCCGCGATCGATGTCCGACAGAAACACGACCGGCAGATCGGCCGCCTCGGCGAACCGCATGTTGGTGATGTCGGAGGCGCGCAAGTAGACCTCGGCGCCGCTGCCGGCGCCTTCGACCAGTACCAGATCGGCCTCGGCAGCGAGCCGCTCGAAGCTGTCGACCACCGCCGGGATCAGCCGCTGCCGCATGTGGTGATAGATTCGCGCCGGGCAGTTGCCGAGCACGCGTCCGCGCAGCACCACCTGGGCGCCGATCTCCGACTGCGGTTTCAGCAGCACCGGGTTCATGTGAATCGACGGCGCCACGCCACACGCGCGCGCCTGCAGCGCCTGAGCGCGGCCGATCTCGCCTCGAACTTGTTCGCCGTTCGGACCGAGCGGCAGATCCGAGTCGGACGCGACCGCGGCGTTGTTGCTCATGTTCTGCGCCTTGAATGGACGCACCACCAGCCCACGCCGGGCGAAGGCACGGCACAGCCCGGCGACCACCATGCTCTTTCCGACGTCCGAACTGGTGCCCTGGATCATCAGCGAGCGGGCGCGCCGCGGACCGGTGGTCGCGCGCGGCGTGAATTGGATCCGGGAGATGAGCTCCTCGACATGGGCGTCGGTCATGAAACCACTCGATAGCATGGAGTTAAGGGGAAGCAGCGCAGCCGCCCGCGCCTGCGGTCGAACGTGATCGGCAGCCACGGCATCACTCAGCCATGGCCGGCCATCGCCACGACGCCGAGCAACAGGCCGATCTGGATCATCTGTTCGGTGGCGCCGAGCACATCGCCGCGATAGCCGCCGATCAGCCGGAGCGCGATCCACGGCGCCGCCAGACCGAACACGCCCGCGACCAGAAGCCCCACGATCGCCGCCGGCGGATTGAGCATGACCAGCCACAGCGCGCCGAGCACGCTGAACGCAGCCAGACCGACCCAGCCCGCGCTGCTGATCGCGCGCGTCGGATAGCTCAGCTTGCCGGTGGCTGCGTCACCGGCATAAGGCAGCGCCGACATCGCCGCGACGATACCGGTCCGCCCAAGACTATAGCCGGCCACCAGAGTCGCGACGCCGAGCCACGGCGGCAGGCTCGCCAGCGCTGCGACGCGGATCGCAAAACTGAGTACCAGCGCCACCGCGCCATAGAGGCCGAGGCGGCTGTCCTTGATCAGCGCCAGGCGCTGCTCGCGGCTGCGGCCACCAAACAGGCCGTCCGCTGTATCGGCGATGCCGTCTTCGTGCAGCGCGCCGGTGAGCGCCGCGCCAGCGGCGACGGCCATCATTGCCGGCACCACGCCGGACCAGATCAGCGAGCCTGCGAGCAGCACGCCACCGCACACAAGACCGATCCCGGCGCCGACCAGCGGAAAGTACTTCGATGCGCTCAGCAGCCAGTCGTCGTCGAACTGCGCGGTGCGCGGCGTCGGCACCAGCGTCATGAACTGCACGGCGTTGAGCAGCGATTGAATCTGCCGGCTCACGCGCGCGATCCGAACCGGCCCGCCAGCACGTCCGACAGTGCGGCGAGATCGTTGAGGATGCCGGCCGCGGCGCGCAGCAGCGGAACGGTCATCAGCGCACCGGTGCCCTCACCGAGCCGCAATCCGAGATCGAGATACGGCGTCGCCTGCATCGCTTCGAGCAGCACGCGATGGCCGCGCTCGGCCGAGCGATGCGAGAACACGCAGTAATCGCGCGCGGCGGGCTGCAGCCGCACCGCGAGCAGCGCAGCCGCGCTGGCGATGAAGCCGTCGATCACCACCGGCCGCCGCGAGGTCGCAGCGCCGAGCACTGCGCCGGCCATCATCGCGATGTCGAAGCCGCCGAACTCGGCAAGCACGTCGAGCGGTGCCGTCGGCTGTGCCCGCGCCGCGGCCTGTTCGACGATGGCGCGCTTGTGCGCGACACCGGCATCATCCATCCCGGCGCCGCGGCCGACGCAATCAAAGATCGGCTCGCCCGTGAGCGCGTGGGTGATCAACGCGGCAGACGTCGTGTTGCCGATTCCCATCTCGCCGATCGCGACGATGTCGAGCCCGCCCGCGATATCCTCGCGCACCAGATCGGCCGCCGCGGTGATCGCACGCGCGGCCTCCTGGTGAGTCATTGCCGGTTCGTGGCGCGCGTTGCGGGTGCCGCGGCGGATCTTGCGACCGATCAGCTTGGGATGTGGCGGCATATCGGCATCGATGCCGCCGTCGACGATCCGCACCTCGGTCGCGACCGCTTTCGCCAGAACGTTCACGCCGGCGCAGTCTGCCAGATATGCCTCGACCATCGATCGGGTCACGCTCGCTGGATACGGCGACACCCGATCGGCGGCGAGGCCATGATCGCCGGCAAAGATGAACACCGTCGCGCGCTCCGCCCGCGGCGGCGCCGGATGCCAGATCAGCCCGAGCTGCACGGCGAGTTCTTCGAGCCGGCCGAGCGAACCCGGCGGCTTCGCCTTGCCGTCGAGCCGAGCCCGCAGCTCGGATTCATGGGCGGGATCGATCGGCGGAACGGACAGAATACGTGGGTCGAGCAAGGGCGCGTGCATTCGGAAGCTCGGCAATAAGAAGGCTGCCGCCGCGACGGCGGGGAGTGAAGACAGTCGAACGCCCATCGTGGCGGCGACAGCAAAGCTGTGCGCGCTGGTTCGTTCGGGCGACGACGGGATTTATCCGCGGAAAGCGGAGGCGCGCGTCAGGTCGGTGGCCGGTGCAGCATGTCTGTGTCCTTCTTCGACCCACCGTCGAATGGCATGGTTTTCGGACTTCGGCCGGTCTCCTGGCTCGCGGACATTGTCCCGGTCGCCTTCCCGAGCGGCTGTTGCGCCGTGCTCAGTGGCGGTGTGACCGGAAGCGGTCCGCTTACAGTTGCGGGGGCAGCCGCGGACTTGGCGATTGCTCGCCGCACCGCATTCCCGTTTCACCCTTCGAACGAAGGGCACCGAAGCGGGCGGCACCACAGCACGACGACGCCACGGGCGCAAGATTGACAACAACCCGGAGCCGCCCTCTAAGACGAAGGTCCACCAAGCCGCGCTTTTCCTGGCCGCTCTCGAGCGGCCCTGGCGCATCATCTCGACCGGATTGACCGCATCTTGCTGTGGGATGTGACGGTGATAGGCGGCGGAATCGCCGGTCTTTGCGCGGCGATTGCCGCGCGCCGCAGCGGCGCTTCGGTCCGCCTGCTCGAAGCGGCGCCGCGGCCGTTACGCGGCGGCAACGCGCGCCACGGCCGCAATTTCCGGCTGACGCACGAGACGCCCCTCGACTACGTGCCCGACACCTACACGGCCGCCGAATTGCGCGCCGAGCTGCGCAGCATCACGGGCGACACCGATCGGGCGTTGACGGAGCTGCTGATCGAACGCGCAGACAGCATCGCCGGCTGGCTAATCGATCACGGCGTGCATCTGCAGCCACCGGGCACTGGAGTGATGCCGTATTCGCGCCGCACCGCGTTTCCGCTCGGCGGCGGCAAAGCGATGATCAATGCGCTGTACGTTGCCGCTGAGCGGCTCGGCATTGTCATCAGTTACGACAGCGAAGTCAGATCGCTGTGCCACGACGACGATGGCTGGACGATCAGTGTGCGAAGCGCTACGTCCGATCCCGCAATCAGCACGCGCAGCATCGTCGTCTGCGCTGGTGGCCCGGGTGCCGATCTGGCGTGGCTGCGCGAAAATTTCGGCAGCGCCGCCGACGGCTGGATGGTCCGCGGCACGCCATATTCGGACGGCCGAATGCTCGATCTGCTGATCGCGGCGGGGGGCCGCGCGATCGGCGATCCGACCATGTGCCACGTCGTTCCGGTCGATGCGCGCGGGCCGCAATTCGACGGCGGCATCGTCACCCGGATCACGTCGATTCCACTCGGCCTCGTCGTCGATCGATCCGGTGCTCCCATCGACGTCGCAGGGGCCGGCGCGCAACCCTCTCACTACGCCAAATGGGGACCAAGGATCGCCGCCTGCCCCGGCCAACTCGCTTATCTGGTGCTCGATACCCAAGGGCTCGCGCGTGCCGCGCCATCCGCACTGGCGCCGGTCACTGCGCCGAACCTCGGCGAACTAGCTGCCGCGCTGCAGATCGATCCCACCGCTCTGTTGCCAAGCATTGAGGGCTTCAATGCCGCCCCGGCCAACGCCGCGCGTAGCATCGCGGAGCCACCATTTGCCGCCTATCCGATGCGGCCGGGGCTGACGTTCGTGCACTACGGCATCAAGGTGGATGCAACGATGCGGGTGGTCCAGGCCGACGGTCGCCGCCACGACGATCTGTTCGCGGCCGGCATGATCATGGCTGCGAATGTGCTGCGCCGCGGCTATCTCGCCGGGCTCGGCATCACCCTATCGGCAGTATTCGGCCAGATCGCCGGCGAGGAGGCGGCACGCCATGTCCGCGGCTGATCCGATGCTCGAAGCCGAGCGCGTGCTGCGGATCTGCAGCGCCTGCATGTATTGCGATGGGCTCTGCCCGGTGTTTCCAGCGATCGACGGCAAGCACAGCTTCAGCCTGAGCGACGTCAGCTACCTGTCGAACCTGTGCCACAACTGCCAGGGCTGCTGGCACGATTGCCAGTACGCACCACCGCATCCGTTCGCCGTCAATCTGCCGGCGACGTTCGCCGAACTGCGGCAGCGCTCCTATGCAGACCATTTGTGGCCGCCCGCGCTAGGACGCATCTTTCGCGCCTCATCGCTCGCATTACCCGCCACCGTCGCGCTCGCGCTGCTGATCACCTTCGGCCTCGTACTGGGCGCGGACTCCCCCGCAACATTGCTGGCGGCCCACGCGGGCGAAGGCGCGTTCTATCGCGTGCTGCCGTGGCCGGCGATGGCCGGGCTCGCGGGCGCCACCTTCGCGTGGGCAGTTATCGTGGTCACGCTGGCGACGCTGCGATACTGGCGCGCGATCGCGCCAAAGACGACGATCAGCGAGATCGTGCGCGCGCTGCCGGTTGCCCTCTCCGACATCATCACGCTGCGTCACCTCGGCGGCGGCGGACCCGGCTGCCATGACCAGGATGAGCGTACCTCGCAGCGGCGACGGATCTTGCACCATCTGACCGCCGGCGGCTTCGTGCTCAGCGGCCTGTCGACGATCGCGGCGTCCGCTTATCATCATCTGCTCGGCGTCGCGGCGCCCTACCCGGTCGCCAGCCTGCCGGTGATGCTCGGGCTCGGCGGCGGCGTGACGATGACCATCGGCGCTGTCGGGCTGCTGGGACTGGAAGCGTGGGCCGATCCCGCGCCGAGTGATCGCGGCGAAACCAGACTGAACGTTGCGTTTCTGATTCTGCTCGCCCTGGTCGGCGCCAGTGGGCTTGCGGTGCTCGGCTTCCGCAGCACGCCGGCGATGGGCCTGCTGCTCACCATCCATCTCGCGCTGGTGTTCGGCCTGTTCGCCGCCCTGCCGTTCAGCAAGGCGCTGCACGCTCCGTTCCGGGCGGCGGCGCTGCTGCGTGCGGCGATCGACAGCCGCCGCAGCACATTGGCGCGAACCCCGGAGGCCTCCGGCGATACGCCTTGATCCCGATCAAGCTGGCGCGAATTTGATGAGGGCTCTCGGCGGCCAGTTGCCAATGATGGTCGATTGACAGTTCGCCGTTTCCGTCCCAAACATCCCGCGCCGACGGTGTCCTGTCCTCGGACAGGACGAAGAGGGAATATCGGAAGAACGCTGCCTTGCAGCGGTCGAGCCGAAGCTGCCCCCGCAACTGTAAACGGTGAGCCGACGCAACACGCCACTGGAGATATTCCGGGAAGGCTGCATCGGCGACGACCCGTGAGCCAGGAGACCTGCCGTCGCCTGCTATGATGACGTCGTTTCGGGCGGGGTGCCCCGGGATGTCTTTCGGCGGTCCGGAGTGCAGGTCCGTTCGCCGGTTTTGAGCCATCGCCCGCGATGGCCAACCGACGAGATTCGGCGCGATGCCGCCCACTGCGCTCCATCCCGGTGTCTCCGCCGGTTCTCAGCAGTCGCTTCGGCCAGATGCCGCCGAGATCGCGGTACTGTCGCCCTGCGCCGAGACGCTGGCCGCCTTCGCTCAGGCATGGCCCGGCAATGCCAACCGATTGCGTGTGAGCGATCTCGGAAGCTTCGCTGCGCAGGCATGTGATCGCTCACTCGACGCGTCGCCGCTACGTGCGCTTCTGATCGCGCTGCCGGATCAGGCGCATCCTTGCCGTGAAGCCATCGAAGCAATCGCCGCATTCGCCGGCAGCCGACGCATTGCCTTCGCGGTCCTCTCTACCCGCGGGCAGCCCGACGTTCCGAGCGAACTGATCACCAACCTGCCCCCCACGACGCTCCGTCGCCTGAACAGGCTGTACATTCAACGAGCTGGCGATGCCGCACGCGCCATCCTGATGCAACTCGCCCTGGCCGCGGGCCTCAGCATCTCTGCCATGGACGCGCCGAGCGAGAGCGCGACCGCCGAAGCCAACCAGCATCCATCCATTCTCCCCGAGCTGATCGAGGACGCCGTCCGATGACCTACGCTTACGAACGAGACGGCGACGCGATCTATCGTCAGTCGTTTTCGATCATCCGCGCCGAAGCCGCGCTCGATCGGTTCACCGCCGACGAGGAGAAGATCGCGGTGCGTATCATCCACGCCAGCGGCATGGTCGAAGTCGCCGGCGACATCGCGTTCACGCCCGGCTTTGTATCGGTCGGACGCGCCGCGCTGCAGGCCGGCGCGCCGATCCTGTGCGACGCCCAGATGGTCGCCAATGGCGTCACCCGCAAGCGGCTGCCGGCCGACAACGAGGTGATCTGCACGCTGAACCATCCCGATGTCCCGACCCTCGCCGCAAAGCTCAGTACTACCCGTTCGGCCGCCGCGATCGATCTGTGGCGCGACCGTATGCAGGGCGCGGTGGTGGCGATCGGCAATGCGCCGACCGCGTTGTTCCGCCTGCTCGAAATTCTGGCCGAGCCCGGCGCACCGCGCCCCGCGGCGATTATCGGCATCCCGGTCGGCTTCGTCGGCGCCGCCGAATCCAAGGAAGCGCTGCTGGCGGACTCGCCGTCGCCTTGCGTGATCGTGCGTGGCCGCCGCGGTGGCAGCGCGATGACCGCAGCCGCAATCAACGCCCTGGCGAGCGAACGCGAATGAGCGCACCGACCGTTTATGGCGTCGGTGTCGGCCCCGGCGCACCCGACCTGATGAGCGTCCGCGCCGCGCGGCTGGTCGGTGCCGCCAAGGTGGTGGCGTATTTCCGCAAAGCCGGACGTCCCGGCCACGCGCGCCGCATCGCCGACGGTCTGTTGGCGGACGGCGTGATCGAAGAGCCGATGGACTATCCGGTGACGACCGAGATCGCCCTCGACGATCCGGCCTATGCGGCGACGCTGCGCAGCTTCTACGAACAATGCGTCGCGCGGCTTTCCGAGCACATCGCTCAAGGCCGCGACGTCGTCGTGCTGTGTGAAGGCGACCCGTTCCTGTACGGCTCGTTCATGCATCTGCACAGCCGGCTGGCGCCGCGCGTCCGTGTCGAAGTCGTACCCGGCATCTCCGGCATGGCGGCGTGCTGGACCGCGAGCGGCACGCCGATCACTTATGGTGATGATGTGCTCTGCGTGGTACCAGCGACCCTCGGGCCGGACCGGCTGAAGGCGGCGTTCGCCACCGGCGATGCGATCGTGATCATGAAGCTCGGCCGCAATCTGCCGAAGGTGCGCCGCGCGCTCGACGACGCCGGCCTGCTCGACCGCGCGATCTATGTCGAGCGCGGCGCGATGGCCGATCAGGTGGTGATGCCGCTCGCCGACAAGACCACCGACGACGCGCCCTACTTCTCGATCGTGCTGGTCCACGGACAGGGGCGACGGCCATGACCGGATCTGTCGTTGTCGCGGGCCTCGGGCCCGGCGCGCAGGACCTGATCACACCGGAAGTCAGCGCCGCGCTGGCGCATGCCACCGATATCGTCGGCTACGCGCCTTATGTGGCGCGCGTCGCCGAACGCGACGGCCTGCTGCGGCACGCTTCCGATAATCGCGAAGAGCTTGATCGCGCCGGCTTCGCGCTACGGCTGGCGACCGAGGGTCGGCATGTCGTGATCGTCTCCTCCGGCGATCCGGGCGTGTTCGCGATGGCGGCGGCGCTGTTCGAGGCGATCGAGGCCGGCGATCCGTCGTGGCGCGAGCTCGACATTCGCGTGCTCCCCGGCATCAGCGCGATGTTCGCCGCCGCGGCGCGGATCGGCGCGCCGCTCGGCCATGATTTCTGCGCGATCAACCTCTCGGACAATCTCAAGCCGTGGGAGACCGTCGAGAAGCGACTGCGCGCCGCAGCGGAGGCCGATTTCGTGATCGCGCTGTACAACCCGATCTCGAAGGCCAGGCCGTGGCAGCTCGGCCGCGCCTTCGAGCTGCTGCGCAGCATCCACCCCGCGTCCGTGCCGGTGATCTTTGCGACCGCTATCAGCGATCCACGCGAACGCATCGACGTGGCGCCGCTCGGCGAGGCGGTGCCGCAACGCGCCGACATGCGCACGCTGGTGATGATCGGCTCGTCTCAGACCCGGATCATTCCGCGTCGCAGCGGCGCCGCTTTCGTCTACACCCCGCGGTTCTCTGGAGCGGTGTCGTGACCAAGCCAGGCCATCACCTCGGAGACCGTCGCGACGCAGTGCCGATCCGGCACCGCGGGCCGCTTCACCATGATCACCGGCAGCCCGAGTTCGCGCGCCGCGGTGATCTTGGCAACGGCCGCGTCGCCGCCGGCGTTCTTGGCGACGACGATCTCAGTGCGGTGCGCCTGCAGCATCGCACGGTCGCCAGCGAGATCGAACGGTCCGCGCGCCACCACGATATCGACGTTCGGCAACGGCAGCGGCCCACGCGGCGGATCGACCAGCCGCACCAGATAAGCGTGCTGCGGCTGCGCCGCGAACAGCTCGAGGTTCTGCCGGCCGATGCCGAGAAACACCCGTCGCGGCGCTGCGCCGAGCGCGCTCACCGCCTGATCGAGATCTTCGACGTCGACCCAGCGATCACCGGCGACCGCCTGCCACGCCGGCCGCTCCAGCGCCAGCAGCGGCACACCGGCTTCGGCGCAGGCGATCACCGCATGGCGGCTCATCTGCGCCGCGAATGGATGCGTCGCGTCGACGACGCGCTCGATCCGCTCCGCACGCAAGTAATCGGCCAGACCGCCGACGCCGCCGAAACCACCAACCCGAAACGGGATCGGCGGCGGCTTCGGGTGATCGGTACGGCCGGCGAACGACAGCACCGCGTCAATGTTGAGCTCTGCGGCGATCGTCCTGGCGAGCGCCGAGGCGTCGGCCGTGCCGCCGAGGATCAATACGCGCGAGCGGTGCGATGAAGGGAGCGTCATGATCACCAGCGATGACACGACGCAGCCCTGGCTGTCCATCGTCGGAATCGGTGAGGACGGCCTCGACGGGTTGTCGGCGCACGCACGGGCGCTGCTCGAAGCGGCCGAACTGATCGTCGGCGGTGATCGCCACCTCTCCCTCGTCGCCGCATTGAACAAGCCAACAATGCCGTGGCGCGTGCCGTTCGCGGCCTCGCTCCCCGACGTGCTGGCGCAGCGCGGCCGCCGCGTCGCCGTGCTGTGCTCCGGCGATCCGTTCTGGCACGGCGCGGGATCAGTGCTGGCCGATCATCTCACGGCAAAGGAATGGACCGCCGTCCCGGCGCCATCGACCTTTGCCTGGGCTGCGGCGCGGCTCGGCTGGCGCCTGGAAGACACCGTGACGCTCGGCCTGCACGCGCGGCCGGTCGCGACGCTGCGTCCGCATCTCCGCCCGCAGGCGCGGCTGATCGTATTGGTGCGCGACGGCGCCGCGGTCGGCGAGATCGCCGCGTATCTCGCGGCGAACGGTTTCGGCGCGTCCGAACTGACCGTGCTCGAAGCACTCGGCGGCCCGCGCGAGCGCGTGCGGCGAACCACCGCCTCGATCTTCGCTTTCCCCGACGTCACCGCTCCGGTCGCACTCGGCATCGCCGTCGTTGCCGAGCCGAATGCCGTGATCATTCCGTGCGCCAGCGGCCTGCCGGACGAGCTGTTTCAACACGACGGCCAGCTCACCAAGCGCGAGATCCGCGCCGTGACGCTGTCGACGCTGGCGCCACGCGGCCATGAGCTGCTGTGGGACATCGGCGCCGGTGCCGGCTCGATCGGGATCGAATGGCTTCTGGCAGCACGCAGCAATCGCGCGATCGGGATCGAAACGCGCGCCGATCGGCTCGCCACCGCGCGCGCCAATGCCGAGGCGCTCGGCGTGCCGCAGTTCGATCTGCGGCTCGGCGCAGCACCCGAGGCGCTCGCCGGACTCCCCACGCCCGGCGCGGTGTTCATCGGCGGCGGCGCCAGCCGTCCGGGCGTGATGGACACGGTGTGGCACGCGCTGCCTGCCGGCGGCCGGCTGGTGGTCAATGCGGTGACGTTGGAGACCGAGGCGCTGCTGATCGACTGGCATCATCGCCTCGGCGGCGAGTTGCTGCGGCTCGGCGTCGAGCGCGCCTCCCCGGTCGGCGGCCTCACCGGATGGCGCGCGGCAATGCCGGTGGTGCAATGGAGCGTCCGCAAATGACCGCGGTCGTGATCGGCATCGGCTTTCGTTCCGCCGCATCCGCGTCGTCGATCATCGACGTGATCGAGACCGCGCGCCGCACCGCCGCACCGCACCTGCCATCCGCGCTGGCGACCGCCGCGGACAAAGCCGATCACAGCAGCCTGCGCAAGGCCGCAACCACCACCGCTCTCCCCATCTTGCCGATCGAGACGGCGGCGCTCGAACAAGCTGCAGAACGTATCACGACGTCGTCTGCCGTG
This sequence comes from Rhodopseudomonas sp. P1, assembly GCF_039642825.1. Classification (NCBI taxonomy): domain Bacteria; kingdom Pseudomonadati; phylum Pseudomonadota; class Alphaproteobacteria; order Hyphomicrobiales; family Nitrobacteraceae; genus Rhodopseudomonas; species Rhodopseudomonas sp. P1. Next base: position 2,316,219 of record NZ_CP088006.1, on the reverse strand, counting down.
GTCGCGCATCACCGCGGCGTCGGCAGCGTTTGCGAGGCCGCGGCGCTGGCTGCCGCCGGACCGACCGCGCGGCTGATCGTGTCCCGTTTGATCTCACACGATCGCCTCGCGACGGCCGCGGTGGCGATCGAGGAGCCGCTGCCATGACCGTCCACTTCATCGGCGCCGGCCCGGGTGCGCCCGACCTGATCACCGTGCGCGGCCGCGACCTGGTGATGCGCTGCCCGGTGTGTCTCTATGCCGGCTCATTAGTCCCGCGCGAGATCGTCGCGCTGTGCCCGAAGGACGCGCGCGTCGTCGACACCGCCCCGCTCGACCTCGACGCCATCACCGCGGAGTTCGTCGCCGCTGCCGAAGCTGGCCACGACGTCGCCCGGCTGCATTCCGGCGACCTGTCGGTGTGGAGCGCGATGGGCGAACAAATCCGCCGCCTGGAGCAGCACGGCATCCCCTACACCGTCACGCCCGGGGTGCCGTCGTTCGCGGCGGCCGCCGCCGTGCTCGGCCGCGAACTCACCTTGCCGGAAGTCGCCCAGACCGTGGTGCTGACGCGTACCTCCGGCCGCGCCTCGGCAATGCCGCCGCGCGAGACTCTGGAAGCCTTCGCCGCCACCGGCGCGACGCTGGCGATCCATCTGTCGATCCACGTCCTTCCTGACGTCGTCGAGCGGCTGCGCCCGCATTATGGCGACGACGGCCCGGTCGCGGTCGTGGTGCGCGCGAGCTGGCCGGAGCAGCAGGTGATCCGCGGCACGCTCAGTTCGATCGCCGCGCAGGTCGCCGCCGAAGGCATCGACCGCACCGCATTGATCCTGATCGGGCCATCGCTCGCAGCCACCGATTTCCGCGAGAGCTCGCTGTACGCCCCCGACTACGATCGCCGCTATCGCCGCTCGGCGGAGGACGGCCGTGACCGCGACTGATGACGTCGTAACAACCGCGACGAACGGCCGTCCGCCAGGGCTGATCATCGCGGCGCCGTCGACCAATAGCGGCAAGACCACGGTGACGCTGGCGCTGCATGCAGCACTGCGCCGCCGCGGCCTCACCGTGCAGCCCTATAAATGCGGGCCCGATTACATCGATCCGGCGTTCCACGAGATCGCCGCCGGTCGGCCCTGCTACAATCTGGACTCGTGGTCGTTCGGACGAGACCGCATCACGTCCCTCCTTGATGCTGCGGCGGGCGCCGATCTCTGCCTCGCCGAAGGCGTGATGGGGCTGTTCGACGGCGGCAGCGCGGTCGGCGCGTGGGGCAACGGCGCAACCGCCGATATCGCTGCGTTCACCGGCTGGCCGGTGGTGCTGGTGATCGACGTCGCCGGTCAGGCGCAGTCGGCCGCCGCGCTGGCGCTCGGGTTTGCCCGCTATCGCAGCGATGTGCGCATCGCCGGCGTTATCCTCAACAACGTCGCCAGCCCGCGTCATGAAGCACTTGTCCGCGATGGCTTCGACGCGCACGACATTCCAGTACTCGGGAGTTTCGAGCGGCAACGCGATCTCACGCTGAAGAACCGTCATCTCGGCCTGGTGCAGGCGCGCGAGACCGCGAAGCTTGACACCCGCTTGCAGCAACTCGCCGACAGCGCCATGCGCGGTATCGACCTCGACGCGCTGATCCGCGCTGCGCAGCCGGCGCGTCCGATCGCATCGACGATCCGGCCGCTGACGCCGCCGGGTCAGCGCATCGCGCTGGCGCACGACGACGCGTTCTCCTTCATCTACCCGCACCTCACCGCAGGCTGGCGCGCGGCCGGCGCCGAGATCGTGCCGTTCTCGCCGTTGAGCGACGAAGGCCCAGATCCGTCCTGCGACGCCGGGTGGCTGCCGGGCGGCTATCCCGAGCTACACGCAGGACGCCTCGCGGCAGCGACGCGATTCAAGACAGCGCTCCGCGCGTTCGCGGAGACTCGCCCGGTCCATGGCGAGTGCGGCGGCTACATGACGCTCGGTACAGGCCTGATCGATGCCGACGGCACGCGCCACGCGATGGCCGGACTGCTCGGCCTCGAAACCGACTTCGCCAATCGCAAGCTGCATCTCGGCTACCGGCTCGCGACCTTGCAGGCCGCAGCCGCCGGCCACGCCGCAGGCAGCGTGCTGCGCGGCCACGAATATCACTACGCGCGCGTCGTCACCGTGGCGGACGAGCCGCTCGCCGAGATCCGCGATCCCGCCGGACAGCTCACCGATGAGACCGGCAGCCGCCGCGGACACGTCACTGGCACCTTCTTCCATCTGATCGATGTCGCCGAGGAGGCGATCGCCTGATGTCCAAGTCAATCGAAAGCGCCGCCGCCAACGGCCGCATCACGCTGGTCGGCGCCGGCCCGGGCGATGCCGACCTGCTGACGCTGCGGGCGATCAAGCGGCTGCAGGCCGCCGACGTCGTGCTGTATGACGACCTCGCCGGCGAAGACTTCATGGCCTATCTCGATCCCAATGCCGAGATGGTCGCGGTCGGCAAGCGCGCCGGCCATCCCTCGCCGCGCCAGGACGAAGTCAGCCGCCTCGCAATCAACTACGCGCTCCGCGGCAAGCACGTGGTGCGGCTGAAGGCCGGCGATCCGACGCTGTTTGCCCGCGCCGACGAAGAGCTGCGCGCCGCGCGCGAGGCCGGCATCGCGGTCGAGATCGTACCCGGCATCACCACGGCGACCGCCGCAGCAGCTGCGATCGGTGCATCGCTGACCAAGCGCGGCGTCGCGCGCCGGGTCCAGTTCGTCACCGGCCATGATGTCGACGGGCGCCTGCCGCGCGATCTCGACCTCGCAGCGCTGGCGGATGCGACCGCAACGACCTGCGTCTATATGGGCAAGGCCACCTTCCCGGCCCTCGCGGCCCAACTGATCGCCCGCGGCCTGAGCGCTACGACGCCGGCCGTGATGGTCGAAAGCCTCGGCTCCGATGCGACCAACGTGCAGCGGGGCAGCGTCAGCGAGATCGCCGCCCGCCTCACCGCCGATCGGCCGTCCGGCCCCTGCATGATTTTGTACGGCGCAGCGCTGGAGGAGAGCTGATCGCCAGCACGCGACCGGCGACGACGACGCGTTCTCTACCGCGGCGCGGCAGCCGCAACGCCTCGTCTCTGGCTGATCTGCACGATCGCGTCGGATAGTCGATCGAGCGCAACCGGCAGCATCGCGCCGCCGCAGACCGTGAGCTGATCGGGAACAACGATCCGTCGGCTCGCCGGATAGGCCTGCTGGATCGCGGGATGCAGCAGCAGAGCCTTGCCCTGATCTTCAGCCACCGGCTGCTCTTCGGATACGAGTAAAAGGTCCGGCCGCGATGCGACGATCGCTTCAAGCGAGGCGAAGCCGCCATAGGCGAAACCAAGGTCGGACGCCGCATTCGACAGGCCAGCGGTCTGCAGCAGCGAGCTGAGCAGACTATCGCCGCCGGTCACCCAGCCGCGCCGCGATAGCGCCAGCACCCGGCCCTGCCACCGCGAGGCGGTGCGCCGTGCCCGCTCCGCGGCCTGATCGACCGACGCGATCATCGCGTCCGAGCGTTCAGGATGGCCGACCAGCGCGCCAACCCGCCGGATCTGCAGTTTCACCTCGTCGATCGTCCGCGGCACGTCGAACTCTTCGACCGGAATGTTCTGCGCGCGCAGCAGCTCGCGCGTGGCACGCTTGCCGTAGCGGCCGGCCAGCACCACGTCGGGTGCGAGCATCAACAGATCCTCAGCTTCACCGGACAGCCTCGGAAATCGCTCAGCCTCCTTGGCGAGCCACGACAGCCTCGGATCACGCGCATACGGTCCGAGGCCAGCGATCTGGTCGGCATCAGCCAGGGCGATCAGCAACTGATCGGTGCACATGTTGATCGAGGCGATCCGCTTGGAGGCGGCGAACGCCGGCGAGGCCAGCAAACCAACCGCGGCGACCATCAGCAACAAGCGGGAACGCCAGCGAGGCGCACGCCGGTCACGCAACGCGACGGGCGGCCGGACGCCGCAATGCGGCGCAATTGTTCTGTTCAAGACGACATCCTCCGCCGGCCCATCGCCGAACGAGTTGCACACCATGCACCGGCCGGTCTCCTGGCTCGCGGATATCCGTCGCGTCCGCCTTCCCGGCCGGTTCGGCCAGTGGCATTCAAGGACGCTCCGATCCGCCCACAGTTGCGAGGGCAGCTGCGGCATTGGGGCATCGCCCCGCACCGCATTCCCGTTTCACCTCTCTCAGCGAGAGGCACCGGTACACGTCTGGGTTAAGCACGTCGCCCAGCCCCCGGCAAGACGACCATCTTCCGCAGTCTTGCTGGCAAGCAAAAAGCCGGGAGGTGCAGTCAGGCACCACCCGGCTTGAACTTCACGGCTTCTCGCCGCCGGTTCGCTTACTTTCGCATCGGCGTGGTTGCGCCCGACTGGCCGTCCGAGCTCGGCGTCGTCGAATTGGTCGCGCCGTGGGCGCTGCCCGAGCCCTGACCACCACGATCGGAGTTCGACGGGCCGCCACCGCCCGCGCCGCCGCCAGCCGCGCCACCGGCACCCGCGCCTGCTCCACCGGCTCCTGCGCCGGCACCGCCGGCCCCGGCACCACCACCCGCGCCGCCGCCGGCCCCACCGCCGCCACCACCGCCTTGCGCCATCACTTGGCTTGCGCCAAGCGCCAGCACTGCGAGCACGGCCATCACTGTCGTCGTCTTCCGCACCATCATCGTCGCTCCTGTCATTGTTCTGATTGCTGAGTTGCGCAGAGGCCAACGGAGCTTCGGAGACGCCGTTCCTAACTAACCAGTCACGTCTTCAGGTCGCGGCGTTCCAGCCGAGCAACAGGAACAACCGACCCTGTTCGGCTTTTCCCCTCGCCATCAAACGACGAGGACCTGCAGATGAAAGCTCTGACCTGGCACGGCAAGAACGACATCCGCTGCGAGAGCGTGCCGGATCCGAAAATCGAACACGGCCGCGATGCGATCATCAAAGTGACGGCCTGCGCGATCTGCGGTTCGGACCTGCACCTGATGGACGGAATCATGCCGTCGATGCAAAGCGGTGACGTGCTCGGCCACGAGACCATGGGTGAAGTCGTCGAGGTCGGTTCCGAGAATACCAAGCTCAAGGTCGGCGATCGGGTGGTGGTCCCATTCACCATCTCCTGCGGCGAATGCTTCTTCTGCCAGCGCGGCTTCTATTCAGGCTGCGAGCGATCGAATCCCAACGCCAAGGCGGCTGAGAAGATGTGGGGCCATTCGCCCGCTGGCCTGTTCGGCTACTCGCATATGCTCGGCGGCTATGCCGGTGGTCAGGCCGAGTATCTGCGGGTGCCGTATGCCGACGTCGGTCCGATCAAAGTGCCCGATGGACTGACCGACGAGCAGGTCCTGTTCCTGTCCGATATCTTCCCGACCGGTTTCATGGCAGCGGACTTCTGCGATCTCAAAGGCGGCGAAACCGTCGCGGTGTGGGGCTGCGGCCCGGTCGGCCAGATGGCAATCAAGAGCGCCTTCCTGCTCGGCGCCGAACGCGTGATCGCGATCGACACGGTACCGGAGCGCATGGAGATGGCGCGGCAATCCGGCGCGATCGTGATCAATTTCATGGACGACGACGTCTACGACAAGATCCAGGATCTCACCAACGGCCGCGGTGCCGATGCGTGCATCGACGCTGTCGGCACCGAAGCCGCCGCAATGGCGAGCTTCGACTCGATGGTCGACCGCGTGAAGATGGCCACCTTCATGGGCACCGACCGGCCGCACGTGTTGCGTCAAGCGATCCATTGCTGCCGAAACTTCGGCACAGTGTCGATCGTCGGCGTCTATGGTGGGCTACTCGACAAGATCCCGATGGGCTCGGCGATCAACCGCGGCCTGACGATGCGGATGGCGCAGACTCCGGTGCAGCATTATCTGCCGCAACTGCTCGGCCGAATCCAAAAAGGCGAGATTGATCCTTCGTTCGTGATCACCCACCGCGCCACGCTGGAAGACGGCCCGGAACTCTACAAGACCTTCCGCGACAAGAAGGACGGCTGCATCAAGGTGGTGATGAAACCAAGCTGAGCGCGCTCAGCTCATAGAGCGACATGCAACGACTTCATCATGGCCGGGATCGCCCGGCCATCGTCGTTCTAGGAGGGACCGAGTCCGGCGGTTCAAGGCATCAACGCAAATGGCCGGGCTGAGCCCGGCCACAATCTTCCGATCCATCAGGATTACAAACTCAGGCCGCCTAGGCCTGAACGTAGGATCGTGTGACACTGTCGATGTTCTGGTCGATCCACGCCGCCATAGCTTCTTCTTCCTTCAGCGACGCCTGCAGCAGCGGCTTAGCCGAACCGAAGCCGGCGATGTCGGCGAGCGCCAATAGCGACTTGTAGGCGGCGATTTCGAAGTGCTCGAAAGCGTTGTTGGCGAAGGTGTTCTTCAGGATCTCATCGGGCATCACGGTGTGAGCCAGCGCGGCCATATTGCCCATGAACGACTGCGTGGTGTCCTTCAGCATCGAGGCGCTTTCGCCGCAGGCGGACAAGCACTCGTCGAGCCGCTTGAGCTGACCTTCGGTTTCCCGCAAATGCTGCTGCACCCGGGCCTTGACTTCCGGATAGTCGTCGAGCCGTTCGGACTGCCGCTCCATCATCTCCCGCGCCTGGGTCTCCATGGCGTGAGCGTTGCGCAGCCCGGTAACAAAGATCTCACGTGCGTCCTGAGCCATTCTTCAGTCTCCAGTTGAAATGATCGCGCGTTCAACGTGGCCGGATGTACACCGTTCCTATCGGAACCCGGCCTTCGTCTGCGTCATAGCTTCCAGAGATCGAACAGCATCTCCCGACTGACGAGATCGATCTGCTGACCGTATCGGGTGCGGTACATCGTCATCAGTGCGTCATGACCAGGGTCGGACGAGCTACACAGCGCATCCTCGACAAGCACGACGCGAAAGCCGAGATCGACGGCATCAAGCACCGTCGCGAGTACGCAGACGTCGGTTTCGGCCCCCGTGATCACAACGGTGCCGATGCCACGTTCGACCAGAAGCGATGCCAGAGGCGAATGCTTGAAGGCGGAGTACACCGGCTTGTCGATCACCTGCGCAGGCGGCACCAAGCGTTGCAACTCCGGTACCAGATAGAGCTGTTCCGGCTCCAGATTGGGCCGCAACGCAGCCTCCCAGCGCTGGTAGTAACGCTGCCACCGCCCCGGCCGCTGCTCCGGATGCTCGGGCGTGATGAACCGGGTGAAGATCGTTGATCTCGCATAATGGTCCGAGACATCCGCGACCACCGGCAGGACGCGCTCCATCCACGGCGTCTCCCACACACCGCCACGGGCGAAAATCCGCTGCATATCGACGCAAAGGTGGACAGCAGCCTCGATCGGCTCGGCCGGTGGCGGCTTGATCATGACGCAATCGGGCGCGCTGTGCGCGGACGCAGCTCGGTGATGGCCGCCAGGATCAGCGCGGCGATGCCGATCACGGCGCTGATCACCCCGACGAGGGATAGCCAGAGGAGGATGCCAAGGGCGAGCATTGCAACGCCAAACACCACGTCGAGCGCCAGATGCCACGGCATCGGCAGTAGCCGCACGACGCCCCACTCGTAATCGGTGATCAGGCTGTAGAGGATTCCCGCGCAGCCCACCGCCGCGAACACCCAGCGCAGGCCGCCCTGCTCACCGGCCATGAACGGCAACGCCAGCACCAGCACCGACACCAGATAATCGATCGCGCCGTGAAGGCGGGTCGGGATCACACGCAAGTCGCTCTCCATCGTGGATACGCAAAGAACCGTCGGCCTCCGACCACGTTCCAATCCGGCGCTTAGGCTGAGTTGGAACGCTGCACCATCGGCATCGTTGGCGGGTGAGCCCGATGGAGACCACACCGATGACTTCTGCCTCCTTGCAAATGACGCCAAGCGAATCCCGCCGGCTCGCCCGGTTCCTCGGATGGGTGTCGCTCGGCCTCGGCACCGCAGAGGTGCTGGCGCCGCATCGTCTCGCCCGCGCGCTCGGCATGGAAGGCAACGAGCATCTGCTGCAGCTCTATGGCGCACGAGAGATCGCCTCGGGCGTCGCCATCCTCACCACCGAGTCGCCCGCATCGGTTTGGAGCCGGGTCGGCGGCGACGCGCTCGATGTCGGCACGCTGGCGCTGCAGCTCCGCCGCGACAATGCCAAACGCGGCAACGTTGCGCTTGCCCTCGCGGCGGTTGGGGGCATCACCATGCTGGACTGGGCCTGCGCGCAGGCGCTGACCGACGATGCCCGGCGCCGCAACGGCCACGCCTCGGAGGCCGCTTAGCTTGGACGCGCGCCCCGACCACAACAACGGCACCGTCACCGCTCTGGTGTTCGCCGGCGGCCTCAGCCTCGCGGCCTATCACGGCGGCGCATTCGAGGCTTTCGCACAGCGAGCTCAGCCGTTGCACTGGCTCGCAGGCTCCTCAGCCGGCGCAATCACCGCCGCGCTGATCGCGGGCAATCCGCCGTCTCGTCGCGTCGCTGCCTTGCGCGAGTTCTGGGGCCTGGCCCGCGCTGAACCTACTTGGTCGCCACTCCCGCATCTGGAAGGCTGGATCAGCGCTGTCACGGCACATCTGATCGGCGACCCGAACCACTTCCATCCGAGGTTGCCGGCACTATTTGGCTTCCGCAGTCTTTACGATCTCGGACCGATGCGGCGCCGGCTCGCGCGGCTAATCGATTTTGAGCGCATCAATGGAGGCGAGCTGCGGCTCTCGATCGCCGCCACCGACGTCTGCAGCGGAGACCCGGTGATTTTCGACTCCCACCGCGAGCCGATCGCGCTTGACCACCTGCTGGCCAGTTGCGGCTTTCTGCCGGAGTTCGCGCCGGTGACGATCGGCGCTCGGACGCTGGTCGACGGCGGGCTGTCGCTGAATGCACCGTTCGATCCGATCCTGACCGAGTCCGAGGCGCCTCTGCGGCTATTTGTGCTGGATCTGTATGCACGCGACGACCAGCCGCCTGCCTCGCTGGAAGCGGCACTCGAACGTAAGAACGACCTGCTGTTCGGCAACCAGACCTACCTGCGTTTGAAGGACAAGATCCGGATCAGGGCGCTCGAGCGCAGCGCCGCGGGAGCAGCGGCGTTCCAGGACGAGATTACCCTGTTGAGCTATCGCGCCGGCCCGAACGAACCGGGTCCGGAGAAGAGCTTCAACTTCTCCCGGCGCGCTTTGGCGCAGCGGTGGCAGACCGGGTTCGACGACATGATGGCGGCCCTTGCGCCCAGCGCCCCAGCGATCGACGGACTCCGCGTGATCCGGCGTTTCACCGCACCTCCTCAGGCAGCGGCACTGCAGCGGGCCGCGCAATTCCGTTGAAGTTGTCTGCTATTCCGCCACCCCGAGCAACAGCTCAATCTCGCCTTGCTGCTCATGCCGGAAGCGTGCGCCGTCACGGTCAGGCGGTTATCTCCGCCCGCACCTTGTTGATCGCCGCCACAGCCGCCCGGACATCCGCGGGATGCCCGTTTCAATCGCTGCGTCACGTACGCCTCAGCGCTTGGCGCTGCCGGGCTCCGCCATCTTGCGATGCTGGCTCGCCAGCACGCCGGACGGGATCACGTTGGCCGCCGCGGTCTGCAGCTTGTTCTTCCATCCGCTGACGACATCGCCCTCACCACTCATCATCGCGTCGAACCCGATCCGGGCGACCTCGCCGGCATTGTCCTTGTCGGCAGTACCAACCGCCGTATCCAGCATGTCGGCACGGCGGAAGAACTCGGTGTCGGTGGCACCGGGCATCAGGCAGGTGACGGTCACCTTGGTGTCTTTCAGCTCGTCACGTAGCGCGAAGGAGAACGAGTTCAGGAACGACTTGGTGGCGTTGTAGATCGCCTGAAAGCTGCCCGGCGTGAAACCGGCGATTGAGCCGGTGATCAGGATCCGCCCGGCGTTCCGTCGGCGCATCTCATTGCCGATACGGTGGACCAGCAGCACCGTGCCGGTGACGTTGGTGTCGATCACCTTGCGGGCTTGCTCGATGTCCTGATCGAGATAGGCGTGTCCGAGCCCGCGGCCGGCATTGGCGATCAATGCATCGACCGGCCGTCCTTTGGTCGCCTCCGCCAGCCGGTCGACGCCCTGCTGGGTCGACAGATCCACCTGTACCGGCTCGACCGAGACGCCGCCAGCGCGCAGCTCGGCGGCAGCCTTTTCGATCTCTGGCTCATCCGCAGCGATCAGCAGATCGAAGCCTGCTTGGGCGCAGCATTTGGCGAGCTCGAAGCCGATGCCGGTGGAAGCTCCGGTGACGACGGCGAAGGGACGTTGTTCGGTCATGACATGCTCCGATGGTTTCGCGGTCAACCGGCGCCACCATCGGCCGTTCCTCGCCGCCAGCTCGGAACCAGCACAGCGGACGCCGCTTGTCGCGACGGCAACCTGGAGCACATCGTCTTGGCGCGGATCTTGATCGGCACATCGGGATGGCACTATCAGTCGTGGCGCGGGCCGTTCTTCCCCGACGGCTTTCCGATCAAGCACCAGTTGCAGTTCTACGCCAGCCAGCTCGCCACTACCGAGCTCAACGGAGTATTCTATCGCACCCCGACGCCGGCCGCCGTGCGATCATGGCACGACCAGACCGGCAAGAACTTCGTGTTCGCCTGGAAGGCCTCGAAGTTCATCACGCATTGGAAACGGCTGTCGGAGAAATCCGCCAACAGCCTCGCGCTGATGGAAGACCGGCTGGCGCTGCTAGGCGATAAAGTCGGTCCGATCCTGTTTCAATTGCCACCGCAGTTCGAAGTCGACACTGGCCGCCTACGCGACTTCCTGCCGATGCTGTCCGCGCGCCGACGTTACTCCTTCGAATTCCGCCATCCGAGCTGGTACACAGCGGAGGTGTTCAGACTGCTGCGCGGTGCCAACATCGCGCTGTGTCTTTCGGATCACCACGACGCGCCGGCGCCGTGGCAGCGCACCGCAGATTTCGTCTACATCCGTGGACATGGTCCGGGCGGCCGTTACAAGGGCCGCTATTCTGTCGCGACCCTGGAACACTGGACCAAGCGCGCCACAGGCTGGAAGCGCGCGGGCCACGACGTGTATGTCTATTTCGACAATGACCAGAAAAGCGCAGCGCCGGGCGACGCGCTGCGGCTTCAGGCGATGGTGAAGGCACATCGGCGCTGAGTTTTCAGCCGAATACGCCCAGCAGCCAAGCCACGATGGCGATCACCGGAACCACGGCAACCGCGATCATCAGCAGCGGCGCAGGTTCATTACCGGTGCGTTTGGCGTCGAGCTTGTCGTCTTCCATGGTGTCCCTAAGTGCCGAAACGGGCAGTTGTTCCTGTGGCGAAGCGAGTTCAGCAACCTCCAGGAACGCCCCCGATCGCCTCGCGTTCACGGCACAGGAGGATCAACCATGACCAAGCGACCACCAATTCCGCCGGACAATCGCAGCCCTAAGGGCCCGGGCACCGATCCCATTTCGGCGCCACACGATGATCGCGGCGTCCGCGACGTCGATGCCGAGCGCGGCCAGCGCGACAACATCGAACAGAACACCCACAACCAAGGCTATCGGCAAGATCGCTGATCGGCCTCACACATTGAGGAAGCCCACATGGCGAACCGTGCTCGCCTGACGCATCCGACCGACACGCCGATCAACGGCCGCGAACCGTCGTTCAGTGAGGACGATATCGCTCGCGAAGAACTCGGCTCGACCACCGACGGCAGTCAGCAGGAGCGCGATCGCATGACGCCACAGCGTGCGAAGAAGACGCCGCGGAACGACGACCCCGGCCATACGGCTTGAGTCGTTTTGTCTCTTCGCACGGCCCGCCTCGCGTCGGCCAGGTCAATATCGCTCTATATCCTATGATAAAGACTACGGGGTCACGGCTCGCTACTCTGCGCTGCCGTGATCGTCAGTGAGAGTGAACCGCCGATGCGAACTGGCTTCGCATTCACCAATTTGGCCAATCGTCTCACCAGTCTTGCGGAGCTGTCCGACCAGGACCTCGAACTGCTTGCTGGCATGCCTGCCACCATTCGGCATCTCAAGCCGCACGAACGCCTCCGCCAAGGTGAACGCTCCGACGACTGTTGCGTCGTGCTGCAAGGCTATCTGTGCTGGCGCGAAGGCGACCGCGGAGATGCGTTGATCACGTCGATCCACGTTCCCGGCGACGTGCCGGATTTACACACGATCCTGGCACCGAGCCGGCAGGCGACGCTGAACGCACTCGGCCCCGCCGTGGTGGCGCTGGTGCCGCACGCCTTCTTCCGGTCGATCGCGGCGCAGAGCCGCCAGATGGCGCATGCGCTGGCGATGCTGGCGCTGGCGGACGTCTCAGCGTTGCGGAACTGGGTGGTCAATCTCGGCGCCCGCGACTCGCTCACCCGCGTGACACATCTGCTGTGCGAAATCGCCACGCGGCTGCAGGCGGTCGGCCAGGCGCGCGACTACTGCTTCCCCTCGCCGTTCACACAATCGGATCTCGCCGCGGCTTGCGGCATTTCGGCGGTTCACGCCAACCGCATCATCCAGGATCTGCGCCACAGCGCGTGGCTGCACTGGCGATCGAAGACGATCACCATCACCAATTGGGATGCGCTGGTGCAAGTCTCCGGGTTCACCCCGGACTATCTGCATCTGCGCCGCGTCCCGCACATCGAACGGTCCTGCGAAACGATCCCTCATCGCATCGCCGATCGCGGCAATCAGATCGCGACTCTTTAGCCCGCTCCATCGATGGGGGGCGCATTTTCTTCGGGCCGGTTTGCGGCCCAAGCTCTGATACGTGACGCCCAATCAAGCCAGCGCCCTACCCGTCTCTCCTGTGTCCTACGACTGCGGCGATGGCTCGGTGCGCGGATGGCGGTCGTGCAGCAGCTTGGCGAGCTCATTCCGCTGCTCCGGCGCATTTCGCATCGCGATTTCGAAAATCGCTTCCTGCAGATCGCGCGGCAAATCGCCCCAGACTTCCAGCACCGCGCCGCCGAGCTGATCGCGGAATTGCGCCTCGCCGTTCTGTTGCTCCCGCTGATCATGCTGCGCGAGCTGCCGGTCGATCGTCTCGCGCGATCCTTCGGCCGGCTGTTTGTCGAACGGGCTCTTGATGGTGTCTTCCACCGCAATCCTCCCTGGTGATGATCACCACCAATCAATGGCTGCATCCAACGTTCCAGATCAGCGGACGATCAGCAGGTGTTCAATTAGGAACGATGGTCCGGACGATCGGTTGGCCGACCAGCTGACGACGAGCCTCGATGCGGCTCGCGCCGGACTTCCCAGAGCTCGAAAGGACAACTCGATGTACTACCATGACAAGCGGCTGCAATATCCTGTCCGTGTCGAGAAGCCAGATCCTCTTTTCGCCCGACAGCTTCAGCAGGCGATTGGCGGCATCGAAGGCGAGATCCGGGTCTGCTTGCAGTACTTCTTCCAAGCCTGGGGCGCACGCGCGCCGAACAACAAGTATCGCGACCTGCTGCTCAATACCGCGACCGAGGAGATGGGGCACGTCGAGATGCTGGCGACTGCGGTCGCGCTGAACCTCGAAGATGCGCCGCTGAGCGCACAGGAAGAAGGTGCCGCCGACAAGGTGGTCGGCGCGGTGATGGGCGGCGAGAGCACGCGGCAAGTGCTCGAAGGCATGATGCAGCGCCATCTGCTCTCGACCGGCCTTGCAGCCTTCCCGGCAAATTCCGACGGCGTGCCGTTCGACTGCTCGCACATCTATGCCAGCGGCAATATCGCCGCCGATATGTATTGCAACGTCGCTGCCGAGGCCACCGGGCGGACGCTGGCGGTTCGGCTGTTTAACTCTACGTCCGACCCCGGCATGCGGGATATGCTGCACTTCATGATCGCGCGCGACACCATGCATCAGCAACAATGGCTTGCGGTGATCGAGGAGCTCGGCGGCACCGCGGCGCTGCCGATCCCGAACAGCTTCGATCAACGCCAGGAGCATCAGCGGTTCAGCTACTTCATGATGGGCACCTCGCGCGACGGCACGCCGCCGCCGGAGGGACGGTTCTCCACCGGCCCGTCGATGGACGGCCGCGGCGAGTTCTACGCCGGTCATTTCGAACCGCTGGGAGAAGAACCAGTGCTCGGCCCTGCCCGTCCCCTCTCCGGCGCTCAGAGCGAACAGATCGACTCCAAGGCGATTGCCGCCGAATGACACCGATGCCGGTGAGCGTGGTGCCCCGCGCTCACCGGGGCGTCCTCGTGAGCTCTATTGGATAGATCACATGAACGATCGAAGGAAGCGATCCGGCAACCGCGACCTCGGTGGCAACCAGCGCATGATGCTGGTCGCAGTCGTCGTCGCTGCAGTGCTGTTTCTCGGTGTGCTCGGCTGGTCGTTTCTCGATAATCCGCTCGGCCGCGCGCCCGGCAGTGCGGGCGGCTCGGCGGGCGGTGACGTCACCACGCTTCCCAGTAAGCAAGCGCAGCGCTCAGGCGAAAGCACGGTCGGCAAAAACGACCCCGGCGGCCAGCCTGGCCCGGCTGGCGAGCGCCAGCACGCGATCAAAGGTTCAGCCCAGCCGCTGTCGCTGTCGGACGATCAACGCCGCCAAGTCAGCGGCATCATCGCCGGCCAATCGGATCTGCAGCGCGCCGACCAGGCAAGGTTTGAATTGATGATCGGCGTCCTCGTCCCAGACCAGATCGCGCTGAGCGCTCTGCCGCCGGAAGTCACAGAGATCATGAACGGCTATTGGGGCGACCAGTGCCTCGTAGTAGCTGATCGGCTGGTGATCGTCGACCGGCACACCCGCCGCATCGTAGCGCTGGTGCCGCTGGCTGCTTGATGGCCGGCAGCGCTTTACCAAACCGCTGCATGTTCCGTCAGTCGGCGCCGGGGGCCTCTTCGGGCGGCCGCCGCAACACACGACGCCCTGCCGTTTCAAAGTCGCCGAGGGTGCGGCGGCCCTCGCGTGCGCAGGTCAGGATCGCCTCCGCCACCCGCGCCCGGACGGCGTGATCCTCGCCATCGGGTAACGTCCCGCAAATCCGCTCGAGAGCGACCGTCATGTTGGCCACGGTGCGGCTATCGAAGTCGTCCTCGATCATCACTGTCTCGGCCAGGTGCCACTCGCGGCTGGTGGATCGGATGCGGAGGAAGTCCACAGGATTGATCCGAAGGATAGTATCGCTCCCCGACCACCGTCTCTAACCTAGGTAAAACTGGCCGATCGCCAGACCGGCGAAATGGCACGATCGTGGAGAGCCAAACCCGCGAGGGAACCAATTCAGCAACGACGTGTTGCGTTGCAGTCGCCCCGTGGTGTGAGCCTACCGATAAAATCGGTACGATACCGCGCAATTACACATTTCACGGGCGAAATGCACCTGTGTCCGCTTTTCGCGAGTGTAGAATTGATTGATCCGGATATCAGGGCGTAATCAAGGTTGCCCGACGGAGCCATTCGTAAAGGCCTGCCGATGGTTCACCCGTTTCTTCGGAAGCTCCGACATGGAGCGCGACTGACCAAAGAGCACGAGGAGACGCTTCTCCGCCTCACTCAGTCGACCCGGACCATCGGCGCCCGCGAGGACGTCGTGCCGCTCGGCGGACAGCCGCGCTACCTGCCGCTGGTGGTCGACGGCTGGGCCTGCCGCTACACCACATTGGAGAACGGCCGCCGCCAGATCATCTCGCTGTTCCTCCCCGGCGACCTTTGTGAGCCGTTCGGCGTGCTTCCCCGTTTCATGGACCACGCCATCGGCGCACTGACGCCTTGCGTGATCGCACAGGTCCGCACGGATGCGATCCGCAGCGTGGCGCAGCTCAGCCCCCGGATCGAAGAAGCGCTATGGTGGGACCTGCTGGTCGCCTCCGCGATCGAGCGCGAACACTTGGTCAGCCTCGGGCGCCGCAGCGCGACCGAGCGGCTCGGTCACCTGTTCTGCGAGCTGCATCTACGGCTGGGGATGATCGGCCTCGTAGATGGCGACGAGCTCTCCTATGACATGCCGATCACCCAGGCGGACCTCGGCGACCTGCTCGGCTTGTCGATGGTGCATATCAACCGCTCGCTGCAGGAGCTGAGAAAGACCGGCATGATTTCACTGCGGGGTCGCCGTTTGACGATTCACAACCTCGAAGGCCTGCGCGAATTGGCGTTCTTCGACGATGGTTATTTGCACCGGTTCGGCCCGCTCTCGCTGCTGAACGCCGACGGCTCAGACGTCAACCAGACTTCGCTGTGAGCGTGCGCATGCCGATGGACGACACCAACAACCGGATCGCCGAACTCGAAGCGGACAACCGCCGTCTGCGCCGGCTACTCGACCAACGTGATGCTCCGGGCGAGCTGCGGCACCGCCTCCGCAGCACCATGGCCATGCTGCGCACGATCATCCGAAAATCGGCGGGCGCCCGGCGCGATCTCGATTCCTACGTCGGTCATCTCGAGGACCGCCTCGACGCCTTGATGCGCGCCCAGGCAGCAGCGGACGAACAGGGAGCGATCGACTTCCACAAGCTGCTGGCCGACGAATTGCTGCACTATCAGGTCCGCGACGGCGAGCGCGCCACCCTCGCCGGACCCGACCTGCATCTGCAGGCCCGCGCCGGCCAGGTGCTCGCACTCGCCGTGCACGAACTGGCGGTGAATGCCGTCGAGCACGGCGCCCTCGGCGGTAACGGCAGCATCGCGATCTCCTGGAGCATCGATGGCGACGGCCCAGCTCCCTTGCTGACCTTCGTCTGGAAAGAAACTGATACCACGGCTGTTGCCGAGCCATCCCACAACGGCTTCGGCACAGAGGTGCTGACCCGCACACTCGAATATGAACTCAAGGCTAATACCGCCCTCGCATTCGAGCCTGACGGGTTTCGCTGCACCATCCAGTTTCCCTTGTTGGAACGGGTCGGTCGAGGCGGCGCTGGCTGAGAATTGTCAAGTAGTCTTGACAATTCCCGCCCGGTTGGCGCCGTTGTGCGCCCTCTTTTGCCGTTCAATTAGCATAGGTGAATGCATCCAGGATGCTCCGCTCCTAGCCTGATCCCAACGACGAAAGGGATCTGCGTGAAGAAGCGTCGCAACCGAACCAAGCAGCATCTGTCGCTCGAGCAACGGCTGTCGGTGTTTTCCGACCGCTGGAAGCAGGAAGCCGAAGAGAGCGGCGATCGCGAAGCTCACGAGAACTGGGAACGCCGGGCACGGTCGATGGAAGCCGCGCTTGGAATCATCGCTTGGCTTGAATCCCGCGAAGCGCGCCGCTGACCGCACGGTGAATCGGCACAGGAACGCCTTCTCCCTCCCGGGGTTGAAGGCGCCGATTCTCACCGGAGTCCGGCGATGGACGATCACCAACAATGGCGAAAGCGGCAGCAGCTCCTGGCCGACTTCGGTGAGTTTGCGCTTCGCAATGAAAATCTCACCGACATTCTGACCGAGGCTTGCCGCCTCGTCGGCGACGCCCTCGGCACTCATCGGGCGAAAGTTCTGGAAATCGAAAAACGTACCCAGAGCCTGTTCGTGCGCGCCGGCGTCGGCTGGGACGCTGGCATCGTTGGCAACCTTCGCCTGCCGATGTGCGAACTCACGTCCGAGACGTTCTCGATCGAGGCCGGCATGCCCGTCACAAGCCGCGATGTCCGGATCGAGGCGAGGTTCGAACTGCCGGCCTTCCTGAAGGCCGCGGGCGTCGTCGCGCTCGCCAATGTGCCGATCTTTCTGCCGGGCGGCCGCCCTTACGGCCTGCTCCAGGTCGACAGCAGCAACCCGCGCGACTTTTCACAGGATGACGTGGAGTTCCTTCGCACTTACTCCACCATCCTCGGCCCGGTGATCGATCGTCTCAACAAGATGCGCGCGCTGCGTGAAGCCGAAGAACGGTTCCGGGTGATCGTCGAAGCCGCCCACGATTATGCGATCTTCACCACCGATGCGGTCGATCGGATCATCGACTGGCTACCTGGTGCAGAGGCGGTGTTCGGATGGACGGCCGAAGAAGCCAAGGGCCGATCAGCCAACATGTTGTTCACGCCGGAGGACCGGGCCCGCGGCGAGGATGTCAAGGAGATCGAGACAGCCCGGCGTGAAGGCGCGGCGCCGAACGTCCGCTGGCACCTCCACAAGGACGGCTCACGTGTGTTCATCGAGGGCAGCGTCACAAGCGTTCAGGGGCCGGACGGACAAGTTCACGGCTTCCTCAAGATCGGCCAGGACGTCACCGAACGACGCCGCAATGAAGAACGGATTCGCGAGAGCGAGACACGGCTGCGCGCCGTGATCGAAGGCATTCCGCAACTGGTCTGGCAGGCAGCGCTGGATGGCAGCTGGATCTGGTCGAGTCCGCAATGGAGCGACTTCACCGGCCTGCCAACCGAGCAGAGTTTGGGCTTCGGCTGGCAGGAGGCCGTGCATCCGGACGATCGTCCCCTGGCGCTGAAGGCGTGGTCGGAGGCCCACGACGCCGGCGCGTTCAAGACCGAGTACCGGATTCGGCATGGCCACACCGACAACTATCGCTGGTTCGCGATCAGGGCTGCGCCGGTGCGAGACAGCGCCGGCGAAATCCTGAGCTGGCTCGGAACGTCCACCGACATCGACACCCTGCGCCGGATGCAGCAGCGGCAGGAAGTGATGGTGACCGAGCTTCAGCACCGCACCCGAAATCTGATCGCCGTGGTGCAGTCGATCGCCGGGCAGACAATGTCGACCAGCCGGACGATGGAACAGTTTCGATCGCAGTTCAACGACCGGCTGGCGGCGCTCGCCCGCGTCCAGGGGCTGCTGTCACGCTCTGCCCAGGAACCAATTACCATCGCTACACTTGTGCGGGTGGCGCTGGATGCCTTGGGTGCGATTGACCGAACCCGCGTCACGATCAGCGGGCCCAATGTGCCGCTGCGGAATTCGAGCGTTCAGACCCTGGCACTGGCGCTGCACGAACTGGCGACTAATGCCCGCAAATACGGGGCTCTGGCGATCCTGACCGGACGACTGGACGTCAACTGGCAGGTTCGCATGCTACAATCTGACCGCCAGCTCGAACTCGTCTGGATCGAACACGGCCGCAGCCCGGAACAACCCGATACCCAGGGCGAGCAGACCGGCGGTTATGGACGCAGACTGATCGAACGCGCACTGCCCTACGCGCTGAGCGCGACCACAACATTCGAGTTGAGGGACACCGGCGTGCGATGCACGATCAGCCTTCCTCTCGATACGACCGAAGCGGAGCAGGCGCCATGAGCAGTCCATCCTCAGCCCTGTCCGGCCGGCGTATTCTCCTGGTCGAGGATGAGTACTTCATTGCCGACGACATGGTGCGCAAGTTCGAGGAAAGCGGCGCCGAGGTGGTGGGCCCGTTTTCGCGGGTCGAGGACGCGATGGCTGCTCTGTCGTCGAACCCGCATCTCGATGGCGCGGTGCTCGACATCAATCTGCAAGGCAGGATGGTCTTCCCGCTCGCCGATGAACTCACCGCGCGCGGCGTGCGGTTCGTGTTCGCGACCGGCTATGACCACCACACCATTCCGCCGCGGTTCGATCACATCGTCCGATGCGAGAAGCCGGCCGATCCTGAAACGGTGATCAGCGCGCTGTTCGATACCTGAGCGACCAGCTCCGCCAAGGAACAGCCACGCTCCCCCGCGGTTAGCGCTGCAACATGAGGAGCAGCCGATGACGCAGACTTATCCGGAGCCGCCCTACCCGAGCCAGCGCCAATCAATGCCGGGCTCGACCGACAAGATGACGCCGCGTCCCGATCATGGCGAACACAGTTACAAGGGCTCCGGCAAGCTGACCGGAAAGGTCGCGATCATCACCGGCGGCGACAGCGGCATCGGACGTGCGGTCGCGATCGCCTACGCTCGCGAGGGTGCCGACCTGCTGATCGCCTATCTGAACGAGGACGACGACGCGCAGCAGGTCAAGACGCTGGTCGAGGCCGAGGGTCGCAAGGCCGTGCTCGTGGCCGGCGATATCAGCCAGCCGGATCATTGCCGCAAACTGGTCGACCGCGCCGTCAAGGAACTCGGCGGCATCGACATCCTGGTCAACAATGCCGCGCATCAGGCAACCTTCAACGATATCGGCGACATCAGCGACGAGGAGTGGCAGACCACATTTGCGGTCAACATCCACGCGATGTTCTATCTGACCAAGGCCGCGGTGCCGCACATGAAGCCGGGCAGCGCGATCATCAACACCGCGTCGGTCAATTCCGATATGCCGAACCCGATCCTGCTCGCCTACGCCACGACCAAGGGCGCGATCCAGAGCTTCACCGGCGGCCTGGCGCAGATGCTCGCCAACAAAGGCATCCGCGCCAATGCGGTTGCCCCCGGCCCGATCTGGACGCCGCTCATTCCATCGACGATGCCCGAGGACTCGGTGAAGAACTTCGGCAAGCAGGTCCCGCTCGGCCGCGCCGGCCAGCCCGCCGAACTCGCCACCGCCTATGTGATGCTGGCCGATCCGCTGTCCAGCTACACATCCGGAACGACAGTAGCGGTGACCGGCGGCAAGCCCTTCATCTAGACGGCACCCCTGCGGTTCGGCGTCATCGCCCTCCGCGCCAACCTAAGGCATCCCAAGGGCTTTCGTCATTGCATACTAAGCGATGTCGACCCCCGCCTCGACAGAGCCCGACGTTCCTAATAAGGCATGCACAGCGCGGCGCTTCGCTTTAGGAACGCGCCTCTCTCCGCACTGTTGGATCACCAACATCAACGGAGAAAACCATGCGCATCATCAACGCCCTGACGCTTCTGCTGATCATCATCGGCGGCTTGAACTGGGGCCTCGTCGGCCTGTTCGATTTCGATCTCGTCACCGCCATTCTCGGTAACGGCGCGAACGAGACAGCGACCTCCTCAGCCGCCGCGCGGATCCTATACATCCTGGTGGCGCTGTCGGCGCTGTACCAGATCGTGGCGCTGTCCCGCCTGCTGTCGTCGCGCGGCGCGAGCTACGGCACCAGCACCTACTGACGGACGACTGCCATGGCGCGCGCAGATCTGTTTCGCCGTATCGTCGGCACCGACCCGAACGGGGCGATCTACTTCTTGCCATGGCGGACCAGCTTCAAGACTGCGCTCGACTTCGGTCTGGTCGGACTGCGGCAATGGCGGCTCTGCTACGAGCTGCCTGCCGCAGTGGTCGCCGCCGACCCGGACGTCTGCGCGCGCGCCAATCGCGCAGTGATCGAGGATGCCGCCGACCAGATCGAGCGTCGGCGCCCGCCGGTGCTGGTCGGCCTCAGCATGGGATCGGTGCCGGCGACGCTGCTCGCCGGCCGCTACCGCACGCCACTATGGAGCTTCGCTTCGGCCGATCGCGGCGACCTGATGATCTGGCAAAGTCCCGCGGCGCGACCGGTGCGCCGCGAGGCCGAAGCGGCCGGCGTCACGCTCGGTGATTTTACCCGCGCACTACGCGGCCTCCACCCGATCGAATGGCTCGATCGGATCGATCCGGCCAGCCGGTTCTCGGTCGGCAGCTTCGATCGCTACGTTCCCAGGGCCCGCAGGCGGGCGCTGGTGAAGCGCGCCGCGGCGACGGTGCCGATCGACAACGTAGTGTTCGAGCCGCTCGGGCATTTCGGCGTCATGGCACTCAGCCGGTGGCGGCAGAACCAATGGCTCCGTCAGGCGTAGGTTTGTTGCGGGCGGGGAACGCCCAGCAACAGCGGAGACGATGATCATGGATCCGACACCCTCTGCCGAACCGCGCCGCCCCCCGCGCCGAAAGACCTCGATCGGCGTATGGGCAACGGTGGCGGCGCTACTCGTGCTGCTCGGCCTCGCGGTGTTCTTCGCCTATGAGGGGCTCCTGGTCGGCGACGTCGAGGTGCCGGCGCATGGCTACATCGCCATGACGATCGGCATCGCGTTCTCGCTGGTGATCGGCATCGGTCTGATGGTGCTGGTGTTCTACAGCAGCCGCCGAGGCTACGACGAGCAGGTGACGATCCTCGGCCGGCGCCCGAACGACGACGATCTTCCGCCGTCCTCAGACAGCCGGCCGCAATAGAGCGTCGCGTCACTACGCCGCGCCCTGCTCGGCCATCGCCAGTTCCTCGCGGAGCAGCGGCAAGGTGAAGCTGAACACCATGCCGCCTGTGGGATTGGTATCCGCCCAGATCTTGCCGCCATGAGCTTCGACGATCTCGCGGCACACCGACAAGCCGATCCCCATGCCGCCCGGCTTAGTCGTCGAAAACGGACTGAACAGCCGCTCGCGCACGTTGGGCGCGATGCCAGCGCCAGTATCACTCACGCTGAATTCCAGATGGCCTCCTTGCTGCTGTAGGCCCAGCGTCAATTGTTTGGGCGACGCGCCCGCCATCGCTTCGATGGCGTTGCGGACCAGATTGAGCACCACCTGCTGGATCTGGATCTTGTCGACCAGCACCTCACCAGAGTCAGCGAAAGTGGTTCGGACTGTGATGCCATCGTGCTCCGCCGCGATGGTGGCGAGCAGCGCGGCGTCCTGCAGCACGGAGCGCGCGTCCTCGATAGTCCTTTCCGAGTCGCCCACCCCGACGAATTCGCGCAGGCGCCGGATGATCTCACCAGCACGCAGCGCCTGACCGTTCGCCTTCTCGACTGCGTCCTTGACCTTGCGCATCAGTAGGCTCGGCTCGCCGTCCTGATCGATCATCCGCCGCGCGCCGGCCATGTAGTTGGCCACCGCCGCGAGCGGCTGGTTGACTTCGTGCGCCAAAGCCGCAGCCATCCGGCCGATCTCCGACAGCCGGGCGGCGTGCAGCAGTCGCACCTCGCCTTCCCGGACCGCCTCCTCCATGTGCTTGCGCTCGGTGATGTCGATGACGATGCCGACGTAGCGCTCGACCTCACCGTCCGGCCCGCGCAACGGCCGGCCGCGCGACAGCAGCCAGCGCGGCTCAGCGCCCGCGCCAGATTCCACGCGCCACTGAACTTCGAATTCGCGACCGGCGGCGACCGCCTGCTCGACGGCTTCGAACGCCCGCGTGCGATCGGCCGGGTCGATCACCGAGATCCAGGTATCGAACGACGGACGGCGGGCCTTCGGCCGCAGCCCGTACAGCCTGAACAGCGGATCGGTCCAGATCTGACGGTTGTCCTCCATGCGCCATTCCCAGATCCCCGCATGGGCGGCGTCCTGGGCGACGCTGATCCGCTCCTCGCTGTCGTGCAGCGCGCGCTGATGCGCGATCACCAGCCGCGCCGCCTCGTCGAACGCGCGGAAGGCGCGGTCGAACTCAGGGATGCCGGATCGGCGCATCGTTATCCGCTCGGCGCATTCGAGCGCGGTCGCGCTGGCGGCCAGCGAGCGGATCGGCGACGTCACGCTGCGGGCGATCCAGGCCGCCAATCCGCAGGAGATCACGATCACGATCAAGCCCGCGGCGAGCGCGAGCTGAAACGTCTGCAGGATCGGCGCTTCGAAGATCTCCTTGGGCTGCCCCACCGCGATGGTCCAGCCGGTGAGCTGCGAGCGGAATGCCGACGAGACTTTCAGCACGCCCTCGGGCGTCGAGAATTCCTGCAGCCCCTCGCGCCCCAACAGGCCGCGCCAACTCGGTGAAATCGCCCGCCCGGCCCATTCGCCCGGCAATGAGCGCGCCACCAGGTGGCCGTTGCGATCTGCGATCGCGGCTTCCCAACCTTCCGGCAGATGCTGGGCATCGAGCAGCGCACGGATCTGCCGGGGCTCGATCTCGATGATGAGTTGACGAACGACCATCTTATCGCGTCGCACCGGCATGGTGATCCCGATCACCGTCTCGCCGTCGAGGGTCCGGGCCAGATACCCGATCTGCGGCGTCGCCGTCGCTACCGCGCGCTGCCCAGCCGCAAGAACATCGGCATCGGCCAATGGCTGCGGATCGCTGTCCGCCGTCGTGCTGTCGAGCAGGATACGGCCGTTGCGATCGGCGACTTGGATCTTGGCCAACGGCAATGCCGCCAGCGTGCGGGCCGCCTCACTGCGAAAACCGGATAAATCATCCGCGAGTAGCCCCGGCGAGGCCGTCAGCGTTTCCGCCGCATAGACGTAGCGGCTGATCTCCTTGTCGACGCTTTCCAGCAACAGCCGCCCCGAATACAGCAGCGCCTCGTTCTTAACCTGTCGCTTGCTGTCGGTGAGCTGGGCCACGATCACCAACGCCAGGATCAGCATCGGCACCGCCGCGACCAGCGCGATCAGCACCAGCCGGCCGCGAATGCCGATCAAGCGGCGGAAGCCGCCGGGCGCGGCGGGCGATGCGGTCATGTCGCTTCCGCTCCTTGCGAGGCGCGGACATAAGCATCGTAGAGACGAGCTTCGGTGGCGTCGTCCATGGTCTGATCGAGCAGCGGCAGCAGCGCCATCTCTTCCTTCTGGACATGCACCACCATGCGCTGCACCAGCTCGGCGCCGGAACGGCTGAACTCGCGCCAGCTGTCGGCGTCGAAGCCGCCAGTCTGAGCGGCCCGCGCCAGTGCGATCAGCTTCTCGCCGAGCGGCCGCATGAAGCTATGCTCCTCGGTCAGGTGATCGCCGATCAGCTGGTCGCCGACCGAGTCGAACATCGTGAACAGCTGGGTTTCTTCGAAGTCGAAATGGCGCAGCGTGTCGGCTTCGATCGCGGCAGCGAGATCGGCGAGCAGCCGCGCGCCCGCGGACTCGGCGATGCTGATCGGCTGCCGACGCGAAATCGCTGTCTCCAGTCGTTCCATCAGCGCGATGGTGGCGCGATGTTCGTCGTGCAGGGTCTGGCTGATGCGGTTGGCGAACATGGCAGTCTCCTTAATGACCTCAGTTGCGGGTGCGGCCGGACATCAGCGACGGCAGGACGCTGCCGATGTAAGCAGCGAAGGCCAGCGCTCCGGCGGCGCCGACTATCGCAGCGCCGGCAGCGAGCTGCGGAATGTCGAACACGATCGCCAACGCCAACGCGGCGATCGCAATCAGATGGCAGACGGCGTGCATCTTGAGCGGAGCGGCAACACCGAGATCCGTCAGCAGCGGCGGCCCGCCGCTGGCGCGGCTGACATGCATTGAGGCCAGAAACGGCACGATCCGCTGCAGCACACCGAGCAGGAACGTCATCAGCCAGCCGCCGAGCGCCACCAGGCCGAACAACGTCGGCCCGCCGACACCAGCCCAGCCCTGTAACGCAGCGAGCGCAGCGAGCGGCGTCAGCGCCAACATCACCCAGGAGAAACGGATCAGTACGAACGACAGGCCGAGACGCTTGCGCATGCCGCCGGCGAGCGCGGCACGCATCAGGCCGAGATGCAAGCCGACCGCAACCGCACCGACCACGCAGGCCGCGGTCTGCAGTGCAAGGACATCGCGGAGCGCCCCGATCGTGCCGAGCGCCACTGCGGCAGCGGTGGCGCCGAAACCGAGCCACGCCGTCCGCTGATCCGGTGCATTCGACAGCGCGAACATCGGGATCAGCACATGGCTGAAGCCGAGCGCCAGCATGCCCATGAAACCGAAACCGCCGAGGATCATGTGAGCGCGGGCTGCGGCGGCGTGATCGATCAGAAATCCAAACCGGTCATCGAGCGACAGCGCAAGCCCAAGCGCCACGAGCACGATCAACGACCCAAACGCCGCCCAGCCATAGGCGCGCACCACCGGCATGCTGCCGGCGCGGCGCAGATTGTCGGCGAGCAGCATGGCGAACAGCAACAGCCCGAACGTCGACGCCGCAGCCCCGCCGATCATCCAGGCGCTGTCGACAATCGCCATGCCGGCAATCAGCACCATGGCGCCGGGGATCAGCAACCAGGATGCCAGCCGGATCGGCCAGACCGCCGCCAGCGGCTTGGTGGTCGCCACGGGAAGGAGCTGCACGGCGGCGCCGACCGCGGTGAATGTCAGCACGCCGAGCGTCAGCAGATGCACCGCGGACAGCGACGGGCCGGCGCCGCCGCGAAACCGCGGGAAGTCATTCGCCGCGAACAGGACGGCACCCCACAGCAGAACGTGGCACACCGCCGCGGCGACGAAGAACCGGAACGGCACCGAAGCCGGCAGCAGCCGGCTCTTGGCCGTGCCGAGAAATCCGCTGGCGCCGATCATGCCGAGCCTCGCTGGATCTCGAGCACCACCTCGCCGTCACGCAGCAGCGTGTCGCCGGCCGGCGTCACCAGGCGATGAGACCAGCCGCGCGCGTCCAGCTCAGGATACAGCAGCAGCGGCTCCTGGCTGACCAGCGCCGTGAGGCCGTCACCGGCGTCCCCGCCATCGATCAGGCGCAGCACGGCGACCAGCGGTTCGGGACACGGCAATCCGCGGACGTCGAGGTGCACCCGGTCGCCGACATACCAGCGGCGTCCACGTTCGGCTTGGTCTTTGCTGCGGCTCATCGCGGCTCACTCCATGGCTCAGCCGACGCTAACCGAGCGGCCCCGGCCATCGTTGTTCTGTCGCAAGCTCAATCGCGAATGGCGGGTCAGAACAGCCCGTGCGCACCGCCGACCGCGCCGAGCACGGTGATCAGCGAAATCGTGCTCAGCACCCGATGGCCGCGGAGCGCCACCCGGAATGCGCGGTCCGGATCACGGCGCGCGCGCGCGTCGAACCACGCGTGCAGAAACAGCGGCTCGGCGATAAACAGCATCACGATGAAGATCGCCCACAGCCCGAGCATCGCGCCGAGCCACCAGAATTGCGGATCGGCGAGCTGGGCCCAGCGATCATAGGCGTACACCATGTAGAAACCGGAGATCCCGACCAGCAGCGTCGAGATTCGCGCCTGGGCGGCAAAGCGCCGCTCCAGCGCATCGAACAACGGCAGCCGCTTTGTCGCTTCCATGTCCAGAAGGCTCGGCAGGATCACGAAGGTGACGAACAGCAGTCCGCCGATCCAATGCACCACTCCGAGCACATGGATGATACGAAACACGGTCGGCCAATCCAGCATCACGACATCACCGCAGCGTCAGAGCAGCACGAACTTCCTTAGGCGCGGAGCCACTGCACGCTCCCCTTTGCATCCGCCAGCAACACCTCGACGCCCGCCCGCGCGCGAAGGATCGCGGCGATACGGCTGCGGTCGAGCATGCTGAAGGCGGTCGACAGCGCATCGGCCTCCGTCGCGGTTGGCGCGACCACGCTGACAGAACGGTACATCGACGGACTGCGTCCCGTCGATGGATCGAACAGATGGGTGAACTGCCCCGCCGGATCGAAGCGGAAGCCTGCGCCGGACGACGTTGCCACGGCCCGGTCCTCCAACTCGACGGCGCCAAGCTCGACGCCGGTCTTCTCCGGATCGGCCAAGCCGACCCGCCACGGCGCCCCGTCCGGCTTTGCGCCGATCGCCCGAATCTCGCCGATGTCTACCAGCGTGGTAGTCATGCCGCCGTTGCGCAGCAGATCGACCACGCGATCGGTGGCGAAGCCCTGGACGATACCATTCAGCGTGATGGCGGCGCCCGGTCGTTTCAGCGCAATGCGGTCGGCCGAAACCAGGACGTCGCGATAACCGACCTTGGCCAGCGCGCCTGCGACATCAGCCGTGGCCGGGCCGGCCGGATCGGCCCCTGCCCGCTCGAAGTGACGTTGATACAGCTCCCACAATGGCTGCACCGTGGGATCGAAAGCGCCGCCGGTCTGTTCGGACAGACGGAGTGTCGTCCGCAGCAGCGCCACCATGTCCGGGTCCGGCGCGATCAGTACCCCGGATCGATTCAGCGCGCAGATCGCCGAGTCCGGGCGATATAGGCTGAACACCTGTTCGAGCCGGCGCACTTCACGCGCGCTCGCCTCCACCAGCTTCGCCGCGGCGGCGCGATCCGGGTGATGGATTTCGATCGACACCTGGGCGCCAAGCGCGGAACCCCGCCAGCGCACCGGCTCGCTGGTATGCGACGGCACCGCCCGTCCCAGCATCACCATTCCGAAGGCGCTGGCCGCGATGGTGACGAAACGCCGCCGAGTGAGTGCTGACTGCGACATGGTGATTCTCGCTAGTTCATCCGCGTTTCGGCGGCGCCATGATGATCGCTCGCCGACGGCGTATCGCTGCCGAGCACGTAGTTGCTGGGAATGGCATCGAACGTCACGACGCGCCCGCCATTCGCCGCAACGAACGCGTCGGCGGCCGCGCGATCGCCGAACGGCACGGTCTCGGCCGCCCCCATCCCGCCACGCTTGCGACTCTCGATCACGAAGAATGCCTTCTTGGCATCGACCCAGTTCGTTTCACCGGGCTGATCCCAGTTCGGCGCCCGGCCCATATCCGAGACGTAGATCGCGCGGATGTCGCGAGGCTGATCCGGCATCAACGTGAAGGCGACCGCATCCCGCGCCGAGGAGAACCAGTACGGGTCGATCCGGCCTGCAGTGAGAATCTGTCCCTTGGGACCCGGATGCTCGACGAGGTTCATGCCGCAGAACACGCCCATCGCGTCGGCGTTCAGCGCCACCGGCGGCGGCATCACGGCGGAGCCCGACTTGTCGTTGCAGCCAGCGAGTAGCAGCGCGGCCGCGAGCACGACGATATGACCTGAAATCCTCATAGCTCCCTCCGAGCAAACACGGCGATCGCAAGGCCGAGCGGCAGCGCGATCCACGCCGCCATTCCGGCCAGCAAGCCGCCGAAACTGGGTTGAACCGTGCCGGCAAGCCCCGCCATGCCGGCGAACTGGCTGACATTGGTGCCGGTCAGATTGCTCAGCCGGTACAGATCGGTCGGATTGAAGAACAGCAGCACGTTGAGCACGCCTGCCGAGATCAGCCGGCCCTGATCGACCACCAGCAGGCCGAGCAGCGCCATGTCGAACACCAGCACGAGTAACAGCCAGATGCCCACCGCAATGCCGGCTGCCGTGCCGCGCTGCCGCACCAGGCTCGAGGCCGCGTAGCCGAGCGCGACAAATACCGCGCCGAGCAGCACCGAAGTTCCGAGCATCGCTGCAAAAGAAGCCCAGCTCTGCGGCGACACCGGGGTCCCGCTGATCACCAGCGCGAGCGCCGAGACACCGTAGCCGACCAGCGTCGCGAAGCTCAGGATGGTGACGTGGCCGAGAAACTTACCGAGAATGACGTGGGTCCGAGCGATCGGATAGCTCAGCAGCAAGATCATGGTGCCGCGCTCCATCTCGCCGACGATGGCATCGTGCGAGATCAACAGCGCGATCAGCGGCAACAGAAAGATCGTCAGGCTCGACAGGCTGACGATCACCACATCGAGCGCCGCGGCGCCGACATGGCCGGTCGGAGCGCTGCCGAGCAGCGTCAGCGACAGCGATAGCCCGGCGAGCAGCAGCGTCGCCGCGAATACCCAGCGATTGCGCAGGCCTTCCTGAATTTCCTTCAGGGCTATGACACCAATAGCCTTCATGCCGCCCGCTCCTGCTGCCGAAGGAAATGGGCGTATAGTTCATCGAGCGTAGGCTCGGCGACACCGATGTCAGCGACGGCTGGATCGCGTGCCGCCTGGCGCAGCAGTCTCATTTTGCCGGCGTGATCGGCTACGCCGATCTCACAGCGGTCATGCGCGACGACAGCATCGTTCGGCAGCCATGCCGGACGCGCAGCCGGATCAGCCAGCTTCAGCGTCAGTCGGATCGGCAGCCCCGCGAGCGCTCGCAGCTCGGCGAGCGTGCCGTCGGCGACCAGGATGCCGCGATTCATGATCAGAACCTGCTCGGCGCGGCCTTCGAGTTCGTCGAGCGCATGCGAGGAGATCAGCACGGTGGCGCCATCGCGCCGCAACTCGTCGAGGATTTCGTAGAATGTCAGCCGCAGCGCCGGATCGAGACCCGTGGTCGGCTCGTCGAGCAGCAACACGCGCGGCCGGCCGAGCAGTGCCTGCGCCAGCCCGAGCCGTTGTCGCATGCCCTTCGAATACGTCCCACCAGGCGCCGTGATGCCTCGCCGAGGCCGACCCGCTCCAGCAGCGCGGCGCCTTGCTTGGCGTCGCTCCCCTTCAGCCGCGCGTAGAACGCCAGGGTTTCCCGCCCTGTCAGCGCGGCATTGAAGGCGACGTTTTCCGGCAGGAAACCAAGGCTGCGACGACCGGCGAACTCGCCGGCCGCCGGGTTCTCACCGAGCACGCGGATCGATCCGCCGTCGGGGCGGATCAAGCCGAGCATCAGCTTGATCAGCGTGGTCTTGCCGGCGCCGTTATGGCCAACCAACGCGCTGAGCCGCCCGGGCTCGAGCGCGAACGACACGTCGCGCAGCGCCCTCACCGCGCGATAACGCTTCTCGACGTGCTCGATGGCGACGGTCGCAGTCATGGCCCCACTCCCGGCGTCGGCCGCGCCGGCGGCGCGATCAGCGGATGGGTATCGACCACCCCGCCGGGATACAGCGCCGGAAACTGGCTCTGCGCCCAACGCAGCACCTGCACCGCCGGGCTGTTGATCAGCACCTTGGCTGCCGGCGCGGTCCATAGCACGCGGTCGACCAGATCGTTCGGCCGATATGCGGCGTCGGCAATGCCATCGTTGTTGAGGTCGAACGCCGGATTGTCGCTCCAATAATTGCCGCGGCCATCCTTCGACCAGTCGAGGTCGCGGGTTCCGACGTACTTGACTTGATTGCGGTTGCCGATGAACGCATTACCCACGATCTCATTGCCTTCCGAACCGGCGGTGAAGTGCACGCCGATGTCACAACTCTCGAACCAGTTGTCGCGAAACCGGTTCTTGTTGGCGTTGTAGATGAACACGCATTTGGTCGGGCCGAACTGCGTATTCGCGGCGCCGTGCTCGGCCGGCATCATGCCCTTGTCGGCATCTGCGCCTTCGAAATCAGCACTGATCCCGGACAACGGCCCGCCGACCACGCGATTGCGCTCGATCCGCGAGAAATTAGCGTAGTTGAGCAGCAGGCCGAAATCGCGATCTCGCTCCGAGACGTTGCCGAGGATCGTCAGCCGGTTGGAATACATGATGGCATAGCCGCCATGATTGCCGACCGAGACGTTGCCGCTGATTTCGCTGTCGTTGGTGTACATGTAGTGCACCGCGAACCGCACCTTCTCGAACCGATTGTTGATGAAGCGGTCCTTGGTGCTCGTCACCGAAAAGATGCCGTCGCGACCGTAGCGGATGGTGTTGCCGTCGACGACGACATCCGGCGCATTCCATACCCGCACGCCGTTGCCGGCATCGTTGAGGCGGAGGCCGCGCAGGCCGTCGATGGTGTTATGGGCGACCCGTGATCCTCGGGCGCCATGGACGTTGATGCCGAACAGATTATCCTCGAGGCGGTTGCCTTCGATGAGTGCCCGCTCGGCAGTCTGCGTCAGAAAAATCCCCGAATCCATCGCCTGCGGGTCGCGGCCGGAGCCGCGCACCGACAGGCCCCGCACCGTGACGTCTGGAGCCAACACGGTGATCACGCTGCCCTGCCCATGCCCGAGCACGGCAGCGCCGGGCTGACCGATCAGTTCGAGCTTGCGCTCGATCCTGATCGGTCCGCGATAGTCCCCCGGCGCCAGCGCGACGGTGTCGCCGTCGCTGGCGCCGTTCAGCACCGCCTGCAGGTCCGACGACGGCACGACCTCGATCCGCGCGGCCGAAGCCGCGCCGGTTGCAGCCACGCTGAACAGCGCCGCCACAACCATGATCATCGATCGCACCGTCATTGCCATTCTCAGACGTTCCTCGGCTCGACCAGCATCCGCCCCTTCATCTCCATGTGCATGGCGTGACAGAACCAGGAGCAATAGTACCAGTACACGCCGGGACGATCGGCGGTGAAGGATACCGACGCGGTGGCATGCGGCGCGACTTCCATCTGGATGCCGTAGTTGACGATCGAGAAGCCGTGGGTGAGGTCTTCGATCGTGTCGATGTTGGTGACATAGACGGTGACGTGATCGCCCTGCTTCACGTCGAACTCGGTGAGGCCGAAATTCGGCGCGGTGGCGACGATGTAGACCCGCACCTTGTCGCCGTCGCGGACCACCTTGGAGTCTTCCTCCAGCTTCACGCCGTCGGCCTTGGCCTGCTTAACGGCGTCGGCGAACATCGGATCCGCCCGATCCCAGACCGAGATCGGATTGATCTTTGAGCGATGCACGATCGTCGCATCATGCGGCTCGGCGAAGCTCGGGCCGTCGTGCACCAGCTTCATCTTCTCCCCGGAAATGTCGATCAGCTGATCGTTCTCCGGCTTCAGCGGGCCGACATTGAGGAACCGGTCCTTGGAGAACTTATTCAGCGAGATCAGCCACTTTCCGTCGGCTTCCTTGGTCTGGCCCATCGACGAGTGGTTGTGGCCCGGCTGATAGTGCACATCGAGCTTGTCGATGATCGGATTGACCTTCTCGCCCTTGTAGGCGCGCTTGGCCAAATCGATGTTCCACTTACAGATCTGACTGTCGATGAACAGCGTGGTGTAGCCGTTGCCCTTGCCGTCATAGGCGGTGTGCAGCGGGCCGAGGCCGAGTTCCGGCTCGGCGACGACGACGTCGCGCGGCTTGATCTTGTCGTCGAACAGCTGGTCGAACAGCCGCACGTCCATCACCGTCACGGTCGGCGACAGCTTGCCGTTGGCGACGATGTGGATGCCGTCCGGCGCAGTGTTCATGCCGTGCGGGCCGTTCGGCACCGGGACGTAGCGGGTGTAGGGCGAGCCATGGCGGCCGTCGATCACAGGCACGCCGCCCATTTCCTTGAAGTCGCCCTTCTTCACCGCCTCTTCGATCCGCTTCAGATTGAAGATTACCACCCAATCCTGGTCGTTGGCGGTCATCTCTGCGGCGGTGACGCCCTCCTCCGAGTTGTAGCAGGTGGCGAAGGCATACTTGCCCTGGTAGTCGGCATCGACGTTGTCGAGGTTGCCGTCGACCATCACCTGCCAGGCCACCTTCATGGTGTCGCCGTCGACCGCGGTGAAGATCGCGTGATAGTCCTTGGTCTTCGTCAGGTTGTGACCGTCGTTCGGCAACGGCACGCGGTCCTCGCCGTTGCAGAATACGTAGCCGGTGCGCGGATATTTCTGCACGCGCAGGCCGTGCACGGTGTGCTGGTTCGGCAGCTGGATGATCTTGTCGCACTTCATCACGTCGAGACGGACACGCGCGACGCGGGTGTTGGCCTTGTCATTCATGAAGGCGTAGCGGCCGTCATAGGTGCCTTCGGTGAACGATAAATGCGGGTGATGCAGGTCGCCGTTGACATAAGTGCCGCCGCGGCTCTTCAGGAATTCGCGGCTCTCGGGCAGCAGGCCCTCGGTCAGCACCTTGAGGCTTTCGTTGGTCTGGCCCCAGCCGGTGGCGCTGCAGCGATTGAACACCGGCACGCGCATCAGCTCGCGCATCGACGGCAAGCCCACGATCCGCAGTTCGCCCGACTGGCCGCTGGAGAAGAACACGTAGTACTCGTCGAGCTCGCCCGGATGGACTTCGCTCTTCTGAATTGCAGGACGCGCCGGGCTGCTCGGCTTGGTCTGCGCTTCCGCGGTCGCGATCAGCGTGCCGCCGGTGCCGAGCGTCGCACCGCCGACGATGCCGACGCCGGCCGCGACGGCACTGCTTCCGAGTAGCGTTCGTCGGCTAAGGCCGTGTCCGTGATCCTGGTCGCCCATAGTGCTCTCCTTGGGGTTTTACTGTGCTGGAGGTGGTTGAGTGGCGCCCGCCGGCTGGGCGGCAAGCGGCTTGCCCCCGGCGAGGATCACGGTCGCGGGGCCTTTGCCGCCGCGCATCGATGTCGACGATAGCGCCTCACGCTTCTCCCGCTTCAGCCGCAGCTGAATCATGTGCGGGCAGCGGTGGTCGTCGAAGTACAGTTCCTGGCAGTGCATGCAGTAAATGCACTCGTTGACGTTGATGTGCCCTTCCGGGTGGATCGCCTGCACCGGGCATTCCTTGGCGCAGCGCTGGCACGGCGAGCCGCATTCCGGCCAGCGGCGCAGCCATTCAAACATCCGGATACGGCCCGGGATCGCCAGCGCCGCGCCAAGCGGGCACAGATAGCGGCAGAAGAACCGTTCGACGAACAGGCCGGCTGCGAGCAGCGTCGCCGCGTAAGCCACGAACGGCCATTCCCGCGCGAACTTGAGAATGATCGAGGTCTTGAACGGCTCGATTTCGGCGAAGTGCTCGGCGGCCGCGGTGGAATAGATCGACAGGCCGAACAGCCCGAGGAACACGATGTACTTGATCGGCCACAGCCGCTCGTGCAGCCCCCACGGCACGTTGAACTGCGGGACCTTCAGCGCCTTGGCGATATTGTTGAGCAGCTCCTGCAGCGCTCCGAAGGGGCACAGCCAGCCGCAGAACGGCCCCCGCCCCCAGAACAGCAGGGCTGCAGCCACCGACGCCCACAACACAAAGATCAACGGCGCCGACAGGAAGTAATCCCAGCTGAACCCGGTGATCAGCGAATTCGTGAAGGTCAGGACGTTGACGACCGAGAGCTGCGCGTTGGCGTACCAGCCGAGCCAGACCAGGATGAAGGTGAGATACGCGCGGCGCACCCAGACATAGACCGTCGGCCGCCGGACCAACTGGTTCTGGAAGAAGAAGATCAGCGTCAGCGTGCCCAGCGCGACGGCAAGAATGCCGATCCGAACCAGATCGCCCCGCCAGATCCGCATCCACAACGGCTCGTCCTGCGCCTCATCTGCGGCGGCCGCCGACGGCGAAGCGGGCGTGGCTGCAGCACTCCGCGCAGAAGCTGCCGGCGCCGGCGTGTCGCTCACCGTCACGGCGCGCTGCTCGCGCTTGATATAGATTTCGGGAAGCGTGTAGCCGAGGTCGAAGGTCAGGAACGCCTTGTCGCGCGCGCCGATCACGCGCTGCACCAGAAGCTGCAGCGACCACGGCTCGGTCGGATCGAAGCCGAACTCGGTCGGCACCAGGAACAGCCCGATCTCCGGGAAATCCGGCGCGCCCTCGGCCGCAAGGTCTCCAAGCCGGGTGTGGTCGCGGTCGCGGAAACGGATGCTGTTGCCGTCCTGGATCAGCTCGATGCGATCGAAGATGCCGCCACGCACGTAGCCGGAGCCCTTGAACGAATAGGTTCCGTGGCCGGCGATCACCAGAGCCTGCTGCCCCGGCTGCAACCGCGCTTTCAGCCGCTGATAGCCCTCATCGCCGAGCAAGCTGCGTCCGATCGTCGGCACGCCGACATCGGCGACGTAAAGCTCGATGAACATGTCGGTCGGCTCGCCGGGCTCGGGACGAGCCGCCGCTTCGCGGTTGCCGGACTTCTCGAACGCCTGATCGACGTCCGCATTGGTCAGCAGCAGCCGGCGCACCGAACCGTCGCCGACCAGGCTCTCCCAATCGCGTACCTCGCTCTTGGTGAGATCGACCGTCTTGTTGACCGGAGGCGCCTGCGCGACGTCGCCCTGCCCGCCGCCGATCCGGCCGCTCTTAATCAACTTGGTCGCCGAGCGTACGATACTGTCGCCGATCACCAGCACGGTGACGGTGGCGCCACTGACGATATCGACTTGCGGCGCCGCAGCCTTGCCGCGCGCCACCGTCGCCAGATCGGCACCGATCAGCTTGTTGACGGCGGCGAGGATCTTGGCTTCCGGAATGCCGACCAAAACGATCGGCTCTTTGTGATCGACCAGCTTCAGGCCTGTGATCACGCCGTTCGGATCGATGCCGATCAGCATCTGGATCGGCTTGCCGGAATAGCCGGTGGCGTTAACAAAGTCCGAATTCAGATAGGCGAACCCCAGCAATCGATCGCCTTGATACGCCGGTGCGAGCGCAGGATCGCCCTGCATCG
Source organism: Rhodopseudomonas sp. P1 (assembly GCF_039642825.1). Classification (NCBI taxonomy): domain Bacteria; kingdom Pseudomonadati; phylum Pseudomonadota; class Alphaproteobacteria; order Hyphomicrobiales; family Nitrobacteraceae; genus Rhodopseudomonas; species Rhodopseudomonas sp. P1. The sequence goes on along the minus strand of NZ_CP088006.1, from coordinate 2,280,617 downwards.
GACCGAAGCGGTCTGCGCCCGGCACGAGTTCGGAAGGTGTCGCACGGCTGAGATAATCGCCCAGATGGCTCGCGGCATCAGCAGCCGTCACGCTGCTCGCCAAAGCGAGCACAAACAAAAACAGGGCAAGGATTGGGCGCAATCTTCTCAACGGTCCGGTTCCAAGTAGTGAACAGAACGCCGTTGTTCTGGATCGCGTGGTCGACTTTCGATAGCAGCCGACAAAGACACCGATTTGCGCCAGCGCAAATTCGGCACATAATGCCTAAACTGCTCAACCAGAGACGACCATGCGTAACACTCCGCTCTTGACATCAACACCGACGCACGCGGTGAAGACTCTCGCCGAGCTCTACGCCATCGCTCTGGCGCAGGCCGAACGCGCCGCCTCGACTTATGATCAGATGGCGGCGTCGCTGACAGATGACAGCGATCACAGTGTCGAACCTGTGCGCTGTGTGTTCGAGACACTGCGCGAGCGCGAACAGGATCGGATCGCCGAGATCAAGCTACGTCGCTCGACTCTTCCCCGCAAGGAAGCCGATGCCGCACCCGCGATCGGCCCCGTTGATGACCTGGTTCCAAAATCGGAACTCGTTGAACTGGCCGACTCGTCACTGTCCACGCCGTACCAAGCGTGGGCGATCGCCGTTCGGCACCGGCAGCGAGCTTTCGTGTTCTGGACCTACGTTGCCGCGCATGCCGCAGCGCCCGAGCTTCGAATCGCAGCGGAGACAATGGCGCGAGAAGCGTTGGTCGACTCCGACCTGCTGCGGCGCGAGCGCCGGTTGGCGTGGCGAGCCGAACAATCGCGCAAAGGCGAGGACGCAGGAGAGCTGATGACGGGGGAAATGTCCTCGGCCGCACTGATGGAAAGCCTGCTGCTGAAAGAGATCGTGCGCTGGTCGCAAACTCTTCCGCCAACGGACCAAGAGCGGCTGTTGTCATCGAATGGCCTTGCTTCAGCCGACCTTGCGGCTCTCAGCGCCGAGCTGCCGGGGAAATCCGACAGTGAGACAACGGCAGACGTGCCGCGACGCGTAGTGCGCTATGCTGAGCAACTGACCTCGATTTATCTGGACGAATCCGACCGCGCCACCGACCAGGCGGGCTTGGAACTGGCGCAGAGCCTCGCCGCTTCGTCGATCGCCCGGCTCGCGCGGCTACGGGCGTTCGCCAACTCGCAGCGATCTTGAGAGCACGTCACATCGCCGCTTTTGTTTGCGCCCCAACAACGATCGCGGTCGGCGTCGCGGCGATGCTGTATGCATGACAGATCAAATCACCACCGTCATCGACGTCCGGCTGTTTCCCCGGCCGCTACGCCACCCGATCGTGTTCAGCCTGTTCGACCAGCTCACGCCCGAGCGAGGGCTGGAGCTGGTCAGCGATCACGACCCGCGGCCGCTCCGCTATCTGTTTGACGTGAAGCGGCCCGGGAGTTTCTGTTGGGACTATCTCGAGAGCGGGCCGGCAACTTGGCGCGTCAGCATTCGCAAGGCGCTCCAGGTCCCCGATTGTGAAGCCGCGCTGGGATAGTTGGCGCGCCACAGCGCGGCCCGCATTCCGACCAACGCGCTGACGCACACCCGCATTGCCTCAAGGCTTGAACTTCGCCTGCCCGGTCTTGCCGTCCGCGGTCTTCAACGTGAGGCTGACCGAGGCGCCTTTGGCGATCTCCGATTTGGACTCGGCCTTCAGAGCCGTGCCGGCTGCAGTGAGCGACAGCGTCTCGCGCTCGCTTCCGGAGATCAGCAAGGCGGCGCCGGAGAAGCCATCGGTCGGCAGCGGCTTATTCGTCTCGTCGAAGACGTTGAACGTCACGGTCTTGCCCGAGGCGACCATCTCGACATGCACCCCGGCAACATCTTCGACCGGCCCGCCGTTCGGCCCTTTGTGGTGGTCGTGTTGCGCCCACGCCGGCGCGGCGAACAACAACGCGGCTGCGACGATCAGCATCTTCTTCATCGATGAGCTCCTCAAGCGTTAGGGACAGGATCCGCATCGGCACTCGCAGTTACCGTTTCGCGGCGGAACAGGATGTAGAGCGCAGGCAGCACCAGCAGCGTCAGGATGGTCGACGATACGATGCCGCCGATCACCACGGTCGCCAGTGGCCGCTGCACCTCGGCGCCGGCACCGGTGGCAAGCGCCATCGGCACGAAGCCGAGCGAAGCGACCAGCGCGGTCATCAGCACCGGACGTAGCCGCGTCAGCGCGCCCTCGCGCACCGCCTCGACGATCCGGCGGCCTTCGCCACGCAGTCGCTCAATGAAGGTGATGATGACGAGGCCGTTCAGCACCGCGACTCCGGACAGCGCGATGAAGCCGATGCCGGCGCTGATCGACAGTGGAATGTCTCGCAGCAGCAGCGCGAAGATCCCTCCGGTCAATGCCAGCGGCACGCCGCTGAACACCAGCAGTGCGTCGGCCGCCGAGCCGAGGCTGATGAACAGCAACAGGAAGATCAGTAGAAGCGCGATCGGCACCACGATGGTCAGGCGCTGGGTCGCCGACACGAGTTGCTCGAACTGCCCGCCCCAGCCGATCCAGTACCCCGCCGGCAGCTTGACCTTGTCGGCGATCAGCTGCTGCGCCTCGCCGACGAACGAGCCGAGGTCGCGGCCGCGGACGTTGGCCGAGACCACGATGCGGCGCTTGCCGTCTTCACGGCTGATCTGGTTCGGCCCCGGTGCCACCACGATCTCGGCAAGCTCGGACAGCGGTGCGTAACGCATCTGGGACAGCGGCGAGACGGCGAACGCAGCCGGCGTGACTTTCGCCTGCCCGTCGGCTGGCGGCAGCGGGATCGGCAGCGCCTTGATCGCCTCGATATCGGTACGGATCTGATCCGGCAGCCGGACGACGAGGTCGAAGCGGCGATCGCCTTCAAACACCAACCCGGCCGATTTGCCGCCGACGGCGATCTCAACCAAATTCTGCACCTCGGCCACACTGATGCCGAACCGCGCCAGCGCCTTGCGGTCGAGCTTCACCGTCAGCACCGGCAGCCCGGCAACCTGCTCGCTCTTCACGTCGGCCGCCCCCTTGATGGTCTGCAGCACCGACTGCACTTGCCCGGCGACCTGAGTGAGCACATCAAGGTCGTCGCCGAAGATCTTGACGCCGACATCGCTGCGCACCCCCGAGATCAGTTCGTTGAAGCGCAACTGGATCGGCTGCGACAGCTCGTACAGGCTGCCCGCCACCTGCTCAGCCGCCAGTTCGATCTGCTCGACGACCTCAGCCTTGGGCTTCTTGGGATCCGGCCATTGCTCGCGCGGCTTCAGCATCACATAGCCGTCGGAAATCGACGGCGGCATCGGATCGGTTGCCACCTCCGCCGTGCCGGTGCGGGCGAACACGTCCTTCACCTCAGGAATTGCCAGGATGCGCTTCTCCAGCGCGATCTGCATCTCGAGCGATTGGGTCAGGCTGGTCCCAGGAATTCGCATCGCCTGGATCGCGACGTCGCCTTCGTCGAGGCTCGGGATGAACTCGCCGCCCATCCGTGTTGCCACGTAGCCGCTCACGACCACGAGCATCACGGCCGCTACGACGATCAGCTGCCGAAACCGGATCGCCAGATCGAGCAGCGGCAGATACGCCCGGTGCGCCAACCGCATGAACCAGTTCTCTCTCTCGGACACTTTACCTGTGACCAGCAGCGCCACCGCGGCGGGCACGAACGTCATCGACAGCAGGCTGGCACCGAGCAGCGCCATCAGCACAGTCAGCGCCATCGGCGTGAACATCTTGCCTTCGACGCCGGTCAGCGTCAGCACCGGCAGATACACCACCGCGATGATCAGCGTGCCGAACAGACTCGGTTTGATCACTTCGCGCGAGCCGGCGATGATGGTCTCGAACCGTTCCTGACGGGTCAGCAGCCTGCCTTGCCGCTGCTGCTCGTGGGCCAGCAGCCGCAGGCAATTCTCGACGATGATCACGGCGCCGTCGATGATGATCCCGAAGTCGATTGCGCCGAGACTCATCAAATTGGCGCTGACCTTGTTCTCGAACATCCCGGTGATGGTGAACAGCATCGCCAGCGGGATCACCAACGCAGTGGCAAACGCCGCTTTGAAGTTGCCGAGGATCAGGAACAGGATCGCGATCACCAGCAGCGCGCCCTCGACGAGGTTCTTCTCCACCGTCGCGATGGTGGCGTCGATCAGATGGGTGCGGTCGTACACCGCGCGCAGCGACATGCCTTCCGGCAGCGACTTCTCGATCTGCTGCAGCTTCGCGGCGACCCGCTGTGCCACGGTGCGGCCGTTGTCGCCGATCAACAGCATCGCGGTGCCGAGCACGACCTCCTGTCCGTTCAGCGTCGCGGCACCGGTGCGCAGGTCGGTGCCTTCCTTCACCTCCGCGACATCCATGATCCGCACCGGCACTCCGCTGCGCGAGCCGATCACGATCTGCCGGATTTCCTCGACATCACTGACCTGCCCCGGCGTACGCACCAGATACTGTTCGCCGTTCTTCTCGATATAGCCGGCGCCGACATTGGCGTTGTTGCTGGCGAGCGACGTCATCACGTCGCGGAAACTGAGGCGATAGGCCATCAGCTTCGCCGGATCGGGCAGCACGTGGAACTGCTTGGCGAAGCCACCGATGGTGTTGACCTCGTTGACGCCGGGGACGTTGCGCAGTTGCGGCTTGATGATCCAGTCCTGTGCGGTGCGCAGGTCGCTGGGTGTAAATGGCTTGCCGTCGGCGCGCGTCGCCCCCTGCTTCGCCTCGACGGTGTACATGTAGATTTCGCCGAGGCCGGTGGAGACCGGTCCCATCGCCATTTCGATTCCGGTCGGAAGCACGTCCTTGGCGCGCTGCACGCGCTCGTTGACGAGTTGCCGGGCGAAGTAGATGTCGGTGCCGTCCTTGAACACCACCGTGACCTGGCTCAGCCCGTAGCGTGACAGCGACCGCGTATTGACGAGGTTCGGCAGCCCGCCCATCGCGGTTTCGATCGGAAAGGTGATTCGCTGCTCGACCTCGAGCGGCGAATAGCCGGGCGCGTTGGTGTTGATCTGAACCTGGACGTTGGTGATCTCAGGCACCGCATCGATCGGCAGCCGCGTGAAGTTCCAGGCGCCGAAAGCGCCCATTATCAGCACGCCGATCATCACCAGCCAGCGCTGGCGAACGGAGAATGCAAGAACCCGGTCGATCATGCGCGACCTCCGCAACCCGAGGCGATCACATCAGTGCTCATGGGAGGCCGATCCCTTGCCGAGCTCTGCCTTGACCACGAAGCTGTTGGCGGCGGCGTAGCGGTCACCATCGAGCAAGCCGAACACGACCTCGACATTCTCGGCATCGCGGTCGCCGAGCTCGACGTCGCGCACCTCGAATTTGTCGCCGTTACGGACAAACACCACGCTGCGATTTTCGACGGTCTGGATCGCCGCGGCTCGCACCGCGAGGGGCACCGGCTTGGCCGAGAGGATCAGCCGCGCGGAGACGAACAGGCCGGTCCGCAGGCGCAACGCGTCGTTCGGCACCACGGCACGGGCGAGCGCGCTCTGCGTATCGCTGCTGCCGACCGGCGAGATGTACGACAGGCTGGCCTCGATCGGCTTGCCGCCGTCCGCGACGTCGATCAGGATCTTGTCGCCGATCCGTACCCGCGGCAGATCGCGCCGATACACCGACAGGTCGACCCACACCGTAGAGACATCGGCGACGACGAAGGCCGGCTTCTGCTCGGAGGCGTATTCGCCGAGCGAAATCTGGCGATCGATCACGGTGCCGGAGATCGGCGCGCGCATCTCGTAGACGCTGAGGCTCTGATTACTTTCGATCTTGGCGAGCAGCTCACCCTTCTCGACCGTGTCGCCGATCCGCTTTTTGATCTCCCGAACCACGCCGGGAAACCGCGGCGTGACCTGCACCAGCGTCTCCTGGTTGGGCTGCAGGATGCCGTTGAGCACCAGCGACTCGTGCAGCGTCTCCGCCTTGGCGGTGCGGATTTCGATGCCCGAGGCCGCGACCTTGGCGTCGCTCATCTCGACCGCGCCCTCCTCGCCGTGGCCCTCATGACCATGGTCCTTCTCACCCTCGGCGTGATTGTGTCCCTTCGTGTCCTTCGCAGCCTGCTGGGCCGGCTCGCGCGATCCGATCGGCGCGTAGGCGGAAACGGCGGCACCGAGCGCAAACATCGCGGCGGCACCACAGATCAACATCAACGGTTTCATCATCGCGCGCCTCCCCGCGCCAATGCGAAAGGATTGCCGACCAGACCCTCGATGGTGGCGACGGCGACATGGAAATTCTGCTGCGCCTCCTGCTCGCGCAGCCGCGCCTGCGCGACGCTGCCTTGCGCGTCGAGCACTTCGAGCAGCGAGTAGCGCCCCTGGCCGTAGCCTTCTGAGATCGCTGTGGCGGCATCCCTGGCTTTCGGGATCGCGGTGTCGCGCAAGATTGCCAACTCGCGCAGCGAGCCTTGCAGCGAGTCGTAGGCCCGTCCCGCGATCACGATCAGCGTATTGCGATTGGCCTGTCGCTCCGCCGCGGTCTTGGACAGGCTCTCCTGCGCCGACAGGATGTTGCCCTGGTTCTGATCGAACAGCGGGATCGGCACCGACACCGATAAGCGGACGGCGTTGTCGCCGGTCTCGTTGTAGCGCCGCCAGCCGGCCGCCACGGTGACGTCCGGATACGGCTTGAGGCGCGCCAGCAATAGCTCGGCGTTGCGCTGCGCATACACCGCCTTCCAGCGCACCAGCTGCGGATTGGCGTCGATCGCCGCGATCACGGACTGAAATGCCGGTGGTTTGCCGATTGCTTCGAGCCGGCCGGAGACCGCAGCGAATTTCGGCGCTGTATCGCCCATCAGGATCGCAAGCTCCCGCCGGGCGGTAGCGAGCGCCGACCGGGTGCGTTCGCGATCCGCCTTCACCAGCGCGGAAGCGACCTCGGCTCGGCCGGTCTCAGCCACCGACGATGCGCCGGCTTCGACCCGGCGTTGCAGCAGCGGCGTGATCGCGTCGATCGCGGCGATCTGCTCGTCGAGGATCTGAATGCGCCGCTGCAGCCCGAGCACCGTAACGAAAGCGATCGCGGTCTCGGACAGCACCTCGAGCCGCACCGCCTGGCGACCAATGGAGGCGGCATCAAGACCGGCCTGCCCGGCGGCGATGCGAGCGTCGCGCTTGCCCCACAGCTCGAACATCTGGCTGATCTGCAGCGTCGACTCCGCCGACCGCGTGCCGCGATACGCGCCTGAGCCGAATGAATTGTCCTGCTCGTAGGAGATCTCGGGATTGATCAGCGCGCCGGATTGAATGCGCTGGCCCCGCGCGATGCCGACGTCACGTTCGGCGGCGGTGAGCCGCGGACTGGCGTTGAGGGCGCGCTGCAGCGCGTTGCCCATAGTCAGCGTTTGCGCACGGGCCTCTCCAGCCAGCACACAGCCGGCGAGCAAGACGGCCGCGCACGCGAGCCGCGTGGCGATCGAAGACAACATGATGAAGACCTGACGAACGACGGATTGAGGGCGCGTACCGCCCAGCGGTCATATTCAGATCAGGGCTTTTGGTGGCGGAGGTTCGATTCCACGCTGAACGTTGCGGCGTTCGGCGTCTTCATAGTGCATGGGCGCAGTGGCGAGCTCGGCCGCGGTCGCGACGACGCTCGGGCTCGGCAGCGACACCGAGAAGCAGCCGTGGCAGTGGTGATCGGACGCAAGCACATTGTCGGAATGGTCACCGCCGTGCGACGGCAGCGAGACGATCGCAGTGGCGGAACCGGTGGTCACGTCGAGATCGCACAGCCCGTGCACGGCGCCCGCAAGCAGATAGACCGCCAGCACGGCCATAGCGACGGCCCGGCGCGAAACGCGCAGCAGACGATGCTGGAAAATGCGGGCGATCAGCGTCACGATGGCACTCACGGGTCGAGGCAAGCGGATAACACGCGCCTCACATCCGTGTCGATCCGCAATAACATAACAAAATCGCGGCGGATCGATCTGTCGCAGCCCGGGAACCCGCCTGCTCCTTCAGGCCTACTGCAAAGCTGCCGTGACCGGCAGATCGTCGAGCACGCAGCTTCGCCAATCGGTTCCACATCCCGCCGGCCAGCTTCCGCCGATGGCCATGAACAGCGCTGCCGCATCCGACAGGCGCGTCGCCTCGGCCTGAACATGCGCGATCGAGGCATTGAGGTAGGTCTGCTGCGCGTTCAGGACCACAACCTGATTGACCTGCCCGAGCGCAAGCTGCTTGCGGATGATGTCGAGGCTGGCCTTTGCAGCGGCCTCCGATTTGGCGGCAGCGCGCACCAGGGCTGCATCGTGCTGCAGGCTCTGCAGCGCGTCGGCGACATTCTGCAGCGCCGAGATCACGGCCTGGCGATACTGCGCGTCCGCCTGCTCCAGTGCCGCCTCGGCGGCGCGCTGCTTGTGCAGCAAGGTCATGCCGTCGATGATCGGCTGGGTGGCATTGGCGGCCAGCAGATAGAACCCGGTGCCCGGCGCGAACAGTTGCGCAAAGTTGGTAGCGCTCGCGCCAGCCGTGCTGGCGCCGACGCTGATGTTCGGCAGGCGCGCCGCCACCGCCACACCGACCTGCGCGCTTACCGCATGCAGATTGGCCTCCGCAGCCCGCACGTCCGGCCGGCGTCGCACCAGCGTGCTCGGCACCAGAACCGGAATGTTGCGCGGCAGGCTGAGGCGCGCCAGTTCGAAACGCTCCGGGACCTGGGCTGCCGAATAGTTGCCGGCCAGGGCGGTCAACAGATCGCGTTGAATCGCCAGCTGCTTCTCTAGCGGCGGCAAGGTCTGCTCGACCTGGGCGAGCGCCGCCTCCTGGGTCAGGACGTCGACCTGCGCCGCCTGCCCTGCCTCCAACTGCGACTTCAGGATGCCGAGGATGTCGCGCTCGATCGCCACGATCTTCTTGGTGGCAGCGATCTGGCCGCGCAGCGACGCTTCCCCGATCGCCGCGGTGACGACATTGGCCGTCAGCGTCAGGTGCGTCGCCTCCAGCAGGAACTGCTGCTGCTCGGTGACGGCATCAAGACTCTCCACCGCGCGCGCGTTGCCGCCCCAGACGTCGAACGTGTAGGCGATGTTGAGTTGCGCGGTGTGTAGCGACAGCCGCTGCTGCGGCGCATCGGAGGCTTCGTTATTCGACGACAATTGCGTCGATGGACCATAGCTGGCGCTGACTTGCGGAAAGAACAGTCCGCGCTGCGCCAGCGCATTGAAGTGTGCCACCTTGATCGCAGCATCCGCCGCCTGCAGGGTCGGATTGCGCACCACCGTCGCGCGCACGAGCCGGTCGAGCGACTCGGAGCGGAACGCCGACCACCAGCGGGTCGGCACATCCTCCGCGACGACGAACGGCTGGGCTTTGCCTGGCGACTTCGCCGGCAAGGCAGCCACCGTGTAGCGATCGACCTCGGGGGACGGCGGCTGCACGAAATTCGGCCCGACCGCACAGCCGGCGAGACAGACGCAGGTGCCCAGGGCGCCGAACCAACGCAGCATTACGGCTCTCCCTGGGGCGCGGCCTGGGGACTAGCGCTGGTCCGCGCCGCCTCCTCGCGGGCAAAAGCGAGCTTGCGCAGCGCCGGCGCCACCGCCAGCAGCAACAGCGGACCGATGAACATGCCGCCGACCACAACGGTCGCGAGCGGCCGCTGCACTTGGCTGCCGATGTCGTGCGACAGCGCCGCCGGAAACAGCCCGACACCGGCCGACAGCGCCGTCATCAGCATCGGTCGCATCCGTTGCTCGGAGGCCTGCCGCACCGCGTCGGCGACGCTCACGCCGCCAGCGCGTAGCTCGCGGAAATATGTGATGTTGAGGATGCCGTCCATCACCGCCACGCCGAGCAGGGAGATGAAGCCGATCGCGGCCGAGACGCTGAATTCCAACCCGGACAGATACAGCGCGATAACGCCGCCGCCGGCCGCGAACGGAATGCCGAGCAGTGCAATCAGGCTGTCGCGCAGCGTATTGAACAGCGCATAGAGCAGCACGAACACCAGCAGCAGCGTGATCGGCACCACGATCATCAGCCGCGCTTTGGCATCCTGCAGATTGTCGAACTCGCCGGACCAGATCAGCCGATAGCCGGGCGGCAGCTGCACCGCGTCGTTGACCCGCTGCTGTGCCTCGGCGACGGTGCCGCCAAGGTCGCGGCCACGGACGCTGAACTTGATCGGAATGTAGCGCTGGCTCCTCTCGCGGTAGATGAAGGACGCGCCGGTATCGAGCGAGATGGTGGCGACTTCGCTGAGCGGGATGTAGGCGTTGACGCCGCTCGGCGTCGCGTAAGCGATCTTCAGCTCGCGCACCGCATCGACGCTTTCGCGAAATTTCGGGTCGAGCCGCACCGCAACGCCGAACTGCCGATCGGCTTCGAGCACCGTGGTGGCGATGCTGCCGCCGACCGCCGCCTGGATCACCGAATTGACGTCGCCGGTGTTGAGACCGTAGCGCGCAGCGCGTTCGCGATCGACCTTGATGTTGAGGTTGGGCTGGCCGAGCAGATGGAACACCCCGAGGTCGGCGACGCCACGCACCTTGGCCATCTCCTGCATCACTTGCCCGGCGAGCTGCTCCAGCACCTGCAGGTTGGGGCCAACGATCTTGACCGAGTTGGCGCCCTTCACGCCGGATAACGCTTCCTCGATGTTGTCCTGGATGTACTGCGAGAAGTTGAAGGTGACGCCCGGCAGCTCGGCGTCGAACTCCTTCTGCAGCTGCTCCGCCAGCATCTCCTTGGTCAGGCCGGCCGGCCATTCCGAGAACGGTTTGACCGGCGCGAACAGCTCGACATTGGAGAACGCCGAGGCGTCGCTGCCATTGTCCGGTCGGCCGTGCTGCGACACCACGGTGATGACTTCCGGATGCCGCAGCAGGATTTCGCGCATCTTGCGGACGTAACTTGTGCCGGCGTCGAGCGACATCGTCGGAGGCATCGCCGCGCGGATCCAGAAATTGCCCTCCTCCAGCGCCGGCAAAAACTCACTGCCGAGACGGCTGGCCGCCAAGCCGGCGATAGAAAGGAACACCAGGCCAACAATCGCCGCAACCTTGGTGCGGCCAAGCGACCAGCGCAGCACCGGCTCATAGGCGCGGCGCAGACCGCGCACGATCGCGGTCTCGTGTTCTTCGATCGCTTTGGGCAGCAGCAGCGACGCCAGCACCGGCGTGATCGTGAAGGTCGAGATCAGCGCACCTGCCAGTGCATAACCATAGGTGCGCGCCATCGGCCCGAAGATCTGGCCCTCGACGCCCTGCATGGTGAACAGCGGCACGAACGCCGTCACCGTGATTGCCGCCGTGAACAGCACCGCCTTGTCGACCTGCAGTGCGCTGAGGAAGATCAGCCGCAACCGATCGGTCCACACCTGCGGCTCGCCCGTGCCGACGCCGCTCTGCTGCAGTTGCGCCAGCATCCGCCGCTGCTGCTCGGCCGGCGACTGCAGATTGCGGAAGATGTTCTCCATCATGATCACGGCGGAATCGACGATGATGCCGAAATCGACCGCGCCGAGAGACAGCAAATTGGCATCCTCGCCACGCAGCACCAGGATGATGATCGAGAAGAACAGCGCGAACGGAATGCTGGCGCTCACGATCAGCGCGCTGCGCAGATCGCCGAGAAAGATCCACTGGATCAGGAACACCAAGAGGCAACCGACGATCAGATTGTGCAGCACCGTCCGGGTAGTCACCGCCACCAGCGCGCCGCGATCGTAATACGGCACGATCTTGACACCGGGCGGCAGGCTGCCGTCGCGATTGAGCTTGGCGACCTCCTCCTCGACCTTCGGCACGATGTCGTTAGTGTGCTGGGTCCGCCCCATCACCACGATCGCAGCGGCGACATCGTCGCTGCTGTCGCGCCCGGCGATGCCGAGCCGGGGCACGTAACCGACCGAGACCTTGGCGACGTCCTTGATCTGAATCGGCAGCCCGCCCGACTGGGTCAGCACGACGTTTTCGATGTCCTGGACCTTGTAGCCATTGGCGATGGAATCATCGCCGCCGGAATCGACCAACCCAATGCCGCGGATGTTCACGGACTGTTGGCCGATGGTGATCTCGCGCGCACCGACATTGAGGTTCGCGTTACCGAGCGCCGACACCATCTGCGGCACGGTGATGTTGTAGGCCTCCAGCTTCTGCAGATCGGCATCGACGTTGAACTGCTTGGTGGTCCCGCCCCAGGCGTTGATCTGCACCACACCGGGCACCGTCATCAGCCGCCGCGCCACGATATAGTCCTGCACGGTCCGCAGATTGGTCAGGCCGTAGTTCGGCGGCCCGACCAATTGATAGCGAAAGATCTCGCCGACCAGGCTCGACTGCTGAATGGTCGGCACCAGATTATTCGGCAGCGAGATGTTCTGCTGGATCGAATTGGCCGCCTGCGTCAGCGCGAAATAATAATCGACCCCGTAGGCAAAGGTGACGCGGACGAACGATAGGCCGTAGAATGATGTCGAACGGATATTGACCACGCCGGGCGTGGGGTACAGCCCGACCTCCATCGGGATGGTGTAGTACTTCTCCATCTCCTCGGCCGACAGCCCCGCGGCCTGGGCGGTGATCTCGAGGATCACCGGCGCGGGATTAGGATAGGCTTCGACATTGAGCCGGGTGAACGCCGCGATGCCGACGCCGCAGAACACGATCAGCGCCAGGACGATGATGGCCTTGCGGGTCAGACCGAACTGGATGATGCTCTTAAACACGATGAACGCCGCCGGCAGTTGTGTCGATCAGCCGCTCGCGGCGTTCGCGAGCTTGTTGCTGAGGAAGATCGCACCGGTGCCGACCACCAGCTCACCCGGCGCGACGCCGTCGAGGATCTGGCGGCGGCCGCCCTGAGCCAGGCCGATCTTGACCAGCCGGCGCTGAAAGCTGCGACGGTCGCGTGTCACCCAAACCGCCATGGTGCCGTCACCTTCGCGCACCACCGCATCGAGCCGCACCGCAGGCGACGTCACCGGCTTCGCCACCTCGATGGTGAAATTGGCCAACATGCCGGGGCGCAGCAGATTGGCCGGATCGTCGATCTCGGACCGGACCAACTGGCGGTGCGAACTCGGATCGATGCTGCTGCCGAGCGCCGTCACCCGGCCACGAAACACCTGCCCAGGATAGGCCGCCACCCGGGCCTCGACCGGCTGGCCGAGCCGGAACGCTGGCGCATCGGTCTCGACGACGTTGGCTACCATCCACTTGATCGATAAATTGGCGAGCGTCAGCGGTGGAGGCGCGCTGCCGGGTTGCACGTAGAGACCCGGCGCCGCGTTGCGTGCGGTCACCTGCCCGTCCACTGGGCTGCGCACGATCAGGGTCGAGTCGACGTGCCGCTCGGCGATGATGCGATCGATCTCGGCTTCCGACTTGCCGAAAATGCGAACTGCATCGCGCGCGGCTTTGTGATTACCTTCGGCGGTCTGCTGATCGGACGTGGCCTGATCGACATCGCGCTGCGGCGCACCGCCGGTCTTGAGCAGCTGCCGCACCCGGTTGAGATTGCGGTTCTGCAGCTCCAATACGCCGGCGGTCGCGAGCAGCGTCGACTCCGCCTGCAGCAAGTCGGAGCTGTCGATAGTGAACAGCGGCGCGCCCTTCTTCACCTCGTCGCCGAGATTGAAGAAGGTGTCGATGATCCGTCCGGCATAGGGCGTGAACACCTGCACCAGCAGGTTTTCGTTGTAGGCGATCGAACCCAGCGCGTCCTTGGTAATGCGAAATTCGCGCTGCTCAACCGGTTCGATGCTGATCGCCTCGACCTGCTTGGCCGAGAGCGCGATCGTCTGCTGGGCGAGATCGATGCCATCCCGGCTCGTATCCGCCGGCTGCGCTCCGGCCGGAGCGACGAGACTGCCGGATCGCATGGCAAGCCCCACGCACCCGGCCGCCACCAGAAGCGCGGCCGCTGCAGCGTAAATCGGTGTCTTCCAGCTGTGCTGCATCTGCGCCCCGCAGTCGAACAGATCGGCCGTTTCCGGACGCCTTCGCTGTGGTTAGCAGACCGAGCTTACACCAACCTGACACGGCGCCGCCGCGCTCGCAAAATTACCAATTATGGCCCAGATCTGCCTGCTGTACGCTCGCGGCTTGCACGTGGTACGAAGCACAAGCACAGATCGTCAAAGCTTTGCCCCGCGATGCGCCTCCTGATCGTCGAAGACAACCTCGAACTGGCGGACCTGATTTCGCGGGGCGTCAACGCAGCCGGCTACGATGTCGACATCGTCAGCGGGGTCGAGGACGCGCGCGCTGCACTCGCATCGGTGAACTACGTCGCGATGGCGCTCGACCTCGGATTGCCGGACGGCGACGGCATGTCGCTGTTGCGCGAACTGCGCGCCGGCCACGAATCGATCCCGGTGCTGGTGCTGACGGCGCGCAGCGGCGTGCAGGACCGCGTCTCCGGCCTGAAGGCCGGTGCCGATGACTATCTGGTCAAGCCGTTCGCGATCGAGGAGATGGTGGCGCGCATTGAAGCCATTCTGCGTCGCCCTGGGCACCTGCTCGGCCGCTCGCTCACCCTCGGCAATCTCACTTTCGATACCGAAGGCCGCCAGATCCTGATCGACGGCCAGCCGCGTCTTCTCTCGGGGCGCGAACTGAACGTGCTCGAATTGCTGCTGCGCCGCCAGGGTCGCGTCGTGCCGAAGAAGACGCTCGAGGATCAGATCTTCGGCCTCGGCGGCGATGTCGCCTCGAATGCGGTCGAGGTCTATGTCTCGCGGCTGCGCAAGCAGCTCGAAGAACTCGGTGCCACGGTGCAGATCCGGACGATCCGCGGCGTCGGCTATCTGCTGTCGGAGATCAAGTAAGTGTTCCGGCGCGACTCGCTGACCACCCGCATCCTGCTGCTGCATGTGGTGGCGCTGACGATCACCGCAGTGGTGCTGCCGCTGATCCTGTTCTGGCTGCTCAATCGCGAGATCGACCGGCTGCACAGCGATGCGATGCGTCGCCAAGCTGAGGTCGTAGCCGAACATCTCACCGTCGGCTCGGATGGGCAGCTCGACCTGACCTTGCCGCAGGACTTGCGTGACGTGTATTCGGCCGCCTATGGCCGCTATGCCTATGCGGTGATCGACGGCTCCGGCCAAGTGCTGTTCAGCTCGAGTCCAGAGCGCAAACCACTACTGCCACGCCGATCCGCGGAGCGCGCCTCGTGGTTCGGTCTCGTCACCGGATCGACCGGCCTGTCGGGAGACAGCATCGAGCGACGCATTGGCGGCCAGACGCTGACGATCCAGGTGGTCGAGGATCTGTCGAACGGCGATGTCATCATCGACGACATTGCTGCCAACTTCTTTCATCGCGCCGGCTGGATCGTTCTGCCGATCCTGCTGCTACTCCTCGCCTTCGACATCGTGATCTTCCGGCGCGCGATCCGCCCCCTGGTCGACGCTTCGGAGCGCGCCGCCAGTATCGGCCCGAGCCGCACCGACATCCGGCTGCCGATGCAGGGCATCCCCAGCGAAATCCGGCCGCTGGTCAGTGCGGTGAATCAGGCGTTCGATCGGCTTGAACACGGCTTCAACGAGCAGCGCCGGTTCACCGCGGATGCCGCCCACGAACTGCGAACGCCGCTCGCGATCCTCAGCGCGCGGATCGAAACGCTGGAGCCGAAACCGGCCGGGAAAGACCTGCAACGCAATCTTGCCGCGATGAGCCGGATCGTGTCGCAGCTGCTCGATGTCGCCGAGATGGACGCGATGCGGGTCGATCCGGACGAGATTGTCGATCTCGTCGAAATCGCAACCGAATTGATCGAAACCGTCGCACCGGCCGCGCTCACCGCCGGCAAGGAGATCGGCCTGCGCGGTGGAGATCACCCCGTCCCTGTGCGCGGCAAAGCCGAGATGATCCGGCGCGCGCTGCGCAACCTCGTCGACAATGCGATCCGCCATACACCACCCGGCACCGAGGTGATGATCGAGATCGATGCGGCGGGCCCCAACGTCGCGGTGCGCGATCATGGCCCCGGCATCGCCGAGGCCGACCGCAGCATGATCTTCCAGCGGTTCTGGCGCGGTGACCGCGCCCGCAGCGATGGCGCCGGACTGGGCCTTGCGATCGTCAAAGCGGTCGTCGACGAACATGGCGGCGCCATCGACGTGGCCGACGCTCCAGGCGGCGGCGCGCTGATCACGTTGACGTTTCAGAAGCCGGCCGTGACCTCACGCTGACGGCCGCAGCCTGAGGGAGTTTGTCGGATTGAGCGCCGATCAAATCACAGGAGGCGTGGTCGCGCCGGCGCCCAGCGATCGCTGCACCATCACCGTATCGGCCCAGCGGCCATAACGATAGGCGACGCCTGGCAGCCGCCCGACGGTGGCGAAGCCGAAGCTATGGTGCAGGCCGAGCGAAGCGGTGTTGTCGCCGTCGATATAGCCGATCATCTGACGGAAGCCCGCCGCGGCGCAAGCGTCGATCAGCTCGTGCATCAACAACCGGCCGATGCCGCTGCCGAGGTGATCCGGATGCACATAGATCGAGTGTTTCACCGTGTAGCGATAAGCCGGCCGCTTGCGGAACAGCACGACATAGGCATATCCCACGACGGTCTCGCCACGGATCGCCACCAGATGCGGGAAGCGGCGATTGCGCAAGTTCTTCCGCCGCTCCTTCAGATCGTCCGGCTGCGGCGTTCCGTGGTCGTCGATCCCCTCATCGAGGCCGCGCCGGATGTAATAGCGATAGATGTCGAGCATCGCCTCGACGTCGCCGTCGTGCGAGGAGCGGATCAGGATGGGCGAAGCAGCGTCCACGGCAACTCCAGGAGGCGGCGGGTTATTCGGCCACGACGTAGGTGTAGAGGCGAACCCGGCCCGCCTCGTCGAACTCACGATAGACGCCCTGGATCTCGACGTCGAAGCCGGGGAATTCGTTGAAGCTGCGCTCGAACATCTGCAAGTAATCGAGCATCGGCTTGGCCCGGTCGCTCAGCCGCTCGCCGGGAACAATCGTCGCGATCCCCGGCGGATAGACCACGAACGGCGTGGTGGCGATCCGGTCCGCGATCTGGCTGATCGGCAGATAGTCGACATCGTTGCGCACCAGGCAGCGCGCGGCGTCGTGCGGCGACATTGCGATCTCGGGCAGGTGTTCGGGCAGGAACTGCTTGGCCTGCAGCACGCTGACGTCGGCATCGCGGAAGAACCGGTGCATCTGGCCGCACAGGTCGCGCAGCCGCACGCCAGCATAGCGCAACGGTCGCCTCCGGCAGAATTCCGGAATCACCTCTTCCAGCGGCGCATTGTCGTCGTGCAGCTTCTTGAACGCGACGAGGCCGCTGATCAGCGTGCCGGCCTTGCTCGCCTCGACGCCAGGCGTCAGCAGAAACAGCAGCGAGTTGAGATCGTTCTTCTCCGGCACGATCCGGTTCTCGCGCAGATATTGCGCCACCACCGGGGCCGGCACGCCGTGCTCGGCGTAGCGGCCGGTCGCCCGGTCGAAGCCGGGCGTCAGCAGCGTCAGCTTGTTCGGATCGGTCATGGCGAAGCCGGGCGCCATATTGGCAAAGCCGTGCCAGGCCGCGCCCGGCGCGATCTGCCAGAACGCCGGATCGGTGGCGAGCTGGTCGGTGCTCACCGCCTCCCAGGCGACATCGTGTACCGCGCCTTCGCGCGCGGCGTCCGCGATCGTCACCCGATCCGGCACGAATGGATCGAAGAACCAGCGCCGCTCCGGCCTCGCCTCTTTCTCCTCGAACTCCCGCCGCACCGCGCGGATCTTCTTGCGCAGCTCGATGCCGAGCCGGATCGTATCGTCCCACAGCACTTCGCCGGAGCGGCCCTTCATCATCTGCGCGCCGACATCGAGCGAGGCGAACAGCGGATAGAACGGCGACGTCGAGGCATGCTGCATGAAGCTCTCGTTGAAACGCCGATGCTCGACCCGCCGCTTCTGGCCGCGGATGTGGCGGTCCTTGATGTGGATCTGCGATGCCTGAGAGAAACTGGCGAGCTGCTTGTGGGTCGACTGCGTCGCGATGATGCCCGGTGCGTCGTCGCCGAGATTGGCCAGCCCCATCGCGAAGCGACCCGCATACAGCGGATGAAACTTCATGAAACCGGCCCAGGCTTCGTCGAACAGGATGTAGTCACACAGATGCCCGATGCGGTGCAGGATCATCTCGGCGCTGTGGATGGTGCCGTCATAGGTGCACTGCTCGACCACGGCAACGCGGAACGGGCGCGGCTTGCGCCATGCCTCGGGGTCCTTGACCAACGGATGGCTGCGGATGCGCTCGCGGAGCGCCTCTTCATCCAGCGCGTCCCACGCCATCGGGCCGATCAGCCCCCAGGCGTTGCGGACGGTGGGGATGTAGACCGGAATCCCGCCGCCCATCATCAGCGCGCCGTGATGGGCCGCCTTGTGGTTGTTGCGATCGAACAGGACGAGGTCACCGTCGGTGACGAGCGCACCGAGCGCGACCTTGTTGGAGGTCGAGGTGCCGTTGAGCACGAAGTAAGTCTTCTCGGCGCCGAAGATCTGCGCTGCTTCCTTCTGCGCGCGCAGCGCCGGCCCTTCGTGGGTGAGCAGATCGCCGAGGTCGAGCACCGAATTGTCGAGGTCGTCGCGAAACACCGCCTCGCCGAGATGTTCGATGAACACCCGCCCGATCGGGCTGCGGCTGTAGAACATGCCGCCGTTGTGGCCGGGACAGGTCCAGAGCTGGTTGCCCTCCTCCGCATAGTCGACCAGCGCGCCGAAGAACGGCGTCTTCAGCGTGTCGGCATATTGCTTCAGCCGGCTGATCAGATTGCGCGCGATGAAGGTCGGCGTCTCCTCTGATAGGAACACGTAGCCGTCGATGAAGTCGAGCACCTCGACCGGCACTTCCTCGAACCGCTTGCGGCGGATCAGCAGCACGATCGGGAAATCGAGGCCGCGCCGGCGCATCAGATTGATCAGCGCGGCGGTCTTGCCCTCGAGCCCCTTCTTGCCCCAGTCGACCACCATGCACCCGATCGCGGCGTCGGTCTGAACCGCGATCTCGGCATCCTCGAGCTTGCGCGCCTTGACGATCTCGAAGCCGGACCGCTCGATCTCGGCGACGATCTGGTTGAACCGGATGCCCTCGAGATCGTCCGCTTCGAAGGTGGGAGCGGAGAACAGAAAGGTGAAACGCCTAAAATAGTCCATGAGGGTGCCCACGTGAATCGCCGACACTCTCTCGCCGGGTTGTGTGACAGTGTGGTGACAATGGCTGTGACCAGCGGCTGCCACGGATAACGCGCGAGCGGCGGTCGCCGCAGTCGGCGCAACAACTGCAAGTGGTGCGGCGCCGCACACGCCGATGACTGTTCGCGCAATGTACGCGAGCCGACGCTCCCCAGCGAACTGGGCCGCCCTCCATGATCACGCTCTGACCGCTGATGTCCGTTGTCCGCGGACCTGATTAATCGCGAGGCGGCATCTGCCTGGACAATGCGATCGACAGGCGGGCGCCGTTACTGCAAAGCTGGCGGCCATCAGCCCACAGCCGAATGGAGCCGTAATGACGAATGACCGCCCTGCCGATCCCCGCACCAAATGGGCGCAACTTTCGCAAAGCGAGCGTGACGCGGCCTACGATAACAACAGCGCTGTCAAGAACAGCCCCGAGTTGATCGCCGAACGTAACTCCTCGTCCGCGCAGGCGCGCGCGACGTTGAAGTCGGTGCTCGACCTGCCCTACGGCCCACGTCCGAACAACAAGATCGACCTTTATCCCGCGGCCGAGCGCGACGAGCCCTGCCTCGTGTTCTGGCATGGCGGCTATTGGCAGAAGAATTCGCGCGAGCTATTTGCCATGTTGGTCGAAGGCATCGCCGCGCACGGCTGGTCGATGGCGATTCCGGGCTACTCGCTGGCGCCCGACGTGTCGCTCACCACGATCGTCGACGAAAGCCGCGCTGCGCTCGACTGGCTCGCAGCGCACGGCCCCGAGCACGGCGTCGCCGGACCGGTGGTTACGTCTGGTTGGTCTGCCGGCGGCCACTTGGTGGCGATGACGCTGGATCATCCGCTGGTCACAGCAGGCTTATCGATCTCTGGCGTGTTCGATCTTGGCCCGATCCGCGACACCGGGCTGAACAAGGCGCTGCAGCTCACCGACGAGGAGATCGCGAAGCTCTCCCCATCGCGGCTACCAGTGATCGACAAGCGGCTCGACCTCGCCTATGGCGCCAACGAATTGCCGGCGCTAGTGCTGGACTCGATGGACCTGCACGCGCGCCGTCAGGCTGCGAGTGCACCGGGGCGGCTGCTACCACTTCCCGGTCACGATCACTTCTCGATCCTGGCCGAACTGCGCCGTCCCGACGGCGCGCTGGTCAAAGCGGCGCGAGAGCTAATCGGCTAGGCTCGACTATCGGAGAGACTTGAGCGCGGTGGCGTTGATGAACACCTCGCCGCGCTCGACCCGCACTGGATAGAGCCGTAGCGGCCGGCTCGGCCAGCCGTCCGAGATCGCTCCGTCAATCAGGCTGAAGGAGGCGTCGTGGCGCGGACAGGCTAACCGCCCTTTGACCACGCGGCCGCAGGCGAGATCGGCCTGCTCGTGCGGACAGGCCCGCTCGCACGCCGACACCATACCGCCGTCCGAAATCAACGCGAGATCAACGCCGGCCACACGAACCGCGACGATGCCCTCGGCCGTCAGCCGCGGCAGGCTGCAGACCGGAAACCATTGGTCCTGTGACCGCGCAACGCCGCCGGTCCAATCCTCAGCCACCGAGATACGCCTTGCGGACGTGCGGATTGGCGATCAGCTCGGCGCCGGTGCCCGACAACACGATGCGGCCACCTTCCAGCAAGTAAGCATGGTCGCACATGTCGAGCGCCGCAAAGGCGTTCTGCTCGACCAGCAGCACCGTGGTGCCGGTGTCGCGAATGCGGCGGATGATCGCGAAGGTGCGCTCGACGATGTTCGGCGCCAGCCCGAGCGATGGCTCGTCGAACATCACCAGCCGCGGCCGGCTCATCAGCGCGCGGCCAATCGCCAGCATCTGCTGCTCGCCGCCGGACAGCGTGCCAGCGGCCTGTTTGCGGCGCTCGGCAAGTCGCGGAAACTCGCTATAGATCCGGTCGCGGTCAGCGGCCACCTCGGCTCGATCGCTGCGCAAATAAGCGCCCATGTCGAGGTTTTCCTCGACAGTCATGTGCGGAAATACGCGGCGGCCCTCCGGGCAATGCGCGATGCCGGATTTCAGAATGCGGGGCGGCTTTGCGCCGGTCAGCACCTCGTTGTCGAACCGCAGCGCGCCGGCGCGCAGCGGCACCAGGCCGGAGATCGCCCGCAGCGTCGTGCTCTTGCCGGCTCCATTGGCTCCGATCAACGCGACCAGTTGCCCAGCCTTCACCTCGAAGGTGATGCCCTGCAGCGCGGTGACGCCGCCGTAGCCACATACGGCGTTGATGAGCTCAAGCATGCTTCACCCCCTGGCCGAGATAGGCTTCAATCACCGCCGGATCGTTGCGGATCACCTCCGGCGTCCCTTCGGCGATGATCCGACCGTAGTTCAGCACCACGATCCGATCCGACACGCTCATCACCATCGGCATGTCGTGCTCCACGAGAAGAATAGTGATGCCGCGATCGCGGATCTTCCGGATCAGCTGGACGAACGTATGCGTCTCCGATGCGTTCATGCCGGACACCGGCTCGTCGAGCAGCAGCATCGACGGCTCGGCGGCCAGCGCCAGAGCAACGCCGACCAGGCGTTGCTCGCCGTAGGACAGCGAGCCGGCGAGGTCATGCGCCCGGCGGCCGAGGCCGACCCATTCGACCAGCTCGGCCGCCTTCTCTTTCAGCTCCGCCTCCAGCCGCCGCACCCGCGGCAGCCCGAGCACCGACGGCAGCACGCCGACCCGGCCGCGGCGATGCAGCCCAATCAGGACGTTGTCGTAGACCGTGTCGTTGGGAAACACGCTGGTGCGCTGGAAGGTGCGGATCAGACCGAGATCGGCAATCGCTTGCGGCTTCATCCCGCGCAGCGACTGGCCGCGATAGGTGACGTCTCCGTGCGTCGGCGTCAGGAAGCCGGTGACGACGTTGAATGCCGTGGTCTTGCCGGCGCCGTTCGGGCCGATCAGACTGACGATCTCGCCCTCGCCGACCGAGAACGTCATGTCGGAGATCGCGACGAGGCCGCCGAAGTGCATCGCGACCTTGTCGACGCTGAGCGCAGTCCGTATCGCAGGCTGCTTCAAGGCTGCAGAGACTGTCATCATGCGCCCTCCTCGACGCCGCGCTTGGCGAAGCTCGGCGTTGCCACCGACTTCATCCGTGGGAGCCACTGCACCAGCGCCGGCACGATGCCGCGCGGCATGATGAACAGGATGACGATCAGCGCGCTGCCATAGGCGATCCACTGCGCCTCCGGCGCCATCACCGGCCGCAGCGCCACGGGCATCAGGCCGAAGATCATCCCGCCGACCACCGGCCCGGCGAGCGTGCCCTTGCCGCCGGTGATCACCATGATCACCATCGTCACCGTATTGATGAAGGCGAACACTTCGGGATCGATGATCTTGATATAGTGCGCGTAGAGGCTGCCGGCGCCACCGCAGATGCCGGCCGACACGACAGCGGCCAGCGTCAACGTCTTGGTGACGTCGATGCCGATCGAGACCGCCAGTGTCTCGTTCTCCATCAGCCCGCGCATCGCCCGGCCGACATGGGAGCGTACCAGCCGCGCAATCAACAGATAACAAGCCACGGCGACGCCGAGCACCAGATAATAGTTGTGCAGCTTGGTGCGGAAGACGAATTCGCCGAGCCCAGGGAAGCTCACCTGCATCGGCGGGATGCTGGTCAGCGCCAGCGGCCCCTGCGTCAGCTCGACCCAATTCAGCGCCACCAATCGCACCACCTCGGCGAACGAGATGGTGACGATGACGAAATAGGCGCCGCGCACCCGGAACGACAGCCGCCCGACCAAATAGCCGCACAGCGCCGACACCAGCACGGCAACCGCGAAGCCGGCCAGCGGCGGCCACGGCTCGTGCACGACGTGCAATCCGAACGGCAGGCTGACGCTGAAGCCGAGCGAGGTCAACGCGCTGACATAGGCGCCGATGCCGAAGAAGGCGATGTGGCCGAGGCTGAGCTGGCCGGTGAATCCGAGCAGAAGATTGAGGCTCATTGCGCCGATCACGAAGATCCCGGTGGTGATCAGCGCGTTGAGCAGATACGGATCGCTCAGCCATAGCGGAACGGCGGCGAGCGCAGCGATTACGACGATCGACAGCAACAGTTTCATCCGACGCGCTCCGCACGAGGAAACAGCCCGGTCGGGCGGAAGATCAGCACGGCGATGATGATCAGGAAGCCCATCGCGTCGCGATAGCCGGACGAGATGTAGCCGGCGCCCAGCTCTTCGGCGAGCGCCAGGATGAAGCCCCCGATCACCGCGCCGGTGATGTTGCCGAGACCGCCGAGAATAACGATGGCGAAAGCCTTCACCGCGGCGAGATCGCCCATCGCCGGATAGACGACGTAGACTGGACCGAGCAGCGCGCCGGCCGCGGCGGCAAGGCTCGAGCCCATCGCGAAGGTCGAAGTGTAGATCAGGTTGACGTTGACGCCCATCAGCGCCGCCGTGTCCTGATCCTGGAAGGTCGCGCGCATCGCACTGCCGAGTCGGGTGCGGTTGATCAGCACGTAAGTCAGCACGATCAACGCGCCGGCAGCGAGCAGCACGAACAGCCGCAGCCACGACACCGAGATCGGGCCGATCTCCAGCGGCGCGTCCGGAAACGGCGTCGGCACAGATTTGGCGACGCCGCCCCACACCCACAGCGTCGCCGACTGCATTGCGATCCAGGCGCCGATCATCACCAGCATAGTGGTGTCGATGTCCGAGCCGCGCAGCGGTCGCAGCAGCGTCAATTCGACGAGCGCGCCGAGCGCCCAGCCGCTCGCGATTGCCAGCGGCAACGCGACGAAGAAGTTCAGTTCGAACTTCTGCACCACGATGAACATCACGTAGGCACCGAAGGTGTAAAGAATGCCGTGGGTGAAATTCACGACATTCATGATGCCGAAGATCAGTGTGAGGCCGATGCCGAGCAGCGCATAGGTGCCGCCGAGCACGAGCGTGTTGATGAGATGCTGGAGTAATTCGCCCAAGGGTCGATCCTCACCTGCCGGGGAAGGACGAGGCGCGGGTCGCGCCTCGCCGGTGGTCGTGTCGCGCGATCAGAGATCCTTCATCCCGACTTTGCCGTCGGCGATCTCGATCAGGTACACGTTGGGCTGGCTCTGGCCGCTCTCCTTGCCGGCGGGGCCGGACTTCTGGAACACGATGTCGCCGTTCAGGCCCTTCAGCTTGATGTCCCACAGCGCAGCCTTGATTGCGGCCGGCTCGGCCTTGCCGGCCTTCTCGATTGCGGCCGCCGCGGTGCGGATGCCGTCATAGCCGCGGAAGCTCTCGGTGCAGCCCGCGAAGTCGAAGCCGCGCTTCTTCCATTCGGAGACGAAATACGTGGTCGCTTCCGGGTTCGGCGTCTTGTCCGGGAACCACGGAAGGAAGGTCGTCAGATGCATCGTGCCGTTGGCGGCGGCACCGGCCTGGGCGATGATCTGGTCGGGGTTCTGCGAACCGCCGGTGGTGATAATCCGCTTCTTCAGGCCGAGCGCGGCCGCCTGCTTGAACAGCAGCGTCAGCTGATCGACCGCCGCGGTGACGATGATCGTCTCAGAGTCCGAGCCCTTCAGCTTGGAGAGCTGTGCGCTCATGTCCTGCGCGCCCTGGTCCATGGTCTCGACCAGGCCGACGCCGATGCCCTTCTCCTTCATCATCTTGCCGAAGTCCTCGGCGGCGCCGCGGCCCCAATCGTTGTTGATGACCAGGAAGTCGACCTTCTTCAGGCCGAGCTTGTCGATGATCTTGGCGAACGCGGCGGCCTCGATCGCCGACGGCGGCGAAATGCGGAAGATGTAGGGATTACCCGTGGTGGTGATCTTGCCGGACGACGAGGTCTCGACCACCATCGGCACTTCGTATTCGATCAGCTTGGGCATCACCGCCAGCGTCAGGCTGGAGCCCCAGGCGCCCATCATCACCGGCGTCTTGTCGCGGGTGATCAGCTTCTCGGCAACCGCCGCCGCTTCGGTCGGGTTGCTCTTGTTGTCCTCGATCACCAGTTCGATCTGCTTGCCGAGCACGCCGCCCTTGGCGTTGATCTCGTCGGCGGCGATCTTGGCGCCGTTGACGACGTAGGTGCCCGACGCCGCGAAGGCACCGGTCAGCGGTTCGTTGACGCCGATCTTGATCGTCTCGGCCGAGGCCGTGCCCATCAGGAGCGCAGTGGCCGCCGCGATGAGAGAAGCAGTCCGCAGGGTTCGCATCATCCTCGTTTCTCCGTGATCGTTTGTTGTTTCACCGGACGCCGCCCCCGGCGTCCGTCGCACGTCGACTTCGCCCGCCGCTAATGGCGAGACGTCCCTCCCAGCCAGCGCGGCAGCCGCGCCCTTATCAGGCCGAGCAGCAGCGCCAGCCCGTTGAGATGTTGAGCAGCTTGAGCAGGACCGACCGTCTCACCGGACAGCTTGCGTTCGAGATTGGCTGCGAACTGATCGACCAGACGTCGGGCGAGATCGCGCACCAGGCCGCTGCGTCCGACCTGCGCCAGCAGACCGGTGAGCGTGTAGCCAATGATGAGGTCGACCCGCGTCGCGCGTCCCTCATCCCGCGGCGTCAGCCGGTAGCGGATTTCACCCTGGGTTGATGACCGGCTGCGGCGATCATTGCCGGCGCCGATGATCCGGCCTGACAGGCCGTCGTCGGCGCGCTCGATCCGGGCGACGCCCGCGAACTGCGCCGCGATCGGCCCGACCTGCACGCGGATCTCGCCTTCGATGCGATTGGGATCGGCGGCGTTGGTCAGAGCGACGCCGGGCAGGCAGGCAGCGACCGCGGCGACATCTGCGAACAGCGCAGCGACGTTCGCGGGCGCATGCTGCACCTCGAACGCCTGCTCGATCGTGGCGGCCGGCGTGAAGTCCGCAATCGCAGCAGTCGCCAGAGACGCCGTGACGCTCGCCGCCGCAAACGTCGATGCCACCTCGAGATCGTCTTTGGCCGTGCCATGTCCCGATCCGGCCGGCCCCAGTGTCGTACGGCCACCACCGACGACGGGCTGAATGCCGCGCGCACGGCGGGCTGCAATCACCGACATCACCGCGCGGACGATGCCGACGTAGCCGGTGCAACGGCAGAGGTTGCCGCTCATGCCGATGCGGATGGCCTGCTCGTCCGCCTCCGGCAGACGCAGCACCAGATCGCGCGCCGACACCAGCATGCCGGGCGTGCAGTAGCCGCATTGCAGAGCATGTTCACGCGTGAACGCGGCGCGCAGCTCGGTGGCGATCTCGTCGTCGTCGAGCCCTTCGATGGTGGTGACGGAAGCGCCCTCGCAAGCGGCTGCGAAGGTGATGCACGACCTCGCCGGAACGCCGTCGATCAGCACGGTGCAGGCGCCGCACACGCCGTGCTCGCAGCCGAGATGCGTGCCGGTGAGATCGAGATGATCGCGCACGACATCGGCCAAGCTTGTGCGCGGCTCAGGGCGCAGATCGACGGCGCGGCGGTTGATCGTCAGGGCCAGCGTGCTCATGCGGCCTCCTGCAGGGCGCGTTTCACCACGGTGAGATGAATGTGGCGATGCACCGCGTCGGTGACGCCGGCGTCACTCAGCAACCGGTCGGCAACGCGGGAATCGAACCGGTTCTTGTAGTCGGCGTCGATGCGGCCACCGAACAGCTCCGCAGGCTCCGCGACCAAGATCGGCGCGGCATCGAGTGCGCCGATGACGATCCGCGCGCTCCCGGCATCAGGATCGATCAGCAATGCGCACTGGCCATGCGCGAATTCGCCGGTCTTGCGGCAGGTCTTGACGTAGCCCCATTGCGCCGTTGCCGGCCGCTTCGGGATGTGGATCGCGGCGACCAGCTCGCCGGGCTGCAAACAGCTCTGCAGCGCGCCGACGATGAAGTCGGACAGCGCGACCTGCCGCGTCCCGGCGGGACTGCGGAGCGTCAGTCGCGCGCCGAGTGCGATCAGCACCGAGACCCAGTCGGCGGACGGATCGGCATGGCTCAGCGAGCCGCCCAGCGTGCCGCGGTTGCGCACCGCGCGATAGGCGATATTGGCGGCAACGCCGCGCATTGCTCCGCCGGTCACATCCGGCACCCGGCCGTCTTCGATATCGGCGTGAGTGATGCAGGCTCCGAGCACCAGCTCGTCGCCGTTGATCTCGGCCTGCTTCAGCTCGTCGATCGCGGTGATGTCGACGATCTGCTCGGGCTGCGCCAGCCGCAGATTCAGCATCGGTCCCAGCGACTGGCCACCGGCCATCACCTTGGCGCCCGCGTTGCTGCCGAGTAGCGCAAGCGCAGAAGGCAGATCGCGCGGGCGCGCGTAATCGAACGGCGCGGGCTTCATGCGGCCGCCCTCCCCGTTTCCTGCGCCGCGATCACCGCTTCGACCACACGATGCGGCGTGATCGGCGAGCGCATCAGCTCAACGCCATAGGGCCGCAGCGCATCGTTGACTGCGTTGGCGATCGCAGCCGGCGGCGCGATCGCACCACCCTCGCCGATCCCCTTGACGCCGAACCGCGTATACGGCGCCGGCGTCTCCATGTGATCGAGCCGTGGCGCCGGCACTTCGGTCGGTCCCGGCAACAGATAGTCCGCAAACGTCGTCGCCAACGGCTGCCCCGCCCCGTCGAACGGCATTTCTTCGTAAAGCGCAGTACCAATGCCCTGGGCGAGACCGCCAAAAATCTGGCCGTCCACCACCATCGGATTGATCAGCACGCCGCCGTCTTCGACGATCACGTAGTCGAGGATTTCGACCGCGCCGAGATCGGGATCGACGGCGACGACAGCTGCATGCGCGGCGTAGCTGAAGGTGCCGCTATCGCGCTGCGGCTTGTAGCCGGAGGTGACGTCGAGGCCGCCGGGATCGACATCCTTCGGCAGATCCTGCGGGCGGCGATACCAGGTGTGGGCGATCTCGCGCATTGTCACGCTGCCGTTCGGGCCGCGGACCTCGCCGCCGCGCAGTTCGACGTCAGCCAAATCCTGCTGCAGCAGCTTGGCGCCGATGCGCTTGATCCGGTCGCCGAGATCGCCGCAGGCGGTCGCCACTGCGCCGCCAGCCATCACGGCGCAGCGCGAGCCCCATGTGCCGGTCGAATACGGCGTCATTGCCGTATCGCCGAGGATGATCCGCACGTTGCCGACATCGATGCCGAGCATCTCGTGGGCGACCTGCGCCAGCGTAGTTTCCATGCTCTGGCCGTGCGAATGCACGCCGACACGAAGTTCGAGCCCGCCGTCCGGGGTCAGCCGCGCCGTCGCCTGCTCATGGCCCGGCACCATCGGGATGCCCCAGCCGGAATACACCGACGTGCCGTGCGCAGCCTGCTCGCAATAGATCGACACGCCGAGCCCGATGCGGCGGCCGTCCGGCTCGCCGCGGCGCTGCCGCGCCCGCAGGGCCTCGACATCGATGGCCTCAAGTGCCCGCCGCATCGCCTCCGGATAGTCGCCGCTGTCGAAATGCTTGTTGGTGATGTTGTCGAACGGCATCTGCTCGGGCTGCACCAGATTGCGCATCCGCACTTCGCTCGGCTCCAGCCCGGCCTCGGCCGCGACCAGATCGAGCATCAGTTCCAGCGCGAAGCACACGCCGGTGCGTGCTACGCCGCGATACGGCAGGATCGGGCATTTGTTGGTGGCGACCGAAAAGGTGCGGCAGCGATAGGCCGGCATCACGTATGGGCCGGGCAGAATGCTGGCGACCTGCGCGGCCTCGAGGCAGGCGGAGAACGGATAGGACGAGTATGCGCCGGAATCGACCGTCGCCTCGCAATCGATCCCGCGCAGTCTGCCGTCGCGATCGGCATAGAGCGTGATCTTGTAGTGATGCTCACGGCAATTGGCGCTGGCGGTAAGGTGTTCGCGACGGTCCTCGATCCAGCGCACCGGATGGCCGAGCCGCATCGTCAACCACGACAGGCAGACTTCCTCGGGCAGCAGGATGCCCTTGTGCCCGAACCCGCCACCGACATCCGGCGAGATTACGCGGATGCGGCCCTGGTCCATGCCGAGGCATTCGGCAAGGCCGTTGCGGTTGATATGCGGCATCTGCGCCGAGGTCGTGACGACGAGCTGATCGAGCCGGTGATCGAAGCTGGCGACCACTCCGCGGCCTTCCAGCGGCGCCATGCACTGCCGCGCCGTGGTGATCTCGCGCGACACCTTGATGGGCGCGTCGAGCGCCGCCGATATATCGACCTCGAAACTGGTTTCGAGGAAGACGTTATCGCCCCAATGCTCGTGTACCAGCGGCGCACCGGGTGCGCGCGCCTGCAGCATGTCGTGCACCGCCGGCAGCTCTTCGAGATCGAGCACCACGGCGGCGGCGATATCCTCGGCTTCAGCACGCGTTGGCGCGACACACATCGCGATCAGTTCGCCGACCTGCCGGACCTTGTCGGTCGCCAGCACCGGCTGTTCGGAGATCTTGAATCCCGGCAGACCCGAGACCGCACGGATCGGATTGACGCCGACGAGATCCTCGGCGGTGAACACGCGGT
Source organism: Rhodopseudomonas sp. P1 (assembly GCF_039642825.1). Taxonomy (NCBI): domain Bacteria; kingdom Pseudomonadati; phylum Pseudomonadota; class Alphaproteobacteria; order Hyphomicrobiales; family Nitrobacteraceae; genus Rhodopseudomonas; species Rhodopseudomonas sp. P1. The sequence continues at coordinate 2,251,012 of NZ_CP088006.1, read as the reverse complement.
CGCGATACGCTTCCGGCACGTGAATGCCGCAGATCCGCGCATGGGCCAGCGGACTGCGCACGAAGGCGACGTCCTGCATCCCGGCGAGGCGGATGTCGGCCACGTACTGCCCCCGACCGCGCATCAGGCGGTCATCCTCCTTGCGCGGCAGGCGTGCGCCAACGCCCTGCCCGCTGCCCTGACGCTGATCGATCCGTCCGTGCACCGCCGATCCCTCCTCAGGCTGCAACGGCTTCGGGCAGGATCGCGGCGTCGGCGTCGTAGCGGACGCCGGCGCGCAAGCAGAACGCCGGCTGCAACAGGCTGTCGGCGATCACTTCGGTGTTCTCGTTGTCACGCAGCACGAAGCGGCCGGCGCGCTGCGTCAGCACCGACACGTCCGCCGCCATGCCGACCTTCAGCGCGCCGATCTCATCAGCTCGATTGATCATCTTGGCCGGATTGGCGGTGACCATCGGCACCACCTGTTCGAGCGATAGGCCGAGCGCCATCATCGAACTCATCGCCTGCACCAGGCTGAACTTGGCCTGCCCGGCGAACGGATGGTTCTCCTCGTCCTCGTGCTGATCGGGCGTGCCAGCCGGCGCCGGCACATGGGTGTTGTAGCCGTGGATGTCGGCGCCGAGCGTGGTCGGCACGATGCCGGCCGCGATCGCCTTCTTGGCGAGCCGATAAGAGAAGTGGCTGCCGTGGCCGACATCGACCTTCAGGCCGCGATCGAGCGCCGCCTGGATCACAGGATGGACCACGCCTTCGCGATTGATGAAGCCGCCGGGGTGGCGCGTGAACGGATGCGCCAGCACGTCGCCTTCCTTCAGCAGCGGAATGACGCGCGTCAGGATCGTATCGGCGTCCTCGCCATTGGCGCCGCTCTCCGGCAACCCCCAAAGCTGACCGAAATGCACATACACCGGCAGCTCGGCGCGGCGGCCGATCTCCGCCGCCATCTCGATCACGCGAATGCCCCAGCGCGCGAAGCCGCCAATTTCCGCATGGGCCTTGATGCCGCGCACGATGTCCGGATTGGCGCGCGCCGCCTTCACGGTGGCGTCGATGTCGACACCGTCCGGGCTATACAGCTGCGGGTAGTAATGACCTTCCAGGCCGCCGACCAGATACGCCGACAGGAACGCATAGACCCGCGACTTCGCCGGCTCGGCGATGAAGTGGCGGAAGCCCGGCAGCGTCATGCAGGACGGACCGCCCTGATCGATCAGCGCCGTGACGCCCGACCGCACGCCAACCATGTCCGGATTCATCCCGAAGCGGCCGGACACATACTGATAGATGTGCGCGTGCGTATCGATCAGCCCAGGCAGCACCAGCTGACCGGCGACGTCCACCACCTCCTTGGCGCTCGACGGCAGAATGTCCTTCTGCACGGCGGCGATCTTGCCGCCCCTCACCGCGACATCCATCACGCCATCGATGCCGGACGCCGGGCAGATCACGCGCCCGCCGCGCAACAGAAGATCAAAGCTGGCACTCACCGACATCGAACTGCTCTCCACGAACCTGACCAAAATTACGAAGCATGCTTCGCATTTGCATCTAGCAAGGCTTATGCCAAAGTCTAAGAGACCAAGGACGTAGAGAATCGCGTTACTGATTTTCGCTGTGCGGCGCCGGTCGTTCAGCTTGCAGAGATGGAGAGAAACGCTTGCGGCAGAAGCATTTCCGAGCGGTCGAGGCGACGCACGAACCTTGGCCCTTGGCCGAGCGCCCCGGCTTTCTGATCCGGCGCTTGCACCAGATCCATGTGGCGCTGTTTCAACAGGCATGTGCTGAATTTGAAGTCACACCACTGCAATACAGCCTGCTGTCTGCGCTCGCGGCCCGCAAAACTGCCGATCAAACAACGCTCGCGGCTGACATTGCGCTCGACCGCACCACGACCACCGGCGCGCTCAAACGCCTCGAAGCGCGCCACCTAGTCGAGCGGCCGGTCAACACCGAAGACCGCCGCGCCCGCTTGTGCCGCCTCACCAAAGCCGGCGCTTATCTTCTGGCTAAGATCGAAGGCGCTGCCCGCTCCGCCCATGAAGCGACGCTGCAAGGCCTGTCGGCACGGGAGCGAACTCAGTTCGTCGCAATGATGCAGCGCATCGTCGCGCAGAACGCCAACCAGGACACCGAAGCGCCCTCGCTCGAATGACCACTGCTGGTCCCTTACTCGCAAGAGGCTCACACGTTGATCATTGGTCTCAAATCAACGCTGAGATCGAGAGGCGCGCACCTTCTGGAACGGAACTAATTTGCGGATCGCGCCACGTCGAGCAGCTTGCTGCTCGCCGCACCTGGCAGGAATTTGATCTGCAATGTGATGAGCTTTGGCGAACGAGAGTCGCGATCGTTTGTTTGCGTACCAAAGACAGACGATGTGGCCGCTTCCACGACACCAATCGGCTGAGTCTAGGGAGGATCAATCGTACGCGCTGCTAACAGAGGACCAGCGCGAATTGCGACGTACGGAGATCAAGCCAAGGCGCTCGAGCGCCTGCATAGGTTTGGTCAGGAAACACAAAGCTGTCGTGCATCTGCACGTCGGTCGTGTTTAGACACCATTCAACATATGAGGAGGTTGAAGTGGTGGGCGCACTAGGGCTCGAACCTAGGACCCGCTGATTAAGAGTCAGCTGCTCTACCAACTGAGCTATGCGCCCGCAGCCGTTTCGGCTGGGTCCCTTGCGGGGACGGCGTCGTTTAGCAAAGCCCACCGGGGATGTCCAGCAATGCGGGCGACTTTTTTCAGTTCTGTGACGAGAAACTTCGGGGCGTGAAAACGGCTGCAATTTCAGCGGCATTGAAGCGGGCCAAGACGGCCATGCGCTCCTGCCGAAGCCTCCCGTTCTCCCACAATCCGATGCGCGCCGCGCCAGAACCTGCCAAACGACCGGCTCGCGCTCTTCCGAGGACGCATGACGGCTGTCCGAGGCGATCAAAGGCGAGTCCGGAAGAGACTCCGGCGGCTTGTGCGGCCGCCGCACGTCCTTGTCGAAGTCTTTGTCAAAGCCGGCTCGGGCCGTCGCCATCGTCCATAGGGCCGTGGCGGTCCATCATCGGGCCGCGGCCGCCGCGCTCCCAGCGCGGGCCGCGATCGTCGTCGCCGTCCCGATCGCGGTGCATAAAGCCGTGATGATGGCGCCAGCCGAAACCGCCGCCCTCCATCCGGGTCAGCACCCGCAGGCGGCGCTTCTGGCTATCGTCGAGCGATTTGTAGAGCGGGTCGGCGGCGTCGGCGATCTTCTTCATCGCAGCCGCGGTCGCGGCCATCGAATCGGCGCGGTCGCGCAGCCGTGCCACCGGATCAGCATCACGCGGCTCGCGGTCGTCGTCACGGACCTTCATCCGCGCCTGGGCGCGGTCGATCCGCAGCTTGACCAGATCCTTCACCGCGGCCTCGACCGGCGGCCACAGCTTCTCCTGATCAGGGGTGAGCTGCAGCCCGGCCTTCACGGCCGCGATCTTGGCGTCGGCGAACGCGCTGCGATCCTGAGCGCTGAATGCGTGCCGGCCATGATCGAACCAGCCGCGATGCTCGGCGTAAGCCGCCGTCGAACCGGCGAACACCAGCGCGGCGACGCCGGCGAGCAGAACCTTCTTCATGGCAACCTCCTTCAAAAGGTAGCCATGAAGATGAGCGCCCTGCCCGACGGCTTCAACTTAACGATTGGACAGACGAGGCCGTCTTACCAAGATGTAATGTGCTGTTAGCAGACCGAAACGAACGGACACCAACTACAACATGCCGAGCATACGCGGCAGCCACAGCGAGATCTCGGGCACGTAAGTGACCACCGCCAGGAACGCCAGCATCGTGAGCAGCCACGGCATCACCGCCACCGTCAGTTCGGTGATCCCCATTTTGGCGATGCCGGAGGCGACGTAGAGATTGAGGCCCACCGGCGGGTGGCACATGCCGACCTCCATGTTCACCACCATCAGGATACCGAGATGGACCGGATGAATGCCGAGCTTGACCGCCACCGGGAACAGGATCGGCGCCATGATCAGCACGATCGAGGTCGCTTCCATCACGTTGCCGGCGAGCAGCAGCAGGATGTTCACCACCAACAGGAACCAGACCCAGTTCACGCCCGCGGTCGACATCCAGGTCGCGATCTGCTGCGGGATGTTTTCGTTGGCCATCAGGAACGAGAACAGCACAGCGTTGGTGATGATGTAGAGGATCATCGCGCTCATGTTGGCCGAGCCGAGCAGCACCCGCGGCACGTCGCGCAGGCGCATGTCGCGATAGACGAACACTGCGATGATGAAGGCGTACACCGCGCTGATCGCCGCCGCTTCGGTCGGGGTGAACATGCCCGCATAGATGCCGCCGAGCACGATCACGATCAGCAGGAGGCCCCAAACGCACTTGCGGAACGCGTCGAACCGCTCGGCCCAGCTCGCCTTCGGCAGCCGCGGATAGTCGTGCTTCCAGGCGCGGTAGAAGGTCGTGAGGCCGAGCAGCGAGGCCAGCATGATGCCGGGAATAACGCCGGCCATGAACAGCTGGCCGACCGAGGCCGACGACACGCGATTGCCGTCCGGATCGAGCGCGATCGAGCCGCCGGTCGCCACCGCATACACCACCATCACGATCGACGGCGGGATCAGGATGCCGAGCGCACCCGAGGTGGTGATGACGCCGGCGCCGAACCGCTTCGGGAAGCCCTGCTTCACCATCGCCGGCAGCATGATCGAGCCGATCGCGATCACCGTTGCGGGCGAGGAACCGGAGACGGCCGCGAACAGTGCACAGGCCATCACGCCCGCCAAACCGAGGCCCCCGTACCAATGCCCGACCATCGTGGTGGCGAAGTTGATCATGCGGCGGGCGACGCCGCCGTGAGTCAGGAAGTTGCCGGCCAGGATGAAGAACGGGATCGCCATGATCTCGAAGTTCTCGATGCCGGTGAACAGCTTCAACGACACCGCTTCCATCGGCACGTTGGTCATCAGCACGACGAACGACAGCACGGTGAGACCGAGTGCGATCGAAATCGGCATGCCGGTCAGCATCAGGGCGATCAGCAGCCCGAAGATGATTGCGGTGTTCATCGCACCGCCTCCGCCGCTGCGGCCGCGGACCCGGGCATATGCGGCTCGTCGATCCCCTCGACCTGACCGTGGTCGTGATGCGGCAGATGATCATGACGCCAGAAGTGGTAGGCGACCTGGAGGAAGCGGAAGCACATCAGATAGGAACCGAGCGGAATGCAGAGATAAACGATCCAGCTCGGGATCTCGAGATCCGGCGAGGTCTGGTTGGTGTCGATCAGGCCGTAGACGAACTTGGCGCCCATCGAGCCGATGATGAAGGTGAAGAACGCGCCGCAGAACAGACCGAACAGGATGGTCACCTTGCGCAGGTTCGGACGCATCACGTTGACCAGCACGTCGACGCCGACATGAATGCCGGTGCGCACGCCATAGGCGGCGCCGAATTTCGCCATCCACACGAACATGTAGATGCACAGCTCCTGCGCCCACGACAGGTCGATCGGAAACAGGATCGGATAGAGGAATGGGATGCCGACCAGATAGCGGTGCATCACCGCGATGAAGATCAGCAGCGTGGCGCCGCCGATCATCGTGGCGATCAGAATTTCCTCGAGCCTGTCCAGGATGCGCAGGACCATAGATTCCCCCTGTGGATCGGCCGGTCGCTGCGGTGAGGACGAGAAGACGGCCGTCGCTTGATTCCAGTGCCGCAGCCCCTGCGGTCCGGCAAAAGCAGAGGGCGCCCGCGTCGAAACGCGGGCGCCCGTTCGCAAATGTTACTTGGTCGGGCCGCCGCCGCTTTCCTTGATGAACTCTTCGATCAGAGCCTTGCCGACGCGGCCGCCGACGTCGTCGTACACCGGCGCCATCGCCTTGCGCATCGCGAGGTTCTGCTCCGGCGTCAGGGTGATGATCTCGGTCTTACCCGACTTCTTCATCTCCTCGAGGGCTTCCTCGTTTTCCTTCTGCGACTGGCTGTTGCCGAACTCGGTGGCTTCCTTCATCGCCTTGTCGAGCTGCGCGCGAACGTCGGCCGGGATGCCGTCCCAGAACTGCTTGTTCACGATCACCGCGTAACCGATGTAGCCGTGGTTGGTGACGGTGGTGTACTTCTGCACTTCGTGCATCTTCTGGGTGTACATGTTCGACGGCGTGTTCTCCTGGCCGTCGACGACGCCGGTCTGCAGCGCCTGATACACTTCGGAGAACGCCAGCACCTGCGGGATCGCGCCGAGCGCGCGGAACTGAGCGTCCAGCACCTTCGACGACTGAATCCGGAACTTCAGGCCCTTGTAGTCTTCCGGCGCGATCAGCTTCTTGTTCGCGCTCATGATCTTGAAGCCGTTGTCCCAGTAAGCGAGACCGGTGATGCCCTTGGAATCGAGCAGCTTGAACAGCTTGGCGCCGACCGGACCGTTGGTCACCTTCCGCAGCGCGGCGATGTCCGGCAGGATGTAGGGCAGATCGAAGACTTCGAATTCCTTGACGCCGGCCGGGCCGAACTTGGAGATCGAGGGCGCGAGCATCTGCACAGCGCCGAGCTTCAGCGCGTCGAGCTCTTCCTTGTCCTTGAACAGCTGCGAGTTCGGATAGACTTCGACCTTGACCTTGCCGTCGGTGTACTTCTCGGCGAGCTCTTTGAACTTATCGGCGGCCATGCCCTTCGGCGTGTTGGGCGCCACCACATGGCTGAACTTGATGACGATCGGCGACTGCGCGGCGGCCGGGCCGACAAGCCCGAGCACGGCGATCGATGCGAGTGCTAGAATGGATTTCCGCATGTTTTCTCCCGATTCCTTATGAGGAACGCACCCGCGTCCCCGCCCCGTTCGATTACCAGCCGCACCAATACAGAGAAGCACTACGAAAGGCTATTGCCCCTTCGCAGGGTCGCCGTCAACAACTGCTGCAACGCGGAAAAAGGGCGATGCACAGCGGCATCGCCCTTTCGAACCGTTCCAGAAGTTGTAGCTGTCAGCCGCGGTTGTGCGACTTATTCACGCATCAGCCGGCGACCGCCACCGTCGGCGCGTCTTCACGCACGCTGCGCTGACGCTTGGCGACGATCTTGTTGAGCGCGCCCAGGTAAGCCTTCGCTGAGGCCACCAAGGTGTCGGGATCGGCTGCGCGCGCGGTCATCGAGCGGCCTTCATGGCTCAGCCGGACCGACACTTCCGCCTGCGCATCGGTGCCCTCGGTGACGGCATGCACCTGATACAGTTCCAACTTGGCATCGTGCGGCACCAGCGCCTTGATGCAGTTGAACACCGCGTCCACCGGGCCGTTGCCTTCGGCTTCTTCGATCCGGATCTGGCCGTCGACGTCCAGCTTCATGGTGGCGCGCTGCGGACCATGGGTGCCGGCGATCACCGTCAACGACATCAGCTTGATCTGGTCCTGGCCGTGCAGCAGCTGCTCGTCGACCAAGGCCTCGATGTCCTCGTCGTAGACGTCCTTCTTGCGGTCGGCCAAAGCCTTGAACCGAACGAACACGTCCTCGATCTGGTTGCGCGACAGCTTGTAGCCCAGCTCTTCCAGCTTGTGGATCAAGCCGGCGCGGCCGGAGTGCTTGCCCATCACCAGCGAGGTGCCCTTCACGCCCACCGTTTCGGGCGTCATGATCTCGTAGGTCTGGGCGTTCTTGATCATGCCATCCTGATGGATGCCGCTCTCGTGCGCGAACGCGTTCCGGCCGACGATCGCCTTGTTGTACTGCACCGGGAACGAGGTCGCGGCCGACACCGTCTTGGAGGCGTGAGTCAGCATCGTCGACTCGATCCGGTTCCAGTACGGCAACTTGTCCTGCCGCACCCGCATCGCCATCACCACCTCTTCCAAGGCGGCATTACCGGCGCGCTCGCCGATGCCGTTGATGGTGCATTCGATCTGGCGTGCGCCGCCGGCGACGCCGGCCATCGAATTGGCGACCGCCATGCCGAGGTCGTTATGGCAGTGGACCGAGAACCGCGCCTTGTCGGAATTCGGCACCGTCTCGCGCACCTTGCGGAACAGTTCGCGATATTCCTCAGGCACCGCGTAGCCGACGGTGTCAGGCAAGTTGATGGTGGTGGCGCCGGCCTTGATCGCCGCCTCGATGCAGCGGCACAGGAAGTCGAACTCGGTGCGGGTGGCGTCTTCCGCCGACCACTCGACGTCGTCGGTGTGGTTGCGGGCGCGGGTCACCGACGAGATCACCATCTCGTACACCTGCGCCGCGTCCATCTGCAGCTTGTACTTCATGTGCACCGGCGAGGTGGACAGGAAGGTGTGAATACGGCCGCGCTCGGCCGGCTTGATCGCCTCGGCGCAGCGGTCGATGTCCTTATGGGCCGCACGCGACAAGCCGCAGATCACCGAGTTCTTCGAGCGCTTGGCGATCTCATGCACCGCCTCGAAGTCACCATCGGAGGCGAACGGGTAGCCGGCCTCGATCACGTCGACGCCCATGTCGTCGAGCATCCGGGCGACGTTCAGCTTCTCCTCGAACGTCATGGTGGCGCCGGGGCACTGCTCGCCGTCGCGCAAGGTGGTGTCGAAAATGATGACGCGGTCCTGTTCGGACTGGGTGGCGGTGGTCATGAAAAATGTCCTTTGGTCGGGGCGCCGCGCGGGCGCATGAGGGGCTGACTGTCGTGCGATCCCCTGAGTGCCCAGGCAAAACTGCCCAGACGGCCCTCAGGGGCGGCTAAGAAGCAGCAGCCCGCCAAGCGCGAGGGTCTCGAGCGCTTCGAAAGCGGCGGCGGTCGGAATCAGCACAGCCGGAATCGCGGACGCGGCGGTGATCGCCGTTCCTTCCATTCCAATGCTGCCGCTGCCAATCGTCATTCCCGACACCTTCAGGGTCCTATCGTCGGCGACAACCGCTAAAAGAGCGTTAGGTTGACACAAGAGTCCGACGGACCGAACGGATAGTCTTGTAAACGACCTCGCCACTGTTTCGCAACGCCAAATCGTGGGCAAAAGCCCTGATAAAGCGTCAGAAACCCTGACCTAAACCATGGTCGGGCTGGCGATGCGTCGCCGTGGGTTTCTTCACCCGCCGAAACCGCTTATGGCTGTGCACCAGCCGAACGACCCCGACCGGAGCACCGACGTTGAACTCGATCGCCCATTCCACGCTTGCCGCCGCCAGCCCCACCATCCGCCACGACTGGACCCGCGAGGAAGCCGCGGCGATCTATCATGCGCCGTTCGCCGACCTGATGTTCCGGGCGCAGACGATACACCGCCAGACGTTCGATCCGAACCAGGTTCAGTGCAATCAACTGCTCAACGTCAAGACCGGCGGCTGCGCCGAGGATTGCGGCTATTGTAGCCAGTCCGCCCACCACGACACCGCCCTGCCCGCCTCCAAGCTGATGGAGCCGGCCAAGGTGATCGAGGCCGCCAAGGCGGCCCGCGACGCCGGCGCGACCCGCTATTGCATGGGCGCAGCATGGCGTTCGCCGAAGGAGCGCGACATGGCGCCGGTGATCGAGATGGTGAAGGGCGTCAAGGCGCTCGGCATGGAAGCCTGCATGACGCTCGGCATGCTGACCGACGATCAGGCCAAGCAGCTCGCCGACGCCGGCCTCGACTACTACAACCACAACATCGACACCTCGGAAGAGTTTTACGCCTCGGTGGTGAAGACCCGCAGCTTCGGCGACCGCCTCGACACGCTGGAGAAGGTGCAGGACGCCGGCATCAAGGTGTGCTGCGGCGGCATCTTGGGCCTCGGCGAGAAGCCGACCGACCGTGTCGAGATGCTCCGCACGCTGGCCAACCTGCCGCAGCATCCGGAGAGCGTTCCGATCAACATGCTGATCCCGATCGAGGGCACCCCGATCGCCCAGACCGCGACGCCGGTCGATCCGTTCGAATTCGTCCGCACCATCGCGCTGGCGCGCATCATGATGCCGAAGTCGGATGTCCGCCTCGCCGCCGGCCGCACCGCGATGAGCGACGAGATGCAGGCGCTGTGCTTCCTCGCCGGCGCCAACTCGATCTTCATCGGTGACACCCTGCTGACCACCCCGAACCCGGGCGACAGCAAGGACCGCGCGCTGTTCAACCGCCTCGGTATTACCCCGCGCGACGACCTCGGCGTCCACGCGCATAGCTGAGACGGGAACCAAGAGACCGTCGTGGCCGGTCCCGGCCATGACGGTTGGGAAAGTCATTAGTCCTCGCCGCGCAGCAGCATCGTCAGGAAGGCGGTGACGAAGCGCGGCATCGAGGGCAGAAAATCGTCCTTCGAGCGCACCAGGTACATCCGGCTGAACTCCGGCAGTTCCTCTTTTGCCAGGTGCTTTTCGACCCGGGCCTTCAGCGCCTCGCCCGGCTGATCCACATCCAGAATCCGCAGCATCGCCACGAACGCGCCGGCCTCGACGCAGTGCCAGTGATCGGCGGCGTGGTAATCGAACCGCGTCAGCCCGGTCTCTTCCTTGACCTCGCGCGCCACGCTGGAGGCCATCTCGAGCCGGCGGTTGCGGACGTCGGAAGGATCCGGCGTGCCGCCGGGAAAGTACACCCGGCCGGCATTAGCAGTGTGGGCACCCATCTCGCCGAGCAGGATCGCGCCGTCGCTGGCGCGGAGCACACCCATGCCAAAGCCGTTGAACACGGAGGGGTCTGGAAACTCCCAATCCCGCCAGGACAGAAAGCTGGCGTAGTCGACCTCAAAATACTCTGCACTGAAATACGGGCCATCAAATTGCGGCCGTCGCGCCAGCAGCACGCGACCGTTCCACAGCTCCGGTTGAGCGGCCTGCCGCTGTGTGAAATGCGCATCGATGTCGGCGCGGCGCGCCTGGGCGAAAGGCCACGCGTAGTCGCTGACCCAGAGGTCGAGCTGGCCGACGCGGTGGATCGTAACGGGCGGCGATGAGCTCATTGCAGCGTTATTTTGCGGGGCCGGCCGCCTTCGCCTGTTCGACGAAGGCGTTGGTGTAAGTCTTGGTGACGTCGATATTGGCCTTCGCCACGTCCGGCGAACCAACGCTGAACACCGCCAGCACGGCGTCCGCTCCCTTCGGGTCCATCAGCCCGGTGGTCGAGTACATCGGGATCGTGTTCTTCAGCGCCGCGACGTACTGCGCCTTGTCCTTGCCGACGATGTTGGCCGGCATCTTATCGGCGATCTCCTCGGCCGAATGCGCGTGGATCCAGCTCAGCGTGCCGAGGATCGCCTTGGTCAAGGCAAGCGCCTCGTTCGGATGGGTCTTGATCCAGGCCGTCGTGGCGTATAGCGCGCCGCCCGGATAGTCGCCGCCGAACACCTCGCGGGTGTCGTGCTCGGTGCGGGTGTCGCTGAGGATGCGGAGGTCGGCATGCGCGGCCTGCAGGATCGTCACCGCCGGATCGAGCATCACCGCGGCGTCGATCTGGCCCTGCTGCATCGCCGCCACCGCGGTGGCGCCGAGGCCGACACCGACCACCGAGACGTTGTTCGGATCGATGCCGTTCTTCTTCAGCTGATACTTCAGGAAGAAATCCGTCGACGAGCCTGGGGCGCTGACGCCGACCTTCTTGCCGGCGAGATCCTTGATCGACTTGATCTCCGCGGTGTGGGCCGGAGACACCGCCAGCACCAGACCGGGATAGCGGTCGTACACCACGAAGCTCTGCATCTCCTGCTTCTTCGCGGCGAGGTTGACGGTGTGGTCGAAATAGCCGGAGACGACGTCGGCGCTGCCGCCGAGCACGGCTTTGAGCGCATCCGAGCCGCCCTTGAGGTCGACCAGTTCGACGTTGAGGCCGGCCTTGTCGTACTCGCCGAGCTGCTTGGCCAGCACGGTCGGCAGATAGCACAGGCAAGCGCCGCCGCCGATCGCGATCGTCACCTTGCTCTGCGCCTGAGCGGCGCCGGCGGTGAGCAGGATCGCGGCGAGCGCCGCAGCGAAGTGTCGAAAGCCGGCCTTCATGGCGTTGGTTCTCCCCAGACGAAGCGGCAAGGACAATAAGCCAAAGCCGCGCCCTGCTCTAGTCCGCCTGCTGGGCGCCGCTCGGCTGCGGCCGCCACACCAAGAGGCGCCGTTCGACCAGACTGACCGCGAGGTCGATCAGGATCACGAACACCGACAGCACGAACATCCCGGCAAACACGCCGGCGACATCGAAAGTGCCTTCCGCCTGCTGGATCAGGTAGCCGAGCCCGGCGGCGGCGCCGAGATACTCGCCCACGACTGCACCGACCACCGCAAAGCCGATCGCCGTATGCAGCGATGAGAACATCCAGGACAGCGCCGACGGCCAGAACACGTGGCGCATCATCTGCCGCTCGCTCATGCCGAGCATCCGGGCGTTATCGACCAGCGTCGCGCTGGTCTCCTTGACGCCCTGATAGACGTTGAAGAACACCACGAAGAACACAAGCGTCACGCCGAGCGCGACCTTCGACCAGATCCCCAGCCCCAGCCACAGCGTGAAGATCGGCGCCAGCACCACGCGCGGCAGTGCGTTGACCATCTTCACATAGGGATCGAACACCGCCGCCACCCGCGGCTGCCGGGCGAACCAAAAGCCGACCAGCACGCCGGCGAGCGAGCCGATCACGAAGGCGAGCAGCGACTCCTGCAGCGTGATCCACAAATGCTTCCAGATCACGCCGGAGGCAAACCAGGCGATCACCTGCTTGGCGACGTCGACCGGTGTCGAGAAGAAGAACGGCGGCAGCAGCAGCTTGCCGGCGATCGGCACCGTGGTGAAGATCTGCCACACCGCCAACGCGACGATGGCGACGAGGAACTGCAGGGCGAGGAGCTTTACGCGAGACATGCCGCAGCCCCTCCAAGCGACCATGTAGCACCGAAGCGAAGCGCCCTCTTCTCCCCTCCCCCTTGCGGGGAGGGGTCGAGGGTGGGGGTCCACGGCGGAAGACTATCCTTGGAGCTTCGCCGGACCGAGGCGCCGTCCGCGCGGCGCCCCCACCCCAACCCTCCCCCGCAAGCGGGAGAGGGCGCGCGCTGTGCTCGGGGCAAGTCAGCGGCCAAAGTCAAATGCATCACGCCACCTGCCCATATGCCTTCATCACCTGCTCGCGCAGCACGGCCCAGATCTCACGATGCAGCGTGTGGAAGTCGTGGGTCAGGCGGATTTCGAAGATGTCGCGCGGGCGCGGCAGTTCGATGCGCCAATCGCCGACGATGCGCGACGACGGCCCGGCCGACATGATCACCACCCGGTCGGCGAGCGCGATCGCCTCTTCCAAATCGTGAGTGACGAACAGCACCGCCTTCTTGTGCGCGCTCCACAGCTGCAGCAGCAGATTGCCCATGATCTGCCGGGTCTGAGCATCGAGCGGGTCGAACGGCTCGTCCATCAGCAGGATCTTGGGATCGCGGATCAACACCTGGGCGAGGCCGACGCGCTTGCGCTGGCCGCCGGACAGCATGTGCGGATAGCGCTGCGCGAACGCGCCGAGCCCGACCGTCTCCAGCCAGCCCTGGGCGCGGTTCAGCGCTTCGCTGCGCGGCGTGCCGGCGATTTCCAGCCCGATCGCAACATTGTCGATTGCCGTCTTCCACGGAAACAGCGCATCGGCCTGAAACAGATAGCCGGCCTGCGGGTTGAGGCCGTCGAGCGGCGCCCCGAAGATCCGCACCGCGCCGGCGGCGGGACGCAGCAGCCCGGCCGCCACATTGAGCAACGTCGACTTGCCGCAGCCGGTCGGCCCGACGATGGCAACGAACTCACCATCGGCCACCGTCAGCGTCGCATGCTCCACTGCCGTATAGGTCCGCGCATCGGCGAGGCGGAACGCCACCGTGGCGTCCTGCAGCGCCACCGCCGCATTGTCCATCTGATTCACGCCGTCTCCCCGCTTGCCTGCTCGCCGCGACCATTCAACGCCGCGCGCCGACATGCAAGTCTGGCTTGCGCCCTGCCGCCTCGGGCGGCCATGCTGCGACCATGACGAGCTCAGCTTCGCCGATGATCGCCTATGACCGGATCACCAAGAGTTTCGGCGGCGGCCGGATCAAAGCGATCGACGACGTGTCGCTTGCGGTGCAGCGCGGCGAATTGCTCGCCATCGTCGGCGGCTCGGGCTCCGGCAAAACCACGCTGCTGCGGCTGACCAATCGCCTGATCGACGCGGATGCCGGCGCGATTGCAATCGACGGCCGCGATATCCAAACCGCCGATCCGATCGCGCTCCGCCGCGGCATCGGCATGGTGTTCCAGAATGGCGGGCTGTTCCCCCACCTCACCGTTGCACGCAATATCGGGATCACGCCGAAGCTGCTGAACTGGTCGAAGACCGAAATTACTGCCCGTGTCGATGAACTGCTCCAGCTGGTGCGGCTCGATCCCGCCCAGCATCGGGACCGCCTCCCGCACGAACTCTCCGGCGGCCAGCGCCAACGCGTCGGCGTCGCCCGCGCGCTCGCCGCCAAGCCGGAGATCGTGCTGATGGACGAGCCGTTCGGCGCTCTCGATCCGCTGACCCGCGATGCGCTCGGTGACGATTTTCGCGCGCTGCACGACCGGCTGAAGCTCACCACCGTGCTGATCACCCATGACATTACCGAAGCGTTGCTACTCGCAGACCGGATCGCGGTGATGCATCGCGGACGGCTGCTTGCGCTCGGCAGCGCAACCGAACTTGCGGCTAGCCGAGATGCCTACGTCGCCGAACTCTTGCAGACGCCACGTCGGCAGGCGCAGCGGCTCGGCGTGTTGCTGCCGCAGGACGGCGCGGCATGAGCCTGTTCGCCGACCCGCGCTGGCATGACGCGCTCAGCAATCTACCCGACTATCTCGGCGCCCATGTTCGCGTCAGCCTCGCGGCCCTCGCGCTCGGGCTGATCATCAGCCTGCCGCTGGCAATCTTCGCCCGGCATCGGCCGGTGCTCCGCGGCGCCCTGCTCGGGGTTGCCGGCGTGGTGCAGACCGTCCCTGGCCTTGCGCTGCTGGCGCTGTTCTATCCGCTGCTGCTGGCACTCGCGGCATTGTCGATGAGCGCGTTCGGCGTCGGCTTCTCCGCCTTCGGCTTCCTCCCGGCGGTGCTTGCGCTGGCGCTGTATTCGATGCTGCCGGTGCTACGCAACACCATCACCGGGCTCGATGGTGTCGACCCGGCGCTGATCGAAGCGGCCCAGGGCGTCGGGATGACCGAGCGTCAGGCACTGACCACGGTCGAACTGCCGCTGGCGCTGCCGGTGATCATGGCTGGAATCCGCACCGCCGCGGTGTGGGTGATCGGCACTGCGACGCTGTCGACGCCGATCGGCCAGACCAGTCTCGGCAACTACATCTTCGCCGGCCTGCAGACTCAGAATTGGATTCTGGTACTGTTCGGCTGCGCCGCCGCCGCCGTGCTGGCGCTCACGGTCGATCAGTTGCTGGCTTTGGTGGAAACAGGGCTGCGGCGCGGCAGCCGCTGGCGGATCGGACTGGGGTCAGCAGGCATCGCCGCGATCGTGATCGTGACATTGCTGCCGGCCGCCGCGGGGCGCAGCCCCTACGTGATCGGCGCCAAGACCTTCACCGAGCAATACGTGCTCGCCGCGTTGCTGCAGCAGCGCCTGGAAGCCAGCGGCTTGGCCGCGACGACGCGCGCCGGGCTGGGCTCCAGCGTGATTTACGACGCGCTCAGAAGCGGCGACATCGACGCCTATGTGGACTACTCCGGCACGCTGTGGGCCAATCAGTTCAAGCACCCCGGCATCGCCGCGCGCGATCAGGTGCTGGCCGACCTGAAACAGGATCTCGCCAAAGACGGCGTCACCCTGCTCGGCGAACTCGGCTTCGCCAATGCCTATGCGCTGGTGATGCCGCGCGCCAAAGCCGAGGCGATGAAGATCCGTTCGATCGCCGACCTCGCCGCCCGCGCGCCGTCGATGACGATCGCCGGCGACTACGAGTTCTTCTCGCGGCCGGAATGGGCCAACCTGCGCAGCGCCTACGGGCTCGCTTTCAAGACCGAACGGCAGATGCAGGCGGATTTCATGTACGCCGCCGTCGCCTCCGGCGACGTCGATCTCATCGCCGGCTATACCTCGGACGGGCTGATCGCGAAGTACGACCTCGTCGTGCTCGACGATCCGAAACAGGCGATCCCCCCCTACGACGCGGTGCTGTTGCTGGCGCCGAAGCGCGCAAACGACACTAAACTACACACCGCCCTGCAGCCCCTGCTCGATCGTATCGATATCGAAGCGATGCGCGCCGCTAACCTGCAGGCGGGATCAGGCAGCACACCGCACGTGGTGGCGCGTGCATTGTGGGAGCGCGTGAAGTAGGTCTCGACGTAAGGAGCGTTTTGCCCCGTGCTCGACGAGCCACCTCGCCTTCGGCAGCACCAACTCCGATCTCCTTCGAATTATGATCAGCCATTGAGTCTGCAACAGGAGCGTTCGACAGTGCGAGGGCAAACCCGTTCGGAAGCGTCGCCGCTACCGACGTGGCGCGTGGTGGCCCAGGTCAGCAAGGCGGCCGTGCTGAAGGCTGCCCCCAGCCAGCAAACGCCATCCCAGCCCGCACTGGCATAGGCCGTCGTTGCAGCAATCGCTCCGATCGCACTCCCCGCCGAGTAAAACACCATATAGCCGCCGACAAGACGGCTGCGCGCTTCTGGATGGCGCGCAAAAATTACACTTTGATTGGTGACGTGAACGGCCTGCACCGCGAGGTCGAGGACAATGACGCCGACGAGCAGAAGCGGGATCGATGACGGCAGGCACGCGATCATCGCCCATGACAGCAATAACAGCGAAAGCGCCGATCCGGTCGTCCACTGCGCGAAGCCGCGATCGGCGAGACGCCCGGCGCCCATTGCCGCGGTTGCTCCGGCCAGCCCGACGACGCTCAACAATCCGATCTGCGTGCTCGAATAGTTGAATGGCGCGGCGCTCAACGGCAACACGATCGCGGTCCAGAAGGCGCTGAACGTCGCGAAGATCAAGAGCGCCAAAACACCGCGGACAAGCAACACCCGGTCCCGCAGAAACAAGGCGGGGATGGATCGCAATGTCTCGGCATAGCCGTCAGTGCTGGCCGGCAAAATCTTGCGTGGGAGAACCAGCGTGAGTAGCCCGACCATCACCGCCGTGAGAGCAGCCGAGGTGACGTAAACGGCTCGCCAACCGCCAAGATCCGCCAGCCCACCGGCAACGACCCGCGCGGCCAAAATGCCGATGACGACGCCGCCGGTGACGCTGCCGACCACCTTGCCACGCTCGGCCGGTGCGGCCAGCGCCGCCGCGAAGGCGACCAGCACCTGGACAGCGACGGCGAGCATCCCCATCACCGCCAGGCTGGCGAACAGAACGGCTTCGGTCGTTGCGGTCGCGACGGCGAGCAACGCGACGACCGACAAAAGGCCCTGGCCGACAACGAGGCGACGGCGATCGACGATATCTCCGAGCGGGACGATGAAGATCAGCCCCAGCCCGTAGCCTATCTGCGTCAGTGTAACGACGAGGCCGATCGCGGCGGCGGGAATTCCGAAGTCCTTCGCGATCGGATCGAGCAGCGGCTGGGCGAAGTAGATGTTGGCGACCCTGAGGCCGGCGGCAACTGCAAAGATCAGCGTGGTCGTCCGCGATAGTCCGCCCACCGGCCGGGACCGCTGTCCGGCATCACACGTCTCCTGCATCGGCAACCGCTCCGTCGATTTTGGTCTCGACATGAGACTACTTGCTCCGAACGAATTCTAGTTCTATTTTAAGACCAGTTTGATGGTGGAGAACGACGACGTGGCCAAACGTGTCAGCCATTGGAATGACGGATGCCCAGTTGCCCGGGCGCTCGATGTGATTGGCGACTGGTGGTCCCTGCTGATAATTCGCGACGCCTTCGATGGGGTGCGGCGCTTCGGCGAGTTTCAGAGCAGCCTCGGCATCGCCAAAGGCATGCTGGCCATGCGGCTCCGCGACCTGACCGAACGCGGCATTCTAAAAACCGCGCCGGCTTCGGACGGCACCGCCTACAAAGAATATGTGCTGACAAAGAAGGGAAGCAGCCTGTTCCTCGTCATCGTCGCGCTACGTCAATGGGGCGAGGAGCATCTCTACACGGCCAATGAACCGCGGTCCTCCATGATCGACCGTGAGACGCGCGCACCTGTCCCAAGGCTGGAGCTACTCGGGAAGAACGGTCGGCGTTTGACTTGGCGCGATACCGAGGTGCTGAAGGTCGCCTACAAATGAAGCCGGCCCAACAGTGCGCCAGCGCATGTGATATCCGACCGATCTACGACGCTGGTGCGGCGCTACGTCTTCGGCTTCAGTCCCAGCCGTTTCGCAACAATCTTGTCGATCCAGCGGGGCGGCAGTTTGGTCGACAGCCAAAATTGCAGCGGACCCGGGGTGATGACGTCGTGCGCCTTGGGTGACGGCGCGGTCAGCGCGTCATAGACGCGCTGGGCGATCGTCTCCGGCGGCAAACCGCTTTCGTCCATCTCAGGCAGCAGCGCGCGCAGCTTCTGCAGCGCCGGATAGAACGGTGAGTTCGCAAACCGCGACACGTCCTCCCGCTCGGCCTTGCCCCAGATTGGCGTTTTCACCGCGCCCGGCATGATCACCACCACGTCGATGCCGAACAGCATCAGCTCGCGCCGCAGCCCGTCCGACAGGCCGTTCAGCGCGTGTTTGGAAGCGGAGTACGCAGCCATCAGCGGATTGCCGAACTTGGCGGCGATCGACGACATCATCACGACCCGCCCCGGCGCGCCGCGCAGCGACCGGTCGGTGCCGAGCAGCGGCCCGAACGCCTGGGTCGCGAGAATCGGCCCGATCACATTGACCTCGAACTGGCGGCGGAATTCATCGGCCGGCAAATCGAGCACAGGACCAGCCACCGCGATGCCGGCATTGTTGACGAGCCCGGCAAGTGTCTCGCCGTCGAGCGCCGCGCGCACCTCGTCCGCCGCGGCCCGGACCGCGGCTTCATCCGTAACGTCGAACACCAGCGGCGTGAAGCCGGATCCCAATTCGACAATCAGCCGCTCGGCATCGCTGTGCTTCCGCACGCTACCGAATACCCGGAATCCCTTGTCCAGCAGCATCCGCGCAATGGCATGACCGATCCCGGTGGACACGCCGGTGATGACGATAGACTTCATGGCTTGCTCCGTTCGAACGCCGGGCATCCTACCACAGCAAAACGGGACCGCGTCACCGCGATCCCGTTATATGACAGTTGGTAGAGCACGCCGCGAGGCTAAGCGCGGCGTGCCGAAGCTGCGTTACCGCCCCGCTTCCGCGACCTCGCCCTTGATGACATCGCCGAAGCGCTGCCAGCGTTCGCCCTTGAAGGTCATCATCTGGAACTGATCGATCGGCGCGAAATCGGTCGGCGAGGTGTTGACGGTGACGCCCGGCAACAGGCCGTCGAGCTGCACGCCCTTCATATTGGCCGCCTGCTTCATCAGGTTCTCGCGGGACAGATCGTCGCCGCACATCCTGAGCGCCTGCTCCATGGTCTGAGCGATGCTGTAGCCGGACAGCACGGTGCTTTCCATCGCCTTGCCTTCGGGAATGTATTTTTCGACAAAAGCATGGAATTTCTTCATGCCTGGGTCGTCGTTCCACTGCGGATCGGTCGGGTCCTTGGCGAAGGTGGCGGACACCAGATCCTGTGCGTTCTCGAGGCCGGCCGGCTTCAGGACGGTGCCGAGCGACGACGAGGCGTTGGGCACGATGTGCAGCGGCTTCCAGCCGAGTTCGGCGACCTTCTTGATCGACTGCGCGGCGAACTTGCCGGTGGCGAACGAGAACAGCGTGTCGGCGCCGGACGCCTTCAGCTTCACAATCTGCGAGTCGATGGTGGGCTCGGCGACTTCGTAGCTGGCTTCGGCAACGAGCATCGCCGCGGCCTTGTCGCCGAGCCCTTCCTTCAGGCCACGAATGTAGTCCTTGCCGAAATCGTCGTTCTGATAGAGCACGCCGATCTTGGCGTTCGGCTTCTCCTTCAACAGATACTTGGCGTAGGCGGTGGCTTCGGCCTGGTAGCTCGGCAGCCACCCCATCGTCCACGGAAACTGTTTCGGATCGTTCCAGCGCGTGGCGCCGGTGGCGAGGAACAGCTGCGGCACCTTGCGGGCGTTGAGATACTTCTGGATCGCGACGTTCGACGCGGTGCCGACGTTGCCGACGATCGCCATCACCTCGTCGCTCTCGACCAGCTTGCGAGTCTGCTCGACCGTCTTCGGCGGCGAGTACGCGTCGTCGTAGGAAATCACGTTGATCTTGCGGCCGTTGATGCCGCCTTCTTCGTTGATCTTCTTGAAGTACGCCGCGTAGGTCTTGCCGAGAATGCCGTAAGCCGAAGCCGGACCGCTATACGGCACGGTGTTGCCGAGCTTGATCTCGGTATCGCTGGCACCGGGGCCGTACTTCTTCTGAGCAAGCGCCGGCCCTGCAGCCAGCATCGCGATCGCGGCCGCCAGGGCAGCCACGGAAGTTGTCGTCATACGCATTTTTGATCCTTCTTCTTGCGTTTCCTCGATACGGCAGACGCCGCGCGAAGCTCTCCCATTGACCGGGGCTGTTGTGGCGCGTCAGGGACGCGGATGTTTCAGGTTGTATTCGCCGCGGCGGAGCCGCCCTGCTCCGCCAGTGCGCGAACGTCGGCCGCGGCGGTCTCGACGTGGCGGCGCACTAGGGTCGCGGCCACCGTTTCGTCACGCGCCTCGATCGCAGCCACGAAAGCGCGATGATCATCGAGCGACCGACGGCGGATCGTGTCCGACTCGAAGTAGCGCTCCCGCCAGCGACGGCTCATCAGCATCAGCGGCGTCAACGTCCGCACCAGAATGCGATTCTGGCCGGCGGCGACGAGCGCGAGATGGAATTCGACGTCGGCTTCGGCCATGTCGCCGCCGGCCTGGATCGTCGCCGCGTAGGCTTGCAGTGTGTGGTGGAGCTTGGAGAGATCCGCGTCGGTCCGCCGCCGGCAGGCCAGCCGCAGCGCCTGCTCCTCGCAGATGATCCGGGCCTCGGTGACGTCGCGGGTAACCTGCGGATCGAAGGTCAGTCCGAGATCGGCCTGCAGCACCAGCGCCTCGAGCCCGCCATCCTCGACGGCGTTGCGCAGATAGATCCCCGATTTCGGCCGGCGTTCGGTGATGCGCATTGCGTCCAGCACCGCCAAGGCCTCGCGCACCGAGCTGCGCGCCACTCCGAACCGCTCCGACAGTTCCCGCTCCGACGGCAGCCGATCGCCCTTCTCCAGCCGGTGATGCTGCACGAACTCAAGCGTCTTGCGGACCGTGTGCGAGGTCTCGGAGTTGAGCGGAGCTGCCATAAGTGACCCTACCAATCTGGTCAGACCAGATCAAGCAGGTGAGGCTGCGGCGGATTGCACCGGCGCCAAACGAAAAACGGGACCGCGTCGCCGCGATCCCGTTCTGCTCAATAAGGCCGAATTCTTGCACCGAGCACGGCGAGCTCCCTCGCCCCGCTCTTGCGGGGAGAGGGTTGGGGTGAGGGTCGACGCGAGCACGGAGTCTCGGCTTCGTTGAAACGCCCCCTCACCCGGATTGCTGCGCAATCCGACCTCTCCCCGCACGCGGGGAGAGGTAACTACCCGGCTTAGTTCTTCGACTTGTCGACCAGCGCGCCCTTCTTGATCCAGGGCATCATGTCGCGCAGCTTGGCGCCGACTTCCTCGATCGGGTGCTGCGCCAGCTTGGCGCGGGTGGCCTTGAACGAGGTTTGGTTGACCTTGTTCTCGAGCATCCAGTTGCGGGTGAAGATGCCGTTCTGGATGTCTTCCAGCACCCGCTTCATTTCCGCCTTGGTCTCGGCGGTGATGATGCGCGGACCGGTGACGTACTCGCCGTACTCCGCGGTGTTGGAGATCGAGTAGTTCATGTTGGCGATGCCGCCTTCATAGATCAGGTCGACGATCAGCTTCACTTCGTGCAGGCACTCGAAGTAGGCCATTTCCGGCGCATAGCCGGCTTCGACCAGAGTCTCGAAGCCTGCCTTGATCAGCTCGACCAGACCGCCGCACAGCACCACCTGCTCACCGAACAGGTCGGTCTCGCACTCTTCCTTGAACGAGGTCTCGATGATGCCGGCGCGGCCGCCGCCGATCGCCGAGGCGTACGACAGGCCGAGGTCATGGGCGTTGCCCGAGGCGTCCTTGTGGATCGCGATCAGGCAGGGCACGCCGCCGCCGCGCTGATACTCGGAGCGCACGGTGTGGCCCGGGCCCTTCGGCGCGACCATCAGCACGTCGAGGTCGGCGCGCGGCTCGATCAGGTTGAAGTGGACGTTGAGGCCGTGGGCGAACAGCAGCGCAGCGCCCTGCTTCATGTTGTCGTGCAGATGCTCGCGATAGATGTCGGCCTGCAATTCGTCCGGCGTCAGCATCATCATCACGTCGGCCCACTTGGCGGCCTCGGCGACGTCCATGACCTTAAAGCCGGCGTTCTCGGCCTTCTTGGCCGACGCCGAGCCCTTGCGCAGCGCGATCGCGACGTCCTTGACGCCCGAATCCTTCAGGTTCAGCGCGTGGGCATGGCCCTGGCTGCCATAGCCGATGACGGCGACCTTCTTGCCCTTGATCAGGTTCAGATCGGCGTCGCGATCGTAGTAAACTCGCATCCTCGTTCCTCTTTCTCGGCGGCCCGTCCCGCCCGTGCTGGTATGATCGGGCCATGCCGGCCGACCGTTGAATTGCCGCTGGTTTTTAGGGGTCCGGGTGCCCGGACACAAGCCCGCGGCGGCGATTTGTGGCGGTTAGGACAGCATGGCTGCCGCGATGCGGAAAACCGCCAATCCTACGACTTTCGGCGCTCACCCCACCTCCGGCAACGGCGGCCGGGCGCGGCCGAACAGCAGCATGATCGCAAGGCCCGCGACCACGATCAGCATCCCCGTGAGCCGCAGCGGCCCGAACGTCTCCCCGAACACCAGGCTCGACGCCCCCGCGCCGATGAACGGCACCAGCAATGCAAAGGGCACAACCTGGGCAGCGCTATAAGCGTGCAGCAGCCGCCCCCAGATCCAATAGCCGATGGTGGTCGATCCGACCGACAGCGCCAGCATCGCGCCCATCACGCCGGGCGACAGATGCGTCAGCGACTGGACGATGGCCGGGACGCCATCGCTGACCCAGGCCGCCAAGGCGAGCGGCGGCAGCGACGCCAGGCTGATCCAGGCAAACAGATCGAGCATCGGCACGTCGCGGGCGCGGCGCAGCAACAGATTGGTGAAGGCGAAGCTGATCGGGGCGGTCATCGTCACGGCAAAGGCCAGCACGGTGAAGTCATAGCCCACCGTCAAACAGATCATCAGCAGACCGCAGGCGGCGATCGCAATGCCGGCCAATTGCGCTCCGGTCGGCCGCTCGCCCAGCAACACCGCCGCGAACCCCACCGTAAACAGCGCCTGGCTCTGCACGATCACCGCGGTCAGACCGGCCGGCACGCCGTGGGCGATGCCATAGGTCTGGGTGAGATACTGCCAAACCAGCAGCAGGCTGATTCCGATCCACACCGGCCACGCCAGCTTCGGTCGCGGCAGCAGCAGGCACGGCAGCGCCGTGATGGCGAAACGCAGCAGGTTGAGCAGCGACGGAGACATTTCGGTCAGCGCGTAGCGCGTGAACACGAAGCCGAGGCCCCAGATCACTGCCACCAGAACGGCGAGCGCCGTGTCGGCGGGCTTCATCGTCGTTTCCGTCCCCTCGTCCGGCACCAACCGCGCCGCGTTGCCTGGGTCGTAGCTGATCCGTTTGCGCCCGGTAACCCGCCCCGCACGCGGAGCTGTATCCCGCGCAACGATGCCGCAGCCGGGAACGAAACATCGGGGCAGCCGGTTGGCGAATGGACACCCGGCCAACACCCGCGCCGGGCGCTGCTATCGAAAGGACGATCCGGATATGACGCTGATTCCGCACAACACGCTCGTCGTCGTCGCTGATGGCCGCGGCGCCTTGCTGCTGCGCAACACCGGCAAGCCGGCCGACGTGACGCTGCGCCAGGAGCGCAAGCTCGAGCCTACCAATTTGGACGACGACGGCCCGTCGGGCTCGCGCCCCGAGGAGCAGAGCCAGAGTCAGACCGACGAGGCGACCTTCGCCAAGCAGCTCACCAACACGCTGAACAAGATGAAGCTCGACGGCGAGTTCGACCAGCTGGTGCTGGTCGCCGACCCGCAGACGCTCGGTCAGATCCGCCCGATCCTGCACAAGACCGTCGAAGCCTCGCTGATCCGCTCGCTGGCGAAGGATCTCACCAACCACCCGCTCGATCAGATCGCCGAGGCGATCGCGGCGTAGCGGTTACATCCCCTCCGCGCCGCGGCCGATCGCGGCGACGCCGGTGCGCACCACTTCGACCAGGCCGAGCGGGCGCATCAGCTCGATGAACTGATTGATCTTCGACGAGTTGCCGGTGATCTCGAACACGAAGCTCTCGGTCGAGGCGTCGATCACCCGGGCGCGGAAGGCCTCGGCGAGCCGCAGCGATTCAACGCGATGCTCGCCGACGCCGCGCAGCTTGACCATCGCAAGCTCGCGCTCGATCGAACGGCCGCTCAGCGTCATGTCGACGACCCGATACACCGGGACCATACGGTCGAGCTGGTTCTTGATCTGCTGGATCACCATCGGCGTGCCGGTGGTGACGATGGTGATCCGGGACAGATGCTTCTGCGCCTCGGTCTCCGACACCGTGAGGCTTTCGATGTTGTAGCCGCGGCCCGAGAACAACCCGATCACTCGGGCCAGAACGCCGGGCTCGTTCTGCACGATCACCGACAGCGTATGAGTCTCGTTCGGATCGTGGCGCTCTTCCATGAAGTAAGCGGATGCGGGCTGGGTCATGTCTGTTCTCAGGTTTGAGCCGAATTATCAGTGAGCGTCATTGCCGGGCTTGACCCGGCAATCCATCATTCTTGCGAAGATCGATGGATGCGCGGGTCAAGCCCGCGCATGACGTCGTTGTTGCAGCGAAGCGTCTTGGATCACACCAGTGCCTTGCCGCCGGCGAAGGCGGCTGCGGTGGCTTCGTCGGTGGCTTCGGCCGGCAACAGCATTTCGTTGTGCGCCTTGCCCGAGGGGATCATCGGGAAGCAGTTCTCCAGCGCGGCGACGCGGCAGTCGAACAACACCGGCTTGTTCACCTTGATCATGTCCTGGATCGCGCCGTCGAGATCGGACGGCTTGATCACCTGCATGCCGACTGCGCCGTAAGCTTCAGCCAGTTTGACGAAGTCCGGCATCGCTTCGGTGTAGGAGTGCGACAGCCGGTTGCCGTGCAGTAGCTGCTGCCACTGCCGCACCATGCCCATGTACTGATTGTTCAAGATGAAGATCTTGATCGGCAGTTCGTACTGCACCGCCGTCGCCATCTCCTGGATCGTCATCTGCACCGAAGCATCGCCGGCGATGTCGACGACGAGGCTGCCCGGATGCGCCACCTGCACGCCGAGGGCTGCCGGCAGGCCGTAGCCCATGGTGCCGAGGCCGCCGGAGGTCATCCAGCGCTTCGGCTGGTCGAAGCCATAGAACTGCGCCG
This sequence comes from Rhodopseudomonas sp. P1, assembly GCF_039642825.1. NCBI lineage: Bacteria > Pseudomonadati > Pseudomonadota > Alphaproteobacteria > Hyphomicrobiales > Nitrobacteraceae > Rhodopseudomonas > Rhodopseudomonas sp. P1. The sequence continues at coordinate 2,225,547 of NZ_CP088006.1, read as the reverse complement.
CCCACATCTGATGCTGACCGACTTCGGTCGTGATGTAGGTATCACGGCCGCGGGTCGCCTCGTACAGCCGCTGGATCGCGTATTGCGGCATGATGACGTCGTTATTCTTCTTGTAGGCAAGCGAATTGCGCGCGCGCCAGGTCGCGACTTGCTGCCACCACTGCTTGATGTCGGGCTTCTTGGCCTCGGCCTTGAAGACGCCGAGCAGATCCTCGAGCACCGTGGCGACGTCGCCGATGATCGGCACGTCGACCCGGATGTTCTTGTTGATCGACGACGGATCGATGTCGATGTGGATCTTCTTGGCGTTCGGCGCGAACGCGTCGGTGCGGCCGGTGATGCGGTCATCGAACCGCGCGCCGATGCACAGCATGACGTCGCAACCATGCATCGTCATGTTGGCTTCGTAGGTGCCGTGCATGCCCAGCATGCCGAGCCAGTTCTTGCCCGAGGCCGGATAGGCGCCGAGGCCCATCAGCGTCGAGGTGATCGGAAAGTCGGTGATCTCGACCAGCTCACGCAGCAGCCGCGACGCTTCGGGCCCGGAATTGACCACGCCGCCGCCGGAATAGATCACCGGGCGCTTGGCATTCGCCAGCAGTGCAACCGCCTTGCGGATCTGAGCAGGGTCGCCCTTCTTGTTCGGCACATAAGAGACGTGGACGTCGGCCTTGCGCGGCGGATGATAGGTGCCGGTGGCGAACTGCACGTCCTTCGGGACGTCGACCACCACCGGACCCGGACGGCCGCTGGTCGCGACATAGAACGCCTCGTGCAGCACCTTCGGAAGATCCTCGATCCGGCGCACCAGCCAATTGTGCTTGGTGCACGGCCGGGTGATGCCGACGGTGTCGCATTCCTGGAAGGCGTCGTTGCCGATCAGATGGGTCGGCACCTGGCCGGTGATGCACACCAGCGGGATCGAATCCATCAGCGCGTCGGCGAGCGGGGTCACCATATTGGTGGCACCCGGCCCCGAGGTCACCAGCACCACGCCCGGCTTGCCGGTCGAGCGCGCATAGCCCTCGGCCGCATGGCCGGCGCCCTGCTCGTGGCGGACCAGAATGTGTTGGACGTCCGACTGCTGGAAGATCTCGTCGTAGATCGGAAGGACTGCGCCGCCCGGATAGCCGAAGATGTGCTCGACACCGTGATCCTTCATCGCGCGGACGATCATCGCCGCACCGGTCATCTGGTTCGGATCGTGGCTATTGCTGTCGCTCATGGTTGGCTCCGGATGCGCCTTCGGGCGCTGTCGTTCGTGGTTCGGGATGGATCAGGCAATAAAAAAGGGCCCGTCGAAGGCCCTCAGCGCACCGTCCGTTCGCGGGGTGGAGTCTATCCACCCCCGGCGGTGCGCCTGGGTACGATGACGAGAAGCAGGTCGGAAATTTTGTGTCGCATGTGGCCGGCTCGGCTTCCCAAAGGTTGCGCGGGACCATACCCCTCAAACCTTGAATGTCAAGGCGGGGGAAGACCCGTACGGATCAAACCTTAGCCGGATTTTGGGGTGGTCGCGAGCGGTAATAACAGGCAGGCGGGCATGCTGCGGAGTATGATGCGCGGGTCCGGTACGCTCCAGCTGCAGCCGTTTTGCGCAGGCGGTCGTGCCTGAACCGCCACGCCAGCCTCCCCTACCCCAAGGGCGTCATTCCGGGGTCGCGCTACGCGCGCGCCGGAATGACAGTGTTCAGCAACGCGTCCGCCTCCTCGGGCCTCACCCATTTGAATTCCGGCAGCTGGTGCCGAAACCAGGTGAACTGACGTTTGGCATAGTGCCGGGTGTCGGCCGCACCGATCGCGGCGGCCTCGTCGAGGCTGATTTCGCCGCGCAGGTGCCGGATCAGCGCTGGCACGCCGTGGGCTTTCATCGCCGGCAGCAGCGGATCGAGCCGGCGCTCAGCCAGGGCGGCAACCTCGTCCAGCGCGCCGGACTGCAGCATTGCGGCGAATCGGGAGTCGATCCGCGCGTACAGCGCCTCGCGATCCGGGGCCAGGAATACTGCCACCACGTCGTCCGGCGGCAATAGCGGCGGCGAAGCCTGCTGGTGCCAGTCGGCCAATGGCCGACCGGTCGCCAGCACGACCTCCAGCGCCCGTGCGATTCGGGTGCGGTCGGCCGGCGCCAGCCGTGCCGCCGCCTCCGGATCGTGGCCCGCCAGCTCCGCGTGCAACGCCTGCACCCCGTGCCGGTCGAGCCGCAGCCGCACCGCGTCGCGGACCTCGGCCGGCACCGGCGGCACCGCCGAAAGCCCCCGCGTCAAAGCCTTGAAATAGAGCCCGGTCCCGCCGATCAGGATCGGCAGCTGCCCGGCGGCGCGCGCGTCGGCCAGCACCGCAGCGGCGGCCTCGACATAAGCCCCGGCGGAGAAATTCACCGCGGCATCGACCGTGCCGTAAAGGCGATGCGGCGCCAGCGCCTCCTCTTCCAGTGTCGGCCTGGCGGTGATGATGCGAAGGTCGCGATACACCTGCATCGAATCGGTGTTGATGACGGTGCCGCCGCTCGCTTGTGCCAGCTTCAGCGCCAAGGCCGACTTGCCGCTGGCGGTCGGCCCTGCGATAAGCACGGCCGCCGGCCGCCGGCCGCGCCGTTCCGGACCTTCCGCTGTCATGTCGCTCGTCGCCACGCTCATCTGCAATCCGAACAATCCCGCGCTGGATTCGACCGTGATCGAGGGGGCGCGTGCGGTGCTGCCTCAGCCCAACGAAGCAGTCTGGCTGCACGACGAGATCGCCGCCGACATCTTCTTTGCCAGCACCGAAGATCCCCTGGTGCTCGCCGACCGGCTACGCGCCGCCCGCGGCGACCTTCCGGTCGACGTCGTGGTGCAGCCTGCCGCGACCCGGCGCAAGAAGCTTTTTCTTGCCGACATGGATTCGACCATGATCGGCCAGGAATGTATCGACGAGCTCGCCGGCTTCGTCGGGCTGAAGGACCACGTCGCTGCGATCACCGAGCGGGCGATGCGCGGCGAGATCGAATTCGAGCCGGCGCTGCGTGAGCGCGTCGCGCTGCTCAAGGGCCTGCCGCTCGACGTGATCGGCCAGGTGCTGGACACCCGGATCACGCTGACGCCCGGCGGCCGCGCGGTGGTGCAGACGATGCGCGCCAATGGCGCCTACACCTGCCTGGTGTCCGGCGGCTTCACTCAATTCACCCATGTGGTGGCCGAACGACTCGGCTTTGCAGAACACCGCGCCAATGAGCTTCTCAGTCAGGACGGTAAGCTGACCGGCACGGTCGCCGAGCCGATCCTCGGCCGCGACGCCAAGCTGGCGACGCTGCTCGAGCTGCGCGAAGCCGACGATCTCGATGCGATCGACACGCTGGTGGTCGGCGATGGCGCCAATGATCTCGGCATGATCCAGGCCGCCGGTCTCGGAATCGCCTATCACGCCAAGCCTGCGGTCGCCGCAGCGGCCCACGGCCGTATCGATTTCGGCGACCTCACCGCGCTGCTCTATGCGCAGGGCTATCGGCGGGACGAATTCGTCGCCGACTGATCCCTTCCCTGTCTTGGTCCCAGGCTAACGCAGCAGCTCCCGCCGATAGTGCTCGCGCAAATCGGCCAGCACGATTCCCGACGCCATCATCACCGCGTGGATGTGCAGGATGAAAGCTTCGGGCGGCGAGAAGCCCTCGATGCGTGCCAACTGCGCCAGAACCGCTTCAGCTTGAGCCCGATCCTCGCCGGCCCTATCGGCACGCAGCGCAATCGTGGTGATCCGCTGCGGGAGCAGGCTCGCGACCACCGCGCCGTAAGGCCGAACACCATCGGCAATCGCGTCACGCATGGCCGGCGGCAGCCGCTCCGGCACATACCAGTTCTCGGCTTCCGACAGCACACGATCGCCCCAGTGCAGCCAGACCCGGCGGCGGCGTAGCGTTTCGCCGGCCCGCGGCTGCAACGGTCCATCGTAGCAATCCGCCGCCACCGTCTCGTCGGCGAGCAGCGTGATCGCGATCGCCTCGGCCTCATAAGGATGATGGCGCCGGCACCACGCGATCAGCGCCGCAGTCGCGGTGTCATGCTCCCGCATGACCTTCAGGAACTTGTCGACGCTGCTCACGAACTCGGCCCAGCTTTCAACGAACGCGCCACGCAACAGGCCGTGGCATCAGCCGGGTATCGGTCTGTGGCGGCGATTCCACCATTCACCGATCCTCCAATGCGGCATCACGTCCTCTCGCCAAAACCTGCTCGTCAGGACTTGGCGCATTTGGTGGTCGCCGCATCGTGTCATCGTCAACAGCGCGTTAATCCGGATCGCGCGAACATCGTTCAAATGACGTACTTTGGCGTCCGCGATTACCTCAAAAATGCACCGATGTGGCTGCGCCACGTACCAAACTTGATCAATTGTCGAAAGGACCGGGGACCGCTCACTTAACAGTTTGTCCAGCAACGCTGCCCATAGTCACGCTCGAAATTCCTCATCTGTGAGTTTGCGAGACATGGCAGAAGCTGTTGCTCAAGGGGCGTTCGGCAAGGTGATCTCGGTGCGCGGTTCCGGTGCGCGCGTCGGGCTGTTGCCGTCGAGCCGGCTGGTGCCCTCTGCCGTCCGCGCCACCGTGGGCCGCTTCGTCAGCATCCGGACCGCAAGCTCCACCATCATCGCGATCATCACCGAGGTATCGAGCGAGAACCTCGCCGAGACCGACGAGCATATCGCGGTCGCGTCGGTCGACCTGCTCGGCGAGATCCTGCCCGGGCCGCTGCGGCCGAAGTTCCAGCGCGGCGTCACCAACTACCCGACCATCGGCGACTCGGTGGACCTGATCTCCAGCGACGACCTGCGCATCGTGTATGAGCCGACCGGCTCCGACCAGATCGATGTCGGCACGCTGCAGCAGGATCCGTCGGTGATCGCCTATGTCGACATCGAAGAAATGCTGTCGAAGCATTTCGCCGTGCTCGGCTCGACCGGCGTCGGCAAATCGACCGGCGTGTCGCTGCTGCTCAACGAGATCCTGAAGTCGCGCCCGGCGCTGCGCATCTTCCTGCTGGACGTCCACAACGAATACGGCCGCAGCTTCGGTGACAAGGCGCTGGTGCTCAATCCGCGCAATCTGAAGCTGCCGTTCTGGCTGTTCAACTTCGAGGAAATCGTCGACGTGCTGTTCGCCGGCCGTCCCGGCGTGCCAGAAGAACTCGACATCCTGGCCGAGGTGATCCCCGTCGCCAAAGGCCTTTACGTGCAATACACCAGCACCGACCGGCTCGGCCTCAAGCGGGTCGATCCGAAGTCGATCGGCTACACCGCCGACACGCCGGTGCCGTATCGCCTCGTCGACCTGATCTCGCTGATCGACGAGCGCATGGGCAAGCTGGAAAACCGTTCCTCGCGCATCATCTATCACAAGCTGATCTCGCGCATCGAAACCGTGCGCAACGACCCGCGCTACGCCTTCATGTTCGACAACGCCAATGTCGGCGGCGACACCATGGCGGAAGTGATCAGCCATCTGTTCCGCCTGCCCGCCAACGGCAAGCCGATGACGATCATGCAGCTCGCCGGCTTCCCGGCCGAGGTGGTCGACTCGGTGGTGTCGGTGCTGTGCCGGATGGCATTCGACTTCGGCCTGTGGAGCGACGGCGTGTCGCCGCTGCTGTTCGTCTGCGAAGAAGCCCACCGCTACGCTGCCGCCGACCGCGCGATCGGCTTCGGCCCGACCCGCAAGGCGGTGTCGCGCATCGCCAAGGAAGGCCGCAAATACGGCGTCTATCTGGGCCTCGTCACCCAGCGCCCGGCCGAGCTCGACGCGACGATCCTGTCCCAGTGCAACACGCTGTTCGCGATGCGGCTCGCCAACGACCGCGACCAGTCGCTGCTGCGCTCGGCGGTGTCCGACGCCGCCGCCAACCTGCTCTCCTTCGTGCCTTCGCTCGGCACCCGCGAAGTGCTGGCGTTCGGCGAAGGCGTGGCGCTGCCGACCCGGCTACGCTTCAAAGAAGTGCCGGCGCATCAGCTGCCGCGCAGCGAGGCTGCGATCTCGACAGTGCCGTCGGCGGCCGCGGGCAACGACATGCACTTCGTCAGTGCGGTGCTGGAGCGCTGGCGCGGCGCCACCTCGCATCGCGACGTGCCGAACGATCCGGGCATCACCGAGCGCCCGCTCGCACGGACGATGGATGCTCCGATGCTGCAGCCCTCGCTCGGGCTCGATCCGGACCGCTTCTCGCTGCTGAAGAAGCCGCTGCGCTGAGACTTCAGAAGTCGAAGCTCGCCGAGACCAGATAGGTCCGCGGCGCGCCGGGGCTGAGGATGCCGCGGCCGGTCGTGGCCCAGTAGTTCTCGCCGGTGACATTCTGGACATTGGCCCGCAGGGTCACAGGAACTCGGTCGATCTTGGTGGCGTAGCGAACGCCGAGATCGAGCGTGGTCCAGGCAGGAATGCTCTGGGTGTTGGCCTGATCGTAGAACTGCGACGCGGTGTGGATCACCCGGCCGGTCATCGTCACACCCCGGGCAGGCCCCGGCAGATCGTATTCGCCGTAGAGATTGAGCTGCATCGTCGGGACGCCAACCGCCGTATTGCCGTTGTAGGCGGGATTCGATGCTTTGGTCAGCACGCCTTCGATCCAGCTCACGCCGCCGACGACGCGCAATCCCTGGATCGGCTGACCGAACACGTTGAGTTCGACGCCACGATTGCGTTGTTCGCCATTGAGCGCAAACACCCTGGTGGTCGGATCGAGGAAGCCGCTCGGCTGCTTGATCTCGAAGCCGGCCACCGACACACCGACCGGGCCGAAGTCATACTTCGCGCCGGCCTCGACCTGCTTCGACACCGTCGCTGGGAAACTCTGATTGAGATTGACCGCATTGGTCGGCGGCGCCGTCGAAGTCAGGCCTTCGATGTAGTTGGCATACAGCGACAGCCGCTCGATCGGCTTGATGACGAGGCCCGCGCCCGGAGAAAACGCATCGTTGCGCGCATCGGACGTCACCAGGCCGGTCACCGGGCTCAGCGTCTTGGCGTCGATCCCCTGCCAGCGACCGCCGATCGTCAGCTCGACGCGATCGTTCAGCACCGACATCGTATCGGCGATCGCGATGCTGCGGTTGAAGCGCTCCGCTGTCGTCGGCGAGGTCCGCGGCAGTCCGGCATCGCTGCGCGGCGGCGCGTACACCGGATTGTAGATGTTCGAGGTAATGGTCGCACCAACCGGAATGTTGGTCAGACCGGTGTCCTGCCAAAGACCGGATGCCGCGACACCAACCCGGTGCTTCACCGGTCCGGTGTCGAACTGGCCGCGCACCCCGACCTCACCGGTGTTGCTGTTGGTCTGGAACGGAGTCAGTTGGATCGTATCGCGGTAGTCGCCACGCGCGTTGATGATCGACGGCAGACCGCCGAAATAGACCTGATGAAATTCGCTGTGGCCGTAAGCGGCATAGACGGTGAGCTGATCGGTCAGATCATACTCGGCGCGGATCGCGGCCGATTTGTTGTTGCTGTCGCGATATTCCCAGGGCTGCTGCTGATTGATCCGCAGATCCGGCGCTTGCGGGATCGGAAAGCCCGGCAGCACCGAGCGATTGCGCAGCGGCGAATTGAAGTCGACCTTCTGATAGCCGAGGTCGAGGCCGACCCGCAGGCGTTCGCCGCGATAATCGAGGGCCAGCGACGTGACGCCGTATTCCTGTTTCTGGTTGTCGATTGGCGTGCTGCCGGACTGATACGCGCCGTTGAAGCGGATTCCCCACTCGCCATTGGTCCCGTAACGTCGACCGACATCGATTGCGTTGTAGCTCTGGGCGTTCGAGATGAATCCGGTCGTAAACCGCGTCAGCGGCACGTCACTGGCGCGTTTCGGAATCAGGTTGATCGTCCCGCCGATCGTGCCGAACGGCGGCATGCCGCTCAGCATCGTGCTGGGGCCGTGCTGCACTTCGACGCGTTCGATCGGCTCGAGCGCCGGATTGAAGGAGTCGGCGACGCCATACAGGCCGTTGAAGGCGATGTCCTGGGCGAACACCGGGAAGCCGCGAATGAAGAAGCCCTGGATGCCGCTATAGGCCGGCACGTTGGAGCGCACGGAGGGATCGTTGCCGAGCACATCGAGCAGCGTTCGCGACTGCTGATCCCGGATGAGCTTCTCGGTGAAGCTGGTGAGGCTGAACGGCGTCGACATCACGTCGCGGTTGCCGAGCAGACCGACGCCGGCACCGCGCGCAACCTGATCGCCCGGAAAGCCAGCCGGCAAAGTCGCCTGCAGAGCGCCTGCCGAAACCGGACGGGGCTGCGTTGCGACGCTGGCCGGGTTGGGAGCGCGTCGGCTCGCTGTCGATCGGGACGCTTGCGACGGCCTGCGCTGCGGGGACGTCGCCGCGGCCCTGCGGCGTGACGTCTCGACGACGATGGCAGGTAGTGAACGTCCTGTCGCGCTCGCCGGAGATTCCGTTGAAGCACCCGGAGCGGAAGCCGGCGCAGGAGCTTCCTGTGCAGCAGCTGCATGAGAGAGGAGGAGAACCGACGCACAGACAAACGACAGCGCTCCCGCTGCCGGGAAATTCAGGTCCTTCAACATGTCCCCCAAAAGATCTTCAGTCGGTGATGCCGCCTTGTGCTCGGCTGTGCAGATCACCAACGGCGCCATCCGATAAGCAAACGGCGGTAACGGGCACCACTAGAACCGTTCTAGCGTGCTGTTGAAGAAGCCAGCGGCATGCGTCTGAACGTGAATTTCCTTTGATCTGAGCGAGGGTTTGCCCCCGCGATGCGAAGAAGTGTCGCATCTGCGCGCGCACTTATCGTCGTCTCAGATTGAGTCCAACGTGCGCGTGCTGGATCCACGCATGACAACCTGATCGGCTCGAAGAACAGATCCGCAATCCCCGCGTTATTCGGAGCGGCGCGACGCAAGCGGCACGGAGCTTCGACACGAGGGAGGATTGGCGTTGCTACCCTGGTGGGACATCCTTCTGCGTCTTGGCGTTGCCGCGATGGCCGGCGGGCTGATCGGGCTCAACCGCGACCTCAAGAACAAGCCGATCGGGATGCGCACGCTGGCGCTGGTCGCGCTCACCTCTGCGCTGTTAGTGGCGCATGCCGACCATTCGGCGACGAATGATCAATTATCCGATCCGACCAGCCGTGTGATCCAGGGCATTCTCACCGGCATCGGCTTTCTCGGTGCCGGCGTGATCGTTCGCAGCGGCAACCGGCTGGAAATCCACGGCCTCACCACCGCGGCATGCACCTGGCTCGCCGCCGGCATCGGCATCGTCTGCGGTGCAGGACAGTGGTTGATCGTCGGCGTGGCGCTGGTGATCACCTTCGCGGTGCTGATCGGTGGGCATCCGGCCGAGCGGCGGCTGCATCGCCTGCTCGGCGGCGCCAAGGACGAACACGGCCATAGCGCCGCGCCCGAAGATTGAAGCCGGCCTCAATCGTCGGCGGCGGGCCCGCACCAGCCCGGCAGATAGATCGCGTCTTTGCTCTTGGCGAGCGCCAGCGCTTTCTCAGCCGCATTCTGGAAGTTGGCATTGACGCTTTTGCGCGACAGGCGTCGGCGCAGGAAATCGGCCCACAGGAATTCGCTGAACGGCGTGGTGTCCTTGGCATAACCGCCGACGCGGCGGAGTTCGCCGGCGAGGCTGCGGAATGGATCGTCCTTCAGGCCGGCGACGGTCTTGGGAATCTCGCGGTAATGATGCCGCTCGCCCTTGGCATCATACGGATAAACCCAGCGCCGGCTGTCGAGCACCACCCAGAACGCATCGCGATCGACCATGGTGAGGTCGGCGATCACCGTGACCAACACCTCCTTGACGCCCTCGTCGTGGAGCGCCCGGGCCAAATGGTGATGATCGATCACGTAGTGTGTCTTGCCGGGGCCAAGCACCACCGGAATCATGTGATTGCCGAGCAGTTCGGCCTGCTTCTTCGGCTTGTGCTGGCGCCATCGCAGCCGCTTCTCCTTCACCTCGCGCATCCCGACGGTCATCTGAGTCGGACGCAGCGACAGGATCGGGATCGTATGCAGCAACGGTTCACGCGGATTGGTCATCGCTGGGCCTCCTGAATTGCCAGGTTCCCGCGGAGTATGGCACGGCCCTCCCCGCCCGCAACGCGGCGCACCGGAGGGCCAGACACGCCCGGCCGGCATGTTCCATCCGGTCTATTGCGGAGTTTTCCCGAAATCGTATCCTCACTAGGATGATCGGGTCGAACCCGTTCCGGGCGACGGCTGGACGGCAGCGATGAAGAATCAGCGCATCTCCCTCCCCGATGACGACCACCGCGTATTGCCGTTTCGGCCGCGCGACGCCGTTCCTGTGCCGGCCCCAGAAGATGGCGGTCGCCCCTCCGCAACCATTCTGCCCTTCCGGAGAGAGATGCCGCAGCTCGAGCACGATCCCGACGAGACCGGCCGCGACACCGCCCCGGACGATTTCCGCCACCGGATGCTGACCAACATCGCCGCCCTGGCGCTGACCATCACGCTGACGGTGGTCGGCATCTGGCTCGCCACCAGCATCGCCGATATGCGGCGGACTCAGGACTGCGTGCTGATGGGCAGGCACGACTGCGCCGCCATCGCAGCGCCGCGCTAGATTCGCCAAAGCTTCCCGCTGGTTGCCCAAAACCCGCGCAAGGCGTGGATTTGCCCGCCATTGAACTCGGAGCAACGCTCCGTTATACGGGCAATCGCCTGTCACCAGGATGACGGCTGAAGCCGCCGTAAATCGGCCATTTCCGACATAATATCAAAGGCTTAAAATGACTTCCACATTCGATCGGGTGGCCACCATCATCGCGGAAACCTGCGACATTCCGCGTGAGACGATCACCCCGGAGAGCCATGCGATCGATGACCTGGGGATCGACAGCCTCGATTTCCTCGACATCGCGTTCGCGATCGACAAAGCTTTCGGTATCAAGCTGCCGCTGGAGAAGTGGACCCAGGAGGTCAACGACGGCAAGGCGACCACCGAGCAGTATTTCGTTCTCAAGAATCTCGCCGCCCGCATCGACGAACTGGTTGCCGCCAAGGGCGCGTAGTGGCGCGGTTCGGAAGCCGCCCACGCCATGAACCTTGAATATTTCCACCTGATCGACCGAATCGCCGAGCTTCGCCTCGCTGACCGCAGCATCACGGTCGAGGCTCGGGTGCCCGAGACCAGCACGATCTTCGAAGGCCACTTCCCCGGCTATCCGCTGATGCCGGGCGTGCTCCTGATCGAGACCATGGCCCAGAGCTCGGGCTGGCTCTTGATCGCGCTGATGCAGTTTCAGCGCATGCCGTTCCTGGCCGCGGTCAAGGAAGCCAAGATGCGCACCTTCGTGACGCCCGGCGAGACCTTGTCGATCGACGTCTCGGTGGTGCACGAGGGCTCCGGCTTCACGATGACCGAAGCGAAGATCAAGAGCGGCGGTAAGCTCGCGTGCAATGCCACGCTGACGTTCCGCCACGTCCCGTTTCCGCATCCCGACCTGCGCGAGCATATGGAAGCGATGGCGAAGCAAATCGGATTTCCGGAGCAGATGATCCATGGCTGACACCAACACGTCCCGCGCCGAACCGATCGAAGCCTGGATTACCGGCATCGGCCTCGCCAGCTCGCTGGCCGAGGGGCTCGACGCGCATTGGGATGCGCTGACCGAGCGCCGCGTCAACGTCGATACCAGCGGTTTTGCGCCCTACGTCGTGCACCCGCTGGCGCCGCTCAGCTTCGACAAGCAGATCCCCAAGAAGGGCGATCAGCGCCAGATGGAAGCCTGGCAACGGATCGGCACCTATGCGGCCGGTCTGGCGCTCGAGTCCGCCGGAATCAAAGGCAACACCGAGATCCTGTCGCGGATGGACATGATCGTCGCCGCCGGCGGCGGTGAGCGCGACCTTGCGGTCGATTCCGCCGTGCTCAATGGCGAAGGTTACGGCACCGTGCCGCCCAATGCGCTCAACGAGCGCCTCATGAACGACCTGCGTCCCACCCTCTTCCTCGCTCAGCTCTCCAATCTGCTCGCCGGAAACATCGCGATCGTGCACGGCGTCACCGGCTCGTCGCGCACCTTCATGGGTGAAGAGGAAGCCGGCGTTGACGCCGCGCGAATTGCGCTGGCGCGGATCGCAGCCGGCCAAAGCGACATCGCGCTGATCGGCGCCGCCCAGAACGGCGAGCGCAAAGATCTGCTGATGCTGTACGAGTTCGGCGACTTCAATCTGAAGGACACTTACGCGCCGGTGTTTGCGCGCGGTCCCAAGGGCGGCTTCGCGCTCGGCTCGGGCGCGGCGTTCCTGGTGATCGAGTCGAAGGCGCATGCGCAGGCGCGCGGCGCCAAGCCGTATGCGCGGCTAACGAACGTCGTCGCCGACCAGTCGCGCCGCCGCAACGCCGGCGACGTCACTGCCTCCCTGGAGAACCTATGGTCGCAGCTCGGCCCGCGCGATGGCGCCACTGCGATCATCACCGGCGCAACCGGTGCCGAGCCGGTGACCGCGGAGGAAACCGCATTCCTGCGCAATCACTCCGGCACTCCGGTGCGCGGCACCGCGACGCCGTTCGGCCACGTGATGGAAGCGCAATTCCCGCTCGGCATCGCGCTCGCGGCGCTGTCGCTGTCGCGCGGCGCGCTGTATCCGCCGAACGACCCGACCGGTCTCGAAGTTGAAATGAGCAAGACCCCCGACCAGATTGTCGTGATCGGGGCGGGCCACTGGCGCGGCGAAGGCATGGCGCTGGTCGAGGCCGTTCGGTAAGGGGGACGCAATGACCGTGACGCGGGACAAATTCGGCAGACCGATCGTGGTCGTCACCGGCATGGGCGTGGTCACCTCGCTCGGCGCCGGCAAGACCGACAACTGGGCCAAGCTCACCGCCGGCGAATCCGGCATCCGCACCATCACTCGGTTTCCGATCGACGGGCTGAAGAGCACGATGGCCGGCACCGTGGACTTCGTCCCGGTCGAGCCGTTCTCCTCGGTCGTGCTCGGTGAAAAGCTCGCCGACCTCGCAACCGAAGAGGCGATCGCGCAGTCCGGAATCGGCCGCAAGGGCGACTTCCCGGGCCCGCTGTTTCTCGCGGTCGCACCGGTCGAGCTGGAATGGCTGCCGCGCCAGGAGCTGGCGCGCGCCACCGGCGCCAACACCGCGATCGATTACGATGCCCTGCTCCGCGTCAGCGGCGGCGGCGCGTTCACGCAATATCACCGCCGCTTCCTGTTCGGCTCGGTCGCCGATCATCTCGCCGACACCTTCGGCACCAAGGGTTCGCCGATCTCGCTGTCTACCGCCTGCGCGTCCGGCGCAAGCGCGATCCAGCTCGGCGTCGAAGCGATCCGGCGCGGCGAAGCCGATGCGGCGCTGTGCGTCGCGACTGACGGCTCGGTGAACGCCGAAGCGCTGATCCGGTTCTCGCTGCTGTCAGCGCTGTCGACCCAAAACGATCCCCCGCAAGCGTCGTCGAAGCCGTTCGCCAAAAACCGCGACGGCTTCGTGATGGCCGAAGGCGCCGGCGCGCTGGTGCTGGAGAGCTACGAGTCGGCAGTGGCGCGCGGCGCCTCGATCCTCGGGGTGATTGCCGGCTGCGGCGAACTCGCCGATAACTTCCACCGCACCCGCTCGAGCCCGGACGGCAAGCCGATCATCGGCTGCATCAACAAGACGCTCGCCGACGCCGGCATGAGTGTCGATCAGATCGACTACATCAACGCCCACGGCACCGGCACGCCCGAGAACGATAAGATGGAGTATCTCGGCATCTCCAGCGTGTTCGGCGAGCGCGCTTCGTCGCTGCCGGTATCGTCGAACAAATCGATGGTCGGCCACACCCTGTCGGCCGCCGGCGCGGTCGAAGCGATCTTCTCGCTGCTGACCCTGGAGCATCAGCGGATTCCGCCGACCATCAACTACGACGTGCCGGATCCGGCGATCCCGCTGGATGTGGTGCCCAATCAGGCCCGCGACGCCCGCGTCACGACCGTGATGTCGAACTCGTTCGGGTTCGGCGGCCAGAACGCCTCGCTGATCCTGACCCGCGAACCGGCCTAACCGCCTGTGAGTCGCAGTTCCGGCCGCCGCGGTTGACGCCGCGGCCGCCAGCGGCGATACGCAGGGCGCAAGCCTCCAACCGTTCGGACGAACCCCATGCGCGCGCTCACCCTCGTTGCCGACCGCAATCTCGTGGTCGCCGACCTGCCGTCTCCCCCGCCCCCGGCGGCCGGCGAAGTGCAGGTCCGCATCGCCGCGGTGGCGCTGAACCACATCGACGTGTGGGGCTATCGGGGCATGGCCTTCGTCAAGCGCAAGCTGCCGATCGTGGTCGGCGCCGAAGCCTCCGGGACGATCGAAGCCGTCGGTGACGGCGTCACCGCGTTCAAGCCCGGGCAGAAGGTCGTGATGTACGGCGCGCTGACCTGCGGCCACTGCAAAGCGTGCCAGGAAGGCCGCGACAACCTCTGCGAAAACGTCGGCGGCCTGATCGGCTTCCATGTCGACGGCTTTGCGCGCGAGCTGATGAACATCGCAGCCCGGCTGGTGATTCCGGTGCCGGACGGCGTCGACCTGCGCGACGCCGCCTGCGCACCGATCGCGTTCTCGACCGTGCAGCACATGCTGTTCGACAACGCCAAGCTGCAGCCTGGCGAAACCGTGCTGGTCCACGCCGGCGGCTCAGGCATCGGCACCGTCGCGATCATGATGGCCAAGGCGATCGGCTGCACGGTGATCACCACCGTCGGCGACGATTCCAAGATCGAAGGCGTCAAGAAGCTCGGCGCCGATCATGTCATCAACTATCGCCAGGACCGCTTCGAACACGAGTGCCGCAAGATCACCAAGAAGAAGGGTGTCGACGTGGTGTTCGAACACGTCGGCGCCGACACCTTCAACGGCTCGCTGCTCAGCCTGAAGCGCGGCGGCCGGCTGGTGACCTGCGGCTCGACCTCGGGCCCGACCACCACCCTCAACCTGATGCAGCTGTTCCAGCAGCAGTACAAGATCTTCGGCTCGTTCGGCGCGACGATGAAGAACATCGCCGAAAGCCTCGACAAGATGGCGGCCGGCATGCTGCCGGTGATCGATACCGAAGTGCCGCTGGACGACGTCGGCGCCGCACTGAAGCGGATGGAAAGCCGTCAGGTGTTCGGCAAGATCATCGTCCGGTTCTGATGAAGGTCGCTCTCTATCGCGCCAAGCTGCGCGCCCAGCGCGCGGCCAAGGACGTCGTCGGCAAGATCGTCGGGCCGGTGGCGATCGGCGCGCTGCATCTGGCGCGGAAGTTCGATCCCGACAAGAGCGCCCGGCTGTTCGGCGCGGTTGCCCGCAAGTTCGGCCCGCGCTTTCCGGAGCAGCGGATCGGCCGCGACAACCTCACCGCGGCATTTCCGGAGAAGTCGCCGGACGAGATCGAGGCCATCCTCAGCGGAGTCTGGGACAACCTCGGCCGATCGGCCGCTGAGTTCGCTCATCTCGACTCGGTGTGGGATTACGACGTCGAGCATCCCGAGCGCAGCCGCATCGAGGTGACCGGCCGCTCCCTCGAGCTGTTCGAAAAGCTCCGCGACGATGGCAAGCCGGCGCTGATTTTCGCCAGCCATCTCGGCAACTGGGAGTTGCCCGCGGTCGCCGCCGTCGCGCACGGCCTCGACACTGCGGTGCTGTATCGCCGGCCCAACATCGAAGCCGCCGACCGCATCGTCGAAGAAATCCGCTCGGTGAAGATGGGTCAGCTCGTCGCCGCCGGCTCGAGCGCGCCGTTCAAGCTGGCGCAGGCGCTGCAGGACGGCAAGCACGTCGGCATGCTGATCGATCAGCACTTCACCAAGGGTGTCGACGTCACCTTCTTCGGCCGCACCGCGAAGGCCAACCCGCTGCTGGCAAAGCTGCTGCGCCAGATCGAGTGCCCGCTGCACGGCGCCCGCGTCATCCGCCTCCCCGACGGCCGTTTCCGCGCCGAATTGACCGAAGAGATCCAGCCGGTCCGCGATGCCGACGGCCGGATCGACATCCAGGGCACGATGCAGGCGTGCACCTCGGTGATCGAAAGCTGGATCCGCGAAACGCCCGAGCAATGGCTGTGGCTGCACCGCCGCTGGCGGTGACGATCCGCGTAGTCAGTGCTTAGTCGCGTCGACGCGCGTCCGTATCTCTGAAATCCGCTTAGTTCGCTCAGGATCTGAGTAAGTCTAGACTCGGCCTGCGTGACGTCTTGAAGACGAGCTGCGCTGCTTGGCTCATCTGCCCCGTGCTCATACGCATTGGCGGAACCGTGCGGAACCTGCTGCGCTGCGGCGGGCCGTCAACTTGACCGATTCGGGTATTAACCTCACAGTGGCGCTCGCAAATCACTTTGCGGCCGTCCATCTGGATCGAGGAAATACATGGAACTTCCAAGGCGTGCCCGCGGTGATGAGCTTCTGGTTCCCGGCAAGATGGCGAGCCTACGCGCGCGCCTTCGCCGGCTGTCGGGGCAGCATGACCTGACGACCGTCATCGTCAGCGCGTTCGATCATCGCACCCGCGTCCTGCCCTTCGTGCTCGCCGACACCCGCATGGCGCCCGGCGGAGTCCGTTCGATCGGTTCCGCGCTCGCCGACGTCGGGTTCGACAAGACCCGGATCGTGCTGCAGCAGTGGAACCGCAATTTCAGCCCGCTGCAAATGCGACTCGACGGCCGGATTCCGGACCTGTTCCTGGTCTCGAGCATGCATTTGCATTCCGCCGAATGCGATCGCCTGATCCGGGAAGCCTGCCAGATCGAGCCTGACAAACGTCCCCTGATCATGGTCGGCGGACCTCGGATTCGCTACGAGCCGTGGCATGTGTTCGGCGGCGGCGATCCGTCCTGGTCGACCGATGTCGCCGTCACCGGCGAAGAATACGTCTTCCTCGAAATGCTCGACGTGCTGCTGTCGATGCGCGCGGCCGGCGAGTCGATGCGCTCGGTGTTCCAGCGTGCTCGCGATGGCGGCGCGCTCGATGAGGTGGCGGGCATCGTTTACGCACGCCGCGCCTCCCGTAGCGGTCCGATCGAGGAGCTGATCGACACCGGCGTGCAGCGGCTGCTCGGCGATCTCGATGAGCTTCCCGATCCGGTGCATGGCTACAAGCTGCTGGAGGCGCCGAGCAACAGCGCGACGCTGGCCAGCCAAGCGTTGCCGATCAACCGCGTGAAGCGATACAGCCCGATCGCCAGCATCGTGATGACCGCTGGCTGCAAGTTCAGGTGCTCGTACTGCCCGATCCCCGCCTACAACCAGTCGCAGTTCCGCGCCAAGAGCGGTGAACGCATCGCCGAGGAGATCGGGCAGATCGCCAGCACTTTCGGCATCTATCACTTCTTCGGTGCCGACGATAACTTCTTCAACGATACCAAGCGGACGCTGGACATCGCCGGTACGCTCGCGCGCAAGCGCGCCGAACGGCCGTTCTGCAAGGTGCGGCTCGGCACCGAGGTTACGGTGCACGACACCGTCGGGATGCGCGATCACCTGCCGCTGATCCGCGATGCGGGCTTTGCGGCGGTGTGGCTCGGCGTGGAGGACATGACCGCAACGCTGGTGAAGAAGGCTCAGGACAAGGACAAGACCCAGCTCGCCTTCAAGCTGCTGCGCGAGAACAACATCCTGCCGATGCCGATGATGATGCACCACGACAGCCAGCCGCTGGTGACCTGGAAGTCGAACTACGGTCTGATCAACCAGATCAGGCTGCTGCGGCAGGCCGGCTCGATCAGCACGCAGGTGATGATGCTGACCCCTGCCCCCGGTTCGAAGTGGTACGAGAACGTGTTTGAATCCGGGATGGCGTTCAGCCGCGCCGGCGATATCCAGGTCGAACCGCATATCATGGACGGCAACTACGTCGTCGCATCGAAGCACCCGCGGCCTTGGCTGAAGCAGCTCAATCTGCTGATCGCCTACACCTACTTCTTCAACCCGATCCGCTTCGTGAGCGCGCTGGTGTTCTCGAAGTCGGCCGACGTGTTCTCAAGTGCGGAAACCCGTCCCGCGCACGAGGTCGCGCATTTCTCGCCCGCCAAGCGGATGCGGCGTCGGGCCTGGCTGAAATTCCGCGCCCACATCGTCGATGCCGGCGCGCAGATCTACGGCATGATCGGGCTTGCGCACACCTATCGTCGAACCGCCGGCTGGGCGTGGCGGCTGCTGCGCGGCGACATCGAGCGGCATGACCGCGCCCCGGTCAGTCCTATCCCGATGCGGGGCGTCGGCGACAAGCCATCTGACCACGCGTTACCAGGGACGGTCGATCTACGGGATCTCGACCAAGTTGCTCTCCACGGCGCGCCAGCACCGAAACTGGCGAAGACTGCCTGATCGCTGGCCGCAGCGCTAAAACGAGTACTCCATGCCGACCGTGACGCCTTGAAGAAGCGTCGACGAGCGACAATCGACCCCGACCGCCGTCACGCTGGTGGACGTGGTTGAGGTCGCCTGAACTTGGGCCGGCGCCAATGCCACGCGGCCGAGCCACAACGCTTCGTATCCGAGCTTGACGGCGACGTGATCGGTCAGCCGATATTTCGCCGCGAAGCCGCCCTGTCCAACGAAGGCGGCCGCGTCGGTCGCTGCGTAGGTCGGGTAGAGCTGCTTCTGCATGCTGACCTGCGCGGCTTGCGTCGCATGGTTGTCGAATACGCCAGCCTTCAGCACCGCGTCGACCGAGACGCGTTCGATCTCCCACAAGGTCGCTCGCACGCCGACTTGAACGCCGTAGAGGTTGTTCGTGGTCGAGCTCGTCCAGAACGGCGGATTGATCACGACCGGGCTGCCGGGGACCGGGACGGCATCGGACAGCCGGCTCGGCACTCTGAACTTCCACATTGGCTGGCCGAGATCGGCCGGATCCAGCGTTCCCTGCAGCTGATCGTGCAGTTCCAGCCAGCGAACACCTGCCAGCAGCGTCACGCGCGGCGTTAGCTCCAACCGCGCATTGGCCTCCAGACTGTGCAGCCGGGTATCGTCCTGCCACACCATTGCTTGATACGCATAGTCCTGCGTCTGCCAGAACGTACCGGGCGCTTTCATTACCAGCCATTGTCCCGGCGTCTCGGGACCAACGCTTTTTGACGCCTTCAGCCCGAGCACATTGAAGTAGGACAGCTCGACGCCGTAACCCGACGGGTCTCGGTAACTGACGCCGATCCTCGGACCGGCGGCCAAGCGCTGATTGAGCTGATTGCTGTTCAGCACCTCGGCACCGGGGACGTTGGTGGTGTTCGGGCCGATCGGTGTCCACCACGGCACATCGCCCGGCACGAGCGAGACAAGCGATTGATTGCCTGTCCCGGCGCGGCCAAGCACCAGAGCTTCGGCCGAAACAGTCCAGCGCGGAGCCGAGCGCTCGCGAATCGGATCGCCAGCGCTGGCGGTCCCCGTGATGCCGGTGAGGACAGCAAGACTGCACAGCCAACGGATGGCCAGAGAATAGCCGCCACGAAGTCGCGCGAAGGATCGGATCGCCATGGGCATGAACCGATCCTGCGCCCGCTGAGCCCGATTCGGGCACTCGTGCGCCTACGCAGTTTGTTGAGGTATCGAGGCTCGGAATTACTCCCGTACCCGCGGGCGATCGATACCGAGCGTCAGCGCCCCGTCTTCACCCGCGTCCACAGCCGGTTGATCGTGCGCTGCGTCGCGGGATCGCGCGCGGTGATCACGAACAGCCGTCCCTGGGTGTCAGCGTCCGGATAGATCGCCTTGTCGTTCAGCACCCGCGGATTGATGAAGTCCTGACTGGTCTTGTTGCCGTTGGCGTAGGACAGGAAATCCGAATTACGCGCGGCGATGTCCGGCCGGTACAGGAAGTTGATCAGTTCGTGCGCCTCGGCGACGTTCTTGGCGTCGGCCGGAATCGCCAGATTGTCGAAGAACATCTGCGCGCCCTCTTTCGGGATCGCGTAGCCGATTTCGACGCCGTTATGAGCTTCGGCCGCTCGCGACTGCGCCTGCTTGATGTCGCCCGACCATGCCACCACCAGGCAGATCTCGCCGGTGGCAAGAGCGTTGAGATATTCGGACGAATGGAACTTGCGCACCGAAGGCTGGACCTTGCCGACAACCTCGGCGGCCTTTTCCAGATCGTCCTTGTTGGTCGAATTCGGATCACGGCCGAGATAGGTCAGCGCTGCCGGCAAAATGTCGTCGGCGGAATCCAGCATGTGGACGCCGCAGTCCTTGAACTTCGCCAGGTTCTCCGGCTTGAAGATCATCTCCCAGCTGTCGATCACGGCGCCCTCGCCGAGAATCCGCTTCACCGCAGCGACATTGTAGCCGATGCCGGTGGTCCCCCACATGTAGTTGACGGCGAACTGGTTGCCCGGATCGTACAGCGCCAGCTTGTCAGTGACGAAGTCCCAAGAATTCTTCAGGTTCGGCAGCTTCGACTTGTCGAGCTTCTGGAACACGCCGGCGGTGATCTGACGCTGCAGGAAATAAGCGGTCGGCACCACGAGGTCGTAGCCGGACTTGCCGGCAAGCAGCTTGGTCTCGAGCGTCTCGTTGGCGTCGAAGGTGTCGTACACCACCTTGATCCCGGTCTCGCGGGTGAAATCCTCGAGCACGCCCGGCGCGACGTAGTTCGACCAGTTGTAAAAATTGACGGTGCGGTCCTGCGCCCAGCCAGGCAGCGTGAGCGACACCGACAGAGCGATCCCCGCGCCCAGAGTCAGCAGTCGCCGCCGCATCGTATCCCGCATCATGACATCCCTAGCGCCCGTGAACCGCATCCGACAGGCGCTCGAGGGCGGTGTCGAGCGTCTGATCCTTCTTGGCGAAACAGAACCGCACCACCGAAGTGACCGGCTCTTCCTCATAGAACGCCGACACCGGGATCGCCGCGACCTTGTAGTCGGTGACGATGCGTTTGCAGAACGCCTCGTCGGTTTCGTTGAGGCCGAGCGGCGACAGATCGACGGTGAGGAAATAGGTGCCCTGCGAGCGGATCACTGGAAAGCCGATGCTGGACAGCCCCTGCGCCAGCCGGTCGCGGCTGCGGGCCAGGTCCTTGCGCATCTGCAGGAAGTAATCGTCGCTCTTGCCGAGACCGTAGGCGACGGCCGCCTGCAGGTTCGGTGCCGTGGTGAAAGCCAGGAACTGGTGCACCTTGGCGGCAACGCGCAGCAGTTTCGGCGCGGCACAGACGAAGCCGACCTTCCAGCCGGTGAGCGAGAAGATCTTTCCGGCCGAGCCGATCTTGATGGTGCGGTCACGCATCCCGGGGATGGTGATCAGCGGGATGTGGCTGAGGCCATCGAACGTGACGTGCTCCCACACCTCGTCGCAGATCGCCACCGCGTCGAACTCCTGGCAGAACCGTGCCAGCAATTCGAGGTCTTCGCGCGGATACACCACCGCTGCCGGGTTGAGCGGGTTGTTGAAGACGATCGCCTTGGTCTTGGCGTTGAACACCCGCCGCAGCGACTCTTCGGTGATCCGCCAATGCGGCGGTTCGAGACGAACGAGCCGCGGAATGCCGCCGGCCTGCCGGATAATCGGCAGGTACGAGTCATACACCGGCTGGAACACGATCACTTCGTCGCCGGGTTCGACCACCGACAGGATGGCGCTCGCCAGCGCTTCAGTCGCGCCGGAGGTCACCATCACCTCGGTCATCGGATCGAGCTGGACGCCGTGCCAGTGCGCATAGTGGGTCGAGATCGCCTGGCGCAGCTCCGGCAGGCCCATCATCGACGGGTATTGGTTATAGCCGTTGAGAACGGCATCCGCGGCGGTGCGGCGGATATCCTCCGGCCCCGGATCGTCGGGAAAGCCTTGCCCCAGATTGATCGCGTCGTTGTCGCGCGCGAGCTGCGACATCGCCTCGAACACGGTGACCGGGAGATCGGCGAAGACCTTGTTGCTCATCGGATGGCGGTCATCGTACGGATCAACGCCCCGACTTGGTCGGCAGACCGGCCGCCTTCCAGCCGAGGATGCCACCGGCGAGGTGCCGGGTGTAGGCGAGCCCCGCGGCCTGCGCGGCCATCGACGCCGTCACCGAGCGCTTGCCGGAACGGCAGGCGAACACGACCTGTTTGCCGGCGGGATCGGGGATCGCCTTAGGGTCGAAGGTCGAGAGCGGAACAACCACGGCGTCCGGATAGGCTTCGGCGGCGACCTCGTTCGGCTCGCGAACGTCCACCAGCAGATAGCGCCCGTCGGCGATGCCCTGAGCGACCTCTTGCGGCGTCAAATCTTCAACCTGGCCTGCCACTTTCTTCTCTCCCGCGATCGCACTGCCCGGATCCATGAGCGCAACAACGAGAACGAGGCTCGGCCATTGCGGCGCCAAGGTTGCGCCTAGCGCGAGGAAAATCAAGCTTCTCAACGAGATCATCGGCATGTTTGCTGGATAGGCGCAGCGGGCCGCGAAAGCACCGCCGCTTTTGGTCGAAGCCGGCCGCCCTGCCCTCGCGGCCGGCAGCTAGATGGTGACCTGGGCACCCACCTCGACCACCCGGCCGGTCGGGATCTGGAAGTAGTCGGTGGCGTCGTTGGCCGACTTGGCGAGGGCGACGAACAGCTTGGTCTGCCACCGCCACATCCCCGATTGCGCGGCCGGCTTCAGCGAGCGCCGCGACACGAAGAACGAGGTCGACATGATGTCGAACTCCCAGCCGAGCTTGCGCGCCAGCACCAGCGCCTTCGGCACGTTCGGCGTCTCCATGAAGCCGAACCGCAACGCCACCTTGCTGAACTTCTCGCTGACCTTCACCAGCCTGATCCGGTCGGCGGGGTCGACCCGCGGGGTGTGAACCGTCTCGATCGTCAGGATCACATTGTGCTCGTGCAGCACCTTGTTGTGCTTGAGATTGTGCAGCAGCGCCGGCGGCACGAATTCGGCATCGGCGGTCAGAAACACTGCGGTGCCCTTGACGATGTGCGGCGGATGTTTCTCCAGGCTGCCGATCAGATCATCGAGCGGCACCTCGGCCCGGCGCGACTTGATCATCAGCAGCGCGACGCCGCGCCGCCACGTCCAGATCACCACCGCCATCGACAGGCCGAACAGCAACGGCACCCAGGCGCCGTCGAGCAGCTTCAGCAGATTGGCGCTGAAGAACATCGCATCGACCAGCACCAGCGGCACGATCACCAGCGCCGCAGCCGGCCAGCTCCAGCGCCACAGCTTCCAGATCACCACGAAGCCCATGATGCCGTCGACCACCATCGTGGTGGAGACCGCGATGCCATAGGCAGACGCAAGCCGGCTCGAGGTCTGAAACAGCAGCACCAGCAGCAAGACGCCGATCAGCAGCAACGCGTTGACACGCGGCAGGTAAATCTGACCGGCATTGGTCTCGGAGGTGTAGCGCACCTCGAACCGCGGTAGCAGCCCGAGCTGCACTGCCTGGCTGATCAGCGAGAATGCGCCGGTGATCACCGCTTGGCTGGCGATCACGGTGGCGGCGGTCGCCATCAGCGTCAGCGGCAGCACCAGCGCCTCGGGCACCATTTTGTAGAACGGATTTTCCAACGCAGCCGGATTCGACAGTACCAGCGCGCCCTGGCCGAAGTAATTGATCAGCAGCGCCGGCAGCACGAAGCCAAGCCAGGCAGTCTGGATCGGGCGGCGGCCGAAATGGCCGAGATCGGCGTACAGCGCCTCGCCGCCGGTGACCGCCAGAAACACCGCGCCCAGCGTCACCAGCCCGATGGTGCCGTGGCTGGCGAGGAATTGCGCCGCGTACCACGGGTTGATGGCGGCCAGCACTAACGGATC
The DNA here is from genome assembly GCF_039642825.1 of Rhodopseudomonas sp. P1. Taxonomy (NCBI): domain Bacteria; kingdom Pseudomonadati; phylum Pseudomonadota; class Alphaproteobacteria; order Hyphomicrobiales; family Nitrobacteraceae; genus Rhodopseudomonas; species Rhodopseudomonas sp. P1. Next base: position 2,201,847 of record NZ_CP088006.1, on the reverse strand, counting down.
GTCCATGATGTGCATCGCGCCCATCGCCGCCAGCGTGGCGAACCACACCAGCATCACCGGGCCGAAGAATCGCGCCACGATCGCGGTGCCATGGCTCTGCACGCCGAACAGCAGCACCAGGACCAGCACGGTCAGCGGCACGACGTAATGTTCGAGCGCGGGGGCCGCGATCTTCAGGCCCTCGATCGCCGACAGCACTGAGATCGCCGGCGTGATCATCGAGTCGCCGATGAACATCGACGCACCGATCACGCCGAGCACCAGGAGAAACAGGCTGCGACGGCCGAGCGCGCGGCGGCCGAGCGCCATCAGCGACAGCGTGCCACCCTCGCCGTTGTTATCGGCGCGCAGCAGCAGCAACACGTATTTGGCGGTGACGACGATCAGCAGCGCCCACAGGATCAGCGACAGCACCCCGAGCACCAGCACCCGGCTTGCCAGTGCGCCGCCAGCCGCGCCGGCGACCGCCTCGCGGAATGCGTACAAGGGAGATGTGCCGATATCGCCGAAAACAACGCCGATCCCGCCGAGCGTGAGCGCCCAAAAGCTGGTTTGTTCAGGCGCTTCGGTGGTTGCCGCGCTGAGGGCCATGGCTGCCGTAGAACGCTCGATCGCTGGATTCGATCCAAGAGCCGCGACGCCACACCGGCAAGCCCTTCAAAGATAGCGCGCCCGCCGCCGTGACGTGCCTCAGGCTAGCGGGCCGACCGCGACCAATGCAACCACGGGATGCCGAATACCGAACCCATCGGATTCGGATGACGCGCGATGAAGCGGAGGTCCGGCTTGCAATCGAGGTGGCCGCCACAAGCGGCCGGGTGAAACGCTTACGGCTTCATGCCGGGCGGTAGCGCCGGGCTCTCGCGCATCAGCGTGATGGTCACGCGGCGATTGGCGGCGATCGACGGATCGTCGGGAAACAGCGGCTGGCTGTCGGCTTTGCCGGTCACGGCGAAGATGTGCGAACCGGGCAGCCCTTCCCGCTCCAGGATCTGGCGCACCGAATTGGCGCGGTCCGACGACAGGTCCCAACCGTTATAGTCGCTGCGCTCCGGCAGCAGGCCGGACGAGGTGTGTCCCACAATGGTGACCCGCAACGGCGTTGCGCGCAGCGGCACCGCAAGCCGCTGCAGCAGCAAACGGGTGCGTTCGAATGGCACCTTGGAGCCGTCGGCGAACATCGAGCGACCGTCCTGATCCATGATCTCGAGGTTCAGACCCTGCTTGGTCTCTTCGAACATGATGTTCTTCGACAGCTCGGAGATTTCCGGCATGTTCTGCAGCGCCTGCCGCAGCGACGCCGAGGCGAGCGCAAATTCGCGGTCCTCTTTGGTATTGATGCCCTCGTCGCGCGTCACCTCGCCAGGTGACGGCTTCGCGGTCGACAGCTCCGGATTGACGTGCTCGGTGTTCTTGACCTTGCCCCGGGTCGGCAGACCATCGTTCTCGATGATGCCGGAGTAGCGCGCGTCGTTCTGAACGCCGAATGCCTCGCGCATCGAGCCGGCGACGATCATCAGCTTGGCTTTGTCCTGGGTCGAAAACGCGACGAGCATCACGAAGAAGCTCATCAGCAGGCCCATCAGGTCGGCGAACGTGACGAACCAGCCGTGGCCACCGGCATGCTCTTCGGCTTTTTTCTTTTTGGCCATGGCGCCTTCCGACGATCGACTGAGGTCGGGTTAAGCCGGGACCGCTTCGTCTTCTTCCGAACGGTGCTTCTCGGGCAGGTAAGCCAGCAGCATTTCGCGCACGAGCGCCGGGCTCTTGGAGTCGCGGATCATCAGGATGCCGTCGATGATCAGCGTGCGGTTGGTTTCTTCGTCGATCTTCTTGGTGTGCAGCTTGTCGGCGATCGGCAGACAGAACAGGTTCGCCACCAGCGCCCCGTACAGCGTCGCCAGAAGCGCGGTCGCCATGAACGGCCCCAGCTTCGACGGGTCGGACATGTTGGAGAACATCTGCACCATGCCGATCAGCGTGCCGATCATGCCGAACGCCGGGGCGCAGTCGCCGATGGCGCGGTAGATCTTGCTGCCCTCGTCGAGGTGCATCAGGAAGTTATCGCGATCGCGCTCGAGGTTATCGCGGATGAATTCGATGTCGTAACCGTCGGCCACGTAGCGAATGCCTTTGGCCAGAAACGGATCTTCGGCCTCGACCTTTTCCAGGCCGACCGGGCCGGACTTGCGGGCGATCTCGGCGATGCTGGCGAGCTCATCGACCAGATCACGCGCCGACAGCCGGCTCATCGTGAAGGCGAATTTGGCGCCGAGCGGCAGGCCGTGCAGGATCACATTGAGCGGGAAGCGGATCATCGTGGCGGTCAACGAACCGCCGAAGATGATGATCATGGCATGTTCGGAGATGAACATATGGACGTCGCCGCCCATCAGCATCATCACGGCAATGACTGCGATGCCGCCGACCAGGCCGGCTGACGTCATGATGTCCATTATTCACTCCGACGCGCACACACCAGCCGCGCGGCGCGAGCCGTCGGCACTGATCGTTCTGAGCAGCGGTTCCGAAACTATGCAGTCGCCATTAAAGACGGGTAAAGTATTCGGCGCTGCGCGATCGCTGATGCGGCGAGCAACCCCGTAATATTACCAAGCATCTGTCTTCTGGGCGCACCGCCGCGGCGGTGACAGCCGCGGTCGGCCGGAGAGCGTCCCTCGCCCGAACTCAGTGAATCTCCGAGGCCTTCGCGAGCGCCTGCTTCAGCTTGTCGAGTGAGAACTCGGCGCTGCGGGCGACTTCCAGGATCGGGACCTCGCGCCGGCCGCAGAGTTCGGCCGCCTCCGGCAATTGCACGGCCAAATGGTGCGGGATCACCACCGCGCCGTGACTGTCGGCATGGATCAGGTCGCCATCGCATACCGTCATGCCGGCCACCCGGACCTCGGCGCCGAAGCCGGTGACGTGAACGTGAGCATGCGATGGACCGATCGAGCCGGCCAGCGCCTGGAAGCCCGGCGCCCATTGCGGCACGTCGCGGATCGAGCCGTCGGTGATCACGCCAAGGCAGCCGAGCGCCTTGTGCACGGCGCTGTTGACCTCGCCCCAGAACGCCCCGAACCCGGCATCCGGCCCGTCGATGTCCTGGATCACGCTGATACGGGGGCCGGCGCCGGAGCCGACATATTCGTAATAGGCCATCTGCTTGGCCCGCCGCTCGGCCGGCGGCAGGCTGGACGGCACGGTGGCGCGGATGGTCGCGGTGCGGGCATAGCCGACGATCGGCGGAAGCTGCGGGAACGGGCAGACCAGCGGGCGGGTGGTGAAGCCGATCGCGCGCCGCTCGGGGGCGACCACTTCCATCGCGTTGCAGATCGTCGGGGTGTCGTAGCGGGCCAGCGCTTCGAGCACGGCGGTCGGCACGGGACCGGAATCAGGTTGGCTCACGGGCGTCCTCCAGCGTCGCCAGACCCGGCCGTCCGTTGGCGGCGGCCGTTCAACCCCGGCGACAGCCCTGCCCTATAGCGAGTTTCAGAATACCGCCCAAGGGGCAGCGCGTGACGCCACTGACCGTCCTGCGGTCAGTTCAGCCGCGCCGGGCGGTCGTCGTCGCGTGGGGCCGGATCGTTCACGACCAGGGTGGGCTTTTGGCCGGCGGGCGCGGGCTTGCCCTGCTGGGCTGTTGCGGCATTGCGCTGATGGTCGCGGTACGACCGCCAGCCGACCGGCAGGCTGAGCAGGTACAGCACCGAGCAGGCCGACAGGATGTGCCAGGGGTAGCCGATCAGCAGCGCGATGAACAACACCACCGAGACGAACAGCGGCAGCACCATCTCGGGCGCCACCCGCATCTTCACCGTCTTGCCGGAGAACACCGGCAGCCGCGACACCATCAGGAAGGCGATCAGCAGCGTATAGACCGCGGTCAGCACCGCCGGCGGCGTCGGCGCGCCGAGGAAGCCCATATAGACCGGCAGCAGCACAGTGATCGCGCCCGCCGGAGCCGGTACGCCGGTAAAGAAGTTGGCGGCGAACGCCGGCTTGTTGGGATCGTCCATGGTGGCGTTGAACCGCGCCAGCCGCAGGCCGCCGCTGATCGCGAACACCATGGCGGCGATCCAGCCGACATTGCTGAGGAAATGGAGCTGCCAGAAGTACAGGATCAGGCCCGGCGCGACGCCGAAATTGACGAAATCCGCCAAGCTGTCGAGCTCGGCACCGAATTTCGACTGGCCCTTGATCATCCTGGCGACGCGGCCGTCGATGCCGTCGAGCACCGCAGCGAACACGATCGCCGCGACCGCCAGCTCCATCCGCCCCTCGGTCGCCAGCCGGATCGCCGTCAGGCCCGCGCAGATCGCCAGCAGGGTGATGACGTTCGGCACCAGCAGGCGCACCGGAATCGGCCCGAACCGGCGACGCGGCGTCTCAGGGGAATTCAGATCGAAAGGCATCGGTTTCGCTCTCGTCTCGGAACCACCATCCTGCTCGGCCATCATGGCAACCTTCGGGCCGGCGGCCCCGATGTTAGTCGGTCCGGTACGTCCGTCCAGCGTCGCCGCCCTTGAGGTCGGCCAGGATAGTCTCGCCGGCGATCGCCGTCTGGCCTTCGGCGACCAGCGGCTTAGTGCCCTCGGGCAGATAGACGTCGAGCCGCGAACCGAACCGGATCAGGCCGAAACGCTCGCCGGCGACCAGCGGCTGCCCCTCACGGACGAACGACACGATCCGGCGGGCGATCAGGCCGGCGATCTGGATCACGCCGATCTGGCCGTGCTCGGTCGACAGCACCATCGAATTGCGTTCATTGTCTTCGCTGGCCTTGTCGAGCTCGGCGTTGATGAACTTGCCGGGCGAATACACAATGCGCTCGATCCGGCCGGCCACCGGGCTGCGATTCACGTGGCAGTTGAACACGCTCATGAAGATCGAGACGCGCGGCAGCGGCTTGGCGCCCAGCCCCAGCTCCGGCGGCGGGATGATGTCGACCACCATCGAGACGCGGCCGTCGGCCGGCGACACCACCAGACCGTCGCGCACCGGGGTCGTCCGGGCCGGGTTACGGAAGAAATAGGCGCACCAGATCGTCAGCACGGTGCCGATCCAGCCGAGCGGCGACCAGATCCAGAACAGAATCAGCGTCACCAGCGCAAAGGCGCCGACGAACGGATAGCCCTCCCGATGGATCGGCGGGATCTGGGCGCGAACGGAATTGACGATGGACATCGGACGTCCCCTAACTTCGAAAGCCTGTTGCGTGGCGCTGCAACACGATTACTCCGCCGCCGCCGAAGTTGCCAGATCGTCGTCGATTTCCGGCTTACGAACCGGTGAATCATCGTCGCCGATCAGCGCCAACCGCTCTCGCGCCTCTTCGGCCTCGCGCTGCCTGTTCCACATGCTGGCGTAGAGCCCGCCAGCCGCCAACAGCTGCGCATGCGTGCCGCGTTCGGCGATCCGCCCCTGATCGAGCACGATGATCTCATCGGCTCCGACGATGGTCGAAAGCCGGTGCGCGATCACCAGGGAGGTGCGGTTTTGTGCCACACGCTCCAGCGCGCCCTGGATTTCATGTTCGGTGTGGCTGTCGAGCGCCGAAGTTGCCTCGTCGAGCACCAGAATCGGCGGGGCCTTGAGAACCGTTCGCGCAATCGCCACCCGCTGCTTCTCGCCGCCGGACAATTTCAGCCCGCGCTCGCCGACTTCGGTGTCGTAGCCCTTCGGCGACGCCTTGATGAACGCGTCGATCTGTGCGGTCCTGGCGGCCTCCTCCACCTCGGCGTCGGTGGCATCCCAGCGGCCGTAGCGGATGTTGTAGCGGATGGTGTCGTTGAACAGCACGGTGTCCTGCGGCACCATGCCGATCGCCGCACGCAGCGAGGTCTGGGTGACGCTGCGGATGTCCTGACCGTCGATCAGGATGCGGCCGCCCGAGACGTCGTACAGCCGGAACAGCAGCCGCGAGATCGTCGACTTGCCGGCGCCCGACGGGCCGACGATCGCCACCGTCTTGCCGGCCGGGACTTCGAAGTTGAGGCCCTTCAGGATCGGCCGCGCCGGATCATAAGCGAACTTCACGTCCTCGAACCGCACGGTGCCGGCTTCGACCTCCAGCGGCTTGGCGCCGGCACGATCCTCGACCTCCGGCTTGCGCGACAGCACCGCGAACATCTTCTCGATGTCGATGATCGCCTGCTTGATCTCGCGATACACCATGCCCATGAAATTCAGCGGCTGATACAGCTGAATCATCATCGCATTGATCATCACGAAGTCGCCGACGGTGTTGGTGCCGTTGCGGACGCCCGAGGCGCACATCAGCATCGTCGCGGTCAAGCCGAAGGTGAAAATCACCGCCTGCCCGGCATTGAGAACCGCCAGCGAGGTGTAGGTCGCGACGCTGGCGTCCTCGTAGTGCCGCATCGACTTGTCGTAGCGGTTCGCCTCGCGCTCCTCGGCGCCGAAATACTTCACCGTCTCGTAGTTGAGCAGCGAGTCGATCGCCTTCTGGTTGGCGTCACTGTCGGAATCATTCATGCGGCGGCGGATGCCGATCCGCCACTCGGTCGCCTTGTAGGTGTACAGCATGTAGAACACCACGGTGACCATCACGACCGCGACGTAGCGCCAGTCGAACTGCCACAGCAGCACCGCCATCACCAGCGACAGCTCGATGATCGTCGGCACCAGCTGCAGGATCACCATCCTGACGATCACTTCGATGCCGAGCCGGCCGCGCTCCAGCACGCGGGTCAGACCGCCGGTCTTGCGCTCGAGGTGAAACCGCAGCGACAGATCGTGCATGTGCACGAAGGTCCGGTACGCCAGCTTGCGTACCGCGTGCATTGCGACCTTGGCGAAGATGCCGTCACGCCATTGCGTCAGCACCGCCATCAAGGCACGGACCAGGCCGTAGCTCGCAGTCAGCGCCAGCGGCGACGCGATCAGCCACAGCGTCCAGTTCGACGGCTCGATCGGTGCGGTGTCGGCACCGGTGAGCGCGTCGGTCGCCCATTTGAAGGTAAACGGGACGATCAGCGTCGCCGCCTTGGCGGCGATCAGCAGCACGATCGACCACACCACCCGCATCTTCAGATCGGACCGGTCACCGGGCCAGATATACGGCCACAGATGCATCAGGGTGCCGCCGAGCGTCGCCTTCTGTGCGATCTTGTCTTCTGGAATCGCGACAGGAGAGCCGCTGCTCGAATGCGAGTGTGGGTGAGCCATCAAAGCTGCCTGAAAAGGTCCGCAGAGCCGAATCCATGCTCGCGAACGACGTCGTCCATCGGGTCCGCCTTCATATAGTGTTTCGTTCCCGCCGTGCACCCTGAGATGCGATTCTTTGCGTCATAACAGACTGTTGCAACGGCATGGCGGTGGTCGTCTTGACGCTGTCATCCCGCGGTGCCACATCCGCCACCATGAGCAAGATCAAGACCGTCTGCGTCTATTGCGGCTCCGGCCCCGGCAGCAATCCCCGATTTCTCGAAGCGGCGACAGCGTTCGGCAAGGAACTCGCCGAGCACGGCGTCGGGCTGGTGTACGGCGGCGGCGCGATCGGTCTGATGGGCGCGGTGGCCAACGCGGTGCTCGATCACGGCGGTACGGTCACCGGCATCATTCCCGGCTTTCTCAGTGCCAAAGAGATCGCGCTCGACCGCGTCTCCGAACTGATCGTTACCGAAGACATGCACGAGCGGAAGCGGCTGATGTTCGAGCGCTCGGACGCCTTCGTAGCATTACCAGGCGGCATCGGAACGCTCGAAGAACTCGTCGAGCAGATGACCTGGCAACAGCTCGGTCGTCACACCAAGCCGATCCTGATCGCCGACATCGACGGGTTCTGGCAGCCGCTGCTCGAACTGCTGGCGCACATGCGGACCACCGCCTTCATCCGCCCCAACCTCGCGGTCGAGATACTGAAGGCCGACAAGGTCGAAGACATTCTGCCGAAGCTGCAAGCTGCCTCGACGCCGCAGCCGACGCGTGCGATGCCGCCCGAGATTGCCGATCGGCTCTAGCTTTCGCACTGCTCCTTTGAGCCGTTGCTAACCATAGCCGCAGCCGTTTTCTTCGCCGGTGCGCGCAAGGCGATCATTCGCTTCGCCTGATAAACCTTCACGATCTAAGTGGTAGGCCTGAGTTGAGGCGACGCAGGGCCGCGCCTAGCGTCGCACCGCAACAAACCTCGAGTCGAGTCTGCCATGTCTCATTCCCGCGGCCGCGCCGCCAAGACCCTCGCTGTTCTCGCCGCGTCCGCGCTGGTCGTGATCGGAGGCGCGGCGTTGTGGATCATCCAGCCGCCCGCTGTCGACGCCACGCTCAAGGCTCTCGACGCCAAGGCCGATCCCGAGTTGATCAAGCGCGGCGAGTACATCGCGCGCGCCGGTGACTGCGTCGCCTGTCACACCGCGCCGGGCGGCACGCCGATGGCCGGCGGCCTGAAGCTCGACACGCCATTCGGCAGCCTGTGGTCGACCAACATCACGCCCGATCGCACGACCGGGATCGGCAGCTGGTCGTTCGGCGAGTTCGACCGCGCGATGCGCAAGGGCGTCGCGGCGGACGGCCACAATCTCTATCCGGCGATGCCGTATCCGTCCTATGCCAAGATCAGCAGCGACGACATGGTGGCGCTGTGGGCGTATCTGACCCAGGGCCTCGCGCCGGTCGCGCAGGCCAATCGCGCGCCGGAGATGAGCTTCCCGTTCAACGTGCGGATCGGGCTGGCGTTCTGGAACGTCGCCTTCCTCGATGCGTCGCCGTTTAGGCCGGAGCCGAACCAGGACGCGGTGTGGAATCGCGGCGCGTATCTGGTGCAGAGCCTCGGTCATTGCGGCGCCTGCCACACTCCGCGCGGCATCGCCTTCCAGGAAAAGGCGATGAGCGATGCCGGGGCGAACGGGCGCGACTATCTCGCCGGCGCCAAGGTCGAACACTGGAATGCGCTGAACCTGCGCGGCCTGTGGACCGTGCCTGACACCGTGCAGATGCTGAAGACTGGCCAGAACCGTTTCGCCACGGCAGCCGGCGGCATGACCGACGTGATCCGGCATTCGACCCAGCACATGACCGACCAGGATCTCACCGCGATCGCCACCTACCTGAAGGCGCTGCCGACCGATCGGCCAGCGCCCGCGATCGCCGTGGCTGAAGTGCCGGCGTCAACCTACTCCACGCCCGGCGGGCTCGGTTACACCCAATTCTGCGCCGATTGCCATCGCGCCAACGGCGCGGGCGTCCCCGGCGTATTCCCGCCGCTCGCCGGCAATCCGACGATCGCCGCCAAGGATCCGGCGACACTGGTGCACATCACCCTCACCGGCTGGCAGACGACAGCCACCACCGCGCATCCGCGGGTATGGACGATGCCGTCGTTTGCACGCCTGAACGATCGCGAGATCGCCGACATCCTCAGCTTCGTGCGCGCCAATTGGGGCGGCAACGCCAGCGCCGTCACTGCCGAGCAGATCACGGCCGCGCGCGCCGCGCTCGATCCCAAGATCGATAGCTCGCGGTTCGAGACGCCGCGGATCGCCGATATCCTGTCGCAGCCGAACGCCGAGCAGCTGGTGCGCGGCATGCGGTTGAACGCCGAAACCCACACGCTGCTGCCGAACAATGTCGGCAACGATCTGAATTGCAGCTCGTGTCACCTCAACGCCGGCACCGTCGCCGACGGCAGTCCCTATGTCGGCGTCGCAGCGTTCTTCCCGAGCTACGCGCCGCGCGCCGGCCGCGTCATCACGCTGGAGGACCGCATCAATGGCTGCTTCCTGCGCTCGATGAACGGCAAGCCGCTGCCGGTCGACGGTCCCGACATGAAGGCGATGGTCGCGTATTTCGACTGGATGCAAGGCTCGACCAAGCCGGAGGACAAGGTCGCCGGCCGCGGTGTCGGCAAGGTCGATCAGTCGCTGGTGCCAAACCTCGACAACGGCAAGGAGATCTACACGGCGCGTTGCGCAGTGTGTCACGGCGACAATGGCGAAGGGCTGAAGGACGCCGCCGGCCGCGTGGTGTATCCGCCGCTGTGGGGCCCGCGCTCGTTCAACATCGGCGCCGGCATGGCCCGGACCTACACCGCAGCCGCCTTCGTCAAGCGCAACATGCCGATCGCGAGCCACAACAAATTCCCGCTCGGCCAGGGTGAGCTGTCCGATCAGGAAGCGGTCGACGTCGCGGCGTACTTCACCCAGATGGAACGGCCGGACTTCCCCGGCAAGGTGAAGGACTGGCCGAAGGACCCGAAGCCGAAGGACGCGCGCTACTGATCGCAGCGGCGCATCGGCCTCCCATCAACGTCCCCCGACCACCGGGCCGGGGTCGAAGATCTTGCCGGGGTTGAGGATGCCCTTGGGATCGAGCGCCTGCTTCAGCGTCCGCATCAGCGCGATCTCGTTGGCGCTGCGGCTGACGTAGAGATACGGCTTCTTTTCCAGGCCGATGCCGTGCTCGGCCGACACCGAGCCGTTGCAGGCGGCGAGCGGCCGATACACCAAGGCTTCGACCTTGGGCCGCAGCGCCAGATACTCCATCGGCTTGACCTGCACCACGACGTGCAGATTGCCGTCGCCGAGGTGGCCGAAGATCCACAACCGGTGTTCGCCGATTTCGCTTTCCAGCGTCTCCCGCAGCGTTTCGGCATAGCCTTCCATCGCGGCGATCGGCAGCGAGACGTCGAACACGATCGGCAGGCCGCCTTGCAGCACCTGGCCGACATCGTCGCGGAGCGCCCAGAACGAGCGGCAATCCTCTTCCGACTGAGCGATCGCCGCATCCGCGATCAGCCCGGACTCCAGCGCGGCCTCCATCGCCGCGGTGAAACGCTGGCTGTCGAGGTCGAGATCGGAGCCCTGGCTTTCGACCAGCACATAGTAAGCGTGGTCCTGCCCGATCGGCGGCCGGCCTTTGGCTGGCGGGCTGGTGACCAGCCGATAGAACGACTGCCACATCACTTCAAAGGCCGACAGCGTGCCGCCGAGCGCGCGGTCGCAGTGCTTCAGGAACTTCGCCACGGCATCGAAGCTGTCGAGGCCGACGAACGCCATGTTGGTGGCGAGCGGCTTTTCGCGCAGCCGCAACACCAGCCGCGTGATCACGCCGAGCGTGCCTTCCGAGCCGATGAACAACTGCTTGAGGTCGTAGCCGGCGTTGTTCTTGATCAGATGGTTGAGCGACGACAGCACGGTGCCGTCGGCGAGCACGACTTCGAGGCCGAGGATCATGTCGCGCGTCATGCCGTAGCGGATTACGCGATTGCCTCCGGCATTGGTGGCGGCGTTGCCGCCGAGCGTGGCGGTGCCGCGCGAGCCGAGATCGAGCGGAAACGCCAGATCGTGCTTGTCGACCTCTTCCTGCAGCGCTTGCAGCGGCACGCCGGCCTGGACAACAGCGGTGCGCTGCTTCGGATCGATCTCCTCGATCGTGCGCATCCGCTCCAGCGACAGGATCACTTCGTTGGGTTCGGCATCGGCGCCGTGAACGAGGCCGGTCAAGCCGCCGTGGGTGACGACGTGAACGCCATTGGCATGGCACCAGCGCAGGATCTCCGACACCTGCTGCGTCGAGGTCGGCCGCACCAGCGCCGCGGCTTTCAACGTATCGAACCGATAGGTGCCGGCGGAGCGCTTCGACAGCTCGGCGGGCTCGAGCACGCCGCCATCGCCGACGATGGTGCGGAGTGTGCCGACGATATCCAGGGTCATCGGCCGCTCCCTCAGATCAAGGCTTCGATCAGCCGCGGGCCGCGCTGACTCATCGCCGAAGCGTATTGCGCGGAGAATTCCTCGGCGGTGGTGGCGCGGCTGGCTTCGACGCCGAGACCTTCGGCGATCTTCATCCAGTTCATTTCCGGATTGTGCAGATCGAGCATCGACAGCGCATTGGCACCGGCGCCGGAGGCACCGACCCGCTGCAGCTCGATGTTGAGGATCGCATAGGAGCGGTTGGCGTAGATCACCACGGTGACGTCGAGCTTCTCACGCGCCATCGTCCACAGCGCCTGCATCGTATAGGCGGCGCCGCCGTCGCCATGCGGACACACCACCTTGCGGTCGGGCGCAGCGATCGCCGCGCCGATCGCGAGCGGCAGCCCCTGCCCGATCGAGCCGCCGGTCAGCGGCAGATGGGTGTGCGGCCGCGCCTTCGGCAGGATCATCTGGAACGGAAGGCCGGAGGTGTTGGCCTCCTCGGCGTAGATCGCGTGGTCGGGCGTGAGATGCGCGATCGCCTGCGCGACGCCGAGCGAATTGAGCTTGCCCTTCGGCAGATCGGGCAACACCAGCTGCGTCCGAGCGGCAGGCTCGGCCGGCGCGCCCACCGCGGCGGCGAGATCCTTCACCGCCTGCGCGCCATCTTCATGCGGCTGCGCCAGATAATCGATCAGGCAGCCTTCCGGCGCGCCCCAGCTCGGCTTGCCGGGATAGGCGAAGAACGACACCGGCGGCTTCGAGCCGACCAGGATCAGTTGCTCAACGTCTTTGAGGAACGCGGTGATCTGCTCCGAGAAATACGGAATGCGTTCGAGCGGCACGCGGCCGGCGCCGAGTTCGGTTTGCGGCGCGAAGGTGTCGCACAGCAGCCGGACGCCGGTCTTCGCGGCGACCCGGCCGGCCGCCTCCAGCGCCTCGCCGAGCAGCGCCTGACCGCGCAGCAGCAGCGCCGACTTCTTGCCGTTCGAGAGCAGCTTGGCGATCGCCTCGACGGTGTCCGCCGCAACCTTCGCCGGGCCGATCTCCGGCAGCTTGTGCGCCGCGCGCGCGGCCGGATTCCATGCGACATCCGCTGGCATGATCAGCGTGGCGATGCCGCCCGGCGCCGCGCTAGCCGCCTGCACCGCGCGCGCCGTATCGCTCGCCACCGCGCCGGCGCTCTTGGACTCGTGGATCCAGCTCGACACCGGCCGGGCGAAGCCGGCGATGTCGGAGGTCAGCGGCGCGTCGTATTGCAGGTGGTAAGCAGCGTGGTCACCGACGATGTTGACGATCGGTGTCGCGGCGCGGCGGGCGTTGTGCAGATTGGCAAGGCCGTTGGCGAGGCCGGGGCCGAGATGCAGCAGGTTCACCGCCGGCTTGCCGGCGATCCGGCCGTAGCCATCGGCGGCGCCGGTGACCACGCCTTCGAACAGGCACAGCACCGGCCGCATCCCGCTGACCGAATCCAGCGCCGCGACAAAGTGCATTTCCGAGGTGCCAGGATTGGCGAAACATACTTCGACGCCGCAATTTACCAGCGTCTGAACGACCGATTGCGCCCCATTGATTCCGTCCACGAGCATTCCCCCTACGGCCGGCGTGAATCCGCCAGGCTACGACCTGTTTGGGGGATATGTTGTCAGCGCGGCGCGGCGATGACAACCGCGCTCAGGGCATTGTTCTCTCGTCATTGCGAGGAGCGAAGCGACGAAGCAATCCAGCTCGATGCACGGAGCTGGATTGCTTCGCCTTCGGCTCGCAATGACGGGGGAAAGGACTAGGCAGAATTATACCGGCGCGTTCGACTGCACCAGCTTGTAGACGACCGAATCCATCAGCGCCTGGAACGACGCGTCGATGATGTTCGGCGACACGCCGATCGTGGTCCAGCGCCGGCCGTCCTCGTCCTCGCTCTCGATCAGCACCCGAGTGACGGCCTCGGTGCCGCCATTGAGGATACGGACGCGGTAATCGACCAGCTTCAGGCCATCGATATACTTCTGATACTTGCCGAGGTCCTTGCGCAGCGCGACGTCGAGCGCGTTGACCGGGCCGTTGCCTTCCGCCGCCGAGATCAGCGTCTTGCCGTCGACCTCGACCTTGACGATCGCCGTCGCCACGGTGACCTGAACGCCGTGCGAGTTGTAGCGCTGCTCGACATTGACGTCGAACTTATCGACCCGGAAAAATTCCGGCACGGTGCCGAGCGTGCCGCGGGCGAGCAGATCGAACGAAGCATTGGCGGACTCATAGGCGTAGCCGGCCGCTTCCCGCTCCTTCAGCTTCTCGACCAGCCGCGACAGGCGCGGATCATCGCGGTCGAACTGGATGTTGGTGCGCGCCAGCTCGGCCAGCACGTTGGACTTGCCGGCCTGATCCGACACCAGCACCTTGCGATGATTGCCGATCGACTCCGGCGGCACGTGCTCATAGGTCTGCGGATCCTTCAACACCGCCGACGCGTGGATGCCGGTCTTGGTGACGAAGGCACTGCCGCCGACGTAAGGCGCGTGCGGATTGGGCGTGCGGTCGAGGATGTTGTCGAGCGCGCGCGACACCTGCACCAGGCTCGCCAGCTTGTCGTCGGAGACGCCGATCTCGAACTTGTCGGCGAACTCCTTCTTCAGCTTCAGCGTTGGGATCATCGAGCACAGATTGGCGTTGCCGCAACGCTCGCCGAGGCCGTTCAGCGTGCCCTGGATCTGCCGCGCACCGGCCCGCACCGCGGCGAACGAATTCGCCACCGCCTGCTCGGTGTCGTTATGGGCGTGGATGCCGACATGCGCGCCGGGGATGTGCTTGACCACCTCGCCGACGATCGCCTCGACCTCGTCCGGCATGGTGCCGCCATTGGTATCGCACAGCACGACCCAGCGTGCGCCGGACTCATACGCCGCCTTGGCACACTGCAGCGCGAATTCCGGATTGGCCTTGTAGCCGTCGAAGAAGTGCTCGCAATCGACCAGCACCTCGCGGCCCCTCTCCTTCGCCAGCGAGACGCTGTCGCGGATCGAGGCGATGTTCTCGTCGTTGGTGGTCTCGAGCGCGACCCGGACCTGATACTCCGACGATTTGGCAACGAAGCAGATCGCATCCGCCTTGGCGTCGAGCAGCATCGCGATGCCGGGATCGTTCGAGGCCGAGCGGCCGGGCCGCCGGGTCATGCCGAACGCCGCGAAGGTGGCGCGCTCGAGGTTCTGCTCCGCGCCGAAGAATTCGGTATCGAGCGGATTGGCGCCCGGATAGCCGCCCTCGACATAATCGATGCCGAGATCGTCGAGCAGCGAAGCGATCAGCTTCTTGTCGTGCAAGGTGAAGTCGACGCCGTTGGTCTGGGCGCCGTCGCGCAGCGTGGTGTCGTACAGATAGAGACGTTCGCGGCTCATGAGGAGGCTCCGGGCGCGGCGGCATCCGCCAGCGACTTTGTCATCGTGGTGTTGGCGAGCCATTCGCCATTGATCGAAACGGTGTTGCGCTGCTTGGCGACGTAGCCGCGCTTGGCGAAGAATTCGGCGGCGTTGTCGCTGGCGTCGACGGTGAGGATCAGCGCCCCGCGCGCGCCGGCGAGCTTCTCCAGCGCGTCGATCAGCGTCGCGCCGACGTCGCGGCCGACGTAATCGGGATGCACGAACAGCATGTCGATGTGGTCCGGCACCTTCAGCGAAGCGAAGCCGACCGGCACGCCCTGCAGCGTCGCGATCAGCGTCAGCTGACCGGCCAGACGCGCGGCGAACTTGGCTTCGTCGTCGGCCGCCGAGGCCCATGCCTCCCGCTGCTCCTCGCTGTAATCATCGGCGGCGAGCTGCTCGATCGACGCCGCGAAGATCGCAGCAGTGACCGCGGCATCCTCGGGCAAATACGGCCGCAGCGCGGGCCCTGCGCGTGTGCTCATCACCAGAACCCGTACAGCTTCAGCACCAACGCGGTGGCGCCGGCCAGCAGCGCGATCTTGATCGCGATGTAGTACAGCCAATGCTTCGGAAACGGCGTATCAGGCCGCCCGGTCGGCTTCTGCTCGGTCATCGCGCGATCTCCAATGCGGTCGTGGTCTCTGTCGTCATGGCGGCGAACTCAGGAGCGCTGCCGGGAGCAGTGCCGAAGCTGCTATCAGCTACACCGAGCGCCCTATCGTTCGTCATTCCGGGATGCGCCCGCAGGGCGCAGGCCCGGAATCCATACTCCCGGCGGTGGTTATGGATTCCGGGCTCGCGCTGCGCGCGCCCCGGAATGACGGGGTGAGGCAATGCATCGCCACGCACACCGACGTCATGCGCAAGCACGCCAAGAGCCGTCATTCCGGGATGCGCTGCGCCAGCAGCGCAGACCCGGAATCCCGAGGTTGTGGCGACGAGATTCCGGGTTCGCCCGCGACGCGGGCGCCCCGGAATGACGCGGTGAGGCAGTGCACCACCACACACACCGGCGTCATGCGCGGGCTCGACCCGCCTGCGGGGCCGAAGCCCCTTCGGCGCGGCGAAGGCCCGCGCATCCATCAACGAAATGACCGCCGCGTCGTTTGTTCGATGGATGGCCGGGTCAAGCCCGGCCATGACGACCATGGAAAAGACACTCACCGCGCCAGCTCCCAGGTCGTCACCGGCTTGCCGTCGGCGTCCTTGCCGTCCTTCAGCACCACGCCCATCGCGGCGAGTTCGTCGCGGATGCGGTCGGACTCTTTCCAGTCTTTATTCGCGCGGGCCGCGGTGCGGGCTTCGATCAGCGACTTCGCGGTTGCATCGAGATCGACCGGAGCGCGGACGACCGGATTGATCCCCAACAGCTGCATCGCGCCGCGGAGCTCATCGGCCTTGCCGGCGCGGCGCAGCGCGTGCAGCTCGGCGATCATCTTCGGCGTATTGAGGTCGTCGGTCAGCGCGGCGATGACTTCGTCGCAGCGCGCGGGCGTCGCATCCTTGGTGAAGTCCGACCAGTCGAGGATCGCCTTCTCCGCTTCGTTGAGCGCGTCGGCGGTCCAGTCGATCGGCTGCCGATAATGCGTCTTCAGCATCGCCAGCCGCAGCGTCGCGCCGTCCCACGACCTACCGCCGAACTTGTTCGTCGCCAGCAGCTCACGGATGGTGATGAAGTTGCCGAGACTCTTCGACATCTTCTCGCCTTCGACCTGCAGGAAGCCGTTGTGCATCCAGGTCTGCGCCATGCGCGAGGTGTGGAACGCGCAGCAGCTCTGCGCGACTTCGTTCTCGTGATGCGGGAAAACGAGGTCGATGCCGCCGCCATGGATGTCGAAGGTCTCGCCCAAGTGCTTCCACGACATCGCCGAGCACTCGATGTGCCAGCCCGGACGGCCCGGCGCGGCGATGCCGGCCGGCGACGGCCAGGACGGCTCGCCGGGCTTCGACGGCTTCCACAGCACGAAGTCGGTGGCGTCGCGCTTATACGGCGCGACGTCGACGCGGGCGCCGGCGATCATCTCGTCGAGCGAGCGGTTGGCGAGCGATCCGTAGCGCGGCAGCACGCCGTTGGCGGCATTCATCGCGCTCGGCGAGAACAGCACGTGGTCCTGCTCGACATAGGCAAAGCCGCCGGCCACCAGCTTTTCGATGATGCTGCGCATCTCGCCGATATGCTCGGTGGCGCGCGGCTCGACCGTCGGCCGCAGGCAGCCCAGCGCATCGACGTCGTCGTGGAATTGCCGCTCGGTCTGCTCGGTGACCTTGCGGATCGCTTCGTTCAGCGGCAGGCCGGGATAGTCCCGCGCGGCACGGTCGTTGATCTTGTCGTCGACGTCGGTGATGTTGCGGACGTATTTGACGTGGGCCTCGCCATAGAGATGGCGCAGCAGCCGAAACAGCACGTCGAACACGATCACCGGCCGGGCGTTGCCGATATGGGCGAAGTCGTAGACTGTCGGGCCGCAGACATACATCCGCACATTGGCCGGATCGAGCGGCGTGAACGGCCGCTTGTCCCGCGTCAGCGTATCGTAAAGGCGTAATTCCATGGATACCCGTCCCCTGCGGCCGGGCGTCCAGTGCTCTCGATAGGAGAAAAGACGGCCTCAGCCAGCGTGTCAGCTAGCTAATAATCTCGCAGCGAATGCAAATGGCGAGGAAACCGTTCATCGCCGCACCATGGCGACCGCCCTCGAAGCCGTCAAGTCCGTCGATCGCCGGAGGACATCGTTCTTTCCGGCGGCGAATCGAGCGGTCGTCCGCGCGGGTCCACCGACGGCGAGCTACGCTCGCGTCATCCAAGCGCCGCCCCCAGCCCCACAAACCGCCCTGCTCGGCCGATTTTGGCCATGATCGGCGCCTAGCCCACGCTCTGGCCACTATGGTTAACGTTTTTTAACCCTTTTCAGGGTACGGACGGGGGGTCATCCCCTCGTTCCTGGTGCACCATGAAACTGATTCCTGCCCTCTTTGCCGGCGCAGCGCTGTTTGCGGCGACGGCGGCTTATGCCGACAGCCGGGTCTTCATCGTCGCCAACCAGCCGGACGGCTACGGCATCGACCTTTGCCTTGCCCGCGGCGAAAAATGCGGCGCCCCGGCGGCTGCGGCCTACTGCCAGTCGCGCGAATTCGCCCAGGCGGTCGCCTATCGCCGGGTCGACCCGGACGAAATCACCGGCGCGGTGCCGAAAGCCAGCAGCTCGGCCTGCGCTCACGGGGTCTGCAACGAATACGTCGCGATCACCTGCCAGCGCTGAAAAGCCACGCCGGATCAGCGGGGATCGCCACAGTGACGCCCCGGAAACGACGTGACCCTGCCGAAAGAAGCGGCTAAGAAATGGTCAACGTCGCGGTTACAACGGGATCGTTCCGCGGCCCCGATCACGCGGACTTGCTGGATGTGATTCGGCGGATCGCCGGCATCACCCGCTCGGATTCCTGAATGCCCGACATGTTCGATAACGCCACCCGTTTCCGCTGGCTGGCCGGTGCCTTGATCGTCGCCGCCACGTCGCTGACCTCCGCAGCGTTCGCCCAGCAAGGCTATCCGTCATCGCAAGGCTACAATCCGCCGGGCTACCAGCAGGCGCCCGCCGCCGGCCAACCGGGCAGCCCCGCCGCCAATCCGATGTGCCCGCGGCTGGAAGCGCAGCTCGCCTCGATCGACCGCGGCAGCATGGACCCGGCCCGCGCCGACCAGATCCGCCGCTTCGAAGACGCCGCCGCCCGCCAGCAGGCCGAGCTCGACCGCGTCAGCATGCAGGCGAAGCGGATGGGTTGCGAAAGCTCCGGGTTCTTCTCGCTGTTCAGCGGCCAGTCGGCGCAATGTGGTCCGGTCAATAGCCAGATCCAGCAGATGCGCGGCAATCTCGACCAGATGAACTCGTCGCTGGAGCGGCTGCGCAGCGGCGGCCCGGGCGGCAACGACCGCGAGAACCAGCGCCGCTCGGTGATCCTGGCGCTGGCGCAGAACAATTGCGGCCCGCAATACGCGGCGGCCGCGCAGCAGAGCGGCGGCCTGCTCAACAACCTGTTCAACGGCGGCAACGCCGGCGCCCCCGGCGTCGGCGTGCCGGGCACCGACTACGGCAGCACCGAGGGCGGCACCTATCGCACCGTCTGCGTCCGCACCTGCGACGGCTATTACTTCCCGATCTCGTTCGCCACCGTGCCGAGCCGGTTCGGCGACGACGAGCGCACCTGCAAGAGCCTGTGCCCGGCGTCCGAAGCGTCGCTGTACGCCTACCGCAATCCCGGTCAGGACATGAACCAGGCGGTCTCGATCAACGGCCAGCCCTACAGCTCGCTGCCGAACGCCTTCCGCTATCGCCAGGAGTTCAACCCGTCCTGCACCTGCAAGCCGGCCAACCAGACCTGGGCCGATGCGATGAAGGGCGTCGATGACCGCTCGGCCGCCGAGCACGGCGACATCATCGTCACCGAAGAGAGCGCCAAGCGCATGGCGCTGCCGCCGGCGCAGCGCGCCGCCGCCAAGAACGGCGCCAAGGCTGCCCCGGCGACCAACAACACGCCCGCCTCCCCGCCGGCGGCCGCGTCGAACGACCCCGGCAAGATCCGCAGCGTCGGCCCGACCTTCCTGCCGAAGGCGCAGTAACAGCCGCTCCACTCGATCACGCGTAGTCGCGCTTAGCGCGTCGCTTCTCCGAGCCAAAAGAGGCCGCCGAAATGGCGGCCTCTTTTGCTTGAACCATCAGGCCGGACTGGCCAGCGGCTTGCCCTTTTCGACGATGTAGTTGACCATCAGCCGCGTCTTGCTCGACGACGGCTTGCCGCCGGCATGCGGGGTGTTGGGCGGCACCTGGAAGGCATCGCCGGCCTTCGCCGTCTTGGTCGGCTGCCCTTCTATCGGAAGTTCGATTTCGCCCTCCATCACATAGGTCGACTCGATACCTGGATGGGTATGGCGGCCGACGGTCGCTCCGGCATCGAGCGTCACGTCCATGATGATGGTCTCATAGCCCGCTGCCGGGCCATCGGTGCGGCTCAAGATCTTGCGCGTAACGCCGTTCGCCGTGGTCGCGGCCGCACCTTGCGCGAACGCTTCGGTCGCCCCGAACCCCGCAATGCTGCAGATCGCACAGCCTGCGACTGCCGCAAGTCCTCTCCGTGTCAGCATGACGTTCCTCCATAATCCACCCGTCTGCGCGGGCGTGGGGAAAGTCTGGCAGAATGACTTGGCATTGGAAAGAGAAGCAATGACTACCAGGTCACTTGGCGCGAGTATCACGCCCAACTGCGTTGGCGGGACCCCAGCGCTGTTCGATTTGTTGCAGCGCAGCTACCCTAGGCGACCACCTTGAGGCGCTTAATCCGGCTGCATCCGCCTCAAGCCGGAGTCGCGCTTACTTCATCCCACCCGTGCATTGGTCCTCGATGGGATCGCCCCGTTCTACTCTTTCGATAAATTTGCGAGTGTACTCCACGACAAATTGGTCCTTGATTCCGAGATGCGCCCGCAGAGGAGCAGCAGCAGCGTCGATATCCCGATCGAGTCTCGCGAACATCTCGGCGTCTGCATTCAACTCATCTCGCATTCGCTTCCGCCCGGCCGATGTAGCAAAATCGATACTTCGTTCTCGCCAGTAATGATGCGCCAAAAAATCTCGCCGCTTCTTTGCATCGGCGATTCGATCTTTGAGGGACTCATCAAGGTCAGCAAATTTCTCGACCCGTTTCATTAGGTTTCCCATCGTCTGGGAAAACTGGTCGCTCATGAAGCGATCAAAATCGCGCTCATACTGACTCCGATCAAACTTCGTCCCTATTTTAGAAACAAACTCGTCGCGAACCTCTTTCATGAACTGCGAATACAAAAGAACGTGCGCGAGCGCGACTTCAACAACGGAGGCCATGTAAAGAGCCCGGCCGTAGTAGGCAAAAGTCTCCCTGATTTCCCAGTCCTGGCGATCTAAGTCCTCGTCCATGACTTAGCTCCCTAGCCTCAAAGAAATCGAACCTCGCAACCAGATGACCCGACTACTAAGCAGTGCTATGGACGAGGTCTAAGGACTCTATACTCTACCCCTCGAACGCCTCGCTCGACGCTCGTCCACTCCGCGCCACCAGCGTCTCGTCCGGCGCCGGCAGCGCTTCCGCTTTGTCGCGAAAACGGTTGGTGATCGGGTAGCGGCGGTCGCGGCCGAAATTCTTCCGCGTGACCTTCACGCCCGGCGCCGCTTGGCGGCGCTTGTATTCGGCGATGTTGAGCAGGCGGTCGATGCGGACGACGGTGTCCTTGTCGAAGCCTTCGGCGACGATGCTGGCGAGCGGCTCCTCGCGTTCGACCAGGCGTTCGAGGATGGCATCGAGCACGTCGTAAGGCGGCAGCGAATCCTGGTCGGTCTGGTTTTCGCGCAGCTCCGCGGTCGGCGGGCGGACGATGATGCTTTCGGGGATCACCTCGCCGTCCGGGCCGAGCGCGTCGTCCGGCTTCCAGCGGTTGCGCAACGATGACAGCCGGAACACCTGCGTCTTGTAGATGTCCTTGATCGGGTTGAAGCCGCCGTTCATGTCGCCGTACAGCGTGGCGTAGCCGACGCTCATCTCCGACTTGTTGCCGGTGGTCACCACCATCGCGCCGGTCTTGTTGGAGATCGCCATCAACAGCGTGCCGCGGGTGCGCGCCTGCAGGTTCTCCTCGGTGATGTCGCGCTCCAACCCAGCGAACGGCTTCGCCAGGATCGCCTCGAAGCCTTCGACCGCTTGCGCGATCGGCAGCACCTCGTAGCCGAAGCCGAGCGCGCTCGCGAGGCGGCCCGCGTCCTCGAGCGACACTTGCGCGGTGTAGCGGAACGGCAGCATCACGCCGCGGACCTTGTCGGCGCCGAGCGCATCGACCGCGATCGCCGCGCACAGCGCCGAGTCGATGCCGCCGGAGATGCCGAGCAACACGCCGGGAAAGCCGTTCTTGCGGACGTAGTCGCGCAGGCCCAGCACGCAGGCGGCGTAGTCCGCCTCGTCGCCCTCGATCACCGGCGCGGCCGGGCCGTCGCAGCGCCAGCCCGCCGCGCCCTTGACGAAGCTCAGCGTGGTGATGCTCTCGACGAAGCCGGGCAACTGCGCCGCCAATGTGCGGTCGGCGTTGAGCACGAACGACGCGCCGTCGAACACCAGTTCATCCTGGCCGCCGACCTGATTGACATAGACCAGCGGCAGATCGCTCTCGGTGACGCGCGCCACCGACACCGACATCCGCATGTCGTTCTTGCCGCGCGCGTAAGGCGAGCCGTTCGGCACGACCAGCAGTTCCGCACCGGTTTCGGCGAGGCACTCCACCACGTTCTCGTAGTCTTCGGATTCTTCGAGCCAGGTGTCTTCGCAGATCGGCACGCCGATCCGGACGCCGCGGATCGTCACCGGACCCGACACCGGCCCGCGGGCGAACACGCGCTTCTCGTCGAACACGCCGTAGTTCGGCAGGTTGACCTTGTATCGGATCGCCGCGATCCGGCCGCCGTCGAGCAGCACGCAGGCGTTGTACAGCTTGCCGTTATCGACCCAGGGCGAGCCGATCAGCATCGCCGGCCCGCCGTCGGCGGTCTCGCGCGCCAGGTCCTCGATCGCGGCGCGGCAGGCGGCCTGGAACGCCGGCTTCAGCACCAGATCTTCCGGCGGGTAGCCGGCGATGAACAGTTCCGGATAGACGATAAGATCGGCGCCGTCGGCAGCCGCCTGGCGGCGCCCCGCGCGCGCCTTGTCGGCATTGCCGGCGATATCGCCGACCGTCGGGTTGAGCTGGGCGAGCGAGATCGTCAGGCGGGCGGCATTTTCGGTCATAGCCGAGATGTAGCGACAGCCGGCAGGCTTCGCAATCGGCCGGTCAGAGCAGCCCGATCCGCTCGGCGAGCGCGAACAGCCAGAACAGGCCGGCGATTCCCAGCGCGACGCCGACGGCTGCGGAGCCCATGTCCTTGACCCGGCCGATCTGCGGATCGTGTTCCGTGGTGAGCCGGTCGCTCAGCTTCTCGATTGCGGTATTGAGCAGTTCGACCACGATCACCAGCGCGACCACCGCAATGAGTTCGACGCGGCGTGCCGCCGTGGCGCCGATCAGCCAGGCGGCCGGAACGGCGAGCACCAGCGCGACCAGCTCTTCGCGGATCGCCTGCTCGGAGCGGGTCGCGAATTTCAGCCCGCGCCACGAATTGATCGTCGCCCGCCAGAACCTCAGCACGTGATCCACAGCCCCGGTTTGCCCGTCATGCCCGCGCGTGCCGAAGGCATCAAGGTTTAGATGCTCAGAAACGTAGATGGCCGGGACGAGCCCGGCCATGACGATGTGGGAACGATACGCCGCCCTTAAAGCCCGGCGGCTGCCTGCAGCGGGCTGGCCTTGCCGGCCCGGCCCTGCTTGAGCAGGTCCGCGATCAGGAACGCCATGTCGATCGACTGTTCGGCGTTGAGCCGCGGATCGCAGGCGGTGTGATAGCGGTTGTTGAGGTCTTCGTCGGTGATGGCGCGGGCGCCGCCGAGGCACTCGGTGACGTTCTGGCCGGTCATCTCCAGATGCACGCCGCCGGCATGCGTCCCCTCCGCGGCGTGGACCGCGAAGAACGACCGGACTTCCGACAGGATGCGGTCGAACGGCCGGGTCTTGTAGCCGGAGTTCGACGTGATGGTGTTGCCGTGCATCGGATCGCACGACCACACCACGGTGCGGCCCTCGCGCTGCACCGCGCGGACCATCGCCGGCAGATGCTCGCCGATCTTGTCGGCGCCGAACCGGCCGATCAGCGTCAGCCGCCCCGGCTCGTTCTCGGGATTGAGGATGTCGATCAGCTTGAGCAGTTCGTCGGTCTTCAGCGACGGACCGCACTTCAGGCCGATCGGATTCTTGATGCCGCGGAAGTACTCGACATGGGCGTGATCGAGCTGACGGGTGCGGTCGCCGATCCACAGCATATGGCCGCTGGTCGCGTACCAGTCGCCGGTGGTCGAGTCGACGCGGGTCATCGCCTGCTCGTAGCCGAGCAGCAGCGCTTCATGGCTGGTGTAGAAATCGGTGGTGCCGAGCGACGAATCGACCGCGAAGGTCAGGCCGCAGGCGCGCATGAAATCGAGCGCACCGGAGACGCGGTCGGCGAGATCCGCATAGGCCTTCGACTGCGGACTATCGCTGACCGACTGCAGCATCCAGCGATGGACGTTCTCGACGCTGGCATAGCCGCCCTTGGCGAAGGCGCGCAGCAGGTTCAGCGTCGCGGCCGACTGCCGATACGCTTCGATCTGCCGGCGCGGATCGGGCACGCGGGCTTCCTCGGTGAACGCCACGTCGTTGATGATGTCGCCGCGATAGCTCGGCAGCTCGACGCCGTCGCGCTTCTCGACCGGCGCCGAACGCGGCTTGGCGAACTGGCCGGCGATGCGGCCGACCTTTACCACCGGCGAGGCGCCGGCGTAGGTCAGGACGATCGCCATCTGCAGGAAGACGCGGAACAGGTCGCGGATGTTGTTGGCGCCGTGCTCGGCGAAGCTCTCGGCGCAGTCGCCGCCCTGGAGCAGGAAAGCGTCGCCGGCCGCCACCGTGGCCAGCGCCTTCTTCAGGTTGCGCGCCTCGCCCGCAAACACCAGCGGCGGAAAGCTCGCGAGCTGCGCCTCGACATCCGCGAGCGCTTTCACGTCGGGATATTGCGGCATCTGCTGCACCGGCTTGGCGCGCCAGCTATCGGGTGTCCAGCGTTCGGACATAGGCCACTCCTGAAGAAACAAGCCGCCAGTTAAAAATGGGTCGCGGCGGGCGCGTTATACACAGCAGCCCTGCCAACCGCTAGTTGGAAATCGGGGGGCAGAATACAACCCCTTGCGGGAAAAGCCTATTTTGTTGGCGGCCCCGGCCCGCCTGAAATTTCGGCAAGGCTCGGGACGCCGCGGTCGGCTATTCGGCGGCTTCGCGCTGGTAGCGCGCGGTCCGGGTGCGCATCGTCACCAGCTCCTCGGCTGCGGTGGGGTGCAGCGCCATGGTGCCGTCGAAGTCGGCCTTGGTGGCCTTCATCTTCATCGCGACCGCCACCACCTGGACCAGTTCGGCGGCGTCCGGCCCGACGATATGGCAGCCGAGCAGACGATCGGTGGTGCCGTCGACGATCAGCTTCATCAGCACGCGCGACTGGCTGCCCGACATCGTCCCTTTCATCGGGCGGAAATCGGTCTTGTAGATGTCGACGACGCCGTACTGCGCCCGCGCCTGCGCCTCGGTCAGCCCGACCGTGCCGACCTGCGGCTGCGAGAACACCGCGGTCGGAACGCAGGAATAGTCGACCTGGACCTGTTTGCCGCCGAACACGTTGTCGGCGAAGGCATGGCCCTCGCGGATCGCCACCGGCGTCAGGTTTGTGCGATGGGTGACGTCGCCGACCGCGTAGATGTGCGGCACCGAGGTGCGGCAATGGTCATCGACGGCGATGCCGCCATTGTCCGGATTGATGGCGACGCCGGCCTTCTCGAGGCCGAGATTGGCGACCGCCGGATGCCGGCCGATCGCGAACATCACCTGGTCCGACGCGATGCTGGAGCCGCTCGACAGATGCGAGGTGTATTCCTCGCCGAGCTTCTCGACAGCCGTCACGGTGCAGCCGGTGATGATGGTGATCCCTGCCCGCTCCATCTCGGTGCGGACATGGGCGCGCACGTCCTCGTCAAAGCCACGCAGGATGTTGTCGCCGCGGTACACCACGGTGACGTCCGAGCCGAGGCCGGCGAAGATGCAGGCGAATTCGAGTGCGATGTAGCCGCCGCCCTGGATCAGGATGCGCTTCGGCTGCTCGCTGAGGTGAAACACTTCGTTGGACGAGATCACGTGCTCGATGCCGGGAATCGCCTTGCCGTGATTGGGCGCACCGCCGGTCGCGATCAGGATCGTCTTGGCCCGCACCTTCTCGCCGGTCGACAGCAGCAGCGTATGCGGATCCTCGAACACCGCGCGCCCCTTGATGGTGCGGGCGCCGGCCTTCTCGACGTTGGTCGCGTAGATCTGCTCGAGCCGCGCGATCTCTTTGTCCTTGTTGGCGATCAGCGTCGACCAGTTGAATTCCGCGGTCGGGATGCTCCAGCCGAAGCCGGCCGCATCCCGGATCTCCTCGTGCACCTGGGAGGCGTAGACCATCAGCTTCTTCGGCACGCAGCCGCGGATCACGCAGGTGCCGCCGAACCGATACTCTTCGGCGACGACGACGCGGGCGCCGTAGCCGGCGGCGATTCGTGCGGCTCTCACGCCGCCAGAGCCACCGCCGATAACAAACAGGTCCGCGTCGAAGTCTGCCATTTCGCCTCTCTGGTCGATCAGATGTTCTTGCCGCGCTTGCGCATCTCGGCGCGGAATTCGCCGTTCACTTCCTCGGCGAACTTCTGCGCCCACTGATTCATGAACTGCATGCTTTCGGCAATCGACTTCGGCTCCTGGGTCAGCAGCTTCTGGCCGAGCGGCGACTTGTAGAAGGTGACGAGGTCCTTGAGCTCCTGCTCGGTGAAATCGGTGGCGTAGATCTTCGCCATGCCGTCGCCGATTTCCTTCTCGCGGCCCGCCATCTTCTTGGCGATCACCACCGCGACCTCCTTGAGGTCCTGCTGATAGTTCAGGTTGCTCTGCATCAGCGTGTCCATGGTGCGCTGAATGATGTTCGGCACCGCCTGGGCGTAGATGCCGCCGGCCCGCTTCAGCTCCAGAATCTCCTTGGCGGACGCGATCGCGGCCGGCGACGGCTGCTTGGTCTGCGCCTGCGCCTGATGGCCGGCCAGAGCGACGCCGAACACCAAAGCGGCGGCCAGCAGTGCCTTCGACAGATATTTCATTCCAATTCTCCTGAGATGATCGGCGCTCACGCGCGTTCGATGGTTCGAATTCCGTCGGCCCCTGCCAGCACGACGGTGCTCGCCATCCCGACAAACAACCCATGCTCGACTACGCCCGGAATCACGGACAGCAAATGGGCCAGACGAGGAGCATCGGGTATGCGCCCGAGCTGGGCGTCGAGGATCCAGTGGCCACCATCGGTGACGAAAGCATGGCCGTCTTTGCCGGGCCGGAGCTTTAATTCGCCGTCGCAGCCGGCGGCGGTGAAAGCATTCTGCAGCGCCCGGCGGGTGGCACCGAGGCCGAACGGGATCACCTCGATCGGCAGCGGGAAGCGACCGAGCGTGCCGACCAGCTTGGATTCGTCCGCGATCACGATCATGCGATCCGAGGCCGCCGCGACGATCTTCTCGCGCAGCAGCGCGCCGCCGCCGCCCTTGATCAGGTCGAGATTGTGGTCGACCTCGTCGGCGCCATCGATGGTGATGTCGAGGCGGTCGATTTCATCCAAAGTCGTCAGCCGGATACCGCAACGTTCGGCATCGGCGCGCGTCACTTCCGACGTCGGCACGCCGATCACGTCGAGCCCGACCCGCACTCTTTCGCCAAGTAGTTCAACGAAATGCTTCGCCGTCGAACCGGTCCCGAGGCCGAGCTTCATGCCGCCCCGCACCTCTTCCAGCGCCCGCGCCGCAGCCCGCCGCTTCAACTCTTCCTTGTCCATGACCCGGCCTACCCCGTTTCCGCCCCTGATGTCCCCGGCGCGGCGCGGCATATCTAGCGGCGTTTGGGCGCGGCGAACAGCACGGATTCTGG
This sequence comes from Rhodopseudomonas sp. P1, assembly GCF_039642825.1. Classification (NCBI taxonomy): domain Bacteria; kingdom Pseudomonadati; phylum Pseudomonadota; class Alphaproteobacteria; order Hyphomicrobiales; family Nitrobacteraceae; genus Rhodopseudomonas; species Rhodopseudomonas sp. P1. The sequence continues at coordinate 2,174,149 of NZ_CP088006.1, read as the reverse complement.
GGTTGAGCATCGCCAGACGGTTGCAGAAAGCCGCGGAGAAGGTTAGCGGTCGAACATGACCGCATCTCCCATTGTTGTCTTCGATCTGGACGGCACGCTGGTCGATACCGCGCCCGACCTGATCAACGCCCTGAATTTCATCCTCGTTCGCGAAGGCATGCCGGCCGTTCCGATGGCCGTCGCGCGCAATATGATCGGACAAGGCGCCCGCCGCCTGCTCGAACGTGGCCTCGAACTCGACGGCCGTGTGATCGCGCAGGACGACGTCAATCGCCTCACCGTGGATTTCATCGACTATTACGCCGCCCACATCGCCGACGAGTCGCGCCCGTTCGAAGGTCTGGAAGCGACGCTCGACGAGCTGTCGGACAGCGGCTACCGCTTCGCGGTCTGCACCAACAAGCTGGAATGGCTGTCGAAGCTGCTGCTCGACCGGCTCGGGCTCAGCCCGCGGTTTGCGGCGATCTGCGGCGCGGACACCTTCGGCGTCGCCAAGCCCGACCCGGCGATCCTGCGCGAGACCGTGGCCAAGGCCGGCGGCGACCTCGCGGCCACCATCATGGTCGGCGACGCGGGACCGGATGTCGGCGTCGCGCGCCGGGCCGGCGTGCCGGTGATCGGGGTCGAATTCGGCTACACCGAAGTGCCGATCGCCGAGCTCGAACCGGACCTCTTGGTCGGCCATATGAGCGAGCTGCCGAACGCCGTGGGACGGCTGCTGCCGCGGCGCTGACCTGAAGGCGATACCTTTGAAATTGTGGCGAAATTCAGTTCGCTAACAGGTCGCGTTAACTAACTCTTAAGTTTGTTGGACGCGCAGTTGCCAGCGTTACGGCAGGCTCCTATGGTCCGCGCGGGACTGTGGCCGTTGGCCGCACTGAACGGATGGGAGTATCATGCGTCATCTTGTTGTCATCGCCCTGGCAGGGCTCTCGCTGGGGGGCTGCGCGTCGATGTCCGACGCCTTCAAGTCGACCCCGCCCGACGTCACTGTTCAGCTCGATTCGGTGCCGCCGGGTGCGGACGCCGTCGCCTCCACCGGGCAGAGCTGTAAGACCCCATGCTCGATCAAGGTGCCGCCGGCCGATTTCACCGTGACCTTCTCGCTGGACAAGTTCCAGACCACGACGGTTCCGGTGCAGGTCTCGGTCGCGCAAGGCGGCTTCATGTCGGAAGGCACCACGACGGTGACGCCGAACCCGGTGACCGCCGAGTTGCAGGCCGCCAAGCCGTCGCGCAAGGCGCGTCAGGTCCGCAAGCCGCGGAAGCCGAAGCCCGCCGCTGCGGCACCGGCAGCCGAGGCTCCGGCAGAATCGTCGTCGCCGTTCCCTGCCCCGGCAGCGCGCTAACATATTGCAGCGCATCACGGCGCGTGATTGTGCGCGCCGCTGATCGTGCCTAGATAGTGCGGAGACATTTGCCGCGACTGGCGGCGACCGCGACAGGGCACGCCGCATGACCAGCGCCGCGATCACTCCGCCAACCACCGTGGATCGGCCGATGACCGATCCGTTCGGGCGGACCATCGACTACCTGCGCGTCTCCATCACCGACCGTTGTGACTTCCGCTGTGTGTACTGCATGGCCGAGGACATGACCTTCCTGCCCCGCGCCGACCTGCTGACGCTGGAAGAGCTCGACCGGCTGTGCTCGGCGTTCATCGCCAAGGGCGTGCGCAAGCTGCGCCTGACCGGCGGCGAACCGCTGGTCCGCCGCAACATGATGTCGCTGGTGCGGTCGCTGTCCCGGCATCTCAAGAGCGGCGCGCTCGACGAACTCACCCTCACCACCAACGGCTCGCAGCTCGCCCGCTTCGCCGCGGAGCTGGCCGATTGCGGCGTCCGCCGCGTCAACGTCTCGCTCGACACGCTCGACCCGGATGAGTTCCGCCGGATCACGCGCTGGGGTGATCTCGACCGGGTGCTGGCGGGCATCGACGCCGCCCGCGCCGCCGGCCTTGCGGTGAAGATCAATACAGTGGTGCTGAAGGGCTCCAACGAGGACGAGATCCCGTCGCTGATGCGCTGGGCGCATGGCCTCGGTATGGGGCTGACGCTGATCGAAGTTATGCCGCTCGGCGAAATTGGCGAAGGCCGGATCGATCAGTACGTCCCGCTGTCGCTGGTCCGCGCCCGGCTCGCCAACAACTACACGCTCACCGACCTGCCCGACTCCACCGGCGGCCCGGCGCGCTACGTCCGCGTCGAGGAGACCGGCGGCCGGCTCGGCTTCATTACTCCACTCACGCACAATTTCTGCGAATCCTGCAATCGGGTGCGGATTACCTGCACCGGGACGATTCATACCTGCCTCGGCCACGAGGACGCTTCCGACCTGCGGCGGCCGCTGCGCGCTTCCCCCGACGACGCCCTGCTCGGCGCCGCGATCGATCAGGCAATCGGCGCGAAGCCGAAGGGCCACGACTTCATCATCGACCGCCGCCATAACCGGCCGAGCGTCAGCCGGCACATGAGTGTCACCGGCGGCTAAGCGCTCCCACCTGCGACTAATCATTCCGCTGAACAGCGCTCCTGATTGCCATTTTCCAATTGACGGAACGGTGACGCGCTGGTTTGGTGCGCACGCTTCGCGAGCCCTCGGCTACAAAAAGCCGCTTCGCGTTGTAATCGCGCAGGCCGGACGAACCGGGAGGAGACCGAGCGTTGCGAGCATTGCTTGGACTGAGCAGGACGATCGACGCCTTCAACACGGTGGTAGGCCGTTGGGTGTCCTGGCTGATCGTGGCGGCGGTGGCGATTTCGGCAGTCAACGCCGTGGTCCGCAAGATCTTCGATATGTCGTCGAACTCGTTCCTCGAATTGCAGTGGGTGCTGTTCAGCGTGGTGTTCATGCTGTGCTCGCCCTGGACCCTGCTCAGCAACGAACACATCCGCATCGACATCATCAATCACAGCCTCCCGCTCAAGCTGCGCGGCTGGATCGACATGATCGGCCACGTGTTCTTCCTGATGCCGTTCGCGATCATCCTGCTGTGGTGGTCGATCCCGTTCTTCCTGGTCTCGTATCACCAGAACGAGCAGTCGTTCAGCGCCGGCGGCCTGCCGCAATGGCCGGCCAAGGCGCTGATCATGATCATGTGCGTGCTGCTGATCATTCAGGGCATCTCGGAGATCATCAAGCGCCTCGCGATGATGGTCGGCGCGATCCCGGACAGCAACGCTTCCGCACAATCCGCGCACAGTTCCGCCGAGCTCGAAGCCGAGCGGCTGTTGCTCAACATCGGCGGCGACAAAAAGTAAGCCGCTTCGTGGTCATCGCATTGGGGGGCCGGTCCGCATGACCGCACTGTTGATCCACTACATGGCGCCGATCATGTTCGCGTCGTTGGTGGTATTTCTGCTGCTGGGCTATCCGGTGGCGTTTTCGCTCGCCGCCAACGGCCTTCTGTTCGCCTTCCTCGGCATCGAACTCGGCCTGTTCCGTCCCGACTTCCTGCAGGCGCTGCCCGATCGCGTCTACGGGGTGATGAACAACGAAACGCTGCTGGCGATTCCATTCTTCACCTTCATGGGGTTGGTGCTGGAGAGATCCGGCATGGCCGAGGATCTGCTCGAGACCATCGGCCAGTTGTTCGGCTCGATCCGCGGCGGCATCGCCTATGCGGTGGTGTTCGTCGGCGCCCTGCTCGCCGCCACCACCGGCGTGGTCGCCGCCTCGGTGATTTCGATGGGCCTGATCTCGCTGCCGATCATGCTGCGCTACGGCTACGACCGCCGCGTCGCCACCGGCATCATCGCCGCGTCCGGTACGCTGGCGCAGATCATCCCGCCGTCGCTGGTGCTGATCGTGATGGCCGACCAGCTCGGCCGTTCGGTCGGCGACATGTACGAAGGCGCCTTCATTCCGGGCATCGTGCTGTCGCTGCTGTATGCGCTGTACATCTTCCTGGTGACGATCTTCGCCCCGAAGGCGGCGCCCGGCCTGCCGCTCGAAGCGCAGACGCTGCGTGAGCCGGAGACCGCCAAGCACCCGCTGATTATGCCGCTGGCGGCGCTGTCGGCCGCCGGTGCGGCCTATCTTTTCACGGTGCATTGGGGCTCGTTCGACTGGAGCAAGCCGGCATTCGACAAGGTCGGCCTGTCGCAGCTGGTGATGCAGGGCTTCTGGTTCGTGATCCTCACGGCCGTGCTGTTCCGCCCGTTCATCGGCATCATCCGCACCATGACGATGTCGCTGTATCTGGTGGTGGCCGCGTCGACCGCCGCCGGCATCGTGGCGATGAGCTTCACCGACGTGAAGTCCGGCGCCGACTACATCGTGCTGACGATGTCGGTCACCGTCGCTCTGTCGTTCGTGATCGCGGTGCTGAACCGGCTGCTGCGGCTAAAGCTGCTGTCCAAGCTCGCCGAGCAGGTCGTGTTCGTGATGGTGCCGCCGCTCGGCCTGATCTTCCTGGTGCTCGGCACCATCTTCATCGGCGTCGCGACGCCGACCGAAGGCGGTGCGATGGGCGCGGCAGGCGCAATGCTGCTGGCGCTGATGAAGGGCCGGCTGAGCTTCGACCTCACCCGCCAGGCCACCGAGTCCACCGCCAAGCTGACCGCCTTCGTGGTGATGATCCTGGTCGGCGCCCGCGTGTTCTCGCTCACCTTCTACGGCGTCGACGGCCATCGCTGGGTCGAAGAGCTGCTGGTGTCGCTGCCCGGAGGCCAGCTCGGCTTCCTGATCTTCGTCAACGCCTTCGTGTTCGTGCTGGCGTTCTTCCTCGACTTCTTCGAGCTCGCCTTCATCGTCATCCCGCTGCTCGGGCCGGCGGCTGAGAAGCTCGGCATCGACCTGATCTGGTTCGGCGTCATGCTCGGCGTCAACATGCAGACCTCGTTCATGCATCCGCCGTTCGGCTTCGCCCTGTTCTACCTGCGCTCGGTGGCGCCGAAGCTGCCGTATATCGACCGCGTCAGCGGCAAGCAGATGGCGCCGGTCACCACCGGCCAGATCTACTGGGGCTCGGTGCCGTTCGTGATCATCCAGCTGATCATGGTCGCCCTAGTGATCGCCTTCCCCGGAATGGTGATGCACTACAAGGGCGTCGCAGGCGACATCGACCCGTCCAAGGTCAAGATCGACATCCCGCAGATCGAGATGCCGCAGATCGATCTCGGCCCGCCGAAGTTCTGATCGGGGCCGGCTTCCCCTTCCCGTCATTGCGAGGAGCGCAGCGACGAAGCAATCCAGTACAGTGCACTGAGCTGGATGGCTTCGCTTCGCTCGCAATGACGGTGAAGCTGGACCGCCCGTCTCCCTAGGAAGACTGGTAACAACAAAAAGCCCGGCCTCCTCGCGGAGGCCGGGCCTTTTCGTTTCAGGCGTTCAGATCAGCCGCGGGTGCGCGAGCGGATCATGAAGCTGTCGAAGGTGTACTCCGCGACCTGCCACCACAGGTACTGGTCGGAGCGATACGCCTGCATGGCGTCGATCGCCTTCTTGAAGTCCGGGTTCTTCGCCGAGATTTCGCCCCACAGCTCGTTGGTGGCCTTGAGGCAGGCGTCGAGGATTTCGTTCGAGAACGGACGCAGCTGCGTGCCGCCGGCCACCAGCCGCTTCAGCGCGGTCGGGTTGAGCAGGTCGTAGCGGGCGTTCATCCAGGTGTTGGTGTTCACCGCCGCGTTGGCGAGGATCGCCTGATAGTTCTTCGGCAGCTGGTTGAACTTCTCGAGGTTGGTGAAGGCGTGCACGGTCGGGCCGCCTTCCCAGAAGCCCGGATAGTAATAATACTTCGCGACCTTCTGGAAGCCGAGCTTCTCGTCGTCGTACGGGCCGACCCACTCGGCGGCGTCGATGGTGCCCTTTTCCAGCGCCGGATAGATGTCGCCGCCGGCGATCTGCTGCGGCACCACGCCGACCTTCTGCAGCACCTGACCGGCAATGCCGCCGATGCGCATCTTCAGGCCGCTCATGTCGGCAACGGTCTTGATCTCCTTCCGGAACCAGCCGCCCATCTGGGTGCCGGTGTTGCCGCAGGGGAAGCCGACCAGGCCGTACTTCTTGTAGAATTCGTTGGCGAGCTCGTTGCCGCCGCCCTGATACAGCCAGGAATTCTGCTGACGGGCGTTGAGGCCGAACGGCACCGACGCGAACACCGCGAAGGTCGGGTCCTTGCCGACGTAGTAGTACGACACGGTGTGGCACATCTCGACGGTGCCGTTGGAGGTGGCATCCAGCGCCTGCAGGCCGGGGACGACTTCACCCGCCGCGAACACCTGGATCTGGAACTTGTTGTCGGTCATCTCGGCGACCTGCTTCGCCAGATATTCGGCGCCGCCATAGATGGTGTCGAGCGACTTCGGGAAGCTGGAGGTCAGCCGCCACTTCACCTCGGGCGAGGACTGCGCGATCGCCGGGGAAGCCACCGCGGCCGCTGCCGCAGCGCCGGTAGCTGACACTTTCAGAAAGTCACGACGTTTCATAAGGCATCTCCTTGTTGCCGGCGTTTTCCCGGATTCCATGCGCGCCCGACCAAAAGAAGGCGAACCGCGGAGCCGTTTGTGGCGAAGCGTCTCTAACACGGATGGTGATCCGCATAAAACGCCGCGACCGAGTAGATAACTGAGATTCAACCAAAGTCGAAGACGGAAATTCCAGCGTGATCACCACGCCGCGTCGACGATCACTCCCGAGTGGTCGATCATCGACGCCGGTATGATCACTTCGCAGCGCATCAATTCGTCGCGAGGCTGTTGATCCGGTCGCGCACCTTGCCGGCGATCGCGCGATAGATCGTCGCATGCGGCCCGTTCGGCTCGCTCTCGACCACGGGCCGGCCGGCGTCCGAAGTGGCTCGAATCTCCATATGCAGCGGGATTTCGCCGAGGAACGGGACGCCGAGTCGCTCGGCCTCGTGCCGCGCTCCACCATGCCCGAACACGTCGGACCGGGTGCCGCATTCCGGGCAGAGGAAGTAACTCATGTTCTCGATGATGCCGATCACCGGGACATTCACCTTGGTGAACATCGCAAGGCCACGGCGGGCATCGATCAGCGCCAAATCCTGCGGCGTCGACACGATCACCGCGCCCTTCAGCGGCACGGTCTGCGCCAGCGTCAGCTGCGCGTCACCGGTGCCGGGCGGCATGTCGACCACCAGCACGTCGAGCTTGCCCCAGTCGACGTCGCGCAGCATCTGCGTGATCGCCGACATCACCATCGGACCGCGCCAGATCATCGCCGCCTCTTCGTCGACCAGGAAGCCGATCGACATGATCGACAGGCCGAACCGCGCGATCGGAATCATCCGGCGGCTGTCGTCGAGCTGCGGCTTCTCGTTGATGCCAGTCAGGCGCGGCACCGACGGACCATAGATGTCGGCATCGAGCAGCCCGACCTTGAGGCCGAGGTCGCGCAGACCGAGCGCGAGATTGAGCGCAGTGGTCGATTTGCCGACGCCGCCTTTGCCGGATGCGACGGCGATGATCGCGCCGACACCGGGAATGCCCGCCTGTTTCGGCAGACCGGCTCCGGGCGCACCGGCCGGACGATGCGCCGACACCGGCGCCACGCCGGGCCGCTGCGCCGGAGCGCTGCCCGGCTGACGCTCCGCAGTCAGCGCCACCAGCGCGCTCTTCACACCGGACGTGCCGCGCACGGCTGCCTCAGCATCGCTGCGCACGCTCTCCCAAGCCCGCGCCTCGGCCGCATCGACGTTGATCGAGAAGTACACCTTGCCGTCGGTGATGGCGATCTCCGACAGCACGCCGGCTTTGGTCAGCGGCACGCCACGCGGCGTCGCCACCTTGGCCAGGCTGTCGAGAATCTGTTGCTGGGTCACGCTCACTGGAAGTCTCCTGCCGCTTCGCGTGCCCACCGATCACATGCCATCGCTCGGTTCAAGCCGGGAATTAGCCATCGGCCCTCGCTTCTGAAGCGGCCCGCGCGGAACCATGCTGCACCGCAAGATGATCGCTTTGCCTTACGTTCCAGCGAGATCGCAGACTTGCTCCGCGAAGCTCCTCGCCTATGCTGACGCCTCCTCCTCGCGTGCCCCGCACCGGGCCGCCCTCACCTCCACTCGATCAGGCGCGACCGGCTCGCGCCCTCGCAACCGAAGGGTCCAGACATGGCCAAAGTCGCTTTCATCGGTCTCGGCGTCATGGGGTTTCCGATGGCCGGACATCTCGTGACGAAAGGCGGCCATGAGGTGACGGTCTACAATCGCACGGCCGCGAAGGCGCAGGCCTGGGCCGAGAAGTTCGGCGGCCGCGCCGCGCCGACACCGGCCGAGGCTGCGGCGGGCCAGGACTTCGTGATGGCCTGCGTCGGCAACGACGACGACCTCCGCGCCGTCACCACCGGCGCCGACGGCGCGTTCGGTGCGATGAGCAAGGGCGCGATCTTCGTCGACCACACCACCGCCTCCGCCGAAGTCGCACGCGAGCTCGACGCGGCTGCGAGCAAGGCGGGCTTCCACTTCATCGATGCGCCGGTGTCGGGTGGCCAGGCCGGCGCCGAGAACGGCGTGCTGACGGTGATGTGCGGTGGCCGGCCGGAGGACTTCGCCAAGGCCGAGCCGGTGATCGCCGCCTACGCACGGATGTGCAAGCTGCTGGGCCCCGCCGGCAGCGGTCAGCTCACCAAGATGGTCAATCAGATCTGCATCGCCGGGCTGGTCGAAGGCCTGTCGGAAGGCATCCACTTCGCCAAGAAGGCCGGCCTCGACGTCAACGCGGTGATCGACACCATCTCCAAGGGCGCCGCGCAGTCGTGGCAGATGGAGAACCGCCACAAGACCATGAACGACGGCAAATACGATTTCGGCTTCGCGGTCGAATGGATGCGCAAGGATCTGTCGATCTGTCTTTCCGAAGCACGCCGCAACGGCGCCAGCCTGCCGGTCACGGCGCTGGTCGACACCTTTTACGCCGAGGTCGAGAAGATGGGCGGCCGCCGCTGGGACACCTCCAGCCTGCTGGCGCGACTGGAGCGCTGAGCCAGCGCGGAACAGGGCTGCAATCGCGGTTTTCACGGCTCGTTCACCGCGATTGTTAGCCAGCTGTTAACCGGAATAATTTTCCCTCTAAGGCTGCTCTTAAGGATTTGTGGCCAGATATAGGCTGGGGAAACCGCGCGCGTTCTCGCGCAGGATTTGTGTTGGTTGATGAGTGAGTCCGCCGAAAAGCCTGAAGTCTTCCAGCTTCCGGCTGAGCCTCCGGTGGCCGCGCCAGCGCGCAACCGGCGCGCGGCGGCACAGCGGGTGCGCGAGGCACGCGACCGCCTGACCTCGACCAGCGGCACCCGCCCCGCCTTCGACCACGAACTGGTCAGGCAATATGCCGAGACCCGGCTGTCCGCCTCCTACGTGGTGATGCTGCTGGTGGTCGTCACCGGCGTGCTGTTCGGGATCTGGATGGACCCGCTGCCAGCGGGTGCCTGGACGGTGGCGATGCTCAGCATCCACGCCGTGGTGATCCGCAATTGCAATCGCTTCCTCCAGGAGCCGGCCTCGGTGCCGCGCACCCGGACCTGGCGGCGGCGCTTTATCCTGCTCGACCTGCTGTACGGCCTGGCGTGGACCGCGATCCTGATCCACCCGACCGAACTCAACGTCGTCTCCAGCACGCTTCTGATGTTCCTGATGCTGCTGGTGGTGGCGGTGTCGTCGATGCTGGCCGCAAGCCTGCCGATTGCCGCGCTGGCTGCCACCATGCCGGTGACCGCCGCGATCGCGGTCAACTTCGCGCTCAGCGGCTCTTTCGACAAATACGTGCTGGCCGCCCTCACCGTCGCGGCGGAAGGCTACTTCGCCCTGCTCGCCCACCGGCTGCACTCGACCACGCTGGCGACGCTGCAGGCGCGCGCCGAAAAGGACGTGCTGATCGCCGAGCTCGAACAGTCCAAGGCGATCTCCGACGAGGCCCGGCATCGCGCCGAGGCCGCCAACGTCGCCAAGTCGCGCTTTCTGGCGCAGATGAGCCACGAGCTGCGCACGCCGCTCAACGCCATTCTGGGCTTTTCGGAAGTGATGAAGAGCGAGATCTTCGGCGCCCATGCGGTGCCGGCCTACAAGGACTACTCGGCCGACATCCACAATTCCGGCGTGCACCTGCTCAACCTGATCAACGAGATCCTCGACCTGTCGCGGATCGAAGCCGGCCGCTACGAGCTGAACGAGGAAGCGATCTCGCTGGTGCATGTGGTGACCGACTGTCACCACCTGCTCAAGCTGCGCGCCTCCAGCCGCGGCATCACCATCCACGAAGTGTTCGAACAGGGCATGCCGAGGATCTGGGGCGACGAGCGCGCGGTGCGTCAGGTGGTGCTCAACCTGTTGTCGAACGCGATCAAGTTCACGCCGCAGGGCGGCGAGATCTGGCTGAAGGCCGGCTGGACGGCATCCGGCGGCCAGTATCTCAGCGTCAAGGACACCGGCTCCGGCATTCCCGAAGAAGAGATCCCGATCGTGCTGGCCTCGTTCGGCCAGGGTTCCAACTCGATCAAATCCGCCGAACAGGGCGCCGGCCTCGGCCTGCCGATCGCCAAGAGCCTGATCGACATGCACGGCGGCACCTTCACGCTAAAATCCAAACTGCGGATCGGCACCGAAGTGATCGTCACCTTCCCGCCCGAGCGGGTGATGTCGGCACTGGCGCCGCTCGCCGACGAGGCGCCGCCGCTGCAGCCGGACTCGGTCACCACCTCCGAGACCGCCCGCGCGCGCCGGCAGCCGATCATGAACGCCGGCACCGGGTTGTAAGATCGGGACTTGCGGGAGGCGACCAATGTCAGCCACCATCCGACATGAGCATCGAAACGCCCTGCATCGCAGTCTGCATGATCAATCCGCAGACCAACCTCTGCTACGGCTGTGGCCGCACCATGCCGGAGATCGCGCGCTGGCCGCGGATGGCCAGTGCCGAACGGCTCGCCATCATGGCCGGCCTGCCGCAGCGGATGGCCGACGCCGGCATGGATGTGCCGCAGCCACGCCGGCGCCGCGCCTCGGCGACGGACACGCCCGCGTAACGCGCGCTCTTTCAGGTGCGTCATGAGCCGCATTCTGCTGGTGCTCATGGTGCTGATCGGGACCGCCGGCGCGGTGGTCGCCTATGGCGACCCGAAGCGGATTTCCGCGGCCGGTGACGCAATGTCGACGATGCTGAAGAAGCGCGTCGCCGCCGCCACCGCGGCCGCCGAAGCCGCCAGTTCGCGCATGGTCGAGATCCCGCGCGGCACCGGCGGCGAGTTCGCGGTCAGCGCCAAGGTCAATGGCGTGCCGGCACCGATGGTGATCGACACCGGTGCAACTTCGGTGGTGCTCACTTACGAGACCGCCAAGGCGGCGGGCCTGCCGCTTGAGCTTCTGAACTTCAACGTCGAACTGGAAACCGCCGGCGGCCATACCCGCGCGGCGCGGCTGTCGCTCGACAGCCTGGCGATCGGCAAACTGGTCGAGCGCTCGGTCCCGGCCCTGGTGGTGCCGCGCGGCCAGATGAAGACCAACCTGCTCGGCATGAGCTTCCTCGACCGCCTCGAAAGCTGGGAAGTCCGCGCCGATCAGCTCCGGCTGCGCGGGTATCCGTAGCCGCCTTCTCCCAACACGCCCCGAAATCCTTGGCTGCCGCGCGTTTCGCTACCGGCGATCCTCTCGGCTCGACCCGCATCAATGCGCGGGACGCCAACGTCCGCAATGATGCAACCGATGCGGGTGGCCAATGGATAAACCACTTGAGAAATATAGCTCTTAGGACTACATCTTGTCGGACGCTCGCAGCATGAGCGTCTACCAGACCAAGGAGTTCGCCAAGTTCGCGGGGAAGGCGAAACTGGAAAGTGCTGACCTGCTCGCTGCGGCCGCAGACGTCGCCGAAGGGCGGTGGGATGCTAATCTCGGCGGGGGCGTGTTCAAACAGCGGATCGGCCGGAAGGGCAGCGGCAAGTCCGGCGGCTTCAGAACCATCATCGTGTGCAAGATGGGGGCGCACAGTTTCTTCGTTCACGGCTTTGCCAAGAACCAGAAGGCCAACGTCTCGCCCAAAGAACTGGAAGCGCTGAAGAAGCTTGCCACCGTCCTGCTGGCACTTGATGTCGGCGCACTCGAGACCGCCATTACAGCCGGCGAGATACTGGAAGTCACGGGACAGAGATGACGAAGACGATGCGCAAACGTGAGAGCGGCATTCTCGCCACGGTCCACAAGACCGCCGTTGGCCTTGCCCGCGCCAACGTCATCGATAAAGCGACGATGCGCGAGTTCGACGAGCTGTGCCTGACGCCGGTCGAGCCAATGGCGCCCGAGGAAATCAAAGCGCTGAGGGAGCGCGAGCAGGTGTCGCAACCGGTGTTCGCGCGCTATCTCAATGTGCGCAAAGACGCGGTGAGCAAGTGGGAACGCGGCGAGAAACGTCCCGACGGGCCATCGCTGAAACTGCTCAATCTGGTCAGAGCCAAGGGGCTTCGCGCAATCGCGTAGTTAGCCTGTTTGTTTGATAGCCGAGCGCTTAGGCAGCTTCCGTCGCCCGCTCCGTCACCGCCACCATCGCCTTCAACAGCACGCTGGCGTCGGCATCGGGTTTGACGCCGAATTCGGACAGATAGCGGCGGAACGCGCGCGCGCCGGGCACGCCCTGATACGCGCCGATGACGTGGCGGGTGATCGCGTGGAGCCGCAGGCCCTGCGCGAGCTGGCGCTCGATATACGGGATCAGCGCTTCGAGCGCCTCCTTCATCGAGGCATAAGGCGCCGGATCGCCGAACAGCTCAGGATCGACCTCGAGCAGCCGCCACGGCTCCTGATAGGCAGCACGGCCGAGCATCACGCCGTCGACGTGGTCGAGATGCCGCTTGGCCTCCGCGATGCTGCCGATGCCGCCGTTGATGATGATCGGCACCTGCGGCATCGCCCGCTTCAGGCGGTACACCCGATCGTAATCGAGCGGCGGGATGTGGCGGTTCTCTTTCGGCGACAGCCCGTTCAGCCACGCCTTGCGGGCGTGCACGATCAGCGCGTCGGCGCCGGCTGCGACCACCGCCCGCGCCAGCGCGTCGAGCGCGACTTCGGGGTCCTGATCGTCGATCCCGATCCGGCACTTCACCGTCACCGGCACCGAGACGGCGCGCTTCATCGCGGCGACGCCCTCGGCGACCAGCTCCGGCTCCGCCATCAGGCAGGCGCCGAACCGGCCCTCCTTCACCCGATCGGACGGGCAGCCGACATTGATGTTGATCTCGTCGTAGCCGAAGTCCTCGCCGATCTTCGCCGAGGTGGCGAGGTCGTTCGGATTGGAGCCGCCGAGCTGCAGCGCCAGCGGATGTTCGCTCGCATCGAAGCCGAGCAGCCGCTGCCGGTCGCCGTGGATCACCGCTCCGGTGGTGACCATCTCGGTGTAGAGCAACGCCCGCTTGGTCAGCAGCCGATGGAAGACCCGACAGGGGCTGTCGGTCCACTCCATCATCGGCGCGACGGAGAAGCGATGTGGCTGATGAAGCTGCATATTTCAGTATGTCGGCGGATTGGCGGGCGGCGTCAAGGCTGCTGGTAGCCCGGGAATCCGGCGATTTCCAGCCCGTTCTGGCCCCCCTCCCCGCGCAGCGGGGAGCAGTCAGCGTCCAGATTCCGCGCGCCGGCGCAGGATCGCCGGGAGCGATGAGCTGAACCTGGCGCGGACCGCCTCCAGGAGCCCGCCGACGCGTTGCCGCAGCGACGATGTCGAGGCCGGATCGCGGCAGAACCACGCCGCGTACAGCGCCGGCAGGAACAGCAGCGTCAGCACGGTGGCGACCAGCAGTCCGCCCATGATCGCGACCGCCATCGGGCCCCAGAAGCTCGAACGCGTCAGCGGGATCATCGCCAGCACGGCACTGAGCGCAGTCAGGACCACCGGCCGCGCGCGGCGGACGGTGGCGCCGACGATCGCCTCCTCGCGCGGATGCCCCGCCGCGATGTCCTGCTCGATCTGGTCGACCAGGATCACCGAATTGCGAATGATCATGCCGGCGAGCGCGATCAGTCCGAGCAGCGCCACGAAGCCGAATGGCTTGCCGAACAGCAGCAGCCCGGCGCAGGCGCCGATTAGGCCGAGCGGCGCCGTCAGCAACACCAGCGCCAGCTTGGCGAAGCTCTGCAACTGGAGCATCAGCACCGTCAGCATCACTACCAGCATCGCCGGCACCACCGCGAACAACGCACCGTTGGCTTTCGACGAATCCTCGATCGCACCGCCGAGTTCGATCCGGTAACCGGCCGGCAGGTGCTGGCGCAGATCGGCCAGCGCGCCCCACACCACCGACGAGACGAACGGCGCCTGCACGCCGTCGCGCACATCGCTGCGCACGGTGATCGCCATGTCGCGGTCGCGCCGCCACTGGATCGCTTCCTCGTGGCCTTCGCGGATCTCGGCGATCTGCGACAGCGGCACCGGCACGCCGTTGCGCGACAGCACGGTGAGATCGTCGATGGCGCCGAGATCGTTGCGCTGCGCCGCGATCGCCCGCGCCACCACCACAACCTTCTCGGTCCGGTCACGCACGGTGGTCACCGGCGCGCCGGTCATCAGCATCTGCAGCGTCTGCGAGATCGTCTGCGGATCGAGCCCGAGCGCCCGCGCCCGATCCTGATCGACCACCAGACGCACCGAGGGCATCTGCTCGTTCCAATCGAGCTGCGGCTCGATCACGTTCGGATTGCTGCGCATGATATCGCGGACCTGGTAGGCGATCGACCGCACCGTGTTGGGGTCCTCGCCGATTACTCGGAACTGCACCGGAAACTTGATCGGAGGACCATAGGCCAGCCGCTTCACCCGCACCCGCGCGCCGGCGATCGCGCCATCGGCGACGGCCTGCTCGATCTTGCACTTCACCCGCTCGCGCGCGGCGCTGTCCTTGGTGACGATGACGAGTTCGCCATACGACTCGTTCGGCAGTTCGGGATTGACGTTGAGCAGGAAGCGCGGCGGGCCCTTGCCCACATAGGTGCTCCAGGTGACGACGTCGTCATCACTTGCGACCAGCGCTTCGGCTTGCTGGGCATTGGCGAGCGTCGCCTCGATCCCGCTGCCGCCCGGCAGCCGCAATTCGACGAACAGCTCGGTGCGGTCGGAGGTCGGGAAGAATTGCCGCTGGATCTTGCCGAAGCCGACGATCGAGATCGCGAACGCCGCGATGGTGATGCCGATCACAATCAGGCGGTGATGGATGCACCAGGTGACGACGCGGCGAAAGCGGCGATACAGGCCGTTGTCATAGACCGCGTGCGCGGTCCCGGTGCTCAGCGAGTGCGGCAGCAGCACGAAACCGAGATACGGCGTCAGGATCACCGCCACAGCCCACGACGCCAGCAGCGCAATGCCGACCACCCAGAAGATGCTGCCGGCATATTCGCCGGTGCCGCTCGCCGCCATGCCGACCGGCAGAAAGCCTGCCGCGGTGACCAGCGTGCCGGTGAGCATCGGAAACGCCGTCGACTCCCAGGCGAACGAGGCTGCACGCGCGCGATCGAAGCCCTGCTCCATCTTCACCACCATCATCTCGACCGCGATGATGGCGTCGTCGACGAGCAGGCCGAGCGCGATAATCAGCGCGCCCAGGGAAATCCGGTGCAGATCGATGCCGATCGTCAGCATCAGCGTGAACACGATGCCGAGCACCAGCGGCACCGAGGTCGCGACCACGATGCCGACGCGCCAGCCGAGCGACACGAAACTGACGAACAGCACGATCGCCAGGGCCTCGACGAAGGAACGCATGAAGTCGCCGACCGCATCGCGGACGACCGCAGGCTGATTAGCGATCCGCTCGAACGTGACGCCGACCGGCGTGGCTCGTTCGACCTCGGCCATCGACGCTTCGACATCCGCGCCGAGCTCCAGGATGTTGGCGCCCTTGCGCATCACGATGCCGATCGCCAGCGCCGGAACGCCGCGCTGCCGGACCAGAAACTGCGGCGGATCGATGAAGCCGCGCGACACGGTGGCGATGTCGCCGAGCCTGATCACCGTGCCGTTGGAGGCGATCGGCGTTTCTTCCACCGCGCGAACGCCGTCGAACGCACCGGAGACGCGCAGCGGAATTCGGGTCGACTGGGTCTGGACCATGCCGACCGGCGCGAGGTCGTTCTGCTTGGCGAGGCTGTCGAAGATCGTGCGCGGCGCGATGCCGAGATTGGCGAGCTTGACGTGGTCGAAATCGACGAAGATGCGCTCGTCCTGGGTGCCGTAGATCGTCACCTTGGAGACGTTCGGCACTTTCAGCAGCCGCTGCCGCACCTGCTCCGCCATCCGCTTCAGCACCGCGTAGTCGGCGCTGTCGGAGCGCAGCGTGTAGACGATCGAATCGACGTCGCCGTATTCGTCGTTGACCTCCGGGCCGGCCACCCCGTCGGGCAGGTCCGGCTTCACGTCGGCCATCTTCTTGCGGATCAGATAGAACAGCCAAGGGATTTGCGCCGGCGGCGTAGTGTCGCGAAACTCCATCTGCGCCGCGGTGAAGCCGGGCTTGGAATAGGTCGTGATCTTGTCGAACCAGGGCAGCTCCTGCAGCTTCTTCTCGATCCGGTCCGCGACCTGAAGCTGCATCTCTTCGGCCGTCGCGCCGGGCCATGTCGCCGTCACCACCGCGACCTTGATGGTGTAGGACGGATCCTCGGCGCGGCCGAGACGCTGATACGACAGCAGACCGGCGACACTGATCATCAGGATCAGAAACAGCATCAAGGACGGATGTGCCACCGCCCATGCGGAGAGATTGGGCCGCTGCATCACTTGCCCGCCGAGCTGAGCGAGAGCGTGGAGATCGGCCGCACCGTCAAGGCCGGATCGAGCTTTTCGACACCGAGCGCGACGACGGTTTCGCCGTCGCTGACGCCGGAGGTCACCAGCACATCGCGATCCTCATAGCGCTCGATCGTCACCGGCCGCTCGCGCAATTCGCCGCCGTCGCCGACCACGAACACCGCGGCACCGCGGCCGTGATTGTAGATCGCCGTCAGCGGCAGCCGTGCGAAGCGCCGCTCGTCCTGCTCGCGCAGCGTCAGCGTGGCGCTCATGCCGATCCGCACCTTCTCGTCCGCGCCGGGGATCACGAAGCGCGCCGCAAAGGTCCGTGTCGCCGGATCGGCCGCAAAGGATAGTTCGCGCAGCCGCACCTCGTAGCTCTTGCCGGGCAGCGACCACAACGTCAGCGAAGCGGAGGCGCGACCGACCCGCTCGACGTAACTCTCCGGCAGCGCGACCACCGCCTCCAGCTCCGACAGCCGCGCCAGACGGACCGCGGCCTGTCCGGCGCTGATGACTTGTCCCGGCTCGATCGGCGTCGCGGTGATCACGCCGTCCGCATCGGCTTCGAGAGTGGCGTAGTCGAGCGCGTGCCCGGCGAGATCGAGCGCACGCTGCGCGCGGACGAGCCGGCTGCGCGCCTCCTCGGCGGTGGCGTGCGCCTTCTGCAGCGCGGCGTTCGCCATCCAACCCTTGCTCTGCAGATCGGTCGCACGGCCTTCGTCGGCCTCGGCCTGAATCAGGTTGGACTGCGCCGCCTTCACTTCGGCTTCGGCCTGCTCGCGCTGCAGGCGGAGATCATTGGTATCGAGCGTCAGCAGCGGCTGGCCGCTGCGCACGAAATCGCCGGTCCGCACCAGCCGCCGCGCCACCTTGCCGCTGATCCGAAAGCCGAGGTCGCTCTCGATGCTGGGGCGGATGGTGGCGGCGAAGGTCCGCGTCCGGGCGCCCTCCTCGAACCGCACCGGCACCACCATCACCGGCTGCGGCAGCCTGGTCGGCTCCGCGGCGGCATGATCGGGCTTGGGAGCTGCGGAGTCGCAAGCTCCGAGGATCAGCGCCATCGCGATGATGGCGGCACGAAACCCCACGATCTCTCTCATCGCCGTCTCGTCTTTCCAGGCCGGGCCGGAAGCACCGTCAGCCGGTTCATAATAATACCAAACGTACGGTTATTATTCCGACGCGAGACTGTCAATATGACCGTACGTTCAGTATGATTGCGGAGGACGCCGGGCGAATTGGCGAGGTGACGGAGAGCGATGGTCAGGGTTCGGACGGAAGCCAAGCGGGACGCGATCCTCGACACCGCGGTCGAGGTGTTCAAAGAACGCGGTCTCGACGGCGCCTCGATGTCGGAAATCGCCAGCAGGCTCGGGGGCTCGAAGGCGACGCTGTATGGCTACTTCCCGTCCAAGGAAGAGCTGTTCGTACACGTCGCGCTGCGCGTCGCCGGCAAGCAGATCCGCGGCATGTATGAAGATCTCGAGGCGCGCGCCACCGACGATCCGCAGCGCGTGCTCACCGAGTTCGGCAAGAAACTATTGCATCGCGTGCTGGCCGAGGACGCCACCACGGCCCACCGCCTTGCGGTGGCGCACGGCCGGATCGGTAATCTCGGGCGGATTTTCTACGACGCAGGTCCTGGCAAAGCGGTTGAGGCGTTCACCCGCTATATCGACGCTGCGACCAAAGCTGGCCGGCTGCATGCTGCCAATCCGGAGGTGGCAGCGCATCACCTGTTGGCGCTGCTGGAATCCGAAATCGCTTATCGCCGCTCGCTGCAATTTGGCGACGCCATCTCCGCCAGCGAGATCGATCAATGCGTCGACCGTGCCGTGCCGGTGTTCCTGGCTGCTTACGCGGCGCCGCGGACAAGCGACAAAGCGACCTGAGTTTCAGTCGAGACCCGCGATCGCTCGCCTTCGATTCAAAGGCCGCCGACGGATTGACGGGTCACAATGCCGGCCCGCGGCGAAGTTGCTACGAGGTCAGCACCATCATGCGTGCTGGGCGCGCGACGTGGTGGCGCATCTGAGGCGATTTGACAGTGCCATCGGTCCGCATGGATAGTCCGCCGGTCGCAGCGCGCGGGCTGCTTTGCGATGTTTGCAGCGCCTCGCGCGCCTCTCCGCTGGCGGGAACACATCGCCGGCGGCAAGCACAGGTTCTTTCATGAAATTCACCACACGGTTGGTCCTGCTGGTCACGGTGCTGACGGTCGGCGCCACGCTCGTAACCGCCGCTTTGCTGACCTGGACCACACGACGCGCGATCATCACCGAAGCCGAAGCATCGGGTGAGAAGGTCGCCCGGTTGCTGGCGCGCAGCGCCAGTCTCGCCGCATCGATCCCGACCGAAGTCGAGGGGATCATCGCCGAGGAGATGACCGCCGAAGGCACACTGCTCGGCCATTTCGTCGAGGCCGCCGAACGCGCCGGCATGACGCCGACCGAGATCAATCGCCGGCTGAAGTCGATCACCGACGACACCGTTCTCGACGAGATCTGGATCACCGACGAGAAAGGCCACGCCTATCTGCACAGCCTGCCGGACGTGAATTTCACCTTCAGCAATTCGCCGCAGATGCAGCCGCAGGCCTACGCCTTCCACGATCTGCTCACCGGCCAGAAGAAGGTGGTCAATCAGGACGCCCGCAAGCGCGACATCGACAATCAGCATTTCAAATATGTCGGCGTCGGCGGCATCGACAAACCGCGCATCATCCAGGTCGGGCGCAGCGCCAAATTCCTGCAGCAGCTGACGATGAAGATCGGCCTGCCGCGCACGGTCGAGAATCTGCTGGCCGACGGCGACATCGATGCGGTGTGGGTGTTCGATCGCAAGCTCGACGCGCTGGTCGGCCCCGGCGTGTACGGCGCCGATCGCCGCGACGGTCCCAACGAGAAAGAACTCGGCCCGGTACGTCTGGTGATCGCCGACGGCCAGACCCGGCACGTCGAGAGTCGCCAGAATCTCAGCGTGATCGCGCCGGTACGCAACGAGCAGAAAGAGATCGTCGGTGCCGCGCTGGTTCGCCTGCCGATGAACCGCGTCTGGGCGACGGTGCAGAGCCAGGCCGAGATCGCGGCCGTCACCGCGTCGGCGATCGCCGCGCTCGGCATCCTGCTGTCGATCGGCGTCGCCCGGTATCAGGCGGCCCCGCTGCGCCAGATCACCCGCGCCGCCGCCGCGCTGGAGTCGCAGAAGTTCGATCCGAATTCGCTGACGCCCGTCGCGACCCGCCATGACGAGCTCGGCCAACTGGCCCGGGTGTTCACCGGCATGGCCGGACAAGTCGCCGCGCGCGAGGAATATCTCGACTCGATGGTGAAGCAGCGCACCGAGGAGCTGGAGACCCGTAACCGCAGTCTTGAAGGGCTGTCGGCCGCGCTGTCGAAGTATCTGTCGCCGCAAGTCTACTCGTCGATTTTCAGCGGCCATCAGGACGCCGAGATCGCCTCCAAGCGCAAGAAGCTGACGATCTTCCTGTCCGACATCGCCAACTTCACGGCGACTACCGACAAGCTGGAGTCGGAAGACCTCACCGCGATGCTCAACCGCTATCTGGCCGAGATGGCGCAGATCGCGCTCAAGCATGGCGCGACGATCGACAAATATGTCGGCGATGCCGTGCTCGCATTCTTCGGCGATCCGGAGAGCCGCGGCGTCAAGGAGGACGCGGTCGCCTGCGTGATGATGGCGATCGAGATGCAGGAAAAGCTGAAGCAGCTGGAGATGGAGTGGATCGACGCCGGCGCCGAGCGCCCGTTCCGGGTCCGCATCGGCATCAACACCGGCTTCTGCACCGTCGGCAATTTCGGCAGCCCGGACCGGATGGACTACACCATCGTCGGCGGCGCCGTGAACCTCACCTCGCGCCTGGAGCAGAACTGCGAGCCCGGCTCGATCCTGATCTCGCACGTCACCTGGTCGCTGGTGAACGATGTGATCGACGCCGAGGAGCGTCCTGCCCTAACGGTGAAAGGCTTCAGCGAGCCGGTGCGCGCCTATGAGGTCCGCGGCTTGAAGACGTCGGGATCGACCGACGTGATCCGCAAGGAGCTGCCCGGGATGCGGCTATTCATCGACACCGTCACGGCGGATCGCACCGAGGTCAAGCAGACGCTGGTGCAGGTGGTCGAGGATCTCGACAAAAGCTGAAGCAGCCAAGCGCCGCGAGACGGCGCTACTTGTCCGGCTCCACGGTGACTTCTTTCAGCGCGCCGTCCGCCACCACCACGACCACGAACACCAGCTTGTCATCGCCGCGGTGCAGCCCGGCGCTGATCGCGCGCCCGCCACTGAGCTGCTCGGCGATCACCACCGCCTCGGACAGCTTCATCTTGATCCGCCGGAAATCGCCGAGGTCGCGCAGGGTCTCGGCGTCGAGATCGGAGGCAGGTTTCGCCTCAGATGAGCGAACGATCCGCCGAGTGGCGACATCGATCATGGTGCTCCACACCTGATCTCCCCGATACGACTTGACCTCGAACCACGGCGCCGAGCCTTCGTCGGTGAGGTTGAGATCGAACACCCGCACGCCGGGCAGCTTCTTCTCCACCATCCGGATCAGATCGGCGCCACTGCCGCGCGCGATCGTCACCGAACCGGTCGGCTCGTCGGTCGACGTCGCCGGCGGCGGCTGCACCGTTGGCTCGTGGCCACGATCGGACACCGCGGCCGAAGCCGGACAAAACAACAGCACCGCGGCCGTCAGGGCCGTCGTGAACCGGATTGCAGACATCTTCGCCTCACTCGTCCACCGCACGCGAAAGCGGTGGACGCCGCGCTCACAGCGCGTCGTTATTGGACACCGGCGACGTGGCGCGCCGGGGTGGTGGCCGCGACGGGCGCCGGTGCGGCTTCATCCGCCGGCGGTGCGCTCGACCAGACATGGCCGCTGCGCGCGCGGTCGTAGCCGTATTGATACAGCGAGCGCATGTAGGCGGTGTCGAAGCCGGGGGGCGACGGCGGCCGGTCGCTCTCGATATAGGACAGATGGAAACCGTATTTGTTGCGGCGGGCGAACGCGTAAGTGCTGTAGAGGATCGACCGGGTCTGCGCCTTGATCATCGACGACGAGGCCCGCGCGGCGATGTCCAGCGCACGATCGCGCACCAGCTGGAACTCCGGTTCAATGGTATTATTCATCAGGATGTAGAGCTGCAGGTTGAGCGACTTGTCCCACGAGGCACTACGCATCAGATACGCCTCCGGCAAGGTCAGCACCGGCGACATCACGCCGCCATCCACATGCATCTCCTGGAACCGGACGCCATCGGCTTCGGCATTAACCAGCATCGGCGGGAACACCGCCGGAATGCTCGCCGAGGCCGCAACGACATCCCTGAACAGATTGAGACTCTCCGGCGTCCGCAGCGCCGCGATCCGGCCCATGTCCCAGATCACCGAGCGCTGCGAATCCAGATTGGTGGTGACGACGAACAGCCTCCGCCCCTTGGCGTACTGCTCGGCCACCTCGTCCATGAAACTGGCATCGATGTACCGGGCGACCAGTTCGCGCAGGCGCTTGTTGCCGAACAGGCCGGAGCCGAAGATCGCGTTGAACGGGTTCGGATCCTCCAGCAGGCTTTCGGCCACGCCGCTGGTGTAGAGCTCCCGCAGCGTGTCGTCGTAGCGCGGGCCGATATAGGCGAATGGCGCAATCAGCGCCCCGGTGCTGACGCCGGACACGATCGAGAACGACGGCCGGCTCCCTGCGGCCGTCCATCCCGCCAGCACGCCCGCACCATAGGCGCCGTCAGCGCCGCCGCCGGACAGCGCGAGGTAGGTCTGTGGTCCGGAAATCCGGCGACCATCCACAAAGGCGGACGGCGGATCGTCGGCGTAGCGCCGCAGATCGTCGCGATCGAGGATCCGCGCCTTGGCGGCTTCGGCGGCCGTGTAGGGCTGGCGCGGCAGGCTTGCACAGGCGGCGAGCAAGCAGCTCGACGCCAGCGCGACAACGACGACAAACGAGCGAGGCACGCGGGACATCAGGACACCAGCAGGAACGAGGGACGCGCGACTACGGGGTCGCCGGCGGATCGTCGCGCCAGCGGCTCCAGGGTTCGGACGTGTCGAAGCGTGGCGCCTGCCCCGGAACGCGTTCGAGATAGTCCTGATGGATCGCCTGGATGGTCTTGCGGTCGTCGAACTTCACCCGCCAACTGCTCGGCGAGCCCTGCCCGACGATGACGCCTTCACGGGTGCCGTAGCGCGGATGCCGCTCGCGGCCGAGCGGACTCATCCGAACGCGGTCGCCGCGGCACAGCGGAAGATCGGGCGGTGTTTGACTCGAACTAGCCATCCTAAGCCTCTTGTGTCGGCGCCTTGATGCGGAACCACGCAATGTACAGCGCAGGCAGGAACAACAGGGTGAGCACCGTGCCGACGATGATGCCGCCCATCATCGCGTAGGCCATCGGTCCCCAGAACACTTCACGCGCGATCGGGATCAGCGCCAGGCTCGCCGCCGCCGCGGTGAGCATGATCGGCCGCATCCGGTGCTCGGTCGCTTCCGTCACCGCATCCCAAGGTGGACGTCCCTCGCTGCGCAACTGCTCGATTTGCACGATCAGGATCACCGAGTTTCGGATCAGGATGCCGATCAGCGCCAGCACGCCGAGGATGGCGACGAAGCCGAGCGGCGCACGGCTCGGCAGCAGCGCCGCGACCACGCCGATCAGCGCCAGCGGCGCCACCGCGAACACCAGGAACAGCCGCTGGAAGCTCTGCAGCTGGATCATCAGCACGGTGGCCATCACGAACAGCATGATCGGCACCACCGCGACGATCGGCGCTTGCGACTTGCCACTCTCTTCCACCGCGCCGCCGACGGTCACCGAATAGCCGACCGGCAGCTTGGCGGTGAACTCGCCGACCGAGTGCTTCAGCTGCTCGACCACCGTCGCCGGCTGCACCTCGTCGATCACGCTGGCCTTGACCGTGACGGTCGGCAGCCGCGCGCGGCGCCAGATCGTCGGCTGCTCCAGCTCGTAGCGGAACGTCGCGACCGCGGCGAGCGGCACTGTCTGGCCGCTGCCGCCGGACAGTTGCAGGTTGCGCAGCGTCTCGATCGAGCCGCGCTCGGCGTCATTGGCGCGGCCGAGCACGTTGACGAGATAGATGTCGTCACGCACCTGGGTGATGGTCGCGCCGTCGAGGATGCCGTTGAGCGTCGAGGCAATGTCTTCCGACGTGACGCCGAGCTGACGCGCCTTGTCCTGCAGCACGTCCACCTTGATCACCCGTGCCGGCTCCATCCAGTCGAACACCACTTCGCCGAGATGCGGATTGGCGGCGACGATGCCGGCGAGCTGCTGCGCGAAGCCGCGCACCTTGGCGATGTCCGGGCCGCTGACGCGATACTGCACCGGCCGTCCCACCGGCGGACCGATGTCGAGCAGTTTCACCAGCGCGTCGGTGCCCGGGAAGGTCTTGCGCAAGTAAGCCTGCAGCTCCGGCCGCAGCCTGTCGCGGTCGGCGAGGCTCTTGGTCACGATCACCATCTGGCCGAAGGTGGCGTTCGACGGCTCGACATCGAACGACAGCACGAAGCGCGGAGCGCCCTGCCCCACATAGGTCGACCAGTGGTCGATGCCCGGCCGTCCGGTCAGCGCTTCGCGCTCGAACTTGGCCATCTGCGCGTTGGTCTCGGCGATCGAGCTGTTCTGGGGCAGGTTCCAGTCGACGATCAGTTCCTTGCGGTCCGAATTCGGGAAGAACTGCTGCTGCACGAAACCCATGCCGACCAGCGACAGCGCGAAAGCGGCCAGCGTCAGTCCGATCGTCAGCCAGCGGTGCCGCATGCAGAAGCCGAGCATCCGGCTGAACATCGTCGCGAACCGGCCCTTGGTCTCGTGGTGGTTCTTCATCTTGTCGGGCAGGATGGTAACGCCGAGCAGCGGCGTGAACAGCACCGCGACGATCCACGATGTCAGCAGCGACACCGCGATCACCACGAACAGCGTGAAAGTGAATTCGCCCGCCGCGCTGTTGTTCAGCCCGATCGGAATGAAGCCCGCCACCGTCACCAGCGTGCCGGTCAGCATCGGGAACGCAGTCGAGGTGTAAACATGGGTCGCGGCCTTGGCGAGCGAGTCGCCGACCTCGAGCCGCGCCACCATCATCTCGACCGCGATCATGGCGTCGTCGACCAACAGGCCGAGCGCGATGATCAGCGCGCCGAGAGAAATCCGCTGCAGCGAGATCCCCGAATAGGACATCACCATGAAGGTGATCGCCAGCACCAGCGGGATCGAGATCGCCACCACCAGGCCGGCGCGCATGCCGAGGCTGATGAAGCTGATCACCAGCACGATCGCCACCGCCTCGAACAGCGCCCGGGTGAAACCCGACACCGCCTCGTCGACGATCTGCGGCTGGTCCGACACCAGATGCACTTCGGCGCCGACCGGCAGATCGGCGGAGATCCGCTTCATCTCCTCTTTCAGAGCCTCACCGAACTGCAGCAGGTTGGCGCCGGCTTTCATGCCGATCGTCAGCGCTATCGCCGGCTCGCCGTTGAAGCGGAACAGCGAGGTCGGCGGATCGACGTAGCCGCGCCGGATTGTGGCGACATCGGTCAGCGGGAAGAAGCGGTCGTTGACCCGGAGATTGATCGCCTTGAGGCTTTCTTCCGAGGTGAACTGACCGCTGACGCGGACGCTGATCCGCTCCGGCCCGGCCTGCAGCACGCCCGACGGCGTGATCGCATTCTGCGCCTGCAGCGAGCTGACGATGGTACGCTGGTCGAGGCCGAGCGCCGCGACTTTGCGCGGCGAAAATTCGAGGAAGATCACTTCGTCCTGGGCGCCGACGATGTCGACACGGCCGACATTCGGCACCTGCAGCACCTTGGCGCGGACTTCTTCGACCTTGTCGCGGAGCTGGCGCTGGGTCAGGCCGTCGCTGGTGAACGCGTAGATGTTGCCGAACACGTCACCGAAGCGATCGTTGAAGGCGGGGCCGACCACGCCCTGCGGGAAGTCGCCCTTGATGTCGTTGATCATGTTGCGCACGCGCACCCAGGTGGGCTGCACATCGCGCGCCTTCGTGGTGTCTCGCAGATTGACGAACACCGTGGTCTCGCCGGGCGTGGTGATGCTCTTGGTGTAGTCGAGCGACTCCAACTCCTCGAGCTTCTTCTCGATCCGATCGGTGACCTGCCGGGTGGTCTCCTCGGCCGAGGCGCCGGGCCACTTCGCCTGGATCACCATGGTCTTGATGGTGAACGCCGGGTCTTCCTCGCGGCCGAGGTCGAGATACGAAAACAGACCGGCCGCCATGAAGGCGATCATGAAGTACCAGACGAGCGAACGGTGCTGCAGCGCCCAGTCGGAGAGATTGAACGACTTCACGGCGTGACTTCCCGTTCGAACCGGACCATTTGGCCTTCCTGCAGATGATGGACGCCGGCGGTGACGATCCGCATGCCGGCCTCGAGCCCATCGGTGACCTGAGCCGTGCCATTGTCGCTCGGCGCGACCTGCACGCTGCGCTTAGTGACCGATCCCTTGGCGGTGTCGATCACCCACACGCTGGCCTGATCGCCCTGGCGCAGGATCGCGGTCGCCGGCAGCCGGAAGCCGCGGCTCGGCTTGCCCGGGATCAGCGTGGTGATGGTGGTGCCGAGCCGGAACGTCTCGGGCGGATTTTCCAGCGTGATGCGGACCCGGCGCGCGCGGGTGACCTGATCGGCCTGCGGTGCGATCTCGCGCACCTTGCCTTCGACGCGGACGCGCGGATCGAGCTGCAGCGCCACGGTCAGCGGCGTGCCGATCTTCAGCACGCCGACCAGATCGTCGGCGACGTCGATCACCGCCTCACGAATATCGGGCCGCGCAACGGTCGCAACCATCTGGCCGGGATTGACCACCTGACCGACCTGCGCCCCAACCGCGGTGACGACGCCGGCATATTGCGCCTCGATCTTGGTATAGCTCAATTGCTCGCGCGCCTTGGTCAGCGCCGACTGGGCGCGGACCACCGCAGCCTGCGCGGCGGCGTCGCCTTGCTCGGCGCTGTCGAGCGTCGCCTTGGTGGTGGCGCCGGTCTCGATCAGCGCGCGTTGCCGGTTGGCGGTGCCGCTGGCATTGACGAGCTGCGCCTGCGCGGTCGCCAGATCGGCCTGCGCCGAGCGCACCGCAAGTTCAGCCGCGAACGGATCGACCGCCGCCAGCGTCTGGCCCTTCTCGACGACGTCGCCGATATTGACCGGGCGAGCGATCAGCCGGCCGAGCATGCGAAACCCGTAGTCGGTCTTGAATTGCGGCTCGACCGTGCCGACGACGGCAAGATTAGTCGCCTGCAGCGGCGCAATCACCGTCGACATCACCGGCCGCACCGGGGGCTTGGTTTCCGATTTGTCGTTGCAGCCGGTCAGCAGCAGCGCAGCCGCGATCACCGCAACGAAACGTGGCGCGCTCATGCGGCGCCTCCCGCATCGGCAACGACCTGCCCGGGACGCAGCATCTTTCCGCCGTCGACCACGACGCGATCGCCGATCGACAGGCCGCGACTGACCACGATCGCGTCGGTCTCGTAGCGCTCGATCGCAACGCTCTTGAGGGACACCGTATGGGTCTTCGGATCGACCACCCACACCGCGGCGCCGCTCTGATCGGCGGTGAGCGCGCTCCATGGCAGCACGATCTTGTCCAGCGTCTGGCTGAAGCCCTCGCCGACCACGACGCTGCCGAGCGTCATCTCGGGCGGCGGGTTTTCGATCGACAGTTTGACGCGGACCGAACCGGTCTTCGGATCGACCGTCGGCGAGATTTCGCGCGGCTTGGCCAAGGCGGTGATCGCCGGGTTCGACACCAGCGACAGCTTGATGGTGTCGCTGCCGACCGGGATCAGGAAGATCGCCTCATAGACATCGAACACCGCGTCGCGGGCGCCGTCTTCGGCCAGCGTGTAGGCCGACTGTGCCGACTGCGCGACCTGACCGACTTCGACGTTGCGTGCAGTGATGATGCCGGCCGCACTGGCGCGCAGCTCGGTGTAGCCGAGCGCATCCTTAGCGATGCCGAGTTGCGCCTTGGCGGTGTCGACCGAACCTTCGGCCGCGCGCAACCCCTCCTGCGCTTGGTCATAGGCGACACGCGTGGTGAAGCCGGACCCCATCAGCGTCTTCTGGCGCTCGTAAGTCGCGGTGGCGAGGCGGAGTTGGGCTTCGGCAGCGGTCAGCGCCGCCTGGGCGCCGACCAGATCGGCGCGCTGTTCGGTCGGATCGAGCCGCGCCAGCAGATCGCCGGCATTGACGTGGGCGCCGACGTCGACTAGGCGCTCGACCACCCGGCCGCTGACCCGGAACGACAATTCGGTGGAAACCCGGGCCTGAACGTCGCCGGTCACCCGAATGACCGTGCTGCGGGGCTGGGTGTGGACCACCTCGGTCTTCACCAGCGTCACCGGGCGTTCCCGCCGGGCCTCCTCGCCGCATCCCGCCAGAGAGGCGGCAACCATCAGCAGCACCACGGGTCTGAGCCAAAGCATCAGGAATTCGCCCATTCGATCAAGCGCATTGCAGTGCAATATTATTGACTGACTCGAAAGTCAATAGTAAAACTACGTGATCGGAGTTCGCCCCATGCCGCCTGCCGTCACCAAACGCGCCCGCCGCAAAGCCGAGCGCCCATCGGAAATCCTCGACGCCGCGTTCGAGGAATTCGTCGTGCATGGCTATGCAGCCACCCGTCTCGAGGACGTCGCCGCACGCGCAGGCGTGACCAAGGGCACGATCTATTTTTACTTCGACACCAAGGAGCGGGTGTTCGAAGAGATGGTCCGGCACAAATCGCAATCGTTTCTGCCGGGCCTGAAGGACTACGCGCTCACCCTCCCCGGCTCCGCCACCGAGCGGCTGCGCGGCTTGATCGCCTTCACCTATGGCCACATTGCGGAGAACCGCGAGTCACGCGAAATTCTGCGCTTCCTGATCGCCGAAGGCGGCCGCTTTCCCGATCTGGTCGACCGTCACTACGAGGAATTCGTCGCGCCGATCATCGATCAGTTCAGGGAAGTCATCGACCAGGGCGTCGCCGCCGGCGAATTCCGCAATGCACCCGCCACAGGCTTCACCGAGATCGTGATGAGTCCCGCGGTGCTGCTGAGCCTGTGGTCGCTATTATTCGGCACCCGCAAGGAAGTCGATTTCGTCGCCTTCACCGAAGCCAGCGTCGACCTACTGCTGCGCGGCCTGGCGAAAGATTGACGCATCACGCGCAACACGCGTGTGATGATCAATCCAAGCCATGCTTCATCGAAGGCTTTTCTGAGGCGGCAGGCGCACTATCTACAGCCTTCACATCGTCAGGGCTGTCTCCATGAAGAAGATCGGTTTTCTCTCGTTCGGCCATTGGTCGCCGCAGTCACGCACGCGTTCGGCTGCCGATGCACTGCTGGAGACCATCGATCTGGCGCAGGCCGCCGAGCAGCTCGGCGCCGATGGCGCCTACGTCCGCGTGCATCATTTCGCCCGGCAACTCGCCTCGCCCTTCCCGCTGCTCGCCGCGATCGGCGCCAGAACCAAGCGCATCGAGATCGGCACCGCCGTGATCGACATGCGCTACGAGAATCCGCTGTACATGGCCGAGGATGCCGGCGCCGCCGACCTAATCTCCGGCGGCCGGCTGCAGCTCGGCATCAGCCGCGGCTCGCCCGAGCAGGTGATCGATGGCTGGCGCTATTTCGGCTATCAGCCGGCCGAGGGCGAGAGCGATGCCGACATGGGCCGCCGCCACGCCGAAGTGCTGCTCGACCTCTTGCGCGGCCAGGGCTTCGCGCAGCCCAACCCGCGGCCGATGTTTCCCAATCCGCCCGGTCTATTGCGGCTCGAGCCGTATTCGGAAGGCCTGCGCGACCGGATCTGGTGGGGCGCCGGCTCCAATGCCACCGCAGTGTGGGCCGCCAAGCTCGGCATGAATCTGCAGAGCTCGACGCTGAAGAACGATGAGACCGGCGAGCCGTTTCACGTTCAGCAGGCGGCGCAGATCCGCGCCTATCGCGAAGCGTGGAAACAGGCCGGGCACAGCCGCACGCCGCGCGTCTCGATCAGCCGCAGCATCTTCCCGCTGGTCGACGATCGCGACCGCGCCTATTTCGGCCGCGAAGGCCAGCAGCAGGATCAGATCGGCTATCTCGACGAACAGACCCGCGCGATCTTCGGCCGCTCCTATGCGGCTGAGCCCGACGCGCTGATCGAACAGCTCAAGGCCGACGCGGCGATCTCCGAAGCCGACACGCTGTTGCTGACGATCCCCAATCAGCTCGGCGTCGATTACAACGCCCATGTGATCGAGGCCGTGCTCACCCACATTGCACCGGCGCTCGGCTGGCGCTGATTCGCGGCTTGTCACGCAACGCTGATGTGCGTGCATAACACCGGGCGGAACCGCCGCAGGTGCTCGACGCGGCGCGCCCAGGTTGTTAAGCCCCCTGCTCGCGAAAGGAGACCTCGGGCCGAGCCATGACCGTTGCGATCGAAATGGGGCAAACCAATTCAGGCGCAACCGCGGCTCTCGATCTCGAGGAACTGCTGGCGACGCGCCTGTTGGTGCAAGGCAATTCCGGCTCGGGCAAGTCGCATCTGCTGCGTCGCCTCCTTGAGCAGAGCGCACCCTGGGTGCAGCAGGCGATCATCGATCCCGAAGGCGACTTCGTCACGCTCGCGGAGCGATTCGGCCATCTCGTGATCGACGCCGAAGACCACACCGAGCGCGGCCTGCAGGTTGCCGGCGAGCGCGCCCGCATCCATCGCGTCTCGGCGGTGCTCAATCTTGAAGGGCTCGATGCCGAGAACCAGATGCGCCGCGCGGCGGCGTATCTCGACGGCATGTTCAACACCGCGCGCGACCATTGGTACCCAATGTTGGTGGTGGTCGACGAAGCGCAGCTGTTCGCGCCCGCCGTCGCCGGCGAAGTCTCCGACGAAGCGCGCAAACTGTCGCTCGGCGCGATGACCAATCTGATGTGCCGCGGCCGCAAGCGCGGCCTCGCCGGTGTGATCGCCACCCAGCGCCTCGCCAAGCTCGCCAAGAACGTCGCGGCCGAAGCCTCGAACTTCCTGATGGGCCGCACCTTCCTCGACATCGACATGGCGCGTGCCGCCGATCTGCTCGGCATGGAGCGGCGGCAGGCCGAAGCGTTTCGCGATCTCGAACGCGGCCAGTTCATGGCGCTCGGCCCGGCGCTGTCGCGCCGGCCGCTCGGCTTGCGGATCGGGCCGACCGAAACCCATCCGCGCAACTCGACGCCGCGCCTGATGCCGCTGCCGGAAGCCGGCCTGGAAGACGCGCGCGCCGTGATCCTCGCCGCACCGCCGCCGGAGGCCACGGCAACGCGGCCCCAGCGCCGCGCCCCCGCGCCGGATCTGCTCAGCCAGTTGATGGCGGCGAAGTCGGTCGCGATCGACACCACGCCCGAGCCGGAAGCGCCGCCGCTCAGCGACGAACAGATCGCCGAGCGCCGCGAACGGCTCGACCGTATCCTGCGCGCGATCCTGGCCGAGCCGGATGCCGGCTTCCGCGCGATCGGCGTGCTGTATCAGGAGTTCGTGGTGCGCTGCCGGATCGAAGGCCTCGCCACCGCGATCCCGGACATGACCGAGTTTCGCCGGATGCTGACGCACGCGCGCGCCGGCCTCACCACCGAGATGGCGGCCGATGATGCGTGGCAGGACGTGACGCTGCGCGCCTCCACGTTGCCCGATGATATGCAGGGCGTGTTCATGATCATCGCCCGCGCCGCCAAGGAAGGCTGGCCCTGCCCCGGCGACGCCGCGATCGCGCGGGCCTATGGCACCCACTCGCTGCGCCGCGCCCGGCGCCTGCTGACCTACATCGAAGAACAGGGCCTGATCGTCTGCCAGTTCGACGGCGCCGGCCGCCGCACCGTGACGCTGGTCGAACTCGCCTGGGCCACCGCCCCCGGCGATCCCAACGCGCCCGACGATCTGCCGCTCGAAGACGATTGCCGCGCCGCCTCGGCGTGAGCCCCGTCGCCTCACCAGGCTAGAAAACGGTTCAAGTCGGCGCGCCGATTTGCGATACGAGAGGCAATCGCAGTTTCGTCGATGCCAGGAGGATCGCCATGAAGACACGGGCCGCCGTCGCGTTCGAGGCCAAGAAGCCGCTCGAAATCGTCGAGCTGGATCTCGAAGGGCCGAAGGCCGGCGAGGTGCTGGTCGAGATCAAGGCCACCGGCATCTGCCACACCGACGCCTACACGCTCGACGGCTTCGATAGCGAAGGCATCTTTCCCTCGATCCTCGGCCATGAAGGCGCGGGCATCGTCCGCGAAGTCGGCGCCGGCGTCACCTCCGTGAAGCCAGGCGATCACGTCATTCCGCTGTACACGCCGGAATGCCGGCAGTGCAAAAGCTGCCTGAGCCAGAAGACCAACCTCTGCACCGCGATCCGCGCCACGCAGGGCAAGGGCCTGATGCCGGACGGCACCTCGCGGTTCAGCTACAAGGGCCAGACCATCTATCACTACATGGGCTGCTCGACGTTCTCGAACTTCACCGTGCTGCCGGAGATCGCAGTCGCGAAGATCCGTGAGGACGCACCGTTCGACAAGAGCTGCTACATCGGCTGCGGCGTCACCACCGGCGTCGGCGCAGTGGTCAACACCGCCAAGGTCACGCCCGGCTCCAACGTCGTGGTGTTCGGGCTCGGCGGCATCGGCCTCAACGTGATTCAGGGCGCCAAGATGGTCGGTGCCGATAAGATCGTCGGCGTCGACATCAACGACGACAAGGAAGAATGGGGCCGCCGCTTCGGCATGACCCATTTCGTCAACCCGAAGAAGGTCGACGGCGACATCGTCCAGCATCTCGTCGGGCTCACCGACGGCGGCGCCGACTACACGTTCGACTGCACCGGCAACACCAATGTGATGCGCCAGGCGCTCGAAGCCTGCCATCGCGGCTGGGGCTTGTCGGTGGTGATCGGCGTCGCTGAAGCCGGCAAGGAAATCTCGACCCGCCCGTTCCAGCTCGTCACCGGCCGCGTCTGGAAGGGCAGCGCGTTCGGCGGCGCCCGCGGCCGCACCGACGTGCCGAAGATCGTCGACTGGTACATGAACGGCAAGATCGAGATCGACCCGATGATCACCCATGTGCTGAAGCTCGAGGAGATCAACAAGGGTTTTGATCTGATGCACGAAGGTAAGTCGATCCGTTCGGTGGTGGTGTTCTAGAGCGGTTCATCACCTGATCGAAGCGACCCCGGATATCTAGCGAAAGGGCGAACAGCTTCCACGTCATTGCGAGCCAACGGGTCCGGCCTCTGGCCGGCCCGATGACAGGCTCCGCGAAGCAATCCAGTGGCTCGATGCACTGAGCTGGATTGCTTCGTCGCTTCGCTCCTCGCAATGACGGAGCCATTGTCCTGCCGCCAGCCCGAATTCACGACGTCTGGCTCTCTTGGGACGAAAGCGGCCAAAGTCCTGTTCGTCCCTCACCGCCCTGCCTCGCCGGAAAACATCAACTCCAGCTGCGCCTCGAACAGCCCCGCGATGTCGACCGGATGGTCACGATCGATCAGCTGGTTGTTGAGAATGCCCATCCACACCGGCGCGATCAGCAGATGCGGGTGGCGGATCAACCGATCGTCGGGCAGCTCCCCGCGCCGGCGCGCCACCGGCGCCAATCGTTTGATCTGGTCGAGCACCGGATCGAACATCTCGCGGCGATAGATCTCGACCAGCGCCGGAAACCGCACGCCCTCGACGATCACCAGCCGGGCCATCGCCGCCCGTCCCTTGCGCTCGATCTCGCCGAGCGCGATCAGCAGCGTCCGGCGCAGGAACGCCTGCACACTCTCGTCGCGCCCGCGCCTCTCCTCCAGGATATCGCCGAGCGCGCCGACCAGCTCCTGCTGCACCACGCCGGCGAACAGTGCTTCCTTGGTGGCGAAGTAACGATACGGCGTGCCTTTGGCCACGCCCGCACGCTGCGCCACGCCCGCGATGGTGGCGTCCGCAAATCCCTTGTCGAGAAACTCCGCGAGTGCGGCCCGCACGATGCTCGCTTTGGTTTGCGCGGTCTTGTCCGGGCTCGGCCCGCGCGCGACCCGTTTAGAACGAACCGCCGCATTGCTGGTCAGCGTTTTTGCAGGCGTTTGATTGGGCTTAGGCATGGTCGCGTCCTGAGCGATGAAGCACGGCACAATTCTGGCGGGTCGTCATCTTGACATAAAATGACCCCATGGTCATTTATGTAAAGGCCGCGCCAGATACCAGCCCTTTCAACCGAGAAGGCGCCGCGCGCCCCTCCTTTCGGAATCTAGGATTTCCGCCGATGTCGCTGCCCGACGAGCAGCAATGGCTGTTTGCGTTCAAGACGTTCGCCGCTGCGATGCTGGCGATGGCGATCGGGCTGTGGCTCGATCTGCCGCGGCCATATTGGGCGGTGGCGACGGTCTACATCACCTCGCATCCGCTCTCCGGCACGACGCGGTCGAAGGCGGTGTTTCGCGTCCTCGGCACCCTGATCGGCGCCTGCGTCGCCGTGGCGATCGTGCCCAATCTCGCCGGTGCGCCGCCGCTGCTCGTGCTCGCGATCGCGCTATGGTCGGCGCTGTGCATCTACGTGTCGGTGCTCGACCGCTCGCCGCGCAGCTACGTGGCGATGCTGGCGGGCTACACCACCGCGCTGATCGGCTTTCCCACCGTCGATACGCCGAACCAGATCTTCGACATCGCGCTGGCGCGGACCGAGGAAATCGTGCTCGGCATCACCTGCGCGGCCGTGGTCTCCAGCGTGGTGTTTCCGCGCTCGGTCGGCCCGCTCGCGGCGCAGCGCGTCAAAGCTTGGTTCAAGCACGCCCATGCCAGCGTTCGCGACGCCGTCAGCCTGAACAAAAGCCCGGCGGCCGAAACCCATCGACTGCAGGTCGCCGCCGACTCCGCCGACATCGAAAACCTCGTCACCTTCCTCAGCTACGACACTAATCTCGACCAGAGCGCGACGCGTTGGATTAAGCAATTGCAGCCGCGGATGCTGCTGCTGTTGCCGGTGATGTCATCGGTCGCCGATCGCCTCGACGAACTGCAGCCGCTGGGCGGCCCTTCGGCCCCGGTCGCGACGCTGGTGGAGCGCACCCGCATCTGGATGGAAGGCGACGAGCCCGGTGACCCCGCGGTCCGTGATGCCCTGTTGGCGGACGTTCAGGCCGAGATCGATCGGCACCCGCATCGCGGCACCTGGCGCGACCTCCTCGAGCTCGGACTGCTGATGCGGCTTCGGGATCTGCTCAACATCCAATCCGACTGTATTGCGCTGGCTGCGGCGACCACCGGCAACGCCACGACGCTCGATGCGCCCCTGCACTATCCGATCGAACAGCATGTCGCGGTGGTGAAGCACCAGGACCACGGCATGGCGCTGCTCGCCGCGTTCGTCACGCTGTTCACTGTGATCACCTGCTGCACCTTCTGGATCGTGTGCGCCTGGCCGGCCGGCGGCACCGCCGCGATGATGGCGACGGTCGGCACCAGCCTGTTCGCCGCGCGCGACGATCCGTATCCGTCGATTGTCGGTCTGACCAAATGGACCATCGTGGCCGCTTTTGCTGCGGCGGCCTATCTGCTGCTGATCCTGCCGGCGGTGCACAATTTCGAAAGCCTGGCGCTGGTGCTGGCGCCCGCGTTCATTCTGTACGGCGTGCTGATGGGCGCGCCCGCGACCTATCCGATCGGCCTCGGCCTCGCCGTCAACACCGGCAGTCTGATCGCGCTGCAGGAAATGTACACCTTCGATACCGCGAGCTTCCTGAACTCGACCGTCGCCGTGGTCACCGGCACCGGCCTCGCCGCGCTGGTCACCGCCGTGCTGCGGCCTGTCGGCGCCGAATGGAGCGCGCTGCGCCTGATCAACGCCAACCGCGCCACGCTGGCGCAGGCTGCCGATATCAGCAGCGAGAACCAGCGCGCCAGCGTCGCGGGCCTGATGATCGACCGGATGATGCTGCTGGCGCCCCGCGCCGCCGCCGCCGGCCACACCATGCCGGAAGCGCTGCGCGAGCTGCGCGCCGGCTTCAACATTCTCGACCTGCACCGGGCACGACTTGAGCTGTCGCGCGGCGCCCGTCGCCGGCTCGAGCTGCTGCTGATCCGGCTGGAGCGGCACTACGCATCGGCGTCAGCAACGCCGCCGGCCGGACTGCTCAGAACCCTCGACCGCGCCCTCGCCGCGGTACGCGACGAGCCGAGCGGCACGGCGCGGCGCGCGGTGCTCGGCCTGGTCGGCCTGCGCCGCTGCCTGTTTCCGACCGCGAAGCCGCCGCGCCTCGCCCTTCAGGAGGCCGCCTGATGACTGCTGAACTCAACATCCTCGGCGTGTTCGTGCCGACCATCCTGATCTGCGCCGCCGCGGCCTTCATTCTCACCAGCCTGGTGTCGCGCCTGCTGGTGTGGCTCAACTTCTATCACCTCGTCTGGCATCACACCTTGTTCAATCTCACCATCTTCGTCGTCATCGTGTTCGTCGCTCTCGGTCTGGTTTCGGGGTGGCCGCAATGAAAGGGCCAGCCATGGGAAAAACTCCGCTTCTGCTCGTCCGCCTCAGCGTCACCACGCTCGGCGTCCTGGTCGCCGCACTGATCGGCTGGCGGCTGTGGGTGCACTACGAGATCGAGCCGTGGACCCGCGACGGCCGCGTCCGCGCCGACGTCGTCGCGGTGGCGCCCGACGTCTCCGGCCTCGTCTCGGAGGTGCTGGTCGTCGACAACCAGGTGGTGAAGAAAGGCGACATCCTGTTCCGGATCGATCGCGAGCGCTTCACTCTGGCGCTGCGCCAGGCCGAAGCCGCGGTCGAAGGCCGCGTCGCCGCGCTCGACGCCGCCAATAAGGATCTGGCGCGCTATCGCAATCTCAGCAGCGACGCCGTCACCGAACAGAAACGCGAGCAGATCACCGCGACCCAGGCCGAGGCCGAAGCGGCGCTGCACCAGGCGATCGCGGACCGCGACCTCGCCAAGCTCAACCTCGACCGCTCCGAGGTCCGCGCTCAGGTCGGCGGACTGATCACCAATTTCGATCTGCGCCCCGGCGCCTATGTCAACGCCGGCAGCGGCGTCGCAGCGCTGATCGACCAGGCGACCCTGCACGTCGATGGTTATTTCGAGGAGACCAAGCTGTCGTCGATCAAGGTCGGCGACCGTGCCGAGGTGCGGCTGATGGGCGAGCGCAATCCGCTCTACGGCCACGTCCAGAGCATCGCCGGCGGCATCGAGGATCGCGACCGCAGTGCCGGCGCCAAGCTGCTGCCGAACGTCAACCCGACCTTCAACTGGGTGCGGCTGGCGCAGCGCATCCCGGTACGCATCGCGCTCGACCAGGTGCCGCCCGACGTCCGCCTCGTCGTCGGCCGCACCGCCACGGTGGTGATTGAGCGCCGCGGCGGCTGACAGCGCTGCACGACCTATCTTCCGTCATTCCGGATTGCGCGGTACGCGCAAGTCCGGAATCCAGTGTCCCTGGACTCGCGGTGACGCACTGAGGCGGCGAAGCTCTGCCAAGAAACAAAAGCCGGTGGTTATGGATTCCGGGCTCGCGCTACGCGCGCCCCGGAATGACGACGGAGGGATTGTATTTGTGGTGGAGATTCCGGGCTCGCTCACTGCGTGAGCGCCCCGGAATGACGAAAGAGAGGCTGCGCTACGCGCCCTCGGCCGTCCCACCCGCGAAATTGCGATACAGGAAGCGGTCGCTGCCGGACGCGGCCTCCGCTTCTGCAGTCTTGAAGATGCGCTCGTGCAGCGGCGATAGCGCGCAGGCTGGGTCGGTCGCGGCGGCATCGCCGGCGAGTGCGAAGGCCTGACAGCGACAGCCGCCGAAGTCGATCTCCTTGAAGGCGCAGCTGGCGCAGGGCTGCTGCATCCATCCGGTGCCGCGATAGCGATTGAACGCCTCGGCGTTCCGCCAGATCTCGGCGATCGACGCGCCGCCCCTTACCGAGGGGAAGTCGAGCCCGGTGATGGTTTCGGCGGCATGGCACGGCAGCACCTTGCCGCTCGGCGAGACGTTGAAGAACTGCCGGCCCCAGCCCCCCATGCACTTCTTCGGCCGCGCCGCGTAGTAGTCCGGAATCACATAGTCGATCGCCAGCACGCCTTTCAGCTGGTCGCGCGCGGCCTCGACCGTCGCGGTGCAATCCTCGATCTGCTGCAACGTCGGCATCAGCGCGGCGCGGTTCTTCAGCGCCCAGCCGTAATACTGCACATTGGCGACTTCGAGCCGATCGGCGTCGAGCTGCACCGCCATCTCGATGATGTCCGGCAGCAGGTGCAGGTTCTGCCGGTGCATCACCGCATTGACGGTCAGCGGCAGATCGAGCTCGCGGGTCCAGCGCGCGACCTCGAGCTTCTTGGCGTGGCCACCGGCAAAGCCGCCGACGCGGTCGGCCAGCGAAGCCTCGCTGCCCTGAAAGCTGATCTGCACATGCGCCAGCCCAGCATCGGCCAGCGCCGCCAGCCGCTCGCGGCTCAGCAGCACCGCGGAGGTGATCAGATTGGTGTAGAGCCCGACCTCGGTGGCGTGACGCACCAGCTCGACCAGATCCTTGCGCGCGGCCGGCTCGCCGCCGGAGAAATGCACCTGCAGCACGCCAATGCTCGCAAGTTCGCTGAGCACCCGCTTCCACTCGTCGGTCGACAGCTCCGCGCCGCCGCGCTCCAGCTCCAGCGGATTGGAGCAATACGGGCATTGCAGCGGGCAGCGATGGGTCAGCTCGAGCAGCACCGCGAGCGGAATCCCGAACGTCTCGGCGACGCTGCCCGGCTTCTCCAGCACGGCGACGCCATCGGAAGCGGCAACGCTGGTGGCAGCCTCGGTCACGGCGCCGTCTCCCGCGCCTCGGTGAGAAAGCCTTTGTCGGCGAGGTCCTGCAGCATCGCCACCACGTCGCGGCCGATCTCGGCGCGGCCCGCGGTGTACTTCGCCGCCAGCGCATCGATGATCGCCGCGACGTCACGGGCACCGTCGCAGAGCCGCAGGATTTCGACCGCGATCTCGTCCGGCGCCAGCACCCGCTCCGGCGCCAGGATCACCCAGCGCTGCCGCGTGTCGTCGAACTTCAGCCGGGCGTGGCGCGGCAGCACCGGGCGGCTCGTCTCGGAAACGCTGATGCGGCGCGGCGCCATCGGCTCAAGACCCTTGCGGCACGAACGCGCCGGGCGGGATGTGGCCATCGACATAAGCATGATGCAGCGCGTCGAGCTGCGCCCACAACACGTTGGTCTTGAAGATCAGCGCGTTGCACACCGCTTCGCGCTCCGCCGGAGTGGTGGCGTGCTGCTTGACGTAAATCAGCGCAAAGTTGGCGTCGCGCGGCGCCTGTTCCAGCCGGCGCCTGAAGTAGCTCATGATCTGTGGGTTGACGAAGTCGTAATGCGCCAGCATCCCGGAGATCCGCTCCTCGTGCAGATTGGGCGCAAATAACTCGGTCAGCGACGAGGCAATCGCCTCCAGCGGTGTGCGGTCGCGGACAAAATGCACATAGGCGTCCACCGCAAACCGCGTCGCCGGCAGAATGCCTTGGGTGGATTCGACATAAGCGCTGTCGAGGCCGAGCCCTTCGGTCAGCTTCAGCCAGCGCTCGATGCCGCCTTCGCTACCCAGATCGCCGTCGTGATCCTCGATCCGGTGCCGCCACTCGACGCGGGTGGCGCGGTCGCGAAATCGCGAGATCACCACCGCGTCCTTGATCGGGATCGAGCTCTGATAATAGTAGCGATTCAGCGCCCAGGCCTGCACCTGGCCTTTGTTGAGCTTGCCACCGTGCAGCAGGCGATGAAACGGATGCAGATTGTGATAGCGCGCCGCACCAATCTGGCGCAGCGCCGCTTCCAGCTCATCGGCATTCGCGAGCGGCGCGGCGCCGTTCAGCGAAAACGCGGTCATCGCATTCACAGCGTCACCTCCGTGCCGTCCGCCGGGATCTGCCAGCCGGCCGCTTCGATCTGCCCACGCTCGGCCGAGCGAGTCTGCAGCGCCGGGTTGGAATTGTTGATATGGACGAACAGCTTTTGCCCAATGCCAAGATCTGCCAGCGCAGCGATCGCGCCATCATGGCCCGCCATCGCGATGTGTCCCATCGCCTGTCCGGTCTTGGTGCCGAGGCCGGCCGCGATCAGTTCGTCGTCGCGCCACACCGTGCCGTCGAACAGAACCAGCGGCGCGCCGGCGAGCCGTGCCTTGAGGTCGTCGGTGACGCGCGCGCACGCGGTCAGCACATGCACCGTCCGGCCAGTTGCTGTCTCGGTGATGGTCAGCCCGAGCGTATCGCCCTCGCCGTCTGCACCGCCGGGATGGGTCTGGCCTTCGAGATACCACGCGCCCTTCCCAGGCACCGTAAAGGCGGTCACCTCGAGGCCGGACGGCGCGCCGTCCAGCAGCCGAAGGGCGAACGGCTGATCGACCGCGATCGGCTGCCGTGCAACCAGCTTTTCATTCAGCACGTTGAAGATGCTGTTGGCCTTGAGGATCGCCAGCACCTTGGCGTGTGCATAGATCGTGAACGGCGAGCCCTCGCGCATCGACAACAGGCCAGCGACGGCATCGACTTCGCCATTGGTCAGGATCACGCCGGCGATCGGGCTGTGGCGGAGCGCACCGGCACGCGGATGCAGCTGCGGCGTGGCAATGATCTGCTGGCGTACATCCGGGGCGGCGTTGATCAGGAACCAGTGGGCGCCGTCTGCACTGAGTGCCACGGACGCCTGGGTACGGCGAAGTTCGGGATCGGCAAAGGCCGCGCGGCAGACCTGACAGCCGCAATTCCACTGTGGCACTCCACCGCCGGCTGCGGCGCCGAGAACGATCACCCGCAGCATCGACCGCCTTCCACTCAAGTCTTCAACGACGACCTAGTCTTCAACGACGACTCACAAACGCTCACCGTCGCGACCGACAGAGACTGCCGGCCGCGCCGTGTGCCATCGTCACAACGAAGCTGCGATTCGATTACTTGCGCGCCGCGCAGGCGTACATGTTGATTTCCATGCCGACCGCGATCTCGACGATTTCCGGTTTCTTCCAGGCCATGAGGTCCTCCCGATTTGCTGGTCTGATGCCGCAATGGAGTGAGGATAGGTCTGCTTCCTAACCCGCGCAAGCAAACAGCGTTGCGCGGTGCAGCGATCACTCCACGGTGAGCGACACCCGACCAACACGGAGGACAATCGCCTCTGACCCTGATCGAGCCTCCGCTTCCCGCCGGCAAAGCGGACCACCGGCACTTCCGAATGTTGGCATGCCAGAACGTCCCGCGAACACTCCGCGAACGCACAAACTCCCCTGAGAACGCCTTGACCGCTTGGCATCTGGTATGCCAGAGCTGGGTCGACGGCGGCCCTCCACCCGCCTGAGGACTCCATGATCGCACGTGCCCGCCCCACTCCGAACGAGACGCCCGCCGAGCCCGAGCTCGGCATCATGCGGCTCGCGCCGGAGACCAGCTTCAAGACCAAGGCCTATGAGGCGCTGAAGCAGGCGATCCTGAAGATGGACATCTACACCACGCCCGAGCCGGTGATGCTCGATGAGCGCGCGCTGTCCGACAAGCTCGGCGTCAGCCGCACGCCGATCCGTGAAGCGATCGCGATGCTCGAACAGGAAGGCCTGGTGAAGGCGGTGCCGCGCCGCGGCATCATCGTGGTGCGCCGGACCAAAGCCGAGATTGTCGACATGATCCGCGCCTGGGCGGCGCTGGAGAGCATGGCGGCGCGGCTGATCACCATCGTGGCGCGCAAGCGCGACATTGCGGCGCTGCGCGACGTGTTCAAGGAGTTCGGTCCGGACCGGCTGCCGCAGGATCACATCGACGAATATTCCCGCGCCAACATCGTGTTCCACCAGACGCTGATCTCGCTGAGCGAGTCGCCGGTGCTGGTCGACATGACCAACGACATCCTGATCCACGTCCGCGGCTATCGCCAGCTCACCATCGGCCGCAAGGAGCGCATCGCCGCCTCCCTGCCCGAGCATCTGGCGATGATCGAGGCGCTCGAAACCCGCGATACCGAACTCGCCGAGAAGCTGGCGCGCGATCACACGCTGCGGCTGGCGGCTTACGTCGAGACTCACGGCCAGGAGCTGTTCGCCTGACGCACGCCTATCCACGTCGTTGCGAGCCGAAGGCGAAGCAATCCAGGACGCAAGCACGGGCCGCTGGATTGCTTCGTCGCTTCGCTCCTCGCAATGACGAACTGAGAGCTAACCTCGACAAGAAATTGAACACCACGGAGTAACCAGATGACCAAGGCGCTCGACGGCGTTCGCGTTCTCGACTTCACCCATGTCCAATCCGGCCCGACCTGCACGCAGCTGTTGGCGTGGTTCGGCGCCGACGTCATCAAGGTCGAGCGTCCCGGCAGCGGCGACATCACCCGCGGTCAGCTG
Organism: Rhodopseudomonas sp. P1; assembly: GCF_039642825.1. Lineage (NCBI taxonomy): Bacteria > Pseudomonadati > Pseudomonadota > Alphaproteobacteria > Hyphomicrobiales > Nitrobacteraceae > Rhodopseudomonas > Rhodopseudomonas sp. P1. The sequence goes on along the minus strand of NZ_CP088006.1, from coordinate 2,132,012 downwards.
CAGGACATCCCGAAAGTGGACAGCCTGTATTTCACCATGCTGAACCACAACAAGCGGTCGATCACGCTCGACACCAAGAACCCGAAGGGCAAGGAGGTGCTGACCGCGCTGATCCGCACCTGCGACGTGCTGGTGGAGAATTTCGGCCCGGGCGTGCTCGACCGCATGGGCTTCACCTGGGAGAAGATCCAGGAGATCAACCCGCGGATGATCGTCGCCTCGATCAAGGGCTTCGGTCCCGGTCCGTATGAAGACTGCAAGGTGTACGAGAACGTCGCGCAGTGCACCGGCGGCGCTGCCTCGACCACCGGCTTCCGCGAAGGCCTGCCGCTGGTCACGGGCGCGCAGATCGGCGACAGCGGCACCGGCCTGCATCTCGCGCTCGGCATCGTCACCGCGCTGTATCAGCGCCACCAGACCGGCCGCGGCCAGCGCGTCACCGCCGCGATGCAGGACGGCGTGCTGAACCTCTGCCGCGTCAAGCTGCGCGATCAGCAGCGCCTCGCCCACGGCCCGCTCAAGGAATACAGCCAGTTCGGCGAAGGCATCCCGTTCGGCGACGCGGTGCCGCGCGCCGGCAACGATTCCGGCGGCGGCCAGCCCGGCCGCATCCTGAAGTGCAAAGGATGGGAGCAGGATCCGAACGCCTACATCTACGTCATCACCCAGGCCCCGGTATGGGAGAAGATCTGCGACGTGATCGGCGAGACCGGCTGGAAGACCCATCCGGACTACGCCACGCCGCCCGCGCGGCTGTCGCGGCTGAACGAGATCTTCGCGCGGATCGAACAGTGGACCATGACCAAGACCAAGTTCGAGGCCATGGAGATCCTCAACGCCGACGACATCCCCTGCGGCCCGATCCTGTCGATGAAGGAACTCGCCGAGGATCAGTCGCTGCGCGCCACCGGCACCATCGTCGAAGTCGATCACCCGGCCCGCGGCAAGTATCTGTCGGTCGGCAACCCGATCAAGCTGTCGGACTCCCCCACCGAGGTGAAGCGCTCGCCGCTGCTCGGTGAGCACACCGACGAAATCCTGCGCGACGTCCTCGGCTACAGCGACGCGCACGTCGCCGAGATCCACGATTCCGGCGCGACCGCCCCGCCGCGCAAGCAAGCGGCGGAGTAATTGCTGCATCGCATTCGCCGCGCCCGGATACCATGGGCGCGGTCGGACTAACTCGTCCGCATGTCATAACAAGTCAGGTTGTTATTTCCCTCCTTGCGCCTGGTGATTAGCACGATCACAATGCGACGGTACGGCTCCCGACAGAGGCGCCGGCTCACGGAGGAAACATGACGGACACGGTGCACGGGGTGGCCGCCGCGCAGACGCGGCGCGTGAGTGAGAGCTATCGCTGGACGCAACTCGCCATCGGCGTCGGCGCGATGGTGATGATCGCCAACTACCAATACGGCTGGACGTTCTTCGTCCCCGACATTCAGAAAACCTTCGGCTGGGACCGCGCCTCGATCCAATGGGCATTCACCCTCTTCGTATTGTTCGAGACCTGGCTGGTGCCGATCGAGGGCTGGTTCGTGGACAAATACGGCCCGCGTCTGGTGGTGCTGATCGGCGGCATCTTGTGTGCGATCGGCTGGGCGATCAACGCGCAGGCGACGACGCTGTCGGGCTACTACCTCGGCATGATCGTCGCCGGCATCGGCGCCGGTGCGGTGTACGGCACCTGCGTCGGCAACGCGCTGAAATGGTTTCCGGACAAGCGGGGACTAGCGGCCGGATTGACGGCGGCGGGCTTCGGGGCCGGCTCGGCGCTCACCGTGGCGCCGATCCAGGCGATGATCCGCGACTCCGGCTTTCAGACCACCTTCATGTATTTCGGTCTCGGCCAGGGCATCGTGATCGTGTTCCTGTCGCTGCTGCTGCTGGCGCCGAAGCCGGGACAGGTGCCCTCGCCCACCCGCAACGCCAACGTGTTCCAGACGCGGCGCGACTACCGGCCGACCGAAGTGCTGCGCCAGCCGGTGTTCTGGCTGATGTACTTCATGTTCGTGATCGTCGGCGCCGGCGGGCTGATGGTCACCGCCAACCTGAAACCGATCGCCGCCGACTGGAAGATCGCCGACACGCCCGTCACGCTGATGGCGATGACCATGACGGCGGTGACCTTCGCGGCGACCTTCGATCGCATCCTCAACGGCCTGACGCGGCCGTTCTTCGGCTGGATCTCCGACAAGATCGGCCGCGAGAACACGATGTTCATCGCGTTCGGGCTCGAAGGCATCGGCATCTACGCGCTGTACGCGCTGGGTCAGGATCCGGTTTGGTTCGTGCTGCTGTCGGGCCTGGTGTTCTTCGCCTGGGGCGAGATCTACTCGCTGTTCCCTTCGACCTGCACCGACACCTTCGGGGCGAAGTTCGCCGCCACCAATGCGGGGCTGCTGTACACCGCCAAGGGCACCGCGGCGCTGCTGGTGCCGCTCGCCAACTCGCTGCAGCAATCGAGCGGCAGTTGGGACCTGGTGTTCCTGCTCGCGGCCGCCGCCAACATCCTGGCGTCGCTGCTCGCGTTGCTGGTGCTCAAACCTTGGCGGCGCAGCGTCGTCGCCAAGAGCGAAATGGTCTGATCGGCGCGGCGGCAACGCCCGCGCCGCAGACCGATCTGGTGTCACCGCGGCGTGGCCGATCGGCCACGCCTGTCTTGTCGTCTGTCTGATGGGAAATCGCATGAAAGTCTGTATCTATGGCGCCGGCGCGATCGGCGGTTATCTCGGCGTCCAGCTTGCTCACTCCGGCGCCGCCGACGTCAGCCTGGTGGCGCGCGGCGCGCATCTGCAGGCGATGAAGGAGAACGGGCTCAAGCTGCTGATCGGGGACGAAGAGCGGGTGATCAAGCCCAACGCCACCGACAAGCCGGCCGAGCTCGGCGTGCAGGACTTCATCATCATCTGCCTGAAGGCACATTCGATCACCGGCGCGATCGAGTCGATGAAGCCGCTGCTCGGCTCGCACACCCGCATCGTTACCGCGGTGAACGGCGTGCCGTATTGGTACTTCTACAAGCACGGCGGCAATGAGTTCGAAGGCCGCACGCTGGAGAGCATCGATCCGGGCGGCCGGCAGTGGAAGGAGCTCGGCCCGGAGCGCGGCATCGGCTGCATCGTCTATCCGGCAACCGAGATCGAAGCGCCCGGCGTGATCCGCCACGTCTATGGCGACAAATTCCCGATCGGCGAGCCGTCGGGCGAAACCACCCCCGACGTCGAGAACCTGTCGAAGGTGTTTGAAGCCGCCGGGCTGAAAGCGCCGATCCTCGACCGCATCCGCGACGAAATCTGGCTGAAGCTGTGGGGCAATGTCTGCTTCAATCCGATCAGCGCGCTGACGCATGCGACGCTGGACGTGATCGCGTCCGATCCGGCCACGCGTGCGCTGTCGAAGGCGATGATGCTGGAAGCGCAGCAGATCGCCGAGACCTTCGGGGTCAAGTTCCGCGTCGACGTCGAACGCCGCATCGAAGGCGCCCGCAAGGTCGGCGCGCACAAGACCTCGATGCTGCAGGACCTCGAACGCGGCCGCCCGATGGAGATCGATCCGCTGGTCACCGTGGTGCAGGAGATGGGCCGGATGACCAACATCCCCACCCCCGCGATCGACTCGGTGCTCGGCCTGGTGATCCAGCGCGCCAAGGTGGCGGGGCTGTACTGACGGTTCACCGTCCCACGCCCCGTCATTCCGGGGCGCTCGCGCCAGCGAGCGAACCCGGAATCCCGAGGTTGTTAGCAACGAAGCCTCTCCCGTCATTGCGAGCGCAGCGAAGCAATCCAGAAGCGCCGGGCACGGAGCTGGATTGCTTCGTCGCTACGCTCCTCGCAATGACGCTGAACGAGCTTCAGTTATAGGAACGACAAAGGAGACCATCGCCGTGACCAAATGGGTTCGTTTTCGCGCCAAGGGCGCGGTCGGGTTCGGCACGATCGCGCATTCCGATATCACCGTGCATGACGGCGACATGTTCGGCGTCAGCAAACCGACCGGGCAGACACTGCAGCTCGGCGATGTCGAGCTGCTCAGCCCGTGCGCGCCCGGCAAGATCATCGGGCTGTGGAACAATTTTCGCGCGCTCGCTGCGAAACTCAATCAGTCGATCCCGCCGGAGCCATTGTACTTCCTCAAAGCCACCACCAGCGTCGCGGCGCACGGCGCCGTGGTGAACCGCCCCGCCTCCTACGACGGCAAGGTGGTGTATGAGGGCGAGCTCGGTATCGTCATCGGCAAGCGCGCCAGCAACGTCTCGGAACAGGACGCGCCGTCGCACATCTTCGGCTACACCTGCGTCAACGACATCACCGCCGCCGACATCCTCAACCGCGATCCGAGCTTCCCGCAATGGGCGCGCGCCAAGAGCTTCGATGGCTTCGGTCCGTTCGGCCCGGCGATCGCCACCGGGCTTGATCCGCAGACGCTGTCGATCCGCACCATCCTCAACGGCGCCGAGCGGCAGAACTATCCGGTCGCCGACATGATCTTCACACCGCACAAGCTCGTCAGCCTGCTGTCGCACGACATGACGCTGGAGCCCGGCGACCTGATCTGCTGCGGCACCTCGGTCGGCGTCGGCGTGATGAAAGAACCGGTCAACGCCGTCACCATCGCGATCGAAGGCATCGGCGAACTGCACAACGAATTCCGTCAGGCGGCGAAAGCCTGACGCTCTCTACACGCGCCGTCATTCCGGGGCGCGCGCAGCGCGAACCCGGAATCCCGAAGTTGTTTTCACGACGCCGAGATTCCGGGTTCGCTCGCTGGCGCGAGCGCCCCGGAATGACTCGGTGAGATGACGCTCCCCTCCCCACGCATTGGACATTTCGCTGTCGCTTCGGCAATCTCCCGGCCGCCAGCAACAGCAACAGGCGCGTCAGGCGCCGGCATGTCCAAGGGGGACCCAAATGATCAAGACCCGTTTCACCGAAGCCTTCGGCGTCGAACATCCGATCGTGCAAGGCGGCATGCAATGGGTCGGCCGGGCCGAGCTGGTCGCCGCCGTCGCCAATGCCGGCGCGCTCGGCATGATCACCGCGCTGACGCAGCCGACGCCGGAAGATCTCGCCAAGGAAATCGCGCGCTGCCGCGAGATGACCGACAGGCCGTTCGGCGTCAATCTCACCATCCTGCCGGCGATCAAGCCGCCGCCTTACGCCGAGTATCGCCGCGTCATCATCGAGAGCGGCGTCAAGATCGTCGAGACCGCCGGCAACAAGCCGCAGGAGCACGTCGAGGAGTTCAAGAAGCACGGCGTCAAGGTGCTGCACAAATGCACCAGCGTTCGCCACGCGCTGTCGGCGGAGCGGATGGGCGTCGACGGCATCTCGATCGACGGCTTCGAATGCGCCGGCCACCCGGGCGAGGACGACACCCCCGGCCTGGTGCTGATCCCGGCCGCCGCCGACAAGATCAAGATCCCGATGATCGCCTCCGGCGGCTTCGCCGATGCGCGCGGCCTGGTCGCGGCGTTGGCGCTCGGCGCCGACGGCATCAACATGGGCACCCGCTTCATGTGCACCAAGGAGAGCCCGATCCATCAGGCGGTGAAGGAAAAGATCGTCGCCAATGACGAGCGCTCCACCGACCTGATCTTCCGCACCCTGCGCAACACCTCGCGGGTCGCCAAGAATGCGATCAGCCAGCAGGTGATCGAGCTGGAGAAGCAGGGTGCGACCTTCGAGCAGGTCAAGGAGCTGGTCGCCGGCTCGCGCGGCAAGATGGTCTATGTCAATGGCGATACCGACGAAGGCGTATGGTCGGCGGGCATGGTGCAGGGCCTGATCCATGATATTCCAAGCTGCGCCGAGCTGGTGTCGCGGATCGTGCGCGAAGCCGAAGCGATCATCCGCGGCCGGCTCGAAGCCATGACCTCGGGCGGTGCACGCGAGGCCGCGGAGTAAGACGCGCGCGCCGGGTCGGCGCCGCGAGAACAGGACGAGCTTGCGATGAAAGCCTATGTCTACGGCGCCGCCGGCGCCGCCATCACCGAAGTCGACAAGCCGGCGCCGAAAGGCCCGCAAGTCCTGATCCGGGTCCGCGCCTGCGGGCTCAACCGCGCCGACCTCGGCATGACCAAGGGCCACGCTCACGGCGCCGCCGGCGGCGTGGGCGCGGTGCTCGGCATGGAGTTCGCCGGCGAAGTCGTAGCGCTCGGCGACGAGGCCTATGGCTGCAAGGTCGGCGACCGGGTGATGGGTTCGACCGCCGGCGCGTTCGGCGAGTACACCCTCGCCGATCACGGACGGCTGCTGCCGATCCCGGACGGCTTGAGCTTCGAAGACGCCGCCACCCTGCCCGTCGCCCTCACCACGATGCACAATGCGGTGGTGGCGATCGGCAAGCTGCGCTCCGGGCAGTCGGTGCTGGTGCAAGGCGCCAGCTCCGGCGTCGGGCTGATGGCGATGCAGATCGCCAAGCTGAAAGGCGCCCGCAAGGTGATCGGCTCGTCGACCGACAAGAGCCGCCGCGAAAAGCTGCATCAGTTCGGTGCGGATCTGGCGATCGACTCCTCCGGCGACGGCTGGGTCGATCAGGTGCTCGCCGCCACCGGCGGCGCCGGCGTCGATCTCGTGATCGACCAGGTCTCCGGCAAGGTCGCCAACCAGAACCTCGCCGCGACGCGGGTGCTCGGCCGCATCGTCAATGTCGGCCGGCTCGGCGGCACCCATGCCGACTTCAATTTCGATCTGCACGCCGCGCGCCGGATCGACTATGTCGGCGTCACCTTCCGCAGCCGCAGCGTCGAAGAGGTCCGCGAAATCTTCCGCCAGGTCCGCGGCGACATCTGGCCGGCGGTCGAAGCACGCATCTTGAAGGTGCCGGTCGACAAGGTGTTTCCGTTCGCGGAGATCGGCGCCGCCTTCGCCCACATGGAAGCCAATCGGCACCTCGGCAAGATCGTGGTGACGTTGTAACGGCCGCCAGCGACCACGCCCTAAACTGAGACTAATTCGCAGCTAGTCCAAACCGCCCCGTTACCACCAGGGTAACGGGGCGCGCGCCTTTTCGGCGTCGCACGAGGCTGCTAAATCCCCGGCCATGAACGACATCGCCAGCACCAAGTCGCGAGTGGCCGCGGTCTCCGTTGTGGCGAGTGCCACCATGGCGGCGGCGAAATTCGCCATCGGCATCGCCATCGGTTCGCTGGCGCTGATTTCCGAAGCTCTGCACAGCTCGATCGATCTGGTCGCCACCATCATCACCTGGTTCGTGGTGCGGATCTCCGATCGCCCCGCCGACGACGCGCATCACTACGGCCACGGCAAGATCGAGAGCCTGTCGGCGCTCGGCGTGATCGCGATGCTGTACGTGCTGGCCGGCGGCATCCTGGTCGAGGCCTACAGCCGGCTGCGCGAAGGCGCGCCGCCGCCGACCTTCTCGTATCTGGCCTTCGCCATTCTCGGCGTCGATATCGTCGTCAATCTGTGGCGCGCCTGGGCCTTGCACCGGACCGCTGTCGCCACCAAGAGCCAGGCGCTCGCCGCCGACGCGCTGCATTTCGCCTCCGACGTGCTCGGCTCGTTCGCGGTGATCGCCGGCCTCGCACTTGCCGCTGCGGGCTTTCACTGGGGCGACGCTGCGGCCGCGATCGGCGTCGCGGTGATGATCTCGCTGCTCGGGCTGCGGCTCGGCCGCTCGACCATCCAGACCCTGCTCGACCGTGCGCCCGAAGGCGTCTCTGACAAAGCACGCGAAGCGATCGGCGCGGTGCCGGGCGTGGTCGGCATCGAACGGCTGCGCGCCCGCATGGTCGGCCCGACGCATTTCATCGACGCCCTCGTCGAAGTGCCCCGCACCTACCCGATCGACCGCATCGACGAGATCAAGCGCAAGGCACAGGAATCGATGTCGGCGATGTTCGGCGATGCCGACCTCACCTTCACGGCGATTCCGGTGGCGCGCGACAATGAAAGCGTGCGCGAGCGCATCATGGTGATCGCCCGCAATTCCGGTCTCGCGGTCCACCACGTCACTGTGCACGATCTCGGTCACAAGCTGATCGTCAGCATCGATCTCGAGGTCGACGGCGATATGCCGCTGATCGAAGCGCACGACATCGCACACAAGCTCGAGGATCACATCCGCGAGGACTTCGGTGCCGATGTCGAAGTCGACACCCACATCGAGCCGCTGGAGCCGGAGCTGCCGCAGGGCTCCGACGCAGCGCCGGCGCGTGTCGAAGAGATTCGGCTGGCGCTGCGCCGCCTCACTCACGACGGCGCGATCCACGACGTGCACAGCGTCCGTGTGCGCGACACCGAGGCCGGCGAGATCGTCAACTTCCACTGCTACGCCGATCCGTCGATGAGCGTGATCTCGGTGCACGAGCACGTCGACGAGATCGAACGCAAGCTGCGCGCCAAGTTCCCCTCGGTGAAGCGCGTGATCAGTCACGCCGAACCGCCGAATGCGGACTGAGCCGAACAGCGCCGCAATAAACTTTGCGGCCGTTCTTGTTTCGGACTCGACTCACGAAAAAATGTCGGCGCGATTCACCTTTGGATAAGAATTTTTCAGGCGGCCTGAGTCGTTGACTCTCGACAGCCCCCTAAAAGTCGATTCAAATCCTAATCATGATTCGAACGGCGCTCGCTGCTTCGAACGGGTGCTGACGGATACTTGGTGGGGGCCACGTATGGCGCGCGTGCAGGCAGCGGACGCCTGCGCTCAATCCGATTCAATTAAAGGATTGGCGCAGTCGATCGCTAAACCCGCCTATCATCGGCTGCTGAATGCAGAGCCGGTGTTGCGGCGCGCGGTGCCTTTGCTGATCATCGCATTTCTTGTCACCATCTTCTTCGGTGCGGCTGTTCAGATCATCGAGCAGAGCAAGCAGAAGCGCGGTGCGATGAACCGCGATCTCAGCGCACTCGCCGATCTGATTGCCGAACGGCTCGAGCATATCGGCGTGGTCCGTCTCGACCGCCCTGCCTCGATCGAACGGCTGCAGAACCTGCTCCCCGGACTGATCCCGACCTGGGGCATCGCCGCGGGTCGGCACGTCATCGTCACCAGCGCCGATCAGCGGATTCTCGCGCGCGTGCCGATCGGCGTCGAACCCAGCCTCGACAATCGCTTCCTTGAAGTGCTCGGCGCGGCGTCGCTGACCAAGTCCGGTCAGTCGAATGGCGTCACCGAAATCACCCTGCCCGGCGGCGCTTCTGCGCTGGCCACGATGCACGTGGTGAAGTCGCTGCCCGGCCAGGTCGTCATCATCCAGGAAGACACCGGCTCGGTGCTCCGATCGGACACCGCACTGCAGGTCACGTTGTCGGCGACCACCGGCTTCGTGGTGCTGATCCTCGGCTTCGCCTTCCATTGGCAGTCGACCCGCGCCCGCGAGGGCGACCTGATCAACGACGCGGTGCGCAGCCGGATCGACACCGCGCTCAATCGCGGCCGCTGCGGCCTATGGGATTGGGACCTCAGCCGCGGCCGGATCTTCTGGTCGCAGTCGATGTTCACGATCCTGGGCCTCGAAAGCCGCAACGACCTCCTCACCTTCGGTGAGGTCAATGCGCTGGTGAAAGGCGAGGACATCGACCTGTTCGCGATCGCCGACGAACTGATGGCCGGCCGGGTCGATCACATCGATCACAGCTTCCAGATGCGTCACGCCCATGGCCATTGGATCTGGCTGCGGATGCGCTGCGAGCTCACCCAGGAGTCCGGCTCGACCGAGAAGCACCTGATCGGCATCGCGGTCGACATCACCGAGCAGAAGAGCCTCGCCGAGCGTTCGGTCGAAGCCGATCTGCGCCTGCGCGACGCGATCGAGACCATCCCGGAAGCCTTCGTGCTGTGGGACGCCGACAACCGGCTGGTGCTGTGCAATTCGCACTTCCAGCGCCTGCACAAGCTGCCGGACTCGGCGGTGACGCCCGGCACCTCCTACGAGACCATTCTCGAAGTCGGCCGCATGCCGCAGCTTCGCACTCGGTTGTGCGACAACGGCGCGGTGATGCCCGGCGCCCGCACCTTCGAGGCGCAGCTCGACGACGGCAGCTGGCTGCACATCAGCGAGCGCCGCACCAAGGACGGCGGCTATGTCGCGGTCGGCACCGACATCACCAGGATCAAGGCGCACGAACAGAAGCTGGTCGACAACGACCTGCGGCTGCGCGCCACCGTCGCCGATCTCAAGATCACGCAGTCGAAGCTGGAGAAGCAGGCACTCGAACTCGCCGACCTCGCCCGCAAATACGCCGATGAAAAACGGCGGGCCGAGGAAGCCAATCAGACCAAGTCGAAATTCCTGGCCAATATGAGCCACGAGCTGCGCACGCCGCTCAACGCCATCATCGGCTTCTCGGAGATCATGGGCAGCGGCATGTTCGGCACGCTGGGCTCGGAGAAGTATCAGGAATACTGCCACGACATCATGACCAGCGGTCACTATCTGCTGGAGGTGATCAACGACATTCTCGACATGTCGAAGATCGAAGCCGGCCGGATGCGGCTGGAAATGGAGCCGCTCGATCTCGCCAAGACCATCGGCGAGTCGCTGAAAGTCGTGGCCGGCCGCGCCGAGCACAAGCATCTCGACCTGCGCTCCGAGCTCAACGACCAGATCCCGATCGTCGCTGACCGCCGCGCCATCAAGCAGATCCTGATCAACCTGTTGTCGAACGCGGTGAAGTTCACCCCCGACGCAGGCCGGGTGACGGTGCGCGGACGCATCGCCGGCGGCTCGATCGTGCTGATGATCGCCGACACCGGCATCGGCATTCCGCCGCAATCGCTGCGCCGCCTCGGCCAGCCATTCGAGCAGGTCGAGAGCCAGCTCACCAAGAGCTATCACGGCTCAGGCCTCGGCCTCGCGATCGCCAAGTCGCTGGTCAATCTGCACGGCGGCTCGATGCGGCTGCGCTCGACGCTCGGCGCCGGCACCATCGTGATGGTCAGCCTGCCCCGCACCTGCCAGCAGCGCCCCCTCGCCGCCTGATCTCGCTCCGTCTGGTCTCGCCCGTCTGGCTTCTTGCCCGGCTTGGTCTCTTTCCACGGCCTCGTGTCTGCCGCTGCGCTGCCGTGGTGTGTGTCTCTCTGCACCGGCCAAGGAGATTCCTGTATCTGCGAGGTGCTGGTGCATAGTCAGCACGACGGAGGCCGCTCGGTAGATTCCCGGCCGATCATCTCGCCGTAACCCGGTGCGGGCGCCTCTGTCGGTGTTGCTTGATCGAACAGTCGCACGGGCATTGCCGTTGCGGTGATCGCCCGCATACAGGACCGATGCCCATGACGATTGCAGTGCCGCTTGCGGTTGCGGCCGGCGTCGATGCCGGCCAACGTTTCCTCGATGTCGCGCTGGCTCCGTCGGGCCAGACCTTCCGGATGCCTAATCTGGCCGATGGCATCGCCGAGATCATCGCCCGCCTCGAACGCTCCGGCGTCAGGCGGGTGGTTCTGGAGGCGATCGGTCCCTATGCCGAACCGCTGGTCAAAGCGCTTTCGGTCGCCGGCTTCGAAGTCGGCATCGTCAATCCGCGCCGGATCAAGGCGTTCCGCGAGGCCGAAGGCGGTCGCGCCAAGACCGACAGGCTGGACGCGCGACTGATTGCGCGCTTCGCTCTCACTATGCCCGAGACCCTGCGCCCCCTGCCCCTGCCGACCGACACCCAACTCGAGCTGAAGGCGTTGTCGCTCCGACGCCGCCAGCTCACCGAGATGATCGCGATGGAGAAGACCCGGATGAAGCAGGTCCGCGGCACGCTCCTGCTCGATAGTCATCGGGCCGCGATCGCCGCGTTGTCGGCGCAGTGCCAAGCCATCGAGGCCGAACTCGCCAGGCGCATCGGCGACGACGCCGAACTCCGCCGCGTCCTTCACATCCTCAAATCGATCCCCGGCATCGGCGAACGGGTGGCTACGCTCCTCATCACCGACCTACCCGAACTCGGCCAGCGCGATCGCAAGGCCATCGCCAGCCTCGCAGGGCTCGCGCCCCACGTCAGCCAATCCGGCGCAGCGCCGCCTCGCGCCGCCATCGCCGGCGGACGTCCTTGCGTTCGCGCCGCCCTCTACATGGCCGCCCTGGTCGCCGCCCGCCACCACCCCAAGCTCCGCGACGACTACAACGCCCTTCGCCTGCAAGGAAAACCCGGAAAGGTCGCGCTCATCGCAATCGCCCGAAAACTGCTCGTCACAGCCAACGCACTCGTCAAAGCCGACACGCCATATCAAGGTAAGACCCTTGACACATGAGACAGTCGCCGGGTTCGCGCTCCGCGCGCCCCGGAATGACTCGTGGTGAGTTCGGACGCTCCACACAACGTCATTCCGGGGCGCTCACGCAGTGAGCGAACCCGGAATCCCGAGATGCTCTGATACCAGGCCTCCACGCGATCGACCGGCGACCACATTGAGAGAGCGTGCGGTCCGGTTTGCCCCCTCTTCCGCATCAGCCAATGCCTTCCACCGACGCGCAAAAACAAGCCCCGGTCCTCATCGCTCAGAACCGGGGCTCGCTTGAGCAGTGAGAGCTTCGCTTACCAGTTGACGCGGGCGCCGGCCGAAACCTGGTGGCTGGTGGCGTTGCTGCGATATTCGCCGGTGTAGGCGGCGAACATCCGGAACGTCTCGGTGCGCCAGCCCGACAGCTTGGCGCTCACCAGCGCCGCGTTGCGGCCCGGCTGCGCGGCATCGACCAGGAACGCTTCGTCGAGCAGCGCGGCTTCGCTGACCAGCGTGGTGTCACGCAGGTCGTAGCCCCAGCCGACCTTCAGCTCCGGCGCCAGCGTGGTGCCGTCGGTGGTGCGCAGCCGCGCGCTCACCGCCGCACCGACCGAGGAGGTCAGCTTGTCGTAGGTCCGCGCCGCATAGACGAGGCCGATCGGCAGCTGGCTTTCGCTGTAAGCGTCGCGGCGGAAGCCCTGCCAGGTCATGCCGACGAACGGCTTCAGCGTCACGTCGTGCCCTATCGCAAACCGATAGCCGGCCTCGAACGTGGTGCCGACGCCGACGCCGTTGGCGCTGCCCTGCAGGCTGGTCGGCGACAACAGGATCTGGCGGCTGGTCGCCATCTGGCTCGGACCGGCCGCGATGCGGAAGTCGAGCACGGCAGCGCCCGGCGTCCAGCTCGCATAGGCGGCGCCCGCATAGGTATCGACGGTGCCTTGCATGTCGGTGCTGGTCGCCGTGGTGCGCGTGTAGCCGAACGCACCGCCGGCGTTGAAGCTGTTGGAGAACCGCCGATCGACGCCGACCGCAAAGCCGGCGCTGACCGCCTTCGAACCGGACAGGTCGCCGCTGTCGCCGACCCGGCTGTTACGGCCGAAGCCCTGGCCCCACACCGACCAGCCGTCCTGCACCCGCTCGGCCGGCGAGATGCTGGCGAACGCGTTCATCGCCGCATTGGTCCCGGCGCTCATCGTGTTGCGACCCGCATAGGACATCGCGAAGGATTGCGCGGTGCCGTTCTGGCCGATCTCGCTGCCGGACGTCAGCATGTCCTGGCGATCGCCGATCGCGCCGAGGAAGCCGGTGAACGCCTGCAGCGGCGCGCTCGCCATCGCCGGCTGGCCGGGGCCGGAGAGCTGATTCAGCGCCTTGTCGAATTCCGCCTCGGAGTTGAGCTTGTACAGTGCGTCGTACAGCGCCTTCTCGTTGGCGGTCGGCATCTCGCCCGAGGCGGCGCGATCCTTGTCGAGGATGCCGGCGATCGACCGCTGCGTCGGGCCGAGCTTATCGGCATCGGCGAGCTGGCTGAAGCTCGACGGCGTCACCACCAGCGTGATCGAGGTCGGGTTGTAGATCAGGTCGAAACGGCCATTGGCCGGCAGACCCGACGTCGGCTGCACCAGCTTGGAAAAGCTGCCGGCGGTGCTGGCGCCGTTGGTCGCCTGCACGAAAGCGAACTCGGTGCCGATCGCCGGCGTGTAGTTGCTGACCGTGCCGACGCTGCCGCGCAGCACTGGGGTCAACGTGCCGGCCGCGTAGAACACGTTGCCGGCGCCGGTGACGTAGATCTTGTCGTAGGTGCCGGGGCCGCCCGGCACAATCAGCGAGCCGTCGATGTCGATCCGGGTCGTGGCGGTCGAGGTCAGCGTCACATTGCCATTGAAGGTCAGCGTACCGACCGAGTTGCCGTTCAGCACGGTGCCGGTCGGCACCACGTTGTTGCTCACCAGGTCGCCGATATTGGCCATCTTGCCCGGCGACAGCGTACCCGCGATCACGGTGTCGCCGGCGATCGTGCCGAAGCCGGCCAGGGTTGCGGGCTGCGCCACTTCCAGGCGATGGCCGGCCGACATCGTCAGCGTGCCATCGACCGCGAGCGTGCCGAGCTGCGCAAACACATTGCCGCCGGCGTTGGTGCGGCCGGAAATGCTCAGGATGCCGGTGCCGACCTTGGAGAAATCACCATCGGTGGTGAGCAGCCGGCTCCAATAGGTGGTCTGGTCGGAGAGCACCGACACCGCCGTGTTAGCAGCGAGCGTGGTCGGACCATCGGTCGCCCGATCGAGCCGGATCAGGCCGTAGCCGAACACGGCATCGACGCCCGGCGCGCCGAGATCCTCCGTGGTCGAGAACAGCAGGCGCGACAGGTCCTGCGCGTTGTAGCTCGGATTGGCCTGGATCAGCACCGCGATCGCACCCGACACCGTTGGCGCCGCCATCGAGGTGCCTTGCGCGAAGCCGTAGGTGTTCACCGGCACGGTCGAATACACCAGCGCCCCCGTTGCATCATCGCCACCGGGCGCGGCCACGCACCAGCTCGCGGTCACGCCGCAGAGATTCGAATAGGACGCAGCCGCCTTGGTGATGCCCACCGACATCACCGAAATGATCTGCCCCTGCTGATGCTGGAGAGCAGATCCGTCGAGCTGCTGTCCCTGATCGTCATAGACGCCGAGCGCGGCGTGCGCCGGATTGAAGAACGGCAGCAGTGCAAGGCCATTGGCATTGCGGGCAGCGATCGGATTGTCGGCGCGGTCGTTGCCGGCGGCGGCGACGATGATCTTGCCGGCTTTGAGGACATTGAACGCGGCATTCGCCTCGTCGTCGATGTTTCCGACGGTCCAAAGCTTCAGATTGGTCAGACCGTCGGAGTTCGGACCGTAGCTGGCGTTATACACCATCGTCCCGCTCAGGCCGGCGAAGTAGTTCAGCGCCAGCGCGGAGGAGTCGACGTTCCCGTAGGTGGTGTAGCCTTTCTCGGCGATCGCGCGCAGCGGAATGATGCTGGCATCGTAGGCGACGCCGTGCGCATCGACATTGTCGAACTTCTCCGCCGCGATAATGCCGGCGACGTGCGAGCCATGGATGTCAGTTTTCTGTGCGCTCTCCGGCGAGAGGTCGTTCGGATCGAACGCCTTGCCGATCTCGACCATGTAGTTCTTGCCGAGGTTGGTGCGCAGCTTGTTGACGAGGCCAGCATTGGTGGTGTCGAACCCGGTATCCGCCACCGTGACGGTGACGCCGGCGCCGGTGAAGCCGCGATTATAGGCGCCCTGGGCGCCGATCATATCCAGGTTCCAGGTCTGCTCGGTCGTGGATGGCAGCGGGTTCGGCAGGTTCGGCGAGTTGTTCACCGCCATCGCGACGTTCTGATACGACGACGCGTTCAATCCGGAGACCGACGCGGTGCGGGTCGCGAGCACTTGCGCGGCGTTCGGCGCGAGGACCATCCGCTGGCCGGAGGTCAGCACGCCGAGATCGGCGGCGGTGGTGACGTCGCGCATCGCGCTCGGCGCCAGCGTGGAGACATGGCGCACCACCGCGTCGCGGAGTCCCGGATCGCGATACGTGCTGTCGTAAGCCTGCGCGATCAGCGCGCGCTCGCCCTGCCGCATCGCGTCGGAGAACTTCGCCTTCAGGTCAGGCGACAACGCAGACTTGGCAACCGATTTCGAAGGCGATTCCGCCGCATACAACGCGGCTGACATCGGAGTGCTGACAAGAAACGTCGTACACAACAGCAGCGACGAGAGATGACGAAAACGCCCCACGGTGCTCACGGACTTTCCCTTCCTGTCCGAGCAGCGCCTCAGCCGCGCATGCTCGGTCTTCTGTCTCGATCGGCGAACTGACGAACACTTCGCCTCGGTGTTCGCGTAGTTCTAAATCGGTGCGAATGCGTCGCGACAGAGCGGAGCGGCCGGATTCAGGTTGAAGGTGGCGCTTTCCTTTGACTTTGCGTCTCACAACCGGATGGGACGGCTACGTCGGCCATCCATTCGCCTTGGCGTGGATACACGCAGAGCGCGCAATACTTGGCTACCGCGTCCGGCTGCTGGCGGTGCGGAGATGAATCGTCTTTCTCGGAAAAAACCGCTAAGCTGAAAGCACTTGGCCGCGGGCGCAGCGAAATGCCGATGGCCTGTCGAGCCGGCTTGAAGATCAATCGACCCGATGGCGTCCCTTCCCCGTCTGTATTACGTGACCTCCGGCCTCGACGAGGCCAACGCATTCGCGACCTGGCGTGCGGTGATCTCGCCGCTGTTCGAGCCGCGTCCCTGCGGTCCAAGCCGGAAGACGCCGACCGGATCGGCCTCCGGCATCATCATCGGCGACCTGGTGGTCGCCAAGGTCGCGTTCAACGCCCAGGATTTCGTCCGCGACGCCCAGCGCATCGCGGTGACGCCGGACCACCTGCTGCTGCACCTCTACGTGTCCGGCGGCTTCAACGGCGAAGTGACGCGGCAGCAGACCGTGATCGGCCCCGGCAAGGTGGCGCTGATCGATCTCGCCTGCCCGATCTCGACCCGGGCGTTCGCGTCGAACACGATGTGCCTGATCGTGCCGCGCAAGCTGCTCGCCGGGCTGCCGCTGCACGCGCTCAAGCCGAAGCTCGATCCGCTGCGCAACGACCTGCTCGCCGCCTATATCCGCTCGCTGCAGGAGCGCAGCGCGCAGCTGACCGAGGCCGACGTGGCAACGACAGTAGCGGAGACCGCCGACTTCCTGCGCCGCCTGCTGGCGCCGTCGGCCGAAGCGGATCTCGCCCCACAGCGCGGCGCCGACGAGACCATCCTGGCGCTGACCGAGGCGCTGATCCGCGACAACCTCGCGCAGCCGGAGCTGTCACCTGACTGGCTGGCGCAGCAGCTCGACGTGTCGCGCGCCTCGCTGTACCGGCTGTTCGCCGAGCGCGGCGGGGTAATGCGTTATGTCCAGGAGCGTCGGCTGCTCGCGGTGCAGGCGGCGCTGGCCGATCCGGTGGAGACGCGGCGGCTGTCACGCCTCGCCTCCGATCTCGGCTTCAAAAGCGAGGCGCATTTCAGCCGCTCGTTCCGCGCCCGGTTCGGCATCACCGCCAGCGCCTATCGCAAGGCGCAGCTCGATGCCTCGGCGGCGATCCAGCTCACCAGCCCGGCGGTGGTGCAGCAATGGTGGACCGCGGTGGCGCGCGATCCGCTGCGGCACGCCGTCTGAGCGCGAGGGATTCCCGCAAAGCTCTAGTCTAAAATCCGGCTTGTCCGCATTCGGAGCGGCCGTGTAAGAGCGAACCGACGATTGATGCGAGGAGCCCGGCGTGGATTTCAGCACCGCCTTCCACCAGACCTCGGTTTGGATGTTTCGACTGGCGTTCGTCGGCGCCGCGGTCGGCATCGGCTACATCGTCATGACCAAGCAGGACGAGACACCGGCGACGGCGCCCGCCTCCATCGCGGCTCCGATCGACGATGGCGTGACCGGCTGCAAGCCGATCGGCCAGACCGCGAGCGGCAAGCTGGTGTATTCGATGGATTGCGATCAGCTGCCCTCCGCCGACGCCGCGAAGTAATCGCGCCGGACCGCTACAACTCCCCGATCGAGAGAACTGCAGCGCGCGCAACTGCGCCTTAAGCGTCCTCGCCGCCGATCAGGCGGTTGAAGATCGCGCGCACGTCGGACTGGGTCTCTTTCACCCGCGCCTGCAACGACGAGAAGTCCGGGGCGTCGCCGGCGCGCACCATCACCCGCAACAGATCATCGCCGGCCGTATCCGGGTTGAACTTCTCGCTGACGCACAGCCGCAGGATCTGCGTCAGGTTCTGATACAGCCGGGCCGCGGGCCGCAGCACTTCGGCATCGGCCTGCGCCAGAAAGCCGAGCCGGGTGGCATTGTCGAGAGCCGACAGCGTGTTGACGTGCAGGATGTCGGGGGCCTCGTACGCATGCACGAGCTGCAGATACTGCGCGATGAAGTCGATATCGACCATGCCGCCGGCGGCATATTTCAGATCCCAGACGTCGTCCTCGCCCTTCTCCTGCGCGATCGCGCGGCGCATCTCGGCGACGTCGTTGGCGATGATCGCGGCGTCGCGCGGCCGCGTCAGCACCGCACGGATCACCTGCTCGATCCTGCTGCGAAACTCCGGCGCGGCCGAGATCACCCGCGCGCGGGTTAGCGCCAGATGCTCCCAGGTCCAGGCTTCCTGTTCCTGATAGGCGGCGAACGCATCGAGCCGCGACGCCACCGGGCCGGCGCGGCCCGACGGCCGCAGCCGCATGTCGACGTCGTACAGCACGCCGTAATTGGTCCGCGTCGTGAACGCCGAGATCAGCCGCTGGGTGAACCGCGCGAAATACTGCGCGCCGTGCAGCGAGCGTTCGCCGTCGCTGTCGGGCTGATCGTCGTCGAAATCATAGATCAGGATCAGGTCGAGATCGGACGACGCCGTCATCTCGCGGCTGCCGAGCTTGCCCATCGCCAGGATCGCGGTCTGCTGGCCTTTGACCCGGCCGTAGGTCGAGGCGAACTGCTCGCTGACGAGGCCATGCACCGTGCCGACGATGCCTTCGGCAACGTCGGCGAATGCCACCGCCGCCTGCTGCGTCGGAACGGTGCCGGACAGAATCCGCGTGCCGATCAGGAACAGGCTCTCCTGTCCAAACAACCGCAGCCGATCGAGAAACTCTTCGTACGAGCCCGCATCCGCCAGCGTCACCGCCAGCCGGGCGGACAGTTCGGTCTGATCCGGCATGGCGCCGAAAAACCGCGGATCGATCAGCCCGTCGAGAATCTGCGGCTGCCGTGCCAGCATGTCACCGAGCCGCGGCGCAGCACCGAGCACCAGCGCCACCAGCGTCAAGAGTTCGCGGTTCTGGCTCAGCAGCGAAATCAGCCGGCCGCCGCGATGCAGCGCCTGTAGCAGGCGATCGAACGCATTGACGGCATCGTCCGGCTGTTCGGCGCGCGCCAGCTCCTCGATCAGCGCCGGCACGAATTCGCGGAATGCACGCTGCGTGGTCTCGACCTTGAGCACGCGATAGCCGCCGGTCATCCACTGCTGCAGCGTGGTGGCGATCATCAGCGGCTTCTTGTAGCCGAGCGACAGCAGGTGATCGAGCAGCCGCGTGTCTTCGGGGCCGGCACCGTAATCGACCGGCGGCAGCTTGGCGGTGCCGGTCGGATCGCCTTCGAACAGCTTGGCGTAATGGCCCTGCACCCGTTCGAGATAGCCGAGCAGATCGCGCGCAAACGAGTCGCGGCTGTCGTAGCCGAGGAAACGCGAAAACCGTTCGATCGCCTCGACGCTGTCGGGCAGCGCGTGGGTCTGCTCGTCGGCGATCATCTGCACGCGGTGCTCGACCTTGCGCAGGAACAGATACGCTTCGGTCAACTCGTCGCGCGCCTGCCAGGTGATCCAGTTGCGCGCCGCCAGAATCTCCAGCGCCTCCAGCGTTGGCCGCACGCGGAGTTCGGGATGGCGGCCGCCGGCGATCAGTTGCTGGGTCTGGGCGAAGAACTCGATCTCGCGGATGCCGCCGCGGCCGACCTTGACGTTGTGGCCTTCGACCGCGATCTCGGTCTGGCCGCGATAGGTCTGCATCTGCCGCTTCATGTCGTGGACGTCGGACAGCGCGGCGAAGTCGAGATGCTTGCGCCAGACGAACGGCGCGATCTCCGACAGCAGCGCGTCGCCGGCGACAAGGTCGCCGGCGCAGGGCCGGGCCTTGATCATCGCGGCGCGTTCCCAGGTGCGGCCTTCGCGTTCGTAGTAATTGAGCGCCGACACGGTCGAGAGCGCCACCGGCGTCGACGCCGGATCGGGCCGCAGCCGCAGGTCGACGCGGAACACGTAGCCGTCACCGCGGCGCTGCTGCAGAATCCGGCTGAGACCCTGGGTGACGCGCACGAAGAACGGCTGCGGTTCGATGTCGGGCGCGAGCGTCGGCGCATCGAGCTCGTAGAACACGATCAGGTCGATGTCGCTCGAATAGTTCAGTTCGCCGGCGCCCATCTTGCCCATCGCCAGCACGATCAGGCCCGAGCCCTGCTCCGGGCAATCGGGATTGGGCGGCACGATCCGGCCGCGGCCGGCCTCCTGGCGCAGCAGGAAGCGCAGCGCCATCTGCACCGAGCGGCCGGCCAGATCGGTGAGTGCCTGCGTGACCTGCATCACCGGCCAGATCCCGCCGATATCGCACAGCGCAATCAACAGCGCCGCCTCGGCCTTCAGCCGGCGCAGCACCGCCATCACCTCGTCCTCGGCCGACGCCGCGGCGACCAACGTCTCGGCGTCTTCGAGCAGCTTGGCGAGCCGCTGTTCCGGAGCGCCGCGCAGCACCCGCTGCAGCCGCACCGGATCGGCCCGGATCAGATCGAACAGATACGGCGAGGCCTCGGCGATCGATTGCAGCGCAGTCTGCAAGTCGGGGAACGCGTTGCCGAGGGCCGCGATCGCATCGGCCTGTTCAGGCGCCAGATCGCCCAGCCAGCCAGCCCAACGCTCCGCCGCCAGTACGGGATCGTACAGGCGCGGTCCGGCGCCGAAGCGCGCGGCCAAAGCGGTGTTGTCGAGGTCCGCGGTGATCGCGGAAAAAATCATGCCGGCGCCGGTTCGAGAGTTGTTGCGGAGGCCTGTCCTTCGCCCGTGCGGGCCGGAATTGCAAGCGTGGCGCGCAAACCCGGGTCCGCGTCGGCGAGTCGCAGTTCGCCGCCGTGCAACCGCGCCACCGCCGAAGCGAGGCTGAGGCCGAGTCCGGAGCCCGGCAGCGTACGGCTGGCCTCGAGGCGGACGAAGCGCTCGATCGCGTGCTTGCGGTCGCCTTCCGGAATGCCGATGCCATGGTCGGTGACGCTGAGCAGCACCTGATCGCCGTCGCGCCGCGCCTCGATCAGCACCGTGGCGGCGGTGGCCCCGGCGCTGCCATCCGCTGGCGGCTGCGGCCTGCCGTATTTGATCGCGTTCTCGACCAGATTGGCGAGCGCCTGGCTGATCAATTCGCGATTGCCGCGGACCGGCGCGGCCAGAGCCTCGACCTCCAGGCTGAGCTCGTTGTCTTCCGCCAGCGGCTCGTACAATTCGTGGATGTCGCGCGCGATCTCGGCGGCGTCGAAATCGCTCATGTCACCGCTGGCATAACCGGCTTCGGCGCGCGCGATCATCAACAGCGCGTTGAAGGTGCGGATCAGGCCGTCGGACTCCTCGATCGTGCGTTCCAGCGCGACGCGATAGTCGGACTCACTGGAAGCCCGCGCCAGCGCCTCCTCGGCGCGGTTGCGCAGCCGCGTCAGCGGCGTCTTCAAATCGTGCGCGATGTTGTCGGAGACTTCCTTCATCCCCGACATCAGGGCTTCGATCCGCTCCAGCATCGCGTTGAGATTTTCCGCCAGACGGTCGAGCTCGTCGCCGCTGCGCCCGACCGGCAACCGGCCCGACAGGTCGCCCGCCATGATCCGCTGCGTGGTGCCGGTCATCGCATCGATCCGTCGCAGCACGCGGCGCGCGGCGAACACGCCGCCGCCGAGGCCGAGCACGACGACGATCAGCACCGACCATTGCGCCGCCGAGCGCACCACTTTGTTCAGCCGCCGCCGCTCCTCGAGGTCGCGGCCGACCAGCAGGCGAAAGCCGCTCGACAGCTCGGTGACCCGCACCAGCGCGCGATGATCGGAGCGCTCCTGATCGTCGAGCCGGCGATAGAACGTCTCGCTCCAGCCGAGCTTGCTCATCACCCCCGGCGCCAGCGCGCCGACATTGCCGGCGACCGCCTGCCCGGCGGGCGTGGTGACGAGATAGAGATTGGCGCCGGGCCGCAGCGCGCGGTTTTCGAGCGTGAACACCACGCCGCGCAGACCGCGTCGGCCGTAGATGTCGTTGATCTCGGCGATCTCGGCGTCGACCGTGGTGGTGATCTGATCGGTGATCAGCTTGCGCGTGGTCCAGGCGAAGTACGCCACCAGCGAGGCCGCAAACAGCCCGAACAGAAACAGATAGACCAGCGTCAGCCGAAACGCGGTGGTTCGGATCAGTTTACCGAAGGCGGTCACGGATCACGTCCCGGCGGCGATGCTCTTGAAGGGCTTTCATGCCGGCAAATTAGACACTTCGGCTCTGAATCCAAAGTGACAAATCGTTCAAGTAGCGGATTGCTACGCCTGCAGCGTTCGAAGAGCCGGACACAGCAAAAGCCGAGGCGCCGCCCTTGGACAGGCGACGCCTCGGTGTGAGTGATAGCTGGAATAGCACAGCTCGCCGCAGCAAGCGGCGAGTTGAGGCTATGAAGCGCGCACGGTGCGGAGGAAGCGGCTCACTTCGTCTTCGAGCCGGCCGCTCTCCTGCGACAGCGACTGCGCCGACGACAATAGCTGCGTCGACGACGAGCCGGTTTCGACCGCGCCGCGCTTGACGTCCAGGATGGTGGCGGAGACGCGCTCGGTGCCCTGCGCAGTCTGCTGAATGTTGCGCGAGATCTCCTGCGTCGCCGCGCCCTGCTCTTCCACCGCGGACGCGATGTGCGCGGAGATTTCCGACAGCTTCTCGATGGTGCCGCTGATCTCGCTGATCGCGCCGACCGATTCCTGCGTCGCGGACTGGATGCGGCTGATCTGCTGGCCGATCTCGCCGGTGGCCTTCGCGGTCTGCTCGGCCAGCGCCTTCACTTCGGCCGCAACCACCGAGAAGCCGCGACCGGCTTCACCGGCGCGCGCGGCCTCGATCGTCGCGTTCAGGGCCAGCAGATTGGTCTGGCCGGCGATGGTGTTGATCAGTTCGACGACGTCGCCGATCCGCGTCGCGGCCTTCGACAGTTCGCTGACGCGCTCGGTGGTGTTGCGCGCCTGGCCGACGGCGTCACCGGCGATCCGCGCCGATTCCTGCACCTGCTGGCTGATCTCACGGATCGACGACGACAACTGATCGGTCGCCGACGCGACCGACTGCACGTTGCAGGTCGCTTCCTCGGACGCGGCCGCGACGTTGCTGGCGAGATGCTGCGAAGTGTCGGCCGTGGTGGCGAGCTGGCGCGCCGAGCTTTCGAGATCGGCCGACGCAGTCGACACCGTCCTGACGATCTTGCCGATCGCGCTTTCGAAATCGCTGGCGAGCTGATGGATCGAGTCGCGCTTCTGATTTTCCGCCTTCACCAGGTCGTCGATGTCGACCAGCGAGCCGCAGGCGCGCCGCGGCTTGCGGTTCTCGTCGAGCACCACACCGCCGGTGGCGCGGAACCAGCGATAGCTGCCGTCCTTGACCTTGAGGCGATACTTGACGTCGTAACCGATTCCGGTCTGGCAGGTCTGGGTGAAGGCCGCGAAGGTCGGCGCGACATCGTCCGGATGCAAGCGGTCCGACCAGGACTGCACGACGTTCGGGAATTCGGCTTCGGAGCTGTAGCCGCACAGCCGGCGGAATTCGGACGACCAAGTCCACCGCGCCTTGGGATGCATCGCATCGCCTTCGTGCAGGATCGCGTCCCACAATCCGATGCCGCAATGAAGCGACAGGGTGTCGAGCCATTCGGCCTTCTGCAGCAGCTCCTGTTTCTTCTGGCGTCCCATCAACATGCGGCTTTTCACATCCCTGATTAGCAGTGAGTTTGCAGGACGTTCGCATGTGAAAGTTAAGAAACGATGGGTGCGCTGTATTTAGATACCCAGAAACACTACGGGGGTAGTGCTTCTGCAGCCAATCGCCACCGCTGAGCAGCGCTACGCAGACGGCGTCAGACTGGGTGTCTGCGCGGCCGTCGGGCATCTGTTTGGTCTTGTCGGAGAGCCTCGCCGCCGGCGCGACGAGGCGCAGAGCGAGGCTCAGCGCAGCCCGTCGCGGATCATGTAGCCGGCGCCGCGGATGGTGTGCAGCAGCGGGTGATCGAAGCCCTTGTCGATCTTGGCGCGCAGCCGGGAGATGTGGACGTCGATGACGTTGGTCTGCGGATCGAAGTGATAGTCCCAGACGTTCTCCAGCAGCATGGTGCGGGTCACCACCTGCCCGGCGTGCTTCATCAGATATTCGAGCAGCCTGAATTCGCGCGGCTGCAGCGTCAGTTCCTCGCCGCCGCGGGTGACGCGATGCGACAGCCGGTCGAGTTCGAGATCGGCAACCCGGTAGCTGGTTTCTTCCGCCGGGCCGCCGTGACGGCGCGACAGCACCTCGACGCGCGCCAGCAGTTCGGCAAAGGCGTAGGGCTTCGGCAGATAGTCGTCGCCGCCGGCACGCAAGCCCTTGATGCGGTCGTCGACCTGGCCGAGCGCGGACAGGATCAGCACCGGCGTGCGGTTGCCTTTGTCACGCAGGCTGCCGATCACCGACAGGCCGTCGCGCTTCGGCAGCATGCGATCGACCACCAGCACGTCGTAGTCGCCGCTCTCCGCCATCGCCAGGCCCTCTTCGCCGTCGCTGGCGAGGTCGGCGATGTGGCCGACCTCGCGAAACGCCTTGACGAGATAGTCGGCGGATTCGCGGTCGTCCTCGATGATCAACAGACGCATATTGCTGTCGGATTTGTTCAAACTCTGCGGGCTCTGATGCAACATGACGCGGCTTCAGCCTCCTTGCAAGGCGGCTCGATCGGGCCCCAAGGGGGGAACGGGCGATGGAGCTGGGGGACTCCACCGCCCGCCTAGACCTTCCGACGGAGGGGGGCTGAACTCCTTCCGGAAGGTGTAAGGCGGGGACGAGCGGGGTTGCGACCCGTCCCCGGGACAGCGCCGTCGGCTGGGGGCGACGATTGCCGGCGACACTCTCCAATTTCTCAGCGCGGGCGATCAGCCCTTGGCGATCGGGATGGCGACGAAGCGCGAGGCGCCTCCGCTGCGGACCCGGACCAGCACGCTGTTCTTGTTCTCGGTCTTCGCGGTGGCGAGCACGTCGCGGACATCCGCCGGGCTCGACACGTTCTTGCCGGCGACCTCGAGGATCACGTCGCCTTCCTTGAACCCGCGATCGGCCGCGGCGCCCTTCGGGTCGACGTCGGTGACCACCACGCCGTCCTTGCCGGCACCGGCGACCGAGCTGGCCGGCGCCAGCGTCAGGCCGAGCTTGGGCAGGTCGAGGCCCTGGTTGGCGCCGCCGCGATCGCCGCGGTCGGTGTTGTTGCTGGCTTCGATCT
The DNA here is from genome assembly GCF_039642825.1 of Rhodopseudomonas sp. P1. Classification (NCBI taxonomy): domain Bacteria; kingdom Pseudomonadati; phylum Pseudomonadota; class Alphaproteobacteria; order Hyphomicrobiales; family Nitrobacteraceae; genus Rhodopseudomonas; species Rhodopseudomonas sp. P1. The sequence goes on along the minus strand of NZ_CP088006.1, from coordinate 2,106,740 downwards.
TGTTCGGCAGTTCGCCGAGCGTCAGCGTCAGCTCACGCTCCTTGCCCTTGTGGAACACGGTGAGTTTCACCGAATGCCCCGGCGCGAACGCACCGATGGTCCGGGCGAGCTCGCGAGCGTCCTTCACCGAGGTGCCATCGACCGCGGTGATCACGTCGCCGGACTCGATGCCGGCCTTGGCGGCGGGGCCGTTCGACTGCGGCTCGGCGACCAGCGCGCCTTCCGCCTTCTTCAGGCCGAGGCTGTCGGCGATCTCCGGGGTCACCGGCTGCACCTGCACGCCGATCCAGCCGCGGCTCACCGTGCCGCGATCCTTGAGCTGCTCGACCACCGCCTTGACGGTGTTGGCCGGGATCGAGAACGCGATGCCGATGCTGCCGCCCGACGGAGAGTAGATCGCGGTGTTGACGCCGACCACCTCGCCCGCGGTGTTGAACGCCGGGCCACCGGAGTTGCCCTTGTTCACCGGCGCGTCGATCTGGATGAAATCGTCGTACGGACCGTTGCCGATGTCGCGGCCCATCGCCGAGACGATGCCGGCCGTGACGGTGCCGCCGAGGCCGAACGGATTGCCGACCGCCAGCACCCAGTCGCCGATCCGCGGCTTGCCTTCCGACAGCTTGGCGTACGGGAAGTTGGACGCGCCTTCGACCTTGATCAGCGCCAAGTCGGTGCGCGGATCGGTGCCGATCACCTTGGCCTTGTGAGTCTTGCCGTCGTCGGTGGTGACTTCGACCTTGTCGGCGCCTTCGACGACGTGATTGTTGGTCACCGCGTAGCCGTCGGCCGAGATGAAGAAGCCCGAGCCCTGGCCGGTGATCATGCCGCCGCCGCGATGGCCGCGCAGGCCGGGGGGCATCTCACCGCCGAACCGGCGGAAGAAGCGCTCCATCGGCGAGCCCGGCGGCAGCGAGAAGTCTTCGCGGTCTTCGTTCTTGGCCATCTTGTCGGCGATGTTGACCTTCACCGAGATCACCGACGGCTTCACCTTGTCGACGATGTCGGCGAAACCGACCGGCTGCTGCGACGGCTGGACGTTGGCGCCGACCTGCTGCGCATGCGCCGGGGTGGCGATCAGATCGAACGGACCATGGCCGAGCCCGACAGCGCCCGCGCCGAGACCGGCGACGACCGAGGCCATCAGCGCAAATTTGCGCGCCGACAGCAGCGACCTCGACAGCGGCCGGTGCGAAGACTGCGTGGACAGGACGGGACGACGATCGTGCATTGCGTGAGGCTCCGAAGACCAGTTGAAACGGAAGGTGCGGACTGATCAGCACCGTTGCTTCGGAAGATGGGGGCTGGAGCCTTACGGCGGTCTGGCGAGGGAATTAAACTTTTGTAATTTTGGCGGTATTCGGCCGCCGCGGGGCGCGACGGATGGTCGCTTACCCGCCCTGCCCCGGCCCGCAGAATTGTCGCCGTTCGTACATTCGTGTCGGGAATCCGATCCGCCTTTGGTCGCAGCCGACGACCGCCCAGGCGCTGCAACTAACTGAATTACTTAGTGATCACTGCTGGCCTGGTTCTTGCCAAGGCGCTGCCGGAGGGCGCCGGCAAGGCGTCGATCAACCCTGACGACAGGAGAGTGCGACGTGGCGAACATTACCTTCTCATCCCCGGTCATGGCGAAGGACGTCACCGTGTATGCGGTGGCGGGCGATCGCGGGACCATTCTGGCGGTTGCGAAATCGCACAACATTCCGATTCCATTCGATTGCCAGGACGGCGAATGCGGCTCCTGCCTGGTGCAGGTCGAGCACTTCAATCCGAAAGCGAAGTCGGCGGTGGCGCTGACCGAGAAGGAAAAGGAAGTGCTGCGCCAGCTCGGCAAGATCACCAAGGACGAGATCGCCAACGCCGAAGTCAACGACATCCCGCCGCGCTATCGCCTCGCCTGCCAGTGCTTCGTCCGCAACGAAGACATCCTGGTGCGGTTCGAGGGCGACAAGACCAAGCCGCAGCGCCTCGCCGTGACACCGGCCGCCGCGCACTACAAGGGCGGCATGGAGATCAACACGCCGCAGGAATTCTTCAGCTACGCCGCCAAGGTCGAGGAAGACGCCGCGCTGCACTACGACAGCCTCGCCAAGGCGATGGCGGATGCCGGCAACGCCCCGGTGGCGAAGCTGTTCGCGCAGCTTGCCGACTTCTCGCGGCTGCACCTAGCGGAAGTGAAGTCGCGCGCCGGCAGCGTCGACCTCAGCAAGAACGTGCCGCCGGACTACGCCTGGCCCGACCACGCGACGCCGGAACGCGCCGCGGTGTGGGCCTCCGACACCACCCTCACCCGGCTCGGCGCGCTGAAGGCGGCGCTGCAGGGCGAGCGCCGCGGCTACGAGTTTTATCGCGCGGTCGAAGCCACCACCAAGTCGCCCGAGGTCGCCGCGGCGGCCAAGGAATTCGTCAACGAAGAAGCCGAGCACGTCCGCATTCTCGAGGCCTGGATCACCCAGGAGGAATGGTCGCTCAAGCACGCCTCCAAGGCTGCGGAGAACGCCTGACGACAGCGACGGCCGTCGCCACTCCGGCGACGGCCGAACAAGGAGAGACGACGATGGAAACAGTCGAAGAGTTTCTGGCGCATTCGATCAAGCTCGAGCAGGAAGCCGCGCTGCGGTTCGGTCAGCTCGCGGACGCGATGGATAGTTGCGGCAACAAGGAAGTATCGAAGCTGTTCCGCCAGCTCGCGGACTACTCGCGGATGCATCAGGCCGACGCGCAGGCGCGCGCCGGCTTCCGCGACATCCCGCAGATGGAGCCCGGCGACTTCCAATGGCCGGGCCTGGAAAGCCCGGAAGCCGCCGCGATCTGGGGCACCGACCCGTTCATCGGCCGCGACCTCGCGCTGCAGATCGCGCTGGAAGCCGAGACCGGCGCGTTCGACTGGTACAAGAACGTGCTCGACACCACCGACAATCCCGAGATCAAGATGCTGGCGAAGGAATTCGTCGCCGAGGAAAGCGGTCACGTCGCCGAACTGCACCGCTGGATCGCGCTGCACAAAGCCGGCAAGCCGCTGCCGATGGAGATTACGCCGTTCTAAGCCGCGGCGGCTCCCAGCCCCGCCGACTGCCAGCCGATCGAACTGCGCGAGGCCGACGACGGCCTCGCCGCCATTTGCTGCGATCTGATCGCATGACACGGTGCAACGGTCGTGGCCAGCAGATCGCAATCGTCGGCATGCTCGCATCGATGATCCGCGACCGCGTTATCACCGTGCTGGAGCGATGGCTGGCCAATCCCGATCCTGCCACGATCTTCGATCTCGCCAATTACCACCGCCTGTCAGATCCGTTCCATGACGGAAGCGGTAACCGACACGGACTGAAAGCATTATCCGATCGTCTCTGCTCAAGATTACGAAGCCCGTTACGTAGAACAGCGTATTCGCCACCGACCGCTGCGGTTCCATAGACCTGACGTTCTAACGTTACATGGAGCCAAGTTATGGCAAGTACCGGAAGCGTAAGCGCGTGGGACGAAGCCCTGCTCGTTGCGATGATCCAATATCCCGTGCCGGTGGTCAGCGGGCCGGAGGATATTCAAACTCAGGTCAAGCAGATCTGCCGCGCGGTCGACACCACCAAAGCCGGCTACCCCGATCTCGATCTGATCGTGTTCCCCGAATATTCGACTCAGGGTCTCAACACCGCGATCTGGACCTATGACGAGATGCTGCTGACGGTGGATTCGCCGGAGATCGGCGCCTTCAAGGCGGCGTGCAAGCGCAACAAGGTCTGGGGCGTGTTCTCGCTGATGGAGCGCAACGACGATCCATCGCTGCCGCCGTTCAACACCGCGATCATCATCAACGCCGACGGCGAACTGGCGCTGCATTATCGCAAGCTGCAGCCGTGGGTGCCGATCGAGCCGTGGTCGCCGGGCAATTACGGCATGCCGGTGTGCGACGGCCCGAAGGGCGCCAAGCTGGCGGTCTGCATCTGCCACGACGGCATGTTCCCGGAGCTGGCGCGCGAGGCCGCCTACAAGGGCGCCAACGTCTACATCCGGATCTCCGGCTATTCCACCCAGGTCAACGATCAGTGGATCTGGACCAACCGGACCAACGCCTGGCAGAACCTGATGTACACCATGTCGGTCAACCTGGCCGGCTACGACGGCGTGTTCTATTACTTCGGGGAAGGTACGGTGTGCAATTACGACGGCAACGTCATCCAGCAGGGCCACCGCAATCCCTGGGAGATCGTCACCGCCGAGCTGTTCCCCCGCCTGGTCGACAAGGCGCGCGAGAACTGGGCGCTGGAGAACAACATCTTCAACCTCGGCTGCCGCGCCTATGTCGGCAAGCCCGGCGGCGAGAAGGCGAACTACCTGACCTGGGTACGTGATCTCGCCGAGGGCAACTACAAGCTTCCCTGGGACGACAAGATCAAGGTCCGTGACGGCTGGAAGTATTATCCGGACGGCGTCAAGCTCGGTCCGATGCCGAAAGCGATCGCGGCGGAGTAGCTCCCACCGATCTCGTCATCTCAAGGGAGACCCGGCCGCCACGGCGACCGGGTCCTTGAGTGAGGGGGCTTGAATGCCGGACCGCCCTCCAACACTTCGCCACTCTGCTGAAAGGTTAGCGCGCTTGATCCGCGCCCTCGGCCAGCAGCTTGTCCAGTCGCGCCTGCTCGTCGGCGCTGAGCGGCTTGGGGGCGTCAGTGGCGCGGGCGGCGTCGCGGCCGCGGCGGCGGATGTGCAGCCACAAGCCGAGGCCGCCGGCGACCAATACCAGCGGCGGCAGCAGCCACAGCAGCAGCGTGTGGGTCTCAAACCGCGGCTTCAGCAGCACGAACTCGCCGTAGCGCGACACCAGATAATCGATCACCTGCTTGTTGCTGTCGCCGGCCGCGATCCGCTCGCGCACCAGCAGCCGCAGATCCTTGGCGAGCGTCGCGTCGGAATCGTCGATCGACTGGTTCTGGCACACCATGCAGCGCAGCTCGCGCGACAACTCTCTCGCACGCGCTTCCTTCGCGGGATCGGCCATCACCTCGTCGGGCTGCACCGCATGCGCCAGCGGCGCGGCGTATGCCAATATCATCAGGGATAGGGAAAAGGTGCGCAGGAACCTCACATCAAACTCCACCGGTTCGGCCGCAAGGATCTACCAGAATTTCGAGCCTCGCGGCAATCGGACCAGGACTGGACATCAATATCGCATTGTGCGATATTGATGCATGCGTCCCATTGCGTTTACGCCAACAGCGACGCGCCAATGGCTGAAGCTTGCTCCGCAAGTTCGGCTACGGATACGCGCCAAACTCGACGTTTTCGCGGCTTCAGGCCAGGGCGATATCAAAAAGCTCAAGGGCCAAGCCGGCGCCCGACTTCGGGTCGGTGATTGGCGGGTGATCTTCTACGAGGACGACGAACAGATCGTAATCGCCGCAGTCGGTCACCGACGCGAGATCTACGATTGAGAGGGATCGATGAAAGTCAAATTCAAGTCGACGGCGGAAGGCGAAGTGGCGATCCTGCCGCGCGCGGAGTACGAACGCCTCAAGGAGATCGAGCGCGAAAGCCTCGAGGACTCCGGCACCGCGCGGTTGGTCGCCCAAGCGAAGCGCGACGTCGCCGATGGTGCACCGATGCTGCCAATCGAAGTCGTCGAGCGATTGGCTTCCGGCGAAAACCCGATCCGTGTGCTGCGTCAGTTCCGTGGGTTGACTCAGACTGAGCTCGCCACAGCCGAAGGTGTCGGGATCACTCAGAACTATCTGTCCGACCTCGAAACCGGCAAGCGCAAAGGGCCGTTCGAACTGCATCGCAAGATCGCAGCCAGCCTCGGCGTCCCGTTCGATCTGCTCTCGTCAATCGCAGTTTCGATGCAGGAGGCCGACCCGCAGCGCGTTGCGACACAGAGGAAGGCCGTCACGGAGACGCGGCGAAGCCGAGGTCACGAATAGCCTACTCGGCCGGCTGCAGCACGCGCGGCGCCTTGGCGGGCTTCGGCGCGCCGACCCGCAGGCGGCGATCGGACAGCGACAGCAGGCCGCCGAGCGCCATCAGGATCGGGCCGAACCAGATCAGCAGCACCATCGGCTTGTGATAGATCCGCACCGTCACTGCGCCCTGCTCGTTGATGTCGCCGAGCGAGACGTAGAGCTGGCTGAAGCCACGGGTCAGCAGCGCCGCCTCGGTGGTCGACGAGCCGCGGGTGATGAAGCTGCGCTTCGACGGCGCCATGCCGCCGATCAGCCGGCCGTTTTCGGTGACGGTGAACTGGGTCAGCAATTCGCGGTAGTTCGGGCCCGGGCGCTGGTTGGCGCCTTCGAACTTGAACTCGTAGCCGGCGAGCTTGGTGCTGTCGCCCGGCTTCATCGCCGCGATGTATTCGCTGTTCCAGGTGCTCTCGCAGACGATGCCGATCAGCGTCACGCCGAGCGCCGCATGCGCGAACATCGTGCCCCAGGCCGAGCGCGGCAGGCCGGACGCGCGGCGCAGCGAGATCGACAGCGGACCGCGGAACAGCGCGATGCGCTCGGCGATATCGACCAGCGCGCCGACGATCACGAACACGGCGAGCCCGATCGCCAGCGGCGCCAGCACCGCGCCACCATGGACCCAGGCGTACACGAAGGCGACCGCCAGCAGCGCCACCACGCCGGCGGCGATCAGCCGCTGCGCGGCGCCGATCAGATCGCCGCGCTTCCAGGCCAGCAGCGGACCAAATGGCACTGCGACCAGCAGCGGCACCATCAGCGGGCCGAAGGTGAGATTGAAGAACGGCGCGCCGACCGAGATCTTGTCGCCGGTCAGCACTTCCAGCGCCAGCGGATACAGCGTGCCGACGAACACGGTGGCGCAGGCGGTGGTGAGGAACAGATTGTTCAGCACCAGCGAGCCTTCGCGCGAGATCGGCGCGAACAGCCCGCCCTGCTTCAGCGACGAGGCGCGCCAGGCGAACAGCGTCAGGCTGCCGCCGATGAACACGCACAGGATGATCAGGATGAACACGCCGCGCGACGGATCGGTGGCGAAGGCGTGCACCGAGGTGAGCACGCCGGAGCGGACCAGGAAGGTGCCGAGCAGCGACAGCGAGAAGGTCAGGATCGACAGCAGGATGGTCCAGACCTTCAGCGCGTTGCGCTTCTCCATCACCAGCGCCGAATGCAGCAGCGCGGTGCCGGCGAGCCACGGCATCAGCGAGGCGTTTTCGACCGGGTCCCAGAACCACCAGCCGCCCCAGCCGAGTTCGTAGTAGGCCCAATACGAGCCCATCGCGATGCCGAGGGTCAGGAAGATCCAGGCGATCAGCGTCCACGGCCGCACCCAGCGCGCCCAGGCGGCGTCGAGCCGGCCTTCCATCAGCGCCGCGGCGGCGAACGAGAACGAGATCGAGAACCCGACATAGCCGAGGTACAGCATCGGCGGATGCACTGCGAGGCCGATATCCTGCAGCACCGGATTGAGGTCGCGGCCTTCGGCCGGCGCATTGGCGATCCGCGCGAACGGGTTCGAGGTAATCAGGATGAACAGATAGAACGCGGTTGCGACCCAGCCCTGCACCGCCAGTACGTGGGCGCGGAGCGACAGCGGCAGGTTGTTGCCGAACGCAGCGACCAGGCCGCCGAACAGCGCCAGGATCGCCACCCACAGCAGCATCGAGCCTTCGTGGTTCCCCCACACGCCGGTGATCTTGTAGAGCAGCGGCTTCATCGAGTGGGAGTTCTCGTAGACGTTCACCACCGAGAAGTCGGAGGTGACGTGCAGCCACACCAGCGCTGTGAACGACAGGCCGGCGAACAACAGCTGCACCAGCGCGGTCGAGCGCGCCACGTTCATCAGCGCGCCGTCATTGAGCCGGGCGCCGAGCAGCGGAACGGTGGACTGAATCAGCGCCAGGGCCAGCGCCAGAACCAGTGCGTAGTGCCCGGCCTCGGCGATCATTTGCCGCCCTCCGCCGCATTCGCCGAGGTCTGGCCGGCGGTGGTCTCACCGGGCGACTTCTTGCCGTAGTCGTCCTTCCAGTGGCCGTCCTTCTTCAAGGCGTCGGCGACTTCCTTCGGCATGTACTTCTCGTCGTGCTTGGCGAGCACGGTGTCGGCTTCGAACACGCCGGCCTTGTCGAGCGAGCCTTCGGCGATCACGCCCTGCCCTTCGCGGAACAGGTCCGGCAGGATTCCCTTGTAGGCGACCGGCAGGGTGGCACTGCCGTCGGTGACCTTGAACGACACCTTCAGTTGCTCGCCACGCTGCAGCGAGCCGGGCTCGACCACGCCGCCGAGCCGGAACCGTCGGCCGGCCTCGATATGCTGTTCGGCGACCATCTTCGGCGTCGAGAAGAACACGATCGAGTCGCGCAGCGCATTGAGCACCAGGCCCACCGCAATCACGAGCACCACGCCCGCGCCCCCGATCATCAACAACCGCCGCTGTTTACGCGTCATGGTTCGTTCGCCTCGGCGTCCTCTACCGGATGTTCACAAGCGACGCTTCGCGGCGTCGCTCGAGGTGTTTGTCTGACGAAGATGTCGAAACCACATCGTTCGTGCTGCAATCGTCAGCCGTCGAGCCCGAGGCCCTTGAGGCCGTCGTTGAGCTGCTTCAGCCGGTCGGGCTTGTCGGCGACCGCCTGGCGCGCTTCGGTCTGCGCGCTCTTGGCCTTGTCGGTGTCGCCGAGCACCATATAGGCGCGCACCAGCCGCAGCCAGCCGTCGACATCGTCGCTGTTCTGCTTCAGCCGCGCTGCGAGCTTGGCGACCATGCCCTGGATCATCGCGGCGCGCTCGGCTTCGCTCATGTTCTGCACGGCAGCGGCCGCGCCTTCCGGCAGTGCCGGCTGCTTGGCGGTGCCGTCGACGCGGGCGAGCTCGGTCTGCAGCATCGGCCGCCACGGCGCGTCGGCCGGCCCCTTCTCCAGCATCGCGCGCCAGATCGTCGCGGCGTCCTTCGGGCGGCCATCCTGCTCGGCCGCAAGGCCGAGGAAGTAGCGCGCCTTGGCTTCATCCGGATTGAGCGCGACCGCACGTTCGAACTCGGTCTTGGCATCGGCAGTGACAACGCCGCCCGCCGCCGAGGTCAGCACCTCGCCGAGATCGGCGCGGCGGTCGGCGGTCTCGCCGGCGTAAGTAATCGAATTGCGATAGGCGCGCGCCGCATCGTCGAACCGGCCGGTCTTGGCCAGCACCGGTGCCAGCACGGTCCAGCCGCGGCCATCGGTCGGGTTCTTTTCCAGATGCGCCTCGACCTGCGCCACCAGATTGTCGAGCGGCTGCGAACTCGGCGGCGCCTTGGCACGCGCGGCCAGCGGTTCGTCCGGCAGCATCGGCGAGCCGAGCGGCAAATACACCGCGATCGCGAGCACCGGCAGTCCGATCAGCGCCACCACCGCGACCATGCGGCGCAGGCCGCGGCGGGTGGTGGTCGGCGTCGAGCGTTCGGCCTCGGCGCTGGCGAGCAGCCGGCGGCCGATCTCGACCTTGGCGGCGGAGGCTTCGGACGGGCCGATCAGCCCGATCGCGGCGTCGCGGTCGACCTCGGCAAGCTGGTCCTTGTAGACCGCCGCCTCGCTGCCATCGCGCTGCGCCTTGACGCTACGCCCGAGCGGCCACAGCACGGCGAACACCGCCACGGCCGTCATCATCGCGAACACAAACCAAAGCGCCATTCGAGCGAGGTTCCGGGTGAAGACTATGGAGCCGCGGCACCGGCCCGGCAGGTCGAAAATCCGGGCGGGTTACACCATGGTCGGACGATAGCCGCAATTGACATTTGCGGCACCGGATAAGGCGCCGCAGGGGACGAAACTTGATTTGAATCAAAGGGGAGTTCAGCCCGCCCGCGCCGCCGGCTTGCGTTCCACTACAACCATGGCGTTTTCGACCGCGCGACTCATCAGCGAGGCATAGTCGTGGCTGAACAGCAATTCGCAGAACCGGACCGCGGCCTGCGCCTGCTGATGCCGGAACGGCTTCACCCGCGCATCGGATCCGCGCAGCGACTGCACCAGCGCGTCGGTGGATTTCTCGACATATTGCTGCAGCTCGGAATAGGTCCGCTGCGTCACTTCGTTGATCGCCAGTTCGCTGGCATAGGTGCGGCACACCGCGACGAAATCGATCAGCGCGGCAGTCTCGTCGACCTCGAGCTGGTCGAGCCTGGCGCCGCTGGCGATGTCCTTGTCGGGACGCTGGCGCAGCAGCCGGCGCACCCTGCCCGGCACGCTCTCGATCTCCGACTTCACCGCGTTTGAGATGTCGACCCGGATCGCGGCAAGCTGCTTGCCCCACGACGAGTCGCTGCGGATGTCGAGCTCGGTGCGCAGACCGCGAATGCCGTCGTGAATCACTTTGAGATTCTCGGCGACGTTGCCGTAGTGGCCGCGGCGGATTTCCTCGCGCAGATCGGCGGTGAGCCGCGCCAGATCCTGAATCGCCATGGTGACGGCGACGCCGTAAGGCGTGGCGGCGACTTTGATCTCGTCGTCGGAGCCCGCGACCTTGATGGCCAACCGGACGATCTGCCACGGCTGGTTGAGGTGGTTGAGGATCAGCGTCAGCGCGAACGGCAGCAGGATCGGCGTCTGCAGTGCCGGCACGTTGAGCGCCGCGATCATCGAATTGACCTGGCTCTCGCCGAACACCCGCAGGTTGCTGGAGAGCTTGCCGTTGAAGGTGTCGATGGCGTCGCGGTTCTTCAGCACCGCACCGATCGGCGCCAGATCTTCGACCGCCGACGGCGGGCCGACACGTGACATCGTGCGCTGGCGGTCGACGCCCGCCTCGGGGTTGATCAGCTTGTCGATCGCAGCGGCGGCGGCCTGCTGCAGCTTGCGGACCAGTTGCTCGACCTGCGACGCCGGCGCGCCGCGCAGGCCGATCAGCCCGGCTTCGAATTCGCGGATCTGATCCGGAATGCCCTCGCGCTCCAGCCACTGCCAGACCGAGGTCAGCGACGAGCGCCGGAGCTGGCCGGGCCGCGGCGTTTCCTTGGGATCGATCAGGAACGGTTCCAGCACCCGGAACATCAGCCGGGCCGGATCCTCGGAGCGAGGCTTGTTGTCGTCCTCGGAGCCGCGAACGATCTTGCGCAACTCCTCCAGCACGAAGCTGGCGACCGCGACATCCTCGCCCCGTTCGAGCGCGCGCTCGAATTCCCGCATCAGCAGCGCTTGGGACTGCGGCGGGAGCTGGGAGAGATAATCTCTCAGCCGTTCGGTGGGTGTCTGGCTCATGCGCCCAATGGTTTGCAGGCTGTCGGCACGCGTGGAATTGCGCACCGCTCGCACGGTGCCGTTCACGCCACGGCGCTACCCTCCAGAGATAGCCACGGCGATGTTAAGAAGGGGTTGAGGTGACCGCGTCGAACGCTGGATTCACACTCTTCTGACACTGCCGCTCATGCAGATAAGGTGCTGGAAATTTTCGTTTTCCAGCACGTCAACCGGCGGACGCAGGGGCTAGCTTTGCGCGGTCCAGGGCGCGCCGTCATTGGCGCGGCAGGCGGTGCCGCGGGAAATCTCGATCTGCTGGCCGATCGTCACTGCGTGCGAATAGCCGCGGCAGGTCGAGCCCTGCTTCATATAGACCGGACCGGGCACGATGTTGCCATAGCGGCCTGAGGACGCGTTCTTCCAAGCCACCGGCGCGCCGGATTCGCCGCGATCGAGCGCCTCCAGCTCGGCCGCATAGGCCAGCCGGCGGTCTTCGGCATTGAGCAGCGCGCCGATCTTCGGCCCGATCAGGCCGCCCATCGCGGCGGCATCGACCGCGGCGCTGCCGTCATTGCGGCCGAAATCCGAGGTCGCGGTGCTGGTGAAGGAATCCACCCGGGCCACCAGCCCGGACGTGCGATCGCACCCGGCCAGCGCTAGCGCGCCGGCGAGCAGCAACAGCGGCTTCACCCCCCAAGACGTCATGGTCATCCCCAACGGCTCCCCGAAGGCCAACAGCCTACATCCATAACCGTTAAGGAAAACAAGATGCAAATTCTGGCGCCCCTGTGGCAATCGCGGGGCTCGTTATGCCGCAGGCAGGGTCAGCTCAGCGCGCAGGCCGCCGATCGGGGCGTTGTCGAGCTTCAGCTCGCCGCCGTAAAGCGCTGCAAGATCAACGACAATTGCCAGGCCAAGACCGGAGCCGGGCTTGCTCTCATCAAGCCGTTTGCCGCGGCGGGCGACCAGCGCGCGCTGCTCGGCCGATAGCCCGATACCGTCGTCATCGACCACGATCCGCAGTTTGGGCGGACCGCCGGGCTCGTCGCTCTTCTCGCCGGTGACCGCGATGAACACCCGTCCCGCCGCCCATTTGCAGGCGTTGTCGACCAGGTTGCCGACCATCTCCTCGAGGTCCTGGCGCTCGCCGCGGAACTTGAGGCCGGCGGCGACCTCGGCGCGGACCTGGATGGCGCGGTCGCGGTGGATCTTTTCCATGGTCCGGCGGAGCGCCCCGATCACCGGCTCGACCTCGGTGATGGTGCCGACCACGGTGAGCCGGGCTGCGATCCGGGCCCGCTCCAGATGGTGGGTGACCTGGCTGCGCATCAGCTCGGCCTGCTCCATCACCTTCGCGGCCAGCGGGTCGCCCGGCCGGGCGCCCGCTTCGTTGACCAGCACCGACAGCGGCGTCTTGATCGCGTGCGCCAAGTTGCCGACATGGGTGCGGGCGCGCTCGACGATCTCACGATTGGCCTCGATCAGCGCATTGGTCTCGCGCGCCAGGGTGGCGATTTCGACCGGGAACTGGCCCTCCAGCCGCTCGGCGCGGCCGGACCGGACGTCGGCGATCGACTCCGAGATCCGCTTCAGCGGCGCGAGGCCGAACCTCACCTGGAAGATCGTGGTCAGCACCAGGCCGATCGACAGCGCCACAAAGGTGCCGGCAAGGTAGTAATCGAAAGTCCGGGTCTCTTCGAAGATCTCGGTGGCGTCGCCGGCGACGGTGACGACGAACTTGCCGTCGAGACCGAGATCGACCGGCCGCTCGACCATGCGCAGGGTCTGGCCTTCCGGGCCGTCGACATAGCCGTGCCGTACGCCGGACGGACCGAGCTCGATGCCCTGATCTTCCAGCCGGGGCAGCTTGCGGTCCCACAGCGACCGCGAGGCGCGGGTTTCCGGCTTCTCGCCGTCGGTGCGGACCACCTGCCAGTACCAGCCGGACAGCGGCAGATCGAACAGCGGCTCGCCGATCGACTGGAACGCCTCCTGGGTGGTGTCGGGGGTGGCGACCTCGGCGATGATGGTGCGGAGATAAAGGTTGAGCCGGCGATCGAACGCGCGCTCCGAGGCGCCGCGATACACCGACGACAGCGCGATGCCGGTGATCGCCAGGATCACCACCACCCACGCGGTCGCCGACAGGAACAGCCGGGTGGCGAGCGAACTGCCGCGGCGGGAGGGTTTGGCGGTCACCGCGTCGCCGGCGCGCTAATGCGCGTCCGCGGCCGGCGGCGACAGCAGATAGCCGAGCCCGCGCACGGTCTGGATGATGTCGACGCCGAGCTTCTTGCGGATGCGGCCGACGAACACTTCGATGGTGTTGCTGTCGCGGTCGAAATCCTGATCGTACAGATGCTCGACCAGTTCGGTGCGCGACACCACGCGGCCGGAGTGGTGCATCAGATAGGCGAGCAGCCGATATTCGTGGCTGGTCAGCTTCACCGGATTGCCGCTGACGCTGACCCGGCCGGTGCGGGTGTCGAGCACCACCGGGCCGCAGGTCAGCTCGGATTGGGCGTGGCCGGCGCTCCGCCGCAGCAACGCGCGGATCCGCGCCAGCACCTCCTCGAGGTGGAACGGCTTGGCGACGTAATCGTCGGCGCCGGCGTCGAAGCCCTGCACCTTGTCGCTCCAGCGGTCGCGCGCAGTGAGGATCAGCACCGGCATCGCGCGGCTGTTGCGCCGCCACGCTTCCAGCACCGAGATGCCATCCATCTTCGGCAGGCCGATATCCAGCACGACGGCGTCGTACGGTTCGGTGTCGCCGAGGAAATGCCCCTCCTCGCCATCGAAGGCCCGGTCGACCACGTAACCGGCATCGGTCAGCGCGGTGGTGAGCTGGCGGTTGAGATCGGGGTCATCTTCGACGACGAGCAGACGCACCTTCAACTCCGGTCGTTTGATGCACTGGCAGGCGAAGCGCTGACAGCATGACGGATGTGAAGATGAGCGGCGGCGGGGTGAATGCGCGGTGAACGACGGCGCGGCGCCGGATTACTTTTTCTTCACGACCGCTTTGACCAGCCTGTCGATCATGCCCGGGCTGTCCTGCCCGGTGGCGGCACAGACCTTTTCACGGGTCCGACCGCTGACATAGACGCCTAGCACGCCGAATCGGAAACCCCAATAGGCGACCAGGAGCGCGGTGGCACCGATCAGCGCGTTGATGGTGGCGACGTCGCCGGTCCAGAATTCGTGCACCAGCACAGCCCACAGCGCGGCGCATTCGGCGGTCAGCTCGAAGGCGTACACCGGCCGCCACCAGCGCTGCACCGGGTCGCTGGCGGCGAGCTCGGCCCGGATCGTCGCCTGGGTCTCGGCGATCGCGGTGCGCTGGGCTTCCGCCTCGGCGCGGACCGCCTCGCACCACCTGGCCTCGGCCTCCGCGATCCGCTCCGGCGCGGCCGCCGGCAGCGACGCCTGCACCACCTCCGGGGTCGGCACCGACGCGCCGAGCGCATCGGACAGGATCTTGCCGGCCGCTCCGCCGAGCGGTCCGCCGAGTGCGGTGCCCAGCATCGGCGCGCCGAGCGCAATCACCTGTTTGGCGAGATCGGCCCAATCCATGGTCAGCTCCTCCGGAAGGCCGCGCGCAGCACGGCGACGAATTGGCTCCACCGCGACCGCGGCGGTTGTGTTTGCGATTGAGGCGGCACTTCGGTGCGCGGCGGCGACGGCTGCGGCGATGCGATCACCATCGGCGCTTCGGTCAGCGCCGCTTTCCAGTTCGCCAGCCACGCCTTGCGTTCGGCGAGCCCGATGGTGCCGCCGTTGAGCCGGCGGGTGACGCCGACGATGTCATCGGCCTGCGCGAACGGCAGACAGCCGCAGGCGACGAAGTCAGCGACGCCGCACAGCAGGAAGTAGCGCGGATCGATTAGCAGCTCGGGATTATTGACCAAGTCGAGGCCGGTGAGCGCGGCGAGCCTCGCGTAGCCCTCGCGCCCGGTGGTCTGCGCCGCGCCGCGGCCGCGATAGCTCCAGCCGTCGTCGGAGCCGGCGCGATTGCCCATCCGGCCGTTATAGACCTTGTTGGCGAGCGCCCGCGGATCGTGGGCATAAGGCGCAGCGCTTGCCAGCGTCGGAAACCGCGACGGCCATACCTGCATCATCCGCGCCGCGGTGTAGTCGAGATTTTCGACGACCTCCTGCCCGGCCCCGCATTCGTGGCTGAGCTGCGCCATCACATGCGCCACAAGTCCGGGGGTGGTGATGCCAAAGCGTACAAACACGCTCTCCGACGCCGCCGCGGTGCCGGCAATCAGTCCCGCCACGCGCCGATCGCCCCGCGGCCACAATCGCCGCAGCAAGGATTCGTCGATTTTCATGGGATTGCCTCTCAGGCGGAGCGTCATTGCGAGGAGCGCAGCGACGAAGCAATCCAGCTTCAGTGCTCGGCGCTCTGGATTGCTTCGCTTCGCTCGCAATGACGATGTTGAATGACTTGATAGTTACCCAATCGCGCCGCGCGAGCCGAGCAGCGCCGCCGGCTCGGCGTACATCTGGAACAGCGCGACGTTGACCGAAGCGGCGGTGCTGCCGTTGTTCATCCACAGATGCGGAGTGAGGAATTGCGTGGCGACCGGCAGATCGCTGGTGACGACGCCGGTCGTGACATCGCCGGAGTTCAGCCGCTCGACGCGGTAGCGGATCTCGCCGCCGTTTGGCTCGGCCGACAGTAACAACTCATACAGATCCTGCCCGCCGGTGGTCGGGAAGCCGGCGCCGAGACTGGTCTTGGTCGCCACACCGCTGCCGTCGTTGCTAAGCAGCGACAGCGTGGTATCGCCGGACTCGAAACCGACGCCGATCAGGTTGAGCAGCGTGCTCGGAGCGACGTTGCCGATCGGACTCGCCGAGCCATACAGCCCGGCGAACAGCCGGCAACTGGTCTGAAACCATTCGATGCCGAACCGCATCAGCAGATAGAAGCCACCGAGGCTCGCGGCATTGCCGCGCCACAGCGTCAGCGCCGAACCGCTCACCCCGGCCGATGCGCCGCTGGTCGCGGCGGAGACGAGATCGAGCCGCGGCGACGACAGGAACAGATTGCCGGCCGACGGGCTGACCGCGGTCGCGGTGCCGGTGAGCGTAGCGCCGAGGCCGACCATATCGAGCGTCGTACTCCCCGGCCGCGGCGACCATTGCAGCGGCTGCCGGCGCCGCGCGTCCTTCAGATCGAGCCGGCCGTGCAGCGCCGACCATCCGCGCAGGCTCGCGTAGTAATTCGCCGCATCCGGCGTCAGCTTGACGACGAAATCGTCGCTGCCGAGCAGGCCGAGCAGCGCCCGCGAGCTCCAATTGTCCTGCAGGATCAGCCCGGCGTCTTTCGCGGCGGCGCTCTTGTTGATGGTCACGCGCATATGGCCGCTGCCGGGCGTGACGTCGTCATTCGACAGCAGCACGTTGTCGGACTTCACCGACAGGCGACGGCTGGAATCCGCCGTGGTGTTGACGCCGAACAGCGGCAGGTTCTGAAACGCCGCCAGCGCGTTGACCCACGCCGCGCCGCTCCAGGCGAGCAACGTTTGCGTCGACAGATCATAGGCGAGCCAACCCGGGTTCGGTGCGAAGAACCGCCAGTCGCTATCGTAGTAAGCGGCGACCTGCCCGCTCTTTCCGGCCCAGACGCCGCTGGCGCCGGCCGCGACGATCCAGCGCTGACCTTCGCTTGGCGACGACGGCGGCGTACTCAGCGCCGACGACAGCACCGCGAGTTGCACAAGACCGTCGAGGCTGAACAGCGCCTCGTTGTGGGTGACGTGCTTCTGCGCCTGGCTCGCCTCGATCAGAGGCAGGCCGAGATTGGCAGTGGTCATGATCAGTCCTCACAGCGCGAAAGTGGCGGTGGCGGCAAAACCCGGGCCCACGGTGGCGGACAACTGCGCGACGCGGAGCGTGAGCGAGGCTTGTGCCGCGCCGAAATCGGTGCGCTCGTCCGCGGCCGCGTACAGCGTCTGCGGCACGGTTGTTTGCATCGTCCGCACCACCGCGCCGCCGCTGCCGAGGATGTCGATCGCATAGGCTTCGCTGTCTTCGCCGAGCGGCACCTCGACGCCCCAGCCGTCGCCGTCGATCCGGGTGCGGCGGATCCAGCCGATGCGAATGCCATCGGCGGTGCGGCGCGCGGTCAGATGCACCGGCGCCAGCGGCCGTAGCGCGGTCAGCCCCGGCGCCACGGTCAGGTCGACAGCACTCGCATCGTCATGGCTGCGCCCCGCCGCAACGACACGCAGGCGCAGGCTGCGGCCGAGCGCCGACAGCCCGCGCGCGATCGGCACCAGATGGGTATCGAGCAGCACGAACCGCGCGCCAGCCGGCACCAGGTCGCGCATCGCGCTGTCGCTGCCGGCCTGGCCGCGCAGCAGATGCGACAGCCGATAAATGTTGCCGTCGATCAGGTCGGCGCCGGCGAATTGCAGAATCTCCCAGCCGCCGTCGGAAGTCTGCACCGCCGCCGCGTTGCCGCCGGCCAGCACCCGCAGCTCCGACAGCGACGCCAGCGCGCCGCCTGCGATCTGGACGCGCAACGTAGTGACGCGGTCCCACCGCGCCAGCGGCCCGCGCGGCAGCGGATCGAGCGTGGTGCCGATGATGCTCCGCGCCGCCGCGCTCGCCAGCGGCTGATAGCTCGCGCCATCGGCCGAGACGTAGATCGCCTCCGCCACCGGCCACGGATTGGCGAACACCGCGAGCCGCGTCAGCACGTCGGGCGTAGCCGCATCGATCGCCGGCAGATCGAGCGCGATCACTTCAGCGGGGCCGAGCGCGGCCGGGATCGTCACCGCGGCCGGGCGCGGCATCCGCTGCGGCAGCGCGAATACGTCGGGATCGATGCTGCGTGCCGTCACCTGCCGCATACTGGTGTCGACCAGTTCGTCGATCTCGAACAGCCGCCGCCGCCCGGCAAGCGTCAGCGCCACGACGTCGCCAGGCGCGAGCCGCAGATGCCGCAGGCCGAGCGCGAAGCTGGCGCGCTCGCGGCCGGCCCACAGATCCTGCAGCACGATCTCGGCGCGCCGCGCCGCCGCCGCATCGTTGGTGACGACCGCAAGATCGGCCTTCACCATCCGCGCCGCGCCGCCGACCAGCCGGCGCGAGCCAGCGGCGGCGCGGCGATAGTCGGCCAGCGCATCGCTGTAGGCGATCGCGGTTTCGCGCGGCAGCTCGGTCTCCTGCGCCCGCGTCAATCGCCATGGCGCGCCCTTGTCGGGCAGCACCAGCTCGTCCTCGTTCAGTTCGATCACCGGCGCCGCGCCACGCTGCACGAAGCGCAGCACGCCGCCGGCAGCAAGCGCATCGAAACTATAGGCCAGCGCCAGCGGCTCGATCATCGCCCGCGGTGCCATCGGCCGGTCGACCACATAGCCGTCGCAGCCTTCGCGCAGATCGCGGCTGTCGACGCCGCCGACACCGGCATCGGCCAGCAGCGCGGCAATCAGCGCATCGAGCGGCGCACCGCCGAGCCGGCCGGTCAGCCAGTGCCCGCTGGTCCAGTTCGGCGCATCGCTCCACACCTCGTCCGCTGCCGGAAACACCGGATAGGGCCGCGCGTCCCAGGTCCACAGATGGATCGCCGACAGGTCGATCATCCGCCCGCCGTATAGCGGCGACACCGGATTGCGGGCGTCGGCGCTGAACGCCGTGATCAGGCATTCGAGATAGCGGCGCTGGATCAGATCATCGCGCTCGCCGCTGGAGAAATACGGCGCGTAGTTCTCGCTCGATTTCGGATCGGGAAACACGCTCGGCTGATTGGCGCCCTTGTCGACCGCCGGGCAGCCGACCTCGGTCAGCCACACCGGCTTGCTCATCGGCACCCAGCCGGTCGGCGATGCCAACTCGGCGCCGCCGACCCGCTCGTGATGAGGCTGCGACCAGAAGCTGCGGATGTCCTTGACGCGATGGATCCACGGCTTGCCGAGCCCGTCGGTGATCGGCACCCGCGCCTGGGCTGTGCGCGCCGCCGCGTCCGGATAGTACCAGTCGTAGCCCTCCCCGGCTTCGACATTGCCGGCAAGATAAGCGCGATCGTAAGTGGTGGCGGCGATCGCCGAATCCAGATGGCCGGCATCGTCGCGCCAGTCGGCCAGCGGCGCGTAGTAATCGATCCCGATCGCGCCGATCGCCGGTGACGCCCACAGCGGATCGAGCGGAAACCGCACCTCGGACGCATCCGGCGTCACCACGTCGGCGCCGTATTCGGTCCAGTCGGCTCCATACGTGACCAGCGTGCCAGCGCCGACGATCGCCTTGACGTCTGCGGCGAGTGCGACGAGCTGCTGCACCGCCGGATACACGCCGGGCGCCGAGCGCACCCGTGTCAGCGAGCGCAGCTCCGAGCCGATCAGGAACGCATCGACACCGCCGGCACTGGCGCAGAGCTGCGCGTAATGCAGGATCATGCGGCGATAATTCCAGGCGCCGCCGGCGAAGAACTGCGCCACCTGCGCGGCGGCCGTCGCGGTGCCTTGCGGTGAACCCGGCACGCCGGGCGCCGGATCGCAACTGATGCGGCCGCGCCAGGGATAAGGCGGCTGCGGCGCCGCGCCGGTCCATGGATTGGCAAGGCCATTGCCGGCCGGCACGTCCATCACCACGAACGGATAGAACGTGATCTTCAGCCCGCGCGCTTTCAGCTCGCCGATCAGATGCGTCACGGTGTCGTCGGACGGCGTGCCGCCATAGGCGGGCCGTCCATTCACCTGCGAGATCAGCCGTGCGCTGGCGCGGGTCGCGCCGGCCACCGACCAGGAGCCCTGATCGAGCCTCTTGTCGCGGCGCTCGACGCCGGGCTCGACCGTGCAGGCCTGCGCCCGCAAGTCAGTGCCGAACCACGCCACCACCAGCGCGACGCGCTGCAGCCCGGGGCAGACGCCCTGCAGATCGTCGAGCGAGGCGAGCACGTCGGACGGCGCATAGGCAACGTGGCGGTTCTCCGGCGCCGCGCTGCCGGCGCCGAGCACCTGCACCCGCGTCGCCGGCTCGTAGCCGAATTCGGTGGTGCCGGGGATCAGCGTCACCGCGCGGGCGATCTGTTCGAGCTCGCCGATCGGCCGCACGATCTCGAACGACAATTGCGGAATCCGGTTGCCGAAATCGGCGAGCGGCAGCCGCTCGAACACGACGTAAGCCAGCCCGCGATACGCCGGCGCATTGCCGGCGCCTTCCTTGGCGACGATCAGCCCGTCCGGCGCCTGATCCTCAGTGCCGCGATGAACGCGAATGTTGAGCCCCGACAGATCGAGCGGCTTGCCGTCGGCCCAGATCCGCGCCACCCGGCCGATCGGTCCTTCGCACAGCCCGACCGCGAAATTGGCGAAGTAACTGTAAGTCGTGGTGGTGGTCGTGGTCTGCCCGCCTCCGCCGCCGCCAAAACCCTTGCCGCCGCCTCCACCGCCGGTGGTGCTCTGCTCGACGCTGATCACCTCCTCGAGCGCGGTCGCCCAGATCACCTGGCCGGCGAGCCGGGCGCGGCCATACACCCGCGGGATCGGCGCGCCTTCGGTCGAGGCCATCACGTCGAGATCGGCGAGCCGCGGCCCCTCGACCGAACGCGAGGTATCGCTGCTGCCGCCGAACAGCGACTGATCGAGCGCATTGCCGATCAGCGCGCCCGCGATCCGCCCGGCGATCGCGCCGACCGGACCGAACAGCGCGCCAGCCGCAGCGCCGGCGACGGAAAGAACGAGAGCTGCCATGGGATTGACTTCGATCGAGGGCGTAAACGTTGGTCAAAAACGAAGATGCCCGGCGCAAGGCCGGGCACGATGTCGAGAGAGTGAGCGCTGAATTCTCAGGATCGCGTTTCGCGCGAACCTCTAAGGCTGCGAGCCCCGCGGAAACCAGACCCGGCCGAACACGCGGTCGCCGCGCAGATGGTGATACAGCGCCGCCGCGACATGCACGATCAGCAGAAGCACCAACAGCCGTGCACCGAACCCGTGCGGGATACGCGGCCGGTAGTGCCAGAACTCCGGCAAGGCTGTTACCTCGTGCGAGAAGATCGCCGGCGCTGCTCCGCTCGCCAGCATCATGCCGATGCCGCTCGTGATCATGCCGAACACCACCACGTAGAACATGAGATGCACCGCGCGCGCGATCCACTGCTGCAAGCGTGGCGCGCCGTCGATCGGCTCCGGCTTGTTGTCGATACCGAGCCACCACACCACGCGGACGACGGTGAGAACCAGCACCAGCGCGGCCGCCGGCAGATGCATCCGGAGCAACGCCGCCTTGGTGGCGGCCTCCTCGGCCGCCGCAGCGCGAAAGCCAGTCAGCAGCGCGATCAGGATCAGAACCGCGGTGAGCCAGTGAATCGTCACCGCTACGGTGCCGTATTGATCGGATGAACTATGCAGCGCCATCGAGATCGTCCTGGTTGCTGACGATTTTACCGCGTCGCAGCCGACAGGCCGAACTGCCGTGTCAGCCGGAAACCGTCGCGGATACTGAGGCCGATCAGCGTCAGGTTGATCGCGCCGGCGATCAGCTCCACGGCCTGCACCACCGTGAAGATCTGGTCGAACTGGCCGGCGGCGGCACGCTGCTGCAGCAGGACCGCGCATGGCACCAGCACGGCGATGCCGTTGAGCGCGATGAACGGCATCCGCCAGCGCTTGGCGGCGACGACCGGATGCGGCGACTTGCCGCCGAGCTTGAAGCCGCTGGCGCCGGCGAGCGCGATCGCCGGGATCAACACCGCGAGGCCCCACAGGATGCGGAGCTTCACAGCGGCAATCGCAGCCTCGTCGCCGCCGAGTTCGACCACCACCGTCGAGCTCCAGAACACCAGAATGGTGAGAAACGCGATAATGCCCGCGATCGGGTGAAGCTTCCTGATCATTTACGCACTCCTGTCACTGAATTGCTCGTCGAGCCGTTGGCGCAGCGCGATCAGCGCGTCGCGGGTCTTGCGCAGCTGGCGCGGATCGGCGCCGGCGATCATCGCGTCGGCGACCGGTGCCCATAGCTCGCTCGCCTGCTTGAACACCCGCTCGCCGCGCGGCGTCAGCAGCACCAGCTTGGCGCGCTTGTGCGCCGGGTTGGGCGCGAAGCCGACCAGCCCCGCTTCGGCCAGCTCATCGACGATCCGCTGCACCGACTGCCGCGCGAGGCCCATGTTGTCAGCCAGCCGCGCCACCGAGAACGTGCCGCGGCCGTGCGCAACCGAACCCAGCACCTGCCAGCGTGCGCTGGTCAGCCCGAGCGGCTTCACCAGCGCGTCGCCGAACCTGATCAGCGCGCCGTTGAGCCGGAAAACCTCCAGCACGAGGGCGTTGGCGGGATGGTCGAACGGGGCGTCGCTGGCTTGCGTCATGACAGTATCCTGTCATTTTGACAGCTTACTGTCAATTCGCCGAGCACCCTTGCACGCCCGGACGCGACGGAAGTTCAATGCCGGCGGCGTTGACGGCGTGCACGACATTTGCATCGTACCCGGCTTGGGCGAGGCGGCCGGCAGGATCAGGCGATGGAATTTCTAGCGAGCGTAGTCGTGGCGATCGTCGCCTATGGCGCGGTGTATTTCATCGGCAAGCCGGTGGTGGCGCTGCAGGCCAAGCGGATCGAAGTGCTCGACGTCGCCGAGCGCTACTCCGGCGTCGAGGCCGGCGCGCCCGAGGAGACCCGCGATGCCGCGGTCAAGGCGCTGTTCGAAGCCGGCACCTCGCTGCGCGCCTACGAGCGCGGCTGGTCGACCGCGGTGCGGCTGTGGTGCTGGGTGTGGGGCTACGATCTCGATCTCGCCGCCCAGGCGCTGTACGGCCTCGCCGAAGGCCCGCGCGCCAAGATGGTGATCCCGCCGGAGGCCCGCCGCAACACGCTCAACGCGCTATACGTCGCCCTCGGCGCCGCCAAGCATTTGCCGCCGGAGACGGTCGACGCCATCAAGCGGATGATCGTCGAGACCAAGGCCGCCCGCGCCAAGGCGTCGGCCTGAAGCTGATTGTGCTGTCGTGCCGCGCCGCGCGCGCGGTCACTCCGATGCGATGAAGCGCAGCGTGCCGGCGCGGCGGGTCGGCTGGCCGGTGTCGTTGGTGTGGTTGACGCCGTCCATCACCGGCACTTCGGTGAAGTCGAACGGGCTGACGCCGTCGAGGCAGGCGACGTTGACCGCGTACAGGTTCGTATTGGATCGCCGCTGATGATGGGTGTAGATGCCGCAGCGTGAGCAGAAGAAGTGCTGCGCCGTGCCGGTGTGGAAGCGATAGGTCGTCAGCACGTCCTCGCCCTGCAGGATCTTGATCCCCCCCATCTCCGCCATCGCCACCACCGCGCCGCGCATCCGGCAATACGAACAGGTGCAGCGCCGGATCGAGTCGAAGCCGTCGCTCAGCGTCACCTCGAAGCGCACCGCGCCGCAGTGGCACCCGCCGGTCCGCACGTTGCTGTCGTGATCCATCCCGCAGGCCTCCAGGTTGGTCCGTTCGACACTCGGCCGGACCTGACCAGACAGCCTCTGCGTCGTCAACGCAGCGGATCTGCAACGCCGGGAAACGTGAACGCATAGGCGAGCCGGCGCCGCCACCACGGCGTGATCGCGACCTCGCACACCGCCGCGCCATCATGGGCGTGGATCATCGTCGTCGCCGAACTGGCGATCGCCGCGTGCTTGGCGACGCAGCCGTCGCGCCAGCGGAACAGCAGTACGTCGCCGCGATCGAACGCATCGCACGGCACTGGCGCCAGATGGCGCAGCGCGGCCGCCGCCAGCGTCTCGTCGCCGCCGGCTTCGGCCCAATCCGGCGCATAAGGCGGCGGCGCTTCCGGCTCCGCGCCGAGACAGGCGCGCCACACCCCGCGCACCAGGCCGAGGCAATCGCAACCGACGCCCTTCACCGAGGCCTGATGCCGATAGCTGGTGCCGATCCAGCTTCGCGCTTCGGCGACCAGCGCATCGCGACCCAGTGGCTGATCCATGGTGCTCTCGCTCGAACGAATGGGTGGATATGCCGACCGTCAGACGTCGCCGCGCAGCACCGGGCCGATCGGCGCGCCGGTGTTGCCGGGCGCACCGGGCACCGGATAGCTGACGACGAAATCGTTGCCGGGGATCTGCGGGAAACCGCGGAAATTATCGCTGTTAGCAAAGCGGTCGCGGCAGGTCGCAAACAGCTTGTCGCAGCCGGCGGTGACGACGAAGCTGTCGCCGGCCGCGATCGGCTCGGCCATCGCCTGCCACAGCGACAGCCGCACCTCGCCGCCGACGATGCGATGCTGCTTGATCTCGACCGCCGCGCCAGCATTGGCGCCGCTGCGCCAGCTCAGCCGGCCGGCGCTGAACAGCCCGGGCACAAAGCCGTCGAGACCCGAAACCGTGAGGGTCGAGGTCCCTGGCGCCGCGACGACCATCCCCTCGCCGCGCCGCGCCGGACTGCCGAGATCGACGCGGCAGCGCGCGTCGCCGAGATCGGCGCTGCACGCCGCGGTGTAGAGCCGGCCGGTCTCCTGCGACAACAGATCGGCGAGCCCGCGCAGTTCCGCCGTGAAGGCCGAGCCCTCGCGCCGCACCTCGCCGAGCGTGCCGCGCGCCATCAGCACCCGCAGCTCGGGCGCGCTCCAATCCACCAGCCAGCTCTCGATCACGGCGGCATCGTAGCGCCCGGCGGCCAAATCCGCCTCGCGCAGCAGCGCGTCATCGAGCGCACCGGAAATCTCCGCGCCATCGACCGACAGATCGAACCGCTGCGACGCCTCCGACGCCGAAAACCCGGTGCCGGCGCGGCAGTTCACGCCCTCGATCACAAGGTCGCGGTCGTGATCGGTGAAGCCGAGCACAGCGCTATCGCGCCGCCGTACGATCCAGCATTGCGCCAGCGTAGTCACACCGGCATCGAGCTTGGCCTGCAAGGCCGACGGAATGGTGAGCATGAGGGACCTGTCCTGGAGCGCGAATAGCGCGTCGCTTGAATCACAGACGGATCGTAAGCTGGCTGCGACCGGTCGAGGTCGACACGAGACCCGCTCCGCATCATCGGCGCCTCGGCCCTGCGGTCCCGGCTAGCCGTTCTGCTTCCGGATCGCGGCCGCAATCTCGTCGATGGCTGGCCGTGCGTGCTTGAAGAATTTCTTCAGTCCGCTGCACAGATAGTTGAGTCCTGGCTCGCCTGACGGCGTCCGCAGAAGACGATTTCCAGGACATTCTCCCCAGCAGTCCCGCAAATACTCGCAGGCGCGACAGTCGTCCGGCAGCATCTCCGACTTGGCGTAGCCGAATGCCATTTGACGCTCAGAGAAGACCATCTCCGATAATGACGTCTCGCTGAGATTGCCGAGCAGATATTGGGGGTACACATAGTGGTCGCAGGCATAGACGCCGCCATCGTGCTCCAGCGCCACGCCCTTGCCGCAGAATTGATGATAGATGCAGATCTGCGCGGGCAGCCCGAGATGCTGAGCGACCAGCGTTTCAAAGTGATTCACCAGCACCCTGCCGAGATCCCGCCGTCGCCACTCATCGAATACGCGTGACAGGAAATAGCCGTACCGGTCAGGATCGACCGACCAGTCGGTGACGATCGATTCCGGATGATCGGGCTTCGACCGCGCGCTTCCAATGATCGGCATACGTCCGGTGTCGTAGACAGCCGGCGCATCGGTCTCGAAACCCCTCGCCTGCACGATCGGAATGAACTGGATGTAGGTCGAATCCAGCTCCCGCCGGAGAAAGCGATAGACATCCAGCGGGCGCTCGGCATTGAAGCGATGTACGCAGGTGAGCGTATTGAACGGCACCCCTGCCTTCCGCAACACCGTCGCCGCAGCCATGACCTTGTCGAATGTCGGCGCGCCTCCCTTGTTCACCCGGTAGCAATCATGCAGTTCGCGCGGACCATCGATACTGAGTCCGACCAGGAACCGGTGCTCCTTCAAAAACTCGGCCCATCCGGCATCGAGCAAAATTCCATTTGTCTGAAGGTCATTTTCGATACGCTGACCGGGCTTCGCGTATCGTCTTTGCAGCTCGACGACCTTCTGGAAGAACTCCAGGCCGAGCAGCGTCGGCTCACCGCCCTGCCACGAGAACACCACCTCCGGCCCGGTATTCGCCTCGATATACTGCCGAACGAACAGCTCCAGAGTCCGGTCCGTCATTCTCCCGGTACCCGGCCCTCGCGGAAGCGTCTGCTTACTTAGATAGAAACAATATCTGCAGTCGAGATTGCAGGACGAGCCCGCAGGCTTGGCCATGACGTGGAATCGGCGTTGAACGCCAACCTGCGATAACTGCCGTTTGTCGGGCACGAGCAGCACTCACTCGGAATTGGTGATCTGGTACTGATCCCTCAGTGGCATACCATTATTACACGAAACCCGACACAGCATCGCAATTGACGAGCCTCAACGATTTGCACGCCGATTAGCTGCATCCTTATCATATTTCGTAGTGCGATCCTGCAACGCAGTGCAACTCCATTCCAGATTGATTGCACGACAGATGGTTAGCACGACCACACAATCATGGTGGATGAACGCTCCTCATGACTCGCTGGAGAACGGCTCGTACCGACCAGTGATCGCACCGCGCCTCAACGCCGGTCGCGCTCCACCCCAAACGCGATCCCATCCTCTGCCCAGCCAGATCATCGGACTTCACTCCGCAACGCTCGTTCCGCGCGCCGCCCCCCTCACGGGCGGATCGCCGCAGCCGAATGCACACCGGATCACAATCGGGAGTGTCAGATGAACAGCGAAGACAAGCACCAGCGCGTGCCCAATGGCGCCATTGATCGTCGGAATCTCCTGCTGGGGACATCAACCCTGGTCGCTGCGGCGGCACTAACGACCGGTGCATTCGCACAAGCCGCCAAGAAAGCTCCGGCCTCTCCCGTCGCAGGCGGAATCGCCGGATCCAAACCGAACATCCTGTTCATCATGGGCGACGACATCGGCTGGTTCAACATCAGCGCCTACAACATGGGGATCATGGGCTATCGCACGCCCAACATCGACCGGATCGGCCGAGAAGGCGCCACCTTCACCGACTGGTACGGGCAGCAGAGTTGCACCGCGGGCCGCGCCGCGTTCATCACCGGGCAATCCCCCATTCGCACCGGGCTGACCAAGGTCGGCCTGCCCGGGGCCGAGCTCGGGCTCGGTCCGCTCGATCCGAGCGTCGCGGACGTGATGAAGTCGTACGGCTATGCCACCGGGCAATTCGGCAAGAACCATCTCGGCGACCGCAACGAGCACCTGCCCACCGTCCACGGCTTCGACGAGTTCTTCGGCAATCTCTATCACCTCAACGCCGAGGAGGAGCCGGAGAACCCGGACTATCCGAAGGATCCGCGTTTCCGCGCCAAGTTCGGGCCGCGCGGGGTCTTGAAGTGCAAAGCGAGCGACCGCGACGACCCGACGATTGATCCGACCTACGGCCGCGTCGGCAAGCAGGTGATCGAGAACACCGGCCCGATGGACACCAAGCGCATGGAGACCGTCGACGCGGAGTTTCTCGCCGCGGCCAAAGACTTCATCAGCCGGCAGCACAAGACTCAAACGCCGTGGTTCTGTTACTTCAACACCACGCGGATGCACGTCTTCACGCATCTGAAAAAGGAATCCCAAGGCAAGACCGGGCTCGGACTATATCCGGACGGGATGGTCGAGACCGATGGCCATGTCGGCGAGCTGCTGCAACTGCTGGACGACCTCGGAGCCGTCGACAACACCATCGTGGTCTATACGACCGACAACGGCGCCGAGGTGTTCACATGGCCCGACGGCGGCACGACGCCGTTCCGGGGCGAGAAAGCGACCAATTGGGAAGGTGCCTTCCGGGTGCCCTGCCTGATCCGCTGGCCGGGCGTGATCAATCCCGGCACGATCGTCAACGATATTTGTGCGCATGAGGACTTCATCCCGACCTTTGCGGCCGCGACCGGCGACACCGGCATCGTGGATCGTCTCAAGCAAGGCACGACCCTGAACGGTAAGCCGTTCAAGGTGCATCTCGACGGGATCAACCTGCTGCCGTTCTTCAAGAATGAAGTGAAACAGTCACCGCGCGAGGGCTTCCTGTATTGGAGCGACGACGGCGAACTGATGGCGATCCGAATCCGGAATTGGAAATTCGCTTTCCTGGAGCAGAACACCGAGGTCTCGCCGCAAACGCCCGCCGGCGTTTGGCAGGGCCAGTTCACCAAGCTTCGGGCCCCCAACATCTACAATTTGCGGGCCGATCCATTCGAAAGAGCCACCGCCAGCCTGAACTACGGCGACTGGATGGATCACCGCATGTTCCTGATCATCCCGGCGCAGGCCCTGGTGGCGCATTGGGCTGAGAGCTTCAAAGAGTTTCCGCCGCGGGCCAAGGCCGCGAGCTTCACCATCAGCGACGTGATGGAGAAGATCACGACGGCGAGACCGAACGAGAATTGAGGTCCCGGAGAACGGCCATGATCACCCGACGCAGCCTGCTCGCTCTCTCGGCCGCCGTGTTCGGCTCGCCCGTCGTCAGCTTCGCGACCGGCGCCTCCGATCCGTTGCCGTCATGGACGAACGGGACCGCGAAACAGGCGATCCTCGCCTTCGTCGCGCGCGTGACGACGGAGCAAGGTGCGGATTTCGTGCCAACAGCCGAGCGAATCGCCACGTTCGACAATGATGGCACGCTGTGGGCCGAGCAGCCCTATTACTTCCAACTCGCCTTTGCGTTCGATCGGATCAAGGCGATGGCTCCGCAGCATCCGGAATGGAACGATCACGAGCCGTTCAAGGCGCTGCTTCAAAACGACAAGGCGGCATTCGCGTCATCGGGCGAAAGTGGCCTGCTCGAGGTCGTCGCGGCAACTCATGCGGGGATGACGACGGACGAGTTCACCGATGCGGTGCGGGATTGGATGGCAACCGCACGGCACCCGCGCTTCGGGCGGCCCTACAACCAACTGACCTACCAGCCGATGCTGGAGCTGCTGGCATATCTGCGCGCGAACGGCTTCAAGACCTTCATCGTATCGGGCGGCGGTGTCGAATTCATGCGGCCGTGGGTGGAGAAAGCCTACGGCATACCGCCCGAGCAGGTGGTCGGCTCGTCCGGCGTGGTCAAATTCGAGACTGATGCCACCGGCAAGCCGCGCTTGATCAAGCTCACCCAGGTCGAATTCGTCGACGACGGCCCCGGCAAGCCGGTGGGCATCAACCGGTTCATCGGGCGCCGGCCGATCTTCGCATTCGGCAATTCGGACGGCGACCTCGAAATGCTGCAATGGACCGTCG
Source organism: Rhodopseudomonas sp. P1 (assembly GCF_039642825.1). Classification (NCBI taxonomy): domain Bacteria; kingdom Pseudomonadati; phylum Pseudomonadota; class Alphaproteobacteria; order Hyphomicrobiales; family Nitrobacteraceae; genus Rhodopseudomonas; species Rhodopseudomonas sp. P1. Next base: position 2,077,351 of record NZ_CP088006.1, on the reverse strand, counting down.
CCGGCGCCGGTCCGCGGTTTGCGGGGCTGGTCCATCACACCGATGCCGAACGGGAATACGCCTACGACCGCCAGTCCAAAATCGGCAAGCTCGACAAGGCGCTCGATGCGGCGGCCGCAGGTGGCTGGACGGTCGTCGACATGAAGAACGACTGGAGCCGGATCTTTACGGAATGACGTCTGCGCCGATCGCCCGGGCCGGCGATCGGTGGATGGTCTCCGCGCAATTGTCCGGCGCCGGTTTTGGCGCAGACGTGACAACGGTCAGAGGCTGACCAGAACACATCGGAACGTGGCATGTCGCAATATTCGCATCGTATCATCGGCGGATTGGCAGCCGTAGCGCTGCTGGCCCTACAAGGCCCGCAAGCGGCATCGGCCGACGAAGGGGGCATCAGCTTCTGGGTCCCTGGCTTCTTCGGCAGCCTTGCAGCGGCACCGGGCACGCCAGGGTGGTCCTGGATCTCAATCTACTATCACACAGACGTCAGCGCTGGCGCCGGCATGCAGTTTCCCCGGGGCGGACGGGTCGACGTCGGCATCTCCGGCAAGGGCGACCTCGGCCTGTACGGCCCAAGCTACGTGTTCGCGACGCCGGTTCTCGGTGGCCAATTGTCCGCGACCCTGCTCGGCGTTGCGGGCCGCAACCAGGCGGCGGCTGAAGCGTCGCTGAGCGATTTCTCCGGCCGCACCATCGCGCTGGGCCGGACGCAGGATCTCACCTCATACGGCGACGTGATTCCGCAGATCGCACTGAAATGGAACGTGGGCGTCAATAATTTCATGGTGTATGGCACCGGCGACATTCCGGTCGGCGACTACGACCGGCACCGCCTCGCCAATCTCGGCATCGGCCACGGCGCAATCGACTTCGGTGTCGGCTACACCTATTTCAATCCACTCGCCGGCAACGAATTCTCGGCGGTCGCAGGCGCGACCTACAACTTCAAGAACACATCGGCGAACTACCAGAACGGCGTCGACTTTCACGTCGACTGGGGCGCGTCGCACTTCCTCACCAAACAATTCCAGCTTGGGCTGGTCGGCTATTACTTCCAGCAGATCAGCGACGATTCCGGTGCGCCGGCGCTGCTTGGCGGATTTCGGTCGCGTGTCGCCGGCGTCGGACCGCAGCTCGGCATCCTGTTTCCGGTCGGCGACATGCAGGGTTATCTGAACCTGAAGGGCTACAAGGAGTTCGCCGCGCAGAACCGGCCGGAAGGCTGGAACGCCTGGCTGTCGTTCGTCGTATCGCCCGCACCACCGCAGCCGGCAGCCGCGGGGCCGATGCCGCGAAAGCCTTGAAGCAACGGCTGAGGCTCGAACCGCGGCCTCCGGGAGAGTCCGCTCACACCCTGATCTCGACCAGCGGGAGATTCGGAATCGCGCCCGGTAGCGAGCTTCGCCTGCAAGGCCGACGGAATGGTGAGCATGAGGGACCTGCGTGCGACTTTGACGATCCACGAGTGGGTCTCGGCCCGATCAAACACGGTGCCGACCGGGCGTTCATAACCTGACGCGCCGGTCGTCCAGGCCGGCTGGTGAGTTAGCTAATGTCCGCTTCGTCGAAACGTCACTTCACTGAGTTTTCAGCAATTCTGGCGCGATCAATCATGCCCACGAATTGCCCAGGGCAATCGGCCCCACTGCGAGGGCGTTAGCGATCGATTGAAGCGTTCTTGGCTGCTCCAAGGCACGGCGTGCTCATCCTGAAGCGCCCCAGCAAAGCCGGAGGTCTCGAAGCATGAGGAGACAGAACCCGCGTTGCAGCGGCGGGCTCGTCCTTATTTGTCGCCCAGCTCTCGCGTGTCGAACACGAGTCGCGCATGATTGGAGCGAACCGAATCCCCGATGATGTCACAGCCTCTGCCGCGCCGAGGGGCCGCGCCGGTCAAAACGACCAGCTCCCGCTTGGCGTCTCGATATCCGCGCACTTCGTAGGGCGCGGGCGCACAACCGTCTCGAAACGTGAACGCCGTTCCCTGATATTTCGAACCGCTACGCGTGCCACGAAACAACAACGTCCCCTGCACCACGGGCAGTGTCTGCTTCGGAACGTCATAGGCGATCTCGACCGATCCGTCTTTCCACTCTCGAATGAGCATCTGGGAATCGTTGTGAAGCGCTGAATCAACGCGGATCGGCTCCGGCCTGTCTTTTGGCTGCGCACGAAGGCGACGATGGACCTCGAGATAAGCCTCGGGGTTCGAACCCGGCGGGGCATTGTCAAGGAGTGCCGTCCGCTCGTCGACCTGCGGGATGGAGAACCGTTCTCCGCAGGCGATGAACGTCCTGTTATCAGGCGAGAACCCGTGTTTTGTTCTGTCGGCACACACCATGATTTCCAACACGACCCGGTGTTGTGCATTGATGAAGCGCGCCGGACATTTGGGGGTGCAAACCGCTGGTGCCTGCAGCAGCGACACCATCAACGATCGTCCATCCGGTGAGGCAAACGGCCAATTGAAGATCATCCCTTGCATGGCACCGCGTGGCTTCCAAGGAATGAGGTCGATCTTGTCCTTCCAGTATGCGTTGAGAACGTAATCCCGCTTACTCACGAGCTCCGAACCGGAATCGTAGATCCTTTTGGCGGGCAATTCGCCCGCCTGCGCCTCCTGATCCTCGGCCTGCGGCAAATCCCGGATTTCCGACAGCGGTGCAAAATCGAGCTTGCGGGTTACAGCGTCCCATTTGAGGGGACGCTGACACGCGCGCATGTCCGCTGTCGACAGACCATCCGTGTTCTGACCACAGAGCGCACCGCCAACGTTCAACCAAACCTTGTTGGTGTCGCTGCTACGCTCCAACGTCACTCCAAATGCTCCATGTTCGAAAGCTTGGGTTGCGTGCCCATCGTTGGTTTCGACGAAGATGTGGACCCCTGCCCCGTGATTGGTGGAAAACAGCGTTGCCGCTCCATCGCAAGCGAACGTGGCGTCGTCGATCGCCCAGAAAACAGGACCATCCGGAAAACGTCCCTGCTGAATGTCAGGCCCCGATCGTGGCGTCCCACCCACGGAACGGCACATGTCAGACATTTCGCGGGCCTGCGTCGCAACTTCGACCGGTGTCGACGTGCAGTTCTCACACCGATGAGGTATCGCCGGAGCGGCGTCGTTCGCATCTGCGGCCATTGGCAGGAGAAGACCGAAAACCAAAAATATGAGTCGCTGCATGAATGGCTCGACGTCGTTATGAACAGTCTGACTGCGCAGGCGCTTCCGCGCGGGTCGCATGAAGGCGCTGAGGATCCGCACTGCCTGATTGCCACTGGGTAAATTCAGAGGTGTAAACTGTTCTGATCAGATGCGCGTGTCGCCCAACGATCATGCCGGTTTCAGCAAAGGATTAATGATCTAACTATCTGACTGCATCCAAGGGTAAGACAGACTCGCAGCTTCGGCTCAGGCCACGTTCGAACTCACACCCTGATCTCGACCAACGGGATCTTCGGGATCGCGCCGGCGGCAAACGCCGAGAGATCGACTTCGAGGTAGTCGGTGTCGAACCGTACCGGGACGTCGAACTGAAAGCCGGCGGTCACCGCTGCGCCGGACGGCGGCAGGTGGCCAGGTGCGAAGGTGACGATGCCGGTGGCCGGATCGCAGGCGAAGCTGGCGGCCGCGGCTTCGACGCCACCGACTGCAACGCGGACGCTGCCGGCGACCGGCTTGGTGATCGTGCGCACATAGGGCGCGAAGCCGGCGCCGTAGGTTTTCACGAGTTGATAGTTGGCGCGCGTGCCGTCGCCGATGCCGATGCCCTGGTCGAGCGGCGACACACCAGCACCGGGCACGGCGGAGCTGCAATCCAGCCGGTCGCGCCAGCGGAAGCCGGTGAGCGGGCCGCGGCGTTCCTCGAAGAACGCCACCACCTGCTGCAGCGCCTCGAACGTCTTGACGCCGTAACCGGCGTCGTAGCGCCGCCGCGAGTCCGCCCAACGCGCGTTGCGCTGCTCGCGGCCCGAGCCGAAGCCGACGATCTCGGTGCGCCGCTCCGGCCCGCCGGCGCTCTTCAGCGCGACATCGAGCGGAAACAGGATTTCGTGGAATGCGGTCATGCGATAAGTCTCTCATCGTCATTGCGAGGAGCACCCGGATCGGTGCGACGCGCCGTCCGGGCACAGGCTCCGCGACGAAGCAATCCAGGCTTAGGACATCAAGTACCTGGATTGCTTTGCTGCGCTCGCAATGACGTCGATGCAAGGCTGCGAACTACAAGGCCCGCTGGCCGCGCGCGACGGCGCGGGCGATCTGGCCGGTGAGATACGTCTCGGAGCGGCGGAAGCTGTCGGCGTCGGGCGTGGCGATCTGGATATTGACGGTGGTGGCGCCGCCGCTCGAGGCGACGCCGAGCCGGCCGTCGGCGCCGCGCGACAGCGGCAGGATCGCCTCGGGACCGGCCTCACCGGCGAGGCCAACGCCGCCGCCGAGCATCGGGAAATAGGTCGGCGTGCCGATCACGCCGCCCGATGCGAACGGCTTGATCGCGCCGTTGGCGTTCTTGAGCAGCGAGCCGCCGAACAGGCCCGAGAACAGGCTGTCGAAGCCGGTCGCAAGGCTGGTGGTCAGCGGTTTCAGCGCCGCTTTCAGCGCGAGATCCGAGACTTTCAGCGCCAGCGACTTCAGCACGTCCTCGAACTGCTTGCCGCCGGTGACCGCCTGCGAGAACGCCGAGGTCATCGCCCGCGCGAAGCCTTTGGCTTCGCTGCTCAGCGCCTGGGTCTTGGTGGTGAGTTGCTCGACCTTCTGCGACGCCTCGTCGGTGCAGCTGCAGTCGCACTCTTCGCAATTGCCCGTCATCGCGCCTGCTCCTGGTGATCCGGATAGCGCCGCATCAGTTCAGCAAACGCGGCGCGGCCGAGCGGCGGTGTCGCGCCGCCGCGCAGGCCGGTGATCGCGGCGGCGAGTTCACGCGGCGTCATCCGCCAGAACTGATCGGGCGGCAGCCGCAGCACGCCGAGGCCGAGCTGCATCGCCTCCGCCCACGGAAACGGCGTCACGCCGCGGCCTCGCCGAACGTCGCCGCCAGCAGCTCCGCCGCGATGCTGGCATAGCCGGCGGCGCCGCCGCCCACCGTCATCGCCGCGACTTCGTCGTCGCGCACCGCCTCGCCGGCGCCTCGCAGGCCCGCGGCGATGATCCGGACCAGATCGCGCGCCGACAGATGCCCGCTGCCGAACCGCTGCGCCAGCGCGACGAGATCAGTGGCGGCGAACGCGGCTTCGAGTTCGGCGAGCGCGCCGAGCGTCAGCACCAGCGTGCGGGTCTGGCCGCCGAGTTCGGCTTCGATTTCTCCGCGATGTTTGTTGGCCATGCTGTCCTCTCACAATGCGACGAAGCCGAGCGCGCCGGCGCTCTCCAGCGTCAGGTCGAAGGTGACTTCGCCGTTGTGCTCGCCGGCGAATTCGAGGCTGGCGATCTGGAACGGCCCGGTGATGCTGCCGAAATCCGGCACCACCACCTGGCAGTCGCTGATCAGCCCGCTGAAGAACGCGCTGCGCACCAGCGCGTCGGAGCTGGAGTCCTTGAACAGGCCGCGGCCGGAGATCGACGCGCGGCGCACCCCGGCGCCGGCCAGCAGCTCGCGCCAGCGGTCGGCGGATTCGGCGTGGGTGATATCGACCAGTTCGGCGTTGAACGCGATCTTGCGGCTGCGCAAGCCGGCGACGGTGACGTAGTTCGTGCCGTCGTGGATCTTGAGCAACAAGTCCTTGCCCTTTTGTGCGCCCATGCGCGGCTCCTGCTAACTGATCGGTTCGGTGACGGCGCGAAATCGCACCAAGGCGTGATAGGTGCGGCCGTCGGGCTCGCGGCGGATGTCGGCGAGCGCGAACCGCAGATTGACCAGGCGATGGCCGGACGGGGCGAGCGGCGCATCATCCAGCGCCTGCAGCAGCGCGCCGGTGATGAGGTGCGCCTCCTTGTGGCCGCCCTGCCGCGACCAGGCGTGCAACGTCAGCTGATGCTCCTGGGCCGGCGCGTCGTCGGCGGAGACATCGCTGATCCGCGCCTCGCCGAGGGTGACGAACGGAAACGCCGCCTCGCGTGGCGGTTCGTCGTAGATCCGCGGCCCGCCGAGTGCGGCGAGCAGCGCGGTGTCGCTGGTGAGCGCGTGGTGGATCGCCGCGCGCAGCGCAACGCTGGGAGGGGTCATGTCTGCTCCGTCTCGGCGTCAATTTCGAGCAGCGCGCCGCGCGCGCGGCTGCGCCAGGCGATGATGCGATACACGCTGTCGCCATCGGCGAGCCGATGCGCCCGCGACAGCGCCACGCCGGCGCGCAGCGTGATTTTTGCGCGCAGCACCGCGCGGCTGTCATCGGCCGCAACACCCTCGCGCGCCGCGAGCGGCACCACGCTGGCCCACAGCACGGCCTGCGCCACCAAACTCCGCACCACGCCGCCCTGCCCGTCGTCGGTTTCGACCGGCGCCAGCAGCGTCAGCCGGCGGTTCAACCGGCCAGGATCGATCACAGCGCCACCGCGCGATAGGAGGCGATCATCGCAGCGACGCCGCCGGGCAGCACCGCGGTGCCGGCTCCAGACGCGGCGTCGACGCGGTTGTCGTACCACTGCGCCACCAGGGTGCGGACCGCATGGCGCAGCGGCGCCGGCACATCGTCCGGCGCGGTGCCGTAGCCGAGTTCGAGGTCGAGCTCGATGCCGGCGACGTCGCGCCCGGGCTCCGGCAGCGCCCAGGGCGGCGACGCGATCACGCCGCCGGCGAGGTCGAGCACGAAGCTGTCGAGATCGAGGCCGTGGGCATAGCCGCGCTCGTCATAGCTCCGCACCGCGATCAGCGACCGCAGCGGGCCGCCGCGCAGCACGATGCGGCCGTCGCGCGGCCAGGCGTCCAGCACCAGCCGCCAGCGCTGCGCCAGCAGCATCTTGCCGGTCCAGGCTTCGATCTGGGCCCGCGCCGCCGTCAGCAGCGAGGCGATCACCGCGTCGTCGGCGTCGTGCTCGACGCGCAGGAAGCTCTTGAGATCCGTGATGGTCCACGGCTCGGCGGCCGGCCCGGCCAGCAGCAGCATCGGCATGGCGGTTCCTCGTAGGTGATGATCGGCGATTGACAGCGCCGCGGCGGCGGGCGAAACGCGCCGCCATGATCCGCTCGCTCACATTCGGCTGTCTGCTCGGCGCCGCGCTCACCTCACCGGCCGCCGCGATGGTCGGCGGCGCCCCGGAGGCGACCGGCGCGCTCGGCCGCGCCCTGGTCACCATCGTCGGCTCGCGCGGCAATTTCTGTTCGGGAACGCTGATCGCGCCCGATCTGGTGCTGAGCGCCGCGCACTGCGTCGGCCCCGGCGCGGACTACAAGGTGGTGCATTACGACGCGCAGCGGCAGCCCAGCCTGCGCGACGTCGCCCGCGTCGCCGCGCATCCGGAGTTCGACATGGGCGCGATCCTCGGCCACCGCGCCAGCGCCGACGTCGCGCTGCTCAAGCTCGCCGCGCCGCTGCCCGGCAAGGCGCCGCTGCCGATCGCAGCGCCGGAGGATCCGCTCGCCGCCGGCCAGGATTTCACCGTCGCCGGCATCGGCGTCACCCGGCGCGGCGACGGCAAAAGCGGCGGCACCGCGCGCAGCGCGACGCTGACCGCGACCGGCCGCCCCGGCCGGCTGCAGATCCGCCTGACCGATCCCGCCGCCACCGGCGGCAGCGCGGGCTTAGGCGCCTGCACCGGCGATTCCGGCGGCCCGGCGCTGCAGGCGCAGAACGACCGGCTGGTGGTGATCGGCGTAGTGTCGTGGTCGACCGGTCCAGGCAACAGCGCCGGCTGCGGCGGCCTCACCGGCGTCACCCCGCTGACGCTGTACCGCGACTGGATCGCCCGCACTGCGCAAAGCTGGGGCTCGGCGCTGGCGCGGTAGCGGCTCCCTCGTCGGCTTCGTCATCGCGAGGCGGCGAAGCCGACGACGCGATCCAGAGGCTCGGTGCAAGGCGCCTGGATGGCTTCGCTGCGCTCGCAATGACGGGGAAAACGCCGTTGGTTAATCTTTATTAACCATAATCGCCCACCCTCGTGGCATCTCACTCCGGAGTGCCGTCATGTTGCGTGTCGTGCTGTTATTGCTGATCGCGTTGCCGCTGGCCGGGCCGGCGCGGGCGGCCGATCTGCCGATGCACAGCAAGATCGGCAAGATCTTCGCCGAGCCGCAACCGAAGCCGCGCGGCGTGCGGCAATCGCTGGAGATGGAAAGCGGCTCGCCGGTGTATGCGCCGGAGGTCGACGTGCCGCCGATCGTGCACGGTTACTACGGCAAGCCGCGGTCGTATCTGTACCGCAGCTATTACGGCACCAATCCGGACCTGATCTTCGGCCGCCTGCCCTACGCCTGCGGCTGGTACGGCTACTGCTGAGCGCGCGCCGCTCTCGTAGGATCGGGAGAGCGCAGCGAAACCCATTACCCCGCAGCAGAACCCAGCGCGCGCCGCGCGCCGGCTCAATGCCGCGGCGCGCGGTGCCGCCGCTTTGGCCCCGGCCGACGCTCGGGATGCGGATAAGCCACCGGCGGCGCGGCGAACGGCTGCGCCATCGTCGGCCCCGGCTGCTGCTGCAGCCGCTTGCGGGATTCCTGCAGGGCGCGCTGATAGCCCGGCGAGTCCATGATGTTGGCCGCGCCGCCGCGGGCCAGCGCCGCGCCGCTGCCGGCGATCAGGCCGGCGCCCAGTGCCGCCAGCCCCAGCGCCATCGTGATCGTGATCGCCACCGTGCGCGGCGTCCTCGTGATCGAACGGCTCATGCGTCACCCTCCCGCGTTGATCGTCCAGCAACCCGGCGTGCCCCGCGATGGTTCCGCCGCCATGCCGTCGCACCATACACCTGCGACACGCCGTAGCCCCAGGCCGTAGGATGGGTTGAGCGTCAGCGAAACCCATCATCCACGAAGCACAGCTGCGATGGGTTTCGCTTCGCTCAACCCATCCTACAGACTCGCCCTCACAACACCCGCATCCTTGGTCCCCCGGCATGGGCACCGCCGATCAGCGCGGTGATCGCCCACACCAAGGCGTCGAGCCGGTCCGGCGAGTGGCCGGAGGAGAGCCCGGTGGGTGCGAAATCGCACATCTCGTCCTCGAGCAGCGGAAAGCAGCCGACGTGCCGCACCCGGCCCTGTTCGTACAGCGCCGCCACCGGCTCGGCGCGGACGAATTTGCCGCGGCTGGCGCGCACCTCGCGCACCGGGATCGCGGCGTCGGTCTCGTGCAGCACAGCGCGCACCATCTCGCCGCCCATATTGACCTCGGCGATGATCGCATCGGCCTCGAGCCGGTGATACAGCGCGATCGCGCGCGCCGCCCACGCCGCCGGCGACAGCCGGTCGCTGGAGACGTCCTCCAGCACGTAGTAATCGCCGGCCGCGCTGCGCCCCGCCGCGACGATGCCGCAGGCATCCGCCCCCGGCCGCGACGAGCCCGGCGGATCGATCGCCACCACGATCCGCACCATTGGCGGCGCCGCCGCGACGCGGGCGCGCTCGATCCGGTCGCGCGACCACAACGCATCGGGGCGGTCCTCGATCAGTTCGCCGTCGAGCTCCTGCCGGCCCTGCCTTGTGCCGGCATAGCGCGCCACCACGGTTTCGAGAAACGCCGGCGACAGATGCGCGGCGTTGGCGCGGGTCGGCGCCCGCGTCACCCTTGTATGCGGATCGCCGAGCAGCCGCTTGATCAGCGGCAGCGGCCGCGGCGTCGTGGTGATCAATTGCCGCGGCCGAGAGCCGAGCCGCAGCCCGAATTGCAGCATGTCGAAGCTGGCTTCGGCGTAGCGCCATTTCGCCAGCTCGTCGCACCACGCCGCCTCGAATTGCGGGCCGCGCAAACTATCCGGATCGTCGGCGGAGAACACCTCGCCGACCGCGCCGTTCGGCCATTCCAGCCGCTTGCGGGTGGCGATCCATTCCGGGCGTTCGCGGCGCGGCGTGATCCGCAGCAGGCCGGATTCGCCTTCCACCATCACCTCGCGGGCGTCGTGCCAGCTTTCGCCGACCAGCGCGATCCGGCCGTGCGGCCGCGTCGCATAAGGCGGCGTGCCGGCCACCATCGCCCGCACCCATTCGGCGCCGGCGCGGGTCTTGCCGGCGCCGCGCCCGCCGAGCATCAGCCAGGTGGTCCACGGCGCGCCGTCATTGCCGGCATCCGCAGGCTCCTGATGCGGATGCGCGAAGGTGGCGAAATCATCCTGCAGCCGGGCCAGCGTCTGGAGGCTGGCCTGACGCAGGAAGCGCTCGGTCAGTCCCGCCGCCGACAAACGTTTCAATGCGGCGCGCAAGCTCCAGACGGAATCCATCGGCATCGGCGGGCATCTCGTCATCGGCGGCGCTGAGCGCGCGTTCGGGATCGCGAAGCTGGCGGACCTTGAACAGCGTCTGCGTCAGCGCCGCCAGCGTGCGGGCGATCCGCTCGGCCTCGACCGCGCGGTGGCCGCCGAGCGTGGTGTCCTCGCGCAGGTTTTCGACCTTGCGCAGCTGGGTCTCGACCGCGCGCTCCAGCCGCCGCGCCAACGACAGCGCCGCTTCGGGCGACGCCTGGTCCGCCGGCGTTGCGGCCGATGCCTCGGTCACGGCCTCGGCCGCCGACCCGGCCTCGAGCACAGGCGACGCGGCGTCCGTGTCGCCCACGGCCTTCGTGTCCACCGCGGGCGGCGGCACCCCCGGCAGCGGCGCGCCGGCGGCGATCGCGCGGGCCTGCTGCAGCGCCGCGGTCGCTTCGCGATTGATCTGCAGCAACACCGGCATGTCGCGCGGCGGCCGATCCTTGCGGCGCGGCCACCCCTCCTGCATCGCCAGCCGCTCCAGCGTGTTGCGATGAATGTGGTAGTCCTCGGCGATGCGCTGCACCGGCTCTTCGGTCTCGACGTAACGCCGCCGCAGATCGTCGAGCGCCTGCTGCGAAAACCCGCGCGCCTGGCGGACCGGCAGCGGCGGCCGCGGCCCGACCCGGGGGCGCTCCAACCGCGGCGTCCAGCCCTCGGCCTCCGCCACCTTGCGCAGCGTGTGCCGACAGATCTCGAACTGCGCCGCCACCTCCGTCAGCGGCTCGTCGGTCTTTTCGTACAGCCGCTTCAGCTCCGCGACCGCCTCGGGCGTCAGCCCGCGCGGCAAATAGCGGGGCGGCGGAGGATTGTCGGTCATGAGAGAGCTCCCTATCGGGCGGACCTCGGCCCGCACCGCCGAGCAGGCCGCCATGCATTTCGGCGATCAACGGCTCCACCGTCATGCCCGGCCTTGTGCCGGGCATCCACGCCTTGCGGCGCCGGCCAGCGGAGTAGTGAGCGTACCAGTTGCGGCAGCCTGAAAGCGCTGCCATGCTTGCTGCCAGCCGCACCGCCACCGAGGCGACCGCAGCGGCGCGCACGGACTCGGCGCCAGCCATGACCGCGATGACCTACAAGGGCTATACCGCCACGGTCGAATACGACCCCGACGCCGGGATTTTCCACGGCGAGGTCGCCGGCACGCGGGACGTCATCACCTTTCAGGGCAAATCCGTCGCTGAACTGAAGAAGGCTCTCGCCGGCTCTATCGAGGACTACCTTGCGTTCTGCAAGGAGGACGGCGGGTAGCCCGACAAAGTGTTTCAGGCTAACTCGTGGTGCGCACTCATCCAGCGCTGAAAAGGACGTGTCGCAGGACGCGCGATGCGTCCGGGGATTGGCGATGCCGCCCCCAGCTGGCGCTCCTGGAACGACTTCTCGGCACCAGAGAGCGGCACGACAGCCCCCTTCTCTAATCGGAATTTATTCGTCGAATGGGATCATGATTGGCCCAAACTCCTCATAAGGGACGGCCCCGCGATCAACTTCCATGATCATAAACTTCGAATGAGTGATCTACCCAAAGAATGTGAAATATCTGTCCAACGCGGTATCCGACAAATCTTTTCTTGCCGGAAAAATGGAGCGACGAAAACGAATCAACGTCCTCCGTCACCGAAGTTGGAATGGGTCTCTTAATCCGCTTTCGTGGAATTTGCTCTGAACCCAACCCGCTAGATGGAGCCTGTCTAATCTGCTTCCAAGGCATACGACTAAGCATGAAGATCCGCTTAGCGAGCGCCAGCCGATCTTCATCTTGACAGCAATTGAAAGAGTTTCCTGACCCATCCTGCATCTTCTCAAACGAGAATGCGGGAGGACGGTCATCATCACTTTGCAACGAATGCGGCACGGTACCGCCGCGAAGAAACTCAGCCTTATTTGGCCCCTTGAACTTGCCCATAAATGCGCTTCACATATTCATCATCTACCATTGGCCGGAAATAATCGACCATCGATTCAACGGAAATTTCAGTGCCGGGCGCTTGGTTATAAGCATTTGCCCAAGGCGGTTCGTTATGAGTCATTCCGCGCAACCCCCAAGCTGAGTACTGCCCGAAATGTTCGACGATATCGGCGATCGCCTTCTGATCTGCTCCGTCAAAAATGGACGGATCAAAGCCCTCCACAGGTGGAATCGGGTCCGCCTTGTGCATCTTGTATTGGTGATAGAGCGCCTCGACTACAGGGCCATGATCCCAAGCGGCGATTCGCTCCTTAAATAAAGGGACGCCCCGCATGCTCGTAGCAAGCCCCTGCGCGTAATAACAAAGCTTCTGCAACTTTAAATTGGAGAAGTCATTCTCTTCGGGATTAGCCATAGAGAGAATGAACTTAGCAACGTCGCTAGCTGCGTAGGTCTTCAATGTCATCTGCTCACCTCTGTTTAGACGCCATCCCGACTATCGGCGCGGAGGGAACGACCATAGACATATATGCATTCTACCAGCTCGGAATAAGACCCTTAAGATATCTTTTCGCCAGGGACGGACAGCCCACCATCTTGCACCACAGCAACGGTGCGGCAAGCACTCAGTTTGGCGGTTTATCGAGCGGAGCTATACCGACCAGAGTGTAGAACGTGCGAACATCGCCCGTGACCGTTTCGTCAATTTCAACCTTATCGAGCGTAGCAGAGCACTGACGACCAAAGTACTCCCGGAGGTGTGGCTTCACATCGCGCGCCAATTTGCCTTCGATCAGAGCGCGATTGACATCGTACAATTCAAACCGATCGCGCAGCAGGCTGGCACCAAGTAGCACAGCTGGTATTGTGATCAATGTACTGCGCCGAGTTCTAAATTTTGAAACTGTTTGGCGAAGCGAATAGATCTGATCGTTGTCAGCAGACCAAGCAAATTGAGTTCCCGACATATCGGTCCACTTCAGCGAGAACCCAGAATTCGAACGAGCCAGATCGTCGAGCACATGCCGCAAATGGCCGACCGCACGCGGGCCAAGCTCACCAGACAGACGCGAGATTTCATTTTCATGCTTAGTAGCAATCAACAGCGAAAACAGGGTTTGAAGGGAAGATGAAGCCGTACTCTCCCCAAAAACATCGAATCGCGGCCGAACGAAAATCTCCATTCCGAAAGACGAGGGAAACACATCGGCGAAACGCAAAGCAGTCGAACTAACAACCTCCTGAGAAAATGGCCCTCTTCTGGTGGGCCCAGTGGTAATAGCTTGAGCTATGCTAGTGAAGAGTTTTTGCAAGCGAATCAGAAAAAATCCAAGCTCGCCAACACTTGCAGTGTGATCCCTGAAGGAGCTGCCACTCAAGGCGACTTCCAAGCGCTCCCTTGTTCTGAATTGGACAAGCTGGATGCGCTCCTCTTCGAGCCGCCTTTGCATATGAGTCAAGCTGTCGAGGCTGAGCTCGGCAGAAAAACTCTCTGGATTTTGGGCCCTGATGTACTGCGCAGCTTTGAGGGCATCGTCCAAGTCAGCAAGTCGACGCTGCAAACCACGCATGCGTGCTTCCGCTTCCTCAGGATCAATTTGTTCCCAAAGATTCATGTCGCAGTTGTCTTCGCTGAACTTAAAGTGACGTGCACGATTCCCTTAGGGACATCAAGCCGATCGTATCCGAACTCTCCAAGCCAGTATTTGCGCTGCTGACGTGCCATATCATGGAGAGCATGTCCGACCGGGTAAACCGGACAAAAATACGCGTCACATGAATACGCCGTCTTGGTGAGCGGCCCGGAAACAAGCGCCTTTAGCTTGAGTTTTTTATCCGGAGCGAGAGCATCGATTTTATCGGGATCGGCAAGCACCACGAAATCGATGTCGCCTGGATCATTCTTTGACGTAACAAAGCTTCCGTCTAGATATTCTTCGCATTCACCGAGAACTGCCAAGAGGTCCTTCGAATGATTTTGATAGCCGTCGAGAATGGTTTTCCTCGTAGTCGAGTGAGGAAAGCTTGCCACGAAGTGCCCATCAATTTCTGAGATATCCAACACGTGTAATCCGGGCTCCAAGTATCCGTGGCGATTAAAATTCCAACTCACAGTGCCCCCCGCCGACGCAGCTCAACCATTACGGGAGACAGTATCTGACTACATCTGGTTGTAAAGGCCACCATATAGCCTTTTGGCTTGACTTTCGTTGGAAGGCCCGCGCGCAAGCTCGCGATGCATTTCTGCCGGACCCGTCCGGCAAGTCGACCGACTAAACTTGTCGGAGCCTGCATAATCTCCACGGAAAGAGGCAGGGACGAAGGCCTTACTCGGATGTGCTTCGCTGGGCTACAGCTCCGGGCTGGCGGCTCGGCCGGTTATGGCACAGCCCATCAACCCAACCGTCCCCTGCCAGCGCCGTGCGTGGGTCGCCCTCACCCCGGCCCTCTCCCGCAGGCGGGAGAGGGAGAACCGGCGCTGCGCCTCAGCTCGCCGCGAACTTCACCAGCTTGATGGCGTCGAAATCCTGGACGCCGCCGCCGACGCGCTTGGTGGTGTAGAACAGCACGTAGGGCTTCGACGAATACGGATCGCGCAGCACGCGCACGCCCTGGCGATCGACGATCAGATAGCCGCGGCGGAAATCGCCGAACGCGATCGACAGCGAATTGGCCGCGATGTCCGGCATGTCCTCGGCATCCGCCAGCGGGAAGCCGGCGAGGCTGGCGCGGCCGCCGGCGGTGACCGGCGGCTGCCACAGATAGGCGCCGGAGGAATCCTTGAACTTGCGGATCGCGGCTTGCGTCCGCCGGTTCATCACGAAGCTGGCGTTCTGGCGATAGCCCGGCCGCAGCGCGTAGATCACGTCGATCAGCACGTCGCCGGGCGCGGTGGCGGCGAACGCGCCGGCGGCGCCGGTCGAGATGGTGCCGAGCTTGCCCCAGCTCCAGGCGCTGTTGGCCGCGGTCGGCACGCTGAGGAAGCCCTTCGGCTTACTGACGCCGTCGCCGGACACGAAGGCGATGCCCTCCTGCTCGGCGAACGCCTGGTCGATCTCGCCCGCCAGCCAGTCGTCGATGTTCACTGCAGAGTCGTCGAGCAGCGTCGCGGTCGCGGCCGGCATCGCGTACAGCTCCATCGCCGGAAACGACAGCGCATCCAGCGACGGCGCAGTGGTCTGCGGCCGGGCGTCGCCCTCGCCGACCCAGCCGGTCGCAGGCCCGGCGGTGACGAACGGCTTCTTGTACACCCCGCCGGAGATCTCGCGCACGGTCGACAGCGAGCGGATCGGCGAGATCGCGGCGAGCCGCGAACTGATCGACTGCTCGAGCTCGGTCGGCACCAGATAGCCGCCGTCGGGCGCCGAGCCCGCCGACAGCGCCTTGGTCTCCAGCCGGCGCAGGCTGGCGGCCTCGCCGGTGCGCACATAGACCTCGAACGCGCTCTTGTGCTCGCGCTGATCGGCGGCCGGCTGCGGCCGCTCCGCCGCAAGCTGCGGCCGCGCCGCCTTCAGCGCGAGTTCGTCGAGCCGGCGCTGCTGATGATCCAGCGCGGCGTCGATCCGCGCCAGCTTCTCCTCGGCCAGCACGTCGCCCTTGCCGGTCTCGATCGCCTTCAGCCGCGCGTCGTTCTCGGCCTTGTAGTCCTCGAACGCGCGCATCAAGGCATCAAACACCTGCTGCGCATCGTCGCCGGCAAAGCCGGCCTTGGTCTCGGGAGCGTGGTCGAACGTGGTCATCGGCTGTCCTTCGTGGGGGATGAAGTGTGTGTTGCGATCGGAAGCGCCGCCCCGCGCCGCAGCCGTCCCCCTCTCCCCGCCTTGTTGCGGGGAGAGGGCTGGGGTGAGGGGCAAGGCACGGCGGTCGTAATTGGTCGACGGATCAGTAGTCGGGCCCTGCGCGCGGCTCAGCTGCGCCGGCTGATACTCGCCAGCGCCTGTTTGCGGCCGGCGCGGGTGGACAGCGTCGCCGCGATCCTCCCGCGCCGGGTCGGCGATGCCGGTGCCTCCGCGGCATCGTCCGAATGGGTCGTTGCGTCGTGGACGCGGCGCCAGGCCGCCTCCGCCGCGGCGCGCTGCGGCGAGGGCCGCGGCGTCTGCTTGACGGTGGCGATGCGCGCGCCGTTGAGCAGCGGAAAGGTGACGATCGAGATCTCCCAGAGATCGACCTGGTACAGCCGCCGCACCCGCGTCCTCGGATCGATCTGGCCGCGCACGGTGCGATAGCCGATCGACAGCCCATCGATCGCGCCGGCGCGGAGTAGCGCCAGCAGTTCACGGCCGCGCGCCACATCCGGGATCAGCCGGCCGCGGGCGCGCAGGCCGCGCAGATCTTCGGCCAGCTCCAGCCAGACGCCGACCGGCTCGGCGGGATCGTGCTGGAACAGCATCGGGATTTTTCGCAAGCCGCGCTGCTTCAGCGTCTGGGTGAAAGCGCCGGGCATCACCATGTCGCGGGCCTGGTCGATCTCGCCGAACAGGCTGGCATAGCCGTCGATGCTGCCGTCCTCGGCGAGCGACAGCCGCGCCGGCAGCGGCGCAGGCGAAGGGGACGGGGCGAGCGCAGGCAACGGGGCAAGCATGAGCGGCCTCGCAAGATACGCGTGAGTGCGGATGGCGGTGGTGAGAGGTGGCGTGTGCGGCGGAGTCGCCGCGGGGTGCGCGGTGGTTACTTCGCGCGCTTGGCCGACCGCTTGCGCGGCGGCTTGGGCGCAGCACGCCGCGGCGCCGGCTTGCGCAGCGCGCCGGACAGATGCGCCAGGAATTCACGGAAGATCGCCTGCGGATCGCGCGCCGACTTGGTCTCGGCGCGGACCCGGCTGAGCACGCTGGACAGCCGCTGCATCGCCCTACTCCTCGTCGTGCGCCCGGCGCCGCGCGCGGCGGTTGAACAGATCGAGCGCGTGGACGAAATCATCAAACCGCCGCACCGCCGCCGCCCACTCGCGAAGTACAAACCACAGCCCGAAACTGGCCCCGATCGCCCACAGCAACAGCGCCACATGAGCGAGGTCCCCGCGCTCGGAGAACATCTTGATCAGATCGGACATCGGCACGCTCCGTGGCCCGAGTGGCTCACCCCAACCGGTCCCCGCCGTCGATCGGCGCATAGCCGACCGCTTCGCGCTTTTCGTTCAGGGTGAGGAACGGTGCGCGGGTGACGCGGTCCCACAGCGCGGTGCGGTCGGGTGACAGCGCGTCGATCCGGTCGGTATCGATCACCAGGCGCACGCCGTCTCCGAATTGCGGCGACAGCCACTGCGCCAGCGCATTGCCGACGCGCGTCGCCAGCGGCAGCACGGTCTGGCGCACGAAGCTGCGGTTGGCTTCCTGGTAGTTCGAGAATGTGTTGTCGCCGGGAATGCCGAGCAGCATCGGCGGCACGCCGAACGCCAGCGCGATCTCGCGCGCGGCGGCGTGCTTGGCCTCGAGAAAGTCCATGTCCTTCGGCGTCAGCGCCATCGCCTTCCATTCCAGTCCGCCTTCGAGCAGCAGCGGCCGGCCGGCATTGGCGGCGCCTTCGTAGGTGAGCTCCAATTCGCGCTTCAGCCGCTCGAACTGGTTCTCGCTGAGCACGGCGCCTTCCGGGCCGGCGTACACCAGCGCGCCCGACGGCCGCGCGGAATTGTCGAGCAGCGCCTTGTTCCAGCGCGCCGCCGCGTTGTGGGTGTCGACCGCGACCGCGGCGGCTTCGAGCGGCGCCAGGCCGTAATGATCATCGAGCGGATGGAAAAACGTCAGATGCAGGATCGGCGGAACCGGCGCGGCATGCTGATCGAACCGCACGGTGCGGCCGGCGACGCTGTAATCATACGCCTCCGCCCAGCCATCGGCGCCGGGGATCAGTTTGATGCGATCGGGCCGCAGCGCGTAGAGTTCGTGCACCGCCTCACCGAGCGTCACGGTCTCGATATAGGCATTGCCGGCGAGCAGAAGATGCGCGTACAGCGTCTCCAGCAGCGCAGTGCCGTCCTGGCGAGGATTGGGGCGCGCTAACAAGGCGGCGAGCGGATGCGCCTCCTTCTCCTGCGCGCCGTCGAATACGCCGAACACGCAGGCGGCGGCATTCTCCGCCACCAGCCTGACGCAGCGATGCACGATCGCATTGCGCACATAACCTTCGCGCGCCAGCCCGGCGTAGTCGCGCGGCGTGAACCGCGCCACACCGCTGCGCTCAAACGCCAGCAGCGTCGCGGTGCGCGAGGTCTTGATCTCCGGAGGAGCGAGAAAGGCCTTGAGCCGATCGAACATCGCTTGCGTCCTCGCTTCAGCAGCCATTGAGCGCGAGACAAAGGGCCTCGCACTTCAGCGCTCAGATACGTTTGAGGGAATTGAATTGAATGGCGCTGTGAGCGCGAGATGTGCCGAGTTGATAGGACGTTGTGGCACTTCCGGTCGCCACAACGCAAAGACCCGGCCCTGTCGGGTCGCCCCCCAAAAGCGAAGCGCCGAGACTTGCTCGGCGCTTGTTCGACGCTTCGTGGTCGATGTGACCAGGGTGCTGAGCAGAAATCCCGCTGCTACACCCTGAACCACACAAACCAGATCACGCCCAACACCAGCACGGCCAAGCCCGTGCTGATTGTCAGCAGAGCCAGCACCGAGGGGCCACGTTCGCCTTGTCGGGCCTCGACCGGATTTTCGATGATTCGACCTTCATCACGAGTCGCCATGACCCCTCCTCGTTGTTGAGCGCTAATCGACATTGCTATCGATGCGCCAACGCACGATCGAAAATCCTGTTCCGAGATGTTCGGCTGGCAAATGGCGACGCGGGAACTTCGATCGCGCGGCTCAGCTGCGGTGAGTGCCGCCGCAATGGCCGCGTTCGAGGCCACGACCATCGCGGTCGCCTGTCCGCCGAAACGTTTTCAGCGGGGCCGTCAGAACCCAATTGTGGAGCATGGCCGGAAGCTACCGGGGCAGCGTGACGCTGTCAAGGATTATTTTCTTAACACCGATGATCCCGGCATTTGCTCCTGGCGGATCTGGCTGCCGAGCAATAGCCCGGCCAGCAGCATCATGAAGCCCATCGCCGGCGGAGCGAACAGCGCCTCTTCCTGGAACAGGCCGTTGGTCAGCACCACCAAGATGCCGAATGCAGCCATGCCGAGCAGCAGGATGCCGGAACGAGCGTAGAGCCGCCAACACCACCACGCCACGACGGCGTAGAAGCCGAGCGGAACCAGAGCCGCCACGCCCATCTGATACAGCAGCACGCCGACCGAGCTTTCGGCGGCGCCTTCGACCGCGCCGGCCTGTTGCGCGGCCTGCCAGTTGATGCCTGAGAATCCTTCAGTGAGGTTGCCGCCGGATCCCAGCCCGCGCCCCAGCGGCGCCGCCAGAAATCCGTTCCATCCGCCCATCAGGCCGATGACGTGATAATCGCCGATCTTGAGGCCGCTGTGGATCACCAAGACGGCATAGAGCGCCAGCACGCCGATGGCGCCGAGCAGCACCAGCACCGGGCCGATCACGACAGTGCCGATCCAGGCGGCGCCGACGAACAGCACCATGATCGCCGCGCCTTTGACGCCGCAGAGCAGCATCAACACGAATGCCAATGCGCCGAGACCGGCACGCCCAATCGCGAACAGGAACAGCGAGAAGAACCCGATTCCGTAAGCGAAGCTGACCGGGCTGATATTCGGTCCGTACAGCCGCAGCATCTGGCCGAGGCCGAGACCGCTGAGCAGCGAGGTGTTGAAGAAGTCGACGACGAACAGATCCTTGATACCGACGATCACCTTTCCGGTGGTGCGCATCTCGCGCTCCCAAACGCCGGATTTCGCCGCCTTGATCTCTTCGAGCCGCCAATAGGCGTGCCCATTGGTGAGAGCGAGCCAGGTATCGCGGAACAGGAATTCGACGGCGCCGCAGATCAGGATCATCACCGCGATGATGACGAGATAGGGCGTCACCCGAATCCGATGGTTCGCGGCCGCTAGCAGCGCGAGCTGGAACAGCAGCAGCGGCAGCCCGATGTTGCGGAGATAGATCGCCGATGCCTTCGGCTCACGGCCGAGGCCGATCACGAAGTAGATCCCCATCACCGCCAGCACGGCGGTGCTCGCCAGCAGCATGCGGTTCAGACCGGGCGATCGCCGTGACAGGATCGACTGCACGAACGCGACCAGCCACATCACCGCGCAGATCAGAAAGTTATAGCCTTTCAGAATCTCGAGCTCGGACGGGTCCGTCAGCAGCGACGAATACAGCGAGACGAAGACGTTCTGGAACACCAGCACGAAGATCGCGATCACCGGCCCCTGCGCAGGCATCAGCAGAGCGATCGCAACCGCGATCAGCGTCTCGACCGCAATAGCGAGAACCGGACTGGCGATATGCAGCAGCGGCGAGAATGCAGTCGCCCCGAGCGCGACGGCAAAGGTCAGGAGAATCCGGGCCAGCGGTTCGCCCGACGGATCGGCGGCGGACCAAGATCCCGTTCCGGATCGTGCATCGCCTAAGGCCGATGTGCCGGCGAGCCGCATGCTTCAGACCTTCGGTTGGCTGTCGGACGACGAACCCAAACGGTTAGCCGCGAACGCCGAAGAAGCGGTTAACCATCGCGGCGTCCGACGAGGCACCGGAGTTCCCGGCGCGTGAGGTTAAGCATTCGGTAAGGATAGACGCCTTCGGCAAGCGTAATGAAGCTTGCTGACAGCTCACGCGCCCGCCCCCGCTTCAGCGAAGCCTGATTGGGCTGACGCAGACCGACACTCGAAAATTGGACGGCCGGCGGCCCCCAACATCCCGCCGACCAAACGGGGCGGAGACTGAGAGTTACTTCATCGCCTCGCTGACCGAGGTGTACTTACCCGCCAGACTGTTGCCGAGCGTCGTCACCACGCCGACGATCACGATGCTGAGGCCCGCTGCGATCATGGCATATTCGATCGCAGTGGCGCCGCGCGTGTCAGCCCAGAAGCGGGAAATCAGACGTCGCACGGCACTCTCCTGGGTTCGCGACCACATCGCCCGGGTTCTTCCGGAGCCGGCTGGAACCGTAGAGGTGACAAGTTACAGGAATCTTGACGGCATCCCGCTACTGCGAGCGATCAGGCCCGGGCGGCCGGCAGCGCCGCCGCATCAGCGGGAACCAGGCCGGGGCCGGATGCACTCAGTGCGGCGCGGCGGTCGAGCACCGCGTGGTGGAACTGCTCCAGCACCAGGCTGAACGGCTCAAGATCCTCGATCGCGCCGTCGTCGTAACAATCCAGCGTGTCGCGCAGGATCTTGTCGATCTCGTGCTGCAAGGCGTCGAGCGCCTCAAGTGACTCCGCTTTCCGGGCCTTGGCGACCATCGCCAGCGCACGGTCGCGCATCTTGGCGCCGGCTTCGCGCTCGTCGCGGGTCAAATAACTGCGGAACCAGGCACCGGCCGAGCCGAGGCCGGACAGCAGCAGCACCAAGCCCCAGATGTAGTCGCTGTTGCGCTCCATGAAGGTGCGGTCGGTGCCGTCGATGAACGCGGCGGCGCCGGGGTGGGCCGGCAGCGCCGCGTCCTTCTCGGTGTCCGGCGCTTCGATCTTGCCGGCGAGCGGCATCTCACGGGCGATCTGCTGCCGGGCGGCGAAGATCTGCCGGGTCAGCTTGGTCACCGTGACGGAGGACAGCGATTGCCGCGCGATAATCAGGTGGTTGACGCTGACGGTGTCGACCTTGTCCTCGGGCCGCGCCGGCTGGGTCGAGAAGATGCTGCCGGGAATCTCTTCGGAGTCGTAGATCGGGTACTTCTTGGCGATGGCGTCACCGACATCGACCGGCAGGAACCGCGGCTCGCCCCGCGCCTTCGCGGTCGCGGCGATCGCTTCGCCGGTGATCTTGCTGTCGAGCGGCCCGACCGCCAGGAACGCATCGAGCGCGGGATCGCGCGCCATCTCGGCGAGCTGGCCGGTGGCGAACTGCTCCTTCTGGACCTTGTCGGGCGCGACGCCGGACTCGGCCAGAATGATGTCGAACAGTTTGACATTGGCCGGCGTCCGCCCGATCACGCCGACCCGGCGGCCGGCGAGATCGGCAATCGTCTTGACCGACTTCTTGCCCTTGCCGGCCGACGACGGCGCCCACAGCACCACCACGTTCTTGCGCAGCACCGCCACCGCCTGCGCGTCGGCAGGCAAGTCGAGGTCGGCGCGTGTCACCGCAAGGTCCGCCTTATGGTCGCGAAACGCCTCGATGCTCGGCGTCGCGCCACCGGTCACCAACGGCACCAGCCGCACCGCCGCCCGATCCCGCGCAAAACTCTGCGCCAGCGCCTGCACCAGCTTCAGATCGTCGCCGCCGCCCGGCCCTACCGCAATCTTCAGGCTGACGGGCCGCAACTCGTAGAACACCAAGGCGAGCACGCCGACCGCGACCAGAATGAATGTCAGCACCGCCGCCAGCACAAAACGCTCGCGATTGCGGCGCCGCCGCTTGCGGAAACTGTCGCTGCCACTGCCGTCCGGGGATGCCATCCCGTCACCCGCTTCTCGCGCCGGCGCGGCGCCGGCTCACGCCCTGCGCCGAGCTTACGGCCATTGTGCGGCAGAGTACTCAATTTTCGATTGCGGGGTATCGGCAAATCCGACCGTCGACGCCTACTCCGAAAGCGCGAGCGTCGGTTCGGGTCCGGCCAGCTTGCGCTCTTCCATCACGACGATGCACAGTGCCGAGGCCGTCAGCATCAGCGCCGCCGCGCCGAACACCCAGCGGAACGCCGCGATCATCTCGGCGGACCCGACGCTGCCGACGACATGGCGATGCTCGGCGCCGCCAAGCTGCACGTCGCCGCCGAGCGCGATCAGCAGGATCGCCGTGAATCCGGCCACCGTGAACGAGGCCATCAGCGCCCGGAAGAAGTTCATCGCGCCGGTCGCGGTGCCGATCTGCGGCCGAGGCACCGCGTTCTGAATCGACACCACGCTGACCGGAAACACCGTCCCGAGGCCGAGCGAACACAGCGACAGCAGCGCCAAAAAAAGCCACAGCGGCAGCGGCGTCAGCACAGCGATCGCCGCGGCCATCAACGCCGCAAAACCAGTACCGGTGATCGCGATCCGCTTGTAGCGCTCGACATGCACCATCGCTCGGCCGGTGAACGCCGCGCCGAACACCGAGATCGCCGCGATCGGAATCAGCGCGAGGCCGGATTGGCTGGCGGTCAGATGGTACACCGCCTCGTAGTACAACGGCATGTGCACGGTGAGCGCGATCATCGCCCCCATGGTGAACGCGCCGCCTGCCATCGCCCACGGCACCACCGTCCCGCTCATCAATTGCAGCGGCAGGAATGGCTCACGCGCCCGTAGCGCGTGCCAGACGAAGCTCACCGCCAGCAACACAGCCGCGCCCGACAGCGCCAGGATGGTCGGCGACAGCCAGGAGAAGCGGTTGCCGCCCCAGGTCAGCACCAGCATCACCGCCATCGCAGCGGCCATCAGCAGCATGCCGCCGAGCCAATCCACCTTCCGGCGGCGGTGATACACCGGGATCTTCGCCATCTTCGGCAGCAGGAGCGCCAGCGCGCCGATTGCGAGCGGCAGGTTGATCCAGAAGATCATCGACCAGTGCAGATGCTCGGCGAAGAAGCCGCCGAGGATCGGGCCGCCGATCCCGGCCGACACCCACACGCCGGAGAAATACGCCTGATACTGACCGCGCTCGCGCGGACTGACGACATCGGAGATCACTGTCTGCACGATCGGCATGATGCCGCCGCCCCCCAGGCCTTGCAGCGCACGGCCAAGGATCAGGACGAGCAGACTCGGCGCCAGCGCGCACATCACTGAGCCGGCGACGAACAGGCTGAGCGAGACGATGATCATCATGCGACGGCCATAGATGTCGGCGAGGCTGCCGAACACCGGCGCCACCGCTGTCGATGACAGCAGATAGGCTGTGATCACCCAGGACAGGTTTTCGACATCGCCGAACTGACGCCCGATCGTCGGCAGCGCAGTGGCGACGATCGTCTGGTCGAGCGCTGCGAGAAACATCGCCAGCAGCAGGCTCAACAAGATTGCGCGAACTTCCCCCTGCGTCAGCGCACCGGCCGGCGCCAACGGCGGCGCGTCGCCGAGATTGATCACTTCGGTCGGAATGCTGGAGAGCTCTGCGGCGGCTTCGTCGGACAGCAGATGGTGGGGCGGGCCCGCAGGTTGACGGCTCTGGCGTTCGGACATGCTCATGCGGGCGCGGAATCTCGTCAGCTGACACAATGCGGGGGAAATCGCTAATATATCCTACTAATGCATCCCCTGCTGGAACGACAGCAACGTCAGCGCATGGGTGCACCGCGTACCGCTGCTGCTCCGTGGACTCGGGATATGATCAGCGACTGGCGGAATGTTCCGCATGGCAAAATACGCCCCCGCTTAGTGGGGATTGGAGTCAGGCATGATCGGGTTCAAGCGACGTCTCCTCGCCACCTGCGCCGGCGCAGCTGCCATCGCGGGATTGTTATTGCCGCCGGTCGCCGACGCCTGCACGCGCCTGGTCTATCTCGGCGCCGACAATCAGGTGATCACGGCGCGATCGATGGATTGGGCCCGTGACATCGGCACCAATCTCTGGATCTTCCCCCGCGGCATCAAGCGATCCGGCGAGGCCGGCCCGAATTCGGCCCAATGGACCGCACGCTACGGCAGCGTGATCGCGTCCGCCTACGATGTTGCAACTTCGGACGGCATCAACGAGGCGGGGCTGGTCGCAAACGTGCTGTGGCTGGCGGAATCGCAATATCCGCCGTTTGACGGCTCCAAGCCGGGGCTGGCGCTGTCGCTGTGGCCTCAATATGCGCTCGACAATTTCGCCACCGTCACCGAAGCGGTCGAGGCGCTGGCGAAGGAACCGTTCACGGTCGTCACCGACAAGATGCCAGGTGAGCAGCGCCTTGCCACGGTGCACCTGGCGCTGTCGGACGCCTCCGGTGACAGCGCCATCATCGAATACATCGACGGCAAGCAGGTGATCCATCACGGCCGGCAATATCAGGTGATGACGAATTCACCGACCTTCGATCAGCAGCTCACGCTCTATTCGTACTGGCAGCAGATCGGCGGCACGGTGATGCTGCCCGGCACCAATCGCGCCGCCGACCGCTTCGCGCGGGCATCGTTCTATGTCGGGGCGATTCCGAAAACGCCCGATCCGGTGGAATCGATCGCCGCCGCTTTCAGCGTGATCCGCAATGCGTCGGTGCCGTTCGGCATCTCGACGCCCGACCAACCGAACATCTCCTCGACCCGCTGGCGCAGTGTCGCCGACCACAAGCGCAAACTGTACTTCTTTGAGTCCGCGCTGACGCCGAACGTATTCTGGGTCGATCTCACCAAGATCGAGTTCGCCGCGGACAAGGGTGTCGTGAAGAAGCTCGACCTCGGCCCCGGCCAAAGCAACATCTTCTCAGGCGAAGTGCACGATCGCTTCAAACCCTCAGAGCCGTTCAAGTTTCAAGGGCTGTGAGGTCGGCCGACAGCACAACAGATTCGAACTGCAGTCTCCGAGAGCCTCTCTCGGAGACGAAACGTCGGGTTCACTTGATCTTGTTGATACGACGCAGATCGGCGTCGATCCGCGACTGCCAACCGGGACCTCCGGCCTTGTAGGTGTCGATCACCTCGGGCGACAGCCGCAGCGACACCAGCCGCTTGGTCGGCGCCTTGTTCGGTCCGCGCCCGCGGCGGATCGAGGCGGCGAGATCGGGAAACACTTCGGCGAATGGGCGAAGCTCTTTGATCTGCTCCGCCGTCAGTTCCGGACTTTCAACATCGTCCCAATCCTGCTTGCTGTAACCTCGGCCGGGCTGAAACGTCTTCGAGAGCTTTTTATTCATCGATCAGTCTCCCCTCCCTGCGACTTGCAGGACGCATACTGATGACGCTGACGCCCTCAGTGCCGAGCTTGAGAAATACAACGACGATGACTCCGTCGAACAATTCTCCGACCGCGATCATTCGGTCGAGCTTTGCTGGAACGATCGCCGACCGTTCGAAGAACGCTTCATCGAGATCGGCGAAGTTCATCCCATGCCGGTCGATATTGACGAGCCGCTTGTGCTCGTCCCAGACAATCCGCATCGCGATCAACTCATTATAATGTATCTACAATAAAATCGGCGTCAAGCTGGGCGAGCGGCAGCAGACGGGCCGCCAGCATGGACCATCGGCGGCCGAGCGCCTACATACTCCGGGTCCCCACCTGGAGTTCATATGTCCCCTTCCGATCTCGCCGCGCCGGAGGACGCAGTCGGCGCCACGCTCGCCAACTGGCGCGAACTGCCGTTCAGCCGCTGGTCGTTCCGCAACATCGAGGCCCTGATTCCGACCGAGACGATCGCCAACGCGCCGGACGATATCTGGTCCCTGCCCGCGGCACCGCTCGATTTGGCTGACTTTCGCGTCCGGCCCCAAGGCGGCGGAACGCTCGACCTCGACGGCTTCCTCACCGCCACCGAGACCGACGCGCTGGTCGTGCTCAAGGACGGCAG
The DNA here is from genome assembly GCF_039642825.1 of Rhodopseudomonas sp. P1. NCBI lineage: Bacteria > Pseudomonadati > Pseudomonadota > Alphaproteobacteria > Hyphomicrobiales > Nitrobacteraceae > Rhodopseudomonas > Rhodopseudomonas sp. P1. The sequence goes on along the minus strand of NZ_CP088006.1, from coordinate 2,050,649 downwards.
GATCGCGGTTGAGACCTACGCCAACGGCACCACCGCCACGACGCCGCATATCATCATGTCGGCGTCGAAATCGATCACCGGGCTGATCGCCGGGATCCTCAGCGAGCGCGGCCACCTGCAGCTCGACGCCGAGGTGACGACGCTGATCCCGGAAGTGGCGGGCACCGCCTATCAGGGCGCGACGCTGCGCCAGATGCTCGACATGCGGACCGGCATTCTGATCGACCTGGACGCCCAGCGCGCCTATTCGGCCGCCGCCGGATGGGATCCAGTCCCTGGGGACCTGCCGCCGACCGATCTGAAGACGTTCTATCGTAGTCTCTCGATTAAGCCTCAGCCGCATGGCGGGCCGTTCCGCTACGTTTCCGCCAACACCGATCTGCTCGGCTGGGCGATTGAGCGCGCCACCGGTACCCGGTTTGCGACGCTGGTCTCCGACCTGTTGTGGCGGCCGCTCGGCGCCGAACAGCCCGCCTCGATCACCACTGACCGGCAGGGACAGGCTCGCACCACCGGCGGTTTCAGCATGGTCGCACGCGATTTCGCACGTATCGGCCAGATGATGCTCGACGACGGCTACCGCGACGGCCGCACCATCGTCCCGCCATCATGGATCGACGATCTATGGACGGCTGGTGACCGCGACGCGTGGCGGCAGGGCGAGTGGCAGAAATTGTTCCCGTACCGGAATTTCAGCTATCGCGGCGGCTGGTACGTGATTCACGATCAGCCGAAGACGATGTTCGCGATGGGAATCCACGGCCAGAATCTGTTCGTCGATCCGGAGAACCGCCTGGTGATCGCCAAGCTATCGTCGCAGGGCGCGGCGGTCGACAATGCGGCCTGGGCGGTGACACATCGTGCGCTGCCGGAATTTCGTCGCTGCCTCGCCTCGTAAAATTACTGACTGGGCGTAGCGGAATTCGTGGCACCTGAACAGGTGCGCGGCTGATACAATTTGAAAACAAATAAAGAGGCCCGGTCGCCATTCGGCGCCCGGGCCCAAGTCTAGGGAGGAAACGCCCCAAGGAAGGGGACCGCGACGAACCGCATCGCGGATGTTCAGTATGTGACACACTTCCTGCGTGCGTTCTATTTGGGCAAATCCCGAGTCCGGGAATGTCCCAGCCGTAGTTTTACGGAGGCGGCTTAGCATCCCGGCCCAGCGACGGTAGGATGTCCGCCGCGCCGGCCGCCCTGTCAGACCGCGACCTTATCAAGCAGATCGATCAGATGCGGTTTGCCGTCGGCCACGATCTTCACCTTGGCAGCCAACTCCGGGTTATCGGCGAAGAACGCCGCCAGGCCCTGCTCATCGGCCGACCAGTCCGGCCGCACACCACCCTTCGGCGGCTTCGCCCGGCCCGCTTCCTTGGCCTGCTGCTTGACCCAATCGGCCTCGCGGCCGGCATCGATCTCGTCGATCGGATAGGTCAGATGGATCGTATAGTCGTCGGCCACGCCCCTCGCATCGAGTAGCATCTGCAACGTGGCACGCTCCGGATTGCCGTAGTCCCCGTTGCCGGAGAACACGTAGTGATCGGCAGTGACGCGTTCGAAGAACGAGGTCTCCATGTTGTTGTCGCTGCCGTGATGCGGCACCTTGAGGATGTCGACGTGCAGCGTCTCGTTCTCGGCCAGCTTGCCGGACGTTTCCAGCCCCTCGATGATCTTGTCGCCTCGCGCATCGCCGGTCAGCAACATGGTCTTGCCGCCGCATTCGGCGAGCAGCACGATGCTCGACAGGTTCGGCACTGATTTGTCGACAAAAGCTGCGAGCATCGCCGACGCGGTAGGACGGGTGCCGTCGGCCTTGCGTTGCCTCAGCCACTGATCGTGCATGTCCTGCAGCGCCTGCAGTTCGTCCTGCAGCGGGCCCGCGACGGTGATGGTCACACCGTTGAGGTCGACCGGCGCGGCGTCGGGAGCGGTCAGGATCAGCTTGCCCTTGAACTTGTGGTTCGGCTTCCAGCCGAGATCGGCAGCGTCATCGCGCAGCGTTCGCCCCTGCGGCACGCTGGCGAGCACGGCTTGCGCGGCGGCCTCTTCCTCGCTCTCGCCGATCTCGACGCCGGCGAACATGTTGGTGTCCGCCCCGGCGAGGATCGAGGCAGTGCCGAAACCGCTCGCCAGTTCATCCGGCTTGGTCGATAGCAGGTCGTCGAAACTATTGTGCCACAGGCTGGTGACGGCCAGCCGGATGCCGGCGGCCTGACTGCGCTGCTCGCCGGTCAGATCGAGGATACCGTGGATGTGGTCGTCGTCGATATGACTGACCAGCACCACATCGACCGGCAGCGGGTCGGCCGTATCGAGCAGTTCGGCCTTCTCGCGTGCCGCGCGCAGTTTCTGCAGCCGCGGCTTCAGGTACTTCGCATACACCGTCGCGGGACCGCCGTCGATCAGCATCAGTCGGGGCCTCTCCGCTGTGCCGTAATGCAGCATCAGGCAATCGCCCTGCCTTGCCCTCAGCACGTCGAGACTGAAATACATCGTCCTGCTCCACCTTTGTGCAGCGTCAGATCGACTGGAAGGCGCGCAGCACATCCAGCATGCCGTGGCCCTGAAAACTTCGTTCGCGGCCGAGATCGGTGGCGCTGGCGCAGAGGATCTGCTTGACCCGCCGCGGCTGGCCGATCAGTTCTTCATAGCGCGCCAGCAGCATCGCGGCCGCCCCGCTGACATGCGGCGCCGCCATGCTGGTGCCGGATTCCGGCGCCCATCCGTGATCCAGCACGGTGGAGTGCACCCGCTCGCCGGGCGCGACCAAATCCGGCTTCAGCCGGCCATCGCCGGTCGGACCACGGCTGGAGAAGAAGCTGATGCCGTAGGTCTGCGGCCAGTTGCCGTGGGTCGAGCCGACGGTGATGACGCCCTCGCCGTTGCCCGGATCGGTGATGCTGAAGGCGGCGTAGTTCTCGAACGGGCCATCGGCCGTCTGGAACTTCTGGTAACCGCGGTTGCCGGCGGCGGCGACCACGACGACGCCGCTCTCCACCAGCCGTTCGCATTCGTTGCACACCGGCGTTCGCCCGCAGGCGTAGTTGCGCACATTATGTGGAATCGACAGGCTGAGATTGACGCCGTGAACCGTGATATAGTTATGTCGCTCGTTGATGTAGCGGATGTATTGCAGCGCCGCGATCACGGCAAATTCGGTGTCGGCGGTGGTTTTGCCGATCACCCGGAAATCGTACAGCCGGATGTCCGGACACATGCCGCTGTAAACTGAGCCGGCGAAATCGCCATCGGCGCCGATGATGCCGGCAACGTGGGTGCCGTGCGGATTGGTCGGCACCTTTGGGTTCTTCAGCGTGATCAGCTTTTCAACGTCGGCCCAATTGATCGGCCGCCGATTTTCAGCGTCCGCGGAAATCCGTTCGAGGCATGCCTTCGCTGAGCCGATGTCCAACCCAGCTCCGGCTGCCAGTTCGGCCAGCACGGCGGGCTCGACATCGTCCACCTCGCTGGTGACGATCTCGCGGATGCGCGTGAAGTCGAAGGTCTTTTTAACGCGGCTGATGAACACGGGATGCTCGGGATCGGTGGTCGCCTGCTCGTCGATCATCTGCAGCGCCGGGTGGCTGCCGTCGATGCCGGAGTCGATCACGCCCCAGACGATCCGGTCGCACATCACGCGGAACAGCGACTGCGCCGCATCCGCCTTCACCGCCGGCACCGAGCGGTCGAGCGCCGTGTCGGCTCGCCGATTGAGCGAGACCTGGAAGATGAAGCCCTCGGCAAGCGCCTCGTCATCGAGATCGCCCGCTTCGGCACTCGTGCGGAGCAACTCCTCCAGATGCTCCTGCACCTTCGGATAGACCTCGAACACCTGTTCGACGATCTCCTCGGCATACGGCGCGTAGAGTGCGAAAGCTTGGTCCGCCGTCAGCTCAGGCAGCGGCGGCAACGGCTGGCGTGGCTCGCCATCCCTGCCCGGCAGCGGAAGATCCTCGGCGCGGCGGGCGCGCTTGCCGATCCAGAAGATCAATCCCGCCAGCGCGATGTAGCGCTCCAGCGACGAGTAGTTCTCCGGATCGATGCTGATCCGCGCCTTGCGGGTGGCGCCGGGCGGCGTCTGCAGCAGCTTGACCAGCGCAGCTCTGCGGTCGGCGACATTCTCGATCCGGCCGGCAACCTGCGGCTGCCGCCACCATTGCGTCAGCGGCACCAAAATGCACAGCACCTCGCCGAAAAACAGCTGCGCGGCGACCAGCCCCTGCAAATAGGCGATCTTGGCGGATTCAAGCGGCCGTAACGTCGAGGGGCTGACCTTCTCGCCGTTCTTGCCATTCCAGATCGAACGCCCGATCCGGATCATGCTGGCGACGTCGGCGGCGGTCGCCTTGTAGTGCGGCGTGATCAGCACGTCCTGGCGCGCGCCGGGATCGAGCGCATAAGCGGTCCAGACATCGCCGAGCAGCGGAGAGTCCTGCAGCACCCGGCGATCGTCGGCGGGGCCAAGCAGGATCGTCTCGACGATCTCGCCCGGCAGCGAGAACTGCATCGGACGGTCGTCGTCGCCCGTCGGCCATGACGCCCCAATGTCCCCCGCCATTGCTTGTCCTCCCGCTGGCGACCTTCCCGTGCGTCTGCGTCCAACCGGGCCGGCGTGGCCCTCCGGGATTCACACGCCCGATTGGGGATACGGAAACTGCTTCGGCGCCGGCAGCTTATCGTCGACATGTTTGCGCAGCGCCGCGTCGCACACCGCGTAGCCCCAGTTGATCAGGCGATCCTGGGTGACGTCATCGAGCCGCTTCAGGCGGGTGGCGATCTCGGCGAGCTGCATGGTGCGGATGTGCGGGCACGGCAGCGCGTCCGGCAGCTGGTAGTCGCCGATGTCGGTGCGGATGCCCCAATAGGCGCCGCCGCGCACATGCGCCTTGAAGGAGTCGATCAGCTGCCGCTTGCGCAGCGCACGGACTTGGTTGTCGACGAGATTCAGTACGCGATACGAGTGCTGCGCCCAATCCGTCGCCGGCTCCTCTTCGGCAGCGATGTGACCGCCGGCATCGCTCACCAGGATCGTGGTGTAGCGCTTCCACGCCGTCTCCAGCCCGAGATTGTCGTACACCCCGCCGTCGGTGAGAAACACCCGGCTGGTGAACGGCTCGCGCTGCAGATCGTCGCCGGAATTCGGCGTGAATTTGGTCGGATCGAGCCGCAGCTGGAACGGCGACAGCACCGGCGGAAATGCCGACGATGCGGTGACGGCCTGAGCCAGCGTGACCGTCGGATTCTTCACCTCGCCGACGCGGTAGTCGCGCATGAACGGCTTGGCGAACCGCCACAGCACGCCCGACTGGACATTGGTGGCGTTGATGACGAAGCGCGGTGCATCCGGCAGATCCTGCAGCGTGGCGCCGTGAAACAGCCCGCTGTCATAAGCCTTGGCGATCTCGTCGCCGATCGACACGCCGGGCAGCGCGATGCCCCACAGGATCGATCCGGCGTCGATGGTCTCGCTGGCAAAGGCGCGCAGCGGCGCCACCACCTCACGCACGAATTCGGTCGTGGTGCTGCCTGGTGCAAAGCTCAGTTGCGACCATTTCAGCGCCAGCACACCCGCCGTGATCGAGCCGCCTGACACGCTCGAAAGCCGGCTGATGGATTTGAGAATGCCGGTCTCGTGCAGTCGCCACAACACCCCGACGTGAAATACCATCGCGCGGTAGCCGCCGCCGGACAAACACAGCGCGATGCCATCCTCAAGCTTCGGTGGCACGGTTTCGGTCGGCACACGTCCTACAGGTGAATCGGTCATGCCCACTGCCCTCTCAAATCGGCTGGACGACCTCAATCAGCTCACGTCATCACGCGACGTCTTCACGTTCACGCGCGTGACATAACTATTCATCAAGCAGGAAAATACGACTTACAGTTGAAGGTTAGCACCGCTCACGCTTACTGTAAAGTAATCACGCTTCGCGCTCCATCGCGGCGCGATCGATGGAGCGGCGCACAATGAGTAACGTCATTGACGTCACACAATTATCAGATGCCGTCACCGGGTCGGCGCCGATATCAGGCGGCAGATCCGGTGAAGGGACAGCAGGTGCGCAACGTGCTCTTGACGGCTACCGCGGCACCGGCAAAGCTGATGCACGTCGGGCTCGATGAGCTGGCACGCGTCGTTTCGTCGGCGTGTGGGTGTGTTGATCGATGCCAACTGCCGACCGCTCATCACTGACGCTGCGTTTCGGAAAATGCCTCGCATGACCCTCACCATCAGCAGATCAATCGTCGGTGTTGCGCTGCTCGCGGTCACGCTGCCCGCCGCTGCGCTGCCGCAGCTCGCCGCGGCGCAATCGGGCAGCGCCGGTGGCAGCATCGGCAACACCGACAAGGCGGTGACCGGCTCCCGCAAAGCGATACGCGATGCCGAGCCGTCCCGCCCGCCACGCGCCAGCCGGTCCGAGCCGCGCGAACGGCGCAGCGCAAGACGCAGCACTGGCGGCAGCGGCGATAATTTCGACGGGGCCTGGCTGGTCGCCAGCGTGGGCCGGCCGTGCGGGGCGGCGTCCGAAGCGGTGCTGATCAGCAGCGGCCGGCTCGTCGGGCAATATACGTCGGGCCGGGTTTCTGCGAGCGGCCAGACCAGCGGCGCCGGCGCGGCCGGCGGGGTGAGCTGGACGTCGTCAGGCAGGTTCTCCGGCCGTCACGGCTCCGGCACCTTCCGGCGTTCCGACGGATGCGTCGGGACCTGGACGGCATCCAAGCAATAACGTTCTGCAGCGTCAGCGGCCGGTGCCATCGGCGCACACTGAGCCGACGATGCGACATCCTTTGCCGGACTTCGCGCACGAGTTCAGCGCAGCATCCTTGGCGAGTTGAAGGCTCTCGCGGTCGAGCAGCGCCCAGGAGTCGCGCGACACCGCGAAAGCGCCGCAGCGCGATCCGTAGAAGCTGAGTTCGACTGCGCACTTGGCGGTGCCGCAATTGCCGCGCGCGTCGGTCACCGCCGCCTTGCGGCTGCGATGATTCCAGGAGATCCCCCACTTCTCTTTATCCGGGTCGTACACGATCGACCCCCACGGCTGCAGATCGACCGTCTCGCGCAACCGGTCGAGCAGCCCCTCGGTCGCCTCCCCGGTTTGCGGCAGCGCCGCCTTCTGCTGATACTGGCCGATTGCGCGGCGCAGCCCATTGTTCGGGTCGGGCTGGTCGGGGTCGAAATTCAGCGCATACAGCCGCTCACGCAATTCGCGCAGCTCGACGGCCCCGGTGAGCGGCATACGATCGCGATCCGGGCGCGGCTCGCTCAGCCGCGCCTCCTGGCTCGCGGCCGGCGCCACTGGCTGCGGCGCGACGAAGTAGAACGTACCGTCGATTGGCGACGACGACACCCACGGCTGCTGGGCCCCCGCGGTCGCCCGCATCACCGCCAAGCCGACCTGATTGAACGTCTGGAAAATGTCGAGCCCGGCCCGCCGCACCGTGCTCGACAGCGCCCTGGTATAGGGACTGTGGCCGTCGGCACCGTCCAGCGCGACGCTGCCCGGCTGGGTCGCGTAGGAGATCAGCGTCCCATCCGGCGCCCGCATCTGCGCCAAACCGCCCTCCGCGGCCCGCAGTCCGCGCGTGCCGAACGGGTTATTGCGGCAGGCATCGAGGATCACGATCTTCAGCCGCGTCCCCGCTCCCTGCATCTGCCGCAGCACGACGTTGACATCGACCATCTGGAAGTCGACGTCGGCCTCGCGCACCGGATTGGCGTTCACCGGCACCAGATAATTGGCGCCGCTGACCTGCACCCCGTGGCCGGCATAAAAGAACAGCGCCACGTCGGCGCCTTCGCTCTGGCGGCCGAACGCCTGCACGGCGCCATCCAGCGCCTGCTTGTCGAGATCGAGCTGGGCGCGGCCGCCGACCAGCGTGAAGCCGATCGCCCCCAGCGTTTCGGCCATCAGCGCCGCATCGTTCTTCGGATTGTCGAGCCGCGATACGTTCTGGTAGCCGGAATTGCCGATCACCAAGGCGACCCGCTTGTCGGCCAGCGCCGGCGATTGCCAAATCGCCGCCACCAGCATCAGCGCAATTCCGGTCGCAATCCGCCCCATGCCAGATCCGCCTAAGCTCGGGTCGGACCACAGACTATCCGGATTCCGCGACCCGGCAAAACCTGGTTTGCGCCCGCAAATCGCCGGCAAGTCATCGAGGCGACGACCTGTCACGCTCCGACCGATCGCCGAGTCATCCCCAATCACCTCATGTGATTTGAACGATTCAAAAATGACGGTGCGGTAACGCGCATCTCTGTCCCGCCGCCCACAATTCAACTGAATCAACGCGATACTCGCCCATCAGGATCGTGCGCAGGCGGGCGCCTGATATCGTTTGATAGATTCCAAACTGGCTTCGCGCAAAAGCTTCGCAGCAGCGTTGATACACGTTGCCGTATCCGATTACTTCGCGCCCTCGATTTGGGGGTAAGCGATGAAATTGGGTCATGCCGGCGTGAATGCCGGTCGCAGTTCTGTGGTCAACGCGCTGCTGCTGACGAGCGCGCTGATCTCACCGGTGGTGTGGCCCTCGGCGCAAGCCGCCGCGCAGGATGCCAAACCGCAGGCGACCCAGCTGCCCGCCGTCGAAGTCGCCGCCCCGGAGGCGAGCCGGCGCCAGGCGCAGCCTGCGCGCGACCGGAATCGCGCCGCCGCGGGCCCGTCGCGCCGCTCAGCCCAGCGCGCCGCGCAAGCTCCGCAGCCAGTGCAGCCCACGCAGCGCGCGGTGTTCGAACGCGGCACAGATCCGGTGCCGGGCTTCGTCCCCAGCGTCAGTGCCAGCGGCACCAAGACCGACACCAAGCTGATCGAAACGCCGCAATCGATTTCGGTGATCAGCCGCGACAATCTCGACGCGCGCGGCGTCGACACCGTCGCGCAGGCGCTGCAATACACCGCCGGTGTCGCGGTGCAGACCGGCGGCGCCGATCCGCGCTACGATCAGGCCCGCATCCGCGGCTTCGAAACCAACGGCTTCTCCAATTTCCGCGATGGATTGCGCGACACCGCCAACGGCTCGGCCTATTTCTCGGTGTTCCGCAATGAGCCCTACGGCGTCCAGCGCGTCGACGTCGTCAAGGGACCGAGCTCGGTGATGTACGGCCAGAGCCCGCCCGGCGGCCTGATCGATCTGATCAGCAAGCGCCCGACCGATCAGGCGTTCGGCGAAGTGGTCGGCCTCGTCGGCACCGCCGACCGGGTGCAGGGCGCGTTCGACGTCGGCGGCCCGATCGACAAGGACAAGACCCTGCTCTATCGCCTCACCGGCGTGCTGCGGGATTCCGACGCGCAGATCGCGAAATTCTCCGACAAGGTGAAGGACGACCGGGCCTATATCGCGCCGGCGGTGACCTGGCGTCCCACCAACGACACCTCGCTGACGATCCTCAGCGATTATCAGCACGATGTATTCGGCAACGCATTTCCGGTATCGGTCGGTGTCGTGCGAGGCGGCAAGATTGTCGACGTCAAGGCGCTGCCGCTGTTTCTTGGCGATCCGTCGTACAACACTTTCGACCAGAGCCAATATCGGATCGGCTATCAGTTCGAGCATCGCTTCAGCGACGATCTGATCGTGCGCTCGCGCGCCCGTTACGGCCATGTCGACCTGGAATATCGCTACATCACTTTCGCCGGCACCCCGCTCGACACCCAGACCGTGTTCCCGCGGGTCTCGCGCAAGGTGCTGGAGACCAGCGACACCTTCAACATCGACAACCACGTCATCGCCAAGACCTGGACCGGTCCGCTGCAGCACACCGTGCTGATCGGCACCGATTATCAGACGTTCCAACTCAGCGGCGATCAGTTCGGCGGCACCGCGCCATCGCTCAGCCGGGTCAACCCGGTTTACGGCCAGCAGATCGTGATCCCGACGACGCTTCTGCAGAGCTACAAGCAGAACCTGAACCAGGCCGGCATCTATCTCCAAGACCAGATCAAGCTGCAGAACTGGATCCTGACGCTCGGCGGCCGCTACGATGCCGCCCAGCAGACCACCCTCAACCGCCTGAACGGCGTGCCGCAGCCGAACGACGACACCGCCTTCACCAAGCGCGCCGGCCTCACCTACGTCTTCGACAGCGGCGTTGCCCCCTATGTCAGCTATTCCGAATCGTTCCTGCCCACAGCCGGCATCGATTTCAGCTCGAATGCCTTCAAGCCAACCAAGGGCAAGCAGTACGAAGGCGGCATCAAGTTCCAGCCGAACCGAGATCTCTTGTTCACGGCTGCGGTCTTCGACCTGACCCAGGACAACGTGCTGACGGCCGACCCGCTGCATCTCAACTACAGCATCCAAACCGGCCAGGTGAATTCGCGCGGCCTCGAGCTCGAATTGCTCGCCAAACCGATGCCGGGGCTGAATCTGCTGGCGACTTACACGCTGCAGAACGTCAAGAACACCCAGAGCAACAACGGCGATATCGGCAAGGTGCCGGTGCAGATCCCGCGCAACATGGCGTCGGGCTTCGTCGATTACACGCTGCAGAGCGGACCGCTCGCTGGCTGGGGCTTCGGAGCCGGCGTCCGCTACGTTGGTGAATCCTACATGGACATCCTCAACACGCTGACCAACGACGCCTATACGGTGTTCGACGCCGGGCTGCATTATCGCCAGCCGAAGGGCATCAATCTGGCGCTCAACGTCAAGAACATCGCCAATAACGACCACGCGCAGTGCACGGTGACCGGCGGCTGCCAATACATCACCCCGCGGGTCATCACCGCGACCGCGAGCTATCGCTGGTGACCGGGACACGCGCACTCAGGATCTGGAGCAAGGTCCACACCTGGACCTCGCTGATCAGCATGCTGTTCATGCTGATGCTGTGCCTCACCGGCCTGCCGTTGATCTTCCATGAGGAGATCGAGGAACTGACGCAGCAAAAATTCGCCGCGCCGAACCTGCCGGGCAACGTCCCGGCTGCGCCGGTCGACGACGTTGTGCGCGCTGCTCAGCAGGCCCGCCCTGGCGACCACGTTCTGTTCGTCACCTGGCGGGACGAGCAACCGGATACGGTCGTGGTCTCGATGTCGCCGACGCCAAAGCCGATGCGCGGCAAGTTCTATCGCCTGGTGATGGACGGCCGCACCAAGGTGGTGCTCGGCGAAGAGCGGCCGCAGCAGGGCGTGATGGACATCATCCTGCTGCTCCACAAGAACATGCTGCTCGAGCTGCCGGGCGAATTGTTCCTCGGCGCGATGGGCCTCTTGCTGGTCGTGTCGATCGTCTCCGGCGTCGTCGTCTACGCACCGTTCATGCGCCGGCTCGAATTCGGCACCGTCCGTCAGCGCTCGCGGCGGCTGAAATGGCTCGACCTGCATAACCTGTTCGGCATCGTCACCACGGTCTGGCTGTTCGTGGTCGGGATCACAGGTGCGATCAATACGCTGGCGATGCCGATGTACGACTACTGGCGCGGCCAGGTGCTGCCGCCTCTGTTGGCACCGTATCGCGGTGCGCCGGTGGCCCAGCCGTCCTCGTTGGATCAGGCGATCGCGCGGGTTCGCGCCGCCATGCCGGAGGGGCGTCTTTCCTCAATCACGATGCCAACCGCGGAGAATTTTGGGAGCCCCCGCCATCTCGTGGTCTGGATGAAGGGCAACTCCGCGCTCACGGCGCTGATCGCCACCCCGACGCTGGTCGATGTCGATCAAACCGTGCCCGTGCTGGTGCCGCAGATGCCTTGGTATTTGACGCTGCTGCAGATGTCGCGGCCACTGCATTTCGGCGACTATGGTGGCCTACCACTCAAGATCGTCTGGGGTCTGCTCGACCTCGTCTGCATCGTCGTGCTGATCACCGGACTTTATCTCTGGGTCGCAAAGCAGCGCTTCGGCGGCCATGCCCGCAGCCGGACCGCAACGCAGCCGGCGGAAGTCCAATCGACCGATGCGAGGCCGGCATGAGCAAGCCCCGCAGAGCCTCGCACACCACCGCGCAAATCTTCGCCGCGCCGCTCGCGATCGGCGTCATCACCGCCCTCGGGCTCACGACAGCGTTGCTCGGCGACGGGCTGTGGGACTGGATCTCCTGGATCGCGCTCGCACTGCCCGTTGCGGTGGCAGTCGTTTATTGGCAGATCGGCCCGAAGCGGGCCGAACCTCGATAAAGGGCACAGCTGTTCAACATAGACAGACGTCATCGCCCGGCTCGTCCGGGCGACCCAGTATCCCAGAGCTCTGCTGTCATCCGCGCTCAGTTAGCGCGCGGCTAAAAGCAGCTGCCCTGCGATACTGGATCCCCGCCTTCGCGGGGATGACGGCTTTGCGTGGCACGGCCGGCGGCATGCCGCGCGTCTCGAATTCAGCCTAGGAGCATACTACTTCACCAGCTCACACCCGCCTTCCGCGATCGGGCGGAACGCCTTGTCGGCGGCGATCGTCGAAACCAGGCGATAGTAGTCGTAAGGATATTTCGAATCCTCCGGCTTCTTCACCTCGAACAGATACATCGGGTGCACGACGCGGCCGTCCGGACGGATGGTGACGTCGCCGAACAGTCTGTCCTTGCCGCTGAATTTCTTCATCTGCGGGACGACGTCCTTGGCATCGTCGCTTCCGGTGGCCGCGACGGCGTTGAGATAGGCCAAGGTCGAGGCATAGACGCCGGCCTGGTTGCCGCTTGGCATCTTGCCGTTCATGCCGGGCCGCTGCGCGAACCGGTTGGCGAAGGCGCGGGTGTCGTCGTTCGTGTCCCAATAGAACGCTTCCATCAGCTGGAGGCCCTGTGCCACCTTCAGGCCCATGCCGTGGATGTCGTTGATGAACAATAGGAACGCGACCAGCTTCTGCCCGCTCTGCTGAATGCCGAATTCCGCCGCCTGCTTGACGCTGTTGATGGTGTCGCCGCCGGCATTGGCGAGGCCGATCACGCCCGCCTTCGAAGATTGCGCCTGCAGCAGGAACGAGGCGAAGTCCGACGTGCCGAGCGGATGCTTGGCGGAGCCGAGCACCTTGCCGCCATGCGCCTCGATGTACTTGGCGGCTTCGGCTTCAATGCCCTTGCCGAGCGCGTAATCCACCGTGATGAAGTACCAGTCCTTGCCGCCACGCTGCATCATTGCCGCGGCGGTTGTGTTGCCGGTCGCCCAGGTATCGTTGACCCACTGGATGGTGTTGGGCGAGCAAGCCTTGCCGGTGAGATCGGAGCTCGCCGTCGACGACGCCAGGAACGTCATCTTGGTGCCGCGCAGCAGCGTGTTGATCGACAGCCCGACCGCCGAATTCGGCACGTCGACGATGGCGTCGACGCCCTCGTTGTCGAGCCAGCGGCGGGCGATGGCGTTGCCGACATCGGCCTTGTTCTGGTGATCGGCATAGACGATCTCGACCTTGATGTTCTTGCCGCCGCCCGCGAAGTCTTCGGCCGCCATCCGCGCCGCTTCGACCGAGCCCATGCCGTTGGTGTCCTGGAAGATGCCGGAAATGTCGTTGAGCACGCCGACACGCACGACATTGCCGGAGATCTCGGCGTTGGCAGTGCCGCACAACAGGCACGCGGCCGCAAGGCCGAGCAGGCCCTTGGTTGGTGTCATTTGATTTCTCCCTCGGTGTTTTGATTGTTTGTTGAGTGGGCCGCAGCGGGTCATTGCCCCCTACGGTAGCGCTGCTCAGACCTGACGATCCGGAATCCGCAAGATCAGGCCATCGAGATCGGACGACAGCTTGATCTGGCACGACAGCCGGCTGTTCGGCAGCCGCTCGGCGGCCGTGCCGTCGAGCAGATCGTCCTCATCGCCCGCGACAGCAGGCAGCTTCTCGAGTCCGTGCTCGACATAGACGTGACAGGTCGCGCACACGGCATTGCCGCCGCATTCGGCGACAACGCCGTCGAGCCCGAGGCTGAGCGCGACATACATCGCAGTGTCGCCGACCGCAGCCTCGGTGGTGCGGCGTTCGCCATCGGGAAGAATGAACGTGATACTCGGCATGGTGCTCTCTCAGGCAGGCGTCAGTTGGATCGGCAGGCTTTCCAGCCCGCGCAGCGTGTTGTTGAAGCGGCGCTTCAAAGGCCCCGCGATCTCGATCGCCGCCACCTTCCGAGCCAGCGCGGCGAGCACCACCTCGCCCTCCAGCCGGGCAACCAGCTGACCGACGCACATGTGCACGCCCGAACCGAAGCCGACATGACCCGAGGTTTTGCGCGTGATGTCGTAGCGGTCCGGATCGTCCCAGCGCCGCGGATCGCGGTTGGCGGAGCCGAGGAACATCAGCACCTTCTCGCCCTCCCCGATCGTGGTTCCGGCGAGTTCGACCTCACGTGTGGTGGTGCGGAAGAAGGTCTGCACCGGGCTCTCGAACCGCACCGCTTCTTCGAAGGCGTTGCGCGCCAGCGACGGATCGGCGCGCAGCCGCGCGAACTCGTCCGGAAAACGTGCCAGGCAATACACCGCCGCCGCGATGCCGTTGACGGTGGTGTCGAGGCCTGCGGAGAGCAGCGACCGCACCAGCAGCGGGGCCTCCTCGGGCGTGATCTCGCCGGTGTCGCTGAAGGCGTGGATACAGGCGCCGAAACCGCCAGGCGCGAGGTTCGGCCGCTGGCACTGCTCGGCCACATAGGCCTGATGCGGCGCCGAGCGTTCGATCGCGCTCTGCCGCAGTTCGTTCGGCGGCCCGAACGCGTTGAACACGAGACCCGCATAGGGCAGCAGATTCTCGCGCCCCTCCTGCTTCAAGCCCATCGCATCGGGAAACACCGACAGCGGATAGGCTTCGGCGAGGTCGGCGATCGCATCGATATTGCCGCCGCGGGCCAGCAGTTCATCGATCTTGGCGTCCGCCGCCGCCGCGAAGCCGTCACGCAGCCGCTTCATCGTCGCCGGCGACAGCACCTTGCTGAGCACCGCACGGGTGCGGGTATGCGCCGGCGGGTCGGCCTCGAGGATCAGACTCGGCGGCCGCCACGGCTTCTCCTTCTTGAAATCGCTCAAGCCCACGCCGCGGCTGGAGCAGAAGGCGAGCGGATCGCTAAGCACCGCATAAACTTCGGCGTAGCGGGCGACGCCATAGACATTCCACTTGTCGAGATAGACCACCGGGCCCGCCTCGCGCAGCGTCTCCTGCTCCGGATAGGGATCGGCGAAGTAGTCCAGCGCGAACGGATCGATACCCAGATGCGGAATACCCGCGCCGTGCTGGGACGGCGTGGTAACCGGCACCGATGAGGGAGCCGTGGTCATGTTGTCCTCCTCAATCGCCACTTGTGAAATGCCGTGGCATGTCCTTATGTCGGCGCATGCATTCGCAGCCGACATCCCCATGACTGGTGCATCCCGCCCGCCAAAATCCCGGCGATCTGCCGCGGCCGCGCCGAGCCCCGAAGGTCTCACGCTCGATCTGGAGCGTTACGTTCCGGCGTTCATCACCTTCATCGCCAACAAACTGTCGAACAGCGCCACGGCGTTCTATCAGGGCAATTTCGGGGTCAACGTCACGGAATGGCGGATCATGTCGCTGCTGGCGATCGAGCCCGGCATTTCGGCGGCACGGATCTGTCAGGTGATCGGCTTCAACAAGGGACCGGTCAGCCGCACGCTGTCCGACATGCAGTCGCGCGGGCTGATCACCATCCGCGTCGATCCGAATGACGCCCGCACGCATTCGATCTCGCTGACCGGCAAGGGCCGCGCCACCCATGACAAGGTGATCGTCGCCGCGCTGGAGCGCGAACGGAAGCTGATGTCGTGCCTGAGTGCGGACGAGCAGGAAGTGCTGATCGATCTGCTGCGCCGGCTGCACAACAATCTCGGCGCGGTCACCGGCGAAACCACCTGAACCGCCGCGCGGCGCTCCACGCCGTGCATCCTGCTTGCGCCTGATCGCGGACACGTCTCCGCGACAGCCGGCCGCTGTGCTGCCGAGCATGGCTCCTCCCCGAACCGGCGACTGGGTCGCTCTTGTTCAGAACAATTCTCACAGATCAGTTGCCTTGGCAACGAATAAGTTGGCGCGTGTTTCGGCACGCGCGACGGGCTCGTTCGCAAGCGCGAACAAGCTCCGTGCATCACCGATGAGTCACCAATGAAGTTTTGGATGCCGGTTCTGGATCAGTAACCGGCATTGGCCGGCTACATCTGCCGCCAGAACAGCCCGATCGTCAGCGCGAGGCCGAGCACGACGACGCCGATTCTGAGCATGGTTTCGTTGACCCGGCGCAGCACCCAGACGCCGAGCAAGTAACCGACGGTCGACGACACCGCGAGCACCAGCGCCTCCAGCCACTTCACCTCGGGCGAGAACGCGAACATCGCCACCGCCGAGGCGTTCATCGCCGCCGCCAGCGCATTCTTGGTGGCGCCGGCGTTGCGCGCGGTCATGCCGGCGATCGACAGCGCAGCCATCATCAGAAAGCCGATGCCGCCGCCGAAGTAACCGCCATAGATCGAGATCAGAAACTGAATCCCGATCAGCACCGGTGCGCCGACGTGCCGCGCCTGCGCACTCGGTTTGCGACCGAAGCTGCCCCACGCGAACATCGCGGTGGCGAACAGCACCAGCCACGGGATCATCTTGGCGAACACCGTCGGCGGCGTGATCAGCAGCAGCAGCGCACCGGCCGCACCGCCGGCAAGGCTGGTGAACACCAGCGCCCGGAAGCTGACCTCGCCGACGCCGCGGACCATGCCGCGGCCGGCGTAGCCCGAAGCGAGCTGGCCGGGAAACAGCGCGACCGTGGAGGTGATATTCGCCGACAGCGGCGTCATCCCGGCGAACAGCAGCGCCGGCAAGGTCACGAACGACCCGCCGCCCGCGAGCGTGTTCTGAACGCCGGCCCACAGGCCGGCGACGGCGATGATGATCAGCGCGGTCATGCAAGTCCTTCAATACAGCGGCGGCGGGCGCCGCCGGCAGCGAGATAAGGGGCTACCTCGGCCGTTGCTTGAGCTTGGCGCGCTTGGGCAGCAGCGCCGGCCACGACACGATGTGATCTTCCAGCTCCTCGACCGGGATTTCGGTCTCGGTGCGCTCCACCCGCCCGCGCACCGAGACGCCGGCCTCATGGACGGTATTCGGATCGCCGGAGATCAGCGGGTGCCACCAGTACAGGTCGCGCCCCTCGGCGACGAGTTTGTAGGCGCAGCTCGGCGGCAGCCAGGTCAGCTCGCGAACCTCTTTCGGAGTGAGCCGCACGCAGTCCGGCACCCGGTCCGACCGGTTCGGATAGTCCCGGCAGGCACAGGCGCCCGCATCGAGCAGCCGGCAGCCGACCTCGGTGAAATAGATCCGCCCGGTGTCTTCGTCCTCGAGCTTTTCCAGGCAGCAGCGCGCGCAGCCGTCGCACAGGCTCTCCCATTCGGTCGGGGAGAGCTGTTCCAACGTCTTGGTCTTCCAGAAGAAACCGTCTTGCGCGGACGGCTTCTTGGGGCGCGCGGTCATGCCTTGGATGCTGCTTTGCGGTGGTGAGGCCGCCGTTCTAGGGGGAGTTTGCCCGGCGGCGCAAGCGCTTAGCCGGCATGGCTGGGTCCGGAACACCCGCGGTGGTTTCGGCTACACCGAAAAATCCTGCACGACCATTGGTTTATCGGGCATGCTCGGGTAGAAGGAATCAGATTCCCAAAGGTCGCCCGCCCTCGCCTTGCGATCGCCGCAACATTGCGCAAGACGAACAGCGCCTGTGCGGCGTGCTGATGTGATTGGTCGAACCCGGTGCCGAAGATTCTGCCAGACAATTGGAAGCAGCGGATCCGGAATTGGTTTCTGGACCTGGACGCCCGGCTCGACTCGACGCTGTTCTCATCGGCGGTCGGTATCAGAGAGCTGTGGGAGCGGTTCTCGACCTACATGGACCGCTTCTATGTCGGCGGCTGGAAGCGCTGGGTGTTCATCGAGCCGCTGTCGGAGGCTGCCTCGATCGGACTGCTCGGCCTCGTCGCGCTGCTGGCGCTGGCGCAGCCGGCGTTCCGGGAAACCTCCGACGAGGACTGGCTGAAGAAGTCCGACCTCGCCGTTACCTTCCTCGACCGCTACGGTAATCCGATCGGCAGCCGCGGCATCAAGCACAACGACGCGATCCCGCTCGAGGACTTCCCGGACAACCTGATCAAGGCCACGCTCGCGACCGAGGACCGCCGGTTCTACGATCATTTCGGCATCGACGTCGCCGGTACGCTGCGCGCGCTGGTCACCAACGCCCAGGCCGGCGGCGTGCGCCAGGGCGGTTCGTCGATCAGCCAGCAGCTCGCCAAGAACCTGTTCCTGTCCAACGAGCGCACGCTCGAACGCAAGATCAACGAAGCGTTCCTGGCGATCTGGCTGGAAACCCGGCTGACCAAGAACGAGATCCTGAAGCTGTATCTCGACCGCGCCTATATGGGCGGCGGCACCTTCGGCGCCGACGGCGCGGCTCACTTCTACTTCAATAAGTCGGTGCGCGACGTGAACCTCGCCGAGGCCGCGATGCTCGCCGGCCTGTTCAAGGCGCCCACCAAATACGCCCCGCACATCAACCTCCCCGCCGCCCGCGCCCGCGCCAACCAGGTGCTCGACAATCTGGTCGACGCCGGCTTCATGACCGAGGGCCAGGTGTTCGGCGCCCGTCGCAACCCCGCCTCGGTGGTCGACCGCCGCGACGAGAACTCGCCGAACTACTATCTCGATTGGGCGTTCGACGAAGTCCGCAAGATCGTCGACACCTTCCCGAAGTCCTACACCGAGCGCGTGTTCGTGGTCCGCACCGCGATCGACATGAACGTGCAACGCGCCGCCGAGAGCGCGATCGAGAATCAGCTCCGGCAGTTCGGCCGCGATTATCACGCGACCCAGGCCGCCACCGTAGTGTCCGATCTCGATGGCGGCGTGCGCGCGATGGTCGGCGGCCGCGACTACGGCTCCAGCCAGTTCAACCGCGCGGTGGACGCCTATCGCCAGCCGGGTTCGTCGTTCAAGCCCTACGTCTACACCACGGCGCTGCTGAACGGCTTCAAGCCGACCTCGATCGTGGTCGACGGTCCGGTCTGCCTCGGCAACTGGTGCCCGCAGAACTACGGCCACTCCTATTCCGGCTCGGTAACGCTGACTCAGGCGATCACCCGCTCGATCAACGTGGTGCCGGTGAAGCTGTCGATCGCGATCGGCGGCAATCCGAAGAACCAGTGGGACTCGGCCAAGAAGGGCCGCGCCAAGATCGTCGAGGTGGCGCGCCGGTTCGGCCTCACCGCGCCGCTACTAGACACCCCCTCGCTGCCAATCGGTTCGACCGAAGTCACCGTAGTCGAGCACGCGGTCGCCTACGTGACCTTCCCCAACAAGGGCATGGCGGTGAAGCCGCACGCGGTGCTGGAGATCCGCACCGGCGCCGGCGACCTGGTGTGGCGCTGGGACCGCGATGGCCCGCAGCCGCGGCGCGCGATCCCGGCCAACATCGCCGCCGATATGGCCGGGATGATGAGCCATGTCGTCACCGAGGGCACCGCACGGCGCGCGCGGCTCGACGGCATTCCGGCCGCCGGCAAGACCGGCACCACCAACGCCTATCGCGACGCCTGGTTCGTCGGCTACACCGGCAACTTCGCTTGCGCGGTATGGTACGGCAACGACGACTACTCGCCGACTAACCGGATGACCGGCGGCTCGCTGCCTGCACAAACTTGGCACGACATCATGGTGGCGGCGCATCAGGGCGTGGAGGTCAAGGAACTCGCCGGCGTCGGCATGGGCGAGAAGCTGCCGGCGACGCCGGGCGAACGCGCGGCGGGCGCCGAGAGCGCCGAAGTCAAAGCGGCACCGCCACCGGTGCTGACGCGGCGCGGCGCCGAGATCCTGGTGCGGGTGGAGAAGATGCTCGACGAAACTAGCCGTGCACTCGATTCCGCCCCTGCACCGGCGACCGGCCGTAAGGTATCGACCGGCACGGTGGGCCTCACTGACAGCATGGCCGCGGCCTCGCCCGGCTCCGCCCCGGCGGCGGCCCAGAAGAATTGAGCGCGGCGATGCGACTGACGATGACATCGGGGATGGCTGCGACGTGCGCCTGATCGTCCTCACTCTGCTGGCCCTGCTGATCGCCGCTGGCGTCGGCATCGGTGCCACCTGGATCACCGCAACGCGCGGCACCGATTTCGGCACCTTGACGATCGGCGCCTGGACGGCGCGGCCGCGGGTCGGCACCTCCGAGGTCGATCCTTACGCCCGCGCCGCGATCGTGCGCAGCGGCGCGCTGCCGGTCGGCGCCGGCGACGGCATCTCGTTCCTCGCCACCACCGACGATAACAAGCGCCCGCTCGACGGCCGCTGCGACGTCGAGATCAGCGGTGTCACTCCCGCCGCGCGGTTCTGGACGCTGACGCTCTACGATCCGCGAGGCAATCTGGTCGCCAATACGCTGGAGCGCTACGGCTTCACCAGCCAGGAGATCATTCGCGACGCCGAAGGCAAGTTCAGCATCCGGATCGCGGCCCGCGCCCGCGGTGGCAACTGGCTGCCGACCGGCGGCGTCGACCGCTATTGGCTGATGCTGCGGCTGTACGATACCCCGGTCGGCATCGCCACCCGGACCCAACGCGACGCGCCGATGCCGGCGGTCGCTACCATCGGCTGCCCATGATCCGCTTCGCCATCGCCATCATTGCCGGACTGGTCCTCGGCGGCATCGTGCATCTCGTCACCGTCCTGGTGCTGCCGCGGATCGCCGGCCAGGACGCCTACGCCCGGCTGGCACCGCTGACCCAGGTCAACACGGTGACGCAGTTGCCGGACATCACGCCCGACAACGCGCCGCTGCCGCTGCTCGATCCGGCGTTCGCGATGGCGGTGTGCCGCTACGATCTGTCGAAAGGACCGATCAAGCTGGCGGTGCCGGTGAGCCAAGCCTACACCGCAGTGTCGTTCTACACCCGCAGCGAAGTCGCCTACTACGCGATCAACGATCGCTCCGCCGGCCGCAAGGTGATCGAGCTCGATCTGATGACCGCCGAGCAGCATGCCGAGCTGCCGGAAGACGAAGACGTTACCTCGGCCGACCGCCTGATCATCGACTCGCCCACTCCAACCGGCCTGATCGTGATGAAGGCGCTCGCCTCGGAGCCAGGCTTAATGCCGCAAGCCCGCGCCGCGCTGAAAGCAGCGACCTGCAAGGTGCAGTCGGAGCCGCCAGCGAAGTCGCAGTCGTAATCGCCACGATAGACAAGGCGAGCCGCGGTCTCGCTCGCGGCACTCCCTTGTTTATCGAACCACGCGTAGCACCAAAGCCGTCAGGCGCCCTTGGTGCGCGGAAACGTGCCCAGCTCCTCGATATTGTAGCCTTCCGGATACGTGCGGCCGCCGATCTCCTGCCACTTCGGTGCCCGACGCTTCGGCAGCAGCTTCAGGATCGCACGGCGCAATCCGAGCCCGCCGAGCGCGAGCACGCGCAGCGGCGCCGACGGATAGGAGAACCCTAATGCCTCGACCAACGGCCGGTCGGTGATGGCCAGCGCGACCTGCCGTCCGCCGCGATGCAGAATCTGCGGCACGAAGTAATCCGACAGCACGAGATCGATCGTGCGTTCGGAGATCAGCCGGTTCGACTCCGCATAGACGAACCGCGTCCGCTCGAAATCGTCTGCGAACGCGCGAAACGAGTGGATATCCGGATAGAGGCCATCGATGCCCATCCGGCGACCGAACTCGTTCCAATAGACGAACCACAGATGCTGCTCGGTCTCGGTCATCGGCCGATGGCCAAAGCGGCCGACCCAGTCGATCGGCGAAAACACGAAGGTCGACAGGACGTAGAGGTAGTCGTCCGTGGCGATGCGATATCGTCCGTGCATCGCATTGATTCTCGCGAACGAGCGGCGCGCGCGATCGCTGTCGAGGCCGTTGCGCAGTACCTCGCGGATCAGAAGTGCGGTGTCGTCGTATCGCTTCGACACGCGCTCGGAGAATTCACCCGTCCGCGCCAGCAGGCCTGAAATCGACGGCACCGCGTACGTGCGTAGCAGCGCAAATTCCAGCGCCTTGTTGATGTCCCACGGAAAGTCGATGTGAGCCAGGCGCCAAACTGTCCGCTGTGCTTCTGCCAATTCGGGCGCGCCGTCCGGCACGCTCAATCCATCGGCAGTCGTCACCTGCGGTTCAAGAGAGTCGATCATCAGCGCTTCCTCCAAAAGCGACGCGCAGAGTGGTTCGCGGGAGGAAGCGCGGTCTTGCGTAGAGAAGCTGGGAGACAGTGGCAGATATACGACATCGCCATCGATGATGCGGCGCGATATCGCTGATCACGTGTGAACTATTGCGCCTCAGCCCTTCCGCACGACTGCCCCACTTTGCGGCGCAGCGGGCTTGGCCAACTGGCCGAGATTGGCGGCCTGCAATTCCAGTTCGGCAATCAGGCGGTCGGCGTCAGCGGCGATGCCGTCGGGCGCCATGATCACCAGCCGCTCCAGCGCCCAGCGATACGACGACGCGCGCCGGCGCAGGCACTGCTGCACCCACTGTACGATCAGCGAATTCTCTTCCATCCGCGCCACTGCGTCCGCGCGCTCATTTGGCGACAGATCGGCGATGTATTTTAGACTGGCGTTGCGCTTCTGGTCGAGTTCGAGCACCCGCGCCGCGGTGAACTGAAACGGCTCGATCATCGTCAGGTCGTTGCGGACGTCCTGGATCAGCTCGTTGTAGCGGGATGAGTGCGAACGATGCGGCTCGTCGATCAGCAGCTTGCCGTAGGCGGTGCGATCAAACGGCGGCTGCTGCCGCCACGGCGCGGCGATCGGCTGGTAATCACCGAACACGCTCTTCCATGCGGGCCGTGCATGCGGCGCCTCGATAAGCGGGTACGCCATATCGCGCATGTTGCGCTCTTGGTCGGTGAGCTGAAACGCCGACGCCTGCAGGCCGATGCTGCCGGTGGCTTCGGCGCCAATCCAGCGATGCATGTCGTCGGTGACGAAGTCGCGCCTCGTGCGTCCGAAATCACCGCCAGCACAGCCGCCGAGCAAGACAGCCGCAAGGGTGGGAAGGAGCAGAACCGTTCGGGCGGCCCTGCCCTGGATCAGGACCGGACGGCCGACCGCGGACATCGATAAGCTTCTTCGGTTCAGGAGCGGGCGCGGCGGCGGCGACGCCGGCCGGGCGCATCGCCCTGTTTGGGCCCGCCGTCGCTGCTGGCATCGGCGTGACGCTCGATCCGGATCACCGGGAGGATTGTCACGGTGGCGGAGCGATCGGACGGCGCGACCATGGGCGAGCCCGGCCGCCGCGATGCCGCATCCGCCGGAAATTCAATGATGGTGCCCATACCGGTCTCTCCGCGTCCTTTCCTGCGACCCGATCACGGTGCGTCGCATTAAGGAGCCGTTATGGTTAATGCACTGTTAATGGCGGAGCCGTCGGCGGTTGCAACCGTCACGGGTGGGATGATAGCTTTGAAGCCCCTGGGGACGGGAACTTGACGTCGACGTGAGGCTTGTGACCTCCATGATCGAGATTCCGCCATCCGATCTGCGCGCTAGTCGCTTCCCCGCCCTCGGCCCCCAGCCGATCGCGATTGCGGCCGCAGCCCTGCTTCTGATCATCGCCGGGATCGGCACCATCTTTCTGTGGCGCATTGCGACCGGCACCAGCCCTGAACAGGAACGTGTCGCCGCCGGCCGTCAGGTTCAGGCCCGAGTGGCGCAAACCTCCGAACAGCTGGTGGAGCGCACCAAGGGTCTGGAGCTGACGCAGCAGCAATCGATCGACCAACTGCAGGCGCTGCAGGATCAGCTTGCGCAGATCGAAAGACTGGTCGCCGCCCAGCGCAGCGAGACCAAGAAACTGTCCGAACAGGTCGGAGAGATCGGCACCAATCTCGACAGCCTGCGGCAGTCCTTCGCCCAGGCGCAGCCGGCGGACACCGCCGAGCGGCCAACCGCGCGATCGCGGCCCGTCGCCCATGCCTCGCGCGGCAAAGCCGGCAAACCTCGCGCCACCAAATCGCAACGCAAACGCATCAAACCGCGCAGATAGCTCAAATTGCATACCGCTGCTTAACCAATTTGCGACCAAGTTCGCTGGGGCAAGCGGCTAGTATGTGTGGGAGTTGACGATGCGTAAATTTGCGGTGCTGGCGGCCGGCTGTAGCACGCTGGCTGTTCTGGTCGGGCTCGGTGCCGGCCGCGCGTGGTTTACCCTCACCCCCTCCAAGATCGACGCCGCCCGCGCTCCGTCCGCTTCGGAAGAAATCACCACCGGCACGATTGCTGCGCGTTGGCCTACGCCCGGCGGCACGCCTCCCCGTGCAGCGCAGAGCCCTGCTCCGAACATCCAGCCGGCCCGCGCGACCGCCGCTGATCCCGCGATCACCGCCAAGCCCGCCGCGCTGACGGCTCCGGCGCCGGCCCCGGTGCGGCAGGCCTGCAGCAATCCGAACGCGCTGGGCATCTCGCGCACCGTCGAGATCGACACCTCAGGCGGCCCGGGTCTCGGCATGTCGCAGTATCGCGACTACGACTTCCTGCAGCCCGGCGAAGTCGCCCTGACCTTTGACGACGGCCCGTGGCCGGTAAACACCCCCGCGGTGCTGGCAGCGCTGGAGGCGCAATGCGTCAAGGCGGTGTTCTTCCCGATCGGCAAGCATGCGAGCTGGCACCCGGCGATCCTCAAGCAGGTGATCGCCGCCGGCCACACCGTCGGTTCGCACACCTGGTCACACGTCAATCTCGCCAGCAAGCCGTTCGCCGAAGCCAAGAATGAAATCGAGAAGGGCATCAGCGGCGTGGTGCAGTCCGCAGGACAGCCGACCGCGCCGTTCTTCCGTTTCCCGCAATTGCGCCAGACGCCGGAGCTGAAGGCGTATCTCGGCGAGCGCAACATCGCGACGTTCTCGATCGACGTCGACTCCGAAGACTTCCGAATTCACAAGCCGGATCAGCTGATCAACGGGGTGATGGCCAAGCTCAAGAAGGCCGGCAAAGGCATCCTGCTGATGCACGACTTCCAGAAGTCGACCGCGCAGGCCCTGCCCGAGCTGCTCGCGCAGCTCAAGGCCGGCGGCTACAGGATCGTGTTCATCACCGCCAAGGACCGGGTGACCACGCTGCCGGAGT
Organism: Rhodopseudomonas sp. P1; assembly: GCF_039642825.1. Lineage (NCBI taxonomy): Bacteria > Pseudomonadati > Pseudomonadota > Alphaproteobacteria > Hyphomicrobiales > Nitrobacteraceae > Rhodopseudomonas > Rhodopseudomonas sp. P1. The sequence goes on along the minus strand of NZ_CP088006.1, from coordinate 2,025,634 downwards.
ACGACGCCCAGGTCGCGCCAGCGCAACCGACCGCTTCGACCGCAAAGCCGATCGCCAACGTGATCCGCACCGTCGATTAGCAGCGGCTGCTACCAAAATCGTGACTTCGACAGAACGGGCGCTTCAAGCGCCCGTTCTTGCGTCTCCGACCTGCTTAACAAACCGTTGAGCTTAACTGGCTGTTAAAGCGACGGGGCTAAGCTTCCGGTAACTCGTACCATTTTGCACCGCCATGACAACGTTCACACCCTTTCCCGGATACGACGGGCTGATGTCGCTGTCGCGCCGCGAAGGCGTCGACATTCGCCCGACGCTGCTCAGGGTGCTGACCGATCTGTATGTGCAGAGCCCGTCGCACACTGACGAGGAAGAGCGGCAGTTCGTCGAGCTGACATCGCGGCTGATCGACGAGGTCGACGATGCGACCCGCGCGGTGGTACGCGCCCGGCTGTCGATCTATCCGCACACCCCGCGCGCCATCGCGCTGCGGCTGTCGCTATCGCCCTCAACCGATCAGCGCGTGCCTTTAGCCGCACCGATCCCCCCGGCTGATACCGCAGCTCCGGCGCGGCCGGCGCCGCGTATTCCGACCGAAGCCGAACAGCGCGCGTCCAGCCTGTCGATGCAGCCGGAAGATGCTGCGCAGCTGTCAGAGATGTTCTTCTCGGCGAGTTCGCAGGAGCGAACGCAGATCCTCTACAATCTTGCAGAGACGCCGTTGCGCCCTGCGGCGCGGATTCATCTGCCGCGGGCGATGCGGGCGATCGAAGTACTGCACATGGCGGCCTATGTGTCCGACGTCGAGAACTTCACCGCCGAACTCGGTGACGCACTGTTGCTCACGGCCCCGACGGCCGAGCGCGTCGTGTTCGATGAAGGCGGTGAAGCGCTCGCCTGCGCCCTGAAGGCGCTGGCGATCAAAAGCCAGGTGTTCGAGCAGGTACTGATGTTCCTCGACCCGGTCAAAGGCTCGTCAGTCGAGTGGGTGTACCGGCTGTCGCGACTTTACGATCGCTTGAGCGAACGCGCGGCGCTGATCATGCTGGCGGCTTGGCGCGGTGCCACCGTCGCTTCCACGCGCGCCAAATATCGCGCGGCACTTTACGACGATGAACGGCAGCGCGCCCGCAGCGCAACGCCGCAGGCCCGCCCTGCGGTCCAGCCTGGCGCCATCTGGACGCCACGCACCGGCACGACGCGCGGTTAGCGCGCCTCATTGGAAGTCGTTTAGTTCGTAATTCTCGGCATGGCCGGCGGTACCGCGGCCATCCGCGGCTTCTCCCAACACGTGGATGCCAAGGTCGAGCCCGGCATGCGCGGCAGAACAGCTCCGATTACTTCGCCAGATCGAGAAAGTGCCGCCCGGCGCGGTCTTCGGTTTCGACGATCCAGACGTCGGGATCGAACCGGATTTCCTTGGCGAGACGCGCCTCGACGTCAGCTTCGGGTTGGGGCGCCTGCGACGCCGGCACGAACACACGCTCGAATGGGCGCTCGTCGTCGTAAGCGGTCTGCGGCGCCGGCACGTACAGCATAGCCTGTCCGTCCAAGGTCGCGACCTTGACGAACACCGCTCCCGCGTCCTCGGCCCCACGCCGACGCACCGCGCCGAACAGGCCCTCGGTCTGGCAGCGCCGCAAGTAAGCCGACACCCAAATCGCACTCTTCAGTCTCATGGGGTGGCTTGTAGAGGATTTTGAGATTGGCGCAAATCGGAAGCGGTGATCGCCGTCAAGGCCTACGTCCACCCAAAATCAAGAGAAGCGACAGCGGTGTCTTTCGGGCAGACGGCCGTTGTCGACTTCGCACTAGTCGATCGGATGGCCGATCATCAGTCCAAGCTCGCGGACGACGCGGTCGGAGATCTGCCCCGTGACCGGCAGGTTGCGTGAGCGTTCGAAGCGAGCGATGGCGGCTTGGGTGTCGGAGCCGGCGGTGCCGGTCGGCTTGAGCTGGCCATAGCCATATTGCGTCAGCGCGCGCTGCACCGACGCGACCCGGCGCGACGACGGAGCGGCGGCCTCGCTAGCACCACTCGGGATCGCAGCCGGCGGCCGCGGCGCATTGACCGACGAGGCAGCACTGTGCGGCGCGGTGGCGCGCACCAGATTGCCGAGCGGATCTTCGGCGGCACGGCCGCGCACCGGGCGCGCTTCCGGCCGACGCGTGTCGGCGGCCTTCGCCTCGACGGGGCGCACCTCGACCGGCCGTGCTTCCACCGGCTTTGCGGCTTCGACCGGCTTGGACTCGACCTTGGCTTCGGAAGGCTTCAGCTCGGTCACGGTCGGTTCGAGCAGCTTCTGATCGAGCACCTTGGTGTCGGCACGCGACTCGGCGTCGACCGGGCGTGGCCGCGGCAGCGTGACGATCGAGACCGACGCGGACGGCACAGCCTTGCCGAACATCGGTGAAGGATGCTGGCCCGCCTGCATGAAGATCGCATTAGTCACAATCGCGATCACCGCGGCCGAGGCGAACATCGCCGCGACGAAATCCTTCGGGCTCGACAGCATCAGTCGCATCGCAAATCCACGCTCCTCGCTGTCCGCAACGGCTGCCGCCGCACCGCGACGCCGCGGTGCATCGTCCTTTCGCGTCTTAGGCACTCTTCTTCACCTGGTAGTCTGTCGCCGGCGTGTCCGTCGTCATCGCCGGGTTCAACGTCGTGACGTTGCTCGCTGCCGGCAACGCCAACGGCAGCGACACCGTAACGGTGGTGCCACAATCGATCTGGCTCTGCACCTCGATCTCACCGCCGTGCATCCGCACCAGGCTCTTGACGATCGATAGCCCGAGGCCGGTGCCCTCGTGGCGGCGCTGATAGGTCTTTCCAGCCTGGAAGAACGGATCGCCGAGGCGCTTCAGATCTTCTTCGGCGATGCCGACGCCGGTGTCGGTGACTCGCAGCACCAGCCGGGGGCCTTCGACCGCAGCCGAGACGGTGACGGTGCCGCCACGCTCGGTGAACTTGATCGCGTTCGATACCAGGTTGAGCAGGATCTGCTTGAACGCGCGCGGGTCGCCGACGACTTCCGGCAGGTTTTCCGGCGCGCGGGTGACGAGATCGATCCCGCTGTCACGCGCCTTCAGCGCTAGCAGATTGCAGCAGTTGAGCAGTGCCGGGCGCGGCGCGAATGGTTCCGGCACGATCTCGAACGAGCCGGACTCCATCTTCGACATGTCGAGGATGCCGTTGACCACCGACAACAGATGCTGACCGGAATCGTTGATGAGCTGCGCGTACTCCTTGCGCCGCTCCGGGCCGAGCATCAGCACGTCGTCCTGCAGGATCAGGTCGGAAAAACCGATGATCGCGTTCAGCGGTGTCCGCAGCTCGTGGCTCATGGTGGCGAGGAAGCGGCTCTTGGCGGCATCGGCGCGATCGGCTTCGGCGCGCGCTTCGTCGAGCGCCTGCTCGTGGATCTTGCGCTCGGTAATGTCGCGCATCACAGCGACGACTTCCGTCTCGCCTGCATTGACGGCGGTCGTGGCGAGGCTGGGTTCGAGCGGCCGGCAGCGCATCTCGACCCAGACGAATTCAGCGGCCGACGGCCGGCCACGCTCGTCGCGCGCGACCTCGCGGCGAATGCGGAATTCGACGCTGCCGGTCTCACGGCCGCGCGCCGCATCAGACATGGCCTTCAAGTAAGCCGGACGATCGGCGACGTGAACGCGATCGAACAGGCCGTGTTCGGCGAGCCGAGCTACCGGCGTGCCAAGCAGGTTCTCGGCCGCCGGCGAAATGAAGCGAACCGCGCCGTTACGATTGTGACGCGAGATGACGTCGCTCATGTTTCGGGCGAGCAGCCGATAGCGCTCTTCCTCGACATTAAGCAACGCGCCGTTGGTCCGCGCCAGCCACACCGCACCGTAAGCAAGGCCGGAGGCATACAGCGCCGCCGAGGTGATACCGAACGCTGCGAGCGTCGCGGTCGATGCGGCACCGGCGGTTTGCACCGGCAAAACGCCAAACAGGCCGAGCCCGATCAGCACAGCCGCGCCGCCGAGTGCCAGCGACGCCGCGAACATCACGGCGCGCCGCGAGGCCGACAGCGCCGCTTCGATCGGGATCACCACCAGCCATACGGCCGCGAAAGATTGAATGCCACCGGTCTGGGCGGCGACGCCGATCACCAGCGCAGTCAGCGCCAGCGACGACAGAAAGTGCGCCTGCTCGTAGCGCCCAGTGCGCGACAGGAACCACGCCACCAGAATAGGCGCAATCAGCCACGCAAACGCAGCTGCCTCGAGCGCCGTCGGGGCGCCACGCAAAACCAGATACAGTGGAAAGGCCGCGAAGGCGGCGAGGCTTCCGAGCAGACGCGGCGCAAGGAACGCACGATGCCGTGCAGTCGTCAGCGCGTCATAGCGCGCCGACGGATGCAGCAATGCATCGAGACATTCACCGATGATCCTGGATACTGCCACGCTTCTCGCGCTCGCTGGTCGCCTCGTAACGGGAGGCATTGTGGCGCCTCACGTGTGGTTGGCCGAACCTGTCAGAGCGACATTAAACGAACACTAAGGCGACCGCAGACGATCGCGTTCGGCCGCTTCTCCGCGCGTCGGCGCACTGCATTCAACCCGAATGGTGAACGCATGGTTTCAGCGACCGCCGCGATATGGTTTCGAATTGGTGGACGCAAACAGCGTGCGCGGTGAGAAAGCGTGCAACGTCAATCGAATATTTACGCCGAATCGGCTCGGCGGTGTTTTCGGCCGATTTCACTCGAATTGTAAGTAACCGATCCACTTCGAATTCATTGACCTTCGCTACGACGGAGCTCGATTGCGAGACCAATCGCAACGGGGATTTGGACGACGGGGTCGCGAGATGTTCTTTCTGCTTCGCTTGGCATTTTGGATCGGAGTGGTCCTAGTGTTTCTGCCGCGCGAGTCGACACCGGATTCGGAGAAGCTGCCGCAGATCGGCGCCTCGGAGGCGGTATCTGCAGCGAGCGCCGCGGTGTCGGACTTCAGTCAGTTTTGCAAGCGCCAGCCGGCGGCTTGCGAAGTCGGCGAACAGGCCGCAACGGTGATCGGCCATCGCGCGCAGGAAGGCGCGCGCAAGCTGTATCAGATCATCACCGAGAAGCGCGGCGAACCGACCGGTGCCATCGGCGGCGCCGATGCGCCCGATCCGTCGCTCGCGCCGCGCGACACGCTGACGGCGGAAGATCTGAAAATCGAGTGGAAGCTGCCCGGCGCCGAAACCGCATCGACCGATGCGGTCGCGAAGCCCACTGCCACCAATTAGGGCAATCCACGACCATCGGAGCAGGCGATTCTCGCTTTCGACCGCCTGCGAACCCATATATCTGTCGGTACAGGTTCCATCGCGAGCGAACCGCTACCGACAGATACGGGTCACGATGACGATTGACGAGATCAGGGACAATTTCGCGCTGCTCGACGAGTGGGACGACCGCTATCGGTACGTGATCGAACTCGGCCGCATGCTCGAGCCGATGCCCGAGGACGAACACTCCTCCGCCAACAAGGTGCAAGGCTGTGCCAGCCAGGTGTGGCTGTCGCGCACGCTGTCGCATAACGCCAACGGCGAGCCGGTGCTGAGCTATCTCGGCGACAGCGACGCGCACATCGTCCGTGGTCTGATCGCAATTCTGCTGACGCTGGTGTCGGGCCATACGCCGAAGGAGATCCTGGCGACGGAACCGATCGCGGTGTTCGACGAACTGGGCTTTCGCGAACACCTGACACCACAGCGTTCCAACGGTCTGCGTTCGATGATCGAGCGGATCAAGGCCGACGCTCGCGAGACCCTCGCCGCCTCGACCTGACCCGACTGCGGGCGGCTGATCCGCCGCCTCACGGCACCACAAACGCGGCATCGTCCGCCAGCCAGCTTCGCAGCCGCGGCTCGGCCTCTGCGGTCCGCGGTGCAAGGCCGTAGTGCCGTGCCAACCGGTCCAGCGCGAGCTGCAGCACCACCTTGGCGGAACGCAACGGCCAGCCGCGTTCGCGCTCGACATCCTCGAGCCCGCGCAGGAAGCAACAAACGTCGAGCAGGATGCCGGAGAACTCCGGCCCGCAGGCTTCCAGCGCCAGCTGCACGCGCTGCCGCGCCGCCACCACCAGATCGGTCATCTCCCCGGCCCCGCCGCCGCCCGAGCGCCCCGTGGGCGCCCCCCAGCTCGATGTGATGCGAGGTGTCAGGTTGCCGCGCGTGAAGTCGGCGCGCAGCCGCTCGCCGGCGACGAACTGCTCGGCGCTGATCAGTGCCCGCCCATCCCGCCCCTTGCGGCGGGCTAGCCACGCCAGCGGGCTTTCACTGTCGTCCATGGTGACGCGCGCTAGCCCGTCGGCCGTCATGATGTCGCGCTCGGTGAGCTCCAGATGACCGGCACGAAAGCTGTCGACTTCGGCCCTGCCCTGCGCGTGTGGTGTGGTGGACTTCCGTCCGCGACGTTTGACCTGCATCTCGGTCCGACCTTTCCCAGATTCCCAACTAGGAAAATATTCACATATCGAAGCCGCCACGGCAACAGCGCAGAGCCCTCACGTTCGGATTTTTTTCCTCAACCGGCAACCTGCTCGGCGATCATGGGTCCCAGCGAGCCAAGGCATGGCGGGCCGCCGCCTCCAGCTCGGCACGGCTGGCACCATCGCGGGCCAGGATCGACATGCCGGCCTGGACGGCCTGATAGAGCCGGGCGACCGCATGGATGTCGGCCGACGCCGGCAGCTCGCCCGCCGCAACGGCCTCGCCCAGGCGCGCCTCAAGGCGCTGCAGCGTGACCGCACGGGCGCTGCACACCATCTCGCCCAGTTCGGCGTGTCCTTCGCTGCCCACGGCCGACAACGTGACCATGCAGCCGAGCGGATGATCGTCAGGCGCCCCGGTCAGCGCGGAGGCGGAGTCGAGCAGAAAAGCTTCCAGCGCCTCGCGCGCGGTCTGCGCAGTGTGGAAGCGGCCCCAGACCAGTTGCTCGTAATTGGCTTCGTAGTGTCGCAGCGCCTCGGCGTAGAGCGCCTCCTTGGAGCCGAACGCTGCGTAAAGGCTTGGCGCCCCGATTCCCATCGCCTCGGTCAGATCGGCGATCGAGGTCGCCTCATAACCCTTGATCCAGAACAGCCGGGTGGCCTCCGCCAGCGCACGGGCGCGGTCGAAGGTCCGGGGCCTTCCGCGTGGCCGTGCGGGGCGATCGTCGAAGGGCGGATCTGATTTCTGCATCAACCGCTATATAAATCGCTTGCCCACCTCCGGCAATTCGCCTAGGAATTATATATCGATTACTACAGAAAAGAGGGTGACATGGTTGAGCTGACGGGTAAGCGGGCGCTGATCACCGGAGCCTCGCGCGGCATTGGCGCCGCAATTGCGAAGGAACTGGCCGCCAAGGGCGCGGACGTCGCCATCACCTATGAACGCTCAGCCGAACGTGCGGCCGAGGTCGTGCGCGTGATCGAGGGCAAAGGACGTCGCGGCTGCGCGCTTCAGGCGGACAGCGCCGATCCGGCAGCCTTGAAGTCCGCGGTGGACGAGGCTGCGACCAAGCTCGGCGGCCTCGACATCCTGGTCAACAATGCCGGTATCGGCCGCGTCGGTCCGATCACCGAGCTCAGCCTCGCTGACATCGATGCGCTGCTGAACATCAACGTGCGCGCAGTGGTGCTCGCGTCGCAAGCCGCGATCCCTCACCTCGGACAGGGCGGACGGATCATTTCGGTCGGTTCGACCCTCGCCGAGCGGGTGCCGTTCGCCGGCTCGACCGTTTACGCGATGACCAAGTCGGCGCTGCACGCATTCACGCGCGGCCTGTCGCGCGAGCTCGGGCCGCAGGGCGTCACCGTCAATCTGGTGCAGCCTGGATCGATCGACACCGACATGAACCCGGCGAGTGGCGAGCAGGCCGACCAGCTCCGCGCCCTGACGGCGCTCGGGCGCTATGGCAAGCCCGAGGAGATCGCCGCCGTGGTCGCGTTCCTGGCAAGTCCGGCCGCAGCCCTGATCACCGGCGCAATGATCACCGCGGACGCCGGCTTCTCGGCTTGATTCAGAATTACTTCCGCCGGCGGCGCTGCTGGCCGAGCCCCATCTTCTTGGCCAGTTGCGAGCGCTCCACCGCGTAGTTCGGTGCGACCATCGGGTAGTCCGCGGGAAGTCCCCACTTCTCGCGGTACTGCTCCGGCGTCATCTTGTACTGCGTACGCAGATGCCGCTTCAGCGACTTGAAGCGTTTGCCGTCTTCCAGGCAGATCAGATATTCCGGCGTCACTGATTTCTTCACCGGAACGGCCGGCTTGGCCGGCTCCTGCGGCGCCACTTCGGGGCGACCCGCCGACAGCCGCTGCAGCGCGGCGTGGACCTGACCGATCAGCGCCGGGATCTCGCTCGCCTGGGTCGCATTGTTGCTGACATAAGCCGAGACGATCGACGCGGTCAGCTCGATGTAGCTCTTGCCTGGGGTGTCACTCATCGGCCGTCCTTCGTCGTCGGTTCGAAACGCGCCGCGCGGCAGGCCGCGGGCGCGTTGGTCAAATTGTCGGGATACTCGGTGGTATTTTGCAGATCGCCGCCACGCGGCGAATCTAACCTTGCCAATACCGAAGTCTATTTAGGGTGGTGCAGTCCAGCAAGGTAGACCAACAGACGAACCCGCGCGTTAGCTGCGCTGTTCGAGATGCTCGCGCAGTTCGTCGATCGACTCGAACCGCATCATGCCTTCCGGCATCTGCGCCTCGATCGAGCCGTCGGAATACAGCGAATACGCCATGCCATCGACCACGCCGGATTTCAGCACGGTGACCTGCTGCATCTCCTCACTGCGCGGAGCCGGCGTCGGCTCCAGCAGGCCGGACCGTTCCGGCGGCGTCTCGTCGCCCGCCGCTGCGGACCGCTTGCGCGGCCAGGCATCCTCGAAATTGCGGGCAGCGCCCCCCAGCAGATCGCCGGCCGGCGCCTCGCCGCCGGCCTGCGCCGCGCGCTCCCGCTCGCGGCGGGACGAGGCGAACAGCAGATTGCGCCGCTTCGGCGGCGTCTGCTCGTCCTCGGACTCGGACAACGACGTGTCGAGCGGCGCAGAAGGTGGTGGCGGTGGCGGCTTGATCTCGAGCGGCGCCGCAGCCCGCTGGCGCAGCCGGTCGCGCGCTGCGGCCTCCTCCTGCCAGGGCATCACGCCTGCGGGCTCAGCAGCGGGCGAGAGCGGCTGAGGCGGCACGGACGGCTCCGACCGGTCGCCGGGGAACAGGGCATCACTGTCGGCGCCCGCAGCCGGCGGCTGGGGAAACGCGGTCCGCTCCGGAGCCCGGGTAACGCTGGTCTCGATGTCCTCGGTGCCGAGGCCGGCGCCGATCGACCGCAGCTCACGGATCACCGCCGACAGGCCGAGCAGCAGCGCACCGGTGCAGAAGCCGATCACGCCGGACAGGATCAACGTGTTGCCGAAGCTGAATTCCTTGACCGGGACGCCGATGATGATCGACGCCGCTCCGGCCAGCAGGAAGACGATGCCGGCGACCAGAAGCAATATCATGCTGTACTCCACTCCGGGGCGGAGCGCCTCGGTAGCCCGCGTTACGATAGCGTCATCCGTCCTAGATCGGCAATCGCCTCAGGCCTTTGCGAACAACTTGTTGGCGCCGCGGTTGCGGACCCTGCCGCCTTCCCGGCAGGATTGGGGCACCGCCCCGCCACATGCCAGCTCAGCTCCGGTCGCCGCTTGCTGCAAGGCATTCGCAGCACTAGGCTTCCGCCAAGTCAACGCGCCGGGCAACGGCGCCCACACCGAAGAGGAAACGCATGTCCCCAGCCGAAGCCGCACGCCTGAGAGAAGTCCCCTCCGACATGACCGAGGCCGAGTGGGAGCAGCGGGTCAACCTCGCCGCCTGCTATCGCTTGGTCGCGCTGTACGGCTGGGACGATCTGGTCGACACCCACATTTCGGCCCGGGTGCCCGGCCCCGAGCATCACTTCCTGATCAATCCCTACGGGCTGATGTTCGACGAGATCACCGCCTCGAGCCTGGTGAAGGTCGATCTCGACGGCAACCAGCTCACCGAGAGCCCGTACAAGATCAACCCGGCGGGCTTCACCATCCATTCGGCGATCCATGAGGTCCGCGAGGACGCCGGCTGCGTCATCCACCTGCACACCCCGGACGGCACCGCGGTGGCGAGCTGCATGGACGGCCTGCTGCCGATCAACCAGACCGCGCATTTCGTCACCGGCGACCTCGCCTATCACGACTATGAAGGCGTCGCGCTCGATCATGACGAGCGGCCGCGGCTGCAGCGCGATCTCGGCGACAAGAACCACATGCTGCTGCGCAATCACGGCACGCTGACGGTCGGCCGCACTGTCGCCTCCGCGTTCGAGCGGATGTATCATCTCGAACGCTCCTGCACGATGCAGGTCCGCACCAAGATGCTCGGTCCGACGGCCTACCCGCTCGAGCAGATGGTGATCGACAAGAACCACGACCTGATCGCCAATCGCGACGCGATGGAGCTGCGCTCCACCAAGCTGGTGTGGCCGCCGCTGCTGCGCAAACTCGACCGCATCGATCCAAGCTATCGGAGCTGAGCGGGCCAACGCTGTCACGCGAGCGCAGCGAAGCGATCCAGAGGCTCAGCACACCGAGCTGGATTGCTGCGTCGCTTTGCTCCTCGCAATGATGGCTGAACTCACGGTTGAAATCTGCAAAGACGATGCTATCCTCTCCGCATCACCCTCTACGCTATTGGAATTCAAACGCCGCCCAATTTCGGGCGGCGTTTTTGCGTCGGCACACGGCCATCGGCCGCCGACATCGATTTGTGACGTAATTATTACGCCGCGCTTTGCATCACCACCATCGCGCTCATCAACGCCGCGCCGCGCGCGCAAATAATCGCCTCCCGAAAGATATCTCTGCTTCTGAAAATTCCACCTCGTAGATTTACCGAATGTTGGTCTCTGCCGTCCATGTGTGCGCCGCCGCCAACTAACAGATGGCGACTCGCGAACAAAATAACCTTCGCAGAACTGTCACCAACCTCGGTCGCCCGATGCGTCAGTTGTATTCCGCTTCGAAACACGTTCTGAAATCTCCGTTCAACCGCATCAAGATCGGTCTCCGCTTCAAGATCGCAGTGCTCGGTTTGATCGGCGTAGCCCTGGTCGGCTCCGGCTGCCTGCTCGGGCTGAGAGAGGCAGCCGAGGCGGAGCGCAGATCGGAAGCCAGCGTGGCGCTGCGCTTTGACGTCATGCAGCTGTCGGCCGACTACCTGCAGGCGGGATTGATCGCCAACGAATTCCTGCGCACGTCGGACGACAAGCTGATCGCAAAGCACGAGGTGGTCGCGACGGCGGCCAAGCACCGGCTCCAGGACATCGAGCAGCGGCTCGGCCGAACCGACAGCGACGCGGCGGCGAAGCAATCGACGGCACTGCTTGCGGGCCTCAATCTCTATCTCACACGTTTCCAGAATCTGCTGTCGGCCAAACGCGTGCTCGGTCTCACCGAGCAGGACGGATTGCAGGGCAAGCTGCGCGAAGCGACCAGGCGGCTCGAAGCGAATCTGGCTGAGATCGACGATCCCCGCCTGTCGGTGCTGATGCTGACGATGCGTCGCCTGGAGAAGGATTTCATCCAGAAGGGCCGCGAGAAGGACGGGGACGATCTGATCGAACGCGCCTCCGATTTCGCTAACGCGCTGGCCAAGAGCGATCTTGCCGCCGACCAGAAGAAGGAGCTGACGACGCTGATCGGCGGCTACAAATCGAGCTTCCTCGCTTTCATGGTCAGCCAACAGAGTCTGAACGAAGAGATCGAAGACTTCGGTTCGGTGTTCGCCCGCATCCGGCCGACGCTGGACGCGCTGATGACGAGCGCAGAGGCGCGCTATCGGGCTTCCCAATCGAGCGCGGCCCAAGTCCGAAAACTGCTCAACTGGATCATCGGTGGCGTCACCTTGGGCGTGGCGACACTCGCTCTCCTGGTCGGTCAACGCATCGCCGGCTCGGTGACGCGGACCACCGCGGCCATGCAGCGGCTCGCCGCTGGGGATTTCGACGTGGTGCTGCCGGGACTGGAGCGGCGCGACGAGATCGGCGAGATGGCGCGCGCTGTCGAAGCCTTCAAGGCTGCGTCGCAGCGCGCCGCGCGCGAAGAGGCTGACGCTAAGATCGCGCAGCAGCAGATCGAGGCCGAGCGCCGCAGGGACGACATGCACAAGCTCGCCGACGGCTTCGAGGTCGCGGTCGGCAAGGTAATCGAAACCGTGTTTCTGGCGTCAAGCTCGCTTGAGTCATCGGCGGGCTCGCTCACCCACACCGCCGAGACGTCACGCCAGCTCACGATCGCGACAGCGTCGGTCTCGTCTGAGGTGAGCGCCTGTGTCGGCACAGTTGCGGCGTCGGCCGAGCAACTCCTCGCGTCGGTCGACGACATCGGCCGGCGGATCGAGGAGTCGACGACGATGACGGCCGCAGCCGTGCAGCAAACACGGCAAACCAGCGAGCACGTGCTGCAGCTCGCACGCGCCGGCGATCGCATCGGCGATATCGTCGGGATGATCCAGACCATCGCCCGCCAGACCAATCTGCTCGCCCTGAACGCCACCATCGAAGCCGCACGGGCTGGCGACGCGGGGCGCGGCTTCGCCGTGGTCGCCTTCGAAGTCAAAGCCCTTGCCGAACAGACCGCCAAGGCGACGCACGATATTCAGCGGCAGGTCGCGGATATCCAGCAAGCGACACGTTCGTCGGCCGGCTCGATCGACCAGATCGTCGGCCTGATCGAACGGGTCTCGGAAACGATCGCGACCATTTCGGCCGCGATCGAGACGCAGGGCCTGGAGACGCGGACCATGTCGGACCACGTGGCGAAAGCTGCGAGCGAGACCGTCCATGTCGCGACCAGCATCGAACAGGTGCAGCGCGGCGCCGAACATGTCGAAAGCGCCTCGCGCGAAGTGTTCGCTGCGGCGCAGTCGCTGGCGAACGACAGCAACGTGCTGCGGCGGGAAGTCGCCGACTTCCTAGGCTCGGTACGTTCGGCCTAGGCGCCGGCGGCCGCGAGCGAAGGGGGGCGGAGTCGCGGGCTCACTGGCGCAATCCGACCTGGCGGCCGTAGCCGATCAGCGCACAGTACACCAGAGCGGCCGCCAGCGTGGTGTGGCCGCTGAATTTGACCAGGCCGAAGCCCCAACCGGATACGTCCACCAGCACGGCAAGCGCGAGCGTGAGCAAACAAGCGCCGATCGCACGCAGGGCCAGCACTACCGGACGCCGCAGCGAGCGACGCAGGATCTCGTGCTGCGGCCGGCGCGAGGCGAATGCGAGCGCAGTAAAGCCCAACAGACACAGGGCTTGAGCGAGCGCGTGGCTCATGTCGCCGCCTCGCCCGACATCGTTGGGAGCGCGTCGCGCTTCGCCAAGCTGCGCGGCGGGCGAATCCGCGCGCCGTGACGCGCGGTGCGGATCGCCAGCACGGCGTGCAGCAGTGCCAGCGTCCAGCACATCAGGTCGGTGCCGATGAACACCCAATCGCCGACCGCGAAGCTGTGCCACAGCGGACGCTGGGTCGTCATGGCGTTGAGCACCGGGATCAACGCCAACAACGCAGCGGCCGCCCACAGCTGCTCGACCCAAGCCGCCCGCGCCGGCCGCAGCAGTGCGTGGAGCAAGGTCAGCCCCCAGACGATGAAGAACACATGGATTTCCCAGAACGCCCGATCGGCCATCGCGGTCGGCAACAGCCGGTTCGCCCACAGGAACGCCGTCATGGCGATCGAGAGGCCTGCGATACTGGCGATGTTGAGCCGCTCGACCAAGCGAAAACCGAAATACGGCCGCTCCGGATCTGGCAGTTTCTGCCGCCGCTTCACCGTCCACATCACCAGGCCGGTACCGACCATCGCGGTGCCCATGAAGCTGACGATGAAGTACAGCCACCGCGTCTCAAGATCGCTAAACCGGCCGATGTGCAGCGCGTAGAGCACGCCGCGGGTTTCGGCCGCCGCACCGACGCGATCATGCACGGAAACTAATTTGCCGGTGACGCCGTCGAATTCCAGGTAGTCGGGACTCATCGAGACGCGCCCGGCATCGCCGCGGGTCACCGCGATGCGGGCTGCCGCATTGCCCGGATTGGCCGCGTTGACGCGCCCGACATCGGTCGTGCCCCAACGCACCTGCGCCTGCCGCACCATCGCTTCGATCGAGCCGAGCGGCGCCGCGTCTGCGGCGGGTTTGCCGGGAGGGATGAAGGCATTGAGCTCCGCCATCAGTTGCTGGCGCTCGGCCGGCGTCTTGATGGCGGCGCGCTCGCCCCATGGCACGTACAGCGCCATCAACGTCACCAGCCCGGTGTAGGTAATCATCACATGAAACGGCAGGCCGAACACCGACAACGCGTTATGCGCGTCGAGCCAGGAGCGCTGGCCCTTGCCCCAGCGGAAGGTGAAAAAGTCAGTGAAGATCTTCTTGTGGGTGATCACGCCAGCGACGATCGCAATCAGCATGAACATCGCCGCGAGACCGGCGAGCAGCCGTCCCCAAAACGGCGACATGTAATAGAACTGAAAATGGAAGCGATAGAAGAAGTCGCCCCCGAGCGTCCCCCGAGCTTCGACCTGACGGCCGGTCACCGGATCGAAGTGCCCTTCTCCGAAGCCACGCGCATCCTGCGCGACGGGAAGCCGCCAGAACGCATAGACGCTGTTGCTGCGCCCCTCGGGAAGCTTGATGCTCCACTGCGTCGCGCTCGGCGCAATCCGGCCGATCTCATCGGCGACACGCTGCGCCACCACGGCCGGGTCCAGCGCCTGCGTCACGCGCGGCAACTCCGGCCGCATCCACTGCGACAGCTCCTCCTTGAAGAACGACACGGTGCCGGTGAGGAACATCGCATACAGCACCCAGCCGAGCAGCAGCCCGGTCCAGGTGTGGAGGTCCGACATGCTCTGCCGAATGCCGCGATGGCCGGCTTGTCGATCATGCTTGGTCACGCGATGCGCCCCATCAGGAAGCAAACCATGCCAGCGGCGCCAGCACCCCGGCGACGACGGCTAGGCCGATCCATGCTCTCAGCGCGCTCCGTGCCGCGAACACCCAGATCACCACAGCCGTACACACCGCGAAGCTCGCCAACTGACCGGTCAGCACCGCCTGCGGCTTACTGATCGGCAGCGCCAGCACTGCGACGCTGAGCAGCGCCGCGATCCCGTAGCCGCCGGCCGCCGCCGCGACGAGGCGCGCGATCAACGGACCGATCGTCCGCGCGCGGTGCACCCGCGCGGTCATTTGCTCGGTGCGGCCGGCGTCGCCGGCGGACCGGGCGGAAGCGGCGGCAGGCCGTCGGCCTTCTCGTAAGTGACGGTGGTGGCGTAGCTTACCGCATCATAAGGCTCCGCCCCCTTGGGGCCGGTGCGCTCGCCAGCGGTTTTGTCGTTGAGGCTGACTTCGGCAACGTAAACGCCCTTCCACGGCATGTCGAAGCTGACCAGCCCCTGCGCGTCGGTGTGCGCTTCCTTGGCCCAACCCGACTGCGTCGTCAGCGTGACCTTGGTCTTCGGCTTCGGCTGATCCTTGAACACCAGCCTGAACTGGCCGGGCTGCCCGGTCGGCACCAGGTCGAGTACCAGCTTCGGCTGCTGCGCGGCAAAGCCAGTGATCAGCCGCGCCGCCGGATAGAACCAATTCCGCACGTCCTTATCCTGCTGTTTCCAGGTGTACAGCGGATAGTTCGCGTCCTCGGCCACGAGGCTGTCACCGGCCGCAGCGGTGAACGGCAGCTTGAACCCGGTCGGGGTCTTGCTCGCCTCCGCCTTCTGCTCACCCTTGGCAGACAGCAGCGTGCCGGTGACCTTGCCGAATTTGTCGAGCAGCCCGGGCGAGACTTCGCGCAGGTTTTCGCCGAACTCGCCGAACCGAACCACCGTCTGGCCGTCCGCCTGCTCGATCCAGATCTGATGCGCCTGCGCGGGCGCGGCAGCGCCGAGCAGCGCAACGATCGCGAGAGAGAGCTTGTTCATGTCGTGCTCCTTGTTGGCTTGAGATCGCGTGGCGGACGACAGGCCTCCGACACGTGGATGCCCGGCACGAAGGCCGGGCATGAAGTCGTTGCGTGCGCTACGCGCGTTCGATCAGAAATCGAACGCCGCCGAGAGCAGATAGGTGCGCGGCGCACCCACGGTGACGTAAGTGCCAGTGGTGAGCCAGTAGGTCTCGCCGGTGACGTTCTCGATGTTGGCGCGGAAGGTGACCGGCTTTCCGGTGAGCGCCGTCGTGGTGTAGCGCGCGCCGATATCGAGACGGGTCCAACCCGGGAAGCTCAGCGTGTTGGCCGTGGTCAGATAGGCGCTGCCGGTGTGGATCACTCGACCGTTAAGCGCGAGCCCGTGGACCCATGGCGTATCCCAATCAAGCCCGGCGGAGAACGTCTTGTCGGGTACGCCGGCCGCGGCGTTGCCACGCTGCGTCGGGTCGGTCGGATTGGTGAGTTCGGGATTAATGAACGTCGCACTCGCCATGCCGCGCAGGCCTGGCAGGATCAGGCCATAGACGTTTAGCTCCAGGCCCCGGTTGCGCTGCTCGCCATCATAGGCCTGCGCATTGGCGGCCGTGGTGATCAGGCTCGGGCGGGTGATTTGGAACACCGCGGCGGTGGTGGTGATGGTGCCCCAGTCGACCTTGACGCCGGCCTCCTGTTGCTTCGACTTGTACGGCGCCAGGATCGTGCCAGCGTTCGAGAAGTTGCCGCCGACGATGGTGCCGCGCGTGAGACCCTCAGCGTAGTTGGCGTACAACGACACATTGGTCCACGGCTTGACGACGATACCGGCGAGCGGTGTCGTGGCGCTGGCGTCGTAAGTCGAGGTCAACGCACCGATGTTGGTGCCGGTGGTGGCGTAGCTCTCCTGCTTCACCATCTGATGACGGCCGCCGAGCGTCAGCAGTACCGACTCGTTCAGGAACGACATGGTGTCGACCACCGCGACGCTGGTCAGCGTGCTGTCGGAGGCGTGCCGCGGCGAGTATCGGTCGAGTGTCACTGCCGGAAGCGGCGCCGGGTTGTAGATGTTGGACGCGGTCGTGCCGCCCTGGATGTAGGCGTTGCCCGCCTCCTGGAAGAACCCGGTATAAGCGACGTTGAGCTTGTGACCGATGAACCCGGTGTCGAACCGCGAACGGAAGCCGACATTGCCGCTAACCGTCTTGGTGTAAGAATCGTAATACGTATTCTGGACGTTGAAATTGCCGAGCGCATCCACCGCCGTCGCCGAGCGCGGGAAGGTCTGGTAGTTCGAGCCATCACGATAGCCAACGCCCGCATAAGCGGTCAGCCAGTCGGTCAGGTCGTATTCCAAAGCGGTTGCGGCCGTGTTGTCCTTCTGGCGCAGCCTCGTGTCGGGATACCAGTTGCTGCGTGCATCAGGAGGCGCCGGAATCGCAGTGGCGGTCGGCAGCAGGCTGATTTGCGGGCGGAAGTTGTCGGTGTTGTCGTTTTGCGAGAATAGATCGAGCGTCCAGCGAAGCCGATCGCCGCGATAGTCGATCGCCACCGCGCCCAGACCCGACTGGAAATTTCCGTCTCTGATCGAGGCTTCACCGTTACGACCAACGCCGTTGAAGCGAACGCCCCACTCCTTGTTGGCGCCGAACCGCTGGCTGGTCTCGAGATGCAGTCCGTAATTCGCCGCGCTCATGAAGAACGGCGTCAGTCGCGAGAACGGCTCGTCAGTAGCACGCTTGGTGACGATGTTGATGCCGCCGCCGACGGCTCCGCTCGGCGCGATGCCGTTGATCAACGCGCCTGGACCCTTGAGCAACTCGATCCGCTCGATGATCTGGGCCGGAACGCGCTGCGACGACGACAACCCGTACAGACCGTTAAGGCCGACGTCGGTGGCATTCACGGGGAAGCCGCGAATGATGAATGTGTCGTCGAAACCGTTGCTGCTGGTCGTGGTGCGCACCGACGAGTCGTTGATCAGCGTGTCGGCGGCGGTGCGCGCCTGCTGGTCTTCGATCAGCTGCGAGGTGAAGTTGACGGTTGAGAACGGCGTGTTCATCACGCTGGTCGCGCCGAGCAGGCCGAGCGTGCCGCCCTGCGCCACCTGGCCGCCCGCATAGGCCGGCGCCGGCGCGCCGATGGTGCGGGTCGAGCCCATCGTTGTCGGCGGCGCGGCCGGTGGGGGCGGCGGCTCGGCGGCGCGGCGCGGCGCTACCCGCGCGGCGCGCTGCGGCGTGGCGCGTGGCTGCGCGGTGCGGGTCGCCGCGCGCTGCTGCGGGGCGTCGACCGAGACCGGCGGCAACACGCGCGCTTCGGTCTCCTGGGCAGGTGCCGAGGACGGCGCGAGGCCGGCCGCGCACAGCGTCAGCACGCCGGTCGCGACGCCCAAATACAAACGATTGTTGCTGGCCTTGAAGTTGCTCACACCACGCCCCCGTCACTCGTCGGTGTCCGGGTAGGAGATGAGGGATGGTGAGGCAACGGATGCGATTTAGAATTGATATACACCCGCCCATCGCAAGCGCGCGGCGCTTAGAACGAGTCTAATAAACGACCTCTCCGCTCGGTATCACGCCGGTGAATGCAACGCGGCGACCCGGCGCCAAGGAACACCTTGGCGCATCGCAGCTTCGCGCAGTCTGCTACTCACCGCGCGGAAGCGAAACAGCCATGGAACCGATTTGGAAGGATTCCGGATTTGCGCGCGGTGGCGCAAATCCGGAGCAGGACTCGCGCAATGCGAGGTGACGATCTGACGCGGAGGTGTTTCAGCGCGGTGCGTCAGCCAGCGCGCCGAGAATCCGCACCCATGAACGGATGCCCTTCTGGAAACTGGTGAGGTTGTACTTCTCGTTCGGCGAATGGATGTTGTCGTCGTCGAGACCGAAGCCGATCAGCACGCTGTCGAGCCCGAGCGTGCGCTTGAAATCGGCGACGATCGGGATCGACGCGCCGGAGCCGATCAGCACCGCTTCCTTGCCCCACTCCTCGGTCAGCGCGCGGCTCGCCGCGGTGAGCGGCTTCATGTCCCACGGCAGCGCGATCGCTGCGCCGTTGGAATGATCGAGAAACTCGGCGCGGCAATCGCCCGGCAGCCGGGCGGTGACATAAGCGCGGAACGCATCGCGGATTTTGTTCGGGTCCTGCCCTTCGACGATCCGGAACGACACCTTGGCCGAGGCTTCCGCCGCGATCACGGTCTTCGATCCCTCGCCGGTGTAACCGCCGACGATGCCGTTGATGTCGCAGGTCGGTCGCGAGATCAGCTGCTCGATCAACAGACGATCGTCCTCACCGGCCGGAATCGACAGCCCGATCGGGCCGAGAAAACTCTCGGCGGTCAGATTCAGTCCCTTCCACTGCGCCAGGATCTCCGGCGGCAAATCCTTCACGCCGTCATAGAAGCCCGGAATGGTGATGCGGCCGTGCTCGTCGTGCAGGCCGCCGAGAATCCGCGTCAGCACCCGGATCGGATTCTGCGCGCCGCCGCCATAAACCCCGGAATGC
Source organism: Rhodopseudomonas sp. P1 (assembly GCF_039642825.1). Classification (NCBI taxonomy): domain Bacteria; kingdom Pseudomonadati; phylum Pseudomonadota; class Alphaproteobacteria; order Hyphomicrobiales; family Nitrobacteraceae; genus Rhodopseudomonas; species Rhodopseudomonas sp. P1. The sequence goes on along the minus strand of NZ_CP088006.1, from coordinate 2,006,165 downwards.
AGATCGCGGTTCGCCGCCTTGATCTTCACCTCTTCATAGACGAGGCCGCGCAGCGAGGTGGTGATTGCCGGAGTCGCCGGGTCCCACATTCCGGTGTCGCACACCAGCGCGAAGTCGGCGGCGAGGTCCTTCTTATGCACATCGAGGAACGGCACGAAGTTCTTCGAACCGACCTCCTCCTCGCCCTCGATCACGATGGTCAGGTCGATCGGCAGTTCGCCGGTGGCATCCTTCCAGGCCCGGCAGGCTTCGATGAAGGTCGAGAGCTGACCTTTGTCGTCCTGCGCACCGCGCGCCACGATGATCTTGCGGCCGTCGGCATGGTCGGCGATCACCGGCTCGAATGGCGGCCGATGCCACAGCTCCAGGGGATCGACCGGCTGCACGTCGTAGTGGCCATAGAACAGCGCGTGCGGCCGGTTGCCGGTGTTGCCCTTGGCCTTCGCCACGATCGCCGGATGACCGGCGGTCGGCCTCACCTCGGCATCAAATCCGATCGACGCGATGTCGGCGCAAAGATGCTCAGCCGCCGCCTTGCAGTCCGCCGCAAACGCCGGATCGGCCGAAATCGACTTGATCCGCAGCAGCGCGAACAGCCGCTGCAGCGCAGAGTCGAAATCGGCATCGGCGCGGGCAAGCACCGTTTGAACGTGAGAGCTGGCGGACATGCTGTGTTCCTTCTTCAGATGTGTCGGATGCCGCGGCCCTCACCCTTCGAGACGCGGCCTAACGGCCGCTCCTCAGGATGAGGAAGCTGCGACATGTCGCAAACAGCGAACGCGGCGATCTCGCATAGCCTCATGATAAGGAGACGCGTAGCGCCGTTTCGAACCATGCGGCCGCGCGCGTGTTTCCAAACCGCGATCCTCTCGCCTCACCGTCGCAGCATTCCGCCGAGCGTGCCACGCACGATCGAGCGACCGACCGAGCTGCCGAGCGAGCCGCCGACCTTCTTGCCGAGCTCAGCGGCAACGCCGCCGACCACCGTGGTGGCGACGGTGCGGGCAACATTGCGGGCGACGAGTTGGCCGGTGGTGAGCTTGCCGCGCGGCGTGTTGGTGCCGAACACGGTCGAGAATAGCCCGCCGAGCTGACCGAGAATGCCGCCCTCGCCCGGTGCCGCATCTTCATTCGCCGACTTGCCGTCGATCCGGGCGCGCAGCTTCTCGTAGGCGGATTCGGAATCCACCGCGGTGTCGTATTTGCCCCGCACCGGGCTCGCGGCGATGATCGCCTTGCGCTCTTCCGGTGTGATCGGTCCGATCCGCGCCGACGGCGGCCGCACCAGCACGCGCTCGACCATCGCCGGCGTGCCGTTGCCTTCGAGGAACGACACCAGCGCTTCGCCCTTGCCGAGCTCGGTGATCGCCTTGGCCGTATCGAGCTTCGGGTTCGGTCGGAAGGTGTCGGCCGCAGCCGCCACCGCCTTCTGGTCGCGCGGCGTGAAGGCACGAAGCGCGTGCTGCACACGATTGCCGAGCTGCGCCAGCACCCGGTCCGGCACGTCGATCGGGTTCTGGGTGATGAAGTACACGCCGACGCCCTTGGAGCGGATCAGCCGCACCACCTGTTCAATTTTGTCCATCAACGGCTTCGGCGCGTCATTGAACAGCAGGTGCGCCTCGTCGAAAAAGAACACCAGCTTCGGCTTGTCGGGGTCGCCGACTTCCGGCAGCTCCTCGAACAGCTCTGACAGCATCCACAGCAGGAAGGTCGCGTACAGCCGCGGATTGGTCATCAGCTTGTCGGCGACCAGAATATTGACGAGGCCGCGGCCCTGGCTGTCGGTGCGGATGAAGTCCTTGAGCTGCAGCGCCGGCTCGCCGAAGAACTTCTCGCCGCCCTGATTTTCCAGGACGAGAAGCTGACGCTGGATGGTGCCGACGGTCTGCTTGGTGACGTTGCCGAGCGACTGCGCGGCCTGGCGGATATCGGCATTGACGTCGCCGGCTTCGGCGACCTTCTGCGCGATCGGTGCGATCGCGTCGAGCATCGCGCGCAGATCCTTCATGTCCATCAGCGGCAGGCCCATGTCGTCGGCGACACGGAATGCGACGTTGAGCACGCCCTCCTGCACGTCGTTGAGATCGAGCATCCGCGACAGCAGCAGCGGTCCCATCTCGGAAACGGTGGCGCGCACCGGATGGCCCTGCTCGCCGAACACATCCCAGAACACCGTGGTGAACTGGTCCGGCTGGAATTTCAGCCCGATCTCCTGGGCACGCTTGAGGATGAAGTCCTTGGCCTCGCCGACCTCGGCGATGCCCGACAGATCGCCTTTGATATCGGCCGCGAACACCGGCACGCCGGCGCGCGCAAAGCCTTCCGCCATCACCTGCAGCGACACTGTTTTGCCTGTACCGGTGGCGCCGGTGACCAGGCCGTGGCGATTGGCGAGCGCCAACGTCAACCACGCCGGCTGTTCGCCCTGACCGATAAAAATCTTGTCTTCGGTATCACCGCTCGCGATGCCGCTCGCCGCCATTTCTTCGTTTCCTCGCACAGAACATTCCAACCGGCGATCGATCGCCCGGCGCAACACTCATCCTGCCAATCACAATGGAACCATTCAACGACGATCGCGGCGAGACGTTGGCGCGATATTCACCCTACTGCGCGCAAACGACGCTCGATGCGTGGCTTCGCGCTGCCTCAGCAGCATATCTCGCGTCGTCGCCTTTGCAATGTTGCAACACTTGCGGAGCGAAATGCCGCCGAGTCGCTGACTCGATGACGAGGGTCGCTTGTGTTTCGTTGCGGAGCGGATCAGGATGATTTTAGAACATGGACCGGTGATAAGAGCCGGCGTGGCGGGGGCGTTATGGACGAGTTGATTGAAAGACTGGCCGACAAGGCCGGTCTGGACAAATCTGTTGCCGACAAGACGATCGGCATCATTCTCGCCTTTCTCCGCAATGAAGGACCGCAGGAGCCGGTCCAGGCTTTGATCGACAGCATTCCGGGCGCCGAAGCTGCGATCGAAGCGGCAGGCTCCTCGCGTGGCGGGCTGAGCCGCCTGATCGGCGGCGGCGTGATGGCGATGGGGACGAAGCTGCTCGGCCTCGGCCTCGGCATGTCCCAGATCCAGACGATCGCCCGCGAACTGTTCAAAGCCGGCCGCGACAGAATTGGGGCGGAGAAGATGGGCGCCATCATCGAAGGCACGCCCGGCCTCCGCCAGTTCACCTGAACCTAGTATCGAGTGCCATGACATATCCAATCGCTCAGCTCGACGGCATCACCGAGGTTGCCGCGAGCAAATTGAAATCGGTAGGAATTCGCACCACCGAAGCGCTGCTCGAAGCCGCCCGGACCGTGAAGGGTCGCAAGGCGCTCGCCGCGAAGACCGGCCTCACCGAGCAGCAATTGCTGCAATGGGCCAACCTCGCCGATTGCATGCGGGTTCCCGGTCTCGGCAAGGCGAAGGCCGATCTATTGCGCGCCGCCGGCGTCTCGACGCTGCGCGAGTTCACCCACCGCAATCCGGCGCGGCTGGCGCAGAACATGAAAGAGGCCAATCTCAAGCGCAAACTGGTGCGCGCGCTGCCCTCCGAGAAAGAAGTCGGTCAACTGATCGAGCAGGCGCGCAAGCTGCCACTGAAAATCACCTACTAAGGTCCGGCGCGCCGGTGCAGCCCGCCGCTTGACAGGCTTTCGCGGACCGCGCAAAGCGCTGGCGCATGACCGCTTCCCCATCGTTGACCGCATCTCCCGCCGCGCCGGCCAAGCCGCCACAGCTGCGCGATCTGCTGGCGCGTCCCGCCGCGGCGGTGATGGGCATTCTCAACGTCACGCCGGACTCGTTCTCCGACGGCGGCGATTATCTCGCGCCCGAGCAGGCGCAGGCCCATGCGGCCGAGATGATCGCGGATGGTGCCGAGATCATCGACATCGGCGCGGAGTCCACCCGTCCCTACGGCTCGCAGCCGGTGACCGCGGCCGAAGAGCTGCGGCGGCTGCAGCCGGTGCTGGAAGCGGTGGTCGCGCTCGGCACGCCGGTGTCGATCGACACCATGAAGGCCGAAGTCGCCGCCTGGGCGCTCGATCATGGCGCGGCGATCGCCAATGACGTCTGGGGATTGCAGCGCGATCCCGAGATGGCCGGCGTCGTCGCTGCGCGCCGCGCCCCGGTGATCGTGATGCACAATCGCGACGCCGCCGATCCGGCCATCGACATCGTCGCCGACATCAACGCGTTCTTCGAGCGCTCGCTGACGATTGCCACCAAGGCCGGGATCGCCGAGGAGCTGATCGTGCTCGATCCCGGCATCGGCTTCGGCAAGACGCCGCAGCAGAGCATGATCACCCTGGCGCGGCTGCGCGAGCTCTCGAGCTTCGGCCGCCCGCTGCTGGTCGGCGCCTCGCGCAAGCGCTTTATTAGTACGATCGTGCCGAGCGAACCGAAGCAGCGGCTCGGCGGTTCGCTCGCCGCGCATCTGATCGCCGTCGAGAACGGCGCCAAGATCATCCGTGCGCACGACGTCGCCGCGACCTCGCAGGCACTGAAAGTCGCCCACGCCATCAGGGACAGCCGATGAACGACACCATCTTCATTTCCGGCCTGGTGCTGCACGCCCGCCACGGCGTGATGGAGCACGAGACCGAAGTCGGCCAGCGTTTCGTGATCGATCTCGAACTCACCGCCGATCTGTCGGAGTCCTCGCGCACCGACCGGCTCTCCGACACGGTGTCGTATTCGAACGTGGTGGCGTGTACCACCGCGGCGTTCAAGGATGCCAACTACCGGTTGCTCGAACGCGCGGCCGGCGCGGTCGCCGATGCGATCCTGATCAGCTTCGACAAGATCACCGCGGTGAAGGTGACCGTGCACAAGCCGCACGCGCCCATCCCCGCGATCTTCGACGACGTCGGCGTGATCATCACCCGCAGGCGGAGCTGAGATGCCGCGCGCCCTGATCGCGCTCGGCGGCAATGTCGGCGACGTCCGCGCCACGTTCGACAAAGCGATCGCCAATATCTGCGGCATGACGCAGGCCGAACTGATCGCGCGCTCCCCGGACTACGCGACGCCGCCATGGGGCGATGAGCAGCAGGACCGCTTCGTCAACGCCTGCGTGGCGATCGAAACTGCGCTCGATCCGCATGCGCTCTTATTTACGCTGCACAAGATCGAGAAGCGCTTCGGCCGCGACCGCGCCAACGAACGGCGCTGGGGTCCGCGGACGCTCGATCTCGACCTGCTCGCCTACGACGACGCCGAGATCAATCGGCCGGACCTTACGCTGCCGCATCCGCGGCTGTTCGAGCGCGCCTTCGTGCTGGTGCCGCTGCTCGATATCGTGCCGGATCAGGTGATCGCCGGCCGCTCGCTGAAAGACTCCCTCGCCGGGCTGTCGACTGCCGGGATCGAACGGCTGCCGGACCGCGGCTGAGCCGCCGCTTCTGGGAATATCCCGCAACACGGTCCGCCGCAGTGCACAGGGCGCAATCTCGTCCTTATTGCCTCAAACAACTGTTTGGCATCGCCGTCCGCACGTGGCATTTTCCGGCCAAATCACGTTCCGGTATTCTGGGAGTTCGATTTCACCGATGTCTTCTGCAAACCAAGAGCTGCGGCTCGCCGCCGATTTCGCCCCGGCCGGCTATGAAGACTGGCGCAAGCTGGTCGACGGCGTGCTGAAGGGCGCACCGTTCGAGAAGCTGATCAGCAAGAGCTACGACGGCATCCAGATCGATCCGATCTACGTGCGGGCGCGCGACGCCGCGCCGATTGCCGGCCGCGCTCCCGCGGCACCGTGGCGGATCATGCAGCGGGTCGATCACCCGGAGCCGAAGGAAGCCAACAAGCAGGCTCTGCAGGACCTCGAAAACGGCGCCACCGGCCTGACGCTGGTGTTCGCAGGCAGCGTCGGCGCGCGCGGCTTCGGTCTGCCGGCCACTCAGGAAGCGATCGCGCAGGTGCTGGAGGGCGTCCACCTCGACGCCGGCATCGCGATCGAACTGCAGTTCCCGCCGCAATCCTGCGACGTGGTTCGCCACCTCGCCGACCTGATCAAGAGCCGCGGCACCGATCCGGCCGCCTGCGACATCCGCTTCGGCATCGATCCGCTCGGCGCGCGCGCCGTGCAGGGGGCGAGCGCCACCGAGTGGAGCGAGATCGCCAAGGGCCTCGGCGACGTCGCCGCCGGCCTCGCCAGCGCCGGCTTCAAGGGCCCGTTCCTGGTCGCCGACGGCCGCGTCATCCACGATGCCGGCGGCTCGGAGGCGCAGGAGCTGGCCTACGTGCTCGGCTGCAGCGTCGCCTATCTGCGCGCGCTGGAGGCCGCCGGCGTCGCGCTGGATGCCGCCCGCGACATGATCTACGCGCGTCTGTCCGCGGATGCCGATCAGTTCCTGACGCTGTCGAAGTTCCGCGCGCTGCGGGTGCTGTGGGCGCGGATCGAGCAGGCCTGCGGCGTAGCGCCGAAGCCGCTGTTCGTCGCCGCCGAGACCGCATGGCGGATGCTGACCCAGCGCGACCCTTACGTGAACATGCTGCGCGCCACGATGGCGACCTTCGCCGCTGCGCTCGGCGGCGCCAATTCGGTGCAGGTGCTGCCGCACACGCTGGCGCTCGGCCTGCCCGACGCATTCGCCCGCCGCGTCGCCCGCAACACGCAGCTGGTCCTGCTGGAAGAGTCCAACCTCGATAAGGTCGCCGATCCGGCTGCGGGAGCCGGTGGCATCGAAGCGCTGACCAAGGAACTGTGCGACACCGCCTGGGTCCAGTTCCAGGAGATCGAGCGCGCCGGCGGCACCCTCGCCGCCCTGCAGGCCGGGCTGATCCAGCCGAAGGTCGCGGCCAGCCGCGCGGCCCGCGACAAGGCGATCGCCAAGCGTCGCGACGTTCTGACCGGCGCCTCCGAATTCCCGAACCTGCACGAGGCACAGGCCAAGGTGCTCGACGTCAAGCCGGCTGCGGTACCGCCCGCCGGTGAGGCGAAGATCAGCTTCACGGCGCTGACGCCCATCCGTCTCGCGACCCCGTTCGAAAGCCTGCGCGACAAGTCCGACGCCGTGCTGGCCGCGAAGGCGTCGCGGCCGAAGGTGTTCCTGGCCAATCTCGGCACGCCGGCCGACTTCACCGCGCGCGCCACCTTCACCAAGAGCTTCTTCGAGACCGGCGGCATCGAGGCTATCGACAGCGAAGGCTTCACCGACGCGGCTGCGCTCGCCGACGCCTTCAAGGCATCCGGCGCCGCGTTCGCGTGCCTGTGCTCGTCCGACAAGGCCTACCCGACCTATGCGGCCGCGGCCGCCCAGGCACTGCGCGCCGCAGGCGCCAAGCGGATCTATCTGGCCGGCCGTCCCGGCGAGCAGGAGAGCGCCCTGCGCGAAGCCGGGGTGCAGGAGTTCGTGTTCGCCGGTGGCGACGCCTTGGCGACGCTCAGCGATGCCTGGAAGGGCATCGAAGCGGCATGACGGGGACCGGCAAAGCGGTGCTCTCCGGCGGCTGCCAGTGCGGCGCGATCCGCTACGCGGTGTCGGCGCCGCCGCTGAGCACGGCGCTGTGCCATTGCCGAATGTGCCAGAAGGCGACCGGGGGACCGTTCGCCTCGATGGCCGAGGTCGCCAAGGATAACTTTGCCTGGACCCGCGGCCAGCCTGCGTCGTTCCGCTCCTCCTCGGTCGCCGAGCGCGACTTCTGCAAGGACTGCGGCACCCCGCTGGGCTATCGGCTGATGTTCTGCGACAGCATCGAGATTCTGACCGGAACCTTCGATCGGCCGGACCGGGTGGTCCCGACCATGCAATACGGCACCGAAGCGAGGCTCGGCTGGACCGGCACGATCGCGAACCTGCCGAGCAAGACCACGTTGCAGAACTACGGGCCCGACAGGCTGGCGCAAGTGTTCAGCTATCAGCAGCCGGACCACGACTAACCCGACGAAATGACGAGAAACGGCAGCCGTGCTACGATGGGCTGTAGTGAGATCAGATAAAAATGAGCAAGATTCCGAACTTCGCCGAGATCGCATTCCAGCCCACCGCCGCCCCTGCCCCTGCAGGTGAGGCCCAGCCGTGGCTGACGCCCGAAGGCATTCTGGTCAAGCCGGGCTACTCCGAGGCGGATGTCGCCGGCATCGATTTTCTCGACACCTGGCCGGGCGTCGCGCCGTTCCTGCGCGGCCCCTACCCGACCATGTACGTCAACCAGCCGTGGACGATCCGGCAATATGCCGGCTTCTCGACCGCTGAAGATTCCAACGCGTTCTATCGCCGCAACCTCGCCGCCGGTCAGAAGGGCCTGTCGGTGGCGTTCGACCTCGCCACTCACCGCGGCTACGACTCCGATCATCCGCGCGTCGCCGGCGACGTCGGCATGGCCGGCGTGGCGATCGACTCGATCTACGACATGCGCACGCTGTTCGCCGGCATCCCGCTCGACCAGATGAGCGTATCGATGACCATGAACGGCGCGGTGCTGCCGATCCTGGCGCTGTACGTCGCCGCCGCCGAGGAACAGGGCGTCTCCCCGGAAAAGCTGTCGGGCACCATTCAGAACGACATTCTGAAAGAGTTCATGGTGCGCAACACCTACATCTATCCGCCGGTGCCCTCGATGCGGATCATCTCCGACATCTTCGCCTACACCTCGCAGAAGATGCCGAAGTTCAACTCGATTTCGATCTCCGGCTATCACATGCAGGAAGCCGGCGCGACGCAGGACCTCGAGCTCGCCTACACGCTCGCCGACGGCGTCGAATACGTCCGCGCCGGCATCGCGGCCGGTCTCGACGTCGACAAGTTCGCGCCACGGCTGTCGTTCTTCTGGGCGATCGGCATGAACTTCTTCATGGAAGTCGCCAAGATGCGCGCGGCGCGTCTGCTGTGGGCCAAGCTGCTGACGCAGTTCGATCCGAAGCAGCAGAAGTCGCTGAGCCTGCGCACGCACTGCCAGACCTCCGGCTGGTCGCTGACCGCGCAGGATGTGTTCAACAACGTGATGCGCACCACGATCGAAGCGATGGCGGCCACTCAGGGCCACACTCAATCGCTCCACACCAACGCGCTCGACGAAGCGCTGGCGCTGCCGACCGACTTCTCGGCTCGAATCGCACGTAACACCCAGCTGTTTCTGCAGCAGGAGAGCGGCACCACGCGGATCATCGATCCGTGGGGTGGCTCGTACTACGTCGAGCGGCTGACCCACGACATCGCCGTCAAGGCCTGGGCTCACATCCAGGAAGTCGAAGCGCTCGGCGGCATGGCCAAGGCGATCGAAGCCGGCGTGCCGAAGCTGCGCATCGAAGAAGCCGCGGCCAAGACCCAGGCGCGGATCGACACCGGCCGGCAGTCGGTGATCGGCGTCAACAAGTACAAGCCGACCGACGAGGCTCCGATCGACGTGCTCAAGGTCGACAATTCGACCGTGCGCCGGCTGCAGATCGACAAGCTCGGCCGATTGAAGAAGGAGCGCGTCCAGGCCGACGTCGACGCGGCGTTGTCGGCGCTCACCCGCTCGGCTTCGGAAGGCAACGGCAACCTGTTGGCGCTGGCAATCGACGCCGCGCGCAAGAAGGCCACCGTCGGCGAAATCTCCGACGCGCTCGAGAAGGTCTATGGCCGGCATCGCGCCGAGATCAAGTCGATCACCGGCGTCTACAAGCGGGAGGTCGCATCGATGGCGGACCGGATGGAGAAGGTGCAGGCACTGATCGACGCGTTCGAGGATGCCGAGGGCCGTCGCCCGCGTATCCTGGTCGCCAAAATCGGCCAGGACGGCCACGACCGCGGCCAGAAGGTGATCGCCTCGGCGTTCGCCGACATCGGCTTCGACGTCGACATCGGGCCGCTGTTCGCGACGCCGGAGGAAGCCGCCCGGCAGGCGGTCGAAAACGACGTCCATATCCTCGGCGTGTCGTCGCTCGCCGCCGCGCATCTCACCGCGGTGCCGGAACTGAAGGCCGCGCTGAAGAAGCAGGGCCGCGACGACATCATGATCATCGTCGGCGGCGTGGTCCCGCCGCAGGACTACGACGCGCTGGTCAAGTCCGGCGCCGAGGCGATCTTCCCGCCCGGCACGGTGATCGCCGACGCCGCCGAGGAGCTGATCCACAAGCTCAACGCCCGGCTCGGCCATTCCAGCCAGGCGGCGGAGTAGCTGCGGGCTTCAAGACAATGCCGGCTTGATTTGACGAACTAGTCTAACCAGACTAGTTTGTCTTCATGAAGCAGGTCGGCATTTTCGAAGCGAAGACCCACCTGTCGAGCCTTCTCGACGAGGTCGAAAACGGCGCCGAAGTGACAATCACGCGGCACGGCAAGCCTGTCGCGCGGCTGGTTCAGGCGAGTAATGAGCTGTCGGCCGATACGATCGCGCGACGGCGTCAGGCGATCCGCAACTTGCGCAGCTTGGCGCGCGACCTCAAACTGAATCCGACCCACGACGAGATCAAAAGCTGGATCAACGAGGGACGCCGTTGATCGTCATGGACGCATCCGCCGCCCTGGCGATGTTTCTGGATGAGCGCGAGCACCTCGCCAACGATGAGGTGTTTGAAAGCTTGGCGGACCAGCAATTCGTCGTCCCGGCGCATTGGCATGCTGAAATCGGCAATGCGCTTACCACGAACGTTCGTCGTGGTCGGCTCCCTTCCGACAAGCTCGAATACGCGCTGCACAACCTGAAGATTCTCGAGGTGATCACGCAATCACCTCCGGAACTTGACGAAGTCGCCGGCGCGGTCCGTAGGGCGCTGGATTCCGGACTGACCTATTACGAGGAGCTGTATGTCCGGCTGGCCGAAGTCAGGAATCTTCCGCTCTTCACCTTCGACAGCCAGATGAGAAAAGCGGCGCGTCAGCGCGGCGTCGAGATTCTTCCCGTGTGACGACGAAGTCCACCTGCGATGATCAGCAAGCAAGCACCATCAGCTGCCGCAACTCATCCCACACCTACGCAAGGAATCCGACCGTTGAGCTTTTCGAACCTGTTCCGCACTGTGCTGGTTCTGGCCAGCGTCTGCGTCCTCTCCCCCGCCCTCGCCGAGCCGGCGAAGCCGAAGCCTGACTTCGCCGTGAAGACGAAGGCCATCGACGGCACGGTGACGCTCGATGCCGGGATCAAGGCCAATGCCAAGCTCGCTGAGAACTGTCTGGCCGAGGGCAAGAAGTGGATCGCCGAGCGGCGCACCGAGGCCGAGCCGGAATTCAAGAGCGACCCCGAGCTGTTCCGCAACGGCCCGTGGACCTACGAGCGCAGCTACACGACGGATTCGCTGGTCGCAGATCGCTACGTCTCGATCCTGCGCACCGACTACAGCTACACAGGTGGCGCTCATCCCAACACCGACATCGATACGATCCTGTGGGACAAGCAGCTCACCAGGCGCATCAGCATCCGCCCCTTCTTCACCGACCTGTCCGACGGCAGCCCGGCGATGCGGGCGATGGTCGACGGCATCGTCACCGCGCTGAAGGCGGAAAAGAAGGAGCGCGGCGCCGATGAAGAGGACACCGCCTACATCAAGAGCATCGAGCCGAAGCTTTTGAAGATCGGGCCGGTGACGCTGGCGCCGTCGACCACCGCGGGGAAAAGCTCGGGCCTCACCTTCCACTACGCGCCCTACGCGGTCGGTGCCTATGCGGAGGGTGAATATGAGGCGTTCGTGCCGTGGACGGCGCTGAAGCCGTATCTGTCGGCCGATGGCAGTGCGATCTTCGGTGGCGACCGGCCGAAGCAGGAGCGCAAGGCCGAGTAAGCGGCACGGTACGCCACGGGCGGTTTAGAACAGGCCATCTGTGGCGCGCGTGCTTGCCAGCAGAACTCCTCTGCCCCGCGCCGAACAACGAACGCCGCTTCTGCGCAAACTCTGCTTTTTTGCTGACGATTTCCATTCGCTGCACCGGTCCGGTGCGGCGAATTGTAAGCTGTCAGCAATGTTGCGGAGTGGACGAGATGACCAAGCCAGCCGGCAATTACGACGCCGTGTTATCGGCCAATAATCAGTATGCGAAGGACTTCGGTGACAAGGCCAATCTGGCGCTGCCGCCGGCACGGCACTTCGCGATCCTGACCTGCATGGATGCCCGGCTCGATCCTGCCAAATATGCCGGCCTCGCCGAAGGCGACGCGCACGTCATCCGCAACGCCGGCGGCCGCGCCTCCGACGACGCAATCCGCTCGCTGGTGATCTCCCACAAGCTGCTCGGCACCCAGGAATGGTTCGTGATCCATCACAGCGATTGCGGGATGCAGTTGTTCACCGGCGAGGTGATCGCCGAGCTGCTCGAGGACAATCTCGAGACCGCCAGCTTCGACGGCCATCACTGGAGCAATCCGAAGCACGGCGGCGGCTCGGTCACCGGTCATTATGTGCACTGGCATACGTTCCAGGACAACGCCAAGAGCGTCACCGAGGACGTCGCGCGGATCCGCAGCCATCCGCTGGTGCCGAAGCACATCCCGATCTACGGCTTCATCTACGACGTGAAAACCGGCCGGCTCGACGAGGTCGCCGAGGCCAGCGCAGCCGGCAAACCTGCCGCCTGAGGCGTCATCAACAGGGAGATCGGCGCGCGGCCATTCCGCGCCGGACTCCCCTCGCCCCTGGCGCCCAATCGTTGTAAACGGGCGCCATGAATTCAGCCCGACGCACCGGCGACATTGCCCATCTCGCCAGCGAGGTCCGCAGCGGCCATCGCGCCGCGCTGGCGCGCGCCATCACCCTGATCGAAAGCCGCCGCGCCGACCACCAGGCCTCCGCGCGCGCGCTGGTGCAGGAGCTGCTGCCCGAAACCGGCCGCGCGATCCGCGTCGGCATCACCGGCTCGCCCGGCGTCGGCAAGTCGACCACCATCGACGCGCTCGGCATGTATCTGATCGAGCAGGGTCACAAAGTCGCGGTGCTGGCGGTCGATCCGTCCTCGGCACGCACCGGCGGCTCGATCCTCGGCGACAAGACGCGGATGGCGCGGCTGTCCGCCGAGCCGGACGCCTTCATCCGTCCCTCGCCCTCTTCCGGCACGCTCGGCGGCGTTGCGGCCAAGACCCGCGAGGCGATGCTGCTGTGCGAGGCCGCCGGCTTCGACGTCGTACTGGTCGAGACCGTCGGTATCGGACAGTCCGAAACCGCGGTCTGCGATATGACCGATTTCTTTCTGGCGCTGATGCTGCCGGGCGCCGGCGACGAGCTGCAGGGCATCAAGAAGGGCCTGGTCGAACTCGCCGACATGATCGCGATCAACAAGGCGGACGGCGACAACATCAAGCGCGCCAACCTCGCCGCCGGCGAGTATCGCGCCGCGCTGCATATCCTCACTCCGCGTTCGCCGAACTGGCAGCCGCCGGTGAAGACCTATTCGGCAATGACCGGCACCGGCATCGCCGAGTTGTGGCAGGCGATCTTGGACCATCGCGCTGCGACGACGCCGTCGGGCGAATTCGACGCCCGCCGCCGCGAGCAGCAGGTGAAGTGGATGTGGACGCTGCTGGAGGATCGCTGGAAGGCGAAGCTGCGCAGCGACCCGGCGATCCGCGCCAAGGTGAAATCCACCGAGGCCGCCGTCGCCGAAGGCTCGATCACGCCCACGCTCGGCGCCGATCGGGTCGCGGAGCTGATCGGGTGAGCGGCCTGCGCATCCTGATCACCGGCTTCGGGCCGTTTCCCGGAGCGCCTTACAATCCGACTCCGCAGTTGGTCGACCGCCTCGTCAAGCTGCGGCGGCCGGCGTTCGATGACGTGGTTCGCGTCGGGCATATCTTCAACGTCAGCTACCGTGCGGTCGATCGCGACCTGCCGGCGCTCCTCGCGCAGCACCGTCCCGATGCGCTGCTGATGTTCGGCCTCGCCGCGTCAACCCGGCACGTCCGGATCGAGACCCGCGCCCGCAATGCGATCACCACGCTGTGGCCGGACGCCGACAAGGTGACGCTGCGCCATGGCCAGATCGCGCCTGGCGAAGACGCGCGGACGTTCGGCGCCCATGGCACGCGGCTGGCCCGCGCCGCACGGCTCACCGGGATCGATGTGCGGCTGTCGCGCGACGCAGGGCGCTATCTGTGCAACTATCTGTGCTGGCGCGGGATCGAAGCGACGCAAGCCCCACAGGGCCCTCGGCTCGCCGCCTTCGTCCACGTGCCGCTACTCAGCCGTGACGGCACCGCCTGGCCGGGAAGTCGGATCACCGCCGAGCAACTGGTCGATGCCGGCGAAGCGATGCTGCTGGAGCTGGTGCGGCTGACCCGGCAGGCCCGCCGCGTTGCGGCCCGCTGAGATCGTATCGCTCACCAAAGAAACCCATCGTTCCGGCCGGCGTTGTCCTCGTCCGAGGAGGAACCAATGCCGTACGCGCTGTTTTGCGACGATGCCAGGGTCAGCAAGATCTATCCGACCCAAGCCGACGTCTGGAAGCACGCCAAGGAGAGCGGGCTGGTGATCGACACGGTCGCTGACACCGAAACCGAAACTCCGCGCCACGTGCTCGACAACGGCTACCAGATCCGTGCCTGCGCGCCGGAGCCGGGCGAAGACCCGGAGCGCAACGAACGCGAGGCCCAGGCCGCGCGGCGTGATCAGTTTGTACCGCCCCAGCGTGAGCCAGACCACGCGCAGGGTTAACCCTACCGCGAAACATCATGCCGCCGATCCAAGCCTTGGCCCGCGCCTCGGCGGAATTTGCGTTAGCTGTGAGGATTAGGTTTTCGCCCACAGAGCACGCGCCATGGCCCTGCACCGCCGCGACTTCCTCACGACCCTTGCGACGACCAGCGCACTGGCGCTGACCACGTCTCCGCTCGCTGCGGCCCCGACCTCGCGCCGTGGCCGCGACGCCGCGCTGTCCGGCGTCCGGCCCGATAGCAGTGATGACCAGACCTCGGCCTTGCAGCGGGCGATCGACGATGCCGCCGAACGGCGCGTGCCGCTGGCACTGCCACCCGGCAACTATCGGACCGGCACGCTGCGGCTGCCGTCCGGCGCTCAGCTGTCCGGTGTGCGCGGCGCCACGCGGCTGATCTTCACCGGCGGCCCCTCATTGTTCGACAGCCAGGGCGCCGAAACCGCGACGCTGTCCGGCCTGGTGCTCGACGGGGCCGGAATTCCGCTGCCGAGCCGGCGCGGGCTGGTGCACTGTATCGCTGCGCAAGACCTGCGGATCGAAGACTGCACGATCACCGCCAGCGGTGGCTCGGGCATCTGGCTGGAGGCCAGCTCCGGCGCGATCAGCAACAACACCCTGACCAAGATCGCGGTGACCGGCGTCGTGTCGTTCGACGCCAAGGGGCTGCGGGTCGACGGCAACACCATCATTGATACCAACGACAACGGCATCGAGATTCTGCGCACTTCGCTTGGCGATGACGGCACACTCGTCACCGGCAACCGGATCGAAAACATCAAGGCCGGCCCGGGCGGCTCGGGCCAGTACGGCAACGCCATCAACGCGTTTCGCGCCGGCAACGTGGTGATCAGCGGCAACCGCATCAAGGATTGCGATTACTCCGCGGTGCGCGGCAACTCGGCTTCGAATATTCAGATCACCGGCAACAGCGTGCTGAACGTGCGCGAGGTCGCGCTGTATTCGGAGTTCGCGTTCGAAGGCGCGGTGATCGCCAACAACACCGTGGACGGCGCAGCACTCGGCGTCTCGGTCTGCAACTTCAACGAGGGCGGCCGGCTCAGCACGGTGCACGGCAACATCATCCGCAACCTCAAGCCGAAACGACCGATCGGCACGGCGCCCGACGACGATGCCGGGATCGGCATCTATGTCGAAGCCGACACCGCGGTTTCGGGCAACGTGATCGAGAACGCGCCGTCGTTCGGCATCGTTGCCGGCTGGGGCCGCTATTTGCGCGACGTTGCGATCACCGGAAACGTCGTGCGCAAGAGCTTCATCGGCATCGGCGTTTCGGTGATGGACGGCGCCGGCACCGCGACGATCACCGGCAACGTGATCGCCGAAACTCCGCGCGGCGCGGTGGTTGGCCTCGACCACGCAAGACCAGTGACGCCGGACCTGACGACGCCGGGCGCGACGCGGTTCACCCAGGTCTCGCTCGGCCACAACACCACCCGGTGACGACGCGGCCCGACGGCGTCCTGCGCGCGAACGGCGGCTTTGTACTTTGCTGTACGTAGCTGGCCGCACTGTGGGCGTTTTTTGAGGGACGCGTTCACAGAAATATAAAATTCTCATGCTCAAACGGCCGAATGGATGAGCAGAGAAAAACGCCTCGGCGGCGCGTCCTGAAGGCTGCAACCATCGAGTTCGGCGGCGGCGCGATCGACTGCAGCGTCAGGAATATCTCGGAGGCCGGCGCGGCGCTGGATGTCGTCACGCCCCTATTCATCCCCGACCGCTTCACGCTCTACGTCCCGAGCGATCAGATCAAACGAGCCAGCCGCGTGATCTGGCGAAAAGAGAAACGGATCGGGGTTGCGTTCGATTGATCGAGCGCGGGGACCGGACCTGGCAAGCCAGGCCCGTCAACTCTCCAGCTCGCTTATCGACACCGCCACAAGCACGGCTCGGTGGCGGCGGCAAGCGATCTCACACCGCGCGGCAGGCGTCGGCGCAGGCTTTGCACGCGTCCGCGCAAGCCTTGCAGGTGGCGTGATGATCGGCGTGCTTGCGGCATTCCTTTTCGCAATCCTCGCACACCGCCAGCGCCACCTTGGCCATCTCCGGCAGGTTCGGAGAGCCGAGGGATGCGAGCTTCTGCAGCGTGGCGCACACCGACAGCATCTGGTCGACCGACTTGGCGCAGGCCGCGAGCGAGGTGTCGCCGGCCGCGAACGACTGCAGGCAATGCGCGATGCAGGCCTGCCCGGTCTTGACGCAATCGGACGCGGTTTCGATCAGCTTGGCGTTGGCCGGCGCAGCGCCGGCGGCCGCAGCATGCATGTGGGCGCTATGGTCCTCGGCGGCGAGCGCGGGCGAAGCCACAAAGATCGCGGCCCCCAGAACGGTCAGAAGATTGCGACGGTCGAGCATGATGAAATTCCCCTGCGTGGAGTTCGAATCTCTACTCCACCCGGATGAAAATACAATCACGTCGGCACCAGCCTGACTGTAGTCGATTATTCTCCTTCGTCGTCATACCAGGCTTCCAGGCCGGCGAATGGGGCCGTTCTCTGTATCGGAGGCGGCCCCACGCACCATCAGAACGACACGGTCAGGCGGGTGTTGAACGACCGCCCCATGCCCGGCACGCCATAGCCCCAGATCGGCGACGATCCGCCCATCATCGAGGCCGCGCGGTAGTCGACGAGGTCCGCCCCGCCGAGCGGCAGCGTGTAGAACTTGTCGAAAACATTATCGACGCCGACATCGAGCCGCACGTTCTCCCAGCGATAACCGGTGCGGAGGTTCAGCAGCGCGTAGGCCGACGTCGTGGTCTCGTTGTGCACCTCGCTGACCTGGGTCTTGGCGCCGACCAGTTGCAGCTCGATGCCGTTGACCCAGCCGCCGAGCTCGTGATCGAGCCCGAGCTTCGCGTTGACCGGCATCACGTGATACAAGTTGATGCCATCTGTGCGCTGGCCGTGGACGTAAGCGAACTGCCCGCGCAGCACGCCTCGGCCGTAAGCCGAATTGTCCCACGCCGTCAGCCGACCGTCGAGATTGACGCCGTAGAGTTCGGCGTCGTGGTTGGCGAACTGCAGGAACACGAAGGCGTTGGTCTTGGTCAGGTTCGCCGCATTGCAGGTCGAGCTGCCCGCGATGAAGCAGCGGTTCACGTCGATGTAGTCCTGCACGTAGCTGTAATACGGCGTGACTCGAACCTCCCATAGCTTCTGCGCCGGATCGTGCCACGCCGCGGTGAAGCTCACAGTGTGGGCCTTCTCCGGGTTGAGGTCAACGTTGCCGACGTAGCCGTTGCCATCGCCGAACCAGCCGATCATCTTCATCGCCATCGCGGTGTTCGACCAGGTGTAGCGCTCGTACAAATTCGGCGAGCGGGTCTTGCGGGCGAAGCCGAGTTCGAACTGACTGATCGCGTTGGGCTCGTAGCGGATCAGTGCCGAGCCGTCGAAATTGACGTCGGTGCGATCGCGGTCACGGCCATTGAAGCGTGCCGCGTCGGCAGCGTACATCGCGCTGTAGCCCTGGACGTTGCCGGTGCCCATCCACACCACGTCGTTGCGCAGACCGAACAGCGTGGTCCATTCCCGGTTCCAGTGCCGCTCCCACTCGACGAAGGTGCCGAGCCGGGTGCGGCGACCGTCGTTGATGTTGATGAAGGTGTTTGGCGACATCATCATCCCGGAGCCCGGCACCGGATCCCACCAGTCGTCGAGCCGATACGCGTGGGTCTCGTTGCCGATGCGGATCAGATCGTGGTCGGAGGCGATCACCGACGCCTTGATATTATAGCCGAGGTCGGTGCCGCGGGTGTCCATCGGCATGTTGCTGATCTTGTCGGGCGCGATGAAGCCCATGGTGTGCCGGATGCGGTGATAGAACGCCGAGGTCTCCAGCTTTCCCCAGTCGAACACGCCGTCGTAGCGGCCGTTGACGAACATCGACCGGTTGGAGACCATGTCCATGTACTGGTTGACGTAGCCCTGATACGGGATGAACTGGCCGCCGACCTGCAGGGTGAACAGATTGCCGACGCTCTGCCGCGAAATGCTGACGGCGTGGTTCTGCACCTCCCACAGCGTCGACTTCACCGTCATGCCGTTGCCGGCCTTGTAGTTGCCGGAGCGGGCCCAGCCGCCGGTGTAGGTGACGCTGGTGTCCTGATTGGCGATCGTCGCGCGCGCATCGACGCCGTAGGCGTTGCCGTTGCTGCGATAGAAGCCGGAGACCGTCGCTGTGGTCAGCAGGCTCGGCCCGGTCGCAAACTGCGGCGGGGCGGTGGTGACGTCGATCTTGCCGCCGATGTAGTCGCCGCCGACGCTGACCGGCGCGACGCCCAGATAGGCGCGCATGCTGGCGATCATCTGCGGATTGACGAAGGACAGCGGCGGATTCATCTCGTTCGGGCACGCCGGGCTGATCAGCATCGAGTTGATCGCCACCTGCACGCGGTCGGCGCCGACGCCGTTCAGCGCCGGCAGGCTGGAAACGCCGCCGGCGCCCCACACTGCGCCGCCGGGAATGTCGGTGATCAGCGAGGCGCTGTCGCTGGTGCCGAGGCTGCGCGTCACCGCAGCCGAGCCCGGCAGCGTCGTGGCCGAGGCGGACACCGGCTCAGACGATGGCGCGGCGGGCGGCGGGGACGCGGCAGCATCGCGGATCACCGGCCCGCGCTGCGGCGACGGCGTGGTGGTGCGCACGCGCGGTTTGGCGCGCGGCTTGGCGGGCTCGACCACGATGGTCGACAGATTGCTCGCAGCTTGGGCGGAAGCCGGCGCCGACGAGAGCGAGACGGCCGAGAACGCGATCGCCGCGCACGGCAACGACAGCAGCGAGGTGGACAGCAACAAGGACCGGCGCAAGCCGGCGGACAGAACGGATGACATGACGAAACTCACGGAAGATCGAGCGCGCGCAGCCTCTGGCTGGCGCAGGAGATCTGGCGCCGTGCGCTGCGACGAGCAGACGCGACGGTGACAGCAGCGAAACGGCTAAGCATCGCCGCCGCGCAGGAACGCGCGATCGGCGATGGGTGCGGTTACGCGACGTCCGGAGGTCCGCGGGCGGAGTGTGAGGAAACCGGGGCGCTACGCGGAGCAGCCTCGGTGAGCGGCCAGCGTTGGGCGAGCCACGCCCAAGCCAAGCTCGGCGCCGCGGTGACGACCAGCGACGGCGGCGGCAGGCTGCAGACCAGGACGCAGGCGATGCACTTGAAGTGCACCACCACCCGATCCTGCGACTCGGGCGGCGCGGAGGTGTCGATCGAATGGCAGATGCCGGCGCTGGCAAGAACGTCGAGCGATGCGGCGCTGGCGGCCGGCATCGCCGACAGCGCGATCTGCAGCAGCAGCGCGAGGGTGACGATCCAACTGGTCGACATCCGCAAGGCGGCGCCGAACCAAGCGGACTCGTTGCGAATCGCGAGCGGCCGGCTTGGACGGCGCGCATGCGCGGCCGACGCTCTTGCCTTCACTCCGCTCCACAACGCCCTCAGCACATTCGTCCCCAGTCTGTGCGAGGAGCAAGTAATCACAGCGACAAAGGTGCAACAATACGGCGAAGTAATGAGGTACCGCAGTTCATGACATTTGGAATAGATGTCACATTTGGACCACAGGTCACCCAAACGCGCGCGCCCGGGACCAGGCCCGGGCGCGACACATCAGTTGCAAGTTGCTAGCGATAACGTGACGGCTTACGCCGCGCGCACCGTCTCCATGAAGCGATCGACCTCGTCCTTCAGGCGCGTGCTATCGCGCGACAGCGACTGTGCGGCGGACAGCACCTGCGACGAGGCCGAACCGGTCTCGGTCGCGCCGCGCTGCACGTCGGCGATGTTGGACGAGACCTCGTGGGTGCCGCGTGCAGCCTGCTGCACGTTGCGCGAGATCTCCTGCGTCGCCGCGCCCTGCTCTTCCACCGCAGACGCGATGGTCGAGGCGATCTCCGACATCCGCTCGATGGTGCCGCCGATCTCGCGGATCGCACCGACCGACTCCTGCGTTGCCGACTGCATACTGCTGATCTGCGAGCTGATCTCCCCGGTCGCCTTGCCGGTCTGCTCGGCAAGCGCCTTCACTTCCTGCGCCACCACCGCGAAGCCGCGGCCGGCATCGCCCGCGCGCGCCGCCTCGATCGTGGCGTTGAGTGCGAGCAGGTTGGTCTGGCCGGCGATGGTGTTGATGAGATCGACCACGTCGCCGATCCGGTTCGCCGCCTGGGCGAGCGTACCGATCCGGTCGTTGGTCTTGCGCGCCTGCTCGACGGCTTCGTTGGCGATGCGCGCCGCTTCCTGCACCTGACGGCTGATCTCGGTGATCGACGAAGCCATCTCTTCGGTGGCCGAGGCCACCGACTGCACGTTGGCTGAGGCCTGTTCGGACGCCGCCGCGACCGAGCCGGCAAGTATCTGCGAACGTTCGGCGGTGGTGGTCAGCGTACCGGCCGAAGCTTCGAGTTCGGTCGAAGCCGAGGTCACAGTGTCGATGATCTCGCCGACCGCGCCTTCGAAATGATCGGCGAGGCGCTGCATCTCGGCCTTGTGCTCGGCGGCGACGCGGCGTTCGGCTTCCTCCTGCTCGGCCTTCAACCGGTCGAATTCGCGCGAGTTGTTGCGGAACACTTCGACCGTGCAGGCCATCAGCCCGATTTCATCCAGGCGCCCGGAGCCGACGATCTCGACATTGGTGTTGCCGGCAGCAAGCTCCTTCATCACGCCGGACATCGCCACGATCGGGCCCGACACTGCACGGCCGATCAGCCAGGCGAGCAGAATGCCGACTGCGAGCGCGCCGAGGGTGATGACCAGGATCTGGGTTTGGGTTTCACTGATCAGCGCCTCGGTCTGGTGGCCGATCTGCTTGGATTCGGTCAGACCGGACTGCTTGATCGCCGCGGCATCACCTGCCAACGCCTCCGCGACCTTGGTCATCGACGCGATCGCCGCGTCGATGTCGTTGACGTCGCGAACCGACTGCTGGAAGCCGTCCGCATAGATTGCGAGGTCGGCTTCGATCGCGGCGAGCTGCTTGCGCTCGGCGTCTGCCGTCAGCGCGGTCTTCATGGTCGACAACGAGGTGCGAAAATCCGCCAGAGCCTTTTCGGCGCTCGCCTGCGCGGACTTCTCCAGCCGGACTCCAAGCACCTTCGCGGCGCCGAGCCGCAGGAGCAGGAACTGCTTGAGCGATTGCGCGACCAGAAGCGCCTGATCGCTGTTGCCGTCGCCGCTCATCGTGGAGGACTGCAGCTGCTCGAGCTTGCCGACGATCCGCTGCCCGACCGGCCCCAGCACGGTCAGCGACAAACGGTTCTGATCCTGACGCAGCCTGGTTAGCCCCTCGAACTGGCCGACATACGCATCAACCTTGTTGCTGAGGTCGACCATCGCGGCGTGGCGGCTGGCGACGCGAATTTGCTGCAGCGACTGCTTGATATGATCCTGCAGCTCGGTGCGGCGCTTGGTGGCTTCGGCGATCATAAAGTCTTCGCCGGTGAGGCTGTATTCGCGCACGGTACGGCGAAGCGAATTGAAGTCCTGTTCGACGTCACGCACGGCGTCGACGACGCCGACGCGCTGATCGAACTTGGCGAACGCATCACCGACCTTGCCGAAGCTGGAATAGTTGAGGACGGCCAGGACGGCCATCAGCACCTGCACGGCGGCGAAACCGATGGCGATTTTCACCCCGATCTTGCGGTTGGTGAAGAACGAAAACAGGCCCGCAGAACTGTGCGGGACAGGCGACGATTGAGCACTAGGCATGATCTCTTTCCCGACGAGGCCGCGCGAAAGCGTGGCTGCACTCAGCGCATGAAAGAGAGATCCGCAGCACGTCAGGGACGCGCACGTCGCCGCGAATCCCCCTGCTGTGATTTCATCTTATGAGCGAATCGAGAACCGGTTCGCACGCAATAAGTGCGCGGAAATTCGTTCCAATCCGTTAAATATCAGCGGCGCAATTCGGTGCGCATTGGCGCCAGTTTGCGCTCATCGCGGCGTCGGCTGCTGTGTTCAAGTTTGATCAATGTCAAACGGCGCCGCAAAACCGAACTAACAGTTGAAGTTAGTAAGCCGAGCGCGGACTGAAGCAGATTGCGCCGCGCCATCGGCGCCGACGGTTCAATACGACGAAGGTCGCATCGGCCACGCTGTGGATGAATGACGCGAATGCGCACCTTTGCGCGAATCAGCGCGGGTGTGCGCGTCAGCCCGCTTTGCGGAGCAGCGAGTAGCGTTGCTCGAGCCGCGCCGGATCGAGCGCGTGCATCCACACCGGGACATCGTCGGGGACAATCGCCGGGGCCGGCTCCGGTGCAATCGGGGCGTGCACCGGCTCGGCGGCTTTGACCGGCTTTGCGGGAGCGGTGACGCGCGGCGCCTGGGCAGGCTTGGGTGCCGATTGGGGCAGCGTGTACGAGGGCGAGCCGTTCACCACCTCGCCGTCGAAGGAGAACGCCAGCCGCGGCTGGACTTTCTTATTGTGGCCGAGCCAGGACAGATCGACCGGACGATTGTCGAGAGTCGCTTCGCGATTCAACAAGCCGCGCCAGGATTCGACGGCGGCCTTGGCTTCCTGGACGTTTTCGAGAAATTCGAGCTCGCTGAAGAAGCGCCGCCACCGGCCGGTTTCGAACAGCTCGGTGAGGTAGTCGAGCCGCTGTTCTGCGAGCAAGCACCAGCGCTGGACGAGCGCACGCCCACGCTCTGCGTCGGTCTGTTCCATGGTCGGTCCGCCAGGAGAGGAAAAAGGAACGCGACGCAACTTACGAATCGACGCAAAGCTTACGAACAATGTTGTTAACAAAAATTTACCATGTCCAGCGCAGCGGTAACTTGGAGCTCCGTCGCGGCCCAACCTCGTAATACTGCGGGTATTTGGAGGGCGTCCCAGTGGCTCGGCCGCCGAATCCGGCCGGAAACGAAAGACCCGCCCGGGGGGACAACCGGGCGGGTCACAAGCCATATCAGCGCAGGGGTGGATGGGCGCTCGCGCCGACTGGCCTCGTTTGGGAGGTGGTGTCCGCTCCCACAACGATTGGTCAGCGGACAACGCGCACACGTTCAATCCGGTTGCAGATTTTTTCTCGCGCGCGAGGTGTGAGATGGAGTGAGCAGAACTCCGCGCCAGCCGTCAGCGACGCGGGCAGAGATGTGCCCGCGCCACAGCACCAGACAGTTGCTTTGTGCAGTGCGAAGTAATCAGGGAGCCGACAGCACCACGCTGACGACCGGCTCCTTTTGCAGCCGGCCGATCAGATTCTCCTGATCCTGCTTCGACAGCGGCTGCGTGCCGAACTGCAGCCGGAACAGCCCGCCTCGCGAGCTGTCGACCACCACGGCGTTATAATGGTCGAGCAAGGCTGCGATCTCCGAAGCGCGCGCTTCGGGCGCGAACTTGACCAGCACACGCGGGCCGGATTGCGGCGCCAGGCTCCGCACCACCGGTCCGCCCGACCGCTCCCCCATCACCATCGGCGGCGCCGGTTTGCTGGCTTCTGCCGGGCGATCGGCCATCGCCGCCGCGGGCGGCGAAACCGACGCGGGAGCCGGAGCCGATGCCGGCGCGCGCGCCACCTCGCGCTGCGGCTGATAGGCGGCGGTCTGCACCGGAGCCGCATGCGGCCACGTCAGCAGCGCACCGATCAGTCCGGCCTGCAACAGAAGCGCAAGGCCGGCGACCGACGCCGACCACGCCAGCGCCTTCGGCGACAACCCGGAAAAGAAACCGGCAAAGCGCGCGCCGAGCCCCTGCCCGGCACCCGGCGCCCGGGCCGGCTCGGCATCGATCGCAGCGAACAGCTTCTGCATCGCGCGCGATGACGGCGCGCCGAGGCTCTCATTGAGCTCGATGGTCGAGGCGTATTCTTCGAGGATGACGGCATATTGCCGCGCCAGCGCCGGATCGCGATCGAGCGCATCGGCGACACGGCGGGCATCGCGGGCATTCAGCGTGCCGGCCGCGTACCACGGCAGCAGCGCCTCGACGTCGCCCGGCTCCCGGGGATCCGGCATCGTGTTGCTCATCGCCATCATGGCCAGCCTCGCTGCACGCCGGCCGCCTGCAGCAGATCGGCGAGTTTCTTGCGCGCGTAGAACAGACGGGTTTTCACCGTGTTCTCCGGAATTCCGACGATCTCGGCGACTTCTTCGATGGATTTCTCATGGTAGTACACCAGATCGACGATCTCTCGATGCTCGGGCGTCAGTGAGGTCAGGCACTTCCGCAGAGCTTCGCCCGTGTCCTTCTTCTGCACCGCGATCTCCGGATCGTCGGAAGGATCCTCGATCGCGGCGGCGGCCTCGTCGTCCAGTTCGGCGTCCTTACGCCGTCGCAGCGCCGACAGCGCCTTGAACCGCGTAATCGCCAGCAGCCAGGTTGAAACCGAAGACCGTCCCTCGAACTTGCCGGCCTGCCGCCAGACGTCGAGGAAGACTTCGCTGATAAGATCCTCGGCGATCTGTTCGTTCCGAACGAGGCGCAGTCCGAACCGGAAGACTTTGACGTGATGCCGTCCATACAGGACCTGCATCGCGACCCGGTCCCCCTGGGCGATCCTGGCGATCAGGACGTCGTCGGTGGTTGCCTGCTTGGTACTCACTGGCCGTCTCTTGGATTTGGTCGGCCGGACATCGCAGAAGGTTCGATAAATAAAAGCAAATTTTCGATCCTCGGAATGGCCGCAGGTCCCGATTCCGGCGCGAAACGGCGCCTGACCCAGCAAGATGCTTCGCCAGCCCACCTCCGCGGGCAGCGTGAGTCGCCGCGCCATGTTGGCCGAAGGTTACCAAGCCGAGATGCGGTTTGCGCGACATATTCACAGCTCAATCCTGGCAGGTCGCCTTGGCTGTCCGGGAAATCCCGTGCAAAAGCCGCTGGGATCAACCAGCTGGCGGCTTCCATCAACCCTTGCGAGCAACTGGCAGATACCAAAACGAAAGGCTTTTCCCAGTAGGTTCCCGAAGAGCAAAATCGACCGGGCGGACGATGGGACCAACTGCCGCGCTGTCGGGCACCCTGCCCGACCCTCAAACCAGGGCTGAAGACGCCAGGGCTGAAGACGCGCGCACCCTTGCCGTCCGTGGCCGACGGATGCGTCAGCGCCGGCACATGCTGGACCTGATCGCCGCCAGCTTCATGATCGATGCGGCGATCCTGTTGATCTACGTCCAGGCCGGCACGATCCCGTCGATCGTGGTGGTGGCATTCGCCGTTTCCGGCGCCCTGGTCGGCGGCATTTTGTTCGCGCTGTCGGAATCCGGGTTCAACGATCGCTTCTCCGACCACTATCTGACGGTGCCGATCGCCGTCACGACGCTGGCGCTGATCATCGGCTTCACGGTGTGGGCGCCGCAGATCGGCGCCTTCTTTCTGTTCGAACTGTTCGTGGTGTTCGGCTTCGCTTCGCTGCGCGCCGATCGCCGGCAGGCGCTGATCCTGTGGTCCGCGCTGCTGTGCGCGCTGGTGCCGCTGTTCCTGCTCACCGATCTGCCGATCGGGATGCCGCACGACAATTCGCTCGAACGGCTCGCCACCCTGCTGGCGCTGGTGCTGACGGTCGGACGCTGCACCTTCATCGGGGTGTTTTCCAAGGCGCTGCGCGACTCGCTGTACAAGCGCGGCGCCCAGCTCCGCGAGGCCTATCAGCGGATCGAGGAGCTGGCCGAGCTCGACGAGCTCACCGGGGCCTATAACCGCCGCTGCATCATGCGGCACCTCGACAACGAGATCGAGCGCGCAGCGCGCCACTGCGAGTCGCTGTCGCTGGCGCTGATCGACCTCGACTGGTTCAAGCGCATCAACGACACGTTTGGTCATCCGATCGGCGACGAGGTGCTGCGCACTTTCGCCATCACGATCTTCGCCAACATCCGCAGCTTCGACCGGTTCGGCCGCTACGGCGGTGAAGAATTCCTGCTGCTGCTGCCGAACACCTCCGACGACGAAGCCCGCCTGATCCTGGATCGGCTTCGCATGATCGTCGCCGATCTCGACTGGAGCGCGTTCTCGCCCAGCATGATGGTGACTCTCTCCGCCGGCGTCACCACCATGACGCTCCAAGAATCCACCGAAGCCGTGCTGGCACGCGCCGATCGCGCACTCTACGAGGCCAAGCACGGCGGACGAAACCGAGTTGCCTGCGCCTGAAGAAACAGGCGCCCTGTCTTCGCTCTAGGAAAGAGTAATGACTTCAAGATCAACGAGGCCGGCCCTCCACCTGCTCGATGAATTGCAGGCGATGCTGGCGCACGGCACCGTGGCGCGCCGCGTCGAGACGCTCCGCCGCGTGACCGACCTGTTTCTCGACGGCGTGGACTACAACGACGAACAGATCGAGGTGTTCGACGACGTCTTCACCTGCCTGGTCGAGGACATCGAATCCAACGCCAAGGAGCTGCTGGCGCAGCGGCTTGCCAATGTGCAGGCACCGCCGCGGATCATCCGGCAGCTCGCTTTCGAAGATCGGATCGAGATCGCCGCGCCGGTGCTGTCGCAGTCGGAGCAGCTCGACGACGCCACCCTGATCGCCAATGTGCGCGCCAAGAGCCAGCAGCACATGATGGCGATCTCGACCCGCCGCACCCTCAGCGGTGCCGTCACCGACGTGCTGGTCGAACTCGGCAATCCGGCGGTGGTGCAGAGCACCGTTAAAAACCCCGGCGCCGAATTCTCCGACAACGGCTATTGCGTGCTCGCCCGGCGCGCCGAACATGACGACGGCCTCGCCGACGCGCTGGGCCAGCGCACCATTCCTCGGGCGCAGTACCTGAAGATGATCGCGATCGCTTCGGCGACCGTGCGCAGCAAGCTCGAAGCCGCCAATCCGCATGCCGCCGCCGATGTCGGCAACGCGGTGCGCCAGGCCGGCCGGCTGGCACGCTCGGCGCCGCGCGGCATCAGCCGCCAGACCTCGATCGCGCACGGGCTGGTGCGCTCGCTGTTTGAAGAGGGCCGCATCGACGCCGTCGCGGTGCACAGCTTCGCCCAGCAGCGCAAATTCGACGAGACCAATCAGGCGATCGCCTGTCTGGCCAACATCACGGTCGAAACCGCCGAAGCCATGATGGTGGAATCGCGCGACGAGGGCGTGCTGATCCTCGCCAAGGTGTGCAACCTGACATGGCCGACGGTGCGCGAGATCATCGACATGCGCGACGAGATCAACGGCACGCACTCGCACGATCTCGAGGAATGCCGCGACACCTATGAGCGGCTGCGCACCTCCACCGCCCAGCAGGTGCTGCGCTTCCACCGCATGCAGCAATCCACCGCCGCCGCACCGCCGGCCGCCTGAGCGGCCGACGGAATAAACCTCACATTCGATAGCGCAAACCGCCAAACACGGCGCGCCCCATCCCCGGATTGAACAGCGCCGACGCCGCGGTGGCGGTTTCCACCGCGATCGTGGTCGAGATGTAACGCTTGTCGAGCAGGTTGCGTCCCTCGATGTAGCCGGACCAGCCGGTGCCGTGGTCGTAGCCGAGCTTGAAGTTCAGCAATGCGTAGGGATCAACCGTCAGCGTGTTGGCGTTGTCGGCATAGAACGCCTGCGGCATCCATTCGACGTTCGGGCCGGCGTAGAAGCCGCTGGCATGCTTGTAGAGCACCTCGGCCCGCACATAGTGCGCGGGCACTGCCGGTAAACGATTGTTTCCCCAGGTGGCATCACTATCGAACCGGAAGTCGCTATAGGTGTAGGCGACGTTGAACCAGAACCGGTCCTCCGGCGCGAAGGTCGACTTCAGGAACGCGACTCCGAGTCCTGCTTCGATGCCCTGATGCACCGTGCGATCCGCATTGCGGATCGTGCAGGCGCCGGGCGTCGCCGGGCTGGTAAGACACTGGAGCTCGTTGCGGATGTCGGCGCGATACAGCGAGACGTCCCAAGTCAGATCCGGCCGCCGGCCGCGCGTGCCCACCTCATAGGTCGTCGCGGTCTGGGCATTGATGTCCGTGCTCGCCGGTGACGCGAAGGTGGTGACGTCGTAGGTCGGAACCTCCGCGCTGCGCGAGATATTGCCGTACACCTGCCAAGTCGGATCGACATCCCACAGCAGGCCGATCTTCGGGCTGAAGGGATTGTAGGTCCGCCGGCCGGACTGATCGCCGTTGGACAGGAAGCGGTCCTGCTGGTCGCGGACCGCGTGCAGGAACTGCGCGCCGGTCACCACCGCGACGTTGGGCAGCACGTAGAACGAGTTGTCGGCGTAGGCCGACATGTTCTGCGACTTCCAAAGATACGACGCCGCGAGCGGCCCCTTCACCGCCGCACCGACGTTCCAATATTGGTTGATGTCGATGGTGCCGTTCTGGATGTTGACGCCGGTGATCAGGCGGT
This sequence comes from Rhodopseudomonas sp. P1, assembly GCF_039642825.1. Classification (NCBI taxonomy): domain Bacteria; kingdom Pseudomonadati; phylum Pseudomonadota; class Alphaproteobacteria; order Hyphomicrobiales; family Nitrobacteraceae; genus Rhodopseudomonas; species Rhodopseudomonas sp. P1. Next base: position 1,977,296 of record NZ_CP088006.1, on the reverse strand, counting down.
TGCGGAAGCCACCGATGAAACGGTCGTCGGTGGCGCGGGCGAAGCCGCCATAATCGTGGACGTGGAAGTCCAGCCACTGATAGATCGGATGCATCACGTGGCGTTCGAGGACGAAGGCACCGAAATCGACCGTGGTCTCGTCGAACCGCAAAGTCGTCTTGTTGGCGACGCGCATCGAGTCGATATTGCGCTGCTGGTCCTGCTGCACCCACACCGGATTCGCCGCACGCGGCGAGTTCAGCGCCTGGTCCTTGGTGACCTCACCGGGAATCTGCGCCCGCCAGCGGCTGACATTCAGATAGAACCGGGTCTCGACATCGGGCGAGAATTGATAGCCGACATTGGCATTCAGCCGCTCGGCGTCAGTCTTGCTGTGCTCACGATAGCCGTCCTCGCGCTGCGCCGACATCGTCATGTACCAATCCGCGGCGCCGGCGACCCCGCCGGTCGCAACCTGCGACTTCAAGTAACCGAAGCTGCCGCCGTCGACACGTGCCTCGAACTCGGGTGCGTCACGCCCCGTCGGCATGACGAAATTGATCGCGCCGCCGAGCGAGTTGGCGCCGTAACGCAAGCCGTTCGCGCCCTTGTACACCTCGATATAGCGATACGCAGTGGGATCGATCTCGTAGAGGTCGAACAGCCCGTCCGCAGTGTTGATCGGGATGCCGTCCATATACGGGTTAATCCCGCGATTGCCGTAGGCGCGGGACAAGCCCGAGCCGCGGATCGAAATCCGCGCGTCCGGCCCCCAGCGCTGCTGGATCAGTACGCCCGGCACCCAGCCGAGCGCGTCCTTGATGGTGTTGGCCGGCGAATTCTTGAACGCCGTGTCGGGCACCAGCGCAACCCCGCCGGGGACTCGCTGGATTTCCTGGCGTGCCTGCTCAGTGGTCGGCACCGTCAGGCTCGCCGTCGAGCCCGAACCTTGCTGGACTCCCGGACCTGCGGTCGGGCGCGCGGAAGGCGCGCCGCGATTAGCGGTGCGCACTGTGCGACTGCCACCCGACGTAGCACGCGGCTTCGAACGGGCGGCGGAACGCGGCGCCTGATCCGGCGCCTGCACCGTCACCGGCGGTAGCGGCTCTCTCGACGTGCTCTGCGCCAGCGCGGAAGCGCCGAACATTGAGGCTGACGCGACGGCCGCTGCGGAGGCCAGCAGCCCGCGGCGACACAGCGGCAGGATGCACGACATCCGGTGCTTCACGTATGAAATCGACATCCGCATCACCACCTCGCCTTGAAGCCGGCATAGACGGCGCGGCCGGTACCGGGTTCGAACAGCGGTGAGTTGGCGTTCGCCTTGTCGATGATGCTGGCCGAGGCGATGTAGGTCTTGTCGAGCAGGTTGCGGCCTTCGATGTAGATCGAATACGGCCCGCCATTGTCGATGCCCGCTTTGAGGCCGAGCAGTGCGTAGGGCTCGGTCTGAAGCGTATTGGCGCTGTCGACGTAGTAGGCCTGCGGCACCCATTCGACGTTCGGGCCCATGTAGAAGCCGTTCGGATTCTTGTAGAGCAGCTCGGCGCGCAGATAGTGCCGCGGGGCGCCGGGCAGCAGGTTGTTGCCGAACTTGGCGTCGCCGTCGAAGCGGAAGTCGTTCAGCGTGTAGGCCATGTTGAGCCACAGCCGGTCCGGCGCACCGGCGCGTTCGAACAGGTGCTTGAAGAGTGTCACGCCGAGGCCGGCTTCGACACCTTGATGCAGGGTGCGGTCGGCGTTGGTGACGTTGCAGTTGCCGAACGCGCTGTAGAGACACAGCAGTTCGTCCTTGATCTCGGCCCGGTACAGGCTGAGATCCCAGGTGACGTCGGGCCGGCGCCCGCGGGTGCCGATCTCGTAGGTCGTGGCGCGCTGCGGGCGGATGCTGGTGAACGGGATCGTCGGAATGCCGGGGCCCGACGCGCTTTCGCCGAAGCTCGGCACCTCGGCGCTACGCGAGACGTTGGCGAAGGCCTGCCAGTTCGGATCGATCTGCCAGAGCAGCCCGCCCTTCGGGCTCCACAGGTTGAACTCGGTGGAGCCGGACTGATCGCCATCCGACAGAAAACGATCGCGGCGGTCGCGGGTGGCGTGCAGGAATTGCGTGCCGCCGACCAGCGCAACGTTCTGCAGGAAGTAGAACGAGTCTTCGATATAGACGCTGGTGTTGGTCGACTTGTCGAGCGACGACGACGCCAGCGCGCCCTTGTTGCCGGCGACGTTGACGTACTGCTTGTTGTCGATCCGGCCGTTCAACAAATTGACGCCGGCGACCAGGCGATTGCGATAGCCGCCGATGATGCGATCGTCGGTGACTTTGGCGAAGCCGCCGTAGTCCTGATAGCGATAGTCCAGCCACTGGAAGATCGGATGCATCAGATGGCGGTCGACGCCGAAGGCGCCGAAATCGACCACCGTGTCCTCGAACCGGATCGTGGTCTTATTGGCGAGCCTCACGGTGTCGATGTTGCGCTGCTGATCCAGCGCCACGTTGCCGGCCGCCGCGGTCTGCGGCGAATTCAGCGCGATGTCCTTGGTGACGGTGCCGGGGATCTTCTGCCGGACGCTGTTGGCGTTGAGATAGAACCGCGTCTCGATATCGGGCGTGATCTGATAGCCAACATTGCCGCTCAGCCGGTAGGCCTGACCGTCGCTGTGATTGCGGAAGCCATCCGCGGCTTGGGCGGAAGCCGTGATGTAACCATCCCAGGCACCGTTGACGCCGCCGGCATTGGCCTGCAGCCGGCGATAGCCGAACGCGCCGGCATCGACGCTGACGCCGTTGGGGAACGGATCGCGGCCGGTCTTGGTGACGAAATTGATCGCGCCGCCGAGCGAATTGGCACCGAACTGCAGCGCGTTGGCGCCCTTGTAAACCGAGACGTAGTTGTAGGCGGTCGGATCGATCTCCTGGAAATCGCCATAGCCGTCGGCGGTGTTGACCGGAATGCCGTCCATGTAGAGCTGCACGCCGCGCAGATGGAAATTGCGCGACAGGCCCGAGCCGCGGATCGACAGCCGGGTGTCGTCGCCCCATTTCGGCTGCGCGAAGACGCCCGGCACGTAGTCGAGAATATCCTTGATGGTGCTCGCCACGGTGGAGTTGCGATAGGCGTTGGCCGGCACCAGCGCGACGCCGCCGGGCGTCTGCTCGATGTCGCGCAGCGCCTGCTGCACGGTGAGTACGGTCAGCGCCGGCCCGCGCGCGACCTCGCTTGCGGCAGGCGCAGCGGACGGCTGCGCGGCCGGAACAGCGCTGCGCACCGCGCGCGTGGATTGCGATGCGGCGCGTGGCTTCGGACGCGCCGGCGCCGGTCGCGCGGCTTGGTCGGGCGCCTGCACGGTGACGGGCGGCAGGGTGCTGTCGGAACGGCTTTGCGCCGCGGCGGGCAAGACGACGAGGCAGGTGGAGACGAGCGCGGTGGCGTGCACAAGCAAATGCCTGCGCGACCGCGGGAATGCGGATGACATGACGGAACTCCGGCAACTGATCGGACGATGAGGGGGACGCGCGGAACGCGCGCGCGATCGTCAGGTCAGAACCGGCGGGCCGCGGGGCTGATGGGCAGGAGACGGCCGCAGCGCGACGAACGGCGTCGCGGGCGGGACTTCGTAGCGGATGCTGAAGGCGATCCGGATCGCGAGCGCCGGAGACAGCGGCGGCGGGGTCGCGCTGACGTGCTGGCCGAGGCACAGCGGGCAGCGGATCGGAACGGCCTTGGCCGGCTGGCCGGCATCACCCGCGGCGCCATCATCCACGGCAGCGATACAGAACTCGTGGCCGGCGATGAGTTGGACCGGAGACTGTCCGGCGAGCAGCGTGCTGGCGAGTACGACATTGAGAACGAGCGCGTAGGCAGCGACCCAAGCCGCCACCAATGCCCTCGCCCGCCGTCGTGAAAAACCGCTCATCCAGCGCCCCTTGGTGTTTTGCTACCACAGGCGCAAAGCGAGTCAAATTCATTCGCGATCAGTAACGTCCCGGAGGTGTCTCAGTAACGCAGCACCCGGGGCCCCAGCACGGCGCCAAGACCGGCCACCATCACGGTCGCCAGCGTGTACCAGGTGGCGACGAACAGCGGGGAATCGTCGACACAATGCGCGGCATACAGCGTGCCGGCGAGCCCGGCCGACAGCAGACCGGCGAGCGCGCCCGCGAGCGCCGGACGTGACGGTGCGCCCCGGCGCAGCCCCACCAGCGCGGCGCCGAGGATCGGCAGCGACAGCACCGGGATCGAGCCGAGACACAGCAGCGAGTTGTGACCGAGCAGCCGCGTCATCGCCGAGGTGCGATGCGGCAGCATCGCTTCGGCGCCGATCGCGAGGCCGAGGATCGCCAGCGGCGCCAGCAGCAGCAGGCGCCAGCCTTTCGCCGTCGCCTCGGGGCGCGACAGATGCAGCGCGACGATGATCGCCGACAGCGACAGCGCCAGCGTCACCACGAATTTCAGGTCGAAGAACGGATTGCGCATCGCCTCGTGCAGATCCGGGCGCAGGCCGAGCGTCGTCAGCAGCAGCGCCGCCGACACCGGCAGCGCCACCAGCAGCGCGGCGGCCAGCATCTGTCCAACTGGGCGGTCGCGACTGGCGCCGTCGGCGGCGAGCGCTTGGATCAGGCGGTCGGTTTCCATGGTCACACCGTTCTCAATTTGGCGGCGAGCGCCGACAGGCCGCGATGCAGCGCCACCCGCACCGCGCCCTCGCTCATCGACAGTTTCACCGCGGTGTCCTTGATCGAGGCGCTGTCGACCGCGATCGATTGCAGCACGTCGCGCTGCCGCGGCGGCAAACCTTCGAGATGCCGCGTCACTTCGCTGGCGGGCAGCGTCTCCGGTGCCGGTTCGCTCGCCAGCGTGTCGGCGAAATCATCGATATCGACGAACACCCGGCGGCCGCGGCGGCGCAGCGTATCGATCAGCTTGTTGCGAGCGATCGCAAACAGCCACGGGGCGAACGGCGCTCCCGAATCCCAGGTGTGCCGCTTCAGATGCACCGCCAGCAAAATGTCCTGCACAATATCCTCAGCCTGATCGACGGGCTGGCCGGCGCGGGCAAGACCGCGCCGCGCCCCTGCGCGCAGCACCGGCGTGACACTCTGGAGTAGCCGCCGATATGCGACGCTGTCGCCGGCATTGGCTGACCGCATCAGGTCGGTCCATTCGTCGTCACGTCCGCGCACGCACGCTCCCGTCCAACAATTCGGCCCTAACTGCGGTTCGTTACGCCCCACCGGGGCGATCACGGAGTCGTGAGGCAAACCGCCAGACGACGGCGTTTGCCAGCCGTTGCCATAGCACCGAACGACGCTCCGCAGCCACTTCGCGCCACTGCCCAGATGTTGCCGCGGATCGGCAATGTTTCCTCATGGTTTGGCCCCGCTGACGCCACCGCCCCGCGCTTTCTGGTCGCGGGCTGGCAAATGGGGAGAATGTCATGGACATCAAAGCCAGCGGGCGCTCGGCTCTGATCATTGCAGCAGGATTGACGGTGGGCTTGTGGTGCGTGGCACCGGCGACACCGAGCTTCGCGGCCCCGCAGGCCGCCGCAAGCGATAGCGGAAGCGCACCCAAGCCGGCGCCGAAGAAAAAGGCTGTCAAGCACCACGCCAAGCCGGCCAAGGCCAAGCAAGCCCAAGCCAAGCCTTCCGATACCAAGCCCTCCGAAACAACTCCGTCCGAGGCCAAGCAGTCCGAAGCCAAGTCGGTGGTCAAATCCCCGGTCGAGCAAGGCCGCGCCGCCGACGCCCAGACCGAGCCGAAGCCGCTCGCCGATGCCAGCGGTGCCCTACCCGCCTCGATCGCCAACGCCAATGCCCAGGCGACGCCGGCCGAAGCCGCTCAGGCCCAGCCGACCCCATCGACGGAAGCCCCCCAGGCCGCAGCGACCGGCGCGACCAACCCCGCCGTGATTGCCGCCGACCAGGTCAACGACCTCGACCGCGCCGCAACCGATGCGCCGCAGCTCCAGGCCCAGATGCAGCCGCAACAGCAGCCCGCGGCCGAGACCGCCGCCACCCCGCAGCCACAAGCCGAGACCCAGGCCAAAGCCACCACCCACGACGACGATGCTTGGGACAAGGCGTCACTGATCGGCAAGATCTTCATCGCAGCCGGCGGCCTCCTCACTCTCGCCTCCGCGGCGCGGATGTTCATGGCCTGAGGGCGCGCGCGCCCACCCCTTGAAGCCGCTGGCGGCAGCGGGCAGATTGCCCGCGGCCGCGGTCGGCCTTCCGGGGACATGCATCATGAGCACATTCGAATTCATCATCGTCGAGCGTCAGAACGCGGTCGGCATCATCAAGCTCAACCGCCCGAAGATGCTGAATGCGCTGTCGTTCGGCGTGTTCCGCGAGATTGGCGCGGCGGTCGAGGATCTCGAGGCCGACGATGCGATCGGATGCATCCTGATCACAGGCAGCGAGAAGGCCTTCGCGGCCGGCGCCGACATCAAGGAGATGCAGCCGAAGGGCTTCATCGACATGTTCAACGAGGACTTCACTTCGATCGGCGGTGACCGGCTGGCGCGCTGCCGCAAGCCGACCGTTGCCGCGGTCGCCGGCTACGCGCTCGGCGGCGGCTGCGAATTGGCGATGATGTGCGACATCATTATCGCCGCCGACACCGCCAAGTTCGGTCAGCCGGAAATCACCCTGGGCACCATTCCGGGCATCGGCGGCACCCAGCGTCTCACCCGCGCCATCGGCAAGTACAAGGCGATGGATCTGTGCCTCACCGGACGGATGATGGACGCGCAGGAAGCCGAACGCTCGGGCCTGGTCAGCCGCATCGTGCCGGCCGATAAGCTGATGGAAGAAGCGCTCGGCGCCGCCGAGAAGATTGCCACGATGTCGCGCCCCACCGCCGCGATGGCCAAGAGCGCGGTGAACCGGGCGCTGGAAACCACGCTCGCTGAAGGTCTTGCCATCGAGCGCGACCTGTTCCGGTCGACCTTCGCGCTGGAAGACCGCGCCGAGGGCATGGCGGCGTTCATCGAAAAGCGCAAGCCGAACAACCAGAACCGCTGACAACACGCTGACAGATCGCGGCCGCTGCGCCGGAAAGCGTGCACAATACCGCGCGCCTCATCGTCGCAGCGTTGCCGCATCACAACACCCCCGCGCTGCAACGGCAGCTGTCGGGCCCGGTCGATTGCCTCGCGTTGCACTGCGTTCTACAAACGCGCAGGCATCGCGGGGCGGATGTCCAGGAGGGCGCGGGACCGCATGGTTTGGTGGACGAGACTCGTTGGCAGCGCGTATCGCGCTCATCGCTCGGCGTTGACCCTGGGGGTCGCGACGGCGATCGGCGTCGCAGCGGCCGGACCGGTATCGGCCGAAGGACTATCCGACGCGCTGGTCAAGGCTTACCAGTCCAACCCGCAACTCACTGCCGAACGCGCCCGTCAGCGCGCGACTGACGAGAACGTGCCGCAAGCGCTCGCCGGCTATCGGCCGCAGCTTCTGGCCACGCTCGGCGCCGGGCTGCAGCAGGTGCGCAACCTGCTCCCCACCAATACTTACCAGGGCGACACGCTGCGGCCGTGGACGATCGGCGTCACCGTCACACAGACGCTGTTCAACGGCTTCCGCACCGCCAACAGCGTGCGGGTCGCCGAGCTGCAGGTGAAGTCGGGCCGCGAGGCGCTGCGCAACGTCGGCCAGGGCGTGCTGCTGGACGCGGTGACGGCCTACACCAACGTACTCGCCAACCAAGCCTTGGTGGCAGCGCAGAAGGCCAACGTCGATTTCCTCAGCCAGACGCTCGACATCACCAAGAAGCGCTTGAACGCCGGTGACGTCACCCCGACCGACACCGCGCAGGCCGAAGCCCGCCTCAACCGCGGACGCGCCGACCTGAACGCCGCGGAAGTGAACCTCGCGATCAGCCAGGCCACCTACGCGGCGGTGATCGGCAGTCCGCCGGGCACGCTGAGCAATGCCACACCGGTCGACCGGCTGCTGCCGAAGAGCCGCGAGGATGCGATCGCGCAGGCGGCGAAGGGCAACCCCGCAGTGCTGGCGGCGGGCTACGATGTCGACGTCGCCACCACCACCATCAAGGTCGCCGAAGGCGCGCTGCTGCCGACCGTGACGTTGCAGGGCAGCGCCAGCCGCGCCAGCCAGACCGACTCCACGCTCGGCACCTACGGCACCGACCAAGCCTCGGTGATCGGCCAGATCAACGCGCCGATCTACGACGGCGGCACCGCTGCGTCGCAGACCCGGCAATCGAAAGAACTCGCGGCGCAGAGCCGCTCGGTGCTCGATCTGGTGCGCAACCAGACCCGCACTGCGGCGATCGGCGCCTGGGTGTCGAACGAAGGCGCCAAGATCGCGGTGAGCGCCGCGGAATCCGAAGTGCGCGCGGCCGAAATCGCACTGCAGGGTGTCAGCCGCGAAGCCCAGGGCGGCCAGCGCACCACTGTCGACGTGCTGAACTCGCAGCAGGACCTGATCCAGGCGAAAGCCCGGCTGATCGGCGCGCAGCGCGACCGCGTGGTCGCGTCCTATACGCTGCTCAGCGCCATCGGCCGCCTCGACGTCCAGAACCTCGGCCTGAACACCCCGGACTATCTGCCCGACGTGCACTACCAGCAGGTCCGCGACGCCTGGCACGGCCTGCGCACCCCGTCAGGACAGTAAGCGTCGATCCACTACCTTCGACGACGCTGCGGGAGACGCACACAGCGTTCCCACGCCCCCTCTCCCATCATGGCCGGTCTTGACCCGGCCATCCACGACTTTCGCGCAGACGCTCAGCAAACCATGGCTGCCCGGGACGAGCCCGGGCACAATGCCTGCAAGGCACTGCGTTTCTTAACGACGGTCCGAAGCGCCTGGCTGCGCTCAATACACCTTGAACTGATTGCCGCTAAAGCCGCTAAATGCGTCGACGTCGGGGGCGCTGAAGCTGGCGGCTTCCGGCTGAAGGACGGCGCGCGGCGGAAAGCGATCCTCGCGCGGCGGAAATGCCGGGCCATGCGTTGCGGTCACGGTGGCGGCGGTGTCGCCGAGCGCGCGGCCGGTATCCAGGCTGATGAAATGCTGCTGGGAACACGCCAGACAGAACACCGGCTCATAGCTCGGCCGATCACCGCCGACCACCTCGTCGGCAAGCCAGGTCTGAGTCATCAGACCATTCTGCGGGCATCGGTAAACCAGGAGCTTGGCCATGGTTGAATGTTGCCATGGCCTCGCGTGCCCTCCTTGACTCAGGTCAAGATGCCGCTGCGGTGTATCGCCGCGACGATCCTGTCATCAAGGCGTCACACGGTAACAGCGCAGTTGTTGCGTATTTTCAACGCGATCTCGCGCCACCCGGAGAACTCCTACCCGCGTTACTACGAGGGAGCGCGAATGGCCGGCGGGGCGATTAGTTGGCGCGCCGCCGGGAGAAATACGAGATCAAAACCGGCAGAGTGATGAGAATCACCCCCGGCGCCAGCATCATGCCGGTGACCACTACGATCGCCAACGGCTTCTGCACCTGCGAGCCGATTCCGGTCGACATCGCCGCCGGCAGCAGGCCGACGCCGGCGATCACGCAGGTCATCAGCACCGGCCGGAGCTGCAGCTCGCCGGTGCGGACCACCGCGCGCAGCCGATCGAGCCCCTGGTCGATCAACTGATTGTACTGCGACAGGATGATAATGCCGTCCATCACCGCAATACCGAACAGCGCGATGAAACCGATCGCCGCCGACACGCTGAACGGGATGCCGCTGACCAGCAGGCCCATCACGCCGCCGAAGATCGCCATCGGGATCACGCTCATCGCCAACAGCGTGTCGGTGAGCGAGCCGAAATTGAAGAACAGCAGCGCGCCGATCAGCGCCAGACTGATCGGGACCACGATCGACAGCCGCTTGATCGCGTCCTGCAGATTGCCGAATTCGCCGACCCATTCCATCCGCGAGCCCGGCGGCAACTGGACCTGAGCGTTGACCTTGTCCTGGGCCTCGCGGATCGCGCTGCCGAGATCGCGCTCGCGCACCGAGAACTTGATCGGCAGATAACGCTCCTGGTCCTCGCGATAGATGTAGGCGGCGCCGGACACCAGCTGGATGTCGGCGAGCTCGCTGAGCGGAATCTGGGTGATGCCGTTCGGCCCTTGCACGCCGATCCGCAGATTGTGGATCGCCTCGGCGCTCTTGCGATATTCCGGCGCCAGCCGAACGATGATCGGGAAATGCCGGTCGCTGCCCGGCTCGTACAAATCACCGGCAGTGTCGCCGCCGATCGCCACCTTGATGGTGGCGTTGATGTCGCCGGGCGCCAGCCCGTAGCGCGCGGCGCGAGCCCGGTTGACGTCGATCTGGATCGTCGGCTGGCCGAGCGAGGTGAACACCGCGAGGTCCTGGACGCCCTGCACCGTCGACAGCACCGCCTTGATCTTGTTGGCGGTGTCGGTCAGCGCCTGCAGGTCGTTGCCGTACAGCTTGATCGAGTTCTCGCCCTTCACGCCGGACACGGCTTCGGAGACGTTGTCCTGCAGATACTGCGAGAAGTTGAACTCGACGCCCGGGAATTTCGCCTGCAGCTGCTTCAGCATCCGCGCGGTCAGCTCGTCCTTGTCGTGGCTGCCGGGCCATTGCGAGGCGGGCTTCAGCGGCGCAAAGAACTCGGCGTTGAAGAAGCCGGCAGCGTCGGTGCCGTCGTCGGGCCGGCCATGCTGTGACACCACCGACTCGACCTCGGGGAAGCTGGCGATCAGCTTGCGCATGTCGTTGACGTAGCCGTTGCCCTCGGTGAGCGAAATCGTCGGCGGCAGCGTCGCGCGGATCCAGAGGTTGCCCTCCTCCAACTTCGGCAGGAATTCGAGCCCCAGGAAGCGGGTGGCGATCAGGGTGGTCAGCACCAGGCCCGCCGCGCCGGCCATCACCACCGGCCGGTTCTTCACCGCCCAGCCGAGCCACGGCGTGTAGACCTTGTGCAGCATCCGCATCAGCCAGGTCTCGGTCTCCTGGACGTGGTGCGGCAGGATGATGGCGCTGAGCGCCGGCGTCACCGTGAAGGTCGCCAGCAGGCCGCCGGCGAGCGCATAGGCGTAGGTCCGGGCCATCGGGCCGAAGATGTTGCCTTCGACGCCGGACAGCGTGAACAGCGGCAGGAAGGCCGCGATGATGATCGCCGCGGCGAAGAAGATCGAGCGCGAAACGTCCGCGGCGGCGGAGCGGATCGCGTGCTTCTTCATCCCCATGATGGTGTCGGCGGAGATCTGGCTGCGCTCTTCGGGCGACAGCACGGTGGTGTGTGAGAGTCGCCTGAAGATCGCCTCGACCATGATCACGGTGGCGTCGACAATCAACCCGAAGTCGATCGCGCCGACCGACAACAGGTTGGCGGACTCCCCGCGGAGCACCAGGATGATTACCGCAAAGAACAGCGCGAACGGAATCGTCGCGCCGACGATCAGCGCGCTGCGCAGGTCGCCGAGGAAGATCCACTGCAGCAGCACGATCAGCAGGATGCCGACCACCATGTTGTGCAGCACGGTGTGGGTGGTGGTGTCGATCAGATCCTTGCGGTCGTAGATCCGCTCGATCCGCACGCCGGGCGGCAGCAGGCCCGAGGCGTTGATCTTGGTGACCGCCTGCTCCACCCGCGCGATCGTCGGCGAGCTCTGCTCGCCGCGCCGCATCAGCACGATGCCCTGGACGATGTCGTCGTCGTTGTTGATGCCGGCGATGCCGAGCCGCGGCTTCTCAGCGACGTTGACCTTGGCGACGTCCTTGACCAGCACCGGATTGCCGTTGTTCGACGCCACCATCGTATTGGCAAGATCGTCGAGCGAACGGATCAGGCCGACGCCGCGCACCACCGCGGATTGCGCGCCGATATCGACAGTGTTGCCGCCGACATTGATGTTGGAGTTGGAGACCGCCTGCAGCACTTGCGGCAGGGTCAAGCCGTAGGCGATCAGCTTATTGAAATCGACCTGGACCTCGTAGGTCTTGGTCTTGCCGCCCCAGCCGGTGACGTCGATCACGCCCGGGATCGCCCGGAAGCGGCGCTGCAGCACCCAGTCCTGCAGCGTCTTCAAATCGAGCACGCTGTAGCCGGGCGGGCCGACCAGCCGATAGCGGAAGATTTCGCCGATCGGGCTGAGCGGCGAGATACCGGGCTGGACGTTGCCCGGCAGCGGCGGCAGCTGCGACAGCCGGTTGAGCACCTGCTGCAGCGCCTCCTGATATGTGTAGTCGAACGAGAACTGCAGTTTGACGTCGGACAGGCCGTACAGCGAGATCGTCCGGATCGTCTTCAGGTTCTTGATGCCGGCGACCTGGGTCTCGATCGGAATCGTAATGTAGCGCTCGATCTCCTCGGCCGAGAGCCCCGGGCTCTGGGTGACGATGTCGACCATCGGCGGCGTCGGATCGGGATAGGCTTCGATATTGAGGTGTTCGAACGCGGCGACACCGCCTGCCAGCACCAGCAAGAACAGCGCGAGCATCAGGAAACGGCGGTTGACCGCGAGTTCGACGAGGCGACCCATGCGGATCGGACCTTTCAGGGCAGGCGGAGGCTGTGAGGCGCTGGTCCGGCGGTTATGTCGATCAATGCCGCAGGCCGTTCAGAAGAACAAGCGACCGCAGGCTGAGGGCGGGAGCACCGGCGGCGGGACCGCGCGGCGACGGTCGTGTGCAGACCGGAATTACCCGGTGGCGGCCCGATCGATGAAAAGGCTGCCGCGGGTGATGACCTTTTCGCCCGGACGCAGATTGCCGGTGACTTCGACCATGTCGCCGGCCGACAGGCCCGGCTTCACCGTGCGCAGCTCGATCGAGCGGTCGTCATGCGCGACCCAGACCCGGACCTGGTCGCCTTCGTAGATTAGCGCCTGGCGCGGCACGCCGACGGCCGGATGATCCGACGGCGAGTAGATCGTGACGTTGGCGAACATCTCCGGCTTCAGCAGCCCGCCGGGATTGTCGATGGTGGCGCGCACCGTCAGCCGGCGGGTGGTCGGATCGATCGCCGCGGCGACGTAGTCGATCCGGCCGGTCAGCGTGCGGCCCGGCAGCGCCAGCACCTTGAAGCTGATGTCCTGGCCTTCGGCGACATCGGCAGCTTCGCTTTCGCGGACGAAGGCGGTCAGCCACACCGTCGACAGATCGCCGATCATATAGACGGGATCGCTGGAGCCGGAGTTGACGTACTGGCCCGGACCGACCTTGCGCTGCACAACGGTGCCGGCGATCGGCGCCACGATGGTGGTCTCGGGATTGATATTGCCCTTGTCCTGGAAGGCGGAGATCGCGGACTCGCTGAGGCCGAGAATGCGCAGCCGGTTACGCGCGGCTTCGAGCGCCGTGGTGGCCGACTGGAAATCGTTCTGCGCGGTGACCAGCGTCGCCTGAGCCTGCTGATAGTCCTTCAGCGGCACCGCCTTGCCTTCGAACAGATCGCGGGCGCGCTTGTCCTGAAGCTGCGCCAGGTCGAGCTGCGACTTAGCCTTGTTGAGCGCGGTCGAGGCGGTGATGAAATCGTTCTGGGCCTGGACGGTGTCGGGCGCTTCGATCGAGAACAGCGGCTGGCCCTTGGTGACGTGGTCGCCGGGGCGCGCCAGCAGCTTGGTCACCCGGCCCGCATAGGGCGAGAACACCGGGGTGGCGCGGTCTTCGTCGATGGCGATCTTGCCTTCGGTGACGTGCTCGGCGCGGAAGCTGCGGTCGCTCACCGGCTCGATCGTCAGGCTGGCCCATTCGGCCGGGGTCGGGGTGTAGCGGTCGGCACTGCGGCGCGACTGGCTGGAAATATCGGTGTGGCCGCGACCGGGCTGCTTGAACTGAGCCAGCTCGTAACCGCCCACGGCAACGCCGGCCGCAACGCACGCAGCCGCGATCCACCGGGTGCGCCGAAGACGCAGATTTCGAAGAAAATGTTCGCGCATGCCCTGCCTGAGCTCCGGCTTGATCGCCGCGTTGCCTCCCTGACGGCTGATAATGCCCGAATCGTGGCCAGCGCAAAGTGAAAACGGCAAAAATGCGCTTAGCAGCGAATGATGACACCAGCGCGTCAGCCGCCGACCGAGACGCGCGCCTCAATGGGCAGGTTTACGAATTCCATCCTGAACGGCACATTAACCGGCGGAACCGGCTGCCGGAGGCCTTAACCGCGGGCCGGCCAGGCCGCCGGATTGGTCCCCAGCGGCACCGCCGGGCGGGCCCAGGCCGCCGGCGTGGCGCTGAGAACCGCAGAATGCCGGACCGCCTGCAGCGTCCCGAAGCCGGATTGGGCGCGTTCGAGATACGGCCCCGCCGCTTCCTGGCCGATTTCGGGGGTGGCGAGACCGTGCGGCAGCCGCCCCATCTGCCACAGCCATTTGCCGGTGCGGGCCAGCGACACCTGGACGTGCCAACTTCCGCCCTCGCGCGCCTGGCGGGCCTTGGCGATCATCGCCCCGAACGCCATCAGGTAGCCGGTCGCATGGTCGAGGATCTGCATCGGCAATTCCTTCGGTCCGGCGACACCGGCCGCCTGCCCTTCGGCACGGTTGAAACCGGTGGCGCATTGCACCAGGGAGTCGAAACCGCGCCGCTCCGCCCACGGACCCGAGCGTCCATAAGCGGACAGTGACACGTAAACGATGCCGGGATTGATCGCGGCCGCTTCCTCGGGCGAGAAGCCGAGCGCAGCGAGCGAGCGCGGACGATAGCCCTGGCTGAAGATGTCCGCTTCGGTGAGCAATTCGCGCAGCGCGGCGTGGCCCTCCTGCGTGGTCAGATCGGCGAAGCTCGACAGCTTGCCGCGGCCGGTGTCGATCACCAGCCAGGGGATCGACGGCAGCCGAGGGCTCGACACCAGCATCACGTCGGCGCCATGCGCCGCCAGCGTCCGTCCTGCGACCGGGCCGGCGATCACCCGCGATAGGTCGAGTACACGCAAACCGGCGAGCGGCCGGCTGCCTTCCGGCCACGGCTTCGGCGCCGCCTCGCCGATCTTGCTGATTTCCACCAGCGGCAGCGCATCGAGCGCGGCGGCCTGCGGCATCGCCTGCCATTCTTCGCGCGATCGCATCAGCGCCACCACGCCGCCGGCCGCATAAGCAGCGGTCTCGAACGCTCCGCCCTCCCACTGCAGCAGCGCGGCCTGTACCGCGTCGCGAACCGGCTCGCAGGCCAGCACCCGGCAGACCGCGTCGCGATGGTGCGGAAAGTTGGTGTGCAGCCGGACGTAACGGCCGCCCTTCACCTGATACACGCCGGCGAGCGGATCCCAAGCGGGCGGCGGCGGTTCGTCGTTCTTGCGCAAGTAGCGCTCGGAGCGGCACTCGATCGCGGCGTGGCGGATGTCGACGCTGACGCGCTGCGCCTGCCCGCTCCGCATCGTCCAGATCTCCGCCGCCGCCAGCCCGCTCGCCGCAATCGCCACCTGCGCGGCGGCGTCGACGCGAAACGACGACGGCAGTTGCGGCTCGTCGCCGGTGAGCGTCACGCGCTCCAGCGCGACGGCATCAGCGCCGACGGAGGTCCAGAGATCAGCAAGCAGATCACGGGGAGATTGCATACGCCTTGCCTCCCGGCTCTCATCGGAGCCGCCTGGGTGACGGCGCACAGCTAAGTCGGTCGGCGCGCCGCGCGTTGACCACAATCCGCATAGGCCGGCCCGGCGGCCTCGCGCAAGAGGCCGCGAAACCAGACCAGCAGCGGATCGGCATGACGCAGATGCGACCACACCAGCGTCATCGGCAACTCGATCTTGGTGAACGGCGGCGGTTTGACGATCAGATCGAACGCGCCGGCAAAGCGGCGTGCCAACGCGCGGGAGATCGTCGTCACCATGTCGGTCGCGGCGACGGTCGCCAGCGCCGCGGTGAAATGCGGCGTGACCAGCGCGACCCGGCGGCTCACCCCCGCGGCCGCCAGGATTCCGTCGAGCTCCGAGCGACCGTCGTCGAGCAGCGCGATGCCGACGTGGTCGACGTCGGCGTAGTCGCCGATCCGCCAGGTGCGTTTGGCTTTCGGATGGCCGCGCCGCATCACCAGTGCGAGGCGGTCGTCGGCGATCGGCATACTCACGGCACCGGGCGGCAAATCGGTGGTGGCCAGCGCGAAAGCGAAATCCAGCGCGCCGCTCTCCATGCGCTCGCGCAGATCCGCGCGGTAGGGCTCGAAGCGCAGATCGATGCCGGGCGCCTCGCGAGCCAGCCGCGCCATCAACGGCGGCGCCAGCAGCACGGTCTGATTGTCGGACGCCGCGATGCGGATGGTGCGCTGTTCGGTGGCCGGGTCGAACCGGCGTTCGCGAAACAGGTCCTTGAGGTCGGCAACGGCGACGCTCAGGAGCGGCACCAAGGCTTGCGCCTTCGGCGTCAGCACCAAGCCATGATGACCGCGGACCAGCAGCGGATCAGCGAGCAAAATGCGCAAGCGCGACAGTGCGCGGCTCATCGCCGGCTGGCTCAGGCCGACGTCCTGCGCCGCGTGGGTGACGTTGCGCCGGCGCAGCAGCGCCTCGAGCGGCGGCAGCAGATTGAGGTCGAGCCCGGCCAAATTCACTTCGCGCATGATGATGATATAAACAATGCATTTTTGATATGCAACGAAAGCGCTTAGTCTGCGGTCATCGACTTTGAAAGGAGTTGCCCATGACGCCGGAGATCGTCGTTCTCGGCTACGGCCCGGTCGGCCGCGCCACCACCGAATTGCTGACAGCGAAAGGCGTTGCGGTGCGGGTAGCGCAACGATCCCGGCCCGCCGATCTTCCGCGCGGCGCTGTGTTTCAAGCCTGCGACGTGCTCGAACCCGCCTCGGTCGCAGGCGCCGTCGCGGGCGCGAGGCAGATCGTCGTCGCGATCGGCTTTCCCTATGTCGGCGAGGTGTGGCGCACCGCGTGGCCAGCGGCGATGCAAAACCTGCTCGCGGCAGCCGCTGCAGCGAATGCGCGGATGGTGTTCGTCGACAACCTGTATATGTACGGCCCGCAGAACGCGCCGCTGCGCGAGGACATGCCGCTGACTAATGCGGGCGTGAAACCCGCGGTGCGCGCCGCCATCACCCGGCTGTGGACGGCGGCGAGCGTCGCCGGCCAGGTGCGCGTCGCGGCGCTGCGGGCGCCGGACTTCTACGGGCCGGGCGTCGGGCTGTCGCATCTCGGCGATCTCGCATTCGGCGCACTCGCCAAGGGCAAGCGCGCGATGCTGATCGCAACGCCGGATACGCCGCACGACTTCGCCTACGTGCCGGATATCGCGCGCGCGGTCGCGACCCTGCTCGACGCCCCGGACGACGCCTTCGGTCAGGCTTGGCACATGCCGAGCGCGCCGATCCGCACCCCGCGGCAGATTCTCGAACTCGGCGCCCGGGCGCTCGGCATGCCCGCGCGGATCGCGTCGCTGCCGCAATGGCTGCTGCCGGCGATCGGCACGGTGTCGCCGATGCTGCGGGAGATGAGCGAGATGCGGTTCCTGTGGGATCGTCCGTACCGGGTCGATGCGCGGAAATTTACCAGCCGGTTCTGGTCGGACGTCACGCCGTTCGAGATCGGCGCCGCGGCGACCGCGTTGTCGTTCCGCAAACGGGCCGCTGCACTGGCGGCGTGTGATCGCTTAGTGAAAATCCCGTGACGGCGGCAGGATGCGGACGTCGCGGGGGCGGCGATGGCGTTGGGCGGGGGCGTCGGGCGTATCGCGAACGTGACGCTCGCCGCAGCGAACGACGGACCGCGCGTCGCCTTGCGGCGCGCCACCGGCGGCGGTTTTGGGCGATCAGGTCCGTGCTTTCGGGGACGGGCGCGATGCACTCCGCACCGCTTCATCCGGCAGGCTTTCCCCGCCTTCACCGTCCCGCGTCCAGCGAACTAACAAGTCGCAGAGGCCCGGACGGAGACCCGATGCCTCCCGGACGCGGGCTTGCGAGACCCATCGCGTCACTCCGGCTTCGCCAGCCACGCCGGCTCCGCCAAAGTCGCCCGGCTGGTCACCCAGCCGACAGATCTGCCCCACCAAGACGCCTCATGATACGCCCCTCGTTGGACAGGACGGGTAGTCGAACCAGGATTTTGTCAGGACGCAGGGCTAGGGAATCTTGGTGCGCGAGAGCGGATCTGAAATCCGACCATGTCGAGAGAGCCAGAAGGCCAATTCTCCTATTGCGTCCGCTGTTGTACGATTTCGATGCGGCAATCGTGGAGTCGCCTGGATGAGCACGACATCTTGGATCAAGCCAGTATTGAGCGCAGCCTTGTTGCTAACACTCGCTTCGGCTGCCGTTTGCGAAGAGACGAGAGCACAGCAGGGTGATCTTCGCTGGCGGACTTCGACGTCCGAGGGGCGATCATCTCTCGTCCAGGCATCTTCCGACGCGACGGACGCCGTCGGCCGCTTTGAGTTCACATGTGTCGTGAAATCTGGAGACGTCATCGTCTCGGTGGTGATGACGGATGAGCAACGCGCCGCATTTGCGGGGCTACTGACCAGCGGTGAATACCCCACAGTCACGTTGTCGGACGGACGGACCAAGTCTGCACTTGCAAAGCTTGAATTTGGAGATGCTGACGGCTGGTCATATGCGTTCACCGTTCCGGTTGACAGCAAGTGGTTCGACGATTTCGAGAAGACCGGCTCATTACGCCTCACTATCGGCAAGACCATAACAGACGGCGACAGCCTCAATGTCGGACTCGGCGCGATCACCGACTTTAGAACCCAGTGCAGAAAGCCGCATCAAACACCGCCGCCCGCTGTCCACCCGCTTCCGCGAACACCTCCAAACCCCGATGTGTTTCCGCCGGCGAAACCGACCTCTCCTGAGGCGCACTAGCGATGGTTCGATGAATGAGAACAGTCAGCTGATCGCCTCGGCGAAGACCGCTTTGGGCCAAGACCTGACTTCGCCGCTGCTAGCTTATCGCCTTGTCCAAGCGTTTGGACGCAGCCCTGTGCGAATGATCTGCATCTTCTCACCCTGATCGGGTGGCGGTTCTTCACGCCCACGATACAGCCACTCGCGCTTGCGGACGTGGCCCATACCTGTTCCATTAAAAAAGGTTGTTGGTTTTGGGCGATAGCGAAGCCCGGGAATCCACCGATCAGGCTCCGGGTAGTTGAATCGGGTTGCCACCAACGAGCGTTTTGCAGCACGGCCTTCCTCGACAGTGCCAAGCCGATAATGCTCCGCGTTCTCTGTTTCGCCGTCGGGAACGAACGTGTAGGCTGTCGCCGCGGGCCGGCGCTTGTGCTTCACCGCTGCAAACCGCTGCCGCACGTAGTCGCCATCTTTCCATCGCTGGAAGTAGATGTTCTCTTCCGCAGCAATGCACTGAATTTCATTATATGCATCGATCGCCACTTCGCTTTTGAGGATCGCGCGGCCGTTGGTAGCATCGAGCGAATATACAAGGCCGTCATAGCAGATCACGGATAGGCGTGGCGACATAGGCATGACGAAGATCAGCCCTGACGAAGCAACGCCGAACGCCGAGCCGCCCAGCTTCTCGGTTGCGAAGCGGTTAAGCAACACAGCCGGATCGTCCGCGATGATGAAGTCGCGGCTTGTGTGATTCTCCACGAAGCGAATCTTCAGATCCTTCAGCAATTCGCGCGACTTTATCGCGAGGCGCATTGCACTTATGACCAGCTTCTTGTCATCCGGCACCGGCTCCTCGGGTCCCCAGCTGTTCGCGTTCGTCTGCTCGATCCAATGCCGGAGTCGCGCGGCGGCGTTCGCCGTGCGCCAGAGCTGCATACACATGAAAAGGCTGGTTTCTTCCCGATCCTTATCCGAATTGCCTCCGCCCACGACGCGCTGGCGCGCGAGGCCGAACATGCCTTCTAGTTTACCGAGAAGTAGTTCAAGCTGGCCATCCTCGCCGTACCAATAATGGCGCGCGCACTGACCCTTCACCGGCGCATCGGGGATCAGTCGATCCGATCGGATATTGTAGAGATTGATGCTCTTGTCCTCAGCATCCTTCGTGAACGGCCGCAGCAATACGCGCGGCACGAAGTGCTGATTCTTGTGGTCCGCCATATCGTTATCGCCAATCCAAGGAGCTCAACTTAATGAAGCTTACGACCAGGGTGCCCGCAACGCTAGGTCATCGAGGTCCGCTTCGGGTCATAGGCGGCACCGCGCCCCTCAGTGAAAATCCCGTGACGGCGGCAGGATGCGGACGTCGCGGGGGTGGCGATGGCGTTGGGCGGGGGCGTCGGGCGTGTCGCGGCGGTCGCCGTTGAGGGCTTCATAGCCATGCTTCTCGGAGGTGAGTTGTTCGTAGAGGTCTGTGCCATCGGGCAATTCCGGGCGAGCCAGGCCTTCGGCGAGGCGGCCCATCTCATGGCTGCGATCGATCAGGCGTTCGGCGACGAGATGCACCACGCCTTCGGGGCTCGCCTGGACCTTGCCCTCGACCAGCACCAGCCGTGCGCCCATCACCTCTTTGCGAAACTTTTCCATGATGGCCGGCCACACCACGATGTTGGCGATGCCGGTCTCGTCCTCGATGGTCATGAAGATCACGCCATTGGCGCTGCCCGGCCGCTGCCGCACCAGCACAACGCCGGCGCAGCGCAGCCAGCGGCCGCTCGCGCGCTGCTTGGACTGCGACACCTCTTGGCAGGTCACGACCCGCTCGGCCTGAAACAGCGCGCGCAGGAATTCCATCGGATGCCCCTTCAGCGACAACCGCACCGTCTGATAATCGGCCACCACATGCTCGGCCATCGGCATCGCCGGCAGCGGCGCGGCGCGCTCGTCGTCCTGCTCGCGCGCGTGCGCGGCTTCGAACAGCGGCAGCGGCACGTCGTCGGGCAGCCGCCGCACCGCCCACAGCGCGGCGCGGCGATCGAGCCCGAGCGAGCGGAACGCGTCGGCGTCGGCCAATAGGATCAGCGCACGCTTCGGCAGCGCGGTGATGCGGGCGAACTGTTCGAGCGAGGTGAACGCCCCTCTCGCCCGCGCCGCGACGACGCATGCTGCCCAGTCGTCGCTCGGTGCCTCGCCGGCTTCGCGCCGCACCCGCTCCTCATCCGGATCGGCCCAACGGAAGCCATCGATCATGCGGAAGCCGAGCCGCACAGCGTGATACGCGCCACAGCGCTCCTCCAGCGTGCACTGGCCCTCACTGAATGACACATCGACCGGTCGCACCTCGACCTTGTTGGCGCGCGCATCGCCGACGATCTGCGCCGGCGCGTAGAACCCCATCGGCTGCGAATTCAAGAGCGCGCAACAGAACGCGTCGGGGTGGACGTGCTTGAGCCATGACGACGCATAGACCAGCTGGGCGAAGCTGGCGGCGTGACTCTCGGGAAAACCGTAGGAGCCGAAGCCTTTGATCTGCTCGAAGCAGTTCTGCGCGAAGGCGCGCTCGTAGCCGCGCGCCACCATGTTCTCGACCATCATCGATTCGAACTTGCCGATGGTGCCGACATTGCGAAACGTCGCCATCGCGCGGCGCAGGCCGTTGGCCTGCTCGGGCGTGAACTTCGCCGCCTCGATGGCGATGCGCATCGCCTGCTCCTGGAACAGCGGCACGCCGAGCGTCTTGTGCAGCACCTTGCGGAGTTCGTCCTTGTCGCCGTGCTGCGGCGATGGCGATGGATAGGAAACATCTTCCTGCTTATTTCGCCGCCGCAGATAGGGATGCACCATGTCGCCCTGAATCGGGCCGGGCCGCACGATCGCGACTTCGATCACGAGATCGTAGAATATACGCGGCTTCAGCCGCGGCAGCATGTTCATCTGCGCGCGGCTTTCGACCTGGAACACGCCGAGCGACTCGCCGCGGCACAGCATGTCGTAAACCTCCGGCACCTTTCGCGGAATGCTGGCGAGCGTCCAGCGCTCGCGCTTGTGCGCGTCGATCAGGTCGAAACATTTGCGGATGCAGGTCAGCATGCCGAGCGCCAGCACGTCGACCTTCATCATCTTCAGGGTGTCGATATCGTCCTTGTCCCACTCGATGAAGGTGCGATCCGCCATCGCGGCGTTGCCGACCGGCACGTAACTGTCGAGCCGATCCTGGGTCAGCACGTAACCGCCGACGTGCTGCGACAGATGCCGCGGAAATTCGATCAGCTCGGTGGCGAGTTCCACCGCGAGCGCGATCATCGGATTGGCCGGATCGAGCCCGGCCTGCTTGACCTGCATGTCGTTGAGGCCCTTGCCCCAGCTGCCCCACACCGTATCGGCCAGCGCGGCGGTGACGTCCTCGGTCAGCCCCAGCGCCTTGCCGACGTCGCGGATCGCCGAGCGCGGCCGATAGTGAATAACGGTGGCAACGATCGCAGCGCGGTGGCGGCCGTAGCGGCGATACACATATTGCATCACCTCCTCGCGCCGGACGTGTTCGAAATCAACGTCGATATCCGGCGGCTCCAGCCGCTCCTTGGAAATGAAGCGCTCGAACAGCAGGTCGACCTCGGCCGGGTTCACGGCGGTGACGCCGAGCACGTAGCACACCGCCGAATTCGCCGCCGAGCCGCGGCCCTGGCACAGGATGTTCTGCGAGCGGGCGAACTGCACGATGTCGTGCACGGTGAGGAAGTAGTGCGCGTAGCGCAGCTTGCGGATCAGCCGCAGCTCCTTGTGCAGCACCTTCTTGGTACGCGGCGAAATCCCCTTGGGGAAGGCTTTATGCGCGCCGGCCCAGGTCAGATCCTCGAGATGACGCTGCGCGGTCTTGCCCGGTGGCACCGGCTCGTCGGGATATTGATATTTGAGCTGATCGAGCGAGAAATCGATCCGCTCGGCGAAGCGCAGCGTCTCGGCGATGGCATCGGGATCATGACGAAACAGCCGCGCCATCTCGGCGGCGGGCTTGAGATGCCGCTCGGCATTGGCTTCCAGCCGGCGGCCGGCTTTATCGATCGTGGTCTTCTCGCGCACGCAGGTCAGCACATCCTGCAGCGCCCGCCGCCGCGGGTGGTGATACAGCACGTCGTTGGTGGCGATGCATGGAATTTTCGTTGCGGCCGCGATCCGCCGCAGCCGATCAAGCCGCCGCTTATCGTCGCCGCGATAATACGGTGCGAGGGCGAGCCAGACGGCACCGGCATTGAGCGCGGCGAGACGCGCGAGTGCGGTGGCGATGGTCTTCGTCTGGAAGCGATAGGATGGCATCAGAACTAACAGGATTTGCGAATTACCGACGCTACGTTTCCCACCGTCATGCCCGGGCTTGACCCGCCTGCGGGGCCGAAGCCCCTTCGGCGCGGCGGAGGCCCGGGCATCCACGGGCACCAGCACGGCCTTGCTTAAAGACGTGGATGGCCGGGACGAGCCCGGCCATGACGGCGTTGGAAACTGATGGATAGAGGCGGAAGGCTGAGGGGTGGACCTCGCAGGCTCGTGGATGAATTCCTCCAAATCCCCAAACGTCAGATGGCACTCGCCCTTCTCCGCGCGGAGCTTGCCGGTGCTGAGCAGGCGGCAGAGGCGGCCGTAGGCGGCGCGGTCGGTCGGATAGGCGAGAATGTCCGGCGTGCCGTCGATGAAGCACAGCCGGGTGCCGATCAACAGCTTGGTCTTGTGGATGAGGTCCTTATTGTCGAGCTCGCTATAGGCGCGGACCACGCCGGCCAGCGTGTTGCGGTCGGCGATCCCGATCGCGTCGAGCCTGAGCCAGCTCGCTTCATGGACATAGTCCTGCGGATGCGAGCCGCCTTCGAGGAACGAAAAATTGGTGGTGACGCCGATCTCGGCGTAGCGCGGCACGCTCATGGGCGTCTCGATTCAAAATTCAGTCGTTAGATTCGTCATTGCGAGCGAAGCGAAGCAATCCAGCTCAGTGCACGGCGCTGGATTGCTTCGTCGCATGACGGGAGAGGCTGGACGCATACGCACTCGCCCTCGCCTATCCCTCACGCAAATAACCCATGCATATACCAGCGCGGCTGGCCGGTGCCGTCGGGCTGGGGCGTCGCTTCGACATTGTAGAGGCCGTCGCGATACACCCAGAACCGCGCGCCGGCTTCGTCTTCGATGCGGAAGTAATCGCGGGTCAGGCCGGGCTCGGCGGCGCGCCACCATTCCATGGCGATGCGCTCCGGGCCCTCGGCACGGACGACGCGATGAAGGACGCGGCGCCAGGTGAATTTCGCCGGCGGATCGTCCGGCGTGCCGGCCATCACGTCGATCGGCTCGGGCGGCTGGAGCAGCCGCAACGGGCGCAGCGGCGGCTCGTCGGCGCGCTCCGGCCACGGCGCATCGCCGGCGTCCGGCGGACAATACTGCACCGGCACGGCCAGCGCGGCGCGTTCCGGGATATGCGTATCCTGCGGCAGATAGCGCACTACCCGCCGCGCGCCGAGCCGCGCCGCCAGCGTATCGGCCAGCAAGGCGACATCCTCGGCCTGATGCGCGGTGGTGTCGAAACCGCGCTGCGCCTCGGCGACAGACACGCTGACGCTGGCGGCGAGCCGGATCAGATCATAGCCGAAGCCGGGATCGAGCGGATCGGCAAGCGCGTCGAGCTTCTCGGCGAACAGCCGCTGCACCACCTCGACCCGCGTCACCGGCTGTCCGGTTTCGACGCTGATGCTGCGCACCGCGCCATCGCTGCGGAAGAAGCTCGCGGTGAGCTGGCGCGCGCCTTTGCCGCTCCGCTCCATCGCGGCGATCAGCAGCCGCGCCAGCGCCAGCAGCGTCGGCAGAATGACCTCGGTGGTGGCAACCGGTTCGGGAAAATTCTTGTCGACCACGTAGTCCGGTGCCGGCCGCCGCGGCGAGATCGGCGCGTCGTCTTCGCCGGTCGCCTGGCGCAGCACCGCGACGAAGCCTTCACCGAACCTTGCGGCGAGTTCGGTCGGCTGCCGCGCCAGCACCTCACCGACGGTCTTGAACCCGGCGCGGCGCAGGCCGCGGACGATCGCGTCATCGACACCGAGGGCCGCTACCGGCAGCGGCGCCACCGCGCGCAGCTCTTCGCCCGGCGCGACGATCAGGCCGGAGCCGCCACGGGTCAGCGCCCTCGCCGCCACCGCGGTGCCGGCGATCGCGGCGCTGACCGCAAAGCCTTGCCGCGTCAGCGCCGCGGTCAGCGTGTTCAGCAGCTTGGCCTCGTCGCCGAACAGATGCCCGCAACCGGTGATGTCGAGCAGCAGCCCGTCGGCACCGTCGAGCGCCACCAGCGGCGTGAAACGATCGCACCAATCGGCAATCGCATTCAGCAGCGCCGCATCGGCATGCGGGTCGTGGTCGATGACATCGACCGCCGGATGCATCGCCCGCACGGTGGCGAGCGGCATTCCGGGCATCACGCCGCCGCGGCTGGCGCGCGCATCGCACCCGACAACCACCAGCGCGTTGTCGCGCTTGGCGGCGACGACACGCGGTGGAGGCGCAGCATCAGCCGGCGAGCCGGTGCTCGCCTGCGGCAAGGCCCGTTCGACCCGATCGGTCGAAAGCCTCGGCAGCCAAAGGCCGAGGATACGCCTGCGGTTCACGGAAGCGGCACGCATCACAATTCCATTCCATGATCCAGCGGCCGGTCTGGCCGCGACGATTGCGAACAAGGGAGGTGTCGAGCACCGGTGCGCCCCAGCCTTCGATCGGCGGCGAAGGCGCCGCGCGGATCACCCAGCGGGTCTCCGCGGTCGAAGCCTGCGGCGCAGCGGCGATCCGCAGCATCAGCGCGGTGACGCCGGACTGCTGCGCCGCCAGCGTCAGTTTTCGCGAGGCGACGGAATCGAACGCGCGGGTCTCGCCCCACAATTCGGTGATCACCGCGCCGAGCCCGTTGCAGGCCAGCGCATCGGCGGCGGCGCGGAGCGCGCTGTCGGCATCATGGGCGCGCACCATCACCAAGCGGCGCGGGTCGAAGCCGAGTTCGGCCAGCCCCTCCATCGCCAGGTCACCGTTCTCGCGCGCGGAAAAATCCTGGCGGATCCACAATAGAAACCGCGCCTCGGCGAGACGCTGCGCCACGCCGGCGACGAAGCCGGTTGCAGCAGAGGCGTGACGGCCATCGCAGAACACTTCGTGCAGCGCGCCCTGCATCAGGCCGCCGTGCAGCACCGCATCCACGCCGTCATGGCCGAGTGGCACGCGGCGCAGCGTCTCCGCCGTCCCGCTTTCGAGCCGGTCGATTTCGCCCTGCAGGCGCGCAAGCATACCGAGGCGGGCGCTATCCATGCGCCGCTCCTTTTTCCGTTGCCGTTTCGGATTCGATGAACCCGTTGCCGGCTCATTTGTTCATGATATGTTCTAATAAATCCCTGCTCCCCGGCGGAGTCAATCGGGATCGCACCGAGGTCTTGGGGCAAATTTTTTCGCGAGATGAATCAAGGAGATTCCAAGCATGGACGTGCAGCGCAAGCTGGCCATCCTGGCGGACGCGGCGAAATACGACGCCTCCTGCGCCTCCAGCGGGACGGAGAAACGCGACAGCCAGGGCGGCAAGGGGCTGGGCTCGACCGCGCCCGGCATGGGCATCTGTCATTCTTATGCGCCGGACGGCCGCTGCATCTCCCTGCTCAAGGTTCTGCTCACCAACGCCTGCGCCTACGATTGCCTGTATTGCGTCAACCGTGCGTCGTCGAACGTGCCGCGCGCCCGCTTCACCGTGGGTGAGGTGGTGCAGCTCACGCTCGACTTCTATCGCCGCAACTACATCGAGGGGCTGTTTCTATCCTCGGGCATCATCCGCAGCGCCGACTACACCATGGAGCAGATCGTCGAAGTGGCGCGGCGCCTCCGGGAGGAGCATCACTTCCGCGGCTACATTCATCTGAAGACGATCCCGGAAGCCGACGACGCGCTGATCGCCAAGGCCGGCCGCTATGCGGACCGGCTCAGCATCAATATCGAGATGCCGGAGGAGAACAGCCTCGCTCAATTGGCGCCGGAGAAGAACGTCCGCGCCATCCGCCGCACCATGGGGCGGCTGCGGCTGAAGCTGGATGAAGCGACCGAGGCCAAGGCCGAGGCACGGAAGACCCCCACCCGCGCCAAGCCGCCGCGCTTCGCGCCGGCCGGCCAGAGCACGCAGATGATCGTCGGCGCCGACAGCGCTACCGACCAGACCATCCTCAACACCAGCGCCAACCTCTACGGCTCGTACAATCTGAAGCGGGTGTACTACTCGGCATTCAGCCCGATCCCGGATTCCAGCCGGGCGCTGCCGCTGCAGGCGCCACCCCTGGTGCGCGAACATCGGCTGTACCAAGCCGACTGGCTGATGCGGTTCTACGGCTTCGACGCCGGCGAAATCATCGATCCCGCCGCCGGGATGCTGTCGCTGGAGATGGATCCGAAACTGGCCTGGGCGCTGCGCCATCGCGAGCGCTTCCCGCTCGACGTCAACCGCGCCAGCCGCGAGGAACTGCTGCGCATTCCCGGCTTCGGCCGCAAGGCGGTCGACCGCATCATCGACACCCGCCGCCACAGCGCGATCCGCAGCTCGGACCTCGCCAAACTCCACATCCCAAGGAACAAGGCGCTGCCGTTCATCGTTCTCCCCGACCACCGCCCGCCGAGCACCCAGCTCGACGCCGCACGACTGGCGGAGCGGTTTCGGCCGAAGGCGCAGCAACTGGGATTTGGGTTTTGAGGGTGTCGTCATTGCGAGGAGCGAAGCGACGAAGCAATCCAGCACTTTGCACTGAGCTGGATTGCTTCGCTTCGCTCGCAATGACGGGGATGGGTGATTAGCTACAAGCGCGACCTCATCCTGAGGAGGCTGCGCAGCAGCCGTCTCGAAGGATGAAGTCACACCCTTGGGCCATCCTTCGAGACGCCACGACGAAACCCTTCGGGCTTCGCCGCGGCTCCTCAGGATGAGGATAGTGCCAAGTAGCACGCGCACAGGAATTGACTAACAGTCTGGGCAACCAAAGGCACATGCACCGCATCCGGCTCGACAGCGACACCGATTTTGGCGGCTGGCGCAAGGCGGCGCGGGAGCTGGTGCTGGCGGACGTGGCACCGGCAGATATCACATGGACCGTAGCCGGCGACGAGCCGGAGCTGTTCGATGCGCAGGAGCTGTCGCCGGATGCGGGGCGTCTTGCTGAAACGGCCGCGCCGTTCACACAGTCTCCCCAATCGCCTACCCCCGCGCAGACGTTCAACGTCCCCGCCCGCTTCATCGAGCTGTCGCAAGTCGCGATCCTGCACCGCGATCCGCAGCGCTTCGCATATCTTTATCAATTATTGTGGCGGCTGCGGACTAATCCCGAGCTGCTGCAGGTAGCGACCGATCCGGACGTGGCGCGGCTGCAGGCGATGGCCAAGGCGGTGCGGCGCGACGAGCACAAGATGCACGCCTTCGTCCGCTTCCGCGAGATCGGCCGCGAACCCAAGTCGCGCTATGTCGCCTGGTTCGAGCCCGAGCACCATATCGTCGAGCTCGCTGCGCCATTCTTCGCGCGGCGCTTCGCCGACATGGAATGGTCGATCCTGACGCCTGACGTCTGCGCGCATTGGGACGGTCATGCGATTGCGATCACGCCCGGCGTCATCAAGGCGATGGCGCCGTCCGAGGATCGCCTCGAAGAAACCTGGCTCACCTACTACGCCAGCATCTTCAATCCGGCGCGGCTGAAGACCAAGGCGATGCAGGCCGAGATGCCGAAGAAGTATTGGCGCAATCTGCCCGAAGCGGAGCTGATCAAACCGCTGATCGAACACGCCGAGCGCAAGGCGCACGCGATGGTCGCGGCCGAGGCCACCGCGCCGAAGAAGCCGCAGCGACAGGAGCAACCGATGACGAGAGCCAAGCCGAACGCCGACACGCTGGCGCATCTGCGCGAGGAAGCGAAAGATTGCCGCGCCTGCGACCTGTGGAAGAACGCCACCCAGACCGTGTTCGGCGAAGGCCCGCAGCATGCCACCGTGATGCTGGTCGGCGAGCAGCCCGGCGACAAGGAAGACCTCGCCGGCAAGCCGTTCGTCGGCCCGGCCGGGCAGATGCTCGATCGGGCGCTGGCGGAAGCCGGCGTCGACCGCAGCAAGACCTATGTGACCAACGCGGTGAAGCACTTCAAATTCGTGCCGCGCGGCAAGATCCGCCTTCACCAGAAGCCGAACACGCCGGAGATCAAGGCGTGCCGGCAATGGTACGAGCGCGAACTCGCAACGGTGCAGCCGCTGCTGGTGGTGGCGATGGGCGCCACCGCGGCGCAGAGCGTGCTCGGCAAGATCACCCCGATCAACGCCAATCGCGGACACCTGATCGAACGCGACGACGGCCCGCAGGTGCTGGTGACGGTGCATCCGTCCTATCTGCTGCGCCTGCCCGACGCCGAAGCCAAGGAGCGCGAGTACGCACGCTTCGTCGACGATTTGAAACTCGTCGCAGCGCATCTGAAGAAGGCACACGCTGCGTAGCGGGAAGGTTCCCGCGCTGCCGGTCCGCTCCAGCGCGAGCCTTCCTTGTGCCTACCTCTCCTCGCGACATTTCCGCGCAGCAGCACAATCTATTTCCATTCGACGGAATGGGCGGGAAATTTGGTAACCGTCGCAATTTCCGCGGGTTGAGCGCGGCGGCCGAACCGGCTAACGCTCCGCTGCACTGTTGCACTGCAATGCAGCGCATGCGGCAAGACCAACAACAACACGCGAGGAATCCGATGTCTGCCCTGTCCCGTTCCATCGCCGCCGTCGCGGCCGTCGCGCTGCTGTCCGCCACCGGCGGTCAAGCACTGGCGCAAAAGAAATACGGCCCCGGCGCGAGCGACACCGAAGTCAAGATCGGCAACATCGTGCCGTATTCCGGCCCCGCCTCGGCCTATGGCAGCGTCGGCCGGGCGCAGGAAGCCTACTTCAAGATGATCAACGACAAGGGCGGCATCAACGGCCGCAAGATCGTCTACGTATCCTATGACGACGCCTATTCGCCGCCGAAGGCCGTCGAGCAGACCCGCAAGCTGGTCGAGAGCGACGAAGTGCTGTTCATGTTCTCGCCGCTCGGCACGCCGTCGAACACCGCGATCCAGAAGTATCTGAACGCCAAGAAGGTGCCGCATCTGTTCCTGGCGTCGGGCGCCACCAAGTGGAACGATCCGAAGCACTTCCCGTGGACGATGGGCTGGCTGCCGAGCTACCAGAGCGAAGGCCGGATCTACGCCAAGTACATCATGAAAGAGAAGCCGGACGCCAAGATCGCCGTGCTGTATCAGGGCGACGACTTCGGCAAGGACTACCTGAAGGGCCTCAAGGACGGTCTCGGCGCCAAGGCGTCGCAGGTCGTGATCGAGGACAGCTACGAGCTGACCGAGCCGACCGTCGACTCCCACATCGTCAAGATCAAGGCCGCCAATCCGGACGTGCTGGTGATCTTCGCGACGCCGAAGTTCGCCGCGCAGACCATCAAGAAGGTCGCCGAGCTGGCCTGGAAGCCGATGATGATCGTGCCGAACGTCTCGGCCTCGACCGGCAGCGTGATGAAGCCGGCCGGCTTCGAAAACGCGCAGGGCATCGTCTCGGCCGCCTACGCCAAGGACGCCACCGACAAGCAGTGGGAAAACGACCCGGGCATGAAGGCGTATTACGAGTTCATGGCCAAGTATGCGCCGGACGCCAGCCGCGCCGACTCCTCGTTCACCACCGGCTACAACATCGCCGAGACCGTTGCGGTGCTGATCAAGCAGTGCGGCGACGACCTCAGCCGTGAGAACGTGATGAAGCAGGCGGCGGACCTGAAGGGCGTGCAGCTCGGCGGCCTGCTGCCGGGCGTGACGCTGAACACCTCGCCGACCGACTTCGCGCCGATCGAGCAGCTGCAGATGATGCGGTTCGAAGGCGAGAACTGGAAGCTGTTCGGCGACGTGATCGAAGGCGAAGTCGCTGCGCCCAGCGGCGGCTAGTTCGCCCTCCTGTTCGCCTCGACGAACCAGCCCTCCGCGATTCACCGCGGAGGGCTTTTTCATTCATCACGCGCGCCGTCTTGCCGCTCCGCAGTGCGCCTGCCACAACTAGCGGCATGACCGATCGTCGCCCCCTGCTCCGTGCCATCTTCGATGCGGCCGTTGCCGCCGCGCATCCCGACCGCATTCTCGCCGCACAGCTACCGCCGGCACCACGCGGACGGATCATCTGCCTCGCGGCCGGCAAAGGCGCCGCCGCGATGGCCGCCGCCGCCGAGCGGCACTATCTTGACACGTTGGGTCTGGAACCGTCGCGGCTGGTCGGCATCGCCACCACGCGCCATGGCCACCGTGTTCCGGCGCGTGTCATCGAGGTGATCGAAGCCGGCCATCCGATGCCCGATGCCGCTGGCGTGCGTGGCGCCGAAGCCAGCCTCGCCCTCGCCGCCACTGCGACGCCGGACGATCTGTTGCTCGTGCTGCTATCCGGCGGCGGCTCGGCCAATTGGATCGCGCCGACCGAGGGCGTGACGCTGGCGCAGAAGCAGCAGGCGACCCGGGCGCTGCTGCGCTCCGGCGCACCGATCGGCGAGGTCAACACGGTGCGCAAACATCTGTCGCGGATCAAAGGCGGCCGCCTCGCCCGCGCCGGGCAGCACGCGGGGCAGATCGTGACGCTGGCGATCTCGGACGTGCCGCGCGACGAGCCGTCCGCGATCGCGTCGGGCCCGACCGTGCCGGATCCGACGACGCTGGCCGACGCCCGCGCGCTGGTGGCCCGCTATGATCTGCAGCTCGATCCGGCGGTCGCCGCCGCGCTGAACGATCAGCGGAACGAGAGCGTCAAGGCCGGCGATGCCGCGTTCGCACGCGCCCGGTTCGAGATCATCGCGCGGCCACGGCAGTCGCTCGATGCGGCGATCCAAGTTGCGCGCAACGCCGGCTACGAGGTCGCCGATCTCGGCGCCGATCTCGAAGGCGAAGCCCGCGAGGTTGCCGCCGCGCACGCCCAGCTCGCGCGCGAAGCTCGGACTGCGGGGCGCAAACTGGCGATCCTGTCCGGCGGCGAATTGACGGTGACGGTGCGCGGCCAGGGCCGCGGCGGCCCCAACCAGGAATACGCGCTGGCGCTGGCGCAGCAGCTGTCCGACCTGCCCAACATCGCCGCACTCGCGGCCGACACCGACGGCGCCGACGGCGGCGCCGGCAACGCCGACGATCCCGCCGGCGCCCTGATCGACGCGGCGACCTTCGCGCAGATCGCCGCGCGGCGGCTCGACCCCGCCGCCTATCTGACTGACAACGACGCCACCGGCTTCTTCGCGCAGACCGGCGACCTGCTGATCACCGGCCCGACACTCACCAACGTCAACGATATCCGGGTGATCCTGGTGTGAGCCTGATGCGACCGTCGTCATTGCGAGGAGCGCAGCGACGAAGCAATCCAGGGCGCAGGGCACTGAGCCTCTGGATTGCTTCGCTTCGCTCGCAATGACGATATCGCTCGATTGGAGCCTGCTACTCCGCCGCCTTCGGCTGACGGCGGTCGAGCGAGGACAGCGCCTGGAGCAGTACCGAGCGGACGCGCTCACTGTCGTTTGCGGCGACGGCTGCAGTGTCGAGGTGGAAGTCGAAGCCCGGCATCTTCTCGATCACCACCGCCGCGGCCTCGCTGCCGTCGCGCAGGTGGTCGATGGCGTATGGCACCACCTCGCGGCTGATGCCCTTCATGGTGATCGACGGCAGCGCACGGGCGTCGATGATGTCGCTGACCAGCG
The DNA here is from genome assembly GCF_039642825.1 of Rhodopseudomonas sp. P1. Lineage (NCBI taxonomy): Bacteria > Pseudomonadati > Pseudomonadota > Alphaproteobacteria > Hyphomicrobiales > Nitrobacteraceae > Rhodopseudomonas > Rhodopseudomonas sp. P1. Next base: position 1,944,787 of record NZ_CP088006.1, on the reverse strand, counting down.
CATAGGTTTCGTACGACACCACGATGCCGCCGGGTTCGGCGATCGATTGCAGCCGCGCGGCGAGGTTCGCCTCGGCGCCGATGATGGTGTAGTCCATCCGGTCGGCGCTGCCGAAATTGCCGACGTTGCAATAGCCGGAATTGATCCCGATCCGCGACCGGAACGGCTGCTCGATCCCGGCCGCGCGCCATTTGGCGTTGAGCTCCGACAGCCGACGCTGCATCGCCCAGGCCATCCGCACGCAGGCCTGCGCGTCGGCGCGGTCGCCCTTGGTCTCCGGATCACCAAAGAAGATCAGCATCGCATCGCCGATAAACTTGTCGATCGTGCCGCCGTAGCGATGCGCGATCTCGGACATCTCGGTGAAATACTCGTTGAGCAGCTGGGTGATCAATTCCGGCTGCAGCCGCTCGGTGGTGGCGGTGAAATTCTGGATGTCGGAGAAGAAGATCGTCAGCTTCTTGCGCTCGGTGTGGATAACGACGTCCTTCTGGCCGGAGAAGATGCTCTTGTAGATCTGCGGCGGGATGTAGCGCGAGATCTTCATCGACAGCGAGGCGAGAAAGTCGTTGTTGGTCTCCAGCTCGTGGTTCATCGCCAGGATCTTCTGCGACTGCCGGCGCTGCATCGTCAGGAACGACACGCCGCACACCGCAGCCAGCACGAAGTACGCCAGCAAGAACTTGAACGAGAACAGATTGGCGGCGATCGGCTGGGTAATCATCACCTCCTGGATGCCGCGGACATCGCCGACCTTCCAATCCCGCTTCGGGCTTTCAGGATGGCTGTTGTGGCAGGCGACGCAGGCCGGCGCCATCGTCACGGGCGACACCAGCCGGACGCTGTCGCTGAACAATCCAGCAGAGGCCGACACGATGTTCTCGCTCGAGTCCTTGCGCAGCGCTGCCAGCGCATCCCGCTCGAAGGCGTCGAGCTGATGCGGGGCGCGATTGGCGAACGGATAATCCGAGACGAACCGATAGCTGATGTTGCTCTGCTGCTCGCCGATCACCTTGCCGAGCTCGAGCGACAGCGTGGCCGGGATCGGAATCGCGCCGGGCACATTTTCGTAGTCGTGGATCACCTGCACCTGCCCGGGATGGGACAGGATGCGCCCGACCACGTTGGCGGCGTAGTAGTGACGGACGCTCTTGATCACGGAATTCAGGTCGGACGCCTGCCGGCGCAGCGCTGCATCGGCAAGGTTGGTGAGATCGAGCCACACCGCCAGCGGCAGGCCGAGCAGCAGCACCGCGATCGCCAGGCCGGTCCACCATCCACGGGCGCGCAGATCGTCCGTCTCAGATTTGTCCATGCCGCCCTGCCCTGGTTGCCGCGATAGCCGGGAACCTAGCGCGTAGGCGGTATAAAGAGAAGCATCCGGGTGCAGGGCTACCGGTCAGCGATAGCGCGTGGCCTAGCCCATAGCAGTCCCGGTTCAGCGGCCGGAGGTGGTGCGGATCGGCCGGCCCTGCGAGATGAAGGCGTAATGGCCGTTGGCGAAGGTGCCGATCATCAGCGCTTCGGTAACCGGCTCAGCGATCTCGCCGGCCGCGGCCCAGTCGATCACAAAATTGGCGCCGGTTCCGCCTCGGGTGTCCAGCGTCGCGACGAACGCCTCGATGGTGGCGAACGGCTTCAGCGCCACCGGCTCCTTGAGATGACTCTCCACCATTTTACCGGCGCCGTCGTAATAGGCGATCCGCTTGATCACCAGCGGCTTGGTCTCGGAGGCGTTGTGAATGCTCAGCGTCACCGAAAAATCCGCCCGCGCCCCGCCCTGGTTGATCCAGACGCTGGAATAGGCCGGCACATAGATCGAGCCGCCGACGGTCAAGGGCTCGGTCGGCAGCGCGGTGAGCGAGCCGGCGAACGCCTTGGCGATGTCGCGCGGGGCCGGTGATTGAGCCAAAGCCGGTGCGCCAGCCGACAGAATCAGGCATGTCAGGCAGAGAATCACGAGCGCGCCGGAGCGATGGCGTCTCGTTCCGCGAGCCCGGCTCCCGATGCGTTGTCTCAGCATGGCTGTCCCTTTAGTGTTCGCGCCAAGGCATTCCACGGCGGAAGGTGCATGCACGAACTGATTGGCGATATCACGCTGAGCATCCTGTTCGCCTGGCTGCTCGGCTTGGCGGCGCATTTTTTCCGTCAGCCGCTGATCCTCGCCTACCTTATCGGCGGTTTCGTCATCGGTCCATTCGGCCTTGGCTGGGTGAAATCCGAGAACTCGATCTCGGTGATCTCCGAGCTCGGGCTGATCTTCATGCTGTTCATGATCGGTCTCGAGATCGATCTGAAGAAGATCATCCGAGCTGGCCCGGTGATCCTGGTCGCGGCCGGCGGACAGATCGCCGGCGGCGTACTGCTCGGCCTCGCCTTCTTCGTCGGCATCGGGCTCAGCCTCGGCGGCGGCCATTTCGACGCGCTGTACCTGACGGTGGCGTGCGCGCTGTCGTCGACCGTGATCATCGTCAAGGTGCTGTACGAGAAGCGCGAGCTCGACACCCTGCCCGGCCGCATCACGCTCGGCATCCTGGTGCTGCAGGACATCTTCGCGATCCTGTTCCTGGCGGTGCAGCCGAGTCTCGCCGACCTGCAGATCTCGGTGCTGCTGCTGTCGATCGCGCGGGTCGTCGCGCTGGTCGCCACTGCGCTGGCGCTGTCGCGCTACGTGCTGCCCTGGCTGTTTCACCGCATCGCACGCACGCCCGAACTGGTGCTGCTCGGCGCATTGGCGTGGTGCTTCCTGATCGGCGAAATCGCCGAGCGACTGCATCTGTCGCGCGAGATGGGCGCGCTGGTCGCCGGCGTGTCGCTGTCGACCTTCCCCTACGCGCTCGACGTCACCGCCAAGGTGACGACGCTGCGGGACTTCTTCATCACCCTGTTCTTCGTCGCGCTCGGCATGACGATCCCGATCCCGAACGGCTCGGTGATCGGGCTGGCGCTGGCAATTGCGGTGTTCACGCTGGCAAGCCGGCTGCTCACCACCTTCCTGCCGCTGTATCTGATGAAGCAGGGCCTGCGTGCCAGCCTGCTGCCGGCGCTGAACCTGGCGCAGATCAGCGAATTCTCACTCGTGGTGATCCAGACCGGCGTCGCCGCCGGCCACATCGGCACTCAGACCGCGAGCGCGGCGTCGTTCGCCTTCGTGCTCCTGGCGGTGCTGTCGACCTTCGTGATCATGCGCAGCGATCCGATCACCCGCCGCGCGATCGGGACGCTGACCAAATTCGGCTTCCGCGATCTCGGCCAGCAGCAGAGCGGCGCCGAAGCCGCCGCAGAGGCCGGCCACGGCGCGGTGCATCGCATCGTCATCCTCGGCTTCTTCCGCGCCGCCAGTGCGCTGGTCAGCGAGATCGAGCAGCATACGCCAGAGCTGCTGAAGCAGATCAGCGTGATCGACTTCAACCCGATGGTGTACCGCACCCTCACCGAGCGCGGCATGCACGTGATCTACGGCGACATCAGCAATGTCGACACGCTGCTGCACGCCGGCGTCGCCAAGGCCGAGATCATCATTCTCAGCGTGCCGGACTCGCTGCTGAAGGGCGCCACCAACGAACGGCTGGTGCGCCACGTCCGCGCGCTCAATCCCAGCGCGCAGATCGTCGCCACCGCCGATCTGCTGGCCGATGTCGACGCGATGTATCAGGCGGGCGCGGACTACGTCACCGTTACCCGGCTCGCCGACGCCCGTGAGCTGTACGAGGTGATCGAAGCCGCCGATAACGGCCTGCTGTCCGACAAGCGCGCCGCCCTCGACGCCCGTCTCGCCGAGCGCCGGGAAGTACTCCCGTAACGCTACTCCACGGCCGAATTCGCCCCATAGTTGCACCGAAACAACAGACACGGCACAGCGCCGGCGTATAGTCGGCGTGTATTTCGGTTTGCCGATTGTCGTTGTTCGAGTGATTGCCCGAGGCACGCGATGTGGAAGAGCATCGTTTCGGCTGCCATCGCATTACTGGTGCTGACCGGGTGCGCGATCCACCCGCTGCCGGAGGATTTCTCCGGCGTCGACACGCCCGATATCGTCAAGCGCATCCGCTGCGAAACCCGCGACGCGGTCCAGACCGTGGTGATCGCATGGGTCGACAAGCTCGCCCAGAGCGGCGACCCGATCGCCCAGCAGCTCAGCGCCACCTACGCCCAGAACCGCGAAGCGACCAGCCAATTTGGCCCCGAGCTGTTTCCCGGCCGCGCCTATGACAAGGTCCGGACGCTGATCCGGACGTTCTACCGGACCGGCGTCGCGTATAATTTCGATCTCAACATCACCGAAGACAACGACCTGACCTCGCAGGCGAACCTATTGCGGGTGCTGCCCGAGCACGTGTTCAGGCTGAATGTCGGCGCCGGCGCGCTGCGCAAGCGCAGCAACCAGCGTACCTTCACGGTGACCGACACTTTCGAATATCTGCTCAAGACATTGAACGATCCCTCGCGCGGCAGCTACTGCAACGGCCAGATCGTCGCGGCGAACTACATCTATCCGATCACCGGCCGGATCGGCGTCGAGAAGCTGGTCAAGGATTTTATCGAGCTGACGCTGTTCGGCAACCTCGCCGGCAGCAACAACGGCGCGGTGCCGGCGATGACCGACAAGCTGGTGTTCACCACCACCCTGAATGCCAGCGCCACACCGAGCGTGGTATTCACGCGCGTTACTACCGCGTTCGATCTCGCCGACGCGCAATTGACCGCCAGCGCCAAGCGCAGCGACGTGCATCAGGTCGCGATTGCGCTAGCACTTGCGGGTAACGAGGCCGCCGATCTTGCCACGATGCGGACCTATCTGTTCACCGCGCCGCGCGCCAGCGGCGCTCCGACCGCTGCGGTGCGCAAGACTGGCGGCGGATCACAAACCCTGTATGTCGGCGACCGCGTGACCGGCGGCGGCACGCCGTCCGAAGTCCTCGCCGTGATCGCAATCGATCAGATGAAGCGTCGTGAGCTGCAACTGTACCCTGCCCAATGACCAAAGGGGACGATGATGGCGACCACACCGGCGAAGTCGAAGGCCAAGAAAACCTCTGCGGCGAAACCGGCCGCCAAGAAGCAAGCGGCCGGACCATTCACGCGCTACGTGTCACCGGCCGCGGCGGTCGTGCGGTTCTGCCGCTCGCTGACCCCTGAGGAAGCCGACGACTTCATCGCGCGCGCGGAACGCGCCGATGCCACCGTGATCCTAAAGGCGACCTCGGTCGCCTTCGTCGACCGATTCCTGGTGGCAAAGCGAAAGCGCGCGGCGATCGAGCTCAACTCGATCACCGCCTCGGTGCAGGAGGTCGATCCCTGCCCGGGGAACGACAAACGTTGCTTCAAAAAGAGCTGACCGCCGGAACGTTCAGAACTCGCGCGCGATAGTGGCGAGCATCGACAGCAAGGCGTCGCGATTGTCGCGGCCGAGCAGTTCGGTCAGGCGATCTTCGTGACGGGTTGCCACCAGCTTCTTGGCGCGCGCCAGCGTGGCGCGGCCTTTGTCGGTGAGCATCAGGATGTGCGAGCGGCGATCGCTCGGCGATCGGGTGCGGACGCACAGGCCGCGACTTTCCAGCGCATCGAGCATCGCCACGAAATTCGGCCGCAGGATGCCGAGCGTGGTGGCGATCTCGGTCTGATTGCGGCCGGGATTGGCGTCGAGCAGCAGCAGCACCGAGAACTGCGCCGGAGTGAGCTGCACCGGGGCGACGCAATGCAGGAAGTCTTCGAACACGCGGAGCTGGGCGCGCTTCAGCGCGTAGCCGAGCAGCTCCGACAGTTCGCCCATCATCAGCTCGGAGGCCTCGGCGGCACTCTCGACCGGCGGCTCCTTGCGCGCGCCTCGTGCCGGCTTGGCGACGGCGGCGGTTTTCGATGCGGGCATCGCCGGGCTCGTGATCCTGTTCGCTAAGGTCCCCGCGAACGCCTCGCGGGGCCTTGAGCTTATAATCGATAATTGTTATGCACCATATCAAATAGCCTGAGCAGAATTCAACTGCCGGCGGATGGAGGCGCGCAACGACGTGCCTTCGCGGGAGGGGACGTTCGCGTGAACACCACGATTCTGCTGTTCCTGGTTCAGGACGGTATCACCAACGGCGCGATCTACGCACTGCTCGGGCTGGCGCTGGTGCTGGTCTTTGCCGTCACCCGGGTGATCCTGATTCCCCAGGGCGAATTCATCACATTCGGAGCTCTCACCTACGCGACGCTGTCGGCCGGCGGCGTCCCCGGCACCGCGCAACTTGCGCTGGTGATGGGGCTGGTCGCGTTCGCTTTCGAACTGTTCAGCGTCCGCAAATCGCTGCATCTCGCCAAGGTGGCGCGCGCGGCGCTGATCTACATCGCCTTCCCGGCAGTCGTGCTGACGCTGGCGACGTGGCTGCCGGCGCATAAGCCCGGCGTCGCCGTCAACATCGCGCTGTCGCTGCTGATCGTCGCCGCGATCGGGCTGTTTCTGTATCGCATCGCCTTCCAGCCGCTGGCCCACACGTCGGTGCTGGTGCTGCTGATCGCCTCGGTCGGCTGCCATCTGGCACTGCAAGGCTTCGGCCTCGTCTTCTTCGGCGCCGAAGGTCTGCGCGGCCCACCGCTGTCGGACGTGACGCTGAGCGCAGGCCCGCTGATCTTCACCGGCCAGAGCCTCGCGGTGTACGGCATCACCCTGGCGCTGATGGCGGCGCTGTGGCTGTTCTTCGGCTACACCCGCTACGGCAAGGCGCTGCGCGCCACCGCGGTCAACCGGCTCGGCGCCCGACTGGTCGGCATCCGCACTTCGCTCTCCGGCCAGATCGCGTTTCTGCTCGCCTCGGTGATCGGCGCGATCTCCGGCATCCTGATCGTGCCGATCACCACGCTCTATTACGACACCGGCTTCCTGATCGGCCTCAAGGGCTTCGTTGCGGCGATCATCGGCGGACTGGTCAGCTATCCGCTCACCGCCGTCGCCGCGATCGTAGTCGGCATCGTCGAGTCGTTCTCCTCGTTCTACGCCTCGAACTACAAGGAGGTCATCGTCTTCACGCTGATCCTGCCGGTGCTGGTGTTGCGCTCGCTCGCCGCCCCCGCGGTCGAAGAAGAGAAGGACTGAGCGTGATGCTGCGTTGGTTGCCGATTCTCCTGTTCGCCGCCGTGATGACGGCGCTGCCGCTGATCCCGGGCATCCCGCCGTTCTGGATCGTGCTGCTCGACAATATCGGCCTCGCCGCGCTGGTGGCGATGGGCCTGGTGCTGCTCACCGGCGTCGGCGGGCTCACCTCGTTCGGCCAGGCCGCGTTCTGCGGCTTCGGCGCCTACACCACCGCCTACATCACCACGGTGTATGGCCTGTCACCGTGGCTGGCGCTGCCCGCTTCGCTGGTGGTTGCCGGCATTGCGGCGGTGCTGCTCGGGCTGATGACGGTCCGGCTGTCGGGCCACTATCTGCCGCTCGGCACCATCGCCTGGGGCATCGCACTGTACTATTTGTTCAGCAAGCTCGATTTCCTCGGCCGCAACGACGGCATCTCGCGAGTGCCGCCGCTGTCGATCGGTCCGATCGACATGTACGATCCGCACACGATCTACTTCGTGATCTGGGCGATGGTGCTGATCAGCGCGGTGCTGACCATGAACCTGCTCGACAGCCGCACCGGCCGCGCCATCCGCGCGCTGCGCCGCGGCCATGTCGCTGCCGAAGCCTTCGGCGTGCAGACCGCGCGCGCCAAGCTCCTGGTGTTCATCTATGCGGCGGTGCTGGCGGGCCTGTCGGGCTGGCTGTACGCCCACTTCCAGCGCAACGTGAACCCGACGCCATTCGGGCCGCAAGCCGGCATCGAATATCTGTTCATCGCCGTGGTCGGCGGGGCCGGCTATGTCTGGGGCGGCGTGCTCGGCGCCGCGATCGTCATCATCCTGAAGGAAGTGCTGCAGGGCTATCTGCCGCTGCTGTTCGGCGGCCAGGGCCAGCTTGAGATCATCGTGTTCGGCATTCTCCTGGTGGTGCTGCTGCAGCTTGCGCCCGGCGGTGTGTGGCCGTGGCTCGCCAATCTGGTGCCGGTCAAATTCCGGCGCGCCGTCACCGGCAAGGCCGGCGGCCTGCCCGCGCGTGAACGGGTCGGCGGCTCCTCGACCGCGCCGCTGCTGAAGGTCGAGCGCGCGCGAAAGCAGTTCGGCGGCGTGGTTGCGGTCAACGACGTGTCATTCGACGTCAACGCCGCGGAGATCGTGGCGCTGATCGGCCCCAACGGCGCCGGCAAGTCGACCACCTTCAACCTGATCACCGGCATCCTCACCACCACCGGCGGCCGGATCGAAGTACACGGCAAGCCGGTCGACAACACCCCGCCGCAGGAAGTTGTGAAGCTCGGCATCGCCCGCACCTTCCAGCACGTCAAGCTGGTGCCGGACATGACCGTGCTGGAGAACGTCGCGATCGGCGCGCACCTGCGGGGCCGCTCCGGCGCGATCACCAGCATGCTGCGGTTCGATCGCGGCGACGAGGCCAAGCTGCTCGCTGAAGCTGCGCGTCAAATCGAGCGCGTCGGACTCGGCGCGGAGATCGATCAGCTGGCTGGTTCGCTCTCGCTCGGCCAGCAGCGCATCGTCGAGATCGCGCGTGCGCTGTGCGCCGATCCGGAATTGCTGCTGCTCGACGAGCCGGCGGCTGGCCTCCGCCACATGGAAAAGCAGCGGCTCGCCGCGCTGCTGCGTCAGCTCAAGGACAGCGGCATGTCGGTGCTGCTGGTCGAGCACGACATGGGCTTCGTGATGGACCTCGCCGACCGCATCGTCGTGCTCGACTTCGGTACAAGGATCGCCGAAGGCACGCCCGACGCGATCAAGACCAATCCGGACGTGATCAAAGCCTATCTCGGAGCGCTGGCATGACCGCCCTGCTTTCGGTGTCCGGCGTCTCGGTGTCCTACGGCAAGGTCGAGGCGGTGCGGAACGTGTCGCTCGAGGTGCGGACACGCGAGATCGTTACAGTGGTCGGCGCCAACGGCGCCGGCAAGACCACCCTGCTCAGCGCCGCGATGGGCGTGCTGCCGCTGAAGGGCCGCGTTACTTTCGACGGCATCGACGTCGCGCGGCTCGACATCGAGGACCGCGTCGCCGCCGGGCTGTCGCTGGTGCCCGAGCATCGCGAGCTGTTCGCGACCATGACGGTGGAGGACAATCTCGAACTCGGAGCCTTCCGCATTGCCAAGACCATCGCTGCGCAATCGCAGGAGCGGGTTTATGGCCTGTTCCCGCGGCTGAAGGAACGGCGCAAGCAGCTCGCCGGCACGCTGTCCGGCGGCGAGCAGCAGATGCTGGCGATGGGCCGCGCGCTGATGGGCGCGCCGAAGCTGTTGATGCTCGACGAGCCGAGCCTCGGCCTTGCGCCGATCATCGTGGCGGACATCTTCCGCATCGTCGGCGAACTGCGCGAAGCCGGGGTTTCGGTGCTGCTGGTGGAGCAGAACGCCAAGGCCGCGCTGGCGATCGCCGACCGCGCCTATGTGATGGAGCTCGGCGAGTTCGTGCTCGACGGGCCGGCCTCAGAGGTTGCCCGCAACGAGGCGGTGGTCGCGAGCTATCTCGGCTTCTCGCACCCCGCCTGACGGTTCGGCGGACGCCATCGGCAAGGCGTCGCCGTCGTCGAGCAGCACCACGCAGTTGCGGCCGAGATCCTTGGCGCGATACAGCGCGAGGTCGGCGCGCCGCATCAGTGCCGACAGTTCACCGCCGCGATAGGCCGCAAGGCCAAAGCTCATCGTCACCGCCACCAGCCGGCCGTCGCATGCCACAGCGGTGGCGCACAGCCGGCACAGCTCGAGCGCGTAATCGTTGGCCTGCTCGTCGCTAACGCCGACCATCAGGCCGGCAAATTCCTCGCCGCCATGGCGAGCGATCAGCATGCCGCGGGGCGCGGCGAAGTCGCGCAGAATGTCCCCAACCTCCGCGAGCACGCGGTCGCCGATGTTGTGGCCATAATGGTCGTTGATCGCCTTGAAGCGGTCGAGGTCGCACATCATCGCCACCACCGGCTGCCCGGCGAAGTTCGCCTGCGCGAGCTGCGTCGCCGCCGCCTCGTCGAAACCGCGCCGGTTAAGGAGACCGGTCAAAGGATCAGTGCGCGACATCCGCATCAGTTCGGCGCGGGTCGAGGTCAATTGCCGCATCAGACGGGCCGACCGATACGCCATCGCGCCCGACAGCGTGGTCGACACGCTGAGCGCCACCACCAGCGACGCCTTCACCACAGCGCCGACCTCAACGGTCGCGTGCCAATCGGTTCCGAGATCGGAAATCAGAAAGATGATGGTGACGATCGCCGTGATCCCGGCTGCGGCCACCACGCGGCCCGCGGTGTAGCGGATCACATCACGCTGCGTGACGATCTGGCTCGGCATCAATCACCGTTGCTGGGGCCGGACCGGTCCTGAAGCGTAACCGCCTCGGCTGCCGTCGGGCCCGATGCACGGCGTTCCGCCGCGCGAAGTTCGTTGAACCCCGGTACTCCTACCAGAGGACGCGCGCCGGTCACGTTAACTCCGCGCAATTCGAAGCATCAGCCTTAACGCGACGCTAAGGCGGTGCCCCATTTTTCTGCGGTGCAGACGGAACGTGTTGAGGCCGCAAGGGCTGCCCCGCGCAGCAAAAAGCCGGCCTCGCACGGAGGCCGGCTTCGCAATGCGCAGGCGGGATGCCGCCAGCGCGATGAGGCTACTTCACCATCACGTATTTGCCATCCTTCACCGTCAGCAGGATGCGCGAACGGTCGTCGAGGCCATAGCGATCGGTTTCGGTGAAGCTGTACACGCCCTGGCTCGCCGCGATGTCCTTCTCACTGATCAGCGCCTTGCGGATCGCTTCGCGGAATTCCTGCGTGCCCGGCTTGGCGGTCTTCAACGCCACCGGCACCACCCGCTCCAGCACCTTGAAGGCGTCGAACGAGTGCGCGGCGAACTGGCTGCGGCTGTTCGGGCCATACTTGGCTTCATAAGCCGAGTTGAGCTCGAGGCCGGGCTTCTTGGTCAGCGCGCTGGCATCCTGACCTTCCGGATCCATCACCGGACCCGACGCCATCAGCACGCCCTCCGCCGCCTTGCCGGCAATACGGATGAAGTCCATCGAGGCCGCACCGTGGGTCTGGTAGATCAGGCCCTTGTAGCCGCGCTCGCGCAGCGTGGTCTGCGGCAACGCCGCGGCGGTGCCGGAGGCGCCGACCAGGATCGCATCGGGATTGGCGGCGACCAGCTTCAGCACTTGCCCGGCGACCGACGTATCCGGACGGGCAAAGCGCTCTTCGGCGACGATCTTCAGACCCATCGCCTCGCCCTGCTTCTTCAGGTCGTTGAACCACAGGTCGCCATAGGAGTCCGAATAGCCGATGTAGCCGACGGTCTTGATGTTGTTCTTCTTCATGTGCTCGTAGAGCACCTTGCCCATGATCGGGATCGGCTGCGGCATCGCCACCGACCACTTGGCGCGCTCCGGCGTGATCGGCAGCGGCGCCAGAGCGATGTGCGGCACCTGCGCTTCGTTGGCGACGTTGGAGACCGCCACGGTCGGCGGCGTCACCGACGAGCCCATGATCACGTCGGCCTTGGACTCCGTGACGAAACGCCGCGCGTTGGTGGTGGCGGCAGTCGGGTCGCCGCCGTCGTCGAGCACGATCACCTTGAGCGGATGGCCGCCGATTTCCTTCGCCACGAATTCGAGCGCGTTGCGCTCCGGAATGCCGAGCGCAGCCGCAGGTCCCGTAGTGGTGACGGTGATACCGATGGTGATTTCGTTGGTTTCGGCAAGAGCGGCACCGGACAATCCCGGCAACGCGAGGGCCACGGCGATCGCCGTAGCGGATAGCTTGAACTTGGTCACGTTCTCCTCCTCCCTCTGTTATGGCATCGGCCGTGTTCGGCGCGATCTTGTCGTCTTGTTTACGGCATCACCGGCGGCGAGTCAGCCCCGCATGAATTTCGCCTTCACCTCCTCGGGCACCGGCACCGACTTCAGCCGGCTTGGATCGTCCGGATGGCGGCCGACCATCACCCGCGTCTCGAAGCCTTCGAGCGCCAGCTGTTCGCCCTTGAAGAGCTTGTGCACCACTTCGAAGCTGGAACGACCAAACCGCTCGATCCGGCTTTCGATGCTGATCACGTCGCCATAGGTCGAGGGGATGTAGAACTTGGCGCGGGTGTCCACCATCGGAATCCCGGCCAGACCATAGACCTTGATCAGGTCGCGCTTCGAGCATCCGGCTGCGACAAAAAGCGCCGAGGTGGAATCGTCGAACATCGCAAAGTAACGCGGGTAGTAAACAATATCCGCCGGGTCACAATCGCCCCACTGGATCTGCACCTCACGGCGGTTGGTGAACATGTCGCCTTAATCCCAAACGAGAATATCCAAGTTCGTCATTCCGGGACGCGCCCCTTGGCGCGGGCCCGGAATCCATATCCCCTGACGGTGGTTATGGATTCCAGGCTCGCCGCTGCGCGGCGCCCCGGAATGACGAACGCTGAGTTTTGATCCTACTCCAGCGCGATCACATGCGCGGGCGGCGGGTCTGCGTAGAGGTCGGCGATCAGCGCGGCACGATATTCCAGCACGGCGCGCTGGTTGACCGAACCCTTGTCGGTGATCTCACCCTTATCGATCGACAGCGGCTCGCCGAGCAGCACGGCGCGGGTGACGCGGTTCGACGAGCCGGTCGCCTGCGTCAGCAGCGTGGCGAAGCGCTTGCGGAACGCCTCGCGGATCAGATGATCGGCCGCCATTCCGGCCAGATCCTCCAGCGGCAGCGTGGCGTTGATCAGCTTGCAGCCGTCGGGATCGAGGATCGCCAGCGCGGTGACGTAATCGCGGTCGAGCCCGGCGATCACCACGTCGCGCACCAGCGGTGCGCAGGCAGCGATGAACTTGGCACGCAGCGGACCGACGCTGACCCAGGTGCCCGACGCCAGCTTGAAGTCCTCCGAGATGCGGCCGTCGAAATCGAAGCCTCTCGAAAGATCGTTCGGATCGACCGGCTTCAGCGCGTCGTTGAGCTTGTAGAAGCCCTCCTCGTCGAACGCCTTCTCGCTCAGTTCTGAGGCTCGCCAGTAGCCGGGCGTGATGTTCGGCCCCTTGGCGCGGACTTCGAGCTTGCCGTTGTTCGGCACCAGCTTGGCCTCGTTGCCCGGCACCGGCAGACCGACATGGCCCGACCGCGATGTCTGCGGCGTCACCGACATGAAGAACGGCGCAGTCTCCGTCGCCCCTAGGCCAGTGAGCATCGGCACCCGCGCGCCGGTCTCCGCCACCGCAACCTCGTCGAGCCCGCTCCAGACGTGCGCAGCGAGGCTGGCGCCGGAGAAGAACATCGCGTGCAGGCGGCTGAAGAACAATTTGCGGAGCTGCTGGTCTTCGCGCAGCACCGGCAGCAGCGACTCGTAGCCCTTCGGGACGTTGAAATACACCGTCGGCGCGATCTCGCGCAGATTGCGGATGGTGGCAGCGATCCCGGCCGGCGTCGGCTTGCCGTCGTCAATATACATCGAGCCGCCGTTGAACAGCGTCAGGCCGATATTGTGGTTGCCACCGAAGGTGTGATTCCATGGCAGCCAGTCGACGATCACCGGCGGCTCGTCTTTCAGGAACGCCATCGCCTCGCGGATCATCACCTGATTGGCGCAGATCATCCGCTGGGTGTTGATCACCGCCTTCGGATTACCGGTCGATCCCGAGGTCAGCAGAAACTTCGCAATGGTGTCGTGGCCGATCGCCTCGTGCTTGGCGGCCAGCTCAGGATGCTCCGGCGTCGCCAGCAGTTCGGCGAGCGACGTCACCTTGCGCCCCTTCACCGCGCCACGCGTGGCAGCGAGTTCAACATCCTCCGGCACGGTGGCGAGGATCGCGGGCGCGAAGGCGGTGATGTCGTCGGCGAAGATCAGGCCAGGGGTCAGCAGCCCGACGATGTGGCGCAGCTTGCCGTAATCCTTCGACACCAGCGAATATGGCGGCGACACCGGACACATTGCGACGCCCGCATACAGCGCGCCGAACATCACGATCGCATGGTCGATCGAGTTGCCGGACAGAATCATCACCGGCCGCTCGGCCGACAGTCCGCGCGCGATCAACGCCGAGGCTATGGTCTGCGCGGCGCGCAACATCTCAGCATAGCTGATCTTGCGCCAGCCGCCCTCGCCGTTGCGCTCGGCCATGAACACCCGGTCCGGCGCAATCTCGGCAAAATGATGCAGCCGATCGGTGATCCGCACCGGATAGTCGGTGAGCGTGGTAGTCGAGCGCACGTAGATCGTGCCGTCCGGCTTGCGCTCGGTGGCGATGCCGATCTCGCCGAACGAGATGTCGCGCAGCGGGTGAGCCGCGTCACGCCCGTCGGCAGTAGCGGCGAATGCAATGGGATCGGTCATGGCGTCCATCACGGCTCCGTTCAGCTCGGCCGAACCTTGGCTGTCTTGTGATCGAGGAAAGCGCGTATCCGCGTTTTGGCTTCCTGGTCGCTCTGCGCCACAGTCGCCATCAGCGATTCCATCAACAGACCGGTCTGCGGATTGGCCTCGGCGATCATCGGCAGCGCCTGCAGCACCGCGAAATTGGTCAGCGGCGCGTTCTGCGCGACGCGATTGCCGAGCTCCAGCGCCTTGTCGTAGGCCGAGCCGCTGTCGATCAGATATTGCGAGAAGCCGTGCATGACGCCCTCGGCGGCCGAATACACGCGGCCCGTGAGCATCATGTCGGCCATCCGGGCAACGCCGATCAGCCGCGGCAGCCGCACCGAGCCGCCACCGCCGACGAAGATGCCGCGGCTACCTTCGGGCAGCGCGTAGTAGGCAGACGCCTCGGCGACGCGAATATGCGCCGCGCAGGCGAGTTCGAGCCCGCCGCCGATCACCGCCCCCTTCAGCGCCGCAATCACCGGCACCCGGCAGTACTGGATCTTGTCGAACACCCGGTGCCAGGTCTGCGAATGCACCAGCCCTTCGGTCGCGTCGCGTTCGCGCAGTTCGGAGAGGTCGAGGCCGGCCGAGAAGTGATCGCCGATGCCGTGGATCACCACCGCGCGGATCTCATCCGGAATGTCGGTGAGGCAATCCTTCAGCGCCGCCATCAGCCCGTCATTGAGGGCGTTGCGTTTCTTGGGGCGATTGAGACCGATCGTCAGCACGGGGCCAACGGTGTCGACGACAAGCGTCGACGGGTCCGCGAGGGTCGCGGCCTGAGCGTTTCCTGTGAGCACTTATTACGTCCTGTGCAGAATAGTTATAGATCATAAC
Source organism: Rhodopseudomonas sp. P1 (assembly GCF_039642825.1). Lineage (NCBI taxonomy): Bacteria > Pseudomonadati > Pseudomonadota > Alphaproteobacteria > Hyphomicrobiales > Nitrobacteraceae > Rhodopseudomonas > Rhodopseudomonas sp. P1. The sequence goes on along the minus strand of NZ_CP088006.1, from coordinate 1,929,551 downwards.
AATCACTTGAGCCCGGCGTCAATCGGCATTGCGAGCGTCGCTCAGCGATCGGCTCCAATTCTCGCCGGGACTAGCAGCCAAGCATGGCGCGCTTCCTCGCCCCGCCCTTGCGGGGAGAGGGTTGGGGTGAGGGGCAGCTATCCGCGAATCCCTGCGGCTCGGCCGCTTGGAAGCGCCCCCTCACCCGGATCAGCGCTTCGCGCCGATCCGCCCCCCCGCACGCGGGGAGAGGTTAGGAAGGAGGCTTCACAGCACCTGATGCACGTCGATCACGACGCGATCGGCGTGGCGGGCGGCGGAGCCGATGAACAAATGCTGCATCAGCCACTGATAGTTCGGGTGGCCGGTCTCGAATCGCGGTCGGGTGCGGAAATAGATCAGCTTGGGGTCGACCGGCTCGCCGCGCTTCAGCTTCTGCAGCAATTCGACCGGCCCGAACCGGATGCCGATGTTCTCGACATAGACCACCGCACCGTCATCGGTCTCGAACGCATATTTGGCTTCCAGCTCGATCAGCTCGTTCGGCCGGATGATCTGGAAATCGGCGCCGAACGGCAGCACTTGGCCGCTGATCCCCTCGCCCTTCACCTCGCCGCCAAGGATCGGAATGATCCGGCGCACGCCGCTGCCGATCTCGCCGGCCGACGTCACCTCGCCGATCCGCGCCGTGATGGTGAAGGCGTATTTGGTTTCGAGGGTCGGGGTCATCGCATACATCCACGGTGATCACCGGGACGAGCCCGGCCATGACGAGGTCTTCGAACTACCCAATCATCCGCATCGGCAGCCACAGCGCGATGATCGGGAACGCGATCAGGATCACCAGCCGGATCAGATCGGTGACGACGAACGGCAGCACGCCGGCGAACACCGTGGACATGCTGACGTCCTTGATCACACTTTTGATCACGAACACATTCATGCCGACCGGCGGGTGGATCAGGCCGAGCTCGACCGTCATCACGATGATGATGCCGAACCAGATCGGATCGAAGCCGAGTGCTGTGACCACCGGAAACACGATCGGCACGGTCAGGATCACCATCGCCATCGCGTCCATCAGGCAGCCGAGCACCAGATACATCAACAGGATCAGCGCCAGCACGCCGTAAGGTCCGATGCCGAGCCCTGTTAGGAATTCGGTGACGACTTGCGGCGTCTGGGTGATGGTGAGGAAGTAGCCGAAGCACAGCGCGCCGATCAGCACGGTGAACACCGCGGCCGCGGTGCGGGTCGCCTGCAGCAGCGACTGCAGGATGCCCTCGCGGTCGAGCTTGCCACGCAAGATGCCGATCAGGAATGCGCCGACCGCCCCCACTGCGCCCGCCTCGGTCGGAATGAAGAAGCCGCCATACAGCCCGCCGATCACGAACAAGAACAGCAGCAGCGGCGACCACACGTCGCGAAACGCCGCGAGGCGGTCGCCCCACGAACTCTTCGGCCCCGCCGGCAGGAAACCCGGCCGCGCCACGCCGATGATCCAGATCGTGATCATGTGCATCACGATCGCCAGCAGGCCCGGCAGGATGCCGGCGATGAACAGCTTGCCGATGTCCTGCTGGGTGATGATGCCGTACACCGCCAGCACGGTCGATGGCGGCAGCATCGCGCCGAGCGTGCCGCCGACCGCGATCACGCCGGTCGAGAACGACTGCGGATAGCCGAACCGCCGCATCTCCGGATAGGCCACCGCCGAGAAGGTCGCGGCGGTCGCGACCGACGAGCCGGAGATCGCCGCAAAGCCGCCGCAGGCCGCGATGGTGGCGATGCCGAGCCCGCCCTTCCAATGGCCGACGATGGTGTTGCCGGCGCGGAACAGTTCGCGGCTGATGCCCGACGCCGACACGAACGCGCCCATCAGCAGGAACATCGGAATCACACCGAACGAATAGTCGGTGACGGTGCGCATTGTGGTCTGGCCGACGAGCTTCAACGCCGGCTCGAAGCCGGTGAGATAGCCGAAGCCGGTGACACCGACGAGGCCCATCGCCATGCCGACCGGCACGCGCAGCAACATCAGGACGAACAGGCTGACGAAGCCGATCGCGGCCACGGTCTCGTTGGTCAGCATCGCTAGCTACTCCACCGGCTTCATGCGCACTTCGCGCATCTGCTCCGGATGGAAGATCAGCCGGAAGGTTCGAATCGCGATCAGCAGCACGGCGGAAACGTCGCCGATCCACGACACCAGATAGAACGGCCAGATCGGGATCTGCAGGTCCATGGTGACGATGTGGTCGGCCTTGGTGGTCACCACCTTGTCGAACAGCGTGTAGGTCTGCACGCTGACGACGAACAGCAGGACCAGAGTGGCGAAGATATCGATAATCCGCTGCCAGCGCGGCGACGCCGCCGCCCACACCAGATCCACGGTGATGTGCGAGCCGCGGTAGGAAGTGGCGGCAATACCCCAGAAGATCAGCACGCCGAGCATAAACTGACCGAAATTGTAGTAGTCCGGGATCGTCACCGAAAAGAACTTCCGCATGAACACGGCCAGAAAGGTGTTCAGCGCGACGATGCCGACGAAGAACGCCGCGATCCACTCGATCGCGTCGATGAAGCGGTCCATGCCGTTCTTGGAAAAGCGCCGCGTCGTCAGCGCGCCAGGCAGCCGGTCGCGGAGCTTGTCGTCGGGAGGAGAACTCATCGGGGCTCGATCGTTGGTATTGCGTCAATCACACTGAAAAAGTCATTCCGGGGCACTCGCGTAGCGAGCGAACCCGGAATCTCGATCGTGCGGCCGCGAGATTCCGGGTCTGCGCGCGATGCGCGCATCCCGGAATGACACGGAGAGGCTCACAACCCCGCGTCGTACTTCTTCAGGGCGTTCTGCAGATCAGCCTCGACCGCGGCTGGATCACTGCCGGACTTCTTGACCTGCTCGGCCCAGCTGTCACGCAGCGGCTTGGTCGCCTTCTTCCATTCGGCGAGCTGCGCGTCCGTCAGCGGATAGACCTCGTGGTCCTGCAGCGCCTTCATCTTGACGCGGCCGTTGGCTTCGAAATCGGTCCAGGGATCGGTGACCTTGGAGGCCCATTCCGGCGTGCAGTGACCGTCGATGATCTTCTTCTGCGCGTCCGACAGTGCGTTATAGGCCTTCAGCCCGATGTTGTAGGTGAACACCGTGGTGTAGAGCGGTACGTCCATGTGATACTTGACCACCTTGTCGATGCCGAACAGGAACACCGAGCCCCACGGGAAGGTGATCTCATCCGCAACGCCGCGCTCCAGCGCGTCGCGCGATTCCGGCGCCGAGGCTTGCACATTGGTGCCGCCGAACAGCTTCACCATTTCGCCGATCGTCGATTGTGCCGGCCGCACCTTCAGGCCGCTCATGTCGGACGGCAGCAGCACCTTCTTCTTGCCGTGCAGCGCGCCCGGATCATGGATGAAGGCGAAGCACAGCTTGGTGTCCTTCATCTCGGTCGGCGCGTATTTGTGGTACCACTCGTTCAGCGCCAGCGTGCCCTTCTTGCCGTCCTTGAACACGAACGGAAGCTGGCCGGCGGAGACGATCGGGAAGCGGCCGGGCTGATAGCCGGGATTGACGTAGGTGACGTCGGCGATGCCGTCGCGCGCCATGTCGTAATGGTCGAACGCCTTGCCGAGCTGCTCGGAGGGGAACACGGTCATCCGGATGCTGCCGCCGGAAGCCTTCTGAATGTCCTCGGCCCACGCCTTGGTCGCCGGCACCAGCGGATGCGCCGGCGGCACCCACAGCGAGACTTTCCAGTTGACGGTTTTGTCCTGCGCAAGCGCGGGCGTCACGCTGGCGGCAAGCAGCAGCGCGAGCAGAGTCTTCCTCATCGAGCTCTCTCCCTTGGTCGGCTTCAATCGGCCTTTGGGCCGCATTGTTATAGGTTATAACCATCATTGCAAGTGACGGCCGCGTAATAGCTGCTAGACACCGGACGGCGGCTAGACGGCTTCGTGACGGTCCCGTAACGAGGCGACAACATCATCGGGGGAACGACCATGCGGACACAAGTGGCCATCATCGGCGCGGGTCCGTCCGGACTGCTGCTCGGCCAGCTGCTGCACAAATACGGCATCGACGCCGTCATCGTGGAACGCAAGGATCCGGACTACGTGCTGTCGCGGATTCGTGCCGGCGTGCTCGAACAGGGCATGGTCGATCTGCTCGACGAGGCCGGCGTCTCCGCCCGCTTGCATCAGGAAGCGCTGGTGCACGATGGCTTCGAGATCGCGTTCGCCGGCAAGCGGCATCACATCGATCTGAAGGGCGCGACCGGCGGCAAGAGCGTCACCGTGTATGGCCAGACCGAGGTCACCCGCGACCTGATGGAAGCGCGCAATGCCGCCGGCCTACCCACGATCTACGATGCCGCCGACGTCAGCCTGCACGACTTCGAAGGCGCCCACCCCAAGGTGCGCTACGTCAAGGACGGCACCACGCGCGAGATCGTGTGCGATTTCATCGCCGGCTGCGACGGCTTCCACGGCATCAGCCGGCAGAGCGTGCCGGCCAGCGCAGTGCAGTCGTTCGAGCGGGTGTATCCGTTCGGCTGGCTCGGATTGCTGTCCGACACCCCGCCGGTGTCGCCCGAGCTGATCTACGTCAACCACGACCGCGGCTTTGCGCTGTGCTCGATGCGCTCGATGCATCGCAGCCGCTATTACGTGCAATGCCCGCTCACCGACGACGTGGCCGACTGGAGCGACGACCGGTTCTGGGACGAGCTGAAGAACCGGCTCGATCCGGAGACCGCCGGCAAACTGGTCACCGGGCCGTCGATCGAAAAGAGCATTGCGCCGCTGCGCTCGTTCGTCGCCGAGCCGATGCGGTTCGGCCGGCTGTTCCTCGCCGGCGACGCCGCCCATATCGTGCCGCCGACCGGCGCCAAGGGCCTCAACCTCGCCGCCAGCGACGTATACTACCTGTCGCGCGCCATGCGTGAATACTACGCCGAGAAGTCGCAGGCCGGCATCGATGCCTATTCGGCCAACGCGCTGCGCCGGGTGTGGAAGGCCGAGCGGTTCTCCTGGTGGATGACCTCGCAGCTCCACCGCTTCCCCGACAGCGACGCCTTCTCCCAGCGCATCCAGACTGCCGAACTGGACTACCTGGTCACCTCCAAGGCCGCGATCACCTCGCTGGCGGAAAACTACGTCGGCCTGCCGTATTGAGCTCTCTCAGGAAGCCGCCATTGCGAGCCAGCGGGTCGGCGCGTAACGCCCCCCGATGACAGGCGCCGCGAAGCAAACCATAAGCTCCGTCCGCTGAACTGGATTGCTTCGTCGCTTTGCTCCTCGCAATGACGACCACAGTTTGTCATTCCGGGGCGCGCCGTCAGGCGCGAACCCGGAATCTCGAGCTGTGGCGAACGCCTGCAAATGACGTCGAGATTCCGGGTTCGCGAGCTCCGCTCGCGCCCCGGAATGACGAAGCATGGAGTCACGTCGCCCCGTTTCAAACACCCTCTCAAACCACGCTTCAAACTTTGTCGGCGTTGCGGACGATGCTGCGGTGCGGTCTAAAGGTGGTCGATGCAGTAAGGCGACCGACGCGCATGACGACCGAACCGGATCAGAACTCCATCCCAGCGCCTGACAGCATTCCTGACGGCTTCGTGCGCCACAGCCGTTCGAGCCCGCTCACCGCGCCGTGGGAGCCGCTCTACGCCAAGACTACGACGGATGCGGTGATGCTCGGCCTGCGGATTCGCGAATGCCACACCAATTCGCGCGGTCTCGCCCATGGCGGGCTGATCACGGCACTGGCCGACAACGCGATGGGCTACAGCTGCGGACTCAAACTCGGCGGCGGCGCGCGGCTGTTGACGTCGTCGCTGGCCATCGACTTCATCGGTCCCGCCAAGATCGGCCAATGGCTGCAGATCGAGCCGGAGGTGATCAAGGTCGGCGCCAAGCTGTGCGTCGCGCAGTGTTTCGTCACCGCCGACGGCACCCGCTGCGCCCGCGCCAATGGCACGTTCAGCGTGGTGAAGGCGAAGGAGTGAGTTAGCGGCTCGTGGCCGTCTAGCACCGTCGTTCCGGAGCGCGCGGAGCGCGAACCCGGAACCCCGAGCTGTTCTGCGCCGCCAGCCTTCGTCACAACCTCGGGATTCCGGGTTCACGCGCTTCGCGCGCGCCCCGGAATGACGAGCGGTGATGATGTCGCGCTTGCGCCTTGCTCACCCCAGTATCGGCAGCTCCACCACGTCATAGCCATGGCGGATGACGCGGCCGAGCACGGGATCGTCGATCTCGAATTCGAACCGCGACGCCGGGCGGATGCCGCCCTTGGCGGCGAAGGTGCCGCCGAATAGCACGCAGCCATCGGGCAGGCTCGCGCCATCAAAGCCGCGGGCGATCAGCTCGCGCGCCGGCAGCATCGCATCGAGCGTGCCCTCCTGGTACAGCACGCGCGTCCCGCCGATCGTGGCGTAGGAACGCAGCACGATGCGATCCCAATGCGGCTCGACCTCGCCGAACTCCCACAGCTCCGGCGCCACCGGCTTGTCGCACATCTGCTTCGACACCGTGACGCCATAGGCTTCGACCTTGCGGTCGGTGTGATCGGAGCCGACGCCGACCAGGATGCGGCCCTGATGGCCGATCAGCACGAACTCGACCTCGCCGGACGAGTCGCCACCGGACACTTCGATCGCCGGCGCAGTGGTGAGCCGCGCCGCGGCGACACGGTAATAGATCGGCGTCGACGCCGGCCGGGCGATGCCAAGCGCTTCGAGTTCGGCAATGTGGTGGTCGCGCGCCACCGGATCGCGCCCGGTCCAGCCGGCGATCACCGCCGTCGTAATCGGCAGCGTCAGTGGGGTACAGCTGCCGGCAGCGGCGAGCGTGAAGGCAAGATCAACCACGGATCACCGCCTCCATGCCGGCCGCGACTTCGAAGATTTCGCGGTCGGTGCCATTGACGCCCGCCAGCATCAGACCGATCGGCGGCTCGCCGTCCCGATGGCACGGCAGCGAGATCGCGCAGCCGTCGATCATGTTGATCAGCGTGCAATTCCGCAGCGTCAGCAGATTGGCCTTGGTGAACGCCTTGTCGTCGGCCAGCTCCACAATGGTCGGTGCCGCGATCGCGGTGGTCGGCATCGCCACCGCATCGTAGGGCGCGAGCCGCGCCGAGGCGCGCGCGATCAGCGATTTGCGCGCATTCACCAGATCAACGTAGTCGGCAGCGCTCTGGGTCTCGCCGCGCAGGATGCGCTCGCGCACCCGCGGATCGTAAACGTCGCCCTGCGCCACGATCAGATAGCGGTGCCAGGCGTAGCTCTCGGCAGCGGCAAAACCGCCCTTGGCTCCGAGCGGGGCCACCTCGGCGAATTCCGGCACCTCGATCTTCTCGATGATCGCGCCGTGGCTCGACAGCGTTTTCAGCGCGCGGTCGAACGCAGCGGTGACCGCGGCATCGAGATCGTCGAGCGCCACCGTGGTCGGCACCGCGATCCGCATGCCTTTCAGCGGGCGCGCAATCAGCGGCCCGACCGGTTGGTCGGCGAGGATCGCATCGAGCGTGGCGCAGCATTCGACGCTGCGCGCCAACGGGCCGATACTGTCGAGCGAGAACGACAGCGGCACCGCGCCGTCGCGCGGCACGCGGTATTGCGACGGCTTGTAGCCGACGATGCCGTTGAAGGCCGCGGGGATGCGGCACGAGCCGCCGGTGTCGGTACCGAGCCCGGCATGTGCCATGCCGTCCGCCACCGAGACCGCAGCGCCGGATGACGAGCCGCCCGGCACGTGGCCGACGTCGCGGCGATAGGCGGCTTTCGGCGTGCCGTAATGCGGGTTGATGCCGATTCCCGAATAGGCGAACTCGGTCATGTTGCTGCGGCCGATCACCACGAAGCCGGCGCGCCGCAGCCGCGCCACCGCAGGCGCGTCGCTGTCGGCGGGCGGATTGTCGTCGAGCGCGCGCGAGCCGGCGCGGGTCACCTGGCCCTTGATGTCGAACAGATCCTTGATCGAGATCGGAATGCCGGCGAACGGCGACGGCGCCGCCTTGGCGGCGCGCAGCTTGTCCATAGCGTCCGCCGCCTGCAGTGCCGCGTCGCGGTCGACGTGAATGAAGACGCGCGCGCCCTCGCCGGCCGGATCGGCGATCCGCGCCAGACAGTCTTCCACCAGCTTGCGGGCGGTGGTTCGGCCGGCTTCGAGATCGGCCGCGAGCGCGGCGAGTGTAGGATGTCGGGTCATGCTGTCCATTCCGATGGGAAGCCGATCGTCACGCACGTGGGCGGCGCGTCTCGATCACGCAGGAAACATCATCGGCTTATTCAGTAGCGCGGAAAGTGACCCTTTGCCATCCGCCGCCGCGGCTGCTCCGGCCCCGCGCTGAGCGCATCGCTCGGGCTCCGCGATTGTCCGCTTTGCGGAATACAATTCCTGCACATGGCTCCGCGCCCTGCGCGTGTTGACGCTGGCGGGCCGATATCGCATCAAGACCGCACAACCGATGGGCCCACGAGCCAGCTCAGGGAGAAAACTAAGACATGGCTGAACCCGCACGCGCACGTCCCAAGATCACTCCGGAAACCCAGCACTACTGGGACGGCGCCAAGCAAGGCGAACTGCGGCTTCAGCGCTGCGATTCCTGCGCCCACGCGTACTTCCCGCCCCGCCCGTTCTGCCCGAAATGCGGCTCGCGCGAGGTCAGCGTGTTCAAGGCCTCCGGCAACGGCACCCTGTATTCCTACGTGATCAATCACCGCCCGCTGGCGGCCGGCTTCACCGAGCCCTACGCGATCGCGGTAGTCGAGCTCGAAGAGGGCCCGCGGATGATGAGCAACATCCTGGAGTGCCCGCAGACGCCCGAGGCGCTCGAGCTCGATATGAAGCTGGAAGTCACCTTCCAGAAGATCGACGACACCCTCACCCTTCCGCAATTCCGTCCGGCGAAGGGGTAAGCATCATGCGTCGTAATCAGGTTGCTATCGTCGGCGCCGCCGAAACCACCAAGCTCGGCGTCATTCCCGACATGTCGCAGATCCAGCTCCACGCCGACGCCGCGCTCAACGCGATCGCCGACGCCGGGCTGAAGCTGTCGGACATCGACGGCATCGCCACCGCGGTCGAGACGCCGCAGCAGATCGCCCACTATCTCGGCATCACGCCGACGTGGGTCGACGGCACCTCCGTCGGCGGCTGCTCGTTCATGCTGCACGTCCGCCACGCCGCCGCGGCGATCGAGGCCGGCCTCTGCAAGACCGTGCTGATCACTCACGCCGAGAGCGGCAAGTCGATGATCGGCAAACTGCCGCGCTCGATTCCCGCCGACAGCCTGCAGGGCCAGTTCGAAGCGCCCTACGGCATCTACGGGCCGCCGAGCCAATTCCCGATCCCGGTGCTGCGGTTCATGAAGACCTACGGCATCACCCACGAGCAGATCGCCTCGGTAGCGGTGGTGCAGCGCGAATGGGCGGCGAAGAATCCGCGCGCGATGATGAAGGACCCGATCACCGTCGAGGACGTACTGAACTCGCGGATGATCGCCTATCCGTTCCGGCTGCTGCAGTGCTGCCTCGTCACCGACGGTGGCGGCGCGCTGATCATGACCTCGGCCGATCGCGCCAAGGACTTCCCGCACAAGCCGGTCTATGTACTCGGCACCGGCGAGAGCGTGGAAACGCCGATGGTCAGCCAGATGGAGACCTTCAACTCCTCGCGCGCCTTCAAGGTGGCGGGCCCGACCGCGTTCCGCGAGGCTGGTATCAAGCACAGCGACGTCGATCATTTGATGATCTACGATGCGTTCGCGCACCTGCCTCTGTTCGGCCTCGGCGACCTCGGCTTCATGCCCTATGAGGAGACCGGCCAATTCATCGCCGACGGCAACACCCGCCCCGGCGGGAAGCTGCCGCTCAACACCAACGGCGGCGGCCTGTCCTACATGCACTCGGGCATGTACGGCATGTACGCGTTGCAGGAAAGCGTCCGGCAAATGCGCGGCATCGCGCCCGCGCAGGTGCCGAACGCGAAGATCTCGGTCTGCCACGGCGTCGGCGGCATGTTCGCCGCAAGCGGCACGATCATCTTCACCAACGAGAAGTAACGTCGACGTCGCATCGTTGTTGTCGTCATTGCCGGGCTTGACCCGGCAATCCATCTTCTTCGCGAAGAGGATGGATGCGCGGGTCGAGCCCGCGCATGACGCTGAAGTAAGTGGCATCGCCTCAGTTAAACAAAGAAGGAAGAAACAATGGCCAAGGCACTGGACGGCAAAGTCATCATCGTCACCGGCGCAGGACGCGGCATCGGCCGCGAGATCGCACTGCTCGCGGCGCGCGAAGGCGCCAAGGTGGTCGTCAACGATCCGGGCGTCGCGTCCGACGGCTCGGGCACCGACGCCGCGCCGGCCGAGCAGGTCGTCGAGGAAATCAAGAAGGAAGGCGGCACCGCGGTCGCGAATTTCGAGACCGTCGCCGAGGCGATTCCCGCCAGCAAGATCGTCAAGCAGGCGGTCGATACCTACGGCAAGCTCGACGGCGTGGTGAACAACGCCGGCATCCTGCGCGACGCGATCTTCCACCGCATGAGCATCGACGCCTTCGAGCAGGTGATCAAGGTGCACCTGATGGGCACGTTCTACGTCTCGCACGCTGCCGCCCGGCTGTTCCGCGAGCAGGAGAGCGGCTCATTCGTGCACTTCACCTCGACCTCGGGGCTGATCGGCAATTTCGGCCAGGCCAACTATGCGGCCGCCAAGCTCGGCATCGTCGGCCTGTCGAAGTCGATCGCGCTCGACATGCAGCGCTTCAACGTCCGCTCCAACTGCGTGTCGCCGTTCGCCTGGTCGCGCCTGATCGGCACCATCCCGACCGAGACCGAGGCCGAGAAGGCCCGCGTCGCGCGGATGCAGCAGATGGGCCCGGAGAAGATCGCGCCGCTGTCGGTGTATCTGCTCGGCGACGCCGCCAAGGACGTCAGCGGCCAGATCTTCGCCGTGCGCATGAACGAGATCTTCCTGATGGGCCAGTCGCGTCCGATCCGCTCGGTGCACCGCGACGGCGGCTGGACCTGCGAAAGCCTCGCCGAGCACGGCATGCCGGCGCTGAAGGGCTCGTTCTACAAGCTCGACCGCTCCGCCGACATCTTCAACTGGGATCCGGTGTAAACTCGGTCAGCTCCACGACGACGATCGGTTAAACACCAGCACGTCATTCCGGGGCGCGCCGCCAGGCGCGAACCCGGAATCCGGAGCTGTAGAGCCCCCGGCCGTCGCTACCAATTCGGGATTCCGGGTTCGCGAGCTACGCTCGCGCCCCGGAATGACTCGAATAACTAACAGCCCCCGCAGTTTACACACACAGAAAAGCCCGCCTTGCAGCGGGCTTTTCCGTCGGGTGAAGCACCTTGGAGGGGGAGTTACTTCACCACGAATTCGATCCGCCGATTCTGCGCCCGGCCTTCGGCGGTGTCGTTGCTGGCGATCGGCTTGGCCGAGCCGTAGCCTTCCGCCACCAGCTTGACCGAGCCGATCCCAGACTTGGTCAGGCTTGCCACCACCGCTTCGGCGCGGCGCTTCGACAGCGCGATGTTGGCGGACTTCTTGCCGGCGCCATCGGTGTAGCCGGCGACCTCGATGGTCACCGCCGGGCACTGCTTGATCGCGGCGGCAAGCTTGTCGAGCAGCGGCTGCGATGCCTTGTCGATCACAGCGCTGCGGCGTTCGAAGTTGATCTTCTCGGCAGAAGCCAGAGCCGACACCCGCCCCTGGCAATCCTGCGCCGGGCTCGCCGGCAGCGCGCCGGTGGCGTTCGCAGTCTTGATCTCCGCGGGCGCAGCGGCCGGCTTGGCGGCTGCCTGCTTGGCCGCGTCATCAGCCGCCTTCTTCGCCGCCTCATCGGCAGCAGCCTGCTTGGCGGCCGCTTCCGCCGCGGATTTGGCTGCGGCTTCCTTGGCGGCGGCTTCCTTTGCAGCAGCTTCCTTGGCGGCTGCTTCAGCGGCGGCCTTCGCAGCTGCTTCCTTCGCCTCGGCGTCAGCCTTGGCCTTGGCGGCAGCATGCTTCTGCGCCGCATCCTTGGCGGCCTTGGCGGCAGCCTCCTTGGCGGCGGCTTCCTTCGCGGCCGCCTCGGCCTTGGCCTTCGCCTCGGCTTCAGCCTGCAGCTTCGCCACCGTCTTGGCGGCCAGCGCCGCGCCACTCAGGTCGTCGACATCGGCAACGCGGCGCACGCCCGGCACCTTCAGGATCTGCTCGCCGAGTGCGGCCCGCACCTTGTCGCTGCCGAGATCGGCCGGCAGCAACACGTCGCGCCCGGCGACGTCGAAGTTCAACGGATCGGCGCCGGCTTCCTTCACCACGTCGGCGACGCGCTCGCGCAGATCCGGCTCCAGCTTCGGCAGCGTGGTGATGCCGAACACCGCCAGGATCAGCCCGGTCGCGAACAGGCCGACCCACCAGCCTTCGAACCGCACCGGCAGCAGGCCCGGCGCGATGCCGCCGGCCAGCCCGCCGACGAAGTAAGCAATCACCAGCCCGACGCCGGCTTCGAGCAGCAGCTCGGCCTTGCCGGAGGCGAGCTGCGCGGCGACCAGCACCAGCGCCACGGCGAGCACGACGCCGACCCGGCTCACCCAGTAATTCTCGAGGTCGGCCGCCCAGCCGAATTTCTGCGCGAGCAGCGGCGTGACGGCGCCGACGACGAAGACCGCCGCCAGCCAGATCCAATAATGAGTGACAAGATACAGCATCGGACGCCCCTTCTCCGCCGCGATCGGGCCGCGCGCCGGGGCATTCAATCAACGAAGCCGAGCCGGCATGGCACAGCGAACGCGCGTTCGCATTGTCGAACCGTCCCCGCGATCGCCTGATCCGTCGGCGGGGTCGGTCGTCAACCAGTTAGCGCCATCGGTGCGCCGGCCACCATCCTGACAAAAGTTTGACCTGTCGCGTGATGTGCTTACTAACTAAGCAGCCACGCCGTCATTTTTGGCACGCAACTAACTACCCCTCTACCGGACTGTAGCAGGATACAGCACCCGCGGTATCGGGATGCAAAGTCGGAGGATCGATTCGGCTCGGCTTGAAGCGACGCGGCAGATCGCAGTGCCGAAATTATCCGCGCGCGTTTCAGCGAACCCGCGCCAGCGAAGCTGGCGCTCTAATGCGCCGACACGTTCGAGAAGAAATTGATGATGCCGACGCCGGCGATGATGAACGCGATGCCGACCATCGCTGCGGCGTCCAAGGCCTGGCCGAACCATAGCCAGCCGACCGCCGAGATCAGCACGATCCCAATCCCGGACCACAGCGCATAGGCAACGCCGACCGAAATGCTGCTCAGCGTCAGCGACAGGAAATAGAACGCCGCGCCGTAACCGACGACGACCAGCACCGACGGCAACAGCACCGTAAACCCCTGCGACGCCTTCAGCGCCGACGTGCCGGCGACTTCAGCCACGATCGCGATCAGAAGATAGAGCCACTGCATGGTGGACGTCCTCGGTGTCTGCGGCTGCTCGCCCGCTTCAGCATCGCCGCCAATCTAACAGGCGCGTCTTTCCACCGGCTAAATGAGCCCAGACCAATCCAGCTGCAGCCGCCCTCACCCGCTATTCCGCAGCCCCGCCGAAATCCCGTTGATCGTCAGTTGCACGCCGCGGAGCACCTGTTCGTCTGGGTCGTGGGTGCGGTGTTCGCGCAGCAGCTGGACCTGGACGTGGTTCAGGGGGTCGAGATACGGGAAGCGGTGGCGGATCGAGCGTTCGAGCAGCGGGTTGCTCTGCAGCAGGCGGTCCTGCTGCATGATCGCGAACAGATACTCGATCGAAGAATCCCATTCGGCGCGGATGCGGCCGAAGATGCGCTCACGAACATCGACATCCTCGACCAGCTCGGCATAGCGCGAGGCGATGCCGATCGAGCTCTTCGACAGCACCATGTCCATGTTCGACAGCAGCGTCCGGAAGAACGGCCACTCCTGATACATCTTTTGCAGGAAGGCGATGCCCTTCTCGGGATGCGCGGTGACCCAGGCCGACACCGCGCTGCCGAAACCGTACCAGCCCGGCAGCATCAGCCGGCACTGCGCCCATGAGAATACCCACGGAATCGCGCGCAGGTCCTCGATCGCGCGCGTTTTCTTGCGCGAGGCCGGACGGCTGCCGATGTTCAGCGTCGAGATCTCGTTGATCACCGTTGAGGCCCAGAAGTAGTCGACGAAACCGTCGGTCTCGTACACCAAGCCACGATACGCCTTGAAGGCCAATGCGGAGAGCTGCTCCATCGCTTCGAGATAGTCGCGATGCGGCGCCACCCGCTTCGGCTGCAGCAGGCTTGCTTCCAACGTCGCGGCGGCGAGGATCTCCAGGTTGTTGCGGCCGACTTCGACGTTGGAATATTTGCTGGTGATGATCTCGCCCTGCTCGGTGATGCGGATCTGGCCGTTCACGGCGCCGCCCGGCTGCGCCACGATCGCGTCGTAGCTCGGGCCGCCGCCACGGCCGACCGAGCCGCCGCGGCCGTGGAACAGCCGCAACCGCACGCCATGGTGCTCGAAGATCTCGATCAGGCCGATCTCGGCCTTGTACAGCTCCCAGCCCGAGGTGACGAAGCCGCCGTCCTTGTTGCTGTCGGAGTAGCCGAGCATCACCTCCTGCACCGACCCGCGACTGTCGACCAGCCGGCGATATTCCGGGATCGACAGCAGCCGGTCCATGATCTTGGCGCAGGCCTGCAGGTCCTCGATGGTCTCGAACAGCGGCACCACGTTGATGGCGCTGCGCCCGGACGGATCGATCAGCCCGACCTCCTTGAGCAGCACCGCGACTTCGAGCAGATCGGAAACGCCCTTAGTCATCGAGATGATGCATTGGGGGATCGCCGCCGCCCCGCAGGTCGCGTGCGCCTTTGCGGCTTCGCGGAACACTGCAAGCTCGCCGACCGTCTCGTCGCTGTATTTGACGAACATCGACGTCAGAGGCCGGGTGCTGCGCAGCTCGCTGATCAAGAGCGCGATCCGCGCTTCCTCGTCGAGCATCGCATAGGAGGTGCCGGGCCGCGCGGCGTCCATCAGCTCGGTAATGGTGCGCTCGTGCACCGCCGAGTTCTGCCGCATGTCCAGACTGGCGAGATGGAAGCCGAAACAGTCGATTGCGCGGCGGAGCTGACGCAGCCGGCCGCGCGCGATCACGCCGGAATTGTGCTTGGTGAGCGACAGATGGATGGCGTCGAGATCGGCCTTGAAGTCCTGCGCGCTAGCGTAAGGCTCGGCCTCACCGACCGGTGCGCGGAGGTTCTCGACCTCGAGCTTGAGCGCAGTGGCGGCGAGCCGCGCGTAGATGCCGGACACCGCGAGGCGATAAGGCTCGTATTTGCGATGCGGCGAGGTGTCGGGCGAGGTCTCGGCCAGCGCCTTGACGGTGTCGGTGGTGCCGGCGAGATGCGAGGCCAGCGACAACTCCGAGCCAAGCTCGTGCAACTCGTCGAGATAGTAGCGCAGCACGCGGGTGCTCTGCAGCTTCAAGGTGCCGTGCAGCACCTCGGCGGTGACGAACGGATTGCCGTCGCGGTCGCCGCCGATCCAGCTTCCCATCCGCAGGAAGCTCGCCAGCTCGCCTTCGCTGTTGACGCCTTCGGCCTTCGCCGCATCGGCAAGCCGGTCTTCCAGCGCACTGTGCAGCCGCGGCACCTCGCGCAGGAAGGTGTAGTCGTAGAACGACAGGCCGTTTGTGACTTCGTCCAGCACCGTCAGCTTGGTCCGGCGCAGCAGGTTGGTCTTCCACAGCGTTTCGACCGCGCGGCGCAGCCGTTCCTCGTTGTCGGCCCATTCGTCGGCGGTGAGCTGAACGCGGTCGCGCTGATCGAGCAGCGAAGCGATCTGCATCTCGCGGTCCATCGTGCTCTTGCGGCGCACTTCGGTCGGGTGCGCGGTCAGCACCGGGCTGACCAGCGCGGTGGCAAAGAACTTGCGCAGCTCCGCCGCGTCGATCCCCTCCTGCCGTGCGTGCGCCAGCGTCTTGGCGAGCAGTCCGGCGCGCGGCGCCGAGCCCGCGGTCGAACCGGCGCGCATCTGGCGGATGTTGTTTTGGTCCTCGGCGATATTGGCGAGGTGCGAGAAATAGCTGAAGGCGCGCACGATCCGCATCGTGTCGGGGATCGACATCCCGTCCAGGATGGCTTCGAGCTCGGCGCGCGCGGTCTTGTCGTCGTCGCGGTGGAATCGGATCGAGGTCTGGCGGATGTTCTCGACCAGATCGAACACGGTCTGGCCTTCCTGCTCGCGCACAGTGTCGCCGAGGATCCGGCCGAGCAGCCGGATGTCGTTGCGCAGCCGGGTCTCGGCCTCGATCGCGGCCGCGTCGTCAGGACGTTCGGAAACCGGCTCGGCACCGGCGGACAGGTTCAACGACGACATCGCAGCACTCCAGGATCAGATCGGTATCCTGAAGGATTTTGTGCACCGCACGCAAGATCAAGAATCGGCGGTGCACGTCTGGGGGCGGTCGAAGCGTAGTTAGCGCGCGCCCGAGATGTTGCGGACGTTGTCCGGCGGCGTGTCGCTGTCGGGCGGCGGCGGCGAGGCCGGCTCGGCAGCGCTGGGCGTCGGGGCCGGCGGCGGCGCGACCGGCATCGGGGCCGCGACCGGCGTTTCGTACAGCGGCGGCTGCGGCACCGGCCGCGCGCTGGCCGAGGTCGGCGGCGTGGTGGTGCGGGTGAACGGCGGCTGGAATAACGGCTCCGAAGCTGGTGCAGGCCGGCGCTTGGCCCAGACGAACGGCACCACGATGGCGATGATCAGGCCGATCACCAGCAGGATCAGCAGCGCCGATTGCTGCAGAAAGGCAATCGCCGGGACGCTGACGCCGAGGATGACACCGACCACCGCGATCTTCCAGGCGCGGATATGCAAACCGGCCGTAAAGGTGCCGAGCGCCAGCAGGGTCAGCACGCCGAGCGCGGCGGCAAGGCCGCTGAGCTGGCGCGTCACCTGCAGCGACATCAATTCCATGGTCAGCAGCACGGCGCCCCAATGCAGCACCTGCGACACCACCAGATAGACGTGCTGATCGGCGGCGCGGGCTTCACGCCAGCGCGATACCACGCAGACCAGGCCGATGAACGGGGCCAGGATCACCCAGTAGATGCTGGTTTCGGAGAAGCTGGTGTAAGCGACGCCGAACAGCGCCAACAGCAGCATCAAGAGATACGGCCACTCGGTGGCAACGAAGCCGCCAATGCCGGAATGCCATTTCGCACGCGACGGGTCTGAATGCAGGTCTGTCATGATCGATCCCCTTCAGCGTGCCCCTGTGTAGCATGGAACCCGCGGACGCGCTGTGACGTCCTGTGCGGATCTCCTGCTTTGGTAAGCAAGCTGCCAACCGGCGTCCGCACGCGTCGGACCTTGGCAACGATCCGGTGCAGCGGCGGTTCCAGAGAGAAGGGACCCTGGGTGGAGGCCGCCAACAGATTAATCGATTAAATCGATTGCTTTGAAAATAACAATCTGTTTGATTGATTGATCTGGAACCGCAATGGATTGGCCAACAAGGAGCCGATCCATGAGCCTGATCACAGATGCCCAACCGAATCCGCACCCCCGCCATCCTCGCGCCGCCCACCTCGGGCGACATCTTGCGGCGATTGCCCCAGGGGTGGCGGTGACCGCCGCAATCGCAACCGCCGCCGTCGGCCTGCATGCCATTCCGGGTATGCCCGGTATCAGCCCGATGCTGCTGGCAATCCTGATCGGGATCGTCGGCCACAATGCCATCGGCACGCCGTCCTGGGCGGTGCCGGGAGTCACGTTCAGCCTGCGACGGGTGCTGCGCTTCGCCATCATCCTGCTCGGCCTGCAGCTCACCACCGCTCAGCTGATCGAGGTCGGCGGCGCAGGCCTTGCGATCATCGCCGCGACGCTGCTCGCCACCTTCTGGTTCACGGTGTGGTTCGGTCGCGTGCTCGGCGTCGACCGCAAGCTCGCCGAACTGATCGCCGCCGGCACGTCGATCTGCGGCGCCTCTGCGATCATCGCCACCAACACCGTGACCCGCGCCGATGACGAGGACGTCGCCTATGGAGTCGCCTGTGTCACCGTGTTCGGCTCCTTGGCGATAGTCGGCTATCCGCTGCTGCAGGCGACGTTCAATCTCGATGCTCACGGCTTCGGGCTATGGAGCGGCGCCTCCATCCACGAGATCGCCCAGGTGGTGGCGACGAGCTTCCAGGGCGGCCAGCGCGCCGGTGAATTCGGCACCATCGCCAAGCTGGCTCGGGTGATGATGCTGGCGCCGCTGGTGATCGCGCTTGGCATGCTGGCCCGCTTCCGCGCCAAGCATCAGCCCGCCGGCGACCACGCCGCAACGCCACCGATGCCATGGTTTGTGCTCGGCTTCGTGGCGATGATCGGCGTCAACCAGTTCGTCGCCATCCCGCACGAGGTCAAGAGCTGGATCGTGGCGATCACCGGTTTCCTTTTGTCGATGGCGCTGGCGGCAATGGGACTGGAGACCGATTTGCGCAAACTTGCCGCGCGCGGCCTGCGGCCCGCCCTGCTCGGCCTCACCGCGTCGCTGTTCATCGCCGGCTTCTCGCTGGCGCTGATCAAACTCACAGGATGGCACGGATGACACTGGAACAACTCCGCATTTTCATCGCGGTCGCAGAACAACAGCACATGACCCGCGCCGCGAGCGGACTGAACCTCACCCAATCGGCCACCAGCGCGGCAATCGCCGCGCTGGAAGCACGTCACGGGGTCAAGCTGTTCGACCGCATCGGCCGCGGCATCGTGCTCACGCAAGCCGGTCGCGACTTCCTCGGCGAAGCCCGCGCCGTGCTTGCCCGCGCCCGCGCCGCCGCACAGGCGCTCGACGACATCGCCGGGCTGAAGCGAGGTTCGCTCAGCGTCGCCGCCAGCCAAACCGTCGCTAACTACTGGCTGCCGCAGCGGCTGCTGCGCTTCCGGCAGCGTTATCCCGGCATCACGCAGCAGCTCACGATCGCCAACACCGAACAGGTCGCCGCGGCGGTGCGCGAAGGCCGCGCCGATCTCGGCCTGGTCGAAGGCGAGGTCGCCGATCCGCTGCTGAATGTCACGCCGATCGGCGGCGACGATCTGGTGATCGTGGTCGGACGCGACCATCCGTGGCGCACACTGCCGCGGCTGACGACCGCCAAGCTCACCACCACCGGCTGGGTGCTGCGCGAACGCGGCTCGGGCACGCGCGCGATGTTTGAAGCTGCGCTGCAGCGCGGCGGACTGGCGCTGTCCGATCTCGATGTGCGGCTGGAATTGCCCTCTAACGAAGCGGTCCGCGCCGCAGTCGAAAGTTCTGACTGCGCCACCGCGATCTCTGCGCTCGTCGCCGCGCCATCACTGGCCGCCGGCACGTTGCACAGCCAGCGATTCGATCTGCCGCATCGCGCGTTTCATCTCTTGCGTCACAAGGAACACAGCCCCAGTCAGGCCGAGAACGCACTACTTGCTGAATTGTCCGATCCGCCCGCGAGCTGATCTGGATTTGGATACCAAAATCGCCGCTGCTAATTCCCGGTTCCCGCCACATGAACTCACAACTCTGTAACTATCCAAAGAAAACTTAGCTTATTTGCCTCGCATCGTTGCGGCGCTGCCGAAGCCATGCCTAGGGTTACAACCTAGGAGGGTGGCACGTTGCGCAAGGGGCTGACGCTTTCGACCAGACTGGCGATCTTGGTGATGTCGACGGCAATGCTGACCGCAATCGGGGTCGGCTATCTCGGCTATCGCAATATCGCGCCGGTGGCGATTGAGCGGACGCTGGCCGGACTCAATGCCAATGCGAGCTGGCAGGCGCGAGAGCTGTCCCATCTCGTCAACGGCGCCACCGCCGACCTGATGGGCTTCCGCCACATTATTGGCATTGACGAGCTGATCGAACTCAGCCTCGACCCGTCGAAGACCGTTGCCGGCGGCGAGAACCTGCCACAATGGCGCGAACGCATCGGCCGCCGCCTCGCGCTAGAACTGGAGAACAAGCCGGACTTCGCACGCTACCGCCTGATCGGCGTCGCCAACCAGAGCCGCGACATCGTCCGTGTCGAACGTCTGGCCAACGGCAAGATTCGTATCGTTCCCGACGACCAGTTAGCATTCGCCGGCGGCCGCGAGATTATCGAGCTCGGCATGTCGGCCAAAGACGGCGAGATGCTGATCTCCACTGTCGAGTTCGAGCTTATCGAGGAGCCGTCCGCCAAAGCTCCACAGCAGGACGCACCGGCGCTGCGTCCCATCATTCGCGTCGTCACCCCGGTGTTCAGTGACGAAGGCGCGCGGTTCGGCGTTCTGGCCGCGACGATCGACCTGAGCAGGCCGTTCGAGCGGCTGAAAGACCCGGTACTGGCGGCGTCGAAGATCTATGTCGTCGACGACAAGGGACACTACTTGTTCCACCCGGACGCTTCTCGGGGCGGCCTAGCGATCGGCTTCTCCTCCACCTTGGAGCAGGATTTTCCCGCGCTGGCCGAGGCGCTGGCGACCGACCGCTGGACTCCGGCCGTGATCGAGAGCCGCGACGGCCGTCGGTTCGGCGTCGCCTATCAGCATGTGAACGCCGGCACCGAGACGCCTTTGGCGCTGGTTGAAGCGATCGCCGAGCACGACATGATCCGCGGCCCGATGCTGGCGTGGGGGAAGTCCACCCTTGTCGGTGGCAGCTTCGCCGTGCTGGTGGCGATCGTGCTGGCGGTGACGTTCGCCCGCAGCTTGGCGCGGCCGCTCTCGGAGATGACCCGTGCGGTCGAAAGCCTCAGTGGCGGCGGGCCGCTCACGCTGCCGCGCAACGCCGGCGGTGAGATCGGAGTGCTGGCCCAGGCGTTCTCTTCGACGATGCAGGAGTCGCGCGAGAAGACCGCGGCGCTCCGCCGCGAGAAGGAGATTTTCGAATCGATCATGAATGCGATGGCCGAGGCCGTGCTGCTGGTCGATACCGAAGGGGTGATCGTCTATGAGAACCCCGCCGCGGTAGCGCTGCGCACCTCGCCCACCGGGATCACGGGCCCGACCTGGGAGACTTCGGTCGAGTCGTTCCTCGCCGACGGCGTCACGCCGCTCGAGGTGGATCAGCGTCCCGGGCGGCGGGCGATGCGCGGCGAGCCGATCGATCGCTTCGAGTTCGTCGTCCATGTGCTCGGCAGCGACAAGATTGTCGATGTCTCCGGCAACGCGCGGCCGATCCGCGAAGCCGACGGCACGATCAGCGGCGCGGTCGTGGTGTTCAGCGACGTCTCCGAATTGAAGGAGACCGAACGGCGGCTGCACCAATCGCAGAAGCTGGAGGCGATCGGTCAGCTCACCGGTGGCGTTGCGCACGACTTCAACAATATGCTGACGGTGATCAGCGGCACCGCCGAGATCTTGCTCGAAGAGCTGGCCGACCGGCCCGACCTCGTCACCATCGCCAAAATGATCGACCAGGCCGCCGAGCGCGGCGCAGACCTCACCCGTCAGCTGCTCGCCTTCGCCCGCAAGCAGCCGCTGCAGCCGCGCAACATTGACGTCAATACCGTGGTGTCGAACATCAAGCAGCTGCTGCGGCCGACCATCGGCGAGCACATCGACATCGACGTTCGGCTCGATCCGGCGGTCGATCCGGCGCTGATCGATCCGTCGCAGCTATCGTCGGCACTGCTCAACCTCGCCGTCAACGCCCGCGACGCGATGCCGGGCGGCGGCAAGCTGCTGTTCGAGACTGCCAACGTGATGCTCGACGACGACTACGCCGAACATCACCCCGAGGTGAAGCCGGGCCGCTATGTGATGATCGCAGTCAGCGACTCCGGCGCCGGCATGACGCCCGACGTTCTGGAGAAAGCATTCGAGCCGTTCTTCACCACCAAGAGCGTCGGCAAGGGCACCGGCCTCGGGCTGAGCATGGTGTACGGCTTCGTCAAACAGTCGAACGGCCACATCCAGATCTACAGCGAGGAACAGCACGGCACCACGATCCGGCTGTACCTGCCCCGCGCCGATTCCGACGTCGATGCCCTGCCGTCGATCACGCCGATCGAAGGCGGCACCGAAACCATCCTGCTGGTCGAAGACGACGAACTGGTGCGCAACTTCGCACTCGCGCAGCTTCGCGGCCTCGGCTATCGCACCATCCCGGCCGCGGACGGCACCGCAGCGCTGGCGGAAGTGCGGCGCGGTACGCCGTTCGATTTGCTGCTCACCGACATCATCATGCCGGGCGGCATGAACGGCCGGCAGCTCGCCGACGCGGTGGCGCGGCTGCGGCCGGTGAAGGTGCTGTACACATCAGGCTACACCGAGAATGCCATCATGCATCACGGCCGGCTCGACCCCGGCGTGCTGCTGCTATCGAAGCCGTTCCGCCGAGCCGATCTGGCTCGCCTGGTCCGCGCCGCCCTCGGCCGCGCCGATCATCAGCCGGCCGAAGACGAGGCCGGCCCTGAACGCAAGAGCGCCGCGAGCTAGACTCGTCTCATGTCGGTGAACTTGGAGCTCCGCCGCCAAGGCGCAACACGGCGGAGCCTCATGGCATGGCGGCGCAACGCGCCGGCCGGATTCCGTCAGAGACAGAACTGCTGCTAGATCACCCGGCCGGCGTTCGCCCAATACGGATCGCGCAGGCGGCGCTTGAAGATCTTGCCGGAATCCTCGCGCGGCAGCTCCGGCATGATCTTGATGTGCTTGGGCACCTTGTAGTCGGCCAGCGCCAGCTTGAGCTGCGAGCGGATGAAGCCTTCGTCGAGCGTCACGCCAGGCTGCGGCTCGAGCATCGCCATCAGCGCTTCGCCGAACTCAGCATCCGGAATGCCGAACACCGCGCAATCGTGCACACCCTGCACGGCGTGCAGCGCCGCCTCGATCTCGGCCGGGTAGATGTTGACGCCGCCGGAGATCACCATGTCGCGCTTGCGATCGCAGATGAAGACGTAGCCGTCGTCGTCGAGATAGCCGACGTCGCCGGAGGTGATGAAGCCGCCACGGTCGATCTCGGCGCGCTTCTCAGGCTTGTTGTGATAGGTGAAGTCCGGATTGCCGGCGATCCGCGAGAAGATCTCGCCGATCTCGCCCTGCGGCACTTCGTTGCCGTCATCGTCGATGAATTTCAGTTCAGCGCCGTGCGCAATCTTGCCGACGGTGCCGGGCTTGTTCAGCGCGTCTTCGGACGTCGCAAACGTCACCGCACCGGATTCAGTCGAGCCGTAGAACTCATAGATCACCGGCCCCCACCACTCGATCATCGCGCGCTTGACGTCGGCGGGGCATGGCGCGGCGGCGTGGATGACATGGCGCAGCGACGAGACGTCGTACTTGGCACGCACCTCCGCCGGCAGCTTCATCAGCCGAATGAACATCGTCGGCACCATGAATACGGTGTCGATCTTGTGCTCCTGCACCAGCGCCAAGAACTCTTCGGGGTGGAAGCGCGGCATCAGCACCAGCACGCCGCCGAGCTTGCCGGCACGGATGCCAAACGAGTTCGGGGCGGAGTGATACAGCGGGCCGGGGCACAGCGCCCGCACCTGCGGCTTGAGGCCGTAGATCGTCGCACGCATCTTTTCAGCATGCGCCGCCTGCTCCGGCGTCGGCGCGAACCGCTTGACGCCCTTCGGATGGCCGGTGGTGCCGGAGGTGTAGATCATGTTCTGGGGTTGCGGCAGCGCCGGGCCGTCATACGGCTTCTGCTGCGCCAGCCAGCCGTCGAGATCGATTGCATTGGTCGGCGGCGATAGATGATCCGGCGCGATCTTGTAGTTGGCGATCACTTCCGGCGGCGTCGGCACGCTGAGAACCGTGAGGTCGGCCGGAATCGCGGAGGCGACGCTATGCAACAGGTCGGCGTGGCCGATCAGCACCCGCGTGGCGGAATCGCCGATGATGTAGCCGACTTCCTCCGGCTTGAAATGCCAGTTCACCGGCACCGCATAGGCGCCGAGCGTCATCACGCCATACACCGCTTCCATGAAGGCGATGTCGTTGCGCATCAGCACGCAGACGCAGTCGCCGGGCTTGACCCGAGCGCCTGCAGGCCACCGGCGATGGTTGCGACGCGCGCGTTCACTTCGTCGAAGCTGCGGCGGCGGTCGCCGGAAATGATGCCGTGATAAAGCTGGTTCTCGGACATTGTTACTCTCCGATTCTCGAGTCGGGGTTGGCCGCAGCGTGCGATGATGACCGCACGCTGCAGCGCGATGATGCGGCGCTTATACGCGAAGACGCCGCGCGATGCGCGCGGCGTCCCCTCGATAAGTTATGTATTTGCCGCGTAGCGCTATGCGTCGATGAAGTTGGGCGCGCGCTTTTCCATATTCGCGCGCACCGCTTCGGTCTGGTTCGGCGAACCGATCAGCTTCTGCTGTTCGACGCTTTCGGCGAGCAGCGCCGGCCCGGGATCGACCGAGAGCTTGTTCATCATCCGCTTGGCGGCACGCACCGCGTCCGGATTCTTGCCGGCGATCTCGCGCGCCATCTCCAGCGCGGCTTGGTACGGGTCGTCGACGATCTTGGTGGCGAGGCCGATGCTCACTGCCTCCTGTGCCGCCACGATCCGTCCGGTGTAGGTCAGTTCGCGGAGCACGTCGTCGCGCAGCAGCGTCGCCAGGATCGGCGTGCCGGCCATGTCGGGTACCAGGCCCCATTTGATTTCCATGATCGACATCTTGGCCTCCGGCGCCATCAGCCGGATGTCGGCACCGAGCGCGAGCTGACAGCCGCCGCCGAACGCGACACCGTGCACCGCAGCAATCACCGGCACCGGCAGCATCCGCCAACCCCACACCGCCTGCTGCGCGGCGTTGGCCTGGCCGTGCGTGCGCTTGGTCAGGTCGCGAAATTCGCCTCCCGGAATTCCGTTGCCACCGCTTTCCTTCATCGCGGCGAAACGTCCCATGTCGAGGCCGGCGCAGAACGCCTTACCCTCGCCGGATAGCACCACGGCGCGCACGCCCTTCTCGTTCGCCAAGCGCTCGGTGGTCTTCACCAAAGCCTCGAACATTGCGGCGTCGAGCGCATTCATCTTGTCCGCGCGCACCAGGCGGACATCGGCGACACCGTCCGTGATCGTCACCGAAACGCGGTCGCTCATCGGGACATTCTCCATTTTGTTTTGCGTTGCGGCGCTACAGAAAAGCGTTGTCGGGATTTAGTCAATCGCCTAATTAACGATCAGCTTCAACTTTTCCGGGCGGTTTTCTTCATGTTCACAGATCAGCTTCTCGCCGGCCGTCGCATCCTCGTCACCGGTGGCGGCACCGGCCTCGGCAAGGCGATGGCGGCGCGCTTCCTGCAGCTCGGCGCCGAAGTGCACATCTGCGGCCGTCGCAAGGGCGTGTGCGACGAGACCGCGACCGAACTGATGGATCAGTACGGCGGCAAGGTGATGACCTATGGCGTCGATATCCGCGACGCCGCGGCGGTCGACCATATGGTCGAGACCATCTTCGAGAGCGGGCCGCTCACCGACCTGATCAACAACGCGGCCGGAAATTTCATCTCGCGGAGTGAGGATCTCAGCCCGCGCGGCTTCGACGCCGTCGCCAACATCGTGATGCACGGCACGTTCTACGTCACCCATGCGGTCGGCAAGCGCTGGATCGCCGGCGGCCACCGCGGCAACGTGGTGTCGATCACCACCACCTGGGTGCGCAACGGCAGCCCCTATGTGGTGCCGTCGGCGATGAGCAAGTCGGCGATCCACGCCATGACGATGTCGCTCGCCACCGAATGGGGCAAATACGGCATCCGCCTCAACACCATTGCGCCGGGCGAAATTCCGACCGAAGGCATGAGCAAGCGGATCAAACCGGGCGACGAAGCCGGCGCCCGCACCATCAAGATGAACCCGATGGGCCGCGTCGGCACCATGGAAGAGCTGCAGAACCTCGCGACCTTCCTGATCTCCGGCGGTTGCGACTGGATCAGCGGCGAAACCATCGCCATGGACGGCGCGCAGGGCCTCGCGATGGGCGGCAACTTCTACCAGCTCCGCGACTGGAGCAACGACGATTGGGAAAACGCCAAGGCCTCGATCAAGGCCCAAAACGAGAAGGACCGCGCGCAGCGGGGGTAGAAAGCTCGGATCGCACGCACGAACCAACTAACGACGACGTCATCCCCCGCTTATGCGGGGGATCCAGTATTTCAGGGCGTCAGCGGCTAACCACGAACGCCCTGCAATACTGGGGCGCCCGCACAAGCCGGGCGATGACCATCTTGTGCTGCGCAGCTCTTGTGCTTTGCAAGCGGCGCCATTGGCCTCCCAGGCCGCACGTTCATCATCCCCGGGACATTCCCTCCCGCTTGTGTTTGCAGCCGAAGCGCGGCAGACTTCGTGTAAACAACAAGCAACGAACTAACAATATCCAAGGGAGAGACAATGTCCGAGGCAGCCGAGCCGGCCACGCTGGCCGACGTCATCCGTGCGCAGGCCAAGACCCGCGGCAACGAGATCGCCTACGAGTTCGAAGGCCGCATCAGCACCTTTGCCGACTTCGATCGCCACACCAACCAGGTCGCCCGCGCACTGCAGGCCTCCGGTGTGCAGCCGAACGAGCGCATCGCCTATCTCGGCAAGAACAGCGACATCTATTTCGAACTGTGGAGTGGCGCGATCAAGGCCAAGGCGGTGATGGCGCCGGTGAACTGGCGCCTCGCAGGGCCGGAGATCGCCTACATCGTCGAAGACTGCAAGGCGGCGATCCTCTTCGTCGGCCCGGAATTCGTCGATCAGGTCCGCGGCCTCAAGGACCAGATCCCGAGCGTGCGCCATATCATTACCACCGAAGGCGGCGCGCCGGAGTGGCAGGACTTCACCAAATGGCGCGACGCGCAACCGGGCGATGATCCGCAGGTCGCGATCGCGCCGTCAGACATCGCGATCCAGCTCTACACCTCCGGCACCACCGGCAAGCCGAAAGGCGCGATGCTCAGTCACGCCAACTTCCTGTCACTGGTCCGCGCCGGCCAGGACAACAAGCCGGAGTGGAACACCTGGACGCCCGACGACGTGTCGCTGGTGGCGATGCCGGCGTTCCACATCGGCGGCTCCGGCTGGGGCATGATGGGGGTCTATCACGGCGCAAAGGGTGTGATCGCGCGTGAATTCGATCCGACCAAAGTGCTCGATTTCTTCGAGCAGTCCGGCATCACCAAGCTGTTCATGGTGCCGGCCGCGATGCAATTCGTGGTACGGCAGCCGCGCGCCCGCGAGGTCGATTTCTCGCGGCTGAAATACATGCTGTACGGCGCTTCCCCGATCCCGGCGGCGCTGCTGAAGGAGTGCATCGAGGTCTTCAAATGCGGCTTCGTGCAGATGTACGGCATGACCGAGACCACCGGCACCATCGTGGCGCTGCCGCCGGAGGATCACGTCGAGGGCCTGGAGCGGATGCGCTCGGCCGGCAAGGCGCTGCCCGGCGTCGAGATCGCGATCCTCGATCCTGACGGCAAGCCGCTGCCGCCGCGGCAGGTCGGCGAGATCGCCACCCGCTCCGGCTCCAACATGGTGGGCTACTGGAATCTCCCCGACGCCACCAAGAAGACGATCGACGACGACAACTGGCTGCGCACCGGCGATGCCGGCTACATGGACGAGGACGGCTACGTCTATATCCATGACCGCATCAAGGACATGATCATCTCCGGCGGCGAGAACATATATCCGGCCGAGGTCGAGAGCGCGATCTGCGATCACCCGGACGTCGCCGAAGTCGCGGTGGTCGGCGTGCCCGACGATCAGTGGGGCGAGTCGGTCAAGGCCGTGGTGGTGATGAAGCCCGGCAAGGAAGCGACCGCGCAGGACATCATCGGCTTCACCCGCACCCGCATCGCCGGCTACAAGACGCCGAAGTCGATCGACTTCATCCCGGCCCTGCCCCGCAACGCATCCGGCAAGATACTCCGCCGCCAGCTCCGCGATCCGTATTGGAGCGGCAAGGACCGGCAGGTGAACTGAGCGCAGCCACATCGGACGGCGACGCTACGTCGCCAAAGCCCGGCGCACATCCCTCACGTTCGTCATTCCGGGGCGCGAGCGAAGCTCGCGAACCCGGAATCCATAACCACAGTGGTCGCGTTAGGCCACCGCGTGGCAAACACCTACTGACACGGCAAAGCCAGGGAATATGGATTCCGGGCTCGCGCTTCGCGCGCCCCGGAATGACGACGGAGAGGTTCTGCGTGTAGCGCCGGAGGGTGGGCAACGCGAAGCGTGCCCACTCTACAGATATCTATCGCTTGTTCGCGCCCATGTAGCCGAACAGGAAGCCCGCCACCTTCCGCATCTGGATTTCCTCGCTGCCTTCGGTGATGCGATAGCGGCGGTGGTGGCGGTAGATGTGCTCGAACTGTTTGTGGCGCGAATAGCCGATGCCGCCGTGGACCTGAATGGCGCGATCGGCCGCCTGGCCGCACAGCCGGTTCGCCCAATAGTTACACATCGACACCTTGTCGGACAGCGTGTGCTCGACCTGGGCCTGGGTCATCTGATCCATCTCCCACGCGGTCTTGCGGATCAAGAGGCGCAGCATCTCGGCCTGGGTGGCGAGCTCGACCAGCGGGAATTGAATCGCCTGGTTGCGCGCCAGCTCCTCGCCGAACGGCTTGCGCTCACGCGCGTATTTGACGCTCTCGTTGATGCAGAACACCGCAGCGCCGAGCGACGAGGCTGCCTGGCGGATGCGGTTCTCGTGCACGAAGCACTGCGCCAGCGACAGGCCGCGGCCGACCTCGCCAAACACCGCATCCTCGGTGACGAATACATCCTTGAACGACACCCGCGGATGGTCGGTCGGCATGTTGAAGGTCCACAAATACTCTTCGACCTTCACGCCTGGCGCATCGGCCGGCACCAGGAAGCAGGTGATGCCGCGCGCGTCACCGTCCTTGCCGGCGGTGCGGGCAAACAGCGCGCAATGCGTGGCGACGTGCATACCGGTCGTCCACATCTTCTCGCCGTTGATCACCCAGCCCTTCTTGCCGTCGCGCGTCGCCTCCTCCGCACGCGTCTCCATATGGGTCGCGTCCGAGCCGTGGTCTGGCTCGGTCAAGCCGAACGTGATGCGATACTTGCCGGTGATCGAGCCGTCGATCATCGCCTTCTGGTCCGGCGTACCGTACAGATCCAACATCTTGACGATCGGGAAATTGCCGACGATCGAATGTTCGTTCTGCAGATCGTTGTGCAGGCCGAGCCCCTTGGCGGCGAAGTGTTCACGGATCACTGCCATCCAGAGATTGGTGCCGTCCTGGCCGCCATAGCGCTTCGGAACCGCGAAGCGAAGATGGCCGGCGTCGTCGGCGAGGTTCTTCGCCTTGCGTAGCAGCTCTTCCCATTCGTGACGCGGCAGCCCGCCATGTTCGAAATCGGTACGCGCCCATTCGCGGCGATGATCGAAGAAGCGGATGTTGTCGTCCGCCTGCTCCAGCGGCTTGATCTTGGACTCGATGAAGCGATCGAGCTCGGCGAGATAGGCGACCAGATCGGGCGGCAGAGAAAAATCCAAGGCGTGCTCCCACAGTCTTCGTGTTGTTGTTGATCTTGTTAAGCGACCGATTAACATGCGCCGCACACGACAAGTCAAGCGCGCTTCAGCCGCACCAATTCTGTCCAACGAAAAAAGGAAACGCCGATGGCGCTGCAATTCTCCACCGTTACCCGCAAAGGCCCGATTACCATCGTCACGCTGTCACGGCCGGAAGTTTACAACGCGCTGCATACCGACGCGCACTACGAACTCGAAGGCGTGTTCAACGAGTTCGCCGCCGATCCCGAGCAGTGGGTGGCGATCGTCACCGGCGCCGGCGACAAGGCGTTCTGCGCCGGCAACGATCTGAAGTGGCAGGCGAGTGGCGGCAAGCGCGGCTGGGGCGAGAGCGGCTTCGGCGGACTGACCTCCCGGTTCGATTGCGACAAGCCGATCATCGCCGCGGTCAACGGCGTGGCGATGGGCGGCGGCTTCGAGATCGCGCTCGCCTGCGATCTGATCATCGCGGCGGAGAACGCCACCTTTGCGCTGCCTGAGCCGCGCGTCGGCCTCGCCGCCCTCGCCGGCGGTCTGCACCGCCTCCCCCGCCAGATCGGGCTCAAGCGCGCGATGGGCATGATCCTCACCGCCCGTCACGTCCCCGCCCGCGAGGGCCTGGAACTCGGTTTCGTCAACGAAGTCGTGCCACAAGGCGAAGCGCTCGCCGCCGCCGAGCGCTGGGCCGAGACGATCTGCAAAAACTCGCCGATGTCGATCCGCGCCTCGAAGCAAACCCTGATGCGCGGCCTCGACGTGTCGCTGCCCCAAGCCATCGCCGAACAGCGCGACTACCCGGCAGTCAAGGCGATGGTGGCGTCGCAGGACTACATCGAAGGCCCGAAAGCGTTTTCGGAAAAGCGCGCGCCGAACTGGCAAGGGAAGTAGGTCGTTCGCCGCGCATCCTCTTTCGTCATTGCGAGGAGCGCAGCGACGAAGCAATCCAGCCCCGTGCACGACGCTGGATTGCTTCGCTTCGCTCGCAATGACGAAGGATCACCTCTCGTTCGTCATTCCGGGGCGCGAGCGCAGCTCGCGAACCCGGAATCCCTACGCCGCAGCATTGGTGGCACTGGCGCGGCGGGAGATCGACGCCGTTAGTAAGACGATGGCACAGGGGTTATGGATTCCGGGCTCGCGCTACGCGCGCCCCGGAATGACGAACGATGGGCGTCGGCCGTAGCAACTCCGTGGCCGTTGCACCACGTCATCCGCTACTTCTGTTCCAACTCCCGCCGATAGCTCGCATAGTTCGGCTGGTCGACGGCCAGCTTGGCCAGCGTGGTGCGCCACAGATGGTCCTTGACGCCGGGCGTCGACAGGTCGACCGAGCCGGTGGCGATACGGTCGGCGAGCTCGGCGTTGAGGTTGAACAGCGAGCCGTCGTGGCCGAGCAGCGCGCGCAGGCTGGCGTGTTCTTCGGCGTCGCTTTCGTCCGATAGCGCCAGTTGCCGCGTCACCAGATCGAGCGCGTTGATGCCGACCCGCAGCTTGAATGCGGCATGGCCTGAAATCTGCGGAACGATCTGCTCGCGCAGAAAGTCCGCCACCGCCTTGATCAGTTCGTCCGGCCTCGGTTCGTCCTGCATCGCTGCCTCGCTGAATGATTAGTTGCGCGGCGCCAGCAGCCGCAGCAGATCGATCTCGGTTTCGGACGAGCGTCGACCGATCATCGCGCGCTCCATCGAATGATCCGGGTCTTCCCGGAACCGCCGCATCATGCCGCAGCACATGATGCCCCAGCGCAGCGTGCCCATCACTTCCCAGAACTTGACCCGCGCCTCGTCGACATGGCCGCCCCCGGCTTCGTAGCCGGCGAACATCTCCTCGCGCGAGCCGAGCCCGCCGACCGGTTTGTCGATCTCGCCGAACCGCCAGGAATTCACGCAGATCCAGCCGAGATCCTCCATCGGATCGCCGCGATGCGCCAGCTCCCAATCCAGCACGGCGCGCACGCCGTCGGGACCGATGATCAGATTGCCGTGGCGAAAATCGCCATGCACCAAGGTGATCGCTTTCGACACGCCGGGATCATGATCGGCGAGCCAGCGCAGCGCCAGTTCAAACACCGGCCGCGGCCAATCGTACGAGCGATAGTCGTCGCGCAACAGGCCGATCTCTTCGGTCGAGCTGATCGTCCGCAGCGGCGGCAGCGCGGCGCTGTCGATCCCGTGCAGACCGGCGAGGATCGAACCGATCTGGCGCGCCAGCTTCGGGCGTGCTGCGGCAAACTCCGCATCCCGCAGGATCTTGCGGGGGATGGTTTCGCCATGGACACGCCGCATCACGAAGCCGGCGCCGAGGGCGTCGGCTTCGGTGAGGACGTGCAGCACCTGCGGCGACGGCACGCCGGCCTCATAGGCGAGCCGCATCAGTTCGGCTTCGACATCGAGACCCGCGGCACGTCCGGAAACGCTGCCATAGCCCGGCGGCGAGCGGCGCAGGACCGCCGCGACGTCGCCGTCCGGCCGCTCGATCACGAACGACCAAGTCTCCTGACTCGCGCCGCCCGAGAGCTGCGCGAGATCGCGAATGCCGGTCGCGCCAGCGCACCAACCGATCACGCTTTGCGTCAGCGCGTCGGCAATAGCTGCAGATGCCATGTCGGGCTTATTTGCCCTTGAACTGCGCCGGACGCTTTTCGAGGAACGCACCGACGCCTTCCTTGAAGTCGTCGGTGGAGCCGGCGACGCGCTGGCATTCGAATTCGAGGTTGAGCTGCTCCTCGAACGAGTTCTCCGGCGAGTCCCAGTACATCTTGCGGATCAGCGACAGCGCCACGGTCGGGCCGTTGGCGAGATCCTGGGCGAGCTTCATGGTTTCGGTCCACAGCTCGGCGTCCTCATAGACGCGATTGACGAGGCCCCATTCCTGCGCCTTGTCGGCCGGCAGCTTCTCGCCAAGCAGCGACAGCTCGACCGAGCGCGCCTTACCGACGAGCCGCGGCAGCAGCCAGGTCGAGCCGCAATCCGGTACCAGGCCGATACGGCGGAACGCCTGCAGGAAGTACGACGACTTGGCGCACAGGATCATGTCGCCCATCAGCGCGAAGCTCATGCCGGCGCCCGCGGCCGGACCGTTCACCGAGGTGACGATCGGGCAATGCAGCTTGCGCAGCCGGCGCAGGAACGGATGGAAGGCGGTCTCCAGCGCGGCGCCGGCACCCTTGCCGCTCTGGCTCATGTTGTTGCCGGAGTTGCGGCCCTGCAGATTCGCGCCGGTGCAGAACGCCCGGCCGGCACCGGTGATCACCAGGCAGCGCACTTCCGCGCGCTTGTCTTCGATCGCGTCGAGCGCTTCGCCGAGTCCGCCGAGCATGTCGATCGACACCGCGTTCATCAATTCCTGATGATCGAGTTTCAGGATCGCAACGGGACCGTCGAAATCGAGCGTGACGTGTTTGAACTGCATTGTTTCCTCGCGCTATCGGTTCGCGGTTATTCCGCGCTGTGGAAGGGCTTCACGACGTGAGGCCATATTTGATTTTTGCGACGCGCTTGTCCATGGTCCTGCATCGATCACAGCGCGTGCCCGGCCCGCACGGTGTAGCGCGCAACAAACAAAAATGGAAACGCTGGATGAGCATTTTCGATCTGAGCGGCCGCGTCGCGGTCGTCACCGGGGGCAACGGTGGTATCGGCCTCGGCATGGCCCAGGCGCTGGCCGCGGCGGGCTGCAACGTCTCGATTTGGGGTCGTAACGCGGTCAAGAATCACGCTGCCCTCGCCACCATGGCGAACGCGCCCGGCAAGGTCGAAGCTCAGATCTGCGACGTTACCGATCCGGCTTCGGTGAAGGCCGCGATGGATGCGACGCTGAAGGCGTTCGGCCGTGTCGATGGTTGCTTCGCCAATGCCGGCATCGGCGGCGGCGGCCGGCAGGCTTTCATCGACCGCACCGAGGAGCAGTGGCGCTCGATGTTCGCCACCAATCTCGACGGCGTCTTCCACGCCTTCCAGGCAGCAGCGCGGCACATGACCGAGCGCGCTGCCGACGGCGATCCGTTCGGCCGGCTGGTGGCAACCTCGAGCCTCGCCTCGATCTTCGGCACCGCGCGCAACGAGCACTACGCAGCCACCAAGGCGGCGATCAATGCGCTGGTGCGCGCGCTGGCGGTCGAACTCGCGCGCTATGGCGTCACCGCCAATGCGATCCTGCCGGGCTGGATCAAGAGCGATATGACCGCGGGCATCATGGGCAACGACAAGTTCGTCGCCAATGTGATGCCGCGGATTCCGGTGCGGCGGTTCGGCGAGCCGGAAGACTTCGGCGGCATCGCCGTGTATCTGATGAGCAAGGCGTCGTCGTATCACACCGCCGATACTTTCGTGATCGACGGCGGCTACACCGCGTTCTAACGACACCCTCACCAACCTTCGATCAATAAGAAGCAAGAAATGCCGACCACGCTCCCGCCCGAACGCATTCCCGTCATCGCCGGTGTCGGCGAAATCGCCGACCACCCCAAGGACATCGCGCAAGGGCTGGAGCCGCTGGCGCTGCTCGAAGCCGCCATGCAACGCGCCGGCAACGACAGCGCCGCGAGCCTGCTGCCACAGATCGACTCGCTCGACATCGTCAACTTCCTGAGCTGGCGCTATCACGCGCCGGCCGAACAACTCGCGACGCGGCTCGGCATCGCGCCGCGTCACTGTTTCTACGGACCGGTCGGCGGCGAGAGCCCGATCCGTTTCATCCATGAAGCCGCACTGCGGATCGCCCGCGGCGAAGCTCAGGTCGCCGTAGTCTGCGGCGCCGAGGCGCAGTCAACCGCGACCAAGGCCGCAAGGGCAAAGATCGACCTGCCGTGGACGCCGTTCGCCCACGATGCGCCCGAGCCGAAGCGCGGCGCGGCGTTCCAGCAGCCGATCGCCTCGACCCTCGGGGTCGCTCGGCCGATCACGGTGTATCCGTTGTATGAGGCCGCCACTGCGGCGCATTGGGGGCAGACACCGCAGCAGGCGCTCGACGAATCCGGCGTGCTATGGTCGCGCTACGCGGCCGCAGCGGCGCGCAATCCGAACGCCTGGATCAAACGCGGCTTCGCACCGAACGAGATCACCACGCCTTCGTCCGACAATCGGCTGATCGCCTGGCCCTACACCAAGCTGATGGTCGCCAATCCGAGCGTCAATCTCGGCGCCGCGGTGCTGCTGACCTCGCTGGCCAAGGCGCGCGAAGCCGGCATTCCCGAGGACAAGCTGATCTACATCCACGGCGGCGCATCCGCCGAAGAGCCGCGTGATTATCTCGCCCGCGATCAGTTCGTGCAGAGCCACGCTCAGAACGCGGTGCTG
The DNA here is from genome assembly GCF_039642825.1 of Rhodopseudomonas sp. P1. Taxonomy (NCBI): domain Bacteria; kingdom Pseudomonadati; phylum Pseudomonadota; class Alphaproteobacteria; order Hyphomicrobiales; family Nitrobacteraceae; genus Rhodopseudomonas; species Rhodopseudomonas sp. P1. The sequence goes on along the minus strand of NZ_CP088006.1, from coordinate 1,894,793 downwards.
GAGACCATCAAGGCGATGGTGGGCGGCGACGGCCGCGCCTTCGACGCGATCGAGCTGTACTCGTGCTTCCCGGTGGTACCGAAGATGGCGCGGCGCACGCTCGGTCTCGGCGACGACGTCGAGCCGACGGTGACCGGCGGCCTCACCTTCTTCGGAGCGCCGCTCAACACCTATATGACCCATGCCGCCTGCGCGATGGTTCGCCGCCTGCGCGACGGCGCCAAGCTCGGCCTGCTGTACGGCCAGGGCGGTTTCGTCACCAAGCACCACGGTCTGATCGTTTCGCGCACCCCGCCGCAGCAGCCGCTGAGCGAGGACATCAGCGTGCAGGCGAAGGCCGACGCGGCCTATGGCGCCGTGCCACGCTTCGTCACCGAGGCTAGCGGTGACGGCACGGTCGAGACGTTTACGGTGATCTATGACGGTCGCGGCGAGGTCCAGCATGGCGTGGTGATGCTGCGCACCGCTGACGGCGCCCGCGCGCTGGCGCGTGTGCCGGCGCAGGACCAGGCGACGCTGGCGTTCCTGACCGATATGGACCGCAGCCTGGTCGGCACGCGTGGAACGATCGCCACCGCAGCCGATGGCGTACTGGAATGGCGGAACGCCGGTTAGTTCAGGCCTTCAGAGCGACCGAGCCACACCCCATCTACGTCATTGCGAACGAAGCGAAGCAATCCAGGGACGCCGTGCACCGGGCTGGATTGCTTCGTCGCTGCGCTCCTCGCGATGACGGGCAGAGGGCTTGTCCAATCCCAAAAGTGCGGGATGGGACGCAAGCGCCCTACCCCTTCACGTCCTGCTTCTCCGACGCCGTCGGCTTCCCTGCCTTGGCTGCATCGTCGGCCACCACGCGCACCTTCTCACCGTTGGCGATGCCGTCCGGCGGCGCGATGATGATACGGTCGTCGGCGGTGAGACCGGCCGACAGCTCGATCTCGCGGCCAAGGTCGCGGGCGATGGTGACGGGCTTGAGCTGGACACGATCGTCCGGGCCAACCGTCGCAACACGCAGCCCGCTGCGGTTGAAGATCAGCGCAGAAGCCGGAATGTGAAGCGGCGCCTGATCGCGAGCCAGCGCGAGCTTCACATTGGCGAAGCCGCCCGGCAACAGTTCGCCCTTGGCGTTGTCGAGCCCAAGTTGAATCCGCATCGTGCCGGAGGCGACGTCCACCGCCTGCGAGGACGCTTCAACCGTCGCCGGGAAGGTGCGGCCCGGATATTCCGGCAACGCGATCACGGCCTTGCCGCCGATCCGCACCAGCGGCGCGTAGTTCTGTGGCACGTTGACATAGACGCGCAGCTTGGCGATATCCGACACTACGAACATCGCCGGCCCCGAGCTGGAGCCGGCGTTGATCAGCGCACCGACGTCGGTGTTGCGCTCGGTGACGATGCCGTCGAACGGCGCGGTGATCTTCTTATAGCCGGCAAGCGCTTCGAGCCGTTCGACATTGGCCTGGCCGGAGTTCACCGCAGCTTTCTTGGCGGCAAGATCCGCGGTGCGTTCGTCGATCTCCTGCGCCGAGACGAAGTTCGAGGCCACCAGCGTCTTGCGGCGGTTCAGCGTCGCTTCCGACAGCTTCGCGCTTGCCTGCTGGCTGGCGAGATCGGCACGGGCCTGCAGCAATTGCTGATCGAGGTCCGGCGCCTCGATCTCGGCGATCACTTCACCGGCTTTCACCTTGGCGCCGATATCGGCGCTCCAGCTCTTCACGTAGCCGGAGACGCGCGCGTAGATCGGCGCGCGCGAATACGCCTCCAGCCGGCCCGGCAGATCGAGCGTGGTGGTCGGCGCCTTGCCGTCCGGCCGCGTCACCGCCACGCTGGAGATCGCCTGCTCGTCGGTCCAGGTCCGCAGCTCGGCACTGCTCTTCTCGCGAGCGCTGATGCCGGTGACGACGATCGCGACCGCCCCACAGGCCAGCAACACGCCGGCGATGCCAAGACCGCGACGGGATCTGCGCGGCGGTTGATCAGTGGGCATGCGACATCTCCGGAGCGGGCGCGGCATCGGACGCCGGCTGTTTCTTGTGAACCATGCTGAAAACCACCGGCACGAACATCAGCGTCGCGAACGTCGCAAACAGCAGACCGCCGATCACGGCACGGCCGAGCGGCGCGTTCTGCTCGCCGCCCTCACCGAGGCCGAGCGCCATCGGCGCCATGCCGATGATCATCGCCAGCGCCGTCATCAGCACCGGACGGAATCGGACAAAGCCGGACTCCAGCGCGGCCTGCACCGGATCGCCGAGCACCGCATAGCGTTCGCGCGCGAACGAGATCACCAGCACGCTGTTGGCGGTGGCAACGCCCATGCACATGATCGCACCTGTGAGCGCCGGCACCGACAACGTAGTGCCGGTCGCGAACAGCATCCAAACAATGCCGGCAAGCGCCGCCGGCAGCGCGGTGATGATCACGAACGGATCGGCCCAGGACTGGAAGTTGACCACGATCAGCAGATAGATCAGCACGATCGCCCCGAGCAGGCCGAACAGCAGCCCGGCGAACGCGCTGTTCATGGTCTCGACCTGGCCGAGCAAAACGACCGATGAGCCCTTCGGCACCTCGGCCTTGGTCTCGTCGATCACCTTGCGGATATCGGCCGACACTGCGCCGAGGTCGCGCCCCTGAGTGGTAGCGAAGATCTGCACGATCGACTGGATGTCGTATTGCGACACCACGGCATTGCCGGCGGAGCGCTTGATCTCGGCAAGGCCACCGAGAATGGGCGCACTTGCCGTGGCTGCACCGGAAGCCGAGACCGGAATGGTCTCGAGCTTGCTCAGCGAGTCGACGTGATATTGCGGCGTCTGCATCACGATCGAATACGACACACCGTTCTCGGGATTGAGATAATAGGTCGGCGCCACCTGCGACGAACCGGCCAGATTGACGACGAGGCTGTTGGTAACGTCACGCTCGGTCAGACCGACATATTGGGCGCGGGTGCGGTCGACATCGATATTGAAGGTCGGGTTGTTGGGCGATTGCTGGATGCGGGCATCGGCGACACCTGGGATACGTTTGATCTTGGCCAGCAGCTTACCGGCGTAATCGAAGTTCGCCGGCAAATTGGCGCCGCGGATCTGCAGATCGATCGGCGCCGGCGCGCCGAAATTGAGGATCTGGCTGACGATATCGGCGGGCAGGAACGCGAAGGTCATGCCCGGGAACTGCCGTGGCAGCTGCTCCCGCAGGATCTTCACGTACTCCGCGGTCGGCCGGTGCTCACCCTTCAGCTTGATCTGGATGTCTGCATCTTGGGTGCCGATCACGCCGGTGTTGTTGTAGGTGAGGTTGATGCCCGAGGTCGGCATGCCGATGTTGTCGGTCAGGGTCTCGATCTGATCCGGCGGAATGATCTTGCGGACCGCCTTCTGCACCTCGGCGAGCTGATTGGCGGTCTCCTCGATCCGGGTCCCGACCTGGGTGCGGACATGCATCAGAATCTGTCCGGCATCGACCGAGGGAAAGAAGTTGCGGCCGAGATACGGCACCAGCGCGAACGACAGCGCGACCACGCCGAGGAAGCCGGCGACGAACACCCGGCGATGCCCCATCGCCAGCGTCAGCAGATCGCCATAGCCGTGACGGAACCTGGCGAACACGCCTTCGAACGCCTGCTGAAAGCGCACCAGCGGATTGCGCGACGGCTTCCGGCCCGAGAGACTGTCGTGATGGACGTGCGGCTTCAGCAAATACTTGGCCATCGTCGGCACCAGCGTACGCGACAGCAGAAATGACCAGGCCATCGCGAACATCACCGCTTCGGCCATCGGCACGAACAGATAGCGAGCGACGCCCTGCAGGAAGAACATCGGTACGAACACGATGCAGATGCACAGCAGCGAGACGAACGCCGGCGTCACGATCTGATTGGCGCCGTCAAGGATCGCGGGCTCGACCTCCTTGCCCTGCTCCAGGTGCCAATTGATGTTCTCGATCGTCACCGTGGCGTCGTCGACCAGGATGCCGACCGCGAGCGCGAGGCCGCCGAGCGTCATGATGTTCAGCGTCTCGCCGATCGCCGACAGGCAGATGATGGCACCGAGCACCGACAGCGGGATCGACACAGCGATGATGATGGTCGATCGCCAGCTGCCTAGGAACAAGAGGATCATCACGCTGGTCAGCAGCGCCGCGATCACGCCCTCGACGGCGACGCCGGTGATGGCGCCGCGGACGAACACCGACTGGTCGCCGATCAGCGCGATCTTCAGCGACTCCGGCATGGCATCTTTGACGTCGACGATCTTCTGCTTGATGCCGGCAATGATATCGAGCGTCGACACCGCGCCGGCCTTCAGCACCATCATCAGCACCGAGCGGTTTCCGTCGACATGCACGATGTTGGTCTGTGGCGGGTTGCCGTCGCGCACCGAGGCGACGTCGCGGATGTAGACCATCGCGCCGCCGACCGCCTTGATCGGCAGATTGCCGAGTTCCTCGATCTTCAGCGGCGAGTTGTTGAGCTGAATGATGTATTCGAACTCGCCGATCTTCTGGGTGCCGACCGGGGTGATCAGATTCTGCGCGGCAAGCGCGTTGGCGACGTCCTGCCCCGACAGTCCCCGCGCCTGCAGGGCGCTGGGATCGAGGTCGATCTGGATCTGGCGCTGCTTGCCGCCGAACGGCCATGGGATCGCCGCGCCGGGCACGGTCACCAGCGGGGTGCGGAGCTGATTGATCGCGAGGTCGGCAAGGCTCTGTTCCGTCATCCCCTCGCCCGACAGCGCCAACTGCAGGATCGGCACGGTGGAGGCGGAGTAGTTCAGGATCAACGGCGGCGTGGCGCCGGGCGGCATCTGCTTGAGCAGCGTCTGCGAGATCGCAGTGACCTGCGCATTCGCGGTGCGGATGTCGACATTGGGCTGGAAGAAGATCTTGACGATACCGAACCCGCCATAGGAGTTCGCCACGATGTGCTCGATGTCGTTCACCGTAGTGGTGAGCGCGCGCTGAAACGGCGTCGTGATACGTCCGGCCATCTGATCCGGCGGCAGGCCGGTGTACTGCCAGACGACACCGATAACCGGGATACGAATTTCAGGGAAAATGTCGGTCGGCGTGCGCAGCGCCGCCAGCGGACCGACGATCAGCAGCAGAAGCGCCAACACCACGAACGTGTAGGGCCGGCTCAGTGCGATGCGGACCAGCGCGATCATTCGTCGGGTCGTCCCGGTCTTCTTGTTACGGAAAGGCCGCCTGCCCGGCGGGGCCTTTCTGTTGATTTATCGAAAGCCGCGCAATTAGCCAAGCGTCGCGCAGCCCGCAGCAACGCGACAAACCGCGGGGTCGCTCACTGTTGAGGGGTTTCAGCCGAGCAGTCACGACAGATTGATTGCAGTGCAGCAAACCGACGTGCGCTGGCGGTGCCGTCAGGTTCCGGCGCGCTACGGCTTGAACCAGCCGAGGCCATCCTCGGTCTTGCCGCGCGGCCGATATTCGGCGCCGACGAAGCCGGCGTAACCGAGCCGATCGAGCTCGGCGAACAGAAAGGGGTAGTTCAGCTCCTCGTCGTCCGGCTCATGCCGGGACGGCACGCTGGCGACCTGAATATGACCGATGACCGGCAGCATCGCACGCAGCCGCGTGGTGACGTCGCCGTGCAGGATCTGGCAGTGATAGACGTCGAACTGCAGCTTCAGATTGGGAATGGCCATCTCACAGACAAGCGCGTGAGCATGGTCGACATCGTCGAGGAAGTAACCCGGCGCATCCCGATGATTCAGCGGCTCGATCAGCACGTCGATGCCGTGCGGCGCAAAGAAGTGCGCCGCGACCGCCAGCGACCGCCGAAACGCCAGCGCGGCCGCGCCGTCGCGGCGGTCGGCATTGCCGGCGAGCAGATGCAGCCGCTTCACCCCGGTCGCGAGCGCATAAGGCAGCGCGGTGTGCAGGCTACGCTGAAGTTCGTCGAACCTGTCGGGCAGCACCCCAAAGCCCTTCTCGCCGGCAGCCCAATCACCCGGCGGCAGGTTGAACACTGCTTGAGTCAGCTCGAAGCGGCGCAACTGCTCGCCGATGGCATCCGGGTCGTGCTCATACGGAAACAGAAACTCCACGGCCGTGAAGCCGGCTTTGGCAGCCGCCTCGAAGCGATCGAGGAAAGCGTATTCGGTGAACAGCAAACTGAGATTGGCGGCGAAGCGGGGCATGGCGCATTATCACTTCAGGAGCGAGTCATAGTCTGCGTGTGTGCCGATCCAGAACCACAGCATCCCCTCGTCCACAGGAAGCGCAAGGGCACGATAGCGGAGTCCAACTCGGACGGAGAAGAACTGGCCTACCCGCTTGAAGTGCAGCGAGGGATGGTCCGGATCGGCCTTCAGCAGTGCGAAGTTCTTATCGGCGAGCGCGCGGACCGGTTGCGGAAGCGCGCGATAGGTGGCCCAAAATTTGGAGCTCGCCAGATGCCTCACAGCTCGCGCGAGCGACCATGACGATGCTCTGCCAAAGCTTCGGCAGCAAGCTCGTCCAGTTTTCCGGCACTGGCGTCCCGTTCGATGCGCTCATCAAAACGGGCCGCATCGTATTCGGCGAACCAGGCACGAAACCGCGCCAGCTGTTCGACGGACAGCTGCTCTACAGCCCTCTCGATGTCTTCGACGCTGCTCATATCCTTAGTCTAGCAGAACAGCCGCCTGCTGAGAACCGGCCTCTAGAGCCCCAGATACGCCTTCCGGACGTCCGGGTTATCCATCAGCTCAGCGGCCTTGCCCTGCATCAGGACGCGACCGGTCTGTAGAATGTAGGCGCGGTCGGCGATTTCGAGGCATTCGGCCATGCGCTGCTCGACGATCAGCACGGTCATGCCGGCGTCGCGGATCTTCTTCACCGACTGGAAGATCTCGCTGACCAGCTTGGGCATGATGCCCTGCGACGGCTCGTCGAGCATCAACAGGCGCGGCCGTGTCATCAGCGCGCGGCCGATCGCCAGCATCTGCTGCTCGCCGCCGCTTAATGTCTCGGCACGCTGCTCAAGCCGCTCCTGCAGCCGGGGAAACAGGCTGAATACGAATTCCAGCGGCTTCTCACGGTCGGCTTCACCGCGGTAGAGATAGCTTCCGAGCCGCAGATTATCGTGCACCGAGAGGCGCGGAAACAGCCGGCGGTTCTCCGGCACATAGGCAACGCCGCGCTTGGTGATCAAATGCTGCGGGACGCCGTCGAGCCGCTCGCCGTCGAACAGCACTTGGCCGGAGCGGATCCGCTCGGCGCCGGCGATCGATTTCAGCAGCGTCGATTTACCTGCGCCGTTGGCGCCGGCGACGCAAACGATCTCTCCCTTCTCGACCTCGATCGAAACGTTCGAAATCGCGACCAGCCCCTTATAGGCGGTGGTGACCTCACGCACCGACAGCATGACGATCCCCAAGATAAGCAGTGATGACTTTCGGGTCGCGCACCACGTCGGCCGGCTTGCCTTCGGTGAGCACCTTGCCGAGGTCGAGAACGATGGCACGGTCGACCAGCGGCATGACGATTTCCATGACGTGCTCGACCATCAGCACCGTGACGCCGGCGTCGCGGACGCGGCGCACCAGTTCGACGCCCTTCTCCGCCTCGGTGGGCGTCAGGCCGGTAAGCACCTCGTCGAGCAGCAACAGCTTCGGCTCGGTGGCAAGCGCGCGGGCGACCTCGAGCCGGCGCTTTTCCGACGGGATCAGCTGGCTGGCGAGCACGTCGGCTCGCGCATCCAGGCCGCAGAACTTCAGCACCTCATGCGCCTTGCGCCGCGCTTCGCGCATCACGGTGGTACGGATCAACGCGCCGACGATGACGTTGTCGATCACCGTCATCGACTCGAAGCTCTTCACCACCTGGAAGGTCCGGCCGATCCCTCGGGCGCAGCGCGCGGTGGCCGGCAATTTGGTGACATCCTCGCCGTCGAAGATGATCGAGCCTTGGGTCGGCGGCAGCACGCCGGCGATTAGGTTGAACAGCGTCGACTTGCCGGCGCCGTTCGGGCCGATTAGGCCCACGATCTCGCCGCGTCCGACCTTGATTGAGACGTCGCTGTTGGCGACGAGGCCACCGAAGCGCTGCCAGACGCCGCGGGTCTCCAGAAGTGTCTCGCTCATTGCGGCACTCCCTTGGAAGTCGGACGGCGGGAGAACAGCCCGATCAAGCCTTCCGGCCGCGCCAGCGCGATCACCACGATCACGCTGCCGTACAGGATCAGGTCGACGCCGCGTCCCGAGCCACCGACGAACGACCGCGTCAGCTCGGTCAGCGGAATCAGGATCGCAGCGCCGAGCACCGGCCCCCACAGCGTGCCGATGCCACCGAGAACGGCGGGCAGCGCCATCAGCAGCGAGAACTGGAAGGTCATCACGCTTTCAGGATCGATGTAGGACACGAACATCGCGTAGAAGCTGCCGCCCACCGCAGTGAGGAACGCCGACACCGCGGCGGCGCCCATCTTGGAGTTGAACACCACCACGCCGAGGCTTTCGGCGGCATCCGGATTGTCCTTCACGGCGCGCCACCAGTAGCCCCACTTCGAGTCTTCCAGCCACCAGGTGATCAGCCAGGCGAGGCAGCAGAACACAAGAGCGAAGTAATAGTAAGGCAGCTTGCTGCGGGTGAACTGGAATTTGGCCCAGCTGTCGCCGCGCACCGGGATGTCGATGCCGAGCGCCGCACCGGCCCAATCCCAATTGTGGAACAACAGGAAGCCGATCTCGGCGATCACGATCGTGGCGATGACAAAATAGTGCCCGCGCAGCCGGAAGGTCGGATAGCCGAGCGCCAGCGCGATCACCGAGGAGATAATGCCGCCGCCGATCATGCCGAACCAGGGCAGCACGCCGAGCTTGGTGAACAGCAGTGCCGTCGTGTAGGCACCGAGGCCGAAATACAGCGCGTGGCCGAGCGAGATCTGACCGCAATAGCCGCCCAGGATGTTCCAGCCTTGCGATAAGGCCGCATACATCAGGGTCAGCACCATGATGTTCTGGACGTAGACGTCCTTGATGAACAGCGGCGCGCAAGCGGCGGCGGCGGCGAGCAGAGCGGCGACGATCAGGTCGCGGCGGCGGCGTTTGAGATAAGCCTCGTCCATCAGATCGATCCGAACAGGCCACGCGGCCGAATGAACACAACCAGCAGATAAACGGCGTAGATCCCGATCGACTTCAGCGACGGCGGCAGGATCATCGCGGTGGTCGCCTCGACCAGACCGACGATGATGCCGCCGGCAAAGGCGCCGAACACGCTGCCGAAGCCCCCGAGTGCCACCGTGACGTAGGCGATCAGCGCGAACGAGGCGCCGACATCGGGATAGATGTAGAAGAAGATCGCCATCACGGCGCCGGCGAGCCCGATCAGGGCTGAACCCAGCCCCCAGCCCAAGGCGAACACCTTATTCTTGTCGATGCCGACCAGCGCCACCGCGCCGGCGTCCTCGCGGGTCGCTTCCAAAGCTCGGCCAAAGTCGGTCTTCTTCATAAAGAAGTACAGCGCGCCGAACGCGGCAATCGACACCAGTGCGCCGACCAGCTGCGGCACCGGCAGAAACACGCCGCCGATCTCCAGCGTCTTGCCGCCGAGCCAGGAGACGTTGATGCTGCGATAGTCGGGGGTGAAGAAGTACTGCGCCAGGCCGCGCATCAGGATCGCGAGGCCGAAGGTCGTGAAGATCTGCACCATGCCGATATTGGCTCTGGCTCTCATCGCAAATCTGACGACCAATAGGTAGATCACCGCGCCGAATATGAACATCGCCGCCCCAACGAGTGGAGCGGCGAGGATCGGATCGATCGCGAAGAACGCGAACAGGAAGAAGGTGATGTACATCGCCAACATCAGGAATTCGCCGTGGGCGAAGTTGGTGACGTCCATCAGGCCGAAGATCAGAGCCAGGCCGACCGCGACCAAGCCGTACAGAAGTCCCATCAGCAGACCGCTGGCGAGAGACTGGATGATCGTCGCGGTGGTCAAAGTCCTCTCTCCGTCATTGCGAGCGAAGCGAAGCAATCCAAAACAGGAGCCCAGCGCTGGATTGCGTCGTCGCTAGGCTCCTCGCACAAACGGGCGCACCAAGGTGCGCCCGTTTCAACTCTTGCGTTACGGCATCGGCCAGATCGCGTCGGCGACCGCGGCCTGAGTGGGGAAGATGGTGACGAACTTGCCACCGACATATTGCAGCAGCACCGGGTCGGCGAAGGTGTTCTGGCCGGTCTCGTCGAACTTGACGCGGCTCCACGGCATGATGGTCTGCTCGCCCGGCATGTCGGTGGCGGCCAGCGCGTCGCGGATCTTCTCGCCGTCGGTCGATTTGGCGCGGTTGATGGCGTCGGCCATCACGATCAGGCCCATGAACTGCCGCGACGAGTAGTCGTTGAAGTCCTTGCCGGACTTCTCCTTGTACATGTCGTTGATCTTGCCGACCATCGGCCGCTTCTGCGCAAGGTCGATCGAGAACGAGCCGCGCGAGATCACGCCCGGAATCTTGTCACCGACCGCGTCATACAGCGCCTTCTCGGAGAAGCCGGCGTCCTGCGCCACGATGTTTTTGGCCTTGTAGCCGAGCTCACCCATGGTGCGGATCAACAGAATGCCGTCGGTGGTGTAGCTCGACGGCATCAGCACGTCGGCGTCCGCGGCCTTGAGCTGCTGCACCTCGGCGGTGAGCGACGGCGAGTTGGCGCGATACTTGATGTCCGCCGCGATCTTGTAGCCACGCTCCTGCGCCAGCTTGAGCTGCGCGTTCGACGAGTCGGTGCCGAAGATGGTGTCTTCGTGGAACAGCGCCAGGGTCTCGATCTTCTGGCCCTTCTTCTTCAGCGCATCGAAGAAATCGAACATCGCCTGCGAGAACATCTCGTCGTGCGGAGCCGGCCGGAAATAATACTTCAGGCCACGGCGATGCAGGCTCGGCGAGGAGTTGTCGGCCGACAGGAATGGGACCTGATAGCGCTCGCACACCTGGCTGACGGTGACCGCCACGGCGCTCTGGTAAGTGCCGACGATGGCGCAGACCTTCTCCTGAGTGATCAGCCGCTCGGCTTCGGCGCGGCCCTTCTGCGGATCGGCCTGATGGTCGGCAAACACCAGTCGAACCTTGGCACCGCCAAGGCCCGGAAGGCCCTCGCCGCGCGCCAGCGGCAGATCGAAATCGTACTTGTTGTTGATCAGTTCGGCGGCGGTCTGGAACGCCTTCTGCGCGTCAACGCCGATCTGGGCGCTCGATCCCGACAACGGATAGATCACACCGATGACGACTTCCTTGGTCTCGGCCCGTGCCGTCGCGAACGGCAGCAAAGCGGCGCTGGCCGCGCCGCCGAGAACGAGGTTACGGCGATTGATCTTCATGACGTCTTCCTTTGCTACCAGCGTTGGGAGTGAAGCGGTCAGAGGTTCGGTTCGGCGTTACAGCACGGCAAGGTGCTTGTTCTTCAGGTCGGTGACAAGCATCAATCCGGGCGCGTGGGTAATGGCGAACGGGACTTTAGCGGCGGCAATCACCGCCTGGGGAGTGACACCGCAGGCCCAAAACACTGGTAATTCGTCGGAGCCGATTGGCACCGGGTCGCCATAGTCCGGCTTAGCGATGTCTGCGATCCCGATCGACTGCGGCAATCCGATATGCACCGGAGCGCCGTGAACGGAGGGAAAGCGCGAGGTAATCTGGATCGCCCGGATCGCGTCCTTCGGCTTCAGCGGCCGCATCGACACCACCATCGGCCCGGAGAACGGACCGGCCGGCGCGCACGGGATGTTGGTGCGATACATCGGCACCCGCACCTTCTCCTCGATGTGGCGGATCGGAATGTCGTCCGCGAGCAGCGCCTCTTCGAACGAGAACGAGCAGCCGATCACGAAGGCGACCAGGTCGTCACGCCACTGCGCAAGAATGTCGGTCGGCTCTTCGGCCAGCTCGCCATCCCGCCAGACCCGGTAGCGCGGCAGGTCGGTGCGGATGTCGAGGTCGATTCCGAGCGATGGAATCATCGGGTTGCCGACGTCAGACATACCGACGATCGGGCACGGCTTTGGGTTAAGCTGACAGAAGCGGTGGAAGGCGGCGGCGTATTTTTCCGGCAGGATCGCCAAGTTGCCCTGGACGAAACCGGGCGCCACACCGGCCGTCGTTTCGGCGAGTCCGGCGCGGCAGGCAAGCCGGGCCTGATGGGAAGGAAGCGGCCTTTCGGCGTCGTGGAACTGTTGCTCTGCCGCAAAAACAGTCATTCGCTCGTCCTGCCTAGTCTCTCGACAGTAGAGGAGCGGAAGCCTAGTATAATGTCTAATCTTTGTTTCTGATCGGAAACAATAAACCTGTCTTATCGACCAAAGGAGTCGACCGATGGTGGACTTCAAAGCGCTCGAAACATTCATCTGGGTCGTCACGCTCGGCAGCTTCCGCGGCGCAGCGCAGAAGCTGAACACAACCCAGCCGGCGATCTCGCAGCGGATCGCGCAACTGGAGCGGGAGCTCGGGGTCAGGCTGCTACAGCGCGACCACCGGGTCGCCTCACCGACGCCGAGCGGCCGGCAATTGATGCTGTATGCCGAAAAGCTGATCCGGCTGCGGACCGAGATGATGGCGGCGGTGAGCGATCAGTCGAGTATGCGCGGCGTGCTGCGGCTGGGCGTCGCCGAAACGATCGTCCACACCTGGCTGCCGCGGCTGATCGAACAGGTGAACCGGGTCTATCCCAATCTGTCGCTGGAAATCGAAGTCGACATCACGCCCAACCTGCGCGCGCGGCTGCTCGCACAGGAGATCGAGCTGGCGTTCCTGCTCGGCCCGATGACGGCCTCGACCGTGCGCAGCCGGGTGTTGTGCGAATATCCGATCGGCTTCCTCGCCAGCCCGTCCCTCGGCCTCGGCAACGGTCCGCTGACTGTAGGGGATCTGGCGAAATTTCCGATCATCACCTTCCCGCGCAAGACGCAGCCTTATGAGATCGTGCGCTCGCTGTTCAATAAGCCGGAGCTGCCGCCGATCCGCCTGCATGCGTCGGCGTCGCTTGGCACGGTGATCCACATGGCGATCGAAGGCCTCGGCATCGCGGTGATCCCGACCGCGATTGTGGAGAACGAACTCGCCGAAGGCCGGCTGCAGCTGTTGCAGACCAACCTGAAGATCTCGCCGCTGCGGTTCTCCGCCAGCTGGCTCGCTTCGCCCGACACGGTGGCGATCGAGCGCGTTGCCGAGCTCGCAGCCGAGATCGCACACACCGGCGGCTTCATGCCCGATCCTGCAATGCAGCTCCGCGATATTGCCCACGTCGTTGAACCGGCGATTGGTTGACGCGCGCCCAGCCGGCTTGACACACTTTCGTTCTGCCTCGCGCGTCCGCGCTGACTTTCCGGAGTGACTATGACCAAGACTGCCTCGAACCTGCAGATCGATTCCTCGCGGCTGTGGGACACCATCCTCGGCACCGCGCAGTTCGGCGGCACTCCAAAGGGCGGCGTCAAGCGGCTGACGCTGTCGGCGGAAGACAAGCAGGTGCGCGACTGGTTTCGCCAGGCGTGCGAGCAGGCAGGGCTTGAGGTCAGCATCGATTCCCTCGGCAACATGTTCGCGCTGCGCAAGGGCCGCGACATGACCAAGCCGCCGATCGGCCTCGGCTCACATCTCGATACTCAGCCGACCGGCGGCAAGTTTGACGGCATCCTCGGTACCCTCGCTGCCCTCGAAGTGATCCGGACGCTCAACGACGCCGGCATCGAGACCGAACTGCCGCTGTGCATCACCAACTGGACCAACGAAGAAGGCTCGCGGTTCGCCCCGGCAATGATGGGCTCGGCGGCGTTCGTCGGCGACTTCACGGTCGAGGACGTGCTGTCGCGTAAGGATGCAGCCGGCATCAGCGTCGCCGAAGCACTCGACGGCATCGGCTATCGCGGCGACAAGCCGGTCGGCGCCCAGCCGTTTACCGGATTCATCGAACTGCACATCGAGCAGGGCCCGATCCTGGAAGCGGAAGGCAAGACCATCGGCGTGGTCGATCACGGCCAGGGCGTGCTGTGGTACGACGGCAAGATCACCGGCTTCGAAAGCCATGCCGGATCGACGCCGATGCATCTGCGCCGCGATGCGCTGGCGACGCTGTCGGAGATCGTGCTGGCGGTCGAAAAGATCGCAACCGAGCTCGGCCCCAATGCCGTCGGCACCGTCGGCGAAGCGGTGATCGCCTCACCGTCGCGCAACGTCATTCCCGGCGAGATCGCCTTCACCATCGACATGCGTAGCGCCGATGCGGCGATCATGGATCAGCTCGACCAGCGGCTGCGCGCTGCGGTTGCCGAGATCGCGCCCCGGCGCAAGGTCGAGGTCGCGCTCGATCTGGTGTGGCGCAAGGAGCCGACGCACTTCGATCCTGCCCTGGTCGGCAGCGTCGAGAACGCCGCCAACGCCCTCGGCTATCAGAACCGCCGCATCACCTCCGGCGCCGGCCACGATGCCTGCAACCTCAACACTCGAATTCCGACCGCGATGATCTTTGTCCCGTGCAAGGACGGCATCAGCCACAACGAACTCGAAGACGCGACCCAGCCCGACTGTGCAGCCGGTGCCAACGTGCTGCTGCACACCGTGCTGTCGCTCGCCGGCGTCGCCAAGTAATCGCCGGCAACACCAGCAGATTTCGGGGGGAGATCACAATGCACGCGGTGTTCGTCGACGCCAGCGATACGCTTGCCGAGCTGATGGAGCGCATGGCGACGCCCGGCGATCCACCAGTGAAGATCCACCGCGACCCGGACGTCACACCCGAGCAATTGCCGGATGTGCTGGCCGGCGGCGCCATCGCGATGATCGACCACACCTATCTGCCGACCGAAATCGCACGGCGCTGCACCGGGCTGAAGCACGTGGTGTTTCTCGGCACCGGCGCCCGGAGCTACATGAACGTCGAAGAGCTCGCCGAGCTCGGCATCGAGGTTCACCTCATCCGCGGCTACGGCGACACTGCGGTTGCAGAAGGGACCATCGCGCTGATGTGGGCGGCGGCCCGTAATCTTGCGATCATGGATCGCGAGATGCGGCACGGGCAATGGCTGCGTGAGGACGGCATGCAGCTCACCGGCAAGACCCTCGGCCTGATCGGCTTCGGCGGCATCGGCGCCGAAGTAGCGCGGATCGCTTACGGCTCGGGCATGAAGGTGATCGCCTGGAACAGGAGCACGAAGCAGATCGACGGCGTCAGCTTCGTCGATCTCGACACCCTGCTGCGCGACAGCCACGTCGTTTCGATGCATCTGTTGCTCAATGACGAGACCCGCGGGTTCCTGTCGCGCCAGCGGATCGCCGCGATGCGGCCGGGCGCAATCCTGGTCAACACCGCGCGCGGCGCCCTCGTCGATGAGGCCGCGATGATCGACGCGCTGCGCTCCGGACACCTCCGCCATGCCGCGCTCGACGTGTTCGACATCGAGCCGCTGCCCGCCGACCATCCCCTCACCGACCTGCCCAACGTCACGCTCTCGGCGCATTCGGCCTTCCGTACCCCGGAGGCGAGCGACAACCTCATCGCAGCGGCGCGCGCGCATTGCCGGCGGATCGCGGCCGCCAGCTAGGTCCTAACAGCGGCAATTAATTACCGCAGAATGCAGGGATGGGCGGCCCGCTTCCGCGAGAGCCGGCGCCTCTGCCTGATCCGAATCAACGGCACGCGAACTAAGTCTGTGCGATACTTACGAATCGCACGGAGTCATTCCCATGAAGGATTGGTACGCGATCTTCGCCCTCGCTGTGGTCATCATCATCGGTTCTGCCGCCGGCCTCGTCGGCACGCTGGCATTCCTGCTGGCTTTCTTTGTTACGTGGTACTTGCTCTCCGCGCGAGAACTGGGCTTCGCCCAGGCACGCGCCTCGTTCGGCGTTCGGTTCGATCCGCCGATCTGGACCCGCAGCAAATGGCAGTGGCTCGAGCGACTGTTCGACGACAGCGACAAGCTGTTGAAGGCGGCTGCGGTCGCGATGATCGTGATGGCCAGTACGCTGATGGTCGGCGCGCCGATCACCTTGCTCGTGGCTGTCCTAATTGCCGCCTATCTCGCGTTCAGCATCCACCGCGACGGCCCCACGCCGCCGCGACGCGTGGTGCGGATTCACGATGCCGGCGCAGACGTCTCGGCACACGCAAACCGCAATACTCCGCTTCCGCCGCCCAACAACACGCAGAGCTCGGCAGTGCTGGCTCCGGCCGTGACGCCGGTTCAGCCCGTAGCTGAGCCGGCCCCACTCCTGCTGCGGACGTCGACCCGCATCGTCGCGCCGCGGCCGCGGGAGGTCACCAAGCCGCGGCCCTCGCAAAACCGCCGGCCCGTTGCACGCGGCGCCCGTAAGGCGGCAAGCAAGCGTCAGCAGCGTAAAACGACCCACAATCGGGTTCGTCCGCTTCCGCCGCTGCCGAGCCGCAAGCCCGGCTACGCGATCGCGCTGAAGCCGCGCCGCCCGCTCCGGCAGCCGCCGCAGATCCGGCAGCGGCGCCGCGTCCGCAAGCCGATGACGCTGGTCCGGGCCAGCGCAGCAGGGGCGTCACCGACCCGCTGACGCCGGCTTCTGCGTGCTTCCCAGCGGAGCGCTTACTCCACCATCTCGGCCACGCCCTTACCGCAGGCCGAGGTGTCGGCCTGACCGCCGAGATCACGGGTGCGGAGCGTGCGCTCCTCCAAGGTGCGTTCGATCGCCTTGACGATCGAATCCGCCGCCTGCTTCTCGCCGAGGTGCTCCAGCATCATCGCGCCCGACCAGATCATCCCGATCGGATTGGCGATGCCTTGGCCGGCGATGTCCGGCGCCGAGCCATGCACCGGCTCGAACACGCTCGGGAAGTCGCCTTCCGGATTGATGTTACCCGACGGGGCAATTCCGATCGTGCCGGTGCAGGCCGGGCCGAGGTCGGACAGGATGTCGCCGAACAAATTGGAGCCCACCACCACGTCGAACCAGTCCGGATGCAGCACGAAGTGCGCCGTGAGGATGTCGATGTGGTACTTGTCCCACTTCACCTCCGGGTAGCTCTTGGCCACCGCTTCGACCCGCTCGTCCCAATACGGCATCGTGATCGAGATGCCGTTCGACTTGGTCGCCGAGGTGAGATGCCGCTTCGGCCGCGACTGTGCCAGCTCGAACGCGAACTTCAGAATGCGGTCGACGCCGACACGGGTCATCACCGACTGCTGGGTGACGAACTCACGCTCGGTGTCCGGGAACATCCGCCCGCCGACCGAGGAGTATTCGCCCTCGGTGTTCTCGCGCACCACCCAGAAATCGATATCTCCCGGCTTGCGGCCGGCGAGCGGCGACGGCACCCCGGGCATCAGCCGCACGGGACGCAGGTTGACGTACTGATCGAACTCGCGGCGGAACTTGATCAGCGAGCCCCACAGCGAAATGTGGTCCGGAATCTTCGCCGGCCAGCCGACGGCACCGAAGAAGATCGCGTCATGCCCGCCGATCTTCTCCTTCCAGTCGTCCGGCATCATCTGGCCGTGCTTTTCGTAATAATCGTAGCTGGCGAAATCGAAATGGTCGAACGCCAGTTTGACCCGATGCTTCTTCGCGGTCGCTTCGAGCACGCGCAGTCCTTCCGGCATCACTTCCTTGCCGATGCCGTCGCCTGCGATCACGGCGATGCGATACTGATCCTTGCTCTGATTCAACTCGGTTCCCCTTTGTGTCGCGCGTGGCGCGGTTTCATCTGGCCCAAAGTACGTTGGCGTTCAACGCTGCGCTGCACATAGCGAATCCGCGTGAATGCGAAAGCATTGTGCTTGCCTGCGACAAAACGCGCGCTACACTTTTCGTGGCTGATCAACAAGCCGCCGGCCAACGCGCCACCAAACAAAGACAATAAAGAGGAAACGCCATGTCTCCAGCCCCCTCGAATGTCCGTTCGTGGTCGATGCGCGCTATGGTCGCCGCGACTGCGCTCGGATTCGGTGCTTCGTCGGCACTCGCAGCCGACCCGATCAAGATCGGCGTGATCGCCGAAGCGCAGGCGATCGCCGGCGCGTCGATTCCGCAGGCCGCGCAGCTCGCCGCTGAAGAAATCAACGCCAAAGGCGGCATCGACGGCCGCAAGATCGAGATCGTCAGCTACGACAACCACTCTTCGTCCGCCGATTCAGTGCGCGCCTTCCAGCGCGCCGTGAATGAAGACAAGGTCAACGCGGTGATCGCCAGCTACATCTCGGAAGTTGTGCTGGCTCTGATGCCCTGGGCGTCTCGACTCAAAACGCCGTTCGTGACGCCTGGCGCCGCGTCGAACGAGATCACCAAGGCGGTCAACAAGGACTACGAAAAGAACAAATACACCTTCCACGGCTATCTGACCTCGGGCGAACTTGCCCAGTCGGTGTGCGATGCCGCGAAGGATCTGCTGGTCGACGCCCGGCAGATGAAGACCGCCGTGATCATGAGCGAGGACGCCGCCTGGACCAAGCCGCTCGACGTCGGCTACCAGGAGTGCCTGCCAAAGGTTGGGCTCAAGGTGCTCGACCACATCCGGTTCTCGCCCGACACCACGGATTTCACGCCGATCTTCAATAAGATCGAAGGCTCGAAGCCGGACGTGATCATCACCGGCATCTCGCATGTCGGCGTCCAGCCGACGGTGCAGTGGAAGAACCAGCAGGTGCCGATCCCGATGTTCGGCATCGCCTCGCAGGCCACCAACGAAACCTTCGGCAAGGACACCAACAACGCGTCCGACGGCGTGCTGTATCAGGGCGTGTCGGGCCCCGGCGTCGCGGTGACGTCGAAGTCGGTGCCGTTCGCCGAGAACTTCAAGAAGAAGTACGGCAACTATCCGTCCTACGCCGGTTACACCGCCTATGACGAGGTCTATTACATCGCCGAAGCGGTGAAGCGCGCCGGCTCCACCGACGGCGAGAAGCTGGTCGAGGCGCTGGAAAAGACCGATTACGAAGGCACGATCGGCCGCGTCCAGTTCTACGGCAAGGACGAGCCGTTCACCCACGGCCTGAAATACGGCAAGGGCCTGCTCACCGGTCTGATGCTGCAATGGCAGGACGGCAAGCAGGTCGCGGTGTGGCCGCCGGAAGTGGCCAAAGCCAAGATCAAGTTCCCGGCCTTCATCAAGGCTGCCGCGAACTGACGATGAACCCAATGCTCCCGGACGGAAACGCCGGGAGCATTTTTGCATCAACGTCCTCCTCCTCACGTTTGTCATTCCGGGGCGCGGGCGCAGCCCGCGAACCCGGAATCCATAACCACCGCTGGGGTTATGGATTCCGGGCCCGCGCCAAAAGGCGCGTCCCGGAATGACGAACGTGAGATCAGACAGACTGGACATGAATCCGTAATGCTCGCCCTGCAAATCCTGATCGACGGTTTCGCCATCAGCGCGCTGTATGCGCTGGGCGCGACCGGGTTCACGTTGATCTTCGGCGTCTCCGGCGTGCTCAACCTGTCGCATGGCGCCATCATGGTCGCCGCCGCGGTTGCGGCCTGGGCAGCGTCGAGCACGTTCGGCGTCGGCAGCTACGCCGGCGCGCTGATCGGCATCGCCACCGCGCTGGTGATCGCGCTGCTCACCTATTTCGCGGTGGTGCAGCCGATCCAGCGCTCGCGGCGGATCGCCAATGAGGAGAAGGAAATCTTCGTCCTCACCGGCACCCTGCTGTGGGGCATCATGATCCAGGAGGCGATCGCTTACTTCTTCACCAACAACGCCAAGACCGTGCTGCCGATCGTCAACGGCGTGGTCGAGATCTTCGGCGTCCGCACCCCGCGCAACGAGATCTTCACCGCGGTGGTTTGCTGCCTGGTGATCGCGCTGCTGTGGCTCTTGGTGAACCGCACCAAGATCGGCAAGGCGGTGCTGGCAGCATCGATGAACCCGCGCGGCGTCACCCTGCTCGGGCTCGAACTCACCAACATCTATGTCGTGGTGTGGATCATCTACGGCGTGCTCGCCGGCATCGCCGGCGTGCTGCTCGGCATGTTCCTCGGGGTGTCGTCCTACAGTGTCGGACCGCTGACCGCGAGTGCGTTTTCGATCGTGGTGCTCGGCGGGCTCGGCAGCGTCTCCGGCTCGCTGATCGCCGCCTTCGTGGTCGGTTATCTCGAAACCTTCACCGCCTACATGATTTCGCCGGCCTACCGCACCATCCCGGCGCTGCTGCTGTTGGTCACGGTGATGTATCTGCGGCCTCAGGGCCTGCTCGGGAGGCGCTGAGATGGGGTTCTTCACGTCACGATTGTTCTGGATCGCGCTGCTGGTGGTCGCAGTCGCCTCGACACTGCCGCTCTATGTCTCGGGCTACATTCTCGGCCTGCTGACGGTGGCGTTTTATTTCGGCGTATTCGCGATGGCCTGGGACCTGTTGTTCGGCTTCGCCGGCGAGGTCAATTTCGGCCCCACCTTCCTGATCGGCGTCGGCGCCTACACCGCCGGCATCATCAACAATCAATACGGCCTGTCGCCGTATTTCTGCATTTTCATCGGCGCGATGGCCTCGGTGGTCGCCGGCTTCATCCTGGCGCTGCCGGCGCTAAGGGTGCGCGGGCCGTATTTCGGCCTGACCACCCTGGTCGCGGTGCTGATGTTGCAGAACTTCATCGTGGTGTTTGCCGACCTCACCGGTGGTGAGATCGGACTGACCATTCCGGACGTCATCACCATCAACGCCGGCGCCAATTACTGGATCGCGCTCGGCTTCATGACGGTGAGCGGCGCGATCCTCTACGGCCTGTCGCAATCGCCGATCGGCCTGGTGTTGCAGGCCTCGGGCCAGGATCCGGTCCAGGCCGGCGCACTCGGCTTCAACATTGTCAAGCACAAGCTGTTCGCGTTCGTGGTCAGCGCCTTCTTCTCCGGCCTGTCCGGCGCGCTCTTGGTGTTCTACTTCGGCACCGCCTCGGTCGGCACGGTGGTGGACGTCGCAGTCGGCGTGAACGTGATTGTCGCCGCCGTGCTCGGCGGGCGACGCACCGTGATCGGCGCTGCGCTCGGCGCGGTGTTTCTGATCGTCGCCGGCGAATTCCTGCGCCCGACCGGCGAACTCGCCACCTTCATCGTCTCGGCGATCGCTCTGCTCGTCGTGCTGTTCTTCCCCGGCGGCTTCCTCGGAGCGGCCATGTCGCGTGAGGCCAGGACTTGATGGACGCCGTCTCCAGCAACTTCGCTCCCACCCTCGAAGTCCGCGGTCTGACCAAACGGTTCGGCGGCCTGACCGCAGTCAAGAACCTGTCGTTCGACCTGCGCGCCGGCGAGATCTTCGGCCTGATCGGACCGAACGGGTCGGGCAAATCCACCGCGATGAAATCGATCATGGGGATCGAACGCCCGACCTCTGGTGAGGTCGTGTTTCAGGGCGAGAACGTCGCCGGCCTGCCGGCGCACAAGATCGCCCGCAAGGGCTTCGGCATGGTGTTTCAGCATTCCCGGCCGCTGAACCGGCAGACCGTGCTGGAAAACATCATGGTGGC
Organism: Rhodopseudomonas sp. P1; assembly: GCF_039642825.1. Classification (NCBI taxonomy): domain Bacteria; kingdom Pseudomonadati; phylum Pseudomonadota; class Alphaproteobacteria; order Hyphomicrobiales; family Nitrobacteraceae; genus Rhodopseudomonas; species Rhodopseudomonas sp. P1. The sequence goes on along the minus strand of NZ_CP088006.1, from coordinate 1,873,369 downwards.
GCTGCTGCCGGACAGCCTGCTGGCGCTGTTTCATGATCGCGCGCTGGTCGAACGCGCCGAGGCGATTGCCGAACGCGTCGGCCTCGGCGCGGTGATGCGGCGGAAGCCGCCGACGCTGCCGTTCGCCGACCTGCGCCGCCTCGAATTGGCCAAAGCGATCGCGCGCGATCCCAAGGTGGTGCTGGTCGACGAGCCGTTCGCCGGCCTGACGCTGGCAGAGGTCGGCACTTTCTCCGAACTGATCGCCGGCTTCCGCGATGAAGGCCGCGCGGTGCTGCTGGTGGACCACAACGTCAAGAGCGTCGCCGCGCTGGTCGACCGCGTGCTGGCGATGTATCTCGGCGAAGAGATCTGCACCGGCGCCGCCGGCGAGGTGATGAAGAACGAGACGGTGCGCCGGGTGTATCTCGGTGGCGCGATCGAGACCTCGGCACGGCCGGAGACCAGTTTCCACGACAAGGTGCCGCTGCTGCAGGTCGAGAACGTCAACGTGTTCTACGGCAAAGCCCAGGCGCTGGAGAACGTCTCGATCCACGTCCACGAGGGCGAGTTCGTCTCGGTAGTCGGCCTCAACGGCGCCGGCAAGACCACGCTGTTCAACACCATCTCCGGGCTGCTGCCCTACACCGGCGCGATCAAGCGCGGCGGCGAAGTCCTGCGCGGCACCTCGGCGGCCAAGATCGCCCGCGACGGCATCGTGCAGTGCCCGGAATCCCGCGAATTGTTCGGCGAAATGACGGTGCGCGAAAATCTCGATCTCGGCGGCTATCACCTCGCCGACGACGTCCGCGACAATCAGATCGAATGGCTGTTCGATCTGTTTCCGATCCTGCGGGAACGCCATGGCCAGCTCGCCCAGACCTTATCCGGTGGCGAGCAGCAGATGCTGGCGATCGGCCGCGCGCTGATGATGCAGCCGAAGATCCTGATCCTGGACGAGCCGACGCTCGGGCTCGCGCCGGTGATCCTTGAGCAGCTGTCGAAGGCGCTGGAGAAGCTGCGCCAGACCTCGTCGATCACCGTGCTGCTCGGCGAACAGAACGTCACCTTCGCGCTGCCGCACGCGGACCGTGTTTATATGCTCGAACATGCCCGCATCGTCTGGGAAGGCGATCCGGCGCGCTTTGCCGCCGAGGCCGGAGAGGGCTATCTGTAACGGCGGCGTCCGGCCGAACCGGACCTCACCGAAGGGCACTCGATGGACCTGCATCTGCGCGGCAAGCGCGTCCTTATCACCGGCGCGTCGAAGGGCATCGGCGCCGCCGCGGCCGAAGCTTTCGCCGAGGAAGGCTGTCACCTGCGGCTAGCCGCCCGCAACAAGGATGCGCTGGAAGCCCTCGCCGCCCGGCTCCGCGACCAGCACGGCGTTGGCGTCGCAGTCCACGTCGCCGACCTGCGCAACAAGACGGACCTGTCGCAGCTCGCCGCTCAGGCGGCGGATATCGACATCCTGGTCAACAACGCGGGCGATATTCCGCGCGGCACGATCGACGCGATCGACGATGCGACCTGGCGCCATGCGTGGGATCTGAAGGTGTTCGGCTTCATCGATCTCACCCGCTTGGTGTACGCGCAGATGAAGGCGCGCGGCGGCGGCGTCATCATCAACGACATCGGCGCGGCCGGCGAACGGCTCGACGCCGGTTATATCTGCGGCTCTGCCGGCAACGCTGCGCTGATGGCGTTTACCCGGGCGCTCGGCAGCCGCAGCCTCGCCGACAACATCCGCGTCGTCGGCATCAACCCCGGCCCGGTCGGTACCGATCGCTATCTGGGGCGGATGAAGGGCCGCGCCAAGGCCGAGCTCGGCGACGAGAGCCGCTACCTCGAATTGCAGAAAAACCTTCCGCTCGGCCGCCCGGCGCAGCCGCGCGAGATCGCCGACCTGATGGCCTATCTGGCCTCCGACCGGTCCGGCTACACCACCGGTGCGATCTTCTCGGTCGATGGCGGTCTCAGCGCCGGCTGGCCGGCCTGAACCACAACGGCCGCGCCGGCTGCAACGCAGCCATGACGGTGCTGCCGCGCAGGCCTTTCACCACAGCCGCGCCGCAACCGATCGTCAACCGCACGGGCGTCACAACGTCGCTGTTTGATTCAACGCAAGCGGCGCCGTCAGCGGCGCGGCGTATCAAATGACACCTGCAATCGGAGATTTCGCCATGGCCTCGTCGCTCACCCCTCCCGCATCTGAGCCCATGCCCGGTTTGCCGATGCTGTCACACATCCGCAAAGACTTCATCTGGGGCGTGTCGACGGCGAGCTTCCAGATCGAAGGCGCCGCCAACGAAGACGGCCGCGGCCAGAGCATCTGGGACGTGTACTGCCGCGCCGGCTACGTCGCCAACAACGACACCGGCGACGTCGCCTGCGATCACTATCATCGCTACCAGGAAGACGTCGCGCTGATGAAGGCGCTCGGGATTCAGGTGTATCGGTTTTCGATCGCCTGGCCGCGGATCTTCCCGCAAGGCACCGGCGCGATCAACGAGCCCGGCCTCGCCTTCTATGATCGCCTGATCGACGCGCTGGAAGCTGCCGGCATCGAGCCGTGGATCTGTCTGTATCACTGGGATCTGCCGCAAGCGCTGGAAGAGCGCGGCGGCTGGATGAACCGCGAGATCGTCGGCTGGTTCGCCGACTATGCCCGGGTGATCGGCGAGCGCTACGGCAAGCGGGTGAAGCACTTCGCGACCTTCAACGAGCCCGGAATCTTCAGCCTGTTCAGCCGCTCATTCGGCGCGCGCGACCGCAGCGCAGATGAGAAGCTGCATCGCTGGATTCATCACGTCAATCTGGCGCACGGCGCCGCCGTCGACATGCTGCGCGAGACCGTCCCCGACGCCAAGATCGGATTGGTCACCAACTATCAGCCGGTGTACCCGTCGAGCGACAAGCCGGAAGACGTCGCCGAGGCCAAGCTGATCAGCGACTATTGGAATCGCGCCTTCGCCGATCCGCAATATCGCGGCGAGTACCCCGACCTGATCCGTGACGCCATCAAGCCGTTTATCCAGCCGGGCGACATGGAGCGCATCCACCGGCCGCTCGACTGGTTCGGCCTGAACCACTACAGCCCCGTCTATATCAACTCAGATCCGAACGCGATCGTCGGACTCGGCTGGGGCCCGAAGCCGGAAGGCATTCCGCGCTCGCCGATCGACTGGACGATCGAGCCGGACGCCTTCCGCGATACGCTGATCGAGATCAGCCGCCGCTACGGCAAGCCGGTCTACGTCACCGAGAACGGCTACGGCAGCAATATCGAGAAACCCGACGCCAACGGCGAGGTGATCGACCCCGGCCGGATCGCCTTCCTGCGCGACTACATCACCGCGCTCGACCAGGCGGTCGCCGCCGGCGCCGACGTCCGCGGCTACATGGTCTGGTCGCTGCTCGACAATTTCGAATGGGAATCCGGCTACAGCGTCCGCTTCGGGCTGATCTACATCGACTATGCGACGCTGCGCCGGATCCCGAAGGCGTCGTTCAACTGGTTCGCCGACGTGATCCGTCACGCCCGCGGCGCGAGCGCCTGAACCAGCAGGCAGGGCTCTTACGACGACGCCAATTCGCGCGACGCCTCGGCTGGCGTCGCCGGCGAGCGGTCCGGCATCGCATCGATCGCGGCCAGCAGAGCCGCGACACGGTTCGCGGACGAGCGCCAGTCCGCCAGCCGCTGATAATTGTCGACCAGCCAGTTCACCGCGCCCTGCACGGTAACGAACGCCGCCGCGCTCTGCGTCACCTCGCCGAGCGTCATCGCGCCGGCGAGATATTTCGGAAAGCACAGGAAATACGCGGCGACCGGCGCGAACAGAAAGTTGCTGTGCGACACCAGCGTCATGTCGACGAGCTGCCAGCACAACTCACGCCACGACCGCAGCACCTCCTGCAGACGCCGCGCCAGCTTCGCCATCCAGGCCTTCTCGTCGGCCTCGCTGGCGGGACGCCCGCCGCGCATCACCTCGGCTGCGGCCCGGAATTCCGCTTCGTTCTGGTTGCGACGCTCGCTGATGCTGGTCATGCGCCGGCCGAACCACAGCATCAGCGCGGTCATCAGGGTGGAATATCCGACGACGCCGACGACGAGGTAACCCGGGATCTCGGCGCGATGACCGAACACGCTGATGTCGATGCTGCCGCCGACGCTCCACAGCACGCTAAAGAAGGTCAGCGCCGTGAGCACCGACGACAGAAACGCCAGGATCAGATCGACCGGTGAGTCGGTGGCGATCCGGACATCCTCGGCGAGGCGATATTCCGGGTTTTCGGCGCCGTGATCTGTACCATCGATTGGGACGTTGTGGTCCTTTCGCGACCAGCGCGCCAGGATTTCACATGTCATGGACTCGCGCCATTTGCGCTGCCCGGTCATGCGGCCCCACACCGAGGTCGCCGCGACCAGCACGCTCGTGGCGGCCAGCATCACGAATATCCCGGTCTGCGTCCACAAGGCGCCGGCATCACGTCGTTCGAGCGCATCGAAGAAATGCCGATTCCACAAATTGAGATAAAACTGAACCAGCAGTTGTGCGAGCACCACGCCGATCAGCACCACGATCAGGCCCGTGACGCGCGGCTTGCCGCTCAGCCAAAATCTGCGGGACAGCAGCCAGAACCCGGTCAGGTTGTGGCCGTTCGAGTCGTTATGTGAGAAGAGTCCCATGACGCGATATAAGGCCCGGACCGGCAGGTTGTGAAGCGGTCCGGGGTACCCATTGCGTCTAGTCTTGGTATCCGGTCCAAAAGCGCTGACGGTGATGTACTGATACCGCCGCGCGATCAACTCAGGGGAGTTACAGGGTGGCGGCAGATCAGGCGCTGGTAAAGGAAACCGCTTGTGCAGTGGTCGACAAGCTCAAGTCCGGCGAGGTGACGCCGATCGAGGTTCTCGACGTGCTCGAAGAGCGGATTGCCGAAGTCGACGGCGCCGTCAATGCTCTCCCCACGCTGTGCTTCGATCGCGCCCGCGCTCACGCCGCCGAGCTGATGAAAAGACCGCCGGCGGAGCGCGGTCTTTTGGCGGGTCTGCCGGTGCCGATCAAGGATCTCACCGCGGTCGCAGGCGTGCTCACCACCCAGGGCTCGCCGATTTACAAGGACAATGTCCCGGCGCGCTCCGACCTGATTGTCGAGCATCTCGAAGGCAATGGCGGCGTGGTGTACGCCAAGTCGAACACGCCGGAATTCGGCGCCGGCGCCAATACGTTCAACGAAGTGTTTGGCGCGACGCGTAACCCGTGGGATCTGTCGCGCTCGGCGGCGGGCTCGTCCGGCGGCGCCGCGGCGGCCCTTGCGTCGGGCACCGCATGGCTGGCCCACGGCTCGGACATGGGCGGCTCGCTGCGCAATCCGGCGAGCTTCTGCGGCATCGTCGGTTTGCGCCCGAGCTTCGGCCGAGTCGCGCACACGCCGGCGGCAAAGATCGACCGCAATCTCGGCGTCCAGGGCCCGATGGCCCGCAATGTCGAGGACGTCGCGCTGCTGCTCGACGCGATGAGCGGTGAATACGCCGCCGACCCACTATCGATCCCCTCGCCCGCCACCTCGTTCCTCGCTGCAGCGCGGTCGCGGCAGAAGCCGCTGCGCGTGGCGTATTCGCCCGATCTTGGCATCACGCCGGTCGATCCGGAAGTCGCCGCCGTCACCCGCAAGGCGGCCGAACGTTTCGCCGAAGCCGGCGTGATCGTCGAACAGGCGCAGCCGGATTTGTCCGAAGCGCATGAGTGCTTCCAGGCACTGCGCGCGTTCGACTTTGCGATCAGCAAGGCCGACCTGCTGCGCACCAAGCGCGATTTGCTCAAGCCCGAAGTGATCTGGAATATCGAACAAGGCCTGAAGCTCAGCGTCGACGATCTCGCCAAGGCCGAGGCGCAGCGGGTGGCGATGGCGGCGCGGGCGATCGAGTTCTTCAAGACCTACGATCTGCTGCTGTGCCCGGCAACGATCACCGCGCCGTTCCCGGTCGAGCAGCGCTACCTCGCCGAATGCAACGGCCACACCTTCGGCAACTATGTCGAATGGCTCGGCATCGTCTATGCGATCACGCTGGTGTGCTGCCCGGCCCTGTCGCTGCCTTGCGGCTTCACCGCAACCGGGCTGCCGATCGGCCTGCAGATGGTGGCAAAACCGCGCAACGAAGCCGGCCTGCTCGCCGGCGCCGCACTGCTCGAGGATATCCTCGGCCTGAAGAGCACCACCCCGATCGACCCGCGCCCGGCGCCTGCCAGCCTGTAGGCGCCCTCGGGACTGGCGGTTGCAACAGGCTGTGCTACTCTCCGGCGTGTTGCAACACCGATAGATCCGCCGACAAAGGCGGACGATAGGGAAACGCCAATGTCCGATCATCTGAGAGCGTCCGAGACGCTGAAAATCCACGTCGACCAGGACAAGTGTCAGGGTCATGCGCGCTGCAAGGCGCTGGCTCCTGAATTGTTCGAGCTCGACGACTACGGAAATGCCCACGAAACCGGCGACGGCACGGTGCCCACCGCGCTGATCGACCAGGCATGGCTGGCCAAGTCCAACTGCCCCGAGAACGCGATCGTCATCGACGAAGCTTGATCACTCCGCCTTCTCCCCGTTCGAGCGGCGCCAAGACCGCACCGACATTCAGCAGAGGAAACGCCAGACATGAGCGAACGCGCACCCGTCACCGACTGGGTCAATGACTTCGACCACACCGATCCGCGCTGGACCGAAAACCCTTATCCAATCTGGGACGAGCTGCGCTCGGCCAGTCCGCTGGTTCACACCGACCGGTTTCTCGGCTGCTACATGCCGACCACGTTTGCGGCGGTGAAAGAAATCTCCTACGACACCGATCACTTCTCGTCGCGGCGGATCATCGTCCGCAACGTCCGCTCGGCATCGCCGCCGCCGGCACCGCCAATCACCTCCGATCCGCCCGAGCACAAACCAGCCAAGCGACTGCTGTTGCCGCCGTTCACGCCCGATGCGGTCGCCAAGCTCGAGCCGCGGGTGCGCGCGATCTGCAATGAACTGATCGATGCCTTCATCGAGGACGACGGCTGTGACGCCGCCACCGCCTACACCAAGCACATTCCGGTGAAGACCATCTGCCACATGCTCGGCATTCCGGAAGACGACAGCGACATCTTCATCCGCTGGATTCATGAAATCCTCGAACTCGGCATCAACGACGACGCCATCCTGATGAAGGCGGTGTTCGAAATGAGCGCCTACTTCCACGGCCATATCGAGCACCGCAAGCAAAGGCCGACCGACGACCTGATCACCACGCTGATGAACGCCCGCGACGACAAGGGCCAGCCGCTGTCGGACGCGCATGTGCTCGGCTCGCTGCGGCTGCTACTGATCGCCGGCATCGACACCACCTGGAGCGCGATCGGCGCAGCGCTGTGGCATCTCGCCACGCATCCGGCCGATCGTGAGCGGCTGCTGGCCGAGCCGGAGCTGATGCCGACCGCGATCGAAGAGTTCCTGCGCGCCTACTCGCCGGTGACGATGGCCCGCGAGGTGATGAAGGAAACCTCGATCGCCGGCTGCCCGGTGAAGCCGGGCAACATGGTGCTGCTCTCGTTCCCCGCCGCTAACCGCGATCCATCGGTGTTTCCCGAGGCCGACCGCGTGATGATCGACCGCAAGGAGAATCCGCATGTTGCGTTCGGCCTCGGCATCCATCGCTGCGTCGGTTCCAATCTGGCGCGGATGGAGATGACGGTTGCGATCGAGGAGTGGCTGAAGCGGATTGCTTCGTTTAGGCTCGACCCGTCACAAAAAGTGCGCTGGTCGGAGGGCACAGTCCGGGGCCCGCGCAGCCTGCCGCTGCTGTTCGGCAAGCCGAGCTGAGTTCACGCCCGAAAGGTTGCCGATGTCCGACGATGCCGAACTGCCGCCGGAGTCTAAACTCACCCGCAGCAAGCAGCGCTGGGCGGCAGAAGGCAAATTTCTCACCGGCCGGCACGTCCGGCCGGATGAGCAACGGCTGCCGCCGGGCCAGCATCTGGTGAAAGACTGGCCGGTGCTCGATCTCGGCCTGACGCCGCAGATCGGCCGCGACCGCTGGCGGCTCGACGTCTATGGCTCGGTGGCGCAGCTGGTGTTTTGGGATTGGGCGCAGTTCATGGCCCAGCCGCAGGCCGACATCGTCTCCGATATCCATTGCGTGACCACCTGGTCGCGCTACGACAATCGCTGGCAGGGGCTCGCGACACGAACGCTGCTCGACGCCTGCCAGCCGACCGATGCCGCCCGCTTCGTCGTGCTGCACAGCTACGACGGCTACACCACTAATCTCACGATCGAAGACTTCGCCGCCGCGGATGCGCTGATCGCCCACAGCTGGTCTGGCACGCCGCTCGATCAGGAGCACGGCGGCCCGGTGCGTCTCGTCGTGCCGCATCTGTATTTCTGGAAGAGCGCGAAGTGGCTGCAGGCCATCGAATTCCGCGACGACGACGCGCCCGGCTATTGGGAAGTCCGCGGCTATCACAACCGCGGCGATCCATGGCAAGAGCAGCGCTATTCGAGCGATTGACGCCGCGCGGGTCATTCCGGGGCGCGCCGACAGGCGCGAACCCGGAATGACGATCTGTGACGAAGAGAGTCCACCCGTCATTGCGAGCGAAGCGAAGCAATCCAGCCTCGTGCACTGAAGTGGATTGCTTCGTCGCTTCGCTCCTCGCAATGACGCGAAACTAGGAGCACGCACAATGCCCACCGAACGTTTCCAGTTTCCAGGCAGCGGCGGGAATCAGCTTGCGGCGGCGCTTGATCTGCCGGATGCGCAGCCGCTCGCCTATGCACTGTTCGCGCATTGCTTCACCTGCAGCAAGGACAACCTCGCGGCACGGCGCATTTCGGCGGCGCTGGCGGCGCGCGGCATCGCTGTCCTTCGCTTCGACTTCACCGGATTGGGCGCCAGCGAGGGAGAGTTCGAGAACGCGACGTTTTCGTCCAATGTCGCCGACCTCGTGCTGGCCGCCGATCATCTGCGGTCGTCGCATCGGGCGCCGTCGCTGCTGATCGGCCACAGCCTCGGCGGCGCTGCGGTGCTGGCGGCCGCGGCGCAGATCCCGGAGGCCAAGGCGGTCGCCACCATTGCGGCGCCGTCCGATCCGTCGCACGTCACCGGACTGTTTGCCGGTCAGGTCGAGACGATCCGCGCTGAAGGACAGGTCGATGTTTCGCTTGCCGGACGGCCGTTCACGATCAAGCGCGAGTTTCTCGACGACATCGCCGATCACAATCTGATGGCCGAGATCGCCAACCTGCACAAAGCCCTGCTGATCCTGCACGCGCCGACCGACGACACCGTCGGCATCGACAACGCCACCAAGATCTTCCTCGCGGCGAGGCATCCGAAGAGCTTCGTCTCGCTCGATCATGCCGACCATCTGCTGAGCGATCGCCGTGATGCGACCTACGCGGCGAGCGTGATCGCCGCATGGGCGCAGCGCTACATCGATGCCGATCCGCCGGCCCCGACCGCCGGCGCCCCCGAAGTGCCGCGCCTCGTCACCGCGCAGGAGACCGGCGACGGCAAGTTCCAGCAGCAGATCAGCGTCGGACCGCATCGGCTGCTGGCCGACGAGCCGGCCAGCGTCGGCGGCCGCGACAGCGGTCCGGGGCCGTACGACCTGCTGCTGTCCGCGCTCGGCGCCTGCACCGCGATGACGATGCGGCTCTATGCCGAACGCAAGGAGCTGCCGCTCGATCGCGTCACGGTGACACTGAGCCACACCAAGATCCACGCCGAGGATTGCGTCGAATGCGAAACCAAGGTCGGGCTGCTCGACCGTATCGAACGGGTGATCGGCATCGAGGGCGATCTCTCCGCCGAGCAGCGCGCCAAGCTGATCGAGATCGCCGACAAGTGCCCGGTGCACCGCACCCTCACCTCGGAAGTCAGTATCGTCACGCGCACCGCCGATTGACGCTGCCGGCCGCTTCCCCGACACTACCAAAAAACAACATCAGGGAGGCGGCGATGCCGGCAGTGGCGCGGATCGATCCGAAGACGATTTTCTCTGCCGACGAATGGGCGCGGCTGACGCATCGCAGCTCGGCTCGCGGCCTGTGGTTGGTGGCGCATGCCTGGGGCTGTATCGCCCTCGCCGTCGCGCTGGTGACGATCTGGCCGAACCCGCTGACCTGGCTGATCGCGGTGATGATCGTCGGCACCAGGCAGCTCGGCCTCGCCATCCTGATGCACGAGGCGGCGCATGGCGGCCTGCATCGCAATCCGAAGCTTAACGAGTGGATCGGGCAATGGCTGTGCGCGGTGCCGGTCGGCGCCGATCTGCCGGCGTATCGCCGCTATCATCTGTAGCATCACAAATACACCCAGCAGCCCGAAGATCCCGATCTGGTGCTGTCGGCGCCGTTCCCGATCAGCAAGGACAGCTTCGCCCGCAAGGCGATCCGCGATCTCACCGGGCAAACGTTCGTCAAGCAGCGGTTGCCGGCGTTGAAGGCGCTGTTCGCGCCGGCGGACAGCGGCGCGCCGAAGCACGACAGCTTCGTCGCCAGCGGCAAGGCGCGCACCCAGCGCTTCCTCGCGGCCAACGCCGTCTTGCTGATGCTGTTCTGGCTGGCCGGCGCCGGCATTTGGTACGTCGGCGTCTGGCTGGTGGCGATGGCGACCTGGCTGCCGCTGGTGACGCGGGTGCGCAACATCGCCGAACACGCCTGCACCTCGACCGGCGCCGATCCGTTCAGCCAGGCCCGCACCACGCTGGCCAATCCGCTGGAGCGCGCGCTGATCGCGCCGTACTGGGTCAATTACCACGCCGAGCATCACCTGTTCATGTACCTGCCCTGCTACAACCTTCCCGAAGCGCATCGGCTGCTGCAGCAAAAGGGCCTGCTCGACCGCGTCACCGTAGCGCCGTCGTATCGCGACGTACTGAAGCTGGCGACGACGCGGCCACGCGCGGTCGCGGCGGAGTAGCTCGCGCGCGGCTGCTCCTCGGATCAGCGCCGGACGCCTCGTCGTCGTCATCCCTCGCCTCCTTCATCACCCTTTCTCCGTCGTCATCCCCCGCGCATGCGGGGGATCTAGTATTGCAGACTGCCCGTGGTGCAACTTTCGCACGGTGCAACGGAAGCTCTGGGATACTGGGTCGTCCGGACAAGCCGGACGATGACGGTGATGGCTGGAGCGAGCGCTCCGCTCTGCCCTGCCGCGACCATAGATTCAAATCCCCAACAGCCATGCCTGCGCGGTCTCGCGGCGCCGACGGCGCCCGAGTTGTGCGCCCCGTCGCTATCGCAGCGAGGGGCGGATCATCGCGTGGTCGCGCGACGAGACGGTCGCCGGCGCTTCAACGCCGCCGGACTCCGATCGTGTAGGACGGCCGCTGTGTGGCTTCGCGCTGGCTTCGGATCAGGCGCAGATCGTCGTCGAGGTAGATGTTCTGCATCATCGGCTTGGCCTGGAACGACTTCGCCAGCCGCTTCGCTGATGCCGCGTCGAGGCGGCTAAGGTCGGGAGCGCCGAGGGTGACGTTCGGAGCTTCGGCGCGATCGAGCTTCTGCTCCAGCACCGCATCGAACCAGGCTTCGGCGTCGTCGATGCTGAGGCCCTTGTCGCGACGGCCGCGCGCGACTTCGATGCCGATGTTCTCGATCAGCCACCGCCCGCCGGTGACCTCGAACCGCTGCACCAGCATCAGATTGCAGGCGAGGCCGAGCGGCGTCAGCCTGTGCAGCAGTGCGTTCTGGTGCCCCGGCGCATGGTGCGCGACGTTGGCGTAGAAGCCGCGGTCACGGAAGATCTGGTAGGACTGCGAGGGAATCCGGCCCGGCAGCGCATGGTGAAACGGGATGGTCGACCATACCGGCGTCCACACCCCGATCACGGCCGCGACCTGATCCTCGGCGCGCGGATGCGGATTGCGCCGCGTCAGCTCGTCGACATAGGGCGCGAGCGGACCGTCCAGCAGTGCGAGCTTTTCGCTCAGCCGCTTGTCGTCCTGCCCGTCGACCAGCTGCAGCAGCCGGGTCTTGAGGGCCTGCGTACTCAGCGTCGCGAGATCGGCGCCGTTCACCTTGTCCAGCATCGGCAGGGGTCTCCGGTCATGAGCGAACGTCGCACTTGCACGACGGACCTCTCTTGCCGGTCCGCCAGGGTGGCCGGGCGCCGCTCGATCGGGGCAGCCGGCGGACCTTCAACCCTCGCCGGAGTAGCGAGGTTCCTGTTTGGAAACAGGTATAATAAGCGGGTGAACCGTGCGGGCGACGTGATGAGTTGGCCGGCGGCGAAACGTCTGGCGGCTTCGACGTGCTACCGAGTCGAAAAGAACTAATCGGGCCTGATGATCACCCGGTCGCGCGACGAGCCTGCCACTGCACGATACGCGACCTGCGCCTGATCGAGCGGGTAGATCGCCCCATCCACGATCGGGAACGACTTGAGATGGCCGCCGGCGAAGCCGTCGCCGAGCGAGCGCAGCACCTCGCCGGTCGCGATCGAGGAGAACGCCAGCGTGTCGATGCCGACGTAAGTGTGCTGACCGCGATAGAAGGCAAGGATATCGAACTCGACGATCCGATGCACGGCAGCGATCAGGATCTGCCGGCCGCGCAGCGCCAGGCACTGGTTCGTCGCCTTGAAGTACGGATCGCCGACGGTGTTGAACACCACGTCGGCGCCCTTGCCGCCGGTGAGCTCACGCACCTTGGCGGCGACGTCCGTGGACGATGAGTCGATGATCTCCACCGGCGCACTGGCATGGCCCGCATAGGGCTCCGCTTTGCGCACCACGCCAATCACCCGCGCGCCGCGCCAGCTCGCGATCTGCGCCGCCGCCTGCCCGACCTTGCCGTTGATGCCCATGATCACCAGCGTCTCGCCGGCCGCGAGCGCAGCGCGGCGCAGGCCTTCGGTCGCGGTGACAAACGGCACGCCGATGCCGGCCGCCTCTTCCCACGACACGCTCGCCGGCTTCTCGACCAGCGCGTCGGCCTCCACGATCAAGTGGCTCGCATGGGTGCCGTCGCGGCGGATGCCGAGATCGCCGGACGAGCCGAACACATCGCGGCCGATCCATTCAGCCGGGCCGTCGATCACCCGGCCGGCGAAATCGCGGCCGGGCGTGCGCGGAAACACCGCGTAAGGCATCAGCCCGGTCGCGGCCTTGACGTCGGACGGATTGACCGCCGCCGCCTTCACCTCGATCAGCACCTCCGAAGCGGCCCCCGCGACAGCCGCAGGGGCTCGATGACCGGCTCGATCGCCGCGACATCAGCGGCCTTGTGGTGCAGGCGAACGCAACGTGCCTCGATCGACATCGCAGCGGTAACAGAGGAATCGGTCATGGTGACGGTCTCGGCAGGAAACGGCGCCGCGCGCGAGCGGCACCGCGTTGTGCCAGATTCCGCCGCGGCGGGCTATGCGGCGGGCCGGGAGCTCATCGTCAACAGATCATAGCGCGCCACCGGTTCGCCATTCTGGTTGACGACCTCGACGTCCCAGCGCACCTCGCCATATTCCGGCCGCCGCGCTGGCGACTTCTGCTTCACGGTGAGCTTCACCTTGATGCTGTCGTCGGGCGAGACGGGTTTCAGGAAGCGCAGATTATCGAGCCCGTAATTGGCGAGAAGCGGGCCCGGCGCAGGATCAACGAACAGGCCGGCGGCGAACGCCAGGATCAGATAGCCGTGGGCGACACGGCCGGGGAAGAATGGATTCGCCTTGGCGGCCGCCTCGTCCATGTGGGCGTAGAAGGTGTCCCCGGTGAAATGCGCGAAGTGCTCGATATCGTCGAGCGTGATCGGCCGGCTCGCGGTCTCGATGCTTTGGCCAATCGCGAGCTGATTGTAGTTCAGCCTAAACGGATGCACCTCGGCGGCCGGCGCCGGAGCGCCGCGGGTCCAGGTGCCGGTGAGGCGCGCCAGACGGCGCGGCGAGCATTGGATCGCGGTGCGCTGCATGTAGTGATGCACGCTGCGCAAGCCACCGAGTTCTTCGCCACCACCGGCGCGGCCGGGCCCGCCGTGCAACAGCGCCGGCAGCGGCGTGCCGTGGCCGGTGGATTCTGCCGCATCGTCGCGATCGACGATCAGCAGGCGGCCGTGGAACGGCGCCAGGCCGAGGATCATCTGCTCGGCGATCGTATCGTCATAAGTGAAGAGCGACGCCACCAGGCTGCCCTCGCCGCGACGGACCAACTCGATCGCCTGGGCGACATCGTCATAGGCCAGCACGGTGGCGACCGGGCCGAACGCCTCGGTGGCGTGAACGCGGCTGGCCTGCATCGGGTCGCGCGCGCGCAGCAACACCGGCGACAGATAAGCGCCAGCCTGTGTATCGATGCCCTCACCTTCGCAAACGTTCGGATCACCGAACACGATCTCGGCCTCGCTCTGCAGCGTCGCGATCGCGGCTCGCACCGCCTCGCGCTGGCCGCGGCTGACCAAGGGGCCCATTGCCTTGTCGTCGCGGCGCGGATCGCCGAGCCTAACCTCGGCGAGCTTCGCCTTCAGCGCCGCGATGACCGCGGCCTCCTGCGCGTGCGGCACCAGCACACGGCGGATCGCGGTGCACTTCTGTCCGGCCTTCGCGGTCATCTCGCGGACGATCTCGCGGACGAACAGATCGAACTCCGGTTCGGCCGGCGTGATATCGGGGCTTAGCACCGCGGCGTTCAGCGAGTCGCGCTCGGCGATGAAGCGGATCGAATGCCGCGCGACGTTCGGATGCGCGCGCAGCTTCTCCGAGGTCTGCAGCGAGCCGGTAAAGGCGATCACGTCCTGGCCGTTCAAATGATCGAGCAGATCGCCAAGGCCGCCGCAGACGAGCTGCAACGCGCCTTGCGGCAGCAGCTTCGACTCGTCGATCAGTCTGACCAGCGCCTCAGCCACATAGGCCGTCGCCGTCGCCGGCTTGGCAATCACCGGCACGCCCGCCAGCAACGCCGGCGCGAGCTTTTCCAAGAGGCCCCAGCACGGGAAGTTGAACGCATTGATATGCACCGCAACGCCGTGCAGCGGGATGAGGATATGCTGACCGACGAAGCTGCCGCGCTTCGACAAAGCCTCGACCTCGCCCTCGGTGATGAAACTCGCATCCGGCAATTCGCGGCGGCCGCGCGACGCGAAAGCCGCGAGCGTGACGAGACCGCCGTCGATGTCGATCGCGTTGTCGCGGCGGTTGGCCCCGGTGTCGGCGGCGAGGGCGTAGAGCTGTTCCTTGCGCTCGCCCAAGTAAGCGCCGAGCGCCTTCAGCATATCGGCGCGCTGGTGAAACGTCATCGCCCGCAGCTTCGGCCCGCCGACCTCGCGGGCATGGCGGACGATGGCCGCGAAATCGAGGCCGGCACTGCACACACGCGCCACCACGCGGCCGTCGATCGCGCTCGGAATATCGACAAGCCCGGCCGCCGGCGTCTCCCAGCGATCGCAGGCGAGGCTTTGCAGGATGGCGGTCATGGCGTCTCTCCCCGACGTGTGGTCCGCGATCGCGGCGCGGTTTGACGTCCGCGCCGGCCGTTGACACGATGATTGCTTGGGCTAATAATTGACTGACCGATCGTTCAATTCAAGAGGCTTTGCGAAAGCCCGCGACGTGAGGGAGAGAAACGTGACCGACCTGATCGCCGATCAGGCGTCGTGGCTTTGCGCCATGTCGCTGTCTTGCGCTTGCAGGAGCCCGCAGTGACCGTGGCGGCTCCGCAGATTCAGGCCGACCTATCGCCGGACCAACTGGCGCGAGCCTGCGCCGACGCGATGTGGACCAACGATCACGCCAGCAAGGCGCTCGGCATGGAGATCGTCGAGATCGGCGCCGGCTTCGCGACGCTGGCGATGACGGTGACCACCGACATGGTCAATGGCCACGGCATCGCCCATGGCGGCTTCATCTTCACCCTCGCCGACTCGGCCTTCGCCTACGCCTGCAACTCCTACAACGACTCGACCGTCGCGGCGCAGGGCGCGATCACCTTCATCCGCCCCGGCAAACTCGGCGCCCGGCTGGTCGCCGCGGCGCGCGAAGTGTCGCGCTCCGGCCGCAGCGGCATCTACGACGTCCGCGTCACCTCGGGTTCGACGGTGATCGCCGAATTCCGCGGCCATTCGCGCTCGATCGGCGGCACGCTGGTGCCCCCGCAACAACCAGACCCACGCTGAGGGAGGAGACGGCGATGGCCGCAACCGTGCACCAGATCAAGCCGGGCAACTACAATCCCGAACTCGACGACGCCGAACGCGCCTCGCGCGATGAGATCGTCGCGCTGCAGACCAAGCGGCTGGCCTGGTCGCTGAAGCACGCCTACGACAACGTCGCGCACTACAAAGCCGCGTTCGACCGCAAGGGCGTGCATCCGTCAGACTTCCGCCAGCTCTTCGATCTGTCGAAGTTTCCGTTCACGGTGAAGACCGATCTGCGCGACAACTACCCGTTCGCGATGTTCGCGGTGCCGCGCGAAAACCTGGTGCGCGTCCACGCCTCGTCGGGCACCACCGGCAAGCCGATCGTGGTCGGCTACACGCAAAAGGACATCGACACCTGGGCCACCGTGATGGCGCGCTCACTGCGCGCCGCCGGCGCGCGGCGAGGCATGATCATTCACAATTCCTACGGCTACGGCCTGTTCACCGGCGGCCTCGGCGCGCACTACGGCGGCGAAAAGCTCGGCTGCACCGTGGTGCCGGTGTCCGGTGGCATGACCGAACGGCAGGTGCAGCTGATCAACGACTTCCGCCCCGACGTCATCACTGTAACGCCGAGCTACATGCTGGCGATCCTCGATGAATTCAAACGCCAGGGCCTCGACCCGCGGCAGTCCTCGCTGAAATACGGCGTGTTCGGCGCCGAGCCGTGGACCAACGCGATGCGCGCCGAGATCGAGCAGGCGTTCGACATGGACGCGACCGATATCTACGGGCTATCGGAAGTAATCGGCCCCGGCGTCGCGCAGGAATGCGTCGAGACCAAGGACGGCTTGCACATCTGGGAGGATCAATTCTATCCGGAAGTGATCGATCCCGAAACCGGCGACGTGCTGCCCGATGGTGAGAAAGGCGAACTGGTGTTCACCTCGCTGACCAAGGAAGCGTTCCCGGTGATCCGCTATCGCACCCGCGACCTGACGCGGCTGCTGCCGGGCACCGCGCGGCCCGGGATGCGGCGGATGGAGAAGATCACCGGCCGCTCCGACGACATGATCATTCTGCGCGGCGTCAACGTGTTTCCGACCCAGATCGAGGAAGTGCTGCTCGGCACCGACTGGTGCGGCGGACACTTCATCATCGAGCTGACGCGCGAAGGCCGGATGGACGAGATGACAGTGCTGGCCGAAGCGCGGCCCGAAAGCTGGGACGGCACCGGCCTGGTGCCGCACGCCGAACGCGTCGCGCACCTGATCAAGAACACCATCGGGATTTCGACCACCATCAAAGTGGTGCCGCCCGACACGCTGGAGCGCTCACTCGGCAAAGCCCGGCGGGTGTTCGACAAACGGCCGAAGGGCTAGCGCGCGCTACAGCGCTTTGCGAAAGGTGAGATTGATCCGCTGCCGGCCGAGCAGCGGATGCTCGCCGTCCTTCAGCGTCAGCACGCCGTGATACACCAGCCGCGACGGGCCGCCCCATACCAGCACATCGCCGTGGCGCAGCTCGTAGCGTCGCGGCTTGTCGCTGCGGGCCATGCCGCCGAATTGAAACACTGCAGGCAGGCCGAGCGACACCGACACGATCGGTGCCGAAAAATCGGTTTCGTCCTTATCCTGATGCAGCGCCATCTTGGCGCCGGGCACGTAGCGATTGATCAGGCAGGCGTCCGGATCGAAGCGGGCGAATCCGACGTCGGCGGCGGCCCGTTGCGCTAGATCGCGGAGCACCGCAGGCATCTCCGGCCACGGCGTCGCGCTGTCCGGATCGGTCGGCGAGTAGCGATAACCGCGGCGGTCGGTGACCCAGCCAACCGAGCCGCAACTCGTCATCGCCACGCTCATCGTGTGACCGCCCGGCGTCATCATGTGCCGGAATGGTGCGCGCTCCACCACCGCGTCGATCGCGGCAAGCAGGTCGCGCTCATTGGCACAGGCGAAGCCGCTTAGTAACGCTGCACCCGGCGCGATGTCGTCTCGCCGCGGTGCGTCGTCGAGACCGTCGAACAGATCCGCCGTCACGCTCCGTCCCTCTTTCCGTCGCCGCCGAAGCGCCAGTCGCTCGTCTCCGCCGCAAGGTCGATAAAGGCCCGGACCTTCGCCGACAACAGGCGCGAGGTTGGATACACGATCGCAATCGGCAGCGGCGGCACTTCGTAGTCCGCCAGCACGATCTGCAGCCGACCCGCGGCGATCGCGTCCGCCGCCTGATAGGCCAGCACGCGGGTCAGGCCGCCGCCCCGCTCGGCATCCAGGATCGCGACGTCGGCGACATTGCTGATAAGGCGCGGTGTGCAGGCGATGCGGACATCGCGACCATCGACGACGAAGTGCCAGCCGACCGGCGCGCCGGTCTGCCCGAAATGGATGACATCGTGCGCCGTGATCTCTGCCGGCGTCGCCGGAATGCCGCGCGCCGCCAGATAGTCCGGGGACGCCACCACAATTCGCCGCATCGCCCCGAGCTGCCGCGCCACCAGACTGGAATCCGACAGATGCCCGATCCGGACCGCGCAATCGACGCCGTCTTCGACCAGACTGATCATCAGGTCGGACAGCCGCAGTTCGCCGGTCACCTCCGGATAACGCCGCAGATAGTCCGACAGAAGCGGCGCGACATGACGCCGGCCGAAACCGACCGGAGCCGAAACCACCAGCCTGCCGGATGGCGTGACGCGCTCGGCCGCGGCCGAGGCATCGGCCTCTTCGAGATCGGCGAGAATCCGCCGCACCCGCTCCAGATAGCGCGCGCCGGTGTCGGTGAGCGCGACCGAGCGGGTGGTCCGCTGCAACAGCCGGGTGCCGAGACGTTCTTCCAGCGCCGCGACCATCCGGGTCACCGCCGAGGGCGACAACCCGAGCTTTCGCGCAGCCGGCGCGAAGCCTTGAAAGTCTGCGACCGCAACGAACGCCGTCATCGTGTCCAATCGGTCCATGCCACCATTTCAGGACGCGCAACAATGAAGTGTCAAATCAACTGATTGTTCTGGCTAGGGGGAAGAACGATCTGTTCGGGGACATCAAGCAGGAGGGTCACATGGCCGAAGCCCAGCACGTCTCCAGCGACATCGCGTTCACACCGACCGTCAAGGCGATCCAGGCACGCAAGGGATCGCGCGACGCCTATGCCCGCGTCGAACGCAACGGCGGCTGGGCGACCACGATCGACGAGAATCTGGCCGCCTTCCTCAGCGCCCAGACCAGCGTGCTGCTCGCCACCGCCAGCGCCGATGGGCAGCCCTACATCCAGCATCGTGGCGGGCCGTCCGGCTTCCTTCACGTGCTCGACGAGCACAGCATCGGTTTCGCCGACTTCAAGGGCAATCAGCAGTTCATCACCCAAGGCAATCTGGCCGAGAACCCGAAGGCCTATCTGTTCGTGATCGACTATGCGCACCGCCGCCGCATCAAGATTTGGGGTCGCGCCAAGGTGGTCGAGGACGATCCCGAGCTGATCGCTCGGCTGATGCCGAAGGGCTACAAGGCAAGGCCCGAACAGGCGATCCTGTTCGAGGTCGCGGCCTGGGACAGCAATTGCCCGCAGCACATCCCGCAGAAGTTCGATGCGGCGGACGTCGCCGCGGCGATCACATCGCGCGACATCCGCATCGCCGAACTGGAGGCGCTGCTCGCGGCGGCCACGAAGGCCCGGGAATAATGCAGGGGCGATCCACCCAAGCGGCGGTTTCCCGCCCGGCCGTGGCGGGATAAAGAGGGGCGATGAGCGCCCCTCCCCCGATCGAAGCCGATAACCCTTGCCAGAGCTGCGGCGCCTGCTGCGGCTATTCGGAAAACTGGCCGCGCTTTACGATCGAGGACGACGCCGCGCTGGACGCGATTCCGGCGTCGCTGGTCAACGAGCGGCTATCGGGAATGCGCTGCGAGGACAATCGCTGTACCGCGCTGAACGGAACCATCGGCCAGGCAACCGCCTGTACGATCTACGCACTGCGGCCCGAGGTCTGCCGCGATTGCCAGCCCGGCGATCCAGAATGCCTGATGGCGCGGCGGAAGTTCCGTCTCCCGCCGCTTCCCGTTGCGATCGTTGGCTGAAGTCGATCAGTTAGGGGCGTCCGGCACCGGCTGATCGTCGAGTTCCACGTCCGCTTCCTGATCGAGTGGCGCGAAACTGGCGAGCGGCGCAGTCGAGAGCGTGATCGATTTGCGCTGCGAGTAGCTGCTGATCGCCGGACGACGCTTTTCGTGCGCCAGGGCATAGAGAACGGAACCTGCTCGGCCACCGGCCTGGATCAGGTCGCGTTCGTCGCAGGTCGCTGCAACGGCCAGCGCCAACGGCTGCAAATGAGCGCGGCGATAGCAAAACAGCGCCAACATCGCCCGAACATCGCCGGATACGCTGTCGACGAGCTGCGACAGCCCGTTCTCATTGGCTCGGTACATCTGGCCCAGCAATTCCTCACGGACCGGGCAAGCGTCGTTCTCGAAAGCTTCACGGCTGGACCACATCGGCCTTCTCCCGAACAGGTTGCGATCGCGAGGATGCGGCCGATTTTGTTAAGGACCTCTTAACTACACAACCTGATACCACTACCAGCCGTTGCACCAGACGCATGGAACTAAACGTCGATCACGATTTGCGACCATCTGCAGTTTCGTCGTGACGCCGCCATCTAATTGGTTAACTATTTCGCTGCCGCGCTTAAAAGCGGCTTTTCGGTTCAGTGAGTTCGTTCATCTTCACGATGGAGAGTACCCATGGCTGATCCGGTCTCGTTGTTCCCCAACCTGTTACAGCCCGCCGCCAAGACCTACGCCCCGATGGGCATCAAGTTCTGGGAAGGCGAAGCAACCGTCCTCGACAGCATGAAAGAGTTTGCCGACGGCTGGTTCGAGCGCCGGCGAATTGGAACCCGCGCCGCTCTCGAAGCGGCCCGGAGGATCGGCGAAGCGACAACGCCGCTCGATGCCTTCCGCGAGTATCAGGACTGGCTCAGCGGCGCGGCGGCTCGCCTGCTCGAAGACGGCATGGCCTGGCAGCATCAATTCATGAAGGCCAACGCCAAGCTCGCCCCGCATCTGCCACCGCAGGATTCGCCGAGCGAGAGTTCGGCGTCGGAGACGCGCCTGAGCGCATAAGCCCGCTGTCATGAGAAGACCTGGATGGCCGGGACAGCCGGCCATCGTCAGTCTGGCAACCAGAGCTGCTTACGAAATCCTGCTAATCCAGGATGAAGCGCTTCTGTGCGCAGCTGGTGCCTACGCCGTCGGTGAAAGCTCGACGACTTCGATCACCGGCAGGCTGAGCTCGACCCGGTTGCGGCCGTTCAACTTGGCCCGATACAGCGCGTTGTCGGCGCGAGCCACCAACGTGTCGGCATGATCGCCGGGCATAACCTGGGCGACGCCGAAGCTCGCGGTGATCGTGCCGACATGCTCGAAGATGGTATGCGCCACCAGCAGGCGCAGCTTCTTGGCTGTCTCATAGGCCGCCGCCGCCTCGGTGTCGGCCAGCAGGATCACAAATTCTTCGCCACCCCAGCGGGCCAGCAGATCACTCTGGCGGACACTCGCTCCGACCGTTCGCGACAGCCGGACCAGCACTTGGTCGCCGACAGGATGGCCGTAGATATCGTTGACTTCCTTGAAGTGATCGATGTCGAAGATGATCAGCGAGAATAGTCTTCCGCTGCGCTGCGACCGCGCCAGTTCCTCATTCAGGCGGGCATCGAACTTCATCCGGTTGGCCAAGCCGGTCAGCGGATCCGTGGCAGCCTGGCGCGCCAGATCTTCGGTCTGTGACAGCAACTCTTCGCGGAGCTTGCGTTCGAAACGGTCTCGCACGCCACGATCCATGCCGAAGAAATAGAACAGCACAGCGATCGCGACCTGAAGCGTGATGATGATGCCGAGCAGCCGGCTGGCAAAGATCCCCTTCACCGGGATGACGAGGACCAGCGACATCTGAGTGCTGTCGATCGGCTGCCTGAGCACGTAGCTGCGTCGCCCGCCGAACTCCACCCAGTCGCCGCCGAAGATCTCGCGGGCCAACATGGTGCGCCCCGATGCCCCGAACTGTTCGGCGATCTGAAGACGCGGCAGATCCGGCCGCGGCCACAGCGTTCGGAACAGCTCGTCCCTGCGGTTCGTGATGATCACCAGCCCACGAGCATCGACGACGAAGAACGCCTGATCGAAGCGGGTCATCAACTCCGCGAGCGTCTCCAGCGAGATCTCGAGCATCGCGATGCCTTGAATCTCTCCTTGCGCATCGCGGATCGGGGACGCGGTCAGATAGGTCCGCACGCGCTGGGGCGGATCGACCCTAATCTGGTGCACCGGCCGGCCGGCGATCGCCTGCTCGAACCAATCCACCGAGCGCAGGTTCGGCATGCCCAGCCAGCTCTGGTCCGACGAATCTGACGATCCGACGATGTCTCCGGCGCGATTGACGATCAGGCCACGCATCGCGTGGATCACTCCGGCGTCGATCTCGAGCATCGACAGATTGGTCACGCGGCCGCTTTCCCTGTCACCGAGCAGCAGTTGAACCGATGGAGACGCCGCGATCGCCTTCACCATCGCGTCGGCGATGGTGGTTTCGCGCTCCAGACCGCTGACCAGCAGAGCAACGTCGCCGGCAGCTTCGCTTTCGACGTCGTCACGATGGATCTCGCCGAGATAGTCGGTCAGCGCCCAGCCCAGCGCTAAGACCAGCAGCAATGTCGTCAGCACACCGACGAACTGCCGTTTCAGGTGCAGCGAATAGCCGGGGTAGTCGAGCGTTTCCATCACCCGGCGGCCCCAGGCCGCCCAGATCAGCGCCGCCAGTGCCACTGCGATCAGCCCGCGCACGAGTTGAATTGGTACGCCGGTGACGCGCTGGAACATCTCCTGATTGAAAGTCCTGGCCGGCCAGAACGGCGCGGTTTCGACAATCATGCCAGCCGCCACCGCGTAAAGTGCGAAGGCGATCGCCACGCCCGCCATCAGCGAGCGGTTCATATGGAGATCGTGATGTCGGCCGGTGAACACCGTGAAGGCCACCAGGATCGCGCCCGGCGCGGCGAGCAGATAGCGGGTCGCCGCCTTCGCGGATTCGATGCCGTCGACGAAGCCGATCGCGCCGATTGCAACCAGGATCGGGATGTAGATCCAAGGTCCAGGCATGGCCAGGTCGCGTGTGATCCCGCCGTTTCGTCCCGCCTCCGCCAGCAGGACGAACGACGCGGTCAGGACGGCCGCGCGCACCACCAAGAATTCACTACTATCGCCCGCGATCAGCGCGAGCATGTCCAGCCATTCATTGGCGCCATGGACGCAGCCGAACAGTCCGATCAAGCGGATCGTTGTTCCACGATCGTCTTCACGGCCGCGCGCCAGCACAAGGCACAGGGCGCCGAGCAGGATGAACGACAGCCCATAGAAAAAGAAGATGAAGTCGAGCTGCGATTCCAAATGGCGGGCCATTGCGCTGAAACTTTGGGTTATCCGCCACGACACCGCGTGCGGTCAGCACCCCTGCTGATCGCATTGACGCTAATCACTCGCAGGTCATGCAGCAGTTAACGTCGTCCTGCGTACAACTACGTGGATCTACCTCGAATCCGCGCATTCCCGCGGATTGAACGGCGCGATTGAGTCTGATCGTGAGTTTTCCGTGCACACCGCGCCGACAAATTGACGGAGTGCGGAACCGGCGGTGCGATATCGGCGTGCTCTCAACTCGCGCTTCAGCGGATCACGGATTTGCCGCGAGGACGATGGCGAGGCCGAAGCCGGTGAGATGATGCAGCGCCTGATCGGTGCCGATCAGCCACCAGAACCAGCGATCCTGATTAGTCACGTCGTAGGTAGCGACGAGGAAGCCCTTGAGACGATCGATCGCGAGATGAATCAGGAAATCGATCACGCCGATGTACCAGTATTGCGGCGCAAGGATCAGCATCAGCAGCGTCGTCATCACCAGATGCACGCTGCAATGCGCCAGCAGCGGCAGCGCCCACCCGGTCTTGGCGTCCTTGCCCATCGCCATCCACTTGTTCTGGAAGATGAAGTCCGCGAACACGTGTTTGATGGTGAGGAGCAGCATCCAATAGATCAGTGCGCCCACCGCAATCGACGACGACAAATCGGGAAGGATCAAGCTCGCACCTTCGCTTGGGCCTTGGGGGCAGTGATGGCGACCGCTGTCGGGGCTCGACAGTCCGATCGCATACCCTCCCGCGCAGAGGCTTCGCATCGCAGCCGGTCGGCATCGACCAGCGCAGTTTTATGACATTTCTCGCGACTGAATGCACGTGGCTGCCAGCGTACGGCCTTCATATGGCTGTGCAATTCACGCCGCGCACGCATCGCACATAAACGGTACCCGGGTGGCACGATCGGCATGGCGATCACGAGGCCGCGGCCTGGATCGGCATCGCATCGCACCTCGCTCGGATGGCCTCGATCGCGCGCTTTAGGCTGGTCTGCTTGCGATCCGGCAGCGCGGCAGCGCGCGCCTCCGCAATCGCCTGCGCCAGATCCGGCAGCGGCAGCGTGCCGTTCACCGCCGGCTTCACCAGCGCGTCGATGATCAACGTCCAATTCGCCATGCCGTAGCGATAGCCATCGCCATAGCCGCGAACCATGGTGGCGCTTTCGAGCACGGCCGTCGCGGCTTCAGGTCGGGCGGCGAGGCAGCGGTCGATCATGTGCAGCCAGCGCTCGACCCATTTGCGCTCGTTGGCGTAGCGAATCGACAGCAACCGCCAACGCCGCAACCAGGAGATGATCCGCAGCTTGCGAATGCCGAGCCAGCCACTGCCGTTGAAGCGCATCTTCACCGGCATGTGCAGCCAGCCGAGATAGTTCAGCACTTTGAGCGTCGGATCGGCCACCACCACGGGCAGCGCCGCCACCACCTCGTCGATTCGAAACCGGCATCTACGGTCGATCCGCGGCATCGAACGGCCTGAGGGCGCGTTCGCCGCTTCCTGCTGCGTGAGCTGGGCAATCCGGATTGGGTCTTCATAGGCCATCCGCATCGCAAGCAGCTCGGCGATCCGCAACACCATCGCGTCGTCGACTTCGCGGCGCCCGACGAATCGGCTGATCCGATCGAGATACAGCCGCGCA
Organism: Rhodopseudomonas sp. P1; assembly: GCF_039642825.1. Classification (NCBI taxonomy): domain Bacteria; kingdom Pseudomonadati; phylum Pseudomonadota; class Alphaproteobacteria; order Hyphomicrobiales; family Nitrobacteraceae; genus Rhodopseudomonas; species Rhodopseudomonas sp. P1. The sequence goes on along the minus strand of NZ_CP088006.1, from coordinate 1,848,191 downwards.
TAGCGGTGCCCCTGATAATGCACGAGCCGGGCGGCCGCATCCTCCAGAGCCTGCGCAATCGGCGGCGACGCTGCGGCCGGCGCGTTCAGCACGACAATGCGGTCATTCTCGCCGAGCATTTCGGCGAGCGTGAAACGCAGCGCGTCGATGTAGCCGGCCAAGGTCGCAGCCTCAGGCGGGCCGGCCGACAGCGTCGGTCCGCTGCGGCGGCGTAACCGCGGCCAATCGCGCCTGCAGCGATTCAATGTTCTCGAACAGCCGGGCACTGGCCAGGCGCAAGAAATAGAACCCGAATTCCGGATTCTGCACGTACAGCTCCTCGACCTGACGATAGCTGACGCCGAGCACGGTCCCGGCCTCGACGCATTCCAGCGTCTGCGTCCGTGTGTGGGTCGGCGACAGCATGCCGAGCTCACCGACAATGGCGCCCACCGGCAGTTCGATCCCGGATTCGACCAGACGGAAGCGGCCGCTGACGATGTAGAACATCTCTTCGGCGCGCTCGTCCTTGTAGAACAGCTCCTCGCCGGCGGCGCATTTGCGCGCCGTCATAAACGGCTTCAGCCAATCCATCGACAGATCGCTGTTCACCGACTTCCTCACGTCGCGCACCAGCTGCAGCATCTGGTGCAGCCGCCAGGCGTTGAGCGGCAGCAGCACTGCATGCAGCGCCAGCGTCGGATAGTTGTGGGTTGGGATCGACACCGCGATCAGCAGCAGGTTGGTCAGGATGCCGAACACCCGCAGTGGAATCATCGTCCGCATTGTAGCGGTCGCGAGCACGAAGATCGTCGCGAACACGCTGCTCACCATGCCGGCATTCTGGGCGATGAGGGACATATCCATGTGGGACCCACCGTTGTCTTGCAATCGAAGGCGCCGAAGCCGGCGGAAGCGATCTGAGAGATGGCCGCGGGTGTTCGGACCGCAGTTCTCCCTACACGCTGGTGCGGACGGAATTATAAACCAGCGGGCATAGGTTACGCGAGCGGTGGCCGAGGCCCCTCCCGCTTCCCCGCGAGTTGACGGACGCCCGGCCGGCGGGCAGTTTGCCCGGCCCATTTCCCCCGTCCGCCGCGGCGCTGTCCGCGGTCCTTGCAGGGCCCGGCGCCGTTTCGGCAGCCGCCCCGCTTCCGATCAGGAGACCTTATCGATGTCCGATAGCCACACTGCCAGCGCACCGGTGCTGACCATCGACGGCCCGCGCGCCACCATCCGGCTGAACCGGCCCCAGCATCTCAACCGGCTGCAGCCGGACGACCTCGCCACGCTGCTCGATCAGTTCGCGCGGCTCGACGCCGATCCGGCGGTGCGGGTGCTGGTGCTCACCGGCACCGGCCGGGCATTTTCGGCCGGATTCGATCTCGGCGAAGTCGCCGAACGCGCCACTGCGGAGGTCGAGGCCGAATCCCCCGGCTCGGCGTTCGAGGTGGTGGTCAACCGGCTCGAGGATCTGCGGGTGCCGACGATCTGCCGGCTCAACGGTGGCGTCTATGGCGGCTCGACCGATCTGGCGCTCGCCTGTGATTTTCGCATCGGGGTCGATACCGCTGAGATGTTCATGCCTGCCGCCAGGCTGGGACTGCATTACTATCCAGGCGGTATCAAGCGCTACGTCTCCCGTCTCGGCATCGACAACGCCAAGCGGCTGTTCCTGACCGCGCAGCGGATCGACGCCGCCGAGATGCTGCGGATCGGCTATCTCACCGCGATGGTGCCGATGGACCGGCTCGACCGCGAGGTTGATGCGCTGGCGACGACGCTGGCGGGCAACGCCCCGAACGCGGTCGCCGGCATGAAGCGCGCCATCAACGAATTCGCCCGCGCCGCCTTCGACGAACAAGCCGCCGACACCCGCGCCCGCGCCTCGATGCGTAGCGACGAAATCAAAGAAGGCATCGCGGCGTTCACAGAGAAACGCGCGCCGAGGTTTTGAGCGGACGGACAAGCTGCAGCTCCAACTGGCAATGCGCCGCCCCAACACAGAACCTCTCGGTTGTCATTCCGGGGCACGAGCGTGAGCTCGCGAGCCCGGAATCCATATGCCCTGCGCTGTCGATGAGGCCAAGCGCTGGCAACGCTCGCGCAAATAGCAACGTCGGTGGTTATGGATTCCGGGCTCGCGCTACACGCGCCCCGGAATGACGGGTGGAAACTCCGTGCCCTAGGCGTCCACGAACGTCGCGACCTCACCCAACGCAGCGCGGTTGGTGCGATAGCTGTTCGCCTTGTGGTCGGGATCCGCATAGCCGAACGAGATGCCGCAGACGACGCGGCGGTCGTCGCCGAGGCCGAAGTGGTTGCGGACCACACCGGCGTGGAACGCCAGCGCGGCCTGCGGCACCGTGGCGACGCCGAGCGCCTGGGCGGCGAGCATGAACGAGGTGACGTAGCCGCCGCAATCGACCGCGCCATAGACGCCGAGCGCCTCGTCGGTGGTGATGATCGCCACATGCGGCGCGCCGAAGAAGTTGAAATTCTGCAGCGCCTGCTGGGCGGCCGCGGCCTTGTCGCCACGGGCGATGCCGACGGCATTGTAGAGCTGAAAGCCACTCTCGCGGCGGCGGTCGAGATAGACGCCGCGATACTCGCGCGGAAACTCGAAATCGCCCGACATCGGCGCGCCGCTGGCGGCAGCCGGATAGATCACCTCGCGAAACTTCGCCGTCGCCTCGCCCGAGGTGATCACCACCTGCCACGGCTGGCTGTTGCACCACGACGCGGTCTTCTGCGCCGCCCCCAGGATCCGCTCGATGGTTTCGCGCGGCACCGGATCGGCTTTGAACGCCCGGCACGAGTAGCGCGCCGCCATCAGCTGTTCAAGGACGTCGATCGGAGCGGTGGTCGCAGCGGCGTCGGTCATGATGGCCTCATCTCCAGGAACATTCGTCATTCCGGGGCGCGCGTAGCGCGAGCCCGGAATCCATACTCACGACAGGGGTTATGGATTCCGGGCCTGCGCGCAAGGGCGCGCATCCCGGAATGACAGAACCGTGAGGTGGGTGCGCCCTCACCTTCCCTTGGTCGGGATCTTGTTGAACGGCACGTCCTTGTCGACCCGGATATCGCCGGGCAGGCCGAGGACGCGTTCGGCGATGATGTTGCGCAGGATCTCGTCGGTGCCGCCGGCAATGCGCATCGACGGCGAGCCGAGCAGCATCGCCTGGAAGCTGCCGCCGGCTTCGGCCTCGGCCGGATCGGTGAACACGCCCGCGGCGCCTTCGAGATCCATCGCGAACGCGGCGATTTCCTGCAGCATCGGGCCGGCGACCAGCTTGCCGATCGAGTTCTCAGGACCCGGGCGCTGGCCCTTGGACAGCGCCGAGATCGAGCGATACGAGGTGTACTTCAAGCCGCTGGCCTTCACCGCCCAGTTCGCCAGCTTGCTGCGCACCGCCGGATCGTCGATCGCCGGGCCGTTCTCCGTCACCAGATCGTTGCAGAACGCGAAGATCTCCGGGAAGCCGGTGGCGAGCCGCGCGCCGATCGACATGCGCTCGTTCATCAGCGTGGTCAGCGACACGTTCCAGCCGTCGCCGACCGCGCCGAGACGCTGGCTGTCCGGAATCCGCACGTTGGTGAAGAACACCTCGTTGAATTCCTGCATGCCGTTGGCCTGCTTGATCGGCTTCACCTCGACGCCGAGGCTCTTCATGTCCAGGAAGAACATGGTGAGGCCCTTGTGCTTGGGCACATTCGGGTCGGTGCGGGTGATGAGCAGGCCGTAATCCGAGTAGTGCGCGCCGGAGGTCCAGATCTTCTGGCCGTTGATGATCCAGTCGTCGCCATCCTTTTCCGCGCGGGTGCGCAGACCCGCGACGTCGGAGCCGCCGGCCGGCTCGGAGAACAGCTGGCACCAGATCTCTTCGCCGGACGCGAGCTTCGGCAAGTAACGGCGCTTATGCTCCTCGACACCGTAAGCCATCACGGTCGGGCCGCACATGCCCTCGCCGATCTGGAACGGCTGCGTCAGCTTGCCGTAAACGCCCTCTTCCTGCTGCCAGATCACCTTCTCGATCGGCGTGGCGCCGCGGCCGCCATATTCGCTCGGCCAGGTCAGGCAGGCCCAGCCGCCCTCGGCCTTCTTCTTCTGCCACGCCTTGCCGACTTCGACGATGTCGGCGTTCTTCAGGCTGATGCGGCCGAGGCCCGACTTGGTCAGTTCCTCTTCGTACTGCTTCGGCGCGTTGGCATCGATCCACGCGCGAGCCTTGGCGCGGAACTCGGCTTCCTGCGGGGTATCGTCGAAATTCATGGTCGATCTTTCGCTTCAGTTCAGGATGGATTCGTCATTGCGAGCGAAGCGAAGCAATCCAGGGCCACAATAGAAGACTGGATTGCTTCGTCGCTCAGCTCCTCGCAATGACGAAGATGATGTGAGCACTACGCCCGCCCCTTGGTCGGGATCTGGTTGAACGGCACGTCCTTATCGACGCGGATGTCGCCGGGCAGGCCGAGCACGCGCTCGGCGATGATGTTGCGCAGGATCTCGTCGGTGCCGCCTTCGACGCGGGTCGCCGGCGAACGCAGCAGCATCGCCTGGAAACGGCCGGCGACTTCGGCATCCTCCGGCCCGCTCAGCACGCCGGCGGCGCCCTGCAGATCGAGCGCGTACATCGCGACTTCCTGGATCATCGAGCCGGCGACCAGCTTGCCGATCGAGTTCTCCGGACCGGGACGCTGCCCCTTCGACAGCGCCGAGATCGAGCGGAACGAGGTGTAGCGCAGGCCGCTGGCCTTCACCGCCCAGTTCGCCAGCTTGCTGCGCACCGCGCGATCATCGAGCGCCGGCGCGCCGTCGAGCGTCAGCGACGAGCAATAGTCGAACAGCTCCGGGAAGCCGGTCGCGACGTTGGCGCCGATCGACATGCGCTCGTTCATCAGCGTCGTCAGCGACACATTCCAGCCGTCGCCGACCGCGCCGAGGCGCTGGCTGTCCGGAATCCGCACGTTGGTGAAGTACACCTCGTTGAAGTCGGAATTGCCGTTGGCCTGCTTGATCGGCCGCACCTCGACGCCGGGGCTCTTCATGTCGAGGAAGAACATCGTCAGCCCCTTGTGCTTGGGCACGGTCGGGTCTGTGCGGGTGATCAGGATGCCGTAGTCCGAGTAGTGCGCGCCCGAGGTCCAGATCTTCTGGCCGTTGATCACCCAGTCGTCGCCATCCTTCTCGGCGCGCGTGCGCAGACCCGCGACGTCGGAGCCGCCGGCCGGCTCGGAGAACAGCTGGCACCACACCTTCTCGCCGGAGCCGAGCGGCGGCAGGTAGTGCCGCTTCTGTTCTTCCGACGCGTAGGCCATCATGGTCGGTCCGCACATGCCCTGACCGATGATGAACATCGCCGTCAGCTTGCCGAACACGCCTTCTTCCTGCTGCCAGATCACGCGCTCGATCGGCGAGGCGCCGCGGCCGCCATATTCCTTCGGCCAATGCGGAACGGCCCAGCCGGCATCCGCCTTCTTCTTCTGCCAGGCCTTGGCGACCTCGAGAATATTGGCGCCCTTCAGCACCACCCGGCCGAGCGACGCCTTGCGCAGCTCGTCCTCGTATTGCTTCGGCGCGTTGGCGTCGATCCAGGCGCGCGCCTTGGCACGGAATTCGGCTTCCTGCGGGGTATCGTCGAAGTTCATAACTTCATCCTCGAAATCGTCTTCGTAGGATGGGTTGAGCGCAGCGAAACCCATCATTCGACGCGAAAGAGAAGATGGGTTTCGCTGACGCTCAACCCATCCTACGGAGCCGTTGTTACGCCGCGTTCTTCTGGCGCATCCGGTCGATCAGCTGATCTTCCCAATACGACTGGCTGCCGAGGCTGAGCGCCAGCGCGTTGGAGCGGCGATAGTACAGGTGGCAGTCGAACTCCCAGGTGAAGCCCATGCCGCCGTGCACCTGGATGTTCTGCTTGGCGCAGTGCTGGAACGCCTGCGTGGCACTGATCCGCGCCGCAGCAGCGGCCTCAGGCAGCTCGGCCGCGTCGGTCGAGAGCGCCCAGGCGCCGTAGTAGGAATTCGAACGCGCCAGCGTCGCCGAGACATACATGTCGGCCAGGATGTGCTTGATCGCCTGGAACGAGCCGATCGGCCGGCCAAACGCGATGCGGTCGAGCGCGTAGTCGCGGCCCATTTCCAGCGCGCGGTCGGCGCCGCCGACCTGTTCGAACGCGATCAGCACCGCGGCGCGGTCCATCACGCGCGACAGAATGCTCCAGCCTTCATTGGCCGCACCGAGCGGCTCGGCTTTGGCGCCGGCGAAGGTCAGCTCGGCCTGCTGGCGCGACGGATCGACGTTCTGCAGCGGCTTGGCGGTGACGCCACCAGCCTTGAGATCGACCAGGAACAGCGACACATCGGTCTCGCGGCCGCTGTTGCCGGTGCGCGCCGCGACGATGGCGAAATCGGCGATCGCGCCGTCGGCGACCGGCTTCTTGGTGCCGGTCAGCGTGCCGTTCGACACCGCCAGCTTGACGGCGGCCGGCGACGGATTGCCGGTGCCTTCGAACAGCGCCAGCGTGCCGATCGCCTCACCCGACGAGATCTTCGGCAGCCACTTCTGCTTCTGCTCTTCCGAACCCGCCAGCAGCAGCGCTTCGGCGGCGAGATACACGGTCGACGAGAACGGCACCGGGGCGAGCGCGCGGCCGAGTTCCTCGGCGATCACGCAGAGCTCGAGATGGCCCGCACCGGTCCCGCCGTATTCCTCGGGAATCGCGACGCCAAGGAAGCCCATCTCGGCGAGGCCCTTCCACAGGTCACGGTCGTAGTCGGCCTTGCCTTCGAGCACGGCACGCACCGCCTTCGGCGAGCACTTCTCGGCAAGAAACCGCCGCGCCTGATCGCGCAATTGCTTCTGGTCGTCGGAGAAATCGAAATTCATGGCGAGGTCTCGTTGTTGTTAGTTGTTAGTCTTGAATGTCTTCACCGTCATTCCGGGGCTCGCCGGCAGGCGAGAACCCGGAATCTCGAGATTCCGGGTTCGCGCTGCGCGCGCCCCGGAATGACGGAGGGTTAAGTTCGCACCGCTCACTGCAGCACCATCACATCCGAATCCGGATGCTCGGCATACAGACGCTCGACCAGGGCGGCGCGGCGTTCGAGGCCGGCGCGCTGGTTGATGTAGCCCTTGTCGGTGAGTTCGTTGCCGTCAATCGATGGCGGCTCGACCATCAGCATCGCGCGGGCGATCCGCATCGAGCTGGCGCCTTCGACTTCGCGGTTGTGCTTCTGCAGCCCGGCGCGCAGCGCCGCGAGCACGTCGGGATGCTTCACGACGTCCTCGAAGCTCGCATTCGGATCGCCGATCATCACCCGGCAGGCGTTGAGGTTCGGCCAGGCCAGCAGGCCGATATAGGCGCGGTCCTGTCCCGCCACCAAGGCGTCCTGGATCACCGGGCTGGCCGCGGCGATCGCATCCGTGCGCACGGTGCTGACATGCACGAAGGTGCCGGTCATCAGCTTGAAGTCTTCGGCGACGCGACCGGCGAAGATGATGCCCTTCACCGGATCGTTCGGATCGACGAACACGCCGGCGTCGCCGATCTTGTAGAAGCCCTCTTCGTCGAACGCCTTCTCGGTGAGATCCGGCTGGCCGTAGTAACCGGGCATCACGTTGACGCCGCGTAGCCGCAATTCGTACTTGTCGCCGATCGGCAGCATCTTGAGTTCGACGCCCGGGAACGGCAGGCCGATCAGGCCGACGCGCTCGGTGTCCCAATAGGTGCCGGTCGAAGTCGGCGAGGTCTCGGTCGAGCCCCAGCCGGTGTAGAACACCAGCCGATGCCCGGTCGCGCGCACCGCCAGCGCCTGCATCCGCTCGTACAGATCGTCCGGCAGCCGGGCGCCGCCATAGGCCATCAGCTGCATGTCCTTGAAGAACGACCGGCACAGCGCGTCGTCCTTCTCCATCGCGCTCGCCAACGCCGCGTAGCCGGCCGGCACGTTGGCGTAGTAGGTCGGCGAGATTTCGCGCAGGTTGCGCAGCGTCTCTTCGATCTGCCCAGGCACCGGGCGACCGTCGTCGATGTACAGCGTGCCGCCTTCGATCAACAGAGGATTGAACGCCGCGTTGCCGCCCATGGTGTGATTCCACGGCATCCAGTCGAGCTGCACCGGCGGCGGGCCGTTCGGATCGCGCGGCCGCACCTGCATCATCATCGCAGCATTGGCGCACATCATCCGCTGGGTGTTGATCACCGCCTTCGGCATCCCGGTCGAGCCGGAGGTGAACAGGAACTTGGCGACGGTGTCGGGCGAGATCTGCGCGATCGACTGCGCCACCTGGTCGGTCACCGGGGTCGCCACCATGTCGTCGAACGCGATGCTGGCGATGCCGTCGGCCGGATTGGCGACGTGGATCACCTGGACGTCCTTCAGATCGAGCGCGTGCAGCGCCTTGGTGAAGGGAGTGCCTTCCTGCACCATCACCGCAGCCGGTTTCACCAGATCGAACAGGTACTTCAGCTTGAGATGATCGTGGCTCATCAGCGAATAGGCCGGCGAAACCGGCGCGGTCGGAATCCGCGCCTGCATCGCGGCCATCATGATCAGCGCGTGCTCGATCGAATTACCCGACAGCACCGTCAGCGGCCGGCCTTCCGGCAGCTTGAGGTCGAGCAGCGCCTGGGTAAGACCATCGACGATGCGCTTGGCCTCGGCGTAGCTGACCTTGCGCCACTGCCGATCCGGCCCCTTACGCTGCGCCAGCCAGATATGATCCGGCCGCTGCTTGGCCCACTTCGCCAGCGCCATCGGCAGGTTGGGATCGTGATCCATCAGCGGGAAGCGCGACTTCATCACGATGACGCCGTCCTCGCGGCGATCGACGTCGATCTCGCGCGGCAGCCAGTTCACCTTGCGAAACGGCGGCTTGGTCATCACTGCGGCTGCGCTGGCAGTCATCTGGTGTTCTCCCGTTTTCTCGGCCTCTTGCCGGGCCAACGTTGAATTGGTCAGCGGTTGCCGTAGACCGGCTTGCGCTTCTCGAGGAACGCGGCGACGCCTTCCTTGAAATCCTCCGAGCGCGAACACAGCACCTGGTTGCGATCCTCCATCGCGATCACCTGCTCGATCGAGCCGGCGTCCACCGCCATGTTGAGACACTCCTTCGACAGCCGCAAACCGACCGGCGAAGCCGCCATCATCGCATCCACGAACGGCTGCGCCGCGGCTTCGAGCTGATCATCTTCCACCAGTTCGGAAACGAGCCCGGTCATCAGTGCGCGCTCGGCGCCGATGAAGCGGCCGGTGAGGATCAGTTCGGACGCCACCGAGACGCCAACGAGGCGCGGCAAAAAGTAGCTGGTGCCGATGTCGCAGCCGCCAAGACCGAGCTTGATGAAGGCACAGTTCATCCGCGCGCTGCGTCCGGCGATGCGGACGTCGGAAGCCAGCGCCAGCGCAAAGCCGCCGCCGGCCGCGGCACCGCGGATCAGCGAGATGATCGGCTGCGGGCAGCGGCGCATCAGCATCACGATGTCGGCGATCCGGCGCTGCGAATCCAGAGACTCGGTGACGCCGGGCGTGGCGTTCTCACCGGCGCGGCGCGCCATCGCATGTTTGAGGTCGAGGCCGGCGCAGAAATTGGCGCCCGCGCCTTTCAGCACGACGACGCGCGTCGTCCGATCGCGCTGCAGACGGCCAAAATACGCGTTGAGCGCGTCGATCAGGCTGGGATCGAGAGCATTGAGGCTATCCGGCCGATTGAGCGTGACCCAATCGACCCCGTCACGATGATCGACCAGCAAGGCCTCGGTCACGCCATCACTCCCGTCAGTTCTTGTTCTTATACGCCGCTGCTGCGACGTTTAGTCGGATCGCCGTTCGGGCGATAGTCGCTCCCCTCCCAAATACAGGGAAAGAAACAATCCCGCGCTTCGAATTCCGCCGCGCGAGAGATCGTCACTATGTGACGAACTACACGCGGCGGAGATCGAAGGCTCACCCTCTCCCGAAACGGAAAGGGTGAGAAGTGCGCGTTTAGCGCGGCGCCATGCGGATGGCGCCGTCGAGACGGATGGTCTCGCCGTTCAGCATCGGGTTCTCGACGATCTGCACCGCGAGCGACGCATATTCCGACGGATCGCCGAGGCGGGCCGGATGCGGCACCTGGGCGCCGAGGCTCTTGCGGGCGTCTTCCGACAGACCCATCAGCAGCGGCGTGAGGAACAGGCCCGGCGCGATGGTCATGACGCGGATGTTCATCGACGCGAGGTCGCGCGCCACCGGCAGGGTCATGCCGACGATGCCGCCCTTCGACGCGGAGTAAGCAGCCTGCCCGATCTGACCGTCGAACGCCGCCACCGAGGCGGTGTTGATGCAGACGCCGCGCTCTTCGCCGATGGTCGGCGCGCTCTGCATGCGCTCGGCGACAAGCCGGATGCAGTTGAAGCTGCCGATCAGGTTGACGTTGATGATGCGCGAGAAGTGGTCGAGCGGATAGGCGCCGTTCTTGCTGACGGTCTTCACCGCGCCGCCGATGCCGGCACAGTTCACCAGCACGCGGACGATGCCGTGCGCGGCTTCAGCCTTGGCGATCGCCTCCTTGACCGGCGCTTCCTGCGAGACGTCGCCGACGCAGGCAACGCCACCGATCTCGGCGGCGACCTTCTCGGCGTTGTCCTTATTCATGTCGAGCACGGCGACCTTGGCGCCCTTGGCGGCCATCGCCCGCGCGGTCGCGGCGCCGAGCCCCGAACCACCGCCGGTGATGAGAACGGAGACGTCTTTCAACTGCATTGGATATCCCTTTCCTTGGGCGCTTTCTTGAAGCTTGATCTCGGACGACACCGCTCGCCGCCTTTTAAGAGCGGTCGGGCCGACGCGTCCCGCGTGGTTATTGCGCTGTTGGTCCGGGCCTTCAACAGCCCCTTGGGCGTTTCCCCGATCGTTGAGGCCGGCAAAAGGTCGCGACTTGGTCCGCTACCGATCCGGCTCGAGGTCTCTCCTTGGGTGGCGTTTCGTTGAGCTCGCGTTCCGACAGATTGCTTGGGCGTTTCCTGGCGTTTTCTTCTTATAGAGACACGAACAATTTCCCGGGGCTGCCTGAAGCTCCATTCCGCCTACCTTCTTGCGGGCAGGTTCCGTGAACTGGTCCTTGGGCGTTATTGGTTTTTGTTCGGATTTTCCTTGGCTTGTCCCGGTCTTGATTGAAAGGTCTCTGTAGTTGGGTGGGGTCGTTTCTTCTTTTTGTTAGCTCAGGATCCGGCGGCGGAAGGCTGACGCGCTCTGTTCGACAGCAACCCACCGAGGACGATCTTTTCGATATGCGCCACATAGGCGCGGCAGACTTCTTCGGTCACCGGACCGACGCCGGCCGCACGCATCATGGTCTGCCGACCGAAAAACAGATGGTCGCAGGCGCCGATCAGCGTGGTGTAGAACAGCACCGGATCGACTTCGCGGAAGTCGCCGGTGGCGACACCCTCCGCCAGCAGCCGGCGATGAAAATCGAGCAGCGGCCCGACGAAGAACTTGGTGACCTCGTCGGCGGCTTCGCGATTCGAACCGTGCAGCAAGTAGTGGATCAGCCGGTTCAGATACGGAAACTGGTGATACGCCTTGATGATGCCGGCGATGTGCAGCTTCATCTTGGTGGTCGGCGACAGCGGCTGCGTCAGCAGGAAATCGAGATGAGTCATTTCGTTCGACGCATCGCGCTCGAGCAGCGCCAAAAGCAGACCGTCCTTGTTACCGAAGTGGTACTTCACCAGCGCGGCGTTGACGCCGGACTTCTGCGCGATATCGGCCAGCGAGATCTCGACCGAGTTACGCTCGATCATCAGTTCGCCGGCGGCAACCAACAGCTTCTCGGCGGTGGAGTTTTTCGCCGCCGGTACTTTAGTAGCCGCAGAATGGTTGAGATGCGCTGCCATTGCTGTCGGGCTTACAGCATCGTTTGACATGGCTCAAGCGTTAATTGATCGATTGACTAAATCCTTCCCCACCACTTAAATCGCGGCGGTCCGAGACCCGTACCCAACAACCATTTTCAGGGAGAGAACACATGGCCGAGGCCTATATCGTCGCCGCCGCTCGCACTGCCGGCGGCCGCAAGGGAGGCCGTCTGGCCGGCTGGCATCCGGTCGATCTCGCCGCCTCCGTCATCAATGCGCTGGTCGACCGTTCGGGCGCCGCGCCGGATCAGATTGAAGACGTGATCATGGGCTGCGTCGGCCAGGGCGGCGAACAGGCCGTCAATATCGGCCGCAACGCGGTGCTGGCCTCGAAGCTGCCGGAAAGCGTGCCGGGCACGTCGGTCGACCGGCAGTGCGGCTCGTCGCAGCAGGCGCTGCATTTCGCCGCACAGGCGGTGATGGCCGGCACCATGGATATCGTGATCGCCGCCGGCGTCGAATCGATGACCCGCGTGCCGATGGGCTCGCCGAGCATCCTCGCCGCCAAGGCCGGGCTCGGTAACTACAAGAGCCCGAAGATGGAAGAGCGCTACCCGAACATCCAGTTCAGCCAGTTCGTCGGCGCCGAAATGGTGGCGAACAAGTACAACCTGTCGAAAGACGAGCTCGACGAGTTCGCGTTCAACAGCCACCAGCGCGCGATCGCCGCGACTCAGGCCGGCAAGTTCAAGGACGAGATCATCCCGCTAGAGATCACCCGCGCCGACGGCTCGACCGATATCCACCACATCGACGAAGGCATCCGCTTCGACGCCACGCTCGACGGCATCAAGGGCGTCAAGCTGATCAACGAGAACGGCGGCAAGCTGACCGCGGCGACCGCCAGCCAGATCTGCGACGGTGCTTCCGGCGTGGTGGTGGTCAACGAGAAGGGCCTGAAGCAGCTCGGCGTGCAGCCGCTGGCGCGCGTCCACCACATGACGATGCGTGGCGGCGATCCGGTGATCATGCTGGAAGCCCCGCTGCCCGCCACCGAATACGCGCTGAAGAAGGCCGGGATGAAGATCGACGACATCGATCTGTTCGAGGTCAACGAAGCGTTCGCCTCAATCCCGACCGCGTGGCTGAAGGCGACCGGCGCCGATCCGGCGCGGCTCAACGTCAACGGCGGCGCGATCGCGCTCGGCCATCCGCTCGGCGGCTCCGGCACCAAGCTGATGACCACGCTGATCCATGCGCTGAAGCAGAACAACAAGCGCTACGGCCTGCAGACGATGTGCGAAGGCGGCGGCATGGCCAACGTCACCATCGTCGAGCGGCTGTAAGGCCCGACTCCGACGCAGGGACGGAGTCCCCGTCGCACTTCGTCCCTGATCCGCAGCGCCTGACAATCGTCAGTCGCCGAAACGAGAGACTTTCGCCGTCATTGCGAGCGAAGCGAAGCAATCCAGGCCCTTGCACCGGACTCTGGATTGCTTCGTCGCTTCGCTCCTCGCAATGACGAAGTAGAGCGGAGCCAATCCGCCGCATCACCAAAGAGGAAACTGCCATGACCCATCCGTCCATTCACGCCAAGACCAATCCCGACAAAGTCGCCTACCGGATGGCTTCGACCGGCCAGGCCATCACCTATCGGCAGCTCGATGAGCGCTCCAATCAGGGCGCGCATCTGTTCCGGTCGCTGGGGCTGAAGGCCGGCGATCACATCGCACTGCTGATGGAAAACCGGCTGGCGTTCATGGAGATCTGCTGGGCGGCACAGCGCGCGGGCCTGTATTACACCGCGATCAGCCGTTACCTGACCAAGGACGAGATCGGCTACATCGTGCAGGACTGCGGCGCCAAGGTGGTGATCACCTCGGCCCAGGGCAGCGAGACGATGAAGTCGCTGCTGTCGGACGCGCCGGGCGCACCGCTGTACTACATGGTCGATCCGCCGATCACCGGCTTCCGCTCGTGGGAGCAGGAAACCGCGGCACAGCCGACCACGCCGATCGCCGACGAAGTCGCCGGTTACGACATGCTTTATTCCTCCGGCACCACCGGCCGGCCGAAGGGCATCAAGCGCGAATTCGAAGGCAACGCCATCGACGTGCCGAGCCCGTTCCTGCGCCTATTGTGCGAGAAGATGTGCGGCATGAACGCCGAGAGCATCTATCTGTCGCCGGCGCCGCTGTATCACGCCGCTCCCCTGCGCTTCAACATGATGGCGACCACACTCGGCGGCACCTCGATCATCATGGAGCATTTCGACGCCGAGCAGTTCCTGGCGCTGGTCGAGAAGTACAAGGTCACGCAGTCGCAGCTGGTGCCGACGATGTTCGTGCGCATGCTGAAGCTGCCCGACGAGGTCCGCAGCCGCTATGACGTGTCGACGCTGAAGGGCGCGATCCACGCCGCGGCGCCCTGCCCGGTCGACGTCAAAGCCAAAATGATCGAATGGTGGGGACCGATCCTGATCGAGTACTACGCCGGCTCCGAAGGCAACGGCGTCACGGTCTCGACCTCGCAGCAGTGGCTGGCGCATCGCGGCACGGTCGGTAAGGCGGTGGTCGGCACCATCAAGATCCTGGACGATGAAGGCGACGAGCAGCCGATCGGCGAGATCGGCACCGTGTACTTCGCCGACGCGCCGTCGTTCAGCTATCATAACGATCCGGACAAGACCAAGAAGGCCTACAACGAGAAAGGCTGGTCGACGCTCGGCGACGTCGGTTATCTCGACGACGAGGGCTTCCTGTATCTCACCGACCGCAAGAGCTACATGATCATCTCGGGCGGCGTGAACATCTACCCGCAGGAGACCGAGGACGTGCTGCTGACCCATCCGGACGTCGCCGACGTCGCGGTGTTCGGCGTGCCGAACGCAGAGATGGGCGAAGAGGTCAAGGCGGTGGTGCAGCTCCGCGACGGCGCCGCTCCGAGCAGCGAGCGGGCGGCCGAGCTGATCGCTTTCTGCCGCGAGCGGCTGTCGCCGATCAAGTGCCCGCGCTCGGTCGACTTCGAGGCCGAGTTGCCGCGCACCCCGACCGGCAAGCTGGTCAAGCGCCACCTCAAGGACCGCTACTGGCCGTCGCAGCCGAAGGCCGCCGCCGCGACGGCCTGAGCCGCTCCGACCTTCCCACACCTCCGCCGCCTGCCGGCGGGGGTGTGACCTCTGATCCACCACGGGCCGCCAAGAACGACTCCGCTCCGTCGTCCTGCCGCGCTATGCTGGCGGCGATGCGGCCCGGTTCTGATCCCACCTCGTCATCCACCTCGCACCGGGCCGGCGCCGCCGTCTCGGTGCTGGCGCATGTGGTGCTGGTCGGTACGGTCCTGCTGCTCGCCGAGGTTCGCCCGTTCGCCGAAGTGCCGGAGCAGCGGATCGAGGTCGAGGTGGTGACCGCCGACGAAGCCCCGCCGCCGGTCCCGGAGAAAGACCCCGAGCCGAAGCCGGTCGAGCAGCCGACGCCGAATTTCGAGGTGTCGCAACCGCAGACCGAGGAGCCCAAGCCGCAGCAGCAGGCCCCCGCGAAACATCAGCCGGCCGAGACCAAGCCTCCGGCTTCCGCCCCTCAGCCTCCGCAGCAGAGCACCCAAGCGCAGCCGCCGCCGCAACCCCAGCCCGCGCCGCAGCCTCAGCCGGCCCCACAGGCAGCGGCGGCTGCGCCCTATCCGCCGGCGATTCCGCAGGAGCCAGATATCACCGTGAAATACTCCGTGGCGCTCGGGCTGCCGGCCGAAGGCGGCTTCGACGCGCCGGCCGAGACCGTCGCCAATATCAGCGCCGATGCGGTGGCAGCCCTGCGCAAGCGGCTGAAAGCCTGTGCGGCGCTGCCGGCGGGCCTGTCGCCGTCCGACAACGTCAAGATCGTGATCCGGGTGGGCCTGACGCCGGACGGTCGGCTCGCGCAGGAGCCGTTCCTGATCGAGGCCAGCGCCTCGGCCAAAGGCCCAGCGCTGATGAAGGGCGCCATCGCCGCCCTCGAAGCGTGCCAGCCCTACACCATGCTGCCAGCCGACAAGTACCGCGAATGGCGCATCCTCGACATCGGCTTCACGCCGCAGGATTTCCGGGGCGGTTAGCGGTTAGGCCGCTTCGACTTTATATCCTTCAGATGAAGCTCTGGCAGCGGTTCGGGGCACACCGCCGCACTTGCTACGCGTCGCACCAAGATGACGGCCACCAAAAACAAAGGAAGCCCCGGAACCGCCGGAGCTTCAGTCAAGGGAGACTCTACCCGACGTGCCATCCAGCCCAGATGCCGCGCCAACCCGATGCAAGTCACCTGTAGCCGGTCAGTGTCCCGACCAGCGCACCCTCAGAACAAAATCGTCGAGTAGACGATGAAGGTGTTCTTGTCGTGCGACGTGACGGTGTCGCCGCTGTATTTAGTGTAGTAAAAATACTGCAGGCCGATGCGGGTGTTGAACCAGGGCCAGTACGGCGCACGGCTCGAGCCGAACGGCAGGTAGGCAAGCTCCGCCATGAAGCCTGTGGTGTCCGGCACGCTGTCCTGATTTCCCTGGTAAAGATTGGCGTCGGGCGATCCCCAGGTCCGGAAGTATTGGCCGGTCGCAACCACCCGATTGTCGTTACCGATCGCGACGGTCGAGCTGGCCCGCAAAGTGTTCAGCGAGTTGGTCAGGTTCGCCGGAACGATCCCGCCGATATAGCCGGCATCATAGCGCTGCTCCTCGCGGATATACGCGCCCTTCAAGATCACCCAGTAATTGTCGCCGCGATACTGATACTGCGTGTCGAAACCGAAATCGGTGTACTTGTTGGTTGCTCCATATGGCACGTCGGCGAGATTGCCCGTGGTGTCGAGCGGCACAGGGACGCCGCTGACCGACCAGGGCGCGATCTCGAACCGGCTAGCGAAGCCGCCGACCATCAGATTGTGGTCGCCGAACCGCTGTTCCCAGGCAACTCGGCCATAAGGGGCGACGCCGGCGATCTGGCCGAGGCTGGCGAGCGGATCGGCACCGAGCCGGGTCTGCGCCACGACGCCGAGGGTCTTGTAGCCGGTGGCCTCGAGATAGAGCTGATCATTGATGAACAGATAGCCGCCGAGGCCGGCGACGCGTTGCGAATACGCGCCGTCGATCACCGTCGAAGTCGCCGGCCCGGTGAAGCCGAGCTGAGTTGTGAAGTACGGATGCGTCCAGGCCGGCGCGGTGTTCCATACGTCCTGCACGGTCGGATTGTTGTGCGCAGTGATACCGAACAGCACATCGACGCCGCCGACCTGGCCTGACTGCGCATAGCGGACATCGACATTGTCCCAACCCCACTTGCCCGACGCATCCGCGATCGCCGGGAAACTGTAAGTCAGCTGCGCGAACACGCCGACATTGTCGCTCATGGCACCGCCGCCGAACAGGCTCGCCTGCGCCAGACCGGTATTGTCGTTGGCGTTCCAGTGATTGACGCCGGGCATCCAATTCGGATCTGGCGCTTGTGTGTGGGTGTAGCCGCCGAGCAGCATCACGGCCAGCGGCGGAAACCAGCCGGGCTCCTCCTCCGGCTTCTGCACCGCCGCGAACGCATCGGTGATCGCCTGCTCGGGCGTTGCGGCCGGCTTGGCCAGCTTCGCGTCAGACGTTGTCTGCTGGGCATAAGAGCGAAGCTGGGCGACAGCATCCTGAGATGCTGTCCCGGGCACAAGGACCGACTTGAGTTCATCCGCCGTCGGAAACACCTTGCCGGAAGGCGGGATCGGAAACAGCGTCTTGCGGAATGGCCCGCCACCGAGCGTGTAGCCGCCGATTTTGAAGCGACGGCCGAATGGCGTGAGACCGAGAACATCGGTGTGGCAGTTACCACAGGGTTGACCGGTCTGACGGGCGAAGATCGGCAGCGCTTGCGCCGTCGGTGGGGTGACCACCAACGTTACGCCAGTGATGACCGCGCCGCCGGTAAAGGCAACTACACCGTCAAGGAATCGTGTCGCTCGATCGCTGGATCTTCTCAAAGCCCGTCCCCAAACAATCAAATTCTGTTCAAATCCGGACGCAGCCAACGCGGCTGCGTCCGCTCGATGTGTAACGCCTTTCGCCAAGCGTACTCGGCACAACAAACAGATCAGCCTTTCGTGACGAACAGCGAGCACCAGCCGTTCGCACTCACAGGGCCGTCAACGACCTTGCAGCTACTGGAAGCCGCAATGTAGTTTTGACACTTTCCGCAAGACTGCCCGCTGTGCGGCGAAGCTTGATACTGCGCCGCAGATTTGGCCATCTTGTCCGAAGCGAGTGCTTCGCTGGCAGCGAGCCCCACAATGGCGACCGCCCCGGCCGCCCCCGCCGCAACTCGAAGTATGTTGCGGCGCGACAATTCCACTAGACACACGTCACGCGTTGTTTTTGTCACGGTTTCCTCCCGATCAATGTTCAGCTTTTGGGATGCAAGGTTGTTATTGGACGAGCGACGCCAGCTCGATAGGAATAATTAGCAACAACAAATTTCGCGCCGCCGTCGACACGGCTTAGATTACTAAAAGAATCCATAACCGCATACTTGGTAATTAGATCACTTGTTAGTATCCGAATCCGTTGACGCCGATCAAACTAATTTTTCATCACGGGAAATTGTGCCCACAACCACACTTGCTGTCAGCTGCACGTCAGCATTCTTGTCTGCCTCGAAATTTATCGCCATTGAAAACCATTGGCGTATAATGGGGCGCTACGTCAGCAAACTAATTGTCAGCCAACGGAGTTGCACGCCTTGCCCGCCTCGCCCTGGAGCTTTGCCACCGTCACCGATCTTTCCGCCGCCCTGAGGGCCAAGCAGGTTTCTGCCGTCGAACTGGCGCAGGATGCGATCGGCCGGATCGAGCGGTACGACGACAAGGTCAACGCGGTGTGCGTCCGCGACTTCGACCGCGCCCTGCAGAGCGCACGGGCGGCCGATCTGGCGTTCTCGCGCGGCGGACGCGAGCCGCTGCTCGGCATTCCGATGACCGTCAAGGAGAGTTTCAACGTCGCCGGCCTGCCGACCACCTGGGGCTTCGTCCAGCACAAGAACTTCGTCGCCGCCGCCGATGCGCTGGCGGTCGAGCGGGTCAAGGCCGCGGGCGGCGTGGTCCTCGGCAAAACCAATGTGCCGGTCGCACTGGGGGACTGGCAAAGCTACAACGAGATCTACGGCACCACCGGCAATCCGTATGATCTGGGCCGCACGCCGGGCGGATCGTCCGGCGGCTCCTCCGCCGCGCTGGCGGCCGGCTTCGGCGCGCTATCGCTCGGCTCGGATATCGGCGGCTCGCTGCGGGTGCCGGCGCATTACTGCGGCGTCTACGCCCATAAGCCGACCTTCGGCCTATGCCCGGCGCGCGGCCACACCCCGCCGCCGTTTCCGCCGCTGCCCTCCAATCGCGATCTGTCGGTGATCGGCCCGATGGCGCGCTCGGCCGCCGATCTCGCGCTGCTGCTCGACGTCATAGCCGGCACCGATCCGATCTTCGACGGCATCGCATATCAGCTCGATCTACCTGCGGCACGGCACACCGCGCTGCAGGACTTCCGCGTGCTGCTGCTGGATACCCATCCGTTGCTGCCGACCGGCTCCGCGGTGCACGGCGCATTGCAAACGCTGGCGGACGGCCTGACCAAGGCCGGCGTCAGCGTCACCCGCTCCTCGCCGCTGCTGCCTGATCTTGCCGAGACCTCGCGGGTCTATATGCGGATGCTGCTGTCGTTCCTCGCCGCCGGCTTCCCGCCCGACCTCTACGCCGGCGCGCAGGCGATGGCAGCCGGGCTCAGCGCCAGCGACGACAGCCTTGCCGCCGAGCGGCTGCGCGGCATCGTGCTCAGCCACCGCGACTGGGTCGCCGCCGACAGCCGCCGCACCGGCCTGCGCGCGCAGTGGCGCGAGCTATTCAAATCGTTCGATGCGGTGATCTGCCCGGTGATGCCGACCCCGGCCTATCCGCACGATCACCACGAGCCACAGGAAGAGCGCCGCATCGAGATCGACGGCAAGCAGCATCCTTACGTCGACCAACTGGTGTGGCCCGGCATCGCCACCCTGCCCGGCCTGCCGTCAACCGCCCTGCCGATCGCGATGTCGGACGACGGCCTGCCGATCGGCGTGCAGATCGTCGGCCCCTGGCTGGAAGATCGCACGCCGCTGAAGCTCGCCGAACTGATCGAGCGCGAATTCGGCGGCTTCAGACCGCCGAAGGCATTCGTGGATTAATTAGCGACGAACGCCCCCCGTCATTGCGAACGAAGCGAAGCAATCCAGCTCCGAACGCTGGGCTGGATTGCTTCGTCGCTTCGCTCCTCGCAATGACGGGAGAGATTGTGTCGCTCGCATACTACGCCGTCAGCAGCGGCGCGATCTCGTCTATGCCCGCGGCCTGCTCACCCAACAGATGGTCGGCAATCGCGAGCTCGAGCTTGCCGTCCTGATGCGCGAACGGATCAGGCTGGTACAGGCGATGCTCAACCACGAGGCGCGACAGCAGCACGCGCCGGGCATCGCCGCGCATCGCTTCGGTCTTCGCGCCCTCCCAGGCGAGCGCCACCGCGCTGGCAACGTGATACAGCGTGCTGGTCGCGCGGCGAGCATCGGCTTCGTTGTCGGAGTTCTGAGCGACCTCACGCGCAAAGCCGATCGATTTGTCGATCAGCCCGCGCAGCCGGTCGCGCCAGGCCTGCGGCACGCGCGCCGCATCGTCGAGCCGCGCATGCAGATCGGCCCCCAGCGCCGACTCCGCGCCATGCCTGCCGATCGCGCGCTTCAGCGCATCGATCGCCACGATGTTGCCGGTGCCTTCCCAGATCGAGCCGAGATGCGCGTCGCGGAGCAGCCGCGCGGTGGCGAACTCCTCGACGTAGCCGATGCCACCGCGCATCTCGAGCGCATCACCGCAGACCTTGCGCGCGTCGCGGGTCGCGCGGAATTTCAGCGTGGGCGTGAGGATACGCAGCAGCGCAGCCGCGTCCTGGCTGCCGCCTTCGGCGCGGTCGAGCGCATCGGCGGTGAGGAAGCTGACCGACATCCCCTGCTCGGTCGGAACCAGGATCTTCAGGAGCTGCCGGCGCGCCAGCGGCAGATCGACGATGCGGCTGCCGAACACGACGCGGTTCTTCGCCACCGTGATCGCATCGTGCCAGGCGCGCCGCATCAGCGCGGTGGACTTCACGCCGTTGGAGAGCCGCGATGAGTTCACCATCTCGGCCATCTGCACGAAGCCGCGATCAAGCTTGCCGACCGCATAGGCGATCGCACCTTCCAGCTTGATCTCGCCCGACGCCATCGAGCGGGTACCGAGTTTGTCCTTCAGCCGCACGATCCGGTAGTGATTGGGCGAGCCATCGTCGAGGAACCGCGGCATCAGGAACAGGCCGACGCCGCGCGTACCGGGACCGGCGCCTTCGGGACGCGCCAGCAGCATCACCACCTTGGCGTCGGCGTTGGAGCAGAACCACTTCTCGCCATACAGCCGCCAATGATCGCCTTCGGGAACGGCAGTCGACGTCAGCGTGCCGACGTCGGAGCCGCCTTCCTTCTCGGTCATGAACTGGCCGCCTTGCGTCAGCTTGCTCATGTCGGTCTGGGTCAGGCCGTCGAGATACTTGGCCTTCAACGTCTCGTCGCCGAACTTCGACAGCAGCTTGGCGCAGCCGTCGGTGACGTTGATCGGGCAGCCCATGCCGAATTCGGTTTCGTTGAATAAGAGCGTAAAGGCGTGCTTGGCGGTGACCGGATAGACGTCCGGCCAGCCCATGATGCCCTTGCGGTGCGACAGCGCGTGAATGCCGAACTCGCCGAACGCGGCAGCCTCCAGTTCGCGATAGGCCGGGTGATACTCGACATATTGCGCGTCGCGGCCAAAGCGGTCGCGCTGATGCAGGATCGGCGTGTGGCGATCGGCGAGCCGCGCGCACTCGTCGAGCCGGCCGCCGGCCAACGCGCCGAGCCGGTCGAGATGCGGCTCGATGTGATCGACCAGGGATTTCGGCAGATGAATCCGCAAAAGATCGGCGAGCGACGGATCGGCGCGATAGAAGTTCAGCCCCGTGGTGTCGGGCGCGATCAGGTTCGCGGCGTTGCCGGGCTTCGCCGCAGGCGCGGCGTCTCGTTTGTTTCCTGCCAACATCTGCAACTCTTGTTTTGGTTTTCGGAGCCTTGTCCGATGCTATAAGCCCGATCGGCTGGCGGCACAAAGCAAGCTTGCGCCAACACTCCCTCACGGACGCGCGACGGCTTCCGCCCGACGGAATTGAGCAGGCGCATCGAGGCCGATGGAACTAACAACTCTCATCATCCTGATCGCCGGCGCGCTGTGTGGCGGATTCGTTTCCGGCCTGTCCGGCTTCGGTCTGGCGCTGGTGTCGCTCGGGTTCTGGCTCTACGTCTTCCCGCCGACCGTCGCTGTGCCGCTGGTGCTGCTGTGCTCAATGGTCTCTCAGGCGACGATGCGGATGGTGTGGCAGCATATCGATTTCAAACTGGTGACGCCGTTCCTGATCGGCGGACTCGCCGGCGTGATCCCGGGCAGCGTGCTTGTGGCGTATGCCGATCCGTGGGGCTTCAAACTGTTCGTCGGCCTCTTTCTGCTGATCTTCCCGCCCGCGCTTTATTTCACCCCGCCGATGGCGCTGACCTTCGGCGGCCGCTGGATGGATGGCGTGATCGGCTGGATCGGCGGCGTGATGGGCGGCTTCGCCGGATTGTCCGGCCCTCCACCAATTCTATGGGCGAGCGTCCGTGGCTGGGACAAGCATCAGCGCCGCGGCGTGTTTCAAGCATTCAACTCCACCGTGCTGATTGCTGCACTGGCGCTGCAGACCGCGCACGGTCTCGTGACGCGTGAAGTTCTCTCCGCGGCCTTGCTGGCGCTGCCAGCCATCCTGCTGGGTGCCTGGCTCGGCGCGCGGACCTACCACGCGCTGAGCGACCGCTCGTTTCGCAACGTGGTGCTGGCGCTGCTGTTTCTGTCCGGGCTCAGCCTGGTGTGGAGCAGCTTCGCTGGACTGCGCTGAGCGGCCGGGCCCGCTCACATTCGGTTTGCCCGCCGGCACGGCTTCCGATCAAGTACAGCCGATCAAGTGTCGATTCGTCCCGCCAGAGGCGATGTGACAGGCAGCACAGAGGAGATCGGTGATGCGGGAATTGCTGCCAGTGGCCGAAAAGGTCGCGCTCAGGCTGATCGCGCAGAAGCAGACCATCGCAGTCGCAGAATCCTCGGCCGGCGGATTGATCGCGTCCGCGCTGCTCGCCGTGCCTGGCGCCTCGGCGTACTTTCTCGGCTCGGCGGTGGTGTACACCCGCGAAGCGCGGCGCGTGCTGATGGACATTCCGGATCCCGACATGAAAGGACTGCGGTCCTCGTCGGAGCCCTATGCCGAATTGCTGGCGAAGCAGATCCGCTCCCGGCTCGGCGCCGACTGGGCGCTGTCGGAAACCGGTGCCGCCGGCCCCTCGGGCAATCGCTATGGCGACGCTGCAGGCCACACCTGCATCGCGGTGGCCGGGCCGCGGCAGGCAGTGATGACGCTGGAGACGGAAAACGCCGACCGCGTCGACAACATGCACGTGTTCGCCGCGACCGCGCTGACGTTTCTGCTGCACACGATGTCGACCTGAGCGAGGCCTGAGGCCTCGCCCAAACGTCAGCGAATGATGGCGCTCCACATCGCTACGAGGAGCGCGGCGACGAAGCAGTCGAGCGCAATGACGGCGGGTCTTATGTGACGGCGCGGATCAGCGCCATCCCGCCGAACAGGCCGGCGATCGCCAGCACCACCGAGCCGAGCACGTACACCACCGCAAGCCCGATCGCGCCGCGCTCATACAGCAGCGCCGCATCGAGCGAGAACGCCGAGAACGTGGTGTAGCCGCCCAAGATGCCGGTCATCAGGAACAGCCGGAAATGCTGCGACGAGCCGCCCTTGAACGCCAGATAGCCGGCGATCAGCCCCATCACGATCGAGCCGGTCACGTTGATGAAGAAGGTGTGATACGGAAACGCGGTGCCGAGCAGGCGGCCGCTCAGCGTGTTGATGAAGTGGCGAAACATCGCCCCGAGCCCGCCGCCCACGAACACCAGAAGATAGGCCATCCGACAATTGCTCCGTCTGCGAACGTCGCCCCCGCCGTCGTTCTTGCAGCAGGAGAGGTGCGACCGCAAGCCGCATGGTCGGGCTCGATGCCAAAAGAAAAGGCGGCCGCACTGCGACCGCCTTTCCGATTCGATTACGAGCTTGCCGCCCTGATCAGGCCTTGGAGTACAGCTCCTCGACATACTCCCAGTTGATCAGGCTATCGACGAACGCCTTCAGGTAGTCCGGGCGACGGTTGCGATAATCGATGTAGTAGGAGTGCTCCCAAACGTCGACGCCGAGGATCGGCGTGGCGCCGTGCACCAGCGGGTTCTCGCCGTTCGGGGTCTTGGAGATTTCCAGCTTGCCGTTCTTGACCGAGAGCCAGGCCCAGCCCGAGCCGAACTGGCCGGCGCCGGCCGCAGCGAAATCGGCCTTGAACTTCTCGAAGCCGCCGAGGTCTTCGTTGATCTTCTTTTCCAGCGCGCCGGGCAGCTTGCTGCCGCCGCCGTTCGGCTTCATCCACTTCCAGAAGTGGATGTGGTTGTAGTGCTGGGCGGCGTTATTGAACAACGGGGCGTTCTTGTTGAACGAGCCCTTGACCACCTCCTCGAGCGATTTGCCCTCGAATTCGGTGCCCTTCAGCAGGTTGTTGCCGTTGGTGACATACGCCTGATGATGCTTGTCGTGGTGATATTCCAGGGTCTCCTTCGACATGTACGGCTGCAACGCGTCGTAGGCATACGGCAATTCGGGTAGCGTGAAGGTCATGATGCATTTCCACGGTGGTGGGAGACGTCGTCTTTAACGGGAACCCTTATAAAAGGTTCCCCGGCGGGACCCAATATCTATTCTAACTTGCAACAGCATGTCGCAACGGCTCGGCCGAAGCGAATACCGTTGCAACATGAATAGCTTACCGCCAGCGCCCGATCGTACCGTTAGAGCGGTTCATCGCTTGATTGAATCGAGAGGGATTCCGGCGGGCGGGGTTTTGTGATTCAAGATGCTGGCTGGATCGGAGGCCAGCATCGATGGTCCGACCTCTTTCCAATGATCTTCGTGAACGAGCCGTGGCGGCAGTTGAGGCCGGCGAGAGCTGTCATGCTGTAGCGGCCCGGTTTGCTGTCGCGGTGTCGTCCGTCGTGAAGTGGTGCCAGCGTTATCGCGAGACGGGATCGGTGGCGCCGGGCAAGATGGGTGGACACCGCAAGCCTATACTGGAGCCGCATCGCGCGTTCATCGTGGAGCGGATCAGGCAGATGCCACATCTGACGCTGCATGGGCTGAAGGACGAACTCGCCGCGCGAGGCGTGAAGGTGTCCCACAATGCGGTGTGGACCTTCATGAAGCGAGAGGGGCTCAGCTTCAAAAAAAACACTGTTCGCTCTTGAACAGGGCCGTGCCGATGTCGCGTGGCGGCGACAGCGCTGGCGCAGCTTTCAGGACCGCCTCGACCCTGGTCGGCTGGTTTTCCTCGACGAGACCTGGATCAAGACCAACATGGCCCCACTACGCGGCTGGGGACCGAAGGGCGAGCGGGTGCGCAGCTTTGCGCCACACGGCCATTGGCGCACGCTGACTTTTCTCGGCGCCCTGCGCTGCGACCGCCTCACGGCGCCTTGCGTGTTCGACGGCCCGATCAACGGCGAGAGCTTCCGTGCCTATGTCGAACAGCAACTCGTTGGGGTGCTCAAACCCGGCGACATCGTCGTCATGGATAATCTCGGAAGCCACAAGTCTCCAACCGTCCGCCAGATGATCAGAGGAGCCGGCGCCAGGCTGTGGTACCTGCCGCCGTACTCTCCCGACCTCAACCCGATCGAGCAGGTCTTCGCCAAGATCAAGCACTGGATGCGCGTCGCCCAGAAGCGCACCATCGACGCCGCCTGCGACTACATCGGCCACCTCGTGGGCACGATTCCCGCCGCCGAATGCAGCAATTACTTCAACAACGCTGGATACGCTTCCATCAAAACGTGAAACGCTCTAGGCTCGATCGGCCCTTCCCGCTCCGGGTCAGGCGGTTGCGGGGACCGCCAATTCGTCCCGGCGGCGCGGCGGCCGGACGTTCATCAGCATCTGGGCACAACCGGCGATCAGGCCGATCAGCACCGCGGCCTGCCAGGCGCGATCATAGCTGCCGAGATGGTCGTAGATCACGCCGCCACCCCAGGCCCCGAGGAACGAGCCGACCTGGTGGCTGAGGAAGGCGATGCCGGTCAGCGTCGCCATGTAGCGCAGCCCGAACAGCTGGGCGACGAGGCCGTTCACCAGCGGGATCACCCCGAGCCACAGCGATCCCATGATCGCGGCAAACACGATCGTCGAAGTGGCCGACGCCGGGAAATAGAAATATGCCGCCACCGTCAGTGACCGCACGATGTAGATGCCGCCGAGCAAGTACTGCTTCGGAAACCTGCCGCCGAGCCAGCCGAACGCATAAGAGCCGAACACGTTGAACAGCCCGATCACCGCCAGCGCCGAGGCGCCGAGTGACGGATCGAGCCCGCAGATCGCCAGATAGTTCGGCAGATGCGTGGTGATGAACACGAGCTGAAGACCGCAGACGAAGAACGCGATCGCCATCACCAGGAAGCCGGAATGGCCGAGCGCGGTCTGCACCACCTCGCCGGCCGACTGCTGCACGTCGTCCGACTTGTCGATATCGAGCTTGTCGGCACGGCCGGCGAACAGGGCCGACGGCAGCATCGCCGCGGCGAGGCCAAGGAAGCCGATCAGCGCCATCTGCCAGCCGGCGGTCGAGATCAACGTCTGCGCCAGCGGCGAAGCCAGCACCAGGCCGAGCGACCCGGCAGCCGAGACCGCTCCCATCGCAACGCTGCGCTTGGCCGGCGACACCGTGCGCGAGGTCACCGTCATGGTCATGCTGGAGGCGGTGCACGACAGCGCAATGCCGACGCAGACGCCGCAGCCGAGCGTGAACATCAAGGCCGAGTCGGCGACCATCATGAGAACGAGACCGGCCGCATAGACCACGACGCCACCGGCCATCACCCAGCGGGTGCCGTAGCGGTCGGCGATCAGTCCCACCATCGGCTGCGTGACGCCCCAGATGATGTTCTGCAGTGCTGTCGCGAAGGAGAAGTCGGCGCTGGTGATGCCGACGTCGCGGATCACCGAGGGCTGAAACAGCCCGAAGCTCTGCCGCATGCCCATGGCCAGGCTGAGCAGCACCGAAGCGCCGATCAGGATCGACCAGCGCTGAAACGCGCTGAGCTGAGCTGCCTTCATAGGCGGTTTCCTCTCCCGGAGAATATTTATCCCTCTTCATGCTCTGGTTTGGGGGATTTGACCATCCATCCCAGCGGTATTCTGGTTCTGCGCCGAATGCAGGGGTGCCGCGGCCAGGCCGCCGCTCCGGAGCCCTGCACGAAACGCCGTCGCGCCCGCGTACCCTGCAATGCCCCGCCGCTTGTGCCGGACAGCACCTTCCGCTTATTGTATGTTAATCATCATACAAAAGACCGCCATCAATCGCGAGGCGGCATCCGGGGAGCGACCGCATGACCATCGAGGCACCAGCCGACACGCCACTGTCCGCTCCGCCACCGAACCGGCTGCTGACCGCTCCGATCCTGCCGACGCTGGTGCGGCTGGCGATCCCCAACACCATTGCGATGCTCGGCACGGCGTTGGTGGCTGTGGCCGAGACGTCTTATATCGGCCGGCTCGGCACCGAACCTCTGGCGGCGATCGCTTTGGTGTTTCCGTTCGCGATGCTGACGCAGATGATGTCGGCCGGCGCCATGGGCGGCGGTATCTCATCAGCGATCAGCCGCGCCCTCGGCGCCGGTGATACACACCGGGCCGGCGTGCTGGCGCTCCACGCGATCCTGATCGGGATCGGCGGCGGACTGTTGTTCACGCTGGTGATGCAGCTGTTCGGCCGATCCCTGTTCGCGCTGCTCGGCGGACGCGGCGAGGTGCTGGAGCAGGCCTGCAGCTACTCGGTCGTTCTGTTCTCAGGTGCCGTATCGATCTGGCTGGTGAATACCCTCGCCTCGATCCTGCGCGGCACTGGCGACATGGTCCTGCCGGCGGGCGCCCTGCTCGGCGTCGCGGCTTTGCAGGTGGTGATCGGCGGCGCGCTCGGCCTTGGTCTGTTCGGAATGCCGCGGCTCGGCATGCCTGGCGTCGCCTCCGGCCAAGCGATCGCTTTCACGATCGGCGCGCTGTTCCTGCTGATCTATCTCGCCAGCGGCCGCAGTCGGCTGCGGCTGCAACTGCGCGCATTCAGCTTCCAACGCCCGATCTTCGTCGACATCCTGAAGGTCGGCGCGCTCGCCTGTCTCGCGCCGCTGCAGTCGGTGTTGACGATCCTGATCTTCACGAAGGTGCTGGCCAGCTACGGCACCACCACGCTCGCCGGCTATGGCATCGGCTCGCGCTTGGAATTCCTGCTGATCCCGATCGCGTTCGCGGTTGGCGTCGCCTCGATCCCGATGGTCGGGATGGCGATCGGCGCCGGTGATATCGCCCGGGCGCGGCGGGTGGCGTGGACTGCAGGGGTCGTATCCGCTCTGATCGTCGGACTGGTCGGCGTCGTGCTGGCGATCTGGCCGGCGCTCTGGGTGTCGCTGTTCACAGCCGACCCGGCCGTCACCGACGCTGCGCATACCTACTTCCGCTTCGCCGGCCCGGGCTTCGGCTTCTTCGGCCTCGGCGTGACGCTGTATTTCGCTAGCCAGGGTGCCGCCAAGGTTGGCGGACCGGTGCTCGCCGCGACGGGTAGACTGGTGCTGGTGGCCCTCGGCGGATGGGCGCTGGTCGCCTTCGGGGCGCCGGCATCGGCGATGTTCGCGATGGTGGCTCTGGCGATGGTGGTGTACGGCCTCGGCAGCGCCGCCGCGATCTACCTGACACGCTGGGTCAAATGAATCGGAATTATCCCCAGCGTGCAGCAAGGGTCACACGATTGCACGAATCGGACGCTCTGCTATCCAACCGCCCGCCGCACTGCTTCTGAATGCTGTTCGCGGCTCCCGCGAGTATCGTTTGGAGGTATGGAATGGCCGTTCGGTCCGGTTTCGTCGCTGCTGCCCTGGTTGCCCTGGTGTCGCTGTCCCCCGCAGGGGCGATCGCCCAATCGGCCGGGCCGCAGGGCACCTGGTTGACTCAGGCGGGCGACGCCAAGGTCCGGATCAAGAGCTGCGGCAACGCGCTGTGCGGGAGCATCGTCTGGCTGAAGACACCGATCGATCCGAACACCGGCAAGCCCCAGGTCGACGACAAGAACGCCGATCCGCAGCTCGCCTCGCGGCCGATCATCGGCCTGCAGATCTTCGGCGACATGCGCCCGGTGTCGCAGGGCAAATGGAGCGGCCACATCTACAATGCCGACGACGGCAAGACCTATGAGAGCAGCATCTCGCACACCGGCCCGAGCAGCCTGCGGGTCGAAGGCTGCGTCGGCACCCTGTGCGGCGGCGAAACCTGGACGCTGACGCGCTAAGCGATCGCCTTTTCGGGCATCCCCTTCAAAGCCAGGGCGGCGGACGCATAGCCCCCGCCCGCCCCGTCGATGAAGTGGACGTGATCGCTGCGCGTCACCGACGGCGTAAAACACGTCACCATCGCCGACTGCTGCCGCGACACGCCATAGCGCGCAACACCTGCGGCCGCCGCCGTGGCCAGCTTCTGCTCCAGCGCGTCGGCGAGCTCCGGCGCGCAGTCGACCACCATGCGCAGTCCGTCGTCGTATTTACGGAAGTCTGAGTTCTCGACCAGCTCGGTCAAGTAAGCGCGCGGCACGAAACCGTGCACGTTGATGCCGAGCCGCATGATCAGATAGCTGAACAGCGTCTGAACCAACAGCGCCGCGCGGCGCAGCGTCAGCGATCCGCCGCGCTCGGCGCGCGCTTCCAGCTCGAAGCCCTGCGGCGGCCAGCGCAGCCGCGGGCCCTCACTCGGCACCGGCCTGCCCGCCTCCGGGCTGCGCTCGATCAGCGACACGATGTCTTCGATCAAAATGCGGAATGCCGCTGGATCGGCCTGCGCCGTCGGCATGATCAGCACCGACAGAATCAAGCCGCGCCGCGCCGGCATTTCCTCGAACCGGCACGACAGGCCGGAGAGGTCCGGCGCGGTGCCGGGCGGCGCCGGCGGAATCGAAAACTCGCCGCGCTTCATCGCAGCTTCCGCCCAGCCGAGACCGCCACCGGCGAACATCGCGTAGCTGACGTGCGGCGATGGCGCGAAACGGGCGACGCGAACCTCGAGCCCCTTGGCGCGGATCGCCGCGACCGGCACCAGCGCGATCCGCATCGTCAGGCCGAGTTCGTCGCGCACCCAGGCAGCGGTCGCGGCCAGCGCATCGCGGGCGGCGGACAAATCAGCCGGTGCCACCGCAAATCCGGCGCCATCGCCGCCGAACACGAACGGGAATTCGCGCTCTTGAAGCGCGTTGGTCACCGCAGCGATCACGGCCGCGCCAGCCATGTTGACCGACTTGTAGCGCCGCTCGGCGATCGCGCGGGTGGAATCGACGATGTCGGCGACGCCGACGGTCCAATCGTCCGGCAGCGGCGCGTAGAGAGCAGGATCCATCAGGCTGCGGAAGCCGCGAAACACCGCGACACTCTGGTAGAACCCGCCGCTATCGCCCGCACTCATGCCGCCCGGCCCTCCTCGATTGATGCCGATGAGTTACGTCCGCAAACCCGATCGGTTGCGAACGGCCGAGGTCAGTCGCTGCCCGAGCACAGGCCAAGCGCAGCCGTGATCGTCCCGCGCGCACAGCGCGTCAGCGTGATGTCCGAATACAGGCCATAGGCGAACACAGCCAAAGCCAACAGAAAGATGATGCCGAGCGATTTCACGTTCGATGTCCAAGCCGCCGCGGACGTCGCAAGCGCAATGCTCACCGCGGACGGCCGATGTTGCACCTGTTAGATCAGATCGCCGGGTAACGAAACAACCGTGCAGCCGAAACAAAAAACGCCGCCAGATCCTGTGGACCTGACGGCGTAATTTGGTTGCGGGGATAGGATTTGAACCTATGACCTTCAGGTTATGAGCCTGACGAGCTACCGGGCTGCTCCACCCCGCGTTAAACCTTTGCGCGGCTTTCAGAAAACCGATGACCATCAACGCCCAAAGGCGCTGATCGATCCTCCCGGAGGCTTCCTGAGAAGGTGCCCGGGGCGAATGCCCGGGGCGCGAGGGGTGTCTACCAACACCGGGGGGATTTGCAAAGCCCCAAGGGCGGATTTGGGAGAAGATTTTCAAGATTATATGACGAACGGAACCAGGTGTGGTTGCCGGAATCCTCTTCCCCTGCGAGAATTTGGCAAAATCAGCCCGTAACCAAGCAATTGGGCATCGAAGGGAGCGAAAGATGGACCAGCCAGTCGGCGGTTTCGGGGGCAATGCGCTCCACGACAGCTTTCATCGTATGTTCGAAATTTCCCGTGCTGCGCCGCCGCCGACGCTGGAGCAGCGTCAGGACCGGCTCGCGCGGCTGCGCGCGCTGATCAAGGACAACGAGAAACGATTCGAGCAGGCGATCTCTGCCGATTTCGGTCACCGCAGCTCGACCGAGACGCTGATCGCCGAGACGCTCAGCCTGCTCGGCGACATCAAGCACACCTCGCGGCATCTCAAGCGCTGGATGGCCCCGCGCAAGGTGTCGACCCAGCTTCAATTCCTGCCCGGCAAGAACCGGCTGTTGCCGCAGCCGCTCGGCGTGGTCGGGGTGATTGCGCCGTGGAATTATCCCCTGCAGCTCACCGTCGCGCCGGCGATCGGCGCGATCGCCGCCGGCAACCGGGTGATGATCAAGCCGAGCGAACTGTCGCCCCACTTCGCCGCATTGCTGCAGGAGACCGTCGCGGCGAAGTTCGATACGAGCGAGATGATGGTGACCGGGATCGAGCCCGGCGTCGCCGAGGCGTTCGCTCGGCTGCCATTCGATCATCTGATGTTCACGGGTTCGACCCGTGTCGGCCGCATCGTCGCGGCGGAGGCGGGCAAGAACCTCACCCCGGTCACGCTCGAGCTCGGCGGCAAGTCGCCGACCATCGTCGACCGCTCCGCCGATCTCGACGAGGTGGCGCCGCGGATCGCCTATGCCAAGCTGATGAACGCCGGACAGACCTGCATCGCGCCCGACTACGTGCTGGCGCCGCAGGACCGGGTCGAAGCGCTCGCCGGCAAGATCTGGGGCGCGATGCAGCAGATGTGGGGCACAGACCCAGCCAATCCGGACTACACCTCGATCATCGCCGAGCATCACTACGCGCGGCTGAAGAGTTTGGTCGACGATGCCGTCGCACGCGGCGCACGGCTGCTGCAACCCGCAAGCGCGGATGATGCGGCGTGGGCCGGCAAGCGCAAATTCCCGCCGACCCTCGTGCTCGGCGCAACGCCCGAGATGAAGATCATGCAGGAGGAGATCTTCGGTCCGCTGCTGCCGATCCTCGGTTACAGCGAGCCGACCGAGCCGATCAGTTTCATCAACGGCCGCGACCGGCCGCTGGCGCTGTATTGGTTCGGCACTGATGAAGCCGCGCGCGACCAGGTGCTGGAGCGGACCGTCTCGGGCGGCGTCACCATCAACGACTGTCTGGTGCATTTCGCCCAAGCCAACCAGCCGATGGGCGGCGTCGGCGCTTCGGGCACCGGCGCCTATCACGGCGAATGGGGCTTCAACACCTTCACTAAGATGAAGCCGATCTTCTATCGCTCGCCCTACAACCGCTTCGCCGATCTGTATCCGCCTTACGGCGCCAAGATCGCGCGGCTGTCGAAGGTGCTGCGCCTGATGTCGTAACAAGAGACGACCCGCACGGCCGAAGATGCCGGCGGCAATCAACAAAACAATATCCCGGAGGGAAACGCTCGTGAGCGAAACAGTTGATTTCGTCGTGGTCGGCGGCGGCTCTGGCGGCTGCGCCGTAGCTGGACGGCTGTCGGAAGACACCAACACGTCCGTGGCTCTGCTCGAAGCCGGCGGCACGGCCGACAATTGGGTGGTGAAGACGCCTTATGCGCTATCGCTGATGGTGCCGAGCAAGCTCAACAATTGGCACTTCGAGACGGTGCCGCAGCCAGGCCTCAACGGCCGGATCGGCTATCAGCCGCGCGGCAAAGGGCTCGGCGGCTCGTCGGCGATCAACGCCATGGTCTACATCCGCGGCCACAAATGGGACTACGATCATTGGGCCGAACTCGGCAACGCCGGCTGGTCCTACGCCGACGTGCTGCCCTATTTCAAACGCTCGGAGAACAACTCCGACTTCAACGGCGCCTATCACGGCCAGAGCGGCCCGCTCCACGTCAACCGGCTGCGCACCGATAATCCGGCGCACGAGATCTTCCTGCAGGCGGCGCGCGAGGCGCAATTCCGCATCCGCGACGATTTCAACGGCGAGGAGCAGGAAGGCCTCGGCCTGTATCAGCTCACCCAACACAATGGCGAGCGCTGGAGCGCCGCACGGGCCTACGTGCATCCGCACATCGGCACGCGCCGCAATCTCCGTGTCGAGACCGAGGCGCAGGCGACCCGGATTCTGGTCGAAGGCGGACGCGCGGTCGGCGTCGCCTATCGGCAGAACGACCAGATCCGCGAGATTCGCGCGCGCCGCGAAGTCATCCTCGCCTCCGGTGCGTTTCAGTCGCCACAGTTGCTGATGCTGTCCGGCATCGGCGATGCCGCGGCGCTGAAGGCCCATGGCATCGACGTCGTGCACCATCTGCCGGGTGTCGGCCAAAACCTGCAGGATCACCCGGACTTCATCTTCGCCTATCAGTCGGACAGCCCGTATTTCACCGGCACCAGCTTCACCGGCATCGCGCGCCTGCTTTCGACGATCGGTCAGTATCGCCGCGAGGGACGCGGACCGCTGACCACCAACTTCGCCGAATGCGGCGGCTTCCTGAAGACCCGGCCCGACCTCGACGTGCCGGACATCCAGCTGCACTTCGGCATGGCGATGGTCGACGATCACGGCCGCAAGCGACACTGGGGCACGGGCTTCTCCTGCCATTTCTGCCTGCTGCGTCCGAAGAGCCTCGGCAGCGTCGGGCTGAGCAGCGCCGATCCCTTGGCACCGCCGCGGATTGATCCGAACTTCCTCGGCGATCCTGAGGACCTCGAAACCATGGTGGCGGGCTACAAGACCACGCAGCGGCTGATGGAGACGCCGGCGCTACGCGCGCTGCAGCAGAAGGATCTGTTTACCGCCAACGTCCGCACCGACGACGATATCCGCGCCATTCTGCGCGCCCGCGTCGACACCGTGTATCACCCGGTCGGCACCTGCAAGATGGGCAGCGATCCGACGGCGGTGGTCGATCCCCGGCTCAAGGTCCATGGCATCGGGGCCTTGCGCATCGTCGACGCCTCGGTGATGCCGACGTTGATCGGCGGCAACACCAACGCTCCCACCATCATGATCGGCGAGAAGGCCGCCGACATGATCCGCGAGGAGATGCGGGCGAACTGACGTCGTCCGCGATCACGTCAAGCCGACGCTTCCGTACGCACCGCAAGGTGCGCCGGAGCGACCGTATTTGGATTGCGTCCGACGGCTCGATGAGGTGGACGTCGCACATCAGACTTCGCCCGCGCAGTCGTTCAATCCGCTCTCTACGCAATTGTCACCACTGGTAGCTGACGAGTGCGCGGCCGGCGTAGCTGTCGGCGTGCTTCCAGAACTCACCGTCAAATGCCGCCGACACGGTCCAGCCACGACCGAGTCCCAGGCAGGCTCCCAGCGAAACCTGAACGGAGTCGCCAGGTAGCGCAACGCCATACACGTTGAACTGCGCGGCCGGAATTTGCCGCAACGTGGCGGCCGCCTGCCAATCCGTGTTCCAGCCGTGTGCCCAGGCGGCCCGCGCTCTCAACGCCAGCGGCCGCCCATCGATGAAGACCTCGTCGTC
This sequence comes from Rhodopseudomonas sp. P1, assembly GCF_039642825.1. Classification (NCBI taxonomy): domain Bacteria; kingdom Pseudomonadati; phylum Pseudomonadota; class Alphaproteobacteria; order Hyphomicrobiales; family Nitrobacteraceae; genus Rhodopseudomonas; species Rhodopseudomonas sp. P1. Next base: position 1,813,392 of record NZ_CP088006.1, on the reverse strand, counting down.
GAAACGGGCACCGAGTTCGCTGCGCGTCACCGTCGGCTGGCGCCCGGCGTAATCCAGCGCGAACACACTCGTGCCCGTCTCGCCAAAGGTCGGCAGGAACATTGTGGTGGTCTGCAGCGCGGCATAAGGCGTGACGCCGATGCCGCTGACCTGGAGGCGCTGACCGCCCTCGACTCGCGCCGTCAGAGCCTGCGGATGCATCCGGGCGCGCAGCGCCTCACCGCCGGCAACGGTCACTGTCCGATCGACAGTGGCGTCCTGCCACACATAGCCGAGCGCCGCCGCCAGATATGACGGCCCGATCTGATAGCGACCGTAGAGCGCGGCGTTGAAATTGTCGGAGCTGCCGGAGCCGAGGCCTTGCGCGAGGCTGAAGCTCGAACCGGAACCGCCCAGCGCCAAACCGACGCGGGCCTGCGGCGACAACTGATAGCTTGCGCCCGCGGCCGCACCGGCGACCCGGCTGGTGGTGTCGTGCGAGCCGGTGGACGCATCGCCACCGACGCGCAGCGTGCCGCCGTATCCCACGCCCCAGACGCTCCAGCGCGACGCCGAGGCGGCCGCGGGAGGCAGTGCCGCGCACGCGTCGCGCGGTCCGGCTTGGGACCCAGGCGCCGCGCACTCCCGCCCAGCGGAGCCGTCCACCGGGTCGAGTGCATTGCTGAACACGCTGCGCATGAACAGATCGGCGGAGCCGAACAACGACTGCTGCAGCGCGGCCCCGGCTTCGCCGGAAACCTGGCTCAGCCCGTCCGGCTTCAAAGTACCCAGCGTCGTCGGAATCCCGCCGGCGACGTTGAACGAATTGACGAGCACACCAGCGACCTGCTGTTGATTTCGGCTCAATCCATTGCCGTAGTCCGGCGCAGTGGGAGGAACGAACGCCAACGCCAGATTGAGGTAGGCATTGTTGGCATCGTAGGCCAGCGCCGATGTGAAGTTGGCAGGCAGATTGGTATCGACAAGCGCACCGAATGTGCCGGCAACACCGCCGCCCGCATTGACGATGGTGTAGCGCTTGGAAATGTAGCTCCCGCTCGCATAGCTCGCCTGCACGGTGCCGGCCAGCGTGGCACGGCCCGTGACATTGGTTCGATCCGACGCCGTCGGCGAGACCTCGACTGCATAGCTCGAGCCGGCCGCAAAGCTCAGATCGCCGTTGATCGTGAGGGTCCCGATCGAATTGCCGGGCGCCAGCGTCCCGCCTGATGCAATCGTCGTGGAACCGACGCTGCCGGAGCCGCCGAGCCTGCCGCCGCTCGCCGCTGTCACCGCCGAAGCGATCGACCCGTTCACCGACAATGTGCCGGCATTGATCGTCGTCGGCCCGGTGTACTCATTGGTGCCGGAGAGAATAAGGTTTCCGGTCCCCTGCTTGGTCAGTCCCCCGGTCCCCGACATCATTCCGGAATAATTCGTCGAGCTGTTGTCCGCCCCCGTCGTGAGCATCGCCGCACCGAGCGCGACCGATCCGCCTCCCGCCAACGAACCAATCGTTTGATCGAAGCCGCCAAGATCGAGTGTGGTCCCTGAAGCGACCGTCGCCGCGGTGGTCGCCGACAGCATGTTGCTGTTCGCCAGCTGCAGCGTTCCGGCGTTGATGATAGTGCCGCCCGAAAAGGAATTGCGCCCATTTAGGATCAGCTTGCCACCGCCGTTCTTTTCGATGATGCCTGCAGTGTCTCCGTCGGAGACAGCGCCCGTAATGGTTTGGATGGTGCCAGTCCGGATATCGAAAATGGAGGTGCCGCTGACCACAAAATTGTTGGCGATGGTGTAGTCGGCATTGCCGAACGCCAACGACGCGCCCTGCGTCATTTTCACATCGCCAGCGCCCAAGGCGCTGTTGTTGCCGACTGTGACAGTGCCGCCGCTGATCGTCGTTCCGCCAGTATAGGTGTTCGCCCTCGACAGCGTCAGGTTGCCGGATCCAAGTTGGGCAACCGCGCCGGTGCCGGAGATCAAACCGAAGAAGGTGAGAGCATTGGAGCGATTGAACGCCAATGTTCCGTTGTTAGTGACGTTATTGGCGATACTTCCGGTGGTGCCACCGTCGCCGATCTGCAGCGTGCCATTCGAAATGGTTGTGCCGCCCGTGTAGTTGCTGTTGCCCGTGAGGACCGTGGTCCCTGGACCGAGCTGGCTCACACTTCCCCCACCCGAGATGACGCCGCCGAACGTGTAGGCATCCGAACGATTGAACCACAGCTCGCTGTTGTTGCTCACCTGGCCAGTGATCGATCCGGCCGTACCGCCATCGCCGATCTGCAGCACACCGGACGAAATAGTGGTCACGCCAGTATAAGTATTGGCGCCAGTCAGGATCGTTACGCCGGCGCCGGTCTTACGTACTGATCCCGTACCCGAGATAGCGCCGCCGAATGTGTACGTACCTAAGCGATTGAACACCAGCGAGGCGCGATTGATAACATCGCCGGCGATCGATCCGGTGGAGCCGCCGTTGCCGATCTGCAGTATTCCAGCCGAAATGGTGGTGCCACCGCTGTAGGTGTTGGTGCCGGTCAGGACAACCGTTCCGATGCCGGCTTTGCTCACTCCCCCCGTGCCGGAGATGGCGCCGCCGAAGGCGTACGTACCTGAGCGATTGAACACCAGCGAAGCGTTATTGATGACATCGCCGGTAATCGATCCCGTGTTACTTCCGGTGCCGAGCTGTAGTGTGCCGGCCGAGATGGTGGTGCCGCCCGTGTAGGTGTTGAGGCCGCTGAGCGTCAGCACGCCAGAGCCCGTCTTTGTGACGGAGCCCGCTCCTGTGATCATCTGGTCGAGGATCGAGTTGGCCGACTGTGCGAACGTGAGGGTGGTGCTGCTGGTCGCGAGACCGATCGCACCGAAAAGGCCCGCCCCTGCGTTCATGAACGTCAGCGTATTGTCGCCGCCCGTAAATGTAATCGAGTTGGCTCGCGTTGTGCCATCGCCGGCGAGGCCGCCCTGAATCGACATGGAGTTTATAATGGTCAGGCCGGAGCCGACGATCCCAGCCCCTCCCGCGCCAGCCGCCCCCGCCGCCCCGGCGGTGCCCGTACCGGCGCCTGCTGCGCCTGCGACGCCACCATTGCCACCTTTGATGGCGCCGCGGTTGGTGACCGTCGCCCCCGGTGAGGTCAATAGAAGGCCGGTCCCGCCGTCTCCGCCCGCGCCGCCATTGCCGTTTGCTGCAGCCGCAGATCCTCCGGCACCGCCAGTGCCGCCGGCACCGCCTTGAATCGTCACGTTGAAATTGGTGAAGGAACTGCTGTCCGAAAAGACGAAACCGACGCCCCCGGAGCCGCCGCCGCCGCCACCACCCCCGGTGGAGCCTGAATCTGTGCCTGCCCCGCCGTCACCGCCTTTGCCACCCTTTTGGCCGGTGGAAGTTGCGGTATTTGTGTAGGGGGCATTGACCTCGCCGCCGTTGTTACCGCCGGCGCCTCCTCCACCTCCGCTGGGAGAGGACGCCGTCGTGCCATTGCTGCCGTCTTGCCCCGGCGAGGTGCCGCCCGCGGCACCTCCGACACTGGCTGTATTGCCGCTGGAGCCACCGTTTCCGCCGCCGGCCGCACCACCGCCGCCGCCGCCCGATCCCGCGGTCGTGCTCGGTCCCGAGTTGCCACCGCTCGCCCCGCCAAAGCCAGAACCGCCGATCCCGCCGGCGGCAGAGGGGTCGCCGCCTTGTCCGCCGGCACCGCCGTCGGCCATCGCCGGGACCGCCAGTGTCATGACGACTGTGATCGCGCGCAACAGCGCCGCACTCAGCGCCGCAATGCTCCGTGCACCGATCCGACTGCCACCTGCCAGCAACACCTGGATGTCAGCCGACCGTGTTCGCTTGTACGCCACTAGATTCCAACTCCACCGACCTCGTAAAACTACTAGGTCACGGTAGAGCGAGGCGAAAGCAATCGACGGTAAAAAGTCTCAGTCGTTGCAAGCAAGATACAATTGCGATTGCACCGAGAGACGATCCGACGGCCACAAAGTACTACAACGTACAAAGCCGGCTGCGGTGGGTCCGAGCGGTCGGATCAAATGATAGCGTCGGACGCTTGCTGAACCATGGATCAAAAGATCGCGCGTGATTGATTGGGCCTTGAATACCGCCACGGCGCACCTGAGTCATCCCGGCGACGCGCGCTGGATTGTCGCGGCGGCGAGTCGCGATGCAGCGAGAGGCTCCCACGGCTTGATGTCGACGACGTGCGGACAGACGACGATGCCGGGCTTGCATCGTCATTCCGCGTAGCGCGCAGCGCGATCCCGGCATGACGAACGAGACAGCAAGAAAGAGAGCACGCTGCGAAAGAATCCCCTTACCCCAGCAAGAACCCGCCATCCACCGTGACGACGCTGCCGGTCATGTAGCGCGAGGCGTTGGAGGCGAGCAGCAGGATGGCGCCGTCGAGGTCGGACTCGTGGCCAATGCGGCGTTGTGGGATGCTCTTGAGCAGTTTCTCGCCGGCCGGCGTCGACCACAGCTCGCGATTGATGTCGGTGTCGATGTAGCCCGGCGCCAGCGCGTTGACACGGATGCGGGAGCTTGCGAGCTCCAGCGCCATCGCCTTGGTGGCCTGGATGATGCCGGCCTTGGAGATCGCGTAGGGCGAGACGAATTTCAGCACGCTCTGGCCGAGCACCGAGGCGATGTTGACGATGTTGCCACCCTGCTGCCGCGCGATCATCCGGCGCGCGACTTCGGTGGCGAGGAAGTAAGCGCCTTTCAGATTGGCGCCGATCACCTTGTCCCAATCCGCCTCGCTGGTGTCGACCGCGAGTTTCTCAGTGGCGACGCCGGCATTGTTGATCAGCACGGTGATCGGTCCGATCGCGGCCTCGGCCTGATCGAGCGCCGCGGCCATCCCGCCGAGATCGGTGACATCCATGCGCACCGCGACGGCGCGGCCGCCGCCGTCCTTGATCTCCTGTTCCAGGCTCTGCAACTTGTCGATCTGTCGCGCAGCCAGCACGATCGCGGCGCCGCGCGCGGCGAGCACACGCGCGAATTGCCGGCCCAGCCCTTGCGATGCGCCGGTGACCAGAATGACTTCGTTGCTGACGTCGAACAGTTGATCCATGCCGCGTTTCCCGTTGATGCGTTATGCGTTGCCCTCCCCTTACCATGCCGGACCGGGATGGCTAGAGTGCCGGCCGCATCGACATCGCCATGCATCCGGGAGTGAAACGTGGATCTGGGAATCAAGGGTCGCCGCGCGCTGGTGTGCGCATCGAGCAAGGGACTGGGCCGCGGCTGCGCTGCGGCGCTCGCCGCCGAAGGGGTGCATGTGACGATGACTGCACGCGGCGCCGAAGCGCTGGCGCAGGCTGCAGCGGAGCTGCGCAAGGCCTATCCCGATGTCGAGATCATCGAGGTCGCCGGCGACATCACCACGCCGGAAGGCCGCGCCGCCGCGCTGGCGGCCTGCCCGGAGCCGGACATCCTGATCAACAATGCCGGCGGCCCGCCGCCCGGCGATTTCCGTAACTGGACCCGCGACGACTGGATCAAGGCGCTCGACGCCAACATGCTGACGCCGATCGAGCTGATCAAGGCGACGGTCGACAAGATGATCGAACGGAAGTTCGGCCGCATCGTCAACATCACCTCGGCCGCCGTGAAGGCACCGATCGATGTGCTCGGCCTGTCGAACGGCGCGCGCTCAGGCCTGACCGGTTTCGTCGCCGGCCTGTCGCGCAAGACCGTCCGCCACAACGTGACCATCAACGCGCTGCTGCCCGGCCCGTTCGACACCGATCGGCTGCGCGGCGTCGCGGCCGGCCAGGCCAAGGCGTCCGGCAAGCCGGCAGAGCAGATCCTGGAAGCGCGGAAGAACGAAAACCCGGCAGGACGCTTCGGCACGCCGGACGAATTCGGCGCCGCCTGTGCATTCCTCTGCAGCGTCCACGCCGGCTACATCACCGGCCAGAACCTGCTGCTCGACGGCGGCGCGTTCCCCGGCACGATGTAACGGCCGCCCGACAACGAAGACCGGCGGGGGTGCCGCCGGTCTTCGGCTTACTTCGGCGCCGTCATCACGATGCGCACCAGATCGGTGGCATTGCGCGCACCGAGCTTCTTCATGATATTGGCGCGGTGATACTCGATCGTACGCGGGCTGATCCCGAGCTGGCGGCCGGCTTCCTTGTTGGTATTGCCGGACGAAAACAGCTCGAGCACTTCGCGCTCGCGCAGCGTCAGCGGCTCCTTGCCGGGGAAATTGTAGGACGGCGCCTTACTGGCTTGACCGGCATCGCGCCGTCGCGAGAAGGCCTCGATCGCCTCCTCCACCCGTGACACGATCTCCTTGCCGCGGAACGGCTTCTCGATGAAGTCGAGGGCGCCGTTCTTGATGGCGTTGACGGCCATCGCGATGTCGCCTTTGCCCGAGATCATGAAGATCGGCGCCGGGTAATCCTCAGCGTGCAGTTCCGCCAGGATGTCGAGACCCGACCGGCCGGGAATGTGAACGTCGAGCAGGATGCAAGCCGGGCTGCGGTTACGCGCCACCGCAAGCAATGATTCACCATCGGCAAAGCAGATCACCTGATAGCCCGCCGCCGAGAGCACGATCGACAGTGTCTCGCGCACCGCCGGATCGTCATCGACAACGAAGACTTCTCCTCCCGATGCTTGTTCGTTCATTACACGACCTCCCGGTAAAACCTTGAATGGAACGTACTGTTCAATTGCAGCCCGTAATTCTACGGGGAACCAAGTTAACGCGAAGACAGCACCAAACCGTTATGGTGATCTCAGAAACGTGCGAGGTCGCCGGTGTTATCTGCTTCCCCCTACTAAGTACGCGCTGTCCGGAGCTTCGTGCGCAAAACTCTTGTCTAGTACGAACCAACCGCCCGGGGGTTTCCCGATAGTCTCGATTAGAACCTAGGTTCCCGAATATCACTATGGACCGGATTCGAGCAAGCAAGCGCTATCAAAACCGCAAAGGCCGCGGGGATAAACCCCGTCCGGCGCCGTTGCTGCACCGCCTCTCTCAAGATTCCATCGGCGTGCGGCGGGGCCACGCCCCGGCCTCCGATCACTGACCGGGAGCCATTTTACCAATGCTGCCGCCGACCCGCCCGAACCTCAAGCGATCCCTGGTGGCCCTGCGCGTCACCACCATCGTCCTGATCGCCACCATCGTCGGCACCAACCTGATCTTCCTCGGCAACCTGCGCGAAAGCACGCTGCAGACCGCCGAAACCAACCTCGAACGCTACACGCTGACGCTCGCCGAAGAGGCAGATCGGTCGTTGAAATCGATGGATCTGCTGCTCTCCAGCGTCCGAGATTATGTCAGCCGCGCCGGCGTGACCGACAGTGAATCCTACCGACGGCTGATGTCGCAGCAATCCGTGTACTCGCTGCTCAGCGAGAAGATCACCGGAATGCCACAGGTCGACGCCGTGACCATGATCGATGAGACCGGCAAGCTGATCAATTTCTCGCGCTATTGGCCGATCCCCGACGTCAACATCTCCGACCGCGACTACTTCAGGGCACTCAGCAGCGATTCCACGCTCTCGACCTTCGTCAGCGCCCCGACCAGAAACCGCGGTTCCGGAACCTGGAACATTTACCTCGCGCAGCGTCTGAACGATACGCGCGGCGGCTTTATCGGCCTGCTGCTGGGCGCGATTTCGGTGCAGTATTTCGAGAACTTCTTCGCCGCCACATCGCCAGGGGCCGGCACCGAAATCGCCTTGCTGCGCTCCGACGGAACGCTGCTGGTCAACTATCCTCACTCCGACAAGCTCGGCACGGTCGTGACCGACGCTGGACGCCTCGCGCTGGCGGCAGGCAGTCGGCAGCGCGAGGCGGGGAACTCGAACAAGCAGATTCGCGTCACGCGGATGCTGCCGAACTACCCGATCGTGGTCCGTGTCACCCAGCCCGAAGACAGCGCGCTGCAAAACTGGCAGGACATGGCGGTACTGATGATCGCGATGTCGGTGATCAGCGCACTGGTGATCATCACCGGCAGCGTTGCGATCGCGCGCTGGTGGGGCAAGCAGCATCTCTATGCCGAGGCGGCCGAGGCGGCGAGCGCGGCCAAATCCAGCTTCGTGGCGATGATGAGCCACGAAATCCGCACGCCGATGAACGCCGTGATCGGTCTCGCGACCAACCTGCTCGAGACGCGTCTCGACGCCGAGCAGCGCCAGGCGGTGACCAGCATTCACGATGCCGGCGATAACCTCCTGCAGATCCTCGACGACATCCTCGACTTCTCCAAGCTCGAAGCCGGCCGGCTCAGCCTGGAGCCGATCCCGTTCGCACCGCGCAGCATCGTCGACAACACGCTCAGCGTGATCGGCCCCCGCGCCATCGCCAAGGGCTTGGTCATCCGCCTGGAGGCGCGAGGCGACATTCCCGAAGCACTGACCGGCGACGCCGGGCGGATTCGGCAGGTGCTGCTCAACTTGATCTCCAACGCGGTGAAGTTCACCACGGCGGGCGAGATCGTCATCACGACGGAGTGCATCTCTCGCGATACGACCAACGCCCGGATGCGATGGATCGTCACCGACACCGGCATCGGCATCGCCGCCGACAAGATCGACTCGCTGTTCAAAGATTTCGTCCAGGCCGACAGTTCGATCAGCCGCCGGTTCGGCGGATCGGGCCTCGGCCTGGCGATCAGCAAGCGGCTGATCGAGCAGATGGGCGGCAAGATCGGCGTCAGCTCGGCTCCGGGCCGCGGCTCCGAATTCCACTTCTCGCTGACGCTGCCGATCGCCGACCATGCGGCGCCGCCGGAGCAGGACGATCAGGACGTCTATGCGCAATTCCGCGCCCGGATCGAGGCGGCCGGCCGGCCGCTGCGGATCTTGGTGGTCGACGATAATCCGACCAACCGCGCCATCGCCACACAGATGCTCGGAGAATTCAGGGTCCAGACCAACACCGCTTGCGACGGCACCGAGGCGGTGACCGCCGCGACCCGGTTCGGCTACGACGTCGTGCTGATGGACGTGCGGATGCCCGAAATGGACGGGCTCGATGCCACCCGTGCGATCCGCTCACACGGTGGAGCGCTCGCCAATGTCCCTATCATCGCCTTCACCGCCAATGCTTTCGCCGAGGATGCCGCCGCCTGCCGCGCCGCCGGTATGAACGATCACGTCGCCAAGCCGGTCCGCAAGAAGGCGCTGATCGAAGCCATCCTGCGCGCGCTGCCGCCGTTGCCGGCCGCGGAGTCTCCCCGCATTGTGCCCGCCCCGGCGCCCCTCGCTCCGCCACCAGCCGACAACGCCGACCAGACTGAAGTGCCGTCGGACGTCGCTGGCGCGGGGCAGATCTATGTTGGCCGCAAGGCGTTCGGCCATCTGGTCGAGGAGATCGGCGAGGATGCGACGCTGGCGGTGCTGTCGGTGTTCGCACGCGACACCGAAGCAAGGATCGCGCTGTTCGACACCCTCGACATCGCCAACGAGCGACGCCGGATCGAACGGGAGGCGCATTCGCTCAAGAGCGCGGCGGCCACCTTTGGACTCGACCACCTGTCGGGACTGGCGCGCGAGCTGGAGCACGCAGCGCCGCATCTGACGCAAGCCGAATACGTGGCGATCACCCAGCAGATCAAGGCAGCATTCACCGCCGCACGCCGCGTGCCGGCCGACGACAATCAACTGGTGGAACTGGCGGGCTGACGCTGGATCGAGGTGCGCGCGACGCTTGAGTACTCAAGCCTCGCGCTGCAGCGGCACAACGGCCGCCCGCGTTGCCGGAGGCCGCGCCATCCAGCCGCGATACCACTCGACGAAAGCATCCTGGCGCAACGCTCGCGAGAACTCGAAGCCCTGGCCGATATCGCAGCCGAGCGCATCGAGCGCGTGCCAGGTCGCGGCATCCTCGATGCCTTCGGCCACGACCTTCATGTTGTACTGATGCGCGATCGCGACGGAAGACGACACGATCTTCCACATGTCGGCGTCGGTAAGGCAGTCCTTGACAAACGAACGATCGATCTTCAACTCGCTGAACGGCATCCGCGCCAGCGCCGACAGCGACGAATAGCCGGTGCCGAAATCGTCCATCGAGATGCCGATGCCCTTAAGGCGAAGCCGCAGCAGCACGTCCATGGCGCGGCCGACATCGGCCATAGCGGTGGTCTCGGTGACCTCGATCATCAGCGACCGCGCCGGCACGCCGATCTCGGCGAGCAGGTGCTCGACCTCCTCCGGCAGCGAGGTGTCGGATAGTAGCGAGGCCGAAAGATTGACCGCCACGACGAATTTCGGCTCGGTCGGAAGAAACGCGGCCGCGAACGTCATCGAGTCGCGCAACATCCGCAGCGTCATCGTCTTGATCAGCCCGCTCTGCTCGGCGAGCGGAATGAAAACATCCGGGCCGACCGGACCGAACGTCGCGCTGTCCCAGCGTGCCAGCGCTTCGCAGCCGGTCACCTTGCCGGTGGACAGATCAATCTTCGGCTGAAACGCGGCATAGACTTCACCATCGTCGAGACCGCGGCGAAGATCTTCAACCGTGATCTCGGACAGGCGCGCATCCACTCCGCGCCGCGATGCCGCGGCTTCCCGGAACGGCGCCAGCGCACCGCGTAGCAGCGCCAGATCGATCGGCTTCGGCAGCGAAATGGTGTCGAGCATCCCGACGGCGTGGGCCATCCGCACGGTGGCATTGAGGATGCGCTCTTCGCATCCACTGATTACGATGATCCGACGCGGCTTGGCCTCGGTCTCAGCGATCAGCCGCAGCAGTTCGATGCCGTCGTGATCGCCGAGTGACAGATCGATCGTGATGTAGTCGAACCGGCCGGTCGCGAGCCGCGCGGCCGCTTCGTGATAGGACGAGGCAAAATGTGGGCGGTAGCCGAGCTTGGTGCAGACACCGCTGACGATCGCCCCTTGAACCGGATCATCGTCGACGACGAGAACATCGATCGCCGGATTATGGTTGGTCGGATCTACCATCGCCGTGCTCTCTGTCAGAGCTCCTTGAACGCGTCGCTTGTCGTCTGCGCGTTTTCCTCTCGCGATCCGGCTGACGTAGTCAGGAACGAACTGACTTCCGCCAACCAGAGCGCGAAATGATCCTACCACTCGACCGTTGAAAGAAGCGTTTGCAGAACCAAGACCCGCGTCACCTTCGGATAATCGGTTAGCAGTTCCCTGCTGAATTTGACGCAATTTGTAATTCGGGCTCAGGCCATCCGGTCGTCGCGGCTGGAGGATTTGACGCTCTTGTTGCGGGTGCTGAGGAAGCGCACGTCGATCTCCGAGCCGTTGACTCGGATCAGTTCACAGCGGCGGTAGGCAAGACCGGTCGACGACAGCAGAAGGAAGAACTCCTTCAGATTAAGGCCTTCGATCGATCCTTCGAGCTCGAGCTCGGCGTCGACACTCGACACCGCCTTGAGAACGCAGTTGCGCCGCCAAGTGCCGTCGATGCCCATGATCCAGACGTTGTAGCCACGCCCGAAGGACACCCGTTCCGGTCCGCCACTCTCGGACGCCACTTCGTCCTCCTTTATCGCCCCGTCAGGGCGCCCGCCTTCAAGCCGCCGAGCGCAAGCCCCGGAGCCGTCGAGGCGGCAGAACTGTTCGGCAGGTACACGCCGCGCCGTTTCGGGCAGATGCGGTAGGAGTCGGTGAGACCGACCACAGTCTCGGCGGCGCCGAGAAACAGATAGCCGTCCGGCTCGTTGACCTTCATCAGCCGGTTGAAGATATCAGACTTTGTCGCCTGATCGAAATAGATCAGCACATTGCGGCAGAAGATCACGTCGAATTTGCCAAGCGCCGTGAAGTCCTGCAACAGATTGAACAGACGGTACTGCACCATCGATCGCACGTCGGCATTGAGCTGCCACATCGTACCGACCTGCTTGAAGTACTTCACCAAGAGCTGAATCGGCAGACCGCGCTGCACCTCGAACTGGGTGTAGAGGCCGGCCTTGGACTTCTCCAGCACTTCCGGCGACAGGTCGGTGGCGACGATCTCGATCCGCCAGCCGGCGAGTTCGGCGGCCTTCTCCTTCAGCAGCATCGCCAACGAATACGGCTCCTGGCCGGTCGACGACGCCGCGCACCAGATCCGCAGCGACTTGCGACCCGCGCGCGCCTTGATCAGTTCGGGGATGACGCTGTCCTTGAAGTGATCGAACGGCGTCTTGTCGCGGAAGAAGAACGTCTCGTTTGTGGTCATCGCTTCGACCACGTCGTTGATCAGCGTGTCCGATCCGGCCTTCATCTTCTGCACCAGATCGGTGATGCCAGGCACCCCCGCCTTGCGGGCGAGCGGCAGCAGCCGGCTCTCGAGCAGGTACTTCTTGTCAGCCGACAACACCAGGCCGGAACGGTCCTTGAGCAGCTTTTGCAGGTACTCGTAATCGAGCGGTGTCATGCGTTCCTTCCCGGGAGAATTCGAGGGCGGTGAGCTGGGTTCGGTGCGCTAGGTCAAGCAGCCATACGTTGAGTTGCGATTTCGAGCACTTTGTCGACGTCGAGGACGACCATGAGCTGTCCGTCGAGGCGGTGGACGCCGTTGGCGAAGGAGGCCATGCGGGGATCGAGGTTGACCGGGTTGGTCTCGCGGCCCTCGTCCGGCAGGGTCAGCACTTCGCCGATGGAGTCGATCAACAGGCCGTAGGATTCGCCGCGCAGATCGACACCCATCGCCATCGGCGGCTTGCCGTCCTGGTTCTTGGGCAGGCCGAGCCGGGCCCGCATGTCGATCGCGGTGACGATCCGGCCGCGCAGGTTCAGAACGCCGGCGACGTCATCGGGGGCCAGCGGCACCCGGGTCAGCCGTTCCGGCATGAACACGTCCTGCACCCGGCTGATCGGCAGCCCGAACAGCTGCCCGCCGATCATCGCGGTGGCGAACTGGGTGGTGTTGCCGCTGATCGCGTCGATGGTGCGGCTCATCGCGGGGGTGTCCTTCCTGGTCTCGCTCATGCCGCCTGCTCCAGCACTTCGGGCGTCGCATGCATCGTGGTCTGTTCCTTCAGCGCCGCGATCAGGCCGGGACGGTCGAACTTGGCGATGTAGTCGGTCAGACCGGCCTGGCGGCCGCGCTCGATCGCCGCCGGCGACACCAGCGAACTCAGCGCGATCACCGGCAGGTTCGACATCTTGGTGTCAGAGCGGATCGCCTCGGCGAACTCGAAGCCGTTCATCTCCGGCATCTCGATGTCGGTCAGGATCACGTCGAACTGCGCACCCGAGCGCAGCACGGCGAGGCCCTCGACCGCCGAGGTCGCGACGCGGACCTTGTAGCCCGCCGCCTTCAGCACCGGACCCAGCATGTTGCGGAAGAACGCACTGTCATCGACCAGCAGCACCGAGCGCGTGGTCATCGTCTGCCGCATCTCCTTGCGGGCCAGCCAGTCGGAGAACGCCATCGGCAAGAAGTGCGCGACGTCGATCACCTCGGTGGCCTGGCCCTTGATCACCGCCGAGCCGAGAATGCCCTCGCGGCTGGAGCCGACCTGGATGTGCAGATGCTCCTCGACGATGTCGACGATCTCGTCGACCACAAGGCCCATCGAGCGGTCCTCGTCGGCGAACACCAGGATCGGCTGCACGCCGCTCGTCGCCACATCGACGCCTTCCATCAGCACCAACGGCATCAGCTGGTCGCGGTACTGCACCATGTAGCGGCCGTTCGACCTCTCGATCTTGTCGGCGGCGATCTCTTCCAGGCGCGTCACCAGCGACAGCGGCACCGCCTTGGGCTGGCTCGAACCGGCGCGGAACACCAGAAGCGAGGTGAGCTGTTCGGCCGAGGCGTTGCGGCTCGCCGCCGCCTGGTCGGAGATATCGTGCTGCGCCGACACCGCGGTGCCGAGCGCCTGCGCGATCCCGTTCGGATCGACGATCATGATCACCGCGCCGTCGCCCAGGATGGTGTTGCCCGAGAACATCCCGATGTGACGCAGCTTGGTCGACATCGGTTTGACGACGATTTCTTCGGTGTGGAACACGCCGTCGACCACGATGCCGAAGGTCTGGCTGCCGACCTGGGTCACCACGATGAAGCCGTTCTCCGGCTCGCTGTTGGCGCCCTCGTCGATGCCGAGCAGCTTCTTCAGATGGATCAGCGGCAGCAGCTTGTCGCGCAGACGCAGAACCGGGGTGTCCTTGATCCGCTCGATGCGGTGCTCGGAGTTGGCCCGCGCCCGCACCAATTCGACCACCGCGAGCTGCGGGATCGCGAACCGGTCGCCGCCGGCCTCCACGATCAGCGCCGAGACGATCGCCAGCGTCAGCGGGATCTTGATGGTGATCGCCGAGCCTTCGCCCGCGACCGACTTCACTTCAATCGTGCCGCCGATCTGGTCGATATTGGTCCGCACCACGTCCATGCCGACGCCGCGGCCCGAGACCGAGGTGACGGCGGCAGCGGTCGAGAAGCCCGGCGCGAAGATGAACTTGTGGATCTGCGCCTCGGTCATCTTCTCGAGTTCGGCCTCGGTGACCAGACCGTTGGCCAAGGCCTTGGCCTTGATCCGTTCGGTGTCGAGCCCGCGGCCGTTGTCGGCGATGCAGATCACGATATGGCCGCCCTCGTGATAGGCGGACAGGCGGATGGTGCCCTGCTCGGGCTTGCCGGCGCGCGCCCGGTCCTCGGGCTTCTCCAGCCCGTGGTCGGCGGAGTTGCGCACCATGTGGGTGAGCGGGTCCTTGATCAGGTCGAGCACCTGGCGGTCGAGCTCGGTGTCGGCACCGTGCATCTCCAGCTCGATGTGCTTGCCGAGTTCGGCGGCCAGATCCCGCACGATCCGGGGCAGCTTCTGCCAGGCGTTGCCGATCGGCTGCATCCGGGTCTTCATCACCCCGTCCTGCAGCTCGGCCGTCACCGTCGACAGCCGCTGCAGCGGCACCTTGAACTCGTTGTCCTCGTGGCGCCGGCTGATCTCCAAGAGCTGGTTGCGGGTCAGCACCAGCTCGGACACCATCGTCATCAGGTGTTCGAGGGTATCGACGTTGACGCGGATCGACTGGTTGGCGACGCCGCCGGCGGCACCGCCTTCAGCCGCGCCCTCGCCGTCGCCGCCAGACTTCTTCGCCGCCGGCTTGGCGGCGGGTTTGGCGGGCTTGGCCGGCTTCGGCTCAGGCTGCGCAACCACCTCGGCCACGGCCGCCGGAGCCTCGCTCACGGCCGGCTGCAGCGGCGGGGAAGCCATCTCGATCTCGGTCTCGCGGAAGGCGCGCTCCAGCTCGTCCAGCGACACTTCGCCCGGCCGCAGCGGACGCTCCAGCGTCTGCGCCACCAGGGTGCCTTCGGTCGAATTGGCGTCGGCCGCAACAACTTCGGCAGCAGCTTCGACTTCGGCCACAGCAACCTCGGCGACGTCCGCCGGCGCCGCGCCGCCGAGCTCGGCCGCGATCTCCTCCGGCGAGCGCATCGACAGCCGCTCCAGCTCCCCGATCAGGTCGCCGTCCTCGCCCTCGGGCTCGGCCTGGGTCGCCTCCAGCTGGGTCAGAATGTCCTTGATCCGGTCGATCGTGGTCAGGATCAGCGTCACCGCCTCTCCCGTCACCGGCATCCCGTCCCGGAATTTGCCCATCAGGGTCTCGGCCGCATGCGCAAGCGCTTCAAGCCGCGGCAATCCTAGAAACCCGCACGTCCCCTTGATGGTGTGAACAAGACGAAAAATATTGTCCAATATCTTCGCGTTGTTCGGCTCCTGCTCAAACCGGACCAACTGGTTGTCAACCGTGTCCAGGCTCTCGAAGGTCTCCGTCAAAAACTCACGAAGAAGATCGTCCATACGCGTTACGCCTTTCGCCTACACACCGGTGACCGCAGGACCCGCGGCCCTCCACTCGACGAGCGGAATTTATGTCCATTGCCAGCCATATCCGGCGGTGGCCTACGCTCTCGTTAATTTTGCGGCACGTAGGAGTACGAGCCATTCGCGATCGTGCCTCCAACCGGAGACGGACCGCGCTCACGCGGCCCGTACCGTGCTGAGAAAGCGGCTGACCTCGGTCTTCAGCCGGTTGCTGTCGTGCGACAGCGCCTGGGCGGCTGCCAGCACCTGAGAGGACGCCGATCCGGTTTCGGCAGCGCCCTGGCGGACGCTGGCGATATTCGAGCTGACCTCGATCGTGCCGTGCGCAGCCTGCTGAACGTTGCGGGCGATTTCTTGCGTTGCAGCACCCTGCTGCTCGACCGCCGACGCTACCGTCGACGCGATCTCGGCCATCCGGTCGATCGTCACGCCGATCTGCCGGATCGCCGCGACGGATTCCTCGGTCCCCGCCTGGATGCCGGAGATCTGCTGGCTGATATCGCCGGTCGCCTTCGCGGTCTGCTCGGCGAGGATCTTCACCTCCTGCGCGACGACTGCAAAGCCGCGGCCGGCCTCGCCGGCCCGCGCCGCCTCGATGGTGGCGTTGAGCGCCAGCAGATTGGTCTGACCGGCGATGTTGTTGATCAGTTCGACGACCGCGCCGATCCGCCCCGCAGCCTGCGACAGCTCGCTCACGCGATCATTGGTGTGCCGCGCCTGATTGACGGACTCGACGGCGATCCGCGCCGACTCCTGCACCTGGCGGCTAATCTCGCTCACCGAGGACGACATCTGCTCGGTCGCCGAGGCGACCGACTGCACGTTCGAAGCCGCCTGCTCCGACGCAGCCGCCACCGCGACAGTCAGGTCCTGCGAGCGTTCGGCGGTCGAGGTCAGCGAACTGGCCGAGGCTTCCAATTCGGTCGAGGCCGACGAGACGGTTTCGATGATCTCCCCGACCGCAGCTTCGAACTCGTCGGCCAGCCGCTGCATGTCGCGCTTACGCTGCAAGGCGATCCGCTGCGCGGCATCGTTCTCCTCCTGGCGGCTGAAGAACAACTGGTTCTGCATCGCCTGGATGTTGCGGAGCGCGACGCCGGCCTCGTCGTCACGCTCGATCACCACGCGGCTGTCGAATTTACCCTGCGCGATATTGCCCATCACGGTGTTGAGCCGCTGCAGTGGAACGGTGATCGCGCGGGTCGTGAACATGCCATTCAAGACGCCGAGGATCAGGCCGATCACCAGCAGCGTGACCGAGATCACAAGCATAGTGACGTATTCCCGCTGGCCGCTGGTGTATTCGGCGCGGGCGCCCTGCACCTGCAGCGCCACCAGCTTGTCGAGCTCGGTCTTGGTCGCCTTGAACAGCTCTTCGGCGCGGCCGGTCATCAACTCACCAAGCCGATCGAATTCCCCGGCCGCCACCATGGCGGTGCCGGGGCTGACCACTTCGTTGAAATAGGTCTGCCGCGCCGCTGCGAACTTGCCCGCAAGCGCCTTTTCGTCCGCCGACAGCCGCGTCATCATGTAGTCCGCGAGCAACTCGTCGGAGCGTTCGCGGTTGGCGGCGATGCGACCGGCGACGTCGCGGATTTGCTTGCCGACTTTGGCGCGAACCACCGCACCGCGCAGCGCCATCGCATCGTCAAGGAGACGCTCGTTGATCTCGGCGAGCTGCCCCAGCGGGACGGCGCGATCCTCATAAACCGACTGCAGGCGCTGATCCATATTGTGGACCGCGAAGATGCCGGCAGCGCCGATGATCATCATGATCACCGCCTGCACCGCCACCATCGTGGTGAGACGCGAGCGCAGGGTCCGGGAGAACATGGCGAGCCGGCCGAACCGGGACTGTCGCCGGATGATGCCGTCGTCGATTCTATAGCCGTGCGCCTTGTTGTTTCGCAGCAAGCCATAGACGTGTTCGGCTTCGGCGCGCTGATCGGCCGGCAGCTTGGTCCGCACCGACATGTAGCCGGCGACCTGGCCGTTCTCCCACAGCGGCGTGGCGCTTGCGAGCACCCAATAGAAGCCGCCGGATTTGCGCCGGTTCTTCACGGCACCGACCCACGGCCGCCCCGCCTTGAGCGTATCCCACAGATTCTGGAATGCCTCCGGTGGCATGTCGGGATGGCGCACGATGTTGTGCGGCTGCCCCATCAGCTCCTGCTCGCTGAACCCGGACGCGATGACGAACTGATCGTTGAAATAGGTCAGCTTGCCTTTGACGTCGGTCTTCGAAACGATCAGCGTACCGTCGTCGAGCAAATATTCGTCGTCGGTCACCGGCAAGTTCTTCCGCATTTCAAACTCCAAACGCCACCGAACCTGAGGGCTCGGGCAGACGAGATCATTGTTGTTGAGGTGGGGCTATCGTGGGATCGAGCGCGGCTCGGACGTCGACCGGCATGGCCAGACCGCTCGCGCGGGTCGTACAACCGGCGCGTGAAGCATTCCGAAAACAGGATCCCGGATTTGCCGGCCTCGCATTCAGTCCAATTTCAGACTTCGCGCCAACAGCCGGATCAAACCGTGAATGGCCTCGTGCAATCACCAGGATCGAACACGAAGGCGGCAATCAACTTTTGGATGACAATCGACATTTCACACCTTCGGCTCGACCTGCTCGGCTGCACCGACTGTTCACGACCGGTGATCGAAGCAGGATGCTGTGCGACCGTCCGCAGATATCGCCGGACAGTTACTTGGTATGAGCACGAGGATAGGAACCCAATTCTATCCTATTCGTAAAACTGTCTGAAAATACGATCGATTTGCCGTTTACGGCGGATCGGTGCGGTTGCCGAGCGTCACGATGAGTTAAGCGCAGTCACAAATCGAGCAACAGCCAAGACGAACGTCGTAGTCAGCCCTGACGGCTGTCCGGGAGATGCCTACACCAACGACAATCACCCCAAAAGCCAAAGCGAAGCGAACCGCGGCGGAAGCGCTCAGCCGTTGCGCTCGAAGCGGGGGCCGCAGACCTCGCCCCACGAATGCACGATCGGCAGGCCGGCCACCGTGCTGCGCAGATTGGCGAGCGAGATGCGGAGTGCGGCGAGATCGATCGGCTTCGGGAAGCTCTGCAGCAGCTCCATGCCGAGTGATCGCGCCAGATCGCGCGAGGCACGGCGATGCTGCGAGCTCATGCCGCTGATCACGATCATCGGCCCTTCGTACTTCGCCGCCGCCATCGCCCGCATCACGTCGGCGCCGTCGCCGTCCTCCAGCTTCAGGTCCAGCGTGACACAGTCGAAATGCTTGTCGCGGATCAGGCCGATGCCTTCAGCGCAGGACGCGGCGTGGGTCACCGCGTAGCCGGCCTTCTCCGCCGCACCGGCAATCAGCATGCGCTGCACGGCATCGTCATCGATCACCAGCAGATCGAGCAGGCCGAGCAGCTTGTCGGCGTGGACACCGTCCTGCCCCGCCTCGGTTCGCTCTTCACGACGCATCACTCAGCTCCTACCCCCGTCACACGATCGACGAGCGATAGCGAGGGTGCTGCAACCGTCGGTTAATGCGAAGAGGCAATGCGCCGGGACAGCGCATTGCCATGCACGGGTGGTTGACGGTGCCTTGACCGGACCGGCGCAATTGTTCGGGTCGCGCCGGCCCCTGGCATCGCGCGCGGATCAGGCCGACCAGCGCCAGTCGCGAACCTCCGGCAGATCGTCGCCGTGTTCGCCGATATACAGCTTGTGCCGCTGCATCGTCGCCCAGTAGCGCGAGGTGGCCGCGTCGCGCTGATCGGCCAGCCGCGGAATCCGCAGGATCGCGTCGAGCGCGAGGCGATAGCGATCGAGGTCGTTCAGCACCACCATGTCGAACGGCGTCGTCGTGGTGCCCTCTTCCTTGTAGCCGCGGACGTGGATGTTGACGTGGTTGCGGCGGCGGTAGGTCAGCCGGTGGATCAGCCACGGATAGCCGTGGAAGGCGAAGATCACCGGCTTGTCGGTGGTAAACAGCTCGTCGAAGCGGCGGTCGTCCATGCCGTGCGGATGCTCCGAGCTCGGCTGTAACACCATCAGGTCGACGACGTTGACGACACGGATCTTGATATCCGGCACGTACTCCCGCAGCAGCTTGACCGCAGCCAGCGTCTCGACCGTCGGCACGTCGCCGGCGCAGGCCATCACCACGTCGGGCTCGCCCTCGTCGCTGGCCCAATGCCAGATCCCGGCGCCGGCGGTGCAATGCCGGACCGCGGCGTCGATATCCAGCCACTGCCATTCCGGCTGCTTGCCGGCGACGATCAGGTTGACGTAGTTGCGGCTACGCAGGCAGTGGTCGGCGACCGACAACAGGCAGTTCGCATCCGGCGGCAGATAGATCCGCACCACGTTCGACTTCTTGTTGGCGACGTGGTCGATGAAGCCCGGATCCTGGTGCGAGAAGCCGTTGTGATCCTGGCGCCAGACGTGCGAGGTCAGCAGATAGTTCAGCGAGGCGATCGGCTTCCGCCACGGGATCGTGGCGCAGGCCTTCAGCCACTTGGCGTGCTGATTGAACATCGAGTCGACGATGTGGATGAACGCCTCGTAGCACGAGAAGAATCCGTGCCGGCCGGTCAGCAGATAGCCTTCGAGCCAGCCCTGGCACAGATGCTCGCTGAGCACCTCCATCACCCGGCCGTCGGGGCCGAGATCGGTGTCGACGTCTTCGATCGCCGCCATCCACTCCTTCGGCGAGACTTGCAGCACGGCATCGAGCCGATTCGAGGCGGTCTCGTCCGGCCCGAACAGCCGGAAGTTCTGGCTGTCGAGGCTGTTCTTCATCACGTCGCGCAGGAAGGTGCCGAGCACCCGCGTCGCCTCGGCCTTCAGCGCGCCGGGCCCGGTCAGCGTCACGGCGTAATCGTGGAAATCGGGCAGCGACAGGGGCTCCAGCAGTTCGCCGCCATTGGCGTGCGGATTGGCGCTCATCCGGCGCCGGCCGGTCGGCGCCAGCGCCTGCAAATCGTCACGCAGCTTGCCGGTGGCATCGAACAGCTCTTCCGGCCGGTAGCTGCGCATCCAGTCTTCGAGCAGCGTCAGATGCTCGGGATTCTTGAAGTCCGCGATCGGCACCTGATGGGCGCGCCAGGTGCCTTCGACCGGCTTGCCGTCGACGTGCTTGGGACCGGTCCAGCCCTTCGGGGTTCGCAGCACGATCATCGGCCAGCGCGGCCGCTCGGTGGCGCCGTGGTTGCGCGCCTTATCCTGAATCGAGCGGATCTCGCCGAGCACGCGTTCCAGCGTCGCAGCCAGCGTCTGGTGCACCACCGCCGGATCGTCGCCTTCGACAAAATATGGCTCGTAGCCATAGCCGCGCATCAGATCGGTCAGTTCCTGCGGCGTGATCCGCGCCAGCACGGTCGGGTTGGCGATCTTGAAGCCGTTGAGATGCAGGATCGGCAGCACCGCGCCGTCACGCGCCGGATTGAGGAACTTGTTGGAGTGCCAGCTGGTCGCCAGCGCACCGGTCTCGGCCTCGCCGTCGCCGACCACGCAGGCGACGATCAGATTCGGATTGTCGAACGCCGCGCCATAGGCATGCGCCAGCGAGTAACCGAGCTCGCCGCCCTCGTGGATCGAGCCGGGCGTTTCCGGCGAGACGTGGCTCGGCACGCCATGCGGCCAGGAGAACTGCCGGAACAACCGCTGCATGCCGTTGCGGCTGCGCTCGATCGCCGGATAGCGCTCGGTATAGGTCCCTTCCAGATACGCGTTGGCGACCAGACCCGGCCCGCCGTGGCCGGGGCCGATGATGTAGATCATGTCGAGGTCGTGCGCGGTGATCAGCCGGTTGAGATGCACGTACAGCATGTTGAGGCCGGGAGTCGTGCCCCAGTGCCCCAGCAGGCGCGGCTTGATGTGGTCGAGCTGCAGCTTCTGATCGAGCAGCGGATTGTCCTGCAGATAGATCTGTCCAACCGACAGATAGTTCGCGGCACGCCAATAGGCGTCCATCTTCTGCAACAGATCTTTGGACAACACGTCGGACATCATCATCTCCAGATTATCTATCAGTCGAGGCGCGCCAGGGCGGCGCAGATGCAGGGCCGGTGCCCTGCAGGCGGGTTCACTTCCACGTCACACGGTGCGGCGCGCCCCCGCGCACGGCGATGATGGCTGCAAACAATGTCAGCTTTGCGTGACATAGTCATGCGCGAACGCAACGCAATGTGAGCAATCATGCAGCAATCGAGTGCCGATTGCCGCACACCAGCACGCAGCCGGATCAATGACAGTGCCGCGACGCACCGACCCCGCTGAGGTTTGATGCGGATCAATCGCAAAGGTTGGATCTCGTTGATTCTGATCAATGTGTTTGCAGCGCCAGCAACCAAGATGCCGCGCGTCAGCGTAGCGGTACTCTTGAGGCCACGAATGTCCGAGTCCCAGCTTCGTCAAAACATCCTTGACGAGTTCGAATTCGATCCGAGCTTCAACAGCGGCCACATCAAGGTTGCTGTCGAGGCCGACAGAGTGATCCTCAGTGGTCACGTCATCAGCTACGCCGACAAAGTCGCGGCGATCGCGGCGACGCGCCGTGTCAAAGGCGTGCACGCGATCACCGACCATCTCGAAGTTCGCTCGCCGTTCAACCGCGCCGCCGACGATCAGATCGCGCAGCGCGCCTGCGATCTGCTCGAATGGAACGTGCTGGTTCCGTCGAGTTCGGTCGACGTTCAGGTCGAGAACGGCTGGCTGACGCTGAGCGGCACGGTCGATTGGCACTTCGAGCGCGCCGCCGCCGAGGACGATGTCCGCAAGCTCGCCGGCGTGATGGGCGTCACCAACAACATCGTCATCAACAATCCGCTCGCCGATCATTCCTGCATCCGCGACAAGATCGAGTCGGCGCTGCGCCGCCACGCCGAGATCGGATCGAAGACCATCCGTGTCACGGTGAAGAACGGCAACATCGTGATCCTGGAAGGCCGGGTCGATACCTGGGACGAACGTCGGGCGGCGCAAAATGCCGCATGGTCGACTCCGGGCGTAGCAGCGGTCGATGACCGCTTGATGATCAACTGACCAGCGTTTCCCGAACCTATTGAGCTTTAACGAATCCTGAGCAGGATCACGCATCCTGCGCGGCTGCACGCGGCGCGCTGCGCGGCGGCGCAACTTGCGCTTCGCGCACGATGGTCACCGTGCAGCCGGCTTCGCTGGCGACCTTGGCCGAGACACTGCCGAGCAGCGAACGCAGCACCGAGCTGCGCCGCGCGCCGATCAGGATGTGATCGACACGGCTGGCCTGGGCGAATTCCAGAATCGCCGATGCCGGATCGACCGCCTCGAGCACGTGCACAGTCAGGCGATCGTCGGCGAGCTTCAGCGGTTCGGCCCAATGCCGAAGCTGCACCAGGCGATCGACATGCTTGTTGTGGCCGTGCTCGTCGAGCGTGCGATCGATCGTCATCCGGCCGAGCTTGAGCACGTTGAGGCAGGCGAGCCGCGCCGACGGCAGCGTGGCGAGGATGCGCGATGCCGTGGTGCGGAGCGCATCGTTGAGCGCGCCGGAGCCTTCGGCAACGTCGATCGCCACCGCCACGATCGGCGCCGACGCCAAGTGAGCCGCCATCGTTTCCACAGCGCGGGGCCGGGTCAGCTCCTTGTTGAAGCGGCGGCGCAGCACGGTGCGCAGCGGATCGTGCTTGAGCTTCTCCGAGCGCGTGGTCAGCTTCACCTCGGTCGGATGGGTCAGGTCGAACACCAGTTGCGCGGCGGTCGGATAGCGCCACTCCGGCTGGATCTCCAGGCAGCGCAGCACGATCTCCTGCAGCCAAAGCGGATAGTCGGGACGCAGCTTGCGGGGCGGATGCGGATCGCGCCACAGCCGGCGGCGCATGCCGTACATCGTCTCGGTTTCGCCGAACGGCCGCACGCCCGTAGTGAAGAAATACAGCAGCACGCCGAGCGCAAACAGATCGCTGCGCGGTTCGTCGCGGACGCCGAGCAGCCGCTCCGGCGCCATATAGGGCGCAGTGCCGAACGGCAGGCGAAACTCTTCCTGCATCAGGTCCGGCAACTGATCGCTGCAGGCCAGTCCCATGTCGAGCAGCACCGCCTCGCCGCTCGGGCGGAACATGATGTTGCTCGGCTTGATATCGTGGTGGATGACGTGCTGGCGATGCAGGTCGGCGATCGCGGTCGCGATCTTGGCCGCGATGGCCACGGCCTCCTCATAGGGCAGCGGAAGCTCCGGCAGCCGCGCGAGCAGCGGCTCGCCGGCGATGCGCTCCATCACGATGTACGGCTGAGTGGAGAAATCGCGCATCGCCACGAATTTCGGAACGTGCGGCCCCGACAGCCGCGGCATCAGCATTTGCTCCATCTCGAAGCTGACGATCGCCGCCGGATCCTCGCCCTCGCCCATCCGCGGGGTCTTCATCACCATCGGCATCGGATCGCCGTCGCGCCGCACCTTGAACAGCGTCGCCATGCCGCCGCGATGGATCGCTTCCTCGATGGTGAAACCATCGAGCGTCGAGCCGGGCTCGAGGGAAGGCTGATCCATCCTCTAGCGCCCCACCAGCAATCGGTCGGCGAGCCACAGCGGCAGGCCGTTGTCGCGGATCCGGCGCGCCGCCTCGCTGGCGTCATACGCCACCCGGCAATAGGTCAGCTCGTGCTTGACGGTGTCGTACAGCGCGTAGGCCGCGGCCGGATTGCCGTCGCGCGGCTGCCCGACCGCCCCAAGCACCGCATGCCACTGCCGCCCCGGCAACAGGTGCACCGGCACGTCCGTCGTCGGCACAAAGGTGGTCATCTTGCCGGTGACGGAGAGCGAATACAGCGCCGGCTTGTGGACGTGACCGCAGAAGGTGACGTGCGCCGACACCGCCTGCATGCTGCGGGAGGCGATCGCGGTGTCGGTGACGTAGATCCAGGCCTCCGGACGCGTCGCTTCCGAATGTACGAACAGCAGGCTGTGCTCTTCGTGGCGCATCGGCAGATCGGCCAGGAACTTGCGCTGCGCCGAATCGAGCTGGCCGCGCGTCCATTCGATCGCGGCCTCCGCTTCGGCATTCATCTGCACTTTTGGATTACCGATCGCGGCATCGTGATTGCCGAGCACCGCGACCGCACCGTCGGCGACCAGGTCGCGGACGGTGCTGACGGTCCAGTCCGGGTCGGCGCCGTAGCCCACGTAATCGCCCAATAGAACGACGCGCTCGATGCCGCGCTCGCGCGCATTCGCAAGGCATGCGGTGAACGCCGGCCGATTGGCGTGAATGTCGGCAAAAAGCCCCAGCAGCACCGCGCCCCCTCCTGCTTCCTTTACCGCCCCCGCAGGGGTGTCTTCCCGTCGTCGTTATGGCGCCGGCGCGTATCCGCCTCAGGCGAAAATTCGCACGGCCCGGCCGGAGTTTACGGCCTGTCTTTGATCGATCGCAACCGCGTTGCACTCCTTGATCCAGCGCAATGGGAGGCGCGTGCTTGTATGAGTATATCGCCCGGCAAGTTGCGTTGGAGGCGCTCATGACCGCACCCGGCAAGCCGACAAGAAATGCGCCCGTGACAGAAGCCGTCGCCGACGTCGTCCGAGAGTGGGAAGAGATTGCAGGAAGTCCGAGCGAGCTCGAAGCTTTCGGCCTGGCCATGGCCAACATGGTCAAGGACCTCGGACTGTCGCCAGCCGAAGTTCGCGCGCTCGCGACCAAGGGGACCAGCGCCAAGGAGTTACCTTGCCTACTCGAAGCGCTGCGCATCAGCATCCGCGCGCTCGCCGAAAAGGAGCCGATGCTACTCAACGATCTGCGGCGCACCTGCGCCGTGTGTGAGCACAAGCAGGAGTGCGACGCCGATATCGCGGCCGGTACGCTGATCCCAGGCTATCAGCGCTACTGCTTGAACGTCGATACGCTGGACGCTCTCAGCCACGACGCCAACTTCGTGGCGGAGTCGTGATTCCTTCCGATCTGCGCGGCGCTACTTGCCGCGATTTCTCAGCGGCGAAACGCGGACGCGTCTCGCCGAGTACCAAAGCACCATTCGTTTGATCTGCGTCAACAATCGTTGACATCGCACATGTCATCGTTTCTTGACAATCATGGGAGAAAGTCAGTGCGCATCCTTCTCATTCACCCGAATTATCATTCCGGTGGCGCGGAGATCGCCGGCCACTGGCCGCCGGCATGGGCCCCCTATCTGGCGGGCGCGCTGAAGGCAAACGGCTTCACCGACATCAAATTCGTCGATGCGATGACCGAAGAGATCTCCAATGAGGGTCTCGCCAAGATCATCTCCGACTATCAGCCCGACCTGGTCGGCGCCACATCGATCACCCCCTCGATCTACGCGGCCGAAGAAGCACTGAAGGTCGCCAAGCAGATCAACCCGAAGATCGTCACCATGCTGGGTGGCGTGCACGCGACCTTCATGTATCAGCAGGTGCTGAGCGAAGCGCCGTGGGTCGACGTGATCGTCCGCGGTGAAGGCGAAGAGATCGTCGTCGAGCTGGCGCGCGCCGTTGCCTCGGGCAACTGGCCGGCGAACCGCTCCGAGATCAAGGGCCTCGCCTACACCGAAGGCTCCAATGGCGAGAGCCAGATCGTCGCCACCGCAGCGGCTCCGACGGTCAAGGACCTCGATGCCATCAAGCCCGACTGGGGCGTGCTCAACTGGAATCTGTATCGCTACATTCCGATGAACACCCGCGTGGCGATCCCGAACATGGCGCGCGGCTGTCCGTTCACCTGCTCGTTCTGCTCGCAGTGGAAATTCTGGCGCGACTACCGCGTCCGCGACCCGAAGAAGGTGGTCGACGAGATCCAGGAGCTGGTCGAGAAGTACGACGTCGGCTTCTTCATCCTTGCCGACGAAGAGCCGACCATCAACCGCAAGAAGTTCATCCAGTTCTGCGAAGAACTGATCGCGCGCGGCCTGAACAAGAAGGTGCAGTGGGGCATCAACACCCGCGTTACCGACATCCTGCGCGACGAGCAGCTGCTGAAGTTCTACAACGAAGCCGGCCTGATGCACGTGTCGCTCGGCACCGAAGCGGCGGCTCAGCTCAAGCTCGACCTGTTCAACAAGGAGACCAAGATCTCCGACAACAAGAAGGCGATCCGCCTGCTCCGCGAAGCCGGCATCGTCGTCGAAGCCCAGTTCATCGTCGGTCTCGACTCCGAGACCCCGGAGACGCTGGAAGAAACCTACCGCATGGCGATGGACTGGAAGCCGGACCTCGCCAACTGGTCGATGTACACCCCGTGGCCGTTCACTCCGCTGTTCAAGGAGCTGTCCGACAAGGTCGAGGTGTTCGACTTCGCCAAGTACAACTTCGTCACGCCGATCGTGAAGCCGGCGGCGATGGAGCGCGGTGAACTTCTCGACCGGGTGATGAACAACTATCGCCGGTTCTACATGTACAAGGCGTTCTTCTCGTATCCCTGGTCGGGAACGGGACGCCGGCGCCGCTACCTGCTGGGCTGTCTGAAGGCGTTCCTCAAGGCCGGCTTCGAGCGCAAGTTCTACGACCTCGGCCGCGTCGGCTATTGGGGTCCGCAGTCGAAGAAGAAGGTCGACTTCCAGTTCGACACCACCCGCAAGATCTCGCACGCGCAGATGGCGGACTGGGAAGCCAACGCCGACCGCTCCCGCAAGGCGGCGGCCTCGCAGATGGCCATCGTCTCGGCCTGCGGCGGCGGCACCGAGCAGATGGAGGAGAGCGAAGCCGATGCCAAGGCAGCGCTCGCCAAGACCGTAACCAGCCGCATGGCGGATACCACCCATGACGCAGGTTCGGCCACTCGCCACTGACGTGGAGACGCATTCAGCGGTGTCCGAAATCGGCCCCAATGCCGTCATCCAACTGATCCACGCGCTCGACGCGGCCGGCCTCCAGCCGGCCGCGAAGGAGATCTTCTCCGAGGCGGCGGCGAGCGACTGGCTCGCCGCACCGCCGTCGGCGATGGTCGATGAACGCCCCGTAGCAGCAATCCATCAGGCGGTGCGCCGCGTGCTGCCGCAGCAGCAGGCCGCGGAGGTTCTCGCCGACGCGGGATTGCGCACCGGCGACTACATTCTGGCCAACCGGATTCCGAAGCTCGCGCAGGCGGTGCTGAAGATCATGCCGGCCTCGATCGCAGCCAAGATGCTGACCAAGGCGATCACCGCGCACGCCTGGACCTTTGCGGGTTCCGGCAAATTCTCCGCGCACGCCGGCAAGACCGTGACGTTCGAGATCGCCGCCAATCCGTTGTGCGCTGGCGAACACGCCGATCACAATGTCTGCGTCTGGCACGCCTCCGTATTTCAACGGCTATTCCAGTCGCTGGTGTCGCCCTATACACGAGTGACCGAGACGGCGTGCGGAGCACATGGCGACAATTGCTGTCGCTTCGTGGCGGATTGGACCTCGATCCCCGACGCCGCCAACATTTACGCCAGCAGGCGATCAGAGCCGATCGCAGGCCAATCAGAAACCCTTTCCGCGCGTTGATCCGCGGGCGATCAGAGAGATCACGACGATGTCGTCTGCCCTCGACAAATACGCCAAGAGCTCGGTGCCGCGCTACACCAGCTATCCCACCGCGCCGCATTTCGCGAAGGACTTCCCGGAGTCGATCTATCGCGGCTGGCTCGCCCAGCTCGATACCGACGAGCCGGTCTCGCTGTATCTGCACGTGCCGTTCTGCAAGCAGATGTGCTGGTACTGCGGTTGCAACATGAAGCTTGCGGCGAAGTACGACCCGGTCGCCGACTACGTCGAACACCTGATCGACGAAATCGATCTGGTCGCCGACGCCCTGCCCGGCACAATGCCGGTGCGCCATCTGCATTTTGGCGGCGGCACGCCGACGGTGATCGATCCGCAGGATCTCGGCGCGCTGATGACGCTGCTGCGCGAGCGCTTCGAATTCCTGCCCGACGCTGAGATCGCGATCGAGAGCGATCCCCGTACGCTGACCGAAGACATGGCCGCCAAAATCGGCGAGCTTGGCTTCACCCGCGCCAGCTTCGGCGTGCAGGAATTCGACCCGAAGGTGCAGGAAGCGATCAACCGCGTCCAGCCGCCCGAAATGGTCGCGCGCGCGATGCAGCTGTTCAAATCGGCCGGCGTCAATCGCATCAATTTCGACCTGATCTACGGCCTGCCCTATCAGACCGCCGAAGACCTGCGCCGCACCGTCGAACAATGCGTCGAGATGAAGCCCGACCGTGTCGCGCTGTTCGGCTACGCCCACGTGCCGTGGGTCGCCAAGAACCAGCGGATGATTCCGGACGAGTCGCTGCCGAAGCCGGAGCTGCGCGCGACCCAGGCGGACACCGCTGCGGAAGCGCTGGTCAAGGGTGGCTACGTCCGCATCGGCATCGACCACTTCGCTCTGCCGGGCGACTCGCTGGCGGTCGCCGCTAAGACCGGCGAGCTGCACCGCAACTTCCAGGGCTACACTGCCGATGCGGCGCAGACCCTGATCGGGCTCGGCGCCACCTCGATCGGTCGCACCCCGAGCGGCTACGTGCAGAACATCAGCGAGACCGGCGCCTGGGCGCGCGCGGTCGAAGCCGGCAAGATTCCGGTGGCGCGTGGTCATGCCCTGACCCAGCAGGACAATCTGCGCGCCCACGTGATCGAACGCATCATGTGCGACGGCAAGGTCGATCTGGCCGCCGCCGGCAAGGCGTTCGGCTGTGCCGATGACTGGTACGCGCCGGAGCAGGAGTCGCTCGCCGAACTGCAGCGCGACGGCGCCGTGGTGTGCAATGGCAGCAAGGTGACGCTGACGCCGGAAGGCGTCCGGCTATCGCGCGTGGTGGCGTCGGTGTTCGACACCTACCTGCGCAACTCGTCGGTCCGGCACTCGATCGCGGTCTGACCGACCTTACAGTTTTACCAAATACGAAAACGCGCGCTTCGGCGCGCGTTTGTCGTTTTGATGCAGCTCAATTGCAATTTCGCAGTTGGGTGGATTATTACCGCCGACGGTAATTCTAGCAGTCATCAGTATCCTTACGGAGCTGCATCTTTAACGGAAAATACCACATCTAGCAGCCTAATCGCCGCGTGGTTCTTCCCGTGCGGGTCGGCAACGTCGCAGCCCTCCACGATCGAACCAATCGAGGTACGTGCAATGGCCCACAAACTCAAAGTCACCGACGACATGGTTGCCAAGGCCGCCGCCGCATTCCGCGCCGCCAACGGCAACGAATTGTTCTGCCTCCGTGCCGCGTTGGAAGCCGCACTCGCCAACGAAACATTCTCGGTCGGCGACGAAGTCACGACCCAGGGCGGCGCCACCGGCATCATCCTGTCGATCAACGGTGACGAAGCGCAGATCTCGTGGTCGTGCCGGGGCAAGACCACCACCAAGCTCTCGGAGCTCGAACATATCGAGCACGCCGAGTCGGTGCTGGCGGATAACCGCGCCGCCTAATCCCTCCTGACTGCCTCGCGCCGGCTCCCTGCCGACGCCAAGCTCGCCGGCCGGCGTCTGTTACGCCGGCGGCTGGATCGTTGATCCACGTCAACCTCCCGACAGGCTGGTTTGATCCAATGCGGATCAAATGCACAAAACAATCGGGAGGACATCATGCAAATCCAGCAGATCCATCACGTCGCCTATCGCTGCAAGGACGCCAAGGAAACCGTCGCGTTCTACGGGCGGGTGATGGGAATGGAGCTGATCGGCGCGATCGCCGAGGACAAGGTGCCGTCGACCAAGGCGCCCGATCCCTACATGCACATCTTCCTCGATGCCGGCGCCGGCAACATCCTGGCGTTCTTCGAGCTGCCGAACTCGCCGCCGATGGGCCGCGACCCCAATACGCCGGACTGGGTGCAGCACATCGCGTTTCAGGTCGACGACGTCGATGCGCTGCTAGCAGCGAAGCAGCGCGCCGAAGCCGAAGGGCTCGAGGTCGTCGGTCCGACCGATCACACCATCTTCAAGTCGATCTACTTTCGCGATCCGAGCGGCCATCGGCTCGAAGTTGCCGCCTGGACCGCGACGCCAGAGCAGCTCTCCCAGATGAAGAACGTCGCCCATGCGATGGTCGACGAATGGGCGGTGACCAAGAAGCCGCCGCGCCACACCGCGTGGCTTCACCAGAAAGAATTCGCCGACGCCGAATAGCACCAGCACGACTCGGGAGTTGCAAGATGGGCAAGCTGGTGCTCGCGGCCAAGGTCAGTCACGTCCCCTCACTGATGCTGTCGGAGGCCTCCGACAGTCCGCTGCGGCAGGCGCGCGCGGACGCCGTCGCGGCGCTTCGCGAACTCGGCCGTCGCGCAAGGGAACGCGAAGTCACAACCTTCGTGGTGTTCGACACGCATTGGCTGTCGAACTTCGGCTATCACATCAACGCCAATGTGCAGCACCGCGGCTCGTTCACCAGCCACGAGGCGCCGCACATGATCCAGGACCTGCGCTACGACCTGCCGGGCGATCCGGCGTTGGCGCAGGCGATCGCCGTCGAGGCACAGAGCCGCGGACTGAAAGTCCTGGCGCATCAGGTGCCGACGCTCGGGCTCGAATACGGCACCATCGTGCCGATGCACTATCTCAATCCCGACGGCTGGGCGAAGGTCGTCTCGATCGCTTCGCCATTGTTCACCTCGATCGAGGAGAGCCGCGCGCTCGGTGAAGCCACCCGCCGCGCAATCGATGCCTCCGACGAATGCGTTGCGATCCTTGCTTCGGGCTCGCTGTCGCACCGGCTATGGCCGAACAAGGATCTCGGCCCCGATGCCTGGACCACCATCGCCAGTGAGTTCAACCGTCAGGTCGACCTGCGGGTGCTGCAGCTCTGGCAGGAGCGGCGTTACCGAGAATTCACCGCGATGCTCCCGGACTACGCGATCAAATGTAACGGCGAAGGCGGCATGGCCGATACCGTGATGCTGTTCGCGGCGCTCGGGTGGGACGATTACACCGGCGAAGCCGAGCCATTATGCGATTATTTCCCCTCCAGCGGCTCCGGCCAGGTCAATGTCGAATTTCATGTGAGTTAATTTGCACGTGTATTCAGCCCTCAGCACCGCCCCGGCGCCTTGACAAACCGCCTCGTCCCCGGCGGAATCCGGAATGATACGCCGCTACCCAAGCCGCGGGACAGGCATGACCGGAGTAAGTCATCTCGGAGTGCTTCAGCTCGCGATCCTGATCGGGATCGCGGCACCGGCGACGCGTGCCCAGGCGCAGTGGTGGCCGAACAAAGAGCCGGTCGATTACGAGGACTGCATCGCCAAGGGCGAGACCAAGGCGGCGACCCAGGACACCAAGGCGGCGCTGCAAACTCAGTGCGACGCCAAGTTCGCCGGCCGGCGCAAACCCGGCGGCGGCTACACCTATTTCGACTTCATGCAGAACCGCAGCTTCGATATTGCCGGCCCGAATCCGACGGCCGCCGAGCTACGGAAGATCGACGAGGAGTACACCGCGTTCCTCGACGAGCGCCGGCGGCAGATGATCGTGGCAGCGTTCACCGCCAAACAACAGCAGCTCGCCGCCCTGCAGCAACAGGCGACCACCACCGAGCCGCCGCCGCCACTGCCGAAGCCCCGCGTTGTTGCCGACAAGCCCCGTGCCGCCGCCGACAAGCCCCGTGTCGCGGCCGATAAGTCCCGTCCACGCGCTGAGAAGAAGCGGGCCGATCGGAAACGCGGGGCGGAGACGCAGCGCTACGCCTGCGGCAGCAATGATCCGGTGTCCTGCGGTCTGACCCAGCTCTCGGCCGGCTTCAGCGCAGTGAAGACTTCTCTGTTCGGGACATCGACGACGACCGCCGCGCAGCGTCGCTGAGCGCAGACGACGCCGACGCGCTCCGGCGATTTAGCGGCCGGAGCGCTGGATCACGTCCATCAGTTCCGCGATCTTCTGGCGCTGATCGGCTTTGTCACCGCTGGCGATCGCGTGCTCGACGCAATGCGCGACGTGATCTTTCAGCACTTCCTCCTCCACCCGCCGCAACGCGGCGCGGACCGCTGAGATCTGGGTGACGATGTCGATGCAGTAGCGCCCCTCCTCCACCATCTTGGAGATGCCGCGCACCTGCCCTTCGATCCGCCCCAACCGTTTTTGACACGACGCCTTGATGTCTTTGTGCATGCCGGATATATACCCCTACACGGTATGGGTTACAAGCGCCAGGGTGACGCAATGCGCGACGCGGAACATGCGGGGCAAGACGCCTCTGTCAAGAACACGGGCTGCTGCGGTTCTGCAGGGGCGCATGCGCCGGCCACCTCGTCCTGCTGCGGAGGAACAGCGAGTGCTTCGGCGCCCGCCGCGACAACGGCGACCGATCCGGTCTGCGGCATGACGGTCGACACCGCGACCGCACAGCATCGCTTCGAACACGACGGCCAGACCTACTATTTCTGCTGCGGCGGCTGCCGCGACACCTTCGCGGCCGATCCGGCCGGCGTGCTGGCAAAGGCCGCCCAGCCCTTCACCCTGCCGCCGAAGGCTGCTCCCAAGCTGCATCAACTGACGGAGCTGCCGGCGAAGTCCTCATGCTGCGGCGGTGGCGACCACGCGCATCATCACGCGGCGCCTGAAGCGAAAGCAATCGATCCGGTCTGCGGCATGACCGTCGACGTCGCGACCAGCAAGCACAGCTTCAAACACGACGGCACCACCTATCACTTCTGCTGCGGGGGCTGCCGGACGAAGTTCGCGGCCGATCCGCAGCGCTATCTGGCCAAGGCGGCCAGTTCGTCCTGTTGCGGCGGTGCGCACGACCCCGCCGACCATCATCACGGCGCCCCCGCTGACGACGGCAAGGTGATCGACCCGGTCTGCGGCATGAAGGTCGATCCCGCCACCAGCAAGCATCACTTTGCCTATAAGGGCACGACCTATCACTTCTGCCGCGAAGCCTGCCAAACCAAGTTCGCCGCCGACCCGGTGTCGTATCTGGACAAGAGCAAGGCCAAGCCGGCCGCCGATGTGCCGGAAGGCACCATCTACACCTGCCCGATGGATCCCCAGATCCGCCAGGTCGGCCCGGGCACCTGCCCGATCTGCGGCATGGCGCTGGAGCCGGAGCTGGTGTCGCTCGATGACGCGCCGAACCCCGAACTCGTCGACATGACACGCCGGTTCTGGATCGGCCTTGTGCTGGCGTTGCCGGCTGTTGTGCTCGAGATGGGCGGTCATCTCGTCGGCGGCCACGGCCTGATCGATCCGGCGCTGTCGAACTGGATTCAGCTCGTCTCGGCGACGCCTGTCGTGCTGTGGGCCGGCTGGCCGTTCTTCGTGCGCGGCTGGCAGTCGGTGGTGACGCGCAACCTCAACATGTTCACGCTGGTAGCGATGGGCACCGGGGTGGCGTACATCTACAGTCTGGTTGCGACCGTCGCGCCGCAACTGTTCCCGCCCGCGTTCCGCGGCCATGGTGGCACCGTGCCGGTGTACTTCGAAGCCGCGGCGGTGATCACCGTGCTGGTGCTGCTCGGCCAAGTGCTCGAACTGCGCGCCCGCGAGGCCACCTCCGGCGCCATCAAGGCGCTGCTCGGCCTGGCGCCGAAGACCGCCCGCAAGATCGAGGCCGATGGCAGCGAGCACGAGGTCGAGATCGATAGTCTCAGCGTCGACGACAGGCTGCGTGTGCGTCCCGGCGAAAAGGTGCCGGTCGACGGCACCATTATCGAAGGCCGCGGCACGCTGGATGAGTCGCTGGTCACCGGCGAGTCGATGCCGGTAAGCCGTGAGACCGGCGGCAAAGTGGTAGCCGGCACGCTGAGCCAATCCGGCGGGTTCGTGATGCGCGCCGATCAGGTCGGCCGCGACACCATGCTGTCGCGCATCGTGCAGATGGTGGCGCAGGCGCAGCGCTCGCGCGCCCCGATCCAGCGCGTCGCCGATCTGGTGGCCGGCTGGTTCGTGCCGGCGGTGCTGCTCGCCGCCATCGTCGCCTTTGCGGCCTGGGCGTCGTTCGGTCCGGAACCGCGCCTGACCTTTGCGCTGGTCGCCGCCGTCAGCGTGCTGATCATCGCCTGCCCGTGCGCGCTCGGCCTCGCTACCCCAATGTCGATCATGGTCGGCGTCGGCCGCGGCGCCCAGGCCGGTGTGCTGATCCGCAACGCCGAGGCGCTGGAACGGATGGAGAAAGTCGACACCCTGGTGATCGACAAGACCGGCACGCTCACCGAAGGCCGACCAAGCGTGGTGGCGATCGTGACCGCGGACGGAACGGATGAAACCGAATTGCTGCGACTTGCCGCCAGCGTCGAACGCGCCAGTGAGCATCCGCTCGCCGACGCCATCGTCCGCGCCGCCAAGCAGCGCAACCTCGATCTCGCCGACGTCACCGGTTTCGACGCCCCCACCGGCAAGGGGGCGACCGGCACGGTCGCAGGCCGGACGGTGGTGATCGGTAACCCGGCGTATCTCGCCTCGCTCGGTATCGACACAGCTTCGCTGGCGGCCAAGACCGAGCAGCTGCGCGGCGAAGGCGACACCGTGGTGCATGTCGCGATCGACGGCCGTCTCGCCGGCCTGTTCGCCATTGCCGACGCCGTGAAGCCCTCGACGCCTGAAGCCCTGAAGGCGCTCGCCGCCGACGACATCAAGGTGATCATGCTGACCGGCGACAACCGCGTCACCGCAAACGCGGTCGCCCGCAAGCTCGGGATCGCCGACGTCGAAGCCGAGGTCCTGCCGGATCAGAAGAGCGCGGTTGTCGAGAAGCTGCGGCAGCAGGGCCGCGTGGTGGCGATGGCCGGCGACGGCGTCAACGACGCTCCTGCGCTGGCTGCCGCCGACGTCGGCATCGCGATGGGAACCGGGACCGACGTGGCGATGGAAAGCGCCGGCGTCACGCTGCTCAAGGGCGATCTCGGCGGCATCGTTCGCGCCCGCAAACTATCGCAAGCGACGATGCGCAACATCCGGCAGAATCTGTTCTTTGCCTTCGTGTACAACTCGGCCGGCATTCCGATCGCGGCCGGCATTCTGTACCCGAGCTTCGGCCTGCTGCTGTCGCCGATTATCGCCGCTGCCGCGATGTCGCTGTCGTCGGTCAGCGTGATCGGCAACGCGCTCCGCCTGCGCCGCACCGCGTTGTAACAGCAGCGCGGTTGCGACTGGTAGCCGCGTGCGTCCAGTTGATCTAACGCAAGGATTGGCGATCGATTGGACGTATTTTGCGGTCGCGAAGGTTTGCCGCAAATCGCTGCGTATTTGCGGATAGCGACATCGAGGTCGGCCATGTCACGAATCATTGAATTGCTGAACGACGAGCACCGCAACATCGCGCGCTTGCTCGACGTGCTCGAACAAGAGCTCAGCGTCTTCGATCGCCGCGAGCGACCCGACTACGAAATCTTCCAGGCGATTATTCAGTACTTCAAGGAGTACCCGGAAGCCTGTCACCACCCGAAGGAAGACGTCGTCTATCGCATCCTGAAGGAGCGTAATCCGGCGGTTGCCGGCACGGTCGGGGACATCGAGAAAGAGCATGAGCTGGAAGTCGACCGCCTCGCAAATTTCGCCAAGGTGGTGGACGATGTGCTCGCCGATCAGGAATTGCCGCGCCAGACCTTCCACGCTGCGGCGCGCGACTTCATCGAGCACCAGCGCCGCCACATGCTGAAGGAAGAACAGCTGCTGTTCCCGGCCGCGCTGGAAACGCTGACTCCGGAAGATTGGGCGAAGATCGACGCGCGCATCGACGATCGCAAGGATCCGATGTTCGACGGCGAGACCGCGAGCAAATTCCAGAACCTGTATGCGACCATCCTGCGCTGGGAGCAGGAAACCGCAGCCGACCGCAGCAAGACGGCGGCAGTGCGCGCCTGATCGGCGCCTCGGTCCGCGTCACCCGCGGACCTATCTGTGTGGGCGGCCTCTGAGCCGCCCGTGACGTTAGTCATCCTCGCCGGCGTAATCGGCCCAGCAATCCGAGGTTTCGTACACCCGCACGCCGCAAAGCTGCGGCAGCTCCGGCTTGGTGCGGCGCCAGATCCAGATCGCGATGTTCTCGGCGGTCGGATTTTCCAGCCCCTCGACCTCGTTGAGACAGTAATGGTCGAGCCGCTTCAACAGCGGCCCGAACGCGGCCTCGATCTCGAAAAAGTCCAGCACAAAACCGGTCACCGGATTGATCGGCCCGCTGAGCTGCAGTTCGACCCGATAGGAATGCCCATGCATCCGCTTGCAGCGGTGGGTTTCCGGCACGTTGGGCAAATAATGGGCGGCTTCGAAGCGGAACGCTTGGGTGATCTTCATCGGTCTTGGGGGTTGGGGCGGCGGGGTGCCGGCCGGAACGTCGGCGGGACCCTATAAGAGCGGCAGCCGCATTTGAAGCCGGCTATGCCCCCAAAACTGCGGCCGGGCAAGTCCGCCAGCCGCAGGGCCGCTCTGCCTCGGACTGCCGCTCTGGCCGCCGATGCCGTTGGCGGCCGGCGGAGGCGCCCCGGCGGGGCGCCTCCGTGGCAGTTACTTCTTGGCCTTCTTGGCTTTCTTCGCCGTCTTGGCCTTCTTCACGGTCTTCTTGGTCGCCTTCTTCGTCGCTTTCTTGGCGGCCTTCTTCGTCGCCTTCTTCGTGACCTTCTTGGCGGCCTTCTTCACCGTCTTGGCCTTCTTGGCCTTGGCGACGGTCTTCGCCTTCTTGGCTTTCTTCGCCATCTCGTCCTCTCGAGCTGATGGATACTAACGCCACGCGAGACGGGACCGGGCTCGCCGATCTTGCAACCGCCTCCGTTTTGATCGGAACAGATTCGCTGCCGCTTCTATCGGCTGACGAAGATATTTCGCGTTGTTATCCACAATTGTTCGCTTATTTCGCGCAATTCGCATCGTTAATGGCGAGTGAACAGCCGCTGTCACGCAATGGTGCGGCGCCGTTCACCGTTTCAAAACCAACTCGTATTTTTGCGAAGCATGATCAGATTCCGTTAAACGCTCGCGGCGCACCCTCCGCTCAACTTTGGGAGTAGTCATGGGCAGGCGACAGATAACAATCGGAGGTTGGGTGGCCTCCATCGAGTGGAGGCACGCATGTTGAGCATGCCGACGCTCTGGATCGTCTTCCTGATCAATTTCGTTTCGCTGGGCCTGGTGTGGGTCCACGTCACTCGCAACTATCCGAACTTCACGCCCGCCCGTTACATGACGGCAGCCTGCTTCGTGCTCGCGACGGGTGCGGTCGTCGGCATGCTCCGCCTCGTGATCAATGTCGAACTCTCGCTGATCGGCGGCGGCACACTGGTGGTCTTCGCCTGCTGTTTGTCCGCGATGGGCATGTACGAGTTCTACGGCCGCCGCGTGCCGTGGACGATGGCGTTCATCGTCACCGGTGGAGTCGCGGCTGGGCTGAGCTTCTTCATCTTTGTCGTCGACTCGATGGCGATGCGGATCGTGGTGTACTCGATGGCACAGCTGATCCCGACCGCCATGACGCTGCCGCTGGTGATGTCCAAGGTCGGGCGGCGCAACCCGGGCGCACGGATGGCGGGCGTGATCGCCAGCCTGATCGTAACGGTCTATGTGGTGCGCTCGATCGCGGCGATGATGGGCGTCGGCGGCGAACTCTCGCTGGTTCACTTCAACGACTTCCAGGCCGGACTGGTGCTGGCGCTGGTGTTTCTGTCGATGACATGGAATTTCGCCTTCCTGCTGATGGCGATCGACCGGCTGCGCTCGGAAGTTGAAAATCTGGCACTGCTCGACGACCTCACCGGCGTCTCCAACCGCCGGCATCTGCTGCAGCGGATGTCGGAGCAGTGCACGATCTCGATGAGCACCGGCGAGCCGTTCGCCGTGCTGGCGATCGACCTCGACGGCTTCAAGGCGATCAACGACGGTCATGGCCACGCGGCCGGCGACGAATGCCTGCGTCGGTTCTCGCGGGCCGCGCAGTCGCGGCTGCGCCCCGGCGATCTGCTGGCCCGTGCCGGCGGCGACGAGTTCTGCGTGGTGATGCCGGGGACGACGCTGCGCGAAGGCGCGATGATCGCCCGCTACATCCTGGACGAGAGCCGCGCCGTGTCGGAGCGCGGCGAGGCTGGGATCAAGATCGCCGCATCGATCGGCGTCGCGCAGTGGACCTCGCAGATCGGCCTACATCCCGAACGGCTGATCGCGGCGGCGGATGTCGCCTTGTACAATGCCAAGAAGCTCGGCAAGGATCGCTACGCAGTGTACGAGCCTGCGCCGGAGCCACCGCCCGAGACCCATCTCCCCCCAGCTGAGACGCTCCGCAAAATCGCCTGATGTTGCGCCGCCCTGGCGCTTTGTTGGTTCTAAGCGAGCAGCGTCGTGTGGATGGTGGATAGTCCGATCGCGATCGTGAGGACACCGACCGCGCCCTGGAGCAGGCGGTTAGCGGTCGTCAGCGAGCGCGCCGAGATCACCACCGGCACCGCGATCACGGCCGATAGTGCTCCCATCCCGACCATCGAGCCCAGCCCGAACAGCGCGACGTAAAGCAGCCCCTGTGCCGGGCTCGGCGCCTGCGACACCGCCAGCACCAACAGCGCCGCCGAGCCGGCCATGCCGTGCATCAGCCC
Organism: Rhodopseudomonas sp. P1; assembly: GCF_039642825.1. NCBI lineage: Bacteria > Pseudomonadati > Pseudomonadota > Alphaproteobacteria > Hyphomicrobiales > Nitrobacteraceae > Rhodopseudomonas > Rhodopseudomonas sp. P1. Next base: position 1,774,171 of record NZ_CP088006.1, on the reverse strand, counting down.
GACCAGCAGCGTCCGCCAGCGAAAGCCGTGCTCATGCCGATGCGCAGTGGGCGCGTCATGGCTGAGCCGATCGGCGTGGCTGTGCAGATGGAGGTGCCGGACACCATCGCCGTGCTGATGGACATGGACGTGGACCCGGTCGCGCCACAGCCGCCACAGCAGATGCCCGCCGAGCGCCACCAGCATGAAGCCGACCGCGCCTTCCAGCGGCTCGGCGATCTGCTCCGGGATCGATTGGCCGATCACCAGCGCGATGCCTGCGAACAGGAACAGCGTCAGCGTGTGGCCGAGGCCCCAGGTCAATCCGTGCTTGACGATATCGCCGACGCCGCTGCGCCGCGCTGCGATCGTCGACACCGCGGCGATGTGATCGACCTCGAGGGCATGCTGCATCCCGAGCAGAAACCCCAACCCCAGTATCGCGAACATCGGCCCCTGGTCGTCGCGCCGCCGGTAAATTGCGGTGGCGGCAGAATGGTGTAAGTTTCTTAATCACAACACGGCCGCAGAGCCGGAACAAGGGAGAAACGAATGATCGCCAGATCGATCGCGGCGGCGATGATGACGGCTGCGCTGCTGTCATCGTCCATCGCCCGCGCGCAAGTCTCCGACGACGTCGTCAAGCTTGGCGTCCTCACCGACATGAACGGCCCTGCCTCGACCCCGACCGGCCAGGGCTCCGTCACCGCCGCGCAAATGGCGGTGGACGATTTCGGCGGCACCGTGCTCGGCAAGCCGATCCAGGTGATCGTCGGCGACCATCAGCTCAAGCCCGATATCGGCGCCACGCTGGCGCGGCGCTGGTACGACGTCGAGCAGGTCGACCTGATCCTCGACGTGCCGGTCTCCGCGGTCGGCCTTGCGGTGCAGAACATCGCCAATGAGAAGAAGCGGCTGTTCATCACCCAATCGACCGGCGCGGCGGACTTCCACGGCAAGTTCTGCAGCCCCTACACGATGCAATGGGTGTTCGACACGCACGCCCTCGCGGTCGGCACCGCGCAGGAGGTGGTGAAACGCGGCGGCGACACCTGGTTCTTCATCACTGACGACTACGCCTTCGGCCAATCGCTGGAGAAAGACGCTGCCGCGATGGTCACCAAAACCGGCGGCAAGGTGCTCGGCTCGGTGCGGCCGCCGTTTGCGACCTCCGACGTGTCGTCGTTCGTGCTGCAGGCGCAGGCCTCGAAAGCCAAGATCATCGGCATTGCGGCCGGCCCGCCCAACAACGTCAACGAGATCAAGACCGGCGGCGAGTTCGGCATCTTCAAGGGCGGCCAGCAGATGGCGGCGCTGCTGGCGCTGATCACCGACGTGCATTCGCTGGGCCTGCCCACCGCGCAGGGACTGCTGCTGACGACGTCGTTCTATTGGGACATGGACGACAAGACCCGCGAATGGTCGAAGCGCTATTTCGCCAAGATGAACCGGATGCCGACGATGTGGCAGGCCGGCGTGTATTCGGCGACCATGCATTACCTGCAGGCGATCAAGGACGCCGGGACTGACGATCCCTTGAAGGTCGCGGCCAAGATGCGGGAGAAGCCGGTCAACGACTTCTTTGCCCGCGGCGGCAAGCTGCGCGAGGATGGGCTGATGGTCCACGACCTGATGCTGGTGCAGGTGAAGACCCCGGAGGAGTCGAAATATCCGTGGGACTATTACAAGATCCTGGCTCACATCCCCGGCGAAGCTGCGTTCGGCCCGCCCGATCCTGCCTGCCCGCTGGCGAAGAAGTAGCGGGCACTGACTTCGAAGGTAGCGAGAGTCTCGATGCCTCTCTCCGTCATTGCGAGCGCAGCGAAGCAATCCAGCCCAGTGCTTGGAGGTGGATTGCGTCGTCGCTTCGCTCCTCGCAATGACGGCCTCGGGCGGCTATGATCTGAAATGCGGTGCCCGCCGCCTGCATTGCCGCGTCTAAAATGATCTCGAAGGAAAGCCCCATGGACTATCGTTCGCTCGGCCGTAGCGGCCTGAAGGTTTCGCCGCTGTGCCTCGGCACGATGATGTTCGGCGGCGCCACTGACGAACCGACCTCGGCGCGGATCATTGACAAGGCGCGCGACGCCGGGATCAATTTCATCGACACTGCCGACGTCTATTCGACCGGCGGCTCCGAGCAGGTGGTCGGCCGCGCGATCGCGGCGCATCGGGAGCACTGGATCCTCGCCACCAAGGTCGCCAATCCGATGGGCGACGACCCGAATCGCGCCGGGCTGTCGCGCCGCCGCGTGCTGCAGGCCGCCGACGACAGCTTGAAGCGCCTCGGCACCGACTGGATCGACATCTATTATCTGCACCGCGAAGACCACGCGACGCCGCTCGATGAAACGGTGCGGGCGATCGGCGACCTGATCCGCGCCGGCAAGATCCGCTACTTCGGCGTGTCGAATTATCGCGCCTGGCGCGTCGCCGAGATCTGCAACATCTGCGACCGGCTCGGCATCGACCGCCCCGTGGTCAGCCAGCCGTATTACAACGCCATGAACCGGATGCCGGAGGTCGAGCACATCCCGGCCTGTGGCTTCTATGGCCTCGGGGTCGTCCCCTACTCGCCGCTGGCGCGCGGCGTCCTGACTGGCAAATACGCGCCCGACGCGCAGCCGGACAAAGACAGCCGCGCCGGCCGCGCCGACAAGCGAATGCTGCAGACCGAGTGGCGCCCCGAGTCGCTGAAGCTGGCGCAGCAGATCCGCGCCCATGCCGAAGCCAAGGGCGCCACCGCCACCCAGTTTGCGGTCGGCTGGGTGCTGAACAACGCGCTGGTGACCTCGGTGATCGCCGGCCCACGCACCGAACAGCAATGGGACGACTATGTCCGGGCGCTCGACTACCGCTTCACTGCAGAGGACGAGGCGCTGATCGACAGCCTGGTGGCGAGCGGCCATCCCTCCACGCCCGGCTACAACGACCCGGCCTACCCGATCGAGGGCCGCCGGATACGCCACGCCGGCTGACCGCCGGCCGCGCTTCGGGCCAAAGTTGCGGCCGATCAAGCCGAGACGCCGAGGCGGACCGTAATCTCGGCTTCGCCGTGCGGCCGCGATCGTTGTTGCCTGTGTGCCGCGCCAGAAGCCGGGAGACCGCCCTATGACCAGCCCCCATTTCCACGCCGTGATCTGGATCGACCATCGCGAAGCGCGGGTGTTTCACTTCAACCCGTCCGACGCCGACAAGCTCGTGGTGCACGCCGACAATCCGAACCGGCACGTCCACCATCACCGCGCGGTCGGCTCCGGCCATGAGCCGGTCGACGAGCATTTCCTCCAAGCTGCGATGGAGGCAATCGCCGACGCCGGCATCGTGTTGATCGTCGGCCCGGCGCAGACCAAGCACGCGCTGGAAAAGTACATCGCCGACCACAACCCGGCCCTGAAAGCCAAGATCGCCGCGGTCGAAACCGTCGATCATCCCAGCGACGGCCAGATCGTCGCCCACGCCCGCAAGTATTTCAAAGCCGAAGACCGGACCACGCCGCAGGCGCGGTGAGTGAAATTTCGCAAAGCGAGGCAGGTTGGCGATCCCCACAGGTCGACCGCCAACCTGTGCTTGATTCTCAGCGCTGCACGGCACCGCCGAATCTGCGTTGCGCATCCTTCGGCGTGATCGCCGACAGATCGCAGTGCTCGGGATTGTCGGCGAGAGGCGCTGTGATCAGCCGCGCGCCACCGAGGTCCGCAGCCCTCACCTGGCAATACGCGTTAAACGTTGCCGGCAAATGTGCCAGCACCTCCCTCAAGGTCCCGTCCTTCTTGCACTGGACACTGGCGCCGGTCATGCGCCCGCTCTGATCGACCTCTTCGCGCGAGAAGTCGCAGGTTCGCGGTAGATCGCCGTTCACGCCGCGGACGACAATTCCCGTCTTGACCGGCGTCTGGGCCGCGGCGGCAGTCGCGATGACGGCCATGGTCGCTGCCAGCAACGCAATGCGGATCTTGTTCATGGTGTCTCTCCATCTCGGTTCATGCTCGACGCGCGGGACCGGTGGCAGCGTGAGGCTCGCGCGTCCTGAACCTCATGCTGCACCCTCCGCGGATCAGGCGGTCTTGAGATCACCGCCGGTCGCGTCATCGCGCAGGATCTTGCGATAGTGTTCGAGGTCGACCAGGCGCGCCTGCGCTGCGGCCTGGCGGGCGTCGGCGATCTGCTTGAGCTGCACAGCGGCCTTTTGCAGGTACGCTGCAAGCTGATCGCCGGTGATGTAATTGCCGCTGAGCTCGTTGAGCTTCTTGCGGCCGCCGGCAAAGCTCGCATTGAACGTCTCGGACACCAGCCATGCCGCGTGCCACTCACCGCTCTGGCAGATGAAGAATTCATCCGTCGAACGCACGAGAAGCTCGAGACGATTCTTGCCGATCGTCGAGCTTGCGGCGACCTTGTCGATTAACTCTAGGCGACTGTTCGCTTCCTCGCCGACCTGCTCCATGAAGTCGGCGAACGATTTGAAGAAGAACGCGATCTCTTCGATGATCTCCTTGGTCCGCTTCAGAGCGCTGATGCTGATATTGAGCGACTTGACGGCGAGCTGGATGGTTTCCTCCTGGGTGCGCTTGCCCTTCAGCAGTGCATTGATCTTGACCAGCTTGGCGGCCTGTTCTCGCCGCTCCTTTTCGTAGGCTTCTGCCTTGTCCAGCATCCGCATCTGGGCCTCGCGCAGCCCCGCCGCCTGATCCTTTTGCTCCTGCGACAACTCTCCGAGGCCCGACGCGAGCGCGCTCAGTGACGCCTGCAGACCGGACAGCGCGCCCAGCAGCGTCTGGTATTTCTTTTCGTCCGAGGCCAGCTCGGTCTTGGCCGTCGTCAGCCGCTCTTTCAGAGCTTTGACCTCCTGCCCATCGCCCGGTTGGGTGACAGTCTCTTTCGCCGGATCGGTCTCGGCGGGCTTCCCGTCGGCTTCCTGCGCCTTCTGCAGATCCTTGCGCAGCCCCTCGACCTTTTCTTTGCTTTCCGCGGTCTTCTTCTCGGCGAGGTCGAGCTCTTTCTTCTTCTCCGAGATCTCCGTCTTGGTCTTGATCACTTCAGCGGTGGCATCGGGCTTGGCAGGCTCGCTCGGCTTCGGCGCGGCGGCTCCCAGTGCGGCGCCGGCGATGAGCGACGTGCCGCCGGTCGCCGCGGCGCCGGCAATCATCGCGATCGGCGGAATCGCAGCCGACAGAACCTGAGCACCGATCTTGACGATCTGCATGATGAAGGCGCGCTGTTCGGCCGTGTTGGCGCGGCTCTCGTAGTCGCGCGCCTTGGCCTCGAACTTCCGCGCCTCCTCCTGAAGGTCCTTGACCAGCGAATCCACTTGATCGCGATCGGCCTGGGCTTCGGCAATCTCCTTCTGGATCACTTGTTGGTCCTTGAGTCGGCTGCCGAGCGCCTTCTCACTGTCCTGCGATGCAGCCGCAGTGTCGGCGATGATCTGGTCGTACGTGGCGGCGACCGCCAGCAGCTTCACTTTGATCGCTGTGGCCTTCGCCTTGATGTCATTCGCCAACTCCCGCAGGTCTTTCTCGGCAAATGCTTTGATCGAATCGGCCGCCCCGGCTTCCTTGGCGTCGAGCCAATCGGGGAACGCTGCATTCAAGAGACTGACGACGTTGTCGGCTGTACGCATCGCGTCGCCCATCGTCCTCTCGCTATCGCCCTGCGCGACGATCAGCTTGTCCATGATCCCGGAGATCTTGACGCGGATGGCGCCTTCCTCCTGTGGGGTCGTGTTGTAGGCGATGTAGAGAAGGTCGATCGCGTTGTCGGTATCAACTCTGGCGCGGCTGACGTCGTAGGTCCCCTCGATCTTGTCGACATAGTCTTTGACGAGCGGACTGTTTCGGTCCGGGAGTGAGAGCGGCGTGACGGCGCGCATCTTTTTGACTTTCGATTCGATCGCACCGGCGATGCGAGCGGCACGACTTTCAAAGGCGACCGGATCTGGCATTTCAATCTCCTGACGAGGCGGGTGAATCGATCGTGAGGCAGCACTAGAAGCAGGCGGTGAGCTGGTACTGGGCGAGCGCCGCTTTCGAGCTCGCGAGCAGCGAGTTGGCGCCTTGCAGCGCCGTGACGGCGCGCTTCGCCAAATCACGAACTCTCCGCGCGGTCCTGCCGCGGCCGTCCGCGGTGTCGACGGTTTTGGCTTCGTTCAAGGCATCGGCGAATTCGTCCAGCAGCTTTTTGTTGTCGAGGATGCTCGGCCTCAGAGCTGCGAGTGCTTTGTCGAGCGCGCTGATGGAGGCTTCGGCGGCCTTGATCTCCTTATTGGCCGTCGCCGCGGCAACATCGCCGGCGGCAAATGCAGCTTCGCTTTCGCGGTAGCGCGAAGCTGCCGCATCTCTGGCGGCGGCGGCATCCGCCAGTCGCCGCGACTCCTCCGCGACCAATTTTTCGGTCTCAGGAATCGCACCGATCAACTCAGCGGTCTTCAAGGCCGGGACGCATAGGAAGCCGAGGAAACCGAATTCGGCGGAGCATTTGCGCAGGGCCGCCTGTTTCGCCTCCTCAATCTGTTGAAGCTGGTGAAGCCGGCTTCTCGCTTCACCAAAACGCTGGTTTGCTTGATCGAATTCCGCCTTGTAGCTGTCGTACTCGGCCCTCTGGCGGATCAGCATCGCCTCAACCTCATTCTTGCGCCGGACGAGTTCACCAAGGCGGAGTTGGTCCTGATCGCGTTTGATGACCAGTTGCTGAGCCTGCTGATCCAGGCAGCCCAGTCGCTTGGTCGCATCGGTCTGAGCCTCGCGCGCTTGGGCAAGCTTGGATTCGAAATCTGCGATCTGCTCCGCAGTCAGGGATTCATCGGCCGCCCGCACCGGCACCTGTGAAAACCCAAATGCGATTGCCAGCGCCACGAAGCAGGTCAGTACCGCAGCCCCACGGCGAATACGCGCCCCAACGGTACGGCCTCGCAAACGGTCGGATGACATCAGTTTCAGTGCTGGCTCAGTCATAGGGCGGGATCCTTGTTCTGACGTGCAACGGCAGAGCCGCGCCGAGCGCGATCCGACGATGCCGTTGACACTGAAAGGGTGTGTGAGCGCGGCGGCCGAGGCGGCAGAGCCTTGGACGGCGAGCGCAGCTCCCCCGGGGGGGGCTCGATATGTCCTCTTGAGAAACACAACTTATAGTTGTACTTCTTTCAGACCTCTCGCCCTGATGGGAGTGCAAATATTCAGTCCGAACGCGAAGCTCAGCAAAAGACACCCCGGTTGCCAACGGCGGCGCGTCTCTACGCGCGGCTGCTCCGTACGCCGCAGCTGGATTTGGCTATCGCGGGCTTGCACGCGCAGGAGATGTCGCGTGCGACTACCTATGGACTGCGCTGGCGCGTCTTATCCGATGCTGGGGGCTTTGCGGTCGCCCTGCTGATCGCGGCCGATTGCGGATCGGCCAGAGCCGGGGCGATCGCCGACGCTGCACAGACGCTCGGGCTCGCCAGCCATTGCCGCGTTCATGCGACGATCCAAACCTTGATCCATCTGGGCGGCGTGACCGCCTGTGGAGATCCGCGCGACGGCAGGACACGATTGCTCGCGCCTAACAGTTGGCTCCTGGATTTCCTCGACGACTGGCTTCGCGGACTGCTCAATGCGCTGTTCGAATGCACCTCGATCACCGCCAATCACGACGCCGCACGAGCAGCGCTGGGCGAGGCTGTTCGCGCAGCTCCGGCAACCTTCCTCCGCCTGGGCCCGCTGGATTGGTTGGTCCATGCCGTCGGCGGCGAAGCCTGGTTGCTCAGTGTCTTGACGGAGGCTCGAGAGCACGCCTCCTGTGGGATCGTTTCGACACCGTCACTCAAATTGTTGGCGCGACAGACCCGCATCTCACGCGCGCACTATGCGACCCTCCGGTCAAAAGCAGAACTTCGAGGCCTCCTCCTGCGCAGTCCCGCCACATCCGAGTTGCGTCTCGTCGGACCGTTCTATCTGCAAAGCCGGATGTATTTTGCACGGCGGCTTGCGCTGATCGGCGCGGTCGTTTCGTGAACTAACGAGCGGTGCAAAGCTCCACCGCCCACATAGCACGAGCAATTGCTGAGAACTTGACCGGCCGTTATCACGATCGGCCGGTTGATCAACGGTGATCGTCCGACGCGGCTGGGACGCCAGCGCCAGCAAACGGGCTTAAGTCGACACCGCGTCACCGCCGGCTCAGATGGTGAGGCTGGTCATCGTCAGCATCATCTCATTCGATGCGGTCACGACTCGTGTGCATGCCGAATAGGCCTGCTGCGCTTGAACCATCGTGGTCATCTGATCCGCAATGTCCACATTCGACGCCTCCAGCGCACTTCCCACCACCGTGCCGGAATTGACGTAAAGGGCCGGGCCGGATTGAGGCGTCGGCGAGAATGTTCCGCCGCTGCCCTGCTTCATAAAGCCTTCGCCGGCGAAGCTGGCTATCGAAAGCGATGCAACGTCGACCGTTTGGCCCTTGGAATAGGTGCCTTGCAGCTTGCCGGATGAGCTGACCGACAGGCTCTGCAGAACGCCGAGATTTGGCACTTCCGTACTGGTATCGAACTGAAGCGGCGCCAGGCTGCCCACGGCGCCGGTGACGGGATCAATTTGCGACCCCATCAGGTAGTAACCCGCGCCGTTGACGAGATAGCCGTTCTTGAGATCGAAATCGCCACGTCGCGTATAGGTGGTCTCGCTCGTACTGAACGTCGGCTGGCCGCCTCCGCTCACCCCTGACGGCGCCTCGACCGTGAAATACCCCTCCCCGCCGATCGCCATATGGGTACTCACCGGATCATAGCTGATCGATCCCTGCTGATTGTTGGTCAGAACTGACCGCCATAAGACGGTATCCGAGACCTGCGGCGGATAGATCAGGTCGGAGAACGCCGTATTGGTCGCCTTGAATGCAGTTGTCTGCGAATTGGCGACATTGCCCGAGATGTTCTCAAAAGCGGCGGACTGAGCCTGCAGGCCCGTGGTCGCCGTCCACAATGCACCAAGTGATCCCATGAGGAGCTCCCTGATCGGTGTCTGCGCGTCGATTTCCACGCAACCCAAAGAGCTCTGCAAGGCGCGCACCAGAACCGCACCTCAAGCAAATCAACAACATCGACAAGTGACCCCATTCTTCTACGGGGAAATTTCGTGCGACCGGTCGGAAAGTCTTTCCTCAAAAGCGACCGGAGCTGCACGCCATAAGTAATTCACAACACATGGCTTATCGGAGCCGAACGGTCGAGACAGCTTGGCGCAAGCCCCCCTCAATTAGCAGACTGTCAGTCTGCTATCCGCATCCCGTAACTACCCGCCATTCGCGACAGAGAATTCAGATCGCGGACACCTAGGCGACCAGCTTGGTGGCGGCAGTTCCCATGAAGCTATCAGCGCGAGCGAGACCAGCTTCCTTACTGGCACAAAATGGCCGCCCCCAAATTCCGCACAAAGCAATTCGATGGATCATTCCTCGCATCCTGATTGCATCGTCCTCCCAGAGTGCTCAGTCAGATGCGCTGATCGGTCCACGTGATCGGGATTGCGCGTTCCACCTGCACGCGTCTAGTATCGCCGCCGTGACGATCGAACAGATCGCGCCAAGAAAATGGGATGGAAACAGATGAGACTCTTCGGACTTGCGGCCGTTGTCGCGGCGACGTCGTTGTTCGCACCCGGCGTTGCGCTTGCTCAGAAATCTTACGGCCCCGGCGCCAGTGACACCGAGATCAAGGTCGGGAATTTCGTGCCGTACAGCGGCCCGGCGTCGGCTTACGGCATCGTCGGCCAAGTCCAGAGCGCCTACGTCAAGATGCTGAACGAAAAGGGCGGCATCAACGGCCGCAAGATCAATTTCATTTCGTACGATGACGCCTATTCGCCGCCGAAGGCGGTGGAGCAGACCCGCAAGCTGGTCGAAGGCGACGAGGTGCTGTTCCTCTACCATACGCTGGGCACGCCATCGAACACGGCCGTCATGAAGTATCTGAACCAGAAGAAAGTGCCGCAGCTGATGCTGTCGAGCGGCGGCACCCGGTTCGGCGACGATCCGAAGACCTATCCCTGGACCATGCCGTTCAATCCGCCGTATCAGGCCGAGGGTCGTATCTACGCGAAGTGGATCATGGCGACCTATCCCAACGCCAAAATCGCCGTGCTGGTGGCCAACGACGATTATGGCAAGGACATCTATAAGGGTGTCAAGGACGGGTTCGGCGCCAAGACCTCGATGATCATCTCCGAGGCGACCTACGACATCACCGATCCGACCATCGATTCGCAGATGGCCAAGCTCAAGGCCTCGGGCGCCGATCTGTTCCTCAATCTCTCCACGCCGAAATTCGCCGCGCTGGCGATCCGGAAGATGGGCGAACTCGGCTGGAAGCCGGTGCACGTTGTGAACAACGTCTCGTCGTCGGTCGGTGCGGTGATCAAACCGGCCGGGATGGAATTTGCCCAGGACGCGATCACCGCGAGCTACGTCAAGGATCCGACCGATCCGACCTGGAAGGACGATCCGGGCGTGAAGGAGTGGGACGCATTCCTCGAGAAATACATGCCCGGCTCCGATCGCTCCAACGGTCTGCTGCTGTATTCCTACGGCGCCGCGCAGACGCTGGAATACATCCTAAAGCAGGCCGGCGATAATCTGACGCGTGAGAACATCATGAAGGTCGCGACCAGCCTGAAGGGCTACGCGCCGTCCTCGCTGCTGCCGGGCATCACCATGAACACCTCGCCCACCGATCATTTTCCGATCGAGCAGATGCAGCTGATGCGCTTCAAGGGCGACCGCTGGGAGATGTTCGGCGACGTGCTCGAAGCCCGGGTCACGAACTAACCAAGACTGTAGCGATTGACGGATGCGCGGGCTCGAACCGAGCTCGCGCATCACGCTTTTTGGTTTGCGCCAAGCAACCGATCGATGCCCCTACCCCGCGATCTTGCCATCCACCACCCGGACAATGCGGTCACAGCGTTCGGCGAGGTCGTCATTGTGGGTGACGAGCAGAAAGGTCGTGCCGCGTTCGCGGTTGATCTGGCGCATCAGCTCGAATACGTCGTTGGCGGACTTGGTGTCGAGGTTGCCGGTCGGCTCGTCGGCGAGCACGAGGTCCGGGTCCATCGCCAAAGCCCGCGCAACCGCGACGCGCTGCTGCTGGCCACCGGACATGTTGGTGGCGCTATTGTTGCGCCATTTGGAAAGGCCGACGCGGTCGAGCAGCTCATCGGCGCGCTTTTCCATCGCAGTATCTGGGCGACCGCGATCGACCAGCATCGGCATCATCACGTTCTCTCGCGCGGTGAAGGCCGAGATCAGATAGTGATACTGGAACACGAAGCCGATGGCGTGGCCGCGCAGATGCGTGAGCGCGGAATCGCCGAGCCGGCCGGTGTCTTCCCCGTTGATCAGCAGCCGTCCGCCGGTCGGCCGGTCGAGCAGGCCGATGATGTTCAGCAGCGTTGACTTGCCCGACCCCGACGGCCCCATAAGCGCCAGGAAGTCCCCGCGCTGCATCGTCAGGTCGATGCCGTGCAACACTTCGGTCTCGACCGGCGTGCCGACGTTGTAGGATTTGCGGATCCCGTCGAGGTTGAGAACGTCAGCCACGGATCGCCACCACCGGATCAAGCCTTGCGGCGCGCAGCGCCGGTGCGATCGCCGCAGCAACGCCGGTCGCGGTCGCGAGCACCGAGGCCCAGACGAACAGATCGGGATCCAGGATCAGCGGAAACAGCTCGCTGCCGTCGACCTGCCGGGCCAGTCGATGCCACACGATCAGCGCCAGCGCGCCGAGCCCGGAGCCGATCAGCGAGCCGACGAAGGCGAGCAGCCCGCCCTGGATCAGGAACACCTGCAGGATCTGCTCGCGCCGGGTGCCCATCGCCCGCAGAATGCCGATATCCTTGGAACGCTGGATCACCGACACGATCAGCACGGCAGCGATGCCGAACGCCACCGAAAGCCCGACGAACAGCCGGATCAGCGTGTTGGAGTTCTTCTGCGCCTGCACCGCGGTGAAGAATTGCGCGTTGGTTTTGATCCAGCTGTCGGCCTCCACCGGCAACGTCGCCTGGATCTCCTGGGCGATGTCCTCGGCCGCGTAGATGTCGTTGACGGTGAGGTCGATCGAGGTGACGCCGCCGAGCAGCCCGAGCATGCTCTGGGCGTTGCGCAGCGTGACATAGGTGGTGCGCTGGTTGGCGGCCTTGTTGCCGAAATCGAAGATGCCGTTGATGGTCAGCACGCGATTGCCGGCGAGCGGGGTCGAGACGATGATCTTGTCGCCGAGCGAAGCGCCGAGATCCCGCGCCAGCTCGGTACCGACCACAATGCCCTCGGTGGTGATCATCGCGCTGCCGGCGACGATGTAGTCCGGCACCTTGACGATCTTGAAATAGATCTCCGGCTCGATGCCGTTCAGCGTCACCGCCCGGCTGGTGTCGCCGCGCAGGGCCAGCGCCGAGCCGGACGCGGTGGCGGCGGCGTTGATCACGTCCGGCCTCGCCTGCATCTCGGCGCGGATCTTCGGCCACTGGTTGATCGAAATCACCCGCTGCGTCGGGCGCTGCACAGTTGCGGCCTCGAACGTGCCGGGCGCGTCGCGCAACGGCCGCGCCACCTGGTCGGGCGGGATCAGTTGGATCTGCGGCACCGAAGTCAGCACCCGCTTGATGAAATTGGCCTGCAGCCCGGCCAGCATTGCCGACATGAACACGATGACGCCGACGCCGATCGCGATGCCGCCGACGATCACCAGCGTCTGCACCGCGCCGTCGAGCAGAAACCGCGCCGCGGCGATCCACTCGAACGGCACCCAGCGCTTCACGGCACCACCACCCGGATGCGTTGCCCGGCTTTGACGCCCGCGGTGAGCGGGATCACCGGCTCGCCGGGGCTGAGACCGTCGAGCACTTCGTAGAAGCCGACGCCGCGCAGGCCGAGCTTGACCTTGCGCACCACGGCACGGCCGTTCTCGGTCGTCAGCACGAACGGGGATGTCGCAGCATCATGCACAGCGCGCGCCGGCACGATCACCACGTCGTTGCGCTCTGCGGTGGCAATATCGACCGACACCGTCATGTCCTGCCGCAGATAGTCCGGCGGATCGTCGACCTTGAGTTTGACCTCGACCGAGGCGCGATTGATGTCGACCGACGGATTGATGTAGCTGAGCACGGCGGAGAAGCGCTTGTCCGGATAGGCGTCGGCCGAGGCCACCGCGTGCTGGCCGAGCGCAAGCTGGCCGAGATTCTTCTCGTCGATTTGCACCACGATCTGGACGTCGCCGGCCGGCGCCAGCACAAGCAGCGCCTTGCCGGGCTGCACCACGGTGCCGCGCTCGACATTACGGGTGATCAGCACGCCGTCGCGCGGCGCCACGATGGTGGCGTAGCCGAGCCGCGCCTGCGCGGTGTTGAGATTGGCGAGCGCCTGGCTGAGCTGGGTCTCTGCCATCACGAAGTCGCTGCCACCGGGACTGGTGGTGAACACCTGCAGCTCAGCGGTGCGCACCTGGGTGCGCGCGACGTCGAGATTTTTGGTGGCATCGTCGAGCGTCGCCTTGGTGCCGTAGCCGGAGGCGGCGAGCTTGGAGGCGCGCTCGTAAGTCGCCTCGGCATTCAGCAGATTGGCCTGTGCCTGCTTGAGGGCTTCGTCGGCGGCGGGCTTGGTCAGCTCGCGAAGCTGGCGCACCCGCGCCCGCGCCTGCGCCACGGCGCCCTCCGCCTGCACCACCGAGGCCTGCAGCTCCGACGCCTCGATCGCGACGAGCTGCCGGCCCTGATGCACCTGCTCGCCCTCCTTCACCAACACATCCTTGACGGTGCCGGTGATCTGGCTGGCGATTTCGACGCGGTAAGGTGTCTCGATATGGCCGCTGGCAACCACGGTCTGGACCAGGTTGCCGCGCTGGACCAGCGCCGCGACCACTTCGGGCCCGAGCAGCAACCGGGCAAGCCCGAGACCCGCCGCGATCAGGACGAGGGCGATGCCAAGCACCGGCCATTTATGACGCCACAACCCGCCCGCCCAGCGCACCGCCAGATTGGGCCGCGGCGTGTCGATTTGCTCGACTTTCTGCAACATGATGGTCCGCGGTCGATCGCCCTGGCGAGACCTATCCCCGGACCGTTGGGCAGCCATTGCGAAAGATCAATTGCGACCACACGTCCGCGTGCTCAATTTCGCCTGCCGCTGCGGAGTCGTCCGCGGCCGATTGCCTATGGCCGAAGGATACGATGACGACGTTGATCTTGCTGGTGCTGAGCGTCGTCGTGCTGTTCACGGCGGCGGGCTGGGTGTCGTGCCGGCTGGCGCGCCGGCTGGAAGCGCGCTACCCGCCCCGCGGCGTGTTCATCAATGCCAACGGCGTGCGGATGCACGCGCTCGATCTTGCGTCTGCCCGCCCCGCCGCCTCGGGCGAGCCGACCGTGCTGCTGCTGCACGGCGCCAATCTGTGCTGCGAAGACATGCGGATGTCGCTCGGCGAGCGGCTGGCCCAGCGGCTGCGGGTGATCATTCCGGACCGCCCCGGCCAGGGCTACAGCGTCACCGGCACCGGTCCGGTCGCCTCGCCGGCCTATCAGGTGACGCTGATCCGTGAAGTGCTGCGCGATCGCAACGCCGGCCCGCTGATCGTGGTCGGGCATTCGTTCGGCGGCCTGATCGCGCTGCGCTATGCGCTCGACAATCCCGATACCGTGGCCGGGCTGGTGCTGATCAATCCGACCACCCATCCGCGGCCGCAGGGCCTGCCGCTGTTCCAGCGTGCCGCCGAACTGCTGATGAAGCCGCTGGTCACCTACACGCTGCTGCCGCCACTGTCGCTGGCGATGATGAAACGGATTTCGGCGCGGATCTTCCGGCCGGAAACGCCACCGGCGGATTACGCCGAGCGCAGCCGGCTGGCGCTGGCGCTGACCGCCAAGCGGTTCGCCGCCAGCCTCGAGGAATATGCCGGGCTGCGCGACCAGCTGATCGATCATGTGCCGCGTTATGGCGGCATCCAGGTGCCGACCGTGATCGTCGCCGGCACCGCCGATCCGGTGGTGCCGCCGCAGGTCCATGCCGAGGCGCTGGCCCAGGCGGTGCCGCAGGCACGGCTGCTGCGGCTGAACGGCGCCGGCCACATGGCGCATCATGCCCACGCCGACACCATCGCGGCCGAAATCGAGCGGCTGGCGGATGCGGTCGCGGAGCGCGCGGCGCCGTCACGCGCTGAAGCCGCCGAGCGCAGCTGACGCCGACGACGTCCGCGGCGCGATGAAACCTCAGCGCGTCGGGGACGTTCCTTTTTGCGGAACCAACGGAGTGTGTCATGACCACGTTCAAGCTGGCCTGTGCCGTGATGATCCTGTCCACAGCCACCGCGATCCCGGCGCTGGCTGAGCATCGGCACCATCGCGCGCAGCATCACCACCATCATTCGCCCTATCACCAGTCCAGCGAGCCGTATCTGCATAACTATGGTCCGCCGATCTGGCCTGGGCACACTTACGCCACCTATGACGGTCCGGTACGGGCGCTGTGCGGCCAGGGAGCCGCCGCCTACCGTGGCCAGGACGGCCGCCGCCATCCCTGCTACTAAGCCCCGCACCGGGCCACCGTTCAGTTGCAACGCCCGGCGAACGGCGGCACACTCCGGCCGCGGTCGCCCGGCCGCCACGCGTTCCACGGAATCAAGCCATGACCGACACTGCCGCCGAAGACGTCCGCAAAATCGCCACCGCCCTATTGAAGACGGCCATCGAGATCGTCTCCGAAGAGGACGGCGGCGCGCACAACCAGTGCAAATTGTGCGGCGCATCGGTGCCGTGGCTGCAGACCGGCGACGAAATCAAGCACGCGGACGATTGCCCCGTCGTGATCGCCAAGCAAATCCTGTCGTCCCGGCCGAAGCTGCATGCGGTCTGAGCCCGGCAGCAGCGGCGCCAACGCCGGCATGACCAAGACTGCCGCATCCGAGATCGCGGTTTGTCTGGCGCCGGCAGAATTCATCGACAGCGACCATCCCGACGTGATCGCGCGCGCCGCGGAAGCCACGCGCAACGCCGAAACGCTCGCCGACAAACTCCGCGCGTTGTACCTCGCGGTGCGCGACGGCGTTCGCTACGATCCGTATGTCGACTTTTCCAGCCCCGAGATTTTCCGCGCATCGAGCGTGCTTCGCGCCGAACGCGGTTACTGCGTCGGCAAGGCTTCGGCGTTCGCGGCGCTGGCGCGCGCGTCCGGCATTCCCGCACGCGTATGCTTTGCCGACGTTCGCAATCATCTCGCCACCGAGAACCTGACCCGGACGATGGGCACCGACCTGTTCGCGTGGCACGGCTATGCCGAATGCTTCACCGGCGA
Source organism: Rhodopseudomonas sp. P1 (assembly GCF_039642825.1). NCBI lineage: Bacteria > Pseudomonadati > Pseudomonadota > Alphaproteobacteria > Hyphomicrobiales > Nitrobacteraceae > Rhodopseudomonas > Rhodopseudomonas sp. P1. The sequence goes on along the minus strand of NZ_CP088006.1, from coordinate 1,757,878 downwards.
ACGATGGGTGAAAGCGTCGCCCACCTTCAATCGCACGCTGTGCGACAAGCTCGGCGTCGCGCCGCTCGACTTCGACGGCTCGTCCGACGCGGTGATGCAGGCGTTCGACAACAACGACGCGCGGTTCATGGAATATGTGCGCGAGCACGGCGCATACTTCGATGTGCCGGTGAAATTCGTGCAGGCCGAGATGAAGCGGCAGTACCCTCACCTTGCGCAACAGGGCACCCTGCGCGGCTCGATGGAAGACGAAGCGGCGCAGGACGCGGCGGCGCGCGCCGCTGGTGCGGCTCAGCGCTGAATTTCAGCACGATTCTCGGCGACGACGACCTGTTCAGGGGCCGTCGTCTTGCGCAATAGCAGAACGACGCAGATCCAATACGCTGCGTAGAAGCCGAGCTCGAGCAGAGTCGGCTGCGACCGATAGCCGGTGAGGCCCGCCACCAGCGCGCCGATCGGTCCGCGGTCGGACAGCGTCGCCGAACTGTCCCACAGCCGCGCGGTCGACGGTAGCAAGCCGAGCTTGCTCAAGGTATCCACCCCGCTCATCAACAGCGAGGCAGCGAGCAGCAACATCATCACTTCGGTGACGCGAAAGAACAGCCGCCAGGTGACGATCCAACTGCCGAGTTGCAGCAGCGCGTAGGTCGCCAGCGCAAGGCCGACCCCGACGATGCCGCCCAGGATCGGCTCGGCCGGGGATGCGCTTTCGCTTGCCGACAGCGCGCCGAGCAGGAACAGGATGGTCTCGGCGCCCTCGCGCGCGATCGCCAGGGCGGCCAGCGTGAACACGCCCCACCAGCTCGCCGTACTGGCCTCCTGGCGCAATGCCGCTTCAAGCTCGTCGCGTAGCAGGCGCCCCTGGCCGCGCATCCAGCTGACCATGTGGACGATCAGGCCGGCTGCAAGCAGGGTCGCAATGGCCTCATAGACCTCACGGCTGGTCACTGGAATCGTAGTGCTGGATAGCGCGATGGTGGTGCCGAAGCCGATCGCGAGGAGCAGGCCTGTGGCGGCTCCGGACCACAGATAACGCCGCCCGATGCCGCTGGCGTCGTTATTGCGCAGCCATGCATTGAGGATGCCGACGATCAGCAGCGCCTCGACGCCCTCGCGCCAGACCACAATGACCACGTTGCCGAACTGCGACCCGATCATCTGCGCCAACTTCGCTTCGCCCAACCGCCGGAAGCCGCCGCATCAAGGACGGCCGACTCGCCTGCAGCCAGAAGTTGCGAAGATACACCAATTTCGCGAAAAATCCCCGGGGGGAGGAAGCAATTTAAGATCACAGCCGCGCGAATGCGGCCCTATCCAGATAGGACCGACCAAGACGCCTCGGCCTCACCACCTGCTACAGCGACGACCGCCGTCGCTCGCGATGCACCGGGGCGACCCGACTCTGGGTGGCGGATGACGCGGGACGGTCGAACAACGGGAAAAACCGCCGGTCATCCTTGAGCATGTGGCCGAGGATGACCGAATTGACCAGGAACGCGCGTAGTTCGCCGAGCGACTGCTGCCCGGCGACCACCGCCTCGCTCACCTGCCGGGCACGGATCAGCAGATGGTCGTGCTCCATCCGGTGCAGCCCACATTCATCGTAGCCGGAAGCTTCGAGCACGGCCTGTTCGTACTGAAAGTGCTCGGCGACGCGGGTGAGTAGCAGTTCGACCACCTCAGCCAGCTTGGCGGGCTCCAGCGTCTCGATCTCGGGACCGAGAATGACGTTGGCGAGGTCGAACAGCTCGCGATGCTGAGCGTCGATCATCGGCTCGCCGCATGCGTAGGTCTCGTGCCACAGGATGTCGGGGCGCCGCTCGGCGGGATCACGAGCCGCGGCGTCGGAGACGGGCCGCGTCCTGTCACGACGCGCCTGCTTGGCCGCGTACATCCAATGATCGGCACGCTCGACGAAATCATCCGCCGTCTCGCCCGGCCTGAACTCCGCGGCACCGATCGAGATCAAGAGCCGGCCGAGGCTTTCATGGGTCGACCGGCGATGCAGCTCGCGCGCCGCGATCGCCGCGCGGATCGCTTCGCCGAGCAACAGCGCCTCGCGCAGCGGCGTACGGGGCAGGATGACGGCGAACTCATCTCCGCCATAGCGGCAAACCACGTCGTCACGGCGACAATTGTGCTTGATGGTCGAAGCCGCGAGCCGCAGCACGTCGTCGCCGACGACATGGCCGTGGCGATCGTTGAATTGCTTGAAATTGTCCAGGTCGACGATCAGCAGCGAGAGAGGGCCGCTGTCGTCGCTGGCGACATGCTGGGACAATTGGTTCTCGAAGTACTTGCGGTTGCCGACCTCGGTGAGCGGGTCGGTCATGCTTTCGAGCCGGACCTGATCCAATTGGTCCTGCAACTTGCGAACCTGATCTGCGGCGGATCTCAGCCGGTCCACCAGCACCGCGTTGGCGGTCTGAATGTCCATCGTCCAGTTCAGCAGTTCGTCGACGATCGTCTGCAGTCCGCCTTCCATCCGTCCGAGCGCCAGGCGCGGCGCCGCGCTCGACAGCCGGGTCTCGTAGCCATGGGTCGCATCCGACGCTTCTTCGATCACGTCGATCAGCGCGTTCGATTGGCTGTGGACCAGCGCGCCGATCGCATGGATGCGGGTCACCGCTTTGGTCGGATACAGAAACTGCTCGTACAGGCCCGTAATGTCACTTGCGCTGGGCCGCCCGGTCGCGGCCAAAAGTGCATTGACGGCCTCGGTGAGCGCTTTGTGCCGGCCGGAGAAGAACGTGTACCACAGCTCGAAGCTGTTCGGATCGAGGGCAAGATCGAGCTCCTGGATCTGCCTGAGAGCCTGCGCCGAAATGCGATTCTTCCAGTCGCGATCTGGATCTACGGATATCGTCATAAGCGGGTACTACAGTTTCTTCTGTCAGCGCACGGAGGCCGCAAAGGGTCGGCCGCTTTCCCGGTGCTGAAGTTTAAACCCTTGCGGGGCGGCGGGGCGTTGGCTTTTCGTCTCGCTTTCGAAACAACCGGTCCCAAAATCGACGGCGACCAATCGTTCCGACAACAGTATATAGTTACCCACAAAGAAGAGTCTGCGGCGGGCGTCGCAGGAGGGAAGCGGATCAGTTAAGCACGATTCGGCTCAGAGAGATGACACCCACTTACCAGTGAGCAGTTTCGACCAGGCTTATCGCTTGCTTGGGGCGGCAGAAGAGCTCGACCCGCATTCAGGATTTTGGCTGGACGGCTTCAACGTGACCGGCCGATCGAGCCGCGATCGGCCTGCATAGCAAGCTCGTCTCTCCTCCTGTACCCGCCCAGTCACGCCGTGGTCCGCAAGAATTCGCCCAGCGTCCGCCCGCCCTCCGCCGCCTGGCTGGACAGACGGCGGACCGATTGGCCGCAATCAGCGCGCAGTTCGGACGGGCTGTAGCCGTAGCGCTGGCGGAATGCGCGGCTGAATTCCTGCGCGCAGGTGAAGCCAAAGGAGTCGGCAATCTGTTGGATCTGCCGGGTCTCGGCGAGATCGCACAGCGCCCGATGCGCAGCGGCCAGCCGCGTGTTGCGGACATAGCGGGCCGCCCCGCCGTGCGGCTCGAACAGGCGATAGAGCGCGCTCCGCGACACGCCAATGCTGTTGGCGAGACTGCCGGGTGTCAGTTTCGGATCCGAAAGCCGAGACTGCACCACCCGGCGTGCCCGCTCACCGAGGCTGAGGATCATGCCCTCCCGCGCTTCTTCCGCGCTGTGCGGCGCCGGTGCCAGACAAGCAGCGACCATTGCCTCGGTGGCACGAACGATCGCCGGCACCTCGTCCTGTGTCAGCTCCGGCAACCGTCGCTCCAGCGCCAACATGTAGTCGGACAGCAGCCGTCCGCGTGCGGTGTCGATGATCGTGTTGTTGAGCCGGTCCAGCGTGCCGGCCTGCCGGGCGAACAGATCGCGCGGGATGAACAGCATCAGAATGTCCATCGGCTGCATCTCGCCGTGGAATGCTTCACCGAGCGAATAGAAGCCGACTTGGCCGGCCGCGCCGCGCGACACCTGCTCGGCCGAGCAGCCACCATCGCTGACCACCCAATTAGCGCCCTCCTTGATCAGAAAAAGATACCAGTGGTCGGCGAAGACGGTCTTGACCCGTCGCGTCGTCCGCGAGAACCGCGTGCCGGAACTCCGCTCCTGGCACATGGCAAAACTGCCAAGATCCCAGGCCGCCAGATCGATCGCAGCTGTCCGCGACCGATGGGCAACCGGCGTCAGATCGGCCACGGGGCGCAAATACTCCCGCCAGGCGTCGAACCGGTCGTGGTCAGGCAGCCCCGCAGTCGAGAATCGAGCCGGCCGCAGCGGAACTGACAAGGACGGGGATTGATTCATTGCGGATGCCTCCCTTACGGCAAGGCTCCGCCACAGCACCTGTGGTGGGCCCGGCAGGACTCGAACCTGCAACCAGACCGTTATGAGCGGTCGGCTCTAACCATTGAGCTACAGGCCCCGCCGGCGGCCGCGAGGCGGCGGACGGTGCGGCCTCCCCATACAATGACAGGACTTCGCGGGCAATCGGCCGGTTGCGAGCGCCCGGGACCAAAACCCGGCTGGTGCAGCCGTGATCTGACCGCGCTCACTGGGCATGGCGGGTGGTCGCGGTTTCAGCCCGGGCATGCCGACGATCAGCCACGATTGAAGGTCCTGCGTCCGAGCGAAGAGTCGAACCGCGCCGATGGCGACGCAAGGGCTGACGTTCGAGGCACCGACATGCTCGGCTCGACTCAGCGATCGGGAGCAGGGAAGGTCGGAGCTGTGAGCAAAATCGATCAGTCAGCACATCGAGCTTTTGAATATCTCCCGCGGTCTCCTCTTTCATCGGCCGAAAATCGTTTCATCGAATCGATTAGTTCCGTCCTCTCTTCGTAGTGTGCGCGGACCGTGAGATCTGCAGATCAAGTGCCGATGCGCAATATGTTTGACCGCGTACAAATCGATTAGCTTTTGAACAAACATTTTAACCGAGGATGCGGCCGATCATCGCGCGACATCTCGTCGCCTATAAGTTGAATTGGACCAGCCATGCTCGCCAATGTCCCGTTACGGACGAAAATCACCACCCTCGTCGCCGTCTTGCTGATCGCGCTCTCCGGCCTCGGTTTACTTGGTCTGCTGCAGATGCGGACGTTGAATGCGAGCACTGTCGATATCGGCACCAATTGGATGCCGTCGGTCCGGGTTCTTGGCGAGATGCGCACCAACGTGGCGTTGTATCGCAACACGCTGCGCGCGCATTTGTTGGAAGCCACCACCGAACGCAAGCTGGCAATCGAGAAGCAGCTCGCCGCATTCGATGAGGCGGTGAAGCAATCGCTGCGCACCTACGCGCCGATGGTCGCCACACCGGAGGAGCGCAAGCTGTATGACAACCTCGTCGCGTCGTGGGCGAACTACACCAGTCTCGCTCCCGCCGGCCTGGAGATGTCGCGCAAAGCCGCCGGTGAGCTTCCGGTCGCCGCCAACGACTACATGCTCAAGACGATGGGCCCGATGAGCGGACAGATCGACGAGGTGCTGAAGAAGGACATCGAGCTCAACGACAAGGGTGCGGCCGGCGCCACCGCGAGTGCAGAAGCGACCTATCTGTGGGCGATCTTCGTGATGATCGGCATCCTGGTTGTCGCAATCGCGATCGGCATCACCGCCAGCATCCTGGTGATCCGCGATCTGTCGCGGGGTATCGCCTCGATCGTCAAGCCGATGCAGGATTTCACCCGCGGCGATCTCTCTGCCGAGGTGCCGCATCGCGGCAAGAACACCGAGATCGGCGCCATGGCCGATGCACTGCAGGTGTTCAAGCAGGCGCTGATCGACAAGCGCGCGGCCGATGCGGCCGCAGCCAAGGACGCCGAAGAGAAGATCGCTCGCGGCCACCGCATCGACGCCGCCACCCGGCAGTTCGAATCCTCCGTCGGCGAGATCGTCGAGACCGTCTCGTCGGCTTCGACCGAACTGGAAGCTTCGGCGGGCACGCTGACGAAAACGGCGGAACACGCCCAGACGATCACCACCACCGTCGCAGCCGCCTCCGAACAGGCCTCCACCAACGTGCAGTCGGTGGCGTCGGCGACCGAGGAGATGACCTCGTCGATCAACGAGATCAGCCGGCAAGTGCAGGAATCCGCCCGCATCGCCGTCGAGGCGGTCGATCAGGCGCGCAAGACCAACGCCACCGTCGCCGAGCTGTCGCAGGCCGCCGCCCGGATCGGCGATGTGGTCGAACTGATCAACACCATCGCCGGCCAGACCAATCTGCTCGCACTCAACGCCACGATCGAAGCGGCGCGCGCCGGCGAAGCCGGCCGCGGCTTCGCCGTGGTGGCGGCCGAAGTGAAGGCGTTGGCCGAACAGACCTCGAAGGCGACCGGCGAGATCAGCCAGCATATCGGCGGCATCCAGGCGGCGACCGGCGAGTCGGTGTCGGCGATCCGCGAGATCGGCCACACCATCGAACGGATGTCGGAGATCGCCTCGACGATCGCGTCGGCGGTCGAAGAACAAGGCGCCGCGACCCAGGAGATCGCCCGCAACGTTCAGCAGGCGGCGCGTGGCACCAACGAAGTGTCAGCCAACATCGTCGACGTGCAGCGCGGCGCCACCGAAACCGGATCGGCATCGGCCCAGGTGCTGTCGGCGGCGCAGTCGCTGTCTCAGGACTCCAACCGGTTGAAGGTCGAGGTCGCCAACTTCCTGCAGAGCGTCCGCGCCGCCTGAACCGGCCTCCTCCACTTCACCTCACGAACGAGAGCCGCGCGGCCATCAGCTGCGCGGCTCTTTCGTTTCCGGCCCTCGACAAGATCGCGCTACGCCATCGCCACCTGCGGGCCCCGCCGCCGGCTGCGGAGCAACAGCATCAGCATGATCGCGACGTTGACGGCGTTCCACGCCATGCCGTTGACGAAGGCGGCCGCATAGGAGCCGGTGGCGTCGAAGATCACCCCGGAAATCCAGCCGCCGAACGACATGCCAAGCACCGATGCCATGATGACGATGCCGACCCGGGTCGCGGCCTCGCGCGCCGGCATCGCTTCGCGGACGATGATCGCATAGGCCGGCACGATGCCGCCCTGGAACAGGCCGAACATCGCCGAGATCACGTAGAGCGAACCGAGGCTATCGAAGAACAGATAGAACATCAGCGCCGTGCCCTGCGCTACGGAGCCGAGTAGCAGCGTGCGGATGCCGCCGATCCGGTCGGCCAGGAAGCCCGAGCCGATCCGGCTGATGATGCCGAACGCCAGCATCAGCGACAGCATCTCGGCGCCGCGCGCTGCGCCGTAGCCGAGGTCGCCGCAATAGGCGACGATATGGACCTGCGGCATCGCCATCGCCACGCAGCAGGCGATACTGGCGACGCTCAGCAGCACCGTGAGCGTGTTGGTGGGAAGCTGCAGATCGATCTTCGGCGGCGGCGCTGCGGCGTGACTGGCAGCGGCGTGGCCGCGCATCCTGGCACGCAGGATCAGCACCATCAGGGTCATCGCGACGACGCAGAATCCACCAATCGCCAGATGGGTTGCGCGCCAGCCGATGCTGGCACTGCCCCAATTGACCAGCGGCGGCCAGATCGTGCCGGCGAGATAATTGCCGCTGGCGGCGATCGTCACTGCCAGCCCGCGATAGCGCTCGAACCAGTGCGAGGCTTCGGCCATCAGCGGGCCGAAGGTTGCCGAGGCACCGGCGCCGATCAGGAGATGGAAGGCGGCGAACTGCCAGAGCGCAGCCGACAGCCCGGCGCCGACATAGCCGAGCCCGAGCAGGCCGATGCCGCTGCCGATCGCCACCACGATGCCGAACCGGTCGGTCAGCTTGCCGGTGGCGACACCGCCAAGGCCGAAGCCGAGCATCGCCATGGTGAAGGCGAGCGACGCGGCGCCCCGGCTGGCGGCGAACTCGGCCTGGACCAGGGGCAGCACCACCACCACCGACCACATCCCGACGCTGCCGATCGAACCGATCACCAGCGCCACTCCGAGCCGGACCCACGCCTGGCGCGAGTCGAGCGTGAACGCCGGCGTTTTGCCGGTCTTTTCCACGAGCGTTTCCATTTGCACAGAGTTTCGGGCGCCGGGCTCGGGGTCAAGACCGCCGACCAACGCCCTGCCATGCGGTCGCACCCCGGGCGGCGTTAACACTTTGCTAACCATGAACCGGGCAAATTTTGCCCAGTGAAGAAGTGTCGTCGGCCGCGAAAAACGGGGAATGCCCGTGGACGCCAGTGCGCTGCCTCACGTCGGACCCAGCGCCCCTCCGGTCGCGGCGAAGACGTCCGGCCGGCGCAAGCGACGCGCACAGGGGACTGCGGCTGAAATGACGGACACTACGGTCGGCCAGGGCACGGGCGCCGGCATTCCCAGCCTCAAAGAAATGATCGCCATCCTGCGGCGCGGCGATCTCGCGCTCGCGATCGGCGTGCTGACCATCCTGGTCGTGCTGATCCTGCCGCTGCCGGCGATCATTCTCGACCTGTTCCTGGCGATCTCGATCACCCTGTCGATCCTGATTCTGATGACGTCGCTGTTCATTCAGGCGCCGCTGGAATTCTCGTCGTTCCCGACCGTGCTGCTGATCTCGACCATGCTGCGGCTGTCGCTGAACATGGCATCGACCCGGCTGATCCTGTCGCACGGCCATGAAGGCACCGCGGCCGCCGGTCACGTCATCGAGGCGTTCGGCGGCTTCGTGATGGGCGGCAATTTCGTGATCGGGATCATCGTGTTTACGATCCTGATCATCGTCAACTTCGTGGTCATCACCAAGGGTTCGGGCCGTATCGCTGAAGTCGCGGCACGCTTCCAGTTGGACTCGATGCCCGGCAAGCAGATGGCGATCGACGCCGACCTGTCGGCCGGCCTGATCGACGAAGCCACCGCCAAAGCGCGGCGCAAGGAGCTGGAAGACGAAAGCGGCTTCTTCGGCGCCATGGACGGTGCCTCGAAGTTCGTCCGCGGCGACGCCATCGCCGGCCTGCTGATCGTGTTCATCAACGTGATCGGCGGCATCATCATCGGCGTGGCGCAACAGGGGCTGTCGTTCTCCGAAGCCGGCCACACCTACACGCTGCTGACGGTCGGCGACGGCCTGGTGACGCAGATCCCGGCGCTGATCGTTTCAACCGCGGCGGGCCTGCTGGTGTCGAAGGCCGGCATCTCCGGCTCGGCCGACAAGGCGATGATGGGCCAACTCTCCGGCTATCCGCAGGCGCTGGGCATGGCGGCCGCGGTGATGCTGGTGCTGGCGGTGCTGCCGGGCATTCCGACCCTCCCGTTCCTGGCACTCGGCAGCGGCTCGGCCTTCCTCGCCTTGAAGGCGCGCAAGCGGAAGGCGGAAGTCACCGCCGAAAAGGCGCAGGCCGCAGTGGCACCCGAAGCCGCCGCAGCAGCAGCCGCGGCAGCGTCCGCCGAAGAACCGATCGCTGCTGCGCTGAAGATCGACGATCTGAAGATCGAGCTCGGCTACGCGCTGCTGCCGCTGGTCAACGGACCGGACGGCACCGATCGCCTCACAGAACAGATCAAGGCGCTGCGCCGCTCGCTGGCGATCGAAATGGGCTTCGTGATGCCGGCGGTGCGTATCCTCGACAACGTCCAGCTCGAGGCCAACACCTACGTCATCAAGATCAAGGAAGTCGACGCCGGCACCGGCCGGATCTGGCCGAACCAGTTCATGGTGATGGACCCGGCCGGCGAGCAGGTGACGGTGCCGGGCATCCACACCACCGAGCCGACTTTCGGACTGCCCGCCACCTGGGTCGACGCCAACTTCAAGGAAGAGGCGTCGCTGAAGGGCTACACCGTGGTCGACGCCGCCACCGTGCTGTCGACGCACCTGACCGAACTGCTTAAGGCCAACATGTCCGACCTGTTGTCCTATGGCGAAACCCAGAAGCTGCTCAAAGACCTGCCGAAGGAACAGGGCGAGCTGGTCAAGGACATCGTCCCGGGTCAAATCACCGTCTCGGGCATCCAGCGCGTGCTGCAGCTGCTGCTCGCCGAGCGCGTCTCGATCCGCGACCTGTCGACCATCCTCGAAGGCATCGCCGAAGCGCTGGCGTTCTCGCGCAATCCGTCGACGATCGTCGAGCACGTCCGTGCCCGGTTGGCCCGCCAGATCTGCGCGCAGAACACCTCGTACAACGGCTACCTGCCGCTGATCGCGCTGTCGGCGAAGTGGGAGCAGGCGTTCGCCGAATCGATCATCGGCCAGGGCGAAGACCGCACTTTGGCGATGGCGCCGTCGAAGCTGTCGGAATTCATGACCGCGGTGCGCGACAAGTTCGAACAGGCCGCCCGCGAAGGCGAGGCGCCGGTGCTGGTGACCTCCGCCTCGATCCGGCCGTTCGTCCGCTCCCTGGTCGAACGCTTCCGGGCCCAGACCACGGTGATGTCGCAGGCCGAGATCCATCCGCGGGCTCGGTTGAAGACGGTCGGCAGCGTTTAAAGCCGGCCGGTTCCACCCCGTGGAAGACAAGGCGGCTGCGCGACTTTTGCGCAACAGACAAGGCCTATTGGCCTCGGGCGGTACTTTGATGCCGAGGGCTGTGAGAACGGCCACAGCAGCCTCGCTGACCCCGATTTGATTAATTTTCAGTAAGTTAGGCCGACTTTTCGCACTGCATTCTCGCGCACTATCACGCTTGTTCACGCGTTTGTGACGCCCTCTGCGGAACGGCCGGGCGATTTCCTACGTTTTCTGCGTGAGTTCTTTGAACCTGCTTCGGGATCGCAAACACGAATTTCCGAGGGTGGAGAAGACAGCAGGAGGCTCCGCATGAACCATTCGATCTACAGTGCCGATCGCAGCACCCACTTGAAGATTGTGGCAGTGGCTCTGGTCGCCGGGATCGCGGTGGCGGGCCTTGGCATCACCGCGCGGCTCGGGGCCGACGACGGCTACACCCAGACTGCCAAAGTGATCAAAGCCGGCAAACCGACCGCGATCAGCAAGGCGGAAACGATGGTGATCCGCTAACCGTTCCAGCGTTCACGCATGCCAGATAGCCCCCCTGGCTGACGCGTGAGCTGAGGAGGTCCCACTCACCCCAAGTGGAGACCCAAAGGAAAACGCCCGCTCCCCACGGGCGTTTTTCTTTTGTGCGATGAAGTTTTCGCGCCGTTGGTCGAGCTTTCAGCGTTATCCGCACGCTGTCTCAGAGCGCGCTGCGAACTAATCAGCTTGGGCAAAACCTGAGGGCGCAGTCCATTACTGCTTAGGCGTGTTTCGGATCGGCTCCGGCGGCACGCTTTCCACCAGCTTGCCGGTGAACACGATCGGGCCGGTGGCGACGCCGGTCGGCGAGCCGCCTTCGGGCTCGACCGTCACAGCATAGGTCGCTTTGCTCACAAGGTCGGGATCGTACGACGACAGCGCCGGATTGACGGTGAAATCGCGGTTGCCGATCACGCCGAGCGAGCGCGGCTTCTGCAGCTTGTCGGAGACGATCCAGAGTTCGTAGCTCTTGCCAGGCTCCGGCGTCGCGGCGACGCGGCGCACCGTGAAGGTCTTGCTGCCGGCATCGACGGTGAGGATGAAGGCCGGCGCATTGCCGTCCTTCTGCAGCACGGCGACATATTGCGCAGGCACCGCCGGCGGCGGCGTTTCGACCTTGACGATCTGGGTGCGGATCGGCGGACGCACCGCGTCCGGCAACAGGTCCGGCTGATACACCTGGGCGCCGACCACCAGCAGCAGCGACGCTGCGATCGCGCTCGACAGCATCGCCACGCCGCGCCAGATGTAGGCGCGCTTGGCGAAGTGCACGACGCGTTTGGATTCCGGGCTGAGTTCGGTCGACTCGCTGACGGGTGCGGGACCGGTGTCGTTGGCAGGGCGCGGCAAGATCGGATCTCCCGGCGCGCCGAGCACCCCGGCACTGGCGACGTCACCAATCGGCGGCGCAGCCGGCGGCGGCACCGCGCGCTGTGACTCGGCGGCGATCGCCGCCTTGATCCGATCCCATACCTCGCCGCGCGGCTCGACCAGCCCGACCATCTGATTAAGCGCGCCGAGCTTCAGCTCCCACGCTTTGACCAGCGCGGCGAACTCCGCATCGCTGCGCATCAGCGCCTCGGCTTCCGCCCGTTCGGCGACGTCGAGCGTGCCGAGTGCGTATTCCGCGGCGAGCGCGCTATGGTCTTCGCTGTGGGCCATCAGGTCAGTCCCAAACACCCCCGAACATCGAGCAGGCTGCGGCGCAGCCAGGTCTTGATCGTGTTGGCCGGAGCGCCGAACTTGGCGCCGAGCTGCTCACGGCTCCAGCCGTTGTAGTACGCCAGCAGAACCAGTTTCTGCCGTTCGGGCTCCAAACGGCCGATGCACTCCAGAAGCCGCTTCAGCTCCTCGGTCATCTCCCGGCGCGCCAGCGGGTCGGGCGTTTCCGCCGCGACGTCATTGGCGGACGGCTCCTCCTCGATCGAGACTTCGCCGCGCTTGCGCGCGACGTCGATCGCCCGGTTGCGCGCGATCGACGCCATCCAGGTGATCGGCGAAGCCACCTTGGAATCGAACTGCGCAGCGTTGTTCCAGATCTTGACGTAGGCGTCCTGAATGACTTCTTCGGCGAGATCCTGTCGCCGCAAGATACGGAGCACGACGCCGAACAGTTTCGCCCGCGTCGCATCATAGAGTCGCTGGAACGCGTCCTGGTCGCGCTCGGCGACCGCGGCGATCAGCGAAACCAACTCAGCCGGCGACAGCATTCCGAGACCTCACCATGGCCGTTGCGGCCACGCCCCCCGTTCCGGCCGAGCGGCCCGAACCACAGCAGCATATCGTGCAACGCAATGTTCCACCACGCCAGTGCATAGGCTGTGGATACCGCAAACGAAAGCCCGGACCGAGGGCCCGGGCTGTTTCGACGCAAAGTTGCGAAAGGTCAGGCGACGGCGCCCGCCCCACCGAGCCGTGCACGCATCAGGCCGATGCTGTCGAGGTCGGCCTGTTCGCGGGCGCTTTCCTCGGCGCGTTCGCGCGCCTGGTCGCGCTCGTCGAGCAATTCGACCTTCTTCATCTCGTCGAACGCCTCGGACAGCTGGCCGCGGGCTTCTTCGAGTTGCACCCGCAGCTCGTCGGCAGAGCGGGTCAGGTTCTCGCGGCGCTGAATCGCCGCCTTGGCATAGGTCGGATAAGCGAAGTGGCTGGGGTCCGTGATCCCCGCGCGTTCCTGCTCGGTGACGATTTCGCGCTCGAGATCGGCCGACATCCGCTCGAAATCCGCGATCATCGCTTCGATCTGGGCAACCCGTCTGCGCCGCTCGTCGACCTGAAACTTCTTCAGACGGATCAGCGTTTCGCGTGACTTCATCGACTCGTACTCCCCAGAAGTCCCAGTTCAACGCGGGACATCGCCGGATGGTCACGACGGGGCCACCCGGCAAATCGATTGACGTGCCAAGCATGATGGCCGGACAAAGTTAGCGTTCCGTTTCCGAATTACTCAGGATCTGCTCCAATTGGGCATATCCTGACTGCAAGCTGGTCGCCTCGTCCTTGCCTTGGCGGAGAAAATCCTCCAGCGGCTCGTGCAGCCGCACCGCCTCGTCGACCTCGGTGCTGGAGCCGGGCCGATAGGCGCCGAGCCGGATCAGCTCTTCCATGTCGGCGTAGGTCGCCATGATCTGCCGCGCCCGCTTGATCATGGGCAGATAAACCGGATCGGCCGATTTCGGCATGGTTCGCGACACCGACTTCAGCACGTTGATGGCCGGATAGCGGCCGCGCTCGGCGATCGAGCGCTGCATCACGATGTGGCCATCGAGAATGCCGCGCACCGCGTCAGCGACCGGCTCATTATGATCGTCGCCGTCGACCAGCACGGTGAAGATGCCGGTGATGGTGCCCTCGCCCAGCCCCGGGCCGGCGCGTTCGAGCAGCTTCGGCAGTTCGGTGAACACCGTCGGCGTATAGCCTTTGGCGGTCGGCGGCTCGCCGGCCGACAGCCCGATCTCACGCTGCGCCATCGCAAAACGCGTGACCGAGTCCATCAGGCACAGCACGTCCTTGTCGTTGTCGCGGAAGTATTCGGCGATCGCCAGCGTCAGATACGCCGCCTGCCGCCGCATCAGCGCCGGCTCGTCCGACGTCGCGACCACAACCACGGAACGGGCAAGACCTTCCTCGCCGAGGTCGTCCTGCAGGAACTCCTGCACCTCGCGGCCGCGTTCGCCGATCAGCCCGATCACCGAGACCGCGGCATCGACGTTGCGAGCGAGCATCGACAGCAACACGGACTTACCAACGCCGGAACCGGCGAAGATACCCATGCGCTGCCCCCGGCAGCAGGTGAGAAAGGTGTTGAGCGCACGCACGCCGAGATCGAGCGGCATGCCGACGCGCTTGCGCGAATGCGCCGGCGGCGGCTGATTGCGGAACGGCATCGGCGACGGACCTTGTACCAGCGGCCCCTTGCCGTCGATCGGTTCGCCCAAAGCGTTAACGACGCGGCCGAGCCAATGCGGCGACGGTCGCACCTGAGCGGCAGCGTTCGCGATGATCGCCCGGCAGCCGCGGCGCACGCCTTCAAGTCCTGCGAACGGCATGACGATGGCGTTGTTACCGGTGAATCCGATTACTTCGCACGGGATCGCTCGGTTGGCGCCGGTTTCGACAACGATGCGTGCGCCAACGCTCATCGCGTGAATTGGCCCGGCGATCTCGACCATCAGACCGCGCACACCGACGACGCGTCCATAGGTATTGACGCTGTCGATGTCGCCGATCTGTTCCGCCAAGGCCTTCATTGCGAAACTCTTAAGTTCGTCGACGCGGGGCCTGTCGCCTTAACTTCGTGTTTACCCGCATCGTTAATCATTGCGTCACTGTCTTTGGTAGCTGAGCACGCTTGCCCCTCAGAATGAAGGGTGAGTCGCAAGAGTCGGTTGACGCCGACTCTTAAAGTGGAACTTGAAGGGGCCGGCCAACAAAAAGCTGCTTTCCCGCAACACCTTAGTGCGATTCGACAAAAATTGCACTGCAGGACCTTGCGGAGCCGAATCAGTTTTTGTTAACCATTCCTCGTCAGGATCCGAATCAGTTCTTCAAAGGCGTTTCCAGTGCCGCAAGTGTGCGGACGCCTGACGCCCGTAGCGGCGCTTAGAGGGGACTGGCATGCGCGTATTGCTGATTGAAGATGACAGCGCGACTGCGCAGTCGATCGAATTGATGCTCAAATCCGAGAGTTTCAATGTCTACACGACGGATCTCGGTGAAGAAGGCGTCGACCTCGGCAAGCTGTACGACTACGACATCATCCTGCTTGATCTGAACCTGCCGGACATGTCCGGTTATGACGTTCTCAAGCAGCTTCGCGTCTCCAAGATCAAAACCCCGATCCTGATCCTGTCCGGCCTCGCCGGCATCGAGGACAAGGTGAAGGGTCTGGGCGTCGGTGCCGACGACTACATGACCAAGCCGTTCCACAAGGACGAGCTGGTCGCGCGCATCCACGCGATCGTCCGCCGCTCGAAGGGTCACGCCCAGTCGGTGATCCAGACCGGCGATCTCGTCGTCAATCTCGATACCAAGACCGTCGAAGTCGGCGGCCAGCGCGTGCATCTGACCGGCAAGGAATATCAGATGCTGGAGCTGCTCTCCCTGCGGAAGGGCACCACGCTGACCAAGGAAATGTTCCTGAACCACCTCTATGGTGGCATGGACGAGCCGGAACTGAAGATCATCGACGTCTTCATCTGCAAGCTGCGCAAGAAGCTCGCCAACGCTTCCGACGGTCGCAACTTCATCGAGACGGTCTGGGGCCGCGGCTACGTGCTGCGCGAACCGTCCGAGGACGACGTCCGCATCCCGGCCTAACTGGTTCTACCAAGAGCGCCCTCGGGCGCTCTCCTTCCGAGTGGTCCTTGACCCCGCCGCGAATGGCGGGGTTTTTGTTTTGGGGATGCCGCTCTGTCCCCGCCAAGTCCCCTCGCCTCAGTCGGTGCGGGGTGCGCCAATCGGGGCGTACCTGCAATCTGACGCGGGGACGACTTGGGCGAGCTTGCATAACGACGTCGGGATTCCGGGCTCGCTCGCTGGCGCGAGCGCCCCGGAATGACGAAGGGTGTGGAGCAGTGATGCGGCTGACGAGCCCGAAGGCTCTGCGCCTCAGCTGGCCCGCAGGCTGCTGAGCGCGGTAGTCGCGGGGAACGACGGGACGATCGACGGCGCCGACTTAAGGTTTGGCAGATACACGCCGCGGCGCGAATTGTGCGGCTTGAACGCGTCGGTCAGGCCCACCACGGTCTCGGCGGCGCCGAGGGTCAGATAGCCGTCCGGCTCCAGCCGCTTGGCGATCCGCTCCAGAATGCCGACCTTGGTGGTCTGATCGAAATAGATCAGCACGTTGCGGCAGAACACGATGTCGAAGGTGCCGAGCGACGAGAAATCGTGCAGCAGATTGAGCTGGCGGTGCTGCACCATAGCGCGGATCTCGGGGCTGAGCTCCCACACCTCGCCGGCCTGCTTGAAGTACTTCACCAACAGCTGGATCGGCAGCCCGCGCTGAACTTCGAACTGACTGAACAGGCCCGATTTGGACTTCTCCAGCACCTGCGGCGACAGATCGGTGGCGATGATCTCGAACCGCCAGCCGGCCACTGCCGGACCAAGCTCCTTGAGCGTCATGGCGATCGAATACGGCTCCTGGCCGGTCGACGACGCCGCGCACCAGATCCGCAACGACCGCCGCGCCGCGCGCGCCTGCAGCAGCGCCGGCAGCATCTCCTCGCGCAGGTGATCGAACGGCACCTTGTCGCGGAAGAAGAACGTTTCGTTGGTGGTCATCGCCTCGACGACGTCGGAAATCAGCGCTTCTGCGCCCATCCCTTTCATCTTCTGCACCAGCTCGCTGATGCCGCCGAGGCTGAGCCGACGCGCCAGCGGCAACAGTCGGCTCTCAACCAAATATTGTTTGTCGGCCGACAGATCGAGGCCGGAGCGATCCTTCAGGAGCTTGCGGAGGAATTCGTAATCCAGCGGCGTCACGAACGGTCTCCTGCAAACAGGCGGACCACCTTCGGACCAATCTGATTGAGCGGCAGTACCGCAGCGCAGACGCCGGCATTGGCGACCGCGCCCGGCATGCCCCAGACCACGCTGGAGGCTTCGTCCTGCGCGATCACGCTGCCGCCGGCCGCGACGATGTCCTTGCCGCCGCGCATGCCGTCCGACCCCATGCCGGTCAGCACCACGGCGAGAATGCCGCTCTGCCACACTTCGATCGCCGACATGAACAACGGATCGACGGCGGGCTTGCAGAAATTCACCGGCGGACCGTCGTCGAGCGCGATCACTGGGTTGCCGCCCTGCTTGGCGACACGCATGTGCTTGCCGCCGGGGGCAAGATAGATGTTGCCGGGTTTGATCGCTTCGCCTTCGATGCCTTCATGCGCCGGACGGCGGCTGGCGCGCGCCAGGTGCTCGGCCAGAATGGTCGTGAAGGTCGGCGGCATATGCTGGGTGATCAGCACCGGGAAACGATCGATCACCGGGCCGATATCCGCCACCATCGACATCAGCGCCTGCGGCCCACCGGTCGACGAGCCGATCAGCAGAACGCGCGGGGCGGTCGGACCGAACGAGCGCTTCACCAGCGCAGCCTGGCTGGCAACGGTCGGCGCAGCCACTGCGGGATGCGGCACCGGCGCTGGATGCGGATCACGCGCGATCGCAGGCGCGGCAACTCCGGGAACGGCGCGGCGTCGAACCCGGCCACCGAGCGACCGGATCTTCTGCAGCAAATCGTGCTTGAAGATATCGGCGGCCTGCGGCTCGCGGGTTGTTTCCGGCTTCGGAATGTAATCGGCGGCGCCGAGCGACAGCGCCTTGAAGCTGATCTCCGCGTTGCGGCGGGTCAGCGTCGACGCCATGATCACGACCAGATCGCGCTTCTTGGCGAGCAACTGCGGCAGCGCCGAAATGCCGTCGAGCTCCGGCATTTCGATGTCGAGTACCGCAACGTCCGGCTTCACCCGTTCGAGCTGATTGACGGCGTCGAGCCCGGTGCGCAGCGATGCTGCGACCACCATGTCCGGCTCGGCCTCGACCCATCTGGAGATCAAACCGCGGATGACCACCGAGTCGTCGACGATCATCACGCGCAACGGCTCGTATTGCGCCGAATTCGTAGCGGGACTACCTGCCAGAGCTACGCTCATAGAACACCGACGCAACGCATACTTCCACTCCCCACCGCGTCCCACACCGCGGCGCCAAAACCGGCCATCCGACCCCCGTCAGATCAGGCCGACTTCCTGAAACTTCGCCGTGACGATGTCCTTGTCGAACGGCTTCATGATGTATTCGTTGGCGCCGGCATGCAGCGCCCGCGCGATGTGCGCGACGTCGTTCTCGGTGGTGCAGAACACCACCTTCGGCGCGTCGCCACCGGGCATCCGGCGCAGGTTGCGCAGAAACTCGTAGCCATCCATCACCGGCATGTTCCAATCGAGCAGAACGGCGTCGGGCAGCCCGTGCTTGCAGGCTTCGAGCGCCTTCTCGCCGTCTTCAGCTTCGACGATCTCGAAGTCGAGACCTTCGAGGATGCGCCGCGCGACCTTCCGGATGACGCTCGAGTCGTCGACCACCAGACATGTCTTCATTTTCTGCCTCTATCAGTTCACGCCCGGATGGGCAGTTCCTGCGATTGCGCCGCAATCAGTCCAGACGTTATGCAGCCATACGTTGAGTTGCGATTTCGAGCACTTTGTCGACGTCGAGGACGACCATGAGCTGTCCGTCGAGGCGGTGGACGCCGTTGGCGAAGGAGGCCATGCGGGGATCGAGGTTGACCGGGTTGGTCTCGCGGCCCTCGTCCGGCAGGGTCAGCACTTCGCCGATGGAGTCGATCAGAAGGCCGTAGGATTCGCCGCGCAGGTCGACGCCCATCGCCATCGGCGGCTTGCCGTCCTGGTTCTTGGGCAGGCCGAGACGGGCCCGCATGTCGATCGCGGTGACGATCCGGCCGCGCAGGTTGAGAACGCCGGCGACGTCGTCCGGGGCCAGCGGCACCCGGGTCAGCCGTTCCGGCATGAACACATCCTGCACCCGGCTGATCGGCAAGCCGAACAGCTGGCCGCCGATCATCGCGGTGGCGAACTGGGTGGTGTTGCCGCTGATCGCGTCGATGGTGCGGCTCATCGCGGGGGTGTCCTTCCTGGTCTCGCTCATGCCGCCTGCTCCAGCACTTCGGGCGTCGCATGCATCGTGGTCTGTTCCTTCAGCGCCGCGATCAGGCCGGGACGGTCGAACTTGGCGATGTAGTCGGTCAGACCGGCCTGGCGGCCGCGCTCGATCGCCGCCGGCGACACCAGCGAACTCAGCGCGATCACCGGCAGGTTCGACATCTTGGTGTCAGAGCGGATCGCTTCGGCGAACTCGAAGCCGTTCATCTCCGGCATCTCGATGTCGGTCAGGATCACGTCGAACTGCGCACCCGAGCGCAGCACCGCGAGGCCCTCGACCGCCGAGGTCGCAACGCGGACCTTGTAGCCCGCCGCCTTCAGCACCGGACCCAGCATGTTGCGGAAGAATGCACTGTCATCGACCAGCAGCACCGAGCGCGTGGTCATCGTCTGCCGCATCTCCTTGCGCGCCAGCCAGTCGGAGAACGCCATCGGCAGGAAGTGCGCGACGTCGATCACCTCGGTGGCCTGGCCCTTGATCACCGCCGAGCCGAGAATGCCCTCGCGGCTGGAGCCGACCTGGATGTGCAGATGCTCCTCGACGATGTCGACGATCTCGTCGACCACAAGGCCCATCGACCGGTCCTCGTCGGCGAACACCAGGATCGGCTGCACGCCGCTTGTTGCCACATCGACGCCTTCCATCAGCACCAGCGGCATCAGCTGGTCGCGGTACTGCACCATGTAGCGGCCGTTCGACCTCTCGATCTTGTCGGCGGCGATCTCTTCCAGGCGCGTCACCAGCGACAGCGGCACCGCCTTGGGCTGGCTCGAACCGGCGCGGAACACCAGAAGCGAGGTCAGCTGTTCGGCCGAGGCGTTGCGGCTCGCCGCCGCCTGGTCGGAGATATCGTGCTGCGCCGACACCGCGGTGCCGAGCGCCTGCGCGATCCCGTTCGGATCGACGATCATGATCACCGCGCCGTCGCCCAGGATGGTGTTGCCCGAGAACATCCCGATGTGACGCAGCTTGGTCGACATCGGCTTGACGACGATTTCTTCGGTGTGGAACACGCCGTCGACCACGATGCCGAAGGTCTGGCTACCGACCTGAGTCACCACGATGAAGCCGTTCTCCGGCTCGCTATTGGCGCCCTCGTCGATGCCGAGCAGCTTCTTCAGATGGATCAGCGGCAGCAGCTTGTCGCGTAGACGAAGAACGGGCGTGTCCTTGATCCGCTCGATGCGGTGCTCGGAGTTGGCCCGCGCCCGCACCAGTTCGACCACCGCCAGCTGCGGGATCGCGAACCGGTCGCCGCCGGCCTCCACGATCAGCGCCGAGACGATCGCCAGGGTCAGCGGGATCTTGATGGTGATCGCCGAGCCTTCGCCCGCGACCGACTTCACTTCAATCGTGCCGCCGATCTGGTCGATATTGGTCCGCACCACGTCCATGCCGACGCCGCGGCCGGACACCGAGGTGACGGCGGCAGCGGTCGAGAACCCCGGCGCGAAGATGAACTTGTGGATCTGCGCCTCGGTCATCTTCTCGAGTTCGGCCTCGGTGACCAGACCGTTGGCCAAGGCCTTGGCCTTGATCCGTTCGGTGTCGAGCCCGCGGCCGTTGTCGGCGATGCAGATCACGATATGGCCGCCCTCGTGATAGGCGGACAGGCGGATGGTGCCCTGCTCGGGCTTGCCGGCGCGCGCCCGGTCCTCGGGCTTCTCCAACCCGTGGTCGGCGGAGTTGCGCACCATGTGGGTGAGCGGGTCCTTGATCAGGTCGAGCACCTGGCGGTCGAGCTCGGTGTCGGCACCGTGCATCTCCAGCTCGATGTGCTTGCCGAGTTCGGCGGCGAGATCCCGGACGATCCGCGGCAGCTTCTGCCAGGCGTTGCCGATCGGCTGCATCCGGGTCTTCATCACCCCGTCCTGCAGCTCGGCGGTGACGGTGGAGAGCCGCTGCAGCGGCACCTTGAACTCGTTGTCCTCGTGGCGCCGGCTGATCTCGAGCAGCTGGTTGCGGGTCAGCACCAGCTCGGACACCATCGTCATCAGGTGTTCGAGGGTATCGACGTTGACGCGGATCGACTGGTTGGCGACGCCGCCGGCGGCACCGCCTTCAGCTGCGCCCTCGCCGTCGCCGCCAGACTTCTTCGCCGCCGGCTTGGCGGCAGGTTTGGCGGGCTTGGCCGGCTTCGGCTCAGGCTGCGCAACCACCTCGGCCACGGCCGCCGGAGCCTCGCTCACAGCCGGCTGCAGCGGCGGGGAAGCCATCTCGATCTCGGTCTCGCGGAAGGCGCGCTCCAGCTCGTCCAGCGACACTTCACCCGGCCGCAGCGGACGCTCCAGCGTCTGCGCCACCAGGGTGCCTTCGGTCGAATTGGCGTCGGCCGCAGCCGCCACAACAGCTTCGGCAGGGGCTTCGGCCACAGCAACCTCGGCGACGTCCACCGGCGCCGCGCCGCCAAGCTCGGCCGCGATCTCCTCCGGCGAGCGCATCGACAACCGCTCCAGCTCCCCGATCAGGTCGCCGTCCTCACCCTCGGGCTCGGCCTGGGTCGCCTCCAGCTGGGTCAGAATGTCCTTGATCCGGTCGATCGTGGTCAGGATCAGCGTCACCGCCTCCCCCGTCACCGGCATCCCGTCCCGGAATTTGCCCATCAGGGTCTCGGCCGCATGCGCAAGCGCTTCAAGCCGCGGCAATCCTAGAAACCCGCACGTCCCCTTGATGGTGTGAACAAGACGAAAAATATTGTCCAATATCTTCGCGTTGTTCGGCTCCTGCTCAAACCGGACCAACTGGTTGTCAACCGTGTCCAGGCTCTCGAAGGTCTCCGTCAAAAACTCACGAAGAAGATCGTCCATACGCGTGGCCTTCACTGCACGCGGGCACGCGACCGTCGCCAATGCCCGACTAATGCGGCCACTGTGTGCGGAAAGCGTTTAATATTGGTTGCGTGCCGCGGGACGATGCGGCGGAAGTTGAAATAGTTAGGGCCTTCGTACGATCCCGAGGCTCGTCGTCAATACAATCTTCACTATATCACTGCGCCCCTCAGGACGCAGTTACCACCATGGTGTCGCCTTCCGGGGCGAGTGAAACGGTCAATCCGCAGGCCTGCGCAAGCAATCGCGTGTAGTACGGCTGCACGCCGTGCGACTCGATCGGGCCGCTCTGAGTCCCGTTGAGCAGATCGACGATGTTGTGCGGCGTGCGGGCGTTGATACCGGCTGCAACGATGCGGAAGGACAAATTGTCGCCTTCTCCGATCGGGTCGATCGTCAACGTACCACCGCGCGGAATCGTCTGCTGAGCAATCACCAGCATGTTGAGCAGCAGCTTGACGCGGTTCTTGGCGAGCAGCAGCCGCGGCAGATTCCAGGTCAGCTTGGTCTTGTCGTCTTCGAGGTGACCGCGCGCCATGTTCTGCGCATCGCCGAGATCGATCTGCGCACCGGCCGAGCCGGCCGCGCCGAACGCCAGCCGACAGAACTGCAGCCGGGCCGATGCGGTTTTGGCGCTCTTTCGAATCAATTCGAGCGCGAAATCGCGGTCTTCCTGCTTGGAGCTGTCGTCGAGCACTTCCAGGCCATTGACGATCGCGCCGACCGGGCTGATGAGATCGTGGCACA
Source organism: Rhodopseudomonas sp. P1 (assembly GCF_039642825.1). Classification (NCBI taxonomy): domain Bacteria; kingdom Pseudomonadati; phylum Pseudomonadota; class Alphaproteobacteria; order Hyphomicrobiales; family Nitrobacteraceae; genus Rhodopseudomonas; species Rhodopseudomonas sp. P1. The sequence continues at coordinate 1,735,112 of NZ_CP088006.1, read as the reverse complement.
CCCGCGAACACAGCAGCGCCGCGAGCTCCAGCGCATCGGGAGCGGGAGCCTGCACAGCGGGAGATTGGGTGTCGGACATCAGTCTGTTCCTCGGAAAACCGCTCGCAAGACGAATCAGCCTTGGTTAATGGCTTGATACACTGCGGCCGCTGGCAGTGCCAACACAACGGTCCGGCTCCAACCAGACCACCGACGGAGGATGACACAGCTTGATGACTGCCGCGTTCGAACAGCCCGCCGCCGTTTCCTCCGAGCACGCCGTAGCGTTGCTCGAACCGCTCACCGAATTGGTGCTGCGCGCCGGGGCGGCCATCATGGCGATCCCGCGCGACGCCAAGGTGACCCAGAAGCCTGACGGCTCGCCGGTGACGCCTGCTGATCTCGCCGCCGACCAGGTGATCGCCGAGGGACTGGCGCAGATCGCGCCGCACGTCCCGGTGCTGTCGGAAGAGTGCTGCAGCAACGGGCGACCGACATCGGGCAGTTTCTTCGTGGTCGATCCGCTCGACGGCACTAAGGAGTACATCGCCGGTCGCGACGAATTCACCGTCAACCTGGCGCTGGTGTGCGACGGCCTGCCGGTGCTCGGCATCGTCGGCGCGCCGGCTCTGGGGCTGGCGTGGCGCGGCGCGGTCGGCCATGGCGCCGAACGGCTGACGGTCGCCGCTGACGGGATCAGCTTCACCGCCAGCGCGATCCAGACCCGGCCGCTGCCGCAGCCGGGCGAGCCGTGGATCGCCACGGTCAGCCGCTCGCATCTCGATCCTGCTACTGTCGCCTTCATCGACGCCCGCCCCGGCGCCGTGCACGCGACGCTGGGGTCGTCGCTGAAATTCTGCCGGATCGCCGAAGGCGAGGCCGACATCTACCCGCGGCTGGCGTCGATCTGTGAATGGGACATCGCGGCCGGCGCCGCGCTGGTCATCGCCGCGGGCGGCAAGGTGACCGACCGGACCGGCGCACCGCTGCGGTTCGACGAACCGCGGCCGAACTTCATCGTGCCGGAGTTCATCGCCTGGGGCGATCGCAACGGGCGGTAATGTTGGCCGGCCGGGCGCTACCTCAACCGGCCTGGGCGAGCGCGATGGTGCGGCGGACGAAAAGGGCGATGCTGTGCTGATCGAGGCCGTCGCCCAGCACGGCGGCATGCAGATAGACCGGCGCGATGGCAAATTCGAGCAACGGGCGCGCGGCCGTCGTCGCCGGTATTTCGCCGCGCGACTTGGCGCGCTCGATCATGGCGGCTGAGAGTTCGAACCGTTCGCGCCAGAACGCCTGCCTGATCCTGTCGGCTTCGCCGCGCGCGGTAAGCTGCAACGCCAGCAGCGCGCGTCCGAGCGGTGAACGCACGTAAGCATCGAGATCGGTGAGAAACCGCGTCAGGTCGCCGGCCAGCGTCCCGGTATCCGGGATCGCCACCTGGGTCATCGAACGGTCCCGGATCGCGTCGAGCGCCAGCGCCTCCGGATCCGGCCAGCGGCGATACAGCGTGGTCGGATGCACGCCGGCGCGCTGGGCGATCGCCGGCAAGGTCAGGCCCGACAGCCCATGGGCCACCAGCTCCTGCAGCACCGCCCCGAACACCTGCTCGCGGATTCGCGCACTCCGCCCGCCAGTCCGACGTCGAATCGATTCAGCGCCCTCAGCCATCCGCTCAACCTAACGCAGCGAAAGTTGACTTTACAGGCCACGCCTCCTATCGCAACATTCATTGCGTTAACGAGGAGAGCTGCGCATGAGGATCGCGGTGCTGGGTGTCGGCGTGATCGGGTCGATCTACGCCGCCAAACTCGCAGCGGCCGGCCATAACGTCACCCTGGTGGCGCGCGGCCCGCGCAGGCGGCAGCTGGAAAGCTCCGGGCTGCAGCTCGAGGACGCCCTGAGCGGCGCGACGCTGTGCTTGCAGCTTCCGGTCTCTGATCAGCTTCCCCGCGACGCCGAGCTGGTTGTGGTCGCGATCCGGAATGCGCAGGTCGATGCGGCGCTGCCGCAGCTCCGGCAGTCGCCCTCGGCGACGCCGATCCTGTTGATGCTGAACGGTCCGTTGCAGGTCGGGCGTTTGGGCGAAGCGCTGGGACCGGAGCGCGTGTTCTTCGGTTTTGCCGGTGCCGGCGGCGTGCACGACGGGCTATCCGTTCGCTACACGGCGGTGCGCGCCCAGCCGACGACTTTCGGCCCGGTGCGCGGCCAGCCGGAGACAAAGCCTCGCGCCTTCGCGGCGCTGTTTGCCGACGCCGGCCTCGCCACCAGCGTGGTGGCGGATATGGAAGCGTGGCTGCTGACGCATGCGGTGCTGATCACCGCGCTGTGCGGGGCGCTGTATCGCAACGGCGGCGTCTCGAAAGCGCTCGCGGCGGACAAGTCCGGATTGAACGACCTGATCGCCGGACTGCGCGAGGGACTGCGCGTCGTGACCTCGCTCGGCTTCACGGTCTCCCCGCTCAAGCTCCGGCTGCTGCCGCGATTACCGGCCCCGCTGGTCAGACTGGCCCTGAGCCGACAGCTCGCCTCGGACTTCGCCGCATTTGCGATCGACGGTCATGCCAATGCGGCGCCGGAGGACATGCAGGATCTGGCACGGGACTGCCGCACCATGATTGCGCGCAGCGGCCAGGCCGCACCCGTGCTGCTGCGGCTCTGCGACGAGGTCGAGGCGTTTCGTCGCGCTGACCAGCGCGCCTATTCGGCGAGGGTTGCCAACAGTCCCGGCCAGCGCTCGCGGGCGTCGTGGAGATAGCGCTCCGGGTTGGCCGCGAAAGCGTCCCGGTTTTCCTCGCGGTCGAACAGATACAGCCGCTGGCCGCTGATCAGCCAGATCAGCGCGTTGCCGGCGAGCGGCACGCCGCGCGCCACCGCGACCGGATCGTAGCCGCCGAACTGCGGGCCGTAGATATCCGGCCGGGCGAGAAAGAACTTGCGATTGTCGTCGTTGCAGAACCGCCAGACCGCGCCCTTTGCGGAGGCCTCGAACTCGGATTGGCCTTGCCGCGCCTGATGATCGGTGAAATACGCCACCGGATCGAAGCCATCGATCGCAAGACCGGTGGTGCGATCGACCACGAGGCGCTCGGTCGTGCCGGCGTGCACGATCGTGGGCACAGAACTGCAGACGGCAACGAGGCCGAGCAGTCCGATCAAGGCGATTCGAAGGCGCATCCGGTTCCGTTCCTGCCGCTGTGCCGTCATAGTTGCTGCCGATAACGTTCCGAGTCGGGGACAAACGTCGCTACAGGATGCCCGTCAGCATCCGGTTAAAGCGGCGCAAGGGATTTGAAGACCCAGGGGTGAATTGCATGAGCTTCGTGACGCGTCGCGCCGCGCTGGCCTTTGTTGCGCTGGCGGCCCTGAATGTGCCGGCTGTGGCGCAGCAACAGCCATTGCCACCGAAGTCCCCCGCCGGCCCGAACACTTATGGGCCGGACGAACTGGTCGGCGCCGGCCACCGCTTCTTCGGCAACGTCTCGCGCGGCCTCGCCTCGGTGATCGAGCGCGCGGTCAGCCAGTGGGGCCTGCCCAACGGCTATGTGCTCGGCGAAGAAGGCTCGGGCGCGTTCGTGGCCGGCCTGCGCTACGGCGAAGGCACGCTCTACACCAAGAACGCCGGCGACCTGAAAGTGTACTGGCAGGGCCCGTCGGTCGGCTTCGACTGGGGCGGCAACGGCGCCCGCACCATGACGCTGGTGTACAACCTGCCCTCCACCAACGCGATCTATCAGCGGTTCGGCGGCATCGACGGCTCGGCCTATGTGGTCGGCGGCTTCGGCATGACCGCGCTGACTGCCAACGGCATCGTGCTGGTGCCGATCCAATCGGGTATCGGCCTGCGGCTCGGTGCCAATATCGGCTACCTGAAGTTCACCCCCTCGGCGACCTGGAATCCATTCTGATCCAGGCCGCCTGCGCGGCTTACAGCCAGAGCGCGTAATCGGCTACCGATTCACGTTAACGCCGCAATGCACTGGCGCGAAGGCGCCGGCTTATGGCATTGTGCTGCAAATGGATTTGCGGCTGGACGGCGACGTTCGCCCGCGCCATCAACGGTTCATCGTCCGAATTCGCGCCGACGCGCTCCGCGCCAAGCTCCGCGGAACGCGCGCGCCTTGCCAAAGCGCGTGTGGGAGACATCGATGGTCGAACAGATCATGTATCTGGCGATCGGCTTTCTGGTCGCGATGCTGCTCGCGCTGATGCTGGCACCGCTGGTGCATAATCGCGCGGTGCGGCTGACGACGAAGCGGCTGGAAGCGGCGACGCCGCTGTCGATGGCGGAGATCCAGGCCGACAAGGACCAGCTCCGGGCCGAATTCGCGATGTCGGCGCGGCGGCTGGAGATGAGCGTCGACCAGCTCAAGAACAAGACCACCAGCCAGTTCGCCGAGATTGGCAAGAAGACCGACGCGATCAATCGCCTCAAGCTCGAACTTGCCGAGAAGAACGCCGCGATCGAGACGCTCGAAGCGCGCGAAAAGGCGGTGCAGGAGCAGCTTCGCACCACCGAGCAGGACTTCGCCGCCAGGACCGAGGAGCTGCGCGCCGCCGAGAGCGCATTGGCCGAGAAGCAGGCCGAACTCGCCCGCATCAACGCCGAGCTCAACGAGCGCTCCACCCTGGCCGACACCCGACAGGTCGAACTGGTGGCGCTGCACGCCAAGATCGAGGAGCTGCAGGCGCGGGTCGGCGAAGCCGAGAAAGAGTTTGCCGCCACCCGCAGCCGGCTCGAAGCGCAGCGCGGCGAATCCGCCTCCACCACGCGCGAGCTGGATGAGGCCCGCGGCCGCGTCGAGGCACTGAGCCTGCGCGTCGGCGAGCTCGACCGGCAATTGCTGCTGCAGGTCAAGGAAGCCGAGCTGCTCGGCGGCCGCGTCCACGAACTGGAAGAGCGTCTCGCCGCCCAGAGCAAGCTGCTGGCCGAGCGCGAATTCGAGAACAACCAGCTCCGCGCCGCCAACGAGGCCGCGCTGCGCACCGTCGGCGAGCTGCGTAACGAGCTCGACGCCACCAGCAGCAAGTCGCCGGACCTCGCCCGCATCCGCAAGGACAAGGCCGCGCTCGAAGACCAGCTCACCCAGGCCCGCGACGAACGCGCCAAGGCGCAGCGCGAGCTGGTGGCGCTGAAGCAGCAGGCGGAAAGCTCGTGGGAAACCGAGCGGATGGAGAACGCGCTGCTGCGCGAGCGGATCAACGACATTGCCGCCGAGGTCGCCAAGCTGGCGATCACGCTGGAAGGTCCGGATTCGCCGATCCAGGCGATGCTGACCGCGCCAGCGCCGGCCAAGCCCGCGAAGGGCACCAAAGCCGCCAACGGTACCAAGAGCGCCGGCGTCACGCCGGTGGTGGCCGGCGGCACACTGGCCGACCGTATCCGCGCGCTGCAATCCCACGCCTCGCGCGCGCGCCAGACCGGCTGAACCGCGCCGCACCCTGCGACGATCTGGGCAAATCTGCCAAAGCCGGGTGTTGCCGCTTGACACCCCCGCCCCGCACTTCGTAAATCGCGCCTCTACGGTGGTTCGACCGGCCGCTTCGCGGCCCCTGTCCCCAACCGGTCCCGGGCGCATAGCTCAGCGGGAGAGCGTTCCCTTCACACGGGAGAGGTCCAAGGTTCGATCCCTTGTGCGCCCACCATTTTCCCCAGCAGACCTGAAATCATCAACCGAAGATCGCCGCCGAACAGGCGTGACAGTCGGATCTAATCCGCCAGCGAACGGCGTCCTGCAGAATCCAGCGCTGCTCGGACAGGCTCATAAGGCACACCGATCCTGCGACAGTGCACGCACTGCCGTTTCACCGGCAGGCGTGCGCTCTCGACCGCATCAGAACTCTGCGTGCAGCCGGCCGGAGACGACCGACACCGGACCGCGATCGGCGTTGTAGGCCGGGTTCACAATGAGCTGATAGTCAGCCGTCAACGTTCGTCCCTGGCCGAGGGACCACGCGTAGTAGCTCTCGAGAATCCGCTCGGTGCCGTAGTTCAGAGCCCCGTCTCCGATCAGGAGGCCGGTTCCGCCAGCGGCCAAGAAGTCGCGATGGGCCGCAGACAGACCATTAATGGCCACGCCGATTCCCAACGTGTCGGCCTGCCGTCCCCAGTAGCTCCCCTTGATCGACAAGCCGCCCGAGATACTGCGGTCAATATCCGTAAAAGAGAGCGTCTCCGCCTGACCGTCATTCCAGCTCGCCCGACCGAACAGGCCGACATCAGTTGCAATCTGCTGCTCGAGATTGACGTAGAACCCGTACTTCGAGTTCACGTGGCGGAGATTCGCAGTCACGGTGTCGATATCCTGCGTAACGTTCTGAGATTCGACCGCCAGGACCTGACGATAATTCGCAGCGTTACCCTGATTGCCGAAGGCTCCAAGCCTCAATTTACCGGCCTGTTCGCCGATCGTGTAGCGCTGTTCGAACTCCACGACCGCGCCCCCAGTATTGAAGTTGAGCACATCGCTATTGGGCGCCGACGGAACCTGAACAACCGCCGCCCTGACAGCCCACTCCTTCCTGTTCAATTCAATGACGGCGCCTCGGGTGTATCCCGGAAGATCCGCCGGGAAATCGTACGCCGCAGAAGACCACAAAGCCCAGTTCATGAAATCCGCGCGAGGATCGTGAGCGTACGCGTTGTTGTCGAAAAAGTCCCCGATCGCGAAGCGACCGACAACCAGCGTGATCCGATCAATGTCACGCTTCCCGGAAAGCTGATTTGGGCCGTCCGCCACCTCCTCTTGCTCACCGCCAAGACCGAACGTCTGCTTGATGTAGTAGCGTTGCGGGCGAATCTTAGGATATGCCGCGCCAGCCTTCTGCGCCTCACCGTTCGAAAAGCCTGCCAGACCTAACGTTCCATTCAGGCCGAAGCCCTGCGCCGTCTCGGGATTGAAATAGAACTCGCCGCCTTCCCAAAGCCTCACACCCAAAAAAGCCGTCGTGGTCCACGTCTCGCGAACTTGGCCGCCGCCGGGCAAGGAATTCGCGCCAGAATAAGGCGAGCGAAAAGCCGGGTACCCCTGTCCGATGAAGGTCGTTTGCGCGTGAACGTTCCAGCTATCCGAATTCAACGACGGCGCTGCCGGCTGAATCAACTGCGCTGCGGTGTTGGACACCGCATCGAAGTGATAGTTCAGCCCTCCTTTCACGAGATGAAGGCTCGGCACCAGACTGCTGTCCGCCAGACCGAAACGGCTCAGATCGAGATTCGCAGATGATAGATCAACGTAGTTGTATTCCAACTTGGCCGACCAGTTGGCGCTGAGCCGCACTTCAGCACCCATGCCCGCAGTCCAGCCCGCTCTGTCGCTACCCAACTGTGCGCTGCTGCCGCTGTTGAGATCGAGATGACTATGTCCCCACGCAAAGCCGGCGGTGACATACGGCAACCATCGGCCATACGCATAGCCGAGGCGGCCTCGAACGGTGCCGACATAATCAACCGCACTATTGAACGGGACAGCAGTCAAGGACGGCCGGTCGATCGGACTGGTGAATGACGCATCGGCCTCAAGACCGAGAACGAAATTGCTGTTCAGCTGATAATTATAGCCGATCTGAAAGCCGCCAATGAGCCCCGTCGAACTGGTGGGAAATACCACACCCTGCAAAGGAGTCGGATTGGCGCCATCACCGAGGCCGCCCCCGCCATAACCGAAATGGCCGCCTGCATAAAGGCCGGTCCATTCGTAGGCTATCTTCCTTGTCGCTCGTTCGGAGCTCGATTCGGCCTCACTCGGAAGATCGACCGATCGTTCGACTCTCGCACCGTAGCCATCGCGTACCTCCTCGGCAGCGACGGATCCCGCAGTCGCTGCAGCAAAAGCCACGATGAGGCGTAAACCCACCCGCACGACAGCCCCGCCACGATCGAACTGCGATGGGGCTGCGTCTTCGTTACCGATCCGCTTCGGATGACGGGCTTCAGTCTTGTCGTACATCATTATCAATTCCCGGTTGGATAGCTGACGCGCAAGTCCATTCGCAGGCTCGCGAGAGCTGCGTATTCACTCAGGGATATGCGGGGATGGTTCCGTCGCGCCGCGCTACGACGGAGATCGCGGAGGTCGATCGAACGAAACGCTCGTGTCGCAAGCGGCCTCGCGTTCGCGACGTCTGAGATAGAGACCGTGACGGCCCATCTTCGAAGCGACCTGAAGCACAGCTCGAGCGGACTTCACAGGGATCAAGCCCCTCCTGGTGAGCCTAAATGCCGATCTGGCCAGCAAGAATGCACTGTTGGCCAGGAGCCCGCAGAGCCAAAGCCTCGCAGCGACCTTGAAGGATGACCTTCGGGTCATTCGGTGTCCCCGAAGCGCCGGCCCCTCGTCGCCGTGGCACGATAGATCCCGAGCTGGACATTGCGTCGGCCAGTTCACCGAACTAGGCCGCTCTGAATTCGGCAGACCGACATCCATGCGACGCTTTCGACCACGAAGTCGGCCAGACCGCGATGATTGAACCAGCATGCGCTACACCTCTCATTGGACGCCGAGTGAGAGTTGCACGATCCGGAATAGGATCAGTCCTCCCGCGACAACCAGATAACCCCGCAGGACCGACATCCAAACGAACGTCAGCGGAGTCATCTGCGGCCGCGGAAGTTCGTCGAGCGGCCGCATCCGCCATGACTCCCGTGCGGTCTGGAGAGGCAGCTTCGTCCCGTCGCGACGACCGATGAAGAAGAAGGCGATTGCTGTGCCGATGATAGTGACGCCACCCACGGCGAGGATGACGAGGATCGTCGTCTCACTCATGTCCGGATAGAGAACCGACGCGGTCAGAATGACAGACAACATCACCAGGACGCCAATGACCGTGCTGGTGAACAGGTTCATCCAGCGCCCGTTGATCCACGGTCCCAGCACCGCCCTGTCATTGCAGAGCAGCAGCAGGAACACCGTGGCGCTCGGCAACAGCACTCCCGCCAACGTCTGCACCGCATTCGTGAGTAGCCCCAGCGGCGTCCCGGGGGTCAGAACCAGAGCCGCAGCCAGCACGATCAGCCCGCCATAGACCGCATAGAAACCCTTCGCGTCTTGAGGCTTGCGATGCAGGGAATGACGGAGCGACAACACGTCTCCGATCGCATAGGCAGTCGCCAACGACACCGCCATGGCCCCGATTACGCTGGCGTCCAGCAACGCGAGGGCGAAGAAGACACCGGCCGTGTGACTGACATACTTGCCGATCCCGGCGGCGACGGCTCCGGCGTCCTGAAAATTGCCGAACTCTTCGCGCCCGGCAAACGTCGCGGCAGTGAACGCCATCATCGCAACCGCACCAATCACGACCAGGACAATGCCGATAATCAGATCGATCCGGCCGTACTGCAGGAAGCGGGTCGTGATACGCTTGTCGATGACATAGCTCTGCTGAAAGAAGAGCTGCCAGGGTGCGACCGTCGTACCGACAATGGCGATGATAAGCAGCATCACCTCGTTCAGCTTCCCACCTTCCGGAAACTGCGGCACGATCAGATCGGTCGCAACCTGCATGACAGGCGGATGGACCCAGACGACGACGGGCACCAGTAGCAGGCTGCCGAATACGAGGAGCAGCGAGAAACGCTCGAACCTCCGAAAGTCTCCTGTCCCCGCAGCGGCGATGATGACCGCCGCGGCCGCAATGACGCCGGCACCTTTCGGAAGCCCAAGGTAATCGAGCGCCAGGCTGATGCCGATGAACTCGGTGACAATGGTGAGCGCGTTCAACAGGAACAGGTCGATGACGCTGAAGGCGCCCCAGAACTTGCCAAATCGTTCGAGAATCAGGCGCGCATGACCGACGCCGGTCACTGCGCCGAGCCGCAGAACCATTTCCTGGTTGACGTATAGGACGGGGATCAGAAGAAAGAGCGTCCACAGCAAGGTCGTGCCGTAATTCTGGCCGGCCTGCGTGTAGGTACCGAAAGCGCCGGCGTCGTTGTCTCCGACCATAACGATCAGGCCTGGTCCGAGAATCGCGAGCAGAGTCGTCAAACGGCGACGCAACCCGCTCCTCGGACCGATGTCGTCCTGCTTGATGGTGCCGAGCGCCCCTTGGATGTCGCCAATATGGGCCGTGTCCAGCACGGCATGGCGCGCCGGAGCGTCGATTTTAGTCAGCATGATATCTGCTTTCGAATGACGTTGATGTGGGTATCGATGCGGCTAAGACTGTCGGACTCGCCAATCAGCGCGCCCGACATGCGACGGCGCTCAGTCCGGCGCCATGTACCAGACACATTCGAGGCACCCGCTCGGCGCCATTCGCCAGCAGGACTTCAGCCGCAAAGGCGGGTTATGGGCAGGCTGAGCTACCGCGGTTGCCAGCGATTTGTCTTGCGGATGTAGATTGAAGAACCGGAAGGTCATCTTCGCCTCCTGATGCCGAGCTCAGGAGGCCCACGCATCAAGGCAGCGCGAACGGTCTCGCGCGGCGATCGATAGCCGTGATGTCCTGAGCAAAGGCGCGGTCCAGCGAAGCGAGAGTACACGCGAAGCATGTACTGTCGCATTCGTCGGACCGATTGCTAGGTTGGGGGTTCATACCGATCTCTTGTGTCGATGGGCATCCAGACCACAACGGGGCTGGACCACGTCCGCAAATTTCTTTGAAATTCATGGCGTGCAGTGCGTGATAGTCATTCAATTTGGTATATTTCAACTATACCCGCGTATATTTTCGGGTCGGCTCACTCGCACCATTCCTTCGCCTTCCCTCTTCGCTGGAATTGCACGAGACAATTTCCGTGCTATCGCCTCCCCATCGTGTTTGAAAGTAGCCGGGATATGGCAGGCCCGAGATGCTCGACGCCAGACATCTACGTGTCGGTTTCGCATCGAACCTGACGGCAAGCCGCAGACTCGTCGGGGCGCAGCGGATCAAGAGAAGGTAAGCCGGATGCAAGCGAGAGACCCTCTACCGCATTCCCCGAACCAATCGCCGCGTACGACATCGGCGAAGAGCTTGGAATCGGCCAGATCCAAGCCTTCTCTGCTTACAGGAACTGCAGCTCGTTGGTCTCAGATCGCACGGAAAACGATCGTTCCCGTGATAACTCTTGCGCTCGTCGTGGCGACCTTTGTTGTCGACACAATCACCGACTACGAGATCGCTGGCGCCACCTTCTACGTAGTCGTCGTCCTGCTCTCCGCCCGTTTCTCGGGCAGGCGAGGTGTGCTGGCAATCTCCGCGGCGTGCTTTGTTCTGACACTGTCGAGCTATGCCCTGACCGCCGATGGAAACTACCAAACTGGCATCATCAACACCTCGATCAGTCTGCTTGCGATCGCCGCAACCACCTATCTCGCCATTCAGGGCCAGGCCGCCAGTGCGCGGGCGGAGCAAGCTCAGGCGCATTTGGCGCATGTCGCGAGGATCACCACCCTTGGCGAACTCGCGGCCTCGATTGCGCACGAAGTCAACCAACCGCTGTCCGGCATCGTAACGAATGCCAACGCATGCACCCGCTGGATCCGAATGGCGCCCCCGAATCTGGAACGGGCAATCGCCTCCACCGAAAGCATCGTCGAGGACGCCAATCGAGCGAGCGAGATCATCGCCAGAATACGGGCCCTCACAAGCCCGACCGTGCCTGCGCGAAGCCGGACCGACATCAACGAAATCATCCAGCAGGTGCTCTCGCTTCTTCAGACGCAGCTTCGGGAGAATCGCATTTCCGTGCGGACGAGCCTGTCGAACGACTTGCCAGTGATCTTCGCAGATCAAGTCCAGCTCCAGCAGGTACTGATTAATCTCGTGGTCAACGCCATCGACGCGATCAACATCGGGGCTTCGGACGAGCGCGAAATCCGCATTACGTCCATATCGGAAAGGGGGCGCGACGTTGCTGTCACGGTTTCGGACACCGGGGTCGGCATTGCCCCAGTAATCGCGCCCCACGTATTCGACGCCTTCCACTCGACCAAGAGCAACGGGATGGGCATCGGTCTTTCGATCTGCCGATCGATCATCGAGGCTCACGGCGGCCGCATCATGGTGATTTCCAGCGATACGAGCGGCGCCAGTTTCAAATTTACGGTGCCCGGAGACAGCGCATCATGATCAATCCTCGACAGGCCGACGCTACAGAAGCCAAGATCGTGATCGTGATCGATGACGATCCGTCGGTGCGCAAATCTCTGACAAATTTACTTCAGTCTGTCGGATTGGACGCACGGACATTCGCATCGATCGAGGAATTTCTACGGTGGCCCTTGCCTGATGCCGCGGTGTGCATGGTCCTGGATATCCGGATGCCGGGCCGAAACGGCCTCGACTTCCAGCAGGATTTGGCAAGCTCCGATGGAGCAGTCCCGATCATCTTCATCACCGCGCACGGAGACATCCCGATGTCGGTCCGGGCGATGAAGGCCGGCGCCATCGAGTTTCTGACGAAGCCGTTTCGGGATCAGGATCTTCTGGACGCGATTCAACTGGGCCTAGAATTATCTCGGTCGAGACGGGAGGAGATTGCCGCAGCCTCGCTCCTCATGTCGCGATACGAATCTCTATCGGGGCGCGAACGCCAGGTGATGGAATTCGTCGTGAGCGGGCAACTGACCAAACAGATCGCAGCCAAACTGGGCTTGAGCGAAATCACCGTCAAAGTCTGCCGCGCAAACCTCATGAAGAAGATGTGTGCCGGCTCTATGCTCGAACTCGGCAAGATGTCCGAAAGGCTCGCAAGACTACGCGGCGCCCAGCCCGAGTAGAGAGTTTCGGGTGGTGGGACCAGTGCGCTTGAGGAGAACGCATCAGTACAGACAACTCGGCCACCAGCCCGCCGCCCAGCATCGCACCGCACCAATTGATCCAGCACAATGCGGCCGCACTGCACGCTCGTTTAGCGACGATTGCAGATGGCGTCTGTCCATCGTCGGGAAGGGAGCGGTCCATGCCTCACACCATCGATCAGAAGATCAACGCGCTGCTCGAGCAGGAGACTTCGCTTCGGCAGTGGCTGGAGCAGATCCGGGCGCTGACCAAGGATGCTCGCGGCGCCACCGTGATCGCCGGACTGACGCAGAAGGAAACCGAGGAGTTTCTGCTGCTCAGCCCACTGGTCCGCGCCTTCGACAGCGGTATGACCGCCGACCATGCGGCCGCGGTCCGGGCGCGCCATGCCGAGCTGAAGGCCAAGCTCGAAGGCGCCCTGCAGGACAACGCGATCGAAAGCCTGAGCGGCTGGGGCGAAGCGGCCGCGGCCGCCCGCTGAGCCGCCAAGACAACATCCGCAGCGCGGAAGGTTCGAGACGGCGCGGGCGCGCGCCGTCTCATTAGGCTGCGCCTATTGCAAGCTCGTCAGCAGTCGCCCGGCGGCATGATGGGCTTCGCTGCGCTCACCCATCCTACCGGGGTAGTTCGCTGACAGCCTTTTCGGTCACGCCGAGGCTTGCTTGGCCTCGGCGGTGACGGGGGCGCAGAACTTGTTGGCCAGCCAGGACGACAACGTCGCCGGCACCAGGCCGACCAGGCCATACAGCACGAATTGCAGGACGCCGGCATCGGCGCCGCGGTTGCCGTACATCACGGCGGTGGCGAGGAAACCGATCAGGCCGACGATCACCACCCGGCCGCCGGGGCTGACCCGGCGGATGTGGCTGATGATCTCGTCGATCGCCGCCATCATCAGCGCCGGCAGCAGGCCGAACAGGTAGCTGTATTGCAGCGACTTGAACAACACGACGAAGAACTTCTTCACTTCGGTCAAATGGGTGTGCGCCCAATAGCCCGACAGATAGGTCGTCGCGAACAACAGCAGCAAGCCGCCGATCAACGGACCGATCGCGGCAAAGATCACGTAGCGCTTCATGCCTGCTCCACCCGCGGCCATGCCCGGCCGCGGCCGACAGGCTACGCTGCCGGCCACCGGTTCGACAACTGTCCGAAACGGGAAGGCCCTGGGTGGCAGGGCCGTCCGCGGTGCTACATCTGCACCGCGATCACGTTCGGGCCGCCGCTGGCGAGGCCGGCGGCGAGCGCGGCGTTGAACTCATCGGCGGTCGACACGTTCCGCGCCGGGACGCCCATGCCCTTGGCGAGCGCCACCCAATCGAGGTCCGGCCGGTCCAGCGTCAGCATGTCCTCGGCGCGCTGGCCCGGCTTGCCGGCGCCGACGCCGTCAAACTCGCCGCGCAGGATCTGATACTTGCGGTTGGCGAACACCACGGTGGTGACGTCGAGGTTCTCGCGGGCCTGGGTCCACAGCGCCTGCACGGTGTACATCGCGCTACCGTCGCCGACCATGCACAGCACCTTGCGGTCCGGGCAGGCCACCGCGGCGCCGACCGCGACCGGCGGCGAGAAGCCGATCGAGCCGCCGAGGTTCTGCAGCCAGTCATGCGGCGCGGCGGCCGCCGTCGGCGGGAAGAAGCCGCGGCCGGTGGTGATCGATTCATCGATCACGATGCCGTTCTCCGGGATCGCCATCGCGATCGCCTGGGCAATATTGTCGAGCGTCAGCGTGCCGGTCGGCTTGGCGATCTCGACCAGCTTCTGCGGCGCGGCGTCGCTCGCCTTGGCGCCGAGCGCGCCGGCCAGCGCTTCCAGCGCCGCGACGGAATTCTCGCCGACCTCGGTGACGCGATGCGCCTCGCAGCCTTCCGGCTTCAGCAGGCTCGGTTTGTCCGGATAGGCGAAGAACGCCACCGGATCCATTGCCTCGACCAGCACGATGTGGCGGAACTGCTTGAGGATCGGCAGCGCGGCATCGACCACATAGGGAATCCGCTCGATCCAGTAGCGCCCCTGCCCGCGTGCCATCCGGGCGTTGTAGGTCTGGCCCATCACCTTGCAGCCGGTCTTGCCGGCGATCCGCTGCGCCAGCGCCAGGCCATGCTCGGTGAGCGCAGCGCCGGACAGCAGCAACAGCGTCGGCTCGCCGGAGCGCAGCACGCGCGCGGCGGCTTCCACCGCCTGCGGCGAATAGGTCGGGCGCTGGCTGTCCTCCGGCACGTCGGCGACGCCATCAGCTTCATTCCAGGCGGTGTCGGCCGGCAGGATCAGGGTGGCGATCTGCGCCGGCGAGCTCTTGGCGGCGGCGATCGCGGCGGCGCCGTCGCGCGCCACTGACTTGGCGTCCGGCGAGGTACGGACCCAGGCCGACATCGGTCGCGCCAGGCCCTCGATGTCCGAGGTCAGCGGTGCGTTGTAATCGATATGGTAGGTGGCGTGCTGGCCGACGATATTGACGATGCCGGAAGCGGCCTTCTTGGCGTTGTGCAGGTTAGCAAGGCCGTTGGCGAGGCCGGGGCCGAGATGCAGCAGCGTCGAGGCCGGCGTGCCCTTCATCCGATAGTAACCATCGGCGGCACCGGTGACGACGCCCTCGAACAGGCCGAGCACGCAGCGCATCCCCTCGACCCGGTCGAGCGCGGCGACGAAGTGCATTTCCGACGTGCCAGGGTTGGTGAAGCAGACATCGACGCCGCCCTTGACCAGCGTCCGCACCAGACTCTCGGCACCATTCATAGTTTCGCTCCCGATTTGCAATTTGTGCGCCCGATCAATCATTGTTCCATCGCTTCGTCAAAGGGGGACGGCGCGCGGCAGGACTGCGGCGAACGCGTGCGCCGACGTACAGCCGCCGGCTTGCGCAATCGCTGCGATTATGGCCAGTTCGGAGCGAAACGAAGATTGCGAGGTTTCGGAATGGTTCGTCGACTTGCCGCCAGCGCGCTCGCGCTGATCTCGATCGCCACCGCCCTGCCGACCGCCGCTTCGGCGCAAGAGCTCGACCTGCGCTCGGTGATGGGATTCGGACCGTTCTATCGCTCCGGCCCGAGCGCCAATCCGATCCCACGCGAGACCGTGATGTTCGACGGCAACTATGCCCCGGGCACGATCGTCATCAGCACCCGCGAGCGCCGGCTGTATCTGGTCCAAAGCGACGGCACGGCGTTGCGCTACGGCATCGGCGTCGGCCGCGACGGCTTCCGTTGGTCGGGCACCCACCGCATCACCGCCAAGAAGGAATGGCCGGGCTGGACGCCGCCGGCCCAGATGCTGCGCCGCCGCCCCGACCTGCCTCGCTACATGGCGGGCGGCGAGGACAATCCGCTCGGCGCCCGGGCGATGTATCTCGGCTCGACGCTGTACCGGATTCACGGCTCCAACGAGCCGGAAACCATCGGCCAGGCGGTGTCGTCCGGCTGCTTCCGCATGACCAATGACGACGTCAAGGACCTGTATGACCGGGTTCGGGTCGGCACCGTGGTGGTGGTGAAAAACTAAGCCAGCCGGGCGATCGGCCGCGTGCACAGGTGGCTGCGGCCGAATTGCTGGTTGTGCGCCGGACCGGAATGCGGCAGCCTTTCGTGATGCACTGCGGCGCCCGGCATCTTAGACCTGCGCTCGCGGCGGTTACCGCCGCGATCACGCTCCTCGCGACGGCCCCGGCCGGCGCCGCCGAGGCGACCGACTTCTCCGCCACCCAGCGCAGCGAGAAGACCGACTTCACCGACAGTCAGATCGTCGACGGTTTCTTCCGCACCGCGTTCGGCGCTGAATTCCACATGGCGGGACGGGTCGACCGGATTCGCAAATACGAGGCCCCGGTGCGGGTCTATGCCGAAGGCGACGGCCAGGCGCATCGCCGCGCCGAGCTCGCCCGGATCGTCTCGGACATCGCCGGTCGGGTCGAGCATCTCGACATCGCGATGACCGACAATCCGGACGAGGCCAACGTCACCGTCCACCTCGTCCGCGACCGCAACCTCGGCAAGACCATTGCGACGTTCTACGGCGAGGAACGCGCCCGCGAGATCCGCGAAAGCCTCGATCCGCAGTGCCTGTCCGGCTTCCGCAAGAACGACCGGTACGAGATCGAGCGCTCCGACGTCATCCTCACCATCGACAACGGCGACTTCGTGTTCCGCGACTGCGCCTATGAGGAGCTGCTGCAATCGCTCGGCCCGATCAACGACACCGACAAGGTGCCGTGGACGATGTTCAACGACGACGTCCAGAAGGGCTATTTCGACGTCTACGATCAGTACCTCTTGAACATCCTGTACCACCCGGCGATCCGCCCCGGCATGACCGTGCCGGAGGTCAAAGCCGTGCTGCCCCAGGTCCTCGCCGACGTGCGCAGCTACGTCGCCAAGGTGAACAAGCTGACGCGTTAAGGCGTCATCGGGCGCTTCGCCAACACGTGCAAAAAGATCGGGGCGACCCGGGTGTCCGCGACGATCGGTTCAGCTGCAGCGACCTCCTCCGAGGCCATCGGCTCGCCGAAAGCCTCGATCCTGAGCCCTGCCCCGACGATCATCGCAACCCAGGTCGACAGCGTGCGGTGAAATCGCGGAACCGCAAACGGTGTCAGCGTGGCGTTCTGCTCCGGCGAGAGGCCGGAAAACAACCACCGCTCAACCCGGCCGTCGCTCTCGTCGAAGTAATCGGCCAATTCGATGGCCACCGGAACGCCGTGCTCATCGCGGATGTTGCGGCGTGTCGGCGGCACGAAGCAGGGATGCAGGATGGAGAATTGCAGAAAGCCGCCCGGCTTCAGGATTCGCGCAACCTCCCGGAGCACAGCCGCCTGGTCGACCATGTCCATCATCGACATGAAGGCCGTCACAAAATCGAAACGGCCGTCTGCGAACGGCAATGTGAGGCCGTCTCCCAGCACGTAGTCGATGCCGAGCGGATCACGTCGCTCGGCATCCTGGGCGTGACGCAGAAAAGTCGGGGCGATGTCGAGGCCGGTCATCGAGGCGCCGAGCCGCGCGACGGCGCGCGTGTTGGTGCCTTCACCGCAGCCGAGGTCCAGCCCTTTGAGGCCAGCGACCGGCGGCAACATCGCGAGGAAAGCCGGCGTATTCAGCGCATCGCGGTATCGGTCGTGGCCGGCACGCGAGAGCATCGTCCACGTCTCGGCGTTGCTTTCCCAATGCACGGCGACCTCCTTGGCGTCCATTTTGTCCCTCCGATTTCAAGCGAGGGGCGGAGCCATAGGAGTCACAGATGTCAAAGCAAGGGCGCCAAGATGGCGCCCTTGCAACGGTGACGTCTTACGCCGTCTTGGTGAACAGCTCGCGGCCGATCAGCATGCGGCGGATCTCACTGGTGCCGGCGCCGATCTCGTAGAGCTTGGCGTCGCGCAGCAGGCGGCCGGTCGGGTAGTCGTTAATGTAACCGTTGCCGCCGAGCAGCTGGATCGCATCGAGCGCGCACTGCGTGGCGCGTTCGGCGGCGTACAGGATCGCGCCGGCGGCGTCTTCGCGGGTGGTCTCGCCGCGGTCGCACGCCTTGGCCACCGCATAGACGTAAGCGCGCGAGGCGTTCATCGTCACGTACATGTCGGCGACCTTGCCCTGCACCAACTGGAAGGTGCCGATCGGCTCGCCGAACTGCTTGCGCTCGTGCACGTAGGGCAACACCACGTCCATGCAGGCCTGCATGATGCCCACCGGGCCGGCGGCCAGCACCGCGCGCTCGTAGTCGAGCCCGCTCATCAGCACATTGACGCCGCGGCCGACCTCGCCGAGCACGTTCTCCTCCGGCACTTCGCAATCCTCGAACACCAGTTCGCCGGTGTCGGAGCCGCGCATCCCGAGCTTGTCGAGCTTCTGCGCCGTCGAGAAACCCTTGAAGCCCTTCTCGATCAGGAACGCGGTGATGCCGCGCGGCCCGGCGTTCGGATCAGTCTTGGCGTACACCACCAGCGTCTCGGCGATCGGGCCATTGGTGATCCACATCTTGTTGCCGTTGAGGATGAAGCGGTCGCCCTTCTTGTCGGCGCGGGTCTTCATCGACACCACGTCGGAGCCGGCGCCCGGCTCGCTCATCGCCAACGCGCCGACGTGCTCGCCCGAAATCAGCTTCGGCAGATATTTGCGCTTCTGCGCTTCGTTGCCGTTGCGGCGGAGCTGATTGATGCAGAGGTTGGAATGCGCGCCATAGGACAGGCCAACCGAGGCCGAAGCGCGGGAGATCTCCTCCATCGCGATGCAGTGCTCGAGATAACCGAGCCCGGCGCCGCCGTAATCTTCCTCGACGGTGATGCCGTGCAGGCCGAGCGCGCCGAGCTTCGGCCACAGGTCGCGCGGGAACATGTTGGTCTTGTCGATGGCCTCGGCGCGCGGTGCGATCTCGTTAGCGGCGAAGTCGCGAACGGTCTCCCGGATCGCGTCGGCGGTCTCGCCGAGATCGAAGTTGAACAGGCTCTGCGCGTTGGGAATCATGCTGGGTGCTCGCTCCGCTCGGCGACGCCTGGCAGCGTCGCCGTGTGTTGTTTGCGCGCACCATGTCACGGCGCCGGGAGCCTGAGAAGGCTCCAATGGTCGGGCGGTGCAGCACGGTCTCCAGCTTGTCGACGCAAGTCGCGCGCGGAGCGCTTTTCTACCGTCAAATCAATTTGTTCGAGCGGCCGGTCAGGCTCCCCGAAAGCGCCCCACCGCTGCCGCCTCTTGACGATCTGATCAGACGGCCGAACCCGCCGGACCAAACCATGGCGGGACCGAAAATCCGACCGCGACCGCCGCCGCCCACCCGCGGCGAGCATCCATGACATGGCCAGGGAGGACGACGATGCACGGCACCATCGAGACCGGAAAAGCGGCGCGGCTGCGGGCGGCGCGCGAGGAAGCCTATGCGACCCCGCTGAAGGACTTCCATCCCGGTGCCCCGCGGCACTTCCGCGACGATACGCTGTGGCCGTGGTTCGAACGGCTGCGCAGGGAAGAGCCGGTGCATTACTGCACCAACGCGCCGATCGAGCCGTATTGGAGCGTCACGAAGTACAACGACATCATGCATGTCGACACCAACCACCAGATCTTCTCGTCGGACTCCACGCTCGGCGGCATCTCGATCCGCGATGCGCCGGTCGGCTACGACTGGCCGAGCTTCATCGCGATGGACGAGCCCCGGCACTCGGCGCAGCGCAAGACGGTGTCGCCGATGTTCACGCCGGATCATCTGGACGAACTCGCCGTGCTGATCCGCGGCCGGACCCAGAAGGTGCTGGACGGCCTGCCGCGGGGCGAGACCTTCAACTTCGTCGACCGCGTCTCGATCGAGCTGACGACGCAGATGCTGGCGACGCTGTTCGATTTTCCGTTCGACGAACGCCGCAAGCTGACGCGCTGGTCCGACGTCGCCACCGCGCTGCCGAAGAGCGGCGTGGTCGAATCCGAGCAGCAGCGCCGCGACGAGCTGAACGAATGCGCCGTGTATTTCGCCCGGATGTGGAACGAGCGGGTGAACTCGGAGCCGCGCAACGACCTGCTGTCGATGATGGCGCATCACGACGCCACCCGGACGATGGACCGCGACAACCTGATCGGCAACATCCTGCTGCTGATCGTCGGCGGCAACGACACCACCCGCAACACCATGTCGGGCTCGGTGCTGGCGCTGAACGAGAACCCGCACGAATTCGAAAAGCTGCGGGCCAATCCGAAGCTGATCGACACCATGGTGCCCGAGGTGATCCGCTGGCAGACGCCGCTGGCCCACATGCGCCGCACCGCCCTCCAGGACACCGAGCTCGGCGGCAAGACCATCCGCAAGGGCGATCGCGTGGTGATGTGGTACGTTTCGGGCAATCGCGACGACGAGGTGATCGAGCGGCCGGAGGAATTCATCATCGACCGCGCCCGGGCCAGGATCCACCTGTCGTTCGGTTTCGGTATCCATCGGTGCGTCGGGATGCGCTTGGCCGAATTGCAACTGAGGATCGTATGGGAGGAGATGCTCAAGCGTTTCGAGCGTATTGAAGTTGTCGGGGCGCCGAAGCGGGTGTATTCGAGCTTCGTCAAGGGCTACGAGTCCTTGCCGGTCCGGGTCTCATGACCTTCCCCCCAAAACCAACAAGAAGACGCAGCCGATGAAACACCATGCCGCGGAGCAGGACGAATACCACGACATCCGCGACGCCGTCGCCAAACTGTGTGCGCAGTTTCCCGGCGAGTACTGGCGCAAACTCGACCGCGAAATGGCCTATCCCAAGGCGTTCGTCGACGCCCTGACGGAGGCCGGTTACCTTTCCGTTCTGATCCCCGAGGAATACGGCGGCGCCGGCCTGAAGCTGTCGGCTGCGGCGGCGATCCTGGAAGAGATCCAGCGCGCCGGCTGCAACGGCGGCGGCTGCCACGCCCAGATGTACACCATGGGCACCCTGCTGCGGCACGGCAGCGACGAGCAGAAGGCCAAGTGGCTGCCGAAGATCGCCAGCGGTGAACTCCGTCTGCAGGCGTTTGGCGTCACCGAGCCGACCTCGGGCACCGACACCACCTCGCTGAAGACCTTCGCCAAGAAGGACGCAGGCGGCGACTACGTCGTCAACGGCCAGAAGATCTGGACCAGCCGGGCGGAATATTCCGACCTGATGATCCTGCTCGCGCGCACCACGCCAAAGGATCAGGTGACCAAGAAGACCGAGGGCCTCTCGGTGTTCCTGGTCGACATGCGCGAAGCGCGCGGCCATGGCCTCGAGATCCGCCCGATCCGCACCATGATGAACCACGCCACCACCGAAGTGTTCTTCACCGACATGAAAGTGCCGAAGGAGAACCTGATCGGCGAAGAGGGCAAGGGCTTCCGCTACATCCTCTCCGGCATGAATGCCGAGCGCATCCTGATCGCCTCGGAGTGCGTCGGCGACGCCAAGTGGTTCATCGCCAAGGCCAGCGCCTACGCCAAGGACCGCACCGTGTTCGGCCGGCCGATCGGCCAGAACCAGGGCATCCAGTTCCCGATCGCCAAGGCCTACGCCGCCATGCGCGCGGCCGAGCTGATGGTGAAGGAAGCCACCCGCAAGTACGAAGCCGGCATGGATTGCGGCGCCGAGGCCAACATGGCCAAGATGCTCGCGGCCGACGCGTCGTTCGAGGCGGCCAACGCCTGCATCCAGACCCACGGCGGCTTCGGCTTCGCCGAGGAATACGACGTCGAGCGCAAGTTCCGCGAAACCCGGCTGTATCAGGTCGCCCCGATCTCGACCAACCTGATCCTGTCGCATCTTGCCGAGCACGTGCTCGGGATGCCGCGGTCGTACTGATTGCCAGCCGCCCACGGCGTGCGCCCGCCGCCGGACAACACGCTCGTCATTCCGGGGCGCGCGGAACGCGCGAACCCGGAATCTGACACGCAGATAACATCTGGATTCCGGGTTCGCCGCTACGCGGCGCCCCGGAATGACCACTGTGGGGACTATTGATGCTTCCGCTCGAAGGACTGACCGTCATCGCCGTCGAACAGGCGGTTGCCGCGCCGTATTGCAGCTCGCGGCTCGCCGATGCCGGCGCGCATGTCATCAAGATCGAACGGCCCGAAGGCGATTTCGCCCGCGGCTATGACGCCGCCGCCAAAGGCCAGAGCAGCTACTTCGTCTGGCTCAACCGCGGCAAGGAATCCGCGGTGGTCGACCTCGCCACCAAGGAGGGCCGCGCCGAGCTGGAGAAGCTGATCGCCTCGGCCGACGTGCTGCTGCAGAACCTTAAGCCCGGCTCGATGGACAAGCTCGGCTTTGCGCGCGAGCGGCTGCGCAAGGATTATCCGAAGCTGATCATCTGCACGATCTCCGGTTACGGCGACGAGGGCCCCTACGCCCATCGCAAGGCCTATGACCTCCTGATCCAGGCCGAAAGCGGTCTCGCCTCGATCACCGGCGGCCCGGAAAGCGCCTCGCGCGTCGGCATGTCGATCGTCGACGTCGCCACCGGCGCCACGGCTCACGCGGCGATCCTCGAGGCGCTGATCGGCCGCGGCCGTACCGGCCAGGGTGCCGACATCCGGATCTCGATGTTCGACGTGATGGCCGACTGGTTGACCGTGCCGCTGCTCAACGCCGAGGCCGGCAATCCGCCCAAGCGTCTCGGCCTCGCCCATCCGTCGATCGCGCCCTACGGCGTGTTCACCTCGAAGGACGGCAAGGACATCCTGATCTCGATCCAGAGCGAGCGCGAGTGGAAGAAGCTGTGCTCGGACGTGCTGCGCCAACCCGACCTGCCGAACGATCCGCGGCTGTGCAACGGCGTCGAGCGGGTGAAGAACCGCGCCTACACCGACAAGATCGTGGCCGACATCTTCGGCTCGCTGACCCGCGACGATCTGCTCGAACATCTGGCCGCCGCCGACATTGCGTTCGCCGAAGTCAACGCGATGGAAGACCTGTCGCACCATCCGCATCTGCGCCGGATCGAAGTTGACACCCCGAACGGCAAGGTCAGCTATCCGGCGCCGGCGGCGATCTTCGTCGGCGACGAGCGCCGCTACGGCGCAGTGCCGGGCATCGGCGACAAGCGCAAGTAAGCGAGGACCAACATGACCGACGCGCTCGACATCGATCATCTGCGGCAATGGATCGGCCGCAGCGAACAGGCCACCGACCTGGTCACCCCGCAACTTGTGAAGGGGCTGCGCGCGACGCTGTTCCTCGACATCGGCAAGCCGCAGACCGGTGACGCCGCGCCCTTCACCGTGCACTGGTGCCTCGGGCAGCCGGTGTATCCGATGGACCAGCTCGGCCCCGACGGCCACCCGACCCGCGGCGGCTTCCTGCCGCCGGTGCCGCTGCCGCGCCGGATGTGGGCGGGCGGCGAACTGCAGTTCGTCGATGCGCTCAAGGTCGGCGACGAAGTGACCCGGACCTCGACGATCGGCGACGTGACGATCAAGCAGGGCTCGACCGGCACGCTGTGCTTCGTCACCGTCAATCATGAGATCACCACGCCGCGGGGCGTTGCGATCCGCGACCGCCAGGACATCGTCTATCGCGACGTGCCGCCGCCCTCGTCCGCGACCGCAGCGCCGGCCAAGCCCGCAGCTGCGCCGCCGGCCGCCAAGCACCGCGAGAGCCACCTCGCCGATCCTGTGCTGCTGTTCCGCTATTCGGCGCTGACATTCAACGGCCATCGCATCCACTACGACCGCGATTACGTCACCAAGGTCGAGGGCTATCCGGGCCTGATTGTGCATGGCCCGATGCAGGCCGCGCTGCTGGTCGAATTCGCCGCCAAGCTCAAAGGCAGCGTGCCGAAGACCTTCAGCTATCGCGGCGTGCAGCCGCTGTTCGACGGCGCCGACTTCAGCGTCAACGCCAACGAGACCGCCACCGGCCTCGATCTGTGGACCGCCAACGCCGACGGCGTGCCGACCATGAAGGCCACGGCGAGCTGGTAGCATTTGTCACGCGGCGGCCGCGAAACCCCTCCCCCTTGCGGGGAGGGTCGGCCGAGCGAAGCGGAGGCCGGGGTGGGGGTCCCCGAGCACAGTGCCTGCGTCCACCCCCACCCGACCGGCCTTACGGCCGGCCACCCTCCCCGCAAGGGGGAGGGAAATTTGGCATCGCGGCTGATGCTGTTGACTCCCCTCGCCGCCTGCGGATTTGATCGGTGCAAACAACAACACCGGCATTCGCCGCCCGAGGAAATCGCCTTTGTCCGCGAACAAGTCCAAGCAGCCGAGCGCTGCCGTCACCACCATCAAGTCCGCCACGCTCGACCTGCTGCGCGCCTTCAAGATCGACAAGGTGTTCGGCAATCCCGGCTCGACCGAGCTGCCGTTCCTCAGCGACTGGCCGGACGATATCGACTACGTGCTGGCGCTGCAGGAAGCCTCTGCCGTGGCGATGGCCGACGGCTACGCGCAGGCTACGCGCAACGTCGGCTTCGTCAATCTGCATTCGGCGGCCGGCGTCGGCAACGCGCTCGGCAACATCTACACCGCGTTCAAGAACCAGACCCCGCTGGTGATCACCGCCGGCCAGCAGGCACGCAGCCTGCTGCCGCTGCAAGCCTTCCTCGGTGCCGAGCGCGCGAGCGAATTTCCGCGGCCTTATGTGAAGTACAGCGTCGAGCCGGCCCGCGCCGAGGACGTGCCCGCCGCGATCGCCCGTGCCTACTACGTCGCGATGCAGCCACCGTGCGGACCGACCTTCGTGTCGGTGCCGATCGACGATTGGGCCCGGCCCGCCGCGCCGGTGCCGCCGCGCACGATAACGCGCGAACTCGGTCCGGATCGTGCAACGATGCAGGCGCTGGCCGATGCGCTGACCAAAGCCAAGAAGCCGGCACTTGTTGTCGGCCCCGCGGTCGATCGGGCCGCCGCAGTCGAACTGATGGTCCAGCTCGCCGAGCGCACCAAGGCCCCGGTGTGGGTATCGCCGTTCTCGGCGCGCTGCAGTTTCCCCGAGCGGCACCCGCTGTTCGCCGGCTTCCTGCACGCGTCTCCGGGACAACTGTCTGAAGCGCTCAGCGGTTACGACGTCGTCGTGGTGATCGGCGCGCCGGTGTTCACCTTCCATGTCGAAGGCCACGCCGCGATCTTCGAGGGCGGCTCGAAGCTGTTCCAGATCACCGACGATGCCGAAGCCGCGTCCGTGACGCCGCTCGGCACCAGCATCATCGCGACGATGACGCCTGCCCTCACGCTGCTGCTGGAACTGCTGCCGGAAACCAAGCGGGCCGCACCGCCGGCTCGCGCGGTGCCGCCTGCCCCCCGGCCGGCCGAGCCGATGCCGGTGGAGTATCTGCTGCACACCCTGCGCGCCGTGATGCCGGAAAGCGCGATGCTGGTCGAGGAGGCGCCGTCGCATCGTCCGGCGATGCAGAAGTTCATGCCGATGCCGGGCCAGGACAGTTTCGCCACGATGGCGAGCGGCGGCTTGGGGTGGTCGCTGCCGGCCTCGGTCGGCTTCGCGCTGGCGCATCCGAACCGCCGCACCGTCTGCCTGATCGGCGACGGCTCGGCGATGTACTCGATCCAGGCGCTATGGACGGCGGCGCAGCGCAAGCTGCCGCTGACGGTCGTGGTGCTGAACAATGGCGGCTACGGCGCAATGCGCTCGTTCAGCCAGGTGATGCAGGTGCGGAACGTGCCCGGGCTGGAACTGCCCGGGATTGACTTCACCGCTTTGGCGCAATCGCTCGGCTGCGATGCGGCGCGGGTGACGCGCAGCGAGGAGCTGGCGCCGGCGCTGACGCGCGCCCTTGCATGGGACGGCGTCAGCGTGGTCGAGGCGATGCTCGATACGTCGGTGCCGATGCTCTACGCGCGCAACGGCTGACGCTGCGTCGTCAGTTGTCCAGCGCCTCGTAGACCAGCTTCTTCAGCTCGCGCTGGATCGGCTGGCGATGCGACGGGGTCTGCTCCATCAGCACGAAGAACATGTCGAGCTTCGGATCGACCACGAAGTAGCAGCCCGAGGCGCCGTCCCACTTCAATTCGCCGAGCGAACCGGGCGGCGGCGGCTTGGCGTTGCCGGCATCGGTGCGAACACCGAGGCCATAACCGTAGCCGAACCCGTCACCCGGGAAATAGAAGTAGTCGCGTTCGACGCCGGAGTTCGGAGGGATGTGATCGGTGGTCATGTCCTTGAACACCGCTTCGCTGAGATAACGCTTGCCGTCGAGCTCGCCCTTGTTGTGCAGCATGCGGACGAAGCGGATCACGTCTGACGGAGTCGAGGTGAGGCCGCCGCCACCGGATTCCCATTTCTTGACGATGTCCGGCCGGCTCGGCCGCCCGACCCGGAAGTCGGCGTCGTTCGGCATCGGCTGCGCCATCCGCGCCTTCTGTTCCTCGGTGGTCAGATAATAGCGGGTGTCCTTCATCCCGAGCGGATCGAACAGCCGCTCCTTCTGGTACTCATAGAACGACTTGCCGGAGGCGACCTCGATCACCCGGCCGAGTACCTCGTAGGAATTGCCGTAGTCCCACAGCGTGCCGGGCTGCTCCTGCAGCGGCAGCTTGGCGATCCGCTCGGCGAATTCGGCATTGCTCGGATCGTTATCGTAGATCTTCGCCGCCGCGATGGTTTTGCGCACCAGGCTGTCGCCATAGAAGCCGTAGGTGATGCCCGAGGTGTGCAGCAGCAGATCGCTGATTAGGATCGGCCGCTTCGGGGCGACGAAATCGAGATACTTCTCGCCATCCTCGCGCTTCTTTTCGACGCCGACCTTGGTGTCGGCGAAAGCCGGGATGTATTTCGAGACCGGATCGTCGAGCTTGATCTTGCCGTCGTCGACCAGCGTCATCACCGCAAACGCCGTGAACGGCTTGGTCAGCGACGCCAGCCGGAAGATGGTGTCGTCGGTCATCGGCTCTTTGGTGGCGACGTCGCGAACGCCGAAGTACTTGTGATAGACCGGCTTGCCGTGGCGCTCGATATACACGATCGCGCCGGGAATCTTGCCTTCGGCAATGATCTTGTTGAAGAACTCGTCGATGCGTTCGAGTTTCTTATCGGAGAACTGCACGCTCGGCGGCAGGTCGAAGGTGGTCTCGGCGATCGCCGGGCTCGCGGCCATTACGGCCAGCGCTCCTGCCATCAACCATCGCGCAGCGCGACGCAGCATTCTCGTATCCTCCTGAGTTCTTTTTCGTGGATGTGATGGTAGCGGCGCTTGGAGCGGTTTCAAGGGGCCGCTTCCGCGAGCGCCGCGCGGTGCAACTCCGCACTCGCGGGCGAGAAGCAACAGAACACCGCTCGGGTCACCGAAGTGTTGGAGCGCAGCGCATCCAAGGTGGTCTTGACCGCAATCGGCGCCGCGCGCTCGGGCGGGAAACCGTAAACGCCGGTCGAGATCGCCGAAAAGGCAATCGAGGTTAGCCGATGCTCGTTCGCGAGCTGCAGGGCGCGGGCGTAACAGGAGGCGAGCGCGGCCTCTTCGCCATGGCCGCCGCCGTGCCAGATCGGGCCGACGGCGTGGATCACATGGCGCGCAGGTAAACGGTAGCCGTGGGTGATTTTGGCATCGCCAGTGGCGCAGCCGCCGAGCGTTTCACATTCGGCGACGAGTTCAGGACCGGCCGCACGATGGATCGCGCCATCGACGCCGCCGCCGCCGAGCAAAGACGAATTGGCGGCGTTGACGATCGCGTCGACGGCGAGGGTGGTGATGTCGGCGACGACGACCTCACAAGTCGCCGTGCCGATCTGGCGGACGAAGGGGCTCAGGCGGCGGCCTTGATGCCCTTGTCGGTGAACAGCTTCTGCAGTTCGCCGGCCTGGAACATTTCACGCACGATGTCGCAGCCGCCGACGAATTCGCCCTTCACATACAGTTGCGGGATGGTCGGCCAGTTCGAATAGACCTTGATGCCGTCGCGCAGCTCGGCGTTCTCGAGCACGTTGTGGCCCTTATACGGAATGCCGATGTGATCGAGGATCTGCACCACCTGACCGGAGAAGCCACACTGCGGAAACTGCGGCGTGCCCTTCATGAACAGCACGACGTCGTTGGCCTTCACTTCGTTGTCGATGAATTGCTCGATGCTCATGGCGAATCCTTTTGCGGCGCGGCCGGCTGACCACCAGCGGCCGGGTCGAACGGTCATATATGTATCCTGAAACCTCTGAATAGCCCAAGTCAAAACCGATTGAGCCCGGCTGTCGCGTTGACTTCGCTGCCCTTTTTCGGGCGGCCCGGGGCCGAACCCGAGTGGCCGCCTGACCATCGGTAAAATCTCCACCGGTACGCCGCTGGCCTTTCATCCGGGTCGCCAGCGCCTATCTGATCTGGAACTCATTCCCAACAGCAGCGTTTTCCACCAAACCGGAGATGCTCGTGACGATTTTGCCCTCCGCCGCAAGCTCTGCAGCCGAATCTTCCACATCGTCCGTCTCCGCCCGCGATCTGGCCGCTCAGCTGGCCCACGCCTTTCGTACCGTGCGCGACGAGACCGAGCGCCGCGCGGCTCCACTGTCGCCGGAAGATCAGGTGGTTCAGTCGATGCCGGACGCGAGCCCGGCGAAGTGGCATCGGGCCCACACCACTTGGTTCTTCGAGCAGTTCCTGCTTGGCCCGCATTGTCCGGGCTATCAGGTGTTCCATCCGGACTATGCCTTCCTGTTCAACTCCTATTACGTCTCGGCCGGACCCCGGCATACCCGCGCGGCCCGCGGCCTTCTCACCCGTCCCGGCGTCGCTGAGGTCGCGGCCTATCGCCGCCACGTCGATGAAGCGATGCTGAACTGGTTCGCGACCGCCGATGCGGCAAAGCTCGAAGAGATCGCTCCGCTGATCGAGGTCGGGCTCAATCACGAGCAGCAGCATCAGGAATTGCTGCTCACCGACATCCTCCATGCTTTCGCGCAGAATCCGATCCCACCGGCCTACGACCCGGCGTGGCGGCTGCCGGCAACGGACCATCGTGGTGAGGACTGGGTAACGCTGCCCGAAGGCATCCACCCGATCGGCCACGCCGGCGACAGCTTCCATTTCGACAACGAAAAACCGGTGCACCGCGCGCTGGTGGGACCGGTCAGGCTGGCGCGGCACCTTGTCAGCAATGCCGAGTGGCTGCAGTTCATGGCCGATGGCGGTTATCGCACCGCCACGCTGTGGCTGATGGACGGCTTCGCCTGCGCCGAGCGTGAAGGCTGGGAAGCGCCCGGCCACTGGCGACAGGTCGACGGCGAATGGAAGATCATGACGCTCGGCGGCCTGCAGAGCATCGATCCCGCCGCCCCGGTCTGCCACATCAGCTACTACGAGGCCGACGCCTTCGCCCGCTGGGCCGGCAAACACCTGCCGACCGAAATGGAATGGGAGGTCGCGGCGCGCGCCGGTCAGCTTCCAGACGCCTTCGGCACCGTCTGGCAATGGACCCGCAGCGCCTACGCGCCCTACCCGGGCTACAAGGCGATCGACGGCGCGCTCGGCGAATACAACGGCAAGTTCATGGTCAATCAGCTGGTGCTGCGCGGCTCGTCCTGCGCGACGCCGGAGGGCCACAGCCGCGTCACCTATCGCAATTTCTTCTATCCGCATCACCGCTGGCAGTTCACCGGACTGCGGCTCGCCGACTACGGCGCCTGATCTGAAATCTAAATGCGCCACGCGCGCAGCACGGAGGATCGCCTATGAACGTGCACGTCGCTGTGCAGACGCAAGCGCATCGGCTCGATTCCAATACGGCTGCGTTTGCGCGGGACGTGCTGGATGGGCTGACGAGACCGCAGAAGGAGCTGTCGCCGAAATACTTCTACGACGACGCCGGCTCCGAGTTATTCGTCGAGATCACCCGCCTGCCGGAGTACTATCCGACCCGCACCGAGCTCGGCATTTTGCGGGACCACGCCGCCGAGATCGCAGCCTTTATTCAACCGGACGCGGCGATCGTCGAATTCGGCGCCGGGGCCACCACCAAGATCCGCCTGCTGCTCGCCGCCCACCAGGTCGCAGCCTATGTGCCGGTCGATATCTCGGGCGATTTCATCATCACCCAGGCCGAAACGTTGCAGCGGGACTTCCCGCAGCTCGCGGTGCATCCGCTCGCCGCCGACTTCACCAAGCCGTTCGCGCTGCCGCCTGCTGTCCGCGACCTGCCGAAGGTCGGGTTCTTCCCCGGCTCGACGATCGGCAACTTCGAGCCGCAGGAGGCGCGGCGTTTCCTGGAGAGCGCCCGCGACATACTCGGCCACGGCGCCCGGCTGATCATCGGTGTCGACCTGGAGAAAGACGAGCGCGTTCTGGTGCCAGCCTATGACGATGCCGCAGGTGTCACCGCCAAGTTCAATCTCAACCTGCTGATCCGCATCAACCGCGAACTCGGCGCCGATTTCGATCTGTCCGCCTTCGCGCACCGGGCGATCTACAACCGCGATCAGCACCGCATCGAAATGCACCTGGTCAGCCTGCGCGACCAGACCGTGCATCTGTCCGGCGAACGCATCAGCTTCCGCGACGGCGAAACCATTCACACCGAGAACAGCTACAAATACAGCCTGGAGCGGTTTCGCGCGCTGGCGCAGCAGGCCGGCTGGACTCCGGCGCGGTGCTGGACCGATCCGGATGCGATGTTCTCCGTGCATGCGATCGAAGCGAACTGACAACCGCGTCTCGTCGGTCGCCTGACTAAACCGCAGCGTCCTGTGCGGCGGCGATCCGCGCGGTGCGCCGGCGGCGTGCCTCGGCGGCGCATTTGGCGACGTGGACCTCGCGATTGATCACCTGCAGGTTTGGCAGCCCCCAATAGCCGAGCAGCTCCGGCCATCCGCGATCGCGGTGCTGCCGCCAGACCTGAAACAGCGGCACGAGGTGATCGACCTCTGCAGTCCGCCATAGCCGCCGATTGGTCTCGCGGCAGCGGCGGCCCTGCAGGCGCCGCAGCAGCTTGGTCTGGCCACTCGGCGCATTCCAGAACTGCCAGGCCGTGACGCAGGCGCTGTGCCAGGTGGCGTTCTTGTTGATGCCGGCGTCCCACAGATCGGCGTGCCAGCCGAACCGATACACCGGCTGGCCGCAGACGCAGCAGAAGCCGGGGCCGCGCTGGTGCGCTCTCTCACGATATGGCGCAGGCGGGGTTCGAAACGTCGCCGGCAGTCCGGCCTCGGGATCGCCGACGTGCCACTGCCAGCCGACGGGGGCGCCGCTGCGCGCCGCGAGCACACGCGCCAGCCGCTCCGCCCGCAGCGGATGCGCCCGCCAATACGAGTCGACGGCGACTCTCAGGGTCGATGGCACATAGGCGCGCGCTTTGGCATGGATCAGCACGGCCTGCGGGAAGACCTCCGGCAAGCGCTTGGTCAGCCGCGCTAGCGCCAGTGCATTGGCCTTCGCCTTTTCGTCCCGCCAGTTCGACATGTGTCCCACCCGCCGACACGGTGCTACGCGGCTGTAAAGCCTTCGTTAACGTTGGCGCCGCGCCGCGGACCATGGCCGTGCGCTCGCCCCGCCTTTGCGGATTGTGACAGATTTGTTATGCGATCCCGCATGAGAAGCGGATTCATGCAATGGCTTTCGACCGACACGGCACAGCCGGGCCGTCGCCTGTCGTTGATCGTGGTGATCTCGCTTTATCTCGTCTCAGGCCTGCTGCATCAGATCGCCTGCCTCCATCCGACAGAGGTGGCGGCGACCGCCGTATTCAGCACGCATTCTGTCGATGACAGCACGGACTCATCGGCCATCTCGGTCTGCGATCGGTGCCCCTCGTGTTCATCTGCCGTCATGCCGGCCTCCTTGGTCGGACGCCCATCGCCCGACAGCCAAAAGGCCGCCTTTGCCTGGGCTTCGCTGGTGATCGCGCTGCGGGCAAGTCCCGATACGCCTCCGCCCAAACAGGCCGTCTGACCGACGACGAGTCCGGGCGCCGCGACACCGCTCCGCCCGCCAAACGCCGATGACATTTCGCCACCCGTGCCGGGCGCATCAGCGCTCGCCGGCCTGACTCGAAGCATCCGCTCCGATCTGTCTGGAGAGGCGATGCTTCGCGCAGGGCACGAAACGCGTGGCACGTGCTGAAAGGACGACGGGATAATGCCCGAGACGAACAACAAATCCGCCGACGAGCCGATCGGCACCGACATCGATCATGCCGATCGTCTGCTACGTCGGCTGGTCTGGGACGTATCAGCCATCGGCTTTTCGATCCTGCGGATGGCCGAACTGCTCGGGCGCCGAGGCGGCCTGACGGGATCGCAATGGCTGCTGATCAAGGCAGTCGACTTTCTGGCCGATCGGGATGGCGTTCCGGTCGGCGAAGTCGCGGCGCTGCTCAATATGAAGGGATCGTTCGTCTCGGCGCAGATCCGACCGCTGGAGCAGCGTGGCCTGCTCAACCGAACTCAATCGGCTGAGGACCGGCGGGTCGTTCTGCTGTCGCTGACCGGGAGCGCGAGACAGACGCTGGCGCGTGTCGAGGACGAGATGTGCAAAATCGAGGAGATTGCCCGCGGCACGCTGGTCGATCAGCATGTCGGAGAGCTGTCCGACAGCGTCAATGCAATGCGCCGGCGCATGGATCGCGCAACCGCGCGCGTGGCGCGGCTCGACTAGCAGCAGCTCGACTAGCGATCGTGCGAGACGCAGGGCGGCCTAACGGCGAGGCCGCCCGGCGTCGGACAGGGGTTTGTCTGCCGTCAGGCTTCCGGCACGCCGGTCTGCAGCGCGAGCGCGTGCAGCACGCCGCCCATCTGCCCCTGCAGCGATTGATAGACGATCTGGTGCTGCTGGACCCGCGACTTGCCCCGGAACGACTCCGAAATCACGGTCGCGGCGTAATGATCGCCGTCACCGGCGAGGTCGCGAATCGTCACCTCCGCGTCGGGAATCGCGGCCTTGATCATGGCCTCGATGTCGCGGGCATCCATCGGCATTCGGTCATCCTCCAGATCGTCGCGGCCGCCGGCGCGGGGCGCGCGGTGGCAATCTTGCACCGCCATCCTATATGGCAGTGCGTCCCTTTCAAAGCCACCACGCCGGCACATCGCGGCGAGGTGACCGCGACGCCGGTCCGAAACGCACCCTGAGGTCCGCCCATGAAGCTCCCCGGCCCCGATCATCCGATCACGATCACGGCAAATCCGAACGGCGTCCGGATCAGCGCGGACGGCAAGGTGATCGCCGAGACCCGCCGGGCTCTGACGCTGCAGGAGGCGAGCTATCCGCCGGTGCAGTACATTCCGCGGGAAGACGCGGACATGAGCCTGCTGGAAAAGACCTCGCGTGTCACACACTGCCCCTATAAGGGCGATGCCAGCTATTTCAGCATCGTGGCCGGGGGCGAGCCGCAGCCCAACGCGGTGTGGAGCTATGAGGAGCCGTTTCCGGCGATGGCGGAGATCACCGGCTATCTGGCGTTCTATCCGCAAAAGGTTCAAATCGAAGAATTCAAACCCTAGCAATTCGCCGAAGAGGCGATTCAGCTATTGCGCAGTATCGTAATTCACCGGCGGCATCGCGCGGGGCTCTTGTCGTGACTGTAACCTATCCCACCACCGGCGGCATGACCGCGCACGCAGCTTCGCATGTGCGCGACCTGTCCCTCGACCGGACCCGGACCTTCCTCACCATCCTGGTGCTGATCCACCATTCGGTGATCCCGTATACCTATTTCGGTCACACCGATCCGTCGTCGTTCATCGGCTTCGACTGCATCGTGCTCGCCACCGACAGCTTCTTCATGGCGATGTTCTTCATGCTGTCGGGGCTGTTCTTGTGGCCGAGCCTCGACCACCGGCCGAAATTCGGCTCGCTGGCGCGCGACCGGCTGATCCGGCTCGGCATCCCGTTCGTGATCGCAGCCTTCACCGTGATCCCGATCGCCTACTACGCGCTGGCGCTGCGCGCCGACCCGACCGAGACCTTCGCCAAGTTCTACGAGAACATGATCACGGTCGGCCCGTGGCCGAGCGGACCCTTGTGGTTTCTGTGGGTGCTGTTCATCTTCAGCGTGATCGGCGGCGGGCTGTACCGGATTTCGCGGCATTCGCTCGATCCGATCAATCATCTGGCCAAGCTCGGCTACAAGTCGCCGGCGCTGTTCATCGGCGCCGTGTTCGTCGTCACCGCGATCCTCTACGTGCCGTCGCGGCTGTACTACACCTCGACCTATTGGTTCGAATGGGGACCGTTCGCGGTGCAGGCCAGCCGGGTGCTGCTGTACACCGCCTACTTCTTCATCGGCGCCGGCATCGGCGCCTGCCATCCCGAGCAGAGCGTGCTCGGCGCCGGCGGCAAGCTGGCGCAGCAATGGTGGATCTGGCTGCTGGTGGCGCTGGTACCGTATCTCGGGATGTGGGGCCTGATCGGCATCAAGCGCGGCATCCTCGACAATCCGGACGACCTGCCGATGTGGTACGAGGCGAGCTACAGCGTGGCGCTGACCGCCTTCAGCGCCGCGATCATCTTTGCGATCCTGGCCGTATTCCTGCGCTTCCGCCGCGGCGGCTGGAGCCTGCTCGATCCGCTGCAGCACGACGCCTACGGCATCTTCCTGGTGCACTACGCCTACATGCTCTGGCTGCAGTACTGGCTGTACGACTACGACCTGCCGGCGATCATCAAAGCCGCCATCGTGTTCACCCTCGGCCTGCTGCTGAGCTGGGCCACGACGTATCTCTTGCGGAAGATTCCAGGCGCGTATCGGGTGCTGTGAGGCCACTCGTCCGTCATTCCGGGGCGCGAGCGCAGCTCGCGAGCCCGGAATCCATAACCACCGAATCTGTTGCTCGCGCACGGCGTCATCCGCCGTGCTCATCCGCGAGTGCAGGGGCTATGGATTCCGGGCCTGCGCTGCCACGCAGCGCATCCCGGAATGACGATGGAGAGACCTAAGGCGGCTACGCCTTCCCGCCCATATAGTCCGGCAGCCAGTGCTCGTGGGCGTGACGCAGCGCCTTGATGTCGACGGTGCGTTCGCCTTCGATCTTCAGCGCGTGGCCGCCGGTGACGCCGATCTGGGTGCAGGGCACGCCGATCGTCTTCAGCTTGGTCTTCACCGCGAGCAGGTCGGCTTCCTTCACCGTGACCAGATAGCGCGCCTGGTCCTCACCGAACCACCAGGCGTGCGACACGATCTCGGCCGGCGGCGCGTCGAGCGCGGCGCCGATGTTGCCGGCGATCGCCATTTCGGCCAACGCGACCAGGAGGCCGCCGTCGGACAGGTCGTGCACGGCGGTCGCGGTGCCGGCGTGGATCATGCCGCGGACCACATTGCCGTGGCGCTTCTCGACCGCAAGATCGACCGGCGGCGGCGCGCCTTCTTCGCGGCCGCAGATGTCGCGCAAGTACACCGACTGGCCGAGCCACCCTTTGGTCTCGCCGATCAGCAGGATCGCCTCGCCTTCAGCCTTGAACGCCAGCGTCGCCGATTTGGTGAAGTCGTCGAGCACGCCGACGCCGCCGATCGACGGGGTCGACAGGATGCCGCGGCCGGAGGTCTCGTTGTAGAGCGAGACGTTGCCGGAGACGATCGGCGAGTCGAGGGCGATGCAGGCTTCGGAGATGCCCTTCAGGCAACCGACCAGTTGCCCCATGATCTCGGGCCGCTCCGGATTGCCGAAATTGAGGTTGTCGGTGATCGCCAGCGGCTTGCCGCCGACCGCGGTGATGTTGCGATAGGCTTCGGCGACCGCCTGCTTACCGCCCTCGAACGGATCGGCCTCGCAGTACGCGGCGTGACGTCGACCCAGCATGATAGAATTCACCGCGTATGACCAAAGCAGTTCGTCAACAGCGACGACGGTCATGCGCCATACAGCCCGCGATCTAAAAGTTCTGGCCGCCAGCCCTCGATCCATTGCTCAAATAGACGGGGCCACTCCATGTTGACGCGTCGAGTCAATCTTTCTCTTTGGTTTCCTTACCCCCCTTCTTGCGACATCTCCGAGCACCCCTTCAAATCTAACGGCGGTAAGATCCGCCGCTTTGAGCTGCTCCCTATCAACTGACTGCAGCGTTCCTCCGGCGAAAGTCGCGCCTTGCACCTTAGAGTGAGCAAAATCTGCACGCCATAACAATGCATATCGAAATACAGCATCGGTCAAATCCGCACCCTTGAATTTGGTTTCTCCACCAGCCACCAAATGACATTGGAGCCTTGTGCCAAAACAGAACTCAAAATCTGCTGCACGACCAAAATGGCATTGGTTAAATTCAGCGTCGGCGATTCTTGCATACCGAAAAGAGACCGGCCATTCCATGCCCATAGAAAGCCGGTCAAGAACGACGGACTCGAGATCAACTCCACTCATATCCAACCCCGCGGGGAATTGCCCCATGGGTCGCCACCCGGCCGAATTGATTCGTGCGCAGTACTGACGCATGTAGCCATTCTTGCCATCGGGACTGTCGGGTGAAAACACGACAAACTCTTTATCATTTCTGCTAATCGACGTCTGATATCGATGACCCGACCTTTGGATCGCGCCTCTCCAAAGTTCACTTGGATTCAAGCTCACTTCGGACAGGTCCTTCGTCGGATGCTGATCCAACCACCCCAATTTCTTGTTGATCGCAAAATGCACTGTACAGTTGATTTGGAACAGAGCATCCCCCAGATGAGCATCAATCGTTGTTGTTCTGATTGGTTCCGGCAACTTATCGCGAGGCAAGTCTGTTGGCGCGATTTTCTTTATGAGCCTCGAAGCAAACACCTCCTTGTAGTCAAGGGAGGACGTATCATCGCAAATAAACGGTTGCGGCCTTAGATGAACGCCCTCACCCCACCAATCCCAAAGCTCTGCGAGAAAATCTCGGATTTCGAGCCACACCGACTCATGAATGACCCGTGTTTCATCCGCAAGCCGTGAAGGGACTTGGATCGGATCGTTCGTCGAGCGCACAATTTCCCATCTTAGCAAAGCATGAAGGTGCCGCGAAACTTCGGGAGTAAGCCACTGGGCCGCCAACAACGGAAGTAGCCGTTGGACGGCATGAAATCGCGGATCATCAGAGCCAAAGTCCTTCCAATACGGCGCACGCGAAGGTCGGGGTTTCAACTCCAGACCGATTCCCTTCAACGTTTCAACGACGCACTCGGCGAATAGGTACTCACGGAATGTCTTATGAATGAACTCACAGCCGTGCTCACGAGAGCCAACGTTGAAGAAGAAGCTAATCATTAGATTAGCTATGGGATTGTTCTTCATAACGTCTTTAATAGCGTCGTCACGTGCGGGGACACCGGCATCTTTCAGACGGCGCTCAAGTTCCAAATACGAGACATGCTCAGTTCCGCGCATGGTCATTGCTGCGGCAGTCCTGCGGAGCAACTCTCGCAGCTTATCGCCAACTATTCTTGGTGCGGTCGCCGAAAGTTCTTCGACATTCCCACCGTGCTTACACGTCATGTCGACCAACCGACGATAGAGCGTAGTCTCATCGTTACCGACCGCCTCGGGCGCCCAATCGTCGTTGATTGAAAGCCAAATTGCGAGCATCGCCAGAAGGGGAAGCCCCATAATACCCAGCCCTGCCCCTTTCGACGTAGAGCCTTCATTTCCGTGCTGAACCAGCGCCTCTATTCGCTCAAGTAGCCGCTGACGCCCACCCACCTCATTTTTCGAACGATAGGCAAGTAAGTTCGTATAGAAAAACCTCAACTGGTCTGGCGTAAATGGCCTAATTGTTAAAATGGACGTCTCTGATTGAAGAAAACGACTCTCTTCAACGTCTAGCGATGGCCTACCTGTTAATATTACACGAATTGGACGAGGCCTATTGCCGAGAAACTCCCGACGAATTGCTCGAAGCGTCTCTTCAATCCTCTGCCGGAACCCTTCACTCGCGGAGACACTTATTTCATCCCACCCGTCGAAAATCAGCACGTATGGACAAATTTCCGTCTCGCCGAAAGGTACAGACTCATCGAAGATCGTCGGGAGCTCGATTTTTGACGCAATGAATCGTGGCCATTGTCTTGCCTCGTCAAATGCTTCATCGCCGCTATTCTGCGCAATCGCCTGCGCCAAATCGTCGAGCAAAGGAATACGGGGATCTAGCGAAAGATCACGCATTCGAATGCGGATAGGGCGCAACCCAGACTGCCTTAGTTCAACGCAGAGATTCAGCGTGAATGCTGATTTCCCCGCTCCTGCGACCCCTTGAACAACAATAGCTTCTCTAAAGCCTTTGGCACCAATAAGCTCAATGATATGTTTGACAATCGGAAAACGCCCGCCCACCGATTCGTCAAATGGACTTTTCTTTCGCTCTTCTCCCTCATCGGCCTTTTGAAGCTGAACGATATCGCCCCAACGGAGGGCGCCGCAGTCCAACGGGACATATATGTCCTTTAGAGGACATTGAATCATCTTCAGCTCAGTAGTTGAGTTTCGTGCACCTAAGACTGGTGCCTCATTGAAACGCCAGAGTTGATATTCGATATGGGCCGCAATCGCTTCGAACGTACTCGAATAGCTAGCCTCAACGTTCATGAAGCGAAATAGAGGATCAAACTTATCCTTAGTCCGACCATCTGAAATGATGGCGCGGAACGTGGTTGAAAACCTAGTATGCACCTTTTCAACAAGCAACCTTCGCATATTCGCAGGCCATCCCGCAGCTTCTGCGAACTTCTCGAGCAAGGCATCCGCTTGCCGTGTGAGCTTGTGACCAAGGCAGTTGCTTAGGTTAAAACCTTCAAAATCTTCGAGTGATTCTTTTGAGCCCGTAGGCAATTCACGAAGCAATCGTTTCTTTAGTTTGCCAGCGCTACTGCTCTTAAATTCGTCAGAATCCTTAAGCGAAAGAGCAGCTTCTTCAAGTGCGGATTGATATGCCAAAGAGAATGCGAGCAATCCGAGCGCCCGTGGATCGGTCTCTTTCGTTAGGAGACCAACAATTTTGAGTGCCGCCTTAACCGGCGGTATCGCGTCACCAGTGATTTCAGCAGCAGTTTCGACCCAAGGAACGGCTACCTCAATTGCATCAAACAGGGTACTCGCGCTGGAATGCAACAGCTTGTCGGCAGCGTTCACGACGAACTCGGTTACGGTGCCGAACTTGTCAACTCCTTGTTCCGATAGCTCTGCTACCGCCTTGAGCTTCTCTGCGCCGTCTTCGATGCGGCTACTAGTAACCTGTGAAACCCCTAGTACCTTAGTCAACCAACTCACAATGATCCCCCAACCAAATCTTTATGCGGTTGAGCATGCAGGACCAAGAATTGGTTGTAAAGAATTGAAGATACACCACGATCTAAAGTTGAGCCTCCATACTCCTGCGGGACTACGCCTTCCCGCCCATATAGTCCGGCAGCCAGTGCTCGTGGGCGTGGCGCAGCGCTTTGATGTCGACGCTGCGTTCGCCTTCGATCTTCAGCGCGTGGCCGCCGGTGACGCCGATCTGGGCGCAGGGCACGCCGATCGTCTTCAGCTTGGTCTTCACCGCGAGCAGATCGGCTTCCTTCACCGTGACCAGATAGCGCGCCTGGTCCTCACCGAACCACCAAGCGTGCGACACGATCTCGGCCGGCGGCGCGTCGAGAGAGGCGCCGATATTGCCGGCGATCGCCATCTCGGCGAGCGCGACCAGGAGGCCGCCGTCGGACAGGTCGTGCACGGCGGTCGCGGTGCCGGCGTGGATCATGCCGCGGACCACATCGCCGTGGCGCTTCTCGACCGCAAGATCGACCGGCGGCGGCGCGCCTTCTTCGCGGCCACAGATGTCGCGCAAGTACACCGACTGGCCGAGCCAACCCTTGGTGTCGCCGATCAGCAGGATCGCTTCGCCTTCGGCCTTGAAGGCGAGCGTCGCCGATTTGGTGAAGTCGTCGAGCACACCGACGCCGCCGATCGACGGGGTCGGCAGGATGCCGCGGCCCGAGGTCTCATTGTAGAGCGAGACGTTGCCGGAGACGATCGGCGAGTCGAGCACGATGCAGGCTTCCGAGATGCCCTTCAGGCAGCCGACCAGCTGGCCCATGATCTCGGGCCGCTCAGGATTGCCGAAATTGAGGTTGTCGGTGATCGCCAGCGGCTTGCCGCCGACCGCGGTGATGTTGCGATAGGCTTCGGCGACCGCCTGCTTACCGCCCTCGAACGGATCGGCCTCGCAGTAGCGCGGCGTGACGTCGACGGTGAGCGCGAGGCCCTTCGGGCCGTCCTCGATGCGGACCACCGCGGCGTCGCCACCCGGACGCTGCACGGTGTTGCCGCCGATGACGTGATCGTACTGCTCCCACACCCAGCGCTTGCTGCACAGATCCGGCGTCGCCAGCAGCTTCTCCAGCGCTTCGGCCGCGCCCATCGGCGCGTTGATGTCGCGGGCGTGGATCACCGGTAGCTTCGGCGACTCCACCCACGGACGATCATAGAGCGGCGCCTCGTCGCCGAGCTCCTTGATCGGCAGGTCGGCCTTGACCTGCCCGCCATGCTTGACCACGAAGCGCTTGGTCGGCGTGGTGTAGCCGACGATCGCGAAGTCGAGGCCCCACTTCTTGAAGATCTCTTCGGCTTCCTTTTCCTTCTCCGGCTTCAGCACCATGAGCATGCGCTCCTGGCTTTCGGAGAGCATCATCTCGTAGGCGGTCATGCCGGTCTCGCGGGTCGGCACCGCGTCGAGATCGAGCTCGACGCCGAGGTCGCCCTTGGCGCCCATCTCGACCGCCGAACAGGTCAGGCCGGCCGCGCCCATGTCCTGGATGGCGATGACGCAGTCCTTGGCCATGATCTCGAGGCAGGCCTCGAGCAGCAGCTTCTCGGCGAAGGGGTCGCCGACCTGCACGGTCGGGCGCTTCTCCTCCGAACCCTCGTCGAACTCCGCCGACGCCATGGTGGCGCCGCCCATGCCGTCACGGCCGGTCTTGGAGCCGAGATAGACGATCGGCATGCCGACGCCGGACGCCGCGGCGAGGAAGATCTTGTCGGCATCCGCCAGGCCGACCGCCATCGCGTTGACCAGGATGTTGCCGTCGTAGCGGGTGTGGAACCGGGTCTGGCCGCCGACGGTCGGCACGCCGAACGAGTTGCCGTAGCCGCCGACACCGGCAACCACGCCGGACACCAGGTGCCGGGTCTTGGGATGGCTCGGATCGCCGAAGCTCAACGCATTGAGGCAGGCGATCGGCCGCGCGCCCATGGTGAAGACGTCGCGCAGGATGCCGCCGACGCCGGTGGTCGCGCCCTGATACGGCTCGATGTAGCTCGGATGGTTGTGGCTCTCCATCTTGAAGACCACCGCCTGATTGTCGCCGATGTCGATCACGCCGGCGTTCTCGCCCGGGCCCTGCAGCACCCACGGCGCCTTGGTGGGCAGCCCCTTGAGGTGGATGCGCGAGGATTTGTACGAGCAGTGCTCGTTCCACATCGCCGAGAAGATGCCGAGCTCGGTGAAGGTCGGCTCACGCCCGATCAGGTCGAGAATGCGCTGATATTCGTCCGGCTTGAGGCCATGGCTGGCGATCAATTCCGGGGTGATCTTCGGCTCGGGAGCGGACATAGGGCAGCATTCCTCGGCACGCCGGAGGGGCCGGCGCGGACCGCTGTTATGTAGAAAGAACGGCCCAAAGGGGAAAGGTTTTTCTGCACGCCTGGGGATGGCGCTCGGTGCCGGCGATCGCTGCGAACCCGTTGATCTGGCAAAGGATCTTGCCCGATCCGTCATGGCCGGGCTCGTCCCGGCCATCCACGGCCGCGGGCACCGTGCCCGAAAACGTGGATGCCTGGGTCAAGCCCGGGCATGACGTCGTTCTTGGATGGGGCGTCCGAGGAGGACGCCCGTGCTGCTCAGGCGGCGACCGCCGGCAGGCCGGCCAGCGCGGTGGCGAGGTCGGCTTCGTCGTAGTCCTGGTCGACCAGCTTGCCTTCGAAGTAGTTGATGTAGGCCTGCATGTCGAAATGGCCGTGGCCGGAGAGGTTGAACAGGATCGTTTCCGACTTGCCCTCCTCCTTGCAGCGCAGCGCCTCATCGATCGCGCAGCGGACGGCGTGGGTCGATTCCGGCGCCGGCACGATGCCTTCGGTGCGGGCGAACTGCACGCCGGCTTCGAAGCAGCCGACCTGCTTGTAGGCGCGCGCTTCGATCAGGCCGAGTTCGTAGGCGTGCGACACCATCCCGCTCATGCCGTGATAGCGCAGGCCACCGGCGTGGAAGCCCGGCGGCATGAAGGTCGAGCCGAGCGTGTGCATCTTCACCAGCGGAGTGAGATGCGCGGTGTCGCCGAAGTCGTAAGCGTAAGTGCCGCGGGTCAGGGTCGGGCACGCCGCCGGCTCGACCGCGATGATGCGCCGCTTGCGCCCGCCGCGGAGCTGCAGGCCGAGGAACGGGAAGGCAAGGCCGGCGAAGTTCGAACCGCCGCCGGCGCAGCCGATCACCACGTCCGGGTCATCGCCCGCCATTTCGAACTGCTTGATGGCTTCTTCGCCGATGATGGTCTGGTGCAGCATCACGTGGTTGAGCACCGAACCCAGCGCGTACTTGATGTCCGGGTTCTTGGCGGCGACTTCCACCGCTTCGGAGATCGCGATGCCGAGCGAACCTGGGCTGTTCGGATTTTTCTCCAGAATGGCGCGGCCGGAGTCGGTCTCGTTCGACGGCGACGCGATGCAGCGGGCGCCGTAGGTCTCCATCAGCGCGCGGCGATACGGCTTCTGGTCGTACGACACACGGACCTGGAAGACGAGGACGTCGAGCCCGAACAGCGAGCCGGCGAACGCCAGCGACGAGCCCCACTGCCCGGCGCCAGTTTCGGTCGACAGCTTCTTGATGCCGGCCTGCTTGTTGTACCAGGCCTGCGGCACCGCGGTGTTCGGCTTGTGCGAGCCGGCCGGCGAAACGCCTTCGTACTTGAAGTAGATCTTCGCC
Source organism: Rhodopseudomonas sp. P1 (assembly GCF_039642825.1). Lineage (NCBI taxonomy): Bacteria > Pseudomonadati > Pseudomonadota > Alphaproteobacteria > Hyphomicrobiales > Nitrobacteraceae > Rhodopseudomonas > Rhodopseudomonas sp. P1. The sequence goes on along the minus strand of NZ_CP088006.1, from coordinate 1,692,159 downwards.
GGGGTGCCGAGCGCTTGCTCGAGGCGGCGCGCACGGATCAGCGGCGCAGGGCGCCACATCCGGAATACGTCGCGGACCGGCTCGGGAATCTCGATGTAGCGCTCGGTCGCGACCTCCTGGAGGATCAGCTCCATCGGAAACAGCGGCTCCAGATCGCTCGGGCCGACCGGCTGATGCGTGCCCGGATGAAGGACCGGCGGCATCGGCGTCGGGAAGTCGGCGTTGAGATTGTACCAGGACTTCGGGATGTTCTCCTCGTCCAGCACATACTTGATCTGGTCGCTCATTCTATTCTCCCTTACGCGGCCGGTTTTGCGGCCCGGGAGGGTATACAGCGGCGACCTGCCTGCCAATTGCGCAGTGTCAATTAGATTTGTGGATTTGCATTGCAGCGCGGCATCAGTTTTATGGACCAAACGATAGACCAAAGGATAACGCCCCTTGACCACCACCGTCGAACCGACACGTCCCAGTCGCCCGGACCTTTTCACCGCAACCGAAGGTGAGTTCGCCGGATGGCGGACGTGGACGCGGGACACTTTCGAATCGCACAACGGGCCGTTCTGGCATCGGATCGATGAGGACGGCCGCGTCCGCTGCGCCTTCCGGGTCGAGAAGAAGCACCTCAACGGCATGAAGGCGGTGCACGGCGGCTGCTTCATGACCTTCGCCGACTACTGCCTGTTCGCGATCGCTGTGCGCGAATTGCAGGGACCGGGCGTGACGGTGGCATTCGGCGCCGAATTTCTCGATGCGGCATTCGAGGGCGAGCTGATCGAAGCGACCGGCGAAGTCACCCGGGCCGGCAAGTCGCTGATCTTCGTGCGCGGCATCCTCAAGAGTGGCGAGCGGCCGCTGTTTACGTTCTCGGGCACCATCAAGCGGGTCAAGCGCAAGGTGCCGCCGACCGAGGTCGCCGACAGCCACTGAGCCGGTGGCTTTGCCGTCTCCGCAGGGCTGCATCGCGCGATCGACAACCGAAAGCTAACCAAGATCGGGTATGGTCGCCGCCGTGACCTCGCTCCCCACAATCCTGGTGTTCGATTCGGGCCTCGGCGGCCTGACGGTGCTGCGCGAAGTGGTCCGCGCCCGCCCCGACGCGCACTACGTCTATGTCGGCGACGACGCGTTCTTCCCCTACGGGCAGCGCAGTGAAGAGGCGGTGATCGGCCGCGTCGTGCCGCTGATGGGCGAGCTGATCGCGGCGCATGCGCCGGACCTCGTCGTGATCGCTTGCAACACCGCCTCGACCATGACGTTGGCGCCGCTGCGGGCCCGCTACCGGGTGCCGTTCGTCGGCACCGTGCCGGCGATCAAGCCGGCCTGCGCAGGCTCCCGCACCAAGCGTGTCTCGGTGCTCGGCACCTCAGCGACGGTACGGCTCGAATACACCCGCGCGCTGATCCGCGATTTTGCCCAAGGCTGCGAGGTGTCGCTGGTCGGATCGATCCGGCTCGCCACCCTGGCCGAAACCGCGCTCGGCGGCGGCGAAGTGACCGACGCCGCGATCCGCGCCGAGATCGCGCCGTGTTTCGTCGAAGCCGACGCCAAACGCGGCCGCACCGATGCGGTGGTGTTGGCCTGCACACATTATCCCCTGTTGCTCGACCGGCTGGTCCGGCTGGCGCCCTGGCCGGTCGATTGGATCGATCCGGCCCCGGCAATCGCCCGCCGCGTCGTCACCCTGCTCGGCCCGGCCACCGGCCACGCGCCCACGCCGGGCGCCGAGATGATCTTCACCTCGGGCCGCCATCCTCGGGCGAGCGCGGCGCTGGCGCCGTATTTCGGCGGCCGCGTTCCGGCCTGAGCGCTTTTCCGCCTGCCGGGACGCTGCTAGCTTTGCGCCCCGGAGGAGCCCCAATGACAATCAAAACCTTGCGTCACATCCTGGTCGCATGCGCCGTGGTAGCTGCTGCGGGCGCTGCCGTCGCGCAGCAGAGCGGCATCAAGCGCACGCCGCTGCAGAAGATTGAATTTCCCGACGGCTATGTCACCGTCAGCGGTCTCGCCGAGCTGCCGCCGGGCGGCAATATCGGCCGGCACACCCATCCCGGCATCGAGACCGGTTATCTGCTCGAGGGCGAAGCAGTGATGAGCATCGACGGCGAACCCGACAAGCACCTCAAGGCCGGCGATTCCTACGTGATCCCGGCCGGCGTGGTGCACGATGCCAAGGTGCACGGCGACAAGGGCGCCAAGGTGATGGCGGTGTGGGTGGTCGACAAGACCAAGCCGCTCGCAACACCCGCCAAGTAATGCGGGGCAAAACACGTCGGATCTCGGCGCCGCGCAGGTTGATTGCTGATCTGATGCACGCCTCGCAGGGCGTGCCGCTGATCAGCTATCGGCGCACGTTGCATCTTGGCCCGCTGGCGCGAGCCCGGGCTGCCGCGGCATCGCCGCCAGGCTTCGCCGCGATCTTCGCCAAGGCATTCAGCCTGGTCGCCCGCGACGAGCCGGTGCTGCGCACGCTGTATATCGACTTCCCGTGGCCGCACTTCTTCGAGGTGCCGAAGAGCGTCGGCATGATCGCGGTCGCCCGTCGCATCGACGGCGAAGATTGCGTGCTGATGCAGAAGGTGACTGCTGCCGACACGCTGCCGCTGCCCGAGGTCGACGCGATCATCCGCAGCGCCAGCACCGCGCCCATCGACAGCGTGCCGATGTTCCGCAAGCTGCTGCGGATAAGCCGGATGCCGTGGCCGCTGCGGCGGATCGCCTGGTGGGCCGGGATGTCGCTGGACCGGCCGCGGGCGAACTTCTTCGGCAGCTTCGGACTGTCCTCGGTGTCGGCCTTCGGTCCGGGCGACCTCTATCCGGTCAGCCCCGGTCCCTACATCCTGAGCTACGGCCGACTCGCCGACGACGGCCGCCTGGAGGTGATCGTCCGGTTCGACCACCGTGTGATCGACGCCGCCCCGATTGCGCGGCTGACGACCCGGCTCGAACAGGTGCTGAACACCACGATCGCGGCCGAGATCGAGCACCTGGACCGCCCAGCCCGGGCACTTCGGGCCGCAGCCCGGCCTTGAATCCGCAAGCCTGTTGACATATGTTAACACTCGTCCAGCGCGGGCGTCACGATGGCAAAGCGGCCGTGCCATCCGAACAAGGAAATCGAGGCGGCGGTCAGCCACGCCGAAGCGTTGGGCTGGAGATGGAGCAAAGTCGGCGGCCATGCGTGGGGCCGACTGCTGTGTCCACATCACGATCGCGACGGCTGTGTGCTGTTCATCTGGTCGACGCCGCGCAATCCCGAGAACCATGCGCGGCAACTGCTGCGCCAGATCGCACGCTGTCCCCACGCCAAGCAGGAGGATGATAGTGAAGACCTATGAATTCAGTATCGTTGCCTCCGGTCTCTCCCCGGCGGCCGAAGACTTCGCCGACCGGTTCTTCAACGCCGGATGCGACGACGCCGCCATCGCGTTTCAGAAGGGCCACATCGTGCTGGACTTCGCGCGCGAGGCAGAGTCGATCGGCGATGCGATCGCTTCGGCGGTCGCGGCGGTCGAGAGTGCAGGCGCCAAAGTCGAGCGGATCGAGCCGGACCCGCTGGTCAACCTTTCCGACATTGCGGCGCGCTGCGGTCTCACCCGGGCTGCCCTGACCCAATACGCGAAGGGCCAGCGCAGCCGCGATTTTCCCGCGCCCAGCGTCCGGGTAACCTCGGACAGCCCGCTGTGGGACTGGGCCACAGTGGCGCGATGGCTGTATGCGCAGCAGAAGCTGAGCCGGGAGGCCGCTGTCGAAGCCGAGGCGGTGCGCCTCGCCAATACCGCGCTGGCCGCCGGCGACCGGCCGCTGGCCGCGCCGCTCGCCCAGCGGCTGCGAGCTTATGAGCAGACCCTCGAAGCCGCCTGAGCGCGCATCGGCCTGCCTGGCCCGAATTGACATCCCAGGGCTTTCCCCCTAGAAAGCCCCCGCTCGCGGGCCGGTTTCGGCCCGCGTTGCGTTTCGCGACCCGTGGTCCTCCCCTTATGCTTTAAGGACGGACCTGTCGGCAGGGGATTTTTCCCCATGCACAGGAGGGCGCGTTTCCTCACAACTCAAACCCTAGAGGACGCGATGACAAAGCGCGCTGAAGCTAAGTATAAAATCGACCGCCGGATGGGCCAGAACATCTGGGGCCGTCCGAAGAGCCCGGTCAACCGCCGCGAATACGGCCCCGGCCAGCACGGCCAGCGCCGCAAGGGCAAGCTGTCCGACTTCGGCGTCCAGCTGCGCGCCAAGCAGAAGCTGAAGGGCTACTACGCCAACATTTCCGAGCGTCAGTTCCACGCCATCTACGTCGAGGCGACCCGTCTGAAGGGCGACTCTGGCGAGAACCTGATCGGCCTGCTCGAGCGCCGTCTCGACGCCGTGGTGTACCGCGCCAAGTTCGTGTCGACGATGTTCGCGGCCCGCCAGTTCATCAATCACGGCCACATCAAGGTCAACGGCAAGCGCGTCAACATCCCGAGCTACAAGGTGCGGGTCGGTGACGTGATCGAGGTCAAGGAAGCCTCGAAGCAGCTCGCCTTCGTGCTCGAAGCCAGCCAGCTCGCCGAGCGCGACGTGCCGGACTACATCGAAGTCGACCACAACAAGATGACCGCGAAGTTCGCGCGCATCCCGGCTCTCTCCGACGTGCCGTTCGCGGTGCAGATGGAGCCGCATCTGATCGTCGAATTCTATTCGCGCTAATTTCTTCGTACTGATTGCTGCTCAGTCCGATGCATCAAGGCCCCGGTTCGCCGGGGCCTTTTTGTTTGCGCGGCGTATTCCAAAGGCTCTTCGTCATTCCGGGGCGCGCGAAGCGCGAACCCGGCGACTGTCTCATGTGTCAAGGGTCTTACCTTGATATGGCGTGTCGGCTTTGACGAGTGCGTTGGCTGTGACGAGCAGTTTTCGGGCGATTGCGATGAGCGCGACCTTTCCGGGTTTTCCTTGCAGGCGAAGGGCGTTGTAGTCGTCGCGGAGCTTGGGGTGGTGGCGGGCGGCGACCAGGGCGGCCATGTAGAGGGCGGCGCGAACGCAAGGACGTCCGCCGGCGATGGCGGCGCGAGGCGGCGCTGCGCCGGATTGGCTGACGTGGGGCGCGAGCCCTGCGAGGCTGGCGATGGCCTTGCGATCGCGCTGGCCGAGTTCGGGTAGGTCGGTGATGAGGAGCGTAGCCACCCGTTCGCCGATGCCGGGGATCGATTTGAGGATGTGAAGGACGCGGCGGAGTTCGGCGTCGTCGCCGATGCGCCTGGCGAGTTCGGCCTCGATGGCTTGGCACTGCGCCGACAACGCGGCGATCGCGGCCCGATGACTATCGAGCAGGAGCGTGCCGCGGACCTGCTTCATCCGGGTCTTCTCCATCGCGATCATCTCGGTGAGCTGGCGGCGTCGGAGCGACAACGCCTTCAGCTCGAGTTGGGTGTCGGTCGGCAGGGGCAGGGGGCGCAGGGTCTCGGGCATAGTGAGAGCGAAGCGCGCAATCAGTCGCGCGTCCAGCCTGTCGGTCTTGGCGCGACCGCCTTCGGCCTCGCGGAACGCCTTGATCCGGCGCGGATTGACGATGCCGACTTCGAAGCCGGCGACCGAAAGCGCTTTGACCAGCGGTTCGGCATAGGGACCGATCGCCTCCAGAACCACCCGCCTGACGCCGGAGCGTTCGAGGCGGGCGATGATCTCGGCGATGCCATCGGCCAGATTAGGCATCCGGAAGGTCTGGCCCGACGGAGCCAGCGCGACATCGAGGAAACGTTGGCCGGCATCGACGCCGGCCGCAACCGCAAGCGGCACTGCAATCGTCATGGGCATCGGTCCTGTATGCGGGCGATCACCGCAACGGCAATGCCCGTGCGACTGTTCGATCAAGCAACACCGACAGAGGCGCCCGCACCGGGTTACGGCGAGATGATCGGCCGGGAATCTACCGAGCGGCCTCCGTCGTGCTGACTATGCACCAGCACCTCGCAGATACAGGAATCTCGAGGATGTTGCGAAGGGAAGTTCACCGCCTGCGCGGCAAGGCCGCATCCGTTCACTGCGAGATTCCGGGTTCGCTCACTTCGTGAGCGCCCCGGAATGACGTTCTCGGGATGGTACCAATCACATCCCGCTGACCTGATCGTGTCCGGACAGATCCCTTCCGCTCCGCGCCCGGCGTGTTAGCCTCGGGCATGGCTTACATCCCTCCCCAACCCGATCCCAACGCGCCGCCGGTACGGATCAATCTGCTTTCCGACACCCAGACGCGCCCCACGCCGGCGATGCGCGAGGCGATGGCGCGCACCGAGGTCGGCGACGAACAGACCGGCGATGATCCGACCACCAACCGGTTGCAGGAGCGCGTCGCGGGGCTGCTCGGCAAGCAGGCAGCCGTGTTCCTACCCTCGGGCACGATGTGCAACGTCACGACCACGCTCGCGACCTGCCGGCCCGGCGACGAGATCATCGCGCATCGCACCGCCCACATCCTGTCGCGTGAAGGTGGCGCGCACGCCGCGCTCGGCGGCTTTCAGATCACGGGCCTGGACGGCGACGACGGCCAGTTCTCGCTGGAGGCGTTCCGCGCCGCGCTGCATCCGAGGACCCGCTACGAACCTCCGCAGGTGATGGTCAGCGCCGAGCAGACCGCCAATATCGGCGGCGGCACGATCTGGCCGCAGGCCACGCTCGATGCGGTCGCCGCGGCCGGCAAGGACGCCGGGCTGTGGACGCATATCGACGGCGCGCGGCTGATGAATGCGGTGGTCGCCACAGGTATCAGCGCCAAGGAGATGACCAAGGGCTGGGATTCGGCGTGGATCGATTTCAGCAAGGGACTTGGTGCGCCAGTCGGCGCGGTGCTGGCCGGCCCCCGCGACTTCATCGATGAAGTGTGGCGTTGGAAGCAGCGGCTTGGCGGCGCGATGCGGCAGTCCGGCGTGATCGCCGCGGCGTGTCTGTACGCGCTCGATCACCAGGTCGATCGCCTTGCCGATGATCACGCCAACGCGCGTCGCCTCGCATCAGGGCTGGCGCAGATCGACGGCATCGAGGTGCAGACGCCGCAGACCAATCTGGTGTTCTTCAAGCCGGACGGCGCGGGCGTCTCCGGCACCGAGATGGTCGCACAGCTCCGCCGGCGCGGCGTCGTGCTGGCGATGATGGAAGGCCGGATCCGCGCCTGCACGCATCTCGACGTCAGCGCGGACATGATCGAGCAAACGCTCGACCACGTCCGCGAGATCGTGCGGGCAGCCTGACCGTTACAGGCAGATTCGGACGCCGGCGGCGTTGACGACGCAGCGACCGTAATACCCGCCGCGGCCCCGTCCACGTTCCCAGCCGCGACCGCGGCCGCGGCCCCGACCGCTATAGCCCCGGCCGCCATAGCCGCGTCCACGCCCGCGCTGGGCATGCGCTTGAGTACTGGTCACGCCTGAGACCACCGCCGCGGCGCCGACGAAGCTGAAGCAATAGATGCTGGTGAGGGCGATCGCCGCGAGGCTGCGCGCCACCCAGCTTGGCCGGCGATGGGAATGATCTGACATCAAGTTCTCCGTTGGCTGCCGATAATAAGAATCGCCCCCCGGACGACGGTGCGATCGCATAACAGACGCCGCAGTGTGCGCCTGTACAGACGGAACGCCGAGTGGGCGATCCGTTTCTCCGCGCCGCTGTGACATACTGAAGCAGATGCCAAACGACAGGGCGCCGAGAAGACAAACGATACGGACTAAGCCTTGCCGCCGAAGGTCTCGCGCAGCTTGGCCTGGATCTTCGCCATGCCGCCGATCCAGCGGTCGTAGTTCTCGGTCTTTTTGCGCATGTAGTCGATCACTTGCGGGTGCGGCAGGATCAGGAAGGTTTCCTGTTCGATGCCCTGCAGCGCATCCTTGGCCACCTGCTCGGCGGAGAGATCACCGTCGGCCGATTGCGGCCCCTTCGGGATCGAGCGCAGCATGTTGGTGTCGACGCCCTGCGGGCACAGGATCGAGACGCGGATGTTGTGCGCCTTGTGGGCGATGGCGAGGCTTTCAGCAAAGCCGACCGCGCCGTGCTTGGTGGCCGAATAGGCCGGGCTGCCGACCTGCGACAGCAGCCCCGCCGCCGAGATGGTGTTGAGGAAATAACCGCCGCCGCGCGCCTTGTAGCGCGGCACCAGATGCCGCGCGGCGTAGACATGCGCCATCACGTGGATCATCCAGCTCTTCATGAACGGCTCGTCGGAAGAGCCGCCGGCATTCTCGGCCATCGGATCGAAGCCGCCGCCGATCCCGGCGTTGGAGCAGAACAGATCGATCGGCCCGAACTGGCGCTCGGTCTCCTCGATCACGTGCTTGATGTCGGCCTCGCTGGCCACGTCGCATTTGAACGCCGCGCCGCCGATCGATGCGGCGACCGCCTCGGCGCGGGCCTGATCGAGGTCGGCGACCACGACCTTGGCGGCGCCGGCCTTGTGAAAGGCCTCGCACAGCGCCTGCCCGATTCCATTGGCGCCGCCGGTGACGACGACGACTTTGCCCGCGATCTGCATGGTTGTTTCCCCCGCTTGTTGTTGGCGGGGGCGTTCATATCGGAAAGATCCGGCTCCGGCTACGTTACGCCAGCACCAGATCCATCACCGCGACGTAGTGGCAGCCGGCGGCGACCAGCACGAAAGCGTGCCAGATCGCGTTCTGAAACCGCAGCCGCCGCCATGCATGGAAGATCACGCCGAGCGTATACAGCAGGCCGCCGATCGCCAGGAACCACATCGCCGTGGTCGGCAGCGTCTCGACCACCTGGTCATAGGCGATGATGCCGCTCCAGCCGAGCGCGAGGTAAAGCCCGACCGACAGCTTGTCGAACTTACCGGGCTTGAACAGCTTGAGCAGGATGCCGACCACCGCCACGCCCCAGACGCCGGCGAGCAGCGCCAGGCCGAACATCTGATCCTTGATCTGGCTGATGATCGGTGTGTACGTTGCGGCGATCAGAATGTAGATCGCCGAATGGTCGAACCGCCGCAGCAGCCATTTGCGCGGCGATACCGGCCAGAGATTGTACGCGGCCGACAGGCCGAGCATCGCCAGCAGCCCTGCAACATACACCGATACCGAGACGATCGTCGGCGTGGATGCGAACACGCCGGTCAGCGTGACCAGCGCGGTCGCGGCGATCAAACCGGCGACGAGGCCCAGCACATGCACGACGCCATCGGCGATCAGCTCGGCGCGATCGTAGTTCCAGTGGACCGCGCCTTTGGCGTCGATCCTGGCATGCGACACGATTTGCTTGAGGCGGAAGATCGTCATTCTGCAGCGAACACCCTGTTCTCGAACACCTTATCCGAATTGATCTGGCGCATTCATGACGCCGGTCGGCGATGCGATACACATCCTGCGGCACGCTCGGCCACCGCCACCGTCCGATCGAGCACGAATTTTCCGCCGGAAAGGCGGCAAAGCCAAGACCGGCAGTACAGGTCGGATTGTCGCACGAATCGGCGGTTTCCGGCTAGTTTCGCCGGCAACTCTGACGATTGAACCTTGGCGCATGGCCTTCAATTTTTCCAATCTGCTCGAAGATGCGTGGCTCTCGGCGCGGGCGCTCAAGGACTACAGCGAGAACCTGTTCAATCCGACCATCCGGCTCGGCGTCACCGGTCTGTCGCGCGCGGGAAAGACGGTGTTCATCACCGCTCTCGTGCACGGGTTGTGCCGGGGGGCCGGTTTCCAATCTTTGAATCGATGTCGACCGGGCGGATCGCCACCGCGCGGCTGGCGCCGCAGCCGGACGATGCGGTGCCTCGCTTCGCCTATGAGAACTTCCTCGCCACGCTGATCGAGCAACGGCAGTGGCCGAGCTCGACCGTCGACATCAGCGAGTTGCGGCTGGTGATCGACTATCAGCGCAAGAACGGCTCTGAGCAAACGCTGACGCTCGACATCGTCGACTATCCGGGCGAATGGCTGCTCGACCTGCCGCTGCTGACCAAGAGCTACGAGCGCTGGGCGGCCGAGAGCCTGGCGCTGTCGCGGCAGGACCCGCGAGCCCGGGTGGCGCGCGAATGGCACGCCCATCTCGCCACGCTCGATCCCAAAGGACGCGAGAACGAGCAGGAAACCCTGAAAGCGGCGCGGCTGTTCACCGCTTACTTGCGCGCCTGCCGCGACGAGCAGTTCGCGATGAGCCTGCTGCCGCCGGGCCGCTTCCTGATGCCGGGCAATCTTGCCGGTTCGCCGGCGCTGACCTTCGCGCCGCTGGACGTGCCGGACGGCGGCATCGCGCCGGACGGTTCGCTGTGGGCGATGATGCGGCGCCGGTTCGAAGCCTATAAGGACGCCGTGGTGCGGCCGTTCTTCCGCGATCACTTCGCCCGGCTCGATCGCCAGATCGTCCTGGCCGACGCGCTGTCGGCCTTCAACGCCGGGCCCGAGGCGCTGCAGGACCTCGAAGCCGCGCTGGCCGGCATCCTCGAATGCTTCCGGGTCGGCCGTTCGACGCTGCTGAGCTCAGTGTTCCGGCCGCGGATCGACAAGATCCTGTTTGCGGCCACCAAGGCCGACCATCTGCATCATTCCAGCCACGACCGGCTGGAGGCGATCCTGCGCAAGCTGGTCGAGCAGGCGATGCGACGGGCCGAATTCGCCGGCGCCAAGGTCGACGTGGTGGCGATGGCCGCCGTCCGCGCCACCCGGGAGGCCCAGGTCCAGCGCGGCCGCGACCGGCTGCCCTCGATCGTCGGCACGCCGATCGCCGGCGAAATGGCCGAGGGCGAGGTGTTCGACGGCGAAACCGAGGTCGCCACCTTCCCGGGCGACCTGCCGACCAATCTGCAGGGCCTGTTCCGCGGCGAGGACACCTTCCGCGGGCTCGCCGCCGGCTCGCACCAGGAAGCCGACTTCCGCTTTTTGCGCTTCCGCCCACCACGGCTCGACAGCCATGATCCCGACGGTCCGGCGCTGCCTCACATCCGCCTCGACCGGGCGCTTCAGTTCCTGATCGGAGACCGACTGCAATGACCGAGCGGGTTCCTCCTCGCCGGCCGGCGACCTTCAAGCTCAGCGACCCGAGCGTGGTGCTGATCGATTCCGATGACGGCGGCGGCAGCTATACGGCCAAGCCGTCCGCGAAAGCGGACGCCAAGCCTGCTGCGTCTGCGGCCGGCGCCGCACCGCCACCCCCGCCGCCGCGCGCCAGGGTCGAGCTCGCCCGCGAAGCCGAGCCGCCGATCTCGGCGCCGAAAGCGCCGAAGAGCGTCATCAACCCGAAGAAGGGCTTCCGCTGGGGCACCGTGTTCTGGAGCGCCGCGACCGGACTGGTGTCGCTGGCGTTCTGGCTGTGGATCAGCAAGCTGGTCGAGGACCTGTTCGCACAGAGCCAGACGCTCGGCACCATCGGCATGGTGCTGGCGATCCTGGCCGGCAGCTCGCTGGCGATCATCATCGGCCGTGAGGCTTTCGGCCTGATCCGCCTGGCGCGGATCGAGCAGCTCCACGCTCGCGCTGCCCGCGTGCTGGAGACCGACAACAGCGCCGAAGCCCGCGCCATCATCCGCGAGCTGCTGAAGTTCGAACATCCCAACCCGCAGCTCGCCCATGGCCGCGCCACGTTGCAGAAGCATATCGACGACATCATCGACGGCGCCGACCTGATCCGCCTCGCCGAGCGCGAACTGATGACGCCGCTCGACCTTGAAGCGAAGGTGCTGATCTCGAAGGCCGCGCAGCGGGTGTCGCTGGTGACCGCGATCAGCCCGAAGGCACTGATCGACGTGCTGTTCGTGGCGATCGCCGCGACCCGGCTGATCGGCCAGCTCGCACGGCTGTATGGCGGCCGCCCCGGCGCGCTCGGCATGTTCAAGCTGATGCGCCAGACGGTGTCTCACCTCGCCATCACCGGCGGCATCGCGCTTAGCGACAGCGTGATGCAGTCGGTACTCGGCCACGGCCTCGCCTCGCGGCTGTCGGCCAAACTCGGCGAAGGCGTCGTCAACGGCATGCTCACCGCACGTCTCGGCCTCGCCGCCATCGACCTCACCCGCCCGCTCCCGTTCGATGCCCTGCCCCGCCCGCAGCTCGGCGATCTGGTCAAGGATCTGATGAAGAAGCGGGAGAAGGACGAGTAGTGGCGCTCTGGCACCTGCGGCAGAGGTTCGGCAGTGCATTGGCTGGGGACACAGCGTGTTGACGCTGGCCGCTATTCCTTCGACAACTGATCGATGAAGCAGTCTCCTGCCCCAGCCGGCTCCTCCAAGACTCGGAAAGCCAAACCCAAAGGTCTGAAAGCCTGGCTTCGCCGCATCGGCGTTCGACAGGTCCGGATGTTCTGCGGGTTGGTGCTGTTCACCTACCTGCTCAGCCACTTCCTCAACCATGCGCTCGGCAACATCTCGCCGGCGGCTCTGCATGCCGGCGTGATGTGGCACCTGGAGATCTGGCAGTTCCTGCCGGTCGCGATCCTGTTCTACGGCTCGGTAACGGTGCATGCCGGGCTCGGGCTGTGGGCGCTGTATCAGCGCCGCCAGTTCCGCTGGAAGACGCTGGAGCCGCTGCAGCTCATACTCGGGCTGTCGGTGCCGCTGATGATCTACAGCCATGTCATCGTGATGCGGCTCGGCAACGTGCTGTACGACCAGGACCGGCTGTATCCGCAGGTGCTGTACAATTACTTCGTGGCTTCGCCGTCGTATCGGGCCTGGCTGATGGTCGCGGTGATGCTGATCGCCTGGACCCACGGCTGCATCGGCCTCTACGTCTGGCTGCGGATCAAGCCGGCGTTCCGCCGCGCCATGCCGTGGCTTCTCGCAGCCGCAGTGCTGATCCCGACGCTGGCGCTGCTCGGCTTCTACCAGGGCGGACGCGAGGTGGCGCGCGAGGCAACCTCGCCGCAATGGCAGGCCGATAATCTCGCGCCGGCCAACCTCGGCACGCCGGAACAGCAGCAGACGCTCGAAGCGATCGGCAACGGCTTCCTGATCTTCTATCTCAGCCTGATCGCCCTCGCGCTGATCGCCCGCGCGGTGCGCGCGATCATCGAACGGCGCGGCGGCATGGTCCGGCTCACCTATGACGGCGAGCACAGCATCAGGGTGCCGAAGGGCCTCACCGTGCTGGAAGCGACCCAGCGCCACAACATCCCGCACGCCTCCGCCTGCGGCGGCCGCGCCCGCTGTTCGACCTGCCGGATCCGCGTCTTGGGCGATCCCGCCGCGTTGCCGCCGCCGTCACCGCGCGAGGCCTTTGTGCTCGCCTCGATCGGCACCGGCGACGATCCGTCGATCCGCCTCGCCTGCCAGCTCAAGCCGACGCAGGACCTCGCCTTCGTGCCGGTGTTTCAGCCGCGCAACGTCGCCGCACGGAAGGCGGCGCGCGCGGCGCGGGTCGGCGAGGAGCGCTATCTGGTCAGCATGTTCGTCGACATGCGCGGCTCGACCAAGCTCGCCGAAAGCCGGCTGCCGTTCGACACCGTGTTCATCGTCAACCGTTTCCTCGGCGCGGTGTCGCGCAGCGTGATCGCCTGCGGCGGCCAGCCCAATCAGTTTGTCGGCGACGGCATGCTGGCGCTGTTCGGCCTCACCGAGGCGCCGCGCGAGGCCTGCCACAACGCGATCCGCGCCGTCAGCACGATCGCCGCCGCGATCGACGAGCTGAATAGTTTTCTCGGCCACGATCTGCCGGAACCGATTCGCTTCGGCATCGGCATCCACGGTGGCGAAGTGGTGCTCGGCGAGATCGGCTATCGCGACAACATGGTGTTCACCGCGCTCGGCGACTCCGTCAACGTCGCATCGCGGCTGCAGGACATGACCAAGTCGCTCGGCTGCGAGACCCTGCTGTCGGACGAACTCCGCGCCACCGCCGGCCTGTCCGAACAGGCGCTGCCGACGCTGGAGCTGGAAATCCGCGGTCGCACCGAACCAATGCTGGTCTGCGTGGTCGAACGCGCCGGCGATCTTGCCGCCGTGCTGAACGAGGATCTGGTGCTGGCCTGACGGCCTAAGCACCAAACGATTATCTCAGTCGAGTTTGACCCACTGATCGACCGGCATCACTTCCGGCGTCTGCGCATAGGCGCGGGTCCACATGTCGACCACCCATTGCGCGCCGGTGGCACGCTCGGTCAGCACCGCGGTGTTGTGCGGCGTCTGCAGCACCAGGACATTGCCGCGATACTTAGGATCGCCGACGCTGTGATACTTGAACAAGCCCCACTCCTGCATCACCAGCAGCACGCTGGTGGTGTTGCGAGTGGTGTCCCAGCAATCGAAATTGTGCTTGTCGTCGAAGTAACGGAAATCGGCGCGCGCAATCCGCTTGTCGGTGCCGAGCACCGGACCCAGACGGCGGTCGAGCCACACCACCGCCTTCTGCACCGCGGCGCGTTCGGCCGCGGCCGAGACCTTGCCGGACGCCATGATCCGCGACAGCGCGGCGCGATCGCCGGCTGAAAACGCAAGTTCGTAGCGGCGGCGGCAGACGAAGCCGTAGCACACCGTCATGCCCTTGGCGGTCGGCGGGAAGATCGACACCGAACTATACAGATACGAGACCTGCGAGCTGAGTTCGGCCGCCTTTGCCGGCGCACCGAACCAGGCGGCAGCCAGCGCTACGGCCGCGAGCGCACCGAACCGTCGTGCGTTGGACTTGCCGCGCGTCACCCTCATCCCCGCTCCCAGCCTCCCTGTGGTGGAGGCGAAGCTAGCGTCCGGCCCCGGCCGTGCCAATATGGCAGCCTGGATGGCGCTGCATTTGCTGGCTGCACTGATGCGTGCCGTCCACAGCTATCTGGCTTCGGGAGCCGACCGCCATGCCGTCAGACCCGCCGCTTGCCGAATTCACCGCGGCTTACGCGCCGGATGATGCTGCGCTGGCCGCCGAGCTGCTGACGACCGCCGCGCTGCCGCCCGATCGTGAAGCTCAGATCGACCCTCTCGCCACCGAACTGATCACGGCGATCCGCGGTTCCGAACATGGCCTGGGCGGCGTCGAGGCGATGCTGCGCGAGTTCGCGCTGTCGACCAAGGAAGGCCTGGCTTTGATGGTGCTGGCCGAGGCGCTGTTGCGGGTTCCGGATGCCGCGACTGCGGACGCTTTCATCGAGGACAAGCTCGGCCAGGGCGACTTCGCGCAACATCGCATCAAGTCCGATGCGGTGCTGGTGAATGCCTCGGCCTGGGCGCTCGGCCTATCGGCCCGTCTCGTCCACGCCGGCGAGACGCCGCAAGGCACGCTGGCGGCCCTGACGAAGCGGATCGGCGCGCCCGCGGTGCGCGCCGCGACGCGCCAGGCGATGCGGCTGATCGGCAATCACTTCGTCCTCGGCGAGACCATCGAGGCCGCGCTCGCCCGCGCCCAGGCGCAGCCGCGCGAGGGCTCTCGATATTCTTACGATATGCTCGGCGAAGGCGCCCGCACCGCCGAGGATGCCGAACGCTATTATCAGTCTTACGCCGATGCGATCACCGCAATCGGCCGCAGTGCCGGCAACGCTGCGCTGCCGGCGCGGCCGGGGATCTCGGTGAAGCTCTCGGCGCTGCATCCGCGGTTCGAGGCAATCAGCCGCGACCGCGTGATGCGGGAATTGACGCCGCGGCTGCTCGAGCTGGCGCGGCTCGCCAAGAGCCACGACCTCGCCTTCACGGTCGATGCCGAAGAAGCCGACCGGCTCGAACTGTGGCTCGAGGTATTCGCCGCCTGCTTCACCGATGCCTCGCTCGCAGGTTGGGACGGCTACGGCCTCGCCGTGCAGGCTTATCAGAAGCGTGCCGCCGCGGTGATCGACCATGTCGCCGAACTGGCGGGCGCGCTCGACCGCCGTATGATGCTGCGGCTGGTGAAGGGCGCCTATTGGGACACTGAGATCAAGCGCGCGCAGGAGCGCGGGCTTGCCGACTATCCGGTGTTCACCAGGAAGCCGATGACCGATCTCAACTACCTGCACTGCGCGCGCAAGCTGCTGGCACTGCGCCCGCGCCTGTTCCCGCAATTCGCCAGCCACAACGCGCTCACGGTCGCGACCATCCTGGCCGAGGCTGAGAATTGCGACGGCTACGAATTCCAGCGGCTGCACGGCATGGGCGAAGCGTTGTATGCGCGGCTGCTGACCGATCGCCCGCAAGCCGTGTGCCGGATCTACGCGCCGGTCGGCGGCCATCGCGACCTGCTGGCCTATCTGGTGCGGCGGCTTTTGGAGAACGGCGCAAACTCGTCCTTCGTGGCGCAGGCCGGCGACGACAGCGTGCCGATCGCCGAGCTGCTGGCGCGACCGGCCGTACTGATCGGCAATGCGAAGACTGCACGCAACCAGGCGATCCCTTTGCCGCGCGATCTGTGTCAGCCGCAGCGGCTGAATTCGCGCGGCATCGAATTCGGCGACCGCAGCGCGCTCGCCGCACTGCTCGGCGACGTCGAAGATGCACGCCGGTCGCTGCCGCCCCTCGCATCCGCCACACCGGAGCAAGCCACGGCAGCAGTCCGGGCCGCACGCAAGGGCTTCGAATCCTGGAGCCGAACCTCCGCCGATCATCGCGCCGCGATCCTAGAGCGCGCCGGCGATCTGCTGGAGCAGCGCCGTGCGGCATTCATCGCCCTGCTCCAGGACGAAGGCGGCAAGACGCTCGACGATGGCGTGGCGGAGGTGCGCGAAGCGGTCGACTACTGCCGCTACTACGCAAGCGAGGGCCGCCGGCTGTTCGGCGAGTCCCTGGAACTCCCCGGCCCGACCGGCGAGCGCAACACGCTTGCCTTGCGCGGCCGCGGCGTGTTCGTCGCGATCAGCCCGTGGAATTTTCCGCTGGCGATCTTCCTCGGCCAGATCACCGCGGCGCTGATGGCCGGCAACGCGGTGGTCGCCAAACCGGCAGAGCAGACGCCGGTGATCGCCGAGGTGGCCGTGCGGCTGTTGCATGAAGCCGGCGTGCCGCGCGAGGCGCTTCAACTGCTACAAGGCGACGGCCGCATCGGCGCCGCACTGGTCGAACAGCCGGACATCGCCGGCGTCGTGTTCACCGGATCGACCGAGGTGGCGCGGGCGATCAACCGCACGCTGGCCGCCAAGGACGGTCCGATCGTGCCGCTGATCGCCGAGACCGGCGGCATCAACGCGATGATTGTCGACGCCACTGCGTTGCCCGAGCAGGTCGCCGACGACGTCATCGCCTCCGCGTTCCGCTCCGCCGGGCAGCGCTGTTCGGCGCTGCGGCTGCTGTGCGTGCAGGACGACGTTGCCGATCGGGTGATCGCGATGATTGCCGGCGCGGCGCGCGAACTGAAAATAGGCGATCCGCGCGATCCGGCGACGCATGTCGGACCGGTGATCGACGCCGAGGCGAAAGCCAGGCTCGACGCGCATATCACCAAGATGAAACGCGAAGCGAAGCTTCACTTCGCCGGCACGGTACCGACCAGCGGCAACTACGTTGCGCCGCACATCTTTGAACTCAGCCGCGCCTCGCAGCTCGCCGAGGAAGTATTCGGCCCGATCCTGCATGTGGTGCGCTACAAAGCGGCGGAGTTCGACGATCTCCTCGATGACATCGCCGCCACCGGCTACGCCCTGACGCTCGGCGTGCAGTCGCGGATCGACGACACGATCGCGCGCGTGGTCGCACGGCTGCCGACTGGCAATGTCTATGTGAACCGCAACATCATCGGCGCCGTCGTCGGCGTCCAGCCGTTCGGCGGCGCCGGCCTGTCCGGCACCGGGCCCAAAGCCGGCGGCCCGCATTATCTGCCGCGCTTCGCGCTGGAACAGACGGTGTCGATCAACACCGCAGCCGCCGGCGGCAATGCCGCTCTGCTGACGGACCAAAATTAGCTGCCGTCATTGCGAGGAGGCGAAGCCGACGAAGCAATCCATAGCTTAGTGCTCGACGCGCTGGATTGCTTCGCTGCGCTCGCAATGACGCGGCTAATTCCATTCTGATCCCGCATAGCACCCGGGATGACCGCCATGCCGGTTCCTATATTGCATCACGCTACGAAGCCGGCTCATATGCGGACGTATCCGGCGGCACGTAGCACCGAGAATTCCGGATTGCGAAAAACAAGAAAACAGGGAGCTCACGCGCATGGACGAGAACGGCATCTTCAGCGGCCTCAAGGTGCTGGATTGCGCGAGTTTCATTGCTGCACCGGCGGCCGCGACCGTGCTGTCGGATTTCGGGGCCGACGTCATCAAGATCGAGCCGCCGGGTGCCGGTGATCCCTATCGCAACCTGCCGAACCTGCCGGGCTATCCGATCAGCGACCACAACTACGCGTGGATGCTGGAGGCCCGCAACAAGCGCAGCCTCGCGCTCGACCTCGCCAAGCCCGAGGGCAAGGAGGTGCTGCGCAAGCTGGTCGCCGAGGCCGACGTGTTCATCACCAACTTCCCGCCGCCGGTGCGGGCGCGGCTCGGCGTCGCTTACGCCGACCTCGCGCCGCTGAACGAGCGGCTGATCTATGCGAGCTTCACCGGCTATGGCGAGCGCGGCGAGGAAGCCAACAAGCCCGGCTTCGACAGCAACGCCTGGTGGGCCCGCTCGGGCATGATGGATCTGGTGCGCGCCGACGAAGACTCCACGCCGGCGCGATCGGTCGCCGGCATGGGCGACCATCCCTGCGCGATGTCGCTGTTCGGCGCGATCGTCACCGCGCTGTACAAGCGCGAACGCACCGGCAAAGGCAGCGAGGTGAAGTCGAACCTGATGGCCAACGGGCTGTGGTCGACCAGCGTGCTGGCGCAGGCCAAGCTGGTCGGCGCCGAGTTCCAGCCGCGGCGGCCGCGCGAGCGCGCCCTCAACGCGGTGGCCAATCACTATCGCTGCCGCGACGGCCGCTGGCTGATCCTGTCGCTGCTCAATGAAGAGAAGCAGTGGCCGACGCTGACGAAGTGCCTCGGCCGCGAGGATCTCACCGACGATCCACGCTTCGCCACCAAGGCGGACCGCCACGCGCGCTCGATCGAACTGATCGGCATCTTCGACGAGATCTTTGCGACGCGCGATCTCGCCGAATGGCGCAAAGCGCTCGACGGCACCGGTCTGGTGTTCGGTGTCGTCGGCATTCTCGACGACATCACCACCGACAAGCAACTGATCGAGAACGAAGTGCTGGTGCCGTTCGAAAACGACACCACGCTCACCATCAACAGCCCGATCTGGATCGAAGGGAGCACCAAGACCCGGCCGCGCAAGCCGCCGGGCGTCGGCGAGCACAGCGACGAAGTGCTGCGCAATGCGGGCTACGACGACGCCGCCATCAAAGCGCTGCGTGCATCGGGCGCCGTCGGTTAGGAGGCGGCGCGCCCCTCCGCGAGCTGCCACGTCGAGCACGCGAGATCGACCTCGATTTCGCCGGATGCGTGCACTGTCTCGATAAGGGTCTCTCCCGTCGAAGGGGCGTGAGGCTGGCGCGAGACCACCTCGGCGCGGAAACAAATTGCTCGGATCCGCAAAAAATCAGCACGGCGCGCCTCTCGGCGCCGCCCTCCGGGAAATTTTGCAATTTATTGACGGCGAGTGCGATTTCGCAATTGCGAAAAGGGGTCGATATCCGCGACATCGTCTCATCGGACGCAGGAGATGACCTGCGGGTGAGGAGAAGACGATGAGTGCATTCCAAACCGAAACAGTGTTGTCGGTCAGGCACTGGACCGACACGCTGTTCAGCTTCACCGCGACGCGCGACCCTGGATTCCGGTTCCAGAGCGGCCAGTTCGCGATGATCGGCCTGGAAGTCGACGGACGGCCGTTGATGCGCGCCTACAGCATGGCGAGCGCCAATCACGAGGAAGAGCTGGAATTCTTCAGCATCAAGGTGCCCAACGGTCCGCTGACGTCGCGGCTGCAGCAGATCAAGGAAGGCGATCAGATCCTGGTCGGGCGCAAGGCGACCGGAACGTTGATCGCCGGCAATCTGATCCCCGGCAAGCGGCTGCTGCTGCTGTCGACCGGCACCGGGCTGGCCCCGTTCGCCAGCCTGATCAAGGATCCAGAGATCTACGACATCTACGAATCCATCGTGCTGGTTCACGGCTGCCGACAGATTCCCGAACTGGCCTATGGTGAGCAGTTGGTCGAGGGCCTGCGCGACCACGAGTTCCTCGGGGATCTGATCCGCGACAAGCTGCACTACTACCCGACCGTGACCCGCGAGCCGTTCCGCAACCGCGGCCGCGTCACCGATCTGATCGCGTCGGGCCAGCTGTTCGAAGATCTCGGCCAGTCTGGTCTGGATCTCGAGTCTGACCGGGTGATGCTGTGCGGCAACCCGGCGATGCTCGCCGAACTGCCGGCGATGCTGAGCGAGCGCGGCTTCCGCGAGGGCAACCACAGCGAGCCTGGCCACTTCGTAGTCGAGAAGGCGTTCGTCGAGCGCTGACGCGCCGTTCGGTAATCGCGCGCCGGCGACAACTCATTGCTATCGTCCGGCGCGCGCCTGAACAACTCTGCAAGGCTTCGCAGGAAAGCCAAATCAAAACGGCGCCGGCTGTCTCACAGCCGGCGCCGTTGAAATTTCAGGAATGAGGCTGCGCGATCAGCGGGCGACGATCAGGCCGCGGCTGGTGACCACGACCCAGCGGCCGTCCTGGCGGCGGATCGCATCGACGCGGCCGACACCCGGGATCGGATCACCGGCATAGACTTCGTAAGTGCCGGAGCGGCCTTCGACCACCGCGCCGCCGTCATACACATCGCGCAGCACCCAGCCTTCGACTGTCGGCAAGCGGCCCGGCTTCGCGGTGTCGGCCTTCGGCGTGATCGAGCCGGTGACGTCCTTGGCGGGGACCGCGGCGACATTGGCCGGAGCCGGCGCGGGCACAGCCGGCGGCTGAACCTGCGCGGTGCGCAGCTTCTCGACCGTCTCGGTCAGCTTGGCGATCTTGGCGACCGGCTCGGCTTGCGCCTTCTCGAGCTTCTCGATCCGGTCCGCGGTCTTGCCGAGCTGCGCCGTGCTCTGCTTGGCGGCGTGGTCGAGATCGGCCTTGAGCGCCGACAGTTCGGTCTGGAGCTGCGCCACCTGCGCGTCGAGCGTCTTCACCTGCGCCGAAGCCGCAGTGGTCTCGGCATCGCTCCGATGCGACAGGCTGGCGGTGGCGAGTGCACCACCGACCGCACCTGCAATCGCCGCAAGAATCACGGCCGCAGCGACCGCCGCGAGCTTACGCACGCCGAAGCGATGAACCGCAGACTGGCTCGCCTCATCGGGCGCCTCGACTTCGATCTCATCGTCCCAGTGCCGATACAGATTTTCGCGAGGCGACGGCGCCATGATGGTCACGGTGCCGGGGCGCGGACGGCTGACGCCGTCCGACTTCTCGATCTCGGATTTGCCGGCGGGCTTCGCTTCGCTCGGCTTGGCGGCGCCCGCATCGGCCGGGGTATTGGCCGGGGTCGCCTGATGCGCGGAGGCCGAGCTTGTTTCGGCGCTGCCGGCGTTCGCCGGCGCTCCGTCCGTCGCGGCGGCCGCGCCGGTCTGCTGTTCACCGATGGGCTCGTTGCGATGCTCGTCCACGTGTCAAATCCTCCAGATCAGCTTGATACTATTCGGTAACTTTTATTACTTGCGAAATCGTTACTTCCGCCGACGGTTACGGAAATTTCACGAATCGTGAGGAACGCGCACAGCATCACGCACCGCGCGGCTTTGCACCGCACGGTGTCCCGCGCTAGGACAGATCGATCAGCATAGGCGCAGCCAAGCGCCGATCAGGGAGACGACCATGAAGCTGTACGATTCGATCGGGCCCAATCCTCGCCTGGTGCGGATGTTCATCGCCGAGAAGGGCCTGACGATTCCGACCCACACGCTCGACGTCCGCGCCGGCGAGAATCGAAAGCCCGAACATCTCGTGCGCAATCCCCACGGCCAGACGGCCACTCTCGAACTCGACAATGGCAGCTTCTTGGCGGAGATCACCGCGATCTGCGAATATCTCGAGGAGAAGCATCCGCAGCCGCCGCTGATCGGCACCACAGCGGAAGAGCGTGCCGAGTGCCGGATGTGGACGCGGCGGATCGACCTGTACATCTGCGAGCCGCTGCTCAATGGCTTCCGCTTCGCCGAGGGCTTGAAGATGTTTCAAGATCGGATGGTGTGCGTGCCGGAAGCCGCGCCCGGGCTGAAGAAGATGGCGGCCGATCGCATTCGCTGGATGAACGAGCAGATAAAGGGCAAGGAATTCGTCTGCGGCTCGCGGCTGACGCTGGCCGATCTGCTGCTGTACTGCTGGCTCGACTTCGGCGCCAAGGTCGGCCAGCCGCTCGACCCCGCCAACACCAACATCGCCGAGTGGTTCAAGCGCATCGACGCGCGACCATCGGCGAAGGCGTGAGGCGCTTTCGTTTCGATAACCAAGCGCCGACGCTTGCTCCCTCTCCCCGCACGCGGGGCGAGGCGGAATGCCGTTGTGTTACTACACCACCACCGGTGCGTCGGGGATTTCGTTGGGGCTCGGGCCGCTGCGCGGGAAGTGTTCGGCCAGATGCGCGGTGATGCGGTCGATACCGCGGAGCACGCCCTGCTCGAACCGGCCTTCGCGAAACTCGGCTTCCATCTCGCGGCAGATCGCCTCCCAGGTGTCGGCGCTGACGCGGCCGTCGATGCCGCGATCGGCGATGATCTCGACGTTGCGGTCGGCCAGCAGCAGATAGATCAGCACGCCGTTGTTGTGCTCGGTGTCCCAGATCCAAAGCTGCGAGAAGATGTCGAGCGCGCGCTCGCGCACCGGCTGATCGCGAAACAGCGGCGCGCCGTCGAGCGCGCCCTCGACGACGAAGCGGATCTGGCCGACGTGGCGGGTTTCGCTCGCCTTGATGGCGCGCTCGATCGCATCGAACGCATCCGGCGAAAATGCGCGGTGCACCGCGCCGCGGCTGGTGAACAGGTGTTTGCCGATCCGCCGGATGCCCATGCTGCGTTTCTCCTCACCAGCTTCCCGAGGCGCCGCCGCCGCCGAAGCTGCCGCCACCGCCGCTGAAGCCGCTGTCGCTCGAACCGCTCGACCACGACGAGCCGCTGCTGCTGCCACCGGTCCAGGTGCCGCCCGACCAGCCGCCGCGTCGTCCCGAGGAGATCGTCGGCCCGCCGAACAGATCGATCACCAGCGCCAGCAGGAACGCGGCGAAGCCGGCGACCAGCGCGATGTACCAGACCAAACCGAACAGCATCGCCACCGCGCCGACGATGATGCCGGTCAGCCCCGACGCCGCGACGCGGCCGAGCGCCGCTTTCAAAAAGCCATTGAGCACCAACGTGCCGAACAACAGCGGGATCGCCCAGCCGGTCAATTCATCCATCGATTCCGGCGCCGCCCATTCGTGCTGCGGCTGCGGCGTCGGCAGCGGTTCGCCGTCGATCACGCCGATCATCCGATCGACGCCGGCCTCGATGCCGCCGTCGAAATCGCCGGCCTTGAATTTCGGCGTGATGATCTCGTCGATGATCCGCTTGGCGGTGACGTCTGGCAGCGCGCCTTCGAGGCCGTAGCCGACCTCGATGCGCAGCTTGCGGTCGTTCTTGGCGACCAGCAGGATCGCGCCGTCATCGACCTTCTTGCGGCCGATCTTCCAGGCCTCGGCGACCCGTATCGAGAACTGCTCGATCGCCTCCGGCTGGGTCGTCGGCACGATCAGCACCGCGATCTGGCTGCCCTTGCGGGCCTCGAATGCCTTCAGCTTCTGGTCGAGCCGCGCCACCGCAGCTTCGGACAGCGTGCCGGTCTGATCGACGACGCGGCCGGTCAGCGCCGGCACCGCGACATCGGCACGGGCGGACTGCGCCAGCACCGCCGTGATCGCAATCAGCAGCAGCGCCAGCCATCCGGCGCGGACGGCGCGCATCGTCGCCGCGGTCATGCGCTTACTTGGCCGGCGCAGGCGCCGGCGTCGGAGTGAAATCGACCTTCGGCGCGGTCGAAATCTCCTTCTCGTTCTCCACCGTGAAGTTCGGCTTTTCCTTGTAGCCGAACATCATCGCGGTGAAGTTGGTCGGCACCGAGCGCACGGTGACGTTATAGGCCTGAACCGCCTTGATATAGCGGTTACGCGCCACGGTGATGCGGTTCTCGGTGCCCTCGAGCTGCGCCATCAGGTTCTTGAACAGCTCGTCGGACTTGAGCTGCGGATAGTTCTCGGTGACGACCAAGAGCCGCGACAGTGCGCTCGACAGTTCGCCCTGCGCCTGCTGGAACTTCTGGAACGCGGCCGGGTCATTCAGCACCTCGGGCGTCGCCTGGATGCTGCCGACCTTGGCGCGGGCGTTGGTGACGCCGAGCAGCACGTCCTTTTCCTGCTGGGCGAAACCCTTCACGGAGTTGACGAGGTTCGGCACCAGATCGGCGCGCCGCTGATACTGGTTCACCACCTCCGACCAGGTCGACTTCACCTCCTGGTCTTCGCTCTGGATGGTGTTGTAGCCGCAATTGCTCAGGCTGAGCGCGGCGAGCGCCGCCAGCACCGTCAGAAACTTCCGCATCGATCTCTCCCGCACGCGAACCGGCGCAGCATAGCATGCGCCGGTGTGTCTTTGTCGGTATTGCGGGCGTTGAGGTTCTAAGCCGCCTGGGCCGACTTGGCGTCCTGGATCGCGCGCCAGACCTTTTCCGGGGTCAGCGGCGTGTTCAGCGTGGTGACGCCGAGCGGAGCCAGCGCGTCGAGCACGCCGTGCACCACGCAGGGCGGACCGCCGATCGCACCGGATTCGCCGCAGCCCTTGGCGCCCAGCGGATTGGTCTTGCACGGCGCCGACGGATCGAGCGTGACGTTGATCGGCGGCAGGTTGTCGGCGCGCGGGATGCAATAGTCCAGATAGCTCGCGGTCAGCAGCTGGCCGTCGTCATTGTAGGCGGCGTTCTCATACAGCGCCTGGCCGACGCCCTGGGCAACGCCGCCATGGATCTGGCCGGCGACCAGCATCGGGTTCACCGCATTGCCGACGTCGTCCACCGTGGTGTAGCGCACCACGCGGCTGACGCCGGTTTCCGGGTCGACCTCGACCTCGCAGATATGCGCGCCGTTCGGCCACGACGGGCCGTCGACCTCGCCGGTGGAGTCGACGCTGAGGCGCGCGCCCTTCTCCTTGGCGGCGATCTCGAACAGGCTGATCTTGCGGTCGGTGCCGGCGATGGTCAGCATACCGCCGGAGTACTCGATGTCCTCGATCGAGGCTTCGAGAATGTTCGCGGCCTTCTCGCGCGCCTTGGCGATCATCTCGGCCGACGAGACTGCAACCGCGGTACCGCCGACGAACAGCGAGCGCGAACCAACGCTGCCGAAGCCGATCGCCAGATCGGTGTTGCCCTGCACGACGTCGATCTTGTCGAGCGGAATGTCGAGCGCTGCGGCGATCATCTGGGTGTAGGTGGTCTCCAGCCCCTGCCCCATCGCCTGGGTGCCGGAATGCAGCACGACGCGGCCTTCGGCGGTGGCGTGCAGCTTGACGTTTTCGGTGTGGGCGCGGCCGCCGGTCCATTCGATGTAGCTGGTGACGCCGCGGCCGTAGAGCAGGCCCTTCTTCTGCGCCGCCTTCTTGCGCGCCTTGAAGCCGTCCCAGTCGGAGAGCTCGGCGGCGCGGTCCATCATGTGGGCGAACGCACCGCTGTCGTACACCTGGCCAACCGCGTTGGTGTAGGGCAGCTGCGACGGCTTGATGTAGTTGATCTTGCGGATCGCGCGCGGGTCCATGTTGAGCTTGCGCGCGGCGGCGTCCATCAGCCGCTCGACGATGTACACCGCCTCCGGCCGTCCGGCGCCGCGATAGGCGCCGACCGGCGCGGTGTGGGTCATCACCGCCTTGATGTCGAAATGCACCACCGGCAGGTGATACACGCCGGTCTGCACGAACGGGCCGAGCACCAGCGGAATGATCACGCCAGCACCCGCCAGGTAAGCGCCGGTGCCGCCGATCGAGGTGACGCGATAGGCCAGCACCTTGCCCTTGGAGTCGAGCGCGAACGACGCGGTCGAGGTCAGGTCGCGGCCATGGGTGCCGCCGACGAACTCATCGGTGCGATCGCCGCGCCAGCGGATCTTGCGGTTCAGCTTCACCGCCGCGTAAGCCACCAGCGCGTCTTCCGGATAGACGCCGGTCTTCTGGCCGAAGCCGCCGCCGATGTCGCCAACCAGCACCTGGATGCTCTCCTTCGGCCGTTTCAGGATGGCCTCGGCGAGCGCGTCGCGGGTCTGGCCCGGGGTCTGCGACTGGGTGTGCAGGATCAGCCGGCCGGTCTTCTTCTCGATCTCCGCAATGGTCGAGCGCGGCTCCATCGCCGACGGGATCAGCCGCTGGCTGACGAGATCGAGCGACACGGTGTGGGCGGCGCTGGCGAACGCAGCATCGACCTTGGTGGCATCGCCATAGCTCATCGCCGCCACGATGTTGTCGGGCGTCTCCGCCCACACCGCCGGCGCGCCGGGCTGGATCGCCGCGGTCGGATCGGTCACCGCCGGCAGTTCGTTGTATTCCACCGCGATCGCCTCGATCGCCGCCTGCGCGGCGAGCTGCGAGGTCGCGACCACGGCGGCGACCGGCTCGCCGACGAAGCGAACCTTTTCATGCGCCAACAGCCGGCGCAGCGGCAGCGCCATCGGCGAGCCGTCGGGTCGCTTGAAGATCGGCAGCGTCGGAATCGTGCCAACGTCGTCGGCGATCAGATCGGCGCCGGTCAGCACCGCTTCCACGCCCGGCATCCCCTTCGCCGCCTCGGTGTCGATCGAGACGATGTCGGCATGCGCATGCGGGGAGCGCATCACCACCAGCCACAACGCGCCATCGGCGGCCTTGTCGTCGAGATAGCCGCCGTGCCCGGTAAGCAGGCGCTGATCCTCGAGACGCTTGACGGGCTGGCCCGCACCGAACCGCATGGAGCCGGGGAGAATGTTCATGCCGTTTCCTTTTGTTGCTTGCTTGGCCGCAGTTTTAGCGGAGAACCGAGCGGTACGCCAAGAGGGGCGCCTCTTCTCCCCTCCCCCTTGCGGGGAGGGGGCGGACGGTATCGTGGCGATGCGCGCGCCGCGCACGGAGCAGCACTCTAGACCTCTCCGTCGTCATTCCGGGGCGCGCGAAGCGCGAGCCCGGAATCCATAACCACCACCTGTGAATATGGATTCCGGGCCTGCGCCCCGATGGGGCGCATCCCGGAATGACGATGGCGGGCGCTCAGACGATCTCCGCCAGCACCTTCTCCACCGCTTTACGCTCCTCCGCCGTCAGCGCGGCTTGCGGCGGGATGGGGTCGCCGACGTCGTAGCCTTGCAGCGCCAGGCCTGCCTTGATGCAGGCGGCGAGGTTGAATTTGGCGAAGGCTTCGTTGACGCGCCACAGCTTGCGCTGCAGCTTCAAGGCCTCGTCCCAGCGCTGCGCCTTGCACAGTTCGTACAGCTCAACGCTCTGGCGCGGCGCGATGCAGGCAGGGCCCGCCATCCAGCCGACGCCGCCGATCAGCATCACCGCGGCAGGAATATGCGCCGAGGCCGAGAACACCTGCAGCGCGTCGCCGCAGCGATTGATGATCGACAGCAGCCGCCCGGTATTGGTCGAGGCGTCCTTGATGTAGCGAATCCGCGGATGCTCGGCGAGCCGCGCGATCACGTCGAGCGTCAGATCCGAGCGCTGGAATTGCGGGTTGGTGTAGATCACCACCGGGATATCGACCGCATCCGCGATGGCGCGGAAATAGCTTTCGATCTGCGCATCCTTGAGCGGGAAATACGCTTCGAGAATCGCCAGAATGCCATCAGCGCCGAGCTTCTCGTACAGCCTGGCTTGCGCCACCGCATCCGCCACCGAGGTCGAGGCGACCCCCGCCACCACCGGCACGCGGCGCTGCGCGGCCTCGATCGTCGCCCGCACCACTGCCTCGCGCTGCGCGGTGCCGAGATAGGCGAATTCCCCGGTCGAGCCGAGCGGCGTCAGCCCATGCACACCGGCCTGGATCAGATCGTCGCACAGCCGGCCCATCACATCGGCGCGAACGCGGCCCTCCGCATCGACCGGAGACACCAGATAAGGGAATACGCCGTGAAAATCCGCCATCATCCAATCCGTCACTTGTCCACATCCGGCCACCGGAACCGGCGCCCCGGCCTATCCAGCGCAATCCGCCCGGCGCCGCAAGGCCGAAACGTGCTAAGCCTGCCCGACCCACCTTGAACGAGACCTGCCGATGACCTCTGCCCTGCCCCGTGCCGCCAACCAGCAACCGCCGGTCGCGCCGCGCCGCCCGCATAGCTTCACCACCCACGGCATCACGCTGATCGACGACTATGCCTGGCTGAAGGATCCGAACTGGCAGGAGGTGCTGCGCGATCCGTCGCTGCTCGAGCCAGACATCCGCAGCTATCTCGAAGCCGAGAACGGCTACACCGACAGCGTGCTCGGCCACACCACGAGCTTGCAGAAGAAGCTGGTCGCGGAGATGCGCGGCCGGATCAAGGAGGACGATTCCAGCGTCCCGTCGCCGGATGGGCCTTACGCTTACTTACGCAAATATCGCGAGGGCGGCCAGCATCCGCTGTACGGCCGCGTCGCCCGCGACGGCAGCGGCGAGATCGACATCATTCTCGACGGCGACGAGCTCGCCAAGGGCCACGACTACTTCCAGTTCGGCGACCGCCGGCATTCGCTCGATCATAGACTCGAAGGCTGGAGCGCCGACACCAAGGGCTCCGAATACTACACCATCCGCGTCCGCGACTGGGTGACCAAGCAGGATCTGCCCGACGTGGTCGAGGAGACCGACGGCGGTCTGGTGTGGACCGCGGATTCGAGCGCGTTCTTCTACGTCAAGCTCGACGACAACCACCGCCCGATGCAGGTGTGGCTGCACAAGCTCGGCACGAAGCAGGCCGACGACCTTCTGATCTACGAAGAGCCGGATTCCGGCTGGTTCACCCACATCCACGAAAGCACCAGTGGCCGGTTCTGCGTCATCGCCGGCGGCGATCACGAGACTTCCGAGCAGCGGCTGATCGACGTCTCCGATCCGACCGCGCCGCCGCGCCTGGTCGCCAAGCGCGAACTCGGCGTGCAGTATTCGCTCGGCGACCGCGGCGACGAACTGTTCATCCTGACCAATGCCGACGGCGCGATCGACTTCAAGATCGTCACAGCGCCGCTGGCTGAGCCGACCCGGAACAATTGGCGCGATCTGATCCCGCACCGGGCCGGCATCTATGTGATCGACTTCGACCTCACCACCGGCCATCTGATCCGGCTGGAGCGCGCCAATGCGCTGCCGTCGATCACCATCCGCGACCTCAAGAGCGGCGACGAACACGCCATCGCGTTCGCCGAGACCGCTTATTCGCTCGGCACCATCGGCGGCTACGAGTTCGACACCACGAACCTGCGGTTCTCATATTCGTCGATGACGACGCCGTCGGAGGTCTATGACTACGACATGGCGACGCGGCAGCGCGTCTTGCGCAAGCGCCAGGAGATTCCCTCAGGCCACAATCCGGCCGATTACGTCACCACCCGGATCATGGCGAAGGCGGACGACGGCGCCGAGGTGCCGGTGTCGATCCTGCATCGGGCCGGCCTCAGGCTCGACGGCCATGCGCCGCTGCTGCTGTATGGCTACGGCTCCTACGGCCACGCCATGGGCGCCGGCTTCTCGGCCAACGCGCTGTCGCTGGTCGACCGCGGCTTCGTCTATGCGATCGCCCATATCCGCGGCGGCGCCGACAAGGGCTGGGGCTGGTATCTTGACGGCAAGCGCGAGAAGAAGACCAATTCGTTCGACGACTTCGCCGCCAGCGCCCGCGCCCTGATTGCAGCGAACTACACCTCGCCCAAGCGGATCGTCGCCCACGGCGGCAGCGCCGGCGGCATGCTGATGGGCGCAGTCGCCAATCGCGCCGGTGAGCTGTTCGCCGGGATTGTCGCCGAGGTGCCGTTCGTCGACGTGCTCAACACCATGCTGGACGACACCCTGCCGCTGACGCCTCCCGAGTGGCCGGAGTGGGGCAATCCGATTGCGAGCGAAGCTGACTTCAAGACCATCCTGTCGTATTCGCCCTACGACAACGTCGCCGCCAAAGAGTATCCGGCGATCCTGGCGATGGGCGGGCTCACCGATCCGCGCGTCACCTATTGGGAGCCGGCCAAATGGGTCGCGCGGCTGCGCGCCACCATGACCGGCGGCGGCCCGGTGCTGCTGCGCATCAACATGGGCGCCGGCCACGGCGGCGCCTCCGGCCGCTTCAGCCGCCTCGACGAAATCGCGATCGTCTATGCCTTCGCGCTTTGGGCGGTCGGCCTGGCTGACGCCGAAGCGTGAGCGTGGCATAAAGCCAATCAGACAGCCTCTCCCCGTCATTGCGAGGGAAGCGAAGCAATCCAGAAGCGCCGAGCACTGAGCCTGGATTGCTTCGTCTCTCCGCTCCTCGCAATGACGGAGCCCAACTAACAAGTTTTCAGGAAACAACCCGAGCACATCATGGCCGCACCCAAACCGCCCGGATTTGAAACCCTCAGCCTGCACGCCGGGCAGCATCCCGATCCGCTGACCGGCTCGCGCGCGGTGCCGATCTATCAGACCACGTCCTACGTGTTTCAGGACACCGACCACGCCGCGGCGCTGTTCAACATGGAGCGGCCCGGCCACCTCTACACGCGAATCTCCAACCCGACGATCGCGGTGCTGGAGGAGCGGATCGCCGCGCTGGAGAACGGCGTCGGCGCGGTCGCGACCGCGAGCGGCATGGCGGCGCTGCATCTGGCGATCGCCACGCTGCTGAGTGCCGGCGATCACATCGTGGCATCATCCTCGCTGTACGGCGGCACGATTAACCTGCTGGCGCACACGCTGCCGCGGTTCGGCATCACCACCACCTTCGTGGCGCCGCGCGACCACGCGGGCCTCGCGACAGCGATCCAGCCGAACACCCGGCTGATGATCGGCGAGACCATCGGCAATCCGGGCCTCGAAGTGCTCGACATCCCGAAGGTCGCGGGAATCGCCCACGCGGCGAAGATTCCGCTGCTGATCGACAACACCTTCGCAACGCCATACCTGAGCAAGCCGATCGAACTCGGCGCCGACATCGTGATGCACTCGGCGACCAAATGGCTCGGCGGCCACGGCATCGCCATCGGCGGCGTGCTGGTCGACGGCGGCCGGTTCGACTGGCGCGGCTCCGGCAAGTTTCCGACGCTGACCGAGCCCTATGCCGGCTATCACGACGTCGTCTTCGACGAGCAATTCGGGCCGCCGGCCTTCGTCATCCGCGCGCGAATGGAAGGCCTGCGTGACTTCGGCGCCTGCCTGTCGCCAACCAACGCTTTCCAACTGCTGCAGGGCATCGAGACGCTACCGGTGCGGATGGATCGGCATGTCGCTAACACCAAGGCGGTGCTCGACTTCCTCCAGGCCAACAAGGCAGTCGATTGGGTGCTGCATCCGACGCTGGAGAACCACCCGGACTACGACCTCGCTAAGACGCTGCTGCCGAACGGCGCCGGCTCGATCATCTCGTTCGGCATCAAGGGCGGCCGTGCCGCCGGGCGCAAGTTCATCGAAGCGCTGCGGCTGACCAGCCATCTCGCCAATGTCGGCGACGCCAAGACGCTGGTGATCCATCCGGCTTCGACCACGCATCAGCAGATGAGCGCCGAGCAGCTCGAGGCCGCCGGCATCGGCGAGGAGCTGATCCGGCTGTCGGTCGGCATCGAAACCGCCGACGACATTATCGCTGACCTGGCGCAGGCTCTGCGCGTTTCGCAGAAGGGCTGAGTCATGCAGATCAAGGTCAACGGAACAGACACCTTCGTTGCCACCGGCGGCAAGCCGTTCGACGCGTCGCTGCCCGCCGCGGTGTTCATCCACGGCGCCGGCTTCGATCGCTCGGTGTGGGCGCTGCAGACGCGCTGGTTCGCGCATCACGGCTACGCCGTGCTGGCGCCGGACCTGCCCGGTCACGGCCGCTCCGGCGGCGAGCCGCTGAAGACGATTGCCGAAATGGCCGACTGGATCGCCGCGCTGCTCGACGCGACAGGCGCGCAGCCGGCCAAGCTGATCGGCCATTCGATGGGCTCGCTGATCGCGCTGGAGACCGCCGCACGGCACCCGGCCAAGGTGGCGTCACTGGCGCTGATCGGCACCACCTCGACGATGGCGGTCGGCCCCGATCTGTTGAAAGCCGCCGAGGCCAACGATCCCGCGGCAGTTGCGATGATGACGATCTGGGGCCTTGGTCCGGATGCGGAGATCGGCGGCAACCTCGCGCCCGGCTTGTGGATGCACGGCGGCTCGGTACGCGTGCTCGAAGCCAACAAGCCCGGCGTGATCTTCAACGATTTGTCGGCGTGTAACGACTACAAGGACGCGCTGACGGCGGCGGCGAAGGTGACGGTGCCGACACTGTTCATCCTCGGCGAACGCGACTTGATGACCCCGACCAAGAACGGCAAGACGCTGGCAGCCGCAATCGCCCGCTCACGCACCGTGATCCTGAAAGGCGCCGGCCACACCATGATGGTCGAGCGCCCGGACGAGGTGCTGAAGTCGCTGCAGGGGTAAGCGTCTCTTAGTCCCACGCCCGTCATTCCGGGGCGCTCGCGCCAGCGAGCGAACCCGGAATCCCGAGCTGTGGAGCACCCGGCGTTTGCAACAACTTCTGGATTCCGGGTTCGCGCTTCGCGCGCCCCGGAATGACGGTGTTGGGGCTAGGCTTGAATCGTCCCCCGAGCACAGCGAACTTCCTCGCCCCGCTCTTCGCGGGGAGAGGGTTGGGGTGAGGGGCGACGCGGGCAACTCGATGCGGAAAGGCGCAGGAAAATACGATGATGGTCGAGCGCCCGGACGACGTGCTGAAGGCACTGCAGGGGTAAGACTCTTCTAGCTCCGCGCTCGTCATTCCGGGGCGCTCGCGCCAGCGAGCGAACCCGGAATCCCGAGCTGTGGAGCACCCGGCGTCGCAACAACCTCCGGATTCCGGGTTCGCCGCTGCGCGGCGCCCCGGAATGACGTTGGTGGTTGGAAGAAGGCGACGACTAACTGCCGCTTCCGTTCCCCTCACCCTTCCCAAACACCCGGCTCGCCAACACATCGCCCGCTTCGATCGTCATGATGTCCTCGGCGGTCAGTGAACGATCGAGGTCGGCGATCAGGCGGTTAGCCTGGCGGAGACGGATGCGGTCGAGCGCGTTGCGGATCGAGCGGGCGTTGGCGAACAACGGCTGGGTCTTGCGGATGCCGATGTAGCGCTCGAACGCGGCCTTCGCTTCAGGGGCGAAGTGATAGTTCTGCTCGTTCAGCATCCCTTCGGCGATCGTCAAGAGTTCGCCGTCGGTGTAGTCCGGGAAGTCGATATGGTGCGCGATCCGCGAGCGGAAGCCGGGATTGCTCTGGAAGAACTTCTCCATCCGGTCGGCATAGCCGGCCAGGATCACCACCAGATCGTCGCGCTGGTTCTCCATCACCTGGAGCAGGATCTCGATCGCTTCCTGGCCGTAGTCGCGCTCGTTCTCCGGGCGATACAGATAGTAGGCCTCGTCGATGAACAGCACGCCGCCCATCGCCTTCTTCAGCACTTCCTTGGTCTTCGGCGCAGTGTGGCCGATATATTGCCCGACCAGTTCGTCGCGGGTCACCGAGACGACGTGGCCGCGGCGAACGAAGCCGAGCTTGTGCAGGATCGAGGCGATGCGCAGCGCCACCGTGGTCTTGCCGGTGCCGGGATTGCCGGTGAACGACATGTGCAGCGTCGGGTTGCCGGTGGCGAGCCCCATCCGCTTGCGCAGGCGTTCAACCAGGAGCAGCGCCGCGATTTCGCGGATGCGGGTCTTCACCGGCTTGAGCCCGACCAGCTCGCGATCGAGCTGATCCAGCACCTCGCCGATGCCCACCTCGTTGAACTCGGCGCGGAGATCGACGCGCGCGGGCGGCGCGTCGTCTCCATTGGGTGTCGTTGCTGTCGCGTCCACGATCAGCCTCCGTAGCGGCGGCCTTCAGGCTTGTCGGCCGAATAGGCACGCGTGGTGTAGCGCATGTTGCGGCCGTCGGACTCCTGACGGTCGAGCCGGAAGCCGGGCTCGTCCTTCGGGCGGTTGACGATGAACGACAGCCGCACCGATTCCCAGCCATGCGAGGAGTCGAACGCCGACAGCCGGATGTAGCGGTCGCCGTAGATCTTGCGGCATTCGTTCAGTTCCATCATCACGCCGGCGGCGTCCTGCAGATCGAACATCGGCAGGCCCCACATCTCCCAATAGGTGTTGCGGGGATGCGGATCGTCGGTGAATTCGAGGTTCACCGCCCAGCCCTTGGACAGCGCATATTGCACCTGGGCGGCGATCTGCTCGTCGGTGAGATCGGGCAGGAACGAGAAACAGCCTTGGGTCAGTCGCATTGGAAATTGCTCCTTGGTTTTCGCCGTGCACCGAAGGCCTGCGTCATTGCGAGCGAAGCGAAGCAATCCAGCGCAGTGCACCGGGCTTCTGGATTGCTTCGTCGCTTCGCTCCTCGCAATGACGGGTCAACGCCTATCGGCCGGGTTGAGGTTGTTAGACCGACACCGACGGAGTCGGCGCGTAGTCGGGGGTGTCGGTGGATTCGTAGTTGAAGGTCACGTTCTTCCAGGTGTCGAGCGCAGCCTTCAGCGGCGTGCAGGTCTGCGCCGCCTTGGCGAGGATTTCCGGACCTTCGTGCAGGTAGTCGCGGCCCTCGTTGCGGGCGAGGATCATGGCTTCCAGCGCGACGCGGTTGGCGGTGGCGCCGGCCGCGATGCCCATCGGATGGCCGATGGTGCCGCCGCCGAACTGCAGCACGACGTCTTCGCCGAGCAGATGGAGCAACTGGTGCATCTGGCCGGCGTGGATACCGCCCGAGGCCACCGGCATCAGCTTGTTGAGGCTGGCCCAATGCTGGTCGAAGAACAGGCCGTTCTCCAGCGCCATCGGGTTGAAGTCCTCGCGGCAGATGTCGTAGTAGCCCTTGGTGGTCGCCGGATCGCCTTCGAGCTTGCCGACCACGGTGCCGGCATGGATGTGGTCGACGCCGGCGAGCCGCATCCACTTGGCGATGACGCGGAACGACACACCGTGATTGCGCTGCCGCGTGTAGGTCGAGTGACCGGCACGATGCAGATGCAGGATCATGTCGTTCTTGCGCGCCCACTTCGCCATCGACTGGATCGCGGTGTAGCCGATCACGAGGTCGATCATCACGATGATCGAGCCGAGCTCCTTGGCGTATTCGGCGCGCTCGTACATGTCCTCCATCGTCGCCGCGGTGACGTTGAGGTAGGTGCCCTTGATCTCGCCGGTCTGGGCCTGCGCCTTGTTGACCGCCTCCATGCAGTACAGGAAGCGCTCGCGCCAGTGCATGAACGGCTGCGAGTTGATGTTCTCGTCGTCCTTGGTGAAGTCGAGACCACCCTTTAGCGCTTCGTACACCACGCGGCCGTAGTTGCGGCCCGACAGGCCGAGCTTCGGCTTGACGGTGGCGCCGAGCAGCGGCCGGCCGAACTTGTCCATGCGCTCGCGCTCGACCACGATGCCGGTCGCCGGGCCCTGGAAGGTCTTCACATAGGCGATCGGCAGCCGCATGTCCTCCAGCCGCAGCGCCTTCAGCGGCTTGAAGCCGAACACGTTGCCGATGATCGATGCGGTGAGATTGGAGATCGAGCCCGGCTCGAACAGATCGAGGTCGTAGGCGATGTAAGCGAAGTACTGACCGGGCGAATTCGGCACCGGATCGACGCGGTAGCACTTGGCGCGATACTTCTCCGCCGCAGTCAGACGGTCGGTCCACACCACTGTCCAGGTCGCGGTCGACGATTCACCGGCGACGGCCGCGGCGGCTTCGATCGGATCGACGCCGTCCTGCGGAGTGACGCGGAACAGCGCGATGACGTCGGTGTCCTTCGGCTCGTAGTCGGGCTCCCAATAGCCCATCTTCTTGTATTCCATCACGCCGGACTTGTAGCGTTCCTTGCCGCGGATGGTGACTGCTTCGTTCATGTCGTCCTCCTTGAAAGCCCTGGCCGGCCGAGGCGGCTGGATGGTCGACGCCGTTCGGGAACTCGGTCGCGAAGTTCGCGCTATGCCGATCAGCGTCGCGGGATGCGTGCGGGAGGACTTTGACCACAACGCCGAAAATAAGAGAAATTTTATTATCTTCGATATCGCAAAAGTATTTCTTATATCGAGGCAGACGCGATCAGGTCAGCTCATACGGGGCGTCGAGCACCGGCTCGGCATTGTCGAGCGCGGCATGCAGCGCCGCAAACGCATCGTGGATGTCCCTGTGAGGCGCGCAGGCGGCCTCCATCCGGCGACACGCTGCTGCTAACTGCTTGAAGCCGAGCTGACCGGCGAGCGACACGGTCTTGTGAGCTGCGGCGCCGAGCGCGGTCCGCGCCTCGTGATCGAGCTTCATCGCGTCGATGTGGTGCGGCCACTGCGTCCTGATACGCGTGATGGTGTCGCGGAGCTGCTCGGCAAAGCCCGCGATATCGTGCTCGGTGGCAAACATCCGCAGATCTTCGAGCGCAGCCTGATCGCGTACCGGATGCTCCGGCTCGGAGCCAAGCTCGACCGGCGCCAATGGCTCGGACGGCACGTGCGCGATATCGCCGTCGATCCATCGCGCCACGCAGGCCAGCAGTTCGGCGCGATTGATCGGCTTGCCGAGATGGCCGTCGACCCCCGCCGCTTTGTAGCGCTCCACCTGTTCGGGAAGCACGTTGGCCGTCAGCGCGATGATCGGCACGTCCCGGTAAGCATGACCGAGCGCCCGAATCCGGCGGGTAGCTTCGAGCCCGTCCATTTCGCCCATCTGAACGTCCATGAAGATCAGGTCGTAGCTGCGGCTCGCGACCATCGCGATCGCGGTGGCGCCGCTGTCGGCGAGATCGACGTCGTGGCCGGCCCTGGTCAGCATCGTCTTGCACAGATCGCGGTTCATCTCGACGTCGTCGACCACCAGGATCTTGACCGAGCGGCTGCAATGGACCTGCGCATCGAGCCGCTCGATATCGATCCGCTCGGCGACCGGCAGCTCGACTTCGAAATAGAACGTGCTGCCGACGCCCGGCTGGCTGTCGATCTTGAGTTCGCCGTGCATCGCCTGGACGATCCGCTGCGAGATCGCCAGGCCGAGCCCGGTGCCGCCGAATTTGCGCGAGATCGTCTCGTCGGCCTGGCTGAAGCGCTTGAACAGCCCCTTCTGCGCCTCCGGCGAGATGCCGATGCCGGTGTCGGCAACGGAAATGCGCAGCCGGACTAGATGATCGACCCGCCCGATGCACGACACGATCAGCTCGACCGAGCCGGCCGTGGTGAACTTGACGGCGTTGTTCATCAGGTTGAGCAGCACCTGCCGCAGCCGCCCTGCGTCGCCGATCAGCACCGGCGGTGTCGCCTGGGCGGTTGCGATCAGCTTCAGCCCCTTCTCGTCTGCTTTCGGCTCGATGATCGAGGCGCAATTGGCGATCAGCTCGTTGATGTAGAGCGGCTTGCTTTCCAGGGTGAGCCCGCAGGCTTCGATCTTCGAGAAATCGAGGATGTCGTCGATGATCACCCGCAGCGAGTCGCTGGCCTCGAAGATCCGCATCACCTGACGGCGCGTATCCGGCGCCAGCGTCTCGTCCTCCAGCACGAGATCGGCATAGCCGATGATGCCGTTCAGCGGGGTACGGATTTCGTGGCTCATATTGGCGAGGAAATCCGCCTTGGCGGCACTGGCCTGTTCGGCGCTGGCGCGCGCGGCCTTGAGCTCGTCCTCGTATTTGAGCTGCTCGGTCAGGTCGACAGCGATCCCCAGCACGCCGAGATTGACGCCGGTCTTGGTGCGCAGCCGACTGAGCGTGAGCCGGGTCGGGATCCGGTTGCCCATCGCATTGATGTAGGTCCACATCGCGGTGTCGGGATCGTTGCGGGCCAGGCGAGCCTGCAGCACACCGAGATTGGAGCTGACCGAGATGCCCTCTTTCCGCATCGCCTCGGCGCGCGCGGCGAGTTCGTCGGAATCGTGGAACAGCATCGCGCTCGCCCGGCCGATCAGATCCTCGGCCTTGTAGCCCAGCATGCGCTCGGCGGCCGGATTGAACAGCGTGATGGTGCCGGTGACGTCGGTGGCGATCACCGCATAGGCGGCGCGTTCAAGGATGGCGGTCTGTAGCGTCAGGGTCTTCTCGAGCTGGCAGGTGCGTTCGGCGACCTGCCGCTCCAGCGCGGCGTTGAGGTCGTGAACCTCGCGCTCCGCCTGCACCAGATCGGTGATGTCGCGCATCGATGCCGCCATCCCGATCAACCGGCCGTCATCGGCGCGGATCGGCGAGATGCTGACCGCGACATCGACCAGCGTGCCGTTCGCCCGCTTGCGCTTGGTCCAGAGATACGCGAACGCGGTGCCGTCGCTGATGCCGGACAACATCTGCTGCTCTTCGTCGCGCAGATCGTCCGGGACCATCAGCTCGGTGGCATTCTGGCCGATCGCCTGCTCGGCGGTGTAGCCGAACAGCCGCTCGGCGGTCTTGTTCCAGCTCAGCACCGTGCCGTCGATCGACTGGCCGACGATCGCGTAGCTCGATCCCTCGACGATCGCCGCCAGATGCGCCTGCCGGAGCTTGTGTGCGTTGCGCCGCTCGTAGCGCGACAGTTGCAGCTCGATCAGGCCGGCGATCGACAGGCCGACCGCGAGCGAGATCACAAAGATCCACCAGGGCACGTCCAGCCCGTGCCCGACGCCGGGAGGCTCCCAGGCGCGGGTGTGCTGCGAGGCGATCCGCCCCGCCATGACGCTGAGCGAGACGATCACCGCGACCCCGAAAAGTCGGATCAAGGCACGCCCGCCCCGTCGCACCGGCCGGCGCGGCGCGGGAACCGGTGCGCCTTCGAACTTCCGCTTGGCGTCTTTGAAGTCGTTCATCGGTGCGCCATCCGCCTAGACCGCGGCGTCCGGCCTGGACTCGCCCGTGCAGTATTGCTGGATCGTGTCGAACAGCGCCTGCACGTCGAACGACTTCTTGAAGATCGCGATAGCGCCGGAATAGCCCAGAATATCGCGCTTCAGCAGTTTGGCGGTGACTTCATCGATCTCCCACCCGCTAAGGACGATGACGGGGATCTGCGCGGTCGAGCGCGAGCTGCGCAGCCGCATGATCAGGAAATCGGCATCGCCTTCCGGCATGTGATAGTCGGTGACCACCACGCTCGGATACTGACCGGCCGCGATCCGTAACGCACGGGCGGCGTTCGGTGCATACAGCACCTCGATCCCGAGCTTCTTCAGCCGGCTCGCCAGGAATTGGCCGACCTGCTCGTCGTCGTCGACCACCAGCACGCGGGGCCGGATCGGAAGCACATCGGGCCCGGCGATCAGCGGCCCGGTGTGCTCGGCGATCGCTTCGGCCATCTGCGGAAAGATCTCGGTGAGCGCGCGGCTGATGTGATGCCAGAACTGCTCACATTTGCAGGCGTAGAACATCCCCATCGCCTCGCAGCGCTCCAGCGTCTCCTCGCAGGTGACGCCGGTGACGACGATGACGTCGACCGGCAGGCCGCCCGGTTCGAGCAGGTGAAACGAGGCAGTGAGCCCGTCGAGCTTCGGCATGTTGATGTCGACGATGATCAGGTCCGGCGACTTGCGCCGCGCCTTGAGCAGCATCTGCAGCCCGTTGGTGGCGGTGTCGACTTCGAAGCCGATCTTGCGGCATCGCGCCGACAGCGCAGCCAAAACCGCCGGATCGTCGTCCGCAATCAGGATCACAGGGGCGCTCATACGGCTCTCCAGTCGCGCTGATCAATCCGGCCGCAGGCCGCTGTTCTGGTCCAAGAGGTCGAGCAAGTCGTCGAGACGGGACACCACGTCGGCCCGGGAGCTGGCGTGCTGCACCACCTGCTTCAGCGCGCGCTCCACTTCGGCCGCAGCCGCGCTGATCGCCGCAAAGCCGTAGATCCCGGCAACGCCGACCAGCTTGTGAGCCACATGGCGCAGCCCGTCCGGGGCCGCGCCGGATTCGAACGGCTCCCGCAGCTCGCGCAGCAGCGCGGCGTCTTCCCTGAAGCGGTCGCGGATCTCGATCTCCGGAGCAGGCGCTTCATCGTCGACGGCCGCCGCGGCCAGCTCGAGATAGCCGCGCACGCTGCTGATCAGTTCGCGCAGATTGAACGGCTTGGCGATGATGCCGGAGGCGCCGAGCGACTTGAAATCGGAGATGTCGTCGAACCGGCCGCACGCGGTGGTGAAGACCACCGGGATGCTCATGGTGATAGGCTGATTGCGGAGTTCTTCGAGGAATTGCACGCCGTCGACGTCCGGCATCGAAACGTCGCTGAGGATCAGGTCCGGCAGCCATTCGGCCGCGGCGCGCACGCCTTCCTCGGCGGAAAGGCACCCCCTGGTTTCAAGATCCGGATCTCGGGACAACACCGCGGCGACGACCTTCAGCATCGCTGGATCGTCATCAATATGCAGAATACGACTTTTCACACGACCTCCCTTTCGACGATCGCATGTCGCTTTTGCCGTGGCGGCAGCCGGCCACTCCGTAGTACGCAACGAAACCGCGAGAAGAATGCTAACTCGCCTGCTAATATACCGTTTAAATGACCTTGATTCTCGTGCACTGCAAAGCCAAACCGGCCGATACTCGTTATCTCACGTAGTTACGTAGTAATCTTGGCATTCACTGCAGCGCATCAAAAGAGCTGCATTCTAATGCACATTTCTGCGGTCAAATCACAAGACCAGCCAGTGCGGCGAACTAATCACTAGATCGTTCAATTCGTGAGGGAGCCGCAACAGCCAACCAACAGGATCAGGCACAGCCTCCCCACGCTGCGCGCCCAATTTCGTGCGGGCATCCGCCTCGCCAGCGCCGCGCCCGACGAATCCGGCCATGGCAGAGTCAGTCGGCGACCTGCTCAATGCAGACACGCTTCGTGCACCCGTTCCCCCCATAAGGCACGGACCAAGGGTGACAGCCCCGCGTCTAGGTTGACCCTCCCGGGCGAATAGCCGACAGTTCGCAATCGTTCCCGTACGCCGTGTTTGTTTGATGAGCCGACAGTTCAAAACCGTCTCGATTCGCCAGCTCCGCGCGCTGGCGGCGCTGGCCGAGACCGGCAGCATCACAGCGGCGGCCGGCAAGCTGAACCTGACCCAACCGGCGGTCACGCTGCAGCTCCGCAATCTGCAGGCGCTGGCCGATCTGCCGCTGATCCAGCGCAGCAACGACGGGATGCGGCTGACCGATGCCGGGCGCGAGGTGCTGGCGCTCAGCGAGCGGATCGAGGCGGCGATCGCGGCCTGCGAGACCTCGCTGGAGATGATCGCCGGCAAAACCGCCGGGCGGATTTCGATCGGTGCGGTGTCGACCGCAAAGTACTTCGTGCCGTTCGCGATCTCCGGCTTCCTCAAGCGCCATCCGAAGATCGACGTCCACCTGTCGATCGGCAACCGCCAGGAGATCGGCGCGGAGCTGCGCAACTACGAGCTCGACATCGCCATCATGGGACGGCCGCCGGTCGATCTGGAAGTCGATGTCCACCTGATCGGCGATCACCCCCACGTCATCATCGCGCCGACCGCGCACCGGCTGGCGCGCAAGGACAACATCGCGCCGCAGGAACTCGCGAACGAGACCTTCGTCACCCGCGAGCCCGGCTCCGGCACCCGCAGCCTGATGGAGCAGTTCTTCGGCGGCGCCGGAATCAGCCCGCCGGTCGGCATGGAGATGAGCAGCAACGAGACCATCAAGCAGGCGGTGATCGCCGGGCTCGGCGTCGCTTTCATCTCCGCCCACACCGTCGCCACCGAGCTCGACGAGCGGCGGCTGGTGATCCTGGACGTCGAGGGGCTGCCGGTGGTGCGGCAATGGTTCCTGGTCAGCCGCAAGGACAAGGTGCTGCTGCCGCCGGCGCGGGCGATGCTGGAGTTCATCAAGGCCGAAGGCTCGCACTTCCTGCCGCGCACCCATGGCCGGATGCGCCTGACCCGGCCATCGCCGCGCGGCAAGCGAGGCTGAACCGAGGGGGCCGGTGGCTCTGATCCGCTGAGCCCGGCCCTCGCCGTCGAAAGATCTGAAGCTCGGATATGCCGAACCGCCCCTCACCCGGATTGCTGCGCAATCCGACCTCTCCCCGCGCGCGGGGAGAGGTTAGGCCGAGCGCGAGACTGAGGCTCTCAAACGCCCGAGCCAGTGTGGGCTTCGGCGTTTGACCGAAGCACACCGCCGCAGCGCAGAGCCCCGCCAAAAACAAAGGCGCGCGCCGGGAGGCGCGCGCCAGTCTTTCTCGGGTAGATCAGTGAAGAGCTTAGGCAGCCTTGGCGAGGCCGACCCGTGCC
The DNA here is from genome assembly GCF_039642825.1 of Rhodopseudomonas sp. P1. Classification (NCBI taxonomy): domain Bacteria; kingdom Pseudomonadati; phylum Pseudomonadota; class Alphaproteobacteria; order Hyphomicrobiales; family Nitrobacteraceae; genus Rhodopseudomonas; species Rhodopseudomonas sp. P1. The sequence continues at coordinate 1,649,934 of NZ_CP088006.1, read as the reverse complement.
CAGATTTCAGAGAGCGCCTGCACCAGATGCTCGATGTCGGCGTCGGTGTGCTGCGGCGACGGCGTGATCCGCAGCCGCTCGGTGCCGCGCGGCACGGTCGGATAGTTGATCGGCTGCACGTAGATGCCGTAGCGGTTGATCAGCTCGTCGCTGATCTGCTTGCACAGCACCGCATCGCCGACCATCACCGGCACGATGTGGCTCGGGTTCGGCATGTGGGCGACGCCGACCTGGTCGAGCCGCATCCGCAGCCGGGCGACACGATCCTGGTGACGATCGCGCTCGGCCGAGCTGGAGCGGATGTGGCGGACGCTGGCCAGCGCGCCGGCGGCGACCGCCGGCGGCAGCGAGGTCGAGAAGATGAAGCCCGAGGCGAAGCTGCGGACGAAATCGCACAGCGCCGCCGAGCCGGTGATATAGCCGCCGACGATGCCGAACGCCTTCGCCAGCGTGCCTTCGATCACGGTGAGGCGGTGGCTGAGGCCTTCGCGATCGGCGATGCCGCCGCCGTTCGGGCCGTACAGGCCGACGCCGTGAACCTCGTCGAGATAGGTCATGGCGTTGTGCGCGTCGGCGACGTCGCAGATCTCGGCGATCGGCGCGATGTCGCCGTCCATCGAGTACACCGACTCGAACGCCACCAGCTTCGGCGCGTGCGGGTCGAGATCGGCGAGCTTGCGCTCGAGGTCGCGCGGGTCGTTATGCGCGAAGATCCGGGTCTCGCTGCGGCTGTGACGAATGCCTTCGATCATCGAGGCGTGGTTGAGCTCGTCCGACAGAATCACGCAGCCGGGCATGCGCGATGCCAGCGTCGACAGCGTCGCCCAGTTCGAGACGTAGCCCGAGGCGAACAACAGGCCTGCTTCCTTGCCGTGCAGCGCGGCGAGCTCCTGCTCCAGCAGCACGTGATAGTGGTTGGTGCCCGCGATGTTGCGGGTGCCGCCGGCGCCGGCGCCGCAGCTGTCCAGCGCCTCGTGCATCGCGCTCAGCACCGCCGGGTGCTGGCCCATCCCGAGATAGTCATTGGAGCACCACACCGTAACTTCGCTGGTGCCTTCGGGCCGATGGTGAGTCGCGCGCGGGAAAGAACCCGCATGACGCTCGAGGTCGGCGAACACGCGATAGCGACCCTCGCGATGGAGGCCTTCGATCTGCCGCTTGAAATAGGCTTCGTAGTTCATGACGTCCTCCCGTTGAGCGTCGCGGCGGGTTCTGCGACCCGTGCCGTTGCCAAGCCGCTCCGTGGATGTTGCTCCAGGAAGGTCTGGCGGAACTGGTCTTCCAGCCGCTGCCGGGCGCACAGCTGGCGCGCCTTCGGCTGCGCCTCTTCGGCGCGGGCGGTGGGGACGACGACGAGCTGCGGCGCGGCGGAGCGAGCCTCAGCGGCGGTCGGAGCTTCTGAAAGCTGCGCAGACGATCCCTGCGCGGATGCAGCCGTGATGGTGGCGGAGGGTTTCTGTTCCATGACGTTGTTCTCCGGCGAGAAACCTGGACGAATGCCCCAGCTCCACAGCGTGATGGCAGGCAGGGGCAGCAGCATGAACCAATGCTCAACGACGCCGAGCGCAAACAGCGTCGACACCAGCGTGAGACCAACCACTTCAAACGGCGTATCGGCGACTTCGACAATGCGCTGGATCATAACCACCAGCACTGCGGTCGCCATTGTCACAGAAATCGGGAAGAACGCGCTCACCGGCTTGCGGGCGAAGTAGGTCTTCAGAAACTGGACGGCATCCGGCATCAGCTCGTCATTGGTCACGGGCACGCCGAGGAACAGATTGATCTTGGCGCTCTGACGCAGCACCCACAGCGCCGTATAGGTCCACAGCCCGACCTGGTTTTCGGCGCCGAACGTCACCGCGAGCACCACAGCGCCGCAGGCGAGCAGGCAGAGCTCGTGATACAGGATGGCCTGCAGCGCGTAGCTGAAGCGCATGAAGCCCTTGGCGTCGGGCGGGCACGGTTCGGCCCGCGGGCCGGTGAGCCAGCCCGACAGGAACGCGATTTCCTGCGCGCCCCACAGGAAGATGATGCAGCTGAACGCCATGTAGGCCGCGCCGACGCTGACGTCGTGCGCGGTGACCGACAGGCCGCACAGCGCGATGGTGAGCATTCCCCCGGCGCACACCGCCCGCAGCAATTCGGAGCGGCCGACGCTGCCGACCAGGAGCAGCACCGCTCCGGTGGAGAACCACCAGACGAAGGCTGCGAAGACCGGTGGGCCGAGGTAGCTGACCATCACACCGTCCCCCTCACCACGCCGGACGCAGGCCGATGACGCGCGGCAGTTCGTTACGCTTGGCCGGCAGCAGGAACAGCCGGCCGAAGGCCAGCGCCGCCGAGGCGGCGTAGAACGGCCGCTTCAACTTGCCGAGCAGGCCCTGGCGGTGGCTCTTGTCGATCTTCTCCGCGGCGATCCGCAGCCGCTCGAGGTTCTGGAGAAAACGCGGGTCGTCGAGATTGATCGTCACCGGGAAGACCTGCTTGGAGATCTCGGTGGTGATGCGGAACACCTGCATGCCGTAGTCGGTGGCATCGACCCCGAGCGCCTCATAGAACGCCGGACGCATGTGGTCGCGCACGTACATCGTGGCGAACACCGCGAGCAGGAAGAACCGGATCCACAGCTTGTTGACGCCGGACAGCAGCGACGGATCGGCGCGCATCAGCAGCGCGAACGCCTCGCCGTGCCGGAACTCGTCGTTGCACCAGCGCTCGAACCACTTGAAGATCGGGTGGAAGCGGAGCTCCGGATGGCGCTCCATCTGGCGATAGATCGTGATGTAGCGGGCGTAGCCGATCTTCTCCGACAGATAGGTCGCGTAGAAGATGAACTTCGGCCGGAAGTAGGTGTACTTCTTGACCTTGGTCAGGAACGACAGGTCGACGCCGATGCCGTGATCCTTGAGGATCTCGTTGATGAAGCCGGCATGACGGGCTTCGTCGCGGCTGAGCAGGCCGAACAGTTCGCGGATCTCCGGGTTCTTGATCCGCTTCTTGATCTCGGCATAGAGCACGCAGCCGGAGAACTCGGCCGTCAGCGACGACACCAGAAAGTCCTTGAACTCGGCGCGCAGCTCGGGCGGCAGCTTGTCGAGGTCGCTGTTCAGAAACTCGTCGGTCTTCTTGAAGTGCGACTTGTTATAGTCAGCGCGCAGCTCGTTCATCATCGCGGTCCATTCGGCCCGCACCAGACTGACGTCGAGCTTGTCCATCGCCGCGTAATCGGTGGTGTAGAACCGCGGCGTCAGGATGGTATCTTGCTTGGCGATGTTGAGGCTGTCGACGCTGCCCTTGATGTCCGGCCGCGTTCGCAGCGCGCCTTGGGCGCCACCCTCCATTGGAATCATTGAACCCTCCCGGTCGAAAAGCTGACTTCGTACAGTTCGGTCAGTTCACGGTAGCCTTCGAACCGCGCACGAATCTTGTCGAGAAGACCGGCACGGACCACGGTTGCGGTGCGACGAACGACCAAACGTTCGCCGAAGTCGACGTGGGTCGGCGCATCATGAACCAGGACTTCGTCGCCAGGTCCGATTTCGATGTCGCCGTCGAGAGTGACGTGCGCATGCAGGGTTTCCGAGGTCTGTTCGATCTCGACCGTGCAGGGGACGTCGAAGCTCGTGCGTTTCCCTAGTCCGAACATGCTTATTTCGAAGCGCCCTTCTCGTTGAGGATCTCATTATTGGAGGTGGTTTGATCGGTGCCGTTGCCGGCGGGCATCAACTGCGAAAAGGCGCGCAGATTGTCGGCGCCGAACGCATTGAGGTCGATCACCTTGTTGGTGACCGGATCGGTCAGCGTGTACTGACCGTTGACGTAGCGGGCGAGCTTGAACGACGGCTGCGAGCCGACGCCGGCGAGTTGACGCTCGCGCGCCAGCCCGTGCAACACCACGCGGACGAAGCCGGACTGACCCGGCTGCAACGACTTCACCAAACTGCGATCGGAAGTCCGATACACGAGCACGGCGCCGTCGGGACTGTCTTCGAAGTTCAGGTCGAGGCTTTCGACCATCGCCGGAGGGGTCATTCGGGAATGACCGACCCCGGTCAATCGGGCGGTTGCCGCCACGGCAATCGTGAACAACACGACCGCCGCAGCCGCGATCAAAGCGCCCTTCGGAACATTGAGATTGTGCGCGGCCTCGCTCATCTCGATCTCCGTTTAGGCTACTGCCGGTGCGGTGGGACTTGGCAGCGGACCGTCTTCTGGGCCGCTACTGGTGGATTGTACGATCGCCACCGCGGAGCTGTCGGTCTGCGCCTTCACCGCTTCGGTGAGTTTGGCAGCGACTGCGGCGACGTCCGGGACCGAGTTGAGCATCGGCTCCGGGTTGTTGATGTACCAGGGCCGCACATGCGGCCACAGCAACACGTAGGATGCGCGCTTGTCGTCGATGACCCGCAGGGGGATATCGCCGCTGCCGTCACGATTCTGGCGGAGGTCGGCGTTGGCGATCCGGGTCAACGGGATGTTGATCGTGATCGGCAGCGCCACGCCCATCTGAAGCAGCACGCGCTTTGAGGTGATGGTGTAGCAGGTCGCCCGGCGGAACAGCCAGACGAGCAGTGCGAGCAGGCCGAGACCGGCCGCCGCCGGGATCAGAAGCATCGACGCGGACGTCAATGCCTCCGCCGGCGACTGGCCGTTCGACCAGTTCGACCAGGCCTTCCACGCGATCAGCAGGACGAAATAAATCGCCACGGCCCGCATGTGGAAGGACCTGATGGCCAACCCTTTGTAGGTCGGCTTCCCCTGCCAGATAACGCGCTCTCCCTCCGGCAAGGGCGATGGAAGCTCACGAAACTGGCTGGGGGCGTCGGTCATACCAGAGACTCCGAGCGCAGCGGCGTGGCGTAGAGAGTGCCGGCGCCGTAGTACGCGCAGATCTTGTCTTCTTCGAGCTTGGAGACCTGATCGCTCTTCGAGGTGGTCGGGACGCCGGCGAACTGATCGCCGCGGATGGCGTCAACGGAGACCTTGCCGAACGGGTCGTTGATCAGCGCGAACGGCACCGGGAGCAGAACGCGCTTACGGCTCTTGGCGACCTCGACTTCGAGGTAGCGGGCGATCACTTCGGCGCGGTCGACCCACACCTCGGTCACCGTACCACCGACCACGCCGTCGCAGCCGACGACCGACATGCCGACCGGGTTCGGGTCACGCGGATCGAGGAACATGCCCTTCGCGGCGCGGAGCGGCGCGATGATCGGCAGGTTGTCGAGGCCGAGTTCCGGCACGTCGGCGCGCTGAGCGTAGGAGCCCGGGCCAACGCCATCGGCGAACGGGTTGCCGGTCGGGACGAACGGCGCACCGGGCCACGGCGCAGACGGAGCGAGCGCCACGTTCGGGCGGTCGTTGCTGGTCGACGGCACGGTCTTGGTCGCGCCACCACGCAGCAGGTAGGTCTTCGGATCCGGCGGCGCAGGCACGCCGATCTTCGCCAGGCGGGTGCCGGTGCCGGCATCGGCGACCAGCGGATAGCCCTCGCGCTTATCTTCCCGGCGCAAGTAGAACAGCAAGCCAGCGAAGAAGATCCAAAATACGTACAGGGTAACCTGTGCTAAGTCCAAATACGCTCCGGGTTGCATGGGACAGACCCCTTCCTCTTAGTTAACCTGGAAATTCGGCAAGGCCGAATTTGGCTGACGACTGCGCGTAGTTCGTTCGTGTCGTGCGCACGAGCGGACCGACCGCAACAAGCGTTGCGAACAGCAACGCGATCTCGATGTAGTAAACGAAGCAGTAACCGATTGCCGGCCCCGACAGCACGGCACCGAGCATGCCGTCACTGGCGAGCGAGGCGACGGCGTCGCGAATGCCGCCGCCGAGCAGGATGCCGCCGCCGGCAGCGGTCGCCTGCACTGCGCCCCACGTACCGAGCGCCATTCCCGAATCGCTACCGGACGCGACGGCCATCGCCGCCGTCAGCGTGCCGGCCGCAAACAATCCGCCGCCGAAACCGATCAGCGCGGTGCCGACGCGGAACAGTAGCACCGACTGCGCCGGCGCCGACATCACCACCGCCGCGAAGGCGAACATGCCGATCATCGCGCCGAGCCCGGCGAGCCGATACGGATCGCCGCCGCGGCCGAGCATCCGCGCCGACAGCGCAAAGCCGCCCAGCGTGCCGATCGCAAAGAAAGCCGTCAGCGCGGTGGTCTGACCGACGGTGAGCTGCAGCACCTGGGCGCCGAACGGCTCCAGCAGAATGTCCTGCATCGAGAAGCCGGCCGTGCCGAGCGCCACCGCCACCAGCATCCGGGTCGAGCCGCCGGCGGCACGAAACTGCGCCCACGACTCGCCGAACTGCGGACGCTGCCGCGAGGCCGAGGTCAGCGTCGGGTTACGGGCTTCCTGCTTCCACAGCGCGACGATGTTCAGCAGCAGCTGCACCACCGCGACGCCCTGAATCACCTGAATGAGCTTGAGCTCGCTGAAGTCGCGCAGCAGCTCGCTGAAGATCACGGCGCTGCCGGTCATGCCGATCAGCAGCATCACATACAGAAACGCCACCACGCGCGGCCGCGAATCTTCCGGCGCGATGTCGGTGGCGAGTGCAAGACCGGCGGTCTGAGTGGTGTGCAGGCCGGCGCCGACCAGCAGGAACGCCAGCGCGGCGCCGAACTGACCGTACACCGCCGGATAAGCGCCCTCGCCCGACAGCACCAGCAGCGCGAACGGCATGATGGCGAAGCCGCCGAACTGCAGCAGCGTGCCCATCCAGATATACGGCACCCGGCGCCAGCCGAGCACCGAGCGGTGATGGTCGGACTTGAAGCCGATCAGCACGCGGAACGGCGCGAACACCAGCGGCAGCGACACCATCAGCGAGACGAGCAGCGTGGTGACGCCGAGCTCGACGATCATCACCCGGTTGAGGGTGCCGTTGAGCAGAACGATCGAAGCGCCGACCGAGACCTGAAACAGCGACAGACGCAGCAGACGACCGAGCGGAAGCTCCTTCGTCGCCGCGTCGGCGAACGGCAGGAAACGCGTCCCGAGACGCATCCAGCCTTTCGCCAATGTCGCCGCCAGTTGGCTCATCGTCGAACCATCTCCAGGGCCTGCGAGGTGTAGAAGCCGGACGACACCCGATGGGTGCGGCCGGGCTGCCATTGCGCCAGCAGCGGCTCTTCAGCCACCAGGCGGCGCAGTGTCTTTTCGCTGATCGGTTCGATCGCCGGCGCACGGTCGGCGCGCGGGAAGAAGCCGCCGACGAAATGCATCAGCGTCAGCAGCGGAGTCTTCGGCGCGAACGTCACCGCCATCGACTGCCGGGTGCGCGATGCCAGCGTCGCCAGCATGCGGCAGATGTCGTGCGGCAAATAGTGGATCAGCGAGTCCATCGCGACCACGAAGTCGAACTCGCCGAGTTCGGGGTCGAGCATATCGCCGGAGCGGAAGTCGATCGCGGCCGGATCGATGTCGGCCGGCAGACGCTCGCGCGCCACCGCAACCAGCGTCGGCGACAGATCGATCGCAACGATCTTGGCGCCGCGCCGCGCCGCCTCGATCGACAGCGCACCGGTGCCGCAACCGGCGTCGAGCAGCCGGGTGCCGGTCATGTCGGCGGGAAGCCACGACAGCAGCGTGTTGCGCATTTCGTCGCGGCCGGCGCGCACGGTGGCGCGAATGCCGCTGACCGGAGCATCCGACGTCAGCTTGGCCCAGGTGTCGGCCGCGGTGCGATCGAAATAGGTTTCAAGCTCGCCGCGACGCTCGATGTAGCTGCCCAACGCCATCAATCAAATCCCAAGAGATCAAAGATGTCGCGATCCTTCAGCGGCTTGCCCTGGACCGGGGGTTCCTTCGCCTCCCACAAATCCGTCGCGAGCCGAAGATACTCATTTTGCACAGCTTCAATTTCTGGGGTGTGATCCATCTCAAAAAGCGTCATCTTTTTCAGACGGCTCTTTCGGATGACATCCAGATCCGGCAGATGCGCGACGCGCTTGATGCCGGTGCGCTCGCCGAACTTGTCGATCTGATCGGTTTCGCGGCTGCGATTGGCAATCACTCCCGCCAGACGAACGGCGTAGTTCTTCGACTTCGCCTGGATCGCCGCGGCGATGCGGTTGGCAGCGAAGATCGAATCGAAGTCGTTGGCGGCGACGATCATCGCCCGCTCGGAATGCTGCAGCGGCGAGGCGAAGCCGCCGCACACCACGTCACCAAGCACGTCGAAGATCACCACGTCGGTATCTTCGAGCAGGTGATGCTCCTTGAGCAGCTTGACGGTCTGGCCGACGACGTACCCGCCGCAGCCGGTGCCGGCGGGCGGGCCGCCCGCCTCGACACACATCACGCCGTTGTAGCCCTCGAACACGAAGTCTTCGGGGCGGAGTTCCTCGGAGTGGAAGTTCACCGACTCCAGGACGTCGATCACCGTCGGCATCAGCTTCTTGGTGAGCGTGAAGGTCGAGTCGTGCTTCGGATCGCAGCCGATCTGCAGCACGCGCTTGCCGAGCTTGGAGAACGCCACCGACAGGTTCGACGAGGTCGTGCTCTTGCCGATACCGCCCTTGCCGTAGATCGAGAACACCTTGGCGGTGCCGATGTTGAGGTTGGGGTCGAGCTGGACCTGGACACTGCCCTCGCCGTCGCCCTCGGCGCATTTCGACGCGTTGGCGTCGGCGCAGCCCGAGGTCTTCAGCTTGTTGGGATCAGTCAGGATGTTCATGCGGCCACTCCCACGCCTTCCAGGCGATCCTCAAGCTCTTCGCCTGCCTTGCGCAGGGTCTCGAGCATTTCCGGGTCCGGAGACCAGTAGTTGCGTTCGTGCGCTTCGATCAGGCGGTTGGCGACTTTCGCCGAGGCTACCGGATTGAGCGCGGCGAGGCGTGCCCGCATTTCAGGATCGAGCACGAAGGTCTCGGTGAGCTGCTTGTACACCCACGGGGCGACTTCGCCTGTGGTTGCCGACCAGCCCATAGTATTTGTCACGTGCTCTTCGATCTGACGCACGCCTTCGTAGCCATGCTTGAGCATGCCCTCGTACCACTTCGGATTCAGCATCCGCGTGCGAGTTTCGAGCGCGACCTGCTCCGACAGCGTGCGCACCGTACCGGCGCCGCGGGTCTGGTCGCCGATATACACCGGCGCGGCCTGGCCACCCTTCGCCTTGCGCACCGCGCGGCTGATGCCGCCGAGCGTGTCGAAGTAGTGATCGACCGTGGTGACGCCGAGCTCGACCGAGTCGAGGTTCTGGTAAGCGAGATCGACGTCGGCGAGCGCGCTCTTGAGCAGCTCGGCGTGTTGCACCGGCTGGCCCTTGAGGCCGTAGGCGAAGCTCTTGCGCTTGGTATAGGTCTCGGCGAGCTCGTCCTCGTCTTCCCAGCGGCTGTTCTCGACCAGATGGTTGACGTTCGAGCCGTAGGCGCCATCGGCGTTGCCGAACACCCGCAGCGAAGCCGTCTCCATGTCGCAGTTGTGCGCGGCCTGATAGGCCAGCGAATGCTTGCGGATGAAGTTCTGCTCGGCCGGCTCCTCGGCGCTCGCCGCCATGAAGGCGGCTTCGGCGAGCAGCTTGATCTGCAGCGGCAGCAGGTCGCGGAAGATGCCCGACATGGTGATGATCACGTCGATCCGCGGCCGCCCGAGTTCTTCCAGCGAGATCAGATCGGCGCCGGCGAGACGGCCATAGCCGTCGAACCGCGGCCGTGCGCCCATCAGCGCCAGGGCCTGGCCGATCGGCGCGCCTTCGTTCTTGAGGTTGTCGGTGCCCCACAGCACGATCGCGACCGTCTCGGGCAGCGGATTGCCCTCGGCGATGTGCTTGTCGATCAACCGCTGCGCCTGCTTGGCGCCGTCCTGCAGCGCGTAGGCCGACGGGATGCGGAACGGATCGAAGCCGTGCAGGTTGCGGCCGGTCGGCAGCACTTGAGGCGTGCGCAGCAGGTCGCCGCCCGGCGCCGGACGGATGAACTTGCCGTCGAGCGCGCGCAGGATCGCGGCGAGTTCGTGATCCTCGGCGAGCAGCTTGTCGATCCCGGCGAGCTCCTTGAGCATGTCGAGATTGGCCTGCGCTTCTGGACCATTGCCCGACAGGTGTTCGGGATGGCCGCCGCGCACCAGCGCTTCGAGCAGGGACTTGTCGGGGCGCTTGCCGTGCATCGCATCGGCGACGGCTTCCAGCGTCTCGACCCGCTCCTCTTCGGACGGCACGTTGCCGACGACGTGGAGGCCGTGCGGGATCAGCGCGTATTCCATCTCGAGCACGGCGTCGGCGAGCTTGGCGATGGTGTCGCCCGCCTCTTCGGCGGTCCAGGCCGGCTCGGCCGGTGCGAGGTCGAGGCCGGCGGCCTGCGCCTGCACCAGGGTGGCGAGATTAGCGCGCTCGGTCTCCTCCTCCGGCGTCAGCCCGCGCCAGCGCTCGAGCGACGACTTCAATTCGAGCAGCCCGCGATACAGGCCGGCATGCGCGACTGGCGGCGTCAGGTAGCTGACCAACGTCGCGGCCGAGCGGCGCTTGGCGATCGCGCCTTCGGACGGGTTGTTGGAGGCGTACAGATACATGTTCGGCAGATCGCCGATCATGCGATCGGGCCAGCAGGTGCCGGACAGGCCGGTCTGCTTGCCGGGCATGAATTCCAGCGCGCCGTGAGTGCCGAAATGCAGCACCGCGTGGGCGCCGAAATCCTGCTTGATCCAGCGATAGAACGCCGAGAAGGCATGCGTCGGCGCAAACCCCTTCTCGAACAACAGCCGCATCGGGTCGCCTTCGTAACCGAACGCCGGCTGCACGCCGACGAACACGTTGCCGAAGCGCTCGCCGAGAATGAAGATCGACGAACCGTCGCTCTGCTGCTTGCCGGGCGCCGGACCCCACTGCGCTTCGATCTCCCGCAGATAGCGTTCGTTCTTGACGTGATCGCCGGCCATCACGCGGGCATGGACGTTGGCATTGGCGCCGAACCGTGCCGCATTGCCGTTGATGATCGCCTCGCGCAGCGCGTCGACGCTTTCGGGGACCTCGACGGTGTAGCCTTCGGCCTTCATCGCCTTCAGCGTGTTGAACAGCGACTCGAACACGCCGAGGAACGCCGCGGTGCCGGTGTTGCCGGCGTTCGGCGGGAAGTTGAACAGCACCGCAGCGACCTTGCGGTCCTTGCGTTCGCTCCGGCGCAGCGCCACCAGCTTGGCGGTGCGCGACGCCAGCATTTCGGCGCGCTCGCTGCAGACATGCATGTCGCCGCCGCTTTCGTTGCGCTCGAACTTGCAGAACTTCTCGCAGCCCGGGCATGCGACGTCGCCGCCGTCGGAGCGGCCGCCATAGACCATCGGGTTGGAGCAGCCGTCGAGTTCGGGGATCGCCACCATGATGGTGCTTTCCACCGGCATCAGGCCGCGATCGGACGTCGCCCACTGCTCCAGCGTCTGGAATTCGACCGGATGCGCCGACAGATACGGCACGTCGAGCGCGGCGAGGATGTCTTCGGCCGCCTTGGAGTCGTTGTAGGCGGGACCGCCGACCAGCGAGAAGCCGGTGAGCGACACCACCGCATCGACCGTGGGACGGCCGTTCTTGATGAAGAACTGCTCGATCGCCGGGCGCTGATCGAGGCCCGAGGCGAACACCGGAATCACCCGCAGGCCCTTGGCCTCGAACGTCTCCAGCATGCCGTCATAATGCCCGGCATTGCCGGCGAGCAGATAGGAGCGCAGCAGCAACACGCCGACCGTGCCCTTGGCTTCGGACGGGCCCGTCGGCAGCTTGTCGACCGACTCGGCGATCCGGCCCTTCATCTTCGGGTGGTACACGCCGATATCGGGATATTCGAGCGGCGGCTCGACCTTGGCGACGCCGCGCAGCCCCTTGCGCGGACCGTTGGCGTAGCGGTCGATCAGCAGCCGCACCATGTTGGCGATGTTCTGCTCGCAGCCCGCCAGCCAGTACTGCAGCGTCAGGAAGTAGGCGCGCATGTCCTGCGCGGTGCCGGGCACGAAGCGCAGCAGCTTCGGCAGCTGCCGCAGCATCTTCATCTCGCCCTTGCCGGCCGAGCCCTCGTGCTTCTTGCCGCGCAGCTTCTTCAGCCAGTTGATCATGCCGAGCGCTTCGGCGCTCATGTCGAACTTGCCGATGTGGGTGAGCTTCACCACCTCGGAGGCAGACATGCAGCACACCATCGCGTCGCATTCGGTGCGCCGCGCCTGCAGCGCCGGCATCACCGCACGGACGTGATCGTCCATGAACAGCATAGTGGCGATGATGATGTCGCCGGTGGCGATGTCGGCGAGGCAGCGCTGCAAAGCGTGTCCGTCGCTGCCCCACTCGTCGGCGGAGTGCACCGTCAGCTCGATTCCTGGATAATCCTTCCGCAACACGTTGCGAGCACGTGCGGCGGCACCGGACAAATGGCTGTCCAGCGTGACGATGACGACCCGAACCGGGGTCTTGTCAGCGGGCGAAGTGCGCTTTGGCATCGTACAAGGTCTCGACAGTAATGGTTGCGACACCATTTTCGTTGGCGAAGCGCTCGGTATTCCGGCGAGCCTTGCCGCGGACGAAGAACGGTATCTTCAGCAGTTCCTTTTCGGCTTCCGGTGCCCACACAGCCCCGGTGGCGGCGGGTGTGGTCGGAGCCGGCTCAGATGCTGCACCGTCGAGAACCGGCGCGCTTTGCGGCAGCGCAACGGCGACCTCCGCCACAGCAGGCGCCGAAGCGGGTGCGTGGCCAGTGCCGAGATGCGACGGCAGCGCGCCGTCCTTGAATTCGAAATCGTCCTTGAACATCGCCAAAAGATGCTCTTCGAGGCCCATCATCAGCGGATGGACCCAGGTGTCGAAGATCACATTGGCGCCTTCGAATCCCATCTGCGGCGCATAGCGCGCGGGGAAATCCTGGACATGCACCGGCGCCGAGATCACCGCGCAGGGCACGCCGAGGCGCTTGGCGATATGGCGCTCCATCTGGGTGCCGAGCACCAGCTCCGGATGCAGTTCGGCAACCTTGGCTTCGACCTCGAGATAGTCGTCGGTGATCAGCGCCTCGACACCGTACTTCGCCGCCGCTTCGCGCACGTCGCGGCCGAATTCGCGGCTGTAGGTGCCGAGCCCGACCACCTTGAAGCCGAGCTCCTCCGACGCGATCCGCGCCGAGGCGATCGCGTGGGTGGCATCGCCGAAGATGAAGACGCGCTTGTTGGTCAGGTAGGTCGAGTCGACTGAATGCGAGTACCACGGCAGCCGGGTGGAAGCCGCCGCCAGCACCGGCTCCGGATCGACGCCGGCAAGGCCGGCGACTTCGCGCACGAATTCGCGGGTCGCCGAAACGCCGATTGGAATCGTCTTGGTGAACGGCTGATGGAAAATCCGCTGCAGCCAGGACGCCGCCTGCGACGCGACTTCCGGATACAGCACGACGTTGAAGTCGGCTTCGCCGAGTCGGGTCAGGTCCGCCGGCGTCGCGCCCATCGGCGCCACCACATTGACGTCGATCCCGAGCTGGCCGAGCAGCTTGGTGATCTCGGTGATGTCGTCGCGATGACGGAAGCCGAGCGCGGTCGGCCCGAGCAGATTGCACTTGGCGCGCTGCCCCGGCGCGCGCTCAGCGCGCTTGGTGCCGGGCGGCGGAGCCTTCGGACCGGCGATCGCGCGCACCAGCTGATAGAACGTCTCGGACGCGCCCCAGTTTTCCTTGCGCTGATACGCCGGCAGATCGATCGGAATCACCGGAATCGAAAAGCCGAGCGACTTGGCGAGCCCGCCCGGATCGTCCTGAATCAGCGAGCCGGTGCAGGATGCGCCGACGATCATCGCCTGCGGCTTGAAGCGCGCATAGGCGTTGCGGGCCGCGCTCATGAACAGCTCGGCGGTGTCCTTGCCGAGATCGCGCGCGGCGAACGTCGTGTAGGTCACCGGCGGCCGCTTGTTGCGGCGCTCGATCATCGTGAACAACAGATCGGCGTAGGTGTCGCCCTGCGGAGCGTGCAGCACGTAGTGCAATTGCTCCATACCCGTGGCAACGCGCATCGCGCCGACATGGGGAGGGCCTTCATAGGTCCATACGGTGAGCTGCATGGTCAGGCCACCAACTTGGCGCGCCGCACCAGCGGCCGCGCGAACAATTCAGCAAGATCGGCCGCCTGCTCGTATCCCTGGATCGGGGTGAACACGAGTTCGATCGACCATTTGGTTGTGATGCCTTCCGCCTCGAGCGGATTGGCGAGACCGAGGCCGCACACCACGATATCGGGACGCGCGATGCGGCAGCGGTCGAGCTGATCGTCGACGTCCTGGCCTTCGGTCAGCGCGACTTCGGCCGGCAGCAGCTTGAGTTCTTCGGCCAGTTGCTCGCGGTGCAGATACGGCGTCGCGACTTCGACCAGCTGCATGTCCAGCTCACGCGACAGGAAGCGCGCCAGCGGAATCTCGAGCTGCGAATCCGGGAAGAAGAAGATCCGCCGGCCGCCGAGCTCGCTCTTGAACGCAGCGAGCGCACGCTCGGCGCGGGCGCGGTTGGGCGCGGTGACTTGATCGAATTTCGCCGGGTCGACACCGAACGCATCGGCCGCGGCGCGCAGCCAGCCGGTGGTGCCTTCGACACCAAGCGGGAACGGCGCCGCGAGGCGCTTGGCGCCGCGCTCTTCCAGCGCCCGCACGGTGTCGGGCAGGAACGGCTGCGCCATCAGGATCTTGGTGTTCGGCCCGACGCTCGGCAGCGAGGCCGAGTTGCGCGGCGGGAAGAACGCGACGTTGTCGATGCCGAGCGCATCGAACATCCGCTTGAATTGATCTTCAACGACGTCGGCGAGCGAACCGATCACCAGCAGCGACGGCTTGGTGTCGGTCGCGGCGGGAAGCTCCGGCACCATCGACGCCAGGCAGGCGTCCTCACCTTGGGTGAAGGTCGTCTCGATGCCGCTGCCCGAGTAGTTGAGGATGCGCACGCCCGGCGAGAACCGCTGCGACAGGCGGAGCGCGGCGCGCGACAGATCGAGCTTGATCACTTCCGACGGGCACGAGCCGACCAGGAACAACAGCTTGATGTCGGGCCGGCGCGCCAGCAGCTGCGTCACTACACGATCGAGCTCATCATTGGCGTCGGTGAGACCGGCCAGATCCTTCTCTTCCATGATCGCCGTGCCGAACCGCGGCTCGGCGAAGATCATCACGCCGGCGGCCGACTGGACCAGATGCGCGCAGGTGCGCGAGCCGACCACGAGGAAGAATGCGTCCTGGATCTTGCGATGCAGCCAGACGATGCCGGTCAACCCGCAGAACACTTCGCGCTGTCCGCTCTCGGTGCGGATTTCGCGAGCGACCAGCTGATCCGCGGTCGCGGTCGAACAACCTGAGACATGAACGGTCATGCGCGGCTCCCGGACACCGAGGGCTCACGCAGGCCGGCCAGACGTTCGTCGCGGCGCGCGGCGCGCAGCTTGAGGATGAACTGGGTGGCGTTGACGACGTAAGTCGCATAGGCCGCGAGCGCGACATACATCTGATCGCGCGCATCGCCGAGGCCGAGGAACAGCATCACCAGATAGGCGGTGTGCAGCGCCAGCACGAGGAAGCTGAACACGTCCTCCCAGAAGAACGCGGGCGCGAACAAGTAACAGCCGAAGACTTCGCGCTCCCAAATCGCGCCGGTGATCATGATGGTGTAGAGCACCAACGTCTTGATCACGACCGACACGGTCGCAGCGGTGTAGCCGTCGCCGGTTCCGAGATAGCGGAGCACCAGGCCGAGGCTGATCAGGAAGACGACGAACTGGACCGGCGCCAGGATACCCTGCACCAGCGTCCATTTTGTTGCGTCTCGGCGAACCCGCTCTTCGGGCGTGTAGAGCATCTTAACCGTCTGCTTTTGCTGAGAAACCGACCCAGCGGTGCCATCGTGCGGCACAGCACCCTCCGCGCTCTTCATGTAAAGAACGTTTGACACGTGCGTGTCGCGGTGGTGCGATACCGGAACGTTAGATTGGGAGGCCGGGACTGTCGCACCGAGACCCTCTTTTTCTTGATCTGATGCTGACGGACGATGCACCGCGCCACTCCCTAAAGTGCGGCTGATCAACAAAGGCTAGTCTCCACACATGCCACTGTCAATCAAACCATACGTAAATTAAACTTGACGGTCTGTCGGCCGTCAGCCTTAAGTCGAAGGTCAGGGAGTACCGCTCATGACGGACTGGGACGACCATCCGATCGCGGCCATTGCCGACGCCGAACCGGCCACCCTCCCGGTGACGCCCCTGCCCCCTCCGATCCCGGAGCCACTCTGGCGAGCACGCCCCCGGGTCCAGACCTCTGCCATTGCGCTATCGCTTCGAACTCTCACCCATTCCCGAATTAAGCTGCACGCGATCCCGTTTTCGAACATGTCCGCCCCGGTCGATCCTGGTACGCCTTTCGGTGTGCAGCACTTCACCCTGCTGGTTCTCGGTCACGACGAGACTGCTGCCTTCGACTACGTGGAGAGTCTTATCGCGCAGGGGACTGCCACCGAATTGATCTTCCTCAACCTGCTCGCGCCCGCTGCGCAGCGCCTCGGCGAGATGTGGGAGCACGACAGCGCGAACTTCCTCAACGTCACGCTCGGCGTCAGTCGGCTGCAACGAATTCTTCGCCATCTCGGCGAAAGCGTTGCTGATGATCACCGCGCCAGTGGTGGTGGCACGGTGCTGCTGACCACGCTGGACGGCGAACAACACAGCTTCGGGCTGACGATGGTCGCAGAGTTCTTCAGGCGCGATGGCTGGGACATCTGGACCGGCCCGTTCAACACGCGCCGCGAGATGATGTCGCTGGTGCAGGAGCGCATGTTCGACGTCGTCGGCTTTTCGGTCGGCGGCGATCGCCACCTCGATCAGCTCAAGCGCTACGTCCAGGACATCCGTCGCGACTCGCGCAATCGCGACGTGGCGATCCTGCTCGGCGGCCCGCTGCTGCTGCTCAGGCCGGAACTGATCCGCTCGATCGGGGCGGACGGCTATGCAGTCGATGGCGCGACCGCGCCGCGGCTCGCCCGCGCGCTGGTCCACGCCGCGCGGAACAAGAGCTGACGCGGGTTCGCAATCGCGAATCGATTTCTGCTATAAGGCCTCCTGCATTGGAGGGCCTGGTATGGTGGTGGAAGCAGCGGAGCGCGGCGCCGAGAGCGTCGTTACCGCGTTGTATGTGCGGACCCGACAGCTGCATCTGGAAGCCGAGAAGTCGGGCATCCTCTCCGAGATTCTGCACGGCACCGCTGGCCGCGATGGCTACACGCTGTTGCTGCGCAATCTGCACCCGGCCTATCGGGCGATCGAAGCGGGTATCGAACGCCACCGCGACAATCCAATCCTGGCGCCGCTTGCGGCGCATCCGCTGGCCCGCACGCCGGCGATCGAATCCGACCTCGCCGCGCTTGCCGGCGCGGATTGGCACGAGCGGCTGCCGGTGCTGCCGGCGGCGGAAGCTTATGCCGAGCGGATTGCAGAAGTGAGCGAAGGCGACGGCAGCCGCCTGATCGCGCATGCCTACACCCGCTATCTCGGCGATCTCAACGGCGGACAGATCGTGCGCCGGCTGCTGGAGAAGACCATGCAGCTCAGCGCCGCTGAACTCGCCCACTACGACTTTTCGGCAATCGGCGATCCGGCCTCCTTGAAGACCGAATACCGCGAGGCACTGGAGCGCGCCGGCGCGGCGGCTCCCGATGCAGCAGCGGTGATCGAAGAAGGCGCGGTCGCATTCACCTGCAACATCGCGCTCTCGGTCGCGGTGCAGCAGCATATGGCTGCTTAAACTCTTCATCGATTGATTGCAGCCGATATGGTCCTTGTGAAGGGCACTGAGTCCTCGTCCCGAGGAGCCCGGCATCGCCGGGCGTCTCGAAGGATGAGGAGCCGCATCGCCTGCGGCGCATGGTTCGAGACGGCGCTTTGCGCCTCCTCACCATGAGGTTCTTTGTGTTGCAAAGATCGAGAGTCGCAGCCTGTCTCGATCGACCACAGAGCTGCCTAAGCGCTGGTCGCCACGCCTGCGGCTGAGAGACGCAGCGCTAAGTCTTATTCTGCGAGCCGCCATTCGAGCTGTCGCTGCCGGCGGTGCGCGCCGCGTGCTGCACCAGATGGCCGAGCACTTCGGCGGTGCGCAGCATCGACTGGCGGACGCCTTCGAGCAGCTCGGCGATTCGTCCGGTCTCGACGCCGTAGGTGATCTCCAACGCGGCGAGCTGCGCGTTCTCGACCAGCGCCGACAACAGTTTCTCGTGCAACAGGTCAGACCTTGAGTCGAGCCGCACGCCGGGACGCGCGCTGGCGAGAATGCCTTCCTGGAAACGCGTGCGTGCGGCATCTGCCGTGCGACGATCGGTAGCGTCGCTGAAGATCAGCACCAAGCCGAGCGACTGATCCTCCGTCCGCGTCACCGGATCGGCGCGTACCGCAAGCGGCAGCGGGCTGTTGCCGGCGCCGCGCAGCAGCACTTCGCCGCGCCACCCACGGCCGTGATCAATCAGCTCGGCGACGTTGCGCAGGAAGTCGTTGGATTCGACGAACAGGCCGGCGAGATCGTCGAGATGGGCGGCCGACGGTGAACCCGCCGGCAGCATCTCGCGGAACGAGTCGTTCATCAAAAGAATGCGGCCCTCGGAGTCGGTGATCAGCACCGGCTGCATCGAGGCGTGCACCTGGGACGAAAACTGTTCGTATTGTTCGCGGGCGATCAATGTCCGCACCGCGCGGAATTGCAGCACGATGTCGGCGACGGTCTGCCCGATGGTGCGGGCAGCGGCGAGATCGGCAGCGGTCCACGGATCGGACGTCCCTTCGACGACCTGATGCCATTTGGCGAAGGAGCGCCGCGGCGACAGATCCGCCGGCGTATCGCCCATCGTGAACGGCTTCTTCGGATCTCCGCCCCAGGTGACGGTGTGGACACGCTCGGGGCGGAACCACATCAGAAACTCGCCGCGGTGATCCGAAATCGGCGCCGCGACCACGCCGCTCGCCATCCGCGTCAGATGTGCGAGCTCCGGCACGTCGAGACCGAGTGAGGCGGTCGACGTCACCGCCGTGCGCGGCTGGCGATCGAGCCAGGCGGTAATCTCGCGGACGTCCTGCGTGGCCGGCACTTCGCCGATCGTTCGGATCTGATCTTCGTACACCAGCGCGCAGCCGGCGGCGTGCAGCGGCTGCAGAATCGACTGCGTGGTGTCGAAGATCGCCGCACGCCAGTCGCCCTCGCGGGTGATCGCTTCGATCATGCGCTGCTCGAGCCGCTGCACGAACAGCTCCGACTGGCTTTGCGCGAAGCTTTCGAGCGCGGTGATCCGCGTCGCCATCGCTTCGGCAAGCAGCTCACAGATCGCCCGCAATTCGAAATGGATGAAGCGCGGCAGATAGTGATGGCAGGCGATCAGGCCCCACAGCTTGCCGCCGACCACCAGCGACACCACCAGGGTGGCGCGCACGCCCATGTTCTTCAGGTACTGCAGATGGATCGGTGACATCGAGCGCAGGAAGCAGCCCGACATGTCGAGGTCGCGCCCGGTGAGCGGCGACAGCCGCGGCTCCAGCGGCACCGGCTGGTAGCCGACGTCGACCAGCACGCGAACGCGCTGCCGCTCGTACAGCCGCCGCGCCATCTGCGGAATGTCCGACGACGGATAGCGGTTGCCGAAATAGGATTCGAGCCCGGGCACGTGGCGCTCGGAGAACACTTCGCCGTGGCCCTGCTCGTCGAAGCGATACACCATCACCCGGTCGTAGCCGGTGCGCTGCTGGAACAGCAGCGCGGCGTCGTCGCACAGCGCACGCAGCGATCCCGCCGTGCGGATGCGCTCCAGCGCCGGCGCCAGCGTGCCGGACAGATCGATCGGCGGGCCGGCGCGTTCGAGTTCGATGATCATCCCGCCTTCCGGCGGCCGATGGATCAAGCCATCATATTCTGCCGAGGGATTGCCGATCCGGCATCGCACCGCAACCGGCATGCCTTCGGCGGTGGGATCGAGATGCGGCAGGATCTTGATCAACAGATCGCCGTCGATCTCGGCGAGCGGAACGCCGAGCACGTTTCCGAGGTTCAGGAACTCTGCGGCGTTGGCGCTGGCCTGGATGACCCGATGATCCGGCTCGCTGACGACCAGAAGCGCGCCGTGCGGCTGGATCGAGCCGGCGAGATGGATTTCTTCACGTTCGCAATTCGAAAGATCGGCAGTCCCGAATGCGGGGCTGCCAGAGGCATGACCTGCCACTCAATCCTCTGCGTCGTCTGAGGCGCCCTCTGCACCGTCGGCAGCAGAAGCAACGACACCTTTGTCGTCGAAGCCGTACCGGTTGAGTTTTGCATAAAGACTCTGCCGGCTCAATCCGAGCAGTTCGGCAGTTGCCGTGCGGTTGCCCCTGGAGCGGAGCAGCGCTTCCTTCACATAGTGCTGCTCGACGATGCTCACGGCGTTCTTCACCAGCTTGCGCAGCGAGGATCGCCCCAGCTGTTTGCTGATCGGACCGAGCGCCTGACGCAAGGCATCGTTGTCGTCGGCAGCGTCGAGCCGCCGCGCGACATTGCGCATCAGCACGCCGATGTACTGATCCTCTTCGCCATCGACGGCCGAGACTTCGATTTCGGTCTCGGTGCCGAGCTCGCCGCGGATCGTGGTCTGGAACAGCCGCACGGTCTTGTAGCGCCGCAGCAGCGTCAGCAGGCTGGACAGATCGGCGCCCGGTCGGCCCATCCAGCTGCCTAGCGATCGTCCGACCGCCGCGGGCTTGGAGCCGATCTGCACCAGATCGAGAAACGCCTGATTGACGTGGCGGACGACGCCTTCCGAATCCAGCGCGACGAAACCATCGGGAATGCGGTCGATCAGTCCGCGCAGCACGGCGTCGTCGTCGACTTCGTCGATCGCAGGCGTCGTCGTCACCGGGGTGAAGTGCAGCAGGAAGACCTGCCGGCGTTCCGACGACATCAGCGAGCCGCGCAGCATCCAGGCGCGGTCGTAGCGGCCAAGATGGACGAGGACGCTGAGCGCGGTGCCGCGCTGACGCACCTGGGCCAGCATGTCGCGCACCGCATCGCGATCGGCAGCGGCAACTTCGGCGAGGAAATCACGACCGGCAAGGTCGTCATTGCCGCGCTCGCGGCTGATCGCATTGGCCGCCGCGCGGTTGGCTTCGACGATGCGCATGTCTCCGGCGGAGACGATCATCACCGCATCGGCCGCTGCGTCGAACACCAGCCGGTAGCGGGTCTCCAATTCACGCAACCGCCAATAGTCGCGCTCCATCGCCTGCTGCGCCGCGATCAGGCGGGAATGCAGCTCGGTGACGGCTTGCATGTTCTTGCCGACCGCGATCATGCCGGTGCGATCGCCCAGCAGCATCGTGGTGAATTCGATCGGGATTTCGACGCCGCTTGGGAAAGGCTGATTGATCTGGCGGAAAGCCGAGATGCCGCTGCGGCGGGCGTCTTCCACCATGCGGCGAACCTTGTCGCCACCTTCGGTGCCGGCGATGTCGCTCCAGCGACGCCCCAGCCAACCGTCCACACTCTCAGCCGCCATCGTCGGAGACAGGGTGGCTTCGCGAATCACACCCTCCATATCGAGGAGAAGGGTGATGTCGGCATGAACGGATTTTGACGCCATGAGCTCCGCTCGCACACAGCGGGGCGTCAATACGACGCATTGTCCAGAACACCGCCGTGCTCCCAACGACTTATGCAGGTTACGGCCCCTTGACAAGGGTCCGTTGCAGCCTGGGAAGGGAAAATTAGCCGAATTGTCTAACCGGTAATATAATTTCGACAGATCAACGTCATCTAGCACAAACGCATCGAACGGACGGTGTCCAATTGTGTTAGAACGACTTTACAGAACCGATCAGAACGGGTTTGGATGCGACTGTTTGTCGTGGCCTACGAGGCCCGGGGTCGCTTGACGCCAAGACGGGTTCTTAAGGAGAGAGACGTGGTCAAAAAACTTCTCACAATTCTCAGCATCGCCGCTACCGCCGGATCTCTGTCGATCGGCACTGCCTCGGCTCAGGACGCCAAGGCGGGTGAGGCGGTGTTCAAGCAGTGCATGACCTGCCACCGCGCCGACAAGAACATGGTCGGTCCGGCTCTCGGCGGCGTCGTCGGCCGTAAGGCGGGTACCGCGGCTGGGTTCACCTATTCGCCGCTGAACCACAACTCGGGCGAAGCGGGTCTGGTCTGGACCGCTGACAACATCATCAACTACCTGAACGATCCGAACGCGTTCCTGAAGAAGTTCCTGACCGATAAGGGTAAGGCTGATCAGGCGGTTGGCGTCACCAAGATGACCTTCAAGCTCGCCAACGAGCAGCAGCGTAAGGACGTGGTCGCCTACTTGGCCACCCTCAAGTAAGTCGATCAGACTTAACGACGCTTTAGAATCACAAGGGCTTCGGTTCGCAAGAACCGAAGCCCTTCGTGTTTTGGGAAGCCTTCTGACCGCGCGCCGGGAACGTCCGCCCCCTGCCCGGTCTTCAGCGCCAGCGGCGCAGCACGTCGACCAGATGCGCGCCGCCTGCAGCCATCAGGCACAGCGTCGGCACCATCCAACCGGCGCCGGCGAGCACGGCGCGCAGCGCCAGCAGCATCAGCGCGCCGGAAATCATGCCCGGCAGGAAATCGGCCGGCGCGATGCCGCGCTTGCGCCACAGCCAATAGCCGATCACCGCGATCGCCTCGACGAGCAGGAAGATCAGCACCGCATCGACCACGGTGCCGCTGGCGAAAAGTTCGGACATCATCTGCATGGTGGCTCTCGATGCGGCCGCATCGTCAGGGGCTCAGAACGGCGTGTTCAGCGCGACCACGGTCCAGTTGAGGTAGGCGGCGAACGTCACCCAGACCAGATACGGCAGCAAATAGTAGCTCGCGGTGCGGGCGCTGCGCCAGAACACCACGACGCCGGCCAGCACCGACAGCCACAGCAGCGGCACTTCGAGCAGCGCCCAATCCGGCCGCCGCACCGTGAAGAACAGCATGCTCCACAGCACGTTGAAGAAGCCGTTGGCGGCGAACAGGCCGATCACCCAGTCGCGCTGCGCGCGGGTGCGGGCGCCGCGCCAGGCGTACACCGCCGACATCGCGGCGAGCGCGAAGATCACCGTCCAGGCCGGACCGAACGCCCAGTCCGGCGGCTGCCACCACGGTTTCACCAGGCTTTGGTACCAAGTCCCGGTGTCGGTCAGCGAGCCGCCGAGCAGACCAACGAAGATTGCGACGGCGGCCGCAACAAAGATCGGATTCACAAGCCACCGCCTGCAGGTATCAGACCGAAGCCAGCCCCGTCATGTGGGCCAGGTTCTTGAAGAAGATCCGGACGTGGGCGATCGGTTTCGCCCGCACCAGCTTTTTGTTCATGTAGGCGTCCCACGTCAACTTCTGCACGTCGCGATCGCGGCAGATGCTGACGAATTGTTCGCGGCGCTTGTCGTTGGCGTACCAATACCACTGCATCAGGCCCAGGATCCGGAACACCGAGCCGTTGCCGCGCATGAAGCGCTTGCGCGCCAGCTTCAGCGCCTTGGCGTCGGCGGTCTGCAGGAATTCCTCGACCGCTTCGGCGGCGAGCCGGCCGCCGAGCAGCGCGTAGTAGATGCCCTCGCCCGACGCCGGCGCGACCACGCCCGCGGCATCGCCGGCGAGCAGCACGCTGTGGCCGTCGTCCCAGCGCGGCAGCGGATGCAGCGGGATCGGAGCGCCTTCCTTGCGGATGGTCTCGACCTCGTCGAGGCCGGTCTGCTTGCGCAGCTCCGCGACCGAATCGCGCAGCGAGAAGCCCTTGTGCATCGAGCCGGTGCCGACGCTGACCGTATTGCCGTGCGGGAACACCCAGCCGTAGAAGTCCGGCGAGACGTGGCCCTGGTAGTACACGTCGCAGCGGCGGCTTTCATAAGCGGCCTTCTGCTCGGCGGTCGGCGCCTTGATGATCTCGTGATAGGCGAACACGAACGGCACGCGGTCGGCATCCTGCAGGAACTGCCGCGCCACGCCCGACACCGCGCCATCGGCGCCGATGATCGCGCGGCAGCGCACCGTCTGGTCGATCATCGCACCATCCGGCCCGCGCCCTTCGTAGTGCACGGTGTTGACGCCGGCTTCGTCGCGGCTGAACCGCTTGAACAGGCCGGTGCGCCGCTCGGCGCCGACCGTCGCGGCGCGCTGGCGCAGCCACTCGTCGAAATGCTCGCGGTCGACCATGCCGACGAAGCCGCCGTCGATCGGCATGTCGACTTCGACATTGCTCGGCGACACCATCCGGGCGGCGTTGATCTTGGCGACCAGCATGCTGTCGGGAATCGCGAAGTCGCGGATCGCGCGCGGCGGGATCGCGCCGCCGCACGGCTTGATGCGGCCGGCGCGGTCGAGCAGCACCACCCGCTTGCCGGCGCGCGCCAGATCGCACGCCGCAGTAGCGCCGGCAGGGCCGCCGCCGACGACAACGACATCGTAAATTGCGGAGCTATCACTCATTTCAACCTCCGGCGACTGCTGCATTGGCCAAATCAACGTCACGACGATTTTGCGCGCGATGCACCCACACAGCCATCGCCGCCGACACCACAAACAAACCAGCTTCCGCGGCGAACACCGCCGCATAGGACAGAGCGGGTGCCCCCAGGATCAGGCGCGCCAGATCACTCGCCAGCGTTCCGATGAAGCCGCCGATACCGAACGCGATCGCCTGCGCGGCGCCCCACAGCCCCATCCGCACGCCTTCGCGATGCTCGCCGCCGGCGCCGACCAATTCCATCATCGAGCCGATCGCCGCGACCGCATAAGCGCCGTTGGTGACGCCGAGCATGAACACGGTGCCGCGCAGCGGCCAGCTCGGACCGACGATCGCGGCCGACGACAGCCCGAGCAGCGCGATCGCCGATGCGATACAGCCGCCGATCGTCCAGATCTGCAGATTGCCGCGCGTCCTCGGAAACAGCGCGCCGATGATCGGCACCATCGCCATGCCGATCAGCGTGCCGCCGTGCTGCACGCTCGACAGCTTGGTGGTCTCGCCCGGCGTGAAGCCGAACACCGCGCCGGCAAACGGCTCCAGGATCAGATCCTGCGCGCTGTAGGCCAGCATCGACACGAACACGAAGATCGCAAACCGCCGCGCCTGCGGCTCGTGCCAGACCTCGAGGAAAGCCTTGCGGAACGAACCCTTCGGCGCCGCCGCGGGTGCCGCGACCGCAGCGCGGCCCTCGACGCCCCACACGCCCGCGAAGGTCAGCACCATCGCGATCAGCGACACGCCGCCCGACACCGCGATCAGGCGCTGCGGCGAGAACGGATCGAGCAGCTGGCCGGCGATCGCGGTGGTGACGATGAAGCCCGCGATCATCATCACCCAGACGATCGTGGCCGCCGCCGCGCGGCGCTTCTCGTCGGTGCGCTTGGCGAGCAGCACCAACAGTGACGTGCCGGCCGCGCCGACACCGCCGCCGATCAGGCAGAACGCGACGATCGCCAGCGCCGTACCGAACAGCGGCTGCACCGTCATCCAGGCCGTGGCGACCGCGGCCATGAAGCCGCCGAGCGCCAGCACCGCCATGCCGCCAATGATCCACGGCGTGCGGCGCGAGCCGCGGTCCGAGCCATGGCCCCACGCGGGACGGAACACCTGCAGCGCGTAGTGAATCGCGACCAGCGCGCCGGGCAGCATCGCCGGCAGCGCCAATTCCACCACCATCACCCGGTTCAGCGTCGAGGTGGTCAGCACGACGATCGCACCAAGGCCGGTCTGCACCAGCCCCATCCGAACAATGCCGAGCCAGGACAGCGGTCGCATCATGATCAAGCTGCTCCGAACGATGAAACGGCGACGGCGCTGGCCATCATGCCGGACACATACAGCGCGACGCCGAGGCCCGAAAACCAGGTGGCGCGCTCGACCGGCGAGCGCAGAAACCGCACCATCAAGGCGAGCTGGACGACGAGCACGAAGCCGACGATGCCGGCCTGAATCGGCCGATCCCACGACAGCAGCAGCGCCACCACGATCACCTGCGGGATCGCCATCACGGCGCAGAGCACCCGCGCGGCGTTGTCGACGCCGAGCTTCACCGGCAGCGAGCCGACGCCGGTTTTGATGTCGCCTTCGATCGACTTGAAGTCGTTGAGCGTCATGATGCCGTGAGCGCCGGCGCTATACAGCAGTGCCAGCGTCCCGATCCACCACGGCGGCAAGCCGCCGAGCATCACCGCGGCGCCGGTGAACCACGCAAAGCCCTCATAGGTGATCGCGCAGGCGCCGTTGCCGAGCCAGCCGTTCTGCTTCAGGCGGAACGGAGGCATCGAATACATCCAGGCCAGCACCAGCCCGAGCGCAGCGGCGCCGAACACCCAGGCGCCGAGCTGGCTGGCGACCAGCAGCGAGGCCGCGGTCCACAGGAACGACAGATAAAGGCCCCAGCGGCCCGGAATGCGACCCGACGGAATCGGACGGTTCGGTTCGTTGATGGCGTCGACGTCGCGGTCGAACCAGTCGTTGACCACCTGGCTGGTGGCGACCAGCAGCGGGCCGCACAGCACGATGCCGGCGATGACTTCGACCCAGCGCGTGGAGATCGGCACGCCGGACGAGACGACACCGCAGCCGAACGCCCACATCGGCGGAAACCAGGTGATCGGGTGCAGCACCTCGAGCACCGCCGAGGGCGCTGGACGCACGGCCACACTGTTACTCATCGGCTCCGTCTCCTTCCGGCGCATGTTCAGCTAAGCCGTACCGGCGCAATTTCACGTAGAGGCTCTGGCGGCTCAGTCCGAGCATATCTGCGGCCGAAGCGCGATTGTCGCCGGTCAATTCCAGCGCCGCCTCGATCGACAATTTTTCGATCACGTCGGTGGTCTCGCGCACCAGGTCGCGCAGCGGCACCCGGCCGATCAGTTCGGTGAGCTGCGCCACCGAGCGCGGCAGTTCGCGCTTCGACGTCGCCGCCGTGGTCAGCCGCTTCTCGACATTGCGGATCGCAAAACCGAAGCACGGCTTGTCATCATTATCCTTCAAGGCGACCGCCGAGACTTCGACCTCGGCGACCGCGCCATATTCGCCGCGCAGTACGGTAGCGAACAGTTTGATCGCCCCGCTCTGGCGCAGATTGGCGAGCGCCACCGACAGGTCGACGCCGGTGCGGCCGAGCCAGCGATCGAGCAGCTCGCCGCGCGCCTGCTCGGCGCTGCCGAGCTGCGCCATCTCCAGGAACGCCAGATTGGCGCGGGCAACCCGGCCGTCATATTGCGTAATCACCAGCGCATCGGCGGCGGATTCGAAATAGTTGAGCA
Organism: Rhodopseudomonas sp. P1; assembly: GCF_039642825.1. Lineage (NCBI taxonomy): Bacteria > Pseudomonadati > Pseudomonadota > Alphaproteobacteria > Hyphomicrobiales > Nitrobacteraceae > Rhodopseudomonas > Rhodopseudomonas sp. P1. The sequence continues at coordinate 1,622,681 of NZ_CP088006.1, read as the reverse complement.
GCAGCGACGCAGTCTTGGCGCTGCCGGCTTCGGGCGGCGCGCCGTGCGACGCGAGCCGCACCAGATACAGCGACGCGTTCTCCTGGCGGAACAGCGACGCCGACAACTCACATTCACGGCGGCCATCGGCCAGCTTGACTCGGGCGCGGCCGTCGCGGCCGGTCGAGCGCACATCGGCGAACAGGTTCAACACCGTCTGCTGATCGGCACCGTCGACGAATCCAATCACCGGCGCATTCAGCGCCTCGGGCGCGCTGGTATCGAACAATGCCAGCGTCGCCGGATTGGCATCCACGATGAGTTCACTCGCCGCATCCACGATCATCACCGCTTCCGACGACACCTGGAACAGCAGCCGGTACCTCGTCTCAGCGTGCCGCAGCCGGATGTAGTCGCGCTCCATCGATTGCTGCGCGTTGATTAACCGCTGCTGCATCATGGCGAGTTGACGCAGATCACGCCCCACCACCAGCAGGCGGTCGTCTCTCCCGAAATTGATCGCGGAATAAAGCACCGGAATGTCTTCGCCATTGGGCGAAGGATGGTTGACCTGCCGCCAGGTCGGGGCGTCGCGCACGGTGGCGTCGAGCAGTAATTCGCGGATCTTCGGCTGGGTATCGGAGGTGACGATGTCAACGAGCCGCGAGCCGAGCCAACGGCTCTGGCCGTCCAGCTCGTGGGCCAGTTCGTCCCTAGTAAACGCTACGTCCCGGATCACACCCTGCGGATCGACCACCAGCGCGACATCGGTCGCAGCGGCGATCAGCTTCGCAGCAGACTGTGCACCGAGATCCCCCAGCGACTCCTTCGGAGATTTGAACACTTGCACCAGGGCAAATATCCTCCAGCAAGAACTCGTCCCTCCACTCCGGCGTCTGCGTCCTAAAAGCCCAGCCCTGTTCTTAACGTCTTCTCAGGCTTTGTTTTGTTGGCCTCTCAGGCGGAGTTGGAGGCGCTTCGTTTACAGCAGGCCGCTTCCCTCGTCACCAGTCAGCGGTACAAAAGAACCGCCTGCTGTCATCTTTCTCGGGAGCCGAAAGCAGCAGCGCGCGCCTGATTGGGTCTAGAACCATCAGGCGCGCGCATCATTCGTTCAGATAGACGTGCGGTTGTATTACCGCGGCGGCGCCAGGCCGTGCTTCACGCCCCAATCGAACCAGTTGTCGACAACCGGACCGGTCAGGATGATGCCGATGGCACCGGTCAGCGGGCAGAGCACCGCGAACCACCAGGCCCAACGATGGATCGATTCGGCCGTCGCGTTGAAGCCCATCGTCCAGCGCCAGAACAGAGCAGCGCGTTCAAGTGCAGTACCACGGTCCAGCATCTGCTCGATTTCGCGCTCGCCACCGTAGCGGCTCACAGCGAGGATGGTCGCACCGTGCATGGCGAACAGCAGGGCGGAGCCATACAGGAAGGCGATCGAGAGACAGTGGAAGGGGTTGTAGTACAGGTTACCGTACTTGATCGAGAAGTTGTTGGTCCAATCCAGGTGCGGGAAGATGCCGAACGGCGGTGCTTCACTCCAGGAGCCCATCAACACCGGCTGAATGAAGCCGAGCGCCAGGTACAGCAGGATCGCGGAAGCGAACGCCCACGACACGTGAGTGCCCATACCGAGCGCCCGCGAGCGCCGATAGGTGCGAACCCACCACAGGGCGATCGAGACGGTCAGGAAGAACCCGGCCATCAGCCACCAGCCACCTTCCTTCAGCGGCGGAATGGTCAGGCCGTATTCCGGCTTCGGGGGCTCAAGAGCCAGCCAGCAGAACTGACGCAGGAATTCGATCGGGCTCCAGTTCACCGACGCCAGCATATTGAGGCCGATGATCTCGAACGCGACCAACCCGCACAGCACGGAAGCCACACCGGTGAACCCGAGGTAGACAGGACCAACCTGCGCGTCACCGATTTTGCCGAGCCAGTAGTTGAACGTCGTCTGGGTCTCGCGAGGAGAGCTGCCGGGACGTAGCGGCACCCCCGCATAGGCAGGTCCTTCAACCTGGACCTGCGTAAAGATGTTCTGGTATTGGGCCATGACAAGACTCTCTTGTGACCGGTTGAATTACGGATTCCAGATCGGCAGGTTGCGCCACCAATTCCACCAATCGGGCCACGAACCACCTTCCGCCAGCACCGGACCGCTGATGATCATGCAGACCGCGCTGAAGAACACGGCCGACAACGCCAGGAACAGACCGAGGCGGTGAATGCCGATGGTACCAATCGAGTAGCCGACGAGATCACGGAACACGGTGTTTTCATGTTCCGGAGACTTCACAGGTTCGCCACGGTCGGGATTGAGCGCCGACAGCACCAGGCCGCCATGCAGCGCGAGCGCCAGACAGGTGGTGAAGAAGAACGTGATCGCGATCATGTGCGCGGGATTGTAGTGGAACTGGCCGTAGGAGTAGCCGGTGTTCGACACCCAATCGAGATGCGTGAAGATGCCGTAGGGGAAGCCGTAGCTCCAGGAGCCCATCAGGACCGGACGGATCACCACCAGCGTAACGTAAGCGAAGATCGCGAAGCTGAAGGCGAACGGAACGTGGAAGCCAATGCCGAGCTTGCGGCAGATTTCGACTTCACGCAGCGCCCAGGTGACGAACGCGCCAGTCGCGCAGATGCTCACCCACTGCCAAATGCCGCCCTCGGCGAGCGGCGCAAATCCCAGACCGTATTTCGCGTCCGGCGGGTTGACGCTGATCTGCCAGAGATTCCAGGTGGGGCCGAGCGCGGTATTCCACGCGATCAGCGCGATGCCGATCAGCGCGAAGAACACGGTCATCACCCCGAAGATCCCAACGTAGAACGGGCCAACCCAAAAATCGAACAGGTCGCCCCCGATTAGCGTTCCGCCACGAACGCGGTATTTTTTCTCAAAGCTGAGCATTGCCATCGATCGTTCCTCCGCGTGCGAGCCAGGGAAAATCCATCGTCGTCGTCCAGTCCATGTCGCTTCCCGGAAGGGTGTGGGCCCGGCAGATCGGTCCGTTTCCCAGCCCTTCCGGCAAGCAGTGAGTCACGCCATTAGACCGGCATGCTCGGCGGAGTGAACGGCAGCGAGATCGACGCCGCCTTCGCCGCACGCGGACCATCGAGCCAGTTGAACCGGCTGGTGCTCAGCAGGATGAAGTGGATGATGATGGCCAGGCCGAACAGGAACACGAACAGCAGGACCAGCGCGCGACGCGGATCAAACAGAAGCCAAATTCGCCACATAGTAGTCGTCTCCCCTTAGCACAGGAACGAGGTCAGTTGATGAACGCTGTCCATCGCGTAGCCGGTCGCTTTGGGCAGCCACGGACGCCACATCCAGGCGAGGATGTGAGCGACAACCGCAACGACGATGAAGAGGAAGAAGCTGGTCACGAAGATCGAGTGGAATTCCTTGGCTTCCGCTTCGGAAAGTCCCGAGATGGAACCGTCACTCATTTGGTCACCTCCTAGTGATGGCCTTTCGGCCGACACGCCGCCCGAGCGAGGGCGGCAACGATTGCCGTATCGTTTCCGAAACGACAGCGATTTACCGTTTCGTCTCCAAAACGGCAGCCTTCCGTCCGGCGGAGGCCGGACGAAATCTCCGAATTACATTCCCATGAACGAGGAGGTCACCAGCACGCTTGCGGCGTTGTGAGCCTCGTTAAATACTGATTCCTGGGAGCCGGATTTCTTGCGCCACGGCATGGCACGCGCCACGATCGCGCGGGTCAGAAACAGCGCGTAGCACGCACCGAACATCAACCGACATTCGAACGCGGCACTATCCGGTAGAACCCTCGAGCGACGGCCGGTGTGGACATAGTCGGACATCGTCATCTCCTCACTCTTGGATTGCCCATATTTGGTCGCGACATTGTGAAGCGCATTGTTCTAGCTCAAATCATCGTTACACCGATTGCCCGTCGAGCAGCGCAGCACGCGCTTTACTGACGAATTCGGTAGTGACTTTTTCCTGTCCGGCACGGCGCGCGCTGTTTTCAGCGGCATCGCGCAGACGTTTTGCCGCAGAGATTCGCACCAGCACCGGATGCTGCTCGAGCACTTCGTCGAGCAGCGCCTTGGCTTCGTCGCTCCACAGCAGTTCTTCGTGCCGGCGCGCAGGCGTCGGATCGACGCGATCGAGATCGCTGCCGAGCGGAAGAATGTTGAAAAGCGCGTCGAACAGCGCGTTACAGACTTCCTGCACCAGGTAAGTGGCGCCGGAATACCCCATGAACGGCGTGCCGGTGTGACGGCGGATCACAGCCCCCGGGAATGACGCCGGAATGTACACGGCGCGACCACCGGTCTCGGCCAAGTACATTCTTTCATTGTAGCTGCCGAACATGATCAGCGGCGGGGTCTGACGAATCGCCGCACGCACCGCTTCGTTGTCAGTCTTTTTGCCGACACAGCGCGAGATCGCGAAGGTGCACGGCAGCCCCATCTCGTCTTCGAGGAAGTGCCGCACGCCGCGGGCATAGGTATCGGTCGCGACGATCGCGAAGCTGGCGGTGCCGAAGAAGTCCTGCGTCACCGACCGCCACAGATCCCACAGCGGCTTGATGGTGGTGTTCTTCTCCCGCTCGATGAACGGCTCGGGATCGAGGCCGGTGAGCTCGCCAAGCTTGCGCAGGAAGCGCGTGGTCGAATGCAGACCGATCGGCGCCTGCAGGTACGGCCGCTCCAGTGATTCGCACAGCAGCCGGCCGAACTCGCGATACATGCAGACGTTGACGTCGGCATTCACCAGCTTGGGAATATCAGACAGGTGTGTGCCCAGCGGGAACACCATGTTGACTTCGGCGCCGATGCCTTCGATCAGCCGGCGGATTTCGGCGAGATCGGACGGCATGTTGAAGGTGCCGTAGATCGGTCCTATGATGTTGACCCGCGGCTTCTCGCCGTCCTTGCGCTTGCGCTCCGGAATTTTCTTCGGGCCGTATTCTTTCCACAGCCACGAGATCGCGCGGTCGGCGCTCTGCCACTGATCCTCATCGATGGTGCGCGGCAGGAAGCGCTTGATGCCGGTGCCTTCGGGCGTGACGCCGCCGCCGATCATTTCGGCGATCGAGCCGGTGACGACGACGGCCGGCAGATAAGGATCAAGCGCCTTGTGGGCGCGGTGCATCGCACCTTCGGTGCCGAGCTTGCCGAGTTCTTCTTCGCCGAGGCCGGTGACGACGATCGGCAATTCGTGCGGCGGCAGCGCATCGGTGTAGTGCAGCACCGAGGTCACCGGCAGGTTTTCGCAACCGACCGGACCGTCGATGATCACCTGCAGGCCCTTCACCGCGGTGAAGGCGTACACGGCGCCCCAATAGCCGCCGGCGCGATCGTGATCGAGGACGAGCATCAGATCATCTCCTCCGCCTTGCGCTTCTTGGCTGCGGCTTCGATCTGCTTCTTGTACTTCTCGCGATAGGCCGGAACGTCCTTCGGAGTGTCTTCCCAGACGCCGGCGGCATAGCCCTGCCCGACGTCGCCGAAGAACTCCTTCATCTCGTCGAATCGCGCCTTGTTGCCGAGCGCGGCGTTGATCACTTGCGCCAGCGAACCGGCGCCGGCGGGACCGAACAGCGGCCGCGCCGAGATCAGGTTGGTGAAGTACAAGGCCGGGATCGACATCGTCTTGGCCTTCTGCACCACCGGGGTGGTGCCGATGGCGAGATCCGGCTTAAATTCATCGACCGCCGCGAAGTCCTGTTCGAGCGAGGCGCGGTACTGCACCCGCACACCCTTGGCCTCGAGCCATTCGCGATCCGGATCCGACCACTGCGTGCGCGGCACCGCGGTGCCGACATAAGGCACGTTCGCGCCGCTCTCGATCAGCAGGCGCGCGACCAGCAGCTCCGAGCCTTCGTAGCCCGACACGGTGATACGCGCATTGATCGGCTTGGCGGCAAGCGCGGCCTTGATGGCCGGCAGGAAACGATTCTTGGCGGCGTCGATCTTGGAGCGCTCGACGTTGCACGCCGTGCCGATCGCTTCCAGCCACGCTTCGGTGCCGTCGTGACCGACCGGCGCCGAGCCGACGACCTTGCGGCCGGCGAGATCGAACTGGCGGATGCACGATTTGTAGAACGGATGAATCGCCGCAACGACCTGGCAGTCGAGCGCGGCATAGAGCTCGCGCCACTCGCGGGTCGGCACCACCGGACCTACGGCGAGGCCGAGCGGGTCGAGCATCAGGTTGATACCAACCGGATCGGCCGGGAACATTTCACCCAGCAACGTCACGGTCGGACGCTCGCTGCGGCCGCCGCGCGGCGCCTGCACCGGGCCCTGCTCGGCTTCCTTGCGGGCGTATTCGAGCATCGCGCCGGACAGCACGTCCTTGGCCTCGGCGTGAGTCGGCACGCCGAATCCCGGCACGTCGATGCCGATGATGCGGACGCCGTTGATCTCCTTCGGCAGCAGATCGAGCGGCACGCCCGACGCGGTCGGCACGCAGAGATTGGTGATGATGATGGTGTCGTACTGCGCCGGATCGGCCAGCTTGTAGACCGCCTCGCGGATGTCTTCGAACAGCTTGCCGGTGACCAGCGTTTCCGAACTGAACGGCACGTAGCCGACGGTGCGGCGGGCGCCGTAGAAATGCGACACGAAGGTCAGGCCGTACACGCAGCAGGCTGAGCCGGACAGCACGGTCGCGGTGCGGCGCATCCGCAAGCCGACGCGGAGCGAGCCGAACGCCGGACACATGCTCTGCGGCTGATCGTGCGGTCCCTTCGGATAGTCCGCGGCGTAGCGTTCGAGCACGTCGCTCTTGCCGGCGGCTTGCGCCGCCGCCTTCATCTCGGCAGCGCCGGCATGGCAGCCGAGACCGTCGGTTTTGGTCGCGGCTTCATTGATCGCGGGCGCGTCGGTGTCGACGGAAAAGTCCGCCGCATCGTCGCCGATCGATCCGGCGATACGGCCGGAATAACGAGACATCACACTCATGACGAACTCCCGATCACCCGATCTCAGACCTCGTCGTAGATCACTTCGAGCGACGGCTTGTTCAGCACCGAGGCGCCGCACATGTCTTCCATCGTGGCGGGCTCGAGCACGACATCGCGGCCGGTGACGTCGCTAGAGAACAACCCGAGCAGACCATCCTGGGTGAGCGGCTTCGGCCGAACCGGCGGCGCGGTGGCGACGTTCTCGGCGAGCGTCGCAAACAGCGGGCCCCACTGCCCGTCCGGCAGCGCGACGATCTCGTAGTTGGCGCTCTTGCGGCGGATGCCTTCGTCGGCGGGAATCGCCGACAGCACCGGAATGCCGGCCGCCTTGGCGAACGCCTGGGCTTCGCCGGTGCCGTCATCCTTGTTGATCACCATTCCGGCGACGCCGACATTGCCGCCGAGCTTGCGGAAGTACTCGACCGCCGAGCACACATTGTTGGCGACGTACAGCGACTGCAGGTCGTTGGAGCCGACGATGATCACCTTCTGGCACATGTCGCGGGCGATCGGCAGACCGAAGCCGCCGCACACCACGTCGCCGAGGAAGTCGAGCAGCACGTAGTCGAAGCCCCATTCGTGGAAGCCGAGCTTCTCAAGGGTTTCGAAGCCGTGGATGATGCCGCGACCGCCGCAGCCGCGGCCGACTTCCGGACCGCCGAGCTCCATCGCAAACACGCCGTCGCGCTTGAAGCAGACGTCGCTGATGGTGACTTCCTCGCCGGCGAGCTTCTTCTTCGACGAGGTCTCGATGATGGTCGGAGTAGCCTTGCCGCCGAACAGCAGCGACGTGGTATCGCTCTTCGGATCGCAGCCGATCAGCAGCACTTTCTTGCCCTGCTGCGCCATCATGTAAGACAGGTTGGCGAGCGTGAAGCTCTTGCCGATGCCGCCTTTGCCGTAGATCGCAATGATCTGGGTTTCCTTGGTGACGGGAGTCGTCACCGGGGCATCGGGTTCAACCGACGCCTCGGCCCGGAGTTGTGCGTCTTGCAGGCTGATCTGCGGAACGACGTTCATCAGCTCGGTCTCCAATTCAGAACCATTTTGAGGCAAGCAGGGTCTTCGAAAGCGATCCGATAGGCGTCGGGTGCCGACGCCGCCTCCTGGTGGTGCGTGATCAGTCCATCGAGCGAGAGCTTGCCGCTTTCGATCAGCGCCTTGGTGGCGCCGATGTCCGGCGGCTGCCATTCCGCCGCAACCCGAATGCGTGCTTCACGCATGAAAGCGGGCGGGAACGAGAACGACAGCGGCTCGCTGTAAAATCCAGCGAGCACGATCTCGCCGGTGGCCGCGATGCGCGAGATCAAAGTGTCGAGTAATTTTGGATCGCCGCTGACGTCGTAGATGCTGCGATAGTCGCGACGTTCGTCGGATGCAGGATCGACCACCGCATAACCTTCGGCGCCGCCGCTGCGGATCGGGTTCTTCTCCCACACCACCGGCGGCGGATTGCCGAGCGCGATCGAAATCCGCGCCAACAAACGACCGAGCACGCCGTGACCGACGATGCAGTCGGGCGGCGTCGCGCCGCGCGCGGCGATCGCATGATAGGCAGTCGCAGCCAGCGCGATCAGAATGCCGCGCTCGCCGAGTTTCGAATCCAAAGGCACCACGCGCTTGGCCGGCACAACGAGCCGCGACGCCGAGGCGCCGAACAAGCCGCGCACTTCGCCGAAGCACTTCGCGCCGGGCACGAACACCATCTGGCCCGGCTTCAGGTAGGTAGCCGAACCAGCCTCAACGACCTCGCCAACCGACTCGTAGCCGGGGACCAGCGGGTAACCCATTCCGGGGAATTGCGGCATCCGGCCCGACCACAACAGCCGCTCCGTACCGGTGCTGACGCCACTCCAAGCCACATCGACAACGATGTCGTCGTCAGTCGGCGCCGTAAGGCTCAAGCGACTGAGTTCGACCTGTTGTGGCTGCTTGAGTACGACCGCGATGGTGTCCATCGCTTACTCCAAATTCCGAACGGCAGAGCTCTGCCGCCGAGTGTCATGCTAAACTGACGGATCACAGTGTCAAGCCAGATTAACACAACTACCGTTTGGATGCGGTAATTACGGAGGCAACCAGCGGCATCGGAACCGGGTGCAAAGTGACCTGGGAGAAGCCCGCATTCTCGAGCATCGCCTGCAGTCGAGGGAAGCTCCGGGCTTTCCCGGAGCCCATGGCGTAAAGGTAGAAGGCGAAATAGGCGTCGGAGATCGCGGCGGTGCCGGGAATTCCGGCGATCGGCTCGGCGATCAGCAGTTTTCCGTTATTGGGCAAGGCGTTGTGGACGGCGCGCAGCAGCGCCTCGACGACCTCGTCGTCATGGTCGTGGATCACCCGGACGAGGGAAATGACGTCGGCGCCTTCGGGCAGCGGGTCGGTGGTGAAGCTGCCGCCGACCGCGGTCGCCCTCTCCTTCAGGCCGCTCGCCTCGAACCGGGCCGCCGCCTTTTCGGCGACCGCCGGCAGATCGAACAGCATGCAGCGCAGCTGCGGCGCCTGGGCGGCGACCGCCGACAGGAACGAGCCGTCGCCGCCGCCGACGTCGAGCAGGCAGCGGTGGTCGCGGAACGAATAGACGTGCAGCACCTCGCGGGCGATCATCGGCTGCGACGCCGCCATTAGCGCCGTATAGGAGGCGATCGCATCGCCCGGCAGCTCGCCCGGCCGCTCGCCCCGCACATAAGCCCAATACGCCGCCAGCTCCCCCGCCCCGCGCGGCGCGCGCAACAGCCCAATGGGATCCGTCAAATCCCGATACAGCATGGCGTGATGCTCGACGAGCGCGAGCACCCCCGGATTGCCGCGCAACTCGGCGCCGAGCTGGCCGAGGCCGTAGCGTGCGCCGCTGCGCATCTGCAGCAACTGGAGAGCGACTGCGCCGTCGAGCAGCATCCGCATCGACTCGACCGGCAACGACAGCCGCGCGGCAAGGTCTTCAGCGGTGGCGGGGCGCTCGGCGACGATATCGAACAGCCGGAGCTGCACGCAGGCGAGCAGGATCTGCGAATAGACAAAGCCGGCGACCAGATCGAACATCGCCACGGCGCGCCGGCGCGCGACCGGACGCATCAACGGAAACACCGCGGCAAAGCGCTGAAAGCGCGGATTCGACAGGATCGAATCGCGCCAGCCGAGCAGCCGGTCACGCAGGCTCAAGGAGACCATTCGGTTCTGCTACCACCGGCCGGCCGCGAAGGCCAAGCCGGCGGCCGCGTCAGGCCGCAGTGGCGGCCAGCTTCGCCGGCACCAGACGGGTCGCTTCCGACATGATCAGCGACCGCAGCTCGTTGCCATTGGTGCAGTCCGGCATCGCCTCGACGGCGCCGCGCACCAGCGACTTCAAGTGGTAGATCGCGCCGTCGATGCCCATCTCGCGCACCGCGCTCGGACGATCGTGGGCGATATCCTGTCCGACCGGCTTGCCGATCTCTTCAACGTCCGCAGCAGCGTCACGGAGGTCGTCAGCGACCTGATAGGCCTCACCGATCTTCTCGCCGACCATCCGCCACGGCTCCGGATCGGCACCGGCCGACGCTGCGCCCATCGCGGTAGCCGCGACGAACAGCGCACCGGTCTTGGAGCGGTGATAGTGGGCGAGATTGATCTCGGTCTCGCATTCCCAGGCCTGGCCGGCGACGATGCCGAACGGCACGCCGACCGCGCCGCCGATGATCTGGGTCAGCTTCAACAGCCGGTCCGCCGGACCTTCAACCCGGGCGATGGTCTGGAACGCCAGCACGATCATCGCGTCACCGGCGAGCACCGCGAGCGGTTCGCCGAACGCCTTGTGCACCGACGGGCGGCCGCGGCGCAGGTCGGCGCCATCGAAGCACGGCAGATCGTCATGGATCAGCGAAGCGCAGTGCATCAGTTCGAGCGCGGCACCGGCAGCTTCGGTAATTCCCGGATTGTCTTCGCCGCAGGCAAGGGCCACGCTGTGGCAGAGCCGCGGACGAACGCGCGCCCCGCGCGGGAACACCGCGCTGCGCATTGCTGCCGCCAGCCGCGGCGGACATCCGGCCATGTCGGCCTGATTGAGCGCATCAGTCAGAGCACGCTCGATCCGATTGGTCACGTCCATGGCCACACTCCCGCGCTGAAGGCACAAGTGTCAATTTAACTTGTCAGGCGAAACTGTAAGTTATTATGGACACCTGTCAATGATATGGCTCAAAGACAGCTGAGCCGGAGTGAGAAAGCGCATGCGGGACCAGACCGCGAGGAATCGCGTCGTAGTGATCGGCGCCGGCATCGCGGGACTGACGTCCGCGCTGACCCTGGCTGCACGCGGCTTCGACGTGACGGTGCTCGAACGCGCCGCCGCCCCCGGCGGTAAAATGCGCGAAGTGGCGATCGGTCCAGCGCGGATCGACAGCGGCCCGACCGTGTTCACAATGCGCTGGGTGTTCGAGGAGCTGTTCGCCGGCATCGGCCTGAACTTCTCCGACCACGTCCGACTACGACCTTTGTCGGTCCTGGCCCGCCATGCCTGGGATGACACCCAGCGTCTTGATCTGTTCGCCGACGAGGCCCGTTCGGCCGACGCGATCGGCGCGTTCGCCGGTGCTGCGGAAGCGAAGCGTTATCGGCAGTTCTGCGCCGACAGCCGGCGCATCTACGAGATCCTGGAAAAGCCGTTCCTGCGTGCCACCGCGCCGAGCCTGCCGAAGCTCGCGACCGCGGGCGGCATCGGCGGCCTGATCGAACTGCGCAAAATCCGCCCTTTCACCACGATGTGGAAGGCGCTCGGCGATTACTTCCACGATCCGCGGATGCGGCAACTGTTCGGCCGCTATGCGACCTATTGCGGATCGTCGCCATTCGATGCGCCCGCCACGCTGATGCTGGTGGCTCATGTCGAACATGAAGGCGTGTGGATCATCGAAGGCGGCATGCACGCGCTGGCGCAGGCACTCGCCGATTGCGCCACCCGGTTCGGTGCCACGATTCGCTATCAGCAAAGCGTGCGCGAGGTGATGGTCTCGGGCAACCGCGCCTCCGGCGTGATCCTCGACAGCGGCGAGCGCATCGAAGCGCATTCGGTGATCGTCAATGCCGATGTCGGCGCGCTGCCGGCGGGACTGTTCGGCGAAGCGGTACGAACTGCAGCAAATCCGCTGGCGCCGCGGCTGCGCTCCCTGTCGGCGATCACCTGGAGCATGGTGGCGAAGACCCGTGGCTTTCCGCTGTGCCGGCACTCGGTGTTCTTCTCGCGCGATTATCTACGGGAGTTCGCCGAGATCTTTGGCCGCGGCGAGGTGCCGACAGAACCGACCGTGTATGTCTGCGCGCAGGATCGCGTGGACGACGAAGCACGGCTCGGCGCGAGCGGCGAAGAGGAATTGCTGGTGCTGATCAACGCGCCGCCGGTCGGCGATCGCAAGAGCTTCGATCAGGGCGATGTCGCGCGCGCCGCCGAGCGCGCATTCGGCGTGCTGCAGCGCTGCGGCCTGCGGGTCGACATCGATCCCGGCAAGACACGGGTGACCACGCCGGCCGACTTCAATCGGCTATTCCCCGCGACCGGCGGCGCGCTGTATGGTCGCGCCTCGCACGGCTGGAGTGCCTCGTTCGAACGTCCCGGAGCGCGTACAAGGATCCCCGGCCTGTATCTGGCGGGCGGCAGCACTCACCCGGGTCCCGGTGTGCCGATGGCCGCCCTCTCCGGCCGCGCTGCGGCGGCGACATTGTTCGCCGACCTCGATTCCAACCCCGCCGGCCCGAGGCCTGCGCTTCGCCCGGCTTCTTCCAAGACGACGTGAGATTATGATTGCCTGGCCTAACGAGACCGACGAACGCCGCGCCGGATTCAATGTCGACGTTCCGCGCAACGGCTACGCCTGGTGGTACATCGACGCGATCAGCGACGACGGCCGCGAAGGCCTGACCATCATTGCGTTCATCGGCAGCGTGTTCTCGCCGTATTACGCGTTTGCGCGGCGCCGTGCGCCGGCCGATCCGCTCGATCACTGCGCCATCAATGTCGCGCTGTATCACGAGGCCGGCAAGCGCTGGACCATGACTGAGCGCGGCCGCGGCCGCGTGGCGCGCAACGTCAATTCCTTCCTGATCGGGCCGAGCGATCTCGGCTGGGATGGCAAGACGCTCACCATCAACATTCGCGAGACCGGCGCCCCGGTGCCGGGCCGGATCGAAGGCCGCGTCCGGGTGACGCCGGTCGCGATCACCAAGGATTTCTTCGTCCTCAATCCGCAAGGCAATCACCGCTGGTGGCCGATCGCGCCGCGCGCGCGGGTCGAAGTCGACTTGCGGCGGCCCAATTTGTCCTGGCGGGGCGAAGGCTATCTCGACAGCAACGCCGGCGACGAGCCGATCGAGACCGGCTTCCGGCATTGGGAATGGGCGCGCGGGGCGATGCGCGACAAGACCGTGATCCTGTACGAAGCCGAGCGCCGGGACGGCAGCCGGGTCGATCTCGCCGTCACGTTTGACGCCGAAGGCAACAAGCAGGAATTCACCCCGCCACAACTGCTGCCGCTGCCGCGCTCAGGCTGGAAGGTCGACCGCAGCGCCCGCAGCGAAGCCGGCGCCAAACTGGTCCGCACGCTCGAAGATACCCCGTTCTATGCGCGTTCGATGGTGGAGACGACGCTGCTCGGCGAAAAGGTGACACTGGTGCACGAAAGCCTCTCCCTCGACCGCTTCCGCATGCCGGTCGTGCAGGCGATGTTGCCATTCCGGATGCCGCGGCGGCGGTAGTAAGCGCCGTTACCATCGTCATGGCGGGGCTTGTCCCGGCATGACGACTAACGTTCGTCAGAAGACGTATTGTTCTTCCCCTTCTCCGCCTCACGCTTGCGATCCAGCCGGCGCCCTTGCCATTCGAGCACGGCCCAGCCGGCGGCGAACATTCCGAGCATCAGGATTTCGAAGTAGTTGAAGGCGCTTTCGCTGTTCATGGCGGGCTGCCTTTGTCGCGGTCGGCGCGGGCGCGGTCGAGGCGTTTGCCTTGGCGTTCGAGCACCAGCCAGCCGACGGCCAGGCAGAGCACGACCAGGATCAGTTCGGTCAGTCCGTAATACTCGTCCACGGTAGGCCTCCGTCGATGGCTGATGGCCAAGAGGTAGCAGAATAGCTCACTCTCGGGATTCCCGCACCGGCCTCATCGGTGAAACTCAGGTCCCGCCGGCATTGGCAGATGATCGCAGCGACGACTGCTCGTGCGTCATCGCGACACATCGAAGGGGGCGGCGATCTCGCCAATGGTGTCGTCCCGACCTCGCTCGGCCCGCAGGCGCTCGACGATCCACGATCGTCGCATCGAAGCCCCTGCCCTCTTCAGCATGCCGGAATGGGAGACCCAACATGTCGATGCTCAAGCGAACCCTGGTCCTGCTCGGCGATACGCCGTCGTCGCTGGCGGCGCGCGCCTATGCGTTCCGGCTGGTGCAGCAGACAGGCACGGACCTCGCCGGACTTGCCGGCGTCGATCTCGGCGAGATCGAAGCGCCGATGCTCGGCGGCATTGGGATGTCGGCCTACCAGACCCAGCTCCAGACCGAGCTGAAGCGGCAGGCCGACACCACGCGTGACCGCCTGCAGGCGGAATTTGCGGACGACTGCCGCAGCCGGTCGCTCACCTGCGAAGCGGTGTCATTCGAAGGCGATCCGGCCGACGGCTTTCGGCTGGCGACGGAAACGCGCGATCTTGCGGTCGCGGGCCACGACACCGGATTCGGCGGCAGCCAGGAGCCGCTATCGGCGATGATCGCCAAGCTGGTGGTGCGCACGCCGCGGCCGTTGATCGTCTGTCCCGATGAACTGCCGGCGGGGGATGCGGTGCTGATCGCCTATGATGGCAGTCTGCCGGCGATGCGCGCGCTGCAAGTGTTCGCGCTGTTGGGCCTCGGCGACGGCAAACAGATCTGCGCGCTGGCGATCGACCGCGACGAGGCTGCGGCCGCACGCAAGGCCAATGCGGCAGCGGAGTTTCTGCGGATTCACGGACACGCGGCCGAAGCTATCCCGACCTCGTCGAGCGACGATCCTGCCGACCTGATCCGCGCCGCTGTCGCTGAGCGCAACATCGGCACGGTGGTGATGGGCGCGTATGGCAATCGCGGCTTCCGCGAAGCGCTGTTCGGCTCGACCACGGACGCGCTGGTCGACACCCCGCCCTGCGCGCTGTTTCTGTATCACTGATGCGACAGATCGCGCCGACGCGAGACCACGACGACTCCGGTCGCCGGCGTCAGCTCCAGCTCACCAGCGGCGGCATCGAGCTCATGATGGTCTCGGTGTTGCCGCCGGTCTGCAGACCGAACATCGTGCCGCGATCGTACAACAGATTGAATTCGACATAGAGCCCGCGGCAGGCGAGCTGCTGCGCCCGCTCCTCGTCGGTCCACGGCTCGACCATGCGCTTACGCACGATGCGAGGATAAACGTCGAGCAGCGCCGAGCCGACGTCGCGGGTGAAGGCGAAGTCGCGATCGAAATCGCCGCTGTTGAGATAGTCGAAAAAGATCCCGCCGACGCCGCGCGCCACGCCCCGATGCGGCAGGAAGAAGTAGGTGTCGGCCCAGGGCTTGAATTTCTCGTAGTAGGCCGGATCGTGGGCGTCGCAGGTGCGCTTCATCGCGGTGTGGAACGTCACTGCGTCCTCCGCCTCCTGGCTGCGCTGCTCCGGCAGCATCGGCGTGAGATCGGCACCGCCGCCGAACCAGCCCTGCGAGGTCGACAGGAATCGCGTGTTCATGTGCACGGTCGGCACCCGCGGGCTGCGCGGATGCATGATCAGGCTGATGCTGGTGGAGACGTAGTCGAGGCTGCCGTCGCCAGGCACATTCTTGGCCATTTCCGGCGAGAGCTTGCCGTTCGCCGACGAGGTGTGGATGCCGATCTTCTCGAACAGCCGTCCGTTCGACAGAAAACCGCCGACACCGCCGCCGGAGCCGGTCTTCCGCTGCCAGGGTTTGTAAGTGAAAGTCGCCGGCTCGCCGGGAAACAGCTCGGCCGGCGCTTCGCGCTCCAACGTCTCGATCTCGGCGCAGATCCGGTCGCGCAGCCCTTCGAACCAGACGCGCGCCTGGGCGCGGCGAGCCTCGACGGGATTATCGGTGGAAGCAGCGGGAGTGCGGTCGAGGTCGGTGTCGATGGTCATGGCCGTGATCCGTTGCACAAGGTCAGCATCGGTATCACACCAGTGTGGCGGCTTCGAGAGTTTTTGCAAATCAGTGGCGTTTGAACGGACCCGGGGTCGTATCCCTCGCGGCCCATCCTTCGAGACGGCCGCGACGCGGCCTCCTCAGGATGAGGTCGAAGCGAGCGGATGGCCTAATCGAGATTCGTGGAGTGTCGCTAAGCGCGATGGTCCTCTTGGTGGAGAGGCGCGCAGCGCCGTCTCAATCCATGCGCCACAAACATCGGCACAAGCGCCGTTCATGGAAATGCCCGGGACAAGCCCGGGCATGATGGGGTGGTGCCGGCGATTGAGCTAACTACACCCGGCTGCGCTGCAGCATCTGATCGCGGCGTTCGAGGCGGGTGAACAGGTCGACCAGCCAGGCGACCTTCTGCTCGAGCGGCTTGACCTTCTGGCGCGCCGGCAGTTCGCGCACCGGATGTGCGATCACCGCGTCGACCAGAAACTTGGTCTCTTCCATGTCGCCGAACTTGGCCGGCAGATACTTCGCCGGGGCCCATTCGGTTTCCTGGAACGCCAGCAGGCGGGCAAGGACCGCGAGCTTGCGGCCGGTCGAAACCACCGCGCGGCTCGACACCGAGTCGAGGCCGGAACGTTCGACCTCACGGCCGATCTCGGCATACAGCGCGCGCGCCGCGAAGATGCCGGGACGGCAGGAGCGCGGCAGGTTGGCGATGCCGAGCGTGGCGCGATCGTACAGCGCATCCGCGGTGTCGATCAGCCGCTTGACGATGCTGGCGATCTCCGGCGTGAACTTCGGATTGGCGAGCCAAGTCTCCGGATCGAGGCCGGCCTCGCGCATCCATGACAGCGGCATGTAGATGCGGCCGTTGCGTGCATCCTCGCCGATATCACGAGCGATGTTGGTGAGCTGCATCGCGCAGCCGAGATCGCAGGCCCGCGCCACGATGTCGGGTTTGCGCTGGCCCATCACCAGCGTCATCATCACGCCGACCGTGCCGGCGACGCGGGCGCAATACGAATACAGGTCAGACAGCGTGTCGAACCGGCGGCCCTGTGCGTCCCACTCCAGGCCCTCGATCAGCGCCTCGGGAATCGCCGGCGGAATCGAAAACCGCGCCACCACATCAGCGAAGGCGCGGTCGGACGGATAGGCGCGCGGCACGCCGCGGCAGGCACGGTCGAGCCGGTCCTTTAGCACTTCGACAGCAGCAGCGCGATCGAGGCCGAGGTCGACGGCATCGTCGGCGACGCGGCAGAACGCGTACAGCGCGATCGCCGGATCGCTAATCCGCCGCGGTAGCACCTTGGAGGCCGCGTGGAAGGTGTGCGAGCCTTCCTTGATCATCTCGCGGCAGGCCAGCATGTCGGATTGGGCCAACATATCGGATTGCAGACTCATGATGTCACCAGACTGTCGGCCTCGGGGACCAGCGCATCGACTACCCGCGCCGAGGACAGAACCCCGGGCAGGCCAGCGCCGGGATGCGTTCCGGCGCCGACGAGATAAAGCCGTTTGACGTCTTCGCTCTGATTGTGCGGCCTGAACCAGGCGCTCTGCCACAGCACAGGCTCCAGGCCGAACGCGGCGCCGCGGAACGACGACAGGCGGTCCTGGAAATCGAGCGGCGTCGTGATCTTGGAAGTTGCGATCTGGTTCTCCAGATCGGGCAGAACGGTTGCGCCGAGCATCTTGGCGATCGAGGCGCGATAGGTCTCCGCCTTGGTGTGCCAATCGGTATCACCGAGCAGGTTCGGCACCGGCGACAGCACGTAGAACGTATCGCAGCCGGGAGGCGCCAGCGACGGATCGGTCGCAGTCGGGCGATGCAGATACAGGCTGAAATCGTCGGCGACCACCTTGCGGCTGAAGATGTCGCTGATCAGCTCCTTGTAGCGCGGCCCGAGCAGAATGGTGTGATGCTTGACGTCTTCGTAGCGGCGCTTCGTGCCGAAGTACCAGACGAACAGGCTCATCGAGTAGCGCGACTTCTCGATCTTGGCGTCGGTCCAGCGCCGGCGCGTCTCCGGCGGCAGCAGATAGCGATAGGTCGAGGCCGAATCGGCGTTCGACACCACGATATCGGCCTTGATCACTTCGCCATCGGCGAGCTTGACGCCGCAGGCGGTGCCGTTCTGCACCACGATCTGGCGGACGTCCTGATTGTAGCGGATCTCGTTGCCCTGGCCTTCGATCAGCTTGACCAGACCGGTCACGAGCGCGCCGGTGCCGCCCATCGCCGAATGCACGCCCCACTGCTTTTCGAGGTAGGTGATCAGGCAATACACCGAGCTCGACATGAACGGGTTGCCGCCGATCAGCAGCGGATGGAAGCTGAACACCTGCCGCAGCTTCGGATCCTTGAAGTGCTTGGCAACCAGGCCGTAAACGCTGCGATAGCTCTCCAGCTTGATCATCGCCGGCGCGATCTTCAGCATGTCGGTGAAGTGGCTGAACGGCTGATCGCCGAGCTGCTCGAAACCGACTTTGAAGATCTCGTGCGAGGCCGCCATGAAGCGGTCGTAGGCCGGCACGTCGTCCGGGCAGAACTTCGCGATCTGATCGAGCACCGCGTCGCGGTCGTCGGAGTAATCGAAGTGCGTGCCGTCGTCGAAGCGGATGCGATAGAACGGCGACATCGGCTTCAACGTGATGTCGTCCGACATCCGCTTGCCGCACAGCTTCCACAGCTCTTCGAACAGATACGGCGCGGTGACGATGGTCGGCCCGGCGTCGAACGAGAAGCCGTCCTGCTTGTGGACGTAAGCGCGGCCGCCGGCCTTATCGAGCTTTTCGAGAACGGTTACTCGATACCCCTTGGCGCCAAGGCGCACCGCTGCGGCCAAGCCGCCGAAGCCGGAGCCGATCACCACCGCATGCGGGGCACGATCGCGAGGAAGACGGGGAGCAGGATTGGGGCCAGGATCGAGCATGGGTACCACTGTAACAAAAAATTGACAGAGGGCTAGCGGCAATCTGTAAGCAGATCCTGACAAGCCGTCTTTGATCTATTCGATATTCTCCAGTTTTTCGGCGTAGCGTTCGATCAGGGCGGCGATCAGCGCCGGACGCTCTTCATGGGCCAGATGGCCCAGCGCCGGAATTCGCTCGATTACAGCTTTCGGCAATAATTCCCGGACCTTAACCGCCACCGACGGCGGAATCGCACGGTCCCCTTCGGCCGCCACCAGCACCAGCAGCGGCTTCAGATTGGGCAAAGCTTTCAACAGCGGTTCGAGATCCCAGTTCGCCATCATCCGCAGCGCCGCGGCGACGTGATGCGGGCTGGAGACCAGCTTGCCGTAGAGCTTGATGCCGGCCGGATCGATGGTGGAGCCGGTGTTGCCGATCAGCCGTTCGACCGCGCCGCGGTGCCCGGCCTGCCAGGCGAACAAGCTCGGAACGAACGGATTCATCACCAGCATCTTGGCGAGCGGCGAGAAGAAGCTCGCCGCCGGGCCGCCATAAGGCAGGAATGCGCCGTTGAGGCTGAACAGGATTTTTGGATCGACCGCGCCGTCGAGGCACATCCGCGCGCCGATCGCCGCGCCCGCCGAATGGCCGACGACCAGCTCGGGCGAGACTTGAAGTGTGCGGAGCAGAGCGGCGAGATCGGCCGCCATGCCGGGCAGCGACATCCGATGACCGCGCGGCGACTGGGTGAAGCCGTGCCCCGGCAAATCGGGCGCGACCACATGATAATGGCGCGCCAGCAGCGGCGCCAAGCCGCGCCAGGAATGCGAGGCGGCGCCGGTGCCGTGAATCAGCAGGATCGCCGGAGCGGCCGGCGATCCCATGCGTTGCACATGCCAGCGGAAGCCGCCGGCTTCGATGAAGCGGCTGGCCTCGCGATAAGGCCAATCCAGGCCGTCGCGACTCCAGACCAGGTCGGACATCGCAGCAGCCTCAGGTCCCGGTCTTGCTCACCCGGCCAAGAAACTCGTCATAGGCCCGCATGAATTCGCCCGGCACCTCGAAATGCGGCATCGCCCCGGTCTGAAACACCGTGACGGTCCAGTTCGGCCGGCCCTCCACCGTGGTCTTCAGGGTGTAGTCGACGAAGTCGCCACGCACGCCGTGGCTGAACCACACCGGCATCGGCAGATCCTGATAGATCCGCAGGATGTCCTGGCTGAACAGATAACCGGCCACGAAGTAATACGGCGCGTGCTGGGCGCCCGGCTGATGCGTCGTCAGATAGTCGTAGTCGAGCATGCCCTGATCGATGCTGGGCGAGCCGAACGCCTTCTTCAAGAACCAGCCGATCACCGGCTTCATCGTCAGCAGCTTGAAGATGCTTTCGCTCCACACCGGATTTTCGAAGAACGCATGCAGCCACGGAATCGCCCGCGATCCCTGGGTCCAACGCTGGTTCTTCTTGTCGAATCCGGTCGGCGCCACCAGCGCCAGGCTGCGAAACGCCTGCGGCGTTTCGCTCGCAGCACGGGCGAGGAATTCGCTGCCGAGCGACAGCGCCAGCGCGTCGATCGGCTTGTCGCCGTGCACCTTTTGAATCTCGCCGACTACGGAATGAACCGCATCCGTCATCATCCGAATGGTGTATTGACGCTTTGCGCGCGACGAATGACCAAAGCCCGGCAATTCGATCGCATAAACCGGTCGGCTCCGTGCGTAGTGCTCGAAGATCGGCCGAACCTCGTAGGCCGAGCCTGCGGCATTGACACTGTGGATCAGCAGCAGAGGCGGCTGCGACGTCGGCTCTGCCGGCGCTGCGGACCAATAGGTCAGCCGACCGCCGAAACTGTCGATGTCGTGACGTTCGCCCGGGACCGGCGGCGGTAGCGCCGGATTTCCGCTGAGCGTCTCGGACGATGCGGGGGTGGGTGCGGTTGCATTCATCTCGAAATTCCTATTCGCGGCATCTCCGCCGCAGGTCGGCGTGGTCAAGACGGTGCGCGCAGTGTATCAGACCGTCAAGAAGACTTGTCGTACAACAGTGGGTAGCTCTCTTGACACAGAATCTGGTGACCAAACCGTTCATGGAAGTGCTTTCCGGCAACCGGCAGGCCTCTCCTCCGATGTGGATGATGCGGCAGGCCGGACGTTACCTGCCGGAATACCGCGCAACGCGGGCGCAAGCCGGTAGTTTCCTCGATCTGTGCTTTAACGCGGAGCTCGCCGCTGAGGTGACGCTACAGCCGATCCGGCGATTCGGCTTCGACGCGGCGATCATCTTCTCCGACATTCTGGTGGTGCCTTACGCGCTCGGCCGCTCGGTGCGGTTCGAAGTCGGCGAAGGCCCGCGGCTCGACCCGCTGAATTCGCCCGATCTGGTCGGTACGCTGAACAACGCGATTGATCTGTCCAAGCTCGAGCCGGTGTTCGAAGCGCTGCGCATCGTTCGCCGCGAACTGAAGCCGGAGACCACGCTGATCGGCTTCTGCGGCTCGCCGTTCACGGTCGCGACCTACATGGTGGCCGGCCAGGGCACCTCGGATCAGCATCCTGCGCGGCTGATGGCGTATCAGCACCCCGGCGCGTTCGCCAAGATCATCGACGTGCTGGTCGAGAGCTCGATCCAGTATCTGCTCAAGCAGCTCGATGCCGGCGCCGACGTGCTGCAGATCTTCGACACCTGGGCCGGCATCCTGCCGCCGCGCGAATTCGAGAAGTGGTGCATCGAGCCGACCCGCCGGATCGTCGAGGGCATCCGCAAGGTCAAGCCGGGCACCAAGATCATCGGCTTCCCGCGCGGCGCCGGCGCGCTGCTGCCGGCGTTCGTCGAGCGCACCGGCGTAGACGCCGTCAGCATCGACTGGACCGCCGAACCCGCTTTCGTGCGCGAGAAGGTGCAGACCAAGGTCGCAGTGCAGGGCAATCTCGATCCGCTGTTGCTGATCGCCGGCGGCTCGGCGCTCGATGAAGCGGTCGACGACGTGTTGAAGAACTTCGCGTCGGGCCGTCACATCTTCAATCTCGGCCACGGCATCACCCCGGACGCCTCGATCGCTCACGTCGAGCAGATGATCAAGCGCGTCCGCGACTACAAGGCCTGAGGCGCCCTCGCCTCTCGCCATCTGATCTGATCGAAGAGCCGGTGCCGTCTGCACCGGCTCTTTTCTTTGTTCGATTGCAGCAAACAATCATCACAACCTCTCAAGGCAATTCAGCCATCAGGTTGTGCGGACGATTAGTTCCCGTTTTTGAACTCGTTGTGCCGGGTAGTCGGCATTGGTTGGAACCTCGTTGTTAGCTCGCGGGCGGAGAGAAAGCCTTGAAACGCTTGGGT
Organism: Rhodopseudomonas sp. P1; assembly: GCF_039642825.1. Classification (NCBI taxonomy): domain Bacteria; kingdom Pseudomonadati; phylum Pseudomonadota; class Alphaproteobacteria; order Hyphomicrobiales; family Nitrobacteraceae; genus Rhodopseudomonas; species Rhodopseudomonas sp. P1. The sequence continues at coordinate 1,600,371 of NZ_CP088006.1, read as the reverse complement.
TCCAGGTTCCCGAACAAGCTTATCCGCAGCCACAAGACTTCGATAACCAAGGTTGGAATCATTGGCGTGTACTGAGCAATCCTGAAGATCTCCGGGAGGGTGAGTGCGTTACTAATCGACAGGTATTTTCCCGGGGGCCGAACCGCCGTGTCAGTCCAGCGATTTCTCAAGCAGCGCGCCGTCAACGTCACCGTTGGCGGCAACTACTCGCTGGCGAACTGGTACGATCAAAACGGCAAGCTGCGACAATTCGCCTGCCGCACCAGCCGCGTGTCCCCGTTCCGCATGATCGTTGACGTTCCGGTGATCGGCCGGGTTGGCGACCACATCTCGTCGTACTTCAGCGAGTTCGGCAAGCTGGACGGGCATATCAGCGACACCCTGCCCGGCGGCTTCCTGCTCGAACTGGCGGTGACCCGCGCGATGCGCGAGCGGCTGTCGAATCAGCTGAGCTGGCTCGAGAAGAAAATGCTCGACCCGGCGATCAAGGACGCACGCGAGCAGGCGCGGGTTGTTCCGGTATGTCCGCATTCCAGCCTGACGCTCGCCGATGGCTCGTCGCACACCTGCTTCGTGATCGACATGTCGATCTCCGGTGTCGCGGTGTCGGCCGATGTGCAGCCCGAGATCGGAACTCCGCTGGCGGTCGGCAGCTGCGTCGGCCGCGTGGTCCGGCATCGGCCCGACGGTTTTGCGGTGAAGTTCACCGAGCTGCAGAACCGCAGTGAGCTGGAGTGGCGGATCGCCCGCCCGCCGCAGCGGAACTCGACGGTCGGCGCGCGGGTCGAACGGCTCGCCACCATCGAGGCGCCGCCGCCCCCTCCTTCGATCACGCCGCGCGTCGCCGGAGACGACGACGCATTCGTGCTCGACGCTTAAGATCCAGAATTCTCAGCGAGCTAAGCGCCGGCAGGACCGCGATCAGTCCTGCCGCGTTGCAGCCGTGACCGCCTGCGCCAGCACGGTGGCATCGGCGTGCGGCAGCGGCAGGTAGCGCGCGTCCATTTCCTTGGCGAAGGATTCCGCCTGGGGGCCCGGCCGCGGCGACATATCGATCACCACCGAGCTAATTCCGGCGACCCGGAACTGCCGTGCCGACGCCTTGGCATCCTCTTCGGCCTGCGGCCGTCCCGGCGCGCCGTCGCGCGCGATGTTGGCGCGGCCGTCGGTGAGCACGATGACGGTCGGCGTCTGGCCTTTGCGCTTGATCGAATCCGCCAGCATGAAGGCGCAGTCGAGCCCGGCCGACAGCGGCGTGCCGCCGCCACCCGGCAGCCCGGCGAGACTTCGCTTGGCGCGCGCCAGCGACCGCGTCGGCGGCAGCAGGATTTCGGCGATGGTACCGCGGAACGAGATCATCGCCACCTGGTCGCGGCGGACGTAGCAATCGGCAAGTAACAGTTCGACCGCGCCTTTGGCTTCGGCGAGCCGGTGCAGCGCCGCCGAGCCGGAGGCGTCGACCACGAAAATGGTGATGGTCTCGGTGCGCTGCTTGAAGCGCGCGATCCGGAAATCGTCCTTCTCGACCAGGATGCGCGGCGCGCTGCCGTTGCGACCTTCGGCCTGGCGCCGCCGCAGCGGCTGCCACGGCGCCGCAGCGCGCAGCGTCTCGATCACGTTGAGCTTGGAGCCGTCGCGCAGTTCGCCGCGGATGCTGCCGGCGGGACGGCCGCGCTTCTTCGACTTCTGCAGCTCGCCGGCCTTGCCGGCCGAGCGGGCCCGCGCCCGTCCGGCCGAGGCGCGCATCGCCTCCAGCACGCCGGGCGGCATCGCGGCCTTGACGGCGGCGAGGATCACCTCGTCCAGCGCCTTGTCGATGTCGGGCGTCTGCTGCTCTTGATCGTTGTTGTCCTGATTGTCGTCTTCCGGCGGCGGGGGCTCGGGCGGCGGCGGCTCGTCGGCCTGGTCCGGCTGCTCCTGCTGCGGGAACACGGTGGCGCGCGGCGCCAGCACCAAGCGCGCGGCGAGCGTGATGTCGTCCTGCTCAATCTTGGTGCGATCGAACAGCGCGGCGCTCGCCTTGGCGGCGCGGATCGCCAGCAGCGGCGCGCGCAGCGAAATGATGCCAAGCGCAGCCGCGGCGGTGCACACCGCTTCGATCTGCTCGCTCTCGACCTTGATATCGGCGAGGCGCGCACGCGCCGCGCGAATGTCGTCGAGCGAAATCGGGAAATCGTCGGTCTCGCGCCAGGCGAATTGATCGAGATCGAGATGGAAGCCGAGCCGGTCGCGCAGGCCCGCCGGCGAGAACTCGTCCTCGAGCCCTTCATCGAGCGCCACCACGCCGAACCGCGCCGGCATCCGCAGCGACAGGCCATCGCGCTCCACCGCGGTCTCGTGCGCATCCATCGCGGCGGTCAGATACACGTTGGTCGAGGACTGCAGCCGCTCGGCCATCGCCACCACCAGCACGCCGCCGTCGGCTTCCGACAGCAAGCCGCGCTCGGCGACCGGACGGCCGGCGAGCAGCGTCGCCGACAGGTCGAGCCCGCCGAGCAGGCGGCCGTCGGCGATATGCAGCGGCAGATGCTTGTAGGGTTGTTCAGGCGGCAGCGCGGCGCGCAGCATCGCGAGCCAGCGGTCGCGCACCGGGCCGGCGCGCGAGCGCAGCAACACACCGCCGGTACCGACCGGATCGACCGCGAACAACTGCGCCGCGGTCACCGCATCGGACCATGCGAGCGCGATGCTCATCCGAAGATTTCGGCAAGCGCGCGATCGACCCGCACGCTGGAGCCGGCATCGTCGAGCGGATTGCGGCGCAGCCGGTGCCGCAAGGCAGAGGGCGCGATCCGCTTCAGGTGATCATCGGTCACGGTCTTGTCGTGCTCGAGCGCAGCGAGCGCCCGCGCGGCACGCATCAACGTCAGTTCGCCGCGGAGGCCGTCAGTGCCGAGCGTCATGCACAGCTTGGCGGCACGTTCCAGCGCCGCGTCGCTCACGGTGACTTCGGGCAGCCGCTCCTTAGCCTGCGAGATCTTGCGGCGCAGCTTGGTCTCTTCCTTCGACCAATCGGCCACGAAGGCGGCCGGATCGGTCTCGAAAGCATCGCGGCGACGCACCACTTCGATGCGTTCCGGCAGCGTGTCCGGGGTCTTCACTTCGACCGACATGCCGAAGCGGTCGAGCAATTGCGGACGCAGCTCGCCTTCTTCCGGGTTGCCGGTGCCGACCAGCACGAAGCGGGCCGGATGACGAATGCTGAGGCCTTCGCGCTCGACCACGTTTTCACCAGAGGCGGCGACATCGAGCAACAGGTCGACCAGATGGTCTTCGAGCAGGTTGGCTTCGTCGATGTAGAGGAAGCCGCGATGCGCCCGCGCCAACAGGCCAGGCTCGAACGCCTTCTCGCCCTTGGCCAGCGCACGTTCCAGATCGAGCGCACCGACGACGCGGTCTTCGGTGGCGCCGAGCGGCAGATCGACCACCGGCACCGGGACCTGCGCGGTCTTGACCTTGCCGTGCTTGACCTTCTCCTTGCACTCTTCGCAGTAGCGCTCGGGCTGGTCGGGATCGCAATTGTAGCGGCAGCCGACCACGGTCTTCATCTTCGGCAGCAGCGCTGCCAGCGCGCGAACCGCGGTGGACTTGCCGGCGCCGCGGTCGCCGAAGGCCAGCACGCCGCCGACCTTCTGATCCACCGCCGCGATCAGCAGCGCCAGCTTCATCTCGTCCTGGCCGACGATCGCGGAGAACGGAAATACTGTGGCCATTGCGATTACTCCGGCCGGGTCTTTTCGATCACCGCGGCGGCGCCCTTGTCGAGCAGTTCGAGGCCCACCGTGCGGCCGAGCTCGCGCGGCCGATTGGCCGGGCCGGTGCGCGCCGCTTCGATGAACACCCCGCCCTCCAGGTCGAGAACCGAGGCGCGCAGCGTCATCTCGTCGCCGGTGATGACCGAATGCGCCGCGATCGGCGAGTTGCAATGGCCGTTGAGCACCCACAGCACTTCGCGCTCGGCGTCGCAGCACAGCCGCGACTGATGATTATCGATCAGCGCCAGATACTGCCGGGTCTTCCACTCGTGCACGGGGCATTCCACCGCGACGATGCCCTGGCCGGCTGCGGGCAGCATTTCTTCCGGCGTGAAGTCGTGAGCGATGCGATCGACGAAGCCGACGCGCTCGATGCCGGCGCGCGCCATGATCAGCGCATCGGCGGGACCGACCTCGCTGCCGTCCGGCATCCGCTGCTTTTCGCGGTTGTCGAGCTTCCGCATCCGGCTGTCGGCCGCGCCGCGGAAATGGATCACCTCGACTTCGGGGAACAACCGCTTGGCATAGGCCGCGCGGCGCACCGCGTTAGTCCCGATGGTGTAGCCCTTGCCGCGGGACTTCTTCAGCTCCTCGAGGGTGAGGCCCTTGCGCAGCACCAGCGAGTCGCAGGCCGGATCGCGCGCCAGCGTGGCAGCAACGATCAGGCCGGGCGTTTCTTCGTTGGCCGGCATGTCCTTGAGCGAGTGCATCGCGCAATGCAGTTCGCCGCGCAGCATCGCGGCGCGGATCTCGGCGACGAACGCGCCGCCCTTGCCGCCGTGCGGAAGCAGCTTGCTGATCTGATCGCTATCGCCGACAGTCTCGAACTTGATGATCTGGGGATCGAGCTCAGTCGCAGCCGCGCTCAGCTGCTTGGCGATGTCTTCAGTCTGGGCAAGCGCCATCACGCTCTTGCGCGTACCAATACGGACTGGAAATTTCACCACACGCTCCATTCGACAACCGCGACGGGCCCGCGGCGAAGTTCGGCCGAACCTTATGACCAGCCCGAGCCAGATTGCAAACGGATGACACCGATGTCGCGTAGAAGCCCGGCGGGGGGCCGGGGGTCGTTGATCTCGGACAATTCCGGCGCCTGCGACAGCCTTTCGCGGAACCTTTCAGCTTCTGTCTATCGCCATGCAATGGTACTCAAGTCAACTAGGCGCAATATTGAGCAAGGTCAAAAGCGACATGACGGCTGACGTTCTGATCGGAGACGGCGACGTTCGACTTTCGCCGCATCCATTGCGCGCGATCGTTCTCGGCGAAGTGCACGCGCGTCCGTTCACTGCGCTCAACCTGCCGGCGCGCGTCCTACACTTCGCATTCGACACCTCGGGCTCGCGCGCCGCGGCCGACCGCGCCGCAATGATCAGCTTCTGTGAGTCGCGCGGACTGCAGCCACCGCCGCCCGGCGAGAAGCATCATCGTGCCCGCTTCGGCACCACGATGCTGCGCTGGGAGCAGCACTCCGAGTTCACCACCTACACCTGGGAAATTCCGGCCGATCCCGCCGCGACGCCGTTCCACCCGGAAGCCTCCTCACTGGCTTCGCCGATGCGGTTGTTGCCGCAGCCTGGACCGCTACTGGTCGCCGTCGACCTGCACGCGATGCCGGAAGATCCGCCGCGTACTTCGCCCGAGCGCCTGTTCGATCGCGCCAGCCTCGCGGTCGCGGAGAATTCCGACGGCGCGGCACTGTTCGCCACCGACTTCCAGCCCGGCCCGTCCGGTTTCGTGCGCGTGCTGGTGCTCGATCGCGGCATGACGCCGGAGCGCGCCGGCGCCTTGGTGCAACGCGTGCTCGAAGTCGAAACCTACCGGACGCTGGCGCTGCTCGGCCTGCCCGAAGCGCAGCGGCTCGCGCCGTCGATCGCGACCAGCGAACGGCGCCTCGCTGAAGTCACCGCTGAAATGCGCCGCGTCGGCGATCTCGCCAACAACAACAAGCTGCTGCAGGAGCTCACCGAGCTCGCCGCGGAGGTCGAAGCCGGCGCCGCCGCCAGCCTGTATCGGTTCGGCGCCAGCCGCGCCTACGACGAGATCATGAACGGCCGCCTCGCCACGCTCGGCGAACGCAAGGTCGGCGGCCTACCGACATGGTCGTCGTTCCTCGCTCGCCGAATGAAGCCGGCGATGCGCACCTGCGCCACCACCGAGGCGCGGCAGTCGGACCTGTCGGTCAAGCTCGCACGCGCCGCCAACCTGCTGCGCACCCGCGTCGACGTCGAGCTCGAACAGCAGAACCAGGAACTGTTGAAATCGATGAACGCCCGCACCCGGCTGCAGCTCAGGCTGCAGACCACGGTCGAAGGTCTGTCGACCGCGGCGATCACCTATTACGTGGTCGGGCTGTTCGGCTACATGGTGAAGGGCGCCGCCGAATCCGGCCGGCTCAAGATCGATCCAAGCCTGCTCACCGCGCTGTTCGTGCCGATCGCGGCGCTGTCGATCTGGTGGACGATCCGCCGTATCCGCAAGAAGCACATCCCGGACGTCGATTGATGGCCATGCGCCGTGGGCTGACGCCGCTTCGGATCATCGTCGCACTCGCTGCCGTCGTGGCGATCGTGGTGGCGCTGTGGCAGCTGCAGCGCGGCAAGGACGGGCTGCTGATCACGACGGCCACGGTGGGGCAAACGCCGGTCACAGTGTTCCGGCAGCCCTCCGCCACCAAAGCGCCGGTGGTGGTGATCGCCCACGGCTTCGCCGGCTCGCAGCAATTGATGCAGCCGTTCGCCCAGACGCTGGCGCGCAACGGCTATATCGCCGTCACCTTCGACTTCACCGGCCACGGCCGCAATCCGGTGACGATGGTGGGCGACGTCGATGAGCCGACCAAGATCACCGGCGTGCTGGTCGACGAACTCGGCCGGGTCACGGACTATGCCCGCAAGCTGCCGGAGAGCGACGGCCGCGCCGCCGTGCTCGGCCATTCGATGGCTTCCGATATCGTGGTGGCCTATGCGGTGGAACATCCGGAGATCGTCGCCACCGTCGCGGTGTCGGTGTTCACGCGCAAATCCACCGCGACGCTGCCGCACAATCTGCTGGTGATCGTCGGCGCGCTCGAGCCGCAAATGCTGAAGGACGAAGGCCTGCGCATCGTCAATCAGATCGCCGGCGGCAACGCGGTCGAAGGGCGCACCTATGGCAGCTTCGCCGACGGCACCGCGCGCCGCTTCGTGCTGTCGTCCGGGGTCGAACATATCGGCGTGCTGTACAGCCAGGACTCGATGCGCGAGTCGCTGCATTGGATGAACGATGCGTTCGGCCGCACCGGCTCGGGCTGGATCGATCGGCGGCCGCGCTGGCTGGCGCTGCTGTTCGGCGGCCTGATCGCGCTGGCCTGGCCACTGTCGAAGCTGCTGCCCCGCGCCGCGGCCGTTCCGATGGGTGCGAACCTGAGTTGGAAGCAGCTTCTGGTCACCGCGATCGTGCCAGCCGTGCTGACGCCGCTGCTGTTGTGGAAGGCACCGACCGACTTCCTGATCATCCTGCTCGGCGACTACCTGACGCTGCACTTCCTGCTGTACGGCCTGCTGACGGCCGCGATTCTGGTGTTGATCCGGCTGCGCAACCATCGTTCAGCGACGCATCCCACGCGGCCGCACGCGCAGGAGCTGGCAGCGCTCGGCGCCCTGCCCGACCCCGCCCACCCGCGGGTCGCGATCGGGGCGCTGGTGATCGCAGCCGTGGCGGCGATCGCCTACAACATTCTCGGCTTCGGCATCGCGCTCGACACCTATCTGTTTTCGTTCATGCCGATCGAACAGCGCGTCCATCTGATCGCGGCGGTGGCGTGTGGCACGATCCCGTATTTCATCACCGCCGAATGGATGGCGCATGGCCAAGGCGCCAAGCGCGGCGCCTATGCGCTGGCGAAATTCTGCTTCCTCGCCTCGCTCGCCGTCGCGGTGGCGCTTAATCTGCAGAAGCTGTTCTTCCTGATCATCATCGTGCCGGCGATCCTGCTGCTGTTCCTGGCCTTCGGGCTGATCAGCAATTGGACCTACAAGGCGACCAATCATCCGCTGCCCGGCGCGCTGGCCAACGCGGTGCTGTTCGCCTGGGCAATTGCGGTGACGTTCCCGATGGTGATCCGCTGATGCAATCCGAGCTGTGGCCTGCGGCAGGACAGCGGCGCTGGCAGGTGATCACCGAGACCGTGATGGGCGGCGTCTCGCAAGGCACCCTGCAGCTTGTGGAGATCGAGAGCCGGATGGCGGCGCGGATGCGCGGTGCGGTCTCGACCGAGAATAATGGCGGCTTCATCCAGATCGCGATGGATCTGTCGCCGGACGGCGGCGCGTTCGATGCCGGCAGCTTCAGCGGCATCGCCGCCGAGCTGCTCGGCAACGGCGAGGCCTACGGCCTGCATCTTCGCACCACCGATCTGGCGCGGCCGCAGCAATCCTATCGACATCCGCTCCTGGCGGGGCCGCACTGGCAGGTGATCGAATTCCCGTTCGCCGCCTTCCTGCCCCACCGCACCGACGTGCCGTTCGATCCCCGGAGGCTGCGCCGGATCGGTCTGGTGGCGATCGGCCGCGAGTTTGACGCAGATCTATCGGTCGCCCGGCTTTGGCTCTATTGATCGGGAAAGCAACTTAAGGCGAATGGCGAGGCCATTGGCCGGTTCCTACAAGTCGCGCCCATGCACGACCGCAACACCTCGTCTGCACTGTGGACGCCGCCGCTGAACCAGCCGGCGGAGCGCGAGCTGTGCACCGATTGCGGCGTGTCGCGGATGAGCGATCCAAAGCAGTGCGGCCAAGCCTGCCAGTTCATCAAGCCGGACTATCCGGCGATGGAACAGCGGGTGCACGGCCGCAACCGCGACAGCGCCTCCGGCGACGAGGCGTTCTTCGGCCCGTATCGCCGGATGCTGCAGGCAGCGATGAAGCAGCCGCGCGAGGGCGCGCAGTGGACCGGCATCACCACCACGATCGCGCAGCGGCTGCTCGAGACGGGCGCGGTCGACGCGGTGATCGCGATGGCGCCGGACCCGTCCGACAAATGGAAGCCGATGCCGGTGCTGGTGACCAAGCCGGAAGGCATGGCGCAGTGCCGCGGCATGCGAATGGGCTACGCACCTTCACTGGCGCTGATCGAACCGGCCATCGCCGCCGGCTATAAGCGGCTCGCGGTGATCGGCGTGCCCTGCCAGATCTACGCGCTGCGCCGGCTGCAGGATCAGCTCGGCCTTGAAAAGCTGTACGTGATCGGCACGCCTTGCTCGGACAACACCACCACCGAAGCGTTTCACGGCTTCCTCGACCTGCTGTCCGACAAGCCCGAGACCATCACCTATCTGGAATTCTGTGCCGACTATCACGTCGAGATGCGGTTCGACGACGGCAAGGTGAAGCGGGTGCCGTTTCTGCTGCTGCCGATCTCGAAGCTGCCGCCGGCCTTTTTCCCGATCACCTGCCGCACCTGCGTCGACTACACCAACACGCTCGCCGACATCACCGTCGGCTATATGGGCGGACGCGGCGAACAGTGGCTCCTGGTGCGCAACGAGCGCGGCGAGGAATTGCTGAAGCTGCTCGGCGACGACGTCAAACTGAGCGAGCCGACCACAGCCGGCAACCGCGTGGCGCCGGTGAAGGGCTTCCTCAAGAACACTGAGCTCGCCGCCGGCGGCCTGCCGGTGCGCGGCATGCCGAACTGGCTGCGGCCGTTCATGGGATGGCTGATGCCGAAGGTCGGACCGCGCGGGATAGAATTCGCGCGCGCCCGGGTCGAGATGAAGGCGGTCGAGACCGTGCTGCATCTGCGGCGGCACTACAAACACAAAATGAAGAACATGATACCGGCCCATGTCTGGGCGCTGGTCAAGCCCTACGGGCTCGAGCCGCAAGACGGCGAACGCCGCAACTAACAACTTTCCGTGCCGTGGTTCCTGTCCGGAACCGAGTTTCCTGATCCCGGTTATCGCGCGGCAGGTGCGTGGGCGTTTGGCGCTCGCCATCGCTGAACCGAGCATGGAGGCTGACGTGGACACCGATATCATCGACCATCTCAAGACGCTGCACACCAGCGCGATCGACGCCCGCAACGGCTACGAGGAAGCGCTGGAGGACGCCGAAGGCAAGGGCATGACGCCGCTGTTTCGCGACATGATCGCGCTGCATCACGGCAACGCCGAAGAACTGGCCGGCCTGCTGATCAACGCCGGCGAAACCGCCGACGATTCCGGCTCGTTCATGAGCGTGGTTCACCGCACCATCATGAGCGTGCGCTCGTTGTTCGACGGCCTCGACGGCAGCGTGCTGCCGGGCCTGATCGACGGCGAAAAGCGCAATTTGTCCAAATACGACGACGCGCTGAAGGTCACCGCCGGCATGCCGTCGATCGCATCGACCCTTTCCACCCAGCGCGCCAAGATCAGTGAAAAGATCGCCCTGATGGAGCAGCAGAAGGCAGCCTACGAGGCCGCGCACTAAGCAACGCCATCATCCATCAGGCACGACCTCGGGGGCCGCGGCCCCCGTTTTTGTGTCTGGAGGTTCCTCGCGGTCGCAGCTTGCAGAACCTCATGGTGGGAGGCGCGAAGCGCCGTCTCCAACCATGCGCCGCAGGCGATGTGGCTCCTCAAGGGCCAAATCCGCTTCAATCGAACGATGAAGCGCTCTGGCAAAACAAAGGCCCCGGTCTTTCGACCGAGGCCTTCTTGTTAACCCAGCTCACGCTGCCGGAAATTACTTGGTCACCGTGCCGGTCGAGCCCGGCGAGTTGCCGACGCCGGTGTCGGACGCGGTCGGGGCGACGCGGGTGTCGGTGCCCGGGTTGTGCGGCTGATAGCGCTTCGGATCGTTCTGCACGCCCTTCGGTTGAGCCATGCCGGTGGTGCCGGTGGCACCCGACTCGGACGCCGGGCCGCTGACCTGCGCGGTGTCGCGCTCACCGCCCTTGTAGGTGGCGCCGAACGCCAGCAGGCCCATCGCGATGAACGCGAACACCGCGATGCCGGCGAGTTCGGGCAGAGCGCCATCGGGCGCCGCGCCGCGGGCGGAGGTGCTGCCTTCCAGCGTATCGGCCGCGATCGCGCGGTTGGAGCGCGAGCGAATGAAGTTGATGAAAGCGAGGCCGACGATCACCACGCCTGCAGCGAGCGTGAAGAACATCAGCCAGCTAATCGGTTGGTCTCCGTTCATGAATTCCTCCAGTTGTCTGTCGACGAGACGAGTTGTTCACCTGTCGACCAACAACTGGAGATAATTCGATTGGTTCCGGCTTTCCGCCCGCGGGAATCGCGGAGCGGATAACGCTCGCAATTTCGATTTAAGCTTGATCGTGCGGCAGTTGCGCGTGCATCGGAACCTGATGCGTCAGGGTTTCCCCGACAGGATCGTCGGAGCGATCGCGGGCGAATAGCCGCTGCACCACGACGAAGAACACCGGAACAAATAGCAGCGCCAGCACCACGACCGCGATCATGCCGCCCATCACGCCGGTGCCGAGCGCCTGCTGGCTTTTGCCGCCGGCGCCGCTCGCGATCACCATCGGCAACACGCCCGAACAGAACGCCAGACCGGTCATCAGGATCGGCCGGAAGCGCAGATGGCACGCTTCCATGGTCGCCTCGCGCAGCGTCTTGCCTTCCTTGCGCAGGTCCTTGGCGAACTCGACGATCAGAATTGCGTCCTTGGCGGCGAGACCGATGATCGTGATCAGGCCGACGGTGAAGTACACGTCGTTCGGCAGCGAACGCGTCGTCGCCGCAACCACCGCACCGGCGATGCCGAGCGGCACCGTCAGCAGCACCGACAGCGGAATCGTCCAGCTTTCATAAAGCGCGGCCAGCACCAGGAACACCACCAGCGCCGACAGCGCCAGGATGATCGGCGCCTGCGAGCCCGACAGCTTTTCCTGCAGCGACTGGCCGGTCCAATCGTAGCCGAAGCCGCGCGGCAACTGATCGGCGAGGCGCTCCATCTCGGCGATCGCGTCACCCGAGGTGAAGCCCGGCCGCGCCTCGCCGCTGATGCGGATGGCCGGATAGTAGTTGAAGCCGACGATCTGGGTCGGGCCCTTGGCCCATTCCACCGTGGCGAAGGACGAGAACGGCACCAGCTGGCCGCGGCTGTTCTTGACCGTGTAGGACAGGATGTCGTCGGCGTTCATCCGCCCTTCCGCGTCGGCCTGCACGATCACGCGCTGCATGCGGCCGCGATTGGGGAAGTCGTTGATGTAGGCCGAACCGAGATTGGTCGAGATCGTGGTGTTGATGTCCTCGAAGGTGACGCCGAATGCGCCGGCCTTCTCGCGGTCGATCATCAAGTTGAGCACCGGCGCCGGCGGCAAGCCTTCGACATAGACCTTCTGCAGCACTGGGCTGGCGTTGGCGGCGGCAATCAGCTGCTCGCTGGCCTTGACCAGCGCCTCGTAGCCCTTCTGGCCGCGGTCCTGCAATCGGAAGCTGAAGCCCGACGAGTTGCCGAGGTTGTCGACCGGCGGCGGCTGCAGAGCCGAGATTCGGGCGTCGCGAATGCCACCGAGCTTGCGGTTGGCATCGTCGACGATCGCTGCGGCGGAGGAGTTCTCGTCGCGCTCGCCCCAATCCTTCAGCGTGACGAACGCCTGCGCGGCGTTCATGCCCTGACCGAGGAAGCTGAAGCCGGTGAGGAAGGTAACGTTCTGGACGCCGTCGCGCTTGAGCAGATAATCCTCGACCTGCTTCACGACGTCGTAGGTGCGGTTGTAGGAGGAATCCGACGGCGTCTGCACGTCAACGGTGACGAAGCCCTGGTCGTCGATCGGCAAGAAGCCGCCGGGCATCCGCGCCATGCCCCAACCGAGCACGGCGACCAGCACCGCGTAGATCACCATCAGCCGGCCGGTGCGGCCGAGATTCCAGCGCACAATGCTGGAATAACGCTCGCGGATATTGTCGAGCGTGCGGTTGAACCAGCCGAACACGCCGCGCTCGGCGTGGGCGTGGCCCTTGTTGACCGGCTTCAGCAGCGTGGCGCACAGCGCCGGCGTCAGCGATAGCGCCATCAGCGCCGAGAACGCGATCGCCGACACCATCGTGACCGAGAACTGCCGATAGATGATGCCGACCGAGCCGGGGAAGAACGCCATCGGCAGGAACACCGCGATCAGCACCAGGGTGATGCCGATGATCGCCGAGGTGATCTGCGACATCGCCTTGCGGGTCGCCTCCTTCGGCGGCAGGCCTTCCTCGGACATGATGCGCTCGACGTTCTCGACCACCACGATCGCGTCGTCGACCAGAATGCCGATCGCCAGCACCATGCCGAACATCGACAGCATGTTGATCGAATAGCCGAACAGCAGCAGCGACGCGCAGGTGCCGAGCAGCGCCACCGGCACCACGATGGTCGGGATGATGGTGTAGCGGATGTTCTGCAGGAACAGGAACATCACCACGAACACCAGCACCACCGCTTCGACCAGCGTGTGCAGCACCTTGGTGATCGAGGCCTCGACCACCGGGGTGATGTTGTAGGGGATCTCGTATTTGATGTTGGCCGGGAAGAAGCGCGACAGCTCCTTCATCTTGGCTTCGACCGCGCTGGCGGTGGCGAGCGCGTTGCCGGTCGGCGACATCAGCACCGACAGACCTGCGGTCGGCTTGCCGTTGAGGCGGGTGTTGAACTGGTAGCTGAAGCCGCCGATCTCGATCCGCGCCACGTCGCGCAATCGCACCGTCGAACCGTCGGAGTTGGCGCGCAGCACCACAGCACCGAATTCGTCGGCCGAGGACAGCTGGCCCTTGACCAGCACCAGGGCAGAGATCTTCTGGCCTTTCGGGGTCGGCTCGGCGCCGATGCTGCCGGAGGCGACCTGGGCATTCTGCGCCTCGATCGCCTTGGTGACGTCGTCGGCGGTGAGGTTATAGCCGATCAGCTTGGCCGGATCGATCCAGATGCGGAGCGCACGCTCGGTCGAATACAGCGTCGCACGGCCGACGCCGGGGATACGCCGGATCTCACCGAGCACGTTGCGGATCATGAAGTCGCCGAGGCCGACTTCGTCGAGCGATCCGTCGGTCGACGTCAGCGTGATGATCTGCAGCACCGCGCTGGAAGCTTCCTCGACCAGGATGCCCTGCTGCAGCACCGCGCGCGGCAGACGCGCCTCGATGCGCTTGATGCGGTTCTGCACGTTCACCGACGCCATTTCGGTGTCGGTGCCCGGCTCGAAGTTGGCGATGATTTCGACCTGGCCGAGCGAGTCGGAGGTCGATTCGAAGTTCAGAATGCCGTTGGCGCCGTTCAGCTCTTCTTCGATCAGCCGGGTGACGCTGTTGTACAAGTTCTCCGGCGAGGCGCCGGGATATTGCGTCGACACCGAGATCGAAGGCGGCGCGATGATCGGATATTGCGCGACCGGAAGAAACGGAATCGAGATCGCGCCGATCAAGCAGATGAACAGCGCGATCACCCAGGCGAAGATCGGCCTGTCGATGAAAAATGCGGGCATCGGGCGGCGCCTATCGCACCGCGTTCGCCGAACCCGTGGTGGTCGGCGCGGCAGCCGCCGACCGGCGATCACTGACGCTCACCGGCACCACGGTGTCACCCGCAGCGAATTTCTGGAAGCCTTCGACCACCACCCGCTCGCCCGGCTTCAAGCCGTCGAGCACCAGATAATGGCCGTCCTGCTGGGCGCCGACCCGCACCGCCTGTACGGCGACGCGGTTGTCGTCCTTGACGACGAACACTTCGCTGCCGCCGCCGCTGTTGCGCTGGACCGCCTGCTCCGGCACCGCGAGGGCGTCGGCGTCGATGCCCTGCTCGATCCGCACCCGGACATACATGCCCGGCAGCAGCTCGCGCTTCGGATTGTCGAACTCGGCGCGCAGCGTCACCTGGCCGGTGTAGGCGTCGACCTTGGCGTCCGAGAACAGCAGTTTGCCGTGCACCGGATAGTGCGTGCCGTCGTCGAGCACGAGGTGAGCGCGCACCGCATCGGCGGCGATCTGATCGAGCTCGCCGGAGTCGAACGCGCGGCGCAGCCGCGCCATCTCGGAGACCGGCTGGGTGAAGTCGGCATAGACGTGGTCGAGCTGCTGAATGGTCGCGAGGCTGGTGGCGTCGTTTTGCACCACGAGAGCGCCTTCGCTGACCAGCGCCGCACCGATCCGGCCGCTGATCGGCGCGCGGATGGTGGCGTATTCCAGATTGAGCTTGGCGCGCGCGACTTCCGCCTCGCGTACTGCGACTTCAGCCGCTGCTTGGCGCAGATTGGTAGTCGCAACTTCGTTGGCGGCACGCGACGCCGCCTGCTCGCTCGCCAGCATCGAGACGCGCTTGGCGTGCATGTCGGCCTGATCGCGGGCGGCGGTGGCCTTGGCGAGCGCAGCTTCGGCAGCCTGCAGCTCGACTTCGAATGGGCGCGGATCGATCTGATACAACGGATCGCCGGCGTTGACCTCGCTGCCCTGCTGGAACGTCCGGCGCAGAATGATGCCGGAGACGCGCGGCCGCACGTCGGCAACACGAATCGGCGCAATCCGCCCCGGCAGTTCGCGCACAATCGAGCGCGGCTGCGGCTTCACGGTGACGATGCTGACTTCGGGCTTCTCCGCCGCAGAAGCGTTCGCGGCGGACGGTTCCTTGCACCCGGCAAGCGCCGGCGCCAAGACGGCGAGCGCAACGGCCGTCCAACCCAGCTTGGTCCATCCCCGCATCAAAATAACCTCTTCAATCCGTCTCGTGTCATCCGCGAGGCACCGACGCCTCGTCATGCGCAGCCGACCGCCGGCTTGCGATCGCAGCAACGCGATCGTGGACACGCTTGATGAATGGAAATTAATCGCGGAATTGTGCGGCACAACATCGTGCGGCGGCGGCGCAATGTCACACGGTACGGAACCGCATGAACTCGCTGCGCTTTCGCCGCCTCACGGCTGTGTGAATCGGAAAACTACGAAGTGATAAGAGGCGCCGCGTTCCACCGAACTGAGTTAATCGAAAGTTAAAGACGGAGACCTGCCGGCCCGCTTACACGGAGCCGGCAGGCGACCCTGCGGCAGATCAGCTGCCGTAAACGAACGCCGGATCGTCGAGATCGATCGCGGGGAACTGATCTTTCTCGGTCCAATAGTCTTGGCTGTGCTGCCACTCTGGCTTGTCGCCGCGCTTGGGCAGTAAGTGCATCCCGCGCATCAGGTAACCGGGATTGAAGTTCTCCGGGTCGATCCATGGCAATAGCGCCATGTCGCGGTCTTCCGGGCGCAGCGCCGGCACCACGCTGCGATGGCCGTTCTGCTTCATGTGGCTGAGCAGACGGCAGACAAAGTCGGCGACCAGATCGGCGCGCAGAGTCCAGCTGGCGCGGAAATAGCCGAACACCCAGGCCATATTCGGTACGCCAGTGAACATCATGCCGCGATAGGTCACGGTCTCGGCGAAGTCGAGCGGCTTGCCGTCGATCGAGAATGCGATGTCGCCGAGCACGTTGAGATTGAAGCCGGTCGCGGTGACGACGATGTCGGCCTCAAGCGTCTCGCCGGACTTCAGCCGGATACCTTGCTCGGTGAAGCGGTCGATCTCGTCGGTGACCACCGAAGCCTTGCCGGATGCAATCGCCTTGAACAGATCGCCATCGGGAACGAAGGCGATGCGCTGCCGCCACGGTCGATAGGTCGGCGTGAAGTGCGGATCGAGATTGGCATCCGGGCCGAGATGGGCGCGAACGCCGGCGAGCAATTCCTGCTTCACCACCTCGGGCTCGCTCATCGAGCGGCGGGTGAAGGTCGCCTGATCGAACAGGATCTTGCGGCGGACGATCTCGTGAATCCAATCTTCGGAGATTCCGAGCTCGCGCAGCGTGTCGGCGATCTCGATCTTGTTGCGGCCGGGAATGAAATAGGTCGGCGAGCGCTGCAGGACGGTCACGTGCTCAGCCTTGGGGGCGATCGACGGCACCAGCGTCGCAGCCGTTGCGCCCGACCCGATCACGATCACCCGCTTGCCGGCAACGTCGAGATCGTCCGGCCAGGTCTGCGGGTGGACGATCCGCCCCTTGAACTCGGCCATGCCCGGCCATTCCGGGGTATAGCCTTCACTGTGGCGGTAGTAGCCCTGGCACATCCAGAGGAAGTTGGCGGTGAAGCGCACGGTCTCGCCGCCCTCGCCGCGCAGCGCCTCGATCGTCCAGCTCGCATCCTCGTTCGACCAGTTCGCCGAAACGATGCGGTGGCGGTAGCGGATGTGGCGGTCGAGATCGTGCTCGGCGATCACCTCGCCGAGATAGTCGCGGATTTCAGCAGCCGTCGCGATCGGCTTTCCGGTCCATGGCTTGAAGCGATAGCCGAAGGTGTAGAGGTCGCTGTCGGAGCGAATGCCGGGATAGCGGTGGGTTCGCCAGGTACCGCCGAAGCCGTCCTGGGCTTCGAGCACGGCGAAGCGGGTACCGGGACACTGCGTCGTCAGGTGGTAGGCGGCGCCAATGCCGGAAATTCCGGCGCCGACGATCAGCACGTCGACATGTTCGCAATCGGGATGGAGAGCGGGGCCGCTGAACGGCGCGGACGCCGCGGCGCTGCTGGACGCAGCGGAAGCAGAGTGGGTCATGTTTCCTCGACTTTTTTTGTGTCGTTGGAAACAGATTGACCGCTGGGCGCGCGTTTGCCCAGCATTTTCTTGCGACCCAAAAGCACGGCGCCGCGGACATTGCTGCCCGCGGCGTCATGGGACCTGTAGGGCCGGCTGGCTCAGATGTTGAGCAGCAGCGGATAGCCGGAGAACGACTTGTACTCGCCTTCCTGCTTCAGGATCAGCGGCGCGCCGGAGAAGCCCCGGTATTCGCCTTCCTGCTTCAGGATCAGCGGGGTGCCGGAGAAGCTCTGATACTCGCCCTTCTGCTCGAGGATCAGCGGAGTACCGGAATAACCCTTGTACTCGCCTTCCTGCTTCAGGATCAGCGGCTCACCGGAATAGCTCTTGTATTCGCCTTCCTGCTTGAGGATCAGCGGATGTCCAGAGTGTCCTTTGTATTCTTCGCTCATGGTCGATTCCTTTACTTAGAGTAGCACTGGCAGGCCCAGCCAGGAGGAGAAGGGTGTGGAGTTGTTGATCAACAGCGGCTCGCCCGAGTACGACTTGTACGGACCGCTGGTGTCCAGCAACAGAGGAGTCCCTGAGAAGGACTTGTATGGGCCGCTGCTGTCGAGCAACAACGGTGTTCCGGAGAACGACTGATACGGGCCATCGCTGCTGATAACCAGCGGCGTACCAGAGAAGGTCTTGTCGCTGTCGACCAGCAGCAAGTCACCGGAATAGGATTTGTACGGGCCGGAGGTCTCGAGCAGCACCGGCGCGTGGATCAAATTCGAGAACGGCGCGGCATCGCTCTGTTCGGCGGCACGCGACGAGGACGACGACTTCAGGCTGATCGGGTTCGGCCCGTAGCCGTCGAGAATCTTGGTCAGTTTCGCGCCGTAGCCGAACTCGGCCTGCGCCGCGACGACGACGCCACCCTTCTTGAGATAGTCGGCATAGGTCGCGGCTTCCGCGCGCGACACGCCGGCCTTGAGAAGCGCGGCAGCAGTTTCTTCGGTGGACGAACGGCCGGCCGTGACCACCGCGTATTTGAAGGAATTGCTCTTCAAATCGCTCTCGAGTGCCGACAGGCGGCTGCTCGAGTCATACAAGCGGGTGATGATGTGGGTCATAGCTACTCCGTCTCACTCTCAGGACCCGCGCAACTGGCCCTGCATCAGAATCGGCTCCCGCCGCCGTGTCAGAGGGAACATCGTCACCAGCGTGGCAATGAGCAACACTAGTTCGAGGTAATAGACAAAGTGATAACCCGCTGCGGCGCCGCCCCAACCGTGCGGCGCATAAGCGGTTACCACGTCGCGAAGAATACCACCGAGCGCGATAGCAATACCGGCGGCCGAAGCCTGCACAGCGCCCCAGGCGCCCAGTGCAAGACCGACTTGATCCTTCGGCGCAGCATTCATCGTCGCGGTCAGCGTGCCGTGGCCGAACAGACCGGCACCGAAGCCGATCATCAGCGTACCGAAGCCGAACACCAGCGCAGAGGCCGTGCTCGACGACAGATCGGCCGAGAAGATCACCGCAAGGAATGCCGGAATACCGACCAGCGCGCCGAAGCTCGCCATCCGGAACGGATCAGCACCGCGGCTCAACACGCGCGAGGCGTAGCCGAAGCCGAACAGACCACCAACCGCCAGCGCTGCGGTGAGCTTGGTGGTGTCGCCGACGCTCAGATGCAGGATCTGGCCGCCATAAGGTTCGAGCAGCACGTCTTCCATGCTGAACGCCATGGTACCGAAGCCGACGGCGATCAGCCGGCGCATCGCGTTCGGACCTTGAATGAAAGCGTCCCACGACTCGCGGAAGCCACCGCTCGGCGCCTCAGGATGCGCGGTCACCAGATTGGGGTTGTCGCGGCGGCGCGCTTCCATCTTCCAGGACGCGATGCCGTTGAGCACGATGGTGACGACGGCGGATCCCTGGATCACCTGAATGAGGCGCCCGGGCGAAAATTCGGCGAGCAGCACACCGAAGACGATCGCGCTCGCGATCATGCCGAACATCAGCATGGTGTACATCAGGCCGACCACCTTCGGCCGCGACTCAGGCGGCGACAGGTCGGTCGCAAGTGCGAGGCCGACGGTCTGGGTGGTGTGCACGCCGGCACCGATCAGCAGAAATGCCGCGGCGGCTGCAACCTGTCCAACCCAGACGGGGGCCTGCGCCGAGTCGCCGCCGCCGGACAGAACCAGCAGCGCGAACGGCAGAATGGCAAGGCCGCCGAACTGCACCATCGTGCCCTTGTACAGGAACGGCACGCGGCGCCAGCCCAGCGCAGATTTATGAACGTCGGATTTGAAGCCGATCAGCGCCCGAAACGGCGCAAAGATCAAAGGCAGCGAAACCATCACGCCGACGATCGAGGCCGGCACGTTGAGTTCGACGATCATCACCCGGTTCAGGGTGCCGACCAGCAGCACCAGCGACATGCCGACTGCGACCTGAAATAGCGACAGGCGCAGCAACCGGGATAGAGGCAGATCCGGCGTGGCCGCATCCGCGAAAGGCAGAAAGCGCGGCCCAAGCGAGGACCAGACTTTCATCATCTTTTGGCTGACTGTGTTCATCGTGCAGCGATTCCAGCTTGCGTGAGCCCGGCGGTCAGATCCGCCGGTGTCCGATCGAACAGCACCACTTTGCGACCAAAGATGAACTGCGGCAGATCAAATGTCCGCACCCCGCTCCGGCTACAAAGCAAGCGACCGGGACCCTTGGATCCCGGTCCAGCCACAACAGCTTCGAAAGAAGCTGAATTAGCCGATGGAGACCGAGCTCTCGATCGCCGCGGCCTTGCCGTTCCAGTACTTCGAGAACCAGGTGGTGTTGCTGAGAACAGCAAAGTGCACCAGGATCGCGATCACGGTCACGCTGCCGAGCAGGAGCGGAAGACCAACGGTCGGCTTCACAACAGTCCAAATACGACCTTGATTCATCTTACGTACTCCTTAGTGCAGCCAGGGCGAATAAACATACGCCAGGAAGTGAGCGACGATGGCGATCGCGCCGAAAATGCGCGTGCCGTCGATCACATGCTTGTGGAGCTCTTCCGATTCCGCGATCGTCAGACCGGTCGGCCAGACCTTGTTGGGATCGTCTGCCATAGTAAATCCTCCTGAGAGACTTACGATCAGTGTCGTGCTGAACCTGCACGTAGGTTGATTGCTGCTACGCCGAACATTTGTTCGCTTGGTCTCAGCATTCCCTGTTCGCTCCTGCACCCGCCCTCTGGACAACGACGAGTCGCCTCGCGTTGGAGCGGACCGGTGTGGATGCTTCCAGCCCTCGGATGACGAGGACTCACGCCCTGATCACATCCGAGTGATTGTAAGACTATCCTGACACACATCTTTGTCAATTTAACATGACACTGACGACTGTCCGTGTCATACCGGACATCCTCAAACCGGTCCGACGAGTCCCGGACACGGAAAATTGAGTAGATTGTGATGTACTCTGGCCTTGACAATTCTGCCGGGTTCAGGGTCTCGGACTTCGACCCGATCACCCTCGCCGGTGGGACGCGTACAGAGGTCCTGCCCGGTGCGATTCAGCCCCACGCCGCACTGCTGGCGCTGGCTCCGGCGGATTTGACCATCATCCACGCCGCCGGCGCGACCGCATCGCTGCTCGGCGCGGCCGCGGATCTGTTGCCGGGCACCGCTGCTTCGAGCGTGTTCTCGTCCGACCAGATCGCCCGGCTGCAGACGCTTGCCGCTGCAGAGCGAGCGATCGAGCGGCCGCAGCACGTCTTTACGCTGAGCGCGCCGGACGCAACGCCGATCGACGTCATCGTCCACCACGCCTCGGGGCTGCTGGTCGTTGAGCTCGATCCGCGGCGCGAACCCGCGCCGGAGAATTCGCTCGCGTTGGTGCAGTCGATGATCCGGCGGGTCCGGCCGGCGCCGAACCTGCAAGCCTTCTTCGACTCGATGGCCGCTGAGCTGCGCAACGTGACCGGCTTCGACCGGGTGATGGTGTACCGCTTCGCGCCGGCAGGCAGCGCCGACGTGATCGCCGAAGCGCGCGATCCCGATGCCAGCCCGTTCCTCGGCCTGCGCGATCCGCAGCCGGACATTCCACATCGGCCGGGGCCTACCAGCCGGATTCGGGTGCAGCCCGACGTTCACGCGCCCGCTGCACCGCTGGTGCCGGCGCACAGTCCGCGCAGCGGCACCCCACTTGATCTCTCGTTCAGCGCGATCCGCAGTTGCTCCCCCGAGCACCGGCTGTATCTGGCCCAGCTCGGCGTCGCCGCGTCGCTCTCGCTGTCGCTGGTGGTCGAAGGCGAAGTGTGGGGCCTGATCGTCTGTCATCACGGTACCCCACGGTTTCTGCCCTACCGGATGCGAGAAGCCTGTGCGCTGTTCGCCGAAATGGCGTCGCTGCAGCTCGAGGCGCGGCTCGCCGCCGACCAGCTCGCCGCGCGGCTGCGCAGCACGCGCATCCACGAAGAGCTTGTCACGCGGATGAGTCAGGAGTCGGATCTCGCCGAAGGGCTGATCCGGTTCTATCCGAACCTGCTCGACTTCATTCCGGCTGCCGGCGTCGGCCTGTGGATCGACGGCCAGTTCACCGGGATCGGCGCGACACCGGGTCCTGCGCAGGTCGCCGCGATGATGGGATGGCTGCACGGCGTTGCGCACGACGGCGTCTATCACACCGACTGCCTGGCGCTGGCCTATCCGCCCGCCAAGGCGTTCGCCGGCTGCGCCAGCGGGCTTTTGGCGCTGTCGCTGTCCAATACGCCGCACAATTACGTGCTGTGGTTCCGCCCCGAAGTAGTTCGCGTCGTCACCTGGGCCGGCATGCCCAACAAGCCTGTCGGCGTCGGTGCCGACGGCAGCCGAACTCCCAAAGGCTGCGCGTCGAGTTGGCAAGAGTCGGTGCGGCTGCACGGCGAGCCGTGGCTCGACGCCGAAATCGATGCGGCGCACCGCCTCCGCGAGTCGCTGCTCGACGTCGTGCTGCGCCGGATCGACGGCATCGCCCGCGAGCGGCGCTCGGCGCAGTTGCTTCAGGAACAGCTGATGCGCCAGGTCGAGCTCGGCCTGAGCCGCTCCAAGGACGTCGCCCAGACGCTGCAGGAAGAGAAGCGGCGGCGGGTGCTGGTCGAGGCGGACCTCTCCAAGGTGCTGCGCAGGACAGTCGAAGATCAGGAAGCCGAACGGCTGCGGATCGCTCGCGAACTGCACGACACGCTGGGGCAGTCGCTGACGCTGTTACAGCTCGGCTTCGACAAACTCGGCCAGGCCGCCGGCGACAATCCCGAATTGCAGCAGCGCATCGCCGAGATGAAGAGCCTGACCGCCGATGTCGGCCGCCAGGCCAATCGCCTCGCCTGGGAAATCCGCCCCACCGCGCTCGACGACCTCGGCATCCAGACCGCGATCCAGAACCTGCTCGACTCCTGGAGCGAGAAGTCGAGCATCGAGTTCGACCTGCACATGACCCTCGGCTCGCGCCGGCTGCCGTCGCCGGTCGAGACCACGCTGTACCGCGTGCTGCAGGAAGCGCTCACCAACGTCGTGCGCCATGCCTCTGCCCGCCACGTCAGCGTCATCCTGCAGCTCGGCGACGACCAGGTGACGATGATCGTTGAGGACGACGGCTGCGGCTTCGTCACCGCCGGCCACAAGCAGCCGTCCGGACGGCTGGGCCTGCTCGGCATCCGTGAGCGGCTGACGTTGGTCGGCGGCTCGCTCGAAATCGAATCCGCGCCCGGCAAGGGCACTGCGCTGTACGCGCGCATTCCGCTGTGACCAGATGAAAGCAACCGCGATGGACCAGCAATCCCCTTCCCGACTGCGCGTGTTTATCGCCGACGATCACCCGGTGGTGCTCAGCGGCATGAAGGCGCTGGTGGCAGGCGATCCCGGACTCGAAGTGGTCGGCGAGGCCAGTGATGGCCCGAACGCGCTCCGCCGCGCCACGGAATTGAAGCCGGACGTCGCCGTGCTCGATCTGTCGATGCCCGGCCTCAACGGCATCGAGGTGGCGCGCAAGTTCCTCGCCGCGTGTCCGGACTGCCGCGTGCTGGTGCTGACCGTGCATGAAGACGGCGCCTACTTGCGCCAGCTGCTCGACCTCGGCGTCGCCGGCTACGTGCTGAAGCGCTCCGCCACCGACGAACTGATCCGCGGCATCCATGCGGTCGGCAGCGGCGGCATCTATCTCGATCCGGCGATTGCCGGCCGTGCGATCGGACGCACGACGCCGCATCTGCACAATGGCGACGAGCACAACGCGGTGTCGGAACTGTCGACCCGCGAGATCGAGGTGCTGCGGCTCGCCGCGATCGGCCACAGCAACAAGACCATCGCCGCCAAGCTGCAGATCGGCGCCAAGAGTGTCGAAACCTACAAGGCGCGCGGCATGGCCAAGCTCGGCTTCCACAACCGCGTCGAGGTGGTGCGGTTCGCGCTCAGCATGGGCTGGCTGTCGGACCCATAGCGTCCGTCCCATTTCGCCCCGTTGATCCTGTTCGATCGACCCGCTAGCCTTGCTGTTCATTGAGCAAGCAACTTCCCGCGGGCGCTGGCACTGTACGCGTCGCGCCTAGAACGGGAAGGATCAGGGGAGACCAAATGACCGTCGAAACGCGGACGCAGAAACCGCTGGCCACCTCCGCCAACGCCAAGGCCCTCGAGGGGCTCCGCGTGCTCGATTTCTCCACCACCATCGCCGGCCCGCACTGCACCCGGATGCTGTCCGACATGGGCGCCGAGGTGATCAAGATCGAAGCCACGGACGGCGACACCATGCGCAACCGGCCGCCGGTGCGCGAATCCTGCAGCACCGCGTTCGGCCAGCTCAACGTCGGTAAGAAGAGCATCGTGCTCGATCTGAAATCGCCCGACGGTCTCGAAGCGGTGCAGCGGCTGGTCGCCGGCGCCGACATCCTGGTCGAGAACTTCCGCCCCGGCGTGATGCAGCGGCTGCAGATGGACTACGCGTCGCTGCGCGGCTTCAATCCCGAGCTGATCTACTGCTCGATCTCCGGCTACGGCCAGACCGGGCCTTCCGCGGAACTGCCCGCCTACGCGCCGGCGATCCATGCCGCATCCGGCTTCGACCTCGCGCATCTCGCCTATCAGCCCGGCCGCGACCGCCCGGATTATTGCGGCATCTATCTCGCCGACGTCGTCAGCGGGATCTACGCCTATGGGGCGATTACCTCGGCGCTGTATCAGCGCGTCCGCACCGGCGAGGGCCAGCACATCGACGTGTCGATGCTGGAGGCGATGCTGACGCTGACGCTGAACGAGATGCAGTGGTCGCAGTTTCCGGTGACGCTGCCGGCGCGGCCGCAATTCGGCCCGGTCGAAACCTCCGACGGCTATGTGATGATCGCCGTCGCCAGCGAGAAGTCGTTCCGCAGCTTCATGCTGGCGGCCGAGCGCCCCGACCTGATCACAGATCCACGGTTCGAGAAGTACGCCGACCGCCGCCTCAACTGGGGCGAGTTGATGGACACGGTCGAGACGAGCTGGTCGAGCAAGCTGACGTCGAAGCAATGCCTTGCCGCGCTCGACAAGTTCGGCGTGCCCTGCTCGGCCTATCGCACCGTTGCCGAGGCGATGGCCGATCCGCAAACTGAACACCGCAAGGCGCTCGCCGAAGTTTACGACGATGCCGGCAGCTTCAAGGTGCTCAACCTGCCATTCAGGATGTCGTCTGCCAATCCGTCGCCGAACCCGCGGGTGGCGCGGCTCGGCGAGCACACCAAGGCGGTGCTGCAGCAGGCCGGCTATTCGGACGAGGACATCGCCCGGTTCGGCGCACGTTGAGTGCTACGCGGCGCGGCGGAGTTGCACGCGCCACACCTCCGGTCCCTGCTCCAGATAGGTCCACTGGCAATCGTCGCCGTGGACTGACGCGAAGAACTGGCGGAGCGGCCGCGGATCGTGGTCGACCACGATCTGCATCGCCTGTCCGGGGGCCAGATGATCGAACAACCGTGGGATGATCTCGTGGCGCTGATAAGGCGGGATCTCGCGGACATCGAGCACGCGTTCGGTCGTGGTGGCGGCTTCGGTCATGGCTTTATCCTGGTTGGAGTGAGTGAGGGGTCGGGCGGATCAGTGCGGCTTGCCGCGGGCGAGCAGCGTCGGGCCATAGCTCAGCGCGAAGCCGAGGAAGGCGGTGGCCCAGCCGAGCGCGGCCAGATGCAGCAGCGGATCGCTCCAGGCCGGTAGTAGCGCCGCCGCGATCCGCGCGGTGACGGCGAACAGGGCAGCCAGATAGATCCCCTGCGTCGGCAGCGAGGCGGTGAGCTGCTGGCCGGTGTGACCAAGCGATGCGCGGGTCATCACCGCCAGCGTCATCACGCCGGCGCCGCCGACCATCCAGGCGTGGATGCCTGCGCTGACCGGGATCAGCCCGAACGCCGCCGCCGAGGTCAGCAGGAAGCCAAGCGGGATGAACAAATAGCCGACGTGCAGCACCAGCAGCAGCTTCTCCTTGACGGTGCGGTCGCCGGCCCAGCGCGCCAGCCGGACCAGATGCAGCACGCCGGCGATCAGCAAGGCCGAACCGCTGATCGGGCTGAACGGCATCGCGACCCACAGCATCAGCGTCAGGCCGCTGAACGCGACGATCACCATGTCGAGCTTGTTGAACGGCTGCGGCAGCCGGCCGGGATTTGCGCGCACCAGCCAGTTGCGGGTGAAGCTCGGCGTGATACGGCCGCCGATCAACGAGATCAGCATGATCACCACCGCGATGCCGATCCGGATGCTGTAGTCGGCAGTGCCGCCGAAATGCGCTTCGAGATGGAATGCGACGTTGCCGACTAGCAGCAGCGTCAGCAGCGCGACGACGTTGAGGTTACGCCAGTTCCGCCCGGCGATGATCTCGCGCAGCGCCGCAAGCGCCACCAGCAGCAGGAAGCAGGCATCGATCAGCAGCGCGGCGAGCCAGCCGGTGTCGGCAGAGAACGTCACCGCCAGCCGTCCGGCGAGCCACACCACCGCCAGCGTCGCCAGCGGCGCCCCCTGCAGCGGCAGGCGTCCGGTCCAATTCGGGATCGCGGTGAGCAGGAATCCGGTGATCACCGCCGGCAGATAACCGTACAGCATCTCGTGGACGTGCCAATCGCGCGGCGCGAACGCGGTCTGCAGCGTCAGCTCGCCGTGATACACCGGCAGCCACAGCAGCACCGCGACCGCAGCGAAGATCGCGCCGAGCAGGAAGAACGGGCGGAAGCCGGCCGACAGGATAGTCAAGCGGCTCTGCAACGGATAGCGCGGCACCGGCTTGCGCTTGGCGGGGCCGGCTGCGGAAGATTCGATCGTCGTGCTGCTCATCGCGGTCCACCGGAACTGACACCGGCGGTACATCTGCCGGTTCATCCTGTGTAGGAGCGCGGCGTCCAGCGCTGGTTGTGCCAGCACAAACTCGCGAACGATTTGCAGGGAACAGCATCGTCCGCATGGCGCGGAGATGTAGCCGACGAAGCAATGACCGCTGAGACTGGCGGTTAGGGCAGCGGCGAGACGCCGATCACCAACGGATGCAGCAGGAGCAGCAACAGCCACGCCGCGATCCCGATGCCGAACCGCAGCGGGCTGATCCGCCAGCGCTGCGGCTTGAAGCGGCCGCTGATCAGCGCCGCGAACGGCCAGAACGAGGTGCGCGCCGCAAGTTCCGCCCAACGCTCGGCACCGAGCTGGCGGCGCTTGCGACGGTCGATGATCATCATGCCGACCAGCGCGATCATCGCGAAGAAGCCGAACAGCAGCACATGCGCGAGGTCACCATTCGGCACGACATGCGCGCCGGCCCACAGGCCGATCGCCCACAACAGCGGATGCCGGACGATGCCGACGACGCCCGGGTGTTGCGGATCGAACGGTTTGCGCGGATCGCCGCCGAACGACAGCGGATTGGCGGCGCCAATGCCAAACGCCGCAAACTGGCAGGCGAGCGGCAGCGCCAGGTTCGGCACCCACATCTGCCAGGTCTCGAACGGCCACACCTCGACGAACGGCGCCCGCTCGGTGGCGACGATCAGCCAGGTCAGCACGACCAACGACTCGATGCTGTAGGCGATCAGGAAGCCGCGCTCGCCGAGCGCACCGACCAGCCTCGTCCGCACCGCCGGCCGCGCCGGAATCGCGTGGCTGAGCAGGAACACGGCGAAGGCGGCGACGAATTCAGTCCAGCCGGACATAAGGAACCTTCCAACCCGATCCCGAGGCAGAAGAGTCGGTCATTGCGAGCGAAGCGAAGCAATCCAGAGGCGTCAGTCGCGAACTCCTGGATTGCTTCGTCGCTTCGCTCCTCGCAATGACGAAGCTCTGCGTTCGACTAGGTCATCGCCCGGCTTGCCGGTTCCAACGTTGTCGCGCGTCAACCTGCGGCGAACATTGCGCTGAGGGCGGCCTGGGCTTCGTGCTGGATCTTGCTGAGGTGATCGGCGCTGACAAAGCTCTCGGCGTAGATCTTGTAGACGTCTTCAGTGCCAGACGGACGCGCCGCGAACCAGCCGTTGGCGGTGGTAACCTTGACGCCGCCGATCGATTGGCCGTTGCCGGGCGCCTTGGTCAGTGTCGCCGTGACCGGCTCGCCGGCCAGCTGGGTGATGCCGAGCTTCTCGGCGGTCAGGGTCTTGAACAGCGCCTTCTGGGCCGGCGACGCCGCCGCATCGATCCGCGCATAGAACGGCGCGCCGAGTTCTGCGGTGAGGCGCTGGTACAATTCGCCCGGGTCGGCCTTGCTCACCGCTGTGATCTCCGCCGCAAGCAGGCCAAGGATGATGCCGTCCTTATCGGTGGTCCAGACGCTGCCGTCGCGGCGCAGGAACGAAGCGCCGGCGCTCTCCTCGCCGGCGAAGCCGAAGCTGCCGCCGATCAGCCCGTCGACGAACCATTTGAAGCCGACCGGAGTCTCGACCACCTTGCGGCCGATCTTGGCGGCGACGCGATCAATCATCGCGCTCGACACCGCGGTCTTGCCGATCGCGGCGTCGCGGCCCCAATGCGGCCGGTGCGCGAATAGATACGCGATCGCGACCGACAGGTAGTGGTTCGGATTCATCAACCCGCTGGAGCGGGTGACGATGCCGTGGCGGTCGGCGTCGGTGTCGTTGGCGAACGCGACGTCGAAGTCGTTGCGCATCCCGATCAGGCGCGCCATCGCGTAAGGCGACGAGCAGTCCATCCGCACCTTGCCGTCCCAATCCGCGGTCATGAAGCGGAAGGTCGGATCGACCGCGTCACTGACCACCTTGGCGTCGAGCTTGTAGCGCTCGATGATCGGCTGCCAGTAATGCACCGCCGCGCCGCCGAGCGGATCGATGCCGAGCTTCACTCCGCTCGACCGGATCGCCTCCATGTCGACCACATTGGCGAGGTCTTCGACATAAGGCGTGATGTAGTCGCGGCGATGCACGCAAGCCGCCTTGCGGGCACGATCGTAGGAGATCCGCTTGACGCCCTTCAGCCCGTTCTCGAGCATCGCATTGGCGGCCTTCTCGACCGCCGAGGTGATGTCGGTGTCGGCCGGACCGCCGTTCGGCGGATTGTACTTGAAGCCGCCGTCCTCGGGCGGATTGTGCGACGGCGTGACCACGACGCCGTCGGCGAGGCCGTCGGTGCGACCGCGATTGTGGGTGAGGATCGCGTGCGAGATCACCGGGGTCGGCGTGTAACCACCGCGGTCGTCGATTACGACGTCGATCTCGTTGGCGGCGAATACTTCGAGCGCGCTGACCAGCGCCGGCTCGGCCAGCGCATGGGTGTCGATGCCGATATACAGCGGACCGGTAATGCCAGCGGCGCGGCGATGATCACACACCGCCTGGCTCACCGCCACGATGTGGTTCTCATTGAAGGCATTGTTGAGCGACGAACCGCGATGCCCGGAGGTGCCGAACGCCACCCGCTCGGTCGCCACCGCGGGGTCCGGCTTGCCGGCGAAATACGCCGTCACCAGCCGCGGGACGTTGACCAGACTGTTGGGATCGACGGTCTTGCCCGCCAGCGGGCTCACCTTCGCAGCCATCTTGCACTCCATGACTTCAGATCAGGTCCGATCCCTCGCCCGCCGCGGGTCGGCCGTCAAGACGGCATCCGGATGAGTTGTTCGAACCAAGGCGCCAGCGCGGAACAGTTCGCGAGTGACACGGTTATCGCCCAGGTTGGATCACTGGAGGATGAGACATGACTTTCGGAAAAGGCGCTTTGATGTGGCTGATCGGGATCCCGCTGCCGATCATCATTCTGCTGGCGCTGTTCTGGCGCTAATTCGCGCGCAGTAACAGTATTCTGGAAGGGTCTCGGCCGCGTCGGCGGCGCGAGGCCCTTTTCATTTGTTGGCCCGGCGCTGATCCGACACGCCAGCTCAATGCGCTACGGCCCCATCGCCCGCGGATCGTTGTACATCCGCTTGATGTCCTTCTGCACGTCGAGCGGCTGCAACTTGCTGCTGCCCTCGTCGGACAGGAATTTATCGAGCGTCGACTGAATCCGCGCCTTGACGCTGTCCGGGCCGCGGTCGCTCATCTCGGTGTGCTGGGCGCCGGTGTCGATGATTTCGATGCCGGCCTCCTTGGCGGTCTTGGCATCGGGCAACACGCCGGGGTCGGTCTTGAACTGCGGATCCTTGGACCGGAACGACAGGATCTTGGCGAAGCCGGAGGTCACGAACGGCACCCGCAAATTGTCCAGCGTCACCACGCGCCGCACCATTTCGGGGTGCTGCTGGGCGAAGAACATCGAGATGTCGCCGCCATTGGAATGGCCGACCAAGGTGAGATGATCGTAGTCGGCGTTGGGCTCGAGCCTCTTCAGCTCCTTGAGGGCGAAGAAGATGTTCTGCTCGCCGCGCTCGTACACCGCCAGGCGCCCGACATAGAGCGAGCCGGCCACCGTCATCAGCGGCTTGTCGTCGGGGAGATCGTGCTGGATGCTGGCGACTAGATAGCCGCGCGCGGCGAGCACGTTGGCCAGGAACGAATATTCGGTGTTCTTGACGGTGTTGCCGTGGCTGACCACCGCGACCGGCAGCGTGACCATTCCGGCCTCAGCCTTCATTTCGGCGTCTCGCCGCACTGCAAGATCAATCGCGACAGGACGGCCGCGCGCTTCATCGAAGAAGGTCAGCGTCTCGTGCCTGATCGCCCAGTGGCTGAATGAAAAGTACGCCGCGGCGGCGACCACGCTCAGCAGGCAGAAGATGATCAGTGGCCGTTTCATGATATCCTAGTCCGTCCTCCCTTATTCTTTAGCTGGGACGGGAGGATAGCTCGAAAAGACCTATTTCTAGAACGATACGATTAAATTTTGGAAAGCGCACGGGCAAGTGCCATCGTGGCCCGATCCCGGTTCAGGCCAACATTTCTCGCAGCAATCCGGTAATCTGCTCGGGAGTGTACGGCTTTGGTACAAACCGGCCGCCATCCGGCAGATCGTCCGCAGTCACATGCACCCGTCCCGAGGTGGCGACGATCTTGATCGGCGGCCATCGGCCGCGCACGGCGCGCGCCAGCTTCAAGCCATCCATCGAGCCCGGAATCTGGATGTCGGTGAACACCACGCGGATATCGTCGCGCTTCTCGAGAATCGCGATGGCATCGTCGGCCGATCCGGCCTCCAGCACCTGGAATCCAGCCGTCTCGATCATATCGACGGCGTTCATGCGCAGGAGCGGTTCGTCTTCGACCACCAGCACAACAGGTCTCCTGCTCACCTCAGTCATCCCTCTACCGTCCCGACCGATCATCAAGGGCTAAGCCTCTTGATCGTTCCGGGCCTGAGAGGTTTCCCTCGGTAAAATTGTTCCTAATTCCCGCAGCGTCGTTAATGCCGCAGGTTCCTACGCCTTCACAGCAGCTTGCCATCCGCGCCGAAGAACGGATGCGGGCCGTCGAACGCTCCGATCGGGACCTGATGCGTGACGAGTTCGCCGCGCTCGGCGAACCAGGCGTGCAGATGAAACGCCGGCGGTTCGACGCAAAACGAGGGCGCGAGCTGTTCGCCGAGATCCAGCGCCACCGCATGATTGGGGGCCGGACAGATCGTCGCGACAGTCCCGGCAAAGCCGATCACCGTTGGGCGGTGCACGTGGCCCGCAGCGACCAGCCGCACCCACGGATAGCGCTCGACGAGGGTCGCGAACTCCGCGGCGTTGCGAAGGTTCTGGCGATCCATGTGCCAGATGCCGGTGGCGAATGGCGGATGATGCAGGAACAGCAAGGCCGGCCGGTGATCCGACGACGACAGCACCGCCTCGAGCCACTGCAACGTCCCGGCATCGAGCTCGCCATGCGGCTGGCCGTGAACATTGGAGTCGAGCAGCACGATATCGATCCCGTCGACGGGATAGAGCTGATTGAGCGGTCCCTCGGCCGGGAACGTTGGCTGCGCGAACGCGGTGCGCATCAGGTCGCGGGAATCGTGATTGCCCGGTACGGCAACGAACGGAATCTGCAGCGGCGCCAATAGCCGTTCGAGATGCGCGTATTCCTCAGCGCTCGGGGTGTCGACCAGATCGCCGGAGATCACCACCAGGTCGGGCCGCGGCGTCAGCGCGTTCAGCGCTGCGACGCAGCGGGTCAGCGCCGCCGCGGTGTCGACCTTGCCGTAGGCGAGTTCGCCGGGCGCCTTGATATGCAGGTCTGAAATCTGGGCGATCAGAATCGGCTTCGGCGGCATGGTCGGATCTCTCATTCTGGTTCGTCACAGGTGCTCGGGCAGCAGCCGGATGGCTTCGGGATCGGCCACGAGGCCGATGCGATCGCCGCCCCGGATCGGCAGCGCGTTCGGCGCGTCGATCGCCAGCGGCCGCGTGGCAGCGCCGGACACCACGACGCGCTGGCGGTCACCGACGAAACTGACGCTGTCGACGACGCCCTGCAGCGTCGCGGCCTCAGGTGCCGCAATCCGGATCGTCTCCGGGCGGATCATCGCGACCGCGCGGCTGTGGCTATTGCTGCCCGCGATGCGCCAGTGTCCGCCCGGCAATCGCAGCGCACCATCGGCGATCTCGGCCTCGATGATGTTGGCGGCGCCGACGAACTCGGCAACAAACCGAGTGGCCGGGCGGAAATAGATCTCGCGCGGCGTGCCCACCTGTGCGATCGCGCCCTTGCTCATCACCACGATGCGGTCACCGAGCGCCATCGCCTCCGCCTGATCGTGGGTGACGTAGATCGTGGTGATGCCGAGCGAGCGCAGCAACCGGTCGAGCTCGCCGCGCAGCCGCTCACGGAGGGCCGCATCGAGTGCGGTAAGCGGTTCGTCGAGCAGCAGCACCGCGGGACGGATCGCCACGGCGCGGGCGAGAGCGACGCGCTGACGCTGGCCGCCAGAGAGCTGATCGATCCGCCGATGGTCAAGCCCGGCGATGTTGGTCAGCGCCACCAGTTCGGCGATCCGCGCGGCGCGCTCCGCTTTGGCGACGCCGCGGATCTTGAGCCCGTAGCCGATGTTGTCGGCCACTGTCATGTTGGGAAACAGCGCGTAGGACTGAAACACCATGCCGACATTACGCTTCTCGATCGGCACCGAGGTCACATCTACGCCGTCAAACAAGACTCGCCCGCCGGCATCCGGGCTCTCCAGCCCGGCGATGATCCGCAGCATCGTGGTCTTGCCGCAGCCGGACGGACCGAGCAGCACCAGCGTTTCGCCGCGCGCGATGCTGAGGCTTGCCGGCTCCAGCGCGCGGGTGCCGTCCGCAAAGGTCTTGCCGCAGGCCGCGACCTCGACCGCCACACCGTGTCCGTCATCCGCCGTCATCGTTTCGGCTCCCGCTCCGCGAGCAATTGCATCGCCACCAGCAAGGGGACGATCATGATGAAGAAGATCAGCGTGTAGGCCGAGGCGACTTCGAGCCGCATCGACGCGTAGCTGTCGGCGAGGCCGACCGGCAATGTCTTGGTCAGCGGCGTGTGCAGCATCCAGGTGAGATTGAACTCGCCGAGCGACAGCGTCACCACCATCAGGGCGCCGGCCAGAATGCCCGGCATCGCATTCGGCACGATGACATCGACGAACCGCCGCGCCGGCGATGCGCCGAGCGAGGCCGCGCCCTCGTCGAGGGTTCGGATGTCGATGGTGGCGAACACCGCCATCACCGATCGCACCATAAACGGCATGGTAAACACCACATGGCCGACCAGAATAAACAGCCAGGACCGGCGGAACTCCCCGAAGCCGCCATAGGTCAGCAGCAGCGCCAGCGCGATTGCCAGGCCCGGGATCGCCAGCGGCAGCGTGATTACCTCTTCGATCAGCCGCGACCAGGCTCCACCGCGGATATGCAGCGCGTAGGCGGCCGGCACCCCGACGACCAGCGTCACGGCCAGCGTCGCCAGTGCGATCACGAAGGACAACACGATGCTGTCGGCATACAGCGTCCATACCTGCACCACCCATTGCAGAGTGACGCCGGATGAAATGCCGCGGAAGTAGTTCGCCGTGACACCCGCTGCGATCGATAGCAGCGCGGGAACCACCAGGAACGCGGCGACCAGCAGCGTGAACAGCAATTGTCCGGCAAAGATCAGGCGGTCGCGCATCGCCTAGCCCGTCGCCGCCACGGTGCCGCCGGTCAACGACCGCGCCAACGCCAGCATCACCCAGGAAATCAGGCCGAGGCCGACCGACAACGACGCCGCGGTGGCGAAGTTCGCCGCCAGCGTGAACTCGGTGTAGATCAGCATCGGCAGCACATCGATATTGGTAGCGAGCGTGAAGGCGGTGCCGAACGCGCCCATCGCGGTCGCAAATGCGATCGCGCCGGAAGCAACGAACGCCGGCACCAGCGCCGGGAGCACCACGTCACGCTGCACAGCCCACGGGCTGGCACCGAGCGAGCGCGCGGCCTCTTCGAGCCCCGGATCGAGCTTCTGCACCGCCGCCATGATGGTGAGGATCACCCGCGGGATCGAGAAATACAAATAGCCGAGGAACAGCCCCCAGATGGAATAGGCGAACACCACCTTGGTGCCAGTGGCGAGCCGGGTCAGATCGCCGATCACGCCCTGCCGTCCGGCGAGCAGGATGATCAGAAAGCCGATCACCACGCCGGGGAATGCCAGCGGGAACGTCAGCATCGCGATCAGCACCGCGCGGCCGGCAAACCGGTGCCGCTGCAGGAACAGCCCGGCGATGGTGGCGATGATCAGCGTCGCGACCGTGGTGGCGGCGGCGAGCAGCACGGTGTTGATCAGCGTCGCGCGGTAGCGCGGCTCCAGCAGGATCGCAAGATAACCGGCCGGCCCTTGCGGCCCCTCGGCGCCGACCACCACCAGCCGCGCCATCGGCAGCACGAAGAACGCCGCGGTCAGCACGACCAGCGGCGCCAGACAGATCAACAGGAAACGTTGGTGCTTCATGATTTGGGGCTGTCCCGGCCGTCACCGGCCGGGACGAGGGACCGGCTCAGCGGACTTCAGCGAGGTAGCGATTGGTGAAAGCCTTCTGGGCAGCTTCCATCTTGGCCCAATCGACATTCTTGGCGCGCGCGTAGTCGCTGTCCGGCAGGAACTTGGCCTTGACTTCGGGCGGCAATTCGATCGGCCGCGCCGGACGCAAGTATGCGTTGGTCCAAATCGCCTGGCCCTTGTCGGACAGTAGATAGTCCATCACCTTCTTGGCCTTGTCGGTGTCCGGCGCACCCTTCACCAGGCTGACCACATAGGGGAACACGACCGAGCCTTCGCACGGAATCACGAAGGCGAAGTTGCCCTTCTCGGTGTACTTGGCGCGGTAGGCGTTGAAATCGTAGTCGAACAGGATGGGAATCTCGCCCGACACCACGCGGGCGTAAGAGGTCTGCTTCGGCACGATCGCGTCATTGTCGTGCAGCTTCTTGAAGAACGACACCGCCGGCGAGAAATCCTGATCGCTGCCGCCGAGCGCGAGATTGACCGCGACCGCGCCGACATAGCCGACCGCCGCCGAGGGCGGATCGAGATAACCGACCATGCCCTTGTAGTCCGGCTTCTCGAGATCCTTCCAGCACGCAGGAACCGGCTTGCCGCCGAGCGCATCGACGTTGACGAACAGGCCGAGCGTGCCGGAATGGATCGCGGTCCACTCGCCTTCGGGATCCTTCAGGCCGGCCGGGACCTCGTCCCACTTTGCCGGCTTGTACGGCTGGGTGAGGCCCAGCGCCTTCGCCTTCATGCCGAAATTGACGCCGAAGTAGCCGATGTCGGCGACCGGGTTGCTCTTCTCGGCAATCAGCTGAGACAGCGCCTGGCCGGAATTTTTGTTGTCGAACGGGATGTCGTAGCCCAGATCGGCTTTGACCTGCTTCAGCATCGTTGCCCAATCGGCCCACTGCGGCGGGCAATTGTAGCAGATCACATCCGCAGCCTTCGCCGGCTGCAGCGAAGCAAATGCGGACAGCGCACATAGCGCGGTCATCAACCGGACCAGTTTCATCGGCTTCCTCATTTTCGACTGAGCGCAGCCTCGGGCGGCAAGGCCGCCGCTGCGTGCCCTCCCCTATCGATCGCCGATGACAGGTTTGCGACAGGGCCGGTAACAGGTGCCGCGAGCCGCAACCAGGAACTTTCGCTGCTGCAAACGATTGAGACGCGAACGACTGCGCCCGGCCTCCCGACGAGGGCTGATCGCGTCCGGGCCAGTCCGATCGCCGAACCTGCGCTGCGACCATCGACAACCGACCCGCCAGCCGCAGAGTTCGCGCACGAACCTTCACATGCCCTGCCCGCGCGCTAGCCATCGGCGAGCGGGTCCGACAGCGAAAGGAGCTGCTGATGCCGACGTCCGCCAAGAGCAATGCTTGCAGACCGTGGGACGACGAACAGGTCGAGCGGTTGAAGGAGCTGATTGCCAGCGGCGCATCGGCGGTGCGCGCGGCAGCGGCCCTGAAGCGCGCACGTTCATCGGTGCAGGTGAAGGCGCGCAAGCTCGGCATGCCGTTCATGGCCAGCCGCGACGCCAAGCGCATCCGCAACGCCAAGATCGCCGAAGCCGAAAGTCGCCTCGCGCGCTGACGTTCTGCGGTAAGATCATCCTCGACAATCAGCGCACGGTCGTCGGGTCGCGGCAGGCTGTCGCACCCGGCGATCATTTCTGGCGCAGAGCGCGCCATAACTAATTACCTTTGACCAAAGTGCTAATCGGATGAATAACTAACGCGCCAATTTTTTGCGGCGCCGCTGTGGAAAACAGCCCATAATGCGCCGGCTAACGCCGCCATCGAATCAAATCTGAAAGGCGCCCGCCAAGCGGGTGAAAGGGTCACACAATGCAATACTGGATCATTGCATTCACGGCCGCGCTGGTCGTGGTCATCGGTTACGCCGCCGGTCCGGTCGGCGCGCTGGTCTCACTGCTCGCTTTTGCGGGCTCGCTGTATCTGATGTGGGCGCGCAAGCTCGGCTTCGCCGGCGCATGGACGCGGTTCGCGCTCGACCGGTTCTCCGCTCCGTTCTGGAAGGGCGAGAACTGGGAACGCTTCAACGCCATGTTCCACGACGGTGAGAGCGTCGTGAAGGCCGGCACGGTCGCCACCGCGCTGATCGCGCTGTCGCTGATCCTGCCGCCGAGCCAGGTTGCGCTGATCGCCGCCGTGGTCGCCGCTTGGTACGCTTTCGAAGTGTACCGCAGCCACCGTCCGGTGGTTCGCCCGACCACCGCGATCGAAGCCAAGCCGGCCAATGACAGCGTGCTGTACACCCAGGTCCGCAACGAAAGCGCCAAGATCAACTGATCGCCTCTGGCGGATCGTTCGAGCCACTGACGACGCAGGCGGCGGGGATTTCCCCGCCGCTTTTGTTTTGGCCGCTCCCCTCAGCGACCATCGGACTAGTGCCGCGCAGCCGCCTTCGAAGGCCAATCTTCCGCAGACGGCGCGAGTGCGGCGCGCCCCTCCCGCTCACCATCGATCCACCGCACGACGACTGCACATTCTTTGTGCAAATTCTGCGTATTGTATGCAATTGGGTGGAGCGGAGGCGCCCCCTCCCAACCTCCATTTATAAAAATACAGCGACTTTTCAGACGGTTATGCAGATTTGAGCGTCTGGCACGAAGCTTGCGAACCAGTTCCATCAGCTACTTCCTCGTTGCTTTTGGAGCCGCATATGAAGCGTCGTGATTTCCTCAAGTCCGCTACAGCCCTCGCCGCCGGCGCGATGGTGCCAGCACCGGCAATCTGGTCCGCAGCCAAAGCCGACGCCCGATCGGAAACTCTGCTGGTCGTCTCCGAAAGCGGTCCGAACAATCTCGACATCCACGGCGTCGGCACCAACGTGCCCGGCTACGAGGTGTCATGGAATTGCTACGACCGGCTGATCACCCACGAAATGAAGGAAGGCCCCGGCGGCGTTCCCTACTACGACAAGGACAAGTTCAAGGGCGAGCTCGCCGACGACATGGTGATCGGCGACATGTCGGCGACCTTTAAGCTGAAGAAGAACGCCACTTTCCAGGACGGCACGCCGGTCACCGCCAAGGACGTGAAGTGGTCGCTCGATCGCTCGGTCAGCGTCGGCGGCTTCCCGACCTTTCAGATGAGCGCCGGCTCGCTGACCAAGCCCGAGCAGTTCGTGGTGGTCGACGACCACACCGTGCGGGTCGACTTCCTCAAGAAGGACCGGCTGACGATCCCGGATCTCGCGGTCATCGTGCCCTGCGTCGTCAACTCCGAGCTGGTGAAGAAGAACGCCACCGAGAAGGATCCGTGGGGTCTCGAATACACCAAGCAGAACACAGCCGGCTCCGGCGCGTATCGGGTGGTGAAGTGGACCGCCGGCACCGAAGTGATCATGGAGCGCAACGACAAGTGGGTCGGCGGCCCGCTGCCGAAGATCAAGCGCGTGATCTGGCGCATGGTGCCGCAGGCCGGCAACCGCCGCGCGCTGCTGGAGCGCGGCGACGCCGACATCTCCTACGAGTTGCCGAACCAGGACTTCGCCGAGATGAAGCGCGACGGCAAAGTCAACGTGGTGTCGCTGCCGATCTCGAACGGCATCCAGTATCTCGGCATGAACGTCACCCAGCCGCCGTTCAACAATCCGAAGGTGCGCGAAGCGGTGGCCTATGCGGTGCCGTATCAGAAGATCATCGACGCGGTGATGTTCGGCCTCGCCAACCCGATGTTTGGCGCCGCCGCGGACAAAGCGACCGAAGTGAAGTGGCCGCAGCCGACCAAGTACAACACCGACATGGCCAAGGCGAAGGCGCTGATGGCCGAGGCCGGCTACGCCAACGGTTTCGACACCACGCTGTCGTTCGACCTCGGCTTCGCCGGCGTCAACGAGCCGATGTGCATCCTGATCCAAGAGAGCCTGGCGCAGATCGGCATCCGCTGCACCATCAACAAGATCCCCGGCGCCAACTGGCGTACCGAGCTCAACAAGAAGGTGATGCCGCTCTACGTCAACATCTTCTC
Source organism: Rhodopseudomonas sp. P1 (assembly GCF_039642825.1). NCBI lineage: Bacteria > Pseudomonadati > Pseudomonadota > Alphaproteobacteria > Hyphomicrobiales > Nitrobacteraceae > Rhodopseudomonas > Rhodopseudomonas sp. P1. Next base: position 1,561,694 of record NZ_CP088006.1, on the reverse strand, counting down.
GGGCTGGCTCGATTATCCGGAGTACTTCTTCTACTGGTGCTATCACTCCGGCAAGTCGATCTTCAACACCATGGGCTACGACTCGCCCGAGATGGATAAGCTGATCGACAGCTCCCGCATCGCCGCCGCGACCGGCGACACCGCGACCTACGATCGCGACGTCAAGGGCTTCGTCGACCTCGCCTTCACCGACATCCCGCGCGTTCCGCTGTACCAGCCCTACCTCAACGTCGCGATGCAGAAGAACGTCTCCGGCTTCGCCTACTGGTTCCACCGCCGTCTCGACTACCGGACGATGGTGAAGGGCTGAGGCTCTTCTCCCTCTCCCGCTTGCGGGAGAGGGCCGGGGTGAAGGCGAAGCAGGCATTGTGCCTGGGGTCCCCACCCCTGTCCCCTCCCCGCAAGGGGAAGGGGAGCAGGCCCGCTGATACTTCAGCAATGACTATGTTCGTGAGGCTGTGATCCAATGCTCACCCTGATCGGCAAACGCCTTATGTTCGCGATCCCGAGCCTGATCGGCGTGGTGATCGTCACCTTCCTGCTGACCCGCGCGCTGCCGGGCGATCCTGCGGCGTATTTCGCCGGTCCTGCGGCGAGCAAGGAGGCGATCGAGCAGATCCGTCACAAGCTCGGCCTCGACAAATCGCTGCCTGAACAGTTCGTCCGCTACACCACCGATCTCGTCCGCGGTGACCTCGGCGAGTCGCTGACCACCGGCCAGCCCGTCGTCACCGAACTGAAGAACCGCCTGCCCGCCTCCGCCGAACTGACCCTGCTCGGCCTCGCGCTGGCGATTGTGATCGCGATCCCGCTCGGCATCATGGCAGCGACCCGGCCGGGTTCGTGGATCGATCACCTCTGCCGCGTCACCACCACCGCCGGCGTCTCGCTGCCAGTGTTCTTCACCGGCCTGCTGCTGGTCTACGTGTTCTACTTCAAGCTCGGCTGGGCCCCGGCGCCGCTCGGCCGGCTCGACGTGTTCTACTCGGCACCGCCGACCGTCACCGGCTTCTATCTGATCGACAGCCTGATCGCGCGCGACTTCGAGACCTTCCGGTCGGCGCTGAGTCAGCTTCTGCTCCCCGCAGCAACCCTGGCGATCTTCTCGCTGGCACCGATCGCCCGCATGACCCGCGCCTCGATGCTGGCGGTGCTGGCCTCGGACTTCGTCCGCACCGCGCGCGCCAGCGGCCTGTCGCCGCGCAAGGTGACGATGACCTACGCGTTCCGCAACGCGATGCTGCCGGTGATCACCACGCTGTCGATGGTGTTCTCGTTCCTGCTCGGCGCCAACGTGCTGGTCGAGAAGGTGTTCGCTTGGCCCGGCATCGGCTCCTACGCGGTCGAAGCGCTGATCGCATCCGACTTCGCACCGGTTCAGGGCTTCGTGCTCACCATGGCGGTGATGTACGTGCTGCTCAATCTGACAATCGACATTCTCTACGGCGTGATCGACCCACGCGTGCGGCTGGAAGGCTAGGAGCATGACCATGACCAGCGTCGCCCCTCCGATCGGCAAAACCTCCGCCAGCGCCAAGCCCGCGCGCCGCTCCGCACTGCGGGACACCATCGAGCACACCCGCTACGTGCTCGGCGACAACCGCGTCACCGCCTTCGCGTTCGGCCTATTGGTGGTGATCGTGTTCGCCGCATTGTTCGGGCCGTACATCGTCCCCTACGATCCGCTCGCCAGCGACACCGCGCAGGCACTCAAAGCCCCGTCGGCAGCGCACTGGTTCGGCACCGATCAGCTCGGCCGCGACATCTTCAGCCGCGTCGTGGTCGCGACACGGCTCGACCTATTCATCGCCGTCGCCTCGGTGGTGCTGGTGTTCCTGATGGGCGGCCTCGCCGGCGTCGCCGCCGGTTACTTCGGCGGCTGGACCGACCGCATCGTCGGCCGGATCGCCGACACCATCATGGCGTTTCCGCTGTTCGTGCTGGCGATGGGCATCGTGGCGGCGCTCGGCAACACGGTGCAGAACATCATCATCGCCACCGCGATCGTGAACTTCCCGCTGTATGCCCGGGTCGCCCGCGCCGAGGCCAATGTCCGCCGCGAAGCCGGCTTCGTGATGGCGGCGCGGCTGTCCGGCAACAGCGAGATGCGCATCCTGCTGGTGCACATCCTGCCGAACATCATGCCGATCATGATCGTGCAGATGTCGCTGACGATGGGCTACGCGATCCTCAACGCCGCCGGCCTGTCGTTCATCGGCCTCGGGGTCCGTCCGCCGACCGCCGAGTGGGGCATCATGGTCGCGGAGGGCGCGTCGTTCATGGTCTCCGGCGAATGGTGGATCGCACTGTTCCCCGGCCTCGCGCTGATGATCGCCGTGTTCTGCTTCAACCTGCTCGGCGACGGCCTGCGCGACATCTTCGACCCGCAGCGGAGGACGTGAGCCATGAACCTGTTGGCCGATCACGTCGCCCCACAAGCCTCCGTCATGGCCGGGCTCGACCCGGCCATCCATCCCGCTTCGCAAAACGTCTTCCCAAGAGCGATGGACCGCCGGGCCTTCGCCGCGCCGAAGGGGCTTCGGCCCCGCAGGCGGGTCAAGCCCGGCGGTGACAGCCATCACGTGGAGATGCCGTCATGACCACCCAGCCCCTGCTCGACGTCCGCGACCTCACGGTCGAATTCGTCACCCGCCGCGGCATCGTCAAGGCGGTGCAGCATGTCGATATCAGCGTCGGCAAAGGCGAGACGCTGGCGATCGTCGGCGAGTCCGGCTCCGGCAAGTCGGTGACCTCCTACGCGGTGATGCGGATTCTCGATCGCGCCGGGCGGATCGCCGAAGGCTCGGTGATGTTCGGCGGCATGGATCTGAAGGCGGCCAGCGAGCACCAGATGCGTGACCTGCGTGGCCGCGAAATCTCGATGATCTTCCAGAACCCCCGCGCCGCGCTCAACCCGATCCGGAAAGTCGGCGATCAGATCGAAGACGTGCTGCGCCAGCACGTACAGTCGACCTCGACCGATCGCGGCGAGAAGGCGATCGCGGCGCTGGAGGCGGTGAAGATCGCGCGGCCGCGCGAGCGCTATCACGCCTATCCGTTCCAGCTCTCCGGCGGCATGTGCCAGCGCGTGGTGATCGCGCTGGCGCTGGCCTGCAATCCGCAGCTGCTGATCGCCGACGAGCCGACCACCGGCCTCGACGTCACCACCCAGAAGGCGGTGATGGACCTGATCGTCGAACTGACCAAGAGCCGCGGGCTGTCGACGATCCTGATCACCCACGACCTCGGTCTCGCCGCCGCCTATTGCGACCGGGTGGTGGTGATGGAGAAGGGCCGCGTGGTCGAGACCGCCTCGGCGGCCGATATCTTCGCCAATCCGCAGCACCCCTACACCAAAAAGCTGATGCGCGCGACGCCGCGGCTCGGGGTGAGTTTGCGGGAGCTGCTGCCGGAGGGCGAAGACGGTGCGGCCGAACACGGCACAGCGCAAACCTCTCCCCGCGCGCGGGGAGAGGTCGGATCAGTGCGTAGCGATGATCCGGGTGAGGGGGCGTCTCCACGAGTCGGAGCGCTCGGCCTCGCGGAGACGCCCCCTCACCCCACCCCTCTCCCCGCAAGCGGGGAGAGGGAGCAGGCCACCCCCCTCCTCCTCGTCGAAAAGCTGGTGAAGGAATATCCGCGCCAGGGTGCGACTGCGACGCTGAGCCGGCTGTTCTCGCGCGGGCCGGCGCCGGAGCCGGAGGTGTTTCGCGCGGTCGACGGCATCAGTTTTCAGATCGGCCATGGCGAAAGCGTCGGGTTGGTCGGCGAGTCCGGCTGCGGCAAGTCGACCACCTCGATGATGCTGATGCGGCTGCTCGATCAGACCTCGGGCCGCATCGTGTTCGACGGCGAGGAGATCGGCACCATCCTGCCGCAGCGGTTCGCCCGGCTGCCGCTGCGCAAGTCGATCCAGATGGTGTTTCAGGATCCGACCGACAGTCTCAATCCGCGCTTCACCGCGGCGCGCGCGATCGCCGATCCGATCCTGCAGCTCGGCGAGATCAAAGGCCGCGATGCAGTGCGCGCACGCTGCGAGGAACTGGCCGAACAGGTCGGCCTGCCGCTCGATCTGCTCGACCGGTTTCCGCATCAGCTGTCCGGCGGCCAGAAGGCGCGCGTCGGTATCGCCCGCGCCATCGCGCTGCGGCCCAAGCTGGTGATCCTCGACGAGCCGACTGCTGCGCTCGACGTCTCGGTGCAGGCGGTGGTGCTGAACCTGCTGCAAGACCTGAAGCAGACGCTCGGGATGAGCTACCTGTTCGTATCGCACGACCTCAACGTGGTGCGGCTGCTGTGCGACCGCGTCGTCGTGATGCGCGCCGGGCGGATTGTCGAGCAGGGAACCTCCGAGCAGGTGCTCGGCAGCCCGAAGCACGACTACACCCGCGAACTCCTCACCGCGATCCCGCATCCGCCGCTGCCGGTGACGTGATGACGCGACACGCAAATCTCCATGGTCATTCCGGGGCGCTCGCGCCAGCGAGCGAACCCGGACTCTCCTGTTATCATCTCGGGATTCCGGGTTCGCGCTACGCGCGCCCCGGAATGACGAACTTGAATGCTGTACTTACTGAGGACACCGCATTGAACGACAAGTCACTCGATCTCGACTCCTACATCGACGCTGCTGGCTCCGCCCTGGGGTTGACCATCGACCCCGCCTGGAAGCCGGCAGTGCGGGCCAATCTCGAGGTCTCGCTGAAGCTAGCGCGGATGGTCGATGAGTTTCCGCTTCCCGACGAGACCGAGCCTGCGAGCGTGTTCCGTGCCTGAGATTGATCCCGCCATGTCCACTGACTGGATGACCGCCGCCGAGATCGCCGCAGCCGTGGCGAACCGGACCACCACTGCGCTCGCCGCCACCGAGGCCGCACTCAGCCGTATTACCAAGGCCGATCCGACCCTCAACGCTTTCACCGATGTCGTCGCCGAGCGGGCCCGCGCACGCGCCCGAGACATTGATGCCGCGATCGCGCGCGGCGAAAGCGTCGGCCCGCTCGCTGGCGTGCCGTTCGCGGTCAAGAACCTGTTCGATGTCGTCGGCCTCGCCACCCGCGCCGGCTCCAAGATCAACCGCGACCGCAGCCCGGCCGCCAGCGACGCGCCGCTGATCAAGCGGCTGGAAGCGGCAGGCGCCGTGCTGATCGGCGCGCTCAACATGGGCGAATACGCCTACGACTTCACCGGCGAGAACATCCACGACGGCCCGTCGCGCAATCCGCACGATCCGACCCGGATGACCGGCGGCTCCTCGGGCGGATCGGGCGCGGCGGTCGCCGGCGGCGAGGTCCCGCTGGCGCTCGGCTCAGATACCAACGGCTCGATCCGCGTCCCCTCCTCGCTGTGCGGCATCTTCGGTCTGAAGCCGACCTATGGGCGGCTGCCGCGCACCGGTTCGTTCCCGTTCGTGGCGAGCTTCGACCATCTTGGCCCGCTGGCACGCAGCGTCGCCGATCTGGCGCTGGCTTACGACGCGATGCAGGGGCCGGACGATGGCGACGCCGCCTGCACCACGCGGGCACCGGAGCCGGTCTCCGGCCTGCTCGCGGGGGCATCGACGGCCTGCGGATCGCAAAGGCCGGCGGTTACTTCGAGGCCAATCTGTTTCCGGAAGCGCACGAGGCTGTCGACCGCGTGGTCAAGGCGCTCGGTATCACCCGCTCGGTCGAACTGCCGGAAGCCGCCCGCGCCCGCGCCGCGGCTTACGTGATCAGCACGACCGAAGGCGCCTCGCTGCATCTCGACCGGCTGCGGCAGCAGCCGAATGACTTCGATCCCGCGGTGCGCGACCGGCTGCTCGCCGGCGCGATGGTGCCGGCGCCGCTGGTCGACCGCGCGCAGAAATTCCGCCGCTGGTACCGTGCCCGGGTGCTCGAATTGTTCGAGCAGGTCGACGTCATCATCGCCCCGGCAACGCCTTGCGTGGCGCCCAAGCTCGGACAAGTCACCTTCACGCTCGACGGATTCGAACTGCCGGTTCGTGCCAACGTCGGCATTCACACTCAGCCGATCTCGTTCATCGGCCTGCCGGTGGTAGCCGCCCCAATCCCGCTCGAGCCGTTGCCGATCGGGGTGCAGATCATCGCCGCGCCGTGGCGCGAAGACATCGCGCTGCGCGTCGCCGCAGCGCTGGAGCGCGCCGGCGTCGCCCGCGCGCCGCGACCGAAGGATTTCTGACCATGGATATCGATCTGCCCGACGTTGTCGCCGAAGTCGGCGATGCCTTCGCCCGCTACGAGGCCGCGCTCGTCAGTAACGACGTCGCCACGCTCAACGAGCTGTTTCACGACGATCCGCGCACGCTGCGCTATGGCGGCGGCGAGAACCTCTATGGCTACGACGAGATCAAAGCGTTCCGCGGCGCCCGCTCGCCGGTCGGGCTGATGCGTACCACCGCGCGAACGATCATCACGGCTTACGGCCGTGACACTGCGGTCGCATCGACCTTATTCTACCGCGACAACGCGCCCGGAAAGGTCGGACGTCAGATGCAGACCTGGGTACGGTTTGCCGAAGGCTGGCGCATCGTCGCGGCGCATGTCAGCATGATCGACGAACCGCGGGCGTCGCCATGAGCTTCGATGATGCGCAGACTTCACGCCGAACAAGGTCGCCTCTCGCGCCGCCGGGATTAATCACTCCGGATGCGCGGATCGTGCGGTCCGCTCCCCCTCCAATCAAGATCACCCGCGCCGAGGAGCTGCGGCGCCAGCTTGCCGACGAGATCGTGCGCGGCACGCTACGACCCGGCGCGGCGCTCGACGAAACCGACATCGCGCAACGCTTCAAGGTCTCTCGCACGCCGGTGCGCGAGGCGCTACGCCAGCTCGTCGCCAGCGGCCTCGTCGAGTCGCGGCCGCATCACGGCGCGGTGGTGGCGCAGCCGTCGTTCGAACGGCTCACCGGCATGTTCGAAGCGATGTCTGAACTCGAAGCGATGTGCGCGAGCTTTGCGGCCGAGCGGATGACGCCGCTGGAGCGCCGGACGCTGGAAACGATCCACGAGGAGCTGCGGATGCTCAGCTCGCAGGGCAATCCGGAACGCTTCCACGACGTCAACGAGCACTTTCACAACGCGATCTATGCCGGCGCGCATAACGACTACATCGCCGAGATCACCCTGGCGACGCGGGTGCGGGTGCAGCCGTTCCGCCGCGCTCAGTTCCGCAATCTCGGACGGTTGGCGAAGTCCCACGCCGAGCACGACCGCGTGGTGATCGCGATCCTGCGCGGCGACCGCGACGGCGCTGCCAAGGCCATGCGCCATCACATCGATCTGGTGCGCGACGAATACGAAATTTACGCGGTGTCGGTATGAGCAAGTTTGAAACGATCAGTGAAATCGTCGCCGCGCATCGCGCCGGCACCACCACCCCGGCGCAGACGATCGCGCGCTGCTATCAGCGCATCCGTGCCTATGCGGACCCGGCGCTGTTCATCGCCCTGCGGGAAGAGGCGGACGCGATCGCCGAAGCGGTTGCGCTGGCGGCGCGCGATCCATCGCTGCCGCTGTACGGCGTGCCGGTCGCGGTGAAGGACAATATCGACGTCGCCGGCCTGCCGACCACCGCCGCCTGCCCGGCATTTGCGTATCAGCCAGCCCGCGACGCCACCGCGGTCGCCAAGCTGCGCGCCGCCGGTGCGATCGTGATCGGCAAGACCAATCTCGATCAGTTCGCCACCGGCCTGGTCGGTGTGCGGTCGCCCTATGGCGTGCCGCGCAACGCGATGCGCAGCGATCTCGTGCCCGGCGGATCGAGCTCCGGTTCGGCCGTCGCGGTCGGTGCCGGTCTGGTGCCGCTGTCGCTCGGTACCGATACGGCGGGCTCCGGCCGAGTGCCGGCGATGCTCAACAACATCGTCGGGCTGAAGCCGAGCCTCGGAATGATCTCGACCACGGGTGTCGTGCCGGCCTGCCGCACGCTCGACTGCGTCTCGGTGTTCGCGTTGACTACCGATGACGCGATCACCGCCCTGCGGGTGATGACGGCGCCGGACGCTGAAGATCCGTTCTCGCGCGAGCGGCCGGTGGCGGCAGTGACGGCGATGCCGCCGCGGGTCCGACTCGGCATACCGCAGAAAGGCCAGTTGCAGTTCTTCGGCGATGACCTCGCGGCAGGGGGATACGAGGAGGCGCTGGAGCGCTGGCGGCGGCTCGGCGCGGAGCTGATTGAGATCGACGTCGAGCCGCTCTACGAGACGGCCCGGCTGCTCTACGAAGGGCCATGGGTGGCTGAGCGCTATCTGACCATTCGGGAGCTGCTCGAAACCCAGCCGGACGCGGTGCATCCGGTGACACGGCAGATCACGCTCGCCGGCGCCAAGCTGTCAGCCGCCGACACCTTCGCGGCGCTCTACCGGCTGCAGGCACTGCGCAAGATCACCGAGCGCAGCTTCGCCGGCATCGACGCGCTGGTGCTGCCGACCGCGCCAACCGCCTACACAGTCGACCAGGTGCTGGCCGATCCGATCACGCTGAACAGCCGGCTCGGCACCTACACCAATTTCGTCAATTTGCTCGACCTCTGCGGCCTCGCGCTGCCGGCGTCGATCCGCAGCGACGGCATTCCGTTCGGCATCACCCTGCTGGCGCCTGCCGGGCGCGATGCCGAACTTGCCAGTCTCGGCCGTGTCTTCCATGCAGACACCGCGCTGCCGATCGGCGCCAGCAGCCACTCCCAGCCACCGCTAGCCAAAGTCACAGGTGGTGATGCGCCCGAGGAGATCGCAATCGCGGTGGTCGGAGCGCATCTGTCCGGCATGCCGCTGAACCGGGAACTGACCGCACTCGGCGGCCGGCTGCTGTCGGCCACCGCCACGGCACCGGACTACAAACTCTATGCGCTGAAAGGCACCGTGCCGCCGAAGCCTGGCCTGCTGCGCGTGGCGCCCGGTGGTGGTTCTGCGATCGCTGTGGAAGTGTGGGCGCTGTCGCCGGGCGCATTTGGCGCGTTCGTTGCGGCAATCCCATCGCCGCTGTCGATCGGCACGCTGACGCTCGCCGACGGCACCGCGGTGAAGGGCTTCCTCACCGAGCCGGCGGCGATCGAAGGCGCCCGCGATATCTCGCATTTCGGTGGCTGGCGCGCCTACATGGCGGATCTGGCGGCGACCGGCTGAACGGTCTCCGCCATCAGCGGAAGAACACTTCCTGATTACGGCGCTCGAGCTCGGTCGAATAGGTCCGCAGCACGTGCGCCTCGCTGACGGTGCCGATCGCGCGGCGATCCTCGGCGTTGTCGATCACCACCAGCACGTCGGCCTCGGTGCGATCGAATGCCGCAAGAATGTCCCGCACCGTCACTTGCGGCAGCAGGAACTGATCGCGCTGCTGCGCCAGGGTCTCCAGCAGCGCCTCTCCCGGATCGGCAACGCCGTGCAGTTCGGCCGAGTTGACGATGCCGGCGTAGCTGCCGTCGACATGCCGCAGCACGATCTGCTTGACGCGGCCGGGCGGGAACAGCTTCTGCGCCTCGACGATCGGCAGGTCGGCCGGCGCGGTCGGGAAATCCGTCCGCATCAGCGTGGCGGCGCTGATCTGCTTGACCCAGCCGATGTCCTGCGGCCCGCGGATGGTCTCGCCGCGCAGATGGAAGCGCCACGTGGCGAAGCTGTAGCCGAACAGCTCGCGCACGATCAGCGCGCTCATCGATGCCGCCACCACCGCGCCGATCGTCACCCAGAAGTCGCCGGTCAGTTCGAGCGCCAGACAGATCATGCTGAACGGCGCGCCGATCACGCCGGTCCCGAGCGCCACCATGCCGGCGACCGCCGCCGTGCCGGGCTGCAGCGCGATGTCCGGGAAGTACGGCGTAAGCACGGTGCTGTAGAGCTGGCCGATCAGCGAGCCGAGCATCAGCGAGGCGAAGAACAGGCCGCCGCGGAAGCCGGCGCCGAGCGAAATCGCCGACGCCAGCGTCTTCAGGATCAGCGTCGTCAGCAGCATCAGCCAGGTCGGGTTGGTGATCAGCAAAAGCTGCATCGCGCCATGGCCCGAGCCGAGCACGGTCGGGCTGAGTAGCGCCAGCCCGCTGAGCAGCAGCGCGCCAATCACCAACCGCAGCGCGCCACGCCAGATGCTGATGCGCTGAAATACCCGCTCCGAGAACGCCACCGCCAGCATCACCAGGATGCTGAAGAACGCGCACAGCACGCCGAGCAACATGGTCTGGCCGATCATCTCGACCGAGGCCGGCGTCGGCACGCCGGGAATCTGCAGGAACGACGGGTGCACCAGATTGCGCATCACCAGCCACGACGACACCGCGCTGGCGATCACCGGCACCAGGCTCGCCGACGTATAGGCCCCGAGCACGACCTCGAAAGCGAAGAACGCACCGGCGAGCGGCGCGGTGAACGCCGCACTGATCGCGCCGGCGGCGCCGCAAGCCACCAGCAGCCGCATGTCGGCGCGCCGGGCGGCGAGCCGCTGGCCGATCTGCGAGCTGAACGCGGCGCAGATCTGAGTGTAGCCCGCTTCCAGGCCGACCGAAGCGCCACAGCCATTCGACAGCAGCGTTTGCAGCGAGATCAGCAGGCTGCCGCGCATCGACACCCGTCCGCCATACAGCGCGTTGGCTTCGATCGCGTCGGCGAGCCGGCCCTTGAACCGGCCAGCGTAAAACAGGCCGATGAGGGTCAAGATAATGGCGCCGCCGAGCGGCACCAACAGGGTGCGCTGCCAGGAGATCACGCCGTTGGCGCTGAGCCGTGTATCGAATGGGATATTGAACAGCACCGCATGAGCGAATTCGCTCAGGCGCCAGATGATCGCCACTAACAGGCCCGACAACAGCCCGATTACCACCGCGACCAACACCAGACCGATTTCCCGGTTGCGCACGAAATTGCGCACCACGGCAGGCAGTCGCCACGGAGCGGACGCCGCCGGCGCCGCGGAGGTGGGGCCTGCAACAGCGGGCGTATCCGGGCGCGAGACCACGCTCATCGGGCGGCCCTGCCGGCAAGGACGGTCATCGACATGAAGCGAGGCACATGGCTGCGGGCGATCCTCGGGAAAATACAAGCCCGTGCCGGCTCGGACGCCGCACGAACTCGGCTGATTGGCGCCAGCTTCTACCGGCTGATCAGACGGATCGCCAGTGCAGAGCTGGCAACCAATTAAGGCAGCATCGTCGGGCTCGATTTTCGTCGTTTTGGCTGTATGGTCCGAGGGTTGTCTGGGAGGAACAGGATGACTGGCAGAGCGGTGGTCGGCGTGATCGGCAACGCCCATCTCGTCGATAATCGGTTTGCCGTCCAGCATGTGGGCGAGCGCAACCTGCGCGCGGTGGCCGAGGTGGCCGGTGCGCTGCCGCTGATGTTCGGCGGCTCGTCCGAGTTCGCCCAGATCGAGGACCTGCTCGCGGTGGTCGACGGCATCCTGCTGACCGGCGGCCGGGCCAATGTGCATCCGACCTACTTCAAGACCGAGCCCAATCCCCGCCACGAGCCCTACGACCAGCCGCGCGACGAGCTGGCGCTGGCGCTGGTGCGCACCTGTGTCGAGCGCGGGGTGCCGCTGTTCGGGATCTGCCGCGGCTTTCAGGAGATGAACGTCGCCTATGGCGGCTCGCTGCATCCGGAGATCCGCGATCTGCCGGGGCGGATGAACCACCGAATGCCGCGGCTGGAGAACGGCGAGATCCATCCCGATCCGACCGTGGTGTTCGCCGATCGCCACGACGTCCAGCTCACAGCAGGCGGCGTGTTCGCGCGGCTGTTCGGCCGTGATCTGATCCGGGTCAATTCGCTGCACGGCCAGGGCATTCTCGAGCCCGGCCCGCGCATTGTGATCGAAGGCGTCGCCGAAGACGGCACCATCGAGGCGATCCGCATCGCCGATGCGCCTGGCTTCGCGCTCGGCGTGCAATGGCACGCCGAATATGATCCGCAGGTCAATCCGATCAACCGCGCGCTGTTTCTCGCCTTCGGCGAAGCGGTCGCCGCGTATCGTACGGCGCGGCAGCGGCCCGCCGTGCTGCGGCGGTCGGGCTGAGGCACAGCATCATTGCTACATGCAATGCGTCCTCGCCCCGAGAATGTCGTTGTATTGAGAGCGGTCGTGGGCAGTTCTGAGTTCATGAACACAGAACTGCCCAGCCGTAAGTCAGCCGCTAGTTCGACTTACCGAACCGGCGCTTCACATCGCGCACCGCGCCGTTGGCGGCGCTGGTGGTCAGCATCGCGTAGGCCTGCAGCGCCGCCGAGACGTTGCGCTTGCGGTCCTTCGGCGTCCACGCCGCCTCGCCGCGCGCCCGCTCTTCCTCGCCGCGCTTGGCGAGTTCGGCCTCGGAGACGTCGAGGCTGATGGTGCGGTTCGGAATGTCGATCGAGATCCGGTCGCCGTCGCGCACCAGACCGATCAGGCCGCCTTCCGCCGCTTCCGGCGAGACGTGGCCGATCGAGAGGCCCGAGGTGCCGCCGGAGAACCGGCCGTCGGTGATCAGCGCACAGGCTTTGCCGAGGCCCTTCGACTTCAAGTAGCTGGTCGGATACAGCATCTCCTGCATGCCCGGACCACCACGCGGACCTTCGTAGCGGATCACCACGACATCGCCGGCGACGATTTTATTGGTCAGGATCGCCGACACTGCGTCGTCCTGGCTTTCGAACACCTTCACCGGGCCGGAGAAGGTCAGGATCGAGGCGTCGACGCCGGCGGTCTTTACGATGCAGCCGTCCTGCGCGATGTTGCCGTACAGCACGGCGAGACCGCCGTCCTTGCTGAACGCATGCGCGGCGTCGCGGATCACGCCCTTCTCACGGTCGAGATCGAGCTCGTCGTAGCGACGGTCCTGGCTGAACGCGGTCTGCGACGGCACGCCGCCCGGCGCCGCACGGAAGAAGGTGCGGACGCTCTCGCTGTTGCTCTGGCGGATGTCCCACCGCGCCAGGGCTGCGCCGAGCGTTTCGGAATGTACGGTGCCGCAGGAAGTATCGAGCAGACCGGCGCGATCGAGCTCACCGAGGATCGCCATGATGCCGCCGGCGCGATGCACGTCTTCCATGTGCACGTCGGACACCGACGGCGCGATCTTGCTGAGGCACGGCACCCGGCGCGACAGCCGGTCGATATCCTTCATCGAGAAATCGAGTTCGGCCTCGCGCGCGGCAGCGAGCAGATGCAGCACGGTGTTGGTCGAACCGCCCATCGCGATGTCGAGCGTCATCGCGTTCTCGAACGCCTTGAAGTTCGCGATATTGCGCGGCAGCACCGAAGCGTCGTCGCGCTCGTAGTAACGCCGCGCCAGATCGACGATGGTGTGGCCGGCCTCGACGAACAGCCGCTTGCGGTCGGCGTGGGTGGCGAGCACCGAGCCGTTGCCAGGCAGCGACAGGCCGAGCGCTTCGGTGAGACAGTTCATCGAATTGGCGGTGAACATCCCCGAGCACGAGCCGCAGGTCGGGCACGCCGAGCGCTCCATGGTCTGCACGTCTTCGTCGCTCATCGCGCTGTCGGCGGCAGCCACCATCGCGTCGATCAGATCGACCGCGTGGGTCTTGCCCTTCAGCACCACCTTGCCGGCTTCCATCGGACCACCGGAGACGAACACGGCTGGGATATTGAGCCGCATCGCCGCCATCAGCATGCCGGGCGTGATCTTGTCGCAGTTGGAGATGCACACCATCGCGTCGGCGCAATGCGCATTGACCATGTACTCGACGCTGTCGGCGATCAGTTCACGCGACGGCAGCGAATACAGCATGCCGTCGTGGCCCATCGCGATGCCGTCGTCGACCGCGATGGTGTTGAACTCCTTGGCGACGCCGCCGGCCGCTTCGATCTCACGCGCAACGAGCTGGCCGAGGTCCTTGAGATGGACGTGGCCGGGCACAAACTGGGTGAACGAATTGACCACCGCGATGATCGGCTTGCCGAAATCGGAATCCTTCATACCGGTGGCGCGCCACAGGCCGCGCGCGCCGGCCATGTTGCGGCCGTGGGTCGTCGTTCTCGAGCGATAAGCAGGCATTGAACTGTTCCGTGAAAATGTCCGTCGCCGGAAAGGCGCGCCGGCGGCCGAAAACAGGCTTCAGTGAGAGGCGCGCCGAAGCAAAGCGACCATCAACAAGCCTTACTGCAGAACCAACGGCCTCTCAATGGCCGCCGGGCGCGCAGCCCAATGCGAGCCCGCACGAAAGCGACACCGATCGCAGGCTAGCTTCAGGTCGCCACCGCCTGCGCACGATCAATTGAACGGCGTCCGTCCAAGCCGAACCGCGGCCGCTTGCCCCCGCTATATGTAATGTTATAACGTTACGTTTATAACCCTCCAGTACCTGCAACGAAGGCTTTCCTCGTCATGGATCACCCCCTGCTCCCGGTCACAGTGCTGTCCGGCTTTCTCGGTGCCGGCAAAACCACCCTGCTCAACCGGATGCTGGCCAACCGCGAGGGGCGGCGGCTGGCGGTGATCGTCAACGACATGAGCGAGGTGAACATCGACGCCGAGCTGGTGCGGCAGGATGGCGGGCTGACGCGATCGGAGGAAACGCTGGTCGAGATGACCAACGGCTGCATCTGCTGCACACTGCGCGAGGACCTCCTGCAGGAAGTGCGTAGACTCGCCGAAAGCGGCCGGTTCGACGGTCTGGTGATCGAATCAACAGGGATCGCCGAGCCGCTGCCGATCGCCGCGACGTTCGAATTCCGCGACGAGAACGGCGCCAGCCTGTCGGACATCGCGCGGCTGGACACGATGGTGACGGTGGTCGATACCGCAAGCCTATTGGCGAACTACTCCAGCCAGGAATTCCTGCGCGACCGCGGCGAAGTCGCCGGCGCGGACGACGAGCGCACCCTGGTCGACCTGCTGGTCGAGCAGATCGAATTCGCCGACGTCGTCGTGCTCAACAAGGTCTCGGCGACCTCACCGAGCCGGCGCGAAACCGCGCGATCAATCGTGCGGGCGCTGAACTCGGATGCCAAGATCATCGAGGCCGATTTCGGCGACGTGCCGCTGTCGTCGGTATTGCACACCGGGCTGTTCGATTTCGAGCGCGCGCATCAGCATCCGCTGTGGTTCAAGGAGCTGAATGGCTTCGCCGACCACGTGCCGGAGACCGAAGAATACGGCATTCGCTCGTTCGTTTACCGCGCGCGGCGGCCGTTTCATCCGCTGCGGTTTCAGTCGTTCTGCAACCGGAGCTGGCCGGGCGTGATCCGCGCCAAGGGCTTCTTCTGGCTGGCGACACGACCGCAGCATGTCGGCGAAATCGCACAAGCCGGCGCGATGGTGCGGACTTCCAAGCGTGGGCTATGGTGGTCGGCGGTGCCGAAGACGCATTGGCCGGATAGCAACGACTGGCACGAGGCGATGAAGCCGTACTTCGATCCGGTGTGGGGCGACCGCCGCCAGGAAATCGTGTTCATCGGCACCGGCGAGATGGACGAGACAGCGCTGCGTCGCCAGCTCGATCTGTGTCTCGTCGGCGAGGATGCGGAGTTCACGCCGGATGCGTGGCGGCAGTTGCCCGATCCGTTTCCGAGCTGGGCGCCGGCACAGAACTGATGACGGACCTCCCGTCACGCCAAGCTTGATCCGGTTGTGCGCTCTGGCACATTTGGATCAAGCGCCGCGCTCCGTTCGCGGCAAAGCCTTGGCGTTGGGGGATACCGTGCATCGAACAATCGCTCCGTCCGCAGCAGCCGTTGTGGCTGCGCTGATGACGTACTGCCTGCCGGCGCGAGCCAATGATACCACCGCAGCCCTGACGACCGGCGGGCTCGAATTCCGCACCAACGCCGATATCGAGATGCTGTCGGAGGATCTGTCGATCTCGCGCGAGCGGATCGAAGTTCGCTACCGCTTCCTCAATCGCTCCGGCACCGATCAGCACGTCACCGTGGCGTTTCCGATGCCGGAGATCGACTATTCGGACGCCAATAATATCGACGTGCCGAACAACGAAGCCGACAACTTCCTGAACTTCCGCACCAAGGTCGATGGCCGCGACGTTGCGGCCCAGCTCGAACAGAAGGCGCTGGTCGGCAAGACCGACGTCACCGCCCGGCTGCAAGCACTCGGCGTGCCGCTGCAGCCGCGGGCGAAAGCGACCCAGACCGCGCTGGAAGCGCTGCCGGCGCAGGCGCAGCAGCAACTGCTCAAGGACGAGATCGTCCGGCCCGACGATTTCGACGCCGGCAAAGGCATGGAACATCACCTCGCGCCGAACTGGCGGCTGCGGGCGACCTATTACTGGGATCAGACCTTCCCGGCCGGCCGCGAGGTGGTGGTCGAGCACAGCTACACCCCGAGCGTCGGCGGCAGCGTGCAGACCGGCATCACGGGCCCATATTCGACGGCAGAGGAGCGAGCCAACTACACGCGCAAGTTCTGCGCCGAGCCTTCGTTCGTCCAGGCGGTCGCAGCGATGACGCGGAAGAACGGCAACCAGCCGCCGCCGGAGCAGCGCGTCTCCTACGTCCTGACCACCGGCGCCAATTGGGCGAAGCCGATCGGCGATTTCCATCTGACGATCGACAAAGGCAAGCCGAACTCGCTGGTCAGTTTCTGCGAGACCGGCGTGGTCAAAACCGGCCCCACCCGGTTTGAAGTGCGCAAGACCAACTTCAAGCCGAGCCGCGACCTGGACATCCTGATCATCGACGCCCCGCAGTAGCGGTCGCGAACGTCCACGCTGATCGGCTGGAACTTCCATCCGGCGCCGTACTTGATCTGCGGTTTGCAGAAAGGCGGCGAGCGATCCGGCTTGCGCGCCTTTGCGGCCAAGGACCGTCGATGGCGTCAGCGCAGCACCACCCAGCCTCCACCTCGTCGCGCCGGGCCGACGATCCGCAGGACAATCACGCCGCGATCACCGAGCGCGAGGTCGAGGACGTCGAATCGCGTTCGAGCCCGCGCACACCGGTGATCTACGAGATCGTCCGCCGCCTCGGCGAAGAGGAAATGGCGCGGCCGGTGGTGTCGCTGTGGTGGTCGGGGCTCGCCGCCGGCCTGTCGATCAGCTTCTCGCTGCTCGCGCAGGCGGTACTGCAGCAGCATCTCGAGCCAACCGGCTGGCGGCCGCTGGTGACCAGCTTCGGCTATTCGATCGGCTTTCTGATGGTGGTGCTGGCGCGTCAGCAGCTGTTCACCGAGAACACCATCACGGTGGTGCTGCCGGTGATGGCGAACTGGTCGCTGCGTAATTTCGGCTGCGCAGCCCGGCTATGGGCCGTGGTGCTGCTGGCGAATTTCGCCGGCACGTTGTTCGCTGCGGCGTTCTGCAGCTTCACGCCGGCGATCACGCCGGAGTTGAAGCACGAGATGCTGGAGATCAGCCGCCATGTGGTCGAATACGGCTGGTTCGCCGCGATGATGAAGGCGATCGCTGCCGGCTTCCTGATCGCCGCGATGGTGTGGCTGCTGCCGAGCGCGGAAGGCAGTCAGGTCTGGATCATCGTGGTGATGACCTGGCTGATCTCGGCCGGCGGCTTCATGCACATCGTCGCCGGCAGCATGGAGGCGTTCATGCTGATGTTGGACGGCTCAGTCAGTATCGCCCAGGTGTTCGGCGATTTCATTGCGCCGGTTCTGATCGGCAACGTCATCGGCGGCACCGCGCTGTTCGCATTGCTGACCTATGCGCAGGTGATGAAGGAGATGGAGTGAGCGGCAAGTCCGGTCACCCCATCAGATTGCGGTAGATGCCGGGGAGCGCGGCGGGCAGCCGGCCGATATGTCCGACGATGGCATAACCGGCGCGGCCGAACAGCGTCGGAAAGTACGACTGCGCATCGACATCGATGGTGACGCCGAACACCGCAATGCCGCTGCGACGCGCCTCCTGCACCGCCCTGCGGCTGTCCTCGAGTGCGAACCGGCCCTCGTAGTGGTCGACGTCGTTGGGCTTGCCGTCGGTCAGCACCAGCAGCAGCTTCTTGCGCTGCGGCTGTTTGGCCAGCTCCGCGCTGGCATGGCGCAGCGCCGCGCCGATCCGCGTGTAGTAGCCGGGCTTCAGCGCCGCGATCCTCCGCTCGACCAGCGGGCTCATGCTCTCGCCAAAGCCCTTTACGGTCTCCACCCGCACCCAATCCCGGCGCCGCGACGTGAACGTCAGGATGCTGTGCTGATCGCCGCAGGCTTCGATGCCGTGGGACAGCACCGTCAAAGCTTCTTTCTCGACGTCGAGCACGCGGCGATTGTCGATCCAGGCATCGGTCGACAGCGAAACGTCCACCAGTAGCGTCACGGCCAGGTCGCGCGCCTGCGACCGGGCTGCGAGATGGAAACGATCGAAGCCGCTATCGCCTGCGGCAATCTCGCAGCGCGAGCGCACCAGCGCGTCGAGATCGAGATCATGACCGTCGGCTTGCGCCCGCAGCACCTCGTGCCGCGGCCGCAACGCCTCGAACTGACGCCGCACCCGTTTGACCAGCGCCCGCGTCGCCTCACCGCATTGCCACGCCTCGCCCTGCTCCGGCGCCTGCTGCGCCAGCACCCGGCAATGATCCGCAAGATAGGCGCCGCGCTTATAGTCCCATTCCGGATACAGCTTGCCGGCGGTGAGCCGGCTGTGCTCGATCGCCTGCGGCGGCAGATCGAGATCGAAACGGAATTTGCTCGCGGGCTTCTTGGTCGATTTGCCGATGGTGATCTCGTCGAGATCGTCGGCCGCCTTGTCGGCGTGGTCGTCGTCGTCCTCGTCGGTCGGGCGATCGACATTGACCATCTCGGCCATCGCCAGGATCTTCTCGAACCGGTTGAGCGCCAGCGGATCGCGTTTCGGCCCATCGTCCGCCTTGCGCTTCGCCACCTTGCGCCGCGGTTCCGAACAAGGCTTTGACGCCGCCTCGTCAGTGTCATCCGGATCGCGGACCGGAGCCTCGACATCACGAGTCCAGACTTCACCCCACAATGGGCACGGCAGGAACGGCTGATAGCCCGGTGGCGACCGGACCGAGATCTCGCCGTCGGTCACGATCATCCGCCACAACTCGGGGTCCGGCGTCACGTTCGCACCGAGCAGCACCTGGATCGCGGTTTCGAGATCGCTCTCCATCCGCGGCAACGCCCGGCGTGGCCGCGCTGCAGCCGTTGCTGCCGCAAGTTGATGGTAGGAGGCGCGGAAACCGGGATAGGCGGCCAGCACCCGTTGCGTCGTCGCGTATGCCCGTCGCAGCAGCAGAACGTCGCGCCGCAGCGGATCGACTTCGTGTACGCTGCCGGTCGGCGCCACTGCGAACCAAGCCGCCAGCCAGCGATACAGCGCGCGATTCAGCGCGACATCGGCGAACAGCGCAATCCGGTCGGGCAAGAAGAGCGTGGCATCGTCCCGGCCAGGCTGCATCAGCCGCTCCTCGCCGAGCCCGATGCGCTGCCGCCAGCCGAGCCGGTGGCCCGAGGTGCGGCCGCTGCTGCCGGCAAGCTGCACCGCGGTCTCTCCTCCGAGCCCGCGGTACATCACACCGAGCGCGGCACGGCAGTCGTTCAGCATCGCCGCGTGCTCTGGATGCTCCGGATAGCTCGCCGCGCGCCCCACCAGCCGATGCCAGGCGCGGCCGACGGTCTCTTCGAGTTCGAGGAAGTCGAGCATGGTGATTGTCCACAACGTCCCGGGTCCGTCATTCCGGGGCGCGAGCGCAGCTCGCGAACCCGGAATCCCGAAGTTGTTATCGAAGGAGATTCCGGGCTCGCCGCTGCGCGGCGCCCCGGAATGACTGAAGAGAGGCGGACTATCCCATCACCGCGCTGGCGACTTCGATCAGGGCGGCTTTCACATCGGTATCGTCGGTCAGCGGCTCGATCAGGCCGGCGAGGACGGCGTCGCGCACCGAGAGGCCTTCGCTGATCAGGCTGGCGCAATACACTAACAGCCGGGTCGAGACGCCCTCTTCGAGGTCGTGGCCCTTGAGCTTGCGGAGCCGGCCGGCGAGTGCGACCAGCGGCGCGACACGCTCGCTCGGCAGGCCGCTCTCGGCGGCCACCACCGCGATCTCCTGTTCGGGCGCGAGGAAGCCAAACTCGATGGCGGCGAAACGCTGCCGGGTCGACGGCTTCAGCGCCTTGAGCAGGCTCTGGTAGCCGGGGTTGTAGGACACCACGAGCATGAAATGCGGCGGCGCCTGCAGTTCCTCGCCGGTGCGCTCCAGCGGGAGCACGCGGCGATCATCCGCGAGCGGATGCAGCACCACTGCGACATCCTTGCGGGCCTCGACCACCTCGTCGAGATAACAGATGCCGCCTTCCCGCACCGCGCGGGTCAGCGGACCATCGACCCACACCGTCTCGCCGCCCTTCAGCAGGTAGCGGCCGGTGAGATCCGCCGCGGTAAGATCGTCGTGGCAGGACACCGTGAACAGCGGCAGGCCGAGCCGCGCCGCCATATGCGCGACGAAGCGCGTCTTGCCGCAGCCGGTCGGCCCCTTCAGCAGCAGCGGCACCCGCCGCTTCCAGGCGTGTTCGAACAGCGCGCATTCGTTGCCGGCGGGCGTGTAGGGCGGCGGAACGGGCAGCGTCGCATCGATGGCATGTAGAGCGGGCTTCATGGCGATCTCCGTGAATGGAAAGAGGCGGCCACGGATCCCCGTGGCCGCCAGGGGGCCTATTCGGCCGGTTGCAGGGCGCCAGTCAGCGTCGCCTGCTTGGTGCGTCCGGCGACGAGGATTGCCCAGACGAACATCAGCGCGGAGATCAGCACGGCGACGCCGGAGCCGAGCCGCACCCAGTAGAACAGTGCGATCTGGTCCTGCACCTCCATGTAGCCCTGGCCGAGCACGCGCTGCAGATGCACTTGGATGATGCCGGCGAAGGTCAGCGCGAAGGTCATCACGCTCATCGCCGTGCACATCAGCCAGAAGCTGGCGATCGACAGCGCCTGGTTGTACGGCGCGCGGCCGCGGAGTTGCGGGATCGCGTAGGTCATCATCGCCAGGTTCAGCATCACATAGGCGCCGAAGAAGGCGAGATGGCCGTGCGCCGCGGTGACCTGCGTGCCGTGGGTGTAGTAGTTCACGCTGGACAGCGTGTGCAGGAAGCCCCAGACGCCGGCACCGAAGAACGCCATCACCGAACAGCCCACCGACCACAGCAGCGCGGCGCGGTTCTCATGCTTGCGGCCGGCCTTCCAGGTCATCTGCACGGTGAACACCACCATGGTGAAGAACGGCGCGACCTCCAGGGTCGAGAACAGCGAGCCGATCCACTGCCAGTAGCCCGGCGCACCGATCCAGTAATAGTGGTGGCCGGTGCCGAGAATGCCGGAGAACAGCGCCAGGCCGATGATGACGTAGAGCCACTTCTCCACAACTTCGCGATCGATGCCGTTGAGCTTGATCATCAGAAACGCCAGCACCGACGCCATAATCAATTCCCACACCCCCTCGACCCAGAGGTGCACGACGTACCACCAGTACATCTTGTCGAGCGCGAGGTTGGCCGGGTTGTAGAACGCGAACAGGAAGAAAATCGCCACGCCCCACAGCCCGAACAGCAGGATGTTGGTGATGGTAGTCTTGCGCCCTTTCAGCACCGTCATGGTGATGTTGAACAGGAAGATCAGGCAGACCACGACGATGCCGACCTTGATCACGAACGGCTGCTCGAGAAACTCGCGCCCTTCGTGATAGTGGAACAGATAGCCGACCACCGCGGCGCCGGCGGCGCCGAAGAACAGCCAGAATTGCACTTTCGCCAGCAGCGGGCTGAACAGCTCGTTCTCGGCCTCTTCGGGCACCAGATAATAGGCACAGCCCATGAAGCCCATCAGCAGCCAGACGATCAGCGCGTTGGTGTGGATCATCCGGACGATGTTGAAGGGCAGAAGCTCCGACAGCGTATTCGGCAGCACATAGATGGTGCCGGCGAGCACGCCGAACGACACCTGGGCGAGGAACAACGTCAACGCGCCGTAGAAATACAGCAACGCGACCTTTTGGGTTTGATATTTCATCACGAGGTCTTTCTGATGCGGATGCGTGAAGGTCGGATCAGCCGGCGTCGTTCGGCGGCCAGTGCTGGGTCTTGATCTTGCTGGTCCACTCCAGGAAGTCGGCGAGATCACCCACCTCCCGATCGGTCAAATGGAACTGCGGCATCTGCCGCCGTCCCTGGACGCCGGACGGCTGCGACGCCATCCAGGATTTCAGCATCTCGCGGGCCTGAGCCGGATCCTTGTCGCCGCCCCAGCGCACCCAGACGTTGCTGAGTTCAGGAGCGAAATACGCCCCCTCGCCGAGCAGGGTGTGACAGTTGATGCAGGAGTTCTTTTCCCAAACATGCTTGCCGCGGGCCACCGAGGGGGTCAGCGTCCCGGTGTCGGTCGACTTGGTCGCGATGTAATAATGGCTGTGAGCGGTGAGCCCGATGAAGATCGCGAAGAAGAAGGCCGAGCCGCCGAAGAACACATTGCGCGCGGCAGACTTGGTGAGGCGTTCAGCCATCACGTGATTCCTTTTCGATGTGGGGGAGGCGAAGGTGCGGCGCTGCAGCTTCGTCGGCAAAACTAATCGACCGGATCGCCGCAACTTTGTGCTGGCTCAAGGTTCGGAACGATTAGCGCAGAGCTTGTACCAATGGCGAGGCGAGTGCACCGCACGCTACGAGTGCGATCCAGCCGAACAGCAGCGCCCGCCACGGCCCGGGTGCGCCGCGGAACCCGAAGTAATCGAGCACGACCAGTCGGGCTTTCAGCACCGCGATCACCATCAGCACGGCGCCGCCGGCAAACGCAGCAGCTGCACCACGACTGAGTAAAACACCGAGGATGGTCAGCAGCAGGAGAGCGATCGCGCTGCGATCTCGGCGCTGAGCAAACCGGATCATTGCGTCACCGCATCAGATAGACGATCGGGAACATCACCAGCCACACCAGATCGACCATGTGCCAGAAACAGGTTCCGCTTTCGACCGCAGCCGCACTGGCGCGCCACGCCACGCCGAGCAGGATCGCGATCCCGAGTGCGACATGCAGCAGATGAAATCCGGTGAGCAGGAAGTACAGCGTGAAGAAGGTGCTGCCATCGATATCGGCACCGCGGCCGATCTCGCCGGCATATTCGAACAGCTTGATGGCGATGAACGCGGCGCCGAGCAGACAGGCGCCCAGCGTCCAGCGCCACGTCGCCTGGCGTGAGCCAGCATGAGCTGCGGCGCTGGCCTTGGCGGCGAACCAGCCGCTCGACACCAGGCAGAGCGTATTGGCGGCGGCGAGCGCCGGATCGAGCTGGCCCTGCCCGGCCGCAAACGCTTCAGGCTGCAGCGCCCGCGCGATCGGGAACCCGATCAGCAGCGCGCCGAATGCGGCGAGTTCGCTGAAGATCAGCACCCACATCATCAGGTGACCGGGCAGCGAATCCAGCGCGCTGACACCGGACGCGGTGCGGCTATCGGTGCTGTCGGAGAGCGCGGGCACGCCCGCTGCGATCGCGTCGGTCATGGCGCGACGATAGAGGCGGCGCCCGACGGAACGTTGTGCCGCGACAAACTCGCAGGCAATTCACCAGAGCTTGCGCCCCGACAAACAGCGCTTCCCGGCGGCCGCTAGGATCGCGCCTCATCAGAGCATGAGGGACCCATGACAGAAGCCAAGCTGGGGCTGATCGTCGTCTCGGTGATCATTGTCGCCTTCGCGCTCGCGATGCGGCGGTTCGGCGCGCTACAAACCACGGGCGTGGTCGCCACCGCGATCATCACGGTGGCGATTGCGGCCAGCCTGTTCCTGACCCAATAGGCAGGACTATCCCGTCGGGTACAGCGCGGCGTATTCCTGCGCATACGGGTCGTAGGAGTCCTTCAACGTCGCCGAATTCAGCAGCATGGTCGCTACCAGACGGCCAGTGGCGTCATAGGCTTCGCTGCGCACCCACATGCTCTCGGTCCGCTTGCTGCCGGACAGCGCCACCACCTTGCGCTCGATCCGATAGGGCTCGCCGACGAACAGCGGCCCCTCGATCAGCCGGATCTCCTGATCGGCGAACAGACCGACCACCGGGCCACGCACCAGCAAACCGTCCTGCTTGCTGAGGTACTGGAACAGCACGCTCAGCATCTCCAGCGGGATGATCGCCTTGCCCCACGGCGAACCGCCTCCCGGTCGATAATATGGCGACGGCTCGGTGATGACCTCGAGCTTCTGCGCCAGCGAGAACGGATACAGCTCGCCCATGACCTGATCGTGATCCATGCGCGCCGCCTGGGTCTTGGTCGTCATTCCGACCGAGACGTCGCGCAGGATCACCGGATCAGCCAGCGGCTTCAGCTCGGTAAGGCGGACGTCGAGCGCGGACGGCGGCGCGTCGCGGCCGACCGAGACCGTGCCGCGCAGCACTTCGGTGCCGTCGCGCTTCACCATGCGGATGGTGGTGTGACGGCTACCGGCCGCGGGCTTGTCGACGATCGCCTGAACGTCCTCGCCCTCGAACGCGGCGTTACGGTAGTGCGCCGAGATGCAACCGGTCTCGAACCATTCCTTCCCCCACAGCCGTTCGCACAACGGCGCGAACTGGCTGAAATGCGTCGGGCCTTCGATGGTACCGCCCTTGAAGCCGAGCTTCTGAGCGGTGGCATCGTCGTGGATCGAGGCGTGCGAGTCGTACACCTGGGCGTGCAGCATCTGCCGCGGCTGGCGCCACGGCCCGACCAGCGCCTCGCCGGTGTCGTCGATCGGCGTCTCGAATGCAGCTTGCGTCATCGTTTCGCTCCCAATCGTTTCTGCGCCGGCTGTTACCAGGTGTCGATGCAGGGCCGCTTGCGCTCGCTGCGCTCCGGTGGCGTCGGCACCGAGCGCAGCCCGGCCATGATCCAGCGCCGCGTCTCGGCAGGATCGATCACATTGTCGATCTCGAACACCGAGGCGATCGAGACCGCCTTGCCGTTGGCATATAGCTCCGCGACCTTATTCTTGTAGTAAGCCTCGCGTTCGGCGGGGTCGGCAATCGCCTCCATCTCCTTGCGGAAGCCGAGGCGCACGTAGCCCTCCAGCCCCATGCCGCCGAATTCACCGGTCGGCCAGGCGGCGGTGAAGAACGAGGCGTGGAAGCCGCCGCCGATCATCGATTGCGCGCCGAGGCCGTAGCCCTTGCGCAGCACGATGCCGAACAGCGGCACGGTGAGGCTGGCGCCGGTGACGAACATCCGCGCGACGTGGCGGACGATCGCGGTCTTCTCAGCTTCCGGGCCGACCATGAAGCCGGGCGTATCGCACAGCGACACAATCGGAATGTCGAACGCATCGCAGAGCTGCAGGAAGCGCGCCGCCTTGTCGCCGGCGTCGGCGTCGATCGCGCCGCCGAGATGCTTCGGATTGTTGGCGATCAGACCGAACGGCTTGCCCTCGATGCGGATGAAGGCGGTGATCATGCCGACGCCGAAATCGCGGCGCAGTTCGAGCACCGAGTCCTCGTCGGCGATCAGGTCGATGACGGTGCGGATGTCGTACACCCGCAGCCGGTTCTCGGGGATTGCCCGGCGCAGCAGCCGCTGGTCCGGTGCCTTCCACTCGCTCACCGCGCCCTGGAAATATGACAAATATTTCTGCGCGACGCGGGTCGCCTCTTCTTCGTCCTGCACCAGGATGTCGACCACGCCGTTCGGCGACTGGAACGACACCGGTCCGACCTCGGCCGGATGATAAACGCCGAGGCCGCCGCCTTCAATCATCGCCGGACCGCCCATGCCGATCGAGGCGTTCTGGGTGGCGATGATGACGTCGCAGCAGCCGAGCATCGCGGCGTTGCCGGCAAAGCAATAGCCGGAGACGATGCCGACTACCGGCACCAGGCCGGACAGCTTGGCGAACTGCACGAACGACGGACCGTCGAGGCCGGTCATGCCGAGCCGATCGGTGTCGCCCGGCCGACCGCCGCCGCCTTCGGCGTAGAACACCAGCGGCATCCGCCACTGCTCGACCAGCGTCAGCATCCGGTCGATCTTCTTGTGGTTCATGTGACCCTGGGTGCCGGCCAGCACGGTGTAGTCGTAGGCGATCACCATGCAGCGCGCGGCGTGCTCGCCGAACTGCTTGGCGTTGACGGTGGCGACGCCGGTGACGAGGCCGTCGGCCGGCGTGTTCTTGATCAGGTCGTCGAGCGGACGGCGGCGGCGCTGCGCGGCAATCGCCAGGCTGCCGTACTCCATGAACGAGCCTTCGTCGACGAGCTGCGCGACATTCTCGCGCGCGGTGCGCTGGTTGGTCTTGCGCCGCCGTCCGACCGAGTCGGGGCGGTTCTCGTCGAGCGTGTTGGCCTGCCGCGCCAGCATCTCGGCGAGGTCCGGCCGGATCGCGTCGAGATCGATATCCTCTTCGGCGATGACGTGGTCGCCTTCGACGTCCTGCGGCTCGAAATACAGGATCGGCTCGCCCTGCATCAGCGTCACGCCATCGGCGGCGACGATGCGCCGGATGCGGCCACCCTGCTCGGCCGCGACCAGATGCTCCATCTTCATCGACTCGATCACCGCGAGCTGCTGCCCCGGCCGTACCACGTCGCCCTCGGCAACCGTGATCGCCACCACCGTGCCCTGCAGCGGCGCGGCGATCGCGACCGCGCCTTCCGGCACCGGCTCGGCGTTGGCCGCAGCGGCCCCGCTACTCCGCTTGTCGGCGCTCTCCGTCGCGATCAGCGGCTGACCAAACTGCTGCGCGGCTTCGACCAGATCGGCGACGTGCCGATCGATAAAACTGGTGCTGACCCGATTGGCCTTGAAGTCGGCGTGCGCGAGGATCGCCTGCAGCAGCGGGATGTTGGTGGCGACGCCGCCTACTCTGAATTCGCGTAGCGCACGGGACGCCTTGGCGACCGCCTCGGCCCAATCGCCGCGGCCATGCACGATCACCTTGGCGAGCAGCGAGTCGTAAGCCGCGCTGGTGGTGTAGCCGGCGTAGCCGAACGTATCGACGCGAACGCTGGGGCCGGACGGCGGCTCGAAGACCGCCAGCGTGCCGCCGGTCGGCTTGGTCGCGCCTTTGGCGTCCATCGTCTCCATGTTGACGCGGAGCTGGATGGCGAACCCGCGCGGCCGCGGCACCGAGGCCTGATCGAGCCCGAGCGCCGCCAGCATCGCGCCGCCGGCGACGGCGAGCTGCGAGCGCACCAGATCGACCGACAGCACCTCTTCGGTGACGGTGTGTTCGACCTGCAGCCGCGGATTGGCTTCGATGAAAGCAAAAGCGCCGTCGCCCTCGCCGGCTTCACCGTCGACCAGGAATTCGAAGGTGCCGAGGCTATCGTAGTTCGCTGCTGCCGCGAGGGTCTTGGCCGCCTCGACGATGCGGCTGCGCAGCCCCTCCGGCAGCGACGGGCTCGGTGCGATTTCGATCAGCTTCTGATTGCGCCGCTGGATCGTGCATTCGCGCTCCCACAGCTGGCTGACATTGCCATGCCGGTCGCCGATGATCTGCACTTCGATGTGCCGGGCATTGCGGATCAGCCGCTCGGCATAGACGCCCTCATAGCCGAACGCCGCCTTGGCTTCGGACTGGCAGCGCGCATAGGCGTCGGCAAGATCCTCGGCGCGTTCGACCACGCGCATGCCGCGGCCGCCGCCGCCGGCCATTGCCTTGATCATCACCGCCGGCTTGTCGCCGAGCGAGGCGAAGAACGCCTGCACCTCTTCCAGTGTCGACGGCCCGATGGTGCCGGCGATGATCGGCACGCCACAGCGTTTCGCCAGCTCCTTGGCGGCGACCTTGTCGCCGAACAGCCGCAGCGCTTCCGGCGACGGACCGACGAAAGTGATGCCCTCCTCGGCGCAGCGCCGCGCCAGATCGGCGTTCTCGCTGAGGAAACCGTAGCCGGGATGCAGCGCATCGCAACCCGCCGCCTTCGCCGCCGCGATCACCGCTTCGATATCGAGATAGGCCCGCGCGCCGCGGCCGGGAATTTGTTCGGCGTGATCAGCGATGCGGACGTGCAGCGACGCCGCATCGTCGGCGGGATGGATCGCCACCGTGGTCAGGCCGGACTCGGCAGCGGCGCGCGCGATACGGATCGCGATCTCGCCGCGGTTGGCGATCAGCAGTTTTCGGAACGGCATTGGGGATTTCCTCGGCAGGTAGCTTTGGGCCGGCAACGCCTGTACGTCGCCGGCCGTCTCGTTTCACAGCGGCGCGTTGGCGTTGAGCTCTTGCTTCTTCACCTTGCCGGTCGCGGTCATCGGCAGCGCGTCGATAATTCGGATCTCCGGAACCTTGTAGACCGCCATCCGCTCGACGCACCAGGCCTGCAACTCAGCCGGCGTGATGGTGCCTTCGGCCTCCGGCTTGAGCTGGATGAAGGCGACCGGCACCTGGCCCTTGCCGGGATCGTCGCGTCCGACCACGCCCGAACCGAGCACCTTCGGATGCTGACCGAGCAACGCTTCGATCTCCGGCGGAAACACGCTCATACCCTTGACCTTGAGCATTTCCTTGCGGCGACCGAGGAAGTGCAGGAAGCCCTGCGGATCGATGGTGCCGATGTCGCCGGTGCGCAGCCAGCCGTCGACCAGCGATTGCGCGGTCGCCTCCGGCTTATTCCAGTAGCTCTTGAGCAGCGACGGCGTCCGAACGCGAATTTCGCCTTCGCCGCCGAGCGGCACCAGCTCGCCGGTCTCGAAGTCGGTGATCTTGAACTCCGCACCCGGCACCGGCAGGCCAACGAAGATCGGCTGGGAGACCAGATCGAAATCGTCGCCCTGGAAACCGGCCGTGAAGGTGTTCGAGGTGTGGGTCTCGGTCATGCCCCACGCGGCTTCGGTAAGGATCGTGCCGGTGAGATCCTTCCAGCGCTTGCGGTAGGTCGGGTTGAGCTTCTTGACGAACGACACCACCCGCACCTGGCTGAGCGAGGACAGGTCGAACTCGTTGAACCGCGGATGATCCATCAGCTCGACCGCGCCGTCGACCGGCATCGCGGTGACGTTGACCTTGTAGCGCTGGATCGCGCTCAGCACGCCGAGCGCATCCCACCGCGCCAGCAGCACCAGCGTTGCGCCGGTGAACAGCGGGAAGATCAGGCCGAAGTTTTCACCCGCGATCCAGAACTCGGGGAAAAACGACAGGAACACGCTGTTCTGATCGGCCACCACCGAGATGCCGTGATTAGCGGCCGCCGTGTAGACCATGTCGCGCTGGGTGTGGACGCAGCCCTTCGGCATACCGGTGGTGCCGCCGGTGTAGTTCAGCGCTGCGACCTCGTCGAGCGCGGCCGGCGGCAGCGGCTCCGGCTTCGGCAGCGCGGCGAGCGCCGGCAGCAGGTCGGTCGCGCCTGGCACCGCGATCCGCGGGCCGCTCACCGAATCCGGCACGGGAATCGTCGGATTGGCCGGGATCACATCGGCAAAGCTGGTGACGATCACTTCGCGCAGCGAGGTCTCGGCGCGCACCTGCTCGACCACGCCGGCGAGCTGATCGAGCGCCACGATCACTTCCGCGTCGGTGTCGTTGAGCTCGTAGGACAGCTCGAAGGCTCGTGACAGCGGGCTGACCGGCACATGGATCGCGCCGAGCTTGAGGATGCCAAAGAACACGATGTGGAATTGCGGGCAGTTCGGCAGGAACACCGCGACGCGGTCGCCCTTCTTCACGCCCTTCTGCATCAGCAGCGCCGCGAAGCGATCGCTCTGCTCATCGAGATCCGCATAGGTGGTGACGTGACCGTAGAAGATCACTGCCGGCCGCAGCGGCGCGGATTTAGCCCAGGCGCGCAGATATTCGCTGAGGGCGACCTCGCCGTGCAGATATTGCGGCTCGCGCGGCGTTCCCTTCGGCCACGCCTTGGCCCACAGCTCATGCAGCTTTGCAAGATAATCGGCTTCCTTGGCGTCCACGGTCATGTCTCGTCCTTGTTGTTCTTGTTTGATCAGTTGCGCTTCATCGTCGGATCGAGTGACGCCCGCAAGGACTCGCCCAGCGTGTTGTAGGCGAGCGCGGTGAACAGGATGGCGAGCCCGGGCGGATACATCTGCTCCGGCGCGATCTCCATGTTCTGATAGGCGCGCGCCAGCATCGCGCCCCAGCTCGGATCAGGCGGCTGGATGCCGAGACCGAGGAAGCTGAGGCTGGCCTCTGCGAGCAGCGCGGCAGCGAGCAGCAGCGTCACCTGCACGATCACCGGCTGGATCGCGTTCGGCAGCACGTGGCGCCACAGGATGCGCGTGGTCGAACCGCCGAAGCAGCGCGCGGCATCGACATACAGCTCTTGCCGCACCACCAGCGTGCGGGCCCGCACCAGCCGCGCAAGCTGCGGCGCGAACACGATGCCGACCGAGATCATGCCGTTGGTGAGACCGATACCGAGTGCGCCGGTGACGGCGATCGCGAGGACAATCGCGGGGAACGACAGAAAGCTGTCGATGACGCGGCTGATCATGGTGTCGACCCAGCCGCCGAGATAGCCGGCCAGGATGCCGACCGGCACACCGATCAGCACCGCTATCGCAACCGCCAGGAAGCTTGCATACAGCGACGCCATGCCGCCGTAGATCAGCCGGCTCAGCGTGTCGCGGCCGAGATCGTCGGCGCCGAGCCAATGCTGTGCCGACATCGGCGCCAGCGCCGCATCGATGTCCTGGGCGACAGGGTTATACGGCGCGATCCACGGCGCCAGCAGCGAGATCACCAGCAGGATCAGCAGAAACGTCAGGCTGATCGCGCCGCGCAAATCGGACACGAACCAGCGCAGGAAGCGGCGCATCCGCCGACGACGATGTTGATGCGGAGGAGCGGTAAGCGAGACCGACGTCATGACGCGATCCTCGGGTCGAGCACGCTGTAGAGGATGTCGGTGAGCAGGTTCAGCGTCACCACGATCAGCACCATGGTGAACACCACCCCCTGCACCACCGGGAAGTCGCGGTGCATTGCGGCGTTGACGATCAGCCCGCCCATGCCGGGGATCGCGAACACCGCCTCAACGACAACGGTCGCGGCCAACAGCCGGTTCGCCAGCAGGCTGATGACGGTGAGCAGATTGACGCTGACGTTCTTCAAGCCGTGCCGCCACAGGATCGACGATGGTGGCAGGCCTTTGGCATGCAGGGTGCGGACCTGCTGCGACGACAGGATCTCCACCAGTGAGGAGCGCAGCTGACGCGCCACCTCGGCGATACCACCGGAGGCGAGTGCCAGCGCCGGCAAAATGGCATGGCTGAGCGCGGCGGCAGGGTCCTTCATCAGCGACGCGGCGCCGGTCGCCGGCAACCAATTGAGCTGCAGAGAGAAGAACGCCACCAACAACATGCCGAGCCAGAAATTCGGCACGGCGACGCCGAGCGAAGCGATCGCCATCACGATGCCGTCGATCCACGAGCCCGGCTTTGCCGCCGCCGCGATGCCGAGCGGCACGCCGATCACCAACGCGGTGAGCAGCGCGAGTGCCACGATCAGCAGCGTGTGCGGCAGGCAGCGCTCGATCGAGGTCAGCACCGCCTCGCTCGACACCAGCGAGGTCGACAGATCGCCCTGCACGGCCTTCCACAACCAGGCGCCGTATTGCACCAGGAACGGCTGGTTCAGGCCATACAGCTCGCGGATCTCGGCGATGCGCTGCTCGGACGCGTTGTCGCCCGCCAGCGTCACCGCGACGTCGCCGGGCACCAGCTTGAGCAGCCCGAACACGATGAAGGTGGACAGCACCACCACCGGCACCGCGTGCAACAGGCGACGACCGATGATGCGCAGACGCATGGCGTTCAACATGACCAAACCCATTTGGCAGAACGGCGCCGCGAGCAGTCGCGGCGCCGTTTGATCAGGCGAGCGAGATGTTCTCGAACTTCGGCTTGCCGAGCAGGTTCGGCTGGAAGTCCTTGACCTTCGCCAACAGCGCGTCGAGCTCGTACTGGAACGCCAGCGGCGCCGACAGCGCCTGCTCCACGGTGAAGCGCTGGATCTTGGCGAATACCGCGGCGCGCTCGTTGAGATCCTGGCTGGCGCGGCTTTCCTGAATCAGCTTCGACAGCTCAGGATCGGCGGTGCGGCCGGCGTTGTAGTACGCGCCCTTATCAAAGCCGAGCCCGTAGGTCATGCTGGGATCCGGGCGACCGGTCCAGGCCGACACCAGCATGTCGAACTTCTTTTCCTGGGCGAAGAACTGCGCGCTGATTTCGGCAATGGTGCCGCGGGTGAACTTCAGCTTGATACCGACCTTGCCGAGCTGGTCCTGAATGACCTCGCCACGCCGCACCGAGTCCTGATCGGTGTAGCCGCCGATCGTCATTTCCAGCCCGTCCTTGTAGCCGGCCTCGGCGAGCAGCTTCTTCGCCTTCTCAGGATCGTACGGATAGGTGCCGGCAACGTCCTTGGCATAGGCCCAGT
Source organism: Rhodopseudomonas sp. P1 (assembly GCF_039642825.1). Lineage (NCBI taxonomy): Bacteria > Pseudomonadati > Pseudomonadota > Alphaproteobacteria > Hyphomicrobiales > Nitrobacteraceae > Rhodopseudomonas > Rhodopseudomonas sp. P1. Next base: position 1,529,450 of record NZ_CP088006.1, on the reverse strand, counting down.
GCGAGCTCGGCAGCGTCATCCGCGCCGGCTCGCCGAGGCCGCTAAGCGCCGCCTTGACGAAGGTGTCGCGATCCAGCGCATAGTTGATCGCTTGGCGAACCTTGACGTTGTCGAGCGGCGCACGGGCGTAGTTGAAATACACCTGGATACAATACAGCGTCGGCGACGACACCAGCTTGAGGTCCTTGGCGCGTTCGATCACCGGCTTCAGCCGCGCCGGCAGCTGGAACGCCATGTCGTTCTGGCCGGCGACCACCGAGCGCAGCGCCGTGGCATTCTCCGGGATAATGTTGAACTCGATGCCGTCGAGGAACGGCCGGCCCTTGCGCCAGTAATTTTCGTTGCGCGCGACGACGACGATCTCATTGTCGTTCCAGCGGACGAATTTCCACGGACCGGCGCCGACCGGCTTGCGGTCGGTGTCGTTGCCGAGCGCCTTGATGTTGGTCGGCGAAACCATCATGCCGGCACGATCCGACAGGATCGCCGGCAGAGCGGTGTCGGGATTCTTCAGCTTCAGCGTGACCTGCAGCGGGCCGGTGACCTCGACGCTGTCGACGCTGGACAGGTCCGGCTTGACGTTGGAGCGCTGGTCGGAGCGGTTGCGATCGAGGTTGAACTTCACCGCCTCGGCGTCGAGCGGCGTGCCGTCGTGGAATTTGATGCCTTCGGAGATGTCCAGCACCATGACCTTCGGATCGGGATACGACCACTTCGCGAGGCCCGGCTTCGGCTTCAGCGTGTCGTAGTCCCACTCCACCAGGGTGTCGTAGATCGTCCACAGGATGCTGTGATCGGAGCCGGCGCCGCCGGTCGCCGGATCGAGCGACGACGGATTGGCGGGCGCAGCGACCTTCAGGATGCCGCCGGTCTTGGCGGCGAGCGCCTGCCCCGGCAGTCCGAGCACGCCGACCGCAGCCGCTCCGCCGAGCAGCGCCAGAACCTCGCGACGGCGCAGCGTGCGTTCACCGAAATCGATCACGCGCATGTTGGTCCTCCCATGATTGTTGTGTTTTGTGCTTGTCGTTGATCGGGCGGCGGACCGTCGGCGGTCGCGAAATGGCAAGCGACGCGGTGCCCCGGCCTCACCTCGCGCCACGCCGGTATCTCATCCGCGCAGCGCGGCTGCACCGACGGGCAGCGGGTGCGAAACCGGCAGCCGGACGGCGGAGCCACCGGACTCGGAATCTCGCCTTCGAGAATGATGCGGCGGTCGACCCGCAGGTGCGACGGCAGCGGAATCGGCTCGGCCGAGAGCAGCGCGCGCGTATAGGGATGCAGCGGATGCTCGATCACGTCTTCGGCCGGGCCAAGCTCCATCAGCTTGCCCAGATAGGTGACGGCGATCCGGTCCGAGATGTGCGACACCACCGAGATGTCGTGGGTGATGAACACGTAGGTGAGTCCGAACTCGCGCTGCAGATCGGCAAACAGGTTGAGCACGTCGCCGCGGATCGAAACGTCGAGCGCCGCCACCACCTCGTCGCAGACGATCACCTTGGGGCGCAGCGTCAGCACCCGCGCGATGTTGACGCGCTGTTTCTGTCCACCGGAGAGCTGGTGCGGATAGCGATCGGCAGCTTCCGGCGACAGGCCGACGCGCTCCAGCGCCGCGATGCCGCGGCGGCGGCGTGACGCCGCATCGCCCTCGCCGACGATCTCCAGCGGCTCCATCACGCTGTCGATGATCGTCATCCGCGGGTTGAGCGCCGCATTGGGGTCCTGAAACACGATCTGATAGTCGCGGCGATGCTTGCGGAACGCCCGGGCGCCGAGCGCGGCGGGATCGACACCCTGATGCAGGATCTGCCCCTCGGTCGGCTTCAGCAGCGACACCAAAGCACGGCCAAGCGTGGTCTTGCCCGATCCGGATTCGCCGATGATGCCGAAGGTCTCGCCGGTGCGAACCTCGAAGTCCATGCCATCGACCGCCTTGACGGTGTCGTGGCCGTCGCGCGTCGGAAACAGGATGCGCAGATGGCGCACCGCGATGACATCGCTCGGAGACGCGGACACTGGCTCAGTCAATTCACTGCTCCCGGCAAGGCCAGTTCGGACGCCCGCCAGCAGCGGGCATCATGGCCGGCATCGACCGCGACCATCGCCTGCTCGCGCTCGCAGCCGGCCGCCGCATGTGCGCAGCGCGCGCGAAACCGGCAGCCGGCCGGCATCGCATTCGGCGACGGCACCCGTCCTGGGATTGACGACAGCACACCACGGCGGGCGCTGAGCCCAGGCAGTGAACGAAGCAAGCCCGAGGTGTAAGGATGGCGCGGCCGCATCAGTACGTCGTCGACCGGCGCGTCTTCGACGACTTCCCCGGCATACATCGTGATCATCCGTGTGCAGGTTTCGGCGACGACGCCGAGATCATGGGTGATGAAGATCAGTGCGGTGCCGGTACGCTCGCTCAACGATCGCAACAGGTCGGTGATCTGCGCCTGCACGGTGACATCAAGCGCCGTCGTCGGCTCATCGGCGATCAGAAGCTTCGGCTTGCAGATCAGCGCCATCGCGATCATCACGCGCTGCCGCATGCCGCCGGAGAGCTGATGCGGATATTCGTCGCAGCGCCGCTCTGGCGCCGGAATGCCGACTTCGCGCAGCGCCTCGATGGCGCGATCGCGGCCCTCGGCACGGCTCACCGGAAAATGCACCCGGTAGGCTTCGCTGATCTGATCGCCGACGGTGAACACCGGATCGAGCGCGCTCATCGGCTCCTGGAAGATCATCGCGATATCGCGGCCGCGCACCGCCCGCATTCGCCGCGGCGACAGCTTCAACAGATCGATGCCGTCGAACACGATCTCGCCGCGTACCTGTGCGTTGTGCGCCGGCAGCAATCGCAGCAGCGACAGTCCGGTCACCGTCTTGCCGCAGCCGCTCTCACCGACCAGGCCGACGCGCTCGCCTGGCGCGATCGAGAAGCCGACGTTGCGCGTGATCGGCAGCGAGCCGCCGGCGGTCGTGAACGACAGCGACAGATCGCGGACCGCAAGCAGCGGCGCTCCGGCATTGCCAGGCACGGCTGCACGATCGAGCGCAATGGTTTGACTGGCCGACATCACCGCGCGTCAGCTCACAAAGCCGCTGGCAGCCACAGCAATAGCCGAAGCGATTTGCTTGAACTCGGAGACATGCTGCGGCGCGGCGGATAGTCCGCGCATCTTCGCCCCGACATTGCGGGTGCGGGTTCGCATCTGCGCGAACGTCATCGCGACTACCTCCCTTGATCCGCTGCATGCACATGCGGTCCGTCGCCTGTCCGGCTTTGGCGCCGGTATCTGTCCGGCGACGGCGAGGCCATCAAAGGGCACCGGTTGTCGATTGTCAACAATCGACTGTCACGCTACGAATGAGAACCAGCACGCGAACCGCCGCGGGGAAGCCGAGGAGACAACATGGCAGCGACAACCTATCGCAGGGCCGCTGGCGACGATGAGGCCGGACCGGTGGGGCGGTTCTCTCTGCGCACGCTGCCGGATCAGATCGCCGAGGAGCTTGGCGCCGACATCGTGTCCGGGCGTCGTAAGGCGGGCGAACGTCTGGTCGAGCTCGACCTCGCGCGTGACTTCGGCGTCAGCCGTGGCCCGATCCGTGAAGCGATCCGCATTCTCGAACGGCGCCGTCTGGTCGAGCTCAATCCGCGCCGCGGCGCTTACGTCAAACCGCTGTCGCTAAAATCCGTCGCTGATCTGTTCAACGTCCGCACCGCGCTGTCGATGCTGGCAGTGCGAACGATGGCCACCTCGCCGATCGAGAGCTTCGTCGAGACGCTGGCGCGGCGTGTTGATGAGCTGAATGCAGGTGTCGAGATCGACGATCCGCTCAGCTTCGCGCGCACCACGACGCGCGCCGTGCGCACCATCGCGCGCGGCTCCGGCAACGAGCTGCTGGTCGAACTCCTCGCCGACCTCGCCAATCAGACGGTGTGGACGACGATCTGGAAATCACCGCTCGACTATCAGACCCGCAAGATCCGCCGGCAGAGTGCCGACCTGATGGCCTCGACGCTGCGGGCGATCCGTCAGCGTCGCCCGAATGCGGCCGAGACGCACTATCGCGAACTGCTCGAGGGCGACCGGGACCGGGCGCTTGCGACGCTATCGCGGATGCGCGGCGAAGCGATCGACTTCAGCGGGATTGCGGCTGCGGAAAGCGCCGGTATTGCAGAACGTTCGGCCCGCTCTTCAGGACGTCCAGTCGCTCAGCCCTGATCGCAGCCCATCTGTACGCTAAATGACGCTTCGCAAAGCTGGCAGCGTCGTCACCGACAGCTACATAACGCCTTGAATTTACTCATTAATAGCTACTATTTCTAATTGACGGGACAGGTCCGTTAGCGACACATTTGGCGAGTTCCACCACGGAACCAGCTACCGCAACTGTTTCGGTTTGCGGTGCCCTGCTGCCAGACGGCCGAGGCCCCTGCCTCCCATAAACGCCAGCGCGAATACCTCTCTGACGCCGCCCCGGCAGCGTTGACCTGCCTATGCACAAGGAATCTTTCATGGCCCATACCCCTGCGGAGCTCGAAGCGCTGCTGATGCAGCGATCGATGTCCGATCCCGAGCTTCTGGCCGCCACCGAAGCTGCCGCGGATTATCGGATCCTGCCCGACGCCACCGTGATCAAGATCGGCGGCCAGAGCGTGATCGACCGCGGCCGCGCTGCGGTCTATCCGCTGGTCGAGGAGATCGTCTCGGCGCGCAAGGACCACAAGCTGCTGATCGGCACCGGCGCCGGCACACGCGCGCGGCACCTGTATTCGATCGCGGCGGGCCTGAACCTGCCGGCCGGCGTGCTGTCACAGCTCGGCGCTTCGGTCGCCAGCCAGAATGCAGAAATGCTTGGGCAATTGCTCGCCAAGCACGGCATCTCGTCGGTCGGCGATGCCGGGCTGTCGGCGGTGCCGCTGTATCTCAAGGAAGTGAATGCCGTCGTATTCTCGGGCATGCCGCCCTATGGCCTATGGATGCGCCCCTCCGCTGACGGCGTGATCCCGCCGTATCGCACCGACGCCGGCTGTTACCTGATGTCCGAGCAGTTCGGCTGCAAGGCGATGATCTACGTGAAGGACGAGAACGGCCTTTACACCGAGAACCCGAAGACCTCGAAGAACGCCACCTTCATTCCGAAGATCTCGGTCGACGAGATGAAGGCCAAGGGTCTGCACGATTCGATCCTCGAATTCCCCGTGCTCGACCTGCTGAAGTCCGCACGCCACGTGCGCGAGGTTCAGGTCGTCAACGGCCTGGTGCCGGGCAATCTGACGCGCGCGCTCGCTGGCGAGCACGTCGGCACCATCATCACCGCGAACTGAGGATCGACCATGGCTGATACCAACCACATCAAGCACGTCGCCTCGCCGCTCGCGCGCCAGACGCTGCTCGACAGCAATCTCACCCGCCCGGTCGCCGGCAAGAAGCCGATCCGCATCCTGCCCTGGCTGCAGGTCGTGAAGATCGGCGGCCGCTCGATCATGGACCGCGGGGCCGAAGCGATCCTGCCGATCGTCGACGAACTGCGCGCGCTGCTGCCCGAGCATCGCCTGCTGATCCTGACCGGCGCCGGCGTCCGCGCCCGGCATCTCTACAGCGTCGCGCTCGATCTCGGCCTGCCGGTCGGTTCGCTCGCGCCGCTGGCGGCAAGCGAGGCCGGACAGAACGGCCATATCCTTGCGACCATGCTGGCGCCGGAAGGCGTGTCCTACGTCGAGAAGCCGACGGTGGCGAACCAGCTCGCGATCCATCTCAGCGCGGCGCGTGCGGTGGTGGCGAGCGCCTTCCCGCCCTACCACAACCACGAATTCCCCGGCGCGCGGCTGCCGCCGCATCGCTGCGACGTCGGCGCCTTCCTGCTGGCGGATGCGCTCGGTGCCGCCGGCCTGACCATCGTCGAGGACGTCGACGGCGTTTACAGCGCCGATCCGAACGCGCCCGGCGGCGACAAGGCCAAGCTGATCGCCGAGACCAACTATGCCGATCTCGCCAAGCACGACGGCACCCTGCCGCTCGACCGCGCGCTGTTCGACGTGATGGCCAATGCGCGCCACATCGAGCGGGTGCAGGTCGTCAACGGCCTGAAGCCCGGCAAGCTTACCGCGGCGCTGCGCGGCCAGCATGTCGGCACCTTGATCAAGACCGGCGCGCAGCCTGCCTGACCGTTGCGACACGGAGGCGCGCAGCTTTTGATGCAGCGCGCTTCCATCTCTCGCGGCTTTTGCTATCCTGATGGCGGTGCCGCGCCGTAAGCGCCCACCGTCGTCAGGAACGAGGGTTCCAACCATCTGCAACTCGACCGCATTTTCTGCGGGTCGAAGGTTGGAGCCTGCATGATGTCGATCGCACGCGCCCGGCAGGCCGCGATCATTTTGATCCTTCTCGGAATTTCCACCATCACCGCCGGCGCCGCGGAGCCGAGCGGCTGCGCGGCGTTCAAATGGCCGATGGATCGGGAGCGCGCCAGCCTGACCGCACCCGACAAAACGCAACTCACGTCCGGTCAGACATTAGACGCGCTGCCGACGCGCGCGATCGTGCTGGCCTTGAAGCCGGCGGCCGAAGCTTCTCTGCCGAAGCCGCCCGAACGCGGCTCGGCGCCGGAGCGCTTCGCTGGCTTCGTCCGCATCAAGCAGGTCGGCAAGGCCGGCACCTATACGGTGGCGCTGCCGGCGGCCGCGTGGATCGACGCCGTGCAAGCGGACCGCACATTGAAGCCCAGCGGCTTCAGTGGCGCCACCGATTGCGAGGGCGTGCGCAAGCTGGTGCGCTACGAGTTCGCCGCAGGTGAACTGCTGCTGCAACTCAGCGGCATCAGCTCCGAAACGATCGTTCTGGCGATCCTGCCGGTGGAGTGAGCGATGCCGATGGCCCAAAACCAACGCCGCGTCCCCGCCGATCAGGTGCAGCCCGAGCGCGCAAAGCGCCTGACAACGCTCGACCTCGGCAACGAGCCCGAAGGCTTCGTCGACGAATTCACGCACTGCTTCACCGGCGAATGCCGGGTGAACGTGTTGCAAATCCTGTTTCGTATCAATCAGGTGCTGACGCAGAACGCTGATCTCGCGACGCTGGTGTCGATCATTCTCGACGGCATGCGCCAACAGATGCGGATGCAGCGCGGCGTGATGATGCTATACGACCGCCACTCCGACGCGATCTTCATCCACGACAGCTTCGGACTGACGGAGGAAGAGCGCGGCCGCGGCATCTATGCGCCAGGCGAAGGCATCACCGGCAAGGTGGTCGAGACCGGCAAGCCGATCATCATCCCGCGCGTGATCGACAGCCCCGATTTCCTCGATCGCACCCGCGCCCACAACAAGGGCCGCAAGCAGGACAAACTGGCGTTCTTCTGCGTGCCGATCGTGCTCGCCCAGAAGGTGGTCGGCACCATCTGCGCCGAGCGCGTCTATATGAATCAGCGGCTGCTGAAGCAGGACGCCGAGCTGCTGGCGATGGTCGCCTCACTGATCGCGCCGGCGGTCGAGCTGTATCTGATCGAAAATGTCGACAAGGTGCGGCTGGAGACCGAGAACCGGCGACTGAAAAGCGAGCTGAAGCAGCGCTTCCGCCCGGCCAACATCATCGGCAATTCCAAGCCGATGCAAGAAGTTTACGCCATGGTGCACAAGGTGGCCTCGACCAAGGCCACCGTGCTGCTGCTCGGCGAAAGCGGCGTCGGCAAGGAGCTGGTGGCGAGCGCCCTGCACTACAACAGCCCGGTCTGCGACGGCCCGTTCATCAAGGCGAACTGCGCGGCACTGCCGGAGGCGCTCGCCGAAAGCGAACTGTTCGGCCACGAGCGCGGCGCCTTCACCAGCGCAGTAGCGACCCACAAGGGCTATTTCGAACAAGCCTCGGGCGGCACGATCTTTCTCGACGAGGTCGGCGAACTCAGCCTGCCAACGCAGGCCAAGCTGCTGCGCGTGCTACAGGAACGGACGTTCGAGCGGGTCGGCGGTGCCAAGCCGGTCAAGGTCGATGTCCGGATCATCGCCGCGACCAACCGCAACCTCGCCGAGATGGTCGCTGAGGGCACTTTTCGCGAGGACCTGTTCTATCGCCTCAACGTGTTCCCGATCACGATCCCGCCGCTGCGCGATCGTGGCTCCGACGTGATCACCCTCGCGGACCACTTCGTCACCACCTATTCGGCCGAAATCGGCAAGCCGATCAAACGGATCTCCACGCCTGCGATCAACATGCTGATGAGCTATCACTGGCCCGGCAACGTGCGCGAGCTGGAGAACGTCATCGAACGCTCGGTGATCCTGGCCGAGGAGGGCGTGATCCACGGCTACGACCTGCCGCCGTCGCTGCAGACGCCGACCGAGACCGGCACCGGCTTTAGCGGCACGTTGGAAGACCGTGTCACCGCAGTCGAATACGAGATGATCGTCGAAGCCCTGAAGGCCTCCAACGGCAATGTCGGCCAGGCCGCCTCCGCGCTCGGCCTGACGCGGCGCATGCTCGGCCTGCGGATGGACCGGCACGGCCTCACCTACAAGACGTTCCGAACCGCAGGGCTGCGACCGAGGAACTGACCTCCTCTCACCCGATGCGTTGAAGACTCTGACGGCGGCTCTCACGAGCCGCCGTTTTGCGTTGGCGGAGGGCTCCCACGCAATCCACCGCCAAGTAACTCTTGTCCCTGAAATCTACGCCTGACGTAACTTTTGCCCCGCCCGCCACAAAGGAGCCGGAAGTTACGCTGTGTGTCACGCCTCCATCGGAATTTACGCATCCAGAACATTTCCGCAGCGAGCCCGCGACGCGACCAGAGATCGATCCTTCTCGTCCACTCATCGGCCAGCCGCCGCCTTGCCTGAAGCGCCGGATTCTACGGAGCTTGCTTCGATCCATCATCGCGCCGCAACGTCACGTCATCGTCGACGCATGCGAACGCTTAGCATCCTTCTCTCTCAGATCTCACTCGCTTTTGCCACTTCGCGTACTCCCGATTCAGCACTGCGCAATGCGCACGCGTTGGCACGTCCGTTGCTCTTAAGGACGCCGAGGCGATGGATCACTCATCGTCCCGGTCAATTCATCGCAGGAGCTTCGGACCATGACCCGCAAGGTGGCGATCTACGGCAAGGGTGGCATCGGCAAATCGACGACCACTCAGAATACGGCGGCGGCGCTCGCTTACTATCACGATAAGAACATCTTCATTCACGGCTGCGACCCCAAGGCGGACTCGACCCGCCTGATCCTCGGCGGCAAGCCGCAGGACACCGTGATGGACACGCTGCGCACGCTCGGCGCCGAAAAAGTGACGCTGAACAACGTAGTAAAGAGCGGCTTCAAGGACATCCGCTGCGTCGAATCTGGCGGCCCCGAGCCGGGTGTCGGCTGCGCCGGCCGCGGCGTCATCACCGCGATCGATCTGATGGAAGCCAACAAGGCCTACACCGACGATCTCGACTTCATCTTCTTCGACGTGCTGGGCGACGTGGTGTGCGGCGGCTTCGCGATGCCGATCCGCGACGGCAAAGCGCAGGAAGTCTATGTCGTCGCCTCCGGCGAGATGATGGCGATCTATGCCGCCAACAACATCTGCAAGGGCCTCGTCAAATACGCCAAGCAGAGCGGCGTGCGTCTCGGCGGCATCATCTGCAACAGCCGTAAGGTCGACGGCGAGCGCGAGTTCCTCGAGGAATTCACCGCGGCGATCGGCACCAAGATGATCCACTTCGTGCCGCGCGACAACATCGTGCAGAAGGCCGAGTTCAACAAGAAGACCGTCACCGAGTTCGATCCCGCCGCCGATCAGGCGCTCGAATACAAGCAGCTCGGCGCCGCCATCATCGACAACAAGGACTTCGTGATCCCGAAGCCGCTGACGATGGATGAACTCGAAAAGATGGTCGTGAAATACGGCCTGATGGACTGACCTGCGCACCCGCGCCTGACGGCGTACTTCCCGCACGAGGACAACAAGATGCCATATCACGAGTTCGACTGTTCGAAATGTCTCCCCGAACGTCAGAAGCACGCCGTCACCAAGGGCGCGGGCGACAATCTGGCGACCGCACTGCCGCTCGGCTATCTCAACACCATCCCGGGATCGATCTCCGAGCGCGGCTGTGCCTATTGCGGCGCCAAGCATGTGATCGGCACGCCGATGAAGGACGTGATTCACATGAGTCACGGCCCCGTCGGCTGCACCTACGACACCTGGCAGACCAAGCGCTACATCTCCGACAACAACAACTTCCAGCTCAAATACACTTTCGCCACCGATGTCCGCGAAAAGCACATCGTGTTTGGTGCCGAGGGTCTGCTGAAGCAGAACATCATCGAGGCGTTCAAGGCCTGCCCCGACATCAAGCGGATGACGATCTACCAGACCTGCGCCACCGCGCTGATCGGCGACGACATCAACGCGGTCGCCGCCGAGGTGATGGAGGAGATGCCGGACGTCGACATCTTCACCTGCAACTCGCCCGGCTTCGGCGGTCCCAGCCAGTCCGGCGGCCACCACAAGATCAACATCGCCTGGATCAACGACAAGGTCGGCACCGTCGAGCCCGAGATCACCTCGGACTACGTCATCAACTATGTCGGCGAATACAACATCCAGGGCGACCAAGAGGTGATGCTCGACTATTTCACCCGGATGGGCATCCAGGTGTTGTCGACCTTCACCGGCAACAGCACCTATGACGGCCTGCGGGCGATGCACCGCGCCCATCTCAACGTGCTCGAATGCGCTCGCTCTGCCGAATACATCTGCAACGAGCTGCGCGTCCGCTACGGCATTCCGCGGCTCGACATCGACGGCTTCGGATTCGAGCCGCTGTCGCAGTCGCTGCGCAAGATCGGCATGTTCTTCGGCATCGAAGACCGCGCCGAAGCGATCATCGCCGAAGAGACCGCGCGCTGGAAGCCGGAACTCGACTGGTACAAGGAACGGCTGAAGGGCAAGAAGGTCTGCCTGTGGCCGGGCGGCTCCAAGCTGTGGCACTGGGCGCACGCCATCGAAGAGGAGATGGGCGTCAAGGTCGTCTCGGTCTACACCAAGTTCGGCCACCAGGGCGACATGGAGAAGGGCATCGCGCGCTGCGGCGAGGATGCTCTGGCGATCGACGATCCCAACGAACTCGAAGGCCTCGAGGCGTTGGAGAAGCTGCAGCCGGACATCATCTTCACAGGCAAGCGCCCCGGCGAAGTCGCCAAGAAGGTTCGCGTCCCCTACCTCAACGCCCACGCCTATCACAACGGCCCGTACAAGGGCTTCGAAGGCTGGGTGCGGTTCGCCCGCGACATCTACAACGGCATCTACTCGCCGATGCACCAACTCTCCGGGCTCGACATCAGCAAGGACGAGATCCCGACCGACCGCGGCTTCGTCACGCAGCGGATGCTATCGGACGCCAAGCTGCCGGAGGAGATCGCCAAGTCGGAGACGCTGCGGCGCTACACCGGCAAGGACGACATCATCTCCGATCTTCGCAAGAAGAACGCGCCCTACTTCACCCCGATCGTCAAAGCCGAAGCGGCCGAGTGAGACGAGAGCCCCATGACCAAGATCACCTACAAAGTCGCCTCGGAACATCCGTTCCCCGCCGACGCCGCCGCAGCGGCCGCCTCGCTCGCGGCCTATGAGGCGCTCGACGACGTTACCAAGGCCCGCGTCAACCAGATGGTCGACTGGATCATGAAGAACTGCCTCTGGCAGTTCCACTCGCGGGCCTGGGACCGCAAGCGGCAGAACGAGGGCATCCTCGGTATCGCCGCCAAGCTGCTCGCCGGTGAGCCGTTCACGCCGGAGACGCCGGAAGACCGCTGCTACTGGGTCGATTCGGTGACGCTGCAGCGCGCCTATCAGGCCACCTGTCCGTGGCTCGCCACGATGTCCAAGGACGACATCAAGGCGCTGATGAAAGAGCTGCACGCCCGCGTCGACTATCTCACCGTCACCGGCTCGCTCAACGAAGAGCTCACCGACCAGCACTACTGATTGGATCCCGCCATGAACTGTCAATTCAAGCCGAAGGACCGGATCGGCACCATTAATCCGATCTTCACCTGCCAGCCGGCCGGCGCGCAATACGCCTCGATCGGCATCAAGGACTGCATCGGCATCGTCCACGGCGGCCAGGGCTGCGTGATGTTCGTCCGCCTGCTGATCTCGCAGCACCTGAAGGAGAGCTTCGAAATCGCCTCCTCGTCGGTGCACGAGGATGGCGCGGTGTTCGGCGCGCTCGACCGCGTCGAAGAAGCGGTCGACGTGCTGCTGATGCGGTATCCCCATGTCAAGGTGGTGCCGATCATCACCACCTGCTCGACCGAGGTGATCGGCGACGACGTCGACGGCGTCGTCACCAAGCTGCAGGAAGAGCTGCTCGACGTGAAATATCCGGATCGCGAGGTCCATCTGATCCCGATCCACTGCCCGAGCTTCGTCGGCAGCATGGTGACGGGCTACGACGTCGCGGTGCGCGACTTCGTCAAGCACTTCTCCAAGAAGGACAAGCCGAGCCTGAAGATCAATCTGATCACCGGCTGGGTCAATCCGGGCGACGTCAAGGAGCTCAAGCATCTCTTGGCCGAGATGCAGGTCGAGGCCAACGTGCTGTTCGAGATCGAGAGCTTCGATAGTCCGCTGATGCCGGACAAGAGCGCGGTGTCGCACGGCTCGACCACGATTGCGGACCTGACCGCGACCGCGGATGCGCAAGGCACCATCGCGCTCAACCGCTACGAAGGTGGCCTCGCCGCCACTTGGCTGCAGACCCGCTGGGACGTGCCGGCGGTGATCGGCCCGACTCCGATCGGGATCCGCAACACCGACACCTTCCTGCGCAACGTCAAGGAGATGACCGGCAAGCCGATCCCGGAATCGCTGGTCAAGGAGCGCGGCATCGCGCTCGACGCCATCACCGACCTCGCCCACATGTTCCTGGCCGACAAGAAGGTGGCTATCTACGGCAATCCGGATCTGGTGCTCGGCCTCGCCGAATACTGCCTCGATCTGGAAATGAAGCCGGTGCTGCTGCTGCTCGGCGACGAGCACGCAGGCTACGCCACCGACCCGCGGATCGCGACGCTGAAGGACAACGTCGACTATCCGATGGAGATCATCACCAACGCCGACCTGTTCGAACTCGAAGACCGCATCAAGAACGGGCTCGAACTCGACCTGATCCTCGGCCACTCCAAGGGGCGGTTCGTCGCGATCGACTACAACATCCCGATGCTGCGGGTCGGCTTCCCGACCTATGACCGCGCCGGCCTGTATCGCTATCCCGTGGTCGGCTACGCCGGCGCAACCTGGCTCGCTGAACAGATGGCCAACACGCTGTTCAACGACATGGAGGTCAAGAAGAACCGCGAATGGATCCTGAACGTGTGGTGATCACGGTCATGATCTGGTCCGGCGACGGTTTGCCATGTCCGTCGCCGGACTCTTCTTTCTCCTGACGGCCGCGAGACAACCGATGAAGATCGCAGCTTACGTCAACGCCGAGGGCGAAGTCGCCAGGGTCTCGGACAAGGGCGTGATCTTGCTGTTCGAGCAGCAGGGCGAAGTCTGGAAGGTCCGCAAGACGATCCGCTTCGCGGTGCGGCCGGACGATGGGCTGGCCGAAATCCACGCATCACTCGCCGCGATGGTCCCCGAGCTGGAAGATTGCCGGCTGTTTCTCTCCAGGAGCGTGCGCGGCGTCGTCAATTCGCTGCTGCAGGAGATGGGCGTGCAGACCTGGCAGTCGCATGGCCCGCTGTTCACCCAGCTCGAGACCATCGCCCGCAAAGAGAACGAACGCGCACAGCAGAGTGTGAAGGCCGCCAGAGCCGAGCGTCGCTCGCGCCGACGGCGCCATCATCAGGACGGCGCAGGCAATGATCTCGACGACATCAAGCCGGTGCTGGTCGGCGATGACGACAGCGGTCACTTCCGGCTCGACCTGGTGCGGCTACTGCAGGACGATCCCGGGCTGAATTCCTGGGACATTCTGATCCCGTTCCTCACCGGCACGCCATTCCGTCAGCTCGATCTCGTCTGCGACCACATTCCGCGCTGGTTCTCCCGTGCCATGCGCGCGCTCAACATGGATGCCGAGATCATGGAGCTGCCAGGCCTCGGCGTCGCCGCCACAATCACCCCGAAACAACAGGCTGAGGCGACATGACCCCGACGATCACCACGCCGCTCCCGACCGCGCCGCGCGCAAAGTCCGCCCGCCGTCCGACCACGCTGCTGTTTGCCTATGGGGCGACGCTGAACCCCGAGCATATCATCCTGCGGCTGTGCCAACCGAAGATCCGCGCGATCGCCCGGCTGCCCGACTACCGGCTCGGCTTTCACGGCCATTCGGAAATCTGGGACAGCGGCCTCGAAACCCTGGTGGATGAACCCGACGCGGAGGTATGGGGCGTGCTCTACGAGCTATCGGCCACCGAGCTCGACCGCTTCGATGCCTGGCAGGGCGTCAAGCTCGACGGCGGCGGATCGTATTTCCACTACCCCGTCGAAGTGATCGATGAGCATGGCCAGGCGCTCGACGCGCTGTTTCACCGCAAGACCGAGATGGGGCCGCAGCAGCCCGCAAGCCGCGACTATCTCGACTTCATCCTCGCCGGCGCACGCGCCCGAGGCCTGCCGCCGCATGCAATCGCAGCGCTCGAAGCCTGCCCTGCGGTGCAGCCGCGCTATCCGGTGCCGAAGATGAACACCGACATCAAGGCTCTGGCCTCGAAGCTGTCCTGCGCCTGCTGACAATCCGATCCAGCGGTCCCGGCCAAGCCGGAGCACCGCACCATTAGGAGACTTGGAATGACCGACCCCGCCCCCGACCTGTTGTCCCGACCGATGCGGCGGCGGAGCCGCGAAATCACCGATCGCGCCGAGATCGACGCGATTCTGGCGAGCGACAAGGTGCTGCATCTGGCGCTGGCGCGCGACAACGTGCCGTTCCTGGTGCCGGTGTTTTACGGCTTCGACGGCAAGGCGCTGTATGTCCATTCCGCCAGCGCCGGCACCAAGATCGAGATCCTCAAGACCAACAACCGCGTCTGCTTCGAAGTGACGACCGAGAACGGCGTTGTGACGGCCGAGGCGGCCTGTGATTTCGAAGCCAAGCATCGCACCGTGATCGGATTCGGCCGCGCCAGCTTCGTCGACGACGTCGCCGAGAAGACCCGGGCGCTCGACCTGATTGTCAGCCGGTTCACCGACCGCAAGTTCGACTATCCGGCGGAAAAGCTCGGCATCACCAAGGTGATCCGGATCGACATCGACAGCATCAAGGGCAAGGCCTACGGCTTCGGCGAGCCCCGTCCCGAGCAGCCCGGCGAGACGGATTGATCACGTCCGCCTCCGCACGTCATTCCGGGGCGCGGCCGAGAGGCACCGGGACGATATCCTGGACAACGGCCCTCAAAACCACCCGTGATACGCGCGCACCTTGTAGTTGCCGCCGATCACCAGGAACTCGCCTTCATAGCCGAGCACCTGGCGCTGCAGCAGGCCGGGAAAGAACAGTAGCTTCACTGTCGGCACCTCGGTCTCCAGCACCCAATCACCGAACTCCTCGGCGCGTTCTTTGGAGTCGCTGAACGACACCAGATTGTTCAGCCGAACCGTGCATAGCCGCTGTCTTGCATCGCCCTCGACCAGCTGCTGCTCGACATCATTGGTGCCGCGCCACAGCCGCACGAAGCGCGGGCCCGGCGTCTTGAAGCGGCGGATGCTCCATTGGCAATATTCGTACAGCAAATCGAATTGCTGGAAGATGCAGTTGTTGTGAAAGCGGGCGTCGGTCTTTTCCTGCAAGTAAGTCGCCCACGCCGCCGACGGAAATAGCCCGAGCCGCTGCTTGTGGAAGATCGGCACCAGCCCGAACCGGCTCTCCACCCAGCCCTTCAGCACCGCCGCCTTCGGGCAATCGGACTCGACGCCCCAGCCGCGTAGCAGATCGAGATAGCTGGTCGGATGCCGCGCTGAGCCGGGCTGCTGCGCTCCCGGCGCGAGGCCGAACTCGAGCTCCATATAGTGCTCGAACACTTCGGCGGCCGTCGCCGGATACTCGCAGGCAGCCAGCAGCCGGAACAGCCCCGGATGGGTCTCCCGCGTGCCATGGATGGTGATCCGCCGCAGGCAGCGATTGAACGCCGTCGAGCCGATCAGCCCGACCGGCACGCCCACCATATTGGTGCAGTACCAGCGTTCGGGATCCTCGCTCACCGGAGGAGAAGGGATAGGTTCGTCCATGCGTGGCTGCGAGACCGGAGTGCCGACGCGGCATTTGATCGGGACATCAGTCCCTCATCAAGCCCACCTGTCGGAGGGGGCAGCGGCTCTGATCACGAGTGACTCGCAACTTATCCTGGATGACACCTCTTCAAGCGAGCCATCGTTTCCGTACCCGACAGAGAGTCGCGGACAGAGTGCCTGTTTCGAACCGGTTCGCGGGTGCGTGCGCCGCAGCAGAAAGTTCTCTTCATCCGATCGCGCAAACCGCGGCGTTTTCTCATTCGTGCGATCCCGCGCCAAATCGATCTTATTTTTCGGCGCACGTTGACTTCACACCGGCGTTTGGCAGAGTTGGCTCGTCCGATGTTCTTCGTGAACGCGGATCGCGGGATTTGACGGAGCAGCTTGCGCCGCGGGTTTAATCGCTAAAGCGCCACGACACGGCTCGTGGGCTCCTTTGTTGACGGAGATCGGCTCATGAACGCCAACATCTCGATCATTGCTGACTTATCTGCACCGCAATTCGGTACTCCGCTTGCGCTCATCACGGCTGTCTCGGCCTCGCGCGGCGCGATCTCGTCGGGCCACGCACTCTCACGCTCCGGCCTCTGTTGTAGCTGTCGAATGAATCTCGGCTGACGCCGACACCGTTTCGACACCACCGACATCATCAGAGATCAGAAGGCGCTGGCTTTGCCAGTGGGAGAGTCATGTCCGACGCTTACGTTATCGAAGTTCAAGCCCGCACCGCCGGCATCGTCGTCCGGGACGGACGCAAGTTCTGCTTCTTCGCCGCGCATCACGACTTCAACAGTCTGGAGCGCCGCTCGTTCGGTTCGCTGGTCGCCGCCCAGAAGGCCGCGACCCGCTGCTGGAAGGAGGGCCGTCCGCGGCTGCAATAGCCCGGAGCGGCAGCGTTTCTCACCCCTATCCAAACGGCTCGCCAAAGCCGCTTTCGCGACGTGATCGTCGCGGAGGCGCGGCTGGCACTATGAGCCGCACCCACGACACGAATCTTCTGCGGCAGCGCAGGATCGGGAAATGCCGATCTCGCTCCGCCGCGGATTTCGAAATGGCCGCCGGATCGGGCGGCCGATAGTTTCCCCGCAAACCACGACCACCGAGATGGTCACGTATCGAGGTTCAATTCCCATGGTTCGTAAACTCGTTTTCGCCGCGGCCGCTTTCGCCGCGCTCACCGCCGCGGCTCCGGCCTTCAGCACCGAGGTGGTCCGGATCGGCACCACCGCCGGTCCCTACGCCGAGATCCTGCGCTACGCCGGCGACCTCGCCGCCAAGCAGGGCATCGAGGTGAAGATCACCGAATTCACCGACTACACTGTGCCGAATGCGGCGCTGGCGCAGGATGATCTCGACATCAACAACTTCCAGCACCAGCCCTATCTCGACAACCAGGTGGCGCAGCGCGGCTACGACATCGTCTCGATCGCCAAGAGCATCATCGTGCCGATCGGGATCTATTCGAACAAGGTCAAGACGCTGACCGACATCAAGGACGGCGCCAGCGCCGCGATCCCGAACGATCCTTCCAACGGCGCTCGTGCGCTGCAGCTGTTCGAGAAAGCCGGGCTGATCAAGCTGAAGCCGGGCATCGGCATCAAGGCGACGATCGCCGACATCGCCGAGAACCCCAAGCATCTGAAGATCGTCGAACTCGACGCCGCACAGCTGCCGCGCTCGCTGAACGACCTCGACTTCTCGGCGGTCAATCTCAACTACGCGCTGAGCGCCGGCCTCGATCCGAAGAGCGCGCTGCTGCTCGAGGGCGCCGACACCAACTGGAACCTGGTGTTCGCGGTCCGCGCCAAGAACAAGGACAACGCCACGCTGAAGAAGTTCGTCGAGATCTATCGCTCGCCGGAGGTGAAGGCCTTCACCGAAAAGCGCTTCAACGGCACCATTCTCACCACCTGGTGAGACCGGCCGCCGCGACGACGATCCACGCCATTTCTGTCATCGACAACGCGACCGGCCGCCCTGCGGCCGGTCGTCGGCATTCAGGAACACTGCACATGACCACGACTTCCGACGAGCGGCCGTATTGGGACGCCAAGCTCGAAACCCAATCGCGCGCCGACTGGGACGCGCTGAAACTGTCGCTGCTGCAAAAGCACGTCGCCCATGCCTATGCGGGCTCGCCGGCCTATCGCGCCGCGTTCGACGCCGCGAAGGTTTCGCCCTGCCAGATCAAATCGCTCGACGACATCCGCCGTTTTCCGTTCATCGACAAGCGCACGCTGCGTGACCGCCAAATCGCAGTGCCGCCGTTCGGCGATCTCGTCGCAGTGCCGGAGCGCGACATCGTCTATATCTCCGCATCGTCCGGCTCGACCGGCGTGCCGACCGCCTCGCCGTTCACGCAGTCTGACTTCGACGGCTGGATCGACTATGAGGCACGGCAGTTCTGGTCGTCCGGAATGCGGCCAAGCGATCGCTACGTGCATTCGCTGAACTTCTCGCTGTTCATCGGCGGTCCGTGCGTGCTCGGTGCGCAGAAGCTCGGCGCGCTGACGATCCACGCCGGCACCATTCCGTCCGACCGGCTGCTGCAGATCCTTCGCCAGTTCCAGGCCACGGTGATCTGGACCACACCGTCTTACGCCTGGTACCTCGGCGAGACCGCGATCAAGGAAGGCTACGATCTCCGCAAGGATCTGGCCGTGCGCCGGATCTTCGTGGCTGGCGAGCCCGGCGGCTCGATCCCCGAGACCCGCAACCGCATCGAGCAACTATGGGGTGCGTCGGTGTACGACTATTACGGCCTGTCCGACATCTTCGGCTCCTGCGCCGGGATGTGCGAGCAGAAGGAAGGGCTGCACTGGGCCGAAGATCACATCCTGGTTGAAGTGATCGATCCCGACAGCGGCGAGCCGGTGAAGCCCGGCGACCGCGGCGAGATGGTGCTGACCACGCTGCAAAAGACCGCGCGGCCGATGATCCGTTTCCGCACCGGCGACATCGTCAGCTTCAATCCGGAGCCGTGCCGCTGCGGCCGCACCGCGATCCGACTCAACGGTGTCCACGGCCGACGCGACGACATGCTGATCATCAAGGGCGTCAACCTGTTCCCGAGCGACGTCGAAGCCGTAGCGCGGCAGGATCATGAGCTGACCGGCGAATATCGGTTGGTGGTCGACCGGATCGATCACCTCGATCGTCTCACCGTCGAGGTCGAGCACATCCACGGCTACAACGGCGAGACTCACACGCTCGCCGACCGGTTCGAACGCAAGCTCAAGGCCATCACCGGCGTCTCGGCCGCGGTCTCGGTGCTGAAGCCCGACACCCTGCCGCGCGCCACGCACAAGGCCAAGCGGGTCGAGGACCGGCGCAGCGGGGTGTGGAGCTGAGGAAGAGGACTGAGGACAGGCGGACGACTTAGGCCGGGCGGCGGAGCGTCAGCGTTCCGCCGCGCCTCTCCGCACCGTCATTGCGAGGGGCGAAGCCGACGAAGCAATCCAGCTCCGTACACGAGACTTTATGGATTGCTTCGCTGCGCTCGCAATGAGGGGGAGAGGACGTGATTAACCAGCGAAGCAGGCGCGCATGCCGACCCCTGCCGTCATCGCCCGCGAAAGCGGGCGACCCAGTATCCCAGAGAGTTGCTATTGCAGCACTTCGCATCAATCACTGAAGCACCTGAAATACTAGATCCCCCGCTTTCGCGGGGGATGTCGGTGGTCTCTGTGGTTTGCGCGCAATTCTATCCAACTCACCACGCCGGAATGTACGTGCCCTTGAAGCGGGTTTCGACGAACTGCTTGACCGGGTCGGAGTGATAGGCGTCGATCAGCTGCTTGACCCAGGGCTTGTCCTTATCCTCTTCGCGCACCGCGATGATATTGACCCAGGGGCCTTCGACGTTCTCACGGGCGAGCGCGTCCTTGGACGGATCGAGACCGGCCTGCACCGCGTAGTTGTTGTTGATCGAGACCAGATCGACGTCCTGCAACGAGCGCGGCAGCTGCGCGGCGTCGAGTTCGACGAATTTCAGCTTCTTCGGATTGTCGATGATGTCGGCGACGGTCGCGGTGGCGCCGACGCCCTCCTTCAGCTTGATCAAGCCATGCAGCGCCAGGATCTGCAGGCCGCGCGCACCGTTGGACGGATCGTTGGCGATCGCCACGGTTGCGCCCTGCTTGAGATCGGCGAGCGTCTTGACCTTGACCGAGTACACGCCCTGCGGCGACGCGATGGTGTTGGCGACCTTGACGATCTTCCAGCCGGTCTTGGCGACCTGCGCCTTCAGATAGGGCTCGTGCTGAAACGAATTGGCCTCGAGTTCCTTCTGCGCCAGCGCTTGGTTCGGCACCACGTAGTCGGTGAACTCGACAGGCTTGATGTCGAGGCCGCGCTCGGCGGCGACCTTCTTGACCACGTCGATGATCTCGGCATGCGGGCCGGCGGTGACGCCGACACGGATGGTTTCGGCATGGGCAGCGCCGGCGAAAGCCAGCGCGATCAGGGAGACGGCAAGACGGCGCATTCGAATACTCCTGGTCTGAACAGCGAAAATTAGTGACGGCGGATGCGGCGCTTATCGAGCTTGCGCGCCAGCGTGTCGCCAAGTGTCTGCACGCCCTGCACCAGCGCGATCAGCACCAGCACCACGGTCAGCATCACCTCCGGCATGAAGCGCTGATAGCCGTAGCGAATGCCGAGGTCGCCGAGGCCGCCACCGCCGACGGCACCGACCATCGCCGAATAGCCGAGCAGGCTGACGATGGTGAGCGTCAGCGCCATCGTCACCGCCGGCATCGCTTCGGGCAGCAGCACCTTGCGGACGATCTGCAGCGGGCTGGCGCCGAACGCACGCGCGGCTTCGATCAGGCCGTGATCGACCTCGCGGATCGCCGCTTCGATCACGCGAGCGATGAATGGAATCGCAGCGATCGTCAGCGGCACGGTCGCCGCCGCGGTGCCGATCGAGGTGCCGGCGATCAGCCGGGTCAGCGGCACGATCGCCACCACCAGGATGATGAACGGCGTCGAGCGCGTCGCGTTGACGACGACGCCGATCAGGCGATTGGCGATCGGCGCGGCAAACAGCTCGCCGGCCTGAGAGGTGGCGAGGAAGATACCGAGCGGCAGACCGATCAGCGTGCCAAACAGCCCCGCCAAGCCGACCATATAGAGGGTGTCGAGCGTCGACGACGCAATCATGCGAATGAGTTCAGGCGACATAGCCGAGCTGCTCCACCAGATTGTTGCCCGCCGACAGTTGCGCGATCACCTGGCGCAGCACGTCGGGACCAGCGTCGAGCGACACGATCAGCGTGCCGAACGGATGGCCGGCGATCATCTCGACCTGACCCGAGAGAATGTTGAGATTGACGCCGAGATCGCGCGACACCCGCGACAGCAGCGGCTGGTTGGCGTCGCTGCCCTTGAAGGTGATGCGTAGCACCGCCTGGCCGCCCGGCGGCTGCTGCGGCTGCAGCTTTTCCAAGAGCCAATCCGGCGCGCCGCTGCCGGTCACCGACGAGACGAACCGCCGCGTCACCTCATGGCGCGGGGTGGCGAACACGTCGAAGGTTGCGCCGTCCTCGACGATCCGGCCGCCTTCGATCACCGCGACGCGGTCGGCCAGCGCTTTCACCACCGCCATCTCGTGGGTGATGAACAGGATGGTAAGATGCAGATCGCGATTGATCTGCTTCAACAGCTCGAGGATCTGATCGGTGGTTTCCGGATCGAGCGCCGATGTGGCTTCGTCCGACAGAAGCACCGAGGGTTCGGTCGCGAGCGCGCGCGCAATGCCGACGCGCTGCTTCTGACCGCCGGACAGCTCCGCCGGAAAGCGGTCGCGCTTGTCGGCGAGCCCGACCATGTCCAAGAGCGGCAGCACGCGCTTTTCGATCTCGGCTTTGGGCGTGCCGGCGATCTCGAGCGGCAGTGCGACGTTGCCGAACGCGGTGCGCGACGACAGCAGGTTGAAATGCTGAAACACCATGCCGATCGAGCGCCGCGCGGTGCGCAGATCGCGTTCGGACAGCGCGGTGATTTCGACGCCGTTGACGACGACGCGACCGCTCGACGGCTTGTCGAGGCCGTTGATCAACCGGATCAGCGTCGACTTGCCGGCACCGCTCCGGCCGATCACGCCGAGGATCGAGCCTTTCGGCACGGTCAGGCTGATGTCGTCGAGGGCGACCACTTCGGCGCTGCTCTTCCGCGCCGGATACACCTTGCGGACACGGTCGATCAGGATACCGGTCGTCGGCTGCGACGATACAAAGGCGGGGCTCTCTCCCGCGGGCGGTTGCCAGGGAGCATTCATAATGGGCTCGTTCATCGATTCCAGGTGGCCGCCCGCGTGGCGGCGTTCCCTATCGACTACCGGCCGGCCTCCCGCATCGCAATGCCTGGAGAATAAAAACAACGCGTCGGTCGCGCTGACAGTAAATCGCGACCAAGATCTGACCAGAAAGCGCCAAACGAGAGAAAATTCTTTCGCAGGTGCGCAGCCTCAGATACCGCCACCGTCCTCAAAGGCGTCGTACCGCGCCTTGGCCTGGGTGATGACGCTGTTCGGCGGCACGTCGCGCGTCAGCCAGACGCCGCCGCCGATCGACGAGCCCTGCCCGATCGTCACCCGCCCGAGCACCGTGGCGCCGGCATAGATCACGACCTCGTCCTCGATGATTGGATGCCGGTCACCGCCCTTGACGATGCGGCCGTGCTCATCGGTCTCGAACCGCTTGGCCCCGAGCGTCACCGCCTGGTACAGCCGCACCCGCTTGCCGATCCGCGCGGTCTCGCCGATCACCACGCCGGTGCCGTGATCGATGAAGAAGCTCTCGCCGATGGTCGCGCCGGGATGGATGTCGATGCCGGTCTGCGCATGGGCGATCTCGGCGACGATCCGCGCCAGCATGGGCACGCCGAGCACGTAGAGCCGGTGCGCGATGCGATGCCGGATCATCGCGGCGACGCCCGGATAGCAGAACACCACTTCGTCGAGGCTCTTCGCTGCCGGATCGCCATCGAACGCGGCGCGGATATCGCTGTCGAGCAACGCACGGATGCGCGGCAGGTCGTGGGCGAAATCCGCCGCGATGGTCAGCGCCTGCTGTTCGATCTCGCCGGGCTTCGCGGTGCCGTCGAGATCGGCAAGGCGCAATTCGCGCCCGACCTCGCGGCGCAGCCGGCGCAGCGCCTGCTCGATGGTGTCGGCGACATAGATGTCGAGGCTGTCTTCAGACAGGCCAGCCGGCCCGAAGTGACGCGGATACAGCGCCGCCACCAAAGCATCGACGATACCGGCGACCGCTTCGCGCGACGGCAACTCCGGCAGCGACCGGCCGCGATAGCGCCGCCGCTGAGAGATGGCGCGGAGCCCTGCGAGTTCGGCGACGATCTCGCCGAGGTCCCATGCTGGCTCAGTGACGACACGGGGCTCGGCGGATTGCGACATGCAGGGTCAGCTCCGGTGAGTAGTTGTAACGTGCGTTTCAACCTGTCCACGCGTCATTGCGAGGAGCGAAGCGACGAGGCAATCCAGCTCCGTACAGGGCACTGGATTGCTTCGCTCCGCTCGCAATGACGAGCCTGATGAGTGCTTCGTTCGGTCAACGACCATCACGCTCGCACACCTCGTCCACTCTGCAATCGCCGCAATGCGTCGACCAGCGCGTCGATGTCGTCATGGGTGTTGTAAAGGGCGAGCGACGGCCGCACCGTGCTTTCCAGCCCGAACCGGCGCAGGATCGGCTGGGCGCAATGATGGCCGGCTCGAACTGCGATGCCTTCGCGGTCGAGCGCCTTACCGACATCCTCGCTTCGGCAACCGTCGAGCACGAACGACAGGATGCCGGCCTTCTCGCGCGCGGTGCCGATCAGCTTGAGGCCCGGCACCGTCAGCAGGTGCTCGGTGCCATAGGCGAGCAGTTCGTGCTCGTGCGCCGCAATGTTGGCCATGCCAATGCGGGTCAAGTAATCGATCGCTGCGCCGAGCCCGACCGCATCGGCGATATTGCCGGTGCCGGCTTCGAACCGATCCGGCGGCCCCTGGAAGATCGTCTTCTCGAACGTGACGTCAGCGATCATGTTGCCGCCGCCCTGCCACGGCGGCATCGCTTCGAGGACATCGGCCTTGCCGTACAGCACGCCGATGCCGGTCGGCGCGAACATCTTGTGACCGGAGAAGGCGTAGAAATCGACATCCAGCGCCTGGACGTCGACCGGCATATGGCAGACGCCTTGGGCGCCGTCGACCAACACCTTGGCTCCGTATCGGTGCGCCAGCGCGGTCATCTCCGCGACCGGGGTGACCGTGCCGAGCGCGTTGGAGACTTGCGTGAACGCGACGATCTTGGTCTTCGGCCCGAGCAGCTTTTCGTATTCGTCGAGCAGGATCTCGCCGTGATCGTCGACCGGCGCAACGCGCAAGCGAGCGCCCTTCTCGGCGGCGAGCTGCTGCCACGGCACGATGTTGGCGTGGTGCTCGAGATGCGACACCACGATCTCGTCGCCTTCGCCGACATTGCGGCGGCCCCAGGCCTGCGCCACGAGGTTGATCGCCTCGGTGGCGCCGCGCACGAACACGATATCCTTCACCGAGGGCGCGTTGATGAAGCCGCGCACCTTGTCGCGGGCCGCCTCATAGGCATCGGTCGACCGTGCCGCCAGCGTGTGGGCGGCACGATGGATGTTGGAGTTCTCGTGCGTGTAGAAATGCACCAGCCGATCGATCACGCATTGTGGCTTCTGCGTCGTGGCGCCGTTGTCGAGCCACACCAGCGGCCGACCATTGACGGTCTCGCGCAGGATCGGGAAATCACGCTTGAAGACGTTGGCGTCGAACGGCCGTGCACCGGACAGATCGAGCACATGAACGTCGGGGCGATGCTGCGGCGCCAGCCCGGTGAGGTCGAAGGTCTCGACACGGGGCGGCGCGGCTGATGCCGGCGTCGCATGGGCCAGGGCCGGATAGTCGGCGAGAAAGTACAACGGCGCTGCCGTCGCCGCGGCGTCGGCACCGAATGGCCCCGCGCTCGGCAATGCAGTGCGCGGCACGAAGCTGCGGGATTCGTCCAGCCGGCCGGGCAGCGCAGCCAGATCAGTGTCGCGCGCGAACACCGGCTGTACCGCCGGTGCAGACGGAGGCGGCGGCGCCACCGGCGGAGCCGCGAGCGGCACCTTCAGCTCCTGCGGCAACGAGCCAACCGCCGTGGTCGGCTCCGGCGCCAGATTAGGATCGAGCGCGAAGATCGGTGCCGACGGCCGCGCCGCGCCCACGGTGGGGATCGGCGAGGCCGCGCCGGGATTGTGGTTCGGCTTATAGGAGGGCGATAGCGCCGGCGTGCCTGGAATCGCATTGTGCAGCGGCTCGGCGGCAAACAGTGGCGCCGAGCCGAGCGCCGCACCGGGCTCCGGCACCGCCCCGGTCGGCAAAGCTGAGAAAAACGCGTTGGCCAGCCGCGCGATCGAGGCGACATCCGGTGCACCGACCGCTGCGGCGGACGCCTGCTCCAGCGACGCCGGATGCGGCAGCGCTCCGCCTTGCGGCAGAGCCGCAGAGCCCGGATGCGGCATAGTCGGCTCAGGTGTACTCATGATACGTACCGACCTCGACGTCATCGAGCACACCGAGCGCGTCCTCGGTCAGCACCGCCAGCGAGCAGTACAGCGAGATCAGATACGAGGCGATCGCCTTGCGGTTGATGCCCATGAACCGCACCGACAGGCTCGGCGCCACTTCGCCGGGCACGCCGGGCTGGAACAGGCCAACCACGCCCTGCTTCTTCTCGCCGGTGCGCAGCAGCAGGATCTTGGTGCGGCCAGCTTCGTCGAACGGCACCTTGTCGGACGGCACCAGCGGCAGCCCGCGCCAGGTGAGGAACGGCGAGCCGAACATGTTGATGGTCGGCGGCGGCACGCCGCGGCGGGTGCACTCGCGCCCGAACGCAGCGATCGCGCGCGGATGCGCCAGGAAGAACGCCGGCTCCTTCCAGACCTTGGTGATCAGTTCGTCGAGATCGTCCGGGGTCGGCGGGCCCTTCCGGGTCGAAATCCGCTGCGACGGCGCGGTGTTGGCGAGCAGGCCATACTCGGCGTTGTTGATCAGTTCGCCTTCCTGGCGCTCCTTGACCTTCTCGATCAGCAGCCGGAGTTGCTCCTGGATCTGATCGAACGGATGGCTGTAGAGGTCGGACACGCGGGTCTGGACGTCGAGCACGGTCGTCACCGCGTTGAGAAAGTACTCGCGCGGATGCTCCTCGTAGTCGACGAAGGTCTCCGGCAGATCCGGATCGCGGTCGCGCCGCGGGCTGCATTCAACATCGAACGAGGCAGATGCGGTCGCGCCGCGCGTTTCCTTGACGCGATTGAGACGGAAGATGCCAGCCTCGACCGGAGTCCATTGCAATAGCGGCACCAGCCAGCGCGGTGAGATGCCGCCCCATTGCGCGCGGGTCTTGGTCGCGTTGGCGAGTTGGCGCGCAGCACCTTCAGCGAGCGTCCTGCGGACTTCGGTATCTTCAGTCATGAATCACTACCCTCGGCGCCGCGGCACCCAAGTGCCGGCGCGTCGCTCAAATGGACCACCTTCGCGGAATAGGAGAAGATTTGAGTTGTGTCCATGTCAGCGATCTGTCGCCAACCACACAACTAATAGAATAGATTTCTACTAACAGATGCACTCAACTCATTGCTGTCGATTCAGCCCTGGCGATTAGCAGTGAATTTTCTTGAAGGCGGCTGCCGAAGAATGAGTTCCTTCCCGCCACGAGAATAATTCTTTAGATGGATGTGGAATTGTGGCCCGGCGGCCACTGCAGGGCCGGCAGCAGGCGACGGACAGGTGTCACCGCACCAGGAAGGCCTCGATGCGGCGCCCGGCGCGCGCCCAGCCCCGTGGCCGAAACGGCACCCTTGCGCCTGGATACCCTATAGGGGTATACTGATCAAAATCGAGACCGTCGCACCTTCCATAAGCGTCGGTCTTGAAATTGACGCGTGACAAGTCTTACCTCTGACGTCGTGCTATCGGAGGACCGATAGCCCTTGGCGAGCTGAAAGCGGGATGCGACTGCTCCGGACAATCTTGGCGCTGATGATGGCGTTGTCGCTGGCAGCTTTGCCGGTCGGCTCGGCGTCGGCCGTCATGCTGCCTACCGGACCGGTGGAAGCCGCGCAGCACGTCCAGCACCACGAGCATCACGCTGGCACCCAGCCCGCCGCCGCCGTCGAATCTTGCCACGGCGCCACCGCCGATGCAGCGCCAGTAACGCCCTCCCTGCCGAAACATCCGGCCAAGTGCCCGCTCGGGTTCTGCTGCGTCGGCGCCTCGGTCGGCTTCTCGCCGGTGGCTACGGTGCCGGTGAAGTTCATCGCCCAACGCGCCGGCACGGTGTTCCCCCCGGCCGACCTGTTCGTGCCGGACCACGCCGGCAGCCCGCCGTTCCGGCCTCCTCGCGTCTGATCTCTCGCTGACCGCCGCGCGAGCTTTTCGCCCGCGCCGATAAATGCTGCGTGCCGTTCGCCCGCAGCACGAGATCAGACGCGTTTGGAGATCATAATGACTGCGAAATTCAGCACCGCAGCGGCCTGCGCCGCCGCGCTCACCCTGTTTGCGACCGCCACAATGGCCGGCGCGGGTGACTACGCCTTCGAGCCCAAGACCCCCGAGATGAAGAAGGGCGACGACGTCACCGTCGCGATCCGCCTCACCCACAAGACCACCGGCAAGCCGGTGGAAGGCGCGGTGATCTTCAAGACCCGCGTCGACATGGCGCCGGACAACATGGCCGACATGGTGTCGCCGGTGACGGCGCTGCCGTCGCCGGAGCCCGGCGTCTACGCCTTCAAGACCGACCTGCCGATGGCCGGCCGCTACCAGATCACGCTGTCGGCGAAGGTCCAGGGCGAGCCTGAGACCGTCACCGGCAAGGTGATCGTCAAGGCGTTCAAATAGGCCAGCGCGGCGCCGCAGCCGCGGCGCCGCCGTCCTTCACATCTCCCGAATTCGGATGCGCCCTCGCGGCGCGCGACGGTGCACGTCATGACCAAGCTGCGACCCTCACTGCTGTTTCTGATTGGACTCTGTCTCGCGTCGCCTGCCGCGGCTGACGAGCGATCGCCGCTGTACTACCGCGATTCATCCGGCGCGCCGCGCTGGTCGGCGGTGCCGAAGGCCGATGCGCAAGGCCGCGCTTATCTGCCGGTGTATGAGGCCGACGAGCCCTCTGCGCAGCCGGCGCCGAAGCCCGCGGCCGATCCCACCCGCAAGATCCTGTACTACCGCAATCCGATGGGGCTGCCCGACATCTCGAAGGTGCCGAAGAAGGACTCGATGGGGATGGACTACGTCCCCGTCTATGAGGGCGAAGACAGTGCGGATGGCACGGTGAAGCTGTCGCCCGGCAAGATCCAGCGCAGCGGCGTCAAATCCGAGTCCGCCGAACGCCGCGCCCTGCATGTGATGGTGAAGGCGCCGGGCGTGATCCAGCTCGACGAGCGCCGCGTCTCGGTGATCGCGATGCGCAGCGAGAGCTTCGTCGAGAAGATCGCCGACGTCACCACCGGCAGCTTCGTCAAGGCCGGGCAGCCGCTGATGCAGATCTACAGCTCGGCAATCGCGTCGGCTGCAGCCGAATATCTGTCGACCATCAACTCGAAGACCACCAGCACGATCGAAGCGTTCGGCCGCGGCTCGCGGCAGCGGCTGGTTAATCTCGACGTGCCCGACGAGACCATCGCCGAATTGGAACGGACGCGGACCGCGCCGGTGACGGTGCAATGGCGCGCGCCGCGCGACGGCATCGTGCTGGAGCGCAATGCAATCGACGGTATGCGCGCCAATGTCGGCGATGTGCTGTTTCGGATCGCTGACATCTCGACGGTGTGGGCGCTGGTCGACGTCGCTGAACGCGATCTCGGCTCTCTCGCTGTCGGCCAGAAGGTAACGATCCGGGCGCGCGCCTTCCCGGATCGCGCGCTGTCCGGAACGATTGCGGTGATCTATCCGCAAGTCAATCGCGACACCCGCACCACGCGACTGCGCGTCGAGCTGGCAAACCCGGACCTGAAGCTGCTGCCGGACATGTATGTCGATGCCGAGATTGACATCGCCGGCAATGCACCGGCGCTGACGATCCCCACTTCCGCCGTGCTTGATAATGGCAGCCGCCGCATCGTGCTGGTGGACAAGGGCGACGGCCGGTTCGAGCCGCGGACGGTGACGCTCGGACGCCGCGGCGACGGCGTCGTCGAGGTCAAACACGGCATCGACGAAGGCGAGGCAGTGGTCACCTCCGCCAACTTCCTGATCGACTCCGAGAGCAATCTGAAGGCCGCGCTAAAGGGCTTTGCCGACGGAGCGAACGCCCCCACCAACGAGCCGCAGGCGTCGTCTCACAATCACGCACACGACCACGCCGGAGCCCAGCCATGATTGCCCGGATCATCGCCTGGTCGGCACGCAACCTGTTGCTGGTGCTGTTCGGCACCGGCTTCGCAGCGGCTGCGGGCCTCTACGCCCTGCTGCATCTGCCGCTCGACGCCATTCCGGATCTCTCCGACACCCAGGTCGTCGTCTACACCGAATATCCCGGGCAGGCGCCGCAGGTAATCGAGGATCAGGTCACCTATCCGCTGACCACCGCGATGCTGACGGTGCCGAAGTCGAAGGTGGTGCGCGGCTTCTCGTTCTTCGGCGTGTCGTTCGTCTATGTAATCTTCGAGGACGGCACCGACATCTACTGGGCGCGGTCGCGGGTGCTGGAATTCCTCAACGGCGCCGCGTCACGCCTGCCGGCAGGCGTCGCGCCGAGCATCGGCCCGGACGCCAC
Organism: Rhodopseudomonas sp. P1; assembly: GCF_039642825.1. Taxonomy (NCBI): domain Bacteria; kingdom Pseudomonadati; phylum Pseudomonadota; class Alphaproteobacteria; order Hyphomicrobiales; family Nitrobacteraceae; genus Rhodopseudomonas; species Rhodopseudomonas sp. P1. The sequence continues at coordinate 1,499,430 of NZ_CP088006.1, read as the reverse complement.
CGGCGTCGGCTGGGTCTATCAGTACGCGGTGATGTCGAAACAGCTGAACCTTGCAGACACCCGCACCATCCAGGACTGGAATTTGCGGTTTGCGCTGGCCAAGGCCGAAGGCGTTGCCGAGGTCGCGAGCATCGGTGGCTTCGTCAAGCAGTACAATGTGGTGCTAGATCCGCAGCGGATGCGTGACCGCGGCATCACCATGGCGCGGATGCGCGAGGCGATCCGCGCCTCGAATGCCGATGTCGGTGGCCGCACCGTCGAACTGTCGGAGTTCGAATACGTCATCCGCGGCAAGGGCTACATCAAGGACATCAACGACCTCGGCAACATCGTGCTGAAGGCCAGCGGCGGCACACCGGTGCTGCTGAAGGATGTGGCGCGTGTCGAGCTCGGCCCCGATGAGCGCCGCGGCATCGCCGAGCTCAACGGCGAAGGCGAAGTCGCGAGCGGCATCGTGCTGCAGCGCTTCGGCGTCAACGCGCTCGATGTGATCGAGCACGTCAAGAAACGCTTCCAGGAGATCGCCAGCAGCCTGCCGAAATCGGTCGAGATCGTGCCGGTGTATGACCGTTCGACGCTGATCTACAGCGCCATCGATACGCTGAAGCACACGCTGCTCGAAGAGAGCCTGGTGGTCGCCGCGGTGTGCATCATCTTCCTCCTGCACGTCCGCAGCGCGCTGGTGGCGATCCTGATGCTGCCGATCGGCGTGCTGATGGCCTTCGCCGCAATGAAGCTGCTCGGCCTCGGCTCCAACATCATGAGCCTCGGCGGCATCGCGATCGCCATCGGCGCCATGGTCGACGCCGCGATCGTGATGATCGAGAACGCCCATAAGCACCTGGAGCGCGCCGAGCCGGGCAAATCACGCGTCGCGATCCTGATCGAGGCCGCCTCCGAGGTCGGACCGGCGCTGTTCTTCAGCCTCTTGATCATCACCGTGTCGTTCCTGCCGATCTTCACGTTGGAATCGCAGGAGGGCCGGCTGTTCGGACCGCTCGCCTTCACCAAGACGTTCGCGATGGCGGCAGCGGCGCTGCTGTCGGTGACGCTGGTGCCGGCCCTGATGGTGATCTTCGTCCGCGGCAAGATCGTCCCTGAGCATCGCAACATCATCAACCGGGCGCTGATCTGGATCTATCGTCCGGTGATCCGCGGCGTGCTGCGCGCCAAGACGCTGGTGATGGTGCTGGCGCTGGTGGTGCTCGGCGTCTCGATTTGGCCGGCGCGCCAACTCGGCACCGAGTTCATGCCCGCGCTCGACGAAGGCACGCTGCTCTACATGCCGACCACCCTGCCCGGCCTGTCGATCACCAAGGCGGCCGAGCTGCTGCAGATGCAGGATCGCATCATCCGCGGCTTCCCCGAGGTCGCCTCGGTGTACGGCAAGGCCGGCCGCGCTTCGACTGCGACCGATCCGGCGCCGACCGAAATGTTCGAGACGGTGATCAACCTCAAGCCGAAAGCAGAATGGCGACCGGGTCTGACCACCGACGGGCTGATTGCCGAGATGGACAAGGCGCTGCAATTCCCCGGCGTCTCCAATGCCTGGACAATGCCGATCAAGGCGCGGATCGACATGCTGTCGACTGGCATCCGCACGCCGGTGGGCGTCAAAGTGATCGGTACCGATCTGGTCGAGATCGACCGCCTCGCCAAACAGGTCGAGCACGCGCTGAAGACCGTCCCCGGCACCTCCTCGGCCTATGCCGAACGCGCCATCGGCGGCTATTACCTGGAGATCGTTCCGGATCGAACGGCTCTCGCACGCTACGGCCTCGCGATCCAGGACGTGCAGGACACCATTGCCACTGCGCTCGGCGGCCAAACCGTGACCACGACGGTGGAAGGCCGGCAGCGCTTCACCGTCAACATGCGCTATCCACGCGAGCTGCGCGACGATCCGCAAGGAATTGCCCGCGACGTGCTGGTGCCGCTACCGGCCGGCGGCGCCGTGCCGCTCGGCGAGGTGGCGACGGTGCAGCCGGCGCGCGGCCCAACCTCGATCCGCACCGAGAACGGCCAGCTCGCGACCTACATCTATGTCGACATCCGCGACCGCGATCTCGGCGGCTACGTCGCCGACGCCAAGCAGGCGGTGCAGGCCGGCGTCAGCTTCCCGCCCGGCACCTATGTGACCTGGAGCGGGCAGTACGAATATCTCGAACGCGCCACCGCACGGCTGAAGATCGTGGTGCCGCTCACGCTCGCGATCATCTTCCTGCTGCTGTACCTCAACTTCCGATCGCTGACCGAAACGCTGATCGTGATGCTGTCACTGCCGTTCGCGCTGGTCGGCGGGCTGTGGCTGATGTGGGCGCTCGGCTTCAATCTGTCGGTCGCAGTCGCGGTCGGCTTCATCGCGCTGGCCGGCGTCGCAGCCGAGACCGGTGTGGTGATGCTGATCTATCTCGACCACGCCCTGGCCGCCGCCAAAGCGCGATGCGCCGCAGAAGGCAAGCGGTTGACGCCGCGCGATCTGCAGGACGCGATCATGGAGGGCGCGGTCGAGCGCGTCCGGCCGAAGATGATGACGGTGGTGGCAATCATGGCCGGCCTGCTGCCGATCCTGTGGAGCAGCGGCACAGGGTCCGAGATCATGCAGCGGATCGCCGTGCCGATGATCGGCGGCATGGTGTCGTCGACACTGCTGACGCTGATCGTGATCCCCGCGATCTACGGCCTGATCGAAGGCTTCAAGCTGACGCGCGCGGCTCGCCGCCGCGATGCGGGGGCAGCACTGGCGCCGGGAGCGTAGTCGCTCCCGGCCGTTGATGGCTGGCTTAAGACGCTGAAGCCGGCCGCGGCTCCGGGCCGCGGCGGCGCAAGCTGCGCCACGCCCGTTCGGCGAGCGGCAGCAGGCCGCGCGGCGTGACGAGGATCACCACGATCACGACGACGCCGTAGATGAAGTAGTGCAGGCCCGGCACCGCACCGCCGAGTTGGCCGCGCAGCACCTCGCCGAGCGGCACCAGCAGCAGCGCACCTAGCGCCGGGCCGAACGCGCGGCCGAGCCCGCCCACGGTGGCGAACAGCACGATCTCGATGGTGATCGTCGGAGTCGCCAGCAGATATGGATCGGCAAACGTCAGATAGCGCACATAACAGGTGCCGACGATCGAGGTCAGCACCGCCGAGATCGTCATCGCGGTGATCTTGTGGCGCAGCACGTTGACGCCGATCGCCTGCGCGGCCTTCTCATTGTCGCGGATGGTGCGCAGATAATAGCCGAGCGGCGCATTGAGGATCGCGACGTTGACCAGCACCACAGCGGCCGCCAGTCCCAGCATCACCCAGAACGCACCGCGTCCGCCGCCGAATTGGAACGCCCAGAAATCGCCGGTGTCACGCGGCAGCAGCAAGCCTGAGGCGCCGCCGAGGAATTCCCAGCCTTCGACGATGATCGCGCCCATCTCGGCGAATGCCAGCGTGATCAGCACGAAGGAGAGATGGCCGAGCTGAAAGCGGAAGTCGATCCAGGCGATCATGGCGCCGAGTGCGCCGGCGATCGCCGCGGAGATCACCAGCCCGGCCCACATGTTGATGCCGAACTTGACCAGCAGCGCGGTCGACAGCATCGCGCCGATGCCGATGAACAGGCTGTGCGCCAGCGACACCTGACCGGCCATGCCGCCGACGATGTTCCAGGCCGATGCCAGCGCCACATAGACCAGCGCCAGGGTCAGAAGGTGGAGATGGTAGCTGTTCAGCGCCAGCGGCAGGCAGGCCGCGAGAACCAGAATGCCCCACAGCCACGGCGACGCCAGGGTCTGGTAGAAGCCCTTGCCGATCATGACGTCCTCCAGGTCAGGCCCTGCGGCCGGAACAGCATGATCAGCACGAAGATCGCGTAAGGCACCAGACGGCCGAGCGTATCCGACACGTAGATCTGGCCGAACGCCTCAGAGATGCCGATCACCAGGCCGCTGAGCATGATGCTGACGAAATTGGTCATGCCGCCGAGCACCACAACGAGCAGCGTGATCACGGTGTACTGAAGGCCTTGGGTCGGGGTGATCGGCGTGCCCGGCAGCAGCAGCGCCGCGGCGACGGCGAGGATCGCGACGCCAATCGCGAAGGTGACGACCTGGACGCGGCCGACGTCGACCCCCATCAGCGCCGCGGCACGCGCGTTCTGATGCACCGCACGGATCGAGCGGCCGAAATCGGTCGAGCGCAGCATCACGTAAAGCCCGATCGCCATCGCGAATGCGACCGCACATGCGATCAGATGCGGCAACCGCAGCACGACGTCGCCGAGGATGATCAGCTTGGATTCGACGATCGACGGCGTGCGCGCCGGCTGACCGCCGAACACCATCAGGATGCCGTTCTGCAGCACCAGGCTGAGACCCAGCGTGAGCTGCACGATCATCAGAAACTGGTGCCCGGCCATCGGACGTAACAGATAGCGATAGACCAGCCCGCCGATCAGCGCCATCACCGGAATGGTGATCAGCGCCGAGACGTAAGGATCGAGCGCGAACGCCGAGAACAACGCCAGCGCCATGAACATCGCCAGGGAGATGAAATCGCCATGGGCGAAGTTGACGATGCCGGATACGCCGTACACCAGGCCCATGCCCAGCGCGAGCAGCCCGTAGGTGCTTCCGATCAGAACGCCTTGCGCCAAGGCCTGCCAGAATTCGCTCACTTGCCGTCTCCGTTCACAGGCCCAGATAGGCCTGCCGCGTGCGCGGATCGTCCCTGACCAAATCGGCCGCGCCCTCGACCGCGACCTGGCCGCGTTCGAGCACGTAGCAGCGCTGCGCATGGCGAAGCGTCAGATTGAGGTTCTGCTCGACCAGCAGCATGGTGAGACCGCTCTGGTGCAACTGGTCGATGATCTCGAAGATGTATTGAACGAACAGCGGCGACAGGCCGAGCGAGGGCTCGTCCAGCATCAGGATGCGCGCTTCCGCCATCAACCCGCGGCCGATCGCCAGCATCTGCTGCTCGCCGCCGGACAGCGTGCCGGCCGCCTGTGTCAGCCGCTCCTTCAGCCGCGGGAACAGATCCAGCACCTTTTCCATCTGCGCCGGACGATGCGGCCGGGCGCGGTCGCAGAATCCGCCGAGCAGCAGATTCTCGCGCACGCTCATCTCCGGAAACACCAGCCGCCCTTCGGGCACCTGGATGATACCGAGTTCGACGCGCTCGCGCGCCGTGGCGCGGGTGACGTCCTGCCCGTCGAACAGGATGCGGCCGGACATCGGCGTCACGATCCCCGACAGGCAGTTGATCAGCGTGGTCTTGCCGGCATTGTTGGCGCCGAGCAGGCCAACGATTTCGCCGGACGCGAGCCTGAGCGACACGTCGCGCAGGATCGGCGAGCCGCCATAGCCTGCGACCAGACCTTCGACCTCAAGCATCGAGATGCTCTCCGAAGTAAGCGTCGATCACCTTGCGGTCCTTGATGATCTCGTCGGGCGTGCCCTCGGCGATCTTCTCGCCGAAATTGATCACCACCATCCGAGTCGCCATCCGCATGATCACCGGCATGACGTGCTCGACCATTACAATGGTGACGCCGGAGCGGTTGAGCTCCCGGATGATCGCCATCGGCGCTTCGGTCTCGGCCATGGTGAGGCCGGCCATCACCTCGTCGAGCAGGATGCACTGCGGATCGGTCGCGACGCATTTGGCGACCTCGAGCAGCTTCTTGTCCTGCAGCGACAGCGTCGCCGGCGTTTCATCGAGCTTGGCGCCGAGGCCGACGCGCGTGAGCACCTCGGCTGCATAATCGATCGCCTGCCGCAACGGCCTCCGGGTCAGCGCCGCCGTGGTGACGACCTCCAGCGTCGTCATGTCGGCGAAGGTCTGGACGATCTGGAAGCTGCGCACCAAGCCGCGGCGCGTCAGCCGGTCGGGCGAAATGCCGGTGATGCGCTGGCCGTCGAACCGGACGTCGCCGCTCGACGGCGCAATGAAGCCGGAGACGACGCCGAACAGCGTCGTCTTGCCGGCGCCGTTGGGGCCGATAATGCCGAGGATCTCGCCCTTCTCGACGCCGAACGAGACGTCGTTCAGCGCGAGCAGGCCGCCGAAGCGTTTGCTGATGTTGTCGACTTCGAGAAGGGCCACGACGAGATCAGCTCTTGGGACGCGGAGCTGCCTGTGCGAACTCCTTCGGGAACACGACCTCTTGGCTCTGATCCGGCATCCACTGGATCATCATCGCCGAGCCGTCGGTCAGCAGACGGTCCTCGGCGAACTGTAGGCCCTTCGGCTTGGCGATGTAGAGATGCGGATCGCCGAACGGGATCTTGAAGCCCTTGAAAGCCTCGAGCAGCGCGTCCGGCTCCAGCGACTTGGCATTCTCCAGCACCTGCTGCAGCACGCGGGCTCCCTGGGCGTATTGAACCGCGCCCTGACCGATGCGATCGAGCTTGGCGACGTCGCGCAGCTCGGTGATGATCTTCTGCATCGAGTCCATCTTGGCGCCGGCGCTGAAGCCGGTCATGCCGAACAGGTTGCGCGTCAGCACCGCCTTGCCGATCTCCGGGCCGAGATCCTTCCACAGCGACAGGTCCGAATAGCCGCCGGTGCCGCCGACGAACAAGCTGCCCTGGTAGTTGAGGTTATAGCGCGCCTGATGCATCAAAATGCCGTCGCGCGGCGTCACCAACCCGGTGACCACGTCCGGCTTCAGCGAGCGGATGCGGATCATCGCGGAGGTCTGGTCCTGCGCCTTGGTGTCGAGCGGCGCTTCGCCGATCACTTCGATGCCGCTAGCCTTCAGCTTCTCCACCAGGAACTTGTTGACCTGCTGGCCGGCCTCGTAGTTCGAGTAGCACATCACCGCAGTCTTGATCGGGAACTTGTCATTGTCACGCAGCGACACGATGAAATCGTGCATCGACTGCGCGTAGCCGCGGTCATACGGATAGCCGAGCGAGAACATGTAGTTCGACTTTGCGCCGCCGGCCCAGATCGACAGCGTCGGCACCTTCAATTCGTCGAGTACCGGCGTCAGCGCCAGCATCTGGGCGCTGAGGATGGTGCCGGTGAGCAGCGGCACCTTTTCTTCGGTGATCAGGCGGCGCGCTTCGGTCGCGGTCCGCGCCGGCTGGCTGGCGTCGTCGGCCTGCAGCAACTGAATCTTGGCGCCATCCTTGCTCTTGATGCCGCCGTTCTTGTTGATCTGGTCGATGATGTAGTCGAACGCCGGCTTGCCTTCCTGCGCGTAGGCCGACAGACCACCGCTCATCGAGTTGATCACGCCGATCTTGATCGGCGCCGGCTCGGCACTGGCGTTGCGAACCCAGGGCGCTGCGACCGTTCCGAGCACCAGACCAGTCGCACCGATTCCGAATGAACGTCGGGAAATGGACACGGGCGTTCCTCTTTGTTGTTCGTTGTTGTTGCAGCGTCGGCGGACTTATACGTGATGCTCGCCGAAAGTCACTCTCTAAACACCGGCCTAACTACCAGCCTACGTTGTGACGGCGTCGTTCTCGCGCAGTCGCGCGGAGGCTGTTGCGGCGATGCGACCAGCCTGGAAGCCAGCCGCACCGTTTTCCTGCACGCGGAATAATCCGGGCGATGTCACGAAACCGCGGCGAGACCGTTGTTGATCACAACGACATCCCGTTCGGCCACTTTGGCGCGGAACGAAACTCGCCCTTCTGCATCGTTCCACACTTCGGTGACGATGGTTTCGCCGGGATACACCGGCGATGAGAACCGCACCTGCATCTTGGTCAGCCGCGTCGGATCACCATCGCAGCACAGCTCGACCAAGGCGCGGCACACCACGCCGAAGCTGCACAGCCCGTGTAGAATCGGCTTGTCGAATCCGGCCTTGCGCGCGACTTCGGGATCGGCGTGCAGCGGATTGTAGTCGCCGGACAGCCGATACAGCAGCGCGGCGCGTGGCGAGGTCGCGATCCGCAGCGACAGATCAGGCGCACGCTCGGGCAGCGCGTGCGGCACCGGCAACGGCCCCGAAGGGCCGCCGAACCCGCCGTCGCCGCGCAGCATCGTGGTCGAGGTCAGGCGGCACAGCAGTTCGCCGGTCGCCTTGTCGACGACATCGCGCTCTGACAACAACACGGCGCCCTTGCCGGCGCCCTTGTCGAACAGACCGGTGACGCGGGAACGCCCCACCACCGTCGCCTTCGGCGGCAGCGGCTTGAAAATCTCGAACCCCTGCTCGCCATGCAGAACCTTGCGCCAGTCGACGCCGGTGTCCTCATTGCCGAGCCAGAATCCCGGATAGCCGAGCACCACCGACATCGACGGCAGCACTTGCAAATCCTGCTCGTAGACGTAACGCAGTTGCTTCGCGTCGAGCGGGGCGTCGCCATAGCCGACGCCGAGCGCGTACAACATGGTGTCGCGTTCCGTATAGCTCTGCTCGATGTCGGGAATGGGCCAGTTGCGCAAGCGCGCGGGGTCGATCGGCATCCTTCCGCTTCCTCTTGTTTTTTGTGCAGCTTGCCACCGCGGTGGCTGTCGCACAATATGCGAAATCGATTTTCGCAAACATCTTTGACTCGCGGCCGGGCCGCACGGAAACCACAAATCATGGCGGCGAAGACAACCACGCGCGGGCCCGCAGCCGCCAAGCGACGCGGTGGCGCGAACGTCGCGAAACGACCTCCTGCTGCGAGCTCGGAAGATCGCGCGCAACGCCGCGCCGAGCGGCAATCGTTGCAGCGCGCATCGCGTCGCCCCCGCGCCGACGCCGCCGAACGCGATGATGCCGGCGGCCGACTGTTCGTCTCGGCGCTGGCGCGCGGCCTCGACGTGCTCGGCGCGTTTCGCGCCGGCGACCGCGCGCTCGGCAATCAGGAACTCGCCGAGCGCACCGGATTGCCGAAGCCGACGATCTCGCGGATGACCCACACGTTGATCCAGCTCGGCTACCTTACCTACGAGCCGCGCTCGGCGACCTACCAGCTCGGCGCCCGCGCGCTGGCGCTGAGCTACGCGGCGCTCGCCAATCTCGACGTCCGCAAAGCCGCACTGCCGATCATGACCAAGCTGGCCGAAGACAGCCAGCTGCATGTCGGGCTCGGCACCCGCGAACGGCTGATGATGCTGAACATCGAAAGCTGCGAGAGCGACGCGCTGATCGGCCTGCGGCTGCCACCGGGCTCCCGCGTGCCGCTCGCCACAACGTCGCTCGGCAAAGCCTATCTGGCGACGATCGGCGAGGATGAGCGCCGGGCGCTGCTGACGGAATTGCGCGAGCATCATGGCTCAGACTGGCCGAAGATCGAAAAATCGATCACCAAGTCGATGCGCGAGATGGCCCGACTGGGCTTCTGCATCTCGACCGGCGAGTGGCGCAAGGACATCAACGCGGTCGGCGCCGCAATCGTGCCGCCGAATGGCGGCCCGGTATATGCCTTGAGCTTCGGTGGCCCGGCCTATCTGGTGTCGCAGCAGCAGCTGATCGAACACCACGGCCCGGCGCTGGCACACGCAGCGAGAGCAATCAGCGCCGCGCTGGGCGGGTAACGGCGCGGTCCGTCGTCCTTACCCGCGGCAAAGGCACGGCTCCCCGTCATTGCGAGCGAAGCGAAGCAATCCATCGTCCGGCGCACGGGAGCTGGATTGCTTCGTCGCTGCGCTCCTCGCAATGACGGCGTGGCTGACGCTGTGCCTGAGACAGAGCCTCAATTCACACGCCGGTCCTTGTCGCTCCAATACGGCGCGCGGAGCGCCGCCTTGTTGATCTTGTTGACGCTCGACAGCGGCAGCGGATCGTCGCGGAATTCGATGCTGCGTGGCGATTTGTAGTCGGCGATCACCGAACGGCAGAACGTGATCAGCTCCTCCGCCGTCAGCGAAGAGCCGGCGCGGCGCACCACCACCGCATGCACCGCCTCGCCCCATTTGGCATGAGGGATACCGATCACCGCGCATTGCAGCACGTCGGGATGCGCCGCGATCGCGTTCTCGACCTCGATCGAATACACGTTCTCGCCGCCGGTGATGATCATGTCCTTGATCCGGTCGGAGATGTAGAGATAGCCATCGGTGTCGAACCGGCCGGAATCGCCGGTGTGCATCCATCCGCCGCGCAGCGCCTGCGCGGTCAGCTCCGGCTGTCTCCAATAGCCCATCATCACCATTGGGCCACGGACCACCACCTCGCCGACCTCGCCAGGTTTCAGCTCGCGGTCCTCGGCATCGACGATCCTGACTTCTGCCGACACGATGGGCCGGCCGGCCGAGCGCAGGCGATGCCGCGGCGCAGACGGCAGATGATCGGCAGGCGACAAGATGGTCGCGACCGGCGACAGCTCGGTCATGCCGTAGGATTGGCCGAACCTGATCGACGGAAATCGCCGCAGGCACTCCCGCAGCACCGCTTCGGGCATCGGCGAAGCACCGTAGGTGATCAGCTTCAGGCTCGACAGATCGTAACTGTCGAGATCCGGCAGTTGCAGGATCATGCCGAGCATCGTCGGCACGAAGGTCGCCACCGTCACCTTGTGCTGGCTGATCGCAGCCAGCACGTCGCTCGGCGAGAACCGCGGGATCACCACGTGGCGCCCGCCCATGATCGAGTTGGTGTAGACGCGAGCACCAGCGCCGAGATGGAACAGCGGCCCGGCGTGCAGCGCCACCGTGGTCTCATCGAAGCCGAAAGACAGCGATGTCACCACCGCGTTGACCCACAGATTGCGGTGGCTGAGCATCACGCCCTTGGCGCGGCCTGTCGTACCGCCAGTGTAGAACAGGCAAGCGAGATCGTCATTGCCACGGCCTGCGTCGGCGCAAGGCTTCTCGTCCGCGAGCGCAGCCTCGTAATCGTAGAGTTTAGGCAACCCAGCAGCGCCCGGCGCGGCAGCGACCACGGCGGTGATGCAGCGGCAGGCGTCGGCGAGTTGCAGCGCACTATCGAGAAAGCTGCGATCGCTCACCAGCACCCTCGGCTCGGCGTCCGTCACCTGCTCGATCATCTCGGCGATCGAGAACCGCGAATTGGTCGGCACCACGACGCCGCCAGCCCACAGCACGGCGAAATAGCACTCGATGTACGCGTTGCCGTTGGCCGCCAGGATCGCAACCCGCTCGCCGGCTTCAATGCCGAAGCGGCGGAACACGCTTGCGAGCCGGGCCACGCGGTCCAGCACCTCGCCATGGCTGAAGCTGCGCTCGGGGGTCACGAGCGCGATGTCGTCGGCGCGGAACGAGGCCGCCTTGCGCAAGCCCGCCGTCAACTGCATGTCGCGCTCCCCCCTGTTCGTGTTGTTGCTTGAACGCGTTTTAGCATTGCGAAAATCGTTTTCGCAAATCGTCGCCGACTGCGTTATCGTCACCGGAAACGAAACAAGGGTGGAAACACATGCCTGCAAACAGCGCAGCCGACGGCGATGCCGTCGTGTTCGAACGCCATGCCGACGTCATGGTGGTTCGCCTCAACAGCCCGTCGACGCGCAATGCACTGCAACCGGCGGTCAAGCAGCCTCTCGAACTCCGCATCCCGGAATTGCTCTCCGATCCCACCGTGCGCTGCCTGGTGATCACCGGCAGCGAGGGCTCGTTCTGCGCCGGCGGTGATATCAACAATATGGGCGAGCGCGCCGCGCCGCAGGTGCGGCGGCGGATGCAGGTGACGCACGGCTGGGCCAAAATGTTGCTCACAGCCGAGAAGCCGGTGATCGCCGCCGTGAACGGATCGGCCGCCGGCGCCGGGTTCTCGCTGGCTCTGCTGTGCGACATCGTGCTGATGTCGGAGCAGGCTTACTTCCGCGCGGCGTTTCCCGGGCTCGGGGCCGCGCCGGATCTCGGCCTCGCGCTGACGCTGCCGCGCGCGGTCGGCGCGATGCGCGCCAAGGACATCCTGCTCACCAATCGTCGGGTCGAAGCGGATGAGGCGCTGGCGCTCGGCATCGCCAAGCGTGTGGTGCCGGCAAATGCACTGATGGACGAAACGCTGAAGCTCGCTGCTGATCTTGCCGCCGGTCCCGCCACTTCGCTCGGCCTCACCAAGATGCTGGTCAACGGCGCGTTCGAGCCGATCGAACACTTCTTCGCCCTCGAGGCCTTCGCCCAGGGCGTCGCTTTCGGCAGCACTGAATTCGCCGAAGGCGTCGCCGCCTTTCAGGAAAAGCGGAAGGCGGACTTCAGACGCTGAGAAAGCCTCGCAGAAGATACAGGCGAGCTCGGTAGCCGGTCTGTGCAGATCGGTAAGTCCGGTCGTCGCGACCACACGATCATACCGACGCCGCCGAGCCGCTGGGCAGTTGACCGAACTACCGCCAGGGATTGCACATTGTTTGTGCCGTGCGGACCTTCAAAGATGCCGTCCGTTCGGGCAACAATTGGCACAGAGTTGGTGGCTAGGGTTCCGGCCTGTTTCAGGCGCTGGTCCGAGAGCTGCCCCCCGAAGGGAGAAATCCTTCGGACGCACGGCGGGACAAAAGCCCGGGAGACCTCGTAAGCCGAGGAATTGGCAAACGATGGTCCACGTCAATTCCTCATCGCGACCAGATTCTGAGGAATGATCCGATGCGGAAGACTCGTTTCCTATCTTCTCTGATCCTTGCTGGCTCCATCGTCGCGCTGAGCGTCGCCGGAGCCTCCGCCGCCCCCAAGAAAGACTTCAAGGTCGCCTGGTCGATCTATGTCGGCTGGATGCCCTGGGGTTATGCCGCCGACACCGGCATCGTGAAGAAGTGGGCGGACAAATACGGCATCACCATCGAGGTGAAGCAGTTCAACGACTACGTCGAGTCGATCAACCAATACACCGCGGGCTCCTATGACGCGGTGACCATCACCAACATGGACGCGCTGTCGATTCCCGCCGCCGGCGGCGTCGACACCACCGCGGTGATCGTCGGCGACTTCTCCAACGGCAACGACGCGGTGATCCTGAAGGACAAGAAGGATTTCGCCGCGATCAAGGGCCAGAAGGTCAATCTGGTCGAGTTCTCGGTGTCGCACTATCTGCTGGCGCGCGCGCTCGAATCCAACAAGCTGAGCGAGAAGGACGTCAAGGTGGTCAACACCTCCGACGCCGACCTCGCCGCCGCCTACAAAACCGCCGACGTCACCGCGGTGGTGACCTGGAATCCGATCGTCTCTGAAATCCTCGCCTCGCCTGACGCCCACAAGGTGTTCGACTCCTCCCAGATCCCCGGTGAAATCATGGATCTGATGGTCGCCAACACCGCGGTGGTGAAGGACAATCCGAACTTCGCCAAGGCGCTGGTCGGGATCTGGTACGAGACCATGGCGAAGATGACAGCGGAAGGCGCCGACGCCAAGGCCGCCAAGGAAGCGATGGCGAAGGCGTCCGGCACCGATCTGGCCGGCTTCGAAAGCCAGCTCGCCTCGACCAAGCTGTTCAGCAAGGCCGCCGACGCCGAAGCCTTCACCAAGAGCGCCGCGATCGGCAGCACTATGGACCGCGTCCGCAAATTCCTGTTCGACAAGGATCTGCTCGGCAAGGGTGCGAAGTCGGCCGATGCCGTCGGCATCGAACTCGCGGACAAGAGCGTGCTCGGCGACAAGGCCAACGTGAAGCTGCGGTTCGACCCGAGCTTCATGAACGCCGCCGCGGCCGGCAAGCTGTAAGCGATCACGTCACAAGCCAAGCCGGAGCACGACGATGCGATGGGTGAACATCAGGCCTGGACGGCAACTCGCCATCTACATGGCGGCGCTGCCGTTCGTGCTGGTGATCATTGCGTATCTGCTGGGCTCCGGCGCGCGGCTGGCGGAGAATCCCAACGACAAGCTGCTGCCGGCGCTGTCCAGCATGGGCCAGGCGGTCAAGCAGATGGCCTTCCAGGTCGACGCCCGCACCGGCAGCTATCTGCTGTGGTCGGACACGCTGGCGAGTCTCGAACGGCTGGGCGCGGCGCTGGCGATCTCGACCTCGCTGGCGCTCGTTTTCGGCATCGTGATCGGCCTGCTGCCGGCCGCGAATGCCCTGCTCGGCTCTTTCGTGTCGGTGACCTCGATGGTGCCGCCGCTGGCGCTGCTGCCGATCCTGTTCATCGTGATGGGTCTCGGTGAGAACTCCAAGATCGCGCTGATCGTGATCGGCACGCTGCCCTGCATCATCCGTGACCTGTCGATGAAGGTGCTCGAACTGCCGCGCGAACAACTGATCAAGGCGCAGACGCTCGGTGCCTCGACCTGGCAGATTGCGCTGCGTGTGGTGCTGCCGCAGATCCTGCCGCGACTGATCGACTCGCTGCGCCTGCAACTCGGACCGGCCTGGCTGTTCCTGATCGCCGCCGAAGCGATCGCCTCGGACTCAGGGCTCGGCTATCGCATCTTCCTGGTGCGGCGCTATTTGGCGATGGACGTGATCATCCCCTACGTGGTGTGGATCACGCTGCTCGCCTTCTTGATGGACCTGGCGTTGCGACTGATCCAGCGCAAAGCCTTCCCCTGGTTCGCCGCGGTGAGGGCGGAATGAGCGCGATCCGTTTCGACAACGTCTGGAAAGAGTACGGCGACCACATCGTGCTGGAGCGGATCACGCTCGACGTCGCGCCGCGCGCGTTCGTCGCGCTGGTCGGGCCTTCAGGCTGCGGCAAGACCACCTTCCTGCGCATGCTGCTCGGCGAGGAGACGCCGACCCGCGGCCAGATCCTGATCGATGGCCAGCCGATGCCGAGCGAACCCGACGCCGATCGCGGCGTGGTGTTCCAGCGCTATTCGGTGTTTCCGCATCTCACCGTGCTCGACAACGTGCTGCTCGGCCGCGAGCTGCAGCAGTCGCGTCTGCTCGGCCGGCTGTTCGGCCGGGCGCGGCGCGAGGCGACCGAGCAGGCGATGGCGCTGCTCGACGAGGTCGGGCTGAAGGGCCACGAGAGCAAATATCCGTCCGCGCTGTCCGGCGGAATGCAGCAGCGGCTGGCGCTGGCGCAGGCGATCATGCGCGGCCCGAAGATACTGCTGCTCGACGAGCCGTTCGGCGCGCTCGACCCCGGCATCCGCGCCGACATCCACGTGCTGATGAAGCGGCTGTGGAACGAGACCGAGCTCACCGTGGTGATGGTCACGCACGATCTGTCCGAGGCCTTCAGCCTGGCGACGCGGGTGATCGCCTTCGAACGCAATCGCAACCGTCCCGAGGAACGCGAGCGCTACGGCGCGACGATTTCCCGCGATCTCGAAATCTTCCCGCGGCGCGTCGCGCAGCCGCGCACCGACCATCCCATCCGCTCCGACCGGGACGACCCGGCCGCACAGGGAGCATGAGCCGGGACGACCCGGCATTTGTTCACCGTGAGGACAGCATGATCCTGACCGAGCAAGAGAAGGCCGAAGTCGAGGCCAACCGCCGGCGCTACGAACAGCATAAGGCGCTGGGTCAGCAGCAGGCGCCGAAGGCCCTGCCGCCGCCGACGCCGCGCGACGGCGCGCCGATCGCCGCCGAGGCAATCATTCATCGCGAGACCGTGCCGGGTGGCTGGTACTACGTGACCAAGCTCGGCCGCGGCGAAGCGCTGCGAATCGTCAACACCAGCGGCACGTCCTGCGTCAGCATCCAGGCCTGGAATGCGCTCGATCCGAGCGAGCGGCTGAACCACGCCGACACCATCAAGGTGCAGTGGGCGGCGTCCTTGCGCAAAGGCCGTGTGATCCTCTCCGACATGGGCCGAGCGCTACTGTCGATCATCGAGGACACCAGCGGCGCACACGACACCATGGTGGGCGGCTCCAACGCCGCGACCAATGCGGCCCGCTACGGCTCCGGCAGTTTCCGCAACACCCGCGACAACTTCGTGCTCGCCGCCGGCAAGCTCGGGCTCGATCGCCGTGACGTGCATCCGTCGATCGGATTCTTCGCACCGGTCGCCGTCGACTCGCAGGGCCGGTTCGAATGGCACGGCGAGCGTCGCCACAAGGGCGACTTCGTCGACCTGCGTGCCGAGCTCGACCTGCTGATCGCGGTGTCGAACTGTCCGCACCCGCTCGATCCATCGCCGAGTTACGCACCGGGCGACATCGACCTCATTCGCTACCAGGCACCTCAGCCCGCTTCCGACGATCTGTGCCGCACCGTATCGCTCGAAGCCAAGCGTGCGTTCGAAAACAACGCCTTCTATCTCGCTGGCGCCGCAGGGAGGGCCTGAGCATGACCGCGATTCCCGCTTCCGCCCGCATCGTGCTCGACACCGAGATCCCGGCGCGCGTGCCGTGGTCTGCGATCATCCGGAAGGGCCAGACGCTGCGCATCGTCGACAGCCACGGCCAGCAGGCGGTCGACACTCTGTTCTACGCCGCCGACGATCATGGCGAACGCTACAGCGGCCAGGACACACTACGAGCCCAGGGCTCGGCCTACGTCACCACCGGCACGCGGATCATGTCCACCGAGGGCCGCACCATGCTGCGCATGGTCGCCGACAGCTGCGGCCTGCACGACACCTCCGCCGGCGCCTGCTCGTGCGAGAGCAACACCGTGCGGTTCGGGCATCAGACCAAGTATCTGCACGCCTGCCGCGAGAACTTCGTGCTGGAAGCTGCCAAGCATGGCCTGTCGAAGCGCGACATCGTGCCGAATCTGAACTTCTTCATGAACGTGCCGCTCGATCCCGACGGCAATTTCACCGTGGTCGACGGCGTCTCCAAGCCCGGCGACTACGTCGAGATGGTCGCCGAGATGGACGTGCTGTGCCTGATCTCGAACTGTCCGCAGGTCAACAATCCCTGCAACGGCTTCTTCCCGACGCCGATCCAGGTGGTGATCTACGAGGCAGGCGAGGACTGATCATGTTCAGCAAAGTTCTGATTGCCAACCGCGGCGAGATCGCCGGGCGGATCGGCCGCACCTTGCGCCAAATGGGGATCGCATCGGTCGCGATCTATTCGGACGCCGACCGGTTCACCCGCCCGGTGCGCGAGGCCGACGAAGCGGTGCGGGTCGGCGGCGACGCCGCCAGCGACAGCTATCTCAACGTCGACGCCGTGATCGAGGCCTGCCTCACCACCGGCGCGCAGGCGGTGCATCCCGGCTACGGCTTCCTGTCGGAAAACCGCGGCTTCGCCGAGCGGCTGAAGCAGCACGGCATCGCCTTCATCGGTCCGCGCCCCGAACATCTCGAGGCGTTCGGCCTGAAGCACCGTGCGCGCGAACTGGCGCAAGCCAGCAACGTTCCGCTGCTGCCCGGCACCGGGCTGATCGACAGCATCGACGAAGCACTCGAGGCCGCAGGCCGCATCGGCTTTCCGCTGATGCTGAAGAGCACGGCGGGCGGCGGCGGCATCGGCATGCAGCTCTGCCACGACGAGGCAACGCTGCGCGAGCGCTTCGCCACCGTGCAGCGCACCGCCCGCGCCAGCTTCGGCGACGCGCGGGTGTATCTCGAGCGTTTCGTCGCTGACGCCCGGCATATCGAAGTGCAGATCTTCGGCGACGGCCAGGGCAACGTGATCGCGCTCGGTGAGCGCGACTGTTCGCTGCAGCGGCGCAACCAGAAGGTCGTGGAGGAGACCCCGGCGCCCGGCATCTCGGATGAGATGCGTGCGCGGCTGCATCAGGCCGCAGTCGCGCTCGGCCAGAGCGTCGCCTACGAATCCGCCGGCACCGTCGAATTCATCTACGACGTCGCCCGCGACGAATTCTATTTCCTCGAAGTCAACACCCGCCTGCAAGTCGAGCATCCGGTCACCGAAGCGGTGTTCGGGGTCGATCTGGTCGAATGGATGGTGTGCCAGGCTGCCGGCGACAGCCCGCTTGCGACCTACACACCGCGTCCGCCGCAAGGCGCGGCGATCGAAGTGCGGCTGTATGCCGAAAATCCCGGTGCCGGCTTCCGGCCCTCGGCCGGCCGATTGACCCAGGTGGCGTTTCCGGATGACGCCCGCATCGACGGCTGGATCGAAACCGGCGACGAGGTGACGCCGTTCTACGATCCGATGCTGGCGAAGCTGATCGTTCACGCCGCCGACCGCGACGCCGCGATCGACAAGATGATCGGCGCGCTCACCACGGCCACCGTGGCCGGGATCGAGACCAATCTCGATTATCTGCGCGCGATCGCCGCGTCTGATCTGTTCCGCAGCGGCAAGGTCGCCACCAAGGTGCTGGCCGATTTCAGCTTCGCGGCGCCCACCATCGACGTGGTGGCGCCCGGCGCGCAGTCGGGCCTGCAGGAGCTGCCGGGCCGGCTGCATCTGTGGCACGTCGGCGTGCCGCCGAGCGGACCGATGGACGAGCGCTCGTTCCGCCTCGCCAACCGGATCGTCGGCAATCCGGAAACCACCGCGGCGTTCGAACTCACCGTCAGCGGCCCGACGCTGCGCTTCAACGCCGACGCCGTGGTGGCGCTGTGCGGCGCCTCCATGACGGCGAAGCTCGACGGTTTGGCGGTCGGCAATGATGCACCGATCGCAGTGCGCGCTGGCCAGGTGCTGGCGATCGGCAAGATCGAGGGCGCGGGTCAGCGCTGCTATCTCGCCATCCGCGGCGGCTTCGATGCGCCTGAAGTGTTCGGCTCCCGCGCGGTGTTCACGCTCGGCGCGTTCGGCGGCCATGCCACCGGCGCGCTGAAGGCCGGCGACGTGCTGCATTTCGGCTCGATCTCGCCGGTCGCGGAGCCGCGTGCGCTCACCGATGAGGAGCGGCCTGCTCTGACGCGAACCTGGCAGATCGGCGTGATCTACGGCCCGCACGGCGCTCCCGACTTCTTCCGGGACGACGATATCGCGACGCTGTTTTCCTCGGACTATGAAGTCCACTTCAACAGCGCCCGCACCGGCGTGCGGCTGATCGGACCGAAGCCGCAATGGGCCCGTGCCGACGGCGGCGAAGCGGGCCTGCACCCCTCCAACATCCACGACAATGCTTACGCGGTCGGCGCGATCGACTTCACCGGCGACATGCCGATCATCCTCGGCCCCGACGGCCCGAGCCTCGGCGGCTTCGTCTGTCCGGCCGTGGTGGCGCGCGACGAATTGTGGAAGGTCGGTCAGCTCAAGCCCGGCGACAAGCTCCGCTTCGTGCCGGTGACGCGCGCCGATGATCCGGTCGCGGGGCCGACCGTGATCAGCGCGGCTGCCGAGCTCGGCTCGGCGATCGTCGGCCGCCGTGACGATGGCGAGATCCCGGTGGTGTATCGCCGCGCCGGCGACGACAATCTGCTGGTCGAATATGGCCCGATGGAGCTCGACATCGCGCTGCGGCTGCGGGTGCATGTGCTCGCCGAGGCGATGGAGAAAGCGAAGCTGCCCGGGATCATCGATCTCACGCCCGGAATCCGCTCGCTGCAGATCCACTACGACAGCGCGGTGATGCCACGCCGCAAGCTGCTCGACGCGCTGGCGAGGATCGAGCGCGAACTGCCCTCGGTCGAAGCGATGGCGGTGCCAAGCCGCATCATTCATCTGCCGCTGTCGTGGAACGATCCGCAGGCGGTGCTGGCGATGCGCAAGTATCAGGAGCTGGTACGGCCGGATGCACCGTGGTGCCCGTCCAACATCGAGTTCATCCGCCGCATCAACGGCCTTGCCAGCGAGGACGACGTCAAGCGCATCGTGTTCGACGCGAACTACCTCGTGCTCGGCCTTGGCGACGTCTATCTCGGCGCGCCGGTCGCCACCCCGGTCGATCCGCGGCATCGCCTAGTCACCACCAAGTACAATCCGGCCCGCACCTGGACGCCGGAGAACGCCGTCGGCATCGGCGGCGCCTATATGTGTATCTATGGCATGGAAGGCCCCGGTGGTTATCAGCTGTTCGGCCGCACCATCCAGGTCTGGAACACCTGGCGCAGCACCGAAGTGTTCAAGCCCGGCCATCCCTGGCTGCTGCGGTTCTTCGACCAGATCCGATTCTTCCCGGTGACGCCGGAAGAACTGCTCGACGCCCGCGCCGCGTTTCCGCACGGCGGATATCCGCTCAAGATCGAAGAGACGACATTCTCCTACGCCGACTACAAGGCGTTCCTGGCGCGCGAAGCCGACGGCATCACGGCGTTCAAGACCCGCCAGCAATCCGCGTTCGAGGCCGAACGCCAGCGCTGGCGAGACGCCAAGCTCGACGAAGTGGTGGAGGACGACACCGCGGCAGCGCTCGGCTCCGGCGGCGACGTGCCGGACGGCTGCGTCGGCCAGTTCACCGAAGCGCCGGGCAACGTCTGGAAGCTCACCGTCGAGCCGGGCGAGCACGTCGAGATCGGCCAGACCCTCGCAGTAATCGAGTCGATGAAGATGGAGATCGCTATTCCGGCGACCGCGCGCGGCATCGTCAGGGCGCTCAACGCCAAGCCGGGGCAGACGCTGCGCGCTGGCGACTTGATCTGCGCGCTGGAGGAAGTGTGATGTCGGCTGCTCCCGTCTCCTTCCCAACGATCGCAACGCTGCACGCAGCTTATGCGGCCGGCGCCTCTCCGGCAGAAATCATTGCGGCGACGTATCGCCGGATCGAAGCCGTGGCCGATCCCGGCAACTTCATCACGCTGCGGCCGGAGCATGATGTTCTCGCCGCCGCTGCTGCGCTCGGATCGTTCGATCCCGTTACCAAGCCGCTGTGGGGCGTGCCGTTTGCGGTGAAGGACAACATCGACGTCGCGGGCCTTCCGACCACGGCCGCCTGCCCCGGCTTCGCCTACACGCCGAGCGAAACCGCGTTTGCGGTTCAGCGTCTGCTCGATGCCGGCGCAATTTTGATCGGCAAGACCAATCTCGATCAGTTCGCGACCGGGCTGGTCGGCGTCCGCACGCCCTATCCGGTGCCGCGCAACGCGATCGATCCGCGCTACGTCCCGGGCGGATCAAGCAGCGGCTCGGCGGTCGCAGTGTCGCATGGCCTGGTCACGTTCGCGCTCGGCACCGACACCGCAGGCTCCGGCCGCGTGCCGGCTGCGCTCAACAACATCGTCGGGCTCAAGCCATCACTCGGCAGCGTGTCGTCGCGCGGCATGGTGCCGGCGTGCCGGACCCTGGACACGATCTCGGTGTTTGCCGGCACGGTCGACGACGCCCACGCGATCTATCGCGTCATGGCGACGTTCGACCGCGCCGATCCCTGGTCGCGGCCGCATCCCAGCGCAGCTGCCAAGCCTGCGGCTTTGCCGCCCGGTCTGCGCGTCGGTGTGCCGGACACGGCCAGCCGCAAATTCGCCGGCGACCTGCCGTCCGAACGGGCGTTCGATCTTGCGGTGATAGACCTTGCGACGGTGGTGTCTGCACCCGCTCGTGCAGTTGATATGTCGCCGTTGTTCGAAGTCGCCAGCCTGCTCTACAGCGGGCCGTGGGTCGCTGAGCGCTATCAGGCGATCCGTCAGGTGATCGAGACCACCCCGGAGCTGCTGCATCCGGTGACGCGGAAGATCATCGGGTCTGCGACGGCGTTCAGTGCCGCCGATGCGTTCGCCGGGCTGTATCAGCTGGCAGAGCTGCGCCGCGCCGCGGATGCGATCTGGAGCAGCATCGACGTGCTGATGGTGCCGACTTATCCGCGTCCGCGCACGGTCGCAGATTTGGAGGCCGATCCGATCGGCCCCAACAGCGAGCTCGGCACCTACACCAATTTCGTCAATCTGCTCGACCTCTGCGCGCTGGCCGTGCCGAGCCGCTTCCGCGCCGATGGCTTTCCGTCCGGCGTCACGCTGATTGCACCCTCCGGCCGCGACAGTCTGCTCGCCGCGCTCGGCCAGCGCCTTCACGCCGCAAGCGAGGTGTCCGTGGGCGCCAGCAGCACCAAGGTGCCGCCTGCCACTGAGGCTTCGACATCTGCGGCTGCAAACGAGATCGAGCTGGTCGTGGTCGGCGCACATCTCTCCGGCATGCCGCTCAATCACGAACTCACCAGCCGCGGCGCGCGTTTCCTGCGCGCGGTCGCCACCGCGCCCGACTACAAGCTGTTCGCGCTACAAGGCGGCCCACCGTTCCGGCCCGGCCTGCTGCGCGTCGCGGCCGGCGAAGGCGTCCCGATCGCCACAGAGGTCTGGGCGATCTCCGCCGAAGGCTTCGGCAGCTTCGTCGCCGGCATCCCCGCCCCGCTCGGCATCGGCACCACGCGCCTGTCTGATGGCACCACGCCGAAGGGCTTCATCGTTGAAGCCGAAGGCCTGAAAGGCGCAACCGACATCTCGGCATTCGGCGGATGGAGGGCTTACATCAAAAGCCTTGTTGGGTAAGTCGAGACGCAAAGCAACACTGATCTGGAGAGCGCTGATCTGGATTCCGAAGTCGCGGACCACGGTCGAGAGGACGTCTGCACGACGAGCTCATCGTCCGCCATCAGCATGCCAAATCCTCGAAGACGGTTTTGTCCGTCTCGAAGGGGCGTTCCAGTGATGTCAGGAGAATGTGGTAGCGGGAGAGGGACTTGAACCCCCGACCCCAGGATTATGATTCCCGTGCTCTAACCAGCTGAGCTACCCCGCCACGGTGGTTCGCCGTCGGCCTTGCGAGTGAAGGCGATGCGAACGCGCGGCATATAAGGAGGCGCGGGTTGCCCTGTCAAGCAATGCCGGACAGGGCGGGAAAACTTGCCGATACGGCTATTTGGGACGGACCGTCGGATCGCCGCCCGGGCTGCCCGGCGGCGGAATCACCGGGGTTTTGCCGACGTCCGGGGTCGGTGCACGGATTTCCGGATCGACGCCAGTCGGCGGGCAAAGCACGCCATCGGTCTTAGCGAGCTTGTCGCCAAGCGGCTGCTGGGTCTGGCCGGTGGTGGCACCTGGAGCGGCCGTGCCGGGAGGATTGGCGGTGGCATGCGGCGAGCATTCGGTCGCCGAAGGCGCCGTGGTGGTCGGCGGCTTGGGCGGCGCCTGGGCCGCCGCTGGCGCGGCCGCCAGGGCCAGGCATCCGAGCGCGATGGTCAGTTTCGACATCATGCCCGGACAACGTGGTGACGCGGGTCACGTTCCGGTGTCACACGGTCACAGTTTGCGATAGCGGATCAGCGAGAAATGGCCCATCGGCGGCATCGGCCGGCGCTCTGCGAGTTCCACGCCGCGGTTGCGCGCCGCCCAGTTCACCAGCCGCTGCCACGGGAACTCGGGCCGCCATCCGAGCCGGCGCGCGATCGGCGAGAACGCCAGCTCGAACAGCTTGCGGGGCCCGCTTTCGGCGCCGATGTGGTTGACCAGGATCAGCTCGCCGCCCGGCTTCAGCACGCGGACGAAATCGTCCAGCGTGGCTTCCGGGTCCGGCACCGCGGTGATGACGTATTGCGCCACGACGGCGTCGAAGTAATCGGCTGGAAACGCCAGGTTCTTGGCGTCCATCACGGCGAGCACATCGACATTGCTGAGGTTCAGCGTGCGGACGCGCTCATGCGCCTTGCGCAGCATCGGCTCGGAGATATCGACGCCGCACAGCCGCGTGGTCTTGGAATAATCCGACAGCGACAGCCCGGTGCCGACGCCGACGTCGAGCACCCGACCGCCGATCGCATCGGCCACCGCGATGGTCGATTGCCGGCCGCTGTCGAACACTTTGCCGAAAACCAGATCGTAAATCGGCGCCCAGCGCGCGTAGGCTTTCGCCACGCCCGCGCGATCGATGTCGTTCGCCATACTCTGCCCCGAAAATCCTTTAGCCGCGCACGGCGGCCAGCGCCGGCGCCTCGATTTGCTCGCGCCCGCCTTCGAACCGGCGCGGCGCAGCGCTCTTGATGAAGCCGCCGCCGAGCACGCGGGCCTGGCCCTCGGCCGCGTCGTAGAACACGCAGGCCTGCCCCGGCGACACGCCCTCCTCGCCGACCACGAGTTCGACCTCGTAGCCACCGTTCGCCGCGCGCAGCCAGGCCGGCTGCGGCGCGCGCGTCGAGCGCACCCGGACGAACAGCTCCAGGCCGTCGCCGATCACATCGTCGAGTGCCCCGTCGCCGATCCAGTTGATGTCGCGCAGCACGATGCGGTCCATCAGCAGCGCTTCGCGCGGGCCGACCACGACCTGCCGACGCGCTGCGTCGAGCCGCAGCACGTAAAGCGGCGAGCGCGATGCGATGCCGAGACCGCGGCGCTGGCCGACGGTGAAATGCACGATGCCGGGATGCTGGCCGAGCACGCGGCCGTCGACATCGACGATGTCGCCCGGCTCCATCGCGTTCGGCTTCAGCCGCTCGACCACGTCGGTGTAGCGCCCGGTCGGCACGAAGCAGATGTCCTGGCTGTCGTGCTTATCGGCGACTGACAGGTCGAACTGCCGCGCCAGCTCGCGGGTCTGCGGCTTGGTCATGTCGCCGAGCGGGAAGCGCAGGAATTGCAGCTGCTCGCGCGTGGTGGCGAACAGGAAGTAGCTCTGGTCGCGGTCGCGATCGGCGGCGCAGACCAGCGCCCGCGATCCGTCATCGAGCCGCCGCGACGACACATAGTGACCGGTCGCCAGCGCCGAGGCGCCAAGCTCGCGCGCGGTCGCAAGCAGGTCGCGGAATTTGACCGAGCGGTTGCACTCGATGCACGGCACCGGCGTCTCGCCAGAGGCGTAGCTGTCGGCAAAGCTGTCGATCACCGACTCGCGAAACCGGCTTTCATAGTCGAGCACGTAATGCGGAATCCCGATCCGCTCGGCGACCGCGCGGGCGTCGTGAATATCCTGACCGGCGCAGCAGGCGCCCTTGCGATGGATCGCCTCGCCATGATCGTAGAGCTGCAGCGTGATGCCGACGACGTCATAGCCCTGCGCCTTGAGCAGCGCGGCAGTCGTCGAGGAATCCACGCCGCCGGACATCGCGACCACGACGCGGGTGTCCTGCGGCCGGCCTTCGAGATCCAGACTGTTGAGCATTGGTTCAGTCATAAGCTGCGACCGGCGTCCGCCGCGCGGTCATCCTTCCGCAATGTCCGGAAGCGGCAGGGCCAATTCCGCAAACCTCGGTGATGCATGCTTTTAATATAGGCCGCCTCCCGGAGGCGCAATCGCAGCGGCCCGGTTTTGCGGGCCGCGGCCGCGGCAAATTCTGCCGCAGCGGCAGAAATAGCGTGGCAAAGCCCGGTTCCGCCCTCCCCTTGCAGACGCCAACCATCTGGATTCACTCATTCTTTTGTTTGGCCCGGTCCTTGCTGAAGGTGCTTTGGACTGAAGAGTGAGAGATTGCCCGTGGTCAACGCATCGCCAGACGTCGCAGCCAGCACGCCCGCCCCCGCGCCTCGCACCCAGGCGCGCAACGAGCGTTCGTCGCATACGGACAATTTCGCCGCGCTCGTGGACAGCAATACCGCTGCCTACGACAAGGCCAGCTCGGCGCCGAAGCCGGACACCCGGTCCTCGAGCAGCGCCTCGGACGACCGCGGCAGCAGCCGCAGTTCCCGCACCGACCGGAGCGATGCGACCGATCGCAGCCGTTCCCGCGACACCAACGACGACTCCCGCCGCGCCGATAACGCCGCGTCGTCCGATCAGGCCAAGCCGGACGCCAAGACCACCGACACCACCGGCGGCGACAAGACCGGTACGACGAAGAGCGATAAGACGGACAACACCAAGTCGGCCAAGGACGACAAACTTGCCGGCGCCGCCAAGGACGCCGACGCCAAGGGCGCCGACCAGACCGACAGCAAGGACGCCAGCGCGACCCCGCCGGTGACGATCACGCCGAATGCGGCCGCGCTGATCACCGCCCAGGTCACGACCACCGCGACCACCCCGAACGCCGAGGGCGACGCCGCCGGAAGCGCGAACGGCACGCCACTGGCGATCGCCGCCGCCGCGGCGCTGAAGGCCAAGGCCGATGCCGGCACGACGACGACTCAGACCGCTCCCGCCGACCAGACGGGGACCGCCGAGGCGACCCAGACCGGCGTTGCGGCCGATCCGAAACTCGCCGCACTGGCAGCCCAGGCCAACGGCGCCAAGGCCGACGCCAAGGCGGGCGCCAAGACCGACGCGACCGCCAAGTCGGACACCAAGGGCGAGGCCACCACCCCGACGACCGCGCAGGCCGCGGCCGCTCAGGCTGCAACCGCCAATGCCACCACCGGAACGCCGGTGCCGCCGCAGCCCGGCCAGACCACACCCGATGGCCAGCCGGCCGGAGACGCGAAACTCGCCCACGCGCTCGCTGGCGCGGGCGACGATGCGCCGCCGAAGGCCGGCGCCTCGCACCTGAAGCCGGACGCGGCGCTGCCGCAAGCCCAGGCGCAGGCCGATGCCAACACCATGCTGCCGCAGACGCCGATCGCGGTGCCCCAGCATCTGCAGCCGGCGGCCACCACCGGCGTCAATGCGGCCGCCGCCTCGCAGCTCACCGCGACCAACGCCGCCAACGCGCCGGTGCCGGTCGAAGGGCTCGCCGTCGAGATCGCCACCCGCGCCAAGGGCGGCGCGACCCGCTTCGACATCCGTCTCGATCCGGCCGAACTCGGCCGCATCGACGTGCGGATCGATGTCGATCGTCACGGCCAGGTGACGTCGCATCTGACGGTGGAGAAGCCCGAGACGCTGCAGATGCTGCGCCAGGATCAGACCCAGTTGCAGCGCGCGCTCGACGACGCCGGTTTGAAGACCGGCGACGGCGGCCTGCAGTTCAGCCTGCGTGACCAGTCCTCGTCCGGTCAGCAGGGCCAGCAGCAGGAGAGCGGCCGCAGGTCGCAGCGGCTGGTGATTTCGCAGGACGAACTGCCGCCCACGCCGGTCGCGAGCCGCGGCTACGGCCGCATGCTCGGTACGAGCGGCGGCGTCGATATTCGAATCTGAGGAGCAACGCGCATGTCCGTCGATTACACAACCGCGACTACGCCGTACTCGGCCCCGAATCCGAACTACTCCGCCGACAGCGCCAAGTCCAAGACCAGCTCTACCCCGGGCATCGCGGACAATTTCCAGACCTTCCTGACGCTGCTGACGACGCAGCTCAAGAACCAGAACCCGACCGACCCGCTGGACACCAACCAGTTCACCCAGCAGCTGGTGCAGTTCGCCGGCATCGAACAGCAGCTCAAGTCCAACGAGTCGCTGAGCTCGCTGGTGCAGCTGCAGACCACCGCACAGGCGACACAAGCGATGAGCCTGGTCGGCGCCAACGCCATCGTCGATGGCAGCAAGGTGCAGATGACCAAAGGCAATGCGATCTGGTCGCTGTCGACCGACAAGCCGGTCAGCGCTCAGGTTTCGATCCAGAGCGACACCGGCCAGACGGTGTATTCCGGCAAGTTCACCATCAATGCCGGCAAGGATCAGGCGTTCAAGTGGGACGGCCGCGGCAACGACGGCGCCCAATGGCCGGACGGCAACTACAAGCTGTCGATCGTCGCCACCGATGCGTCGGGCAAGACCGCCACGGTCTCCACCCAGATCCAGGGCACGATCGACTCCGTCGATCTCACCCAGACGCCGCCAAAACTGTCGATCGGCGGCCAGAACTTCTCGCTCGATCAGATCAACAAGCTGGTCCGGGCCGCCACATCGAAGTGACGATGCCGCGCGCCCGGATCTGCCGGGCGCTTACTGCTCGATCAGCTTGTCGGCGAAGTAAGCGATCGTCTTGCGATACACCAGCGCGCGATTCCATTCGCGCATCGCTTCGAAATTCGCCGAGCCTTCCTCATAGGAGCCGCCGGCCTTCCAACCGGCGCTCTTCAGCAGATTGGCGGTCGAGGCCAGCACGTCCGGCACGCTGTGGCGCAGGTCGACGTGGCCGTTGCCGTCGTAGTCGACGCCATACTTGATGTAGGACGACGGCAGGAACTGGGTCTGGCCGATTTCGCCGGCGTAAGCACCGACCATATCGCGCAACGTCAGGTCGCCGCGCTGCAGGATCTGCAACGCCGCCAGCAGTTCGCCCTGAAACAGCTCGGTCCGGCGGCAGTCATGCGCCAGCGTCGCCAGTACGCGGAACACCGGCAGCTTGCCCATGTCGCCCTTGCCGTAATCGGTCTCCAGGCCCCAGATCGCCACCACGATCTGCGGCGGCACGCCGAACTGGCGCTCGATCCGCGACAGCAGCGAGGCGTGGCGCATCAGCATCGCGCGGCCGGCCTTGATGCGGCCGGCGCCGACCCGGGTCGAGACGTATTGCTCAAAGCTCTTGTTGAAGGTGCCACGCTGGCGGCGGTCGAACGCCAGCACGCCGGGGTCCTCGGTGACGCCGCCGAGCGCCTGCGAAATCACGCCCTGCGAAATTCCGGCCTGGGCTGCATCAGCAGAGAAGCTGGCAATGAAGCTATTGAAATCGCCGCCGCAGCGGGCGGCCTCCGCCGGCGCGGTGGACAGCAGCGCGCCGCCGAGGGCGCAGGTGACGAGAGCAAGGCGCAGCTTCAACATCTGAATCGTGTCTCCAAGCAAGGGAAATGGCGAGCGGAAAGGACGGCGTACCGAACCTGAATGCGTATTGATGCGTATTGCTATGACAACCGCGCGAATCTACCATTTCATACTTGCGGTTGCGAGGCGGGACCAACAGCGCCATATCTGACCCGACAAGTCGGCCCCGAATCCAGGGACGCTGGCGACAAGCTGGCGAACCATCGTTAGCGAAGGGAAGAACATCATGCCGCGCCGGAGTGCCTTGCTGGGCCAACCGCTGTTTCGCCTGCTGGCGATCAATCTGGCGATC
Organism: Rhodopseudomonas sp. P1; assembly: GCF_039642825.1. NCBI lineage: Bacteria > Pseudomonadati > Pseudomonadota > Alphaproteobacteria > Hyphomicrobiales > Nitrobacteraceae > Rhodopseudomonas > Rhodopseudomonas sp. P1. The sequence goes on along the minus strand of NZ_CP088006.1, from coordinate 1,470,992 downwards.
GGTGTGATGATCGCGGCTTTGCTGCTCGGCGGGCTGCTGTATCTCAACCCCGGCCATCTGCGCGATCTGATCTTCGCCGACGACTCGCCCGGCACCGCGCTCGGCCTGCTGCTGTTCGGCTTCGTCGTGACCTTCGGGTCGGCGGCGATGGGCTCGGCCATCATGGCGATGGGCACCGATCTGCGCGGCGGCGGCAAGGGCGGCAAGAAGCTGGAATTGCCGATCGAACTGATCCCCGGCGCCAAGGCGATTCCGGTCCGCGCCGAGCATGGCGCCCGCGCAGTGCGCCGGCACGGCAGCCTCTGAGCCGGCAGCTTGCGGCGCCCTCCGGCGCCGCAGCGCTCCACCTCTCCCGATCCGCACGGCCCGCGCCATCGCGGCTCCTCTGGCATCAAAACCGCGCCGATGAGCCATCGGCGCGGTTTTTTATTGGCATCCCGGAACTGTTGCGGATCACCGTGGCGAAACGGCGGCTGAACGCCGCCGCCTCATCCCATTCCCAGCTCAGGCCGCGCGGCGCTGGTGTTTGCCTTCGCGGATCTCCTCGATGATCTTGGCCGAGAACGCCTCGAGGTCGCCCGGGTTGCGTGAGGTGATCAGGCCGTTGTCGGTGACGACCTGAGAATCCTCCCACTTGGCGCCGGCGTTGATCACGTCCTGCTTGATCGAGTGGTAAGACGTCATCCGCTTGCCCTTGGCGATGCCGGTTTCGATCAGGAGCCACGGCGCGTGACACACCGCCGCCACCGGCTTGCCGGCATCATAGAACGCCTTGATCAGCTTCAGCGCGTCCGGATTGACGCGCAGCAGGTCCGGATTGATCTGGCCGCCGGGCAGCACGATCGCGTCGTAATCGTCGGCCTTCACCGCGCCGAGCTGCTTGTCAACCTTCACCGGCCGGCCCCAATCCTTCATGTCCCAGCCTTTGATCTCGCCCTGTTCCGGCGAGACGATATCGACCTGCGCTCCGGCCGCCTTCAGCTTGTCGCGAGGGGTTTCCAGTTCCGACTGTTCGAAGCCGTTGGTAGCCAGAATAGCGACGCGCTTGCCATCGAGTTGGCCTGCCATATGTGCTCTCCATGTCGTTGATCAGCGCCCCGCTGAGTAATCGCAGGCACGGATGATCGTTCCGCGGGGAACACAACAGATGAGACGCTGTCAGGGAGCGGTGAAGAGCAAGGCCCCGGAATTGAGAGGGGCAGGCAGAACCCAGCAACGGGTATCCCTGCGGTTACGGCTTCTCCTACAAATCGAAGCGAGGAGCCTCGAAGTGCCAAGATACCAACTCGCCGGAATCGACCAGCGTTATCCGGCCCGATAACACCGCGGATTGCCGCGCCTCTTCCGAGAATGACGACGTCGTCACGATATAGCCGTGGTAGGCATTCTGCTCTTCGATGACCCCCTTGAACTGCTGCACGACGGGCCGCCCGACCCGATTGTCGGGCGCGTTCCGTTTGCACTGTGTGACGATGAGGCCTTTCGGGTGGACTGCAAATCCATCGACGCCGAGGTCGTTGGACCTCTGGGTGACCCATGACTTGCATCCCGCGCTCTCAAAGAAGCTCATGACGTGGCGTTCGAACTGGAAGGGATCCATCTTCAGCAGTGCGGCGTGGATGCCGACCCCTTCCTGGGGTGTCGCGAACCGGACCGGGTCCACCGGGCGTTCACGCATTGCGGCTTTCATTCTCCAGCTGGTCTCGCGCAGACGCTCATCCTTGATGATGATGTCGATGACCTCTGCGATCGCGGGCCGCGCCGCGGGATCCCTGATGATCGCCTCGATGATCGATGTGATCCCAGCAGCGCCGAGGAAGACCAGAAGGAGGACTGGAACGCCGATCGCACCGCCGAATGCAGCCAGTCCAGCGGCTTGACCTCCAACGAGAGGGACAGCGGCCAGGGTCGCCGGGATGGCAACTTTCACGGCGATAGGAAGATTCGAGTGCCTGTAATTCTGAACTGCCTCAGTGACGCGAGCCGCAACGAACTTCACCACGGAACGGGAGTCGACGAGACCGGAGAGACGCCTGATCTTGTCCGAAACACTCAGGTCGCTCGCAACGATATCTCGCGATTGCCCGAGCCACCGGATCGCCTGCAGGCGATCGTCGGCACTCCCCAGTCGCTTGACGGAACTTGCGAAGACATCGACAGCCCACTGCCTTACGGCATCTTTGACGAAATTGAACATCGAACCACATTTGAAATGAATTGAAATTTTGCGCAGATACTAATTAGTTCAAAAATGAAATGACGCCTGAGATCATAACGGCGGCCTCAGAGTTCCGCCAGCAGTCTCCATATGGATCGCGACAGACGCTGACGCTGCGATCCGCCTGAATCCCGGATCCGGTTCGCCGCATCCGGGCTACGAACTACGTGCTCTTCACCGCGGCCGGCCAGAACATCGTCAACCATACGCTCGGCTGGTCGGTCGCGGTGGCTTCGACGCGGTGGCGGCAGTGGGCCGGGATGTCGATCCAAGTGCCGGGGATGAGATCGACGGTGCGGTCGCCGTCTTCAAACCTCAGTACGGCCGAGCCCGCCAGCAGCACCACGAACTCGTCTTCGCTCTGATCGTACCAGAACCCATCCGGACTCGACTGGCCGAACGAGACGATGCGCTCGACGCGGATGCCGCCGCGCGCCAGCAGGGTGTCGAGCACTTCGTCGGGGCCGGCGGGCGGCAGCGCGCTCAGCAGATTTCCGTGGGGTGCGTCCATCGTTCTCAATCCTCGGCGCGGAATTTGGCGCCGATCGGCGCCGGCCGCCATCCGTCTTGCGATGGAGCTTGTGTTTCGCCGCGCGGCGTTTCATACCGCTTTTGCCCGCGCCGGCCGAGATGCCCGCGCGCCCCGCCCCGCCGGCCTCCCCGCTCCCGACCAACGGACGATGCGGCCGAGTTCCGCCTTTTGTCCGGCGTCAAAGCAGACGCAGGTGAAACGGCGTCGGATACCGGCAGGGCGCGGCGGATCGCTTGGCCGGCGGTCCTCTCACTCAGCCACTGAGCCTGGAGCTTTCCGTGCGCCCTGCCGTCATTGCCGCGACCGGCCTCTACACTCCGCCCGACAGCGTTTCGAATGCCGAGCTGGTGGAGGCGTTCAACACCTATGTGGCGAACTTCAACGCGGCGAACAAAGCGCGGATCGAAGCCGGCGAGATCGAGCCGCTGCAGCCGTCGTCCTCGGAATTCATCGAGAAGGCCTCGGGTATCAAGTCGCGCTACGTGGTGGCCAAGCCCGGCATCGTCGATCCGGAGATCATGCGCCCGATCATTCCGGAGCGCTCCAACGACGAACTGTCGATCCTCGCCGAGATGGCGGTGACCGCGGCCGAACAGGCGATCGAACGCTGGGGCAAGCCGCGCGAACGGATCGGCGCGGTGCTGTGCGCCTGCTCCAACATGCAGCGCGCTTATCCGGCGATGGCGATCGAGGTGCAGAACGCGCTCGGCCTCGGCGGCTTCGCGTTCGACATGAACGTCGCCTGCTCGTCGGCAACCTTCGGGCTGAAGACCGCGGCGGATTTCGTCGGCGGCGGCTCGGTCGATGCGGTGCTGATGGTCAATCCGGAGATCTGCTCCGGCCATCTCAACTTCCGCGACCGCGACAGCCACTTCATCTTCGGCGACGTTGCCACGGCGGCGATCGTCGAGCGCGCCGACGATGCAGAGGGCGGCTGGTCGATCCTCGGCACCAAGCTGAAGACGCAGTTCTCCAACAACATCCGCAACAACGCCGGCTTCCTCAACCGCGCCTGGCCCGAGGGCCGCGACAACGCCGACAAGCTGTTCGTGCAGCAGGGCCGCAAGGTGTTCAAGGAAGTGGTGCCGCTGGTCTCGGAGATGATCATCGAGCACGCCCGCGAGATCGGCATCGATCCGCACGGCCTGAAGCGGATGTGGCTGCACCAGGCCAACATCAACATGAACGAGATCATCGGCCGCAAGGTGCTGGGCCGCGATCCGACGCGGGACGAAAACGTCATCATTCTCGACGACTACGCCAACACCTCGTCGGCCGGCTCGATCATCGCCTTCCACAAGCACCAGGATGACATGGCGTCAGGTGACCTCGGCCTGATCTGCTCGTTCGGCGCTGGCTATTCGGCCGGCACGGTGTTCGTGCAGAAGCGGTAACAGTCTGGCGTCGCGCGCTCCCCGTCCTTGCGAGGCGCGAAGCGACGAAGCGATCAGAAGCCAGGTACACGGCGTCGCTGGATTACTTCGCTCGCAATGACGATGAAAGTCCGCGCGCCCCTCGGCTTGCGTCCTCAGCCGCTGCGCTTATCTCCCGAGCATCGCCATCCGTCTCGAGGAGACCACCATGCCGCATCCCGCCATCGCCAAGGATCAGGTCGCCGTGGTCACCGGCGGCGCATCGGGAATCGGCTTTGCGGCCGCCAAGCGGTTTCTGCAGGCCGGCATGAAGGTGGCGATCGCGGATCTGAACGCCGATCACCTCGCCCGCGCCGCCGAGCTGCTGGCGCATGTCGCCGGCGGCGGCGCCGACGACGTGCTGGCGAAGGAAACCGACGTCGCCAAACCCGACCAGCTGGAAGCGCTGCGCGCCGCCGTCACCGCGCGGTTCGGCGGTGTCGACGTGGTGATGAACAATGCCGGCATCGAGCCGCCGAGCACCGCGCTCGGCCCGCGCGAGGCCTATGAGCGCATCCTGGCCGTCAATCTGTGGGGCGTGATCCACGGCTCGCAGATCTTCGCGCCGGACATGATCGCGCGCGGCCGGCCGGGGCTGATCATCAACACCGGCTCCAAGCAGGGCATCACCACGCCGCCGGGCAACCCGGCCTACAATGTTTCCAAGGCCGGCGTGAAAGCCTACACCGAAGCGCTGGCGCACGAGCTGCGCACCACCGAGGGCTGCGCAGTGACGGCGCATCTCTTGATCCCCGGCTTCGTCTTCACCGCGCTGACCGCGCGCGGCCGCAGCGAGAAGCCAGCCGGCGCCTGGACCGCCGAGCAGACCGTCGACTTCATGCTGGCGCGGCTCGACGACGGTGACTTCTACATCCTGTGCCCGGACAACGACGTGCCCCGCAGCCTCGACGAACGCCGCATCGCCTGGGCGGCCGGCGATATCATCGACAACCGCCCCGCACTGTCGCGCTGGCACCCGGCCTGGGCCGACCGCTTCCGGGCGTTCGTCGAGGGCAAGTAACAAGCCACGACGCGAGCGTCGTCCTGAGCCGCATGCCGGCTCAGGCCTGCGCCGTCGCCACCGCGTCAGGCGCCGACCCGGCGCTCGAGTCGAACAGCACGAAGCGGTTGCGGCCGGCGCGCTTGGCGGCGTAGAGCGCCGCATCGGCCTCGGCAAAGGCGGCGTCGATCGAGCCGCCCGAGACCACCCGGCAGGCGCCGATCGAGACCGTCAGCGCGATGTCCTGCCCGTCGTCGGAGCGGATCGGCGCGGCGTTCATCGCGGCGACCATCCGCGCGCACAGCTCTCGCAGGGCGTCCGCATCGCGATCCTCGACCAGCACGACGAACTCGTCGCCGCCCCAGCGGCCGCAGCTGTCCCGCTCGGTGAGCAGCGGCGCCAGCCGCCGCGCGGTTTCGCACAGCAGCCGGTCGCCGGCCAGATGGCCGAACACATCGTTGACGTCCTTGAAGCCATCGAGATCGATCAGCAGCAGCCCGGCCGACCGCGGCGCCAGGGGCGAGGCGGCCAGCCACTGTTCGAACACCTGGGTGAAACCGCGGCGGTTGGGAATCTCGGTCAAGAGATCGATATTGGCGAGACGCCGCAGCTTCTCGGTCCGCTCGTCGACCAGATCCTCGAGCACGCGGGTATGGTCGCGCACGGCGTGCGCCATGCCCGACAAGGTGCGCGACAGCCGGCCGATCTCGTCGCTGCCTTGGTCGACGACGATATTGTCGAAGTCGCCGTCTTCGACCCGCCGCGCGCCCGCCTCGACGGTGGCGAGCCGATCGAGCACGACCCGGCGGAACAGAATGGTGACGAGCACGACTGCCGCCGTCATCATCACGATCAGCAACAACGCGATCGGGGTGAACAAGTGGCGATCGATGATGGCGTCGATGTCCATCAGCGTCACGTTGAACCAGCCGAGCTGGTCGAGATAGCCGACCCCGACCAGAAACTCGCGCCCCCCGATTTTCATGAAGCGGGATTCGACCGCCGCCGGGCCGGCGGAGACGCGGCGCATCATGGCAGCGAGTTCGGCAGCGTCGGCGGGACTGTCGACCTGCTGGAAGATCGTCTTTTTGGTCTTGGTGTCCTTGGTGAGACTGTGGAAATCGACCATCCGCGGATCGCGATGCGCCTGGATGGCGCCGGCATGATCGACGAACATGCTGGTGACGCCGGTCTGCGGCAGCGCCACCACTTCGCGGATGAATTCGGTGAGGTCGACGCCGGTGCCGATCACACCGAGAATCTTGCCCTGCTCGCTGATGACGCAGTTGATCCAGACCTTGGTGACGGCGAGGTTGTCGTCGCGGTCGACGTTGAGCTGGCAGGGCTGTCCGGCCGCGATCGTCTTGAAATACCAGCCGTCGCGCGGATTGTCGTGCTTGACCTGATAGCGAAGCTGGTTGCCGGAATAGTCGTTCTTGGCGTCGTTGAAGTAGTAATTGCCGGACTGGTCGACGACGAAGAAATAGCTCTTGTCGTGAAACGACAGCCGGTAATGCTCGAGCTCGGCCAGCCCGCGTTTGGCCTTCTCGGGATCGGCCTCGTCGCGAGCCCATTCGCGCACCGCCGGCGACCGGGCGACCGTCTCGGCCAGCGAGACCTCCCGGATCAGCGCCTCGAGGCCGCGGTAGCGGTCGAACAGCACCTGCTTCTCGGCGAACAACGTGCCGAGCGCCACCACGGTCTTACGGGTCAGAAATTCGAACGCCACATAGGCCGGCACGGCGACCAGCCCGAACACACAGACGGTGACGACCAGAAACCGCGTCTTGAGGCTGGTGGCAATCTGATTCCAGAGAAAGCGCATCGGGCTTGGTGTGATCTCCGCCGAAACAAGCCGCCGTTCCGAGCGACCGCCGAACGCGGCTGCGCCGACTGAACCACATACAAGTCAGATCTGAAGGCTTCACTAATGGTTCACGCTGTGGTGCCGATCGTATCGATCATCGATCGACGCCGCCTCCACCAGACATCTCTACCGGATGCGCCCTCGCCGCCGGTGCGCGAACGAACGGCACCGGCGCGGCGGTTCGGCTCTACCCCGCGTGGTCGAACTCGATCCGGGCGGTGGTGCCTGGGCCGACCTCATAGGTGATGCGGCCGCCGATCTGCGCGGCAAGGTTGTGGATGATCTTGAGGCCGAGGCTGTTACCAGCGCCGGGGGCCTCGGCCGGCGTCATGCCCTTGCCGTCGTCGGCGATGGTGAAGACGATGCGGTCGCCGTCCTGCACCAGCCGCAGCGCGATGGTGCCGTGGCCGTCGGGAAACGCGTGCTTCAGCGCGTTGGTGACGATCTCGACGGCGATCAGCGACAGCGGCGTCAGCTTGGTGAGATCGAACTGCACCGGCGGCATGTCGACCGTGAATCGCACCTCGCCGGCACCCGCCGCGTCGCCGAGATTGGCACACAGATCCTGAAAGAACTCGCCGACCGGCCTTGTGACGTTGGCCGGGTCGTACAGATGGCGGTGGATTCGCGACATGACGTCGAGCCGCACCCGGGCGTCGTCGAGCGCCGTCAGCATCGCGGCCGGATCGTCGCCGGCGCGCTTGGCGTACAGCCGCAGCATCGCCGAGACGAACTGCATGTTGTTGGCGACGCGGTGCTGCAGCTCCTGAAACATCGTGCGCTGCTGCTCGTACAGCCGCGCGGTCTCCTCGGCGTCGGCCCGCAGCCGCGCCGCGGCCAGGTGCATGATGTGGATCAGCGCGATGTCGACCGTGACGATGAACACGTAGAACGCCAGCGCGATCGTGGTCGGCGACGACAGGTCGAAGCTGAAGAACGGCGGGATGAAGATATACCACGCCGCCACCCCGCTCAGCACCGCACAGATGATGCCGGGCCGCAGCCCGAAGAAGAACGCGGTGAGAACGACGGCCGGAAAGAACGTCAGATACGGAAAGCCAGGCGGCAGCGCGGGATCGAGCGCGACCCGCAGCAGCAGCGCCGCCCCGGTGGCCGCCACCGCAGCCAGATCGCCGAGCAGCCCCAGCGACCGCAGCCGCCGGGTGGCATGAATGATGTCCCAGACTTTAAGTCGCGCCAAAGCAGGCTCTACGGATTCGGATCGTGTCGCGGCGAGTATGGCGGAAGCGGAACTGGAAGGACAGGCGGGTGCGGCGTGCAGCTTTGCATGATTCCGGCTGTCAGCGGAGATGCGTCGTCGCCCTGTGGTTTGGACGGCGCGGAGACCTCCTGCCTCGCGGCCCCTGCCGCCTTCCTCCGCGCCGACGCTGCCGCGTCCACCGCACCCCGCCCCGCGACTAGTGATGATCGCGAGCGGCTCCTCGGATTGGAATGAATAGGAATATTAACACAATTCACATACATTGGATGGATTGCTGAAGCAGATCCCAAGTCGCCGTCTAAGAGACCGATCGCCTCGGCCCATCGGCTCATTCGTCCAACAGCACTGAGAAGAAGGCCTGATTTCGCTTTTTCGCAAGGTCAACCAGCGTTTCGTATCCGAACGCTTGAATTAGAATCTCTTCGTTGTCTCGATAACGCACCCAAATCTTGGGATTCCAATCGTTTCGGAAGTCATGCTTCCGGAGCACTTGAACGAAGGTGGGCATTATGTCGGCAACGATAAATGCAAAGCGACGAACAACTGAAGTGAACGACACGTGCGATCCGTCCGTACGGGAGATTCCGCCAGCTGCAGTAGCTTTTTCCAAAGTTTCTATCACTTGGAGGACGGGGTCGGACTTGATATCGCCGAAGGCATAATCATTACGGCTGGGGCGCTTGAACTCGACAATCGTTATTGTCGAGCCGTCGGCGTCTCCTAGAATTAAGCTATCATCGTAAAAAATCAGGTCGGCGACTTTATCACCGGACTTCCTCCCTCTGCCGTGCATCGCGCGATCACTGGAGACATACGGCAAAAACGCTAGCGCATCGTCGATTAGCCAAAGGTTATGCTCAAAATATCCAGTATTTGCACCATCTCTAAAGCGTCGAAATACTAAATCATGAATAGTATCTTCGGGAGCTCGCTTTTCATCGACGCCGTACTTCCTCGCGGACTCTACAAGCTCAAGTATTCGCTTCCGGTGAATTACATATTCTGCAAGCGCCTCCTTCTTTTCTTTGTCCAACCTTCCGACTAGGTCTTTTATTGTCTTCTCATAATCGTCACGATTATTTGCCGCAGCTACGATCTGCTTCGTTAGGTCGTTTGTCGCCCTGTATCTTTCTATCGCCAAGTCCGAAATGAATTCTTCAGCCTTCCAATGATTCGGCTTGACGGCGACATATTCTTTCAGAGTCTTCCCACGTAACCCCAGACGCAATATTGGATTCTCTCTCAAAGCCACATTGAGCTGCGTCGATTGCTCCGTTTTTATCTTGTCAATCTGAACACTCTCTTTGCGTTGAACGACATCGCTCACCTTAGAAACAATGTCCTCAACGACTTTCGGCGCCAGATCGATACTGGTTCGAGCATCATTCAATCGACGTTCGAACGCGTCACCTCTAACTATCGCAATGACGATATATCGGGCGTCATTCTCATCCACAAAGGAAGGCACGCCGAGCTTTGTACTAAGATCACGCGGAGAACCAACGATCCGATCAGCAGCAGAGAAGAGTAAACAGTGACTTTTGAACCGCGAACTACGGGGAATTCGCGCCAAGGAATAATTGAGAGTCTCCAAGACCCCATCGATCGAGCACTCGAATGTCCCGTGATCGTACTCGACGAAGACGTTTCTGAAATGGCTAGTTATGTCCTCTGCAGCGCCTTCGCCCCACTGAATAGTAATCTTTGGAAGCCATCGATACAAGAAATAGGGAAGAAAGTGAGCTCCGATTTCATCGAGAGCTTCTGACGGTTTCATACCTCGGATAAGGTCATGCCATTCGGCAAGAGGTTGATTGTATTCGACGCACATCCCCGGACCTTCGAAATCAGGAGAACCGTCATTGAATTGAAATTCGCGATCCTGATTGATATCGAATCTAAAACACCTAATTGTCTCGGCTGCGAAAAACTCTGATCGGCTGGAATACAGTATTCTGGCGAAAACTTTGAAAGCGATAAATCGTCCGAATCCCCGGCCCTTCTCCTTCAGTTTGTGTCCTGTGAATGGAGTGCGAAAATTACTGTAATTGTCATCCGTTAAGCCAACTCCATTATCGGTCACGCTGACCAGAATTTTAGATGGCTCATTCGGATCTTTGATTCTGATTTTGACTTCCCCCTCTCTCGCGGCTTTCTCATCGTCCTGATCGAAGCGCGCGTGAATGCCATCCATCGCGTTAGAGATCGCCTCAAGAACTGGCAGTAGGAAGCCGTGCAAATCGTGCGCAAGATGAGTTCGACTAAGAACTGCGCGCATATCAGGCTTTATGAGAACGTCCGTCTTCAATGAATCCGCCATAATCCACTCCCGAAAACCCAAATATGACGCGCAGGCGGAAGTCACGCAACGGGGCACGCGGGGCTGATTGGCCGAAAGCATAATCCGTCGCGTTCGATTGGGCCTAACCCACCCTTGCGGCGCTACGGCGCTACGGCCAGCGAGCGTAGCCCGGATGGAGCGCAGCGTAATCCGGGACCTGTCGTAAATCCCGGATTTCGCTTCGCTGCATCCGGGCTACTAACTGCCGCGTCAGTGCTCACCTCGCCCTCACCCCGGCCCTCTCCCGCACGCGGGAGAGGGGGCGCGCTGCGGCTCGGGGTGGGCGCGGGGCGGATGGCGGTCGTTGGGCGGGGGGCCATCTTGCGCTGGTCGCTATCGCATCCCGTGCGGCTTGTTCCAGAAGTACTCGCGGTTGCCGAGCGCGCTTTCGGCGTATTGGTCGATCGACAGCATGATGGCCTGGACGTGGTGATAACACCAACCTTCGCGGGTCCCGAGACGCCGCACCTCGGCGAGCGCCTTGACGAAGTCGGAATGGTCGTCGGACTCCTCGAACCACTTGATCGGCGGAACGGCCATCACACTCTCCTCGCCAGCGGACCACGAATGAGCTTGTTGCGCCCGGCATAGGTCCGTCGCTGCTCCCCGGCCAGGCGGTCGCGATCGGCGCAGAGCTTGTCCAGCCGATCCTGCATCCTTCGCAGAATGGCCTCGGCGTCGTCGGTGCGGATGCCGGCGCGCTGCAGTTGGACAAGGTCGGCCTGCTTGCGGCGGATTTGATCGCGCAGCTGCGCAATCTCGGAACGGGTCTGTTCGAGGTCCATGAGGGCTCACCGTGTTGGGTGAAAGAACAAAAGCAGAACGCGGCGGAGAGTCAATGCCGCCTGACCGTCACGCCGAAACGCATGGTCTTCTCCTTGCGCCGGGAGGGAGGAAGACAAGCCGGTTGGCTCAGCGCTCGTGTCGCCCTCACCCCAGCCCTCTCCCGCAAGCGGGAGAGGGAGCGCGCTGCGGCTCTTCTCCCCTCCCCCTTGCGGGGAGGGGTCGGGGGTGGGGGTGCCACGGGCACGGTGCTCGCGTCGCCCTCACCCCAGCCCTCTCCCGCAAGCGAGACCTCTGCAAAACCTGACTGTTCTATCCAGATGTGATTCACTTGCGCTTAGTCGGAGGTGAACGGGATGGCGCAGGACAGTTTCATTGAGGCTTTGCTGCCGGCGGGCTTTGGGCGCAACGAGCGGCTGGAGCGCATTTCGGGCCTGCTCGATTGGGGCCGTCTTGCCGTCCTGATCCGGAAGGTGCGGCCGGGCGAGACCGGTCGGCCGCCCTACGAGCCGCTGACAATGTTCAAAGCCTTGTTGCTGCAGCAGTGGTACGGACTGTCCGACCCCGGTCTCGAAGAGGCCCTGCTCGACCGAGTTTCGTTCCGGCGCTTCTGCGGGTTCGCGCTGGATGCGCAGACACCCGACGAGACGACGCTTTGCCGGTTTCGCAATGCCTTGCAGCAGGCCGGCCTGGGAGACGCCCTGTTTCAGGAAGTTCTCCGGCAGCTCGAAGCGGCTGGATATGTCTTGAGGACAGGGACTTTGATCGACGCAACCCTGGTTCAAAGTTCAGGGCGGACGCCTGCCTCGGGATCGACCCCGCGCGAGGTCGAGAGCCGCTCGTCACACGATCCGGAAGCCAACTGGACAAGGCAGGGCCCCAAGCGCCAGCTGTTCTTCGGCTACAAGGCGCACATCGCAATCGATCAGGGATCGGGGCTGATCCGGGCCCGCAAACTGACCGGGGCGAAGACGTATGAGAGCCAAGTCGCCGACGATCTCGTCCTCGGCGACGAGAAGGCGGTCTATGCCGACAAGGCCTACGAGAAGCGTGCGCGCCGCCAAGCCCTCAAAGCTCGTGGCATCAAGGATCGCATCCAGCATCGTCGCAACAAACACCAGAAGACGCTGCCGCGATGGCAGGCCGTACGCAACAAGCTGATCGGGCGCGTGAGGCAGGCGATCGAACGGACCTTCTCGCAACTCAAAGGCCGCTACGGCTTCACCCGCATGCGCTACGCCGGCATCACCGCCAACGCATTCCACCTCGATCTAATCTCGATCGCCTACAACCTGCGAACCGCAGCCGCCATCCGCTGACCAATCTCCGGCCACGGCGGCCGAAACCGCCGCTCGCAGCCAAATCGCATCACGCCATCACCCCTCCAGCTGCCAACTCGCCAAATCAACAAGTTTCGCAGAGGTCTCGCAAGCGGGAGAGGGAGCGCGCTGCGGCTCTTCTCCCCTCCCCCTTGCGGGGAAGGGTCGGGGGTGGGGGTGCCACGGGCTCAGTGCTCGTGTCGCCCTCACCCCAGCCCTCTCCCGCAAGCGGGAGAGGGAGCGCGCTGCGGCTCTTCTCCCCTCCCCCTTGCGGGGAGGGGTCGGGGGTGGGGGTGCCACGGGCACGGTGCTCGGGGCGCCCTCACCCCAGCCCTCTCCCGCAGGCGGGAGAGGGAGCGGGCTGCGAATGGGCGGGCTTGGTACGGGAGTGGCGGGCGTAGCCGGGTTTAGCCCGGCAGGTCCCGGCGTAACGCGGATCGTATCTTTGCTCCGGAGTGTAAAGCGTCGCTTTACGGAAGACACCGCCGTCCTCTATCTTTCTGTCCATGAGAATTCGGAATGTCCTGCACAAGGGCTCCGGCGGCTCATCGACGAGGATGATGCTGGCGGGGTTCAAGCGGCTATCGCGGACAAGCTGCGCCGCATGATTTCGTTTCTGCAGGACATGGAGCGGGAGGACGAACTCCGAACAGTCCCGAGCTGGAAGGCGCACAGGCTGACCGGGGATCGCAAGGGGGCATGGAGTCTATTCGTCACCAAGAACTGGCGGCTAACCTTCCAGATCGACAAGGATGGGATCGAGATCATCGATCTCGACGACGAGGACTACCATTAGGACGCTTTGATGAGACCGACGATGCGGACAAAGACCGACCTGCGCATGAAAAGCCCGGTACACCCCGGCAGCTTCGTGAAGCACGAGATCATCGAACCGCTCCGGCTGTCCGTCACCGAAGCCGCGAAAGTCTTGGGCGTCACCCGGCCGGCGCTGTCCGCGGTTCTGAACGAGCGCGCCTCGCTGTCGTCCGAGATGGCGCTCCGCATCGAAAAGGCGTTCGGCGTATCGATGGACACTCTGATGCGCATGCAGAACAGCTTCGATATCGCCGAGGCGCGCAAGCGCGCCGGCGAGATCAAGATTGCGCGCTACGCGGGCGCGGCGGAATAGCAGCCCCGTAGGACACATACGCCGAAGGCGTCATGCGCCGCAGCGAAGATGATGGGTCGCGGCTTCGGCCAACTTATCCTGTGGCGCTTGCCGAGTCAGCGCTCGTGTCGCCCTCACCCCAGCCCTCTCCCGCAAGCGGGAGAGGGAGCGCGCTGCGGCTTGTGGTGACCTATGTGTCGCGCTGTTCGCGGCTGTGGAAGACGCGCAGGATGACGACGCCGTTGTCGCCGTGGGCATAACGGGGAACGTAGGTCCCACCCATGACCGGAAGGACCAGCTCGCGAAAATCCCTATCACGGATCGGGCGGCCAAATTCCGGGTAGTCGCTGAGGACTTCCGCCCGCTTTAAGATTTCGACGCCGATGCGCCGGGCCAAGGCGGGATGATGATCCTGAAGAAAAGCCGCGAAGCGGTTGAGGTCGGCAAGCGCAGGCAGCGACCACGAGAGCTTCATGGCGCCGGCGCTTCATTTCACCGGAAACGGCTTGTAGTCCGGCGTGCCCCAGGTCTCCAGCCATTGGGCGACCTGCTCGTGAGGGATCGTCGCCTCCTGGCCGGACTGAATCGCCGCCCATTGGCGGTCGAGGTCGGCGAGGTCTTCGGCGGAAATCTCGACAGGACTTTCCGACAGCGCCGTGAGGCTGGCGACCACTTCGGCGACCGAGATGCCCTGCGCATCGGCGCGTTCGCGCAGGCGGGTGGCGGTGGTCTCGTCGACCTCGATCAGCTGCCGCTTCGATGCCATCGGCTTGGCCTCGGCTTCATCAGGCGTGGAAGGTGGGCGCGGCGCAACTGCGCCTTTGCCCACCCTACTCTCGTTAGTTATCCAGGAAGCTCCGCAGCTTCCTCGACCGGCTCGGATGCTTCAGCTTGCGCAGCGCCTTGGCTTCGATCTGGCGGATGCGCTCGCGGGTCACCGAGAACTGCTGGCCGACTTCTTCCAGCGTGTGGTCGGTGTTCATGCCGATGCCGAAGCGCATGCGCAGCACGCGTTCTTCGCGCGGGGTCAGCGAGGCCAGCACGCGCGTGGTGGTCTCGCGCAGGTTCGACTGGATCGCGGCGTCGATCGGCAGCACCGCGTTCTTGTCCTCGATGAAATCGCCGAGATGGCTGTCCTCTTCGTCACCCACCGGGGTTTCGAGCGACAGCGGCTCCTTGGCGATCTTCAGGACCTTGCGGACCTTCTCCAGCGGCATGCCGAGCTTCTCGGCGAGCTCTTCGGGGGTCGGCTCGCGGCCGATCTCGTTGAGCATCTGCCGCGAGGTGCGGACGATCTTGTTGATCGTCTCGATCATGTGCACCGGGATGCGGATGGTGCGGGCTTGGTCCGCGATCGAGCGGGTGATCGCCTGCCGGATCCACCAGGTGGCGTAGGTCGAGAACTTGTAGCCGCGGCGGTACTCGAACTTGTCGACCGCCTTCATCAGGCCGATGTTGCCTTCCTGAATGAGATCGAGGAACTGCAGGCCGCGGTTGGTGTACTTCTTGGCGATCGAGATCACGAGGCGCAGGTTGGCCTCGACCATTTCCTTCTTGGCCTGACGGGCTTCGCGCTCGCCCTTCTGCACCGAGTGGACGATCTTGCGGAATTCGCCGATCTCGAGGCCGGTGAGCGCCGCCATCGACTGCACTTCCTGGCGCAGGTCCTTGATCCGGTCCTTCTCGTGGTGGACGAAGTTCTTCCAGCCCTTGGCCGAGAGCTTCGACACCCGGTTGAGCCAGCGCGGATCGAGCTCCGAGCCCTGATAGTTGCGCAGGAAGTCGTCGCGGGCGACGCCGTGGCTGTCGGCGAGCCGCATCAGGCGGCTCTCGAACGACACCAGCTTCTTGTTGATGTCGTAGAGCTGCTCGACGAGCGAGTCGATACGGGCCTGGTTGAGGCGCAGCGACTTCACCTCGACGATGATCTCGTCCTTCAGCTTCTTGTACTTGCGCTCCTGCGACGGCGACAGCTGCTCGTTCTGCAGCTGGTTGGCGATGTCCTGCTCCTGCAGCTTGCGCAGCTTCTTGTAGTTGTCGGCGATCTTGTCGAAGGTCTCGACCACCTTCGGCTTGAGCTCGGCCTCGATCGCGGCGAGCGACATCTGGTTCTCGAACTCGTCGTCGTCGCCATCGCCCTCGGGCGCGCCTTCGCCCTCGCCTTCGGCCGGCGCGGCGCCGCGCTGCTGCGCGGGACGGAACGGGGTGGCGGACGGCGGAGCCGCCGGCGGCGCGACGTGCGCGGGCGCACCGCCCTCGCCTTCGGCCGCGGCTTCCTCACCGGGCTCGCCGATGTTGTTCTTGCCCTCGGGGCCGGCGTAGGTCGCTTCGAGATCGATGATGTCGCGAAGGAAGATCTTTCCTTCGTTGAGTTCATCGCGCCAGATGATGATCGCCTGGAACGTCAGCGGGCTTTCGCACAGGCCGGCGATCATCGCCTCGCGGCCGGCTTCGATCCGCTTGGCGATCGCGATTTCGCCCTCGCGCGACAGCAGCTCGACGGTGCCCATCTCGCGCAGATACATGCGGACGGGATCGTCGGTGCGCTCGCCGGGCTCGGACTTCTTGGTCTCGGTGACGGCCTTGGCGGTGACTTCGACCAGATCGTTGTCGAGCTCCTCGTCGGCCTCTTCCTTGGCCTCTTCCTCTTCGGCCTCGGTGTCTTCCGCCTCGGACACATTGATGCCCATGTCGGACAGCATCGACATGATGTCTTCGATCTGCTCCGGCGACGTGGTGTCGGAGGGCAGCACTTCATTGAGCTGATCGAAGGTGACGAAGCCGCGCTTCTTCGCCTGCTTGATCATCTTCTTGACGGCCGCATCCGACAGGTCGAGGAGCGGCGAGGGAGCGTCGACGGAGTCCTTCTCCGGCGCGTCTACCTTGTCGTCCTTGTCCTTGTCCTGCACCTGAACCGTCTTCGCCTTGCTGGCCATCCACTGCTCCTGAACGCGCTCACGGACGAGGCGTCACCGCGCCGCCATGAAAACTTGCCTTATCGGGAGAGACGCACAAAGGGCGGCGCCCGCCTGCGCCACCCCGCACGATCCCGCTCGCTGGTTACCCAAATTGGTCGCCCGAAGGCCTTCTACCGGAATGCCGTTAAGCCCTTACTAACCCTGTTTTTGCAGCTAAATCCGGGGATTGGCGAGTCTTTTCGACTCGACACCCGCCCGGGGCCTTCCGCTGACCGCCTCACACGCTGCGCTGGAACCGGCCGGAGGATTCGCCGAATCCCTCGATCAGCGCCTCGGTCCCCTCGACCTGCGCCAGGCGCGCCTTGACGTCGTTCAACCACCGCATATTCGCCTCGCTGCCGTCTTCACCCAAAGCCAGCTCGGCATCCTTCAATTCCCTAAGTAAGGAGTGGGATTGTCGATGCAAGGCAACGAGTTGCTGCCACGTCGAAAGGACGTCCTCGCGCGCCGCCTTGGGGCCCGCCCCCCACACCGCCGAGGTCGTAATCGCCCGCTCAACCCGCTGCAATTGCTCGGATAATCCTGCCTTAACCAAATCTGCGCGGAGCTTCTCGGCCTGCTCGACCGGATCGTCGCCGCGGTGGTGATGCTGGGCGAAGGCGGCGATGATCGCCGCCCGCAGCCGGTGCGCCTCCGGATGGGCGAATTCCAGCGCGGCGATTTCCTCCAGATGGTCGTCGAGCAGCCAGGGGTGGTTGAGCAGCGAGATCAGGATCAGGGCCTCGCGGCGCGACATCGCCGAGCGCTGACCGCGCATGATCGGGCTGGCGATCAGGTCCGGGCTGGCAATCTGGTAGGGGCCGCGGCCCAGCATCGGCGTCGGTTGTCCCGGGCGCCCGCGCGGGGCAAACCCGCCGCCGCCCTGTGGAAAACCGCCGCGCGGGGCGAATCGCCGGCCCGAATCGCCCCCCCGCCGCCCCGGAAACCGCCCCCGAAGCCGCCGCCATAGCCCCCGCCAAATCCGCCCTGAGGGGCGAATGCGGCGCGCAGCCGGTCGGTGAGGTCCTGGCGATAGTGCTTGCGGACAATTTCGTCGCGGATTCCGTGGGATAGCTCGTTGATCCGGGCCTCCAGCGCCGCGCGCCGCTCCGGGGTGGCGAACATCCCGCCCTCCGCCTCGCGCGCCCACAACATATCGGCGAGCGGGCGCGCCGCACCGATCACCTCCTCGACCGCAAGCCGGCCGCCGGCGCGGGCGAGATCGTCGGGATCCTGTCCTTCAGGGAGCAGCGCAAAGCGCAGGCTCTTGCCGGGCTTCAGATGCGGGAGCGCGAGGTCGGCGGCGCGATACGCCGCCTTCTGGCCGGCGCGGTCGCCGTCGAAGCACAGGATCGGCTCGTCGGCCATCTTCCAGAGGTGCTGCAATTGCGCTTCGGTCAGCGCGGTGCCGAGCGGCGCGACGGTGGCCGGAAAACCCGCGGTGACCAGCGCGATGACGTCGACATAGCCCTCGACCACGATCACCGCGCCGCCGTCGTGCGCGGCTTTGCGCGCGGGCGCGTGGTTGTAGAGATTATCGCCCTTGTGAAACAGCGGCGTCTCCGGCGAGTTCAGGTACTTCGCCGCGACGTCCTTCTCCAGCGCACGGCCACCGAACGCGATCACACGGCCGCGCAGATCGGTGATCGGAAACATCACGCGGTCGCGGAATTTGTCGAACGGCACCGGAATATCAGGGCCCGCCGATAGTAGCCCGGCCTCGATCATGTCGGGCACCGGCACGCCGTGCTTGCCGAGATACTCCTTCAGCGCGTAGCGCTCGTTCGACGCGTAGCCGAGGCGGAACTTGACCTGCGTGCCCGGCATGATGGCGCGATCAGCGAGATAACCGCGGGCGCGCGCACCGGCGCGCGAGGCGAGATTGTCGGCGAAGTAATTCGCCGCCAGCTCCATCACGTCGTACAGCGATTTGCGGCGCTGCTCCTGGCGCGCGGATTCCTGCGTCTGCACCGGCAGCGCGACGCCTGCCATCGCGGCCAGCCGTTCGACCGCTTCCGGGAAATCGACACCCTCGGTCAGCATCACGAAGTCGAAGATCGAGCCGTTCTTGCCTGAGGAGAAGTCGAACCAGGCCTGCTTCTCGTCATTGACGAAGAACGAAGGCGTCTTCTCCTGCTGGAACGGCGACAGCCCCTTCCACTCCCGCCCGGCCTTCTTCAGCTTGACGCGACGGCCGACCACCTCCGACACCGACAGCCGGGCTTTCAGATCGTCGAGGAACTGCGGCGAGAAGCGCATGGGCTCGGG
The DNA here is from genome assembly GCF_039642825.1 of Rhodopseudomonas sp. P1. Taxonomy (NCBI): domain Bacteria; kingdom Pseudomonadati; phylum Pseudomonadota; class Alphaproteobacteria; order Hyphomicrobiales; family Nitrobacteraceae; genus Rhodopseudomonas; species Rhodopseudomonas sp. P1. The sequence goes on along the minus strand of NZ_CP088006.1, from coordinate 1,451,965 downwards.
AGGTTTTAAGGGCTTCAGCAAACAGCGCTCAGCAGCGGCGCCAACCGACCATGGATATAGGCTGCCGGTCCCCATGGGTTAATGGGGCCGGAGTTGTCCAAGTTATCCACCGGTCGCTCCAGACGAAAAACTTCGTCCTTTCAGCCGGAAAGCCACGTGTGAGCCGCTCCGTCGTAGACCGATAGTTGTATTTGCGTGTAGTTGCGCGGTTGCACACGCATGTCATCACCTCGCAATATTTCGCATTGCGGCATGGGCGATACCCTTGTAAACCCGCGACAATTCGCAAGCGGAGCCGGTTTGATCCAGCTCATTGCTGCACCGCGCAAGCGGGATTGAACTGCCGCACCCTGCGCAATGCGGGGGAGTCGGGGGAGAACGATCAGCCAAGGCTTAAAGGGCTCACCCGCGTCGCTTCCGAAGTTCTGGGGCGTCGCGTTCGAACGATAAGGAGCCAGACCATGGCTAATTGTGCCCATTGCAATGCGCAGATGACGTCGCTCGGCGTAGAAGCCATCGACGGGGTGTACGAGATCCATTCCTGGAAATGCGACGACTGCGGCCACGTGCTCGATATCGCCACCGCTTCGGTCGAAGCCTATGACTTTCCGAGCTTCTGCCTCACCGAGCCTGGCGATCCGGATTGGCTGACCCTGCTGCCGCTGGCCGCCAATGCGCGGATCGAGCTGCACCTTACCGGCTAGAAGTCTTCAGGCCCTTTCAGCCGGAAAACGCTTCCGGCTGAAACCGCCCTGTTTCGATGCGCGGTAGCCGCGCCACATCCCAATTGAAATAGTACACGAACGCGTCGAGCTCGGTGCCGCCTGCCAGCGTCACGCGGGCGATCTCGCGCCGGTACTCCGCGCGCTGGTCGCGCGGGCCGCAGCCTTCGTAATCGTCGAGCTGCGCCAGCACCTCGTCCGGCCGATGCAGCCGGAACACTTCGCCGTGAACGCGATCGGCCGGATCATCCGACGGCACCAGGCCGGGATAATGCCGCACCAGATACAGCCGGCCCGGCATCGAAGCTGCCCCAAGAAACTCCGCATTCGACGATAGCAGCCGGGCCATCGGATGGTCGTAGCCGCGCATCAGCGTGCCATAAACGAACAGACGATCGGACATCATTCACCGCAACTTCAGCAAGTCGGGCCGAAGCTATCCAAACGTCGGCGGGATGTCATGCCCGGTTCGTGACGGCGAAGTTCAATCGTCTCGACGCGGCGCCGGCGAATCCGCTACCGATTCGGTGGGGCTCGGACGACAAAAGGCATAGGCAGGTTCGGTGATGGACGGCGTGCGCGATAATTTCCTCAGCCTCGATGCCGGAGAGCCTCCGGTGATCGAGCGCAATCAGAACGGACAATCGCCGTTCCTGCTGGTGTGTGACCATTACGGCCGCCGGATCCCGACGCAGCTCGGCGATCTCGGCCTGCCCGAAGCCGAACTGACGCGCCACATCGCCTGGGACGTCGGCATCGCAGGCGTCGCCGAACGGGTTTCCGATGCGCTCGGCGCACATCTAATCGCGCAGTGCTATTCGCGGCTGGTGATCGACTGTAATCGGCCGCCGAGCGCCGAGAGTTCGATCCCGCTGGTCAGCGAGGCGACGACGATCCCCGGCAACGACGGACTGACTCGCGAGCATGCCGCGGAGCGGCGGCGGCTGATCTTCGATCCGTACCACCAGCGGATCGAAGCGGCGATCGAAGATCGGCAATTGTCAGGCCAGCCGACCGTGCTGCTGGCGCTGCATTCGTTCACGCCGGTGTATCACGGCATGGCACGGCCCTGGCACATTGGCACGCTGTATCAGGACTGCACTGTGCTGCCGCCGCTGCTGCTCACCGAGCTGCGGCGCGAGCCGGACCTGGTTGTCGGCGACAACCAGCCTTACGCGGTCGCCGACGGCACCGACTACACCATCCCGGTGCACGGCACCGCACGCGGCCTGATCACCTCGGGCATCGAAATCCGCCAGGATCAGATCACCGACGAGGCTGGCCAGGTGGAATGGGCTAGCCGGCTCACACGCGTTCTGAGCGCGATCGGAGACACGCTGCGGCAACAGCAGGCGCTGCGATAGCGGGACCACCGCAAACCTCGCTGCGCCATTGCAAGCCGATGACGAAGCAATCCAGATGCGCCTAGCACTCGGGAGCCGGATTGCTTCGTCGGCTTAGCCTACCCACAACAAGGCAAAGGCCGCGCCTTATTTCGCCCGGCTGAGCGCAAGCCAGACGCCGCCGCCGATCATGAAGCCGCCGGAGATCCGCGACAGCAGCCGTGTGCGGTGCGCGGAGAACATCGTGCGGGCGCGGCCGGCGAGCAGCGCGTAGATCGCATCCGTCATCGCAGCGATCACCATGAAGGTGACGCCGAGCAGCGCCACCTGCGGCACCGTCTCGCGCTGCATGTCGACGAACTGCGGAATGAACGCGCCGAAGAACACCAGCACCTTCGGATTTGCCAGCAGCACCAAGAAGCCCTGCAGGAAGAAGCCGCCGCGCGGCGGAGGCGGCGGCTGATCGGTCGACAGACCTTCGATCGGCTTCCGGATCAGGCCGATGCCGAGCCAGACCAGATAGGCTGCGCCGAGAAACCGTACCCAGTCGAACCAATAGCCCATCGTCGCCATCAGCGTGGTGAGACCGGCGGCGACCAGCGCGATCACCAGACCAAGCCCGAGCTGCGCACCGGCGATGTTCAGCAATGCTGAGCGGGTGCCGTGACGCAGGCCGTTGGCGATCACCAGCGTCACCACCGGCCCCGGCAGCAGAGCGAGCACGATGCAGGCGGTGACGAAGGTCAGGTACATTTCGAGAGACATGGCATTCCCATTCACGCAACGATTCCAGCCGAGACGTTAGCAGCCCTGGGCGACTGCGACGACTGGCGAAAAGGCCGCGTCGCTGCTCGGTGTTGACATGCAACCTTTTGGTTGCCTATTATCGCCGCCATGGATGAGGTCTTCAAAGCGCTGGCGGACGGTTCGCGGCGCGCCCTTTTGGACCGGCTCCACGCCCGTAACGGGCAGACGCTGAGCGATCTCTGCGACGGCCTCGCGATGACGCGGCAGGCCGTGACCAAGCACCTTGCGATTCTCGAAGCGGCCAATCTGGTCGCCACGGTCAAACACGGCCGTGAGAAGCTTCACTACCTGAATCCGGTGCCGATCCACGAGATCGGCGACCGCTGGATCAGGAAATTCGAGCGCGGCCGGCTCGCCGCCCTCAGCGACCTGAAACGCAAATTGGAGACGCGCGATGAGTAAGCCGGAATTCGCCTACGTCACCTATATCCGCACCACGCCAGAGCGGCTCTGGCACGCGTTGACCGACGCCGATTTCACCCGGCGCTACTGGATGGACTGCACGCTGCGCTCGGACTGGACGGTCGGTTCGAAAATGACGATGGAGCGAGGCGGCGAGATCAAGAACCGCTGCACCATCGTCGAGTCCGATCCGCCGCGTCGGCTGGCCTACGATTGGGTCTCGGTGTGGGACCCGGCGATGCGCCAGGAGAAACCGTCGCGCGTCACCTACGAGATCGAGCCGCAAGGCGATCTCGTCAAGCTGACAGTCACCCACGAAGACTTCGACGAAGGCAGCGCGACATTGCCGAGCATCAGCTTCGGCTGGCCGATGGTGCTGGCCAGCCTGAAGAGCATTTTGGAGACGGGAGAGCCGCTGCCGTTCGCCGACCCGGCGCATGCCGCCGCGGAAGCCGCTCATGTGTCAGCGTAACCGCAGACGGAGCACAGCATGACCGATGTCAGCGGCTGGGTGCCCCACCGGGCCGGCCGGCGATCCTGTCGTCGCTGACAAGCCGGCTGGAAAGCGGTCGCGCCCCACAGACCACGAAGCAGCCGCCACTGAGGATGATCGCCGCGCTCCGGCCCGCTAGCGTCATCGTCCCCGGCGCGCCGGAGTGAGACCGGCGCGTGTCGATCTGGAGGCGTCAGCCTGTGGCGGCGCGCTTCGGCATCACCACAACGTTGCTGGTCTCGGACTCGCTCTCCGGCATCTCCGCGGCGACCGGCGCAACGATCTTTCGATACAGGTGCCAGGTGGCATGACCGAGCACAGGAAGCGTCACCACTAGACCGAGGAAATACGGCAGCGCCGAGAGTGCCAGCAGCACGACGATGGTGGCGGCCCAGCCGATCATCGGCAGCGGGCTCTTCACCACCGACCGAACGCTGGTCACCATCGCGGTGACGAAATCGACGTCGCGATCCAGCAGCAGCGGGAACGACACCACCGTCAGCGAGAACAGCACCAAGGCCAGACAAGCGCCGACGCAATTGCCGACCGCGAGGAATACCAGGCCCTCGTTGGTGGTGAGCACCGCGGAGATGAATTCCTGCAGGCTGCCGAACGACGCGCCGACCCCGAGGAACAGCGCGATCAGCAGCCGAACCTGGTACATCCAGATCACGAACAGGAACAGCGTGACGAACGCCATCCAGCCAAGTTCGCCGCGGCTGCGCATCAGGCCGATGATCTGCATCATCGACGGCCGCCTGCCTGCCTCGCGCTGCCGGCTGACTTCGTAAAGCCCGAGCGCGATGAACGGCCCAAGCAGCGCAAAGCCGGCGCCGAGCGGATAGGCCAGATACACCATATGGAAAGCCGTCAGACAGGCGAGAATCAGCAATCCGCCCGCTGCATAGAACGCGCCGAAAGCGAGGCCGTAGAGCGGCGCGGCCTGAAAGTCCCGCAGCCCCTGACCCAACGCTTCCGCAATGTCGCCGATCGTGATCGGCCGCACCACGGGATCAACCTTACCGGAGATCGACATGGTCGCTCCTCCCTGGTTCGTGGGCATCGTTCGTTATTAGTTGCATGTATTAAGGCGCGGAGTTCGACGACCGTCAATCAGCTTGGTAGCAAGCCGACCAATGCGAGCTATGCGCCTCGATTAGTTCCCGCCGCATCGCACAACTAATTCGCGTCGCAATAAGCGGGAAATTGGCCACTCACCGAGGCATTCGAACGGGTTTTGGCAATCTCGCCGACTCCCCCCGCTGCCAGCGCGGTCGCCGAACCTCCTTTCACACCGTCGTGAACACTCGGACGAGCGAATTTTGCGTCGAGATCGCTGCCTCTGATCGCGGGCATCCTCTGCAGTTTCCGAATGGAACCTGTTTTGCACTGCAGTGTTGCTTCGGCTGGCGCGGCGATGCCGCGCGCAAGAGCGTTTCCTCATGAGCACCCTGGACAGCCCCTCCTCCGCCAGTTCCGATTTCGCGGATCGCGACCGTCGTTCTGCAGATGCCCGGCCTGAAGCGACGCCTGCGCCGTCGCGATCGCCGGCTCTCCCTCCGACCGAACAGCGACGTCGCGACGACGACACCCGCGACCGCCCCGGCAGCGAATCGGACCGCCGCCCGAGCCCACCCGGCGGCCTTAAAGCGCTGATCGGTGGTCATCCAGTGGCGGCCAGCATCGGGGCGGTGCTGATCATCGCAGCGATCATCGGCGGCATTTTGTGGTGGCTGCATGCCCGCAACTACGAGAGCAGCGACGATGCTTTCATCGACACTCGCACGGTGCTGATCAGCCCGCAGGTGTCGGGCGCGATCACCGGCGTCAACGTCACCGACAATCAGATCGTCAAGGCAGGCGACCTGCTCGCGACGATCGATCCGCGCGACTACAAGGCCGCGGTCGATCAGGCGGCCGCGCAGATCCTGCAGGCGCAGGCTTCGATCACCGACATCGAGGCGCAGATCGGCGCGCAGCAGGCGCAGATCCAGCAGGCCAATCAGCAGGTGCAGGAAGCGCAAGCCGCGCTCACCTTCGCCACCGACGAGAACCAGCGCTATCAGGAGCTGGTGCAGAAGGGCGCCGGCACGGTGCAGCGCGCCCAGCAGGCGCAATCCGACTTCACCAGCAAGAAGGCCGCGCTCGACGCCGCCAACGCCGCCAAGCTCGCCGCCGACCGTCAGATCGACGTGCTGCGCGCCAAGGTCGAGCAGGCCAAGGCGCAGCTCAAGGCCGCGCAGGCGCAAAAGGAGCAGGCCGACGCCAATCTGCAGCGCACCGAGCTGCGCGCGCCGACCGACGGCCGCATCGCCAAGCTGACCGGGGCAGTCGGCGCCCTCGCCTCCCCCGGCCAGGCCATCATGGTGCTGGTGCCGCTCGATGTCTGGGTCACCGCCAATTTCAAGGAGACGCAGCTCGAGCTGATGCGGGTCGGCCAGAGCGTCGACATTCACATCGACGCCTACGGCAAATCGTATCCCGGCCACGTCAACTCCATCCAGGCCGGCAGCGGCACGGCGTTCAGCCTGCTGCCCGCCGAGAACGCCACCGGCAACTACGTCAAGGTGGTGCAGCGCGTGCCGGTGAAGATCACCTTCGATCAGCCGCCGGACGTCGAGCTCGGCCCGGGCATGTCGGTGGTGCCGCGCGTCACCGTCCGCCCGTAAGGCTCTCGCCATGGCCGACAGCGAAGGCGAATATGGCGGCGCCAATCCGTGGCTGATCGCGGTGCTGGTGTCGGTCGCGACCTTCATGGAAGTGCTCGACACCACCATCGCCAACGTCGCGCTGCGCTACATTGCCGGCGGCCTTGCGGTGTCGGGCGACGAGGCTTCGTGGGTGGTGACGACCTATCTGGTCGCCAACTCGATCGTGCTGTGCGCGTCGGGCTGGATCGCCCAGATGTTCGGCCGCAAGAACTTCTTTCTGGTGTGCATCGCGCTGTTCACGGTGAGCTCGCTGCTGTGCGGCTTTGCCTGGAATCTACAATCGCTGCTGCTGTTCCGGATCATGCAGGGGCTGGCCGGCGGCGGCATGACGCCGGTGGCGCAGTCGATCCTCGCGGCGGCGTTTCCGCCGGCCAAGCGCGGCCAGGGTTTTGCGCTGTACGGCATCGCCGTGGTGGTGGCGCCGGTGGTTGGCCCGACGCTCGGCGGGTGGCTCAGTGATAATCTGTCGTGGCACTGGTGCTTCCTGATCAACGTGCCGGTCGGCGTGATCACACTGGCGCTGATCTACCTGATCATTCCCTCCTCCGAAAAGCAGCGGCAGGAGCGCGCCAAGCTATGGGTGAAGGGGCTCAACTTCGACATCGTCGGCTTCGTGCTGGTCGCGACCTTCCTCGGTGCGCTCGAAGTCGTACTCGACCGTGGCCAGGTCGACGACTGGTTCGGCTCAACCTTCATCGTCACCTTCGCGATCATCTCGGCAGCGGCGCTGATCGCCTTCGTGCCGTGGGAGCTGTCGCGCGAGCGGCCGCTGATCGACGTCAGGATGCTGACCGGCCGGCAGTTCGGCACCTGCTTCGTGATCATGCTGGCGACCGGCGCGCTCCTGATCGCCACCACCCAGATCGTACCGCAACTGCTACAGGAGCGGTTCGGCTACACGGCGACGCTGGCCGGACTGGTGATCTCGCCCGGCGGCCTCGTCACCATGGTGATGATGGTGATCGTCGGCCGGCTCGGCGGCTCGGTGCAGCCGCGCTGGCTGATCGCGCTCGGCGCCACCATCGCCGGCGGCGCGATGATCGACCTGATGCGGATGTCGCCGGACGCCGACTACTGGTTCTTCGCGCTGTCGCGGATCTATCTCGGCATCGGCCTGCCGCTGATCTTCATCCCGATCACCACCGCGTCCTACGATGGCATCCCGCCTGACAAGACCGATCAGGCCTCGGCGATGATCAACCTCGCCCGCAATTTCGGCGGCTCGATCGGCGTCTCGATCAGCCAGACCGTGCTGGCGCGGCGCGAGCAGTTTCACCAGAGCCGGCTGAGCGAACACGTCGGATCATGGAATCCGGTGCTGCACGACACGCTCGCGCAGATCCAGGGCTATCTCGGCACCCAAAACGCCACCGGCAGCAAGTCCGGCAGTGCGATGGCAGTGGTCGGACAGATGGTCCAGACCCAGGCGGCGCTGCTGGCTTATCTGGACGTGTTCGTCGCGCTCGGGGTCATCGCCGCCCTGATGATCCCGCTCGCTTTGTCCCTACGCAGCGTCGACCGCAGCGCGAAGCCGGCGATGGGGCACTAACGAGTGCAGTGGCTACGATTCCGTCATTGCGAGGAGCGCAGCGACGAAGCAATCCAGCCCAGTACACTTGACTGGATTGCTTCGCTGCGCTCGCACTGACGGAGTCAGCAGCGTCAGCCACAAGCACCGTCATTCCGGGGCGCCGCGCAGCGGCGAATCCGGAATCTCGAAGAGTTCATCCGGGGTGGGTGCCGCGCACACTAACTACGGGATTCCGGGTTCGCTCGCTACGCGAGCGCCCCGGAATGACGTGCCCATGGTTAGGATCAACGAGCAATCGTCAGCGCCAACTAACCCGTCAGCGCCGCCTTCACCATTCCACTCGCCTTGCCAAAATCCATCTGGCCGGCGTACTTCGCCTTAAGGGCGCCGATCACCTTGCCCATGTCCTTGATGCCGGCGGCGCCGGTTTCGGAGATGGTGGCGGAGATCGCGGCTTTGACTTCGTCGTCGGACATCTGCTGCGGCAGGTAGGCCTGGATCACGGCGATCTCGGCACGCTCCTGGTCGGCAAGTTCGGCGCGGCCACCCTTGTCGTACAGCTCGACCGATTCCTGGCGCTGCTTGATCATCTTCTGCAGCAGGCTGAGCAGATCGCCGTCCGACAGCGGCGGCTTGCCCTGGCCGCGGGCTTCGATGTCGGCGTTCTTGATGGTCGAATTCACCATCCGCAGCGTCGACAGCTTGCGCTCGTCCTTGGCTTTCATCGCCTCTTTCACGGCGTTGTTGATGTCGTCGCGCAGCATGTCGGGCTCCTTCGTATCTTCGTCGGGACCGTCATTGCGAGCGAAGCGAAGCAATCCAGCGCTCCGCATGCGGGACTCTGGATTGCTTCGTCGCTGCGCTCCTCGCAATGACGAGGAGACGGTTTTCGCGCCTGATGTAGGCGGTTCAGCCGGCCGAAACAACTCTAGTTCCGCAGCCAGGCCGCCAGGGCGGCGGCGGTGGCGGCGGGCTGCTCGATCTGCGGCAGGTGACCGCAACCGGGGATGATCACCAGCCGGGCGCCGCTGATGCCTTCCGCCATTTCCTGCGACAGGCTGTTCGGAATGGTGGTGTCGGTGTCGCCGGAAACCACCAGGGTCGGACAGCCGATGGTCCCCAGCGTGGGCCGGGAATCGGCACGGGCGATGATTGCCCGCTGCTGGCGGACGAAGCCGGCGTCGCCGACGTCGTCGCCCATATCGTGGACGATCCTCTGCAGCGCAGCGTCCTCGCGGCGCGACGGGTGGACGAAGCCGGGATACAGCTCGTCCAGCACCGCGTGCAGCTGGCCGGCCTCGGCTTCCCCGATCTGCCGGGTGCGGCGCTCGGTGGCTTCCGGACTGTCGGGCCGGGCCTGGGTGTTGATCAGCGCCAGCTTGGCGACCCGGTCTGGCGCCTGACGCATGATCTCGAACGCGATGTAGCCGCCCATCGAGTGCCCGGCGAGCGCGAACCGCGCCGGCGCCTCGGCGAGGATTCGCCGGGCGATCGCCGCCATGCTGTCGTCGCGGATGTGGTTGGCGACCGTCACCGGCGAGCCGCAAGCCCATAGCGCGGGGAGGATTGGGGCGTAGATCCGCGGCGAGCCCGCCAAACCGGGCACCAGCACCACCGGCAATGATGTGTCCATTCAACCTCTCCCCGCGCACGATTCTGCCCCTGCGCCCGCCGCGAAGCCTAGGACAGCCAAATTCCCTGTCAAATCTCGTCCAAAAGCGGACAATTGGAGGGGGGCGGCGCTTTGACGTCGGCAACGCCCGCGACTATGTAGTGCGCTCATGACCAATTCAGCATCCCATCCCGCTTGGCCGGACCACAAGCCGACCGCGCTGCTCGTGCTCGCCGATGGCACCGTGTTCGAGGGCTTCGGCCTCGGCGCAGAAGGCCACGCCGTCGGCGAGGTCTGCTTCAACACCGCGATGACCGGCTACGAGGAGATCCTCACCGATCCGTCCTACGCCGGGCAGCTCATCACCTTCACTTTCCCGCATATCGGCAACGTCGGCACCAACGACGAGGATATCGAGACGGTGAACATGGCGGCGACGCCCGGCGCGCGCGGCGTGATCCTGCGCAGCGCCATCACCGATCCGTCGAACTATCGCTCGGCGCGCCATCTCGACGCCTGGCTGAAGGCGCGCGGCATCATCGGCCTGTCGGGCATCGACACCCGCGCGCTGACCGCGCTGATCCGCGAGAAGGGCATGCCCAACGCGGTGATCGCGCATTCGCCGAACGGCGAATTCGATCTGCACGCGCTGAAGGAAGAGGCCCGCGAGTGGCCCGGCCTGGAAGGCATGGACCTGGTGCCGATGGTCACCTCCGGCCAGCGCTTCACCTGGGACGAGACGCCGTGGGCATGGGGTGAAGGTTTCGGCCGGCAGGACAAGCCGGAGTTCAACGTCGTCGCGATCGACTACGGCATCAAGCGCAACATTCTGCGGCTGCTCGCCGGCGAAGGCTGCAAGGTCACCGTGGTGCCTGCCACCACCTCGGCCGAAGACATCCTGGCGATGAAGCCGGACGGCGTATTCCTATCGAACGGCCCGGGTGATCCGGCTGCCACCGGCAAATACGCGGTGCCGGTGATCCAGAAGGTGATCGAGACCGGCGTGCCGACCTTCGGCATCTGCCTCGGCCACCAGATGCTCGGCCTCGCGCTCGGCGGCAAGACCGTGAAGATGCATCAAGGCCACCACGGCGCCAATCATCCGGTCAAGGATCTGACCACCGGCAAGGTCGAGATCACCTCGATGAACCACGGCTTCGCGGTCGACAAATCGACGCTGCCGGCCAACGTGCAGCAGACCCACGTGTCGCTGTTCGACGACTCGAACTGCGGCATTGCGCTGGCCGACAAGCCGGTGTTCTCGGTGCAGTACCACCCCGAGGCCTCGCCCGGCCCGCAGGACTCGCACTACCTGTTCCGCCGCTTCACCGATCTGATGCGCGCGAAGAAAGCCGCCGCCTAACCGCGGCGGCCTTATTCATATCATCCTCTCAACTTGTCATTCCGGGGCGCGAGCGTAGCTCGCGAACCCGGAATTTGGTCCGGGCACAGTCACCGTTGGATTCCGGGTTCGCGCTTGTCCGCGCGTGGCGGAATGACGTGTATTAGGCGGGTGACGAAGGCGGGAACGCCCGGCGCTACGTCACGTTGTCTCAGCAAGCTGACGATCCTTCCCTGCACGCGCTGGAGACGCCATGTCGCTTGCCCGCGACCAGATCAAACCGCTTGCGCTGGTGTTCGATGACGACGGGCTGATCCCGAACAACCCGCTGCCGTTACTGCTCTACAAGCACGCGGTCGACATCGGCGGCCGCGATCCGGAGCAAGCGGTCGAGGATCTGTTCGAACGCAATGGCTGGGGCGATCGCTGGCGCAACGGGATTTTCGATTACCAGCATTATCACGCTACGGTGCATGAGGCGCTCGGCGTCGCGCGCGGCCGTGCGATGGTGCTGTTCGGCGGCGAACAAGGCGAAGCAATCGAGTTGACGCCGGGTGACGTCGCGGTGCTGCCGGCCGGCACCGGCCACAAATGCCTGTTCGCCAGCCACGACTTCTCGGTGGTTGGCGCCTATCCCCCCGGGCCCAAGATGCAGGTCACACGTCCTACCCCGGACAATTATCGCAAGGCGCTGCAGACAATTCCGAAGGTATCGCTACCGGAGACCGATCCGTTATACGGCAAGAACGGGCCGCTGCTGCGGCTGTGGGCGAAGTAAACGTCAGGGTTCCTCCTGCAGCGTCTCACAGAACGTTGGCACTTCTCTCCGCGAGCGGGGAGAGGTGGATCGGCGCAGCCGGTCAGGTGACGGAGCCTGTCCGCGAGGCCGAGAGTCGAAGATAAATTGAAGCTACAAGATCAGTGCGCGTGTCCCCCTCTCCCCGCAAGGGCGGGGTGAGGGAGTTTCGGTGCTGGGGGAAGGCTCTCTGGCAGCCTATTCAATGAGGGCCTGTTGTAACGGCCCTCGCCCCTTACGCCTCGTTGGCGCCTTCCTGGCGGGTGGCTTCGAACAGGAACCAGGTGCGCTTTTCGGTCTCGTCGATGAAGTTCTCGAGCAGGCCGGCGCTGGCCGCATCCTTGCACTCGTCGACGATCTCGTGCGCCTTGCGCATCGCGGCGGCGACCTTCTTGTTGTCGTTCATCAGCTCGCGCAGCATCTCGCGCGGCGGCACGTAGTCGTCGTTATTGTCCTGGATGGTCTGCAGCTTGGAGATATGGCTGATCGAGCGCAGCGTGGTGCCGCCGACCTTACGCACACGCTCGGCGAGCTCGTCGGTGGTGGCGAGAATCTGCGCCGACTGTTCGTCGAGCAACAGATGATAATCGCGGAAGTGACGGCCGCTGATGTGCCAGTGGAAATTCTTGGTCTTCAGATACAGCGCAAACGAGTCGGCGAGCAGGCCGTTGAGCGCAGTCGAGATCTTCTCCACCGATTGCGGCGGCAGGTCGGTCGGGGTGTCGAGTTCGGGGGCGACGGAGGCGGATTTGGCTTTGGTCACGATGAAGCGTCCTGCGGTGATGCGGTTGACGGAGGGTGAATGCAACGGTCAGGCGGGGCGGCCGCGGCCCGGTCGATCCAAGCCGGTTCCGAAATCTCGGTCTTGGATGTTTCGGCTGTGCATTGGTGTTTCCCGCGAAACACGTTAGACCCCTCGTCAACGCGCTGCGTCCGGTGGCGTTCCATTCATGGAACAGCCATGCGAAGACAGCGGCACTGCACCGATCGGCCGTGATTTGGCCGCGTTCGGCCTGGTTCGGCGGGTGTTTCGGGGTCACGGGATGGACGACTGGATCGACTATTACGACTCCACCCACACGATCTATGTCAGCAAACGCCATCGCGACGTGCATTTTGCCGAGATCGCCAGGGACATCATCGACTATATCCCCTCCCCCGGTGCAGTGGTGCTGGACTATTCCTGCGGCGAGGCGCTGTCAGCCCCCAGCGTCGCGGACGCCTGCGGCAAGCTGATCCTGGCGGAGCCCGCTCCCGGGGTGCGCGGCCGGCTGATTGCCCGCTACGCGCTCAACACCAAGATCCGGGTTCGCTCGCTCGACGACCTGCGCACCATGGCTGACGGGTCAGTGGACCTCGTGGTGATGAATTCGGTGGCGCAATACATGAAGCCGGCCGAACTCGACCAGGCCTTCGCGGTGATCCGGCGGCTGCTGTCGCCCCCCGGCAGCCTGGTGCTCGGCGATATCCTGCGGCCCGAAGTCGGGATGCCGCGGGATGTGCTGTCGCTGCTACTGATGGCGCGCCGCCACGGCTTCATGAAGGATGCGCTGTGGGGATTGGCGCGAACGGCGCTGTCCGACTACCGCGAGCTGCGCACCAAGATCGGCCTGCAGCGCTACAGCGAGGCCGAGATGCTGGCCAAACTCACCGCCGCCGGCTTCACCCCCCGCCGCGCCGACCGCAACATCGGCCACAATCCGTGGCGGATGACTTTTGTGGCGCGGAAGGCGGAGTAACTTCATCCGGCCCCGTCATTCCGGGGCGCTCGCAGCGCGAGCGAACCCGGAATCCCGACGTTGTTGGAAAACGAGTCGGTGCAAAACATCTCGGGATTCCGGGTTCACGCGCGAGAGCGCGTGCCCCGGAATGACGGAGCCTGTGGGCTACACCACCACGCTCAGCCGTTTCGCCGCCCTTGTGATGCCGGTGTAGAGCCAGCGGGCGCGGCTGTCCTGGAACGCAAAGCTCTCGTCGAACAGCACGACGTCATCCCATTGCGACCCCTGACTCTTGTGCACGGTGAGCACGTAGCCGTAGTCGAACTCGTCATAGGGCTTGCGCTGATCCCAGCTGATATCTTCGATGCCGCCGGAGAAACACTCCTGACGTACCGAGACTTTGGTAAGGCGGCCGCCGAACTCTTCATCGGGCGTCACCCGCATGGTGATGATCTTGGTCTTGATCGGCGAGCGCGACTTCACCCGCCACAGCCCGCCGTTAAACAGCGCCTTCTTGCGGTTGTTGCGAAGGCACACCAGCTTGTCGCCGCCGACCGGAAACGGATCTTCGATGTTCAGCCGCTGCCGGAAGCGCGCATTGTAGGCGCGGCGGGTGTTATTCCGGCCGACCAGCACCTGATCGGCATCCATCACCCGCTGCGGATCGAGCTGATCGCGCGTCACCACCTCGGTATCGCCATAGCGGCCGCGTTCGAGTCCCCTGCCCTCGCGCACGTCCATCGACAGCCGGACGATCGGATCGTCCTGCGCCTGGCGATGCACCTCAGTCAGCATCACGTCGGGCTCGGCATTGGTGAAAAAGCCGCCGCCCTGGATCGGCGGCAGTTGCGCCGGATCGCCGAGCACCAAGAGCGGACAGTCGAACGACATCAGGTCGCGGCCGAGCTCCTCGTCGACCATCGAGCATTCGTCGATCACGATCAGCTTGGCTTTGGAGGCCGGCGCGTCGTCCCACAGCTCGAAGCTCGGCTGTTCGACGCCGCTCTCCTTGGTGCGGTAGATCAGCGAATGGATGGTGGAGGCGTCGTCGCACCCCTTGTTGCGCATCACCAGGGCCGCCTTGCCGGTGAAGGCGGCGAACTTGACCTCGCCATCGACGCCTTCGGCAATTTCACGCGCCAGCGTGGTCTTGCCGGTACCGGCGAATCCGAACAGCCGGAACACCAGCGGCGTGCCGTTGCGGCCGGGCTTGGCTTTGAGCCAGGCGCCGACGGCTTTCAGTGCCTCGTCCTGGACAGGGGTGAAGGTGGTCATGGGCTTTCGGAACTGGCGCGGGGCGCCCCCGCGACTCGGCTGGCCGCAAGCTAGCGTCTGCGGGCGGCAGTGCAAGTCGGAGGGGCGTGCTGGTTCAGGGCTGGCAGCCCGTCCTGCTGCGCCGCAGCCGTTTGCCGCGGCCGTTCGGCTTTGGCCGCCTTGCCGCCGGCACGATCCTGCGCCAATGCTCGCACCTGCGGCCGCATGGCCGGTGACCCAAAAGGCGAGCGATGAAGCGGTTCGGGATGTTCATGTTCTACGTGGTCGGCGCGCTCGCCTGCGGCTACCTCGCGCTGTACGCCTACGCGATGCTGACAACGCCGAAGTTGACGCCCGGCGATCCGATCCGGATCTTCCGCAACCCCGACGCACCGAAATATTCGTGATCTGAATTGTCGTCATTCCGGAGCGCGCCACGCGCGAGCCCGGAATGACGCTGGACAGTAGCTGGTCTTTTGAGAGAGCGGCCCTCTCCGCCCCACCTCCTTTCAGGAGGAGGGGCGGAGGAGAGACCTTCCAGAGGGGGCCGGAGGGCTCTCTTCAGGGTCGCGGTAACATGAAGATGGCGCTCAACCCATCGACACGAAGGCGCGGGGCTCGCCGCCGCCGGCGGGCGGGATCGGCAGGCCGCCGTCGGCATATTCGTTGAGCTTGTTGCGCAGCGTGCGAATCGAGATGCCGAGGATGTTGGCCGCGTGGGTGCGGTTGCCCAGGCAGTGCTTCAGCGTCTCCAGGATCAGATCACGCTCGACGTCGGCCACGGTACGACCGACCAGCGCGCGAGTAACCTGCTCAGCCGCGAAGGTGGCATGCGCCACCGCCGGCGGGGTCTTGGCTTGATCCAGCCGGTCGCCGTCCGGCGTGATGATTGCTTCTGGGCCGATCTCATCGCCCTGCGCCATCAGCACCGCGCGGTGGATGGTGTTTTCCAGTTCGCGAACGTTGCCCGGCCAGCGATTGGTGGTGAGCACGCGGCGCGCTTCGGCCGACAGCGGCCGCAGCGGCACGCCATTGGCGTCGGCGTATTTCTTGGCGAAGTGCTGCGCGAGTTCGAGGATGTCCGCCGGCCGCTCGCGCAGCGGCGGGATCTTCAGATTGACGACGTTGAGCCGGAACAGCAGGTCCTCGCGGAAGGTACCCTCGCGGACCGCTTCCGACAGATTGCGGTTCGACGTGGCGAGGATGCGGATGTCGACCGGCACCGGGCTCTTGCCGCCGACGCGGTCGATCACCCGCTCCTGAATCGCGCGCAGCAGCTTGGACTGCAGCCGCACGTCCATCTCGGAGATTTCGTCGAGCAGCAGCGTGCCGCCGCTGGCTTCTTCGAACTTGCCGATACGGCGGGCCACGGCGCCGGTGAAGGCGCCCTTCTCGTGGCCGAACAGTTCGGATTCCAAAAGGTGTTCGGGGATCGCCGCGCAGTTGATGCTGATGAACGGCTTCTTGGCGCGATTGGAACGGCTGTGGACGTAGCGCGCGAGCACTTCCTTGCCGGTGCCGGACTCGCCGGTGATCATCACCGAGGCTTCGGAGCCGGCGATCTGCTGCGCCAGCTTCACCACCTTGGCCATAGCGTCGTCGCGGTACACCAATTCGCGGCTGTCGTTCGCCACCGCCGCCAGTACCGCGGCGATCAGCTCCGGATCCGGCGGCAGCGGGATGTACTCCTTGGCGCCGGCGTGGATTGCGGCAACCGCGGCCCGGGCATCGGAGGCGATGCCGCAGGCGACGATCGGCACGTGAATGTGCTCGGCCTCCAGCCGCATCACCAGGTCGCGAATATCGAGCGCGACATCGACCAGCAGCAGGTCGGCGCCCTTGCCGCCTCGCAACACCCGCATCGCCTGTTCGTTGTCGGCGGCGTGCGTGACCGACGCACCGTTATCGATCGCGATCTTGGTCGCGGTGGTGAGTTGGCCCTTCAGGGTGCCGACGATGAGAAGCCGCATGGATTGCTCCTAGATCTCCTGCCGCGCGAGTCTCGCGCGCTTCGCGTTTAAGTGTCCGCCTTGATGATTTCCGTCATGGTGACGCCGAGCTTGTCCTCGACCAGCACGACTTCGCCGCGTGCCACCAGGCGGTTATTCACATAGATGTCGATCGCCTCGCCGACGCGGCGATCGAGCTCCAGCACTGCGCCGGGTCCGAGCTTGAGCAGCTCGCCGACGTCCATCTTCGATCGGCCGAGCACGGCCGACACCTGCACCGGCACGTCGAACACCGCCTCGAGATCGGCGGCAACGCGCGAAATCTGTTCGTCTTCCTGGTAACCGACGTCGGCCAGCGGCGGCGCATCGGCACCGTTGAGGTCGGGAAGCGGCACCTGGCCGTCATTGTCGCCCATGTCTCACCTTCCTCTTGTCATCGGCCGCTGTTGCGCGACGCCATGTAGCGGCCCACCAATTCGTCGATCTTGGCCTCGACGGTGGCGCGCTCCAGCACCACGCCGCCGTCGGCCCATTCGATCTTGCAGTCGCCGCCGGCGATTTCCGGATCGGCCAGCAACACCAGACGCCCTGCGAAGCCGCTCTGCTTGGCGAGCAGCTCGATGCGCTCGCGCGCGGCCTCGTACACAGCATCATTGATCCGCACCACCAGATGCGGCGTCGCCACCAGATGGCGGAAGCATTCGCCGACCAGCGCAGTGATCTCGGCGAGCGGTTCGGCGGCGATCAGTTCGCCGCACAGTTTGCGCGCCGCGGCGATTGCGACTTCGACCGCTTCGGTCTCCATCCGGGTTTCGACACCGCCGATGCCGCTGGCGATCACGTGCATCGCCTGCGCGACCTGCTCCAGCGCCATCGCACTGCGCCGCTGCGCCTCGACTGAGGCTTCGTTCTGACCGGCGGCAAATCCGTTCTGATAGCCGCGCTGCTCAGCAGCAGCGACGGCCTGCGCCAGCTCGGCCGCGGCGATCGCCTTCTCGCGGGTCTTCTCCGGTGCCCCGAAATCGTCGTTGAACAGAAATTTCTGTGCGGGAGCGGCCATCAGTACACCAGTTCGTCGTCGGCGCGGTTCTTGGTCAGCACGATCTCACCCTTGGCGGCGAGATCCTTGGCGAGGTTGACGAGCAGCGCCTGCGCCTCGTCGACGTCGCGCAGCCGCACCGGACCGAGGGCGGCCATGTCGTCCATCAGCATCTTGCCGGCGCGCGACGACATATTGCCGAGGAAGAAGCCGCGGACCTCTTCGTTGGCGCTCTTGAGCGCGATCGCCAGCTTGTCCTTGTCGATGTTGCGCATCAGCGTCTGCGCCGAGCCGGCATCGAGCTTGACCAGGTCGTCGAAGGTGAACATCAGCGCCTTGATGCGCTCGGCGGACTCGCGGTTGTCCTCTTCCAGCGAGGTGATGAAGCGGGTCTCGGTCTGGCGGTCGAAATTGTTGAAGATTTCGGCCATCACCTCGTGGGCGTCGCGGCGGCGAGTCTGCGACAGGTTGGACATGAATTCGGAGCGCAGCGTCTTCTCGACGCTCTCGATCACTTCCTTCTGCACCGCCTCCATCCGCAGCATGCGGTTGATGACGTCGAGCGCCATGTCCTCCGGCAGGATCGCCAGCACCTTGGCGGCGTGCTCCGGCTTCAGCTTCGACAGCACCACGGCGGTGGTCTGCGGGTACTCGTTCTTCAGATAGTTGGCGAGCACCTCTTCGGAGACGTTGGAGAGCTTCTCCCACATGTTGCGGCCGGCGGGGCCGCGGATTTCTTCCATGATGCCGGTGACGCG
Source organism: Rhodopseudomonas sp. P1 (assembly GCF_039642825.1). Lineage (NCBI taxonomy): Bacteria > Pseudomonadati > Pseudomonadota > Alphaproteobacteria > Hyphomicrobiales > Nitrobacteraceae > Rhodopseudomonas > Rhodopseudomonas sp. P1. Next base: position 1,433,485 of record NZ_CP088006.1, on the reverse strand, counting down.
ATCGGCCGGCAGATATTTCTGCAGCAGCCGCTCGGTGGCGTCGTAGTTGCCCATCAGCGCGCCGGAGGCCGACATCCGCGACACGAATTCGAGCAGCAGATCTTCGACCGTTTCTGGCTCGATGGTGCCGAGCGTCGACATCGTCATCGACAGCTCGCGCACTTCTTCGTCGTCGAGCAGCGACCAGATCTTGCCGCCGTATTGTTCGCCGAGCGCGAGCATCAGGATGGCGGCGCGCTTCGGCCCGCTCAGCGGCTTGCTGGGCGCGCGGCCGCTCTGACGCTGCGCTAACGTCGCAACGACGGAGGCGATGTCATCCTGACTGGTTGCTGGGACGGGCGCGTCGGCCATGGCGGATTAGGTTGCGGGTTCGGCCAGCCATTGACGAATAATGGCGGCGGTTTCGTTGGGATTGCGTTCGGCGAGTTCGCCGACCCGGTGCACGGACTGGGCGTGAACCTGGCCTTGCACCTGGGCGATATCGATCATGCTGGGCACGCTGGCCGGTACCGGCTGACCATCGGCGCCGATCTGCGGCACGGTGCCGTCGGCCAGCGCCGGCAGGCCGCCGACGGCTTCCGGGGCCGGCTCGGCGGCGAGGATGCGCTTCACCAGCGGGCGGATCACCATGAACAGCACCACCAGGCCGAGCAGGAACATCACCCCAAGCTGGATCATGTTCATGATGTCGTCCTTGGTGAACTGGAACATCCCCATCAGCCCGGCCGGCTCCGGCAGCTTCTCGATCTGCGGCGCCTCGGCGAACTTCAGGTTGACCACTTCGATCTGGTCGCCGCGCTTCTGGTCGAAGCCGATCGCGGAGCGCACCAGCGCGGCGATGCGGTCGAGCTGCTCCTTCGGCCGTTCGGCATAGACCAGCTCGCCCTTGTCGTTCTTGGTGTAAGCGCCGTCGACCAGCACCGCGACCGACAGCCGGTTGACGCGACCGGCCTCGGTGACCTCGGTCTTGGTGACGCGCGAGATCTCGTAATTGTTGGTCTCTTCCGACTTCTTGCTGACGTCGCGGGCGCCGGCGCCCTGGCCCTGGTTGGCGCCGGGCAGCTCGTTATTGACGGTAACCTGGCCGTCCGCTGCCGAGGTCGCGGCGGATTCTTCGCGGGTCTGGCTCGACCGCAGCACGCGGCCTTCGGGGTCGAACTTGTCGGAAGTCTGGGTGATCTTGTTGTAGTCGAAATCGGCCGAGACCTGGACGCGGGCGCGGCCGGAGCCGACCACCGAGGACACGATGCCCTCGATCTGATTGCGCATTCGCTTTTCGAACGCGGCGCGGCGTTCGTCGCTGGTGGCGCCTTCGACCTGCTCGCCGCTGGCCGAGCCGTCAGCCAGCAGTTGGCCGGCTTCGTCAACGATCGACACCCGCTGCGGCTTCAGGCCGTTGACCGCGGACGCGACGAGGTGGCGGATGGCGCGCACCTGCTGCGGCTCCAGCGCGCCCCGCACGCGCAGCACGATCGACGCCGACGGCTCCGGCGCCTCCCGCGAAAACAACGGCCGCTCCGGGAGCACCAGATGCACCCGCGCAGCCTGCACCCGATCAATCGCCCGGATGGTGCGCGACAGTTCGCCTTCGAGCGCGCGCAGATGATTGATGTTCTGAACGAAGCTGGTGGTGCCGAGCGCGTCCGACTTGTCGAATATCTCGTAGCCGACGCCGCCGCCCTTCGGCAGGCCGCCTTCGGCGAGCTTCATCCGCAACCGCGTCACTTTGTCCTTCGGCACCATCAGAATCGCGCCGTCGTTGCGCATTTCGAACGGAATGCCCTGGCGCTCCAGCTCCTTGATGATGCTGGAGGAGTCCTCAACGCTGAGATCCGTATAGAGGGTCGTCATCTGCGGCTGCGACACCCGCATGATGACAAAGGCGAAGAATCCAACCAGCGCAACCGTGACGGCAATCATCGCCATCAGCCGGGCGGCTCCCAAGCCTTTGAGAAAACCCAACAGATTCTGCAAGAAACGCCCCTCGGATGCGCAGCACGACCGACCGGCGGGCTCAGCCTCCCCGCACGGCTAGGCAAATCTTGCCTATGGGATGGTTTCCATATGGTTAACGAGTCTTAACGGACTGCAAAAACCCTTGAAAATACTGAAAGCCGGCTTCCCGAAACGGGGCCGGCTTTCGTCAAATCGTCAAAACCTGGAAAGGATTTGTTTACTGGCGATACTGCTGGATTCGCGTGGTGCGCAGCCCGGCCAAACCGTGATGGTCGATCGAGAACTGCCAGGACAGGAATTCGTCCACGGTCAGCGTGTATCGGCTGCACGCCTCCTCAAGGGAGAGCAGACCGCCGCGGACGGCAGCGACGACTTCGGCCTTCCGGCGGATGACCCAGCGCTTGGTGCCGGGTGCAGGCAGGTCCGCGATCGTCAATGGGCTTCCATCGGGCCCGATCACGTATTTTACCCTCGGGCGGTGGGGCTCTGTCATGGCGTACTCACAACTCGCAAAGCACTCAACTCACACGATTAACCTAAGCGAGCCGGCTTAAAATTTGCCTAAGCGAGCTGCAGGATTGTTCAGGTTGGTGTTAGTAAAGCGGTAACGAATGGCCGCCGCCCAGAACGGCCCAAAACGCCCGGCCTGATGTGATTACGTGGTTGGCCGACAACCCGAAGGTTCGGCTTTCGAAGCAGCGATCGATCGTCTAGTGCTGACAGCATGAGTGACGACAGCGCGCCGGCAACGAAGCCAACCACCAACTCACCCGTGATTGCGAGCGACAGCTTGCATGCGGTCGCACTCGACGACTCCACACTCGCAGCAGTCGATCAGTGGGCCGCGAGCCGGTTGCTGTCGCGGGCTGAGGCACTGGGGCGGCTGGTGCAACTGGGGCTCAGCATCGCGCCGGGGGCGCGGCCGCCGCTGGCGATTGCGCCGGACCGCGCCGTCGAACTCGCCGCGTCACAGATTCATGCGCTGATCGATGCAGAAGCGCCGCCGGAAGAGCGCGACCGGCGGATCGCGCGGCTGGTCGAAGGCCCGCCGGAATTCGTCGAAGCGCGGGTCGACCTGCCGCGTCGCCGCGCCACCGATCTGCTGACGGACGACAACTCCGTGTTGCCGCCACCCGCGCCCGGGACGCCGCAGCGGCGCGCTACGGATCGATCAGCACTCCCGGATTGAGCATCGCCTGCGGATCGAGCTCGCGCTTGGCGGCGCGTAGCGCGGCGGCGAACAAGTCCGGCCGCTGACGGTCATACCATTTGCGATGATCGCGCCCGACCGCGTGGTGATGGGTGATGGTGCCACCTGCTGCGATCAGCGCATCGCTCGCCGCGTTCTTGATCGTCTGCCATTGCTCGAGCAGCTCGCCATGCCGGCCGAGCACATGAAACGAGAAGTACGGCGCCGGCCCGTCGGGATAGACGTGCGTGAAGCGGCAAGTGACTTCGCCCGTGATCCCGGTCGCATCAAGGATCGCCTGCTCGGTCGCCGACTTGACGCTGTCGTGGAAGCTCTCGAACCGCTCCCAGGTCATCGACGTCTCGAAAGTGTCGTTGATCAGCCCCGCGGGGGTCAGGAATTCGCGTGCATAAGGCATCCGGATGAAGGCGTTACGCCACAGCCCGGCGGCGCCTTCGAGATGCGCTGACGCGGCTTCCGCCTCCTCCTTGGTGCCGCCGTGATCGGCGCAACATTCCAGCGCACGCGCCATCCACGGCTCGACCGGATGATCGCCGCTCTCGAACGCCAGCACCATGATGGCAACGCTGCCGTCGGCGGCACCCGTGTTGTACGCCTCCTGCGGATCGAGGATGCGGCAGTTGGACGGATAGAGGCCAGCCTGCGCCACCGCGCGAACTGCGCGCGCCGCAGCGAAGAAGGTCGGGAAGCGCACGGACGCGCCGGCGCGAAACGTCGGGCGCGATTGCAGCCGCATCCATGCTGCCGAGATCACGCCGAGGATGCCTTCCGAGCCGACAAACATCCGGTCCGGGCTCGGACCTGCGCCGGAGCCTGGCAGCCGCCGCGTCTCGAGCACGCCGCGCGGCGTCACCACGCGAACGCTTTCGACGAAATCGTCGATGTGGGTGTAGAGGCTGGCGAAGTGGCCGCCGGAGCGGGTCGCGATCCAACCGCCGAGCGTCGAATACTCGAAGCTCTGCGGGAAGTGCCGCAGCGTGACACTGTGCGGCTTGAGCTGCGCCTCCAGCGCCGGGCCGTAAGCGCCGCCCTGGATCAGCGCCGCGCGCGAGGTGGCGTCGACCTCCAGCACCTTTCCAAGATGGCGCAAATCGAGCGTCACCGCCGCTTTGTAGCGGCTGCCATCGACCCGGCATTCGACGCCGCCGCACACCGAGGAGCCGCCGCCAAACGGCGTCAGCGCCGCACCGGCGCCGCCGGCCCAATCCATCACCGCAGCGATCTCGGCCTCGTCACGCGGATAGGCAACGACGTCGGGCGCCGCGTCGTAGTCGCCGACCATGCCACGGACGTAATCCGGATAGGATTTGCCGTAAGCATGGGCGGCGCGGTGATAGACGTCGACCGCGCAGATTTCCGACAGCGATTTCGGCGGCACAATCCGCGGCTCGCGCAGCTTGATGTCGTCGAGAGGTACCACACCAACAGTGTCGAAGCTGTCGCGGCCGAACTTCGCTTTGTAGCGGCCGAGCACGAAAGCCTGCTCGGCCTCGGTCATCCCCTCGCCTTCCCGACCCCAGCCGTAGTGCTTCAGCCGCGTGCCCATCGTCGACCTCCCGGTTGTTCGCCGGCGAGGTACCGATGCCGCGCCGATCGGCGGGGAGTGTGACGGGCAATGCCGAGGCCGGCAAGCCGGCTTGGCTCAGCTCGCAGCGTCGCGCACAGGTACCACCAGGATGTCGCGCTGCAGGCGGCGCAAGACCTCTTCGGTCACGCTGCTGAGCAATAGCCGCACTGCACCACGCCGCGCATGGGTCCCGATCACCACCAGATCCGGCCTCAATTCGGTGGCGGCTTCGATGATATCGGTGGCGGGGCCCGCCCCCTCCTTGACCACGGTCGAGTAGTCGACATCGTCGAGCTGCAGCGGCTCGAGGAAGCGCACCAGATCACGCACCGCATCGGTGCGAGTGTCGACGAGATAGTCATCGAGGCTGGTCTTGTCGACACCAGCGTAATTCAGCATGCCGGCGGCCGCGGCGTCGTAGACATGCATCACGATCAGCTTGGTTCGCTGCAGCAGACCGAGCCGTCGCGCGGTCTCCAGCGCCTGAGCCGAGCAATCGGTCAGGTCGACCGGCGCAAGGCTCTTGGCATAGGGGAGCGCCGGGTCGAGATTGGCCATCAGCACCGGCACGGTGCTGTTGCGGATCACCCGTTCGGCCGTAGTGCCGGCGAAGATGTCGCGCAGGAAGGCGCGGCGGTGGCTGCCGACGACGCACAGATCCGCACCATGCTGGTGAGCGGCACGGACGATGGCGTCGAAAGGCGTGCCGAGCAGCACCAGCGGCGTGCATTCGAGGCCAGCGAGATAAGTGTGTTCGCGGATCGCGTCGGCGAGCGCGGACTCGGCGAGTTCGACCTCGACGGCGACGATGTGCTCGGGCTGATCGTCATCGACCACATGGGCGATCACCAGCCGTGCGCCGCTCTGCCGGGCGAGAGCTGCGGCGCGGCGCACCGCACGATCGGAGCGCGCCGAGAAATCCGTGGCAGCGAGCACCACTTTCAGGCCGAACATCATATCGGGACGGGGCAGTTCGTTCATGATGAACCTCGTCGTTACTAAGGGCCGCGTGACCACACGCGATGGAAGCGGCGTGGCGGCATGGTGCCGTGCGCGCCGCGATGAAGCCGGTTACGGCTCGAGACTGCGTAGCGCGCCGATCCGGCGCATCACCCATTTCTCGAGTTCGAGCACGATCATCAGCGCCACGCCGGCGCCGATCACCACGGCGCCGTCGACCAGGGAGATCGGCGTGGTGGCGAATAGGCTGTGCATGAAGGGCGCGTAGGTGAAGGCGATCTGCGCGGCGATCACCACGACCAGCGCGGCCAGCACCGGCATGGTGCCGAGCGCACCGCGCAGCGAAATCGAGCTGGTGTGCAGATAGCGGACGTTGAACAGGTAGAAGATCTCGAACACCACCAGCACGTTCACCACCATGGTCCGGGCGGTGTCGAGCGACAGGCCCCTGCCGAGCGCGAAGAAGAAGATCGCCAGCGCGCCGACCGTGAACAGGAACGAGACGAAGAAGATCCGCCACACCAGGAAGCGCGACAGTAGCGGCGCGTGCGCCGGCCGCGGCGGCCGCTTCATCACGCCCGGCTCCGGCGGCTCGAACGCCAGCACCAGGCCGAGGGTGACGGTGAGGATCAGGTTGATCCACAGGATCTGCACCGGCGTCATCGGCATGGTGAAGCCGAACAGGATCGCGACGATGACGGTGAGGACCTCGCCGCCATTGGTCGGGATCGTCCAGGCGATCACTTTGCGGATGTTGTCGTAAACGGTCCTGCCTTCCTGCACCGCGGCGACGATCGAGACGAAATTGTCGTCGAGCAGCACCACCTGCGAGGCTTCCTTGGCGGTCTCGGTGCCCTTGTGGCCCATCGAGATGCCGACATCGGCCTGCTTCAGCGCCGGCGCGTCGTTCACGCCGTCGCCGGTCATCGCCACCACCGCGCCGGTCGATTGCAGCGCCTGGACAATGCGCAGTTTGTGCTCGGGATTGGTGCGGGCGAACACGTCGGTGCGACGCGCCAGTTCGACGAAGCCGGAATCCGGAGTGCGATCGAGATCGGCCCCTGTGACGACGTCGGGATGGTCGGTCAGATTGAGTTGCCGCGCGATCGCCTCTGCGGTCGCGGCGTGGTCGCCGGTGATCATCTTCACCACGATGCCGGCAGAGCGGCATTCGGCGATCGCTTGGATCACTTCGTCGCGCGGCGGATCGATGAAGCCGACCAGCCCCATGAATGCCAGCCCTTCGTCGAGATCGGCAAAACCGAGCTGGTCCGACGGCCGCGCCGGCGAACGCAGCGCAAAGCCGAGCACGCGCTCGCCTTCCGCCGCGGCACGCGCGATCTGCGCGGTCCAGAACTCCTGATCGATCGGATGCAACGCCCCGCCGGGGCCGACTTGCATTGCGCACATCGCCAGCAGCCGTTCCGGCGCGCCCTTCACGAAGATCACCTGCGCGCCGGAATCGGTGGCGTGGCGGGTCGCCATGAAGCGATGCTGTGCATCGAACGGAATTTCGTCGGAGCGCTTCCACGCCGTTCGTTCAGCGTCCGGATCGAGCCCCGCCTTGATCGCAAGCGCAACCAGCGCACCTTCCATCGGATCGCCATCGACGACGTGATGGCCATCGACGTAACGAAGTTGCGCGTCGTTGCACAGCAGCGCCGAGCGAACGAGCTGCATCGCCGACGCCACTGCTTCGGGGTTGTCCTTGCCATCGACGGTGAGATCCCCCTTCGGCACATAGCCGGAGCCGCTGACAAGGATGGTGTGATCAGCGGTGACGATCCGGCGCGCGGTCATCTCGTTGCGCGTCAGCGTGCCGGTCTTGTCGGAGCAGATCACCGAGGTGGCGCCGAGGGTTTCCACCGCCGGCAGGCGGCGGATGATGGCGTTGCGCTTGGCCATCCGCTGCACGCCGATCGCCAGCGTGATGGTGATCACTGCGGGCAGGCCTTCCGGCACAACGCCGACCGCGAGCGCCACCACGGCGATCAGCGCATCGGCCCAGGCATAGTCGCGCACCAGGGTGGCGAAGGCGAAGATCGCCGCCGCCGCCGAGATCGCCACCCAGGTGAACCGCTCGCCGAACTTGTTGATCTGCGCGAGCAGCGGCGTCGCCAGTTGCTCGACGCCCTGGATCATGGTGCTGATGCGGCCGATCTCGGTGCGCGCGCCGGTCGCGACCACGACGCCGAAGCCCTGCCCGGCCGACACCAGCGTGCCGGAGAATGCCATGCACAGCCGGTCGCCGAGCGGCGCATCCACCGCCGCGGGCTGGTCGTGCTTTTCCGAGGCCACCGACTCGCCGGTCAGCATCGCCTCGTCGATCAGCAGGCCGCGGGCGCGGGTGAGCCGCAGATCCGCCGGCACGCGGTCACCGGCCTCGATCATCACCACGTCACCGGGCACCAACTCTTCAGCCGGCACCACAACCCGGTGACCGTCGCGCCAGGCATGCGCGCGCGGCGAGATCATCTTCTTGATCGCGGCCAGTGCCTTCTCAGCCTTGTCTTCCTGGATGTAACCAACGATCGCGTTGATCGTCACCACCGCAACGATCACCGCGGCATCGATCTGGTGGCCGAGGAACCCTGCCGCGACCGCGGCCGCGAGCAGGAAGTAGATCAGCGTGTTGTTGAACTGCGACAGAAACCGCAGGATCGCCGAGCGGCGCGGCGGCTCCGGCAGCGCGTTGGGTCCGTAGCTCTGCAGTCGGCGTTTGGCCTCGTCGGTGCTCAGGCCGCCACGGTTGGTGGCGAGACCGGTGAGGACGCGATCGGCATCGATCGCGTGCCACATCTCGTCGGAGGCCTGATCGTTCGGGCCCTTGATGTCGGCTTGCAGCAGTTCGGTCATGGTGGGGATCTCGACGTCTTCGGCTCGACAGAAACGCTGCGGCCCCGAGTCGGAACGCCTCCCTTGAAGATGCGTCCATGGCCTCGGCTCCGTCCGGTCCCAGAGACGGGATCGGCCGCGCAACGCGATGTGCGGAATCGGAAAAATGCCGGACGGCGTTGCCGCTGCGATCAGGCGAGGAAAGGCTCAGCGCCTCGCGCCGTCAGACGACGGCTCGCTCGATCGGACTTGGCAACACACGGAATCGCGGCGTGGGACTAAGCGGCTATCGGCGGCCGCAGCTGCGGCGGCTCGCTGCGATCGAGCATCGGCTCGGCCAGCGGGAGATGCACGCGGGTGGTCTGATCGCAGCCGATGGTTCTGAACGACACCGGGCTCAGCGCATTGGCGCTGTCGGTAGTCATGATTTCCGGATCGTCGTTGAGATTGAGCGGCGGCACCGGCGGCGGCGTCTTGACGAAGACAAGCTCAGGCCGCGGCGCCTCGTGGGCCGAGGCGGCCGAGACGTTGCCAAGAACGAGCACAACGAAAGCGCAGACGCAGATCGCCGCCTCGAGCCACAGGCGCAATGCAGCGGACGTCGTCCGGCCGTCGCTATATCGTTCAAACTGCATCGTCAGGAAGCGTACCCCATCTGGATCAGGAGTGACAAAGGTTAGCTGCCGGCGATTGGCCGTCACATTGACCTCTATCAAGGGGTTAGCCGTTTGGATGCGGCGGGTGGTCACAGCCGGCAGAAGGTCGCGGCGGCTTTGGCCGGGTACTGCGGCACCGCGCGCCAGCCTGTCGACGGTGTACGCGGGCGCTTGACCGTAGCGGCTCGGGCGCGCAGTACGGCGGCTTCCGCAAAGGCAGATTCATGACCGACTCCCCTCAGATTTCGCGGCCGACGCCGACGCTGGCACAATTGCTCGACGCCGTGCGCTTCCTGACCATCCTGCCGGTGCCGAGCGCCGACCGCGCGCCGGAGCCGGACTGGCTGATGCGGGCGATGACATTCTTTCCGGTCGTCGGAGTCGGCATCGGTGTGGTGTCGGCGGCGGCGATGATCGTCGGCACCTCGCTGTTCGGGCCGACACTCGGGGCCCTCCTGGCGGTGACCGCCTCGATCGCGCTGACCGGCGCCTTTCACGAGGACGGCCTCGCCGACACTTTCGACGCGTTCGGCGGCGGCTGGACGGTCGAACGCCGGCTCGAGATCATGAAGGACAGCCGGATCGGCACCTATGGCGCGCTCGCACTCGGCATCGGTGTCGCTTTGCGGGTCGCGGCGCTGTCGCTGCTGCCGCTATGGGCGGCGCTGGCCGCGCTGGTCGCCTGTCATGCGGCATCGCGCGGTGCTTCATGCTTGGTCGCGCACCGGATGAACTACGCCGGCAACACCGCGGCGATGAAGGCGAGCTACGCCGACACCACGCTGCGCAAGGACGAACTGGTGCTTGGCGGGATCGCGGTCGCGCTCGGCGCGCTGCCATTGCTGCTGGTGTCGCCGATCGCGGTGGTGATCGGACTTGCCGCAGGCAGCGTCCTTGCCGCCGCCATGGCCGGCTGGGCCAAGCGGTTGATCGGCGGTTACACCGGCGACGTACTCGGCGCCAGCGAGCAACTATTCGAGATCGGCTTTCTGCTCGGCGTCGCGGCCGTCATTGCCGGATAGATCGGTCTTTCAAGTCCCCGCGTCATTGCGAGGAGTCAAGCGAACGAAATAATCCCGAAGCTCGGTGGACCCGACTCCTGGATTGCTTCGCTTCACTCGCAATGCCGGGGCCACAATCAGTGGCTGATCATCCAGGGCCGCGCGGTGGGGAAGCCCTTGGCGCCGCTCTTGGTGCGGGTCTGCAGCCGGGCCGGCTTTTTGATCCCCGAACAGCAGCTGCAGCCCGGCGCGTGTTTGGCTTTGTATTCGCCGACCGTCATTGGTGCGTTGCGGCTCTTCTCGTTGGTGGCGTGTGCGTTGCGCTGCGACGCCGGCATGCAGGAGAAGTTTGGCGCCGTGAGGATCACCCGCGGCGACGAGGTCTCGCAGGTCGGACAAAGCTGCGGATCGTCGCATTCGGCCATCGGCCGCAGATCGGTAAACGGCCCGCAGGCGTCGCACATATATTCATAAACAGGCATCGTCGTTTCCCTTGCGCTGACGATTTGTTCGGACCTGTGCGATGGGAGCGGGGCGGAAAGAACGCCCCGTCCCGCTCCCCGTCGCGCAGGGAAGTCTGTGAGCCTCGGCCGTACCCCTGCGTCATTGCGAGCGAAGCGAAGCAATCCAGTGCCTGGCACTGAGCTCATGGATTGCTTCGTCGGCTGCGCCTCCTCGCAATGACGTCAGGGGTGATCGGCCTGACTCGGAGTTCTTACTTATCCGGCGAGATCGGCATCTGGACGTCGCCCTTGATCGCCTTCACCGGACCGGCCGAGGTCGGCATCATGTCGAAGTCGAAGATCTCGGTCGGCAGCCATAGCGTGGCGCAGGCGTTGGGAACGTCGACGACGCCCGAGATGTGGCCCTGCACCGGAGCGGTGCCGAGAATCGAGTACGCCTGCGCGCCGGAGTAACCGAACTTCTTCAGGTACTCGATGGCGTTGAGACAGGCCTGACGATACGCCACGGTGACGTCGAGGTAGTGCTGCTGGCCCTGCTCGTCGACCGAGATGCCTTCGAAAATCAGATAGTCCTTGTAGTTCGGTGTCACCGGCGACGGCTTGAAGATCGGGTTCTTGATGCCGTACTTCGAGACGCCGTCCTTGATGATGTCGACCTTGATGTGCAGCCAGCCGGCCATCTCGATCGCGCCGCAGAAGGTGATCTCGCCGTCGCCCTGGCTGAAGTGCAGATCGCCCATCGAAAGACCGCCGCCCGGCACATAGACCGGGAAGTAGATCTTCGAACCGCGCGACAGGTCCTTGATGTCGCAGTTGCCGCCGTGTTCGCGCGGCGGCACGGTACGGGCGCCTTCGGCCGCAGCCTTGGCCTTGTCGTCACCCTTGAGCTTGCCCATGTGGGCGGTCGGCCCGAACGGCGGATTGGCGAGGCCAGGCACGCGGGTCGGGTTGGTGGCGATCAGCGCTGTCTCACGCTCGTTCCACGCCGACAGCAGCTTCGGATCCGGCAAGCAGCCGATCAGGCCGGGATGGATCAGGCCGGCGAAGTTCACGCCCGGGATGTGGCGCGAAGAGGTGTACATGCCCTTGAAGTCCCAGATCGACTTCTGCGCCAGCGGGAAGTGGTCGGTGAGGAAGCCGCCGCCGTTCTGCTTGGAGAAGAAGCCGTTGAAACCCCACATGCTCTCGGCCTTCGGGCCGATATCGAGCAGGTCGACGACCAGCAGGTCGCCGGGCTCGGCGCCCTTGACGCCGATCGGGCCTGACAGGAAGTGCACGATCGACAGGTCGATGTCGCGAACGTCGTCGGCCGAGTCGTTGTTCTTGATGAAACCGCCGGTCCAATCATAGGTCTCGACGATGAAGTCGTCGCCCGGATTGACCCACGCGGCCATCGGAATGTCCGGATGCCAACGGTTGTGGACCATCTCGTTGTCGTATGCGGACTGCGTGAGATCGACCTTAATCAATGTCTCTGGCATCGGAAGCTCCCCTTGTTACCAGTGGACGTGTGAAAACTAGACGGACAGATATTTCGCGACCTGCGCCTCATCGACGCTGGCGCGCGGCTCATCGCGAACGATTTCGCCGTTTTCGATCACCAGCACCCGATCGGCGACGTCGAGCGCAAAGCTCAGCACCTGTTCGGAGACAATGATCGAAAGACCTCGGCTGTCGCGGATGCGCTTCAAGGTGCGCGCCATCTCGCGAATGATCGACGGCTGGATGCCTTCGGTCGGCTCGTCGAGCAGCAGCACCTTCGGCTTGGTGGCGAGCGCGCGCGCGATCGCGAGTTGCTGCTGCTGGCCACCGGACAGATTGCCGCCGCGCCGCCCCTTCATCTCGAGCAGCACCGGGAACAATTCGTAGATGTCCGCCGGCACCTCGCTATCGCCGGAGGCCGCAAGCCCGGTTTCGATATTCTCCTTCACCGTCATGGTGGAGAAGATCATCCGGCCCTGCGGCACGTAAGCGAGCCCCTTTGCGACGCGCTCGTAGCTCTTCAGACCACCGAGCTCGATGCCGTTCATCGCGATCGAGCCCTTGCGCTGCGGGATGATGCCCATCAGCGACTTCATCAGTGTGGTCTTGCCCATGCCGTTGCGGCCCATGATCGCGACGATCTCATTCGGCGCGACATCGATATTGAGCCCGTGCAACACCTCGCTCTGGCCATAGGCGACGTGCAGATCGTTGATAGCGAGCATCGGGATCTCCTCTAATTGGCCGGAGCAACAAAGAACGGCGTCATTGCGAGGAGCGAAGCGACGAAGCAATCAAGCGCAGTGCACGGAGCTGGATTGCTTCGCTTCGCTCGCAATGACGGGGGAGAGGCGGTGCGCATCAGCAACCTCCTAGTGGCCGAGATAGACTTCGATGACCTTCGGATCGTTCTTCACCGTGTCCATCGAGCCCTCGGACAGGATCTGGCCCTGGTGCAGCACGGTGACCTTGTGGGCGATGTCTTCGACGAACTTCATGTCGTGCTCGATCACCAGCACCGAGCGGTCCTTGATGATGGTGTGGAGCAGTTCGGCGGTCTTGACGCGCTCGGACACGCTCATGCCGGCCACCGGCTCGTCGAGCATCAACAGGTCGGGGTCCTGGATCAGCAGCATGCCGATCTCGAGCCACTGCTTCTGGCCGTGACTGAGCAGATCGGCGCTCATGCCGAGCTTGTCCTTCAGGAAGATCGCTTCGGCGACCTCCTCAACGCGCTCGCGCACCGCAGCGGTGCGCTGGAACGCCAGCGCGCCGAACACCGAGCGGCCCTGCGGATAGGAGATCTCCAGATTTTCGAACACCGTGAGGTCTTCATAGATCGACGGCGTCTGGAATTTGCGGCCGACACCGGCCTGGACGATCTCGTTCTCCTTCATCTTGGTGAGATCCTTGCCGCGGAAGTGGATCGCACCGGCGGTCGCTTTGGTCTTGCCGCAGATCAGATCCAGTACCGTGGTCTTGCCGGCGCCGTTGGGGCCGATGATCACGCGGATTTCGTTCTCCTCGACGTAGAAGGACAGATCGTTGACCGCCTTGAAGCCGTCGAACGAAACCGTGAGCCCTTCCACGGCGAGCAGGAATTCAGGCGGTTGATGGCCGATCAGCATGGTGTCCTCCTCATTCCGCCGGGGCGCCGTCGGCCACCCGGCCGAACGACTTGCCGCCGGTAGGATCCGAACCGGGCTTTCGCTTGGAGATCAGCTTGCCGAACAGCGGCTGGACGTAATCGCGCCAGATGCCGGCAAGACCATTCGGGAAGATCAGCACCACCGTGATGAACAAGGCGCCGAGACCGAACAGCCAGAGCTGCGGGAAGGATTCCGAGAGCGAGGTCTTGGCGAAGTTGACCACCAGCGTTCCGTAGATCGCGCCGAAGATTGACAGCCGCCCGCCGACGGCGGTGTAGATCACCATCTCGATCGACGGCACGATGCCGACGAACGACGGCGACATGAAACCGACGTTGAGGGTGAACATCGCGCCGCCGACCGCCGCGAACATCGCCGCGAGGCAGAACGCGAAGATCTTGAAGTTGGCGACGCTGTAGCCCGAGAACCGAACCCGGTCCTCCTTCTCCCGCATCGCCACCAGGATGCGGCCGAGCTTGGAGTGGCGCACGAACAGCGCCAGCAGGATCGCGCCGAATAGGAACGCCACTTCGACGAAGTACAGCACCACCTTGGCGTGATCCGGACGGATGTCCCAGCCCTTCAGCGTCCGCAGGTCGGTGATGCCGTTGATGCCGCCGGTGTAGCCCTGCTGGCCGATGATCAGGATGGTCATGATCGCGGCGATCGCCTGGGTGATGATGGCGAAATACACGCCGCCGACCCGGCGCTTGAACATCGCCGCGCCGATCAGGAAGGCGAACACCGCCGGCACCACCAGGATGGCAATCACCGTGATGGTGAGGCTATGGAACGGCTGCCAGAACCAAGGCAGATGCGTGATCTGGTTCCAGTCCATGAAGTCCGGGATGCCCGGGGTCGACTGGATCTTGGTGTTCTCGACGCTGGAAGCTTCCAGCTTGAGATACATCGCCATGCAGTAGCCGCCGAGGCCGAAGAACACGCCCTGGCCGAGGCTGAGAATGCCGCCGAAGCCCCAGCACAGCACCAAGCCGATCGCCACAAAGGCGTAGGTCAGATACTTGGCGACCAGGTTGAGGCGGAAGACGTCCAGCGACAGCGGCAGGATCACCACCAGGAGCACGGCGAGGACGGCGAGACCGAGCAGATCGGCACGACTGAGAAAGCGCGGGCTTTCCATGACGGAGGCTCCTGTTACTTGCGGACCTTGAGGGCGAACAGACCTTGCGGCCGCACCATCAGGATCGCGACGATGGCGAGCAGCGTCAGCACCTTGGCCATCGAGCCGGACATGAAGAACTCCATGGTCGACTGCGCCTGGGAGATGCTGAAGGCCGAAGCGATGGTGCCGAACAGACTGGCGGCGCCGCCAAACACCACGACCAGGAAGGTGTCGACGATGTAGAGCTGGCCCGAGGTCGGCCCGGTCGAACCGATCATGGTGAAGGCACTGCCCGCGATGCCGGCGATGCCGCAGCCGAGGCCAAAGGTGAAGCGGTCGACCCGCTCGGTGTTGATGCCGACGGCGCCGGCCATCACGCGGTTCTGCACCACGGCGCGAACCTGGCGGCCCCAGCGCGACCAGAACAGCACATAGAAAACCGCGACGGTGATCAGCGCGGTCAGCGCCATCACGAACATGCCGTTGATCGGAATCTCGATTGAATCGGTGACCTGCTTGGAGCCGAGCATCCACTGCGGAAGCTCGACGCCGACCTCGCGCGCGCCGAAGATCGACCGGTAGGCCTGCTGCAGGATCAGCGACAGGCCCCAGGTCGCCAGCAGGGTGTCGAGCGGACGCTTGTAGAGATGGCGGATCAGCGCCCACTCCACCAGCATGCCGAGCGAGCCCGAGGCGATGAACGCCAGGATCATCGCGATGAAGAAGTATCCGGAGAACAGCGACGGCAAGTAGGCTTGGAAGAAGTTCGACGTCATCCAGGTGACGTAGGCGCCCAGGATCATGAACTCGCCGTGGGCCATGTTGATGACGCCCATCTGGCCGAAGATGATCGCGAGGCCAAGGGCCATCAGCACGTAGACGGAAAACAGAATGAGCCCCGCGAAGCCCTGCATCGCGAAGATCGCGCCGAGATCGCCAATCGAATATTCGCCGAACATGAGGCTGCCCCTGGATGGAATGGATCTGAACTCGGTGGTGGTCGGTGGCGCCCTCCCCGCTCTCGGCGTCATCGCCGGGCTCGACCCGGCGATCCATCTTCTGCGAGGGAAGATGGATGCGCGGGTCGAGCCCGCGCATGACGCGGAGTGCGTGGGAGCGCTCGCCGACGCTTACTGGTAGCCCTTCGGGAACGGATCGGGCTCGACCAGGTCGGCGGTTTCGTAGATCAGCTCGTACTGACCGTCCGCCTTGGCGCGACCGACGCGGGTCTTCGACCACAGATGGTGGTTTTCGTGGATCCGGACGTAACCTTCCGGCGCGCCCTTGAACTCGACACCCGGCGAGGCCGCGGCAACCTTGTCGATGTCGAACGAGCCAGCCTTCTCCACCGTCAACTTCCACAGCCACGGGCCGAGATAGGCAGCCTGGGTGACGTCTCCGATCACCGTCTTCGGACCCCACATCTTGTGGAATTCCTCGACGAACTTCTTGTTGTTCGGATTGTCGAGCGACTGGAAGTACTTCATGCAGGCGTAGGCGCCAGCGATGTTTTCGCCGCCGATGCCGTCGATTTCGTCCTCGGTCACCGAGATCGTCAGCAGCGTCTGCTTCGACAGATCGATGCCGGCCGCCTTGAGCTGCTTGTAGAACGCGACGTTCGAACCGCCGACGATGATCGCGTAGATCACGTCCGGCTTGGTCAGCTTGATCTTGTTGATCACCGAGTTGAACTGAGTGTGGCCGAGCGGGAAGTACTCTTCGCCGACGACCTTGCAGCCCTGCAGATGGTTCTCGATGTGCTTGCGGGCGATCTTGTTCGAGGTACGCGGCCAGATGTAGTCGGAGCCGAGCAGGTAGAAGCTCTTGGCCCCCTTGGTCTTGTTCACCCAATCGAGGCCGGCGATGATCTGCTGGGTGGCTTCCTGGCCGGTGTAGATGACGTTCTTGGACTGCTCCAGGCCTTCATAGAAGGTCGGGTAGTACAGCATGCCGTTGTACTGCTCGAACACCGGCAGCACCGCCTTGCGCGAGGCCGAGGTCCAGCAGCCCATCACCGCGGCGCACTTGTCGTTGACCAGGAGCTTCTTGGCCTTTTCGGCGAAGGTCGGCCAGTCGGAGGCGCCGTCTTCCTGGATGTACTTAATCTTGCGGCCGAGCACGCCGCCCGCGGCGTTGATCTGTTCGATCGCCAGCTTCTCGGCCTGCACCGAGCCGGTCTCGGAGATCGCCATGGTGCCGGTCACCGAATGCAGGATGCCGACCGTGACCTCAGTATCCGTCACCGCGAGTCCGGTCGTATTGACCGCAGAAGTTGCAGGCGCCTGCGCGAACGACGTCCGCGGCAACATCGTGAGGGCGGGAATCGCCGCCATCCCCATCAACAGTTTACGCCGGAGCGGCGAATTCAGGCCCGTCTTGTTTTCGTCTGACATTAACTACCCCTTCGTGGTTCGTGGGACGCGAGTGCAGTCGGGGAAACGATCGACGAATTCGGCGGCTGGACCGATACGCAAGATCACGTATGTTGCATCGCAAGATCGCGACGTAGGTTTTTCAGGCGGCGGGATCTTCGGTCCCAGTGCCGTAACAACGAGCGTGAGGCCGACAAATTACGCGCGCCGTGACGGCAAAACCGGCAACGTCGCCGGCGGATCGGCGCTAGTGTCGAGCAAACATGAGGAGAAGCGCGTGGCGGGGCGGCAGCGCATAGATCGCGTTCGGCGCCAGTACAATCAGTGGGTCGCCAACCAGACCCTCGAAGACTACGCGCTTCGCTTTACGGCCAAGAGTTCACGCCGTTGGTCGGCAGCCCGCGTCGCCAACACCGCGCTCGGCGCGATTTCGTTCCTGGCCCTGGAAGCCATCGGCGGCACCATCACGCTGAACTACGGCGTCACCAACGCCACCGCGGCGATCCTGGTGGTCAGCGTGATCATCTTCTGCTGCGGCTTGCCGATCGCGTACCACGCGGCCAAAGGCGGCGTCGATATCGACCTGCTGACGCGCGGCGCCGGCTTCGGCTACATCGGCTCGACGGTCACGTCGCTTATCTATGCCTCGTTCACCTTCCTGTTCTTCGCGATCGAGGCGGTGATCCTCGCCAACGCGTTGGAACTGTGCTTCGGCCTGCCGCTGCCGATCGGCTACTTCTTCAGCGCGGTGGTGATCATCCCGGTGGTGACCTATGGCATCACGCTGATCAGCCGGTTCCAGCTTTGGACCCAGCCGTTCTGGATTCTGCTGCACATCCTCCCGTTCGTCGCGATCGCAGTGAAGAGCCCGGAGTCGTTCGCCGCCTGGACACGCTTTGCCGGCGAGCAAGGCAGCCCGGATGGCAAGCTCGATCTGCTGCTGTTCGGCACCGCAGCCTCGGTGGTGTTCGCGCTGGTGGCGCAGATCGGCGAACAGGTGGACTTCCTGCGCTTCCTGCCCCGCGATCGCCGGGCCTCGCGGGGCGCTTGGTGGGTGGCGATGATCAGCGCTGGCCCGGGTTGGATCGTGCCCGGCGCGCTGAAGCTGCTGGCCGGATCGTTCCTGGCCTATTTCGCGCTCAGCCGCGGCGCGCCGCCGGATCAGGCGGCCGAGCCGGCGCACATGTATCTCGAGGCGTTCCGCACCGTGCTGGAGCAACCCGGCCTGGTGCTGGCGCTGACCGGCGCGTTCGTGATCCTGTCGCAGATCAAGATCAACGTCACCAACGCCTATGCGGGCTCGATCGCCTGGTCGAACTTCTTCTCGCGGTTGACCCACAGCCATCCCGGCCGCGTCGTCTGGCTGGTGTTCAACGTGCTGGTGGCGCTGCTCTTGATGGAGATCGGCGTCTATAAGGCTCTGGAGCACACGCTCGCGCTCTACTCCAACGTCGCGATCGCCTGGGTCGGCGCCCTGGTGTCCGATCTGGTCGTTAACCGGCCGCTCGGGCTGCGGCCGAAGCACATGGAGTTCAAGCGCGCGCACCTCTACGACATCAATCCGGTCGGCGTCGGCTCGATGACGATCGCGACCGTGGTGTCGATCAGCGCGTTCTATGGCGTGTTCGGCCCGACCGCGAAGGCGCTGGCGCCGTTCGTGGCGCTGGTGGTTGCGTTCGTCACCGCGCCGATGATCGCCTTCGTCACCGGCGGCCGGTTCTACATCGCGCGCAAGCCGAAGCGGGCTTGGCAGGGCGTCGAGTCGATCAAGTGCTGTATCTGCGAGCACTCGTTCGAAGCGGAGGATATGGCGTCCTGCCCGGCCTATGCGGGGCCGATCTGCTCGCTGTGCTGCTCGCTCGATGCCCGCTGCCATGACCTGTGCAAGCCGCACGCGCGGATCGACGCCCAGTTCACCGATGCGCTCGGCAAGATGCTGCCGCAGCGGGCTTACGCGCTGCTGAACTCGCAGGTCGGACACTATCTGACCGTGTTCGCGGTCTCGATCGGGTTGATCGGGCTGTCGCTGTTCCTGATCTATCTACAGGTCGCGACCGCCAACGAAACGCAGCAGATCGAGCTCGCCGAGATTCTGTGGAAGCTGTTCTTCGCGCTCACCATCATCGTCGGCGTGGTGAGCTGGCTGTTCGTGCTGGCGCGGCTGAGCCGACAGGCGGCCGAGGCCGAGACGCGGCGACAAACCCAGCTGCTGATGCAGGAGATCGACGCTCACCGCCAGACCGACGCCGAGCTGCAGCGCGCCAAGGAAGCGGCCGAGTCCGCCAACCTCGCCAAGAGCCGCTACGTCGTCGGCCTCAGCCACGAGCTGCGGTCGCCGCTCAACGCCATCAGCGGCTACGCGCAGCTCTTGGAGCAGGACAACACCCTGCCGCCGCGGCCGCGGGACCAGATCCGGCTGATGCGGCGCAGCGCCGATCATCTGTCCGGGCTGATCGACGGCCTGCTGGATATTTCCAAGATCGAGGCCGGACGGCTGTATCTGTCGCGCGACGAGGTGCGGTTCGGCGAATTCCTGGATCAACTCGTCGGCATGTTCCGGCTGCAGGCCGCCGCCAAGGACATCGAGTTCGTGTTCAAGCGGCCGCAATATCTGCCGCCGATGGTCTATGCCGACGAGAAGCGGCTACGTCAGGTGCTGATCAACCTGCTATCGAATGCCATCAAGTTTACCCAGGAAGGTAGCGTCCACTTCATCGTGCACTATCGCAACCCGGTGGCCGAACTCGAAGTGCGCGACACCGGCCCAGGCATTCATGCGGATGATCTGGAGCGCATCTTCGCGCCGTTCGAGCGCGGCGCGCTCGGTGCCGCGCAGCCACACACCGGCACCGGCCTCGGCCTCACCATCAGCAAGCTGCTCGCCGGCGTGATGGGCGGCGACCTTACTGTCACCTCGACGCCTGGCAAAGGATCGACCTTCCGGGTCAAGCTGCTGCTGTCCGAGGTCACCAATCCGACCCGCACCCGCTCGATCCGCGCCCCGGTGCTTGGCTATCACGGCGCCCGCAAAACCATCCTGGTGACCGACGACGATCCGGCGCAGCGCGGCCTACTGCAGGACACGCTGGCGCCGCTCGGCTTCATCGTGCTGGTGGCGACCGACGGTTATTCCTGTATCGACCTCGCCGAGCACTGCCAGCCCGACCTTTTCCTGCTCGACATCTCGATGCCCGGGATGGACGGCTGGACCGTGGCCGAAACGCTGCGAACCCACGGCCATCATAACGCGCGCATTCTGATGCTGTCCGCGAGTGCGCTGGAGGCGCACGGCACGCTGCTGTCGCAGCCGTTTCACGACGCCTATCTCATGAAGCCGGTCGACATTCCGCGACTACTCGAACTGATCGGCCAGTTGCTCAAGATCGACTGGATCTACAAGGGCGAGGCGAGCGCCGCGGCACAGAATGCCACCGAGATTCAACATCCGCCGATGCAGCACGTCGAGGAATTGATCGAGCTCGGCAAGATCGGCTACATCCGCGGAATCGAATCCAAGCTCGATCAGATCCACACCGATTATCCCGAGACTTGGGCGTTCGTGTCGCAGATGCGAACGATGGTGGAGCAGTTCGACCTCGATTCTTACATGAAGACGCTCAACACGCTGTATCGCCATGAACAATGATTTGAAAAAGCGCGATATCGCTCTGGTTGTCGATGACTCTCCCGAGACGCTGCGGATGCTGACCGACGCGCTCGACGGCGCCGGCATGACCGTGATGGTCGCGCTCGACGGCGCCGCGGCGATGCGGATCGTCGAACAGATTACGCCGGACATCATTCTGCTCGACGCGGTGATGCCCGGCATGGACGGCTTCGAGACCTGCCGAAGGCTGAAGCGCAGTCCCGGTCTGTCCGACGTGCCGGTGATCTTCATGACCGGACTGTCGGAGTCCGAGCACATCGTGCGCGGCCTGGAAGCCGGCGGCGTCGATTACGTCACCAAGCCGATCGCGATCGTCGAGATGCTGGCGCGAATCCGCGTGCATCTGAACAACGCCCGCGTCAGCCAGAGCGCGCGCGCAGCACTGGATGTTTCAGGACGTTTCCTGCTCGCGGTCGATCGGCTCGGCAAGGTGCTGTGGGCGACGCCGCAGGCCCAGAAACTGCTCGCCGCCGACGGCGCGCCGGAGGACGGCCTGCGGCTCGATCTGCCGAAGCCGTGGCTCGAATGGCTGGAGCAGGTGCACACCGGACTCGCCCAGCCGAAGATGCCGATGAAATCCTCGATGCTGCGCAACGACGAGCTGCGGCTGCAATATATGGGCAAGCTCGGCCCCAACGAATTCCTGCTGCGGCTGGGCCGAGACACTGCGACCGAAGCGCCGGCGCAGTTCTCCGCCGAATTCGGCCTCACCAGCCGGGAAAGCGAAGTGCTGGCATGGCTGAGCAAGGGCAAGACCAACCGCGACATCGCGCAGATCCTGGGGCTCAGTCCGCGCACCGTCGACAAGCACCTCGAGCAGATCTATGCCAAGCTCGGCGTCGAAAATCGCACCGCGGCGGCGGCGATCGCCACCAATGCGAGCCGGCGAGACTAACTGCTTAGCTCGGTGCGTCCGAGCCGGCCGGCGCGGGCTTCGATCTCGGCATTGAGTTCACCGCCGGCCAGCACCACGATCGCGGTCATCCACATCCAGATCATCAGGCCGATCGCGGCGCCGAGTGAGCCATAGGTCGCGTTGTAGTCGGCGAAATTGGCCAAGTAGTAGGACAGCGCAGCCGAGCCGGCGAGCCAGCTCAGCGTCGCGACTGCGCTGCCGGGCACCACCCAGCGCCACGGCGGCGCCGCGCGGTCAGCCGCGGTGCGATACAAAAGGCCGAGGCCACCGAAGGTCAACGCCGCCAGCACCGGCCAGCGCCCGACATCGACCACCACCGCAACCAGGCTGCCGAGCCCGATCCGCGCCAGCACGATCGGCGCCGCGATCACGAGGCCAATGGCGGCCAGCACCGCGCCAAGCGCGCCGAGCGTGAACAGCAGCGAGAACCCATTGAGCTTGAAGAAGCCGCGCTGCTCGTCGACGTCGTACACTGCATTCAGCGCGTCGATGATCGCCTTGACGCCGCCATTGGCGCTCCATAGCGCCAGCGACAGGCTGACCAGAAAGGCGAATCCGAGCTTGGTCTGGCCGTTCGCCAGCACCCGACCGACCTGATCCTCGATCACCGAGTAGGTGCCGGTGGGGACGACTGCGGCGAGCTGCGCGAGGTGGCCGCGGATCGTCCCCCCGTCGGTGAACAGCGCGTAGGACGACACGAGAGCTGTGATGGCGGGAAAAAGCGCAAGCAGCCAGTAGAACACCACTCCGGCGGCGACCAACGGCAGCCGGTCATCGCCGATCCGCCGGTAAGTGCCGAGCGCGATCGGCTTCCACTCGGCGCGCAGCACCTGCCATGGGGAGGTGAAGTCAGGACGCGGCTCTGCCGGGGCGCTCCTAGGAGTCGCGCGCCATCGTCGGCGCACAGCGAGGCTCGGCTCCGCGTTCATGTCGGATGCTTCAGGATGAGACTTGGATTGATAGACTAGGATTAGTGCGTATTGGACTCTTGCCAACGCTCCAGATCCGGCTTGTCGGGCGGGTTTTGGTCATCGACTTGCGAGCTTTGCCCCGGCTTTTTCCAAGGCTCGCGCGTGCCGCTCTTCATTGCGTCGCCGGGGCGATCGTCAGGCGCTTTGTCGTCGGCCATCGCCATCACTCCAGCCGGACGTTGTCTTCAGCTGCTTCGGCGACGCGCTTGGCCTTCTCGCCGACCTCGCGAACCGCTGCCATCGCGGCTTCCGGCGTCAGCCCCTGGCGGCGGGCTTCCTCAGCGGCAGCGCCGGCGACATCACGCGCCATCTCGCTGGCTCGTGCAGCCTGCTGCCGCGCGTAGTCGCGCGCCTGCGCCATCACTTCATCGCTGGTGTCGCCGAACAGTTCGCGCTCGGTCTCAGTCGCCGGCAGCGACGCGGCGATGCCAGCGCCGATCGCAACGCCGATTGCGCCAAGCAACAGCGGCTGTTCGTTGAACAGGTCGCCGAGTGTGCTCTTGGCGCTGTCGAAAAGACCGGCGCCGGTCTCAGGAATCGCACGTCCAAACTCGGCCGCCCGATCGAGCGCCTCGGCCCCGCGTTCCCGCGCCATCCGTGCCGTCTCGCTGGCGACACTCGCTGCACTGTCGCGCACATCCGAGAGTTTCTCCCCGACGTCGGCAAAGCGTTCGCCGACGCGGCCCATTGCGTCCGACGCGACGTCAGGCACGCGGTCGAGCCCGCTGCGCCGCACGATCCGCTCGGCGCTGGCCTTGGCCCGATCGCCGGTGAACAGCCACAGCAGCCCCATGCCGATCAGTGCGGTCGAGACGGGGTTGCGGCGCATCGCATCGCCAAGATCGCCGATCAAAGGCAAGCCATCCTTCTTAGTCATCGGATCATCTCCCCGGCCGCTTCCTTGTCGCGTTGCATTTGTTCGATGGTCATTTCAGGTTTCAACGTTTCGGGCGACAACCGGTTGGCGCCGAAGCCGATCAGCGCCGCCGCGATGCCGGTGGTGCAGCCGCCGACGATCAGATACGCGACCGAGCTGGAAAAACCGTGCTCGACCAGCGCCGCGGCAGCGGCCATCAGCAGCACCACCAACCCCGGAATCAAGATCACGGCGCCGGCGCCGATCATGGCGGCGGCGCGGCCGACTTGGCCAAGCTTGTCGGACATTTCCGCCCGTGCCAGCTCGAACTCGTTGCTGATCAGCTTGGCGAACTGCGTGAAAGCGTCGCCGAACAGGTCCGGAATCGAACGGTTGTTATTCGGCGCGGTCATCATCGAAGCTCCGGTTGGGCTCGGCATCGACGACGCGGCTGTCACGTCCGCCGCTCGAGCTCTTCAGGAAGCGGACCGCGCCGAAGCCGGCAAGCACCGCCAGACCGAGAAACACAGTCGGCTGCCGGCGGGCAAAATCCTGCACCCCATGGATCAGGTCAGATAAATCGCCGCGCTGCACGGTGTCGGAGATGTCTTCGACCTTGGAGGCTGCCTTGCGCATGTACACGCCGGCGATCGGCAGATCGTTGTCGAACTCGCGCGAGGCGCGGCGGATGGCATCCGCGATATTGGCGACATAGTCGGCGCCGGCCTGCTTCTCCTCGTATGCGCGACGCTTGAGCGATTCGCCGGCTTCGGCTGCGAAGTCCCGCGCGGTCTCGGCGAACTCCTCGGCCTTAGCGCGAGCGGCTTCCGCGGACTCGCTGGCGAGGCCGACGATCCGCTCCTTCAGATCCCGCTCCGGCTCGCCGCCGCTTCCCATTTCTCCGGCCATGTCCTGCGGATCCTTCTTTGCTGATTTCGGCGGCTGCTGGCGACCGCCATTGGCATTGCCAGTCGAGCCAGGAGTCTTGACGATCTGCTCAGCCATGTCCGATGTCTCCGATCAATGTTTGTTCTGCGAGGGCGACGGCGCTTCGAATGATGCAGCGGCCGCCTCGGCAACCTTGCGAACGCGCTGGCCGAGATCGCGAACATTCTCGGTGATGTCCTCGCCGGTCAATCCTTGCTGTTCGGCTTCCCGCGCGGTGCCTTCATAGGCGGCCCGGCCCTTCTCCATACCGCGCGTCATCGCATCCTTGGCGCGCTCGCCAACCTGCCGACCGACACGCTTGCCGCCGGCGCGGACACGCGGGAATGCGCTGGCGATGAGCCCGCCGATCAGCAGCCCGGCGCCAGCCACCAGCAGCGGATGGTCTGTCAGCGTCTGCTTTGCGGTCTTGGTCGCCCGGTTGCTGAAATCAGTCGCCTGGTCGCGCAGCCGCGCCGCCGCATCCATGCCGGCGTCGCGGGTGTCGTGCAGAGTCTCGCGCATCTTTGTTGCCGCATCGCCGGCGCGCTCGCGGACCTGCTCGGCAGCATCGCGCACAGTATCGGCAACGACACTGGCGAGCCCAGCGCCGCGTGCGGCGAGCTGATCAGCCTCCCCAGCAAATGCCTCACCGGCGGCGGTGGCGCGGCGGCGCAGATCGTCGCCGCTATGCGCGACGCTGCGGCTGAGGTCATCGCCCTTGAGCTTGAGATCGGCAGCCGTCGCGGTGGCAGCCTGGCGGAATTGTTCGGCCCGGGTGGTCACCACATCGCTCGCCGCATCGATCGCACCGGCAGCGTATTCGCGCGCCGCAACGGCAGTGTCCGCGGCATCGGCGGAGAATTGGCGGGCGCGGCGCTCGAGGTCACCAGCAAGATCGCGCGCCTTGTCGGATGCGCGCTGCGTCAGCTCGGTGCCGGAACGGGTCCCGGCGAGATACAGTCCGGCGCCGATCATCAGCACCGGCGCCGGGATCGCACGCGCCACCTTCCACAACGGATAGGCCAGCGTAGCGCCGACCGCGACCGCCTGCACCGGATTGTTGCGGATCGAGTCGCGAACGTTGTCGGCGATCTCTTCGCCGCGCGACTTGATGTAACTGCCGACCTCGGCCTTGATGGCCGCGGGCGAATACTTCTCGCGCACCTCATTAGCGGTGTCCGCGACGCTGGCGCGCAGCTGGCCCACGGTCTCGGTCAGGCCGGCCCGGGCGCGCTCGGTGTCGCGGCGAATCTCTTCCAGGCTGCGTGTGTCGTTGGCCATGAGATGCCTCCAATCCTTGTCTCGCGTCCCCAACTCGGGCGGGTCGGCTATGTTCCTTGCCGTCAATCCATTCATACAAATGGGGATTCGGGAACAACAGCGGAAGCGGCCCGGCACCTGCAAGTCCGAGATTCAGCGGTCGGCCGCCGCCCGATGCGGTGTTTAGCGGTAGCGAGGTCGGGGTAAGGTGGAGGACGCGCGATCATGCTTTCCGCCACCTGACGATGTTCGCTACAAAGCGAGGCGCGAACGGCCGGCGAACCGGCGGCGCAGCAATCCGGACCCGCCGCACACCTTTGGCCGCGGGGCGCATAGGGGGGACACGATGGCGCTTCACGACTTCACGCTGGCCGACGTCTATCGCCGCAACGCGGCGCTGTTTCCGGAGCGCACGGCCTTCGTCGTCGACGGCGTCCGCCTCAGCCACCGCGACTATCTGGCGCGGGCCGAGCGGCTGGCCAGCGGGCTGCTGCGCGACGGCGTGCAGCCCGGCGACCGCGTGGCGATCTTGTCACAGAACTGCATCGAGATGGTCGAACTGATCGGCGCGGTGGCGCTGATCGGCGCGATCCTGCTGCCAGTGAACTATCGATTGAATGCCGACGAGATCGCGTTCGTGCTCGGCGACGGCGCGCCCAGCGTGGTGGTGGCCGGCACCGATTATCGCGACATCGTTGCCGGGGTGCTGCCGTCGCTCGGCGGCGTCAAGAAGGCCTACGCGATCGGCGACGCCGGCGGGCCGTTCACGTCGTTCAAGGATCTCGCCTCGGACGCGCCGCTCAATGCGCCGGAGTTCGGTGCCGCCGACGGCTTCGTCATCATCCACACCGCTGCGGTCGGCGGCCGGCCGCGCGGCGCGTTGATCTCGCAAGGCAATCTCCTGATCGCGCAAAGCTCGTTGGTCGACGCCTGGCGACTGAGCGAAGCCGACGTCAATCTCGGCATGCTGCCGCTGTTTCATGTCACCGGGCTCGGCCTGATGCTGACGCTGCAACAGGCCGGCGGCGCGAGCGTGATCGCGGCGAAATTCGACCCCGCGCAGGCGGCGCGCGACATCGAAGCTCACAAGGTGACGGTGATGGCCGAGTTCGCCCCGATGCTCGGCAACATTCTCGATCAGGCGCAGCCGGGGCAACTCGCCAGCCTGCGCGCGGTGACCGGACTCGACACGCCGGAGACCATCGAACGGTTCGAAGCCACATGCCCCAACGCGACGTTCTGGGCCACGTTCGGCCAGTCCGAAACCTCGGGCCTGTCAACGTTCGCGCCGTATCGCGACCGGCCGAAATCCGCCGGGCGGCCGCTGTTCTGGCGCACCGTCGCAGTGGTCGACGCCGAGGACCGGCCGCTGCCGCCGGGCGAAGTCGGCGAGATCGTGCTCCGTGGCCCGACGGTGTTCAAAGGCTATTGGAATAACGCGGCCGCCACCCAGCACGCGTTCCGCAACGGCTGGCATCACACCGGCGACATGGGCCGGTTCGATGCCGACGGTTACTTGTTCTACGCCGGCCGCGCTCCCGAGAAGGAGCTGATCAAGACCGGTGGCGAGAACGTCTATCCGGCCGAGGTCGAAGGCGCGCTGAAGCAGCATCCGGCGATCGCCGAGGCGGTTGTGATCGGCGTGCCCGATCCGCAATGGAGCGAAGCCATCAAGGCGGTGTGTGTCTGCAAGCCGGGCGAGAGCATCGCCGCCGATGCCCTCGCCGAATTCGTCGCCTCGCTGATCGCGCGCTACAAGAAGCCCAAGCACGTGGTTTTCGTCGAAGCGCTGCCGAAGGATGCCAAGGGGGCCGTCGATCGGGTCGCGGTGAAGGCGGCGCACGGGCAAGCGTGACGCCGGCCGGCGCGCTCACTCACTGCAGCGAAAATCGCACCGGAACGGTGAAGCTCAGCGACGACTGGGTGATCTCGCTCGGAAACGGCGGCAGCGGCTGGGCGCGGCGGATCATCGCCATGGTTTCGGCATCGAGCGCCGAAAAGCCCGAGGTGCGGGCGAGCCGGCTGCCGAGCACCTGTCCGCCGCGGCCGACGGTGAACGACAGCATCGCCGTGCCCTGCTCGCGCGCCGCTCGCGACGCGGTCGGATATTGCTTGTAACGGGCGAGATGCGCAGCCAGCCGATCGCGATACGACGGCAGTGCCGCGGCGGCAGCAGCCTGCCCGGCGTTCGCCGCGGCAGCGAGCGCCGCCTGACGCTCGGCCTTCGGCGCCGCAGTGGTGCGCGGCGCCGGCGGATGCGCATGCGGCTTGGCCTTGGCCTCGTCGCGCTTGGTATCATCGCGCTTCGCCGGTTCGCGTCTGACCTCCTCGCGCTTTGGCTTGGCGTCGTCGCGCCGGGCAGGTTCGACCGCAGCGGGCGGCTGCGGCAGCACGACCTCAGATTGCGGCAACACCGGCGCGGGGGGCTCAGGCTGCTGCGCCGCGAACTGCTGCGGCGCTTCGGGTGCCGGTGCCGGCGGCGGCTGTTTGGCCTCGTCCTGTGGCTTCGGCGCTTCCTGCATCTCGGGTCCCGGCGCGAGATCCTGGGGCTGCAGCGTGGGCGCCGCGGAGCTCGGCGCCATGTCGACCAGGATCGCCGGCATCACCACGCCAGGCGACGGCGACTGCTGATACCAGGCAACCGCTGCGGCGATCAGACCGAAATGTGCCACGACGATCGCGGTCGCCGACAGCAGCCATTGGCTGCGGCCGCGGCCGGGCGTCTCGTGCAGCACGTAGTCGTTCATGGCTGATCCCGGCCGTCCAGTCCGACCAGCGCGACCTTGAGATAGCCGGCGTCGCGCAGCAGGTTCATCACCGCCATCAGCTCGCCGTAAGCCACCGCCTTGTCGGCGCGCACAAAGATCCGCTCGTCCTTGTTGCCGCCCGTCGCGCTCTGCAGCGCGGAGGAGAGCGCGTCACGCGCCACGATCGTCTCCCCGACCGCGAGCGTCAGATCCGGCTGCACCGACAGATACACCGGCTTGTCCGGGCGCGGCTGCGGCGCTGCGGTCGAGGCCGGTAGATCGACGCCGATATCGACGGTGGCGAGCGGTGCGGCGACCATGAAGATGATCAGCAGCACCAGCATCACATCGATGAACGGCGTGACGTTGATCTCGTGCGCGATCTCGAGGTCGTCCTCCGCCGCGAGTCGTCGTCCGCCGAGCCGCACGCCCATCGCCTCACCCTGCCCGCATCTGCCGCGCCGAGCGACCGCGATCACGGCTGACCAGCAGCAGCACCTGCGCCGAGGCGTCGCCGAGCAGCGCCCGATACGCCGCAATGGCCCGGACGAGGTAGTTGTAGATCACCACCGCCGGCACTGCGGCGACAAGGCCGAGCGCGGTGGCAAGCAGCGCCTCGGCAATGCCCGGCGCGACCACCGCCAGATTGGTGGTGTGCGCTTCGGAAATGCCGATGAAGGCATTCATGATACCCCACACCGTGCCGAACAGGCCGACGAACGGCGCCACCGCGCCGATGGTAGCAAGAATGCCGGTGCCGCCGGCGATCTTGCGCGCCATCGCCGCCTCGACGCGCTCGAGCCGCAGCGCGACGCGCTCCTTGAAGTCGGCATCGAAGGTCCAGCCCGACAGGCTGCCTTCGCGCGCGGCGGTCTGAATCAGTTGCGAGACCGCGTCATGCGCGCCCTCGCTGCTGCGGCCGAGTTCGGCCAGAGTCGTATCGGTTTCGAGTTTGGCAAGGCCGTCGCGGGCGCGTGCGGTTTCGCGTCGCAGCTCGACGGTCTTCGACAGCCACACCGTCCAGGTCGCCAGCGACGCCAGCGCGAGGCCGGCCATCACCACCTTCACCACGATGTCGGCGTTTTTGAACATGCCCCACGGTGACAGGTCGTGCGGCAGACTGGCGATGTCGGCGGCGGCGTGCGCGGCGCTGCCGAGCAGCAGCGCGGCCGCGGCACCCAGCGCGCCGGCACGGACGAGATTGCGGATCATCGGCGGGACGCGAAACGGCGGCATCATCCACTTTCGACAGGCAAAGACGTTCGGCGCAGGGCCGCGAGCTATCGCATGGATCGCCGGCTGCCCGAAATCAATTCTGGCCCCTCCGCTCCCGTGCCCGACGGCCATCGCATAATCGCGGCGGACGCGGTTTGTTCTGGCTCAAAGCGGCTGTCTTCGGAACTTCCGGCGCACACCGACGGTCGTCACGACAGCGCTCCGCGGCACGGAATTCCTCGGCAGATGCGGCAGAGAAGCCGTTTGCAGTCGCGCGCGCGACCTGCCACACTCGACGGAACACAACCGGCGCCATAAGCCGAGACAACAAGAAACGGGAGGAAGGATGAGCTCCTACGAGACGATCCTGGTCGAGAGACCGGATCCGGCGGTCGCACGAATCGTGATGAACCGTCCCGACGCGCGCAACGCGCAGAATCTGCAGATGACCTACGACCTCAACGCCGCGTTCGACGACGCGGTGCAGGACGACACCGTCAAGGTGATCATCCTGGCGGGCGCAGGTCCGCACTTCTCCGCCGGCCACGATCTGCGCGCCACCACCAAGAACGAAGCCGGTATCGACTTTCCGCCGGTCGGCGCCTGGGGCGGCTTTCGCGAGCCTGGCGCGCACGGACGGATGGCGCGCGAGCAGGAGATCTATCTGCAGATCACCCGGCGCTGGCGTAATCTCGCCAAGCCGATGATCGCCGAGGTGCACGGCAAGTGCATCGCCGGCGGGCTGATGCTGGCCTGGGCCTGCGACCTGATCGTCGCATCGGACAATGCGGAGTTCTGCGATCCGGTGGTGACGATGGGCGTGTGCGGCGTCGAATGGTTCGTGCATCCCTGGGAGCTCGGCCCGCGTAAGGCCAAGGAGCTCTTGTTCACCGCCGATAGCTGGAGCGCGCAAGAGGCGCATCAGCTCGGCATGGTCAATCACGTCGTGCCCGCCGCCGAACTATCCGTCTTCACCATGGCGCTTGCGAAGCGCATCGCCGCCAAGCCGAGCTTTGCGCTCAAGATGACCAAGGAAGCGGTCAACCGCTCGGTGGATATCCAGGGGCAGCCGGCCGCGATCGATCAGGCGTTCGCGCTGCATCAGCTTTGTCACGCTCACAATCTGCAGGAGTTTGGAATGATCGTCGATCCGTCGGGACTGCATCCGTCGGTGCGTAAACAGGTGAAGGTGTAAGCGATGGATCTCACGCCGAGTGACGAACAGCGGTTGCTGCGCGAAAGCGCCGACCGCTTCATCGCCGAGACCTACACGCCCAAGCTGCGCGAACAGAACGCCAAAGAGCCGTATGGCTTCAGCGAAGCGATCTGGAAGCAGTTCGCCGATCTCGGCTGGCTGGCGCTGCCGCTACCGGAAGCCCATGGCGGCATCGGCGGCGGCGCAATCGAAGTCGGCATCCTGATGGAAGCGTTCGGACGCGGCCTGGTCAGCGAGCCGTATCTGTCGACCGTGGTGCTCGGCGCCGGCCTCGTCGCCGAACACGGCCGCGACGAGCAGAAGGCGGCGCTGCTGCCGAAGGTCGCGGACGGCACGCTGCGGCTCGCCTTCGCGCATGCCGAACGCGCGGCGCGTGCGGATCTGTCGCGTGTCGATACCACGGCCCGCAAGGACGGCAACGCTTACGTGCTCGACGGCGCCAAGGTCGCGGTGCTGGACGGCGCATCGGCCGATCAGCTGATCGTTTCGGCGCGGCTGGCCAACAACGGCAGCGGCTCGCTGCGGCTGTTCCTGGTGCCGCGTGATGCGGCGGGGCTGACGCTCGCGGACTATCCGCGGCTCGGCGGCGGTCGCGCCTGCAATATCACGCTGCAAAGCGTGCGGGTGCCGGCCGATGCCATGCTCGGAGGCAATGTCGACGCCTATCCGGCGGTCGAGGCGGTGGTCGATCGCGCCCTTGCCGCGATGTCAGCCGAAGCGGTCGGCATGATGCAGACGCTGACCGACAAGACGCTCGACTATACCAAGGTTCGCAAGCAGTTCGGCCGTCCGCTCGCCGCCAATCAGGTGGTGCGGCATCGTCTCACCGACATGTCGGTGCAGGTCGATGAAGCCCGTTCGATGGCGCTGCGTGCCGCGCTGAAGGCCGAGGCGGACGCTGCCGACCGCGGCCGCGCCTGTTCCGGCGCCAAGGCCAAGATCGGCAAAGGTGCGCGCTTCGTCGCCGAGCAGTCGGTGCAGCTTCACGGCGGCATGGGCGTCACCGAGGAGCTCGACGTCGGCGCCTATTTCAAGCGCCTCTTGGCATTCGAGACGCTGTTCGGCGGCAGTACCCACCATTATCGCCGCCACGCCGCGCTCAGCGGCCGGCCGGTCTAACGCAAGCGAGGCATCGACATGGACATGACCTTCGGCGACGCCGAGCTCGCCTTTCAGCAAGAGGTCCGCGACTTCATCGCGGCCAATCTGACGCCCGACATGAAGCGGGCGGAATCACTCAACGCTTCGGTGTTCTCCGAGCCGGAGGCCGGCGTGCCGTGGCAGCGCGCCCTCAACGCCAAGGGCTGGGGCGCACCTGGCTGGCCGGTCGAATATGGCGGCCCCGGCTGGACGCCGGCGCAGCGCTGGATTTTCGAGACCGAATGCGCCCATGCCGGCGTGCCCACGCCGACGCCGATGGGCGTCAAGATGGTCGGGCCGGTGATCATCGGCTTCGGCTCGCCGGAGCAGAAGAACTACTTCCTGCCGCGAATCCTGTCCTGCGAGGATTATTGGTGCCAGGGCTATTCGGAGCCCGGCTCGGGCTCGGACCTGTCGTCGCTGAAGACCCGTGCGGTCCGCGACGGCGACGAGTACATCATCAACGGCACCAAGATCTGGACCACCCACGCGCACAACGCGAACATGATGTTCGCGCTGGTGCGCACCAGCGACGAGCCGCGGCAGCAGGACGGCATCAGCTTCGTGCTGATCGACATGAAGAGCCCCGGCATCACCATCCGGCCGATCCTGACGATCGGCGGCGACCACGAGGTGAACCAGGTGTTCTTCGACGACGTCCGGATTCCAGCGTCGAACCTCGTCGGCGAGGAAGGCAAGGGCTGGACCTACGGCAAGTATCTCTTGGAATTCGAACGCGGCTCGGGCATCGCCTCGGCAAAGCTGCGCAAGGCGCTGCACCGGGCGGCGGCGTTCGCCAAGTCGGAAGCGACCGGCCGGGCGATCGAAGATCCCGACATCGCGATCCGGATGTCGGAGGCCGAGGTCGATATCGACGCGCTGGAAATGACGGAGCTGCGCGTGCTCTCCGCGCTGCAGAACGGCCAGAACCCCGGCGCGGTGTCGTCGATCCTGAAGCTGCGCACCAGCGAGATCTACCAGGCGGTGAGCCGGCTCGCCGTCGACGTGATCGGCAACGACGGCCTCTATGTCGAACCGACCCGTCCGCTGCACCGCCTCAACGCCCCGCCGGCGATTCCAGAAGACGAACTCGCCGTGATGCCGACCCATCTCAACGGCCGCGCCTACACCATCTTCGGCGGCACCTCCGAGATCCAGCGCGACATCATCAGCAAGCTGGTGCTCGGGTTGTAGGGAACCACAACCGTCGTCGTTGCTAGCGAAGCGAAGCAATCCAGAGCTGCGTGCACGACGCTGGATGCTTCGTCGCTTCGCTCTTCGCAATGACGAGGAAAGCGATTGGTATCTGCCAATCCCCAAAGAAAAATGCCCGGCGCGAGCCGGGCATTTGCGTTTGAGGCGATGCGCCGAGATTATTTCTCGGTCTTGTAGGACTGGTTTTTGGCGATCGTCGTCCAGCGGCCGTCCTTGATCTGGCCGATCACCGCCGCCGAGACGCCGAGGTGGTTGTCCTTGGAGAAGCTGATCGGGGCGCCGCCGAAAATGTCATCGAAGGTCTCGCCGGATTCCAGCGCGGTCATCAGCGACTCGGTGGTGAGCGTCTTGCCCGCCTTCTTGGCGAAGTGCGCGAACACCATCACGCCGTTATAGCCGGCGGTCGACTGCTGGTTGGCGTCGATGCCGAACATCTTCTTGTAGTCCTCGATGAACTTCTTGACCTCGCCGGTGGCCGTGTCGGCATAGAAGATCTCGGTCTGGCCGACGCCATAGATGCCTTCGGTGGTTTCCTTGCCGAGTTGCGGAAAATCTGGAACGTAGCTCGGCGATGACACCACAAAGGTCGGCTTCCAGCCGAGCTTCTGCGCCGCCGTGGTGATGCCGACCGACTCGCGCACCACCGATCCGAGCGCCACCATGTCACAACCGTCGGCCTTCATCCGCGCGACCTGGGAATTGAAGTCGGTGGCGCCGCGCTTGAACGACACCATGGTGGCGCTCGGGATGTTCATCGCCTTGAGCTGGTCGGTGTAGGCATCGGTGAAATTCTTACCCATCTCGTCGTCCTGATAGACGATGCAGGGCTTCTTCGGTTTAGTGTTTTCGATGACGTATTTGATGCCGAGCCGCATCGTGTCGTAATACGGGCTGAACATGTTGAACTTCAGCCGGTCTTCAGGCTTCGCGGGGTCCATCTTGAAGGTGAACTCGGCGGCGGTGATCGGAAACAGGTGCAGCAGGCCCGCCGACTGCACCAGCGGCATCGGCGCCAGCGTCGTCGCAGAGCCCATCGCCGATACGATCGCGAACACCTTGTCGAGTTCGATCAGCTTCTGGGTGATCAGCACTGCCTTCTTCGGATCGTAGCCGTCGTCCTCGTTGACGAGGCGGATCTTGCGGCCGTTGATGCCGCCGGCGTCGTTGATCTGCGCGATCGCCAGCTTCATGCCGTTGGTGGCCGGCACGCCCCAGGCCTTCAGCGGCCCGCTGAGATCCATATGGGTGCCGATCACGATCTCGCTGTCCGTGACGCCTTGAGTCTTGAACTGCGCGAGGGCGGGCTGGGCGCCGAGGCCGATCAGCGCCGCAGCGGCGAGCATCGGCAGAGTGCTGGACTTCATGGTTTCGCTCCCTCTTTGTTGTTTCGTTGGTTGATGGCTAATGCGCGCTAGCGGCCGACCGTCGCTCTTCCACGAGGTCGTCATCACCTTTCAAAAGATGCCGCCGCAGCGTTCCCGATGGCGCCAGCTCGGCATCGCCCGGACGCAGCGCCCGCTCGATCAGCGTGAAGCGCTCGATCCGGATCGCGGCGTGGCGGCGATTGACGTCGGCAATCGCCGACCCCACCAGCGCGCGGATTTCGTCGGCCTGGCACAGGCTCTGGAAATGCGTGAACGGAATGCCGCGATCCTGGGCGTAGCGAACCGCGTGGTCGCCATCGAGCAGCACCTTCGCAACCGCGCGGCCGTCGCGGTCGAGATGCACGAAGGCGTCGGCGATATACGGCGAGGCGCTGAGCTCCTGCTCGGCGGCGAACGGTAGCACGCGTTCGCTGCCCCGCTGCAGCACGTCGTCGAGCCGGCCGACGATAGCGTAACGATCCGCGCTCTCACGGCGGGCGATGTCACCGGTGTGCCACCATCCGTCGCGATGTAGGACAGGCGTGGTGTCGCCCGCATAGCCGAGGAACAGTGCGTCGCCGCGCAGCCAGAGTTCGTCATGGTCGCCGAGCTTCCACTCCATCGCGTGATGATCGGCAATCCGCACGGCGCCGCCGGCTTCAGCATGGCCATAGATGTCCGTCAGCGGCCGGCCAAGCGCGGCGAACCAATCGGCAACATCGGGCCGCAGCGCCGCCCCGCTCGATAGGCACAACCGTGCGCGGCCAAGGCCGAGCCGCCGCCGGATCGGTGCGAGCACCAAGGGATCGGTGATCATGCGCAGCGGCGAGCCGTCGCCGCCATGGGCAAACGCGATGCGGCACGCCCAGCGCTGGAACTTCGTCGTTTCGCCGATCGCCAGCAGGATGCCGGCGTGCAGCCTGGCGTATAGCTGCGGCGAGGCCTGCACGATGGTCGGCTGTAGTTCGGCAAGATCGGCCAACGCCGTGTCTGGACTTTCCGGAAAATTGATCACCGTGCCGGCGAGCAGCGAGGCGTAGATGCCGATCACGCGCTCCAGCACGTGGTGTAGCGGCGTCAGCGACAGCCGCTCGTCGCTGGCACGCAATCCGAGCACCTGCTTCGCCCGTTCGGCCTGCGCGATCACCGCATCATGGCCGAGGATCGCGCCGCGAACCGGGCCAGTGCCGCCGGAGGTGTAGATAATCACAGCCTCGCGGCCCGCCGTTCCCGAGGCGCCGTTCCGTCCCGCCGCTTCGAGCGCCGACAGCGGAATCACGCAAGGATCACCGGCGCCGTCGTCCCACTGCTGATGCATCGCGACGATGCGCCGGAGCGAGGGGCAGCGTTCGCGGACGCGGAGCGCTTTGTGCAGTTGGTCGTCGCCGGCGACGAACAACACGCTGGCCTTACAGTCGCCGAGCACGCGCGCGAGATCATCGGCGTCGCCATGCGGATCGAGCCCGGCTGAGACACCGCCGGCCGCGCCGATCGCGAGATCCGCCAGCACCCACTCGTAACAATTGTCGCCGATCACCGCGCCGACCGAACCGGGGCCGACGCCTTGAGCGCACAGGCCGGCGGCGATCGCCTCGATGCGGTCCGCGAACTGGCGGCCGCCGACCGGCTGCCACAGCCCGTAGCGCTTCCAGCGCAGCACCGGGGCATCGCCGTGCTGGCGCAGCGCCGCGATGACGCGGCCCGCCAGCGTGGTCGTGTCAGTGCCGCTTGCCATGTCCGCCCTGTCCGTGGCCGAGATAGAATTCCCGGATCTGATCCGACTGCATCAGGTTGGTGCAGGTGTCGTGCTTCACCACCCGGCCGACCTCGAGCACATAGCCATAGTGTGCGGTCTCCAGCGCCATCCGCGCGTTCTGCTCGACCAGCAGGATCGAGACGCCCTCTTCGGCATTGAGTCGCCGGATGATCGCGAAGATCTCCTTGACCAACAGCGGCGACAGGCCGAGTGACGGTTCGTCGAGCAGCAGGACCTTAGGCCGCGCCATCAGCGCGCGGCTGATCGCCAGCATCTGCTGCTGGCCACCGGAAAGCTGCCCGGCGAGCTGATCCTGGCGCTCGCGCAGCACCGGGAAATAGTTGAACGCCTTCTCGATGTCGGCGGCGACCTCGTGCTGATCGGTGCGGATGTAGGCGCCCATCTTGAGGTTGTCGCGGACGCTGAGGAACGGGAAGATCTCGCGCCCCTCCGGCACGTGGCTGATGCCGAGCCGCACCACCTTGTCCGGCTCCATCGACTGGATCTTGCGGCCTTCGAACTCCACCGTGCCCTTCAGCGGATCGAGCACGCCGGAGATCGTCTTCAGGATGCTTGTCTTGCCGGCGCCGTTGGCGCCGAGCACGGTGACGATCTGGCCGCGCATCAAATCGAGGGTGATGCCGCGGATCGCGGTGATCGGGCCGTAGCAGCTTTCGATATTGGCAAGGCGCAGGATCGGCTGGGCGCTCATGCGATCAGGCTCCCAGATAGGCGGCGACGACGTCGGGATGGTTCTGCACCTCGTCGGAGGTACCGAGCGCCATCATCCGCCCGTAGTTCAGCGCCAGCACGCGGTCGGAGACACGGCTGACCAGCGACATGTCGTGCTCGACCATCAGCACGGTGATGCCGAGCCGGCTGTTGATCTCGAGGATCCACTCCGCCATCGCGTTGGTCTCCTCGACATTTAGGCCCGACGACGGCTCGTCGAGCAGCAGCAGCTTCGGCCCGACGCATAGCGCGCGGGCGACCTCGATCACCTTGCGCACGCCGTAAGGCAGACTGCCGATCGGTGTGTCGCGATAGCGCTGCAGGCGCAGCACGTCCATCACCTCCTCGGCGGCCCGCCGATGCGCGATCTCCTCGTCGCGGACTTTCTTGAGACGCAGGATGTCCTGCCAAGTGGAGGTGGTGGAATGGCGATGGCGGCCGACCAGCAGATTGTCGAGCGTGGAAGCACTCTCGAACAG
The DNA here is from genome assembly GCF_039642825.1 of Rhodopseudomonas sp. P1. Taxonomy (NCBI): domain Bacteria; kingdom Pseudomonadati; phylum Pseudomonadota; class Alphaproteobacteria; order Hyphomicrobiales; family Nitrobacteraceae; genus Rhodopseudomonas; species Rhodopseudomonas sp. P1. The sequence continues at coordinate 1,395,749 of NZ_CP088006.1, read as the reverse complement.
CTCGATGTTCTGGAAGGTGCGGGCAATGCCGCGGCCGGCGATCTGCTGCGCCGACAGCCGCGTGACGTCCTCGTCGCGGAAGATGATGTGGCCGGCATAGGGCGTGTAGAGCCGACTGATCAGGTTGAACAGCGTGGTCTTGCCGGCGCCGTTAGGCCCGATGATGGTGAACACCTCGCCTTCGGCGATGTCGAACGAGACGTCGTCGACCGCGGTGAGGCCGCCGAACTTGACGGTGAGCTTGTCGACCTTGAAGAACGTGCTCACCGGTTACGCTCCGACTTCAGGAACATCCGCTGGGCTCGCGCGCTTGTCGGCCGATACAGCGGGAACTGCCGGAAGTACGACTTCACCCGCGCCCATCGTCCATCGAGGCCCATCGGCTCAAAGATGATGAACAGGATGATGATCAGACCGAAGATCAGCGACTTCAGCCCTGGCGCGCCGGCGACGCGGACGATTCCGGCCTGGATCGCGTCAGTGAGCTGATCCGACAAGCCAATCCCCTGCATCGCCGCCAGGGTCAGTTGCGGTACCTTGTCCTTCACCACGATCAGGATCGGATCGACCATAATCATGAAGATCGCGCCGAACACCGCGCCGCGCAGGCTGAGCACGCCGCCGATGATGATGATCATCACGAATTCGATCGACATCGACAGGCTGAACATTTCCGGGCTGATGAACGACAGCTTATGCGCGTACAGCACACCGGCGAGCCCGGTGAAGCCGGCCGAGATGGCGAACGCCCGGGTCTTGTAGCGCGCGGTGTCGATGCCCATGCTGCGCGCAGCAGTCTCGCTGTCGCGGATCGCCAGGAAGGCGCGGCCGGTCGGCGAGCGCAGGATGTTGATCGCGGCCAGGATTACCACCACGGTGACGCCGAGGCAGAGATAATAGAAGCCCTGCCCGCCGAGCTTGAGGCCGAACAGCGACGGTGCGCCGAGCATCAGGCCTTCGTTGCCGTTGGTGACGCTCTCCCAGCGGGTGACGATCTCCTCGACGATGAAAGCAAAAGCCAGCGTGGCGATTGCCAGGTAGATGCCGTGCAGCCGTAGCGCCGGCAGCCCCACCAGATAGCCGATTAGCCCGGTGAAACCGCCGGCCAGCACCAGATACACCGGCAGCGGCAAGCCATGCTTTTCGCAGACCGCCGCCGTATAGGCGCCGATCGCCATAAAGGCGGCGTGGCCGATCGAGACCTGCCCAGCCTGCCCCGACAGCACGTTCATGGCGATGCCGACGATGGCGTAGATCAGCACGAACACCAGCTGGCTGAGATAATAGGACTCCAGCACATAAGGCGCGGCGATCAGCGCCGCGACCAGGACGGCGTACCAGAACGCAGCATTCTTCGACGGGAACAGCTGCTCGCTTTGCGCGTAGCTGGTGCGGACATGCGCGCTCATCTCAGACCTTCTTCAGCGCGTTGCTGCCGAACAGGCCCTGTGGTCGCCACAGCAGCACCGCGAGCAGCACCACATAGGCGGCGACATCCTTGAAGCCCTCCGGCAGATAGAAGCCGGACAGCGACTCGACGATGCCGATCGTGATGCCGCCGGCGAGCGCGCCGGGGATGCTGCCGAATCCGCCGAGCACCGCGGCCGGGAACGCCTTGATGCCGAGGAAGCCGAGATTGGCATGGATGAAGGTGATCGGCGCCAGCAGCACGCCGGCACAACACGCCACGATCGCGCTCAGGCTCCAGATCAGCGAGAACATCCGCTTCACCGGAATGCCCATGTAGTAGGCGGCCAGCATGTTCTGCGACGTCGCCTGCATGGCGATGCCGATTTTGGTGAAGCGGAAGAAGGCGTAGAGCACGGCGCACAGCAGCGCGGTAGCGACGATGATAGACAGGCTGTCCTGCGACAGCACCAAGCCGCCGAGCTGGATCACGCCGCCGGTGAACGGCGTCTCGATCCGCAGATCGTCGGTTCCCCAGATAATGCCGACCAGCGAACGGATGACGAGGCCAAGGCCGATCGTCGCCATCACGATCGAGAATTGCGGATAGCCGAGGATCGGCCGCACCACCAGCCGCTCCATCGCGGCGCCGAGCACCGCCATACTGACGACACACAACAGAAACCCGAACCAGTAGTTCAGCCCGAGCGTGGCAATGAAGGTGAACGAAAGGAATGCGCCGAGCATCATGATTTCGCCCTGCGCAAAATTGACGACTTCGGTCGCCTTGTAGATCAGCACAAAGCCGAGGGCGATGAGGCCGTAGACGCAGCCGAGGGCAATCCCGCCGATCACCTGCTGGACGAAATCGAGCATTTCTTCCCCGTGTGGTTCTTTGGCGAACCACATTTTTGCGGCCGACATTGATTGCCGGTCCGGCGTGACTGAGCGTTCCGTTACGCGTTGACCGCGCATACGGCTTACTCAATCAGTTAATTAAAGTTAGATCATCGCGCGCCTGTCAAGGCGCGCGCCAATTACTTTTATGCTGCATCGCGAAGACGCGATTGCGGTCAGCAATCAGGCGATCAGATGTTCCGCTGATCTTTGACACGCACCGCCTTGCCCTGCGAGCGCGGAACTTCGCCTGGGGCTTTCACCGAGACCTTGCAGGTGACGCCGATCAGCGACTTGATGTGATGCGTCACTTCCGCCGCCTTCTTGGCGCAGGCCTCGTCGTCGAACGGCGCACCGGGCGCGACTTCGACTTCGACCGTCATGGCGTCGAGGGCCTTCTCGCGGGTCAGCACGATCTGATAGTGCGGCGCGATGCCGGGGAAGCCGATCAGCACCGACTCCACCTGCGACGGATAGACGTTGACGCCGCGAATGATCAGCATGTCGTCGTCGCGACCGGTGACACGCATGATACGCAGATGGGTGCGGCCGCAGGCGCAGGGCTCGGTGTTCAGGCTGGTGATGTCGCGGGTGCGATACCGGATCATCGGCAGCGCTTCCTTGGTGAGCGTGGTGATCACCAGCTCGCCGACGGAGCCCATCGGCAGCACCTGAAGCGTTTCCGGATCGATGGTCTCGAACAGGAAGTGGTCTTCCCAGCCGTGCAGACCATTTTGCGCAACGTGGCATTCGCAAGCGACACCGGGGCCCATGATTTCCGACAGGCCATAGACGTCGACAGCCTTGATGCCGAGGCGTGCTTCGAGATCGCGGCGCATCGCATCGCTCCACGGCTCGGCGCCGAACAGGCCGACCCGCAGCGGCGCATCGCGCAGGTTGATGCCCATCTGCTCGGCGACTTCCGCGATGTTGAGCGCATAGGACGGCGTGCAGCACAGCACATTGGCGGCGAAATCGACGATGAGCTGCACCTGGCGTTCGGTGCCACCGCCGGAGGCCGGCACCACGGTGCAGCCCAGCCGCTCGGCGCCATAGTGAGCACCGAGGCCACCGGTGAACAGGCCGTAGCCATAGGCGTTGTGGACAATGTCGTCCGGCGACGCGCCGGCACCGACCATCGAGCGCGCCATCAGGTTGGCCCAGTTGTCCAGGTCGGTCTTGGTGTAACCGACGACGGTCGGCTTGCCGGTGGTGCCGGACGAGGCATGGATGCGCGGCATCTGATTGCGCGGCACCGCGAACATCCCGAACGGATAGTTGTCGCGGAGGTCGGTCTTCTTGGTGAAGGGAAACTTCGCGAGGTCGGCCAGCGAGGTCAAATCCGCAGGCTTGACGCCGGCTTCATCGAAACTGTTGCGATAGTGCGGAACGTCGCGATACGCCCGCTCGACAATCTTGCGCAGGCGCTCGAACTGCAGCGCCGCCAGTTGCGGCCGGGGCATCGTCTCGATGGCGCGGTCGTGCATATAGACGGTCTGTTCGCGCAATGCAGGCTGGGCGCTCATCGAAGCAATCCTTTGTCAGAAAATCAGGAGGCCGCCGCGACGGCAGGCGCCTTGGCCAGCGCGTAGCCGGCGGCCAGCGCGTCCATGTTGAGATCGAGGAAGCCACGCGGCGAGGACGCGCGCACCACCTGCTCGACCGATTTATGCTTGCAGATGCCGGACAGTTCGATCAGCACGCCCAGCGCCACAATGTTGGTGACGCGTTCGCTGCCGAGTTCGATCGCTGTGCGGCTGAGCGGCAGCGGGTAGCGCTTGAAACGTCCACCCTCCGGCAGTTCCGGGCACAGCCGGACGTCCGAAATCACCAGCGCGCCGGCCTTGAGCTTCGGCCAGGACGGCTTGATCGCGATCTTGTCGAGTAGCACCAGATGATCAAATTCGATCGGCAGCGGATAATCGACCTCGCCATGGGTGACGACGAGGTCAGCATTGCAGAAGCCGCCGCGCGAGGTCGGCTCATAGGTCTGTGACTGCGCGACGTGACGGCCTTCCAGCGCCAGTGCGTCGGCGAGCAGCTTGGCGCTGAGCAGCAGGCCCTGGCCGCCGGTGCCGCCGAAGCGCAGTTCAATGCGGGATGTCGACATAGCTGGTCTCCCCGTCACTTGGCGGCGCGCGCTGCGGCGGCGGCACGCAGCGCCGCGCCGTATTCCGGCCGGTTGTTCTGGGCCAGAATGCCGGTCGGCAAATCGGTCGAACGGAACGGCTCATCGACGCTGTCGCGATACGCGCTCGGGCGCATCTCGCTCTTCTGCCGCAGCACCATCTCGGCCGAGGAGCCCATGTCGTTCTTGCGGCCGTAGACTTCGGTGCAGTCCGACACCACTTCGACGAAGGCAAAGCCCGGATGCTGCAGGCCGGCCTTGATCAGCTCTTTCAGCTTCGGCACGTGCCGGGTGACTTCGCGTCCGACGAAGCCCGCACCGGCGGCGGTCGCCAGCGCGCAGGCGTCGAAATTCGGCTCGGAATTGCCATGCGGCGTGGTGGTGGTCAGCCGCGTCTCCGACGTGGTCGGCGACACCTGACCGCCGGTCATGCCGTAGATCTCATTGTTGAGCATCAAGCAGGTGAGCTTGAGATTGCGGCGGCAGGCGTGGATCAGATGATTGCCGCCGATCGCCAGACAGTCGCCGTCGCCGGAGATCACCACGACGTGCAGGTCGGGCCGCGCTAGCGCGAGGCCGGTCGCATAGGCCAATGGGCGGCCGTGCGTGGTGTGGAAGGTGTTGGCGTCGATATAAGCCGACAGCCGTCCGGCACAGCCGATGCCCGACACCACCGCGAGCTTGTCGCGGTCGATATTCAGCTCGTGGATCGCCCACAGCAGCGCGCGCAGCGCCATGCCGTGGCCGCAGCCCGGGCAGAGAAAGTGCGGCATCATCTCCTTGCGAAGATAATCGCGGACGTCGAAATGCGGCGCGTCGCGGAACATCTCAGACCTCCGAAGCGAGCTTGGTAGCAGCGGCTGCGATCTGCGCCGGCGTAATCGGTTCACCGCTGATCAGATGCAGGCCTTCGACGCGGCGGTCGCGAAGCTGACGCTCGATCTCGAGCCGCAGCTGGCCGATGTTTAGTTCCGGCACCAGGATCGCCTTGGCGTTCCGGGTCGCCTCGCGCAGCGCGATCTCCGGGAACGGCCACAGCGTGATCGGGCGGAACAGCCCGACCTTCTTGCCTTCGGCGCGGCAGGCATCGACCGCGCGGCGAGCCGCACGGGCGCTGATGCCGATCGCAACGATCACCACCTCGGCGTCTTCGCAGCGCACGGCTTCGTAGCTGTCGATCAGATCGCGATGGCGGTCGAGCTTGGCATAGAGCCGGCCGAGATTCCGCGTCACCGTCTCCGGGTCCTGGCTCGGGAAGCCGGTCTCGCTATGCGTCAGCCCCGTGGTGTGGGTGCGATAGCCGTCACCCGGACGCGGCATCGGCGGCACCAGATCGGCATCGGCCGCGTACGGCTTGTAAGCCTCGCGCGGGCCGCTCGCCCATTTGCGGGTCGCGTGCACCGACGTGCGGCCGCCGAGCGCCACGGTCTCGGACGACTGCGCGATCACCTGGTCGTACAGCAGGATCACCGGCGTCCGGCACAGCTCGGCAAGATCGAAGGCGCGAATGGTCTCGTCGTAGATCTCGCGCGCCGAGGCCGGCGCCAGCACGATCATCGGATAGTCGCCGTGGCTGCCGTAGCGGGTCTGAAAGATGTCAGCCTGCGACGGCCGCGTCGGCATGCCGGTCGACGGACCGCCGCGCATCACGTTGACGATCACGCAGGGAATCTCGGCGCCGGCGGCGTAACCGATGTTCTCCTGCTTCAGCGAAAAGCCGGGGCCGGAGGTCGCGGTCAGCGATTTGACGCCGCCCATCGAAGCGCCGACCACCGCGGCCATCGCAGCGATCTCGTCTTCCATCTGGATAAACACACCGCCGGCTGCCGGCAGCATCGTCGACAGCCGTTCGGCGATTTCCGACGACGGGGTGATCGGATAGCCGGCGAAAAACTTGCAGCCGGCGTCGATTGCGCCCTGGGCACAGGCGGCGTTACCGGACAGCAGCTTGGCAGCGGCGGCTTTGGGGACGTGACGATCCGGCGCGTTCATTGCGCGGCCTCCATCGCGGGCGCTTCAGTGTCGAGATGGACGCGGATCGCGAAGTCCGGGCACAGCCATTCGCACAGCCGGCAGCCGGTGCATTTCTCCGGCGCCACCAGTTCGACGACGCGGTCGGCATTGAGCTTCAGGCAGCGCTCGGGACACAGCTTGACGCAGATCTCGCAGCTCTTGCACCAGGCATCGGTGATCTCGAGCCGCGGCTGATATGGCGTATGCGCCGGTGCCGCTGCAGGCGCGGCATCGGCGGACGGCGTCTCGCTCTTGGCGTCCGCAATCCAGTTACGGCCGAGTTCGAACGCGGCCGAATTCACCGCGATCGTCTTCTTCGGCACGAAGGCGGTGACGGTCTTTTCCCATTCCGGCAGCGCGAATTCGAGCACGGTCGACAGCGCACCGAGCAGCACGACGTTGGCGGCGCGCTCGTTGCCGAGCTCCTCCGCCATCTTGGTGGCGTCGATCGCGTAGGCTTCGGATACGTAGGCCGCGACTTGTTCGGCGGTCTCGGTCGAGTAGCGCATCGGCGCGCCGGGACGGCGGCTGAGGCAGGCGAACGGCGGCACGATCCGCTTGGTGTCGCAGATGAACACGCCGGTGTCGCGTTTCAGATGCGGCAGCCAGCGCAGGCCCTCGGCCCATTCCAGCGCAATCAGCACGTCGGCCTCGCCCTTGGCAATGGTCGGCGACCACACCCGCGGTCCGAACCGGACGTGGCTGAACACGGTGCCGCCACGCTTGGCCATGCCGTGCACTTCGCTCTGCTTGACCTCGTAGCCGTGCGCCTGCGCCAGAGACGCCAGCACCTTCGACACCATGATCACGCCCTGGCCGCCGACGCCGACGATCAGCACATTGGTGGGCTCCGCCAGCGCCGCGTTGAACGCCACCGGCTCACTCTCCGCATTCACTGCGATGTTGCTCTGCTCGTTCATTGCGTCACCGCCGGGCTCGCGATCTTGATGCAGTCGATGGTGCAGACCTGGGCGCACAGCGTGCAGCCGATGCACAGCGCCGGATCGATCTTCACCCGGTGCCGCCCCTCGAACCACTCGTCGCTCCACGTCAGAGCCGGGCAGCCGAGATTCATGCAGGACTGGCAGGCGGTGCACTGGCTGGTGATGACTTCCAGCGGCGGCCCCTTGATCTTGATCGGATCAAGCACGCACGGCCGGTTCGAGATCAGCACCGCGACACCGCGATAGTTGATTGCCTCGCGAAGCGCCTGATGGGTGGCGGCGAGATCGTAGGAGTCGACCTTCTTCACCCATTTGACGCCGCAAGCCTTGATCAGCGCCTCGTAGTCGACCTGCGGCGCGGGTTCGCCGCGCAGCGTCTTGCCCGTGCCGGGATGCTCCTGACCGCCGGTCATCGCTGTGATGTGATTGTCGAGCAGCACCACCGCGATATTGGCTTGGTTGTAGACCGCATCGATCAGCGCCGGCAGGCCGGCGTGCAGGAAGGTGGAGTCGCCGATGGTGGCCACCACCGGCTTGGTCTCGCCGGCCTTCGCCATGCCGATGGCATTGCCGATCGAAGAGCCCATCGCCACGCAGGTGTCGATGCCGCGCAGCGGATCGAGCACCGCCAGCGTGTAGCAGCCGATGTCGCCGGCGACTCGGGCGCCGGAGGCGCGCACCGCCATGAAGCTCGACGTATGTGGGCAGCCGGCGCACAGCACCGGCGGACGCACCACCGGCTCCGGCACCCATGCGTTGTAGGACGGCGGCGCCGGCAACAGGCCAGCCTGAACGAAGCCGGCGCGGACCACTTCGGGCGAGAACTCGCCGGCACGCGGAAACAGTCGCTTGCCTTCGACTTTGATGCCGAGCGAGGCGACTTCTTTCTCGATGATCGGCTCGAGCTCCTCGACCACGAACACCTGCTCGACCGAGGCGCAGAATTCGCGCAGCAGCGTGTCGGGCAACGGCCAAGAGGCGCCGAGCTTCAGCACGGTGGCGTTCGGCAGCACTTCACGGAGATAAGGATAGCAGGTGCCGGCGGTGATGACGCCGAACTTGGTATCGCCCCTCTCGATCCGGGTAATGTCCGCGGTGGCGAGATAATCCTTCAGCTTGGTTTCACGCTCGAGCACGAACAGATGACGGCCGCGGGCATGCGCCGGGATCATCACATTCTTCGACGGCCGCTCCAGGAAGACGCGCGCCGGCACTTCGACGCGCTCGCCCACCGACACCGTGCTGCGGGTGTGGGACAAACGCGTGGTGCTGCGCACAATCACCGGCGTATCGAACTGCTCGGAGATCTCGAACGCCAGCTTGGTGAAGTCGTAAGCTTCCTGGGCGTCGCTCGGCTCCAGCACCGGGATATTGGCGAGCTGGCCGTAGATCCGGCTGTCCTGTTCATTCTGCGAGGAGTGAATACCGGGGTCGTCGCAGACGATCAGCACCAGGCCGCCATTCACGCCGATATAAGTCGCGGTCATGAACGCGTCGGCAGCCACGTTGAGGCCGACATGCTTCATCGCGCACAGCGCTCGGCTGCCTGCGAACGACGCGCCCATCGCAACGTCGAGCGCGACCTTCTCGTTGGTCGACCACTGCGCGTGCAGATCCTCGACCGGATAGGTCGCAAGATTCTCGAGAACTTCGGTGCTGGGCGTACCAGGATAAGCAGCCGCGACACGCACACCGGCTTCCCACGCGGCCCGCGCGATCGCCTCGTTACCGGTGAGCGGGCGAAGCTCTTTGCTTTCGGTCTTTAGAGCGGTGGCGGCTTGCCAAGGTGTATGCATCACGAGCTCCCCCCAAGCGCACGCCGCTGCGGCGATTAGAACTGCTGTAAAGGGGCTCTCTTTCCCAAATTTACCTTCAGTCGTATTTGCGCTAAGTCAACGGGCTCGACAGTTATCGATCAGCATGATCACTACGCGTCCGCGTTTACGGCAGTGCTTTTGTGCTGAGTCAATTCTGTGCGGTGCAGCGACGATTACTGCTACGCAAGAGCGTGATTGCGACGGCGATCGCGCGCATAGTTGGACTTTAGACGAACAGTGAGGGCGGCATGACGACGACGGCTCCGGACAGCGTCCAGAACACCCCGGCTCCGAGCAAACCGGCGCCGGAGCGCGGACCGGACAAGCACGTCGAAGCGCGGATGGCACGGATCGAAGCGGCGGTACAGCGCATCCAGTTGGTCATCGTGATGGGCGTCGGTGTCGGCGCGATCCTGTGGTGCCTTGATCTTGCGACGCAATTGATGCCCTTCCCGCCGTCGGCCGCTTGGTACTACGGCGGTCAGACGGTCGCGGCGCTGATCGGCATGGGCATTGCGTATGCGGTGGCCAAGCTGATCGGCTACCCGTTGGAAGTTCTGAAGCGGGCCTGACCGACCGCCATCGCGGTGCGCGGATTTAGCACCCCTCGGCCTCGCCGCGACGCGGCGTCATCGGCGCGTAAATCTGCTAGGATACCGCGGGCGGTCAGCTTCTTTCGCCCGCGTGGGACACAATGCGTCGAGTTCTCAAGAAACCTGCGGCCAAGCCGAGCCCCGGCCAGGCCCATGACATCGTTCTGTCGCAAGACGCCGGCAGCGGCGAGGCATTTCGGGCCATTGCGACCGAATTGCTACGCCTAATCGCCGCGCAGCAACCCAAGGTGCGGCGGCGCGATCCGACCGGCGTTCACCAGATGCGGATCGGCTTGCGGCGGATGCGGGCTGCGATTTCGGTGTTCGGCGAGCTGATCGACGGCCGCGACACCCAGCGGATGAAGCGCGAGCTGAAATGGCTGGCCGGACGGCTGGCTCCGGCGCGCGACCTGCACCTCCTGGAAGTCAAAATTAAGAGCGCTCAGCTCGGCACCGGCTCGCCGGCCTTCCTGAAGCGGCTCGGCTCGGACCGCGGCGCCGCGTTCGACAGCGCCAGCGCCACCGTCGAACTGCAGCGCTTCCGCAAGCTCTTGGACGATCTCAAGCGCTGGATCGAGGCGGGTGAATGGACCAAGGCGGCGGCCGGCGCGGACCGCCCGTCGGCGGTCGCATTCGCCGAACAGGTGCTGGCCCGCCGCGCCCGCAAGCTCAACAAGCGCCTGGAGAAGCTGGAGCAGCTCGATGACGAGGAGCGGCATCGGGTCCGGATCGCCGCCAAAAAGCTGAACTACGCGATCGGCTTCTTCGAAAGCCTGTTCGACGGCAGGGCCGGCAAGCGGCTGGAGCGGTTCCGGAAACACCTGAAGAAGCTACTCGACGCGCTCGGCGCCCTCAACGACGTCGCCGTGCACCGCAAACTCGCCGGCAAATTTAACCGCCGCGCCAAGGACAAGCTCGCCCCCGACGCCGCCCGGCAGCTCGCCGACCTTGATGATGCCGAGATCAGACAGCAGATGAAGGCTGCCGCCAAGGCCGCCGCCAAGCTTGCGGAGGACCCGCTTTTCGGCGATTGACGGCGATCGAGCCGCGCTGAAGGACACGATGCAGCCAGATCCCCACCCTCTCGTCGAGGCGGCGACCAGCACCTCACGCTTCGCGGTGACGCGGCGCTGGCTGACGCGGGTGTCCGAATGGTCGGCCAAGGCGACGTTCCGGATCAAACGCGGCACGCCGGCGGTGACGATCGCCGAACTCGGCAAGAGCTGGGACCTGACCGAAACGCAGCGCACCGTCCTGTTGCAGCTCGGCGAGACCAAGCCGGGCGCCGCGTTCATCGACGAGAAGGTCGCCAACATCAACCGCGCCGCGTTCCACCGTTCGGCCTTCGTGCTGAACGCGGCGACGCATCTGATCTTCGTCGACCTCGCCGCACAGCTCTTGCTGTCGGTATGGGAATTGAAGGCGGTGCTGGTCGCGCTCAATCTGCTGCTGGCGCTGATTGCGCATTTTCAGATGCGCGAGAATTATCGGGCGCTGCTCGCCGGCCCGCGGCAACTGCCGAAGAAGCGCCGGCTGCTCGGGCTGCTGCGCAACCCCCGCTACAACAAGGCGGTGAAGAAGAGCTCCAGGCCCTATGCGCGTAGTGCCTGGAAAGAGCAGACTCTGTACCGCACCGCGTACTTCGCCAACGCGGTGATCATCTTCCTCGGCTCGCAATTCATTCTGCCTGCAGAGCGACTGATCTTCCCGTTCGGATTCCTGGTCGGCAAGATCACCGGACTGATCACCACCATCGTGGTGTTCTTCGACGGCTGGCGCGGCATCCGCGCCGGCGACGACGCCCGCCTCGCGCGGGAGCGCGAGGTCTCGGTGTACCGCAACCTCAAGATCTGAGAGCGCTACGCGTCCCCGCCGAGAGTGTGAAGAGCAAGGCGAACGAACGGCGCCTCAGCGATGCTCCGCTTCGCTCTTACCCCAGGTCAGGAACAGGCCGATGTCGCCTGGGATGCCGTCGGGGAAATCGACCACGCGGGCCTGCAGCACGAAGCCGTGCGGGCGCAGCTCCGACTTCCACCGTAAATAAATGTCGGCGGCCATGCCGCGCAGCGTGGACGGCCATTCCGGATCGGGCGCATTCACGGCGCGGCCGTGATCGGTGCACAGCTCTGCCGGAAACCGCAACAGCAGGCTTTCCTGCTCGCCCTTCTTGGCGGCGGATCGTGCGTTGCGCAGCAGCTTCTGCCAGGTCTCGTCGGTCAGATGCGAGGCCAGCATGTCGCTGGCGAGACGGTGATGCTTCTCGTCCGCCAGCTCCTTGGCGTGTTTTCGCTTCTCGTCTTCTTCGTGCTCATGCTCGAGCCCCAGCTCGCGGAACGCCGAGGCGGAGAGATCGTCAGCCGCCGGATCATGCGGCGGCGGAGCCGGCGGCGCGACGGGACGGCTCAGTGCCGCAAGCTTGTCGGACGGTGTCGGCCAGGCGCTCGGATCGTCGTGCACGGGATCAGCTCCGGTGTGATTGAGCCCAGTCATGGTCTTGAGCAGGTCGGCGCGGCTGACGATGCCGACGATGTGGCCAGCGCGCACCACCGGCACCCGCTTGATCCGCTTTTCGACCAACAGGTCGGCGATGTCGGCGAGCGCCGTGGTTTCTTCGACCGTCACCACCGGGCCGACCATGACATCCTTTGCGGTCCGGGTATCGGACTTCAGGAAGCGGACGTAGTCGGGATGCACCGCCTCGCCTTCCGACAGCATCTGCAGCCACCAATCGTGACGCGCTTCGCGATCGCTATCGGCGCGCGGCATCAGGTCGCCCTCGCTGACGATGCCGAGCGGCACCCCGGCGCCGTCGATCACCGGCACCGCGCTGATGCCGTGTTTGAGCAGCGTCTCGGCGATGGCGTGGACGGGCGTGTCGGGCTGCACCGTCACGATGGCGGTGGTCATCACGTCTGCTGCCTTCATGGGAATCTCTTCGAACGTTGCGGGCTATCGAATGATATGCGGCCTATATGGCGGTCTGATGCGCGATCTACGCGGGACGGCGTTGCCGCGTCACAGCTGTTTTTACGAATCTCCGTCAATCAACCGCCATATTCCGCTGTGCGCTCAGCTTCGGAAAGCTGCAGATAGGGCATTGATCGCGGTCGATCGACGCAGAGCCGACAGGCCGTACCGACATTGGACATTCGACCATAGAGAAAGCCGGGCCGCACTCGGCAAATGACGAGGTATTAATCGTCAACCCTAACAAATTGCGGCGCTTTCTGCCGCGATGACGTCACGCCCCCCGCCGTGCTACATCTCGACCGACGGCGCCTTAACGGTTTTGACATACCTCAACGCACCGTTGCATATGCGTGTTCATTTGATTTTCGACAATGCAGCTTGCGGCAGGCGAAACCTATACACCTCGCGCCGGCCTGCCCTGAATGGAAAGACGTAACATGGAGTATCTCTCCGCGCTCGGTCCACTGCTGATACTCATGTTGTTCGGTGGTGGCTTCGTGATCGCAGCGTATCTCACCTTCGACGATATGCGTTCCCGTGGCGGTTCGTTCGATGCCGCTTCCTTGGTCACCTCGATTCGCTCGACGATCGATCGGGTCCGCGCGCTGCCGACGACGACGCTGATCATGATCGGCGCGGTCGTGGTCGCGGCCCTGTTCGTCTATCTGGTGTCGGCGAGCGGCTACTATGCCCGCCCGGCCGCCGTGGAAACCAGCGCCGCCCCGGCTGCGGTCGAGACCGCTGCGACGCCGGCCACCGAGGCCGCTGCGCCGGCGGCGAAGGCTGCTCCGGCACCCGCACCTGCCACCAAGGCCCCTGCCGCCGACAAGCAGGCCGCTGCTGCGACCCCGGCGGCAATCGCCGCGGTGCGCAACGTCACCTCGACCAGCTGCGCCTCGGACGGCTGCCCGGTGACCTGCGCGACCAACGAGACCCTGACCTCGGCCTATTGCGTCAACGGCGGCGCCGCCAAGCTCGCCGACCAGCTCACGGTCAAGGACGGCTCGGTGACGGCGAAGTGCAGCCCGAGCGCCAGCGCCATCAAGGTCGCCTGCGCCCGCAAGTGATCGAGAGGCGCGCCCGATCGACATCGGGACAGCACCCAGCCAATCGAGCCCGGCTTCACGCCGGGCTTTTTGTTGTTCGGAGCTAGAGCGCTTGGTCGATTGATTGACGCGGATCTGGCCCTTGCCAACGGTCGTTGCGTTCTCCGGGCATCCACGTCTTTCAGCGGAAATAGCCAGCAAGGCGTGGATGGCCGGGGCGAGTGTTCAGCCCGGAGACATAGTCGACACGTGTTCGGAGACATGACCGACACTTTCCACGCCCGTCAAGTCGATGGTGGCGACTTGGTGGGCAGCGAAGAACACGCCGTATTTGCCGTCGGTGGAGAGCGGCCTGATGGCCAAGCGCTCTCCGGCGAAGGCTTGCGGCACCTTCCACAAACGACCTTTGAAGCTGACATAGGCCTTGGTTTTCGAGACGGATCGGACGATGTCGCGCTCATCGTATTCTGGAGCCGGCAGGCGGTCCGGCAGAGAACGCCGGCTCGGCTGGTAGCGATCAGCAGGCACCAGCTGGCCTAGCGACTCGTGAGGGCGCTCGAAGTTGTACACCTCGCGCCAGGAATCGAAGGCACGTTGCGCCTCGGCGAGGTCGCGCAAGGGCCGCAGTGCAAACACCTCGTCGTCCAGCGTGCGATGAAAACGCTCGTTCTTGCCGCGGCTCTGCGGGTGATAGGGACGACTACGGATCACCCTGATGCCGAGCTTGAGCAGCCACACCGAGAACCATGTCCAGCGCTCGCCGGAACTGTCCGACCACGGCGAGCCGTTGTCGACGAAGATCGTGTCGGGCAAGCCGTAGTGCCGGAACGTCGTTTGCAGCCTGTCCTGCACGGTTTCGCCGCGCTGATCGGCGCAAGCCTGGAGGCACAGATCGTAGCGTGAGTGATCGTCCACCACGGTCAGCGGATGGCAGCGGACGTCGTTGCCGAGCCGAACCCAGCCTTTGAAGTCCATCTGCCAAAGCATGTTCGGCGCCGGCATCTCGAACCGCAGCGTCGCCGGTGGACCGCCGGCGGCAGGCTTGATCCGGCCGTGCCGGCGCAGGATCTCGTGGATCGTCGACACCGCCGGAGCGTGCTGTCCGGACCGCTCCATCGAGCTGGCGATCTTGCGCGCGCCCCATGCCGGATGCGCATCACGAACCGCCAGCACCTGTGCCTCACACGCCGCCGAGGTCTGCCGCGGGCTGTCGTGCGGCCGCCGCGACAGGTCGGCGAGATCACCTCCGGCCGCCCATCGCTCCAACCATTTGTAGCCGGTCGTCCAATGAATGCCGAACCGCCGGCACAGCTCGCGCCGGTTCGCCCCCTCCTGCATCGCAAGCCGTACGAACTCGCGTCTCTGATCCACTGCCGACACCTCACGCCAGGGCATGGACTTGGCCTCCAACCGCCAAATCCAGCCACTATGATGCGTCGACTATGTCTCCGAACACCCGTAGGTCATGTCTCCGGGCTGAACAGCGAGCCCGGCCATAACGAAACTAATCGTCAATTGAACGGCTCATGAAAGCCTTTGAATTTTACTGCCCACATTTTCTCGCGCCCTTTCTGAAGAACGCGTAGGCCGGCATGGCGCGCGCCACAATCTGGATGATGTCGATCAGTCATCAAGCGGATGCCTGACGATCCTCCGCGAACTGTGCCAGCTCTGAATAGCACAGCGCCGCCCTGCTGGACGCAGGACGGCGCGATGATGATCTTGATGAATGATCCGGGCGAGGCGACCGCTCAGTCGCCCTGCTTGTCGATGTTCCAGAACACCGGGGTCGCCGGGCCGTAGACGACGCCGGTGAGTTCCTTGCGCCACACGCTCGGCGCGGTGTACTGGCCGAGCGGGATGTAGATCACCTGCTCATAGACTTCCTTCTGGATCTCTTCGGCGATCTTCTTCTGCTCCTCCGGCGAGTTCGCGCGCACGAACTTGTCGCGCAGCTCCTCGACCTTGGCGTCTTCCGCCCAGCCGAACCAGCCGCCCTTCTTGCCCTGACCGCCGACCGAGACATTGGCGACCGGATTGAGAATGTCGGGGCCGGCCCAGTTGGTGAAGAACATGTTCCAGCCGCCTTCGCTCGGCGGCTTCTGGCTGGCGCGGCGCGACACCACGGTCTGCCAATCGGTGGCCTGGACGTCGACCTTGAACCCGGCGTCACGCAGCAGCTGCGCGGCCACGATCGGCTGCGCCTTCAGCGTGACGACGTCACCGGGCGCCATCAAGGCGATCGGCGTGCCGTCATAGCCGGACTCCGCGAGCAGCTTCTTGGCCTCGGCCATACCGTTGCCCTTGACCAGCGTCTCGGAGCCGACGTCGGTCTCTAGCGGCGTGCCGCAACCGAATACGGCGCCACACACCTTGTAGTACTTGGGATTGCCGACCAGTGCGTCGAGCACCGGCTTCTGGCTCATCGCCAGGAAGGCCGCGCGACGGACCTTGGGATTGTCGAAAGGCGGATGCAGGAAGTTCATCCGGCCGAGGGTCTGGAAGCCGAGCGGGCTCAACGTATCGATCGTCAGCTCCTTGTCCTGCGCCAGCACCGGCAGCAGGTCGAACGACGGATTCTCGATGAAGTCGATGTCGCCCGACTGCAGCGCGTTCACCGCGGTCTGTGCGTCCGGCATGGTGATCCACTCGACGCGGTCGACCTTCACCATCTTGCCCCCCGAGGTCCAGTCGGGCGCTTCCTTGCGCGGAATGTAGTCGGGGTTCTTGACGTACACCGCCTTGACGCCGGGCTGGAACTCGGACGCAACGAACTTGAACGGGCCGGAGCCGATCTGCTCAGGGATCGGCTTGTCGGCCGGCGTCTCGGCGATCCGCTTCGGCATCATGAACGGCACCAGCGACGACGGCTTGCCGATCGACTCCAGCACCAGGGCGTAGGGCTCCTTCAGCTTCAGCGTGATGGTCTTTGGATCGGTGGCTTCGAGGCTGGCGGTGAACTGCATCAGCTTCTGGCCCATGCCGTCCTTCTGGCCCCAGCGCTTCAGCGAGGCGACACAGTCCTCCGCGGTGACCGGCGTGCCGTCGTGCCACTTCAGTCCGTCACGCAACGTGAAGGTGTAGGTCAGCTTATCGTCGGAGACTTTGTAGTCCGCCATCTGCGGCTGGACCTTGAACTTGGAGTCCATCGCCAGCAGCGTGTCGTAAACCATGTACCCGTGGTCGCGAGTAATGTAGGCGGTGGTCAGGCCGGGATCGATGATACGCAGGTCGGAATGCATGACGGCGCGGATCGTCTTGGCATCGACGGCCGCGGGCAGCGTCATCAATGCCGCGAGCGCGAACGCCGGCACAGCGAATTTCGACGCGACGGCCGAGCGCATCCAACGCGGTGGATGGAACATTCGATTTCTCCTGACTTGAAACTGATCAGTCACAGATGATTGCTTGTGCAGGGCAGTAAGTCTCCGGGCGCGGCGTCACGCGATCAGCGCATTGCCACATCCTGATAATCGAGACTTGCACCAAGTGTGCCAAGCGTCAATCATCCGGCTCGCCGCTGCCGGCGTTCGGCCGCGTAGTCGGCGGCGAAATCTTTCGCTTTACAAAGCCGCCGGTAATCAGTCTCGTAATGCCACCAACAGAGAGTGCGCAATGAACCCAGCAAATCTCCCATTCGATTCCGATACGATGTTGCAGGGCCTGCGCGCCTGGGTTGAATGTGAGAGCCCGACCTGGGACACCGCCGCGGTGGAGCGCATGCTCGATCTCGCAGCGCGGGAGATGGCGATCATGGGCGCGACAATCGAGCGCATCGCCGGTCGCCAGGGTTTCGCCGGCTGCGTGCGCGCGCGCTTTCCGCATCCCAAGCAAGGCGAACCCGGCATCCTGATCGCCGGTCATCTCGACACCGTGCATCCGGTCGGAACGCTGGCAAAGCTGCCGTTCCGCCGCGAAGGCAACAAGGCGTTCGGCCCCGGCATCTTCGACATGAAGGGCGGCAACTACCTGACGCTGGAAGCGATCAAACAGCTCGCCCGCGCCTCGTTCACGACGCCGCTGCCGATCACCATCCTGTTCACGCCGGACGAAGAAGTCGGTACGCCGTCGACCCGTGACATCATCGAAGCCGAGGCGGCGCGCAACAAATACGTGCTGGTGCCGGAGCCCGGACGCCCCGACAACGGCGTCGTCACCGGCCGCTACGCGATCGCGCGATTCACCCTGGAGGCGATCGGCAAGCCGAGCCACGCCGGCGCGACGTTGTCGTCGGGGCGTTCCGCCATACGGGAAATGGCCAAGCAGATCCTGGCGATCGATGCGATGACCACGGAAGATTGCACCTTCAGTGTCGGCATCGTCCACGGCGGCCAATGGGTGAACTGCGTCGCCACCACCTGCACCGGCGAAGCGCTGAGCATGGCCAAGCGCCAGGCAGATCTCGACCGCGGCGTCGAGCGTATGCTGGCGCTGCAAGGCAGCAGCAGCGACGTCACCTTCAACGTGACGCGCGGCGTGACCCGACCGGTGTGGGAGCCGGATGCCGGCACCCTGGCACTGTACGACAAGGCGCGCGCGGTCGCTGCGCAGCTCGGCGTCGGCCTGCCGCACGGCAGCGCCGGCGGCGGCTCCGACGGCAACTTCACCGGCGCAATGGGCATTCCCACCCTCGATGGTCTCGGCGTTCGCGGCGCCGACGCGCACACGCTGAACGAGCACATCGAGATCGACAGCCTCGCCGAGCGAGGCCGGCTGATGGCGGGACTGCTCGCGACGCTGGAGTGAGCGCGGACCTGTGCAAATCAGATCGCACCGGCTTGCAGCCCTGGCACGGGACTTGCTGAACTCCGAGGGTGATTTTGACGGCTTCAAGCGCAGGTGATGATGACGAACCGCATCTTCGGGATAAGTTTCGCTAATCGTCGATCCAAATCCATGATGGAGCGCCGATGATCGGCTATCTGATCCGTCGTTTGCTGGCGGCCATCCCGGTGATGGGTGTGGTCGCACTGTTCGTGTTCCTGCTGCTGCGCCTGACACCGGGCGATCCCGCCGCGATCATTGCCGGCGACAGCGCCACCCCTGAACAATTGATGCGCATCCGTACGTCGCTCGGGCTCAACGAGCCGCTCTACGTGCAGTTCTTCACCTGGGTCGGACGGCTGCTGCACGGCGACCTCGGCGTCTCGCTGATCTCGCAGGTGCCGGTACTGCAGATGATCGGCCAGCGCATCGAGCCGACCATCACGGTGGCGCTGTCGACCATCGTCCTGTCGGTCATCGTCGCGGTTCCGCTCGGCGTCGTCGCCGCGTGGAAACACGGCACCTGGGTCGACCGCTTCGTGATGGGCCTGTCGGTGATCGGCTTCTCGGTGCCGGTGTTCGTGATCGGCTATGTGCTGATCCAGATCTTCGCGATCGAGCTGCGCTGGCTGCCGGTGCAGGGCTTCCGCCCGATGGCGCGCGGCTTCGGCCCGTTCGCCGAGCGGCTGGTGCTGCCGACGCTGACGCTGTCCTTCATCTACATCGCGCTAATCGCGCGGATGACACGCGCAGCGATGCTCGACGTGCTCGGCGAGGATTATGTCCGCACCGCGCGCGCCAAGGGCATCACCGAGAGCCGCGTGCTGCTGCGCCACGCGCTACGCAATGCAGCGGTGCCGGTGATCACCGTGATCGGCACCGGCTTTGCGCTGTTGATCTCCGGCGTGGTCGTCACCGAGAGCGTGTTCAACCTGCCCGGCATCGGCCGTCTCACTGTCGATGCGGTGCTGGCGCGCGACTACCCGGTGATCCAGGGCATGATCCTGCTGACCAGCGGCATCTACGTCGCGGTCAATCTGTTGATCGATCTGGCCTACACGCTGCTCGATCCCCGTATCCGGTACTGAGGGCGCGCGCACCATGGCGATCGATACCATGTCCGAACCGACCCTTCCGGTGCCGCGCCCGATGCGTCCGCGGCTTGGCTTCCTGCTGTCGACGCCGATCATCGCCGTCGCCACCATTTGCCTGACGCTGGTCGTGCTGATGGCGATCTTCGCGCCGTGGCTGGCGCCGCACGATCCGGTGAAGCTGGCGCCGGCGCTACGGCTCAAGCCGCCGAGCGCCGAATTCCTGCTCGGCACCGATGCCTATGGCCGCGATCTGCTGTCGCGGATCATCTATGGCGGCCGGGTGTCGCTGCTGATCGGCGTCGGCTCGGCGATCGTCGCGATCGCGATCGGCCTCGTCATTGGCTTGGTCGCCGGCTTCTTCCGCTGGGTCGACGCGGTGATGATGCGGGTGATGGACGGCCTGATGGCGATCCCCAGCGTGCTGCTGGCGATCGCCGTGGTGTCGCTGTCCGGCGCCAGCCTGACCACGGTGCTGATCGCCATCACCATCCCGGAGATTCCGCGCGTCGCCCGGCTGGTGCGCTCGGTGGTGCTGACGGCGCGCGAGGAGCCCTATGTCGAAGCTGCGATCTCGCTGGGCTCCAGCCTGCCGAAGATCATGGCGCGGCACCTGATGCCCAACACGGTAGCACCGCTGATCGTACAGGGCACCTACATCGCCGCCTCGTCGATCCTCACCGAAGCGATCCTGTCGTTCCTCGGTGCCGGCATCAGCCCCGAGACGCCGACCTGGGGCAACATCATGGCCGAGGGCCGCGCCTACTTTCAGATCAAGCCGATGCTGATCTTCTGGCCGGGCCTGCTGCTGTCGATCGCGATCCTGTCCGTCAACCTGATCGGCGACGCCGCCCGCGATGCGCTCGACCCGCGGATGAAACAGCGCGAGGGTTCGCGATGAGAGCCGGTTCAAAGCTTAGTCCGTCATTACGGAACGCGAATCGACGAAGCAGTGACGTGGAGGCATCCCGATGACCGACAACGTCCTCGAAATCGACAATCTCGTCGTCCGCCTCGGCCGTAGCAATGACGGCGACAAGGTGATCGACGGCATCTCGCTCACCGTGCGGGCCGGCGAGACGATGTGCCTGGTCGGCGAAAGCGGCTCGGGCAAATCGGTGACGTCGCTCGCCACCATGGGGCTGCTGCCGAAGGGCGCGCTGCATGCCTCCGGCGGCGAGATCCGGCTCGCCGGCGAGAACGTGCTGGCCGCCAGCGAACGGCGGCTGCGCCAGCTTCGCGCGTCGCGGATGGCGATGATCTTCCAGGAGCCGATGACGGCGCTGAACCCGGTGGTGCCGGTCGGCAAGCAGATCGACGAGGTGCTGCGCTTTCACACCGACCTTCCCGCCCGCGAGCGCCGCCGCCGCATCCTCGACATGATGCAGCAGGTACGGCTGCCGGATGTCGAACGGATCTTCGCCTCTTATCCGCACCGGCTGTCGGGCGGCCAGCGCCAGCGCATCATGATCGCGATGGCGCTGGTGCTCGAACCCAAGCTGCTGATCGCCGACGAGCCGACCACTGCGCTCGACGTCACCACACAGAAGCAGATCCTGACGCTGATCCGCGAGCTGCAGCAGGCGCACGGCACCGCGGTGCTGTTCATCACCCACGACATGGGCGTGGTGGCGGAGATCGCCGATCGCGTCGCGGTGATGCGGCAAGGTCGTCTGGTCGAGACCGGCCCGCTCGAGACGGTGTTGCGCCGTCCGCAGATGGACTACACCCGCAACCTGTTGTCGGCGGTGCCGAGCCTGGTGCCGCGGCCGCCGCGCGGCGTCGCCAAGACGCCGGTGGTGCTGGAGGCCAACGAGCTCGGCAAGGTGTATCGCGAGCGCTCGCTGCTCGGCCGCCAGCGCGAGGTAGTCGCGGCACAGGACGTGACGCTGACGCTGCACAAGGGGCGCACCCTCGGCATCGTCGGCGAAAGCGGCTCGGGTAAATCCACCGTGGCGCGCTGCATCGTGCGGCTGATCGATCCGACCTCGGGCGGCATCCGGCTGGCCGGCCGCGAGATCTCCGATCTGTCGCGACGGCTGCTGCGGCCACACCGCAAGAAGATCCAGATCGTATTCCAGGACCCGTACCGCTCGCTCAATCCGCGCGTCAGCGTCGGTGAGAGCATTGCGGAAGGGCCGATCAATTACGGCGTGCCGCGGGCGCAAGCGCTCGCCAAGGCGCGGCAACTGCTCGAGCTGGTGCATCTGCCGGCGGACGCGATCTCGCGCTTTCCCCATCAGTTCTCCGGCGGCCAGCGCCAGCGCATCGCGATCGCCCGCGCGCTGGCGCTTGATCCCGACGTCCTGGTCGCCGACGAGGCGGTGTCGGCGCTCGACGTCTCGGTGCAGGCGCAGGTGCTGAATCTGCTCGACGAGATTCAGACCCGGCTCGGCATCGCGCTGCTGTTCATCACCCACGACCTGCGCGTCGCAGCGCAGATCTGCGACGATGTCGCGGTGATGGAGAAAGGCCGCGTCGTCGAACAAGGGCCGGCCGGCGAAGTGCTGACCCACCCCAAGCAAGCCTACACCCGCCAACTGCTCGAAGCCGCTCCCGGCCGGCATTGGGACTTCGCCAACTTCCGTCCCGTCCACGAGGCTCCGCAGGCAGCGGTGAGCTGAAACATCCTCCCAGTCATTCCGGGGCGCGAGCGCAAGCTCGCGAACCCGGAATCTCCTTCCTAACAATGTCGGGATTCCGGGTTCGCGCTTCGCGCGCCCCGGAATGACGCAGCAAGAGAAACAACCATGACCCGCATCGCCGTCGGTGGCTTCCTGCACGAGACCAACACCTTTGCGCCCACCAAGGCGACCTGGGAGGCGTTCGTGCATGGCGGTGGGTGGCCGGCGATGACGATCGGCGCCGACGTGCTCAAGGTGATGCGCGGCATCAATGTCGGCCTTGCCGGCTTCGTCGAAGAGGCCGACGCCAAAGGCTGGGAGCTGATCCCCACCGTCGCCTGCGGCGCCAGCCCATCGGCGCATGTCACCGAGGATGCGTTCGAGCGCGTCGTCAAAATCATGATCGACGGCATCAAGGCGGCCGGACAGCTCGACGCGGTGTATCTCGACCTGCACGGCGCGATGGTCACCGAACATCTCGACGACGGCGAAGGCGAGATTCTGGCCCGCGTCCGCGCAGTGATCGGGCCCGACCTGCCGCTGGTCGTCAGCATCGATCTGCACGCCAACGTCACGCCGCGGATGATCGAACATGCCGACGCGCTGATCGCCTATCGCACCTATCCGCATGTCGACATGGCCGACACCGGCCGCGCTTCGGCCAAGCATCTGGAGCTGCTGCTGCGCAGCGGTCAGAAGTTCGCCAAGGCGTTCCGGCAACTGCCGTTTCTTATTCCGATCTCGTGGCAGTGCACGTTCGATCAGCCGACCAAAGGCATCTACGACAAGCTTGCCGCGCTGGAGAGCGAGGCGGTGCCGACGCTGTCGTTTGCACCGGGCTTTCCGGCCGCCGACTTTCCGGACTGCGCACCGTCGGTGTTCGCCTATGGCCGCACCCAGGCCGATGCCGACGCGGCGGCGGATGCGGTGGCGGCGCTCGTGGCCGGTCACGAGGACGATTTCGACGGCAAGATCTATTCGCCCGACGAGGGCGTGAAGCATGCGATCGAATTGGCGCGCACCGCCGCCAAGCCGATCATCATTGCCGACACCCAGGACAATCCCGGCGCCGGCGGCGATTCCGACACCACCGGCATGCTCCGCGCCTTGGTGCGCAACAACGCACAGCGCGCCGCGATCGGCGTGATCTACGATCCGGACGCCGCGAAGGCCGCGCATGCCGCCGGTGTCGGCGCGATGATCTCGTTGTCGCTCGGCGGCAAGTCGGGCATTCCCGGCGACACGCCGTTCGAGGAGATCTTCGTCGTCGAGCAGCTGTCCGACGGCCGCTTTGTCGCACCCGGTCCGTATTTCGGTGGCCGCGAGATGGAGATGGGTCCGTCCGCCTGCCTGCGGATCGGCGGCGTGCGCGTGGTGGTCGCGTCGCACAAAGCACAGCTCGCCGATCAGGCGATGTACCGCTATGTCGGCATCGAGCCGACCGCGCAGGCGATCCTGGTGGTGAAAAGCTCGGTGCATTTCCGCGCCGACTTTCAGCCGATCGCCGAGCGGCTGCTGATCTGCGCCGCGCCCGGCGCGATGCCGGCCGATACCGCGGCGCTGCCGTGGCAGCGGCTACGACCGGGCATTCGTGTCAAGCCGAATGGACAGCCGTTCGTCGCGCCGAACTAACAACTCATCGCCATTACTGACGTCGATTCGCGCTGACGGTGTCCCTCGTGATCGCACCAGTCAGCAGCGGGACTATCATGCACGCACGAGTCGATTTTCGTGCGCGCCAATGTATGCAGATACCATTCTTGCTTTGAAGCAGCGTGAGGCGCGCGCGAATTGGAACCTTCCCGGTTTGACGCGATTGGCTCGACGGTTCGCTCAAAATGCAAGAGAGGTCGCAGATGCCGTCGCTCAGCGGGCAAGCAATCAATACAGGTAGCATCAAGCAGCATCATGCGCGGACGGGGCTCGCCAATCCGGTGGCGGGTGCGCGCACCGATATCACCAGCGTGGTCGGCCGGTTTGCGATCTATGCGGCGGGGGACGCGCAGCCGAATGGCAGCACCACGCCGCTGCTGCTGATCCACAGCATCAACGCCGCCGGCTCCGCTTACGAAGTCAAGCCGCTGTATGATTACTACGCGAAGCAGCGACCGGTGTACGCGATCGACCTGCCCGGCTTCGGCCAATCGGATCGCGACGACCGCGAATACACCGCGCGAATGATGACCGACGCGGTCCACGCCGCGGTCGAACAAATCCGCCGCATCCATGGCGAGCAGCCGATCGATGCGCTCGCGCTGTCGCTGGCAAGCGAGTTCCTGGCCCGCGCGGCGACCGAGACGCCGCAGGCGTTTCGCTCGCTCGGCTTCATCAGCCCGACCGGCTTCGAAGGCCGGGCCCGCGACGAACGCACGCCCGGCACCCGAGGCCGCTCCTGGATTATCGACGTGCTGCGCGTCAAGCTGTGGGACCGCGGCTTCTTCAAGATGCTCACCGCGCGGCCGGTGATCCGCAAGTTCCTGGAGAAGGCCTGGGGCTCGAAGGGTATCGACGAACCGATGGTCGATTACGACTACGCCACCACGCATCAGCCCGGCGCCCGCCATGCGCCGTACTACTTCGTGGCCGGCTTCATGTTCAGCACCGACATCCTGCACATCTACGAGCAGCTTCGGCTGCCGGTGTGGATGGCGCACGGCGTGCGCGGCGACTTCGTCGACTATCGCCACAAGAGCCGCGTCGCCGGCCGCTCGAACTGGACCATCGTACAATTCGACACCGGCGCGTTCCCGCACTTCGAGGTGCTGGATCAGGTGGTATCTTCGTACGATCAGTTCCTGACGAAGGTACTGCCGAACGAGGTCGGCAAGCCGACGCTGGTGCAATCGGCGTAATGGCTCTGCGAATGTCCGAGGCAACTCCAGCAACCATGCACGATCAACAATAGCGTGAGTTGCCTTCGCTTCGCAGTTGAAGAAACTAGACCTGACGCGATTGATTTGGACGCGTGAATCGCGGCGCAGCCGACCTCAAGGCTGCGCCGCCTAGGCTTCACTTGCGGAGGTTGCTGACGGTAATGAACTACGCACAGCTTCTGATCGGATCGGCAGGCAGCATTGAGACCACGCCGGTCCCGCCGTTCACCCATCACGAGATCCTCGGGCTTGTGCAGCCGTTCACCCGCCGCGGCTATCAGGTCGACCTTGCCGCCAGCGATCGCCTCGCGCGGCGGCTGCTGTTCAAGCCGGTCATGCATGATGAAGCCGGCCGCGGCGGCGTCAACGCGACCGAGTTGCTGCAACTCGACAATCCCCGCCCCGGCCTGCATCAGGTCACCCGCACGCTGACGCTGGACGACGGCCTGACCGCGACGTTAGAGACCCAGGGCGACGATCTCGACATCCTGCTGCGGCGGATCGAGCAGGTGCTGCCCCAGCAGCAGTTCCGCAGCGTCGAAGGCGCCCTGGTCGCGCTGAGCTATCGCCTCACCCCGGTGAGCACCCGGCACGCCCCAAGCGATGCAGTGCGACGGGTGCTACTACGCGGGGAGGCCGTGATTGCGGGGTTCCGCGTATTGTTGCGCGGGGCGCTGGTGCGCGGTTATCCGGCCGAGATCGACGTCACGCCAAGCACGCCAGGTGTGGCACTGCCCGAAGATCTGCTCGCCGTGATCGGCTGGGCGTGGTCGCCGCTGCGCAAGAGCAAGGCCGGCTTCACCGGCAAGATCAAGGTGCGCGGCCAGGAGCCTGAGCTCAGCCGGCGCGTCGAAGCCGCGCTGGAAAAGACGGTGGCGCATCTCGCCCGCACGCTGACGCGGCCGCCGGCGGCTTACTACGAGAAGCTGCGCGGCGCGCGCTGGACGGTGACCTTCCGCCGCGCGATCCCGGCGCTGTTTTTCGGCGGCCTGATCGCCGGCGCCGCGAGCCTGACGCTGATCGACGTGCCGCAGGATTCGATCTTCAACCTGCTGCTGATGGGCGCGCCGCCGCTGTTGATGTTCGGCGCCTTCGGGATGCGCGAGACGCCGTCGCTGGAAATTCCGCCGCTGCCGCGGCGCTGGAAGGCGACGTGGCTGCCGGAAGCCGAGGCGGCCCCGTCACAGATGGATGCACAGACGACCTGACGAGCGAGGACACGATCGATGCACGGCAACCCGATGAACATCCCCCCGGTCTCGATCGCCGCCGCCAAGGCCGCGCTGATCGAGCAATACGCCGATCCGACACTGCGCCGGCGGGCGTCGATGCTGTGGGGCACGCGCGGCGTCGGCAAGTCGTCGATCGTCCGCCAGGTCGCTGCGCATTATCGGGTGCCGCTGATCGATCTCAGGCTCACCACGATCGAGCCGGTCGATATCCGCGGCGCGATCTATGCGGATGAGAACCTGGCCAAGACGGTGTGGTTTCCGCCGGAGTTCCTGCCGTCGCGCGACCAGCCCGAAGGCGTGCTGTTTCTCGACGAACTCACCGCCGCCGATCAGCGGCTGCAGATTTCAGCTTATTCGCTGATCCTCGATCGCCGCGTCGGCAATTACCACCTGCCCGACGGCTGGCAGGTGGTGGCCGCCGGCAATGCCAGCTTCCACGGCGCGATCAGCCACGACATGGGCACCGCGCTCGCCGACCGTATGTTCCACTTCAACGTCCAGACCGCGATCGACGCCTTCCTCAGCCACGCCATCACCCACGACTTCGCGCCCGAAGTGATGGCGTATCTGAAGATCCGTCCCGACAAGCTCGACGATACCCAGGCGCAGCTCGCCGGCGACCACCTGATCGGCGCCAGCCCGCGCGGCTGGGAGGACATCTCCAACGTGCTGAAGTCGGGCTTGTCCGACCACGCCAAGCGGCTGTTCGTGCAGGGCCGGATCGGCGCCGCCAATGCGGCGGAGTTCTTCGGCGTGCTGCGCGAGATCCAGGCCGGCACTGACGTGCTCAAGTTGCTCGCGGCGCGCCCTGGCCCCGAGACCGCAGCGCTGCTGCCGAAGTCGCTCGATGCGCTGTACGGCATGCTGTACGGGCTGCTCGCCGCCAGCGCCGACAAGGACACCCTGGCGCGGGCGCTCGAGATCATCGAGCAGCTGCCGGACATCCGCAGCACCGTGCCGCTGCCGATCCGCGAAGCACAGACGCTGGCGATGGAGCTATTGATGCAGCGTGGGCTGGAGAACGGCCTCGAGGCCGCGATCCTCGACAGCCCGGCCTATGCCCGCTACGCCGACCGCCGGCAATTGGAAGCCGCCGATGCCTGATCCGGGCGCGCTCTACTGCCACCGCGGCACGCGCGCGATCCAGCGCATGGTGGAGTTCGCGCCCTCGACCGGCGGACTGGCGCTATGGGTTCAACATCGCGATCTGCCGGACGATACACCGGCTGAGACATCCGCCGCGGTGACCGACGGCACCACGGTGTACTACAGCGCCGCGTTCGATCGGTTGCCCCTGCCCGACCAGGTCGGACTGGTTGCGCACGAGGTATTGCACATCGCGCTGCGCCACTCGCAGCGTTTCGTCGAGCTGCAACGTACCCAGGGCGACGTCGACCTCGAACTGTTCAACATCTGCGCCGACGCCATCGTCAACACCACGCTGGCGCATCTGAGCTGGCTGCATCTGCCGGACAACGCGGTGATGCTGGAGCAGATCGTATTCAAAGCGCTCGGCCGCGAGCAGCAGCCGGAATCGGCGCTGCTCGAATGGGATGTCGAGAAGCTGTACCGCGCGATCGACGACCGAGACGATGGCACCAGCGGCAAGCAGCCATCCGGCCGGCAATCGCAACAGGGCTCCAAGGCGGACTCGTCGGGCTCCGGCGGCAAGGATCAGGCCCAATCCCAATCCGGCACGTCGGAGAGCGAGACCACCCAACGCAGCGACGGCGCTCGTTCGGCCAAGGTGCGGGCGCTCGGCGCCGGCGGCGCGCGCGATCTGGTGCCGAACCCGGAGGCGCAATCGGCCCCCGAACACGAGGCCGAGCTGGCCCGCGAATGGAGCGAGCGCATCCTGCGCGGCCATGCCGGCGACGGCGCATTCTCGATGCTGCGCGCGCTGATCGCCGATCTGCCGCACAGCCGCACGCCGTGGGCCCAGGTGTTGCGGGTGCAGCTTGCGCGCGGCCTGGCCCGCAAACCGGCGCTGACCTGGTCGCGCCCGACGCGCTCCTACATCGCCAACCAGGGCCGCGCCGGCAATCACCGGATGCCGTTCGAACCGGGCTTCAGCCCGACCAAGAACGAGCCGCGGCTGGCGCTGATCATCGACGTTTCCGGCTCGATCGACGATCAGCTGATGCAGCGCTTCGCCACCGAGATCGAAACCATCATCCGGCGCCAGGAGGCCGGCCTGGTGCTGATCATCGGCGACGAGCGGGTGCGGCAGGTCGAGTTCTTCGAGCCCGGACGCCGCTTCGTGCTCAGTGAGATCGAATTTGCCGGCGGCGGCGGCACCAACTTCACGCCGCTGCTCGCCGAGGCCGACCGGCACAAGCCCGATATCACCGTCGTGCTGACCGATCTCGAAGGCCCGGCGGAGTTCAAGCCGCGCTGGCCGGTGATCTGGGCGGTGCCGCAGGAGCATGCCCACGCGGTGCAGCCGTTTGGACGGCTGCTTCCACTCGACTAATACCTTGCGGCGACGACGAGGAGGCCGACGACATGCTGCAGGTGAGAGGCGTACCCCAGACCTGGGACAATATCGCGCCGATTCCGATGGAGTGCGACGCGCCGTTCCTCACCATCAAGGGCGAACTGCCGCGCGAGCTGAACGGCACGCTGTATCGCAACGGTGCCAACCCGCAATTTGCCTCGCCGAATGCGCACTGGTTCTTCGGCGACGGCATGCTGCACGCATTTCATCTCGAAAACGGCCGCGCGTCGTATCGCAATCGCTGGGTGCGGACGCCGAAATGGCTGGCCGAGCATGCCGCCGGACGGCCGCTGTACGGCGAATTCAATATGCGGCTGAAGGATGCGCCGGCCTCGACGCCGCGCGACGGCAACGTCGCCAACACCAACGTGGTGTATCACGCCGGACGGCTGCTGGCGCTGGAAGAAGCGCATCTGCCGATGCAGATCGAACGCGAGACGCTGGAGACCCGCGGCTATTGCGACTATGGCGGCGCGCTGCAGGGGCCGTTCACGGCGCATCCGAAGATCGATCCGGTCACCGGCGAGATGCTGTTCTTCGGCTACAATGTCGGCCGGCCGCTCGGCCGCGGCATGATGCACGGCGCGATCGATGCCTCTGGCCGGCTGACTCGGCTGGAGCGCTTCAAGGCGCCGTATTCGGCGATGGTGCACGACTTCATCGTCACCGCAAAGCACGTGCTGTTTCCGATCCTGCCGCTCACCGGCAGCATCTGGCGCGCGGTGCGCGGCAAGCCGCCTTATGCCTGGGAGCCGCGCAAGGGCTCGTATGTCGGCGTGATGCCGCGCAGCGGCAGCGTCCGCAACATCCGCTGGTTCCGCACCGAGCCGTGCTTCGTGTTCCACGTCATGAACGCCTGGGACGAGGGCAACACGATCATCGCCGACGTGATGCAGTCGGAAGCGCCGCCGTTCTTCACCGACACCGACGGCAGGTCGCTCGATCCGGATAAATCCCGCGCGCGGCTGTGCCGCTGGACGTTCGACCTTGCCGGCCGCAGCGACAGCTTTAAACGCGGCTACCTCGACGACATCAACGGAGAATTTCCGCGGATCGACGAGCGCCGCGCCGGCCTGCGCAGCCGCCATGGCTGGTACGCCTGCATGAATCCAGAAGCGCCCGACGTGCTGTCCGGCCTGGTGCATGTCGGCAGCGACGGCGAACGCCGCGCACGCTACTTCCTGCCGATCGGCGACACCATCGGTGAGCCGGTGTTCGTGCCGCGCAGCAAGGACTCAGGCGAAGCCGACGGCTGGCTGCTCGCGGTGGTGTGGCGCGGCTGCGAGAACCGCAGCGACCTCGCCGTCTTCAACGCCTCCGACATTGCCGCCGGTCCGATCGCTCTGGTCCAGCTCGGCCACCGCATTCCTGACGGTTTCCACGGCAACTGGGTGGCGGCGGACTGAACTCTCGTCAGCGGAATGCACCAGCGAGATGGTCGCAAGCCGCACGGCTCATCGGCCGCGATCCTTGTCCTTCAGCAGGCGGCGATAGTACGTACTTCGGTCGATGCCGAGCCGGCGTGCGGCGCGCGAGACGTTGCCGCCGCTGGCATCGAGCGCGGCCTGCAGCGCCGAGCGGGTGTGTTCGGCGAGCGACGTCGGCGGCGGCGCAACCGGCGCTTGGCTCTCCGCGGCGCTAACCGATGCACTGATTTCGGCGGGGAGCGCGGAGACCTCCACCGGATGCCCCGGCTCGCCGAGCACCAGCAGCGCGCGCAGCGTTCCGACCAGCTGCCGATAATTGCCCGGCCAATTGTAAGCCGCGAGCACGCGCTCGACATCAGTGGAGAGCTGAACGCCGGCCCGTTCGCCGCCGAGCTGGCGCCAGAGTTTTCGGACCAGCGCGAGGCGATCCGGGTGATGGCGCACCGGCGGCCGCTCGACGACATATTGGGCGATCCGGAAGTACAAATCCTGACGAAACGCGCCGGCGGCCAGCAAGGAGCCGAGCGGCTGATGCGTGGCGCAAATCAGCGCGAAATCGACCGGCACCGGCCGGCCGCCGCCGAGCGGCGAGATCTGCTTGTCCTGCAGCACGCGGAGCAGCCGGCTCTGCAGCGACAGCGGCATGTCGCCGATCTCGTCGAGAAACAGCACGCCGCCGTCGGCCTGGCGCAGCAGCCCGGGCGCGCCCTGCCGCCGCGCGCCGGTGAAGGCACCGGCCTCATAGCCGAACAGCTCCGACTCGATCAGCCCTTCCGGCAGCGCCGCGCAATTCACCGGAACGAACGGCTTGTTGCGCCGCGCACTCTCGGCATGAACGCGGCGCGCGAAGACATCCTTGCCCGATCCGGTCTCGCCGAGCAGCAGCACCGGGATTCCGGCCTCGACCAGCCGCACGGTGCGCGACAGCTGCGCCATCATCTCCGCATCGAGGATCGGCTCGACCTCGCCGGCCGGAGCAGCAGGCACTGGAGCAACGGCGGGTGCAGCAGGCGCGCGCGGGCTGCGGCGCGGCGGTTCAATCAGGCGGCCCCACAGCCGGGTGCCGCGAGGGCCGCGCAGCATCTGAATCTGCTCGGAGGGGCGGACACCCGGCAGCAGCGTTTCCAGCCGTGCGAGGTCGAGCGCCGGCCAATCCAAATTCATCAGCTCGAGGCCGTGCCGATTAGCACCGATCAGCACGCCATCGGCAAACGCCAGCACGCCCTCGCGCGGCGTGCCGAGCAGCGCGCGGTCGGTGTGCAGCCGCAGCATGGTGCAGTGCTCGAATCCTTCGGTGAAGAACCGATGCTCGATCTGCTCGGCAGCGAGCCGCATCAGCCCGAGCGCGTGGACATGGCGGATCGCGGCCGGCCCGGTCATGTCGAGCGCACCGGCCACCACGCCGCGCGGATCGATCAGCGGCGCAGCCGCGCAAGCCAGGATGCGATGACGTTCGAAGAAGTGCTCGGCGCCGTGCACCGCAATCGGCTGACGCTCGACCAGCGCAGTGCCGATCGCATTGGTGCCGGTGTCGGCCTCGCTCCACGACACGCCGGGCCGCAGCG
Organism: Rhodopseudomonas sp. P1; assembly: GCF_039642825.1. Taxonomy (NCBI): domain Bacteria; kingdom Pseudomonadati; phylum Pseudomonadota; class Alphaproteobacteria; order Hyphomicrobiales; family Nitrobacteraceae; genus Rhodopseudomonas; species Rhodopseudomonas sp. P1. The sequence goes on along the minus strand of NZ_CP088006.1, from coordinate 1,363,861 downwards.
CCACCTGCGCGGCGCGGCCTGCAAACTCGCCGGAGCCGATCATGTCGAGGACGACGCCGACCGCGTCGGTGAGAATGACGACGCTGTCGGTGAGGCGCGCATCGCCTTGCAGTGCGTTCAGCTCCGGCCGCGCGAGGCGGCCGAGCCTGTCATGGCGTTCCTGCAATTCGCGCAGTTCGCGGGCGGTGGGCGGTTCGACCAGCGGTGAGCGGCTGGCGTCCAGCCCCTGGCCTGCGCAGCGCTGCCACGAGCGCAGGATCGGTGCGGCGAGCATTCCGTCGACGGGACGCCCCTCCCCGAAGAAGCGGCGGCGCGCAGTGACGACGGCATCACGGCTTGATGCGATTGACATGAGCGGATCCTCGGAGTGTTGGATTCTGCAACAGGTGTGGCGTCCAACTGCTGCAAGTATCACACGCAGCCGGAGGTGCTGTCCAGACATCACCACCCGCAGCGCGCGCGCTCCGGTCTAGAATCCTCCCAGTCTTTTCAACGAACTGATCAGTTCGGAGGCCAATGGCCGCAGGCGTCCCGTACACCTGGCATGCGTCGTGCGTAGTTCCATCCGCTTCAAAACAAACGGGAGGAAGCCATGAACCTCATCACAACGATGCATCCGGACGCCAGCACGGTGTTCAAGACCCGCTACGGCAACTTCATCGGTGGCCACTGGGTGGAGCCGGTCGACGGCAGATACTTCGACAACACCACCCCGATCACCGGCGCAAAACTTACCGAAATCCCGCGCTCGCAGAAGGAAGATGTCGAACTCGCGCTTGATGCAGCGCACACGGCCAGCATCAACTGGGCCAAGACCACGACGACAGAACGGTCACTCATTCTCAATCGCATCGCCGATCGGATGGAAGCCAATCTCGATCTGCTGGCGATCGCCGAAACGCTCGACAATGGCAAGCCGATCCGCGAGACGCGCGCCGCCGACCTGCCGCTGGCGATCGATCACTTCCGCTATTTCGCAGGTGCACTCCGCGCGCAGGAAGGCTCGATCTCGGAGATCGATCACGACACCATCGCGTATCACTTCCACGAACCGCTCGGCGTTGTCGGCCAGATCATTCCGTGGAACTTTCCGCTGCTGATGGCGGCGTGGAAGCTGGCACCCGCGCTCGCCGCCGGCAACTGCGTGGTGCTGAAGCCGGCCGAACAGACACCGGCCTCGATCCTGGTGTGGGCCGAACTGGTCGGCGATCTGCTGCCGCCCGGCGTCGTCAACATCGTCAACGGCTTCGGCGTCGAAGCCGGCAAGCCGCTGGCGTCCAGCCCGCGCATCGCCAAGATAGCCTTCACCGGCGAGACCTCAACCGGCCGGCTGATCATGCAATACGCCAGCGAAAATCTGGTGCCGGTGTCGCTCGAACTCGGCGGCAAATCGCCCAACATTTTCTTCGGCGACGTTGCGGCCGAAGACGATCCGTTCTTCGACAAGGCGATCGAAGGCTTCGTGATGTTCGCGCTCAACCAGGGCGAAGTTTGCACCTGCCCCAGCCGCGCGCTGGTGCAGGAATCGATCTACGAGCGATTCATGGAGCGCGCGCTCGCCCGCGTCGCGGCGATCCGGCAAGGCGACCCGCGCGATCCAGCAACGATGATCGGCGCGCAAGCCTCACAGGAACAGCTCGACAAGATCCTGTCCTATATCGAGATCGGCCGCCACGAAGGCGCCGAACTCCTGGCTGGCGGCGCACGCGCACAGCTCCCCGGCGATCTCGCCGGCGGCTACTACGTGCATCCGACCGTGTTCCGCGGTCACAACCAGATGCGGATCTTCCAGGAGGAAATCTTCGGCCCGGTGGTGTCGGTCACCACCTTCAAGGACGAGGCCGAAGCGGTCGCAATCGCCAACGACACCCAGTATGGGCTCGGCGCCGGCGTCTGGACGCGGGATGGCACCCGTGCCTATCGGTTCGGACGCGCCATCGCCGCAGGCCGGGTGTGGACCAACTGCTACCACGCCTATCCGGCGCACGCGGCGTTCGGCGGCTACAAGCAATCCGGCATCGGGCGGGAGACGCACAAGATGATGCTCGATCACTATCAGCACACCAAGAATTTGCTGGTGAGCTACGGCACCGGACCGCTCGGCTTCTTCTAAGACGACAACTCATCTCGCCGGCGTGCGCACAGCACCCGGCCGCAGCAATGCCGGGCGGCGTATCGCGCCGCCCGCGTCGCGGGGCTTTGCCCTGCAAACGGAGCGCGTCCGGCTCCACGGCAACAGCCCGGCCGGACAGCTCATCGACCACCGATCAACAACAAACTCAATGGAAGGAAGCACCAATGACGGCGACTACATTCTTCATCCCCTCCCTCAACCTGTTCGGCGCCGGCTGCGTGTCGAGCGCGGCCGACCAGGCCAAGGCGCGCGGCTTCAAGCGGGCGCTGATCGTGACCGACAGCGGGCTGCACAAGCTCGGCGTGGCCGATCAGATCGCCTCGATGCTGATCGAGCGCAACGTCAGCAGCGTCGTGTTCCCGGGCGCCAAGCCGAACCCGACGATCAAGAACGTCGAGGACGGGCTGGCGCTGCTGAAGCAGGAGAACTGCGACTGCGTGATCTCGCTCGGCGGCGGTTCGGCGCACGACTGCGCGAAGGGGATCGCGCTCACCGCCACCAATGGCGGCAGCATCAAGGACTATGAAGGCGTCGACCGGTCGGCGCACGCCCAGCTTCCGCTGATCGCCGTCAACACCACGGCCGGCACGGCAAGCGAGATGACGCGGTTCTGCATCATCACCGACGAAGAGCGGCAGGTGAAGATGGCGATCGTCGACCGCCACACCACGCCGCTGCTGTCGGTCAACGATCCGGTGCTGATGCTCGGCAAGCCGCCGGCCCTGACCGCTGCGACCGGCATGGACGCGCTGACGCACGCGATCGAAGCCTATGTGTCGATCGCCGCGACGCCGATCACCGACTCTTGCGCGTTGAAGGCGGTGTCGATCATCTCCAACAGCCTGCGCACCGTCGTCGCCGAGGGGCAGAATCTGGCCGCCCGCGAAGCGATGTCGTATGCGGGATTCCTCGCCGGGATGGCGTTCAACAACGCCTCGCTCGGCTATGTGCACGCGATGGCGCACCAGCTCGGCGGCTTCTACGACCTGCCGCACGGCGTCTGCAACGCGGTGCTGCTGCCGCACGTGCAGGCCTATAACGCGCAGGTCGCGGCGGGCCGGCTGAAGGACGTCGCCCATGCGCTCGGCGTCGACACCACCGGCATGACCGACGCCCAGGGCGCCGACGCCGCGATTCACGCCATCCAGCGGCTGTCCGCCGACGTCGGCATTCCGTCCGGACTCGGCGGGCTCGGCATGAAGGAGGCGGACGTGCCGGTGCTCGCCGCCAACGCGCTGAAGGATGCGTGCGGCTTCACCAATCCGAAGCAGGCGACGCAGACCGAGATCGAAACCATCTTCCGCGCGGCGGCCTGACCGCCTTTGCGTCGCGGTCGGACACAAACGTCTCCGACCACACCTCGGAGCGGGATGGCTTCTCACCTAACCGCAAGTCATCCCGCTTCGATCAACCGCGTGGACGCACCAGATGCGTCCACGCCCTCACCGCCCCCACCGGTCCTGCCAGACCTTCTCGCCGATCAGGCACGATACTCGCGCCGGACGGTGTTCATCGGCGATCGGGACGATGCGCGCGGGCGGGGTGTGGCCCGCGACTTCCATCACCAGCTTGGTGTGGATCGCCTCTTTGAACTTGGCGCGATCCTTGATGCCGACCACGAAGGCGCCGGGACCGCCGATCACGCAATCCTCGTAGTAATAATCCAGATTCTCGATGTCCATCATCGAGTAGGACGGCTCTTTCACCATGATCGGCAGGCCGTTGATGACGACACCCTTGGCGACCGCGGCATCGCGCGCGATCGTCACCGGCTCGCCGTTATTGTTCGGGCCATCGCCGGAGATATCGATCACCCGGCGCAGTCCGTGATACGGGTTCTGCTCGAACAGCGGCAGGGCGAAATTGATCGCGCCGGAGATCGAGGTCCGCGAAGCACGGCGCAGCGGCGCTTTCAGGATCTCGGCCGCGACCGCATCTGCCGATTCCGGCCCGTCGATAATATGCCAGGGCAGAATGATTTTCTGATCTGAGGACGCGGCCCACTCGAAATACGTCACCGCGATGCGGCCGGTTGGACCGCTCTTCAGAGTCTTGAGGAATTCGCCGGAGATCAGCGCCTGCGCGTAGCCTTCGCGCTGCACCGCGAGTTCATCGACATCCATCGAGTAGGAGACATCGACGGCCAGTACCAGTTCGACGTCGACCTGTTTGGCGTCGTCGCCCGCTGCTGATTGCGGCGCCTGGTTGGGCGCAGCAACCGCGGCCACACCGGCCGCCATCGCAGCGGCGAGCATTCCGATCGAGACCCACCAGCGCATTGCAGCCCTCCGGTCGACCAACCGCGATGGTGACATGCAAAACAGATGACGGAAAGCGGCCCAGCCGGTTCCATTCCGATCACTTTCCAGTCACTGATGATGATTGATCGTGAGCGTGCGATGCGAAGGGCGGCGCTACGCGGCGCAACGGCAGGCTGGTTTTCGTCGGGCGGGCGACGCTATAGGATAGGACCCGCATTGCAGGCATTTCAGCATTTCACGCGGGTCGGCACCTGATGAGCAACATCGACCTGAAGCCGAAGACCAAGGCCAAAATCAAGGTCGAGCGGCCGAAGCTACACAAGGTGATCCTGGTCAACGACGACTACACGCCGCGCGAATTCGTGGTGTCGGTGCTGAAGGCCGAGTTCCGGATGACCGAGGACCAAGCCTATAAGGTGATGCTCACCGCGCATCAGCGCGGCGTCTGCGTCGTCGGCGTGTTCACCAAGGACGTCGCCGAAACCAAAGCCACCCGCGCCACCGACGCCGGCCGCGCCAAGGGCTATCCGCTGCTGTTTACCACGGAGCCGGAGGAGTAGTTCCGGCGGCGTAGTACCAAAATCGGCGCGCCTGTTACCGGAAAAGAGCGTCATCGCCGGGCTCGACCCGGCGATCCATCTCTCGCAAGAGGCCGTTCTAGAGCGCGCTTCATCGATTGTGTGAAGCGGATTTGGCCTTTGCCAAGCGTCCGAAGTCCTCATCCTGAGGAGCCCGGCAAAGCCGGGCGTCTCGAAGGATGAGGAGCCACATCGCCTGCGGTGCATGGTTCGAGACGGCGCTGCGCGCCTCCTCACCATGAGGCTCTACGAGCTGCGACCGCTAGGAAGTTCGGTCCTGATTCTGTCAAAAGCAGAGATGCTCTAGACGCGCGCTGGCGCGCGCGATGGATCCGCGGGTCGAGCCCGCGGATGACGCTCGGCACTTGAGGGTTCAGTGTCTCACAGCCCTTCGGCAGCGAGCGGGGTCTCGTCGGTCAGGCCGTGGACGCGCTCGGCGTGGGAGAAGCCGGCCATCGGGAATTCGCCGAGGTCGCTCCAGCCTTCCGAGCACAGCCCGACGAAATCGCTGGAGGCGACCACGGTGCGGCCGAGCCGGGCTGCGAGCCGCTCCAGCCTTGCGGCGAGATTCACCGCCGGGCCGATGCAGGTGAAGTCGAGCCGGTTGCCGCCGCCGATATTGCCGTACAACACCTGCCCGACATGCAGCGCGACGCCGAAGCGGAAGCTCTCGATGACGTGGGCGCCCTCGACGAAATTCAGATCCGCGATGCTGGCGCGGCATTCATTGGCCGCGGCCAGCATCCGGCCGCAGACCTCGGCGGCGTCGCTGCCGTCATCGGCGATCGGAAACACCGCGAGCAGGCCGTCGCCCATGAACTTCAGCACCTCGCCGCCATGGCCCGCGATCGCCGCGACCTGGCAGTCGAAATACGCGTTCAGCACCTTGACCATGATCTCCGGCGGCAGGCCGTCGGACAGCGCCGAAAAGCCGCGCAGATCGGACAGCCAGATCGCGGCGCGGAGATGATCCGCATGGCCGCGGCGGATCTGTCCGGCCAGAATGCGGGCGCCGGCGCGGTTGCCCACATAGGTGTCGAGCAGATTGGTGGCGATATCACGCAGGCTGATCACCTCGACCAGCCGCGACAGCGGCGGCATCATTGCCCGCAACGCGCTGAGCTGGGAGTCGGTGAAGCCGCCCGGCTGCTTGGTGGCGAAGCTCGCCGCGTGATAGGTGCCGTCGAGAAACCGCAGCGGCAGCGCGGTGTAATCGGTGACGGCTTCGGCGCGCAGATCCTCCAGGAACGGGAAGTTCTTGCTCTCCGGGTCGTCGAGCCGAAAGCGGACCTCGACGCCGTAATCGTACAGGATCTTCAGCGGGCTGCGCTTGTACTCCTCGGACATCTCGACGTCCTGGGTGGTCGAACCGACCTCGACCTCGCCGTCGGCGCGCCAGATGAAGCGGTGGCCGTAGATATCGGGGTGCAGGGTTTCGACGAAGACGCCGACCCGGTGCAGCGGGATGCCGGCCGCGACAAGCTGCTCGCAGGTCAGCTTCATCTTCATGGCCGGGTCCGGCTCGGACCGTGCGCCGTCGCTCAGCCAGTCGAGAATGCCGCGGATCTGCTCAGAATGCATGGCTGCATCTTAGCCGCCCCGCGTGGCGTTTTGTAGCAGGACTGGACTCATGGCAGTCATCCAGCGGTCCGGCGCGGATGCTGAAGCGAGACAGGCGAACGGCTGGTCAGCCGCCGACCTGCCCACGGTGCCGCAGCAGATGATCGGCCAGCACGCAGGCGACCATCGCCTCGCCGACCGGCACGGCGCGGATACCGACGCAAGGGTCGTGGCGGCCCTTGGTCAGGATCTCGGTGTCGTGGCCGGTGCGATCGACGGTCTTGCGCGGGGTCAGGATCGACGAGGTCGGCTTGACGGCGAACCGCGCCACCACCGGCTGGCCGGTGGAGATGCCGCCGAGGATGCCGCCGGCGTGGTTGGACAGGAACGCCGGACCGTGATTGCCGGTGCGCATCTCGTCGGCGTTCTGCTCGCCGGTCAGCTCGGCGCTGGCAAAGCCGTCGCCGATCTCGACGCCCTTCACCGCATTGATGCTCATCAGCGCCGCGGCGAGGTCGCCGTCGAGCTTGGCATAAATCGGCGCCCCGAGCCCGGCCGGCACGCCTTCGGCGACGATCTCAACCACCGCGCCGATCGACGAGCCGGATTTGCGGATGCCGTCGAGATAGTCGGCGTAGAACGCCGCCTTGTCCTTGTCCGGGCAGAAGAACGGGTTGTTGCCGATCTCGTCCCAATCCCATTTGTCGCGATCGATCTTGTGCGGACCGATCTGCACCAGCGCGCCGCGCACCGTCATGCCGGCGATCACCTTGCGGGCGATCGCACCGGCCGCGACCCGGCTCGCGGTCTCGCGCGCCGACGACCGGCCACCACCGCGATAGTCGCGGATGCCGTACTTCGCCTCATAGGTGAAGTCGGCGTGGCCGGGGCGGTACTTGTTCTGGATGTCCGAATAGTCCTTGGAGCGCTGGTCGGTATTCTCGATCAACAGCGCGATCGGCGTGCCGGTCGTCACCTGCACCCCGTTCTCGGGATGCACCATCACGCCGGACAGGATCTTCACCTGATCGGCTTCCTGGCGCTGGGTGGTGAAGCGCGACTGGCCGGGCCGGCGGCGGTCGAGATCGCCCTGAATATCGGCCTCGGTCAGCGGGATCAGCGGCGGACAGCCGTCGACCACGCAGCCGATCGCCACTCCATGGCTTTCGCCGAAGGTGGTGACACGAAACAGATGGCCGAAAGTGTTGAACGACATGGCGCGGGCTGCCTTTGAGAACTGCGCCGGTGTGGTAACGCGCCGGCCGGACAGGGTCAAACGGACGGCACACCGGCCGCCCTGCCCGCTGGCGCGACTGGCTCTACGGCGCGGCCTCCCTGTGCTCGCTTCGCGCCGCCGAGAACACCTCGCGGGCCGCGTCGATGTTCATGGCAGCAATCGCCACGCCGACGATCAGGTCCGGCCAAATCGACAGCGTTGTGGCCGTCACCAGGCCAGCGCCGATGATCCCGATATTGGCCAGCGCATCGTTGCGCGCCGACAGGAACGCCGCCCGGGTAAGGCTGCCGCCGTGCGAGCGAAATCCGGCCAGCAAATAGGCGCACCCCAGATTCACCGCCAGCGCCCCCAGCCCGGCGAGCGTCAGCGGGGTCGGCGCAGGCGCGATCGGGGACGCGATCTTAGTGGCGACGGCCCAGAGTGTGCCGACGGCGGGCACCAGAATCAGCAGTGCGAGCCCCATTCCAAGTTTCGCTCGCGCCCGTGCCGACCAGCTCAGCCCGACCAGGATCAGGGTGTTGACGGAAGCATCTTCCAGGAAGTCCACGCTGTCCGCGAACAACGACACCGATCCGATCCGCGCCGCAACGGCGAACTCGACGCCGAAGTAAGCGAGATTCGCCAGCGCGACCACTGCGATGGCGCGACGCAGACTCAAGACGTCACCATTCGCACGGCGGACATTCCGAGAAATAGCCCTGCGATTGCAACGGTCACGGAGCCCGCCACATAAACAAGCGACAGGCCGAGCTGACCGCGCTCGTAAAGCAGCGCCGCATCCAGCGAAAACGTCGAGAAGGTGGTGTAGCCGCCGAGGATTCCGGTGGTGATGAACAGCCGGACCTCCTGCGGCGCGTTGATACGCAGGGCGAGCAACTCGACGATCACGCCCATGACGATCGAGCCGGTGACATTGATGATGAAAATCCCCCACGGAAACGCCGTGCCGAACAGAGCGGCGACGAACGAATTCAGATAGTGCCGGATCAATCCTCCAATTCCGGCACCGACGAACACGGCCAACGCACTCATCAAGATCCGCCTCCTTTCAATTTCAACTCTCTGCTCTCGCGCATCCAGGCGAGTACGTCGCCGGCCTTGCCGCTGAGCATCCGCAGCGATTTCGATGTCCGCGGCTCCGCCCTCACGTCCTTGAAGCGCCAGAGTTCACTAATCACCACGAGGCGCCAGCGCCGACGCGCAGCCCCGTGGTGGAGCTGCATCACGTCGAACTGGAACGCATAGTCCTGTCCACCATAGCGATGCCGATCGCGCTGACAGGACACGCCGAACGCACTCCAGGTGGCGAAATCTGCGGCCTGGCTCGGAGGCTCGATGACGTATTCAATGTCGGCGATGACGCGGGCGTTGTTCAGACGCATGGGTTGCCACCACGCTTGGCTTTCGCCTCGCCGCTCGGCGCGCTGCACCTCACGACCGCCTCCCGGCCCGCAGACGAGCCTCCAGCACGGCCGTGACTAGGCCAAGCGCCAGAAGCAGCCGCACGACCTCTGCTCCCGCGTCGAAGACGAAAGCGAGAAAACAGACCGACACCACAGCGCCGAGCAGCGCCGGTGTGAAATCGAGCGCCCAACCACCCGAAAGAAGCGACAACGCTTTGAGGAAAGTCATTCGTGCTGCCCTCGTTGAAACTCAGGGCAACAAAAAACCCGCCGGTGGCGGGCTCAACTTATGCTCCCGCCGCGACGGGGCTTTGCAGCCCCCTCTCAGCAGGAGTCATCAGCCCACGACGGGCGGTTTCGGGGAACTCCATCCCCATTGCTGGCGCGAGATTATCAGAACCTAGCTGGCGAGGTCAAAGCCAAACGCACGCGTTCGCCGCCGCTCAGCTCACGATCTCCATGCCGCCATCGCGAAACACGTAGACGGCGCCCTGCTGGATCGGGCCTTCCAGCGCCTCGCGCGGGGTTTTCAGGCCGAGCGCGACGAACAGGGTACGGCCGGTGCCGACGTGGCCGACCGCGACGGTGTCGCGCTTCAGCGAGGAAACCCAGTCGGTGATGAACGGCAGCCGCTGGGCGTAGCTCTCGCCGCGCAGCGGCGCGACGTTCCAGCGGTCGGCTTGGCGCGCGGCATACAGCGCCGGATCCGACTGCTCCATGTCCTGGAGGGTGAAGCCTTCCCAGGCGCCGTAGGTGATCTCGCGCAGCCGGTCGTCGACCGTGTAGTCCTGCGCCGGCAGACCCAGCGCACCGCGCACCAGCTCCATGGTAACCCGGGCGCGGCCGAGCGGGCTGGCGCGATAGTCGAGCTCCGCCGGCTGCTGGCCGCTCCGCGCGAGCAGACCGCCGAGCACGCCGCCGGCCGAAACCGCCTGCCCCCGCCCCTTGTCGTTCAGCGGAATGTCCCGCGTGCCCTGATATCGCCCGGTGGCGTTCCAGTCGGTCTCGCCGTGGCGGATGAAGTAGATGGTGGGCATGATCTCGTTCGTCGATGCAAGGCCAACTCTATTGGCCCGTCATGGCCGGGCTCGTCCCGGCCATCCACGTCTTCCTATCAGCCCTCGCCCGAAGGCGTGGATGCCCGGGACAAGCCCGGGCATGACGAGTTTCGCTGAACCGTCGGACCGAATGATCAGTCCTTGCCGCCGAGTGAGATGTCCGGCGCGTCGGGGTTCTTCATACCGACGACATGGTAGCCGGAATCGACGTGGTGGACTTCGCCGGTGACGCCGCGCGACAGGTCGGACAGGAAGTACAGCGCGCTGTCGCCGACCTCTTCGATCGTCACGGTGCGGCGCAGCGGCGCGTTGTATTCGTTCCACTTCAGAATGTAGCGGAAGTCGCCGATGCCGGAGGCGGCCAGCGTCTTGATCGGGCCGGCCGAGATCGCATTGACGCGAATGTTCTTCTCGCCGAGGTCGGCGGCGAGATAGCGCACGCTGGCCTCCAGCGCCGCCTTGGCGACACCCATCACGTTGTAATGCGGCATCCACTTCTCGGCGCCGTAATAGGTCAGGGTGATGATCGAGCCGCCGTCGGTCATCAGCTTCTCGGCGCGCTGGGCGATCGCGGTCAGCGAGTAGCACGAGATCAGCATCGACTTGGAGAAGTTCTCCGGCGAGGTGTCGACATAACGGCCGTCGAGCTCGTCCTTGTCGGCGAACGCGATGGCGTGGACCACGAAGTCGATCTTGCCCCACTTCTCCTTCACCACGTCGAACACCGCATCGATGGTGGCGCCGTCGGTGACATCGCAGTGCCCGAGAACGAGGCCGCCGAGCTCGGCGGCAAGCGGCTCGACCCGCTTCTTCAGCGCGTCACCCTGATAGGTCAGCGCGATCTCGGCGCCCTGGGCGCGGCAGGCTTTCGCGATGCCGTAAGCAATCGAACGGTTGTTGGCGACGCCGAGAATAACGCCGCGTTTGCCTTGCATCAGGCCGGAAGCTGTCGACATGGACTATCCTATCGTCTTGCAATCGGCCTTCGACCTACACCAGCGGCCCGGCCGGGTACAGCCCCATGTCCCCGTGCAAATTCAACCATTTGGGCAAGCCTGGGCTGCTCCAGGCGGCATCGGTCGACGCCGCGCAGAAGCGCTCTCGGCAATTAGTTGGAAAATCGTGCGCTATTCGAAATCGCGCAGCATTTTCAATGCGTGCTAACCGCGCGATCCCATTTTCGACATCGATTATCGCCAATCGGAACACCGACGCGCCGCAGAATCGCACCGGCCACTCAGCATCTTGTGAGTCGCGTCCGATCCGCCGGTCGACGCAAGCGGCCTCGGGCGGGGTTGCGCGCTGATCCCCCGCACCGAGGCCGCACCTGCGTCAAACGGGCGCCGATCGCGGCGTTAGCCGAGATCGGTCCGCGGATTGTAAGGGTGGTCATCCCGCCACTTCTGCATCAGCTTCTCCAGCTCGGCATCGTGGCCGTCCGGCAGGATGATGCGGGTGGTGACGAACAGATCGCCGGTCGCGCCGCCTTTCGGCAGCCCCTTGCCCTTGAGCCGGAAGATCCGGCCGCTGGACGTATTTTTCGGGATCGACAGCTCGATCGCACCCGTGAGCGTCGGCACCCGGACCTTGGCGCCGAGCACCGCCTCATACAGCGTCAGCGGCAGCTCGAGCTTCAGATCGTTGCCGTCGACCTTGAAGTAAGGGTGCGGGGCGATGTTCACGGTGATCAGCAGGTCGCCGGCACGGTGACCGGGCGCGCTTTCGCCCTGCCCCTTCAGCCGGATCTGCTGACCGGCGCCGACGCCAGCCGGAATCTTGACGTTGAGCTCTTTGCCGCTCGGCAGCCGCACCCGCTTTTCGGTGCCGCGCGTCGCTTCTTCGAGCGTCACCGTCATCGACACCGACTGATCGAGGTCGGGTGCGAAGCCAGTGTCGAAGTCGAAGCCCTGGGTGCGACCACGCGCACCCGCGCCGCGCGCGCCGGCCGCGCCGCCGAACATCGAATTCAGGATGTCCTCGAACCCGGCCGCGCCGCCGAACCCGCCACCGGGGGCTCCGCCGCCACTGCGGAAGGAATATTGCTCGAACCCGCCGGCGCCGCCCGCACGGCCACCGCCGCCAGGGAAACCCTGGAAGCGCGGCTTGCCTTCGGCATCGATCTCGCCGCGGTCGTATTGCTTGCGCTTGGTCTCGTCGCCGAGGATTTCGTTGGCGGAATTGATTTCAGCGAAACGCGCGGCGGCTTTGGGATCGTTCTTGTTGCTGTCGGGGTGATGCTTCTTCGCCAGCTTGCGATAGGCGCTTTTGATCGCCGCAGCGCTGGCGTCCCGCTGCACCCCCAGGACCTCATAGGGGTCGCGCATCCGTCTCGTCTCCTTCAGGAATTTCAACTGTGGGCGAACGCCCGTCGCCAGTCATCTGGGGGTTTCATGTCTTTTTTGCAACCGGAATCGGCCCGGTGGCGGGCGCAATTCGATCGGAATCAGCTCTTGCGCCACGGCCGCAGCGAGCGGATTTCCCAATGCCCTTGCGAGGTTCGGCAGGCTGCGCCCTGCATCCAGCTCTCGGTCCGCTCTTTCACATAGGAGGCGAGAAAGTCGCGGCAGGTGCGGCCTTCGTTGCTATAGGCCGCGGCCAACGGCGTCACCGAGCCGCGTGCGCCGGTGGTCGGATTTTCCCACGGCTGGCTGGAATCCTTGTCGCCCTTGGTCAGCACATCCGATGCAGCGATCCGCGCCAGCGCCATATCGGCGTCGGTCGGGCCCTCCTCGCGGGCGGGCAGCACAGCGCCGATCGAGCCGGTGAAATCGCTGCTGTCCATCTGGGCGAAGGCGCCGTCGCGGCTATTCATGCCGCAGCCACCGAGCGAGGCGCCGATTAGAATCGCTATCATCGCTGGCGCGCCCTGCGAGATGGCCGATAGGCCAATGCGTTGCCGTGCCCTATATAGGTTGGACCTATACAGGACCCGCAGCGCGTTCCGGACCGCGGTGAAGCACAAGTCGGATTTCCTCGCATGAGCGACCTCTCGATCAGACCACAGAGTGAGTTAACGCCCGGTGATTTCACCGCGGCAGAGAATCCGTTTGCGCTGTTCGCTGAATGGCTTGCGGAAGCCGACAAATCCGAGCCCAACGATCCGAACGCGATGGCGCTGGCGACGGTCGATCCGGACGGGCTGCCCGACGTGCGCATGGTTCTAATGAAGGGCTATGACGAGCACGGCTTCGTGTTCTACAGCCACATCGCCAGTCAGAAGGGCCGCGAGCTGGCCGCCAATCCGAAAGCCGCGCTGCTGTTTCACTGGAAATCGCTACGCCGGCAGATTCGGATTCGCGGCACTGTGACCCCGGTGACCGACACCGAGGCCGATGCCTATTTCGCCACCCGGCCGAAGCAGGCGCAGATCGGCGCCTGGGCGAGCAAGCAGTCGCAGCCGCTGGAAAGCAGGTTCGCGTTCGAGCAGGCGATCGCCAAGGTGGCGGCGCGCCATCTGGTCGGCGACGTTCCGCGGCCGCCCGGCTGGAGCGGCTGGCGGATCACGCCGTCCCGAATCGAGTTCTGGCACGACCGCCCGTTCCGCCTGCACGACCGCATCGAATTCCGCCGGGACACCCCGGATCACCCCTGGACCAAGACAAGGCTGTATCCATGAGCCCCGACTCCCAAAAGCCGCGCCCGCCCGAGAGCAACGCGCCGCGCCGGACCATGCTCCTGACCGGCGCCAGTCGCGGCATCGGCCATGCGACGGTGATCCGTTTCTCCAGCGCGGGCTGGCGAGTGATCACTTGCTCCCGGCATCCGTTTCCGGAGCAGTGCCCGTGGGGTGCCGGCCCCGAAGACCACATCCAGGTCGACCTCGGCGACCGTGCCGACACCCTGCGAGCGATCGACGAGATCCGCGAGCGGCTCGATGGCGGCGCCCTGCATGCGCTGGTGAACAATGCCGCGATCTCGCCGAAGGCTCCCGGCGGTGCCCGGCTCGGCTCGATCGACACCGAACTCGACACCTGGGAGCACGTGTTCCGGGTCAATTTCTTCGCGCCGATCATGATGGCGCGCGGGCTGATCGAGGAACTCAAGGCGGTCAAAGGCTCGGTGGTGAACGTCACCTCGATCGCCGGATCGCGCGTGCACCCGTTCGCCGGCGCCGCCTATGCGACCTCGAAGGCGGCGCTTGCGGCGCTGACCCGGGAAATGGCAGCGGACTTCGGCCCGGTCGGCGTGCGCGTGAACTCGATCGCGCCCGGCGAGATCGACACCTCGATCCTGTCGCCCGGCACCGAGAAGATCGTCGAAGAGCAGATCCCGATGCGCCGGCTCGGCACCCCGGATGAGGTCGCCAAGATCATCTACGTGCTGTGCACAGAGACCTCGTCCTACGTGAACGGCGCCGAAATCCACATCAACGGCGGCCAGCACGTCTGACCCTTTGACGGCGGCAAAGCCCGCTCTCTTCCCTCCCGAAAGACCAACGCCCCGCTTCCGATGATCGGAAACGGGGCGTTGCAGACGATCGCATCGAATGGGTGCGTGCGGCGTGGCGCTTGGCGGCCACGCCGGTCGTCGTCAAATCAGTCGGCGCGGAACACGCGCGTCGGTCGTCGGCGGGCCGGCGATTGCAGGGCAATGCCGGCACTCGAGCAATCATCCTCCAACTCGTCATCGAGCAGCGCCGCGCCGCAATGCCTGCACCGACGGCCTTCGGCCCCGGCGCCGCGCAGGCCGATCGGCTTGGCGCGGTAGCTGTCGAGGTCGACGACGTTTCGGAGATCCGGGTTTACGACTTTTTCAACCATGCTGTCCTCGTGGCGTAGGCCGACGTTATCGCAGCAAACTGATCTGCCAAGTCTTCAGCCGAAAGCTCAAATTTTACCGGGCTACTGCCGTCAGGAGAGATGCTTTCCAAAGAACTGCATCGCTCGCGACCACGCGAGTTCCGCCGCTTCGCGGTCGTGAACGGCCGCGCGCTGCTCGTTGACGAAGGCGTGGTCGGCCTCATAGCGGAAGAACTCGGCCTGCTTGCCGGCGGCCTTCAGGCCGGCCTCGAACGCATCCACCACCTGCGGGGTGCACCAATCGTCGCGGTTGGCGAAATGGCCTTGCATCGGCACCCGCACCTCGGACGGCTTGGCCGCCTGCTCCGGCGGAATGCCGTAGAACACCACGGCTGCGCTCAGTTCCGGAATCTTGCAGGCGCCGATCACCGTCACGGCGCCGCCGAGGCAGAAGCCGGTCAGGCCGACCTTGGCGCCGTTGCGCGACAGATAGTTCACAGCGCCGCACACCGTCTGGGTGGTGGCGTCCATGAAGTCGAGCGAGCTCATCTCTTTATTGGCCGCGTCCGTGTCGTGATACGGCACCACCGTGCCGTTGTAGAGATCGGGGGCGAGCGCATCGAAGCCGGCCAGCGCGAGGCGATCGGTCAGTCCCTTGATCTGCTCGGACAGGCCCCACCATTCCTGGATCACCACCACGCCCGGCGCTTTGCCGCTGGCGGCGTTGGCGAGATAGCCGCTCGCTTCCTTGCCGTCCGGACGTTTGAAAGTGATCAGCGTGCCCATGGGTCCTCCTCGCGGGTTACATGCAATTGCTTTTGATTATTTTGTCCGGAGCAGCCGCCGGATGCAATCGCTGCCAAGCAGCGAACGCAGGAATGCAGACAACAAAAAAGCCCCCGAAGGGGCTTTCCTGTCTCGTTTGTTGGTTTCGTCCGCCGCTTAGTGGACGTTCGACCACACCTTGCGCTTCACGAAGTACAGCAGGCTGGAAAGGATGACCAAGAAGATCATCACCTGCAGACCGAGGCGCTTGCGGGCCTCCATGTGCGGCTCGGCAGCCCACACCAGGAACGTCGAGACGTCCTTGGCATACTGCTCGAGGGTCTCCGGCGTGCCATCGTCGTAGCTCACCATGCCAGCCTGGATCGGCGGCGGCATCTTGATCGAATGGCCCGGATACCACTTGTTGTAGAACGAGCCGTCCGGGAGACTGAAGCCTTCCGGCGGGGTGTCTTCGTAGCCCTGCAGCAGCGCGGCGATGTAGTTCGGGCCCTGCTCCTGGAACTGGGTGAAGAAGTCGAAGATGAACTGCGGGAAGCCACGCGGATAGGTGCGCGCCTTGGCCAGCAGCGACATGTCCGGCGGAGCCGCACCACCGTTGGCCGCACGGGCAGCCTGCTCGTTCGGGAACGGCGAGTGGAAGGTGTCGGCGAGCCGGCCGGGACGCTCGAACATCTCACCCTGATCGTTCGGGCCGTCCTTGATCTGCGCAGCGGCTGCGATCTCCTTGGCCTGCTCCACGGTGAAGCCCGGACCACCCGGCTCGGCGAGGTTGCGATACTGCAACAGCTTCAGCGAGTGGCAGTTGGAGCAGACTTCCTTGTAGATCTTGAAGCCACGCTGCAGCTGGGCGCGATCGTAGGTGCCGAACGGACCTGCGAAGCTCCACTGCAGCGACGGCGGATTCTCGCCACCTTCGTTGGCCTTGGCCGGCTGCACGCCGCCGACCATCAGGCCGCCTGCGAACAGCACCGCCACCAGGCCGGCAACGGCCTTGGCGACCTTGCCCTTGTTGAGCACGTCTTCGGCGATCGAGTTCGGCAGCGGCAGAGTCTTTTCCATACGACCCAGCACCGGGAGCACGATCAGGAAGTAGGCGAAGTAGAAGAAGGTGAACACCTGACCGAGCGTGGTGTAGATGCCTTCCGCCGGCTTCGAGCCGAGCCAGCCGAGCACCAGACAGGTCGCCACGAACGCCCAGAAGAAGCGCTTGGCCATCGGCCGATAGCGGGACGAGCGCACCTTGCAGCTGTCGAGCCAGGGCAGGAACAGCAGCACGATGATCGCACCGAACATCGCGATGACGCCCAGCAGCTTGTTCGGGATCGAACGCAGGATCGCGTAGAACGGCAGGTAGTACCATTCCGGCACGATGTGCGGCGGGGTCACGCCCGGGTTGGCCGGAACGTAGTTCTCGGCGTCGCCGAGGTAGTTCGGCATGTAGAAGATGAACCAGGAGTAGAACACCAGGAAGCACGACATGCCGAACACGTCCTTGAGGGTCGCGTAAGGCGTGAACGGAACGGTGTCCTTCTCGGTCTTCGGCTCGACGCCGGCCGGGTTGTTCTGGCCGGTGACGTGCAGCGCCCAGACGTGCAGCACGACCACGCCGGCGATCACGAACGGCAGCAGGTAGTGCAGCGAGAAGAAGCGATTCAGGGTCGGGTTGCCGACCGAATAGCCACCCCACAGCAGCGTCACGATGCTGTCGCCGACGACCGGGAACGCCGAGAACAGGTTGGTGATCACAGTGGCGCCCCAGAAGCTCATCTGGCCCCACGGCAGCACGTAACCCATGAAGCCGGTCGCCATCATCAGCAGGTAGATGATGACGCCGAGGATCCACAACACTTCGCGCGGCGCCTTGTACGAGCCGTAGTACAGGCCGCGGAGCATGTGGACGTAGACGGCGATGAAGAACATCGACGCGCCGGCAGCGTGCATGTTGCGCAGCAGCCAGCCGTAGTTCACGTCGCGGACGATCCGCTCGACCGAGTCGAAGGCGAGATCGACGTGAGGGGTATAGTGCATCGCCAGCACGATGCCGGTGACGATCTGCACCGCCAGCATCATCGACAGGATGGCGCCGAACGTCCACCAGTAGTTGAGGTTACGCGGCGTCGGGTAGGCGATGAAAGAGGAATGAACGAGGCCCGCGATCGGCAGGCGCTGCTCCAGCCACTTCATCAAGGGGCTTTGTGGCTGATAGGTCGAGGGTCCGCTCATGATGCGATCCTAGTAAGCATTGGTACGGCGCACGGGAACGTCAGCCGATCTGGACTTTGGTGTCGGAGACGAATTGGTAGGGGGAATCGGCAGGTTGAGCGGCGCCGGCCCCTGGCGGATACGACCGGAGCTGTCGTACTGCGAACCATGGCACGGGCAGAAGAACCCGTCGTATTTGCCCTCGTGCGCGATCGGAATGCAGCCCAGGTGGGTGCAGATGCCGACCACGACCAGCCAGTTCTCGTGGCCTTCCTTGGTCCGCGCCTGATCGGTCTGCGGATCCTTGAGGTCGGACAGCGGCGTGTTGCGCGCTTCTTCGACCTGCTTCTTGGTGCGGTTCATGATGTAGATCGGCTGACCGCGCCAGAACACCTTGATGTCCTGACCTTCAGCGATCGGGGTCAGATCGACTTCGATCGGCGCGCCGGCGGCGATGGTCGACGCGTCGGGGTTCATCTGCGAGATGAACGGCCAAACCGCGGCCGCCGCACCGACGGCGGCAACCGCGCCGGTTGCGATATAGAGAAAATCACGGCGTGTCGGTTCCGCCGAAGCCTCTGTCGTCACGATCCAAAGCCCTTTCATCTCTGCGACCGGCACAGCGCTCTCGGCAAAGCTTGCGAGACGATCGCCCGGGGAGGTCGCGAGATCGGCGGCCTTCAACATGCCCCGGGCCGCTTGTCATGGCCGGTCGGGTAGAACAGACAGTCCAGAATCGTTCTATTGGCACCCTTGCCGGTAGAGCGCAAGCCCGCGAACGGCTAATTGGCGCGCCTCGATCGATTCCAAGATGTGCCATGACACACGGCACGTTATCGTTCAGTTGATAGGGAGCATTACGGGATGCGGATCGCGCTGTTTCAACCCGACATCCCACAAAACACCGGGACTATTCTTCGGTTTTGCGCCTGTTTGAACGTGGAAGCGCACATCATCGAGCCGGCCGGCTTTCCGACCTCCGATCGGCATTTCCGCCGCTCTGGGATGGACTACCTGGATCAGGTGAGCATAGTCCGGCACGATTCCTGGCTAAAATTCGAGCAATGGCGGAAAAACGCGGGTTGCCGGCTGATTTTACTTACGACCAAAGGTGAAAGGCCTTATTTCGAACAGCGTTACCAAGCGACTGACGTACTGATGCTCGGCCGGGAAAGTGCCGGGGTGCCGGACGAGGTCGCAGCCGCCGCCGATGCCAGGGTGGTAATTCCTATGCAGCCCGGCCTGCGCTCGCTGAACGTCGCGATGGCGGCGGCGATGGTGACCGGCGAGGCGCTGCGGCAAGTCCAATTCGCACAGTGAGGACCGACGCGGGTGAGCTACGCGGTTAAGGAGATATTTCTAACCCTGCAGGGCGAAGGCGCCCATGCGGGCCGTGCAGCGGTGTTCTGCCGTTTCGCCGGATGTAATCTGTGGACGGGCCGCGAGCAGGACCGCGATCAGGCGACCTGCAAATTCTGCGATACGGACTTCATCGGCACCGACGGCACGCTCGGCGGCCGCTACGCCAGCGCCGAGCTGCTCGCCGACACCATCAGCGAGCAGTGGATCGGCGAGATGCGCGATCGCTACGTGGTGATCACCGGCGGCGAGCCGCTGCTGCAGCTCGACGGCGAACTGATCGCCGCACTGCACGCGCGCGGCTTTGCGATCGGCGTCGAGACCAACGGCACCATCGAGCCGCCGGCCGGCATCGACTGGCTCTGCGTCAGTCCGAAAGCCGGTGCCGAGCTGCGCATCCGCCGCGGCGATGAGTTGAAGCTGGTGTACCCGCAGCCGGATGCGATGCCGGAAGACTTCGCGGCGCTCCAATTCGAGCGGTTTTCGCTGCAACCGATGGATGGCCCCGACCGCGACGACAACACCACGCGGGCGATCGCTTACTGCCTGAAGCACCCGCAATGGCGGCTCAGCCTGCAGACTCACAAGATCACCGGCATCAGGTAGCTCGCGCCGGCGTGATCCGGCTGTCATGACGAATCGCTAGGCTCCTATGCGAGGTCAACAACCGAGCAGGAGCCGACCATGGACTTGAAACCGGGCGATATCGTCATGCTGAAATCCGGCGGCCAGGCGATGACGGTGGCGGAAGCCAACGACGACAGCGCCACCTGCCTGTGGATGGGCGAAGACGGCGACCTGTTCCGCGAGACCCTGCCGCTTGCCGTGCTCGATTCCATCGCGGTCGAAGTCGACGATGATGAGGACGAAGACGACGATCTCGACGACGACGACGAGCAGACCAAGGTCGCCTGAACGAGCAGGCTGTCTTCGCCATCACTGACGCGGCCGCGGATCACCAAGCGGCCGTGTATTTTCCGGACCAGCTCAACGCTTAGCGTTACTTGGCTCCGGCGCGTTCGTGCCTGCTCATCGCCGCTTCCGTTACAGCAGATGATCGCGCGCGAATCTTGCTGCGGTCTGATCCGCGATGGTGCGGAGCGCGGCCGGGTCGAGCGGGAAATCGGCCGCCAGCCAGGCATCCTCGGCCAGCGTCAGCACGTGGCCGAGCGCAGGCCCCGCGGCGAAGCCGCGAGCCAGGAAATCAGCAGCCTTCAGCGGGAATGTCGGCGCCTGCCAGCGCTGCGGCAGCGCGATCAGTTGGCGCCACGGCGCCGGATCGGCCCCGAGGCCCGCGCGGGCCCAGGCCAGCATCATGCGATCGTGAAACCGCGCTTCACCAAGCCGGTACAGCCGGCGCCGCGCGGTCGCTTCGTCCATCCCGGCAAGACGCCACCAGCGATGCCCCATCGAGTCGAGCCGCTTGGCTTCGACGTTGGAGAGCCGCAGCCGCGATGCGAGCCGCTTGGCATCCTCAGTGACGGCGACCGCCAGCGCACCGAGCCGCCGCACCGCATCGGGTTCAAGACCAAGGTCGCGTTCGGCGACGATCATCGCCGCGAAAGCGCCGAGATAGGCGACACCGCCGAGAACCGCGAGCAGCAGCCCGCCATCGGCCATCGCCACCACCGAAGCCTCCGCGCCATCGGCGATCATCAGCTTCAGCATCTCCATCCGCAGCCTTTCGGCCGACAGCGTCGCAAGCCCGCTGCGGCCGCGGATGCAGGCGAGATACGCCTCGCGGTCCGGTGCCCCGGCGCCATAGGCGGCGTGGATGCGGAAGAACCGCAGGATGCGTAAGTAATCCTCGGCGATGCGCTGGTCCGGATCGCCGATAAAGCGCACTCGCCGCGTCGCGATGTCAGCGAGCCCGCCGACATAGTCGTGCACGGTGCCGTCGGCCGACATCGACAGTGCATTGATGGTGAAGTCGCGGCGCTGTGCGTCGCGGTCCCAGTCGCGGCCGAACGCCACCTTGGCCTTGCGGCCGAAGGTCTCGACGTCCTCGCGCAGCGTGGTGATTTCGAAGCCGTGCCCGTCGAGCACCAGCGTTACGGTGCCATGCTCGATCCCGGTCGGGACCGCCTTGATACCGCTCGCCTTGGCACGGCGGACCACTTCATCCGGAACCGCGGTGGTGGCGATGTCGACATCGCCGATCGGCTCGCCCAGCAATGCGTTGCGGACGGCGCCGCCGACCACCCGCGCCTCTTCGCCGTCGCCGTTCAGCAGCGCGAGCACCCGCGCCGCCGGTCCCGTGTGCAGCCACGGCGCATCGCTGCGCACCGGCACGTCGGTCATTTCTCCACCCCAGGCACCAGCCTGCCGTTCTCCATATGCGCCGGAACGTAAGTCGATCCCGGCGGTGCGCCCGAATAGTGCACAAGCAGCAGCAAGCTCAAGATCACCAGCACCAGGGCCGTTGCCACCAGCCATCCGACCACGCGAAGCGGCCAGGATGAATGATGCAGCATTGCCGACCGCGTGGCGATCAGGAAGACCGCGTAGAGCACGAAAGGTATGAGGAAAATTCCGACCTCAGTGAGCACCACGCGGATCATGGCAGGCAGACCCGTTCATACAGCGCGCGCAGGATGCCGGCCGTCGCGCCCCAGATGTAGCGCTCGGCGAACGGCATTGCGTAGTAGGACCGCTGCGCGCCGCGGAATTCCTTGCTGTGCAATTGATGATTGCCGGGGTCCATCAGGAACGCCAGCGGCACTTCGAAGGCGTCGTCGACCTCGGATTTGTTGATGGTGAGTTCGAACCCCGGCCGCACCCGCGCCACCGTCGGCAAAATCCGGAAACCGAAACTGGTGCCATAGACATCGAGATAGCCGATCGGCTCGACATAGGAGCGGTCGAGCCCGATCTCCTCCTCGGCCTCGCGCAAGGCGGCATCGAGCGGCGAATTGTCGGTGGCGTCGATCTTGCCGCCGGGAAACGCGATCTGGCCGGCATGATCGTTGAGATGCGCGGCCCGCATCGTCAGCAGCACGGTCGGCTCGGCGTGTTCGACCACCGGAATCAGCACCGCGGC
This sequence comes from Rhodopseudomonas sp. P1, assembly GCF_039642825.1. Classification (NCBI taxonomy): domain Bacteria; kingdom Pseudomonadati; phylum Pseudomonadota; class Alphaproteobacteria; order Hyphomicrobiales; family Nitrobacteraceae; genus Rhodopseudomonas; species Rhodopseudomonas sp. P1. The sequence continues at coordinate 1,341,504 of NZ_CP088006.1, read as the reverse complement.
GGGACGGATCGGCCGTTCCTGCGCGATGGTGCGCAGCATCTGATCGTTGCCCGCATCGCCGGTGGCGGGAATCACCCCGGCGTCGGTGAGCGCCGCAGGCACGTCAAACCGCAGCCGGCGCTGGGCCCGATCGAAGAATTCCGCCGAACTGATGCTACCGCTGGCAGACTGCGTTCCCGTCATCGGTCCGGTCAATGCGCTTCCCTCATCAGCTCGGCATCGGCCATGGCGAAGAACGCGCCGCCGGACGCAATGCCGAACATCGGGTGACCATCGACCACTCGCTCCTCGCCGATGTCAACCAGATCGTAATACACCGCCCGCGTCACCTTGGCCCACAGATCGGCGCGCACGTGAAGGTACGGTGTCACTCCGCCATCGTCGGCGACCTCGAACCGCAGGCGGTGGGCGGCGTCACACGTCACCCAATCGTCGACATTGGTGCGGAAGCGCAGCAGCGCTCCGCGCTCGTCCGTGTCCTTGACCATTTCGACGGCCAGAAACGGCGCATCGTCGACCTTGATGCCGACCTTCTCGACCGGCGTCACCAGGAAGTGTTTGTCGCCCTCGCGCTTCAGAATGGTCGAGAACAGCCGCACCAAGGCGGGACGACCGATCGGCGTGCCGAGATAGAACCAGGTTCCGTCCGAAGCGATGCGCATGTCGAGATCGCCGCAGAACGGCGGGTTCCAAAGATGCACGGGCGGCAAGCCCTTGCCCTTGGCGGCGCTCGCCGCGGCCTCGCGCGCGGCCTCGGTGAGGCCGTCGAGATTGTGCGGTGAACTCTGCCCTTGCTTCGCCATTGTTTACCCTGACCCTCGATTTCCAACCCGGCACCCGAGCTGCCCTGTTTCGCCACGCGCGGCTTGTTTTAACTCTCCACAACGTGATCCGCGCCAATCCCGCGATGCTCATAATGTGGGGAAAGATTTGGTGAATGAAACCAGGGCCTTCGCTGTCTCGCGGCGAACAGCCTAACATGCTCCCGGTGAAAACAACCGGCCCGGCGGCGGCCGGTGTGGACAGGAGAGACGATATGGCCGGCGCAGACAGTGTCGAGAAGCTCGAAGACGTCATCGTCCGCTCGGCCGAGCAGGTCGCCGGCGAAGTGCGCGCCGCCAAGGAAGCGATCTCGACCGTGATCTTCGGCCAGGACCGCGTGGTCGAAAATACGCTGGTGACGATTCTGTCCGGCGGCCACGCGCTGCTGATCGGCGTCCCCGGCCTCGCCAAGACCAAGCTGGTGGAAACCCTGGGTGTGACGCTCGGGCTCGACGCCAAGCGCGTGCAGTTCACGCCCGACCTGATGCCGTCCGACATCCTCGGCGCCGAAGTGCTCGACGAGACCGCGGCGGGCAAGCGCTCGTTCCGCTTCATCGCCGGCCCGGTGTTTGCGCAGCTGTTGATGGCCGACGAAATCAACCGCGCCAGCCCGCGTACCCAGTCGGCGCTGCTGCAGGCGATGCAGGAGCAGCACATCACCGTTGCGGGCGCCCGGCACGATCTGCCGAAGCCGTTTCATGTGCTCGCCACGCAGAACCCGCTGGAGCAGGAAGGCACCTACCCGCTGCCGGAAGCCCAGCTCGACCGCTTCTTGATGGAGATCGACGTCGACTATCCGGATCGCGACGCCGAGCGCCGTATCCTGTTCGACACCACCGGCGCCGAGCAGGCGGCGCCGAGAGCAACGATGAGCGGCGAAACGCTGCTGGCGGCACAGCGGCTGGTGCGGCGGCTCCCGGTCGGCGACTCGGTCGTTGAAGCGATCCTGTCGCTGGTGCGCTCGGCGCGTCCCGGCCCCGACGCCGGCGACCTCGGCAAGCTGATTGCCTGGGGCCCCGGCCCGCGCGCCAGCCAGTCGCTGATGATGGCGGTGCGTGCCCGCGCGCTGCTCGACGGCCGGCTGGCACCTTCGATCGACGACGTGCTCGACCTCGCCGAGCCGATCCTGAAGCATCGTATGGCGCTGACGTTCTCGGCCCGCGCCGAAGGCCGCACCATTCCGGACGTGATCCAGAAGCTCAAGAGCCGGATCGGCTGATGGCGCAGGCCGACGAGCATCGCACCCAGGAGACGCTGGCGGTTCGCCGCGCGGACGGAGAAAGCCGTTCGCTGGCTGCGACGTTGCCGCGCCTGATGCTCGAGGCCCGCAAGATCGCCAACAACGTCACGCACGGTTTGCACGGCCGCCGCCGTGCCGGCGCCGGCGAGAATTTCTGGCAGTATCGCCGCTTCGTCTCCGGTGAGCCGGCGCAAAACGTCGATTGGCGACGCTCCGCGCGCGACGATCATCTCTATGTCCGCGAGCTGGAGTGGGAAGCCGCGCACACCGTCTGGCTGTGGCCGGACCGTTCGCTGTCGATGGCCTTCGCTTCCAAAACCGCGCGCGACAGCAAGCTCGAGCGCGGCCTGATCGTCGCGTTCGCGCTGGCCGACCTGCTGGTCGCCGGCGGCGAACGGATCGGCATTCCCGGCCTGATGAACCCGACCTCGAGTAACAACGTCATCGACAAGATGGCGCAGGCGATCCTGCACGACACCTTAACGCGCAGCAGCCTGCCCCCGTCGTTCGTGCCGTCGTCGCGGGCCGAGATCGTGGTGCTGTCCGACTTCTGGTCGCCGGTCGGTGAAATCCGGCAAATGCTCGCCGGCCTGTCGGCTTCCGGCGCGCACGGCACGCTGGTACAGATCGTCGATCCGGCCGAAGAGAGCTTTCCCTATGCCGGCCGAGTCGAATTCGTCGAGCCCGAAGGTGGCGGTGCGATTACCGCCGGCCGCGCGGAGAAATGGGCCAGCGACTACGTCGCTCTGGTCGCCGCGCATCGTGACGCGATCCGTGCCGAGACCTCCAAGCTCGACTGGCTGTTCTCGACCCACACCACCTCGCGCTCGGCCGCCGAGCTGCTGTTATTCCTGCACGCCGGCATGACCACCGCCAAGGACGCCGGCGGCAAAGCAGGACGTGGCGCATGATCGGCGCCCTCCCCCTTTCGTTCGCACAGCCGCTGCTGCTGATCGGTCTGCTGGCGCTGCCGGCGCTGTGGTGGTTGCTACGGGTGATGCCGCCGCGGCCGCGCCGGGTGGATTTCCCGCCGACCCGGCTGCTGTTCGACATCGCCCCGAAGGAAGAGACGCCGTCGCGTACGCCGTGGTGGCTGACCGCGCTGCGCATGCTCGCGGCTGCGCTGGTGATCATCGCGCTTGCCGGCCCAATCTGGAATCCGCAGACCGCTGCCGGCGGCAGTCAGGCGCCACTGCTGATCCTGCTCGATGACGGCTGGAGCGCAGCGGCGAGCTGGGAGGCGCGGATCAAGGCCGCCGACGAACTGATCGCCGAAGCCGACAGCGCCCGCCGCGCGGTGGCGCTGGCGCCGCTGTCGGAGACGGCGCGCGATCCCGCACTGATGCCGGCCGGCACCGCACGAGTGTCGCTGCGCCAGCTCGCGCCCAAGCCCTATGCGGTCGAGCGGATCGAGGCGCTGCCCGGCATCGAACGTTTCCTGAAGACCGCCGGTGATGCCGAACTGGTGTGGCTGACGGACGGTGTCGATACCGGCCGCGGCAATGATTTCGTCACCGGGCTGAACAAGCTGGTGCAGAACCGCAGCGTCACGATCGTCGAAGGCGGCGCCCCACCGGCACACGCACTGGCTGCTGCCGAAAACGCCGCGGCGAAGATGACCGTGAAGGTGCTGCGCGCCCAAAGCGGCGGCGTCGACGCCGGAGTCGTCCGCGCGCTCGATGCCAAGAGCGCGCCGATCGGCGAAGCCCGCTTCAGCCTCGCGCCCGGCACCACCGAAACCGAGGCCGCATTCGACCTGCCGGTCGAGCTGCGCAACGACATCGCCCGGCTGGAGATCGCCGGAGAGCGCTCCGCGGGCGCCGTGCAACTGCTCGACAAGCGCTGGCGCCGCCGCGCGGTCGGGATCGTGTCAGGCGCGAGCGCCGACACGGCGCAGCCGCTGCTCGCGGCGACGTTCTATCTCACCCGTGCGCTGTCGCCGTTCGCCGATCTGCGCCAGGGCGAACGCGCCGCCCCGCAGCAGGTGATCGCGCAATTCCTCGACCAGAAGCTGCCGATGATCGTGCTCGCCGACGTCGGCGCGCTGTCCCCCGAAATCCGCCAGCGGCTCGATGCCTGGATCGAACAGGGCGGCGTGCTGGTGCGGTTTGCCGGGCCTCGCCTCGCCCGTCAGGACGATGATGATCTGGTGCCGGTGAAGCTTCGCAAAGGCGGCCGCAGTCTCGGCGGCAGCCTGACGTGGGAGAAGCCGCAGCAGCTCGCCGCGTTCTCCGGCGACGGCCCGTTCGCGGGGCTGGCGGTGCCGAGCGACGTGACCGTCAATCGCCAGGTGCTGGCCGAGCCGGACGCGACGCTGCCCGGCAAAAGCTGGGCGTCGCTCGCCGACGGCACGCCGCTGGTCACCGGCGAGCATCGCGGCAAAGGGCTGGTGACGCTGTTCCACGTCAGCGCCGACATGCGTTGGTCGAACCTGCCGATGTCCGGCACCTTCGTCGAGATGCTGCGGCGACTGGTCGATATGTCCGGTTACACCTCGACGCCCGGCGCCGGCGTTGCCGCCGATCCCAACGCCGCCGAGACGGTGTCGCCGTTGCGCACGCTCGACGGCTTCGGCGCGTTCGGCCCGCCGCCGGCCTCGGCCAAGCCGATCCCGGCTGATTATCGCGAGCGCGGCAGCGCCGAGCATCCACCCGGCTTCTATGGTCCCGCCGATGGACCGATCGCCGTCAACGCGCTGGCCACTGCTGACCGGATTGCGCCGCTGGATACGTCGGCAATCAACGCCCGCCGCGCCGCCTACAGCAACGCCGAACCACGCGATCTGCGCGGCATGCTGCTGGCGTCATCGCTCGGCCTGTTCTTGCTCGATGCGCTGATCGTCGCCGTGCTCGGCGGAGGGCTGGCTGCGCTGTTGATGCGCCGCCGCCGCGCCGCGACCGCCGCGCTGGCGCTGATTATCGCACTGCCGCTGGCGTCGATGCCGCTGCCGCTGCGCGCGCAGGGCGCCAAGGACGACTTCGCCATCAAGGCGACTGCCCAGACCCACCTCGCTTATGTGATCACCGGCAATGCCGACGTCGATGCCATCGTCAAAGCCGGGATGAGCGGACTGACGTTGTTCCTGGCGCAGCGAACGGCGCTCGAAGCCGGCGAGCCGATCGGCGTCGATCCGGCGCGCGATGAGCTGTCGTTCTTCCCGCTGATCTATTGGCCGATCGTCGCCGGCGGGCCGAAGCCGCCGCAGGACGCGCTCAACAAGATCGACGCCTACATGAAGCAGGGCGGCACCGTGATCTTCGACACCCGCGACGCGATCGAAGCGCCGCCGGATCCGAACGGCGCGTCGCAGACGCCGGGTATGATCACGCTGCGCGACGTGCTGTCGTCGCTCGACGTGCCGGAGCTGGAGCCGGTGCCGCGCGAGCACGTGTTGACCAAGACATTCTATCTCCTGCGCGACTTCCCCGGCCGCTTCACCGCCGGCCAGACCTGGGTCGAGGCGCTGCCGCGCGAGACCGACGATGACGACACCACCCGCCCGGCGCGCGGCGGCGACGGCGTGTCGCCGATCATCATCACCTCCAACGATCTCGCCGGCGCCTGGGCGATGCGGCCCGACGGCCAGCCGATGCTGCCGCTGACACCGGGCGAGCCGCGCCAGCGCGAATTCGCCTTCCGCGCCGGCGTCAACATCGTGATGTACACCCTGACCGGCAACTACAAAGCCGACCAGGTCCACGCGCCGGCGCTGATCGAGCGGCTGGGGCAGTGATGCAACATCGACAACAATTGAGCGAGGCATCCTTCACCTCTCCCATGGGGAGAGGTCGGCGCGCAGCGCCGGGTGAGGGGTTTCGCCCTCTCAATAGGTCGTACCCCCTCACCCCAACCCTCTCCCCATGGGAGAGGGAGCAGGCAGCATCCGGAGCTAGCACCTGATGCACTACGGCATCGCCTTTGCGCCTCTTGTTCCGACCGCCGTGCTGTGGGTCGCGATTGCCGCCGTGGCGGTCATCGCCCTCGTGCTGCTGATCGGGCGCTTGCGGGGCGCGTGGGTGCGGATCGCGGCGCTGGCGCTGATCGTGCTGGCACTGGCCAATCCGTCGTTCACCCGCGAGGAGCGCGAGCCGCTGTCCTCGGTCGCCGCCGTGGTGGTCGACAAAAGCCCGAGCCAGAATTTCGGCAAGCGCACCGAAGAGGCCGAGCAGGCCAAGGAGGCGCTGGTCGACCGGCTGAAGCAGATCAAGGGCCTGGAGGTTCGCGTCGTTGAAGCAGGCCAGGCGGACGGCGAGACCGACGGCACCAAGCTGTTCGGCGCGGTGACCTCGGCGCTGTCCGACGTGCCGACCGACCGCGTCGCCGGCGCGTTCCTGATCACCGACGGCCGCGTCCACGATATCCCGGCGAACGCGCAGGCACTTGGCTTCCAGGCGCCGGTGCAGGCGCTGATCACCGGCCGCAAGGACGAGCGCGACCGCCGCATCGCAATCCTGGCGGCGCCGCGGTTCGGCATCGTCGGCCAGACCCAGACCATCACCTACCGGCTCGACGATCAGGGCATCACCGGCGACCGTGCCCGCGTCGTGGTGCGGCGCGACGGCGAAGTGCTGAGCCAGCGCACCGTGTTGAGCGGCCAGACCGTCAACGTCGATGTCGAGATCAAGCACGCCGGCCAGAACATCGTCGAGATCGAAGCCTCGCCGGTCGAGAACGAGCTGACGCTGGTCAACAATCGCGCCGTGGTGTCGATCGACGGCGTCCGCGACAAGCTGCGGGTGCTGCTGGTGTCCGGCGAGCCGCATTCCGGCGAGCGCACCTGGCGCAATCTGCTCAAGTCCGACGCCAGCGTCGATCTCGTGCACTTCACCATCCTGCGGCCGCCGGAGAAGCAGGACGGCACGCCGATCAACGAATTGTCGCTGATCGCCTTCCCGACCCGCGAGCTGTTCCAGCAGAAGATCAACGAGTTTCAACTGATCATCTTCGACCGCTACGCCCGCCAGGGCGTGCTGCCGATGGCGTATTTCGACAACATCTCGCGCTACGTGAAAAATGGCGGCGCGGTACTGGTGTCGGCCGGGCCGGACTACGCGTCGACCACCTCGATCTGGCGTACGCCGCTCGACACGTTGCTGCCGGCCGAGCCGGTCGGCGTTACCGAGAAGCCGTATCACGCGCGGCTGTCGGACGCGGGCAAGCGCCATCCGGTGACGCGCGGCCTCGAAGGCTCGGCGTCCGAGCCGCCGCATTGGAGCCGGTTCTTCCGCACGGTCGACACCCGCAACGCGACAGCGGCGCCGCTGATGACTGGCGCCGACAATATGCCGCTGCTGCTGCTGTCGCATTTCGGCGAGGGCCGCGTCGCGCTGCTGCTCTCCGACCACATCTGGCTGTGGGCGCGTGGCTACGAGGGCGGCGGACCGCATCTCGATCTGCTGCGGCGGATGTCGCACTGGCTGATGAAGCAGCCCGACCTCGATGAAGAAGCGCTGCGGCTGAAGGCCGAGGGCAAGAACCTCGAAGTGCTGCGACAGACCATGGGCGACAGCGTGCCGCCCGTCACCGTCACCTCGCCGTCCGGCAAGACCCGCGAACTCACGCTCGCGGCGGGCGATCCCGGCACCTGGCGGGCGACGCTGCCGGCCGACGAGCTCGGGCTGTGGTCGGCGACCGACGGCACGCTGAAGGCGCTGATCAATGTCGGCCCGGTCAACCCGAAGGAATTTGCGGAAGTCACCTCGACCACGGAGACGCTGCGGCCGCTGGCGCAGGCCACCGGCGGCGACGCCCGCCGGATCGCCGAGAACGGCAGCGTCGAGCTGCCGCGGATCGTGCCGGTGACCTCGGCGACGATCTTCCGCGGCGACGGTTGGCTCGGGGTGCGGATGCGCGATGCCAGCGTCGTCACCGGCGTCGGCGTGCTGCCGGTGTTCACCGGCCTGATCGGCTTGCTGTTGCTGCTCGGCGCGTTCGCGGCGACCTGGCTGCGCGAAGGCCGCTGATCATTCTCGAAAGGTAGAAGTCGAGCTGCGCTTACCAGCGCAGCTCGCGGGTCAGTGCCAGCGGCGGATGGCCGAACAGTTCAGTCACCGCGGCGGTGTCGAGCCGATCGATGCCCTCGAATGCGTCGGCATGGATGCCGCGGGTGACGAACAAGAGATCGATGCCGTAGCCCTGCGCGCCGGCCAGATCGGTCCGCACCGAGTCGCCGATCGCCAGCACCCGCTGAGCGGGCGTGTCGGTCCCGCGGATCTGGCGGGCGAGCGCCATCGCGCGATCATAGATCGGCCGGTGCGGCTTGCCGTAGAAGATCACCTCGCCGCCGAGCTCGCGATACAACTCAGCGATCGCGCCGGCGCAGTAGATCAGCCGGTCGCCGCGCTCGACCACGATGTCCGGATTGGCGCAGACCAGCGTCAGCTTGCGCTCCAGCGCCTGCCCCATCATTTCGCGATAGTCTTCGGCCGACTCGGTCTCGTCGTCGAACGGGCCGGTGCAGATGATGTAGTCGGCCTTGTCGAGCGGCGTCAGCACCGCATCGAGGCCGCGATAGATCGAGTTGTCGCGATCCGGCCCGAGCCAGTAGATCGACTGGCCGGGATGCTCGGCCACATAGATCCGGGTGAGATCGCCCGACGACACGATCGCGTCGTAGCAATCGTCCGGCACATCGAGCTTGCGCAGCTGGCGCTGCACCGAATCCGCCGGCCGCGGCGCGTTGGTGATCAGCACCACGGTGCGGCCCTGGTCACGCGCGGTCTTCAGCGCCGCGCAGGCGTCCGGAAACGACTCCAGGCCGTTATGCACCACGCCCCAGATGTCGCTGAGCACGACGTCGACCGAGCCGACGAGCTCATGCAGATGCTCGACGAAACGCAGCTTTGTCATCGGCTGAAACGATCAGAACGGGCCGGCGGCGCGGCGAACCAGTGCGGCATTGCCGGTGACGCGTGCCGGCTCGATGCGAGCGAGCGGGCTCTGCGGTAGCTTGCCTGGATCAAGATTGATGTCCTGCTGGGCCGGGGCGTTGGAAGCCGGCGCGGCCGCGTTGGTGGCGGTCTCTGGCCGCAGCGGACGGGGCGCTGCGAACAAGAACCCCTGCCCAAACCGCACATCGTAGTCAAGCAGGTCGACCACGGCGCGTTCCCCCTCGATCCGCTCGGCGACCAGATCGATGCCGAACCGGCCGAGCAGATCGGACAGATCCACCGGATGGATGTCGGCGGACGCCGTGTCATGCGCGGCGAGCAGGAGCGCCGCCGGCACCTTGATGAAGCGGACGCCGCGATCGGCCAGCTCGCGCGGCTCGAACCGCAGATCGGTGACGTGGTCGATCGAGAACCGGTAGCCGCGCTGCGCCAACGCCGCGAGGTGTTCGGTTTCGATCGGGCCGAGGCCACGCAGCGTGCTCTGCTTGAATTCGAGGATCAGCGACGGCGCCAGCGCCCGGTTGGCTTCCAGGAAGTCGAGGCACTGGGCGAAGGCGGCGGTGTCGGCCAGCGTCGCACCGGCGATGTTGACGAACAGACCGACGTCCTTGTTGCGCACCAGCAGGCGCCGGACCACCTGCACGGCGCGCAGCAGGATGGCGTTGTCGATCCGCCCCATCAGCCCGGCGGTCTCGGCGATCGGCAAATAAGTTTCGGCAGGGATCGCCTGATCGGCGGTATCGCGCAGCCGCGTCACCACCTCGTAGGCCCGCACCTTGCGCTGCGGCAGCGAGACCATCGGCTGCAGATAGAGATCGAAGCGGCCGCCCTCGACCGCGCTCGCCACCGCTTCCGCCATGTTGGGACCGGTAGGAGCTGAAACGACCGCGGGCGGCGGGACCACAGCCGGGACTGAGGCAGCGTCCGGCACCAGAGTCGTGGGAGCGGCAGCGGCCGGTGGCGGCGCGGCGGGAGCCACGGGACTCGGCGTTTCGGGCTGAAGCGCCGAAACGGGCGCCGCAGCGGCAGCCGCCGGTACGGCCGCGGACGGGATCACGGGCGGAGCCAGAGCAGCCGGTGCCGGCGCCGCGCTCGCCTCCGGGCGCACCTCGCTATGGGCAGCGGAGGCCAGAAGGTCTTCGTGGGCGGCGACCGAGGCAGCCAACTGCTGCACCAGGGTACCAAGCTCGGTGATTTCGTCGGAGACGTGCTGGACCCGGTCCTGCTGGGAGGACTGGGCGGAAACCAGCTTGGCCTCGACCACCGCCAGCCGACGGCCGAATTCGCCGACCTGGCGGGCGAGATCGGCGGTGCCGCGCGACAGGTCGGCGATCTGATCGCCGGCCTCGGCGCGGTCGCGCATCCGCATCGAAACCGCCTGGTACAGCACGAACAATGTCAGGGCGGTCAGGCCGACCAGCGACGCCTGGGCGAAGTTAAACCCGGCGACCGCATACACCACCATGCCGAGCGAGGTGGCGATCAGCACCATGCAGACGGCGATGAAAATGGTCGAGATGCGGATCATTTAAGCCGGTGGTTGCCTGCCGATCCGCCATCTTTGTCGATTCGGCGGACGAGTCCACTGGATTCGTCCGCCGTCCCAAGGGGATATCGGGCAGAATCAGGCGACCGCGCGGATCACCTTGCCGACCTTGTCGACGATCTCGCCGATGTGGTCCTCGCTGAGGATCAGCGGCGGGGTCAGCGCCAGGGTGTCGCCGGCGATCCGCAGCATCAGCTCGTGGTCGTGGAAGCCCGCATTCATCGCTTCGAAGCCGCGCTTGCCGACCGCATCCGTGATCGGGGCGAGGTCGATACCGGCGGTCAGGCCGACGGTGCGGATGTCGACTACATTCGGGGCCGACTTCAGCGACATCACCGCCTCGGCGAACTTCGGCTCCAGCGCCTTGGCGCGCTCGAACAGCTTCTCGTCGCGGTAGATGTCGAGGGTGGCGATGCCGGCCGCGCAGGCCAGCGGGTGCGCCGAATAGGTATAGCCGTGAGCCAGCTCGACCGCGTGCTCGGGACCGGTCATGAACGCATCGTGGATCTCGGCCGAGGTGATCACGCCGCCCATCGGCACCGCACCATTGGTGACGCCCTTAGCGAAGGTGATCATGTCCGGGGTGACGCCGTAGCGTTCGGACGCGAAGGCGTAGCCGAGGCGGCCGTAGCCGGTGATGACCTCGTCGAAGATCAGCAGGATGCCGTGCTTCTTGGTGATTTCGCGCAGGCGCTTGAGATAGCCCTTCGGCGCCGGCAGCACGCCGGTGGAGCCGGCCATCGGCTCGACGATCACCGCCGCGATGGTGTTGGCGCCGTGCAAGTTGACGAGGCCTTCGAGCGCATCGGCGAAATGCGCGCCGTATTCCGGCTCGCCGATGGTGAAGGCCTGCTTGTCGCGATCATAGGTCGCAGGCAGATGGTCGACGCCGTTGAGCAGCGGGCCGAACATCTTGCGGTTGTTGCCGATGCCGCCGACCGCGGTGCCGCCGAAGCCGACGCCATGATAGCCGCGCTCGCGGCCGATCAGGCGGGTACGCGAGCCCTGGCCCTTGATCTGCTGATAGGCGACCGCGATCTTCAGCGCGGTGTCGCCGGCTTCCGAGCCCGAATTGCAGAAGAACACGTGGTCGAGGCCTTCCGGCGCCAGATCGGCGATCCGGCTGGCGAGCTCGAATGCCTTCGGCTGGCCGAACTGGAACGGCGGCGAGAAGTCGAGTTCGTCGGCCTGCGCCTTGATGGCTTCGGCGATTTCCTTGCGGCCATGGCCCGCATTGGTGCACCACATGCCCGAAGCGGCGTCGATGATCTTGCGGCCATCGGCGGTGATGTAGTGCATGCCCTCGGCACCCACGACCATTTTCGGCGCGCGCTTGAAGGCCCGGTTCGCGGTGAACGGCATCCAGAACGCGTTGAGATCGTTCGGCGCGTTGACGGCGGACGTGGGCTTGATCTTGTCTAACATGGCGCTCCTCATGCACTGCGCGGCCGGGGGTGAAAGGCGCGGCACGGTATCAGCTTCACGCCCCTACGGGAACGCCGCGAGCCAGCAAATTTCCGTGGGGCATCCATCTGTTAATGGACCCCGGCGGCGAGGGATTTGCGCTGGATCACACAACCCAACCTTGCTGCAAAGGGCACCGGCTGGTACCAACCCGGCCCTGAGTTGAAAGGCGATCATGGCTGAGAAACCGAAAAAACCCTCGAAACTGCGCGCCCGGCTGCCGCGCGGCCTCGCCGATCGCGGGCCTGCCGAAATCGCGGCGACGCGCGCGATGGTGGAGAAGATCCGCGAGGTGTACGAACGCTACGGCTTCGAGCCGGTGGAGACTCCGGCGTTCGAATACACTGACGCGCTCGGCAAGTTCCTGCCCGATCAGGACCGCCCCAACGAGGGCGTGTTCTCGCTGCAGGACGACGACGAGCAGTGGATCAGCCTGCGCTACGACCTCACCGCGCCGCTGGCGCGCTACGTCGCCGAGAACTTTGATAGCTTGCCGAAGCCGTATCGCAGCTACCGGTTCGGCTGGGTGTTCCGCAACGAAAAGCCCGGCCCCGGCCGCTTCCGCCAGTTCATGCAGTTCGACGCCGACACCGTCGGCGCACCGACCGCCGCGGCCGACGCCGAAATGTGCATGATGGCCGCCGACACCATGGAAGCGCTCGGCATCCCGCGCGGCAGCTACGTGGTGAAGGTGAATAATCGCAAGATTTTTGACGGCGTCTTAGAAAACATCGGCTTAGGCGGTGATGCAAATCTCGGCCGTCGGCTCACCGTGCTTCGGGCAATTGACAAGCTAGATAAGTTCCCGATCCCGGAGATCCGCAAGCTCCTCGGGGAGGGGCGTTGGGACGGGGGTGAAGAAGGGAAAGGCGACTTTACGAAAGGAGCCCATCTCACCGAGTATCAGCAAGACGCCATCCTCGGATATTTCACGACCGAAGCAAATGTTCGAACGGTGCATCCGACTCCCAGCTACCATAAGGATGGAGACCACTACCTCGTTCAAGACTATCGAATGTTCTTGGATTTATTGGATTTACCACAGGGACGAAATCCAACTTCGTCGTCAGGAATTGAAGAACTTCGTCAAATGGCTTCGCTGTTTGAAAGCGAAGGCTACAATGATCGTATCGAGCTATCCGGCTCTGTTGTCCGCGGCCTCGAGTACTACACCGGCCCTGTGTTCGAGGTCGAACTGCTGCTCGAGACCAAGGACGAGAAGGGTCGCCCAATTCGGTTCGGCTCGGTCGGCGGCGGCGGGCGCTATGACGGCTTGGTATCGCGCTTCCGCGGCGAGCCGGTGCCGGCGACCGGATTCTCGATCGGCGTGTCGCGGCTGCAGGCGGCGCTGACGCTGATCGGCCAGCTCGATAACAAACCGCAGCCCGGCCCCGTCGTGGTCACCGTGTTCGGCGGCGAGATCGCCGGCTACCAGAAGATGGTCGCCACGCTTCGCAAAGCCGGCATCCGGGCGGAATTGTACTTGGGCAATCCCAAGCACTCGCTCGGCCAGCAGATGAAATACGCCGACAAGCGCAACTCGCCCTGCGCCATCATCCAAGGCTCGGACGAGAAGCAGCAGGGCATCGTGCAGATCAAGGACCTCATTCTGGGCGCCGAGCTGGCGTCGCTGGAAAAGGACCGCGACGAGTATTTGAAGAAGCAGGCCGAGGCGCAGTTCTCCTGCAAGGAAGACGAACTGGTCGTCAAGGTGCAGGAGCTGCTGCAGCGCCGCGGGGTGAGCTGGAGTTAGTCGTCATTCCGGGGCGCTCGCGCAGCGAGCGAACCCGGAACCCCGAGGTTTGGACCGCTGCGAGATTCCGGGTTCGCGCTTCGCGCGCCCCGGAATGACGAGAAGAAAAACATTGTAGCAAAGGGAGAAACCACCGATGCCTGAGATCACCGTCAACATGGCCGCTGGCCGCACCGACGAGCAGAAGGCCGGGATGATGCGCGACATCACCCAGGCGCTGGTGACGCATCTTGGCGTCGCCGCCGAAGACGTGGTGATTCAGATCAACGAAGCCCCGCTCACCAACAAGATGAAGGGCGGCAAGACCTTCGTCGAGCGCAAGGCGGCGCAGGGCAAGTAGGTCATCCTGTCCCATCCATCGTCATTCCGGGGCGCTCACGACGTGAGCGAACCCGGAATCTCGCGCTGTTGAATGGTCGGCTGATCACTTCTGGATTCCGGGTTCGCCGCTCACGCGGCGCCCCGGAATGACGAGAGTGCGGCGGGGCAATTAGCAAGGAAGACTGCGAATGGACGCACGCGACTTCATCACCGTCGGCTTGAGCGCCGAGCGGCTCACCACGGTGACGCAGGACATCACCGTGCAGCATTTCGTGCCGTCGATGCCGGCGGTGTTCGCGACCCCGATGATGATCCTGGTGATGGAAATGACCTCGGGCGACGCGATCGCGCCGAAGCTTCCCCAAGGCTGGGTGACGGTCGGCAGCGAGGTCGACATCCGCCATTTGGCGCCGGCCTTCGTCGGCCAGACGGTGCGGACCACGGCGGTGGTGAGTGCGGTGGAGCGCCGGGTGATCCGGTTCGACGTCGCCTCGTTCCTCGGCGACCGCAAGGTCGGCGACGGCCGCCACGCCCGCGGTCTGGTCGACGTCGCGCTGTTCACCAAGCGCTTCGCCGAAGGCTGAGCCTCGCCTGCTGCAAAAAAACAAACGCGCCCCTCGATGAGGAGCGCGTCGGAAAGCTGTGCGGAAGACGAAGGGTTGGTCGGCTTACGCCGCGACGTGATCCGGGAACACCGCCTCGATCTTGGTCTTCAGCGTCGCCGCGTTGAACGGCTTGACGATGTAGTTGTTGACGCCCGCCTTCTTGGCCGCGATCACGTTCTCGGTCTTCGATTCCGCCGTGATCATGATGAACGGGGTCTGCGACAGGTTCGGATCGGCGCGGACTTCCTTCAGCAGGTCGTAGCCGGTCATCGGCTCCATGTTCCAGTCGGAGATCACCAGGCCGTACTTCTTGGTGCGCATCTTGGCGAGCGCTGCCGAGCCGTCGCTGGCGTCATCGATATTCTCAAAACCAAGCTGCTTGAGAAGATTACGAATGATCCGGATCATGGTGCTGTAATCGTCCACCACCAAAACCGACATCGACAAATCAACCGCCATCTTCAACTCCCCAAGGCGCCGCAGGGTGGCTCGACCACCGCCCGACCGGCCGGCTAACGCAGGTTCTCTTGAAAGCCCTGGCGTACAACCGCCGGTCTTTCGCAAAGCAAGAACTAGCATCGGGGGTTAAACAGCGCGTTAATTGGGCTTCTGCGGCCAAATCGCCCAGCGCGGCCAAACTACTTGAAAAGTCGCAGGATTTGGAACCGGGCCGGCCTCGTAGTCGTACGGGGCTGGCGTCCGGGTCGCCAAACCATGGCGGCGCAGGCCGCGCCCTGCTAGGGGACGGGCCATGAATTATCGCCACGCTTTCCACGCCGGAAATTTCGCCGACGTCATCAAACACCTCGTGCTGGTCCGCATCCTGACGTACCTGCACGACAAGCCGGCCGCCTTCCGGGTGATCGATACCCACGCCGGCGCCGGCCTGTACGACCTAACCAGCGAAGAGGCCCGCCGCGGCGGCGAATGGGCGACCGGGATCGCCCGGGTGCTGCAGGCGCGGTTTTCCGACGAGGCCTACGCGCTGATCGCGCCCTATCTCGATATCGTCCGGGCGTTCAACCCGCAGCGCGAGCTCACCGCCTATCCGGGCTCGCCGCTGATCGCCCGCGCCCTGCTCCGCCCCCAGGACAGCCTGGTGGCCTGCGAGCTCGAACCGGTGGCGCGCAAGCACCTGATCGCGGCGCTGCGCCACGACCCGCAGGGCCGGGTGGTCGATCTCGACGGCTGGACCGGACTCACCGCTTACGTGCCGCCAAAGGAGCGGCGCGGGCTGGTGCTGATCGACCCGCCATTCGAGCGCAAGGACGAGTTCGAGCAGATGGCCGCCAAGTTCGCCGCCGCCCACGCCAAGTGGCCGACCGGCGTGTATCTGCTGTGGTACCCGGTCAAGAACCGCCGCGCCACCGAGGCGCTGGCGGCTGCCGTGGCCGAGACCGCCGCCGCGGGCGGCGAAGGCAAGTGCCTGCGGCTTGAGTTCAGCGTGGCGCCGCAGCAGTCCGATGGACCGCTGACGTCGACCGGCCTGCTGATCGTCAACCCGCCCTGGACGCTGGCCGATGAGCTGAGAACCGTTCTCCCCGAGCTGGAGCGTCCGCTCGGCCTTGGTGGGGTCGGTCGTTACCGTCTCGAATTCCCGAAGTCTTGATTACTCATTGGCTGCCCCCAACAGCTTGCGAAAAGTCGCAACTCGACCGTAGGCAATCCGCTAAATTCCGTATTATGCTAGTTTCATTGGACTGGCTTTACGTTCCGCTTCCGCGAATGGGGGCGGCGGAGTGACAAGGCCTCAAAGCGTATTTTGATTGGACCCGCAGTCAGTAGCAGGTCCCGCTCTCGGCCAAGCTATCCGGCAGCGAAATGCCAGGTCGCACCGATGCGCCGGCGCGCGTCGGAAAGCATGCTGGGAGGAGTTTCCGGAATGGCAATGACGGGAACGGTGAAGTTCTTCAACGGCGAGCGCGGCTACGGCTTCATCAAGCCCGATGACGGTGGCCGCGATGTGTTCGTGCACATTACCGCAGTCGAACGGGCCGGCTTGAAAGACTTGACCGAGGGACAGCGTATTTCATTCGAAGTGGAGCCTGACAAGAAGGGCAAAGGCCCCAAGGCGGTCAACTTGGTGATCTCGCCGTAATCGGCTCGGAAAGCTGCAGCGTCGCGGCGGCGCTGCACGGGTTGGGACGGGGCGCAACGACGCTGGCGCGTGCCGTTAGGTAGCGCGCAGTGAGTTCGGGCATGGGCGACGCGGGCATCACGCGGACGCTCCTTCCCGAAGCGATGGCGTTTCGCTTGCTGCCGACTTGCAGCATTTTACAAAGCGCGGCCTTCGCAACAGCTCCTTTCGCAAACCACATCACGCGACGCTTAGGCGGCAGAGCCTGCCGGCGGCGCACTGCGTCTGCAGATAAGCCGGCGCTGCGACCACGAATGCGGCCACTGATAAAGAAAATCCCGGCCGGAAAACCGGCCGGGAGTGGATGATCCAAGTTTCTTGGTCTCGAAGGCTGCTTCGCGAACCTTGTTCGCAAAGGTTTTGGTCGCGACGATGAGGCGCGGCTTAGAAGTGATAGTTGATGCCGGCGCGGACCAACCCGGCGTTGTAGCCGTTCGGCATGCCGGTGATGAAGAAGTTGCTGGTCGACAGGCTCATGTACAGGTACTCGACCTTGGCGCTCAGCTTCGGCGCGAAGGCGAATTCGGCGCCGGCACCGACCGTCCAGCCCGCAGAGCTGTGGCTTTCCGAGGCGAACACGTTCTGGCCCTTGAGCTGGCCGAACGCCAGACCGCCGGTGGCATAGATCAGCACGTCGTTCATCGCGTAGCCGATGCGGCCACGGCCGGTGCCGAACCACGGGTTCGAGAACTTGTACTGCGCGAAAGTGTCGTCCGCGGTCGAGAACTGGATATCGCCCTCGAGACCGAACACGATGTTGCCGGACTGCCAGTTGTAGCCGCCCTGCACGCCGCCGGAGAAGCCCGACGGCTTGGTGATGTTGTTGGTGACGTTGCCCCAGGAGTAGCCGAGGTTGCCGCCGAGATAGGGGCCGGCCCAACTGAAAGCGTTGAGCGGCTGGTTGACCGTATAGGGCGCATTCGACCGGTAGTAGCCCATGTCGGCCGCCTGAGCCGTCGACACGCTTGCGGCGATCACGGCCGCCGCTGCCAGTGTAACTTTACGCATCTTACTCTCCTCGACGACCCGCCCGCGCCAGCGGCGGCGCAGTCTGCGTCCGGTCATCGGCCTCCCGCGGCCGATGGGAAAATGTCCCGAATGGTTACGGCTTTCCTCTCTTTTCCCGTCGAATTTATCGAGAGTTTTAAGTTAAACGGTTCTTAACCCGCGGACCGATCCGGCGCGCATTGTTAACAAAATCTTACTTCCCGGCCTTCGCGGCAACACCATGGCAAGACAGCGGAATTTCCCGCGGCCCCGGTTCCGCCGAGGCCCTGTGCTGGCAACCGCGGAAGCGAGCGCATAGGTTGGGGCCGCCATGATTCATGATCCCGCCGAGCCGCCTGCGGCCGCGGCCGAACCACCGCTCGATACCGCCTCTCCCGTGGCCCCGGCGCCCGCCGCCGGCGCGCGCCCGGATGCCGGCCCCCAGGACATCGACACCGCCACTGCGGAGCTGGCGGTCGAGGAAGACGACGAGGCACGCCTGCCGGAGGCCGAAGACGAGACCGAGGCCGACGCAGCCGCGCAGCCCGGTGCTGGCCCGATGGCGGTGGGCCGCTCGGCGATCGCGCGCGCGGTGCGGCTCGCCCCGACCTCGCCGGGCGTCTACCGGATGCTGAACGCCGAGCGCGACGTGCTCTATGTCGGCAAGGCCAAGAACGTGAAGAAGCGGCTGGCGTCCTACGCCCGGCCGACCGGCCAGGTGCTGCGGATCGCCCGGATGATCGCCCTCACCGTCGAGGTCGAGGTGATCTCGACCACGACCGAGACCGAGGCGCTGCTGCTCGAAGCCAATCTGATCAAGCAGCTGCGGCCGCGCTTCAACGTCCAGCTCCGCGACGACAAGTCGTTTCCCTACATCCTGATCACCGGCGACCACTGGGCGCCGCAGATCCTCAAGCATCGCGGCGCGCAGAGCCGGCCGGGACGGTATTTCGGTCCGTTCGCCTCCGCCGGCGCGGTCAACCGCACCATCACGGCGCTGCAGCGGGCGTTCCTGGTGCGATCCTGCACCGACTCGTTCTTCGAAAGCCGGACCCGGCCCTGCCTGCTGTATCAAATCCGGCGTTGCGCCGGCCCGTGCACCGGAGAGGTCGACTTCCCCGGCTACAGCGAGCTGGTGCGCGAGGCGACCGACTTCCTGTCCGGCCGCAGCCGGGCGGTGAAGCAGCTGCTGGCGGCCGAGATGGAGAAGGCCTCGGAGGAGCTGGAGTTCGAGACGGCGGCGCTGTACCGCGACCGTCTCGCTGCGCTGTCGGCGATCCAGTCCCAGCAGGGCATCAATCCGCGCACCGTCGAGGAAGCCGACGTGTTCGCCATCCACCAGGACGGCGGCTACTCCTGCGTCGAGGTGTTCTTCTTCCGCACCGGCCAGAACTGGGGCAACCGCGCCTACTTCCCGCGCGCCGAGAAGTCGTTCACGCCGGCCGAAGTGCTCGGCGCGTTCGTGGCTCAGTTCTACGACGACAAGCCGCCGCCGAAGCTGATCCTGCTGTCGCACGAGATCGAAGAGGCCGAGTTGCTGGCCGACGCGCTGTGCGTCAAGGCCGGCCACAAGGTCGAGATCACGGTGCCGAAGCGCGGCGAGAAGAAGGAACTGGTCGCCCACGCCCAGACCAACGCGCGCGAAGCGCTCGGCCGCAAGCTTGCCGACACCGCGACCCAGGCGCGGCTGCTCGAAAATCTCGCCGCCACGCTCGGCCTGCCAAAGGTGCCGCAGCGGATCGAGGTGTACGACAACAGCCATATTCAGGGCACCAACGCGGTCGGCGCGATGATCGTCGCCGGCCCGGACGGCTTTATCAAGAACCAGTACCGCAAGTTCAACATCCGCTCCGAGGGCCTGACGCCGGGCGACGACTACGCGATGATGCGCGAGGTGCTGCAGCGACGGTTCAAGCGGCTGGTGAGCTCACAGACCGAAGGCGACGCCGCCAAGCCGAAGGACGACGACGTCCCGCAGTGGCCGGACCTTGTGATCATCGACGGCGGCCGCGGCCAGCTCAACGCCGCGCGCGAAGCGCTGTCCGGCATCGGCCTGACCGACCAGGTCACCCTGCTCGGCGTCGCCAAGGGACCGGACCGGGACGCCGGACGTGAGACGCTGTTCCTGCCGGACCGCGACGCCATCAAGCTCGAGCCGCGCGACCCGGTGCTGTATTTCATCCAGCGACTGCGCGACGAGGCGCATCGCTTCGTGATCGGGTCGCATCGCACGCTGCGCAAGAAGGACATCCGCGAAGCCGGCCTGCAGGAAATCCCCGGCATCGGCCCGACCCGCAAGCGCGCGCTGCTGCTGCATTTCGGAACGCTGAAGGAAATCGAACGGGCCTCGATCGCCGACCTCGGCAAGGTTCCCGGCATCAGCGCCGAAAGCGCCAAGCGAATCTTCGAGTTTTTCCATGCCCGTCCGGACTGACACACCGGCAGCCCCCGACCAAAGTCGGCGGCGCCGAAGGCGGCTGCGCCCAATGCGGATTTCACCTTTTCCTGATACGGAACGAGAGCAGCCGGGTCGGAGGTTGACCTTCCGTCGCGGGCAGTATTGGTAAGTCACGATGAACAACGTCTCGACGAGAGCGCCGGTGCGGGGAACGAAGACGTCGCTGACGCTTCCGAACATCCTCACCTATGCCCGCATCGCGGCGATCCCGGTGGTTGTCGGCTGCATCTTCGCGCAGTCGATCCTCGGCGGTCCGCTGGCGCTGCGCTGGGTGGCCCTGGCGGTGTTCATCGCCGCGGCGATCACCGATTTTCTCGACGGCCATTTCGCCCGGATCTGGGATCAGCAGTCCGCCTTCGGCCGGATGCTCGATCCGATCGCCGATAAGCTGCTGGTAGCATCCTGCCTGCTGATGCTCGCCGCCGACAGCATCATCCACGGCTGGACGCTGTGGGCCGCCATCGTGATTCTGTGCCGCGAGATCCTGGTGTCGGGGCTGCGCGAATATCTCGCCGCGCTCCGCGTCAGCGTGCCGGTGACGCGGCTGGCGAAGTGGAAGACCACGGCTCAGCTGGTCGCGATCGGCTTCCTGCTCGCAGGCGAAGCCGGCGACGAGGTGCTGCCGTTCACCACCGAGATCGGCGTCTCGCTGCTGTGGCTGTCGGCGCTGCTGACGATGTACACCGGCTACGACTATTTCCGCGCCGGCATCCACCATCTGATCGAAGAGGATCAGGCATGAAGGTGAAGTATTTCGCCTGGGTGCGCGAGCGGATCGGCGTCGACGAAGAGACCGTCGAACCGCCGCCGGCGGTGGCGACGGTCGCCGACCTGATCGGCTGGCTGGCGGCGCGCGGCGACGGCTATGCGCTGGCATTCGAAAAGCCCGGCGTGATCCGCGCCGCGATCGATCGCGCCCATGTCCGCGCCGAGACGCCGATCCAGGGCGCGCGCGAGGTCGCATTCTTCCCGCCGATGACCGGCGGCTGAGCCGGCGCAACGCACGGGATGATCCAATGACCGTTCCGGTGACCATCCGTATTCAGGATGCCGATTTCGATCTCGCCGCCGAGACTGCGGCGATGACGAAGGGCCGCACCGACATCGGCGCGGTGGTGTCGTTCACCGGCCTTTGCCGCGGCGTCGAAGGCGACGACACCGTCGCGGCGCTGACGCTGGAGCACTATCCCGGCATGGCCGAGGAGGAGATCCAGCGCCGCGCCGATGAGGCGATCAAACGCTGGCCGATCACCGCGCTGACGATCATCCACCGCGTCGGCCGGCTGGTGCCGGGCGACAACATCGTGCTGGTGCTGACCGCCTCGACGCATCGCCAGGCGGCGTTCGCGGCGGCGGAATTTCTGATGGACTATCTCAAGGCCAACGCGCCGTTCTGGAAGCGCGAGGAGCGCTCCGGCGAGTCGCGTTGGGTCGAGGCGCACAGCCGCGACGACGCCGCGCTGGCGCGATGGAGCAAGGATTGATGGCGAAGAAGGCGACCGCGAAAACCAAGAAGGCGGGCAAACCGAAAGCACCGACGGCGAACCCCGCCAAGGCCAAGCCGGCCAGGCGCGGCGCCGCCCTGTCCAAGGCCGCGGCCGCCAAGCCGCCGAAGGTGGCGCCGGGCGAATTGGTGACGCTGCTCGATTTCGTCCGCTACGCGGTCAGCCGCTTCGCCGAAGCTGGCGTGGTGTTCGCGCACGGCACCACCGATCCGATCGCCGAAGCCGTATTCCTGATCGGCGAGACGCTGCATCTGCATCCCGATCAGTTCGAGATGTTCGCCTCCGCCCGCGTCACTGCGCGTGAAGCTGCCGCGATCCTCGGCCTGATCGAGCGCCGGATCGCCGCGCGGCTGCCGGCGGCGTATCTGGTGAACAAGATCTACATGCGCGGCGTGCCGTTCTATGTCGACGAGCGGGTGATCGTGCCACGCTCCTACATCGGCGAACTGCTGGACTCGCATTTCGACGGCGGCGACACCTCGCTGATCGATACGCCGGAGGCGGTCGAGCGCGTGCTCGACCTCTGCACCGGTTCGGGCTGCCTTGCAATCCTCGCCGCCTACGCCTTCCCGAACGCGACGGTCGACGCCGTCGACCTGTCGAAGGACGCGCTCGCGGTCGCGACCCGCAATGTCGCCGAACACCGGCTCGACGATCGCGTCAGCCTGTATCACGGCGACCTGTTCGGCCCGCTCGGCGACGAGCGTTACGACCTGATCATCACCAACCCGCCTTACGTCGACGCCGACGGAATGGCGAGCCTGCCTGCCGAGTGCCGCGCCGAACCGGCGATGGCGTTCGACGGCGGCGACGATGGTCTGACGATCATCCGCCGCATCCTCGCCGAGGCGAAGGATCATTTGACACCGGACGGCGGCCTGCTGTGCGAAGTCGGCCGCTGCCGGCCGCAGATCGAAGACGAATTCCCGCAGCTCCCGCTGCTGTGGCTCGACAGCGAAGACTCCGAAGCCGAAGTGTTCTGGATCGCCGCGGCGGATTTGTAACTCTTGCCCATCGCAACATCTCTCCACGTCATTCCGGGGCACGCGCGTAGCGCGTGAACCCGGCGACTGTCTCATGTGTCAAGGGTCTTACCTTGATATGGCGTGTCGGCTTTGACGAGTGCGTTGGCTGTGACGAGCAGTTTTCGGGCGATTGCGATGAGCGCGACCTTTCCGGGTTTTCCTTGCAGGCGAAGGGCGTTGTAGTCGTCGCGGAGCTTGGGGTGGTGGCGGGCGGCGACCAGGGCGGCCATGTAGAGGGCGGCGCGAACGCAAGGACGTCCGCCGGCGATGGCGGCGCGAGGCGGCGCTGCGCCGGATTGGCTGACGTGGGGCGCGAGCCCTGCGAGGCTGGCGATGGCCTTGCGATCGCGCTGGCCGAGTTCGGGTAGGTCGGTGATGAGGAGCGTAGCCACCCGTTCGCCGATGCCGGGGATCGATTTGAGGATGTGAAGGACGCGGCGGAGTTCGGCGTCGTCGCCGATGCGCCTGGCGAGTTCGGCCTCGATGGCTTGGCACTGCGCCGACAACGCGGCGATCGCGGCCCGATGACTATCGAGCAGGAGCGTGCCGCGGACCTGCTTCATCCGGGTCTTCTCCATCGCGATCATCTCGGTGAGCTGGCGGCGTCGGAGCGACAACGCCTTCAGCTCGAGTTGGGTGTCGGTCGGCAGGGGGCGCAGGGTCTCGGGCATAGTGAGAGCGAAGCGCGCAATCAGTCGCGCGTCCAGCCTGTCGGTCTTGGCGCGACCGCCTTCGGCCTCGCGGAACGCCTTGATCCGGCGCGGATTGACGATGCCGACTTCGAAGCCGGCGACCGAAAGCGCTTTGACCAGCGGTTCGGCATAGGGACCGATCGCCTCCAGAACCACCCGCCTGACGCCGGAGCGTTCGAGGCGGGCGATGATCTCGGCGATGCCATCGGCCAGATTAGGCATCCGGAAGGTCTGGCCCGACGGAGCCAGCGCGACATCGAGGAAACGTTGGCCGGCATCGACGCCGGCCGCAACCGCAAGCGGCACTGCAATCGTCATGGGCATCGGTCCTGTATGCGGGCGATCACCGCAACGGCAATGCCCGTGCGACTGTTCGATCAAGCAACACCGACAGAGGCGCCCGCACCGGGTTACGGCGAGATGATCGGCCGGGAATCTACCGAGCGGCCTCCGTCGTGCTGACTATGCACCAGCACCTCGCAGATACAGGAATCCATAGCCCCTGGACTCGCAGTAGGGCCGAGCGTGGCGACGCTTGGTTGCACCAACAAGCACAGGGGTTATGGATTCCGGATTCGCGCTGCGCGCGCCCCGGAATGACGAGAGAGACGCTTGCTCAATACAAGCGGCATTACTACGCGTCCGTCCCGAACCGCAGGAACGTGAACTCGGTGTCGTCATAGCCGCGGCGGTCGAGTTCGGTGTAGCCGGCTGGCGCGGTGAAGCCGGCATCCTTGGCTTCCTCGACGATCACCAGCGCGCCCGGCAGCAGCCAGCCGCCGTCGCGCAGCGACGCCAGTGAAGCCTCCGCAAGCTGCTTGCGGTACGGCGGATCGAGGAACGCGACGCCGAACGGTTCGACCGGATGCGCCGGCCCGAGATTGGCGGCGTCGCGGCGATATACTTTGCTGACACCGCCGAGCCCGAGCGCCTCGACATTGGCGCGCAGCAATGCGCGCGCCTCGGCGCCGTTGTCGACGAACAGCACGAATTTGGCGCCGCGCGACGATGCCTCGATGCCGAGCGCGCCGGTGCCGGCGAACAGGTCGAGCACCCGCGCATCGAGCAGCGGATTCTCGTAGGCGTGCATCAGGATGTTGAACACCGACTCGCGCAACCGGTCCGCCGTCGGCCGAATATCCTGCGACGTCGGCGCCACCAGATTGCGCCCCCGCAGCCGTCCGCCGATCACGCGCATGAAGCGGCTCCGCTGCGGCATAGACTTTCGCGTTCGTCATTCCGGGATGCGCCCCTTTGGGGCGCAGGCCCGTAATCCATAATCCCGGCGGTGTTTATGGATTCCGGGCTCGCGAGCTGCGCTCGCGCCCCGGAATGACGGCTGTTGTTGAAGATCCGCATCGGGCAATAACTAACTCGTTCGAACTCACTCGTCCCGCGGCGCGGCGTCGCGTTTGCCGTGGTAACGGCGGGCGGGGCCGCGCGACAGCGGGCGATTGCCGCCTTCGCTGGCGGTGCGTTCGACCTTGACCTTGCGGCCTTTGCGATCTTCGACCGCGCCGCGCTTGGTAATCATCTTCTTCGGCGCGGGTGCAGCCTCAGCCACCGCCCACTCCTCGGCGGACACGACCTTGCCGGCGCGCGGCTTCGGCTTGGTCTCGCTCGGCGACGGGCCGGCGAAGTCGCAGCCGGCGAGCGCAATCACCTTCTCGCCGAGCTGATCGCGCAGTACGCGGGTCTTGACCTCGTCGACCTCGCCTTCGCCCAGTTCGAGCAGTTGGAACGGGCCGTAGGAGACGCGGATCAGCCGGTTCACTTCGAGGCCGAGATGCGCCAGCACGTTGCGGACTTCGCGGTTCTTGCCCTCGCGGATCGCGAACACCAGCCAGACATTGGCGCCCTGATCGCGCTCCAGCTTGGCCTCGATCGGGCCATACTGCACGCCGTCGACCTCGATGCCGTTCTGCAATTCATCGAGCTGGGCCTGGGTGATTTCGCCGTGGGCGCGGACGCGGTAGCGCCGCAGCCAGCCGGTCTCGGGCAGTTCGAGCGCGCGCGCCAGGCCGCCGTCATTGGTGAGCAGCAGCAGGCCCTCGGTGTTGAAGTCGAGGCGGCCGATCGAGATCAGCCGCGGCAGGCCTTCGGGCAGATTATCGAACACCGTCGGCCGGCCTTCCGGATCGCTGTGCGTCGTCATCAGCCCGCGCGGCTTGTGATACAGGAACAGCCGCGTGCGCTCGCGCTCCGGCAACGGCTTGCCGTCGATGGTGATGACGTCGCTGGCTTTGACGTCGAGCGCCGGTGAATCGATCACCTTGCCATTGACGGTGACACGGCCTTCCGTGATCCACGTCTCGGCATCACGGCGCGAGCACAGCCCGGCGCGCGCCACCACCTTGGCGATGCGCTCGCCGGCCTTGTCGGACTTCGCGGGAGCTGCCGGCTTACGCTTGGCCGCTGCCGGATCCTGCTTGCGGAACGCGCCGCGGCCGCCGAACGCCGGACGCTTGGCGAAGACCCTGCTGTCGTCCTCATTGTCGCGGCGCGGACGATCGAAGCCGCGCTCCTCGTCCCGCCCCTTGCGGGGACGATCGAAGCCGCGGCCTTCGCTGCGCGGATGCTCATGCCAGTCGCCGTGCTTGGCGGCGCGGTCGCGCTGCGGGCGATCCTCACGCGGACGGTCGCTGCGGGGACGGTCACTCCGCGGACGATCCTCGCGCGGACGATCGAAGCTGCGCTCGCGGAACGGACGCTGCTCGCCGCGCTCGCCGTCGCGGGGGCGCGAGAATTTCGGCCGGTCGCCGCCGCGTTCCGGACGATCCGAGCGCTCACCACGATCGAACCTGGGCTTGTCGCCGCGAGCCTTGTCGAGCCGCGGCTTGTCTTCCCGATCCCGATCGAAGCGCGGCTTGTCGTCCCGCGATTTCGAGAACCGCGGCTTGTCGAAGCCGCCCTTGTCGAACTTGCGGTCCCGATCGCCGCCGGCACGCGCCGGCCGATCCTCGCGGGCCCGCCACGACTTCTCGTCACCGCGGTCGCGGCCGGCCTCGCCGTCACGCTGGAATGGCCGCTTCGGTCGATCAGCAAAATCGCGCTTGGGGCGATCACTGAAGTCGCGCTTCGGCCGATCACCGAAATCCCGCTTCGGGCGATCGCTGAAGTCGCGCTTGGGGCGGTCACCGAACTCCTTGCGCGGCCCCCGCTCGGCACGATCGCCGCCGCTGCGCGCGGGCCTATCGTCGCGGCTGAAGCGGGGACGCGGCGCATCACCGTCTTCGCGGCGCGGGCGGTCGGAAAAGTCGCGGCGCGGCGCGGCACCGTCGCGATTGGCATAGGGCCGCTTGCCCTCGCCGCCAAACGACGAGCGCTTGGCATCGCCGCCGAACGACTTCTTGGCGTAGCTCTTCTCGCCACGGGCCTCGCCGGCGCCTTCGGCGGCGCGCTTGGCGAACTTCTTCTCGGGTCCCCGGGCCGCGCCCGAGCGGCCCTTGCCGCCGAACGCTCCCTTGCCACCGGGTCCGGCTTTGCCGCCGAAACCGCCTTTGCTGCCCTGCCGGTCGCGGCGGCCGCGCGCAGAATCGTTGTCTTTACGGGTGTCGCGGGGCATGACTGGTCTTTCTATCGAAACACGAAATGGGGCTCAGGCAGTCGGGAACGGCTCGCAGGCCGCGCGCTCCGATTGAAACGCGCATGGTCACGCAAAACAGCCATCCACTTTTGCTGAAGTCGGTCTCCTAGCAGAGTTTTCGGGTCGAGACGAGCCAAGAACGACGATGACGGCTTCCACTTTCATGGAATTGGCGCTGGCCGAGGCGGCCGCGGCCGGAGCCGCCGGCGAGGTGCCGATCGGCTGCGTGATCGTCCGCGACGGCGTGGTGATCGCCAAAGCCGGCAACCGCACCCTGACCGACCGCGACCCCACCGCCCATGCCGAATTGCTGGCAATCCGGGAGGCTGCGGCCAAGGTCGGCAGCGAGCGGCTGGTCGATTGCGACCTCTACGTCACGCTGGAGCCGTGCACGATGTGCGCCGGTGCGATCTCGTTCGCCCGAATTCGGCGGCTGTATTTCGGCGCATTCGATCCGAAGGGCGGCGCGGTGGAGTCCGGCGTGCGGTTCTACGGCCAGCCGACCTGCCATCATGCGCCGGAAGTGTATTCCGCCGTCGGCGAGCGCGAAGCCGCAACGATGCTGCGGGAGTTCTTCAGGGCGCGGCGCTGAAGAACGTCACCAGCGCCTCGGCGGTCTGGTCCGGCGCTTCCTCGGGCAGGAAATGCCCGGATTCGATCGGCGCGCCCTCCACGTCGGACGCCCACTTTCTCCAGACATCGAGCGGCGTCGCGGCCGACTGAGCGATGCCGGAAGCGCCCCACAGCGCCAGCATCGGCACCGGGATCTTGTTGCCGGCTTCGACATCGGCCTTGTCGTGCTCGAAATCCGCATAGGCACCGGCGCGGTAGTCTTCGCACATCACGTGCCGCCGCATCGGGTCGGCAAACGCGATGCGGTAGTGCTCGATGGCCTGCGGATCGAACGCGGAGAGATCACCCGCCCGCGTCCAGCTCGCCAGCTTGGCCTTCACGTAAAAATCGGGATCGCCACCGAGCAGGGTTTCCGGCAGCGGCGCCGGCTGCGCCAGGAAGCTCCAGTGATAGATCTTCAGCGCATAGGCGCGGTTCATCCGCTGCCAGTATTCGTAGGTCGGCAGGATATCGAGCACCGCGAGCTTCGACAGCCGACCCGGCGAATCCAGCGCCATCCGATAGCTGACGCGGGCGCCGCGGTCGTGTCCGGCGAGTGCGAAATGCACGTGGCCGAGCTGCTCCATCGCCTCGATCAGCTGCTTGGCCATCGCCCGCTTGGTGTAGGGCGTGTGCTGATCGTCGCTCTCCGGCATGTCGGACCAGCCGTAGCCGGGCAGATCGGCGACGATCACCCTGAACCGCTCGGCCAGCTTCGGCGCGATGCGGTGCCACATCACATGGGTCTGCGGAAAGCCGTGCAGCAACAACAGCGGCGACCCGTCGCCGCCGACGCGCGCGAAGATCCGGCCCGACGAGGTGTTGATCCATTCCGAGCCGAAGCCCGGAAACAAGTCGGCGAGATCGGGCATCGGCGGTTCTCCCTCAGTTAGTTATCCGTCATTGCGAGCGGAGCGAAACAATCCAGAGGCCCTATGCACGGAGCTGGATTGCTTCGTCGCTTCGCTCCTCGCAATGACGGCGCGAGGTCAACAACGCAACTACTTCCCTCGCCGTTCCCGCGCCACCGCCTGCCAGCCGATATCGCGGCGGCAGAAGCCTTCGGGCCAGTTGATCACGCCGATCGCCTCGTAGGCGCGGCGCTGCGCTTCGGCGACGGTCTTGGCCGACGCGGTTACGGCAAGCACCCGACCACCATTGGCGAGCACCCAGTCGCCCGACGCGACGGTGCCGGCGTGGAAGATCTGCACGCCCGGAATCGTCTCGGCGCGGTCGAGCCCGGCGATGCGGGTGCCCTTTTCGTAGTGGCCCGGATAGCCCTTGGCTGCCATCACCACGGTCAGCGCCGGCTCGTCGTGCCAGCGCAGGCTGATATGCGAGAGCTGGCCGTCGGCACAGGCGAGCAGCGCCGGCACGATATCGTCCTTCATTCGGATCATCAGCACCTGACATTCCGGATCGCCGAACCGGACGTTGTATTCGATCAGCTGCGGACCATCCTCGGTGATCATCAGCCCGGCGAACAGCACGCCCTTGAACGGCGCCCCCATCGCCTTCATGGCCTTCAGCGTCGGATAGATGATCTGCTGCATCGCCTGCTGACAGATCGCATCGGTCATCACCGGCGCCGGCGAATACGCCCCCATGCCGCCGGTGTTCGGCCCCTTGTCGCCGTCATAGGCGCGCTTGTGGTCCTGCGCGGTGGCCAGCGGCAGCGCGTGCTCGCCGTCGCACAGCACGAAGAACGACGCCTCTTCGCCGACCAGGAAATCCTCGACCACCACTTCGACGCCGGCATTGCCGAGGCCGCCGCCGAACATCATGTCGATCGCGGCCTCCGCCTCGCCAAGCGTGCTCGCCACCACGACACCCTTGCCGGCGGCAAGACCGTCGGCCTTGATCACGATCGGCGCGCCCTGGGCACGGATATAGGCCTTGGCTTCGTTCGGATCGCCGAACCGTTCATAGGCAGCGGTCGGAATGTTGTGCGCCTTGCACAGATCCTTGGTGAAGCCCTTGGAGCTTTCGAGCTGCGACGCCTTGCGGCTCGGTCCGAACGCCTTGATGCCGGCCGCTTCCAGATCGTCGACGATCCCAGCGGCGAGCGGCGCTTCCGGCCCAACCACCACGAAGTCGACCTGATTGGCCTTGCAGAACTCGACCACGGCCTGGTGGTTGCCGACGTCCAGCGCCACGCAGGTCGCCTCGCGGGCGATCCCGGCATTGCCCGGCGCACACCATAGCTTGGTGACCAGCGGCGAGGCCGCGATCTTCCAGGCCAGCGCATGTTCGCGCCCGCCCGAGCCGAGAAGGAGAATATTCATGAAAGCCTGACCGTGCGCCCCGTGGATGGTCCGCGAGGTGTAACACGCGGCACACGCCCGGCAACGCGCGCTGGCGCGGATGTGGATATGTCCGGATGACGGACCGGCGACTTCCGCGGGTTGGCGGCAGGGCCGAAAGTCCCTACCTTCCGCCGCACCCGCAAACCTCCGATCGAATCGCATGGCCCGACTGCAGTCCCCCCAAACCCTCGCCAATGTCGGCGAATTCACCGTTTCCGAGCTGTCGCAAGCGCTGAAGCGGACGGTCGAGGACACCTATGGGCATGTCCGGGTGCGCGGCGAGATCACCGGGTTTCGCGGGCCGCATTCGTCGGGCCACTGCTATTTCGCGCTGAAGGACGAGGGCGCCAAGATCGAGGCGGTGATCTGGAAGGGCGTGGCCGGGCGGATGCGGTTCAAGCCGCAGGAAGGCCTCGAGGTCATCGCCACCGGCAAGCTGACCACCTACCCCGGCTCGTCGAAATATCAGATCGTGATCGAGGCGCTCGAGCCCGCCGGCGTCGGCGCGCTGATGGCGCTGATGGAAGAGCGCAAGAAGAAGCTCGCCGCCGAGGGCTTGTTCGACGAGGCGCGCAAGCAGCTGCTGCCGTGGCTGCCGGAGGTGATCGGCGTCGTCACCTCGCCGACCGGCGCGGTGATCCGTGACATCCTGCACCGCCTGGAAGACCGTTTCCCGCGCCGCGTGCTGGTGTGGCCGGTGCGGGTGCAGGGCGAAGGCTCGGCCGAACAGATCGCCGCCGCGATCCGCGGCTTCAACGAACTCAGCCCGGATGGGCCGATCCCGCAGCCGGATCTGCTGATCGTCGCGCGCGGTGGCGGCTCGCTGGAAGATCTGTGGTCGTTCAACGAAGAGATCGTGGTCCGGGCCGCGGCCGACAGCATGATCCCGCTGATCTCGGCGGTCGGCCACGAGACCGACGTCACTCTGATCGATTTTGCCGCCGACAAGCGTGCGCCGACCCCGACGGCGGCTGCCGAAATGGCCGTCCCGGTGCGCGCCGAACTGTTCGTCGAAGTCGGCGGGCTGGCGCGGCGGATGCTGTCGAGCTGGCAGCGCTGCCAGGATTTCCGCCGCAACGAACTTCGCGCCGCTGCACGTGCCCTGCCCGGCGCCTCCGACCTGCTGGCGATCCCGCGGCAGCGGCTCGACAACGCAGCCGCCTCGCTGCCGCGCGCGCTGCGCGCCAACACCCATGCGCATCACCGCCGCTTCGCCGCTGCGGCGGCCGGCATGACGCTCAAGGTGCTGCGAGCGCAGGTGGCGCACAGCGCCCACCGGCTCGATAGCGCCGGCACGCAATTGCAGCGCTGTGCCCGCGCCACGCTGCGGCACCGCCGGGAGCGGTTCGAGGGGCTGGCGGTGCGGCTGCAGGCCTCGAAGCTCGCCAATCAGCAGGCGCAGCGGATGCGGATCGCCCGCGAGCAGGAGCGGCTGGAGCGCCTAGCCGAGCGGGCCCGGCGGGCGTTGATCACCCTGCTGGAACGCCGGCAGGCGCGGGTCGACGCCACCGGCAAGCTACTAACCGCATTATCGTACCGCGGAGTGCTGGCGCGCGGGTTCGCGCTGGTGCGGGACGCCGACGGCCGCTCGGTGCACGCCGCCGCATCGGTCGCCGCGGGCGCCCGGCTCAGTGTCGAATTCGCCGACGGCCGGGTCGCCGTCACCGCCGATGGCGACAGCGGATCGCCGGCCGAGGCCACCAAGCCGGCGGCAGCGCCGGCCAAACCGGCCAAGCGGCCGGCAAGTCCGGCGGGCCAGGGGTCGCTGTTCTAGCCGACCACCGCTGGCCGCGGGGGAAACGACGCCGCCATGACAGGACGGCGGTTTGCAATGCGGCGCTTCCGTTCTATCTGTCAGGTGTATCGACCCGCAGCGTTGCCCCGTTCCGCAACCTGCGGTTTTCCAGGAGATCAGCCGTGCTGAATAAATTTGGCTTCTCGGGTTCTGGCGAAGCCCAGGTGCAGTATCTCGATGGCGACTTCCGCGTGATCTCGCCCGGCACCTATGTGCGCTGCGCCGTCACCGGGGTGCAGATCCCGCTCGACGAGCTGAAATATTGGAGCGTCGATCTCAAGGAGCCCTACGCCACGGCCGAAGCCGTGCTGAAGCGGCATTATCCGGACGCGTTTCAGCCCAAGGGTTGAGGCCGCGATTCAGCGCCGCCCGGAGAGCCTCTCGGCGCGCGCACCGTTGAGCCGGTCGAGCAGGAACAGCCGCAGCTTCGACTCGTCGCCGAACGCCAGCGTCACGGCAAACGGCACGATCTCTACGTCGAGCGACGGCTGCATGCTGCCGATCCGCGCCAGATCTTTTTCGGTGGTGACCAAGGTCAGGCCATCGCGCTTGGCGATAGCGGCGAGTTCGGCCAGTTCCTCGGCCGTAAATGGGTGGTGATCGGGATACGCGCGCTGCTCCGCCACCTCGACGCCACTGGTCTGAAGCGTTGCGACGAACCGACCCGGATCGCCGATGCCGGCGAACGCCAGCACCCGTAGCCCCCGCAGCGCCTCGACCGACGCCGGCTCCGGCACCAGCCGGGCCCGCAGCACCACGCCGCCCTTCTTCGTAATCTGCTGCGCGAGGCCGTCCGCGGCGGTACCGTCGCCGACTACGACCAGCGCATCCGTGCGCGCGATCTGCAGCGCAAGCGGCGCGCGCAGCGGCCCGGCCGGAAACACGCTGCCATTGCCGATGCCGCGATGGCTATCGACCACGATCAGCGCGGCGTCCTTGGTCAGCGCCGGATTCTGAAAGCCGTCGTCCATCAGGATCACGCTGGCGCCGAGTGCACAGGCCAGCGCCGCGCCGTCGGTGCGGTCGCGCGCCACCACCACCGGGACCCGGCGCGCCATCATCAGCGGCTCGTCGCCGATATCGGCCGCGCTATGGCGCGTCGGATCGACCTGGATCGGCCCGTGCAACCGCCCGCCATAGCCGCGGCTCAGGACGACAGGGGTTTCGCCGAATTCACGTAGCAGGGCCACCAGCGCAAGCGTCGTCGGCGTCTTGCCGGCACCGCCCATGTGATAGTTGCCAACGCACAGCACCGGCACACCAACGGTCGTCCCGGTCTTCTGCATCCGCGCCGCGGCGATGTTGCCGTAGATCGCGGCGATCGGCAGCAGCAGGCGCGACACCAGCGAAGGAGGCCGGTGCCAGAAGCCCGGCTCACGCATTCCCGGCGCCCTGTTCGATCTGCAATTGCAGCAGATAGGGCTCGAGCGCCGCGATGGTGCGGTCGAGCGCGCCGCCAAGGCGGTCGACCACCTTGGTGGCCGCGGTGATCGAGATCTGCCGCGCGTCGTGGTTCGACAGCAGCGATGAGATCCGCAGCACCAGCGCGTCGACGTCGGGCACGGCGAACGCGCCGCCTTCATCGTCGAGCGCGCGATAGACTTCGGTGAAGTTTGAGACGTGCGGGCCATGCACGATCGCGGCGCCCAGCTTGACCGCCTCGATCGGATTCTGGCCGCCATGCTCGATCAGCGAGCCGCCCATGAATACGATCGGCGCCAGCCGATAGAACAGCCCGAGTTCGCCCATGGTGTCGGCGACGTAGATCGCGGTCGCGGCCATCGGCTGCTGCTCGCGCGAGCGCAGCGCCACCGGCAGCCCTGCGGTCTCGACCAGGCCGGCGACCTGCTCGCCGCGATGTGGATGCCGCGGCACGATCACGGTCAGCAGCGTCGGGAAACTCGCCGACAGCCGGCGATGCGCTTCCACCAGCAGTTCTTCCTCGCCCGGATGAGTCGAGGCGGCGACGATCACCGGGCGGCCGCGGGTGACCGCGAGCAACCGCTCCAGCCGGCCCGGATCGGCCGGCGGCGGCGCCACGTCCATCTTCAGGTTGCCTGTGGTGATCACGCTCGGGCTGCCGAGCGCGCTGAAGCGTTCGGCATCGACCCGCGACTGCGCCAGACAAATATCGAACCGGCCGAGCAGCGCGCCGATGGTTGCGGACGCGCGCTGCCAGCGCGGGAACGAGCGCTGCGACATCCGGCCGTTGATCAGCACCATCGGCACCCGCCGCGCCGAGGCAGCGAGGATCAGGTTCGGCCACAAATCGGATTCGATGAACAGCGCCAGACTCGGACGCCAGTGATCAAGGAAGCGGTCCACGAAGCGCGGCGCGTCGTAAGGAATGAACTGGTGAATAATGTCCGGCGGAAACCGGCTGGCCACCACCTGGGCCGACGTCAGCGTGCCGGAGGTGAGCAGGATGCGCAGGTTGAGCGCGCGCAGCCGTTCGATCAGTCCGGCCGCAGCCAACACCTCGCCGACGCTGGCGCCGTGGATCCACACCACCGGCCCGCGCGGCCGTGCATCATTGCTGAGACCGCGACGCTCGCCGACCCGCGACGGATCTTCCTTGCCCTGCTTCAGCCGCCGGCCGATCCACAGCGACGCCAGCGGCGCCGCGGCAGCGGTCAGCTTGCGATAGACGCGGAGCGTCATCGGCACCGGATCAACCATCAACGGCCCCGTCTGTCACCGCGAAGGTGACGCGCATCATCGCCGAGCAGCATCGTCAGTCCCGCGCGATCAGTGCTGCGCGGACCGGGCTTCTTTTTCTGGATCGAGCAAGCGATGCAGATGAACGATGAAGTACCGCATGTGCGCATTATCGACCGTCTGATGCGCCCGGGCCTTCCATGCCGCATAGGCCGTTGCGTAGTTCGGGTACACCCCGACGACGTCGACCTTGTCGAGATCGCGAAACGTCACGTTCTCGAGGTCCGTCAATTCTCCCCCGATTACGAGGTGGAGCAATTGCTGCGCATTGTCCGACATCAAACTTCCTCATTGCGGCGAACAGGCATGCGCGCGCTCAGCCTCGCGGAGAAACGCGAAAATGCTCGACGATGTGAGCATGACGTTCGCGCCCCGCAGCCACCAGCACGCCATGTGTGACCTCGGGACGGTTGTAGACGATGGTCTCGCCCGCGAGAGTTGTCATTGTACCATCCGCTTCGTGCACGATCAAATCGGCCGCGGCAAGGTCCCAATCGCGGCTCTGCCCTCCGGCGAACGCAACGTCGACCTGACGATCAGCAACCCGGCACAGCCGCAGCGCCAGCGAGCCGATCCGCGGCAGGATGTGCGCGGTCGACGGCAAGGCCAGCCGTTCGATCAGCGGCTTCGGGCCGGCGACCTTGGCGCCTTCCAGCGTGGTGCCGACGCTGGCGTGCAGCGACGCGCCGTTGAGCGACGCACCCAAGCCACGCGTGGCAAAGAAGAACTCACCAGATACCGGCGCGAACACCGCGGCCAGCATCGGCTTGGCGTTCGCGACCAGCGCAACAGAAACGCACCAATCCTCTCGGCCGGCCAGATAGGCGCGAGTGCCGTCGATCGGATCGACGATCCACACCCAATCCTTGTCGAGCCGTGTGAGATCGTCGGCGCTTTCCTCCGACAACCAGCCGTAGTGCGGCGTGGCGTCCTGCAGCCGCTGTCGAATCAGCTCGTCGACGGCGATATCGGCTTCCGACACCGGCGAGGATGCGCCCTTGGTCCAGGTCCGCAGCTCGGTACGGAACATCGACAGCGCCAGAGCGCCGGCCTCGCGCACGGTGTCGGCGAGCAGCGATGCGTCGCTTTCAGATGTTTCGATGTGTCGCGTATCTGGATTAGCGTCCGGCAATCGTCAGCCCCTCGATCCGCAGCGTCGGCGCGTTGACGCCGTAGCGGAAGGTCAGGTCGCTGGCCGGCGTCAACGTCTTGTACATGTCGATCAGGTGTCCGGCGATGGTGACTTCGCTGACCGCGTAGGTGCGCTGGCCGTTTTCAATCCAGAACCCGGCGGCGCCACGGCTGTAGTCGCCGGTGACACCGTTGACGCCGGAGCCGATCAGATCGGTGACGTAGAAGCCTTGCTTGATGTCGCCGATCAGTTCGGCCGGGCTGAGCGGCCCGGCTTCGAGATGCAGATTGTACGGCCCCGGCGACGGCGACGACGATACGCCGCGATGCGCGTGGCCGGTGGTGGTCAGGCCGAGCTCGCGCGCGGTGGCGCAATCCAAAAGCCACGACGTCAGCACGCCGTCGTCGACGATCGACAGCGGCTTGACCGCAACGCCTTCGGCATCGAACGCCTGCGAGCGCAGGCCGCGCTTGCGCAGCGGATCATCGACAATGCGGATGCCGTCCTTGAACAGCTTCTGGCCGAGACGATCCTTCAGGAATGAGGTCTTGCGCGCGATCGACGCGCCATTCGCGGCACCGACCAGATGGCCGACCAGCGAGCCGGCGACGCGCGGATCGAACACCACCGGCACCTTGCAGGTCTCGACCTTGCGCGGCCCGACCCGCGCAGAGGTGCGCTCACCGGCGACGCGCCCGACCTTCTCAGGCGACATCAGGTCCGCGGCGTGCGGCGCGGTCGTATATTCATAATCGCGTTCCATCCCGGTGCCCTCGCCCGCGATCGCGGTCATCGAGATGCTGTGGCTGGAGCGCAGGAACGAGCCTTGGAAACCGGTCGACGTCACCAGCACCATGCCGCCGATCCCCGACGACGCCGAGGCGCCGCCCGATTTGGTGATGCCGGGAACTGCGAGCGCTGCGGCCTCCGCGGCGCGGGCGCGCTGCTCCAGTTCGGCGGTCGAGGGCGTGTTCGGATCGAGCAGATCGAGCTCGGGAAAATCGCGCGCCAGCAGATCCGGATCGGCGAGGCCGACATATTTGTCGTCCGGCGCGACGCGGGCCATCGCCACCGCGCGCTCGGCCAGCTTGGTGACCGCGTCCCCGCTGATGTCGTTGGTCGAGACCACCGCCTGACGGCGACCGACGATCACCCGCAGGCCGACATCGTCACCTTCCGAACGCTCTGATTCCTGCATACGCCCGTCGCGCACTTCGACGCCGTGCGAGACCCCGCGGACCGCCACCGCGTCGGCCTGATCGGCGCCGGCGCGACGCGCCGCCTCGACCAGCCGTTGTGCCAAATCGCTCAGCGCCGACTGATCGAACAAAGCGGAATCCACAGAGGAGGAAGCCGACGAACGTGCGCTTGGTGAAGAGTTCACAAATACAATTCCTAAGGCTGGAAGTAACGACGCGGAAGCAGCGGACGCGCGCTGTGTACATCACAGATGTGCCTGTTCGGTGCGGACTTCAAGCACTTTGCTCCCAGCCGGAACAATTCATTGCCGTCGCCGGTGCAAGATTGCGTCAATCATGCTGGCCAAGGTTCTGTCAATCATGAGCGGCGAAGCAGCCGGGGTCAGTTTCGATTAACCAGCCTTATTAAGCGAATTCGGACCGGGCTCTGGCAAGCTCTCACCCATCGACCGGGAACATAATTCCGGCGGGGAGATCAAAGCCGTGAGGCGTCAAACAGCAACAGGCGGGGCTAACCTCGCCGGGTCGAGCCGCGACTTGCGGCTCGACCCTCTCTCACTGCCGATCCGCTTCGACGCGCACGATGTGCGGGCCGACGGTGGCATCCGGCAAATCGAACTACACCGCGAGCGGGTGGTGCTACGCCGCGCCGTCGCCGGCATGAGAATGGCGGTGAACGTCAGCGTCAGCGACTTCCGCGGCATCGGCTGCCGAGGTCTCGACGACGGCCGCATGCTGATGCTGGTGCACCGCGATCCGTCGCTGTCGATCCCGCTCGGGATCAGCGACGATCCCGAGGAGATCGAACGCATGTGGGCGCTCTGGAGTGAAATCTTCGGACTGCCGCAGCTGCCCGAAGACAAGCAGCGCGAACCCGCGCAGCGCCGCCGCCGTCATCACGTGATCAGCAAGCGTCGTCCGCGCTTCCTGATGCGCCGACGGGTCGGCCGCCTGCTCGACGCGCCGAAGTGCTTCGGCGGCGAACGCGAGATCATCGCGCGCAACTAATCAGAAATCGGATGAGAGCGCCGGGCTTGCCCGGCCTCACGCCATCGTGCGCGAGACGGCGTCGGCCACCAGGCCGCCGAACAGCAGCAGGCCGGCGTCGCGGTTCGACTTGAACAGCTTCAGGCACAGCGGGCTGTCGTGAATATCGACCCGCACGATCTGCTGCACCAGATGCGCCGCGAACGCGGCAAGGCCGATCCAGGCGAACCAGCCGGCATCGGCGAGCTTCAGCGCCACGCCGATCAGGCTCACCGCCAGACTGAACAGCAGCACCAGCGCCAGCTTGGTGTTCTCGCCGAACAGCAGCGCGGTCGACTTGATACCAACCATCAGATCGTCTTCGGCATCCTGATGCGCATAGATAGTGTCGTAGCCGATCACCCAGGCGATCGAGCCGGCGTACAGCGCGAACGCGACCAGATCGAGCCGCTCGAACGTGCCGGCAAAGCCCATCAGCGCGCCCCATGAGAACGCGAGGCCGAGCACGAATTGCGGCCAATAGGTGATCCGCTTCATGAACGGATAGGCCGCGACGATGATCAGCGACGCGATGCCGGTGAGAATCGCGAAACTGTTGAACTGCAGCAGCACGACGAGGCCGATCAGGCACAGCAGCACCATGAACACGGCGGCCTGCTTGGCGGTGACCTGCCCGGCCGGGATCGGCCGCGACCGGGTACGCTCGACCTTGTCGTCGAGATCGCGGTCGGTGATGTCGTTCCAGGTGCAGCCGGCGCCGCGCATCACGAACGAGCCGATGAAGAACAGCGCGCAGAACAGCGGCAGGCGGCTGAGGTCGTGGGCCATGCCGGCGGCCAGCGCCGCCGACCACAGGCACGGCATCAGCAGCAGCCAGGAGCCGATCGGGCGATCGAACCGCGCCAGCCTCAGATAAGGCCGCGTCCACAGCGGCGCATGGTTATCGACCCAGTTGCCGGTGGAGTCGGCGACCCGCCCGGCCGCGCCGCTGGCCGGAATTCCGCTCATCGCGCCAGCACGTTGCCGTTGAGGGTATCGAAGGTGGTGCCGCCGAACTTCTTGGCGGAGGTGTTGGCCTCAGGCGTGGCGCTGGAGGAACCGAGCACGTCGGCAAAGCTCGGACCCGCCGGCCCGCGCTGCTGCTGCTCGGCGATGTTGCAGACCTGCTTCTGCATCTGCTCGGTGCGCTTGTGGCCGGTCTTGAGCTGCTCGGCGATGTCGTCCGGGATGCCGCAGCGCTTTGAGTTGCTGACGACGTATTTGATCATCGCCACTTCGGAGCTGGAGAACGCGCCGATCAGCTTGCAGGCCTCGGAGGCCGGCGCCTTACGCTTGCCGGCGGCTTGAATCGCCTGGCCGCGCTTCTCGGCTTCTTTCCGCAGCTTGAGGAAGTCGTTCATGCAGGCTTCGCCGCCGGCCTGCTGCCCCATCGGCGCGGCACCGGGAGGCGGACCAAACGCGCCGCCGCCACCGGCGATCGGAGCTGCGCCCGCGGCCGGGAACGATCCGCCCGAGCTGTTCACCGGCGGAAACACCGAATTGTTGCTCGATGCAGCCGGCGATGACGACGACTGGTTCGGCAGCGGCGCAGGAAATGCCGAGGAAGATGAAGACTGGTTCGGCAACGGCGCCGGGAACGCGCCCTGGGCCAGCGCCGGGACGGCTTGAACGGCAAATGCGGCGGCTAACGCCGGTACAATCAAACGTCGGATGATCAAGGCTGCTCCTCCGGCAAGGTTCGATGGTCCCCGTTGGCCCGATGACGCGTCGAAAAACGACGTTGGGGCCTTTTACGATTCCGGATCGCCCTTAACAACCCGCCGATTGGGGCGGTAGCGCGGCGCTTCGCCCCACAGGCGGCTGATATTCTTGAAAAATTGGGTTAGAAGCGGCGCGTGAGACCCAGCCGATGAGCCGATACGACTTCCGCAGCCCCCGCCTTTTCGTCGATGCCGCCCTCGCGCCCGGTGCGCAGGTGCCGCTCGAGCGCGACCAGAGCAATTATCTCGGCAATGTGCTGCGGCTCGGTGCCGGCGCCGCCGTACTGGCCTTCAACGGCCGCGACGGCGAGTGGCGCGCCACCATCGCGGGCCGCAAGCGGCCGGAAGCGCTGGAAGTGGCGGAGCAGACTCGGCCGCAGGACCGACTGCCCGATGTCGCCTATGTGTTCGCCCCGCTGAAGCACGCCCGGCTCGACTATATGGCTCAAAAGGCAGTGGAAATGGGCGCCGGCCGGCTGCAGCCGGTGCTCACCCAGCACACCCAGGTGCACCGCCTGAACACCGACCGGATGCGCGCCAACGTGATCGAGGCCGCCGAGCAATGCGGTATCCTGAGCCTGGCGGAGGTCAACGAACCGATCGGGCTCGATCGGTTCCTGACCGGCCGGGCAAACGGCGAGCGGCTGCTGGTGTTCTGCGACGAGGACGCCGAAATCGCCGATCCGGTCGCGGCGCTGCAGGCCGCGCGGGATGCGGCGGCGAAGGGCGTCGACCTGCTGGTCGGGCCCGAGGGCGGGTTTTCCACCGAAGAGCGCGCCCTGCTGCTGAAACAGCCCAACATCCTGCGCCTGGCGCTCGGCCCGCGGATCATGCGGGCCGATACCGCAGCGGTCGCCGCCCTGACGCTGGTTCAGACGGTGATGGGCGATTGGAAGGGTAATTAGGTAATATTCGACCATTGGCGCCCCCGCCTCACCCGGCGCCCGGCGGATGACGGTCGAATCTGTCATTCACCCGTGTTAAGGGCTGCGCCGACTAGCGTTTTCTGTTTCACCCTCCCTGCCCGGGACCGCAGGACTGACCGATCATGACAAAGACCGCCGCCACTCGCGCGACCGGATCCGCCGCGTGGGCGGAGGCGCTGCTGCAATCCTTCGCGGAGGCCGGCTATGCCCAGGCCACACCGCCGATCCTGCAGCCCGCCGAACCGTTCCTTGACCTGTCGGGCGAGGACATCCGCAAAAGCCTGTACCTGACCACCGACGCCAGCGGCGAGGAACTGTGCCTGCGCCCGGACCTGACGATCCCGGTGGCGCGCGACTACCTCGCCTCCAAGGCCGCGGGGCAGCCGGAAGGGTTCTGCTACCTCGGCCCGGTGTTCCGCCAGCGTGGCGGCAAGCCGAGTGAATTCCTGCAAGCCGGGATCGAGTCGTTCGGCCGCCAGGACCGCGCCGCG
This sequence comes from Rhodopseudomonas sp. P1, assembly GCF_039642825.1. Taxonomy (NCBI): domain Bacteria; kingdom Pseudomonadati; phylum Pseudomonadota; class Alphaproteobacteria; order Hyphomicrobiales; family Nitrobacteraceae; genus Rhodopseudomonas; species Rhodopseudomonas sp. P1. The sequence continues at coordinate 1,300,547 of NZ_CP088006.1, read as the reverse complement.
GCCGATGCCGAGATGCTGGCGCTGGCGCTCGGCGCCACCACCGCGCTCGGGGTCAGCGCGGTCGAGGTCCGCACCGGCGACGTCGCGCTGTTCGCCGCGCTGATCGATGCGCTCGACCTGATGCCGGTGTGGCGACGCCGTCTGATGAAGGATTTCCATCGCAAGGCCAGCCTGGCGCAGGACCTGGAGCGGCTGACGCTCGCACCCTCGACCAGCAACGAATACGAAGGCGTGCTCGCCGCGCTCGCCGGCTCCGACCGCAAGGCGGCGCTGGCGCTGGTCACCGACCTGATGTCGATCGCCGGCGCCACCACGCTCGGCGGCCGCTCGGTGGCGGAGATCGCCGACCGCTTCCTCGAACAATCGACGCTGAAGAGCGGCGCGCTGCCGCGCGACGCGCTCGACAAGATCAAGCGCTTCCTGGCGATCGCCGGCGCGCCGAACGACGCGCTGACGGCGCTGCGCGCACTTGCCGCCGACGCCAAGCTGTCGATCGACGCGGCGATCGATCAGTTCGAGGCGCGGATCGGCTTCATGGCCGGCCGCGGCATCGATCTGTCGAAGGTGCGGTTCTCCACCGCGTTCGGCCGCGGCGTCGATTACTACACCGGCTTCGAATTCGAGTTGCACCATGCCGGCAATGGCGACGAGCCGCTGGTCGCCGGCGGCCGCTATGACGGGCTGATGAGCCAGCTCGGCGCAGCCTCGCCGATCCCCGCGGTCGGCTTCTCGATCTGGATCGAGGCGATGAAACAGACCAGCGCCGGAGGTGCCGCATGAGCGCGCCGTTCGTTCTCGCGGTTCCGTCCAAGGGCCGCCTGCAGGAAAACGCCGAAGCGTTCTTCGCCCGCGCCGGGCTGACGCTCAGCAAGCCCGGCGGCGCCCGCGACTATCGCGGCACGATCGCCGGCCTCGACAATGTCGAGGTCGCGTATCTGTCGGCGAGCGAGATCGCCGCCAACCTCGCCCGCGGCTCGGTGCATTTCGGCGTCACCGGCGAGGATCTGGTGCGCGAAAGCATCACCGATGCCGACAAGCGCGTGCTGCTGATCGACGGGCTCGGCTTCGGCTATGCCAATGTCGTGGTGGCGGTGCCGCAGGCGTGGATCGACGTCCGCACCATGGCCGATCTCGACGACGTCACCACCGGCTTTCGCGCCCAGCACAACCGGCGGATGCGGGTTGCGACCAAGTACATCAATCTGACCCGCGGCTTCTTCGCCCAGCACAACGTCGTCGACTATCGGATCGTCGAGAGCGCCGGCGCCACCGAGGGGGCGCCCGCAGTGGGCACCGCCGAGATGATCGTCGACATCACCACCACCGGTGCGACGCTGGCCGCCAACGGCCTCAAGGTGCTCGACGACGGCGTGATGCTGCGCAGCCAGGCCAACCTCGTCGCCTCGCGCGAAGCCGACTGGTCGGACACTGCGCGCGAAACCGCGCGCGTGATCCTCGATCACATCGCCTCGCGGGCCCGCGCCGGCAAGTACAAGGAAGTCCGCACCCGGTTCAAAGGCTGCAACGACGCGCTGCTCGCCGAGGCGCACAGCCGGTTCGGTGTGGTGTCGCCGTTCGGCGGACCGACCTCGTCGGGAATGCTGACGCTGCACTGTCCGCCGGCGCAGATTTACGCGCTCGGCAGCTTCCTGCGGCAGCATGGCGCAGACACCGTGTCGGTGGCCGCGCTGGACTACGTGTTCGACAAGGAAAACCCGATGTTCAGCAAGCTTGCGGCGTTCCTGCCGCAATAATGCCGAGCAGACCGGCGCCGGTGGCGCCGGCGGGTGGAACCACCATATAGTCACGAGACAAACAAGGCCGCGTGCAAGCCGGAAGTCGATCGATGATGCTTGGGAGTGACGTCTCGGGTCTGTCCACCGAAGCGGGTAGCGCCGCGGCGCTGGGCCTGTCCATCGTGGTGCCGGCCTTCAACGAAGCCGGCGGCCTGCAGGCGCTGCACGGCCGGCTGATCACGCTGGCCGCAACGCTGCGCCAGCGCTACGGCCTCGCCTGCGAAGTGGTGTATGTCGACGACGGCAGCTCGGATGCGACGCTGAGCATCGCCCGCAATCTGCCGGCCACCATGCTCGACGTCCAGGTGGTGTCGCTGTCGCGCAATTTCGGCAAGGAAGCCGCGCTGATGGCGGGGCTCGACCACGCCAGCCGCGGCGCCGTGCTGTTCATGGACGGCGACGGCCAGCACGCGCCGGAACTGGTCGAGACGCTGGTGGGGCATTGGATCGAAGACGGCTTCGACGTCGTCTATACGGCCAAGGCGCATCGTGACAACGAGCCGGCGCTGCGCCGCACCGCGGTGCGCGGCTTTTATGCGCTGATCAATTGGGGCGCACGGCAGAAGATCCCGGAAGACGCCGGCGACTTCCGCCTGCTGTCGCCGCGCGCCGCCCAGGCGCTGCGGCAGCTTCCCGAACGCAACCGCTTCTTCAAAGGCCTGGCGAGCTGGATCGGCTTCCGCCAGAAGCGGGTCGATTACGAGCCTGAGCCGCGCTCGCACGGCTTTTCAACGTTCTCGACCGCGCGGCTGATCGGATTGTCGATCGAAGGACTGACGTCATTCTCGGTGGCGCCGCTGCGGATCGCCAGCCTGCTCGGCGTGGTGCTGGCGATCAGCGCGTTCCTGTTCGGTCTGTCGATCCTGTGGGAGACCTGGATCGACGGCAAATCGGTGCCCGGCTATCCGTCGATCATCGTCGGGATGATGACGATCGGCGGCGTGCAGCTGCTGATGATCGGCATCGTCGGCGAGTATATCGGCAAGATCCTGTCGGAGATGAAAGCGCGGCCGATCTACTTCGTGGCCGAGCACAGCGTGAAGCGCGCCGACACCGATGCCGGCGGTCCGGCCAAGCGGTCCGCCGCAGAATGAGCGAAGCTGGCCAGCGCCGGATCTGGCTGGTCGCCGACGATTACGGCATCAGCCCCGGGGTCAATCGCGCGATCCGCGATCTGATCGAACGCGGCCGCATCAACGCCACCTCAGTGATGATGGTCGGCCCGGCGATCGGACGCGACGATGCGGCCGAGCTGCTCAACGCCGCCGCGGCTAATCCACATGCGGCGATCGGGCTGCACGCGACCCTGACGGCACCGTTCGCACCGCTGACGATGCACTATCACCCGCTGCATGGCGGCCAGTTTCTGCCGCTCGGGCGCAAGCTGCGCGGCACGCTGCTGCGCCGCCACGACAGCGCGGTGATCGCCACCGAACTCAGCGCCCAGATCGAAGCCTTCACCGATCGGTTCGGCCGTCCGCCGGACTACATCGACGGCCATCAGCACGTGCAGCTGTTTCCGCAGGTCCGCGACGCATTCCTCGGCGTGGTGAAGACGCTGGCGCCGCATGCCTGGGTCCGGCAATGCGGCCGCAGCGTGCCGCTGGCGCGGCGGCTCGGCAATCCCAAGCCTCTTCTGCTCGACGCGCTCAGTGCGCCGTTCCGCAGCCGCGCGGCGCGCTTCGGCATCGCGTTCAATTCCGGTTTCGCCGGCGCCTACGACTTCCTGCGCGAGACCGACTTCGACACGCTGATGGGCTCGTTCCTCGACGGCCTGCCCGATGGCGGCTTGGTGATGTGCCATCCGGGCGAGGTCGACGACATCCTGATCAGCCTCGATCCGTTCACCGATCAGCGCGCGCGCGAATACGCGTATCTCGGCGGGGAGCGCTTCCCGGAACTACTTGCAAAACACAACGTCAGCCTCGCTGCGATGCCGCCCCAGGCGCCGGGTCAGGCCGTTTTGTCGCATACAGAAATTTAATCCAGGGCCGGACTTACGGCCGCCTCAAGGTTCCTTAGATTTGACGACACCCGCGCCTGCGATCGCCGCCGGCGAGCGCCGCGGCGCAGGTTTGAGCGATGCTCAGGGAGATCATCATGACGCCGCAGGAACGCCAGCTTGTCGACGATCTGTTCGAACGGCTCGCCCGCCTGGAAGCCACCCCACGCGACCCCGACGCCGCCGCTGCGATTTCGCAAGGACTGCGGATCGCGCCGAATGCGATCTACGGGCTGGTGCAGACCGTGCTGGTCCAGGACGAAGCGCTGAAGCGGGCGCACGAACGCATCCAGGAACTGGAGTCCGATCACGGCCCGCAGTCGCAGGAGCGCGGCGGTTTTCTCGATTCGATGCGCGACGCGATTTTCGGCCAGGGCCAGGCGCCGCAACGCGGCTCGGTGCCGAACGTCCCGCCGCCCGGCGCCGGTAGCCGTCCAGCCTGGAACACCGGGCAGGTGCTCGGCCAGCAATCTGCCGCGCCGCCTTACGGACAGCCGCAGCAGGCACCCTATGGTCAGCCGCAGGGCCAGTATGGCGGCCCGTTCGGCGGCCAGGGCGCCTCGCCGTTCGGCGGTGGAGGTGGCGGCGGCGGCTCGTTCCTTGGCACCGCAGCGGCGGCTGCAGCGGGCGTGGTCGGTGGCTCGCTGCTGCTCTCCAGCATCCGCGGCATGATGGGCGGCGGCTCGCACCAGAGCCTCGCCGACCAGGGCGGCCTCGGCAGCGGCCTGCAGAGCCCATGGGGCGGCAGCGACTCCTCGGGCGGCAACCTCGCGCAGCAGGCCGGGCTTGGTGACATCGGCTCACAGCGCGGCGGCGTCGACGACAGCTCGCGCTACGGCATGACGGATCAGAACAACAACGATTACGACCAGGTCGCCGACGCCGGCTACGACCGCGACGACATGGACATGGACTCCGACGATTTCGACGGCGGCGGCGACAGCGACTTCGCTTAAAGCTCTCCAGCGCCCGCCGACGTGCAACGGCCGCCCACTCGGGCGGCCGTTGTCGTGAGCAGGCTCAGTCTTGGCGTCGACCGATCAGATCACCACCACCTTGGTGCCGACGCCGACGCGGCCATACAGATCGATGACGTCCTCGTTGCGCATGCGGATGCAGCCGGAGGAGACGTTGGTGCCGATCGTCCACGGCTCGTTGGAGCCATGGATGCGGTACAGGGAGGAGCCGAGATACATCGCCCGTGCCCCGAGCGGATTCGCCGGTCCGCCTTCCATGTGACGCGGCAGATCGGGACGGCGCGCCAGCATTTCCTTCGGCGGAGTCCACGCCGGCCATTCGCGCTTGGCGGTGATCGTCTTCACACCCGACCAGGTGAAGCCGGGACGGCCGACGCCGACGCCGTAGCGCAGCGCCTTGCCCTCGCCCTGCACCAGGTAGAGGAACTTGTTCGGGGTATCGATCACGATCGTGCCGGCTTTTTCGCCGCCATGGTAATCAACAAGTTGCTTTTCGTAGCGCGGATCGAACTCGGGATGGGCCGGCTCGATCGCCGCTTCCTGCTCCTGCATCAGCTGCGGAGCGGTCGGCGCGATGTACTCACGGCGTTGTTCATAGGCCGGCTCACGCTGATAATACCGCGAGGACGGCGGCGGAGCGCCATCGCTGAACAGGAATTCGATGAAGCCACCGCCGAGATTCGGGCGGTCGGCATAGGCGGTGCGCACCCGCGCCGGAGGGGCGGGCTGCGGCTCGGCATAGACCACCGTCGGCTCCGGGCTCGATGAAAATTCGTAAGCGACGGCGGGATGATAGCCAGCGGCGAGACAGGACACGCTGGTCAGCAACGCGAGGGTAGTTTTGTTGAACATCGACGTACTCTGCACCGTTTCGTCGTGGACTCGCCGGAATTTGCGGCGGTGAACGCAACGGATCAGAAACCAAAACCGGATCGGTTTGGTAAACGCGGGCGGCAAACGGATTCACCATGACGCTCTGGAACGCCCATTCCTGAGATCAGCGTTTATTTTCGATGAATGTCGCTGCGCCATGGTTAACAGTGCGTTCGCTCGTCCTATTACTTAGCGAAAATGCAGGTTCCGATCCGCAACGCACCGTTAAACAGATGCCGCTACGACAAGCCGGTGCCTTGAACTGGGATCAACCGACCGATGTCCTTCCAACGCAAGCGTTTCCGCATTGAAGAACTTACGCTCGGCGCAGCGCCGATGCTCGCACCGATCGAATTCGAAGCGGGTCCGACTAATCGCGACCTGATGGCGGAGCTACGCGCGATCCGAGCCCAGATCGTCAACGGCGTCCATCCTGCGCCCGCCACCGGCGAGTCAGGTACCAACAAAGAAATCGACGCTTCGCTCGCGGCGGAAGCCGCCGAGACCAAAGCACTGCTGGCGAGTTACAAGGCTCAGGTCGAGCAGTGCGAGAAGCTGAAGATCGAACTCGATCTGATCCACAACGCGATCGACCAGACCAAGCGCGAAATCGCCGTGCTGCACTCCAAGAGCTTCAGCGGCGAGGAGATGGCCAAGGTCAATGGTGAGCTCGGCGCGGTCGTCGGCGGCACCGAGGAAGCCACGCAGCAGATTCTCGAAGCTGCGGAAGCGATCGATCAGGCCGCCACCGCGCTAGGCAAGGTCAACTCGGCCGATCAGCAGCAGGCGCTCAGCGAAGAAATCCAGGAGCGGGTGATCTCGATCTTCGAGGCCTGCAACTTCCAGGACCTCACCGGCCAGCGCATCAGCAAGGTGATGAACACGATGAAATTCATCGAGCATCACATCGTGCAGATGATGGAGATCTGGGGCGGCGTCGACGAGATCAAGTCGCACGCGCCCGCGGTGGTCGACAATCGCGACGACGACGCCAAACTGCTCAACGGCCCGCGTGCGCTCGGCGAAGACGGCCACGCCTCGCAGGACGACATCGACGCGATGTTCAACTGATCGCCGGCTGCCGCCTCAACGCCGCTCGGCGGCGCGTGGCGGCTGCAGCGCCAGGAAACATCCCAGCGTCGCCAAGGCGCACACCATCCCGACCTCGATCACGGTGGCGTCGGAAAACCGCTCCACCGCCGCCGCTACGATGAACGGCGCCGACGCCTGCACGAACAGCGCAGGCCGCGCGATCCGGCCGATCACCCGGCCATAGCCCTGCGCTCCGAACATCAGCAGCGGCAGGCTGCCCCGCGCGATCGTCATCACGCCATTGGCGGCGCCGAACGCCACACAGAACACGCCGGCGACCAGCACCGACGGGCCGGCAAACGCCAGCATCGCGAACGAACAGGCCATCAGCGTCACCGCCCCGCGCGCGATCCAGAGCGGATGTGTCCGGCCGGCGAGCAGAAAGTCCGCTAGCCGGGCCGCCACCTGCGACGGGCCGAACAGCGCGCCGAGCGTCACCACGGTGCCGGCATCAAGGCCGCCGCGCTGAAACATCGCCAGCAGGTTCGACGTCACCCCGGACAGCATCAAGGCGTAGATCGCGAAGGCGGTCGCGATCAGCACGAACGGGCGCCCCTCCGGGCGCAGCGGCTCCGCAGGCATCAGATGCGGGTTCGGGCTGGGCGCAACAACCGATGGCGCAGCCTTGCGCGGCAGCACCAAGCCATGCAACGGCGCGACCACACAGGCCAGCACCGCCGCGAAGGCGAAATAGGTGCCGCGCCAGCCGACGGCGTCGAGCAGCAGATGGGTCGCCGGCCAGCCGACGGTGGAGGCGAAGCCGCCCGCGAAGGTGACGAAAGTGATCTGCCGCCGGGCGGTGGTGCCGAACAGCCGCGCCAGCGTGGCGAACGCCGGATCGTACAGCGTCGAGGCCATCGCGACACCGAGCAGCGCCCAGCCGACGAAATACACCGGCCACAGGTCGATGCCGGCAATCAGCACCATGCCGAGCGCGCCGACCAGCGCTCCCGGCGCCATCACCACATTGCCGCCGTGGCGGTCGATCAGACCGCCAATCACCGGCGACAGGATGCCGGAGATCACCAGGGCCAGCGAAAACCCGGACATCCCGAAGGCCAGCGACCAGCCATGCGCCGCGGCGAGATGCGGCATGGTCAAGACCGGCGGATAGATCAGCATGCCCCAGCACAGAATCTGGGTGACCGCCAAAACGCCGACCGCGCGCTCCGGTCCGGACACCAGTCTGCGCAGTCCGCTCATCGGGTCATGGAATCAGATCGGCCCTGGATGTTTGGCAGAGGTCAGGCGCGCGGGGCGCAGCGGACATAGACCATGTTGCCGTAGCGGGTGGCGGCATCCTTGTCGACGAAGCGGGTGATCATCACGCGGCCGTCGAACGACACGATCTCGCGGTCCTGCTCGCCGATTGGACCGGCCGGCCCGATATAGTTCTTGCCGCTTTGCGAACCCTTCAGCCGCAGCTCCTGCGGGGTGGCCTGGTCGGCCAGATGCATGATCACGCCGCCGGTCGGACCGGCACCGATCACGTAAGGATTCTTGCACTGCGCGACCGCGGCCTTTTCGGTGCGGGCCCGGTCGGACGGATTGAGATACGACGCGAGGCCCCAGCGGCCGACGATTTCTTCCGAGCGGATGGTGGCGGGCAGTTCCGGCGGCGCCGCCGGCTCCTGCACTGCAGCCGGCTGCGAACCGCCAAGGCTGAAGCCACCGATGCTGCCGCACGCGCCGAGCCCCAGCGCCATCAGCGACGCCATGCCCAGATTGAGCGACGCGCGTGCGTTGCGTGAATTGACCATGATTTCTCCCCGAGCAAACGCCCCGTTCGCCCCGACCCCACACAACCGCAAAATGCCGCAGCAGGCAATGCGGTCGCGCCGATGAACAGTGTCCCGTCCGGCGGACGGAGCATCTTACACCGGCATCACCAAGCCCTTAAGCCCGTCAGCTTGACAGGAACTGCAGCAGGCCATATTCCCGGGCGCACAATTAGCACTCTTGCAGTACGACTGCCAACACGCGGACACGAATACGAGCCGCGATCACGAACCGGCACTCGAACGCCAAAGCCCCTCCAGCAACACACAGGATAGCCCATGGCTAAAATCAATTTTCGTCCTCTCCATGACCGCGTCGTCGTGAAGCGGATCGATGCCGAGACCAAGACCAAGGGCGGCATCATCATCCCGGACTCCGCCAAGGAGAAGCCGCAGGAAGGTCAGGTGATCGCCGTCGGCCCGGGCGGCCGCGACGAGACCGGCAAGCTGACCCCGATCGACGTCAAGGTCGGCGATCGCGTGCTGTTCGGCAAGTGGTCGGGCACCGAGATCAAGCTGGACGGCGAAGAACTCCTGATCATGAAGGAGTCGGACATCATGGGCGTGGTCGGCTAAGCCGCATCGCGACAGCATCGAGACATCAGGAGCGAATGAATGGCAGCCAAGGACGTCAAGTTTTCCGGTGAGGCCCGCGACCGCATGCTGCGCGGCGTGGACGTGCTCGCCAACGCCGTGAAGGTCACGCTCGGTCCGAAGGGCCGGAACGTGCTGATCGAGAAGAGCTTCGGTGCCCCGCGCATCACCAAGGACGGCGTCACCGTCGCCAAGGAAGTGGAGCTCGAGGACAAGTTCGAGAACATGGGCGCGCAGATGGTGCGCGAGGTGGCCTCGAAGACCAACGACCTCGCCGGCGACGGCACCACCACCGCCACCGTGCTGGCCCAGGCGATCGTCCGTGAAGGCGCCAAGGCCGTTGCGGCCGGCATGAACCCGATGGACCTGAAGCGCGGCATCGAGATCGCGGTCGCGGCCGTGGTCAAGGACATCCAGAAGCGCGCCAAGCCGGTCGCCTCCTCGGCTGAGATCGCCCAGGTCGGCACCATCTCGGCCAACGGCGACGCGCCGATCGGCAAGATGATCGCCCAGGCGATGCAGAAGGTCGGCAACGAGGGCGTCATCACGGTCGAAGAGAACAAGTCGCTCGAGACCGAAGTCGACATCGTCGAAGGCATGAAGTTCGACCGCGGCTATCTGTCGCCGTACTTCGTGACCAACGCCGAGAAGATGACCGTCGAACTCGACGACGCCTACATCCTGCTGCACGAGAAGAAGCTCTCGGGCCTGCAGTCGATGCTGCCGGTGCTCGAAGCGGTGGTGCAGTCGGGCAAGCCGCTGCTGATCATCGCCGAGGACGTCGAAGGCGAAGCGCTGGCGACCCTGGTGGTCAACCGCCTGCGCGGCGGCCTCAAGGTTTCGGCCGTGAAGGCGCCGGGCTTCGGCGATCGCCGCAAGGCGATGCTGGAAGACATCGCGATCCTGACCGGCGGTCAGCTGATCTCGGAAGACCTCGGCATCAAGCTCGAGACCGTGACGCTGAAGATGCTCGGCCGCGCCAAGAAGGTGGTGATCGACAAGGAGAACACCACGATCGTCGGCGGCGCCGGCAAGAAGCCGGAGATCGAAGCCCGCGTTTCGCAGATCAAGGCGCAGATCGAGGAGACCTCCTCGGACTACGACCGTGAGAAGCTGCAGGAGCGTCTGGCCAAGCTCGCCGGCGGCGTCGCGGTGATCCGCGTCGGCGGCGCGACCGAGGTCGAGGTCAAGGAGAAGAAGGACCGTGTCGAGGACGCGCTGAACGCGACCCGCGCTGCGGTTCAGGAAGGCATCGTGCCGGGCGGCGGCGTCGCCCTGCTGCGCGCCAAGAAGGCCGTCGGCCGCATCAACAACGACAATGCCGACGTTCAGGCCGGCATCAACATCGTGTTGAAGGCGCTGGAAGCTCCGATCCGCCAGATCTCCGAGAACGCCGGTGTCGAAGGCTCGATCGTGGTCGGCAAGATCCTCGAGAACAAGTCCGAGACCTTCGGTTTCGACGCCCAGAGCGAGGACTATGTCGACATGCTCGCCAAGGGCATCGTCGATCCGGCCAAGGTCGTGCGCACCGCGCTGCAGGACGCCTCGTCGGTGGCCTCGCTGCTGGTCACCACCGAAGCGATGGTCGCCGAGCTGCCGAAGGCCGATGCCCCGGCGATGCCGGCCGGCGGTGGCATGGGCGGTATGGGCGGCATGGGCTTCTAAGCCCGCGCCTGTCGCACGGAAGATCGATCACGCAAGGCCGCCTCCGGGCGGCCTTGTTTTTTGGCGCCGCGCCTCGCGCGCCTTGGTTCGGATTCAATTCGAATCGACTAGAGCATTTCCGGTTCTGACGCGTTGTGTCCCGGCGAACCGTTGTCCACTCGGCTCCCAAAAAGCTTTAGGTTCGATGCAGCCTGATTCTCGCGAGGTTCACGTGATGCGCGCATTCCTGTTCAGCCTGCTGGCGCTGCTGCCGGCGACCGATGTCGCCCTGGCTCAGAGCAAGTCCGCCACGAAATCGGCAGCGCCGCCGGCCAACGAGACGCGCTATTTCACCGCCATCGACGGCTTCATGGACGGCGCCGACGTCATCCTGAAAGAGAAGCGTCAGGGCAAGACGGTCACCTCTGCCGAGCTCGACGTCTGCTTTTCGCCGTCGAAGACGTCCGACCGCCGCGACCGCTTCGTCGTCACCCTGACCCCGAACGGCCAGGCCCTGACCGGAACGACGCAGACGCTTGGCGGCAAGGCGCCGGTGTCGGTCAGCCTGCAGCAGCGGCCGAATGGCGAGACGTTCGACTTCAAAGGCGTGATCGGGATCGGAACCGCCACGCACGAGATCACCTCGACCGACAATGCCGATCTCAGCGAAAAGGAATTCCAGGAGAACCAGTCGGTCGACGACAGCATCGCGCAGGCGCCGAAGGACTTCACCGCGGTGTCGCCGGAAGCCGTCGGGGTCCGCGTCGCGCTCGAAGGCGCTTCGGATTTCCTGAAGACACTGAAGACCGAGAATGTCGAAGTGTCGCTGTCGAGCCTCAGCATCGGCTGCGATGCGCTGCGCGCCGGCAAGCTGGTGATCAACCTCACGGTCGATCCGGAGCGCGCCGCCGCGGTGATCGCCAAGGCCAAGGCGTTCCCCGGCGTCGCCGCGGCCGGCTGGACCAACGGCATCGTCGACATGGACCGCACCATCCTGTTCCCGGCCGCGGGCTGGCGCGACGGTGGCAAGCTCAATCGCGAGAAGATCGCCAATACCGTCACCGCCATCCTGTCGCAGACGCTGGAGGCCAAGCTTGCCTCGGCGGTGTGGGATGACGCGAGCGGCAAGCTGAAGATGACCTTCAAGCGGCCGAGCGAGACCTTCCCGGCGCTGCAGCTCACCGAGGTGATCACGGTCGAGGCACTGGTCAGCGCGGATAAGCCGGGCGGCACCGACAAGCTGATGCTGTGGCTCGGCAATGCCAGCGACACCACGGTCGACGAGAATGCGCCGCCGCGGCTCGGCCTCAACGACGACGCTCCCGGCGAAGAGGAAGGCGAACCGCGCCCCGACGGCGGCGCCGTCGCAGCCCTCGCCAAGGAGCTCAAGGGCCAGCGCTGGGATTCCGAAAGCTCGACCTGGCAATAGCGCGCCGCAAGCGCCCAGGATCGGCCGTCGCCAGATCATGGAACCGCGATTTGACATGCCGCTGCAATGCGGCAATGAAGCGCTTCCCTTGGATGGCAGGATGATCGGCTGAATGACGCGCTTTGATGCAGTGGTAATTGGCGCCGGGCTCGGCGGCCTGACTGCGGGCGCGATCCTGGCCCGCGAAGGCCGCAAGGTGCTGGTGATCGAGCGCGGTAATTCGGTCGGCGGCGCGGCCTCGAGCTACAAGGTCGGCGAACTGTTCGTCGAAGGCTCGCTGCATATCACCGGCAATCCGCAGCACGTCCGCGATCCGAAACACCGCGCCTTGAGCCGCGCCGGCGTGCTCGACGCGGTGCAGTGGATTCCCGCGGGGGCGCTGTATCAGATGCGCGGCGGTCCGGTTGGCGAACCGTTCACGCTCCCGGACGAATTCGCCGCCGCGCGCGACGCGCTCAACAAGCGCTTTCCCCACGCCAGCGCCGGGATCGCGCAATGGCTCGGCGAGCTCGAGCGCCTCGCCGGAACGATTGGCGATGGCGGCCTCGACGCGGTGCTGGCGCTGGCGCCGGAATATCCCGATTGGCACGCCTCGCTCGGCGACAAGCTGCAGGCGCTGTTCGGCGACGACGAAGCGGTGAAGTGCGCGGTCGCCGGCAACCTGTCTTACGTTCACGATGATCCTGCCGCGCTGTGGTGGGTGCCGTTCGCGATGGTGCAGGGCAGCTTCCTGCTCAGCGGAGCGCGCTTCATCCAGGGCGGCTCGCAGCGGCTGTCGAGCGCGCTGGCCCGCGCGGTGCGCAAGGCCGGCGGCGAGGTACTGCTCCGCCGCGTCGTCTCCGGCGTGGTGATGGGCGATCACGGCGGGCCGCATCAGGTCACCCATATGGCCCGCGACGGCGGCGATCCGCAGACCGTTGAAGCCTCGACTGTGATCGGCAATGCAGCGCCTTCCACGCTGGCAAGTCTGCTTCCGGCCGACCAGGCGAAGCTGCTGACCGACAGCTACGCCGATCGGACGCCGTCGCTGTCGCTGTTCGCGCTGACGCTCGGCCTGTCCAAACCGCCGCGCGAATTCGGGGTCAGCAGCTACGCCACCCAGCTGCTGCCGGACTGGATGACGACGCTGGCGTCCTACGCCGAAGCCAAGACCCTGATGGCGGACGAGCCCGGGGAGCGGATGCCGCCGCTGGCGATCGCCGATTACACTGCGATCGACTCCGGCGTGCCGTCGCCGCCCTTCGTGCTGTCGGTGGTCGGACCGGACCGGGTGTCGAACTGGGATGGGCTCGATCAGGACACGTATCGGGCCAAGCGCGCCCGCTGGCAGCAGGCGCTGCTCGCCCATCTCGATCGCAACTATCCAGGCCTGGCTGGCGCAGTAACGGCGGCGGCGTTCAACACCGCGTTCTCGGTGCAGCAATATCTCGGCGCGCCGCAGGGCGCGGTCTACGGCTTTGCGCCGCTGCTGCCGAATTCAAACGCGCCCTATCGCACGCCGCGCACAGCCCTGCCGGACCTGTATCTGTCGTCGGCTTATGCGGGCATCGGCGGCTACAGCGGCGTCGTGCAGGCGGCCGAAGGTTGCGCCGAGTTGATCCTGCAGGATCGGAAATAGCGTCAGTTCGTATTGAGGTGGAACCGCAGCGGCTGCGGACCACCGGTGAAGCTGACGAAATCGCCTTGTCGGCTCCAGTTGGTCGACGCGGCAAGCGCCGCGACCAGCGCATCATCCGCCTGAGCGCGGTCCGCCGGACAATTGCGATCCTCGATCGCACCCGGCATGAAGATCACGGTGCTGCCGGCGACCGAAAACTGCCCAACGCCGCCCTTGCACCACAGCTCCAGCCGCACGCTGCCCTGATCGCCGATTTCCAAATTGGGAATCCGCTTCGAGCCGGGCTTCGGCGGCGCGTCCAGGGTCAGTTCCAGACCGAACGGAAATTCCTGGTCGGATTGCGCAAGCGACGGCGTCGCGAAGCCGGCTGCCAGCACCACGGCGATGGCGGCAAAACGAAAGATCGACTGACGGTGCATGGTGCCTCGGCCGTTGTTCAGGACGGTCCGCTGTTTATCGCGAACCGCACCGGCTTGCCAGACCGCGGCGCGAGAGAAGCCTCGCAACGAAAAGCCCCGCGGCCGAGACCGCGGGGCTTTGGCGCAATTCAGCGATAACTTGCGTTACTTCAAGACCATCGCGGTGAACGGATAGACATAGGCCTGCAGCATCACCAGCACGCCGACCAAACACGCCAGCGTAATCGAGTGCAGGAAGACGTAGCGCAGGATCGTGCCTTCGTGGCCGTACCAGTTGGTCGCCGTCGAAGCGACGACGATCGACTGAGCGTCGATCATCTTGCCCATCACGCCGCCGGATGAGTTAGCGGCGCCCATCAGGATCGGGGACAGGCCGAGCTGTTCGGAGGTGATCTTCTGCAGATTGCCGAACAGCACGTTGGAGGCGGTGTCCGATCCGGTCAGCGCCACGCCGAGCCAACCGAGCAGCGTGCCGAAGAACGGATACAACACGCCGGTCGCAGCAAACGCCAGGCCCAGCGTCGCGTCGACGCCGGACAGCCGCGTCAACGTCCCGATCGCCAGCATCGCCGAGATGGTGATCAGCGAGATCGCGCAGACCTTGATGGTGCGGCCGTACTCGGTCGCCATCTTGCCGGGCGACACGCCCATCAACAGCCCGGAGATAATCGCCGCGATCAGCATGCCGGTGCCGGTGAACGACAGATAGGTGAAGGAGAACACCGCGGCCTCAGGCGTCGGCTTGGCGGCGACCGGCGGCACCTTCTGAATCAGGTTGTGCAGCTCGGGCACCGGGTAGTTCCAGACGAAGATCGAGTTCGCCCAGGCCTTGAAGGCACCGTTGCCCCAGATCAGCATCACGATGCAGACGATGATCCACGGCAGCAACGCGCCCCACAATTGTGCCTGCGTCAGCGGAGCCCGGCTCAGCTCTTTCGGCGGGGCCATGGTTTCGGTGGAGGGATCGTGGCTGCGCAGCTTCGGCGACAGCCAGAGCTCTTTCGGCTGCCACACTTTCAGGAACAGGATCAGGCAGCCCATCGAGATCAGCGAGGCACCGATGTCGACGATCCAAGGATTGATGTAGTTCGAGATCACGAATTGCGGGACCGCGAACGACACGCCTGTCACCAGGATCGCCGGCCAGATTTGCATCATGCCGCGGAAGCCCGCGAACGCCCAGATCAGCCAGAACGGCACCAGCAGCGAGAAAAACGGCAGTTGCCGGCCGACCATCGCGCCGAGGGTGTAAGGATCGAGGCCGGTGACCGACGCGAGGCCCTGGATCGGCGTGCCCAGCGCCCCGTAGGCGACCGGTGCGGTGTTGGCGATCAGTGACAGGCCCGAGGCGGCGAGCGGCGAGAAGCCGAGGCCGATCAGCACCGCGCCGGTGATCGCCACCGGCGTGCCGAACCCGGATGCACCTTCGAAGAAGGCGCCGAACGCAAACGCGATCAGCAGCAGCTGCAGCCGGCGGTCGGTCGTCACGCCGCCAATCGCACGCTGCAGCAGCTCGAACCGGCCGGTGGCCACAGTGACCCGATAAAGAAAGATGACGTTGAGAACGATCCAGCCGATCGGGAAGAAGCCGGTGACGACACCGAGTAGCGAGGCACGGACCGACATGTTGGCCGGCATCGTGAAGACGAAGATCGCCACCGCGTTGGCGAGCACCAGAGCGATGATCGCAGCGAGGTGAGCTTTCACCTTGCCGCTCGCGATCAGCACCAGCAGCGTGACCACGGGAACGGCCGCCGCCAGGGTCGACAAAGCGGCGCTGCCAAGTGGATTATAGATTTGATTCCACACGCATTTCTCTCCCTTTAGGTTATGTTTTTTGGCCGCGTCGGTGCGAGCCGGTCCGACACGGAGATCAATCGGGAGGCAGACGCCTCCTCAAAGTACGGCCGAGCGAGCGTGCCTGCTCACAAACGCGCGAAGCAGCTGACCGCCGAGCTTGCCGCCGGCACGATCATGCTAGGGTGCGACAACTGGGTGCGACAAGCCGCCGTAGGTTAATTTACCTACAACTTTCGTCTAATCACCTAACTCCCCGAGAGCCCGCACCGGAGACCTCATCCGTGAGCAACATCAAAGGAACGCTGGCGACCGCCTGGCGGATCGCCGCGCCGTATTTCAGTGCCGAAGACAAATGGATGGGCCGCGGGCTGCTCGCGGCCGTCGTGGTCATCGAGCTCGCCGTGGTCGGGCTCTCGGTGCTGTTCAACCGCTGGAACAACGTGTTCTACAACGCGCTGCAGGAGCGGAACTACGACGTCTTCACCTATCAGATCATCTACTTCTGCGTGCTGGCGGCGATCTGGATCGCCCTCAAAGTTTACCAGCTCTACCTCAATCAGTGGCTGCAAATCCGCTGGCGCAAGTGGATGACCGAGCGCTATCTCGGCGGCTGGCTGCACGACGCCAACCATTACCAGATGCAGCTCACCGGCGACGCCGCCGACAACCCCGATCAGCGCATCGCCGAGGACACGCAGTTGTTCGTCGAGCGCACGCTGGCTCTGGGCATCGGCCTGCTCAACGCCGTGGTGACGCTGGCCTCGTTCGTGGTGATCCTGTGGGGGCTGTCGAACGAAGCGCCGCTACATCTGTTCGGCCAGGACGTCCCGATCCCCGGCTATCTCGTCTGGGGCGCGCTGATCTATGCCGCGCTGGGCACCGCCCTCACCCATTGGATCGGCTCGCCGCTGGTCGATCTCAACTTCCGCCAGCAGCGTTATGAAGCCGACTTCCGCTTCAATCTGGTGCGCGCCCGCGAGAACGCCGAACAGATCGCCCTGCTCCGCGGCGAGCCGGCCGAGCGCGACAAGCTGGCATCGCGCTTCAGCTACGTGGCCGAGAACTTCATGCGGATCATGAGCCGGACCAAACGGCTGACCGCCTTCACCGCCAGCTACTCGCAGGCGTCGATCATCTTCCCCTACATCCTCGTCGCCCCGGCCTTTTTCGCCCAGAAGGTGCAGCTCGGCGGCATGATGCAGACCGCCTCCGCCTTCAGCAGCGTCCAGGACTCGCTGTCGTTCTTCATCACCGCCTACCGGACGCTGGCGGAATGGCAGTCAGTGCTGCAGCGGCTCGACGGATTCGAACGCGCGATCGAAGGTGCCGCCGCCCGGCGCGACAATCCCGGCGTGATGCGCGTGCCGGCCCCAGCCGGCGGAATCGAACTGAAGGATCTCAACCTAACGCTGCCGGCCGGGGCGCCGCTGATCAGCGCCGACGGTTTCAAGATCGGCGACAACGAGCGGACCCTGATCGTTGGCCCATCGGGTGCGGGCAAGTCGACGCTATTCCGCGCGATCGCGGGGATCTGGCCGTTCGGCTCTGGCTCGATCGCAATCCCTGCGGATGCGACGCTGATGATGCTGCCACAGCGCCCGTATTTCCCGGTCGGCGAGCTGCGTGCCGCAATCGTCTATCCGGCCGAATCCGGTGCGTTCAGCGATACTCAGGTCGCCGAGGTGCTGCGCGAGGTCGGGCTGCCGACGCTGGCGGAGCGGCTCGATCAGCATGGCCATTGGAACAGGACGTTGTCGCTCGGCGAGCAGCAGCGGCTCGGCATCGCGCGGGCGCTGCTCCATGCACCGCAATACCTGTTCCTCGACGAAGCCACCGCGTCGCTGGACGAGCCGTCCGAAGCGGCGCTGTACAAGCTGCTGGACCGCAAGCTGCCAGGCACCACGATCGTCTCGATCGGCCACCGCTCGACGCTCGAAGCCTTCCATCAGCGCGACGCGGTGCTGTCACGCACCGGCAACGGCTTCACCCTGCAGGACCGGGCCAAAGCGGCGGCTCCCGAAGTGGGGCTGGCGGGCAGCTGATCCACCATCTGCTCGATCCAACGCGGCAGTAAGCTAGAGATCGAAACGACGTGCGGCGGCCGATCGGCCGCCGTTGCTGCTCGGTGAGAGATTAGCGCGAAATCCAGCCGGCTCGCTGGCCCCCACACCAAGCCAAGCCCAGGAGTGGGGAAAGCCAGCAGGCTCGCGAAGGCCGTCAAAAGCCGGCCCCCTCAAAATGAGCCACAAAGAAAAAGGGCGGCAGATTGCTCTGCCGCCCTCAGTCCCCCAGAAGGGATGTCGTCTTACTTGAGAGCGCCCAGCGTCACGTCAGCCGACAGCTTGGCGATGAAGGTCGAACCGCACCACTTCGAACCAACGCCGGTCTGATTGATCGACGAAAAGCTTCCATTGGCAGAGGCGGTGAAGTCGCTGGTGAACGCGTTGCAGTTCGCCTGGGACAGATCGGTGTCCGAGTAGCGCAGGTCGAGGGTGAACACCTTGTAGGTGAAGCCCACGCCGACGTTCCAGGTATTGTAATCGGCCAGCTTGATGTTGCCATAGAAGGCGTCAGTCGTACCAAACCACTGACGGCCGTACTCACCCGACACGTACATGCCGACGCCGCTCGCACCGAACAAGGTGGTCGGCGCGGTATACTTGCCGGTCACCGACGCGTAGTTGCCCCAGGCACCGGTGTTCAGGAAGTTCGGCGAATACCATTCGTTGCCGCCGAGCGCGAAGCTGTCGTTGATGGTCCACAGAACCTTGGCGTAACCCTCGTAGAAGCTCACGTCCTTCTTCATGACGTTGCCGTTGACGAGCGAGATCGCGTTGGTGTCGCCCGCGCACAAGGTGCCAAGACCAGCCGCAGCGGTATCAACGCACGACCCACCCGGATACAGGTAGCCCCAGACACCGAAGTCGAACGCGAAGGCGCCGAAGGTCGGGCGGATACCGCCGTAGATGTCGACTTCAGCCGCAGCGCGGTTGGCGAACGAGATGCTCTCGAACGAGGTACCGACGTAGAGCTGCAGGTCCTTGGTGACGTTGTAGCGCGGCTCGAAATAGGCAGTGACCGAGGGCTTGTGGTTCGACTGGGTGACACCACGGAAGACGTAGTCGTTCATGACGGCCGCGCCGAACGCGATGTCCCACGGATCGAACGCCACGATCGGCGGAGCCTTGGTGTACACCTTGGCGGGCAGATCAGCCGCCGAGGCCGAGCCCACGCCGACTGCGAGCAAAGCCGCGACCGACAAGATTGTCTTCTTCATTTTGATCCCCATCGTTTCCAAGCCAGCCGGACCCGAAGTTCAAGGACGCGACATCGACCTGCACAAAACCAATTGTGACATCACTGTGCGGTGCCTCACGAAAACCGTGAAGCAAAAAACACATGCAGATGCCGACTTTTTGTGCAATCCCGCACACTCAACCATTCGTTGTTGAGGAGTGTTGCAAGAAAATCACTGCTTTGCGAACGGCTCGTAGGCCAAATTCACGAGACAGGGCGGTTAGAGCAACACCTTTGGCTAAGTAACAAGTAACAGGCCCAGGACCGAATCAATGCGATACCCACGACCAAGGGGCACCCGTGGCGTGCTGGTTGTAGCTCTCGCTGGTAGCCGCAATGACGAAGGCCGCGGTCCACGACCGCGGCCTCTGCAAAACAAGGATCGGATTACCGTCTCAATTACATCGGGTCTGCGGCCGGCTTAGCCGGCTCGGCGTGGTCAAACTCCTCGTCGGGAGCTTCCTCCTCTCCGGCCGCCTCGGTGGCGTGCGACTGGGGATCACCCGAGGTCTCGATCGAATCGGTCTCTGCAGCGGATTCGACCGGCTCGTTGTCCGCGGCCGATGTGGTCTCGTCGGCCGGAAACGGCTCAGCCGGCGCAACATCCTCGGTCTCCGGCGTCGCCTCGACCTGCTCGGACACTGCCTCGTGCTGGGTCTCGTCCGGCTCGACGGCAACCGGCACCGGCTTCTTCGCACGTGGCTTGCGCGGTTTCTTGGGAGCAGCAGGCGGCGGAGCAACCGGCTCGGCCGCCGCGCTGGGCGCAACCTCGGTGGGTTCGCGCACTTTGCGGGACACAGGCTTTGGCTTGGGAGCTGCCGGCTTAGCGGCAGGAGCCTTCGCCGCGGTCTTGGCGGCGGGTGCCTTGGTCGCCTTCTTCCTGGCCGCAGGGGCCTTCGTAGCCGGCGCCTTCGGCGCAGCGGACTTGGCCTTGGCCGGCTTACCCGAAGCCGACTTGGCAGCGCTCGTCTTCGGGCGCTTAGCTAGCGACTTAGCGGCGGACTTGGCGGTCGGCTTTGCCGCCTTCTTGCCGGGTTTAGCTGCGGCCTTCTTCACCGCCTTCTTGGCGGACTTGCCGGCGGCAGCCTTGGACTTGGAGGCTGACTTAGTCTGGGGGCCGGCTTGGCCTTCGATTTAGCCTTCGGCTTCGACTTGTCCTTCTTGGCCGCCTTGTCGGCGGATTTGCTCTTCTTCTTGGTCTTGCCTGCCTTGGCGGCCAGCAGCAGCTTGGACTTCTTCTTGGCCTTGGACTTCTCAGCCTTCTTGTCGGCCTTGTCCTTCTTCTTCGACTTCTTGTCTTTCGCCATGGTCGTCCTCCAGTTGTGCGGATTGCGGCTCGGCCAGCAATCACGCGCCCCGCGACCGGCGTTCCAAGCTCCGATCAGTGCGGAGCAGGACGGGGCCCGCCTGTCGCCCAATCGAGAAGTTCAATCGTGTGCACAACAGGGACTTCCGTTCCGCTGGCGATCTGCACCATGCAGCCGATATTGCCCGCGGCGATCATATCCGGCTTGACGGAAGCGATGTTGGCGACCTTCCGATCGCGCAATCTGGTCGCGATGTCAGGCTGGAGAATGTTGTACGTGCCCGCCGAACCACAACACAAATGACTCTCCGGGATATCTTTCACCACGAATCCAGTCTTGGAAAGCAGTTCTTTGGGGATCTGCGTGATTTTCTGGCCGTGCTGCAACGAACATGCGGAGTGATAAGCGACGACGACATCGTCATGAGGACGTGGCGATGACAGTTCGAGGCCGCTGACATATTCGCTGATGTCTTTGGCGAGCGCCGAAACCTTTGCGGCCGCGGCCGCATACTCCGGGTCTTCTCGCAGCATGTAACCGTAATCCTTGATCACCGTACCGCAGCCGGAGGTGGTCACCAGGATTGCGTCGAGCCCGCCGCGCTCGATTTCGGCCAGCCAGGCCCTGATGTTGGTGCGGGCGTAGTCGAGCGTGCGGGTGTCGCGGCCGAGATGATGGATCAGGGCGCCGCAGCAGGCTTCATCGGCGGCGAGCACCACTTCGATGCCGTGCCGGGTGAGCAGATTGATCGCGGCCCGATTGATCCGCGGGGCCAGAACCTGCTGGGCGCAGCCGTGCAGCAGCGCGACCCGGCCCCGTTTCGGCCCGACAGCCGGAAACGTCGTGCCGGAGTCAGGGCCCGGCTCCGGCAGATGCTTTGGCGCCAGCGCCAGCATCGCCTTGATCCGACTGAGCAGTGTCGGGTGCGTCAGGTCGTGCGAGCCTGGCAACAGCGCCGCAACCGGCCGCACGATCCGCGCCGCCCACATCCCGAGCCTGAACATGCCCGGATGCGGCATCATCCACGACAGCGCCTCGCGGACGACGCGATCCCAAAACGGCCGCTGGTACTGTTTCTCGATCCGGACGCGGGCCTGATCGACCAGATGCATGTAGTTCACGCCCGACGGACAGGTGGTCATGCAGGCGAGGCACGACAGGCAGCGGTCGATATGCTTGACGACATCCGCGGTCGGCGGCTTGTCGCTCTCCAGCATCTCCTTGATCAGGTAGATACGCCCGCGCGGACTATCTAGCTCGTCGCCGAGCAGCACATAGGTCGGACACGTCGCTGTGCAAAAACCGCAATGCACGCAAGCGCGCAGGATCTTGTCGGCCTCGGCGATATCGGGATCGGCGAGCTGGGTCAGGCTGAAATCTGTCTTCATGTCGCGGATCCTCGCGACATCCGGCCGCGATTGAGAATGTTAGTGGGATCGAAGCTGCGCTTGACGCGGCTTCCGAGCGCCGCGAGGCCGGCCGGCTGCGGATGGAACACGTCGATCCCAGCCCGCACCGCGTCGCTGCCGCGGATCAAGGTGGCATGGCCGGCGATCTTCTCGACCCGCTGGCGCAACGCTTTGGCGTGGCCGTCGGTTGCCGGCGGCAAGGCAGCCCAGATCAGGCCTCCGCCCCAGTCGTAGATCACTTCACCGCCGCTCTCACGGCTGAGCTGCTCGCCGAGAGCGCCTCCGGCCGCCGGCGGGCACACGATCCGCCACACCGGCCACAGCGCTCGCGGACCTGCGGCGGCGAACGGCTCGACATCGCGCACCGCACGCCACAGCGCAGCGGAAGCATCGTCCTCGATCAGCTCGGCCTCGCCAAAACTCTTCAGCGCCGTGCGCAGCGACTGCGCGCGATGACTCGCCGACGAGGTGATGCCTTCGAGCCTCAGCAGAGTCAGCGACTGATCGGGCTGGGCGATCTCTGCCAGCGCACCGGCGGTGGTGCGCAGCGCCGAGCCGGGCAGATGCGCGGCGCCGGTGACGTCGTAAGGCGAGCCTAGCGCCGCGGTCATGGCCTTGTTGGCGACGACGTCGCCGAGCCCGCGCAGCACCAGCGTCCGCTCGCTCTCGGGCCGGGGCGTCACTTTCAGGGTGACCTCGGTCATCACCGCCAGCGTGCCCCAGGAGCCGGCAAGCAGCTTGCAAAGGTCGTAACCGGTGACGTTCTTCACCACCTTGCCGCCGGCCTTGAAGCTCTCGCCGAAGCCGGACACGGCATTGGCACCAAGCAAATGATCGCGCGCGCCACCGGCCTTGATCCGCCGCGGACCGGCGAGACCTGCCGCAATCATCCCCGCCACGGTCCCTGCTCCCGGCGCGGTGCCGAGCAGCGCCGCGGTGTCCATCGGCTCAAAGGCGAATTGCTGGTTTTTGGAATCGATCAGCGACAGCACATCGGCCATCGGCGCGCCGGCCTGCACGGTGATGATCAGTTCGTTCGGCTCGTAAGCGGTGACGGCGTTGAGCGCCGACAGCTCCAGCACCGCATTGGTCGCCATCAATTGGCCGACGGTGCGTTTGCTGCCATGACCGACGATCTCGATCGGCTGCTCATTGGCGATCGCGGCGCGCACTGCGTCCTCGACCTCCTGGGCGTCGCGTACTTTCAGCGTGTCCACGGGCGAACGTCGTCCTTCAGAATGCGATGCACTACCCCTCCCCCGTCATTGCGAGGAGCGAAGCGACGAAGCAATCCAGGAGCGCCGTGCACCGAGGCCCTGGATTGCTTCGCTTCGCTCGCAATGACGGTGAAAGGCTCTTCTTCGTGCATCGGAGGTTACATTACCCGGTCAGAACCGCGGAATATCAGGGAACGGCAATTGGCCCTTGTGAACATGCATGCGTCCTAGCTCGGCGCAGCGATGCAGCGTCGGAAAAACCTTGCCGGGGTTGAGCAGACCTTCGGAGTCGAACGCGCATTTCAGCCGCTGCTGCTGGTTGAGGTCGATGTCCGAAAACATCTCCGGCATCAGATCGCGCTTCTCGATCCCGACGCCGTGCTCGCCGGTCAGCACGCCGCCGACCTCGACACACAGCTTGAGGATGTCGGCGCCGAAAGCCTCGGCGGCATCCTGCTCGCCGGGCTTGTTGGCGTCATACAGAATCAGCGGATGCAGATTGCCGTCGCCGGCGTGGAACACGTTGGCGACGCGCAGGCCGTATTTCTCCGACATCTCGTTCATTCGCCGCAGCACCAGCGGCAGCTGTGCCCGCGGGATCGTGCCGTCCATGCACAGATAGTCCGGCGAGATCCGGCCCACCGCCGGGAACGCCGCCTTGCGGCCGGACCAGAACAGCAGCCGCTGCTGCTCGCTGGTGGAGATCTGGCAGGTGGTCGAGCCGCAGCGTAGCGCGATCGCCTCGACGCGGCCGATCAGTTCGTCGACCTCGACCTGCGGCCCGTCGAGCTCGATGATCAGCAGCGCTTCGACGTCGAGCGGATAGCCGGCATGAACGAAGGCCTCGGCGGCGTGGATCGCCGGCTTGTCCATCATCTCCATGCCGCCCGGAATGATGCCGGCGCTGATCACATCGGCGACACACTGGCCTGCGGCCTCGACGCTCTGGAAGCCGATCATCAGGGCTCGCGCCGTTTCCGGCTTGCGCAGGATACGCACGGTGACTTCGGTGATCACGCCGAGCAGTCCCTCGGAGCCGGTGATGACGCCCATCAGATCGTAGCCGGCGCATTCGGCCGCCTTGCCGCCGATCTTGAGGATCTCGCCGGTCATCAGCACGATTTCGCAGCCGAGGACGTTGTTCGTGGTCATGCCGTATTTCAGGCAGTGCACGCCGCCGGAGTTCTCGGCGATGTTGCCGCCGATCGAACAGGCGATTTGCGACGACGGATCGGGCGCGTAGTAGAAGCCGGCGAGATCGACCGCCTGGCTGATCGCCAGGTTGGTGACTCCGGGCTCGACCACCACGGCACGGTTGTCGAAATCGATCTCGCGGATCCGCTTGAACTTGCCGAGGCCCAGCAGCACGCCATCGGCGAGCGGCAACGCGCCGCCGGACAGCGAGGTGCCGGAGCCGCGCGGCACCACCTTGATGCCATTCTGGTGGCAATAGCGCAGCACCTCCGAAACCTGTTTGGTCGTGCTCGGCAGCACCACCACCATCGGCGGCTGCCGATACGCCATCAGGCCGTCGGACTCATAGGGTTTCATCTCGGCGGCGCTGGAGATCACGCCCTCGCCCGGCACGATCTTGCGCAGGGCCGCGATGATCTCGTCGCGGCGGGCCAGCACGGACTGATCCGGCTCCGGCATCAGAATGGTCATGCGAGATACTCCTGCGCAGGCTGCTGTGCGCGAGGCGATTGTAGCGCCGCGGGCGGAAACGGTCGGATCAGGATACGCTGATTGTCATATCCAGCACACTCGCTCAGAGCAAACTGGAACTGATCAGGCTCCGACCAGACTACGCGGCGGCACCACCGCCTGGACCACGAGGCCTCGGGCCCGGGCGTCCATCACACCGACTGCACGGAGTGCCAGCAGCGTGACGGTTTGCACCGCATCACGGAGTTTGGCCGGGTCGTCGAGATTATCCGGCGCCAGCGGCCCCACCAAAGACTCGTGCACCGCGCCGAGCAGCGCGGTCGAGGCGAGCGCAGTGTCTTGCGCGGGCAGATGGCCGGCGCGCACCGCGGCAGCGATCCGCAGTTCAATCTCGCCAGCGATCTCGCGGCGACTGGCGAGCCGTGAGGCGGACACATCGACATCAACCGGTTCCGCCAAGATGCCCCATGCCAGCTTGCGATGGGACAGCACGTGCACCGCGACCGTGGTGACCGCCGCCGCCAGCGCTGATGACGGGCCGGGCGCTGCGTCGGCCGCACGGCGGATCGCAGCGAGCTCGTCACGGGAAACGTCGGCGATGAGTTCCGAGATCAGATCCGCTTTGGACGGAAAGTAACGGTACACCGTGCCGGCGGCGACCTTGGCACGCGCGGCCACCGGCGCGATCTGCACCGCGGCCATCCCGCCTTCGGCGGCAGTCTCACGCGCTGCAGCAAGGATAGCGCTGCGGCGCGCTGCTAAGCGCTTAACCACCTGATGGGTTCGCCGGTAAACCATGGCGCGTTCGTCCTGGAAAAAGCGCGCCCGCGGTCTGCGACAAAATGCACCGGCGCGCTCATCAAGTTGCTGGAGAAGCGAGGGAAAACGGACGGAACACCCTCACCAAATCAGTGAAAAAAGTGAACACTTATTCAGAACCGAAGGCAAGCCCTTACGGCAATGAAATGAATAGCATTCCTGCAAACTAGCCCGGCAATCCCAGCGCGCGCGCCAACGCCGCTACTAACATACCGGTTATCACGGCCAGAAAATCATTGCGTCGCAGCACACTCACTGCGATCGCAGCCCCCAGCGCGAGCATCACGATCGGCCCGCCATTGACCGCGACGGGCAGCGCCGCCGCGACGATAATGGAGCCGGGCAACGCATCGAGCATCCGCCTGACCCGCGGCGTGACCTCGACGTAGCGCATCATGAAGTAGCCGCCGAGCCGGGACGCGACCGTGACCAAAGTCATGATCGCGAAGGCGAGCATCACATCGCTGCGGAGCATGTCGGTCATGACGAATGTCCCGCGTGGGACGTCGCCGCTGGCGGCTCATCCATCAGCCCCGCGGTAATCGCACCTGACAGCGCGCCAGCGATGATGAACCAATAGCCTGGGAGCAGCCAATGC
Source organism: Rhodopseudomonas sp. P1 (assembly GCF_039642825.1). Lineage (NCBI taxonomy): Bacteria > Pseudomonadati > Pseudomonadota > Alphaproteobacteria > Hyphomicrobiales > Nitrobacteraceae > Rhodopseudomonas > Rhodopseudomonas sp. P1. The sequence goes on along the minus strand of NZ_CP088006.1, from coordinate 1,274,213 downwards.
ACCGTCAGGGCCACGATCCCCGACACCAGCCAAGGGATTGCGCGGCGCGGCCCCTTCCATGCTGGTACCAACAGCGCGGCGAAGAAAGCCGGCATCGCGATATCGACGCCGAACTTCTTTGGGTCGGCGAGCTGTTCGGCGAGCAGGAAGCCCGGAACGGCAGAGACCAGCCACACCAGATACAGCACCAACGCGCCACCGAGGTAGAACCAGGCATTGGCGCCTCCATGCTCGCGATAGCGCATCGCGGCGAGCCAGCCACCGTCGGTGACCAGGAGCAACGGCGGATAAGCCTGCCACGCCGGCAGCGTGCCAAACCACGGCCGCATCGACGCCGTCATCAGGAAGAAGCGGATGTTGACCGTGGTGGTGAGCAGCGCCAGCGCGGCAATCGATGACGGCGTCAGGACATCTGGCCACGCCTGCACGGCCACGAATTGCGACAACCCGCCATACACGGTCGCCATCATCACTTCGACTTCGGCAAGCGTGAAGTTCTTCTGCGCACACAGCGCGCCGAACGCCATGCCGAAAGCCAGCGTGCCGGGCAGCATCGGCCCGACCGCGACGATGCCGGGCCAGATTGCGTCGCGCGACCAATAGGCCGGCGCCTTGGGGACGTGAGTTGTCATTGCAGGATCCGTGTCGACACCCTCTGCGTGCGGGCTTTGCGTGATCAGGTCAAGCGCTGCGGCAGCGGACGACACGCAACAAAAAACGCGGCGTTGCCGCCGCGTTTTCAAAGTCAGTTTTGCCGGTCGGCTTACGCCTGCGGCTGGGGCTCCAGGCCCGGATCGGGCCGCGGCCGCGGCTTGCCGGCCGGCGGCACTGCCGAGGTGCGGGGGCCCGACGGTTCGAGCACCGATTCGCGGTTCGGCTTTTTGCCGTTGATCAGATCGGTGATCTCGTCACCGGTCAGGGTCTCGTATTCGAGCAGACCCTTGGCGAGCGCTTCGAGGTCGGCGCGGCGCTCGGTGAGGATGCGCTTGGCCTCGTTGTAACCCTCTTCGACGAGCCGCTTGATCTCGGCGTCGATCTTCTGGATCGTCGCTTCGGAAGCGTTCTGGGTGCGCGACACCGACATGCCGAGGAACACTTCGTCCTGGTTCTCGCCGTAAGCGACGGTGCCGAGCTCTTCCGAAAGGCCCCAACGGGTCACCATCATCCGCGCCAGCTTGGTCGCCTGCTCGATGTCGGATGCAGCACCCGAAGTCACCTTCTCGCGGCCGAACACCATCTCCTCGGCGACGCGGCCGCCCATCATGATGGCCAAACGCGAGGTCATCTGCTCGAGCGACATCGACAGCTTGTCGCGCTCGGGGAGCTGCATCACCATGCCGAGCGCACGGCCGCGCGGAATGATCGTCGCCTTGTGGATCGGGTCGGTCGCCGGGACGTTGAGGCCGACGATCGCGTGGCCGCCTTCGTGATACGCGGTGAGGAGCTTCTCCTCTTCCGTCATCACCAGCGACTTGCGCTCGGCGCCCATCATCACCTTGTCCTTGGCGTCTTCGAACTCGGACTGAGTGACCATGCGCTTGTTGCGCCGCGCCGCCATCAGCGCCGCTTCGTTGACGAGGTTCATCAGGTCGGCGCCGGAGAAGCCCGGAGTGCCACGCGCGATGTTCTTCAAGTTGATATCGGGCGCCAGCGGCACCTTGCGAACGTGGACCTTGAGAATCTGCTCGCGGCCGACGACGTCCGGATTCGGCACCACGACCTGACGGTCGAAGCGGCCGGGACGCAGCAGCGCCGGGTCGAGCACGTCGGGCCGGTTGGTGGCGGCGATCAGGATCACGCCCTCATTGGCCTCGAAGCCGTCCATCTCGACCAGCAGCTGGTTGAGGGTCTGCTCGCGCTCGTCATTGCCGCCGCCGAGACCGGCGCCACGATGACGACCGACCGCGTCAATTTCGTCGATAAAGATGATGCACGGCGCGTTCTTCTTGGCCTGTTCGAACATGTCGCGGACGCGGCTGGCGCCGACGCCGACGAACATTTCGACGAAGTCCGAACCCGAGATGGTGAAGAACGGCACGTTGGCTTCGCCCGCGACGGCACGCGCGATCAGCGTCTTACCGGTGCCGGGCGGGCCGACCAGCAGCACGCCGCGCGGAATGCGGCCGCCGAGGCGCTGGAACTTGCCCGGGTCGCGCAGGAATTCGACGATCTCCTGCAGGTCCTGCTTGGCCTCGTCGACGCCGGCGACGTCTTCAAAGGTCACGCGGCCATGCGCTTCAGTCAGCATCTTGGCGCGCGACTTGCCGAAGCCCATCGCCTTGCCGGCACCGCCCTGCATCTGCCGCGACAGGAAGATCCACACGCCGATCAGCGCGATGAACGGCAGCCACGAGACGAGCAGCGACACGAACCACGGCACGTTGTCACCCGGCGGCTTGGCGGTGATCGACACCTTGCCGTTGTACAGGCGGGTCACGAGCGACGGATCGTTCGGCGCGTAGGTCTGGAAGGTCGAGCCGTTGGTGAAGGTGCCGCGGATTTCCTGGCCCTGGATCACCACGTCCCGAACGTGATTTTGGTCGATCTCGCTGAGAAGCTGCGAGAACGGAATTTCCTGCGACGCAGTGCGCTGGCCCGGATTCTGGAAGAGCGTGAACAGCGCCAACAGCAGCAGCACGATGATGACCCAGAGGGCGAAATTGCGCAGATTGGCGTTCATCGGTCTTCCTTATGGGTCGCGCGGATCGCGACCGGGTGGGCCCTGCGGCGCCGAAACGAATGGCTCTTCGGGAGCTTCCCGAGAGCCGGCCCGCCTAATCTAGGTGTGAGCCGAGCCCCTGCCAAGAGAACCACACAGGACTATTTGGCGCATTCTAACCGGTTTCTCGCTCAAATCGTGGCGATCAACGGCCTCTGCGGCGAGGTGGTTAAACGTACGTGGAGACGCCTTCAGCCGCCCCGCGCCCGACGCGGTGGGGCTGGGGCAATCACCAGGCGGTCGCTGGTGAGCGTGATCACGGCCCCTGCGAGGGTCTGCTTGAGCCGGATTTTGCCGGCTGGCGGCGCCCTCCCGGCCGCGGCCTGCTTCAGCGTCTCGGAGAGTGCCTCGACTTTCCCGAGCTCCGCCGGCCCCTCGTGACCATGGCGCGCCAGCGCACGCAGCAACAAGCGAATCTGGATTTCTGCAGCTAGAGCCAGAAATGCCCGGGCATCTACACCGGGACGTCCCGCCCCCGCATCGAGGGTTTCCAAGAATTGCTCGGCGCCGTCGGTCATCAGTTCCAGCGCAGCATCCGCCCGCCCCGCCCGCGCCGCCAGCCGAACCAGCGCACGGGCATCGCAGCCTTCGGCCGCCAGTTGCGGCATCAACGCGCGCAGCCGCGGCCGGGTGAAGCGCGGATCGGCATTGCTCGGGTCGGTGGCGAACGCGATTCGGGCTTTGGTCAGCGTAGCGACCAGCCGGGCCTTCGGAACATCGAGAAGCGGCCGCGCCAGCACCACCCCGTCCCGCTCGATCTCTCGCGCCATCGCGGCAAGGCCGGCGATCCCGCTGCCGCGCGACAGACGCATCAGCACGGTCTCGGCCTGGTCGTCGCGGGTATGGGCGGTCATCACATGCGAGGCGCCGAGGGTTTTGGCGGCCTGCGCCAGCAGCCGATAACGTGCCTCGCGGGCGGCCGCCTGAATCCCGGTCCTGGGCTTGTCACCGTTCCAGCGCAGCGTCCGGTGCGGCAGGTCGAGCGAGGCCGCCAATCGCTTCACCGCGCGCGCCTCGGCGGCCGCCTCGGGACGCAGGCCGTGATCGATGGTGACGACCGCCAATGCCGGGCCCTGCTTCAATGCCTTCCGCCAGCGGGCGGCGAGCCACATCAGCGCCAGCGAATCGGGGCCGCCGGACACCGCCAGCACGATCGCCGGCGCCGCCTTCCAGTCGGCAAACAGACGCCGCGCCTCGGCTACGGATACTACCTCGTCGTTGGTTCCGGACATCGGCCGTCTGCCTGCCGGTTGTCAGGCCCCGCTATCGGCCGGGCCTGCTGGGTTCAGCACTTCAGCTTCTTCTGCTCGCGATCGACCGCCTTCTTCACGCTCGACGACGCCTGCGGATATTTGCGGCCGATCTCGCCGAGCGCGGCGCAGGCCGCTTCCTTTTCCTTCAGTGCCGACAGCGACTGGCCGAGCCGCAGCAACGCGTCCGGCGCCTTGCCGGACTTCTCGTGTTTGCTGGTCACGGCTAGAAATGACTCGGCGGCCTCGCGATACATCTGGCGCTGGAAGAAGCTCTCGCCGAGCCAATACTGCGCATCGGCCGTCAACGGATTGTCCGGGTACTTCTGCGCAAAGTTGCGCATGGTCTCTTCGGCCAGCGCGTAGTCGCGGCGCTGCATGTAGCCGATGCCGAGATCGAACTCGTCGCGCGGCGTCTGCGACGGCGGCTGCGTCGTCAAGGCGCCGCCAGCTGCGGCGGCGGGCGCTTGCTGAGCCGCGGACGGCGCACCGCCTTGCGGATAACCGCCCTGGACGTAACCGCCATTGCCGTTCGACAGGTCCATCGGGGCGCCTGCGGCCCGGCCGGCCGGCATGCCGCCGCCCTGCTCCATGGGCAGTTGGCCGCCGCCAAGCGCGCGCGGCACGCCGGGCGCGTTGGGATCGCGCGACGGATCGAAGGCGTCGCCGCGGCGGCCGCCGCTCTGGGGCGCGGTGGGTTGCGGCTGGACCATCGGCGCCTGCGGCTGACCGTAACCCGGCTGCTGGCCGTAAGCCGGTTGCTGCGCGGGCTGACCATAAGGCTGCTGCGGAGCGGCCGGCGGGGTCGCCGCCTGATTGGGGGCGGGCTGCTGCGCCCCGGGCGCCCCGGCGCCGCTCTGCAACTGCCGGACCTGATCTTCAAGCCGCCGGTTGCGGTATTGCAGCTCTTCGTTCTGGCCGGTCAGCGTCCGCAGCCGATCCTCGAGCTGCTGGATACGAATCTCGGGATCGACCTCGCCGCCGTATTGCTGGGCCAGCGCGGGAGCGGCGAAAGCGAGCGTCGCCACCAGAGCGAGGCTGCGCGCGGAGACGGCAAAACCTGATGACATGACAGTCCGACGAGTTCGAGGGCGGCCAAACGAGTGGCGCTGGATTGATCGCCGTACTACGCCAAAAATGTGACTGAGGCGACGGCCAAAGCCCCCGCCGAAAACAAAAACGGCGCCCTGCGGCGCCGTTTTACGACTTCGGTGCGTCCGGACGATCAGGCGCCGGCGTTCAGCACCGTGACGGCGCGGCGATTCTGCGACCAGCACGAGATGTCGTTGCAGACCGCGACCGGGCGTTCCTTGCCGTAGGAGATGGTGCGCATCCGCTGCGCGTCGATACCACGCGACACCAGATAGTTGCGGACCGACTGCGCACGACGCGCGCCGAGCGCGATGTTGTACTCGCGGGTGCCGCGCTCGTCGGCGTGTCCTTCGATGGTGAAGGTGTAGCGGCTGTAGGTCTGCAGCCACTGCACCTGCTTGTCGAGGGTCGCAACCGCCTGCGGCGACAGATCCGACTGATCGCTCTCGAAGAACACACGGTCGCCGACGTTGACGACGAAATCCTGCTGGCTGCCCGGGGTGGCCGCACCAGCCATCGCGCCATCGGCACCGCCGAGCCCATTCTTGTTCGCGCATGCCCCCATCGACAGGGCCACCGCGAGCACCGCGGCCACCTTCAATCCCTGGAGGATTCGCTTGTGATTGGTCATTCCGGAGCCTCCACGCTCGCGATATTCCGACTGTGTTTTCGGTCTACAGGGCGATGGTTAAGCGAACGTTCCGTCAACCTTGACGAGGTGTTGCCGAACTCGATCAATTGCCCCCGGTCGGCCAAAAGCAAACGCGATGGTTAATGAGGTGCAAATGTGGCGCCAGAGTGAAGCCGTGGCGTTCCATTCTGGATACGCGCCGACAGCGCGGAGACCGCGCCGGCAAGAAGGCCAATGCTGCAATCATTGACGATCGTCGGTCGATGACGACGATCGATCTGAAAACGAGTTCGATCTAATTGGCCGCAAGACCGCGCGTTATCAGAGGTGCGTCCGACCGAGGGAGAGCGGCACGAGATTTGGGGCCTCGGCCAGGGTCAAATTCGGAACCCTTCTGGTGTTTTCGAACAAGCTGCGCCGCTCGGATTCAGTCGAGCGCAAGAACGGATAACGGGCGTACAGCTTGTCGCGCATCGCAGGGAAATCGATCTCCATCAGGCTGATAGGCTTTTTCAGCCCCGGATACGGCCGAGCCTCACAGATCAAGCGCATCATCACCCGACGATAAAACGCCTGATGCTCGGATCTTACCGAAGCCAGGCCAATGTCTGCGTTAAAGTACTCGCAGGACACATTAGCCAGACGCAGAGTGAGATACGGCAGTTCAGGCAGTCGATTGGCGCTCGTCGGGTCCGCTACGAATCTCGTCGGGTCGACGATGACTTTGCCCTGAGCCAGCCAGGGCTGAAGGAAGTCCGGGAAGACGTCCATCGACGGGCAGTCATGATAATCCGGGGATGCCACTGTGATCCGCAGTGAACTGCTGAGCTCCCCCTCATAGAACACGCCGAAGATCCATGAATTCGGCAGATCGTCGTACCGGTCAGTCACAATGCCGCTGCTATTGGCATCGATCGCCCCTTCTTTGAGGTAGGCGCGATATCGCAACCGGTAGATCGCCTCGCGTTCTGCGGGAGTTTCGGCGAGTCGATAATCGACCTTCTCAAGCAACGCGAGCCTTCGGGCCGCGATCCGGTTTTGCTGTTCTACTGGACGTACGACTCCCATCACTCTCACCCCACCCACATGTCCGGATAACGCACCGACCGTACGAAAACGTTAACGAATCCTTAACGGCCCAGCAAAGCATTAGAATTATTAGGGTTAATTCTTATAATTCCACTATGATGAATTTCCAGCGACAACGAGGGAATTGGAGGAAAATTTGCCCTGAGGTCGGGCCCCGGAAAGGGGCTCAGGCGATCGAGCGAGTCGGCAAAGATAGGACTTTGCCGTCCTTCTGGCGTGCACCCTGCGAGGCGTTCAGCAATTGCCGAATGCGCTGGGCGGGCACCGGACGGCTGAACAAATAGCCCTGCGCCTCGGTGACGGTGCCGTCGGCGCTGATCAATTCGAGCTGCTCGTTGGTTTCGATGCCTTCCACCACCACCGACATACCAAGATCGCTGCTGAGGCGGGCGACGCCGCGCAGCAGAGTCAACGGCCGGTCACTGTCGATCCCCTCGAGGAACGAGCGGTCGATCTTCACCTTCTGCAGGGGGAAGCTGTGGAGATAGCTGAGCGACGAATAGCCGGTGCCGAAATCGTCGAGCGAGATCCGGACGCCTTCGGCGTGAAGCTGCTGCAACGCGTCGTGCGTCCACTGCGTATTCCGAAGTAGCGAGGATTCGGTGATTTCGATCTCCAGCCGGCTGGCAGGCAGACCGGAGACTTCAAGCGCGTAGCGCACCTCCGTCAGCACATCACGCTGATGGAACTGCTGCGGCGAGAAGTTGATCGCGACACTCACCGGCTCCGGCCACAGCATGCATTCCATGCAGGCTTTGCGCAGGATCCAGCGACCGAGATCGACGATCAGCCCCATGTCCTCGGCGACCGGAATAATATCGACCGGTGATACCGTCCCGCGCACCGGGTGATTCCAGCGCAGCAGCGCTTCGCACGTGGTGATCTTGCCCGATTTGAGATTTACGAGCGGCTGGTAGTACAGCTCGAATTCTTCGTTGGCGAGCGCCTTGCGCAGGTCGAGCTCGAGAATACGGCGAGCCTCGACGGTTTGCGCCATTTCCTCGCGGAAGAAGCAGTAATTGCCGCGGCCGTCGGCCTTGGCGCGATACAGCGCCATGTCGGCATTCTTGAGCAGGATGTCAGCCTTGGCACCCGGGGACGTCATCGCAATGCCGATCGACGCACCGATCTCGACAACATGATGATCGATCAGATAGCGGTCGCTCAGCCGGTCGACGATTCGGCGGGCCAGCGCAGCTGCATCTTCGTTCGACGCGATGTTCTGTTGGAAGACGACGAATTCGTCGCCACCAAATCGCGCCACAAGATCGTCCGGCCGCAGCATGTCACGCAGCCGTTCGGCGACCGAGCACAGCAGCCGATCGCCGCAGGGATGGCCGAGCGTGTCGTTGATCTGCTTGAACTGGTCGAGGTCGATGAACAACAGCGCCGACAGCCGGGTCTTGCCCCGGCCGTGCTCGGCCTCGAGAATGCGCTCGATTTCGTCGCGGAAGCTGACCCGGTTCGGCAGCGCCGTGAGCTCGTCGTAACGCGCCAGATGAACGATCCGCGCTTCGGCATTGCGACGCTCGGTGATATCTTCGATCAGCACCACCGCGCCGCCATGTGCCATCGGCTGGAACGTCCAGCACAGCGAGCGAGGAACAGTTTCGTCGCCGACGGTGACGATTTCTCCCGCCAGGGAGTTTTCAATTTCGGCCAGGATCAAACGCCCGTTGGCAGCCGAAATTGCACCAATTGCCACGCAGGCGGACACGATCTCGGTCGCGGTCGGCGATCCTTTGACCAGTTCGTCGCGAAGCCGCATCATCTCCGCAAAACGATGGTTCATGACCGCGAGACGACCATCGGCGCGGAACATGCACAACCCGTGCGGCATATTGTTGAGCGCGGTGTCGAACTGATTGGCGAGCGCAGCTTCGCGCTCGCGGCCGATCCAGGCGTCGAGGTAGATCCGTTGCAGGCTGGATGTCAGATGACGGATCGAGATGAAGAATACCGCACTGAGCAAGGCGAGCGTGAGATAGTAGACACCTCCCACCCTCACCATCGCGAAGATCAATGGGCCGCAGCTGAGCAGCACCTGGAGGTGAAAAATCTGGGGCCGACCGAAAGTCCGCCCGACCCCAGCCGAGGTGTATGCCACCACGGTCGCAACGCAGAGCATATGCGCCGCCGAGTCGTCGGTGCCGAGCAACACCACGAGCGACCAGGCGCCAAGCGAGATGCCATGTGCAATGGCTCCCAGCCGATAGCGTCGCTCCCATATACCGGCTTCCTCCACCGTGAGTGGGGCATTGCGCTGCCGATAGCGATGCATCTGCAGCGCGCGCGCAAAGCCGATCAGGACGAATAAGGGGACACACAGCCAATTCAGGATGCTTCCGGTAACCATCCCGATCACGGCGCCAGCAATCGCGGGCCCAAATGCCCCAACGATCATCGGCGCCGGATTCATGAACAACGAGTCGACCAAGCCCGCGCGAATCGCAGGCGACGTTTGCTCAGAATCCCGTTTGTGACTGGCGAGCAGCATCAAGCGCGAGCGTGTCCTTTCGGACTCCGTTGTATCCCTGGCAGATGAAGTCTTTCTGAGCGAACATGCTTAGCGGATCATTGCAACGTTCGCGGACACTTAGAGCCTTCAAACGCGACCCGAGAGGTTCCGGGAAGGGAACCCCTACGGCTGCTACCCGCTTAGGACAGCAGCGGCGACCACGCCGGATCAGAGGCGTAACCCGGGGTCGGAACCCGCAGTTCGTTACGTCCCGAAACGTCGACGGTGAACAGCGACGGGCCAGCGTTTCCGCCCGGATCGCGGAAGAACATCAGCACCCGGCCATTGGGCGCAAAGGTGGGCCCTTCGTTGTGGAACCCGGACGTCAGGATGCGCTCGCCGGAGCCGTCCGGCTTCATGATGCCGATCGCGAACTGGCCGCCGCCCTGCTTGGTGAAGGCGATGTAGTCACCGCGCGGCGACCACACCGGAGTCGAGTAGCTGCCGTCGCCGAACGAGATCCGCTGCGCCTGACCGCCGCTCGCCGGCATGATGTAGATCTGCGGCTTGCCGCCGCGATCGCTCTCGAAGCAGATCCGGCTGCCGTCGGGGGCGTAAGACGGCGAGGTGTCGATCGCGGGCGTATCGGTCAGCCGCGTCGTCGCCTTGGAGCGCAGGTCCATCACGAACAGGTTGGAGTTGCCGCCCTGCTGCAGGCTCATGATGATGCGCTGACCGTCCGGCGAGAACCGCGGCGCGAACGACATGCCCGGGAAGTTGCCGACAATCTCGCGCTGGCCGGTCTCGACGTTGAACAGGTACACCCGCGGCTCACCCTGGCCGAATTCCATATAGGTGATTTCCTGGGTGGTCGGCGAAAACCGCGGCGTCAGCACGAGGTCGCTGCCGCGGGTGAGATAGCGCACATTGGCGCCGTCTTGATCCATCAGCGCCAACCGCTTGACGCGCCGGTCGGCCGGGCCGCTTTCGTCGATGAACACCACGCGGCTGTCGAAATACCCCTTCTCGCCGGTCAGACGCTCATAGATCTGATCCGAGATGATGTGGGCGATACGGCGCCAATATTCCGGCGAGGTGAAATACTGCTGACCCGCCAGTTGCTGGCCGGTGGCGACGTCCCACAGCCGGAATTCGGCCTTGAGCCGACCGTCGCCCTGCCGGGTCATCCGCCCGGTCACCAGCGCCTGAGCGTTGATGCTCGCCCAGCTCTTGAACTGCGGCGGCACGTCGATGTTGGTGATCTTTTCGAGATACGCGGCCTGGTCGATCGGCGCGAACAGTCCCGAGCGCTTCAGGTTGTTGGTGATCACCTGCGACACACCGACGCCGACCTCGTTGTCCGACGGCGTGCCGGCGACGAAATTCGGAATCGCGATCGGCAGCGGCGCGACGTTGCCTTCGGTGATCTGCACCCGGGCCTGACCGAACGCATCGCGGGCGGGGCCGAGGGCGAGTGCGCCTGCGGCCGTCGCGGCGGAGATCATCAATTGGCGGCGATTGAGGTCAAACGACATAGCGGCAATCCATCGGTCGGTCAGGTGATCCGCGCCGGGCGGCGCGAGCAATGGTGAGCGGAGGTTCGCATTACGGACGTCGATCGGTGAACACGGGCGCGAAGAACTTCCATTCGTCGAAGAACTGCGCCGGCAGATTGTACGGCTGGCATTCGATGATCGCGCGCAGCGCACTCTCCTGATACACGCGCAAATACGGCGTCGCCGGATGGCCTTCCGGCTGCGGCAGAGTTTCGAGAGTTCCGTCGCGCTTCAAGCGGATCACGAAGGACGCCTCGGCGCGCTGCGCTTCGATGCCGCCATACGGCTTCTTCCAGCAGCGCTCGACCTGCGACTGGAACATCGCGCCCCAGGTCGCCGAATTGTCGGCGGACTTGCCCTTCGACAATCCGAGCGCCGCGTTGGAGTTCAACACGTCGCCGGTCACCGCGTTGCGAGTCGGGTCGCGCTTGTCGAGCAGCGCCGCGATCTTCGACTGATCGAACACCCGCTCAGCCTTCGGCTTGGTCGGCTCCGGCGGCTTGGCGGCGGTCTCGGTCGGCTTCGGCGGCGGCTTTTTCTTCTCTTCCTTCTTCAGCGCCTCGGCGATCGGATCGACCTTCGGCTCCGGTTTCTTTTCCGCTTCCTTGGCCTCTTCCTTCGCCGGCTCCGGCTTCTTTTCCGCCTTCTTGGGCTCTTCCTTCTTCGGCTCTTCCTTCACCACCGGCTTCGGCGGATCAGGCTTCTTCTCGACCGGCTTTTCTTCTGGCTTCGGCTTGGGCTGGGGCGGCGGCGATGTGTCGGTGACAACAGGCGCCTTCTCGCTGATCTTGCCGACGGTGTCGTCGACCTGCTTGGCCTCGGCGACCTTCTCGACCAGCGGCTTGGGATTTTCCCTCTTGCCGGTGCGCATGCCGGCCATCACTTTGGCGAGCTGATCTTCGGAGATGGTATCGACCGCAACCGAATCCTGCGGCTCGAGCTCGAAAGCCTTGGAGGTGAAAGACAGCATGGCCCAGCCGAGCACGAGGACGTGCAACGCCACCGACGCAGCCCATGTCTTGTCGATCTTCACCTTCAGAATTCCTGCTCCACCTTCGCGGCCGACGCCGGCGCGGTGCCGGCTCAACTCCCCTGTTCGGGAACGATGACGATGTTTGCCTTGAAGCCGGCGGTCCGGATATTGCCGAGCAGCTTCATCATGTCCGTGTAGCAGACGTCCTTGTCGCCCCGCAGATACACCACGTTGTCGGTTTCCGACCGGGTCTCGCGGATCGCCTTCATCTTGGCTTCGAGCTCGGACGCTGCGATCGGGCTGTCGCCCAGATACAATTCGACCTGAGAGTTGCAGGTACCGCCGGTGCGCTTCACCGACAGTGTCAGCGGCGGCGAGTTCGATTGGATCTGATTGCCGCCACGGGCGACCGGCAGATCGATGTCGATCGAGGTGGTGAGCAGCGGCGCCGCGACCATGAAGATGATCAGCAGCACCAGCATCACGTCGACCATCGGGGTGACGTTGATTTCCGCCATCACCGGTCGCCGCCCGCCGCGACGCCGGCCGCCTCCGCCGCCAGTGGCTACGTTCATTCCCATGATCGAATGCCCGCTGTGCTCACCTGGCCTCCGTTCACGTGCGCTCGTCGATCTGCCGCGACAGGATTGCCGAGAACTCGTCGGCGAAGCCTTCCAGCCGCTGCGTCTGCCGGTTCACTTCCGACGTGAACTTATTGTAGAAAATTGTCGCCGGAATTGCGGCGATCAGGCCGATCGCAGTGGCGAACAGCGCTTCGGCGATGCCGGGCGCGACCACCGCCAGCGAGGTGTTCTTCGACGCGGCGATCGACTGGAAGCTCGACATGATGCCCCAGACGGTGCCGAACAGGCCGACGAACGGGCCGGCCGAGCCGACCGTCGCCAGCACCAGCAGGCGGCGCTCCAACCGTTCGACCTCGCGGGCGATCGAGACGTTCATCACCTTCTCGATCCGCATCTGCAGGCCGGCAAACGAGCGCGAATGACTTTCGAACGATCGCTTCCACTCGCGCATCGCGGCGACGAAACACGCCGCCATCGAATGCGTCGGCTTGGCCGACAGCGCGCGGTATAGTTCGTCGATCGACTCGCCGGACCAGAACGCCTGCTCGAAGCGATCCATCGCGCGCTTAGTGCGCGAGAACAGCAGCAGCTTGTCGATCGCGATCGCCCAGACCCAGATCGAACAGCCGAGCAGACCCAGCATGATCGACTTCACGACCCAGTGTGCGTGCCAGAACAACGACAGCAGCGACACGTCGGTCGAGACCGCCGGAGCAAGCTGTGTCACGTCGGCCGGGTTCATCGTCGCAATCCTCTCACACGTTTCGGCATCAGCCGATTCCGCCAAAGGCTCCGGCTGTCCGCGGCCACGCGCCGCGATCTGGCCCAAGCGCCACCGTGGGAGCCTTCAGTTGTCGCAGGGGATGGCCTGTCCGAAGCCGGCCCCTCAATCCCCTGTCAACGTGTCAAAACAAGGGCTGATGCCGCATTTTGACGTACCTCACCAAACCCTCATCAGGGTTAATAAGGGGTTACTATAACAGGGAAAATACCAGTGATCGGGAGCCGGGCGGCCGCTGGCGGGCCGAAGCGGGACGGCCGGATGCGGTCAGTGCAGACCGCCAGAGGGCGGCCCGAGGACCAGATGTCGGAGCTTGTCGGGGTTCCGAACCACATAGATCGCGACGATCCGACCGCCTGAGATTTCTAGCGCCGTGGTCTGGATCAGGCCGTCCGGCTCCCGCGAGACAAAGCCAGGCAGGCCGTCGATCACCCGGACGGCAAGCAGCGAACTCGCCCCCGCAGCCGTCTTGCGCGCGATTCCCTCCAGCAGGCGCATCACCCGATCGTGGCCGCGCACCGGATTGAGTGCGGCCGGCCGCTTGCCGCCGCCATCGCTGACGAACACCACCTCGTCCGCGAGTAAGGACGTCAGCGCGCCAAGATCGCCGCTCCGCGAGGCCTGGAAGAACGCCGCCGCGATCGCCTGCCCCTGCTCTGCCGAGACGGGAAAGCGCGGCCGCTCGGAACGGACATGCGCCCTCGCTCGCGCGGCAAGCTGGCGGCAGGCGGCCGCGTCACGTCCAAGGGTCGTCGCGATCTCATCGAAGCCGACACCGAACACGTCGTGCAGCAGGAACGCGGCCCGCTCCAATGGCGACAGCCGCTCGAGCGCCAACATCAAAGTGAGGGTGATATCGTCGCCATCAGGCTCAGGCTCCGGGGCAATGATCGGCTCCGGCAGCCACGGGCCTACATAAGTCTCGCGCCGCTGCCGCGCCGACTTCAGCACGTCGAGACACAGACGGGTGACGGTGCGCGTGAGAAAGCCAGCTGCGTCACGAACCTCGCTGCGATCAGCCCGGTGCCAACGCAAGTAAGCATCCTGCACGACGTCTTCGGCTTCGCTGATCGAGCCCAGCATCCGATAGGCGACGCGCAACAGCCGCGGCCGCAGCGGCGCGAAGCTCGCTGCGGCATCTTCGGATGGAGCTGGATCAGGAGGCCTTGGCATGCGCTACGGCCGGGGTCGGATGCAGCATCCGGAAGCCGATCGCGAACCTGTTCCAGGTGTTGATCGCACCGATCAGCAACGTCAGATTGACCTGCTCGGCGTCGTTGAAATGCGACTTCACGGCCGCGTAGTCCTGATCCGGCGCCTGGGTTTGCGCCACCAGTGTCAGCGCTTCAGTCCAGCCGAGCGCGGCACGCTCACGATCGGTGTAGAGCGGCGATTCCCGCCAGGCGTTGAGCAGATACAGCCGCTGCTCGGTTTCGCCATGAGCACGGGCATCCTTGCTATGCATGTCGAGGCAGAACGCACAGCCGTTGATCTGCGAGGCGCGCATCTTGACCAGTTCGATCAAGCTGGATTCGAGGCCGCTGCCCTGGATGTACTTCTCCAGCGCGGCCATCGCCTTGTAGGCGTCGGGCGCGGCAGTGGCGGGGTTGAGGCGCGGTGTCATGGTCGTCTCCCTTGGTTAACGAGCATAGGACGAGACAGCGGCGCGCGGTGTGACATTGCCGCGAGCGAACCCGCGACAAAAAAGAAGCCGCCCGCCTGGGGGCTCAGGCGGGCGGCGGTTGGCGCTGGAGGGTCAGATCAGGGCGCTGATCAGCCCTGCGCCGAATTGTCGGGAGACGGGTTCGGCTTGGTCCGATGCTGGGCCATGAAGGCGTCGAACTCTTCCTTGTCCTTGGCGTGGCGCAGGCGATCGAGGAATTCCTTGAACTGGACCTGCTCCTCTTCGAGCCGGCGCAGCGTCTCCATCCGATACTCGTCGAAGGCGCGGTTGCCGCTCGACGGCGGGCCGAAGCCGAAGCCGCCGCGATCCATGCGATTGCGCATCCGCTCCATCTTCCACTGCATCCGCTCCATCTTGTTGGCGAAGCGATCGCGATCCCAGCAACCCATGTTTCTGCTCCAGAGTGTGTAGAAGAGAAGTGCAAGGCCGATCGGCCACCAGACGATGAAGCCGGCGACCGTCAGCAGGATCCAGCCCGGATGCCAGGACGGCCGAAGCATCGGCTGATAGCGCGGCTCGGTCGGGCCCCATCGATTGTAGTCAGCGGCGTTGGCCATTTGCTTCTCCATCGGCTCGGTGCCGTTGTGAATGTAAATAACATTTACATACTTGGAGCATTCCAGCAGTTTGTCAAGCAACAGCGGTCGGAGGTTTGGCGGATTTTTCGCCGCAGGGCTCACCTTGCGGTGAGCACGGCCCTCAAGCGGCCGGGCCCCACGGGCCGGAGCGCTTTGGTTCTGCAGGCTTTTCGGCAGCAGCGGCGGCATCGGTCGAAAACCCGAGGCCCCGCAGATAGATCAGCACGCCGGCCTCGAGCAGGTCTTCGGCGGCCATCGGCAGCTTGCGGCGGGCACCATCACCCCGGCCGAATAGCGAGGCGATGCCGTGCGACATCGACCAAATGTGCAGCGCCATCATCAGGGCCGGCGGCCGGGTGACGCCCGGCGGGGTCAATGCCGCCAGCCGTTCGGCGGCGGCACGGATGACGTTGAAGGCACGCTCCGAAGCGGTCAGCAGCATCGGATTGACGTCGATCGGAACGCCGGATTCGAACATCGCCGAGTAATAAGCCGGCTCGTTGCGGGCGAATGCCAGATAGGCCCGTCCGACCCGCATGAACGCCGTGACGGTGTCGGGACGGCCGTCGTCCCACGCTTTCGCCAGCACCTGCTCGAACAGTTCGAAACCACGCTGGGCTATGTTTGACAGCAATTCGTCGCGGTCGCGGAAGTGGCGGTACGGCGCCGCCGGGCTGACGCCGGCCATCCGCGCGGCATCGGCGAAGGTAAAGCCGCCGGGGCCTTTCTCCGCGATCAGCCCAAGCGCCGCCTGCAGCAGCGCTTCCTTCAGATTGCCGTGATGATAGCCGCGCTCGGCGCGGCCCTGTTCCTTGCGCCAGCTCATGTGAAGGGGTCTTACATGAGGGCGGTGTAAAGGTCACTAACCCAGTTGCCCGGGTGGGAGCGAGGCGCCGCCAATGGCAGGGCAGCGGCGGATCGATCAACCCGCCGCCACGAGGTGCGGCCTCAACGCCGCGCGGCCGCCTGCATGGCTTCGAATCCGGCGGCTTCGGCCTGCACGTCGGCCGGGAAATCGGCCATCTCCTGCACTTGCCGGATCTCGACGATCTCGTTCGGTCCGGCCGGGCAGCGCGTCGCCCAGGCGATCGCCTCCTCCCGCGACGCAACTTCGATCATCCAGTAGCCGCCGAGAACTTCCTTGACCTCGGCGAACGGGCCGTCGGTCACGACCGGTTTGCCGGTATCAAAGCTGACGCGAGCGCCCATTGAGGGCGGATGCAGACCGTCGCAAGTAATGAGTGCTCCCGACTGCTGCAGCGCTTCGTTGTACTTCATCATCGCGGCGACGGCGGCGGCATCCGGCATCACGCCCGGCTGCGCCGCCTCGTACCCCTTCGGGATCATCAGCATCATGAAACGCATCATCACTCTCCCTGCTCGATTGGATTGGCAGCTTGAAGACGATCGGTAACAGTACACGCCGACATGCGATGCGAGAGATTTGCAGTGCAACGCACGTCAGCACACCAAACCGCCGACAAATTGCCGCCGCATTGAGCCACCAGCCTGTCGAACGTCACTATTCGCAGAGTGGGGACTCTAAGTGCGAATGGTCGTCGCGGGGTGTTCAGCGTATCTCATCAACGATCAGGTCTGGCGCATCGTCGCCGGGCTGTGCCTGCGCGGTGCAGGTCCATCTCCGATCGTGATGCCCGCGGGCCGCAGCAACGGCTCTGCAGACTGGGGAGAGAACCGCATGAACGACGCTACCAAACTCGCTGCTTCGCGGGCGATGGCTCATCTGCTCGCCGCCGCAGCGCTGCTGACGATTGCCGGCGTGGTGTTCTACGTGCGTTGACGCAACGCGAGGTGCCGACAAACGAAGCGCCGCCGGCACAACAACCGGGCGGCGCTTCGGAGTCGTAAAGATCAGCTATTGGTCGTGATGCTGGGGTCCGACTTCAGCCGATCGTAGGTTTCTTTCTCACCACGGACTTCCTGCTCCGCCTGCAGCCAGAATTCGTCGCTGCGCCCCTCCGGCTGGCCCTGGGCCTCCCACAGCTCACGCGCGCGATGGCGGATCCGCTCTTCGAGTTCGTCTTGCATACAAAACCTCCCAAACCTCAAAGGCGGTGTCGTGCCCGCCTGGACACAAAGTTGTATTTCAGTTCGATGTAAACCAGATGTCGTCGACTTGTTCCCAAGCGCGATCGCCCGCGACGGCGCGCCGCGCTGGACAGCGATGGCACGCCGCTGGCATGTGAAGCCTCGACCTTCCACGTCTGACCTCCCCGCTTTCGCATGATTGGAACGCCCATGACCGCATCCTCGCCCCATGTCGCGCTGGTGACCGGAGCCGCTCGCGGCATTGGACTCGCTGCAGCCAAGCGCTTTCTCGCCGACGGCTGGTCGGTGGCGCTGCTCGACCGCGACGATGACGGGCTGCGCGCCGCAATGCAGGCACTGGCCCTGCCCGAGCGCACCATCGCGCTGCATTGTGACGTCGCCGATCGCGAGTCGGTGGCGCGCGATATCGCGGCGGTCACCGAGCGGTTTGGCCGCCTCGATGCGCTCGTCAACAACGCCGGGATCGCGGTGTTCAAGCCGCTGATGGAGACGACCCCGGACGAATGGCAGCGGGTGATGGATGTGAATCTCACCGGTCCGTTCCTGATGACCCAGGCTGCGGTGCCGCTGATGCGCGATTCCGGCGGCGGCGCCATCGTCAACATCACGTCGATTTCATCGCTGCGTGCCTCGACGTTGCGCGTCGCCTACGGATCGAGCAAAGCGGGGTTGGCCCACTTCACCAAGCAATGCGCGGTCGAACTTGCGGCGCTCGGCATCCGCGTCAACGGCGTCGCGCCCGGCCCGGTCGACACCGCAATGGCCAAACAGGTCCACACGCAGGACATCCGGTCGGACTATCGCGACGCAATTCCGATGGCGCGCTACGGCCTCGAGGAAGAACTGGCGGAGGCGATTTTCTTCCTGTGCAGCGATCGCTCCAGCTACATCACCGGGCAGATCCTGGCGGTCGACGGCGGCTTCGACGCCGCCGGCATCGGCCTGCCGTCGCTACGCGGCGAACGCAAGACCAGTTAGTCGTCGGGCCGACACGAAGCCTACGCGCTCGCACGCCCGGCGGCTTCGCTCTCCTGCATCAGCCGATCGAGATGCATCCGGATGTGCGAGGCCTCGGCGGGAGTGCGGGCGAGCGCAATCGCGCGATCGAAGGCGACGCGGGCTTCATCACCGCGTCCCTGCTGTAGCAGCAGCGCACCCTTGGCACCGAAATAGTGAAAGTAGCTGCCGAGCCGCGCTTCGAGCGGCTCGATCATCGCCAGCGCCGCTTCCGGTCCGCGCAGCTTGGCCACCGCCACCGCGCGATTGAGCGTGATCACCGGTGATGGCTGCAGGATTTCGAGCGAGCCGTACAGCAGATCGATCTGCGCCCAGTCGGTGTCTTCGTAACGCGGGGCGCGGGCGTGCAGAGCCGCGATCGCGGCTTGGATCTGATACGCACCGGTGCGGCGGTGGCGCATCGCCTTGTCGATCAGTGCCAGCCCCTCGGCGATCATGGTGACGTTCCACAGGCTGCGGTTCTGATCTTCCAGCAGCACGATTTCGCCGGCGGCATCGAACCGTGCTGGCGCTCGGGCATGCTGCAGCAGCATCAGTGCCGTCAGCCCCATGATCTCCGGCTCGGACGGAAATAGCCGAAGCAGCAGCCGCGCCAGCCGGATCGCTTCCTCGCACAGCGGCGCGCGGACGCCAGCAGTCTCGCCCGCGGCCGAATAGCCCTCGTTGAAGACGAGGTAGATCATCGCCGCCACCGCGCCGAGGCGCTCGGCGCGTTCGACCGCGCCGGGGGTCTCGAACGGCACGCCGGCCCGCGCGACCTTGGCTTTGGCACGGGTGATACGCTGCTCCATCGCCGCATCGGACACCAGGAACGCCCGCGCGATCTGCGGCACCGTCAGTCCCGAGACGATGCGCAGCGCCAGCGCGATCTGCTGGGTCGGCGGCAGCTCCGGGTGACAGCAGATGAACAGCAGCCGCAAAATGTCGTCGCGATAATGCGAGCCGTCGAGCCGCTCGGCGAGCGCGTCCTCGGCATCGTCGAGATCGGAAATCGCCGCGTCATCGGGAAGCGGCTGTTGCTTCTTGCCGCGGCGCAGATCGTCGATCGCAACATTGCGGCCGACCATGATCAGCCAAGCAGCAGCATCACGCGGGGGCCCATTCTGCGGCCAGGATTTCAGCGCCCGCAGGCAGGCGTTCTGGAATGCCTCCTCGGCGGTGCCGAGATCGCGGAAGTAGCGCAGCAGCGCGCCGATCGCCTGGGGCCGCGCGGCGGTGATCGCGGTCTCGATCCAGGCGAGATCGGTCATGGCTGCGTGGTCCCCGGCATGAACAATCCGATCGGACGGATTTCATAAGCCCCACCCGGGTTGGCGCGGCCGAGATCGCGCGCAACGTCGAGCGCGCCATCGAGGTCCTCGCATTCGACCACGTAGAAGCCGAGCAATTGCTCCTTGGTCTCGGCGAACGGACCGTCGATCACCACCGGCGGCTCCGAATCCTTGCGCAGCGTTGTCGCCGCCGTGGTCGGCAGCAGCCGCGCCACCGGCCCGAGCCGCCCAGCCTCGGCGAGCTTGCCATGCACGGCCTTGAGCTTCTCCATCACGGCGGCATCTTCTTCGCGGCTCCAGGAACCGACGAAGTTCTCGTCATGATAGCAGAGGATGGCGTAGAGCATGGCGTGCGTCTCCCTCGGCTGTAAGACGATCAGCGTCGTCCTTGGCCGACAGCATGGCGGAGAAGTTTGCGCCGACCAAGACGCATCTCGGTTCCATTCAGCGGCAGCGGTTGGGCCGTGCGCCGGGAGAGTGGTCGAGTGAAGCCATCAGCGAACCAAAGGTCACTGCGCGCTCCCACTCTCGCTTGCGGGAGAGGGCTGGGGTGAGGGCGTCCCGAGCACTGGCTCAGCGCCTCGCTGAGCGGAGTGCCCTCCCCCGTTGCTCAGTGCGCAGGGAGAGAGAGTCGAGGGCTACGCCAGCAGTCGCGCCTTCAATTCGGACAACGCACGGGTGAATACGGCCGCATCATTGCGTGCACGCGCCAGCACAAGGGCCCCCTGGATCGACAGCACCGCATCCTCAGCGCGGCGCCGGGCGGCGGCGGCCGAGAGGCCGCAGCGGCGCAGCGACGCCGCCAGCGCATCCTGCCAGCGGGCGAAATAGTCGTTCACCGGCGCGGCGAACTCATCGCGCGCATGGCCGAGCGCAATCACGCCGACCAGACAGACGCGACGCCCCGAACGGAAATACTCGTCCACGCCCGAGAGCATCGCCGCGATGGCGGCGCCAGGATCGCCCGGATCACGCAACGGCGCGAAGATGTTGGCCTCGAACCAGCCGTCGATCTCGGCCAGCACCTCTTCGGCCATCTGTTTTTTGCCGCCGGGGAAGAAATGATACAGGCTGCCCTTGCCGAGCCCCGTCGCCTCCGTGATCAGCGCCAGCGAAGCCCCTTCGTAGCCGTGGGTCCGAAATACTTCGCCGAGCAGCGGCAGCAGGGTGGCGCGGTCTTTCATGTCTCTCCCGACACGGTCTCAGAACGGCTCTGCGGCGAGCCCCGGTACATCGTCGGGACGCGGACCGGGCGCCGGCCAATGGAAGCGGCGGTCGCTCTCGCTGATCGCGACGTCGTTGATGCTGGCCTCGCGCCGCCGCATCAGCCCATCGTCGTCGAACTCCCACTGCTCGTTGCCATAGGAGCGATACCAAAGCCCGTTGTCATCGCGCCACTCGTATTGAAAGCGCACAGCGATGAACCGGCCGTCGAACGCCCAGAGGTCCTTGATCAACCGGTACTCGTGCTCCTTCGCCCATTTGCGGGTCAGGAATTCGACGATCGCGTCACGTCCTTGCAGAAACTCGGCGCGATTCCGCCAGCGGCTGTCGGGCGTATAGGCGAGCGACACTCGCGCGGGATCCCGCGAGTTCCAGGCGTCTTCGGCCATCCGCACCTTCTGGGCGGCGGTCTCGCGGGTGAACGGCGGCAACGGCGGACGCGACATGACGGCTTCTCCACTGCGAAAGGAACGCAGCGAGATTGTACCGATCGGTACAGCGAGTCAAGCACGCTCGGTCGTCGATGGCTCCGTTTCGGCGGCAGCAGTGTTGTGCGTGTGGTCTGTCCGCTCTTCGCCGGGGTGATCGACCGGCACGGTAGGAGGAACCGTCACCAGCGTCGGCAGGGTCCGGTACCAGGTCGCAACCCAGGCCACGCCGGTCATCAGACCGATGCCGCCGACGCTGACCAGGATCTGCATCGCGATGCTGCTCGACACCTGGACCAGGATCCAATGCGCCGTGAAAGCCAGGATCACACCGAAGCAGAACACCGGCAGCGAGCGCTGGCCGCACAGGATGATCGGGCGCAGATGCTCCGAGCGTAGCGCCGGCAAATCCGGCGGCAGCAGCTTTATGACGATCGCCAGCAGCGCCAGGAAGTGGATCAGCCGCACCGGCGCCAGACTGGTCTTGTCGATCGGGTACAAGATCTTGCCGATCGATTCCGGCACCAGGCCGTACAGCGCTTCGAAATTCCAAGACAGCGCGATCACCAGCGCAACCAGCACGATCGTCCAGCTCAGCAACTGATTGGGCAGAGACTTCACCCAGGGGCGGATCTGCGGGCCATTGCCGAAACCGCACCAGATGCCGAACACGAACAGGAACTGCCAGGCGAACGGGTTGAAGTACCAATGCCCGTCCGGGAACGACGGCAGATTCCAGCCGAAGTGGCGGGAGACGAAATATAGCAGGCCGGAGCATACCAGCGTCAGATGCGGCCGGCGCAGCAGGCCCCACAGGATCAGCGGTGCGGCAACCACCAGCACGATGTACAGCGGCAGCACGTCGAGATTGACGGGCTTGTACTTCAGCAGCAGCGCCTGCTGGATCATCACGTCGGGATTTTCGAGGAATTGCGCGACGTTGAACTCGTCCTTGTACATCGGATTGTCGAACCGACGCGCCGCGCGGGAGATCTGCGCGGTGAAGAACAAGAATAGAAAGATGTGCGCGACGTAGAGCTGCGCCGCGCGGGTCCACAGCCGCTTGGTCGCCGCGACCATTTCGCCGGCACGTACCGCCGGCCCATAGGCGAACCCGATCGAGTAGCCGGAGATGAAGACGAAGAACTCGGCCGCGTCGCAGAAGCCGTAATTGCGCAGCGTGAACCAGTTTAGGAAATTGTACGGGATATGATCGACGAAGATCATCCACTGGCCGACGCCGCGCAGGAAATCGAGCCGCAAATCGCGCTCGCCCTGCCCCATCAGCGGCACCTCGCGAGACTGCACTCCTCTGGTCACGCCTCGCCTCCCTGTGCGCCCGAATCAGCCGTTACGCCGCCAATCTAACCGACGGCGGACGCACAAGCTGTCCGGGAGACACCGGGGCGACCCACAGGCCGCTGGGCAGGCTAATGCAGCTTGACCGTAGGCGTGGGACGCGTCGAGCCGGACAGCACGCTGAGCAGCGTGCGACCGCGGCCGTACAGCGCGGCTTCGTGCATCTTGTACAGCGAGCGATACATGAAGCGGGCGAAATAGCCCTCGATCAGGAAGCTCTTACCGACCAGCGACCCCATCAGATTGCCGACCGCCGAGTACTTGCCGAGCGACACCAGCGAGCCGAGATCGCGGTAGCGGAACTCTCCCAGTGGCTCGCCGTTCAGCCGCTTCTCGATCTGCTCCAGCATGAATTCGGCTTCCTGGTGCGCGGCCTGCGCCCGCGGCGGCACGCCATTCTCGTAGCCGGGAATTGCGCAGGCGGCACAGTCGCCCATTCCGAACACATTATCGTCGCGGGTGGTCTGCAGCGTCGGACGGACCACCAGCTGGTTGATGCGGTTGGTCTCCAGGCCGTCGATGCCTTCGAGGAAATCCGGCGCACGCACGCCGGCGGCCCACACCACCAGCTCCGACGGGATCACTTCGCCGTCGGCCAGACGGACCGCATGATCCAGCACTTCTGCCACGCGGGCGCCGGTGCGCACCTCGACGCCGAGATCGAGCAGCAGCTTCAGCGTCGCTTCCGAGATCCGCGGCGGCAGCGCCGGCAGAATGCGCGGCGCGGCTTCGATCAGCACGATCTTGAGATCGTGCTCCGGATCGATCTTGTCGAGACCGTAAGCGATGATCTCGCGCGCGGTGTGGTGCAGCTCGGCGGCGAGCTCGGTGCCGGTGGCGCCGGCGCCGATGATCGCAACGTGGAGCTGGCCGGGCTCGATCGGCGTGTGCTGATGCTGGGCGCGCAGGCAGGCATTGACCATCCGCTTATTGAATCGGGACGCCTGCTCCGGCGTCTCCAGCGGCACCGCGTGCTCACGGGCGCCGGGGGTGCCGAAATCGTTAGTGACGCTGCCGATCGCAATCACCAGCGTGTCGTAACCGAGCTCGCTCTCCGGATTGATCTCGCGGCCCTCGTCGTCGATCACCGGGGCCAGCTTGATGACCTTGCGGTCGCGGTCGAGACCATTCATCTCGCCGAGGCGGTAGTGAAAGCCGTGCCAGTGCGCCTGGGCCAGATAGTTCAACTCGTGCTGAGAGCGACGCAGCGAGCCGGCGGCGATCGCGTGCAACAGCGGCTTCCAGATGTGGGTGCGGCTGCGGTCGACCAAGGTGACGCGGACAGCGTCCGACTTGCCGTATTTGTTGCCGAGCGCCGTGGCGAGTTCCAGGCCACCGGCGCCGCCGCCGACGATAACAATCCTATGGGGCGTATCACTCATCAAGATGTCCGAGGGGTTCGAGCTTCCGGCTCGCCCCCTGTAACACCAAATTCCGGAGCGCCCTAGCTCGGGAAACAGGCAACCGCCGCCCGGGCGGGATCAGGCGACGTCCGCCTTCATGGCGACCCGAAGCGGTATCGGGATAGGCCTCGCCCGCCCGCCCGAGACGAACGCGACCTTGACCTTGGCCTCTATCAGCACGAGGTCGCCGCGCTTGATCTGCTGCTGCATGGTGATCGACGCGCCGCGGACTTCGACCGGCCGGGTGATCACCTCGAGCAGGTCGTCCATCTTGGCCGACTTGAGGAAGTCGAGCTGCATCGACCGCACCACGAAGGCAAAGCCCGGGGTTTCGCTTTCGGCTTCCGCGAACAACTCGCTCTGCGCCGCCCCAAGCAGCCGCAGATAATTGGTCCGCCCCCGTTCCATGAAGCGCAGATAGTTGGCGTGATAGACGATGCCGGAGAAGTCGGTGTCTTCGTAATAGACCCGGACGTGCATGTGATGAGCGCCATCGATGATGGCTCCGTCGAGGGAATGATGATGCAAGCGAGCGTCGGTCATCGTTGATGCTACTCTTGGTCCCCGGCATCGCCAAACAGCCCGAACTGCGCGGGATCGCGCGAGGGGGCGGCGAGGCCGAGGTGGCGGAAGGCGTGGTCGGTCAGCAGGCGACCGCGTGGGGTGCGCTGCAGGTAGCCGCACTGGATCAGATAGGGCTCGATAATGTCCTCGATGGCGTCGCGCGGCTCGGACAAAGCCGCCGCCATCGTCTCGACGCCGACCGGACCGCCGCCATAGTTGAGCGCAATCGTGGTGAGGTAACGCCGATCCATCGCGTCGAGGCCGGCGCTATCGACTTCCAGCGCGCCAAGCGCGTGGTCGGCGATGGCGCGGTCGATCGCTTCGGCATCCGCGGCCGACGCAAAGTCGCGGACCCGGCGCAGCAGCCGACCGGCGATCCGCGGCGTGCCGCGGGCGCGGCGGGCGATTTCGTTGGCGCCGTCAGCCGTGATCGGCGTGCCGAGCACGCGGGCACCTCGAGTGACGATGCTTTCAAGCTCTTCGATGGTATAGAAATTCAGCCGGATCGGAATGCCGAAGCGGTCGCGCAGCGGATTGGTAAGCAGGCCTGCGCGCGTGGTGGCGCCGACCAGGGTGAACTTCGACAGGTCGATCTTCACCGAGCGCGCCGCCGGGCCCTCGCCGATGATCAGGTCGAGCTGAAAATCCTCCATCGCCGGATACAGCACCTCCTCGACCGACGGGCTGAGGCGGTGGATCTCGTCGATGAAGAGCACGTCGCGCTCTTCGAGATTGGTCAGCAAGGCTGCGAGATCGCCGGCCTTGGCGATCACCGGGCCAGACGTCGCGCGAAACCCGACGCCGAGCTCGCGCGCCACGATCTGCGCCAGCGTGGTCTTGCCGAGCCCCGGGGACCTACGAACAGCACGTGGTCAAGCGCCTCTTTGCGCTTGCGCGCGGCGTCGATGAACACCTGCAAATTCGCACGCGCCTGCTGCTGGCCGACGAACTCGGACAGATTCTGCGGCCGCAGCGCCGCATCGCCGAGGTCATCACCGCGACGCTCGGGTGTGACGAGACGGGAAGGTTCAGTCATGGGGGAAGTGTACCATGCCGCCGAACACTGAGCGCTCCCCTCCCCCTTGCGGGGAGGGGTCGGGGGTGGGGGTCCACGAGCACTGTGCCCGCGTCGCCCTCACCCCAGCCCTCTCCCGCAGGCGGGAGAGGGAGTGCGCTGTGCCGGGAGCGATCTCATCGGGCAACACACTCACAACACCCGCTCCCGGCTGTATTTGTTCGGCAGCAGATCGCTGATCCCGACCGCTTCGACACCATCCGGCCCAGGCACCAGCACACGGGCGTTGCGGTCGTAGTCCCAGATCAGTTCACGGCAGGCGCCGCAGGGCGAGACGACGCGGACTTCGCGGTCGGCCTCGTGCGGCTTGGGATGACGGACCGCCACGATGGTGTCGATCCCGGCCTCCCCAAGCTCGGTGATCACTTGGCCGAGCGCGACCGCTTCGGCGCACACCGCCATCCGGCCGAGATACGCATCGAGATTGACCGCCACATAACGCTTGCCGGTACGGGTCAGCAGCGCGGCACCGACCTCCTGCCAATCATTGCGATAGCGCTTGGTGATCGCCGCAATCGCGGCATCGATCAGCGCGCGGTCGGCGTCGGTGATACTCACTTCGACAGCTCCTTCAGGCCGAGCTTGATTAGCTGCGCCGTCTCGGCATCCTCACCGGCCGTGCGGGACGCTGCGGCAACGGCGGCCGCCGCCTGCGGCTGGCCGTAGCCGAGATTGACCAGCGCCGAGATCGCATCGGCCACTGCGCGCGGCGCGCGATTGTCGTCGATCGCGCCGGAAAGTTTCACCACCGCCGGATCGACCGCCCCGAGCGCCGGCACCTTGTCCTTCAGCTCAGTGACGATGCGCTCGGCGACCTTCGGCCCGACGCCAGGCGTGCGCGCCACCGCGGCCTTGTCGCGCAGCGCAATCGCGTTGGCGAGATCGTTCGGCGGCAACGTCGACAGCACCGCCAGCGCCACCTTGGCGCCGACGCTCTGCACGGTCTGCAGCAGGCGAAACCACTCGCGCTCGTGATCGGTGCGGAAGCCGAACAGCTTGATCTGGTCTTCGCGCACATAGGTTTCGATCGACAGCGTCGCCGCCTCGCCGGGCGACGGCAGCGCCTGCAAGGTGCGGCTGGCGCAGTGCACCTGATAGCCAACGCCCTGCACGTCGAGGATCACGTAATCCTCGCCGTAGCTGTCGATGATGCCCTTGAGCTTGCCGATCATGTTGCGGCTCCAAGGCGAGGCGCCTCTTCTCCCCTCTCCCTTGCGGGGAGGGGTCGGGGGTGGGGGACCACGGGCACGGTGCTCGCGTCGCCCTCACCCCAGCCCTCTCCCGCAAGCGGGAGAGGGAGCGCGCTGTTCTCTTCCCCCCTCCCCCCTGCGGGGAGGGGTCGGGGGTGGGGGTCACCGAGCACTGTGCCGGCGTCGCCCTCACCCCAACCCTCTCCCGCAAGCGGGAGAGGGGGCGCGTCGCGCAAGGGAAGAGGCATCGCTCCAAACATCCTCACGCCCCCACCGCCTTCAGCCGCTGCGCGGCGCCGCGGTGGTGGGCGTGGGTGATGGCGATCGCCAGCGCATCGGCGGCGTCGGCACTTTTCGGATCGGCTTTGGGCAGCAGGATCTTCAGCATCATCTGGATCTGGGTCTTGTCGGCATGGCCAGCGCCGACCACCGTCTTCTTCACGAGATTGGGCGCGTATTCGGCGACCAGGAGGCCGCGCATCGCCGGCACCAGCATCGCGACACCGCGCGCTTGGCCGAGCTTCAGTGTCGCGGCGCCGTCCTTGTTGACGAACGTCTGCTCGACCGCCGCTTCAGCCGGCGCATGCTCGGCCAGCACTTTTGTCAGCCCGTCATGGATCGCCAGCAGCCGCTCGGCCAGCGGCAACGTATCACGCGGCTCCACCGTGCCGCACGCGACATAGACCAGCCGATTGCCCTCGCTCTCGACCACGCCCCAGCCGGTGCGGCGAAGGCCGGGGTCGATGCCAAGGATACGGATCGGGCTACGAATCGACGCTGGGGTCATGCGCATGTGATAGCGCCGAAAAGCTTAAGAACAAAATAGCAACGGCGCGCTGTGCGGAGCCTTCCCCAGCGCCGCATCGAGAGTCCCGGCAAACGCGACGCTCCTCGTGCAAACCCGAGGTGAGCAGATTGTGTTTTACAACCTAAAGTTGTGATGATTGCATAGCGCTATCGGAGATAGCCGATAGGAGATCATCATGAGCCGAGTTATCACTCACGGTCAGGTTAAACGGGTTTCGGAAACTGACGCCTTTGCAGTGCCGGTGGAGAGCCTGACGTTTCCCACCCTCCAGCCAATCGGCCCTTTGCCGCCGGCTGGAACAACGGGCGTTCTCATCACCCAACGCGTGCCGAACACGCCTTACACGCCGGCTCCGCCGCCGCCACCACCGGTGCCGGCGAACCAGACCATCATCTACGAGGACGGAAACAACAACAACACCATCTACATGCGAGTGGTGTCGGTGGTCGGGCCTGCGAAGTACAACATCGCGGTGCTTTAAAGCGACACGTCGTGGATGCGCGGCCGAGCGGCCGCGCAGTCCTGATCAGCCGGCCATCTTCGCCATCAGGGCGTCGGAGACTTCGAAGTTGGCGTAGACGTTCTGAACGTCGTCGTGGTCGTTCAGAGCGTCCATCAGCTTGAACAGCTTCTCGCCGGTCTCGTCATCGACCGCGACCGTGTTTTGCGGCTTCCAGATCACCGCCGCCTTGCGGGCCTCGCCGAACTTGGCTTCGAGCGCCTTGGCGACATCACGGAAGGTTTCCTGCGAGGCATAGACCTCGTGGCCGGCCTCCGACGACACCACGTCGTCAGCGCCGGCTTCGATCGCGGCATCGAGCATATCGTCGGCCGAGGCCTTGTCGGCGTCGTATTCGACGATGCCGACGCGGTCGAACATGAACGACACCGAGCCGGTTTCGCCGAGGTTGCCGCCCGACTTGGTGAAGAACGAGCGGATGTCCGACGCGGCACGATTGCGGTTGTCGGTCAGCGCTTCGACGATCACCGCGACGCCGCCGGGGCCGTAGCCCTCGTAGCGGATCTCATCATAGTTCTCGCTGTCGCCGCCGATCGCCTTCTTGATCGCGCGCTCGATATTGTCCTTCGGCATGTTTTCCGCACGCGCCGCCAGCACCGCGGCCCGCAGCCGCGGGTTCATCGCCGGGTCGGGGGTGCCGAGCTTGGCGGCGACGGTGATTTCGCGGGCGAGCTTGCTGAACAGCTTGGACCGCTGTGCGTCCTGGCGGCCCTTGCGGTGCATAATGTTCTTGAATTGCGAATGTCCGGCCATGCGCTCTCTCTCGCGGGTCGATCCGTTGGAATTTCGGGCTGCGGCGCGGCGTTATAAGCGGCGCATCCGCCAAAATCAAAGACTTGCCGCCGCCATCCGGCGCGAAACCCGTAATTCCACTGAAAGAAAATTTAACCGTAACTTCACGGGGTACCGCGAGAGTAGCAGGCCATCTTCTAGTTTTGCGGGAGGAACCATGGCGTTCGGCCTATTTCGCAAGCGGTCGCCGGAGACGGCGGCCCTGAACGTCGTGGCGGGTCCATCTCCGTCGGCACCCGAACCGACCGTCGCGGAGACCGATTCCGCCCGTGAAATCCTCGAATTGCTGGAGCTGGAACTCGGTTCGCTGATTCGGCAGCTCGAACGCGCCGCCCATTCCGTGACCACCGGCGTGCAATCGACCACCTCGACGCTGCACACCATCCGCGAGCGGACCGACGCCCTCACCGGCCGCAGCAGTGCGGCCCAGGCGACCGCCAGTTCGTTCTCCGAGGCCGCCGACAAATTCACCCATTCGGCCCACGGCATCGGCGCCCAGGTCCGCCAGGCCTCGCAGCTCGCCGACGACGCCAGCGCGGCCGCCAATGAGGCCACGGCCAATGTCGAGCGGCTGCGCGATTCGTCAGCCGCGATCGGCAACGTGGTCAATCTGATCTCCCAGATCGCCCGCCAAACCACGCTGCTGGCATTGAACTCGACCATCGAGGCGGCGCGCGCGGGCGCGGCCGGCCGCGGTTTCGCCGTGGTGGCGACCGAGGTGAAGGCGCTGGCGGTGCAGACCCAGGAGGCGACCGAGGAGATCAAGCGCAAGATCGACGCGTTGCAGCGGGATGCCTCCAGTTCGGCCGATGCCGTCCATCGCATCACCAGCGCGATCGCGGCGATCCGGCCGGTGTTCGACACCGTCAACGGCGCGGTGGCCGAACAGAACGCCACCACCGGCGACATCGCCGGCAACGCCACCTCGGCCTCGACTTTCATCGCCTCGGTCGGCGACAGCGCCGCGGAAATCGACAGCGCCACCCGCGAAGCCGAGCAGCACGGCGACGAGGTCGCACGCGCCGGCCAAAACGTCACCAACTTCGCCGAGAAGCTCCGGGCCAGGACCGCGGTTCTCCTCAAGCTCGGCGACCGCGAAGACGCACGGCGGCGCGAGAAGCTGCCCTGCCACCTGCAGATCGATCTCGACACCCCACGCGGCAGGATCACCGCGCCGGTATACGAGATCTCGATGGACGGCGTACTGATCAGCGGCCCTGCCGCGGGCACGCTGACGACCGGCCAACAACTGGCCGCTGAGCTTCAGGACATCGGCGCCTGCCGCGTCCGCATCGCCGAGCACGGCAAGGCCGGCGCGCTGGCGCGGTTCGTCGCCCTCGACGCAGGCCTGCAGCAGCGGATCGAGGATCGGCTGTGGGCGATCCGTGACGAGAACACCGAGTTCGTCACCCGGGCCATCGAGGCCGGGCATGAACTTTCGAAGATCTTCGAACGCGGCATTGCGTCCGGCGCGCTGACGCTGGAGCAGATGTTCGACGAAAACTACGTCGAGATCGCCGGGACCGATCCGAAGCAATATCGCACGCAATATCTCGATTGGGCCGACCGCGCGTTGCCGCCGTTCCAGGAAAGCTTCCTGGCCAAGGACCCGCGGATGGCGTTCTGCGTGATGATCGACCGCAACGGCTATCTGCCAGTGCACAACAAGCTGTACTCGCAGCCGCAGCGGCCGGGCGACGTCGCCTTCAACACCGCCAACTCACGCAACCGCCGGATCTTCAACGATCCGGCCGGGATCGCCGCAGGACGCAATACCCGCTCGTTCCTGATTCAGAGCTACGCCCGCGACATGGGCGGCGGCCAGACCGTGATGATGCGTGAGATCGATGTACCGGTGCGCGTGCGTGGCCGGCACTGGGGCGGCTTCCGCACCGCGTACAAACTGTGAGCGGATCGGCTGCTAACCAGAAAGCCGGTAGCGGCCGCTGATCACCGGGTCGCCCTCGGTGGCGACAACGCCGCGCATCACCAGATCTTCCAGATGCGCCAGCACCGAGTAACCCGCGGCGCTGACGAGCCGCGGGTCGATGCCGATATAGATCGCCCGCACCATGCTGGGGATATCGGTCTCGCCCTTGCCGAGGCGATGCAGGATCGAAGCTTCCCGCGCCAGCCTGTGCCGCTTCAGGAATCGCGAGTAGCGCGGGCCTTCGGGAATCTCGGCGCCGTGGCCGGAGAGATAGAGCTGCTCATCGCGGCCGATCAGCCGGTCCAGCGACGCCATGTAGTCCGGCATCGAGCCGTCCGGCGGCGCCACGATGGTGGTCGACCAGCCCATGATGTGATCGCCGACGAACAGCGCATCACCCTCGCGCCAGGCGAACGCCATGTGGTTGGCGGTGTGGCCGGGCGTCGCCACCGACTCGATCGTCCAACCGTCGCCTTCGATCATGTCGCCATCGCGGATTTCGACGTCCGGCTTGAAGTTGCGGTCGGCGCCGGACTCGGTCGACACCGTCTCGCTCTCGAAATACGGCCGCGACGCCCGATGCGGCCCTTCGGCATAGACGGTGGCGCCGGTCGCCTGCTTGATCAGCGGCGTGCCGGGCGAATGGTCCTTGTGGGTGTGGGTGACCAGGATGTGCGTGACGGTCTCGCCTTTGACGGCGTCCAGCAGCGCATTGGCATGGGCCTCGTCCGCAGGGCCCGGATCGATGATCGCGACCTTGCCGCGACCGACGATGTAGCTAACGGTGCCGGTGAAAGTGAACGGCGACGGATTGTTGCACAACACGCGGCGCAGGCCGGGACGGATTTCCTCGACGACGCCCGGCTGCAATCCGAATTCGCGATTGAACGGAACGTCGTCCTCGGACCTGCTCTCGTCGCTCATGGCTTTTCCAACCAAATTTGATTGTTGTTTGTTCTTACCAACTCACCCGGATAGTCATCCCCCGCGGATGCGGGGGATCCAGTACTCACCGCCATCGCGTATCGCGAACGCTCTAGGATACTGGGTCGCCCGCCTACGCGGGCGATGACGGCAGAGCGGGAAACGGAGGGCGCGGACTTACGCCCCGCCTTACGCGAACGCCTGCAGCCCGGTGATCGCGCGGCCGAGGATCAGCGCGTGCACGTCGTGGGTGCCCTCGTAGGTGTTCACCGTCTCGAGGTTCTGGGCGTGGCGCATCACGTGGTACTCGATCTGGATGCCGTTGCCGCCGTGCATGTCGCGGGCCATACGGGCGATGTCGAGCGCCTTGCCGCAATTGTTGCGCTTGACGATCGAGATCATCTCCGGGGCCATCTTGCCCTCGTCCATCAGCCGGCCGACGCGCAAAGACGCCTGCAGCCCGAGGGTGATCTCGGTCTCCATGTCGGCGAGCTTCTTCTGCACCAGCTGGGTCGCAGCCAGCGGACGGTTGAACTGCTTGCGGTCGAGCGTGTACTGCCGGGCGCGGTGGAAGCAGTCCTCAGCGGCGCCCATCGCGCCCCAGGAGATGCCGTAGCGCGCGCGGTTGAGGCAGCCGAACGGACCCTTGAGGCCCGACACGTTCGGCAGCAGCGCGTCTTCCGGAACGACCACGCCGTCCATCACGATCTCGCCGGTGATCGAGGCGCGCAAGGAGAGCTTGCCGCCGACCTTCGGAGCCGACAGGCCCTTCATGCCCTTCTCGAGGATGAAGCCACGGATCTGGTTGTCGTGCGCGGCCGACTTCGCCCACACCACGAACACGTCGGCGATCGGCGCGTTCGAGATCCACATCTTGCTGCCGGTGAGGCGATAGCCGTCGGCAACCTTCTCGGCCTTGGTCTTCATGCCGCCGGGATCGGAGCCGGCATCCGGCTCGGTCAGGCCGAAGCAGCCGACCCATTCGCCGGAGGCGAGCTTGGGCAGATACTTCTTGCGCTGGTTCTCATCGCCGTAAGCGTAGATCGGATACATCACCAGCGAGGACTGCACGCTGTTCATCGAGCGATAGCCGCTGTCGACCCGCTCGATCTCGCGCGCCACCAGGCCATAGGCGACGTAGCTGGCATTGGCGCAGCCGTATTCTTCCGGCAGCGTGACGCCGATCAGGCCGAGTGAACCCATCTCGTTGAAGATCTCGCGGTCGGTCTTCTCTTCGAGATACGCTTGGTTGATGCGGGGCAGCAGCTTGTCCTGGGCGTAAGCGCGCGCGGTGTCGCGGATCATCCGCTCGTCTTCAGTGAGCTGATCTTCCAGCAGCAGCGGATCATCCCACTTGAAGCTCGCCTGAGCCGGCTTGTCCTTGGTTTGCGCGCGCACGCTCATCGATTGTCCTTTCAGACCTTGCCGCTTCGGGCGACGTTGATGGGGAGGGTAAAACCTCGGTCAGGTGCCTTCAAGGTGCTCGTTGCCGACGATTTCGATGCCGAAACCCGACAGGCCCTTGTAGTCGATCTGCGACGTGGTGAGATGACGGATCGACGTCACGCCGAGATCACGCAGGATCTGCGCACCGACGCCGATCTCGCGCCATTGCCGGTGCCGGTCGGCTTCGGCGGTCTTCTGCTCGTCGATCGGCGACACCGGCACGCCAGCGGCGCCATCGCGCAGATAGATCAGCACGCCGGAACCGTTCTTCTTGAACTGCGCCAGTACCGATTCCATCCGCCGGGGACCGGTGAAGATCTCCTTGACGATGTTCGGCTTGTGGAACCGGGTCAGCACGTTCTTGCCGTCGCCGACGCCGTTGAAGACGAAGGCGATGTGGGCGATCTCGTCGAACGGCGAGCGATATGCATAGCCCTGCATCACGCCGATCGGGCTTTCGACCGGGAACGTGGCGACGCGCTCGATCAGCTTCTCGCGGGCCTGGCGATGCGCGATCAGGTCGGCGATCGTAACCAGCTTGAGATTGTGCTTCTTGGCGAATGCGACGACCTGCGCACCCTTGGTCACGGTGCCGTCGTCGTTCATCAGCTCGCTGATCACACCGACCGGCGGCAAACCGGCGAGCTTGCACAGGTCGACCGCAGCCTCGGTATGTCCCGAGCGCAGCAGCACGCCGCCCTCACGCGCGATCAGCGGGAAGATGTGGCCGGGGCGCGCGAAGTCGGCGGCGCCGGCATTGGGATTGGCGAGCGCGCGGCAGCACGATGCGCGCTCGTCCGCCGAGATGCCGGTGCCGTTGTCCGGCTTGTAGTCGATCGAAACCGTGAAGGCGGTGGTGTGGTTGCTGTCGTTGTGCGCGACCATCGGGTCGAGCCGAAGCCGCCGCGCGTCTTCCATGGTGATCGGGGCGCAGACGATGCCCGAGGTGTGGCGGATGATGAACGCCATCTTCTCCGCCGTGCACAGCGAGGCAGCGACCACCAGATCGCCTTCCCCTTCACGATCATCGTCATCGGTGACGACGACGATTTCGCCGGCGGCGAAGGCTTGCAGAACTTCTTGAATCGGGTGCGCCATGATCGGATCTCTGAAACAGGACCCGACCATATGACGCAGCGCGGGCGGCGACGCAAGGCGGGCCAGCCGGGCGGCCGCCTTGCGCGAAATTCTCTACCGCAGAGCGGAATTGAAACGACGCGTGCGGTTGGCCGTTACTCCGCAGGCGAAGTCGCCGCGGCCTTCTTCTTGACGAACTGATCGTAAGCCTCGACCGCCTGGGCGGCGTACATCACGCTCGGGCCGGCGCCCATGTAGATCGCCATGCCCATGGTCTCCATCACCTCGTCGCGGGTCGCGCCGTGCTTCACCGCGGCTTCGGCATGGAAGCCGATGCAGCCGTCGCACCGCGTCGCCACCGAGATCGCCAGAGCGATCAGCTCCTTGGTTTTGGTATCGAGCGCATTCGCCTTGAGCGCGGCCTGGGCGATCGCCGAGAAGCCCTTCATGACGTCCGGCGCGCCGGTGCGGACTTCGCGCAGCGCCACCGACAACTCGCCCGTCAGATCGATCCAGTTCTTGTGCATGGTTTCACCTATTCAACAAAGGCAACTCCCGGGAGCGGGCTGCGCCGCCCCGAGAGCCACACTTGGGTAGTGACGTCAAGACTTGGTCGAGCAGGTCTTGATGCCGAGCAGCGTATAGGCCGGGCAGAAGCCGATTCCCGCGGTCAGCAGCGGGACAACGCCGATCCAGGCCCAGATCGGACCGCCGGTCAGCGCCCAATAGATCAGGCCGGCGCCGACGATGGCGCGCAGCAGACGATCGATCATTCCCATGTTCACAGTCATCTTCGTTTCCCCTCGCTCGGTTGAGTGACACGCTGGTTGTATGGCGTGCGGGGATCACGGTCTGTGACCAAGTCACCGGCGACAGAGAAGACGTCGAGAATCTGCGAGGAGAGGTTCAGCGGGCGGCCTGCGCGGCGGCCCGCAGCGGGGCAGCATTGCGCAACTCGACACGACCTCGTCCGAGGCTGACCCAGCCGCGGCGTTCGAAGGTCTTGAGATGGCGGCTGACGACTTCCCGCGCCGAACCGATCTCGGCGGCGAGCTGGGCATGCGTGATCGACAATTCGCGGCCGTCCGCCGCCAGCGCCAGCAAGCGCGAGGCCAGCCGCGTCTCGATCGAGGCGAACGCGACGTTTTGGATCACCGCCATCAGATCCGCCATACGTGCGGCCTGGGCGTTGAACACGAAGCTGCGGAACTGCGCCGAGCGGCCGATCAAATCGTGGAACGTCGCGGCCGGCAGGCCCACCGCCTCAACCGGGCTCTCGGTCACCGCGAAAGCGCTGTAGCTGTCGGAGGCGAGCAGCGCCAACGTGGTGAGAATGCAGATGCTGCCGGGGCCGAGCCGGTACAGCACGATCTCGTTGCCGGCCGGATCGAGCTGGAACACACGTACCGTGCCGCGGCACACCAGAATGAACATGCCGCAGGGCTGATCCGGAGCGAACACAGAGGCGCCGGCCGGCAGGCTCATCGCCATCGCGGCCCCAGCCAGTGCGCTCCGTTCCGTCTCCGGCAGCTCCCCGAGCGCCGGGAAGCCGCGCAACCAATCCACAGCAGGCAACATCGCCACCAAGCCAGTTCGCGTTCGACCTGCGAAGGATAGAGGCGAGCGCCGCAGCGTCCAGTTGATCTTGATCAACCGAACGCGGCGGCGAACCGCCGCGCACGCGACTGGCGCATCTGCGAAGTTCGAAGGACGCGCAGAACGCGTTACGGATTCTCGGTCGCGGTCGACGGGCCAG
This sequence comes from Rhodopseudomonas sp. P1, assembly GCF_039642825.1. NCBI lineage: Bacteria > Pseudomonadati > Pseudomonadota > Alphaproteobacteria > Hyphomicrobiales > Nitrobacteraceae > Rhodopseudomonas > Rhodopseudomonas sp. P1. The sequence goes on along the minus strand of NZ_CP088006.1, from coordinate 1,237,964 downwards.
AGATCACGTCACCATCGCGATGGCGCCAGTAGCGGGCGCGCAGGCGCGGCGCAATCAACCACGCGATCGGCGCTGCAACCACGAAGCTCGCCACCACCATCGCCGGAACCCATGCCATGGCGTTCTGCGACAGTGCGGGGATCGTCAAGATGGCGACCATGCCGATGCCGAACAGCACCGCGTTGGTCATCATGTAAACGAGAGAAGCGATGCGAAAGCGGTTGGACATCTTGAACCTCCTGTTCGGAGGTCAATGTCAATGATGCGAGAGTGTTCCGAGAGGAACATGGACCGACGGGTCATCGCAGCGATGATGGCCTACGAGCCGGAGATGTCGGCGATTGTCGAGCCACGCTTAATTCCTGTCGTAGGAGGTCACGTCTCGTGTCCTCATCTTTCGACGGTGTTATGTTACTTTCCACTGTTCGATTTGCGAGGTGGCGCAGCTGCAATCTTCAGTTAAGGTGGTTGAATTCGTCAGGGACTTCAACGCGATGTCTTGCTTACGGAAATCGCTACTGATCGGTGTCGTCGTGCTGCTCGCTGCTCCGGTGCAGGCGCAGCTCTCGCCCAATCCCCGCGCGGTCAATGATTGCACATTGCTGACAGATCCGACGGCGCTGCGCCGATGCATCGAGAAGCAACAGGGCGTCACGACCTATTCCGAAACGCCGCCACCGCGAAGCGATGTCTCACCACTGCTCAAGCGCGAAAGCGACTATTATCGGCGCAGCAAGGCCAAGAAGCCGAAGCGGAAACGCAACCGCCTGCCATGATCGGCCGTGCCGGTTCATCGGCACGTCGGTTTCAATATGCCGTCTGCAGGATGCAGCCGCGACCACCGGCGGCGACGGAAGCGCACAGCTCGGCCTCGGCGGTCGGCTTCTTCGTACTCGCACGACCGCGCTCTGCGCGGTTGGCAGCGCGCGGAGCGGCAGGCGCCGGGACGGCCGGAAGCACGCGTGTCGTCGCGGCAACGGCCGGTGAGACGATCGGCGGCCGGGCCAGCACGCCGGCGCTGATCGCCGACGCATCGGCACGATTGGCAGCCCAATCCTCCGCACTGGAGCCGGTGATGCGCAGCACGTAATCGCGGGTTTCGGCCGGCAATTCCGAGGTTCCGCGCAGCCAAGACGACACCCGGCCAGCGCCGGCATTATAGGCGGCGGCGGCGAGGCCGAGATTGCCGAACTGGCGGCGTAGGTCGGCGAGATAGCGCGCGGCGGCCGGGATCGCCTTGAACGGGTCGAATGGATCGTCGAGCCCGCGCGCGGCGGCCGTGCCGGGCATGAACTGCGCGATGCCCATGGCACCAGCACGGCTCACTGCCAGCGTGAACATGGTGCTTTCCTGGTTGAGCAGCCGGGTCAGGAACGCCGGCGGCAAGCCATTGTCCTGCGCGGCCTGCGCAATCACTTGCGCCCATGGCACCGTTGGCGCGGCGGGTGCATCAAACGACGAGTCGCCGGCGCGCGCGGTCACCACCAAGCCGCCGGCATCGGCGACGCGCTGCTGCGCCATCACACCGCCGCAGCTCGCGCCGGCCACGATCGCGGCAAGTGCCACTTTCCATAGCCAGGCGAGAGTGGCCCGCGCTGCCATGGTCAGCTCCGCGGTGCCCATTCCGGCGAATGATCGATCTTCTCGGCCTCGATCCGCTCCTCCTTGGTGAGATACGGCTTCATGAACGCCGGCTGCGGCTTGTCGCGGTCGAGATAGTCGCGGATCAGCTTGGCCTCCATCGCCGGATCGGCGAACCGCCACAGCTTGTCGCGCGCGCCCTCCATGATGGTGGAATACACCGCAAGGTCGATCGCCTGCCGCACCGCTAGCTGGGTCGGCTCGGTGCGAGTGATGCCGGCTTCGATCTGCAGCAGCTTGTCGAGCGCGACGTATTTGTAGGTGTTGCCCTGCAACGACACCGAGTACACCGTCTTCGTGGTGGTGACGCTGGTCAGCACCTCGCCGGTCTGCACCGAGGCGACCCGCAGGGCGACGGTCACCATATCGCGGCGGAACTTGGTGTCGGCGCCGATGCCGAGATAGTTGGCGCCAATGCCGCCGGTCATATAGTTGGCGTCGAAGGCGACGATGCCGCCCTCGATCAGGAGACCGGCGAAGCGCATCGGCGGCAACGGCTTGGCGCGATCGCGGTCGAACTCCTGACGGGTGGCGCGGACCAGCTGACGCTCCTGCAGCAGGTCGTTGAGGCCATTGCGTTCGACGACGCGGAACCAGGCGCCACCACCGGCGCGCTTCAGCGCATCGATCGCCAGTCCGGCGCCGCCCTGGGTGACGGCGCGCGAGAATACTGCGACGTTATCGTTTGGCTCGTTCTTGCCGGTGAGATCGGGGAATTGATAGATCGCGATGTCGATCTTCTGCTTCGGCGGCGGGAGCGTCTCGAGATTGACAGCGGTCGGCGACGGCGGCGTCACCACCGGCGGCTCCTCGAAGAAGCTGTCGCGATGACCGGGCCGCGAGCAGCCCGCGAGCAAAGCCGCCACCGCGGCGAGGCCAATGATCGATCTGAAATAACGTGTCACGCCAAATATCCTCAAACAACCTCCGGCCAACGCCGGCAGGTGAAACTCGGGTCAATGCGTCACGGTCGGCAGGCTGATCTGAGTGACGGTCGAACCGTCGTTGATCGTGATGTTGGTCTGACCGTCGACCTTGGCGAAGCTGATCGTCGTGCCCTGGAACGTGAAGGTGCCGCTCTGCTGCGCGTTGGTGCCGAAGATTGCCTGGGTGACTTGGTTGGCGAGCGAGGCGTAGAGCTGGCTCTGCAGCTGCTGGGCAAAGATCTGCGACTGCGTCAGCTGCTGCGGCCCGCTGGTGGGCGCCGCGCGGTTGAAGTGATTGCCCGCGGTCGCCTGCTGCATCTGCCACGACCCGTTCAGCGGGCTGCCGCCGAACGCCGGATTGGTCGGGGTGTAGACCAGGCTGCCCGCATCGGCCCCGGCGACACTGGCGCCCAAGGCGAAGGCGGCGAGGATGCCGGCGTATTTCATCGATGACCTCCCATTTGCACGATGACGGCCCCGCCATTGTTGCCGACCTGGCTGAGGCCATAGCTGAGATTGCTGCCTATCTGGGTGCTGCTGTAGGCGTTGCGGTTGCCGGTGACGTCGATCCTGGCGCTGTTGTTGTCGCCGATCTGACTGTTGTGCAGCACGTTCTGATTGCCGTTGACGGTGAAGCCGGACTCATTGCCGGAGCCGAGCTGCGACTGCAGCGTCACGTTCAACGAGCCGCGCACGTCGGACGTCACGGAGTTCGCATTGCCGGTCTGGTTGACGATCGCCGTATTGTGGCTGCCGCTCGGCAGCGCGCCGTCGGCGACCGCCCCCTGCTGCGCCCGGTTCACAAGATAGCCGGAAAAATCGGTGTAGAGATCGGCCGACTGCGCCGACGCCACACCGGCAAACGCCACGCCGCCGATCATCGCTGCGGCTACCCGAGGCACGGCTAATCGCATCGCTCGTGTTGATGCGGTCATTTGACTGTCTCCGGATCGAGATCGCATTGAATGGTGATGTTGCCGAACGACACGTCCAGCTTGGCGGCGTATCGATTGGCGGTGCTGTAATCGAGCACGACGTTGCCGACGGTCACGCGCTGCTCGGCGACGGCGCTGAAGGCGCCAGCTTGTTTGATGCGCGAGGTACCGGCTGCGCCGGTCTTGTCGACGGCCAGCGTGTAACTGCCGCCACCGTCGCGCGCTGCAGTGATCACGCCGCGCAACGTGACGTGACCGCCGCTGACCGCAGCCTCGACCTCACATTGGACAACCGGCGGGACTTGATCCACAGCCATAAGAACTCTCCGCGACGCAACCACGGGAAGATCAGCGACCGGACATGTCCGGTCGCTGCAATTCCCGGAAGAGAGCGAGGCGCGAACACCTCGCCTCAGGGCTTCAGCCCGCCATTACGGCTTCTGCTGAATGTTGGCGTGATTGCCCGTGCCGACCTGGTTCACGTTGGAGACGTTGTAATTGCCGACTTGAGCAACAATGATTCCGTTGCTCGACCCACTCTGGGTATAATAGCTGGCGCTATACTGACCGACTTGATTCACGTCTGCCGAGTTGAAACTTCCGGCGGTCTGCGAGCCTTTGCTGTATAGACCATTGCCGTCCTGCACCACGTAAGCAGTGTTCGACACCGCCGTGGCGGACTGGTCGTTGATGATCTGGTTGAAGGCGGTGCTGACGGTGTTGGTCTGCTTGTAGTCCAGGAGGTTGCTGGATCCCGCCTGATTATTGCTGACATAATTATACGTGCCGGCCTGCGCTCCCTTCAGAGTCTCGCTATTTCCGCTCTGCGTGTTGAATACTTGGTTGACGTTACCGGTCTGAGAACCGTTGGCACTGTTGGAAGTACCTGTCTGGGTGTTGATGTAGGTGTTGCTGTCGCCGGTCTGCGTGATCGGGCTGTCGGTGCCGTAGATACCTCCCGTCAAGCCGACGACGTTCCCGACATTCGTTTGGATCGAGCTGAAGACGTTCGCGTTACCGTTCTGCCAGGCGTTGGCGCCCTGCAGATTTCCCGACTGGCTGATCGACAGAGAGTTCGAATTGCCGCCGCCCTGCACGGCGACCGCGTAGTTCAGGCCGGCGCTGTTCTGCGTGATCGAGGCGACGTTGTAGTTGCCACCGGTCGGCAGCGCATTGCCCGTAGAGGCATCGGTCTCGGCTGCGCCGATGCCCTGACGAACATAGGCCATGCCCCACTCGCCGGTTTGATTGACCGAGGTCGAGTTGCCGGTATTGCCCTGCTTGATGCTGAAGACGTTGTTCTTGCCATCCTGGATGACGGAAACCTTGCTTCCGTTCGACGACGAATCCTGAGTAATCTTGTTGAAGACACCCGGATCGTTGGTCCAGTTCCAGCCGGACGGAACGGCGCCATTGCTGGTGCCGGTCTGCTGAAGCTCGACGTCGCTGCCGGTACCGTCCTGAACGATTGCGGCAGAGTTGCCAGCACCGGATTGCTTGCCCTGGATGTCGCGGCCGACGCTGTTGGAGTTGCCGGACTGCGTCACCGTGAGAATGTTCGCTCCCGATAACGTTCCATTTTCCTGAGTGAATCCCGAGTTGCCATTGAAGGCACCGACACTGTTGCCGTTACCGGACTGCGAGACGTCAGCCTTCTGATTGTCGCCAGACTGGTTCAGGTACACCGTGTTGGAGTCCGCAGCGAACGCAGCGCTCGCGGACAACACCAGCACGCTGGCCGTTACAAAAAACAGATTACGCTTCATCGACAAATACTCCCCTGTTGAAAGATCAATGCCGTATGTCCAGCGGGCTTCGCCGCTTGGAGCCCCGAATTGTTAGGGGGAAGCCAAAGGTTAAACAATGATTAAGTTGTGTCATTATGGGGCAAAACATGCTTTTAGCGATGTACACTTGGTGAGTGAGCTATACACTTTTAAGTAATCGACTTCCTTTCCCGAAATAGAACAGTCTAGATAAGCGAGCTAACAGCGATTAGCTGTCACTAACGAAGTAATAATTGTTGAGATCACAAAGGGACGGCAAGATTGGACTCGCGCCTTCTGGAGTTTCGGACTAGAAAATAACTACGCGCCCAACCATGGGTGGTATCAAAATGATGCGTTTGATCTATGGGGCAGCGCTGGTCTCGAGCTTGGTCGGCGCGGCTCATGCACAGTCTTCACAGCCCGCTCCGGCGTCGAAGCCGGGGGCCGTCAACGTTGATGGTACTAAATCACCATCGATCTCCGGGCCGGCAGCCGCCGATTCGCCGAAATGTCCGGAGGCCTGCGTCCGCGCCAACAACGAGAAGGCCTCGGCGATCTGCGCCCGCAAGATCGAGGCGCAGGCTCCGGGCGACTTCGAGTGGATCAGCAGGCCGTTCTCCGGCATTTTCCAGCAGGCTGATCCATCAAAGCCGGACAACGCTATCGTCAATTATCGCGGCGACTCGATCCGCTTCCTGTCGCCGCAGAAGGAGTGGGTGCGCGTCTCGTATGAATGCGCCTTCGACGCCGAGCGGGGCACCGTGGTCGGCGTCCGCGTCCGCCCCGGCCGGCTCGACCAGCCAATGGCGCTGCAGGCCCCACCGGGGTCGAACGGGCAGCCGCAGCAGACTGGCCCAGTGAAGGCCGGACCATTGGCCGAGGCCATCCTGAAGGCCGCCAAGCAGCGTGGCGCCCAGCCGCAAAAGCCGCCGCCGCCCAAGGTCGGCGAACCGAGCCCGATCGACTTCACCCAGATCGATTCCCGCCGCGGCAGCTGGTGAAGGCCACATCGGCGCAGCGGCTCGCACGGCCTTGCACAGCGGCGGCCGCGTCGTGATGCTGTGAAACGAAGAAGGGATCGGGAAAAGCGAGGGGAAATCGCTGAAAATCTTGGTCGGAGTGGCAGGATTCGAACCTGCGACCCCTGCGTCCCGAACGCAGTGCTCTACCGGGCTGAGCCACACTCCGACAAGAGGCCCGGCTTATAGCGTCCACCTTTCGGCTTCGCAAGCGTTCCAATCGATATTGAGCAGGATTTTTATCCAACCGCCGCCCTCCGGTCAGGGCGGCGGTCGCGCGCATGAAAGCTCAGCCCTGAACGGGCGTGAAGCCGTAGAGACGGTAGGCGTTGTCGGTGAAGACGCGGTCGCGCGCGGCCGCATCCGGCACCCAGTCGGCGAGCAGATCGAGCAGCTCGCCAACATTCATCATGTGCGTCCAGGTCGCGACGTGCGGCCAGTCGCTGCCCCAGACGCAACGATCGGGCGCCGTCTCGTGCAGCAGGCGGGCAAACGGAATGGTGTCGAGATAGGGAAATCCCGCGACCGTGTTCCGATAAGCGCCCGACAGCTTCACCCAGGCGCCGTCGCGGACCAGCGACACCAGCGTCTGGAAGCCGGGATCGTCGATCCCCCGCGACACCGGGAAATGCCCCCAGTGATCGACGATGAACGGCACCGGCAGATCGCCGAGTTGCGGCGCCAGCGGCACGAGATCCTTGGCATCGATCAGGAACTGCAGATGCCAGCCGAGCTCCTTGGCCATCGCCGCATATTCGCCGACGCGCTCGAACCCGATGCCGCCGCCATACAGGATGTTCAGGCGGAGGCCGACGACGCCGGCATCCTTCAGCGCCGCCAGTTCCTTGTCCGGTAGCCCGAGCGGGATCACCGCAATGCCCTTCAGCCGATCGCGGTGTGCCTGCAGCGTCTCCAGCATCAGCCGATTGTCGGTGCCGTGCACGCTGACCTGCACGACCACGCCGTAGGTCATGCCGGTGGCATCGAGCATCGCCAGATACGATTCCGGCGTTGCGGCGGGCGGGGTGTAACTGCGGGCGCCGACGAACGGATAAGTCGGCGGCAGCCCGATGACGTGGGCGTGAGTATCGACCGCGCCGGGCGGGACGACGTAACGCGTCGGCCGTCGCGGCGCCGGATCCGGCCCCGGACACGCCGGAGCCGGATCCTTTGACGTATCAGCCTTACTCATCGGCGCTCAGCACCGTGCCGCGGGTCTCCGGCAGCGCGTAGGCGGCGGCGAAGAACAGCACATAAGCGAACACCGCGAACAGGCAGATCGCATTGGCGAGCGTGGTAACCTGCGACAGATAGCCGACCAGGAACGGGAACAGCGCGCCGACGCCGCGGCCGAAATTGTAGCAGAAGCCCTGCCCCGAGCCGCGCAGGCTGGTCGGGAACAGCTCGGTCAGGAACGCGCCCATGCCCGAGAAGTAACCCGAGGCGAAGAAGCCGAGCGGGAAGCCGAGCACCCATAGCATCTCGTTCGACAGTGGGAGCTGGGTATAGGCGAGCACCACCACCATCGCACCGAGTGAGAACGCCAGGAACAGGCTGCGGCGGCCGAACCGATCGGCAAACCATGCGCCGACCAGATAGCCGACGAACGAGCCGACGATCAGCGTCGCCAGATAGCCGGTCGAGCCGACGATCGAGAGCTTGCGCTCGGTGGTGAGGAAGCGCGGCACCCAGAAGGTGATCGCGTAGTAACCGCCCTGGCAGCCGGTCGCGACCAGCGACGCCAGGATGGTGGTCTTCAGGATCCGGCCCTGGAAGATCGCCAGGATTGAGCGGCTGCCGCCCGCCGCGGTGACTTTGGCGCGGGCTTCAACGGCGACCTGCGGCTCCTTCACATAGGCGCGCAGATACAGCACCAGCAGCGCCGGCAGCGCGCCGATCGCGAACATCCAGCGCCACGCCTGGTCGGCCGGCAGCAGCGAGAACAGCGCAGCCTGCGCCAGCACCGCCATGCCCCAGCCGACCGCCCAGCCCGACTGCACCGAGCCGACCGCACGACCACGATACTGCGGACGAATCGTCTCGCCGATCAGCACGGCGCCGGCCGCCCATTCGCCGCCGAAGCCGAAGCCGAGCAGCGCGCGCAGGATCAGCAGCTGTTCGAAGTTCTGCGCGAACGCGCACAGCAGCGAGAACAGCGAGAACCAGATGATGGTGAGTTGCAGCGTGCGCACGCGGCCGATCCGGTCCGCCAGATAACCGGCGGCCCAGCCACCGACTGCGGAGGCCAGCAGCGTCACGGTGCCGGCGAGGCCGGCCGAACCGGCGTCGACCTTCCACAGCGCGATGATCGTGCCGATCACCAGCGGGTAGATCATGAAGTCCATGCCGTCGAGCGCCCAGCCTGTGGCACAGGCCCAGAACGTGCGCTTCTCGGTAACGGTCATGTCTTTGTAGAAGCCGGTCAGGCTGGTGTCCGTGATCGGCGCGACCGTGCTCGAAGATGTCGTCATACGTATCCTCCCTCGCTCGCCTTCACCGGGCGATCGCTCACGGCCGACAGATTTCCCAATCGCGACAACGCGTCTGCCGGAAAATTGTCAGCGTCCCGCGGTGTCCGCGGCTTTCTGTCGAAAAATTACTCGCGCCCGCGCTGCGCCCGGCGATACCGAGCGGGGCTTTCACCGGTGACCTGGCGGAACGCGACGCCGAAATGCGACTGCGACGAGAAGCCGACGCCGAGCGCGATCTCGACGATCGGCAGATCCGACGTCTCGAGCAGCCGCCGGGCGGCAGCGACGCGCTGTTCCACCACGAAGCGATGCGGCGTCATGCCGGTAGAACGCTTGAAGCTGCGAATGAAGCAGGACGGGCTCATGCCCGCGACCTCGGCCATCGCCGCCAACGTGATCGGCGCGCCGAGATCGGCACGGACGAACTCGGCAATACGGTCGCGCACCGGTGCTTCCAGTGGTGCAGATTGGTCCGCTGTCGCGGCGCGTGGCGCCGAATAGCGGTCCGTCAGATGCAGCGCGAGCGTATAGGCCAGTTGCTCGGCCAGCAGCGCGTTCGGCCGGTCGCCGCTTTCGCTTGCCTCGACCAGGCGCTTGGCCGACACCTCGAGCAGCGGATCGTCGACGTCCCACGCGGTGTCGCGCAAGCTGATCGGACCGGCGGAGCCCAGCGACGCCGCGACTTCTTTCAGCAGCGGTTCGCCGAGATACAGCAGCAGCAGCTTGCCCCATTGGGTGTCCGGGATCGCATCCACCACCACGCGCCGGCCCGGTTGGCCGATGCGAAACCGCCCGGACCGCACCGGCGCGTCGCGGCGCACCTTGCCGTTTTCCATCAGAACGTGGCGGCGCACGTCGTACAGCGTGATCGCCACGGTCGGCACCGGCAGTTCGCCGAATTCGTAGATATGCGGCCCCGTCACCTCGCTGACGGCCGCGGCAAATCCCGTGGTCGACCACAGATCGATCAAGGCCGATTGCCTTCGGCCGGTGACGCGTTCGGCATGAAGGAGGGGATTGAGCTGCATCAGAAGGGGCGCCTGTTTGAACGAACTATCCTCACTCTATATTGCAGGGGCTTGCAAGCCCCGGGCCCCAAACGCCGCCTAACCTGCGAGTTTGGCGGGGTTTTTCGCGTGCGGAACGGCCGGATTCGCGGTTTGCGCGAGGCCGTCAGCCACAAAGCGCAGTCGCATAACTTCCTCGCGCGGTGCATCGCAGCGCGTCGACTTTGCTACTTCGCAACCGCGCGATTTGCGATATGAAACCCGAAATGATGCTCGACCTGATCACCAAGACGCTGGCCGCGACCGATGCGGACGAAGCTGCGCGTGTGCTGCGCGGCGGCGGGCTGGTCGCGTTCCCCACCGAGACGGTGTACGGACTCGGTGCCGATGCGGCCAATGCTGAAGCGGTGGCGCGACTCTATGCGGCGAAGGGTCGGCCGTCATTCAATCCATTGATCGCTCACGTCGCCAACCTCGAAGCCGCGCGCACGATCGCGCGGTTCGATGCCGCCGCGCTGCGCCTCGCCGAAGCGTTCTGGCCAGGACCGCTGACGCTGGTACTGCCGAAGGCGCTGACTTGCTGCGTGTGTGATCTCGCCACCGCCGGCCTCGACAGCGTCGCCCTCCGCGTGCCGTCGCATCCGGTGGCGCAAGCCCTGCTGCGCGCCTTCGGCGGCCCCGTGGTGGCGCCGTCCGCCAACAGGTCCGGTCACGTGTCGCCGACCACAGCGGCGCATGTCGCTTCCGATCTCGACGGCCGGATCGACGTGATCGTCGACGGTGGGCCGGTGATGGTCGGCGTCGAATCGACGATCGTCAGTTGCCTCGGCGCACCAGTCTTGCTCCGCCCCGGCGGCCTGCCGCGCGAAGCGATCGAACGCGTGCTCGGTCACAAGCTCGGCGCACCAGCGCCAACTAACAACGCCAATGATCACGCGCCGCTCGCGCCGGGCATGCTGGCCTCGCACTACGCGCCGCGCGCAACGGTGCGGCTGAATGCGACCGAGGTGAAGTCGGGCGAAGCTCTGCTCGCATTCGGCCCTGATGTGCTGCCGGGTGCTGAGACGGCCGTCGCCGTGCACAACCTGTCGCCCGGCGGCGATCTCACAGAAGCTGCCGCACATCTGTTCGGCGCTCTGCGCGCGCTCGATGATCACGGCGCACGCGGCATCGCGGTGATGCCGATCCCGCACCACGGGCTCGGTGAAGCGATCAACGATCGCCTGCGCCGTGCAGCGGCGCCGCGCCCATGACCAACAAACAAATCCATCGCGACGTCGTCGCAAGCGAAACGAACCGATTCAAAAGCGTCTAAGACGCCCTTCGCATCGGCTCGCTTCGCTCCTCGCAACGACAGGGAAGAGGAAACACCATGAATATCGTCAGCCCGCTCTCGCCCGCTCCCCTTTCGCCTGAACTGATCGCGCGATTCACCGCGATCGTCGGCGACAAGCACGCGCTGACCGATCCTCTCGAGCTCGAAGCCTACATCACCGAGGAGCGCAATCTGTATCGCGGCCACTCGCCGCTGGTGCTGCGCCCGGGGTCGACCGAGGAAGTCGTGGCGATCTGCAAGCTGGCGAACGAAGCGCGCGTCGCGCTGGTGCCGCAGGGCGGCAACACCGGGCTTGTCGGCGGACAGACCCCACACAATGGCGAGGTGGTGATTTCGCTGAAGCGGATGGACAAGATCCGCGAGGTCGATACCTCGTCGAACACCATGACGGTCGAAGCCGGCGTGATCCTGCAGCGCGCGCAGGAGAAGGCCGCGGAGGTCGACCGGCTGTTTCCGCTGTCGCTCGGCGCCCAGGGAAGCTGCACCATCGGCGGCAATCTCTCGACCAATGCCGGCGGCACCGCAGCGCTGGCCTATGGCCTCGCGCGCGACATGGCGCTCGGCGTCGAGGTCGTGCTCGCCGACGGCCGAGTGCTGAACCTGCTGTCCAAGCTGAAGAAGGACAACACCGGCTACGATCTGCGCGATCTGTTCATCGGTGCCGAAGGCACGCTCGGCATCATCACTGCGGCGACGCTGAAGCTGTTCCCGAAGCCGCGCGCGGTCGAGACCGCGTTCGTCGGGCTGCAATCGCCTGACGACGCGCTGAAGCTGCTCGGCATCGCGCAAGGAGAGGCGGCCGGCAACCTGACCAGCTTCGAGCTGATTGCAGAGACTCCGCTCGATTTCTCGGTGCGCCACGCCAACAACCGCGATCCGCTCGAGGCGCGCTATCCGTGGTACGTGCTGATCGAATTGTCGTCGCCGCGCGACGACGCCCGCGCCGCGCTGGAGTCGATCCTCGAACGCGGTTTTGAAGACGGCATCGTGGTGGACGCGGCGATCGCCAGCTCGGTGCAGCAGCAGCAGGCGTTCTGGAAGCTGCGCGAGGAGATCTCACCGGCGCAGAAGCCGGAAGGCGGCTCGATCAAGCACGACATCTCGGTGCCAGTCGCCGCGGTGCCGCAGTTTATCGAACAAGCCAACGCCGCCGTGGTCACCCTCATCCCGGGTGCGCGCCCGGTGCCGTTCGGTCATCTTGGCGACGGCAATATTCACTACAACGTCAGCCAACCGGTCGGAGCCGACAAGGCGGAATTCCTGGCGCGCTGGCACGACGTCAACAAGGTGGTGTTCGACGTCGTGCTGCAGCTCGGCGGCTCGATCTCGGCCGAGCACGGCATCGGCGTGATGAAGCGCGACGAACTCCCCGAGGTGAAGGACAAGACCGCGATCGAACTGATGCGATCGATCAAGGCCCTGCTCGACCCGCACGGCATCATGAATCCCGGCAAGGTCGTGTAGCTTCAGTCGGAACGATTCGGGTCAAATGGCCGGCGCGCCGAATGCCGGATGTGAATGATCCAAACCTCCGCGTTCTCGATTGAATAGTGAACGCGGTAGGGATAGCGGCCGACGAGGCAGCTTCGCAGCGCGGGCGCTCTGGCGTTGCGGAGTCCTATATAAGGACGGTCCGAAATCAATCGGACCGTCTCCAAGATGGCCTGTCGGACCCGATCGGCAGCGACAGGACTGCGCACGTCCAAATAGCCGAGGATTTCACGAAGGTCGTCGGTTGCTCGCCGGGTGAACCGGACGGTCAAGGGCGGGGCGGCGTCAGCAGCGCCGCGATTTCGTCGGCAGAAGCGAATTCGCCGCGGCGCGCTTGCGCCAATCCTTCTTCAATCGCGGCCCACTCGTCGTCGTCAGGCTGATAGAACTCGCCCTCGCGCGCTTCCAATGCGAGCAGTAACTGCGCCGCGTCCTCGCGGCGTTCGCGGGGCCAAGTGAGCACGCGATTCAAAATCTCTTTGACCTGCTCGTCTGTCATGCGCCTATCCTAGCATGTTGGATGCTTAGAACAACGAGCCCTGCCCGCTGTCATCCGCCGAGATCTTGGGCCGCACCGCGCGCTTCGGTGGCGACGGCTTCGTCACGGCTGGCGGCGGAGCCTCGACCTCCTCCGCGGTAATCGGCAGGATCAGTTGCGGATTGTCGTTGGCGGTGCGGTTGACCGCGGTCGACACCGGGTGCCAGACGAACTCGCCCTCGCCCGGCGGGCGTAACAGGGCCATCACCTCCCCGGCATCTGTTTCATCGGTCTCCAGCCAGCGCACGAATTGATGCGGCGCGATCGTGACCGGCACGCGGTCGTGCAGACCGGCGAGGCCGCCGCGCGCCGCGGTGGTGATGATCGCCACCGTATCGAGCTCCTCGCCGTTCGGGCCGGTCCATGTCTCCCACAGCGCCGCAAATCCGATCGGGCCACCGCCGGCCGGATGGATGAAGTACGGCTGCTTGCGCGAGCCGCCGGCCTTCCACTCGTAGTAGCCATCGGCCGGTACCAGGCAGCGCCGGCGCCTGAACGCGTTGCGGAAGGCCGGCTTGTCCTGGACGGTCTCGGCGCGGGCGTTGATCAGCAGCGAAAACGTCCGCGGATCCTTCACCCAGGACGGGATCAGCCCCCAGCGCATCAGCCTGAACCGCCGGGCGCCTTCGTCGACGATCACCACGGGAATCGGCTGGGTCGGGGCGATGTTGTAGCGTGACGGAAAATTAGGCTGATCGGCGTAGCCAAAGAGCTGTCGGATAGCGGCGGGAGCCGAGGTGATCACGAAGCGTCCGCACATGCTGTCAGGACCCGGTGGCGTGTTCAGTGCTTGTTAACTTCGGTAAACAAAAATGCCGCCGATGGCGTCGAGTGAATCCACAGCTGCGCAAAGTGCGCCCTCCCGTTACGACGAGGCGCGCGCCGCTCAGCTTGCTGCCGCCAATATCAATCCGAAGACCGGGCTGGCCACCGACTACCTGAATCATTTCAACGAAGCCGTGATGCTGCTCGAAATGATTCCGGACATGCCGGAGTGCTCGGAAGATTTCCTGTCCTGGCATCCCCTCTCCTACGCGGAACACTTCAAGGCCTCGAACTTCAAGGCCCGCGATCTCGCAATCGAAGCCTATGACACGGCCGATCCAGGGATTAGATCGGATTTCGACGACATCACCAACAATATGACGGCGATCCTCACCGCGGTCGGCGAAGCGATGCGCCAGGCCTCGCAGGACGCCACCCGGGCCAAGCTCGCCGAGAGCGCGGTCGGCTGGATCAAGCCGTTGATCGGCCGCGCCGGCGGCATCATCAACGGACAGGGCTGCGAAGCCGACGTCGACTTCATCATGGCGCATTGACCGCCGTGACCGAAGCCTCACCGGCGCAGCCGCGCCATCCGCAATTGGCCGTCAGCGCCGCGATTTTCCGGGAGGGCCGCCTTCTGCTGGTGCGCCGGGCCAGGATGCCGGGCAAAGGCCTGTATTCACTACCTGGCGGCCGGGTCGAATTCGGCGAGACGCTGGAGCAGGCGGTCGCGCGGGAAGTCGCCGAAGAAACTGCACTGTCGATCCAGATCGTCGGTGTTGCCGGCCGGCGCGAGGTGCTGCCGTCCGCCGCCAGTGCGGCAGGGCATTACGTCATCATGGTGTTCGCCGCGCGCTGGGCAGGCGGTGAGCCGCAGCTCAACGGCGAACTCGACGACGCCCGCTGGATCCGCCCCGACGAACTGGCCGGCTTCTCGACCACCGAGGGGCTGGCCGAGCTGGTCGAAGGTGCCCGTGAACTGATCGGAACCTGATGGCTCGTTCGGGAACCGGCAACTTCTTGCTGCGGCCGACGAAACGGCCTATCAGGCCGGCCATGCTGAAGCGTTCCCTTGCCGTGCTGATGATCCTCGCCTGCTGCGGGCTCGCCCCGGCACGCGCCGAGGACGGCGCGGCGCCGTTCGACGCCGAATTGCAACGGCTGGCCGAGATTCTCGGGACGCTGCATTATCTTCGGGGGATCTGCGGCGGCACCGACGGCGCCAAATGGCGCACCGAGATGCAGGCGCTGATCGACGCCGAGACCCCTTCGGGCGAGCGCCGAACCCGGCTGATCGCCGCTTTCAATCGGGGGTACAACGGGTTCCAGCAGACCTACCGAACCTGCACGCCGGCCGCGAGCGTGGCGATTCGGCGGTATCTGGAGGAAGGTTCGAAGCTCTCGCGCGACCTGACCGCTCGATACGCGAACTGACCGCTCTATGGCTGCGGGTTTATCCCAGGCCGTTAACCTTTCCTAAAGAACTGCCTAGGCGTTCGGCAGCCGCGTGCTAACACTACCCCATCGCGCTTCGCGGTGGAGCGCGCCGAGACTGCTGAAGTTCATGAGCCTGACGACCTTCCCCATCGATCGCGAAGTGCAATCCGACCGAGAGCAGAAGCAAACTGCGCTCACCTATCTCAGCGAGGCATGGGCCGAAGCCCTGCACGACGGGGTCGACGGCGATTGCCTGGCGCAAGCCAGCCTGTTCACTGCTTTTGCCGAGCTCGTTGCCACCTATGGCGAGGATGCGGTGGCCAAATTCGTCGAAGGCCTGCCCGGCCGCGTGCTCAATGGCGAATTCTCGGTCGGCTTGGCGAAGCAGTAACGCGAATCAGTCGGCGACAATCAGGTGCGGGCGAACGCCTGCAGTCCCTTGAATGTCAGCCGCTTCGGATCGCGGACGCCGGCGAGATAAAACCGCCGGATGAATTCGGCCACGACGGCCCGATCATAGCCGGTCAATGCGACGATCGCTTCGACCGCGGTCTTTTGAGCTTCCATCTGGAATCCCCTTTCGGCGTATCGGTCAATCGACGATCCCGGCGATCGTGCGACGCGAAATGCTGCGCCTGTTGCGTTGCTTTCCTGTTAACCACCGGTCCTGCCGCGACCTCGCGCGGGCCGAATCGTTCTGGCCTCGATCATCGCGGATGATGATCGCGCAGTGGATACGCAAAATACCCCACCGGAGTTCCACGGAGGCACGGACAAAACGACGCGGTGCTAACCGGAATGACCGCTGATCATCTCGGCGGCTGCGGCGGGAATCAAAGAGAACGGCTGATGGTTCGCGCCATCAACCGCGGGATCAATCCGCCCCGTCACAGGTCGTCCTGGTCCACGGCAAGGTATCTGGAGGCTGTTACTACGCAGTGACCTGGAACCTGCGTGCCGCTTACCAGGACTTCGTAAGCGGCTCGTTTGACCTCAACGCCAAGGCGGAGCGGCCGCGCGTGACGCGGCAGCCATAGAAGCTGGGCGCAGCGCCGCTTATGGCTTCAATGTCTCGAGAAAACGTACCGGCTCGCCACGCGACGGCGTGGTCAGTTCGCCCTGCCACATCACCTTGGCGCCGCGCACGAAGGTGCCGACCGGCCAGCCGGTGACGCGGACGCCGTCATAGGGCGTCCAGCCGGCACGCGACGCAACCCAGTCGTTGGTGATCGTCTCGCTGCGCTTGAGATCGACCACGGTGAAGTCGGCGTCATAGCCGGCGGCGATGCGGCCCTTGCAGGCGATGTTGAACAGCCGCGCCGGGCCGGCGCTGGTGAGATCGACGAAGCGCGCCAGCGACAGCCGGCCGGCATTGACGTGATCCAGCATGGTCGGCACCAGCGTTTGCACGCCGGTCATGCCCGACGGCGAGGCCGGATAGGTCTTGGCCTTTTCTTCCAGCGTGTGCGGCGCGTGATCGGAGCCGAGCACGTCGACCACGCCCTGCGCCAGCCCGTGCCAGATGCCGTCGCGGTGCCAGGCATCGCGCACCGGCGGGTTCATCTGCGCTTTGGTGCCAAGGCGCTCGTAGCACTCCGGCGCCACCAGCGTCAGGTGATGCGGCGTCACCTCGACCGACGCGACGTCCTTGTGCTCGCGCAGAAACTCCATCTCCTGCCGGGTCGAGACGTGCAGCACGTGGATGCGCTTGCCGGTCTCGCGCGCGATCGCCACCAGCCGCTGCGTCGCCTGCAGGGCGGCGACATCGTCGCGCCACACCGGATGCGAGCGCGGATCGCCCTCGATCCGCTCGCCCTTACGGTCGTTGAGCCGATACTCGTCCTCGGCGTGAAAGGCGGCACGGCGCTGGATCACCGACAGGATGCGCTTGAGGCTCGGATCGTCCTCGACCAGCAGGCTGCCGGTCGACGAGCCGATGAACACCTTGACGCCGCAGCAGCCACGGGCGCGCTCAAGCTTGGGCAGTTCCTCGACATTGTCGCGGGTGCCGCCGATGAAGAACGCGAAGTCGCAATGCATCCGGTGCTCGGCGCGCTTCACTTTGTCGGTGAAGGTCTCTTCGGTGATCGTCAGCGGATTGGTGTTCGGCATTTCGAACACCGCGGTCACGCCGCCCATCACGGCACTGCGCGAGCCGGTTTCGAGATCTTCCTTGTGGGTCAGGCCGGGCTCACGGAAATGCACCTGGGTGTCGATCACCCCCGGCAGCACGTGGAGGCCGCGGCAATCGATCGTCTCACCGGCTTTTTCTGCGCCGAGCGAGCCCAGCGCGGCGATGCGGCCGTCCTTGATGCCGATGTCACCGACGCCCTCGCCGTCCTGGTTGACGATGGTGCCGCCCTTCAGAATGGTGTCGAATGTGCCGGTCATGACGTCCTCGGGTGCCCGTTTTGGCGCGACGCGGCGCGAGTCTTGCAAAGCCTTGTTGACCAGCGCCCGGCCGCCTAACTTGGGATGTCTTAGTCGGCCGGACCGTTAACGCAAGGATGTTTCCGGCCGGCCTCACGAGAGAGATCAATGAAGGCAGCCTTCCTCGCCGACCGTGGCGTTCTCAAGATCAGCGGCCCCGACGCGCGGCATCTGCTGAACGGCCTGGTCACCACCGATCTGAACAGGCTCGAACCCGGCGCCGGGCGTTTTGGCGCCCTGCTGACGCCGCAGGGCAAGATCGTCACGGATTTCCTGATCACCGAACTGCCGGCCGAAGACGACGGCGGCTTCCTGCTGGATTGTCCGAAACCGCTGACCGAAGCGCTGGCGACGAAGCTGAAATTCTACAAGCTGCGCGCCAAGGCGCTGATCGAGAACCTGTCGGACCGGCTCGGCGTGCTGGCGCTCTGGGGCGGCGAACCGCCGCAGCCGCCGGAGATGGGATTCCGCGATCCGCGCGGCAATCAGCTCGGCTGGCGCATCCTGGTGCCGGAGATCCTGGCCACCGCGACTGCCGAAGCGCTGGGCGCCACGATGGTGGCGGCGGACGAGTACGAGGGGCATCGCATCGCCTGCGGCGTCCCGGCCGGCGGCCTCGACTTCGGCTATGCCGACGCGTTTCCGCACGAAGCCAACATGGATCGTCTGTCCGGCGTCGATTTCAACAAGGGCTGCTACATCGGACAGGAAGTGGTGTCGCGAATGCACCACCGCGGCACCGCGCGCACCCGGATCGTGCGCGTCACCTTCGATGGCCCGGCGCCGCAACCGGGCAGCGAGATCACCGCCGGCGAAAAGAGCGTCGGCACCATGGGATCGTCAGCAACCGGCCGCGGCTTGGCGCTGCTGCGGATCGACCGCGTCGCCGAAGCGCGCGAAGCATCGCTGCCGCTGAGTGCCGGCGGCATCACCTTGCAGATCGCCGATCCCGACGAGCTGACACCGGCGCAGCGGAAGACCGGCACATGACCCGCTCCGCACGCGTCGGAGCTGACGGCCTCGTCCGCTGCCCGTGGCCGGGCGACGATCCGCTCTATGTTGCGTATCACGACACCGAGTGGGGCGTGCCGGAATACGACGACCGCGCGCTGTACGAGAAGCTGATCCTCGACGGCTTCCAGGCTGGACTGTCGTGGATCACGATCCTGCGCAAGCGCGATAACTTCCGCCGCGCCTTCGACGATTTCGATCCGGCCAAGATCGCACGCTACGACGCCGACAAGGTCGCGGCGCTGATGAACGATGTCGGTATCGTCCGCAATCGCGCCAAGATCGAAGGCACGATCGGCAGCGCCAAAGCGTGGCTGAAGATTCAGGAAGAAGGGCCGGGCTTCTCGAAGCTGCTGTGGGACTTCGTCGGCGGTGCGCCGAAGGTCAACAGCTTCAAGACCATCGGAAACGTCCCGGCCTCGACCCCATTGTCGGTGAAAATTTCCAAGGATCTGGCGGGACGCGGCTTCAAGTTCGTCGGCCCGACGATCGTGTACGCATTCATGCAGGCGGTCGGGATGGTCAACGACCATCTGGTCGACTGCCACTGCCACGCCACCTGCGGACAGATGAAGAAACCGGCGCGGCGTTCTGCGGCGCCGGTGAAGAGGGCTCCGTTACGTCAGCGCTGAAGTCTCTCAGCGCTGTCCGGCGACCCGCTTCATCACCAGTTCGGAGAGGCTGACGACGAGTTCCTTAAGCGTCTCGTTTTCCTTCTCCAGATCACGCGGCGCGATCGTTGGTGCGGTTCGTTCGTCCGCATCATGGCACTGCAACCGCTCCCCATCGCGGCGATCCAATCTCCCCATCGTGTATCCCCCTTGGTGCAATACGCCCACCAGCACAAGGACACCGGTCGTACTCTCAAGATCGTGCAGAACTGGGCCGACACGGTGGCTTAGTTCGGGCAAGGCTGCCTATATGGCGGTCACATCGCCGCCGCTGCGGCGCGTCCGCTCAAGTTGTCTCGTTTCGAATCGTCATGCCGTCTTCGCCGAAGAAATCGTCGCAAGCCTCCAGCCGTGTCTGGCAGCGGATGCTGTCCGGCCGCAGGCTCGATCTGCTCGACCCGTCGCCGCTCGATGTTGAATTCGCCGACATCGCGCACGGGCTTGCCCGGGTGGCGCGGTGGAACGGCCAGACCAGCGGCGCCCACATCTTTTCGGTGGCGCAGCACACACTGCTGGTCGAGGCGGTGATGCGGGAAAAGAATCCACGGATCGACGCCAAGCTGAGGCTCGCCGCGCTGCTGCACGACGCCCCGGAATACGTGATCGGCGACATGATCTCGCCGTTCAAGGCGGTGATCGGCGAATCCTACAAGCGGGTCGAAAAGCGCCTGCTCGGCGCGATCCACATCCGGTTCGGCCTGCCGGCGGTGCTGGATGAGGCGATCGAACGCCAGATCAAGGCCGCCGACCGCGGCTCCGCCTACCTCGAAGCGATTCACCTGGCCGGGTTCACCAAGGCCGAGGCCAAGCGGCTGTTCGGCAACGATCCGGGCCTCCCGGAGGCGATGGTCGAGGACTATTTGACGCCCTGGCCGGCCGGAAAGGCCGAAAAACGCCTGCTGGCCCGGTTCGAGAGCCTGAAGGCCTAAGGCCCGTCATCGCGCTTTCACCGCCCGCGGCGCAGGATTAAGATCGCGCCAACCTCGGAAAGGCCCATGATTCACGTCTGCTCGCTCGCAGCCTTGCATCCGACCGTTGCGGCGACCGAGGCCAGCCATGTGCTCTCGGTGATGGCCAATGTCGGTCAGGTGCAACGCCCGGCCACGGTGCTCGAATCCAATCATTTGCGGATCGAGATGGACGACATCACTGAGGTGATGGACGGCTTCAATGCGCCGAATCTCGATCACATCACCCAGGTGCTCGACTTCGTCCGAAGCTGGGACCGGTCGGCTCCCCTGGTGGTGCACTGCTACGCTGGAATCAGCCGCTCCACCGCCAGTGCGTTTGCGGCCGCCTGCGCGCTCAATCCGCACCGCGACGAGGTGACGATCGCCCGCCAGATCCGCCGAGCCTCGCCCTGCGCTTCGCCGAACCGGTTGATCGTGGCGCTGGCCGATCGGGCGCTGGGACGGCAGGGGCGGATGTTGCGCGCCATCGAAGTGATCGGCCCTGGCGATCTCAGCATCGAGGGCGTGCCGTTTCGCGTCGATCTCGAATGAGCCTCCCCTTCGAGATGAGCGACAAGTCCACCGTTCCGATCGAGATCGGGCTGACCGCGGCGATCGTCGCGATCGAGGCCAACCAGCCGATGATCCTGACCGCCTCGGGCGACGGTGGCGGCAGCCTCGCCGGCCTTCCTTCCGGCCCGTTCGACGCCATCACCCACCGCACGCTGGAGATCGGGCTGCGCGCCTGGGTGGAAGAGCAGACCGGCCTGCGGCTCGGCTATGTCGAGCAGCTCTACACCTTCGGCGACCGCGGCCGTCATGCCCGTCTCGGCGACACCGAAGTCCACGTCGCGTCGATCGGCTATCTGGCGCTGACCCGCGCCGCCGACAATGCCGCGCGCGCGGCGGGCGCCACCTTCGAACCCTGGTATCGGTTCTTCCCGTGGGAAGATTGGCGCGAGCAGCAGCCGGCGATCATCGCCCGCGATATCATCCCCGAACTCACCGCCTGGGCCGCCCAGGCCGAGGAGCCGGGCATGGCGCGGGCGCTGGCGCGGCGCGATCGGGTGCGGCTGTTCTTCGGCATGGATGGCGCGCCGTGGGACGAGGAGCGCGTGCTCGACCGCTACGAGCTGCTCTACGAGGCGGGGCTGATCGAAGAGGCGCGCCGCGACGGCCGCCCGGCGGCACTGTCGCGGAGCAAGATGCCGACGCTCGGCGTCGCGATGCGCTTCGACCACCGCCGCATCCTCGCCACCGCGATCGCGCGGCTCCGTGCCAAGCTGAAATACCGCCCGGTGGTGTTCGAACTTCTGCCGCCCGAGTTCACACTCACGGAATTGCAGCACACCGTCGAGGCGATTTCCGGCCGGCATCTGCACAAGCAGAATTTCCGCCGCCTGGTGGAAGCCGGCGCGCTGGTCGAACCGACCGGCGAGATGTCGACACGAACCGGCGGGCGCCCCGCTGCGCTGTTCCGCTTCCGCCGCGAGGTGCTGCAGGAACGCCCCGCCCCCGGCCTGCGGGTGCGCGGCCGGCGATAAGTCAGTCAATGCGAAACGCCCAACCACCCGGGCCGCTCGCCTGGAGGTTGGATGTTCGAGCTACTGGCTTTTGCGATCGCCATCGTTGCCCTGGTGATCGCCCGCAAGACGCAGACCCAGATCGTTCAGCTGCGCGCCCGGCTCGACGCCCTCACCGCTGGACAGCCCCTCCCCGTGGCACCGCTTGCCGCCACGGCTGCTCCGTCCGCGATCCAGGAAGCTCCGCTGGCTCCTGAGGCCGAGCCGGTGCCGGAGATGGCCGCGACGGTCACGGCCGAAGCACCAGCTCCCGAAACAACGCCCGCCTCCTCCGTCGAGGCGACGCCGCAAGCTGCGAAGCCCGGCTTCGAAGAGCGGATCGGCACCCGTTGGGTGGTGTGGATCGGCGGCCTGACGCTGGCGCTCGGCGGCTTCTTCATGGTGCGCTACTCGATCGAGCAGGGCCTGCTCGGCCCCGGCGTGCGGGTGCTGCTCGGCGGCCTGTTCGCGCTGGCGCTGCTGATCGCCGGCGAAGTCACGCGCCGCAAGGAAAGCGTCGCTCAGCTCGCCGCGCTGCCGATCGCCAACATCCCGGCGATCCTCACCGCCGCCGGCACCGCGGTGGCTTTTGCGACCGTGTATGCGGCTTACGCGCTCTACGATTTCCTCGCACCCGCGACCGCCTTCATCCTGCTCGGCCTTGTCGCGCTCGGCACGCTCGCCGCAGCGCTGCTCCATGGACCGGCACTCGCCGGGCTCGGCGTCGTCGCCGGCTTTGCGACGCCGGTGCTGGTCTCGTCGGGCGAGCCCGATTACTGGGCGCTGTATATCTATCTGGCGGTCGTCACAGCCGCTTCGTTCGCGCTCGCCCGCATCCGGCTGTGGCGCTGGCTGGCGGTGACGACGGTCATTCTTGCGCTGCTGTGGACGCTGCCCGGCCTCGAAGGCGCCGCAACGCTCGTCGCGCCGCATGCCTTCCACGTCATCGCGGGCTTCGCACTCGCCGCACTCTTGGTGGTGTGCGGCCTGCTGTTCGGCCCGGCGATCGAGCCGGGCCGGATCGAGCCGGTGTCATCAGTCGCGCTCGCGACCTATCTGCTCGGCGCCGCGCTGATCGTGGTCGCCAGCACGCACAGCGATGCGGCGCTGATCGTGTTCGCCGTGCTGGTCGCCGCTACGCTCGGCATCGCCTGGCAGGCTGCGTCCGCCACTGCCGCGGTCGGCGCTGCGGCTGGCCTGGTCGGTCTGGTGTTTCTGTCGTGGGTGGTGCGCGGCAGTCCCGAGCTGCTCGTCGTTCCTGGCGGAGCGCTGCCGGGCATCGGCGCCGACCCGCTGTCGGGTCCGGTGACGACGCATCTGATCGCCGCCGCAGTGTTCGGCATCGGCTTCGCAGGCTTCGGCATCCTGGCGCAGGGACGATCTTCGAGCGCAGCTGTTCCGGTGATCTGGGCTGCGGCCGGCGTGTTCACACCGCTGGCGCTGCTGATCGCACTGTACGCACGGATCGCGCATCTCGACCGCTCGATTCCGTTCGCGATCGTCGCCATCGTGCTCGCGGCGGCGTTCGGTTTCGCCACCGAACATCTCAGCAAGCGTGATAACCGGCCGGGGCTGCCGATCTCGATCGCGCTGTTCGCAACCGGAACGCTCGGCGCGCTGGCGCTGGGGCTGACCTTCGCGCTGGAGAAGGGCTGGCTCACTATCGCGCTGGCGCTGATGGCGGCAGGCACCGCGTGGATCTCGCTGCAACGACCGATCCCGTTCCTGCGCTGGCTCGCCGCGATCCTCGCCGGCATCGTGGTGGCGCGGATCGGCTGGGAGCCGCGGATCGTCGGCGACGCGGTCGGCACCACACCGGTGTTCAACTGGCTGCTGTGGGGCTACGGCGTGCCGGCGGCCTCGTTCTGGCTGGCTAGCATCTGGATGCGCCGGCGCGGCGACGACAAACCGCTCCGCATGGTGGAATCCGCCGCGATCCTGTTCACGGTGCTACTGGCCTTTATGGAAATCCGTCATGCCGTAAACGGCGGCGACGTCTATCGCGACAGCGCGGGGCTCACCGAAGTCGCGCTGCAGGTTTGCGTCACGCTGGCCATGGCAATCGGCCTGGAACGGCTGCGGCTGCGCAGCCACAGCCCCGTCCACAATATCGCTGCGATCCTGCTCGCGGTCTTCGCAGCACTGGGCAGCGTGTTCGGCCTGCTGCTGTGGGAGAACCCGACGTTCTGGGCCACCGATGTCGGCGGGCTGATCATCAACCGCCTCGTGCTCGGTTACGCCCTGCCGGCCGTGCTGGCGCTGCTGCTGTCCTATGCGGTCGCAGGCGTGCGGCGCCCGGTCTACGGCAACGGCTTCGCCGTATTGGCGCTGATCATGGGGCTCGCTTACGTGACGCTACAGGTGCAGCGCGTGTATCACGGCCCGATTCTGTCGTACGGACCGACCACCGATGCCGAACAATACACCTACTCGGTGGCGTGGCTGATCTGCGGTGTGATCCTGCTCGGTGCCGGCCTGCTGTTCAACTCACAGCGCGCGCGACTGGCGTCGGCGGTGGTGATCGGCCTCACCGTGCTGAAGGTGTTCGTGATCGACATGTCGACGCTGACCGGCGTGTACCGGGCGCTGTCGTTCATAGGCCTCGGCGTGGTGCTGGTGGCGATCGGATGGCTGTATCAGCGCATCCTGTTCCGGCCGCGCAGCACAGCGGCGGCGGACGCGCCATCGCAGCCTCCGCCGTCGGCGGGGGTTTAACTGATCATGAGATCAGCAGCAGGTACGAACAGTGTTAGTCCGTCGAGCGGCGCAGTTCGGACGCGGCTTCGATCTTGGCGGTCTCGGCCCTCGGCGGATCGAGCCGCGCCGACTCGACGCGCGGCGTCGGAACGCTGGCGGTGACTTCGGCGCGTTGCTGAGTGCCCGGCGCGTGCAGCGAGCGCGGCCGGCTCTGCGCGTGAGAATGCGAAATGGCGCGCGCGAGCTGGATCCGTCCCTGATGGCGGAAGTCGCAATACGCAAAGCCCATCCCCGACACCGAGCCGCGGAAGCTGCGCTCGCTGGTCTTGTTGAGGTTGAAGCAGGGCTCGAACGGAATGCCCTTGATCGACGCGCAGATCGCCTCGCCGCGAACCTGCAGCGTATTGCCGGGCAGCCGCATAAAACGGTTGGGACCGGAGCCGGAGAACTGGACCTGACCGGCGGCGCCGCCATCGTCGAACACCCGGCCTGCGCCGCGGGTTCCGTCGAAGCAGGTGAACGCGAACACCTTGTTGGCGACGAATTTGCGCGCCTCGTCCGCATTCATCGAACCAGCCATCGCCGGAAGGACCGCAGCGCCGGATATCACAGCGCCGACAACGAAACGCGCAAACATGCCTGTACTCCTACTGGGAGCGGGTGAAACTCGCTTAACCCGATCCTTACCATACAAACTGCGGCAAGAATGGCGCAGCTTGGTTGGTAAAGTCTGAACGAAGTAACCGATCCCCTACGAAATTTTCACCACGATGCGGCCGCGGACCTGACCGGCCAGCACCTTGGCGCCGGCGTCGATGACCTGGTCGAGGGAAATTTCTTGCGTGATTTCCGCAAGTTTTGCCGGATCGAGGTCGGTTGCGAGTCGCTCCCAGGCGCGCCTGCGCTCCGCCAGCGGACACATCACCGAGTCGATGCCGTAAAGACACACTCCACGCAAAATGAACGGGGCGACCGAGCTCGGCAGGTCCATGCCGGCTGCGAGGCCGCAGGCCGCGATGGCGCCACGGTACTTGGTCATCGACAGCAGATTGGCCAGCGTGGTCGAGCCGACGCTGTCGATGCCGCCGGCCCAGCGCTCCTTCGCCAGCGGCTTGGCCGGACCGGACAACTCGTTGCGGTCGATGATCTCGGCGGCCCCGAGCTGGCGCAAGTAAGCCTCTTCGGACGCCCGGCCGGTCGAAGCGATGACGTGATAGCCGAGCTTGGATAACAGCGCGATCGCCACCGAGCCGACGCCTCCGGCCGCGCCGGTGACCACCACCGGTCCATCCTGCGGGGACAGCCCGTGCTTCTCCAGCGCCAGCACACTGAGCATCGCGGTGTAGCCGGCGGTGCCGATCGCCATCGCGTCGCGCGCGCTCAGCGACTGCGGCAACCGCACCAGCCAGTCGCCTTTGACGCGGGCCTTCTCCGCATAGGCGCCGAGGTGAGTTTCACCCATGCCCCAGCCGTTGCACACCACCTTGTCGCCGGCCTTCCAGTCCGGGTGCGACGACTCCAGCACAGTGCCGGCGAAATCGATCCCGGCGATCATCGGAAAACGGCGCACCACAGGAGCCTTGCCGGTGAGCGCGAGACCATCCTTGTAGTTGAGGGTCGACCACTCCACGGCGACCGTGACGTCGCCGTCCATCAGCTCGGCCTCGTCGAACTGGGTCAGCGCCGCAACGGTGCCCTTCTCGGCCTTGTCGATGCGGATCGCCTTGAACGTCGCCATTGTCGCTCCCCCTTGAATTGTGCTTGCCGATGCCGACGTGAGTTAGAGAAAGCGCAGGCCCGCTGTAAAGATCGCTGCGCTGCAGCGATGCAAATGCGTGACTCTGGTGTGACGATTTAGCCCTTTCGGCCTCTGGCGGAACCTGAAGCCACGTGTTATATTAGTTATGCTCTGAATGAGGATAAGTGTTTCCTCATAGGTTCCTGGAAGCGGGGCGCGGGGACGCGAAGGCTTTAGGGAAGCGGTTCATCGCAGCGGTTGGAAAGTTGCCGGCCCATCGTGGCCGGATTTCTCAAACCCAGCATATGCTCAAACTGAGTATATATTGGAGCGCGGTACAAGGAGGCGTCGATGCCGCTTGCTGAACTCTACGGTCCGGAGAATTTCGGCCTGCCGCCGCATGCGCGCCAAGGATCGCTTCCGCGCGCGCCGCTGAGTCCCACCGAACGCGCCCGCGCGCTCCCGATGCCGTCCTTGGAATGGACGCCGGAGGTCGAGGCCGCCACGGCGCACCTGTACGAGAAGGTGCAGACCGTCATTCCGCCGGTTGAGTGGCCGTTCATGGCGCCGTACGTCAAAGCGATCAACGAGCTGAAGCGCGAGCGCGATGCCGTGATCCTGGCGCACAACTACCAGACACCGGAAATCTTCCACTGCGTCGCCGACATCGTCGGCGACTCGCTGCAGCTCGCGATCGAAGCCACCAAGGTGAAAGCTTCGACCATCGTGCAGTGTGGCGTGCACTTCATGGCCGAGACGTCGAAGATCCTGAATCCGGAGAAGCGCGTGCTGATCCCGGATTCCCGCGCCGGCTGCTCGCTCGCCTCTTCCATCACCGGTGCCGACGTTCGGCTGCTGCGCGAGAAATTCCCCGGCGTGCCGGTGGTCGCTTATGTCAACACCTCGGCCGACGTGAAGGCCGAGGTCGATATCTGCTGCACCTCGTCGAACGCCGTGCGGGTGGTCGAAAGCCTCGGCGTCGATCGCGTCATCATGGTGCCGGATCAGTATCTGGCGAAGTATGTCGCCTCCCAGACCAAGGTGAAGATCATCGCCTGGAAGGGCGCCTGCGAGGTGCACGAGCGCTTCACCGGCGACGAGCTGCGCGTCTATCGCGAGGCCGATCCGAACGTGAAGATCATCGCGCATCCGGAGTGTCCGCCGGATGTACTGGCCGAAGCCGACTTCACCGGCTCGACCGCGCACATGATCAACTGGGTCAAGACCCAGCATCCGAAGCGCGTGGTGATGATCACCGAGTGCTCGATGGCCGACAACGTCCAGGCCGAGCTGCGCGACGTCGAAATGGTGCGGCCGTGCAATCTGTGCCCGCACATGAAGCGGATCACGCTGGCGAAGATCCTCGACAGCCTGGTGTATCTGCGTGAGGAAGTGACGGTCGATCCCGCCATCATTGCGCCGGCCCGGCGCTCGGTGGAGCGGATGATCAACCTGAACAACTGAGCCTCAGGGCTTGCGACGTATGGCGGCGTCCGTGCCGCCATACGCTGTGCATCGAAGGCGTTCGCGGACAATCGCGTGAGAGTTGGATCGCCGCATGAGCACCACGCCCGAGTTCGCACATCTTGGCATCCATGGTGACGTCGTTATCGTCGGCGGCGGTCTCGCCGGCCTGTTCTGCGCGCTGAAGCTGGCGCCGCGTCCGGTGACGGTGATCAGCGCCGCGCCGCTCGGCGAAGGCGCCTCCACCGCCTGGGCGCAGGGCGGCATCGCCGCCGCGGTCGGCGAAGGCGACAGCGCCGAATCGCACGCGGCCGACACCATCGCGGTCGGCGCCGGACTGGTCGACGAGGCGGTGGCGCATCGCCTCGCCGGCGAAGCCGCCGCGCGCATCCACGATCTCCTCAGCTACGGCGTTCCGTTCGACCGCGACCTCGAAGGCCGGCTGGCGGTCGCGCGCGAGGCGGCGCATTCGGCGCGGCGCATCGTCCACGTTCGCGGCGACATGGCTGGCCAGGCGATCATCAGCGCGCTCACCGACGCGGTGCGCAAGACGCCGTCGATCAAGGTGATCGAAGGCTGGTTCGCCGACGGGCTGCTGATGCACGACGACGCGGTCGCCGGACTGCGGCTGCGCAAGGTGGGCAACGCCGCCGGTGCGCCGATGCACATCGCCGCGCGTGCCGTCGTGCTCGCCACCGGCGGCATCGGCCATCTCTATGCCGTGACCACCAATCCGATCGAGGCCCGCGGCGTCGGGCTGGCGATCGCGGCCCGCGCCGGCGCACGCATCGCCGACCCGGAATTCGTGCAGTTTCATCCGACCGCCATCATGGTGGGGCGCGATCCAGCGCCACTCGCCACCGAGGCGCTGCGCGGCGAAGGCGCGATCCTGATCAACGGCCAGGGCGAGCGCTTCATGCTCGCCGCGCATCCGCTCGCCGAGCTGGCGCCGCGCGACATCGTCGCCCGCGGCGTATTTGCCGAAGTCGCCTCCGGCCGCGGCGCTTATCTCGACGCCACCAAGGCGCTGGGCGCGCACTTCGCCGAGCATTTCCCGACCGTGTACGAGAGCTGCATCTCGGCCGGTATCGATCCTGCGACCCAGCCGATCCCGATCGCGCCGGCGGCGCACTACCACATGGGCGGCATCGCGGTGGACATGCACGGCCGCAGCTCGCTGCGCGGGCTGTGGGCGGCAGGCGAAGTGTCCTGCACCGGCGCGCATGGCGCCAACCGGCTTGCTTCGAACTCGCTGCTCGAAGCGGTGGTGTACGCGGCGCGCATCGCCGAAGACATCGCCGGCACCGAACTCGCTGCCACCAAGTCGCGGCTCGATGTGCACGAGACGCAAAGCACGCCGATCGATCCGGCGCAGGAGCAGTTGCTGCGGCAGACCATGGCCGGCAAGGTCGGCGTGGTCCGCGATCGTGACGGGCTAAGCGAAGCGGTGCGGACCTTTGCGGCGCTCGAAGCCGAGACCTCGTCGACCACGCTCGCCAATATGGCGACGACCGCGCTTTTGGTCGCTACCGCGGCGCTGGCACGCACCGAGAGCCGCGGCGCGCACTACCGCGCCGACTATCCGACTGAGAACCCGGCGCAGGCCAAGCGCACCACCACGTCGCTGGCGCAGGCCCGCGAGCGCGCCGCCGCGCTCGGCGACGCTGCCCGCGCGCGCCACGTCTCGCTGCGCAATCCCTCGCCTGATCAGGACCACCTTTCATGTTGCCGTCTGCCCTGCTGCATCCCGATGCATTCCTGTCGCCATTGGCGATCACCGATGCGGTGCGCCGCGCGCTCGATGAGGATCTCGGCCGCGCCGGCGATGTCACCTCGGTCGCGACCATCCCGGAGGCGACCCAAGCCCACGCCATCCTGGTGGCACGCCAGGCCGGCGTGATCGCCGGGCTGCCGCTGGCGATCGAGACCTTTCGCCAGCTCTCGACAGAAGTCGCCATCACCGCCCATGTGCGCGACGGTGACACGGTAGCGGCCGGCATTCAGGTGCTGACGATCTCCGGTCCGGCCCGCGCCGTGCTGACCGGCGAGCGCACCGCGCTCAACTTCGTCGGCCGGCTGTCGGGCATCGCGACGCTGACAGCGGACTACGTCCGCCATACCGCCGGCACCAAGATGCGGATCTGCTGCACCCGCAAGACCACGCCCGGCCTGCGCGCGCTGGAGAAATACGCGGTGCGCTGCGGCGGCGGCTTCAACCACCGCTTCGGCCTCGACGACGCCATCCTGATCAAGGACAACCACATCGCGGTGGCCGGCGGTATTCGCCCGGTGCTCGAAGCGGCGCGCGCCAAGATCGGCCATCTGGTCAAGATCGAGATCGAGGTCGACACCCTCGATCAGCTTCGCGAGGTGCTCGACACCGGCCTCGCCGACGTCGTGCTGCTCGACAACATGAACCTCGACACCTTGAAGCAGGCCGTCGCGATGAGCGCCGGCCGCGTCGTGCTCGAAGCCTCCGGCGGCGTCACGCGCGAATCGATCAGCAGCATCGCCGCCACCGGCGTCGACTACGCCTCCTCCGGCGCACTGACGCACTCGGCCCCGAACTTCGACGTCGCGCTGGATATCGACGCTTAGGCTGGCGCTCCGCAAACAGCCGAAGACTTCTTGCTTTACCAACGTCATTGCCGGGCTCGACCCGGCAATCCATCCTCTTGAAGAACGGGCCTTCGCCGCGCCGAAGGGGCTTCGGCCCCGCAGGCGCGGTCAATCCCGCGCATGACGTCGGCATACAAGTAATAACTCCGCCACGTCATTCCGGGGCGCGCGAAGCGCGAGCCCGGAATCCATAACCACCGTCATCGCGTTGAGGCACAGCGCGATAACCGCTTCGCCCAAAGCGCAAGCGCAGTGGCTATGGATTCCGGGCCTGCGCTGCTCCGCAGCGCATCCCGGAATGACGAAAGCTGAAGGTGTCATTCCGGGGCGCTCGCGAGAGCGAGCGAACCCGGCGACTGTCTCATGTGTCAAGGGTCTTACCTTGATATGGCGTGTCGGCTTTGACGAGTGCGTTGGCTGTGACGAGCAGTTTTCGGGCGATTGCGATGAGCGCGACCTTTCCGGGTTTTCCTTGCAGGCGAAGGGCGTTGTAGTCGTCGCGGAGCTTGGGGTGGTGGCGGGCGGCGACCAGGGCGGCCATGTAGAGGGCGGCGCGAACGCAAGGACGTCCGCCGGCGATGGCGGCGCGAGGCGGCGCTGCGCCGGATTGGCTGACGTGGGGCGCGAGCCCTGCGAGGCTGGCGATGGCCTTGCGATCGCGCTGGCCGAGTTCGGGTAGGTCGGTGATGAGGAGCGTAGCCACCCGTTCGCCGATGCCGGGGATCGATTTGAGGATGTGAAGGACGCGGCGGAGTTCGGCGTCGTCGCCGATGCGCCTGGCGAGTTCGGCCTCGATGGCTTGGCACTGCGCCGACAACGCGGCGATCGCGGCCCGATGACTATCGAGCAGGAGCGTGCCGCGGACCTGCTTCATCCGGGTCTTCTCCATCGCGATCATCTCGGTGAGCTGGCGGCGTCGCAGCGACAACGCCTTCAGCTCGAGTTGGGTGTCGGTCGGCAGGGGGCGCAGGGTCTCGGGCATAGTGAGAGCGAAGCGCGCAATCAGCCGCGCGTCCAGCCTGTCGGTCTTGGCGCGACCGCCTTCGGCCTCGCGGAACGCCTTGATCCGGCGCGGATTGACGATGCCGACTTCGAAGCCGGCGACCGAAAGCGCTTTGACCAGCGGTTCGGCATAGGGACCGATCGCCTCCAGAACCACCCGCCTGACGCCGGAGCGTTCGAGGCGGGCGATGATCTCGGCGATGCCCTCGGCCAGATTAGGCATCCGGAAGGTCTGGCCCGACGGAGCCAGCGCGACATCGAGGAAACGTTGGCCGGCATCGACGCCGGCCGCAACCGCAAGCGGCACTGCAATCGTCATGGGCATCGGTCCTGTATGCGGGCGATCACCGCAACGGCAATGCCCGTGCGACTGTTCGATCAAGCAACACCGACAGAGGCGCCCGCACCGGGTTACGGCGAGATGATCGGCCGGGAATCCACCGAGCGGCCTCCGTCGTGCTGACTATGCACCAGCACCTCGCAGATACAGGAATCTGAAGCGGGGCAAAGCGCTGCCTTCCAAAACGCGAGATTCCGGGGGCGCGCTGCGCGCGCCCCGGAATGACCGCTTGGGCTTGCGGATCAGCGATGCACAGACCTGTGCGCGTGTTCCGCTTAGTTGCCCTTCGCCTGAATCTCCGCCGAACTCTTGGCGGCTTCGGCGAGTTGGGCGGCGATCGAAGCGGTTTCGGCGGCGGTGCCCCAGCTCGGGGCGTCGCTGCCGTCGCCCCAGGCGCGCGGACGATAGAAGGTGTGTACGCCGAACTTGTACATCTTCTTCATCTCGTGGACCCACGACGGCCGCACCCAATAGGCGTGGTAGTGCGTCGACTTGCCGACTTCGGGCAGCCACAGCTTGCCGTCAAGCATCGCGCGCGCGATCTTGCGGGCGCGATCCCACATCTCCGGCTCGCGCACCACGTCGGCGATGTTGTCGCAGGCGAAGGTGAACTGGCAGGCGTAGCGGCGATTCTTGTTCTGATAGACAACGCCGCAGACGTTGGTCGGATAGAAGCCTGAGAACGCGCGGTTGAGTACCACCTGCGCCACCGCGATCTGGCCGCGCACCTTTTCGCCGCGCGATTCGAAATACACGGCTTCCGCCAGGCACTTCTCGTGCTTGGCGCGGAGCTTGGAGTCATTGGCGAGGCCGAGCCGCTCGGCTGGGGTCTTGACGTGGTGATCGGCGTTGACCTGGCCCTTGCCGGCGATGGTCTCGCCCGAAGCGGACGGATCGAGCGCAGCGGTTTGCGGCAGCGGCGACTTCATATCGGGATCGGCTGCGTTCGGCGACACGATGATCGGCTCCTCGCCCGGCTGCCATTGCTCGAGCGACTCATCCATGCCGCCGAGCGAACCGGTGCCGAAGAACAGGCTGGCGGTCTTGAACGAGAACGGATCGCGCGGCCGCGGCGCGACGGCGGCCGCCTCGTGATCCTTATCGAGCGACAGCGAGCCGTCGTATTGCGGCAGCGGCTCGGACTTCAGCGCTTCGGCAAGCTCGGGATCGAGCGCCGGCGAGGCTTCGGCCGCGTGGACCGCGCCGTTCTGCTCGGAACTCGGGAATTGGTCGGCGGTCTTGGCGCCAGCGACATTCGGCGCCTGCGATCCGGCGTCCTCCGGCGTCGGCGCGACTTCGAGGGTCGGAGACTGGTCGGGCTTGGCAAGCGCGAGTCGGTCGCCCTTCAGCGTACGATCGACCTTCGGATAGTCGGATGCCTGGTAACGGGACGGCGCCTGCAGCAGCGGATTGTGGGTCGCGGCGAGACCGCCGCTGCGACCTTCGATGCTGACCAGGCGCGACGAGCCGAGCTGCGGCGTCCAGGTTCCGAGCGGCCGGCCGAACGAGAACGTCGCGACCTGCACCGAGCCGAGCGAGGACGCGAACATCCGCTTCTGCCAGCGCTCGGTGACGCCCGTCTGCCGAACCAGCAGCGACGCAATATCCTGGTGTCCGATTTCATTGGGCAGCGCCGCGAAGACACAGACCCCGAGGCCGAAGGACGCAATCCGCGCGCCCTTCGACCGGTTACGCATGACTGACATCGATACGCTCACGCAACGCTTACTCGCGACCAAATCCGACGGTTTCGGACAAGTTGATCGTTTCTGTTGTTATCCGATTAAAGTTGCCCGGGCGTTAATGGCCGATGCATCCGCGCAACACGCAACGCCAAGCTGTTAGTTCGCGGAACCGGCTGCGAATGTGGTGAATCAGCGCTTCATAACGCTGGTTAAGAATGCGTTGTGCGACGTCGTTAACAAGACGTTGCACATCAGCCGCGCCGCTGGTTACCAGCGCGCAAATACAAATGGCCGGGACGAAGCCCGGCCATTCGAAATCTGATCAGTCTTGCGAGGCGCGATTACGCCTGGCTGGCGATGCCCTTGCCGAGCGCGGCCTGCGCGGCGGCGAGCCGCGCGATCGGCACGCGATACGGCGAGCACGACACGTAGTCGAGGCCGACCTCGTGGCAGAATGCCACCGACGCCGGGTCGCCGCCGTGTTCGCCGCAGATGCCGACCTTGAGCTTGGCGCGGGTCTTGCGGCCGCGCTCGACACCGATGCGGACCAGCTCGCCGACGCCGTCGCGGTCCACCGACACGAACGGATCGACCGTGAAGATGCCCTTCTCGATATAGGTGCCGAGGAAGCTGGCAGCGTCGTCGCGGCTGATGCCGAACGTGGTCTGAGTCAGGTCGTTGGTACCGAACGAGAAAAACTCCGCGCTCTCGGCGATGTCACCGGCCATCAGGCAGGCGCGCGGCAGCTCGATCATGGTGCCGACCTGGTACTTCAGATTGCTGCCGGAATCGCGGTTCACCGCCTGCGCGGTGGCGTCGATCCGGGCCTTGACCAGCTCGAACTCGGCGCGGGTCGCGATCAGCGGCACCATCACTTCAAGACCGACCTGCTCGCCGGTGCGCTTCTCGGCCTCGACCGCGGCCTCGAAGATCGCGCGAGCCTGCATCTCGGCGATCTCCGGATAGGCGATCGCCAAACGGCAGCCGCGGAAGCCGAGCATCGGATTGAACTCGGCGAGCTCGCGGGCGCGATCGGCGAGCCGGCGCGGATCGGCGTTCATCGCCCGCGCCACTTCCTCGATCTCCGCCTGGGTGTGCGGCAGGAACTCGTGCAGCGGCGGATCGAGCAGGCGCACCGTCACCGGCAGGCCCTTCATGATCTCGAACAGCTCGACGAAGTCGGCGCGCTGCATCGGCAGCAGCTTGGCGAGCGCGGAGCGACGCGACTGCTCGTCTTCGGCGAGGATCATCTCGCGCACGGTGCGGATGCGGGTCTCTTCGAAGAACATGTGCTCGGTGCGGCACAGGCCGATGCCTTCGGCGCCGAACTTGATCGCGGTGCGAGCGTCGGCCGGGGTGTCGGCGTTGACGCGGACCTTGAGCTTGCGGACTTCGTCGGCCCAGCCCATCAGCGTGTTGAAGTCGCCCGACAGTTCCGGCTCGATCATCGGCATCTTGCCGGCCAGCACTTGGCCGGTGCCGCCGTCGATGGTGATGATGTCGCCGGCCTTGAAGGTGCGGTTGCCGATCATCATCGTGCCGCGGCCGTAGTCGACGCGGATCGCGCCGCAGCCGGAGACGCAGGGCTTGCCCATGCCGCGCGCCACCACGGCGGCGTGCGAGGTCATGCCGCCACGGGTGGTGAGGATGCCTTCCGAGGCATGCATGCCGTGGATGTCTTCCGGGCTGGTCTCGATGCGCACCAGCACGACCTTGCGGCCGTCGGCGTGCAGCTTGGCGGCCTCATCCGACGAGAACACGATCTCGCCGGAGGCGGCGCCGGGCGAGGCCGGCAGGCCGGTGGCGATCACGTCGCGCTTGGCGTTCGGATCGATGGTCGGATGCAGCAGCTGGTCGAGCGAACCGGGCTCGATCCGGGTCACGGCGTCCTTGCGATTGATCAGGCCTTCGTTGGCGAGCTCGACCGCGATCCGCAGCGCCGCCTTGGCGGTGCGCTTGCCGCCGCGGGTCTGCAGCATCCAGAGCTTGCCCTGCTCGATCGTGAACTCCATGTCCTGCATGTCGCGATAGTGCTTCTCAAGCAGGGTGTAGATCCGGGTCAGCTCCTTGAACGCCTCCGGCATCGCCATTTCCATCGACGGCTTGTCGGAGCCGGATTCGATGCGGGCGTGCTCGGTGATGTCCTGCGGGGTACGGATGCCGGCGACGACGTCCTCACCCTGCGCGTTGATCAGGAACTCGCCGTACAGCCGGCTTTCGCCGGTCGACGGGTTACGGGTGAAGGCGACACCGGTCGCCGAGGTCTCACCCATGTTGCCGAACACCATCGCCTGAACGTTGACGGCGGTGCCCCAGGATTCCGGAATGTCGTGCAGGCGGCGGTAGGTCACCGCGCGCGCGTTCATCCACGACGAGAACACCGCACCGATTGCGCCCCACAGCTGGGCATGCGGATCCTGCGGGAAGTCTTCGCCGGTCTCGCGCGCCACGGCTTCCTTGTACTGGCCGACCAGATCGACCCAGTCGTCGGCATCGAGGTCGGTGTCGAGCGTGAAGCCCTTGGCGTCCTTATAGGCGTCGAGGATTTCCTCGAAGTGATGGTGCTCGAAGCCGAGCACCACGTCCGAGTACATCGTGATGAAGCGGCGATAGCTGTCATAGGCGAAGCGGCGATCACCCGACTTCTCGGCCAGCGCTTCGACCGTCTCGTCGTTGAGGCCGAGGTTGAGCACGGTGTCCATCATACCCGGCATCGAAGCGCGGGCGCCGGAGCGCACCGACACCAGCAGCGGGTTCTTGGCGTCGCCGAACTTCTTGTTGGTCAGCTTGCCGACGTGCTCGAGCGCACGCTCGACCTGCGACTGCAGCTCCTTCGGATAGGTTTTGCCGTTGGCGTAGAAGTAGGTGCAGACCGAGGTCGGAATGGTGAAGCCCGGAGGCACCGGCAGTCCGAGATTGGCCATCTCGGCAAGGTTGGCGCCCTTGCCGCCGAGCAGGTCGCGCATGTTGGCGCGGCCTTCGGCCTTGCCGTCACCGAAGGTGTAGACCCACTTGCCGGCCTTCGGCGCGGCAACCGCCTTGGCGGCGGGCTTCTTGGCGGGCTTTGCGGCGGCCTTGGCCACCGCCTTCGCGGCCGGCTTCGTCGCCGGCTTGGCCGCAGCCTTGGTCACCGTCTTGGTGGCGGGCTTGGTCACCGCTTTCGACTTCGCGGCGGGCTTTGCAGCGGGCTTTGCGGCCGGCTTGCTAACAGCCTTCTTGGCCGGCTTCGGCGGGCTCTTCGCCACTGCCTTGCGTGCACTCGACGCGGCAGCGCCCTTTCCACGCGCAGTCCCGGAAGACTTGGATTTCGGGGCGGTCTTCTTCTTCGAAGCGGCTTTGGCCATGGCTCTCAACGGTCCGCGAAAGAGGAACAGAAAACGGGCGCTTTAGACCACGTTTTAGCGGTCTCAAGCAAGCTGGCGGAACCCGAGCCGACTAAAGATGCAGGAAACGCAACGCGCCCAGACCGATCAGTCCGACGCAGATCAGATAGATCGCGACGATGAAGTTCAGCAGCCGCGGCATCACCAGAATCAGGATACCGGCGATCAACGCGACGATGGCTGGAATGTGGGCAGTGGTGATTGTCATGGCAGTCTCCGGCGGAAGGAAGCGATCGGATCGAATCGCAGGCGGATTGGTAGCGGACGCGGGCAAGGAGCGATACCGGCGGCTGATGACGCCGCTGCGTGGCTCAGGGTTCCCTGACCGGCAAAGATCCGGACCCCTGCGACATCCCTGCACGGAACATCGCGCGCGGGCGGGCATTGCCTCACCAGACCGAGCGGCGCAGCCTCGACAGGCCGCTGCTCTTTGATCGTTCAGGTGGACGCGCAATTCGCTTGAACGTGGGTCCGGACGCCACCGACGCGGCCGGATCGGAGAGCCCCGTCCCGTTCCCCCGCCGGGCGGGGCTCTTCTCCGTCGGTCCTCCCTCGCCTTCCGATTGCTTCTCCCGCATCGCACCGCCTGCTAGAGTTCCGGCACCGGCTCGGCTCTCGCGCCGGCGTCGCGGTGCTCTGCCGCGCCGACGTCCTCCCGCGCAGATGCGGCCTCGCCGATGCCGATGATCGCAACACCGTCCGTTCACAGCCTCGCGCTGTTGTTGCTGCTGAGTTTCTTTCTCGGCTTCGCGTTCGAAGATTTCTTCGAGCAGCGCAAATCCGCGCGGCCGGGCGGCGTCCGCACTTTTCCACTGCTATCTCTCGGCGGCGGCGTTCTGTACTGGCTCGACCCCACCCATCTGGTCGCCTTCACCGGCGGCCTGCTGGTGCTCGGCGTCTGGCTGTCGATCTTCTACACGGTGCATCTGCGCGAGCGTGACGACCAGGGCGAACGCAATGCAGGCCTCGTCGTGCTGCTGCTCAACGTTCACGCCTATCTGCTCGGGGCGATCGCGCTGGCGCTGCCGCATTGGGTCGCGGTCGGCGTCACGGTCACGGCGGTGATGCTGCTGACGGGCCGCGACTGGCTGCACCGGCTGGTGCGTAAGGTCGATACGCGCGAGATTACCACCGCGGCGCAGTTTCTGATCCTCAGCGGTGTCGTGCTGCCATTGCTGCCGGCCGAACCGGTGACCTCGCTCACCAGCATCACGCCGCGGCAGGTGTGGCTGGCGCTGACGCTGGTGTCGGCGCTGTCCTATGCGAGCTATCTGGCGCAGCGCTATTGGCAGCGCGCCGCCCAGGGGCTGTGGATGGCAGGCCTCGGCGGGCTGTATTCCTCGACCGCCACCACCGTGGTGCTGGCGCGGCAGGCCGCCGTCAGCGAGTCGTTCCGCCGCCAGGCCACGGCGGGTATCACGCTGGCGACCGGCATCATGTACCTGCGCATCCTGGTGGTGATCGCGGTGTTCAACATGACGCTGGCGCGTGCACTGGCGGCGCCGATGCTGGGCCTCGCGGCGGTCGCTCTGGCAATCGCAGCGCTGCAATACCTCATCATCAAGGCGCCCGGCGGCGAAGCCACCCAGCCATCGGAGCGCGGCAACCCGCTCGAACTCGGCGCCGCCGCGGTGTTCGCAGTCCTGTTCGTGGCGATCTCGCTGGCCTCGACCTGGGTGAAAACCGAATTCGGCACGCAGGGCATCTACTGGCTGGCAGCGATCGTCGGCTTCTCCGACATCGATCCCTTCGTGCTTAACCTGGCGCAGGGCGGCACCGCGGGCATCGGCGAACATGCGGTGGCGATCGCGGTGCTGATCGCGGCATCGTCCAACAATGTCCTGAAGGCCGCCTACGCGGTGGCGTTCGGCGGCCGGCGCACCTGGCAGAGCGCGGTGATGCTGGTGGCGTTGGCGATCGTCGGCGTTGCCCTGGCGGCGTGGCTGGCGAAGATCGCGGCGTGAGCGGCGAGCGCTAACCGCGCTTCAGCATCGACAGCAGCGACGTGGTCGCCTTGTAGCTCTGCACAGCGCTATCGCGGAACGCCGGCGTCCAGTTGGTCGCGGTGCGCTCCTCTGCGCTCATGCCGGAATAGGCATTGAGCAGGCCGAGGCTGAAATCAGCCGGATTGCCGGAGGTCTGGCTCTGCTTCAGCGCGGTGAGGATGCTGGCACGGTTGCGGCCATCGAGCTCGCGCTTGGCGGCGAACACCTCTTCCTGCGAGAACAGATCGTCCTTGTTGAGCGAGATCGCCGACAGCGAGCGATTGTCGAGCACCGACAGATCCGCCTGCTGGCCGGTCTTGCGCGCCGGATCGTACACCAGCAGCTTGCCGGCGGCGGTCGCCTGCGCGGCTTGGTCATCGAGCGTGGCGCGCGCCTGCTTGGCAACGCTGCCGAAATCCTTCGTGGCCGTGGTGGCGCTGCCGGACGGATAGCGCGCCAGATAGGCCGCCACCGGATCGTTGCTGATGCCGGCCGGTATCTTCGACGGATCGGCCTGGGTCGCTGCCAGGCCCTTGGTGATCGCGGCGCGCTCGGCCTGCCAGGTCGCGGTCGCCTTCTCTTCGCCCGAGGCGCCATCGAGATAGCTGGCAGCCGCCTTGTACACGGTGCTGTAGTCGCCGATCAGCTTGGCGGTCTGTGTCGCCGGCGACAGCGCGTCGTTGAACTGCGCAATGCGCGTGGTCGCCGCCAGCGTCTGCTCCGCGTCGGTGAACCGGCCGCCGGCGTTGGAGGCGATCGCGAACAGCGCCCGGCGGTCGAGTCCGGACAGATCGATCTTCGGCTTGCCGCTGTCGTCGTATGGCGCGGTGACGTTGGCCGCCTTGTACAGCTTGTCGATCGCGGTGCGGCTGTCGCTGATCACCGCGGAATAATCCTTGGACGAGCCGCTCGCGAGCTGCGCCCGCGCGGCCGCCGACAGCGTCAGCTGCGTCGCCGCATTGCTGCTGGCGCCCGGCAGCACGTCGTCGCTGGTGCCGTTCAGGATCGTGGCCAGCGAGGTCTGCGCGCCCGCGGTTCGCGCATAGGCGGCACCGTATTGCGCGTAATTGTTCAAGCCGTTGGTGATGCTGGTCATGGCATTGCGCCCCGCTGCCGAGGAGGACGGTTAAGGAACCGTTACCGCCAGCCAACCTGTCAGGACATGGTTAACGACCGGTTAATTGTTTCGCAGTGTTGCTGATCGGTGCAGCTTTTGAGGACGGGGCCTTCCCCTCCGTCATTCCGGGGCGCGCCGAAGGCGCGAGCCCGGAATCCATACTCCCTGAACTCCCCGTTGGGCCCAGCCGTCGACACGCCCTGCTCCACCACCAACATCGGTGGTTATGGATTCCGGGCTCGCCGCTGCGCGGCGCCCCGGAATGACTCCTGGTGGGGCACTTTCGCCAAAGGTACCGTCATTCCGGGATGCGTGCGACAGCACGCAGACCCGGAATCTCGAAGTTATTGCAGAAGGCGACGCAGCGAGGCGCGCGGCAAGGAGGCTGCCCCGCACCCGGCGTCATGCGCGGGCTCGACCCGCGCATCCATCACGCGCGTAGCGCTTCTGCGAAGATACCTTGGGAAGAAAGGATGAATTGCCGGGTCGAGCCCGGCAATGACGTGGCGTGGCAGCGGCTGGCGCGGCGGACCAACGGCCGCCGTTAGTCCTGGATCTTCGAAAAGTCCGCCACCGCGCGCGTTGCGGCGCGGATTTCGTTGAGCAGCTTCAGGCGGTTTTCGCGGACAGCCTTGTCGTCGGCGTTGACCGTCACCTTGTCGAAGAACGCATCGACCGCCGGCCGCAGGCCCGCCATCGCGGTCATCGCCGCGGCGAAGTCTTCCCTAGCGACGGCGGCGCCGGCATCGGCCTTGGCGCGGTCGATCGCTGCCGCCAGCGCCTTCTCCTCGTCCTGCGCATACAGCGACGCATCCGGCGCACCATCATAGGCGCGGCCGTCCTTCTTCTCCTCGATCCGCAGGATGTTGGCGGCGCGCTTGGTGCCGGCCAGCAGGTTCTTGCCGTCGTCGGTGGCGAGGAACGCCGCCAGCGCCTCGACGCGGCGAACGATCATCAGGATGTCGTCCTGCCCTTCGAGCGCGAACACCGCATCGACGAGGTCATGCCGCGCGCCTTGGTCGCGGAGTTGGACTTTCAGGCGGTCGGCGAAGAAGGCAAGGAGTGCTGTCTTCAGCCCAGACCACGTTTCATCGCGCATGGAGTTGAACAAGTGAGCTAAGAGGCCGAATTCCATCGGCATGTCCCGCCGATTGTCGTCAACGACCTTGAGCAGCGGCAGCCGCAGCCCGTTCTCCAGCACGATCCGGATCACCCCCAGCGCCGCACGTCGCAGCGCATACGGGTCCTTGCTCCCCGTCGGCTTCTCGTCGATCGCCCAGAACCCGACCAGCGTGTCGAGCTTATCGGCGAGCGCCACCGCGATGCTGACCGGATCGGTCGGCACGCGGTCGGCCGGGCCCTGCGGCTTGTAGTGCTCCTCGCAAGCGGCGGCGACGGACTTATCCTCGCCCTGCGCCTCCGCGTAGTACTTGCCCATCAGGCCCTGCAGCTCGGGGAATTCGCCGACGACTTCGGTCAGCAGGTCCGCCTTGCACAGCCGCGCCGCGCGCTTGGCCTTCTCGACGAGTTTTTCTTTTTCCGCGCCTTGCGCGGTTGGCACGACCAGCGGCGCGATCTCGGCTGCTAAGCGTTCGATCCGCGCGATACGCTCGGCTTGGGTGCCGAGCTTTTCGTGGAACACGATCTGGTCGAACTTCGGCAGCCGGTCTTCCAGCTTGGTCTTTAGATCGGTCTCGTAGAAGAACTTGGCGTCCGAAAGCCGCGCGCGGATCACGCGCTCGTTGCCGGCCGTGATCGCGGCGCCGCCGTCGCTGGCTTCGATGTTCGCGGTCAGGATGAACTTGTTGGCGAGTTTGCCGGTCGCAGGATCGGCGACCACGAAGCACTTCTGGTTGGCGCGGATGGTGGCGCGGATCACTTCGTCCGGGATCGACAGGAAGTCCTTGTCGAACGAGCCCATCAGCGCCACCGGCCATTCGACGAGACCAGAGACTTCGTCGAGCAGCCCCTGATCTTCGACCAGTTCGTAGTTCTGCGCCTGCGCCAGCGTCTTCGCGTCCGCCAGGATGATGTCCTTGCGGCGGGCGGAATCGAGCACGACCTTGGCGGCGAACAGCTTGGCCTCGTAGTCCTCGAACCGGCGCACACTGAATGCAGCCGGCGCCATGAAGCGATGGCCGCGCGTGGTCTGCCCCGCCTCGATGCCGTCGACGTTGAAATGCACCACGTCGGGCTCTTCGGTTTCCATGCCGAAGGTCGCGATGATCGAATGCAGCGGCCGCACCCATTGGAGCGCGCCCGGCTTGCGGGAGCGTTCGCCCCAGCGCATCGACTTCGGCCACGGGAAGGTGCGCACGATCACCGGCAGCAATTCGGCGATCACGTCGATCGCAGGCTTGCCAGGCTTCTCGATCAGCGCGACGTAGAAGTCACCCTTCTTCGGGTCCTTCTGGATCTTGGCTTCGTCGAGCGAGGCGAGGCCTGCGGCCTTCAAGAAGCCCTGCACCGCCGCCTCCGGCGCGCCGACTTTCGGCCCCTTGCGCTCGTCCTTCAGATCCGGCTGCCGCGCCGGAATGCCGTGCACCGTCAGCGTCAGCCGCCGCGGCGTCGCAAACGCCTTGGCGCCCTCATAGACGAGACCTTCGGCGACCAGCTTGTCGGTGACCAGCCGCTTCAGATCATCAGCAGCCTTCCCCTGCATCCGCGCCGGGATTTCTTCGGAGAACAGTTCGAGGAGAAGATCGGGCATTACTTGTCCTCCCCACGGAGGGCTTCACCCTCCCCTGGAGGGGGAGGGTCGCCTGCCGCAGGCAGGCGGGGTGGGGTGACAGCGGTCGCGTTGTAGATGGCGTCCATCACGGCGTCGGTCTTGCTCATCACATCATTGTTCCAAAATCGGATCACCCGGTAGCCCTCCGACTGCAGCCATTGCGTTCGCACTTCGTCACGCTTTAGGCCGTCTTCGTCGCCGTGTTGTGATCCGTCCACCTCGATGATCAGTCGCTTCGCGAGGCAGGCGAAATCGGCGATGTAGGGCCCGATCACCACCTGCCGTCTGAAGTGACTTCCTTCCACATTCATTCGTCGCAACCGCCGCCACAGGATGTCTTCGGCAGCGGTGCTGTTAGCCCGCAGTTTGTTCGCAGTAGCGCGCTTGAAGTCGCTGATCTGGCGCTTGACCATGTCGCAACCGCTGTCACCCCACCCCGCCTGCCTTCGGCAGGCGACCCTCCCCCTCCAGGGGAGGGTAATTAGTCCGAACTCGCTGCCCCGCCCCCTCCCCGCAAGGGGGAGGGGAGCAGAGGCGTCCTCGTTATCGTTTACCCCGCTCGCTATGCGAGCGACCCTCCCCCTCCAGGGGCGGGTAAGAGAGAACTACGCTTCCGCCCGTCCCGCTTCGGTATGCACCCAGGCTTCGCCACAGGCTTTGGCCAGTTCGCGGACGCGCAGGATGTAGCTTTGGCGTTCGGTGACGGAGATCACGCCGCGGGCGTCGAGCAGGTTGAAGACGTGGCTGGCCTTGATGCACTGGTCGTAGGCCGGCAGCGCCATGGCGTGGGCTTCGCGCTTGCCGCCATCGGCAGACATCACCCAGCCGGCGTCGAGATATTTCTTGCAGGCGGCCTCGGCCATCTTGAACTGCTCGAACAGCATCTCGGTGTCGGCGACCTCGAAATTGTGCTTCGAGTATTCCTTCTCGGCCTGCAGGAACACGTCGCCATAGGTGACCTTGTCATCGCCGTCGCGGCCGTTGAAGTTGAGGTCGTAGACGCGGTCGATGCCCTGGACGTACATCGCCAGCCGCTCGAGACCGTAAGTGAGTTCGCCGGCAACCGGCGCGCATTCGACGCCGGCAACCTGCTGGAAGTAAGTGAACTGGCTCACTTCCATGCCGTCGCACCAGCACTCCCAGCCGAGGCCCCAGGCGCCGAGCGTCGGGCTTTCCCAGTCGTCCTCGACGAAGCGCACGTCATGCAGCGCGGTGTCGACCCCGATCGCGGCCAGCGACTTCAGGTACAGGTCCTGGATGTCGGGCGGGGACGGCTTCAGGATCACCTGGAACTGATAGTAGTGCTGCAGCCGGTTCGGGTTCTCGCCGTAGCGGCCGTCCTTGGGCCGGCGCGACGGCTGCACGTAAGCGGCGTTCCAGCGCTTCGGGCCGAGCGCCCGCAGCGTGGTGGCCGGATGGAAGGTGCCGGCGCCGACTTCCATGTCGTAGGGCTGCAGGATGACGCAGCCATAATCGGCCCAGAAGCGCTGCAGCGTCAGGATCAGGCCCTGGAACGAACGTTCCGGGCGCATGTGCGGAGGCGTCGGGTCCATGATCGGCTTTGGATTCACGAGGGTTTTTGGAAAAGTGGCCGGACCGTATCGACCACGACCCGGCAAATCAAGGCGATGAACGGGCCAAATCGCCGGTTAACGCCTCCTTAACCACCCGCCACGGCGATCGCTAAAAGCTGAAATTCGTTAGCAACTGATGGGTAACCATCGGCCTCCAGGGACGTGGCGTGCGGCCGAGGAGCCGGCGCCGAAACGACGGGGAGCCGAAATGACAGCCTTTCATGCCGTGAGTGCTGCGCTTGTCGTGCTGGTGGTCGCGCCGCTGCTCAGCGGATCGCTCGGCCGCTCTTAAAAGTTTGCAACCTCCAAGGTTGCGCGCCGGCCCTATGGGTGATGCCCCGCCCTTCGGGCCGGCGCACCGATTCCCACATCACCGATTGAAGAGATCAGTCCGATCTGAAGGTCAGCCCGGCCGATAAGCGCCGGTCACGGGGTCGGGCCGCAGCGTCGGCAGCTTGGCGCGGTCCGCCTCGGCAAACACCGT
Organism: Rhodopseudomonas sp. P1; assembly: GCF_039642825.1. NCBI lineage: Bacteria > Pseudomonadati > Pseudomonadota > Alphaproteobacteria > Hyphomicrobiales > Nitrobacteraceae > Rhodopseudomonas > Rhodopseudomonas sp. P1. The sequence goes on along the minus strand of NZ_CP088006.1, from coordinate 1,193,186 downwards.
TGCGCGGGCGACCTCGAGCTCCTGATTGACGCGTCCGGCCGTGCGGAAGGCCCACCGCACCATGGCGATGCCCACCAGGCTTCCAGCCAATACGAGCAGCGGCGGCATCGTCCAACCTCTCCTTGAGTCGCGTCACGCCCCTGTTGCATCTTCGCTCAGTGGGCGATCACTCGCAACTCACGCTGACGGGACCAAATGGCGCGGAGGCCGCGCGGCCGCGCATCTTCTAAAAGCCGTATTTGGCCCAGATCGCCCGTGTTTCCAGCGCCGTAATCATTGATTCGGGCAGTGCCGCGACGCCGTCGAGCGCAGCTCCGGCACCGCCGGATTTACGCGACAGATTGGCGAGCAGGCCGGTCGGCGGTGAGATCAGCGGGGTGCGCACCTTGTCGCCGAACTTGCCGCGTAGCACCGCACGCAGATCACCGATCGAATCAGCAAGGCCGAGCGACACCGCGGTGGCACCGGCCCAGTACTCGCCGGTGAACAGCTTGGACTCCTCGCCCTTCAGCCGGGTGCCGCGGCTCTCTTTCACCAATGCGATGAACAGCGCGTGGATTTCCTGCTGCAGCACCTTCAGCCGCGCGACCTCCTGCGGGTCTTCCGGCAGGAACGGATCGAGCTGCGCCTTGCGCTCGCCGGCGGTGTAGAGCCGGCGCTCGACGCCGATCTTCTTGATCAGATCCTGAAAGCCGAAGCCGCCGCCAACCACGCCGATCGAACCGAGGATCGACGATGGATCGCAATAGATCTCGTCGGCTGCGCACGCGATCATGTAGCCACCCGAGGCCGCGACATCCTCGACGAACGCGTAGACCGGCAGCTTCTTCTCGGCGGCAAGCGCGCGGATGCGCAGATAGATCAGCCGCGATTGCACCGGCGAGCCGCCCGGCGAATTGATCGCTAGCGCCACCGCCTTGGCGTTGCGGGTGGAGAATGCGCGATCGAGCAGCTTGGCGACTCCGGCCAGCGTCAGGCCCGGCCGCAACGGCGTGACCGCGCCGATCGTGCCTGACAGCCGCACCACCGGCACCACCGGAATGTCGCGCCGGAAGCGCGCCGGAATCCAGTTACCGAGACCGGCGAGCCAGCCCTGCTCGCTGCGACCGCTGATCGCAGCATCGCTCATCGCTTCACCCTATTGTCGACCATCTTGGATGCCACCATTTGGTAGGTATGGAACGTGTTTTGCAACGCAGGCTTCATATAGGGACGAGGCTGCAACGACGCAGCGGAGGGACCGATGAAAATTTACCTGCTGATGTTGTTGATCGCGGCAATTCTCGCGGCTGTGCACGTCACCAGCGCACCGGCCAAGCACAACGAACCGCAACCGCAGTAGTCAGCGCTGCGCAGTTTTTGCCCAGCCGCTGATTAGGATTGCGCCAGCGGCAGAATTTGCTCCCCGGCGAGCACGGCCCGCGCGATCGGGTTCGGGTGACCCGACGGGTCATTGAGCAGCAAACCTGGAACAAGCGCCAGCGGCGCCCGCCCGCCCTTCGTCGCACGCACCAGGATACGGATCGCCGGCTTGTCGGCATTTCCATGCACCGGCTGCACCATCACGCTGCCGAAGCCGCGGCCCAGCGCACTCAGAACATCGGCAAGTCCATCCGCCCGCCATATCATGGTCAGGGTCCCGCCGGACTTGAGCAGCCGCCGCGCCGCGTGAACCCAGGCCTCCAGCGTGGTCGCCGCTGCCAGATGCGCCACCTGCCGCACCGGATCCGGCGACCCCCGATGCCGGGCGGCATCATGGAACGGCGGATTCATCAGCACTGCGTCGGCCGAGTCGGGCCCGAGTCCGGCCGCCGCAAACGTCTCGGCTGAGCCGGTGATATCGAGACAGACGACTGCGGTTGCCAGCCCATTGAGGTGGGCATTGTCACGGGCAATCGCCGCAAGACTAGGATCGATCTCAACCAGGACCGGAGCGATTCCGTCGACCCGCCACGCCACCGCCAGTCCGGCGGTGCCGACGCCGCTGCCGAATTCGACCACTCGGTCGCCGACCCTCACCCGCGTCGAAGCCGCCAGCAGAATCGCATCGTGACCGGCACGATGGCCGGCGGCAGGTTGCCGCAGCCGCAGCCGGCCGCCGAGAAAGCCGTCCTCGGTCAGGCTTTGTGCTGCCGGATCAACCAGTTCAGCCATCGGACCTGAGCTCGTGCGCCAGTCCGGCGTCGGTCAGCAACTGGCGCGCAGCGCGAACATCGTCCTCGTGCACCAGAACGCGGCGCGGGATCACCCCGAGCGAGCCTTCGAGAATGCTCATGTTCTGGTCCAGCACCAGGTGGTCGATCCCGGCACCGTCCAGCAATGCCCCCACCGCCGAAAGCAGTACCGCGTCGTTGGTCCGCAGCAGTTCTCGCAACCTTGCCTCTCCTGTCGTCCCTGCATTATAGCTCGCGCCGACCGTTGCGGGGGATCGATCGCCTCGTTGCAGGGTCGTTCCCGTGCTATAGAGGGAACCGCAATGAGGCGCGGAATGGTCGAGCCGGCCGGCGCCTCGATGACTGGACCAAGGCTCGGATGGCGCGAGCAGCTTCGCCGCATCCGTCCCCGGAATTTGGAGACCCAGCGTGGCCGTAATCGTACCCTTCGAGGGCCCCTCGACCGCCTCGATCGACCAACTCGTCGAACTCGTTGCGGCGGACATGGAGCGAGTCAACGCCACCATCCTGTCGCGGACGGGCTCGGACGTCACGATGATTCCTGAAGTCGCCAACCACCTGATCTCGTCGGGTGGCAAGCGGCTGCGGCCGATGCTGACGCTGGCGATGGCGAACCTCACCGGCTACACCGGCGACGGCCACATCAAGCTCGCCGCCGCGGTCGAATTCATGCACACCGCGACCCTGCTGCACGACGACGTCGTCGACGAGAGCGAGATGCGCCGCGGCAAGAAGTCGGCGCGGATGCTGTGGGGGAACGAGGCCAGCGTGCTGGTCGGCGACTTCCTGCTCGGCCAGGCGTTCCGGATGATGGTCGAAGTCGGCAGCTTGCGCGCGCTCGACATCCTGTCGTCGGCATCCGCCACCATCGCCGAGGGCGAGGTGATGCAGCTCGCCGCCGCCAAGAACACCGCGACCACCGAGGACGAGTATCTCGCGGTGATCCGCGGCAAGACCGCCGAACTGTTCGCCGCCGCTTGCGAAGTCGGCCCGGCAATCGCCAATCGGCCGAAGCCGGAGCAGTCAGCCTGCCGCTCGTTCGGCATGAATATCGGCATCGCTTTCCAGCTGATCGACGACGTGCTCGATTACGGCGGCAAGGCTGCCAAGCTCGGCAAGAACGTCGGCGATGACTTCCGCGAGGGCAAGATCACTCTGCCGGTGGTGCTGGCGTTCCGCCGCGGCAACGACGCCGAGCGCGAATTCTGGATCAAGTCGCTGGAGCGCGGCGAGATTTCGGATGCCGACCTCGATCAGGCGATCAAGCTGATGACCAAGCACCGCGCCCTCGACGACACCATCCAGCGCGCCCAGCACTACGGCGCAATGGCGGTCGACGCGCTCGCGCTGTTCCCGTCCTCGCCGATGAAGACGGCTCTGGAGCAAGTGGTCGCGTTCTGCCTCGCGCGCTCGCACTGAGCGGACGCAGCTCTTTTTCAAACAAGCACCGTCATTCCGGACGCCGCGCAGCGGCGATCCGGAATCCCGAGATGTTCTGAACTGCGAGATCCCGGGTTCGCGCTGCGCGCGCCCCGGGATGACAGCCGCTGAAGCGGCCGTCAGCTCAGGCTGCCGGCGTGGGCCCACCAGCCAGGATGCGCAGCGCGGAGCGTATCCGCGGCGGCACGAGCCGAGACATCATCGGCATACAGCGCAAAGCAGGTCGCGCCTGAACCGGACATCCGGGCGAGCTGAACGCCGGCGGTCGCCTGTAGCGCCTCCAGCACGGTGCCGACAACCGGCTCGACCTTGAGGGCCGGGGGTTCGAGATCGTTGGTGCCGGCCTTGAGCGCCACGACCCAATCGGCGAGCGGCGCACCGGCTTTCGGCCAAGCGGGCGCAGCGAGGACGTCGGTCGCGCCGACCGTCAGCGAACCTGGCTTCAGACCCAGCGCAGTGAACACGTCCTTTGTGGCCACCGGCACTCGCGGATTGACCATCACGGCCGGAATTCGCGGCAGCGGCAGCGGCGACAGCTTCTCGCCGACGCCGGTCATCACGCAGGGCTTCGACGGCAGGCACACCGGCACATCGGCGCCGGTCAGCCGGGCGGCCTCGATGAGGCGTGGATCGTCAACGGTGAGATCATTGGCGCGGGCGAGCAACCGCAGCGCCGCCGCGGCGTCGGCGGAGCCGCCACCAATGCCGGCCGCCACCGGCAGATGCTTGTCGAGTGTGAAGGCGCCGGCTTTCAGGTTCGGCACACGCTCGCCGAGCAGCCGCGCCGCCTTCAGCACCAGATTGTCGGCGCTGTCGCCGCAATCCTGCGCGCCGGGACCGATCGTGGCCAGGCTCAGCGCCGCACCCGGCTGCAGGGTCAGGTGATCGGCGCAATCGGCGAACGCCACCACGCTTTCCAGCTCGTGGTAGCCGTCAGGGCGACGGCCGACCACGCGCAGCGTCAGGTTCACCTTGGCGCGCGCCTCGTCGCGCAGTGTTGTCGCAGAGCCGTCGGTCACGGAAATCGTCTCCTGGAGCGCCGGTTCTGAGCGAAACCGAACCGAAGCTCCACCCCCCTTTTAGGCGCGTTCGCGGTCCCGGCGCAAAGCCCTGACCGCGCCGCCTCAGCCGCCCTTGCCGTCTTCTTTCTTCTTGTCCGCGGACGCCGCCGAGGCCTTGTCCTCTTCGGGCAGACCGTTGGAGATCTTGCCCTCGATCTTCGGCAGCTCCTCCGGATCGGGCTTGAGGTCGCGGGCGTGCGCCCACTGGAAGCGCGCTTCGAGCGTGCGGCCGACCCGCCAATAGGCATCGCCGAGGTGATCGTTGATGGTCGGGTCCTCGGGCTTCAGCTCGATCGCCCGCTCCAGCGTCTTCACCGCATTCTCGTAGTCGCCAATGCGGTAGTAAGCCCAGCCGAGCGAGTCGACGATGTAGCCATCGTCGGGACGCTGATCGACCGCGCGCTTGATCATGGTCATCGCCTCGTCGAGGTTGATGCCCTGATCGATCCAGGAATAGCCGAGATAGTTCAGCACGTGCGGCTGGTCGGGCTGCATCTGCAGCGCCTTCTTCAGGTCGACCTCGGCCTTGGCCCACTGCTTGGAGCGCTCCTCGCAGATGCCGCGGAAGTAGTAATACACCCAGGCATTCTTCTCGGCGCCGGTGAGCGCGTCGATGCCTTTGGAGTAAGTCTCGCCGCAATCGGCGAACTTCTTGCGGCCGCGCTCGATATTGCCGAGCGCCATGATGGCTTCGAGATCCTTGCCGTCCTCGGCGATCACACCCTTGAGGATCTTGATCGCTTCCTCGCTGCGGTCGGAGGCGTCGAGGTCGGTGGCGAGCTGGATCTGGGCGTTGCGCTTCAGCGGCGAGGATGCCGGCACGCGCTCGTACACCTTGATCGCCATCTGCGGCTTCTTCACCGACTCGTAGAGATCGCCGAGCGCCAGCAGCGCCAGCGCATGGTTGGGTTCGAGGTAGAGCGCGAGCTGCAGATACACCAGCGCAAGATCTTCGCCACCGCGCCGGGTCAGCGACGCGCCGATACCGTACAGCGCTTCGGCCGCGCCGGCCTGCGGGCTATCGACCAGCGGCGCCAGCTTCTTGCCGGCCTTGACTTCGCGGATGCCGTCTTCGATCAGCGGATGACGCGGCAGCTTCTTATCGAACGCCTGATAGACCGCGAGCGCCTCGGCTTCGCTCTTGTTGCGCGACAGCCAGCGCGCATAGGACTCGACCACGCGCAGCGCGGAATCGTCGAGCTTGTAGGCGCGCTCCAGCCGTTCGCCCGCGTCCTTCTGGCGGTTGGCCAGCTCCAGCATCATGCCGGAATGCAGGTCCTTGAAGATCGGATACCACTCCGGACCGGCGAGCTTGTCGATGTTGCCGACCGCGGTCTTGACGTCGCCGGCGCCGTACAGCGACCAGCTCGAAATCAGGGTGGCGATCAGGTCGGTGATCGGGCCGCGCACCGACTGGTTCACGTTACGCACCGCGGAGGCGTATTTCTTGGTCTTCAGATCGCGGATACCGATCACCAGCCGGGCGACGCGGTTGGACTTGTCGATCTTCAGCACACGATCGGCGAGCTTGACCGCCTCGTCGATGTCGCCTTCGGCGAGCGATGAGATGAAGGCGCGGTCGAGCAGCTCGTTATTGCTCGGATCGGTGCGGAGCGCCGAGCGGTAGAACGCCGCGGCGGAGGCCGCGTCACGTTCGATGCTGGCGTGGCGGGCGGCCAGGTAGCTGCCGGCGGTCGTCATCGACCGCAGATCCTGGGTGGTCGGAAACTGTGCCGAGTTGTCGGCCGGGTGATCGGGGGTCTGCGCCAGCGCCTGTCCGGCGATCGGCATCGCCACCAGCGTGAGGGCGACGGCCATCGATCGACGGATTCGAAGGGAAAGCATCAAGGTTGCCTAGCTCCAGGAAAAGGCTCGTTGGCCCGGCCGCCGAGCCGGCAGCATCGCGTCGACAATGCCGCGTTTGGCGCTCAACCGCAAGGATAGGCCCGACGGCGCACAATGCCGCGGTCCCCGACGGCGCCGGCGGGCGGTCGCAGGATTGAGACGGTGGCAACATGGCAGGATCGTGGCCGCGCGGCGAGGCATCGCCTCGCCGCCGCTCACGGACGCGTGGTCAAAGCCGCGCGGTCAGAACAGCGATCACATGCCCTGATAATTCGGACCGCCGCCGCCTTCCGGCGGAACCCAAGTAATGTTGCCGTTCGGGTCTTTGATGTCGCAGGTTTTGCAGTGGACGCAGTTCTGCGCGTTGATCACGAAGCGCGGGCCGGTAGGCTCTTCCACCCACTCGTACACCGCAGCCGGGCAGTAGCGGCCCGACGGGCCGGCATAGACGTCGTGCTCCGACGTCTTCTGTAGCTGCATGTCGGCGACCTTGAGGTGCACCGGCTGGTCTTCCTCGTGATTGGTATTCGACAGGAACACCGAGGACAGGCGGTCGAAGGTCAGCTTGCCGTCCGGCTTCGGGTTTTTGTGCGGCTCATGCGATTTCGCCGGATCGAGCGTCGAGCGATCGGGCTTGCCATGCGACAGCGTGCCGAACACCGAGAACCCGAACGTCGAACACCACATTTCAAAGCCGGCCAGCACGACGCCGACGGCGGTGCCGAACTTCGACCACAGCGGCTTAACGTTGCGGACCCGGAACAGGTCCTTGCCGACGACGGAATCGCGCCAGGCGTTTTCGTAGTCCACCGGCTCGTCGTTGGTCCGGCCGGCAGCGAGCGCCGCCGCGACGTGTTCGGCGGCCAGCATGCCGGAGCCGATGGCGTTGTGGACGCCCTTGATGCGCGGCACGTTGACGAAGCCCGCAGCGCAGCCGATCAGCGCGCCACCCGGGAAGGTCAGACGCGGAACCGACTGATAGCCGCCTTCGGTGATGGCGCGGGCGCCGTAGGAGATGCGCTTGCCGCCCTCGAAGATCGGCGCCACCGACGGATGGGTCTTGAACTTCTGGAACTGCTCGAACGGCGACAGATACGGATCGTCGTAGTTGAGATGCACCACGAAGCCGACCGCCACTAGGTTGTCGCCGTAGTGATACAGGAACGAGCCGCCGCCGACATTGTTGCTGAGCGGCCAGCCGAACGAGTGGGCGATCCGGCCCTTACGATGCTTGGACGGCTCGACCTGCCAGATTTCCTTGAGACCAATGCCGAACTTCGGCGGATTGGAATCCTTGTCGAGCTTGTAGTTGGCGATCAGCTGCTTCGACAGGCTGCCGCGCGCGCCTTCAGCGAACAGCGTGTACTTGCCGAGCAGTTCCATGCCGCGGGTGTAGGAATCCTTCGGCTGGCCGTCGCGGCCGATGCCCATGTCGCCGGTGGCGACGCCGCGCACCTCGCCATTGTCGCCGTACAGCACTTCGGTGGCGGCGAAGCCGGGATAGATCTCGACGCCGAGTTCCTCGGCCTTCGGCCCGAGCCAGCGGCACAGATCACCGAGCGAGCCGATGAAATTCTTATGGTTGTCGAGCATCGGCGGCACCATGATGTTTGGCACCTTGAGCGCTTTCGACGCCGTCATGACGTAGAAGTGGTCGTCTTCGACGTGGGTCTTCAGCGGGCAGCTCTCGTCCTCGCGCCAGCTCGGCATCAGGCGATCCAGCGCCGACACGTCGATCACCGCGCCCGACAGGATATGGGCCCCGACTTCGGAGCCCTTCTCCACGACCACCACCGACAACTCGGGGTTGATCTGCTTCAATCGAATGGCGGCGGACAGTCCCGACGGGCCTGCTCCCACGATCACGACGTCGAATTCCATCGATTCGCGGGGCGGCAGCGTTTCATCACTCATCGTTTTTTCTCGCAGGACTCTCGGAGACGTTTCCTCGGGTGTTCTTTCGCATTTTTAGAAGAAGAACAACCACCCAAATGTACCGGCTGGCTCATCTTTCCAGCTTCAAGATCATAGATGCGAAAATAAGTTTCGCATTGCGGAACATGATGCATCGAGATCGGCTGTTCTGTTTCCCGCATTCACGGTAAACCACGCCGCATGACACCCGATCCTGTGCCGAGCCTGCGTCAATTGCTCGCGTTCTATGTGGACGCAGGGGTGGATTGCGCGCTCGCAGAGGATCCGATCAACCGGATGCTTGACGACGCGCCTGAGCCGGCTGCACGCGAGCGGGCGCCCGAGCCTCGCGCGATCGTCAAGCCAGCCTTACATGCACCGCCGCCGCCGCTGGCATTCGGTGCGCCACCTGCGAGTCCGGACGCTGCGATCATCTCGGCCCGCGAGGCCGCAGCGACCGCACCCAGCCTGGACGTGCTGCGCGAGTTGATGCAGCGGTTCGATGGCTGTGCGTTACGCGCGACCGCAACGCAGCTGGTATTCGCCGACGGCAATCCGCAGGCCAAGGTGATGTTCGTCGGCGAAGCGCCCGGCCGGGACGAGGACATCGAAGGGCTGCCGTTCGTCGGCCGCTCCGGCAAGCTGCTCGACCTGATGCTCGCGGCGATCGGGCTGAACCGCGGCAACGTCTACATCGCCAACGTGATCCCGTGGCGGCCGCCGGGTAACCGCACGCCGACGCCTCAGGAGACCCAGATCTGCCTGCCGTTCATCCGGCGGCAGATCGAGCTGGTGAACCCGGACCTGCTGGTGACGCTCGGCAACCCGTCGACCCAAGCGCTGCTCGGCACCCGCGACGGCATCATGCGAACCCGCGGCCGATGGTTCGACTACGACACCGGGACCCGCACCATCCGCGCCCTGCCGACGCTGCATCCGGCCTATCTGCTGCGCCAGCCGACCTACAAGCGGCTCGCCTGGCAGGATCTGCGCGCGATCGCGACCGTGCTCGCCGCGGCGTCTAACTAAGCAAGATCAAGCAAGAAGGTCGGCTCGTCCGCGCCGGGCGCCGCGCAGCTGCGGCGGGCTTACGGCGCTTTCGGCCGCACGATCGCCCAGCCGATCCGCAGCAGCGGCTGACGGCCGGAGATCATTCGGTCGAAGCCACGCGGCAGCTCCGGCACGATGCCCGGGAAGCGCTGGGCGATCTCGTCCGGCGGCTTGCCTGCCGTATCGGCCGCACGCCACACCACCACGCCGCCGTTACGTTCGAAGTCGCCTTGCGTAATCCATGGCGTCCGCGCCGGGGTGGCATCGAGCAAAAGATGCGGGCGCGACGGCGCCAGAGCGATCAGGCTGGCGAGCTGCGGATCGCCGGCGACCGCAGGCAGCGGCTTGCCGGTGCGGCGTTCGAAACTGTCCGCGAAGAACTGCGCCATCTGCTTGGATGGCAGCGAGGTGGGCACCTCGGTGCGCGTCAGCCAGGGCTGCACCACCACGGTGAAGATCACCGCGACGGCGGGTGCGGCGATCAGCGCCGCCCAGGCCGAGCGCAACAGCCGCTGGCGATGCAGATACAGCACGTCGCCGATCACCATCATCACCGCGAGACCGGCAAGCAGCAGCACCACGCCGGGGCCACCGACGACATGGCCGAGACCGAACACTGCGGCCGCGATGCTGGCGACGACCGGCGGCACCAGCGCGAACACATAAACGAACTGCCGCGCCAGCGGATCGACCGGCGGCCGCGCGATCATCGGCGCATCGTGGTGCTTGGGGGCGAACCGGCCGATGTTGAGCACCGCGAGCAGCGCAATGCCGGCGAGCGAGATCACCAGCCCGCCGAACAGCTTCAATCCCAGCAGCGCGCGATCGCCAAGATCCGCCGTGGTTGGCAGCGCCGGCAGCGCAAACTGATCGGCGCGCAGCAGCCAGACGCCATAAGGCAGCGCCAGCACGGCGATCACCAGCAGCGCGAACACCGTGTCGAGCGAGACCAGGGCCCGGCGGCAGCGTGCATTGGCGAGCGCAAAGGCGAGCGGCAGCAGGAGCAGCGCCGGCGCCGCAACGGTGGTCAGCAGCAGCAGGCCGATCTCGATCGACAGCGCGAACCAGGCCGCACGGCGATGCTGGCCGATCACCTGCCAGCCGTGCCACAGCACCAGCGCCCACAGCGGCCGCGCCAGGATCAGCGGGCCGAACTCGACGCCGGAGCCAGCAAAAGCGGTGACGGTCGAGGTCAGCAGCACCGCGACCACCGCGTATTGCGGCCCCACTACGCTGCGGGCGAGCTGGAACAGAGCATAGAACGTGACGACGAAGCAGAGCTGCGCCAGCACATAGACGCCGATCATGTGATTACCGGCGGCCCGATACGCGACATCGGCGAGCCAGAACGCCAGCGGCGGACCAAGATCGGTGCCGACCTGGTACTCGCGGCCATAGGCCAGCACCACCGCCACATCGCCGGGAGGGCTGACGTAGAACAGCGTCGGCACCAGCACCCACAGCAGCGCCTGGGCGCACACCACCAGCCAGAACACCAGCAGCGGCCGTGCGCGGATCAGTTCGACGATCAGGGAGGCGAAGCGCATGTGGGGCCAGCGAAAATCGGTCTGACCGTGATAGAGCCCGGCGGCCGCACGCGCAACCGGCGCCGCCGCACTCACGCGATGGCTTCGACCGTGACGTCGGCCTCGAACAGGTCGCGGATCTGCGGCGGCCGAGCGCCTTCGATCTTCTGCCAGGCTGCGGCGACCGGCGCGAAGAAGCGGCGGTGATGCACCGTCGGACCAAGTCGGGCGAGCGCATCGAGATGCTCCGGCACGCCGTAGCCCTTGTGCTGCTCGAAGCCATAGCCGGGGCATTCTTCGGCGAGACGGCACATCAGCCGGTCGCGTGACACCTTGGCGATGATCGAGGCCGCGGCGATCGAGGCGATCAGCCCGTCGCCGCCGATCACAGCTTCACAGTCGCATTTGGTTGCCAGCCGGTCGCGGCCGTCGACGAACACATGGCGCGGCATCTCGGGCAGCGCATGCACCGCGCGGGTCAGCGCCCACAACGACGCGCGCAGAATGTTGTCGCGATTGATCCGTTCCGGCGAGGCATAGACCACCGAAACCTGTGCGGTGGCGCAGATCTCGTCGAACAGCGCCTCGCGCTTTTCTGCCGTCAGCCGCTTGGAATCGTCGAGCCCCTTGGGCACGCGCTTGGGATCGAGCACCACCGCGGCCGCCACCACCGGACCAGCCAGCGGACCACGGCCGGCTTCGTCGCAGCCGGCGATCGGCCAGATGCCGCGCTTGATCAGCGTGCGCTCGCGCCGGAAGCTCGGCGGCGCCACCGCGATCACGCCCTTCAGCGCCTTGGTAGAGGCGGGCTTGCTGCCGGCGGCTTCCTTCGCGCCGGCCTTGGAAGAAACGGCCTTGGACGCAGCAGTCTTCGAAGCCCGAACCTTCGTGGTGGACGCTTTCCCGCCATCCGCTCTGACGGCCTTGCCGCCCGATCGGCTCGCGAGCTTGGTCGGAACCTTGATCGGCTGTTTCGTATCCCGAATCATGCCGCGATGCTGCGGGCGAGGCACAGCCGGCGCAACCGTAAACTCCGGATCATGCCCGCAATTCAGCGAGACCAGCGGGAACCGGGCCCCTGCCCTCAGAACAGGCTGAGTTGCTGCCCGGCCTTCTCCGGCTTCTCGAAATGATCGAGGGTCAGCTTGGAGCGGCGCTTGTTCAGTCCGAGCCGCGTGCAGGCGGTCTCGAACCTCCGGCCGATCATCCAGGCGATCGGGCCGGTCCCCTTCATCCGGGTGCCCCATTGCGAGTCGTAGTCACGGCCACCGCGCATGTCGCGGATCAGCGTGAAGACGTGGCGATAACGGTCCGGATAGTTCGCCATCAGCCATTCGCGGAACAGATCGCGCACTTCCAGCGGCAACCGCAGCAGCACGTAGCTCGCCTCCTTGACGCCGGCATGGGCGGCGGCATCGAGGATGCGCTCGATCTCCATGTCGTTGAGCGCCGGGATCACCGGCGCCACCATCACAGTGGTAGGGATGCCGGCGTCGGCGAGCAGCTTCAGCGCTTCAAGTCGCTTCGCCGGTGCCGAAGCGCGCGGCTCCATGCTGCGGGCGAGCTTCGGATCGAGCGAGGTGACGGACAGCGCCACCTTGGCGAGCTGCCGCTTGGCCATCCGCGCCAGGATGTCGATGTCGCGCACCACCAGTGCGGACTTGGTGACGATGCCGACCGGGTGGCCGGTCTTCTCCAGCACCTCGAGGATGCCGCGCATGATTTTCCGTTCGCGCTCGATCGGCTGATACGGATCGGTGTTGGTGCCGATCGCGATCATCCGCGGCTCGTATTCCGGCGCCGCCAGCTCACGCTCGAGTAACGCAGGCGCATCGGGCTTGGCGAACAGCCGGGACTCGAAATCCAGTCCCGGCGATAGCCCGAGATAGGCGTGGGTCGGCCGCGCGAAGCAGTACACGCAGCCGTGTTCGCAGCCACGATACGGATTGATCGAGCGATCGAAGCCGATATCGGGCGAGTCGTTGCGGGTGATGACTTTGCGAGCGGTATCCAGCGCCACCGTGGTCTTGAACGGCGGCAGGTCCTCCAGGCTTTCCCAGCCGTCGTCGAAGGCGGTTCGCGCCTCGGCCTCGTAGCGGCCGCTGGCGTTGGACTGCGCGCCGCGACCGCGGCGCCGCTGCTCGTCGACCGCCGCCTCGATGGCGGGGGAAGGGGAAGGCGCGCCCACCGGCTCGGAGGGCGCCGTGACCGGCGGGCGCTTGAGGGCATTGGATGCTCTGCTCATGCGTCCAAGATAGCGAGTCGATAGAACAAATCAAGAACAAACGTTCGGCCCGCACCGTCTGTCACCAGCAACGCGCCGGAGTTTGCCCGGATGATGGGCATTGCGCAATTCGCGGCTGATTTCGCGGCAGTGAGGTGCTAAGCGTGGCGCGCATCTGTCGTCGTAGGGTCACCCGCCGGACATGTTGAGTGTGATCATTTCTACCGAAGGCGTCGAGCGGACCGCCGTCGCCACGCTGGCGTCGCTAGTCCCAGGCGCTGCGGCCGGGGTCGTCAGCGACGTGACCTTGGTTGATCGCGGCGGCAGCGACACCATCGCCCGCGTCGCCGATGTGGCCGGCTGCAACTACCTCGCCTTCGACGGCAATCGCGCCGAAGCGCTCGCGGCCGGAGCCAAGCAAGCCCGCTCGCCTTGGCTGATGTTTCTCCATGCCGGTGCGGTGCTCGATCCGGGCTGGATCGAGGAGACCACCCAATTCATCGAAGGCGTCTCCGCCAGCGGCCATGCGCGCGCCGGCATCTTCCGCTACGCCAGATCGCCCTACGCACCGAGCGGGTGGCGCGAAGGCCTGATGTCGCTGATCCGCAGCTTCTCCAGCTCCAGCGCTGACCAGGGGCTGGTGATCGCGCGCGACCATTATGTTCGACTCGGCGGGCACGCGGGACATGGCGCGGAAGCAACGTTGCCGCGCGACCTCGGCCGCGCATCCCGCACCCTGCTGCGCAGCCGCGTCATCCTCGCCGCCTGACCTCGCTTCGAAGCTGCCCTTCGATCAAACAGCACGTCTTAATAGTTGCCTCCGGCAATCATTTTGTTGACAGAGGCAATTAATCCGGCTGAGATGGTTCCGCTGGCCCCACCGATCTCGCCAGGAGACCGCCCAGGGCCGCGACCGGAGACGACGAATGGAAGCAGCCATCGCGCAGCAGCAATCGAGCCAAGGCGACGCGGTCGCGCTGGTGCGGGCCTTCAACCGGTTCTACACGGCACGGCTCGGCGTGCTCGAGCAGCGGCTGATGGACAGCCCGTTCTCGCTCACAGAAGCGCGGATTCTGTACGAGCTGGCACATCGCGACGCGCCGACCGCCAAAGAGATCGGCTCCGAGCTGAAGCTCGACCCCGGCTATCTGAGCAGGATCATCCAGGGGTTTGCCGACGACGGCCTGTTGAAGCGATCCCCCTCACCGGCCGACCGGCGCCAGCATCTGTTGACGCTGACCGCCAAGGGCCGCGCCGCTTACGCCAAGCTCGAACGCAGTTCACAGAACGAAGTCACCGCGATGCTGTCGGGCCTGCCGCCGGCCGAGCGGGCGCGGCTAACCGCGGCGATGTCCACGATTCAGGGTTTACTTGGTGCAGGGAGCGCGCCGCCGCCGATTCTGCGCAGTCCGCGCCCCGGCGATATCGGCTGGGTGGTGCAGAGCCACGGCGCATTCTATGCGGCCGAATACGGCTTCGATGCGTCGTTCGAAGCCCTGGTGGCGGAGATCGCCGGACAGTTCCTGGCGTCGCACGATCCAGGCCGCGAGCGTTGCTGGATCGCCGAGTACGACGGCGCCCAAGCCGGCTCACTGTTCCTGGTGCGGGACAGTGACGACGTCGCCAAGCTGCGGCTGCTGCTGGTAACGCCACAGGCGCGCGGGCATCAGCTCGGACGCAAGCTGATCGACGAAGCGATCGGCTTCGCGCGCCACTGCGGCTATCGCAAGGTCACACTGTGGACGCAGAGCATCCTGACCGCGGCTCGGCGGATCTATCAGGACGCGGGCTTCCAGCGTGTCGCGGCCGAGCCGCATCGCAGCTTCGGCCAGGACCTGATTGGTGAGACCTGGGAGCTGAGCCTGTAATGCCGCCGCGGCGCACCGAGCCGCCGCGTGTCACCGCCGAGCTGATCGCCTTCCACACCAAACGTGGGCGGGCGCTGCGGCGTGCCGCGCTCGTGACCGCTCTCCAGATCATCATTCGCCGGCTGCGCGCCGCGCGGACGTCGCAGCCACAAGAAGCACCTACGCCGCCCGATCCGCCACCAGCGTTTCGGCAAATTGCGGGTAGCACTCGGCGAGCTCGTCGGTGACACGGCCGCGCAACAGTACCAGCGTTTCAGCATCCGGCTCCGGCGTGAACGGCACCTGCGCAGGCGCGTCGTAGTCGAAGCCGGTGGCGGCACGGATTTCCTCCGCCGAGCTGCCGCGATGCACGCTGCGCAGACAGAACCGCTTGCGCTGCTGATCGAAACCAAACAGGGCCAGCCCGGTGAGCAGCGCGTACGGTCCCCCGCTCCGATAGATCCGCTCGCTCGCGCCTGGCGCGCTGACGAAGTCGACCTGGTCGACCAGGACGCGCGGCGAATGCTCTTCGCGAAACAGGATCACCCGCGGCACCAGATAGTACATGAACGCCGATCCGAACGAGCCCGGCCAACGCACTTGGCTTGCCGGATAGTCGCCGGTGCCAACCAGATTGATGTTGGCCTGACCGTCGATCTGGCCGCCGCAAAGAAAGAACGCGTCGATCCGCCCTTGCGCGGTGGCGTCGAACAGCTCGAACGCACCGTTGGTGAAGAAGTTGTGCTGACGCGAGCCGAGCACGATCACCCGCACCGGGTCGCGGCCGCGGCTCTGATTGCGGGCGCGCAGCAGCATCGCGCCGGCAGCCGGAATCGGTGACGAGGCACCGACCGCGACGGTGCGGACGCCGTCGAGCAGATCGGCGATAGTCGCGATCAGGATTTCGCGCGAAGTCGCAGGCGCCATGCTCATGCCACCGCCTCGAACTTCCGGGCGAAGCCCTGCATGTAGGCGGCGAAGCCCTCAGCCGAGCGCGCCATCTTGGCGTAGCGCGCGACCTCGGCGGTGTCGGTGTTGTATTCGCCGGCGAGGCTGAGCGGCCACGCACCGTTCTTGGCCTCGGCGATCGCACTGACATACAGCGCTGGCAGCACGCCGGCGGCGGCGTTCTCGTCCGTCAGCAGTGAAGTCTCGACGATGCGCTCGACCGTCACAAGTGTGGTCTTGGCCGCATAGGCCATCGCGGCGAGTTCGGTCTGTCGGCCGATCCGGACGTTACCGAACCGATCGGCTTCGGGCGCGTGGAACAGCGCGACATCCGGGCGGATCGCCGGCACTACCACGATCGGATCGTGCGGCGCGTAGGGATTGTCGATCACCTTCCAGTCGTCACGCGCGCTCAGGATGTCGCTGCCGATGATGCCGCGGATCGGCATGAACGGCACGCCCTTCTGACCGGCGACGAGACCGGCGAGAATCGCCGGGCAGGTCGCATCCTTCATCACAAACGCGCTGCTGCGGATGCCTTCGGCGAACCGCGGCGCGCCGCCGGCTTCGCCGAGCGAGATCGCACTGGTCTCGACCGTGCCGACCAAACCTTCCCCGATCAGCATATCGGCCTGCAGGCCGCTGATCGGGATACAGACGAGATGCAGATGGCGCGGCCGGTTGGCGATGATCGCGGCGGTCGCCGCCATCGCCACGCCGCTGGTGTCGGACGGCACCGCCACCATCATGCCGTCGCAGATCTGCGCAGCAAGCGCCTCGATCGAAACGATCTGGCCCAAAACATCCTCCCATCGTCGCGGCGCCTTGTTGCGCCTTATGATTGGAGGCGATGGTTCCGTGGCACGGCGCGCCTGTCAAGGCACGCCGACGGTTGATGCCGATGCGCGCGGCTCAGCTCTTGCTGCGGCGCAGATGCTCGTCGAGCCGCGGCATGATCTCGACAAAGTTGCAGGGGCGCGTGCGATAATCGAGCTGCGCGGCCAAAATGCCATCCCAGCCATCGCGGCAGGCGCCAGGTGAACCCGGCAGGCAGAAGATGTAGGTCGCGCCGGCAACGCCGGCGGTGGCGCGCGACTGGATCGTCGAGGTACCGATCTTGCCCCAGCTGATCATGTGGAAGGCGATCGAGAATCCGTCCATCCGCTTCTCAAACAGCGGCTCGATCGCCTCCGGGGTGACATCGCGCCCGGTGAAGCCGGTGCCACCGGTGGTGATAATCGCGTCGACGCCATCGTCGGCAATCCAACGACGGATGATGGCACGGATCTTCTCGACATCGTCGGTGACGATCTCCCGCGCCGCCAGCCTGTGCCCTGCCCCGCTGAGCCGCTCGACCAACGTGGCGCCGGACCTGTCGTCATCGAGCGAGCGCGTATCGGACACCGTGAGCACGGCGATGTTGAGCGGAATGAATTGCTTCGGTTGATCTTTGCTCGCCATAACCGCCTCGTCGAACTTGTACCAGCGTCATGGCCGGGCTTGTCCCGGCCATCCACGTCGTCGTCACATCGCAACACGTGGATGCCCGGCACCGGCCGGGCATGGCGAATTCAGAATTTCCGTGAGGCCGAGACCTTACAGCCGCTCCGCCCCGAACGTGTTGCAGGCCTGGACGGTGCCCTGCTGATAGCCGGTCATGAACCAGCGCTTGCGCTGTTCGGCGGAGCCGTGGGTGAAGGAGTCGGGCACCACTTCGCGGCCGGCGCGGCGCTGCAGCGTGTCGTCGCCGATCGCGGCGGCGGTGGTGAGCGCGGCGTCAATATCACCGTCCTCAATGAAGTTCGGACGCTTCTTCTTTTCGCGATTGACCCACACGCCGGACAGGCAGTCGGCCTGCAGTTCGACCCGCACCTGCAGCGCGTTGGCTTCGGCGCGCGAGCCGGCAGCTTCCTGAGCCCGCGTCACCTTCGGCAGAATGCCGAGCAGGTTCTGAACGTGATGGCCGGCCTCGTGCGCAATGATGTAGGCGGCGGTGAACTGGCACGCCGAGCCGGAGCAGCCGCGGAAGCGGGTCTCGACCTGCTTGAAGAACGAGGTGTCGATGAAAATCTGCTTGTCCGGCGGACAATAGAACGGTCCCATCGCCGCCTGCGCCATGCCGCAGCGCCCGCCATTGGTGCGGCCGCGGAACAGCACGATCTTAGGCCCGACATAGGTCTGGCCGTTGGCCTTGAAGATTTCGGTCCAGCGATCGTCGATTTCGCCCAGCACACCCGAGATCATGCTGCCCATCTCGTCGGTCGGCGCGCCCTGCTTGCCGGACCGGCTGTCGGCCTGATGATGCTGCGTCGTCTCCGAGATCATCTCGGCGCCGCCGATCAGCAGCCGCGGATCGATCCCAAGCGCCCAGCCGACGATACCCAGCACCACGATGGTGCCGATGCCGAGACCGCCGCCGCCCATCGGAAATCCGAATCCACCACCACCCCCGCCGCCCTCTTGATCCCGGCGATCATCGATATTGTCGCTGCGACGGAAGTCATCGAAACGCATCAGCCTGTCCTCGGTTTGGCCGCACCGGCGATTCGGGGCCGGTCCTCGTGTGTAGCCGATCCGAAAAAATCGGCGACAATTAGCATTAACCCGCCCGGCAAATATTGCCTAGTGCGCAGCCCTGACACCGGCGAGGACAACGCACAGCCGGCGTCCGGGCAGCCAAAGCCGTGCGTAAACACCGATGGTGTAAACGTTTGCACGCGTTCATCGCGGTCGACATGCCGGCAGAGAGAACTGTTCCTCCGTCCGTTCGTTCCGTGGTCACCAAACTGCAATCCAATTAAGTCGATTTTTACTTTGACGGGTCATTGTAGTGGCTAGTCGGTTTGTTGGTCCCGCGTCGCCGACGGCGTCACATGAGTCAGGTTAGTTGAGTCATGGTTGTGTCGCGTCGCGGGGCGTCTGCAAAGGCGCCCCGCACTCAATTTGAAGATATGCCCGAGAGCCGAATCATCGTCGGTGATTGCATCGCCGAGATGGAGAAGCTCCCGCCGAAGTCGGTGGATCTGGTGTTCGCCGATCCGCCGTACAATCTACAGCTCAAAGGTGCGCTGAAGCGTCCCGACGAATCGGAAGTCGACGCCGTCGACGACGATTGGGACAAGTTCGCGTCCTTCGCCGCTTACGACAACTTCACCCGTGCGTGGCTGCTCGCCGCGCGACGGATCATGAAGCCGTCTGCGACGCTGTGGGTGATCGGTTCGTACCACAACATTTTCCGCGTCGGCACGATCATGCAGGACCTCGGGTTCTGGGTGCTCAACGACATCGTCTGGCGCAAATCGAATCCGATGCCGAACTTCCGCGGCCGTCGTTTCACCAATGCGCATGAAACGATGATCTGGGCGGCGCGTGACGAGAACGCCAAGGGCTACACCTTCAACTACGATGCGTTGAAGGCGGCCAACGAGGACGTTCAGGCGCGCTCCGACTGGCTGATTCCGCTCTGCACCGGCGACGAACGGCTGAAGGGCAAGGACGGCAAGAAGGTGCACCCGACGCAGAAGCCCGAACAGCTTCTGGCGCGCGTACTCCTGAGCTCGTCCAAACCCGGCGATCTGGTGGTCGATCCGTTCAACGGCACCGGCACGACAGGTGCTGTCGCCAAGCGTTTGCGCCGCAACTACATCGGTATCGAACGCGACAAGACCTACGCCGAAGCGGCGCGGGCGCGAATCGATGCGATCGAGCCGCTGCCGGACGACACGCTGAAGCCGTTCCTCACCGCGCGCGATGCACCGCGGGTGGCGTTCTCCGAACTGATCGAGCGCGGCATGATTTCGCCGGGCGCCCGGCTGGTCGATTCGAAGAAGCGGCACGGCGCGCTGGTGCGGGCCGACGGCGCCATCATGCTCGGCGACAAGGTCGGCTCGATCCACCGGATCGGCGCGATGGCGCAGGGCTCCGAAGCCTGCAACGGCTGGACGTTCTGGCACGTCGAGACCAGCAAGGGGCTTCGGCTGATCGACGAACTCCGCGCCGAGATCCGCAGCACGATGATCGCCTAAGGCAAAGAGAATTTCTCCGGTTCTGATCTAATCAGAACCGGAGGTCTTTCGCCGTGGACACACCATCCGAACCGCGCCTGTTCTCTTTACGACGTTGCTCTAGCCTCCGCCGACGAACCGTCCGATCCGGTACTTCGGCAGCAATGCGTCGGCTTCGGGCGAGTGTTTCCGCCCCTTGGTCTTGGTGTCGTACGCCTCAGACGCTTCCTTGCCGCACCAAGGCTCGATGATGCTCGGCCGCGATGGATGATCCGGCAGATACGCCGTGATGTCGTAGACGTTGCCGCGAATCGCCATCCAGCAATCCTGCGGCATGGCGTGCCGGGCCAGCTCGGCCGCGCCGATCTCGCGCTCGGCAGCGGTCGCACGCGTGTCGGTGCCGGGCACTAAAAGATTGCCGATCCAGAAGCCGGCAACGGCGATCCAAAACGCGGCGGTCGAGACATAGAACAGCTTGCGCATCATCTGAACTCGAAATTCTCGTAGTGGACATGCTGGGCGGTGACGCCGCGTGCCGCGAGCGCCGATTTCAATGCGGCGACCAAACCGGGCGGTCCGCACAAATAACACTCCGCGCGCGACAACTCGCCGGCAGTGGGCAGCAGCGGGCCGAGATCGGGAACATCGTCGCCGGTCTGAACGGCGTGGAGCGTGAACTTCGGATCAGACGCTGCAGTCGCGCGCAACTCCGGCAGAAACGCCGCGTCAGCTTCGCTGCGATACAAATACAGGAGCCGCGTCGGATGCAGCAGCGGACCGGCGTTCAGCAAAGCCACAAACGGCGTGACACCAATTCCACCCGCCACCCAGAACTGTGGTGCCTTTCCGTGCGGATCGACGAAGCCGCCGAAACCGCCGATGACGCGGGCTGCCACGCCGGGCTCGATCGCCAGCATCCGGGTGGTGCAGTCCCCCAGCGCCTTGATGGCGAGATGCAGCTCGTCACGGTTCGCGATTGTGCTGACCGTAAACGGATGGAATTCGCCGCAGCCGCGATAGCGCTCGCCGTTGCCGAATTCCGCCAGGACGAACTGGCCGGGCGTCACCATCGCCGGATCGCCGAGTGGACGCAGCACGACCTCGACCGATCGCGCCGCCAAAGGCCGGGCCGACGTCACGACATATGGCCGCGCGGCAAGGCCAAGATCGCCGCGGATCAGCCGCCAACCAAGGATCGCTGCCGCGACCGCAAGGATCGGCAGCACCGGCTCGTCTATGCCGAGCAGGATCAGATGCACCAACCCGGTCAGTACACCGAGGCCGAGTAGCGCGTGCAGCCAGCGCCAGGTGCCGTAGCGAATGCTGCGGATGAAGGTGGTGACGAGGCCGCCCATCAGCAGCAGCAGGCCAAGCCAGCCGGACCATACCGGCCAGCTCTCGGTGAACGGCGACAGCGTCTGCCAGGCGACCCGCGCCGACGGCAGGTTGTTGGCAGCAAGCAGCAGCGGATGCAGCAACAGAAACAAATAAGCAGCGAGCCCGGTGCCGTGGTGCCAGCGATACATCCGCTCCAGGCCGCCGAGCCAGGCGGCTAATCGCGGCTCGCGCAGCATCAGCAGCAGGCTGACCAGCAATAGACCGCAGCCGAGCCAACCGGTGACGATGCCGGCGGCGCGGATCGGCGGCAGGCCTTCAGGAAACGCCCAGACTGCAAAGCCCGCCGGCACCACGCATGACAGCAGCGGAACCGACGACTGGCGCACAGCTGCGGCCGCGGCTGCCATGGCCTCAATCCCGCCCGGACTTCAGATGGTCACAGAAGTCGCGGCCGCCATGCGGCAGGTCGAGCCCACGCTCGCGCGCCCGCTGTACCATCAGCGCGTGATGTTCGGCCCGATAGGCTTCGCACGCATTGTAGTCGGTGAAGCTGCGCACCCGTCCCTGATGTTCGATCCGCTCCTGCGGCGACATCAGCATCCAGCCGCGGGTGTTGCCCTCGTCGGCGCGCCATGGCGCAGCCTGTGCTGGGGTAGCCCACGGTACCAGCGCCAGCACACTGATCATCACGGCAGCACACGCCGCCAAGCGGATGCAGAGCATGACCGTCATCCCGCTGCGATGCGACGGCTCAGCTTAGCGCGCCCACAGTGGTTGTGAAGATGACTCAGATCAAGCAACGAGCGAGATTGGCGACTGAATCCGCCCTCTCTCCGTTATTGCGAGTGAAGCGAGGCAATCCAGGCACAGACTCAGCTTGGACCGTGTCGTCGTTTTGCTTCTCGCAATGACGAGGAAGGACAGGCTGACGAAGCTGTTACTTCTTGTCCGTCTTCTTCGCCGCTTCGCGGGCGTCCTTGATCGCCTGCTTGAACAGTGCGACGTCGAGCACGCCGGGCACGCGGAAGCGGCCGACGATGAATGACGGCGTACCCTGGAAGCCGAACGCCTTCGCCTGAGTGTCATTGCGCTTGAGGATCGCCTCGATCGTGGCGCGGTTGGCGTCGAGATCCTTGGTGGCGCGATCAACATCGATCCCGCCGGCCTTGAGCGTCTCGTTCAACGTGGTCTCGGTCAGCTTAGAGGTCGCGCCGATCAGCGCCTCGTGCGCCTGCAGAAACTTGCCCTGGTACTTCGAAGCGAGCACAAGCTTAGCGGCATCGACCGAGACGCCGCCGAAAATCGGCCAGTCCTTCAAGACCAGGCGGATGTTGCCATCCTCCTTGACTACCTTCATCAGGTCCGGCGCCACTTTCTTGCAGTACGGGCAGCGATAGTCGGACCATTCGACGATGGTGATGTCACCCTTCGGATTGCCGGCGACCGGGATCTCGGCGTCGTAAAGCACCGCGTCGGTCGACAGTACATCCTCAGCGTCCGGCGCGGTCGGGGCCGCTCCGGCCTTGGCGGCAACAAGCGCGGGAGCGAGAGCGAGCGCCGCCGTCAGGGCCGACCGTCGGGAGATCATCATCAGGTTCCAATCCTCAGGCTTTAGGCGGGCCTGTTGTGCACCGGATCGCGGCGTCGTGCCATCACTTTGCCGTGGCCGGCGGCGGATTTGGCGTTTTGTCGCGCAACACGATGTAGATCGCCGGAATCACCAGAACCGTGAGCAGGGTCGATGACGCCAGGCCGAACAGCAGCGAGATTGCCAGGCCCTGGAAGATCGGGTCGAGCAGGATCGTCGCCGCACCGATCATCGCCGCCAGCGCGGTGAGCAGGATCGGCTTGAACCGCACCGCGCCGGCCTGCAGCACGACGTCGCGCAAGGTCTTGCCGGCGCCACCCGAGTGCCGGATGAAATCGACCAGCAGGATCGAGTTGCGCACGATGATGCCGGCGAGTGCGATGAAGCCGATCATCGAGGTGGCGGTGAATGGCGCCCCGAGCAGCCAATGGCCGATCAGGATGCCGATCAGCGTCAGCGGGATCGGCGTCAGGATCACCAGCGGCAGCTTGAAGCTTTTGAACTGCGCCACCACCAGCACGTAGATTCCGAGGATCGCCGCGCCGAACGCCGCGCCCATATCGCGGAACGTCACCCAGGTGATCTCCCATTCGCCGTCCCACAACACAGTCGGCTTCGACTCGTCTGACGGCTGGCCATGCAGGCTGATCGCCGGCTTCGGCAGTTTGCCCCAGTCGTGGGATTCGATCAGCTTGTCGACGTCGAGCATGCCGTACAGCGGCGCTTCGAATTTGCCGGCGAGTTCGGCCATCACCATGTCGGCGAACCGGCCGTCGCGCCGGAAGATCATCGGCGAGCCGACTTCCTTGGTGGCCTTCACCAATTGGCCGAGCTCGACCACCGTCTTGGCGCCGGGCAGCGAATTGGCCGGCACCGGCGTCGAAGCCAACGCCTCATTCCATTCGAGATCGCGCTTCGGCAACCCGACCGTAATGGCGATCGGATTGCGGCCTTCGCCGCGATGCGAGTAGCCGATCGAGGTGCCGCCGAACAGCGCCTGGATGGTGTCATAGACGTCCTTTTGTTCGACGCCGAAGAACTCCAGGCGATCCTGATCGATCGACAGCCGCAGCCGAGGCCGCGGCTCGCCGATCGAATTGTCGACATCGACGATGAACGGCACCTGCTTGAAGATCTTCTCAACCTCGGCGGTGACCGCACGACGGGTGGCGGCGTCGGGACCGTAGATCTCCGCCAGCAGCGTCGACAGCACCGGCGGACCAGGCGGCACCTCGACGACCTTGAGGCTGGTGCCTTCGGGCAGCTTCAGCGTCTGCAATCGCTTACGCAGGTCGAGCGCGATGTCGTGGCTGGCGCGGCTGCGCTCGCCGCGCTCCTTCAAATTCACCTGCAGCTCGCCGAGTTCGGGCCGCTCGCGCAAGTAATAATGGCGTACCAGACCGTTGAAATTGAACGGCGCTGGCGTGCCGGCGAAGGTCTGCACCGAGGTGATCTCGGGCAGGCCGCGGGCGATATCGGCCGCAGCAAACAGCGTACGCTCGGTGTCCTCCAGCGTGGCGCCTTCGGGCAGGTCGAGCACCACGGCGATCTCGCTCTTGTTGTCGAACGGCAACAGCTTCACCGTCACCGACTTGGTGTAGAACAGCGCCATCGACATCAGCGTGGCGATGCCGACGCCGAGCAGGAAGATCCAGGCCGCGCGCTTGCTGGCGACGATCGGCGAAGCGAAGCGGCGATACAGCCGGCCGAGCCGGCCTTCGTCGTGACCGCCATGCGCGGCCACGGATGCGCCCTGCTTCGGCGCCAGCTTCAGCATCAGCCACGGCGCCACCATCATGGCGACGAAGAACGAGAACAGCATTGCGGCCGACGCATTGGCGGGGATCGGAGCCATATACGGTCCCATCAGCCCGGACACGAACAGCATCGGCAGCAGCGCCGCCACCACAGTCAGGGTCGCGATCACGGTTGGATTGCCGACCTCGGCCACCGCCTCGATGGTGGCCTGCAGCCGCGGCCGGCCGTCCTTCATCCCCCAATGCCGGGCAATGTTTTCAACGACCACAATCGCGTCGTCGACCAGGATGCCGATCGAGAAGATCAGCGCGAACAGGCTGACGCGATTAATGGTGTAGCCCATCAGATTGGCGGCAAACAACGTCAGCAGAATCGTGGTCGGGATCACCACCGCGGTGACGATCGCCTCGCGCCAGCCGATCGCGATCGCGATCAGCACGACGATTGAAATCGTGGCAAGACCGAGGTGAAACAGCAGTTCGTTGGCTTTCTCGTTGGCGGTTTCGCCGTAGTCGCGGGTGATGGTGACGGCGACATCCTTCGGGATCAGAGAGCCTTGCAGCGTCGCCAGCCGCGCCTTGATGTCGTGCGACACCACCACTGCATTGGCGCCGGCGCGCTTGGCGAGCGCGAGCGTCACCGCCGGCACGCGGTCCCATTTGCCGCTGGCGTCGCGTGCGTCGTTCCACACCCGATGCTCGGCCATATTCGGCCCGATGATCACCGAGGCCACGTCGTTGACGTAGACCGGACGATTGTCGCGGGTCGCGACCAGCAGCAGGCCGATGTCGGGAATACCCATCAGGGTCTGACCGGCCGAGACGCTGCGCATGGTGCCGGCGTCGCGCACGTTGCCGGCGAGGAACGAGCGATTGGCGTCCTTTACCTTGGCGACGAGTTGCTGCAGCGTCACGCCGTACAGCGACAGCTTCTCCGGATCGGGCTCAACCCGGATCTGCTGCGCGCCACCGCCGGAGATATAGGTCAGGCCGATACTGTCGACCTTCATCAGCTCCGAGCGCAGCTTGTCGGCGAGTTCGTACAGATCCTTGTCGGTCCAGCGCGCCGCAGCCTCCGGTTTCGGCGACAGCGTCAGCACCGTGACGGCCACGTCGTTGATGCCTCGTCCGACGATCAGCGGCTCGGGAATGCCGACCGGGATGCTGCCGATGTTGGCGCGGATCTTCTCGTGCACGCGCAGGATCGCGTCTTCGGCCTTGGTCCCGACCAGGAAGCGGGCGGTGACCATGACGCGGTCGTCTTCGGTCTGGCTATAGACGTGCTCCACGCCGTCGATCCCCTTGACGATCGCTTCCAGCGGCTTGGTCACCAGCTCGACCGCATCCGGCGCGCGCAGGCCATCGGCGTTGATACGGATGTCGACCATCGGCACGCTGATCTGCGGTTCCTCCTCACGCGGGATCGCCGCGAGGGCGATCAGGCCTGCGATCAGCGAGGCCAGCAGGAACAGCGGCGTCAGCGGCGACTGGATCGTGGCCTTGGTCAGGCGGCCTGAGATTCCGAGGTTCACGGCTGCACCAGCCTGTCACCGGGACGCAAGCCCGACAGAATTTCGAGACCGTCCGGCATCTCCTGCGTCGGATGATCGCGGCCGCGCTGCACCGGCACCGCCACGGTCTTGCCGGGTTCGCCAAGATGCACGTAGTCGATACCGAATTCGGTGGTGATGAACTTCGACGGGATCACGTAGGCGGGGCGTTCGCCGCCGGAAATCCACACCCGCAGCCGGTCGCCGACGAAGTACTGCGGCAGCCCTTCGACCGTGGCGTCGGCCACCACGCGGCCATCTTCGATCTGCGGATACACCAGGTCGATGGTGCCGAATTTGGCGACCTGATCGCCGAACTCGCTACCGTCCACCCGGATCTTATCGCCGGCCTTGAGGAAGCGCGCGTGCCGTTCCGGCACCCGCAGCCGCAGCTTGTAGTGCTGCTGCGCCACTGTGACGATCGGATCGCCCTGCAGCACCACCGAGCCGACGGTGATCATCTTCTTCAGCACGCGGCCGTCGTCCGGCGACAGCACCTGGCCTTCCTTGAACTGCTGTTGCACCACCGACCGCTCTGCGGTCTTGGCGCGCAGATTGTTCTCGGCGACGTTGAGCGCGGTGCGCGCTTCGTCCAGCTTGGTGCGCGGCAGCGTGCCGCGCTCGACCAGGCCCGAGGTGCGGTCGTAGTCGATCTGCGCCTGGCTGGCTTGCGCCTGCAGCGCCTGGATCTGGGCATCGAGCGAGTTCATCTGCAGCGTCAGCTTGTCGTCGCCGATGGTCGCGATCTCCTGGCCGCGGGTGACGCTATCGCCCTCCCGCACCTTCAGCGCCACCACGGTGCCGCCGATCCGCGCGCGCGCCGGCACCACGCTGATACTCTCGACGGTGGCAAACACCGCCTTCTCGTCGGAGATTCTGGTCTCCGCCACGGTCAGCGTCGCCGCGGCATGCGCCGCCACCGCTCCCAGCAGCAATGCGGCGACCGCGCCGCTCATCGTCCATCGCAGTCCCATGTCATGCCCTTGCAGGTTTGCGGCCCGTTATTCCGATCGTCTGCCCCGGGCAGAACACCCGGTACAGCGTCGTCAGCACTTCGCGTGCCGGCTCGCTGGTGATCGAATAGAAAATCGACTGCGCATCGCGTCGCGCCGACACCAACCCGTCGCGACGCAGCAGCGCGAGATGCTGCGACACCGTCGAGTCGCGCAGATCCAGCGCCTCGGCGAGTTCGCCGACCGAGCGCTCGCCATCCACCAACTGGCAGATGATCAGCAACCGATGCCGGTTCGATAGCGCCTTCAGAAGCTCGCTGGCCTGGTCGGCGGCAACCACCATCGGATCGTCTGTTATTTTCATATTTGCGTATATACAATTATTCGAATATATAGTCAACACGAACGCGGACGGCGGGGCCGTCACACAGGAGGAAGACTGCGATGAATCTCGATCAAACCGTGCTCGCCTTCGCCGGCACCGTCGTGCTGGTGAGCCTCGCACTCGGCTGGCTGGTCAGCCCCTATTGGCTGCTGCTGACGGCATTCGCTGGGATCAACTTGATCCAGGCATCGTTCACGGGCTTCTGCCCGGCGGCGATCGTGTTCAAAAAACTCGGCCGTCCGGCCGGCAACGCGTTTTCGTAAGGGCGACAGGAAGCAGCCAACAACAGACGTCATTGCCGGGCTCGACCCGGCAATCCATCTTCTGGCGACAAAGTTTTCAATGAAGAGCGATCGATGCGCGGGCCTTCGCCACACCGAAGCGGCGACGGCCGCGCAGGCGGGTCAAGCCCGCGCATGACGCTATTGCGTTTGGCGCCGCAGCGGCTGGAAGCGATGCGGCGCGCTCAGGCCGCCCGGCCGCAATTGCAGTTGCAGCCGCCCTCTTCCTCCTCGTCGTCATGATCGTGCGGCGCTGCCGGCGGCAGCGACCCGGCCAGGTAGTTCTGGATGGCGGTGACCGGATCAGTCTCGGACGTGGTGATTGCGACCACGCCGCGCGCGGCCATCCGCGCGAGAAAGCCTGGCCCGGCGCTGCCGGCGATCACTACGCTGACCTTGTCGAGCGGATGCGCACCGTCTTCCTTGAATTCATGGATCGACATCTCCTTCGGCAGGTCGAGCCGGTCGACCTCCTGAGGCGGGCGGCACGGCGCCGCATCGAACACCAGGAAGCGGCGGGTCTTGCCGGCGTGGCCGGTCACGGTGCGGAAATTCTGGCTGGCAACTGCGATCAGCATGATTGGGCTTTCGAGATAATGTGAAGAAAGAAGGGCTTCTTCCAGCAACTTCGGAAGGTGTACGCAGGCGCGAACCACAAATGGCTCGTCATTGCCGGGCTTGACCCGGCACTCCATCATCTTCGCGCAAGCGTTCGGGGCGCGCTAAAGCGCGCGATGGATGAGCGGGCCTTCGCCGCGCCGACGCGGCTACGGCCGCGCTAGCGGGTCGAGCCCGCACATGACAAGTTCGATTGTGGCTGCGCCGCGCTCAGGTCTCGCCGATGATGATCTGGGTGTCGGTGGCGAACTTGTAGGGCACCAGCGGCAGGTTGCGCGGCGCCGGCCCCAGCCGGATGCGGCCGGCGGAATCGTATTGCGAGCCGTGGCACTGACAGAACCAGCCGTCGTAATTGCCCTGATGCTCGGTCGGCACGCAGCCGAGGTGGGTGCAGATCGCCGACACCACCAGCCACTGCTCCTTGCCGGGCTTGACGCGGGCCGAGTCCGGCTCCGGATCACGGAAGCTCTGCCAATCGGCGGACTGCGCCGACTGGATTTCCTTCGGCGTGCGGTGGCTGATGAAGATTGGCTGGCCGCGCCAGAACACCTTGACGACCTGACCTTCCGCAATCGGCGCCAGATCGACTTCGAGTGGGAAGCCGGCCGCAACCGTGCCGGCATCGGGATTGAGCTGAGACACGAACGGCCACACCACGGCGGCGGTGCCGACCGCGGCCAGGGCCCCGGTCGCCAAATACAACACGTCGCGACGGGTCGGCTGTTCAGACGTAATGGCGGTCATCTTCGTCTCCTGAAGGTTATCCGTTGGCCGGATTGCCGTGCCGGCCCGCGGTCGAATGCGTCGTCCAATGATGCGGTTCGCGCCGCACCTACGTTTTGCGAAGCTCGCCGGCGGCGCGGGCGAGGATCGCAACAAGCTCTGCTTCGTTGTCCGGGTCTTTGACGATCTGGCGGATCGCGACTTCCCGCAGGTTGTCGAGCGCCGCCCGGAGCAGCGGCGGCAGATCGTTGCCCTCGGTGCCGCTGTTGCCGTTCTGTTGCCGCATCATCTCGCCGAACGCGGCGAGGCGGTCGAAGACCGCGTTCGCGAGCGCCCGGTTGGCCGCGAGGTGCTCAAGCCCGTCGTCGGTGGCGACATAGAGCTTCTTGGCGCCTTCCGGCTGGGCGATGACATGGCCGGTTTCTTCAAGGAAGGTGAGCGTCGGATACACCACGCCCGGACTCGGGGCGTAGAAGCCGGCGGTCTTCTCCTCAATCATCTTGATGATGTCGTAGCCGTGGCGCGGCTGTTCGGCGATCAGCGCCAGCGCGATCAGCTTAAGGTCACCCTGCGCCAGCATCCGGCCGGCGCGCATCATCTCGCCGCCGCCCATTCCGCGACCGCCCATGCCCCGGCGGCCCCACCGGCACCCGGGCATCCCAAACCCGCATCGTCGCGGGCTGTTGTCGACGCCGTCCATGACGACCTCCTGAAAGATATATCTTACCTAGGGACGCCCCCGGCCGAAGTAAAGATATATCTTTTGAGAGGACAGCGACATTTCAGCCAGCTGCGACAGAAAGGTGCCTTGTTACTTATCCTGTTCCACGGCCTGTGGTTTTCCGATACAGATCGTTTGATCCAGATCAAACTTAGAACGGGACCAAAATATATCGTCCGAACATATTCAAATGTTTCCCCGACATTTGAACCCCGCCATTGCGCACCCTGCGCTCGGCTCGGGCGCGAGGCTGACGGCCCCGGCAGAACAACAGGAGAAGATCATGATCAAGGTTGCCATGTTGCTTTGGATTATCGGCGGCGCGACGCTGGCGGGCATGATGATTATCGCGGTGCTGGTGGTGCCGAGCCTGTCCGAGCAGGCGATGCATTGGATTCCGATCGTGGTCGGCTGCGGCTTCGTGATCGCGATGCCGATCTCGTTTCTGGTCGCGCGCAAGATCGCGCGCCCCTCGATGCGTTAAACGACTCCCCTCGAGACGCTCGCGCGAGCGTCTCGAGGCCTGCGTGATTGATCCCGCATGATTTCGCCCGGAGACGGCCGTCCCCTCTCCGGGGCGAAGCTCCAGCGAAAGCCCTCCATATGACCGAAACCAATATCGAGGGGCCGCTCTACGCGCCCCGCAAGAAAGTCTATCCGCAGGCGGTGCACGGCCGCTTCCGCAGGATCAAATGGGCGCTGCTGGCGATCACGCTGTCGATCTACTACTTCACGCCGTTCCTGCGCTGGAACCGCGGACCCGGCCTGCCCGATCAGGCGGTGCTGATTGATCTGCCGGCGCGACGCTTCTATTTCTTCTTCATCGAGCTGTGGCCGCAGGAAGTGTATTACTTCACCGGCCTGTTGATCATCGCTGCGCTGGTGCTGTTCCTGATGAACGCGCTCGCCGGCCGGGTGTGGTGCGGCTATCTGTGCCCGCAGACGGTGTGGACCGACCTGTTCTACGCGGTCGAACGGCTGATCGAGGGCGACCGCCGCGATCGCATCACGAAGGACAAGCACGGGCTGACCGTGCGCCGCGTCGGCGAACTCGCGCTCAAGCACTTCATTTGGCTGATGATCGCGTGGTGGACCGGCGGCGCTTGGGTGCTGTACTTCGCCGATGCCCCGACGCTGGTAAAGGAGCTGGTCACCTTCCAGGCGCCAATGGTCGCCTATGTCTGGATCGGTATCCTGACCTTCACCACCTACACCCTCGCCGGCTTCATGCGCGAACAGGTGTGCATCTATATGTGCCCGTGGCCGCGCATCCAGGCGGCGCTGACCGACGAATGGGCGCTCAACGTCACCTACAAATACGATCGCGGCGAACCGCGGATGTCGGTGAAGAAGGCCGAGGTGGTGCGCGCCCACGGCGAAACCGTCGGCGACTGCATCGACTGCCATCAATGCGTCAACGTCTGCCCGACGGGCGTCGACATCCGCCAAGGCCTGCAACTCGGCTGCGTGCAGTGCGGCCTGTGCATCGACGCCTGCAACACGGTGATGAAGCAGGTGGGCCGGCCGCCGGATCTGATCGCCTACGACACCGACATCAACATCCAGCGCCGGCTCGCCGGCAAGCCTTCGGTGTATCGGCCGATCCGCGCCCGCACGCTGCTGTATTCCGGGCTGATCGTGCTGGTCGGTGCCGTGATGGTGTATGCGCTGGCGACACGCGGATCGCTCGACATCAACGTGCTGCACGAGCGCAACCCGCTGTTCGTGACACTGTCCGACGGCGGCGTGCGCAACGACTACACCGTGCGGCTGCTCAACAAGCGCCCGACGGGCCGTGTGATGCAGGTGTCGGTCAGCGGCGTGCCGGGCGCGCGGCTGCAGGCGGTCGGGATCGATCCGGACGCCAAGGACCGGCTCGACGTCGAAGTTGGCCAGGATCAGACCCGCGAACTGCGCTTGTCGGTGATGGTGCCGAGCGAACAGGTGCCGAGCAAGTCGATGAACATCACCTTCGAGGTCAAGGACCCTCAGACCGGCGAGATGGCGACTGCGGTGGATCACTTCGTGCCGCCGACCTCGAACTAACCGAACCGGCTCGGGGCGGCGCAGACTGCGCCTCCCCGCGTCGCCCTACACCACGTCGTCGACCGGCTGCAGGTCGATCCCGAAGGTTTCGAGAAACTTCGACGTCATGATGTAAAATCCGATCGCGAGTTGCAGTTCGACCAGCGCAGCCGGCGTCAATCGTCCGGCGATGTCGTCGAACACCGCGTCGGTCGGCCGATCGAGCTTCACCACCTCGTCGGTGAAGGCGAGCGCCGCCCGCTGGGTGGCATCGAAGCAGTCGGCACTGCGCCAATCATCGAGCGCAGCGTTCTGCGCGGCGCTGACGCCGACACCGGCGCCGATCTTTTTGTGGGCGGCGACCTCGTAGGGCGCGTTGCACAGGATGCCGGTCCGGGTGATCGCGAGCTCGCGCAGCACCGGGTCGAGTTCGCCCTTGAACCGGATCGCGCCACCGAGCCGGCAGTATTGCTCGAAATGGCTCGGCGCATGCGCCAGCATCCGGAAGATGTTGGCGTTGCGGTTCTTGGCCAGCACCTCGCGGGTGCGCGGGCTCGCTGTGGCCTCGTCGCAATCGTCGATCCGCGCCATCGGTCTCTCTCCCTTGTTGTTGTTCGTGTTGCGTCGCGATCAGCCGCGGATCAGGTCCGATAGCCCCTGATAAACCAGCGCCACCGACACTACGAACAGCAGCGCGTAGGCGATCCGGTAGAACAGCCCGGTCGGCGTCCGCTTCACCAGCCAGATCCCCGCCATGTTGGCGGCCGCGGCAAGCGGCAACAGCGCCAGCGACGTGCCGAGATTGGCCGGGGTGAATTGCCCGAGCAGAAAATACGGACCGATCTTCAGCGCATTGATGATGGCAAAGAAGATCGTGGTGGTTCCGACCAGCACCAATTTCGGCAGCAGCTGCGGCAGCATATAGACCTGATACGGCGGGCCGCCGCCTTGCGTCATGAACGACGTGAAGCCCGACACCGCGCCCCAGAATACGCCGGCA
This sequence comes from Rhodopseudomonas sp. P1, assembly GCF_039642825.1. NCBI lineage: Bacteria > Pseudomonadati > Pseudomonadota > Alphaproteobacteria > Hyphomicrobiales > Nitrobacteraceae > Rhodopseudomonas > Rhodopseudomonas sp. P1. The sequence goes on along the minus strand of NZ_CP088006.1, from coordinate 1,160,214 downwards.
GCATCCGACAGCTTCACCGCCGAGGCATGCGGCCGCAGCCAGACGTTGAGCACAAACACCAGCCCGACGCCGCCGACGATCAACCGCACCGCATCGTCCGACACGATCGAGGCCGTCCACCACGCGATCGCCATTCCGACCAGCGCTCCGGGAAGCATCACCTTTAGGCTGCGCGCATCCCAATGATGCCGATACACGTACAGCGAGATCAGATCCTGGGTGATCAGCACCGGCAATAGCAGGCCGGCAGCTTCGAGCGGCGGCAGATACAGCGCCAGCAGCGGCGTCGCCGCAATGCCGACGCCGGAAAAGCCACCTTTGGCGAGGCCGAGCAGAAACACCGCGGGGATGGCGACGGCGTAGAACCAGGGATCGAGGATGATCGACAACGAACGGACTCGAACTGATGGAGGATCACCGCGCGACCGGCGGCGCTCCCGCTGTACAGAGGAATATCGGCCCCGGCAAACCGCGTCGGCGCATATCGCCCTCGCGGACACTCGCGCTCCGAACTGACGGATCAGCTCCGCTCCTTCAGCCCGTGCTGCTGCAGACGCCACAGCAACAGATCCAGCCGGTCCTGACCGAAGAACGGCTCGCCCTTGAACACGAAGGTCGGCACGCCCCAGTGGCCGGACGCGGCGTGGTCGCGCTCGTTGCTGCGGATTGTCTCATCGTATCGGTCGGGATCGGCCGCTATCTCGGACTCGAGCTGCGCCAGATCGAGCCCGGCCCGCTCGCCGGCTTTGGCCAGATGATCGCCTTCGTGCCAGTTGTCGACCGCGCCGCCATACAGCACCGAGCTGACCTCGCGGATGAACGGCAGGCCGCGGCCGGCAAGCTGGGCGGCGGCGCCGAGGCGCGTCAGGCGGGTGATGTAGGGCTGCTCGGCTGCCACTTCGAGCGTCTGCATGTTCTGCACGATCGGATCAGGCCGCGGGAAGCGAAACGGAATTCCCTCCTTCTGCGCGACACGAAAACTGTCGAGCACGACGTAGCGCGCGAACCTCGGATCGGTACGCTTGAAGAACGTCGGATCGCGCACCGCGAGCGGATACACCGGCCGCGCGTTGATGACGAAGTCATATTGCTCGACCAGCTTCACCGCCTTGGGCAGTGACAGATAGCTGTACGGGCTCCGGAACGACCAGAACAGATCGACGCTAAGACTCATCGGGCAACCTTTGCCCGGATCGTCGTCACGGGGGTCTCGCAATGCAGAATGTGCCCCGCCAATTTCCGCCACGCGGGCATGAACGGCGTCGCGGCGCCACTGATTAGTCTCATGAATACCTCCCTGATCGGTGCACCGCTTCGGCGGCATCTATCATTTCATGAACTAATCGTAAGGTGCAGACCTGCGATTGCAATCCGTTTCTGCATCGGCTGAGATGCCACCGTCGCGACAGACGACGAAGGCAGGGAGGAGACCGACGATGAGCGAGACCGTCACAGTCGCCAACGACGCAATTGAGCCGAAAGATGCCTCCGCTTCGGTCCTCGCGCGTCATAAGGCGGTGCTGGACGAATTGCCGTTCTCCGACACCGGTGATTTCGACGACGCTGCGCGCGGCTTTCTCGGCAGCATCGACCACGCCGCGATCAGTTCGGCGCAGGGCCGCACGGTGTGGAGTCTCGAACCCTATCGCTTCCTAAATGACGAGGTCGCCCCGGCAACCGTCGATCCGAGCCTGTGGCGACAATCGCGGCTGAACATGCAGCACGGGTTGTTCGAGGTCGTCCCGGGCGTGTACCAGGTCCGCGGCTTCGACATCGCCAATATGACGCTGATCGAGAGCGACAACGGCGTGATCGTGGTCGACACCCTGACCTCGATTGAAGGCGCCCGCGCGGCAATGCAGCTCTATATCCGCCACCGCGGCGACAGGCCAGTGGTGGCGGTCATCTTCACCCACACCCATGCCGATCATTGGGGCGGCGCGCGCGGCGTGCTCGACGAGGATGCAATCGCGAGCGGACGGGTGCCGATCATTGCGCCAGATTTGTTCATGGAGCACGCCGTCTCCGAGAACATCATTGCGGGGCCGGCGATGTTGCGGCGGGCGCAGTATCAGTTCGGACCACTGCTCGCCAAGGGACCGCGCGGCCATGTCGATTGCGGCCTCGGCAAGACGATGGCCGCCGGCACCGCGGCGCTGCTGCGCCCGACCGACCTGATCAAGGCGACCGGCGACACCCGCCGCATCGACGGCGTCGACTTCGAATTCCAGATGGCGCCGAATTCCGAAGCGCCAGCGGAGATGCACTTCTTCGTTCCGCGCTACAAGCTGCTCAACCTCGCCGAGAACTGCACCCACAACTTTCACAATCTGCTGCCGTTCCGCGGCGCCGACGTGCGCGACGCGCTGGCGTGGTCGGGCTATCTCGGCGAGGCCTTGCAGCTCTGGGGCGGCAAGGCCGAGGTGATGTGCGGGCAGCACCATTGGCCGGTGTGGGGCATGAAGCGGATCGACCTGATGATCCGGCAGCAGCGCGACATCTACAAATTCGCCCACGACCAGACGCTGCGACTGATGAACCACGGTCTCAACGCTGCCGAGATTGCCGAAACCATCCGCCTCCCAAAGAGCCTCGATGGCGCCTGGCACGCGCGCGGCTATTACGGCCACATCCGTCACAACGTGAAGGCGATCTATCAGAAGTATCTCGGCTGGTACGACGCCAACCCGGCCAATCTCGATCCGCTACCGCCGGTGGACGCCGGCAAGAAGTACGTCGAGTACATGGGCGGCGCCGACGCGCTGCTGGCGAAGGCACGCGCGGATTTCGAGCGGGGTGAATTCCGCTTCGTGGCGCAGGTGCTCAGTCATCTGGTGTTCGCCGATCCCGACAATCAGGACGGTCGGTTACTGCTGGCCGATACGTTCGAACAGCTCGGCTACCAGTCCGAGAGCTCGACCTGGCGCAACGCCTATCTGTTCGGCGCCCAGGAACTGCGCCACGGCATGCCGAAAATGCCGACGCGCCCCGGAATGCCGCGCGAGACGCTGTCGGCGCTGAAGACCTCTCAGATCTGGGACGTGCTCGGCGTCCGGCTCAACGGACCGAAGGCCGAAGGCAAGGCGATCGTGCTGAACTGGCAGTTCACCGACACCGGCGAAACCTGGGTGCTGACGCTGGAAAACTGCGCCCTGACCTATGTGGCCGGCACGCAATCTGCCGCGGCCGACGCCGGCTTTGTGCTGCCGCGAAGCCTGCTCGACGAGGTGATCGCCAAGCAGACCTCGTTTCCGGAGGCGGTGATGGCCGGCAAGATCAAGGTCAGCGGCAATCCGATGAAGCTCGCCGAACTAATGGGGCTGATGGACGAGTTTCCACGGATGTTCGAGATCGTCGAACCCCGTCGCAATTCGGTCAGTTGAGCCGCTGCGGTCCCACTCCGGACACTGACGGGGCAATGTACCCTGCTTAGGAACGTCGTATCACAAGCCGCGTTGGCGCCTCAGCAAGCGAGGGTGACCGCCATGCGTGGAAAGAAGCCTTCAGTTCGAGCGCCCCAGGCCAGGATCAAGAAGCCAAGCCCCAAGGCACGCAAGTTGTCGCGGCTGACGGCCATCGCCAGCCACGCGATGATGGGTGCCGCGATCGGGCTCGGCTTTGCGTTCGTGGCGACGCGGTCCCCGAATTTCGGCGTAACGCCGGCGCTGCTGAGCCTGCCGCCGTTTCGGCTGTTCGATTTCGCCCTGACCTCGGCGACCGGCTTTGCGATCGTCGCCGCACTCACCGGCCTCGCCCTGAGCGAGGCCGAGGAGCGCTGATCGTCAGGCGGCAGACCGCGCCGCGGCCTGCTCGACTGCAAACGCGAGCCGCAGCGGACTGCGGAAGGTCGACGACGGCATCCAGTTCAGATGCTGTTCGGTGCGCGTGTAGTCCGGCACCACCTTGTGGAACTCATCGAATGCGATCTTGATCGCCATCCGGGCGATCGCCGAGCCGAGGCAGGCATGGACGCCGCCGCCGAAGCCGAGGTGGCCCTTTGGCTTGCGCTTCAGGTCGTAGACGTCCGGATTCGGAAACTGCCGTTCGTCGCGATTGGCCGAGCCATAGGCAAGACAGACGAAATCGCCCGCCTTCATGGTGACGCCGTGCAGCGTCAGGTCGCTCTGCAGGCAGCGCTTAAACCGCTGCGCCGAGGTGTTGTAGCGCAGCGATTCCTCGACCGCATCCGGCAGCAGCGCCGGATCGGCCACCACGGCGCGGCGCGCATCGGCGAAATCCGCCAGGTTCAGCGCCAGCATACTCATGAAGCCGCCGAGCGACTCGATGCCAGCCATGATCAGCGTGGTGGTGGTAAGCAACACCTCGCGTTCGTCGAGCTTATCGCCGTCGATCTCCGCCATGCTGAAATGCGAGATCAGATCGTTCTTCGGCTCGGCGCGGCGCTGCGCGATCACGCTCGACGCATAGTCCTGCATCCAGGCGTAGGCGGCGAGATGCTCCGGCCCCTTGGCGCGGGTGACCGGATCGCTCTGCACCATCAGCACCGCCTTGTCGCGCACGGTCTGCTCATCGCCCATCGGCAGGCCGAGCGCCGCGAACAGCACCCGCACGGTGAACTTGGACGAAAAGTCGCTGATGAAATCGAACCGGTCGCGGCCGCGTAGCGCCTCGGCGGCGTCGCGGGCGATCTCCCGCATCGGTTCGGCCAGCGCTTCGAGATTGCGCTTCATGAAGGCGTGCTGCACCAGTCCGCGCAGCCGGTCGTGGCGCGGCGGATCAGTGGTGCCGAGGGTGGCGCCGGCCCGGTTCGGCAGCTCGGTCATCAGGTTGCCCTTGGCCGAGGAGAACACCTGCCAGTTGCTGCCTGCGCCGGCGACGTCGAGATAGCGCGACAGAATCCACATCTGCGCCGGCTCGCTCCAGTACACCGGATGTTCGTCACGCAGCGTCTTGTAGAGCGGGAACGGATCGGCATCGACAACGGGCGAATAAGGATCGAAGCTGAACATGAGCTGATTTCCTCTCTTGTTAAGGCCGCCCGGTTCGTTTGTTTGTCTATTAGTTGCGGCGATCGTCGGAGTGTAGTTGGCACCACCTCGCGCCGTGAGACGCCGCGATGACAAAAACTTGCACTTTTCCGACGTTCGGTCTTAGCTTCGCCGATGGCCCGTTCTCGCCGCAAAGCAGCAATTCCGATCTTCGCGCTGTACGGCGAGACGCCCGCCGCACCGGTCGACATGCTGCATGTCGAAGCGATTCAATCGCGCAGCCGATTGTATCAGTGGGAGATCGACGTCCACGCTCACCGCAGCCTGCATCAGATCCTCTGGATTGGCTCTGGAATAGCGACAATCGCGCTCGATGAGCAGCGCGTGCAACGCGATGGTCCGGTCGCGGTGATCGTGCCGCCCGGCGTCGTTCATGGCTTCAAATTCTCGCCGCACACCGAAGGCCAGGTCTTCACCTTCAATCCGCACGCGATGATCGAGGGCGACGTGCCGGCGACCGGACAGGCGCTGCGCGATCTGTTCGCCGCGGCCCGCATTCTGGAATTCGAGCCTGACGGCGCCGCCACGAGGCGGATCGACAGATTATTCGCCGAGCTTGCCGACGAATTCGCCTCGCCGGATGCCGGCAGTTCACCGGTGCCGCTATGGCTCGGCCGCGCCATCGTCTGGCGGCTGGCGCAGCAGAGCGAGCGGCAGGCGCGCTATGCGGCGCGCGGCGGCGATCAATTCACCCGCTTCCTGCTGCTGGTCGAAGCGCATCATTGCGAGCACTGGCCGATCGCACGCTACGCCGACGCGCTCGGTATGACGCCGGAGCGTCTCAACCGCCTGGCGAAAGCCGAAACCGGCCAGAACGCGCTCGACGTCGTCCATGCCCGTCTCACCCGCGAAGCCTGCCGCCGGCTGACCTATATAGCTGCGCCGATCTCCAAGCTCTCGTTCGAGCTCGGCTTCGAAGACCCCGCCTATTTCTGCCGCTTCTTCAAACGCCGCACTGGCCACAGTCCACGCGACTATCGACGCGTGATGAGCGAAGAGGCGTAGGCGCTGCGCTGTTCATCGTCATTGCGAGCGAAGCGAAGCAATCCAGGATCATACACCGAGCTGGATTGCTTCGCCGCTGCGCTCCTCGCAATGACGGGGAACGTACTGACGAACCGTACCAGCTACTTGCGCCAATCCTCTCATCCTGAGGAGCCCCGGCGAAGCCGGAGCATCTCGAAAGATGGCCCCCGGCACGGGCCGAGCAGCGCCTTGTCTCGCGTAACGACCTACGCCGCCTGCGCCAGCCTCGGCCGGTTCTCGATCAGCATGATGCCCGACGCGGTGTTGGAGATCGGCAGGTGATAGTTGCGGTGCAGCTCGTGGACGTCGCCGGTCAGCGCGCCGCGCATCGCGACCCAGTTCATCACCTCGACGCCCTGGCTGCCGGCGAGCTCGACCAGTTCGTGCGGGTCAATCCCAAGCAGGCCCTCGATATCACCGGTCATCGCATCCATGCAGCGGCGGTCGAACGCGGTGTTGATGAAGCCGGCGCGCTGGCCTTCGAGTTGATGCGACAGCCCGCCGGTGCCGATCACCACCACTTTCAGATCTTCCGGATAGCTCTCGATCGCGCGACCGATCGCCTGGCCGAGCTTGAAGCAGCGGCGCAGCGACGGCAGCGGATGCTGCACGGTGTTGACCACCACCGGCACGGTCGGAATGTCGTGAGCGCGGCCGCGCAGGAACAGCTCCATCGGCAAGCTGTAGGCGTGATCGACCAGCATCTCCTGGCAGGTGACTGGGTCGAACTCGGACTCCACCAGCGTTTCGATAATGTGCCACGACAGTTTGGTGTCGCCCTTGAACGGCGCCATCACCGGGATGCCCCAGCCCTCGTCGTCGTTGCGATATTCCGGCGCGGCGCCGACCGCGAAGGTCGGCATCTTGTCGAGGAAGAAGTTCAGTCCGTGATCGTTGTAGATCACCACCGCGGCATCGGGCTTGGCCGCCTCCAGCCAGCGGCACGGCGCATCGAAGCCGTCGAAAAACGGCGCCCAATACGGGTCTTTCTGGAGGCCCTTGGCCATCGCCCCGCCGATCGCCGGGACGTGCGAAGCGGCCAGGCCGCCGATGATCGTCGCCATGTCAGCAATCCCCTCTCAATTGTCCCGCGCCGCCAGCAGCTTCGCCTTGAACTGATCGACCGTCATGCCGGTCTGCAGCGCGCCGATGTCCTGCATGTTGAGGCCGAGGATGCCGGCAAACTTGGCGAGGTAGTAGGCGTTGCCGCCCTCGTCGAGCAGCTTGAGCAGATCGCGCTCGAGGATCGCTTCGGTCTGCGCCGCGGTGAGCCCGTAGCGCGCGCAATACGCAGCTTCGTCCTTGACGAACGCGGCGCGCGCGCCGGCGTCGTTGAACGAGAAGCACATCTTGTTGAGAGCGTAGCCCTTCTGCGCCGCTTCGGGTCCGAAGATCGGCGTCCCGAAAATCTCGCGCTTGGCGCGTCCGGCGCCAGCCGCCAATGCCTCACTCATGGCATCCCCTGATGACGTTTCCTGCCTGTGGCCATGCGGCCAAATTTCGCGAACGATAGGCGGCGGCAGGAGGGGTTATTTGACGTGCGTCAAATGTCAGGAGAATCCTGACAGCAGAGGACCGCCCCGGAGCAGAGCGCTCAGGAGCGCGTCGCCCCTCGCAGCCATCGCCGCAGTCTTTGCAGCATCGACAGCGGCGGCTCTGGTTCGATTGCGTCCGAGGGCTGTTCGAGCGCCAAAGACGGAGCTTCGGCAAGGTCGGTGATGATCTCGTCTCCAGTCGGCAACGGGCTGGTCGGGCAACGCGGTGGCAACGGCGCTGCGGGAGTCGCAGATACGAAGTGGCCGGCGGATTGCAGCACCAGCGGCCCGACCTCGGTCAGAAACGCCTGCTCGTAGCTACGGGACAGCCGCTGCAGTGCTTCGTCGAGCGGCAGCCAATCAACCGCGCGGATGTCCTTCATCAGCGGCAGGGTCTGCCGCGGCTCGGCTTCCATTCGCCAGAAATGCACCACCTTGGAACGGCCGCCGGAATCATACGCGAGCGTGCCGATGAACTCGTGGACCTCGACAACGTGGCCGGTCTCTTCCAGCACCTCGCGCTCGGCGGCCTGGCGCGGCGTCTCGCCATGATCGAGCTTGCCCTTCGGCAGAACCCAATCATTACGCTTACGCATCCGGACGACCGCGAACAGCGGATCTTTGCCGCGCCGCAACACGATTCCGCCTGCTGCCAGCACCGGAGTTCGCAACTTATCGCCCTTCGTCGTCGGGAAATCGACCTCCACCATATAGGATCAAGCGTCCCTCAAGCGAGGCACGACGTTGCGTGCCGCTTCGAAAAATCAACCACGCATGTCAGCCAGCACTTACGGCGCGGGCGGCGGCGGCACCACCGGATAGCTGCGATCCGGCGTCAGCACGCAGCGATACACGCGCTTGCTGCGGGTCTGCCACGCCTCGACGATCCGGCCGCAATTGGCGCAATGCAGATTGCCAGGTTCACCGTCGAGTGTTTCGGATTCGGCGCAGCGGTACAGCGCGCCGCATTCACATTCCACGTCGGAGAGTCTCATCGCTTCTTCCCTGATATCGACTTGCGGCGGTTCCCGCCGTCGCAAATTGCTATCCTAGGTGGCAATGCTGACGCCGCTGTGTCAGCCCATTGCGGAAGGCGAATAATTTCCGCGAGATGACACACCGAAGCACCGGCTGGCGGTTCACGGCCGAGCCGGGATAGAATTGCAGTGGCGCTGCAAACAACCGCCGGACGATCGCGGAGGTAACCGCGGCGTCCCAACGATCAACGAGGAAACACCCATGACGTTCTGGCCCGAGGCCGGCATCGGTGGCGCGCTGCGCCGCGAGACTCACTACGACGGCCGGTCGATGCTGTGCTTCTCCGAGCGCCCCGCCCATCTCGCAGCCATGTTCGACGATCTGGTCACCCGATTCGGCGACCGTCCCGCGATCGTCGATGACCGCGCGCTCAGCTATCGCGAGCTCGATCTCCTGGTTCGCAAGATCGCGCTGTCGCTGTCCGCACTCGGCATCGGCAAGGGCGACCGCGTCGCACTGTTCCTCGGCAATTGCTGGGAGTTCCTGGCGGTGACGCTCGCCTGCAACCGGCTCGGCGTGCTGGTGGTCCCGATCGGCATCCGGCAGCGCCGCGCCGAGCTCGAATTCCTGCTGAACAACAGCGGCGCCAAGGTCGTGGTGTTCGAGGCCGAGCTGGCGGGCGAGATCCCGTCTGCCGCCGACTTGCCGCAGCTCGCACATCGCTTCGTCGCGCACGGCAGTTCCAAGAACGCGCGACCGTTCGAGGATATGCTCGCCGTCGATCCGGCGAACGCGCCGCTGGCGGAGATGCACGAAGACGATACCGCGGTGATTCTCTACACCTCGGGTACCACCGGCAAGCCGAAGGGCGCCGAGCTGACGCATCTCAGCATCCTACACTCGTCCTATGCGTTCGCGCGCGCCCATGAGCTGACCGAACGCGACCGTGGGCTGGTCGCGGTGCCGCTGTCGCACGTCACCGGCCTCGTCGGCGTGTCATACGCGACGATCGCCGCGGGGGGCTGCGTAGTGCTGATGCGGCAGGCGTTCAAGACCGCCGACTTCCTTGCCCTCGCGGCGCGCGAGCAGATCACCTATTCGATCCTGGTGCCGGCGATCTACACACTTGCCGTGATGCACCCCGACTTCGCGCATTACGATCTGTCGGCGTGGCGGATCGGCTGCTTCGGCGGCGCGCCGATGCCGGTGCCGACCATCGAGATGCTGGCGAAGCGACTGCCGAACCTGCAGCTGCGCAATGCCTATGGGGCGACCGAAACCACCTCGCCGACCACGATCATGCCGCAGGCGTATTGGCGCGATCACATGGACAGCGTCGGCCAAGTGATCCCTTATGCACACGTCCGTGTGCTCGACGCCGACGACAACGAAGTCGCCCCCGGCGAGCCGGGCGAACTCCTGATCGCGGGCCCGATGGTGGTGCCGCGCTATTGGCAGCGGCCCGACGCAAACGCCAAGGAGTTTGTGAACGGCTACTGGCGCAGCGGCGACATCGGCTCGATCGACCAGGACGGCTTCGTTCGCGTGTTCGACCGCAAGAAGGACATGATCAACCGCGGCGGCTTCAAGATCTTCTCGGCCGAAGTCGAGAACGTGATCTGCGGCATCGAAGGTGTGCTGGAGACCGCGATCATCGGAACGCCAGATCCGGTGCTCGGCGAGCGCGTCAACGCCATCGTGGTGACGAGCGAAGGCGCCAGCCTGAACGAACGCGACGTCGCCGCCTACTGCGCGGCGCGGATGTCGGACTACAAAGTCCCCGAGAGCATCATCATCCGCACCACACCCCTGCCCCGAAACGCCAACGGCAAGATCCAGAAGACGGTGCTGCGCGAGACAATCGCGGACCGGGCGGCGAGTTACGCAAGGTCGTAGTCCACGAATTGAAAGATCAAGGCCTCGCGTCAATAGGCATCGTCATGCGCGGAGTTAGCACACTCTCGCCCCAGCGGCAGCGCAACCTCTCCCGCTTGCGGGAGAGGTCGACGCGCGAAGCGCGGCGGGTGAGGGCACTCCTCTCCGCGAGTGGCAAACTCACTGCCCCGGAGGCCCTCACCCCAGCCCTCTCCCGCAAGCGAGACCTCTGCAAAACCTGACTGTTCTATCCAGATGTGATTCACTTGCGCTTAGTCGGAGGTGAACGGGATGGCGCAGGACAGTTTCATTGAGGCTTTGCTGCCGGCGGGCTTTGGGCGCAACGAGCGGCTGGAGCGCATTTCGGGCCTGCTCGATTGGGGCCGTCTTGCCGTCCTGATCCGGAAGGTGCGGCCGGGCGAGACCGGTCGGCCGCCCTACGAGCCGCTGACAATGTTCAAAGCCTTGTTGCTGCAGCAGTGGTACGGACTGTCCGACCCCGGTCTCGAAGAGGCCCTGCTCGACCGAGTTTCGTTCCGGCGCTTCTGCGGGTTCGCGCTGGATGCGCAGACACCCGACGAGACGACGCTTTGCCGGTTTCGCAATGCCTTGCAGCAGGCCGGCCTGGGAGACGCCCTGTTTCAGGAAGTTCTCCGGCAGCTCGAAGCGGCTGGATATGTCTTGAAGACAGGGACTTTGATCGACGCAACCCTGGTTCAAAGTTCAGGGCGGACGCCTGCCTCGGGATCGACCCCGCGCGAGGTCGAGAGCCGCTCGTCACACGATCCGGAAGCCAACTGGACAAGGCAGGGCCCCAAGCGCCAGCTGTTCTTCGGCTACAAGGCGCACATCGCAATCGATCAGGGATCGGGGCTGATCCGGGCCCGCAAACTGACCGGGGCGAAGACGTATGAGAGCCAAGTCGCCGACGATCTCGTCCTCGGCGACGAGAAGGCGGTCTATGCCGACAAGGCCTACGAGAAGCGTGCGCGCCGCCAAGCCCTCAAAGCTCGTGGCATCAAGGATCGCATCCAGCATCGTCGCAACAAACACCAGAAGACGCTGCCGCGATGGCAGGCCGTACGCAACAAGCTGATCGGGCGCGTGAGGCAGGCGATCGAACGGACCTTCTCGCAACTCAAAGGCCGCTACGGCTTCACCCGCATGCGCTACGCCGGCATCACCGCCAACGCATTCCACCTCGATCTAATCTCGATCGCCTACAACCTGCGAACCGCAGCCGCCATCCGCTGACCAATCTCCGGCCACGGCGGCCGAAACCGCCGCTCGCAGCCAAATCGCATCACGCCATCACCCCTCCAGCTGCCAACTCGCCAAATCAACAAGTTTCGCAGAGGTCTCGCAAGCGGGAGAGGGAGCGCGCCTTGCTTGTGGAACGGCGCGACCCTACAGCCAATTATTACTTCGCCGGCGTGATCCGTACCTGCACGTCGCGCGGTTTTGCTGTGTACGGCGCCGACGTCACCAGTACCTCAGCGCCGGCCTCGGCATAGGCCGCAGCGTTGCCCGCATTGACGCCGCCGGCAACCGCGACCACCGGGCGCGACGGCCGCGCGGCAAGTTGCTGGATCAAAGTCGCGACATCCGCGGGAGCGAACTTTTCCAGCTGCAGTACGTCGAACCCGGCCTCGGCCGCGGTGACGGCCGCATCGATCGACGCCACTTCGGTGATCAGCTTCTTTTCGGGCAGCGTGGCGCGCAGCCGAGACACCGTGGCCGCCAGCGGCTCATCGAGAAAACCGCGATGCTCGCCGAACACCAGCACGGTTTCCGACAGGCCGAGCCGGTGCATGGTGGCGCCGCCGGCTTTCACGGCGGCGACCGCGAACCGCTTGGTGCCCGGTGTGTTCTTGCGGGTGCAGGCGACCGCGATGGTCGGCGACACCGCGCGGGCCGCATCGACGATGTCGCGCGCCGTGGTGGCGACGCCGGACCAAATCTCGATCAGCGTCTGCGCCACCTTCCAGCTGCGCAGCAGGCCCGAGGCGCTGCCGCGGGCGGTCAGGATCGGCGCGCCCGCCGCGAGCCGACTGCCGGACGAAGCAGAGAGTTCAACCTTGCAGCCGCACAGCCGGATGATCGCGGCGGCATCTTCGGCGAGCGCCAGCACCATCGGATCGCGGGCGGTGAACTGCATCGCGCCGGACGCCGCACCGATGCCCAGCGCCTCGGTCGTCAAATCGCCGCAAGGCACGTCGTCGTCGAGCAGGCGCTCCAGTTCGGCAGTGGTGGCGGCAGGCATACGGCAGGTCCCCGGTATCGTCGTTCGGCGCATTTGACGCGCGGCAGTTCCGGCGCAACATCTCCGCTTCGGATCGTTATGTCCATGACTATACAACGCTGTCAGGTTTGCGACCAAAGCTCGCAGCCGGTTCGCCGGAGCGAAACGATCGACAAATCAATCGCATAGCAAGCGAACGCGCCGGCCAAATAGCCGGCACGGCACTTGCTGAACTCACGACGAGCACACCGACTGGAGGGTGCAGAGATGACGGACAGCAGCGCAGAGGCACCAAGGATCGCCGCGATCATCTATCGTGCCGACGACGACGTCGACGCGCTGCTGGCGGAGTTCGCATTCGCCCGGCTTGCGGCCGGAGACCGGCTCGGCGGCATCGTGCAGCGAAACATCAAGGACGCGGCCGGCAAGAAGATCGACATGCAGCTGATCGACCTGATGACCGGCGAGGCGATCGGGATTTCGCAGACGCTCGGCAGCGGCGCGGGATCGTGCAAGCTCGACGCCGGCGGCCTGGCCGAGTCCGCCCAAGCCGTGACGCGTGCGGTCGCGAGCGGCGCCGCCCTGGTGGTGATCAACAAATTCTCCAAGCAGGAAGCGACCGGCAAGGGTCTGCGCAACGAATTTGCCGAGGCCATCGTCGCCGAACGGCCGCTCCTCACCGCGGTGCCGGAGAAATGCGCCGACGCGTGGCGCGAGTTCATCGGCGACGAGGGCGCGGAGCTGCCGTGCAGCCGCGCAGCGATCGAGACATGGTGGGCCGGCCTCGCACCGCGACTGGCAGAGCCATCGGCCTGCAGTGCGCGTGCCGATCAGCACGCGCACAAGACGATCTGTTGAAGGAGCCTTCGGCAATGGCCAAAGTCGTGTTCTACGAGAAGCCCGGCTGCGTCGGCAACGCGCGACAGAAGGCGCTGCTCACCGCATCCGGTCACGAGCTCGAGGTGCGCAACCTGCTGGCCGAGCCGTGGACACGCGAGACGCTGCGGCCATTCTTCGGCGACAAGCCGCTCATCGCCTGGTTCAACCAGTCGTCGCCGAAAGTGAAAGCCGGCGCGATCGATTTCGCCGCGCTCGGTGAGGAGGCGGCACTCGCTCTGATGATCGAGGATCCGCTGCTGATCCGCCGCCCGCTGATGCAATCGGGTGACCGCCGTGAAGTCGGCTTCGATCAGGCCACCGTTCACGCTTGGCTCGGGCTGCAGACTGGCGGACCGCGCGTGTTCGACGGTTGCGCGATGGATGATTAGACGCCGGTTACTTTGGCTTCCATCCGATCAGATCGATCAGCGCCGATAGTCCGGCGTGACCGGCGCCTTCGACGACCTCGCTATCGTGCTCGCGAATGCTGAGATTGTCGAAATCGCCGAATGCCTGCTCCAGCAGTTCGCGGGTGTAGAGGTTTTCGGCGCGGCTCGGACCGCCGGTCTTGTAGACGAGCTGCTTCGGGCGATAGCCCTCGATCAGTAAGAGCCCTCCAGGCTTCAGCGCGTCACGGATCTGTTGAAAGATCTGCGGGCGCCGCTCCGGTTCGACGAACTGAAAGAAGATGCCGGCGATCACGTCGAATCCGTTCGGCCACTGCCAGCTCAAGAGATCGACGGTTCGGGTTTCGATCGTGACGCCGCGCTCGGCTGCGAGCTTGTGCGCCTTGGCCTGCGCAGTCGGCGAGAAATCGACCGACAATACGGAGAGTCCGCATTCGGCCAGGAATACGCCGTTGCGGCCCTCACCATCGGCGATCGCCAGCGCGCGCCCCTGCTTCGGCAGCAGATCACGGCACGACGCCAGAAAAGCGTTCGGCGCAGTGCCGAACAGATAGCCGTCCGCGGAAAAACGGCTCTCCCACATGTCGAAATGTTCGGATGCCATGATGGCCGGTTCTCCTTCCAACACGCTGCACTGATGCGCCAGCTTGGCGGCAGCACGCGCGCCTTCGCAATGCTGCTTCCTTGATGCCCGATCGGCCGCGCTGCCGCGGTGACATCGTCACAGACCGCCGGTTCATCGCCATGCGACGGATCGCCCGGAAGCGACACGGCGCGCGCCAACGAGGATACGCGAGGATGCGCAACATCACCATCATCGGCTCGGGCTTTGCCGGCCTCACCGCCGCCCGCGAGTTGCGCAAGCATAACATCGACGCCGCAATCACGATGATATCGCCGCGACGGGAGCTGCACTTCCTGCCGAGCTCGATCTGGATTCCCGCCGGCCTCCGTCAAGCAGAGCGGCTGAAGGTGCCACTCGACAATTTCTTGACCAAACACCGGATCGATTTCGTCGAAGCCTCCGCCACAGGCCTGAAGGACGGTGGCCGCATGGTCGTCACCGACCGCGGCGAACTGCGTAACGATCATCTGATCATTGCGACCGGCGGCCGCTTCATCCGCAAATTGCCGGGTATCGAGCACGCGCTGATCCCGTGCGAAGGCATCAAGATCGGCGAAGAGATCGGGCGTCGGCTCGACGCGCTGAAGGGCGGCACCATCGCGGTCGGCTTTGCCACCAATCCGAACGAGCCCGGCGCGATGCGTGGCGGGCCGATGTTCGAGTTCCTGTTCATCATCGACGCGCTGCTGCGCCGGCAAGGAAAGCGGCCGGGCTTCGAGATCGTGTTCTTCAGCCCCGCGCCACGCCCCGGCGCGCGGCTCGGCGAGCGCGCGGTCGACGGCCTGCTGCAGGAAATGAAAAACCGCGGCATCGCGACCCGACTCGGCCGCAAGATCCTGCGGTTCGAAGAACGAAAAGTGGTGCTCGACGGCGGCGAGATCGACGCCGACCTGATCCTGTTCATGCCGGGTCTGACCGGTCCGGCCTGGCTCGAGAACACCGATCTGCCGCTATCGGCCGGTGGCATGATCAAGGCGGACGAGCTGTGCCGGGTGGAGGGGCAGCCCAACGTCTGGGTCGCCGGCGACGCCGGTTCATTCCCCGGCCCGGACTGGATGCCAAAGCAGGCGCATCAGGCCGATCTGCAGGCGATTGCGGTTGCGGCCAACATCGCCGCGATCGAATCGGGACAGCAACCGATCACTCGCTTCAAGCCGGAGCTGGTCTGCATCGTCGATATGCTCGACTCCGGCATGCTGGTGTTTCGCAATCAGCGCTCCAACTTCGTCGGACCGAAGATGAAGCTGTTTCATTGGCTGAAGCGCTTATTCGAACGTCACTATCTGACGACATTCCGCTGATAGCCGCATCGGCGCTCAGCCAACAAAATGGAGACGAATGGCCCATGAGCGTGAAGACGATTTCGCCGATCGAAGCCCACCGCCTCGTGACCGAAGGTGGTGCTGTGCTGGTCGACGTGCGCGAGCGCCACGAGATTGCCCGCGAACATATCGACGGCGCGATCGAACTGCCGCTGACTGGTTTCAAGCACGGCGATCTCGGCGCAGTGCAGGGACGCAAGGCGATCTTTTTCTGCCATTCCGGCGGACGGACGCGGATGTATGCTGGCCAGATCGAAGCCAAGGCGAGCGGCGTATGTGAGCCTTACGTGCTCGGCGGCGGCATTCTGTCGTGGCGCAAGGCCGGCTTTCCGACCGTGCAGGGCTCGAAACCGCCGGGCCTGTTTCAGCGCTTGTTCGGCCGCAAGCCGGCTGACTGAAGCAGCGCGCCGTTCAGGCGTCGACGCTCTGGCGCTTACGGCGTGGCGCGGACGTGGGCTTCGCGCGCGAGGCTGCCGCGGGTCTGTCCTTGTCGCGATCCTTGCGACAGAAGGTGGCGTGCAACGCCAAGATCAGGCTGCGGACCTCTTCGCTGGCCAAAGAATAGAACACCTGCTGCCCCTCGCGCCGTGCCTGCACCAGCTTTTCGCTGCGCAGCCGCGCGAGCTGCTGCGACACCGTCGGCTGCCGTTCGTCGAGCAGCTCGGTGAGTTCCGACACCGACTTCTCGCCTTCGGCGAGCTGACACAGCATGATCAGCCGTGACACGTTCGACAGCGTCTTCAGAAACTCGGCCGCTACCACGGCATTTTCGCGTAGCTCGCGGGTATCGACACGCCTCAGCGCCGGAGAGGTCTTTCGGGCTCCGCTGGCCGCAGCCATCAAGGGATCTCCGCTCAATTCATGATGGACGCTGAAGACGCATGCACGAGGTCTGCGACGTCGACCGCGCGCTCTCCACGCAGCGATATTCGAAGCCCCTCCATACCCGTGTTGCAACAGATTGTCAGCCCGTCGGCTTGCGCCGATGAGGATCCCTCACGGGACGTCCCAGCAAGCAGGGCATTGAAGCGGTCACCGGCTCGGGCTATTGCAGCCGTGGAAACGCTCGAAAAAATAACAATGCAACAACCACAAAGCCACTTCTATCAATCCCACGGCCTGCGCCTGCACTATTGGGACTGGGGCAACGCCGCCGCGCCGCCGCTGCTGCTGATTCATGGCGGCAAGGACCACGGCCGAAGTTGGGATGGCCTCGCCCACGCGCTAAAGCCGCACTTTCACGTGATCGCGCCGGATCTGCGGGGCCACGGCGATTCCGACTGGGCGCGCGGCGGCAGCTACGCGCTGCCGGAATACGTCTATGACCTGACCCGCCTGCCACCGCTGGCCGATGCTCCACCTGCGACCGTGATCGGTCATTCGATGGGCGGGATGATCGCGATGCTGTATGCGGGCACGTTTCCAAAGAAGGTGAATCGGCTCGTTGTGCTCGACGGCGTCACGACCCGACCTGACGCAAAGATGGCTGCGGTCCACGAGCGGATGATCAAATGGCTCGGGCAGCTGGAGCGGCTGGAAGGCCGCGAGCCGCGCCGCTACGCAACGATCGCCGACGCTGCGGCCCAGATGCGCGCACACAACAAGCGACTGACGCCGGAGCTGGCGTTGCATCTGGCCACCCATGGGGCGCGCCGCAACGACGACCGCAGCTATTCGTGGAAATTCGACCCGTATCAACGGGTGACGGCGCCGCACCGGCTCGCGCCGCAGGAATACGCCGAACTATGGGCGCAGATCACTTGCCCGACGCTGCTGCTGTTCGCCGGCGAGAGCTTCATCGATCCGGCCCAGGCGGCAGAGGCTTCGCGCACCTTCAAGGACGTTCGCGCCGAGATAGTCGCCGACGCCGGCCACTGGCTCCAGCACGACCGGCCGGACGAGGTGCTGCGGCTAATCGGACAGTTTGTGGGACTTCCGTCCGCCTCGTCGAACTAGCCTTCAAACCTATCCGTCATTGCGAGGAGCGCAGCGACGAAGCAATCCAGCTCTTTGCCCGGATCTCTGGATTGCTTCGCTTCGCTCACAATGACGGAGAAGATCTCAGCGCCGCTACGGCGCCAGATATTGCAGCAGCCGCGGATTGTTGCGGACTTCATCAGCTGTGCCGGTGAGAGCGACGCGTCCGCGATCGAGCACGAAGGCGTGGTCGGCGACGCGCAGCGCCAGATCGAGATGCTGCTCGACGATCACCACCGCGATTTCCTTGGCGAGCGCAATCAGCCGGTCGGTGATCTCCTCGATCACGCCGATCCACACCCCTTCGGTCGGCTCGTCGAGCAGCAGCACGCTCGGCTCCGACAGCATCGCGCGACCGATCGCCAGCATCTTGCGCTCGCCGCCGGACAACGTCCCGGCCGCCTGATCGAGCCGCTGGCCGAGCTTCGGGAACATCTCCAGCACGCGGTCGACCGCGCGGCTGTCCTTGTTGGTCAGCGCCCCGACCGCCAGATTGTCGCGGATCGACAGCCGGGCGAACACCGGATGGTCCTGCGGCACGTAGCCGAAGCCGGCGCGGACGCGCTGCTCGGTCGGCAGCTTGGTGACGTCGCGCGAATCCAGCGAGACGCTGCCGCGCTTGGCCGGCAGTTCGCCCATGATCGCCTTCATCAGCGTGGTCTTGCCGGCGCCGTTGCGGCCGAGAATGGCGACGCCGCCGCGCCACGGCGCGGACAGCGACACGCCGAACAGCACCTGGCTGCGGCCGTAGCCGGTGTCGAGGTCGCGAATGTCGAGATAATGATCCTCAAGCACGGCGCAGATACACCTCCTGGACCTTCGGGCTCGCCTGGATCTGCTCGACAGTTCCGGTATCGAGGACTGCGCCCTGATCCAGCACGGTGAGGCGATCGCAAATGTCGCGGATGAAATCGAGATCGTGCTCGACGATCACCAGCGAGCAGCGCGATTTGATCGGCGCCAACAGCTCACCGGTGACACGGCGCTCTTCCAGGCTCATGCCGCCGGTGGGCTCGTCGAGCAGCAGCAGTTTCGGGTCCGGCGCCAGCGCCATGGCGATCTCCAGCCATTGCTGCTGGCCGTGCGACAGCGCCGAAGCATGCTCACTGGCCCGATCGACCAGCCGGAACTGCTCCAGCATGGCCATCACCTTGTCGTGCAGCAGGCCGCGGGTCTGCGAGAACATCAGCTTGGTGAGCGCAGTCTGGCCCTGCAACGCAAGCAGCACGTTGTCGTACAACGTCAGCGCCGGCAGCACTGAGGTGATCTGGAATTTCAGACTCATGCCGGCGCGGGCGCGCTCGGCAGGCGACGCCGACGTGATGTCGATGCCGTCGAAGCCGACGCGGCCCTCGGTGGGCACTTCTGCTCCAGCGATGCATTTCATCATCGTGCTCTTGCCAGACCCGTTGGGCCCGATCAGACCGTGAAACTCATTCGGCTGCACCGTCAGTTCGGCCCCGTTCAGCGCAGTGAGCTTGCCGAACACCTTTTTCATGCCGCGCGCTTCAAGCAGGGCCATGGCCGCGCTCCTTATGGCGGGGCTTTGGCGGCCGGCCGAAGCTGCCGATCCGTTCGCTGTGGCCGACGACCAGGCTGATCAGTCCGGCGGGACGGAACAGGATTACCAGCAACATCAAGGCGCCGAGAATGATCGGCCAGATGTCCTGGTAGGAATTGGACAGCCAGAACGACACAATCTCGATCACCACGGTGCCGATCACCGCGCCGATCAGCGTGCCGGAGCCGCCGAACAGTACGTACAACACCACCTGGGTCGACATCACCACGCCGAGCATGTTGGGCCAGACGAATCCCTCGTGGAAGGCGTAGAGGCTGCCGGCGAGCCCCGCAATCGCTCCACCGAGCGAGAACACGATCGCCTTGAGATGCTGAACCTTGTAGCCGAAGAAGGCGATACGCTGCTCATTCTCGCGGAGGCCGGCCAACGCCAGCCCGAACTGTGACCGCACCAGAAAGCGGCAACCGAGATACACCGCAAACAAGATCGCCAGTGCCAGATAATAGAACACCGGGCCCTCGCCCAGTTCGTAACTGCCGATCGTCATCTGCGGGATCGACGGGATGCCGTTCTGGCCGCCGAGATAGTACCAGCCGCGCGCCAGCCGATCGAACGCATAGGATGCGGTCAGCGTCCCGAGCGACACGAAGATGACGCTCGACGGATTGCGTCCAAGCAGCAGAAAGCCGCCGATCAGCAGCGCCAGCGCGAACCCGATCAGCACGCCGGCTGGCACCACCAGCAACGTCGAGGAGATGCCGAGATCGCGACCAAGCAGTGCAACGCCGTAGCCGGCGCCGCCAAAGAACACGGCCTGGCCAAAGCTCATGATCCCGGCGTAGCCCCACACCAGGTCGAACGACAGCGCGAACAGGCACAGGATCAGCACCCGCGTCATGAACACGGTGAGGTAGTCCTGCAGCACCAGCGGCAGCAGCAGGAACGCCGCGAGCATCACGATCTCGATGACCGGCAACACCGCGCGGCGGCGCCGGGTGCGCGGCGGCGCGACCGTATCGAAAGTCGAGGAAGCTTCAGTCATCGAGCCGCCCCGCGTATCGGATGGGACGCAGCGGGTGCTGCAAAGCGAACGCACAGGCACTCGCGCCGGGTACTGATGCGGGATTCCGGCGTTGCCTCTCCGCACGTCGTCCCGGCGCAGGCGGGGGCCCATACGCCGCAGTCTCTCGACTGGAACCCAGAGGCAGAGACATTCTCCTTACTTGAAGCGCCAGGGGTTATGGGTCCCCGCCTGCGCCGGGACGACGCGTGGTGGATGCAGCGGCCGAACAATTCATCCATATGCAATCACCCACCCGCGCGCTCAGAGAGGTGACGTCCGTGCGCGCCCACACGGCGCGGTATTTGGATTTTGGCTGGGCGAGACGCTGGTGACCGCATCAGCATTCCTTCGGGTCGACCAGACCTTCGCTCCGCGCGACGATCTCGTAGCTGCCGCTCTTGGCGACCGCGGTGTACATCTTCATTTTGCAATGGCGCTTGCCGGGCACCATCTCGGCCGGGCCACCGGGACCTTCGGTGATCTTGGCGTGGTCAAGCGCCGCGGCGACGCCGTCGCGGTCGATCTTGCCCGCTTCCTTCACAGCCGCCTCCCACAGTTTGAGGCCGCGATAGGTGCCGGTGGCGGCGCTGCCGGCCGCAAATAGGAAGTTGCCCGGATAGGCCTTGTCGTATTCGGCCTGCAGTTTGGCGCTGACCGGATCGTCCTTCGCAAGCGCTTTGAAGTAATCTAGGCAGCTCGCCAGGCCTTCGATCTCCGCCGGCTGATTGATGCCGAGCGTATTCTCGTCGTAATACACGCAGGCGAGCCGACCACCGTTCTTCAGGAAACCCGCTTCATAGAGCTGCTTGAAGAACGGACCGACACCAGGTGGAATCACGGTGTTGAACACCACGTCGACCTTGTTGGAAATGATGCGGTTGACGGTGGACGAGAAGTCGATCTGGTCGAGAGGGTAATACTCTTCAAGCACCACCTCGCCGCCATTGGCCTCGATCACCTTCCTGGCATAGACGTTGAGGGTGTGCGGCCAGACATAGTTGGCGCTCGGCAGCGCGAACTTCTTGCCGCCGTTCTTGATCAGCCAGGGGATGAACTCGTCGCATTGCTGCGCCGGAGTCGGACCGGTGCAGAACAGATACGGCGTGCACTCCTTGCCCTCATAGAGCTGCGGATAGAGGTACAGCGTCTTGCCGCGGGCGACGATAACGTCCTTGATGGCGTTGCGCATCGAGGAAGTGATGCCACCGAGCACGACATCGACCTTGTCACGCTGGACCAGCTTGCGGACATTGCCGACCGCGACCGCTTCGTTCGACGCTGTATCCTCGATGTGCAATTCGAGCGGCCGGCCGAGCAGACCGCCGGCATCGTTGATCTGCTTCACCACCATCTTGGCGACGTTGGCGTCCGCATTACCGGCGTAGCCCATCGGCCCCGTGATGTCGGTGGCGACGCCGACCTTGATCGGACCTTCGGCGGCATTGGCCCAATCGGCCGGGATCACCCAGCTTCCGACGCCGGTAGCAATGGCGGTGCTGGCAAAGGCGAAGCTGGAGAGGAAGCGGCGGCGGTCGAGCTGAAAGCTGAAGTCGCTGGACATCAGGCTAGATCCCTTTTCCCGAAACGAGGCCCTGCGGCCGGAATTTGATGAAGATGATGGCGAGCACAAACACGAGGACGTCGGCGATCACCGGCTGGATCACCCAGGGCAGCGCCGCCGACAGCGTGCCGATGATGCCGGCGCCGGCCACCGGCCCGGCGAAGGACCCGACGCCGCCGACCATCACGGCGATGAAGCCCTGGATCAGGAAGCGCAGCCCGAGATCGGCGAATAGCGAGAACACCGGAACGATCAGGGCGCCGGCGAGGCCGGCCAGTGCCGCACCGAAAGCAAAGGTGGCACCATAGATTGCGTTGGTGGAGATGCCGGAGGCACGCGCCAACGCCGGGTTCTCAAGCGAGGCGCGGACCCGCAGGCCGAACGAGGTGCGCGACAACAGCAGATAGCTTCCAATCATCACCAGCGCGGTGACGATCACGATCACCAGCCGCCATGTCGACAGATGCATGTCACCGATGGTGATCGAACCACCGACAGGCTCCGGCACCGAGATGTAGAGGCCACCGATCAGGCCGCGCACGATCTCGCGGATGATCAGGCCGAGCGCATAGGTACCGAGCATCGCCACGATCGGCGCGGCGTAGAACCGCCGCACGATCAGCCGTTCGAGCATCAATCCGAACGCCCCGACCACGAACGGCGCCGCGACCATGCCGGTCCAGACCGGCAGGCCGGCGGTGTGGGCCAGGTAGGTGACGTAGGCACCGAGCAGGACGAACTCCCCCTGCGCGAAGTTGAAGATGCCCATCATGCTGGCGATGATCCCGAGCCCCAGCACCACCAGCACGACGATGGACCCGAAGCTCAGGATTTCGAACAGGGCGGCGAACAGGTTTTCCATTCGGCGTTACCGGCTGACGGGCATCGCGCGTGCTACATCGTCTTCCAGTCGCCCGACTGTTCGAACGCATGAGCCGCACGGTAGATCGTCGGTTCATCGAAGTGCTTGCCGACCAGCATCAGGCCGATCGGCAGGCCATCGACCATGCCGCAGGGGATCGACATCGCCGGATGATGGGTGATGTCGAATGGCGCAGTGTTGGTGATCATCTCGAATGCGCGACCGATCACTTCCTCACGGGGGGCGTTCGGTGCCGGCAACGGCGTTGCCTTCATCGGCGTCGTCGGCATCAGCAGAAGATCGAAATTTGCCAGCGCCGCATCGTAGGCGGCGGTGATGCGCCGCGAGATGTTGACGGCCTTGCCGTAGTAACGCGGGCCGAAGGTGTTGTTGATATAGGTGCCGAGCAACAGCATCATCTTGGTGGTCTCGGACAGGGAGTCCGCCTGGCCGCGCCAGCCGCGATGCGCCTTCATCAGCGTCGTCGAGTAAAGATCCGGGCGGCTGAGGCCGTAGCCATCCCCTACCATCATGGTCTGGGTCATGCCCTCGGTGCCGATCGGCATCCACACCGCGCCGGCCAGATTGTGGGCCGGGATCGAGATTTCCTCGATGGTGGCGCCGAGACCAGCGAGGCGTTTGGCGGCCTCGCGGACGCTTTCGTTCACTGCAGGCTCTCCGCCGGGCTGCTCGAAGCCTTCGCGGACGATGCCGATCTTCATGCCCTTGATGCCTTGGCCGAGCGCCGTGGTGTACTCGTGCACCTTGGGTGCGCGGATACGAGGGTCGTAACCGTCGTCGCCGGCGAGCACTTCGAGCAGCAGCGCGTTGTCTTCGACGTTAGCCGTCATCGGCCCGGTGTGATCGACATAGATCTCGATCGGCATGATGCCCGTGTAAGGAACGAGACCCCAGGTCGGCTTCATGCCATAGGTGCCGCTGAATGACGACGGCATCCGGATCGAGCCACCCTGGTCGCCGCCGATCGCCATATCGGCCTCCCCCAGCGCCACCACCACAGCGCTACCTGAGGACGAGCCGCCGGCCGAATAGCCCATCTTGTGCGGGTTGTGCACTGGGCCATTGGAGCCGGTGTGGCTGCCGCCGGACATGCAGAAATGCTCACAATGCGTCTTGCCGAGAATCTCGCCGCCGGCGTCGAGGATACGGGTGACGACGGTGGCGTCGAAGTCCGGCACGTAGCCTTCGAGCGTCGAAGAACCGTTCATCATCGGCACGCCGGCCAGCATGATGTTGTCCTTCAGCGCGACCGTCTTGCCTTTGAGCTTGCCTGAGGACGCGCCCTGCACGCTCGCCTTGCGATACCAGGCATTACGCTGGTTCTCGTCCGGGCCCGGTGTGTAGCCGGGCGTGCGCGGGTACTTCACCAAGGGCACTTCGTCGGGCAGCGCCGCAACAACATTGTAGGCATCGATCGACGGCTGCATCAGCCCGCGAAACGAGACGATGTCCTCGTCGGTGAGCGACAGGCCGCACTGATCGGCGACTTCGAGAAGCTGCGTCGGGGTGGGAAGCGAAACGGCCAAGATCATTCTCCTGCGCGTAGGCGGATCGGCGATGCGGCCCGGGGAAGGCCTGGAGCGGCTCGCGCGAACGGCGCCGCGTCACAGCGATAATACATACGGAAATATTTTCCGTTTCAAGTATTATTTTGCGACTGAATAGCGCGAACGCGAGTGGCGCCGTCTAGAAGGTGCGGAGCAGCTTGAAATCCAGGCCGTCGGCCTCGGCAAGGTGCATCGTCATCCGTGCACGGCCGTCCCTGATCGTCACGTCGCCGCGGCCGCCCTGGTACACAACATTGCGCGCTGCCTGCAGCAGCGAGCGGGCCTGCAGCGTCTGCGCCTTTTCGGCAATCGTCGCCAGAAATCGCAAACCTTCATAGTTGGACTGCCCGACCGACCCGATCGGCGGCGCGGTCGCCCCGAACATCCGGCGATAAGAATCGCGAAACGCATCATTGGCAGCGCAGTCGTAGCAGCCGAAATAGCCCGAGGCGCAGAACAGATTCTCGGTATTGTCCGCGCCGATGCCCAGCAGCACCGTCTCGTCCATCGCACCGGCCAACCGGAGGATATGGCTCGAAAGCCCAGCTTCGGCGAAGGAACGATTGAACGTCACGCTGTCGTTGCCGATCAGCGAAATCAGTACGACATCGGGTCGAGCGGCGCGAATCCGGTCGAGGTGCCGTTCGTGATCGTCCTCGCCGAGCGGCACGAACTCCTCACCAACCACCTTGCCGCCCGCCTCCTTGATGTACTTCTTGACAGCGCGATGCGACAGCCATGGCCAGACGTAATCGCTGCCGATCAGGTACCAGCGCTGCGCCCTTCTCTCCTGGGCCAGCCAGTCGATCGCCGGCCGGCTCTGCCAGCGCGGCGTCTCCCCGATCGCCATCACGCCGGGAGCACGCTCGCCGCCTTCATAGACCGGCGTGTAGATATAGGGCACGCGACCTCGGATGGCGTTCCGCAGTGCTACCCGCACTGCACTGATGTGCGAGCCCATCACGATATCGACGTCGTCGTAGTCGACCGCCAGAGCGACCCGCCGAGCGACGTCCTCGATCGGACCGCCGGCATCGCTGAACACCAGTTCGACCTCGCGGCCCAGGATGCCGCCGCGCTTGTTGATTTCCGCAGCCGCGAGCAGCGCCGCATTGGTCGAGGCCGGCCCCCACAGCCCAGGCGAGCCCTGGAAGGTGACGAAATTCGCAACGCGAAGCTTGTTGCGTGCGCGGCGCGAGGCCGCGCCGCCGCCGTCTCCCGGCCCTTCCACCCAACGCGCATCGGTAAGCGCGCCGCGCTCGAGAAAACCGAGCGGCGGCACTCCATAGGCGCCACTATGTCCGAGATCGACAGCCGAAAGCACGCCCTCTCCTGCCTGGTGCGGGTGATCCCCGCCGAAGTCCCCTCCCCGGGTTCGACGATCGATGCTATTCGAAAATATTGAATCTTCAAGGATTGCTGTGCATATAGATGCAGCAAACTGCGCATCCGATTCACTCAGACGGAACGATAAAGTCTCATCGTGGCCAAATCGCCGACCCGCAATCCGCCGATCACCGAGCACCTCGCCTATCTGCTGGCGCAGGCCAATCGGGAGATCAACCGCCAGCTCGAAGCACGGCTACGCAGCGAAGGGGTGCCGGTCGAGCAATGGCGCATCCTCAAGGTGCTGTCCGACGGCAAGGGCCATTCGATGGGCGAACTCGCCGAGGCGGTGCTGCTCAATCATCCGACCCTGACCAAGATGATCGACCGAATGGTTTCGGATTCGCTGGTGTATCGCGTCCAGGATCCGGAGGATCGCCGCAAGGTGCTGATGTACACCTCCGACCGCGGCAAAGCTCTGACCCAGCGTCTCAATACGTTGGCGCTGAGCCAAGAGGCGCATATCGCCGAAAACTACGGCGACAAGGCCACTGCCGAGCTGAAGCGGCTGCTTGAAAGCCTGATCGACAGCGCCACCTGAGCGCCCTCCATCGTCGCGGATGCTGCGGCTGCGAACAGCGCAGCCGCCTGCAGCGACACGCCGCAAGATACGGCGGTCGCAACGTCTATCCTGCACCGCCGAACTGGCTTAGATCAGCGGGCGATGCGCCGTGCCAAGCGGCCGCCCATTCGAGTGAGGAAACATGGAATACCGATCACCCTGGATGACCGAAGAGCTGGACACGTTCCGCGACCAGTTTCGCAAATTCCTCGCCAAGGACCTCGCACCCCATGGCGACAAGTGGCGCAAGCAGAAGATGGTCGATCGCTCGGCCTGGCTGAAGCTCGGCGAGATGGGGGCGCTGCTGCCCAGCGTTCCGGAAGAGTATGGCGGGCTCGGCGCCAGCTTCGCCTACGATGCCGCGGTCTATGAGGACATGGAGAAGATCGTCCCCGACGCGCTGTCCGGCGTCACCGTGTCGAGCGGCATCGTGGCGCACTACATCCTCAACTACGGCTCGGAAGAGCAGAAGCGGCGTTGGCTGCCCGGCATGGCGCGCGGCGAGTTGATCGGCGCAATCGCGATGACCGAGCCCGGCACCGGCTCGGACCTTCAGAGCGTGCGCACCACCGCCAAGCTCGATGGCGACGACTATGTCATCAACGGCCAGAAGACCTTCATCACCAACGGCCAGAACTGCGACCTGATCATCGTGGTTGCCCGCACCGGCGGCGCAGGCGCCAAGGGGCTATCGCTGATCGTACTGGAGACCAAGGACAACCCCGGCTTCAAGCGCGGCCGCAACCTCGACAAGATCGGCCTGCACGCCTCCGACACCTCCGAACTGTTCTTCGAGAATGCCCGCACGCCGAAGCAGAACCTGCTCGGCGGCGAAGAGGGCAAGGGCTTCGTGCAGCTGATGCAGCAGCTGCCGCAGGAGCGGCTGATCATCGCGATCGGCGCGGTGGCGGCAATGGAACGCGCGGTCGCTCTGACCTCGGACTACACCAAGGAACGCAAAGCCTTCGGCCAGCCGATCATCGAATTCCAGAACACCGCCTTCGCGCTCGCCGAGCGCAAGACCGAAGCCTTCATCGCGCGGGTGTTCGTTGATTACTGCCTGGTGCAGCTGATCGCCGGCAATCTCGACGCCGTCACCGCCTCGATGGCGAAATGGTGGACGACGCAGAAGCAGGTCGAGACCGTGGACGAGTGCCTGCAACTGCACGGCGGCTACGGCTACATGCAGGAGTATCCGATCGGCCGGATGTTCATCGACTCGCGGATCCAGAAGATCTACGGCGGCACCAACGAGGTGATGAAGCTGCTGATCGCTCGCTCGCTCTAACGCGAACAATGCAGGCGCCTCCGCTACTGCTGCAATTCAGCGGTGCGGAGGCGCCGGCAGTGTTCAGTCGCCGCTTTCCGAGACTTCGCGCTTGAGACGGCGCGGATCCTGGGGCTGGCTATCCCATGGCACCGGCCGCTCCAGCCAGCGCTGGATAAAATTCCAAGAGCGCCGATAGCCGTTGTGCGGCAGGGTGCAGTCCGAACAATCCTTGCGCGTCAGCCCATTGCGATCGACGAAGGTCTTGTAGGGGCCGGGGCACTGATAGGCGCTCAGCGGGCAGTAACAGAACAGGCAGTTGAATTCCCGCTCGACGCCGCGATGGCACGGCAGAAACGGGCAGGCCTCGTTGGTGAAGCCCTTAAAGGCTTCGTTGGTCGTTGTGTCTTTCGGCTCCATGACCGTTCCCTCGCGCCGCAGCAATGGGCCGCCAGCTCGATCGCAGCGGCGCTGTGGCTGATTCTGATTGAAGGGGGATGAGTGCTAGGCGATGCCAAGCGTCGCGTGACGCTGCTCCTGCGCCGCGCGCGGCTTTGCCTGCTAAGAGAATTCGGTCATCGCTGCTCCGCTCTCGACCCGCCGTCGATCGGTTAGATGCTTCCGTCTTCGGCCGGTCTCCTGGCTCACGGATGTCGTCTGGATCGCCTTCCCGACGCCGATGGCGTCAGTGGCATATGATCCGGACAGATCCGCTTACAGTTGCGGGGGCAGCTACGGATTTGGCGAAAAACACCGCACCGTATTCCCAGTTTCACCTCGCACGCGAGGCACCGAAGACGTCAAAACCAGAGCACGGGGCTGCAGCCTGTGCAAGCAAAAAGGCTTCGTTCTAAACGGCCAGCCTAACCGACTACGCGATTGACCCAGACGATCCGCCAACCGGACGAGCCCAGCCGGTCGATCTGCGTCAGCGACAGCGGATCGATCACAAAGCTCAGCGCAGCCTCGGGGGATGTCTTAAGGGCAATCGCCAGCACGGCGCGAATGGTGCCGGAGTGTACCACCAGCACGACGTCACCACCGGGCAGCCGCGCCAGACCGCGCCGCACCCGTTCGATCTGATCGACGAAGCTCTCGCCGCCCGGCGGCGCCAAGCGCGCCGCATCCTGCCAGAATGCATCGTAGGTAGGGCCGAGTTCGCGCGACAGATCGTCGTGACGGCGCCCGGTCCAGCTGCCAAAATCCTGCTCGCGGAAATCGGGGTCGAGCATCGCATCGAAGCGGAGTGCTGCGGCGGTCTCGCGCGTGCGCCGGCTGGGGCTTGCGACCACCGTCGCATCGTGCGGCAGTTGCTCGCAGAGCGCAGCGAGCACCGCAGTGTCGCCGAGATCGACCGGCGCGTCGGGAGCGTGAATCACGCCCTTTGGCCCATCCACCGGCGCATGCCGCACCAGCCACAGCCGGCTGAAGTCGCTCATCGGTCATCCTCGCGCAGTCATGATCCGTCCGACAGAGCACGTCGGAGCCATGCCTCGCAAGCGACGACGACCGCTACCGCCCGGCGTCCAAAAAAATAGCAACCTCTGCCGCCTCTCGGAGTTGAAGCCCCCAAGTTCCATCAACCCTATCAGATGATCTAACTTGAAAGGCGGACCATGAAGGATGTCCATCGCGTGCTGATCGACAAACTGCGCGAGCATTCCCGTCTGTCGGCCGATGACCTCACCGCGATCCGCAATTTGAGTTTTACGCTGCGGGAGCTCGAGAGCAGCGAGGATCTGATCCGCCAAGGCGAAACGCCGAAGGGCGCCGCGCTCGTCGTCGAAGGCATGGTCGGACGGTATCATTTGCAGCGAAACGGCCGCCGCCAATTCCTGTCGTTTCACATGGTCGGTGACCTGCCGGATGCGCAGGGGGTTTTTTTGGAGCGGATGGATCATTCGCTGTGTGCGATTGGGCACGCGGTGACGGCGATCATCCCGCATCGGGAGATCCTGCGGATGTTCGAAGCCCGGCCCGGGCTCGGCTTTGCGATCTGGCGCGAAACCCTTGTGGACGCGGCGATTTTCCGCGAAGCGATCACCAACAATTCGGCCCGGACGATGAAGGCGCGGATGGCGCACCTGTTCTGCGAATTGTTCTACCGCGCCGAGGTCTCGAAGCTGACCGACGGTAACTCGATGCAGCTCCCGATCAGCCTCGCCCAGCTCGGCGACACGCTGGGCATGGCGATCGCGACCGTCAACCGCACCATCTCGTCGCTGCGGGCGTCGAAGACGATGGACTTCCGCTATGGGGTGCTGACGATCCGCAACTGGCAGGGGCTCGCCAAGATCGGCGAATTCGATCCCGGCTACCTGCACCTGAAGCGCGCACCGGCGCGCTGAGGCGCTCCGGCGAAGCTACGCGGCAGCGTCGTCCGGCTCGGGATAGACGCCGCGCAGCACCACGTCGAAGTGCTCCTTCACCGCATCATTGCAGCGGCAGGCCCGCGACCGCAGCTTATCGGCATCGTCAACGATCAGGGCGCCGCGCCGCGTCGTGAGAATGCCCTCCTGGCGAAATGCCTGCAGCACGCGGCTGGTGTAGCTGCGGCCGACGCCCATCATCGCGGCGAGCTGTTCATGGGTGAGCGGCACCATGCTGTCGCCGGTGCGGTCCATCGCCGCCGCGATCCACTTCGCGGTGCGCTGCTCGATCGAATGGATCGCGTTGCACGCGGTCGATTGAAACATCTGCGCCATCAGACAGTCGGCGTAGCGCGCGAAAAAGGCCTTGAAGCTCGGCGACCGATCCTTGGCGGCCTGAATGTTGAGGATCGGCATGCGGACGAACGGGCCCTCGAACTTGACAACGATCAGACAATACGCCGGCAGGAAACCGGAGCTGACGATGCCGCCGACCGCGCCTTCGCGCCCGACCAGCACCGTCTCGACGCCGCGGCCGTCGCCGTCGGTCACCTCATAGGAGACGAGGCTCGGCCCGCACGGGAAGAACGCGCTGCCAACGTGATCGCCGGGGCGATACAACAGATCGCCGGCGGCCCGGGTCTCGCACCTCAGATGCGGACGCACGAGCTCGAAATCGCTTGGGCTCAGTGCTCGCAACAAGTTGTTGTTGGGCCGCTCAGAAGAGGCGATCACGGCTGTTCCTCTGTCTACTAGTGAACGGAACAAATAATGCGCTGCGGCTACATTGGTTCCAGCGTCCAAGCGAGGCACGTTGCGAGTGTCTCCAGCCTTAGCCCGGTGGACGGCTTGTCAGCTCGCCCCTCCCCACACCGTAAGGCACCCATTGGCTGTAGGCGCAACGATCCTATCGACGACTGCTTCTGCTCATCGCTCAAATGAGATCAGGCGTGTAGCACCGTGCGCCGCGACGACGCGGAGGTCACGCCATGCCGCATAAGGTCGACCTCACCTCCTGCGATCGCGAGCCGATCCACATCCCCGGCAGCATTCAGCCGCGGGGCTGCCTGCTGGCGTGCGACTCGCAAGCCGTGCGGATCACGCGCATCTCGGAGAACGCCGGCACGATCCTGGGCCGCGAGACGCCGCGGGTCGGCGAGCTGCTGGCCGATTACTTCGGCGAGACGGAGGCACACACGTTGCGCAACGCGCTGGCGCAGGCGTCCGATCCGAAGCGGCCGGCGCTGATCTTCGGCTGGCACGACGGCGGCACCGGACGCACCTTCGACGTCTCGCTGCATCATCACGACGGCACCTCGATTATCGAATTCGAGCCCGCGGCCGCCGACCAGGCCGACAACCCGCTGCGGCTGACGCGGCAGATCATCGCACGCACCAAAGAGTTGAAGTCGCTCGACGAGATGGCGGCGCGCGTGCCGCGCTATCTGCAGGCGATGCTCGGCTATCACCGGGTGATGATGTATCGCTTCGCCGCGGACGGATCCGGCAAGGTGATCGGCGAGGCCAAGCGCAGCGACCTCGAGAGCTTTCTCGGCCAGCACTTCCCGGCCTCCGACATCCCGCAGCAGGCGCGACTGCTGTATCTGAAGAACGCGATCCGCGTGATCTCGGATTCGCGCGGCGACAGCAGCCGGATCGTGCCGGAGCGCGATGCCTCCGGCGCCGCGCTCGATCTGTCGTTCGCACACCTGCGCAGCGTCTCGCCGATCCACCTCGAATACCTGCGCAACATGGGCGTCAGCGCCTCGATGTCGCTGTCGATCATCATCGACGGCACGCTGTGGGGGCTGATCGCCTGCCATCACTACGAGCCGCGCGTGGTGCCGATGGCCCAGCGCGTCGCCGCCGAAATGTTCGCCGATTTCTTCTCGCTGCATTTCACCGCGGTCCATCACCAGCGCCGCTTCCAGTCGTCGCTGCGCACCCGCCGGACGCTCGATGCGCTGACCAGCCAGATGTCGTTCGATGCCTCGGTCGACGACTTCCTGCGCGCGAATCTCCCGCGCATTGCCGACCTGATTCCAAGCGACGGCGTCGGGCTGTGGATGAACGGCGTCTGGACCGCGCATGGTTCGACGCCGCCCGCGAATGCGCTGCCGTCGATCATGTATCTGCTCACCGGCCGGGCCGGCAACGAGATCGTCGCCACCCATGCCCTCGCCGACCGGATTGCGGCGGCGACCGACTATGCGGGTGCGGCCGCCGGCATGCTGGCGATCCCGTTGTCGCAGACCGCCGGCGATTACTTGCTATTTTTCCGCAAGGAGCAGGTGCAGACGCTGAACTGGGCGGGCGATCCGAACAAGACCTACGACACCGGACCGCTGGGCGACCGGCTGACGCCGCGCAAGAGTTTCTCGATCTGGAAAGAGCAGGTCGAAGGCCAGTCGATCCCGTGGAGCGCGGATGATCGCGACACCGCAGCCACCATCCAGGTCGGCTTGCGCGAAGTGCTGCTGCGACAGAGCGAAATTCTCTCGGCCGAGCGCAAGAAGGCCGAAGTGCGCCAGCGCGTGCTCAACGAGGAGCTGAATCACCGCGTCAAGAACATCCTGGCGCTGATCAAATCGCTGGTGAACCAGCCGGCCGGCGAAGGCAAATCGCTGGAGGAATTCGCCTCGGCCTTGCGCGGGCGGATCATGGCGCTGTCGTTCGCGCACGATCAGGTGGTGCGGTCCGACGGCGGCGGCGCGCTGCTCGATCTGATCCGCGCCGAGCTGTCACCCTACCCGGCCACTCAGATCACGCTGGATGGCCCGGACGTCGGCCTCGATTCCCGCGCCTATTCGGTGCTGGCGCTGGTGCTGCACGAGCTGGCCACCAATGCGGCGAAGTACGGTGCGCTGTCGCGATCATCGGGCCGGCTACGGGTGAGTTGGTCGGTGCGCGACGACGGCCGCTGCGACATCGAATGGACCGAGAGCGGCGGTCCGCCGGTCCGGCCGCCGACCCGGCACGGCTTCGGCACGGTGCTGCTGAGCCGCAGCATTCCGTTCGATCTCGGCGGCTGGAGCGAGATCGACTACACGCCGGGCGGTGTCGTCGCCAAGCTCGGCATTCCCGGCCAGTTCGTCACCGAGTCGCTGCAGCGGCTGTCGAGCCCGCAGCCGAACAATGCGAGCGTCGACAGCAGTTCGCTGAATATCGCCAATGCGGCGATCCTGCTGGTCGAAGATCAGCTCGTGATTGCGCTCGATGCCGAGGAAATGCTCGGGGCGATCGGTGCAAAGTCGGTGATCTCGGTCGCGTCCGCCGAAGAGGCGCTGCTGACGATCGCACAGCGGCCGCCGACGCTGGCGATCCTCGACGTCAATCTCGGCAACGGCAGTTCACTGCCGGTCGCCGACGAACTGGAGCGGCTCGGAATCCCGTTCATGTTCGCGACCGGCTACGGCGACACTGCGATGATCCCGGAGCGGATGCGCGACCTGCCGATCGTGCGCAAGCCATATTCGATCGAGTCGCTGCGCGGCGCCCTGTCGGCGATGCTCGACGCCCGCGGCTGACGAGCTTCCCGCCCCGGCCTCAGCCGATACCGACACCGAGCAGGCGGTCGGCCAATTCCCGATCGGCCCTAAACTCCGCCGCCTGGCCACGCCAGACGATGCGGCCGCGCTCGACCACCAGCACGTCGTCGGCAAAGTCGAGCGCGCGCTCGATCTGCTGTTCGACCAGCACCACGGTCATCTCGCCGGACTGCGCGAGCTTGACGATGGTCTCCATCAGCTGATCGCAAATCACCGGCGCGAGGCCCTCGAGCGGTTCGTCGAGCAGCAGCACGGTCGGCTTGCCGAGCAGCGTGCGCGCCAGCGACAGCATCTGCTGCTCGCCGCCGGAGAGCTGCATGCCACCATGGTTGCGGCGCTCCGCAAGCCGCGGAAACATCGCGTACACCGAGTCGAGTTCGGACCGCGGCCGGCCCTTCAGTCCGGTGAACAGGTTTTCCTCGACGGTGAGCGAGCGAAACACGTCGCGAGTCTGCGGCACGTAGCCGAGGCCTGCGGCGGCCCGCGCATAGGTCTTCAGCCCGGTGACCTCGCGTTCGCCGACCCGAACCGTCCCGCCTTTGTGGGTGGTCAGTCCCATCAGCGTCGCCAGCAGCGTGGTCTTGCCGACGCCATTGCGGCCAAGCACGGTCAGCCGCCCGCCTGCCGGCACTGCAAAGCTGATGTCGCTCAGGATGCTCACCGAGCCGTAGCCCGCCGCGAGACCTTGAACCTCAAGACGTGCGGCGGGCATCGGCATAGTTTCCCAGATAGGCCGCACGGACGGCGTCGTTTTCCTTCACCTCGGCAGGCGTGCCTTCGAAGATCAGCGCGCCATTCGCCAGCACCAGCACGCGCTTTGCGAATTTGAACACCAGGTCCATGTCGTGCTCGATCATCAAGATCGCGATATCCGGCGACATCCGGCCGATCGCCTCGAGAATCCGCGGCGACTCGTCGTGCGGCACCCCGGCCGCCGGCTCATCCAGCACCAGCACCCGCGGCTTCATGGCGAGACCGATCGCCAGATCGAGCAGCCGCTGCTGGCCGTAAGCCAGCTTGGTCACCGGCGTCGCCGCCAGATGGCCGATGCCGAGCAGGCTGAGCACGCTCTGCCACTCGTCGCGGACGTCGGCTTTGTCCATCACCGAGGAGAACATCCGCTTGGTCAGGCCGCGGCGCTGCATCACCGCCAGCGCGACGTTCTCGGCGACCGTAAGGCTGGTGAACAGCCGCGTTACCTGGAAGGTGCGTACCAAGCCGCCGCGGACGCGCTCAGGGATCGACGCGGTGGTGACGTCCTGGCCCGCCAGCAGGATACGGCCGTCGGAGGGCGCCAGAT
This sequence comes from Rhodopseudomonas sp. P1, assembly GCF_039642825.1. Lineage (NCBI taxonomy): Bacteria > Pseudomonadati > Pseudomonadota > Alphaproteobacteria > Hyphomicrobiales > Nitrobacteraceae > Rhodopseudomonas > Rhodopseudomonas sp. P1. The sequence continues at coordinate 1,125,331 of NZ_CP088006.1, read as the reverse complement.
CCCCGGAGAGCTGATTGACCAGCGTGGTCTTGCCGGCGCCGTTCGGCCCGATCAGCGCGACCCGGTCGCCACTCGACAGCGTGAACGAGACGTCGTCGGTGACGCGCAAGCCACCGAACGATTTCGACAGGTGCTGGACTTCGAGCAAGGTCGTCATCGCGCCGCCCTCGCCTGCCGGAAATCGCTGATCCGCCGGGTCACTTCGTTGACCAGCCCCTTGGGGAAGAACAGCACCACCACGATCAACAACACGCCGACCAGGATCATCCAGTGGAACGGGCTGGCGGTCGAGACGTAGTGGTGAAACAGCTCGAACAGGATCGCGCCGATCAACGCGCCCCACAGATTGCCGGCGCCGCCGAGGATCAGCATGATCAGGGCTTCGGCGGAGCGTTCGAAGCCGACGCTGTCGAGCCCGACCACGCCGGTATTGATCGCCGTCAGCGCACCGCCGAGACCGGCGACCGCGCCGGCGACGCAGTACATCACCACCAGCCGCGGATACACCGAGACGCCGATCATCCGCGTCCGCAGCGTGTCGTCCTTGATGGCACGGCACATCAGCGCGAACGGCGAGCGGGCGAACCGCAGCAGCGTCACCATCGTCACCAGCAGTACGATCACCGAGAAGACGTAGCCGGTGCGGCCGAACATATCGAAGTTGAAGATGCCAAACACCGGGCTCGGCGAGATGCCGGCCAGGCCATCGCTGCCGCCGGTGATCGACGACAGCTTGTTGGCGAGCGCGGCGACGAGCTGACCGAACGCGATCGACAGCACGAGCTGGGGCAGACCGCGGAAGCGCGTGACCAGCAGGCCCGAGACCAGCCCGGTGGCCGTGCCGGCAAGCGCGCCGACCAGCAGCATCAGGATCGGATCGGTGACGCCGGCGAGACAGAAATTCCCGGCCGCATAGGCGCCGACGCCGAACAGCGCCGCATGGCCGAGCGTGGCGACGCCGCAATAGCCGGTGACGAGATCCAGCGAGATCACCAGGAACGCGAGGCCGATCACCCGGATCAGGAAGGCGAGGTCGTCGGGATAGACGAAATATCCGATCGCTCCGAGCGCGGCGATCACCGCCGCGGCGATCAGGTCGTTGCGAAGACCGGCCCAGGCCGACGGCGCAGCGGTGACGGACAAGGTCGCCATCCTAGTGCGCCTTTCCGAACAGGCCGTGCGGGAACACGTAAACGATCACGATCACCGCGACATAGAAAAAGAACTCACCGAACTCCGGCGCCAGATATTTGCCCGTGGTGTCGGCGAGGCCGAGCAGCAGCGACGCCGCCATCGCACCGGTCACCGAGCCGGCGCCGCCGACCGAAACCACGACCAGGAAGGTCACCATGTAGCGCAGCGCGTAGAACGGCTCGACCGGCAGCAGCTCGGCGCCGACCACGCCGCCGAATGCCGCGAGCCCGACGGCCAGCGCGAAGGTCGCCGAATAGACGATCTGGGTGCGGATGCCGAGCGCCTCGGCCATATCGCCGTTGTCGACGGCCGCGCGCAGCCTGACGCCAAATTCGGTCTTCTCGATCATCAGCCACAACGCCACCGCGGTGACGACACCGCAGCCGATCACGAACAGCCGGTGCGCCGGGATCATGCGAAAGCCGAGATCGAACGGCCCCTTCAGCATCTCCGGCAGCGGGATCGGCTTCGAGGTTGGACCGAAAATGTAGTTGGCGATGCCGACGATGAAAAAGGTGATGCCGATCGTCAGCAGGATCTGGGTCAGTTCATCGGAGCGACGATAGATCCGCCGGTACAGCAGAAACTCGAACGGCACCGAGATGATCACGGCACCGATCACCGCGATCAGGATGGCGATCGGATAGGATACGCCGAGCGAGGTCAGCGCGAACGAGGCGAGGTAACCGCCGATCATCGCAAACGCGCCGTGTGCGAGATTGACCACGCGCATCAAGCCCATCATGATCGACAGGCCGATCGAGATCGTGAACAGCACCATGCCGTAGGCCAGTGCGTCCGGCAGGATTCCGAGAATCGTCCTCATCACAGGGCCGCTGGCGCGGACGCCGTCGATGCCGTTCGCTTCGATCCAGCCTTCACAATCTCACTCCCGACTCACTGGGCGCGCTAACCGTTGAACGTCAGGCGCTTTCTTCAAGAGGACCACGATCCGCTTTGTTCGAAAACGCTATAGTCGACCGGAGCCCTCCGCGCCAAGTCACGAACGAAGGCGCGAAGGGCTCAAAGTTTCGGCTTACTGCTTAACAAGTCCCCAGTCCGGCTGATCCTTGAAGGTCTCGATCTCCTTATTGATCAGCTTGCCGTCCTTCTTTTCCACTTCGCGCAGATACACGCTCTGGGTGATGTGACGGGTGGTCGGATCGATCGACACCGGGCCGCGCGGGCTGGTCCACTTCATGCCTTCGACAGCCTTGACCGCCTTCTCGGGATCCTGCTTGCCGCCGGTGGCCTCGATCATCTTGTAGATCAGACGGGCACCGTCATAGGCCGCGACCGAGGTCATGGTGACGTCGCTGAGCTTGGCGCCGCCCTTTTCGAGCTGGGCCAGGAACGCCTTGTTCTCGGGCGAGTCGTGCGACACCGCGTAGTGGTAGGTCGACAGGATGCCGATGCCGGAATCGCCGATGTTCGGCAGATCGGGCTCGGTCACCACGTCGCCGGTCGACATCAGCTTGACGCCGCCCGCCTTGAGGCCGTTGTCGATGTAGGCCTTGACGAAGCCGAGGGTCGGCGGACCGGCCGGCAGGAAGGTGAAGATCATGTCGGCGCCGGAATCCTTGATCCGCTGCATGATCGGACCGAAGTCGGTGGTGGCGAGCGGCATCCGGATCGCCTCGACGACGCTACCGCCTTCGGCCTCGAAGGTCTTCTTGAACGCGGTCTCGGCGTCGATGCCCGGACCGTAATCGCTGACCGCGATCGCGACCTTCTTGGCGCCCTTCTGCTTGGCGACCTTGGCGGCGGGCACGGTGTTCTGGAACATCGTGAACGAGGTGCGGACGATGTAGGGGCTCTTTTCGGTGATCGATGAGGTCGCCGCGTTCAGCACCACCATCGGCACCTTGGCTTCCTGCAGCAGCGGCGCCACCGCCATCGCGTTCGGCGTGAAGTACAGGCCGGCGATGTACTGCACCTTCTCCTTGACGATCAGCTCCTGCGCCAGCGCCTTGGACTGCGCCGGATTGGGCGAGACCTCGTCACGATAGACGAACTCGACGGTGTGGCCGCCGACCTTGTTGCCGTGCTCGGCGACCCAGGCGTCGATGCCCATCTTGAAGTTCTGGCCGAACAGCGCGTACGGCCCGGACATGGTGCCGATCACGCCGACCTTGATGGTGTCGGCGTGGGCGCCTGCCGCGACGAACGACAAGGCCGCAGCCGCGCAGACCGATCGAAGTCCCTTCATGTTGTGCTTCCTCTCCTCTGGCTGACGAAATTGGTGCCGCTGATCGCTAGAACATCTCGAAATATTCGCGCTGCTCCCACTCGGTGACTTCCGCCTGGAAACGCTCGATCTCGGCATTCTTGATGAAGGTGTAGTAGTCGATGAACCCGTCGCCCATCGTGGTGCGGAAGAACGGATCGTCGCGCAGCGCGAAGATCGCCTCGCGCAGCGACTTCGGCAGCAAGTCCGCCTGGGTCTCGTAGGGCGTGTCCGCCGACGGACCCGGATCGAGCTTGCGATCGACGCCGTCGAGACCGGACAGGATCTGCGAGGCCATATACAGATACGGATTGGCCGCCGGCTCGCCGACCCGGTTCTCCATCCGGGTGGCGCGGTCGCCGGGACCGCCGAGGACGCGGATCATCACGCCGCGATTGTCGCGGCCCCAGATCGCCCGGTCCGGCGCCAGCGAATACGAGCGATAACGCTTGTAGCCGTTGATCGTCGGCGTGGTGAACACCGTCGCGGCGCGGGCGTGGTGCAACAGACCGGCGAGATAGTGCCTGCCGAGATCGGACAACACCTCGGTCTGCGACACGAAGGCGTTGCTGCCGTCGGTCCGCGACACCAGCGACTGATGCAGATGCCAGCCGGACGACACCACGTTGGGTATCTTCGGCCGGCACATGAAGGTGGCGTGGTAACCATGCCGGCGGCAGATCTGCTTCACGGCGCTGCGGAACAGCACCATCAGGTCGGCGGGCATCAGCCCGACGGTGGGCTGGAAGGTGAATTCGCACTGGCTCGGCCCGAACTCGACTTCCATCGAGCGCAGCGGCAGGCCGAGCGCCATCACGTCGTGACGGATCAGGTCGAGCACCGGCTCGATCTGATCGTAGCGCTGCTCGGTGAGATACTGATAGCCGTGCGAAAGCAGGCTGACGGCCGGCGGCTCGCCGGGCTGGCCGGCATGCTCCGGCGACATCATCACGTCGTCGAGCTTGAAGACGTGGAATTCGACTTCGAGCCCGGCCATGTAATCGTAGCCGCGGTCGGCCAGTTGCTTCAGCACCGACCGGTAGAGGCCGCGCGTTGCGAACGGCACCGGCTGACCATTGCCGAAATACAGATCGCACAGCACCCAGCCGGTCTTCGGCGCCCAAGGCAGGACACGGAAGGTGGTCGGATCAGGCAGCATGATGGCGTCGGCGCCGCCTTCCATCTCCTTGATGCCGAAGCCGCCGCCGGCCTTGAACACCGGAAACACGGTGCGGTGCGAGGTATCCTTGCACAGCATCGTGGTGGTGATCGAAGCGCCGCTGTCGAGACAGCTCAGCGCTTCGGCGGTGATCAACGTCTTGCCGCGCAGGATGCCGTGCTGATCGGGGAACGAGAACCGAATGGTCTCGAGCCCCTGTTCTTCGGCGATCCGCCGTACCCGCGCCGCTGCTTCGATCTGCTCGTCGGACCAGAGGCCGTACTTCTCAACCAGACTCAACGTTCGATCCTCGATCCGTTGCCGCGCCGTCTCATTCCGCTGCCGTCAGATGCGGCACCTTCGCCGCGATCTCGGACGGCACCGGCGCGGCCCAGGGCGCGCCGCGGCGACGCTTGACGTCGACCTCCATCCAATAGGTTTCCCAGCCGCGGCTCGGGCCGATGCCGTCCATCGTGGCCGGCCCTTGGATCGCGCGGGCCGCAGCCTCGTCGAGCGCCAATAGCGGCTTGGCGCCGGTGGCGGCCTTTTCGATCTCCTGCCGCAGCAGCCGGCGATACTGGATGATCGCCTTGTCGCTTTGTCCGAGATGTTCGCGGGTGCGATCCTGGATCGCGCCCATCGACTCCACCGCCCACTGGTCGTGCACGTTGATGTCGAGACCCATGCCGGTGTAGGTCGCGGTCGCCTGTTCGTGCGGATCGAAACCGTAATCGTTGGTCTTGTTGCGGCGCGACTTGTAGTCCGGCAGTTCGTAGAGTTCGAGGCGCTGATCGCGCATCTTCACCTTGTCGACCGGCGCGGCGTAGCTGGTGAAAATCGCGTACCAATAGCAGTGGGTGTCGTCGACCGGGACGTGCCACTGCGTGATCGTCATCTCGGTGCTCATCGGGATGACGAAGCCGTGCGGGAACAGCTGATTGGTGACGCGAACGTGGGTACGTTCGTCGTCGATCTCACGCAGCGCGATCAGCCGCAGGCCGTATTCGGTGTGCTCGACATTGATGATCGGGCGATCGTATTCGCGCAGCACCTTGGTCATCGGCAGATCGCTGCCGGCGGATGCGCCGCGGAATTGCTTGCCGTAGGCCTGCGAGGTGTCCTCATCCTCGAAGAAGCGATGCAGGAACGAGGCGTGCGCCGGATCGATGCCGACCTCCAGCGCCTGCAGCCAGTTGCATTCCATCAAGCCCTTGAACGCGAACACGTGGGTGTCGGGCGCGATGAAGCAATCGATCTCCGGAAAAGCCGGCGGCTCGCCCGCGCCGAGATAGGCCCACAGGATGCCGCCCTTCGCGACCACCGGAAACGCGCGCTGCTTGATGTTCTTGCACAGCGGCGAGCCGGCGGGCTCGGCGGGGGTGTCGATGCAGTTGCCGTCGACATCAAACAGCCAGCCGTGGAAGGCGCAGCGCAGGCCGCCGTTCTCCAGCCGGCCGAACGCGAGATCGGCGCCGCGATGCGGGCAATCGCGATCGATCAGGCCGTAGCGGCCGGTCTCGTCCTTGAACAACACGAAGTCTTCGCCGAGCAGTCGCACCGGCTTGATCGGCCGCTCGCCCTCCAGCTCGTCGACCAGCGCCGCCGGCTGCCAATAGGCGCGCATCAGCTTGCCGCACGGCGTCCCCGGTCCGACCCGGGTGATCAGATCATTCTGTTCCTGGCTCATCATGGCGTTGGCCTCCTTCGCGCAGCCTCGGCGGGCCGCTTGTTGTGAGCGCAGGAGCGATCGCGGGTCAGCGAGCGCAGCAGGTGGCCGGTGCCATAGCCGCTCGAATTGATCCTGACCATCATCCGCCCTGCGCGACAAAACGTTCAATAGACGAACATTCGTTCGTTTAGAATGAAACTGCCTCTAAAGAGCATTTCAGGCAAGAACAAATTCTCCGCGTTCCGTGCCTATGAGGATGGCAGCCGCCTAACTCGCTGGCGAACTTGTGTTCGTTGAACGAACAATCGTATAGCTCAGCGCTCAAAGGTCGCGGCGCCTGCCGTCAGCGCCTCGCCTCATCCCCATACCGAAGTACCCGCATGCCCAAACTGAAACGAACTGCCGACGATGCGCCAAGCGAGGGTGCCGAGTTCATCGAAAGTCTGTCGCGCGGCCTGCGGGTGATCGAAGCGTTCGGTTCCGAGAAGCGGCCGATGACGCTGAGCGATGTCGCCAAGGCGTGCGGCCTGCCGCGCGCGACGGCGCGGCGGATCCTGCTGACGCTGCAGAGCGCCGGCTATGTCAGCAGCGACGACCGGCTGTTTGCGCTGACGCCGCGTGTGCTTGGTCTCGCGTCGGCGTATCTGGCGTCCAACCAGATCAGCGCGGTGCTGCAGCCGCTGATGGATCGGGTGTCGGCCAGCGCCAAGGAAGTTTGCTCGCTGGCGATTCTCGACGGCGACGACGCGGTGTTCGTGGCGCGGGCCAGCCCGGCGCGGGTGTTCTCGGCCGGGATCGATCTCGGCTATCGGTTGCCGCTGTTCTGCACCTCGGTCGGCCGCGTGCTGCTCAGCCGGCTTGATAATAACGAGCTGACCGCGACGGTCGGCGCGATGACGCTGACCAAGCAGACCGAAGACACCATCACCGACAAGCAGACGGTGATCGCCACCATCATCGCCGATCGCACCAAGGGCTACTCGCTGGTCGACCGCGAAGCCGAGCCCGGCTTCCGTTCGGTCGCGGTGCCGATCCGGCGCTATGACGGCACGATCGTCGCCGCCGCCAATATCGGCGCCCATGTCGACCGCATCACCACCGGCGAAATGATCGACCGCTTCCTGCCGCTGCTGCAGGCGATGGCTGAAGAAGCGAAGCCGCTGATGATGTGAGGACGCCGACCGCGTCCTTGTATCATCCGGTCGGCCGTGTCCGGCGCTCGGAAATCGCCCGCCGCAGCACGCGCGAGATCGCCTCGACCGAATACGGCTTCTGTACCAGTTCGAAGCCCTGGTGCGCGTTCTCGGCGAGCACACTGCTGTAGCCGCTGGTCAGCACAACCGGCAGGCCGGGATAGCGCTCGCGGATGATGGTGGCGAGTTCGACGCCGTTCTTGCCGGGCATGATCACGTCCGAGAACACCAGGTCGAACGCGAACTCATCCTCGGCCAACGCCGCCAGCGCCTCATCGGCGGATTTCGCCCATTTGATGGTGTAGCCGAGATCCTGCAGCAGCTCGGTCGAGAACTTCCCGACCTCGACATTGTCTTCCACCACCAGGATGCGATGGCCAAGCCCGCCCGCCGGATCGGCGCGCGACAGCGTCGCCGCCGCGGTCTGCTCCGGGGCCTGCGCCTGCGGCAGATAGATGGTGAACGTCGCGCCCTCGCCCTGCGTACTGTGCACGCTGATCTCGCCGCCGGACTGTTTGGCAAAGCCGAAGGCCTGACTGAGACCAAGCCCGGTGCCGCGGCCGACTTCCTTGGTCGTAAAGAACGGTTCGAAGATCACATCGAGATTGCTCGGCGCAATGCCGCTGCCGCTGTCGGTGACCGAGATCGCCACGAACGCGCCGGGCCGCGCCGGTTGCGACCGCACCGGCGGAATCTCGTCGACGCGGCGGAGCGCGATCGACAGCCGGCCCTCGCCATTCATCGCGTCGCGGCCGTTGACGGCGAGATTGACCAGCGCCGTCTCGAACTGGCCGACGTCGGCGATCGCGTAGTTCGGCCCCAAGCCGGTGTCGACGTCGATCTCGACACGGCTGCCGACCAGCGGTCGGATCAGATTGGCGATGCTCTGGATCTGCGCTGCGACGTCGAACACCACCGGCGACAGCGGCTGCCGCCGCGCGAACGCCAGCAACTGCCCGGTCAGCTTCGAGGCGCGATCGGCCGTATCCGAGATCGCATCGACATAGCGGCGGCGGCGCTCCTCGGGCAGATCGCGCCGGCGCAGGAAGTCCACTGCGGAGCGGATGATGGTCAGCAGGTTGTTGAAGTCGTGCGCGACACCGCCGGTGAGCTGCCCGACCGCCTCCATCTTCTGCGCCTGCCGCAGCGCCTCTTCGTTGCGCCGGCGCTCGGTGGAGTCGATGCCTTCCGCCAGCACCGCCATCACGCCGCCTTGCTCATCCGACACCGGCCGCAGCGAGAAATCGATGTGCCGCGGCCCGGCCGGAAGCTGCAGCTCCAGATCGAGCTTGGCGATCTCCCCTGCCCGCGCTGATCGGAACGCGCGTTCGATCACCACCGGCGCGTCGGGCGTCGCGTCGAACCACGGCGTGTTCCAGAACAGCGCGCCCAGCACCTGCGCCGGCTCGGCCCCGATGCCGGCGAGCGCGGTGCCGTTGACGTAGAGCAGCCGCCCCTTCAGATCGAGCAGGCCCTGATACTGGTTGGTGGTCTCCAGAATCGCGCGGAGTTGCGACTCGCTGGAATGCAGTTGCGCGGTGCGCTGCGCGATCAGCCGCTCCAGCACATCGTTGACGTTGCGCAGATCGATCTCCGCCTGCTTGGCGCTGGTGATGTCATGGGCGACGCCGATGAAGCCGATGTGGCGCCCGGCCGGATCCCAGCGCGGCTGCGACTCCGACCTGATCCATCGCCATTTTCCGTCAGCGCGACGGTAGCGGCCCTCAAGCACGAACGGCTGCAGCGAGGCTTCCCCGGCGACGCTGTTACGGACCACCTCGGCGACATCGTCGGGATGGATGATGCTGCGCCAGTCGAACACCAGAGCTTCCTCGTAGGGCAACCCGATGAAGTCGCAATAGGCGCGGTTGGCGAAGCTGCGGGTGCGGTCGAGCCGCGTCACCCAGATCGGCACCGGCGCGCTGTCGGCGATCAGCTTGAAGCGCTGCTCGCTCTCGCGCAGCATCTCGCGGGCGACGGCGCGATCGGTGATGTCGATATGCGCGCCGACCATCCGCACCGCACGCCCCGACGCATCGCGTTCGATCCGGCCCTCGGCCGCGATCCAGCGCACTTCGCCGTCGTTCGGGCGGATGATGCGATACTCGGCCGAGTAGCGCTCGGAGGTGCTGTTGACGAGATCGAGAAACTGCCGCTCGGCGCGCTCGCGATCCTCCGGGTGCAGTCGGCGCACCCAATCTTCATGCGTCTCGTTGACGGCCTCGGGCGGCAGGCCGTGGATCGCCAGATACTCCGGCGAGCGGTGATTGCGGAACCCGGCGGTCAGATCCACCACCACACCGCCGACTTTGGCGATGCGCTGAACCTCCGCGAGTTCCCTTTCCCGATCGATGAGCGCCTGCTCGGACGCCGACAGCTTGTTGGTCACCTGCAGCCTCTTGGGGCCTTGTTGCGACAAACCTAGCGCAATCTTCGGTGACGAGTCGACCTGGGGACGCTCCGATCGCGATGGAACTCATCGGTTCCATTGCACAGCTCACGGCGCAGGTAGCATCAGGGTGAAGACTGCGCCGCCCCCACTGCGGTTCGCTGCTGCAAGCGTGCCGCCATGTTCGCGCGCGATGCCGTAGCTGATCCACAAGCCGAGCCCGGTACCTTCACCGACCGGCTTGGTGGTGAAGAACGGCTCGAAGATCTTGTCGATCAGCCCGTCGGGCAGACCGGCTCCGTTATCCGTGATGGTGATGACGATCTGGTCGCCGTCGCGCTGCGCGACGATCTCGATCCGCGGCGCGGCCTGGCCGCGCACCGCGTCGAGCGCGTTGTCGATCAGATTGACGATGATCTGGTGAAACTGGCCTTCATTGCCGAGGATCTGCAGATCCGGCGCGATGTCGAACGCGAAGTCGACGTGATGCGGCTTGGCGCGCGCCGCCCAGCGCACCGCGGTGCGCACCACGCGATCGACATCGACGCGTAGGCTCTCGCCGCTCTTCGGGAAGCTGAGCCGCCGCAGGTTCTTGACGACGTCGGCAACCCGCATCGCGCCTTCCAGCGTGCCTTCGATCAGCGAGCCGTAATCGGCCAGCAGCGCGTCGATCTTCAAGTCGCGGCGCAGCCGTTCGATCTCTGCAGGTTCGGCGCCGCGATGGATCGCGCCGAGATACGCCGACATCCGGTCGCGATAACGATCGAGCGTATGGATGTTGCCGTAGATGAAGCTGATCGGATTGTTGAGTTCGTGCGCAACACCGGCGACCAGACGGCCGAGGCTCGCCATCTTTTCCTGCTCGACGAGCTGGCGCTGTGCGTGCTGCAGCTCGCTGTGCGCGGCATGCAGCGCCTCATAGGCGCGGCGCAGCTCGCCGATCGGCCGCCCGGTCAGCACCGCACCGAGCCGGTGCCCGGCCGGATCGCAGCGGGTGGCACCGTTGATCGCATAAAGATCTGAGAGGCCGCGCTCGGTGACGAAGCGGATTTCGAGGTTGCTGATTTCGCTCGGACACTGCGCCTGCAACAGCGCATCGATCCGGCCGCGATCGGCGGGATCGACGAGATCGGTAAGCGACCGATGCAGCAGCGTGCCGGCGCTGTCGCCGAGCAGCCGCACCGCCGCCGGATTGACCTGCAGGATGCTGCCGTGGCGATCGCAGACGATCAAAATGTCCGACACCGACTCGATCACGCTGGAGATGAACGCCTGCGCTTCCTCCAGCGCCGCGTTCTTCTCTTCCAGATCGGTCTCGTAGCGCAGCAGGTCGGCGTAGACCTCGTCCATCTTGCGGATCACTTCGATCCACGCCGCCTCCTGGTCGCCGGCAAACGGCGACGGCAGTTGCGAGCCGACCCGGTCGATCAGACTCTCGCGACCGCCGCGATCAGACCTCATCGGCGAGGCCCTTGCGCAGATCGTAGCGGCCGAGCTTGTTGCGCAGCCCGACGCGCGACAGCCCGAGTTCGCCGGCGACGCGGCTGATATTGCCGCCATGGCGATCGAGCGCCTCGGCAATCATGTGCCGCTCCAGCGCTTCGATGTTGGTCTTCAGCGTTGCGCAGCCGTTGCGCACCGGCTTGAGCTGGATCGGCTCGCCGCCCTGCCGCACCCGCGGCGACAGATCGCCTTCCTGCAGCCGATCCTCGGTCGCCAGCACCACCATGCGCTGGATTTCGTTCTGCAGTTCGCGAACGTTGCCCGGCCAGTCGTAGTGCCGCATGCGATTGAGCGCCGCCGGCGCGAAACCTGCAACGTTGCGGCCGTAGGACTTGGCGACGTCGGCCAGCACCTTGGCGGCGATCAGCGGAATGTCCATCGGCCGCTCACGCAGCGCCGGCATATGCAACGGGAACGCGGCGAGCCGGTAGTACAAATCGCGCCGGAACCGGCCGGCCCGCACTTCGGTTTCCAGATCGCGGTTAGTCGCCGCGACGACGCGAACGTCGACCTTGCGGACCCGCTGCGCGCCGAGCGGACGAATCTCGCTCTCCTGAAGTACGCGCAGCAACTTCACCTGAAATGCCGGCGAAGTCTCACCGATCTCGTCGAGGAAGATCGTGCCGCCATCGGCCACTTCGAACAGACCGATGCGGTCCTGATAGGCGCCGGTGAACGCGCCCTTCTTGCAGCCGAACAGTTCGCTTTCGAGCAACTCATCCGGCAGCGCGCCGCAGTTCTCGACCACGAACGCCTTGCCGGATCGCGCCGAACCGTAATGGATCGCCCGTGCCAATAGCTCCTTGCCGGTGCCGCTCTCGCCGGTGATCAGCACCGAGATGTCGAACTCGGCGGCGCGTTTGCCGAGCTCGATGACCTCGCTCAGCGGACTGTCCGGCGCGTGCACGATACGATCGAACTCGTACAGCTTGCGGGCCGCGCCGCGCTTTTCGGTGACGACGCGCTGCGCCCGCTCCGGCGTCAGCTTGATGTCGATGCCGGCGGTCTCGGTCTCCTTCTGCAGCATGAATAGCTGCACCGCGCCGCGGACGATATCGAGCAGCCGGTCCGGATGCCACGGCTTGGCGATATACTGATAGATCCCGGCTTCGTTGATGCCGGCGATGATGTCCTCGCTGTCGGAATAGCCGGAGATGATCATCCGCACCGGGTCGGGCCAGGTCTTGCGCACGTCCTTGAGGAAGTCGACGCCGGTCTCGTATTGCATCCGCTGGTCGCACAGGATGGCGTGAACGATCTCGCTCTCCAACACCCGCCGCGCCTCGCCGGCATCGCGCGCGCAGATCACTTCGAACTCGTCGCACAGCACCCGCTTCAGCGATTCGAGCGACCGGATCTCGTCGTCGACCACCAGCACTGTCGCCTGTCCACTCATCCCCGTCGTCCCGTCACGCAACGAATTGAACCAAACACCATCAACAAATCCGCGGCAACTGCTCGCCGGCCAGCCAATCGACGATCCGGCCGCCGCCGAACGCCGTGGTCATCTGCACAAAATGATGATCGTCCTCGATCACCTCGCCGATAATCGCGGCATCGCGCCCGAGCGGATGCGCCCGCATCGCGGCGAGCAGCGTATCGGCCGCCTCGGGCGCTGCGACCGCCACCAGCTTGCCCTCGTTGGCGACGTACAGCGGATCGAGCCCGAGCAGTTCGCACGCCGCCGCCACTTCGGGCCGCACCGGCACTGCATCCTCATCGAGCCGGAAGCCGACTGCCGATTGCTGCGCCAATTCGTTCAAGGTGGCAGCGAGCCCGCCGCGGGTCGGATCGCGCATCACCCGCAGGCCCTGCGGTGCAGCCGCCACCATCGCGGCGACCAGCTCGTGCAGCGCGGCACTGTCCGATTGGATTGACGTTTCGAACGCGAGGTTCTGCCGCCGCGACATCACCGCCACGCCGTGGTCGCCGATGAAGCCCGACAGCAGCACCTTGTCGCCCGGCCGGGCCTGCTCGGCGGACAGCGCCAGGTCGCGCGGCGCGATGCCGACGCCGGTCGTGGTGATGAACACTCCGTCGGCCTTGCCACGCTCCACCACCTTGGTGTCGCCGGTGACGATCGGCACGCCGGCTGCGCGCGAGGCCGCCGCCATGCTGTCGGCGATCCGCTTGAGGTCGGCGAACGCAAAGCCCTCCTCGATGATGAAGCCGGCCGACAGATACAGCGGCCTCGCGCCAGCCATCGCGACATCGTTGATGGTGCCGTGCACGGCGAGCGAGCCGATGTCGCCGCCAGGGAAGAACAGCGGCGACACCACATAGCCGTCGGTGGTCATCACAATCCGCCCGGCCGCGACGTCGAACGCCGCCTGGTCGTTGCCGGCGCGCAGCATCGGGTTGTCGAAGGCGGCGTGGAAGATCTCGCTGATCAGATGCGCCATCGCGCGGCCGCCGGCGCCGTGCGAGAGGTCGACGCGGCCGTGCGCGAGATCGAGCTTGCGCCGCCTGATCCGGTCGCTCATGCCACCGCCCTCCGTGCGTGGTCGCGGAAGCGACCATAGGTCCAATGCGCCGCGCAGGCGCCTTCCGACGACACCATGCACGATCCCATCGGCGTCTCCGGCGTGCACAGCGTGCCGAACAATTTGCAGTCAGTCGGCCGCTTAATGCCGCGCAGGATCGCGCCGCAGTCGCAGGCCGGATTGTCGGCGGCGCAGATCTCCGCCATCGCGAAGCGGCGCTCGGCGTCGAAGGCTGCGTAAGCTTCGCGCAACTGAAGGCCGCTCGCCGGCACGCGGCCAAAGCCGCGCCATTCGAAGCTGTCGCGCAGCTCGAAGATCGCCGCGACTTCGGCCTGCGCGATGCGGTTGCCCTCCGGCGTCACCGCGCGGATGTACTGGTTCTCGACCACGTGGCGGCCGTCATTGACCTGCTGCACCAGCATCAGGATCGACTGCATCACATCGAGCGGCTCGAACCCGGCGACCACCACAGGCTTGGCAAAATCGCGCGCGAACTCGGCAAATGCATCGGCACCGATCACCGCGCTGACATGCGCGGGACCGATGAAGCCATCGAGGCGTGGCCCCGGCTGGCCGTCGAGATCGGGATGTTCGAGGATGCCGCGGATTGCCGGCGGGGTCAGCACGTGATTGCAGAACACGCTGAAATTGCTGAGCCGCTTGGCGGCCGCAAGCTTGATCGCCAGCGCGGTCGGCGGCGTCGTGGTTTCGAAACCGATGGCGAAAAACACCACTTCGCGGGTCGGCTCCGCCTCGGCGATCGCGACCGCATCCAGCGTCGAATACACCATCCGGATGTCAGCGCCGGCCGCCTTGGCGCGCAGCAGCGAAGTGCCGTGCGAGCCGGGCACCCGCATCAGGTCGCCATAGGTGCACAGCGTCACCTCTGGACGCTGCGCCAGCCGGATCGCCATGTCGATCCGTCCGACCGGCAGCACGCAGACCGGACAGCCGGGTCCGTGCACCATCCGGACGTTCGGCGGCAACAGGTCTTCCAGGCCATAGCGCGAGATCGCGTGGGTATGGCCGCCGCAGAACTCCATGAAGTGATAGCTGCGCGACGGATCGGCCGCCTGCGCGATCGCCGCCGCGATCTGCCGCGCCACCTTGCCGTCGCGATATTCGTCCACGTATTTCATCGCGCCGCCTCCGCCGATTGGCTCATCTCCGCGAGCAGCGCCAGTGTCTGTTTCGCCTCGTCCGGGTCGATCCGGGTCAGCGCGAAACCGACATGCACCACGACGTAGTCGCCGACCGCCACGCCTTCGACCAGCGCGACCGACACCACCTTGCTCACGCCGTCGAGCGACACCCGCGCCATCTGCTCGGGCAGCAATTCCACCACTTCGGCCGGAATGGCGAGACACATCAGTGCGGCTCCTTGCTGGCAGTGAGATGTTGTCCGGCGATCCAAGCCTGACCAAGGCTGAGGCCGCCATCATTCGGCGGCACCTGCCGGGCGAGCAGCGGCGTCAGCCCCCGCGCCCGCAGCCGCGCCGCCAGATCTTCGCTCAGCACGCGATTGAGGAAACAGCCGCCGCCGAGCGCGATGGTGGTGAGTCCGCTCTGCTCCGCAGCCTGCACGGACCACTCGGTCAGCGCGGCCGCGAGCGTGCCGTGGAACAGTTCGGCGCCGTCGCGCGGATCGATCGTCGGTGTTGCCAGATGGGCGAGCAGCGGCGAGAGATCGAGCGTGCCGGCGCCGATCTCCCAGCCGCCGCCCAGCACGCGCGGGATTTGCACCAGCGCTTCGAGCTGCATGGCCGCCTGGCCTTCGTAGCTTTGCACGGCGCAGACGCCGAGCAGGCCGGCGGCGGCATCGAACAGCCGGCCGGCGCTGGTGGTGGTGGCGCAGCCATGATTGACGAGCATCGCGGCGAGCGCAGCGGCGCGAGGGTGATCGACGAAGCGCGATGCGATCTCGTCGTCGCGCCCCAGCGCGTGCAGCGCAGCCGCCGCCATCCGCCACGGCTCGCGTGCCGCGGCATCGCCGCCGGGCAGCGCCAATGGTTTCAGATGGCCCAGCCGGCTGAACCGCGCGCCGTCGACGCGCAGCAGTTCGCCGCCCCAATTGCCGCCGTCGCTGCCGAGGCCGTGACCGTCGAGCACCAAACCAAGCAGCGGCGTGTCGATGCCGTGCTCGGCGGCGATCGAAGCGACATGGGCGTGATGATGCTGCACGGCAATCAGCGGCAGAGCCAAATAGTCGGCGGCCTGGCTCTCGGCAAACCGGGTCGAGGCGAAGTCGGCGTGCAGATCATGCGCGATCGCGGCCGGCTTCACGCCGACGAGACGCATCAGGTGATCCACCGTCTCCTCAAAGAACCGCACGGTTTCGGCGGTCGCGAGATCGCCGACATGCTGCGACACAAAAGCTTCGCGGCCGCGGGTCAGCGTGATGGTGTTTTTCAAGTAGGCACCGACCGCCAGCACCGGCGGCATCTCGCGCGGCAGTGTGATCGGGCGCGGCGTGAACCCGCGTGCGCGGCGGATGAATGACGGTGAACCGTCGATCACCCGCGCAACGCTATCATCGGCACGCACGACGATGCCGCGATCATGGCTGACGATCAGATCGGCGACAGAGGCCAGCCGGCGCAGCGCATCCTCGGTCACGATCGGATCGCCGCCGAGATTGGCGCTGGTGGCGACCAGCACCAGATCGACCGGCGCGCGCTGCCACGCGCGTCCCTCGGGCGCGCCGCTTGCGGCATGGAAGATCAGATGATGCAGCGGCGTATAGGGCAGCATTACGCCGACCGCATCCAGCGCGGGCGCGACCGACGGGGCCAGCACGCCGCGATCGCGCATCAGCACGATCGGCCGCTCGACCGACGACACCAGCGAGCGCTCCGCCTCGGACGCGATGACGATGCGATCGAGCGAAGCTTCGGACGCGACCATCACGGCGAACGGCTTGGCGTCGCGGCCCTTGCGCCGGCGCAGCTCGGCGACGGCGGTTTCGTTGGTGGCGTCACACAGCAGATGATAGCCGCCGAGGCTTTTCAGCGCGACGATCCGGCCAACGCGCAAGCACGCCACGATCTCTTCGATCGGATGGCTGAGCTGCGGGCCGCAGCGCGGACAGGCGATCGGCTCGGCGTGAAAGCGGCGGTTGTGCGGATCCTGATAGTCGCGGCGGCAATCCTCGCACATCGTGAAGCCGGCCATCGAGGTGTTGGCGCGGTCGTACGGCAGGCCGCGCGTCAGCGTGTAGCGCGGGCCGCAATGGGTGCAATTGACGAACGGATAGAGATGAAACCGGCTTGCCGGATTGAACAGATCGTCCAGGCACGCTTCGCAGGTCGCCGCATCCGCCCCGATCTGCGTGGTCACCACCCCACCACGGCTCTCCGCGATGCCGAAGTCCCGCTCGCCGCGCGCCCGAACCGTCTCGGTCTCGATTGTGTCGACCCGCGCCAGCGGCGGCGCCTCTTGGCGGAGCGCAATCAGGAACTCCGGCAGCGCCGCACCTTCGACCTCGATCAGCACGCCGTCCGCATCGTTGGCGACGAAGCCACCGAGTTGGTAGCGCTGTGCGAGATGGTACACGAACGGCCTGAAGCCAACGCCCTGCACCGCGCCGCGCACGCGCACCCGGGCGCGTTCGGCGGCAGCGGTGAGCGGCACGGCCGGCTGCATGGCACTACTCGGCGGCGTTGGCGGCAGCCCGCACCGCGGCCGCACGCTTGCCAATCCAGGCGTAGAACGCGGCCAAGCCTTCGCCGGTCTTCGCCGAGACCGTCAACACTTCGATGGTCGGGTTGACGCGCCGCGCATATTCGATCGTCGCGGCAAGATCGAAATCTAGATGCGGCAGCAGGTCGATCTTGTTCAGCAGCAGCAGCTTCGCAGCGGCGAACATGTGCGGATATTTCAGCGGCTTGTCTTCACCTTCGGTGATCGACAGCACCACTACCTTATGCGCCTCGCCGAGATCGAAGCCGGCCGGACAGACCAGATTGCCGACGTTCTCGATGAACAGCAGCCCGCCCTCCTGGCGCGGCAACTGATCGAGCGCATGGCCGACCATGTGGGCGTCGAGGTGGCAGCCTTTTCCGGTGTTGATCTGAATCGCCGGCGCGCCGGTGGCGCGGATGCGCTCGGCATCGTTGGCGGTCTGCTGATCGCCTTCGACCACCGCGATCGAGTACTGATCCTTCAGATCCGAGATCGTTTTCACCAATAGCGAGGTCTTGCCCGAGCCCGGGCTGGAGACGAAGTTGAGCGCGAAGGTGCCGCTCGCCGCCAGCCTGGCGCGGTTTTCCGCCGCGTAACTGTCGTTCTTGGACAGGATATCACGCTCGATCTGTACGATCCGCGGCTGCGACAGGCCGGGGATATGCACGCCGGCAAGCCCGGCCCCAAAATCGATGCTGCCACCAGCCGGCGCATGCACGTGACCGTGGTCATGCCCGTGATCGTGGTGATGATCATGACCATGGTCGTGATCATGCGTGTGCGGGTGCGCGTGATCATGATCGTGGTGATGGTGATGATGTCCGTGGCCGTCGCCGTGAGAATGGCCATGGCCGTGTGGATGGTCGTGACCATGACCCGGATCCGCACTGGCATCGCCGCATCCGCAAACCGTACACATCAGTCGACCTCCAATTCCCTGATCCGCAATTCTTCGCCGGCGGTGATCTGCAAGTGATGGCCGCCGCAATCCGGACACGGCGCGTCACGCTGCGCGATCGTCACCGTCTTGGCGCAGTCCATGCACCAGGCGGCGCCGGGCATTTCGAGGATTTCAAGCCGCGCATCGGCCGCGATGCCGCCATGCGCCACCGCTGAGAAACAGAACCGCATCGCCTCCGGGTCGACATGACCCAGCGCGCCGATCTCCAGCCACACCGCGCGCACCCGCGAAAACTGCTGCTCGCGCGCCTCGCGCTCGATGATTTCGATCATGCTCTCGCACAGCGCCATCTCATGCATCGGCGACCTCGCAGAAACGAACATCGAAGCCGACGCAGGGATCGAACGCCGCGACCAGCCGCTCGACCCGGCGGCGATCGGCTTCGCTGGCTTGCAGCGTCGTCCCGACCAGCGCGCGGGCGAGCGGACCCTCGGGATGGAAATTCCACTCGGTCGGAGCCAGGATCTCGAACTGCCGGATCGCTCCTGCGGCGTCGAGCGCAATAAGGTGACATAGACGGCCACGGGCGCATTCGACGGCAGCGAGGCCGATGCCATCGCCCAGTCTCATGCTCTGCACGACTGCAGCGGCGTCCGCATCTCCGTGCCGTACGGCGCGTAGTTGCTCGGGCGTCGCGGCGATCTCGATCAGCCGCGCGAGCAGCCGGCCGAACAGGCCGGAGCCGAACGCGGCGACCACCGGGTGATCCGCAGTGCGGGCGAAAGCGCCGGTCTCCGGCACGCGGCCCGCCAGATCAGGACGCACCGCGAAGGACGGCCCCAACGCGATTAGTCGCTTGCCGATCATGGCATCATCCGCCGCGGTGAGCGGATCGACCGCCGCCGCACCGAACTCAGCTTCGGCCACCAGCGGGCGGTGGAGCTCAGCCAACAGCGCATCAGAGCCGAGCCAGCGCCGGCAGGCGGCGACATCCGCAAACGCGCGCGACGTCAGCCCGAGTGCTTCGAGTCCTTGTGCGATGCGCGCGATCGCGTCGTCATCGAGCGGAGCGGCCGGGTTGCTCGGCCGCGCGGCAATCATCAGATCGCGCAGCTGATGAGTGAGGGCGGGCATTCCCGCACCACCGAGCAGCAGCACGGTGCCGCGCAGCAGCTCGATCATGCGCTCCGCCAGCACCGCGCTAGTGTGGGCAGCAACGATCGACGGCGCGAGCGAAATGCCACGTGCCGCCGCGAGCGCTTGTGCCGCCGCAACGCCCTGCGCCGACGCGCACAGCGCGAACAGCCGCGGCACCAGCGCGACGATCGTCTCGCCGGATTTGCCTTGCGCCAGCCGGCCGATGCCGATCGGCCGCCGCGCCGTGATGTCGAGCCGAACGACGCGATCGCCGCGGCGGACGATTCCGACCTCGATGCGATCCTCGCCCGGCGCCGCAGTCATGGCCGCCGCTCCACCCAGGCGCCGCGCAGCAGGCCGCGGCGGTCGAGCGTGGTCGCCATCTTGCTCGGAGCCTGAGACGGCGAGGCCTCGTCAGCGACCTGCTCGGGCTCGAGCACCGCGGCGAGCGCGGCCGCGGCAGCCGCTTCCGCCGCCGCCTGGTCGGCGAAGTCGAACATCGGCGAGAACAGCGAGCAGCTTTCGATTCCGCCGATGCCGTCGAGTTGCCCCACGGTGAACTCCAGCGCGCCGACCGGTAATACGCGTGTCACCACCTCGCCCTGGCTGCATCCGGCGGCAGTGGCGAAATCGAGCGGCATCCGCACCAGATTCATGAACCACGGCGTAACGATCACGCCGAACGCATGATCGTCCAGCGCGCGGAAGCCGATCGCCGCGACATCGAGCGCGGGATTGAACACCGGCAGATCGCGCATCGCCGGCACCGCCGCGCGGTAGATCGCCGCGACCGCTTCGCCGGCGGCGCGCGCTTCAGGATCACGGGGCGCAGCGACCTCAGCGGTCATCGTTCAGCCTCAGGAATTTGGCCGGTGGTGCATCGCAGGTCGGGCAGCACCAGTCGTCCGGCAGTGCCGCGAACGGCGTGCCCGGCGCGGCGCGGCCGAGCGGATCGCCTTCGGCCGGGTCGTACACCGTCCAGCACACGCCGCATTCCATCCGGGTGAGTGGATCGGTTTCACTATCGTGCGAGGTGGCGAATTCGGTCATCGGAAATACGCCTCGATGATTTCGCCGAGGCGTTCGGCGGAGTCCTGGAAGTCCTCATCGGCGGCCCGCACCGCGGCCGGCACGTCGCCGATCTCGATGGTGTCGAGGATCGGCGCGTCCATCGCGTTGAGGAACTGCACCGACCAGACGGAGCGCGCGCCGGTCGCCAGCACGCGGCAGCTGCCGTAGCCGCGCGACCACAGCTGGATCGCACCATTGCCGAGCGTCGTCGCGAGGTGATCCATGTCGGCTTCGTTCATCGGCAGCAGCGTGAAGTTGATCACATGCGACGGCTGGCCGATCTGGTGCGCCGCCATCCGCTCGCGGATCTCCGCCAGCACCGGCTGGACGTTCATCGCGCCCGCGGGCGGCGCGGTGATGTCGATATCGGGCGCGGGGAAATCCTGCGCGGCGCGGCTGACGATCGCCGGGATCGAGCCGATCTCCAGGTAATCGCGCGCCGGTCCGTCGGCGTCGCCCTCGATCCGCACCCGCCACAGCCCGGCGAGCACCGATTCCTGCACCTGCGCGACCCGGCGGTCAGGGAGCGCGACGATACCGGAAACCTCGCCTTCGCCGAGGATGTCGTCGAGCAGGCTGCGCTCGGCCTCCGACAGATGATCGATCGATAGCAGCGTGGTCGGTGCTTCGACGCGCTGGGCGGCGAGCGCTTCGGCAAGCTGCGTCAGCATGCCGGCAAGCAGCGGGCATTGCCGCGTCAATTCCTCGCCGCCGCGGGTCGCCAAGGCGGCGATCGCGCCGGCACCGGTGACGCCGAACCGCCCTGCATCGCCCGCCCCGATCGGCAGCAACGTCATTTCAATGTCGTCGCTATCCGGCTTGGTCCAGTAGCCCACTCTCATGACTGCAGCTCCGCTTCACCGCGCTGATCGACCTCGGCCAGCATCGCGCCGATCTGCGCCAGATAGCTGGACCAATCCTGGATCTTGGCGATCACGCCGAGCGTGCGCTCCGGCTGCACCACCGCCAGGCTCGGACACACCGCAACGCCGAACTTAGCCATCAGGCCGCGTTCAGCCTCGGCGGCGACTTCGGCCGCGACCAGCCGGCCCGGAAACGCATTGATCAGTTCAGGCAGCACCACCGCGAGGTCCGCGGCTTCCGGAAAGCGTGCGGCATCGCCGCGGAAGAACAGCACGACGATCTTGCCGGAGCAGGCGATGAAGTCGTCGACGTTGGCTTCGTCCACCAAGGTCGGTGCATTTGGCCGCGCAGCCGCGCGCGCGAGCGAACCGCTCATGTTTCCTCCACTCCCGTTCCGGCGCTTGTTGTTATCGTCGCCGCTAATTCAGCAAGCGACGTGCCAGCCGGTAATTGCCTCGAATTGGCAGCAAACTAACCATTTTGCGATCGGTTCTGACCAATCGCCCGCTGCCGAGGTGGGGCTATGGAAACATAGTAACCGGCAGGTGGGAAGTAGACTTGTAGATGACGCGCGTTGATGCGCGAACAGCTCGCAACTACTGCGGGTCGCGGCGCAGATGCTCGGGCAGCTCCGGTTCGCGATCGATCAGATCGGCGAACAGATGCTCGAACGGCTTGCCCTCCAGCGCGGCGGCGACGCCGTCCAGCGCATCATCGATCAGCCGCGCCTCTTCGGCGTCAAGCCGGCGGATGGCGCTGTCGATGAACACCAGAAGCTGATCACCCGGGGCGACCTCGCCGATCAGCATGGTCGAGACGCTGCGATGCTCGCCGCGGCGCACGCACAGCGCGGTGCCTTCCTCGGTCGAAATCACCGTCATCGGCAGGCCGACGCACATCGCAGCAATCTCGCCTGTAATTACAGCGGCAGAGCGAGTGCGACACCGGCCGCCGCGATCGCGCCGCCGGCAAGGCGGAGCGACGGCGCCGGCGCAAACCGCGGCAGCGTCGCGCCGAGCGCGAGGCCGATACCGTGCAGCAGCGCGGTGGCGACGACGAAGCCGGCGCCATAGGCGAGCGGCTGCGCCAGCGCCGGCATTTCGGCGCCGTGGGCGAAACCATGAAACAGGCCGAACAGCGCCACTGCCGCGGCGGCAGCGATCGTCGGCACCCGCACCGACAGCGCCACCAGCACGCCGAGCGCGATCACCGACAGCGCGATCATCGGCTCGACCGCCGGCAGCGTCACACCGGAAGCGCCCAGCATCGCGCCAACCGCCAGCAGCGCCACGAAGCTCGCCGGCACGATCCAGCGCGCCGCGCCGCCGAGCGACCACGCCCACAGGCCGACCGCCACCATCGCCAGCAGGTGATCGAGGCCGCTGAACGGATGCACGAAGCCGGCGGCGAACCCGTCCGCCGCCAGGAAGTGGACGCCGGTGTGGGCCTCGGCGAGGCCGGACAGGCCGAGCAGCGCAATCAGGGCGGTGCCGGCGCGGAGCAGATGGGTCATGAGGTTTCCTCGCTCAGATCGTGGAAGATGCGGCGGCTTCGCGCCGTTCGTAATGGTCGTGGTCGATATCATTGGCCAGCAGCGCGGCGCCTTCGGGTAACGGTTCAGCGCGCGGCACCACCGGCACGCCCCACTCGGCCAGAATCGCACAGGCCATCACCAGCGACTCGGCGATACGGCAGCGCACCGGCTCGGTGAGCGCTCCGCCCCAATCTTCCAGATCGAGCGGCTGGCAGCCGATCAGCGCCAGCTCGCGCGGCGCGGCGCCGAGCAGATCGGCGGCGCTCAGCACCTCCTGAAACCCGGTCTGATGCAGGCTCATCTTCTTGGCGCCGGTGAATTTCGGCACTTCGTCGCCGCGCACCAGCTTCAGCGTGCCCGGCTCGAGCCCGTAGTCGATCGCGTCGAACACCAGCAGGTGGTCATGGTCCTGCAGGAAGTTGACGAGGTACAGCCCCTGGGTGCCGCCATCCAGCACGGTGACGTTGGCCGGCACATCATAGGCGCGGTGAAACGCTTCGACCGCACGCACGCCGAAGCCTTCGTCGGCCCACAGAATGTTGCCGATGCCGAGGATCAGGACGCGGGGCGCATCTGTCATGGAGTTCTCACGTTTCAATGTGTCATTGCGAGGAGCGAAGCGACGAAGCAATCCAGCTCCGTGCACCGCACCTCTGGATTGCTTCGCTGCGCTCGCAATGATGGGGAGAAACCCACTTCAACCAACCTCAATCCGGCAGATCGTCGCGGAACAGGCGTTCGCCGGAGACGATCGACGAGATCATGCTCTGGCGGCTGAGGATGTCCTCGCGCACCGCGGCGTAGATGTGCACGATCACGAACACCACGATCGCCCACATTCCGAGATGATGCACGGTGTGCAGATCCTGGCTGTTCGGGAAGATCGAGAACATGAAGCCGAACATCTTGTACTGCCAGCTATCGATGCCCTGGCCTTCGGCATACAGCGCCATGCCGCTGCACATCATGAAGATCATGAACAGCATGAAGGTGAACATTGCCACGTGCGCCAGCGGATTGTGGCCGATGTACTTCTTCGGATCCTTCACCAGGAAGGCGTACCATTTGAATTCGTAAATCATGCCCCACCACCAGGTCCGGTTGGTGATCGGCATGTAGAACAGCTGCTTGGAGTATTTATTGCCGACGATCGCCCAGTAGGCGCGCAGAATGAAGAACACGATCAGCGTCTGGCCCGCCGCGAAGTGGATGAAGCGGATATAGCCCATCTGGAAGCTGGCGCTGGCCTCGCCGGGCACGGAGGGCGGCGGCGACCCGATCAGATAGCCGGTGACGCACAGCGCCACGATCAACAGCGCGTTGACCCAGTGCCACAGCCGCACCGGCGCCTGATAGACATAGACCGTCTGCAACGACCGGGCCCGCTCCCCGGCCGAGTCGATGGCGCCCTGGACCCGTGCGATTTCCGTGGTCATCGTCGCCTCCCCTGCGTCAGCTGACCTTGACCTGTGCCATCTCCTGACCGTCCTCACTCATCACGTGGGTCGAGCAGGCCAGGCACGGATCAAACGAATGCAGCGTGCGGATGATCTCCAGCGGTTGGTTCGGATCGGCCATCGGAGTGTCGAGCAGCGCCGCCTCGAATGCACCGATATTGCCTTGCGGATCGCGCGGGCTGCCGTTCCAGGTGGTCGGCACCACGCACTGATAGTTGTCGATCCGGGTGTCCTTGATCTTGACCCAGTGCGCCAGCGCGCCGCGCGGCGCCTCGGTGAAGCCGACGCCCTTGACGTCTTTCGGCCAGCTCGACGGGTGCCATTTGTCGGTGTTGGCGGTGGACAGGTCGCCGGCTTTGATGCTGGCCATCAGCTTGTCCTGCGCAGCGCGCAGCTTGCGCGCCGCCCACTGGCATTCCAGCCCGCGCGCCGCGGTGCGGCCCAGCGTCGAGAACAGCGCGGTGACCGGCACGTCGAGCGTCTTCAGGAGCTTTTCGGTCGGCTCCTTGAACTCCGGTTTGCCCTGGGCGTAGCCGATGATGTAACGCGCCAGCGGACCGACCTCGACCGCGTGGCCCTTCCAGCGCGGCGCCTTCAGGAACGAGTATTTGGCGGACTCGTCCAGCGCCTCGATGTTGGTGCGGGTGCCCTTGGCGTTGGGGCCGAGCACGAAGTTCGGCTCGGTGACGCCGTCATACGGATGCAGGCCCTTGCCCTCGTCGGCGTATTTGTACCAGGAGTGGGTGACGAATTCCTGGATCTGGTCCGGCGCGCTCAGATCGACCGGAAGCACCTCGTTCAGATTGCCGTTGATGATCACGCCGCGCGGCAGCATCAGGCTCTTGTCGGAATAGTCGTTGGCGTATTCCGGCAGGTCGCCATAGGACATCACCGACTTCGACGACAGCCCGCCGCCATACAGCCAGTCCTTATAGAACCCGGCAATCGCCACCAGATCGGGCACGTAGACCTGCTCGACGAAGGCAACGGTCTGGTCGATGATCGACGACACCAGATTGAGCCGCTCGATGTTGATCGCGCCAACCGCGCCGGTGCCATCGACGTTGATCGAGCACGGCACGCCGCCGACCAGCCAGTTCGGATGCGGGTTCTTGCCGCCGTAGATGGTGTGGATCTTGACGATCTCCTTCTGGAAATCGAGCGCTTCGAGATAGTGCGCCACCGCCATCAGATTAGCTTCAGGCGGCAGCTTGTAGGCGGGATGGCCCCAATAACCGTTCTTGAACGGGCCGAGCTGGCCGCTCTCGACGAACTTGGTCAGGCGGATCTGCAGATCCTTGAAGTAACCCGGCGACGACATCGGCCACGGCGAGATCGACTGTGCCAGCGCGGAGGTGGCTTTCGGATCGGCCTTCAGGGCCGACACCACATCGACCCAGTCGAGCGCGTGCAGATGATAGAAGTGAACCAGATGGTCGTGCACATACAGCGCGAGCTGCATGATGTTGCGGATGGTGTTGGCGTTCTCCGGCACGTTGATCTTCAGCGCGTTCTCGACCGCGCGCACCGACGTGAGCGCGTGAGTGCCGGTGCAGACGCCGCAGATCCGCTGGGTGAACGCCCAGGCGTCGCGCGGGTCGCGGCCCTTGAGGATCACCTCGATGCCGCGCCACATCGTGCCGGTCGACACCGCATTGCGGATGACGTTGTTGCTGTCGACATTGACCTCGACGCGCAGGTGCCCCTCGATCCGGGTCACCGGATCGACGACGACGCGGCGGCCGGCATTGTCGAGCTTGAAGCCGTTGGGAGTCGTGACGTTGGTCATGATGCTGCGTCCTGGGCCTTAAGCAGACTTGCCGTTGGAGGTGCCGTTGCCGTTCGGGACTTCCTTGCGGCGCGACAGATTGCGCACGGTGGTCACCGCGGCGTGCGCGGCGATCGCCGTGCCGACGACGCCGGCGACCGTGGCACCGATCTTGTCGGCGTTGGCCTCGATACCGAACTGATTGATGGTGGTGAGCCGGTCGTAGAACGAGCCCTTGTCCCAGAACGCGTCTTCCGAGCAGCCGATGCAGCCGTGGCCGGACTGGATCGGGAACGACACGCCGCCGTTCCAGCGCACCGTCGAACAAGCGTTGTAGGTCGTCGGGCCTTTGCAGCCCATCTTGTAGAGGCAGTAGCCCTTACGCGCGCCGTCGTCGTCCCATTCCTCGACGAACTGACCGGCGTCGAAATGCGGCCGGCGATAGCATTTGTCGTGGATGCGCTGGGAGTAGAACATCTTCGGCCGGCCTTGGCGGTCGAGTTCGGGCAGCCGTCCGAAGGTGATGATGTAGGAGACGACGCCGGTCATCACCTCGGCGATCGGCGGGCAGCCCGGCACTTTGATCACCGGCTTGTTGCGGATCACCTTGTCGATCGGGGTCGCGTTGGTCGGATTCGGCTTGGCGGCCTGCACGCAGCCCCACGAGGCGCAGCTGCCCCAGGCGATCACCGCCATCGAGTCTTCGGCCATCTCCTTCAGCTTCTCGACGAAGGGGCGGCCGCCGTCGATGCAGAACATGCCGTCTTCGTTCAGCGGCGGATTGCCTTCCACCGCCAGCACGTACTGGCCTTTGTACTTCTTGCGAGTCTCTTCAAGGATCGCATCGGCCTGATGGCCCGCCGCCGCCATGATGGTGTCGTCGTAATCGAGCGAGATCATCGACAGCACCGCATCCTTCACCAGAGGATGCGCCGAGCGGATGAAGCTTTCCGAGCAGCAGGTGCATTCCAGCCCGTGCATCCAGATCACCGGCACGCGCGGCTTGGTCTCCAGCGCGTGCGCGATCTGGGTGGCGCCGATCGGCCCGAGGCCGAGACTGGTGGCCGTGAGACTGCAGAACTTCACGAAGCTGCGCCGCGTGATCCCCTGCCGCCTGATCACCTCGTAAAAGGTTTCCGTCACTGCACCCATGATGGCTCCCGGTGTCCCGCCCTCTCGAAGTCTCGTTCCGGACTTCGCAACTTCACGAGAGATCGCAAGAACCATGCCAGCGACGCGCAGAAATGATGCGGTGCATCAAGTGCTTGATACGAACGGTAAAGGCCGGCGCGCTCGGGTGAGCCCCGTGAGCTTCGGGAAACGACGAGGTGATAAGCCGGTTGCGGCGCTGACAACCGAGTGACCGCAGGTGCGATCAGCCAAGCAGTTAGTGTGCAGTGCACACCATGCAGGGATCGAACGAACGCACGACGTGCTGGATGGTGACCGCGCGCGCGCCTGCGTCGCCGACCGGTGTGCCGACCAGCGCTTGTTCGAGCGGGCCGGGAACGCCGCCCCGATCACGCGGCGAAAAATTCCAGCTGGTCGGCGCGATGATCTGATAGCGGCGGATGCTGTCGCCGCGCAGTTCGATCCAATGGCCGAGGCTGCCGCGTGCAGCTTCGACGAGGCCAATCCCGGTCCCGTCGCGGCCACGCTCGCTTCGCTCCAGAAACGGCTCGGCAAGATCGAGCTGCCGCGCCCACTGGTGCATCGCCAGCGCCAGCCGGGCCGTCTCGCGCAATCGCGCAATAACGCGGGTCGTGACGCAGGGACCGAAGCGGGCGAGACAATCGCGGATCAGCGGATCGCCGTCGACCGCCTGCCGCGCCAGGGCCCCGACTTCGGCCGGGCCACCGCCGAGCCGGGGTGCCTTGCACCAGCTATAGCCGGCCGGCTTGTCGGCATCGGGATCGGTGTCGGCTTCCATCGGCGACAATGAAGTGTCGCGCATCCAGGCGTGAGCCACATCCTCGGTGATCGCGGCGGGATCGAACGACGTCCGCTCCGCACTGGAAGGATCGAGCACGCCGGCTGCAAACAGAGCTGCATCCTCGCCCTGATAGGCGCCGAAGCTCATCAGCGGCAGCGCGATCCGGCCGAGCTGGTGAAGCGCAAGATCATCGGCAATGCTGAGAAAGCCGGCGAAGTCACTGCCGCGGCCGTCCCGCCATGCCTCAAGGCCCGCCACGCTGTCGATCGCCAGCACGTTGTCGAGACTGTCGCCGAACACAGTGCGTTCGAGAAAGTCGCGGAAGTCGCCGATGATCGACAGCAGCTGCACCCGCTCGCCGAGATCGATCGCGCAGGTGGTGCCGCCCGGCTGAAACGCCAGACTGTGCGGCCATTTGCCGGCGAGCAGGCCCATGATCTGCAACAGCCGTGCCCGCGCCGGCAGCATCGCCTGCGCCGCACGGCCCTGCACCGCCTTGAACCGGGCCGCGATCTCAGGATGCCACGGCCGCCCCGCATAAGCATCGCGGGCGAAGTCCGGCATGAAGAACAGATAGAAGTGCGTCAGGTGATCGGCGGCGTTCTCAGCCGCATGGGCCAGATTGGCGGCAAGCACGCCGTTGCGCGCCGGCCGCACCCCGCCGGCGGCCCGCAGCGCCGCCACCGCGGCCATCGACTGCGACACCGAGCAGATGCCGCAGATCCGCGGCACCAGCGTCAGCGCATCCATCGCCGATCGGCCGCGCAGGATCTGCTCGAAGCCGCGATACAACGGCGCGGTGACTTCGGCCGAGCGAACGACGCCGTCGTCGAGATCGAGCCGCACTTCCAGATCGCCCTCGACGCGGTTGAACGGACCGACCGTGATCCGCCGCGTCATGGCCGCCGGCCGGGGTCGCTGCGCGGCGGCACGACAATATGATCCGCCGCCGCGTTGGCGCGAACCCGCTTCGGCGTCGCCGATTTCGATAGCGCCGCCAGCGCGACGAACCACGCTTTCGGCATATCGAGCGGCAGGCCGACTGGGATGCCGGCAAGCTTGGCGGTTTCCATGAAGCCCTGCGAGGTCTCGAAGCCCGGCGAGGTGCAGGCAATGCAGGCATAGCCGCCGCTGGTACAGGAGCCGCTGCCGTTCCAGCCGCGCTGATTGCAGTCGCCGACCGCCTGCGTCGCCTTGCAGCCGAGGTGCTCCATCAGGCAGCCCTGTTGCGACAGCTCCTCGGCGCTGGCCTTGAACTCGTAGTACTCGTTACGGGCGCAGCCGTGATGCGCCAGATGATCGGCAAAGAACCGCGGCCGGCCGAACGCATCGAGCGCAGCGCTGTCGACACCACCGAGCGCCAGCGCGGCGAGTGTTTCGGAAATCCAGCCCGGATGCGGCGCACAGCCGGCGATGTTGATCACCGGCAGCCCGGCGCGGGAGCGGAAGCCGGCGCCGAGCACGCCGCCGGCCTCGGCCGCCGCATATTGCAGGCCGCTGGCGTCGGTCGGATTGCTGCCGGCCATCGGCACACCGCCGAACGCCGCGCAGCTCCCAGCCGCAACCACATAATCGGCGCGCGGCGCCAGCGCCGTCACCCAATGCAGCATCGAACGCCCGGTGCCGCCGAGCATGTTGAAGCGGCCGCTGCCATTCGGCCCACGCAGCACCGCGCCTTCCAGCACCAGCGCGCCGAGCCGCTGCTCACCGGACGCAATGCGCTCGAAGATCGCCACCGCCTCGTCGGCGGTCGCTTCGCTCACCGACGGATGCCACAGCAGATTGATCCCGAACCGCTTCAGCTCGGCAAACCAGCCGGAATGCCCGCCCTCCAGCGCCGCCATGGTGCAGCCGCCGCAACTGGCTCCTTGCAGCCAAAGGATGTCGAAGGAGTCCATCGCCGCCGGCCTCCCAACCAGCTCTGTGGCCGACGACTATGCGGGAGTTCGCGCGACCGCTGCAAGGCGGATGTCCGACACGCGCGCATCGAGACGCGCCGGCAGACCTGAGCTAAGCTGCTGAAATGATTGGCTGGGGCGGGAGGGATCGAACCTCCGCATGGGGGAATCAAAATCCCCTGCCTTACCGCTTGGCTACGCCCCAACAGCCGGTTCCGTGCCGCGCAGGGCGGCCGGATGGCGGATTCGCTTCGGCCCCGCCGGTCTATCGACACCCAAGCGGCATTTCAACCGCCGAAAGCGTCGTGCGCCGGGTGTGGGCGGCCCGGCTGCAGAGCCGGCGCGACGCGACGGACGGTTGAGGGGAATGGGTTTTCGTGGAAAAAGGCCGGCATTCCTTCCGTCAGCCGGGACTTCAACATGACCTATCGCGCTCCGATCGACGACATCCTTCTTTCCCTGAACCACGGTGCAGGACTGCAGGCCGCCGTCGCCGCCGGCCATTTGGGCGACTACGACAGCGAGATCACTGCGCAAGTCCTGGATGAGGCGGGCAAGTTCGCCAGCGACATCCTGGCGCCGCTGAACCGGGTCGGCGACAAACACGGCATCAAGCTGGAGCACGGCAAGGTCACCACCGCGCCGGGCTGGCCGGACGCCTATCAGCGCTGGATCGCCGCCGGCTGGAATGCGGTGTCGGGACCGGAGGATTTCGGCGGCCAGGGGCTGCCGATGGCGGTCAACGCCGCCTGCACCGAGATCTGGGCGTCGTCCAACATGGCGTTCGGGCTGTGCCCGCTGCTGACCCTGTCGGCGATCGACGCACTGCATACGCACGGCAGCGACGCGCTGAAGCAGGTCTATCTCGGCAAGCTCATTTCCGGTGAATGGACCGGCACGATGCAGCTCACCGAGCCGCAGGCCGGCTCCGACGTCGGCGCGCTGCGCACCCGCGCCGAGCGCGCTGCCGACGGCAGCTATAAGATCTTCGGCAGCAAGATCTTCATCACCTACGGCGACCACGACATGACCGATAACATCGTGCATTTCGTGCTCGCGCGGCTGCCGGATGCGCCGGCCGGCACCAAAGGCATCTCGCTGTTCCTGGTGCCGAAATTCCTGGTCAACGCCGACGGCTCGCTGGGTGCCCGCAACGACATTTATCCGAGCGGCGTCGAGCACAAGCTCGGCATCCACGCCTCGCCGACCTGCACCATGACGATGGGCGATCACGGCGGCGCCATCGGCTATCTGATCGGCGAAGAAAACCGCGGCATGCAGTGCATGTTCACGATGATGAACCAGGCCCGTCTCGCGGTCGGCCTCGAAGGCGTCGGCATTGCAGACCGCGCCTATCAGCAGGCGCTGGCCTATGCGCAGGAGCGCAAGCAGGGCCGCGCGGTCGGCAGCGCCGGCCCGGGTTCGGACCCGATCATCAAGCACCCCGACGTCAAGCGCACGCTGCTGACGATGCGCGCGCTGATCGGCGCCGCGCGTACGATTTGTTACTCGACCGCGGTCGCGCTCGACATCGCGGCGCGCAGCACCGATCCGAAGGTCAAGGCCTCCGCGGCGGCGCGCGGCGCGCTGCTGACGCCGATCGCTAAGGCGTTCTCCACCGACATCGGCATCGAAGTCGCCTCGCTCGGCGTGCAGATCCACGGCGGCATGGGCTTCATCGAAGAGACCGGCGCCGCGCAGCACTATCGCGACGCGCGGATTGCGCCGATCTACGAAGGCACCAACGGCATCCAGGCGATCGATCTCGTCACCCGCAAGCTCGGCGCGAACGGCGGCGCCTCGGTGTTCGCGCTGCTCGACGAGCTGACGCTGATCGTCAAGGATGTCGAAGCGTCGAACGATCCGGGCTTCGGCCTCACCGGCCTGCGGCTCCGCGAAGCGCTGGAAGCGCTCGACCGCACCAGCCGCTATCTGCTCGACAAACTCGGCAACGCCACCAACGATGCGCTGGCCGGTGCCACGCCCTATCTGCGTCTGTTCGGCGCCACGCTGGGCGGCTGCGCGCTGGCGGCCGAAGCGCTCGCGGCCCGCGATCTCGAAGGCATCAATGATCCGTCGCGCTACGTCGCGCTGGCGCGGTTCTTCGCCGAGACCGTCGCGGTGCAGGCTCCTGCGCTGGAGCGCAGCGTGGTCGACAGCGCCGCGTCGGTGGCCGGTGCCGAGGCGGTGCTGACGGCTTAAGTTGATCCTTCGGCTTACGAAGAACTCCGGGGTGGCTGCATTGCAGCCACCCTTTATTTTGTGCGCATCGCGATGGGCGTGCGCTTCGACAGAAATTCATCGCGGACGGCGGGCCGTCAGCTGACGTCACGGACGAACGTGATACTGTGCGTACCGAGGAGCGCTCCGCTTGAGGCGGGGACGCCGGGTCTTAGGGGGAAATGCCATGACGGAGCATCTGATCGTCACGGATGAAGACGGCACGCGCGTGATCACCATGCGCCGGCCGGAAAAGAAGAACGCGCTGACGCAGGACATGTATCGCGAGATGAGCCACGCGATCGACACTGCGCAGAACAATCCCAATATCCGTTGCCTGATCATCACCGGCGGCTCCGGCGTGTTCACCGCCGGCAACGATCTCGACGATTTCCTCAAAGCCGGCACCGATACCAGCGGCGCGGCGCGCGTCACCAACGCCACCAAGTTTCTGTATTCGCTGGCTCACAACGTGAAGCCGATCATCGCGGCCGTCGACGGCATCGCGATCGGCATCGGCACGACGATGCTGTTTCACTGCGACTACGTGCTGGCCTCGACCACGGCGACGTTCTCGACGCCGTTCATTCAGCTCGGCCTGGTGCCGGAGGGCGCGTCCAGCCTGCTGATGCCGCGCACCATGGGCTATCAGCGCGCGTTCGCCACGCTGGTGATGGGCCACACCATGACGGCCGAAAACGCCCGCGTCGCCGGCTTCGTCAACGTCGTGGTAGCGCCCGGCCAGACCGAGATGGAAGCCAAAAAAGCCGCGCGGG
This sequence comes from Rhodopseudomonas sp. P1, assembly GCF_039642825.1. Classification (NCBI taxonomy): domain Bacteria; kingdom Pseudomonadati; phylum Pseudomonadota; class Alphaproteobacteria; order Hyphomicrobiales; family Nitrobacteraceae; genus Rhodopseudomonas; species Rhodopseudomonas sp. P1. The sequence continues at coordinate 1,092,274 of NZ_CP088006.1, read as the reverse complement.
AAATCTGCGCGCTGCCGGCCGAAGCGGTGGCGATCTCGCGCAAACTGCTGCGGCTGGCGCCCGATGAGATCACCCGGCGGATCGATCAGGAAACGCATCTGTTCGGCGAGCGGATGAAGTCGCCCGAAGCCGTCAACGCCTTCATGCGCTTCTTTCAGCGGAAGAAGAGCTGAGATGACGGCTGCGGCACCCGGCGGGCGCCGCAGCCGGACCGATTACTTTTTCCCGGGCGCGAAATTCTGATCGCTGAACGGGTTCGACGCCGGCGTCCGCAGATGGACGAAGCCGAGCTTGAGCTCGCGGTGGCACGAATTGCAGCCGGCGGTGAGGTCATCATAGGCCCGGGCGAATTCGCGGGCGTCCTTGGCAGCGATCGCCGCCGACACTGCATCGAGCGGCTTGGCCATGGTGGTGACGTCGTTGACCGGCAGGCTCTGATAGAGCTGGGCGGCATCTTCGAGCCTCGCCTTGAGCTGCTTGGTCTCGTAAGTCGCAAGCCCCCAATTGCCGGCCTTGCCGGCGTACCACAGCTTGATGTGCGCGACCTGCGCGCCCTGCATCAGATCGGAAAGGCGCGGCTGGGGCCGTTCGGCTCCCCGCGGCTGCTGCGCGACGGCCAGCGACATCGTGACGGCGAACGCCATCGCACCGATAACAACGGCTGCGGGCCCAGCGAGCGAAAACCTCTTCATGCGTCATCCCCGGTCTTGTACGAGCATCGCGACTCGCGGTCCGTCGCGCGATTGAGTGCCATCAGTAACGCCACGCCGCCGTGAAGTTCAATCGGCACGTCGGCAAGGTTGGTATTCGGCGGCGCATTCGCGTCGTCCTGCGGCAAACCGACGCCACTTGCATTCGCGCGCGCGGCAGGCGATGCGAAGCGTGAAAAAGCTCTGCTCGGATCACCGATGATCAAGCTCCGCTCTCGCCTGCCCCTGCTCGCCACCGCCGCCGCGCTCACCGTCGCATCCGTGTCCGCCCCGCGCGCGGCCGAATTGCTGCCTCCGCCGGTCGATCTGCGGATTCTGGCGATCAACGATTTCCACGGCAATCTGCAGCCGCCGCCCGGCGGCATCGCGATCGACGACCCGGCCGATCGGACCAAGAAGATTCACGTCCCCGCCGGCGGCGCCGAGCACATGGCGACGCTGGTCAAAGCGCTGCGCAAGGATCATCCCAACGCGATCTTCGTTGCGGCCGGCGACCTGATCGGCGCCAGCCCGTTTCTGTCGGCGATGTTTTACGACGAGCCGACCATCGAGTCGCTGTCGCTGATGGGGCTCGCCCTGTCCTCGGTCGGCAATCACGAGTTCGACGAGGGCAAGACCGAGTTGCTCCGGATGCAGAACGGCGGCTGCCATCCGGTCGACGGCTGCCAGGGGCCGCATCCGTTCAAGGGCGCGGCGTTCAACTATCTGGCCGCCTCCACGGTCGAGACCGCGACCGGCAAGACGGTGTTTCCTCCCTACGCAATCCGCAAGTTCGGCGGCGTGCCGGTGGCGTTCATCGGGCTGACGCTGAAGAACACACCCAACATGGTGTCACCGCCGGGTGTCGCCGGACTGTCGTTCAGGGACGAGGCCGAGACCGTCAACGCCCTGATCCCGGAGCTGAAAGCCAAGGGCGTCGAGGCGATCGTGGTGCTAATCCATGAAGGTGGTTTTCCGACCGGCGACTACAACGAATGCCCGGGCATCTCCGGTCCGATCGTCGAGATCGTCAACAAGCTCGACCGCGCCGTCGACGTGGTGATCAGCGGTCATACTCACCGCGCCTACACCTGCCGGATCGACGGCCGCCTTGTCACCAGCGGCGACAAATACGGCACCATCGTCACTGCGATCGACCTCAAGCTCGATCCCACCACCCGCGACGTGATCAGCGCGGCGGCCAATAACACGATCGTCCGGACCGAGACGCTGGCCAAGGATACGGCGCAGACCGCACTGATCGCCGCCTACGACAAACTGGCCGGTCCGATCGCGGCGCGGCCGGCGGGTTCGGTGACATCGGCGCTGTCGCGGGTGCCGAATGCGGCGGGTGAGAGCGTGCTCGGCGACGTGGTGGCCGATGCCCAGCTCGCCGCGACATCGGACAAAGACAAAGGCGGCGCCGAGATTGCGCTGACCAACCCGGGCGGCGTCCGCTCCGATATTCTCGGCGGCGAAGGCGGCGCAGTCACGTTCGGCCAGGTGTTCGCCGCGCAGCCGTTCCGCAATCAGCTGGTAACCATGACGCTGACCGGCGCTCAGCTCAGGGCGGCGCTCGAACAGCAATGGGCGGAGCCGGCGCGGCCGCGAATTCTGCAGGTGTCGAAGGGCTTTCACTTCGCCTGGGATGCGGCGGGCGCCTCGGGTGCACGAATTCCGCCGGACAGGATGACGTTGAACGGAGCGCCGATTGATCCGAACCGTGCCTACCGGGTCACGCTGAACGCCTATCTGGCGGCGGGCGGCGACGGCTTCACCGTGTTCAAGGACGGTGCTGCACTGCAAACCGGCGTGTACGACGTCGACGCGCTGTTCGCCTATTTCAAGACGCACAGTCCGGTGGCGCCGCCGCCGACCGACAGGGTGACGCGCTTGAATTGAGCGAGCTCTAGTTGTTTGTTTTGATGCGTTTTCTTCGAGCGGAGCAGTTTTCATCTCGCTCGAAAACGCTCTAAGCCTTAAGCGGCCCTTTCGCTCGCCGCAGCGAGTAACTACATTCATTCGAATATAATACAGACACAGATCGGCGCCCGGGCACTTCTGAATGACCACGCTTTTTCTGACCCATTCCGCGTGCCTCGACCATCACACGCCGGAAGGACATCCTGAGCGCGCTGCGCGCCTCGCCGCCATCAACAAGACGCTGGGCGAAGAACGCTTTGCACCGCTGGCGCGCGCGGAGTCGCCGATCGGCTCGCTCGAGCACATCGCGCTGTGCCACACCGATCACCACATCGTCGAGCTGCGCCACATGTCGCCGTCCACCGGGATCGTCTATGTCGACGGCGACACCTCGATGTCGCCGGGCACATTCGAAGCCGCGCTACGCGGCGTCGGCGGTTCGGTCGCCGCGGTGGATGCGGTGATGAAGGGCGAGGCCGCCAACGCCTTCGTCGCCACCCGGCCGCCGGGTCACCATGCCGAAATCACCAAGCCGATGGGATTCTGCTTCTTCGGCAATGCCGCGATCGCCGCACGCTACGCCCAGCGCCAATACGGCATCGAGCGCGCCGCGGTGGTGGATTTCGACGTCCACCACGGTAATGGCACCCAGGACATCTTCTGGGGTGACCGAACCGTGATGTATTGCTCCACTCACCAGATGCCGCTGTTCCCGGGTACCGGCTCGCAGGGCGAGCGCGGCGAATATGACAATATCGTCAACGCGCCCCTGGCTTCCGAAGATGGGGGGACTGAGTTCCGTTTCGCGTTCGAGCAGCTGATCCTGCCCCAGCTCAAGCGGTTTTCGCCGGAATTGATCGTGATTTCGGCCGGTTTCGACGCCCATTACCGAGATCCGCTGGCCAGCCTGAACCTGCGCGCCGAAGATTTCGGCTGGGTCACCGAACGGCTGATGGAGGTCGCGGCCCAGACCGCCGGAGGCCGCATTGTCTCAGTGCTCGAGGGGGGATATGACCTCCAGGGCCTGAGTGAATCGGTGGCTGCGCATGTGGGCGCCCTGATGGGCGCTTGAACCAGCCGCCCCGCCAGGCGACCAAGAACAACAACCAAAACAATGCTGCCGCGCCCCAGCGTGGTGCAGCCGGGAATGCGAAATGGCCGAAGCCGCAACCGCCGATGTGAAGAAGCTCAGCTTCGAGCGCGCCCTCGAGGAACTCGAGACCATCGTCAAGCGGCTCGAAGACGGCAAGGTGCCGCTCGAGGAATCGGTCACGATTTATGAACGCGGTGAAGCTTTGAAGCGCCGCTGTGAGGATCTGCTGCGGCAGGCCGAAGCCCGCGTAGACAAGATTACCACCGACGCGCAGGGCGCTCCGACCGGCACCGAGCCGCTGGACGTGCAATAACCCCGACATCCCACAAAGGTAATTGCTTGCGCCGCCGTCCGGCTACGACCGTGTTTGCGGCGCAACACTGGAGTTCCGAAACTACCCCCATCAACCCTGTTGGCCGAAAGTTTACGCAGCCTGACCAAGCCTTGGGCGGCCGATGGTTGGATTTAATGACGGGTTTGTGTAAAGGTATGAGCTTATGCGCCGCGCTTGACACTCGCCGGGATGGCACTGTCAAGTTCGGTGGACGTGTGCAGCCGCAATAAGTGATCGAGGTCACTTCGACGATCGGGAGCGCACACTATGCTTCGATCGTTGATTTCTCCTGAAGTAGGAGTGCGGGAGCCGGGTGAGGCTCACGCAGACTGGACACTCGGACCATTCGTCGAGGGACTCACCACCCTATAGTTATAAGACTGGAATATCGCCGTGACCGAATTTAGCAAAACACCGCTTCTCGACACCATTCGTACACCGGAAGATCTGCGCAAGCTGCGGGTCGATCAGGTTCGGCAGGTCGCCGACGAGCTGCGATTGGAGACGATTGACGCGGTATCGGTCACCGGCGGGCATTTCGGCGCCGGTCTCGGCGTGGTCGAGCTGACTACCGCACTGCACTATGTGTTCGACACCCCGCGCGACCGCCTGATCTGGGACGTCGGCCACCAGGCCTATCCGCACAAGATCCTGACCGGCCGCCGCGACCGCATCCGCACGCTGCGGACGCCGGGCGGCCTGTCCGGCTTCACCAAGCGCACCGAGAGCGATCACGACCCGTTCGGCGCCGGCCATTCCTCGACCTCGATCTCGGCCGGCCTCGGCATGGCGGTGGCCAGCGAGCTGTCGGGCGTCAAGAACAACGTCATCGCGGTGATCGGCGACGGCTCGATCTCGGCCGGTATGGCCTATGAGGCGATGAACAACGCCGGCGCGATGAACTCGCGGCTCATCGTGATCCTCAATGACAACAACATGTCGATCGCTCCGCCGGTCGGCGCGATGTCGTCGTATCTGTCGCGGCTGTATTCGGGCAAGACCTACCGGTCGCTGCGCGAGGCCGGCAAGCAGATCGGCAAGCATCTGCCCAAGCTGATCGCCGACCGCGCCGCCCGCGCCGAGGAATATTCCCGCGGCTTCATGATGGGCGGCGGCACCCTGTTCGAAGAACTCGGCTTCTACTATGTCGGCCCGGTCGACGGTCACAATCTCGACCACCTGCTGCCGATCCTGCAGAACGTCCGCGATGCCGACACCGGCCCGTTCCTGATCCACGTCGTCACCCAGAAGGGCAAGGGTTACGGCCCGGCCGAAGCGGCGGCCGACAAGTATCACGCGGTGGTCAAGTTCGACATCGCCACCGGCGCCCAGGCCAAGGCCAAGTCGAACGCGCCGTCCTACCAGAACGTGTTCGGCCAGAGCCTGGTCAAGGAAGCCCAGAAGGACGACAAGATCGTCGGCATCACCGCGGCGATGCCGTCGGGCACCGGCATCGACATCTTCGAAAAGGCCTTCCCGAAGCGCACCTTCGACGTCGGCATCGCCGAACAGCATGCCGTGACCTTCGCGGCCGGCCTTGCCACCGAAGGCTACAAGCCGTTCTGTGCGATCTACTCGACCTTCCTGCAGCGCGCTTACGATCAGATCGTCCACGACGTCGCGATCCAGAAGCTGCCGGTGCGCTTTGCGATCGACCGCGCCGGCCTGGTCGGTGCCGACGGCGCCACCCACGCCGGTTCGTTCGACAACGCCTATCTCGGCTGCCTGCCCAACATGGTGATCATGGCTGCGGCGGACGAAGCCGAGCTGGTGCACATGGTCGCCACTCAGGTGGCGATCGACGACCGTCCGAGCGCGGTGCGCTATCCGCGCGGCGAAGGCCGCGGCGTCGAGATGCCGGAAGTCGGCGTTCCGCTGGAAATCGGTAAGGGCCGCGTCATCCGCCAGGGCAACAAGGTCGCGCTGCTGTCGTTCGGCACCCGCCTCGCGGAAGCCGAGAAGGCCGCCGACGAACTCGCCACCCTCGGCCTCTCCACCACCGTCGCCGACGCGCGCTTCATGAAGCCGCTCGACGTCGAGCTGGTGCTGAAGCTCGCTCGCGATCACGAAGTGCTGCTCACCATCGAAGAAGGTTCGATCGGCGGCTTCGGCAGCCACGTGATGCAGACGCTGGCCGAGCACGGCATGCTCGACGGCGAAGTGAAGATGCGCGCGCTGGTGCTGCCCGACGTGTTCCTGGATCACGACAACCCGACCGCGATGTACGCCCGCGCCGGCCTCGACGCCAAGGCGATCGTCAAGAAGGTGTTCGACGTGCTCGGCAAGGACGCCAAGGCCGACACCGTGAAGCTGGCCTGATCCGGCTGCTTTCGCTAATTCATCAGGACGGCGGCACGGGCGACCGTGTCGCCGTTTTGTTTTAGGCGCCCATGAAGATCTACCTCGCCGGCCCCGACGTGTTTCTGCCCGATGCGCTGCAGATCGGCCGGCGCAAGGCGGAGCTATGCGCGGACCACGGCTTTGCCGGGCTGTTTCCGCTCGACAATGCGGTCGCGCTCGCCGCGCACGACGCGTCGCTGCAGATCTTCCGCGGCAACGAAGCGATGATGAATGAAGCCGACGCCATCATCGCCAATCTGACGCCGTTCCGCGGTCCCAGTGCCGACGCCGGCACGGTGTACGAACTCGGCTACATGGCCGGACGCGGCAAGCTGGCGCTCGGCTATTCGAACGACCCGGCGAACTACGTCGCGCGGGTCAAGCAGTTCGAAACCGTCGAGAACCGCGACGGCCTGCTGATCGGCGCCGACGGCCTTGCGGTCGAAGACTTCGGCCTCGCTGACAATCTGATGCTGATCCATTGCCTCGATCTGCACGGCGCGCCGCTGGTGACGCCGCGCGAGATGCCGGCCGATCCATGGCACGACCTCGACAGCTTCACCGCCTGCGTCCGGATCGCGGCGGAGCGGCTGCGGCCGCATCGGGCGCGCTGACCATGGCGAAGCCACCGGAGTCCACGCCGCGCAAACGCGCCGATGTCGTACTGGTCGAGCGCGGCCTGTTCGATAGCCGTGCGCGGGCGCAGGCGGCGATCGAGGCCGGGCTCGTAATTGCGGACGGCAAGCCGGTCACCAAGGTTTCCGAACTGATCGCGCTCGACGCACAACTCGAAGCGCAGCCGGCGCATCCCTGGGTATCGCGCGGCGGCGTCAAGCTCGCCGGCGCGCTGGAGCATTATCCGATCGAGATCGAGGATCACGTCTGCCTCGATGTCGGCTCCTCCACCGGCGGCTTCACCGAGGTGCTGCTGGCGCACGGCGCCGCGCTGGTGTTCGCCGTCGATGTCGGCCGCGATCAGCTCCACGCTTCACTGCGCGGCCATCCCAAGATCGTCTCGATGGAAGAGACCGACATCCGCAAGCTCGAGGGCACGCGGCTGCCGCAGCGGCCGGACGTCGTGGTGATCGACGCCAGCTTCATCTCGCTGAAGCAGGTGCTGCCCGCGGCGCTGTCTCTTGCCGCATCGCCGATGAGTCTGCTGGCGCTGATCAAGCCGCAGTTCGAGGCGCCCTCGAAGCGCGGCATCGTGCGCGACGCCAAGGTGCATCGCGCGGTGTGCGACGACGCCATCGCCCTCGCCGCCTCGCTCGGCTGCCACGACATCGAGGTCTTTGCGTCCTCGATCGCCGGCGGTGACGGCAATATCGAATTCTTCCTCGGTGCAAAGCGCGGCTAAGGGCTTTCAAGGCGCGACGTCTTGGCCGGAACCAAAGTCTTACTCCGGCCGCAACTTCGGTTATGGTGCGCGCCATGACCGTACCTGGTTCCAACATCGCCGCCGGCGCGCTTGCGCCGGCGAAATCGTCTGCGTGGCGGACAGAGCTGATCGAAACGCTGTGGCTCGCGTGGCCGATGGCGCTGACGCAGCTCGGCCAGATCGCGATGATGACCACCGATCTGGCGCTGATCGGCCGGCTCGGCGACACCGCCGTGGCGGCGGCTGCGCTCGCGCATATCGTGCTGTTCTCGACCTTCACGATGGGCCTTGGACTGGTCTCCGCAGTGACGCCGCTGGCGGCGCAGGCGTTCGGCGCGCGCGCGCCGCGGCAGGTGCGTGCGTCGCTGCGCGTCGGGCTGTGGGCGGGCGTGATCGCCGGCGTGCCGCTCACGCTTGGCCAGCTCTATGGCGAAGAGCTGCTGGTCGCGCTCGGCCAGAATCCTGAGACCTCGCGCCTCGCCGGCGATTATCTCGACGGCCTGGCATGGTCGCTGGTGCCCGGCTGGCTGTTCATCGCGCTGCGCGGCTTGATGGGTGCGGTGAACCGGCCCGAGCCGGCGCTGTGGATCATGCTGACCGCGATCCCGATCAATCTCGGCCTCGCTTACGTGCTGATCCACGGCTCGTTCGGCCTGCCGCGGCTGGAAATCTTCGGCGCCGGCCTTGCCACCAGCATCGTGTCGTGGGCGATGTGCATCGCCGCCGCATTGGTGTGCGTGACGATGCGCCCGTTCCGGAAGTACCAGGTATTCGGCGAGTTGTTCCGGTTCGACGGCGAGCTGATGCGCCGGCTGCTGCAGCTCGGCCTGCCGATCTCCGGCGCTTCCGTGCTGGAATACGGCGTGTTCGGTGCCGCGGCGCTCCTGATGGGCAAGTTCGGCACCACCGCGCTCGCCGCGCATCAGATCGCCCTGCAAGTCGCCGCGATCATGTTCATGGTGCCGATGGGAATCTCGGTCGCCGCCACGGTGCGGGTCGGCCATGCGGTCGGCCGCGGCGATCCGCCGTCGGCGCGACGCGCCGGCTTTGCGGCGATCGGCCTCGGCTTCATATTCATGGCCGCCATGACGCTGCTGGTCGCGCTGACCCGGCATCAGATTCCGCAGCTGTTCCTCGGCGATTCCGACTCCTCGATCGAAACCGCGACGCTGACCGCGGCGCTGCTGATCGTCGGTGCGAGCTTCTTCATTGCCGACGGCCTGCAGGTCGTCGCCAACGGCGCGCTGCGCGGCCGCAACGACACCAAGGTGCCGCTGCTGTTCGCGGTGCTCGGGTTCTGGCTGATCGGCTTTCCGTTCTGCTGGGTGCTCGGCTTCCACACCGACCTCGGACCGTTCGGTGTCTGGATCGGGCTGGCGATCGGCCTGACCGTCTATGCGGCGCTGCTGGTGTGGCGGTTTCACCGGCTGACGCGCGACGCGATGGCGGCGGCCGTCGCCGCTTGATCACTTCCGGCTTTACGGCCTGCCGGCCGGGGACTATCGCATCGCCATGATCCAGACCCTGACGATCGATCAGCTCGGCCACCGCGGCGACGGCGTCAGCCTGTCGCCAGGCGGCGCGACTTACGTGCCATTCGCGCTGCCCGGCGAAACCGTCGAGGCCGAACCGGTGCAGGGCCATCCCGACCGCCGCAAACTGCTGCGCGTCGAGGTCCCCAGCCCCGACCGGGTGGCACCGTTCTGTCCGCATTTCGGCGTGTGCGGCGGCTGCGCGATCCAGCACTTGCGCGACGAGCCTTATCGGACGTGGAAGCGCAACCTGGTCATCGAGACGCTGGCGCAGGCGGGGATCGACGTTCCGGTCGATCCGCTGATCGATGCCCACGGCGCCGGTCGCCGCCGCGTCACGCTGCATGGACGCCGCGGCACGCACGACATTCTCAAGGTCGGCTTCAGCGCCACCGCAAGCCACGACATCATCGCCATCGATCACTGCCCGATCCTCGATCCGGCGCTGAGCGGCGCGCTGGAAGCGGCGTGGGCGCTGGCCGAAGCGCTGACGCCGGTCGGCAAGCCCCTCGATATTCAAGTCACCGCCACCGAAAACGGTCTCGATATCGATGTACGCGGCTCGGGCCCGCTGCCGCCAAAGATGATCACCTCGCTGTCGCAGCTCGCCGATAAGCACAAGCTCGCCCGGCTGACGCGCCACGGTGAATTAGTTCTGCTACGCCGGCCGCCGGTGGTGGCGATCGGCAAGGCCAAGGTGACCTTGCCGCCGGGCGCGTTCCTGCAGGCGACGGCGCTCGGCGAACAAACGCTGGCAGAGCTGGCGATGGCTCATCTCGGCCGCGCCAAGCAGGTCGCGGATCTGTTCTGCGGCGTCGGCCCGTTCGCGCTGCGCCTCGCCGAGAAGGCGCGGGTGTTCGCCTGTGACAGCGACGCGCCGGCCGTCACGGCGCTGCAGAAGGCCGCGCCGGCGACGCCGGGGCTGAAGCCGGTGAAGGCCGAAGCGCGCGATCTGTTCCGTCGCCCGCTGGCGCCGCCCGAACTGCGCGATTACGACGCCGTACTGTTCGATCCCCCGCGCCAGGGCGCGCAGGCGCAGGCCACGCAGCTCGCAGCCAGCCGGGTGCCGCTGGTACTCGCCGTCTCCTGCAACGCCACCACCTTCGCCCGCGACGCGAAGCTGCTGATCGATGGCGGCTACAAACTCGAACGCGTGATCCCGGTCGATCAGTTCAAGTACACGCCGCATGTCGAGCTGGTGGCGGTGTTGCGGAAGCAGTAGTTCAAAGCGTCATTCCGGGGCGCTCGCGAACGCGAGCGAACCCGGAATCTGGAGCTGTTGAGCTACCGGCATTTCAACATATCGGGATTCCGGGTTCACGCGCTCTGCGCGTGCCCCGGAATGACGAAGTAGCACCTACCCGATCGCGATGCCGCCGCCGATGGTGCGGTTGAGGACCTGGGTGGTGCGCTCGATGCGTTCGGCGGCGCTGTTGAGCGCGGCGGCGACGGCGCGGTTGGTCGACACGGTGCGATCGAGCGAAGCGGCGCGGTCGTTGCGCAAAGCATCGACTTCCTGCTGCAGCGAGGCGATGCGGCCGTGGGCGTCGAGGAGTTCGTCGGCCATCATCAGCGCCGCCATCACGGTGAGCCGCGCGTCGCCGATCTCGCCGAACCGGCCGCGCAGGCTCTGAATCCGCGTCTCGAGATTTTCAGCGAGCCCGAGCAGCTGCGGCTCCTGGCCCGGCTCGCAGGCCATTCGGTATTGCCGGCCATTGATGGTGACGCTGACATGGTTGGCGGACCCAGCGGAGTCGCTCGAGCTCATGACTCCTCCTCGGCCGGCTGTGGATCGCCCGCTTCCGTGTCGAGCACGTGGCGAATGGTGTCGATGGCGGAGTCGAGCCGCTGCGCGATCTCGCGATTGACCCGCTCCAGCTTGCGGCTGCGGACCAGCGCACCGTCGAGTTCGTCGGCGAGGCGCGACCGATCGGCGCCGAGCGCCTGGATTCGCGATGCCAGCTCGTCCTCGTCGCGGTCGGCCTCGGCACGCCGTTCCACCGCGCTTTCCAACGCTTCGAGCGCCGCCGCAAGGCGGCGAGCCGCCGCGACGATCTCGGCCGGTGCCTGATCGGCAGCGATGGAACCGTGGGCAGGACGATCCGTCATGCTCGTTGCGCGACCCCTCGCAAGCTCCCACACCCGAGGTCTCTGGGGACCCCCACAAAAGCCACGATTGAACAAGCCTTTAGAGCATGAAATTTACGTGGCGCAGAAGCCCAGCGCAACGCTGCCGCTGCACTATGCACTGCAAAGCACCCGCCAAAGCGCCGGTTCCGGGTCAAAATGTTGGCCATAGCGGTATCGGGTGCTATGCCGAACTGGCTTCCCCGGCTGTCCAGCCCCATCTGTTCTGTTCATCGCCCTGCCATGGAGGCAGGGCACGTTCCGATTCTACCGGAACAACCGCAACCCTCATTTTCAGGCGAGATCCAGCATGGCGCAGGTCGATCATTCCCGTATGGCAAACGCAATCCGGGCGCTGGCGATGGATGCGGTGGAGAAGGCCAAATCCGGCCATCCCGGGCTGCCGATGGGGGCCGCCGATGTCGCGACCGTGCTGTGGTCGCAGTTTCTGAAATTCGATGCCGCCGATCCGCACTGGCCGGACCGCGACCGCTTTATCCTGTCGGCCGGCCACGGCTCGATGCTGCTCTATGCGCTGCTGTATCTGACCGGCAACGAGGAACTGACGCTCGATCAGATCAAGAATTTCCGCCAGCTCGACTCCAAGACGCCCGGCCATCCGGAGAACTGCATCACCTCGTCGGTCGAGACCACCACCGGCCCGCTCGGCCAGGGCGTCGCCTCGTCGGTCGGCACGGCGCTGGCGGAGCGGCTGCTGCAGGCGGAATTCGGCGACATCGTCGATCACTACACCTACGTGCTGTGCTCGGACGGCGACCTGATGGAAGGCGTCAGCCACGAGGCGATCGCGCTCGCCGGGCACCTCAAGCTGTCGAAGCTGATCTTCCTGTACGACGACAACGGCATCTCGATCGACGGGCCGCTGTCGCTCACCGACAATGTCGACCAGGTCGCGCGCTTCCAGGCGCATGGCTGGAATTCGTTCCGGATCGACGGTCACGACCACAAGGCGATCGCCGACGCGATCCGCAAAGCCCAGGCCTCCGACCGGCCGACCATGATCGCCTGCAAGACCACCATCGGCTTCGGCGCGCCGCATAAGGCCGGCACCTCGAAGGCGCATGGCGAACCGCTCGGAGCCGAAGAGCTTGCCGGCGCCAAGAAGGCGCTCGGCTGGGATTACGGCCCGTTCGAGATTCCGGACGACGTGCTCGGTGCCTGGCGCAATGTCGGCAAGCAGGGCGCCTCCGCCCGCGCCGACTGGCTGGCCCGGTTCGACGCGCTGCCGGCGGACAAGCGCGACGATTTCAAACGCCGGGTGATCGACCGTAAGCGGCCGGCGGCGATTGCGGATGCGATCCGTGTGCTCAAGGATAAACTAGTCGCCGAACCGCAGACCATCGCCACCCGCAAGGCCAGCGAACTGGCGCTGGAAGCGCTGACGCCGGTGGTGCCAGAACTGCTGCTCGGCTCCGCCGACCTGACGCCCTCCAACAACACCCGCGTCAAGCAGGCCAAGGACGTGACCCCGGACGATTTCTCCGGCCGCTACATCCACTACGGCATCCGCGAGATGGGCATGGCGGCGGCGATGAACGGCCTTGCGCTGCACGGCGGGTTCGCGCCCGCTGGCGGCACCTTCCTGTGCTTCACCGACTATGCGCGCCCGTCGATGCGGGTCGCGGCGCTGTCGCATGTGCCGGTCGTCTACATCATGACCCACGATTCGATCGGGCTCGGCGAAGACGGCCCGACGCATCAGCCGGTCGAACACCTTGCTGCGTTGCGGGCGATGCCAAACATGCGGGTATTCCGCCCGGCCGACGCGGTGGAAACCGCCGAGTGCTGGCAGCTCGCGCTGGAGAACACCAACGGGCCGACCGTGCTGGCGCTGTCGCGGCAGAACCTCGCTCAGGTCCGCACCGCAACCTCCGAGGCCAACCTCTGCGCCACCGGCGGCTATGAGCTGATCCCGGCGCCGGGCAAGGCGCAGGTGTCGATCTTCGCCACCGGCTCCGAGGTCGAGATCGCGGTCGCGGCGCAGAAGCTGCTCGAGGTGCAGGGCGTCGCCGCCCGCGTCGTCTCGGTGCCGTCGCTCGATCTGCTGCTGGCGCAGGACGACGCCACCCGCGCCGCGATCATCGGCGATGCGCCGGTCAAGGTCGCGGTCGAAGCCGCGGTGCGGTTCGGCTGGGACGCGGTGATCGGTCCGGACGGCGGCTTCGTCGGCATGACCGGGTTCGGCGCCAGCGCGCCGGCCAAGGAGCTCTACAAGCACTTCGGAATTACCGCCGAGGCCGTGGCGGACGCCGCTAAGCGTCGGCTCGCCGCCTAATATCGCGGCGCCCGCACGCGGACGATTAAGGATCGCGCAATTATTCGGGCGCGGCAGTTCACCGCATCAGGTGGGCCGCGCCTGCGGTAAGTCTTTGATCTGAATCATGAACGAGCGGATTGCAACCGCTCGGTATTTTGGGCATGAAACCGCGCAAGAGTACGGGGATTGCCCCGTCGTAGAATTGAAAATCATCTGCAGCGAGGAGAAGTTGGATGGCAGTTCGGGTCGCGATCAATGGGTTTGGCCGCATCGGCCGCAACGTTATGCGGGCGATCTACGAGTCCGGTCGTAAGGATATCGAAGTCGTTGCGATCAACGATCTCGGCCCGGTCGAGACCAACGCCCATCTGCTGCGCTTCGATTCCGTCCACGGCCGCTTCCCGCACGAAGTCAAGGTCGACGGTGACACCATCGATGCCGGCCGCGGCAAGATCAAGGTGACGGCGATCAAGGATCCGTCGGCGCTGCCGTACAAGGAAGTCGGCGTCGATATCGCGCTGGAATGCACCGGCATCTTCACCGCGCGCGACAAGGCCGCGGCGCTGCTGACCGCCGGCGCCAAGCGCGTCCTGGTCTCGGCTCCGTCGGACGGCGCTGACGCGACCATCGTGTACGGCGTCAACCACGCCACCCTGTCGAAGGACCACATGGTCGTTTCGAACGGCTCGTGCACCACGAACTGCCTGGCTCCGGTCGCCAAGGTGCTCAACGACACCGTCGGCATCGAAACCGGCTTCATGACCACGATCCATGCCTACACCGGCGACCAGCCGACGCTGGACACCATGCACAAGGATCTCTACCGCGGCCGCGCTGCAGCGATGTCGATGATCCCGACCTCGACCGGCGCCGCCAAGGCGATCGGCCTGGTGCTGCCCGAGCTGAAGGGCAAGCTGGACGGCGTCGCGATCCGCGTGCCGACCCCGAACGTCTCGGTGGTCGACCTCAAGATCATCGCCAAGAAGGCCACCACCAAGGAAGAGATCAACGAAGCGATCAAGCGTGCCGCCGAGCAGGAGCTGAAGGGCATCCTCGGCTACACCAACGCGCCGAACGTCTCGATCGACTTCAACCACGATCCGCACTCGTCCACCTTCCACATGGACCAGACCAAGGTGCAGAACGGCACGCTGGTGCGCGTGATGTCGTGGTACGATAACGAGTGGGGCTTCTCCAACCGCATGGCCGACACCGCCGTCGCGATGGGCAAGCTGATCTAATCGACCAAGTCTCGATCTAATCGACTGAGCCGCTCAGCGGCGAAGTCGACGACGACACGGCGCCTCATGGACCAAGCTCGGGTTATCACCCTCTTCTGCCATGAGGCGCCGCATTCGACGCGCCGAAGCTGTTCTTCGTGCGCCCATCATCCTCCCTCATCCTGAGGAGCCGAGCGCAGCGAGGCGTCTCGAAGGATGACACCCAAGGCACCGGGTTCATCATGACAAAGACATTCCGCACCCTCGACGACGTCGATGTGAAGGGCAAGCGCGTGCTGCTGCGCGTCGATCTCAACGTGCCGATGGACGCCGGCAAGGTGACCGACACCACCCGGCTCGAGCGCGTGATGCCGACCATCACCGAGCTGTCGAGCAAGGGCGCCAAGGTGATCCTGCTGGCGCATTTCGGCCGGCCCAAGGGCCGCGACGACAAGAACTCGCTCAAGCCGGTCGCAGCCGCGCTGGCCGACGTCATCAAGAAGCCGGTCGGCTTTGCTGATGACTGCATCGGCGAGCCCGCCGCCAAGGCGATCGCCGCGATGAACGACGGCGACATCCTGTGCCTGGAAAACACCCGCTTCCATCCCGAGGAAGAGAAGAACGATCCGGCGTTTGTCGACAAGCTCGCCGAGCTCGGCGACATCTGGGTCAACGACGCGTTCTCGGCCGCGCACCGCGCCCACGCCACCACCGAAGGCCTCGGCCACAAGCTGCCGGCCTATGCGGGCCGCACCATGCAGGCCGAGCTGGTGGCGCTGAACAAGGCGCTGGAAGCGCCGGTGAAGCCGGTGATCGCGATCGTCGGCGGCGCCAAGGTCTCGACCAAGATCGACCTGCTCGAAAACCTGGTCACCAAGGTGCAGGCGCTGGTGATCGGCGGCGGCATGGCCAACACCTTCCTGCACGCCCAGGGCGTCAAGGTCGGCAAGTCGCTGTGCGAGAAGGACCTGGCCCCGACCGCGCTGCGCATCCTCGATAAGGCCGAAGCCGCCAACTGCGCTATCATCCTCCCGGTCGACGCCACCGTGGCCTATCACTTCGAGGCCAACGCACCGTCGTTCGCCTACGGCCTCGACGCGATCCCGCCGGACAGCATGATCCTCGACGTCGGCCCGCGTTCGATTGAGCGGATCCACGCCGCGATCGACGACGCCGCCACCCTGGTGTGGAACGGCCCGGTCGGCGCGTTCGAGCTGACGCCATTCGACAAGGGCACCGTCGAAGCCGCCAAGCATGCCGCCAAGCGCACCAAGGCCGGCAAGCTGGTGTCGGTGGCGGGCGGCGGCGACACCGTCGCAGCCCTCAACCACGCCGGCGTGGCCGACGACTTCACCTACATCTCGACCGCCGGCGGCGCCTTCCTGGAATGGATGGAAGGCAAGCCGCTGCCGGGCGTGGAAGTGCTCCAGGTCAAGTGAGCCTTATGGCCGGCGCCCCCGCGGCGCCGGCTTGCGACCGCCTCCACCGGAGCCTATCTTGCGTTACATGTAACGCTCCGGTCGGAGGAGGCCTGCGATGGACCAGCCGGTCGACAAGCCCGCGAAGGGCAAGCGCGCTGCCGCCGCCGGCGGAGCCTCGAAGCCGCGCAGCGCCAGCGCGGAACGGGTCCGCCGTCACCGCGACAAGATGAAGGCCATGGGCCTGAAGCCGGTCACTCTCTGGGTTCCGGAGAACTACAACTCGCAGGAATACAAGGCCGAGATCAGGCGGCAGTGCCTGCAGCTCAAGAACGATCCCCACGAACAACAGATTCTTGCCGAAACTGAAGACTGGTTCGATTCAGAAGGCTGGAAGTGACCCGAGGCGACGTCGTTCTGGTCGCGATGCAGGGCGACTACGGCAAGCCGAGGCCTGCCGTCGTCGTGCAGGTCGACGACTTCGAGGAGGTCCCCTCCCTCGCAGTTTTGCCCCTCACAACTGAATTGCGCGATATCCCGGCGATCCGCCTTGTCGTCGAGCCGACCCCGGACAATGGCCTGCTGCAACGGTCGCAGATCATGGTGGACAAGATCACGGCGGTCGCGCGGCGCCGGGTTGGCCAACGGATCGGTTCCCTCTCCACTGGCGACATGGCCGCGGTCAATCGCGCCCTCGCCATCTTCCTCGGCATTGTCTAAGACCCTGTCCGAACGGCTTCCCACCTCAACAAGAACAGCCAAAGGAGAGACGCGATGAACCTCGCTGACTTGAACCAGATCGCTCGCGCCATGGTGGCGCCCGGCAAGGGCATTCTCGCTGCCGACGAGTCGTCGGGGACGATCAAGAAGCGGTTCGACGTCATCGGGGTGGAGTCGACCGAGACCAACCGCCGCGACTATCGCGAGATGCTGTTCCGCTCCAAGGAGGCGATGAGCGACTACGTCTCCGGCGTGATCCTGTACGACGAGACGATCTGGCAGAACGCCGCCGACGGCACTCCGCTGGTGAAGCTGATCGAGCAGGCCGGCAGCATCCCCGGCATCAAGGTCGACGAAGGCACCCAGCCGCTGCCGAACTGCCCGGGCGAGACCATCACGGTCGGCCTCGACAAGCTCGCCGAGCGGCTCGCCAAGTACTACAAGCAGGGCGCCCGCTTCGCGAAGTGGCGCGCGGTGATCGACATCGACACCGCCCGCGGCGTGCCGACCCACACCGCGATCATGACCAACGCCCATGCGCTGGCGCGCTACGCTGCGCTATGCCAGCAGGCCCAGATCGTGCCGATCGTCGAGCCCGAAGTCCTGATGGACGGCGCCCACGACATCGACACCTGCTACAACGTCACCGAATGGGTGCTGAAGGAAACCTTCCAGCAACTCTACTTCCAGCGCGTCGCCCTCGAAGGCATGATCCTGAAGCCGAACATGGCGGTCCCCGGCAAGAAATCGGCTAAGAAGGCATCGGTGCAGGAAGTCGCCGAGAAGACCGTGAAGCTGCTGAAGGCCTGCGTGCCGTCGGCGGTGCCGGGCATCGCCTTCCTGTCCGGCGGCCAGTCGGACGAAGAAGCGACGGCGCATCTCGATGCCATGAACAAGATCGGCGGCCTGCCCTGGGGCCTCACCTTCTCGTACGGCCGTGCCCTGCAGGCCGCGCCGCAGAAGGCGTGGTCGGGCAAGGCCGAAAACGTCGCGGCCGGTCAGGCCGCGTTCACGCACCGGGCCCGGATGAACTCGCTCGCCGCCAAGGGCGAGTGGAGCGCCGAGCTCGAAACCAAGAAGGCCGCCTGAGCCGTATGAACGCCAAGCCTGCTCCATCGCGTCCGGCGCCGCGCCTGTATCTGGCGACGCCGGTGACTGCCGATCCCGCCGCCCTGGTCGCGGCTCTGCCGAAGCTGCTCGCCGCCGCCGATATCGCGGCGGTGCTGCTGCGGTTGGAGCCGTCCGATCCGCGGACCCTGACGTCGCGGATCAAGGCGGTGGCGCCGGTGGTGCAGGCAGGCGGCGCGGCGCTCCTGGTCGACGGCCACGCCGACCTGGTGGCGCGCGGCGGCGCCGATGGAGCGCATCTGTCCGGCCTCAAGGCGATGCAGGAATGGCTGCCGCAATTGCAGCCATCCCGGATCGCCGGCGTCGGCGGGCTCGAAACCCGGCATGATTCGATGATCGCCGGCGAAGCCGGCGCCGATTACGTGCTGTTCGGCGAGCCCGGCACCGACGGCACCCGGCCTTCGGCCGAGGCGATTGCCGAGCGTTTGGACTGGTGGGCCGAGTTGTTCGAGCCCCCTTGCGTCGGCTATGCGACCAGCCGCGATGAAGTCCATCAATTCGCCACAGCAGGTGCCGATTTCGTGCTGGTGGGCGACTTCATCTGGAGCGCCGACGTTCCCACGGCCGCGCTGGCGGACGCCGGCGAAGCGCTGCGCCAAGGCTTCGCTGCCGCCCCCCGGCAATAACACATTGGATTCCAAGATGAAGGCGCTGCGCGCGTTCGCGATTGTTGCGGCTTCGTTGCTGCTTGCCACCGGCGCAGCGGCGCAAGTCTCGCTGTCGCCGCCGTCCGGCCCCAACCCGTTCCCGAAGCCGCTGGAGCCGGAAAAGCCGAAGCCCCGGCCGCCGGCCCCGGCCAAGGCCCCCGCCACCGAGGCGAAGGACAAAGCCAAGAAGCCGGCCGACAAACCCGACGCCAAGGCTGCCCCCGAGGGCGGCGGCGCGGCCGCGGCCGAAGATCCCAATGTCGACCTGGTGTACGGCGCCTATCAGCGCGGTTTCTACAAGACGGCGTTCGAGCTGGCTCAGAAGCGCGCCGCGGATAACGACGCCAAAGCCATGACCATGCTGGGCGAGCTTTACGCCAACGCCCTTGGCGTCAAGCGCGACTACAAGAAGGCGGTCGAGTGGTATTCGAAAGCGGCCGACCTCGGCGACCGCGAGGCGATGTTTGCGCTCGCCATGGCCCGGATGGGCGGCCGCGGCGGCCCGCCGAACCGTGAGGAAGCTGCCAAATGGCTGGCGCAGGCCGCCAAGCTCGGCGAGCCGAAGGCTGCCTATAATCTGGCGCTGCTCTACCTCGACGGCCAGACCTTCCCGCAGGACGTCAAGCGCGCCGCCGAACTGCTGCGGATGGCGGCCGACGCCGGCAACCCGGAAGCCCAATACGCGCTGGCGACCTTCTACAAAGAAGGTACCGGGGTAACAAAGAACATCGAGCAGTCGGTGCGGCTGCTGCAGGCCGCCGCGCTCGCCGGCAACGTCCCGGCCCAGGTCGAATACGCCATCGCTCTGTATAACGGCACCGGCACTCCGAAAAATGAGCCGGCCGCCGTAGCCCTGCTGCGCAAGGCGGCGCGCGCCAATAACCCGATCGCTCAGAATCGCCTCGCCCACGTGCTGGTCTCCGGCCAGGGCGCGCCGCGCGACATCAACGAAGCGATGAAATGGCACTTGGTCGCCAAGACCGCCGGCAAGGGCGATCTGCAGCTCGACCAGACGCTGGCGCAGATGTCGGCCGAGGATCGCGCCAAGGCCGAAGAGGCGGCGCGGACCTGGATCGGCGGCGGCAAATGATCCGGGTTGACGCCGCCCGCCGCACAGGGCACCCCTTGCGGCCGCAAACCCGACACATTCCCTTCCCGACCAGACCGTTCGCAGGTCGTCACGAGACCAGACCATGATCCATTCCGCTCTCATCAACGTCATGGTCAAGGCGGCGCGCCGCGCCGGCCGCAGCCTCAAGCGCGACTTCGGCGAGATCGAAAATCTCCAGGTGTCGCTGAAGGGTCCGGCCAACTTCGTGTCCCGCGCCGACAAGCGCGCCGAAGAGATGCTGTACGAGGACCTGTCGAAGGCGCGCCCGGGCTACGGCTTCCTCGGCGAGGAAGGCGGCACCCGCGAAGGCGCCGACAAGACCCATCGCTGGATCGTCGATCCGCTCGACGGCACCACCAACTTCCTGCACGGCATCCCGCATTTCGCGATCTCGATCGGCCTCGAACGCGAAGGCACGATGATCGCCGGCGTGATCTACAATCCGGCCAATGAGGAGCTGTACATCGCCGAGCGCGGCAAGGGTGCGTTCCTCAACGACACCCGGCTGCGCGTCGCCAACCGCCGCGAACTCCACGACTGCGTCATCGGCTGCGGCCTGCCGCATCTCGGCCGCGGTGACTTCGCGCAGAACCAGCGCGAGATGGCCGCGCTGCAGCCCAAGGTCGCCGGCCTGCGCCGGTTCGGCACCGCTTCGCTCGACCTCGGCGCGGTCGCGGCCGGCCGCTTCGACGGCTTCTGGGAACGCAATCTGTCGCCGTGGGACATCGCGGCCGGCATCGTGATGATCCGCGAAGCCGGCGGCACCGTCGGCGACATCAACGGCGGCGACGTGCTCAAGACCGGCGACATCGTCTGCGGCAACGAAACCATTCATGCCGAACTCGCGCGTATCCTGAAGCCGCTGACCTGAAGCGCTGAGCAGACGCTGATCGTAAACGGCTCCCCCTAAACAGTCGTCATCGCCGGGCTCGACCCGGCGATCCATCTTCTTCAATTGATGTTGTGAACACGCGCTCACGCGCGGGATGGATGCGCGGGCCTTCGCCGCGCCGAAGGAGCTTCGGCCCCGCAGGCGGGTCAAGCCCGCGCATGACGGACCGAGTGCTGGTCCGCAGTGCACACGACGAGTGCTGGTCCGCCGTGCCACAGCATCGGCCGTCATCGCCCGCGCAGGCGGGCGACCCAGTATTCCAGAGCTTTGCTTCAAGAATCAGCGCACCGCCGTACTGGATCCTCCGCATACGCGGAGGATGACGGTTGGTGATGTGGAGACGGCGCCGAACTTCAAATAATCGCCGCGCTCACGCCGCCGGCACGATCCGCCGCACGTCGCCGGAGTCGGTGACGAACGCCGCACCCGGCTTGGAAAACAGGAAGCCGTTCGACTTCTTCAGCGAATAAAGTTGGTCGAGCTTCTGCGCACCTTCGGCCACCGCGGTCTTGCCGTCGATGACGTCACGATACAGCTTGGCGACCGCCACCATGTCGCACTGCTGCGGTGACAGCCGCATCGAGGAAACGCCGGCGTCCTTCAGCTTGTCGATGTCGCCGAGCAGGCTGGCGCAGGTGTAGGACAGCGTCTGCACGCCGTTCATCGCCAGGAACGGCTCGTCATCGAGCGTGGTCACGGCGAGACCGTCCGGGTCCTGCTCGCAGACGAATTTGCAATTGTCCTTCGCCAGCTTGTTGAGCCGGGCGTGGTAGCAGCGCGCCGAGATCGCCAGCGGCACCCGGCCGAACGAGAACACCTCGAACGACACGTTGGGCAGCGACTTGGCGATGCTGCGGATCGCCGACAGCGGCAGCTCCGGCGGCAGGCAGATGCGGCTGGCGCCGCGCGAGGCGAAATACGCCGCGGTCGCCTCGTTGTAGATGTTGACGAACGGACCGATCGCGTGGGCCTTGCCGCCGAGCATGCCGAGGCAGGAGAGGTCGTTGACCTCCATCATGAAGCCGTCGTCGGCGGCGAGCTCGGCCATCGCTTTGCGCTCGCGCGGCAGCGACATCAGCACCAGCGAGCCCATCAGGACCTTCTTGCCGGCGCCGGCGAGGCGCTCGACCACCGCCGGGATGTGCTCCTCGAGGAACGGCTGGCGCTTCGAGCACACCACCTCGCCGACCACGACGGTGTCGACCGGCGCTTCGTCGGCGATGCGGAAATAGAAGTCGCGCCACTCTTCCGGCTTCCAGTTGAACAGCACCGGTCCAAGCGTGAGTTGCATGGGAGTCGCCTTGCTTTGCAGAAGCCGCTGACGCTCGGAGATCACCGACGCATCAGCGCGAGAATTCGGTCAGCGCCAGGTCTTCTTGTAGGCGCCGGTGGTGGTCGACTGGCCTTCGGTCAGGCCGCGCAGTGCGTCGACCGGCAGCGGCCGGCCGTCGTCGAGCGCGGCGAGCACGTCCTTGAAGGTCTTCACCACCCGCTCGATATAGGCCCGGCCGCGCTGGCGGCCTTCGATCTTGAGCGCCGCAACGCCGGCGGCGCGGAGGTCCGGCAGCATCGTGGTGGCATCGAGGCTGGCCGGGTCTTCGAACAGATAGCCGCAGCCTTCGTCGGTCTGGTAGCGGCCCTTGCACAGCGTCGGATACGCCGCAGCCTCGCCCTTGGCGAATTTGTTGATGGTGAACTCACCGAGCCGCGACACCAGCGAGCCGTTCTGCTCACGATACTGGATCGAGGCTGCCGGCGAACACACGCCGTCCATATTGGGCGACTTCCCGGTGGCGTAGGACGACAGCGAGCAGCGACCCTCTTCCATCACGCACAGGCCGCCGAAGATGAAGACCTCGGTCTCGACCTTCACCTCTTTGGTGATCGCGGCGATTTCCTGGACGCTGAGCACGCGCGGCAGCACCACGCGCTGCGCGTTGAAGCTGTCGACATAGAACCGGATCGAATCCGGATTGGCGGCGGCCGCCTGCACCGAGACGTGCAGCCGCTGCTCCGGATGGGTCTTGGCGCAGTAATCCATCACGCCGACGTCGGCGAGGATCAGCGCATCGGCCTCGGCTTCGACCGCGTCGTCGACCGCGCGCTGCCACAGCTCGACATTGCCGGCACGCGCGAAGGTGTTGATCGCCACCAGCACCTTGGTGCCATAGCGATGCGCGTGCGCGATCGACTCCCGCATCTCGTCGCGGCTGAAGTTCAGCCCCGGGAAGTTGCGCGCGTTGGTTTCGTCATTGAAGCCGCAATAGATCGCGTCGGCGCCTGCGGCGACGGCATCGTGCAGCGCTGCCGGCGTACCAGCGGGACAGATCAGTTCCATGCTCTAACCTCCGCCTCCGACACCCAGCTCTTCGCGATAGCCGGGCTGCGCGCCGACCAGGCTGCGCAAGATCCGTTCGATCGGCGCCGCCAGCGGGCCGAACCACGCCACCGACTCTTTCAGGAAGTCGACGCGGGAATCGTCGATCGCATTACGCAGCGCGACCACCGCTTCCATGTCGCCGTCGATTTCGATGTCGCGCGAGAAGAACAGCGCGTCGCCATCATAGGAGCCGTCGGTCATGCCGATCAGCGCCGACAGCGGCCCCGCGATCCGCGCGTGGATGTTGGTGGGCAGCGTGCGCACCACCGTGACCCGCGGACTCATCCGACGCGGCTCGAGCACGAACGCAATCGGCAGGTCGGTCGGCGCGAGGCCGTAGCGCTTGCCGGTGTGCGGACCGAGGCGATCGAAGATCCGGGGATGGCGCGCGCGAATTTCGCGCAAGCAGATTCCGAGCAACACCTGCAGCGGCAACAGCGGCAACACCCGCGTCGCAAGGGCAAGCGGCGCGGGCATCCTGGAGACGGACGAATTGGATACCGACATGGGCCACCTTATCGTGAACAGTTCGCGTAGCCCGGCCCCGACGGTACTTCTTTGCGCCTGATCAAAGACAGGGTCGATGGCAAGTGCTGACCAATGTTGTCCGCAGGGAGACACCATGCTGAGCCGCGTCAAACCGCCCTTCCCTGATCTGCGTGCATTTAGTGGCTATCTCGAATCACGCGGACAGTTGCACCGCATCCGCAAGCCGGTGTCGGTGGTCCACGACCTCACCGAAATCCATCGCCGCGTGCTGCATGCAGGTGGCCCGGCACTCCTGATCGAAAACCCGATCAAGGCCGACGGCAGGCCGTCGGAGATGCCGATCCTGGTCAATCTGTTCGGCACGGTCGAACGGGTGGCCTGGGGCCTCGGCATCCTGCCGGAAAACCTGTCGCGGCTCGGCGAGGCGCTCGCCGAAATGCGCGAGCCAGCGCCGCCGCAGAGCCTGACCGACGCTTTGAGCAAGCTGCCGATGGCCAAGGCCGCGCTGGCGATGCGGCCCAAGATGGCGAAATCGGCGCCGGTGCAGGAAGTGGTGCTGACCGGCGACGCGGTCGATCTCGGCCGGCTGCCGGTGCAGATCCCCTGGCCGGGAGAGCCGGCGCCGCTGATCACCTGGGGCCTCGTCTTCACCAAGCCGCCGCCCGGCGCGCACGGCACCGACAATGTCGGCGTCTATCGGATGCAGGTGCTGGGCAAGGATCGCCTGATCATGCGCTGGCTGGCGCATCGCGGTGGCGCCAAGCACCACCACCAGTGGAAGGCCGACAAGCGCGAGATGCCGGTGGCGATCGTGATCGGCGCCGATCCTTCGATGATTCTCTCGGCGGTGCTGCCGCTGCCGGAGACGGTGTCGGAAATCAAATTCGCCGGCCTGCTCGGTGGCGAGCGGCCGAGCCTGACGCCGTGCCAGACCATTCCGATCAGCGTGCCGGCTGATGCCGAGATCGTGCTCGAAGGCTTCGTGTCGCCGACCGAGACCGCGCCGGAGGGGCCGTATGGCGACCACACCGGCTATTACAATGCGGTCGAAGAATTCCCGGTGATGCGGATCACCGCCATCACCATGCGCCGGCATCCGATTTATCTGTCGACCTACACGGGCCGGCCGCCGGACGAACCGTCGCGGCTCGGCGAAGCGTTCAACGACGTGTTTCTCCCGGTCGCGCGGCGACAATTCCCCGAGATCGTCGATCTGTGGCTGCCGCCGGAGGCGTGCTCCTATCGGATCGCGGTCGCCTCGATCAAGAAGCGCTATCCCGGCCAAGCGCGCCGGCTGATGATGGGGCTGTGGTCGATGCTGCCGCAGTTCAGCTACACCAAGCTGCTGATCATCGTCGACGACGACGTCGATGTCCGCGACTGGGCCGACGTGATGTGGGCGGTGTCGACACGCTGCGACACCTCGCGCGACATGGTGTCGATCAGCGACACCCCGATCGATTATCTCGACTTCGCCTCGCCGAAATCCGGACTCGGCGGTAAGCTCGGCATCGACGCCACCAACAAGATCGGCACCGAGACCGAGCGCGAGTGGGGCAAGGTGCTGGAGATGGACAAGGACGTGATCGCACGGGTCGATGCGATGTGGACCAGCCTCGGACTGTCGCCGGAACATCAACCGGCGGCCGGGCAACGCCGGCTGATCCGATGAGCACGCAGCACCGCATCGTGGTCGGCATCAGCGGCGCCTCGGGCGCCGCGGTGGGGCTGCGGGTGGTCGAACTGCTGGCCTCAGTCGATTGCGAAGTTCATCTGGTGGTGTCGAAAGCCGCCCGGCGGACCATCGCCTATGAGGTCGGACCAAACGCGCTCGATCACGCCGCCGACCTGGTGCATCGCTTTCACAAGATCGACGACGTTGGCGCCTGTATCGCCTCCGGCTCGTTCCGCACCTCGGGCATGATCGTGGCGCCGTGTTCGATCCGCACCCTGTCGGCGATCGCCCACGGCGATCTCGACAATCTGCTGGTGCGCTCCGCCGACGTGCAGCTCAAGGAGCGGCGCCGGCTGGTGCTTATGCTGCGTGAGACCCCGCTGCATCTCGGCCATATCCGTAGCATGGCGCAGGCGACCGAGATCGGCGCAATCGTGGCACCGCTGTCGCCGGCGTTCTATCAGCGGCCGCGCTCGATCTCGGAAATGGTCGACCACATGGCACTGCGCGCGATCGGTTTGCTCGGCCTAAACGATCTGGAGTTGTCGGCTCCAGAATGGTCCGACGAGACCCCGCCGACCTGTCCGAAGCCCTGAGCCGTTCCTTCGCTGCACGGCCTGCTCCTTATCCCCGCGCGTAGGGAGAATTGAAGAACTTCCCGCTTTAGGTGCACAGCGGAATGCGGTCGGGCACAGCCTCTTTCGGCACGTCCTTGCGGAGGTCGACGTCGCGCGTCAGCGGGAAGAAGTCGCCGGCGCGCTCGGTCTTCAGATAGGTCGTGACCAGAGTCTTGGCCGGCAGCGTGCCGGTGCGGCAGGCTTCGGCGCCGACCCCGATCGTCAGCGAGCCGCGCTCGCCCTTTGCCTTGTGAGCCGCCATTTGATCGCGGACCGCGAGCAGCCGCGGCACATCCTCGGGTGCGATCCGGAAGGCGTAGATCATGGTGTCGTTCGTCACTTCGTCCTTCAGCGACAACAGTTCGCCGGGATCGTCGAGATCGGCCAGCACGAACGCCTGCTCGCGTTTATCCGCGCCCACCGCCACGGTGACGCGCAGGGTGACCCGGCGCGGCCGCAGCCCTTGCGGCAACCGCACGGCAATGCGCAGCGCGGCCGGATCGGTTGCAGCCAGATCGGTACGCACCAGCTTGACCATCGAGGTGATCGGAACGGAGCTGCAGGCGGTCAGGGCACCGAGCGCCATGGCGGCGGCAGCAAATCTGAACGAGGCGGAGAAACGCATGGATCTCATCCTGTCTTGACGATGATAAATTATCGTTTTACGATAATTTCATCTCGAAATAGATGATGGAGCCTTGCAATGCAAGCACGACTATCCGGCACCTCGATCGGACTGACCGGTCCGGCGGCCACCAAGCTGGTCCGGCTGTCGCGCGCGATGGAATGGATGAGCACGATCGGGATCGTACTGATCGTGGGGCTGATCGGCGCCGTCTTCCTGGTCCCGAGCTGGACCCGCAATCTGCTGCTGACCAAGCTCGGCGAGATCGGCACACGGCTGCCGCTCGACGCCGGCAATCAGGCACTCGCGGCTGTCATCATCACCGTGCCGGTTGCCGTGATGCTGTGGGGGCTGCTCAATGTCCGAGCGCTGTTCGCCGAGTTCGCGCGCGGCCAGGTCTTCACCACGGCAGCGGCCACCCACCTGCAGCGCTTCGGCATCGCCGTGCTGGCGCAGGGCCTGCTTGGCCCCGTTACCGCGACCGCTCTGGCGCTCGCGCTGTCGCTGAGCAATCCTCCCGGCCAACGTCTGCTGGTGCTGACGTTCTCCAGCAACGACTATGTTTCGGTGATCGTCGGCGGCGTGCTGGTGGCGGTCGCGGCGGTGATGCGCGAGGCGGCGCGGTTGGCCGACGAGAATGCGAGCTTCGTGTAGGCGATGGCGATTGTGGTCAATCTCGACGTGATGCTGGCGCGGCGCAAGATGCGCTCGAAGGAGCTCGCCGAGCAGATCGGCATCACCGAGCAGAATGTCTCGCTGCTGAAATCCGGCAAGGTGAAGGGTATTCGTTTCGAGACGCTGTCACGGATCTGCGCGGTGCTGGAGTGTCAGCCCGGCGACATTCTCGAATACGTCGAGGACAAGTAGCACCGAACAACAAAAGGCCGGCAGCTGCGAGGCGCAGATGCCGGCCTTCGAATTTTCAAGTTGGCGCCGCGATCGGCGCGGGCGGATCGACGTCCGATCAGGCCGTCGCGGGCCGCGAGGCGTGTTCGTGCGGCCGCCAGTCTTCCGCCGCTTCGTCCCAGTAATGGGCTTCGTCGAAGCGCTTCCAGTGCGCGTTCTGCGCCACGACCTCACGGCCGCCGATGATCAAGGCCACCAGACCGATCAGGCCGACCAGCCCGTAGATCGCTGCGATCAATGCAACAATGGTCAAGGCTCTTTCCTCACTGTTTGCGATGAGCACCCTGGAAGCTCGACGGCGGGTGCGCCCGTCTTGAACTCGTAGCTTAGTTCACCGAACTCAGTTCGCCCACGCGAACCAGCCGAAGCGCCGCTCGGGTGCCTGCTTGGCGGTCACCACCGGAGCCGGGGGCTGCGGTTGCGCACGCTGAGTTGCCTTACGCCACAGATCGTCGACGACGAGATACGCAATCAACGCAGGGCCGACGGCGCACGTCAGGAACAACACGAGCGATCCGACAGAATCTAGAAACACGTCACACCTCCTGCTTTCGTCGAAGGCAAAACTAGGGAAAGTACCGCTGCCCGCATTGCGCCGGATCAATTTTGCCGACCGGGTTCAGGAACCAAGAAGTGATTAGTTCCATGTAGTTAGCTGTTTATTAAGCGGGATTTTTGGACCCAGAACCGCTTGAAAACACTACTGCTCACTGTGTTGTGAATTGGCCGCGAGAGCGGCGCCACAACGAGTGCGCGCATCGTCGAGCTTTGCAGCACACGCAGAGCGACAACACGTCGCGCCCCGTTGCACGAGCAATCAGGCCGGCTTCAGGCGGTAATGACTCACGCCCCATTCGTCGCCGTCGGAGTAGCCGAACAGGCCGGAGGTTGCGAGGAAGAACCAGCGCCAGCGACGCATCCACAGCGCGGTGTCGTCGCCATAGACCGGGCGCAGGATGGTTTCGATCTCCGCGCGGTGACGATCGAAATTGACCAGCCAGTCTTCGGCCGTGCGCTGGTAGTGACGCCCGCTCCAACGCCACTGCTCATCGATTTCGAACAGATCGGCATATTGCCGGATCAGCCGGTGGCTCGGCATCACTCCGCCGGTGAAGAAATGCTGCGCGATCCAGTCGGATGGGTCGGTGCGGTCGAACAAGTAAGTGCCACGGCGGTGACTAAAGACGTGCATGAAGAACAACCCGCCCGGCTTCAGCCAGCCGCGGACCCAAGTCATCAGCTTGCGCCAGTTCATCATGTGCTCGAACATCTCGACCGAGACCACGCGGTCGAATTTATCGTGGGGTTCGAACGCATTCATGTCGCAGGTGACGACGCGCAGGTTCATCAGCCGCCGCGCGGCGGCCTGAGCCTCGATGTACTGCCGCTGCGACGCCGAGTTCGAGACCGACAGGATCCGCGCATAGGGAAACCGCTCGGCCATCGCCAGCGACAGCGAACCCCAGCCGCAGCCGAGTTCGAGGATCGCCTGGCCGTCGCGCAGGTCGGCGTGCTCTATCGTCAGCCGCAGCGCCTCCGCTTCGGCCTGCGCCAGCGTAGTCTCGGCGTCGCGATAGAAGCAGGACGAGTATTTGCGGTGCGGCCCGAGCACCTTGCCGAAGAATGCCGCCGGCACCTCGTAGTGCTGGGCGTTCGCCGCGTCGGGATGCTCGGCGACCTCGCGCGCCGCCATCGCGTGGGCGAATGCCGCGTCGCTGGCCTCATTGCCGAGCGCCATCTTGGCGGCGGTGCGGGCGCACAGCATGCGGATGCCGGCGCGGATCACCGCGTCCGGCAGCGGCACCCGCTCGGCGATGTCGATCAGCGAGGCGAGCCCGCTCATGGCGTGGCGGAGCGCCGGGGTGGCAGCGGGAAGAACATCGAGGTCCTGGCCTGGTAGTCGCGATAGCGGTCGCCGCGCGATTTCAGCATCTGCTCCTCGAGCGGCGGAATGCCGGTGACGTACACCAGGATCCAGTACATGAACAGCGGCGCTGCCACCGCCGCATAGCCCCAAAGGTAAGACAGCGGCTCGGCGAACGGAATCGCGATCACCGGATAGGCCAGCCAGCCGAACCACTGGAAGAAGTAGTTCGGATGCCGCGACCATCGCCACAGCCCGGCGTCGCACACCTTGCCCTTGTTGGCGGGATCTTCACGGAACGCCTTGAGCTGGGAGTCGGCCAGCCCTTCGCCGGCGATGCCGACGATCAGGATCAGCACGCCGAGATAGTCCTGCAGCCGCAAACTGCCGGCCGGCGCATGCGCCGCGACGAAGATCGCAAACACCAGCGGAATGGTGGCGTAGGCCTGGTTCTGCAGGAAGAAGAACATCTTCTTCGGTGCATCGGCGCCCCATTCCGCCGCGTAGGCGGCGTAGCGCGGATCGTCGCTGATGTGCTGGGTGCGGGCGGCGATGTGCGAGCCGAGCCGCAGCGACCACGCCGCGACCAGCACCGCCACCAGCCATTGCCGCGCATCCGGCGCCGCGCCATCGATCGACCACAGCGACGACACCGCGCCGGTCAGCCCGAGCGAAAACGTCCAGATGGTATCGACCCAGCCGGAGTTGCCGGTCCGCTGCTGCACCACCCAGGCGCCTGCCATCAGCACCGCCAGCGCCACCGCGATTCCCGCCAGCGCTCCGAGATACACACCCGTCATCATCCACCCGTCGTTCGACTGCCATGCTGAGACGGCAGATACGTTCAGCGCCACGTCGGAGTTTCGATTCGAGTTCCCCCGCGACGCGGTGGCGGATAACCGCCGCAACGGCTTTCTTCCGCGCCGTGCTGTGCCATATTGGGTGAAACAGCCGCTTCCGGCAAACCGGAGACCAAACCGACGATGGCTTCAGGCCCTTCCCCGCGCCACGCGATGGAGATCGAACTCGACAAGCTGTCGTCGCCGCGAATCTTCCTGGTGCGGATGCTGGTGTTCCTGGTGCTGTGCGCGCTGATCGTGGTGGTGCTGTACAAGCAGGTGCTGGCCGCGTTCATGGCCAATCCTGGCCTCAACGGCCTGATCGGCGCGGTGCTGGTGATCGGCATCGTGCTGGCCTTCCGCCAGGTGATCCGGCTGTATCCCGAGGTCGCCTGGGTCAATAACTTCCGCATCAACGATCCGGGGCTGGCGCTCGACCGGCGGCCGAGCCTGCTGGCGCCGATGGCCGCGATCCTCGGCGGCGAGCGCTCCGGGCGGATCGCGATCTCGCCGCAGACAATGCGCCACCTGCTCGACTCGATCGCCACAAGGCTCGACGAAGCGCGCGACATCTCGCGCTACATGACCGGGCTTTTGGTCTTCCTCGGCCTGCTCGGCACGTTCTGGGGCCTGATCGAGACCGTCGGCTCGATCGGCGGGGTGATCGGCAGCCTGAAGGTGACCGGCGACGCCGGCTCGCTGTTCGACACGCTGAAGGAAGGCCTCGCCGCCCCGCTCGGCGGCATGGGGATTTCGTTCTCGTCGTCGCTGTTCGGTCTCGCCGGCTCGCTGATCCTCGGCTTCCTCGATCTGCAGTCCAGCCAGGCGCAGAACCGGTTCTACACCGACCTCGAAGACTGGCTGGCCTCGACGGTGCGCAGCTCGGCCGGCGATGGCGCGCTTGCCGGCAGCGCCGACCTGCAGGCCGCGCTGGAGCGCCTGCGGCTGACGCTGGAGGACGGCGGCGCCAACCGCGCCACCACCGCCGCGATGGCCAATCTTGCCAATGCGATCCAGAGCCTGGTCGCGCACATGCGCAACGAGCAGCAGATGATCCGCGAATGGGCCGACGCTCAGGGCGAGCAGAACCGCGAGATCAAGGAGCTGTTGTCCGCCCTGGTGCAGCGGCCGGAGAAAAGCCTGCGCGAGCCGGAGAAGAGCTGATGGCGCTGGCCCGCGGCCGCCGGCAGGAGTCCGGCTTCAATTACTGGCCCGGCTTCGTCGATGCGCTGTCGACGCTGATCCTCGGCATCGTGTTCCTGCTCACCGTATTCCTGGTGGTGCAGTTCTTCCTGTCGCAGGAGGTCACCGGCAAGGACAAGGCACTGGCCGAGCTGAACGCCAAGATCGCCCAGCTCAACGACATCCTGTCGCTGGAAAAGCTCGGCAAGCTCAATCTGGAGGAGCAGCTCGCGCAGATGCGCGCCGGGCTGTCGGCCGCCGAGAGCGAGCGCGACCGGGTCAAGGGCCTGTACGACGGCCTCGCCGGCGCCGGCAACGACGCTGCCGGCCGCGCCACCGAGCTCAACAAGGCGCTGGATTCGGAAAAGCAGATCTCGGCCCGCGCGCTGGCGCAGGTCGAGGTGCTGAACCAGCAGATCGCCGCGCTGCGCCGCCAGCTCGCCGCGCTGGAAGAAGCGCTCGACGCATCCGAAAAGCGCGGCAAGGAATCCCAGAACAAGATCGCCGATCTCGGCCAGCGACTGAACGTCGCGCTGGCGCAGCGGGTGCAGGAGCTGTCGCGCTACCGCTCGGAGTTCTTCGGCCGCCTGCGCGCCATCCTGGGCGACCGGCCCGACATCCGCATCGTCGGCGACCGCTTCGTCTTCCAGTCCGAGGTGTTCTTCGACACCGGCCAGGCGCTGTTGCTGCCGGAAGGCCGCGCCGAGCTCGACAAGGTCGCCGAGGCGCTAAAGGAGCTCGACAAGAAGATCCCGGCCGAGCTGCCCTGGGTGGTGCGTGTCGACGGCCACACCGACAAGCGGCCGATCACCGGCGCCTTCAAGTCGAACTGGGAGCTGTCGAGCGCCCGCGCCATCTCGGTGGTGCAGTATCTGATGTCGCTCGGCGTCCCGGCGCAGCGCCTCGTCGCCGCCGGCTTCGCCGAATTCCAGCCACTCGACACCGCCGACACCGACGATGCCTACAAGCGCAACCGCCGAATCGAACTGAAGCTGACGGAGCGGTGAGGTTGTTGTTGTTGTCGACCTGTCTTTGGTCATTCCGGGGCGCCGCGAAGCGGCGAACCCGGAATCTCGATCGGTGCGCGTGTCAGATTCCGGATTCGCGCGCAGCTGCGCTGCGCCAGCCCCGGAATGACGGTTCATGGTACGTGCGATGACATCACCCACCTTCTCTCTCCGCCCCTACACCAAAGCCGACGAAGACCCCGCGATCGCGCTGTGGCTGCGGACCTGGCAACTCGCTTATCCGGCGATCGACTTCACCAAGCGGGTCGATTGGTGGCGCGAGCGCTGGCGCAGCGAGCTGGTGCCGCAAGCCGCCATCATCGTCGCCGAACAGGGCGCCGCGCTGATCGGCTTCGTCACCATCGACGTAGCCGGTTATCTCGACCAGTTGGTGGTCGAACCCGAACACTGGGGATGGGGTGTCGCCGAAGCGCTGGTCGACGAGGCCAAGCGCCGCTCACCGACCGAGGTCACCCTCAAGGTCAACGCCGACAACTACCGCGCCATCAAGTTCTATCGCCGCAACGGCTTCGCGGTGACCAGCGAGGAGCTCAATAGCTCCGGCCGGCCGGTGCTGAACATGTTGTGGCGGCCCTGAGCTTCCGCAAGCCGCCGCGAATTGCTAGTCTCATGCGATGACCAAGCTGCTCGATCAAGCGCTGGAAGTGGCCCGCAGTCTTCCTGCCGAACTGCAGGATGATATTGCGCGGGTGGTGCTGCAGCTCACCGGCGATGATGACGTCGTCGTCGGTTTGTCGGACGACGAGCGGGCCGCCATTGAACGCTCGAAAGATGCGGCCAAGCGCGGAGCCTTCGCATCTGACGAGGATGTCCGCGCGCTCTGGGCCAAGTACGACCTGTGAAGGTCCGCTTCACCGAGCCGGCCCTCGCCGATCTCAGTGCCGTCCTTGCTTATATTGCCGAATACTCGCCGCAAGGCGCAAAGCGTGTCCAAGCGCGGATTCGAACCGCGATCGAACTCCTTCGAACGCATCCGAGAGTCGGCACGCGAACAAGCGATGCCACGGTCCGACGTTTGGTCACGACACCCTATCCGTATCTGATCTTCTACGAGGTCGGCACCGAGGAGATCGTCATCCATGCCGTCCGCCATGCGGCGCGAGATCCGAATCTACCCGGCCGATCGAAGTAGAGGCGAATTACGCCGCCTCGAACTGCAGCTTGGCGAGGCGGGCGTAGAGGCCGCCGCGGGCCACGAGCTGGGCGTGGGTGCCTTGCTCCACGATGCGGCCGTGCTCCATCACCACGATGCGGTCGCACGACAGCACGGTGGCGAGGCGATGGGCGATCACCAGCGTGGTGCGGTCGCGCATCAGTTGCTGCAGCGCGGTCTGCACCAGCACTTCGCTTTCAGCGTCGAGTGACGAGGTCGCTTCGTCGAGCAGCAGCAGCGGCGCGTCACGCAGGATCGCGCGAGCGATGGCGATGCGCTGGCGCTGGCCGCCGGATAGCGTCACGCCGCGCTCGCCGAGCCGGGTGTCGAAGCCCTCCGGCAGGCGAGAGATGAATTCGGTCGCATGGGCCTGCTGCGCGGCGCGCTCGACGTCGAGCTCGCTGGCGTCATCGCGACCGAACCGGATGTTGTCGCGCGCGGTCGCGGCGAACACCACCGAGTCCTGCGGCACCAGGGCGATCCGCTCGCGCACCGCCTGCGGATCGGCGGCGTTGATGGCGACGCCGTCGAGCGAAACCGTGCCGGAGGTCGGATCGTAGAACCGCAGCAGCAGGTGAAACAGCGTGCTCTTGCCGGCGCCGGAGGGGCCGACGATCGCGACCTTCTCGCCTGCGCGAATGCTCAGCGACAGGCCGTCGAGCGCCAGGAAGTCCGGCCGGGTCGGATAGGAGAAGCTGACATTGTCGAACACCACGTCGCCGCGCACCGGCATCGGCAGCGCCTTCGGCTGCGCCGGGGCCGCGATCTCCGGCTTGACCCGCAGGATTTCGAACAGCCGTTCGGCTGCACCCGAGGCTGCCGACACTTCGCCCCAGACTTCGCTGAGCTGGCCGAGGCTGGAAGCCGCGAACACCGCGTACAGAATGAACTGACCGAGCCGGCCCGGCGACATGGCGCCGATGGCGACGTCGTGGGAGCCGACCCACAGGATCGCCACCACGCTGGCGAACACGATGAAGATGATGATCGCGGTGAGCAGCGCCCGCGCCCCGGTCGAGCTGCGCGCCGCCTCGTAGGACTCTTCGACCGCGCCGCCGAACCGCGCATTGGCGACGCGTTCGTTGGTGTAAGCCTGCACGGTACGGATCGCGCCGACCAATTCGGCCGCATAGGCCGACGCGTCCGCCAGCGTGTCCTGCGCGTTGCGCGACAGCCGCCGCACCCACCGCCCGAACGCCACCAGCGGAATCACGATCAGCGGAATCGCCGCCAGCACGAAGCCGGACAGCCGCGGGCTCGAGATCACCATCATCGAGATCGCGCCGACGAACAGCAGCATGTTGCGCAGCGCGATCGACACCGAGGCGCCGACGGCGGATTTGATCTGGGTGGTGTCGGCGGTCAGGCGCGAGATCAGCTCGCCGCTGCGGGCGGAATCGAAGAACGCCGGCGACAGTGCCGTCAGATGCCGGAACACGTCGCGCCGGACGTCGGCGACGATCCGCTCGCCGATCGTCATCACCAGGTAATACCGGGCCGCACTGGCGGCCGCGAGCACCACCACGACACCAAGCATGACACTGAAATAGCCGTTGATCAGCTCGACACCTTCGGCGCTGAAGCCGAAATCGATCAGCCGACGCACCGCGACAGGAACCACCAGGGTCGTGGCAGCCGCAACGATCAGGGCGATCAGCGCCAGCGTGGCGCGGCCGCGGTAGCGGGCCACATACGGCATCAGCGAGAGCAGCGGCTTCAGCCGGCTGCGCTTGGCGACGGCCGCGACCTCCTCGACCTGGCTCGGATCGGCATCGGCCCGCAAGGTGCCGGTGCGCGGCCCGACATTCTCGGTCGCCGCGATCGCATCCAGCGACAAACTGATCGCCGACGCGTCGGAGTTGGAGCTCTGCGGTTTATTCGGTGCCGTCATTCGGAACTGCCAAATCGATGAAAACGCTTTAGCCGGCACCACATAGGCCGCAATGCCCGCGGCTGGCAAATCCGGGACAACCCGGTCACCGGATCGTGTGCTGTGCCTTGTGCATGCGGCGCGCCTGGGATATAGAGCCCGGCAAATTCGCCCGAAATCATCGCGATGCAGGCGCCGGCGAGCGCAAGGGATCACCCATGAAGACCGAAATTCACCCGGACTATCATACCATTACCGTCGTCATGACTGACGGGACCGAGTACCAGACGCGGTCGACCTGGGGCAAAGAGGGCGACAAGCTGAACCTCGACATCGACCCGAAGTCGCATCCGGCGTGGACCGGCGGCACCCAGCAGGTGCTGGACCGCGGCGGCCGCGTGTCGCGCTTCCAGAAGAAGTTCTCGGGCTTCCTCAAGAAGGATTGAGCCGGCGCCGGCTTTTCGCCGGCGGCTCGCCGCTTCTTTCGAGACCCAATACGACAAACGCCCCGCTCGCGCGGGGCGTTTTCGTTGGCGGATCAAATGGCTGCGGGCCTTGGGGCGCTGGGGATAACCGGCCGGTCCCCCAAAAATGCCAATGGCCGGGACGAGCCCGGCCATTGCGACTTTAATCTGATCGACGACCAGAAACGTCAGTTCTCGAACGCGGCCTTCAGCATATTGAGCTGCGGCACCAGCGGGTTGCCGAGTGCCGGCGGCTCCGGCGGGGTGTGCATGGTGGAGTCGAGCCGGCGGATCCGGCTTTGCAGGCTCATCGACCGCGCGATCAGCGACTGCAGCTGTTCCGGCAAGCGCTCCAGCACATCAGGCGCGCCCGGATCGGCGGCTGACAGCTTGACCTTGGTCTTTTCGCGGTTGGCCTGGATCAGCGTCATCTCGCCTTCCTTCACGGCGCGGTGCAGCAGCAGCCAGGAGGCGAGCTGCATCAGCCGGGTGGTCAGGCGCATGCTCTCGGTGGCGTAAGTCAGGCTCACGGCGCGGTCGAGCAGCTTGGCCTCCGCGCGGCCGGAGCCGTCGAGATAGGCGGCGGTCTCTTCGACCAGATCCATGCCCTCCCGAAATAGAGCCGTGAACGCTGCCGAACTGGTCAGCCGTTCGCTGAGCACCACCAAGGCGGATTCGCCCTGCGCGACATCAGACATGGTCAACGCCTCACACTACCGAATACTTGTACCGGCTCGCGAAGCTGCGCACCGGCTTATGATGAACAAATCATTACGCCGCCCATGCGTGGAGTCCAGCGGACCCGCGCGCAAAGGTTAACGCAGCTTCAGAGACAGCATTGTGGCGGTCAATGACCAAAGCGTGACGCCGGCACTGCGGACGATACCGAGGCCAAAAAAGAGCCGCCGTTTCCGGCGGCTTTTAAGTTGATAACAGGGAGGCGTCAAAACAGAGTGGACAGGAGCCACTCGGTCCAAAGATGGACATCCACAGTAATAGGCGGGAAAGCTTAATCGCGCGTAAATGAGTGAATTTGTTTACGGTCGATTTGCCATACCGCGGGCGCTAGCAAATGTCCCAGCATGAGACAGCGGCGCGCCCTGCTATCAACTTTTCGTTCAAGATTTGAAGATGCGATCCGCTGCTTCGCGGGTGGCGCGCTTCATCGTCAGCGCGGTTTCGAGCCGGGCAATTTCGGCTTGCAGCAGAGCGATCCGCCCGCTGAGTTCTTCGACCGACAGCAGCGACAAATCCTGACCGATGTCGTGGCTGATCTTGGTCCTCGGCTTGTCATCTTCTTCAAGCGCCATGTCGTCCTCGCCCGTTCGTGATCTGCTGCGGTTGCCAGCCGCCCTCCGGCTGTCTAATCACAACCTACTCCGCCAGATGACACCCACCCGCCTCGCCAGCCAAGGAAAAATCATGGAACCGATCCCTTCGCAAATGACCGTGGTTGGGATCAGCAAGCCCGGCGGTCCCGAAGTTCTGCTGCCCGAGACGCGCGACGTGCCGAAGCCCGGCCCCGGGGAAATCCTGGTCAAAGTTACGGCCGCCGGCGTCAACCGTCCCGATGTGGCACAGCGCTCCGGCAGCTACCCGCCGCCGCCCGGCGCCAGCGACCTGCCGGGCCTCGAAATCGCCGGCGAAGTGGCGGCGCTCGGCGATGGCGCCTCCCGGCACAAGCTCGGCGACAAGGTGATGTCGCTGGTAGCTGGTGGCGGCTACGCGGAATATTGCATCGCCCAGGACGCGCAGGCGATGAAGGTGCCGGCCGCCTATTCGATGATCGAAGCCGGCGCCACGCCCGAGACGCTGATGACGGTGTGGCACAACGTGTTAGAGCGCGGCGGCTTGCAGCCCGGCGAAACGTTGCTGGTGCACGGCGGCTCGTCCGGCATTGGTACGATGGCGATCCAGCTCGCGGTCGCGCTCGGATCGAAAGTGATCACCACCGTCGGCTCGCAGGATAAAGCCGACGCCTGCCTCAAGCTCGGCGCCAGCCGCGCCATCAACTACAAGACCGAGGACTTCGTTGCGGCGGTGAAGGAAACCACCGGCGGCAAGGGCGTCGAAGTGATCCTCGACATGGTCGGCGGCGATTACATCGAGCGCAATTACGACGCCGCCGCGATGGACGGCCGGATCGTGCAGATCGCGTTCCTCGGCGGCGCCAAGGCCAACGTCAACTTCGTCAAGCTGATGACCAAGCGGCTGCACCACACCGGCTCGACGCTGCGGCCGCGCTCCAACGCCGACAAGGCCGCGATGGTCGCGGCGATCGAAGCCAAGGTGCTACCTCTACTCGAGCAGGGCCGGATCAAGCCGCTGATCGACGGCACCTTCGCGCTGCGGGACGCCGCCGATGCTCACCGGCGGATGGAAACCAGCCAACATATTGGCAAAATTGTGTTGACTGTGTGAGTGGGGCTACCCCGGGGGCCGGCGAGAGAGTCTATGTTTTCACTCGCTTTCATGGCATCTATCCGGGGCTCGTGGCGCGCGGGGCCGCGCCATTTGGACTGGTGTGAACGCGGAGAACCGACTTGCGTCTGATCAGATGCCTCGCGCTGCTGGCGCTGGGCGTGATGATGGTTGCGGCTGTCCCGCAGGCACACGCCCTCGATGCCGTCAGCGTCCGCAGCGACGCGCCGGCGATCGATCTCACCGGTGTGCTGGAGCATCTGCACAGCGATAATGATCGCGTTCAGATTTCCACCGCCCCCGGCAATGACGGCATCGTGCGCCGCGTCGAGGTGCGCGCCCGCGAGGGCGGCCAGAACTGGGTGGTGTTCGCGCTCGCCAACAATTCCGACGACCAGCTCGATCGTTTGATCGTGGCGCCGCACTATCGGATGGTCGGCTCGGGGCTGCTGTGGCCCGACCTCGGCATGTCGCGCATCGCCACCATCACGCCGTCGACCGGCGACCGCCCCGAGCGGCAGGACAGCGCGACCGCCGACATCTTCCGCGTCACGCTCGATCCCGGCTCGGTGATCACCTTCGTGGCCGAACTGCGCACCGACAAGCTGCCGCAGCTCTATCTGTGGGAGCCGGAAGCCTACAAGGACAAGGTCAACTCGTTCACGCTGTACCAAGGCATCGTGATCGGCATCTCCGGCCTGTTGGCGCTGGTGCTGACCATCCTGTTCGTCGTCAAAGGCAGCATCATGTTTCCGGCCGCGGCGGCGCTGGCCTGGGCGGTGCTGGTCTATATCGGCATTGATTTCGGCTTCTGGGGCAAAGTGCTCGACATGTCGTCGGGCGCCGAGCGGGTGTGGCGCGCTTCGGGCGAAGCGATCCTGGCCGCGACGCTGCTCGTCTTCCTGTTCGCCTATCTCAATCTTAGTCGCTGGCACGTCCGCTATTCGCACATCACGCTGGGATGGCTCGCCTTCCTCGGCTCGCTGGTGGCGCTGGCGCTGTTCGATCCTGCGGTGGCGTCCGGCATCGCACGTATCTCGCTGGTGCTGATCGCCTTCGCGGGCTTCGCGCTGATCGTCTATCTGTCGACCCACGGCTTCGACCGCGCGGTGCTGTTGATCCCGACCTGGTTCCTGCTGGTGGTGTGGGTGGTGGCCTCCGGCATGGCGGTGGCCGGCACCGTCACCAACGACATCGTCGGCCCGGCGCTGCTCGGCGGCCTGGTGCTGATCGTGATGCTGATCGGCTTCACCGTGATGCAGCACGCGTTCTCGGGCGGCGGCGCCACCGGCGGGGTGATCTCCGACGTCGAACGCCGCGCGCTGGCGCTGATCGGCTCCGGCGACCTGATCTGGGACTGGGACGTCTCGGCCGACAAGGTGTTCACCAGCCCTGAGACCGAAGCGCTGCTCGGCCTGAAGCGCGGCGCGCTGGAAGGCTCCGCCGCAAGCTGGCTCGAAGTGCTGCATCCGCTCGACCAGGACCGTTTCCGCGCCGCGCTCGACAGCGTGCTCGACCAGCGCCGCGGCCGGCTGACCCAGGACTTCCGGCTCCGCACCCCGGACGGCCACTTCATGTGGTTCTCGCTGAAGGCGCGCCCGGTGGTCGGCACCGACGGCGAAGTCACCCGCGTGGTCGGCACCCTGACCGACGTCACCGAGATCAAGATCGCCGAAGAGCGGATGCTGCACGACAGCGTGCACGACAATCTCACCGGCCTGCCCAACCGCAAGCTGTTCATCGACCGCCTCGGTGCGGTGGCGAACTTCGCCAAGACCATGCCGGCGCTGCGGCCGACCCTGATGGTGATCGACCTCGACCGCTTCAAGCAGGTCAACGATTCCGTCGGCATCGCGGTCGGCGACTCGATCCTGCTGACGCTGGCGCGGCGGCTGAGCCGCATCCTCAAGCCGCAGGATACGCTGGCGCGGATCGCAGGCGATCAGTTCGGACTGATCCTGCTGTCCGAGCAGGACCCGGCCAAGATCACTGCCTTCGCCGAGACCATCCGCAAGACCATCAAGGCACCGATCGCGTTCAACGATCGCGAGATCTTCCTCACCGCCTCGATCGGCCTCGCGCTCTCCGACCCGCAGACCCAGCTGTCCGACGAGATCATCAAGGACGCCGAGCTGGCGATGTATCACTCCAAGCGGATCGGCGGCGACCGCATCGACGTGTACAAGCCGGCGATGCGGGCGCGGAAATCGGACCGGCTGACGCTGGAATCCGAACTGCGCCGGGCGATCGAGCGCAAGGAAATCACCATCCTGTATCAGCCGATCGTGCGGCTCGAAGACCGTTCGATCGCCGGCTTCGAGGCGCTGGCGCGCTGGGATCATCCCAAGCTCGGCCGGATGTCGCCGAGCGAGTTCATCTCGATCGCCGAAGAGATCGGGCTGATCGTCGAACTCGGCACCTTCGTGCTCGACCAGACCGCCAAGCAGCTCTCGATCTGGCAGCGCGCGATGCGCGCCCGCGAACCGATCTTCGCCTCGGTCAATGTGTCGTCGCGGCAGCTGCTGCGCCACGATCTGCTGCACGACATCCGCACCGTGACGTCGCGCTCGTCGGTGGCGCGCGGCACGCTGAAGCTCGAACTCACTGAATCGCTGGTGATGGAGAATCCGGAGCACGCCGCCCAAATGCTGCAGCGGATCCGCGAGCTCGGCATCGGGCTGTCGCTCGACGATTTCGGTACCGGGCATTCGTCGCTGAGCTACCTGCAGCGCTTCCCGTTCGACACCATCAAGATCGATCAGTCGTTCGTCCGCACCACCAGCCGCGGCACCCGCCCGGTGATCCTGAAGTCGATCATCGCGCTGGCGCACGACCTCGGCATGGACGTGGTGGCGGAAGGCGCCGAAACGGATTCGGATGCGGTGGAGCTGTATCAGCTCGGCTGCGAATACGCCCAGGGCTTCGCCTTCGGCGAACCTATGGATGCCGATGCGGCGATGAAGCTGCTGACCGAAGAACAGCGCCTGGAAGCGGCGAGCTGAGAGATCAAGCCGGCAGCCGCTTGTGCAGCAGCGCCTCTCCCCAATAATCCGTCATCCCCCGCGCATGCGGGGGATCCAGTACTGCGGTGCGTTCGTAATTTACAACAGATGCCCTGGAATACTGGGTCGCCCGCATTCGCGGGCGATGACGTTTATGCGTGGGGCGGCCTTGGCGCACGACCCGACGTGCCGACGGCTGGGGCGCTACGCGTGCCCCGCCTCGGCGGACAGCATCCCCGGCTCGATGCCGAGCTTGTGCAGGGCGCGATCGTATTTGTCTTCGATGTCGTCGCCGAAGATCAGGTCGGCATCGGCGTCGCAGTGTAGCCAGCCGTTTTCCTGGATTTCGTTTTCGAGCTGGCCGGGCGCCCAGCCGGCATAGCCGAGCGCCAGGATGGCGTGCTTCGGCCCGGTGCCGCCGGCGATCGCCTTGAGGATGTCCACGGTGGCGGTCAGACAAATGCCGTCATCGATCGGCAATGTGGCGTCCTTGATAAAGAAGTCGCTCGAATGCAGCACGAATCCGCGGCCGGTCTCGACCGGTCCGCCCCTCAGCACCTTCATGGACTCGGCGTGATCAGGAAGCTTGATCTGCTCGGCCTTCTCGACGATGTCGAGCTGCACCAGCAGTTCGGGGAAATCGATGCTGCCCGCGGGGCGATTGACGATGATCCCCATGGCGCCTTCCGATGAATGCGCGCAAATGTAGATCACCGAGCGCGCAAAGCGCTCGTCTTCCATCACCGGCATCGCGATCAGGAGCTGGCCATCGAGATAGCTCGGCCCATCGCCGCGCGCCTTGGTGGCGGCGGGCTTCTTGGCTGCGCCGGACTTCGGCCTTTTGGATGCAGTCTCCATCAGGGGATCCTCGCGTTGCACCATCATCCTGATATCGGGTGCCGATCCTGTCAATCAATCTCGGGACGCCGAATAGTCGCGGTTTCACCGCCATTTCAGTGGCCCCAGCCTCGCGCAAACTCTAGATACGCCAGATGACCGCAATCGTTCCGTCTCGTGCCGTTCTGTTCGCCGCCGCCGTGCTCGCGGCCTCCGCCTGCGGCGCCCGCGCCGACGACGTGTCGCCATGGGTTACCGAGCAACATTCCGCCGTCCGGCTGCTGGCCGGGTCGCGCAGCGGCGGCGTGCTGCTGGGTGGGATTGCCTTCCAGTTGCAGCCCGGCTGGAAAACCTACTGGCGGACGCCGGGCGATTCCGGCGTGCCGCCGCGGTTCGACTTCTCCAAGTCGGAGAACGTCGAGGCGGTGACGGTCCTGTGGCCGGCGCCGCAAGCGTTTCCGGACGGCGCCGGTGGCACCTCGCTCGGCTACAAGGAGCAGGTCGTACTGCCGCTGCGCATCGTGACCAAACATGCCGACAAGCCGGTGACACTGCGTCTCACTGTTGACTACGCAGTGTGTGAGAAGCTGTGTATTCCGGTGGTGGCGAGCCCAGAGCTGGAATTTGCCAGCGTCGCCTCGACCCAGGACGGTGCGCTCGCCGCGGCGCTCGACACCGTGCCGGTGCCGGCGAGCGTCGGCGACAACAACCCGGTGACGATCCGCGACGTCGTCCGCAAGGGCGACAAGGACATCGAAGTCGATGTCGTGGCGCCGACCGGCGCCAAGGTCAGCCTGTTCGTCGAAGGCCCGACGGCCGAATGGGCGCTGCCGGTGCCGAAGGAAATCAAGGGCGCGCCGCCCGGCCTACGGCGCTTCAGCTTCGCGCTCGATGGATTGCCGTCGGGCGCCCAGGCCGCCGGCGCCGCGCTGAAGTTCACCCTGGTCGGTCCCGACAAGGCCTACGAGTTCAACGTCACGCTCGAATAACGCGGACGCGCGGATCAGCGCGCGCTGCGTCGCTTGCGGCCGAGACGGCCGAGCTGGTCGGCGAGAAATTCCGACAGTACCTCGACCCGCGCCGGCCGCGGCCCGCCCGGCGGCGTCACCAGGTGCACCGCGCTCTCGCGCTGATGCCAGCCATCCAAGATCACTTCGACTTCGCCGGCCGCGATCGCATCGCCGACGATGAACTCCGGCAGATCGGCGATGCCGAGCCCGGCGATCACCGACGGCAGTAGCGCCTCGCCGTTGTTGACCCGCAGCGGCCCGCCCGGCCGTACCGCGACCTGATCGCCGGCATCGTTAGTGTAGTGCCAGGTGTTCGGCGTCGACAGATAGGCGTAGCCGAGACAGCGGTGTTGGGCGAGATGCATCGGATGCGTCGGCCGGCCGTGCGCCTGCAGATAGGAGTTCGACGCCACCGTGTAGCGCGGCATCGCGCACAGCCGCCGCGCCACCAGCGAGGAATCCGGCAGCGTGGCGATGCGGACCCCGGCATCGAAGCCGTCGCCGATCAAATCGACCATCGCGTCGGACAGATGCAGGTCAATCGACACGTCCGGATAGGCGGCGAAGAACTCGGGCAGCAGCGGCGCGATCACCTTGACGCC
Source organism: Rhodopseudomonas sp. P1 (assembly GCF_039642825.1). Taxonomy (NCBI): domain Bacteria; kingdom Pseudomonadati; phylum Pseudomonadota; class Alphaproteobacteria; order Hyphomicrobiales; family Nitrobacteraceae; genus Rhodopseudomonas; species Rhodopseudomonas sp. P1. The sequence goes on along the minus strand of NZ_CP088006.1, from coordinate 1,048,480 downwards.
GAACGTCATCGGCACCGCCAGCCGCACCAGGCCGCGCGGTGCCGCGGATTGCGCCAGCGCTTCGGCCTCGGCGGCCTCGCCGTCTGCAAGCAGCTGGGCGGCACGCTCGGCGAGCCGGTGACCGGCATCGGTCAGCGCCAGCCGCCGGGACGTGCGGTTGAACAGCCGCGCGCCGAGCCGCGCCTCCAGCCGGGTCACTGCCTTGGAGACCGTCGCCTTCGACAGCCCGAACTCGGCCGCGACCGCCGCAAACGAGCGCAGCTCGACCACCTTGGCGAAGATTGCCAGTGCTTCGAAGTCCGGAAGCTTGCTCATGCTACCGCTTTGGCTAAATTTCAGAAACAATGAGTTTCGATCATTTCTATTTATGAAACGATTGGGCATCCTTATTCAAGAGCCAACGCAAGTCACTGGCGCCAACCCGGCGCCCGACATGAGGAGGCTTCAATGATTGAACTCCGTCCCTTCGACCGGCTCGGCGGCGCCGACCATGGCTGGCTCAAGGCCAAGCATCACTTCTCGTTCGCCAGCTACTACGACCCCAACAACATGGGCCACGGCGCCTTGCGGGTCTGGAACGACGACGAGATCGCCCCGGATACCGGCTTTCCGCCGCATCCGCATCGCGACATGGAAATCATCACCTATGTGCGCGACGGCGCAATCACCCACCAGGACTCGCTCGGCAACAAGGGCCGAACCGTCGCGGGCGACGTCCAGGTGATGAGCGCGGGTTCGGGCGTTCGGCACTCCGAGTACAACCTCGAGCCGGAGACCACACGGATCTTCCAGATCTGGATCGAGCCGACGCAAGGTGGCGGCCAACCGACTTGGGGCTCCAAGCCGTTCCCGAAGGCCGACCGCTCCGGCAAGCTCGTCACCATCGCGTCGGGCTTTGCGACCGACACCGACGCGCTGCCGATCCGCGCGGACGCCCGAGTGCTGGCGACGACGCTGAAGGCGGGCGAGACCGCGACCTACGACGCCGAGAAGGCGCGGCACCTCTATCTGGTCCCTGCCGTCGGCAGCGTCGAGGTCAACGGCGTCCGCGTCAACGCTCGCGACGGCGCAGCGATCCACGGCGAGACCAAGCTCACCATCACGGCGCTCGCAGACGCCGAGCTGGTGCTGGTCGACGCGGCGTAAGGCCGTGCAGCCTTTCGTCACCCACAAACGTCATGCGCAGGCTTGACCCGCGCATCCATCCTACTTCGCAACAGTTCTCACGAAGAGGATGGATGGCCGGGTCAAGCCCGGCCATGACGGATAACTAACAACAATCACTCCCCACCCAATCACCCACCAAACGGAGACTCCCCATGGCGAAGGTTCTGGTTCTTTACTACTCGGCTTACGGTCACATCGAAGCGATGGCCAACGCGGTCGCCGAAGGCGCGCGTGAGGCCGGCGCGCAGGTTGACATCAAGCGCGTGCCCGAACTGGTACCGCCGGACGTCGCCAAGGCGTCGCACTACAAGCTTGATCAGGCTGCGCCGGTCGCAACCATTGAGGACCTCGCCAATTACGACGCGATCGTCATCGGCACCGGCACCCGGTTCGGCCGCATGGCGTCGCAGATGTCCAACTTCCTGGATCAGGCCGGCGGCCTGTGGGCGCGCGGCGCGCTGAACGGCAAGGTCGGCGGCGCCTTCACCTCGACCGCGACCCAGCACGGCGGCCAGGAGACCACGCTGTTTTCGATTATCACCAACCTGCTGCATTTCGGCATGGTGGTGGTCGGCCTCAACTACGGCTTCGGCGACCAGATGCGGCTCGACCAGGTGACGGGCGGCGCGCCCTATGGCGCCACCACGATCACCGGCGGCGACGGCTCGCGCCAGCCGAGCGAAACCGAACTCGCCGGCGCGCGCTACCAGGGCAAGACCGTCGCCGAAACCGCCATCAAGCTGCACGGCTAACGACAACAAGGAAGGCGTGGCGGGGCGCTTAAACGCACCACGCCACGCCTTCGGCCCAATTCAATGCAGATGCATGTATCGCATGCCTGCTGCGCTGCAGCGGGGCTACTGCGCCCGCTGCTTCGGCCCCATCTCACCCATTGCTAGTGGGGAGACGACGACATGCTCGAGATGGTGTTCATGCTTCAATTGGCGCGCAGCCCGCTGCAGGCGATGGCCAAGCGTTTAGTTTGCAGGAGCCTCAGCATCGCAACCTATGGCAAGCGGCAGTGCCGAAGCTGCACCGGCGCCACGCAGCCGGACGCGGACTGATTTCCACGGCGGCCGCCTGGACTTAGCCCGCTCATCAGCGCGCAGTTCAAGCAGCTTTCTCTTTGCCGAATCGAGCGGCCCCGCGCCCTTTGAGGCGTTCATCCGTTTCACCTCGGACCATAAACCCCCGTCATTGCGAATCCAGCAGCTCGGTGAACCGAGCCATGGATTGCTTCGTCGCTTCGCTTCTCGCAATGACGGGCATGATTTCGCGACGCGGTGGAACGTTGATCGCCGCGAGCAATGGCGGGCCGCGAGCATCGTTACGGCCCGCCTTCTCTTACATCAGCTTATCGAGCGTCAGCGGCAGATCGCGGATTCGCTTGCCGGTGGCGTTGAACACGGCGTTTGCAACCGCTGCGCCGACGCCGGTGATGCCGATCTCGCCGATGCCGCGTGCGCCCATCGGCGCGCGCGGATCGGGAATGTCGGTCCAAATCACATCGATATCCGGCACGTCGAGATGCACCGGGATGTGATACTCGGCCAGACTCGGATTCATGATCCGGCCATTGCGCTCGTCGAACTGCGTCTCTTCCATCAGCGCCAGGCCGAGGCCCATGATGATGCCGCCGCGGAACTGACTCGCTGCCGTCTTCGGATTGAGGATACGGCCGCAATCGTAGGAGCCGAGGAAGCGCCGCACGCGGGTCTCGCCGGTAACGCTGTTGACGCCAATCTCGCAGAACAGCGCGCCGAACGAATGCATCGACCAGTGCATGGTTTCAAGCGGCGCCGAAGCGCTGCCCTCGGCCGAGACGTGATCGCGGCCCGAACGGTTCAGGATCGACACGTAGCTCTCGTGACGCGACGTGTCGTCGAGCTTGGCGAGGCCGCCATTCACGGTGCCGACTTCCTCGGCGCTGAGGCCCGCCAGCGGCGAGTCGTTGCCGGCGAGCTTGAGCAGTTCCTTGATCAGTACGTGATGCGCGGCGATCACCGAGGCGCCGATCGATGCGGTCTGCTGCGAGCCGCCGGCCAGCACCACGCCGGGGAACATCGAGTCGCCATAGGCAAACGTCACCTGATCGCGCGACAGGCCGAGCCGCTCCGCCACCACCTGCGTATGAGCCGTCGCCGTGCCCATGCCCATTTCGTGCGCGGCGATCTCGACCCTGGCGCCACCGTCGCGGGTCAGCGTGATCCGCGCCGCACCGCCCGGCATGCGGTGATACGGATAGGTCGCAGTGGCGCAGCCCATGCCGACCAGCCACTCCCCGTCGCGAACGCTAGCGGCGGTCGGATTGCGCTTCGACCAGCCGAAGCGTTCGGCGCCGGCACGCCAAGCCTCGGCGATATGCCGCGATGAGAACGGTGTGCCCTTCAGCGGGTCTTCTTTCGGCTGATTGAGAATGCGCAGCTCGACCGGATCGATGCCGAGCGCCACGGCCATCTCGTCGATCGCCGACTCCATCGCGAAGGTGCCCACGGATTCGCCCGGCGCCCGCATGAAGGTGTTGGCCAGCATGTCGAGGTGTACCGTCTCGACGTCGAGCTTGATGTTGGGCGAGCCGTAACTACTCATCGTCGGCAGGATGAAAGGTTCCGGAAACGCGTTCTGGCGCGAGGTCGGGGCGGTGCCGGTGTGGATCAGCGAGACGAAGCGACCGTCCGGCTCGGCGCCGATCGCAAAGCGCTGCTCGGTGAGCGTGCGGCCGCCGATCAGCCGGTACACGCCCTCGCGCGACAGCGCGATCCGCACCGGCCTGCCGGCAAGCTTGGCGGCCGCAGCGCCCAGCACCTGATGCTGCCATAGACACTTGCCGCCGAAGCCGCCGCCGACGAACGGCGAGGTGACATGGACCTGCTCCTCGGCAATGCCGAACACATCCCCGAGCGACCACGCGGTGTGCTGCACCGCCTGCGAGGCGTCGTGCACGATCAGTTTGTCGCCTTGCCACATCACCGTGGCGGCGTGCGGCTCAATCGCATTGTGATTGTGCCGCGGCGTCGAGTAGCGGCCATCGACTCGAACCGGCGCTTTGGCGAACGCCGCTTCGGCGTCGCCTTTCTGCGCCTGGAGCGGCTGCCCCATGAACAGCCCGGGCTCGGTGCCCTTGGCCTTGGCAGCGGCGTAGCTGGTCAGCGCGGGTTCTGCCTCGTAGGTCGCTCGGATCAGCGAGACGGCGTAATCGGCCTGCTCCTGCGTGTCCGCCAGCACCACGGCGATCGGCTGGCCGTTCCAGTGGATGCGGTCGTCCTGCATGATCGGCAGATTGTCGCCGCCGCCAGCCTTCTCGGCGGTCATGAACAGCGGCATCGGCTTCATTCGCGGTGCGTTGCGGTGAGTCATCACCAGAGCGACGCCCGGCGCGGCTTCGGCCGCGGCAGTGTCGAGCGTGGCGATCCGGCCTTTCGGCACGGTGCTGAACATCAGCGCGGCATAGAGCATACCGTCGAGCGCGAACTCAGCCGCGAACGGCGCGGCGCCGCGCACCTTGAGCGGGCCGTCGATCCGCGAGATCGAGGCGCCGATCGAGCCGCGTTTGGCGCGGATCAAAGGATCGGGATCGCCGCCCGGCATCCAACTATCGGGCGCCAGCGCAACGGCTTTCTCCATCACGTCCATCGCGGCACCGCGCACGGCTTGTTTGGCTTCGTTGATGATGCTCATCGGGCATCTCCTGCGAGTTCGCCGAAGACGGCAGTGATCGTTCGTTTGGCCAGTTCGATCTTGAAGGCGTTGTCGCGCAGCGGGACCGCATCGGTCAGCTCGGCTTCGGCGGCCGCGCGGAACGCATCCATGGTGGCCTCTTTGCCGCGCAGCGCCTGCTCGGCCTTCAGCGCCCGCCACGGCTTGTGTGCGACGCCGCCGAGTGCGAGCCGGACGTCCTTCACCTTGCCGTCTTCAAGCTCGATCGCGGCCGCGACCGATACCAACGCGAACGCGTAGCTCGAACGGTCGCGCACCTTGCGATAGGTCGAGCGCGCGGCGATCGGCTGCGCCGGCAGTTCGATCGCGGTGATCAAGTCGCCGGGCTGCAGCACTGTCTCAAGGTCGGGCCGATCGCCCGGCAAACGATGGAAGTCGCCAAACGGCAACGTCCGCTTCCCGGCTTGCCCTTCGACATGAACCACCGCATCGAGCGCCGTGAGCGCGACGCACATGTCGGACGGATGGGTCGCCACGCAGGATTGTGACGCACCGAGAATTGCGTGATTGCGGTTGAAGCCTTCGATGGCGTCGCAGCCCTGACCCGGATTGCGCTTGTTACAGCGCGAGCCGGCGTCGTCGTAAAAGTAAGTGCAGCGCGTCCGCTGCAGCAGATTGCCGCCGACTGTTGCCATATTGCGGATCTGCGCCGAGGCGCCCGCCAGAATGGCGCGCGACAGCATCGGATAGCGCCGGCGCACGGCGGGGTGCTCCGCGAGCGCAGTGTTGCGCACCGCGGCACCGATCAGCAGGCCGCCACCCTCGCGCTCGGTGATGTCGGCCGGCAGGCGGGTGATATCGACCAACGCCGCCGGACGCTCGATCGTCTCGCGCATCAGGTCGATCAGATTGGTGCCGCCGCCGAGAAATTTGGCCTGCGCGGCGGCGCCAAGCCGCAGCGCTTCGGCAACGTCGCCGGCGCGTGAGTAATCGAAGGGAGTCATTCTGCAGCCTCCGCGTAGGTGTCGCGGATCGCCGCGATGATGCCGTTGTGCGCACCGCAGCGGCACAGATTGCCACTCATGCGTTCGCGGATTTCATCGTGGGTCGGCGCGATATGGTCGGCTGCCAGATCGCGGGTGACGTGGCTCGGAACGCCGCGCTGCAGTTCGGATGCCATGCCGATCGCCGAGCAGATCTGCCCGGGAGTGCAGTAGCCGCACTGGAAACCATCGTGTTCGATGAACGCCTGCTGCAGCGGATGCAGCCCCGCCTCGCTTGCGAGACCTTCGATGGTGGTGACGCTACGGCCGGCGTGCTGCACGGCCAGCGACAGGCAGGACAGGATGCGTTCGCCGTCGACCAGCACCGTGCAGGCGCCGCAGGCGCCCTGATTGCAGCCCTTCTTGGTGCCGTGCAGATTCAGCGTCTCGCGCAGCAGGTCGAGCAGTGAGACCCGCGGATCGGCGGGAACCGGACAGTCCACTCCATTGATGCGGATCGCCGCGGCGGGCGCGACAGTTCGATCAGCGGTCATATGACCTCCTTGAGGACGTGATGAAGCAACGCGCGCGGATCCGTATTCGCGCGCACATTGTGCGGAACGGAAAATCGCTAACCGCCGAGCGGCTTATTAGTTCGTGGCGTTGGTTGGCATGGCCGATGCCGCGTAGCCCGGCCGGCATCGATGTGAGATAACGGACCTGCAACTCCTTATACGGAACATCGTTCCGTTTATCAAGAGGTATTCCTGTGCCCGAAAAGCGGCTGCGCAAAGACGCCTCAGCGGCCGGTACGCCGCGTCGGGTCCGGGCGGACGCGCAGCGCAATCTGAAGACGCTGCTCGAAGCGGCACTGGCGGTGTTCGCGACGGCAGGCGTGGATGCGCCGGTGCGCGACATCGCCGAGAAAGCCGGCGTCGGCGTTGGTACGCTGTATCGGCACTTCCCGCAGCGATCCGACCTGATCGTGGCGGTGTTCCGCAACGAGGTCGATGCCTGCGCCGATGCAGCCGCAGCCCTGACGGCGGACTATCCGCCGTTTGAGGCGTTGTCGCGCTGGATGCAGCGCTATGTCGACTTCATCGCGACCAAGCGCGGTTTGGCGGCGGCGCTGTATTCGGGCAATCCGGCCTATGACAGCCTGCCAGTCTATTTCGAGCAGCGGCTCCGCCCCGCGCTGCAATCGCTGCTGGATGCGGCCGGGGCTGCCGGCGAGGTTCGGAGCGACGTCGACCCGTTCGATTTGCTCAAGGCGGTGGCGCAGCTCTGCAATTCGGCGCCGGGCGCCGATCCCGACCACACCAGCCGGATGGTCGGGTTGCTGCTCGATGGCCTGCGCTACGGCGCAGCTGGCAGCAAGGCCAGACCAGGTTCTTAAGGAGACGCCTGCGGCCGGCGCCGCTGGGATTCCACCCGAAACGAAAAAACGGCCTCCGCGAGGGAGGCCGCTGGTCGTCTTAATCGTCATCGTGCTCGATGATCACACGGCGGCGGGGTTCTTCACGGTATTGCCGGCGAACCACGACGGTCTCATCGGGCTCACGCTCGCGATAGATCCGGCGCTCGCGCACGTACCGGTCTTCTTGGCCGTAATACGGGCCGTGACTGGTGCCGACGGTGACACCTGCCGGCCCCACTCCGATGCCGACTTCATCGGCGTTGGCCGGCGCAGCGGCGGCGGTGGAAATAGCCGCCAGCGCAGCGGCGGTGATGGCAATCTGCTTGATCATCGTGTCGCTCCATGCCGAATGGCGATGTTGAGCCAATTCGTCGCAGGCGGCTTCGTTCCGCCAAAGCAAACCGGCCGCCGAGCGGTCAGACACGAGATCGGGAAGGTGGAAGTCGACGATGCTGGGGAATGGTGGGCGCGACAGGGATCGAACCTGTGACCCCCTCGATGTCAACGAGGTGCTCTCCCGCTGAGCTACGCGCCCTCAGATCGTCTTCACGGGTGGCGTCCCTATATCGGCTCCGAGCCGGTCAGGCAAGGACACCAAAGCAGGATTTCGACGCCAATTTTACGCGGCCAGCATCTTATTCACTTCGCTGACCAATTCCCGCAGGTGCACCGGCTTGGCCAGAACCTTGGCGTTCTTCGGCGCGTCCGAATCGGAATTCAGCGCCACCGCGGCGAATCCGGTGATGAACATGATCTTGATGTCGGGATCGAGTTCGGAGGCGCGACGCGCCAGCTCGATTCCGTCCATCTCCGGCATCACGATGTCGGTCAGCAGCATTTCGAACGGCTCTTCGCGAAGCCGCTGGTAGGCCGACATGCCGTTGTCGAACGAGGAAACCTGGAAGCCGGCGTTTTCCAACGCCTTCACCAGGAAGCGGCGCATGTCGTTGTCGTCTTCGGCGAGGAGAATTTTGTGCATGGTGGCTGGAACTTCAAATCCGGGCGAGGAAAACCGATCGATCCAGTTAGACCGAAGTCTGGTAAATTTCGGGTGAAATTCCCGTCGCCCATCAAGTGAGGAAGCGAGGATAATCCTGCGCCCGATCGGGCTCTGAATCAACAAATCCGCAAGCGGGCACTTTTGTTCGGCGCCGGCGTTTCCGACACCGCTCTCTGGAATGATTTTGCTTGGCAGCGCCGGCCCGATTGCCGACAATACCTCTCACTAAATCACCAGATGCGCTGTCGCAGAGGCAGGAGACGGGCGGATTTGACGAGTGGCGGACGACGATGACCGAGTTCGACGGTGAGTTCTCCCCCGCCTTCGAGATCGCCGAACCGGCGGTCTGGCGCGCCCCGATCATTTTCAATTCGCCGCATTCCGGCTCGGTCTATCCGAATGCCTTCCTGAACGCCTCGCGGATCGATCTCGAAGCGCTGCAGCGCTCCGAAGATTCGTTCATGGACGAGCTGATCGGCCACCTGATCCACGACGGCTTTCCGGTGGTGCGTGTGCATTTCCCCCGCTCCTATATCGACGTCAATCGCGAGCCCTACGAGCTCGATCCGCGGATGTTCAACGGCCGGCTGCCGAGCTTTGCCAACACCCGCTCGATGCGGGTCGCCGGCGGGCTTGGCACGATCCCGCGCGTGGTCGGCGACGGTCAGGAGATCTACCACGAGCGCATCCATATCGACGACGCGCTCGGCCGGATCGAGACGCTGTACAAGCCGTATCATCGCGCACTGCGCCGGCTGATCAACCAGGCGCACCAGCAATTCGGCTCTGTGCTTCTGGTCGACTGCCATTCGATGCCGTCGGTCGGCATCTCGCGCGACGAGCCGAAGCGACCGGATGTGGTGATCGGCGACCGCTACGGTACCAGCTGCTCGCCGCTGATCGCCGCCGTGATCGAAGAGACGATGGCGGCGCGTGGCTATTCGACCGGCCGCAACAAGCCTTACGCGGGCGGCTTCATCACCGAGCATTACGGCAACCCGGCCACCGGACTGCACACCGTCCAGGTCGAGCTCAACCGGGCGATTTACATGGACGAACGGCTGCGGCTGCGCAGCGACCGCTTTGCCACCGTGGCAGAGGACTTCAGCCGCCTCGCCGAGAGGCTGTCCGAGATACCGCTGGACGATCTCCGCCCGTTTCAGGCGGCAGCGGAGTAGCTGGCTGACGGACCCAAGTGCCGTTTTGCAGGGTAGCCGCGTCAATCGGCGAATCGTGCTCCTAAATTCACGGGAACCGATTCAGCCGGAATTAACGTGGAACCCGCAATCTTCAGTTGTGACCCCCAAACCGCAGGCTATCCTGGGAGAACAACGTGAAGCGTCTTGTTCTGAAATTCTTGTCGGAAGAATCCGGCGCCACCGCCATTGAATACGGTCTGATCGCCGCCGGCATCTCGCTGGCGATCATCGCCGCAGTCACCGGGCTCGGTGACAAACTGAATTCCACTTTCACATCGGTGAAAGACGGACTCACCGGCGGCGGCTAGCAGACGGTCGATCGCGTCAGGACTGCACCTTTAAGAAGCCGGGCTCCACGGCTTCTCGACGGCGTTCTCACCTGCCGCTCTCCGACCTGATGCAGGCCGAGAGAGGTATTGTGCGGCCGAGAAGAGCCGACGAGCCCGCATCGCGGTGGCTGCTGGCGAAGCGCGAGCGGCCACCGATGAGCAGACAGAGCCGTTGGCGCTGCCGAGCCTCGATCCAAAGAAAAGACATCCAAAAAGAAAAAAGGGCCGCTTGCGATGGCAAGCGGCCCAAGTCTAGGGAGGAAACGCCCAAGGAGGGCAGCGATAGCGCGAGGCGCTACCGCACCGCAACAATATGCGACCGCGCCGCACAAAGCGCAAGTGTTTTCAGGCGATTTTCCATGCAAAAAACGCATGTCAGAACACCGTCCACGCCGCGGAACTGCTGAAATTATTTGAGACAGATCAATGAGATGAATGAGGTCGCGACCAAAGCCCGCACCGCATCCTCGGGCGATTCCGGGCGGTCTTGTCGCACCAGGTTCCCGCAGCGCCGCTAGCCGGTTCAAAGCTGTGAGTGCGGCTTATTGCCGACGATTCAGACTATGGACCGGGAGTCACCCGCCATAATAAAGGAGCAAGGGTTCGGCCGCTCCCGTCTACGATGGTGGCGCGGTTCCATGTCCCGCCCGCAATGCTCGCAAAGGATCGCTCCGTGACGGTCATCGATTTCGCCGCCTTTATCGGCCGCCTTGCGACCTCGTCGGGCGACACCATCCTGCCGTTCTTCCGCACCTCGCTGACGATCGACAACAAGCAGCCCGGCCGGGATTTCGATCCGGTGACCGAGGCCGATCGGGCCGCCGAGGCGGTGATGCGCAGGCTGATCAAGGCGAGCTTTCCCCAGCACGGCATCATCGGCGAAGAGTTCGGCAACGAGCGCGAAGACGCCGATTACGTCTGGGTGCTGGACCCGATCGACGGCACCAAATCCTTCATCGCCGGCTTTCCGGTGTGGGGCACGCTGATCGCGCTGCTGCACAAGGGCGCACCGGTGTTCGGCATGATGCATCAGCCTTTCATCGGCGAACGCTTCTCCGGCGACAATGGCTCGGCGACGTACAAAGGCCCGTCCGGCGAGCGCAAACTCGGCGTACGCCGCTGCGCCGCTATCAAGGACGCGGTGCTGTTCACCACCTCGCCGCTGCTGATGAACGACAGCGACCGCAGCATTTTCGAGAAGGTCCAGGCCGAGGCGCGACTGACCCGCTACGGCGGCGACTGCTATTCCTATTGCATGCTGGCCGCCGGGCAGCTCGACCTCGTGATCGAAACCGAGCTGAAGCCCTACGACGTCGCCGCGCTGATTCCCATCATCACCGGTGCCGGCGGCATCATCACCACCTGGGACGGCAAGCCGGCGCAGAATGGCGGCCGGATCGTCGCGGCGGGCGATAAGCGCGTGCACGAAGCTGCGATGAAGATCCTCAACGCCTGAACCACGCCTTAGCGGTCATCGCCGCAGCCCTTCGATCAGCGCCCGCAGTACAGCGAGGCAGCTCTCGCGGTCGCCTCCTTGCGCAATCTCCAGCGCGGCACGATCGAATGCCGCGCCAAGCAGCTTCGCGGCCGCCTCGACCGGAATCGGTGCGATCGCCTGCTGTTCGATCGCCGCCTCCAAGCCCTCCCGCAGCGTCCTAGCGCCGTGCCGCGCATCGATCGCGTCGGCCTCGGCGCGGCCGAGCACCGCGGGCGCCTCAATCAGCAATAGCCGCGTGCGGCCCGGCACGGCCATCGCGGCCAGATAGGCTTCCCCCCGGAGATCAAAGCCTCGAGCGGCGACCCGTCAGCAGCACCAGCCTCGACCTCCGTGGCCACGGCAGCGGATTCGGCCTCGACGACGGCCCGGAACAGCGCCTGTTTGTCGGCGAAGTGGTGATACAGCGCACCGCGCGTGACGCCCGCGGCCTCCACCAGATCCGGCGTGCTGGTCTCCGCATAGCCGCGGACCACGAATGCCTCGCGGGCCGCTGCGATCAGTGCCGCCTGGGTGGCACTGGACCGTTCGGGGTTGGTGCGTCGCTTCGCCGCCTTCATACATACAGCCTGCATGTTTTATACATACACACTGTATCTTTTTGTTGGCGAGGAGGAAAGCGATGCGATCGACCAGCTACTACCCGGTGATCATGACGTCGGATGTCGTTGCCTCGGCGGCGTTCTACTGCCGGCATTTCGGCTTCCGTCCGCTGTTCGAAGCCGACTGGTACGTGCACCTGCAGTCGGCCGAAGATCCTGCCGTCAATCTGGCGATCCTCGACGGCCAGCATGCGACGATTCCCGAAGCCGGCCGCGGCCAGGTGTCAGGCCTGATCCTGAATTTCGAAGTCGACGATCCGGACCGCGAATATGCCCGGCTGCAGCAGGCTGGGCTGCCGATCCTGCTGTCGCTGCGCGATGAAGATTTCGGCCAGCGCCATTTCATCACCGCCGATCCGAACGGCGTGCTGATCGACGTCATCAAACCGATTCCGCCGAGCGCGAACTACGCGGCGCAGTATGCAGGTGGCGCTACTGATGCACAGCCATGAGTGAAGTACGGGTTGTGTGAAGCTCGGCGAGTGTGCAATCTGCGGCCGTGTTCGATCCATTTCTCCTCATCATCGCTGCGGTCTTCGCGTTCGCCGGGTTCATCAAAGGCGTGATCGGTCTCGGTCTGCCGACGGTGTCGATCGGATTGCTCGCCGTCGCCATGCCGCCGGCCCAGGCGGTCGCCATTGTCATCGTGCCGGCGATCGTCACCAACATCTGGCAAACCTTCGCCGGCAGCTATCTGCGTGACATCCTGCGCCGGCTGTGGCCGCTGCTGCTCGGCACCGTGATCGGCATTCGTCTCGGCGCCGGGCTGATGACCGGCCCCTATGCCCGCTACGGGTCGCTGGTGCTCGGCGTGCTGCTGGTCGCTTATGGCATTCTCGGCCTCAGCAAGCGCAGCTTCCACGTCGCGCCGAACCGCGAGAAATGGATCGGCGGTCCGGTCGGACTGATCACCGGGGTGATCTCGGCGGCGACCGGCGTGCAGGTGATTCCCTCGATGCCGTATCTGCAGGCGATCGGGATGGAAAAGGACGAGCTGGTCCAGGCGCTCGGCGTATTCTTCACCACCGCGACGCTGGCGCTGGCCGTCAACCTCACCGACGCCGGGCTGCTGTCGACCGCCACCGCCCTGCCCGGCCTGATCGCGCTGGCGGCCGCGTTCGCCGGCATGTTCGGCGGCCAGGCGGTGCGCACCCGGATGCATCCAGACACATTCCGGCGCTGGTTCCTGATCGCCCTGATGGGGCTCGGCCTGTATCTCGCCGCCACCACCCTCGTGAAGCTCGTCGGCTAGCATCGCGTCCTCGGTCAGGCGCGCGCCAGCGCCACCCGGATGCCGAGCGCCACGAACAGCGCCCCGAGACCGCGATTGATCCATTGCAGCACCGAGCCGGAGCGTCGCAGCCGATCCGCTGCCCGCGCCGCGAAGGCCGCGAGCGCCAGGCAATACAGCGTGCCGTTGACCACGAAGATCAGCCCGAGCACCAGAAACGCCAGCGCCTTGTTCGGCGCATCGGCGGCGACGAATTGCGGCAGGAAGGCGAGAAAGAACAGCGCCACCTTGGGATTCAACACATTGGTGAGCATGCCCTGGCGAAACACCGAGCCCAGCGACAGCGCCGGGGCAGCGCCTGCGGTCGCGGTGAAATCGCTCGGCGTCGACAGCAGCATGCGTAATCCCAGCCAGATCAGATAGGCGGCGCCGACCCACTTGAGCACGCTGAACGCCAGCGTCGAGGCCATCAGGAGCGCCGACAGGCCCGCGGCCGCCGCTGCGACGTGGACCAGGCAGCCGGTGCCGACGCCGAGCGCCGCAGCCGCCCCGCCGCGCCAGCCGAACTGCAGACCTCGGCCGACGATGTAGGCGGTGTCCGGCCCAGGCGTGACATTGAGCAGCAGCCCGGAAGCGACGAACAGCCAGAAGTCGTGAATGCCGAGCATATCGGTCCCAGTCCCATGCGCGTTTCCCACCATCCTCCGGCGATCGCGCCGGCCGTCAAGGGCCACCGCCGCACGCGAAAACTCGGTACGGGCGCGGGCGGCCGGACGGCAAAAAGCCGCTTTGTTAAGCTGATGGAAACCATCACGGCGCCTCCTGCCCCGGGGGCCTCGCAACAGGTGGGATGCAATCGGCGATGACGGGACACAACCGGCTGGCAGCTGCCGCGCTCGCGGCATGGTTCGGCGGCGTGGCGCTTTCGGCCACGGCGGCGCAGGCGCAATCCGGCAATCCTCTGAACTTCCTCGACAGCATTTTCGGCAATCCGTCGCCGAGCCGTCCAGCCGCGCCCGGCGTGAGCGCGCCCTCCGGCGGCAGCTCCGCCGCACAGCCCTGGAGCGGAGAGGACGGGGCCTCCGGCCATCCGCTGATGACCGCCGCCGCAATCCGCGAGGCCGCGGCGAATTTTGACAATTGCGTCGCGGCGATGTGGCCGGACGCGTCGCGCCGCGGCATCTCGCGCGAGTCGTTCGAACGCTACACCGCGGGCCTGTCGCCCGACCTGCGGCTGATGGACCTGATGGATTCGCAGCCGGAGTTCACCAAGTCGATCTGGGATTATCTCGACATCCTGGTCAACGATACCCGCCTCGCCAGGGGCCGCGAAATCCTGGCGCAGTACAAGCCGCAGTTCGACGCGGTCGAGCGCGCCTATGGCGTCGACCGCTACATCATCGCGTCGATCTGGGGCATCGAGTCGAACTACTCGACCCAGATGGGCGATCGCTATGTGGTGAACTCGACCGCGACGCTGGCCTGCGTCGGCCGCCGCCAGGCGTACTTCAAGGACGAATTCCTCACCGCGCTCGAGATCCTGCATCGCGGCGACCTGCGGCCCGAGCAGCTGCGCGGCTCATGGGCCGGCGCGTTCGGCCCGACGCAATTTATGCCGACGGCGTTCAAGCGTTTCGCGGTCGACGCCGATGGCGACGGCCGCCGCGACGTGGTCGACAATCCCTACGATCTGATCGCCTCGACCGCCAATAACCTGAAGAAGGACGGCTGGCAGGCCGGCCAGACCTGGGGCTACGAGGTCGTGGTGCCGCGCGGCTTCAACTACATGCTGGCCGACCGCCGCCAGACCCAGACGCTGGCGCAGTGGGAGCAGATGGGCCTGCGCCGCGCCGGCGGCCAGCCGTTTCCACGCGCGAGCGAAAAGGCCTATCTGCTCGCCCCCGCCGGCGCCGCCGGACCCGGCTTCCTGATGCTCACCAATTTTCGGGTGATCATGAAGTACAACCCGGCCGAGGCCTATGCGCTGGCGATCGGCCATTTCGCCGACCGGCTGCGCGGCGGCGCCCCGTTCGTCCAGGACTGGCCACGCCAGGAGCGCGCCCTGTCCCGCACCGAAAAGCTGGAGTTGCAACAGCTCCTCGCCCAGCGCGGCTTCTACCGCGGCACTCCCGACGGCCAGTTCGGCTCCGAAACCCGCAGCGCACTGCGGAATTTTCAGGCTTCGATCGGAGCACCGGCGGATGGATTTGCGACGGGGGAGATGTTGGAGAGGTTGAGAGGGCGCTAAGTTCAGCGCGTCCCTCGAAGGCCACGTCTGACGAGTGATTACTGCTGCGGGCTCGGCGTTGGTGCGGCACCGGTTGTTGTGCCTGCTCCTCCCGCTGTCTGCGGCGTGGCGCCAGTTGCGGTCACGCGCCACACGGTGTTGCCGACATCGTCGGCGATCAGCAGGGCGCCGGATTTGTCGATGGCGACGCCGACCGGGCGGCCGCGGGCTTTGCCGCTTGGGTCGAGAAAGCCGGTGACGACATCTTCGGCCTTGCCGTTCGGCTTGCCGCCGTCGAACGGCACATACACCACCTTGTAACCGTTGAAGTGCTGCCGGTCCCACGAGCCGTGCTCGCCGACGAAGGCGCCGCCGCGATATTTCGCCGGCAGGCTGGTGCCGGTGGCGAACGCCATGCCGAGCGGGGCGACGTGTGAGCTGAGCGCATAATCCGGCACGATCGCCTTGGCCACCAGATCCGGCCGCGGCGGCTGCACCCGCGGGTCGACGTGCTGGCCGTAGTAACTGTACGGCCAGCCATAGAAGCCGCCGTCCTTCACCGAGGTCATGTAGTCCGGCACCAGATTGGGGCCGAGCTCGTCGCGCTCGTTGACGACCGTCCATAACGCGCCGGTTTGCGGCTCGATGCTGAGGCCGTTGGGATTGCGCAAACCCGTGGCGAACAGCCGCCATCGCCCGGAAGCGCGGTCGACCTCCCAGATCGCGGCGCGGTTCTTCTCCGCCTCGAGGCCGTTCTCGGTGATGTTGCTGTTGGAGCCGACGCCGACATACAGCAGCGCGCCGTCGCGGCTCGCGACCAGGCTCTTGGTCCAGTGATGATCGATCGGGCCGCCGGGCAGCGGCGTCAGCACTGTGCCGGGCTCGCTGATCTGCGTGTCGCCGGGATGGTAGGTGTAGTGCATGATCGCGTCGGTGTTGGCGACATAGAGGTCGTTACCGACCAGCTCCACGCCGAACGGCGAATTGAGATGGTCGAGGAAGGTGCTGCGCACCTCGGGGACGCCGTCGCCATTGGCGTCACGCAGCAGCGTGATGCGATTGCTCGGCTCGTTGGCACCGCTGCCGCCCGAGGTGACGAAGGACTCGACCCATCCCATCACCAGATCCTTCGGCCGCTTGATCGGCTCGCCGGGCGGCTTCTTCGATTCCACCACCAGCACATCGCCGTTCGGCAGCACGTAGAGCTCGCGCGGATGCTGCAGGCCGGTGGCGAGCGCGGCGACCTTGAGGCCTTCCGGCGCGCTCGGCGTCTCGCCATCCTTCCATCCGACCACCGGTGCCAACTTCATCGGTGGAAACAGATATTGCTGCGGCTCGGGCAGATTCGGATTCGGCCCGATCTGGCTGGAGACGTCGAAATGATCGTCGCCGCCGCAGCTGGCGAGCGTGAGCAGCGACGCACAGGCGACGAGCATAGCGGCGCGCTTGAACATGACGGTGCTCATCCGGCGCCTCCGACACGATAGCGATACACCAGCGCCCACCCCATCCAGCCGGTGACCAGCAAGACCATCACCGTCAGCACCGACAGCGTCAGCCCCCACGGCACCACCGAGGTCCAGGCATCGTGGGTGTGCACCAGCATGTTGAGGGTGGCGAGCAGCAGCACCACGAGATTGCCGATGCCGTGAATCCACGCTGCTGTGAGATTGCGGATGGCGCGGCGCGCGAGCAGATCGACGGCGCCGAAGATCGCCGCCAGCCAGCCGATCACCACGCCGGCGCTCACCAGCCAGGCTGAGAAATTCGACCAGGTGATCTCGGCGGTCTTCCAATAGGCGATGTCGGTGAGCAGCGCTCCGACGAAGCAGGCGATCGGGATAGGCACCAGCATCGGATGGATCGGATGCGCGCCGATCCGCGCCGTCGATGCCAGTCGGAGTGAGTTTGCAGGGCCTGAGTTCGCGGGGAATGCGTCGTGCGCCATGGCGAGAATCCGCTACCGTCTTCCTGACAGGTGCGAACACCGGCGGTGCCGCGATGTTCCTGACGACGGCGGAGTGAGCAGGCCCGTTCACGGCATTGTTTGCGGCAGACGCGCAGGCCGAAGACCGGCGCCCAGCTTGACACCCGGCAGCGCGCCGCCCATCCTCCGCGGCATGATCTGCCGTGCCGCTGCTTTGAAATCGAAAGCCCGCGCTCCTTCAGGGGCCGGTAGCTTGCGCGCGCGATAGATCAATCTCGCCTTCACGCATGCACCCAACCCCGCCGGTTTCGACGGGGTTTTTTGTTGCAAGCTCCGCCTCCGGCCCGACCTCTCAGGAGACCGAAGATGGAGACGCCCCTGGACGCGACAGCCGAACAGCCGCGCGGGCTGTGGCTGCCGCTGATCACGCCGTTTCGGGACGGCGCGCTCGACGCCGCATCGCTGCGCCGGCTGATCACCCACTACGCGCGGGCACCGCTCGACGGGCTGATCCTCGGCGCCACCACCGGCGAAGGGCTGACACTGGACGAGACGGAGCTCGAACGCCTGGTGATGCTGACCGCCGACGCGCTGGCGGCGGGCGGCCGCAGGCTTCCGGTGTATCTCGGGCTGTCCGGCAGCGACACGCGCAAGCTGGTGAAGACCCTGGCGCGGACTGCGCGCTGGCCGACCGACGGCGTGCTGATCGCCTGCCCGTATTACACCCGCCCCTCGCAGCAGGGACTGGTGCTGCATTTCGAAGCCGCGGCCGACGCCACCGCGCGGCCGATCCTGATCTACAACATTCCGTATCGCACCGGCGTCAATCTGCAGAACGAGGCGATGCTGCGGCTCGCCGAGCGCGCCAACATCGTCGGCGTCAAGGATTGCTGCGCCGATCCTGCGCAGACCGCCGAGCTGCTGCGGCTGCGGCCGCCGGGCTTTGCGGTGCTCACCGGTGAGGATGCGCTGGCATTCGATGCCTTAAGCCGCGGCTGCGACGGCGCGATCCTGGCCTCGGCGCATCTGGAGACCGAAGCGTTCGCCGCGATGATGCTTCGGCTGCAGGCCGGCGATCGGCTCGGCGGAGCGACCGAATGGCAACGCCTCGCCGACCTGCCGAAGCTGCTGTTCGCCGAGCCGTCCCCGGCGCCGGTGAAACATGCGCTGTGGCGGCGGGGGCTGATCGACAGCCCGGAGGTGCGGCTGCCGATGACACCGGTGTCGCCCGCGCTCGCCGCCGCCCTCGATGCGCGGTTCCTGCCCGGCCGATCCGCGGCTTAGACGGTCCGATGCGGCCCGGCCGAAGCCCTTGACGGGCGCGGCCGGGACCGCCTTATGGAGCCGGCGAAAGCTGCCCGGTTGCGGCCCGAATCCGCTAGTATAGGGATCAGCTTCCGTTCTTCCGGTGGCGATTGCGCAAGATCCGCATGTCCGACAAGCCGAGATCCTTCTTTGGCGTCTTTACCGAGCGCGGCCCGCTGGGCGCGCTCGCGGTCGCCGGCGTGCTGCTGTTCGGCATCGTCGGGCCGGCCTCGGCGCAGTTCTTCGATTTCGGCGGCCCGCCGCCCGCCCGCCAGCAGCGTGGCGGCGGCGGTGGCGGCGGATTCGGCTGGTTCGGCAACGACGTGTTCCAGCCGTTCCATCAGAACCAGCCGCAGCGCCGTGCCGCCCCGCGCGAGGACTATTCCAAGGCGCCCGCGCCCGAGAAGCGCGAGACGATCCCGGATCGGACCGTGCTGGTGCTCGGCGACTCGATGGCGGACTGGCTCGGCTACGGCCTGGAGCAGGCTTACGCCGAGCAGCCCGAAATGGGCGTGGTTCGCAAGTTCAAGACCATCTCGGGCCTGCTCCGCTACGCGCCGAAGGGTGAGCCGTCGGATTGGGTCGCCGCCGCCAAAGAGGTGATCGCCCAGGAGAACCCGGACGCGATCGTGGTGATGCTCGGCCTGTCGGACCGGATTGCGATCCGCGAACAGGCGACTCCCGAGAAGGACAAGAAGAAGGACGACAAGGCCGCCGCCAAGCCCGGCGAGGAGGCCAAGCCGGACGCTAAAACGGACAACAAGACAGATAACAAAACCGACGCGAAGCCCGACGGCAAAACCGACGCCAAGCCGGACGACAAGGCTGCCGACAACGCCGCGGCGGATGACGATGAGGACGACGACGACTCGCTGCGGATCATGAACGAAAAGGGCAAGCGCGCCGCAGGCGGCGTCGCCCAGTTCCGCGAGGATCGCTGGTCGGAGCTTTATGCCAAGAAGATCGAGGACCTGATCAACGTCCTCAAAGCCAAGAACGTCCCGATCCTGTGGGTCGGCCTGCCCGCGGTGCGCGGCACCAAGGCGACCTCGGACATGCAGTTCTTGAACGCGCTGTATCGCGACGGCGCCGCCAAGGCCGGCATCACCTATGTGGACGTCTGGGACGGCTTCGTCGACGAAGGCGGCCGCTACGTGTTGCAGGGCCCGGACTTCGAGGGCCAGATCCGCCGGCTGCGCTCGTATGACGGCGTGTATTTCACCAAGGCCGGCGCCCGCAAGCTGGCGCATTACGCCGAGCGCGAGATCGCCCGCCTGCTGGCAGCGCGCAGCGGCCCGATCGCCCTGCCGACCGAACCGGCCGCGCCCGATACGGCCGCCAAGCCCCCGGCTGGTCCCGCGCCGCGCCCGGCCGCCGGTCCGATCCTGCCGCTGGTCGCTTCCTCAGTGTCGACCGACCGCCTGCTCGGCGGCCCGGGCACCGCGCCGGCGCCGGTCGATGCGCTGGTTGCGCGCACGCTGGTGAAGGGCGAGCCGCTGTCGGCGCCCGCCGGCCGCGCCGACGACGATGTCTGGCCGCGCCGGGAAGTGTCGATTGAAAAGGCCCAGGAGCCGCCGCCGCCGAAGGAACAGCCGAAGCCGGAGACGCCGGTGGCAAGCGCCAAGCCCAGCGGCGGCGCGCCGAGCGCTTCGGCGGGATCGCAGCCGCAGCAGCAACAACAGCAGCGCCGTGTCGCCCGCTCCGCGCCGCCGCCCCCGCCGCCGACCGCATCCGGTTTCTTCGGCTTCGGCGGTCCGCCGCAGCAGCAAGGCCGACGCGCCCCGCCGCCGAGCGCGTCGGGCTTCTTCTCGATCTTCCGCTGAGGCGCACGCCCCTCCTGTGGTCATTCCGGGCCGCGCTGCGCCTGTCCCGGAATGACGACTGGTTAGTTCGCAGGATGGGTTTCGCTGCGCTCAACCCATCCTACGAGCTCCGTTACAAAATCAGCCCGCCGTCGACCACCAGCGTCTGGCCGAGCACATAGGCCGACAGCGGCGACGCCAGAAACAGCGCGGCGCCAGCCATGTCTTCGGGCGTGCCGAGGCGCTTCATCGGAATGCCTTCGATCGCGCCGGCGAGCCGCTTCGGGTTGTCGGTGGTGACCTTGGTCATCTTGGTATCGACCAGACCCGGCGCGATGCCGTTGACGCGAATGCCGTCCTCGGCCCATGCCTGCGCCAGCGTCCGGGTCAGGCCGTAAGCGCCGGTCTTCGACGCGTTGTAGGCCGGGTTGCCCTTGGTGGCGTGGAACGCCGCGGTCGACGACACGATGATCAGCTTGCCGGACGCCGCTTTGAGCTGCGGGTGGAATTTCGCCGCGCAGGCCATCAGGCTCATCAGGTTGACTTCCATCACGTGGCGGAAGCCATCCATCTCGAACTCACCGCGGCGATAGATCACCGCGCCCTGCGCCAGCACCAGAATGTCCAGCCGCTCGATCGGCGGCGCAAATGCGTCGACCGCCTGCGCCTTGCCGACGTCGAGCTGCACGTAAGTCAGTCCGTCGAAATGGCTGCCGTCTTCAGCCGAGTAGTCCGACGGCGCCGCGCGCGTGCCGGTGACGCAGACCTTGGCGCCGCGGGTGCGAAACGCCTGCGCGATGCCGTTGCCGATGCCGCTCGAACCGCCGACCACCAGCACCTGCTGGCCACTGAAATCGAGATCGTTCACGCGCGTCCTCCTGTTTGTTGTTGTTCGTCGTCTGCGCGACGTTTGACCTGTGTGTCGATCGATGCCAGCCTTGTCAATCGGAAGGCACGCGCGCCGCGCGCCCGCACATTCCGCAACAAGAAACAACCGGAGGAAACCGATGTCGTACAAGCCGCTCAGCCGTTCCGTCAAAGGCCTGCGCGTTCTCGTCACAGGCGCCGCGAGCGGCATGGGCCGCGCCACCGCGCACGTGTTCGCCGACGAAGGCGCACGCGTCGCCGTCACCGATGTCACCCTCGCCGGCGCGCAGCCGGTCGCCGACGCCATCAAGGCGCGCGGCGGCGATGCGACCGCGTTTGCGCTCGATGTCGGCGACGCGCAGGCGATCAAGAGCGGCGTCGAGCACATCGCGCAATCACTCGGTGGGCTCGACATCGTCATCAACAATGCCGGCATCTCGGCGGCGCTGCCGATCGATGATACGAACTACGATGCGGTGTGGGAGCGCGCGCTCAACATTCTGCTCACCGCGCATCCGCGTGTGATCCGCGCCGCGCTGCCGTATTTGCGCAAGTCGCAATCCCCGCGTATCGTCAACATCGCCTCGACCGAAGCGCTCGGCGCCACCGCAACTCACAGCCCGTATTCGGCAGCAAAAGCCGGCGTCACCGGACTGACGCGCTCGCTCGCAGTCGAGCTCGGCCCAGAAGGCATCACCGTGAACT
Source organism: Rhodopseudomonas sp. P1 (assembly GCF_039642825.1). Classification (NCBI taxonomy): domain Bacteria; kingdom Pseudomonadati; phylum Pseudomonadota; class Alphaproteobacteria; order Hyphomicrobiales; family Nitrobacteraceae; genus Rhodopseudomonas; species Rhodopseudomonas sp. P1. The sequence goes on along the minus strand of NZ_CP088006.1, from coordinate 1,026,567 downwards.
GCATCTGCCCTGGCCCGATCACCACCGGCATGACCGACCGCATCAGCGCCGACCACAAGCAGAAATACGCCCGCCGCCGCACCGCTTTGCACCGCTACGGCGACCCGGAAGAAGTCGCCCACATGACGCTGAGCCTGTGCCTGCCCGCCGCATCGTTCATCACCGGCGCGGTGATCCCGGTCGACGGTGGTTTGATGGCGCGGAATGCGTGAGGATCACATGATCCTCACGTTTGTCATTCCGGGGCGCGCGAAGCGCGAACCCGGAATCCATACGCCGCAGCATCAGTGATGCGGCAAAGACGTAGTAACGGGTGCCTCCACGTAACCGCGAACACAGGGGCTATGGATTCCGGGTTCACGCAGCTTCGCTGCGCGCCCCGGAATGACTCGTGGATAGTTTGTACCTGATAGCGCCGCCCCATCCTCAGCCGTCATCCCCGCGCAGGCGGGGATCGAGTATTCACGAGCGGTCACATCAGGGCACGCCATCACAGCAACGCTCTGCAACCAGATCGCCCGATCACGTCGGGCGATGCCGCAGCCGCGCGGCGTAAGCGCACGGCCTCATCCCATTCTCCGTTCCACACTGTCAAACAGCCACGGCCAATCGCTCTCGCGGCTCGATGAGCCCGAGTTCTGCGCCCGTCGCTATCGCAGCGAGGGGCTGGGGCGCGCCGTGCGGCGCTAAGGGTGGATCTTGTCGCGAGGGCTTGCGATCCCTCGCGCAACGCCTCACGGCGCGCCCACCGCGGCGATCTTTGGGCCGAAGGACCGTTCTTCCGGGACACAGCGAGCTTGCGGGCTTTCCCCGGCCTCCACTGTACCCGTCCAGCCTCTGAAGCGGCGGCCGCTCGTAGTAGCGGCGGACGGTGACCCTCGGCCTCCCGGGCCACGTGGCTGCGAACCACGCAACGCAGGACGCCGCCCCTCTCCCCGCCTCAAGACGCCTCCGGAGGCGCCCCTCGATGGGAGAGGGTAATCGGAATATAATCCTGTATCAGCGCTTGTCAATCTGGAAAGTGAGGCAGCTATCAGAAATGAAGATTGGAAATAAGATCAAGCGAACTGATAATCCGCCAAGCCGTTCTTAGGGACGGCGCTAATGTTAGGGTCAGACCGATACCGTACAAGAGAGACACGCCGCCCCGAGTAAGACTGTGCGCCACATCGAGAGCTCGGTAGTACTCGTTCAAGATACCTAGTTTAACCGCCTCCGAGTCAACGCTGCCGAGTTCACCTGCGACAAAGTCCCGAGTCGAACTGTGCTTCAAAATACGGTCTGAAACGGCGTGATACGCAAGAAGATCAGAGGTGGTAGCAACGCCTCGGACAGCCAACGTGAACGCCTCGGCCGAATCGAAGCGCTTGATGTGCGGGTGACACACCAACTGATAAATGAAGGAAGCGACACCGATGAACATTAGTCCAAAATAAAGCTGATAAAGATTAGCTAGATTGAGCGCCACCACACAAGCCTTGTCAGCACAGGAAGGAAGCACGTCCGCAACCAACTTAAGAGCATCAACCAATTTGTCGTTGAACAGGATCATATAGCCAACGAACGGCATGACGACTGCCAAACGGGCGGGCAGCGAATTTCCAATAACTCGCAATGACGACCACTTTGGGAACAATTACTTAACCTCTCAATGAATCGATAACGTCCTGAATGTCTTGCGGCTGCAACGCCCATCGATAAGCTGGATGTATCTCCCAATCATATCCAAACTCAACAATCTCGCTGGCCAAGAATCTACTCTCGTCGAAGTATTTTCGATCGATCTTTCCTGCGAGATCCTCTTTCCTTGCCGTTATGAAGTCAATTTTATAAAGAAACTGAATAAGACTTCTCGGCGTAACATAACGACCATTGGTAAATCTCAAAGATACGTGCCCCATTATCTCCTGCAATTTCACACTGAGCTGATCCGTTGTAAATTGATAACTTTCCGCAGTCCTTCGCTGCTTCTTCGTCGGCCTCATATGCAACAACAGCTTCTCGATTTCAGGCAACTCGCTACGAAATTCGTTGATTACGTCCTGCAATCGATCTTGCGAATAGGCTTGAAAACTACTCTCCAAATCTTCCGAGCTAATTATCTGGTGGTTCTTGGCATGAGCCTTTTTCGCCGCCCCCTGGAATAGCTTCACCAGATCTCTTGGCCGCGCCCGAGTTAGCGACGTGAGGATCACGTGGATCGGGCGCTTGCTCCAATGTCCTAGCCCGCGAAACGTTGGATCAATAACCTTAGAAAGGACAGTCTGGGAGATTTGGGATTGTTGAATTTTGGCCAGATCCTCGTTTGAAGGAGTTCCTCCGAAGAATGTCTCGATACGTTTTGCTGCCAGTCGCAGAATTTCATCGTTATTCCACCGAAGCCATATTACGTTGCGCTCAATTTTGTCGGTGGACTCATCGGACGTACGAACGAGGAAATAGACGTCGCTCCTTAAACCTATACGGAATCGAATCCTTCTATCGATGCCCGCAATGTCTCTCATTGCGTTCAGGAGCGCAGAAATGTTGCTTATGTCCTTCTGCTGAGCAGCCCAACCGCGATCAATATCATCGATATACAGATTTATCGCGGCGGCCCGATATCCCCGCCGCTCCCCCTCTTCCAGAGTCTTCCCTAAAAGCTTGACAAGAGATTGAGTCGAGCCGGCCGCGATCTTCGTACGATTTTCTTCAGGAGATTGACCAAACACCTGCTCTACAGTAGCGGTCGTGAGAAAGATTAATATCTCTCTTTTCCATGCCTCAATTCGACCGGAAAATTCCGTCGCTGCTGATACGCGATCTTTTATTGGACTCAGATCGCTTGATTGTATCCAGATTGAAGGATGCTTCTTCTCGCAATCATCTAGATAAGCACGACGCAGCAGCGCACTCTTACCAACGCCTTTATGCCCAACCAGGATGCGTATCGGAAGATTTGCTACAAGAGAATCGTACGCCCGATTGAAATAGAAATAAGCGAGAAACCTCGCGGGCTCCTCGTTCTCTGCATCGTCAGCACCGAATAGTACTTCGATCGTTTGATCATCAAAGTTGGGCATGCAATCGCCTCAGAATTCGAATCACTAACAGTACCTTTTTATGAAATGATGCCGGTTGCAAGCGGCGAAGACAACTTAGAGTTGGACCGAGTTTGCATTTGCGATGTAGCCGCACAGAGGCTACCCGCCCCACATTGAGCGCGTGGGGGACGAAGCTTGACTACGGCAAGACTGACTGAAAGACGACTATTGATTGAGACGCTTTACCAAACTCTGCTTGGCCGAAGTTACACCCAAAGCTGGGGGCGCCCTCTACCCCCGCAGCGGCGTCGAGTTCGACGAAGCATGATAATGGGATTCGCTGCGCTCAACCCATCGTACAAGACTGCGTTATTGCCTCGCTTGACCTGGCAATCCATCCTTCGAGACGCCCCGGCTACGCTCTTCGAGCTTCGCCGCGGCTCCTCAGGATGAGGCCGTGCTCTTGGTATTGGTTGCGCGTTACGCGCGCGATGGATGCGCGGGTCGAGCCCGCGCATGACGCCTGTGTGAGTGACCGTCTGTAGGATGGGTTGAGCAACGCGAAACCCATCGCTGCGCGGCGAGGCGGTGATGGGTTTCGCTGCGCTCAACCCGTCCTACAGCGCTGCTGATAGCAAAGAGATTCCGGGCTAGCGACCTAGCGGTCGCGCCCGGAATGACTCGGGGTGGGCTGAGGTCACAACTCGACGTCAACGCCAGACGTCACTTATCACCCGCCACGCTCTCCCGCTCCTTCATGGATGGAGTGACCGGTTCGCGGCACGTGAGGTCGAATGGCCGGAGTCGCCAGCGCATCGAGCACGGTCTGCATCACGCCGTCGAAGTATCGATCGATGTCGGAATCCCAAAAATGCAGCACACGGAAGCCTTGACGGCGCAGGACAACACCGCGCTGCCGATCAGCGGTGAAATACGCCGGCATGGCGTGCTGATCGCCATCGGCTTCGATGATCAACCTGGCGGACAAGCAGACGAAGTCGACCACATAGCAACCGATCGGCGCCTTCCGCCGGAAGTGATAGCCGCGCGGCTTGAGCCCGCGCAGCCCAGCCCACAGCCGCGTTTCCTGCGGCGTGAGACGCTTGCGAAGTCCACGTGCGGTGGCACTGGCCACGGCTGATCCTCTCGCTCGGCTGCAAGAGCTTCGATCCGCGTGGGTGCGCCGTCAACCAGGACGGGTAGTAGGCGGGTAAGATTCGCGTTTTGGATGCGGGTGCCGCGAACCCGGCGGGCCGGCTACCCGCTTCGTGAAGCGGGAGCATGGAGGCAGAAGCTGCGGCTGGGCGGCAGCTCGTTGCACCCACCACCGTCATTGCCGGGCTCGACCCGGCAATCCATCACTCTTCTCGTACGTAATGTTGATCGCGCGCTAATGCGCGCGATGTATGCGCGGGCCTTCGCCGCGCCGAAGCGGGTACGGCCGCGCAGGCGGGTCGAGCCCGCGCATGACGCCTGTGTGAGTGATCGTCTGTAGGATGGGTTGAGCGACGCGAAACCCATCGCTGCGCGGCGAGGCTGTGATGGGTTTCGCTGCGCTCAACCCATCCTACGGCGCCGCTTACCGCGGCAGCGTCGTGCTACCCATCAGGAACCGGTCGATCGCCTGGGCACAGAGGCGGCCTTCGCGGATCGCCCACACCACCAGCGACTGGCCGCGGCGCATGTCGCCGGCGGCGAACACCTTGTCGACCGAAGTGGTGAAGTGCGACAGGTCGGCGGCGACGTTGCCGCGCGGGTCGAGCGCGACGCCGAGCTGGGTCAGCAGGCCTTCCTTGACCGGCGAGACGAAGCCCATCGCCAGCAGCACGAGGTCGGCTTCGAGCACGAATTCGGTGCCGGGGATCGGCTGGAACTTGGCGTCGACGCGGACGCAGTTCAGCTTCTTGACGACGCCGCCCTCGCCTTCGAACGACTGCGTCATCACGGCGAATTCGCGCTGCGCGCCTTCGGCCTGGCTCGACGAGGTGCGCATCTTCATCGGCCAGTTCGGCCAAGTCAGCGCCTTGTTCTCTCGCTCCGGCGGCGCCGGCATGATTTCGATCTGGGTCACCGACTTGGCGCCCTGACGGATCGAGGTGCCGATGCAGTCCGAACCGGTGTCGCCGCCGCCGATCACCACCACGTTCTTGCCGGCGGCGAGGATGTCGGTGCCGTTCACGGCTTCGCCGGAAACGCGGCGGTTCTGCTGGGTGAGGAAGTCCATCGCGAAATGGATGCCGCCGAGCTCGCGGCCCGGGATCGGCAGATCGCGCGGCGCTTCGGCACCGCCGGTCAGCGCGACGGCATCGTACTGCTTGAGCAGCTCGGCCGGATCGACCGCGCCCGGAGCGCTGCCGCCGACCGGCGCGCCGTAGTGGAAGGTGACGCCTTCGGCTTCCATCTGAGCGACGCGGCGGTCGATCAGAGTCTTCTCCATCTTGAAGTCCGGGATGCCGTAGCGGAGCAGGCCGCCGGCCTTGGCGAACTTCTCATAGACGTGGACGTCGTGTCCGGCGCGCGCCAGCTGCTGGGCGCAAGCAAGGCCCGCCGGGCCGGCGCCGACGATCGCGACGCTCTGGCCGGTCTTGACCGCGGCGATCTCCGGCTTGACCCAGCCGTTGTCGAACGCGGTGTCGACGATCGCGCATTCGATCGTCTTGATGGTGACCGGGTTGTCATCGATGTTCAGCGTGCACGACGCTTCGCACGGCGCCGGGCAGATCCGGCCGGTGAATTCCGGGAAGTTATTGGTCGAGTGCAGGGTGCGCGCGGCTTCCTGCCAATAGCCGTTGTAAACCAGGTCGTTCCAGTCGGGGATCTGGTTGTTGACCGGGCAGCCCGTCGCGCCGGGCTGCGGCGAACCGGTGCCGTGGCAATACGGGATGCCGCAGTTCATGCAGCGGGCGGCCTGGTCGCGCAGGTCTTTCTCGCTGAGCGGAACCACGAACTCGCTGTAGTTCTTCACCCGTTCGGCGACCGGCGCATACGCGCGATCGTGCCGCTCGATTTCCAGAAACCCCGTGACCTTGCCCATCGAACTCTGACGCCTCGAATTCTTGTCTTCGACTTTGTGTCTTGGCACGCACTCTCCGTCATTGCGAGGAGCGAAGCCACGAAGCAATCCAGCTCAACGCAAGGAGCTTCTGGATTGCTTCGCTTCGCTCGCAATGACGAGGAAGCGCTGGTGTAACTACGCCCCGATCGCGATCTTCGGCTCCTCGGCGGCGCGGGCTTTCATCTCGCGCAGCGCGCGGCGATACTCGACCGGCATCACCTTGCGGAATTTCGGCAAGTAGCTCTTCCAGTTCGCCAGGATGTCCTGGGCGCGCTTGGAGCCGGTGTACTTGGCGTGGCGCGAGATCAGCACGTGCAGCCGCTCGACGTCGGCGCCGAGCAGATCGGCGAACACGTCGACCTTGCCGTGCGCTTCGAGATCGCCGGCCTGATGGAACGCACCGGCGTTGATCATCTCTTCCGACAGCACCGGCTCAAGCTCGACCATCGCCATGTTGCAGGTCTTGGCGAAGCTGCCGTCCTCGTCCAGCACGTAGGCGACGCCGCCCGACATGCCGGCCGCGAAGTTACGGCCAGTCTTGCCGAGCACCACCACGATGCCGCCGGTCATGTATTCGCAGCAATGATCGCCGGCACCTTCGACCACCGCGACCGCGCCCGAGTTACGAACCGCGAAGCGTTCGCCGGCGATACCATGGAAGTAGCACTCGCCCTCGATCGCACCGTACATCACGGTGTTGCCGACGATGATCGACTCTTCCGGCACGATGCCGGAGATCGCGGGCGGGCGAACGATGATCTTGCCGCCCGACAGGCCCTTGCCGACGTAGTCGTTGCCTTCGCCTTCGAGATCGAAGGTGATGCCGCGCGCCAGCCAGGCGCCGAACGCCTGACCCGCAGTGCCCTTGAGGTGCACCTGGATGGTGTCGGCCGGCAGGCCGGCGTGGCCGTAATGCTTGGCGACGGTGCCGGACAGCATCGCGCCGGCCGAGCGGTCGGTGTTGTTGATCTCGATCTCGAACTTCACCGGTGCGCCGCGGTCGATTGCCGGCTGCGACTTGGCGATCAGCTTGCGGTCGAGCACGCTGTCGAGATGATGATCCTGGCCTTCCGAATGGAAGATCGTCTGGCCCTTGTCCGCCTTCTGCTTGAAGAACAGCTTGGAGAAGTCGAGGCCCTTGGCCTTCCAGTGCGCCACCAGAGCGGCCTGGTCCAGCATCTGCGACTGGCCGACCATTTCATTGAAGGTGCGGTAACCGAGGCTCGCCATCAGCTCGCGAACTTCTTCGGCGACGAAGAAGAAGTAGTTGATGACGTGCTCGGGCTGGCCGGTGAAGCGCTTGCGCAGCACCGGGTCCTGGGTGGCGACGCCGACCGGGCAGGTGTTGAGGTGGCACTTGCGCATCATGATGCAGCCGGCCGCGATCAGCGGCGCGGTGGCGAAGCCGAACTCGTCGGCGCCGAGCAGCGCGCCGATCACCACGTCACGGCCGGTGCGGAAGCCGCCGTCGACCTGGACGGCGATGCGCGACCGCAGCCGTTCGCGCACCAGGGTCTGGTGGGTTTCGGCGAGGCCGATTTCCCACGGCGAACCGGCGTGCTTGATCGAGGTCAGCGGCGAAGCGCCGGTGCCGCCTTCGAAGCCCGAGATGGTGACGTGGTCGGCGCGCGCCTTGGCGACGCCCGCCGCGACGGTGCCGACGCCGATCTCCGACACCAGCTTCACCGAGATCGCGCTCGACGGATTGACGTTCTTCAGATCGTAGATCAGCTGCGCCAGATCTTCGATCGAGTAGATGTCGTGGTGCGGCGGCGGCGAGATCAGGCCGACGCCGGGGGTCGAGTGGCGCACCGCCGCGATGGTGGCGTCGACCTTGTGGCCGGGCAACTGACCGCCTTCGCCGGGCTTGGCACCCTGCGCCATCTTGATTTGGATCATGTCCGAATTGGCGAGGTATTCGGTCGTGACACCGAACCGGCCCGAGGCGACCTGCTTGATCGCCGAACGCATCGAGTCGCCGTTCGCCATCGGCTTGAAGCGATCCGGCTCCTCGCCGCCCTCACCGGTGTTCGACTTGCCGCCGATCCGGTTCATGGCGATCGCCAGCGTGGTGTGCGCCTCGCGCGAGATCGAGCCGAAGCTCATCGCGCCGGTCGAGAACCGCTTGACGATCTCGGCGGCCGACTCGACTTCGGCGAGCGGCACCGGCTTGCGGCCTTCGGCCTCCGCGCCCTTGATCTTGAACAGGCCGCGCAGCGTCAGCAGCCGCTCCTGCTGCTCGTTGAGCAGCTTGGCGAACGCGCGGTAGCGCTCCTGCGAGTTGCCGCGCACCGCGTGCTGCAGGGTCGCGACCGAATCCGCGGTCCAGGCGTGGTCCTCGCCGCGGGTGCGGAAGGCATATTCGCCGCCGACGTCGAGCGCGGTCTTGTACACCAGCGCGTCACCGAACGCGTCGCGATGCCGGCGCACGGTCTCTTCGGCGATTTCGGCGAGGCCAACGCCTTCGATCTGCGAGTGGGTGCCGGCGAAGTACTTGGCGATGAAGTCGTGACGCAGGCCGACGGCATCGAAGATCTGGGCGCCGCAATACGACTGATAGGTCGAGATGCCCATCTTCGACATGACCTTGAGCAGGCCCTTGCCGATCGACTTGATGTAGCGCTTGACGATTTCCTTGTCTTCGAGCTTGGCCGGCAGCCGGTCCTTCAGCGCGATGATGGTCTCGAACGCCAGATACGGGTTGATGGCTTCGGCGCCGAAACCGGCCAGGCAGGCGAAGTGATGCACTTCGCGCGGCTCGCCCGACTCGATCACCAGGCCCACCGAGGTGCGCAGACCGACGCGGATCAGGTGATGATGCACCGAGGCGCAGGCGAGCAGCGCCGGGATCGGAATCCGATCGGTACCGGCGGCGCGGTCGCTGAGGATGATGATGTTGACGCCGTCACGCACCGCAGACTCGGCGCGGCCGTTGAGGTCGTCGAGCACCTGCTCCATGCCGGCAGCGCCGAGCGCGGAGTGGAAGGTGGTGTCGAGGGTGCGCGACTTGAAGTGCGGATCGCCGATCTCGGAGATCGAACGGATCTTCTCGAGGTCGCCGTCGGTCAGGATCGGCTGACGCACTTCCAGGCGCTTGGTGCCGGCGAGACCTTCGGTGTCGAACAGGTTCGGCCGCGGGCCGATGATCGACACCAGGCTCATCACCAGCTCCTCGCGGATCGGATCGATCGGCGGGTTGGTGACCTGGGCGAAGTTCTGCTTGAAGTAGGTGTAGAGCAGCTTCGGCTTGTCCGAGAGCGCCGACAGCGGGGTGTCGTTGCCCATCGAGCCGTTGGCTTCTTCGCCGGTCGACGCCATCGGCGTCAGCAGGATCGAGATGTCTTCCTGGGTGTAGCCGAACGCCTGCTGCCGATCGAGCAGCGGCAGGTTGGAGCGCTGGCCCTTGACCGGCGCGTCCTTCAGCTCTTCCAGCACGATCTGGGTGCGATGCAGCCAGTCGGCATAGGGCTGGCTGGCGGCGAGCTGCGCCTTGATCTCTTCGTCCGGGATCAGGCGGCCCTGCTCGAGGTCGACCAGCAGCATCTTGCCGGGCTGCAGCCGCCACTTGGTGACGATCTGGTCCTCCGGAATCTTCAGCACGCCCATTTCGGACGCCATCACGATGCGGTCGTCCTTGGTGACGAGATAGCGCGCCGGGCGCAGACCGTTACGGTCGAGCGTCGCGCCGATCTGGCGGCCATCGGTGAAGGCGAGCGCGGCCGGACCGTCCCACGGCTCCATCAGAGCGGCGTGATATTCGTAGAAAGCGCGGCGCTTCTCGTCCATCAGCGGGTTGCCGGCCCACGCTTCCGGAATCATCATCATTACGGCATGCGTCAGCGAGTAGCCGCCGCGCACCAGGAATTCGAGCGCGTTGTCGAAGCAGGCGGTGTCGCTCTGGCCTTCGTAAGAGATCGGCCACAGCCGGCTGATGTCTTCGCCGTACAGCTCCGAATGCACCGACGCCTGACGCGCCGCCATCCAGTTGACGTTGCCGCGCAGGGTGTTGATCTCGCCGTTATGCGCGACCATGCGGTACGGATGCGCCAGCGACCAGGTCGGGAAGGTGTTGGTCGAGAACCGCTGATGCACCAGCGCCAGCGCGCTGGCGAAATCGTCTTCGTGCAGGTCCGGATAGTACTTGCCGAGCTGGTCGGCCAGGAACATGCCCTTGTAGATCACGGTGCGGCACGACAGCGACACCGGATAGTAGCCGGCGAGCGCGCGCTCGCGACGCTGATAGATCGCGTTCGAGATCGACTTGCGCAGGATGTAGAGCTTGCGCTCGAAATCGTCTTCGGAGGTGATCGCGGTGCCGCGGCCGATGAACACCTGCATGTTGGCAGGCTCGGTCGGCTTCACGGTCTCGCCGAGCGAGGAGTTGTCGGTCGGCACGTCGCGCCAGCCGAGGAAGGTCAGGCCTTCGGCCTTGATGCGATCCTCGATGATGCTCTTGATCACCTTCCGCCACGAAGTCTCGCGCGGCATGAACAGCGCGCCGACGGCGTATTCGCCCGGCGCCGGCAGCGAGAAGCCGAGTTCGGTAGCCTTGCGGCTGAAGAAGGCGTGCGGGATCTGCACCAGGATGCCGGCGCCGTCACCGGCGCGCGGATCGGCGCCGACGGCGCCGCGGTGCTCGAGGTTGCACAGGATGCGCAGCGCGTCGCAGACGATCTGATGCGACTTGACGCCCTTGATGTTGGCGATGAAGCCGACGCCACAGGCGTCCTTTTCGCGCGACAGGTCGTACAGACCTTCGGCCGGCGGACGCCAGGTGTGCTCAGGACCGGTGGTTTTGACAGCCGAGTCCGCCGTCAGCGCATTGGCAACCATAATTTCGCGCTCGCACTCAGACCCGCTCATCTTCGTCCTCTTCATCCCGGGAGGGGATACACTATCCAGCATCGGCGCACTTCGAACGCTCGCGGCACCCTCCGGGCCACCGCTCGCGCTCTGCGAGCCACGATTTGCGTATTCAGACCCCGGTGTCCATATCGCCCAACGGACAATCAGGTGCCGCGCGCGACGTCAATCGTCTCGCGTGACGCTGCAAACCCCGTGCCGGGCTACCACCGTAAATGAGACAGCGATGCTGTCCTAGCACGACTTTGCCAAATTTTTGTCTAGCACACAAGCGCGCCCACGTCCCCCATTCGATGGTGGCTCCGGCGCGTTTCGGCTTTGGTTTTGCAGCAGCGACGCGATCGCAGCTGCCGCGGATTCACGCCAAATGCGCCGCGTTTGGGCCAAGCCCAGGCCAAATTCCCCGGCGAGGCTCCCGCCCGCACCAGAACGGGGCGGGCGCTGCAGGGAGCATGAAGCTATGAAATTCAAGGGGTGGGTAATGTCGGCGGGTCTTGCCGCGACCGCCGCGACCACGGCGATGGCCGATCCGCTACCGGCCGGCGGCGCCGCGCGGCCGCCCGTCACCCGGGTGTCGGACCTTCAGGGCTCGTATGCGGCGATGCCGCCGCCGCCCCGGCGCGATCTGCGCCGCGCGGCCCCGCTGGCCGAGGTGCTGGAGGTGCTGTCACCGGACGAGGTCACCCGCGCGGCCCGCGCCGAGGGCTTCTCGCCGCTCGGCTATCCGCGCCAGCGCGGCGTGGTCTACACCATGGCGGCGATCAATCCGGACGGTGACGATGGTCGCCTGGTGATCGACGCCCGCACCGGCCGTCTGGTCCGCTTCATGCCGGCCTGGCAGATGGGCGACCGCATGGAAGAGGTGACGGTCGCCAGTTACGGCCGGATCCAGGGACTGCCCCGGTTCGTCGAGACCAATCCGCCGCGGCCGCCGAAGCCGGTCGCCCGCGTCGCCAACCGCAATGCCGCCACGCCGATCCCACGCCCGGCGCCACAGCACCCCGCCGGCGACAAAGCCGCCAAGGCCGCAGGCGACGCCGCCGCCAAGGACGGCTCCAAGCCGATGCTCGATCAGGCCAGGCAGGACGCCGGCAAGGACACCAAACAGGACACCGCAGCGGTGCAGAGCCCGGCCAGCGCCGTGCCATCCGCCGCAGGCCCCTCGCCGGTGCGAGCCAAGCCCTCCTCCTCGGCGACGATCCGCCCGACCGAAGCAATGCCGCCGGTGCAGGGGCTGGAGTAGCCGCTCGATCGGCTTTTCAGACGAGTTGTGCCCTCGCTTACAGACCGCAACAGTCTTCCAACAGCAAAGCGCCCCGGCTGCCCGGGGCGCCTGCTTGGCTAGGGGTCTATGCAGCGAAAGAAAGTTCGCAAGCCGGCGGCGCGTTACGCGGCCGCCTTCTCGCTGTTGTCGGTGACCACTTGCGGGCCGGCCTGCGCATTGATGCTGATCGGAATGCTGCGCGGCTTTTTCGCCTCGGGAATCTCGCGCACGAGGTCAACGTGCAGCAGACCGTTTTCGAGGCTGGCGTTCTTTACCGTGACGTAGTCGGCGAGCTGGAAGGCCCGCTCGAAGGCGCGCGCGGCGATGCCGCGATACAGCACTTCGGCCTTGCCGGCCTCTTCACCGGTCTTCTCGCCCTTGATGGTCAGCGTGTTCTCCTTGCTGACGATCGACAGCTCGGACGGAGAGAACCCGGCGACCGCGACGGTGATGCGATAAGCATTCTCACCGGTGCGCTCGATGTTATAGGGCGGATAGCCAGGGGCGGCCGCATCCGCAGAGGTCTGGTCGAGCAGATTGAACAGACGGTCGAAGCCGATGGTCGAACGATAGAACGGGGTGAGATCGAAGCTACGCATGGTCAAAGTCCTCCTAGAAGCGACTATGTGATGACCCGCCCGCCATCGGGCCGGGCCTTGTCCGTGCAGCCGGGGAAGTCAGTTCCTGACCCCTTGGTGTGGCCTGCACGGAAATGATATGGGAGGGGCGTTTCGGGGTTCAAGAGGGGGCCCGAAGCAGTTCGCGCCCGCCGCTTTCATCCCGATTTTCCAGGCATTTGCTCCCCTTCCGGACCCGGTCCATGACGCTCGTCTCGACTCCTGCCAATCCGGTGCCCGAAGACGCCGTCTCCGGTTTCATCAAGACGCCCGACGGCGTGCAGCTGCGGTTTGCGCGGTGGGAGCCGGCGGGGCATCGCAAAGGCACCGTGTGCGTCTTCACCGGACGCACCGAACAGATCGAGAAGTACTTCGAGACGGTGCGCGATCTGCGCGACCGCGGCTTTGCGGTCGCGGCGCTCGACTGGCGCGGCCAGGGCCACTCGGAACGACGCTTACGCGACTATCGCAAGGGCTACGTGCGCAACTTCGCCGACTTCGAGGTCGACGTCGAAACCTTCGTCCGCGAAGTGGTGCTGCCGGACTGCCCGCCGCCGCATTTCGCGCTGGCGCATTCGATGGGCGGCGCGGTGATGCTGCGCATCGCCCGCTCCGGCAAGCGCTGGTTCGACCGCATGGTGCTGTCGGCCCCGATGATCGACCTCGCCGGCAACACCACCGCGCTGCCGATCAGGCTGCTGCTGCGGGCGATGCGGCTGGCCGGCCAGGGCGGTCGTTACGTGCCGGGTGGCAACGACGTGCTCGCCAACACCGAGCCGTTCGTCGGCAACAAGCTGACCTCGGATCCGGTACGCTACGCCCGCAACGCCGCGATCGTCGCCGAAGACCCGACCCTCGGCCTCGCCTCGCCGACCGTTGCGTGGGCCGACACTGCCTTTCGCGCCATGCACGCCTTCAAGGCGACCAACTATCCGTCGCAGATCCGGCAGCCGATTCTGATGATCGCGGCCGGCATGGACGGCGTTGTGTCGACGCCGGCGATCGAAGAGTTCGCTTATCATTTGCGGGCCGGGTCGCATCTGGTGATCCCCGGCGCCAAGCACGAAATTCTCCAGGAGCAGGATCGTTACCGCCAGCAATTCTGGGCGGCGTTCGATGCTTTCGTACCGGGGACGCCGCTTTTCTGATGTGACATTCTGTCTCCGGCGAGGCTTCGCGCCGCGTTTCGGAACTTCACACATCCGCCTTGGTTGCAGGCTGCAAGACCGTACGGTTTCGCCCTTCCGTCCCTCTCGAAAGATTTCCAGATCATGAAAATCCGTAAAGCCGTCTTCCCGGTCGCCGGCCTCGGCACCCGCGTTCTCCCCGCCACCAAGGCGATGCCGAAGGAGATGCTGACCATCGTCGACAAGCCGCTGATCCAGTACGTCGTCGACGAAGCGCGGGAAGCCGGCATCGAGCACTTCGTGTTCGTCACCGGGCGCAACAAGGGCATGATCGAGGATCATTTCGACCGCCAGTTCGAGCTCGATGTGACGCTGGAGAAGCGCAACAAGAAGAACGAGATGGAAATCCTGGCGCGCGACCAGCCGGAAGCGGGCGCGATGAGCTTCACCCGCCAGCAGGCGCCGCACGGACTCGGCCACGCGGTGTGGTGCGCTCGCGACATCGTCGGCAACGAGCCGTTCGCAGTGGTGCTGCCGGACGAATTGGTGCTCAACACCCCGGGCTGCCTGAAGCAGATGATCCAGGCCGCCGAGAAGCTCGGCGACAAGGCCAACGTCATCGCGGTGGAAGAAGTGCCGGCCGACCGCACCCATCAGTACGGCATCTGCGGCGTCGGCAAGCGCACCGGCAAGGTGTTCGAGGTCGACGGCATGGTCGAGAAGCCGGCGCCCGGCACCGCGCCGTCGAACCTGTCGATCACCGGGCGCTACATCCTGCAGCCGGAAATCTTCAAGATCCTGGCGACACAGGAGCGCGGCGCCGGCGGCGAAATCCAGCTCACCGACGCGATGATCGGGCTGTCGAAGACCCAGAAATTCTACGGCGTGGAGTTCGAAGGCGAACGCCACGATTGCGGTTCGAAGGCCGGCTTCCTGCGCGCCAACATCGCATTCGCGATGCAGCGCGACGACCTGCGCGCCGGCCTGATCGAAGACATGAAACGCTATCTGGACAAGTAATCGCGCGGCACCGAAGCGCCGGAGAGGTTACGCCACCAGCGTGACCTCGCCGCGCACGGCGACGACGCAGCGATTGCGGCCGAGTTCCTTGGCCGCATACAGCGCACGGTCGGCGGCTTCGACCAGATCGTGCCATTGATGCGCGGCCATCGGCGTGGTGCTGGCGACGCCGATCGAGACGGTGACGCCGCCCTCGATATCCGACCATTCCTCGACCTTGCGCCGGATGGTCTCGGCGATGGCTTCGGCTGCCGGCGCGGTCAGCCCCGGCAGCAGCACCGCGAACTCCTCGCCGCCGAACCGGGCGACGCAGTCGCCGGCGCGATGCACGGTGTCGGCGATACACACCGCGATCCCGACCAGCATCTGGTCGCCGGCCTGATGGCCGAAGCTGTCGTTGTAAGCCTTGAAGTGATCGGCATCGATCATCAGCAGCGCGATCGGCGTGTTCTGCCGGATGGCGCGGCGCCACTCGGTGTCGATCGCGGCGTCGAATTTGCGCCGGTTGGTCAGCCCGGTCAGCGGATCGGTGGTGGCAAGCTCCTCGAGCCGGCGCTCGGCCGCGGCGCGGCGCTCGATCTCGCGGATGAAGAACACCGTGACGGCAGCGACGAAGCCGGCCAGCACCAGCAGCACGATGCCGATCCAGATCGCCTCCTTGCGCCACATCGCGTAGATGTCGTTCCACGACTTGGCCACCAGCACCACCAGCGGCTTGGTGCTGTCGCTCCACACGAACATCCGCTGGACGCCGTCCAGCGTACCGGTGCCGGCGAACCAGCCGTTGCGGCGGCTGAACATCTTCTGCACACCCGAAGTGAACAGCATGTTCTTGCCGATCAGCTCCGGCTCGAACGGGGTGCGGACGATCAGGGTGCCGTCGTGCGCGATCACCGCGATCATGTCCTGCGGGCGCAGCCGCAGCCGCTTGAACAGGTCCTGGAAGTAACCGAACTTGATCGAGCCGGCGACGACGCCGAGAAACGTGCCGTCGGAGCCGGTGACACGTCGGCTGAGGATCACCGAGTAGTGGCCGTCGACCTGCTGCGGCTTGCTGATGTACAGCCCGGCATATGGCTCGTCGCGCTGCACCGTGAAGAACGGCTCGTTCGCGCGGTTCTCCTTCGGCGGGTTGGTCAGGGCGGAATCGCGGGTGAGATTGCCGTGCTCATCATAGACCCGGATCGCGCCGAAATGCGGACCGGTGACCGGATGATCGAACAGGATCAGCCGCGCCAGGCGGGCGTCGACCTGGCGGAGTTCGGGCAGCACCAGATTGGACGCGACCGCACGCAGCGAGGCGTCGTACAGCTCGACATTGCGATTGATGTCGGCGTCCATCGAGGCGGCGAGATTTTCGAGCGTCTGCCGCGCCAGCTCTTCGGCGCCGCGCCGCATGTCGAGCAGCACGCTGCCGCACACAGCGGAAAAACCCAGCACGGTGATCAGCGAAAACATCACCATCACCCGCGCCGACATCCGGCGCCGACGGTGGAGCTCCTTGCTGATCCTGTCGAACAGAGCGTGCGTGTCCATCATCTCAGGTTCCACGCAATGTCTTGCAGAGCGCTTAAGTTGCGCTATTGACGTAATGCGGGGTTAACACGCTGTTTCACCGCATAACGCCGGACTCGGCCGGAGAACGCACTTAGCGTCCTCCAAACGACCATCCATCCGCTCCCTTCGACCAACCACGGCGCCCGATGAAATCCTACGAACCCCTACGAGAGTATCTGGCGCAGCAGACCGCCCCGGAGCTGGTGCTCAGCATCGACGCCATCGAGGAGATGCTCGGCTTCGACCTGCCGCGCGCGGCGCAGCGGGCGGCGTGGTGGGATTCGACCTATGCGCCCGACGAGAAGATGCCGCAGCGCGAAGCCTGCCTCGCCGCCGGCTACATCGCCACCCGCCTGCCGGATGGCTCCGGTGTCCGCTTCCGGCGGATGAAGGCCGAACGGTCGCGCTGGCGCGGCTGACGGGTTCCGCGGCGGGCGCAGCGGCGCGCGCGACCGGCATTGACAGATTGCCGCACCCCGCGTCCTGATGCGTGACACGCGTCGCGGCCCGCCTGGGCCTGCGAGCCGCGAACGTCA
The DNA here is from genome assembly GCF_039642825.1 of Rhodopseudomonas sp. P1. Classification (NCBI taxonomy): domain Bacteria; kingdom Pseudomonadati; phylum Pseudomonadota; class Alphaproteobacteria; order Hyphomicrobiales; family Nitrobacteraceae; genus Rhodopseudomonas; species Rhodopseudomonas sp. P1. The sequence goes on along the minus strand of NZ_CP088006.1, from coordinate 1,009,505 downwards.
TGAGGAAACGCCGATGCGCAGAGTTGTCGCCGCCCTGTTTGCCGTCCTGCTGACCGCCGTGCCGGCGGCTGCGCAGACGTCGCTGAAGATCATGGTGGGCGGCATCGACAAGCAGATCTATCTGCCGGCCAAGCTCGCCGCCCAGCTCGGCTTCTTCAAGGAGGAAGGCCTCGACGTCGAACTGTTCAACTCGACCTCGGGCTCGCAGGCCGCCACCGCGCTGTTGGCGCGCGAAGTCCAGGGCGTCGTCGGATTTTACGATCACACCATCGACCTGCAGGCCAAGGGCAAGTTCATCACCGACGTGGTGCAGTTCTCGGTCGCGCCCGGCGAGGTCGTGCTGGTGAAGGCGGCCGAGGCGGACAGACTGAAGCAGCCGGCGAACTGGAAAGGCCTGGCGCTCGGCGTCACCGGCCTCGGCTCGGCCACCGACTTTCTCACCCGCGCGCTCGCCGCAAAGGCTGGCCTGAAGATGCAGGACTACACGCTGGTGCCGGTCGGCGCCGGCGACACCTTCCTGGCGGCGATGCAGCAGGGCAAAATCAGCTCCGGCATGACCACCGAGCCGACCGTGCAGCGCGCGCTCAGTTCCGGCACCGCCAAGATCGGCATCGACCTGCGCTCGCCGGACGAGACCCGCAAGGCGCTCGGCGGCGACTACCCGGCCGCCTGCTTGTACATGGACCGCGGCTGGATGGAGGCCAACAAGCCCACCGTGCAGAAGCTGGTCAACGCCTTCGTCAAGACGCTGAAATGGATCCAGGCGCATTCGGCCGAAGAGATCGCCGACAAGATGCCGAAGGATTACTACGCCGGCGACCGCGCGCTCTACGTCCAGGGCCTGAAGGACGGCAAGGTGCAGTACTCCCCGGATGGCGTGATGCCGAGCGGCGCGCCTGAGTCGGTCGCCAAGATCCTGGCCAGCTTCTCGCCCAACCTGCAGGGCAAGACCGTCGATCTGTCGAAGACCTACACGACGGAATTCGTGGCAAAGGCGAATGCTGGGCAGTGAGGGCGGCGATGCCTGTCGATCGGGCCAATACACACGAGCATGGAGTGACGCGACGCGTCTTCTCCCCTCCCCCTTGCGGGGAGGGGTTGGGGGTGGGGGTCCCCAGGCACTGTGCCCGCGTCGCCCTCACCCCACCCCTCTCCCGCAAGCGGGAGAGGGAGCGCGCCGCGCTCGCGGCTCGCGCATTATTTCAGATGCGAGTAGTTGCTCATGACTAGCCCCTCCGCCGTCGAACTCCATCAGGTCGCCCGCCGCTTCGTCACGCCGTCGGGCGAGGTGCTGTCGGCGCTGGAGGATTTCGACCTGTCGATCGCGCCCGGCGAGTTCTGCGCCATCGTCGGGCCGACCGGCTGTGGCAAGTCGACGACGCTCGGACTGATCGCCGGACTGGCGAAGCCGCAGGCCGGCCGCGTCACCTTGTTCGACGCGCCGGTCGAGGGCGTCGATCGCCGCGTCGGCTTCGTGTTTCAGCAGGACGCGGTGTTTCCCTGGCGCAGCGTGCTGCACAACGTGATGGCCGGCCCGCTGTTCCGCGGCATCGGCAAGAACGAAGCCGAGGCCCAGGCGCGTGACTGGATCGGGCGCGTCGGGCTGAAGGGCTTCGAACAGCACCACCCGCATCAGCTCTCCGGCGGCATGCGCAAGCGCGTGGCGCTGGCGCAGACCTTCATCAACAATCCGCAGGTGCTGCTGATGGACGAGCCGTTTTCGGCGCTCGACGTCCAGACCCGCGAACTGATGCAGGAAGAACTGCTGCAGCTGTGGGCGCAGGCGCGCTCCGCCGTTCTGTTCGTCACTCACGACCTCGACGAAGCGATCCTGCTGGCCGACCGTGTCGCGGTGCTGACGACGCGTCCGGCGCGGGTGAAGTCGGTGCACGCCATCGACCTGCCGCGCCCGCGCGACGTCGCCACGCTCCGCTATGACGAGCGCTTCATCGCCATCGCCCGCCGCATCAGCGACGACCTGCGCGAAGAAGTCCTGCGCGCGAGGGCGGGACATTGAAGATGCCACGCGACCGTCATTGCAAGGAGCGCAGCGACGAAGGAATCCAGAGGCCGCGGATGAGGCCTGGATTGCTTCGCTTCGCTCGCAATGACGTGGAGGCGAGCCGATGACCGATACATCGATGAACAACCCCGCCGGCATTCGCGCCGAGCCAATGGCTGTCCGCATGCGGCGGCGGGCGCGGCTGGTGCTGGTGCTGCGGCTCGCGGTGCTGGTGGTGCTGATCGCCGGCTGGGAGCTGGGCGTACGGTTCGGCGTGATCGATCCGTTCTTCTTCGGCCAGCCGAGCGGCATCGTGCTCAAGCTGATCGACTGGATGCAGAACGGCACCTCGATCGGCCCGCTGTGGCAGCAGGTGTGGGTGACGATCTACGAGGCTGGCGCCGGCTTCCTGATCGGGGCGGTGCTCGGGGTGCTGTGCGGCATCGCGCTCGGCCGCAACCACCTGCTGTCGGACGTGTTCTCGATCTACATCAAGGTCGCCAACTCGATTCCGCGCGTGGTGCTCGGCTCGATCTTCATCGTCGCGCTCGGGCTCGGCGCGGCGTCGAAAGTCGCACTGGCGGTGGTGATGGTGTTCTTCGTGGTGTTCGCCAATGCGTTTCAGGGCGTGCGCGAGGCCGACAAGAACCTGATCGCCAATGCGCGGATTCTCGGCGCCAGCCCGTGGCAGGTGACGACCTCAGTGGTGATCCCTTCGGCGCTGTCGTGGATCCTTGCGAGCCTGCATGTCAGCTTCGGCTTCGCGCTGGTTGGCGCCATCGTCGGCGAATTCCTCGGCGCCCGCGAAGGCATGGGCCTGCTGATCGCCACCGCCCAGGGCTCGTTCGACTCCAACGGCGTGTTCGCCGCGATGATCGTCATCGCCGTGGTGGCCCTGGTCGCCGAAGGACTGCTGACCGCGCTGGAGAAGCGATTGCTGACGTGGCGGCCGGAGGCATCGGCTCTCAACGATTAGCGGGCGATGGAGGCCGGCGGATCCGAACGCCCCGCGGCTCAGTTCTGCAGCCGGACGCTGAGCATCACCACGGTGGCGTCGTAGCTGCCGCCGACGACGTTGGAATCCAGCTTGTCGTAGCGAAGCTGGCCCTTCACCCATACCGAGCGATTCAGCTTGTAGATCAGGTTGCCTTCGATCGAATTCATTCGGTCGGAGCGGCCGGAGCCCTGATAGTCGTAGGTGCCGTAGGTGAACTTGCCGATCGCCGTCAGCCAGCGGCGGAAATCGTGGTCGACCTCCGCCGTATAGGTGCGGGTGAACACGCCCGACACGCCGGGCAGCGGCGATTCCGAAATCTGAGTGTCGGCGTTGAACTTCACCGTAGTCAGCGGCGTCACCGTCCACACCAGCGAGGCGGTGGTGAGCAGGCCACCGAGCTTCTCCAGCCGCGGGTCCACATAGGTGCGCGTCGCATAGCCGATCGAAATTTCACCGGTGAGCAGCCGCGTCAGTTCGAAGCTGGTACCGCCCTTGGCATAGCCGCCATTGGAGCCGCGCAGATACAGATAGCGATCCACCGGCACATCGTGCACGCGGGTGTCGCCCTCGATCTCGACGAACGGCTTCAGGCCCGGCTTCAGCTCGTAGCTGACCCGGCCGACGCCGCCATATTGATTGTAGTTACGGTCCTTGTTCGAGTCGCTGGTGCCGTCGGTCAGCTGCGAGTCCTGATACACGGTACGATCGAAATTGCCGACCGCGGTGACCTGCAGGCGATTGAAGCTCTGATCGATGCCGCCGGAGAAGCCGGTGGTGGTGAACAGCGGATATTTGGTCAGGCCGGCCTGAATGTTCGGGCTGCCCGGGTTGTCGGTGCCGACGATCAGCCGGCCCTGGCCGATCAGATGCGTGTCGCGGCTGACGTCGAGCCGGCCGTCGACATGGCCGTTGAACTCCGGCCGGTCGAGACTGATCGGCGCCGGCGACACCGTTCCGGCCGGCGGATTGAAGTCGTGGCCATAGCCGGTGAACGCACCGCGCAGATCGGCCACCAGCGCGTGCCGCTCCCAATCCGAGGTGATCATCAGCTCCGGCGACACCTTGTAGAAGCCGGAGCTGCGCGGCGTGTTGGTGCGCGCCGGGTTGGTGTCGTAGCCGCCGCCGACTTCGAGCGCGCCCTTGATCAGGAAGCTGCCGGCGTAGTCACCGACCGGACCGAACGGATCGTCGTCGGTCTTGAGCTGCCGGCGCGTCGGTTGCCCGGGCACACGGCCGGCGAGCGCGGGCGGGAGCGGCGGTTTGGCGGCGGTCTGCGACGGCGGCAGCGGCCGCGCCGGCGGCGGCGCCGGGGTGACCATCGGCGATCCCGGTCCCACGGCCTTCGGGCGCGGCGCACCCGGATAGTATTTCGGCCGCTGGCGCTTTCGGTTCAGCGCGTCGTAGGCGACGCCGGCATTGTCCGGATTGGCGCTGCCGGGCGGAGGCTGCAGCGCCGCCGTCGAAGTCGGCCGCAACGGCGTATTGGTGTCATCGTCCTCGGGCTGCGTGAAGACGTTGCGGCTCCGGGATGCCGAGCTGGTCGCGGCGCCGGGCGTCGGCCGCAGCGGCAGGTTCTGGGCGGCGACGAAGCCACCGCGTTGCGGATTGAGCAGATCGCTCGTCAGGCTCTGCGCAGCCGCCGGAGTGGTGCCGACCGCAGCGAGCGCCAGGCATGCGGAACCGGCGCACAAAGCTGTGCGAGAGCGGCGGCCCGGTGCTGGAGCCCACGTCACGACTGCAAAAACTCCAACGAAATCAGAATCCTGAACAACGATGAGGAGCAGATGCGCGGCTCCTCATCGTTAATGGAGTTAAAACAACTATGGTTAAGGAGCGGTTGAGAACGGCGGCAGGCTGGGATCGGCCGCGTCGCATCCCGGCCGGCGCCATGCTAGGAGAAGGCCCGGCCGCTTCGCGGCCCATGCCGGAGACCCTGCATGGCACTGTCCAAAACCCACACCAAGATACCCGCAATGAGCGAGCAAGCTGCCGCCGCGATCCCCTCGGCCCTGCGCACCCTGGAGGCCGAAGCCAGCGGTGTGACCGCGCTCGCCACCGCGCTGCAATCCGATCTCGGCGTGCGCTTCGCCGCCACGATCGACCTGATTCAGAACGCCAAGGGCCGGCTGATCATCACCGGCCTCGGCAAGTCCGGCCATATCGGCCGCAAGATCGCCGCGACGTTCGCCTCGACCGGCACGCCGGCGTTCTTCGTGCACGCCTCCGAGGCGAGCCACGGCGATCTCGGCATGATCACCGCCGACGACATCATTCTCGCGATGTCCTGGTCCGGCGAGCAGCCGGAGATGAAGAACCTGATCAACTACGCCAAGCGCTTCAAGATCGCGCTGGTGGCGATGACCTCGGACCCGACCTCGACGCTGGCGACCGCGGCGGACGTGTCTCTGACGCTGCCGAAGGCGCGAGAGGCCTGCCCGCACAATCTGGCGCCGACCACCTCGTCGCTGATGATGCTGGCGCTCGGCGATGCGCTGGCGATCGCGCTGCTCGAAAGCCGCGGCTTCACCCCGGGCGATTTCAGCGTGCTGCACCCCGGCGGCAAGCTCGGCGCGATGCTGAAATACGCGCGTGACCTGATGCACACCGGCGAAGCGATTCCGCTGAAGCCGCTCGGCACCCGGATGTCGGATGCGCTGGTCGAAATGTCCGCCAAGGGTTTCGGCTGCGTCGGTATCATCGATAGCAATGGTCAGATCGCCGGCATCGTCACCGACGGCGACCTCCGCCGTAATATGCGGTCCGACCTGATGACCGCCACAGTCGACGAGGTGATGACGCGGAATCCGAAGACGATCAGCCCGAACCTGCTCGCCGGCCAGGCGCTGGAACTGCTGAACTCCTCGAAGATCACCGCGCTGCTGGTCGCCGAAGGCAAGAAGCCGCTCGGCATCGTGCATCTGCACGACCTGCTCCGCGCAGGCGTCGCTTAAGCACTCGCGCGCCTCAGAGCCTGACTGGAAATGCGGGCAGCTGATTCAGAGGCTTTCGTAAGCCGTTCAATTGAAGATTAGTTCGTCATGGCCGGGCTTGTTGTTCAGCCCGGAGACATGACCTACGGGTGTTCGGAGACATAGTCGACGCATCATAGTGGCTGGATTTGGCGGTTGGAGGCCAAGTCCATGCCCTGGCGTGAGGTGTCGGCAGTGGATCAGAGACGCGAGTTCGTACGGCTTGCGATGCAGGAGGGGGCGAACCGGCGCGAGCTGTGCCGGCGGTTCGGCATTCATTGGACGACCGGCTACAAATGGTTGGAGCGATGGGCGGCCGGAGGTGATCTCGCCGACCTGTCGCGGCGGCCGCACGACAGCCCGCGGCAGACCTCGGCGGCGTGTGAGGCACAGGTGCTGGCGGTTCGTGATGCGCATCCGGCATGGGGCGCGCGCAAGATCGCCAGCTCGATGGAGCGGTCCGGACAGCACGCTCCGGCGGTGTCGACGATCCACGAGATCCTGCGCCGGCACGGCCGGATCAAGCCTGCCGCCGGCGGTCCACCGGCGACGCTGCGGTTCGAGATGCCGGCGCCGAACATGCTTTGGCAGATGGACTTCAAAGGCTGGGTTCGGCTCGGCAACGACGTCCGCTGCCATCCGCTGACCGTGGTGGACGATCACTCACGCTACGATCTGTGCCTCCAGGCTTGCGCCGATCAGCGCGGCGAAACCGTGCAGGACAGGCTGCAAACGACGTTCCGGCACTACGGCTTGCCCGACACGATCTTCGTCGACAACGGCTCGCCGTGGTCGGACAGTTCCGGCGAGCGCTGGACATGGTTCTCGGTGTGGCTGCTCAAGCTCGGCATCAGGGTGATCCGTAGTCGTCCCTATCACCCGCAGAGCCGCGGCAAGAACGAGCGTTTTCATCGCACGCTGGACGACGAGGTGTTTGCACTGCGGCCCTTGCGCGACCTCGCCGAGGCGCAACGTGCCTTCGATTCCTGGCGCGAGGTGTACAACTTCGAGCGCCCTCACGAGTCGCTAGGCCAGCTGGTGCCTGCTGATCGCTACCAGCCGAGCCGGCGTTCTCTGCCGGACCGCCTGCCGGCTCCAGAATACGATGAGCGCGACATCGTCCGATCCGTCTCGAAAACCAAGGCCTATGTCAGCTTCAAAGGTCGTTTGTGGAAGGTGCCGCAAGCCTTCGCCGGAGAGCGCTTGGCCATCAGGCCGCTCTCCACCGACGGCAAATACGGCGTGTTCTTCGCTGCCCACCAAGTCGCCACCATCGACTTGACGGGCGTGGAAAGTGTCGGTCATGTCTCCGAACACGTGTCGACTATGTCTCCGGGCTGAACACTTGTCCCGGCCATCCACGCCTTTCCTGCTGTTTTCGCTGCAAGACATGGATGCCCGCATAAGGCCGGGCATGACGGGTTGAAGCGAAAGTGCTTGATTTCACTGCCCGCATTTCCGGGCAGGCTCTCAGGATGACGCTCTTTCCAGAATGGTGCCCCTTCGCTTGAAGGATCGGAAGAAGGCCTAAACCACCGCTACCGTTAGCTGCACGCCATCCGCCGCAACGATACGAATGCGGCTGCCGGCAGGAGTGTCGGGGCCGGACACGCGCCACACCGTATCGTCGATCCGCACCGTTCCAACGCCGCCCTCGATCGGCTTCTCAAGTGTGAACTCCCGCCCCACCAGAGCATCGGTGCGGCGATTGAGGAACGGATTGCTGGCGTGCACCTCGACGTCGCCGCTGCGCGCCATCCGCCGCCATAGCGGCACTGCGGCAGCGGCGAACAGGCCGAACAGCAGGATCTGCGCCTGCCATCCCGGCTCCAGCAGCAGCGAAAGCACTCCGACGAGGAGTGCTGCGAGCCCGAGCCAGAACAGAAAGACGCCCGGCGCCAGCAGCTCCAGTGCCATCAGCACCAAGCCGAAGATCAGCCAGTTCCAGACGCCGAGCGCGGCGAGGATCGCGGTCATGGCAGCGGCCTCCGTCTCACCGTGCCGGCGGCACCGGCGTCGTCGGCGGCACAGAACCGCGGCGGGCGGCCTGCGCGGAAGCCGCGCTTTCGCCGAAGGTCGCCTTGGCGATCTCGCCGATGCCGGCGAGCGAGCCGAGCATGCTCATCGCCTCGACCGGCAACATGATCACCTTCTGGTTCGGCGAGTCGGCGAGCTGGCCGAACGCCTTGATGTATTTGTCGGCGATGAAGTAGTTCAGCGCCGCGACGTCGCCCTTGCCGATCGCTTCCGACACCATCTGGGTCGCGCGTGCTTCGGCTTCGGCAGAGCGCTCGCGTGCCTCGGCGTCGCGGAACGCGGCTTCGCGACGGCCCTCGGCCTGCAGGATCTGGGCCTGCTTGGCGCCCTCGGCGCGCAGGATCTCCGACTGACGCTGACCTTCGGCCTGCAGGATGTCGGCGCGCTTGACGCGCTCGGCCTTCATCTGCCGGCCCATCGCCTCCACCAGGTCGTTCGGCGGCACGATGTCCTTGATCTCGATGCGATTGACCTTGATGCCCCACGGCGACACCGCAGCATCGACGACGCGCAGCAGCCGCTCGTTGATCTCGTCGCGATGCGACAGCACCTGGTCGAGATCCATCGAGCCCATCACCGAACGGATGTTGGTCATGGTCAGCACAATGATCGCCTGCTGCAGATTATCGACCTCGTAGCTCGCCTTGGCGGCGTCGAACACCTGGTAGAACGCGACGCCGTCGACGGTCACGGTGGCGTTGTCCTTGGTGATAACTTCCTGCTGCGGGATCTCGATCACCTGCTCCATCACATTCATCTTGCGGCCGACGCGATCGAAATACGGAATGATCAGGTTGAGGCCCGGCGCCAGCGTCCGGGTGAACTTGCCGAACCGTTCGATGGTCCAGTTGTAACCCTGCGGCACCGTCTTGACGCCCGCGAACAGCGTCAGGATCACCAGCAGGACGAGAACGATGGACACCACATCGAACCCGCTGAGATCATAAAACATGCAAACTCTCCTCGCCGGATTTCGGCATCCGTGCGGTCATGGTGATGCGTGCGCCGGCACGGCGCAACACTGGTGGGTCGCGGTCGCCGCAATCCAGGTTCGACGATGGGGGATTTGGTCGCGGAAGCCTGGCGCTGACGACAGCCTTCGCTTTGGTTACAGCCAGCCTTGCAGCTCGCGCAGTACGAGCTGGCGGATCACCTGCACACCGGCGTCGGAGTCGTTGAGGCAGGGAATCGCGGTAAATTCCTCGCCGCCGTGCTCCATGAAGATCTCGGCGTTTTCCTGCGCGATCTCTTCCAGCGTCTCCAGACAGTCGGCCGAGAAGCCGGGCATCACCACGGCGAGCTTGCGCACGCCCTTGCGGGCCAGCGCCTCGATGGTTTTGTCGGTGTAGGGCTGCAGCCACTGATCGAAACCGAACCGCGACTGGAAGGTCAGCAGCAGCTTGTCGTCGGCAACGCCCATCCGCTCACGCAGCGCCTCGACGGTCGCCACGCACTGCGCCTGGTATGGATCGCCCTTGTCGATATAGGCCTGCGGCATGCCGTGGAACGAGGCCACGATCAGTTCGGGCTCGAACGACAGCGAGGCGAGGTGCGATTTGATCGAGGTCGCAAGCGCGTCGATATAGGCCGGGTCGCGATAGTACGGCGGCGTGACCCGCAGCGTCGGCTGGGCACGCAGCTCGCGCAGCACGCGAAACGCCTGGTCGCACACCGTCGCCGAGGTGGCGGCCGAATACTGCGGATACAGCGGCACCACCAGCAGCCGGGTGCAGCCCTTGGCCACCAGCGCCTCGATCCGGTCGCGCAGCGACGGATTGCCGTAGCGCATCGCCCAATCGACGATCAGATGGCCACGATCGCCCAGCGACGCCGACAGCTTCTCGGCCTGTGCGCGGGTGATGGTCTTGAGCGGCGACTCGTTCTTCTCGTGGTTCCAGATCTTCTGATAGTCCTTGGCCTTGCGGGCAGGACGGGTGTTCAGAATGATGCCGTTGAGCGCCAGCTTCCAGAACAACCCCTGGTTCTCGATCACCCGCGGATCCGACAGGAACTCGCGCAGATAGATGCGCACACCCTTGGTGTCGCAGCTGTCCGGGGTGCCGAGGTTCACCAACAGCACACCGACCCGCTCCGGCGCGGGCGCCGGGGCGATCGCTGGTCCATGGATCGGAACAATGACGCTCATGTTGCTGCTGGCTTCGCGCTTTGGCCTATCGTTGTCAAGACGACGCGGTGACGGTCAGTGCGTCGTACACCGCGGCATCGCGAGGGCGGTTCCATGGTGTCCTGATCATCTACGCACAAGCCGCCGTCGGGTTTTGCTGAAACCCACGCACGGCGCAGATTTGCAGGCTGCTGGTTAAAGACACGTCACACGTTCGGCTGCGACATACCCTAGGAGAAGTCCGCAGCCGAGCAGCAGCACCAGACCGGCGGCGCCAAACTCGAGGCCCCGCATCACCAGCATGCCGCCGCCATCGCGCTGTGCGGCCAGTTTGCGGGCCAGCCCCTTTGCCGACACCGCCGCTACCGCGATGGTCGCGACCGTGATCGCGGTGCCCAGCGCCATCACGAAAGTGGCGACGATCCCGGCCCAGAACAAGCCCTGGGCGAGCGCAAACACCATCAGCAGGATCGCCCCCGAGCAGGGGCGGATGCCGACGGTCAGCACCGCACCAAGACCGCGGCGCCAGCCGCCTGGGCCGGCGAGCTCGCTCGGTTCCGGCCCGTGCGAATGTCCGCAATGGTCGCAGGCTTCGCCGGGGCCGTGATGATGGTGGTGATCGTGGTGGCTATGCGCATGAGCGTGGTCGTGGCCGTGCCCATGGTCATGACGATGGTGCTGATGATCGCCATGCGCCGCGCGGGCGTGGGCATGGCCGTGCCCAACGTGGTCGTGATCATGATCGTGGTGGTGATGGTCGTGATCCGTCAGCGCCGCCGGCACGCCGGCCATCGCCAACTGCGGCTTGCGCATCGAGGTCTGCAGGGCGCGCAGAAAGCCGCCGCCCTTGACCCAGACCAGCCGCGCGCCGAACAGCGCGATCAGCGCGTAGCTGCCGATCTCGATCGCGCGCTCGGCGCTGCACATCGTGCTCGCGGTGGCATTCAGCAGCCAGGCGCAGATGCCGACGATCAGCACCGCCACCACCGCCTGGAGCATCGCCGAGACGAACGACAGCGCGATGCCGCGCCGCGCGGTCTCTTCATTGGCGACCAGATAGGACGAGATCACCGCCTTGCCGTGGCCCGGTCCGGCGGCATGGAACACCCCGTAGGCGAACGAGATCGCCAGCAGGGTCCACACCGCGCTGCCGTCGGCCTTGGCGGCGCGGATCGTCGCCGACATCTGCTTATAGAACGCCGATTGCTGCGCCAGCAGCCAGCCGACGATGCCCCCGGCTTGCGGCTCCGGCGCCCCCCTCGGCGCGCCGAACGGATTGTGGGCGAACGCCGCATGCAGCGTGGCGTCGCCGAGCACGAGCGCGGCGACGCAGACGAACAAGGCGGCAACCGCAAACCGGCGATGAGACGTCATGGGCAGGTCACCGCGATCTTGTTGGCGAACATCGCGCCGTAGTTGGAGTTATCGCCGTTCAGGAAGTTGTCTTCGCTCATCCGCTGCGCGGTGGCGCTGCCGTCGGTCGGGCGCTGGAAGTTCAGCGCGCAGCCGGACGGCGCGCCGACCAGGCTGACCGGGTTCTTTTCGGCGAACGAGAAGTCGATGAAGTAGCTCGGGTCGAACACCTCGACCGACAATTCGCTGCTCTTCACCGGCGTCTTCAACGGCAGGAAGAAGTGCAGCGTCAGCACGTTGTCCTTGTAGGACAGGTAGTAATCGACCGGCTCGCCGAACTTCTGCTTCTTGCCGCCGACCTTGGCGAAGGTGAAGTAGGCGAATTCCTTCAGCGACTCGACGTTGGTCTGCGCCAGCGGCGCCAGCTCCTCGCGGCTATAGACGCCTTTCTCCTTGGTCTCGATGCCCTGCAGCGCATAGGTCGAGAACATGTCGTCGAACGCCCAGGCGTGGCGGACGCCGGTGAACGAGCCGTCGGGCGCATAAACCAATTCGCTGGTCGAGGTCACCCAGACGTGCGGGTGGGCCTCGGCGGTGCCGAAGCCGAACAGGGCCACGACCGCCGCGACCAGCGCGGAGCGGACGGCGGCGCGGCGCAATAGGCCGATCATGCGGCTACGCGGCCTCCGGGGTGTCGAGCAGACCGCGGCGGCGCAGAAGCGCGTCGGGCTCCGGCTTGCGGCCGCGGAACGCCACATAGGCCTCTTCCGGATCGCGCGAGCCGCCGGACGAATAGATGTCGTCGCGCAGCCGCTTGGCCACCTCCGGCGCGAAGATGTCGCCGGCCTCCTCGAACGCGCCGAACGCGTCGGCGTCCATCACCTCGCTCCACATGTAGCTGTAGTAGCCCGAGGCGTAATGATCGCCGGAGAAGATGTGGCCAAACTGGGTCGGCCGGTGCCGCAGCGCGATCTCTTCCGGCATGCCGATCTTGTCGAGCTCCTTGCGCTCGAAGGCGCGGATCTCGCCGATGCCGGCGGCCGGCTGGGTGTGGAATTCCAGATCGAGCAGCGCCGAGGACACGAACTCGACCGTGGCGAAGCCCTGGCCGAACTTGCGGGCGGCAATGAAGCGCTGCAGCAGGTCGTCGGGCAGCGGCTCGCCGGTCTGGTAGTGACGGGCGAACTGCCGCAGCACCTGCGGCTGCTCCTGCCAGTGCTCGTAAAGCTGCGACGGCAGCTCGACGAAGTCGGTGAACACGCTGGTGCCGGACAACGAGGGGTAGGTCACATCGGATAGCATGCCGTGCAGGCCGTGGCCGAATTCGTGGAACAAGGTGCGGGCATCGTCGGGCGACAGCAGCGACGGCTCGCCGCCGGCGCCCTTGGCGAAGTTGCAGACGTTGATGATCAGCGGCGCCACTGCGCCGTCGAGCTTCTGCTGATCCCGCAGTGACGTCATCCAGGCGCCGGAGCGCTTCGACGGCCGGGCATAGTAGTCGCCGTAGAACAGCCCGCGATGCGCGCCGTTTGGGTCCTTGACCTCCCAGACCCGGACGTCCGGATGCCACACCGGGACGTCCTTGCGTTCCTCGAAGGTGATGCCGAACAGCCGCGTGGCGGTGTCGAACGCCGCGGCGATCATGCCGTCGAGCGTCAGATACGGCTTGATCGCGGCATCGTCGAAATTGGCGCGGCGCTGGCGCAGCTTCTCGGCGTAGTAGCGCCAGTCCCATGGCGCCAGCTTGAAGTTGCTGCCTTCTTCAGTAACCAGCTCCTGCAGCGCGTCGCGGTCGGCGAGCGCGCGGGCGCGCGCCGGCTTCCACACCCGCTCGAGCAGGCCGCGCACCGCTTCGGGCGTCTTGGCCATCGAGTCTTCGAGCCGATAGGCCGCGAAGGTCGGATAGCCGAGCAGCTTGGCGCTTTCCTCGCGCAGGCTGAGGATCTCGCCAATGATGGCGTTGTTATCGTTGTCATTGCCGTTGTCGCCGCGGGCGATGAAGGCGCGGTACACCTTCTCGCGCAGGTCGCGCCGGCTCGACATCTTCAGGAACGGCTCGACCGACGACCGCGACAGCGTCACCACCGCCTTGCCGGGCATCCCGCGCTCTTCGGCCGCGGCGCGGGCGGCGGCCACGAAGCTGTCGGGCAGCCCCTCGGTATCGCCCTCGCCGAGCTCCATCACCCACTCCTGCTCGTCGCCGAGCAGATGATGGCTGAAGCTGGTGCCGAGCTGCGCCAGGCGCTCGTTGATCTCGGCCATGCGCGCCTTCGCGGCCTCGTCGAGGCCGGCGCCGGCGCGGTGGAAGCGGGTGTAGCTGCGTTCCAGCAGCCGGCTCTGCTCCGGCGTCAGGTTCAAAAGCGCCGCCTTGTCGCGCAGCGCCGCGATCCGGCCGAACAGCACCGCGTTCATCATGATCGGATTCCAGTGCCGCGCCATCCGCAGCGACACCTCTTCGTCGATCTTGAGCAGCTCGGGGCTCGAATGCGCCGACACCAGGTCGTAGAACACCGCGGCGACACGGTTCAGCAGCTTGCCGGCGCGCTCCAGCGCCGTAATGGTGTTGTCGAAGTCCGGCTCGGTCGGATCGTTGACGATCGCAGCGATCTCGCCGGCGTGGTCGGCGAACGCCTGCTCGAAGGCCGGCATGAAGTGCTCGGGCCTGATCTCGGCGAACGGCGGGGTCTCGAACGGGGTGGTCCAGGCGGCCAGCAGCGGATTGCCGGCATCAGCGGGTGCGGCAATCGGTCCGGAGCTTTCTGACATCAATCCATCCTGAATGCGGGGCCTCGTAATTGCACGACATATACCATTGCGTACGGCTTTTTTGCGCCCGGATTGCCTTGTTGCTGCTGGTAAATTACGCAAGGCGCGCCAGACGCCCCACTGCTGACACTTTACGGGATCATCGGCTTGCGCTTGCCGACGCGGGCGATTTCGTTAGATTGCGCCCGCCAGAAGGACCTTCGAACCATGAGCAAGCCTGCCACCGCCGCCGGATCGCGCCAGATCGCCTGGCCGAGCGTCATCACCGTCATCAGCGCCGCCATCCTGATTGGCGCCGAGGTGTTCGGAGCCGCATTTGCGGGCGGGTGGGCACTGGCGATCCTGTTCGGTCTCGGCGAGAGCGCCGCCCACATCCTCCAAGTGGTTCTGTTCGTGATCGGCGTAGTGATCATGGTCGGCTTCATCCGCAACGCGCAGCGCATCGAACCGTTCTTCAAGCGCGCCTGATTTGGCTCCGCGGCCAGCCGCCGCGCCGACGCACCGCCGTCATAATTGTCCCCGTCGTTATTGACGAACTTGAACAGACGTTCAGCTTCGCCGTTGCCGGTGTGATTGATCGGCAACGCTTCCCGACGAGCCGGGATAATTCTCCGGTTAAGACAAAAAAAATCTTGCGGCCCGGCATCGAAACACCTATCTCCAGCCTTGCCCAATTTCGCACGTGCCCGTGGTCGTGTGTCAGTCGGTAGGTATCCGGACAAGAGGCCGGACAGCCGCCAAGGGATGAAGAGCCGAGGGTCTCCAAGCGGCAACGCGACGAGGCCAGCATCTCTCTCAAGAGATGCCGTTGAAGGTGGCTTCCTCTCTTGCAACCGTGACTGACAGCCGGAGGCGAACCGGCGCACCTCGTTCTCAACGGGGGACGCGACTTAAAGCAACGACGGAGCGGGCTTTTTTGGTCTCTGCCGGCTTTCCATCAGCCGGCGCGAATACCGAAGAGGCTTGTCCTTCATTGCCAGTGAGCGGGCGGGATCCTTCCCAACCAATCCAAGGCAGCACTGCTCGTCCGAGCTGATCGCTCGTCGCGCCTCCATCGCGCGACGGCGCTGAAGCCGTCGGATCAGCGCCATCGTTGGTAAGCGCCCGTCGCTGGGCGCGTGGGAGAGTGCCATGACCGAACGTATCCGTGAATTCCTGCGCGACCGCCGCGCCAAGGGTCTGGACGTCGAGCCGTGCCTGGTCGTCGACCTCGAAGTGGTCCGCGACAACTTCATGCATTTCGCCAAGGCGCTGCCGGACAGCCGCGTGTTCTATGCGATCAAGGCCAACCCGGCGCCGGAAGTGCTGTCGCTGCTGGCCTCGCTGGGCTCGTGCTTCGACTGCGCCTCGGTGCAGGAAATCCAGATGGCGCTGGCCGCGGGAGCGACCCCGGACCGCATCTCGTTTGGTAACACCATCAAAAAGGAGCGCGACATCGCGCGCGCCTACGAGCTCGGCATCCGCCTGTTCTCGGTCGACTGCACCGCCGAGGTGGAGAAGGTCGCGCGTGCGGCGCCCGGCTCGAAGGTGTTCTGCCGCATCCTGTACGATTGCGCCGGCGCCGAGTGGCCGCTGTCGCGCAAGTTCGGCTGCGATCCGGAGATGGCGGTGGACGTGCTCGACAACGCCAAGCGTCTCGGCCTGGAAGCCTATGGCATCTCGTTCCATGTCGGCTCGCAGCAGCGCAAGGTGAAGGCGTGGGACCGCGCGCTGGCGATGGCCGCGACCGTGTTCCGCGACTGCGCCGAGCGCGGCATCCAGCTGTCGATGGTCAACATGGGTGGCGGCTTCCCGACCAAGTATCTGAAGGAAGTCCCGCCGGTCGTGCAGTACGGCCGCTCGATCTTCCGGGCGCTGCGCAAGCACTTCGGCAACCAGATCCCGGAGACCATCATCGAGCCGGGCCGCGGCATGGTCGGCAACGCCGGCGTGATCGAGACCGAAGTCGTTCTGATTTCGAAGAAGAGCGACGAGGACGACGTGCGCTGGGTGTATCTCGACATCGGCAAGTTCGGCGGTCTCGCCGAGACGATGGACGAGTCGATCCGCTACGCGATCCGCTCGCGCCACGACGGCGCCGAGATGACGCCCTGCGTGCTCGCCGGCCCGACCTGCGATTCGGCCGACGTGCTGTACGAGAAGATGCCGTATCCGCTGCCGGTGACGCTCGAGATTGGCGACAAGCTGCTGATCGAAGGCACCGGGGCCTATACGTCGACCTACTCGTCGGTGGCGTTCAACGGCTTCCCGCCGCTGGCGACCTACCACATCTGATGTCCGCTCCTCCGCGCTGCGGAGGTCGGATAGCAGGGTGAATCAGCGACTGGTGTCGCCCTCACCCCGGCCCTCTCCCGCAGGCGGGAGAGGGAGCAGAAGAATTGAGGCCGGCTTGCCGGCCTCTCCCTGTCACATTGCTATCTGCTGACAACACGCTGCCGGCGCGGTTCGCCGGACGGCGTGGGGATCGACGTGCCATGACGAACACCCTCGCCCACCTGACTGCCTTGAACGTCGCAGCCGTTCCGTTCGCGATCCGTGCGGAAAAGAGCTCCGACATTGCCGCGCGTGAGCGCCTGCTGGATGCGTGCTTCGGCGAAGGCCGGCATGCGCGCACCTGCCAGCGTTTGCGTGATGGACGCGCGCCCGCGGAAGGCCTCGCTTTCTCCGCGGTCCGTCAAGGCCGGCTGGTCGGCACGGTGCGGCTCTGGCACGTTGACGCAGGGGGCCGGGCCGCACTCGTGCTCGGCCCCCTCGCCGTCGATTCGTCGTGCCGTGAGTTCGGCGTCGGTGGCGCCTTGATGCGCGTCGCGCTGGCGGAAGCCGCCGCCCGCGGCCACGGCGCCGTGATCCTGCTCGGCGATGCGCCGTACTACGCGCGGTTCGGCTTCTCGGCCGAGAAGATGACTGAGCTGGCGCTGCCCGGCCCGTTCGAACGCGACCGCCTGCTCGGCCTCGAACTGCGCGAAGGCGCGCTCGATGGCGCCGCCGGCCTCATCGTCGCCACCGGCGCCGCCGCCAAGCCGGCGCGCGCCGAGCGAGTGCGTCTTCGTCGCGCCGCGTAAGGAGGGTCCGATGCGTTTTCCCCGTCCGACCCACCGCGTCTTCGCGCCGCGCGATCCGGCCAAGCGGCCGCGCGTGACCGTATTCGTGCTCGCCGTATTCGCGCTCAAAATCGCGGTCGACGCCTTGCGGCGCCGGCGCACCCGCGTCCCGGAGACCACGACAGCCTGATCCCGCCACCGCCGCTCCCGTCTCCAGCAAGGCTTGATTTGCCGGGACAGACGCGGCATTGGCTGCTCACCCAAGTTCCCCTCAACTTCAAGGTCGTCCTGATATGTCGCGTCGCCTGATTTCCACCGGATCGCCGTTCGAAAAGACTGCCGGCTACAGCCGCGCCGTGGTCGATGGTGATTTCGTCTTCGTCTCGGGGACCACCGGCTACGACTACACGACCATGAGCCTGCCCGAGGACGTGACCTCGCAGACCCGCAACTGCTTCAAGACCATCGGTGCGGCGCTGAAGGAAGCGGGCTTCGCGATGGAAGATATCGTGCGCGCAACCTACTACATCACCGACCCGAAGGATGCGGACGCGGTCTTCGCAGTGTGTGGTGAGAATCTGAGCGAGATCCGCCCGGCGGCGACGATCGTCGCGGTTGCCGGCCTCTACAAGCCGGAAATGAAGATCGAAATCGAAGTCACCGCGAAGCGCCGGAGCTGACGCGGGGCGGCCAAAATGCCGCACCGCTCACTTGGCGCAACCGACCCTTCTCGGCTTCCCCGTTGACTTTCGGACGGGGAGCCCTACGTTCCGACGATCATGATGATCTTGCCCCGCAACCGCTTGACGCTGCGCGCCGGTCGCCTTCACGCAGGAAGGTGACCCGGGCGCGCGCGTGCGCCGTCCGGGCTTAACGATCTCGTCGACGACTTCTCCCCTTTTTCAGACTGCTACTTATCCCGTGAATGCCGCTGCGCATGACGCGCTCGGCGTGACAAGGACCCGTGAAAGACATGATCCAGTCCATTCGTACCCAACGACCGCCGATTACCATCCGGAATCGCGATGCCGAACGGCTCGGCCAGCTCGCCGAAGCCGCTGCGCAGCGCTATCCGGCCACGGCCGATTTCCTCGCCGGAGAGGTCGCTCGCGCCAATGTGGCGCCTGACCACGATCCCCTGCCCGGGATCGTTTGCATGGAGTCAGCCCTCACCTTCCGGGACGATACCACCGGCAAGGAAAAGCAGGTCACGCTGGTCTATCCGACCGAAGCCGACGTCGAGGCTGGTCGTATTTCGGTATTGACCCCGATCGGGGCGGCCCTTATCGGCCTCTCCGTCGGACAATCGATCAGTTTCGAGACCCCGTCGGGCGAGCGACGCTCGCTGACGGTGCTCAGCGTGTCCGAACCGAATTGAGTAGCCGTCGCAGGTGACATCTGAAATTCACCTCGCCGTCACATTCCCGAACTGTCTTGCCCGCACATAGCGGCGTAACCCCTGCCACCCTGTCCGGAGTTCAAACCTGATGTCGTCTACCTCGAAGATCCACGCCAAGATCACCGGCCCCATTGTGATGATCGGCTTCGGCTCGATCGGCAAGGGCACGCTGCCCTTGATCGAGCGGCACTTCGAGTACGACAAGAAGCGGTTCGTGATCATCGATCCGCACGCGGACAGTGAACTCGCCGAGAAGCACGGCGTCCGCTTCATCAAGCAGGCGGTGACCAAGGACAATTACCGTGAGCTGCTGGTTCCGCTGCTGACCGAGGGCGGCGGCCAGGGCTTCTGCGTCAACCTGTCGGTCGATACCGGCTCGGTCGACCTCATGACGATGTGCCGCGAGATCGGCTCCCTTTACATCGACACCGTCGTCGAGCCGTGGCTCGGCTTCTACTTCGACAAGAACGCCGGCCCGGAGAAGCGCTCCAACTACGCGCTGCGCGAGACCCTGCTGGCCGCCAAGGCCAAGAACCCGGGCGGCACCACCGCGGTGTCGACCTGCGGCGCCAACCCCGGCATGGTGTCGTGGTTCGTCAAGCAGGCGCTGCTCGATATCGCCCGCGACACCGGCGTCGAAGTCAACGAGCCGAAGAGCCGCGAAGGCTGGGGCCAGCTGGCGCAGAAGCTCGGCGTCAAGGGCATCCACATCGCCGAGCGTGATACCCAGCGCGCCAAGACCCCGAAGCCGATGAACGTGTTCGTCAACACCTGGTCGGTCGAGGGCTTCGTGTCCGAAGGCCTGCAGCCGGCCGAACTCGGCTGGGGCACCCACGAAAAGTGGATCCCGGACAACGGCCGCAAGCACACCGAAGGCTGCCAGGCGGCGATCTACCTGCTGCAGCCGGGCGCCAACACCCGCGTCCGCACCTGGTGCCCGACGCCGGGCCCGCAGTACGGCTTCCTGGTGACTCACAACGAGTCGATCTCGATCGCTGATTACTTCACGGTCCGCGACGGCCAGAACGTGGTGTACCGGCCGACCTGCCACTACGCCTATCACCCGGCCAACGACGCGGTGCTGTCGCTGCACGAGATGTTCGGCGCCGAAGGCAAGATGCAGCCGAAGTGGCACATCCTCGACGAGAACGAGATCGTCGACGGCATCGACGAGCTCGGCGTGCTGGTCTACGGCCATGCCAAGAACGCCTACTGGTACGGCTCGCAGCTCTCGATCGAAGAAACCCGCAAGGTTTGCCCGTATCAGAACGCCACCGGCATGCAGGTGTCGTCGGCGGTGCTGGCCGGCATGGTGTGGGCGCTGGAGAATCCGGAAGCCGGCATCGTCGAGGCCGACGAGATGGACTTCCGCCGCTGCCTCGAAGTGCAGACGCCGTATCTCGGCCCGGTGAAGGGCTACTACACCGACTGGACCCCGATCACCGACCGCCCCGGCCTGTTCCCGGAAGACATCGACACCTCCGATCCGTGGCAGTTCAAGAACGTGCTGGTGCGCTGAGGCAAGACCGCCTCAGCCCCACCACAACTACACGCGCCCCTCCCCGACCGCAGCGCGCTCCCTCTCCCGCTTGCGGGAGAGGGCTGGGGTGAGGGCGACGCGGGCACGGCGCCTGCGTGAAGACGTCCTGGGCGCTGTGCCTGTGGACCCCCACCCCCGACCCCTCCCCGCAAGGGGGAGGGGAGCAGATGCGCTGCGGCATGGCAGCCGCCTGATCGATCTCAAGCTGTTACGACTCACGCGTTCTCCCCACGCACAGCGCCCTCTCCCGCAAGCGAGACCTCTGCGAAACTTGTTGATTTGGCGAGTTGGCAGCTGGAGGGGTGATGGCGTGATGCGATTTGGCTGCGAGCGGCGGTTTCGGCCGCCGTGGCCGGAGATTGGTCAGCGGATGGCGGCTGCGGTTCGCAGGTTGTAGGCGATCGAGATTAGATCGAGGTGGAATGCGTTGGCGGTGATGCCGGCGTAGCGCATGCGGGTGAAGCCGTAGCGGCCTTTGAGTTGCGAGAAGGTCCGTTCGATCGCCTGCCTCACGCGCCCGATCAGCTTGTTGCGTACGGCCTGCCATCGCGGCAGCGTCTTCTGGTGTTTGTTGCGACGATGCTGGATGCGATCCTTGATGCCACGAGCTTTGAGGGCTTGGCGGCGCGCACGCTTCTCGTAGGCCTTGTCGGCATAGACCGCCTTCTCGTCGCCGAGGACGAGATCGTCGGCGACTTGGCTCTCATACGTCTTCGCCCCGGTCAGTTTGCGGGCCCGGATCAGCCCCGATCCCTGATCGATTGCGATGTGCGCCTTGTAGCCGAAGAACAGCTGGCGCTTGGGGCCCTGCCTTGTCCAGTTGGCTTCCGGATCGTGTGACGAGCGGCTCTCGACCTCGCGCGGGGTCGATCCCGAGGCAGGCGTCCGCCCTGAACTTTGAACCAGGGTTGCGTCGATCAAAGTCCCTGTCCTCAAGACATATCCAGCCGCTTCGAGCTGCCGGAGAACTTCCTGAAACAGGGCGTCTCCCAGGCCGGCCTGCTGCAAGGCATTGCGAAACCGGCAAAGCGTCGTCTCGTCGGGTGTCTGCGCATCCAGCGCGAACCCGCAGAAGCGCCGGAACGAAACTCGGTCGAGCAGGGCCTCTTCGAGACCGGGGTCGGACAGTCCGTACCACTGCTGCAGCAACAAGGCTTTGAACATTGTCAGCGGCTCGTAGGGCGGCCGACCGGTCTCGCCCGGCCGCACCTTCCGGATCAGGACGGCAAGACGGCCCCAATCGAGCAGGCCCGAAATGCGCTCCAGCCGCTCGTTGCGCCCAAAGCCCGCCGGCAGCAAAGCCTCAATGAAACTGTCCTGCGCCATCCCGTTCACCTCCGACTAAGCGCAAGTGAATCACATCTGGATAGAACAGTCAGGTTTTGCAGAGGTCTCGCTTGCGGGAGAGGGCGCTGTGCGTGGGTGTGCTTCGCCGATTACAACTGACCACCAAAAGAGACCGAGCCCGCAAATGCGAGCCCGGTGAGGTGATCGTCGGCTGTTTCTTGGTGGCGGCGATTAGCCGCCCTTTGGTTGAATCGGGTCGCCGAGTTTCTCCGGCGGCGCTGGCGGCAAGGCTGGCTTGGCGCCGGACTGCACCGCGTCGGCGTCCGGCCGGGCCGGTTGCGGCGGAATATCGTGCGGGCGGGCGCCGCTGTCTTGGGCGGGCTCCGGCGCGCTCGGCTTGCTCTCGGCGCCTGGCGTGGACTGCGGCGGCTGCGGCGTCGCCTGGGCGAATTGCAGCCGCCCAGTGCTGGTATCAACCTGGGTCAGCGACAGGCCGGATAGCGCCACGCCCGCCGCGATCAGCACACCGGCCAGCAGCAGATCCCGCTTGAGGCCGCGCTCCTTGTCGTTGTTGTTCGCCGTCATGACCCTCATCCCTTGCTCGCCGAACCAACGGACGCGCGCGGGCATCGTTCCGGGTTCCGGTGTCGCACCGGGTTCCCGAACGGTCAGAATTAGCGACAAGGTGAATCAATCTTTAGTGCTGGTTTCCCAGGTGGCGAATTCGACGCCGGCTTCCCTGCCGAGTTCGTCGACCACCGCATCGAGTTCGCTCGGCTCCACCGCGGTCGATACCAGCGTGGCAACGATCTCGACCTTGTCCTCGGCATGCTCAAGCGCTTCGACCTCGACTTCCGCCACCGGATAGTCGGCCTTTTCCAGCCGCTCCTCGAGGTGCTCGCGCAGCCGCCCGGCAGCCGCGCTGCCGGCGGTGAGACGCACCGCATAGGTCGCCTCCGAAGTGCGTTCGTCGAACGGGATGCGGTTGATCGCATTGACCAGCGGCCGCAGCAGCGTGTTGCCGGCGATCACGAACACCGTCAGCGCCACCGCCTGGGCCACCAGATCGCCGCCGGCGCAGCAACCGACAGCCGCCGAGCTCCACAGCGTCGCCGCGGTGTTGAGGCCGCGGACGTTCATGCCCTCTTTCATGATCACGCCGGCGCCGAGGAAGCCGATGCCGGAGACCACATAGGCGATCACCCGGACCGCGCCGTCGGCACCGGCCAGATGCATCGCCAGATCGACGAAGGCTGCGGCGCCGACTGCCACCAGCACGTTGGTGCGCAGCCCTGCGGTGCGGGTCCGGTACTGCCGCTCGGCGCCGATCAGCATGCCGAGCACAAAGGCAACGGCAAGGCTGACCAGCGTGTCGAAGAAGTCCGCTGTCTGGAAGGTCGTGAGAAACCGCATCGGGAGCCGCCTGCTTTCGGAGACGGTTCCCTCTTACAGCGGAAGGATGCCGCCCGCACCATCCTCGTCGCAAAATGCCAGCAGCGTGCCTTTGGCGTTCCAGGCGAGCGCGGCGATCGGCGGCGTGTCATTGCGGCGGGCGAGAATCTCGGCGCCGTCATTCATCCGCACCAGCAGCACAGTGCCGTCGCTGTAGCCGGCCGCGAGAATGTCGTTCTTCGGATGACACGCGACCGCGCTGACGCGGGCCTGCAGCGGCGCCAGCATCGCCGGCTGCTTGCCCATCGGACCGTCCTTGCTGGCGAACGGCCAGATGATCACAGTATCGGCGCCCGATGTGGCGAGGCCCTTGCCGCCGACCGTCCAGGACATCGATCGCACCCGGCCGGGATAGCCGGTCATCCGCATGTGCTTGGCATCCGCCAGCCGCCAACCGTGCAGCGCCGGCTCGTGCATCGCGGTGACCAGGAAGCGGTTATCGGGACTGAAGATCACGCCGAGATGCGAACCGGCCCATTCTAGGAATTCGGCGTTGCCGGCCATGTTCGGAAACCACAGCGTCACGCCGTTGTAGTGCGCGATCGCGAGCCGCAGCCCCTTCGGCGCGAAGGCGAGGCCGCCGACGGTCGATGGCACCTCGAAGAACTTGTCTTCGCCCTTCGGCGCGCGAACGTAAGCGATCTTGCCGGCCGACCACGCCACCGCGCCGTCCGGATGCAGCGCGACGTTGTCGATCCAGCGCCGCTTGGCATCGGTCGCGAAGGTCTCGGCCTTGCCCGAACCATCCAACAGCGTCACCTTGCCGTCGTCGCCGCCGGTAACGATGCGCTTGCCGTCACATGCCGCGCTGAGAATGCCGCCGCCGTGCAGCGGAACGGTCGAGGTCGTGCCGTCGGCAGCGACCAGCGTCGCGTTTTCCTCGGTGCCGATGAACACCGCGGTATCGCCGAGAAAGTGGACCGCACTGGCACCGCCTTCGATCGCAACCGGCTTGACCCGGTCGGTGACCGACGCGATCGACCCGGCCTCGCCGGGCGCCTCGAAGCCGCTCATGACGCGATGCACTTGGCGAAGCCGTCGCGGATCGCCTGTTCGGGCAGATCGCGACCGATGAACACCACGCGGCTCTCGCGCGGCTCGCCCTCTTTCCAGGCGCGCTGGTGATCGCCTTCCAGCATCATATGCACGCCCTGGAACACGTAGCGGTCGTCGTCGCCGGTGAAGGCAAGGATGCCCTTAGAGCGCAGGATCTTGCCGCCTTCGGTCTGCACCAATTGCTGCAGCCATGGCATGAACTTGGCGGGATCAAGCGGCTTGTCGCTCTTCAGCGACAGCGATTGCATGTCCTCGTCATGATAATGCTTCAGCCCGTGACCGTGATGGTGATCGTGGCCATGGTGATGATGGCCGTGGTCGTGATCATGGTGGTGATCGTGATCGTCGGCCTCAAGGAAGGCCGGCTCGATCTCCAGAATCCGGTCGAGATCGAACGCGCCGCGCTCCAGCACGTCGGCGAGCGCGACCTGACAGCGCTCGGTGCGATGCAGCTTGGCGTACGGGTTGATCGCGCGAATGCGCGCCTCGACTTCCGCGAGTTCGGCCGGACTCACCAGGTCGGTCTTGTTCAGCACGATGACGTCGGCGAAGGCGATCTGGTTCTTGGCCTCGGGCGCATCCTTCAGCCGTTCGCTCAGCCATTTGGCGTCGGCGACGGTCACCACCGCATCGAGCCGCGCGGCGTTCTGCACGTCTTCGTCGACGAAGAAGGTCTGGGCCACCGGGGCCGGGTCGGCGAGGCCGGTGGTCTCGACGATGATCGCGTCGAACTTGCCCTTGCGCTTCATCAGGCCGGCGAGGATGCGCACCAGGTCGCCGCGCACCGTGCAGCAGACGCAGCCGTTATTCATCTCGAACACTTCTTCGTCGGCACCGATGATGAGGTCGTTATCGATGCCGATCTCGCCGAATTCGTTGACGATCACCGCGTATTTCTTGCCGTGGTTTTCCGACAGGATGCGGTTCAGCAGCGTGGTCTTGCCGGCGCCGAGATAGCCGGTGAGCACGGTGACGGGAATCTTCGAAGCGGCCGTAGAGGTCATCAGGCAGTTACTCCAGCGCGGAGCCCCGGCCCGAAACACACGGCGTGCGCGTCTCCAAGGCTGAGGCCGAAAATCATGGCGGGACCGCCGGATTCCGGGCGACCGCCGCGGCGGTCCAGGCTCGGGTCAGCGGGACCGGCGCTGCGTCATCCGCTCAGCGCGCCAGTCAGCGTTCTTATATTGTGCCGGACCATATCAATGTAAGTGGGGGCGTCGCCGTTTTCGGGCGTCAGGCTGTCGGAATACAGCGTGCCGCCGATCTTGGCGCCGGTCTCGGCGCTGATCCGCTGCATCAGCCGTGGGTCGGTGACGTTCTCCAGGAACACCGCCGGCACCTTGTCCTTGCGGATCTGGGTGATGATCTTGGCGACGTCGCGGGCACTGGCTTCGGATTCGGTGGAGACGCCCTGCGGCGCGATGAACACGATCCGGTAGGCGGCAGCGAAATAGCCGAAGGCGTCATGGGTCGAGATCACCTTGCGCTTGCTCTCGGGGATCTTCGCCGCAGCCTCGCGGACGTCGCGGTCGAGCGCATCGAGCTTGGCCAGATACGCCGCGGCGTTGGCGCGGTACGTGGCCTCGCCGGCCGGATCGGCGGCGATCAGCGCGTCGCGGATATTGCCCACATAGGTCTTGGCATTGGCGACCGACTGCCAGGCATGCGGATCGGCGTGGCCGTCGCCGTGATCGTGTGCGTGCCCACCGCCGGCGTGGGCGTCATCCTCGTCGGCATCGCGCGGCGTGATGCCCTTGGTGGCGGTGACGACGGTCGCCTTGCTGCCGGACGATTGCACCAGCCGCGGCAGCCAGCCTTCCAGGCCGAGACCGTTGACCACCAGCAGCCTGGCGTCGGCGACTTTCTTGGCGTCGGTCGGCGACGGCGTATAGACGTGAACGTCGCCGCCAGGGCCGACCAGCGTGGCGATATCGACGCGGTCGCCACCGACATTGCGAACGAAATCACCGAGAATCGAGAAGCTCGCGACCACCCGGACGCGCTCCTGCGCGTGTGCCGGCAGCATCGCGGCAAGGCCGGCGGCGAGGATCAGGACGACACGGAACATCGGCGTTACGCCTCCAGATGCGGTGCGGGAAACAGCTTACGAATCACGCCGCCGAAGCGGCCGAACAGCACCGAGCCGAGATACAGCACGGCGGCGACCAGGATGATCGCCGGGCCCGACGGCAGGCCGGCCTGATACGACAGCACCAGCCCGACATAGCCGGACAGCATGGCGCTGGAGACCGCCACCATCATCATGCCGGTGATGTCGCGCGCCCAGAATTTGGCAATGCCGGCGGGCAGAATCATCAGGCCGACCGCGAGCAGCGTGCCGAGCGCGTGGAAGCCGTTGACCAGACTGATCACCACCAGCGCCAGGAAGGCGAGATGCGCGGGCGCGCCGGCGCGGCTGACCGTCCGTAAGAATAAAGGGTCGACGCATTCGATCACCAGCGGCCGCCAGATCACCGCAAGCGCCACCAGCGTCAGCGTCGCATTGAAGGCGATCACCAGCAGGGTGCGATCGTCCATCGCCAGGATGTTGCCGAACAGCACGTGCAGCAGATCGATATTGGTGCCTTTCATCGACACGATGGTGACGCCGAGCGCGAGCGACACCAAGTAGAACGCCGCCAGCGAGGCGTCCTCTTTCAATTCGGTGACGCGCGACACTACGCCGGCGAGAATCGCCACCGCGAAGCCGGCGATCAGGCCGCCGAACGTCATCGCGAACAGGTTGAGGCCCGACAGCAGAAAGCCGATCGCCGCGCCCGGCAAAATCGCGTGCGCCATCGCGTCGCCGACGAGACTCATCCGCCGCAGCATCAGGAAGACGCCGATCGGCGCGCCGCCGAGCGACAGCGCCACGATACCGGCGAGCGCCCGTCGCATGAATTCGAACTCGGTGAACGGCGCGATCAGCGCCTGGTACAGCATCATGATGTCAGGCCGCCTGGGAAGCTGCGGTGCAGGCCGGCGCGCCGTCGTCGAACGCTTCGCACATCCGCCGCGCTTCGGCCTGGTTGTCGGCGGTCAGCACCTCGGCGGTCGGGCCCCACGCTACCGCCGTGCGCGCCAGCAGAAGAGTCTCGGGGAAGCTGGCGTGGACCAGGTCCATGTCGTGCAGCGCCGCCACCACGGTGCGGCCTTCGCCGTGCCAATGCTGCACCAGATGGACGAGGTCAGCGGTGGTGCGGGCGTCGACGGCGTTGAACGGCTCGTCGAGCACAATCACGGCCGCGTCCTGCAGCAGCACCCGGGCGAACAGCATGCGCTGCATCTGGCCGCCCGACAGCGTTCCGATATTGCGGTTTTCGAAGCCGGACAGGCCGACGGCCGCCAGAGCTTGGGAGATTCGCTGCCGCGCAGACCGGTCAATGCGGCCGAACGCTCCGGTCGAGCGCCACAATCCGGTGCCGACGAAATCGAACACCGAAATTGGAAAGGAGCGGTCGATCTCGGCGCTCTGGGGAAGATAGGCGATGTCGTGAACGTCCAGGCCGTCCCGATCGATCGATCCCGCCAGCGGCTTCAGGATACCCACGATGCCGCGAAACAGCGTCGACTTGCCGGCGCCATTCGGCCCGACCACTGCCAGCAGCGAGCCGGCGTCGATTCGTCCCGATAGGTGATGCACCGCCGGGTGACGGTCGTAGCCGAGGGTGACGTCGTTGAAGGTCAATTGCGCCCGCATGGTCACCTCATTGCCACCAGCACAAGCGTCCAAAGACCGGCACTGACGGCCAGCGCCGCCGCGATTCGGGCCCCAAGCCCCATCCGCAGGATCGACCAAGGCGCCGGCTGCGGAGGGTGCGGCGATTCAGCACCGTGGACATGCAGATGCACATGGCCGGACGACGTGCCCAGATGGGATGGCGAAGGAGGTGATTGTGGCACGCGCGACAGTCCGCTTCATCGAGATCTGTTACATTATAACATTATCGGATGGCCGGCCCGCAAGTGTCCCCAACTGCACAAACCGCCCAGATTCAATATGTTAAATGGTTCGTTGCAAGCGCCGAAGAATTGGGCAGCTTCGTGCTCCTGACTCGCCATCAGGCAGGCTCCCAGCGGTTTCGAATTAAGGCGGAATTTGGATCTCTTTAAGGTTCCATTAGGTATAAAAAATTGTGCGTCGTCATGAGGTTAGTTCCAAAGGGAGTGTGGCCTCCCGGTGACAGCATTTTACGCAAAATCCCGCTAAGCCATGATGCAGATGGCGCCGACTAGCGGTGCGTCTGACAAAGTCTGGAGACAACACATGAAGAAGATTCTGCTCGGCACCGTGGCCCTGGTCGCCCTCGGCGCGGCCCCGGCCCTCGCCGCGGACCTCGCCGCCCGCCCGTACACCAAGGCTCCCGCCTACGCCCCGGCTCCGGTTTACAACTGGACCGGCTTCTACATCGGTGGTCACATCGGTGGCGCCTTCTCGGGCGACAACAGCATCGGCACCGGCGTTACCGCCAGCGACAACGGCAAGTTCCTCGGCGGTGTGCAGGCCGGTTACGACTGGCAGTTCGCTCCGAACTGGGTGCTCGGTGTTGAAGGCCAGTACTCCTGGCTGAGCGGCACCAACCAGTCGGTGTCGTGGGGCGCGCCGGGTGCGGTGTTCACCTACTCGGATAACCAGCGTGGTCTGGCGTCGGTCACCGGCCGCCTCGGCTACACCTGGGGTGCCGCGCTGCTCTACGCCAAGGGCGGTTGGGCTTATGCCGACTACAGCAGCAGCCTGACCTTCAACGGCGCGGGCGTCTCGATCAGCAGCAAGTCTGACGGTTACACCGTCGGTGGCGGTCTCGAATACCTGTTCGCTCCGAACTGGTCGGGCAAGATCGAGTACCAGTACTACGACTTCGGCAACGTCGACCTCGGCAACGGCTTCTCGGCCAAGAACGACGAGCACGTGGTCAAGGCCGGCCTGAACTACCGCTTCAACTGGGGCGGTCCGGTCGTCGCCAAGTACTAAGACCTGATCACTTCCTTTGCGGGAAGTTGGAAGGGCCGGCCTCGCGCCGGCCCTTTTTCATTTTCGAAACCATGTCAGAACCGGGTGCACCGATCGCTCAAATAGCGATCGTTCCTCGTAGAACGACGTGAAGAATATTAACCCCCTAAACTGATACTCCCGGCCGGCGTCGCCAAGACGACGCGTCAGTGCAAAGTCCAGGTTGGGGGAAACATGTCTGGGAAATTCGCGATATTCCGGCGTCCGCGGCTGAAGTTTCCGCAACTCGGAATTCGTGGCAGCCTATTTGCTGCGTTCACCGTGATCG
This sequence comes from Rhodopseudomonas sp. P1, assembly GCF_039642825.1. Taxonomy (NCBI): domain Bacteria; kingdom Pseudomonadati; phylum Pseudomonadota; class Alphaproteobacteria; order Hyphomicrobiales; family Nitrobacteraceae; genus Rhodopseudomonas; species Rhodopseudomonas sp. P1. The sequence goes on along the minus strand of NZ_CP088006.1, from coordinate 980,202 downwards.
CCGGCATGGCGATCCTGATCAGCGCGTGGGCCGGGATCAGCCTGCATCAGCTTGGGCGTACGATCGCCGAGCTGAGCGGCCGCGACATTCCCAAACTTGCCGCCAGCCTCCAGCTCGCTACCGAAAGTGAAAGCCTCGCCAGCCAAGCCCCTATTCTCCTCGACTCGCTTTCCGCCGAACAACTCCGTGAGCGCTCAGCCCGGATGAAGGCGGCCCAGCAGGTCGCGATCCAGAAGCTCGCCGACATCACGGCTTACGGCGGCGACAAGGCGGTCGTTTCGGCGCTGAGCGAGACCCTGAAGAACATCGACGACACCATCCGCAGCCTCGGCGCAGCCGCTAAGGAGCGACTCGATCTGACCACGCAACACGCCAAGCTCTATGAAGAGCTGCGCCGCTCGCACGACGCGTTCATCGCTGTCGCCAACCCTGCGATGCTCGATGCGCAGACTCAGATGAATGCCGTGCTCGGTTCGGCCAATCTGTCGCAGGACGACGCCACTGCGACGGGACGCCAGATCGAACAGCTCGGCAACGTTATCGCCCAGAGCAATCTGATCGCCTCCAACCTGATGGCGGCTCTTTCGGCTTCCAGCGCCGATGATCTGGAGCCGGTCGAAGCCAGCTTTAAGGAAGCCCGTCAGGTGGTGAACACCAATCTGGAAGGTCTCCCGCAAAATCAGACAACCGCCGACATCAAGGCCGCGGCTCAAAAGCTGATGGCGCTCGGCGATGGCAAGACCGGCGCGTTCAAGTTGCGTCAGCTCGAACTCGATGCCCGCGACTATCGCGATCTGCTGCTCGACGAGACCCGCAAGCTCAACGTTGGCCTCGGCATCAGCGTCAAGCAGCTCGTCGACAACGTCCGCAACGAGACGACCGTCGGCACCTCGGACGCGCAGGCGCAGATCACGCTGGCCACGCGGGTGATGATCGCACTCGGCGCGGCGACCCTGATCGGCTCGGCACTGTTCGTCTGGCTGTATGTCGGACGCAGCATCCTGCGCCGAATCGGCGGCTTGCAGAAGTCGATGCAGAGCCTGTCGGCAGGTGACCTCAGCACTGCCATCGAGCGCGGCAGCCGCCGCGACGAGATCGCCGTGATGGCCGAATCGCTGGAAGTGTTCCGCGACAACATGATCCGGGCGCGGACGCTGAGCGAAGAGCAGGACAAGGATCGCGCCGCCAAGGCCGAACGTACCCAGCGGATCGAGGCGCGGATCGCCGAATTCGAGGCGACCGTGCGGAGCGCGATGGAAAAGCTGCAATCCTCAGCCGACCAGATGCAGGAAACCGCGCACACGATGGCGACCACCTCCGAGCAGTCGAGCGCGCTGGTCACCACCGTCGCGTCGGCCGCAGAGGAAACCTCGGTCAACGTCCAGACCGTGGCAACCGGCACCGAGCAGCTCGCCTCGTCGATCGCCGAGATCAGCCGTCAGGTCACCACCTCGGCCGAGATCGCGACCCGCGCCGTGCGCGAGGCGGGCGAGACCGACACCACGATGCAGGGGCTCGCCGATAATGCCGAGCGGATCAGCGCGGTGATCGACCTGATCCAGAGCATCGCCTCGCAGACCAACCTGCTGGCGCTCAACGCCACGATCGAGGCGGCGCGTGCCGGTGACGCCGGCCGCGGCTTCGCGGTGGTGGCCGCCGAGGTCAAGGATCTCGCCAGCCAGACCGCCAAGGCGACCGAGGAGATCCGGGCGCAGATCGCCGCCATGCAGGGCGTGACCAGCTCGGCCGTTGGCGCAATCCGCAACATCGGCCAGACCATTACTTCGATCAACGAGGTGACTACCGCCATTACGGCGGCGGTCGAAGAACAGGGCGCGGCGACCCGCGAAATCGCCCGCAACATCCAACATGCCGCCGGCGGCACCAGCGAAGTCTCCAGCAACATCGTCGGCGTCAGCGCCGCCGCCTCTCAGGCCGGCTCTGCTGCCGCCGAGGTCTTGAATGCCTCCGGCTCGCTGCGCCAGGAAGCGGCGCTGCTGCGCGAGGAGATCGACGCGTTCCTGACCAATATCCGCGCGGCCTGATTGGGACACGATATGAAAGGAAGGGCCGGCGGCTAGCCCCGCCGGCCTTTTTTGCGTCCAGATGCTGGAATTTGAGGCCTGTCAGGACTGCAACCGGCCCTGACGGTTTTTCGGCTGGCGCCGCCGCTCCGCGCCCGGTAAGCCGGATCAGGGAGCATGCGCCGAATGCATAAGAAGACCGACGCGACCGAGACGCCGCACGACGACTTGCACTACGTGCAGGACAGCCACCCCGGCCCCGACCAGACGGTCGAGATCGCGCCGGGCGTGCTGTGGCTGCGGCTGACGCTGCCGTTCAGGCTCAACCACGTGAACATCTATCTGCTCGCCGATGGCGATGGCTGGGCGATGGTCGACACCGGCTTCGGCAACGATGCGACCATCGCGGCCTGGGAGACGCTGTTCGACGGTGCGCTGGCGGGCTTTCGCATCAGCCGGGTGATCGTCACCCATGCCCATCCGGACCATGTCGGCATGGCGGGCTGGATCGTGCAGCGGTTCGGCTGCCCGTTCTACATGTCGCAGATCGAGTATCTTCAAGGCGTGTATCATCAGAACCGTCGCACCGAAGAACGGCTGGTCAACAACCGCGCGTTCTTCCGCCGCCACGGCATCGACGAAGCCGTGATCGACCAGCTCGTCGGGCGCGGCCAGGACTATCTGAAGAAGACCGTGCCGCTGCCGGCAGCGTACCGTCGGCTCGCCAAAGGCAAGGACATCACGATCGGGCAACGGTCGTTCCGGATCATCACCGGTGCCGGCCACTCGCCCGATCAGGTGATGCTGTATTGCGAGGCCGATCAGCTGTTCCTTTCCGCCGATCAAGTGCTGAGCAAGATCTCGCCGAATGTCAGCGTGTGGGCACACGAGCCCGACGAAGACGCGCTCGGCTCGTATCTTTCGTCGCTTGCCGAGCTCGACACACTCTTACCGGACGACGTGCTGGTACTGCCGGGCCATGGCCTGCCGTTCCACGGCGTCAAGATCCGCATCAAGCAGCTCGCCGATCATCACGAGGAGCGCTGCGGGATGATCGCGGATGCCTGCCGCGCCATCCCGATGAGTTCGTCCGAGCTGGTCCCGGTGGTATTTCACAAACACGTGTTGGATGCGCATCAAACCGGCTTTGCGGTCGGCGAGCTGATCGCGCACGTCAACTACATGCTGACGCAGAACCGTTTGCAGCTAGCGCCGACGACAGACGGCGTTTTGCGGTTCACCAGCGCTTAACGTTTACGGCGCTGTCCGCGTGATCCCTGACAAGGCCGCATTCGAGCCAAGGCATTGATCTTCATCAAGCCTTGCCCTGCGGAACCGATGATATGGATCGCGTCGGGCGCAGCTCGGTCGCCGAATTGCGCCTCGACTTCGGTGATGGAAGAGTTCTAATAGTTTCGCCGGTTCTGCGGCGTTCCGTCGTTCGATCCCGCCTCCCCAACAGGTCATCGCGATGCAGTACAATCAATTCTTTCAAGACGCTCTCACCCGACTTCACGACGAGCGTCGTTACCGGGTGTTCGCAGATCTCGAGCGAATTGCCGGCAGGTTCCCGCACGCTACGTGGCACTCGAACTCCGGAGCTCGCGATGTCGTGATCTGGTGCTCGAACGATTATCTCGGCATGGGCCAGCACCCGAAGGTGGTCGGCGCGATGGTCGAGACCGCAACCCGGATCGGCACCGGCGCCGGCGGCACCCGCAACATCGCCGGTACGCATCATCCGCTGGTGCAGCTGGAGCAGGAGATCGCCTCGCTGCACGGCAAGGAAGCGGCGCTGCTGTTCACCTCGGGCTACGTCTCCAACCAGACCGGCCTGTCGACCCTCGGCAAGCTGATCCCGAACTGCCTGATCCTGTCGGACGCGCTCAATCACAATTCGATGATCGAAGGCATCCGTCAGTCGGGCTGCGAGCGCGTGGTCTGGCGCCACAACGATACCGCTCATCTCGAAGAACTGCTGATCGCCGCCGGTCCCGACCGTCCGAAGCTGATCGCGTTCGAGAGCCTGTACTCGATGGATGGTGACACCGCTCCGCTGGCGAAGATCTGCGATCTCGCCGAGAAGTACAACGCGATGACCTACTGCGACGAAGTGCACGCGGTTGGCATGTACGGTGCGCACGGTGCCGGCGTCGCCGAGCGTGACGGCGTGATGGCCCGCATCGACATCATCGAAGCGACCCTCGCCAAGGCGTTCGGCTGCCTCGGCGGCTACATCACCGGCAAGTCCGAAGTGATCGACGCCGTACGTTCCTACGCGCCGGGCTTCATCTTCACCACCGCGCTGCCGCCACCGATCTGCGCCGCTGCGACCGCCGCGATCAAGCATCTGCGCAGCTCGACCTGGGAGCGTGAACGCCATCAGGATCGCGCCGCACGTGTTAAGGCAGTGCTGAACAACGCCGGCATTCCGGTGATGCCGACCGACACCCACATCGTGCCGGTGTTCGTCGGCGACGCCGAGAAGTGCAAGAAGGCGTCGGATCTGCTGCTCGAGCAGCACAACATCTACATCCAGCCGATCAACTACCCGACCGTCGCCCGCGGCCTCGAACGGCTCCGCATCACGCCGTCGCCGTATCACGACGACAAGCTGATCGACGCGCTGGCCGAAGCCCTGGTGCAGGTGTGGAACGAGCTCGGCCTGCCGCTCGGCGCCAAGGCGATCGCTGCGGAGTGATCCGTATCGCTCGCACGCCGCGGTAACGATCTTCAGCGGGGGCGCCCGCGGCCGGGAAAATCCCTGTCGCAGGCGCCCCTTCTGTTTTGGTAGACTTGCAATTGCGTCCCGCAGGCCTGCATCCGGCGGCCTGCGCGGGAAGTGATTGATCAATCGCCTGCCGCCTGACGCGAGGGAGCACGACCGCGATGCTGCACGACTGGGGCGTGATCGCAGCCGCCCTCGCCTACATCGGGTTTCTGTTCGTCGTCGCGAGCTGGGGCGACCGGCTCTCGCAAGGCCAGCGCGAGCGCGCCGGCGGGCTGATCTATCCGCTGTCGCTGGCGATCTACTGCACGTCCTGGACCTTCTTCGGCTCGGTCGGTTTCGCCAGCCGCTCCAGCTTCGACTTCCTGGCGATCTATGTCGGTCCGGTCCTGGTGGTGCTGGTCGCTGCACCGCTGCTGCGCCGCGTCATCCGACTGGCCAAGTCGCAGAACATCACCTCGATCGCCGACTTCATTGCCGCCCGCTACGGCAAGAGCCAGAAGGTCGCCGCCACCGTGGCGATCATCGCGATCATCGGCTCGGTCCCCTACATCGCGCTGCAACTGAAAGCGGTGTCGTCGTCGCTGCAAACCATCCTCGGCGACGACCACAACATCGCCGACATCCCGATCGTCGGCGACATCGCGTTGATCGTCGCGATGGCGATGGCCTTGTTCACGGTGCTGTTCGGCACCCGGCAGGCCAGCGCCACCGAGCATCAGCACGGCCTGATGCTGGCGGTCGCCACCGAGTCGATCGTCAAGCTGGTGGCGTTCCTGGCGGCCGGCATCTTCGTTACCTTCTGGATGTTCAGCCCATCGGCGCTGATCGAACGGGCGACGCAGATGCCCGAAGCGGTCCGCGCGCTGGATTCGACGTCGCCGGCCAACTTCCTGACCATGACGGCGCTGTCGTTCTGCGCCTTCATGATGCTGCCGCGGCAATTCCACGTCAGCGTGGTGGAGAATTCGAACGAGGCCGAAGTCGGCCGCGCCCGCTGGCTGTTTCCGCTGTACCTGATTGCGATCAATCTGTTCGTGATTCCGATCGCGCTCGCCGGCCTCGTCAAATTCCCGTTCGGCAAGGTCGACAGCGACATGTACGTGCTGGCGCTGCCGATCGACGCCGACGCCCCGATGCTGAGCGTCGCGGTGTTCATCGGTGGGCTATCGGCCGCGACCGCGATGGTGATCGTCGAATGCGTCGCGCTGGCCGTGATGGTGTCAAACGATCTGGTGATGCCGCTGGTGCTGAAACGGCACGGCGCCCCCCGCCCCGACGAACAGCGTAATTTCGGCAGTTTCCTGCTGACGGTGCGGCGGGTCGCGATCTTCGCGATCCTGATCCTCGCCTATCTGTACTACCGGGCACTCGGCAACACCCAGCTCGCCGCCATCGGCCTGTTGTCGTTTGCCGCGATCGCTCAGTTCGCGCCGTCGTTCTTCGGCGGCCTGGTCTGGCGCCGCGCCACTGCGCGCGGCGCGATCGGCGGCCTGCTCGTCGGATTCGCCGTGTGGGCCTACACGCTGTTCATCCCGAGCTTCATGGAGAACAGCACCACCGGCCTGCTGCTGTTGCAGCACGGCCCGTGGGGCATCGAGGCGCTGCGGCCGCAGGCGCTATTCGGCTCCGATCTGCCGCCCCTTCTCCACGGCGTGCTGTGGAGCCTGTCGCTCAATCTCGTCGCCTACATCCTGCTGTCGCTGCTGCGGCAGCCGTCCTCGATCGAACGGCTGCAGGCCGAAGTCTTCGTCCCGGACACGCTAACGCCGATGACTCCGGCGTTCCGGCGCTGGCGCACCACCGTGACGGTGCAGGACATTGTCGGCGCCGTGTCGCAATATCTCGGACCGGATCGGGCGCGGGACTCGTTCCGCAGCTTCGCCGCCGGCCGCCGCATCACGCTCGATCCCGCCGCCCCCGCGGATTTCGAGCTGTTGAAGCACGCCGAGCATTTGATCGCCTCGTCGATCGGCGCGGCCTCGTCCCGGCTGGTGCTGTCACTGCTGCTGCGCAAGCGCACGGTGTCGGCCGAAGCTGCCCTGAAGCTGCTCGACGATTCTCATGCCGCGCTGCATTTCAACCGCGAGATCCTGCAGACCGCGCTGAACCACGTCCGCCAGGGCATCGCGGTGTTCAATCCCGAGCTGCAACTGATCTGTTCGAACAGGCAGTTCGGCGAGATCCTGGGATTGCCGCCGCACATCATCCAGATCGGCATTCCGCTGATCGAGATCCTGGAATTCCTCGCCAGTAACAGCACCGCACCGATCGACGCCGAAGCGCACACCCAGATGCGGATGGCGGCCTACACCACCGAGGGCGAACCGTTCATCGAGCGCTTCCCGGACCGCCATCTGGTGGTCGAGGTCCGCGCCAACCGGATGCCCGACGGCGGCCTGGTGATCACCTTCTCCGATGTGACTCCGAGCTTCGAAGCCGCCGAAGCGCTGGAGCGCGCCAACGCCACGCTGGAACGCCGGGTGCGTGAACGCACCGAGGAATTGACCCGGCTGAATTCGCAGCTCGCTCTCGCCAAGAGCACGGCCGAAGAAGCCAACATCTCCAAGACCCGCTTCCTCGCCGCCGCCAGCCACGACATCCTGCAACCGCTCAATGCCGCCCGGCTGTACGCCACCAGTCTGGTCGAGCGCCAGAATGGCGGCGAAGACTCTCGCCTCGTCGAGAACATCGACGAGTCGCTGCAGGCAATCGAAGAGATCATCGGCGCGCTGCTCGACATTTCGCGGCTCGACGCCGGCGCGATGACGCCGTCGCTGACCAACTTCGTGGTCGGCGACCTGATGCGCTCGCTGGAGATCGAGTTCTCGCCGACCGCCCGAGCCAAGGGGTTGGAGCTGACCTTCGTGCCGTGTTCGCTGCCCGTGCAGTCGGACCGGCTGATGCTGCGCCGGCTGATGCAGAACCTGATCTCGAACGCGATCAAATACACCCCGCAGGGCCGCGTCCTGGTCGGCTGCCGCCGTCAGGGGCAGTCGCTCCGGATCGGCATCTACGACACCGGCGTCGGCGTGCCGATCCTGAAGCGGGGCGAGATCTTCAAGGAATTTCACCGGCTCGAACAGGGCGCGCGGATCGCGCGGGGACTCGGGCTCGGGCTGTCGATCGTCGAGCGGCTGGCCCGCGTGCTCAACCACGGCATTGCGCTCGATTCCAACCGCGGCGGCGGCTCCTGTTTCTCGGTGACGGTGCCGATCGCCGAAGCGGTCAATCACACTGCGGCAGTGACCAGCGCCACGCCGCTGTCGCGCGCCTCGATGAGCGGCATCCTGGTGGTCTGCATCGAGAACGATCCGGCGATCCTGGACGGCATGAAGACCCTGCTGACCACCTGGGACGCCAAGGTGATCGCGGTCGCCGATCCGGAAGCCGCGGTCCGCGCCATCGAGGGCAGCGAGCAGCGCGTCACCGGCCTTCTGGTCGACTACCACCTCGACCGCGGCAACGGCATCGCGGCGATTCGCGAAATCCGCGCCCGCTTCGGCCAGAGCATCCCGGCGATCCTGATCACCGCCGACCGCAGCCCCGGCGTCCGCGCCTCGGCGCGGCAGGAGGAAATCGCGGTGCTGAACAAACCAGTGAAAGCCGCCTCGCTGCGGGCGCTGCTGAGCCAGTGGCACGCCCAGCAGTCGGTCGTTGCTGCGGAATAGGGTGCGCCACATTGCGCGCTCTCTTCCATTGAGGAAGCCCGGGCTCACATTCCGTGACAGAGTTGCATCAAAGTCGCGTTCATGGTATGTTCTATATAAGGGCCTTGCTAGGCGCTTATTGCAGAAGGCAAGAGCTATACCCTAAGCTGAGCTAGAGGTATCATTTTGCTTAACGCGCTGGAAGACAGGCCCCTTAAATTACTTTCTGAGGCTGCAGCGGAAAAGTACGTAGCAGCGACCAGCCTGCAACACCGTAAATCCCACGGTCAGTTTTTCACACCTTCAAGCGTAGCCAGCTTGATGGCGGATTGGGTCACGGCCGACCAAGTCCAGAATCTCCTCGACCCCGCTTTCGGCATTGGCGTATTGGCGGAAGCCTGCATAGAAAAAAACCGCAGAGCGCACATAACGGCGTTCGAAAAGGACGTAGGGATAATTGGTTTTGCACCGAAGAAATTGGCTAGCAAGGTGCATCTAAAAGAAGGAGACTTTCTCCGGGAAGACATTCCTCAGATGTTTGATGGGTTCGTCATGAACCCACCTTATATCCGACACCGGGAAATCGTGGGCTACGATCGGGAGCGACTTAGCATCTCTTCTCGGAGTGGATGCGCAATCCCAAGATCAGCAAACCTATATATCTATTTTTCCTTGAAGGCCATCTGCAGCTTGAGGGCAGGTGGCAGAGGCGCCATTCTGATTCCTTCTGAGTGGATGAGCGCCAACTTTTCCGCAGAGTTCAAACGCTTCATTCTTTCGAAGAACCTGCTTCGACACTTGATAGTTTTTTCTCACTGCTCAGCGGTCTTTGACGACGCCTTGACCACCGCCTCCGTGCTGCTGATCGAGCACCCCCGTGACTGAAGAAATTACAGCTTGGTTTTTACATGCGATCGACGCAGCGGATGCTCCCAAGAGCCTAAGGGAGCTGTCTGAGCGTTTTTCCGCTCGTTCGATCTCAAAATCGAAGCTCTTGCATTCGGCAAAATGGGAACCACTGCTACGAGGAGAAGACACCTCTCTTCCCAAAGGATGGGTCAACCTAGGTGAACTAGCGTGCACACGTCGCGGAATTGCAACCGGCGCCAATGATTACTTTTTGCTCAGCAGGCAAGCAGCAGATGAATTTGGACTTCCTGAGAAGCACCTAGTTCGCTGCATTGGACGCGCGAACGACGTGAGCTCCCTTATCTTCACTCAAGCCGACTTCGATAATGCCGACCTGTCCGGAGCGAAATGCTGGCTCTGGGATGTCAAGTCTCGCCCTGACGCAAAAGAGAAGCTATACATCTCCTATGGAGAAGAGCGCGGCGTGCATAAACGCTACCTTCCGGCCCATAGAACCCCCTGGTACTCGATGGAGCAAAGAGAGGTGGCTCCAGTTTGGGGATCAGTATTTGGAAGAGGGGATCTTGAGTTTGTATTCAACTCCGCCCGAGTTAGAAGCCTAACAAACTTCCACTGCATCTACCCGAACGATCGCCGAGAACTAAATTGCCGCGCTCTCACAGCGGTCCTCAACTCCAATTCCGTACGGTCGCGCTCGAAGCTGCACACACGCGGATTCGGCGGTGGACTAGCCAAATTTGAACCGAGAGATCTACTAACAATTCCCGTCCCCGACTTGAGGCAGGTGGACGACGCTTTTTTGGGTCGACTATCCGATCAGCTTTCCAAGCTCGACGAAGCAACCAGAACAAATCGTGATGACGGCTCACAATTAGCCCTCGACGAACTAGTAGAGAGAGCAGCCGAACAAGCCTCTAAGCACAGAGACAAACTACTTTAGCCGACTCCTTTGCCCGACTACCTAAGCAAACTCACCAGTTGACCATCATTGATCTGGATTTCGCCGCCCTGGGGCTTAGCGAAAATGTCATGACGCCCATTCTTAGTTATATTGTGAACTAACGTAAATGTTGGCTGCTCGACAACCTGGCCAATTTGCATGCCGTTGCTCAATGGAACCATGATCGTGGTTTTTGAAGATCGCTTATGCTTTTCGACGCGCAATTTCGCTCCACTAGCAATGAGTTCCATTATCTGAAGAAACCCTATCCCCCAGACCTCATCAAAGAAGACCTGAACGTATGCCTGAGGCTTTTTGTTTAATACAATCCAAAGATATACTTTAATGAGGTCCTCGACTTTAACGGTGAAATTGGGCTCGAGGCTCGTAGGTTTCTTCCCATCCTTCAGTCGCCGCTCTTGGTATGCGATATACTGCCGCGCGTTGAGCCGGCTTGAGCGCACCTCCAATGCCCCTACCGATTGCCTGACAAACGGTTTTGCTTGCTCGCTCGAAAGAGCTGTGAGTTCGGGGACGTCCGATCCTATCGCGAAAAGGAGCAGATCTGCCCGCTTACCATTCTTGTACGTATCCTCTACGCCGGACACATACTCTTCCTTGAAACCTTCATCTTCTGCAAAGAGCTTACTATTGAAACCATAATGAACAGCCTTTAGAGACATTGAACTTGAGTTTATTGCGTCGGCAACCGCATCCTCTGCCCAGTCTCCTAGCGCTTGCTCGGCCTGAAACTTCGAATCCGACTGGGATGGAACGAATATTCGTCCTGGCTCACTCGGCCGCCCGTCAAAACAAAGAAATTTGTCATCCACACCGATTCTGCGAAGAACCGTCACACAGGCCAGGGCGGCATTCTTAAGTCTTGCAACATAGGTCACGGCTTGCTCACCAAGTCGCTAACGCGACACTTTAAAGCACGCGCAAGCTTCTCAAGCGATGCAACGGTTAGATTACGCTCGCCACGCTCGATTGCACCGATGTAGGTACGGTGCAGCCCTGATCGATCGGCGAGCTCTTCTTGCGAGACACCAAGTTGCTTCCGGCGATTCCGGACGTTCTTCTGAATGAGATTTAGAGTCGATTCGGCCACATCGAGGATGATTTCGCAGCCAAGCCGAATGGGACCACAGACTATAAGTAGCATTTCTCGTCGAACATTCGCTTTGCGACCCAAATTCGTTGCGAATGAAGACCGCGGCGGACCTATCACTCTCAACGGCATCTCGCGGTTTGCCTGTCAAAGGAATAGGGCCTACTCACCACCTGGGACGCCAAGGTGATCGCGGTCGCCGATCCGGAAGCCGCGGTCCGCGCAATCGAGGGCAGCGAGCAGCGCGTCACCGGCCTTCTGGTCGACTACCACCTCGACCGCGGCAACGGCATCGCGGCGATCCGTGAAATCCGCGCCCGCTTCGGCCAGAGCATCCCGGCGATCCTGATCACCGCCGATCGCAGCCCCGGCGTCCGCGCCTCGGCGCGGCAGGAGGAAATCGCGGTGTTGAACAAACCAGTGAAAGCCGCCTCGCTGCGGGCGCTGCTGAGCCAGTGGCATGCTCAACAGTCGGTCGTTGCGGCGGAGTAAGCGCCGCCGAGACAGGTCGGCGCAAGGCCGAGTTCACAGCGTCATTGCGAGGAAGCGAAGCCGACGAAGCAATCCGGGAGCCCCGTGCGCCGGAGCCCTGGATTGCTTCGCTTCGCTCGCAATGAGGGAGATAGGCCGACGACTTCCGTCATGCCCGGCCTTTTGCCGGGCATCCACGCCTTGCTGCGCAGATACGCTCGTCTAAAGACGTCGATGGCCGGGACGAGCCCGGCCATGACGGAATAAGCAAGAATTGGTCAACCTAAGCCAACGCTCGGCTTACGACGCGATCGGCTCTTCCTGGCGCCACTGGCTGCCGGAGATCTTGGCCGCGGCGATCACCGCCTGGGTGCGGCTTTCGACGCCGAGCTTCTGCAGGATGGCCGAGACGTGAGCCTTGATGGTCGCTTCCGACACCCCGAGCTCGTAGGCGATCTGCTTGTTGAGCAGGCCTTCGGATAGCATCATCAGCACCCGGACCTGCTGCGGGGTCAGCGTCACCAGCCGGTCACGCAGCTTGGAGGTCTCGGGATCGGCCGCCGCCGACAGGTCGACATCCGGCGGAACCCAGACGTCGCCGTCCAGCACCCGCAGGATCGCCTCGCCGAGCTTTTCGACGCCGAACCGCTTCGGCACGAAGCCGGAGGCGCCGAAATCGAGCGAGCGGCGGATGGTTTCGACGTCGTCGCTGGCCGACACCACGACGACCGGGATCGCCGGATACTGGGCCCGAAGGTAGATCAGCCCGGAAAACCCGCTGATCCCCGGCATTTTGAGATCGAGCAGCACCAGGTCGACGTCGCCCTCGCGCTCGAGCATTGCAGTCAGGTCTTCGAAGGAACCGACCTCACCGATCTTCGCGGAGGAAACTACGCTGGCAACCGCCAGACGGAGCGCATCGCGGAACAACGGGTGGTCGTCGGCAATGATCAAGTGCGTGCTGGCGGGGGTGCTCATGGTGTCCCTTACTCGCAAGCTGGAACCAAACCGTCTTCGCTCTCGGACCGCCAAAGCGAACCGATGGCAAGTTGGGTGGCAAGTGTCGCCCTCTGATGGACGGCTGGCAAGGCGGACGTGAATGCCTTGTCCGTACCATCATGCCCTCACGGCAACCCAAAAACATTGAGCAAGCGCAACTATCAGCGGATTTGGCGTCGAAAGTCGTAATGCCGCAGGACGGTACCGGTGCTACCGTACACTGACGGACCGTTGCCGCGCGCCCGGCGCTGTGGCTCGGACCTCAAACAAAACAACAACATAGCCCTCGAAACAACCCAAGGGAGGCAGACGCTGATGGCTACACTTGCCGAGACGAGCAGGCGGTCGGGTGGAATGACCCGTGACGAGCGCTTCGTCATTCTTGCATCTTCGCTCGGTACCGTTTTCGAATGGTACGATTTTTACCTGTACGGCTCGCTCGCCGCGATTATCGGCGCCCAGTTCTTCAGCGCCTATCCGCCGGCCACCCGGGACATCTTCGCGCTGCTCGCTTTCGCCGCCGGCTTCCTGGTGCGTCCGTTCGGCGCCATCGTGTTCGGCCGGGTCGGCGACATCGTCGGCCGTAAATACACCTTCCTGGTCACCATCCTGATCATGGGCCTGTCGACCTTCATCGTCGGCCTGCTGCCCAACGCGGCCACCATCGGCATCGCCGCCCCGATCATCCTGATCACGCTGCGCCTGCTGCAGGGCCTGGCGCTCGGCGGCGAATATGGCGGCGCCGCGACTTACGTGGCCGAGCATGCTCCGCCCGGCAAGCGCGGCTACTACACTGCGTTCATTCAGACCACCGCGACCCTCGGCCTGTTCCTGTCGCTGCTGGTGATCCTCGCCACCCGCACGATCGTGGGCGAAGCGGCGTTCGCCGATTGGGGCTGGCGCGTGCCGTTCCTGGTGTCGGTCGCCTTGCTCGGCGTCTCGGTCTGGATCCGGCTGCGGCTCAACGAGTCGCCGGTGTTCAAGAAGATGAAGGAGGAAGGCAAGAGCTCGAAGGCACCGCTGACCGAAGCGTTCGCCAACTGGGGCAACGCCAAGATCGTGCTGATCGCGCTGCTCGGCGCGGTGATGGGCCAGGGCGTGGTCTGGTACACCGGCCAGTTCTACGCGCTGTTCTTCCTGCAATCGATCCTGAAGGTCGACGGCTACACTTCGAACCTGCTGATCGCGTGGTCGCTGCTGCTCGGCACCGGCTTCTTCATCATCTTCGGTTGGCTGTCGGACAAGATCGGCCGCAAGCCGATCATCCTCACCGGCTGTCTGATCGCGGCGCTGTCGTTCTTCCCGATCTTCCGGATGATCACCACCTACGCCAACCCGGCGCTGGAAAAGGCGATCGAGACCGTGAAGGTGCAAGTCGTCGCCGATCCGGCGGGCTGCGGCGACCTGTTCAACCCGGTCGGCACCCGCGTCTTCACCAAGCCGTGCGACACCGCGCGTGACTTCCTGTCGAAGTCGTCGGTGAAGTACTCCACCATCAACGGCCCCGCCGGCTCCGGCGTCAAGGTGATGGTGAACGACAAGGAAGTGCCGTACACCGACGCCAAGACCTCCAACCCGCAGGTGCTCGCGGCGGTGCAGGAAGCCGGCTATCCGAAGGCCGGCAATCCGCAGATCATCAAGATGGCGCACCCGTTCGACGTGTTCAATCCGAGCACCGCAGCGGTGATCGGATTGTTGTTCGTCCTGGTGCTGTTCGTCACGATGGTCTACGGCCCGATCGCGGCGCTTCTGGTCGAACTGTTCCCGACCCGCATCCGCTACACCTCGATGTCGCTGCCGTATCACATCGGCAACGGCTGGTTCGGCGGCCTGCTGCCGGCGACCGCGTTCGCGATCGTGGCCTCGACCGGCGATATCTATGCCGGCCTGTGGTACCCGATCGTGTTCGCATCGATCACGGTCGTGGTCGGCCTGATCTTCCTGCCGGAGACCAAGAACGTCGACATCAGCAAGACCTGATGATCAGCGGGCCGGCGCCGGCCCTACCAAATAACAACGGCCGCGGAGCAATCCGCGGCCGTTTTTTTGGGAAACTGGGATCCCTCACAGCTTCCTCGCGAGGAGCGCAGGGATGATCCGATCCATCTCGGTGCACCGTGCTGGATTGGATCGCGTCGCTCGCCAAGACGAAGTGATCAAGAAGAGGAACTACCCGGTCGTACCGATGAACTGCAGCACGACCTCGCGGCGATGCGGCCGCGCCCGGTGCTCAATCAGATACACGCCCTGCCAGGTGCCCAGCGCGAGCCGGCCCTGCAGCACCGGGATCTGCAGCGAGACCGACGTCAGCATCGTCTTGACGTGGGCCGGCATATCATCCGGGCCCTCAGTGTCGTGACGCCAGCCGGCATTCTCCGGCGCGAGCCTGTTCAGCACTGTGGTGAGATCGGCCAGCACGGTTGGATCGGCATTTTCCTGGATCGTCAGCGACGCGGAGGTGTGGCGCACGAACACGGTGAGACCACCGTCCTTGGCCTGCGCCTCGGCCACGAATGCCGCGAGCTCGCGCGTGATGTCGGTAAAGCCCGCCCCATTCGTCTGCACGGTCAGGAGCGATGAGGCGACGCTGGTGGCGGTCGCGCGCGCCAGCGGCGCGCGGCTGAGAGTACGGGATGAACTCATCGATGACCTCGTGTCACGACCGATCAGATCTTGTCGCCGCTGAAGTCCTTCTGCAGCCGGTTGGCGGTCTCGACCAGACGGCGCCAGGCGCGCTCGAGGAAGCCCATCACCCGATTGACGTCCTGATCGCTCGGCAGCGGGATTTCCAGTTTGCGCTGGCCGTCCTTCTCGGTGATCTGCGGCTGGGGCAGCTTGTCGCTCTTGGGCAGCGCCTCATCGGTCTTCACGCCGGGCTGTCCGGCGCTGGCAAGCTGCGCCTTCAGGCTGTCGTTGGCAGCGCGCAGCGTATCGGCCTCTTTCTTCAGCCGATCGATTTCGGCCTGCAGCCGTCCGGTCTCGGCATCGAACGCGGCGCGTTCGTCGGCGATCTCGTAGCAGGCCCATCCGCTGCCTTTATCGGTGCAGGTCGAGACCTTGCCGGTGCGGGTATCGAGCCGTACCACGCCCTCGGTTGCGGGCTTAAAGGCATAGCGGCCGTTCTCGCTGTCCGGCAGTGGGGTTTCGGCCAGCGCGCCGCCGGCGCCGCCGACAGCAAGCAGCAACGTCAGCGCGGCGAGGCGCGGGCTGCGCCTGGCGCCCGCGGGCAAGAAGGCCACGGCCATGGGTGCAAAGCTCATCGGGATGCTCCGCCTCTCGGAATCAAAGACCCCGCCTATATGGGGCCTCAGTTCGTCGGCCGGTACGGGGCGCGACCGGATTTCAACGCATCCTCGAGCAGTTCGATCCGGTCCTGGCCCCAGAACACCTCGCCGTCGAGCACATAGGCCGGCGAGCCGAACACGTCGGCGGCGATCGCATCCAGCCGGTTCTGCTCGTAAGCGGCGCGAATTTGGTCCGAACCGGCATGCGCGACCAGCTTTTCGCCGGGCAAGCCGGCCGCATTGGCAAGCTCGATCAGTACCGCCGGCGAGGCGAGATCAAGCTCGCGCTCCCACACCGCGGCAAAAGCGCGCTGCAGATACGGTTCGGGATCGTGTCCAGCGGCAAGCGCCGCGATCACCACGCCATCGGCGAGCCGCGCATCGAACGGCCAGTGCTTCGGCCACAACTTGAAGTCGAGCCCCCGCCTGTCGCGCCAGCGCTGCAGCTCGACCAGCCGGTAGCGCTGCCGCGCCGGGTGCCGCTTCGCCAGCGGCATACCGCCGGTCTCCGAAAACAGCCCGGTCAGCAACACCGGCTTGTAGGCGAGCTGCAGATCGTAGATCTCGACCAGCCGTCGCAACGGCTGGTGGCCGATATAGGCCCAGGGCGATTGAAACGAGAAGTAGTAGTCGAGCCGGCGCGACATACAGTCTCCGATAACGATGGCTTTCCGCGAGACCGTTGCGAACCGGTCGCCGGAAGCGATCGCATCGGATCAGAGCCATTCCGGCCATGCAAGCCGGATCATGGCGCACCGCCGCAAATGCACTGCGGACAAGTTAGCGCACGGACTCGCAAATCCTCAATAAAATCAGCCAAAACAACGCTGTAAGCGGCTGCGACCGAATCTTGACTTGCCAACAGGTGGTCAGTATGGTCCGCGCGGCTTTTAAGGGTTTCTGGGGCGTTATTTCATCGTTAGCGGCAGCTAGTTCGGGTCTCCACGACATGGCGGACGACACGCACGACAGCAGCCGACCAGCGCATGAACCGCGCGACGGATCGCCTGAGGAGGCTGCGCTTTCCGCACGGCTCGGAAGCCTGGAACAACGGTTGGCCCATTCTCGGGTGAGCCGGAAACTCCAGACGGATCAATCCGAAACAGGAAGTGAAAACGGACATGCCAAAGCTTCGGCGATGGCGCTCGGTTTTCGGCTTTCATCGGAGTTGATTGCGGGCGTTCTCGGCGGAGCGGCTCTCGGCTGGGGTATCGATCGTTTGTTTTCGACCTCGCCCTGGGGTCTCATTGCGTTTTCGCTGATCGGCTTCATCGCCGGTGTAGTCAACGTGATGCGGGCAGCAGGCGTTATGGCGAAGCAGTCCGAGCGACTCTGAGCGGGATCCAAGGCGCACCGATCGTTCGAATCCCGCGCAAGCTCGCGACACCGACAGACTGAGAGACGAATGGCCGCCGATCCGATCCATCAGTTCCAGATCACCAAGCTCTTCACCCTCGGTCACGTTGGCGGACAAGAAATCGCGTTCACCAATTCGTCGGCCTACATGTTCGGCACGGTGGCGTTGATCGCCATCCTGATGCTGGTGCCGGGCCGCCAATTGGTGCCGGGCCGGCTGCAGTCGATCGCAGAGCTGTCCTACGAATTCGTCGCCAACATGATACGGTCGACGGCCGGCAAGGAAGGCCTGAAGTTCTTCCCGCTGGTGTTCTCGCTGTTCATGTTCATCGCCGTATCGAACCTGATCGGCATCGTGCCCTACACCTTCACGGTGTCGAGCCACCTGATCGTCACCGTCGCGCTGGCGCTGCTGGTGTTCTTCACGGTGCTGATCTACGGGTTTTCCAAGAACGGCCTGAAGTTCTTCAAGCTGTTCGTGCCCTCCGGCGTTCCGGTCTACATCCTGCCGCTGGTCGTCTTCATCGAAGTGATCTCGTTCTTCCTCAAGCCGGTTTCGCACTCGGTGCGTCTGTTCGCCAACATGCTGGCGGGCCACATCGCGCTGAAGGTGTTCGCGAGCTTCGTGGCGATGCTCGGCGCACTGGGCATCGTCGGCTGGTTCGGCGCCGTGCTGCCGCTCGGCCTGACCATCGCGCTGACCGCGCTGGAGCTGCTGGTCGCGTTCCTGCAGGCTTATGTGTTCGCCATTTTGACTTGCATCTATCTCAACGATGCAATTCATCCGGGCCACTAAAGACCCACTCGCAAACGACTACACCCAACCCCAACAGGAGTTCGTTACATGGATCCGATTGCCGCGAAGTACATTGGCGCTGGTATTGCCTGCATTGGCATGGGCGGCGCCGGCGCTGGCGTGGGCATCATCTTCGGCAACTACCTCGCCGCTGCGGTGCGTAACCCCTCGGCCGCCCAGGGCCAGTTCGGCAACCTGATTTTCGGCTTCGCGGTGACCGAAGCGCTCGGCATCTTCTCGCTGCTGATCGCGCTGCTGCTGCTGTTCGCCCTCTAAGATCCAAAATCCGGTCCTGACCTTCCGGGGTCGCGACCGGCCGAACAGGAGAAGCCCGTGGCTCAAGGTCATGGCGACGCCAAGGGCACCACTGCCCACACGGAAGCGGGCGGAGGCCACAAGGCGCCGTTCCCGCCCTTCCAGCAGGAAACCTTTGCCTCGCAACTGGTGTCGCTGGCGATCGCATTCGTTGCGCTCTACCTGATCGTTTCCAAGATCGCACTGCCGCGCGTCGGCGGTGTGATCGAAGAGCGGCAGAAGACCATCGACGGCGATCTGGCGGCGGCTCAGAAGCTGAAGGGCGAAGCGGACGACGCGCTGAAAGCCTATGAGGCCGAACTCGCCGACGCCCGTGCCCGGGCTCAGGCGATCGGCGCGGAAACCCGTGAAAAGCTCAATGCGCAGGCGGAAGCCGAGCGCAAGACGCTGGAACAGCGGCTCGCGGCGAAGCTCGCCGACGCCGAGAAGACCATCGCAGCGACTCGTACCGCCGCGATGGGTAACGTGCGCAACATCGCGTCGGACGCCGCTTCGGCGATCGTCCAGCAGCTCGCCGGCGTGACGCCGGATGGCAAGGCGGTGGACAGCGCGGTTGACGCTTCGTTGAAGGGCTGAGGCTGATGGCAATCTTCGGAGAAGCAGAAACCTGGGTCGCGATTGCGTTCGTCATTCTGCTCGGCGTGTTCGCCTATTTCGGCGTGCACCGCACCGTGCTGCAGGCGCTGGACAAGCGTCGCGACCGGATCAAGGCGGAGCTCGACGAAGCGCGCAAGCTGAAGGAAGAGGCCGCCAAGCTGCTCGCCGACTATCGCGCGCGCCGTGCCTCTGCCGAACGCGAAGCGCAGGCGATCGTCGAAAGCGCCAAGGCCGACGCCGAACGGATCGCGGCGGAAGCCAAGGCCAAGCTGGAAGACTTCGTCGCTCGTCGCACCAAGACTGCGGAGAGCAAGATCGCCCTCGCCGAGGCCCAAGCGCTCGCCGACGTTCGCGCGGCGGCAGCCGAAGCAGCGGTGGCGGCGGCCTCGCGCATCCTGTCTGAATCGGTCAAGGGCAACCTCGCCGACGAGCTGCTCAGCAAGGGCATCCAGGAAGTCCGCGGCAAGCTCAACTGAGCTGACGCCTGTTACAAATCAAAGGCCGGCGCGAGCGATCGCGCCGGCCTTTTTGTATTTGCAGTCGCGGCGCGGGCAGCGTTGCCGCTGTCGGCGATCGCCGCCGCGGCTATTTCCGCTTGCGCGCCTTCGGCTCCGGCTTCAGCGCCTGCGGATCGAAGCCGACATAAAACACATAGGCGTCGTTATCCGAGACCGAGGGCGCCGGATAGGCGACGTCTTCGGCCACCAGGCTGAAGGGAACGCTGCCGTCCGGCTGCATCGAGACGCTGGTGCGATAGGCCTTGGTGAAGACCGTCTTCGGCGACACGCCTTCCTGCACCACCGCGACGCGCAGCGGCACGTCGACCGAGGTCGGCGCACCAGCCGGACCGGCGATGATCCGGCCCTGGATGCCGATCTTGGCGGTGATGACGCCGGTGTTCAGATTGCACTCGCGGGCGGTGCGGCTGATCACCGCCTGATAGCGCAGATCGGAGCCGCTGGCTTCCTTGCCCGGCAGGCCGACCGCATAGGTCGAGGCGCCGGAGCGCACCGTCACCGACGGGCAGGTCAGCTGGCTCTCGACCGGCGGACCGTTGGAAACGGTCGGCGCCTGATCCTTGTCGGAGCTGCCGAACAAGCTCTTGAAACGATCGGTGATCGATTGCGACCACGCCGGCGTCGCCGCCAGCACAGTGCCGCAGATCGCCACCGCGACGGTGGCGCGCGCCGCGCGCGCGATCCGGTGCCGCGACGGCACCCGTTCAATCTCCTGAGCCATTCACCCTACCCGGCTGTCCAATTCGTTGCGACCGGCGGGGTTATAGCAAAGCAATGCCGGCGAACCAAAGGCGGCAGGTGCTCCCGGACCGGCCGAATCAGCCGCGGAAATCGTCGTGCAGCAGCCCGAACAGCAGATGGTCCTGCCAGACGCCGTTGATGCACAGATACCGCCGGGCCAGCCCCTCGCGGGTGAAGCCGCACTTTTCCAGCACCCGGATCGACGGCGCGTTGGTCGGGATGCAGGCCGCCTCGACGCGGTGCAAATTGAGTTCGCCGAACAGCGTCGGCAGCAGCACCCGCAGCGCCGCCGTCATATAACCCTGATGCGAGAACGGCTGGCCGATCCAATAGCCGATGGTGCCGGCCTGGACGATGCCGCGACGGACATTGGCGAGCGTCACCCCGCCCACCAGCTGGTTGTCGTGCTCGCGAAACACCAGGAACGGGTAGGAGCGGTCGGAGGCGACGTCTTCAGAATAGCGGCGCAGCCGGCGGCGAAAACCGGAGCGGGTCAGGTCGTCGGACGGCCAGATCGGCTCCCATGGCGTCAGATAGGCCCGGCTGTACTCGCGCAGCTCGGCCCATTGCGGGAAATCGGCCATCTGCGGCGCGCGCAGCAACAGCCCATTGCCGCGCGGCGCCAGCGCAGCGGGCCCGACGGATGGCATACGAAACAGCGCCATGCACGGCACTCCCGACCCGCAGAATCGGCGGGCCTCGAACGCCGCGACCCGCGGCGTCAGCTCAATGATAGGACGTCTTGGCCTTGGATTGTGTCAAACCTTCAGCAAAGCTGACAGCTCTGTCGAGACCGCGGCCACTGCCGAGAGCCACCACGGCCGGCCGGCTCCGCGCCAGCAGCGTGCGTCCGGCTTCCCGCGCGGTGTCGATGGTGACGGCATCGATTCGCCCGACCAGCTCGTCGACCGGCAACGGCCGGCCATAGGCCAGGATGTGCCGTGCCAGCTGCTCGGCGCGCGACGAACAGCTCTCCAGCGCCATCAGCAGGCCGGCCTTCATCTGGGCCTTGGCCCGCGAGATCTCGGCGTCGGTCAGGGTGTCGACCGCATCGTTGATGACGTCGACGATCACTTCCATCATCTCCGGCGCATCGGCCGGATCGGTGCCGGTGTAGAGACCGAAGAACCCGGTGTCGCTGTAGGGCGCGTGGAAGGTGTAGATCGAGTAGCACAGCCCGCGCTTTTCCCGCACCTCCTGGAACAGCCGCGACGACATTCCGCCGCCGAGGATGTTGGTGAACACCTGCAGGCTGAACAGCGTCGGCGCGCCCTGCGGCAGCCCTTCGAGCGCCAGCGTCAGATGCGCCTGCTCGAGATCGCGATGCACGACCCGCGAGCCGCCGGCGCCGAACATCGCCGGCTGCGGCTTCGGTGCCGGCGTGGCGTCGAAGCTGGCGAAGCGGTGCGACACTTCTTCGACGATGCGGGCGTGATCGACCGCGCCGGCCGCCGCCACCACCATGTCGGGACCGCGATAATGCGTCGACAGATACGACTGCAGCTTTTCGCGGCTGAAGCTCTTCAGCGTCTTGGCGGTGCCGAGCAGCGAGCGGCCGATCGGCTGCTCCGGGTAGCAAAGCTCGTTCAGATACTCGAACACGACGTCGTCGGGCGTATCCTGCGCGGCGCCGATCTCCTGCACGATCACGCTCTTCTCGCGTTCGAGCTCTTCGGCCTCGAACGACGGATTGGCCAGAATGTCCGACAGCACATCGAGCGCCAGCGGCACGTCCGCCTTCATCACCCGCGCATAATACGCGGTGGTCTCCGTCGAAGTGCCGGCATTGAGATCGCCGCCGACCGCCTCGATCTCCTCGGCGATCTCGCGCGAGGTGCGGCGCGTGGTGCCCTTGAACGCCATGTGTTCGAGCAGATGCGAGATGCCGTGCTCGTCCGGCTTTTCGTCACGGCCGCCGACGCCGGTCCAGACGCCGAGCGCGGCAGTCTCGAGATGCGGCATAGTGTCGGTGACGATGGTGAGGCCGGAGGGAAGCTTGCTGACTTCGACGGTCATCCGGCGGCTCCTTGCTTGGCGGCGCGGCTCACCGCCAGCACGTGACGTTCGATCGCCACCTGATCGCGCGGCATGATCTTGATCGTTTCGGTCTTGCTCATCAGCCCGTCGAGCCAAGCCGGCAGATCCGGCCGGATGCCGCAAGCAGCTTCCACCGCGTCCGGGAACTTCGCCGCATGGGCGGTCGACAGCACGATGTTCGGCACGCTCGAATCGGTGGTGTCGCGATCGGCCACGGCCAGCGCCACCGCGGTGTGCGGATCGATCAGATCGCCCGCCTCGCGCCAAGCGGCACGGATCGCCGATTCGGTCTCCGCCTCGTCGGCACGGCCGGCGTCGAACTCCTCGCGCACCGCGGCGAGCACCGCATCCGGCAGCACGAAGCGGCCGGACTGGCCGAGCGAGCCCATCAGCGAGCGAATCAGCGCCGCGTCGCGCCCGGAGGCCTCGAACAGCAGCCGTTCGAAATTCGACGACACCTGGATGTCCATCGACGGCGAAGTGGTGGCGTGGACCTCGCGCACTTCGTAGATGCCGGTCTTCAGGGTGCGCGCCAGGATGTCGTTGACGTTGGCGGCGATCTTCAACCGGCGCACCGGCAGGCCCATCTTCTTGGCGACGTAGCCGGCGAAGATGTCGCCGAAATTGCCGGTCGGCACGGTGAAGTCGACCACACGGTTCGGCGCGCCGAGCGCGACCGCGCTGGTGAAGTAGTACACCACCTGCGCGACGATACGGGCCCAGTTGATCGAGTTGACGCCGGACAGCGCCACCTGGTCGCGGAACTTATGGTGATTGAACAGCCCCTTCACGATCGCCTGGCAGTCGTCGAAGTGCCCTTCGATCGCCAGCGGATGCACGTTCGGAGCGCCCGACGTGGTCATCATCATCCGCTGCACGTCGGAGATCCGGCCGTGCGGAAACAGCACGACGAGGTCGACATTGTTCAGGTTGGCGAAGGCTTCGACCGCGGCGCCGCCGGTGTCGCCGGAGGTCGCCACCACAATGGTGGTGCGCTGCTTGCGCTTCTCCAGCACGTGATCCATCAGCCGCGACAGCAGCTGCATCGCGACGTCCTTGAACGCCAGCGTCGGCCCATGGAACAGCTCGAGCACGAACTGGCTCGGGCCGGTCTGCCGCAGCGGCACCACCGCCGGATGGCGGAAGGTGGCGTAGGCGTCGCTCGCCATGCGGCCGAGTTCGGCGTCGGAGATCTCGCCGGCGACGAACGGCCGGATCACCTCGACGGCGACCTCCCAGTACGGCCGGCCGAACAGGCTGGTGATGGTATCGGGAGTGAGCTGCGGCCAGACTTCCGGAATATACAGTCCGCCGTCACGGGCGAGCCCGGTCAGCATCACGTCGCAAAAGCCGAGGCGCGGGGCTTCGCCCCGGGTCGAAACATAGGTCGTCAAGGGTGCCTCCAAAGGCCCGGCCCAACGCCCAAGCCTTTGATATTGATCGAGTTCAGTCTCACGCGCGGGTGAAATCGGCCTCACCATAAAGGAGTTTGACCCGCAGGGGAAATCGCTCCCTGTGGCGGATGCGCCTACCGAGGGGGCTCAGGCGATGCGACGTGATGCCTTCGCCGGCGGCACTGCCACCTGCCGTCCCTGGCCGCGCAGCCAGAACGCGAACGCCACCAGCACCGCAGCGGCAAGCCCGAACCAGGTGATGGCGTATTGCAGGTGGTTGTCGCGCAGATGCACGCCGAGCGGCCCCGGCTTCGGCACACCGCCGGCCGGCATCGGTGCTTCCAAGTCGATGTAAAAAGGCGCAATCTCGGCCGGCTTATCCCAACCGAGCGCAGCGGCCATCGCCGGCACGTCGCGGCTGAACCACAGCCGGTTGTCGAGATTTGGGGCCGGCGCAAACAGGCCGGGCTGCTCGGGAAATCGCAAATACCCGGTCAGCGTCGCCGTCTCCCCGCCCAGCAACGGCTGCACCACGCGATCCTCGGCGCCGCGCTCCTGCATGGTGTTGGGCACGAAGCCGGCGTTGATCACCACAATGCGCCCATCCGCCAGCCGCGCCGGCAGGAACGCCCAGGTGCCGGGACCGGCGACGTCGTCGCGAACCGCCGAGCCGGACGAATACACCATCACGTCCGGCAGTTTCAGATAGGTCGCGGTGAAGCGGACGCGGCGAAATTCATCGTTCAGCGGATCGAGCGCCGGCCAGTCGCGCGCGGCGGGCAGCGCGACCGGCTCGGCTGCCAGCCGCTCACTCAGCGCCGCGATCAGCCGATGCTTCTCGTCGCGCCGCTGCAACTGCCAGATCCCCAGCGATAGCAGCACCGCCACCATCGTCAGCGCGATCAGGCTCATCCCGGCGATGCTGCGCCGGCGCGCGGCCTCCGCCGTCATTGCGGCTCGCGACCGACGAGGCGGCCCTCCTGCGCCTTGTGGTAGAACTGCAGGGCGATCAACAGCGCCTTGATCGAGCGCAGCGGCACCAGCGTCGTGATCACCACCAGCGGCAACCAGAGCGCTGCGTGCAGCCAGAACGGCGGCTGATACTTCACCTCGACGATCAACGCGCACAGCACCACGATGGCGCCGCCGATCAGGATGGTGAAAACCGCCGCGCCGTCACCGACATCGGTGAAGCCGAAGTCGAGACTGCAGACCTCGCAGCGCGGCGCCAGCGTCAGGAACCCGGCATACAGCCGCCCCTCCCCGCAACGCGGACAGCGGCACGCAAGGCCGCGGAGCGCGCTCTGCAGGATGGTGGGCGAAGACGTCTCCATTTGGCGTCATTGCGAGGAGCGAAGCGACGAAGCAATCCAGGGGCTCCGAGACGCAGCTCTGGATTGCTTCGCTTCGCTCGCAATGACGAACGTGGCCGAGGGCATCAATGCGCGCCGTGCGCCATCGCCGAGGCGCCGTGGCCCCAGACGTAGATGCAGACGAACAGGAACAGCCAGACGACGTCGACGAAATGCCAGTACCAGGCGGCAAATTCGAAGCCGAGATGCTGCTTCGGCGTGAAGTGACCGGCATAGGCGCGGATCAGGCACACCAGCAGGAAGATGGTGCCGACCAGCACGTGGAAGCCATGGAAGCCGGTCGCCATGAAGAAGGTGGCCCCGTAGACATTGCCGGCGAACGAGAAGGTGGCGTGGCTGTATTCGTAGGCCTGCACGCAGGAGAAC
The DNA here is from genome assembly GCF_039642825.1 of Rhodopseudomonas sp. P1. Classification (NCBI taxonomy): domain Bacteria; kingdom Pseudomonadati; phylum Pseudomonadota; class Alphaproteobacteria; order Hyphomicrobiales; family Nitrobacteraceae; genus Rhodopseudomonas; species Rhodopseudomonas sp. P1. The sequence goes on along the minus strand of NZ_CP088006.1, from coordinate 954,632 downwards.
GTCGCGCCGAGCAGGATGGTGCAGATCAGCCCCTGCTTCAGACCCTTGCGATCGTTGTGCAGCAGCGCATGGTGCGCCCAGGTCACCGTGGTGCCTGAGGTGAGCAGGATCAGCGTATTGAGTAGCGGCAGGTGCCAGGGATCGAAGGTCTCGATGCCTTTCGGCGGCCACACCCCGCCGAACAACGCCTCGCGGGTGGCGTGGACCGGATCGGCCGGAAACAGCGCTGCGTTGAAGTAGGCCCAGAACCAGGCGACGAAGAACATCACCTCGGAGGCGATGAACAGGATCATGCCGTAGCGGTGGCTGAGCTGCACCACGCGGGTGTGATCGTGCTGATACTGCGCCTCGCGGATCACGTCGCTCCACCAGCTCGCCATGGTGTAGAGCACGCCGATCACGCCGACGCCGAACACGATCGGGGCGCCCTGATACAAATGGTGCATCCAGGACACCGCGCCGAACGCCATGATGAACGCCGACACCGACCCGACGAACGGCCAGGGGCTCGGATCGACGAGATGATAGTCGTGGTGCTTGACGTGCGCCGTGGCCATTGTCGCTCTCCGTTTCGATCCCTCCGGGATGGTGATGCGTGTCCCGGTCGTTTTTGTTGCTGCGTTTCCTGTCAGAGATTGCCCTTGCGCGGTGCCGGTTCGCTTGAAGCCACCGGCTTCGGCGCCGGATCGCGCACCGGGTAGTAGGTGTAGGACAGAGTGATGGTCTTGACGGTGTCGTTCTCCGAATCGGCAGCGAACGCCGGATCGATGTAGAACACCACCGGCATGTCGCGGCTCTCGCCGGCCGCAAGCGTCTGCTCGGTGAAGCAGAAGCAGTTGATCTTGGTGAAGTAGGAACCGACCGTCAGCGGCGTGACGTTATAGGCCGCCTGCCCGACCGTGTCGGATCGCGACAGATTGGTGATGCGGTAATACACCGTCACCACCTTGCCGATCGGCACCTCGATGTCGCGCTGCTCCGGCTCGAACTTCCACGGCAGCCCGTTGACGTTGGAATCGAAGCTGACCGTGACGGTGCGGTCGAGCGGCGCCGAGCTCGGCGCGGCGCGTGACACCTGCGTGGTGCCGTTGAAGCCGGTCGTGCGGCAGAACCAGTTATAGAACGGTACCGCCGCGAACGACGCCCCGACCATCAGGGCGACCACCAGACCGCACGCCGCCGCCACCGCTGTGTCGCGCCCGAGGCCGCGGCGCGGCGCCGGCTGCTGCGGAGCTTGCGGAAGCGGTGGCGACATCGGCGGCACCTTTCTCACATCGGCCGGTGCAGCACCGCCGGTCCCTTGACCAGCGTCACGGCGAAGAACAGCACCACCAGCACGCCGAGCGCCACCGCGATCGCAATCGAGCGTTCGCGCTGACGCTTCTTCTGCGCATCGGTGAGGACGATACCGGGCGGCGTCTTATGAGCTGGCTCCATCGCGCCCTCCATCAGCCGATCAACCGCAGCACGGCCGCGGCGACGACCTCGACCAGGAGGATCGCAAACAGCGCGAACAGATACAGGATCGAGAACTTGAACAGATTGCGGGTCGCGCGCAGCGCTGCGCTGCCGGAGCGATGGCGATACACCCGCACCGCCAGCACCAGCATCCAGCCGCCGAGCGCCAGCGACGCCACGCCGTAAATTGCATCGAAGTACCCGAGCGGCCACGGCGCCGCCGCCACCGCGACCAGCGCCACGGTGTAGAGCAGGATCTGCAGCCGCGTGTGATCGGGGCCAGCGACCACGGGCAGCATCGGCACGCCGGCGCGGGCGTAGTCGTCGTTCCGAAACAGCGCCAGCGCCCAGAAATGCGGCGGCGTCCAGAAGAAGATGATCAGGAACAGCAGGATCGGCTCGACCGCCAGCGATCCGGTGACCGAGGCCCATGCCACCACCGGCGGCAGCGCACCGGCTGCGCCGCCGATCACGATGTTCTGCGCGGTCCAGCGCTTCAGCCACATCGTGTAGATCACGACGTAGAAGAAGATCGTGAAGGCGAGCAGCGCGGCGGCGATCCAATTGACCAGGATGCCGAGCGTCACCACCGAGAAGAACGCCAGGGTCAAGCCGAAGGTCAGCGCCTCCGGCCGCGTCACCCGACCGCGCGGGATCGGACGGTTGGCGGTACGCGTCATCTTTGCGTCGATGTCGTCCTCGTACCACATGTTCAGCGCGCCGGCGGCGCCGCCGCCGACCGCAATGCAGATGATCGCGGTGATCGCCAGCACCGGATGGAAGCTGCCCGGCGCCATCAACAGCCCGACCAGAGCGGTGAACACCACCAGCGACATCACCCGGGGCTTCAGCAGGGCGATGTAGTCCGCGACGCCGGCTTCGGAGATCCGGGGCGCAAGCGGGATCGGATTGACGTCGATGACCGACACGGGCTCACCTCTTCTTTCGAGCTGCATCCGCTGCCGCAACAACGGCGGCGGATGCAGGTTCCAACACCGCCTCAGCGCACCTGCGGCAGCACCTCGAACTGATGGAAGGGCGGCGGCGACGACAGCGTCCACTCCAGCGTGGTGGCGCCGGCACCCCACGGATTGTCGGCGGCACGCTCCTTACGGATGAAGGCGAGCGCCATTCCGTACAGGAAGACCAGCACGGCGAAGCCGGAGATATAGGAGCCGATCGAGGACACCAGATTCCAGCCGGCGAACGCGTCCGGATAATCGACATAGCGCCGCGGCATCCCCGACAGACCGAGGAAGTGCTGCGGGAAGAACACCATGTTGACGCCGATGAAGGTGAGCCAGAAGTGCAGCTTGCCGATGGTCTCGTTGTACATGTAGCCGGTCATCTTCGGGAACCAGTAGTACCAGCCCGCGAAGATCGCGAAGACGGCGCCGAGCGACAGCACGTAGTGGAAGTGCGCCACGACGTAGTAAGTGTCCTGCAGCACCCGATCGACGCCGGCATTGGCCAGCACCACGCCGGTCACGCCGCCGACGGTGAACAGGAAGATGAAGCCCACCGCCCACAGCATCGGCGTCTTGAACTCGATCGACCCGCCCCACATCGTGGCGATCCAGGAGAACACCTTCACGCCGGTCGGCACCGCGATCACCATGGTGGCGGCGACGAAATAGGCCTGCGTCGTGCTCGACATGCCGACCGTGTACATGTGGTGCGCCCACACCACGAAGCCGATCACGCCGATCGCCACCATCGCGTAGGCCATGCCGAGATAGCCGAACACCGGCTTCTTGGAGAAGGTCGAGACGATCTGGCTGATCATGCCGAAGCCCGGCAGAATCAGGATGTAGACTTCGGGGTGGCCGAAGAACCAGAACAGATGCTGGAACAGCAGCGGATCGCCGCCGCCTTCGGCCGAGAAGAAGGTGGTGCCGAAGTTGCGATCGGTCAGCAGCATGGTGATGGCGCCGGCGAGCACCGGCAGCGATAGCAGCAGCAGAAACGCGGTGATCAGCACCGACCACACGAACAGCGGCATCTTGTGCAGGGTCATGCCCGGTGCGCGCATGTTGAAGATGGTGGTAATGAAGTTGATCGCACCGAGGATCGACGATGCGCCGGCCAGATGCAGAGCCAGGATCGCGAAGTCGACGGCGGGCCCGGGATGTCCGATGGTCGATAGCGGCGCATACATCGTCCAGCCGGCGCCGACGCCGTTCGACGACGGCTCGCCCTCGACGAAGGTCGAGATGATGAGCAGCGCGAACGCGGCTGGCAGCAGCCAGAACGAGATGTTGTTCATCCGCGGGAACGCCATGTCCGGCGCGCCGATCATCAGCGGCACGAACCAGTTGCCGAACCCGCCGATCATCGCCGGCATCACCATGAAGAAGATCATGATCAGGCCGTGCGACGTGACGAACACGTTGTAGGTGTGGGTGTTGTGGAAGATCTGAATGCCGGGGAACATCAGCTCGACCCGGATCGCGATCGACATCGCCGCGCCGATGATGCCCGCGATCACGGCGAACACCAGATACATCGTCCCGATGTCTTTGTGGTTGGTCGAGTACAGATAGCGTCGCCATCCGGTCGGATGCGCATGCGCGTGATCGTCGTGCGCGTGTTCGGAATGAGCGACCCTTGCAGCTTCCATTGCCATCTTCAGATCCTGACTTGAAAACCTCAGACCTTGCGGTCTCCGTTCGACGTCTTGCGATCCCGCCGCTTAGCGCGTGGCGGAAGCGGCCGAGGCGTAGGAATCGTCACGCATGCGCGAGGCGACCTGCTGCTTTTTCTTCCAGGCTTCGTACTCCTGTTCGTTCACCACACGGACGACGATCGGCATGAAGGCGTGGTCGCGGCCGCAGAGTTCCGAGCATTGGCCGTAGAAACGACCTTCCTTGGTGGCCTTGAACCAGGCTTCGTTGAGACGGCCGGGAACGGCGTCGATCTTCACGCCGAACGACGGGATCGCCCAGGAGTGGATCACGTCGGCCGCGGTGGTCTGAATCCGAACCACCTTGTCGACCGGCACCACCATCTCGTTGTCGACGCCGAGCAGACGCGGCGGGACCGGATTCATCTTGGCCCGCTCTTCGTCGGTCAGCATGATCGAGGTGAACTCGATCTTGTCGTCGGGATAGGTGTAGGTCCAGTTCCACTGATTGCCGGTCGCCTTCACGGTGAGGTCCGGCTTCGGAATGTCGAGTTCGAGAAACAAGAGGCGGAACGACGGCACCGCGACCGCGACCAGAATCAGCACCGGCACGATCGTCCAGGCGACTTCGATCAGCGTGTTGTGAGTCGTCTTCGACGGGACCGGGTTGGCCTTGGCATTGAACTTCACCACCACGATCACCAGCAGCGCCAGAACGAACAGCGTGATCAGAGTGATCAGCCACAGCATGAAGCCGTGAAACCAGACGATGTTCTGCATCACCGGAGAGGCGGGTTGTTGCAGGGTAACTTCCCACGGGGCCGGCTGCCCCATCTCGGCGAATGCGGTCCCGCCGACCGCCGCCGCACAGCAGGCGATCGCAAGTCCCAGCGACCACCGCCCAAAACGCCCCTTCGACACCTTCATGCCGCCGCGCTCCCTATGACTTGTCACAGCGAGCCCGCCGTATCGGCGTGACCGGCCGTGCAGTTTTATTGCGCTCGGCACAAAAGCGTAGCCTAAGTGCGAACGCTTCTTATTCTACTTTTCAAATCACAATTCTCGGGACGTCGCAATGCAGGAGTGAGGGTTCGCGCGTGCAAACAACCCAGGCCTGCTCATCGGTTAAGAATTTTGTCCGGTGCCGCTGACACAGTACATCGGTCTTGTGAGGCCGGCTTGACAGATGTGCCCCTCGCTGTAGGCAAAGCACCCGGATGTCACGGAAGCCTGATTCGCTGGCGCGCGCGCTGCCTTCATGGCGCCGTCATTGCCGGTCAGTCGGAACCCGCCGCCGACCATCCCGTTCAACCGTCACCACCTCGGAAACATCTCTGATGGGCTTCGCCAGACTTTCGCCAATCCTTGCCTCGAGCCGCCGCGCTGCGTCCGGGGCCATGCTGGCGGTCGGGTTGATCGCGCTGGCGGCGCTGGCCGGCAGCAGCACGGCGCAGGCCCAGGGCGCGGTGCGGTCTGTGCATGGAGACTGGCAGATCCGCTGCGACACCCCGCCCGGCGCCAAGGCCGAGCAGTGCGCGCTGATTCAGAGCGTGGTGGCGGAGGATCGCTCCAACGCCGGCCTCACCGTCATCATCCTCAAGACCGCCGATCAGAAGAGCAAGCTGATGCGCGTGGTGGCACCGCTCGGCGTGCTGCTGCCGTCGGGCCTCGGCCTCAAGCTCGACAACGCCGACATCGGCCGCGCCGGCTTCGTGCGCTGCCTGCCGAACGGCTGCGTCGCCGAAGTGGTGATGGACGACAAGCTGCTCGGCCAGCTGCGCAACGCCAAGACCGCGACCTTCATCATCTTCGAAACGCCGGAAGAAGGCATCGGCTTCCCGCTCAGCCTCAACGGCCTCGGCGAAGGCTACGACAAGCTGCCGTAGGCCGCCCTGCGCAAGAGCGACGGCGCAACGCAAGCCCTCGTCGTGTTGGGCAAGAAGCCCGTGAACAGAATGATGCTGTCATCCCCCGCGCATGCGGGGGACCCAGTATCGCAGAGCTTCCGTGGCAAGCGCGCGGCGTACCAACAAGCGCCCTGGAATACTGGGTCGCCCGCATCCGCGGGCGATGACGTCAGTGTTGTCAACGGCCGCCTTGGCGAGGCGGCCCGGCCGCTCAGACCAGCGTCAGCGTGACGTCGATGTTGCCGCGGGTGGCGTTGGAATACGGACAGACGATGTGGGCGCGGTCGACCAGCGTCTGGGCCTGCTCGCGATCCATGCCCGGCAGGCTGATCTTCAACTCCACCTCGATGCCGAAGCCGGTCGGGATCGGGCCAATGCCGACCGAGCCGGTGACGCTGACATCCTTCGGGATCGGCAGCTTGTCCCGGCCGGCGACGAACTTCATCGCACCGAGGAAGCAGGCGGAGTAGCCGACCGCGAACAGCTGCTCCGGATTGGTGCCGGCGCCACCGGCGCCGCCGAGTTCCTTCGGCGTGGTCAGGGCGACATCGAGATGGCCGTCGCTGCTGACGCCGCGTCCGTCGCGGCCTCCAGTGGCGGTGGCAGCGGCGCGGTAGAGAACTTTCTCGACTGACATGGTGTGGTCCTTTCAGGTGGGAGAGAGGCGGCGGAGGAATATCGCGCGACGCTATATCGCGAACGATATATTAGAGCAGCAATTGGGACTGAACGTGCTCAACGTCATCCCGATCAGGCGCTACGAAACAGATTAGTGCGAAGGCCGGTCAGCCGGTCGCGCAGCTCGGCGATCTCGCTGCCGGAATAACCCATAGCTTCGGCGAGGCAGTCGGGCACGTGCTTGACGCGCGCCCGCAGCCCCCGTCCCTCGTCGGTCAGCGACACGATCACCTGGCGCTCGTCCTCGGCCGACCGCCGCCGCCGGATCAGCCCTCGTGCTTCGAGCCGCTTCAGCAGCGGCGTCAGCGTGGTGGTTTCGAGGAACAGTTGATCGCAGATCTCCGAGACGTTGACCTGATCCTTCTCCCACAACACCAGCATCACGAGATATTGCGGATAGGTCAGATCGAGCTCGCGCAGCAGCGACCGATACACCTTGTTGACCCCGAGCAGCGTCGAATACAGCGCAAAGCAGAGCTGGGTCTCCAGCTTCAGCTTGTCCGCCGGCCGCGGCGCGCGTGACGATGTCGAGGGCGACTTCATGGACCATGATTTATATCGCGCACGATATATTGTCAAGCGAGGCATCCGGGCGCGAACGCGTCTCCCTGAGACCCGGCTTGGTGGAGACAGCTGGATTGCTCCGCAGCGCTCGCAATGACGGCATGTTGAACCGATGCCTGCAAACGCCGGGCACCCTAATCCGCCAACCCCTCGCAGAAACAGGTCAGACCGCCTATCTTGTGATCCAAACAACTTCGGGAACAGGACCTCATGACCAACCCAGCCCAGACCTCGCTCATCGACCGCGCCAATCTCGATCGCGACGAGGTGAGGCGTGAGATCGCACGAGGGCTGCAGGGAGCGGACGATGGCGAATTGTTTCTCGAATACAGCCAGACCGAGGCGCTGGCGTTCGACAACGGCCGGCTGAAGCAGGCGACCTACGACACCGCGCAGGGCTTCGGTTTACGCGCCGTTAAAGACGATGCGGTCGGCTATGCGCATTCCTCCGACGTGTCGCTGCCGGCGCTGATCCGCGCCGCCGATGCGGTCGCTGCGGTGCGCGGCGACTACAGCGGCAGCCTGTCGGTGGCGCCGCCGCACACCAATGTGCAGCTGTATGGTGACGACAACCCGCTCGACGCGCCCGGCTTCGAGGCCAAGGTCAAGCTGCTCGGCGAGATCGACGCCTATATCCGCGATAAGGATCCGCGGGTGCGGCAGGTATCGGTCTCGGTCGGTGCCACCTGGCAGGTGGTCGAGATTCTTCGTCCCGATGGCGAGAGCTACCGCGATGTCCGCCCGCTCGTGCGCGTCAACGTCTCGGTGGTCGCCGGCCAGGGCGACCGTCAGGAGAGCGGGTCCAAAGGCTATGGCGGCCGCGAGCCCTATGCGCGGTTCATCGAGACCAAGGCCTGGCGCGACGCCGCCGATGGCGCGCTGCGCGAGGCGCTGGTCAATCTCGAATCCGTGCCCGCGCCCGCCGGCGAGATGGACGTGGTGCTCGGCCCCGGCTGGCCCGGCGTGATGCTGCACGAGGCGGTCGGCCACGGCCTCGAGGGCGACTTCAACCGCAAGAAGACCTCCGCCTTCGCCGGCCTGCTCGGCCAACAGGTCGCCGCCAAGGGCGTCACCGTGGTGGACGACGGCACCATCTCGGCGCGGCGCGGCTCGCTGTCGATCGACGACGAAGGCACCCCGACCAGCCGGACCGTGCTGATCGAGGACGGCATCCTCACCGGCTATATGCAGGACCGCCAGAACGCCCGGCTGATGGGCATGAAGCCGACCGGCAACGGCCGCCGGCAGTCCTATGCCCACGTCCCGATGCCGCGGATGACCAACACCTACATGCTGGCCGGTCAGCGCGACCCTTCCGAAATCCTCGCCTCGGTGAAAAACGGCATCTACGCGGTGAACTTCGGCGGCGGCCAGGTCGACATCACCTCAGGCAAATACGTGTTCCAGTGCACCGAGGCCTACCGGATCGAGAACGGCAAGATCGGCGCGCCGCTGAAGGGCGCGATGTTGATCGGCAATGGTCCGACCGATTTGCACCGCATTTCCATGATCGGAAGTGACATGCAGCTCGACGACGGCATCGGCACCTGCGGCAAGAACGGCCAGGGCGTGCCGGTGGGTGTCGGTCAGCCGACGCTGCGCATGGACAGGATCACGGTCGGAGGCACCGGCGGATGACGACGAAGACGGAGACGGCCGCGAGCACCGCGCGGCGCTGGGGCTCGCAGCTGACGCAGCTCGCCGCCGTGGTGGCGATCGTGCTGGTCGGCAAGGGCGCGGTCGCCGAGCCGTTCTACGTGCCATCCGGCTCGATGGAGCCGACGCTGCTGATCGGCGACGCGCTGCTGGCCTCGAAATATCCGTACGGCTATTCGGCTGCCTCGCTTCCGATCCACGTGTCGGTGCCGGAAAGCGGCCGGGTGTTCGGCGCGACGCCGCACCGCGGCGACGTGGTGGTGTTTCGCTGGTCCGGCGATCGCTCGCAGGTCTGGGTCAAGCGCGTGGTCGGCCTGCCCGGCGACCGCGTGCAGCTCGACAACGGCCGGGTGTTCATCAACGGCGTCGCCGCCAAGGTCACGCCGGACGGCGTCGGCCGCGCCGAGGACGACAACGGTTCGTATGAGACCGCCGCGCGCTACATCGAGACGCTGCCCGGCGGCGTCGCCCACCCGATCTTCAAGCTGTACGACAATGGCCGGCTCGACAACACGGCGGAAGTCACGGTGCCGCCCGGCCACCTGTTCGTAATGGGCGACAATCGCGACAACTCCGCCGACAGCCGCGTGCCGGTCAGCGAAGGCGGCGTCGGCATGCTGCCGATCGACGATCTGGTCGGCCGGGTCGATGCCATCGTCGGCTCGTGGAATCCCGGCGTCCGCCGCCAGCCGCTCACCGACTGGTTCTCCGGCTTCCGCGTCGCGCGGTTCTTCACCGCGGTGCATTGAGCCGTAGTGCATTGATTCAGAGCGTTTTGCGCCTCAGCGCACCACGCCTGAGATGAACCCGGCCTTGCGGCGCGGCGGCTTGATCTGGCTTTTCAGGAAACAGCGGGCGTTGCGACCGACATAGCCGGGACGCGCATAGGTCCAGGCCCGGCATTTGTGTTCGTCGACGCAGGCCGCCTTGCAGGCCTCGTCGCCCTCCCCCGATTTCAGTTCGAAATTGCGGTAGTCGCCGCCGAAGCGGTCGATCGAGACCTCGTTAGAATCGTTGCGCGGCTCCAGCACGCCGGCACCGCGGACGCCGGACACGCAGCACGAGTTCGGCGTGCGCGGCGGAACCGTGCTCTTCAGCCAGCACATCGCACCGTCTTCGGGCGAGCGCGGATAGCTGAAGGTCCACGACCGGCAGCGCTTGTCGCGCTCGCACAGCAGCGCGCATTCGGCCGGGTCGCCGCTGGTCACAGGCGTGCGCAGGTAATCGCCGCCGATGCGATCAATATTGGCTTGGGCACGGGACGCATGCGGCGACAGCGCCGCCGCAGCCACGGCGAGCACGAGCAAACACGCCCTGAGCAGGCCGCTTCGCATTCACACTTGCTTTCGCGTTAGGCCCGGAACTTTGGCCGATGGAACTCAGGCCAATCCGGAGCGCAGCCCCACGGCCCATCTGACGGCCGGCAACCTGTATGGCGGATGAACGGCGCGGGCCAGCGCGGTCTTGGTCCGCCAGCGCTCAGAAAGCGTATTCGTCGTAAGCCGGCTCCACCGAGCCGCGCCACGCACCGTGATACTTCTCGAGCATCTCCTCGGCCGGGGTATGCCCATTGTCGAGAATACGGTCGAGCGGCGCCAGATGCCGCGATTCGTCGAGGCCGGTTGGATCGACACGGCCGCGGCGACGCAGCCCGGCATGCGCCAGCACCAGGCAATCCTTGGCGATTTCGAACAGGAAGCGGTTGCCGATCTTGGCCTTGAAGCCGAGCCGCGGCACCTCGTCCCGCAGCGCCTGGCGCTCCTCGGCGCTCCAGCCTTTGACCAACTCCCAGGCGGCATCGAGGCTGGTGTCGTCATACAGCAGACCGACCCAGAACGCCGGCAGCGCCGTCAGGCGGCCCCACGGCTGGCCGTCGGCACCGCGCATTTCCAGGTACCGCTTCAGCCGCACTTCGGGGAAGATCGTCGACAGATGATTGGCCCAGTCCGACAGCGTCGGCCGCTCGCCCGGCAGCTTGTCGTTCTTGCCGTCGAAGAAGTCGCGGAACGACGAGCCGGCCACGTCGATATAGCTGTCGCCGCGCTTGACGAAATACATCGGCACGTCGAGCGCGTAGTCGACCCAGCGCTCAAATCCCATGCCGTCCTCGAACGCCCACGGCAGCATGCCGGAGCGATCATTGTCGGTGTCGCGCCAGATCTCCGAACGGAACGACAGGAAGCCGTTCGGCTTGCCCTCGGTGAATGGCGAGTTGGCGAACAGCGCGGTCGCGACCGGCTGCAGCGCGACCGAGACCCGCAGCTTCTTGACCATGTCGGCTTCCGAGGAGAAGTCGAGATTGGTCTGCACCGTGCAGGTCCGGTACATCATGTCGAGGCCGTAACGACCGACCTTCGGCATGTAGTTGGTCATGATCTTGTAGCGGCCCTTCGGCATCACCGGGATTTCGCTCCGCGACCACGACGGCGTCATGCCGAGGCCGAGGAAGCCGATCCCGAGCGGCGTCGCCACTTCACGCACCTGCGCCAGATGCGCCATCAGCTCGGCGTGGGTCTGGTGCACGGTCTCGACCGGCGCGCCCGACAATTCGAACTGGCCGCCCGGCTCCAGCGAGATCGCGCCGCCGCCGGTGACGTCGTGCAGCCCGATGATATGCGGGCCTTCCATGATCGGCTCCCAGCCGAGCAGGATCTGCATCCCTTCGAGCAGGGCGCCGATGCCGCGGGCGCGCTCGTAGGGCACCGGATGATGGCCGTCGAGCGTGAACGGGGTCTTTTCGTGTTCGGTGCCGATGCGGAATTCGGCCGGCGATTTCACGCCCGCTTCGATCCACGCGACGAGTTCGTCACGCGAATTCAGCGGGGTCATATCGAGCTGGTCACGCGCCATGGGAAGTCCGGAAAAAGCGCGCGGGATCGGGCGACGCGAGGTGGTGGAAGCCGCGGCCGGAAGCAACCGCGAACACGAAGCGAGAGCTGTTTATCATCGCGAGACTGCGGTGTCTCGCGCATCGAGCGCAGCGGCGGAGCCGTCGCACGAGCAGCCGAGCCGGTCGAGCAGCCCGCACAGCCGGACGGCGTCGGCATCGGACAATTTCGAGCCGACGTGTTTTTCGATCGCCGCCGAATAGGCGGCCCACATCTTCTTCTGCAATTCGCGGCCCGCCTCGGTGATTTCGACGAACTGGCCGCGCTTGTCGCTGCGGCACTCACGGCGCACCACCAGCCCCTCGTCGACCAGCCGGTCGACCAGCCGCGAGGTAGAGTATTGCGGGATCAGCATCTGCTTTTCGAGCTCGACCGGGCGCATTTCGCCGCCCGGCGCGCGCGACAATTCGAGCAGCGCGTCGTACCAGGCCAGCGGCGGGAAGCCCGCCTTCTTCAATTCCTGCTCGACAGCGTCCAACACCCGGCTCCGGACCCGCATCAGGCGGACCCAGGCCGCAGTGGCCTCGGTCGACGGTTTGCGTTTCATCGGTTCGTCCATCCGTGGCGACTGTAGCCTAGTGTATGCAGCTGCATCAATCTTGACTTGCCCATGCACCGGCATTTAATCGCCCGCGCGCCTGAATCCAATCCCGCCGAGGAGCCCCTGCCATGAAGCTGTATTATTCGCCCGGAGCATGTTCGCTGTCGCCGCATATTGCGCTCAGCGAAGCCGGCCTGCCGTTCGACCTGGTCAAGGTCGACATCCGGGCGAAGAAGCTGGAGACCGGCGACGACTACGCCGCGATCAACCCGAAGGGCTCGGTGCCGGCGCTTGGCCTCGACGACGGCTCGGTGCTGACCGAGGGCCCGGCGATCGTGCAGTTCATCGCCGACAAGGAAGGCTCCGGCAAGCTGGCGCCGGCCAATGGATCACCGGAGCGCTACCGGCTGCAGGAATGGCTGAACTACATCTCGACCGACCTGCACAAGAGCTTCGGCCCGCTGTTCGCCCCGACGCTCGGCGAGGACGCCAAGAATTTCTTCAAGGACCGCATCGCCCGCCACCTCGGCTATGTCGACAAGCAGCTCGCCGGCAAAGACTATCTGATGGGGTCGTCGTTCACGGTCGCCGACGGCTACCTATTCGTGATCCTGAGCTGGTGCGACCGGATGAAGATCGACCTCGCTCCCTACCCCAACCTCGCCGCCTTCAAGGCCCGCGTCGCCGCCCGCCCGAAGGTGCAGGAAGCGCTGCAAAGCGAAGGTCTGCTGCAGAAGGCGTAAGGGATTTCGTTTCTCGCTCGTCATTGCGAGGAGCGAAGCGACGAAGCAATCCAGCGCGATGCACTGAACTGGATTGCTTCGCTTCGCTCGCAATGACGGAGTGGGAGTAGCGGCGAAAGACAAAGGGCCGGATCACGATGAGCCGGCCCTTGTTGTTTCTGCTGGAAGTAAGAGGAAGCCTCGCCCCAGCGGCAGCGCGCTCCCTCTCCCGCTTGCGGGAGAGGGAGCCGGCCGCGCTCGGGGCCGGCTACCCCCGTCTTCTTAAAGAGTCAGCAACTGACTACGCCGCCGCCTGCTTCTTCGGGGCGAAGCGGTGGTAGAAGGTGTCGCCGGTCTTGGCCATGTCCTCGAGCAGCTTCGGCGGGGTGAAGCGCGAGCCGTATTTGCCCTCGAGCTTGTGGCACAGCGCCACGAACTCCTTGGTGCCCATGAAGTCGATGTAGCTGAGCGTGCCGCCGGTGAACGGCGCGAAGCCGAAGCCGAGGATCGAGCCGACATCGGCCTCGCGCGGATCGACGATCACGTTGTCCTCGACGGTGCGGGCCGCTTCCACCGCCTGCACGGCGAGGAAGCGCTGCTTCAGCTCTTCGACGTCGATGGTATCCGGATCGAGGTGCTTGGGCTGCAGCGCGGCAATGCCGTCCCACAGGCTCTTCTGGCCCTTGCCCTTCTCCGGATAGACGTAGAAGCCCTTGCCGTTCTTGCGGCCGAACCGGCCCTGCTTCTCGACCAGCTCGACCATCAGCTTCTTCTGCTGCTGATCGACCGCCTGTTCGCCGAGGTCGGCTTCGGTGGCCTTCATGATCTTGAGGATCAGGTCGAGCGCGACTTCGTCGGCCAGCGACAGCGGGCCGACCGGCATGCCGGCCATCTTGGCGGCGGTCTCGATCATCGGCGCCGGGACGCCTTCCATCAGCATCTCGAGGCCTTCGGCGGTGAAGCGCAGCACGCAGCGGTTGGCGAAGAAGCCGCGGCTGTCGTTCACCACGATCGGGGTCTTGCCGATCTGGCGGGTGTAGTCGAGCGCGGCCGCCAGTGTCGCGTCGCTGGTGTTGTTGCCGAGGATCACTTCGACCAGCATCATCTTCTCGACCGGCGAGAAGAAGTGGATGCCGATGAACTTCGACTGGTCCTTGAACTCTTCGGCCAGCGAGTTGATCGGCAGGGTCGAGGTGTTGGAGGCGAAGATCGCGCCTTCCTTCAGCAGCGGCTGCGCCTTGGCGTAGGTCTCGGCCTTGACCTTGCGATCCTCGAACACGGCTTCGATGACGAGGTCGGCATCCGAGATCGCATTGAAGTCGGCGGTCGCGGTGATCCGCGACATCAGCGCGTCGCGGTCGGCCTCCTTGGCGCGCCCCTTCTTGATGAGACCTTCGATGACCGACTGGCAGTGCGCCTTGCCCTTGTCGGCGCTCTCCTGGTCGCGGTCGATCAGCACCACTTCGATGCCGGCCTTGGCCGAGACGTAGCCGACGCTGGCGCCCATGAAGCCGGCGCCGATGATGGCGAGCTTCTTGACCTTGGTCGGCGGCACGCCCTGCGGACGGCGCGCGCCCTTGTTCAGCTCCTGCATCGACAGGAACAGGCTGCGGATCATCGCAGCCGCTTCCTTGGTCTGCAGCACGTGCGCGAAGTAACGCGACTCGATGCGCAGCGCGACGTCCATCGGCACCAACAGGCCCTCATAGACGCAGCTCATGATGGCGCGAGCGGCCGGATATTTGTCGTAGGTCTCGCGGCGATAGATCGCGTTGCCGGCCGGGAACATCATCATGCCCTGCTTGGAGAACACCTGGCCGCCGGGCAGCTTGAAGCCCTTCTCGTCCCACGGCGCCACCGCCTTGCCGCCGCCCTTGATCCAGTCCTTGGCGGTCTTGATCAGATCGGCCGCCGGCACCACGGCGTCGACCAGCTTCAGCGCCTTGGCCTTGTCGAGCTTGATCTGATCGCCCTTGAGCAGGATGGTCATCGCCTCCTGCGGATTGACGATCCGCGGAATCCGCTGAGTGCCGCCGCCGCCCGGGAACAGGCCGACCTTGATCTCGGGCAGGCCGAGGCGGGTCTTCGGATTGTCGGCTGCGACGCGGTAGTGGCAGGCCAGCGTCACTTCGAAGCCGCCGCCGAGCGCCAGGCCGTTGATCGCCGCGACCCACGGCTTGCCGCCGGTCTCGATGCCACGCAGGATCTGCGACAGCTTGCGGCTCTCGTCGAACAGCATCTTCTGGGCGGCTTCTTCGCCCTTCTCTTTGCGGATCTGGACGAACTGCTGGTTCATGCCTTCCAGCATCGACAGATCGGCACCGGCGCAGAACGCCTCCTTGGCGGAGGTGATCACCACGCCCTTCACCGCGGCGTCCTTGCTGGTCTGTTCGGCGATCGCGCCGAGTTCCTCGATCGTCGCGGTGTCGAGCACGTTCATCGACTTGCCGGGCAGGTCCCAGGTCACCAGCGCGATGCCGTCGGCGTCGGTCTCGACTTTGAAAATCTTGAAGGCCATCTGATTAGCTCCTTCGATGCCAGCAGCCGTTGCGGCGCGGCGGTTGATGTTCTTCTCCCCTCCCCTCGCAAGGGGGGAGGGAGCAGGCCTGCGCGCGTTGCGCGGCCCGCGGCGCTATCGAATACTCACACCCGCTCGATGATCGTCGCGGTGCCCATGCCGCCGCCGATGCACAGCGTCACCAGCGCAGTCGCCTTGCCGGTGCGCTCGAGCTCGTCGAGCACGGTGCCGAGGATCATCGCGCCGGTAGCACCGAGCGGATGGCCGAGCGCGATCGCGCCGCCATTGACGTTGATCTTGTCGTTGTCGATCTCGAACGCCTGGATGTAGCGCAGCACCACCGAGGCGAACGCCTCGTTGAGCTCGAACAGGTCGATGTCGCTCTTCTTCATGCCGGAGCGCTCGAACAGCTTGTTGGTGACGTCGACCGGACCGGTCAGCATCATCGCCGGCTCCGAGCCGATATTGGCGAAGGCGCGGATCTTGGCGCGCGGCTTCAGGCCGTGCTTCTCACCGGCTTCCTTGCTGCCGAGCAGCACCGCGCCGGCGCCGTCGACGATGCCCGACGAGTTGCCGGCATGGTGCACGTAGTTGACCTTCTCGACTTCCGGGTGCGACTGGATCGCCACCGCGTCGAACCCGCCCATCGCGGCGATCGGCGCGAACGACGGCTGCAGCTGCGCCAGCGACTGCATCGTCGTCGAGGGACGCATGTGCTCGTCCTTGGCCAGGATGGTCAGGCCGTTGATGTCCTTCACCGGCACCACCGACTTGTCGAACCGGCCTTCGTCCCAGGCCTTCGCGGCGAGCTGCTGGCTGCGCACCGCATAGGCGTCGACGTCGTCGCGCGAGAAGCCGTATTTGGTGGCGATCAGGTCGGCCGAAATGCCCTGCGGCATGAAGTAGGACGGGATCGCCATCGACGGATCCATCGGCCAGGCACCGCCCGAAGCACCGATGCCGATACGGCTCATCGATTCCGCGCCGCCGCCGATCACCAGCTCATGCTGGCCGCTCATGATCTGCGCCGCAGCGAAGTTCACCGCATCGAGACCGGAGGCGCAGAACCGGCTGATCTGCACGCCGGGCACCGCTTCGCCGAGGCCCGCCTTCATCGCCGCGAACCGCGCGATGTCCGAGCCGGCTTCGCCGACCGGATCGACCACACCCATCACGACGTCGTCGACCACGTCCTTCTTGAGGTTGTTGCGCTCCTTCAGCGCCTTCAGCGGCACGGTGGCGAGCGCCAGCGCGGTCACCTCGTGCAGCGAGCCGTCGGCCTTGCCGCGGCCGCGCGGAGTGCGAACGTGATCGTAAATATAGGCTTCGGGCATCCGTTTTCTCCCGTTTCGGTCCGGGCTCACAGGAGCCGGACGAATTGAACAATCGCGTGTCGAGGCGTCATTGCGAGGAGCGTAGCGACGAAGCAATCCAGACTTCGTGCGCGGCTCGGACTACTTCGCTTCGCTCGCAATGACGACGTTGGTTTGACGAAAGCGTCAGAACGCTTCCGCCGGCAGTTCCATCAGCGTGGCGCAGCCGGATTCGATCCGGGTCAGCCGCAGCGCGGTTTCGGGCAGCATCCGCTCGGCGAAGAACCGGCCGGTGACCAGCTTGCGGGTCAGGAAGGGCTTTGCACCCTCGGCCGCGATCTTGTCCTGCGCCACCTTGGCCATCTTGGCCCACATGTAGCCCATCGCAACGAGGCCGAAGAGGTGCATGTAGTCGGTGGCGGCGGCGCCGGCGTTATCGGGCTGGGCCATCGCGTTCATCATCAGCCAGGTGGTAGCCTTCTGCAGATGGCCGAGCGAAGTCGACAGCGGCGCCACGAACGGCTTCATCGCCTCGTCGCCGCCGTGCTCCTTGGCGAAGGCGCCGACCTCGGCGAAGAACGCCATCACGGCGCGGCCGCCGTCACGCGGCAGCTTGCGGCCGACCAGATCGAGCGCCTGAATACCGTTGGCGCCTTCGTAGATCATCGCGATGCGGGCATCGCGGACGAACTGCTCGACGCCGTTGGCGGCGATGTAGCCGTGGCCGCCGTAAACCTGCTGGGCGGCGACCGCATTGGCGAAGCCGCCGTCGGTCAGAACGCCCTTCAGCACCGGCGTCATCAGGCCGAGATGATCGTCGGCCACCTGGCGCTCCTTGGCATCGCTGGAGCGATGCGCGACGTCGCTCTTCAGCGCGGTCCACAGCACCAACGCCCGCGCCGCCTCGTTGAAGGCGCGCATCGTCAGCAGCGCGCGGCGGATGTCGGGATGCACGATGATCGGATCGGCCGGCTTGTCGGTCGCCTTCGGTCCCGACAGCGCCCGGCCCTGCAGCCGCTCGCGGGCGTATTCGACGGCGTTCTGATAGGCGACTTCCGATTGCGCCAGGCCCTGCACGGCGACGCCGAGGCGAGCCTCGTTCATCATCACGAACATGCCCTGCATGCCCTTGTTCTCTTCGCCGACCAGCCAGCCGGTGGCGCCGTCGTAGTTCATGGTGCAGGTGGCGTTGCCGTGGATGCCCATCTTGTGCTCGATCGAGCCGCAGATCACGCCGTTGCGGGCGCCGACGGTACCGTCGGGGTTGACCAGGAATTTCGGCACCACGAACAGCGAGATGCCCTTGATTCCGGCCGGTGCGCCTTCGATCCGCGCCAGCACCAGATGGATGATGTTATCGGCCATGTCGTGCTCACCGGCCGAGATGAAGATCTTGGTACCGGTGATCTTGTAGCTGCCGTCCGCCTGCTTCACCGCCTTGGTCCGCAGCAGGCCGAGATCGGTGCCGCACTGCGGCTCGGTGAGGTTCATGGTACCGGTCCACTCGCCGGACACCATCTTGGGCAGATAAGTCTGCTTCTGCTCCGGCGAGCCGTGCACCGTCAGCGCCGCCGCGGCGCCCATCGTCAGGCCCGGGTACATCGCAAACGCCATGTTGGCGGAGTTCAGGAATTCCTGCACCGTCTGGGTCAGCGTGATCGGCAGGCCCTGGCCGCCATATTCGGCCGGCGACGACAGGCCCATCCAGCCGCCTTCGGCGATCTGCTTGTAGGCGTCCTTGAAGCCCTTCGGCGTGGTGACGCTGCCGTCGTCGTGGCGGGTGCAGCCTTCGTGATCGCCGACTGCGTTGAGCGGATGCAGCACTTCCTCGCTCAGCCGAGCCGCCTCGTTGATGATCGCGTCGCGCACGTCGGCCGCAGCATCGGCGAACCCGGGCAGGTTGTTGTAGCGGTCGAACTGAAAAACGTCGTTGAGCAGGAAGCCGACTTCTTCAACCGGGGCCTTGTAGATCGTCATGCGGTTCTCTCGATCGGGATCAGGTGTGAAGTGTGCGCCGCCTGAAACAACTTCAGGCGACGGCGAGATGAATTCGACCAGTCGCCGGCGCGCTTATTGCTGCGCCAGCTGTTCTCCCATCAAGCGATGCAGCAGGTTGATCGCTTTCAGGGGTCTTACCATGACCTTGAAGTGGGTAATACGTCCGTCGTCGGCGAAGGTGATGATGTCGACGCCGTTGATCTTGATGCCTTCGATCACGTTCTCGAACTCGAGCACCGCGCTGTTATCGCTGCGCCATTCGCCCACATAGGTGAAGCCCGGGCCGCCGAGCACTTTTTCTGCCCCCTTAAGGTACTTGAACACGATGTCGCGCCCGACCTGCGGGGTGTGAACCACCGGGCTTTCGAACACCGCGTCCGGATGCAGCAGATCCCACAACGCATCTGAGTCGTGGGACTTCATGAAGGCATACCAGGTGTCGAGCCCGTTCAAGGCCATCGGCAGTTCTCCGGATGAGCAAGATCAGATTGTGGCAAAGACGTAAGGCGGGGCGGATGTTCGACCATCATCGGTCGCGACATCAAGCGCGATGACGCCGCGGCGCACTCGGGCGCCGGCACGTCTCCAAATCTCTGCAAAGCACCGGGATGGCGGCTCGGAACAGGTCGACCATCGGCCGCTTGGACCCACATGGCGTGCACGAGCGCTCCTCCGATGTGATGATTTCCAGCGGCCGCAACGCAGCAGCCTGCCAGATCATCTCCATACACCTCTGAATGGCATCTAACGGCGCGGCTTGGCCGTGTCAATACACACGTGTATGGTGCCGGCATGGATTCGGATACCAAAGATCGGCTGACGCGCGCGGACTGGCTCGCGCATGGGCTGCGGACACTCGCCCGACATGGCGCCAACGCCCTCAAAGTCGGCGATCTGGCCGCCGGCCTGGACGTTTCCCGCGGCAGTTTCTACTGGCACTTCAAGGACGCCACCGACTTCCGCACCCAGTTGCTTCAACTCTGGAAGGAGCGGGTCACCGAGCAGGTGTTCCGCGAGATCGATGCGGCGATCGTCGGCCCCGCACGGCTGACACATCTGATGAAGCTCGCCTTCAACGAGGACCGCAGCCTCGACCGCGCCATCCGCGAGCTCGCCGCGACCGATCCGGCCGCCGCCGAGATGGTCGCCGCGGTCGACGCGAGGCGGGTCGAATACCTGTCCAAGCTGATGATCGAGTCCGGCGTCGAGAGCCGCCATGCCCGGCCGCGGGCGGAGTTCCTGTACTGGGCCTATATCGGCCAGACCGCGGTGATGAATCCGGCGCTCAACGCCGTGACGGAATCCGACATCGACGACCTCAGCGCGCTGTTCACCCGCGCCGGCGGTTAGCAACGCCGACGGTAACGGACGGCCTCCCGAGCCGCTCCCGCCCCGCTGAAAGCGCGGCAAAATAGCTGCAAAACCAAGCTATCTGCCTCGACCGTTAAGTTTCACCGCCGTCCGCGCCGATCCTTAACTCGGTATTTACCCTAACGGGAAAAAGTCGATCCAGAGGCAGACTCCCGCGTCGTGTCGATGTTCGCTTGAGCACGACGCGGAGGTGTGCGGGGCGCGGCATGGGCCGGCTTGGGTGCGGACAAGAGCATGAATCGCGTGTCGTGGAGTGTCGAGGAGATCGAGCCGTCAGTGCGCGAGAAGGCCGAGGCCGCCGCCAAGCGCGCCGGGCTGTCGCTCACCGACTGGATCAATGCTCAGCTCGGCGAGGCTGCCCCGCAGCAGCCGGCCACCGAACAACCGCGCATGCCCGGCCGCCCGGCAATGCCCGAGCGCAGCGCTACCGAAGTCGCTGAAATCCATCAGCGGCTCGACGCCATCGCCCGCCAGATCGACCATATTTCCCGCACGCCGGCGCGCAGTGAGCCGCCGGTCGCGCGGCAGCTGAACGACGCGATTTCCCGGCTCGACGCCCGCCTGGCGCGGATTACCGAGCCGAAGCCTGCGGCAGCTCGGCCGGCCGAGGCCGCAGCCGTGCCGCCCCAATCGCCCACCGAGCGCGTCGAACGCGCCGCCGAGCAAGTCTACCCCTCCCCCACACTCGACCCGAACGCGCTCGACAAGGCGATTGCCGAAATCGCCGCGCGGCAGAGCGAACTCGATGCCAGCATCGGCCGGATGCCGCGGCAGCCGGCGTCGTTTGCGCCGCCGATCGCACCCGCGATGGCCCCCCCGAATCCGCTGGCCGGGCCGGATTTCACCAGCCTGGAGAAGCAGCTCCACAAGATCACCAGCCAGATCGACGCGCTGCAGCGCTCCGACAAGGTCGAGCAATCGATCGCCGCGTTCCGTGCTGACCTCGCCGAGATCCGCCAGACCATCACCGAAGCGATGCCGCGCAAGGCGATCGAAACGCTGGAAGGCGAGATCCGCTCGCTGGCGCAGCGGCTCGACGAAAGCCGGGCCAACGGCAGCGACAGTGAAGTGATTGCCGGCATCGAACGCGCGCTCGGCGAGATCTACACCGCGTTGCGCTCGCTGACGCCGGCCGAACAGCTCGCCGGCTTCGACGAAGCGATCCGCAATCTCGGCGGCAAGATCGACATGATCGTCCGCAACAGCGACGATCCGGGCACGGTCCAGCAGCTCGAGAACGCCATTGGCGCGCTGCGCGGCATCGTCTCCAACGTCGCTTCCAATGAAGCGCTGGGGCAGCTCAGCGCCAACGTCCACGCGCTTGGCGAGAAGATCGAACAGCTGGCGCAGGCCGACAACCACAGCATCTCGTTCGCCGCCCTGGAGCAGCGCATCTCGGCGCTGACCGCGGCGCTGGAAAGCCGCGAGCGCCCTGCCCCGAGCGAATCCACCGAGCAGCTCGAAAGCGCCGTACGGGCGCTGTCGGAACGGATCGATCATCTGCCGATCGGCAACGACAATCAGTCGGCGTTCGCGCATCTCGAACAACGCGTCACACATCTGCTGGAGCGGATGGAAGCCGCGACCGAGCAGCGCGGCGGCAGCGCCAATCTCGGCCGGGTCGAGGAAGGCCTGCACGACATTTTGCGGATGCTCGAGCGGCAGCAATCGCAATTTGCGGTGCTGACGGAGCTCGATCGCCGACCGGCGCCGGCGCTCGACCCGAGCTTCGTCGACACCATCAAGCGCGAACTCTCCGATATGCGCTTCAGCCAGTCGGAAACCGATCGCCACACTCAGGATTCGCTCGAGGCGGTGCACAACACCCTCGGCCATGTCGTCGACCGGCTGGCGATGATCGAAGGCGATCTGCGCACCGCGCGGGCGACACCTCCGCTGGCACCGCCGCCCGTCCCAACTCCGGCACCCGAACCGGCGAAGCCCGCTTTCCTCGCTGCCGCGCCGATCGCGCCGGCCCCGGTTGCTCCCGCGGCCACGCCTGTTCCGCCGCAGCCTCAGCCCGAGATGGCCAATCCGGCCGTCGAGGCGTTCGCTGCCGCGCCGCGCGAATTCGCCGCCGCCAAACCAGCCGCCGAGCCACCGGCCCCGGCGCCCGAGCCGCGTGGGCCGCGAGCTTTCCACGACATCCACGAGTCCGCCGCGGGCCCGCATCAGCCGCAGAAGATCGAGCCGGTCGTTGCTGTGCCGCCGCCCGCTCGCCGGGAAGCCACGCTGCCGCCGGACCATCCGCTCGAGCCCGGCACCAAGCCGCCGGCCCGGGTCGCTTCGCCGTCGGAACGGATCGCCGCTTCTGAAAGCGCGCTGGGCGAGATCGCGCCGGCGCAGCCGGAGCCGGCAAACGCCACCAGCTTCATCGCTGCCGCGCGCCGCGCCGCGCAGGCGGCAGCATCCGCCAGCGCCGGCAAGGCCAAGCCCGGCAAGCCGAAGACCGATGGCGACAAGCCCGATCCGGACGGCGGCACTCCGGGCTCGCCGCTCGGCTCAAAGATCAAGTCGCTGCTGGTCGGCGCCAGCGTCGTGGTGATCGTGCTGTCCAGCTTCCAGATGGCAATGAAACTGTTCGACAGCGGCGAAGCGCCGCCGGTCGCCAGCGTCACTGCGCCGAAGCCCAGCCCGGCGCCGGAAAAACAGCGCCTGCCTGCGGACGAGCGGCAATCAGATCCGACCGAGCCCGCCGCGCCGCCGTCTGTCGCGCCGGTCGCTCCGCCGCCTTCGATGATTTCGCCGACTCCGGTCGAGCGTCAGTCGCTGTACACGCCGCCGGCGGCGCAGCAGACCGAGCCTGCAGCGTCCAGCGACATCACCGGCACAATCCCGTCGCAGCCGAGCGCGGCGCCGGAGAAGTTCGGCACCGTCGCGATTCCGTCTGCCGAGCGGCTGCCCGACACCATTGGCGGTGCGACGCTGCGTACCCTGGCGCTCAAGGGCGACGCCGCCGCCGCTTACGAAGTCGCGACCCGTTACGCCGAAGGCAAGGGCGTGCCGGTGAACTACGACGAAGCCGCCAAATGGTATCAGCGCGCAGCGGATGCCGGCGTGACGCCGGCGATCTTCCGCATCGGCACGCTTTACGAGAAGGGCCTCGGCGTGAAGCGCGACCTCGACGTCGCGCGGAAGCTGTATTCGACCGCGGCCGATCGCGGGAATGCCAAGGCGATGCACAATCTGGCCGTGCTGTACGCCGACGGCGGCAGCAAGGGCGCGAACTACAAGACCGCCGCGGCCTGGTTCCGCAAGGCCGCCGAGCGTGGCGTTGCCGACAGCCAGTTCAACCTCGGCATCCTGTATGCCCGCGGCATCGGTGTCGATCAGAACCTCGCGGAGTCGTACAAGTGGTTCTCTCTCGCCGCCGCTCAGGGCGACGAGGATGCGGGCCGCAAGCGCGAAGATGTCGCCAAGCGCCTCGACCCGCAGTCGCTGGCGGCCGCCAAGCTCGCGATCCAGACCTTCACGGCCGAACCGCAGCCCGACGCCGCCGTCAAGGTCGCGGCGCCAGCCGGCGGCTGGGACGGGCAGCCGGCCGCTGCGGCCAAGCGCGCGGCTCGCTAACGCCAGCGTCCATCAGGTGGACGAGATCGCCGCTACCGAGCCTAAAAAACTCGGTTGCGACCGATTCTGTAATCCCGGCGTGAACTAATTTCGGTTATGCAAGGACAGCGGTTCAGATGGACCGCGATCTGGCGCGAAGTCCGCCATGCCGGTCCGGCTGAGCGGGTCTGATGTGTTGCCAGATCATTGAATCAAGAACATCTCCGGGGCGAAGCGTCAGCCGTTGAGCCGGGGGATGCTGTCGTCACAGCGAGAACTCCGAAGCGAACCGCGCGTGCAGCTCTATCTCCCGATCGCCGATCTCCCGGTCAACGTCCTGCTCGTGCTGGCGATGGGCGCCGCGGTCGGGTTCGTGTCAGGGATGTTCGGCGTCGGCGGCGGCTTCCTGATGACGCCGCTGCTGATCTTCATCGGCATCTCGCCCGCGGTCGCGGTCGCCTCGGTGACCAGCCACATGGCCGCCTCCTCATTCTCCGGTGCGCTGTCGTACTGGCGACGCCGCGCAATCGATCCTCTCCTCGCGTTCGTGCTGTTATGCGGGGGCATTGCCGGTACAGGACTTGGCGTCTGGTTCTTCGTGCTGATGCGCTCGGTCGGTCAGCTCGACCTGGTGATCGCAGTGTCCTACGTGGTGCTGCTGACCTCGGTCGGCGGTCTGATGGTGTACGAAGGCATCCGCGCGATCCGCCGCTCCAGCCGCGGTGAGGTGCCGCTGGCAGGCCGCTCCGGCAACCGCAACTGGCTGTATGCGCTGCCGTTCAAGGTCCGGTTCAAGCGCTCCAAAATCTATCTGTCGGTGCTGCCGGTAGTGGCGATCGGCGTACTGATCGGCTTCATCGGCGCGGTGATGGGCGTCGGCGGCGGCTTCATCCTGGTGCCCATGCTGATCTATCTGCTGCGGGTGCCAACCAGCACCGTCGTCGGCACTTCGATGGTGCTGACCCTGGTGACGATGCTGATCGCCACCGTGCTGCATGCCGCCACCAGCCACCTCGTCGATGCGGTGCTGGCGCTGATCCTGATGATTGGCGGCGTCACCGGCGCGCAGTTCGGCGCCCGAGCCGGCCAGCGCATCCGCGGCGAACAGCTCCGCCTGCTGCTCGGCCTGCTGGTGCTGGCGGTTGGCGTGCGGTTCGCAATCGAACTCGGCATCCGCCCTGCCGAACTGTTCACGCTGCGCGAATTGAGCCCGACGTGACGGCGCGGCTCACCTCACTCCGCACGATCGCCACCGCCGCGCTGCTGGCGCTGATGCTGCCGCTCGCTGCGCCCGCGCGTGCCGAGCGACTGATCGTGTCGGTCTCCAACGCCCGCGTCACCGTCACGCCGAACTATTCGGGCGGCGAGCTGGTGCTGTTCGGCGCGATCGAGAAAGACCATCCGGCGTTCGTCGAAGCCGGCAAATACGATCTGGTGATCAGCGTGTTCGGCCCCCGCGCCAACATGGTGACGCGGCGCAAGGAGCGCAAATTCGGCATCTGGATCAACAGCGACTCTCGCGAATTCCTGATGGTGCCGAGCTATCTGGCGATCTTCGCCAACCGGCCGATCGACGCCATCGCGCCGACCGAGGTGCGGCGCCGGCAGCAGCTCGGCATGAACCATGTGCTGCTGACCCAGCGGATCGGCACCGACTACGCCGACGTCGTCGCCGACGATCAGTTTCGCCAGGCTTTCCTCCGGCTGCGCGAGGATCGCGGGCTGTACCGCGAAGACACCACCGCGGTGAAATTCCTGACCCCGACGCTGTTCCGCACCGGGATTCCGCTGCCGGCCGAAGTGCCGATCGGCAGCTACGACATCTCGATCAAGCTGTTTTCCGGCGGCGAGCTGCTGACCGAGACCGACACCTCGTTCGAAATCGCCAAGATCGGCTTCGAACAGTTCGTCGCCACCGCAGCGCGCCAGCACGGCATCATCTACGGCCTGATCACCGCCCTGATGGCCCTCGCCACCGGCTGGATGGCATCGATCGTGTTCCGGCGCGACTAAACCTTCCCCACACTCGTCATTCCGGGGCTTAAGGGCACCCGGCAGCGCCACGTGTGTCGACCTCTCGGCCTGATAGCTTCGGGATTCCGGGTTCGGTCGCTTCGCGACCGCCCCGGAATGACGGCGTATGGGGCTAACTAAAGCAAATAGCCCACCGCCATTGCCACCACGCTGACACCCATCGCGGCGGTCGAGAGCCAGCCGAGCCAGTGCAGCGGGCCACGGACGACGAAGCCGTGCATGGCGTCGCGGCGGCGGGCGATCAGCATCAGCAGCACCATCACCGGTACAGCCAGGACGCCGTTGATCACTGCGCTCCAATACAGCGCCGAGATCGGGTTGATCGGGGCGAAATTGAGCGCGATGCCGAGCACAGCCGACAGCGCCAGTACGCTGTAGAACGCCACCGCCTGCTTCGGCTTTCGCGCCAGACCGACCGGCCAACGCCTCCCCTCACCGACCGCATAGGCCGCTGAACCCGCCAGCACCGGAATCGCCAGCAAACCGGTGCCGACGATGCCGAGCGCAAAGATCCATTCGGCGAACGAACCGGCAATCGGCTGCAGCGCCTCGGCAGCCTGCGCCGAGGTTTCGATATCGGTCTTGCCGCTGGCGTGCAGCGTGGCGGCTGCAGTGATGATGATCGCCAGCGCAATCAGATTGGAGAACGCCATGCCGATGATAGTGTCGGCCCGGATGCGCTGGAATTCCTGTGGCGCGTCCTGTGGCGTTTTGATCAGCGGCTTCTTGTGCGGATCGATCCGCTCTTCCTCCGCCTCCTGCGAGGCCTGCCAGAAGAACAGATAGGGCGAGATCGTGGTGCCGAGGATCGCCACGATGGTGGTGAGATAAGTGCTGCTCCACGCGACGTGCGGGATCAGCACGCCGGCGGCAGCCTGTCCCCAGTCGACTTTGGCGGCGGCCAGTGCGCCCACATAGGCGAACAGGCATAGCGTCAGCCATTTCAACACAGAGACGTAGCGCTTGTAGTCGAAGAAAATCTGCGCCAGCACCGAGATCGTACCGAACGCCACCACGTAGAATAGTGCCGGCCCGCCGATCAGCAACTTGGTGGCGTCGGCCATCGCGGCGAGATCGGCGGCGATGTTGATGGTGTTCGCGGTGAACAGCAGCACCACGATTACGGCGAGCAGGCGGCCGGAATAATGCCGACAGACGTTGCCGGCGATGCCGTGGCCGGTGACGCGCCCGACCCGGCCGGAAATCTCCTGGATCGCCACCATCAGCGGAAATGTCAGCAGCATGGTCCAGCCGATGCCGTAACCAAGCTGCGCGCCGGCCTGACTGTAGGTGCCGATCCCGGACGGATCGTCGTCGGAGGCCCCAGTGATCAGGCCGGGGCCGAGAGTCTTGAAGAAGCCGCGGAGCCGGAAGGTTTGGAGGCGTTGGACCTTGGGCGCCCCATCCGGGGCTGGATCGATCAAGTCTGGCCGGTCGAACTCTCGTCTGGCGTCAAAGGTCACGCTCGGGATCCCGGCTAAGTGGATGAGCTCCAACGTAGCGGAAGCCGCTTCGTTCCGGCAGCGGAACGCTCCACCGGCAATTCAGCCTGCCGGGACAGCCGGACGCGCCGGCCTTGTCACCAGATAGATTCCGATCGCCACCGGGATCACACCCAGCAAATCTCGGCCATCGATCGATTCGCCAAGCACCAGCCAGGCGAACAACATCGCCAGCGGCGGCATCACGAAGTGCCAGGCGCTGGCGGCAGTCGCGCCATAAAGCGTCAGCAGCCGAAACCACAGCCAATAGGCGATGATCGAACCGCCGAGCACCAGGAAGGCAAATGCGCCGGCGAGCCGCCAGCTCGGTACGATGTCGTTGACGCTCGATAGCGAGAACGCCAGGGGCGTCAGCGCGAGGCCGGCGGCGAGATTCTGGATGCCGTTGCCGATCCACAGGCTGCCACTCGGCGCCAGACGCTTGAACAGGATGGTGCCGGCGACGATCGACGCCAGCGAGGCTAGTGTGAAGCCGAGCCCGGTCCATGCCTCGGCACCGATCGCGACGCGGTGCCAGACGATGAAAGCGACCCCGGCGACACCCAGTACCAGGCCGGCGACCTTTCGCCAGGTCAGCGCCTCGTGCAGCAGCAGCGCGGCCGCCACCGCGGTGAATACCGGATTAGCGCTGACGATCAGCCCGCCGATGCCGGCCGAGACGGTCTGCAGCCCGACATAGCCGAGGCCGAGATACAGCGCGTTATTGGCGAGGCCGAGCAGCGCGCAAATCGCGACATCGCGTGGCCGCAACGTCCACGACTCGCGGCGCAACGCCGAGATGCCGAGGATCAGAATGCCGGCGAGGCTGAATCGCGCCGCCAGCAGGATCAGCGGCGGGCAATCGGAGACGCCGACTTTGCCGGCCACGAAGGCGAAGCTCCACAGCGCGCAGAACAGCACGATCTGGAGGGCACGCGGGTTGAGCAGCGGCGAGGCGAGCGAAACAGCGGGCGTAAGCGACATCGAAAGCGTCTCCTGATGCCTCGGCTTAGGGGCTCGCGTTGTCATTGGGAAATTAAATGATAAAATCACCCTCAGTGGATTTTCGAATGAGGCTGCGATGCTCGATCTCGAACTGCTGCGCAGTTTCGTCTCGGTGGTGGAGGCCGGCGGCTTCACACGCGCCGGCCAGCGCGTGCACCGGACGCAGTCGACGGTGAGTCAGCAGATCAAGCGGCTTGAGGACGATCTCGGCCAGCAACTGCTCGACCGCAGCGGCAAGGACGTGCTGCCGACCGAGGCGGGCGAGCGGCTGTTATCCTACGCAAGGCGCCTGCTCGCACTCGCCGAAGAGGCACGCGATGTGGTCGGGCGGCCGAGCACCGAGGGCGCGGTGCGGCTCGGGATTCCGGAAGACTTCGCGCTGTACCGGCTGCCGCGGCTGCTCGGCAATTTCTCGCGTGCCCGTCCCGGCCTGCGGCTCGATGTCCGCGCCGATCAAAGCCTGAATTTGAAGCGCGATCTCGAACGCGGCGATCTCGATCTGGTGCTGCTCAAGCGCGAAGCTGGCGGCACCGGCGCGGTCGCGGCGTGGCCGGAGCGCGTGTACTGGGTGAACAGCAAGAGCCACCCGTGCAACCCCAAGGCCAACTCGGTGCCGCTGATCTTCTTTCCCGGCGGCTGCCTGTATCGGCGCCGCGCGATCCACGCAATCGAAGCCGCGGGCCGGCGCTGGCACATGGCCTATACGAGCTCGAGTCTCGCCGGCATTCAGGCCGCAGTCGCGGCGGGGCTCGGCCTGTCGATCCTGTCGGAGATTTCAATTCAGGCCGATCATCGCAAACTCACCGCGCGCGATGGCTTCCCGCCGATCGAACGCACCGAGCTCGCGCTGATCGCCGCCCCGCAAGCCAGCCCGGCGACGTTGCGGCTCGCCGACAGGCTCGCCGAATTTTGCGAGGAGGTTCACACCAAGGCGGCGTGAGCATTCTTCTCGTCGTCATTCCGGGGCGCGCGTAGCGCGAACCCGGAATCCCGAGGTTACTTTGTGTTGCAGATTCCGGGTTCGCTCGCTTTGCGAGCGTCCCGGAATGACTCGTAGATAGTTATGGAATCAGCAACACCGCGAGGCGGCAATGGCGTGGAGGCGGTTGTCGCCGAGCACGTGGGCGGTGAAAGTCGCACCGCCGAACAGTCTCGCGAACGCTGCATCGCGAATGTTCAGCCCACCCGTATAGGCACCGAACGCCGGCATCACCACGCGCGTGCCGTCGCCGGCAAAGCAGCGCCGCTCGATGCTGCGGCCGCGGCGGCTGACCCTCGCCTTCGGATGCAGGTGGCCGGCGATCTCTCCACAGGCACCGGTGGGCTCGTGGCGGAACGCGACGGCACCGACCGCCACCTCGGCCGCAACGCTGCCGCCGAGATCGGACGGCAGGTCCGGATCGTGATTGCCGGAAATCCAGATCCAGTCGCGCCGCGCCTGCAGCGCGGTGAGGATGTCTCGATTGGCGGGCGACAGCCGGTCATGAGCGTCGCGGTCGTGGAAGCTGTCGCCGAGCGCGATTACGGTGGCCGGATTGAACCGCGCGATCACCGCGCCGAGCCGTCCGAGCGTCGCTACCGTGTCGTAAGGCGGCAGCAGCACGCCGCGCATTGCGAAGCTCGAGCCTTTTTCGAGATGCAGATCGGAGACGACCAGCAGCCGCTCGTCTTCCCAATACAGCGCGCCGAATAGATCGGCGACCAAGGTCACGCCGGCGATGGTAACGACAGGCACCTCTTCCAGTTCGTTCGAAGCGCGGTCTGCCAGCAAAACAATCCACCCGTAGGATGGGTTGAGCGAAGCGAAACCCATCGATTCAATGCGCGCGTCTGATGGGTTTCGCTTCGCTCAACCCATCCTACGTGGATCCCATCGCCTCGCGGACCAGGTCGTCGGCAGCTTCGGCGAGCAGGATGTCGGAGGCCTCGCCGTACACGGCTTCCCGGCCGATTTCCAGCATCACCGGCACCGCGAGTGGCGACACCCGGTCGAGTTCCTTGTGGACGATGCGCCCGTTGATTCGCATCAGCATATCACTCAGCCGCCGCAAATCGAGCAGCCCGGTGGCGGCGTCGGCGCGGGCGGCGCGCAATAGCACATGATCGGGCTGATGCTTGTTGAGGACGTCGTAAACGAGGTCGGTTGAAAACAGCACCTGTCGCCGCGACTTCTCTTCGCCAGCGAAGCGCCGCGCGATCAGGCCGGAAATGATCGCGCAATTGCGGAAGGTGCGTTTCATCAGCGCCGACTCCGCAAGCCAGGCTTCGAGATCGTCGCCGAGCATGTCCGGATCGAACAGCGCATCGAGATCGAGCCGGCCCTGCCGGATCATCTGCGACATGTCGCTGAGACCCCACACCGCGAGCGCGTATTCGTTGGCGACGAAACCGAGCGGCCGCGCGCGGGCGCGTTCCAGCCTTCTCGTCACCAGCATGCCGAGCGTTTGATGGGCGAGCCGGCCCTCGAACGGATAGCAGACAAGATAATACTTGGCGGCGCGCGGGAATGTCTCGATCACCAGTTCGCGCCGGGCCGGGACCTGCGACGCCCTGGTCTGCAGCGCCAGCCAGTCGCGCACCTGATCCGGCAAGCCCTTCCATGCCCGCTTGTCGGCGAGCAGCCCGCGGACCCGCTCGGCCAGATAGGTCGAGAGCGGAAATTTCCCGCCCATATAGGACGGCACCCGCGCGTCCTTGTCGTGCGCGCGCGAGACGTAGACCTGATCTTCCATCAGCGCCTCGTAGCGTACCACCTCGCCGCCGAACACGAAGGTGTCGCCGGGCGTCAGCCCTTCGATGAAACCCTCTTCGATCTGGCCGAGCATCCGGCCGCCGCGCGCGATCGCGCCGGTGGTGCCGCTGCCCTTGGCGCGCGACGAGCGCACCAGCTTCACCTTCAGCATCGCCTCTTCGACGATGGTGCCGACGTTGAGCCGATAGCTCTGCCGCACTTTCGGATTGGCAACCCGCCAGCGGCCTTGCTTGTCCTGCTTGATGCGGGCGAAGCGCTCGTAGCTTTTCAGCACGTAGCCGCCGCTGGCGACGAAATCGAGCGTGTCGTCGAAGTCGGCGCGGGATAAATCCGCATAGGGTGCAGCGCTGCGAATCTCCGCGTACAGATCATCGGCGAAGAACGGCTCGCCGCAGGCACATCCGAGGATGTGCTGCGCCAGCACGTCGAGCGCCCCCTTGCGCTGCGGCGGCGTGTCTTGCGCATTCTCGGCTACCGCCTCGATCGCGACGGCGCATTCGAGCACTTCGAAACGATTGGCCGGCACCAAAACGGCGCGCGAGGCCTCGTCGATGCGGTGATTGGCGCGGCCGATGCGCTGCATCAGCCGCGACGATCCCTTCGGCGCGCCGACATTGACGACGAGATCGACGTCGCCCCAGTCGACGCCGAGATCGAGCGACGACGTACAAACAACTCCGCGCAAGCGCCCTGCTGCCATTGCGTCCTCGACCTTGCGGCGCTGGCCGACATCGAGCGAACCGTGATGCAGCGCGATCGCGAGGTTGTCGTCGTTGATCCGCCAAAGCTCCTGGAACAGCATCTCGGCCTGGCTGCGGGTGTTGACGAACACCAGCGTCGTGGTGTTGCGCCGGATCAGGTCGTAGATCTCCGGCAACGCGTGGCGTGCGGAGTGCCCAGCCCATGGCAACCGCTCCTTGGTGTCGAGCATCTCGACGATCGGCGGCGCGGCGCCGGTGGCGACGACGATGTCGGCCGAGACAGCCTCGCCGTCCGGCTGCGGCACCAGGAAGCGGGCGAGTTCGTCCGGGTCGGCCACCGTTGCCGACAGCCCGATGGCGCGAAGTTGCGGCGCAATCCGCCACAGCCGGGCGAGGCCGAGCGATAGCAGATCGCCGCGCTTCGACGTCACCAGCGCGTGCAATTCGTCGAGCACGATGCGCCGCAAGGAGCCGAACAGATAGGGCGCATCGTCGGAGGCGAGCAGCAGCGCGAGCTGTTCCGGCGTGGTCAGCAGAATGTCCGGCGGATTGCGACGCTGCCGCGTCCGCCGAGACACCGGGGTATCGCCGGTGCGGGTCTCGACGCGGATCGGCAGCTTCATCTCTGCGATCGGCGTCTCGAGGTTGCGCGCGATGTCGACCGCAAGCGCCTTGAGCGGCGAGATGTAGAGCGTATGGAGCCCGCCGCTGCGCGGGACCATTCCTTCTCCCCGCGCGCGGGGAGAAGGTGGCGCGGCAAGGCTGGCTTGCGGCGCCGGACGAGGGGGCGTCTCGGCAAGCGGGGCTGGTTCAACCGGGTGAAACTCATCAGCCCCCTCACCCGGCTTGCCGGCATTGCCGACAAGCCGCCCCCTCCCCGCAAGCGGGCTTGAAGAGGACAGTTCCACCAGGGACGGCAGAAAGCCGGCCAGCGTCTTGCCGGCACCGGTCGGCGCGATCAGCAGGGCGGAGCGTTGCGCCTGTGCCTTTTCCAAAAGCGCGAGCTGATGGTCGCGCGGCTCCCAGCCGCGTTCGGCGAACCAGCGGCGGAACCGGTCGGGCAGCAAATCGGAGGAAGAATCGGCGACGCTCACCCCGCCAAGCTAGGCATTCGCCGTGCGGCGGTCGAGGTTGCGCGCGAGAAATGCCCGCCGCCTGCCAGTCTCTGCCGCATCATGGTTCGAGACGCCTGGCTGACGCGATGCTTCTCACCCTTGAGGGGCCGTCGCCGTAACGAAAACCCCGGCCGCGCTTCCGCTTGGCCGGGGTCATCACAGCACGCGCGGCTGTTACTCCGTGAACGGCTTCTCCGAGATGTCCCAATCGGTGCCGTTGAAGGTGGCGATGTAGAGGGTCTTCATCGGGGTGTAGTCGTCCGGCGTGTAGCTGTAGTCGATGCCGTCGAGGAAGTAGGGCGAGTGGAAGCCCTTCAGCGAGGTCGCCTGCTTGATCACGTTTTCACGGGTCAGGTTATCGCCGCAGCGACGCAGGATCTCGGCCATCGTCACGGCCTGGCCATAGCCCGCGTACGCAATGGTGTTGTCCTTATCGACGTTGGGCAAGTACTTGGCGCGCAGCTCTTCGAACGCCTTGACGTCCGGATCGTTCTCGAAGCGCGGCACGCCGACTTCCTTCGAGTAGCGGACCGCCACGATGCCCTTGGCATTGTCGAGCCCGGCGGCGTTGAGGATCGAGCGGCCGGTCGAACCGGCCGACAGCAGGTGCAGCGGCTTCCAGCCGATCTCGGCGATCTTGCGGATCGACTGCGAGGTCGCCTTGCCGGTCGTGATGTTGAAGAACACGTCGGCGCCGGACTTCGACAGGTTGATGATCTGCGAGTCGATCGTCGGCTCGGTCAGGTCGTAGCTGGCTTCCGCCACCACCTTGGCCTTGCCTCCGGCCTCTTCCAGCACCTTTTTGAACGGCCCCAGGAAGTCGCGGCCGAAATCGTCGTTCTGGTACAGAATCGCCACCTTGGCGTCCGGCTTCACCGCAATGACGTGCTTGGCGAGGATGCGGGCCTCGGTCGGGTACAGCGGCAGGCCCGCCATGGTCCATTTGAAGTTCTTCGGGTCGTTCCACTTCGACGCCCCGGTGTTCAGCAGCAGCTGCGGAACCTTCTTGGAATTCAGATACTTATGGACCGCAGTCTGGGGCGCGGTGCCGAGCGAGCCGTACAGCGCCAGGACTTCCTCCTGCTCGACCAGCCGGCGGGTCGCTTCCACCGCCTTCGGCGCGCTGTAGGAGTCGTCCAGGGTGATGAACTTGACCTTGCGGCCGTTGATGCCGCCCTTCTCGTTCAGCATCTGGAAATAGGCTTCACCGACGCGGCCGAGCACGCCGTAGAGCGAGCCGGGACCGGAATGCGGGACGGTCTGGCCGATCTTGATTTCGGTGTCGCTGGCGCCCGGATCGTATTTCTTGTCCGCCGCCGTCGCCGCCCCCGCGGTCAACATCACCGCCGCGATCACCGCCACGGACGTGCGGACGGAGCTGGTGCGCAAATTCATCGAGTTTCTCTCCCCTTGGATGTGCCGGCTCGAAACGACCGGTTCTTGTTCGGCCGCGGCGCTGTGCGCTTCTGCGGCGGAGCCATCCTGGGCAGAGGCGGAAAGCCGCGCAACCCATCAACCGATTGAATGATCGCCGAATACGCGCAAGGAGCGAGATTTCTGCCGCGCGGCGGGCAATCGGAGGGCGACTCGTCGCCGCACCCCGGAACTTTGAAAACCGGGATTTACCGCGTCAATCAATCGTTTACCCGCGATTTTCGGCCGGTGTGGCCGCCCGGGTACAGACGACTCGATGCCGTCCCCGTAATGTCCGCCCAGGTTTAAGAGGGGATTCCCGTCCATGAAACGCATCTTCGCCGGCGTCGTGCTGGCTGGCACCGCCGCCGTCAGCGCCCAAGCGGCCGATCTCGCCGTCAAGGCTCCGTACCTGAAGGCCCCGGTTGCCGCCGTCTATGACTGGACGGGCTTCTACATCGGCGCCAACGTCGGCGTCGGCCTCGGCCGCAACCTGCAGACCCATGCCTATCCGGGCGGCGGCTCGCTGAACACCACGTACCTGCAGCCGCAGGGCGTGATCGGTGGCGGCCAGATCGGCTACAACTGGCAGCTCGGCTCGTTCCTCGGCCCGATGCTGCTCGGCCTCGAAGCCGACATCCAGGGCAGCGGCGCCAGCGACGGCTACACCTCGCTCAACGGCCTCGCCACCAACTACAACCAGAAGCTCGACTGGTTCGGCACCGTGCGCGGCCGCGTCGGCCTCGTGCGCGGCCCGGCGGTCGCCTACTTCACCGGCGGTTATGCGGTCGGCAGCGTCAAGACCACCGTCACAGAAGGTGGTCTGGTGGCGTTCGACAACAGCAAGACCCGCTCCGGCTGGGTGATCGGATCGGGTGTGGAAGCTGCGCTGGGCGGCAACTGGACCGGCAAGATCGAATATCTGTATCTCGACCTCGGCAACCAGACCGACTTCTTCGGCAATCAGAGCCTGCGCACCGAAGTTCGCGAGAGCATCTTCCGCGCCGGTCTGAACTACCGCATCGGCGGCAACGGCACTTACATCACCCCGCCGCCGGCGAACTGGGCTGGTCTGTACATCGGCGGCAATTTCGGCGGTGCGACCGGGCGTGATCGCTCGAGCCTGACCCTCGGCGGCGCGACCGACGCCTTCAACCTGGCGCCGGACGGTTTCATCGGCGGCGGCCAGATCGGCTACAACTGGCAGGCCTCGAACTGGGTGTTCGGTGTCGAAGCCGACTTCCAGGGCTCGACCCAGAAGGACCAGCGCGCCTCGGTGCTCGGCCCGCAGGCCTACTATGATGCCAAGCTGCCCTGGTTCGGCACTGCGCGTGGCCGCATCGGCTACTCGCTCGGCTCGACGCTGTTCTACGGCACCGCGGGCTACGCCTACGGCAACATCAAGTCCGACATCGTCAGCTCGATCGGCAACTACAGCTTCAAGACCACCAAGGGTGGTTGGGCTGCCGGCGCCGGCATCGAGACTCCGTTCCAGCTGTTCGGCCTGCTCGGCCCGAACTGGACCTCGAAGACCGAATATCTCTACGTTGACCTCGGCTCGACCACCGACGTGTTCGGCGGCACCGGCATCAACACCACCAAGGTCACCGAACACATCCTGCGCACCGGCATCAACTATCACTTCAATCAGCCGGTGGTCGCGAAGTACTAATCTTCGCCTCACAGCGACGGACACAGAGCCCCGGCCTAGCGGCCGGGGTTTTTGTTTGCGGCAGCCTCGTCATTGCGCACGAAGCGAAGCAATTGGGACCTGCGTGAACCAAGCTGGATTGCTTCGTCGCTCCACTCCTCGCAATGACGAAAAATCACTCGGTCCGTTGTCAAAGCTCGGCTAGGTATCGCAAGGCGTCTCGGGTTCGACGCGTCGGACCTCGTCGTCGGGCTTGAAGGCAACGACGACCACCCCCGGCAGCGGGGCTTGATTCTCATTGCGGGCCGACGCGTGCTGCAGCAGCGCGACCGCAAGACTCGCCTGCTCCAGTTCTTCGCGCAGATAGCTTTCCGCCTGGGCGAACCGCAGCCCGGCCGTCAGCACCACGCCATCGCCCGGATGCGTCTCAGCAGTGACGGCGAGCAGGCCGCCCGGCCGCAGCACTCGCGTAGCTTCGCGGAGCAGAGGCGCCACGTCCTGGATGTAGATCAGCACGTCGGCGGCAAGGATCAGCTCCGCACTCGCCGGCGGCTCGTTGGCAAGGCCCTGCACCAGATCAGTCACTGCGAGCCGCGCATACACGCGGCTCGCGCGGGCGCGCTCGATCATCTGCGGCGACAGATCGAAGCCGATGATTTCGGAAACGATTGGCGCAAACGCGCGGCCGACCAGCCCGGTGCCACAGCCAAGATCGATTGCGCGCCGGAACGACATCGGTCGGCCTGTCGTTGTGCAGACCTCGCGTACCGCCTCGAGCAGCAGCGCCGGGCCGCGATAGCCGAGATCCTCGACCAGCGACTTGTCGAACCGCGGCGCATACTGATCGAACAGCGTGCCGACATAGGCGGGCGACATCGCATCGAGATTGGCGGCGCCGAGCCGCATCAGGCGCAAACCGGCGCCGTGCCGATCGCGCGGGTCCGCCGCGCGCGCCCGCCGAAACGCATCGATCGCCCCGTCGCGGTCGCCGAGCCGGTCCTGACGAACTTCCCCGAGTGCAAACCACGCCGAGGTAAACTCCGGCGCCAGTTCGACCGCCTGCGCCAGCAGGTCGGCTGCCGCCTCCGCCTCGCCGCGAGCCAGGAGCTCGCGCGCAAAGTCGTAGCGTCGGTCGGCAAGAACATTTCCGGACGACAGGAACAGGTACGTCGGCATCGACGGAACCCGGCGGGATGAGACTCGTTTGAAAGGTACGCCCGCCTATATAGCGAAGATGCGACCGCACGACATCCTGATGCCGACCGCCGCGGGCCTGTGTTGCAGGCTTGGCGGCTTCCACATCGATCCGGTCCGGCCGGTCGACCGCGCGGTGATTACTCACGGCCATTCCGACCACGCCCGCGCCGGCCATGGCACCGTGCTGGCGACCCAGCCTACGCTCGACATGATGCGGCTGCGCTACGGCGACAACTTCGCAGGCTCGACCCAGGCGGTCGCCTATGGCGAGACCATCCGGCTCGGCGACACGACGGTCACGTTCCATCCTGCCGGCCATGTGCTCGGCTCCGCCCAGGTCGCGGTCGAAGCCGGCGGCATCCGCATCGTCGCGTCCGGTGATTACAAGGACGCGCCGGACCCGACCTGCACGCCGTTCGAGATCGTGTCGTGCGACGTCTTCATCACCGAGGCGACCTTCGGTCTGCCGGTGTTTCGCCATCCCGACGCGGCGGGCGAAGTCAGAAAGCTGCTCGACTCCGTCGCGCTGTTTCCGGAGCGCGCGCATCTGGTCGGCGCCTACTCGCTCGGCAAGGCGCAGCGGGTGATCGCACTGATCCGGCAGGCCGGCTACGACGCGCCGATCTATCTGCACGGCGCGATGGAGAAAATCACGCATTACTATCAGGTATCCGGCATCCCGCTTGGCGAACTACGCCCGGTGAAAGGCGTCAAGAAGGCCGAGCTGGCCGGCACCATGACGCTGGCGCCGCCGTCTGCGACCTCCGACCTCTGGACCCGCCGCTTCCCCGATCCGCTCACAGCGTTCGCGTCGGGGTGGATGCGGGTGCGCGCCCGTGCCCGCCAGCGCGGCGTCGAACTGCCGCTGGTGATCTCCGATCACGCCGATTGGGCCGGCCTCACTGCGACAATCGCGGCCACCGGCGCCGGCGAAGTCTGGGTCACCCATGGACAGGAAGACGCGCTGGTGCATTGGTGCAAGAGCAAGGGCCTCGCCGCCCGGCCGCTCGATCTGGTCGGCTATGGCGACGAAGATGAAGACGTCGGCATGCCGGCCGCCGACGAGGCGAACGACGCATGAACCGCTTCGCAGAACTGCTCGACCGCCTCGGCTACGAGCCCGGCCGCAACAACAAGCTGCGGCTGATCACTAATTACTTCCGCGAGG
This sequence comes from Rhodopseudomonas sp. P1, assembly GCF_039642825.1. NCBI lineage: Bacteria > Pseudomonadati > Pseudomonadota > Alphaproteobacteria > Hyphomicrobiales > Nitrobacteraceae > Rhodopseudomonas > Rhodopseudomonas sp. P1. The sequence continues at coordinate 916,329 of NZ_CP088006.1, read as the reverse complement.
TCGAAGATCCCGATCGCGGCTGGGCGCTGGCGGCGCTGACCGGCGCGCTGTCGTTCCGCCACGCCAAGCCCGGCCTGATCCGCGCCCTGATCGCCGAGCGCACCGACCCGGTGCTGTTCGGCCTGTCCTACGATTACGTCGGCGACTTGTCCGAGACGGTGGCGCTGATGTGGCCCTCTCCCCACGCACAGCGCAACTCCCCTCCCTCTGGCAGGGCCTCCTCCCCTCCCCCTTGCGGGGAGGGGTCGGGGGTGGGGGGCCACGACGGGACGCCATCCTTGGGGCGCCCTCACCCCAACCCTCTCCCGCAAGCGGGAGAGGGGGCTCGCCCCGCAAGCGGCGAGGATGTCGCCTTACAGAATCAACTGATCAGCACCGGCCACAACAACCCTCCTCCTCCCACGCTCACCGAGATCGTCACCACGCTGCATAGTCTCGGCAAGGCTGAGCTGCCGGCGCAGTTGGCGCGGTGGCTGGATGAGCTCGACGAGACCGGGCGCTGGGCGCTGTTGAAGCTGGTGACCGGTGCCTTGCGGATCGGTGTGTCGGCCCGGCTGGCCAAGACCGCAGCCGCTGCGCTCGGCGATAAGGATCCGCACGATGTCGAATTGGTTTGGCCCGGACTGGAGCCGCCATATCGCGAGCTGTTCGCCTGGCTCGAAGGTCGCGGCCCGCAGCCGGTCAACCGCGATCCGGCGCCGTTCCGCCCGGTGATGCTGGCGCATGCGGTCGAGGACACCGACTTTGCAGCGATGAATCCGGCCGACTACATCGCCGAATGGAAATGGGACGGCATCCGTGTCCAGGCCGTCAGCGGCCAGAACGAGCACGGCGACACGGTGGTCCGCCTGTATTCGCGCAGCGGCGAAGACATCACCATGAGCTTTCCCGATCTGTTGCCATCGCTGCACCTGCCCGGCGCGATCGACGGTGAGCTGCTGGTGCTGCGCGACAAGCGCGTGCAGTCGTTCAATGTGCTGCAGCAGCGGCTGAACCGTAAATCGGTGACGCCGAAGCTGACGAAGGACTATCCGATCCACCTGCGCGCCTATGACCTGCTCGGCGACGGCGACCAGGACCTGCGGACACAGCCGTTCGCGGAACGCCGCGCGCGGCTGGAGACCTTTATCGCCAGACTCGACGATCCCAAGGTCGACCTGTCACCGATCATCACGTTTGACGACTGGGAAGGTTTGCGCGCCGCCCGCCGCGATCCGGCCAGCGCCGGCGCAGGGCTCGATGCCGATGCGGTCGAAGGCGTGATGCTGAAGCGGCGCGATGCGCTGTATCTGCCCGGCCGCCCGAAGGGCCAGTGGTGGAAGTGGAAGCACGACCCGCACATCATCGATGCCGTGCTGATGTATGCACAGCGCGGCCACGGCAAGCGCTCGTCGTATTATTCCGACTACACCTTCGGGGTCTGGACCGACGGCGATGGCGGCGACCAACTCGTGCAGGTCGGCAAGGCGTATTTCGGCTTCACCGACGAAGAGCTGCTGCAGATCGACCGTTTCGTCCGCCGCAACACCACCGAGAAGTTCGGCCCCGTCCGGCATGTGGTGCACGAGCCCGATAAGGGCCTGGTGCTGGAAGTGGCGTTCGAAGGCCTGCAACGTTCGCCGCGCCATAAATCCGGCGTGGCGATGCGGTTTCCACGCATCAACCGGCTACGCTGGGACAAGCCGCCGAAGGACGCCGACCGGCTGGAAACGCTGGAGCGGATGCTGAAGGCGGAGACCGTAAATCCGCCGGCGACCGCCGCCCGCGGCCATTGACGGCAAGGCGCCGGTTCCCCATCTGCCCAGCACCGAATATGATGCGTCAGCGACGCGCGAGGACCATGACGATGCGAGACGACATCCGGGATCTGCCGGCCAGTGACGACAGGATGACCCGCTTCCTCGGCGGCTCGCCGATGGCGGTGGCATTTCGTCTGATCCTGATGTCGATCCTGGTCGGCGTCGTGCTGGCGGCGATCGGCCTCGATCCGTGGAATATCATCACCAGCATCCGGCTGCTGTTTGAGCGGATCTGGGATCTCGGCTTCGATGCGATCAACGGCCTGTGGCGCTACTTCCTGCTCGGCGCCGTGATTGTGATCCCGATCTGGCTGCTCACCCGATTGTTCAGTACGCCGCGGGGACGCTGACGGCCGCCCGCGTCCGCCGTGGAACCCGTCCAGTCGCCCGTAACCACCCGGCAGGTGTTTGCCATTGCCGGGCCGGCGATGGTTGCCAACCTGACCACGCCACTACTCGGCGTCGTCGCCACCACGGCGATCGGGCGGCTCGGCGAGGCGACGCTGCTCGGCGGCGTCTCAATGGCCTCGGTACTGTTCGACTGTCTGTTCTGGCTGTTCGGCTTCCTGCGGATGAGCACGCTGGCCTTCACCGCGCAAGCGCTGGGCGCCGGGCAGAGCCGTGAAGTCCCGGCGCATCTGCTGCGCGGCCTGATCGTCGCGGCTGGCATCGGCCTGTTGCTGATCGCCCTGCAGGGTCCGCTCGCCGCGGTGCTGATCGGCGCGATGGGCGGCAGCGAGGCGGTGAGCGCCGCAGCCAAGACCTACTTCTCGATCCGGATCTGGTCGTCGCCGCTGGTGCTGGCGAACTTCGCGGTGCTCGGCTGGCTGGTCGGTCAAGCGCGCGCCACGCTGGCACTGGCGGTGCAGATCGCCATCAACCTGATCAACATCGCCGCCACCATTCTGCTGGTGCTGTGGTTCGATTTCGGCGTTGCCGGCGCCGCGATTGCCGCGGTGATCGCCGAGGGCTCGGGGCTGGTGATCGGGCTCGCGATCGCCGCCTGGCGCGGCCGCGGGCTGTTCAAGGTATCGCGGGCGATGCTGTTCGATCCGCACCGGTTGCGGCGGATGTTCGCGGTCAATCGCGACATCATGATCCGCACTGCGGCGCTGATCGCCGTGTTCCTGTTCTTCACCGCGCAGGGCGCGCGCGGCGGCGACGTGGTGCTGGCCACCAACGCGGTGCTCAACAACTTCCTGATGATCAGCGCGTTCTTTCTGGACGGCCTCGCCAACGCCGCCGAACAGCTGTGCGGCCGCACCCTCGGGGCACGTGATCGCGCGGGCTTCGTCAAGGCCACGCGGCTGGTGATCCTGTGGGGCTTCGGCTTCGCGCTCATCGTCAGCGCGATCTATGCGTTTGCCGGACCGATGCTGATCGACTTCATCACCTCGAACGACGAGCTTCGCCGCACCGCGCGCGATTATCTCTGGCTGGTGACGCTGGCGCCGATGCTCGGCGTGTTCGCGTTCGCCTATGACGGCGTCTTCATCGGCGCCACCTGGGCGCGCGAAATGCGCAACCTGATGCTGCTGTCGCTGGTTTTGTTCCTGGCGTCGTGGTTCGCGCTCCGCCCACTCGGCAACACCGGACTATGGATCGCGCTGTTATCGCACTACGTCTGGCGCGGCGGCCTGCAGGCGCTGCGCTATCCGGCGATGGTGCGGACCTCGTTCGCGGCGCACTGAGTTTTCATCAAATCGCTCGGGCCGAATTAACCCGACATTGATGCCCGTATCACGTGCGGGAAATCGACACTTCGCACATTCGCCCTCCGCAAATACCATCTTTCCAACACAACAGAACGATGCAGGGAGAGACGGATATGTGTGAGACGTGCTGCAGCAATGTATCGCGACGAACTCTGATGGCCGGCGGCCTCGGCTTGCTCGCCGCAGCCTCGCTGCCGCTAGCCGCGCAGGCGCAGGCGAACGCGCCGGGCGACACGCCCGACGCTGCGCTCGACAAGCTGATGCAGGGCAATGAGCGCTACATCGCCGGCCAGATGCGCGAGCGCGATTTCTCCGCGGGCCGAGCCGCACGAGCCGAAAGTCAGGCGCCGTTCGCCGCGATCCTTGGTTGCGCCGATTCCCGTGTCGCGCCGGAGCTCGCCTTCGACCAAGGTCCAGGCAGCTTGTTCGTGGTGCGCGTCGCCGGCAACTTCGTCACGCCGGACGGTCTTGCCAGTCTCGAATATGGCGCCGCCGTGCTCGGCACCAAGGTGATCATGGTGCTCGGCCACAGCAATTGCGGCGCCGTCAACGCAACCGTCGCAGCGCTGCAGAAAGGCAACGACCTGCCCGGCCACATCGGCGATCTGGTCCGTGCGATGAAGCCCGGCATCGAGCCGGTCCTGCAAAAGAAGGAGGAGGATCTGCGGCACCAGGCGGTGATCGCCAATGTCCGCGCCAACGTCCGGCAATTGCAGGAGTCGAAGCCGATCCTCGCCGACATGGTGAGCAGCAAGAAGCTGCGGGTGGTCGGCGGCGTTTACGATCTCGCCAGCGGCAAGGTCGAACTGGTTTAGCTGCGCCGGTCTGCGCGCCGGGGCGAACAGCCTCGTCCCTGCGCGCAACGGTCGCGGCATCCGGCGATGGTACGGGTTACGTTCCTGGCACAGACGGCCTAGATCAGGGCGACGGCATCTGAGCCAGTGCGACGGAACCCGAAATGCAGGTACGATTTGTCGGCTGTGGCGACGCGATCGGCTCCGGTGGCCGGCTCAATACGTGCTTTCACGTCTCGGGGCAGAGCGTCAATTTCCTGATCGACTGCGGCGCGACTTCGCTGCCGGCGCTGAAGCGCTACGGCATCCTGCGCGAAGACCTCGACCTGATCCTGATCACGCATTTCCACGCCGATCATTTCGGCGGTCTGCCGTTCATGATGCTCGACGCGCAATTCATGAAGCGCAAACGTCCGCTGGTGATCGCCGGCCCGCTCGGCATCGACATCCGGCTGACGCGGCTGATGGAAGCGATGTTCGAGTATTCCTCGGCGACAAAGCCGAACTTCGATCTGCAGGTGCTGGCGCTGGAGCCCGCGGTGACGCGGCAGTTCGGCGCCGTGACGGTGACGCCGTTTCCGGTAGTGCACGGCGATTCCGGCGGGCCGTTCTTCGCCTATCGGATCGAAGCGGAGGGCCGCATCCTCGCTTACAGCGGCGATACGCAATGGACCGATCAGCTGGTCGCAGCCGCGCACGACGCCGACCTCTTCATCTGCGAGGCCTATACCTACGAGCGCACGGTAAAGAACCACATCAGCCTGAAGGCGCTGGAAACGCATCTGCCGGAAATCAATCCGAAGCGCGTGATCCTCACCCACATGGGCGACGAGGTGCTGCACAAGCTCGACACCGTCCCGCACATGGCGGCGAGCGACGGACTGATCGTGCCTCTGTAGTAAGGTCCTAGTCATTCCGGGGCGCGCGCAGCGCGAACCCGGAATCTCATCTGCCCAAGCAACTACGGGATTCCGGGTTCGCTCGCTGCGCGAGCGCCCCGGAATGACGCCGGTGGTGAAAATAACAGGTCACTCAAACCGGCCACTCTTCCGCAGTGATCATCGGGGCATCGGCGCCGACGATTTCGGCCAGCGAATCGCGGCCGGTGCGGAGCAGCGTCGAGGCGAGGTCGGCCTTGATGCTCTCAACCAGGCCGAGGCCCTTATAGACCAGCGCCGAATACAACTGGACCAGCGTGGCGCCGGCGCGGATCTTGGTCAGCGCCGCGCCGCCAGAGTCGATGCCGCCGACGCCGATCAGCGGGAACGCACCCTCGGCGCGCACATAGGTCTCCGCCACCATCCGGGTCGACAGCCGGAACAACGGCCGGCCCGACAGCCCGCCCTGCTCGTTCATCTTGGTCCGCTCGCGCAGCGTCGGCGAGCGCGACAGGGTGGTGTTGGCGACGATCATGCCGTCGACCCGGCGTGACCTCGCGATATGCACGACGTCGTCGAGTTCGCCGAGCGACAGATCGGGCGCGATCTTCAGGAGCACCGGCGTATCGCCGGCCGCCGCCCGCACCCGCTCGCGCGCATCGATCACCCGCGCCAGCAGATCGTCGAGCGCCGCCGCCTGCTGCAGATTGCGCAGGCCGGGCGTATTCGGCGACGAGACGTTGACGGTGAAGTAGCTCGCCAGCGGCGCGAAGGTCTCGATCAGCTTGACGTAGTCCGCCACCCGATCGTCGCTATCCTTGTTGGCCCCGACATTGACGCCGACAATGCCGCCATACTGCGCGCGCGCCGCCAGCCGGCGCAGCACCACCTCGGCGCCCTCGTTGTTGAAGCCCATGCGGTTGATCACCGCTTCGTCGCGCTCGAGCCGGAACAGCCGCGGCCTTGGATTGCCGGCCTGCGGCTTCGGAGTCACCGTGCCGACCTCGACGAAACCGAAGCCGAGCCGGAGCAGGGCGTCGGGCGCTTCGGCGTTCTTGTCGAAGCCGGCGGCGATGCCGACCGGATTGGAAAAGTTGAGCCCGAACGCACGCACCGCGAGCTTGGAATCATCGGGGCGCGGCTTGACCGGCGGCCACAGCTTCAGGCCCTGGATCGCCAGCCGGTGCGCATCCTCCGGATCGAGCCAGCGCAGCAGCGGCAGCGAGACGGCATCGAACGCGCGAATCACGACGCGAGCTCCGGCACGACGTGGCTGCCGTCGGGGCGCGTGACCAGATCCTGCACGCCGGTCACCGCCGACAGTGCAAGCTCGCCATAGAGATGCGGAAACAGCTCGCCGCCGCGCGACGGCTCCCAGCGCAGCAGGTCGCCGAGCGCCTCGGCATCGACCGCGATCAGCTTCAGGCCGGTCTGGCCGGCATAGTGCTTGGCCAGTGTCCCGGCGAGCTGCGGCGCGGTCGAGAAATGGATGAAGCCGTCGCGGGCGTCGTGGGCGCTGCCGCCGTAGCGGCCGGCCTGTTCGGCGCCGCGCCAGGCCGCCGCGTCACAGATCTTGTAAATCGTGCGCAAGGGCGCGAATTCCCGTCGTTGCGGCTGGTTGTTGGGTCGGGCGGCAATCGGGCCCGCAACTCCCCGGGCAACCGAAACATCCGCTCAAACAATAAGTTGCGCACGTCGGAAGGGCAAAGCCGAATCCGGCATAGCGGATCCGCACACCCTTGGTCGCCCCGGACGATCCCGGACCTGTGCGGGCGACCGTATCGGCCGTCCTGAGGCTTCGCAAGAGCTTGCGGTTTTGTCGCCGGACGGGATTGCATAACGCCTTCAATTAAGGCAATAATTCCTAGTCGTAAGTCCGTTTCTCGCGCCGGATCCGACGGCGCGTCCGGGGTGCCTTCCGATGCAAATGCTGACGCATGATCAGATCTGGACTGCGCTCGACCGGCTGGCCGAACGCGCCGGCCTCTCCCCCTCGGGACTCGCGAAGAAATCCGGCCTCGATCCCACGACATTCAACAAATCGAAGCGCATCACCAATGACGGCCGCGAGCGCTGGCCTTCGACCGAATCAGTCGCCAAAGCGCTGCAGGCCACCAACACCGCGATCGATACGTTCGTGCAACTGATTCACGATCGGCCGCGGGTGGTGCAGTCGGTCCCGCTGCTCGGCCTCGCTCAGGCCGGCTCCGGCGGTTATTTCGACGATGGCGGCTTTCCGGTCGGCAAGGGCTGGGACGAAGTCGGGCTGCCGTCGATCACCGACGAGCACGCTTACGCGCTGGAAATCTCCGGCGATTCGATGAAGCCCGCGTATCGCAGCGGCGACATCGTGGTGGTATCGCCGAGCGCCACCGTGCATCGCGGCGACCGCGTGGTGGTTAAAACCACCAAAGGTGAAGTGATGGTGAAGGAGTTGAAGCGGCGCACCGCCAAGGTGGTCGAACTGGCTTCTCTCAATCCCAGCCATCCCGACCGGACTCTGGCACCGTCAGAGATCGAATGGATCGGCCGAATCGTCTGGGCCAGTCAGTAATCAAAAAGCGTCGTTCATTCGTCCCACTTCCCTTTGCTCCGTCGTCGGGCAATGCTAGTTCCCGCGCATCAACCCGGGAGACGTCGATGGACCGTCGCAATATCCTGAAGGCCTTTGCTGGCCTCGCTCTATGTCCGCTTTGCGCCACCGCCGGCGCTGCCGCCGAAGGCGCCCACCATTGGGGCTATGAGGGTGAAGGCGGCCCGGCCAAATGGGGCGAGCTCGATCCCGCCAACCAGATCTGCTCGATCGGGGTGCAGCAATCGCCGGTCGACATCCGCTCGACCGTCAGCGCCAATCTGTTTCCGCTGCAGGTGCAGTGGGCCGATACGGCCGATACCATCATCAACAACGGCCATACCATCCAGCTCAACGTGGCCGAAGGCTCGACGCTCAAGCTCGGCGGCGCGACTTTCAAGCTGGTGCAATTCCACTTCCACCGTCCCAGCGAGCATCAGATCGACGGCAAGTCGTTCCCGATGGAGGTGCACTTCGTCCACCGCATGGACTCCGGCACGCTCGGCGTGGTCGGCGTGCTGATGCAGGAAGGCGCCGCCAACGCGGCGTTCGCCAAGATCGTCGCGACCATGCCGCAGAGCGAAGGTCCCGCGGTGAAGGCCGATGCTGGGATCAATCCGAACGCGCTGCTGCCGGCCAAGCTCGGTTACTACCGTTATGAAGGGTCGCTGACGACGCCGCCGTGCTCGGAGGTCGTCGACTGGATGGTGCTGACCGATCCGATCACGGTCGCGGCCGAAGACGTTGCGGCGTTCGCCAAGTTGTATCCGATGAACGCGCGCCCGGTGCAGAAGGACAACCGCCGCTTCGTGCTGCAGTCCAACTAAGCGGCACACACTCTCAACGACGAAGGCCTGACGCGGACGCCGCGTCAGGCCTTTTCGTTTTCAAAAAGAGATTATCGGACCGAACGCTCAGCCGCCGGTGTTGGGCGTCGCGTCGGCGACCGGCACCAGCGGCACGTCCGCGACCAACGACGAGGTCATCGACGGCACCTGGGCGCCATTGGTCGCCTTGATCACCGCCTGCCGCGCCTTGGCGAAAGCGGCTTCCGCGCTTGCCGGCGACGACAGCGAACCGATCAGCTCCCCGACCACCATGCTGTTGGGAGCGTCATTGTCGTCCGCCACCTGCCCCGGCGTCGCCGAGGACAGCACCAGCGCATTGGCCGGCGTCTCGATTGGCGCCAGCCCGTGCGAATAGGCGCGGAAGCGGCGCTCATAGGGATTGCGGCGCGACGCGTCGAGCACCGCCAGATTGGTGTGAGCGCCGGCGGCCTTGATCTCCGCCAGCACCTGCTCGACGCTGACGCCGCTGCGGCGCACGTCCGCCTCGGTCCAGATCGTGGCGTCGACCGGAATCATGTAGTTGTCGCGGCCGGACTGAATGCCGTAGCCGCCGAAGAACAGCATCACGGTCGCGTCCTTAGCCGCGCGGGCCTTGATCCGCGCGACAGCGCGCAGGATGTCGTCGCGGCTGGCGTCCTCGATCATGTCGACGTCGTAGCCTTCATGGCGCAGCGAGGCGCTGAGCAAACGGGCATCGTTGATCGGCTGCAGCAGCGGCGAAGCGGCATCGGGGTAATGGGCGTTGCCGATGACCAGGGCCAACCGCGACGAGGTCGCCTTGGCGTCGACGGTCGTCGGGGCTGCGGCACGCGCCGTATCGACCGGGCGCTTGTACAGCGCCGCATGCGCGCCGATCGCCAGCGACACCACGCCCACCAAGGCAGCAGCAGCCGTGAGGGTCCGCCGGGAAAAGCGATGCAACCGGATTGCCATCGTCAAATCGTCCTTATCGGCGCGCGCAGGCGTTCGTCGCGTCGCTGCCGTTCAGGTTCATGGATGAGCGGGTCTTTTGCGTATGAATTGCGCTCAATTTGCGGCGTCGCACAATAACAATCCCTTAAACAGTTCAGGACGTTCAGGCAAGCGGGCAGGACGACGGAGCGTCGAACCCGCCAACGGCGATGGTGTTCCGGTTCCAGTGATCTTGGCCGAGCGACGTCCGAACGAGATTTAACCCGCTCAGAGGGGACAAAAGCCTCACTATGGTCCGCGAATTCTTGGCTGATCTTGCTGCGACAAAAATCATCTTGGGCAGGCGCCGCAATCTGTCCTACGCCTCGCGCCATCCGACGAGAGCCAGCCGAGCGACAGCCGCGGGTTTGTATTCCCGGTCCGTCCATGCGATTCCTCGTCGGCTCGAACGTGTCAGAGCGCGCGGAAGACGATCATGGATGTGCTGAAGATGGCCGGCGCGGCGTACCGCGCGCTGACCGCCCGGAAACAAGCGCCGACGCTGTACGACCTGTGCGATCCGGTGTTCCTCGGTCACAAGCACGGCGATCCGCACATCTCCAAATTCTACAAGACCGCGCTCGCCAACCCGGCGCTGCGGCCGCTGCTGCGCAAGGCCGGTCTGCCGGAGCTGCACGACCCGGTGCGGTTTCGCGCCGTTCGCGACGCCCTGATCAGCGCCCGCGACGATGCCGAGCCGGATTGGGCTGCGATCGGCGCGCCGATCGCCGAGTTGATCGACACCATCCGGCTGGAGCACCCGCGTCCGCCGAGCTGGGTGGCGCCCGCGCAAACACCGCGGCTCGCCGACATCGACAGCGCGATCCGCGCCTGCGGTGATCATTTGCTGCAATCCTGGAGTCGCAACGGCTTCCTGCCGGCCTATGCGTCCTTCAACCTGATCGGCGATGCGGATCTCGATGGCCGTGCCTTCCTCGCAGCGCTGACCGGGCTGAATTCGCGCAGCTACAAGAATTCAACGCTGCTGTTCAATCTGGCGCGCGTGTTCATCGCCCGATCGCCGGCAGAAGGCGTGATCAATCCGCGCTGGCGCGGGATCGCCGAGCCGATGTGGTCACCGGTGCAGATCCGGCATCGCTCGGCCTATTACGATGCCTTCTACATCGAGGCACTGCTCGGATTCATCGATTCCGGCCTCGGCACGCCCGACGACACCCGCGCGGCGCGGCGGATGATCGCCGACATGACCGAGTTTTGCCTCAAGACCAGCCGCGAGCGAGTCCGCACAGCCGAGGGCGAACCGTTCGACGTGATTACCGCGCTGGCCCCGCCGCCGCATCCCCGATTTTCGCGGTTCTTCGCCAAGGTCAAACAGAACCTCGGCTTCGGCGTCTACGTGCCGGATTGCGACACCACCGCCTGTGCGATCTCCGCCGCGACGCAGGCGAACTCGTCGGATCCGATCATCGATCAGCCGCTGATCGATCTTTATCGTGCCTATCAGGTCCGCACCGGCGCCAACGCCCCGATGGTCACGGTGCCCCTCAACGACACCATCGACTACGACGGCGGCATCGTCACCTGGATCGACAGCCTGGCCGGCGAGCGCCCGTTCGGTAACGATCTCGATCCGACGCTCAATCTCGACGTGCTCGAAGTCAGCTTCCGCAATTGTGCGCGGTGGCGGATCGTCGAGACGCCTGCGCGGCTGGACACGGTGCGCCGCATCGTCGATTTCCAGCGCCGGCTGGTGGCCAGCGGCGCGTTCGCCGATCCGAAATCGCACGTGTATTACCTGCCGGAACTGTACTGCGCGTATTTCGGCCGCTGCTACGTCGCGTTCCGGGCGCTCGACGAAGCCGCCAAGCGTGCGATCGATCCCGACGGCGTGTTCGAGGCGATCCGGCTGCGCGTGCTGGCTTACGTGCAGGACGAACTGATCGCCAAGGAGATGAACGTTTTCGACGCCGCGCTGGCGTTGATCGCGCTCGGTCATCTCGGCGGCGATAGTCAGCACTTCGCGCCGGCGCTGCATTGCATTCTGAACCATCTCGGCGAAGGCGGCGGCCGCGCGCCGTTCAAGGCCTATGAGTGGAACAAGATGAAGACGCCGACCCGAATTCTGGTCGGCGGCCCCGAAGTGACCTCGGCGTTCGTGCTGATGGGGCTGGCTCTCGCCCGCAAGGCGCTGCTGCAGCAGGCCCACCACGCATGATCTTCGCGCGAAGTTGAAGCGAGGTGCTGCCGAGGCTCTGGCCGGGCCGCCCAAGATTCAGCACAATCGGCGAACCTGTTTGCCGGACGGGTGCCTGCCGGGAAGGTCGACGCATGCTCAAGCTGAACACATGGCTGTTGCCGCTTTTGCTCCTGCTGCTGCCGGTAACGGCCCAGGCGGCCGACGTCAGCGGCGTGCCAAAGATCCGCGACGGCGACCATGCGCTGATCGGGAAGATCCGCATCCGGCTTGCCGGCATCGACGCACCGGCGGTGGATCAGCTCTGTCTCAACCCGAAGGGCGACCGCTGGACCTGCGGCATCGCCGCGCGTGACGCGCTGGCTCAGCATACCGCCGGCAAGAGCTGGACCTGTCACGTCCTGCGCGTCGACAAAGGCGGCCGCTCGATCGCGAAATGCGAGGTCGACGGCGAAGATCTCGGACAATGGATGGTGAAGAACGGCTGGGCGCTGGCTTACGTGCAGTACTCCCACGCCTACGAGGCCGAAGAAAAAGCCGCCCGCGAGGCCAAGCTCGGGCTATGGCACGGCTCGTTCATCGCGCCGTGGGACTGGCGCGTTCGCAGCAACAAGACGCCGATCCTCGGCGCCACCAAGCCGCCGAAGGATGCCCGGCGAATCCTGCTCGCCTCGGCGTCCGGTCCGGTCGCACCGTCACCCGAGTGCACCATCAAGGGCAACGTCAACAAATCCGGCGAATGCATCTACCACAAGCCGACCAGCCGCTGGTACGCCCAGATCCGCATGAAGATCAGCAAGGGCACCCGCTGGTTCTGCTCGGTGGAAGAAGCCGAGGCCGCCGGCTGCCGCGAGACGCGGCGCTAGCCGCCACACCAGACCGGGCTGCGGGGGCAGACCTTGAACCACACAGCACATGATCCTTCGCGGCCGCAGCGGCCGCGCAAACGCCGGCTGCGGCGGGCGTGGCAACTTTCGCTGGTGCTGATCGGCTGCTACGCGATCCTCGCCTATCTGGCGCTGCCGATGTTCTGGACCCACTACGAACATCAGAGCAAACTCGCCGACATGCCGATGGTGACCCGCACCGCGCAGGGCATTCCCGGCGACCCGATCAATGTCGGGCTGATCGGCGATCAGCACGAGGTCGTCTGCGCGATCCTCGCGGCGAACTGGCACCCGGCCGATCCGATTACCCTGCGCTCCTCGATCGCGATCGCCGGCAGCGTGCTGCTCGACCGTCCCTATCCGGACGCGCCGGTGTCGAGCCTGTACTACCTCGACCGCCGCGAGGATCTGGCGTTCGAAAAGCCCGACGGGCGCAGCGCCGACCGACGCAATCATGTGCGGCTGTGGAAAGTGCTCGACAGCGGCCAGGAAGGCCGCCCGGTCTGGCTCGGCAGCGCCACTTTCGATCGCGGCGTCGGCGTCAGCCATTACACCGGCGCAGTGACGCATCACATCGCGCCCGATATCGATGCCGAGCGCGACCAATTCGCCGCCGATCTCGAAGCGGCCGCGATGGTCGATGCGAAATATCAGATCACCGGCGTCGGCCCGACCATCGCCGGCCGCAACGGCGAAGGCGATCTCTACTACACCGACGGAGAGGTCTGGATCCTTCGGCTGACCGAAGGCTGCAAGAAGCGCAGCAGCCCGGCCGAGATTCTGCCGAGCCCGCTCGCGACCGAGATCAAGGATCAGATCTTCCGCACCGTCACCAACGCAATCGAGCCCGGCGCGAGCGCGCCTTGAAATCGATGCAGCGAGCCGGCATGGTCGCGGCATCTCTCACCACAGGGACAAGCATCATGGCCGTCAGCGCCGGACGGGAATTCTTGGCGATTCCCGGACCTACCACCATGCCCGACGAAGTGCTGCAGGCGATGCATCGCCCGGCGCTCGACATCTACTCGAAGGAGATGGTGGCGCTGAGCGAGGGGCTTCTCGCTGATCTCAGCCGGCTGTTTGCCACCAAGGGCAAGTCCTACATCTACATCGCCAACGGCCACGGCGCCTGGGAGGCGGTGATCAGCAACGTGCTGTCGCGCGGCGACAAGGTGCTGGTGCTGGAAAGCGGACGATTTGCGGTCGGCTGGGGCAACGCGGCCCGCGCGATGGGCTGCGACGTCGAGGTGCTGCGAGGCGACTGGCGCCGCGCGGTTCGTCCCGATGAGGTGGAAGCGCGGCTGCGCCGCGACACTGAGCACGCGATCAAAGCGATCGTCGTGGTGCAGGTCGACACCGCCTCCAGCGCCCGTAACGATCTCGAAGCAATCGGCCGCGCCATCAAGGCCGCCGGCCACCCGGCGCTGTTCATGGTCGATGCGGTGGCGTCGCTCGGCTGCATGCCGTTCGAGATGGATGCCTGGGGAATCGACGTCACGATGTCGGCGTCGCAAAAGGGGCTGATGTCGCCGCCCGGCCTGTCGTTCGTCGCGGTCGGAGACCGCGCTCGCGCCGCGCACCAGCATGCCGGCCTGCGCACGCCATATTGGGACTGGACCGAGCGCGACGGGCCGGAGCACTACCAGAAATACGCTGGCACGGCCCCGGTGCATCTGTTGTTCGCGCTGCGCAAGGCGCTCGACATCCTGTTTGCCGAAGGGCTCGACAACACATTCCGGCGTCACCATCTGCTCGCCGGCGCGGTGCGCCGTGCCGTGGACGTTTGGTCCGAAGGCAACGTGCTCGGCTTCAACATCGAGCACCCGGACGAACGCGCCGACACGGTGACCACCGTGCGGGCCGCCGAGGGTCACGACATCGCGGCACTGCATCACTACTGCAAGGACAAATGCGGCGTGGTGCTCGGCGTCGGCATCGGTGAATTGCAGAACAAGGCGTTCCGCATCGCCCACATGGGCCACGTCAACGCCCCGATGGTGCTCGGCACGCTTGGCGTGATCGAGATGGCACTGACCGCGCTCGGCATCCCGCACAGCCGCGGCGGCGTCGATGCCGCAGTAGCTTGCCTCGCCGAGAACGTGCCGGCCTAAGCCGCCACCGCCACGGCGCGGCGCATCCAGCGCAGCAGCCCGATGCAGCCGGCGATCGCGAGCCCGAGCAGCGCCAGCGCGCCGAGCAGGGCAAGGCGGCCCGAGCCGTTTTGCGCCAGCGTGAAGTACACCGAGCCGAGCGCCGCGACGCCGGCCGCGCTGGCGATCTGCGTCGTGGTGCCGTAGAGGCCCGAGCCCGAGCCGGCGCTGGTCGCCTGCACGCTCGACAGCACCACGCCCGACAGCGGCGCCATCACCAGGCCCTGGCCATAGCCGGCGACCAACAACGCAAGCGCCAACACGAACGGCGTCGGCGACGCGATCACCGTCACCGTGGCGGCGATCAGGCCGAGACCGGCGATCTGCAGCAGGCAGCCCTCGATCAGCACCAGCGTGCCGCGGCGCCGGGCCCGCGCCCCGGAATGCCGCGACGCGATCACGAAGGCCAACGCCAGCGGCAGGAATACCAAGCCCGCCTGCAGCGGCGGCACGTTCAGCTCGAGCTGCATGTACAGCGTCATCACCAGATAAAACGATTGATTGGCGAAGAAGAAGCAGAACACCGCGCCGAGGCCGCGGACGAAGGCACGGTCGCCGAGCAGCGTCAGATCGACCACTGGCATGCCGCCATGCGCAGCGACGCGGCGCTCGTAGCGCAGGAACAGCGCCAGCATCGCGCCGCCGCCGGCCATCACGGCCCAGACCCAGCCGGCCCAGCCGACATCGCGGCCGAACAGCAACGGGCCGATCACGCAGACGAGGCCGGCGAACAGGATCACGGCGCCGCCGAGATCGAGCCGCGTGCCCGGCCGCCGCGGCGTCTGCGGCATCACCCGGGCGGCGGCCGCGATGATGATCAGCCCCACCGGGCCATTGACGTAGAAGATCGACCGCCAGCCGAAGCCGCCGAGATCGAGCGTCACCAGCAGGCCGCCGAGCGCGAAGCCGGTGGCGCCGGCGAGCCCGAGCACGGTGCCGTAGATCGCAAACGCCTTGGCGCGCGCAGCATCGGGAAACAGCACATGCAGCGTCGCCAGCACCTGCGGCACCATGAACGCTGCCGTGGTGCCCTGCGCCAGCCGCGCCAGGATCAGTTCGGGACCGGAGCGCGCCAGCCCGCACCACAGCGAAGTGAACGTGAAGCCAGCGACGCCGAGCAGGAACACCGTCTTGGTGCCAAAGATATCGCCGAGCCGGCCGCCGGTGACGATCAGCGTCGCATAGCCGATCAGGTAGATCGCGATCACCGCCTCGAGCTGCGACGACGACGCGCCGAGTTCGGTCGAGATCGTCGGCAGCGCAACGTTGACGATGAAGGCATCGACCCCGAACATGAACTGCGCGGCGACCACGATCGCCAGCACCTGCCAGCGGCGCGAGTTATCGGTTGCGGCAATGGTCTGGTACATGGCGACGGATCCCGGCAAGGCTTGAGCTGTCCCACGGTCGCAGCCCGGCATCATCGGGTCGATTACCAGCCAGGTAAACAGCTGCCGTTCAGCAAGAGGCTGTACCGTCCCCGTCATTGCGAGCGGAGCGGAGCAATCCAGGAGACCTGCCTGCGGAGTCTATGGATTGCTTCGTCGCCTACGGCTCCTCGCAATGACGGCAGAGCAAGCAAAAAGGCCCCGGCGAACCGGGGCCTTCGAAGCATCCAACACTTGGCAGGGACTAGCCCCACGGACCTCGGCCACGCGGCTGGCCGCTCCACGGGCTGCGGCCGCTGCCACGCGGCTGGCCGCCCCAGGGGGCTGCGCCGGCGCTGCGCGCGAACGCCGACGCTGGGCGGGACGGACTGCCGCCGATCTCGACGGCGAGCCGCTGCAGCGCCGCAATCCGGTTGTCGGTCGACGGGTGAGTGGCGAACAGATTGTCCATGCCCTGTCCCGACAGCGGGTTGATGATGAACATATGCGCGGTCGCCGGCGAGCGTTCGGCATCGTAGTTCGGCACCTGGTGGGCCGCGGCTTCGATCCGGCCGAGCGCCGAGGCGAGCCACATCGGCTGGCCGCAGATCCGCGCGCCCATCTCGTCGGCGGCGTATTCGCGGGTTCGGCTGATCGCCATCTGCACCAGCATGGCGCCGAGCGGCGCGAGGATCATCAACGCCAGTGAGCCGATCAGGCCCGGGCCGTTGTTGTTCTCGCGGTTGCCGCCGAAGAACATGCCAAACTGCGCCACCATCGAGATCGCACCGGCGATGGTCGCCGTGATGGTCATCAACAGCGTGTCGTGGTTCTTGATGTGCGCCAGCTCGTGCGCCACCACGCCGGCGAGTTCCTCGCGGCTGAGCTGACGCATCAGGCCAGTGGTGACGGCAACGGCGGCGTTCTCCGGATTGCGGCCGGTAGCGAACGCGTTCGGCTGCGGGTTGTCCATGATGAACACCCGCGGCATCGGCAGCGAGGCGCGGCCGGCCAGTTCCGCCACCATCCGGTAGAGATCCGGCGCCGAGCGCTCGTCGACCTCCTGGGCGCCGTACATCGACAGCACCATCCGGTCGGAATTCCAGTAGGTGAAGATGTTCATCGCCGCGGCAACGAGCAGCGCGATCAGCGCGCCATTGGCGCCGCCGATCAGATAGCCGACCCCCATGAACAGCGCGGTCAGGCCGGCCAGCAAGAGAGCGGTCTTGAAGTAACTCATGGTCCTCCTCCTGCGTCTTCCGCTCCTCGAGGGAGCCGGGATAACGCATCCGTGAGATGGGGAATTCCGCCAGCCGGGGCAAGATCGCTTCGTGCGGCAGGCCGTCGCGGCTCGCCGCCACCGCAATCCCTTAACGAAAGTTCCTGTGTGACCGATCCGACCGCACCACCCGACGCGATGCGCGTCTATCCCGCCGGCGTCAGCGTCGTCCGCCGCAGCCAGCGCGGCCGCGCCTGCCTGCCCGCCAGCATCACGCTGGCCGAGCTGGAAACCTGGCTGCTGCACGACGCCGCGGCCGAGCCGGAAATGCTGCTGACGTTCGAATCGCTGATGTGGCGGATGACCGCGGTCGGGTTGCCGGTGCATCGCGCCACGCTGCACATCCGCACGCTGCATCCGCAGCTGCTCGGCTTTGCCTGGAACTGGCGCGCCTCCGACGGGCTGTGCGACGAAGTCCAGGTCAACCAATCGACCGCCGACACCGACGCGTTCCGGCTCAATCCGCTGCACAACCTGTTCCAGGGCGGCAAGGCGATCCGCCGCAATCCGCAGGACGCCGCCGCGCAGGCGGAATTCCCGATCATGCGCGACCTCGCGGCCGGCGGTTACACCGAGTACCTGGCGCTGCCGATGGGCGGCGACCGCTTCCGCCATGCCGTCACCCTGGCGACCACCCAGCCGGGTGGCTTCAGCGACGAGCATTTGGCGCAGCTCAAGCGGCTGCTGACGCTGTTCGGCCTGCATGTCGGCCGCCACGTCGCCACCCGGATCGCCATCAACGCGCTCGGCGCCTATCTGGGCCCGGTGGCCGGCGCCAAGGTGCTGAGCGGCGACATCAAGCGCGGCGCCGGCGAGCCGATCCGCGCCATCATCTGGATGTCGGACCTGCGCGGCTTCACCGACCTGTCCGACCGGCTGTGCGGCAACGACATGATCGCACTGCTGAACGCTTACTTCGAGGTGTTCGCCGACGCCGTGCTGCGCAACGGCGGCGACGTCCTGAAGTTCATCGGCGACGGGCTGCTGGCGGTGTTTCCGCTCGGCGACGATTCGCGCGTCGCCGGCAACGCCGCGCTAACGGCCGCGATGGAGGCGCAGGCGGGGCTGGGGCGGCTCAACCTGGTCGATCCGGCCGGGGTGAATTGCGAAGGCTGGCGGCCGCTGCGTGCCGGCATCGCGCTGCACGAGGGCGAAGTGTTCTTTGGCAATATCGGCGCCGCCGAGCGGCTCGATTTCACCGTGATCGGGCCGGCGGTGAACGAAGCCAGCCGTGTCGAGGCACTGCAGAAGAGTACCGGGCGCAGTATCCTGGTGACGGCGGCGGCCGCGACCCATATCGACGCACCGCTGGAGCCGCTCGGCGACTACCCGCTGCGCGGCGTCACCGTGCCGATGACGATCTTCAGCCCGCCCGAACAGCCGCTCCGGCAGCCATTAGCCGCTGCGTCATAATCCTCGCCGCCTCGGATTGGCCTTGCCAAGCCGAGCGGACGCCTCCTATTTTCAACTGCAACGCGCCACAGAACGGAGGCACACCTCCGCATGGCCGATACAACCGCCTAGGGAGGCCTCATGTCGATCCAAGTCGCGGATTCGTCACTCGTCGCTCGGCCAGTGCCGCCAAAGCCGAGTGCGCTCGCCCACATTCCCGGTGACGAAGGCTGGCCGATCATCGGCCGGACGCTCGCGGTGCTCGCCGATCCGAAAGGCGAGGTCGAAAAGATGGCCAGGACCCATGGTCCGGTCTATCGCAGCCGCGTGCTCGGCGAGACCTCGATCACCCTGCTCGGGCCGGAAGCCAACGAACTGGTACTGTTCGATAATACCAAGCTGTTTTCCTCGACCCATGGCTGGGGACCGATCCTCGGGCGGCTGTTTCCGCGCGGCCTGATGATGCTCGATTTCGACGAGCACCGGCTGCACCGGCGCACGCTCTCGGTGGCGTTCAAGGCCGGGCCGATGCAGTCTTATCTGGCCGAACTCAACGCCGGCATCGCGCGCCGCATCGCGGAGTGGCGCGCCCGCCCCGGCGAGATGCTGTGCTACCCGGCGATGAAGCAGCTCACGCTCGATCTCGCCGCGACCTCGTTCCTCGGCACCGCGATTGGCGCCGAGACCGAAGAGGTCAACCGCGCCTTCATCGACATGGTCGCAGCCTCGGTGGCGCCGATCCGCAAGCCGTGGCCGGGCACCGCGATGGCCCGCGGCGTCAAGGGCCGGCAGCGCATCGTCGCTTACTTCGCCGAACAGATTCCGATCCGCCGCGCCAAGGGCGGCGACGATCTGTTCTCGCAGCTCTGCCGTGCCACCCACGACGACGGCGCGCTGCTGTCGAACCAGGCGATCATCGATCACATGAGCTTCCTGATGATGGCGGCGCACGACACGCTGACGTCGTCGCTGACCTCGTTCGTCGCCGCGCTGGCGGCGCATCCGGAATGGCAGCAGAAGCTGCGCGAGGAAATCGCCGGCCTTGGTCTCAAACCCGGCGAACCGATCAGCTTCGAACAGCTCGACGCGCTGCCGCTCACCGAAATGGCCTTCAAGGAAGCGATGCGGCTGCGGCCGCCGGTGCCGTCGCTGCCGCGACGGGCGACCCGTGCCTTCAGCTTCAAGGGCTACACGATTCCGGCCGGCACCATGGTGGCGGTCAATCCTCTGTACACCCACCACATGCCGGAGATCTGGCCGAACCCCGATCAGTTCGATCCGCTGCGCTTCACCGACGACGCCTCCCGCGGCCGCCACCGCTTCGCCTGGATTCCCTATGGGGGCGGCGCCCATATGTGCCTCGGGCTCAACTTCGCCTACATGCAGGCGAAGTGCTTCGCCGTACACCTGTTGCAAAACGTTGACCTGTCGCTGCCACCGAACTACCACACCGCCTGGCAGATGTGGCCGATCCCGAAGCCGAAGGACGGGCTTCGGGTCAATATCGCGCCCCTGAATTAGCTCGCAGAACAGCTTCTCTCGTCATTGCGAGCGAAGCGAAGCAATCCAGAGTTCAGTGCACCTGGCAGGATTGCTTCGTCACTTCGCTCCTCGCAATGACGGCAGGCGTGTTGTTCACCCCTCGCCGTGATCGAACGCCTTGCGGAGCGCGACGTAGCCCTGCTGCTGCGCGGTCCAGTTACGGCCGCCGGTGATGCCGCCGTCGACGACGAGATCGTGACCATTGATGAAGGTCGACTCGTCGCTGGCGAGAAACACCGCGGCCTGGGCGATATCGTCCGGAATGCCGGCGCGCTGGATCGGCTGCGCGGTCTTGTAGATCTCGCGCATCGTCGCGGCGGTCTTTTCGGCCGCATCGGTGGTCAGCCCGAGCGCCTTACCAAAGATGCCGGTCGCGATCGCGCCGGGCGAGATCGAATTGACGCGAATGCCGGATTCGCCGAGCTCCATCGCGACGCATTTGGTCAGGTGATTCACCGCCGCCTTGGCGGCGCCGTACACCAGCGACGACGAGAACCCGGCGAGCCGGCCGGCGATGCTGCCGTTGTTGATGATCGATCCAGCGCCCCGCTTCTTCATCGCCGGAGCGGCGTGCTTCATGCCGAGCATCACGCTGCGCACCAGTGTCGCCATTGCGGCGTCGAAACGATCGACCTCAAGGCCTTCGATGCCGCCGGTCTGCGCCGGGCCGCCGGCATTGTTGAACAGGCAGTCGAGCCGGCCGAACTGGTCAAGCGCAGTGCCGATCAGGGCCTTCACCTGAGCCTCGTCGGTGACGTCGGTCTGCTTGAACACGCAGGACGAGCCGAGCTGCGCCGCCAGCGCCTCGCCCTCGGCCGTGCGGCGGCCAGCGACGACGATCCGGGCGCCCTCGGCCACGAATACCTCCGCGGTGCGCCAACCGATGCCGCTGGTCGCACCGGTGATCACCGCAACCTTACCATCGAGCCGTCCCATCGCTGTCTCTCCCTGATCGGGCAACCGTTGCTGCCGCGTCTTTCGTTGTAGGTGTTGATACTCTGTTAATGACAAATACTCGACTGCAATTCAAATCCACTGCGGATGCAGGATTGAGCCGGCATTCAGGGTTGCACTTAACCATTATTACAGCGGCGTTCGCCATCCTTCGCGCGCATGACGAGCGCCGCACCATCCTTTCCCTCGACCGTGACGACCGACGTCGCCGAGAGCGATGAGGCGCTTTCCGCGGACGCGGCGGGCATTGTGGCCGCCGACGCAGGGGATCTGCGGCTGTTCAAGGAAATCGTGCGCGCGCTGCCTTCGGCCGTGACGGTGCAGGACGAGCAAGGCCGGTTTGTCTTCATCAACGACGCCGCAGCCGCACAATATCGACTTACGCCCGCATCGACCGACGCCGCCGGCAACCCGCCGCTCGACCGCCGCCGCAGCGACGGCGCCGCGCTGCTGTCCCAGGGCCTGTCCGGCACGCGCGAAGAACGCATCGCCCTCGGCGGCGCGGCCCGCGCGCTGCTGACTGCGCACAAGCCGGTGGAGATCGCGGGGCACAAACTGTTGCTGTCGAGCTCGCTGGACATCACCGAGCAGAAGGTGATCGAGGACGAGCTGTTCCGCCGCGCCTATTACGACGAGCTCACCGGGCTGCCCAACCGCGCCGTGATCGAACGCCACGTCACCGCGCTGCTCGAGGACCACCGGCAGCACCATTTTGCGCTGGCGTTTCTCGACGTCGACAACTTCAAACATATCAACGATTACTACGGCCATTCGGTCGGCGACGCGCTGCTGGTCGGAATCGCCAAGCGGCTGTCGCTGGAGCTGCGCGACACCGACGTCTTGTCGCGGATCAGCGGCGACGAGTTCTTGCTGCTGCTCGATCCGATCACCAGCGAAGCGGAAGTCGCCGATCACATCGAATTCCTGCTGCAGCGATTGAAAGCGCCGTTCTATATCGACGGCACCGAAGTGTTCGCGTCGGCGTCGATCGGCATCAGCCTGTATCCCGAGCACGGCCGCAACTACGAGGCGCTGCGGCAGAACGCCGATATCGCGATGTACCGGGTCAAGAGCGATGCCAAGGGCGCCTCGGCGATCTTCAGCATCGCGATGGAGCGCGAGGCATTGGAGCGGATGGCGGTGGAGCAATCGCTGCGCCAGGCCATTCTCGACAGGCGTTTCTGCTGCGCGTTCCAGCCCAAAGTCGATATCCGCACCAACGAGATCAAAGGCATCGAAGCGCTGGTACGGCTGCGCGACGATAACGGCGTGATCCAGGCGCCGGGCACCTTTGTCGATCTCGCCGTCGAACTCGGCTTGATCGACGAGCTGACCCATCTGGTGCTTGCCGAGATCATGAAATCGATCGACCTGATCAACGCCACCTTCGGCGAACAAGCCAGCATCAGCGTCAATGTCGCCGCCAAGCAAGCCGGCTCGCCGGACTTCATGCGCTCGTTCTGCGAGGCGCTGGCCGCAACCGAATGTCCGAAGCGGTTCATGGTGGAAATCACCGAGGACGCATTCGTCGCCAAGGCGCACTTCCAGAAAGAGATCCTGCCGATGCTGCGAGAGATCGGTGTCGGCATTTCGATCGACGATTTCGGCATCGGCTATTCGTCGCTGTCGGCGCTTGCGGACATCACCGCCGACGAGATCAAGATCGACCGTTCCTTCATCACGGACATTCACAAGCGTCCGCGCAGCCAGGGCATCCTGCGTGCGATCGAGTCGCTCAGCGACGCGCTGGGCATGACGGTGATCGCCGAAGGGATCGAAACTTTCGAAGAACTCGCATACCTGCAGGCGATGACGCGGATCCGCTACGCGCAAGGCTATTACTACTCCAAGCCGGTCTTCCTCGAAGAGTTGCGGCCGCCGACCGTTCCGGTGTTTACCAACGGCCGTCCCGGCGCGCCCGGCCGCCATCTCGAACAGGCGCGTCAGCCGCTGACCCGCACCAGCTACGCGCGGGGCTGAACCGCACGATCAGCACTGCGCTACGCGGCGATAGAACCGCATTCCGCACAGCGAACAAACGCCTGATTTCACTGACTTGTCGGCCGTTACCTCCGGTGATGTCCGGGGTGTTTTGCTTGATCTATCGCAATGTGACTGGGGGGACGTTCGGCGATTGTACCGTCACCGTCAGACATCTTGGAGGGCGAAATGCCTGCCCATAGCCGCCCCTATCCGCTCGTCGACCGGCTGATCGAAACCTTCGCCGACTGGCTGAAACATCGCCGTGAAGTCGTCGAGATGTGCCAATTCGACTCTGCGGAATTCGGCCGTATCGCGCACGACCTCGGCGTCACTGCGTCGGATCTCGACGAGTTGGTCCGCCAAGGTCCGCACAAGGTTGAAGAACTGCCGCAGCTGCTCAAGGTTCTCGGGATCGACGAGGCCGCGATCGCCCGTGCTCAGCCGCTGGTGATGCGCGATCTCGAGCGCGTCTGCGCGCTGTGCCGCCACAAGGCGGAATGCGATCACGACATCGCCGATGGTTCGCTCGCCGAGCACTATCAGGCGTACTGCGCCAACAAGGTGACGCTCGACGCGCTGGACAAGGACTTCCACGTCGCGCCCGGCACGGTCCGTCACTAATCGTGACGATGTCGCAGGGTTGGTTCCGGCTCCCGGCCACTGGATTTCTGATCATCGCGGTGCTGCTGACGGTTCGGCTGCACCGCGCGGATGCCGCCGCCCCGCAGGACGGCGTCTCCACCGGTCATAAGCTCGCCGCGCAGTGGTGTGCGGAGTGCCACGCCATCGAGCCGGACGATGTCCGCGACGGCAAAGGACCGGGGTTCTCCCGAATCGCCAATTTGCCCTCGACCACCGCGCTGTCGCTGAACGTGTTCCTACGCTCCAACCACACCAATATGCCGAACTTCATCATTGCGCCCGGCGATGCCGCCGAGATCGTGCAATACATCCTCAGCCTGAAGCGCAATTGATGCGGTCGCAGCGACGCCGCGCGCCGGCGCCACCGACCTCGGCGGACCGCTCCGCCGCCCTTCCCGCCTGAGAGCCGCGTATGGATTTCGACCACAGCGACAAGGTGCAACGGCTGCGCGCGCAGCTTTCCGACTTCATGCGTTTCCACGTCGAGCCGGCCAACGTCGCCTGGCATCGTGAAGCGGCCGCGGGGCACTATCCGTTGGGGTTGATCGAACGGCTGAAGTCGCGGGCGTTCTCCGAGGATCTGTGGAATCTGTTTCTGCCGGGCCTGCGGGATGAGGATCCCGGCCAGCGTCTCAGCAACGTCGAATATGCGCCGCTGGCCGAGATCATGGGCCGGGTGCATTGGGCGTCGGAAGTGTTCAATTGCAACGCGCCCGACACCGGCAACATGGAGCTGCTGCATCTGGCGGCGACGCCGGAGCAGCGCGCCGAGTGGCTCGATCCGCTGCTGATCGGCGAGATCCGGTCCTGCTTCGCGATGAGCGAGCCGGATGCCGCATCGTCGGACGCGCGTAACATCCGCACCACCATCACCCGTGACGGCAGCGACTACGTCATCAACGGCCGCAAATGGTTCATCACCGGGGCCGCGCATCCGAACTGCAAACTGGCGATCGTGATGGGCGTTACCGGCGAGCACCTGCCGGCGACCTCGACCGAGCGGCACTCGATGCTGCTGGTGCCGATGACCACGCCGGGCCTGTCGATCGTCCGCAACATCCCGGTGATGCACTATCACTCGCCGGAAGGACATTGCGAGTTGGTGTTCCGCAACGTCCGGGTACCAGCCGCCAATCTGCTCGGCGAGGAAGGCAAAGGCTTCCGCTTGGCGCAGGACCGGCTCGGGCCCGGCCGGGTGCATCATTGCATGCGCACCATCGGCCAATGTGAAGTCGCGCTCGAACTGATGGCGGAACGCGCGCTCGAGCGCGAGGCGTTCGGCAAGCACCTCGCAGACTTCGCGAACATTCAAGACTGGATCGCCGAATCGCGGCTGGAGATCGATCAGGCGCGGCTGTTGGTGATGCACGCGGCGCACCGCATGGACCGCGCCGGCAATGCGGCGGCGCGGGTCGACGTCTCGGCGATCAAACTGGTGGCGGCGCGGCTACAAACCCGGATCGTCGATCGTGCCATGCAGGTGTTCGGGGCGATGGGCCTGACGCCGGATACGCCGCTATCGTATTTGTGGACCTGGGGCCGCGCGATGCGGTTTCTCGACGGACCTGATGAGGTGCATCTGCGCGTGGTGGCCCGCGCCGAACTGGCGAAGGCGAAAGCGCAGGCCGGCCAAAATGCCCACCACTTCGTTCCGCCGTCGCAATTGCTGTCGGAGTGATCAGCGCCGGGCCGGCTGCGCCATCACGGTGACGATCCAGCGCGGGGTCTCGCCGGTCTTGTCTTCCTTGACGGCGCGAACGATGCCGGTGACCGAGGAGCCGCCGACCTTCAGCGTCGCGGCGCGGCCGCTGAACTGCGCGATCCGCGATCGGCGCGCTTCTTTCAAATCTGTGGTTTCGAGCGTCTGCAGCATGGGTATTCTCCCCTCAGGCTCGACTATTCGCAGTCGTCGTTACGCAGTGATTAAGTTGATCGCTGGTAAGAATACCGGTCAGCACTCGACCAAAGGCGAATACGCCGCAGCGGGAGCTTGGCTCCGCGCCACTCAGGATGCCGCACCCGGCCACCTATTGGTCCGGTCGGAACGTCCGCGAACCACTTTCATCCGATGATCACTGTCAGCAATTCGCCTGACTGGCAGCGTTTTCTCATTTGCCCTATTCAAAAAGAGCTGGGAATCGGCACGCGTCGATGTTCCGCAGGCGGTGGTCGTGAGCGCACGAGGATGACGACCTCCGCAACAGCGAGCGCGTGCCTGGCTTGTCATTCCACCTCACCCGCGACGACCGCGCGTGAGCGAACCTGAAAGGGCACCCGCGAGCGCCGGGTGACGAAAGGTAAATCAATGCAGTATTGGATCGGTGCTTTTGCAGTCGCCCTGGTGGTCGTGATCGGCTACGCGGGCGGCCCTCTCGCCGCTGTCATCACCATCGTCGCCTTCCTGGTCGCGCTATTCCTGCTGTGGGCGCGCGAACTCGGCTTCAAGGGCGCTTGGGAGAAGTTCGGCTTGCAGACCCTGGAGCTCCCGCTGAAGGTCGACAACTGGGATCGCTTCAAGCTGATCTTCGCCGACGAGAACAAGCTGGTGAAGGCCTGCGCCACGGCGGTCGCGCTGATCGCGCTGGCGATGATCCTGCCGCGCAATCTGGCGGCGCTGGTGTATCTCGCCGCCGCCGCGTGGGGCGTGTTCGAAGTCTATCGTGCCAACAGCGCTGCGGCGCCGCGCGCCGGCACGCCGATCAACTAACCGGGTAACGCTCGGCACCGGCAGTCAGCTGCCGCTCGTATCTCAAAAGGGCCGGCGGAGCGATCCGCCGGCCCTTTGCTTTTGCGCGGCAGACAGTCGTGTTGATCCTTCGCAGCAATTGACCCGCCGGCGCCGACATGAGCAATATTGACCAGGCGTGGTCTTGAACAATTCCAGCGCCGCCCCCCGATTCAAGTTTTGCTTACCGTGATTGCTAACCCGCCTCTCATCTGTGGCAGGTAGTTTTCGCAGGATGCAGCACGTCCGGCCTCCAGATCCGGCTTTCGAACCTCCTCCTGACATCGGCGAGAACTCGTCCGTCGCCGGGATGCTGCGTCTTCGCCCGATCCTCTGGCTGATCCTGAGCGGCGCCCTGCTGATTGCCGGTATTGCGGTCACCACCACGCTGACGGTCAGCAATTTCAAGGAGAAGGCGCTGCGCAACGGCGAGCGCGAGCTGTCCAACACCGCATTGCTGTTGGCGCTGCATTACGACCGCGAAATCGACGATTTCCTGGCGATGCAGAACGACATCGTCAGCACGGCCCGCCAGATGCGGCAGCCGTCGGCCGAAGCGTTCGGCGGCACGATGGCGACGCTGGCGATGCATCAGACTCTGCGCTCGCGCGCCCGAGGTGCGACCGAGATCACTGCGCTGAAAATTTTCGATTCGAACGGCACCCTGATCAACACCTCCGACGTGTGGCCGGTGCCGGTGCTGTCGATCGCCGATCAACGCTACTTCCTCGACCACAAATCCGGGACCGCGCAGCGGGTTACCGTCGCGCTGGAGCAGAACGCGCTGGCTGGCGGCTGGAGCATCGTGCTGGCGCAGCGCCTGACTGCAGCCGACGGTGAATTCCTCGGCGTGGTGACGCGCGCGATCACGCCGGCGCATTTCGACCGTTTCCTGTCGCAGGTCTCGCTGATCGGCGATTCAGCCGTCTCGATGCATCACAGCGACGGCACCTTGCTGACGCGTCACCCGTTCGCCGAGGGCATGATCGGCCGCAATTTCCGCGACGGACCGCTTCAGCAACAGGCGATGTTCGACGACGACACTACGGCGCGGCTGACCAGCCCGATCGACGGACTGGACCGGCTGGTCGCATCGCACGCGCTCACCGAACTGCCGATCGTGATGGTGGTCACCACCACCACCGAGGATGCGCTGGCGAGCTGGCGGACCCAGACCAAGCTGATGGTCTCGGTCGCGGCCGTTTCGGCCTTGGTGGTGACCGTGATCCTGCTGCTGATCATCAACCAGATCGGCAAGCACCACCGCGCCACCCAGCGCAAGCTGCAGCTCGACAAGCAGCGGCTCGACACCGCGATCAACAACATGTCGCAGGGCTTGCTGCTGTTCGATGCCCAGGCCCGGCTGGTGATCTGTAATCAGCGCTACATGGAGATGTACGGCCTGTCGCCCGACGTGGTGAAACCCGGCTGCAGTCTTCGTGACGTGCTCGAACATCGGAAATCGACCGGTTCACTCGGCGGCAATATCGACAAGATCACCACCGACCTGATCGACCGGCTATCGTCGCAACGCGTGTCGGAGATTCACAGCATCCACGACCGCTCGATCGAGTTCTCGAGCGTGCCGGTGCCGGGCGGCGGCTGGGTCATCACCCACGAGGATGCGACCGAGCGCAAACGTTACGACGAGCGGATCTCCTATCTGGCGCATTTCGACAGCCTCACCGATCTGCCGAACCGCTCGATGTTCCGCCAGCGGCTCGAAAACGAACTGCAACGCGCCAGCCGCGGCGCGCCGTTCGCGCTGCTGTATATCGACATCGACGAGTTCAAGAGCATCAACGATACGCTCGGCCATCCGGTCGGCGACGAGCTCTTGAAGCAGGTCGCGGTGCGGCTGCGCGACTGCGTGCGCGAGACTGACTTTGTCGCTCGACTCGGCGGCGACGAATTCGCCATCATCCAAATCGGAGTCGGCGGCGCCGACGAAGCCACCGCGCTGGTCGACCGGATCTACGAGTCGATCCGTCTGCCGTATCAGTGCCTCGGCCACCTGCTCTCCACCGACGCCTCGATCGGGATCGCGATCGCACCGCGCGATGGCGCAGATCTCGACCAGTCGGTGAAAAACGCCGACCTGGCGATGTACAGCGCCAAGGCCGAAGGCCGGCGCACCTTCCGGTTCTTCGAGCCGGAAATGGACGCGGTCGCCAAGACCCGCCGCCAGCTCGAATTCGATCTGCGTAACGCGATCGCCGACCGCGGCTTCGAAATCCACTATCAGCCGCAGGTCGATCTGCGCAGCGGCGCGATCACCGGCTGCGAGGCGCTGCTACGCTGGCGGCATCCGACCCGCGGCATGATCTCGCCGGCCGAGTTCATTCCGATCGCCGAGGACACCGGCCTGATCAACGAGATCGGCGCCTGGACGTTGGCAACCGCCTGCTCCGAGGCGGCCACATGGGACGCCGATATCACGCTCGCGGTGAACATCTCGCCGGTGCAATTCCGTCAGCCGTCGCTGGCGCTGCTGGTTGCCTCCGTGCTCGGTGCGGCGGGCCTGCCAGCGGAACGGCTCGAACTCGAAGTCACCGAGGCGGTGCTGATTCACGACGATGACGCTGCGCTGAGCACGCTGACCCAGCTTCGCGCGCTCGGGGTGAGGATTTCGCTCGACGATTTCGGCACCGGCTATTCGTCGCTGAGCTATCTGCAGCGCTTCCCGTTCGACAAGATCAAGATCGACCGCAGCTTTATCGACGGCATCGACACCACCGAAGGCTCGACCGCGATCGTGCAGGCCGTGGTCAACATCGCGGCGTCGCGCCGCATGACCACCACCGCCGAGGGCGTCGAGACTGCGCGGCAGCGTGAGATCCTCACGACGCTGGGCTGCACCCAGATGCAGGGTTGGCTGTTCAGCCCCGCCATCCCTGCCGCGGCGTTCCGCAAGTTGCTCACCTCGCACCTTTCAACCTGCGCCGCCTGATTATCATCACTGCTTCTGCGTCGTAGCAGCGGCTCGCAGCACGCCCTACACTGCGCGGTACCGGCGCATTGCGCCGGCCCCGCCGCGTGTTGTCCCCTTGCCAGCGAAAGCCTCCGCATGACCGACCAGTTCAGCCATCTGCAGCAGATCCGTAAGCCGGCCATCACTTCCAAGGGCGGCATCGTCGCGGCGCAATCGCGCCGCGCGGCCGAGATCGGCGCCGACGTGCTGGCGGAGGGCGGGGACTGCATCGATGCGGTGATCGCCACCACCTTTGCGCTCGGTGTGCTCGAGCCGTGGATGAGCGGCATCGGCGGCGGCGGCGCGATGGTGCTGTACCGCGCCAAGGAAGACCGCACCGAGGTGATCGACTACGGCATGCGGGCGCCGCAGAGCCTGCGTGTCGAGGACTATCCGCTGACCGGCGCGGGCGCTGCGTCCGATCTGTTCCCTTGGCCGCGGGTGAAGGACGACCGCAACATCCACGGCCCGGCCGCGGTCGCGGTGCCGGGCGTGGTTGCCGGCATGGAGGAGGCACATCGCCGCTACGCCAAGCTGCCGTGGCGCGACCTGGTGGCGCCCAGCATCGCGCTCGCCGGCGACGGGCTCGCGGTCGACTGGTGGACCACGCTGATGATCGGCAGCGTCGCGGCCGATCTGCGCCGGTATCAGGCCAGCGCCGCCTCGTATCTGATCGACGGCCTGCCGCCACACGCACCGTGGGGCATCAAGTCGAACGTCGTCCTGCCGCAGGACCGGCTGCAGGCGACGCTGGCGCAGCTCGGCGAGCAAGGGCCACGCGACTTCTACGAAGGCGATCTGGCGCGGAGCCTCGCAGCCGACATCCGGGCCGCCGGCGGCACACTGTCGGTGGAAGACCTCGCCGGCTTCCGCGCGCATCTGCGCGATCCGCTGACGATCCCGTATCGCGGCGGCGCGGTGTTCGCGACGCCGGAGCTGACCGCCGGACCGACGCTGGCGCACACGCTGCGCGTGCTCGGCCAGCGCCTGACGCCGGCCGGCAACGAACCCGACTCTGCGGCCTATGAGACCTACGCGCTGGCGCTGCAATCGGCTTACGCAGAGCGGCTGCGCGACATGGGCGACGCCGACGGCCGCCGCGCGCTCGGCGCCGAGCATCTGGCGCCGGCCTGCACCACGCATTTCTCAGTGGTCGATCGCGACGGCAACATGGCGGCGGTGACGCAGACGTTGCTGTCGACCTTCGGCTCGAAATTCGAAACGCCGCACACCGGCATCATGATGAACAACGGCATCATGTGGTTCGATCCCGAGCCGGGCCGGCCGAATTCGCTGGCGCCCGGCAAGCGCTGCTTGACCAACTACACGCCGGTGCTGGCGCGGGCGCCCGGCGGCCGCCGCTTAGCACTCGGCGCCTCGGGCGGCCGCCGCATTCTGCCGGCGGTGGCGCAGATCCTGTCGTTCGTGATCGACTATGGCATGGACCTCGACGCCGCGATCCATCAGCCGCGGATCGACGCCAGCGAAGGCGAGGTGGTGATCGGCGACGTGCGCCTGCCGGCTGCGACGCGCGAGGCGCTGCGCCGGCAGTTCGACTACGAAGAGGCGCGGGTGCAGACCTTCCCGATGAAATTCGCCTGCCCCAGCGTGGTGCTACGCGACGGCACCAGCAACAGCGGCGCGACCGAAATCGCCCAGCCGTGGGGCGACGCCGTGGCCGAAAGCTGACCGGCGCGAACTTCGTCCGCGCGCAGCAGAGTTAGGCCGGCATCGCTTCGGGCACCGGCCGAGCCCGCGCAGTCGTTGTGCGCTCGGCGCGCAACCTCCGCGCAGGCAGCTTCATCGGCTTCGGGCCGATCAGATCATCGTCGTCGATGCCAGGCTCCGCGCCATCGAGCGAGCGATACGCCGCCACATGGGCATCGAGCTGGGCGGTGCCGAAGGTGCGGCCATCCTCGTCGGTGATGACAACATCCCAGCCTTCGCTCTCCCAGATCCGCGCCTTGGCGAACGCCACCAAAACACTGTCGCGCACGCAGCGCATCTTCTCGTCTTGTCGAATGGCTGTGATGGTGTAGGGCAAGTCGCGATTCCTCGTGAACGAGGATTGCCGATACCCCGCAGCTTTGACCGCAATTCGCCGCCATAATGGCGATTTCGGGCTGACGGAACCGGCTGTGGACATCTCGCTGCCGGGCCACGATGCTCGGCATGATTCCCGAGCCGACTGCGATCTTGCCGGGGCACGACGCAGACGTTGAAACGACCATCGTTTTTCCGGAAGGATTGGATATGTCTCCCGTCTCGCTTCTGCTGAATATCCTTTGGATCGCGCTCGGCGGCTTCTGGATGGCTGTCGGCTGGGCGGTTGCGGCGGTCATCATGGCGATCACGATCATCGGTTTGCCTTGGGCGCGCGCGGCCTTCAGCATCGGCGTCTACACGCTGTTTCCGTTCGGCCAAACGGCGGTGCCCCGGGAAGCCGTCACCGGCCGCGAAGACATCGGCACCGGCCCGCTCGGGGTGATCGGCAACGTCATCTGGCTGGTGTTCGCCGGCTGGTGGCTCGCCATCGGGCATCTCGTCACCGCCGTGCTGCTTGCGGTGACGATCATCGGAATTCCGTTCGCCTGGGCCCACCTGAAGCTCGCCGGCATCGCGCTGTGGCCGATCGGCAAGGTCATCGTGCCGATCGACGACCTTGGCCTCAGAAGGTGATGCGGGCGTCGCCGCCGTCACACCCGCGGCACACCGCCACCTCTGCCAGCCTCTCAATGCGCCCCTGCCGCACCCGGCACGATTCGAAACCTGCCGCCGCGGTCCCAGCCTTACCCCGTTGAGAAAATTTCGTTTTTCTCCCCCGTTGCCGATCTGGTTGCGATCGGCTACAGGAACGGGGCACGCACCCGTAGCTCAGCTGGATAGAGCGTTGCCCTCCGAAGGCAAAGGTCACACGTTCGAATCGTGTCGGGTGCGCCAGCCTGTGCGCACTCCTTCCGCCAACTTCCGGGAAGCGTAACACGCCCGAAGTGCCTCCAGCCGGAGGCACAAAAGTTGAAAATACAAAGAATTCCGCGCCTTAAGGAGCGCCCAGACGCTAGGCTTCAGCCGAACAATTCGGGCTGGAGTGGCGTCGTGACTGTTTTCGCGTCTAACATTTCGTCCAACAAAACGTCCAACAGCGGGGGGTGTCATGCCTGACTTCCTCACCCGCCGTTATGGCATGTGGCACTTCGTGCGAAGGGTCCCGCTGGAATTCGCGGCTCTTGATCGACGCGGCATCGTCCGGCACTCCACGAGGGTGCCGGTGTCAGCCGACCGAACGGGCCGAAGGGCCATCCGGGTCGCCATGCGTCTCAATGCCGAGCTCGAGGCCCACTGGCACCAGTTGGCCGGGGACAGGTCTGACGACGCGATGAAGGGCTATGACGAGGCGCGGCGGCGTGCCCGCTCGCTTGGCTTTGAATATGCCGACGGCGAACAAATCCTGGCGTTTCCGTGGGAGAAGCGCATGGAGCGGATTGAGGCTCTTCTGACACGCGGGCTAGAAAACGACAGGGGCGCTCGCGCGGCACTGCTCGGCACGCAACCGCGCCCATCGTTCATGCTCTCGAAGCTCTATGAAGAGTATGAGGCCGCCACCAAGATCGAAACGCAGAACTTCTCCCCCAACCAGATGCGGGTCTGGCGTGGCGGGCGGATGCGCGTGGTGCGTGAATTGGTCGATCTCGTCGGCGACAAGCCCGTGACCGAACTGACGCAGGAAGACGGCCTCGACTACAGCGAATGGTGGCGCGAGCGAGTCCTCAGCGGGGAGACCAACGCCAAGTCAGCTAACAAGTCGATGGGGATGTTGAGCCGCATGCTCAAGGAAATGAGCATCCGTCGGCGGCTCAATTTGCCTGAGATATTTAAGGGGCTCCGGCTACGCGGAGAGGTCGATAATCAGCGTCAGCCCTTCGAGACGGATTTTATCCAGAACAGGCTGTTGGCCGAGGGTACGCTTGCGGGACTGAATGAAGAGGCGCGGCACGTTATCTATTTGCTTGCGGATACGGGCCTGCGTCCGTCGGAAGCCGTGAACCTGCAGGCTCACGCTATCCACCTCGACGCTCCGGTCCCCTATGTTGAGGTGTTACCGGACGGCCGGGTAATGAAAACCGAGGACTCACGTCGTCAGATTCCGTTGGTCGGCGCAGCTTTGGCCGTGATGAAGCTGAGGCCACACGGTTTTCCGACCTACCGGGACAAATCATCATCCCTGTCAGCGCTCGTGAACAAGTATCTGATGGCCCATGGGCTGCGGCCCTCGAAGCTACATTCGCTCTACTCACTTCGGCACAGCTTCAAGGATCGACTGATCGCGGCGGAAGCGCCAGACAGCCTGATCGACAGCCTGATGGGTCACCGGACAGGCAAGCCCAAATACGGCAAGGGGCCGCCATTGGAGCTCAAGCTCAGATTCATGGAGTCCATCGCCTTCAAGCCGCCGTCGCGGCTGTGAGCCATGAGCAAACGGCGGGCGCGATGTTTCGCGCCCTCCATGCGCTTGAGCTCTTCAAGCTCCGCTTCGAATTTCTCGAATAGCGGCAGATGCACGTCGCCATCCAGCTCGATGAAGTACGCCAGTAGCACGAGCGCACGTTCCGTGCGCTCGATGCGGTTCAGCGATGATGATTCATCTGGCTTCATGACAACGCTGTCGTTCGAGTAACCCGCGCGCCAAATTTGGCCATACCCGCCGCGCGTCACCAGTGCGGATGACAGTTCCGTCTACAGACGTACCGAAGTTTCCCTGGCAAAGCTTCCGCACAGGTCGGGTGCGACGGAGGTCAGCCTCAATACGACGACGCCTGATCAATCAGACTAAATTCGCAATGTAGCTGGCTAGCCGCTCTACTCGTTCAAACAAATTATGGCGGGCCGGGGGACCGATAACGAAGACAAATTTCTTTTGAGAGATTTCCCGAAGCAAAGCCAACGCAGGTCGCCATAGAATGGGATCTCCACAGCGAAGGATCACCATGGACGAGTTCGACGAAATCCCAGCCCTGCCCAGTTCTATTTCGGGAGATCAACGAACGCGGCCAGCATCAGCTGCACCGCTTGCAGGAGACATCCTCTCCGGAGCAAACGAGATCGCTGAATTCCTCTATGGCGACCGGAAGCACCGGCGCAAGGTCTACAACCTTGTCGAGGCCGACTGCTTGCCGGTCTTCCGGCTCGGCGCGAACATCTGCGCGCGCCGCTCGGTGCTTCTGGCATGGATCGAGAAGCAGGAAGCTGGTTGAGCCGGATCACTGATCACGAACAGCTCTCAGCCACCCGGCTGAGTTCACCGTGTTCGGCGTCGGCCCGAAGATCCGGCAGATATGCTGGACTGACTTTTCTGCGACGTCGTAGGTGAAGCCCACGCAGTTCTCGACGGGCTTGCATTTGGCCATGCAGTCCATCCCGGTCCCAACGATGAACGACGATGGACCGGGGCCGGGGCTGGTGCCACCGGTCAGCATCTGACCGCAGGTCAGCTTGAAGCCGGGCATGACAAAGTAGCGACCGGCGCAATGGACCCGGTCTTTTTCAACCGGAGCTTCGGCAACGGTGACCTGACCAGGGTCAGGCTTCCGGGCGACAGGCTCTGTCAGAACCGTAACGCTAATGGGCTTGGGAGCATCGGGCTCGGGGATACGTTGGCCGGAGACAAATTTGGGGTCCGGCGTAAAGGTCAGCGGCGCAGCGAAACGCAAGCAAGTGCGGTATGCGCCCCTGACGAACTCGCCCGACTTATTGAAAGCCCAGCCATCACACCGCGAGCGATTGCAGGCCACGGCACAATCGGCATCTGTCAGAGTAATCGTGCCGCCGATGGATTGTCCTTTGACGGTAAAGTTGTCGCGCAGCTTAAAGCTGGTCAAAGCGTCACGTCGAATATCCTCGTCCAGACCAGTCGGGATAAATACGTCTTTGATCACGACCCCTCCCGCCCCGCCTTTTCCGCCCGGTGATGGATTGGCGGGCGGATCGGGTTCTGGTGACGGGGGTGGTGGCTGAACCCGCGTGATTTGGACGCCCGCCCCAGTTCGGCTTGGCAACTGCGTCCAGCCATATCCCCCGAGGACGAGAACAAACCCGGCTGCGACGGCATAGAATGTCTTCCGGCTCGACCGATGTGGCGCGCCTTGGGCCTTCTTGGTCCCGGCAGAAGTCGTTGGAATTGCAGAGGTTGGC
This sequence comes from Rhodopseudomonas sp. P1, assembly GCF_039642825.1. Classification (NCBI taxonomy): domain Bacteria; kingdom Pseudomonadati; phylum Pseudomonadota; class Alphaproteobacteria; order Hyphomicrobiales; family Nitrobacteraceae; genus Rhodopseudomonas; species Rhodopseudomonas sp. P1. Next base: position 880,536 of record NZ_CP088006.1, on the reverse strand, counting down.
CCCCGACTTTTCTGATCTTTTCCGGCGTTTTCGTTCGGCCGCCCGGCTCCGCCTGATCCTCCTGTCTGACGCGATCCGTTGCCCGGCTTAGGCTCAATTGTCTCTGGCTTAGGCTCTGGCTTCGGCGCGACGAAGAGGACCGGCAAGTTCACAGGCTGCCCTGCCTGTTCGGACGACTTGTCCGACTTTGCCACCTCCGCGTCAGAGGGTGTCGCTGCCGCCGCTACTGACTTGGCAGGACCGTCTGGAGGCGACTGCTCAGTGCCGTCCGGCTGTGGACTCGCCTCTGGCCGTTTGGAGATCTTCGAGGACCGGGTTTTCTGAAGCGCTTGCCTTAGCTCCGCGCGAAGCTCGTCAACGTCCTGCCGCTTCCCAAACAAGGCACCTTCGATCTCGGCTGTACCGAGAGGGAGATGACGGTCCCGGAGCCAGTAGGAGACGGCCCTTGCCGAAATCCCCATGACGCCGCCGAATTCCTTCGGCTGCCACGGCTTGCCTATTTTGGACGGCTCAACGTTCGGCCGCGTGCCGTTTTCTAAATGGTACTTCAGGAGCCGTCCAAAGCTCCATTCGGTCCGATCCGCCAATTGATTTCTCAAAATGTCTGGCACGATTTCGCTGGGTCGACGTGCTGCGCGAGAAAACTTCGCTCGGTGGTATTTAGATTTCGCAAGTGTTGGCTTCTTTGTGGCGTGGGATCAACCCGTAAAGAGGTAGAAGCCATGGTTACCCACGTGAACAGTAAGTACGCCGCCCCTGACACCAATTCCGGTGGTAATTCCTTGCGCTCCAACAGAGTTGGTACCGCCGACGACTGTTACCGGGCCATGCAGCTCCATGATGCGCGTTCCCGCAGCGCCCAAGCTATCACGTCGGCAGCGTCCCCCGAGCGACCGGCCGAAGAAGCGCAGCCCTTGGCCACGAACAATTCGGGCGACATCATCTACGGAGCGCGCTCTATCGCCGAGTACTTGTTCGCTGACGGCGGTAACAGGGCACGGCGGCGCGTCTTCAACCTTTGGGCTCACTACAGTGTGCGGAAGGAGAAGGCGGGCTTCTTCAAACTGAAGGGCGCGCTCTGCTTGTCCAAGAGCCAATGGCGATCATTTCACGGACTGCAGTAGGTGCGGAGCCGTGAGCGCCGATCGAGCTTCCGAACCGGTCGGGCAAGGAGAGAGTGCCTTGCCCGATCGCGAACAGATCGGAGCGCCCGTCGCCTTTCTTCCAAGATGCTCTGCCGCAATCGCTGGACGGCCTCATCCCGCTCCTGTTGAAGCGCCGCCATGGCTGCCAGCCGCTCGTTTTTCCCGAAGGTCAGCAGTCCAGCCATACGCGCCGCATAGTGAAGCAAGAGTCTCGCGATCGCGACGTCCAACAAACTCGCGAATGCCGCCATGATGCGGGCGCGCATGACCGCTGCTTCGTCATCCGGTTGGGCCAGCATCCTCCCGGACCTGGAGCAGGCCCTTGCCCCCAGTCCGCGCCTAGTCCCGTTCGCGTTTTCGCTCCCGCCGCTCCAGCCAATAAGCTACAAGTTTCGCCTCCTCCTCGGCATTGGCATTCATGCGGGATTGTTCCTCGACTACGCGTTGGGCGGCTTTCGCCTTTGCCGCCTCCGTTTCATTCCTGGGCTCACGGGCATCCTTCATCTTCGTGCCTCCACCAAAAAACCCGTCGAACAGCCGCTCGCCAATTACGCCAAGCGCGCCCGCAATGCCCAGGCCAACATCACCCAGGCCTTTGGCCCTCCCGGGGTTGACGCTATCGGCTGGCGATATCTCGTCATCGGCGAAGTCTTCGCGCGGCTTCGCTTCCTCCCGCTCCTCGTCCTCGCGGCGATCGGTGATTTCATGCGAAGACCCGCGAAAAGCATCGGTCAGATCTTGGTCATGGCGCTGATCACGCGTTGCGTCGGTTTTCTCAGCAGCAAATGGCGATGGGGGACCATCCAAAAGCCAGTAGGCCCGCTGCCCGCTTTCCTGTCCTTCACGAAGCCGAGCCCGCTCCTGCTTCTGGACTTCCAGAAGCGCCGCATATTCCTCATCCCGTTTTTCGCGCAACTCACGGCAGGCTTCATTTCGGCGCTCATCAAGCGCCTTGTCACGGCGCTCCAGAATACCGGCCTTGAGGATGTCGAGCGCCTCCTCATCCAGCCCCTCGCGCTTGGCTTGATAGTAGCCACGCCACTCGGCCTTGAACTCGCGACTGACCGTTCGATAGGCTTTATCGCGAACAGTCCGGAACGCCTGCCTTCCGTCCATGAAAAAGCGCTCGCGCTGCCCGCGTTGGCGGTCCTTCAGGATCCGCCACTCGCCATCTTTTCCTTCGCCTTCGTCGTTCCGGATGAAATAGTCGAATTCAGCACTGATGCGCTCATACTCGCTGCGCTCGAACTCATGCTGCGAGCTTTTCATCCGCTCCCATATCTTCCGGTTTGGCGACGGCTCCCGCTCGCCAACTGGTTTGAGGCGCTCCTCGCAAAAAATCGCCTCATGCTCGCGCTCATAGGTCTCCGCCCACTCCTGAACCCTGCGCTTCTCAAAAGAGCTGTCGAGCGCACGGCCCGTCTCCGGGTGGACGGCATTGACCATCAGATGCACATGGGGATGCTTGTCCGAATGACAGACGATAAGGGTCTGGTGCTCGTGCCAGCCCATATGGGCCAAGAACGATTCCGCGGCCTCGATCATCTGCTCGCGGGACGGGCTTTCCGAACGATGCCAGTTCAGGGAGATGTGCCGCACCGGATATTCGAGCTGACGGCCACCGGCCTTCAATCCGGCTTCCCGCTTCAGTTGGTCGGCGCTCCGATACGTCCAGTACATCTCGTCGATGGCGAGCGAAGGGTGGTCGCTGGCGAGATTGATGGTGTGGGTCCAGGGCACCCGATGCGCCGTGCTGGCCTTGGCCGGATCGTGCAACAGGTACATCCCGGCCTTCTTGAACGATTTCCCTGATCGAAACAGCTTAGGCACCATCGACGGAAGCCTTTCGAATGATTTCGCGGATCGCTTCGAGGAGGGATCGCAATTCGGACGGCTCCGGCACCTGCAAACGATGGAAATTCCGCGAAATCTGATTGAGGTTGTTTCCAATCCGCGACATCTGCGCGATGAAGAGAGGATCGAGATGTGGCGCACTTGTGCGCGAAGGCAATTTGATCGGACGGTCGGACAACAACTGCGCGCGCCCGAAGTCGACCGCACGCATCCCAACGGACGCCGCCCGTGCGCGCAGCCAGGCCAGCTCCCTGACTGTCAGCTTCAGGTTGAGCTGCTGATCGCGCCTTTCGGTTTTGTTCGGTCGGGCCATGTCTGCTCGTTGTTAGCAGAGCGCATGCGTCCTCATGGGGTCCGGGGCCTCGTCAGCCCCGGCGAGAGGTTTGCGGTACCGCAAACCACATCTCGCTACGCTCTAGGCCAAACCCCATATCACGCGCTGCAATGCGTTTGCTGGCCCATCACCTTTCAAAATCAAACGTACTTCCATCCGTCGCGAAGGAGTGTGGATGATTACTTACAATTCCGGGGTTCGCCTCTCTGACTCTGTGATCTCATCCTGTTGTGTCAGCATGGAGGAGATTGACATGGTCAGAGGACTTGCTTGGAAGCTGGGGCTGCTGGTCTGCCTTTGGTACGAGATAGCGGTCGAGCTGAAGATTGACGGAACGACGGCTTTCTTCGTTGCGCTGCTGGTGATTGCGGGAGGATTGTTCGTCCTGCGACTCCCCTCACAATTGGCGGGGATGATCGGCCCCAGCACTTTGGCGCTGATGGTGCATGGCGTTGCGTGGCTGGTGGTTTACTTCGCAGTCGCGCCGCGAGCTGTGACCGACATGCCGCTCGTGCTCACGTTGGCTGCGGTGGCGGCCTTGGTCATGATGGGAGGCCAATGCCGCGCGCTCTATGAGCGTGAGCGGCGGAAGTTTGGCCGCGAGGTTTGGGCCCGACATTCGACCGTGATCACCGGGGCTGTGCTGGGCGTGCTGTTTCTGGGGATGGTCGCCATCCGGCAATGGCATTCCATCTGGCCGCTGGTTGCTGGGGTGCTGCTTCCCGGCCTGCCCTTCATGTTTGGTTGGCGGATGGGACCGATTGCCGGTCAGTGGCGGGCGGACGCCAAGTTCGGCTCGGCCAAGGACTTCCGCAAGGCCGGTTTCAGCGAAGAACGCTAAGCGAAGGAGGCGAAGATGAGCTTTCCTATTCCCTATGGCTACGAGCCGGAACGCCAAACCTTCCCCAGCTACACGGACAACCGGCATCTGTGCACATTCGGGCCGACGCGCAGCGGAAAGGGCGCGTCGGTGATTGTGCAGGCGCTGCTACAGGTCCCGCATAGCGTGGTGGTGGTTGACCCGAAGGGACAGAACGCGGCAGTGACGGCCGGTCACCGCGCGGCGCTGGGCCATGACGTCTATGTGCTCAATCCGTTCGGCCTGCATACCGGCAGTCCGTGGAATCTGCCTCGCCATCGCTATAATCCGCTCTCCCGGCTGGACATCAAAAGTCCGAACGTAGTCGCGGAAGCGGCGGCTCTGGCCCAAGCCCTCATCGTGACGCAGGCACGCGATCCTTATTTCGATGACACTGCACGCGACCTCGTGGCGGCCTTGATGCTGCATCTGGTCGCAACGCGTGGCCGCACAGCCACGCTTGCGCAGATGCGGCGGATGGTAACGGACATCTCGGCCCGCAATGACGATGCAGCGTCTTTGCTGGTGGCGATGCGCAAGAGCCCCTACCCCTTCATTCGGCAGCCGATTGCACGCTTCTTCGACGCCGAGGCGCGGGATATCTCCAGCGCGGTCAATACGGCGGTGACTCAGACAAGCTTTCTCGACGATCCGGCGCTATCGGATGAGGCGAGCCTCGGTACACTGACCGGCAACGATATCGATCTGCGCCAGCTCAAAAAGAAGCCGACGACCGTCTACCTGATCCTGCCGGGGCAGTTCATGGACGCCTATTCCCGGTTCTTGCGCCTCTTAATCACCTCGGCGATCGATACGATCACGGCAGAGCCGGGCGGGCATCCCGTTCTCTTCATCCTCGATGAGTTCGCGCGGCTGCAGCAATTGCCCGCCGTCTCCAACGCCTTTGGCTTTGCGGCTGGGTTCAATCTGCAGCTTTGGCCGTTCCTGCAGGACGTGCCGCAGCTGCGGGCGGTGTACGGCACACAGTGGATGAGCATCCTCGCCAACTGTGGTCTCGTGCAGTTCTTCACGCCGACTGATGTCGAGACCGCCGAGTATGTGCAGCGGCGCGGCGGGACATTCACGGGCGAGAGCCGGAGCCGGGCCTATTCCGGCGGTCTTCTCAAATCGGAACGGGGCGACACGCTAACCGAAAGCCAGATGCCGCTACTGCCGTTCGAGAGGATGATGAGCCTGCCACCCAATGAAGCGGTGACGTTCTTTGCAGGCAGGCATGACCCGTTTCTCGTGGGCCGTGCGCCCTACTGGGAAATCCCGCGCCTCGCGGGGTGTTTCGATCCGGATCCTTATCATCGCGGATGAAACTGACAGTAAGGCGTGGCACTGGGGCAACCGGACGCACTCAGTCAAGTAGACCCTCGCCACGCCTGCAGCAACTAGCAGGGCTGTCGGGCAGGAGATTTGCCGCGAGCCGGTCGCTTTGTCCGGCGTGATTTGGAAGGCTGGGCGCGGCCATCGGACGGCGCGTCGGCGAGTGCCTCGCCGTTCGTGATCAGCTCAAGGACACTCTCCGGGCTTGTGAGCAGTAGCTTGCTTTGGTCGTTGCCGTCGAGATCGCGCCAGCGCAACCGTGATTGATAGGGCTTTGATGGCCTGAAGCCCTCGGCGGGGCTGAACAACTCCACGCCAAAGCGGATGGCGGGGTTGATCGCGGTCTGGTCATCCGCGACGAATAGAAAGCGGTGGGCGCTTGCAAAGTCCGCCACGCTATCTTCGATCAGAATGCTGTCGCGGTTGAGCAGCACAGCGCGGGCCAGAAAGTTGCGGCTCGTCTGGATTGGTGACGGATCTGTTGCGACATACGGCTCGACAAAGGCGAGCTGGTTTTGCGGGATCAGTCGTTTTCCAATGGTGTATGTGTCGGCCATGATTTCCTCCTTTGTGGATGGTCCAAGCCAGCACATCGCAACCGGTGGCCTCTCCACAAGGCAGGGCCTTGCTTCAAAGAAATTATGGCAGCCACCAGCTACGAATTTGATCGCCCGCCAGAATGAAGCGACTTCAGACTTCGCACCTATCAAGCGGTGCGTAACGATCCGACTCAAATTCGTCGCTGTCTGGAGATAGGCACGGACCTCGGGAGGAGCGTTATGCGGCGACAACGAAGGCGGCTGATCCGGTCGGAGGACCAATTACTCGCAATCATGCGCGCCAATATGCCTTGCGCCGTCTTCATTTGTGACGACGCCGACTACTGCGTGATGACGGTTGATCCGGATAACGACGTTTGCATTCCCTGCGATTACGTCGGACACGTCGTAACAAGGAGTGAAGCGGACCAGTTGCTCGACCGGGCGATCATGGCTTGTTTTGAGAACGATGAGAACGACTTCTTTGCCTTGCCCGTCCGGTTTGGACCATCGGGACGAATGTGGGTGCTGGCCGATGCGCCCTATGCGCCGGGAATGATCGACTATGAAAGCGGGGCAGACGAGCGCGCCTGACGATCATCCGCCCGACGCACTTTCCCTATGGTTCGGCTTGATGGGGACGAGCTTGCCCTTGAGGTCGCGGATGATGTGGGCCGTTATCACGTTGCGCACGAACGCATCCGGCGTGAGGTTCGGGACCAGATCGCCGGACAGACCAAGAAAGCTGCGGTACCCAGTCTCGCTGATAAAGGGCTTGTCACGGTCGACCGCGTGAGCGGCAAAGCCGAGCCACGCCACAACCGACGAGGCGATTCCGAAAATTCCTTCCAGCTCGATGCGGACGCGCATGTCTAGCACCGTAATCTCAAAGCAGCCCGACTGGCCCCATAAGGGCACCTCGCCTTCCCGAGCCCGCGTCTCGCGATCAAGAATGCAGCCCGGCGCATCGGGCCCGGCGAGAATGCCGGGCTCGAACGCGTTGAGCTTTGTGGCAAGCAGGCCCGCCTCGGCGCGAAGCGCCATCGCCTTTGCCGCGTCCGCTGCAAGCATGGCGGCGTGGTGCCGGTCGATCAGGCCACGCATATAGGGCACGGCCTCTTCCAGCGTGTCCGGCAGATGCGCGGCATCGCGCCGCTGCTGCTGATGACCGTTCTGCCTTTCGGCTTCGGCGAGTAGCTCGCCGAAGCCGAGTTGTTCGGAGCTGCGAGCGGTCATGCGGCCTCCGATTGAAGCTGCTGCGGCTGAAGGCCGTGCAGGAAGTCAGTGGCCCGCTGCGCGTGCGATGCGGCGGTGAAGATGGCGCGTTTGTCCCGCTTCAGCACTTCCAGCCAGTTTCCAATGTAGGCGGCGTGATCCTCGCGCACTTCCGGCGTCAGTTCGAGGTCGGCGGACAGGAAGGCGGAGCCGAGTTCGGCCACCAGTTCTTCCATGGCGTAGCCTTCATCGCCCCAGCGCTTGCGCCCGAATTCCCGGTTGAGGCGGGATTCATGGCGGGTCCAGTGGATGGTCTCATGGGCGCGCGTGGCGTAGTAGCTTTCGGGGTCGCGGAAGGCTTCAAAGGGCGGCAGGTCGATACGGTCCTGCGAGATGACGTAGCAGGCCCGGTTGCCGCCGTGATGGGTCTCGGCTCCTGTGGCGGCGAAGAAGGCTTCCGCCCGTTCGGTCCGCTGCACGACGTCGGCGCGTGGCGTGGGCTTGGCGTAGAAGTGATCCGGCAGCCCGTCGACCTGCTCGACGTTAAAGACGGTGTAGCCCTTGAGAAACGGGATTTCGGTTGAGGACTCTTCGCCCGTGGCGGGATCGGTCTCGGTGCGCCGGATGCGGTCGGCATAGACGACGAGGTTGCCCTTCTCTCCCTTGCGGACATGGCCGCCGAGGTCGATCGCCTGTTTGAAGGTCATCCAGACCGGCGCGCAGAAATCGCGCTCCAGGGCGGCCATCCACAGCATCAGGACATTGACGCCCTGATAGGGGATGCCGTTGGCCCGCAGCGGGCGTGTGATACGCCCGGCTGCATGTTGCACGCTCCACGGCTTCAACCATGGCCGCGTGCCCTGTTCCAGCTGGTGGATGATCTGGTCGGTGATGTTTTGATAGAGGTCCTTTTGCATGGTGCCCTCCCTCACGCGACGATTGCGCCGATGCGCTGGGCTTCGGCTGCGTATTCGCTCAAGGTGGCGTTGGCGGTGAATTGCAGATCGCGCTCGACCTTGAGGCCCATGGGGCCGGTCACGCTTTCCAGTTCGGACAGGCGGACGTCGCCGAGCTCGGGGCAGCCGAAGCCGAGGTCACAGAGGCCGAATGCGAGGTCCGGGTCGTCGGGGTTCAATTCGCTGATCAGCCAGACGGCATCGGTCCACGGGCAGAACAGCTTGACTACGGGCTTGAAGTCTTCCGTCTTGCCGTCCTTGCCGATGTGGGCGGCGTTGATGCGGCCGTTTGCGAGTAACTGGTCGATCTGGGATTGAGTGAGTAGTTTCATGATGGTCTCCTTCAGGCATGGGGTGCAGCTGCTGCTGCACCCCTGCCCGTCGGCGAGACCGGGGGTAGCAAGTGCAAGGAGGCTCCGCGCGCGCGACGCCGAGGGTCCGCACGAGGGTCCCCGCTCCTTCTTCAAACTAAAAAATGTGCGGGGAGACGTGCGGAGGCGGCGGCGCGTGCGTGGATGCCTTGCGCGCGCGAGGGGCAGCGCCCCTTAGCACTCACACATGGACGTGCATGGCTTGGCCATGCGCCACAGCGCGCGAGGGATTGAAGCCCGAAGGGCCGAGACCTGGCGCAGCCGGGGCTCGGTTCACGAAAGCCCGGCCCGCGTCAGCGGGCGCGCCCTCCCATGCAATCGCATGCAGAAGGGCATTGCATTTCGGGGACGATGCAGTTGATGCATCAAGCTGAAACAACGGCTTATTTGTCTCGCATCAGGAAACTTGTTTGAAAGAGTGCTTTCGCTTGCGGCAAGGCCTTCGGATGAGTTCAAGTTGACGAAGATCAAACGACTGGAATGGTTCCGGGCCTGCCCGTCATCGATCAGCCCCCCTGCCAAACGCCGCCAGCGGAAAGGGGTTATCATGACCGAAAGCCAACGCATCAATGACGAATTGACGTCTGATACTACTGCCGATCAGGCATTCCAACCGGCCGGGCGGGACCGTCTGTCAGGCGATCCCGAGCAAGCGCGACGTGAGGGCGCCGCTGTCCCTTGTGCGCAGACATGCGCCCGGCCGGACGATTACTCCCAACAGTCGCCATCGGAGCAGAGTGAAGCCGAGACCCTGCCGCCGGATCCGCCGACGCAGAGAAAGCCGCCGATCCCGGAGATGCTTAGCCGTCAGGGTGCAACGGCTCTGGCCGCGCGCCTTGAGAAATACTGGCACGACCAAGGCTACCCCTCGGCACGCTTCTGGGCCGCTCCCATCTCCGAGCGCTTCGACAAGGTCGGCACCTACGAGCTGTATCGCGTGGCCTGCAATCTCATCAACGGATTGCCGCCGCGCTATCGCGAGGACGAGCCTCGCCGCCGCTGATCACTTCAGCTCGCCCTGAAACATTGTGTGAAGCTTCGACTCTTTACGACAGATTCCAATCGCCTGTAGGATTCCATCTGCACGGCATGCCCGCGCGGTTGCGCGGTTCTTTCGAAACACAGATTGGTCAAGCTGCAGGAGGGGCATCATGCCTGGCCTCACACGACGTTGCGTGCTCGAAGGAATGGGTGCGGCGACCCTGATGGCGACGTTGCCATTGGCTATTAAGGCATCGCCCGCGCCCGCAGCGCCTTCAATCGAGACAATATTCGGCACCAAGCGAATGGCGCGGCTGCGCCACGCCTATGGCGTCTGTCCAAAGAACGACTTGCTCTATGTTCCGGAAGCGGTGCTGTTCGACAGCGACGGACGCTTCCGCATCTCTGAGGCTTTTCGCGAGGGATGGCGAGATCTTCTGCTAACCGGCAAGCCGTTCTCGCAGCCGCTCGAACTGGACAAGGTGGAGGATCCGGCCACGGGCGATACATACTGGCAGGGGCAAATCGACGAAGCGGTCGAGCTGGCGTTTCGGCTATTTGGCGCGATCGGGCCCGAGTACCGCAACGCCACCTTGCAATCGGAGCCTTGGCAAGCCTGCTGGTGGCGGGGCGACGGCTGGAAGGAGGCTGGCTGGCCACCTCCGAGAAGCTTCGACTGGCTTAGCTTTGAGCTGCCTTACAGCTGGCGCAACATTCCCTGCTACACGCATCTTCACGAGAACATCGTGTGATACCGCAGACAAGGGAAGATGCCGTGGCCAGCCTTAGCCGGGCAGCGCCCGGTGCCGCCCGGCTCGCGCCGTCAAAGAGCTTCTGGAACGGTGGCACCATGAACGCTGACTCATCGTCGCCGCGCCAATGCGGACCTTCTCGCAACCGGAGAGTCTGATCGATCGGAGGTCGACATGTCGGAACTTGCAAAGCAATTCCCGCCTTCACGCCGCGCAGTCTTGACCGGCCTCGGTGCCGCGGCGCTAACGGCAGCCCTGCCCGCGTTTCCGGCTCCGGCCTTGCGATCCCTCCCCACTCTCGAAGAGGCCTTCGGCGAACGACGGATGGCCTGGCTGATGGAGCTATATCGCAGCCGCTTTCCACCGCTTATTAGCTTGGCTCCCAAAGAAGCGATCTTTGACCGCCCCGGTCATTTTCGGGTGTCGGAAGAGTTTCGGCGGGGCATGACGCAATTCGTGCACGACGGCAAGCCAGTGCAATTTCTGTCGGACGACGACCCGCCGCGCTTCGATGTCACAGACGAGATTACGACGGATCAATCCTCGATCGACGGCATGGTCGAAATCGTGCTCCGCAGAGGCAAGGTCATCCCTCCGGACAGCCAATACATCTTTGCCGACGCAGCCCCGGACTCCACGATAGTGTGGTGGCGTTGGTGGCGAGGTGATGACGGACAACGAATGGGCTGGATAACCAAGCCTCTAAGGCGCTACCCTCGCCCTTACTGGCCTGAGCCGCCGGTGTGAGGTGCGCCGGTCTCGACCGCATGAGTGCGCCGACCAGCGACCGCAATTGCTATCGCTAAAATCAACGGCGACATTCATCGCCCTGAGGTACCGGTGTTGCGGCAACGAGAGTCGGACTGGCCTATTCATGTCGACCGTAATGTTGACCGAACTCGTTCTGTTTCCGTCACACTGGCAATGCCGACCTTATAAGCACAGACTAGCCTGACTTTCGTCAGCAACGCGGATTACCCAACTCACCCTACCCGCGCAGATGCATCTGTCGCCGGTTGCCATATTTCCCGCTCCGGTTGTAGCCTTAGCTGGGACCGAGGCGAATCGAATTGGGGATGGGGCCTCGTTTGGGGGCAAATTTGCGTATTCACAAAGCGACGATCAAGAATTTTCGTCTTCTCGCTGATGTCGACCTAGTTTTGGAAGAGAAAGCCACCGTTATCGTTGGGCGCAATAACAGCGGCAAAACTTCTCTGTCTGAAGTTATGCGACGCTTTCTAGACGAGGGACCAACGACTTTCCAACTGGAGGACTTCTCCAGTGCTTGCTACGACGGGTTCTGTAAGGCTCGCGACGCCGTTAAGAACGGTGATCCGGAGATCATTGTAAGACCTCTTCTGCCGATGATCGAGCTGACGTTAGTCTGCCGCTACGATCCGACCGTCACCGATCTCGGTCCTCTTGCACCCTTTGTCATAGATCTCGATCCCGATTGCTTTGAAGCGAGCATTGTCCTCCGATATGAGCTAAGAGATGGCGCGATAAAGAGCTTTTTCGAGGGACTTACTGACGGCGAGATCGACGCGGATGGACGACTGGTATTCTTTCGCAAGTTACGTGACCGCATTCCAGCCTGCTATGCACTTCGAGTGATTGCGCAAGATCCTAATGATACGAGCAATCAGCGTGAGCTTGGGCAATCTCAGCTACGGCATCTTGTACGAACCGGGTTTATCAACGCTCAACGTGGCCTTGATGACGTAACGACCCGCGAGTCTGATGTCCTCGCAAAGATCCTCGAAACACTCTTCGCCACGGCCACATCTCCGACAGCAGATACGGCGGATCGCCTGATCGCTGATGCCTTAACAACGGCCGTGAGCGATATTCAAGTTCAGATCGACAGCAATTTCAGCGGTCAGCTCAAGACGCTAATGCCGACCCTGCAAAGTTTTGGGTATCCAGGACTTGGTGGACAAGAGCTTCGTACTGAAACGACGCTAAACATCAAATCGCTTTTGTCCAATTTCACGAAAGTCCGTTATGCAGGATATGGCGGCGTCTCACTTCCAGAATCGTACAACGGCCTCGGCGTACGCAATCTTATCTTCATTCTCCTACAACTCGTCGGCTTCTATAGAGCATACAGAGCCGAGGCCACCTCTCCCGGAATGCACGTCGTCTTCATCGAAGAGCCTGAAGCGCACCTCCATCCGCAGATGCAAGAGGTCTTCATCCGACAGCTAGACAAGATTGCTCAGGAGCTGTCAAAAGCCTCAGGCGACAACGTGAGCTGGCCTGTCCAGTTTGTTGTATCAACTCACTCTTCGCACATTGCAAATGCGGCAGGATTTGAATGCATCCGTTATTTCTTGGGAAGCGATGTTCCTGGCGCGGAAGCCGGGATCAGGCAGGCACGAATTAAGGACCTTCGCCAAGGCCTCGCCGGAACAACGGCCTCTGATCGTAAGTTTCTACATCAATACTTAACCCTCACCCGATGCGACCTCTTTTTTGCCGACAAGGCGATTCTTGTCGAGGGGCTCAGCGAGCGCCTTCTTTTACCAATCATTATAGGGAAGCTCGAGGCAATGGACCCGAAGTGTCCGAAGCTGTCGACACAATACCTGACAGTGCTGGAGGTGGGCGGCGCCTACGCTCACCTGTTTTTGCCGTTACTCGATTTCCTTGAACTCAGATCGCTTATCATCACCGATATTGACTCCGTCAAAGTTGCTGGCGGAGCAGCATGCGCCGTGCACGAGGGGACGACTACAAGTAACGCATGCCTAAAGGCTTGGTTTTCCTCCGACACCCCTCTGACTCTCGCAGTCCTATCGAGCAAAGCAGATGCTGATAAAATCAAAGGCCGCAATAGGGTGGCCTACCAATGCGCAGAAACACTAGATGGACCATGTGGGAGAACCTTTGAAGACGCGTTTATCCTAGCAAACGCTGCCGCATTTAGCATCACCGGAAGTACGGCGAACGAGCTGGCAACCGCCGCAAGAGAAAAGGCGTCCTCATTCAAGAAGTCGGAATTTGCGCTCAAGCACGCCATCGAAGATCACACATGGATCGCCCCCCGGTACATAATCGACGGGGTACGCTGGCTTGCAAACGACCTTCCACCGCCTCAAGACCCTGCCTTGGCTCTCGCGGTCGCAGCAATCCCCTCGAACACAGGGGCTCCAAATGCCTGATGTGGTGTCCCCCGCCGAGCAAGCCAGCCAAGAAGCCCTCGCAAACATGTATGAATGCCTAAAGGGCGGCCAGAGTTTCCGCCTTGAGGCCGGTGCTGGAGCTGGAAAAACATATTCTCTCGTAAAAGCTCTGATGTATCTTTCCGAGCGCCACCATCGAGATCTGACGCGCAAGAACCAACAGATTGCGTGCATAACTTTTACTAACGTCGCGAAGGACGAAATCAACGCACGAACCGATCGAAGTCCGGTGATTTACTGCGACACTAACCACGCCTTCTGCTGGTCCTTGATCCAGGGATTTCAAAAGCAGCTCAGGTCTCACCTGTCCGACAGTCCGGTCTGGCAGGAAAGGATCGCAGAAGCTGGCGGTCTTGGGTCTCGCTCAATCGAGTACAGTCTAGGTCATCGATCGATCAAGGAGCACTCCATTTCGCTGGGACACGAAGATATTCTTCCGCTTTCAATCAAACTGATGGAGAATGAAAAATTTCGACGATTAATGTCCGCCCGTTTTCCAATCATTCTTATCGATGAGTATCAAGACACGGATTCCGATTGGATCCAGGCGATTAAGAACCACTATCTCGGAAAGGATGCGGCTCCGCTCTTCGGCTTCTTTGGCGACCACTGGCAAAAGATCTATGGAAATGGGTGCGGCACCATCGATCACCCGGCAATAACTGTAATTGGTAAGAAGGCCAACTTCCGATCGGTCAAAACGATTGTTGATTGTCTCAATCGTATGCGACCGGATCTGCCTCAGTTTGTATCAGATCCAGACGCGCTTGGCGACGTACGTGTAATCCACAGCAATGCTTGGATTGGCGATCGTCAGGCAGGCGCTCATTGGGGCGGAGATCTTCCGTCTGATGTCGGCCACGCTCTGCTTCAACGAGTAAAGCACGACTTAACTGAAAGCGGATGGGACTTTTCTGCTGCGAAGACGAAAGTCCTAATGCTTACACATCGTCTACTCGCCAGTGAGCAGGGTTACTCCAGTCTCCCCGGCACCTTTCGATATAACGAGTCCTTCACTAAGAAGGAGCATCCCCTCATAGCCTTTTTAGTCGACGAACTGGAGCCTGCTTGCGATGCCTTCTTGCAACGGCGCTATGGAGAGATGTTCTCTTCCTTAAATCGCGCCGTCCCTCTGCTCAACCGCCATGCTGACAAAGTTTCGTGGTCCCGCGCGATGAACTCTCTTGTGGAACTTCGACAGAATGGCACGGTTGGGGATATCGTTGATCATCTTCGCCAAGTAAAGCACCCGCGTCTTCCCGACGCTTTGATTGAGCGAGACAGCCAGGCACAAGTCGTTGCTGCGTCCCAAGAGGAGGACGTCCCTCCAGCAACAGTCGAATGGAACAAGCTTCGCGCTGTTCAGTATCAGGAGATTATCTCCCTTCGCAGCTACCTATCTGGATTTTCTCCTTTTGAAACAAAGCATGGAGTGAAGGGAGCCGAATTCGAGAACGTGTTGGTTGTAATCGGCCGCGGCTGGAATCAGTACAATTTTGGGGAGATGCTAGAATTGGCTCAAGCACCGCAGGTGCCGCCCGCCAAAGCAGCAATGTTCGAGCGGAACAGGAACTTATTCTACGTCGCGTGTTCTCGTCCCAAGCGTCGTCTTGCGCTGCTATTCACGCAGAAGCTTTCCGACGCTGCACTGGGAACGTTATCGTCCTGGTTTGGCCCAGACACGATTCAGCCCGCTGAATTCCCGGTCTAAGTATGAACTCGCTTGACCTCTCCCACGCATCGCATCTTCGTAATGCCCTCCTTGCCCTCAATCCGTCTGGCCCAGACGGTTTTGAAGGTCTCTTGGGAATCGTCTTAGGGGCTGTCACCGGACAATCTTTTCGACTTGCGCGGTCAGGGTCGCAAAGAGGTCGAGACGGAGAGTCAGCGTTCGACAGCGGCGCGACTTACTTCGAGGGCAAGCGGTATAACGACAGTCCGTCGAAAGCCGATATAGCGGCCAAGCTCTACGACCTTGAGGCCGACGATCAAGGTCAGGTTGATCTCTGGATCTTAGGAGCGACTTGCGAGATATCCGCACAGGCAGTCAGCGATCTGCGCAACTGGACATCCCGCATCGGAATAGGGGCATTTGTCCTCGATTGGTCAGATAATGATCTCGGCAGCTTACTCGTTGCGATACTCGCCGCCGACGAAGATGCAAAGACTTTTTTGCGGAACAACTTGGACGGGACAGTCAACCACCATATGGTTGGACCAGCACTATTGGCAATCGAGCATTTTAAACGTCACTCCCACTATCACAGTCGGCTCACAACGCTTCGCGATGCCTTATCAACGGAATCAGTCGGCTTGGGACAAGCAAAGGTCGCCAATTACGATTGGATGTCCACCGCCCTATCTGGCAAAGAGCGCGCACGAGCTCGATTCGGCCAACCATTAGCTCCACTAGACCAAAGCAACAGTAGCCCTACCAAGGCGCGTCCGTTGGAGCACTATCTGCAGACAGCCTTCAATGGAGCGCCCTCCAGTGCAATTTACGCAGTGATTGGCGAGGAAGGAGTTGGCAAATCATGGCTAGCTGTCATGAGCTGGCTAGCTTGCTCCCCTCGTTCACTGCTCCTATTCTGTCCAGCGGACGAGTTCGCCCAAGGCGAGATCAAGCGCGATTTCGAGGGATGGATTATCGATCTACTAATTCAGCAGACCTCCGGTCAACGCAGAGACGCCGAACGTAACCGATGGCGCCGCCGGTTACGCGGGTGGCGCAACAACCCCGCTCCCACCAACGTTCGCCTTACACTTGTCGTCGATGGTCTAAATCAGATCTTAAAAATTGATTGGGCGAGATGGCTAGACTTCGCCGCAAGCGAGCTCAGAGCTTTGGGCGGCTGCCTCGTTATGACCACGCGGTCGAGCCACTGGGGAGACCTTCGCAACCTGCTCTCTTCCAGCTTCACGCCCGTAACTGTCGTCAACTGGACTGAGGCGGAGCTGCGCGATCTATTGCAAGGTCAGAATGTCGACTTTTCGCATATCCATAATGATGTGTTCCAGACACTTCGCAATCCGCGAATATTCGGGATCGCAACGGACCTACTTGGCAGACGCGACATAGAGAGTTTCGACGAAATTAGCGTCGGACGACTTATGTTCGAACACATGAGAAAGGCGCAAGGCACGGGCGCTGCAAATCTGTCGGGGCGGGATTTCGCCGAAGTCCTCAGAAGCCTCGCGGACCAAATGCTGAAGCGCAAGCAAGCTGACCAGACTGACGACCTACGTCTTTTTGACGCGTCTCAGCAGCGGAACCTAGAGGCCATCTCTTCTCTCCGCTTCTTTTCTGCTATCGCCGGTACCGCTTCGTCTTATTCAATTCGGGACGAGGGACTTACTCTTGCACTGGCACTTTGGCTGATCGATGCGCTTCAAAGGGAGCACAGAAACCATCGCTCACTCGTCGACCGATTGGAAGCAATCCTGGAGCCTATCGCCGCCTTGGATGAAGCTGCGCAGGTTGTCTTTCTTGCAGTGCAGGCCGCGTGCTTGGATGACGCAGTTTTCCTGGAGGTTAAGTCCTGCCTGCTTGAGCACTTTGTCTTCCTTCAGAACCTGCCACAGTACGAAGAGGCTCAGTTTGCGGCGTTGGTCCGGACGGCTCCGCAAGCGTTCCTTATCGCAAGTGAGCATTCCTACACCGCCAACAAGCACGTCCAGAACAGGAATTGGCTCTTTCACGCTCTGCTAGTGAATCGTGAGGAGCTGGCCGTTCGGGATGCGACCTCAAAGGCGCTGAAGAGGTGGCTTTCGTATTATTCTCTTGCTCCCGAACGATCCATGTTCATGGTACATGGCCGTGAACCGACGGAACAGGTAGCAGAGGAACGGCGAAAGCGGCAGCGCGAAATCGAAGCAAAGATCGCGTCACTTACATCGGTTGAGCGCGCTTTCGTTTCGCATAACCTCATTGAGTACGATTATCACCATTTCGACGATTTGACCCTCGTCAGTTTCTATCTTCTTGCCGGGATGCCATTGGCTGAATTCGCTTCGGCGTTGGTACGCTGGAGTTTCTCCGATGCTTTGAATTCGCCTGCCAACTCACCTAGTAAAGAGTTTCGACAACTTGTGAGATTTAACCAGGTGGATTGGCAGGCCACTCGGTCTGCTTTACTTAGCGAGATCGGCGCGCTCCCATCTGCCACGTCATCCTCGGTGGCACAATGGTCTCGTGTGGAGGTTCTTCGCTCCACAGGCGACTTGAACGATGCCCGGGAGGCAGACGACCTCGCGAAATGGCTGACGCGCGACCGCCCTCACTTTCCCGGCTGGTCATTGCTCAAGACTTACTGCGATGTGGACCCATGCGACCCAGTCGCGGTCGAGCCTGTCAATGTCGGAGATACCGCATCAAAGTATAGAAAAATCAATCCTTCGAGCCTTGCATGCCACATGGGACAAGGGCCGGAGGATCATTTTTTCACCATGGCACGCGCGGGTGTCACGCGCTTCCATCCGTCGGATGCACTGTTTGTCCACCGCGGGTTAGCAGCCGACGTGCTTTCTCGAAAGGGACTTGCCCGACGCCAAGGCGTGATTGCGTTGCTTGAGCATAGCAGCGTGATTACTCAACAGCAGGCACAAGAATTCCTCTCGTCAGGTCAATCTAGCGTGGGCAAACTCGACGGCTCAGATGGACAACGCGATGAGTGGCTTACTGGGCAATACTCACTAATGCTGGCCTGTCCCCACCACACCCCTGATCAGATGCTACTCGCGGTTCCTGAGATCCAATCCGGGCCTCTCCTCCTTGACCTACTGCATAGTTTTCGGCCTGCCTCTGTGACGGTTGTTGACTCTGTTCTTGAACAGGCTTTCGACCGTGGCGACCACGTTGCAACTGCGAATGTTCTGGCTGCACTACATTACTCTGGAACGACGCTTTCATCGCGTTCATGTCAGATTGTATTGAAGCTAATTCAGTCGCCAGATCGCTCGGTTCGAGTACAAGCTCTGGCAATTGCAGCTTCGTCAGACGAACCTTCGTTGCTCGAAGCAGCCATCAAATCCAATTGGCGGAACTCCGAGGATAGTTTTGAGACATGGTACGGCTCTTCGGCGATTCTTGAAGCAGCCAAGCGTCATCTGATTGACGCCGACAAGACAGTAGAAGAGATTGATATTACACACCTGGGCTACGCCGTTCAGACCCTCGGAAAAGAGGTGGCACCTACGGCCGTGGCACGGATCGATGGCGCACTAAGGGCGGCCCTAGGCCGCAATCTTGATCGAAACCTTCCGGAAATTACAACGGAATGTCTGAATAGCTCGGTATTCGGCCCTCCCGGTATTTCAGTGAGGCAACGCAAGCCAGCAGGTCTCCGCGCGCAGTTGGATTGGGCCGCTGAGTCAGATTCTTCCTATAACGAACGGCAGAAGAAGTTACAAATTCAGGCTAAACAGTTTTTCGACGAGCTCCGTGCTGAGGATGCATCTCTTGTTCTTGCGGATCTGTCCGACGAAGGCATCATTGCACTGGTAGATGCCGACCTTGACGCAGCGATGCGCTGGTTGGCATCACTTGGCTCATCAAACGATATCCAACTGCGTCACGCCCATCGGTTTGCTGTCCAACTCTCGGTTGCGCTCGCTCGCCATGGGGTAGGGACAGCGAATGATATGCTGCAACGATTGAGTAGGCTCTCGCCTATTGTCGCGCGCGTCAATGGTATTGCGAAAGTACCATGTGATGCACTCACCGTCTGGCGGAGTGCAGCTTCAACTAGCATTGCGCCCGTTTGTAAGGCTCGCTTGAAATCGGTCTTCAGCGACGCCGGCTTAGCGCTGGAGATCGCAGCAGCCATCAGCTGCGGTGGAACCGCCCTTGTTGAAGAAGGCGTGGATGAGCTACTTGCCGCCGGTAAACCGACAGATGTTTGCCGCGCCTTGACGATCTCAGGATTTTCAGACGGTAGTTCGCATGCTGATGCAGTATTGACACAGTTTGTCGATGCAAGCGGGTTTATCGGCATTGCACGACGGTCAGCTCAAATAGCATACGAACGGAATGAATGGTCCAAGCATTGGTATAAACGAATGAAGGCAGCGAAGACGGCCACAGAGTTTTGGGAGGCATCTGTTCTCTTTGTCAAAATTGTTGATGCTCGATTTATCATTTGGAGAGACAGCTTCGGAACAGGATCCGACGTTTTCTTGGCATGTTTCCCGGCGCTATTGCGGAAGATCGAGAATCGTATTGAGAGATGGCAAGACAAACGCCGTGATAAGTTGTTCGGCGATGACGTACCGAGCCGCTTTATCCTCGCGGACTGGAACTAGTTGGCAATCGAGCAGCCCTCTTTTGTCTTGATCTATCAATACTTGTTCAGAAGAAATTGACTATCCGCGCATGTGTAACCTCTACAGCCTCACCAAGGGGCAGGCCGCGATCATCGCGTTCACGCGGGCCATCCGTGACATCACCGGCAATCTCCCGCCGATGCCGGGCGTGTTTCCGGATTACTCGGCACCTATAGTCCGCAACGCTCCGGATGGCGTACGCGAGCTTGCCCGCGCTCGGTGGGGCATGCCTTCATCCCAGCTCGCCTTGATGGAAGCGACCAAGAAGCGCGCGGCGAAGCTGGAGGCGAAGGGCAAGGCTGTCGACTTTAAGGAGCTGCTGCGGATGGAGCCTGACAGCGGCACCACCAATATCCGCAACACGACCAGCAAGCATTGGAAGCGTTGGCTCGGTGTCGAGAACCGTTGCGTCGTGCCCTTCACTTCTTTCAGCGAGTTCAACAAGGCGGAAGGCGGCGACATCTGGTTTGCTTTGGATGAAAGCCGACCTCTCGCGGTCTTTGCAGGAATCTGGACGAATTGGACCTCGGTCCGAAAGGTCAAGGAAGGCGAGACGACAAATGACGTCTTCGGCTTTCTGACCACCGCCCCCAATAACGTCGTTGCCCCAATCCACCCCAAGGCAATGCCGCTTATCCTGACCGAGCCGGTCCAAATCGAAACCTGGCTGACCGCACCTGCGGATGAGGCTATCAGACTCCAGCGCCCATTGCCCAATGACGCTCTTAGAATTGTCGCTCGCGGTGTTAAAGAAGATGGCTGCGGAGACTAGAAGGGCTATTCAGGCCCGTCGTTTTTCGCTTCGCCGCCCGTTTTGGCACCCACGAGCAACGCAGGCCGAGAATTCTTGCGCGCCCCGGACGCAAGCTCCTGTAATTAAATGGATTCTGACGTCGATTGCCCGGTGCAAAACTGGCTCGATGGTGACGATTCTTTGTTGCTCGATGCCGCCATTCCGTAGATGAAATGTGGTTGGCCGTTCGCGACCAAGACGGAAATGGACTGGCATGAGGCTCATCAAGAATGCAGGCAATGACCGAGTGATCGACGAGCTTCGTCGCTCACTCACCAGCGGCGCAGCAATGGACGTAGCTTCATCTGAGTTGTCTCTGCATGCGTTCGGCGAGCTATCGAAACCTCTTGCAGCAATCGACAGAAGCCGCGCGATCATACCGGCCTTGCTCGATTTGGAATCTGCACTGCTGGGCGGCGAGTCCGAGCGACCTTTCCGCAACAAGCTGGGCGCGCGCGCCCTTGCGCTGCAATTTTCCAAATGGCTGGAGACAAAGGTCGAGGTACGCGCAACGCCGAAGTCTCTGCCCCAGTCCTTCTTTGGACTGAGTGACGCCGAACACCGGCGCATCATCACAGGCCATTGCCCGTTCACGACAGACGGACTTGGGCTCACACCGTCCGACCAGGTCTCTCTGATCCAATTCACGGAAGAGTCGAGCGAAATCGCAAACCTGAATGAGTGGTTCGAGCAGGTCTGGAACAGTTTGCCACCATCGTCTGCCACTAAGGACGCAATTCTCGACCGGTTGAAGGTGCTCACTGAACACAACGCGCCGAGCACGGTTTACTTCTTGAT
The DNA here is from genome assembly GCF_039642825.1 of Rhodopseudomonas sp. P1. Taxonomy (NCBI): domain Bacteria; kingdom Pseudomonadati; phylum Pseudomonadota; class Alphaproteobacteria; order Hyphomicrobiales; family Nitrobacteraceae; genus Rhodopseudomonas; species Rhodopseudomonas sp. P1. The sequence goes on along the minus strand of NZ_CP088006.1, from coordinate 859,101 downwards.
GCTCTTTCATCTCTTCAGGGATTTGGAAGAGCAACTGGACGAAGACAAGATCGTCAAATCGGGCACCGGCATCCGCGAGAGCGTCGTCTGGAAGAAGCTCTTCAAATTCCAGCGGGACGGAGTGATCGGTGCAATTGACAAGCTGGAGCGTTACGGCGGCTGCATCATCGCCGATAGCGTCGGCCTTGGTAAGACGTTTGAGGCCCTTGCCGTCATTAAGTATTACGAGCTGCGCAATGACCGCGTGCTCGTGCTCTGCCCCAAACGGCTCCGGGATAACTGGACGCTCTACAAATCGAACGACCGGCGCAATAGCCTTGGTGCGGATCGGCTGCACTATGACGTGCTCAATCATACCGACCTTTCTCGCGACGCGGGCATGTCGGGCGACATCGACCTGAGCCATATCAATTGGGGCAATTACGATCTCGTCGTCATCGACGAGTCCCATAACTTCCGGAACAAACCGACCCACAAGGATCGCGAGACCCGGTACGACCGTCTAATGCAGTGGGTCATTAAGTCTGGCGTCAAAACGCGCGTGCTGATGCTCTCGGCGACGCCCGTCAACAACCGCCTAGCGGACCTTAAGAACCAGATCGCCTTCGTGACCGAAGGCGTCGATACGGCACTTGCCGGGCACAGCATCCCCAGCATCGAGGCGACCACACGGCTTGCGCAAGCGCAGTTCAATCGCTGGCTGGAGCTGCCCGAGAACGAACGTAAGCCAGCCCGTCTAATCGACATGCTCGGCTTCGACTACTTTAAGCTTCTCGACCTGCTCACGATTGCGCGGTCGCGTAAGCACATCGAGAAGTATTACGGCACCAAAGAAACCGGCAAATTCCCGAGGCGGCTTGCGCCGATCAACGTGAAGGCGGATGTAGATCGAGCTGGCGAGTTCAGATCCATCCGAGACATAAACAACGAAATCCGCCGCCTGAATTTGAGTGCCTACGCGCCTCTAAAATACGTTCTGCCACACAAACAGAATGCGTACGACGAGAAATACAGCACCAAGCTCAGCGGTGGACAGCGCGTCTTCAAACAGGCTGACCGCGAGCAGAGCCTCATCCACCTGCTTCGGGTCAACATTTTGAAGCGAATGGAGAGTGCGGTCACGTCTTTCGCCCTCACGTTGGAGCGTCAGCTCGCGGACGTAGAGGCGATGCTCGCCAAGATTGACGCCCATGAGGACTCCGTGGACGAGCTATCAATCGACGATATCGAGGTGGACGACCCACACTTCGAAGCGCTTCTCGTTGGCCGAAATGTCAAAGTACTGCTTCAGGATGTAGACCGCGTGCGCTGGCGTCAGGACTTGGTCGAAGACCGGGACCGTCTCAAAACGCTTCTGAGCGCCGCACGCCAAGTATTACCAGCGCGTGATGACAAGCTAGACCGCCTCAAGACTCTCATCGCTGAAAAGGTCCGCCAGCCGCTCAATCCCGGCAACAAGAAGATCATCGTCTTCACCGCGTTCGCCGATACCGCACAATACCTGTTCCAGCAGCTCTCCGATTGGGCGCTGGACGAGCTTGGACTTCATAGCGCCTTGGTGACTGGCGCAGGTCGCAACAAGACGACCTTGCCGGAAAAGCGCACCGATTTGACCAGCATTCTCACGGCCTTCTCACCGCGCTCTAAAGAGCGACCCGAAGAGCTGGCTTCTGAAGGTGATATCGACCTTCTGATCGCAACCGACTGTATCTCCGAAGGCCAGAACCTTCAGGACTGCGACTACCTCGTGAATTACGACATTCACTGGAATCCGGTGCGTATTATCCAACGCTTCGGACGGATAGATCGCATCGGCTCTCCAAACGAGGCGATCCAGCTGGTCAATTTCTGGCCAAACATCGAACTGGAGGAATACATCAACCTGGAGCAGCGCGTCAGCGGACGCATGGTCCTACTCGATATCTCAGCGACGGGCGAAGAGAACCTGATCGAACAACAATCAGGCAACCCGATGAACGACCTGGAATACCGCCGCCAGCAGCTGATGAAGCTTCAGGAGGCGGTTATCGATCTCGAGGATTTGTCGAGCGGCGTGTCGATTGCCGACCTCACCCTCAATGACTTCCGCATCGACCTCGCTGAATTCCTAAGATCGCATCCGTCCAAGCTGAAGCGTCTGCCATTCGGTTCGTTCGCGGTAGCGACGGCTAATTCAGCCGACCTACTGCCGCCCGGAGTAGTGTTCTGTCTGCGGGCTGTTGGCGAAGCCGCGATCAAGGGCATTGAGCCGGGCTACCCTTTAAGCCCCCACTACCTTGTGCATGTCGGCGACGACGGGGTCGTGCACCTGCCCTACACCCAAGCCAAGATCGTTCTCGACCGTCTCAAGAAACGCTGCATCGACGCGGACGAAGTCGATACGCAAGCCTGCGGCGTATTCGACCGGGCCACGCGTAGCGGCGAAAACATGACCGCCATACAGAAGCAGTTGGCAGCAGCAGTGGCGTCCATCACCGGCAAGAAGGAGGAGCGCGCAGTAGCGAGCCTCTTCAGCCCGGGCGGAACACACGCTCAAAAGGGTGAATTTGCGGGCATCAATGACTTCGAGGTGGTCGCATATCTTGCTGTTATGCCCGCGGATGGCCACGCATCATGAGCATGCAGGACATGATCGCAGCTCTCGCCCTGCCAGCGGACAGCCGCGTCGATCAGCGGGTGCCCAAGAAGCTGTTCCTCGAACAGGGCGCGCCGACCGCAGCAGATAAACGCATCATCCAAGAGGGCATCGAGGATATCTTTTGGGTGGCGTCGCTCAAGCCCGCCAATATCGGCGTTCCTGCCTTTAAGGATGAGGCTAGGGAATATGTCGAGATCGCCGTTCTCTCAGGAACACTTCGCGCCGACGCGAAGACCACGCGGCTGATCGAACTTATTCACCGCGCCGTCCCTTATCCGGTGCTGCTGGTATCCGCACAGACAGGCCTTGCGACCGTCTCACTGGCTCATAAGCGGGCCTCGCAAGCGCAAGCCACCGCCGTTGTCATCGACGGGGCAATCGTGGCCTCTGGTCTTGAGACCGAATCGAAGAGCTTCGAGGCCCCCTTTCTTGCGCACCTGCCGCTAGCCAAGCAACCCGGTCAAAGCCTCTGGAGCGTTTATCAGGGCTGGATCGACTGCGTGCAGGCTCTTGCAGTTGCACGCTTGACGGGCCGGTACGCGCTGACCCAAACTGCGGACGAGGCGGCTGCCCGGCAGACGGCTCTTGAAAACCACATGCGCATTACGCGTGAGATCGCCGGGCTGCGTGCGAAAGCCGCCAAGGAAAAACAGATCAACCGCCGCGTGGATCTCAACCTCGCCATTCAAGGGCTTGAGGAAGAACTCCGCGCTGCGGCCAATAGGCTTTGAGGGGGATAGATGAAGAAGATTGACGGAGCGGACCCCATTGCACAGAGCGCGGACATTGTCGGCGAGAACATCGCTCAACTGAAGGCGATTTTCCCGGAGGCGTTCGCCGAAGGCAAAGTGGACTTTGACAAGCTTAAACAGCTTCTTGGTGGAGCTGTTGACGAGCGAGAAGAGAAATATGGACTAAGCTGGAACGGCAAGCGCAGAGCACGTCAGATCGCCTTGACACCATCGGCCGGTACATTGCGTCCAAAACAAGAAGAGAGCATCAATTGGGACAAAACGAAGAATATCATAATTGAAGGCGACAATCTGGAAGTTCTGAAGCTTATGCAAAGAAGCTACGCTGGCGATGTGAAACTTGTCTACATCGACCCACCGTACAACACCGGCTCAGATTTTGTTTATCCAGACGATTACAGCGACAATATTAGGAACTATCTTGAATATTCTGGACAAGTTGTTGAAGGAGTAAAGCAGACCAGCCAACTCGAAACTACCGGACGATTTCACACACGCTGGCTAAATATGATGTACCCACGCTTGAAGCTGGCGAAGAATCTCTTGTCCGATTCGGGACTAATCTGCATTTCAATCGATGATGGCGAAATCGCCAATCTTAGAGGTCTATGCGACGAGATTTTCGGAGAAGAAAATCATGTAGCAACCATTGTTTGGCAAAAGCGCTACGTTTCGAACGTCACTGCCAAGTGGCTGTCGGACATGCATGATTACATCGTAATTTATGCTCGTAACAAGGATGCAGTAAAGATCCGCTCCTGGGAGCGAACGCAAGAACAGCTGGAGGCCTACAAAAACCCTGACGAGGATGCGCGAGGTGTATGGCGCGCTCAAGATTTGTCCGCAAGCAAGCCATACGCGGCAGGTTTATTCACGATCACGGGTCCGACTGGCTTGCAGTTTGACCCGCCACCAAATCGATATTGGAGATGTAACAAGGAACAATTCGATAGGTGGGAAGCGGACAATCGAATTTGGTGGGGTGTAAACAAAAACGCTCGTCCAATGCTGAAGGCATTCCTCGAAGAGACTGAGAGAGGGATAACACCTAACACCTGGTGGGACTACAATTTTGCTGGCCACAACAAAGAAGCAACATTGGAGCTTAAGAAGCTTTTCGATGGAGATGCGCCATTCGATACACCAAAGCCCATCAAACTTCTGCAAAGGCTTCTTCAGCTATTTTGCCAAGGCAATGAAACTGTCCTGGATTTTTTCTGCGGCTCCGGGACATTGGGCCACGCCGTACTCAAGCAAAACTTAGAAGAGTCGACTGCGCTACGTTATATAATGGTTCAATTGCCAGAAAGCCTTGATAGAAAAGATTTTGCCACTCTTTCGGGCGTTGTCCGTGCTCGCATGACCTTGGCAGCAAAGGCAATCCAGTCCGAGAATCCTCTGTTTTCAGGTGATCTTGGATATCGATCATTTCGGCTCGATAGTAGCAACATCCGCGCGTGGGATCCCATCCGCGACAATATCGCGGATTCATTAGATCAGGCCGCACAGCATCTCAAAGCCGACCGTTCGGAGCAGGACATTTTGTTTGAGCTATTGCTGAAGCTCGGCCTCGATCTGACAGTCCCGATTGAAGCGAAGACGGTTGCGAACAAGACCGTTCACAGTATCGGTGCCGGTGTGTTGATCGCCTGCCTTGCCGACACGATCGGGGCGAAAGAAGTTGAGCCTTTGGCCTTGGGCATTGCCGACTGGCACGAGAAGCTTGCGCCTGCTGGTGAGACGCAGATCGTCTTCCGAGATAGCGCGTTTGCCGACGATGTGGCAAAAACTAATCTCACGGCCATTCTCCAACAGCACGGGCTTGCAACCGTGCGAAGCCTTTAAGGGCATCGCACGATGAAGTTTCACTTCGAGCCTAATCTTGACTTCCAGCTCCAGGCCATCGACGCGGTCGCGGACCTGTTTCGTGGCCAGGAGACTTGCCGCACGGAGTTCACGGTCACTCGCAATGCCCTTGGCATGCAATTTGAGGCGTTCGAGAGCGACCTTGGCATCGGCAATCGTCTGGCTCTCCTCGATGACGAGCTGATAGCCAACCTGCAAGATATCCAGTTGCGTAATGGCCTTCGGCCTTCGGAAGAGCTGTCATCTGGCGACTTCACCGTCGAGATGGAGACCGGTACCGGCAAGACCTACGTATACCTGCGCACGATATTTGAGTTGAACCGCCGCTTCGGATTCACCAAGTTCGTGATCGTGGTGCCTTCGGTTGCCATCAAGGAAGGTGTCTACAAGACACTTCAGATTACCGAAGACCATTTCCGGTCGCTGTATGCGAATACGCCCTTCGAGTATTTCCTCTACGACTCGACCAAGCTTGGCCAGGTCCGCAATTTCGCTACTAGCCCCAACATCCAGATCATGGTGGTGACCGTCGGAGCAATCAATAAGAAGGACGTGAACAACCTCTATAAGGACAGCGAGAAGACGGGCGGCGAGAAGCCGATTGACCTTATTCGCGCAACGCGGCCCATCGTCATCGTGGACGAGCCGCAAAGCGTCGATGGCGGTCTGGAAGGCCGGGGCAAGGAAGCCCTCGGCGCGATGAACCCGCTTTGCACCCTGCGCTATTCCGCAACCCATGCCGACAAGCACCACATGGTCTTCCGGCTGGACGCGGTGGATGCCTATGAGCGTAAGCTCGTGAAGCAGATCGAAGTCGCGTCCATGACCGTCGATGGCGCGCACAACAAGCCCTATGTGCGGATCGTCTCCGTCAGCAATAAGCGCGGCGCGATCACGGCCAAAATTGAGGTGGACGCTCAAACAGCGGGGGGCGTGCGACGTCTGGAAAAGGTCGTTCAGGACGGGGACGACTTGGAGCAGCTTACCGGGCGTGTCCTCTACAAGGACATCCGCATCGGCGAGATACGCACGGCCAAGGGCGATGAGCTGGTCGAGCTAAAGGTTCCTGGTGGCGAGGAATGGCTGCGCCCCGGTCAGGCCATCGGCGACGTGGACGCAGACGCCCTCAAGCGCCTCATGATCCGCCGCACCATCAAGGAGCATTTGGACAAGGAAAAGCGGCTGGCACCGCTCAAGATCAAGGTCTTAAGCCTGTTCTTCGTCGATGAAGTCGCGGCCTACCGCAGCTACACCGAAGACGGCCAACAGGTGAAGGGCAAATACGCCCTGATGTTTGAGGAAGAGTATCGCCGCCTTGCCAAGCACCCCGACTATCAGGTGCTGTTCAAGGAAGTGGACGTGGAGACCGACGCAAGCGCGGTCCATGACGGCTATTTTTCGATCGACAAAAAGGGCATCTGGAGCGACACGGCGGAAAATAACCAGTCCAACCGCGACAACGCCGAGCGCGCCTACAACCTCATCATGAAGGACAAGGAGCGTCTGCTCAGCTTCGATACCAAGCTCAAATTCATCTTCTCGCATTCTGCATTGCGCGAGGGCTGGGACAACCCGAACGTGTTCCAGATTTGCGCGCTGCGCGAAATCGGCACCGAGCGGGAACGCAGGCAGACTATTGGCCGGGGCTTGCGTCTATGCGTCAACCAATCGGGTGAACGACTGCGCGGCTTCGATATCAACACCCTCACTGTCGTCGCTAACGAAGGCTACGAGGAATTCGCTGAAAAGCTCCAGAAAGAGATCGAAGACGAAACCGGCATCCGCTTCGGGATCGTCGAAGAGCACCAGTTTGCAGGCGTGGCCGTCACCGACGACAAGGGCATGGCAAGCCCGCTTGGCTTCGAAGATTCCAAGGCTCTCTGGCAGCATCTTAGGGCCGAAGGCTATGTGGACGCCAAGGGCAAGGTTCAGGACACGCTGCGCGCCGCCCTTAAGGAAAGCAAGCTCAAGATACCTGCGAAGTACGCGGCTCAGGCAGCCCAGATCACTGACATCCTGCGCAAGCTCTCTGGCCGTCTGGAGATCAAGAACGCGGACGAGCGCGTGCGCATTAAGACGCGACGAGCTGTGCTGGATAGCGAAGCATTCAAAGCCCTTTGGGATCGGATCAAGCACAAGACAACATACCGGGTGGAGTTTGATAACGAGAAGCTGCTTCAAGAGTGTGCCAAGGCTTTGGAAGATGGCCCGGCTATCTCCAAGACACGGGTGCAGATCCGTAAGGCCGATCTGGCTATCGGCAAGGCAGGTGTCGAGGCGAAGGAGACGGCTACCGCTGCCCCGACCACGCTTGACGAGACGGACATCGAGCTGCCGGACCTGCTCACCGACCTTCAGGACAAAACGCATCTGACTCGCCGCAGCATCGTGCGTATCCTGAAGGAAAGCGGTCGGCTGGACGATTTCAAGCGCAATCCGCAAGACTTCATCGAATTGGCTGCTGACACTATCAACCGTGCCAAGCGGCTCGCACTGGTCGATGGCATTAAGTACCAGCGTCTTGGCGATGAGCACTATTACGCACAGGAGCTGTTCCAGACGGAAGAATTGATGGGCTACCTCAAGCAGAGTCTTGAGGTCACTAAGAGCGTCTTCGAGCGCGTCGTCTATGACTCAAGCGGCGTTGAACGCGGTTTTGCGGAAGACCTGGAAAAGAACGAGGCCGTCAAGCTGTACGCAAAGCTGCCGGGCTGGTTCAAAGTCCCAACGCCGCTTGGCACCTACAATCCTGACTGGGCGGTTCTAGTCGAGAAAGATGGGGCCGAGCGGCTGTATTTCGTAGTCGAGACGAAGGGGAGCCTCTTCAAGGACGACCTGCGCCATGCAGAAGGGGCCAAGATCACATGCGGAAAGGCCCACTTCGGAGCTTTGGCCGTGGACGCAAGCCCCGCCAAATTTGAGGTGGCAACGTCGTTGGATGATCTGCTGAAGAAGGCAGGATAAACAGTTTTGAAATAGCGCATCGCTGGGGAAAATGCATGGACGACAATAGATTATCGATGGCTCTGCCGACGCCATCTCATTCTCGCTACACGACCTTGCTCAGCGACATTGAGAAGGGCGAGATCAAGATTCCGCAGTTCCAGAGGGACTTTGTTTGGACGATCCAAAAATCGGCGGCCCTTCTGGACAGTGTCATCAAGGCATATCCAATCGGCACATTCATATTCTGGGACACAAAGGACCGCCTTCGGAGTGTCAAGAACCTAGGGAACGTGAAGCTGCCTGACCCGAAGGACGGAGACATAGTATCTTTCGTCCTGGACGGTCAGCAACGCCTGACGAGCCTCTTCGCGACCCTCAAGGGTCTCAAGGTGAAGCGCGCAAACGGCGTTCTGGAGGACTTTTCTGAAGTTTACGTGGACCTTACCTCCAATGCGGATGAGCAGATCGTCATCACCGACCTGACAGATCGCGATCCGGCCACCTGCATTAAACTTGCCGACCTGCTTTACGGCGGCCTCAAGAAACTCTCAGCTTATCCGGAAACCCTTCATCCAAAACTGGATGAATATAAGGAACGCATTCAGTCCTACGACTTTTCGATCATCAAAGTTCGGGACGTGCCAATTGACGTTGCGACAGAAATCTTCACGCGGATCAACGTAGGAGGAAAGCCGCTCAGCCTCTTCGAGATCATGGTTGCAAAGACTTACGACGAGAAGCTTGAGTTTGATCTGGCTGAGCGGTTCGACGAGCTGATCGCCACCTTGCAAACCGTCGAGTACGAAACAATTTCTGATGCAACTATCCTCCAGCTCATCTCTTTGATACTCAGAAATGACTGCAAGAGGCAAACAATCCTGACGCTGGCGAAGCCGGAGTTCATTGAGACGTGGAGTAAGGTTATCGACGGCATTGAGCGCGCAGTCGATTATTTCTCCGGAACATATCGAATTCCTGTTTCACAATTGCTGCCTTACAACACGCTTCTTGTTCCGTTCGGATATTACTTCTACCGCCATCCCGACAAGCCCGACGCCGAGCAAAGGGCGTTGCTTGAGGATTTCTTCTGGCGATGCTCTCTAGGCGGACGCTATTCGTCATCCGTTGAGAGCAAGCTTGCGCAAGACATCAAGCGCATTGATTTGATTCTGGAAGGAAAGTCGCCGGACTATGATTGGGCGATCGATCTCTCGCCAGAATTCATGATCGAGAACGGTTGGTTCAATGCGGGCCGCAGCTTTGTGAAGGCGATCCTATGTCTCTACGCCTATCATGAGCCCAAGTCATTCAATGATAACGCAAAGGTTAATATCCAGAATGGATGGCTGAAGCAGTCCAATAGCAAAAACTACCACCACTTTTTCCCGCGTGCGCACTTGCAAAAGAAGGGCGTTGAGGAATATCGCATCAACAACGTCCTCAATATCACGATTGTTGATGACTATTTGAATAAACGGAAGATCCGCGCGCGTCCGCCTTCTGACTATATGACCGAATTTAACGGTTCGAACGGCAGCTTGAAGGATGCAATGAAATCTCACCTCATCACTGACCTGGACACGTTCGGCGTTTGGAATGACGACTACGAGTTGTTCATCAAACAACGGGCTGAGGCGGTGAGCGCGGAGTTGAAGAAGCGTGTCATTATCCGCGATGTTGACGCCCATGGACAGGCTCTGAGCACCAACGACTTTGAGGAAGACGCAACTACGTTCGAATGATAGCTGACGAGCTTGTGCTTGCCCGAGGTTGGTTAAGCACTGCGCATGATCACTGAATCCACGGTTACCACGATTCTATGGTGTGAACGCCGTTCCGCGGCTATAGCAGAGGTATCTTTTGCGCATCGACTCTCAGTGCTTGGCGCGGTAGTATACATACATTAAGCGTGAATGGGCGTTTTCATTCTCAATCTGCGCGATCATGACAACGAAGCCGGTCATTGCGAAATCAGAGAACATTGCCGCGAAAGCGGCGTCGCCGGAAGCCGGAGCGTTGTCAAATTTCGAGCGCTTGAGTTCTCACCTGCCTACGGAAAGCTTGGCTGCCAAGCTCCTCGATGCATACCGGACTGCAAAGCCCGGCGAGGGCAAGGCGCAGATGATCAAAATTACCGAAGCGCATTTTAGCGCCGGAAAAGACCACGATGCCAGTAAGGGTTCGAAGAATTGAAATTCAGGGGTTTCGGGGCTTCGGAACGAGCCGCCAATCGATAACGCTGCCAGACACGGTGGCGGTGATCTGGGGCGGGAACAGCCAAGGAAAAACAAGTCTCGCGGAAGCCGTCGAATTTCTTCTGACCGGGCAAATCGCACGTCGCGAACTGCTGGCAAGCTCAAAGGACGAATACTCACAGTCTTTGCGTAACGCCCATATCCCGACGAATTGTGCCGTTTACGTTGAAGCGGAATTCGTGTGCCACGATGGTGTTGCTCGGACTCTCCGCCGCATTCTTACTGCAGACTATGACGGAGCTGATAGTTGCAAGTCGACTCTGCAGATCGATGGCACGGCATGTCATGAAGAAGACATCGAAAAGAAGATAGGCCTAAAGTTGCTGCATCCGCCGCTGCGGGCTCCTATCCTTGCGCAGCACACCTTGGCTTACGTGTTTTCGGCTTCACCCACGGAGCGAGCTGCATACTTTCGAGCGGTTCTCGACACACAAGACCTCGAAGATTTCCGGACAGCCGTCGCAGCTTTGGCGGGTGAATTGCCGGAACCAACGGATCCTTTGCTAGACGACCTCGACGCCGTTTCCAAGATTGAAAATCTCAAGGACAAGGCGGAAGCGATCGCATCGGCAAAGAACAAGGCCGCACTCGATGCTGCGATGTCCGAAGCTGTAACAGCATTGATTGGCATTGTCGGGCAAACGCCGGAGAACACACATCCCAAGCGCGTGGCGCAAATCGTCGCCGCCCTGGAAGAGCGGCGAAAACTTACGTTTCCGCTTGAACTGTTCGCGCGAAAGCCGTTTGCAGGCTGGACTGATCCCACGGCCTCCGTTGCAGCTCTGGCTGCAACTTTCGAAACTGAACGCAAAGCAGTCGATGCGGAGACGCGTCGGCTTGTATCGCTTTATCAAAGCGTGCTGGCCATTCCTGCGATAGCAAAGTGCGATGCGCCGATGGGTTGCCCTGTATGCGGCACGGACAAGGCGCTGACGCCCGACCGGGTCGCGCATATACGGGATCAGGTAGCAAACAACAAATCCTATCAGGAGGCTGAAAAGGCGCTAGCGCAGGAGTTGCGGAGCCTCGACGGCAAGGTGAAGGCGCTCGCTGATAGCAGCTCCCAAGCGCTACCAAAATTTGCACAGTCGTCAATCGCTGAGCGCCGAATGGCGGGGTTCGGCGTCGAGCGGATCGCAGACCTTTCGGGCGACGTCGACGCTACGGCTCTGTGGTTTCAACATGCAGCTAAGGTGTGGCGCAGAACGCGCGATCTGAAAGGACGAGCCTCCGCGCTACGTGACTTAATCAAGGATGCGTTAGAAGATCTGGGCCAGTGGCAAGGATTGCCCGGCCTGAAGTCTGCCCTCGCAGCGCTGAACACCGCCGAAGGCGACTTGGTGCAAGCGCATCAGGACTACACCTCACCTGCGCAGGCGCTCGGAGGGCTGATCAAAGCAGTCGTTGATCTTAGCTCGAACACGCAAGGCTGGGAAGAGCTGATCAATCTGGCAAACAATCCGGCGGCACTACTCAACGCACTGAACGCCAGGCGATCGCACGGCGACCAGTTGAAAGAGCTTGAGAAAGCGCTTCGTCAAATCGACACTGCCAATGGCAGGGTAGCCGATGAGAAATTCGCCGATCTCAGTGGTGAGGTGACGAACTGGTGGGAACGGCTGAGACCCGGCGAGAGAACATATTTCAGCTCGGTACGCCGTCGGAGCGCGAAGGCGCGGCGCACGGTGGATGTGAAAGTGTCGATGTCCGCTGCTGACGACCGGAGCAGCCCCAAGTTACGGGACGCCGTCGCGGTATTCAGCCAGTCGCAGCTGCACTGCCTTGGCCTGTCTCTCTTCTTGGCGCGGGTGATTGATGGAAAGGTCGGGTTTGTTTTGCTGGACGATCCGGTCCTGACAAGCGACGACGATTTCAGGCCAAATTTTTCGTCGACGGTGATCGAAGCTCTCCTCGCCGCTGACATTCAGATTATTGTCGTCACGCAATGTAACGCCAGTTGGAAGGATATTGGGCACCGTTGGGAGCACAAGGGCGTCGCGCAGTTCCAGATGATCCGGGACGATCCCGTGCTCGGAACGGAAATTCGCAGTCAAACCGACGCGTTGGCCACTTTGCTCGCGCAGGCGCAGCCCTATATCCACTCTCAGGATGGGGATTCGCGGAAAAACGGGGCCACGAAAATCCGCCAAGGGATTGAGCGTTTTTCCAAAGAGATCCTCGTGCGATCCAGACAGGCTGGTGGGGATGCTTTGGCGTCCATTACCGACTACGATGGACAGAACTTTGGGAACTTCAGCAATTCTGTCAAAGCCCTGTTAATTAAGGACCCTTCGCACCCCGGCAAGCTGCAAGCCGCGCACAATTACGTCACACCCGGACCGCACGATGACACTCCTCCCTCGACGGCGCAACTTAAGGTCGCTTTGGGCGATCTCAAAAAGCTGAAGAAGGAGTACCTTGGGTAGTTTCGGGCTCCATGCCTCGCTGCATCAGACTGATAACAGATCTTAGTTCATATCCCCGACGCCAACAACGTCCAACATCGCATCTAACAAACGCGCATCTTGCTTCAGCGCTCGATGCAAAACGCCTTCCAATAAGTTCTTGAATATTCATCCGGATTACCCGATACTACCATCCTATCTAGTAACCTGAGGCTCTTCGGGTTCTACGCTTTGAGCGTGTCGGGTGCGCCATTCTGTTTACGTGCAGGATGTGCTCGCGACCTTCCAATTGCATGCCCGACGAACAAGTCGCCGCACGATAGGCACCGCCTTCGCGCGCATGAGCTGACGCGGGTAATACCCCCTAAGCCGCCCTGCTCTGCGCCTGATCCCCGACCAGGCTCACGCGATTCCGCCCTGCAGCTTTGGCCTGATACAGCGCGAGGTCGGCTTCGGCGAACAGGTCGGCGATCCGCCGCTGGTGAGGGCGGCCGATCAGGGCGGCACCGATCGAGGCGCTGACTTTGATGCGATGGCCGTTCCAGAACAGCGGACGGCTCAACATCACGATGGTTCGCCCCAGCACGTCGGCAATCCGCTCGGCGCTAGTCGGCGTCCGCAAGATGATGGCGAATTCGTCGCCGCCGAGACGGCTGATCAGGCCGGCGCTATTGAAGGCGCGGCGCAGGCGCTGGGCTACTTCGCACAGGCAAGCGTCGCCGGCGAGATGGCCGAGCGTGTCGTTGAGCTCCTTGAAGCCGTCGAGATCGATCAGCACCAGCGCCGAGGCGAAGCCATGATGCAGGCTGTCGCCCACCACCTCGCGATAGCGCGTCTGAAAGCAGGCGCGGTTGGCGAGACCGGTGAGAGGATCGGTTTCGGCCTGCCGCCGGAGGCGCTCGATCGCGAGCCGGTCGGATGTGACGTCCTGTTTGCAGCCGAAGATCCGCACCGGACGGCCGCCGTCGCGTAGCGCATTGATCGACAGCCGCATCCAGCGCATTTCGCCGCGCCAGGTGCGGATCTCGGTCTCCAGCGTGATCGGACGTCCGCTCTGGATCACTTCGGCGCGCGCGAGCTCCATGTGGCGACGGGATTCGTCGACATAGAGATCGACGATGCTGGCGCGCCGCAGCGGGTTGCCGATCGGATAGCCGAACAGATCATAGACCGCGGAGGTCCAGTTCAGGCGCTCGGTTGCGAGGTCGCATTCCCAGGCGCCGATCCCAGCGGCAGTCAGGGCCTGATCATAGAGACGTGCGCGAGCCTCGTCCGACAAAACCGAGGCGACAGAGTCTTCCCTCATCGGCGATCCGGCAGCGATCCATACGTCTAATTAAGACCTAAGGACTAGGGCTGCCGCGTTAATGATTCCTATATTCATTTGCCGAACGTGCGCAGGCCGCTCGTCTCAACCAACTCCACACCGCGGCTCGGCGATCTCGGAAATCCGGCTGAGGTCCAGGATCGTCAGGCGGTGGCGACCGCTTTTGACGAGACCTTGTTTCTGCCAGGCGCTGAGGGTGCGGCTGACGGTGAAGTAGGTCAGGCCTGCCATCGAGGCGAGGTCGATCCGGGTCACCGGGGATTCGATATGAATGCCGGCGGACGTCTGGACGCCTGCCTGGGCAGACAGCCGCAGCAGCGAGGCGGCGATCCGCTGCGCGATGCATTTGCCGGTCATCTCGGTCGCACGCTGCAGCATCTCGCGGGTCCGGTCGCCGGCAATGCAGACGACGTTGTCGGCGAGCGCCGGACTCTGCTGGGTCAACGCGATGAACGAACTCGTCCGCCACGCCAGCACCGAGGTGGCCTTGATCGCAGTGGCGGTAGCTGGATATGAGCGCTGGCGAAACGCCGCCACGCAGCACAGATCGCCCGGCCGCATGATCCGCAGCGTGATCTGCTCGCCCTCGCTGTTGAGCTGGGTGACGCGCACCAGGCCGCTGAGGATCTGAAACAGATACTCCGGCACGTCACCCTGGTGAAACAGCGCCTGCCCGGCCGGGAATTGCCGCAGGCTCGACGCGTCCAACAGGCGCGACGTCTCCGCAGGCGGCAATTGCGAGAACAGCGCGCTGCGTGTGGCAGCGGCACGTAGGACACCCTTTTCCATCATCAACCTTGCAACTCTGCGGCATCTATCAGCGGGCGTTTCCTACGCGTCCTTCCTATCAGCGGCGCTGGCCGCTGTGGTTTTGAAGGCCTCTAATCGGCACGTGAACAATTGTCACAGTCGCGAGCTTTTCTAGGGGGCCGCCGCGCCCACGGCCGGCGTTGTTTGCTCGAAAGCAAAAAGCCGCGGCGATGCGCTCGCTATGGTCGGCGCTGATCGAGAAAGCCCGATTGCCATCGAGATCAGAACCGAAAGGTCGTGATCGCGGTCGCTGACGCGGGCCTGTGTGCCGGCTGTCGCGTCCCGCAAGAGCGCGATCTTTCATTCGCAAGGAGGGCGAGCCATCGCCGCGCCGCACGCCGACGAGGCGGGCGATGATCGAATGGACGGGATCGAAGAATGAGAGCGGATGCGCATCCGGACACACGCAGCCTGATCGGCAAGACGCTTGCGGCGGCACCACGCCGGCCGCTGCGAACCATCACGCTGGCGGCCCTGCTGACCTCGAGCAGCCAGCTCTGCTTTGCGCAATCGGCAACGCCCGGCGCCACCATCACGCTCGACACCATCGTGGTCGAGCGGCCGCGCGAAGCGATGCGCGCGCCGGCGCGGCCGCGCTCCGTGGTGCGCCGCGCCGCTCCCGCGACGACGCCAAACGCTGCACCAGTAGCTTCCGTCGCTCAGACGGTGGACTTGGTGCGCGAGCGCTTCAACGTGCTGGCCGGCGGCGTCGCGCTGGTGTCGCAGAAGGACATGCCGAATGCCGGCAACCCGACGCTCGCCAATACGCTATCCGGCGTGCCTGGGCTGATCATCCAGAACTTCCTCGGCGCCAACGACCAGCCGCGGATTCAAATGCGCGGCTCGGCGCAGCAGAACCCGGCCGAGCGCGGCGTGCTGGTGCTGTATAACGGCCTGCCGATCAACCGTGCCGACGGCTCCTACATCGTCGGCTTCGCCAATCCGCGGCAGGCCGAAGCGATCGAGGTGTATCGCGGCTACATGGCCAACCGGCTCGGCGCCACGGTGCTGAGCGGCGCGATCAACTTCATCTCGCCGACCGGATCGAGCCAGCCCGGCGTGCAGATGTCGGTGAGCGGCGGCAGCTTCGGCCAGATCAACAGCAGCGCCCAGATCGGCACCAAGAAAGACAACGTCGACGCCTTCCTGCAATTCGACACCACGCGCCGCGACGGCTTCCGCGACTACAACTCGTCGGACCGCACCAGCCTCAACGCCAATGTCGGCATCGCGCTGTCGGAGAACGTCAAGACCCGGTTCTTCCTGGGCTACACCGACCTCGGCTTCGACGTCGCCGGTCCGATCAATAAGGACGCGCTGTACGCCAATCCGCGGCAGACCGCGACCGGACCGACCGTGGTCAACGGCGTCGCGGTCAATCCGGGGCCGAACGCGGTGCGCGACAAGCCGCGGCGCGACGCCAGCCAGTTCATGATCGGCAACCGCACCACCGCGACGTTCGATGCGCATCTGATCGATATCGCGCTCGGCTACACCTACACCGATGACACCTTCCGGTTTCCGATCTCTTCGGGGGTGCGCGCCACCAAGGGCGGCGACTTCACCGGCCTCGTCCGCTACGCCTACAACCCGGCGGACGCGCTGCTGCCGCTGTTCGAAACCACCGCGCAGTACAGCGTCGGCTCGGCGGATCGCGACTACTATCTCAACCAGAGCGGCATGACCGGTGCGCAGTTCGGCAGCAACCGGCTCGACGCTCAGACGCTGTCACTGTTTGCCGGCGCTAATGTGCCGGTCTGGCAGCAATGGACGGTGTCGCCGGCGATCTCCTATGCCTATGCGACACGCGACAATGACGACCGCTACACCGCCGCGACGCGGCCGACCATCGCGTACAATCCGGCGAAGCCCACGGTGCTGCTGCCGAACGGCTCGGTGCCGACCCAGGACAACGGCTACGCGCGATCCTACTCGGGCTGGAATCCGAGCCTGGCGCTGTCATATCGGCCGGATGCGACGCAGACCTTCTTCATCGCCGGCAGCCACAGCTTCGAGCCGCCGACCCATGACGATCTGATCGCCACCATCAATGGCACGCCGAATTCCAGCCCCGGACGGCCGACGCCAGCCAATCCCAAGCTGGTCGCAGCGGCGTTCGCGACGCCGAACCTGTCGGCGCAGACCGCCGTGACGGTGGAAGGCGGCTGGCGCGGCCGGGCCGACCGGTTCTCGTGGGACGTCGTTACCTACTACTCGTGGATCGACAACGAGCTGCTCAACCTGCGCGACGTCACCGGCGCCTCGATCGGCGCGATCAATGCCGACCGCACCACGCATTTCGGCATCGAACTCGGCGCCGGCGTGAAATTCACCGACAAGCTGTCCGGCCGGCTCGCGTACACCTATCAGGACTTCCGCTTCGTCAACGATCCGCTGCGCGGCAACAACAAGCTCGGCGGCGCTGTGCCGCATCTGATCTACGCGCAACTGCAGCTGCAGGCGACCGACGCCTGGATGGTGCAGGGCGCCGTGCGGTGGAGCCCGGCCGAGGTGCCGGTCGACAATATGAATACGCTCTATGCCGATCCCTACGCGGTGGTCGATCTGCGCAGCGAGTACCGGATCAACAAGAGGTTCCGGGTGTTCGGCGAGATCACCAATTTGTTCAACAAGACCTATGCGGCGACTTCGCTGGTGGTGGATCAGGCGCGGCCCGATCAGGCGGCTTTCCTACCCGGCGACGGCCGCGGCTTCTACGCCGGCATCAAGGCGTCGTTCTGATCAACCAGCAAGGACACGATATGACCAAACGCTTTCTTCTGGCGGCCATCGCGGCTGCCAGCCTTGTCGCGCCGGCGATCGCCGCGGACTCTGTCAGTTTGTCGCACTTCCTGGAGCAATGGGACGGCAACAATGACGGCGTCGTCACGCTGGCCGAGATCAAGCAGGGGCGCGAGCATCGTTTCTACGCCTTCGATACCAATGCCGACGGCTATCTTGATCGCGACGAATATGCGCGCTTCGACAAGGTGCGCGACGCCGGCATCGCGCGGTTCTCAGCCGAAGAGCAGGTCAAAATCCGGCAGATCGCCGACGGCCTGGCGCTGCCGCGTAATGACACTGACGGCGACGGCCGGGTGTCGCGCGCCGAATTCATCGACGGCAGCACCGCGTGGATGAAGGCGATCGACAAGGACGGCGACGGTCAACTGACGTCCCGCGACTTCCCGGACTAACACCAGCGCGATCGTCCCGGCGTGCAGCCTCGCCGGGACGATCGCCACAACGGCTTAGGCCGGCTTGCGCGCCACGACATAATGGGCGTGGCGATTGCTGCCGAAAGTGCGTGAGGCCTCGATCTCGAATCCGGCCTCCGCGATCGCGGCCCGCAACTGCTGCGACGTCAGCGATTTGATCGGCGGCACCCAGCCGATCCGCTGCAGCACCGGGATCACGCCCCAGCGCAGCGCGGGGTTCATGTCGCCGATGCAATAGGTCTTGCTCAGCAGCAAACCGCCCGGCTTCAATCGGTCGCGAATGGTCGACAGCGTGGTGCGGATGTCATCGACCAGATGCAGGATCAAGAACGCGCAGACGGCGTCATAAGGCGGCTCGCCGGTGGAGAGATCCGCATCAGCGACAGCGAAGCTGAGATTGGGCGGAGCCGGCTTCGCGCTGGCGATCCGCACCATTTCGGGTGAGAGGTCGGTCGCGGTCCAATGCGCCACGGCGGGCGCGAGCCGGATCGCAGTGCCGCCGGTGCCGCAACCGATCTCCAGCACCCGATCGGACGGCGACAGCCGCCCGGCCGCGTCCGCCAGCATCGCCTCATAGGCTGCGACGTCCTTGATCGGCCGCGCGGCGTAGCGCCCGGCCATCCGATCCCAAAATCCGCGTTGGCTGGTCATGCTCGCCCGTCCCCCCGCGTCGCGATTGGCGACGGGCGCAGGATAGAACCCGACACGCCCGATGGGCACTCGCCGAACGGATGGTGGTGACGAGTGGTCGCACCGCGCTGGCCGAGGGCCAAACACGTTTGGCCGGCGCTGCTGCGTCGTGGGGCACGACGGGTGCGCAGCGCCACGAATAGGCAGGGCCTGCATCGTTCTTAGGCGACGACACTGACGAACGATAAGCTGAGCTTTGGCCGAGCGATAAGTTTGTGCAGCGGGCGACAAAAAAGGGCTGCGCACTTTCGTACGCAGCCCTTTTTGTGATCGCTAATGTGGGCGCTTGGTTACTGCAGTCCGATCGTGGTCAGGTCCTGAAACCAGTGCTGCGCCTGCACGAAGCTCTTCACCTTCGGCGACAGCGCGTGCGGATTGGTATCGTGCACCACCCACACCAGCGCGGCGTCGTCGACGATCAGCGAATGCGCCTGCGCCAGCAGTTCGTCCTGCTTCTTTGGCTCGAACGTGGTCTTGGCCTCGTCGATCAGCGCATCGACTTTCGGGTTCTTGTAGCCGCCCCAGTTGACGCCGACCGGCGCCACCTGCCCGGAATGGAAGAACCGCACGATCGCATACAGCGGATCGGAAGTGACGTAGGCGATGTTGTTGGCGGTGATGCCGGCGTTGGATTCGTCCGCCGCACCCTTGCGCCACGCGGTGTACAGAACCTCGAGTTCGACCACCTTGAACTCGACGTCGATGCCGATCTCCTTGAAGCTCTGCTGCAGGAACTCGTTCATCGGCAGCGACAGCATCTGGCCGGTGCCGCCATTGGCGATGATGAAGGTGGTCTTCAGCGGCTTCTCCGGCGAATAGCCGGCTTCCTTCACCAGCTTCTTGGCTTCCGCCAGATCGTATTTGATCTTGAACGACGGGTTGCCGAACCACGGGCTCGACGGATCGACCTGACCGACAGCCGGCTTGGCGAGACCGTTCATCAGCCCGACCACCGCCTCGCGATCGATCGCGAGATTGAGCGCCTTGCGCAGGCGAACGTCCGTCCACGGCGAACCGGGCAACACGCTGAGGTGATAGTTCCAGACGTGCGGCGTGACGTTGTCGACGATCTTCATGCCGGCAGCCTTGAGCTGCGGCACCGCGTCGGGCGCAGGCGTTTCGATCAGATCGACCTGGCCGGCCAGCAGTGCATTGGTGCGGGTCAATGCTTCCGGCATCGGGATCAGCACCAGCTTGTCGGTCTTCGGCAGCCGCGACTTGTCCCAATAGTCATCGTTCTTGGTGAGCTCGGCGAGCTCGCGCGGCACCAGCTTGGTGAGCTTGAAGGGACCGGTGCCGGCCGGATTGGCGGCGAACTTATCCCAGTCCTTGCCGACCTTCTCGTACTGCGCCGGACTGGACACCAGGAACCACAACATCTGATAGGGAAAGAACGAGTCGACCGTCTTGGTGGTGATCTCGACGGTGGAATCGTCGATCTTGGCATAGCTCTTCACCGACGGCAGCCGGGTCTTCACCTGCGCGCTCTGCCGCTTGTCGAATTGCGGCGCCTTGTCGTTAAGAACCTTGTCGAGATTCCAGATCACCGCATCGGCGTTGAAGTCGCTGCCGTCGTGAAACTTCACGCCCTTGCGCAGCGTGAAACGCCACTTGGTCTTGTCGGCGTCGTCGACCTTCCATTCGGTGGCGAGCCCCGGCACCAGCTTGCCGGGCCGGTCGCCAACGTTCATCTCCCACGCCACCAGCGGGTCGTAGATCGTGTAGCCGGTGAACTGATACGCGCCGGCGCCGCGATCCGGCTGCCCCGTGGTCAGCGGAATGTCGGCCATCGAGATCCCGTAACGCACCACTGTTTCCGCACGCGCCGCACCGATTGCGCTCGCCGCAGCAAACAACGCGCCCAGCACCCATGAACTCTTAAGTCGCATCGCAACTGATCTCCTGATGACGATGGGCGAACCACTTGCAACGGGCGCGCCACGACGGACCTGCAGTTTTGCATTGGGGGTCTGCGCGTCTTCGTCGAGGCTGGCGGCGTCGGACTGCCGCTTTGGCTGGCACATGCATTGCATTGACCAGCCTGCCAATTAGTCACTGCAAAGGGACTCTCGTCGAATGCGTAATTTTCGTCGTAACAACCGTCGCGCTGCGCTGCTCGCTCTGTCGATGGCAAGCGTCTTCATGGTGCCGTCGCTGGCGTCCGCCGAGTCCGTGCTGCGCATCGGCATGACGGCCGCGGACATTCCGCGCACGCTCGGTCAGCCCGATCAGGGCTTCGAAGGAAACCGCTTCACCGGGCTGACGATGTACGACGCCCTGACGATGTGGGACCTGTCGTCGGCAACCAAAGCGAGCGTCGTCATTCCCGGTCTCGCCACCGAGTGGAAGGTCGAGGACGCTGATCATACAAAGTGGATTTTCAAACTTCGCCCCGGCGTGAAGTTTCACGACGGCAGCGACTTCAACGCCGACGCGGTGGTGTGGAACGTCGATAAGGTGCTTAACAAAGAAGCACCGCAATACGACCCCAGCCAGATCGGCGTGACCGCGTCGCGGATGCCGACACTGGTCTCGGCCAAGAAGATTGATGACCTGACCGTCGAGCTGACCACTAAGGAGCCCGACAGCTTCCTCCCCATCAACCTCACCAACCTGTTCATGGCGAGCCCGACCAAGTGGCAGGCGCTGTACGACAAGGCCGAGGGCGCCGACGCCAAGGCGAAGTCGACCGCCGCCTGGGCCGCCTTCGCCAAAGACGCGTCGGGCACCGGCCCGTGGAAGATGGCGAAGTTCACCCCGCGCGAGCGGCTGGAGCTCACCAAGAACGACGGTTACTGGGACAAGAACCGCGTGCCGCACGTCGATCGCATGGTTCTGCTGCCGATGCCGGAAGCCAATGCCCGGACTGCGGCACTCCTCTCCGGCCAAGTCGATTGGATCGAAGCGCCGGCACCGGATGCGGTGAAGGAGATCGAAGGCCGCGGCTTCAAGATCGAGAAGAACGAACAGCCACACGTCTGGCCGTGGCAGTTCTCGCGGATCGAAGGCTCGCCGTGGAACGACATCCGCGTCCGTCGCGCCGCCAATCTCTGCATCGATCGTGATGGCATGCGCGACGGCCTGCTGTCGGGCCTGATGGTGCCGGCCACCGGCACGTTCGAGCCGGGTCACCCCTGGCGCGGCAAGCCGCAGTTCCAGATCAAGTACGATCTGCCCGCGGCCCAGAAGCTGATGAAGGAAGCCGGCTACGGCCCGACCAAGAAGCTCACCGTCAAGGTGCAGACCTCGGCGTCCGGCTCGGGCCAGATGCTGCCGCTGCCGATGAACGAGTATCTGCAGCAGGCGCTGGCGGAGTGTTACTTCGACGTCAAGCTCGACGTGATCGAATGGAACACGCTGTTCACCAATTGGCGCCGCGGCGTCAAGGATCCGTCGGCGAACGGCTCGGATGCGATCAACGTCACTTACGCGGCGATGGATCCGTTCTTCGCGCTGGTGCGCTTCCTGCAGTCGTCGATGGCGCCGCCGGTGTCGAACAACTGGGGCTACATCAACAACCCGAAGTTCGACGAGCTGGTGAAGAAGGCGCGCACCACCTTCACCGACAAAGAGCGTGACGAAGTGCTCGCCGAGCTCAACGCCGCCTCGATCGACGACGCCGCGTTCCTCTACGTCGCCCACGACGTCGGTCCGCGTGCACTGAGCCCGAAGATCAAGGGCTTCGTGCAGCCGAAGAGCTGGTTCGTCGACTTCTCCCCGGTGTCGATCGCGCCGTAGATCGACACTGAACTCCACCCCGTCATTGCGAGGAGCGAAGCGACGAAGCAATCCAGCCCAGTGCACTGATCACTGGATTGCTTCGCTGCGCTCGCAATGACGGGGAAGACGCCTCGACCCGACTGACTGCATCCTCGTTCGAGTGAGAGTCCCGTGCTCGCCTATATCGCCCGCCGCATCGTCTATGTCGTTCCGATCGTCCTTAGCGTCGCGCTGGTGTGTTTCCTGCTGGTGCACATCACGCCCGGTGATCCGCTGGTCGCAGTGCTGCCGGCGGACGCGTCGCAGGAACTCGCAGCGCAGCTCCGCGCCGCCTACGGCTTCGACCGGCCGCTGCCGGTGCAGTTCGGGCTGTGGCTGTGGAAAGCGGTGCACGGCGATCTCGGCACCTCGATCGCCACCGGCCGTCCGGTGCTGGCCGAGGTGATGCGCGCGGTCAGCAACACGGTGATGCTGGCGATCGCGGCGGCGATCATCGGGTTCTCGTTCGGCCTGCTGTTCGGCCTGATCGCCGGTTACTTCCGCGATACCTGGATCGACAAGCTGGCCACCGGCGTCGCCATCGCCGGCGTCTCGGTGCCGCATTACTGGCTCGGCATGGTGCTGGTGATCGTGTTCTCGGTGCAGCTCAACTGGCTCCCTGCGGTCGGCGCCGGTCCCGGCGGCTCCGGACAATGGGCGTGGGACTGGGCGCACCTGCGCTATCTGATCCTGCCGGCGATCACCACCTCCGTCATTCCGATGGGCATCGTCACTCGCACCGTGCGGGCGCTGACCGGCGATATCCTGTCGCAGGATTTCGTCGAGGCGCTGCGGGCCAAGGGCCTGCGCGAAACCGGGGTGTTCGGCCACGTCATCAAGAACGCAGCGCCGACCGCGCTCGCGGTGATGGGCCTTCAGTTGGGTTACATGCTCGGCGGCTCGATCCTGGTCGAGACGGTATTCTCCTGGCCGGGCTCCGGCCTGCTGCTCAACTCCGCGATCTTCCAGCGCGACCTGCCGCTGCTGCAGGGCACGATCCTGGTGCTGGCGCTGTTCTTCGTGCTGCTCAATCTCTCGGTCGACATCGCCCAGGCGCTGATCGATCCGCGGATCAAGCGGGCCTGATGTCATGGGAGCACCGACGATGAGTTTGACCGCTTCCGACGCCGCACCGCAGACTGCTCCCGCCGGCAAAGCCCGAGGTTATTGGGCCAATGTCGGCCGCCGCCTGATCCGCGACAAGATCGCGCTCGCCTGCGGCATCATCTTGTTGCTGATTGTGCTCGCCGCGGTGCTGGCGCCGTGGCTGCACCTCGCCGACCCGTATCAGGGCTCGATGATCCGGAGGCTGAAGCCGATCGGCACCGCCAACTATCCGCTCGGCACCGACGAGCTCGGCCGCGACATGCTGGCCCGGCTGGTCTATGGCGGCCGGCTATCGCTGTTCATCGGCGTGCTGCCGGTGATCTTCGCGTTCTTGATCGGCACCTCGCTGGGCCTCGTTGCCGGCTACGTCGGCGGCAAGGTCAACACCGCGATCATGCGCACCGTCGACGTGTTCTACGCCTTCCCGTCGGTGCTGCTGGCGATCGCAATTTCCGGTGCGCTCGGCGCCGGCATCACCAACTCGATCGTGTCGCTCACCGTGGTGTTCGTGCCGCAGATCACCCGCGTCGCCGAGAGCGTCACCACCAGCGTCCGCAACATGGACTTCGTCGAAGCCGCACGCGCATCCGGCGCCGGCGCCTTCACCATCATGCGGGTGCACATGCTCGGCAACGTGCTCGGCCCGATCTTCGTTTACGCCACCGGCCTGATCTCGGTGTCGATGATCCTCGCCGCCGGCCTGTCGTTCCTCGGTCTCGGCACCAAGCCGCCGGAGCCGGAATGGGGCCTGATGCTGAACACGCTGCGCACCGCGATCTACGTCAATCCCTGGGTGGCGGCGCTGCCCGGCGTGATGATCTTCGCGGTGTCGATCTGCTTCAACCTGCTGAGCGACTCGATGCGCAGCGCCATGGACATCAGGAACTGACGCGATGAGCAAAGCTGTCTCCGCAATCGCAGAAATCGAAAAGTTCGAGCCGATCGAAGACATCGGCGGCGCCGCCCAGCCGCTGTTGCAGGTAAACGGCCTCACCAAGCACTTCCCGGTGCGCGGCACCGGACTGTTCGGCGGCGCCAAAACGGTGCGTGCGGTCGACGACGTCACCTTCTCGATCGCCAAGGGCGAGACGCTGGGCATCGTCGGCGAGTCCGGCTGCGGCAAGTCGACCACCGCGCGGCTGTTAATGCACCTGATGCCGGTGTCGGCCGGCGAGATCATCTTCGACGCCCGGCAGGTGGGGCGCGAACTCAGCCTACGCGAGCTGCGCCGCGGCATGCAGATGGTGTTTCAGGACAGCTATGCGTCGCTCAACCCACGGCTCACGATCGAAGAGTCGATCGCGTTCGGTCCCAAGGTTCACGGCATGAGCGATGCCAGCGCCCGTGCGCTGGCGCGCGAGCTGCTCGGCAAGGTCGGGCTGCGGCCCGAAAATTTCGCCCACCGCTATCCTCACGAAGTCTCCGGCGGCCAGCGGCAGCGCGTCAACATCGCGCGTGCGCTCGCGCTATCGCCGCGGCTGGTGATCCTCGACGAGTCGGTCTCCGCACTCGATAAGTCGGTCGAGGCGCAGGTCCTGAACCTGCTGGCCGACCTGAAGCGCGAATTCGGCCTGACCTATCTGTTCATCAGCCACGATCTCAACGTGGTACGCTACATCTCCGACCGCGTGCTGGTGATGTATCTCGGCGAAGTCGTCGAACTCGGCCCGGTCGACGAAGTGTGGGACGCGCCGGCGCATCCGTACACGCGGGCGCTGCTCGCGGCGATGCCGTCGTCCGATCCAGATCGTCGCACTGAGGTTCCGCCGATCACCGGCGATCCGCCGAACCCGATCGATCCGCCAGCCGGCTGTCGTTTTCATCCGCGCTGTCCGTTCGCCGAGGCGTTATGCTCGCAGGCCAAGCCGAAGCTGTCGTCGATCGGCGACAGCGGTCATCAGGCCGCGTGCTTCATGTCGATCCCCGGCTCGGGACACAGCCGCGCCCCATAAGGAGAAATCAGCAATGATCAAACCCGACCCCGCCACGATCAAAACGATGGCGGCGATCGCAGGACTTCCGGTCGACGACGAGGTGGCGGCGCGGATCGCCAATTCGATCGGCCCGGCGTTCGACGGCTTCACCCCGGTCGCCGGTACGCTGCCGTTCGATCTCGAACCGTCCACCTACGTCGTGGCGCAAAACGAGGGCGCGCGATGAGCCTGAGCGATCCGGCGCTGCTGACCCTGACCGAAGTTGCCCAGGCGATCGCCGCGAAGAAACTGTCGTCGCGTGACGTCACCCAGGCCTGTCTCGATCGCATCGCGCGGGCGCAGCCGAAGCTCAACGCCTTCATGGCGGTTGAGCCTGAGAGCGCGCTCGCCGCAGCGGATGCGGCGGACGCCGCGCTGGCCAAGGGCGAGCGCAAGGGCCCGCTGCACGGCGTGCCGCTGGCGCACAAGGACATGTACTACGAGACCGGCTTCGTCGTGACCTGCGGCTCCAAGATCCGCCGCGACTTCGTCGCCACCACCACCTCGACCGCACTGCAGCGTCTGAAGGACGCCGGCCAGATTCGGCTCGGCAGCCTGCAGATGTCGGAGTTCGCCTACGGCCCGACCGGGCACAACGCGCATTATGGCGCGGTGCGTAATCCGTGGGGCCTCGACCACATCACCGGCGGCTCATCGTCGGGCTCCGGCTCGGCAGTCGCCGCGCGATTGACGTTTGCGGCGCTCGGCTCCGACACCGGCGGTTCGATCCGGATGCCGGCGCATTTCTGCGGCGTCACCGGGCTGAAGACCACCGTCGGGCTGGTCAGCCGCGCCGGCGCGATGCCGCTGTCGCATTCGCTCGACACTGTCGGGCCGCTGGCCCGCACCGCCGAAGACTGCGCGCTGCTCACCGGGCTGATGGCCGGCGCCGATCCCGCCGATCCGACCGCGTCGCATTGTCCGGTGCCGGACTATCTGGCCGCCACCAAACAACCGCTGCAAGGTCTCAGCATCGGCGTTCCGAAATCGTTCTATGTCGACGATCTCGGCCCCGAGGTCGCACGCGTGCTCGACGACACCAGAACATCACTGGTGCGCGAAGGCGTGCGTGTCATCGAAATCGAACTGCCGGATCAGCGCCAGCTCAGCGCCGCCGCACAGCTCGTGCTCGCTGTCGAAGCCGCCGGCTTCCATGGCCAGTGGATGCGGGAGCGGCCGCAGGACTACGGCCCGCAGGTGCTGATGCGGCTGCAGAACGCGCTGGCGATTCCGGCCGTCACCTACCTTGAAGCGATGCGCTGGCGCGGCGTCGCGCTCGCCGAGTTTGTCGCAGCCGTGGCCGGCGTCGACGCGGTGCTGGCGCCGGTGTCGCCGGTGCCTGCGCCGACGATCGCAGAGAGCGACGTCGGCAACAGCCTGAACGCCGAAGCCGTGATCCAACGGCTGACCCGCTTCACCCGGCCGATCAACTATCTCGGCCTGCCATCGCTGGCGCTACCCTGCGGCTTCTCCAAGGCCGGCCTGCCGATCGGCCTGCAACTGATCGGCCGCCCGTTCGGCGAAGCGACGCTGCTGCGGATCGGCGCAGGCTGGCAGCGCGCCACCGACTTCCATCGGCAATGCCCGGAGCTGTAGATGAGCAACCTGGTCGAAATTCGCGATCTCAACGTCCGCTTCACCGGCGAGCGGACCGTGTACGCCATCAACGATCTCAACCTCTCGCTCGGCCAGGGCGAAGTGCTGGGCCTGCTCGGCGAGTCCGGCTCGGGCAAGAGCGTGACGCTGCGCGCCCTGATGCGGCTGCTGCCGAAGAAGCGCACCGCGATCACCGGCAGCATCCGGGTCGCCGGCCAGGACGTGCTGGCGCTCGATGACGAGGCGCTGTCCACCTTCCGCGGCCAGACCGTGTCGATGATCTTCCAGGAGCCGGCGCTGGCGCTCGATCCGGTCTACACGGTCGGCCAGCAGATCGCCGAGTCGGTGATGCGCCACGAAGGCAAGAGCAAGCGCGAGGCGATGGCCCGCGCGCTCGAGATGCTGGAGGTGGTCCGCATCCCCTCGGCGAAGCGGCGGCTCGACGCCTATCCGCACGAGATGAGCGGCGGCATGCGGCAGCGCGCCATGATCGCGCTGGCGCTAGCCTGCAAGCCGAAGATCCTGCTCGCCGACGAGCCGACCACAGCGCTCGACGCGACCGTGCAGATTCAGATCCTGCTGCTGCTACGCGAACTGCAGCGCGAGTTCGGCATGTCGGTGATCTTCGTCACCCACGATATCGGCGTGGCGATCGAAATCTGCGACCGCGTCGCCGTGATGTATGCCGGCCAGACGATCGAGCAGGGTTCGTTGCGCGATATCGTACGCGAGCCGCAGCATCCTTACGCGCAGGGCCTGCTCGCCTCGACGGTGCATGGCGCTAAACGCGGCGCACGGCTGGAAACCATTCCGGGGGCACCGCCATCGCTCGATACCAAGCCGCAGGCCTGCTCATTCGCGCCGCGCTGCGCCCATGCGCAGCCGCGCTGCTCAGCCGGCCTGCCGCCCGAGGTGGCCCTCGGACCGGGCCGGATGGCGCGATGCGTCCTTGCCGAGCCGGCCGCAATGGTCGGCTAGTTCGCGGAACAAGTCGAAGCGAATTACAAATGAGGTAGCGGGCGACCGCTAACTGGTGTTCATTGCGCGCGGGGTCTGGCCGCCGAATCCGGCCGCCGACATCCCCGTCCAATGGAACTCCGCGCCAGAATGAACCGACAATCCCGGCCTCTTTCGATCGCGCATCGTGACCATCACTTCGCGGCGATCGTCCAGCATTCGTTCGATGCCATCGTCTCCAAGGACGTCGATGGAACCGTGCAGAGCTGGAACCCGGCGGCCGAGCGCATCTTCGGCTGGACCGCCGCCGAGATGATCGGACGTTCGATCCGCGTCCTGATCCCGGCGGATCGTCAGCACGAGGAAGACGATATCTTGCGGCGGATCCGCGCCGGCGAGATGGTGCCGAAGTTTGAAACCGAACGGCTACACAAGAGCGGCCAACGAATCCATGTCGCGGTGACGGTGTCGCCGTTGCGGGACACCGATGGCCGCATCGTCGGCGCCTCGAAGATCGCCCACGACATCACCGAGACCATGGAGATCCGCCATCGGCTGATCGCCAGCGAGCATCAGTTCCGCACCCTTGCCAATTCGATTCCGCAGCTCGCCTGGATCGCCGGCAGCGACGGCACCGTGTTCTGGTACAACGACCGCTGGTTCGACTACACCGGCACCACGCTCGAGCAGATGCAGGGCGAGGGCTGGACCACGGTGCATCATCCCGATCACCTCGAACGGGTCAGCAGCCGGCTGCAGCACAGCTGGGACACCGGCGAAGAGTGGGAAGACACGTTCCCGCTGCGCGGCAAAGACGGTGAATATCGCTGGTTCCTGTCGCGGGCGATGCCGCTGCGCGACCACACCGGCCAGGTGTGGCGCTGGTTCGGCACCAACACCGACATCACCGTGCAGCGCCAGCACGAACAGCAGATTCAGATGCTGATGGGCGAGATCAATCACCGTGCCAAGAACATGCTCGCAGTGGTGCAGGCGATGGTGATGCGCACTGCGGACCGGAGCTTCGCCGAAAGCCTCGGCGCGCGGCTGCAGGCACTCAGCCGCAACCAGGATCTCCTGATCAAGCGCAACTGGTCGGGAACACCGATCGGTGAACTGATCGAATCGCAGCTCGCCGCGGTGAACGACCTGATCAACACCCGGGTGTCGATCGAGGGCGAGCGCGAATTGCTGTTGTCGCCGGTCGCCTCCGAAACGATCGGGCTGGCGATCCACGAGCTGACCACCAATGCGACCAAGTATGGCGCGCTCTCGAATGCGGACGGCAGCGTGCGGATTGCTTGCGACATCCGCGATACGGCGGAGGGCCGCAAGCTCGACCTGATTTGGCATGAGCAAGGCGGCCCGCCGGTCGGCGAGCCGAACCGTGCCGGCTTCGGCACCGTGATGATCGACCGCAATCCCCGCGCCGCGCTCGGCGCCGAGGTCGAGATCAGCTACCCCGAATCCGGCCTGCGGTGGCGTCTGACCGCTCCGCTCGACCGGCTCGTCGCGGTGCCGTAGCCCGCGTCAGATATGCGCTGCGAGATCGGCGAGGTCTTCGATCAGCACGTTGGTCTGCGCCAGCATGGTCTCGACCTGCGCCACGGCTTCGCTGACCGACAGGCCCCCGGTGTCGAGCACCAGTTCGCTGGCGGTCGGCGGCTGATAGTCGTTGCCGATGCCGGTGAAGTTCGGCAACCCGCCAGCGCGCGCCTTGGCGTAGTGCCCCTTCGGATCGCGCTGTTCGCAGACGTCAGCCGAGGTCGCGACATAAATCTCGCGGAAGCGATCACCGGCGATGCGCCGTGCCGCGGCGCGGTCGGCGAGCGCCGGCGATACTGCTGCGACGATGGCCACGTGGCCATTGGCGGCCAGATGCGCGGCGAGCTCGGCGAGGCGACGGATATTCTCCGCCCGGTCCGCCGGCGAAAAGCCGAGGTCACTGTTCAGTCCGGCGCGTAGCGTGTCGCCGTCGAGCAGGATCGGCGAGCCGCCGCGATCGAACAGCCGCCGCTCGAGCGCCCGCGCGATCGTGGTCTTGCCGGAGCCCGGCAGCCCGGTGAACCACAACACCGCGCCGTTGTGGCGATAGCGCGCGGCGCGTTCGCCCGGCAGCAACGCGGACTCAACCGGAACGATATCGGCGGTCGCGGCGCGCTGGCCGCTGTCGACGCTGAGCACCAGACCGCCGCCCGCGATCCGGCCGTTGATTTCGATCACCAGCCGCCCGGTGCGCGGATTGCTATCGGCGGGATCGGCCGCGACCGGCTGCGATAGCGACAGATCGATCTCGCCGACATGGTTGCGTTTGATCTCGGATGCGGCCTCGCTGGCGAGATCGCCGGGATCGACCGCCTTCTCGATCGCCACGACGTTCGCGCGGGTCTCGCGGGTGCCGAGCCGCACCAGCACCGAGGCGCCGGCGGTGAGCGGCTGATCGTGCAGCCAGAAAATCCGCGCGCGCAGCCGGCGGGTGTCGCGCGGAGCATTGCCGGCATGACCGATCACATCGCCGCGCTCGACGAACAGTTCACGGTCGAGCGTAATGCCGACCGAACGGCCGGCACCGAACGCGCCGGCAAGCGGCGTTACCGGCCAACCTTCGACGGTCTTGATCTTGGCAATCTTGCCGGCCGGCATGATGACGATGTCGTCACCCGCCCGCAGATGCCCGGATTCAATACGGCCGGCGACGATACGGCGATCGTCGAACTTGTAGATCGCCTGCACGGCGAGCCGCAGCGGCAGCGCGTCGAGCGGCTGCGCCGGCGTCAGCTTGTCGATCGCCTCGACTACGGTCGGGCCGCTGTACCAGGCGATGTTGTCGGTGCGCGCCGCCACGCCATCGCCCTCACGGGCCGAGATCGGAATCACGGCGGTCGGCGTCACGCCAAGCGAGGTCAGATGCGCAGTGATCTCGTTGCTGATATCGCCGAACCGCGCGGCCGAAAACTCGACGCGGTCCATCTTGTTGACCACCACGGCGACCTGCTTGATGCCGAGCAGCTGCAGCAGATAGCCGTGACGCCGCGTCTGATCGCGCACGCCTTCGAGCGCGTCGATGATCAGCACCGCGCCATCGGCCTGCGAGGCGCCGGTGATCATGTTGCGCAGGAATTCGGCGTGGCCGGGCGCGTCGATCAGCACCACATCGCGCGACGGCGTGCGGAAGCGGATCTGGGTGGTGTCGATGGTGATGCCCTGGTCGCGCTCGGTCTGCAGCGCATCGAGCAGGAACGACCACTCGAACGGCATGCCGCGGCGGGCACTGACCGCCTTCAGCATCTCGAGCTTGCCTTCGGGCAGCGAGCCGGTTTCGTGCAGCAGGCGGCCGACCAGCGTCGACTTGCCGTGGTCGACGTGGCCGACGATGACGATGCGCACCAGCGGACGAACGGCGTCGGCGGCGAGCGAGGCGGGCGGAACGGCGATGGTCATGGCGTCACTCACGGGTACTGATCACAGATAGCCGGCGACACGAAGCCGCTCGAACGCGTCCTCGGTTTCGTGGTCGAGCGCACGGCCGGCGCGCTCCGGCACCTTTGTGGTCTCGAGTTCGAGCAGGATCTCGTCGATCGATGCGGCGTTCGACTCTACCGGGAAGGTGATGTCCTGATCGCCGAGCGAGCGGTAGCGCTTGCCGTTCTGCGACAGATACAGCGGGATGATCGGGATGCCTTCGCGCTTGGTGTAGGCCCAGATGTCGGCCTCCGTCCAATGCAGGATCGGGTGGATGCGCAAATGCGCGCCGGGCGGCGGCGAGGCGTTGAACTGATCCCAGAATTCCGGCGGCTGGTCACGGACATCCCACCCGCCCTCGGTGCCGCGCGGCGAGAACACCCGCTCCTTGGCGCGAGTGGCTTCTTCGTCGCGGCGGATGCCGGCGATCAGTCCGTCGAAGCCGTATTTGGCCAGCGCGAGCTTGAGGCCTTCGGTCTTGCGCGCAGCGGAGCGTGCAGCCGGCGGCAACGTCGGATCGACGCTGTCGATCGGCGGGCATGGATCGACACGCAGATCGAGATCCCATTCCTTCGCGTAGGTATCGCGGAACGCGTACATCTCGGGAAATTTCTTGCCGGTATCGACGTGAAGCGCCGGAAACGGGACGCGGCCGAAGAACGCTTTCCGTGCCAGCCAGATCATCACGTTGGAGTCTTTGCCGAGCGACCACAGCAGCGCCAGCTTCTTCAGCCGGGCGAACGCCTCGCGCAGGATGTAGATGCTCTGCGCCTCCAGCGCGTCGAGGTGATCCATCGCGCGGAGCTGATCAGCAAGCGGCGGCTCAGGCACCAAACTCCGCTCAGGGACCGAAACCAGGGCGGCGGTTTCTCGCGCAGCGAGCGTCATGACAAGCTCCCGAATTGGCGGTCCGGATCAGCGCCGGGCCGGTCGTGGCTACAGGTTCGAAACGCCGTCCGAAGCAGCAGGAGAACGGGCATCTCTGGAACGCGTAAAACGGAGATGGAATTTCTCTTTCGAATGCCATCAGCAGAAAGAATAATTTTCTATCGATGGCGCTTGTAAGATACATAGATAGAAAATATTTCTAGTCAATCCTCCTTCGTGGTCGGGCGAGATGCTGAGCACAATGGCGGAGTGATCGACCGTGATGATCAGGACGTTGTGACCTCAGGACGTAGTGACCGATGACCGAGCTGGCGCAATCTCTCCCCCTCTCCACTCCCGCCTCCACGGGCGTGGAGACGCGCGCGCATGCGCTCGATGCCGCGCTGCGAACCGCCTCGCCGGCCGAAGTCATCGCCGCAGCGCTCCGCGAAATCGGCCGCGATAGACTGGCGCTGGTGTCGTCATTCGGCACCGAGTCCGCCGCACTGTTGAAAGTGATGGCAGACGTCGATCCGGCAATCCCTGTGGTGTTTCTCGATACCGGCTGGCTGTTCGAAGAGACCCTCGCCTATCGCGATACGCTCGCCGACGTGCTCGGCCTGCGCGACGTACGCTCGATCAAGCCGCTCGAGGCCGATCTCGATCGCGACGATGCGGCACGCGAGTTATGGTTTTCCGATCCGGACAAATGCTGCCTGATCCGCAAAGTCGAACCGCTGAAGCGGGCGCTGGCGCCGTTCGACGGCTGGATCAACGGCCGCAAGCGCTTTCAGGGCGGCGTGCGCGCCGACATTCCGGTCGTCGAAGCCGACGGCAAGCGGCTGAAATTCAATCCGTTCGCCAATGTCACGCCGACCGACATCGCGGCGATCTACGCCACCGCCAAGCTGCCGCAGCATCCGCTGCTCGCTTCGGGCTTTCTCTCCGTCGGCTGTATGCCGTGTACCAGCCGCGCTGAAGCCGGTGAGGATACGCGCGCCGGCCGCTGGCGCGGACGCGGCAAGACGGAATGCGGCATTCACACGATCAAGACTTCATAGGACATTGCTGTCGCAACTAAGCGAACATTGAAATGCCGTTTCGTTGACTTGGCCCGCTTTGTTCGTGACCTTCGCCCCTCCGCGCCGACGACACCGATGTCGTCAAGCACAATGGAGACAATCGATGCTTCGTCGTTTCTTCCCCATCCTCGCCGGCCTGATGGTGGCGACCGCCGCGAACGCGGCCGACGTATCGCTGCTGAACGTGTCGTACGATCCGACGCGCGAGCTGTATGCCGATTTCAACAAGTCGTTCGCCGCCGCGTACCAAAAAGAATCCGGCAACAACGTCACGATCAAGCAGTCGCATGGCGGCTCGGGCGCGCAGGCGCGCTCGGTGATCGACGGCCTGCAGGCGGACGTCGTCACGCTGGCACTCGCCTATGACATCGATGCGATCGCCAACAAGGGCTTGCTGGCGAAGGACTGGCAGAAGCGCCTGCCGCAAAACTCCTCGCCCTACACCTCGACCATCGTGTTCCTGGTCCGCAAGGGCAATCCGAAGGGCATCAAGGACTGGGACGATTTGCTCAAGTCCGGCGTCAGCGTGATCACGCCGAACCCGAAAACCTCGGGCGGGGCACGTTGGAACTATCTGGCGGCCTGGGGCTACGCGCTCAAGAAGTCGGGCTCGGCCGAAGGCGCGCGTGACTTCGTCGCCAAGCTCTACAAGCAGGTTCCGGTGCTCGACACCGGCGCGCGCGGCTCCACTGTCACCTTTGTCGAGCGTGGCGTCGGCGACGTGCTGCTGGCCTGGGAGAACGAAGCCTATCTCGCCGTGAAGGAATTCGGCGCCGACAAGTTCGAGATCGTGGCGCCGTCAGTGTCGATCCTTGCCGAGCCGCCGGTCGCGGTGGTCGATACCGTCGTCGACAAGAAGGGCACCCGCGCGACCGCCGAAGCCTATTTGAAGTACCTGTACTCCAAGGACGGCCAGGAAATCGCCGCACGGAACTTCTACCGTCCGCGCGATCCGGAGGTTGCCAAGAAGCACGAAGGCGCGTTCGCCAAGGTCGATCTGTTCACGATCGACGATGTGTTCGGCGGCTGGACCAAGGCGCAGACCGAGCACTTCGCCGACGGCGGCGTGTTCGATAAGATCTACAAGAACTGAGCGACGCGGGCGTCGCAGCGCGACCGCTCATTGGGGGTGACATGCTTCACGGCAACGGCAGCGCGCTCCCTCTCCTCGCGCGCGGGGAGAGGGGTGGGGTGAAAGGGCGCTTCAGCGAGTGTGAGCCTGCGTGCGCCATCTTCAGTGCTTCCGCCCGTCATTGCGAGCCGAAGGCGAAGCAATCCAGCTCCGTGCACGACGCTGGATTGCTTCGTCGCTTCGCTCCTCGCAATGACGCCGATGTGGCGTTGGTGCATGTCGATCTACATGGAAGCTTCGCACAGGTGACGCCATGACTGCTGTTGCGCAACGGCGCTCGTTGCCCGGTTTCGGCCTCACAATGGGGCTGACGATCACCTGGCTATCGCTGATGATCCTGATCCCGCTGGCGGGGCTGTTCGTCAAAACTGCCGAGCTGAGCTTCGCCGACTTTTGGTCGACGGTGACGGCGCCGCGCACCCTGCATGCGCTGAAAATCTCGTTCGGCCTGGCGTTCGCCGCAGCCTGCGTCAATCTGGTCGCCGGGCTGCTGATCGTCTGGGCGCTGGTGCGCTACCGTTTCCCGGGCCGCCGGATCTTCGATGCGATCGTCGACATCCCGTTCGCGCTGCCGACCGCGGTGGCCGGCATCGCGCTGACCACGCTGTTCGCGCAGAAGGGCTGGCTCGGTGCACCGCTGGCGGCGCTCGGTATCAAGGTGGCGTTCACGCCGCTCGGCATTTTCCTGGCGATGATCTTCATCGGCATTCCGTTCGTAGTGCGCACCGTGCAACCGGTGCTGATCGATCTCGACACCGAACTCGAAGAGGCGGCCGAATGCCTCGGAGCTTCGCGCTGGCAGACGATCTGGCGCGTCATTCTTCCCTCACTGACGCCGGCGCTGCTCACCGGCTTCGCCCTCGCCTTCGCGCGCGCAGTGGGCGAATACGGCTCGGTGATCTTCATCGCCGGCAACCTGCCCAACGTTTCGGAGATCGCTCCCTTGCTGATTGTGATCCGGCTATCGGAATTCCGTTATGCCGACGCTACCGCGATCGCGGTGGTGATGCTGATCTTCTCGTTCCTGATCATCTTCATCCTCAACCGGATCCAGCACTGGGCGCAGTCCCGGTCGCTGGCCACGGCGTGACGCCATGACGATGATTGCCACCAGTCAAGTCAGGCGTGCAGCGATCGCATCTGCAAACGCCGCCGCGCCCGCCGCCGCCGGACGCCGTTCAGCCCACACCGAGCCGGCTTGGGTGCGGCTGCTGATCATCGGCTTCGCCCTCACCTTCCTCACCGTGTTCGTGGTCCTGCCGCTGATCCTGGTGTTTTCCGAGGCCCTGGCGAAAGGCGTCGCATTTTATCTGTCGGCGCTGGCCGACGAGGAGGCGCTGGCGGCGATCAAGCTGACGCTGATTGCAGCCGGCATTTCGGTCGGCCTCAATCTGGTGTTCGGTGTCATCGCCGCCTGGGCGATCGCAAAGTTCGACTTTCCCGGCA
The DNA here is from genome assembly GCF_039642825.1 of Rhodopseudomonas sp. P1. Classification (NCBI taxonomy): domain Bacteria; kingdom Pseudomonadati; phylum Pseudomonadota; class Alphaproteobacteria; order Hyphomicrobiales; family Nitrobacteraceae; genus Rhodopseudomonas; species Rhodopseudomonas sp. P1. The sequence continues at coordinate 822,813 of NZ_CP088006.1, read as the reverse complement.
AGACTTTCCTGATCACGCTGATCGACCTGCCGTTCTCGGTCTCGCCCGTCATCTCCGGCCTCGTCTTCGTGCTGCTGTTCGGCGCGCAGGGCTGGTTCGGACCATGGCTGATGGCGCATGGCGTCCAGATCCTGTTCGCGGTGCCGGCGATCGTGCTGGCGACGACCTTCGTCACCTTCCCGTTCGTGGCGCGCGAACTGATCCCGCTGATGCAGGAGCAGGGCCAGCAGGAAGAAGAAGCCGCGATCTCGCTCGGCGCCAGCGGCTGGACCACGTTCTGGCGCGTCACGCTGCCGAACATCAAATGGGGCCTGCTTTACGGCGTGCTGCTGTGTAACGCCCGCGCAATGGGCGAGTTCGGCGCTGTGTCGGTTGTCTCCGGCCATATCCGCGGCGAGACCAACACCATGCCGCTGCTGGTCGAAATTCTCTACAACGAGTACCAGATGGCCGCCGCGTTCGCGGTCGCTTCGCTGCTGGCGCTGTTGGCGCTGGTGACGCTGATCGTCAAGACCGTGCTGGAAGGCCGCATCGAAGAGGGACTGCATCCCGATGACCATTGAAGTCCGCAACATCGTCAAGGAATTCGGCAGCTTCCGCGCACTCGACAATGTCGACCTGCGGGTCGAGACCGGCGAGCTGATGGCACTGCTCGGCCCCTCCGGCTCCGGCAAGACCACGCTGCTGCGGATCATTGCCGGCCTCGAATGGCCGGACTCCGGCGTGGTGACGATCGACGGCGAAGACGCGCTGGCCCACGGCGCGGCCGAGCGCCACGTCGGCTTCGTATTCCAGCACTACGCGCTGTTCCGGCACATGAACGTGTTCGAGAACGTCGCGTTCGGCCTGCGCGTCCAGCCGCGCAAGATCCGCAAGAGCGAAGCGGAGATCAAGAAGCGGGTCGGCGATCTGCTCGATCTGGTGCAGCTCGGCTGGCTTGCCGATCGCTATCCGAACCAATTATCCGGCGGTCAGCGCCAGCGTATCGCGCTTGCCCGCGCGCTGGCGATCGAGCCCCGCATCCTGCTGCTCGACGAGCCGTTCGGCGCGCTCGATGCCAAGGTGCGCAAAGAACTGCGCGCCTGGCTGCGCAATCTGCACGAGGAGATTCACGTCACCTCGATCTTCGTGACGCACGACCAGGAAGAGGCGCTCGAAGTCGCCAACCGCGTGGTGGTGATGGACAAAGGCCGGATCGAACAGATCGGCTCGCCCGGCGATGTCTATGAGCGCCCGGCATCCGCCTTCGTGCACGGCTTCATCGGGGAGTCGATCGTGCTGCCGGTCGAGGTGCGTGACGGGCGAGTTCGGCTCGGCGACCGTGACCTCGATCTCACCGCGCAGGACACCGCCGCCGGCCCGTCCAAGCTGTTCGTCCGTCGCCACGACGTGACGGTTGGCCCGAGCGGCAGCGGCGTGTTCGAAGGTGCGGTGAAAGCCGTACGTGCGTTCGGCCCGATGCAGCGCGCCGATATCGTGCTGAGCGGCCTCGGTGGCGATACGCTGATCGAGATCGACGCCCCGCGGGATCACTCCCTCAAGGTCGGCGACCGGATCGGCCTGCAGCCCCAGCGCTACCGTATCTTCGCCGACCGTTAGGCCTTGGCTCTTCCGGTTGTGCAGCGCGGCTCGCAGACCTGCGGGCCGCTAGAGCGTTTCACGTTTTGATGGAAGCGTATCCAGCGTTGTTGAAGTAATTGCTGCATTCGGCGGCGGGAATCGTGCCCACGAGGTGGCCGATGTAGTCGCAGGCGGCGTCGATGGTGCGCTTCTGGGCGACGCGCATCCAGTGCTTGATCTTGGCGAAGACCTGCTCGATCGGGTTGAGGTCGGGAGAGTACGGCGGCAGGTACCACAGCCTGGCGCCGGCTCCTCTGATCATCTGGCGGACGGTTGGAGACTTGTGGCTTCCGAGATTATCCATGACGACGATGTCGCCGGGTTTGAGCACCCCAACGAGTTGCTGTTCGACATAGGCACGGAAGCTCTCGCCGTTGATCGGGCCGTCGAACACGCAAGGCGCCGTGAGGCGGTCGCAGCGCAGGGCGCCGAGAAAAGTCAGCGTGCGCCAATGGCCGTGTGGCGCAAAGCTGCGCACCCGCTCGCCCTTCGGTCCCCAGCCGCGTAGTGGGGCCATGTTGGTCTTGATCCAGGTCTCGTCGAGGAAAACCAGCCGACCAGGGTCGAGGCGGTCCTGAAAGCTGCGCCAGCGCTGTCGCCGCCACGCGACATCGGCACGGCCCTGTTCAAGAGCGAACAGTGTTTTTTTTGAAGCTGAGCCCCTCTCGCTTCATGAAGGTCCACACCGCATTGTGGGACACCTTCACGCCTCGCGCGGCGAGTTCGTCCTTCAGCCCATGCAGCGTCAGATGTGGCATCTGCCTGATCCGCTCCACGATGAACGCGCGATGCGGCTCCAGTATAGGCTTGCGGTGTCCACCCATCTTGCCCGGCGCCACCGATCCCGTCTCGCGATAACGCTGGCACCACTTCACGACGGACGACACCGCGACAGCAAACCGGGCCGCTACAGCATGACAGCTCTCGCCGGCCTCAACTGCCGCCACGGCTCGTTCACGAAGATCATTGGAAAGAGGTCGGACCATCGATGCTGGCCTCCGATCCAGCCAGCATCTTGAATCACAAAACCCCGCCCGCCGGAATCCCTCTCGATTCAATCAAGCGATGAACCGCTCTAGAGTTCGGCTCGTCCGATTAGGCCGAGACCGCGCGCGCACTTACCAATCTACCGATCCCACGATTGCGCAACGGTCGACGAGCTCGCGGCCAAGCCCCTCTCCTCCACGGCACCTGATTGCAGAGAAGCACCCAGCGCCACCACTGAGCACCTTGCGGCAGATCGAAATCATCATTTTCTCGCCAATGATAATCATTTGATCACCCCAACCGCAGGACTAGGGACGACAATAAGTAATATGTTGCCGCAGCGGTTTGTCGATGAAGAGCACTTCATACTCGCGCAGCGGTCAACACCTGCGACAGAACGCCACAACCTAAACCACTACGGAACACCATGATCCGCACCAGCGCTGCATTGCGCACAGTGCAATTTGATTAGCTATCATCACGAGTTAGTCGCGACAACGACGACTACTCAATCACCGCATCCCAACTCACTCGCTGCATATGCTAACAGATGTGAGTAATTGATCTCGATCAAATACGCGCTTTAGTACGGCATGTGAATTTTGATGACAGATTGTGACTAATTACTTCCCGGACAATTCCGGCAAGCGTCGTGATGCAGGCTGAACCTGCACCAACGGACTTTTTCAAATTGAAATGATCTTCGCTCGACGTCGCCCGCGACACGTGGACGGCGATCGATGGTGGCTGACAAAAAATCATCGTGCTTTGAGCACTTGCGGGGGACGCAATGGGGGGCTCTCGGGGGGCGGCGGCTGCGCGCGACCAAAATCGGCGCGGCCGCCGGAGCTGGATCTCGTCGCTGTTCGTATCGATTGCGCTGGCCTGGGGGACCTGGCCAGCCGGCGCCGAGCCGGCAATGGTCGAGCACACCGCCTTGCCGCATGACGGCCAGGTCGGCGCGGTCGATCCGTCGGTCAATGCGCTGGTCGACTACGTGCGTGGCCTGCAGAACGCCGGCAAGACTGACCAAAACTTCACGCCGGTGCCGGCCCACGGCCTCGCGCTTGGTAACGGACGTGGCGGCGGGCATGGCAGCATATCGGGCCACGGCGCCTCTGCGCATGGTTCACCCCACGGTTCACCACACGGCGCTTCCGCAGCCGGCCCGCGCTTCGACACGCGGTTTGCCGGGCACGTTTCGATCGAGGCCTTGCTGGCGCTTCCCCAGATCGACGGTGGCCCGCAGCTCGACCAGACCCTGCGGTTGGCGGCTTCGCTGCGCCTCGCCACACTCAGTGAGAAGCGCATCCTGCGTTCTCACGCGACCCGCCATACGCTGGCTGCGCGGCTCGCCCGCGAGCCGGACTACGTAGCTGAGATGCCGGAGCCGGTCCGCGATGCCACCACGGTGACCACCTGGGTCGCGCTGGAAAACTTCGACGACACGATCGAACAGCCGAAGCAGTTCGGCTTCATCGAGATCCTCGCCGCCAAGGCGGATGATTCCCGGCCGGTGCTGATGGTGGCGACGCGCGAGCCGAAGGCTGCGGCCGCCGGGCGTGCGCCGATGGTGGCGCCCGCACCGGGCGATCCCGATGGCCGTTACTTCGTCGGCTCCAAGCCGTGCGAGACTTGCCACGCCGGCCTGTTCGACGAATTTCAGCAGACCGTGATGGGCCGCAACATCAAGTCCGGCAAGGTCACGCCGCAGGGCAAGATGGAATGCGAGACCTGCCACGGCCCCGGCTCGGCGCACGTCAATGGCGGCGGCGGCCGCGAGAAGGGCGGCATCCGCTCGTTCCGGCCGACCGACAGCCGCGGCTTCGACGTCGCCGAGGCCAACAGCGTCTGCCTGAGCTGCCACGAGAAGGGCGACCAGACCTATTGGCAGGGTTCGCAGCACGAGACCCGCGGCCTCGCCTGCGTCAACTGCCACACCGTGATGCGCAAGGTGTCGCCGCGCAATCAGCTCAAGACCGTGCAGGTGATGGACACCTGCTTCCAGTGCCACAAGGATCGCAAGGCGCAGGTGCAGCGCAGCTCGCACATGCCGATCCGCGAAACCAAAATCACCTGCGTCAACTGCCACAACCCGCACGGCAGCGCGACCGAGAAGCTGCTGCGCGAGGCGACCGTCAACGACACTTGCTACACCTGCCACGCCGACAAGCGCGGACCGTTCCTGTTCGAACATCCGCCGGTCCGCGAGAACTGCTTGAATTGCCACGAACCGCACGGCTCCAACCACGAGTCGCTGCTGATCGTTGCGCGGCAGCGGCTGTGCCAGCAGTGCCATACCAACCCGCACAACCAGCCAGGTCTGCCGACGTCGGCGCGCTGGGCGGTCGGGAACGCCTGCCAGAATTGTCACAACAACATCCACGGCTCCAACGCGCCGTCTGGATCGCGCTGGCACCGATAGCTCGGGCCAGGGACAGCGACGGCTGCGGCCGCCGTCGCTCGCCACACCAACAAGCCGCCAAGGGTGATGGAACGACTCGCGCGAAGGGGGGCCTTTGAAATGGCGTTTAGGCAATTCCTGCTGACGTCCGCCGCAATCTCCGTGGTGACCGCAATGCCGTTGAGCGCGACCGCCGAAACGGCGGCCAAGGAGGAGCCGGCGCGCTCGATCCCCGATTTCGATGCGGCCCATGGTGGCTGGTCATATTCGGGCGAATTCGAAGCCGGCTGGCGCTCGTTCATCCAGCGCCCGCCGAAATCGGCGACGCCCTGGGTATCGCCGACCAATCCGGCCGGCGGCGGCGATCGCAACAACCGTTCCAAGTTCGAAGAGTACGGCCGGATCGCGCCGGGATTTTACGCCGAATATCTGCGGATGACGCTGCAGACCAAGGATGGCACCTACTGGAACGAGCTCCGCGCCGACAATATCGGCAACAACAACCAGCGCTACGTCTTCGACTTCTCGAAAGCCGGCGAGCATTACCTCACCCTGGGTTGGGACGAGATCCCGCATCTCTACAACACCAGCGCGCTGAACATCTGGAACGGCATCGGCACCACGACGCTGACCACGCCGGTCACCATCCCCGGCAACAGCCTGTCGATCGTCGCACCCGCGACTACTACCACGGCCGCGCAGCGCGCCGCGGTCACCAATGCGCTGGCCGGCAAGACCAACCTGATCGACGTCGGCATCGATCGCCGCAAGGGCAGCGCAGCCTATCGCTGGACCCCCGATCCGAACTGGGACGTCAAAGCCAACTATTCGCACGAGACCCGCGAAGGCACACAGATCGCGGGCTTTCCGATCGGCGGCCTCGCCGCCACCGGGCTGCAGCAGATGCAGGCGCCGCGGCCGATCGACGACACCACCCAGATCGGCAAGCTCAGCGGCCAGTACTTCGGTCCGACGCCGTGGGGCGGTCACTACAACGTCCAGGTCGGCGGCGGCTTCTCGCTCTACGACAACAGCTTCAGTTCGTTCACGGTACAGAATCCGTTCTTCGACCCCGCCAATCCGCGGGTGTTCTCGCCGGCGGCGCGGATCAGCCTGATGCCGAGCAATCAGGCCTACAACACCGGCGTCACCACCGGCATCGACCTGCCGTTCAAGACGCGCTGGAACAGCACGTTTCAATACACCACGATGCGGCAGAACGAAGCCTTCATGCCGTTCACCGTCAATCCCAACATCACGACCTTCCTGCTGCCGGCTTCGAGCCTCAACGGCGAGGTCAACACCGCGCTCTACAACACCACTGCCACCACCCAGTGGACGCCGGAATTCCGCACCACCACACGCTATCGCTACTACGACAACGACAACCAGACGCCGGAATTGCTGATGCCAAATTACGTGGTCGAGGATTCGTCCGCCACCGGCATCGCCGCCGGCATCCCACGGCGGTCGCTGTCGATGTCCTACACCAAGCAGAATGCCAGCGGCGAAATGCAGTGGCGCCCCGCCAAATGGGTCACATTCGGCAGCACGTTTGGCTGGGAGCAGTGGGATCGCTCCCGCCGCGACGCCAACGTCACCAACGAGTTCATCGGCAAGCTGACCGCGGACTTCAAGGTCCACGACATCGCGACGCTGCGCACCAGCGGCCAGTATTCCGAACGCCGCTACGATAATTACGACGGCCTGGCGATGGCGCGCGACACCTATTACAGCGCCACCGCCAACAACGGCACCAACTTGCTGATGCGCAAGTTCGATATGGCGAACCGCAACCAGACCAAGGCCAACGCCTTCCTCGACATTTCCGGCCCGGCCGGCAGCGTGTTTCGGGACTTCGTGATTTCACCGACCGCCGGCCTGCGGTTTGAGGACTACCCGGATGATCCGCTATTCTTCGGCCTGAAGAAGAGCAACACCTGGAACGCCGGCATCGACGTTACCTACAGTTTCACGCTAGGCTCCTCGATCCAGGCGTCGTATCTGTACGAAACCTATGATCGCTTCCAGGTCGGCAGTGGCACGCTGACCAACTCGGCGACCGGCCTGCCCAACGCAACTCCCATCAACGCCTTCGGCAGCAACACGCTCGAGAAGGTGCAGACCATCCTGATCGCCAGCACGCTCGAACTGATCCCCGGTGTGCTCGATTTCAAGCTCGGCTATGCGATCTCGTTCTCGCACGAAGATTGGGACTACGGCCCTTATAACGGCTACGCGATGCTGGCGAATGCCGGTGGCAGCGTATATCGGCCGTTCCCGACGGTGTCGGCCAACTATCAACGGCTCGATGCGTCGCTGAAGCACACCATCGATCCGTCGATCGTGGCGAAGCTGGGCTGGACCGGTGAAGTCTACGTCAAGGCGCGTTACATCTGGGAGCGCAACAGCGTCGACAATTGGCAGCAGGATCTGATGTCGCCCTATTTGTATCTGGTCGACACCACGCTGGCGCGGATGATCGACATGGGCGCCACCAATCCGAATTACGACGCGCAATACTTCCAGGTCTCACTCAACGCCAAATGGTGAGCGGCAACGCCGCGATGTGGCGCCGCCTTGCGACAGGATCGGCTCGCACGCGAACGCGGCGAGCTTGCAGCCGGCGGCAAAGACGTGGCTGCCGGCCGATGCCAACCAACGTCAACAACAATGGGAGGACGACAGACGATGAACGACAGACGCAATGACCAGCCGCCGCTGTCGCGGCGCAAGTTGCTGAAGGCCGGTGTCGGTGCCGCGGGCGTCGCCGCGATGCTCGGCGCCGGCGTGGCTGCGGCGAATGCCCAGGTCACCAAGAAAGCCTCGCACAAGGATGCCGGCTATCAGGAGTCGCCGAACGGTGCCAAGCGCTGCGGCACCTGCCGCCAGTTCCGGCCGCCGAGCTCGTGCATCACGGTCGAAAGCCCGATCAGCGAGAACGGCTGGTGCCGCCTCTACGCCGGCAAGGCATAACGCGCCGCTGATCACGTCATCTGCTGCGCAACGACGAGCGGCGCAGCGGTCGCAAGCTCCGGGTCCGATACAGTCGGAGGCGGAGCTTGCGTCATTGCGGGCGCCTGCCCGATCAGCAACGCCCTCGCCGGCGCATGGTCGATGAACTGCGCCCGCTTCAGCGGAGCGCGATCACGCGTCGGCGGTCTCGCGGACCAGGATGCGTTCGCGCAACGTCGGCTTGTGCACCTTGCCGGTGGCGTTGCGCGGCAATGCTTCGACGAAGCTGACGCGCTGCGGACACTTGAACCGCGCCAGCCGCTCGCGGCAGTGCGCCAGCAGCTTCGCCTCGCTCAGCTCTTGGCCGGGTTTGAGCGCGACCACCGCGACGCCGGTTTCGCCCCATTGCGGATCGGGCGCGCCGATCACTGCCGCTTCGGCAATCTCCGGCAGCTGGTACAGAACGTCCTCGACCTCGGCGGGGTAGACGTTCTCGCCGCCCGAAATGTACATGTCCTTGGTGCGGTCGACGATATAATAGAAGCCTTCGTCGTCGACTCGCGCAGCATCGCCGGTGTGCAACCAGCCGTCGGTGAACGAGGTGCGGTTGGCGTCCGGCCTGTTCCAATAGCCGGGGGTGATGTTCGGGCCCTTCACCCAGAGTTCGCCCATCTCGCCCGGCTTCACTGGCTCGCCATCGGGACCGACGATCTTCAGGTCGGCGTGCAGCACCGGCTTGCCGGCCGAGCCGGCCTTGCGCGCGGCATCGTCGGCGTCGAGCATCAACACTGCAGGGCTGGTCTCGGTCATGCCGTAGCCCTGGACCAGGGCACAGCCGCGCTCCTGCCAGATCTTCAATAGCGGCACCGGCATCGGCGCGCCGCCGACGCCGGCGATCTGCAGCCGCGACAGGTCGGTCGCAGCGAACGCCGGATGCTGGCACATGAACTGATAGATCGAGGGCACCCCGAAGAAATGCGTCAGCCCGACCGACGGATCCCCGATGATCGACAGCGCAGCGCCCGGATCGAATGCGCGCATCAGCAGGGTGGTGCCGCCGGCGTGCAGCACCGGATTGGTGTAGCAATTCAGCCCGCCGGTGTGGAACAGCGGCAGGACGCAGAGAAACACCGTGCGCTGCGAGATGAACGCGGGGATGCCGAGATTGACCGCGTTGATGAAGGTCATGCCATGGGTAATCATGGCGCCCTTCGGCTTTCCGGTGGTGCCGGAGGTGTACATGATGGTCGAGACGTCATCGAGCGTCACCGGCTCGGCGGCGCCGAGACGCGGCGAACTCGCCAGCGCGGCCTCATAGGCCGGACCGAACGCCAGCAGATGCGGCACGCCGCACGCGGCCTTCAACTCCGCCGCCATCGGTGCCAGCTCGTCGTCATGCGCCAGCACCCGCGGCGCGGCATCGCCGACGATATAGGACAGTTCGTGCACCGTGAGGCGGACGTTGAGCGGCACGAAGATCGCGCCGAGCCGGAAGCAGGCGAACTGCACCTCCAGCGTCTCGACCGCATTCAGCGCCAGCACCGCGACGCGGTCGCCGCGGCCGACGCCGAGCGTTGCGAGATGCGCCGCCAGCCGGTCGACCCGCTCGTCCATCGCCCGGTAGCTGATGTTTCGGCTGGTGGCGAGATCGACCACCGCGATCCGCTCCGGGCGGACCTCGGCGTGATGGGCGATCCAGTCGAAGTAAGCGAAGCTCATCGGTTTTCTCCCTCGGAAGGCCGGCGGCTCTTGATGGCCGTCTCGACGAGGGAAGTGAAAGCGCGGGCCGGCGGGAAGTCAATCGCCGCTTCTTGTGCGGCGCAACTAACTGCCGCGAAATTGAACCACGCGTGCAGCCGGTCGGCGCAAGACAAGCCGGCGCCGTCCAGAAGGCTACTGATAAGCCGCCACGATATCCGAGACCGCGCGTTCGAGCTGCTTGGCGGTGGCGCATTGCCGGACCACGTTGCAGAACGGCGCGTAGCGGAACATTTCCGAATCGCCCCAGCCCCAGCCCATCCGGCCCTCGGGATTGAGCCAGACCACGCGCTTGGCGCGCTCCGAGATGGTGCGCAGGATGTCGGTGCGCGGATCGAGATTGTTGCTGCGGGCGTCGCCGAGCACGATCACCGTGGTCTTCGGCGTCACGGCGCGCAGCCAGCGCTTTTCGAAATCCGCCAGCGAGGCGCCGTAATCGGACGAGCCGAACCCGACCTTGGACATGATCTCGCGCATCGCGGCTTCCGGCTCCTGCTTGTCGAGGATGTCGCTGACCTCGATCAGGTGGCCGGAGAACGCAAACGAGCGAACGTCGTCGACCACCTCATGAAGGCTGTGGATCAGCAGCAGGAAGAAATCCGACACCTGCGCCACCGAGCCGGAGACGTCGCACAGCGCCACAATCTGCGGCCGGTCGCGATGCCGCCGCTTCCAGGCGGTGAGGAACGGGATGTTGCCCCAGGCGGCGTTGCGCCGGATGGTTCGGCGGACATCGAGATGGCCGCGGCGCTGCCGCTTGCGCGGCTTGCTGTAGCGCTCGCGCAGCCGCCGCGCGATGGCGCGGATCAGCTCCTTCATCTGCTCGACCTGGCGCCGCTCCAGCCGCATCATCGGCGCGTTGCGCAGCACCTCGTGGCGCAGATTCTCGGCCTCCTCGCGGCCGTACAGCAGCAGCGCCTGCGCCACCATTTCGCGCACGCTGTCGCGCAGGCCGTCGAGCGCGGCGGCGAGCCGTTCGGCCTGCGCCGGGTCATCGGCCTTGAGCCGATCAAGATCGTCGCGCAACCGGCCGATGCCGAGCGCTTCCATCATCCGGCTCTGAAACAGGCCTCGCTGGGTGAAGAACCGGATGTTGGAGAGAGATGCTTCGTTGGCAGCACCGGCGAGCGCGGCAGCAACCGCGCTGCGGTCCTGCGCCAGCAGCATCTGCGCCAGCTCGCCAAGTTCCGGCGGCGCCGAGCCTTCGCCGCCGCCCTGTCCCGGCGCGCTGCCGCCGCTCGGCTGCGACGGTGATGTCGCGTTTTCGGACTGCTGATCTGCCCCTTCCGCGGCGTCCGCATTGGTCTTCGGCTCGGGCCGGCTGAAGAACAGGTCGAAGCACTGCGCCAGCGCCTGCTTCTCGTCCTGGGTCTTGGCCAGCGTCACCAGCAGGGTGTCGCGCAACAGGCCGCGATCGGCGAAGCCGACCTCTGACACCGCCCGCATCGCGTCGATACTCTCGGCCGGCGACACCCGCACGCCGGCGCCGCGCGCCGCCCGGAAGAAGCGGTGCAGCTCCTCGCGCATCAGCCGAACACGCCCTCGCGCCCGGCCTTGGCGACGAAGCCGGAGACCTGCGGCAGCGCGGTTTCAATGTCGGCTTCGTACTTCAACAGCACGTTGAGCGTGTCCTTCACCACCTGGTGGTCGAGCTCGCTCGCCTGCAGCAGCACCAGCACCCGCGCCCAGTCGATCGTTTCGCTGACCGACGGCAGCTTCTTCAGATCGAGCGCACGGATCTGGTTGATGAATCCGACCATCTGCTTGCGCAGTGTCTCGCCGGCGCCGGGCACGCGGCTTTCGACGATGCGCTCTTCCAGCCGCTGTTCGGGGAAGCCGATGTGCAGATGCAGGCAGCGCCGCTTCAGCGCATCCGACAAGTCGCGCTCGCCGTTCGAGGTCAGCAGCACCAGCGGCTTCACCGTAGCGCTGATGGTGCCGAGTTCGGGGATCGTCACTTGGTAGTCGGACAGGATTTCGAGCAGAAGCGACTCGAACTCGGCGTCCGACTTGTCGATCTCGTCGACCAGCAGCACGCAGCCCTGCGGCTGCTCCAGCGCCTTGAGCAGAGGTCGCGGCTCGACGAATTCCTTGGAAAAGAACACGTCGCCAAAATCGTGCAGCCGGCCGAGCGCATCGGTCAGCGTCTGCGCGCCGCCGAGCACTTCGCCGAGCTTGTCCTTGAGGATCTGGGTATAGAGCAGCTGCTTGGCGTATTTCCACTCATACAGCGCCTTGGCCTCGTCGAGTCCCTCGTAGCACTGCATCCGGATCATCTGCAGCCCGCGCCAGCTCGCCAGCGCTTTCGCCAGTTCGGTCTTGCCGACGCCGGCGGGGCCTTCGACCAGGATCGGCTTCTCGATCTTCTCGGCCAGATACACCGCGGTAGCGATCTGGCGGCTGGCGATATAGCCGACCGATGCCAAACCCGCGGTGACGGCCTCGATGGATTGCATCGGCAGATTCGCAGTCATAGCTATTGATTGCTCCAGAGAGATTGGCCGAGGGCGATCTGCCGCTGCTTGCGCGGCTCGCGCGCCACATTGGCCAGCACGTCGAATGCCGCCAGCGATCGGGTGAGTTGGTCGTCGATCCGATCCGGCGGCAGCAGCGCGCGCAGCTCATCGACGAGGTTACGCGCCAGACTGCGAACGCCGATTACGCGCGCGCCATTCGGCGGCTCGCCGCTGTCGAGCGCCCGCACCGCGGCGGCGCTTGCCGCCTGCGCCAGCGACAACAGCCCGGCGAGGCGACCGAGCGTGAGCGCGTGATCCTCGCTGGGCTCGATCCGCGCCGCGACGGTGTGAAGCAGCCAGTCGAGGAAGCCGACAGTGGTGGCGGTCGCGACCGTGTCCTCGAGATCGCGGAACGGCAGCGCCATCGCCGGATAAGCGTCGGACATCGTGCCGATCCGCGCCGACGCCGGCACGACACAGTTCTCGAAGCTCAGCTCGCAATGCGACGCCGGCTTCAGCACGTCGAGCGACGGCATCGGAGTCAACGTTAACCCCGCGGTGCCGCGCGGCAGCAGAAACAGGCCGTAGCGCTTGCGGCCCTGCTCGACGCCGGTGATCACCAGCACCAGAAACAGATCGGCGACCGGTCCGTTGGTGATCCACGCCTTGCGGCCGTTGATGACGTAGGCGTCGGCCCGACGTTCGGCGGTCGTCTGGAGATGCTTCGGATGCGCACCGGCGCCGGGCTCGGAGATCGCCACCGCGGCCCAGCCGCGCCCCGAAGCGATCCGCGGCACCAGCTCGTCGCGCTGCGCCGCGTCGGCGAAGCCGGCGATAAAGAACCGCGCGATCAGTTGCCGCCCGGCGAACGCCGTGGCGAGACCGAGTTCTCCGGTCGACGCCGCAATCGCCCGTTCGGCCTGCGCGATCGCCCCGTAGCTGTCGAGCGCCGTGTCGCCGCCGGGAAGGCCGATCTCGAACAGGCCCGCCTCGGCCATCGGTATGAACGGATCGGCACCGGATTGATCTGCGGCCAGCGCCCGCCACCGTGCGATGCGTGCGGCGACCGCCGCTGTCGTCGCCTCTGTCGTCCCGAGGGTCGCGCCTGACGCGCCCGGTGTTCGAAGCTCACTCATGGCTCCGTGTGTAGAACAAGCCCGCGGCGGCGGCGAGTGTTTGTTGTATTCCGGCAAATGGAATGCGCGCGCGGCGAAGCTGACTCCGCCGCGCGCCATCAATGTCGCCGAAGAGCAAGCTTGGTTACACCGCGTGAACCTTCGGCTCGCGCTCCCAGAACCGCAGTTGCGAGCAAAGCTCCAGGAAACGCTCGGCGTCCTTCAGTCCGCCGAGACTCATGACGCCGCCGTCGGGTTCAACACCGGCCTTCTCGAGCAGTGGCGCGGCATCCTTGGTGACTGCAATAAACTTGGCGTGGGCGAAGGCGTCGGCAACGAAGTCGCGCGCGGTCGCCTCCTGTTGCAGTTGCAGGGCGCCGTCTTGCGAGAGCAGTACCGCGACCGCATCGTACAGCACCGACGGCCCACCATTGACCTTCTGCTTCGCCGGCCGCTGCTTACCATCGGACGCGGTGAAGCCGCCGACCTTCGGGGCGATCAGTTCGACCATCGCGCCTTGCTGTGTAGCGGCGGCCTCGAGCGCCGCCAGCAGCTTGGCGTCGGCGCCGTCGCTGACCAGAATGCCGAGCTTGCGGCCCTTGAAGCTGCCCGGCGCATTCCTGACGATGCTGAGCGCCGGCGACGGCGGCAAATCCGTGATCGGCTTGCGGGCCGGCTCGGCAGCCGCCGGCAGCTTGATGCCGAGACCGTCGGCGACCATCTGGGCGAGCGTCTTGTCGACATTGACGAGATGCGACACCACGCGGGCGCGGATCGCCGGCGTCTCGACCTTGCTGAGTTCGAACACGAACGCGTCCTTGATGTGCGTCTGCTCGATCTCGCTCTGGCTGACGTAGAACTGCCGCGCCTGGCTGTAGTGATCGGCGAACAGTTCGCCGCGGGCGCGCCGCCTCTCGCCGGTTTCCTCGGCCGGGAAGCTGCGGAAACCCTTCGGCGTCTCGCGCGGGCCGGTCCCCCAGCTGTTCGGCTCGTAATTGACGCGGCCACGCGGGTTGTTGAACGCCATGTGGCCGTCCTGGGTGAAGCTGTGGAACGGGCACTTCGGCGCGTTGATCGGCAGGTCGGTGAAATTGGTGGTGCCGAGCCGCTTCAGCTGGGTGTCGAGATACGAGAAGTTGCGGCCCTGCAGCAGCGGATCATTGGTGAAGTCGACGCCCGGCACGATGTTGGCGGTGTGGAACGCGACCTGCTCGGTCTCGGCGAAGAAATTGTCGACGGTGCGATCGAGCACCAGCCGGCCGACGCGGCGGATCGGTACGCGCTCTTCCGGAATGATCTTGGTGGCGTCGAGAATGTCAAACTCGAATTCGTCCGCGAAGGCGTCGTCGAACAGCTGCAGGCCAAGCTCCCATTCCGGATAGTCGCCGGCTTGGATCGCATCCCACAGATCGCGGCGATGAAAGTCGGGATCGGCACCGTTCAGCTTCACCGCCTCGTTCCACACCACCGACTGCATGCCGAGCTTCGGCTTCCAATGAAACTTGACGTAGGTCGATTTGCCCTCGGCATTGATCAGCCGGAAGGTGTGGACCCCGAACCCTTCCATGAACCGGAACGAGCGCGGGATGGTGCGATCGGACATGATCCACAGCGCCATGTTGATCGATTCCGGCATCAGCGAGATGAAGTCCCAGAAATTGTCGTGCGCGGTTTGCGCCTGTGGGAAGCCGCGGTCCGGCTCCTGCTTGGCGGCGTGGATCAGGTCGGGAAACTTGATCGCGTCCTGAATGAAGAACACCGGGATGTTGTTGCCGACGATGTCCCAGTTGCCTTCCTTGGTATAGAGCTTCACCGCGAAGCCGCGGACGTCGCGCGCCAGATCCGACGAGCCCTTGTTGCCGGCGACGGTCGAGAACCGCACGAAGGCCGGCGTGCGCTCGCCGGCGCGCTGGAAGATGTCGGCCGCGGTGATGTCGGACAGCGACTCATAGGTCTCGAAGAAGCCGTGCGCGCCGAAGCCGCGCGCATGCACCACGCGCTCGGGAATGCGCTCGTGGTCGAAGTGGAAAATCTTCTCGCGGAACAGAAAGTCTTCCATCAGCGTCGGCCCGCGCCGGCCGATCTTCAGGCTGTTCTGATTGTCGCTGATCGGAATGCCCTGCCGGCTGGTGAGTGCCGGCATATCGCCGCTGGCAACCTGATGGGTCTCGCCGCCAGGCCCGCGATGGATCGATGCGTCGGCCAGCTTGGCGGATTTCAGTTCGGGATGCTTGTCGGCCATGGAACCTCGCGCAGAAGGACAGAGTGACGGCGGCGCGGCTCTCGCGGCGATCGAAGCTATCGCTGCCGTGTCGATCCAACTGTGCGAGAGAGTCGTCCGCCGCTGGACTACGGCGTGAATGCGGATTGGTTCCTGGGATGAAACGAGGGTGCGGCACTAAGGGGGTGTGATCCTGTTCTGTCATCAAGTTCGTAGGTAAGCGCCACACAACTGTCATTCCGGGGCGCTCACGCATGTGAGCGAACCCGGAATCCAGAGGTTATCGGGTGCCTGCCCGGTCAGACCGAGATTCCTGTATCTGCGAGGTGCTGGTGCATAATCAGCACGACGGAGGCCGCTCGGTAGATTCCCGGCCGATCATCTCGCCGTAACCCGGTGCGGGCGCCTCTGTCGGTGTTGCTTGATCGAACAGTCGCACGGGCATTGCCGTTGCGGTGATCGCCCGCATACAGGACCGATGCCCATGACGATTGCAGTGCCGCTTGCGGTTGCGGCCGGCGTCGATGCCGGCCAACGTTTCCTCGATGTCGCGCTGGCTCCGTCGGGCCAGACCTTCCGGATGCCTAATCTGGCCGAGGGCATCGCCGAGATCATCGCCCGCCTCGAACGCTCCGGCGTCAGGCGGGTGGTTCTGGAGGCGATCGGTCCCTATGCCGAACCGCTGGTCAAAGCGCTTTCAGTCGCCGGCTTCGAAGTCGGTATCGTCAATCCGCGCCGGATCAAGGCGTTCCGCGACGCCGAAGGCGGTCGCGCCAAGACCGACAGGCTGGACGCGCGGCTGATTGCGCGCTTCGCTCTCACTATGCCCGAGACCCTGCGCCCCCTGCCGACCGACACCCAACTCGAGCTGAAGGCGTTGTCGCTCCGACGCCGCCAGCTCACCGAGATGATCGCGATGGAGAAGACCCGGATGAAGCAGGTCCGCGGCACGCTCCTGCTCGATAGTCATCGGGCCGCGATCGCCGCGTTGTCGGCGCAGTGCCAAGCCATCGAGGCCGAACTCGCCAGGCGCATCGGCGACGACGCCGAACTCCGCCGCGTCCTTCACATCCTCAAATCGATCCCCGGCATCGGCGAACGGGTGGCTACGCTCCTCATCACCGACCTACCCGAACTCGGCCAGCGCGATCGCAAGGCCATCGCCAGCCTCGCAGGGCTCGCGCCCCACGTCAGCCAATCCGGCGCAGCGCCGCCTCGCGCCGCCATCGCCGGCGGACGTCCTTGCGTTCGCGCCGCCCTCTACATGGCCGCCCTGGTCGCCGCCCGCCACCACCCCAAGCTCCGCGACGACTACAACGCCCTTCGCCTGCAAGGAAAACCCGGAAAGGTCGCGCTCATCGCAATCGCCCGAAAACTGCTCGTCACGGCCAACGCACTCGTCAAAGCCGACACGCCATATCAAGGTAAGACCCTTGACACATGAGACAGTCGCCGGGTTCGCGCGTTGCACGCGCGCCCCGGAATGACTCGTTGAAACGTAAAGCCCCTCTTCCGCGCGATCGAGGAAACACCCTAATTCAAATGCGCCAGATAATGTGCCAGCGCGTAGATCTCTTCTTCGCTGAGCTGATAAGCGACGTCGGCCATCGCCGCCATTGCGCCGCCGGAGCGCTGGCCGGATTTGAATTCGTTCAGCGCCTTGATCAGATATTCTTCGCGCTGACCGGCGAGCCGAGCGGTCGCCTTGATGCCGGCGAAGCTGTCGGTGTGGCAGGATGCGCAGCGCCGTCCCAGCGCGGCCTCGGCGCCCTTGCGCGACAGCTCGGGCTTCTCATCCGGCTTCAGATTCTTCATCGGCGGCAGTGAGGCAAAATACGCCCCGAGATTGCGGATGTCCTCGTTGCTGAGATCCTCGACCACCGAGCGCATATTGGCGTTCTCGCGGGTGCCGGCGCGGAAGAACACCAGCTGCCATTGAATGTAGAGATCGGGCTGTCCGGCCAGCGACGGGGTGTACTCCATCTTGGAGATGCCGTTCTCGCCGTGGCAGATCGTGCAGACCCCGGCCTTGG
The DNA here is from genome assembly GCF_039642825.1 of Rhodopseudomonas sp. P1. Lineage (NCBI taxonomy): Bacteria > Pseudomonadati > Pseudomonadota > Alphaproteobacteria > Hyphomicrobiales > Nitrobacteraceae > Rhodopseudomonas > Rhodopseudomonas sp. P1. Next base: position 805,264 of record NZ_CP088006.1, on the reverse strand, counting down.
CCTTGCCGGCCTCGATGTCGCCGGCGACCAGAGGGGAAGCAAGCAAACCAAAACAGAACGACAGCGACAGCGCAGCAAGCAGGCGAGTCATACAAGGGGCCTCTGTTGGCTCAGAGCTTGTGGTTGGAGTTCGTCATTCCGGGATTCGTCGCGGTCGGCGCAGCCGGCCGGGGCGAAGGCCCGCAATCCATAACCACTGCGATCGGGGTGAATCACGAGGGCGGCGGTCGGGCCTGACAACGGGCCCGGGAACATGGTTTCCGGGTTCGCCGCTGCGCGGCGCCCCCGGAATGACGACGTGGGGAGAGTGCGCTCAGCTCGAGCTCATTTGCTGTAGCTGATGCGATAGATCGCGCCGGCCCAGTCGTCGGCCACCAGGATCGAACCGTCCTTGGCCAGCACGATATCGGCCGGACGGCCGAGATAGCCCTGATCGCCTTCGATCCATCCGGTGGCGAAGTCTTCCTGCTTGGCGTTCTTGCCGTCCGGATCGGCGATCACCCGCTTGATCAGGCCGCCCTGATATTTGTGCCGGTTCCACGAGCCGTGTTCGGCAATGAAGATGTTGTTCTTGTACTCGGCCGGGAACTGATCGCCGGTGTAGAATTTCATGCCGAGCGGCGCGACGTGAGCGCCGAGATTCAGCACCGGCGGAGTGAACTCCGAGCACTGATGCCCCATGGCGAATTTCGGATCCGGCATGTCGCCCTGATGGCAATACGGATAGCCGAAGTGCTCGCCCATCTTGCTGATCATGTTGAGCTTGTCGCTCGGCATGTCGTCGCTGATCCAGTCGCGCGCATTCTCGGTGAACCAGTATTTGCCGGTGCGCGGATCGACGTCGCCGCCGACGGAGTTGCGCACGCCGAGCGCGACGATCTCGGCATTGCCGGTCTTCGGATCAACCCGGCGGATCTGCGACACCGAGGTCGGCGGGATGCCGATGTTGAAGGGCGGGCCGAACGGCACGTAGAACCAGCCGTCCTTGTCGGCGGCGAGATACTTCCAGCCGTGCGCCACGTAGGACGGCATGTCGTCATAGACGACCTTGCCGGAGCCGAGATTGTCCAGATTGGCTTCGGCATTGTCGTAGCGGATCAGTTTGTCGATATCGATGACATACAAAGCACCATCGCGATAGGCGAGGCCGGTCGGCATCTTCAGACCTTTGAGGATGGTCTTGACCTGCTTCTTGCCGTCCTTGTCGGTGATCGCATAGACGTTGCCGAGTCCGAACGAGCCGACGAACAGCGTGCCGTTGTCGCCCCACGCCATCTGCCGCGCGGCGAGGACGCCCGAGGCATAAACCTCGATCTTGAAGCCCGGCGGCAGTTTGATCTTCTTCATCATCGCCGCGAGTTCGGCGTCGGACGAACCGGTCGGCGGACCGGCCGGCGGCGCCAGCCCCTTCTGCGCTTCGGTCTCGTCACCGAGGAACCAATCGGGCGGCGGGTTGGTCCAGAATTCCTTGGTGCCGGATTCGTATTTCTTCAGCCCCTGCGCGCCAGCCTGCGATATCGCAGCGGCCGCCAATGCAATGGCGCAGGCAACAGCGGATCGTGTGAAGACCGGTGTCATCGCGTTCACTCCCTCGGCGGCCATTCCGGCCGCTTTGATTCTTATTAGTTGGAACGGCTCGCGTCGGATCGTCGCCGGCGGAGGACGCCGGTGGCGAGACGCTATCACATCCGTTTCGGGAGAGAAGAACGATTGCGAGTGAATCGCGATGAACATTCGCTGCGCCGCAATCGATGCAGTGCAATGAAGCGCGTAGCTCAAACCAAACGATCAAATCAAAAGCGGGACGGCGGCGAACCGCCGTCCCGCGGCTTTGCCCAGGATCAGAAGATCTTCATGGCGTTCTGCAGCGTGATCCAAACGCCCCAGGCGAGCGGAACGCCGACGAACAGCCAGAACGCCGCGGCACGGGCATCGAGCCCACCCTTGCCGATGCCGTAGGATCCGCCGCCGACATTGGCGGCTGCGCCCTTGGCCTGTAGCGCGGCAACTTCCTCGGGCTTCATGAACCACTTGTCGGCGAGTGGCTTGACCATCGCGTTGCAGATCAGGCCGAGCACCAGCATGCCGGCGAGGATATACATCGTGAAGTCATACACCTGCGCGCGCGGCACGCCGGCGGCGATCTGCGCTTCGCGGATGTAATTGACCACCACCGGGCCGATGATGCCGGCGGTCGCCCAGGCGGTCAGCAGCCGGCCGTGGATGGCGCCGACGAACTGGGTGCCGAAGATGTCGGCCAGATACGCCGGCACGGTGGCGAAGCCGCCGCCATACATCGACAGGATGATGCCGAAGGCCAGCACGAACAGCGCCTTGCTGCCCATCGCGGCGAGCGTCGGCACCAGCGCGTAAAGGACGATGCCGAGGAGAAAGAACACGTAATAGGTATTCTTGCGCCCGATGTGATCGGACAGCGACGCCCAGAAGAACCGGCCGGCGATGTTGAACAGCGACAGCAGGCCGGCGAAGCCTGCCGCAATGCCCGCGATCACCGTTTTCTGCTCGGCGGAGAGCTGATTGAACGACAGGTCCGGCAGACCGATCAGCTTGCCGCCGAAGATCTCCTGCAGCATCGGCGACGCCATGCCGATGACTCCGATGCCCGCCGAAACGTTGAGGCACAGCACCGCCCAGATCAGCCAGAACTGCTTGGTCTTGTGCGCGTCCTTGAGGTGCACCTGATGCGCGGTGATGTAGGCGTTGTTCTTCTCCGGCGGGGTCCAGCCGTCCGGCCGCCAGTTCGGCGGCGCCAGGCGATAGGAGAACGCCCCGATGGTCATGAACACGAAGTAGATAAGGCCCATCGCCAGGAAGGTCTGCCACACGCCGACATCGGTCGGGGTCTTGAAAGTGTTCATCAACATGTTGGCCAGCGGGGCGCCGATCATCGCGCCGCCGCCGAAGCCCATGATCGCCATGCCGGTGGCCATGCCGCGCCGATCCGGGAACCACTTCACCAGCGTCGACACCGGCGAGATGTAGCCGAGACCGAGGCCGATGCCGCCGATCACGCCGGAGCCGAGCCACAGCAGCCAGAGCTGATGCAGATAGATGCCGATCGCGCCGAGCACGAGGCCGCCCGCCCAGCACACCGCCGCGACGAAGCCGGCCTTGCGCGGACCGACCCGCTCCAGCCAGCCGCCCCACACCGCGGCCGAAGCCCCGAGCAGCACGAAGAACAGCGTGTACATCCACCCCATCGAGGCGACGCGCCAGTCGCAGGTGGTGGTGAACAGCTCCTGCATGATGGTCATGTCGGCACAGACCTTCGGCGCCGACAGCCCGACCGCGCGCGACAGCGGCAGCCAGAACACGCTGAAGCCGTACGCCATGCCGATGCAAAGGTGGATGCAAAGTGCCGCCGGCGGCACCAGCCAACGATTGAAACCGGCGGTAGCGATAATCCGTTCGCGATCAAAAATACCCGGCCGTGCGCCGGACAGCCGTCCGGCCCCATCCAATATGGTCATGTCGTTTCCTTCCCCTGTTGCGGCCGTCCGTTTTCGGACTGACCGTCGTCGCATGCGCCCTTGCTAAGTTGCCCCTTTCAACGCCTCCACTGCGGCCCGCACCTCGGGCGCGAGTCCATCACCCCCGGCCTCGAGATGCGCGATGATCGCCCGCCGCATCCGCGGCTCCCAGAACTTCTTCAAATGCTCGGTGATACCCGGCACGGCCTTGTCCGGCCCCTGGCTGCGGAAGAACGCGCCGATCTGATTAGCCATATACACCAGCCGGTCAGGCGACATCGGCAGCTCCCCTGTGATCGATGTCGGTGATGCGCTGCGGATGGCTGAACAGCTCGAAGCCATCGGCACGCGCAATCGCAGCCAGCGTAATGCCGGCAGCCTCGGCCATTCGCACCGCAAGTGCGGTCGGCGCCGACACGGCGACCAGCACGGCGGCGCCGATCGCGGCGGTCTTCTGCACCATCTCGACCGAGACCCGGCTGGTCAGCAGCACGATGCCGTTCGATGCATCGATTTTATCTCGGGCGAGCGCGCCGGCGAGCTTGTCGAGCGCATTGTGGCGGCCGACATCCTCACGCACATGAACAATGCCGTGCTCCGGCGTGAAGTAAGCGGCGGCGTGCACCGCGCGGGTTTCGACGTTCAGCTTCTGCAGCGGCGGCAGGGCCTCGATCGCTGCAATGATCTGCTGCGGCGAGAAGCTGCGGCCGGCACAGACGGTCGCGACCGGACGGACCGCCTCGGCGATCGAGTCCACTCCGCAAAGCCCACAGCCGGTCGGACCCGCGATATGCCGGCGGCGCTGCTGCAGGCGCGCGGCGACATCATCCGCGAGCCACATCCGCAGTTCGACGCCGTCGTCGTGCGGCACGATCTCCAGGCTGTCGATCTCGGCGGCTTGCCCGATCACGCCTTCGCTCAGGCTGAAGCCGATCGCGAAGTCTTCCAGATCGGCCGGCGTCGCCATCATCACAGCCTGGGAGGAGCCGTTGTAGCTGATCGCGACCGGCGTCTCGTCGGGGATCGCGCGCGTGCCGGGTTGCATCCGGCCGTGACGCCAGACCTTGGTCTTGCCGGTGTAGACGGTCGGCCGCGCCATCACTCCGCCGCCTCCGCCGGCACCGCGATCCGCCGCGCGGACGTCGCCTGCTGCTCATAGGAGCGCTGCCATTCCGACCGGCCGTTCGACGGCGCGACCTGCACGGCCGTCACCTTGTATTCCGGGCAGTTGGTGGCCCAATCCGAGTACTCGGTGGTGACGACGTTAGCCTGCGTGTCCGGGTGATGGAACGTCGTATAGACAACGCCCGGCGCGACACGGTCGGTGATCAGCGCGCGCAACGTGGTCTCGCCGGCACGGCTGGCGAGCCGCACCCAATCTCCATCACGGACTCCGCGTTGTTCGGCGTCGTGGGGGTGGATCTCAAGCCGGTCCTCGTCGTGCCACACCGTATTGGCGGTGCGCCGGGTCTGCGCGCCGACATTGTACTGCGACAGGATGCGGCCGGTGGTCAGCAGCAGCGGGAAGCGCGGCCCGGTGCGCTCGTCGGTCGCGACATATTCGGTGATGACGAACTTGCCCTTGCCGCGCACGAAATGATCGATGTGCATCACCGGCGTGCCTTCGGGCGCGCGTTCGTTGCACGGCCACTGGATCGAGCCGAGTTCTTCCAGCCGGTCGTAAGACACTCCGGTGAAGGTCGGGGTCAGCGCCGCAATCTCGTCCATGATCTGCGACGGATGGGTGTAGTTCATCTTGTAACCGACCGCCTCGGCCAGCCGCAGCGTGACTTCCCAATCTTCCAGACCGTTCTTCGGCGACATCACCTTGCGGACGCGCTGAATGCGGCGTTCGGCATTGGTGAAGGTGCCGTTCTTCTCCAGGAAGGTCGAGCCCGGCAGGAAGATGTGGGCGTAGTTGGCGGTCTCGTTGAGGAACAGGTCGTGGACGATGACGCATTCCATCGCTTCGAGACCGGCCGCGACGTGCTTGGTGTTGGGGTCGGACTGCAGAATGTCCTCGCCCTGCACATACAACGCCTTGAACGAGCCCTCGACCGCGGCGTCGAGCATGTTTGGAATCCGCAAGCCCGGCTCGTTGTCGAGCTTGACGTTCCACAACGCCTCGAAGCTCTCGCGCACCGAGTCGGTCGAGATGTGGCGATAGCCCGGCAGTTCGTGCGGGAACGAGCCCATGTCGCATGAGCCCTGCACGTTGTTCTGGCCGCGCAGCGGATTCACGCCGACGCCCGGCCGGCCAAGATTGCCGGTGGCCATCGCGAGGTTGGCGATCGCCATCACGGTGGTCGAGCCCTGGCTGTGTTCGGTGACGCCGAGGCCGTAATAGATCGCGCCATTACCGCCGGTGGCGTAGAGCCGCGCGGCTTCGCGCAGGCTCTGCGGATCGACGCCGGTGAAGGCGGCCGTGGCCTCCGGGCTGTGCTTCTCGTCGGACACGAACGCCGCCCAGTGCTCGTATTCGCTCCAGTCGCAGCGCTCGCGCACGAACGCCTCGTTGGCGAGCCCTTCGGTGACGATGACATGGGCGAGCGCGGTCAGCACCGCAACGTTGGTGCCGGGCTTCAGCGGGAGATGCTGCGCGGCTTCGACATGCGCCGAGCGAACTAGGTCGATCCGGCGCGGATCGATCACGATCAGCTTGGCACCCTGACGCAACCGCTTCTTCAGCCGCGAGCCGAACACCGGGTGGCCGTCGGTCGGGTTGGCACCGATGATCATCACCACGTCGGCATGCTCGACCGAGTCGAAATCCTGCGTGCCCGCGGAGGTGCCAAACGCGGTCGACAGGCCGTAGCCGGTCGGCGAGTGGCAGACGCGGGCGCAGGTGTCGACATTGTTGTTGCCGAATCCGGCGCGGATCAGCTTCTGAACCAGGAAAGTTTCTTCATTGGTGCAGCGCGACGAGGTGATGCCGCCGACCGAGTCGCGGCCGTACTTCGCCTGGATCCGCTTCAGCTCGGAGGCCGCGTAGCTGAAGGCTTCGTCCCAGCTCACCTCGCGCCACGGCTCGGTGATCTTGGCGCGGATCATCGGCTTGAGGATGCGCTCCTTGTGGTTGGCGTAGCCCCAGGCGAACCGGCCCTTGACGCAGGAATGGCCGCGGTTGGCCTTGCCATCCTTGTACGGCACCATGCGGACCAGCTCTTCGCCGCGCATCTCGGCCTTGAAGGTGCACCCGACGCCACAGTAAGCGCAGGTCGTCACCACCGAGCGTTCCGGCGTGCCGATCTCGATCACGCTCTTCTCGTTCAGCGTCGCGGTCGGGCACGCCTGCACGCAGGCGCCGCAGGACACGCACTCCGAGCCGAGGAAGCTTTCCTGCATGCCGGGCGACACCACAGAATCAAAGCCTCGGCCGGCGATCGTCAGCGCGAAAGTGCCTTGCACTTCCTCGCAGGCGCGGACGCAGCGCGAGCAGACGATGCATTTCGACGCATCGTACGTGAAGTACGGGTTTGACTCGTCGAGCCCCGGATTGGGATGCTTCTCGCCGGAATATCCATAGCGCACGTCACGTAGGCCCACGGCGCCAGCCATGTCCTGCAGCTCGCAATCGCCGTTCGCCGAGCAGGTCAGGCAGTCGAGCGGGTGGTCGGAGATGTACAGCTCCATCACGCCCTTGCGGATCTGCTTCAGCCGCTCGGTCTGGGTGTGGACGACGAGACCGTCGGCGACCGGCGTGGTGCACGACGCCGGCGTGCCACTGCGGCCGTCGATCTCGACCAGACACAGCCGGCACGAGCCGAACGCATCGACCATGTCGGTGGCGCAGAGTTTCGGGATCGCGGTGCCGATCTCCATTGCGGCGCGCATGATCGAGGTGCCCTCGGGCACCGAGACGCTGCGGCCATCGATCGTCAGCGTCACCATGGTTTCGGAGGACGAGCGCGGCGTGCCGAAATCGGTTTCGTGGACCAGAGCCATATCGATCGTCCTTTATTCCGCGGCCTGCAGGCGGCGCGGCGCGAGGCCGAAATCTTCCGGGAAGTGAGTCAGCGCGCTCAGCACCGGGATCGGCGTCAGGCCGCCCAGCGCGCACAGCGAGCCGAACTTCATGGTGTTGCAGAGGTCTTCCAGCACGGCGATGTTCGGCGCGGGCCGGTCGCCGGCGATGATCTTGTCGACGGTCTCGGCGCCGCGGGTCGAACCGATCCGGCACGGCGTGCACTTGCCGCAGGATTCGTGCGCGCAGAATTCCATCGCAAACCGCGCCTGCTTGGCCATGTCGACGGTGTCGTCGAACACCACCACGCCGCCATGCCCGACCATGCCGCTGCGCGCGGCGAACGCTTCGTAGTCGAACGGCGTATCGAACAGCGCGCGCGGGAAGTAAGCGCCGAGCGGGCCGCCGACCTGGACGGCGCGCACCGGCCGGCCGCTCAGCGTGCCGCCGCCGATCTCGTCGACCAGCTCGCCGAGGGTGATCCCGAACGCCACCTCGAACAGGCCGCCGTGCTTGATGTTGCCTCCGAGCTGGATCGGCTTGGTGCCGCGCGATTTGCCCATGCCGCAATCCGCATAGGCCTGGGCGCCGCCATCGAGGATGTAGGGCACCGCCGAGAAAGTCAGCACGTTGTTGATCACCGTCGGCCGGCCGAACAGGCCTTTATGCGCCGGCAGCGGCGGCTTCGCCCGCACCGTGCCGCGCTTGCCCTCGAGGCTCTCCAGCATCGAGGTTTCTTCGCCGCAGATATAGGCGCCGGCGCCGACTCGCACTTCGATGTCGAACGAATCCATCGAGTGGCAGATGTGCTCGCCGAGATAGCCGGTGCGCCGCGCCGCCTCGATCGCGGCGTTCATCGCCTCGACAGCATGCGGATATTCCGAGCGGATATAGATGTAGCCCTTGGTGGCACCGACCGAGATGCCGGCGATCGTCATGCCCTCGATGATCATGAAGGGATCGCCCTCCATCAGCATCCGGTCGGCGAAGGTGCCGCTGTCGCCCTCATCGGCATTGCAGCAGATGTATTTTTGGCCGCGCCCGGCCTGCGCCACGGTGCGCCATTTGGTGCCAGTCGGAAAGCCGGCGCCGCCGCGGCCGCGCAGGCCGGATTTGACGACATCGTCGATGATCGCGTCCGAGCTCATCTTCAGTGCGCGTTCGAGCCCGCGATAGCCGCCATGAGCGCGATAATCATCGATCGAGCGCGGATCGACGATGCCGCAGCGCGCGAAGGTCAGCCGGGTCTGCCGCTTCAGCCACGGAATCTCTTCGGTGAGCCCCTGCCTCAGCGGATGCGACGTGCCGGCCACGATCGCATCCAGCAGCGCCGGCACGTCGGCCGGCGTCACCGGCCCATAGGCGACGCGGCCGTCCGGCGTGTCGACTTCCAGCATCGGTTCGAGCCAGTACAGCCCGCGCGAGCCGGGCCGAACCAGATCGACCGGTAGGTCACGGACATGCGCCTGCGCGAGCAGCGCGGCTGCGACCTCGTCGGCGCCGACCGCGAGCGCGCCGGAATCGCGCGGAATGAAGATGCGCAAACTCATCGCTGCGCCTCCGCCAGCAGAGCGTCGAGCTTGCCGGCATCAAGCCGGCCGACTACGCGCTCGTTGATCATCGCCGACGGCGCTGTGGCACACAGACCGAGGCAATAGGCTGGCTCCAGCGTCACTGCGCCGTCCGCGGTGGTGGCCCCGAAGGTCACGCCGAGCCGGGTCTCCGCATGCGCCACTAGCGCGTCGCCGCCCGCGGCCTGGCAAGCCTCGGCGCGGCACAGCTTCAGCACGTGGCGGCCCGGCGGCTCACGGCGGAAGTCCGGATAAAAGGTGAGCACGCCATGAACTTCAGCGCGCGACAGGTTCAGCGCCTGCGCGATCATCGGCTCGGCGTCCTGCGGCACATAGCCGAACGCCTGCTGCAACGCGTGCAGCATCAGCAGCGTCGCGCCTTCCTTGTGCGTCAGCCCGGCGATGATTTCGCTCGCGCGGGCGGGTTCCCATGGTTCGTATTGCATCGGCGCTCTTCGTCGTCGTGGATCGCCGGATGAGAATGAGAATTGTTCAAAAGATCAATAAAGCAGTCCAATGCTGCGATAAGGAATCCGCAACGACAAGGGGCAGCCATAACGAGACGGGGCCGCCATCGCCCTCTCCGTCATTCCGGGGCGCCGCGCAGCGGCGAGCCCGGAATCTCGCAGTTGTGAAGCCAGGAGATTCCGGGTTCGCTCGCGCCCCGGAATGACGGACAGGTCCGCCCGCGATCAGCTCTGCAGCGTCGGCGCGACTTCGCGGGCCACCTGCATCAGGGCGGCGACCAGCGGCGTGTAGGGCTCGCGCGGCGGCACCACGAGGCCAATGCTGTAGGCGACCTTGGGCTCGACAATCGGAATCGTGCGGACTTCGTCGCCGAGCCCGAGCGTCTCGGCGAGCTTGGCCGGCATCACGCTGGCCCAACGTCCGGTCTTGACGTGGGTGTACAGCACGATGATCGAATTCGAAGTCAGCGTCGGCTGCGCGGAGGTGCCGGCGGCGCGCAGCGCGCGGTCGATGATGCGGCGGTTCTGCATGTTCGGCGTCAGCAGGCACAGCGGCACCTGGCCGACCTCACGCCAGGTCACCTGGTCGCGATCCCCGAACATCCCGTCCGGCGAGGTGATCAGCCGATAGCTTTCCTGATACAGCGGTACGCTACGGACTTTGCCGACCGGCTCGTTCTCGGTGTAGGTCAGCCCGGCGTCGACTTCGAGGTTTTCGAGCAGGCCCAGCACTTCCGACGACGTGCAGGACAGGATGCTGAAGCGGACGTTGGGGTGCCGCGCGCGGAACGGCGTGGTGAGCTGCGCCACCATGCCGAGCACGGTCGGGATCGCGGCGATCCGCAGTTCGCCGGACAGCTCGGCCTTCAGCGCACCGATATCCTGGCGCATGGCGCGGCTGTCGGCGACGATCCGGCGCGCCCATTCCAGCGCCCGCTCGCCCTCCGGCGTGAATCCGAGAAACCGCGAACCGCGCTGCACCAGCATCACGCCCAAGATTTCTTCGAGCTGCTTGATGCCGGTCGACATCGTCGGCTGAGTCACGCCGCAGGCCTCGGCGGCTCGGCCGAAGTGCCGCTCCTTGGCGAGCGCGAGTAACAGCTCGAGCTTGTCGATCAAACCGGCCTCTTGGAAATTCTGGTGAATTTCAAGAGTCTTGCCCGATCAGGACGCATTCGGCAAGGCGGCCCAGGCCTTGCACCACCGGACAACAATAACCCCGCCTCCCGGTTGCGCATCGGGAGCGCGGGGCCAGTCTGGGGAGAGACGCTGCCGGCGCGGGAAGCACGAACCATCCGCACCACGCTTCGTCACCGGCAAACTAACTGATCGGCGGGATCGCCGCTTGAGATGGATCAAGCTGACGCTATCGAACTGAAAGGTGCGCAACGCGCTTTACCCAGCTAGTTAGCAATTCTTGTACTGCAAATGCTGGAGACACGTGCACGTCGTCGTCGAAGTGGAATACTTGACGTCATAATAGGCGGGGCCGCTCGAATTGGCCGGACTGTCGGTCGAGCAGCGCGGGAACATCCACACGGTATCGGTCAGATTGACGGTGCCGCTGATCGTGAACCCGAGATTGGGCGTATAGGCGTACGTAACCTCTCCCACGATGAACGACACCTGATCGTTCTGGTTGTTCGGATTGGCCGCGTTGCCGACGGTCCCGTTCAACGACGTCGGCACCGTCAGGCCGGACAGGCTGGTTCTCCCGGTCCCGAAGGTTGCGCCATTATATGAGCGGCTCCATTGCAGGGTCAGGTTGCCGTTTGCGTCGCTGGAAACCTCCGACACGGTGACGGTCAGAAGTGACTTGCCGCTGCTGTCACTGACGGAATATGGCGCGATCGTTGCAGTTGCCCCGGTGAGGATGTTCTGCATCGACGTGGTGCTGAGCGAGGTGTTCTGTGTCACCATGTCGGCCACGGAGTGAGCTGTCGCGCTGACTTTGACGCTGATCGCCATTCCGTTCGCCAGCTCGACTCCGCCAATAAACAGCGCCAGCAGAAACGGCACCACGATCGCAAACTCGGTTGCGGCCACGGCGTCGACGTCGGTCTGCAGGCTCCTGACGGAAACTGATCGGCGGATCATAGGCTGAGGCCTTTACGGGTTGGCAGGCTCGTTCTGAAACGCTGCGGACGCCATGATCAGGCGGGATCCATTCGGCTGGTTTGCCAAGTTGAAGGCGATCGGCCCGAAGAACATCGGCCAGAGATACATCACCCGGACGACGACGATATCGCCGGCATGACCCGGGTTGAATTGCCAGCTGTTGTTGACGTTACCGTTGCTGTCGTAGGTCAGCGTCGGCATGCCGATATCCGTTGACGACCAATTATTGGCAACGTTGACGTCGACCATCAGCCCCGAGCAGCTGAAGAGCACGTTGGCATTGGTGCAGACGGTCTGCTTGAAGGCGGCGGCCGACGCCGCCGGCGTCAGGCTGACATTCTGCGCCTGAACCTGCCCGGTCAGGATCTGGCGGGCCGATTTCCGAACCGTGTTTTCGAGAACCGACTGCGCAAAGAACAACAGAAAGGTTTGGATCAATGCGACAATGATCGCGAAGAACGGCGTGGCGATCAGCGCAAATTCCACCGCGGTGGCGCCTGCGCGATCCTTGGCGAAGGCACCGATACGAACCCGGCCCTGTTTGATTGCTCTCAGTCCAAATCGGGCCATGACGGCTTTCTCATTGCGTGAGGCTGGCAGTACTCGACGCGACCTTGAGGAACAAATCCGTCAAGGCTTGCGTGATGTTGCCGCCGGTTTGGACGTTCGAGAAGAAGCCCGGGGAGGCGCAGGCTTGCAGATTCTGTGCGATGGCGCCGGTCGAAGACGTCGGTTCGTCGTAAGCATCGATCCAACTCATGTACCAACTGTCCGTCACCGGGACATTGGGGGTCTTGAGCTGCAGATACTCCGTATAGAGGATCGCGATCTTGATGCCCCGGTTCTTGATGGTCGTACAGATTGCGGTGTCGAGCGGCTGCTGGCAGCGGCTGTTGGAAGCATAGCTGCCGTTGGGGCAGGACGAGGTGATCTTGTCTTCCACACCATCGGTGACGAGAAACACAACCTCTTGCGGCGTATCGCCCGAAGCATTGCTGCCAAGGCCTGGGCTCGGCATGATCCCGTTGAGGCTGGTGAGAGCCCCCGCGATATCCGTGCCGTTGTCGGTCTTGCAGTTGCTCGGTGAGACCACGCAGTTCTGATAGGCGACGGGCATCAGCGCAATGTTGGAAACCTGAGCGCCAGCCTTCGTCGGGGTGGTGAGCGACGCCAGCGTGTTTAGGCCCAGGTCGAACGTATAGAGAGCCGCTCGGTACGTGGTATTGTTTAGGGCCGACATGCACTGCATGACTCCCCCCGAGATTCCGGACTGCGGGCAGTTCGACCAGGTGTTGAGCAGCTGATTGACAGCGCTGGTCACGAGATCGATCCGCAACGTGATGTTGTTGGCTCGCGCGATGGCGAGGTTATCCTTGGTCCCGCCGTCATGGGCGATATTGGTTTCATGACAGGCGAAGCCGCAGTTCTGCGAGGATGACGCCTTCTGGTATTTCGGAGCAGTGGCAGCAATCAGATTGCTGATGTCGGTGGCAGTCGCACCGATGCCCATCGACGGCGAATCATCCATCAAAAGATAGAAGTTCATGTTTGGCGCGCTGGACGCCTGCGCCGTCGATGCCCCACTGATCGCCCATGACACATTGTTCATCAGCAGTTGGGGGAAGTTGTTCAGGGATGCGGCGTTGTAGGACACCTTGACGGTGCGCTGAAGCCCCACGTCCGTGATCGTAATGGTCGGCGTCGGCACCGTCGCCAACCCGGATGCCAGCCGGTTCGCCGTCGACATGAAGATCGCATAGGCGGTGTTTTGTGCCACCGCGTCGGTTTGCATCAGCATGGCCGGACGAACGGCCGCGATGGCGGCCGCGTCGGCGGCGGCGTCGAGTTGCTGCTTCTTGCGCAACGCCTGGGTGAAGTCGAGCGTCATGCCGAGCAGAAAGATGATGGGAATCATCACGAGCGCCGTAATGACCGCGATGTTCGCTTTGCGATCTCGAACGAAGCGAGACAACAGGGCGTCAGACATGACTTCCATCCCAGTCGCTTTGGTCCAGCGGGCGTCTTTTCGATGGCGTGAAGGCCGAGAAGAGAAGAGCAACAAACGCTCTCTGCTACGTTTTGTAGCAGTGGATGTTGAAGAGGCACCGCTAAGCAATGCTTAAGCCGACCGCGTGAACGTCCGCACTTGAAAGTCGGTCGAAGCTGGTCCGGGCGGTTTGTTTAAGAAGCAGTAAACGCCGAATCCCGGAACGTCTTTCTCGGCCACGGTCTCGACTTAAGGCCTTGTCATCTAGACATTATTTGGTCTGAACGGCGACGATTACACCCAGCATCGGCTCGACCTGAGTGCCCATACTGGCCGCATAGCTGTCGATTAGTTCACTAGCACCGGGCCTCGTTCGCACGCGTTTGCTGCGCCGCTCTCAGTCCGCAACCGGATGGTGTGCCGCAGCGGCGGAATCGATACAGGGAAATCAACACGAATTCGGCTGCGGCAAGAGCGAATCTTGCCGTCAACGATCCTGGACTCGTTCGGGTCGCCTCAACCTCGGACGAACCCCACCAGTAGTTCTGCCTAGCTTCCCGCCCCCGACCGCCGCGTATAGCAGTGGAAGCCGCCGTAGATGCCGGAGCGGTCGCGGTCGAAACCGATGGCGCTGCGTTCGGCGTCGCGCTGCCAGGTCTGTTGCAGCGGAGCCAGCGGCTCGGTCTCAAGCGGGGATTCGGCGCCGGCGGTGCGGAAGATCACCCGCACCTGCTCCTTGCCGGCGCGGTCGATCGCGTCCCACAGCGCGCGAATTTCGTCCGGCGCCATCCAGTCCTGCGAATCGAGCAGCACCACGGCGTCGATCTGGCGGGCCGGCAGGCTCTCCAGGAACACCCGCAGGTTCTCGTGCACTGGGATCACCAGCCCGGCGCCGGCGCGCATCTGCTGATAACGGCTCTCCTGCAGGTATAGCGGCAGGCAGCGGTCGCCCGGCCCCGGATAGCTCCGGCTCAGCGCCTGCCAGGCGAAGTAATTGGTCTCGTTGGGATAGACGTCGATCAGCCGGAGCAGGCGCCGATGCAGCACTTCGTTGAGCGGCTGGTCGCCGCCGAGCAGTTCGCGCTGCTGCGGCGGAATGCCGAGGCTGAACAGCAGCGCCGGGGTCTGGGTGAGCATGCGGGCGAACCGCGAGTGGAACAGCCGGTCGACGCGCTGCAGCGCCGCCTGCCGCTCCGGCGAGTGCGGCGCGCCCTTCAGCAGCACGTTGAGGTCGATCTTGGCGATCTTCGCCAGCAGATGCGCAAAGCCGATGAAGCGGCCGAGCGCGCCGTGGCGATAGAACCCGTCGGTGAAGTAACGGTAGCGCGCCCGGCCGCGGAAGTCGCGCTCGTCCCAGAAGCCGCGGGCATCGAGATCGAGCGCGGGGCGCAGCCGCCGGCGATACAGGTCGGCGTTACCGGCCGCGGTGCCCTCTCCGAAGAACTGCCAGAACGACGCGTAGTCCGGCAGCGCCCGCAGGCCGGCGAGCTTCAGCTTGAGCAGCGCCAGGTGCGCCTCGTTGAGATCGACCGCGAACACCTGCGCCGGCTTGGCGGTGAGGTAGGACAGCGCGTTGCAGCCACCCGACGAGATCGTCACGATGGTGGAGCCGATCGGCAATTGCAGAGCCGCGAGGTCGGCCTCGGGATCTTCCCAGATCTGGGTATAGACCAGGCGACGAAACCAGATCGAAAACAAAGCGTCCCACAACGTCGACTCGCTGCGGTCCTTGCTGTTGCGGACGGCGTCCGCGATCAGTTGCTGCGTGTTCATCAAATCCTCGACTCGGCAATCGATCCAAATTAGCTGCGCAACAATGCAGTTTTGCGACAGCGCGGAACTGATCAGTGCCGCCTCCTTTGTCATCACGCTGTCGCCTGAAATCGCGATGGAAGGCGGATGATGCCGAACCAGGGTGGCAGGCCATGACGACGCTCACTCGTACCGATCTTCCGCGCACCGAGCTGACGCACCACGAGCTCACCGCCGATCCGGCGTGGCCGGTCGACGCGACCTCGCGGATGAATCGGATGTACCGCTATCAGCGGCACATCTACGACCTGACCCGCCGGTACTATCTTCTCGGCCGCGATCAACTCATTATTGAGCTGCAGCCGAAGGCGGGCGAAACCGTGCTGGAAATCGGCTGCGGCACCGGCCGCAACCTGATCCAGGCGGCGACGCGGTACCGCGAGGCAAAATTCTTCGGCCTCGACGTGTCGACCGAGATGCTGACCTCGGCGATCAGTTCGATCGAAGGCGCCGGGCTGATGTCGCGGGTCAAGGTCGCGCATGGCGACGCCACCGCCTTCACCGCGCAGGCGGTGTTTGGCCAGGCGGTCAGCTTCGACCACGTCATGATCTCCTACAGCCTGTCGATGATCCCGGACTGGACCGCGGTGATCGATCGCGCCGTCGCCAATCTGAAGCCGGGCGGCAAGCTGCACATCGTCGATTTCGGCGACCAGCGCGGCCTGCCTTCCGTGGCGCGCAACCTGCTGCGGCGCTGGCTGACGCTGTTCGACGTCACCCCGCGCGACAGCCTGGAAGCCGTGCTGATGCAGGTCGCGGCCCGCACCGGCGCCGGCTTGCGGTTCGAGCGGCCGTATCGCGGCTATGCCCAGCGCGCCGTGCTGACGCTGCCGCCGCGCAACAAGCCATGACCGGTTGGCTCGCGCTGTTTGCCGCGGGCCTGATGGAGATCGTCTGGGCGCTCGGGCTGAAGCATTCCGAGGGCTTCACCCGGTTCTGGCCCGCGGTCGTGACCTTGGCCGCGATCTTGGCCAGCTTCGGCCTGATGAGCATCGCGCTGAAATCGCTGCCGTTCGGCACCGCCTATGCGGTGTGGACCGGAATCGGCGCCGCCGGCAGCATCGTGGTCGGCATGGCGCTGTACGGTGAGCCGGCCAGCGGCGTGCGGGTGCTGTGCCTGTCGATGATCGTGGCCGGCATGATCGGGCTGAAGCTCAGCACTCCCGCCTGAACCGTCGGCCGCCCGACCAAGGCGGCGATTGACAAAGCAGGCCCGCTTCCATTTGATCGCGCCCGTTCAGGTGTGCCGGGAATCGTCCGGCACAGGGAAGCCGGTGCGGGCCCAAGCTTATGGCCGCAAACCCAAATCCGGCGCTGCGCCCGCAACTGTGAGCGGCGAGCGATCCTTCAATCAGCCACTGGGCGGCACTTGCCCGGGAAGGCGAAGGATCGCGACGACCCGTGAGCCAGGAGACCGGCCTGAGCACGTCATCTTCCACCGTGCGGCGCGCGCGGCTGGAGCGGTCCGCCGCACAGGTGACAGGATGCTGCTCACCGGCCGGAGACCGCCATGACCGATCTCGTTCTGCCCGCTTCTTCCGATGGATTCCGCGTCCGCCTAATCGCCGTGCTCGGCGGACTGGTGCTCGCCAATATCGCCGCCTGGGCCTGGGCGCTGACCGCCTTCGCGGGCGAGCCGGTGCTGATCGGCACCGCGGTGCTGGCCTATAGCCTGGGCCTCCGCCACGCCCTCGATGCCGACCATATCGCGGCGATCGACAACGTCACCCGCAAGCTGATGCAGGAGGGCAAGCGACCGGTCGCGGTCGGGTTGTTCTTCGCGCTCGGCCATTCCACCGTGGTGCTGGTGGCGTCGCTGGCAATCGCGATCGCGGCCAATTCGCTGACCGAGCGATTCTCGGGCTATCGCGAAATCGGCGGGGTGATCGGCACCTCGGCGTCGGCGCTGTTTCTGTTCGCGATCGCCATCGCCAATCTGTCGGTGCTGAGCGGCGTGTATCGCGCGTTCAAGAAGGCCAAGGCCGGCGAGATCGTGCACGACGACGATATCAACGAACTGCTGCAGCAGCGCGGCTGGCTGGCGCGGCTGTTCCGGCCGCTGTTCCGCTTCGTTTCCAAGAGCTGGCAGCTGTTTCCGATCGGGCTTTTGTTCGCGCTCGGCTTCGAGACCGCCAGCGAGATCAGCCTGTTCGGATTGGCCGCCAACGCCTCCGGCAACATTTCGCATTGGTCGATCCTGGTGTTCCCGGCGCTGTTCGCCGCCGGCATGACCCTGGTCGACACCCTCGATGGCGTGCTGATGCTCGGCGCCTATGGCTGGGCTTATCGCAACCCGATCCGCAAGCTGTACTACAACATGACCATCACCACCGTGTCGGTGCTGGTGGCGCTGCTGATCGGCGGCATCGAGACGCTCGGGCTGCTCGCCGGGCGCTTCCATCTCGAAGGCGCGTTCTGGGAGTGGATCGAAGAGCTCAACTCCAATTTCGGCGCACTCGGCTACGGCATCGTGGCGCTGTTCGTGGCGAGCTGGATCGTCTCCACCATCATCTATCGCCTCAACGGCTATCACCGGCTCGACCAGGCCGCCGCGACCGTGCAGAAATGAGCGCGGTATGACCCGACGTTCCGGACCGAATTCGCGCGCGGCGGCCGTTACCGCGGCGCTCGCGGTGCTCGTGGCCCTGCTGGCGATCGGATCGCTCGCGGTGGGACCGGTCAAGCTGTCGCCACTCACCGTGGTACAGGCGCTGGTCGGGCTCGGCGGCGAGGTGCAGCAGATCATCGTGCAGGAGATCCGGCTGCCGCGCACCATCCTGGCGCTCGCGATCGGCGGCATTCTGGGCCTGTCCGGTGCGGCGCTGCAGGGCCTGCTGCGTAACCCGCTGGCGTCGCCGTCGCTGTTTGGCGCGCCGCAATCGGCCGCGTTCGGCGCGGTGCTGATCATCTCGCTCGGGCTTGCCGACGTCCGCTCGTTCGCACTGCCCGTGGCGGCGATCATGATGGCGTTCGTCTCGGTGTTCGTGCTGCTGGCAATCGCCGGGCGCAACGCCAGCCTGCTGTTGCTGATCCTCGCAGGGCTGGCGATCTCCGCGCTCGCCGGCGCCGCCACTGCGCTGGTGATGAACCTGTCGGCCAATCCGTTCGCCAGCCTGGAAATCGCTTTCTGGCTGCTGGGCTCGCTGGAAGACCGCAGCTTCCGCCACGTCGTCTTGGCGCTGCCGTTCATCGTCGCCGGCGGCGTACTGCTGTTCAGCCAGCGCGCCGCGTTCCGCGCCCTCAGTCTCGGCGAAGAGACCGCGCAGAGCCTCGGCATCAATGTCGGCCGGTTGCGACTGATCGTGATCGCCGGCACCGCGCTCGGCGTCGGTGGCGCCGTCTCGGTGTCGGGCACGATCGGCTTCATCGGCCTGGTCGCGCCGCATCTGGTGCGGCCCCTGATCGGCCACGATCCCGCCCGCGTGCTGCTGCCGAGCGCGCTCGCCGGCGCGGCGCTGCTGCTCGCCGCCGACATCGCGGTGCGGCTGATCCCGGCCAGCACCGACATCAAGGTCGGGGTGCTGACCTCGATCATCGGCGTGCCGTTCTTCCTGTATCTGATCGTGCGCGAACGCCGCGCGCTGGGTGGAGGCGTCGCATGAGTGCCGCCTTCCTCACCGCCCGCGACCTCGCCGTCTCGCTCTCCGGCCGCGAAGTGCTGCGCGGTGTGTCGCTGTCGCTGACGCGCGGGCATCTGGTCGCGCTGGTCGGCCCGAACGGCGCCGGCAAGACCACGCTGCTGCGCGCCCTCGCCGGCCTGGTCGAGGCGCAAGGCGAGATCACCATCGGCGGCGAGGCGCTGGCGACGATGCCGCTGCGCGAGCGCGCCAAACGGTTCGGCTATCTGCCGCAGGGCCATCTGGTGCATTGGCCGTTGCCGGTGCGCGACGTCGTCGCGCTGGGGCGGTTTCCACATGGCGCCACCGATCCGGCCTGGTTGTCGCCGCACGATGCCGAGGCGGTCGCACAGGCGATGGCGGAGACCGACGTCGCGCAGTTTGCGGACCGCATTGTCACCGAACTCTCCGGCGGCGAACGCAGCCGCGTCGCGCTCGCCCGGGTGCTGGCGGTCGAGGCGCCGGTGGTGCTCGCCGACGAGCCGACCGCCTCGCTCGACCCGCGCTATCAGCTCGACGTGATGCAGACCTTGCGAAGCACCGCCGACGCCGGCACGCTGGTGATCGTCGTCACCCACGATCTCGGCCTCGCTGCGCGCTTTGCCGATACCGTGCTGGTGATGGCGAGCGGCCGGCTCGCCGCCCATGGCGCGCCGAGCGAAGCCTTGTCGGATGAGATCATGCAGCAGGTGTTTCGCGTCAGCGCCTACCGGGCACAGTATCAGGACACTGGCGTGATCCTGCCGTGGTCCGGAACCTGACGGTGCCGCTGCTACAGCGGTGCGGCGAGCGCGGCAGCGAGCCGATCGAGCCCGGCGGTATCGGCAGGCAGGCCGAACCTGAGCAGATCGTCCGCCCAGTCGAACCTTCGACACCAGATCCGCTGCTGCGCCAAAACCTCGTGCAACCGATGCGCCTCGGGGTGACGTGCCAGCCGGAACAGCGGTGTGCCGCCGACGGTGTCGAGGCCGGCGCCGCGCAGCACCTCGTCGAGCCGCGCCGCCTGTTCGCGCAACTCGTCGCGCGTCTCGATCGCCCAGGCCTGATCGCGCAGCGCCGCAGCTCCGATCCGCAGCGCCGGCCCGGAGCAACTCCACGGCCCGAGCGCCAGCGCGATCCGCCTCGCAATCACCTCACCCGCGATCGCAAACCCGAGACGCACGCCGGCAAGGCCGTAGAACTTGCCGAACGAGCGCAGCACGACGATCGGCAGCTCGGGCGTCAGCACGGTCGCAGTGAAAGACGGATCGACATCGGCAAAGGCTTCGTCGATCACCAGCCAACCGCCGCGCCGGCGCAGCTGCGCGGCGGCACGGCGCAAGGTCTCAGGTTCGACGATGCGGCCGTCGGGATTGTTCGGACTCACCACCACCGCGTGGCGAGCCTGTTCGGGAATCTCATCGAGCGACGCGATGCCGACAAGCTCGCGCCCGGCGTTCCGCCAAGCCAGCGCATGCTCCGCATAAGTCGGCCCGACGATGGCGACACCGCCCGGCGCTGCGAGATACGGCAGCCATTGAATCAGCGCCTGCGTGCCGGCGGCAGCGACGATGCCGGACTCCTCCGGCACCTCGTAGGCTTGGCGCGCGGCATCGTACAGCGCAGTCTCGTCGGCCTGCGACGGCAGACGCTCCCAAGCATCCGCGGCAACGTCTGGGATCGGCCAGGGACGCGGATTGATGCCAGTGGAGAGATCGAGCCAGTCGGCAGCATCGCCGCCGTGCCGCGCTATCGCCGCCGTAAGATCGCCGCCGTGCTTCATCACCGTGTCTTGCCATCATCGCGACCAAAGCGCGAGAGGCTCGGCGGCTTTTTAGCCGGATTGATGATGCTGTTAGTTGCGAGTCTCGCAACTGACGCGAGCGCAACCGCTGCGCCCAAGGTGGTATCGATCAATGCCTGCACCGATCAGTTGCTGCTGACGCTCGCCGATCCCGATCAGATCCTCGGGCTGAGCCCCTATGCACGCGATGCCGATCGCTCCTTCCTTGCCGCACAAGCGGCTCGATTTCCGCAATTGTCAGGCGAAGCCGAAGACGTTCTGATGCTGAAGCCGGACTTCGTGGTCGGCGGCCGATACACCAAACGCGCGACGCGCGAACTTCTGAAGCAGATGGGCCAACGCATCGTCGAGTTCGATTCGGTGAAGACGATCGACGAGTCCAAAGCGCAGATCCGGCAGATGGACGATCTTCTGGGCCATCCTGAGCGGGCCGACGCATCGATCGCTCGCATTGACGCTGCGGTAGCGCGCGCCAAACAGGCCGCGTCGCGAACGAAGCTCACTGTGCTGCCGCTGGCGCGGCGCGGTTGGGTATCGGGGCGCGACAGCCTGATCAGTACGCTGCTCGACACTGTCGGGCTGCGCAATGCTGCGAGCGGCCTCGGCCTGCAGCGCGGCGGCTTCGCGTCGCTGGAAGCGGTGGTGGCGTTACGGCCGGACTTTCTGCTGATCTCGGAAGACAGCGATTTCGCCGAGGACGAAGGCCGTGCCTTCGTGCTGCATCCGGCGCTGCAGCGCTTCTATCCGCCGTCGAAGCGCATTACGGTGCCGGAGCGGCTGACGGTGTGCGGCGGGCCGATGCTCGCCGACGCGCTCGACCGGCTGACCGAGGAACTGATCCGCGTGGAGCGTTGACATGTTGGTGGATTCCCACGCGCTGCTGATCGTCGTGGTGGCGCTTTTGCTTGATGCGCTGATCGGCGATCCCGATTGGCTGTGGAAGCGGTTGGCACATCCGGTGGTGCTGATCGGCACGATGATCGGCTGGCTCGACCGCACGCTCAACCGCGACGATTGGTCGGAAACGACCAAGAAAGTCGCCGGCATCGTCGCAGTCCTGTTCCTAATCGCGGTCGCCGGCCTGGTCGGGCTGCTGCTCGAAGCGCCGCTACGACAGTTGCCTGGCGGCTGGGTGATCGCGGCCGTGCTGGCCGCAACGCTGATCGCGCAGCGCAGCCTGTACGACCACGTCGCACGGGTGCGCGACGCCTTCGCGTCCGGCGGCCTAAAGGAAGCCCGCGAAAAAGTGTCGCTGATCGTCGGCCGCGATCCGCAGACGCTGGACGAAGCCGGTGTCTGCCGCGCCGCAATCGAATCCAGCGCCGAGAATTTCTCCGACGGCGTGGTCGCGCCGGTGTTCTGGCTGGCGCTGCTCGGGCTGCCGGGTCTGCTGATCTACAAGACCATCAACACCGCCGACTCGATGATCGGACATCTGACGCCTCTGCACCGATCGTTCGGCTGGGCCGCGGCGCGGCTCGACGACGTGTTGAATTTGGTTCCGGCACGACTGTCGGGCCTGCTGATCGCGCTGGTGGCACCGATCGTCCGCGGCTCGGTCAGGCAAGCGATCACGGTGATGCGGCGCGACGCCGGCAAGCATCGCTCGCCGAATGCCGGCTGGCCGGAATCAGCGATGGCTGCGGCAATCGGCGTCGCGCTCGCCGGCCCGCGCAGCTACGGTGGCAAGATCACCGACGATCCTTATCTCAACGCCGAAGCGCGGAGCGAGGCGACGCCGGCCGACATCGGCCGCGCACTGCGGGTGATGATCGCAGCTTGCGCGCTGCAGGCTGTGATCTACGCGGCGCTGGCGTTCGTGCTCTGACGGCTCCGCGCCATTCTGATCATCCGGTCGACATCGAGATGCGTTTCGAGATGATCGGCTAGGGCCTCCAACGCGGCTTCGATTTGCGCCTCATAGGCGAGCTGCGAGGCGATGCCGAGACCCGCAAGCCAAGCACGGCGGAACTCATCGTTCGTAAACAGGCCGTGCAGATAGGTGCCTTGCACCCGGCCGTCGCTTGAAATCGCACCGTCGGGACGGCCGTCGATCGTTACCACCGGCCGCGCGCAATCCGGTCCCTCGGTGC
This sequence comes from Rhodopseudomonas sp. P1, assembly GCF_039642825.1. Taxonomy (NCBI): domain Bacteria; kingdom Pseudomonadati; phylum Pseudomonadota; class Alphaproteobacteria; order Hyphomicrobiales; family Nitrobacteraceae; genus Rhodopseudomonas; species Rhodopseudomonas sp. P1. Next base: position 782,361 of record NZ_CP088006.1, on the reverse strand, counting down.
GGCCAAGATGAATCTCGTAGCCGTCGACCGGTGCGCCGGTCGCAACATGAGCGCCGTGGACCAATGTGGTCGACTTGTCGCCCCGCATGATCGTGACGGTGTCGAGCAGACCCAGCCCTTCGACCGTGCCGGGCGCGCCGTCGACGCCATCCGGATCGGCGATGCTGCGCCCGAGCATCTGATAGCCACCGCACAGCCCGAGCAGATGACCGCCGCGGCGGACATGCGCGGCGATATCGATATCCCAGCCCTGTGCACGCAGGAACGCGAGATCGCCGAGCGTCGACTTGCTGCCGGGAATGATCACCACGTCGGCCTCGGCCGGGATCGGCGTGCCCGGCGGCACGAAAACCAGCTTGACGCCCGGCTCCATGCCGAGCGGATCGAGATCGTCGAAATTAGCAATCCGCGCCAACATCGGCACGGCAATGATGCGCTTTGCCGCCGAGGCCTGCGCCCGGTCGAGATCGACCGCGTCCTCGGCCGGAAGTAACGCCGCGCTCGGCAGCCACGGCACCACGCCAAGCGACGGCCAGCCGGTCAGCTCGGTAATCGCCGTCAGCCCATGATCGAACAGCCTCACGTCGCCGCGGAATTTGTTGATCAGATAACCAGCTACCAGCGCCCGCTCAGCCTCGTCGAGCACCAGATGCGTGCCGGCGAGGCTCGCGATCACGCCACCACGCTCGATGTCGCCGGCGATCACCACCGGCACGTTCGCCGCCTGCGCGAACCCCATATTGGCGATATCGCCGGCGCGGAGATTGATCTCCGCCGGCGAGCCGGCGCCTTCGACCAGCACGATGTCGGCCTCTCGTGCGAGCCTCGCGAAGCTGTCGAGTACGTGCGGCAGCAGCGCCGCTTTCTTGTCGAGAAAATGCTGCGCGCCGAGCCGGCCGAACCGTTTGCCTTGTACGATCACTTGCGCGCCGGTGTCGGTCTCCGGCTTCAGCAGCACCGGATTCATATGCACCGTCGGCGGCAGTTTGGCGGCGCGCGCCTGCACCGCCTGCGCCCGGCCGATCTCACCACCGTCCACCGTCACCGCAGCGTTGTTCGACATGTTCTGTGGCTTGAACGGCGCGACCTTGAGCCCCCGCCGCACCAATGCCCGGCACAGCCCAGCCACCAGCGTCGACTTGCCGGCATTGGAGCAGGTGCCCTGGATCATCAGCGCGGGGGTGATGGTCATCGCAGCTTTCTCATCACGTGGCCGTCATTCCGGGGCGCGCCGACAGGCGCGAACCCGGAATCTCGAGGAGTTCTGCACTTCTGGATTCCGGGTTCGCCGCTGCGCGGCGCCCCGGAATGACATATTTGGGGCTCGGCCGCGCGCTCAAAACTCCACGCCCTTCTGCGCCTTCACGCCGGTCCGGAACGGGTGCTTCACCAACGTCATATCGGTCACGAGGTCTGCGATCTCGATCAGCGCCGGGTGGGCGTTGCGGCCGGTGATCACCACGTGCTTGTCGGCCGGCTTCTCATCGAGCAGGACCGCGACGATTTCTTCGATCGGCAGATAATCATAGCGCAGCACGATGTTCAGCTCGTCGAGCAGCACCATGCGATGACGGTCGTCGCGGATCAATTCCTTGGCACGTTCCCAGCCGGCGCGCGCCGCGGCGATGTCGCGTTCGCGGTCCTGAGTCTCCCAGGTGAAGCCCTCACCCATGATGTGCAACGTCGCAAGCTCCGGAAACTTCGCCAGCAGCTTGGCCTCGCCGGTGTTCCACTTCTCCGACTTGGTGAAGTGCACCACCCCGACCGGCATGCCGTGGCCGATATGGCGGAACACCATGCCGAGCGCGGCCGAGGTCTTGCCTTTGCCGGTGCCGGTGTGGACGATGATCAGCCCCTTGCTGTCGGTCATACCCTCGAGCTTCTTGTCGTGCGCGGCTTTCCGCTTCTTCGCCTTTTCGGCGTGGCGGACGTTTTCGTCGCGGGCGGGCAGAGGATCGGTCATGCAGCTTCCTTGGGAGTGAGAATTTCGGCGAGCAGGTCGGCTGCTCGGTTGGAACGGGGCGTCCACAGCCCGCGCCGGATCGCCTCATCGAACCGCGCCACGATATCGCGCAGCGCCGCCGGATTGGCGTCGCGGAGAAACTCGCGCACCGCGTCGTCTTCGAGATAAGCGGCGAACAGCAGGTCGAAATGACGGTTGCCGACGGCGTCGGTCGAAGCCGCAAAGCCGAACAGATAGTCGACGGTGGCGGCGATCTCGGAGGCGCCCTTGTAGCCGTGGCGCATCACGCCCTGAATCCACTTCGGGTTGGCGGCGCGGCCCCGCACCACGCGAGAGATCTCATGCGCAAGCGTCCGCGGCAGCGGCGCTTCGGGCCGCGACGTGTCGACATGGGCGACCCGCGGCGCCTGCCCGCGCAGACTTTCGACCGTTGCGGCGAGGCCGCCGATGAACTGGTAATAATCGTCGGAATCGAGAATGTCGTGCTCGCGATTATCCTGCGCCTGCGCCACCAGATCGACCGCCTTCAGCCGTGCCGCAAACGCATCGGCGGCCTCGGCGCCGTCCTGCCCCGCCCCATAGGCATAGCCGCCCCAGGCAAGATAAGCGCCGGCGAGATCATCGCGATTATTCCAGCCGCCGTCGTCGATCATCGCCTGCAGCCCGGCGCCGTACGTGCCAGGCCGCGCGCCGAACACCCGCGCGCCGGCTTGCTTCTTCGCCAGCTCGGGATCGACACCCGTTCGAACTAATTGGTCGCTGCGGACGCGGACCTGGGCGGCGATCGGATTGGCGTCATCAGGTTCGTCGAGCGCCGCGACCGCTGCAATTGCGCTGGCAATCAAGTCCATCTGCACCGGGAAGGCGTCGCGAAACAGTCCGGAGACGCGGAAGGTGACGTCGACGCGCGGCCGCCGCAGCTCCGACAGCGGCACGATCGCAAAGCCGGTGACGCGGCCGGTGGCATCTTCCCAGGTCGGCCGCGCACCGATCAGCGCCAGCGCCTGCGCGACATCGTCGCCGCCGGTGCGCATATTGGCGGTGCCCCACGCCGACAGCGCGATCGAGCGCGGCCATTCGCCGGCCTCCTGCCAATAGGATTCGATGAGCCGCTCGGCGGCGAGCTGCCCGATCCGCCACGCCGACGGCGTCGGCACCGCGCGGACATCGACCGCGAAGAAATTACGCCCCGTCGGCAGCACATCGGGCCGGCCGCGGGTCGGCGCGCCGGAGGGCCCCGGCCGAATGAACCGCCCGTCGAGCCCACGCAGCAGCGCGTCGCGCTCGGCGTCGCCCGACGCTTCGATCGCCGGACGCAGCGACGTGGCGATCCAGTCGAGCACGGGCTGAGTGTGAGGCAGTCTCTCCTCATCGCCCGCAGGAGAGGGTGAAGCTTGATGAAGAGCCGACACCAACCGCAAGGCCAACGCTTCGACCCGTTCGACGGTGTCACCATGGGTCCGCCATGGCCGATCACTCAACGTGGCGAGGATGGCTGGGTGCGGGCCGGCATAGGGGGTGGCCAGATCGCGGGTCAGCGGATCGAATTCGGTCCCGTCGGGGTTGGTTAGTCCGAGGTCCCGCGCCAGCGCGCGATGCAGCGAGGCATCCTGCGGCTTCAGTTCGGAGCGCGGCAGACGCGCGATCGACACCAACAGCTCGTCGCGCTGGGCGGCGAGCGGCGTGCGGCCGAATACGTGCAGCCCGTCGCGGATCTGCATCTCTTTCAGATCGCACAGATGCGCATCGATCGCGCGCAGCGCATCGAGCGTCGCGGTGTCGCGATCGATCGCGACGTCTTCGTCGAGCCGCGTCGCCCGTGCCAACGAAATGATGTCCTCGGCGATCGCGTCGGCGCGGGTCGGATCGAGATCGGCCGCCATCGCGTATTCGTCGACCAGCGCTTCCAGCCGCGCCATCTCGTCGTGCAGCTCGGCGCGGGTCATCGGCGGCGTCAGATGATCGACGATCACCGCCGCGCTGCGCCGCTTGGCCTGGATGCCCTCGCCGGGATCGTTGACGATGAACGGGTAGAGATGCGGCAGCGGCCCGAGCAGCGCAGTCGGGAAACAGTCGCGCGACAGCCCGGCGCTCTTGCCCGGCAGCCATTCGAGGTTGCCGTGCTTGCCGAGGTGGATCACCGCTTCGGCGCCGAACACCTGCCGCACCCACAGATAGAACGCCACATAGTGATGCGGCGGCGGCAGCTCGGGATCGTGGAAGCTGGACTTCGGATCGATTGCATAGCCACGGGCCGGCTGCACCCCGACCAGGATGTTGCCGAAGCGATGCAGGCCGAGCCGGAAGGCCCCATCGGCCACATGCGGATCCTGCTCCGGCGCGCCCCACCGCGCGATCACCGTATCGCGCACCGCCTGCGGCAGCTCCGCGAGCGCCGCCGCGTAGTCCGCCACCGGCCAGCTCACGCCGCCTTCCCGATCGGATCGGCTCTGCAGTTCGTTGGTCGGGCCGCGCTGCAGCTGCTCCATCAGTGCCGCTGTGTCGGCCGGCAGCTCGCGGGTGAGATAGCCTTCCGTCCGCAGCGTGAACAGCAGGTCGTGCAGCGATTGTGGGGTGTCGAGACCGACGCCGTTGCCGAGCCGGCCGTCGCGATTCGGATAGTTGGCAAGCACGATGGCGACGCGGCGTTGGTCGCGCGGCTGATGCCGCAGCCGCACCCAGGCCTGCGCCAGATCCGCCACCGCGTCGATCCGGTCCTGCAGCGGCTGATACACGGTCGGGGCGAATTCGGCGTCGCCGCCGCGCTGCTTGAAAGCCACAGCTCCGGCGAAGACACGGCCGTCGACCTCCGGCAGCACGACATGCATGGCGAGGTCGCGCGGATTGAGACCACGGCCGGATTGCTCCCAATGCTCGCGCGTCACCCCGGCCTGCGCCACCTGCAGGATCGGGCAATCCGCCGACGCCAGCACACCGGAGTCGTCCGTGGCGGTGGCGGTCGCAAACGCGGTGGCGTTGATGATGACGTCGGGCGGCGTCGCGGCAAGCACGCTGCGCAGGAACGCGATCGAGCGCGCATCCTTCAAGCTGGTCACGAAGATGCAGGTTGGATCGAAATCACGCGCGGCCAGGGCGTCACGCAGCGCCGCGATCGCCGCGGTATCGCCGCTCGCCGCCAGCGCCCGATAGAAGATTACCAGCGCGCGGCGGCACTGCGATGGCGGCGGCTCGGCCGGCCAGAACCCTGCGGCCGGCATCGGCCGCGGCGGCGGCGGGCAGTCGTCGCGCAGGATCATCCAGGCGGCATAGCGCAGCGCCAAGCGGATGTTCTCGGCGCCGCCCTCGCTGCAATAGCGCCACAGCGCGTGAGCATCGTCGAGATCGGCGGTGCTACGCGCAGCCAGCTCCGCATTCCACTCCATCTCGCCCGGAATGCAGACGAACTGCGCGCCGCGCGCCAGCGCATCGCGCCGCAGGCTGTCGACGCCGTGCGGCCAGTAGGCCTCGCCACCGAGCATCCGCAGGATGACGAGCTTTGCTTTCGCCAGCGTGCGCTCGACATAAAGATCGACCGAGGCCGGATGGCCGAGCGCCAGAAAATTGGTGAGCTGGAGCGTCGGATAGTCGTCCGGCATTCCGGCCCGCGCAGCACCGAACGCCGCCAGATCGCTGTCGGCCGCCGACAGCACCACAATATCGGCCGTCGCCTGCCCGAGATCGCGCGCAACGTCGCCGTCGTCGATGCTGACGCTGGTGTCGAGCTTCAGGTGCATCTGGAGCACCGTTGCTGTGCGACCGCCCTCTCTACGTCATTGCGAGCGAAGCGAAGCAATCCAGACTCGGGGCCGCTGCCCCTGGATTGCTTCGTCGCTTCGCTCCTCGCAATGACGGGGAGAGGCATATGAACTACCCCGCCAGCGCGCGCCGCGCGGCGTCGGCGTCAAAGCCTTTGAGGCCGATCACCACCAGATGGTCGGGACGCTCGGCATCGGGGCGGGCGAAGGCGAGATCGATGCGCGAGCCGACCGCCTGCACCACGACCGGGGCCGGCTTGCCGGCGACACGGGCATGGCCCTTGACGCGCAGCACGCCCTCGAGCCCCAGCGCATCGCCGACCCGCGCCTTCATGGCATCCAGCGTCTCCGCCGGCTGCGGGGTGATCACCAGCGAGTCGAAATCGTCGTGATCGTGCTCCTCGCCTTCGGCGTGATGGCCGGCGCGGGATGCAAGATCATTCTCGGCTTCGGCATCGAGCCCAATCAGCACCGACGGCGCCAGCGTGCCATGCGAGCGGACGATGCGGACGTTCGGCCGCACCCGGCTCGCCAGCTTAGCTTCGAGCGCGGCAAGCTGGTCGGGCGCGACCAGATCGCTCTTCGACAGTACCACCAGATCGGCGCAGGCGAGCTGATCTTCGAACACTTCCTCGATCGGATCGTCATGCGTGGCGTCACGCTGCGCCTTCACCGCGTCATCGTCGAGCGGCACCCGGCCTTCACTCAGCGCCAGCGCGTCGACCACCGTGACGACGCCGTCGGCGGTGGCACGGGTCTTCACCGCCGGCCAGGCGAACGCCTTCAGCAGCGGTTGCGGCAGTGCGAGCCCGGAGGTTTCGATCACGATCGCGTCGAGCGGCGTGTCGCGGTTCAACAACTTTTCCATCGTCGGGATGAAGTCGTCAGCGACCGTGCAGCAGATGCAGCCGTTGGTGAGTTCGACGATGTCGCCCGGCGCGCACACCGACGCGCCGCAATCCTCGACCAGCGAGCCGTCGAAACCGGCATCGCCGAATTCATTGACGATCACCGCGATGCGGCGGCCGCTCGACTGATTGAGCAGCGCGCGCAGCAGCGTGGTCTTGCCGGCGCCGAGAAAACCGGTGAGCACCGTGACGGGAACGCGGGCGGTCATGAACTACTCTCCTGTTTGGCGTTTCAGCCACAGCGGCAGGCCGGCGGCGATGAAGGCGACGTTGGGCACGGCGGCGGCGATGGTCTGATTGAGGCGGCCTTGCGCGTCGCGGAAGGCGCGGCCGAGCGGCGTCTCCGGCACCAGGCCGAGGCCGACTTCGTTGGAGACGAGCACGATCGGACCGGCGGCGACGCCGAGATAACGCGCCAGTCGCCTTGCTTCGACCTCGGGATCGCGGCCGGCTTCCATCAGGTTGAACAGCCACAGCGTCAGGCAATCGACCAGCACGGCGCGGCCGCGGCCGGCGTGCTGGGTCAGCGCATCGACCAAGCCGAGCGGCTCCTCGATCGTGGTCCAGCCGTCGCCGCGGCGGGCGCGATGGTGGGCAATGCGATCGGACATCTCGTCGTCGCTGGCGGTGGCGGTCGCGAGATAGATCCTAGCCAAGCCGCTCTCGGCGACCAGCCGTTCGCCGAACACCGATTTGCCGGAGCGCGCGCCGCCCAGCACCAGGGTGGAGATCAGCGCGCTCATGCCGGCGCCCGCCCATCGTCGGGAGACCATTGCGGCGGCGGCAGGCGGACGACGGTGCCCTTGCGCAGGACTTCCGGGCGCTGCCGCCACGGCACCAGACCGTAGTGACTGTCCTGATAGGAGGCCACGAACGCCGCCACAGCGTCAGCGCCGCCGGCGCCATCGAGATCGCCGAACACGAAGGTGTAGCCGCCTTCGCTCGACACCGCGACGGTGGCGGCACGCTTGCATGCGGACAGGCACTGCACGGCGCGCACCTGCACCGCGCCGGCGCCGGCCAGCGCGGCGCGGACGGCTTCCAGCATCGGCGCACCGACGGCGACGCCGTCGATCGTCTTGCAGGTGGTGCAGACGCTGACCATCACCGGCGCGCCAGGCAGCATGCGCGGCGGATCGGCGCTCACATCGGCAGGGGGCTCGGAATCCATCGGGCTCGAATCATCGGGTCAGCTATCGAGCTTTGTCGGAACGCGCGGGAGAGGCCTTTGCCGTCCGCACTGCTTCCGTCCGGTGCACCCCGCCCCGACGACCCTTCAAAGCACAATACGCGATGGCAGGTCTCCTGGCTCGCGAGTCGCCGCCATTCGCCGCCTTCCCAGGAATTCCCAGTGGCCTCGGCGATGGCTCGTCGCTTACAGTTGCGGGGGCAGCTCCGGGATCGAGACGCACCGCGTCTCCCACCGGCTTCCCTTTTCACCTTCCTTGCGGAAGGACCATCGTCGGGCACGCTAGCTGCGACGCTGTTGCGGGTCAACAACGCGAAGGTGGTGTTGACCGGGCTTGCGCGTTTGCCTCAGTTGCGCGCCTTGCCGAACCAAAGGACCATCCGATGCCGACCGAAACCCTCGTCACCTGGCAGCCGCCGTCGATCACCCCGGTCGACCCGTCGCTGAAAGCAACCTTGCGGGCGCGGGTGGACGGCAAGGCCAAGCCGCTCGGCTCGCTCGGGCGGATCGAAGACCTCGCCATCGAACTGGCCTTGATGCGGCATCCGCAGCCGCCGCGCGCCGACAATGCGGTGCTGATGGTGTTCGCCGGGGACCATGGCCTGACCGAAGAAGGCGTGTCGCAATATCCGTCCGCCGTGACGGTAGCGATGGTGATGACCTATTTGGCCGGCAAGGCCACCGCCAACGCATTCGCAGCCGCCAACCATGTCGACGTCCGGGTGATCGACGCCGGCGTCGCCGCCGATCTGCCGAAGCATCCCGATCTGATCGACGCCAAGGTGCGGATGGGAACCGCCAACGCGGCGCGTCAGCCGGCGATGAGCGTCGCGGAGACGTGCCAGGCACTCGATCGCGGCGCCGAACTGGCACGCGCCGAGATCGCCGCGGGCGCGGACGTGATCGCGCTGGGTGAGATGGGGATCGGCAACACGGCTTCGTCGTCGCTGCTGCTGCACCGCCTCGGCCCGGCGCCGCTCGACCAGAGCATCGGGATCGGCGCCGGCCAGGATGCCGACGGCATGGCCAAGAAGAAGGCGGCGATCGAAAAGGCGGCGATGCGCAGCCCCGCCACCGCACCGCTGGAGGTGCTGGCCGAATTCGGCGGACTGGAGATTGCCATGATGGCCGGCGCGGTGCTGGGCGCCGCATCGCAGCGCCGGCCGGTAATCGTCGATGGCTTCATCGCCACGGCCGCGGCGCTGGTCGCGGTGCGGCTGGCGCCGGAAGCCCGCGATTATTGCGTATTCGCCCATCGCTCGGCCGAGCGCGGCCACGACCTCGCGCTGCAGGCAATGGACGCCGCGCCGCTGCTCGATCTGCGGCTGCGGCTCGGCGAAGGCACCGGCGCGATCCTTGCCGTGCCGCTGGTGCGCGCGGCCTCGCGGCTGCTCACCGACGTCGCCGATCTCGCCGACGTGCTGGCGGGCAAGCTGTGAGTACGGTGCTGAACAAGATGGCGGCGATGACCGATCCGGCCGAGATCGCAGCCGCCAACGCCAACCCGCCGGTGTTCGACGAAGCGTTTCGGGAGAAGTTCGCCGAGCTGATCGCGTGGCGGCGCGACGTCCGCCGCTTCAGGACCGATCCGGTTGCGCCGGAGCTGATCGATCAGCTCCTCGACCTCGCCCAGCTCGCCCCGTCGGTCGGCAACAGCCAGCCGTGGCGCTGGATCAGCGTCGACTCGGCCGAGACGCGGGCGCGGATCCGCGCCAACTTCCTGCGCTGCAATGAGGTGGCGGCGAGCGCGTATCAGGGCGACCGTGCGGCGCTGTACGCCAAACTCAAACTCGAAGGCATCGACGTCGCGCCGCGGCAGTTCGCGCTGTTCTGCGACCGCGAGACGGCGCAGGGTCTCGGTGTCGGGCGCCAGACCATGCCCGAAGCGCTCGATTACTCCGTCGTGGCGATGATCGAGACGTTCTGGCTCGCCGCGCGGACGCTCGGCCTCGGAGTCGGCTGGGTATCGATCCTTGATCCAGAGGCGATCACCACCGAGCTCGACGTGCCGGCGACCTGGAAGTTCATCGCCTATCTGTGCGTCGGCTGGCCGGTGGAACACCACGTCGACCCGGAACTGGTGCGCCATCACTGGCAGGACCGCACCACCGCAGGCCGCATTGTGCTGTCGCGCTGAGTTCCATCGGTGCGCGGGCGCACTGAGTGCCCGCGCTGTTTGTTGATCGTTAAGGCAAGATCGCGGCGAGAGCCGCAATTTGCAAGAAATCGTCACATTCGCGCGTCAGGACTCCGTCCGCGTTTCCGATAACGGAGGACCGGACATGCGAACTACCAACCTTTGGACGACCGCTTTGTTTGCCGGCGCGCTGGTCGCGTCGAGCCTATCTGCCGCACCGGCGCTGGCGCGCGGTCAGCAGGATCAGCGCAACGCCGGCGAGGCCGCAGCGACGGCGTCGGGATGCAGCTCCTACGAACGCGCACCCGACGGATCATGGCGCCAGATTCCCTGCCTTTCGAGCGGACCGGCCGCCGCGATCACGCGCAGCTCGTCAAGCCGAAGCTCAGAAGCCAGCAACTGATCACAGCGCCTTCAAGACGACCGGCGCGGTCTCGGTCGTCCTGGCCTTTACGCTTCACTTCCGTCGTTGCTGATAACCGGACCAATCCGGCATCAGCAGCGAACAGGATGGCATCTGCTCGGGCTTAACGCCCGAACAGTCCGGTGATCGTCGTCTTCGCCAGGGTGTGGAAGTTGAGATCGAAGCCGACCAGCGCCGGCATCGCGGTGGCGCCAGCGTTCGGCAGCTTTTCGACGTCGACCGCGAATACCGTGATCTGATAGCGGTGCGGCTTGTCGCCCGGCGGCGGGCACGGGCCGCCGTAACCGGGCACGCCGAAATCCGTCAGGCCCTGGATCGTGCCTTCGGGCATCAACCCCTTCGCGATATCGCCCGCGCCCTTCGGCAGCGACGTCGTCGTGGCCGGAATGTTGAACACCACCCAATGCCACCAGCCGCTGCCGGTCGGCGCATCGGGATCGTACATCGTCACCGCGAAGCTCTTGGTGCCGGCGGGCGCGTCGCTCCAGCTCAGCGCCGGCGAGACGTTGGCGCCGGTGCAGCCGAAGCTGTTGAACAATTGCTCGTGGGCGATCGTTGCGCCTTCGGCGATGTCGGGACTGGTGAGCTTCATGGCCTGCACTCCTGCCGCATGCGGGCGCGCACGCCGGCTGGCGCGCAGCGCACGTCATCGGGTCGCTGATGTCGTGGTCCCCGCCGGGCGGCGAGGCGACGCGATGCTAGCAAGCCGAAACGGGCGACGGAAGCTCATGCGCGGCTCGGGGCCGGCGACAAATTCGCCGATTATTCCGGCTTAGCCGCCGGCGCCTTGCGGGACGGCCTCAACAGCAGCGGAAAACCGGAAAAGAAGGTGTTGGAATTGATCAGCAGCGGAATCCCGAGCCATTCCGACACGGTCCGCGGACCGCTGCGCAACTCCTCGCGCCGAGCCTGAGGTTGGGCCGGCCGCGCCGGTGATGCCGCTGGCGCCGACTTGAATGCCTGCGCCGCAGGATCGGGGACCGGCTGGGCTTCAGTCCTCGCCGGCTGCGCGAGGGCCGGCGCCGTAGAGCCAGCGGTGCTCGTCGCACCTGCCTCTTTGCCGCCGTGCCGTTCGAGAATGCCGCTGGCGACGAGCGCCGACCCGAACGGCGGCTCGACCCGGACCACGGTCCCGCCGCCGCTCGGACCGCGGCGATCGGGCACCTCGACCAGTTCGACCCGGTTGAAGCCGCGCTGCTTGAGTTCGGCAACTGCGGCCTTGGCCTGTGTGGCGCTGTCGAAGGTACGGGTGATCTGCGTCATGTCTGGCATGCCTCGGAGGGTTGCTCGTCGGCGTGCAAACGACCTGAAGCGCAGGATCGTTCCTTCCGGCAAACACGGCGTCCCGAGTGGGGAGCCGCTGGCCGGCTAGGCGCAGACGTCCGGCATGCAACAGCCGCCGCAGCCACCCTTGCCGTCGCACATCGGAGCCTCCGGCCCGCCCTTGGCGGGCTTGGCGATCAGCGACAATTGCTGCTCGAGGCTGGTGCTCTCGCAGGACGGGCACACCGCGGATTCACCGGAGAACAGCAACGTCTCGAACTGGTGACCGCATTTGTTGCAGACGAAGCCGTAAATCGGCATGACGGAGCTTCCGAAGCTGACTGGGAACCAGTTGCGCCTAGCAAACAACCGGCGCGGCCTGCAACGCGTCGGATCAAATCGAAGCCAAGGAGCGACGCGATGGATCAGGGCGAGGCCTGCGTGGTGATGGTGACGGCGCCGAATAAGGAGGAAGCGGAACGCTTGGCAGTCGCAACGCTCGAAGCCCGGCTCGCCGCCTGTGTCCAAATCCAGGCCATCACCAGCCATTATTGGTGGGACGGCAAGATCACCAGCGACGCCGAGCAACTGCTGCTGTTCAAAACCCTGCCGACGAAGTTCGCCGCCTTGCGCGACCTGATCACCTCGCTGCACTCCTACGACACCCCGGAGATCATCCAGCTCTCAGTCACCGCCGGCGCGGAGAAATATCTCGGCTGGATCAGGCGCGAGACCGGGGCGTAGAATCGCCCCGCAACCACACCGGCGCCGCGTCGTCTCCGGCGAGCGCCGTGCGGACTTTACGGGCAGCGACGCGCGACGGCCAACGCAGCAGATGGCTGTGGCAGTGGGCGCAATCCGTGGCGCCGAAGCCTTCGATCGGCACCGGCAGAAATCCCAGCCGCGCGACCAGCTCGCACTCGTCGCCGCCCGCAATCGCCCAGGCGCCCAGCACCTCGCCGGCCGTCGTCAACTGATCGACATGCCAGCGGATCGTTTTGTCCTTGCGGAAATGCCGTCCGAGCCGAGCGGGCAGGCCACCTGGCCCATAGGCCGAGCCGCAATACAGGTAGCGCCCCGGCCGAAGTAACGGCGACGCAGCGGCGCCGAGCCGGATCGCGAGCGGCGCGGCGATTGCGATCGCCACCACATAGGCGCCGGGACCTGACGGGCAGGCAGGATGCGGTGCGGAGGTCATCACGACCGGTGTGCGTCCGCCGTCTCCAGCCGGTCAAGCCCGCAGACGACGTCGCCGGCTAGTGCTTGGTCGGGACCTGGCTGAGCAGCATGCGCTTCAGCTTGGCGCGCGCGTGCATCTCGGTGGCGGACTGCATCACCAGCCCCTTGGGCGCATCGCTGAGAGCTTCGGCCTGCGCCCATTCGGCGGCGGCGAGCCATTCCAACTCGTCGGGCGACAGATTGCGGAAGGGAGCTGGGTCGGCGACCTTCATGGCGATTTCCTCATAGGAGCGATCCCGGCTGCTTCGGCTCCGATCGCTTGTCGTTATGGAGGCCAGCTTAGGGCGATGCCGACCCGACAACAACTGCGACATATCCGGCCGTCGCAAACGTTAGTTGCAAATGCAAAGCTAATGCGATGTTGACGCGCTCGGTTGCAGTGGCCACCGTCCCAGTGGATAGGTGCGTCACACTCGTCCGACCTGTGTGTGTTTGTCCCTCCTTCGATTCTGCTCGACATGACTGATCTACGATCCTATCGCGCACCGTGGTGGTTGCCCGGCGGCCATATGCAAACCATCTGGCCGACGCTGTTCGCGCAGCCACGGGCCTCGCAAGCCATCAAGCTCGTCCGCGAACGCTGGCGGGCGCCAGACGGCGACTTCATCGACATCGACCACCTACCCGGGCCCGACCATACGCCTTGGCTGGTGCTGTTTCACGGCCTCGAAGGATCGTCGGCGAGCCGCTACGCGATCGCATTTGCGCAGGGCGCGCTCGCGCGCGGCTGGCGGCTGTCGATTCCGCACTTTCGCGGCTGCTCGGGCGAACTCAATCTGGCGCCGCGCTCGTATCACTCCGGCGACTTCCAGGAAGTCGGCTGGCTGCTGGCGCGAATTCGCGACCGCGCCGATGCGCCGGTGCTCGCCGCCGGCGTCTCGCTCGGCGGCAACGCGCTGTTGCGCTGGGCGGAGGAAGCCGGAAGTGGTGCCGCAGAGATCGCGCGCGCAGTGGCGGCGGTCTCAGCCCCGCTGGATCTCGTGGCCGCCGGCGCCGCGATCGATAGCGGCGTCAACCGCCTGATCTATACCCGGCATTTCCTGCGCACGATGATTCCGAACGCGCTCGCGAAATGGCAGCAGCATCCGGGGCTGTTCGATCGCGACCGCGTGCAACGGGCAACGACTTTGCGTGAATTCGACGATGCCTTCACGGCGCCGCTGCACGGCTTTGCGGGTGTCGATGACTACTGGACCCGTGCCTCATCCAAGCCGCATCTGCACCAGATCAAGATCCCGGCTTTGGTCGTGAACGCGCGCAACGATCCGTTCGTGCCGGCCGCCTCGCTGCCGACACCGGACGACGTCGGCACGATGGTGACGCTCTGGCAACCCGATGAAGGCGGACATGTCGGCTTCGCCACCGATCCCTGGCCCGGCCGGGTCACCGCCATGCCGGAGGCGGTCAGCGAGTGGCTCGGCTCCGTTCTCGAGCGCTAATAATCGGCGCTGCGCAATTCGAACTGCGCGATACTCTTGAACCGGGCCCCGCGCGCGTCCTGGCGCAGCACAGCGATCCGATCGATTGCAATCCGGTCGATGCCCGCGGCCGCGAATTGTCTCCGCAGCAGCGCCAACAATTCGTCGTGGCGAGCCGGATCGAGCGAACCGGTCAGCGTCATGTGAAACCGGAACTCGTCCATCACATAAGGGTAGCCCCAGCGATCGAGATAGCCGACCTGCTCGGGCGTCAACCGTTCCGGCTTGCGCCGGGCGCGATCCTCCGCCGACAGCGGCGCCCGAAATTCATCGAAATCGCGAACGCAATCGGCCGCGAGCTGCTGCAGCGACTCGGACGGCACTTCCGGCACCAGCGCGATGAACCCACCGATCGGCCTGATTACCGGGGCAATCTGCGGAATCGCCCGTGGCGTTTCGGCAAAGGTCGCACAGGCCCACAGCAGGTCGCTCTCGCTGCGGCCGCCGATCAACCCGAACGGCGCCTTCAGGGTGGCGTGAAAGCCGTAGCCGCGTGGGTCTGCGGTGATGTCTCGCCAGTCTTCGATCGCCGCGGTCGGCGCGGCGAACGGCACGTCTTCGCCGGAGACGACATCGTAACCGAGCATCGTCGCCCCGAACTGCGCAAGAGCGCTGCCCGCGGCGGGCAGGTAGTAAATCGCGTAGCGTGGAAAGTTCGACATCGCCGATGATGATAACGTCAGATCAGGCGGCAACGCCAGCCGGGTGCGGCAGTTTGCGCGTGATCACGAAGCGCTCCGGATCGTCGACATGCACCAGCCGGCCGCCGGCGATCACAGCGACGATCCGCGGCCGCAACGCGACCCGATCATCGACCAGCAGAACGTCAGCGCGCTGGCCGCTCGCGATCGTGCCGCGCTCGGCGAGACCTGCGGCGCGGGCGGGGTTTTCCGAGATCAGCTTCCAGGCCTGCTCCAGCGGAAGGATGCCGTCATGCACCAGGCGGAACGCCGCGAGCAACGGCGCCGGATAGTAGTAGTCGGAGGCCAGTACCGAGCATAGTCCCTTGGCGATCATATCGGCCGCTTTGGTCCAGCCGGTATGGCTGCCGCCGCGCACCACGTTCGGCGAACCGAACACGATGAAATCGCCGTGCAGCGCCGCATCGCGCGCGGTCTCCTCGGTGGTGGGGAACTCGGCAATGCCGACGCCGAGATCGCGATAACCCTGCCGTATCGCCGGGGTATCGTCGTCGTGCGACAGCATCGGCATCGACACCTCGCGGGCGATGGCGGCGAGGCGCCGGTTCGCCTGTGGCACTTCGTCGCCGCGCGCCGCGACGCGCTCGACCAGCCGGTCGAATTCATCGTCGGATAGGCCAGTACGCTCGACCATCCGGTTGCGCTTCTGCGGCTTGGCGAGGTTCGCCAGCGTCGTGTCCATGTGATCGTTGAAGGCGAACAGATCGACGCGGCGATCAGCGATCCACTGCGCGATCTCGTCGACCGCATCGAGATTGAAGGTCTCGTGGCGCAGATGAATGCGGGTGTCGGCGGAAAGCCGCGGCTTGGTCAGATCGATCGCATCCAGCATCCGGCGGGCGTTGTCGGCGCTGCGCAGGCCGGGCTCCCACGACCAGGTGACGGCGTGAAAGACCGTGGTCAGGCCGTTGGCGATCGCCTGGCGGTCGCTGTCGATCAGCGCCACGTCGATCGGAAAGTCGACGCCGGGCCGCGGCATCATCTGCCGCTCGAAGGCGTCGCCGTGCAGATCGACGATGCCGGGCAGCACCAGCAGCCCGCGGGCATCGATCCGGATCGCCGCATTGCCGCTCGTGGAGCCGACCGCCGCGATGGCGCCGCCAGCGAGCTGCAACGATGCCTCGGCAATCTCGTCGCCGACCAGGGTCCGGCCGCCTTCGATCGCGATCTCGCTCATCCCATCACCTGCTGTTCTGCCGCCGGCTCTCGGTCCGATGGCTGCACTTCGGCCGCACCTTCATATCGGTCGAGGAATTCGTCCACTGACAATTTCCGGAAGTCGGGCAGCGCGGTGCGCAACGCTTCGTGGCCCCAATTCCACCACGCCAGCGCGACCAGACGCTCCGCCTGTTGCTCGGAGAAACGGCGGCGGATCGGCCGCGCCGGATTGCCGGCCACGATGGTGTAGGCCGGCACGTCCCGGGTGACGATCGCGCCTGCCGCAACCACCGCGCCGGTACCGATGTTACGGCCCGGCAGCACGATGGCGCCGTGACCGATCCAGACGTCGTGGCCGATCTCGACATGATGCGAGCGGCGCCAGGCGAAAAACTCGGCGTCGTCGCTCTCGCCCTCGAAATAAGTACTGGCGCGGTAGGTGAAGTGCGCCTGGGTGGCGCGCTGCATCGGGTGATTGCCGGGGTTGATCCGGGTCATCGCCGCGATCGAGCAGAACTTGCCGATGCTGGTGTAGGTGATCTGCGAGTCGTTGACGACGTAAGAGTAATCGCCCATCGCCACTTCGTTCAGGATGGTGCGGGCGCCGACTTCGCAATAGGCGCCGAGGGTGACGTCGTGCAGCTTGGCGGTCGGATCGACGGTCGGCGCGACCGTCAGCAGTTTCGCAGCCATGGGATTCTCGTGCGCGATGATTGGGGGTGAGCCTGTCATCGACGCCGCCCGTGACGCCGTCGTGACGCATCGATGACGCAGCGAAGACCTTGATATGTCGGCCGAACTACATCGACTGTCACACGGCTGCAAAACAACAGCGTTAGCGATTCCTCCCGAACCTGTTTCGGGAGCAGCGCATGCTGGTAGTTGAGGGTCTGACCTGCCGTTTCGGCAGCAAAGCCGCCGTAGATGGCGCATCGTTTTCGGTGGAGCGCGGCAGCTTCGTCGGGGTGATCGGCCGATCCGGCGCGGGCAAGTCGACCCTGCTACGCATGCTGAACCGGCTGGCGGAGCCGTCCGAGGGACGCATCCTGTTCGAAGGCGTCGATGTGACCGCGCTGCAGGGCCGCGAACTGCGACAATGGCGCGCACGCTCGGCGATGATCTTTCAGCAGTTCAACCTGATCGGCCGTCTCGACGTACTGACCAATGTGCTGATGGGCCGGCTGTCCGAAGTGCCGTCGTGGCGCTCGCTGGTGCAAATGTGGCCGGAGCAGGATCGCGCCCTTGCGATCTCGGCGCTCGATCAGTTCGATATGGCGTCCTATGCGGCGCAGCGCGCCGACCAGCTTTCCGGCGGCCAGCAGCAGCGCGTCGCGATCGCCCGCGCCCTGGTGCAGCAGCCGGACATCGTGCTCGCCGACGAGCCGATCGCCTCGCTCGACCCGCGCAACACCAAGATCGTGATGGATGCGCTGCTGCGCATCAACAAGCACTTCGGCATCACCGTGCTGTGCAATCTGCATTCGCTCGATCTCGCCCGCAGCTATTGCGACCGGCTGATCGGCATGGCCTCGGGCCGCGTGGTGTTCGACGGTGCGCCGGCCGCGCTCACCGATCAGATCGCGCGCGAACTTTACGATCTCGAAGCCGACGAAGTGCTCGGCGCAGCGCCGCACGTTCCGCACGGCCTTCCCGCCCCCGCATTGGCCGGCGTCGCCGTGGCCTGATCCCGGCGGCGATCGTTCGCCGTTTTCCCTATCCGGCACCGCCCGCGGCGCGTCCGCGTGCGGTCGCCGTGTTTCGACCGTTCACCGACTGAAGAGACAGGAAACCTCATGATCAAGCTCCGTACTCTCGTCGCCGCCGCTGCCGCGCTGGCGTTCACCGCGCACGCCGCGCCGGCGCAGGACTGGAAGGCGAAATATCCCGAGCTGGTGTTCGGCAAGATCCCGGACGAGAACGCCTCGGGCACCACCACCCGCTGGACCCCGCTGACCGACTACCTCACCAAGCAGCTCGGCGTGCCGGTGAAGCTGCGCATCGCCAACGACTATGCGGCGGTGATCGAAGGCCAGCGCGCCGGCAACATCCACATCGGCATGTATGGCCCGGCGTCCTACGCCCGCGCCTATCTGGTCGGTGCCAAGGTCGAGCCGTTCGCCATCGAGGTCAACGGTGACGGCTCAAAGGGCTATCACTCGGTGCTGTATGTGAAGAAGGACTCGCCCTACCAGAAGATCGAAGATCTCAAGGGCAAGAATCTCTGCCTGGTCGACCCGAATTCGACCTCCGGCAACAACGTGCCGCGCTTCATGATGAACAAGATGTCGATTGATCCCGACAAGTTCTTCGCCAAGGTGATCTACGCCGGCAGCCATGAGAACGCGGTGATCGGGGTCGCCCAGGGCACCTGCGATGCGGCGTTCAATTGGTGGAACACCGAGGACGAATCCAACCTGCTGCGGATGGACCGCAAGGGCATGGTCAAGGCCGCGGACTTCCGCATCATCCTGAAGTCGGACCTGATCGTGAACTCGCCGATGGCCTATCTGTCGGACCTGCCGGAAGACCTCAAGGCGGCGATCCGCAAGGCGGTGCTCGATCTGGCCACCAACGATCCGGAAACCTTCAACAAGATCTATGAAGGCAAGGCCAAGCCCTATGCGGCGACCAGCCACAAGGACTACGAGCCGGTGGTCGAGCTAATCAAGTTCGTCGACAGCCTGCGTAAGTCGAAGTCCTGACGCATCCCAGCACATCATCGGACGTGGGCGGCCCACCGGTCGCCCACGTCGTCATGTCGGACAACCGAATGCAGGCAGCCGTCACAGAACTTCCCGAACCGCAGCTCCGCGCCCTCGCCGATCACTACGACGCGGCGGTAGCGGCGAAGCGGCGTCGGTTGGCGCTCGGCGGCGCGATCCTGATCGCCGCGATCGCCGCGGCCGCCTGGATGGGCGAAGTCAATCTGGTCAAGCTGGCCGATAATTTCTGGCGGTTTCCGTCCTACTTCATTTCGATCGCGCCGAAGCTCGCGCTCGCAACCTTGTGGACCGACCTCGCCGACTGGTTCTGGGGCATCAAGCGGTGGACCGGGTTGCTGCTCGACACCATCCTGATTGCCTATGTGGGCACGCTGCTCGGGGCGCTCGCCGGCTTCGCGCTGTGCTTTCTCGCCTCGGCCAATCTGGTGCGTTCGCGCACGCTGGTCTTCGTCACCCGCCGCTTCCTTGAATTCTGCCGCACCGTGCCGGAGATCGTATTCGCGCTGCTGTTCGTGCTGGCGTTCGGGCTCGGCCCGCTGCCCGGCGTGCTGGCGATCGCGATTCACACCGCCGGCGCGCTCGGCAAGCTGTTCGCCGAAGTCGTCGAGAACATCGACGACAAGCCGCTGGAAGGCGTGGTGTCGTCCGGCGGTGATTGGTTCGAGATGGTCCGGTTTGCGGTGGTGCCGCAGGTGCTGTCGAACTTCGTCAGCTACGCGCTGCTGCGGTTCGAGATCAATGTCCGCGGCGCGGCCGTGATGGGCTTCGTCGGTGCCGGCGGCATCGGTCAGGACCTGATCGAAGCGGTGCGCAAGTTCTATTACAGCGACGTCAGCGCCATCCTGCTGCTGATCATCGTCACCGTGATGGCGATCGACTATTTCACCGAAGGCGTGCGCCGCCGCCTGATCGGCCAGGAGCGACGATGAGCACCGCCCGCCGCACCCTGAGCTTCGGCGACGAAGCCGGCATCGCCGCCCGCTTTCCCGAACACTTCCGTCCCAACTGGATCAACCGCGCCAAGCTGATCGGCGGCCTGACATTGGCCGCGGCCATCTTCGTGTTTGGCCTGATCCGTCTCGAGATCCCGTTTGACAGGTTATTCAGCGGCATCGGCCGTCTGATCGAATTTCTCGGCCTGATGCTGCCACCCGATCCGGGATCGTGGCAGCTCGCGCAAGTCTATCTGCACGCGATGGGCGAAACGCTGGCGATCGCCTTTCTCGGCACGCTCGGCGGTGCATTGCTGGCGTTTCCAGTGTCGTTCCTGGCGGCGCGCAACGTGCTACGCATCCGCCCGCTGCAATTGCTGACACGGCGCCTGCTCGACGCAGTGCGCGGCGTCGACACGCTGATCTGGGCGCTGATCTGGGTCGGCGTCGTCGGGCTCGGCCCGTTCGCCGGGATTCTGGCGGTGATGTGCTCGGACTTCGGCAATTTCGGCAAGCTGTTCTCGGAGGCCTTCGAGGCCGCCGACGAAAAGGCGAGCGAAGGCGTCAAGGCGACCGGCGGCTCGCACGTCCACAGCGTCCGCTTCGGCATGTTGCCGCAGGTGGTCCCGATCCTGGCCAGCCAGGTGCTGTACTTCTTCGAATCCAACACGCGCTCCGCCACCATCATCGGCATCGTCGGCGCCGGCGGCATCGGATTGCAGCTCGCCGAGCAGATCCGCGTGCTGGAGTGGCAGAAGGTGTCGTTCCTGATCCTGATGATCCTGGTCACCGTGGCAGCGATCGACTGGATCTCCAGCAAGCTGCGCTTCGCGATCATCGGCCGAAAGGCGGTTGGATAGCCACTGATGCGCGTGCGGATCGATCCCGACCCATTTCTTTATGTCGCCCCTATCAGAACGCAGTCGTCGGCCTCTCGATCCTTTATGCCGATCGGCCGATCTTTCCGTTGCGTTCGGCAAGTCCCGAACGACACGGAGGATCGAGCATGTACAGCCAGGGTGCGATTTATAGCGGGCGGAATCGCAGGGCCACCGTCCGGGCGCAGAAGGCGTGGCGCTCGAGCTTGCTGCTCGGCGCGCTGATGATCGTCAGCATCGCCATCAATGCCGCCATCGTGCTCGCCACCGGCAATGGCGGATAGTCATCGCGGCCTCAACGCCGGCTAATCCGGCTCGATCACGAACTCGACCCGCTCAGCGGCGAAGCGGGCGCGGGAGGTCAGCAGCGGTGTGCCGTCGGCAGCGACGTCGATACTCTCCACCACCAGCACCGGCCGTCCGGCCGCGAGATCGAGCCGCGCCGCATCGGCGGCATCGACCACCGAGGCGGTGATCCGGGTCGACAGCCGGCGATAGTCGCTGATGCCGTAATGCGCCAGCACCTTGGTCATCGAGCGTTTCGCCGCGAACACCTTGGGCGCATCGGGAAATCGCACCGCCGACAGCCAGGTCGTGCCGCGACTGATCGGCACGCCATCCGCCGATCGCAGCGCCTCGATCCGGAACAGTGGCGCGCCGATGTCGAGATCGAGCTGGCCGGCCAACGCGCCGGTCGCGGCCTCGCGCTCCGCGGCGATCAATTGACCGCGCGGCTCGCGCCCTCCTGCATTGATGATTTCGGAAAACCGCGTCCGGGTGCGCAGCGGATAAGCGATCCGCCGGCTGCGGACGAAGGTGCCGCTGCCACGCTCGGCGCGCACCAATCCACGCTCCGCCAGCGCCGCGAGCGCCCGCCGCACGGTGTGGCGGTTGACGCCGTAGTTCTCGGCAATCTCGGTCTCCCCCGGCAGCTTGCCGCCGGGCAGATAGCGGCCGTCGGCAATTGCCAGCTCGATGCCGTCGGCGACCTGACGCCACAGCGCGACGCCTGAAGAGAGTGCTTCGGCGGTCATGACCGGAACGCTTTCGTGATCATCGCCACGGAATTCGTCGTCATCGAGTTTTCACATTGTGCCTCTATCAAGTTGTCTATTAACATAGACAACTTGAACTGGGCAATGGCGATGCACGCCGAAACCACGAACCTCCCCGAACAAGCTGCGATCGCGCGGCGCCGCGCCGCGATGGCGGTGTTGGCTGCGTCGGATACCGCAGCGATCGACGCGCGCGTCGGCGCCCTGGCGCCGCCGGCCTTCACGCTGCTCCGTGAGCCGGAACAGGGACTGGTGATGCTGCGCGGCCGGATCGGCGGCGATGGCGCCGCCTTCAATGTCGGCGAGGCGACGGTGTCGCGCGCTGCGGTGCGGCTCGCCAGCGGCGAGGTCGGGCTCGGCTACACGCTGGGCCGAGATCGGACCAAGGCGAAGCTGATCGCGCTGTGCGACGCGCTGCTGCAATCGGCGGACTATTCGGCTGCGGTCGAGGCCGAGGTGATCGCGCCGCTGCGAACCGAGGTGGAAGCCGCTCGCGCCGAAAAGGCGGCCCAGACGGCTGCCACCAAGGTCGATTTCTACACGCTGGTGCGAGGCGAGGGCTGACCATGACCACCACCGAACTTGCCGCCGGCTTTGCCGACAAGGTGCTCGGGGCGCAATCGACCTTCCGCGCCGTGATGAAAGCGATGGCGCGGCCCGGCCGCATCCAACGCATCAGCGTCGAAGCCGGCACACCGGCGCCGCTGATGCACGGCAGCGCCGCACTGGCGCTGACGCTGTTCGATCACGACACGCCGATCTGGCTCGACGAGACGATCGCGGCGGACGGCACCGTGGCGCAGTGGCTGAAGTTTCACACCGGTGCGCCGCTGACCGGCGATCCCTCCTCCGCGGCGTTCGCGCTGATCGGGGACGGCTCAGTGTTGCTGCCGCTCGAGCGGTTCGCGGTCGGCACGCCGGAATATCCGGACCGGTCGACCACACTCATTATTCAAGTGCAGGCGCTCGGCTCCGGCGCCAGCTTCCGGCTGCACGGTCCAGGCATCGACGGCGAGGCGCTGCTGCAGGCATCGCTGCAGCCGGTCGACCTGTTCGATCGCCTGAATATCAACGCAGCGCTGTTTCCGCGCGGCTTCGACGTGGTGCTGGTGAACGGCGACCAGGTGGTGGCGATCCCGCGTACCACGCGCCTCAGCCAAGGGAGCTGACCGATGTATGTCGCAGTCAAAGGCGGCGAACGCGCCATCGACAATGCCCACCGGCTGCTCGCCGATGCCCGTCGCGGGAAGCGTAACGTGCCGGAGCTGACGCTCGACCAGATTTCCGAACAGCTCGCGCTCGGCGTCGATCGGGTGATGAGCGAAGGCTCGCTGTACGACCGCGAGCTGGCGGCGCTGGCGATCAAGCAGGCGCGCGGCGATCTGATCGAAGCGATCTTCCTGGTGCGGGCATTCCGCGCCACGCTGCCGCGGTTCGGTTCGTCCGAGCCGGTCGACACCGGCGCAATGGCGGTCCGGCGGCGCATTTCCTCGACCTTCAAGGACATTCCGGGCGGCCAGATCCTCGGCCCGACCTTCGACTACACCCACCGGCTGCTCGATCCGCAGCTCGCCGAAGGCGGCGATCCGGCCGAGCCGGCGACAGCGGAAGCCAGTGACGCACCGACGCCACGGGTGACCGACATCCTGCGCCAGGACGGCCTGATCGAAGAGTCACCGGTTGCCGCGGACGACGCAGCCGTGGGCGACCTCACCCGTGAGCCGCTGAATTTTCCAGCCGGACGCGACCTGCGGCTGCAGAACCTCGCCCGCGCCGACGAGGGCTTTCTGCTGGCACTCGGCTATTCCACCCAGCGCGGCTACGGCCGCAACCATCCGTTCGCCGGCGAGATCCGTTTCGGCGAAGTCGAGGTGTTCTTCGAGGCAGAAGACGCCGGCTTCGCGGTGCCGCTCGGCAGCGTGGCGCTGACCGAGTGCCAGATGGTCAATCAGTTCAAAGGCTCGGCGACCGAGGCGCCGCGCTTCACCCGAGGCTACGGCCTCGCCTTCGGCCAGAGCGAGCGCAAGGCGATGTCGATGGCCTTGGTCGATCGCGCGCTGCGCGCGCAAGAACTCGGCGAGGACATCAAGGCGCCGGCGCAGGACGAGGAGTTCGTGCTGTCGCATTCCGACAACGTCCAGGCGACCGGCTTCGTCGAGCATCTGAAGCTGCCGCACTACGTCGATTTCCAGTCCGAGCTCGGCCTGCTGCGCAAGCTGCGCGCCGAATTCAACCAGGACCAACCCGAGCTGCGCGAGGCTGCGGAATGACCGAGGCGACTTACAACTTCGCTTATCTCGACGAGCAGACCAAGCGGATGATCCGCCGCGCGATCCTGAAAGCGATCGCGATCCCCGGCTATCAGGTGCCGTTCGCCAGCCGCGAGATGCCGATGCCTTATGGTTGGGGCACCGGCGGCGTGCAGGTGACGGCGTCGATCCTCGGCCCGGACGATACGCTGAAGGTGATCGACCAGGGCAGCGACGACACCACGAACGCGATCTCGATCCGCAAGTTCTTCGCCAAGACCGCCGGCGTCGCCACCACCACGTCGACGCCGGACGCGAGCGTGATCCAGACTCGGCACCGGATTCCAGAGACGCCGCTGCACGAGGGCCAGGTGCTGGTGTATCAGGTGCCGATCCCCGAACCGCTGCGCTATCTCGAACCGCGCGAAACCGAGACGCGGCGGATGCACGCGCTCGCCGAATACGGCCTGATGCACGTCAAGCTGTACGAAGACATCGCCAAGTTCGGCCACATCGCCACCGCCTACGCCTACCCGGTGAAGGTCGCCGGCCGCTACGTGATGGATCCGTCGCCGACACCAAAATTCGACAATCCGAAGATGGACAATTGTCCGGCGCTGCAACTATTCGGCGCCGGCCGCGAAAAGCGGATCTACGCAATCCCGCCCTATACCCAGGTGGTGTCGCTGGATTTCGAGGACCATCCGTTCACGCGGTATCGCCAGGACGGCTGCTGCGCGCTGTGCGGCGCCGACGATTCCTATCTCGACGAGATCGTCACCGATAACGCCGGCACCCGGATGTTCGTGTGCTCCGACACCGATTATTGCGAAGGCCGCCGCGCCCAGGGCCACACCGGCAGCGAAACCGCACCGATGGAGAGCGTCCATGCTTGACCGCATCTCGTCCGCCGCACCGGGCGCCTTCACCGCGGCCGATCAGCCGCTGCTGATCGCCGATGGCCTGTCGAAACGCTACGGCCGGATCGATGCCTGTCGCGCCGTGTCGTTCGAGCTCTTCCCCGGCGAAGTGCTGGCGATCGTCGGCGAATCCGGATCCGGCAAATCGACCCTGCTACAGATGCTGTCGGGACAGATGACGCCGAGCGCCGGTCGCGTGTCCTACCGGATGCGCGACGGCATCTTGCGCGATCTCGCCGAACTCGGCGAAGCCGAACGCCGGCTGCTGCTGCGCACCGATTGGGGCTTCGTGCATCAGGACCCGGCGCAGGGCCTGCGCATGGCGGTCTCGGCCGGCGCCAATGTCGGTGAACGGCTGATGGCGGTCGGCTGGAATCACTACGGCAAGATCCGTAGCGTCGCCAGCGACTGGCTGGAGCGCGTCGAAATCGACACCGGCCGCATCGACGATGCGCCGCGCACTTATTCCGGCGGCATGCGGCAGCGGCTGCAGATCGCCCGCAACCTCGTCACCGATCCGCGCCTCGTCTTCATGGACGAGCCGACCGGGGGACTGGACGTCTCGGTGCAGGCGCGGCTGCTTGATCTGGTCCGCAGCCTGGTGGCCGAACTTGGGCTCGCCGCGATCGTCGTCACCCACGATCTCGCGGTGGCGCGGCTGCTGTCGCACCGCATCCTGGTGATGAAATCAGGCCGCGTCATCGAGACCGGGCTGACCGACCAGGTGCTCGACGATCCGCGCGAACCCTATACGCAACTGCTCGTCTCCTCGATCCTTCCGGCGTGATGACCATGACCCAAACTCCCGCTCTCGTCGTCGACAACGCCCAGAAGAGTTTCGTCATGCATCTGCAGGGCGGCGTGACGCTGCCGGTGGTGCGGGGCGTCAGCTTCCAGGTTCAACCCGGCGAATGCGTCGTGCTGTCCGGCCCCTCCGGCGCGGGCAAATCGTCGATCCTGAAAATGATCTTCGGCAATTATCGTTGCGACTCCGGCGCGATCCGGATTGCCCATGAGGGTGATACGCTCGACATCGCCACCGCGCAGCCGCGGCAGATCCTCGCCGCGCGCCGCGGCAGCATCGGTTACGTCAGCCAGTTTTTGCGCGCCGTCCCCCGCGTCGCGGCGCTCGACGTCGTGGCCGAGCCGCTGATCGTGCAGGGCACGGCCCGGGAGGCGGCGCGCGAACAGGCCGGCGTGCTGCTGCGCCGGCTGAACATTCCGGAGCGGCTGTGGACGCTGCCGCCGGCGACGTTCTCGGGCGGCGAACAACAGCGCGTCAACATCGCCCGCGGCTTCATCTCGCACACGCCGATCCTGCTGCTCGACGAGCCGACCGCGTCGCTCGACGCCAAGAATCGCGCCGTGGTGGTCGAGCTGATCGCGGAGACCAAGGCGCAGGGCGCCGCGATCATCGCCATCGTGCACGACGACGAGATCCGTGAGATCATCGCGGACCGCATCGTCGACGTCACCTCGTTTGCCGCCGCCGCATGACCAATGGAATGAACGAGACCATGAACAATTCGCAGGAGATGGTGCTGGGCAATGCCCGGCTGGTGCTGGCCGACCGGGTGATCGAACACGGCTGGGTCGCGATCGCCGACGGGGTGATTGCGGAAATCGGCGAAGGCGACGCGCCGAACGGCGCCAAGGACATGCAAGGCGATCTGGTGATGCCCGGCCTCGTCGAGCTGCACACCGATCATCTCGAGGCGCACTACACGCCGCGGCCGAAAGTGCAGTGGAATCCGGTCGCCGCCGTGGTGTCCTACGACGGTCAGCTCGCAACCTGCGGCATCACCACGGTGCTCGACTCGCTCCGGGTGTGGCGCGAGGAAGGTGCCGAGGAGGTGGATGGCCAGGCGATCGTGCTGGCCGGCGCGATCTCGACGGCGCGCGACGCGCAGCTGCTGCGCGCCGATCACTTCCTGCATCTACGCTGTGAAATTCCGATGCCGAACGTGGTGGCGGAGGCCAAGGAGCTGATTGACCGCCCCGACATCCGGCTGATGTCGCTGATGGATCATACGCCGGGCCAACGTCAGTTCCGCGACGAGGAAAAGCTGCGCGATTACTACCGCGGCAAGGGTGCCGGCATGACCGATGCCGAGCTCGACGTGATGTTCGCACGCCGGGTGTACTGCAAGGAGAATTACGCCGACGCCAATATGCGGGCGATCGTCGAGCTGGCGCATCGCTACGAGATTCCGCTGGCGAGCCACGACGACACCACGCCGGAGAACGTCGCCGACGCAGTCCGCGACCGGGTCGCGGTCGCCGAATTCCCGACCACGCTGGAAGCGGCGCGCGAACTGCACCAGGCCGGCATCGACATCCTGATGGGTGCGCCCAACGTGGTGCGCGGCGGCTCGCACTCCGGCAACATTGCGGCGATCGATCTGGCGCACGAGGGACTGCTCGACATTCTGTCGTCGGACTACATCCCGTCGAGCCTGTTGATCGCGGCGTTGCAATTGCCGATGCGCGCGCCGGCGATCGATCTTGCCGCCGCGATCCGCACCGTGACCAAGGCACCGGCCGAAGCGGTCGGCCTCAACGATCGCGGCGAAATCTCCAAGGGCAAGCGCGCCGACCTGATCCGCGTCCATGTCGCGCATGACGTGCCGGCGGTGCGCAGCGTCTGGCGCGAAGGACAGCGCGTGGCATGACCGACATCGCGGTGGCGGAGCAGACGACGAAACTGATCGGCCCGGGGCGGCTGGTGCTGGTGGTCGGCCCATCCGGCGCCGGCAAGGACACGCTGATCAATGCCGCCCGCTCGCTTTGCTCCGACGATACGGCGATCGTGTTTGCGCGCCGCGTCGTCACCCGCGAAGCCTCCGCGGCCGAGGACAATCTGCAGGTCACGCCGGACGAATTCAGCCGCGTCGAAGCCGCCGGCGACTTCGCACTGTCTTGGCGCGCCCACGGCCACGCTTACGGACTGCCGCGCAGTCTCGACGACGACATCCGCGCCGGACGCACCGTGGTGGCCAACGTATCGCGGATGGTGATCGACCCAGCGCGCAGCGCTTACGCCAATATCGTCGTCGTGCTGATCACGGCGCCGGCCGAGGTGCTGGCCGCCCGGATCGCGGCGCGCGCCCGCGCCAGCGACGGCAGCATCACCGAGCGCGTCGGGCGCAGCGTTGCGGCGCAATCCGACGTCACCATCAGCAATGTCGGCGATCCGATCGCCCACGCCCAAGACTTGTTGGAGATCATCCGCCATGGACGCCCGCAGCCCTGACGACCGCCGCACCGCCTTCCCTGCGCTCGACACGGTCGAGGCGCTGGAGGCGATCTATGGCGTGCCGAACGACGCCTCCACCGAAAAGGTGGCGCACTGGATCACGCCGCCCTATCGCACGCTGATCGAGAAATCGCCGTTCGCAGCGCTCGCCACCGTCGGACCCGAAGGACTCGATTGCTCGCCGCGCGGCGACGTCCCTGGCTTCATTCGTGTCCATGACGACACCACGCTGCTGATCCCGGATCGCCGCGGCAACAACCGGATCGATTCCTTGCGCAACGTGGTGCGCGATCCGCGCATCGCGCTGATGCTGCTGATCCCCGGCTCAATCAACGCCTTGCGCATCAACGGCCGCGGCTACGTCACCGCCGACGAGGCCTTGCGGATGTCGTTCGACGTCGAAGGCAAGGCGCCGCGTACCGTGATCGTAATGACGGTCGAGGAAATCTACTTCCAATGCGGTCGCGCGCTGATCCGCTCGGGCCTGTGGGACCCGAGCAAGCAGGTCGCACAAGAATCGCTGCCGACGCCCGGCGAAATCCTCGCTTCAATGACCAAAGGTCGCGTCGGCGGCGAGGCCTACGACCGCGCCTGGCCAGAACGCGCCAAGGCGTCGATGTGGTAGCTTGCCTCCCGCACGTCCACCGTCATTGCGAGGAGCGAAGCGACGAAGCAATCGAGACTCCATACGTTGAACCTCTGGAAAGCTCGTTTCACTCGTCAACGACGCAGCGACGGCCGGCGTTATCGCGCCGGTCCGGTCAGTTCTCTCGCAGTCCGGCCTCCTCGATCACCCGGCTCCACTTCGCGGTCTCGGCATCGATGAAGGCCGCGAACTCGGCGCCATTCAGTCCGTGCGCTTCGAGGCCCTGAGCGATCAGCTTCTTCTTCACCTCGGCATCGCCGAGTGCCCGCAGCACCGCGTCCTGCATCCGGTCGATGATGGGCGCAGGCGTTGCAGCCGGCGCCATGAAGCCGTACCAGCCGGCGGCGACGATCTGCGGGAAGCCCAGCTCGACCAGCGTCGGCGCGTCGGGATAGATCGCGCTGCGCTGGGCCGAGCCGGCGCCGAGCACACGGAAATTCCCCGCCTGGATGTGCGGCAATGCCGAGCTGATCGCCGTGAAGGTGGCGTCGACGCGTCCAGCAAGCAGTTCGGTATAGGCCGCGGCATCGCCACGCAGCGGCACGTTGAGGCCTTTGACGCCAGCGGTCTTGAACAGCAGCTCGGCCGCAAGATGCGGCTGCGAACCGGGCCCGGGCGAGCCAAACGTCAGCCCTTCCGGCTTCAATTTGCCGTAAGCGATCAAATCCGGCAGCGTCTTGAAGTCGGACTTGGCGTTGACGATCAGGAAGATCGGCGCGAATGCCGCCATCGCCACCGGCCGCAATTCGCTGCGCTGATAGTTGAGCTTGCCGAACAGCGCCTCCGCCGTGGCGTAAGGCGCCGCGGCGTACAGGAAGGTGTAGCCATCAGGCTGGCTGTGCGCGACCATCTCGTTGGCCAAGCGGGTGCCGGCGCCGGGCTTGTTCTCGACGATGAACTGCTGGTGCAGCTCGCGCTCCAGGAAATCGTTGATGATCCGCAGCGAGATGTCGTTGGCGCCGCCGGCGCCGTAAGGCGAAATCGTCTTGACGATGCGGGCGGGCCACTCGGACGCAGCAAACGCGGGCCATGAAGGAGCCGCGAAAGCCGCGGCTGTGCCGGCAAGTAGCAGGCGGCGGGTGATCGGCATGGCGTCCCTCCCTATGGTTCGACGCCGCTGGCGCGACGTCAGTCCAAGCATGAACGCGGCCGCAACTCCTGCACAGCGCGACGTTCGGGTGTCTCTCCCTGCAGGCGATGTCCAACCATGCACCTGCCGCTGCCCAGGCAGCGGCAGGTGATTGTCGTCTCACCTCGTATTGGTTTTGGCCGGCCGCTCGCGCGGCGCAGCAGGCTCCGGATGCACGACGAGCGCGCGGATGCTCTCCGCCAGCGCACGCACGCGCGGTCCAATTTCGTGTTCGAGCTGGCCCGGCTGCAGTCGAAACGCCGGGATGCCACAATTGATCGCGAACGAGCGGCCGCGCAGCCGGAACAGCGGCGCCGCGATGGCATGGATCGCCGGCAGGTATTCGCCGAAGCAGGTACAGAATTGCCGCTCGGCGCATTGCCGCAGCCCGTCGTGGAAGAGATCGCGATAGCTCGCCCACATCGCGCCATCGGCGGCTTCGAGCTGCTGTTCGAGCCTGGCGGCCTCGGCCTCCGGCAGGATCGATGCAGCCGCCCGGCCCATCGCGGTTCGCACCACCGGAATCGGCATCCCGATGTCGGGCGTGTGCGGCCCGACGTCGCCCGATCGCGCGGTCTCGACATAGACCATCGACGGCCCGTCGAGCAGACCGATCGAGACGGTGCCGCGCACGCTGTAGGCGAGATCCTGCATCAGCGGGCGGGCCAGCTGGCGAAACGGCATACCAGCAAGCAGCGGATGCAGCATCCGCAGCGCCCGAGCGCCCACCGCGTATTTGGCAATGCGCGCGTCATAGTTCAGGTAACCGAGCTCGGCGAGCGTATGCGTCAGCCGGGCCACCGTCGGCCGGGGAATCCCGGTGCGGACCGAGATCTCCATATTGCCGAGCAGCCCACCGCCCTCGAACGCCTCAAGCACCACAAGTCCCTTCGCGAGCGTCGTCGCAAACGCCCCATCGCTCGCGCTGTCGGCGAGGATGGGTTCGGCGGAGGGGCTGGGCATGAATGTTGGGCGGATGCGCGCGGTCTCAGTCATATTCCAAGTATCGGGAAGAATTTTGGACTTGTCCAATTTATTGCGAATTGAATGCGATCTCGTCCATTATGTGGACAAAACTGCTCAACCCCGGAAGCAACCGATTTCAGGTGTGGCGCGTTGAAAGACGGGAGGAACCCGCCATGAGCGAACGCAAGGAACTCGAGCCGCAGGATTTCCCGATCGAAACCGATCAGACCGCGCTGAAGACCAGCGACGGCCAGCCGATCGCCGAAGCCAAGAGCAAGAAGCTCGCCGACGATATCGCCGATCGCCTCAACGAGCAGGCGTATCGCGAAGAGCAGGACTGCTGGTCGGCCTAAGGCGAAGTCAGTCCTGGGACGAGATGGTCTTGGCGAAGCGAATGCGGCAGATCGCGAGCGTGACAACGCCGATGACGAGCAACGCCAGAAGCTGTCGCCAGACCAGGTCGAGGCCAGCGCCACGGTATAGCACCGCCTGCGAGAACGAGACGAACTGCGTGTTCGGCGTGAACTGCATAACGAACTGCAGCCAAGGCGGCATCGTCTCGATCGGCGTACTGGCGCCGGACAGAAGATAAAGAATAACGATCACCGGGATCGCCAGCAGGCCGAACTGCGGCATCGTGCGAGCGTAAGTCGCCAGCAGCAGACCGAGCGCCGTCACCGAGAACATAAACAGCACCATGCCGAAGGTGAACAGCGGCACCGAGCCGATGATCGGCACACTCAACACGCCTTTCACCATGAACTGCAGCGACAGCAGCGCGGCGATGATGATCACCGCGCCGTTGGCGATGATCTTCGACAGCATGATGTCAAGCGGCCTCACCGGCATCACCAGGAGATGCTCGATGGTGCCGCGCTCACGCTCTCGGATCAGCGCGGCGCCTGTCAGAATGATCGACAGCGTCGCGATGTTGTTGATCACCTGCATCACCGAGGTGAACCAAGCCGAGTTCAGGTTCGGATTGAACTTGGCGTGCATCACCAGATTGACCGGCGCTTTGGATGAGCCGGAATCCTTGCGCAGGTAAGCTGCGGTTTCATTCAGCACGATGTTCTGGATATCGACCGCGCCATTGCCGGCGATCGCCATCGCAGTGGCGTCGACATCGATCTGCACGGTCGGGTTTTTGCCAGAAAGCGCGTCGGATTCGAATTTCGGCGGGATCTCGACGACAAACACGTAGCGACCAGTGTCCATCGCCGAATCGATTTCGGATGGAGCAATGTGTTCGGCGGCGCGGAACAGCGGCGGAAGCATCGCGGCAGCGATCCGGCGCGACAGTTCGGAGTGATCCTCGTCGACCACCGCAACTCGCGCGGCCTCGACTTCCAGTTTGGCGCCTGTGGCGATCGTGTAGATGGCGACGCTGAACACATAGACGATGAAGCCGAGGAGGATGGGGTCGGCCCACAGGCTACGCAATTCCTTGCCGGTGAGGCGATAGATATGCCGTAGCATCGAGCCCATCGTCACGCCTCCTGCTTGCGCAGCGCAAGGATCGCACCAATCAAATAAACCAAGCCAAACCCGAACAGGATCAGCAGGTTCGGCGCCAGCATCCAGAAGCTCATGCCTTTGGTGAAGGCGCCGATACTGACCTCCTGAAACCAGGCGGCAGGGAACGCCTCACCGAACCACCGCCCGGTCTGCGACAGCGACGATACCGGCACCAGCAGGCCGGAGAAGTTGACGGCCGGGATGATCGAGATGATCGCGACGATGAAGATCGCGGCGATCTGCGTGCTCAGGAACGACGAGAACAGGACGCCGAGCGCCGTGGTGGAGAACACGTAGAGCAGCGCGCCGCCGACCAGTGCAACCACCGAGCCCCGGACCGGAACGCCGAAGATCACGATCGCGCCGACTAGCAACAGCACGAAGCTGAAGAACGACAGCAGCGCGTAGGGGATCTGCTTGCCGAGCAGGAATTCCGTCGCGGTCACCGGCGTCGACCGGAAGTTTGTGATCGAGCCGACTTCCTTCTCGCGGACCACGCCGACGGCGGTCAGCATCGCCGGGATCAGCATCAGGATCAGCGTAATCACGCCGGGAATGATCGAGTACACGCTCTTGAACGCTTGGTTGTAGCGGAACCGGGTCTCGATATTGATCGGCGCGGTCGGCGACGCCATCGCATGCCGCCGATACTGCTCGGCGAGATAGGCCTGCGACAGTCCGGTGACGTAGGACCGAATGGTCTCGGCGCGGAACGGCATCGCACCGTCGATCCACACCGCCACTTCCGGCGACTTGTTGGTCAACAGGTCGCGTCCGAAACCGTGGGGCACTTCGATCACCAGCTTCAATTCGCCGCTGGCAAGCCGCCGATCGATGTCTGCCGCGGACTTGATATCCGGCGCCTGCTGGAAGTATCGGGACCCGGAGAAACTCTCGAGAAGTTCGCGACTCTCCAGCGTGTTGTCCTGGTCGTACACCGCGTAGGTCAGGTTCTCGACGTCGAACGAGATACCGAACCCGAAGGTCAGCATCAGCACCAAGGGGCCGAGGATCGCAAAAGCGAGCCGCAGCCGGTCGCGCAGGATCTCCATCGTCTCGCGGCGGGCGTAGGCCCAGAGCCGCGCCGGGTTGAACCAGTGCTGCTTGGTCGTCGCCTCGCGCGACGCGGCGAAGCTGTCCTCTTCACCGTCATGTTGAACCCCAGTCGCCTCTTCCAGATAGGCGATGAAGGTCTGCTCGAGATCGGCAGCGCCGCGGCGCTCGACCAGCTCGTGCGG
This sequence comes from Rhodopseudomonas sp. P1, assembly GCF_039642825.1. Classification (NCBI taxonomy): domain Bacteria; kingdom Pseudomonadati; phylum Pseudomonadota; class Alphaproteobacteria; order Hyphomicrobiales; family Nitrobacteraceae; genus Rhodopseudomonas; species Rhodopseudomonas sp. P1. Next base: position 748,636 of record NZ_CP088006.1, on the reverse strand, counting down.
CGCGCCGACCGCCAGCACCTTGCCGGCGTGCATCAGCGAAATCCGATCGCATCGCTCGGCCTCGTTCATGAAGTGGGTCGAGATGAAGATGGTGACGCCGTCCTGGCGCGACAGCCCGATCAGCATCCGCCAGAACGAATCCCGCGCCACCGGATCGACGCCGGACGTCGGTTCGTCGAGAATCAGCACTTCGGGGCGATGGATCACCGCGACCGCGAGCTGCAGCCGCTGGCGCAGACCGAGCGGCAGGCTGTCGGGCCGGGAGTCGGCAACATCGGCAAGATCGAACCGCGCCAGCATCTCGGCGACGCGATCGGGAATCTGCGCGCTCGGCAGTTCGAACAATTGCGCGTGCAGCAGCAGGTTCTGCCGCACCGTCAATTCGGAATACAGCGAGAAGCTCTGCGACATGTAGCCGACGCGCTTGCGGGTCGCCATGTCGGACGCGTCGAGCACTTCACCGAACAGCCGCGCCTCGCCTTCGGTCGGAGTCAGCAGGCCGGTCAGCATCTTCATCGTGGTCGACTTGCCGCAGCCATTGGAGCCGAGGAAGCCGAAGATCTCGCCGCGCTTGATCTGGAAGTTGACGTGGTCGACCGCGGTGAAGTCGCCAAACCGGCAGGTCAGGTTCTCGGCTTCGATCGCGTAGCCGTCTCCGCTGTTCGGCAACGGCGGCAGCACCACGTCGGCATAGTCGGCGCGCATCTCGGCCGGCAGCAGCGCGATGAAGGCTGCATCCAGTGTCGGCTGCTTGGTCTGCGCCCGCAGTTCGGCCGGAGCTCCGGCACCAATCACCTTGCCGTCGTTGAGGGCCGCGAGCCAATCGAACCGCTCGGCCTCTTCCATATAGGCAGTGGCGACCAGCACGCTCATCTGCGGCCGCCGCTTGCGGATGCGATCGATCAGCTCCCAGAACTGCCGGCGCGACAACGGATCGACGCCGGTCGTCGGCTCGTCGAGGATCAGCAGATCCGGATCGTGGATCAGCGCGCAGCACAGCGACAGTTTCTGCTTCATGCCGCCGGAGAGTTTGCCGGCAGGCCGATCGCCGAACGGCGACAGGCCGGTGGCGCGCAGCAATTCGGCGATGCGTGCCTTGCGTTCGGCCGTACCCTGGCCAAACAGCCGGCCGAAGAAATCCAGGTTCTCGAACACCGACAGCGTCGGATAGAGATTTCGGCCGAGGCCCTGCGGCATGTAGGCGATCCGCGCCGCACTGGCGGCGCGATGACGCGCGTCGCGCATGTCGCCGTCCAGCGCCAGCACATCGCCGCTCTGGATCCGACGTACGCCGGCGATCAGCGCCAGCATCGTCGATTTGCCGACGCCGTCGGGCCCGATCAGGCCGACCATCTTGCCGGCGGGTAATTCCAACGTGACGTCGTCCAGAGCATGTATCGCGCCGTAGGCGTGAGTGACATGCGTGAGACGCGCGGCGAAGCCGGTCATTGCGGCAGCTTGACCTGCAGATTATCCGGCCATGGCTTGTCGCTGTCCGTGCGCAAATACGCCATCCCGCGCACGCCGGTCTTCACCTCGCGCTCGTATTTGCGCAGCAGGTCCGGAGGCAGCGTCAGCTTGACGCGGAACATCAGCTTTTCGCGCTCGTCCTTGGTTTCGACCGCCTTCGGGGTGAACTGCGCTTCGCTGGCCACGAAGGTGACCTTCGCCGGCACCACATATTGCGGGATCGCGTCGAGGATCAGCCGGGCGTCGGAGCCGTAGGCCAACGCGGCGGCGACGCTCGCCGGCACGAACACCGTCATGTAGACGTCGGTGAGGTCGACCAGCGTCAGCACGCGGGAGCCGGCACCGAGCACTTCACCGGCCTGCGCCAGCTTGTACTGAATGCGGCCGCGGCGCGGTGCCTTCAATTGCATATCGTCCAGCACGGTCTTGATCCGCGCCACTTCGGCGCGAGCGGCATCGATCGCAGCCGTGGCGTCACTGAGGCTCGCCTTCGCGGCGATCAGCGCCGCGTCGGCGACGTTCTGCGCAGCCTGGCGCTGGTCGCGAATTTCGGCGGTGGAGAAACCTTTTTCGAACAGCGCTTCGGCGCGGCCGAGCTGCTGAGCGGCGAGCTTCTGTTCGCTTTCCCGCTGCAGCACCATCGCTTCAGCGACCGCCTTGCTCTGCACGGCGCGGCGCTCCTGCGCTTCGGCAGCAAGGAGCTGGGCCTGAATGTCGGAGACGTCCATCTTCACCAGAAGCTGGCCCTTCTCGACCTCGTCGCCCTCCTTCACCAGAACTTCGGCGATCCGGCCCGCCAGCTTGGTGGCGATCTCGACCTGTTCGGATTCGAGCCGGCCGTTGGCCGAGGCAAAGCCCGCGGGCAGCCGCTTCGGCATTAGCTTCTGGATCAGCTTGTCGAATTTATCGTCGGCGTGAGCGGGAAGCGGGCCGGCCAAAATGCCGGCTCCGAGACACAGGGCGCTGAACAGCCGGACACCACGGCGGGTCGGGTGGAAGATCGTCATCATACGGCTCCGGAATCACGGACTGAACAGTGAGCGCCCCCGCCTCAGCTATCCCTCCGCTTGTTAAAGGCCAATTCCGCTTTGAAACGGATTGCCCGCGAAGCTCGTTCGCGGTATTGAACACAATTGTTCAAATCAGATCAAGTGTGTCCAAGATCGTGTCCAGCCCGGCGCAGCGACAGATCTACCTGGCGGCGATGCAGTTATTCGCCGAGCGCGGCCTGACGCAGATCAGCGTAACCGATTTAGCCCAGGCGGCCGGTGTCGCGCGGGGCACAGTTTACAATAACCTTGGCGACCTCACCGGCCTGTTCGACCTGGTGGTTACCAATCTCGCCACCGAATTGAATCCCCGGCTGACCGTGGCGCTGGCGGAGTGTCATGAGCCGGTGCGGCGGCTCGCGACCTGGATGCGACTGCTGATCCGTCAGGCCCACGAAGAGCCACGGCTCGGCCGGTTCGTCTGCCGGTTTGGCATGAGTTCGACGACGCTGCGGGTGGTCTGGGACGGACGTCCGCTCGACGACCTTGCCACCGGACTGTCGCAACGCGGCCACAGCCTCGGTCCCGCGCAGATCGCCTCGGCTGCTAATTTCATCTCGGGCGCGATCCTGGGCGCCATCTTCACGATCCTCGATGGCCACCGCACGTGGGTCGACGCGGCTGCCGAGACCGTGGAATGGGTGCTGGTGGGACTTGGCGTTTCGCGCGAAGAAGCCCGGAACCTGGCCGTCGGCGATCTTCCGCCACTGCCGGAGTGATCACAGCGGCGAGACGGCACGGCCCTTGCCGTTGAACTTACCGCCTACCGGTCTTATGCCTGGGCGATGCAGACATCCATTGATACGGCCCCGCCGCTGATGACCCGGTTCCGCTCCAGCGCGGCACCGCACAAGCCCGCGCCTTTCCTGCCGATGAGCCGGACCGAGATGAATAAGCTCGGCTGGGATGCCTGCGACGTCGTGCTGGTGACTGGTGATGCCTATGTCGACCATCCGAGCTTCGGCATGGCGATCATCGGTCGCCTGCTCGAATCCCAGGGCTTCCGCGTCGGCATTATCTCGCAGCCGGATTGGCAGTCCGCCGAACCGTTCAAGGCACTCGGCAAGCCGCGGGTGTTCTTTGGCGTCACCGGTGGCAACATGGACTCGATGGTCAACCGCTACACCGCGGACCGCCGGCTACGTCACGATGACGCCTACACGCCGAACGGTGAAGGCGGCAAACGGCCCGACCGCTGCACGCTGGTCTATGCGCAACGATGCCGCGAGGCGTTCAAGGACGTTCCGATCATTCTCGGCGGCATCGAGGCCTCGCTGCGCCGGATCGCGCATTACGATTACTGGTCCGACAAGGTTCGGCGCTCGGTGCTGGCAGATGCCAAGGCCGATCTGCTGCTCTACGGCAACGCCGAGCGCGCGGTGGTCGAAGTCGCACATCGATTAGCTGCCGGCGAAGTCCCGCGCGAGCTGGACGACATCCGGGGCGTCGCGCTGTTCCGCCGTGTGCCGGACAACTACACGGAACTGCACGCAGACGACCTCGATGCCGCCGACGAAGGCGCGCGGCAGGTGCGCGGCGACGTGGTGATCCGGCTGCCGAGCAGCGAGCAGGTCGAGCAGGACAAGGAAGCCTATGCCCGCGCCTCGCGGGTGCTGCACCGGGAAAGCAACCCCGGCAACGCCCGTCCCTTGGTGCAGCGTCACGGCGACCGCGACCTGTGGCTCAATCCGCCGCCGATTCCGCTGACGACGGAAGAAATGGACTCGGTCTACGATCTCCCCTACGCCCGCGCGCCGCATCCGTCCTACGGCAACGCCAAGATTCCGGCGTGGGACATGATCAAGAATTCGGTGACGATCATGCGCGGCTGCTTCGGCGGCTGCACCTTCTGCTCGATCACCGAGCACGAAGGCCGCATCATCCAGAGCCGGTCGGAAGCCTCGATCCTGCAGGAGATCGAGAAGATCCGGGACAAGACGCCCGGCTTCACCGGCGTGATCTCCGACATCGGCGGTCCTACCGCCAACATGTACCGGATGGCATGCAAGGACCCGACGATCGAGTCCTCGTGCCGTAAGCCGTCCTGCGTGTTCCCGGATATCTGCCCGAACCTCAACACCTCGCACGACGACCTGATCCGGCTGTACCGCAAAGTGCGCGAGGTGAAGGGCATCAAGAAGGTGATGGTGGCGTCGGGCGTACGCTACGATCTGGCGGTGAAGAGCCCGGCCTACATCAAGGAGCTGGTGAGCCATCACGTCGGCGGTTATTTGAAGATCGCGCCGGAGCACACCGAGCGCGGGCCGCTCGACAAAATGATGAAGCCGGGTATCGGTGCCTATCACCGCTTCAAGCAGATGTTCGAGGCCGCCGCCAAGCAGGCCGGCAAACAGTACTATCTGATCCCGTATTTCATCGCGGCGCATCCCGGCACGACCGACGAGGACATGATGAACCTCGCGCTGTGGCTGAAGCGCAATCGCTACCGCGCCGACCAGGTGCAGACCTTCCTGCCATCACCGATGGCGACCGCGACTGCGATGTATCACAGCGGCGTCAACCCGCTGCGCGGCGTCCGCCACGGCGCCAGCGAGCCGGTCGAGGCGATCAAGGGCCTGCGGCAGCGCAGGCTGCACAAGGCGTTCCTGCGCTATCACGATCCGGACAATTGGCCGGTGCTGCGCGAGGCGCTGAAGGCGATGGGACGCGCCGACCTGATCGGTTCACGGCCGGATCAGCTGGTGCCGGCGCATCAGCCGCCCGGCACCGGCAAGGCCGCCGGCACCCGTCGCCCGGTGCGCGGCGATGGACCAAAGCCACAGCGCTTCACCACCAAGGGCGTACGGCTGGTTAAGTAGCCGACGCTGCAAGTCGCGGGCTTACGTCAGCAGCCCGCGCTTGCCTTCTTTCCAACGCGCGAACTCGGTCTGCAGCACCGAGACGTGCTCGTCCTCTTCGGCGGCGAGTTCGCGGTAGAGCTGACGCTCGACCGACCCGTCCGGGGTCTCGCCGACCCGGGTCTTGAAGAACGAGGCGGCGCGCCGCTCGAACTCGATTGCGGCTTCGAACAGCGTGGTCGGATCGCCGATCCGGCCTTTGACACCGGCCATGATCGCCGCGGTGCCGAGATGGAAGCCCTCGGTCGCCTGCGGAATTGCCACATGGTAGCGATTGGCCAGCGTGGTCATGTGCTCCTCTTCCATCGCGGCAAAGCTGAGGAATAGCTCCTGCAATGTCGGATCGGACGTTTCCTTCGCGGCGCGAGCATAGAATGCGCGGCCACCGAGTTCGATCTCGAATGCGGTGCGGATCGCCGCAAGCCCGGCCTCGTCGTTGACGCCGACGCGGTCGAGCGGCTGCAGCTTGCCACCGCAATGCGGGCACATCCCGTAAGGGAACGCGAAGCCTTCGCTGACCTTGGCGCAGTCGTCGCAGCGCCATTGCAGCTCGGAGCCGGCACAGCAGATGTACTCTTCGGAGCCTTCCAGCGGCTGGTGACACTTTGGGCAATGCGCCACGCCATCCTCCTCGATCGGCGATGCCAGCTTGCCGGCGACGAAATCGTCGGCATCCTGCGCGGTGATGGGCCACTTGGTCTTGTTCAGACGCAGCCAGGCGGCGATCGACTTGGCGGCGCGGCGGCCCGCGCTCATCGCCAGGATCACAGTGGCGCCACCCGTGACGATGTCGCCGCCGGCGAACACGCCCGGCATGTTGGTCGACTGGGTGTCGTCGTCGGCCGCGATGTTGCCCCACTTGTTGAGCTCGAGACCCGGCGTCGCCTGACCGATGATCGGATTGGGCTTGGTGCCGAGCGCGTAGATCACCGTGTCGCATTCAAGCTCGATGAACTCGTCGAGCGGCACGGGCTTGCGGCGACCGCGCTCGTCGGCCTCACCGAGCTCCATCTTCTGCAGCCGCACCGCACGCACGTCGCCGCTCTCGGTGACGAGAATCTCCACCGGCGAATGCAGGAAGAAGAAGTCGACGCCTTCCTCCTTGGCGTGGCGGATTTCTTCGATACGGGCCGGTGCCTCGGCTTCCGATCGGCGATAGACGCAGCGCACCGTCTCGGCGCCGACACGGCGGGCGACACGCAAGCAATCCATCGCGGTGTTGCCGGCACCGATCACGATGACGCTGTTGCCGACGCTGACAGGCGTATCGAGATACGGGAAGCGGTCGCCGCCCATCAGATTGATGCGAGTGAGGAATTCGTTGGCCGAATAGACCCGGCCGGCGAACTCACCGGGAATGCCCAGGAAGGTCGGAGCACCGGCGCCGGCCGCAACGAACACCGCGTCGAAGCCGCGGTTGCGCATCAACTGTTCGATGGTGAAGGTCTTGCCGACGACCTTGTTGGTCTCGAACTTGACGCCGATATCCTTCAGCCGCTGAATTTCGCGATCGATGATGTCGCGCGGCAGCCGGAATGACGGAATGCCATATTGCAGCACGCCGCCGAGCACGTGCAGCGCCTCGTACACGGTGGTCTCTACATTGTAGCGCGTGAGATCGGCCGCGGCGGCCAGGCCCGCCGGGCCGGAGCCGACGATCGCGACCTTGCCGATCGTCTTGGACAGATCGATCGGCTTGCTCTTCGGCGCCCGTGCGTTGTCGCCGATGAAGCGCTCGAGACGGCCGATCGCGACCGGCTCATGCTTCTTGTACTTGCGGATGATGCACTGCGCTTCGCACTGCGTCTCCTGCGGGCAGACGCGACCGCAAATCGACGGGAAGATGCTCGACTGATAGATCGTCTCCAGCGCCGCGTCGAAGTCGCGGAACAGGATGTTGCGGATGAACACCGGAATGTCGATGCCGACCGGGCAGCCGGCCACGCAGGTCGGCGTGATACACTGGATGCAGCGCTCGGCTTCCTGCAGGGCTTCCTCGACCGAATAGCCGAGATTGACTTCCTTGAAGTTGGTGGCGCGCTCGTGGGCGTTGCGCTCGGGCATCGGGGTTTGATGCGGCGGCAGCGTCGCCAGCTTCTTGTAGTTGCGCTTGCCCTCGACGATCAGCTGCTTTTCGAGATTGCAGACGTGGGCGAAATGTTCGTTGGCCTTGTCTTCCTCGGTCTTGAAACGCTTCTGGCGAGCGTGCAGCTCGTGGAAGTCGACCTTGTGGCCATCGAAATCCGGGCCGTCGACGCAGGCGAACTTCACTTCATTGCCGACCGTGACCCGGCACGAACCGCACATGCCGGTGCCGTCGACCATGATGGTGTTGAGCGACACCATGGTCTTGACGCCGTGCGGACGGGTGGTCTCGACGCAGGCGTGCATCATCGGCATCGGGCCGATCGCCACCACCTTGTCGGGCTTCTGCTGGGTGATGACGCGCTCCAGCGCCGCGGTGACGAGGCCGGGCTCGCCGTAGCTGCCGTCATCGGTGCAGATGATCAGTTCGTCGGCGAATTCGCGGAACTTGTCCTCCCAGAACACCAGATCTTTGGTGCGGAAGCCCATGATCGCGGTGGTCCGCGCGCCGGACTGTTTGAAGGCCCGGAGCTGCGGGAAGATCGGCGCGACGCCGAGGCCGCCGCCGACGAACACCACGTGGTCGACCTTGTCGATGTGTTGCGGCAGACCGAGCGGACCGACGAAGTCTTCGAACGCCTCGCCTTCCTTGAACTTGTCGCGCATCTCGCGCGTGGTCTTGCCGAGCGCCTGGACGACGACCGTCACCAGCCCCTTGTCACGATCGAAATCGGCGACGGTGAGCGGAATGCGCTCGGCACCGTCGTAGAGACGAAGCATGACGAAATGGCCGGGCTCGGCAGAAGCCGCGATATCCGGTGCCTCGACGTCCCACAGGAAGGTCGCGTCCGAGAACTGCTCGCGTCGAACAATACGATACATGGTGACAGCACAGATTGGTCCGAGGCCGGCGAGCGGCATCGAGAGGTGAGGGGAAAGCGGTTCAAAATAGCCAACGAGCGCCAAATTGATTTGACTTCGGTCATGTCCGGTCCGGCGCCGCACGGTTGCCAGCGGACGCAGTCCACTCGGTGACGATCGACGGATTGGGCTGATTTGTGCGCTATTGACCGGCGCTGACGGGCAGCAAGCGAGTCTTCCCCCGACGTTCCGCATGCATGACCGGCATGCAAAAGGCCGCCCGGCTTTCGTCGGACGGCCTTAGACATAGGTCTAAGAATGAGAGCGCTACAGCTTCCCGCGTGGCTCAGGTCTCGATCTTGACGTACTCGAAATCTCCCGGGCGATTGTCGATGCCGACCTTCGGCGGCGAGATCCACGACGCGTACTGCCCGGCCTCCGACACCGGCACCATCAGCGAGGCGATGAATTCGCCATCATCATTCGACGGCAGCCATTCGTTGCGCCGCTTGGCCCAGGTCGCCGGATCGATCAGCACGCCGTCGGGCGTCGCTTCGACATCCTTGAACTCGCCGATCTGGCGGTGGAACGCGACGTGCGGCAGCTTGAGCTGGAAGTCGTAGCCGGCGGTGGTGATCACCTTGTTCCAGCGCAGCAGACCCTTGACGCAGTCCTGCGAGTAGTCGTCGCGCAGTCGCATGTTCAGCGCGGTCAGCGCCGGCTCATCGACGCGCTTGATCTCGCCGTCCACCAGCTTCAGCACCGGATAGGTGTCCTGCTCGAGCTTGTGATCGTCCTGGATCTGGGTCTCGTGGAAGCGCCCCTTGATGCCGGCATTGAATGCATTGGCCGCGTTGGTCGAAACTTCCGAGCCGAACAGATCGAGCGACAGCGAGTAGTGCAGATTGAGCTTCTTCTGCACCGTCGGCAGGTCGATCACGCCGAGCGCGCGGACCTTGTCGATGTCGGTCGGATCGGTGATTCCGGCGGTGCGCATCGCCTCGCAGGTCCGCTGCACCACCCGGCTGATGCCGGTCTCGCCGACGAACATGTGGTGCGCTTCTTCGGTCAGCATGAAGCGGCAGGTGCGCGACAACGGATCGAAGCCCGACTGCGCCAGGCTGTGCAGCTGCATCTTGCCGTCGCGGTCGGTGAAGTAGGTGAACATGAAGAACGAGAGCCAGTCCGGCGTCGCCTCGTTGAACGCGCCGAGCATCCGCGGCGCATCGTCCGAGCCAGAGCGGCGGCGCAGCAGGCCGTCGGCCTCCTCGCGGCCGTCGCGGCCGAAGTATTTCTGCAGCAGATACACCATCGCCCAGAGATGGCGGCCCTCTTCGACGTTGACCTGGAACAGGTTGCGCATGTCGTAGAGCGATGGCGCGGTCTTGCCGAGATGGCGCTGCTGCTCGACCGACGCAGGCTCGGTGTCGCCCTGGATCACGATCAGCCGCCGCAGCATCGCGCGATGCTCGCCCGGCACTTCCTGCCAGGCCGGCTCGCCGTAATGCTGGCCGAACGGCACGACGCGGCCTTCTTCCTTCGGCGCCAGCAGAATGCCCCAGCGATAATCGGGCATCTTGACGTAGTCGAACTTCGCCCAGCCGCGCGGGTCGACCGAATACGCCGTGCGCAAATACACCAGCGACTCCTGGAAGCCCTCCGGCCCCATGTCGTTCCACCAGTCGATGTAGCCGGGATGCCATCCCTCCAGCGCCTTCAGCACCTGGCGATCGGAGCCGAGATCGACGTTGTTGGGGATCTTGGTCGAGTAGTCGACGTGCATGATGTTCATATTCATGGGCGGCTCCCGGTTCGTTCGTGCATCCAAACTTTGTCGTCGTCATTGCGAGGAGCGAAGCGACGAAGCAATCCAGCTCCGTGCATCACACTTCTGGATTGCGTCGCTTCGCTCGCAATGACGGGGCTGGCGTTGTGCCAGTGCGCGTCGAATGCGCCGTGACGACTCACACTCTCGTCATATCGAATTGCGGCTTCTGGCCGCTGCCGTAGCGGCGCAGCGCGCCAACCTCGCCGACCGCGTTGGGACGCTGGAATATCCAATTCTGCCAGGCGGTGAGCCGCGCGAAGATCTTCGACTCCATGGTCTCGGGGCCGACGAAGCGCAGGTTCGCTTCCATGCCGGTGAGACTGTCAGGCGAGAACGATGCGCGCTCTTCCAGAAAGACGCGGACCTCATCGTCCCAGTCGATATCGTCGAGCGCGAACGTGACCAGACCCAGCGTCTCCGCCGCCTCGGCGTCGAGCGCGTCGCCGGTTTTGCTCTGCACCGCCTCGTGGTCGGCCGGATCAGCTTGGAAGCGCGACTGCAGCCGGGTGAGACCATGGCTCATCGAATAGGGGCCGAAGTTAAGTGCCGACAGCGTCAGCATCGGCGGCGGACGATTATCGCCGTCGCGCGAGCCGATCAGCATGTAGCTGCGGTCGGCGGCGAACACGAGCTCCGCCAACGTACCGGCGAAGCATGAGCCGGGCTCCACCAACGTCACCAGCGAGCGCGACGTGACATCGACGCGCTTCAGCACGCGCTTCCAGAAATGGCGGATCTCGTTGACGAGCCAGTGATCCTTATGCGCTTCGAGCAGCGCGTCGTAAGCTAGCACTTGGTTCGCATCACCATGTGACTTGAACACCCACAGTCCCAGCTCCGGCTCGTTCAGCCGCAGATGCAGAATGGCGTCGTCGAGTTCGCGGGCGAGCTGCAACGGCCAGAACGCCGCGCCTTGCGCCTGCAGCGCCTCGACCGACGTCGGCGGCGCCGCGTCCGGACCGCTCAGCGTGATGGTCGCGATCCGGGCGGCGCGATCGATCTCGACGCCGACCAAGCCGTAGCGCACGCTGGTGTCGTCGAACTGGCGCTGCAGCGGCGTCAGTTGCACGCCCGCGCCGCTTCCGTTGCGCGGCGAGGCGGCAGCAAGTTCGCGGGCGCGCTCGGCCACCTTGGCGTCGAGCTTGGTGGTCGCGACGATGTCGTCGACCAGTCGCCACTGCATCGCGCGCTTGCCCTTGATGCCTTCCTCGATGGTGCAGAACACGTCGGCATGATCGCGGCGAACCTTGCGCTTATCGATCACGCGCGTCAGACCGCCGGTGCCGGGCAGCACCGCGAGTAGAGGTACTTCCGGCAGCGCCACCGCGGCGGAGCCGTCGTCAGCCATAATAATGTGATCGGCGGCGAGCGCGAGTTCGTAGCCGCCGCCGGCCGCGGTGCCGTTGATCACCGCGATGCTACGCTGGCCGGAATGCTGCGATGAATCTTCGATGCCGTTGCGGGTCTCGTTGGTGAACTTGCAGAAGTTGACCTTGTGGACGTGGCTGGCGCCGGCCAGCATCCGAATATTGGCGCCTGCGCAGAACACCCGGTTCTTGGCGGAGCGTAGCAGGATCACCTTCACGGCGGGATACTCAAACCGCAGCCGCTGCATCGCGTCGGCGAGTTCGATGTCGACGCCGAGATCGTAGGAATTCAGCTTGAGCTGGTAGCCTTCGAACAGGCCGCCGTTCTCGTCGACGTCGAGGGTGAGCGTCGCGATCTCGCCATCAACCGTCAGCTTCCAATGCCGATAGCGAGACGGCTCGGTCTGAAAATCGACCCGCACAGCTCCGTTCGCGAGCGGGCGCGTGTCTGCGGCCTCGGCCATGGCGGCTCCCTGCGTTTCCTCTTGCTTCCAATATGCATTATATTTCATATTTTGGCGGAGAGTCCAGCCGCAAATGCGACTTTGATGCATTTTAATGCGAGGCGGCTTGGTCGGTTGTCGATGGCTGATCAGGCCGCGCGACCGCCGGTCGCCTCGGCATGGCCGCTCAGAATGCGGTCCGCGAAGCCGGCGACCAGCCGCAGCGTCGCGTCGGCGGCTTCGCGGTGCGGCGAATGCCCCGCTCCCGCGAGCAATTCGACTTCAAGCGGGCAATAGCATTCCGAACGCGCAATCTCGATCTGCCGCATCGTTCCGTATTGGTCGTTTTCGCCCTGCACGATCTGCAGCGGCACCCGGATGTAAGCGAGCGAGTCGGCGATGTCCCAGGCGCGGAACGCCGGATCGAGCCAGGCATCGTTCCAGCCGTAAAAGGCATTGTCGACGTCGTCGTGCCAGCGCGCCAGCTTGGCACGCAGCTCGGTCGTCTCGTACATCGTCCGGATCGCCGCGATCGACGCCACCGAAATGTCTTCGACGATGAAGTGCGGCGCAATCAGCGAGACACCGCGGACGCGGTGATCGGCGACGCCGCCCGCATACAGCGCCGCAATCGAGCCTCCATCGGAGTGGCCGACCAGCAGTCCCCGGCGAAAGCCGATCTGGTCAAGCACCCGCGGCAGCACCTGCAAAGCCTCGCGATGCATGTAGTCCAGCGGGCGCGGCAACGCGGCACGCGTCGAGCGGCCATAGCCGGCGCGGGAATATGCGAACACGCCGGCACCGGTCGCGGCCGCGAGCTTGTCCGGAAAATCGCCCCACAACGCCGCCGAACCCAAACCTTCGTGCAGCAACACAAGGGTCGGTGCGACGTCCGGCTGCGGACCGGTGAAGCGATATTCCAACTGGACGCCGTCGATCGCCAGCGTGCCGGTCGGGCTCAAGCCTGCCATTATGTTTCCTCTTATCGTTAGCTTGCACGAATTCAGTCGATCAGCACTACGCCGCGCAGGTTTCGCCCGGCGTCGAGGTCGGCATAGCCTTGGTTGATCTCGTCGAGCCGATAGGTTCGGCTGATCAGTTCGCCGAGCTTAAGATCGCCGCGGCGATACAGGCCCAGCAGTTCGGGGATCTGCAGACGCGGGCTGGCGAAGCCGTACACCGCGCCCATGATCGCCTTCTGAGTGGCAAACAGTTCCAGCGGCGGCACGTCGATCTGCTTGACGGTGTCGGGCGTGATCGCAGTGACCACGACGTTGCCGGCCTTGGCGGTGGCACGAAACGCCGGCAGCAGCGTTTCGGCTGGGTTGATGCAGACGAAAGCGTGATCGACACCGACGCCTTCAGTCAACGCCTGCACGGTGCTGATCAGTTCGTCGCCTTGCGCCGTGGTGCCGTGGGTGGCGCCGAAGCTCCGCGCCCATTCTAGTTTCTGTGCGACGATGTCGGCAGCGATGATCATCGACGCGCCACAGAGCTTTGCGCCCTGCACCACGTTCATGCCGTCGCCGCCGCAGCCGACCACCAACACCGTATCTCCCGGCTTGACGCGCGCGCGATGGCGCGCCGCGCCGACACCAGCCGGAACGCCACACGCGATCACGCTGGCATGATCGAGCGGAATATCCTTCTCGATCACCAGCACCGAGGCCTGATCGACGACGGTGGCTTCGGCAAACGCCCCGATCATGCAGAACGCGCCGACGCCGTGACCGTCGGCATCGCGTCGGCGGAAGCTGCCATCGAGCTGCGGCCCATGCGTAATGCGCGGCCCCTCGGCACACAGATGATGCAATCCGCGCTGGCACCAACGACAACGGCCGCAGCCGGGAATGAAGGTGAGCACCACGTGATCGCCCGGCGAGACGCCCTCCACCTGATCGCCGATCGCCTCGACAACACCCGCGGCTTCATGACCCAGCACCATCGGCTGCATCGCAACACGGCGCTCGCCGCGCATCACGTGATAATCGGTGCGACACAGGCCGATCGCGGCGAGCCGCACCAAGACTTCGGTCGGCTGCGGCGGATCCAGCACGATCTGCTCGACGCGGAGCGCCGCGCCAATCTCTCGAAACACCGCCGCCCGAATGTCCATGCCTCGTAGGTTAGCAGCGGCTGACAGGTTTTCAACGCGCCTCCGCGGCGCAGGACGGGTGATGCCCTGCACCATGGCGCTGCAATGCAACATAATTTCGTACCGAAATGCATAAAATAGTTGATGGCGATCAAGGAACCGCAAAACCCGCATGGGGTGTAGTGCCCTAATCAAAATTGGAAACGCTCTCGATGGCTTCGAAGCTGACCGGTGGTGATCTACAGGTCATCACCCGGATCGCCGTGTTTCGCGGACTGAAGGCGGAGACCGTCGCGCACATGATCGCGCCGGCCACCGCGATCAGCCTGCGGCCGCGCGAGTCGATCGTACGCCAGGACGAACCGGCGACCGCGTTCTTCATTGTCGTCGGCGGCTGGGTCAAGCTGTTTCGCAGCAATCTGGCCGGCGACGAAGCCGTGATCGAAATCATGAGTCGTGGCGGCAGTTTCGCCGAAGCCGCGGCGCTGACCGGTCACCGCTATCTGGCCAACGCCGAAGCTGTCACCGACGCGCGTGTCGCGCGAATCCCTGCCGATCATCTGGTCCGCTGCATCCGAGCCAATCCGGATATCTCGGTGCCGATGATAGCTTCGATCTGCCAGCACATGCACCATCTGGTGCAGCGCATCGAACAACTCAAGGCGCAGAGCGGGGTGCAGCGGCTCGCCGAATTCCTCGCCTCGCTGGCGATCGCCGAACAAGGTGCGTGCGCGCTGGTGCTGCCCTACGACAAGGCGTTGATCGCCGGCGAGTTGGGGTTGACACCGGAATCGCTGTCGCGGGCCTTCGCCAAGCTGCGCAGCATCGGCGTCACCGTCGAGGCATCGCAGGTCGCGGTGCGTGACGTGGCAAGGTTGCGCAAGCTGGCAACCGACGGCCGCAGTGCCGTGCGCGGCAAGCTGCAGGCCGTACGCTAAACGGTGAATCCCCAACGGCTCGCGGTCAGCCCTGCGCCAGCGAGGCAAACAGCTCGGCCGTCACGCGGCTCGCCAGGGCCGCCGCGACGACGCGCCGGTAGTTGGCCGGCATCAGCGTCGTCCGCATCGGCTGCACTTGTTTCTGCACCAGCCGATCAATCTCGCGTAGCAGAGCATCGTCAAGCGGCCGCTGCGAAAAGGCGGCGGTCTCGGCGAGCAGGAACGGCCTTGAATTGGTCCCAGTCAGCGCGATGCTAAGCTGCGCGATCTTGGAGCCGGAACGCGTCAGCGCGACGGCTATGCCGGCTAGCGGATAGTCGATTGCGCCGCGCTGCCGCACCTTGACGTAGCGCGACGCGGGCGGGTCGGGCGGCAACCGCACCGCAACAACAACCTCGCCCGGCCGCAGCGCGAGATGCGCCCGGCCGTCTTCAACATACAATTCGGCGAGCGCGATGCGGCGCCGGCCGCCCGGCCCGGCGATCTCGACCTCAGCGCCGAGCACCAGCAGGGCCGGCGCGAGATCGCCGCTGAAGGCGGCGTGGCAGCGGTTGCCCTTCGGGGCGACGTGACAAGTGTCGCCGCGATTCTTCAGGCAGTACGCATTGGCCTCGCGCCACCATTCGGTCTGATTGTAGTAGATGCAGCGGGTGTCGAGGCAGAGATTGCCACCGACGGTGCCGAGCTTGCGATGACCGGGGCCCGCCACACTGCGAGCAGCTTCGCTCAGCGCCGGATAGCGGGCCGCAACCAGACTGTCGGCGGCGAGGGTCGCCACGGTGACTCCGGCGCCGATGGTCACGCCGCTGCCATCGGCGACGAGCCGTTTGATCTCGGCGATGCCGGTGGTGTCGATCAGCGTCTCAGGCTGCGCGATGCCGCGCCGCATGTTGACGAGCAGATCCGTGCCGCCGCCGAGCAGCCGTCCTCCCGGATGCGCCAGCAACGCGGCGATCGCCTCATCGACCGAACCCGGACGAAGCAAATTCAACGCGTTCAGGCCGGTCATGAGGCGGCCCTCACCGCCACTGCCCGCTTCGCTTCGCGGCGGCGCCGCGCCAGCGCCTCGACGACGCGATCGGGCGTCGCCGGCAGATCATCGAGATCGATGCCGATCGCATTGGCAACAGCGTTGACCATCGCAGGCGGAAAACCAGCGAGCGCACCTTCGCTGGCCTCCTTGGCGCCGAACGGCCCAAACGGATCGACGCTTTCGACGATCGCGACCTCTATCGGAGGCGATTCGATCATCGTCGGCATCCGATATTCGAGAAAGCTGGCATGCGCGGGCAGCCCGTCGAGATAGCGCGTCTCCTCGCTCATTGCCTGCCCCATCCCCATCCACACCGCGCCCTGAACCTGCCCAACCACCGCGAGCGGATTGATGGCGCGGCCGCAATCCAGCGCCGCCCAGACCTTATCGACGGTGATCAGGCCGGTCGCGTCATCGACGCTGACCTCGACCACCTGGGCGGCGTAGCTGAATCCCATGGTCGAACCGACGGCGCCGCCACGATGTTTGCCGCCCTGCGATTCCGGCGGGCACGTGAAAGTGCCCTTGACCGTGATGGCGCCCTCGTCGACCAGCGCGGCTTTGACCACTTCGGCGAAACCAAGCGCGGCCTGGGCACCGCTGCCGATGAAGAAGCTCTCGCCGGCGCACTCGATCTGCTCCGGCGCAGCTTCGAGCTTGCGGGCTGCCGCCGCGATCAGGAGCTGTTTCAACTTCGTCGCCGCATCGATGGCGGCGTTGCCGACCATGAAGGTGATGCGCGACGAATAGGCGCCATTGTCCTTCGGAGTGATGGCGGAGTCGCCGGAGATCACCCGGACCCGGTTCAGCGCGATGCCCAGCGTTTCGGCGACCGTGATCGCCACCACGGTGGACGATCCCTGGCCGATATCAGCGGCACCGGTCAGCGCGGTGACGCCACCGTCGAAATCGAGCCGCAGCGCCACCACCGCGTGGGGCTCGCCGGTGAAATGAATCGGCTTGGCCGAGCCGCTGACATAGTGCGAGCAGGCCATGCCGAGGCCTTTGCCCGGCGGCAACCGGCCGATCCGCTCGCGCCAGCCGCTGGCATGCTCGACCTTGTCGAGACACTCGGCGAGGCCGTAGCTTTTGACCATCAGATCGTTGAGCGTGCGCGTCGGCGCCGCCAGCAGATTGGCACGGCGCACCGCAAAAGGATCGAGGCCGAGTTCACGCGCCATCCGGTCGACCAGATTCTCGAAGGCGTGACGGACGTCGACCGAGCCGTGCCCGCGCATCGCGCCGCACGGCGGCAAGTTGGTATAGACGCGGTAGCCGTCGTATTTGACCGCCGGAATGTCGTACAAACCCTGCAGCAGCGCGCCGGCATACAGGATGGTGACAATGCCGTACCCCGCATAGGCACCGCCGCGCTGCACCACCTCGCATGAGCAGGCGGTGAACCGGCCATCGCGGCGCATGCCGATCGTCAAGGTGATGTCAGTCTGCGGCCGGGCGCGGTGGGTGATGAAGGTCTCTTCACGGCTCAGCCGCATCGACACTTTGCCGCCGGCCTTACGCGCCAGCAGCGCGGCGATCACCTCGAAGTTCAGCACTTCCACCCGCGCGCCGAAGCCGCCGCCGACGAACGGCTTGATCACCCGCACAAGCGACGGATCGATCTCGAGGCAGCGCGCCAGCATCAGGTGCAGATAATAGCCGACCTGTGACACACTCTGGGCGGTGAGCCTCCCGGTGGCCGGATCGTAATCCATCAGGCAGGCATGCGGCTCGATCTGGGCGTGGTTGACCTCCGCACAATGGTGCGTGTGGGTCCGGATCAGGTCGGCGGCTTCGAAGCCCGCGGCGAGATCGCCGAACTCGTTGTGAACTTCGCGTTCGATATTGCCCGACTTGTTGTCGTGCAGCAGCCAGGCATCCGGGGCGCGTGCAGCCTCGGACTCGTAGTAGGTCGGGAGCTTTCGGAACTCGCATTCGATCAGGTCGAGCGCGCGCTGTGCCGTCTCTTCGTCGACAGCTGCCACCGCGGCGATCGGTTCGCCTCGATACCGGACCCGATCGCGCGCCATCGGATATTCGTTCATCGCGATCGGCAGAACACCGTAGGTGATTGCGCAGTCCTCACCGGTGACGATCGCCGCGACGCCCTTCAGCGCGAGTGCCTTGCTGATATCCAGCCGGACGATCTCGCCATGACTGATCGGACTGCGCAGAATGCGCGCGACCAGTGCGCCGGCATGATCGAGATCGGCGGTATAACGCGCTCGCCCGGTGACTTTATCGATGCCGTCGACCAGCGGAACGCCGGCACGGTCGAGCCCCCCCTGAAACGCGGGACCGCTCATGGCGCGATCTCCGCGGCGGCCTGCACCGATTCGACGATCTTGGCGTAGCCGGTGCAACGGCAGAGATTACCGGACAGAGCCGTCCTGATCTCTTCGTCGGTCGGGGACGGATTGCGGCGCAACAGACCTTCGGCCGCCATGATCATGCCGGGCGTGCAGAAGCCGCATTGGGCCCCGAGCCGCTCGTGAAATGTCTGCTGCAGCCGGTGCAGCCGCCCATTCGCCGCCAAGCCCTCGACCGTCTCGACGTGACGTCCCTCGCAGCGCACCGCCAGCACCAGGCACGACGGAGTTGCTTCGCCGTCGATCAGCACGGTGCAAGCACCGCACTCGCCGCCGTCGCATCCCGTCTTGACGCCGGTGAGCCCGGCGATATCGCGCAAGTAATCGACCAGCAACATGTCGTCGGTAACCGCGTCCTCGCGCCATCGGCCATTGACGTTCAGGCAGAGCAGCCGCTTGCGGCGTCGCAGCATCGCTTCATCCATGGGTCGCTCCCTCGCCGCAAGACTGTCGGTGCGGGAGGACGGCATCCATGACCAAAGTCAAGCGATCGTCACGCCGCAACAGCCGACTAAGCGCTTGGCAAAAATCAAGGAGATCACTCCGGGCGGACGCTTAGATCACTCCAATTCACAGACGGCGGAGGGAACCATGCCGCTACGCGACTACAACGCGGCTGTCGATTTCGTCGACCGCAACGTTGCGGAAGGCCGGGGCGGCAAAATCGCCTTCATCGATCCGCAGCGCAGCTTGAGTTTTGGCGAACTGGGCGACGCCGTCGCACGCGTCGGCCCGATGCTGGCACGCCTCGGCGTCGAGCAGGAAAACCGCATTGCGCTGGTGCTCAAGGACACCGTCGACTTCCCGATCCTGTTCTGGGGCGCGATCCGCGCCGGGATCGTTCCGGTGCTGCTCAACACCCGGCTGAATGCCGATCAGTATCGCTACCTGCTGGAAGATTCGCGATCCAAGGCGGTGTTCGCGTCGTCGGAGTTCCTGCCGGCGATCGAGGAGGCCGCGGCCGATCTGCCACATTTGCGCACGATTGTAGCCGTCGGCGATGCTCCGCCACCGACTTTGCAACTGGCTGAGCTGCTGGATGCCGAGCACGAAGGCGGCGCACCCGCGGCGACCTGCGCCGACGACATCGCCTATTGGCAATATTCCTCCGGCACCACGGGAATGCCGAAAGGCGTGATGCACGTGCATTCGAGTCCGCGCGTCATGGCCGAAAATGCCGGCCGGCGGATCGGCTACCGCGAAGACGACGTGGTGTTCTCGGCAGCCAAGCTGTTTTTCGCCTATGGGCTCGGCAACGCGATGTTCTGCACCATGGGGATCGGCGCCACCTCGGTGCTGTACCCCGAGCGACCGACTGCCGGCTCGGTGTTCGATACTTTGCAGGCACACCACCCGACGATGCTGTTCGCGGTGCCGACACTGTACGCAGCAATGCTGGCCGATCCGCGCTCTCGCACTGAGGCACTCCCGGACCGGCTGCGCCTGTGCGTCTCTGCCGGTGAACCGCTGCCGGCGCAGGTCGGGCTCAACTGGCGCAATCGTTTCGGCCGCGACATCGTCAACGGCGTTGGCTCGACCGAGATGGGCCACCTGTTCCTGACCAACCTCCCACACGCCGTGGAATACGGAACGTCAGGGGTGCCGGTCGACGGCTACCGGCTGCGGCTGGTCGACGAAAGCGGAGACGACGTCGCCGACGGCGAGATCGGCGAATTGCTGGTGAACGGCCGCTCAGCCGCCGCGGGCTATTGGAATCAGCGCGACAAGACACGCACTACATTCGTCGGTGAGTGGACCCGGACAGGCGACAAATATCACCGGCGCGTCGATGGCGTTTACACCTATTGCGGACGAACCGACGACATCTTCAAGGTCAGCGGCATCTGGGTGTCACCGTTCGAAATCGAACAGGCGCTGATGAGCCACCCCAAGGTGCTGGAAGCTGCGGTGATCCCCGCCGAGGACGTCGACGGGCTTGTCAAGCCAAAAGCGTTCGTCGTGCTGTCGTGCTGTGCCGAGGTCGATCCCGGCACACTGTTCGAGGAGCTGAAAGACCACGTCAAGTCTGCGATCGGGCCATGGAAATATCCGCGCTGGATTCAGATCATGGACGATCTGCCGAAGACATCGAGCGGCAAACTGCAGCGCTATCTGCTGCGCGAGATGACGCCCGGCGGAGTGGACGCGACGGAAAACACGCGCGCTGGCCGCGTGGTCTATGGACGCGCCGCCGCCGGCAGCGGACGATGACAACCAAGTCGGCGCTTGCGGGTGCAGCGCAACATCAGCAAGACTGACGATGCGACCATCGGCCTCATTGGCGTCTCGCAAAATGATCTGGCCCGATGTAATAGTCGCAATAAAGTACCGAAAAAGCAAAATGACGAGCTGATCGCTCGCGAAGGGAAGACCGAGGGGAGGACTACCATGATCGATCGACGTCGTCTGTTGTCGCTCGGAGCGTCGGCTGGTGCCGCGCTGGCCTGCGGCCCGTTTATTCGCCCGTCCTACGCGCAAGCCGGCGCCCTGAAGGTCGGCCTGCTGCTCCCCTATAGCGGGACTTATGCGCCGCTCGGCGAAGCCATCACCCGCGGGCTCGAGCTGTATGTGCAGTCGCAGGGCGGAAAGCTCGGCGGCCGCAGCATCAGCTTCGTCAAAGTCGACGATGAATCCGCGCCGCCGAAGGCTACCGAACTCACCACTAAACTGATCCAGAGCGAGAAGGCCGACGTGCTGATCGGCACGGTGCATTCCGGCGTGGCGATGGCGATGGTGAAGATCGCCCGCGAGGACGGCATTCCGACCATCGTGCCGAACGCCGGAGCCGACATTATCACCCGCGCGATGTGCGCCCCCAACGTATTCCGCACCTCGTTCGCGAACGGCCAGATCGGCCGTGCCACCGGCGATGCCATGATCAAAGCCGGCCTGAAGAAGGCCGTCACGGTCACCTGGAAGTATGCGGCAGGCGAAGAGATGGTGTCCGGCTTCAAGAAGTCGTTCACCGCCGGCAAGGGCGAAGTGGTCAAGGACATCACCATCGCGTTTCCCGACGTCGAATTCCAGTCGGCGCTGGCCGAAATCGCATCGCTGAAGCCGGATTGCGTCTATGCGTTCTTCTCCGGCGGCGGCGCGCTGAAATTCATCAAGGACTATGCGGCGGCCAATCTTGGCATTCCGCTGTGGGGACCTGGCTTCCTCACCGATGGCGTCGAAGCCGCGGCCGGCCCAGCCGGCGACGGCATCAAGACCGTGCTGCACTACGTCAGCGACCTCGACAACGCCGAGAACCAGGCGTTCGTCAAATCGTTCGAGGCGGCCTACAAGATTCCGCCGGACGTCTTTGCGGTGCAGGGCTGGGACGCCGGGCAACTGCTCGACGCCGGCCTCAAGGCGGTCGGCGGAGACGTCGCTAAGCGCAAGGAGCTCAATGCCGCGATGGCAGCGGCGAGCTTCGCCAGCCCGCGCGGACCGTTCAAACTGTCGGCCGCGCATAACCCGGTGCAGAACTTCTATCTGCGCGAGCTGAAGGGCGGCAAGAGCGTCAATCTCGGCCTCGCCGCACCGGCGGTGGCCGACGAAGCGATCGGCTGCAAGCTGAGCTGATAACTGCCCGACTGAGGGTTGCGGCAGCGGCCGGCGCATCGTCGCCGTCCGCGGCCCTGCACGACCGACATCGGTGACAGGTTCCCATGAGTCTCATTCTGATCCAGGCGCTGAACGGCCTTCAGACCGGACTGGTGATCTTTCTGGCCGCCAGCGGCCTGACACTGGTGTTCGGCATTCTCGGCGTCATCAATCTCTCGCACGGCTCGTTCTACATGCTCGGCGCCTATCTGGCGCTGTCGCTGACCGGCATGTTCGGCGACGTCTTTCTGGCACTGGTTGCCGGCATCCCGCTCGCCTTCCTGCTCGGTCTGGCGATCGAGTGGCTGTTCATCCGCCACCTCTACGATCGCGATCACCTGCAGCAGGTGCTGCTGACTTTCGCGCTGATCCTGATCTTCAACGAATTCCAGCAGGTGGTGTGGGGTTCGTATCCGCACTCGATCCCGGCGCCTGGCTATCTGGCGCACAGCGTCCGGCTCACCGAAGGCCTCAGCTATCCGGTCTATCGGCTGGCCTTGATGGCGATCTGCGTCGCGCTGGCCATCGCAATGGCGCTGGTGATTCAGAAGACCCGGATCGGCCGCCTAATCCGTGCGGCAGAATCCAACCGCGAGATGGTCGAGGCGCTCGGCTTCGACTCGCGGTTGATCTTCCGCATGGTGTTCGCCACCGGCGTCGCACTGGCCGCGACCGCCGGCATGCTGGCGGCCCCGGTCGAGAGCGCCTATCCGGGCATCGGCGACCGCGTGCTGATCATCTCCTTCGTGGTCGTGGTGATCGGCGGCATCGGCTCGGTCCGCGGCGCATTCATCGGCTCGCTGTTGATCGGCATGGCCGACGCCTTCGGCAAGGTGTTCCTGCCGCAGTTCTCCAGCATCATCATCTACGCGCTGATGGCACTCGTGCTGGTGATCCGGCCGGCCGGGCTATTCGGGCGGGCCTGACGATGCTGACCCGTCCCAACCTCGTCGTCGTCCTGTTCTTCACGGTGCTGCTCGGCTGCCTGCTGGCGCTGCCGTTCGTCGCTGGGCCGTATCCGGTGAAGCTGATGACACGGATCGTGATCATCGCGACCTTCGTGCTCAGCCTTGACCTGCTGATCGGCGTCACCGGCCTGGTCAGTTTCGGCCACGCCGCGTTCTTCGGCTGCGGCGCCTATGCGGTGTATTTCGTCTCGCCGGAAGCGGAAGCCGCCAACGTCATCGTCGCGCTCGGCGCCGGGCTGCTGGCCGGCGGGCTTGCCGCGCTGGTGGTCGGCGCGTTCGCGACCCTGACGCGCGGCTTCTACTTCATCATGGTGACGCTGGCCGCCGGCCAGATGCTGTTCGCGCTGTTCCACGACACCGACATCGCCAAGGGGTCGGACGGGGCCTACATCAACGTCAAGCCCGAGCTGACGCTGGGCGGTCTGACGCTGCTGGATTTCTCCGACCGCCGGCAGTTCTATTACGTCTGCATCGTCGTGCTGATCGCCGCCTACGGCCTGCTGCTGGCACTGGTGCGTTCGCCGTTCGGCCGGGTGCTGCAGGGCATCCGCGCCAACGAGGTGCGGATGAGCTCGCTCGGCTACGACACCTATCGCTACAAGCTCGCCGCCTTCACCATCGCCGGGATGGTGGCGGGGCTCGCCGGTGCGCTGTTCGCATCGATCGACGGTTTCGTCACGCCCGACCTGCTCAACTGGCATCAATCGGGCCTTGCCATCATGATGGTAGTGCTGGGCGGCGCCGGCACGCTATTCGGCCCGATCCTCGGCGCGCTCGCCTACTCGTCGCTGGAAGAACTATTGAAGACCGCCAGCATCGTCGGCTCGCTGGTCGCCGACCATTGGCGGCTCGGCACCGGCGCGACGCTGATCGCCGCGGTGCTGATGTCGCCGGACGGCCTCGCCGGTTTGCTGAACTGGCGGCGCAAGCAGCCGCAGGCCACACCCGCGCGGCCTCCGGTGGACGAACCGCAGCGTCCGGCGAAGACCGCGAAGGCGCTGGCGACCAGCCATCTCAGCAAGAACTTCAACGGCATCGCGGCAGTCAGCGACGTCACCGTGACGTTCGAGCCCAACAAGGTCCACGCCATCATCGGCCCCAACGGCGCCGGCAAGACCACCTTCACCAACCTGTTGTCCGGCGCGCTGCCGGCCAGCGCCGGCAGTGTGCAGATCGACGAGCTCGACGTCACCGGCTGGCCGGCCTACCGGATCGCCCGCGCCGGCCTCGGCCGCTCCTATCAGCGCACCAATATCTTCCCGCGCTTCACCGTGCGCGAGAACTGCGTGCTCGCGGCGCAGCTCGACAAGGGCGCGCTGTGGCGGCTGCGCGATGCGCCGTATCGGGCGCGCGAACACGCCGCGGTCGACCGCGCCCTGCGGGTCGCAGGACTCGCCGATCGCGGTGATATCATTGCCGGACGGATGTCGAATGGCGAGCAGCGGCAGCTCGAAATCGCAATGCTGATCGCCAGCGGCGCCGATCTCTTGATCCTCGACGAGCCGCTGGCCGGGATGGGGCCGGAGGAGACCCAGCGGGTGGTGGCGCTGCTGCGCGACCTGGTGCGCGACCACACCGTGATCGTGATCGAACACGACATGGATGCGGTCTTCGCCGCTGCCGATACGCTGACGGTGCTGGTGCAGGGCAAGTTGCTCGCCCGCGGCCGGCCCGACGAGATCCGGCGCAACGAAGCCGTGCTCGAAGCCTATCTCGGCCATCACGCCAAGATGAAGGAGTCGGCATGACCGCAGCGGCACAGGCGATGCTGGATGCACGCGGCATCGACACCTTCTACGGACCCAGCCACATCCTGCGCGGCGTGAACTTCCACGTCGGCCGCGGTGAGACCGTCAGCCTGCTCGGCCGCAACGGCATGGGCAAAACGACGCTGCTGCGGACGCTGATGGGGCTACTGAAGCCGAAGCGCGGCGCGATCCTGCTCGACGGCCGTGACGTCACCGATGCACGGGCCAATATCAAGGCACGTGCCGGCATGGGGTTCGTGCCGGAAGGCCGCGGCATCTTCCCGAACCTGTCGGTCGAGGAAAACCTGCTGTTTGCGGCGCGCCCGGGTCCTGACGGTCGGATCGATTGGACCCAGGAGGCGATCTACCAGATGTTTCCGCGGCTATTCGAGCGGCGGCGGATCTGGGGCAATCAGCTGTCCGGCGGCGAGCAGCAGATGCTGACGATCGGCCGGGTGCTGCTCAGCAATCCCAGCATCCTGCTGATCGACGAAGCGACCGAAGGTCTTGCGCCCAAGATGCGCGACGCGATCTGGGAAACGCTCGGCATCATCGCCTGCAAGGGCATCTCGATCGTGATCGTCGACAAGAACCTCGACGATCTGGTCGACCTGGTCGACCGCCACGTCGTGCTGACCAAGGGACAGGTGGTGTTCGAAGGCACCTCGGCCGAGCTGCTCGCCGATCAGGAGATGGTCAGAACCATGCTGGGCGTCTGAACCGCCTCGTCTCAAAGATCAATCGACGCCCGGCGCCGTGGCTGCATAATCCGCATCAGGAGCCGGGATCACGCGGCACCACGAGGGAGGACAACGCGATGAGTGGCGCAAGCAGCATCACCGCGGCGGAGCCGTGCCGCGATGTGCAGATCCGGCCCGCTGCTG
This sequence comes from Rhodopseudomonas sp. P1, assembly GCF_039642825.1. Taxonomy (NCBI): domain Bacteria; kingdom Pseudomonadati; phylum Pseudomonadota; class Alphaproteobacteria; order Hyphomicrobiales; family Nitrobacteraceae; genus Rhodopseudomonas; species Rhodopseudomonas sp. P1. The sequence continues at coordinate 723,052 of NZ_CP088006.1, read as the reverse complement.
CGACGGACGTGGCGCGCGTGGTGGCGATCGACGAGGCTGCGACCGGCGAAGCCAAGCCGCGGTATTGGCAGAGCCTGTTTGAGAGCTTCTCGCAGAGCCGCACCGGCTGCCGCGCCTTCCTGGTCGCCGAGCTGAAGGGCGAGGTGGTCGGCTTCATCTGCGGCGAAGTGCGGGATTTCGAGTTCGGTGCGGAAAGCTGCGGCTGGGTGTTTGCGTTGACCGTCGATCCTGCGATAAGGGTGAACAGTATCGGCACGCAACTCTTTGAAGAGATTTGTCTAATTTTCACTCAGGCGGGGGTGAGGAAGGTTCGCACGATGATCGAGCACGACAACCAGCTCGTCATGGCGTTCTTCCGCAGCCAGGGCCTGATGGTCGGCCGGTTCATCGGAATGGAAAAGAATCTCGACTGATCACACCACCCCGACACGCTCGCGCGGTTTGTGGTCGAGACCAACACGAAGATTGACGCCGATGCGGCTGCAGAAATCGACGATGTGTGGACTGTACGCCGTGCTCGAGCTCGCGGCGAATCCGGATCGTCAGGTTTCGGCCGGCGACATCGCCGACAAATACGACATCTCGCTCAATCATCTGGCCAAGGTGCTGCGCACTTTGGTACGGGCGCGGCTGATCGAGTCGGTGCGCGGCCCTGGCGGCGGCTATCGGTTCGCCGGCAATCCCAAGCGCGTCACCCTGCTCGATATCATCGCGCTGTTCGAAGACACCGGGCTCGACCTGCAGGAGGCCGCCTCGGACGAGCATGAAGAGAGCCGGGCGCTGCACAAGGTTCTGCGCGACATCGACGAAATCGCGATGACGACGCTGCGGTCGGTGTCGATCACCTCGCTGCTCAAGGTAATCGACACCGAACGCCGCAAGGTGGAGCGCGGTCCGAACGGTGCCCCGGCCCGGCATTCGTCGGCCGGACGGGCGTAGCCCTCGACCGGGCTTTCAGGCAGCGCCGTTTTGCGGCGCAGCCGATCTCAGGAATGCAGCTGCTGGTACTTGTCCTGCAACTGCTCGGGCGTCTCGCGCCAATCCGGATTGGGCACGATGCAATCGGCGGGGCAGACGAGCTGACACTGAGGCTCGTCCTCGGCACCGACACATTCGGTGCAGCGGAGCGCATCGACCGCGTAGATCGTGTCGCTGGCCGAGATCGCCTGGTTCGGACACACCGGCCGGCACGCGTCGCAGGCCGTGCAGTCCTCGTTGATCATCAGCGCCATGTCGCCCTCCTCCCCGTTCAGCCCAACACGCCCTCGCGCAGCTTGAAGCGCTGGATCTTGCCGGTCGCCGTCTTCGGCAGTTCTGCGACGAACACCGTGCTGCGCGGATATTTGTACGGCGCCAATCGATCCTTGATGAAAGTCTTCAGTTCGGTCTCGGACAGAGTCTGACCCGGCCGGGCCACCACATAGGCCTTCGGCTTGGTCAGGCCGTGCTCGTCGGCGACGCCGACCACGGCGGCTTCGAGCACGCCGGGATGCTGCACCAGCGTCGCTTCGATCTCGAACGGGCTGACATAGATGCCGCTGACCTTCAGCATGTCGTCGGTGCGGCCCGCATAGGTGTAGGAGCCGTCGTCGTTGCGGACGTATTTGTCGCCGCTCTTGGTCCAGCCGCCCTGAAAGGTGTCGCGGCTCTTGGCCCGGTTGCCCCAGTACATCGTCGCCGACGACGGGCCGTGAATGTAGAGATCGCCCGGCTCACCGTCGGCGACAGGGCCGCCGCCGTCGCCGCGCAGCTCGATCTGATAGCCCGGTACCGGCCATCCGGTGGTGCCGTAGCGCACCCGGTCCGGCAAGTTCGACAAGAAGATGTGCAACATCTCGGTCGAGCCGATGCCGTCGACGATGTCGATGCCGAAATGGCGCTGGAACCGCTGCCCGATCTCCGCCGGCAGCGCTTCGCCCGCAGACGACGCGAGCCGCAACGCCACTTGGTCGCGCGATGGCAGGTTTGGCGCGGCCAGCATGCCGGCGTAACCGGTGGGCGCGCCGTAGAACACGGTCGGCTTCACTCCGCCGACGCCGCCCAGCCAGCGCTTGAACACCGCGTCCGGGGTCGGCCGCTCGCCCATCAGCAGCGTGGTCGCGCCGACCGTCATCGGAAACGTCAGCGCGTTGCCGAGGCCGTAGGCGAAAAACAGCTTCGCCGCCGAGAAACAGACGTCGTCTTCGCGCAGATGCAGCGTGTGGCGACCGTACAGCTCCGAGGTCCAGTACGGATTGGCGTGGGTGTGCACCACACCCTTCGGCCGTCCGGTCGATCCCGACGAATACAGCCAGAACGCCGGATCATCCGCCTGGGTGGCGGCGGGCTTCTCCAGCGGCGCCTGGGCGCCGACGAACGCGGCGAAATCGACCTCGCCCGGCTCCAGCGGCGCCGCGGGGCGCGAGACGATGACCCGCTGCACCTCGTGATCGCTCTTGGTCAGCGCCGCCTTCAGCACCGGGTGCAGCGCGCCGCTGACCAGCACCGCCTGGGCGCGCGAATGCTCCAGCATGTAGGCGTAGTCATCGGCGGTGAGCAGCGTGTTGACCGCGACCGGGACGACGCCTGCGTAGATTGCGCCGAGAAACGACACCGGCCAATCGGTGCCGTCGAGCATCAGCAACAGCACGCGCTCTTCGCGTTTGACGCCGATCGCGCGCAAGGCAGACGCGAGCTGACGCGCCTTTACTTCGAGCTGCGCGAAGCTCAGCGACGAGACGTCGTCGACGAACGCCGTCTTGTCCGGCCGCACGCGGTTGGTCTGCAGCAGGTGTTCGGCGAAATTGAATTTCTCGGGTGGCGGCGTGACCGCGGCGGCATTCATGGTTTCCTCCTGATCGCCTTTATGGTTGTCCGGAAGCGATCTTGACGCCGCTTTCCGTTCGCCGGTTGGGAATGTCGATATCGGCATCCACCCGGCTTCAGGCTGATCGCAATTATCAGGCGGCGCGGGCCATGTCGGCAAGCCTCTTGTGACGGAAGGCTCCCCACAGCGCTGCGCCGATCGCCCCGGCATAAATCGCGTCCGGATGGCTCTCGATCGCGACGTCGACCTTGGCCTTGACCACAGCGTCCTTCATCGCCTCGACCAGCCCGGCGTCGAGTGCCAGACCGCCGGTCATCTGCACCGTGCCATCGAGGCTACCGAGGGTCTTGAGCAGCTTGGCGAGCCGGTCGGCCATCGATTCATGGATGCCGCGCAGAATGTTCGGCGACGAAATCCCACGCGACACCATGTTGATGACGTCGGTCTCGGCCAGCACGGCGCAGATGCCGGAGACTTTCTCCGGATTGTCGGCACGCTGCGACAGCGAACCGATCTCGTCCTGCGCGATGCCAAGATAGCGGGCGATGTTCTCCAGGAACTGCCCGGAGCCCGAGGCGCATTGACTGGTCATCTTGTAGGCCAGCACCTTGCCGCGCTCGTCCATGCGGATCGCGCGGCCATGCAGCGCGCCGGTGTCCAGCACCGCGCGGCTGCCCGGATTGAGATAGATCGCGCCGCGGGCATGCGTCGTCATCGAGTAGAAGTGCCCGGTGTGGAAGGTGAGCGCCTCGCCCTCGCCGGTTGTGGCACAATAGGCGACGTCGGCGCGCGCCAGACCCGTCTCTTTCAGCAGATCATCGTAGATGTCGCCGGCGAGCTTCAAGGGATCGCGCTGCCGCACCCGCTCGACCCGCTTGCCGAGGCAACGCTCCTGGTCGCCCTCGACCGCGAACGCCACCACCTTGATGGCCCCGGTCCCGACATCGATCCCCGACGTGATGGTCATCGTTTCCTCCTCGCAAGTCCGGCCGGACGTTCGATCAACCAAGCGCCCACCACTCACGCCGCAACGGCGCGGCGGGCGAATTCGGAGGCGCCGAGTGCGCCGGTGTAGATCGAGTCCGGATTGATGTTGATCGTCACCTCGCCGTAGTTCTCCTGGATCAGCTTGCGCAGCTCGCGCACCGCCGCCTCGTTCTTGGCGACGCCGCCGGTGAAGGTGAACTGATCGGTGACGCCGCCCGAGCGCGAGATGATCGAGATCGCCCGCAGGATGATGGCGCGGTGCAGGCCGGCGAGAATGTCCTCGCGTTTTTCGCCGAGCGACAGCCGATCGCGCAATTCGGCGCCGGCGAACACCGTGCAGGTCGAATTGATCCGCGCCGGGCGATTGGACTGCATCGCCAGCGGGCCGAGCTCATGCAGCCCCATGTTCATCTCGTCGGCGATGTAGCCGAGATAGCGGCCGCAGCCGGCAGCGCAGCGATCGTTCATCTGAAAATTCTCGACGATGCCGTGACCGTCGATCTGAATGCCCTTGGTATCCTGCCCGCCGATGTCGAGCACGGTGCGCGTGCCGGGATACATCATGTGGGCGCCGAGGCCGTGGCACAGGATCTCGGAACGAATGTGCTCCTTGGAGAACGGCAGCGTCACCCGGCCGTAGCCGGTGCCGACCAGATAGGTCTCCTCCAGCTCGATCCCGAGCGCCGATTCGATCATCGCGGCGAAATCGCCTTCGCCGTCGGCCGCGTGCGAATCCGCAGCCAGCATCCGGGCTACGGCACGGCGAAACTTGTCGCTGAGGTCGCCACCCGGTGGCCGATTCTCGACTTCGATGATCGACTTGTCGTAGGCGTTCAGCACCATGTCGAGGGCGATGCCCATCTCGCGGGCCACCGCTTCGGCGTGGACATGAAACCGTGAGCCGGCGATGTCACGGAAAAAATCCGACTTGCGCTTGGCGCCGGGGGCATAGAGCGAGGCCGCCTCCTGCCGCAGCCGGGCGAAGATGACGTGCAGCGCCTCCTGCAGCGGGCCGGCAATCGACTTGAAGCGATCCGCCTCAAGCTGGCGATGACACGTCTCCTCCAGATCGTCGAGCTGCTCGAGAAACTGAATCAGCCGGAAGTTACGCTCCAGCGCCGCTAGGAACTCGGCGCTGTGCTCGTGGCCGGCCTCGCCGACGTGAAGGGCCCTGCGGAACAACGTGAAGCGGGCATCGATCCGCGCCTCTTCGGAGGCGACGCGCGCCGCGGTGGCGTAGTTCGAGCGAGAATTGGTGATGCCGCGCCCGATCACCTCCTTGTTGTCGTCCATCAGCACCGCCTTGGTGGTGGTGGAGCCGAGATCGATTCCAACGAAAGTCCGCATCGTTGCGCTCCTCAGGCGGCGCTGCGGAAGCCCGCGCGCTTCTGCTCGATCATCTGGAAATAGCTCTCCAGCCGATTCTTGACGTTGGCGGCGGAGAAATAGCGCGGGTCGACCAGATCGGTCTCGATGAACGCCGCCGGCTTGCCGGTGCGCTTCTCGACCTCGCGCATCATCAGGAGCTGGCCGGCGGAGAACGAATTGCAGCTCTTGATCGAATTGATCAGAAGGCCGTCCGCTTGGTATTCGTTGATGTAGTTCTCCAGCATGTCCACCCGCATCGGTAAATTGCGATTGGTGTAGACGTTGAGGCAGTATTCGGCGAGCGACTCCAGCGGCCGATCCGGATCGTGGCGGAAGCCGTAATCATAGGTGCCCCCGACCTTGGTGTAGCTCGAGGCGACGACGACCGCGCCTTCGTCGTAGAACATTTTCCAGAACTGGCGAAAGTTGGTGTAGTTCGGCGGCCCTTCCACCACCAGGCGGTAGCGCTCCGGCCCCATGTCGCCGTCGGGCGTCACCGGCCCCTTACCTTGCGCGATCCGCTGTTCGACCTCGGCGCGCAGGAATTTGTAGTACTCGATCGCGTCGTCGGTGCCGCGGAAGGCGCCGAAGATCGGCCCGATGTAATAGATCCCGCCGAAATAAGCGTCGATCGGCGACGGCCTTTGCTTGGCTGATTGCAGCACCCAGACGTGATCGTCCTCGGCCTTGGCGGACTTGCGCAAATATTCGCGCAGCCGGTCGATGTCGAATTTAACGCCTGAGATCCGCTCCAGCTTCGGGATCACGTCTTGCCGGAGCTGCTTGACCATGTAGCTGACCATGTCCTTGGTGATCCGGCCGTCGGCCAGATACGGCGTCTGGAACATGATGGTCTCGCATTTGTACTGCCGGCGCAGCAGCTCGAACCATTTCATGAATGTGAAGCAGCCGGTGTAGGATAGCAGCAGCACGTCCGGATCCGGCAGCGGCTTGCCGTTCGGGCCGATATTGCCCTTGGCCATCATGCCGATGTCGGATTTGACGTAGGTGCAGACGTCCTCGGAATGGCCGAGTTTTTCCGCCTCCATCACGTAGCCGCCGCTTTGCCGCCGCAGCCCATTCTGGATCGCGTTGACCTCCGGCAGGTTGTTGACCATGTCGAAGCACATCAGCAGCTCGTTGAGATTGCCCGGCACGAAGGTCGCAGCCACCTTCTCGCCGCGCTCCTTGGCGCTCGCGAGGCGGTCGTAGTGGGCGTTGACCATCTGCTTCTGCCGCGCCATCGACGCGTCCTTGATGGCTTCCGGCGGCTTGGTCTTCGGTCCGACGATGACGGTCATGCTCCGCTCCACAATTTGATCGAATCGGCGAAGGTGCCGGCCTGCTCGCGGATTGGCTGCATCTGGCCGGAATTCTCGGCGTATTTGAACGCGATCTGCGGAATGCCGTGGCTCTTCAGCACCGCTTGCAGCATCGGCCGCTCGAGCAGGCCGGGATCGCAGAACGACGTCATGGCGAAGATCACGCCTTCGGCCCGGTTCTTCCGCACGCTGTCGACCAGATACAACCCCTTCTTGGCCTCGTCCGGCTCGTATTTCGGCGGCGTCGATTTGGAATCGTGCAGATAGGCGCGAGCGAGATTTCGCAACGGATCGCCGTCGAGCGCGACGTCGGAATTCTCCCAGCGCGTCACCAGAATGAAGTCGTCGTCGACGATGTAGCAACCCGACAGCTCGATCGACTTGATCAGGTTCAGCGGCGGCTGCTCGCAGAACATGCCACAGATCACCACCCGCGAATTGTCCTTGATCGGCCGCTGCTGCAGGCGAACCGCCGCCAGATAGTCCGCGAGCATCTGGTTGTGCTCCTCGACCGGGATCACCATGCCGGCGCGGAGCAGCAGATAGAGTTCCGCCGACGGCACGTTCCACGGCTCGTCGGCGCGCAGTTGATACAGCGCACGGACCAGCCGGCGATTGTCGTTGAACACCGCGATCGAGGCGCGGATCGCATCGGAGGTGATCGGCTTGCCGGTGAGGCTCGACAGCCATTCGCAGGTTTCGCGCAGCTCGCTGACATAGAACTCGCCGCCGAGATCGTCGTCGAAATTGTGCGGCAGGTCGATGTAGCGCGCGCCCTTGGACGGGAACATCAGCTTCCACATCCCCGACAGATTGCGGATCACGTCGCAGATCGATGGGAACATCATGCCGTCGACGAAATCGAGCCGGCCGGAGACGCCGAGCTCGATGGTCGAACGCGGAATTCGGCAGATGTAGCTCTGATAGTAGGCGTCGCCGTGGATGACTTCGAGCTGGTCGCCGCCACCGAAAATCCCGAGCGGCAATCCGCCGGCGGCGTGGACCAGCTCGCGGGGAGCGTAGTAGGGCAGAAAGCCGACCACGATGCGGCCGGGCTCTGCGGCCTTCCATTCGCGGGCGGCGGTGAAGCTGAGGTCGGAGAACAGCGCCTCGCAACGGGCGATGATGTCCGCCGTGGTGTGATGCGGCCTGTCGAGCATGCCGGTCGTCCTCCCTGCCCGGCGGCTCTGCCGGGGTCGCGCTGCCGGCCATTTTCCGGTCCGGCGATTTAAATGTAATCTAGTATTGGAATGCGGAAATTAATTTGATGCGGATCAAATTTGGCGATGGAGAGCCGACACGCGACGGACGGCGCTCCGTAGCAGCGAGGCTCAGATGTCGATCGCGATCTTGCCGAACTGGCTACCGGATTCGAGATGATCGAATGCGGCGCGGATATCGCCGAGTGGATAGCGCAGATCGATCGGCGGCGTCAGCTTTCCGGCATCGCACCAGGCGATCAGCTCGGAAAGTTCACTCGGGTTGCCGAGGGTCGAGCCGAAGATCTGAAGCTGGCGGATGAACACCCGGCGCAAATCGGCCGGAGGCTGATCGCCGATCGTGGCACCGCAGGTCGCGACCCGCCCGCCGCGCACCAGCGATTTCAGCGCCGCGCTCCACATCGCGCCGCCGATATTCTCGATCACCACGTCGGCGCCGCGGCCGCCGGTCAACTCCATCACCGCGGCGGGGATCTTGTCGGCCGGCGCATCGATCACCGCATCGGCGCCGAGCGCCCGGGCCCGCGCCAGCTTGTCGGCGCTGCGGGAGGTCGCCAACACACGGGCGCCGGCGGCCGCAGCAATCTGCATCGCCGCGAGCGACACGCCGCCACCAACCCCGAACACCAGCACGGTTTCGCCCGGCTGCAGCTTCGCCTTGGTGAACAGCATCCGCCACGCCGTGAGATAGTTCACGCCGAGCGCCGCGGCCTGGGCGAAATCGAGCCGGTCGGGGATCGGCAGTGCGTTTCCGGCCGGCACGCAGACATACTCAGCCATGGTGCCGTCGCGATGCTCGCCGAGCAGGCTCATCTTGGCGCACAGCACCGGCTCGCCGCGGCGGCAGAATTCGCAAGAACCGCAGACAATGCCCGGATACAGCGTCACCCGCCGCCCGATCAGCTCCGGCGTGTCCGCCTCCTCGATCACGCCAGCCCCATCCACCCCCATGATCTGCGGCAGGCTGTGGGTGATGCCGGCGCCGCTGTCGCGCATGTAGAGGTCGACGCGGTTGACGGTCGCGGCGCGCATCCGCACCAGCACTTCACCCGGGCGGCGCTGCGGCGTCGGGCGATCGCCGACCTCGATCACCTCGTTGCCGCCGTGACCGGTCATGAATGCCGCCTTCATCGCCTCCGCCCCCTCGTCTTGTTATCGCTTCCACCCGATAGACGTTGGATGACGCCCGCGCGCCTTGACCAAAGTCATTCCAGCCCCGTCGCCACAGCTTCGCCCGCAGCGCCATCGTCGAGACGCTTCATGTTGCCGAGGATCTTGAGCAGGTAGTGCAGCGTGTGGGTGACATCATTGATCGAAAAATCGCCGAGCACTTCGCCGTAATACGCCCGGATCTTCGGCTGCGCGAGCACCTCCCAGACGTGACGCCCGGACTTGGTCATCGTCACCAGCCGTGAGCGGCGATCGCGCTCGTCCGGAACGACCGCGACATGACCGTCGCGCTCCATGCGACCGATCAGGCCGGTGAGATTCTGCCGGCTGACCATCAGATAGCGGGCCAGATCGCCGATGCTCATGCCGCTCGCCACAGCGGGTCGCGACAGCGCTCCGAGCACCGCCCATTGCTGCGTCGTCAGCCCCTCGGCTTCGACCGCCCGCGTGCCGGTTTTATGCAACATATTTGCGCATTGATAGAGACGAAAGAACAGCCGGTTGGCCAACTCCATCTTCGCATCTGCAGCATTATCGGAATTTTTGCGCTTATTTGCCATCATCGACCGTCTTGACGCATCTTCGCAAGGCTGACTAAATATAACAATATATTGTCCTAGTTGCCAGCTTCGACCGCGGGCTTCCTGGGGAAAAATAGATCAGAATCAAAGAGGAGCGAGCGAGGATGGCGCGGCTACAGAACAAGACGGCGGTGATCACGGGTGGTGGCGGCGGCATCGGCGGGGCGACGTGTCGCCGGTTTGCGCAGGACGGTGCCAAAGTCGCGGTGCTCGACCTCAATCTCGACGCCGCCGAGAAGATCGCCGGCGAGATCTGCGCCGCGGGTGGCGCGGCCGAAGCGATCCGCTGCGACATCGCCGACCGCAAAAGTGTCGACACCGCGATCGCGACGACGGCGGACAAACTTGGGCCGGTGGACATTCTGGTCAACAACGCCGGTTGGGACATCTTCAAGCCGTTCACCAAGAGCGAGCCGGGCGAATGGGAGCGACTGATCGCCATCAACCTCACCGGCGCCCTGCACATGCATCACGCGGTGCTGCCCGGCATGGTCGAGCGGCGCTACGGCCGCATTGTCAACATCGCCTCTGACGCAGCGCGCGTCGGCTCGTCGGGCGAAGCGGTGTACGCCGCCTGCAAAGGCGGCCTCGTCGCATTCTCCAAGACCTTGGCACGCGAACACGCCCGCCACGGCATTACCGTCAACGTCGTCTGCCCGGGGCCGACCGACACCGCGCTGCTCGCCGGCGTGACTTCCGGCGCCGCCAATCCGGAGAAGCTGATCGAGGCCTTCACCAAGGCGATCCCACTCGGCCGGCTCGGCAAGCCCGACGATCTCGCCGGCGCGATCGCTTTCTTCGGTAGCGATGACGCCGGCTTCATCACCGGCCAGGTGCTGAGCGTCTCCGGCGGCCTGACGATGAACGGCTGAGCCCAATCAACAATAACGGGAGGATTCCGATGCAGTTCGAAGACCTGATCTATGAAATCCGCAACGGCGTGGCGTGGATCATCATCAACCGTCCGGACAAGATGAATGCGTTCCGCGGCACCACCTGCGACGAGCTAATCAAGGCGCTGTACAAGGCCGGCTACGACAAGGACGTCGGGGCGATCGTACTGGCCGGCGCCGGCGACCGCGCTTTCTGCACCGGCGGCGATCAGTCCACCCACGACGGCAATTACGACGGTCGCGGCACCGTCGGGCTGCCGATGGAAGAACTGCACACAGCGATCCGCGACGTGCCCAAGCCGGTGATCGCCCGCGTCCAGGGCTATGCGATCGGCGGCGGAAATGTGCTGGCGACGATCTGCGACCTGACGATCTGTTCGGAGAAGGCGATCTTCGGCCAGGTCGGCCCGAAGATGGGCTCGGTCGATCCCGGCTACGGCACCGCGTTCCTGGCCCGCGTCGTCGGAGAAAAGAAGGCCCGCGAGATCTGGTACATGTGCCGGCGTTACTCGGGCAAGGAAGCCGAGGCGATGGGCCTCGCCAATCTCTGCGTGCCGCACGAGGAGCTCGACGCCGAAGTGCAGAAGTGGGGCGAGGAACTGTGCGAGCGGTCACCGACCGCACTGGCCATCGCCAAACGCAGCTTCAACATGGACACCGCGCATCAAGCCGGCATCGCCGGCATGGGGATGTACGCGCTGAAGCTCTATTACGACACAGAGGAATCGCGCGAAGGCGTCAAGGCGCTGCAGGAGAAGCGTAAGCCCGAATTCCGCAAGTACATCAAATAACCGCTCTCCCGCCGACGAACGGCGCCGGCAACGCCGGCGCTCGAATTCTCAAGGAGGGCGAGGCATGAATCCATATTTGAATGAAGACCTCGTGGCGCTGGCCGCGCAGGCCCGGCGGTTCGCCGCCGACCGGATCGCGCCGGGATTTCAGGAACGCGACCGCACGCGGGTGCTCGACCGCGGCTTGATGAAGGCGATGGGCGAGATGGGCTTCATCGCACCCGAACTGCCGGAAGCTTGCGGCGGGCTCGGCATGGGCAGCCTCGCGGCCGGCGTGATCCACGAGGAGATCGCGCGCGCCGACCTCAGCATGTCCTACGTCAATCTGCTCGCCTCACTGAACGGTCAGATCCTATCGCAGCACGGCCAGCGCGAGATCGTGCAGCCGTGGCTGACGAAGCTGATCGCCGGCGACGCGCTGTTCGCGATCGCGCTGACCGAACCGCGCGGCGGCTCGGATGCGGCGAACCTGCGGCTGCGGATCGAGCGCGACGGCGACGACTACATCGTCAATGGCGAGAAGACCTCGATCTCCGCAGCCGATCAGGCCGACGCCGCGGTGGTGTTCGGCCGCACCGGCTCGATCGAGTCCGGCGCACACGGCGTCACCGCACTGCTGATCCCGATGGACCTGCCCGGCATCACCCGCAACAGGTTCGACTGCCACGGCCAGCGCGCGATCGGCCGCGGCTCGCTGTTCTTCGAGAACGTGCGCGTCCCGGCCGCGCATCGGCTTGGCGACGAGAACAAAGGCTTCGTCCAGGTGATGCAGGGCTTCGACTTCTCGCGCGCACTGATCGGCCTGCAAGTGCTCGCCGTCGCGCGCGTCGCGCTCGAGGAAACCTGGGCGCACGTCGCCGAGCGGCAGGCGTTCGGCAAACCGCTGTCGGCGTTTCAGGGCGTGTCGCATCCGCTCGCCGACCTCGACACCCAGGTGGAGGCCGCGCGACTGCTCTGCCTGCAGGCGCTGTGGCTGAAGGACCACGGCGCGCCGCACAGTGCCGAGGCCGCAATGTGCAAATGGTGGGCGCCGAAACTCGCCTACGACGTGATCCATCAATGTCTGCTGATGCACGGCCACGGCGGCTATGACCGCGGCCCGATGGAGCAGCGGCTGCGCGACGTGCTCGGCTTTCAGATCGGCGACGGCACCGCGCAGATCATGAAGACGATCATCGCGCGCCACCGCGCCGGCCGCGCCGCAGTGCCGGCCTGAACGGAGGCGCCGCCGAGACATTCTGCATCCATAACTAATAATTATTCCGGGGGAAACATGGAGTTCGACGCCGTTCTGCTGCCGCCACGCCGCGCCGCGAGCATCGCCGCCGGCCTGTGGCACGACCGCACCATCAACGACGATCTCGACGCCTGCGTGGCGCATTGTCCCGACAAGATCGCCCTGACCGCGGTCCGGCTCGATAGCGGCGCGGTTCGCCGCTTCAGCTACCGCGAGCTCGCGACGCTGGCCGATCGCGTCGCCGTTGGCCTCAGCCGGCTCGGCGTCGGCCGCGGCGACGTCGTCGCGATGCAACTGCCGAACTGGTGGCAGTTCACCGTGCTGTATCTCGCCTGCTCGCGGATCGGCGCGGTTCTCAACCCGCTGATGCCGATCTTCCGTGAGCGCGAGCTGTCGTTCATGCTGAAGCACGGCGAAGCCAAGGTGCTGGTGGTGCCAAAGAGCTTCCGTGGCTTCGATCATGAAGCCATGGCGCGCGGCCTGCAGCCTGATCTGCCGGCGCTTCGAACCATCGTAGTGGTCGATGGCGGCGGCGCGGACGATTTCGACACGCTGCTGACCACGCCGGAATGGGAGAAGCAGCCGGACGCCGCGGCAATCTTGCAAGGTAGCCGTCCTTCTCCTGACGACATCACACAACTGATCTACACCTCCGGCACCACCGGCGAGCCGAAAGGCGTGATGCACAGCGCCAACACGCTGATGGCCAATATCGTGCCCTACGCGCAGCGGCTCGCGCTTCGCGAGTCCGACGTGATCCTGATGGCGTCGCCGATGGCACACCAGACCGGCTTCATGTACGGCCTGATGATGCCGATCATGCTGCGCGCCAGCGCAGTGCTGCAGGACATCTGGGATCCGGCCAAAGCCGCCGAGCTGATCCGTGCGGAGCGCGTCACCTTCACAATGGCGTCGACGCCGTTCCTCACTGATCTGACGCGCGTCGTGAAGGAGAGCGGCGAGCCGGTGCCGAGCCTGAAGACTTTCCTCTGCGCCGGCGCGCCGATTCCCGGGCCGCTGGTCGAACAGGCTCAGGCAGGTCTCGGCGCCAAGATCGTCTCGGCATGGGGCATGACCGAAAACGGCGCGGTGACGCTGATCAAGCTCGACGACGACGACAAGCTCGCCTCGACCACCGACGGCTGTCCGCTGCCCGGCGTCGAGGTCAAAGTGATCGACGGCGACGGCAAGGCGCTGCCGCCGAACCAGATCGGCCGGCTGGTGGTGCGGTCGTGCTCGAATTTCGGCGGCTATCTGAAGCGGCCCCACTGGAACGGCACCGATGCCGATGGCTGGTTCGACACCGGCGACCTCGCCTACATGACCGCCGACGGCTACATCCGGATCAGCGGCCGCAGCAAGGACGTGATCATCCGCGGCGGCGAGAACATCCCGGTCGTCGAGATCGAGGCGCTGCTCTACAAGCATCCCGCCGTCGCCCAGGTGGCAATCGTGGCCTATCCGGACGAACGGCTCGGCGAGCGCGCCTGCGCCGTGGTGGTGCCGAAGACCGGGGCGAGCATCGACTTCGCCGCCATAGTCGAGTTTCTCAAGGCGCAGAAGCTGGCGCTGCAATACATCCCCGAGCGCCTCGTGGTTCGCGACGCGATGCCGGCAACACCGTCCGGCAAGATCCAGAAATTCCGGCTGCGCGAGATGCTGCAGCAGGACGATCTTTAAAGCGCACACCGACCACGGAGCACGACCTTGTCGTCCAATCCCATTATCACCGAAACCCAAGGCCGGGTCGGCATCATCACGCTCAACCGGCCGGAAGTCCTCAACGCGCTGAACGACGCGCTGATGGATGCGCTCGGCACTGCCCTTCTGACGTTCGACGCCGACGACGGCATCGGCGCGATCGTGATCGCCGGAAATGCCCGCGCGTTCGCGGCAGGCGCCGACATCGCCTCGATGGCGGCGTGGAGCTATAGCGATGTCTACGGCTCGAACTTCATCACCCGCAATTGGGAGACGATCCGTCAGGTGCGAAAGCCGGTGCTGGCCGCGGTGGGCGGCCTCGCTTATGGCGGCGGCTGCGAACTGGCGCTCGCCTGCGACATCGTGATCGCCGGCCGCAGTGCTAGGTTCGCGCTGCCGGAAATCAAGCTCGGCCTGCTGCCCGGCGCCGGCGGCACGCAACGCTTGCCGCGCGCGATCGGCAAGGCAAAGGCGATGGACATGTGCCTGTCGGCGCGACCGCTCAACGCCGAAGAGGCCGATCGCTACGGGCTGGTATCGCGCGTGGTCGATGACGACAGGCTGCGCGACGAGACCGTGGCGCTGGCCACCACGATCGCGGCGTTCTCCGCCCCAGCCCTGATGGCGCTGAAGGAAAGCCTCAACCGCGCATTCGAAAGCACGCTCGCCGAAGGCATCCTGTTCGAGCGCCGCGAGCTGCACGCACGCTTTGCTAGCACCGACGCCCGCGAGGGCATTCAGGCCTTCCTGGAGAAGCGCGCACCACAGTTCACCCACCGCTAGGCGGTGCGGCGCCGCCTGGTCATTTCAGATAGCTGGCGAGATTAAGACTGAAGATCTTGCCGATCGCCGAATACGACGCGGTCAATTGCGACTGGTAGGTCGACAGTTCGGCGGTGACCGCAGCGACGTCAACGCTGGTCAGGTCACTCGCCAGCGTCGAGGCGAAGCTCTTGTAGTCGCTCTGCCGCGCACTGGCATTCTCGATCGCGGACGCCGCGTTTCCGAGTCTTTCCTGCACCGAGGCAGTCGCATCGAGCGCGGAACTCGCCAGATCAAGCGCCGTCGCGATCTGGCCAGAGGACAGCGACGAACTGTTCGCCACATAGCGCAGCACGCGCATCACCTGCTCGAACGCGGAGTTGTCGGCATTGACGCCGTAGGCCACCGACTGGTCGGCGCTGACCCGGACGGACGTGGTCGCGTCGTCGCCGCCGTAATAGCTGGTGTCGGCAGTGGTGGTGCTGCCGGCACTCGAGGCAAAGCTGCTGAGATCGACCGGCGGCGTCGATATCTTACTGCCGGCAAACACGTATTGGCCGTCGTACTGGGTATTCAGCAGCGACCCCACCTGCTGCAGCATCTGCTGCGCCGAGCTGATCGCCGAGGTCGCTTCAGTGGTGCTTCCAGTCGACGCCGCACTGAGCTGCGAGCGGAGCTGGGTCACGATGTCGGCGATCGAGCCGGCCGCAGAGTACATCACCTGGACTTTGCCGCCGGCCAGCGTCGCCGCATCGATGTAAGACTGCGCGCGGGTGACCCCGACCTGCAGATTGACGACGTGCTGGGCGTCGGCGCCGTAGCCGGCGAAACTCTCGGACTTCACGCCCGACGCTTCCTGGATCTGCAGCTCCGCCATCCGCGACTGCACCCGCAGCGCGTCTGCGATCATCTGCCCGGACTGCGCGAAGGTCGCGACCCGCATCACCGTCATGCGCCGGCTCCAGCGTCAGGTCGAGCTCACGGCGCTGACCAGCGCGGTGAACATCGCATTGATCGCCTGGATCAGTTGTGAGGCGGCAGTGTATTTATTCTGCAATTCGCTGAGCCGCGCCGACTCTTCGTCGAGATTGACGCCGGACTGCGACGACAGCGAATTGGCGTAGGTCGATTGCGCAGCCTCCTTGGCGCTGTAGGTCGAGGACGCCTGCGACGCTTTCCCCGCGACGCTGGAAACGATGGTCGAGGCGAAATCGGCAAACGAGCCGGTGACGGCCGCCAGCCCCCCCACCGCTTTGAAGCTGGTCGATCCGGTCAGCACATCGTACAGCGCATTGGCAGCGCTGGCGCCATCGGACGACAGCACCGAGCTGCCGATGGTGAGCGTTGCCGACGACGACAGTGCCGCCAGCGACAGCGACGTTTTGCCGGACAGGATATCGCTGCGGACCGCGATGTCCGACGCCCCGGTGGCGGTGACGAGATCGTTGAGGCCGAAATAGTCGGAGAAGCTCTCACCGGCGCTGCCGACCGAACTGGTGAGCCCCGCAATCGAAACGCCTGCGTTGGACGCAGTCGTGGCGATCTTCAGGTGCCCGCTGGAATCGATCGTGGCCGACAGCCCGGATACGCCGTTGATGGCGCTCACCAGATCACCCACATTCGAATAGGACGACAAATCGAAATCGCTATAGGAGATCAGCTTGCCGCTTGAATCGGTGACCGCGAGACGCACCGAGCCCGTCGCGGATAACGCGTCCGAACTGCTGACCGTGGCGGTACCGGTCAGGCTCGCCAGCGGCGGCAGCGTGGTCTGGCTGTTGGACACGGCATTGAGGCTGGTCGCAAGCTGCTGTGCCAGTTCGTCGAGTTGCGATTGGGCGGCCGGCAGTGTCTGGTCGCGCAGCGTCACCAGCGCACCGATTTTGCCCGACGTGATCTGCGACGTGACATCGACGCCATTGAGCATGATGCCGCTGAAACCACCGCTGCTGTAGCTGGTCGCAGCGCTGACGCTCGCCGTCGTGGTGTAGCTCAGGGGATGCGCCGTGCTGTCGACCAGCGCCTGACCGGTTGCAGTATAGACCTGCAGATCGCCGTTCGACGCCGTGTAATAGCTGACATTCATCTGCGACGACAGATCCTGCAGCGCGGTGTTGCGCTTGTCTTCGAGATCCGCCGTCGACTGGCCCGCGGCCGCCGCCTGTTTGATCGCCGCATTCAGATCGGCGATCTTCTGCACATCGTCGTTCACCGAGCCGACCGCCGAAGCGATATCCTGGTCGGCATTGGACCGCAATTTCTGGATGCCGCTGGAGGTCTCGCGCAATTGCGACGTCACGCTGTCGAGCGCATCGACCACATTGGACTGCAGCGCCGAGCTGGTCGGCGTGCTCGCGAGCGACGACAACGCCGATTCCAGCGATGCCAGCGTATTGGCGAGCGAGGTTCCGGTCGAGGTACTCGTCGCGCTGGCCGAGGAACCGTAGAGCTGCTGCAACGAGGTCAGGTAGCTGTTGGTGGTGTCGGCCGCGCCCAGATCCGAATTCGCCGCGATCAGCGATTTCAGCAGCAGCTTGTCGACCGAGCTGGTGATGCCGGTGACGGTGACGCCGGTGCCGACCCCGCCGGTGACGCTGCTGGCCTGACCGGCGGTCTTCTTGGTGTAGCCCGTCGTGTCGGCATTCGAGATGTTCGCCGAGGTCACTGAGATCTGGACCTGCGTCGCCGCGAGGCCGCTGAACGCGATGCTGCGGGCGATGTTGAGCGACACGCGAGCCTCCCTGGGCTTGGATCAGGCGCGAAGGCTGGTCCCGCACGACACCGCCCGGGCGGTGCGCGTCCCGGCGGCGCCATACGGCGCATTGCCGGCCAGTTGCTCGCGGATCGCCTGCATCACCGCCTCGATGCGGCGATTGCTGGCTTCGATCGCCGCGCGCAGACGCATCAGGTTTTCATCCATTGCGCCACGGAGCTGAAGAATCCGGTCGAGCAGTCTGTCGCGCAGCTGGCGGTTCTGCACTTGGATCGCGCCATTCCCGCCAGTGCATTCAGCCACCCAGCGCTCGAACAGCTCGGCGAGCCGCGCCTTCTCCTCGACCTGCTTCAGCCGCGACGCGGGCAATCCCTTGGCGAGTTCGACATTCTCGTCGTCGATCACCAGGATCAGGTCATCGATCAGCGCGATCATCGCCAGCGCGCGCTCATCGCTCACCGGGGAAACCGTGGGGGTGCCAATCTGTGCCATCTTCATCATTCCCGTTGTTCGAATTCAGTGACGCCGCACGGGTGCGCCTGCCCCGCGCGCGTAGGCCGTGATCGCCGTGGTCCGCGTCGTCGCGCGGGCCATCTCGCTGCCGACCCGCTCGCGGCCTCGGACGAGTTCGCGCTTGATCTTCTCGACCTCGTCCAGCAGCGCGATCAGTTGGCTGCGATCGCCGCGGTCCACTGCCTGCGACAGCAGCTTGAGCCGTGCCAACCGGCTGAGCAGCAATTCGAGATGCGTCTCATCGCTGACGGCAGTGACCATGGCGGCTACCTCATTGCCGAGATCAGGGTGTCGAACATCTTGTTCACCGTCGTGATCACCTGCGAGGCTGCCGAATAAGCTTGCTGCGCCGAGATCATGCTGGCGAACTGGCTCGAGGTGTCGGTGGTGCTGGATTCCAGTTCGCTGCCGTAGATTTTGCCGGCCCCGTTGCTGCCGGAGGTCTGAACCGATGCATCGCCAGACGCCGCGGTCGCCGAATAGATGCCGTAGCTGTTCACCGAGAGGCCGTCGGGATCCTTGAAGGTCGCGACTGCGATCTTGTAGATCGCGATGGTCTGTCCGTTCGAATAGGTCGCATTGACCGTGCCGTCATCGCCGACCGCGATGCTGCTCAATTTGCCGTAAGGCAGACCGTCGGACGAAATGCTGGTGACGTTGATGGTCGGCGTCGCTTCACCCGATGCATATTGGGTGAGGCCGTTGGTCTTACCGACCGTTCCCAGGTCGAGCGAGATCGTGCTGTCTGCGGCACCGTTGGTCCAGCCGGACACCGAGATCGTCGGCGGACTGGGGCTGGTGGACGCGAGCGAGCCATCGCTGTTGAACGCCAGCGACACAGAGCCGGAGGTGGTACCCGTGGTAGTGCTGGTGCTCGACGACAGCGTCGGATTGGCGAAGCTTGCCGTCCAGGCATTCGACGCCGTCTTGGTCCAAGTCACCTGGATCGAGTTGGCGGTGCCGAGCGAGTCGTACACCGTCATCGAGCTCGAATAAGTCGCGCCCGTCTCCGCATCCGCCGGCAGATTGGCCGCGAAGGTGGTCTTGGTGGTGGCGCTGCCGCTGGTCGCGGCCACGTTGGTGTTGATCGGCGACAGCGTCGCCGACGATGCGTCGCCGACGATCTTGCCGTCGGCATCGGTGCGCCAGCCTTCCAGGTAATAGCCGCTATTGATCAGATAGCCGGCGTTGTCGATCGAGAACGCGCCGTTTCGGGTATAAGACGTTGTGCCGCCCGAGGTCTGGTCCGACACGACGAAAAAGCCGGAGCCCTGGATGGCAACGTCGGTCGCGTTGCTGGTCGCAGCCAGAAGTCCCTGCTGGCTGATGTTGGCGCGCCCCGCCACGGTGACGCCGCCGGACGCGTAGGACGTCGCGCTGCTCGACGCCGTCACCAGCTGACTGAACATCGCCGAGGTGGTTTTGTAACCGGTGGTGTCGGAGTTGGCGATGTTGTCGGAAATCATCGACAACGATTGGCTTTGCGCGTTGAGCGCAGATATCGCCGAGGAAAGCGCGCCGGTGAGACTCATGATACTACTCCGGCCGCACTCAGGACGAAACGCCGATGATGTTGCTGGCGCTGACCGACACGCCGTTGACGAGCAGGGCCGGCGTGCTCGACGAGGTGTCGATGCCGGTCACGGTCCCGCTGACGGTGGAATATTTGTAGACGGAGTTGCCGGCTGAATCGGTCGCGGTAACCGAGATGGTGTACTGGCCGCCGTCCGCGAGCTGGGTGCCGCTCGAATTCTTGCCGTCCCAGGTGAAGCTGTTGGAGCCGGCGTTGCCGGAGCCGGTGCCGCTCCATACGGTGTTGCCGGATGAGTCCTTGATGCTGATCGACACATCGGAGGCCGCTGACGACAGCGTGTAGCCGAAGGTCGCCGAGCCGCCCGTCAGCGTCGCCGTGTCGGTCTTCGCCTCGACGGTGTGGCCGATGTAGTTGACGGAATTCAGCGTCACCAGGCTGGAGAACGAATTCGCCAGCGACGTCATGCTGGAGTTGATCTCCTGCTGCTGGCTGAAATTGGCATAGGAGGTGAGCTGATTGATGAAATCGGTCGTGCTGGTCGCGTTCAGCGGATCTTGGTTCTGGAGTTCGCTGACCAGCAGGCTGAGAAAATCGCTCGAGCTCAGCGACGAAGACGCCGAACTGGTCGAACTCGTCGTGCTGGTCGTGGTGGCGGCCGTCGATACGGCGCTGGAAATCGTGGTCATGGCGCAGCCATCCTGTCTTCGCCGGATGCGGCGGAGGACTCGGGTCGTGTGGTGATCGTCGTGGTGGTGATCGCGAGGTGGTCTGCTGATCAAACGGGCGAGGCCGTCAAATCAGGCGCGCGTTCGCGGCGGCAGAACGATTTGATTGCTCGGCAGAATTTGCCTGTAGCAGGACGTAACGGAGCTGCGCCGGCACGATCAGCATGCGTACCAGGCGGCAAATGACGATACGTGCCGCTGACGAAGCGGCGCAGCATCTGGATCAGTTCAAAGACCTTGGATGAATTGCAGCGCCGACTTCATCGCCGCGCTGGCTGATTCGGAGGCAGCTCATTGGAATGGTCGCGCCAGAATCAGGCGGAGCAACAGAGCGTGCTTAGCCGTGGGGAGTCGCGGGCTCGGAGGGAGCGCGATCGTCGGCAGGCTCGGTCTTGGCGGTTGTCTTGGCCGTTTCGGCGCGCATCGCAGCCGCAACGATCCGGTCGGCGAGGCCCGCCGGGGCCCGAACCGGCGGCGCGGACAGCGCCTCTCGGACGGCACGCGCCTGGGCCAGCAGAGCGCGCGCGGCGGCGGACTCCTGCAGCAATCTCTCCGCGGCGAGACGCCGATCATCGGGCCAGCGGGAAGGATCTTCCCCCAGCCGATCGATCAGGTCTTCGAGTTCCGCAACGTCCATGCTGTGCTCGCCGAGGGCTACCACCTCCCTCTTAAAGCAATTGCGTGCCGCCGGAAATCCGTTTTCGGTGGAGACGATTACGGGGATCATCGTCATCAACGCCGCGTCGTCACCGCGACATACTCCCAAGCCTCACGCAACTCGGCGATGCTCGCGATGATCCGCCGCAGGTTGGCGGCGGCATGCGGCCTGCCATAGGACCGCAGCGCCGCCAGCACCAGCGCATTGTACGTCTCGTACAACCGCTCGGCGACGGCGCCACCACGGCTGCAATCGAGATGATGGCTCAGGCCACGGAGAATTGCGGTCGCCCGCACCAGGCAATCGTGGCCATGCTCAAATCGGCGCGCCTCCTGCGCCTCGATCGCCTGATGCAGCAACGTGATGGCGCCGCCGTGCAACATCACCACGGCCTTCAGCGGAGGAACGGTTACGGCGGTGCCGCGATAAGCCTGATTGGCGCGGTGCGCCATTGCATTCTGGGTCATCAATTACTCGAACTGGCGTTAAGCAGGGCCTTGAGATAGGTCATCGTGTTGTCGGCGCTCGCGATCGCCGCCTGGTATTTGGCGTATTGGGTCTGCAGCTGCGCCTTGAACGTGGCAGCCGCGGCCGTGATGTCGTCCACCCGCTGCTGCAGCTCGCTGTCGCGGCTCTGCAGATTGGTGATCAGCGTCTGCAGCGAGCCAGTGCTGGCCGAGGCCGTCTTGGCGATCTGGTACATTTGCGTGGCAATGCCCGATGTCGACGTGACGGTGATCGACTGCGAGGTGGTGCCGGTATAGGTGAATGCCATGCCGGCGTAGATGCTGCCGGACGCCCCGATGATCGTGTTGCCGCTGATCGTGAACAGCGAACTGTCGCCACCGACCGAGGCACTGCTCAGCGTTCCGCTGGAATCAACGGTCAGATCCAGCGTGAACGACTGGGGGGACGTTCCGGTGTTGACGACGCTGAGCTGGCTGGACGACGTGGTGGTCTGCGCCGACAGCAGCTTGGTGACGCCGCTGAGATTGGTCGAGAGGATCGTCGACAGCGTGCTCGTATCGAGTTCGAGCTCGTTCTGATCGTTGAACGACAGGCCGAGGTCGCTCATCGACAGCCCGCCCACCGTCGTGTTCAGCGCGGCTTCCAGCCGGGTCGTGATATCGCGCATGGTCCCGTCGCCGAACAGCACCGCGCTGTCCGATGCCGTGCCATCGGAGTTGGTCGCCTGCTGCGCGATCACCTCGTCCCGATACGTATTGTAATTGGTGACGAAGGTGGTCAGTGCCGATTGGATCTGGCTGGTGTCGGTGCCGATGCTGATGTTGATGGCCGAGCCGGTCGGCGTCGCCTGCAGCAAATTGAAGGTGACGCCTGCGAGCACGTCGGTAATGTCGTTGGTGTCCCGCGTCATCGAGATGCCGTCGAGCGAGAACTTCGCCGCCTGAGCGGTTTGCAGCACGTTCGCAAACGCACCAGAGCTGTCGGTGAAGCCGAGCGAATTCAGAATGTCGGTCCCGGAACTGCTCGAATAGGTGATATCGGCCGCATCCTTGGTGCCAGTCAGCACCATTTCGTAGGCACCGGAGGACACCTGGACGATCGAGGCCTCGACGTTCGTTGTCGAGGTCTGCGCGTTGACCGCATCGACGATATCCTGCAGCGACATCGTGCTGGTGACGGTGATGTCTGCGGTGGATCCGCCCGCGAGCCCGAGCGAAAACACGCCCGAATAGCCGAGATCGTCAGTTTGACTGGACTGCGTCGTGCCCATCACCTTGTGGGCGGTGGCGATCTGGCTGATCGTCAGCGTATGGTCGCCGGTCGCGGCACCGTTACTGACGCTCATCGACAGCGCCGAGGAGGCGCTGACGTCGCCGGTCGACGACAGCGTTGCGGCACGCGTGGCGAACACGTTGGTGGCCAGTGAATTGACCACCGCGGTCGCCAGCGAGGACAATCCTGACGACAGCTTGGAGAGATCGGTCTGCAGCGTCTGATAGGCCGAGATCTTCGCCTCGTTGGCGGTGATCTTGGTCGAGATCGAAGTGGCCGCGGCGAGCTTGGCGTTCACCGCCGAGGCGATCAGCGAATCCCAATCGACGCTGGTGGTGGTCGAGCTGCCCGAGGTCGTCACCGAGACGCCAGATGACGACGTCAACGAACTCGTGCTGCTGGTCGTGGCGGTGCTCGACGTCGTGCTGCTGACCGAGGTCATGACCAAAGTCCGATCACAGGAGAAGGCCGGGCCGGCAGGTGCCGGCCCGGATAGACGTCATCAGCCGAGCAGCTTCAGCAGATATTGCGGCATCTGGTTCGCCGCGGCTTCGGCCGACACCGCCGCCTGGGTCTTCACCTCGGCGGACGACAGCTTTGCCTGCTCGGCCGCGATATCGACGTCCTTGATGGCGGAATTCGCCGACTGCAGATTCTGCGTCTGGGTCGAGATCGAGTCGGCGCTGAAATTGAACCGCGACTCCTGCGCGCCGATGCTGGCGCGGGCCGACGATACGGTGTTGATCGCGGTGTCGAGCGCGCTCAGCGCCGTGGTGGCGCCGGACAGGCTGCTAACGTCCAGCGTCGACACACCCAGCGTCGAAGCCTTGAGGTTCGACAGCGTAATGGTGATCGAGTCGCTGCTCTGCGTCCCGACCAGCACGGCGACGCCGGAGGCGAATACGCTGGTGCCGTCGAGCAGGCTCTGGCTCGAATAGCGGGTGCCGCTCGCGATCGAATCGATCTGGCTCGAGAGCTGAGAGAATTCCGAATTGATGTAAGCGCGGCTGGAGTCGGTGGTGGTGCCGGAGGCCGATTCCGAAGCCAGCGACTTCATCCGGGCGAGAATGTCGCTGATGTTCGACGCACCGCCGTCAGCGGTCTGCAGGATCGCCACCGCCTGCGAGGCGTTGGTGGCCGCCTGCTGCAGCGTGGTGACGTCGGACGAGATCCGCGTCGAGATCGCAAGGCCGGCAGCGTCGTCGGACGCCGAGGTGATGCGCGAGCCGCTCGCCAATTTCGACAGCGAGCTGGTCTCCTGGGCGGAGTTGATGTTGAGGTAGCGGACCGCGGAGTTGGCCGCCGTGTTGGTCGAGATCGCGGGCATATCAAGGCTCCTGTGCTGAACGGCATAACCCGCCGCATCGCGGCGATGACACCTGACGACGCGGGATCGTCCCCGTCTGATTGCTCAAACGGAGGGACCGGCCGCGATCAGGCGACCAGCGCGGACGCAGCGAAAGTTATGGTCAAAAATCGGTAAACGCCGCCCGCAGCTCGGACTCGTCGCCGCTGAGCCGTGCGCGCAACTGCTGACGCCCGCGCTTAAGCAGCGACTCCACCGCGGAGATGGTGGTGTCCATCACCTCGGCGATCTCAGCGTTGCTCATGTTCTCGTGGTACGACAGAATCACCGCGATCCGCTGCTGTTCGGGCAGCCGCTGCATCGCGGCTTCGAGCAGATTGCTGAGCTCGTTGCGCTCGATCACGCGAACCGCATCCGGCTGAGTATCCGCCACTTCGGGGACAGCTTCGACGTTTTCGGTCCGCGGCTTGCGGCGCAGGTCAATGCAGCGATTGCTGACGACGCGATACAGCCAGGTCGAGAACTTGGCGCGGCCGTGCTGCCAACGCCCGCGATGCGTCCACACCTTCAACATGGTGTCCTGCACCACGTCTTCGGCATCGGCCGCATTGCCAAGGATGCGGAGCGCGATCGAATAGGCGCGGTCGATGTGCCGCTCGACCAGCATCCTGAAGGCCGCTTCGTCGTCGGTCGCAAGCCGGTCGAGCAGATCGGCATCCTCGTCGAACACCATCTCGGCACTGACCGGCGGACTATCGAGCACGATCTCGACCGGCTGCATGTCCGACGCTTCGTTATCAGCCGGGGCAGTCGCGGCGACTATGACTTCGGCGGGGGCCAAAACATCGAGCGCGCCATTCATCTCGCATCCTCCAACTCGCAGCCCCGGCAAAACTCCGCCAACGCGGGCTCATCGAGTTGAACGCGCCACCACTCCCGATCAGGCGCTAGATTTTGCAATTTTTTCAGATACTTAGGTGGAATAATTTGCCCACCGCCGGGCAAAATTTGCCGCCCTGATCGGGACCACGAGCCGCAAACAGCCGCTCCGCGCGCCGCGCGCGGCCACGACAGCATCGGGGCAGCAGTGCTGATGATAGAAGAGCGAAGCGCAGAAAGTCGAAGCCGCCGCTGAGCGACCTTGGGGCGATCAATTCGCCGAAGAACTGTCGACAAAGGCGGCATCTCCGCCCGCAGAAATTTCCAACTCATCGATCCGACGATCACACATGTTCGAATCTGTCAGTTCTCGGTGAAAGCAATCAACTGATCGCACGACGACTTTCTGTATCGACGCGCCTGATTTGTACCATGCGTCCGTTGAACAAAGGCAAACAATTGAGTTTCGCCTTATGTCTTTTGTTTCTATCGCTCACACACCTTGCGCCGAGAATCGTTTCGCCTGGTCGTTCGATGTTTTCGATACATTTCTGGTGCGCGCCTGTACCACGCCGACCGGCGTGTTCGAGCGGACTTATCAGCTGTCGCGTGTTTCGACTCTGTGTCCGAACATGTCTGAACATTTCGTCCAACATCGCATCCTGGCCGAGTCGCGTGTCCGCGAGGCCGCGCGTTCGCGGGGACAGGCGACAGAAATCAGCATCGACCAGATCTACGCGCGCTTTCCCTTCCGGTTGTTCGGGCTGAAGCGCGAGGATCTCGACCACCTGATCGAAGCCGAATTCAGCGCCGAACTCGAACTATGCCGAATCAATCCGGACATGCTCGAGCAATATCGCGCGCGCCGCCGCACCGGGAATCGTGTCGGCTTTATCTCCGACACCTATTGGAATACGGAGCGGCTGGGTCGGCTGCTGCGCGCCTGCAGTCCGGGGCTGACGTGGGATTTCCTGTACGCGTCTTGCGACCATGGCAGCGGCAAGGCAGAAGATCTATTCGCGACCTATCTGCGCCAACAAGGTATCGACGCAGACTCCGCATACCATGTCGGCGACAATGAGCACGCCGACGTCCGCGGCGCGAAGCGGCACGGCATCCGCCCACGACATTATCCGCAAGCCGGCCCGCGGCTCGCAACGCGGTTGCTGCGCGAAGATTCGCTGCAGCAGCTGATGTTCAAAGGACAGCCGACGAGGCTCGACCACGGTGCACGCACGCTGCGGCGGATGGTGGCGGCGCGCAGCGCCGAGAAGTCTGCGGCACATCATCTCGGCGCCACGGTGGTCGGGCCGGTGTTGGCGGCATTCGACGAATTCGTGGCGATACGCAGCGCCAAACTTGCAGCCGACGGCCTCCGTGTCGCGATCGGGTTTCTCGGCCGCGACGGTTTCCTGTCGCACCGCCTGTGGCAACAGACCCGCGGCGAGCCCGCCGCCTATCTGGAGATCAATCGCCGCGTCAGCCTGATTGCGTCGGCCGACACAATCGGGCCGATCTGCGAACTGATCCGCAAGATCCCAAGGATCGACGCGGCGAAGCTGCAGGACATGCTCAAAATCTTGCCGCCGGCGCTGGCGGACTATTTTGGACGCTGCGCCGGCGGAATCGCCACCGGCATCGAGCTGGCCGACGCTCTTCCAAGCTTGGTTGAGCCACACGAGATCGAAACGCTCGCGGCGGGCCTGCGCGGACGCCTGCTCGATTACATCCGGCAGCAGATTCCCGACCTCGACGATTGCACCGATCTGTTGCTGGTCGATCTCGGCTATTCGGCCAGTGTGCAGAAGGCGCTGAGCCGCGTTTTCAAACTCGCCGGTCTGAAGCTGCGCGTTCACGGCTGCTATCTGCTCGCCCTCGGCGATGCGTGGGACGACCTCGCCGAGGAGGACACCGTCTCCGGATTGATCGACGACCTCGTTCTGACGCCGCACCTCAATCGGACGCTGATCCGCAACGCGCCGATCTTGGAGCAGATCTGCTGCTCGGCAGACGGCTC
Source organism: Rhodopseudomonas sp. P1 (assembly GCF_039642825.1). Classification (NCBI taxonomy): domain Bacteria; kingdom Pseudomonadati; phylum Pseudomonadota; class Alphaproteobacteria; order Hyphomicrobiales; family Nitrobacteraceae; genus Rhodopseudomonas; species Rhodopseudomonas sp. P1. The sequence continues at coordinate 696,129 of NZ_CP088006.1, read as the reverse complement.
GGTGCGCGACTATGCGGACGGTCACGTGCTGCGCGAGCCCGATCCGCGGCGGGCCGCGCAGATCGAGGTGACATCCGAGATCCAAGCGGGGGTGCTGACCTACGCGTCGGCGGCACGCGGTGTCGCCCACGAGGTTGGACTCGATCCCTATCAGGATCCCGGCGTCGCCGCGCGCGCGACCGCCACGACGCTCGGCCGCCTGCTGCTGCTGCCCGACGAGGAAGAACTGGCGTTGTTCGGCTCATTTCAGCACGACGTCAATCTCGGCACCGAGACGCTCGCGCCCATGATTCACAGCGCCGCGATCGGCGATCAGATCGTGCTGCGGGGCCTGCCAACAACCTGTGCGCTGTCGCCGCCGCCGATGTGGATGGCGGGCAGCTTCGCCGCACGCTCGCCGTCGCATGCCTATCTGTATGCGTTGTTCGGCGCCGGCCAGCTTTCTGGCGAGATGGTCGGCGACAGGCCTCACGGGGCGCTCCGGATCGGTCTGTTCGGTGCGGACGGCGCAGGATCGCTGCAGGAAGTGTCGGTGCTGCGCACCGGTTTCGGCGGCCTGCGCCTGCGCATTCCGCTGTCTGGCGCGATGCGGATCGCCATGATCGCGGTGCCGTTGGGGCGGCTGGCGCGGGAGGGCGTGATCGACGGCGTGATGATCCAGCGCGGCGGCACCGCCGCCGAGGCGATGCGCACCGAAGCGTTCGCGCCGGTCGCAACCGACCGTCTTGGCGCCGCCGGGCTGACCCGCAGCGGACGGCACTACCTCGCCCCAGACGACGACGGCTGCCTGCTGATACCGGTCGAGCCGGCGGACGGCATCACCATCTATACCGTCGCAATCACCCCGCTCGGCGGTTAGCGGATCCGGCGCCGGCCGCGCCTGATCCGGCGACCTGGTGCGTTGAAGTCATGACCATGCCTTCAACGAGCGCGTCATGATGCCGACCTCCCCCTCCGCCAAACTCACCGAACTGCTGCAAACAACCGGACTGCGGCTCGGGACGTCGCAGCGGCGACGGCTGGACTGGCTGGCGAATCGCGCGGGCCCCGCACAGCTGCAACGCCCCGGCGAAACGCCGGACCCCGACGCCGGGCTGATGATCGTGACCGAACCGATGAGCGGCGCCGGCGCCGAACTGTTCTGCAGCGCGCTGCCGCGGGATTGCGTGGTGGTGCTGCCGTTCGGGGAAAATCCCGACTTCGATTTCCTCAAGTCCAAACTGACTGAGTTCGGCACCGTCGGCCCGTGCGGCGCCGAGGGCCCGCACGAAATGTGGTGGGGCGGAGTGGGCGATGCCGAGACGCTCGCGGCCGATGCGTCCGAGACAGCCCGGCCTCGGATCGTGTCCTGCTATCAGCACGGCTGCGACGATCTGGTCTGGCCGCTGCAGCACGCCGCTCAGTCGCTCGGCCTCGCCGCGCACATCAGCCCGCTGATGAGCGAATGCGACGACCGTCTGCTCGCTTACGAGAAGGCTGAGTTCATCCTGCAGGCCTGGGAGCAATTTTCCGAACCGCTGCTCTATATCGAGGCCGGCGCGTTGTTGCAGGCGCCGCCGCTCCTGCCGGCGCAGCTCGATTGCGACGTCGCCCTGCACCGATGGAATCGCTGGGAACTGTCGGCGCGGACCTTGTATTTCGGACGTTCAGAGGCAGCGAAAGCGCTGCTACTCGGCTGGCGGCGACTGGCCAAAGCCCATCCCGCCGTCTGGGACGGTTATCTGCTCGACCAGGCCTGGAGCCTCGCGCTGTCGCGCAGCACGCTCGACACGGTGTGGCTGCCGCGCAGCTATCACACGCTGCATGGCGATCCCGCGCAGCCCTCGGCGACGATCGTCCACGATCTGCCGGGCACCTCGGCCGACCTCGGCCCCGATCCCGGCTTCGCATCGCTGGTGCGTACCGCACGCCGCGCCGGCCGCACCGGCGGACGTGACGCGCTGGTGGTGATGACGTCACATCAAGCCTCCGGCGACGGCGTTGCGGTGATCCTGCGGGACATCGCAGCCGCGGACAGCCGGGTGGTGGCCACAACGGTCGAGACCACGACGAGCGCCTTCGCAGCCGACAATGGCGGATTCGGCCGGCTCGAACTGATGCTGTGCGCCTGGCGAGATGAGGTCGACTTCGCTCGCGAAGCGGCAACGTCGGCGCGGCTGCGCGTCGCGGAAATCGTGCCCGGCCAGCCGATCCCGCACGACTTCTTCGCCAGGCTCGATCGGCAAGACGCCGGTCCCGCTTCCCTGATCGCCCGCGGTCGCTAGGTCGCCTTCACCTCCAGGAGCTCGTCATGCTGAAAAACCTGATCCTGTTCGCCGCCAATGCCGAACACCGGCCGGCGCTCGCCGCGCTGCTGCGCGAGCACAATCCCGGACTGACCGTCAGTGACGATCTCGAACTCTGCGATCTGGAGCAGCTCGAACCGGAGGAATTGCAGGAGTCGCGACTGATCTGTTTCGGCGGCCCGCTGACGCTGCAGAGCGATGTAGTGAAGCAGATCGGCCACGGCGCCTATCAGTTTTACTACGCGCCGCTGCAGTACCCGGGGCTGGCGCCCACCACCGCCCAGGAGGCCGAAGATGATGGGCCGTGCGTTTCGGTGATCGCGCAATCGATCGGCGACGCCGCGCCGTTCGATCAGATCCTCGACATCGAGACCGTCACGCTGCCGGCGACCATCGAGGCCCCGCAGCGCGATCTGATCGCCTTCACCCGCCTCGCCCGGATGTTCTGGCGCCTATCGCACGCCATCGCCTGCGAAAGCCTGCCCGCCGAACCGCGCAGCACCCGTCTCAACTGAGAGACCTTGTGACTCGCAAGCCAAATTTGGCCGCTCAACAGTGTTTATGCTTTGGAAGGGAGACCGGAGCTGCAGGCGATTGCCGGCCGGATCAGGCGCGCGATGGAGCGTGCCGGCGACAAGAAGACTGTCGTTGAAAAGACCGGAATCCCGAGCCGAACGCTGGGCCACTACATGGCGGGGACGGCCGAACCGCCTGCGCTGGCGCTTCAGAAACTCGCCAGCGTGTGCGGCGTGTCCGTCGATTGGGTGCTCAACGGACCGGACGAGGATTCGGCGTTCGGCATGGGCGCCCGAGGGGAAAGAGCCAAATTTGGCTCACAGATTGATGACGAGTTGTTCGGGCGAGTCGTTGATGCGATTCAGCGGCTTTACAAGGATCAGCGCGTTTCGCTGGCCCCGATCGACCTCGGCCGCCTTGCCGTTCAGAAGTACGACCAGATCATCGCGGCAACGGACGATCCGGACGAACGGCGGACCATGATCAAGTTGATCGTTGCGCAACTTTGTCGGGACATTCTATCTGTGGTTGCAGAACCAGGCACAGGTAAAGCCTCGGCCTGAGATTGGTATGGATAGTACCATTCGTTGAGCCGATGGTTGACGTGTTCAGCAGCGACGGGGTCGCGTTTATTGGTTCCATGGTCTAGTTCCACTGTCTTAAAGGACAGGTCACTGAGGGCGGTGGCATGCGTGCGCTTTTTCTGATGGTTTCGACGGCGGCCTGGGCGGCTCTTTCCACCTGTAACGCGATGGCCAGCGACTGGGATCAGGCTCGTGATTGGTACGTCGAGACAAAGCGGGCGGCGAAGTACGCTCGAATTGCGATCACCGGCACGGCCGACCTCGCTCGGATCGATGCGGAGCAGACCGCCGCCGCCCGACAGCTTCGGAGCGCGGCACAATTGCCGCTCGCTGACCACGACAAGGCTCTGTGCACGGGTGCGGCGAAGGCTGTTGTGGACTTCATCGCGGCCGGGAAAGCCGGCAACATGAGCGGCGGCCCGGCCAGCTACGAGCGCCAATACGCACGATGGCAGACGCTCTCGGAGGAGTGCATCCGAGCGATCCGACAGCAGACTAGCTCGGCGGATTGAAACGGCGGCGTCAGAGTTCGATCGGCGACCACGGGCGACCACCTCGCTTAAAATGCCCGTGTATCAAGCGTTTGCGGCCAGATTGACGTTTTCGGCGAAACACTGACGCCGCGTCAGACTTCGAAGTTGGCAGTCGCTGATTTATTGGGGTTTCCGCGGCGGCGCATTCGGCGCCCGCCCGCCATCCGTGCCATTTGATCTTGCGCGCCGTCCGCCAGCTTCCGAGCTAACTACATCGGCGCCAACGGCCTGATTTGGCTCACGATATCCCGCGTCGTCCCGCCTTATCTCGCATCTCCGGGGGAGTGCCATGTGATCTTGCGGGTTACAGTTGGGACGCAGCTCGGCGCGCTGGGCCGGCACGACCCGCGCTGTGCCGGACAGCGCGAGCGCGATTGCCCGGCGTGTCGCCGCCTGAACGAATATCGAGTTCGGGAAAATTCGAAATGGCGCGCCCGAAAGGATTCGAACCTCTGACCCCCAGATTCGTAGTCTGGTGCTCTATCCAGCTGAGCTACGGGCGCGTCTGCCGCGGGCTCGCTGGGCGTTAAGGCCTGGAGCCGCTGGCGTTCCGCAGCGGCGAAGCGCTGCGAAGGCCGCCATAGCTAGCGGCTCCGGTTCGGATTGGCAAGCGCCCCGGCTGCTCTTTTCTTACGGATTGACGACGCTGCGGCCGTCCTGGGGATTATCAGCAGCAAAGGCAGCCTGCGACCATGCCAACGCGTGCCGGCGTGGACGGCCGCTGAGTTCGAAAAATCTTCAATTGTAGAGAGTTAGGCGCGAGCGCGTTCGCTGCGCAGGCTGTGCAGATCGACCGGGCGGTCGGGGATCGAGATCCGGAAGGTGGCGCCGATCGTGCCTTCCACCAGCTTGATCTCTCCGCCATGGGCCCGCACCAGCTCGGCCGCGATGGCGAGGCCGAGACCCGAACCGCCGGCGCGAACCGAGCCGTGGAACGCCTCGAACAGGTGATCGCGCGCCTTCTGCGGCACGCCGGGTCCGGTATCCGACACCTCGAGCACCGTCACCGAGCCTTCCCGGCGGCCGGTGATGCGGATCTGCTGCAGGTTGGCGTCGTTACGCGGCTGGCCTTCCAGCGCCTGGGCGGCGTTGCGCACCAGGTTGAGCAGCACGCGGAACAGCTGATCGGGGTCGGCATCGATGGTCAAGCCGCGCTCGATCGCGCTGACCCAGGTGACCGACGCATCGTCGGCGAGCCCTGCGGTTTCGCGGACGTCGTTGACCAGCGGCTCGATCAGGATGCTGCGGCGGTCCGGCGCCGCCTCCTGGGCGCGGCCATACGACAGCGTCGACTGGCAGAACGCGATCGCACGCTCCAGCGAGCGCACCAGCTTCGGGGCGAACCGCTGCACCCGCGGATCCGGCACGCTGGAGAGCTGATCCGACAGCAGTTGCGACGACGCCAGCAGATTGCGCAGGTCGTGGTTGATCTTCGACACCGCCAAGCCGAGCGCAGCGAGACGGCTCTTCTGATGCAGCATCGACACCAGGTCGCGCTGCATGTCCGACAATTCCCGCTCGGCGAGGCCGATTTCGTCGCCGCGCGGGCCGGGCACCACGATCGAGGCCGGGCTTTCCGGATCGCGGCGGAAATTGACCATGTTGGCGGTCAGGCGCCGCATCGGCCGCACGAACAGGAAGTGCAGCGCCAGATAGATCAGCGCCGTGGTCAGGCTGGTGATGGTCAGCGACACCAGCAGCAGATTGCTGGAGAACCGATACATCGCATTCCGCAGCGGCGCGGCGTCGATCACCACCTCGATGAATTCGGCATTGCCCTCGGCCGGGCCGACCACGCGGATGGTCGGATTGCCGCTTTCGAGCATCACCACGAAAGAATCCAGGATCGCGCCCCAGGGCGTGACGTTCCGCATGTCGACGACGTGGTCGATCTTGGTCGGCAGGTTCGAGCTGGCGAGCAGCCGGCGCTGCTGGCCCATCTTGATCGCCACAGCCCGCGCTTCGATTGAGTCGAGAATCTGCTGGGCGAGGGAATCGGGCACCCGCCCGGAAGGGGATGCATCGAGCACCAGCGCCGCGGTGTTGGCGGCGGCGAGGCGGTCGTTCAGCCGGTTCAGCCGATAGTTGGCGATCGACGGCACGTAGATCAGGATTTCGGCGATCAGGATCAGCGGAATCGTCAACAGCAGCAGCTTGCCGGACAGCCCAATTTTAGGCTCCAGGCCGCGCCGCCACGCGTGCGTCTCCGGCTGTTTGTCCGCTGCCTGCACCGATTGTCGCCCTCGGCCCGCTCCTCACCGCCCTGTCGGGCCGGAATCGTGACAATATTTAATGTCAAGATGCTCCTTTGCCAGAAGCAGGTCAAATTACCGTTTCCTCATTCGTGAAGATGAGCGCGCGGTTTCGACACGTCCAAAGCAGTGCGGGGTGCAATTGACGAGAACAGGACGCTCCCGTATAAGCCGCGCCAACTGTCCGCGATGGCCCGGCTCTGCCCGGGGCGGTTCATTATTGGGCTGCATCCGGCTCATTCGTGAGCCGACATCTTCGGGCTTACCCACCACTTATGAATAACTGACCCGGCGACGGAGAACGACCCGTGAAGCGGACTTATCAACCCAGCAAACTGGTGCGCAAGCGCCGTCACGGCTTTCGTGCCCGTCTCGCCACCACCGGTGGCCGCAAGGTGCTGGCGGCGCGCCGCGCCCGCGGACGCAAGCGTCTGAGCGCCTGATCGGGCTTGCCCGGGACCTGTTGATGGAGCGGTTACGGCAGCGGGCGGATTTCATCGCCGTTGCCGGCGGGCTGCGGATCAACGGACCTGCCTTCGTGCTGCAGAGCCTGCGCCGCGAAGACCAGGGCCCGATCCGGGTCGGCTTTACCGTCACCAAGAAAATCGGCACCGCGACCGAACGCAATCGAATTCGACGCAGACTGCGCGAATTGGTGAAGCGGACGGATCGCGGTTTTCTGCTGCCGCACAGCGACTATGTGCTGGTCGGACGCCGTGCGGCGCTGAGCCGCGACTTTGCCGTCATGCTCGGCGATCTGCGCACCGCGCTCGAGCGGGTGGCGCGGCGCTCTCCCAAACCCGCGTGAGTGACGAGACCCGACGATGTCCGACAATCGCAACACCATCCTCGCCGTCGTTCTGTCGGGCCTCGTGCTGCTCGGCTGGCAATACTTCTTCAACATCCCGCAGATGGAAAAGCAGCGCGCCGCCCAGCAGGCGCAGCAGCAGGCCGCCAAGCAGCAGGCAGAAACCCAGACGCCGGGTGCCGCGCAGCCGAGCGCGACGCCGGCTTCGCCCGGTGCGCCGGGCGCCGCTCCGGCCAGCCCGCAGCCGGCCGCCGCCCCGACCGTCAGCCGCGAAGCCGCACTCGCTGCCGGGCCGCGCATCAAGGTCGAAACGCCCCGTCTGTCCGGTTCGATCGCGCTGAAGGGCGCCCGGATCGATGATCTGTCGCTGACGCAATATCGCGAGACGGTCGATCCGAAGTCGCCGCCGATCGAGCTGTTCTCGCCGTCGGGCAGCGCCCGTCCCTACTATGCCGAATTCGGCTGGGTCGGCGCCGCCGGCGCCAGCGTCAAGCTGCCGGACCACAACACGGTGTGGGAGCAGGCAGGCACCGGCGCCCTGACCCCGGCCACTCCGATCACGCTGAAATGGGACAACGGTGAGGGCCTCACCTTCCGCCGCCAGATCACCGTCGACGACCGTTTTCTGTTCACCGTTAAGGACGACGTCACCAACACCGGTGGCGCTCCGGTGACGCTGTATCCGTTCGCGCTGATCTCGCGCCACGGCACCCCGCATGTCGAAGGCTATTACATCCTGCACGAAGGCCTGATCGGCTATCTCGGCGACCAGGGCCTGCAGGAATACAGCTACAGCAAGATCGACGAAGCCAAGTCGGTCGGCTTCAAGGCGACCAACGGCTGGCTCGGCATCACCGACAAGTACTGGGCCTCGGCGCTGCTGCCCGACACCAGCGCTCAGCTCCAGGCGCGGTTCTCGGCCAACAAGGTCGGCAACGTCACCACCTACCAGACCGACTATCTCGAAGACGCCCGCACCGTTCCGATCGGCGGCACCGTCACCGCGAACGCCCGGCTGTTCGCCGGCGCCAAAGAAGCGCGGGTGGTCGGCATCAACTTCCCGTTCGCCGGCCTTGGCGGCTACGACCGCCAGCTCGGCCTGAACCACTTCGATCTGCTGATCGACTGGGGCTGGTTCTACTTCATCACCAAGCCGATGTTCCTGGCGTTGGACTTCTTCTTCCACCTGGTCGGGAATTTCGGCGTCGCCATTCTGCTGGTGACGGTGCTGGTCAAGCTGCTGTTCCTGCCGCTCGCCAACAAGTCCTACGCCTCGATGGCGAAGATGAAGGCGATCCAGCCGCAGCTTGCTGCGCTCAAGGAGCGCCACCCCGACGACAAGGTGAAGCAGCAGCAGGAAATGATGGAGATCTACCGCAAGGAGAAGATCAATCCGGTCGCCGGATGTCTTCCGATCCTGCTGCAGATCCCGGTGTTCTTCTCGCTGTACAAGGTTCTGTTCGTCACCATCGAAATGCGGCACGCGCCGTTCTTCGGCTGGATTCACGACCTGTCGGCGCCGGATCCGACCAACATCTTCAACCTGTTCGGCCTGATCCCCTACGATCCGACCGCGATCCCGGTGCTCGGCCACTATCTGGTGCTGGGCGCCTGGCCGCTGGTGATGGGCTTCACGATGTGGTTCCAGATGAAGCTGAACCCGCAGCCGCCGGATCCGACCCAGCAGATGATCTTCGCCTGGATGCCGGTGATCTTCACCTTCATGCTGGCGCACTTCCCGGCCGGTCTGGTGATCTACTGGGCCTGGAACAACACTCTGTCGGTGGCGCAGCAGGCCTTCATCATGCAGCGCAACGGCGTGAAGGTAGAGCTCTTGGACAATCTGAGATCGACCTTCAGCAAGAAAAAGAAGACGACCTGACGTTCACGTCATTCCGGGGCACCCGCCCCGGAATGACGACCCTGCCGGGCGCAGATTTGCGCTACCCCTGGACTCTCGCCGCATGACCGACGCCATCGATCCCGACTTGATCGAACGCGGCCGCAAGATGTTTGCCGGCGACTGGCATTTCATCTGGGCGTCGCCGTCGATCGAAACGCTGCCTCCGATGGGCAGTGTCGAGGTCGCCTTCGCGGGCCGCTCCAATGTCGGCAAGTCGAGCCTGATCAACGCGCTCACCGGCCGCAACGCCCTGGCCCGAACCTCCCACACCCCGGGCCGAACTCAGGAGCTGATCTTCTTCGAAGGCCCGCCGAATGCCGGACTGCGGCTGGTCGACATGCCGGGCTACGGCTACGCCGCCGCCTCCAAGGCCAAGGTCGCGTCCTGGACCTCGCTGATCCACCACTTCCTGCAGGGCCGCGCCACGCTGGCGCGGGTCTATGTGCTGATCGACGGCCGCCACGGGCTGAAGGACGTCGACCTCGACATCCTGAAGACGCTCGATAAGGCCGCGGTCAGCTACCAGATCGTGCTGACCAAGGCCGATCAGGTCAAAGCCGCCGAGCTCGCCGAGCGGGTGACCGCAACCCTCGCGGCGCTGGCGAAGCACCCTGCCGCCTTCCCGGAAGTGCTGACCACCTCCTCACGCACTGGCGCCGGTATGCCGGAGCTGCGGGCGGCGATGATCCGCCTGCTCGACGAGCGGCGGTGATGAACGCCCTGCACCGCCTCCCGATCGTGATCGCCGGGCTTTATGGCGCTGCCGGTGTCGCCCTGGCGGCGGCGAGTGCGCATCTGCCGGATGCCAGCCGGCTTGGTCCGGCCTCTTCGATGCTGCTGTTTCATGCCTGCGCGATTTCGGCGGCCGTGCTGCTGGTCGAGCGCGGCATCGCCCACCGGATTGCCGGGCTGGCGGCGACCTTCGGCTTTGTGCTCGGCACCGCGCTGTTCGCCGGAGCGCTGACGCTGCTGCAGTTCACCGGCCACGGCCTGTTTCCGATGGCGGCGCCGACCGGTGGCTCGGTGTTGATCGGAAGCTGGCTCCTGCTCGCGGTCGCCGCGCTGTGGCCACGACGCTAGCGCGAGCCCGGGCGGCGGATTCCGCCCCTAGGATCGGCCGCGCCGAAGTGCTAGCGATCTGTCCCGCCGCAACGGCCCCGGAATTGCTCGTTCAGATCATCCCTTCAGCTCGAAAGACCGCTTCATGACCGACGTGCCCGTCATCAGCCCGCTCGATCAGGCCCGGATTCTGTCCGAAGCGCTGCCGCATATGCAGCGCTACGACGAAGAAACCATCGTCATCAAATACGGCGGTCACGCCATGGGCGCCGAGGACACCGCCAAGGCGTTCGCGCGCGACATCGTGCTCCTCGAGCAGACCGCGGTGAACCCGGTGGTGGTGCACGGCGGCGGCCCGCAGATCGCGCAGATGCTGAAGCGCCTCGGCATCAAGTCGGAATTCGCCGCGGGGCTGCGTATTACCGATGCAGCCACCATCGAGATCGTCGAGATGGTACTGGCCGGCTCGATCAACAAGCAGCTCGTCGGCTACATCAACGAGGCCGGCGGCAAGGCCGTCGGACTTTGCGGCAAGGACGGCAACATGGTGTCCGCCACCAAGGCGACGCGGACCATGGTCGATCCGGATTCGCGGATCGAAGAGGTGATCGACCTCGGTTTCGTCGGCGAGCCGGAGAAGGTCGACCTGACCCTGCTCAACCAGCTGATCGGTCACGAGCTGATCCCGGTGCTGGCGCCGCTGGCGACCTCCGCGTCGGGCCAGACCTTCAACGTCAACGCCGACACCTTCGCCGGTGCCGTTGCCGGTGCGCTGCGGGCCAAGCGCCTGCTGCTGCTGACCGACGTGCCGGGCGTGCTCGACCAGAACAAGAAGCTGATCCCCGAACTGTCGATCAAGGATGCCCGCAAGCTGATCGCGGACGGCACCATCTCGGGCGGCATGATCCCCAAGGTCGAGACCTGCATCTACGCGCTCGAACAGGGCGTCGAAGGCGTCGTCATCCTCGACGGCAAGGTCCCGCACGCGGTGCTGCTCGAATTGTTCACCAACCAGGGCACCGGCACGCTGATCCACAAGTGATGCGGGGCTGCGGCGACAACATCCGTCATGGCCGGGCTCGTCCCGGCCATCCACGTCTTTCCGGCGGTTTTCTCAGCAAGACGTGGATGCCCGGCACAAGGCCGGGCATGACGGGGTGGAGATCGCGCGCCCTCGCCACCCTTGTCACCACCCTCGCCCTTGCCTCCGCCGCCCACGCCGACCTCAAGCTCTGCAACCGCATGAGCTACGTGGTCGAGACGGCGATCGGGGTCGATTCCAACGGCACCACCGCGTCGCGCGGCTGGCTGCGGATCGATCCGGCGCAATGCCGGGTCGTGGTGCAAGGCGCGCTCAATGCCGACCGCATCATGTTGAATGCCCGGGCGCTGCCGGTGTACGGCGTCTCGCCGCTGCCGCAGAACGGCACCGACCGGCTGTGCATCGCCGAGGACAATTTCGTCATCGCCGCCGCGCGGCAATGCCGCGGCGGCCAGACGCTCGCCGCCTTCACCGAGATCAAGCCCACCGACACCGAGGACGGCAACAAGATCGCGTATCTGGCCGAAGACTCCGGCTACGACGACGAACAGGCCAAGCTCGCCGCGATCCAGCGGCTGCTGGTGATCGCCGGCTACGACGCCTCGCCGATCGACGGCGTCGACGGCCCGAAGACGCAGGCCGCGCTGTCCGCCTTCCTCAAGAGCCGAGGCCTGAAGCCGGAAATCGTCGATGCGCCGGATTTCTTCGACGTGATGATCAAGGCAGTGCAGCAGCCCTCCGGCAGCGGACTGACCTGGTGCAACGACACCAAGTACAAGATCATGGCGGCCGTCGGTGAAGACGACGGCAAGACCATCACCAGCCGCGGGTGGTACGGCGTCGCGCCCGGCCAATGCCTGCGTCCCGACCTCGGCGCTCAGCCGAAGCGGGTGTTCAGCTTCGCCGAAGCGGTCGACGGCAGCGGCCGGCCGGTCACCATCAAGGGCCGTGCGCTGAACTGGGGCGGTGGCGTGACGCTGTGCACGCGCGACAGCAAGTTCGAGATCGGCGAACAGGGAGACTGCGCGGCGCGCGGCCTCGCCGCCACCGGCTTCGCGGCCGTCGATCTCAGTAGCGGCAAGACATTGAGGTTGTCCGCCCCATGATGCAACTCGGCAAACGCGGCTTCGATCACGTCGAGACCTGGGTGTTCGATCTCGACAACACGCTGTACCCGCATCACCTCAACCTATGGCAGCAGGTCGATGCGCGGATTCGCGACTTCGTCGCCAACTGGCTGAAAGTGTCGCCGGAAGAGGCCTTCCGTATCCAGAAGGACTACTACAAGCGCTACGGCACCACGATGCGCGGGATGATGACCGAGCACGGCGTTCACGCCGACGACTACCTGGCTTATGTCCACGCCATCGACCATTCGCCGCTGCAGCCGAATCCGGCGATGGGCGATGCGATCGAGCGACTGCCGGGCCGCAAGCTGATCCTGACCAACGGCTCGACCGCCCACGCCGGCAAGGTGCTGGAACGGCTCGGCATCGGCCATCATTTCGAGGCGGTGTTCGACATCATTGCGGCCGACCTCGAGCCGAAGCCGGCGCCGCAGACCTACCGCCGTTTTCTCGATCGCCATGGTGTCGACCCGGCCCGCGCCGCGATGTTCGAAGACCTCGCCCGCAACCTCACCGTGCCGCACCAGCTCGGCATGACCACCGTGCTGGTGGTGCCTGACGACAGCCAGGATGTGGTCCGCGAAGACTGGGAGCTCGAAGGCCGCGACGCCGCCCACGTCGATCACGTGACCGATGATTTGACAGGGTTTTTGGGAAAGCTGAGTCCCTCGAAGTAAGGCGCCACGCCTCCCCAGTAATGACGTCATCGCCTGCGCATGCGGGCGATCCAGTATTCCAGTGCACCAGTTAGGCAGGACCGGCGATCTCGGGGTACAGATCATTCCAATCCGGATTGTGCTGCTCGATCAGTCTGATCTTCCATTCGCGCGGCCATTTCTTCAGTCGCTTCTCGCGCCGGATCGCGTTCTCGATACTGTCGAACACTTCGAAATACACCAGCCGATCGACGCCGTAGCGCAGCGTGAAACCCTCGACCTCTTTGGATTTGTGCTCGGCTATGCGGCGGACGAGGTCATTGGTGACGCCGACGTAGATCGTCCCGCTGATCCGACTGGCCAGGATGTAGACGTAAAACTGACGCGACATCGGCGCCCTCCCACGGTCCAATGCTCTAGGATACTAGATCGCCCGGACAAGCCGGCGATGACTTGGGGGACGCGGCGGCGCCTTGACTCCGACCCGGCGAATCCGGACAACACTCCGCAAAACTCTCCCTGAAATCAGCCTCCCAAGGACCCGTCGATGCCGCTCACCGCCCTGGAATCTACCATCAACGCCGCTTTCGACGCGCGCGACACCGTTACCGCGGCAACGCAGGGCGAGATTCGTCAGGCCGTCGAGGACGCACTCGATCTGCTCGACCAGGGCAAGGTGCGGGTGGCGCAGCGCGACGACTCCGGCGCCTGGACGGTCAATCAGTGGCTGAAGAAAGCAGTGCTGCTGTCGTTCCGGCTCAACGACATGGGCGTGATCGCCGGCGGCCCGGGCGGCGCCAACTGGTGGGACAAGGTGCCGTCGAAGTTCGAGGGCTGGGGCGAGAACCGCTTCCGCGAAGCCGGCTTCCGCGCCGTGCCGGGCGCAATCGTGCGCCGCTCCGCCTTTATCGCCAAGAACGCGGTGCTGATGCCGTCTTTCGTCAATCTCGGCGCTTACGTCGATGAAAGCACCATGGTCGACACCTGGGCGACCGTCGGCTCCTGCGCCCAAATCGGCAAGCGCGTCCACATCTCCGGCGGCGCCGGCATCGGCGGCGTGCTCGAGCCGCTGCAGGCCGGCCCGGTGATCATCGAGGACGACTGCTTCATCGGCGCCCGCTCCGAAGTCGCCGAGGGCGTGATCGTGCGCAAGGGTGCCGTGCTGGCGATGGGCGTTTTCCTCGGCGCCTCGACCAAGATCGTCGACCGCGAGACCGGCGAAGTCTTCGTCGGCGAAGTGCCGGAATATGCCGTGCTGGTGCCCGGCACCCTGCCCGGCAAGCCGATGAAGAACGGCGCCCCCGGCCCGGCCACCGCCTGCGCGGTGATCGTCAAGCGCGTCGACGAGCGCACCCGCTCCAAGACCTCGATCAACGAATTGCTGCGGGACTGACACCTGTAGGAGGCGCGAATGGACTGGACCACGCTGTTCTTCAGCTTTCGAGGTCGGATCAATCGCGCCAAATACTGGCTGGTCGGACTGATCTACGTCGCCGCCTGGATGGTGTTCACAGTGCTGGCCATCGCCTGGCTCGGCGGCGTCGATCCCGAGCAGCTGTTCCGCTTCGCCGGCGGCGCGCTGCTGATCTGGTTGATCGCCATCGCACTCGGCCTTGCCGGCACCTGGTCGGGCCTGGCCACCGGCATCAAACGGCTGCACGACCGCGACAAGAGCGGCTGGTGGATCCTGCTGTTCTGGTTCGGCCCGAGCCTGCTCGGCGGCTCCAACCAGACCATGGAGGACAGCCCCGTCAGCCTGGTGCTGGCACTGATCGGGCTCGGCATCGCGATCTGGGGCTTCGTCGAACTCGGCTGCCTGCGCGGCACCCGCGGTCCTAACCAATACGGCCCGGATCCTCTGGAGCCGCAAGGCACGCCGACCTGATGACCTCGACTCCGACTGCGCTTTCGATCGCCCAAGACCTGCTGCGCTGCCCCTCGGTAACTCCGGCGGACGCCGGCGCACTCGATGTGTTGGAGACGCTGCTCAAGGGTGCAGGGTTCACCGTGCATCGCGTCACCTTCTCGGAGCCGGGCACCGCCGACATCGACAATCTTTATGCGCGGCTCGGCGACGGCGCGCCGCATCTTTGCTTTGCCGGCCACACCGATGTCGTGCCGCCAGGTGAAGCCAGCGCCTGGACTCACGGCGCCTTCGCGGGCGACGTTGCGGACGGCCTGCTGTACGGCCGCGGTGCGGTCGACATGAAGGGCGGCATCGCCTGCGCGATCGCGGCGACGCTGGACTATCTGGCGGCGATCGGCGGCAAGTCAAAGGGCTCGATCTCGTTCCTGATCACCGGCGACGAGGAAGACGTCGCGGTCAACGGCACCGTCAAGCTGCTGCAATGGGCCGCCGAGCGCGGCGAGCGATTCGATCACTGCATCGTCGGCGAGCCGAGCAATGTCGAGGCGATCGGCGACACCATCAAGATCGGCCGGCGCGGCTCGCAATCCGGTGTGCTGATCGTCGACGGCGTCCAGGGCCACGTCGCCTATCCGCACCGCGCCGCCAATCCGGTGCCGGATATCGCCAGGCTGATCACCGCGCTGAACGACGAGCCGCTCGACCATGGCTCGGCACAGTTTCAGCCGTCGAACCTGGAATTCACCTCGGTCGATGTCGGCAACACCGCCACTAACGTGATCCCGGCACAGGCGCGCGCCAAGTTCAACATTCGCTTCAACGATCACCACACCCAGGAGACGCTGAAGGCGCTGGTCGAACAGAGGCTGGCGGCCGCGTGCGCCAACCGCATCCGCGCCCGGATCGAATGGCTGCCGTCGAACGCCGACGTGTTCGTCACCAAGCCCGGCGCCTTCACCGATCTGGTCGGCGCCGCGATCGCCGAAGTGACCGGCAGCAACCCCGACCTCAACACCGGCGGCGGCACCTCGGACGCGCGCTTCATCGCCAAATACTGCCCGGTGGTCGAATTCGGCCTGGTCGGCCAGACCATGCACCAGATCGACGAACGCACGCCGGTCAGCGACCTCGACAAGCTGACCGCGATCTATCGCGGCGTGCTGGAGAGATATTTCAAGTAACAACGACCTCGCTTTGTCATTCCGGGGCGCGCGTAGCGCGAGCCCGGAATCCATACTCACTGTGAGGGGTTATGGATTCCGGGCCTGTGCCGCTTCGCGGCCCATCCCGGAATGACGAACGAGATGCTTGCGCCCCTTTGCGCTTAGTAATCCACCTGCATCAGATACAGCCCCTCCGGCGGCGCGACCGGGCCGCAGGCGGAGCGCTTACGCGCGGCGAGTGCGGCGGCGAGGTCGTCCGCGGTCCAGCGGCCTTCGCCGACCCACACCAGCGAACCGACCATCGAGCGGACCTGGCTGTGCAGGTAGGAACGGGCATTGGTGACGATATCGACAGCATCGCCGTTGCGGATCACATCGAGCACATCGAGCGTCTTCTCAGGCGACGCCGCCTGGCATTCGGTATCGCGGAACGTCGTGAAGTCGTGCTTGCCGATCAGCACCTGCGCGGCGCGGTGCATCGCGTCGGTATCGAGCGGCTTCGGCACCCGCCACACCTTGCCGATGTCGAGCGCCAGGTTGGAGCGGCGGTTGGCGATGCGGTAGCGATAATGCCGCCGCACGGCCGAGAACCGCGCTTCGAATGTGTCCGGCACAATTTCGGCCGCCAGCACAGCGACCGGGTTGGGACGCAGATGGGCGTTCAGCGCATCGCGGAGCTTGTCGGCGCGGAACGGCTTCGGAATATCGACATGCGCGACCTGCCCCAGCGCATGGACGCCGGCGTCGGTGCGGCCGGCGCCATGCACCCGCACGGCCTCGCCGCAGGTCGCCAGTACCGCGGCCTCCAGCGCGCCCTGCACCGACGGCAGGGCCGGCTGCAACTGCCAGCCACAAAACGGCGCGCCGTCATATTCGATGGTGAGTTTGTAGCGGGGCATGACCCTATTTGGTGTCATTGCCGGGCTTGACCCGGCAATCCATCGTTCAAGAGAGATTTGTTTCGAGGATGGATGCGCGGGTCAAGCCCGCGCATGACGCTGTGCAATAGGCTCAGCCAACCACTCGCACACCCTTCGCGATCGGCGTGCCGCGCAGGAAGTCCTCGGCGGTCATCGGCTGCTTGCCGGCGCGCTGCAATTGCGCGATTCGGATCGCGCCGTCGCCGCAAGCAATCGTGAGATCGTCGCCGATCACTTCGCCCGGCGTGCCGCGCTCCTCGGCGAGCGCGCAGCGCAGCACCTTGATCCGGACCGGCTGACCTTCGATCGGCAGTTCGCACCACGCGCCCGGAAACGGCGACAGGCCGTGGATGTGGCGCAGCACCGCGCGCGCTGGCTTGGCGAAATCGATCTTGGCTTCGGCCTTGTCGATCTTGGCTGCGTAGGTGACGCCGTCTTCGCTTTGTTTGGTGAGCTGCAGCCCGCCGCGCTCCAGCGCCGCCATCGCCCGCACCATCAGATCGGCGCCGAGCCGGGCGAGCTGATCGTGCACGTCGGTGACCGTCATGGCGTCGGTAATGGCGATACGCTCGGCCATCGCGACATCGCCGGTGTCCAGCCCGGCGTCCATTTTCATCACCATCACGCCGGTCTCGGCGTCGCCGGCCATGATGGCACGATTGAGCGGCGCGGCGCCGCGCCAGCGCGGCAGCAACGAACCGTGCAAATTGTAGCAACCGAGCTCGGGCGCATCGAGAATCGCCTGCGGCAGGATCATGCCATAAGCGACGACGACGGCCGCATCCGCCTCGTGGGCGCGGAAGTTCGCCAGCGCCTCATCGGTGCGCAGCGTCTTGGGCGTCAGCACGGGCGCCTGCAGCCGGTGCGCGGCTAGCGCCACCGGCGTCTCCTGCAGCTTCATGCCCCGACCGGCCGGCTTCGGCTCGCGCGTATAAACCGCGGCGATGTCGTGGCCATGAGCCGCCAGCGCCAGCAGCGTCGGTACCGCGAACTCGGGCGTTCCCATGAAGACGAGGCGAAGCGGCATGGCGTCAGAGTCCCGGACAGGTCTGGGCGACGGAGGGCCGAGCGTCGCAACGCGCCGGCCGATCACCTGCGCGAGCGCTCAGACGTATTTGATGCCGCGCTTGGCAGCCTTCTCGAACTTGCGGATCACCATCGCTCGCTTCAGCTTCGACAGGTGATCGACGAACAGCACGCCGTTGAGATGGTCGATCTCGTGCTGGATGCAGGTCGCGAACAGACCGTCCGCATCCTCTTCCTTCACGTTGCCGTCGAGGTCGGTGTAGCGGATCCGAACCGTCTTGGGCCGTTCGACCTCGGCGTAGTATTCCGGGATCGACAGACAGCCCTCCTCGTACACGTTCATGTCCGACGAGGCGCCGATGATCTCCGGATTGATGAAGGCGCGCGGATCGCTTTTGCCGTCGCCTTCCTTGCGGACGATATCCATCGTGATCAGCCGCACCGGCTCGGCGATCTGGATCGCCGCCAGCCCGATTCCGGGAGCGTCGTACATGCTCTCGAACATGTCGTCGGCGAGCTTGCGGATCTCGGTCGTCACCTCGGTGACGGGCTTGGAGATCTCGCGCAGCCGTTTGTCGGGCAGAATGATGATTTCGCGTAGGGCCATGGCGGCGATTTAAGCGGCGCCGACGTTGCGGTCAATCCGGGACCGACCGGAGCTTCTGCCACTTTCGGCGCGGCCTGCCTTAAAGGTCTGTTCAGCGTCATGTTCTATCTTCGTTCTTGATGGCTGTGCAATCTGCTACACCGGCGGCGATGGACCAGATTCTGTTCAGGCTCGGCGAAGTGCCGGTCAGCCTCGGCATGGCCGGCGCAGCTTTTGCCGCACTCACGCTGGCCCTGCTCGCGATCATCGCCGTCCTGGTGGCCCGCGGCAGCGCCGCGCGGCGGACCGCGGAGATCGATCAGCGGCTGGCGGTGTTGATGCGAGCCCAGCACGAGGCCAACGGCCGGGTCGATGCAATGGGCCGGGCGCTTGCCGGCCGTCAGGCCGAGATGGCCCGGGCGATGAGCGAACGGCTCGACAGCGTCACCCACCGGTTCGGCCAGTCGCTGACCCAATCGACCCGCTACACCATGCAGAGCCTGCAAGCGCTGCACGAGCGGCTCGGCATCATTGACCGTGCCCATGACAACCTCACCGAATTGACCGATCAGGTGACGACCCTGCGCGACGTGCTCGCCAACAAGCAGGCACGCGGCGCGTTCGGCCAGGCGCGGATGGAAACCATCGTGCAGGACGGGCTGCCGAAGGGCTCGTTCGCGTTCCAATACACGCTGTCGACCGGCAAACGGCCGGACTGCGTGGTGCTGCTGCCGGATCAGCGGCCACTGTGCATCGATGCCAAGTTTCCGCTGGAAGCGGTGACGGCGCTGCGCGAGGCGACCACCGAAGAAGCCAAAAAGGCCGCCGCGCAGCGGCTGCGCACCGACGTGATGCGCCATGTCGACGACATCGCGTCCAAATACCTGATCCCGGGCGAGACCCAGGACACCGCGCTGATGTTCGTGCCGTCGGAGTCGGTCTATGCGGAGATCCACGACGGCTTCGACGACGTGATCCAGAAGGCCTACCGAGCCCGCGTCGTGCTGGTGTCGCCGTCGCTGCTGATGCTGGCGATCCAGGTGATGCAGCAGATCCTCAAAGACGCGCGGATGCGCGACGCCGCCGATCAGATCCGCACCGAGGTGCTCAGTCTCGGTGACGATCTGGCGCGCTTGCGCGAGCGCGTTACCAAACTGCAGACCCATTTCGGCCAGGTCACCGACGACGTCCGCCAGATCCTGATCTCCGCCGACAAAATCGAGCGCCGCGCCGCTCGGATCGAGGAGCTCGACTTCACCGACCAAGCCGCCGAGTCCGCATCGGCCCCTGCCCCCGAAGCTCCGTTGGCACCCGATCGCGCCGATCTGTTCGCCTCGCGCGCCTTCAAGATTGACGAAGTCGCGCCGAGCTGAGGCCGCGCCACACAACCCGCCGTCATCGCCCGCAAATGCGGGCGACCCAGTATCCCAGAGCCTTCGTGGCTCAGCGGCGACATGGTCCAGCATGGCCTCGTGCTTCACACAAGTCATGGTGAGTACTGGTTCGCCCGGACAAGCCGGGCGATGACGGACTTTGATGCCCCGCTTCCGTCGAATCTGCTACCAACCACGCATGAATGCTCCCGATCCCGCGTCGAATCCCGAGGCGCCGTCGCAAGTAGCCGTCACCAGGCCGAGCTGGCGCGAGGCGATGGCGGTGTATTTGCGGCCGCGGGTGCTGGTGGTGCTGTTTCTTGGCTTCTCCTCCGGCCTGCCGCTGGCACTGTCCGGTTCGACGCTCCTGGTGTGGATGCGCGAATCCGGCGTCGATCTCGGCACCATCGGGCTGTTCGCGTTGGTCGGCACGCCCTACACGCTGAAATTCATCTGGGCTCCGCTGGTCGACGCGCTGCACGTGCCGCTGTTCACCCGGACGTTCGGCCGGCGCCGCGGCTGGCTGGTGTTCGCCCAGCTGCTGCTGATCGCCGCCATCCTGGTGCTGGCATTCGCGGACCCGGCGAAATCGCCGCTCTACGTCGCGATCGGCGCGTTGCTGGTTGCCACCACGTCGGCCACCCAGGACATCGTGGTCGATGCCTTCAGGGTCGAGAGTCTGCCGGAACAAGAACAGGCCGCCGGCATGGCCGCCTATGTGGCGGCGTATCGGATCGGCATGCTGGTCTCGACTGCCGGCGCGCTGTTCCTGGTCAGCGCCTACGAATCCACCGGGCGGACCCGGCTGGAATCCTGGATGTGGGGCTACGTGACGATGGCCGCGATGGTGTTGATCGGCACCGTCACGGCGCTGCTCGCCACCGAGCCGGAACAGTCGGCGCGGGCCGAAGCTGCAACCAGCGGCGAAAGCGCGTTTCGCCGCGTCACCCAGGCGGCGATCGGTGCGTTCTCCGAATTCCTCGGCCGCAAGGACGCGTTCGCGGCGCTGGCTTTCGTGGTGCTGTTCAAGTTCACCGACGCGTTCTCCGGCACCATGACGGCGCCGTTCGTGATCGACCTCGGCTTCACGCGCAACGACTATGCGGCGATCGTCAAGGGCGTCGGACTGGCCGCAACGCTGATCGGCGGCTTTGCGGGCGGCTTCGTGGCGCGGCGTTATTCGCTCGCCGCCAGCCTGTGGATCGGCGGCCTGCTGCAGGCGGTCGCCAACCTGTCGTTCTCGTGGCTCGCCGTGGTCGGCGTCGATCAATGGGCGCTGGCGCTGGCGATCAGCGCCGAGAACTTCACCAGCGCGATCGGCACGGTGATCTTCGTCGCATATCTGTCGGCGCTGTGTAAGAACCCGCTGCACACCGCCACCCAATACGCCCTGCTGACCGCACTCGCTGCGGTCGGGCGGACTTATCTGTCGTCGGGGGCGGGCTATGTGGCCAAGGCGACCGGATGGCCGGCGTTCTTCGCGATCTGCGTCGCGGTCGCGATCCCGAGCCTGTTGCTGCTGGCGTGGCTGCAGCGCCGCGGCCATTTCGCGGCGCTCGGTCCGGTGAAGGTCTGACGGATCATCCCGCCGATTACTTCAGCAGGCTCCACTTGGTCACCACGGCTTCGCTCATTTGGCCGGGCTCGTTGGCGCAACTGACCGACTCGATCTTCAGCGCAACCTGCTTGCCGCGGTGTGTCTTCAGTTGCGACGCCTGGGCATCGTCGGCCGGCACGATCTGGAAGGTCTCCGGCCCGTTCTCGAGATTGCACAAGCCTGCCGGCGCCGGCAGCCGGCGCGGCTCGCTGACGAGCTGATACACCGGCCCGTTCTTGCCCTTGGCCCGGGTCTTCAGCGCATTGAGTTCACCGCTGAGCACATCGCCGACGCGAAGCGCGGTCGGCTTCGGCAACGCCGCCTGCGTCCCGCCCTGCTGCGCATCTTGCGCGGACACCCCGGAGGCAACGAGCGTCAGGGCGAGCGCGGCAATCGTCGGAAGCGTGAAGCGTGGCTGAGTCATCAGGTCCAATCCGGTTGAGTCAGAACAAAGTGCGCTGTCGCATCGCCGCCGACAGCGTCCCTTCGTCGAGATAGTCGAGTTCGCCACCGACCGGCACGCCATGGGCGAGCCGGGTCACTTTGACGTTGGCGTCCTGCAAGAGGTCGGTGACGTAATGTGCGGTGGTCTGGCCATCGACGGTGGCGTTGAGCGCCAGAATGATCTCGGCGACGCCGGGATCATGCGCACGCTTCACCAACGCATCGATCGTCAGATCCTCGGGGCCGACGCCGTCGAGCGGCGAGAGCGTGGCCCCCAGAACGTGGTACCGGCCGTTTGTGGCAGAGGCGCGTTCGAGCGCCCACAAATCCGCAACGTCGGCCACCACCACGATGATCGAGGAATCGCGCCGGGGATCGGTGCAAACCGTGCACGGGTTCTGCGAGTCGATGTTGCCGCAGGTGCTGCAGACTTCGATCTTGTCGATCGCGACCTGCAAGGCCGAGGCGAGCGGCGCCATCAGCGCATCGCGCTTCTTGATCAGATGCAGCGCAGCGCGCCGCGCCGAGCGCGGTCCCAATCCGGGCAGCCGCGCCAGCAACTGGATCAGACGTTCGATCTCGGGGCCTGCGGCACCGGCCATCGGGACTCCGTCTCCGTGGGTTGATCAGACGCGACGACACAACGCTTCGCCACTCTCATTGCCGAGACGGGCGTCTAAGGCGCGAATCGAAAGGCGAGAAAGACTAGCCCAGGCCGAGCCCGGGCGGCAGGCCGAGGCCGCCGGTCAGCGCCTGCATCTTCTCCTGCATCGCGGCTTCCGCCTTGCGATGGGCGTCGCCATGCGCCGCCACCAGCAGATCTTCGAGCACTTCGCGCTCGTCGGGCTTGATCAGCGACGGATCGATCGAGATGCCACGCACCTCCATCTTGGCGCTCATCCGTACCTTGACGAGGCCGCCGCCCGACAGGCCCTCGACCTCGATCTGGTCGAGCTCGGCCTGCATCGCCTTCATCTTCGACTGCAGTTGGGCAGCCTGTTTCATCATGCCGAGAAAGTCAGCCATGATCGGTTTCCTTTCAGATCGCTAATCGTCGTCGTCAATTCGCTCGGAGGGATCGTCCATATCAGACTCGATCTCCACCGGCTCGGGGGCGAGGCGCCGCACGGTCAGCTTGGCGCCGGGAAATCGCGCCAACACTTCCTGGACCCGCGGATCGTTCTCCGCCGCACGCTCGCGTTCGTTCTGCTGTGCCTCGTTCTGCTTGCGCAGCGTCGGCTGGCCGGGCTCGTTGGACACGATCACGGTCCAGCGCCGACCGGTCCATTGCTCGAGCTTGCGGCCGAGATCGTTGATCAGGCTGCGCGATGCGCTGGGCTCCAGCGCCAGTTCGAGCCGTCCGTCCTCGATCCGCACCAGCCGCACGTCGGCTTCGAGCGCCAGACGGGTCATCACGTCGCGCTTCTCGGAAGCCAGTGCGACGAGCTGCGGAAACGTCGAGATCTTCAGCGCCGATGATTCGGGCTCTGGCGCCGGTGCGCTGACCGGCGAGCGCGCCGTGCTGTCGAGGCCGCCGCGCAACATGGTCGGCGCGGGCGCGGCGCTCATGGTCGGTGCGCTGCGCGGCATCGCCGCGCTGGGAGCGGACAGAGCCGGGGCCGACGTCAGCGCAGCAGACGCACCGCCGCTGCCGCCGCTGCCACCACCGCTGGCGATCGCCGGCGCATCACCGCCGCCGCTCTGCTCCAGCATCCGCAATGCTTCATCGGGCGTCGGCAGATCGGCCGCATAGGCGATCCGCACCAGCACCATCTCGGCCGCCGCGGCCGGGCGGGTCGCGCCCTGCACCTCGGCAATGCCCTTCAGCAGCATCTGCCACATCCGCGACAGCACCCGCATCGACAGCTTGGTGGCGAACTCCCGCCCGCGCACCCGCTCGGTCTCGCCGAACGCGACATTGTCGGCGATCGCCGGCACGATCTTCACGCGGGTGACGAAATTGACGAACTCGGCAAGATCGGAAAGCACCACCACCGGGTCAGCGCCGGTGTCGTACTGGTCGCGGAATTCAGCGAACGCGGCGGCGATATCTCCCCGCGCCAGCGCATCGAACAGTTCGATCACCCGGGTGCGGTCGGCGAGGCCGAGCATCTGCCGCACCGCATCGGCGCGCACCAGACCGGCCGCGTGCGCGATAGCCTGGTCGAACAAGGATAGCGAATCGCGCACCGATCCTTCGGCCGCACGGGCGATGATGCCGAGCGCTTCCGGCTCGACCTCGACGCCTTCCTTCTGGGCGATATTCGACAGGTGATTCATCAGCACGTCGGCTTCGACCCGGCGCAGGTCGAAGCGCTGGCAGCGCGACAACACCGTCACCGGCACCTTGCGGATCTCGGTGGTGGCGAACACGAATTTGGCGTGCTCCGGCGGCTCCTCCAGTGTCTTCAGGAAGGCGTTGAACGCCGCCGTCGACAGCATGTGCACTTCGTCGATGATATAGACTTTGTAGCGCGCGCTCGCCGGCGCATAGCGCACGCTGTCGTTGATCTGGCGGACATCGTCGACGCCGGTGTGCGAGGCGGCGTCCATCTCCAGCACATCCATGTGCCGGCTTTCCATGATCGCCTTGCAGTGCACGCCGTGCACCGGCATGTGGATGGTCGGGCCCTTCACCGAACCGTCCGGCAATTCGTAATTCAGCGCCCGGGCGAGGATACGCGCGGTGGTGGTCTTGCCGACACCGCGGACGCCGGTGAGAATCCAGGCTTGCGGAATACGGCCCGTATCGAACGCGTTGGAGACGGTGCGGACCACCGCTTCCTGGCCGATCAGATCATCGAAGCTGTTGGGACGATATTTCCGCGCCAGCACCCGATAGGCGCCGGCCGGCGCGCTCGCGCTGCCCGGCTGCTCGGGAGCAGCGGACGGCGTCGCGGAAAGGCCAGAGTCACTCATCGGTCGGTCCGCAATGCTGCGTTGGTGGGGCCGGATTGCGGAAGGGAGCGGGGCGGTCGCGACGGGGCAGGATCATGCGGCTGGCCCGGAACACCCCTTACACCGGACCGGCATCCGCCGGTCCTGACCCACCTTCGTCCGGCCGTGGCGCCCCGAATGCCAGGGCAGCACGGCCGAAAAATGAGGTAGGAGACTGACGAGCGACCCGATCCAGACCTCGTTAGGGCTGCTTCCTTCCGGACCTGACCCGGTTGGCGAGAGGCTCGTCCACCGCCAATCTCCCGGTCCCTATTTGGCGCCAAACCGACCCGAATGCAAGTCGCTGGTCCCGCCCTTGGACCTTCGACTAGGTGGCGCTTCCGCCGGTCCGGGCGGCTTGGTATGACTGCGAGGCGGCCTACCGGCCGTCCCCGCCACAGACAAGAGCCCACGCTCCGCTAACGGGCCGATGGAACCGCAATGTCCCCCTCCGACTGGTCGCTGAGCTCCCGGCTCGAACAAGACACCATCAATATCGGCGATCTGCCGCTCAGCCGCGTGCTGGTGATCAAGGACGCACATTACCCCTGGCTGCTGCTGGTGCCGCGCCGGCCCGACGTCAGCGAGATCATCGACCTCGACGAGGTGGCCCAGGCGCAGTTGATGACCGAGATCGCCCGCGTGAGCCGGGCGCTCAAGGAGGTCACCAAATGCGACAAGCTCAATGTCGCAGCGCTCGGCAATCTGGTGCCACAGCTTCACATCCACATCATCGCGCGGCGCTCCAGCGACGTCGCCTGGCCGCGACCGGTGTGGGGCGTGATGCCGCCGCTGGCGCACGATCCCGAAGAGGTGCAGCAGTTCATCAATCTGCTCCGCCGCAAGATCTGGCTGAGCTGAGCCGATGAGCACGCCCTTCCCGCTCGGCCAGCCCGCTTTCGTCACCCACGTGCTCGACCGCGCCGCGCATCTGCGCGGCAACGACGCCAAGCTGATGGCGATGGAGGAACGTGGCGACACCCGCGCCTTCGTGGTGCATCGCGATTCGCTGTTGGTGAAGCACGAGCCCGATGGCCCACGGGCCGAGCTGACGCTCAAAGAGGCGCTGGCACTCGGCGCCAATCCGGGCACGATCTTCCTCGGCTTGCGCAATGGTGCAGCCGTGTTCGGGATGGGGATCGGCGCCCCGGCTGCGGACAAGCTCGCCGGCCGGCCCGACGCCGGCCTCGTCGAGCTGCGCGGCCTTGCGATGCAGGGCGTGTTGCCGGTCGAGCAGCTCTCGGCGATCGCGATGGCGAAGTCGCTGGTGAACTGGCATCAGCGCCACGGCTATTGCGCCAATTGCGGCACTCGTACCGCGATGGCGCAGGGCGGCTGGAAGCGCGACTGTCCGTCCTGCAAGGCCGAGCACTTTCCGCGCACCGATCCGGTGGTGATCATGCTGGTGACGCATGGCGACCGCTGCCTGCTCGGCCGGCAGAAGCAATTCCCGGCTGGGATGTACTCGTGCCTCGCCGGCTTCGTCGAGGCGGCCGAGACGATCGAAGACGCGGTGCGCCGCGAGATCGCCGAGGAGTCCGGCATCCTGTGCACCGACGTGCGTTACTACATGACGCAGCCGTGGCCGTATCCGTCGTCGCTGATGATCGCCTGCACGGCGACCGCCACCACCGACGACATCACTGTCGATCGGACGGAACTTGAAGACGCGCGGTGGTTTTCCCGTGACGAGGCGGCGCAGATGCTGAAGCGCGAACATCCGGACGGACTGTTCGGGCCGCACCCGTTCGCGATCGCGCACCATCTGCTCGGCCGCTGGCTGGAGGGACAATCATGAGCGAGACTGCCAAACGCGCGCCGCGCGTGCTGTGCATCGGCATTCCGGTGCGTGACCTCACGTTCCGAATCGAGGCGGTGCCCGGCCGTGGCAACAAGGTGCCGGCCAGTTCGTTCGGCGAGATCTGCGGCGGCAATGCGCTCAATGCCGCGATCGGGATCGGGCGACTCGGCGGCCGGGCGGAAATGTACGGCCCGATGGGCCACGCGGACGAAGCCGCCGCCCGCTTCATCTTCGACAAGCTGGCCGAGGAAGGCATCGGCTCCAGCGGTCTCATTCATATGCCGGGGCTGGTAACGCCGATCTCCGCGGTGCTGGTCGATCCGACCGGCGAACGCACCATCGTGACGTTCCGTGACCCCGGCCTATGGAAGGTCGCGCTGCCCGACGCCGACACGCTGCTGAAGGATTGCGACGCCATCCTCACCGAAAGCCGCTGCTCCAGCTTCGTCACGCCGCTGTGCGCGGAGGCTACCCGGCGCGGCATTCCGGTGGTCGTCGACGTCGACAACGCGATGTCGATGAACGACGGACTGCTGACCGCCGCCTCGCATCTGATCTGCTCGGCGGAAGCGCTGCACGGCACCGCAGGCATCGACGACGATGCCGAGGCACTGAAGAAGCTGGCGACGCTGACTCATGCCTTCGTGGCAGTGACCCGCGGGCCGAAGGGCACACTGTGGCTCGACGACAAGCACGAGTTTCGCGAGACACCTGCGTTCCCGGTGCATTCAGTCGATACGCTCGGCGCAGGCGACATTTTCCACGGCGGCTTCACCGTGGCGTTCGGCGAGGGCCAGGACATCGCCCACGCACTGCGATTCGCCTCCGCGGCCGCGGCATTGAAATGCACCCGCCCCGGCGGCGCCTTTGCCTGCCCGAGCCGCGCGGAGGTCGACGAACTGCTGGCAAAATCGCCGGTCGGCGCGCTGTAAGTCATTCATGCTCAAATGATGGGTTGGGCGGCCTGTGCCTTAGCCCATCATTTTGTTCGGCCGTTATTGCGATGGGTTACGCGTGGCGCGCGAGCCTGTCGTTCAGCCGATCCTCGCGAGGGACTTCATCGCACCGGCTCCCAGCCGGGCGGCGCCAGTTCGAAGCCGGCGAAGTCGAAACCCGGCGCCACGGTGCAGCCGACCAGCGTCCATTCACCGGTCGACGTTGCCGCCTGCCAAGCCTGCGGCGGAACGATGAGTTGCGGCAGATGCCCGGCGCCGAGATCGGGGCCGAGCGTGGTGGCGCGGCGGCCGTCGTCATCGGCGACCTCCAGCATCAGGGCCGCGCCCGCGTAGTAGTGCCAGACTTCGACCGCGTCGATCCGGTGCCAGTGCGAGAGCTCGCCTGCACGGAGCAGGAAGTGGATCGCGGTCGAGTAGCTGCGGCCGCTGGGGTCGCAGCGAGGATCGCGAAACGTTTCGCGATAGTGGCCGCCTTCCGGATGCGGCTGCAGACCGAGCCGCGCGATCACTTCGGCGGCGCTGAGAGTCACCGCGCTCACCCGTTGTTCTTGCGCTCGCGGATCTCGCCGAACACGTCGGCGGCGGGCGCGTCGGACAGGCCCACGGCGGCGGCGACTGACGGCACATCGGCCCGCAGGAACACGTTGGCCTGCTTCTCCTCGCCGAGCGTCACCGGAATCGTCGGCTTGCCTTCGGCGCGCAGCGCTTCGACCTGCTTGGCGCGGGCCTGCAGCGCCGCATTGTCGGGCTCGATGCCGAGCGCGAATTTGACGTTGGAGGCGGTGTATTCATGGCCGCAATACAGCTTGAAGTCGTCCGGCAGCGCCCGCAGCTTCAGCAGCGACTCCCACATCATCGGATAGGTGCCTTCGAACACCCGGCCGCACCCGATCGAGAACAGCGTGTCGGCCGCGAACAGCGCGCGGTCATCGTCGAACACGTAAGAAATGTGATCGAGGGTGTGGCCGGGAGTTTCCAGCACGCGCGCAGTGAGGCCGCCGATGCGGACGAAATCACCTTCCTGCAGGCGGACGTCAACGTCAGCGATCTTGGCGTTGGCGTCGTGCGGCGCATAGACGCGGCACAGATACTTCTTCTTCAGCTCGGCAATGCCGCCGACGTGATCGCCGTGATGATGGGTGACCAGAATGTCGGTCAGCTTCCAACCTTCTTTGTCGAGCGCAGCGATCAGGGGGGCAGCTTCCGGCGCGTCGATCGATGCGGTCGCTCCGGTGGCCGGATCGTGGACCAGATAGCCGAAATTGTCGGTGAGACACGGAACGATACGGATGTCGGCGGGCATGAGATCTCCGGAACTTGAAGGCGGCAGGAGCGTGCCCGGCGCCGTTTCTGTCGCCGGCGTCACGCAGTGTCGAATCCTAACATGGGGGCAGACCGGGACGAAATGAAGCGGTCACAGCCTCGTAAACCAAGCAGGGTGTGGCTTTGCCGGACGGTACGACGCCGTGGTAAATGGTGGGCATGACCATGGACGTCGTGGATCTGCGGGAGTTCTACAGCAGCCGTCTCGGCATCGTCGCACGGCGGCTGATCAACCGCGGCATCCAGTCGCGCTGGCCGGATGCGCGCGGTGATCGCGTGCTCGGCCTCGGCTATCCGACGCCCTATCTCGGCCTGTTCCGAGACAGATGCGAGCGCTGTATCGCCTTCATGCCGGCGGCTCAGGGCGTGTTGAAATGGCCAACCGCGCGATCGACGCTGTCGTCGCTGGTCGACGAGCACGCTCTGCCGCTGCCGGATGCGGCGGTCGACCGCATCCTGCTGGTGCATGCGCTGGAGATGTCGGACGACCCTGAACGGCTGCTGCGCGAGGTGTGGCGGGTGATGGCGCCGGCCGGACGGCTGCTGGCGATCGTCCCGAATCGCCGCGGCGTCTGGGCACGCCTCGACAACACCCCGTTCGGCCACGGCCGTCCTTATTCGCGCTCGCAGATCGCCGACCTCCTGCGGCGGACCTGGTTCACCCCCACGGCCTGGAGCGAAGCGCTGTTCGTGCCGCCGCTGGGGCACGGCTGGCTGCTGCGATCGGCACCGGCATGGGAGCGGATCGGCGCATCGACCTCGCTGCCGTTCGCCGGCGTGCATGTGGTCGAAGCCACCAAGCAGGTGGTGCGGGCGCAACCGGTCAAGCGCGAGCGCATCCGGCTGATTCCCTCGCTGGAGCCTTCGCTGGTGCCGTCACCGACCCCGCTGCAAGGCGACGAGCCGGACGCGCCGCCGCTGCTGCGTTGAAGCGACATGCGCTGAAACGACATGCGCTGAAATGACAAAGGCCGCACCAACAGGCACGGCCTTATCTGATCCTGGGATCGATCGAATCAAACGCAGCGATTAATCGCCGGCGCCGGCATCCTCACCCGACGGAGCCGGGGCGACGGCCTGTGCGGCGGCTGGCTCGCCACGCGGACGGCGCCGACGACGCGGCGGGAAGCGCTCACCGCCCCCGTTGCTCTCGAAAGCGTTGGGGCCGAGCTGCGGCTGCGGACCGGTGATGAAAGACGGCAGGCGATCGACGCCCTCGGCCGCCGGCTGCGGCTGCTCGCGCGGCACGAACTGCGGCTGCGGACGATGCTCGCGCGGCTGCGGCTGTTCACGCGGCTGATAAGGCTGCGGCTGCTCGCGCTGCTGGTACGGCTGGGGCTGCTGTACAGGGACGAGGCCCGGCTCGGCGCCGAAATTGGAGAAATTGCCCTCGCTGTCGTCGTCGTTGTCCAGCGTGTCGTTGTCGATTCGCGGCTGCGGCTGATTCTGCCGGAATTGCTCCTGGGCAGCCGCGATCAGACGAAAGTAGTGCTCGGCGTGCTGGTAATAGTTCTCGGCCGCCACCGGGTCACCCGAAGAGCGGGCATCGCGGGCGAGCTGAACGTATTTCTCGGCGATGTGTGAAGCGGTACCACGGATCTTGATATCGGGGCCGTTCGATTCAAATACCCGGGTCATCGGGTTTTGGCCGCGCCGATTGTTATTATTGCCGCCGTTATTCCGGTTACGCAGCCGCTTATTGTTCTGCCCGTTTCTCATGTCCTACCTTCTTACCGAACCTCTTTTTGCAAGGCATGGCTGCGCCTGACGCAGGTCGCACTACGCCTCTCCGAACAGCCCTTCAGTCTCTGGTCGCTTAGTGCCGTATGTCGCGTTCAACAAAGACGCGTTCCCCAACTCCGGCGGGCGGTCGTGCTGCGCCAGCCGGACCAAATCAACGAGCCTGTGCAACGAGGCTCAGCTTCTCGCGCGTGAGTTCTTCAAGCGTGAATCGTTTAGGCTTTCGTTCGCTTCGCGGTCGAAAGCTGCGCGGCTGCCCCAGCCTATCGCGCTTGATCGAAACCGCCGTATGGAACCCTTTCGGTCAGGGGCTCTCGTAGAGAAGAACATGCCCCACACCGCACCGCGGGGCCAGCCACTCTGACCGATATCTGGAGCGGAACGTAGTCGCTCTCGGTCGATATTCCAAGCGGTTTTTTGCAATTTGTTCCGATATCAGGGGCCCGCCAGCCGCCCGGTCACCGCCCGGAAAATCCCTGACAAATCAGGCTGGAAGGGGTCAGAGACGGTTAACCCCGAGGCCTGCATCAGGGCGCTTACATCGCGTTCCTGACCTTGTCCGATTTCAACCACCAACGCGCCTCGTGGTTGCAACAGGCGGACCGATTCGGGGATAATTTTCCGGTAGGCATCGAGCCCGTCGGCTCCGCCGTCGAGCGCGCGGCGCGGATCATGCTCCCGCACCTCGCGATCAAGCCCCGCAATCTCGTTAGCTGGAATATAGGGCGGGTTGGAAACGATCAGGTCGAACCGCCCTTGCAGCGCCGAGGCGTAGTCGCAGGCAAGGAAGCCGGCGCGATCAGCAAGTCCAAGACGCTGCGCATTCCGTCGTGCCGTGCGGAGGGCGCCGAGGCTGATATCGGTGGCAACGCCGATGGCATCCGGCCGCTCGTGTAGTAGCGCGAGCAGGATCGCGCCGCTCCCAGTCCCGATGTCGAGTATCCGCGGCGCAGGTAAGGCTCGCTCCTGCAGGATCGCGAGCGCGGCCTCCACAATCGTCTCAGTATCGGGGCGCGGCACCAGCGTATCGGCAGAGAGTTCGAACGGCAGCCCCCAGAACTCCCGCATGCCGAGGATGCGAGCCACCGGCTCGCCGCCGAGCCGCCGCGCCGCAAGCGACTGCAGCCGCTCGTTCTCCTCAGCGGTCAGGATACGCTCGGCCTGAACTAGCAGCCCGGTGAGATCGAGCCCGGCGACCTCGCCGACCAGCAGCCGGGCGTCGAGTGCGGCCGACTCGATCGCCGCATCCTGGAATTGCCTGGCGAGACGACGACGCGCGAATGCGATCGTCGGAGCGTCGCTCACGCCGCGTTGCCCTGCTCGGCGAGCTGCGCCGCCTGGTATTCGGTGGTCAGCGCATCGATCAGTTCACCCAAGCCTTCGCCCGCCATTACTTGCGGCAGCTTGTACAGCGTCAGATTGATGCGGTGGTCGGTGACGCGCCCTTGCGGGAAGTTGTAGGTGCGGATGCGTTCGGAGCGATCGCCGGAGCCGACCTTGGCCTTGCGCTCGGCGGAGCGTTCGGCATCGACCCGCTGCCGCTCGGCATCGTAGATCCGCGAGCGCAGGATGTTCATTGCCGAAGCGCGGTTCTTATGCTGCGAGCGGCTGTCCTGCATCATCACCACGATGCCGGTCGGCAGATGGGTGATACGGATCGCCGACTCGGTCTTGTTAACGTGCTGGCCGCCGGCGCCCTGCGCCCGCATCGTCTCGATCCGCAGGTCTTCCTGTTTGATATCGACGTCGACCTCCTCGACCTCAGGCAGCACCGCGACGGTCGCGGCCGAGGTGTGGATGCGCCCTTGAGTTTCGGTGTCGGGCACACGCTGGACACGGTGCACCCCGGATTCGAATTTCAGCTTGGCGAACGCGCCGCGACCTTTCACTTCGGCGATGATTTCCTTGAACCCGCCGACCGTGCCTTCGCTCGCCGAAATCACTTCGACGCTCCAGCCCTGTAGCGCGGCAAACTTCTCGTACATCCGGAACAAATCGCCGGCGAACAACGAGGCCTCGTCGCCGCCGGTGCCGGCGCGGATTTCCAGCATCACGTTGCGCTCGTCCATCGCGTCCTTCGGCAACAACGCGATGCGGATCTGCTGGATCAGTTCGTCGCGGTGAGCGTCGAGCGCATCGCGCTCGGCCTCGGCCATCGCCCGCATCTCCGGCTCGGTGGCCGGATCTTCGAGCAGCTCGTCCATCTCACCGAGTTCGTCGCGGACCTGGCGATAACTCTTCACCGCCTCGACCAGCGGATTGAGCTCCGACAATTCGCGGGTGATGCGGACGTAGTCCTCGGCGCCGACCTGGGCCATCAGCTGCGCTTCGAGCGAGGCATGATGCGCGAGGAGGACGTCGAGCTTGGCTTCGGGCAGTGTGGACATGAACGATCTCGGGTGAACGCGAAAAACGACAAGCGGCGGCAGGCAGCCGCGTCGCTACAAGGCGAGCTGATGCGCTTCGGCGAATTCGATCAGCTTGTCGCGAATCGAGACGCTGCCGGCCGGCGCGTCGAGCAGCGGTCCGATCATCGCCTCGGCCTTGGCGAGGTCGAGGCCGAGGATCATCGCCTTCACCGGGCCGTGCGCCAGTGCCGACACCGATAGCGAGCGGTAGCCGATCGCGATCAGCGCCAGCGCCGCCAGCGGCTGCGAGGCCATCTCGCCGCAAAGCGACAGCGACCGCTTCGCCGCCCGGGCCTTGCGGACGATGTCGCGCAGCGCCCGCAGGATCGGCGCCGACAGCGTGTCGAACCGCTCCGACACTTTCGAGTTGCCGCGATCGACCGCGAACAGGAACTGGAACAGGTCGTTGGAGCCGACCGAGACGAAGTCGGCGCGCTTGAACAGCTCGTCGAGCTGATACAACAGCGCCGGCACTTCCAGCATGGTGCCAACGTCAACGCGCTCCGGCAAAGTGTGGCCGTGCTGGCGCAGATAAGTCAGTTCACGCTCGATGATGCTCTTGGCGGCATCGAACTCGGCCACCTCCGAGATCATCGGGAACATCACCCGCAGGTAACGGCCGGCGGCGGCGCGCAGCATCGCCCGGATCTGGCTGCGCAGCAGGCCGGGACGGTCGAGCCCGAGCCGGATCGCGCGCCAGCCCAGCGCCGGATTTTCCTCGACCACCGTCTCCATGTAGGGCAGCGCTTTGTCGCCGCCGATGTCGAGGGTGCGGAAGGTCACCGGCTTGCTGCCGGCGGCGTCGAGTACGGCGCGATACAGCGCGAGCTGATCCGACGAGCGCGGCAAGCTCTGGCCGACCATGAACTGCAGCTCGGTGCGGAACAGGCCGATGCCCGACGAGCCGGTGTCTTCGATGTGCGGCAGGTCGATGGTCAGGCCCGCATTGATCATCAGGTCGATCGGCTGGCCGTCCTTGGTGGCGCAGGGCAGATCGCGCAGCGCTGAGTATTGCGCCTGCCGACGGGCGCGGAAGCGCACCCGCTCCGCATAGGCGGCTTCGATTTCGGCCGACGGGCGGACATAGATCGAGCCCGAGGTCGCATCGACGATGATCGCGTCGCCCGGATCGGCGATGCCCGGCGCGTTCGGCACCTCGCCGATCGCCGCGATGCCGAGGGCACGCGCCACGATCGAGACGTGCGAATTGGCAGTGCCCTCTTCGAGCACCAGGCCGCGCAGCCGCTTGCGGTCGTAATCGAGCAGCGCCGCCGGGCCCATCGACCGCGCGATCAGGATGGCGTTGTCGGGCAATTGCTCGCGCGACGGCGCATGGTCCTGCCCGACGAGCTGGCGCATCAGGCGGTGGCCGAGGTCTTCCAGATCATGCAGCCGGTCGCGCAAGTAAGGATCGGTCGAGCGCAGCATCCGCGCCCGGGTGTCCGACTGCACGCGTTCGACGGCTGCTTCGGCGGTGAGGCCGGTGGCCACCGCCTCGTGCAGCTTGTGCGACCAGCCATGGTCGTTGGCGAACATCCGATAGGCTTCGAGCACGTCGCGATGCTCGCCGCCCTCGGCGAAATCACCCCGCTCCAGCATCCGGTCGAGGTCGGAGCGCAACTTGGCGAGCGCCGCGTCGAGCCGCTTGATTTCCTTCGGCAGGTCTTCGGCGATGTAATTGGTGATGACGACGCGCGGCTCGTGCAGCACCACATGGCCGAGCGCGATGCCGTCCGACAGCACCGCGCCGGTCTTGTGGATCGAGTGCCGCGCCGCCGGCTCCGCACCGGGCTGGGCCAGCGCCGACAATTCGCCGGAGGCGATCATCTCGGCCAGCACCATCGCGGTGGTCTGCAGCGCCTCGACCTCTTCCTCGACATAGGTGCGCTTGGCGCGGTTCTGCACCACCAGAACGCCGAGGGTGTTGCCCGCGCGCAGGATCGGCACGCCGAGGAACGAGTGGTAAATTTCTTCGCCGGTTTCCGGGCGGAACGAGAACGCCGGATGGCTCTGCGCATCCGACAGGTTCAGCGGGGTCGCTTCGGAGGCGACCAGACCGACCAGACCTTCGTGGGCGTTCAGCACGGTCTGGTGCACCGCCTCGCGGTTCAGACCTTCGGTGGCGTACAGCTCGAGGGTGTTGTCGATCCGCAGCACATAGACCGAGCACACTTCGGCGACCATGTTGGCCGCGATCAGCACCACGATCTTGTCGAGGCGTTCCTGCGCGGAGACTTGCTCCGCCATGGTTTCGCGGAGCCGTCTCAGCAAGACGCGGGGGCCACCCGACGTGCTCCGCATGTGCCGCAATCTCCTCTGCGAGCCTTGCCTCCCCGCGCGACGCCGCGCCAGCAGAAAAGCTCCAAAAACAATCCTCGTCCGGCGTTCGCCCGGCCCCGCGCGTGTGTCCACAGCGCGTGTCCGAACTCGAACACGAACCCGCAGCTGGTCCGGTCGCGGACACCGCCGCCGAACCTTCGCAACGCAACAAAACCGGCTTTGCCAGCCGACCTGTCAGCGCGCCGCGCCGCTCAGGCCGTATAGCGAATTGACGCTTGATTTGCCAAGCAAAACGCCTGCCAGCGGACGCAACATCGGGCCCGCCGGCTCTCTCAAATCACCGAAAAATTGTTCTAAACTTGATCCAGACCATAGAGCGTATGCAGCGTCCGCACCGCCAGCTCGGTGTAAGCGGCGTCGATCAGCACCGAGAACTTGATCTCGGAGGTGGTGATGGCGCGGATGTTGATGTTGCGGGCCGCGAGCGCAGCGAACGCCTGGGCCGCGACGCCGGCATGGCTGCGCATACCCGAGCCGATCACCGACACCTTGGCGACGTCGGTCTCGCTGTCGAAGCGGGCGTAACCAATCTTGTCCTCCGCCGAGGTGATGGTCTGCTTGGCACGGGCGAAGTCGGCGGCCGGCACCGTGAAGGTCAGATCGGTGGTCTTGCCGTCCTCGGAGACGTTCTGGACGATCATGTCGACGTTGATATTGGCGTCGGCCAGCGGACCGAAGATCGACGCCGCCACGCCCGGCTTGTCCTCGATCCGGCGCACAGAGATCTGCGCCTCATCCTTGGAAAAGGCGATGCCGGTGACGACGTGGTTCTCCATGGAATTCTCCTCGCTGCTGATCAGCGTGCCCGGCGGCGTGCCGTGCGGATCGATATCTTCGGGCTTGTCGAAACTGGAGCGGACGAAGATCGGCATGTTGTGGACCATGCCGAGCTCGACCGAGCGGACCTGCAGCACCTTGGCGCCGAGCGAGGCCAATTCCAGCATCTCTTCGAACGACACCTTGTCGAGCCGGCGCGCCTTCGGCACCACCCGCGGGTCGGTGGTGTAGACGCCGTCGACGTCGGTGTAGATATCGCAGCGGTCCGCCTTCAGCGCCGCCGCGATCGCCACCGCCGAGGTGTCGGAGCCGCCACGGCCCAGCGTGGTGATCCGGCCGGTTTCGGCATGGATGCCCTGGAAACCGGCGATCACCGCCACTTCCTTGCGCTCGGAAAAGCGCTTGATGATTTCGCTGCCGTTGATCCCGACGATCCGCGCCGAAGCGTGCGCGTCGCTGGTCAAGATCGGGATCTGCCAGCCCTGCCAGGACCGCGCCTGAATGCCGAGCGACTGCAGGGCAATCGCAAGAAGACCCGACGTCACCTGCTCGCCGGACGCCACCACCGCGTCGTATTCACGCGCGTCGTGCAACGGCGAGGCT
Source organism: Rhodopseudomonas sp. P1 (assembly GCF_039642825.1). NCBI lineage: Bacteria > Pseudomonadati > Pseudomonadota > Alphaproteobacteria > Hyphomicrobiales > Nitrobacteraceae > Rhodopseudomonas > Rhodopseudomonas sp. P1. The sequence continues at coordinate 659,503 of NZ_CP088006.1, read as the reverse complement.
TCGGTGCACCAGGCCACCAGCTCGTTGGTCTTGCCGGACATCGCCGACACCACCACGGCGACCTCATGGCCAGCGTCGACCTCGCGTTTGACATGGCGCGCGACGTTCTGGATGCGCTCGATATTGGCGACGGACGTGCCGCCGAATTTCATCACCAGCCGGCCCATGACGAATAGTGCAATCCTTGGAGACAACGAGTATTGATGGCGCGGAATCCGCCAGGCGGGAGCCGCGTGGCGCGTATACACAGCGTCGCGGTTTCGGGCAAGCAAGGGCATTGCGGCCGCGGAACAGGCGCAACCCGCTCCGGCCGCGTGCCGGGCGACAGGTACGGACATTGAGGAGCATCGCGCACCCCATGGCACTGCAACCCGAGTCCCCCGGCCAGCCGGCCTCGACCGTCGATCCGGCCGAGATCGCGAAATTCTCCAAATTGTCGGCCGAGTGGTGGGACCCCACGGGGCGGATGGCGCCGCTGCACCGGATCAACCCGCTGCGGATCAGCTTCATCCGCGATGCGGCCTGCCGGAAATTCGAGCGCAATGCCAAGAGCCTGAGCTGCCTTGAGGGCTTGCGGATGCTGGACATCGGCTGCGGCGCCGGCCTGCTGTGCGAACCGTTCACCCGGCTCGGCGCCCAGGTGATCGGCATCGACCCGTCGGCCACCAACATTGCGGCCGCCAAGCTGCACGCCGACAAGTCGCATCTGGCGATCGACTACCGCAACGTCATGGTCGAGGAAATCGACCCGCGTGAGCGGTTCGACATCGTGCTGGCGATGGAGGTGATCGAGCACGTCACCGACGTCGGCGCGTTCCTGTCGCGCTGCGCCGCGCTGATGAAGCCGACCGGCATTATGGTGGTGGCGACGCTCAACCGGAACTGGAAGAGCTTCGCGCTCGCCATCGTCGGCGCCGAATATGTGATGCGCTGGCTGCCGCGCGGCACCCATCAGTGGGACAAGTTCGTCACCCCCGCCGAACTCGAGCAGCACCTCAACCGGCTGAAGCTCACCGTCACCGAGCAGTCCGGCCTGGTGTTCAATCCGCTCGCCGACCGCTGGAAGCTGTCGCCCGACATGGACGTGAACTACATGATGGTGGCCGAAGCGGCGCCGTAGTTCTGGACGATCGCGCGCTTCCCCCTCCGGCGCGCGAAAGTCCTCGCAATGCAGGCATGATCCGGGTCCGGTTGACCGCTGCGGACCGGATCGCCGAGGCTGCAGCGTCCCTCCTGCCGCCACCGCCATGTTTACCGTCGCTTCGCTCTGGATCCCCTTCACGCTCGTCGCCGCGCTCGGCCAGGTCGCGCGCAACGCGATGCAGCGCTCGCTGACCGGGCCGCTCGGCACCTGGGGCGCCACCAATATCCGCTTCCTGTTCGGCTTCCCGTTCTCGCTGCTGTTCTTTGCCGGCGTGATCTGGGCGACCGGCGACGCGATACCGTGGCCCGGCCTCGATTTCTGGCCATGGCTGCTGCTCGGCGCGCTGTCGCAGATCGCAGCCACCGGCATGATGCTGGCGGCGATGAACGAACGCTCCTTCGTGGTCACCACTGCCTATCTGAAGACCGAAGCGATCCAGACCGCGATCTTCGGCTTCGTGTTCCTCGGCGATCACCTGAACCTGTGGAAGGTGGTGGCGATCCTGATCGCGACGGTCGGCGTCGTGGTTACGGCGCTGCGGCCGGGTGCTGCCCGCGGCCTCGTCAGCCTGCGGCCGACGTTGCTCGGGCTGAGCGCCGCTGCAGCCTTTGCGCTTTCGGCGGTCGGGTTTCGCGGCGCGATCATCGTGGTGCCTGACGTGACCTTCGTCACGGCTGCGACCTTCACCCTGGTGTTCGGCCTCGGGGTGCAGACGCTGGTGCTGACCATCTACCTGCTGGCGCGGACGCCGCAGGTGCTGCGCGACATCTTGAGATTGTGGCGGCCGTCGATGCTGGCCGGCTTCGTCGGCGCCGCGGCCTCGCAGTTCTGGTTCCTGGCATTTGCGCTCACCGCCGCCGCCAATGTCCGCACCTTGGCGCTGATCGAGGTGCTGTTCGCGCAAGCCGTGGCGTACTACTCGTTCAAGCAGCCGGTGGCGCTGCGCGAGATCCTCGGCATCATCCTGATCGTGCTCGGCGTCGCGCTGCTGGTCGCGGTGTGATTACTTCAGCGCGATGATTACGGCGCCAGCGGCGATCAGCGCGATCCCAATCCATTCGGCGCCGGACGGCCGCTCCCCGAGAAACAGCACGCCGAACAGCACCACCAGCACCACGCTGAGCTTATCGATCGGCGCCACCAGGCTGGCCGGGCCGAGCTTGAGCGCCCGGAAGTAGCACAGCCATGACGCCCCGGTGCATAGCCCTGATAGAATCAGGAAGGTCCAGGTCTTGGCGCTGATCGGCCCGTCCGCGACCAGCTTTCCGGTCGCCGCCAGCAGCCCGCCGAGCGCCACCAGCACCACCACGGTGCGGATGAAAGTGGCGAGATCCGAGTTGACGTCCGCCACGCCGACCTTGGCAAAGATCGCCGTCAGGGCGGCAAACACCGCCGACAGCACCGCCCAGAATTGCCAGGAAAGCAGGGTGTCGGGATTCATGAGCAAAGTCGTTCGTTGCGCATGCCCCATCGGCAGCGAACTCCCTCGCCCCGCCGTTGCGGGGAGAGGGTTGGGGTGAGGGGCGACACGCATAGTTGTCTCTCGACTGTGAGGAGACGCCCCCTCACCCGGTCCGCATCTATCGATGCGAACCGACCTCTCCCCGCACGCGCACGCGGGGAGAGGTTAAGTCGCGCGCCTTCCTGGCGAGAGGCGCACCTCATTGCGGTTAGTTCCGGTCGTCCGGCAGCACCGGCAGCGGCGCCACCTCGATGCCTTCGTCGATCAGCGCTTTGGCCTCGGCCGGGGAGGCTTCGCCGTAAATCGGGCGGTGTTCGATATCGCCGTAATGCATCGCGCGTGCCTGCTCGGGGAAGCGCTCGCCGACATTGTCGGCAGTCTTGACGATGTGGTCGCGCAACTCCTTCAGCTTGGCGCGCAGCTCGCGCTCCTGCGCCATCAACAGCGGCGTCGGCGCATCTGCAGACGTCGTCTCGGCCGGAAGGTTGGTCGCGGCGGGTTCGGCGGCGGCCGGCCCGGGCGCGCGGCCACGGCCTTTCTTGCCGACGATCTGCGGCGCCATGATCGCCTTTTCGACCTTGACCGAATCGCATTGCGGGCAGCTCACCAGCTTGCGCCGAACCTGAGTCTCATAGGCCGACGAGCTCTGAAACCAGCTCTCGAACACGTGGCCTTTGTCGCAGCGCAGGCTGTAGCGGATCATGACTGCCGGACCAGATGCAGGTGTCCCGGGCCGGCGTTCGCATCGGCCACGGTGAAACGCCGGCCGTGCTGCAGCGACGGAATCTTGCCGCGCGCTTTGGTCACTTCGGCCGGATCAATCCGCGCCATGATGAAGCCGGGCTCGATGCCGCCTTCGGCCAGCACCTTGCCCCACGGATCGATGATCAGCGAGTGGCCGAACGTCTCGCGCTTGTTCTCGTGCAAACCGCCTTGCGCCGCGGCGAAGACGAAGCAGCCGTTCTCGATGGCGCGGGCGCGCAGCAGCACGTGCCAATGCGCCTCACCGGTCGGCTTGGTGAACGCCGCCGGCACCGCCAGGAACGATGCGCCGGATTCGGCCAGCGCGCGGTACAGCGCCGGGAAGCGCACGTCGTAGCAGATCGTCAGGCCGATCCGGCCCCACGGCAGGTCCGAGATCACCGCGGTCTCGCCGGGCTGGTAGTTCGCCGACTCCCGGTAGCTCTCGCCATTGCCGAGATCGATGTCGAACATATGGATCTTGTCGTAGCTCGCCAGGATCGTTCCGTCGGGACCGATCAGGAACGAGCGGTTGACCGCACGCTCCGGCGACGCGCGCAGCGCCAGCGAGCCGATGTGCAGATGGATGTTCAGTTCACGCGCCAGCTCGCGATACGCCTTCAGCGACAGATCGTCGTCCTGCTCGGCAAGCTGGGCGAACAGCGCTTCGCGGTTCAGCTGCATCATGTTGCTCACCTCGGGGGTGAGCACGTAGTCGGCACCGGCCTTCACCGCCTCGCGGATCAGCCGGATGCCCTGCTCCAGATTGGGCTCTGGGGTGAGGCCGCTGCGCATCTGCACCAGGGCGGCATTGAACGGCACCGCTTCGGTCATGACGCCGCCTTTTCGCCAGCGAGCAGCGCGTCGAGCTTGCCCTCACGGTCGAGCGCATAGAGGTCATCGCAACCGCCGACGTGGAGGTCGCCGATGAAGATCTGCGGATAGGTGGCGCCGGGGCCGGCGCGCTCGTCCATCTTCACCCGATAGCCCGGATCGACCGCGACGTCGTACTCGGTGAAGGCCGCCTTCTTGCGGTTGAGGAGCGACTTGGCGGCGCTGCAATAGCCGCAGCCGGGGCGGGTGAAGATCTCGATCGCTGCGGGCATTCAGGCTCCGTTGGGTTGCCGAGGATGGGCGCAAGGAGCGGATTATATGGGGGATTTCAGCGTATCGACAACCCGCGCGAAGACCAGCACGTCGACCGAGGCCGCCCTCGCCCGGAGCAGCGCGCGGGCGCAGGCGTCAACGGTGGCACCGGAGGTGAGCACGTCGTCGACCAGCACGATCCGCCGCCCGTGGATCTCGGCCTTACGGTGTTTCGGAACCTTGAAGGCGCCCTGCACATTGGCGGCGCGCTCGCTGCGCGACAGCCCGATCTGGTGCGCGGTCGGCCGGACCCGCTGCAGCGCCTCAACCGCGACCGGCAGCTTGGCCTGCCGGCCGATCACCTGCGCCAGCGCGCCGGACTGATTGTAGCGGCGCGAGAAGCCGCGGCGCCAATGCAGCGGCACCGGCACCAGCAGATCGGCATCGGCCAGCAGAGGCTGCCCGGCGCGCGCCATCCATCGTCCCATAGTCGGCGCCAGATCGGTGCGGTCATGGAACTTCAGGCCGTGCACCAGTGCCTTGGCGACCTCGTCGTAGCGCACGGCGGCCCGGGCACGGCTATAGGCCGGCGGAGCGGCGATCGCCTGCATCGACAGCATGCCGGGGCCGGGATCATAGACGAACGGGATGCCGAGCTTTTCGCAGTAAGGCGGGGCGATGAAGGATAGCTGCGACCAGCACTGCGCACAGACGCCCTCGCCTGCGACCGGCTCGCGGCAAGCGACGCACAGCGTCGGCAGCGCCAGATCCAGCGCCGCCTGAGCCGCGCGGGTCCAGATCCGGCGCAAACTGCTGGCAGCGGCAGAGAAGCCGCCCAGCCCCCGCACGCCAGCCCGGTTGATCGCGCCCACACGCATGACGCGAGGCTAACGCCACTCACGCAACCGTCAAGCGACAGAACCTTGTAGTGCCGGGCCGGAAAAAAGCGCACAACACCGCCAGTCCTTCTCCGGGAGATCGCCGTGTCCGAGCCCACCGACAAGCCTGCCGACGTCACCTATCTGGATATTCCGACCGCGCCGCACGTGTATTTCGACATCGCTCCGGCGCACGGGGTGATCGCCAATGGCGTCGAGGTCGAGCTCGCGGCACGCACCCTGAACCCGCTCGCCGACGGGACGGTCGAGGTGAAATTCGTCACCACCGCTCGGCTGCGCTGCAGCCAGGCCGGCGCGCAGCATTTGCGCAACGCGCTGGATGCGGTGCTGAAGATGTTCGAAGCCTCGCAGCAGAGCCCGGCCGCGGCCTCCAAGCTGAACTGATCGTGGCGCGAACGATTTGACCTGCGATGTCTGATTCCACGCCGATCCTGTTCGATCGCCGGCTGCTCGCGGCGCGGCTGCAGCGTGCCGCCACGCTCGGCCCGGTGCCCTTCCTGCTCGACCGCGTCGCCGACGAGATCGACGAGCGGCTGCACGCCGTGCTGCGCGACTTCACCAACGTCGCCGATCTCTGGACGCCCGGCGGGCTGAAGCTGCAGCGATTTCCCAAGCTCGCGCATCTGGCAGTCGACCCGTCCGGCACCGAAGCCCTGCCGTTCGCGCCGGGATCGCTCGACCTGGTGGTCTCGGCGCTGGCGCTGCAATTCGCCAACGACCTGCCCGGGGTGCTGGCGCAGCTCCGCCGCGCGCTCAAGCCGGACGGCCTGCTGCTCGCGGCGCTGACCGGCGGCGATACGCTGACCGAACTGCGCCAGGCCTTCGCGGCCGCCGAGGCCGAGATCGAAGGCGGGGTGTCGCCGCGCGTCGCGCCGGCCGCCGACCTGCGCGATCTCGGCGCACTCTTACAACGCGCCGGCTTCGCGCTGCCGGTGACCGACGTCGACCGCGTCGTGGTGCGCTACGACCACGCGTTCGCGTTGATGCAGGATCTGCGGCGGATGGGTGCCACCAACGTGCTGATCGAGCGCCGCCGGACGCCGCTGCGCCGCGCCACGCTGGGACGGATGGCCCAGATCTACGCCAACCGCTTCAGCGACCCCGACGGCCGCATCCGCGCCACATTCGAGATCGTCTGGCTCTCCGGCTGGTCCCCCACGAAAGCCAGCAGCAGCCGCTGAAGCCGGGCTCGGCGAAGGCGAGTTTGGAAGAGGCGGTGAAGGGCAGTCAGCCGATGTAGTTCCACCGTCATTGCGAGGAGCGCCGCGACGAAGCAATCCAGCTCGGTGCACTGAGCTGGATTGCTTCGCTTCGCTCGCAATGACGAGAGCCGGCGCCTTACATCAGCAATTCGATCAGCGGCGGGATCAGCGGCAGGTCCGCCGGCGGCATCGGGTAGTCGCGGAGTTTATTGGCACGAACCCAGGCGAGTTCCTGGCCCTCGCGGGGCATCGCCAGGCCTTCCCAGCGCCGGCAGACATACAGCGGCATCAGCAGGTGAAAGTCCTCATAGGCGTGACTGGCGAAGGTCAGCGGCGCCAGGCAGGCTTCCTTCACGGTGATGCCGAGCTCCTCGTCGAGCTCGCGGATCAGCGCCGCCTCCGGCCGCTCGCCGGGATCGAGCTTGCCGCCGGGAAACTCCCACAGGCCGCCGAGCTGCTTATGCTTCGGCCGCTGCGCGATCAGCACGCGATTATCGGCATCGATCAGCGCAACGGCGACGACGAGGAGGAGGTTCATACCACGCTCCCGATGAGACGCACGGCGGCTTTCCGACTAACAACGTCGTGCCCCGCGAAGGCGGGGCACCCAGTATCCCAGAGCGCTTGTGAAAAACCACGAGCGGCACGGCGTACTGGATCGCCCGCCTGCGCGGGCGATGACGACCTACAAAGAAATAGGGCCGTGCTGCTCATAACCAAACTCACGACCGATAGTCGCCGTTGATCGCGACGTATTCCTTGGTGAGGTCGCAGGTCAGCACGCGGGCGCGGCCTTTGCCGAGGCCGAGGGCGACCTTGATCTGAATGACCGGCTTCTTCATCTGCGCCGAGACTTCCTTCTCGTTGTAGGACGGATCGCGCGCGCCGGCCTTGGCGACGCGGATGCCGTTGAACGAGATCGACAGCTTATCGCGATCGGCCGGCTCGCCGGCCTTGCCGACCGCCATCACCACCCGGCCCCAATTGGCGTCTTCGCCGGCGATCGCGGTCTTCACCAGCGGTGAATTGGCGATCGACAGCGCGATCTTGCGGGCCGAGACCTTGGTCTTGGCGCCCTCGACGATGATCTCGACCAGTTTGCGGGCGCCTTCGCCGTCGCGCGCCACCTGCTCGGCGAGGTCGGCCAGTACGGCGTTGAACGCCTTGACGAACGCCTTCAGCCGCGGGTCCGAGGCGCGCGAAATCTTCGGCGCGCCGTTTTCGGCGGCCGCACCGGTCGCGAAAGCCAGCAGCGTGTCGGAGGTCGAGGTATCGCCGTCGATCGTCACGGCGTTGAAGGTATCGGTGACGCCGGCCTTGAGCAGCGCCTGCAGGCAGGACGCCGACAGCGGCGCATCGGTGAAGATGAACGACAGCATCGTCGCCATGTCGGGCGCGATCATGCCGGCGCCCTTGGCCATGCCGTTGATCGTCACCTTGGCCTTGCCGAGCTTGACGGTGGCGGTCGCGACCTTCGGGAAAGTGTCGGTGGTCATGATCGCCTTGGCGGCGTCCATCCAGCCGTCGGGCCCCGCGTCGAGCGCCAGAGCGTCGAGCACGCCATCGAACTTGGTGGCGTCGAGCGGTTCGCCGATCACCCCGGTCGAGGCCAGGAACACTTCGGCCGGCTTGCAGCCGACCGCCTTGGCGGCGAGCTGCGCGGTCAGCGCGGTCGCCTTTTTGCCGGTCTTGCCGGTGAAGGCGTTGGCATTGCCGGAATTGACCACCAGCGCCCGGGCGCCGCCGCCCTTCAGCTTATCGCGGCACCATTCAACCGGCGCGGAGGCGCATTTCGAGGTGGTGAACACGCCGGCGACGGTGGTGCCCTTCTCCATCTCGACCAGCAGCACGTCGGTGCGGCCCTTGTAGCGGATGCCGGCCGCGGCAGTCGCGAGGCGCACGCCGGCGATCATAGGCATGGCGGGGACATCGGTGGGGGCGAGCGGGGAGACTTTGCTGGACATCGTGCGCTTTCGGCAGGTTGTACCCCCGCCGGCGCGGGAGCGGCGTTCCCCTCTCTCACAAGCTCGCGACGATGAGAAGGAGAATTCGCGAAAACTGACGAAAATCCCATCGTCACAATCCGTTGCGGGCGCCTATGCTGGCTGGGCCGAGCTCGCCTCCGCAGTTACCCTCGGGCGGAATTCCGTGACAGCAGCGTTGCCGTCCGATATCCGGAAATAGCCATGGACAAAGTCGTTTCACCTGCCCGCCCCGCCGCCGACGAGCGCTTCGACAGCGCCCGGGTCGCCGCCGAGATCGCCACGCTCGCCGAGAAGCACGCCGGCAACGACGGCATGTTCCGCACCGCGCTGGCGATGCTGATGAAGGCCGAGCTGGCGAAAGCCCGCACCGAAGCCGAGGCGCAATTGCTGCGCGACCGCCACGGCCGGCGATGCGCCGAGCGGCTCTGCTACGTCCAGGACGCGATTATCCGGCTGCTATTCAACGCCGCAACTGAATACCTCTACAACACCCCGACGCCGTCGAGCTCTGAGCGGATGACGGTGGTGGCGACCGGCGGCTACGGCCGCGGCCTGATGGCGCCGGAGAGCGACATCGATCTGCTGTTCATCCTGCCCTACAAGCAGACCGCCTGGGGTGAGCAGGTCGCCGAAGTCATCCTGTACTGCTTGTGGGACATCGGCCTGAAGGTCGGCCACGCCACTCGCTCGGTCGACGAGTGCATCCGCCAGGCGCGCGCCGACATGACGATCCGCACCGCCATCCTGGAGACGCGATTTCTGGCCGGCGACGAAGCGCTGTACGCCGAGCTGGTCGAGCGTTTCGACAAGGATGTGGTCGAGGGCACCGCAGCCGAATTCGTCGCCGCCAAGCTCGCCGAACGCGAGGAGCGTCACCGCCGCTCCGGCCAGTCGCGCTATTTGGTCGAGCCCAACGTCAAGGACGGCAAGGGCGGCCTGCGCGACCTGCACACGCTGTTCTGGATCGCCAAATACGTCTACCGGGTACGCGAGCCCAGCGAACTCTCCGAACGCGGCGTGTTCGATCCGGCCGAGCTTCGGACCTTCCGCCGCTGCGAAGACTTCCTGTGGTCGGTCCGCTGCAACATTCACTTCGTGACTAAGCGCGCCGAAGACCGGCTGTCGTTCGATTTGCAGCGCGAGATCGGCGTGCGGCTCGGCTACACCTCGCATCCGGGGATGCAGGACGTCGAGCGCTTCATGAAGCACTACTTCCTGATCGCCAAGGAAGTCGGCAACCTCACCGCGATCCTGTGCGCCAAGCTGGAAGACCAGCAGGCCAAGGCGGCGCCGGCGCTGACCCGGATGATGGCGCGGCTGCGCCCGGCCGCCAAGCGCCGCCGGGTGCCGGAGAGCGACGACTTCGTCACCGACAACAACCGCATCAATCTGGCGGTGCCGGACGTGTTCAAGCACGATCCGGTCAACCTGATCCGGGTCTTCCGGCTGGCGCAGAAGAACAACCTCGCTTTCCACCCGGACGCGATGCGCACGGTGACGCGGTCGCTGTCGCTGATCACCCCGCAGCTCCGCGACAATCCCGAAGCCAACCAGCTGTTCGTCGAGATCCTGACCTCCGACAACGCCGAGCCGGTGCTGCGGCGGATGAACGAGACCGGCGTGCTCGGGCGTTTCATCCGCGCCTTCGGCCGCATCGTGTCGATGATGCAATTCAACATGTATCACAGCTACACGGTGGACGAGCATCTGATCCGCTGCGTCGGCAATCTGCAGGAGATCGAGCGCGGCGGGAACGATGAGTTCGCGCTGTCGTCCGAACTGATGCGCAAGATCCGGCCGGATCACCGCGCGGTGCTGTACGTCGCCGTGCTGCTGCACGACATCGCCAAGGGCCAGCCCGAGGATCACTCTACCGCAGGCGCCAAGGTGGCGCGGCGGCTGTGCCCGCGATTCGGCTTCAGCCCCGCCGACACCGAACTGGTGGCGTGGCTGATCGAGCAGCATCTGGTGATGTCCACGGTGGCGCAGTCGCGCGACCTGTCGGACCGCAAGACCATCGAGAACTTCGCCGCGGTGGTCGAGACCGTCGAGCAGATGAAGATGCTCACCATCCTGACCACCGCCGACATCCGCGGCGTCGGTCCGGGGGTGTGGAACGGCTGGAAGGCGCAGCTGATCCGGACCTTGTACTACGAGACCGAACCGGTGCTGACCGGCGGCTTCTCGGAGGTGAACCGCGCCGAGCGGATCCGCGCCGCGCAGGCCGAATTCCGCGCCGCCTTCACCGAATGGCCGGAGGCCGACCTCAACGCCTATGTGGCGCGGCACTATCCGGCCTATTGGCTGAAGGTCGATCTGCAGCGCAAGATCCGCCACGCCCGCTTCCTGCGCGCCTCCGAACAGGCCGGCCACAAGCTGGCGATCAATGTCGGCTTCGACGAAGCCCGCGCCGTCACCGAGCTGACGATCCTGGCGGTCGACCATCCCTGGCTGCTGTCGGTGATCGCCGGCGCCTGCGCCAGCGCCGGCGCCAACATCGTCGACGCCCAGATCTACACGACCACCGACGGCCGCGCGCTCGACACCATCTCGATCAGCCGCGAATACGACCGCGACGAGGACGAGGGCCGCCGCGCCACCCGTATCGGCGAGACCATCGAAGAGGTGCTGGAAGGCAAGCTGCGGCTGCCCGAAGCAGTCGCCCGCCGCGCGACCAGCGGCAGCAAGGCCAAGCTGCGCGCCTTCGTGGTCGAGCCCGAGGTCGAGATCAATAACAACTGGTCGGACCGTTACACCGTGATCGAGGTCAGCGGCCTCGATCGCCCCGGCCTGCTGTACCAGCTCACCACGGCGATCTCGAAGCTCAACCTCAACATCGCCTCGGCGCATGTCGCAACTTTCGGCGAACGCGCCCGCGACGTGTTCTACGTGACCGATCTGTTAGGTGCCCAGATCACCGCCCCGACCCGCCAGGCGGCGATCAAACGGGCGCTGGTGCATCTGCTCGCCAACGGCGACGCCGCCGAAAAGCCGGCGGCGTGAGCTCAAGACGTCGAAGAGCGGTTCTGTTCTAACGGAATCGGGAGTGCGCTTCTGGAGACTTATCACCGGAGCTACCTCTTGGTGAAAAGGCGCGAAGCGCCGTCTCGAACCATGCGCAGCAGGTGATGCGCCTCCTCATCCTCCGATGCGCCGGCCTTGCCAGCCCCCTCAGAATGAGGGCTTAGAACTCTCGGCAAAGGACAAATACGCCCCAATCGGTCGATGAAGCGACCTAGCCCAACTTCAGAAGGATATCGTTGCTAGCAGCGGCGATGGCTTGCGAGCCAGATTCGAATACTATGCTTCTTAGTGAATTGGATATCTGACGAAAGGAACCTAGACGCTCTGCCATATGGAACAAAAATTTTACTCGATTAAAAGAGACAGCCCGACTTGTATACCTCTTCAGGCTACGAGCTACCCTCTGCTCAATTAACTCAGCATTCATGCCGGGGCTTAAGCCCCTTCGCAGATCGCCGATCACGTAGTTAGCGAACGACCCGACATCTTCGTATCTTTCGAGCACATCAAACCCTGCGCGCCCCTCAGTCAAGAGAACGCGAATAACCTCAGCGATCCGCTCTTCTTGCCGCCGCAAAGGCCTAATGCGCCGCTCGATCAAATCATTCACAGGCCGGGAATTGTAACGCCTCTCAACTCGTGGATCACGATATCCGCGCCCCCTCACTCCAATCACTAGATCACATTCAGTTGCGCTTTTTGCCAGATCTACAAGGCCCCCAAAATCATCACCCGTCTTCCGAATTGCCAAAGGATCAACCCAACGCGGCAATTCAACGTAAACATTCTTGCCTTCTTGGCGCACCACCACATCAGCCGACTTAAAGCAATCTTCTACGACCGCCTCATCTTTCATGTTCTTGGTCAGGGCCTTCAGGAGTGGCGCAACAATAACGCTGCCCATGAACCAAATAACTGCATTATTTCTGCTGCTGAATTCGACTTCCTTCCTCTGAACCGCGTCGAAGGCAGCCTTATATGCGACAGCTCTTGCGTTACAAAATAAGGCATAGTTCATCTTTGTAAGTGGCGCCTCTATTTTGGTGAGCCACTCTTTTACCTTAGGAGAAAGCTCATCTCTCGTCCCAACATGCACCACACCCTCAATATCGAGCAGCGCAAACACTTCAGGATCACCAACCGCTACAGAGCGATTACCAGCGACGGGCTGACGGAGGCACCGATCGATAAAGACCTGAAATCCAACAATCCTTCCACCCCGATCGGTTCGCTGAACGTAAGTGGCATTGCCATCACTCCTTGAAACAAGCAACGGAATTGCGAATCCTGGCCCCTTACGCGACCCGACACTTACACCCACAAGTCGCAAAGAACGAAAAGCAACGGCATCAAGATTGCTGTTGCTCATAGCCATCCCTTCGCCTGATAGACGGAATGAACCAGCGCCCTGACGGTCGCATGATTTTCGATTGGCCGACTACCGCTACTGAAGGGATATTCATGAATTGGTATTCCGTAAGCCTTCAATCGCCCCCCGATGTCGGGGTCGCTCGCTAAACTATCTGGAATTATGGCGGCACAGACACACTTCTTCAATTCTATCGGATCACCAAATACTAACTCTGGGGTCGAAACGCGATCATCAAGACCGGAAACTGCTTGCATACTGGCCAAGACCATCCGTTTGTAGCAATCAGCCTCGAAATTAGAGCCTGGCACATTCAATTCTCCTTCAATCGCGTTCCTCAGAAAATCTTCCGCAGATCCGAACAGAGTCGAAACCAAGCGCGCAGCGGATTGGGGCTCTGGTGCGAGAAGAAAATCAAATAGCGGCATATATGGATGCAGGTATTGATCCATATAGCCCTTAACGAATGCGCCACTGTCGAAGGCGAACACGTATTTTGGAGACGGGACCAAGGTCGGATCAAGAACGAGCACGGTTGGGAATAAGCAAGCTAGAGAAGCTGGCTCAAAATCGCTGGTGCCACGAAACGCTGAACGACCATAGAACGCATATGTAACCGCTTCACCAAGCACTCCACAGACTTCTGGAGCAACAATTTTTCCAGACGAGATAATGTCCCGCAACACGTAGCTGCTTGTGATGTGCGTCAGCCCCAACAATTGATTTGGCACCGTCAGCTTCTGGACAAGGTCCCGAAAAGCGGTTTGGTTCGCTCGCCCTGTTGGACCGCGCAACTTTCGCCTCACTTTATTTTCCAGCAACGACGTCATTATTCAAAGCGAGACGATTAGAGCCAATTCCAATGTACTTGCCATTATCTCCCCCTTCGCGCCCGTCGCAAGGGCTTGCTGTCCGTGAACAGAGGATTTCTTCTTTTGGGCCACTACGTCAACTCAATCCACTTATCTCATGACCTTCGGCTCCTGCGCTCGACATCGAATGGGTGAGCTGCGAATATGGGCTATAATGTTTGACCGATCTGTTAGGTGCCCAGATCACCGCCCCGACCCGCCAAGCGGCGATCAAGCGGGCGCTGGTGCATCTGCTCGCCAACGGCGATGCCGCCGAAAAGCCGGCGGCCTAACCGCGTCGGGCGCCTTGATCACGCCCGCTTCGCACGTATCTGATCAGGCGTCCTATCCGGGCGCCGGTGCCCCTTTCACGGGAACCGATGGCGACCGCGGTCGGTTCTGGTTCCGCAACGCCCCCACGGCGGCCGTTTTCCGCCCCTTCACATGAGTTCGCCCATGCGCAAAATCGTCGTCCGCTCGCTTGCCGTCCTCGGCGTCGTCGCGGTTCCTGTTGTGTCCGCGCTCGCCTTGCAGCGCGAGCAGACCGCCCCGGCCGATCTCGACCTGATCGGCGGCGTCATCCAGCTGGTGCAGCGCGCCTACGTCCATCCGATTCCCTCGGACGAACTGACCAAGGATGCCCTGAAGGGCATGCTGAACCGGCTCGATCCGCACTCGGACTACATGGACGAGAAGGAATTCAAGGACATGCAGACCGACATGTCGGGCCAGTTCGGCGGCCTCGGCATGCAGATCACCGCTCAGGGTGGGATTCCGCGGATCGTCTCGCCGATCGACGGCACGCCGGCGGCGCGCGCCAAGCTCGAGCCGGGCGACCTGATCATCAAGGTCGGCGCCGCCACCACCCAGGGCATGAGCCTGCGCAACGTCGTCGACATGCTGCGCGGCGTGCCGGGCACCAAGGTCACCATCACCATCATGCGCGGCAAGGACGAGCCGTTCGACGTCACCCTGACCCGCGAAATCATCAAGGTCGCGTCGGTGAAGTCGGAGATGAAGCCGGACGGCGTCGGCTATATCCGCATCAGCCAGTTCGGCGGCGACACCGCCGATGGCTTCACCGCCGCACTCGCCAAGCTGAAGAGCGACGCCAAGAACGATGGTCTCAAGGGCCTGGTGATCGACCTGCGCAACGATCCGGGCGGGCTGCTCAACGCCGCGGTCTCGGTTGCCGGCGATCTGCTCGACGGCGGCACCGTGGTGTCGATCCGCGGCCGCCAGGCCGACGATCAGCGGGTATTCTCGGCGCCGTCGAAGGGCGACAAGCTGCCGGGCGTGCCGATCGTGGTGCTGATCAACGGCGCCTCGGCCTCGGCATCGGAGATCGTCGCCGGCGCCTTGCAGGACCGCAAGCGCGCCACCGTGATGGGCACCACCAGCTTCGGCAAGGGTTCGGTGCAGACCGTGATCCCGATCAAGGGCCACGGCGCGGTGCGGCTGACCACGGCGCTGTACTACACGCCGGCCGGCCGCTCGATTCAGGACGAGGGCATCGTGCCGGACGTGATCGAAGAGGCGCCGAAGGATCAGCAGATCAGCGGCGGACCGCTGATCCGCGAGAGCGCGCTGCACGGCGCGATCGCCAATCCGGGCAAGCTCAGTAAGTCGGACGCCACGCCAGCGCCGACCACGCCGAAGATCGGCGAGCCGACCGACGACAAGACCAAGTCCGCGACCTCGGCACCGATCAAGGCCGACCTGATCGGCAAGCCCGAAGACGCCCAGCTCAACGCAGCGCTGGCGCTGGTCCTGAAGAAGGACGCGGCGCCGAAGTAACCACCAGCGCGCAACCGCAGCGGTCCGCCTAATACGCACGTGATGCCCGGCCTTGTGCCGGGCATCGACGTTTTGATCTGACCTTGCTCTTCAAGACGTGGATGTCCGCGACAAGCGCGCGGTATGGCGACTTAGATTCAAGGCCGCTCTCACGACCGCAATGGTCACCGCGGCCGGGCGCGGTCGATGATCGCGGCGAAGTTCACGCCCTTCGGCAAAGCGCCATAGTGATGCGCGCCGCGTTGCGCCAGCCGCGACGCACAGAACGCTTCGGCGACCTCTTCCGGCGCGTGCCGGATCAGCACGCTGGCCTGCAGCCCGACCGCGAGGCGATCGACCAGATCGCGGGCGCGCTCCTCGAAGTCCGAAGCATCGCGCATGTCATCCTTCAAAGCGGCGATGTGACGGTCGAACGCCACATCGGCGCCCTTGGCCTGCTCGACCTCGGCGAAATATGCCTGCAGCGTCTCGGGCGTACGGGTCATCGCCCGCAGCACATCGAGGCACTGCACATTGCCGGAGCCTTCCCAGATCGCGTTGACCGGGCTTTCGCGGAAGTGACGCGGCATCGGTCCGTCTTCCATCACGCCGGAGCCGCCGATGCACTCCATCGCTTCAGCGGTGAGACCGGGCGTGCGCTTGCAGATCCAGTATTTGCCGATCGCCGAACCGATCCGGATCAGATGCGCCTGCTGCTCGTCGCCGCGGTGGTCGAGTGCGCGGGCGATCCGCATCGTCAGCGCCAGCGCCGCTTCGGTCTCCAGCGCCAGATCCGCCAGCACGTTCTGCATGATCGGCTGATCGATCAGCAGACGGCCGAATGCCTTGCGCTGCCGGCAATGATCGATCGCCTGCGACAACGCCGCCCGCATGATCGCCGACGAGCCAATCATGCAATCGAACCGGGTCATCGCCACCATCTCGATAATGGTGGCAACGCCGCGGCCTTCCGGCCCGATCATCCAGCCGAGCGCGCCGCGCAGCTCGGTCTCGCTCGAGGCGTTGGAGGCATTGCCCATCTTCTTCTTCAGCCGCAGCACCTGCAGCGGGTTCTTGGCTCCGTCCGGCTTCCAGCGCGGCACCAGGAAACACGACAGCCCGCCCGGCGCCTGGGCTAGCACCAGGAAGGCGTCGCACATCGGTGCCGAGACGAAGAACTTGTGGCCGACCAGCTCGTATTCGCCGCCCGGTCCGCCGGCGCCGACCGGGATCGCCCGGGTGGTGTTGGCGCGGACGTCCGAGCCGCCCTGCTTCTCGGTCATCGCCATGCCGATGGTGATGCCCTGCTTCTGATCGACCGGGACGTTGCGGGCGTCGTAGCTGCGCGCCAGGATCTTCGGCAGCCACTGCTTGGCAACGTCGGGCTGCAGGCTGATGCACGGCACCGCCGCGAACGTCATGCTGATCGGGCAGCCGTGGCCGGCCTCGATCTGGCTGTGCAGATAGAACCGCGCCGCGCGGGCGACATGCGCGCCCTTGCGCGGGTCGCTCCACGGCGAGGCGTGCAGCCCGTTCTCGATCGAAGTCTGCATCAGCTGGTGATAGGCGGGGTGGAAGCGCACCAGATCGGTGCGGCGGCCATAGCGATCATGGGTGTCGAATTCCGGCAGATGCCGGTTGGCAAGCGCGCCGAGTTCGAGATATTCGGCGGTGCCGATCCGGGCGCCGAAATCGGCAATATCGTTGGCGGCCCATTCGGCGCCCTCACGCGTCACCGCCTCGACCAGCGGCCGGTCGGCGGTGAACAGATTGTAGTCGGCGAGTTCGACCGGCTGGTTGATCACCTCGTGGGTGACGGCGCCGTAGTTGTCGGCGATCGCGGCGTTGAGCATTCAGGTCCTCCCGGGCGGCGCCTCTGGCGCTTGCGATGGTTCGGCAGGCATCATAGGCAACCCGTATCGGGCAGGTGTTCGGATTGGGCCTGGATGGCGAAGCGCGCGGAAACCTCAGCAAAAACACGGCGAAGGCCGGTGCAGCCGCGCTCGCACGAAACCTCGCGGGCGATCCGCGACGCATTTGTTCGGCTTCTGGACGAAAAGCCGTTCTCCGAAGTCACGATTCGCGAGATCGTGCTGGTGGCCGGCGTCGGGCTCGGCACCTTCTACGAATATTTCTCCAGCAAGGATGAGCTGGCGCGCGCCTGCGTGCATCTGCGGACCAAGGATCTGCTGCTGGCGCTGCGCCGCCGACGCACCGCGCTCGGCAGCTATGACCTCGCCACCGGCGTCACGGCGGCGATCACGGCGCAGGCCGAAATCTATGCGCAGGCGCCGCGCGAATGGATGCAGCATTTCATGCTGGAGCGGCACAAGAGCGAGCGCAGCCACTATCTCGAAGCCTACGACCTGTTCCTGAAGGAATGGGAGGCGCTGCTCGAAGGCGCCTCCGACTGGCCACCCGGCCGCTCCGCCGCCGAGGCGGCGTTGCCGGTCTTCAGCCTGATGTACGGAATGTTCGCCCACGCTTTGATCCGGGGCATGCCGCCCGCCGATTTTGCGGTGTACCGCCACCAGCTGGTGAGGGCGGCGCTCGGCTGTCTGGCGGGAATGGTGCCGCCAGAGGCAAGCGCCGGAGCAGTGGAACCCGGCGGCCGTCGCCGCGCTTGAGATCGAGCGGGTTCCGCCGCAGGGAACTGGGATTCGAGAGTGGCCGACATCTGGACGCGTAAATCGCTGAGCAGCCTGCAAATCGAGGCTGCGGCCGGGGACAGCGGCGACGGCGAGGTGCACCACCTGAAGCGGTCGCTGTCGGCGGTCAATCTGGTTGCGCTAGGGGTCGGGGGCATTATCGGCGCCGGCATCTTCGTGCTCACCGGCCATGCAGCCGCCGCGAATGCCGGACCGGCCGTCTCGCTGTCGTTCGTGCTCGGCGCGGTGGCCTGCGCTTTCGCCGGGCTGTGCTACGCCGAGATGGCTTCGACCGTGCCGGTGTCGGGCAGCGCCTACACCTATGCGTATGCGACGATCGGCGAGCTCGTGGCCTGGATCATCGGCTGGGACCTGATCCTGGAATACGCCGTCGGCGCCACCACGGTGGCGATCGGCTGGTCCGGTTACTTCGTTAGCCTGCTCGGCAATTTCGGCATCCACCTGCCGGCGCAGTTCACGACGGCGCCGCTCGCCTACGACGCAGCCACCCACGCCTGGTCGACCACCGGGGCGATTCTCAACCTGCCGGCGATGGCGATCATCCTGGCGATCTCGACGCTGCTGGTGATCGGCATCCAGGAATCGGCACGGTTCAACAACGTCATCGTCTGCATCAAGCTGACGGTGATCGCGCTGTTTCTGATCTTCGCCGCGCCGATGGTGACGCCGGCCAATTGGGTGACGGCGGCCAATCCGGACGGCGCGTTCATTCCGCCGGCGCAGGAGAACGGCGTCTTCGGCTGGTCGGGCGTGCTGCGCGGCGCCGCGGTGGTGTTCTTCGCCTTCATCGGTTTCGACGCGGTCTCGACCGCCGCGCAGGAGGCCAAGAACCCGCAGCGCGACATGCCGCTCGGCATCCTCGGCTCGCTGGCGATCTGCACCGTGCTGTACGTCTCGGTGGCGTTCGTGCTGACCGGGATCGTGCCCTATGACCGGCTCAACGTGCCCGACCCGATCGCAGTGGGGATCGATGCCGCCGGGATCGGCTGGCTGTCCTCGATCGTCAAGATCGGCGTTGTCACCGGGCTGACCTCGGTGATCCTGTTGCTGCTGCTCGGCCAGACCCGCGTGCTGCGCGCAATGGCGCATGACGGCCTGATGCCGAAGGCGGCCGCCGCCACCCACCCACGCTTCCGCACCCCGCATGTCGCCACCATCGGCACCGGCCTGATCATCGCCGGCCTTGCCGGGGTGCTGCCGATCGGACTGGTCGGCGAGCTGGTCAGCATCGGCACACTGTTCGCGTTCGCGGTGGTCTGCGTCGGCGTGCTGGTACTGCGGATCAAGCACCCGGAGCAGCACCGCCCGTTCAGGGCGCCGGCGATCTGGCTGGTGGCACCGGCCGGCGCGATCGTGTCGTTCATCCTGATGCTCGGCCTGCCGCTCGATACCTGGATACGGCTCGGGGTGTGGCTGGCGATCGGTCTTGCAATCTACTTCCTGTACGGGCGTCATCACAGCAAGCCCGCGGGGCGCTAGACTAGGCTCGGCGGACAACGGCCAGGAGGGCATCCGATGAGCACGAGCGCCGAGCATCAACGCACCGCGCTGGTCACCGGCGCCAATTCCGGCCTCGGCAAGGCCATCGTCACCGCGCTGGCGGCGGATGGCCTGCGTGTCGGGCTGGTGTCACGCGACCGCGCTCGCGGCGAAGCTGCGCTCGCGGATATTCGCGCCGCCACCGGCAATCAAGACCTGCACCTGTTCGTTGCCGACCTGGCCGACCAGGCCTCCGTCCGCGCCTTGGCGCAGGCGGTGCGCGACCGCTTCGACCGGCTGCATCTGCTGATCAACAATGCCGGCACTGCTTTTGCGGAGCGGCGGCTGAGCCCGCAAGGCATCGAATGCGCGCTGGCGACCAATCACCTCGGCCCGTTCCTGCTCACCAACCTGCTGCTCGACCTGATCAAGGCGAGCGCGCCGGCGCGGATCGTCAATGTCGGCACCCGCATCGATGCAGCAATGGATTTTGACGACCTTAACTGGGACAAGCGCCCCTACGGCATGATGAAGGGCTACGCGCAGTCCAAGCTCGGCAACCTTCACTTCACCTTCGAACTGGCGCGCCGCCTGCAAGGCAGCGGCGTGACCGTCAATTGTGTATTCCCCGGGGTGTTCAAATCCAACCTCGGCGGCACCGACGGCGCCCAGGGCTTGTTCTGGAAGCTGCTGATCAGGTTCGGCGGCTGGGCAATCCCGACAGCCGAAACCGCCGCCCAGCGCGTGCTGTATCTCGCCAACGCACCGGAGCTTACGGGCGTCAGCGGTCAGTACTTCGCGGATCGCAAGACGATTCCCGCGCCGGCGCAGGCGCTCGACACAGAAGCCAATCGGCGGGTGTGGGAGATCAGCGAACGGCTGACCGGGCTGTCACCGCCGCAACCCGGCATCGGCCAGGAGACGCCGTGACGCCTCCTCCCGCTCCAACAGCGCAGCAGCCGCAGAGCGGCACGCCGCGCGAAGTGCTGCTTGTGTTCCTCAAGCTCGGCCTCACCTGTTTCGGCGGGCCGATCGCGCATCTGGGATATTTCCGCGACGAGTTCGTCGTCCGGCGGCGCTGGCTTGACGAGCAGAGCTACGGCGATCTGGTCGGGCTGTGCCAGTTTCTCCCTGGCCCGGCCAGCAGTCAGGTCGGACTCGCGATCGGCCTCAAGCGCGCCGGCGCTCTCGGCGCGCTCGCCGCCTGGACCGGATTCACGCTGCCATCGGCGCTCGCGCTGGTGCTGTTCGCTTATGGCGCCGCCGCGCTCGACGGACCGCTCGGCACCGGCCTGCTGCACGGGCTGAAGCTGACGGCGGTGGCGATCGTCGCCCAGGCGGTGTGGGGGATGTCGCGTCAGCTTTGTCCTGATCGCGAGCGTGCAACCATTGCGATCGCGGCGGCGCTGATCGTGCTCCTCAGCGCGATGCCCATCGCTCAGCTCGGCGCGATCGCGCTTGGCGCGGTGGCCGGGATGTGGTGGTGCCGCAGCGACACGCTGCAGAATTTCGGCGACGTCGGGGCGCGGGTATCACGGCCGATCGGCGTCGCGGCGCTGCTCGGCTTCGTGGTGCTGTTGCTCGGCTTGCCGCTCCTCGCTCAGCTGAGCGGATCGTCGATCGTTGCGGCGTTCGATGCGTTCTATCGCTCGGGTGCTCTGGTGTTCGGCGGCGGTCATGTGGTGCTGCCGCTGCTCCGCGATGGGTTCGTCGGGCCGGGCTGGGTGAGCGACGACGCGTTCCTCGCCGGCTATGGCGCGGCGCAGGCTGTGCCGGGACCGCTGTTCAGCTTCGCCGCTTACTTGGGCGCGATCGCAGCACCGGTCCGAGGACTGGTCGGCGCGGCGATCGGTCTGGCCGGCATCTTCCTGCCGGGATTCCTGATCCTGCTCGGCGTGCTGCCGTTCTGGCATGGACTGCGGCGCTATTCGGCCGCGCAGGCGATGATGCGCGGCGTCAATGCCGCCGTAGTCGGTCTGCTCGGCGCCGCACTGTATAGCCCGGTCTGGACCAGCACGATCCGCAGCACGGCCGACGTCGCGGTCGCGCTCACCGGCTTTGCGTTACTCACGATCTGGCGCGTGCCGCCGCTCGTCGTCGTCGCCTTCAGCGCGGCGGCGGGAATCGCTGGCGCGCTGTTCGGCTAAGCGCAGGAAGCGGTAAAGCGCTCACCGCCCCTTGCTGCGGCCCTTCTCGGCCGCCTTGGCCAGCGCTGCCGCGAATGCGCCGCCCCCGCTCGGGGCTTCCTGGCGCGGCTTGTAGCGGTCGACCAGCTTGGCGCTGGCGCCGCCGCCACCACCGCCGGTGCGGCGCTCGCCGGGAGCGGGGATCGGGTCGGACATCCGCAGCGTCAGGCCGATGCGGTTACGCGGCACGTCGACCTCGAGCACCTTGACCTTCACCACCTGACCCGGCTTCACCACTTCGCGCGGATCGTTGATACGCCGCTCCGACATCGCCGAAATGTGGATCAGGCCGTCCTGATGCACGCCGATATCGGCGAAGGCGCCGAACGCCGCCACGTTGGTGATCGTGGCTTCCAGGATCATGCCGGGCTTGAGGTCGGTGATCTTCTCGACGCCTTCCTGGAAGGTCGCGGTCTTGAACTCGGGACGCGGGTCGCGGCCGGGCTTTTCCAGCTCCTTCAGGATGTCGCTGACGGTCGGAATACCGAACTTCTCGTCCGCGAAGGCCTGCGGCTTGAGGCCCTGCAGCACCTTGGTCTGGCCGATCAGCGCCTTGATGTCGCTCTTGGTGGCGGCCAGGATCTTCTTGACGAGCGGATAGGATTCCGGATGCACGCCGGAGGCGTCGAGCGGATTTTCGCCGTCGCGAATCCGCAAGAACCCGGCGCACTGTTCGAACGCCTTCGGCCCCAGCCGCGGCACTTCCTTCAGCTTGTCACGGCTCGGGAACGGCCCGTTGGCGTCGCGATGCGCCACGATGTTCACCGCCAGCGTCTCGCCGATGCCCGACACCCGCGCCAGCAGCGGCGCCGAAGCGGTATTGAGATCGACGCCGACCGCGTTCACGCAGTCTTCCACGGTGGCGTCGAGCGCGCGCGCCAGCGCGTGCTGATTGAGGTCGTGCTGATACTGGCCGACGCCGATCGACTGCGGCGGCACCTTCACCAGTTCGCCGAGCGGATCCTGCAGACGGCGCGCGATCGACACCGCGCCGCGGATCGACACGTCGAGATCGGGGAATTCCTTGGAGGCGAATTCCGAGGCCGAATACACCGACGCGCCGGCTTCCGACACGATCGCCTTGGTCAGCTTCAGATCCGGCTTGGCCTTCATCAGATCGGCGACCAGCTTCTCGGTCTCGCGCGAGGCGGTGCCGTTGCCGATCGCCACCAGCTCGATGCGGTGCTTCACGCAGAGCTGCGCCAGCGTCAGCATGCTCTCGTTCCACTGCCGCTGCGGCTCGTGCGGATAGATCGTGGCGTGATCGACCAGCTTGCCGGTGCGGTCGATCACCGCGACCTTGACGCCGGTGCGGAAGCCCGGATCGAGGCCCAGCGTGGCGCGGCCGCCGGCCGGCGCGGCGAGCAGCAGGTCGCGCAGATTCGCCGCGAACACCCGGACCGCTTCGGTCTCGGCCTGTTGCCACAGCCGCATCCGCATATCGAGCGCCAGCGCGGTCTTAATCCGCGTCCGCCAGGCCCAGCGCACGCAATCCGACAAGAAGCCGTCGGCGGGGCGGCCCTTGCGGGCGATGCCGAAGGTCGCGGCGATGCGGTTCTCGTACTGGGTCGGCTCCTTCGACTCCGGATCTTCGCCGTCGCCGAAATCGAGCGACAGCACCTCTTCCTTCTCGCCGCGCAGCAGCGCCAGGATGCGGTGCGACGGCAGCTTCTCGTAGGGCTCGGAGAAGTCGAAGTAATCGGCGAATTTGGCGCCGACGGTCTTCTTGCCGTCGCGCACGGAAGCCTTCAGCGCACCGCGGCTCCACATCGCTTCGCGCAGTGAGCCGGTGAGGTCGGCATGTTCGGAGAAGCGTTCGACCAGAATGGCGCGGGCGCCTTCGAGGGCGGCCTTGACGTCGGCGACCGGGTGCTCGCCCTCGGCCTTCACATAGGCGGCCGCCTCGGCCTGCGGATCCTTGTCGGGGTTCTGCAACAGCAGGTCGGCGAGCGGCTCCAGGCCCGCCTCGCGCGCGATCTGCGCCTTGGTCCGGCGCTTCTCCTTGAACGGCAGATAGATGTCTTCGAGACGCGCCTTGCTGTCGGCCTTCAGCAGCGCCGCCTCCAGCTCCGGCGTCATCTTGCCCTGCTGCTTGATGCTGTCGATGATCGCGGTGCGGCGCGCCTCCATCTCGCGGAGGTAACGCAGCCGCTCCTCGAGGGTGCGGAGCTGCGCGTCGTCGAGCATCCCGGTCGCCTCTTTGCGGTAGCGGGCGATGAACGGCACGGTCGATCCGCCGTCGAGCAGGTCGATGGCGGCCTGGACCTGCTGCTCACGGACGGCGAGTTCGGATGCGATGACGGACGCGATGTTCGGCACTGGGAGTCTCTTTGGCAGATTCGAAGGAGGGGGACTCGGCCACGGCGGCGCGGCGAATCGAAGGCAACCTACGCGATCTTGCGGGCAAGATGCAGGGCGCGTGACCGCCCGGTGCACGACGTGTGCATAACCCCTCGGGCACCGCTCCGGACCAAATCGATTTGCCGTGTTCCCTGTTGAAAACGCGGTCTATTTCGCCGGCACGTCGGCTTCGGCGTCGAGCACCCGGCGCAGCATCCGTGCCAGATCGGCACGGCGATACGGCTTCGGCAGCAGCTGCACGGCAGGACCGAGCCGGCCATGATGCAGCATCGCGTTCTCGGTATAGCCGGAGGTGAACAGCACCTTCAGACCCGGCTTGTACTTGCGCAGCTCCTCGGCGAGCTGCGGCCCGTTCATGCCGCCGGCCAGCATCACGTCGGTGAACAGCAGATCGAATTCGACGTCGTCATACACCATCGACATCGCTTCCGCCGCGGAAGCCGCCGAGTGCGCGGTGTAGCCGAGCGCCTTCAGATGCGTCATCACGTAGCTACGCACCAGCGCATCGTCCTCCACCACCAGCACCGACTCGCGGCCGCCCTGCGCCAGCGGCGGCGCGGCACTGTCGAGCCCGGTATCGAGCGACGCGACCGCATACGGCAGATACAGCCGAATGGTCGTCCCGTGCCCTTCCTCGCTGTACAGCTCGATATGGCCGCCTGACTGCTTGACGAAGCCGTACACCATGCTGAGGCCGAGACCGGTGCCTTCGCCGACCGGCTTGGTGGTGAAAAACGGCTCGAACACCCGGTCACGGATCGCCGCCGGAATGCCGCAGCCGGTATCGCTCACCGCCAGCATCACGTAGCGGCCGGCGCTGACTTCGTCGTGCTGCGCCGCATAGGCCTGGTCGAGATCGACGTTGCCGGTCTCCAGCAGCAGCTTGCCGTTGCCCTTCATCGCATCGCGGGCGTTGATCGCAAGGTTGATCAGCGCGCTGCCGAGCTGCGACGGATCGGCCAGCGCCGGACGCAGATCCGGCGACGGCTCGACATCGATCTCGATGCCGGCCCCGAGCGTCGGCCGCAACAGCTTGACGGTGTCGAGCATCAGCGCGTTGACGTCGATGCTGCGCGGCTGCAGCGGCTGCTTGCGCGAGAACGACAACAGGCCGTGGGTGAGATCGGAGGCGCGCGTCACCGCCTGGTCGACCATCGTGGCAACGTCCTTCAGCGCCGGCCGGTCGGACACGCCGTCGGCGAGCATTTCGATGCCGCCGGTGATCACCGTGAGGATGTTGTTGAGGTCGTGCGCGACGCCGCCGGTGAGCTGGCCGATCGCCTGCATCTTCTGCGCCTGGCGCAGCTGGCGCTCGGATTCCTTGAACGCCGTGAGGTTGCGATACACGATCACCGCGCCGGCGAACGAGCCATCCGGGTTTTCCATGCGCCGCGCGCTTGCGGCGAGCTGCACCACCGGGTCATCGCCGTGGCGGATGCCGAGTTCGACATTGTCGAAACTCTCACCGCGCCGCGCACGCGCTGCCGGACTGTCGTAATCCGGCATCGGCGTGACGCCGTCGGCGAGGAAGCGTTTGTACTTCCGCTTCCAGCGCTCGGAGCCGATGTCCTCGGCGACTCCGAACAGCGTCACGCAAGTCGGATTGGCAAACACCCGCTTGCCCTCGGCGTCGAGCACCGCCACCGCGTCCGCCATGCTGGCGATGGTCTTGTCGAGCAGCTCCGACTTGCTCCGCAGCGCCGCGTTGGCGGCGTCGATCTTGGCAACGGTTTCGTCGAAGGCGTCGGCAAGGATGCGGCTCTCGCCGCGCAGCCCCGCCGGCATCACCAGCCGTCCGGTGCGGGAAAATGCCGCGACCGCCCGGGTGAGCTGCATGATCGGACTGGCGATCGAACGCGACAGCAGCGCCGACAGCAGCACCGCACCGAGGATGGCGGCAAGGCCAACGATCAATCCCGGCGTCCGCAGCGCGGTGGCGGGCGCCATGATCCGTTCCAGCGGTTCGGTCTCGATCACGGCGGTGCGGATGCCGTTCGACAGCGGCGCCATCACGATCGCCGCGGCGACGCGTTCACCGTCGGGCCGGGAGAACACCGCCGCAGCGCCGGGCTTTTCGCTAAGCGCGGCGGCGAGTTGCGGGAAGTCGTCCTGCCAGCGCCGCTCCGGCTCCGCCGGCACGATTCGGCCGTCCATGTAGTTCATCATGTAGCCGCCGTCGGCTTCGACGAAATACACGTCAGTGTCGTTGTCGAGCACGTCCCGGATGCGCTCGAACACCGGACGCAGATCGTAAGTGATCATCAGCACCGCAAACACCACGCCACTGGCATCGCGCACCGGTGCCGCGGCTGTGAACCGCGGCGACGACGAAGCGGCGGCGTCTGTGCCGCTCGGTGCCCAAAAGATCCGGATCGGCGAGAAGTACACCTCGTCGCCCGTCAGCCCCGCGGCATGCCTGAACGTTTCATCATCACCGAGCGTTGGCAGTTCAGCGTCCGGCACGGTGCGGATGCTGCGGTTCGGCACGTGGCGATCGACGGCGATCAAGGCGCGCCCGCCATTGGCGACGCCGACCAGCCGATAGGCCAGAAGGCCGGGCTTGACCTGCATGTTGCCCGCATACGCCGCCGCCAGATGCGCGCGCCACTGCGCTTCGGTGAGCCCGACGTCCGGATCTGTGCCGCCATTGAGCCGCGCCCGGACGATGCCGAGATGCGCTGGCAACAGCCGGGCTGACAACACTTCGTTGCGGATGATGCGGAGCACCGATTCGTAGGCGCCAAGCCGCGCCTTGGCCTGATACGCGAGCCGCGTCAGCCCAGACGGCACGGCTGCCCGCCCGATGTTGTAGTACGCGAGCACTCCGATCGCCGCCACCGTACACGCCACCAGCACGGTCATCGCCAGGGTCAGGCGCACCGACAGGCGCATCGATCGAATCTCCGGGAAGGAACTCAAGATAAAAGGCAAACTATAGGAAGCGCCGAAGCGGCGCTACCTATAGTCCTATCCTGACGTCCGGCGCATCAGGTCGGGATTTCGCCGAATCCTTTGCCAGGCTTCAGCGGCTTCAGGCGGATCAACCGGGAATCCTCGACGGCCGCCTGACGGTGTTTCACCGCCTCGCGATACACCGGATCGCGAATCATCTCCACGAATGCCGCAACGCTCGGGTACTCGGCGATGAACACGTGATCCCAGTGTTCGTCCTGCGGGCCGATCAGCATCAGTTCGAACTGGCCCTGCCACACCACCTTGCCGCCGAGCCGCTCGAACACCGGGCCCGAGTCGCGGCCGTACGCCGCATAGGCTTCGGCGCCGGTTGCGTCACGACCGTCCGGATAGGCAGCGCGCGGCTTCAGCCGCACCAGGTTGAGCATATGGATCGGCCCCGGACGATCCATCTCGCGAAACTGCGCGAACACTTCCTTGGTCGGATCGATATGGCTGGTCATGCGCCCTCCTGTTGCTTTGAATTTGTTTGGCCGTGCTAGTATCACGATTGAGCCGCCGATGTCTGCCACTGGAGCCTGTGCGTGAACGCCGCTGCCACCCTTCTTGTCGCGCTGGTCGCGGCCCTGCACGTCTTCTTTCTCGTGCTCGAGATGTTTCTCTGGACCAAGCCGCTCGGGCTCAAGGTGTTTCGCAATAGTCCCGACAAAGCCGCGGCGTCTGCGGTGCTGGCCGCCAATCAGGGTCTGTACAACGGCTTCCTGGCGGCCGGGCTGATCTGGTCGCTGCTGCATCCGAACGCCGCGGTGGCGCTGCAGCTTGCCACTTTCTTTCTCGGCTGCGTCATCGTCGCCGGATTGTACGGCGCCTGGACGGTGAGCCGGCGCATTCTCTACGTCCAGGCAGCTCCCGCCGGGGTGGCGCTGATCGCAGCGTGGGTCGCGTAGTCGGCAAGTAGGATGCTGCATCGCACAGCGCGGCAAATTGCAACGGCGCGCCATCGCGGCATTGCCAGACCTCGAGTGCTGATCCACACTCCCCGCTAACGGCGGCAGGCAAAACGCCGCCGGTCATAAGCCATGAGGGAGTAGACCAGCGATGAAGAGCCTGTATCAGGCCGCCGTAGCGGCTCTTGCGACCGTTGCGCTGACCGCCGTGCCCGCCGCGGCGCAAAAGAAATACGATCCGGGAGCGTCCGACACCGAGATCAAGATCGGCCAGACGGTGCCGTTCTCCGGCCCGGCCTCTGCGTACGCCGGCATCGGCAAGACCCAGGCCGCCTATATGCGGATGATCAATGATCAAGGCGGCATCAACGGCCGCAAGATCAACCTGATCCAGTACGACGACGCCTATTCGCCGCCGAAGGCCGTCGAGCAGGTCCGCAAGCTGGTCGAAAGCGACGAGGTGTTGCTGACCTTCCAGATCATCGGCACGCCATCTAACGCCGCCGTGCAGAAATATCTCAACGCCAAGAAGGTCCCGCAACTGCTCGCCGCCACCGGCGCGACGCGATTCACCGATCCGAAGAACTTCCCCTGGACGATGGGCTTCAACCCCAACTACCAGACCGAAGGCCGCATCTACGGCCGCTACATCCTGCAGAATCACCCCGACGCCAAGATCGGCATCCTGTTCCAGAACGATGACCTCGGCCGCGACTACGTCACCGGCCTGCGCGCCGCGCTCGGCGACAAGGCCGACAAGATGATCGTCGCCGAAGCCTCCTACGAACTCACCGATCCGACCGTCGACTCGCAGATCGTCAAGCTGAAGTCCGCCGGCGCCACACTGCTGTACGACGCGTCGACGCCGCGCTTCGCCGCGCAGGCGATCAAGAAGGTCGCGGACCTCGGCTGGAATCCGATCCATATCCTCGACATCAACGCCAGCCCGGTGTCGGCCACGCTGAAGCCGGCCGGCCTCGACATCTCCAAGGGCATCATCAGCGTCAATTACGGCAAGGACCCTGCCGATCCGCAATGGGCCAACGACGAGGGCGTGAAGAAGTATTTCGCCTTCATGGATAAGTACTATCCGGATGGCGACAAGCTCAACACTGTCAACAGCTACGGCTACAGCACCGCGGAGCTGCTGGTCACTATCCTGAAGCAGTGCGGCGACAACCTGACCCGCGAGAACGTCATGAAGCAGGCCGCCAGCCTGAAGAATGTCGTCGGCGACCTGTCGCTGCCGGGCATGTCGGTCAACACCTCGCCGACCGACTTCCGCGTCAACAAGCAGCTCCGGATGATGAAGTTCAACGGCGAGCGCTGGGAGCTGTTCGGCCCGATCATCGAGGACGACGCGGCGATGTAATCGCAGCAATCAGTTCGGCAGCAGCACGTCATTCCGGGTCGCGGATGGAACTCGCGCCCCGGATTCCCCCATAGCGATAGTAGCAAAGCCAATCTCCGAGGGCGGTTTCCCGATCCTCACAGAGGACGGCCTATTCAGCCGGATACCAGAAGACGGCCTTTCTACCCCGGTACATCGCCGGGTATCGACCAATTCTGCACAGACAGCCTGCCCGAATCGCGTTCGAATGCCGCCAACAGACGGGAGTAGAAGCCGTTGAGTGGAGGCGCTGCCGGCGGCGGCGGATCAGCATGAGAGCAGACAGCACCAGCAACCGCTATTTCACCGTCGAACAGCTCGAGGAGCTGGCGGTCGCCAAGTACATCGAGGCGGCGCTGACGCCGGCCGGCGAGGAGCGCGACGAGCTGCTCGAAGAGGCCAAGCGGTTCGCCAGCCGGGCCAAGATGAAGAGCTGGCTGATGGGCGAGATCGGCGCTGCACCGCGCCGTCGCAACTATCACTAACCGCCGATACCCGATTGCCGGTGCAGCGGCCTGGCACTCAGCGAAGGAACGGCTTTGCCCAAATCAGAACCGGCCGGTGGTGTTGACCCTCGCGATTACTCCCACGGGATCGCGCTGACTTCGCGCTGCAGCCGATCCATCGCGGTCATCACCGCGGCGCCGGCAAATTCTCGGCTGGCCTGGCCGGGATCGACCGTGGCGACCTTCCAATTCGCACCATTGGTGTCGTCACAGGGCTGGCACGGCCGAATCCGGATCGCCTCGACCTTGTCGCAGTGACGCTGGCCGCGGACGTCCTGCAGCAGCAGCGCCTCGATCTCCTCCGCGGTCCTCAACACCCTGGTCATCACTGGTTCCTTCTGTACGGTCGGCGGGCGCCGCATCGATCGCAGAGCTGTAGCGCAAGGTCTTGAGATGCCTCAAGTCTGCGCCGGTTCCATCAAATCGGGAACCGCGCTTTAACCTTCGCTTTACCGGGCCTTAAACCGGGTTCGCTAGCGTCGCCTCAACGGTCGGCGTGGACGATGCGATGGCGTGGGGCAGGAAAAAAGCCGGCGAGAGGCGAGAGCCGAAATTCGGGTCCGGTGAATCGCTCGCCGACATGCGCCTGACGCCGCAGGATCGGGTGAACGTGGCCGACGACAAGCCAAAGAAGAAGCCCACGGGCAAAGCCGGCGGCGGCGCGCGCAAGCGCAAGGCGCGCAAGGGCGTGATCGCGTCGGTGCGCCAGGCGATCGGCCGCGTGGTGTATTGGAGCGCGGTCGCCGGCATTTGGGCGGTGCTCGCCGTGGTCGGCGTCATGGTCTGGGTGGGCGCGCATCTGCCGCCGATCCAATCGCTGGAAATTCCGAAGCGGCCGCCGACCATCACCATCGTGGCCGACGACGGCTCGACCATGGCGGTGCGCGGCGAACAGGCCGGCACCAATGTGGCCCTCAAGGAGCTGCCGCCGTATTTGCCGAAAGCCTTCATCGCGATCGAAGACCGCAGGTTCTATCAGCACTTCGGCGTCGATCCGCTCGGCATCGCCCGCGCCGCGGTCACCAACGTGCTGCATCGGGGCGTGTCGCAGGGCGGCTCGACGCTGACTCAGCAGCTCGCCAAGAACCTGTTCCTGACCCAGGACCGCACGCTGACCCGCAAGCTGCAGGAGGTCGAGCTGGCGCTGTGGCTGGAGCGCAAGCACTCCAAGGCCGAGATCCTCGAACTGTATCTCAACCGGGTGTATTTCGGCTCCGGCGCCTACGGGGTCGAGGCTGCGGCGCAGAAGTACTTCGGCAAATCGGCCAAGGACGTCACGCTGGTCGAGGCGGCGATGCTGGCGGGCTTGGTCAAATCACCGTCGCGCCTCGCGCCGAACCGCAATCCCGAAGGCGCCGAAAAGCGCGCTCAGATCGTGCTCGCCGCGATGGCGGAGGCCGGCTTCGTCACCGACAAGCAGGCCCAGGCCGCGATCGCCAACCCGGTTTACACCGTCAAGCCGACCGGCGCCGGCACCATCAACTACGTTGCCGACTGGGTCACTGAGGTGCTGGACGATCTGGTCGGCCAGATCGATCAGTCGATCATCGTCGAGACCTCGATCGATCCGAGGCTGCAATCGGTGGCCGAGGCGGCGATCATCGACGAGCTGGCGGCCAAGAGCGTCAAATACAAGGTCACGCAGGGCGCACTGGTGGCGATGACGCCGGACGGAACGGTGCGGGCCATGATCGGCGGGCGCAATTATGCCGACAGCCAGTTCAACCGCGCCGTCACCGCCAAGCGGCAACCCGGCTCGGCGTTCAAGCCGTTCGTGTATCTGACGGCTGTCGAAGCCGGTCTGACGCCCGACACCATCCGCCAGGACGCCCCGCTCGACCTCAAGGGCTGGAAGCCGGAGAACTACACCCACGAATATTTCGGCTCGGTCACCCTGACCCAGGCGCTGGCGATGTCGCTGAATACGGTGGCGGTGCGGCTCGGGCTCGAAGTCGGGCCGAAGAACGTGGTGCGCACCGCGCACCGGCTCGGCATCGCCTCCAAGCTCGACGCCAACCCGTCGATCGCGCTCGGCACTTCGGAAGTGACGCTGACCGAGCTGGTCGGCGCCTACTCCACCTTCGCCAATGGCGGACTGTTGGTGTCGCCGCATGTGGTGAAGCGGATCCGTACCGCGCAAGGCAACAAGGTGCTGTACGTCCGCAGCGACGAGCCGGCGAGCCGGGTTGTCGATCCCCGCGCGGTGGCGATGATGAACACCATGATGCAGGAAACGCTGCGCTCCGGCACCGCCCACAAGGCTGACCTGCCGGGCTGGGTTGCGGCTGGCAAGACCGGCACCAGCCAGGATTTCCGCGACGCCTGGTTCCTCGGCTACACCTCGACGCTGGTCACCGGCGTCTGGCTCGGTAACGATGACAACTCGCCGACCAAGAAGGCCACCGGCGGCGGACTGCCGGTCGAGGTGTGGACGCGGTTCATGCGCGAAGCGCTGAAGGGTGAGACGCCGCAGCCATTGCCCGGCGACTGGAGCGGCGGCCCGATCGCGAGCAGCCCGCCGGCCGGCCTCGGCGGCGGCCTGAATGCCCCGCCCACAGGCGGCGGCACTATCGCGCAGGCCGGCCCGCGCGGCGAAACCCAGGTGATCAACGCGCCCCCGCCCCCCGGGGCAGCCCGCATGCCTCCGCCGACCCGCGCCAACGTGCGGCCAGAGGCGGACGCCGGCCTCGATGGCTGGCTGATGGATCGGTTGTTCGGGCGGTGATGCGGCGTGCAAGTCTGAGCGGCGCGGCAGGCCGCAGTCACCGCGCCCGCGTCCAGCGCACCTCAGTCGCTGATGCCGTATCGGTGCAGGTCGTTGCCGTAGGAGTCGAGCCAGGTCTTGGCGCGCTCCATCTGCGGGCACACCTTGCCGACCACGCGCCAGAACCGCGCCGAGTGGTTCATCTCGACCAGATGCGCGACTTCGTGGGCCGCCAGATAGTCCAGCACATAAGGCGGCGCCAGGATCAGCCGCCACGAGAACGACAGCGAGCCGGCCGAGGTGCATGAGCCCCAACGGCTCGACTGGTCGCGGATCGACAGCCGCGTCACCTTCACGCCGAGCTCCGGCGCATAGCGATCGCAAGCCTTCTGCAGGTCGCGGCGGGCCTCGCGCTTGAGGAAATCGAGCACCCGGCGCTCGATGTGCTCGGTCTCGCCGGCGACGCACAGGATCTTTTCGCCGGACTCGCGCACTTCGGTCCACACCGTGCCGCGGCCGGCGCGGTGCACGATCTTATGGTCCTGGCCACGGAGGGGCACAAGCGTGCCTGGCAGGAACGGCGCCGCCTTCGGCAGCCGGCCGAGACGCGCGGCGATCCACGCGCCGTGACGCTGGGCGAATTCCTTGGCGTCGGCGAGCGTGCCGCGCGGCGGCATCGTCAGAATCGCTTCGCGATCGCTCGGATGAATCCGCAAGGTGTAACGTCGCGCGCGGCGGTGGCGGCGAATGCGAACGGCGAAGAACTGCGAGCCGTGTCGGACGGGGATTGTCGACGGCTCCGTGGGGCGCCGATAGAGAAGTGCGCGGGCCATGTCTGCAGGTCCAGGGAAAGGAAGGTCCCCTGGAATCTGCCATAACCGCCGCCATGGGAAGCGCTCGGCGCAAAAACAAATCATTTGCCCAATATACAGGGCAAAGCCGATGTCGCACCCCTAAGTGATGGGGCTCGGAACTCGAAATTTTCGCGAATTTCGATTCAAAACGATACCCTGAGAGGTGACTCACTCCTCACTACTTGCGGAACCCATGAATCCGGATTCCCCCAGGCTATGTACACAACTGATCAGACCGCTTGCGCTTTGATTTATCAGCGCAAACTGATCAGCACCAACGCGTCATCCACAGCGCCTGCTAATGACGACGCGTAGTAGTCACTCCGCCGCGCGCGCCGGCGTATCGCTCGCCGACGACGCATGGAAATCACAGATACGCGGCACGATTTCCGAACGGAAACGCGAGCCGTTGAACACACCGTAGTGGCCGACGCCCTTCTGCACGTAGTGCACGCGCCGATTATCCGGGATCGACGAACACAGACCGTGCGTCGCCTCGGTCTGACCGAGACCGGAGATGTCGTCGTTCTCGCCTTCCACCGTCATCAGCGCGACGCGCTTGACCTTCGACGGCTCGACCAGCTTGCCGCGATGCGTCATCTCGCCTTTCGGCAGCGCGTGCTTGACGAACACCAGATCGACCGTCTGCAGATAGAACTCCGCGGTCAGATCCATCACCGCCAGATACTCGTCGTAGAACTCGCGGTGCTTGTCGGCGAGGTCGCCGTCGCCCTGAACCAGATGGTTGAACAGGTTGCGATGCGCGTCCATGTGCCGGTCGAGGTTCATGCTGATGAACCCGTTGAGCTGCAGGAACCCCGGATAGACGTCGCGCATGAAGCCCGGATGCGGGAACGGCACCTTGGTGATGACGTGGTTGCGGAACCAGTCGATGCCCTTCTCGGCCGCGAGATTGTTCACCGCGGTCGGATTGCGGCGGGTGTCGATCGGGCCGCCCATCAGCGTCATCGACAGCGGCACGAACGGATCTTCGTTGGCCTCCATCACCGACACCGCGGTCAGCACCGGCACCGACGGCTGGCACACCGCCATGACGTGAACGTTGCCGCCCAGCGTCTGCAGCATCTCGATGACGTAATCGACATAGTCGTCGAGGTCGAACCGCCCGGCCGCGGCCGGCACCATCCGGGCGTCTGCCCAGTCGGTGATGTAGACTTCATGGGTCGGCAGGAAGGCTTCGACCGTGCCGCGCAGCAGCGTGGCGTAGTGGCCGGACATCGGCGCTACGATCAGCAGCCGCGGCTGCGGATGGCGCAGCGGACGCTCCAGCTTGCGCTCGAAATACAACAGCCGGCAGAACGGCTTTTCCCAGACATTGTGGATCTCGATCGGGACCCGCATGCCGTTGACTTCGGTGTCGTCGAGCCCCCACTCCGGCTTGCCGTAGCGGCGGGTGGTGCGCTCGAACACTTCGCAGGCCGCGGCAATCGACTTGCCGAATTCGGTGTGGCTCCACGGGTTGAGCGGGTTCTTGAACGCCAGCTTGGTCGCGTCCGACATCGCCCGCGCCGGATTCAGCGAGGCGTGCGCCATCTCGTAGAACCAGTACATCGGCGTGGTCAGCGCCGGACTGACTTCCGCAGGCATCTCCGGCGGGCGACCAAATTCACCAATGACAACCGGCATCGTGTCGTGTCCCTCGTAACCCCGTGCAGCGCAACATAGTGGCGGCTGGGTACAGGCGCGTCAATCACAAGATCGAAATATGCGCTTCACCGCGCAAAAAGTAAGCACGGACAGTCCACAGGCCTGTCCGGATTCATCCTACTCGCCGCTCTGGATCAGTGAGCCGTGGCGTCGGGCGCTGTTCAGCATCGCCAGGAAGCTGATGAACGCGGCCACGAACAGCAGCACGTTGATGCCGAGCGCCCACAGCATCAGATCGCCGCGAAACTGGTGATCTATCAGCAGCGCCCGCATGCCTTCGAACACGTAGGTCGGCGGCAGCATCCAGGCGACGGCCTGCAGCCAATGCGGCAGCACCGCGACCGGATAGTAGACGCAGGCGAGCGGCATCACGCCGAACATCAGGCTCCAGACGATGCTCTCGGCGCCGAGGCCATGACGCAGCACAAGTCCCGACACGAAGATGCCGAGCGCCCACGAGGTAAAGATCAGGTTACAGAAGAACGCGCCGAGCGGCAGGCCGAAGCCGAACAGGTTGAAGTCGAACAGCGTCATCGCCAGCACCACCATCGGCACGACACCGATGGCGAGACGGATCAGGCTCATGATCATCAGCGCGATCAGAAACTCGAGCGGCTTCAGCGGGCTCATCATCAGATTGCCGAGATTGCGCGCCCACATCTCCTCGAGAAACGAGATCGAAAACCCGAGCTGACCGCGAAACAGAATGTCCCACAGGATCACCGCGCCGATCAGCGTGCCGCCGGCGCGGGCGAAGAACCCGGCATTCTGCGCCACGTAGCTCTGGAGAAAGCCCCAAGTGATCACTTGCAGTGCCGGCCAGTACACCAGCTCGAACAGCCGCGGCCATGACGACAGCAGCAGGTACCAATAGCGCAGCACCATGGCGCTGATGCGATGCCAGGCGAGGCCGTGACCGAGTTCGAGGCCGGCGATCAGACTTCTCATGATTCAGCATCCCGGGCTCGGCCGCGGGCGACGTCGAGAAACACCTCCTCCAGCGTCGACCGGTGATAGCGCGCCATGATGGCCGACGGGGTGTCGTCGTCCTCGATCCGGCCGCGCTTCATAATGACGACGCGATCGCACAGCCGCTCGACTTCGAGCATGTTGTGCGAAGCCAGCAGGATGCTGGCGCCGCGGCGCTTGCGATAACTCTCCAGATGCGACCTGATCCAGTCGGCGGTGTCGGGATCGAGCGAAGCGGTCGGCTCGTCGAGCAGCAGCAGTTCGGGCTGGTTGATCAGCGCCTTTGCCAGCGCCACCCGGGTTTTCTGCCCGGCCGACAGCTTGCCGGAGGCGCGGTCGAGAAAGTCGGTCAGGTCGAAATCGGCGGCGAGTTCGGCGATCCGGCCGCGCAAATCCGGCACCGCATAGAGCTGGCCGAACACGGTCAGGTTCTGCCGCACCGTCAGCCGCGACGGCATGTCGACATAGGGACTTTCGAAGTTGATCCGGCCGAGCACGTCGGCCCGCTGCTCCGGCATCGCGCAGCCGAGCACCCGGATCCGCCCTGCGGTCGGCAGCACCAGACCCATGATCATTGCGATCGTCGTGGTCTTGCCGGCGCCGTTGCCGCCGAGCAGCCCGGTGATACTGCCGCGCGGCACCCGGAACGAGATGTCGTCCACTGCCCGCGTGGTCTTGTAGGTCTTGACCAGATTCGAGACTTCAATCGCCGCAGACACGGAGGAAGACCCCGCCGGGTCGTCGACCCGGTCAACGCTATCGATCGCCATCATGGAGCCTGTTTGGCGATTGCCGGCGGTGAGCGCAAGCGTGCCGCCGGGCGATCCGCCGCGGGCGGCGTCAATTGGCATCCCGAGCCGCCGACGCTACTGTCCGGCGCATGTCCGATGATCTGATTTCCGCCGACTTCCGGCATCCGCGGCGCCACGTTCGCCTCGATACCATCCTGCGCCTGCGCTGGCTGGCGGCGCTCGGCCAGCTCGCCGCGATCTTCGTGGTCTCGGAAGGGCTGGAATTCGACTTCGCGGTGATGCCGTGCATCGTCATCATCGCCGTGTCGGGCCTGGTCAACCTCGCGCTGCAGATTGCCTTCAATCCGATGCAGCGGATGGAGCCGATCTACGCCGCGCTGCTGCTCGCGCTCAACATCTCGGAGCTGGCGGGCCTGCTATACTTTACCGGCGGCCTGCAGAACCCGTTCGCGTTCCTGTTCCTCGGGCCGGTGCTGATCAGCGCCACCGCACTGCCGACCCGGATGACGATCTCGCTCGGGATCTTCGCGGCGGGCTGCGCGGCATTCCTCGGCTATAGCCATCTGCCGCTGCCCTGGGCCGGCGAGGAGCCGGTGGCGCTGCCGCGGATCTATCTGGTCGGCGTCTGGCTCTCGATCCTGCTCGCGATCGGCGTTACCAGCCTCTACACCTTCCAGGTCACC
The DNA here is from genome assembly GCF_039642825.1 of Rhodopseudomonas sp. P1. NCBI lineage: Bacteria > Pseudomonadati > Pseudomonadota > Alphaproteobacteria > Hyphomicrobiales > Nitrobacteraceae > Rhodopseudomonas > Rhodopseudomonas sp. P1. The sequence goes on along the minus strand of NZ_CP088006.1, from coordinate 621,883 downwards.
GAAGAGGCCCGCAAGCTCGCCGACGCGCTGTCGGCGGCCGAACTGGTGCTGGAGCGTGAGCAGCATCTGACCCAGCTGGATGGCCTCGCCGCCGCGGCCGCGCACGAACTCGGCACGCCGCTATCGACCATCTTCCTGATCTCGCGCGAACTGGAAAAAACCGCCCCGCCGGAGATGGCCTCCGACCTGCGGACCCTGCGCGAACAGGCGCAGCGCTGCCGCGAGATCCTCGGCAAGATCGCCCAGTTGTCGTCGGCCGGCGCGCCGTTCGACCGGATGCCGCTGTCGACGCTGATCGAGGAGGCAGTGGCGCCGCATCGCGACTTCGGCATCGCCATCAAGATCCGGCTGGCGCAGCACGGCGAACCTGAGCCGGTGGTGATGCGCAACCCCGCGATCCTGTACGGCATCGGCAATATCCTGGAGAACGCCGTCGACTTCGCCCGCAACGCCGTCGAGGTGAATGCCTGGTGGAACGCCGAGACCGTGCAGATCGTGGTGTCGGACGACGGTCCGGGCATCAAGCCGGACGTGCTGCGCCGGATCGGCGAGCCTTATCTGTCGCGCCGCCGCAGCGCCGACGATCCCAATCGCGAGCGGTCAGGCCTCGGCCTCGGCGTGTTCATCGCCCGGACCTTGCTGGAGCGAACCGGCGCCAAGGTCGAGTTCCGCAACAAGACCTTCCCGGATCATGGTGCCATCGTCCAGCTCAGTTGGCCCAGGAACCGCTTCGAGACTATCGAAAAGACCGAAGAAACAATGGCTTGACCTGCCCCGCGCGCTCCGGTCGCAGGCGCACGCTCTTGGCAGCGCGGTGTCGCACCCCCATATCTTGTGACACTCGACGAGGAGCCCCGCCGTGAACGCCATTCCCGAACTGAATGACCACACCGATCGCTCGCTGCTGATCGTGGAGGACGACAAGCCGTTCCTCGACCGGCTGGCACGGGCCATGGAAACGCGCGGCTTCGCGGTCACGGCCTGCGACAGCGTCTCCAGCGGTCTCGCCCAGATCGGCAAGGCGGCACCGGCATTCGCCGTGGTCGATCTCCGTCTCGGCGACGGCAACGGCCTCGATGTGGTCTCGGCGCTGAAGCGCGAGCGCCCCGATTGCCGCGCCATCGTGCTGACCGGCTACGGCAACATCGCCACCGCCGTGACCGCGGTGAAGATGGGCGCGGTCGACTATCTGTCGAAGCCGGCGGACGCCGACGACGTCGTCGCGGCGCTGCTCTCGACCGGCAACGAAAAATCCGAACCGCCGCCGAACCCGATGTCGGCCGACCGCGTCCGCTGGGAGCACATTCAGCGCATCTACGAGATGTGCAACCGCAACGTCTCCGAGACCGCGCGCCGACTCAACATGCACCGCCGCACCCTGCAGCGCATCCTCGCCAAACGCGCCCCGCGGTAAGCAAAGCCCTCTGTCGATTATCAGTCTGGTCATTCCGGAGCGCGAACAACGTTCGCGAACCCGGAATCTGACGCGCGAACAACCCATCGGGCTTCCGGGCTCGCTGTCACGCGGCGCCCCGGAATGACGGCGGGATAACTACCCTTCGGCAAATCCCTGCGGGTCGGCGAGGCGGCCAAGGCGTTGAGCGGCGGCCAGCGCAAAACGCAGCATCATCACCTTGCGGGTCGCCGCCGGCAACTTGTGCTCCGGCGCTTCGCAATGCAGATGAGCGCCGTAGCCGTCGGCCACGATCAGCCCGGTCTCAGCCGGAAAAATCTCGCACGGCAGATCCTGAGTGAAGGCGAAGAACAGCCGATCGCAATGCGCCCGGTAGTCGGGCCATTTGTGATCGGCCCGCAGATCCTCGATCGACGATTTGATCTCCACGATCCAGATCTCGCCGCGCTCGTTCAGCGCCACCAGATCGGCGCGCCGCCCGGACGGCAACGATAGCTCACTGACGCAGGCGAAGCCGAGCGAACGCAGCAGCCGCTGCGTGCCGCGCGCAATGCTGAGCGCGGTCTCCGACTGCCGCAGATCGCGCGGCAGAATCATTTGAACGGCATTCGATTCCATCGCGTCCAAGTCTAGCCGAAGTCGGAGCGGGTGCCCAACCGGTCCCGTCAGTTCCGATCTCGGCCGCAGGACCGTTGCGACGGCACCATTTTCGAAGGCGCCGCACGGCGGAGCATTGAGTTGCGGGCTTGGCGGGGGCGCCGGAGACCATCACGATGAAACGCATCACTCTCAAAACCGCGCTGGCTGCCGCCGCGCTGGCGCTTCCACTCTCCTTCGCGACGGCAGCGCAGGCGCGGCCCTCGGTCGAAGTCGCATTCGTACTCGACACCACCGGCTCGATGAGCGGCCTGATCGAAGGCGCCAAGCGCAAGATCTGGTCGATCGCCACCACCATCCTCGACGACAATCCCGACGCCGACATCCGGATGGGGCTGGTCGCCTATCGGGACATCGGCGACGACTACGTCGTCCGCAGCGTCGACCTCACCACCGACATCCAGGACCTCTACGGCCAGCTCCTGCAACTACAGGCGCGCGGCGGCGGCGACTGGCCCGAAAGCGTCAACGAGGCGCTCGATACGGCGATCAACAAGCTGCATTGGCGGCAGGGCGGCGACACCCGCCGCATCGTTTTCCTGGTCGGCGATGCTCCGCCGCACATGGACTACGCGCAGGACACCAAATACCCCGAGACCCTGGCAGTCGCCCGGCAGAAAGACATCATCGTCAACGCGGTGCAGGCCGGCACCGCGCAGGACACCGCGCGGGTGTGGCGCGAGATCGCCGACGGCGGCCGCGGCCGCTACATCGCCATCCCGCAGGACGGCGGGCAGATCGTGGTGATCCAGACGCCCTATGACGACGAGATCATCATCCTGCAGAAGCAGATCAACGGCACCGTCATCCCCTACGGCCCCGCGCCGATGCAGCGGCGGACCGAAGAGAAGACCGGACAGCTCGCCAAGGTCGCGGCCGCAGCGCCGGCCTCGGCGTCCGACATGGCCAGCTACATCAACAAGCGCGCCCGCAGTTCGTCCGAGGCCGTGACCGGCGGCGGCGATCTGGTCAGCGACGTGCTGGCCGGGCGGCAGAAGCTCGATCAGGTCAAGGACGCGGACCTGCCGCCGGAGTTGCGCGCGCTGCCGGCCGAGCAACGTGCCGCCAAGCTCGACGCCCAGATGACGGCCCGCAAGGCGCTCAACGACAAACTCGCGGCCCTGGTGAAGCAGCGCGATGCCTATCTGATGGCGCAGCGCGACAAGCAGCCGAAGCAGGCTTCGTCGTTCGACCGCGAGGTCGAGGCGACCCTGAAAGCGCAGCTCAAGCGATAGCGAGCGCTGTCGGCGGTTCGGGCGTGAGCGGCGATACCGGAGGGTGAGCCGAGCTTTGACTCACCCTCATCGACGCGGCATTGTCCGGCCATGACCGAGACCCAGACCAAGGCCAAAGCCGGCGCCGCAATCATTCGCGTGACGCCGTTCCAGCAGAACTGCACGCTGTTGTGGTGCGAAGCGACCCGCAAAGCCGTGGTTGTCGATCCCGGCGGCGACGTGCCGGAGATCCTGGCTGCGATCGAAAAGACCAATGTCGAGGTCGGCGCAATCTGGCTCACCCATGGCCACATCGACCATGTCGGCGGCGCCGCCGATCTGCGCGATGCCTTGAAGGTCGAGGTGATCGGCCCGCATCGCGACGACCAGTTCCTGCTCGACAATGTCGTCAACTCCGGCCGCAGCTTCGGCATCGACGGCGTCCGCGACGTCACCCCGGACCGTTGGCTCGCCGACGGCGACAGCGTCAGCATCGGCGAGCTGAGCTTCCAGATCCTGCACTGCCCGGGCCATTCGCCGGGCAGCGTCGTGTTCTTCAATGAAGCGATGCGGTTCGCCTTCGTCGGCGACGTGCTGTTTGCCGGCTCGGTCGGGCGCACCGACCTGCCCGGCGGCAGCCACGCCACACTGATCCAGTCGATCACTCAGAAGCTGCTGCCGCTCGGCGACGACGTCGGCTTCATCTGCGGTCACGGGCCCGGCTCCAGCTTCGGTCAGGAGCGCCTGACCAACCCATTCCTGACCGGCGAAGCCTGACCGCCACCTCCGGCTCTTCCGTTTTTCTGAGCTGACCCGGCCGGCGCGACTCGTTCGCGCTGGCTGAAATGCCTTGCGCGGGGGCCGCCGAACGGTGCCCTGGTCAGTCGTTTGAACCTATTGCCGGCTGCTACGTCCAATTTTCCGCAAATACCTGGGAATCTTACGAGGACCTACGGTTCCCTCGTTCTGTTACCAGGATCGGCCGGAATGTTGCGTGCGGACTGGAGACGTAATCGGAGATGACCGTCGAGCTTCTCAACGAACCTCTCTCCCGGTACCCCGCGTTTGACACCGCCGATCCGGAAGAACTGCGCCAAGCCTTGAGCTCCGTTTACGGCGCCAAGTTGGTGGAAGGCCCGATCTGCGCCGATTTCCACGCGCGCAGCAATTTCGTCCAGCTCGATGACATCGCGCTCGCCTTCGGTGTCGGCACCGGTTCGATCGTGGTCGAATTCCCCGAGGGGAATGTGCGCGGCTGCAGATCGCTCTGTCGGGGCAATTCATCACCCGCAGCGGCGGCACCAGCACAGCGATCAACGCGCGGCAGGCCGGCATCATCTCGCCCGGCCGCAATGCACGCACCGAATATGGTCCGTCCTACAGTTTCAGCCTGCTGCGCGTCAGCACCACGGCGCTGGAGCGGAAGCTGACCACCCTGCTCGGCTGTAAGCCGAAGGCGTCGATCGAATTCGAGCCGGCGGCCAACAACGAAGCGCCGCAGGTGGTCAACTTGCGCCGGATGCTGTGCTTCCTGGCCAATCAGCTGAATTGCAGCCCGCTGCCGCCGGTGGTGCTGGGCGAGCTGCAGGAGGCCATCACCCTGCTATTCCTCAGCGCCTTCCGGCACAATTACAGCCGGCAGCTCGAGCGCGAGTCGCACGGCATCGCGCCGAAGCACGTCCGCCAGGTCGAGGAATACATCGAAGCCAACTGGATGCGCCCGATCACCATCGAAAAACTGACCGCACTCACCGGCATCAGCTCGCGCGGCATCTTCAAGGCGTTCCAGCGCAGCCGCGGGTATTCGCCGATGGCGTTCGCCAAGCGGGTGCGGCTGCAGCACGCCCATAATTTGCTGTCGGACGGATCGACGCCGACCACCGTGACCGCAGCCGCGCTGTCCTGCGGCTTCTCCAACCTCGGCCACTTCGCCCGCGACTATCGCGACATGTTCGGCGAAAAGCCCTCCGAGACGCTGCAGCGCGCGCGGCCCTGAACATAAGAGAACGGGCCGCGTCCCCTCCGACGCGGCCCGCCCCTCGTTCATCAGGTCGTTCGATTATTCGATGATCTCGACGACCTTGTGGGTGCGCGGATCGACCAGCACGGTGCGATCGTTCACCACGGTATAGCGATATTCGCTGGCGCGGCCGAAGCGATCCGGCACCTCATAATAGGTCACGCCGTCCGAGGGCAGCACGACGCCGACGCGAACTTCGTCACGATAGCGGAACGACGGATGACGCTGCTCGACCACGTAGTGACGGAACTGCGGACGATCGTCGACGCCCAGGATGCCGGCTACGCCGCCAACGACGCCACCGATCGTTCCACCAACCACCGCGCCGACCGGACCTGCGGCGCGCTCACCATCGCGCGCACCACGCTCGATGCCGCCCGGAACGCCCTGGGCGTTGGCCACAGCAGGCGCCGCAAGGGCAAGGACGACGATAGCGGTTCCGGCAAAACGATTGATCATGGTCAGACTCCCGTTCGGTGAAAGGTGGTCTGACAAGTCTCGTTTCGGCGATCCGTTCCGTACCCCGCTGCACCGTCGCGTGCGCATAATTGGTGCACCCAGTCAGGGAACCCAGCGCTTACTTCATCAATCCTGCGGCGGTGAGGGCGCGGGTGATCACAGCGCCGACATCGAGCCCGCGCTTGCTATCAGACGCCTCATCCGACGCGCCGGCCTTGTTGGATCGCTGCTGCGACTTGCGGTGAGGAGTGTCGGTCGCACCGGAGCGATGTCCATCCGTGGCGGCTCGTGCCACCGCCGTCTTTTCCGGCGATCGCGTCTGATAGACCCGCCCGGTCAGGCCGAAGAACTGCGCGATGTGGTAGGACGATGAAATCCCGACATCGAGCAAATAGGCGCCGGCAACGCCATAGCGTTCATCCCCGGCGCCTGCACCGAGCGGCGTGCCATGCGCCATGCCGGTGATGGTGTAGGATTCCACCACGGTCTCGCCGCTCGAATTCCACCACACGCGGTGCGGATAGCCGTCGATCTTGTTCTGAGACATCGGCGCCTCGGGCAGCCCGTGCAGGTCGAGCCATTGCCGGACCAGCGCGTCGGCATTGGCCGGATCGACCGTCCGGTCGGCATCGCCGTGCCACACCGCCAGCTTCGGCCATGGTCCTTTGTGCGCAGTGGCACCGCGCACCAGATCGCCGAGCTGATGGCCCGTGCGCGCCGAAGCGTGACGCATTTCCTTCAGCGCCTGCCGCACATTGAGCGCGACACCGTAAGGCAAGCCCGCGATCACTGCGCCGCCGGCGAACACGTCCGGATAAGTCGCGAGCATCGCCGCCGCCATCGCGCCGCCCGCCGACAGACCGGTGACGAAGATCCGCGCACGGTCGATGTGATGGCTGCGCGCCATGTGCTCGACCATCTGCCGGATCGAGCCGACCTCGCCGCTGTCGCGGCGGATGTCGTCGGGCGCGAACCAGTTGAAGCAGGTGTTGGGATTGTTGGCGCGGGTCTGCTCCGGCAGCAGCAGCGCGAAGCCGTAACGCTGCGCCAGCGTGCACCAGCCGGCGCCGATCTCATAGCCGGCGGCATTCTGGGTGCAGCCGTGCAGGACAACGACCAGGGGCAGCTTCTGGGTGATCCCCTCAGGGACGAACGAGAACATCCGCAAGTCGCCGGGATTGGCGCCGAACGCGGTGGTCTCGGCGAGCCGGCTGTCGTGAGCCGCCTCGCCCCAAGCCAAGCCATTGAGACTGTGCATTTTTCGGAGCTGGCCGAGGAAATCGATATGGTCTTTCAGTGACACGGTCGCTCCTGGTCTGGGCCCCTGCCCTGGCACGGATATAATTGCTGCGGTGCAATATGGTAGGCCCGCGCGGGCGACCAGCCGGTCTGCGCCAGCCGAAGATCCGCGGTCACAAAAAGACCCGCAGCTTGCTGCTGCGGGCCATAGTCGGGGAGGAATCCCGAAAACGCGAGCTACTTGGCGGGCCCCTTCGACATGCTGCTGGGCTGCACGTCGTTCTTCTTCGAGGAGTGCTTTTTCGATTTGCTGGTCGCCATGCCCTGGGTCGAGCCTTTGGACATGCCGTTATCGGACATGCCGGGCGAGCCGCCGCCGGACATGCCGTTGTTCATCTTGGTCGAATCCTGCGGCGCCGGTCCGGTGGTCTGGGCCGAAGCGGTGCCGGCGAACGTGCCGATTGCTGCGCAGCAGAGCGCAGCAAGCAATGCCTGTTTCATAGGTGAGCTCCTGTCGCTGTCACGCCGGCCTAACCGCAAAGCGGTTTGAACGTTCCTGCCGTACATCCGGAACGGCTGCGATAAGGCTGGGGGGATCGACGTCACGCGCGGCGTGTTGAAGCAGACCCGGCCATGTGGGAGCGAAAACGCATGCGCCCAGCGATACGCGCGTTATTCCAAAGCGCTGCAGCTTTCCGGGCGACGAAGGTCGATTTGACAAATCATCCCAAAACAATGAGCACAAAGCGAAAATTCGAGCAGTGGCGCGGCGGGGTGCTGGTCACGACGGCACAGGCGCGGAACAGACCCGATGTATGATGTGTTCAAGTTTCTCCACGTCGTCGGCGTGGTCGTGCTGGTCGGCAACGTCACCATCACAGCCTTCTGGAAGGCGTTCTCCGACATGACGCGCGATCCGAAGATCGTGGCGCATGCGCAGCGCGGCGTGACGGTCTCGGATTTCATCTTCACCCTGGCCGGCATCGTCCTGATCATCATCGGCGGCTACGGCGCCGCGCTGGTGAAGGATATGCCGCTGTTCACCTCGTTCTGGCTGGTGGCCGGGCAGATCCTGTTCGTGGTCTCGGGCGTGATGTGGCTCGGCATCCTGATCCCGCTGCAGATCCGGCAGGCGCGCCTTGCGCGCAGCTTCGCCCAGGGCGGCGAAATCCCGGCGCAGTACTGGCGCGACGCCAAGACCTGGCTGGTCTGGGGCATCATCGCCACGGTGCCGCTGGTCGCGGCCGTGTTCGTGATGGTCTACAAGATCTGAGCTACGCGACCCGCGCGGTCGGCTTGCTGGGCTGACCCCATTCGGTGACCCGCATTTCCAGGTCGCGGAAGTTCTGGTGGAGCTGCTCCATGGCGAAACCGAGCGCGAAGAACCGTTCGGCCTGATCGCCCGGCAGCGCCCGGATCAGCCCGTCGCGCCGCACCGCGGCGACCTCGGCCGCATAGGCGGCCAGCGCCTGTTCCATCGGGCCCAGCGGTGGCGGCGCATGGCGCTGGCGCAGCGCCTCGGCGCAGGCGGCCAGATGCGAGGTCGCAGCAAGGCGCAGATTGTCGATCGCGCCCCCGAGCCGCTCCTGCAATGACGGCGGCAGCGGCGCGGTGACGGAGCGACCGACCATCACCAGATCGTGGCGCAGCCGCAGCAGGGTGCGGACCAAGGGCGCGACATCCGGCCCGCGCGACAGCCCGGCGTTCCGCTCGCGCTGCGCCTCGGCACCGATTTCGGCCAGCGTCACCAGCGACGCGCCGATGCCGTCCTGCAGGCGGTGCAGCGCGTCGTTGTCGAGGCCCTTGGTCAGGCCGGCCAGCAGCGCTCCGAGCGCATCGGCCATCAGCTCCAATGAGCGCGCCGCGGCGGCGAGCGCCAGCCCCTGCGCCCGCGACGGCAGCACTACGAACGACACCGCGAGCCCCACGATCGCCCCGACCCCGACTTCGAGCACGCGGTCGATCGCCGAGGCCAGCGGCTCCACCTTGGTGATGGTCGGCACCAGCAGCACGATGATCGCCGTCACCGTGGCGACGTTGAGATTGGGCTTGATGGCCGCCAGCAGCGCCAACGGCGCGACCGCCAGCGCCAGGGCGCCGAGCAGCCCGAGCTCACTGTGATGCGGCACGAAGATCGTGATGGCGCCGCCGTAGATCGCGCCGCCGATGGTGCCGACGAGATAATCGCCCGCCGTTTTCAGCGACCGTCCGACGCTGGTCTGCGTCACGATGATCGCGGTGAGCACCGCCCACAGCGGCAGATGCAAATGCAGACTCTGCGCGACCCCAAGCGCAAGCAGCGCCGCGAGGGTGATACGCAGGGCCAGCCCCCATTGTGGCTGGCGCGGTTTCCATTGCGAAAGCAGGCGTGTCCTGGAGGATGTCATCGGCGGCAGCAATCGTTCCGGTTGCACCGTCTGGCGCGGAATCACCCGCGCCAGAGAGCACGGCCCTGCGCACCGCGCAAATCCGCACCACTGCGGATGGGCCCTGCACCGGCGCGGCTTGAACCGCGTCCGCGGCGCGCCTAACGTGCCGCGCAAAAGAGGGAGCCCAGATGGCCAACGAAACCGCCACGCTCGCAGGCTACGTCGCCGCGCTGCAATTCACCGACATTCCGCAGGACGTTCTGGCGCGCGCCAAGCTGCTGACGCTGGACTTCCTCGGCAGCGCGATCCGCGCCCGGCGCGAAGCCGAATCGACGCCGTCGATCCTACAGATGTTGCAGGCGTTGTCGCTCGACGGAACCGGCGACTCCACGGTGTTCGGCGATGACAAGCGCTGGACCCCGGCGGTGGCGGCGCTGCTGAACGGTGCGCTCGGGCATTCGCTCGATTTCGACGACACCCACGCCGACTCGTCGCTGCATCCCTCGGCCCCGGTGGTACCCGCCGCATTTGCTGTCGGCGAACTGGTCGGGGCCTCGGGCCGCGATGTGCTGACCGCGATCGTCGCCGGCTATGAAGTGTGCTGCCGGCTCGGCAACGCGCTCGATCCGACCTCGCACTACGCGCGCGGCTTCCACCCGACCGCAACCGCCGGCACCTACGGCGCCGCGGCCGCCGCCGCCAAGCTGTTCGGCCTGTCGCAGGATCAGATCGTCGCAGCGTTCGGCGTGTCGGGCAGCCAGGCCGCGGGCTCGCTGCAATTCCTGGTCAACGGTGCGTGGAATAAGCGCTATCAGGTCGGCGCCGCCGCGATGAACGGCGTGATCGCCGCGACGCTGGCGAAGAACGGCTTCATCGGATCGACCGAGTCGGTCGAGGGCATCCATGGTCTGCTGGTCGGCTACACCGACACGCCGCATCACGACAAAGCGGTGGCCGACCTCGGCAGCGTCTATGAGACCATGAAGATCGGCGTGAAGCCGTATCCGAGCTGCCGCTACACTCACGCGGCGATCGACGCGCTGATCGCGATGCGCCGCGAGCACAATCTGACGCCGGCGCAAATCACGCGCGTCGAAGTCGGGCTGCACAAGAACGGCATCACGCTCACCGGCGACGCGCCGACCAAGCGGCATCCGCGCTCGATCGTCGGCGGTCAGTTCTCGATGTTCTTCACCGGCGCATTGGCGCTGGAGCAGGGCAGCTTCGGCTGGGACGACTACACGCGGCTTGGCGACCCGGCGATCGATGCGCTCGCGGACAAGTTCGACGTGGTGCGCGACGAACGGCTTGAAGGCAAAACCCATCCGTTCGGCGCCCGCGTGTCGATCACCACCGAGGACGGCGTGCATGAACGGATCTACGCCGATCCGTCCGGCGAGCCGAACTCGTTCCCGAGCGACCAGGCAATGACGCAGAAATTCCTGCAGCTCGCCCGTCCGGTGCTGGACGGTCGCGCGCAGAGTTTTGCCGATGCAGTGCTGACGCTGGAGCGCTTCGCCAAGGTAAGCGAAGCAACCGCCTTGGGACGCTAGGGAACCATCGGCGGTATTGACATACTCACAATCTGGCGTAGCAAAAGAGCCGACACTCCCGGACCACGGAGAGCGGTCGATGCAACGCTTCGTCTGTGAACAGAATATCGCGCACTTCCAAAAGCTGCTCGAAACGGCCGAGGATGAGAAGCTGCGCCGGACGCTGCTCGGCCTGCTATCGTCGGCCAAGCGCGAACTGGCGCTGCTGCACTCGCAGCTCTCCGGCGCCGACCTGTCACCGCTGGCGCATCGTAACCGCGGCGGCGATCTCAATTCGGTGCTGGCGCAAATCCGCGCCGGCTTCGATGCCTCCGACCATCCCTACATGCTGATCGATGCCGGCCCCGGCCTGAAGATCATCGACATCAACGACGCCTATGCGCGCGCCACGTTCACATCGCGCGATAGCATCGTCGGCCAGCCTCTGTTCGAAATCTTCCCGGACAATCCGGCAATCGAGACTGCCGACGGCGTGAGCAACGTCTACAACTCACTGCGCACCGTCGTGGAGACCGGTCAGCCGCACGCGCTCGCCGTGCAGCGCTACGATGTCCGCAACGCCGAGGGCGTGTTCGTCGAGCGCTATTGGCAATCGATCAACACCCCGGTGCGCGACGCCGACGGCAAGCTGATGTGCCTGCTGCACAATGTCGAGGACGTCACCGCCGAAGTGCTGGCGAATTAGCCGGCGGCGGTCCTCGGCGCACCCAGCGACATCCCTTCCGGCCCGGTCACGAAGCCGTGGCGAAACCATCGTCCTGCTCATGCGTCTGGAAGGCGTTGTCCGGAACGTCTATGGTTGTGACGTACCGCGCTTCGTACGTGAAGCGACGATGTCGCAAGCCTGGGGATGAAGCTGATGCCGATAGCCACCACCGCAGACCGCGCTTCGGAGTTTCTCGGCGGCCTGTTCAACAGCCTCACCGAGCGCGGCCGCAGCCTGTTCGGGCTGACCAGCTCACAGCCGATGTCTGGTGACGAACTGATCGCGCTCGGCGAGACGCTGCTGTCGCGGCGCGGTGAAGCGTCCGGCGTCGCGCTCGCTGCGTCACTGCTCGCCGGCTACGATGCTGCTGACGACGAGGACAAGCTGGCGTTTCTCGATGCGCTCGCCGAACAGTTCGGGCCCGACCTCGCCGAACTCAACGCCGCGATCGAAGCGTTTCGTGCCGACGCCTCGGCCGAGGCGATCGGCGAATTGCTCCGGGCTGCCGAGCCGCGCCGGCAGGAACTGATCCGCCGCCTCAATCACGCGCCGGGCGGCACCGCCGCGCTGGTGAAGATGCGTGAGGCGGTGCTGGCCCGCATCGCCGCGCATCCGCAGTTGCGTCACGTCGACGACGACTTCGTGCATCTGTTCACGTCGTGGTTCAATCGGGGGTTTCTGGTGCTGCAGCGGATCGACTGGACGACGCCTGCCAACATCCTGGAAAAGATCATCCGCTACGAGCAGGTGCATACCATCCACGACTGGGACGATCTGCGCGCGCGGCTGGCCCCGCCAGATCGGCGTTGCTACGGCTTCTTCCACCCGCGGCTGGTCGACGAACCGCTGATCTTCGTCGAGGTCGCGCTGACCAAGGACAGCCCGGCCGCGATCGCGCCGCTACTTGATCTCGAGCGCGAGCCGATCTCCGCCAGCGATGCTACCACCGCGGTGTTCTATTCGATCTCCAACACCCAGCAGGGCCTTGCCGGGATCTCGTTCGGCAATTTCCTGATCAAGCAGGTGGTGGAGGAAATCAAGCGCGAGCTGCCGAACGTGCAGACCTTCGTGACGCTGTCGCCGGTACCGGGCTTTGCGAAGTGGCTGAAGCGCGAGCGCGACAATCCGGACTCGACGCTGCTCGATGCTTCTGCGCGCACCGCGCTGGAAGCGCTGGATACGCCGAGCTGGTTCGACGATGCCGACACCGCCGACCGGCTGAAGCCGATCGTGCTGCAGCTCGCCGCCGCTTACTTCCTGCAGGCCAAGGGGCCGAACGGCCGGCCGCTCGACCCGGTGGCCCGCTTCCACCTCGGCAACGGCGCGCGGCTCGACCGGCTGAACTTCCTCGGCGATCGGTCACCGAACGGCATGCGGCAATCGCACGGGTTGATGGTCAACTACCTGTATGCGCTCGGCGACATCGAGGCCAACCACGAGGCGCTGTTCGAACGCGGCCAGATCGCCGCCGCCTCCGCGGTGCGCAAGCTGGTGCCGACCAAGCCGGTGACCAGCGAGCCGCGCAAGGGCAACGCGAAGTCCGCCAGCGCTCCGCAGCCCGCGCCGACGGCATGACAAACGACGGGATGCCTGCAGCATCTTACACGGGCCTCACGCCGTCATTGCAAGGAGCGAAGCGACGAAGCAATCCAACTGGCTCCGCTCGGCTCCTGGATTGCTGCGCTTTGCTCGCAATGACGAAGACAACTTGGGAGTGATCCGATGAGCTGGATGCCCACCAACGATCCGGTGCTCGGCGATCCGACCACCTGCGATGCGCTGGAATTGATCATCGTGCCGCGCACCCGCGATCTTGGCGACGGCTTCGCGGTGCGCCGCGCGCTGCCGCACGGCAAGCGGCAGATGGTCGGTCCGTTCATCTTCTTCGATCATTTCGGGCCGGTGCAGTTCATCGCCGGCAAGGGCATGGACGTGCGGCCGCATCCGCATATCGGGCTGGCCACCGTCACCTATCTGTTCGACGGCAAGATCATGCACCGCGACAGCGAGGGCAACATCCAGGAGATTGCGCCCGGCGCGATGAACCTGATGACCGCCGGCCGCGGCATCGCGCATTCCGAACGGACGCCGGACGTCGAGCGCCGGGACGGCCAGTCGATGCTCGGCCTGCAGAGCTGGATCGCGCTGCCGCAGGCTGCCGAAGAGATCGCGCCGAGCTTCCAGCACTTCGCGGCGGCGACGCTGCCGCTGGTGCAAGACACCGGCTTCACCGCCCGGGTGATCGCCGGCTCGGCGTTCGGCAAAGTCTCGCCGGTGACGATGGTGTCGCCGTGGTTCTACGTCGAGGTCAACGCCAAGGCCGGCACCGCGGTGCCGCTCGATCCGGACCACGAGGAGCGGGCGATCTATGTGGTCGACGGCGAGGTCGAGATCGCCGGCGAGAGCCACGTCGGCCCGACCCTGCTGATTTTCCGCCCCGGCGACCGCATCACTGTCCGGGCAAAGACGGACACGCGGATGATGTTCCTCGGCGGCGATGCGCTGGAGGGGCCGCGCCACATCTGGTGGAATTTCGTCTCGTCCAGCAAAGAGCGCATCGAACAGGCCAAACAGGACTGGAAAACCGGCCGTTTCGCCGCCGTCCCGAACGAGAGCGAGTTCATTCCGCTGCCGGAATGATAGACTGCGGGCCCGAAACGATCCCCGCCGCCGGCTGCACCGGCGGCCGTCTCTGCCTGGAACACCGCCCATGACCACGATGCTCTCGAGCGACCTGCCGCTGACCAAGATCGGCCGCGGCAAGGTGCGCGACATCTATGCCGTCGACGACGACCGGCTGCTGCTCGTCACCACCGACCGGATCAGCGCCTTCGACGTCGTGATGGGCGAGACCATTCCGATGAAGGGCGCGGTGCTGACCCAGGTGAGCGCGTTCTGGTTCGGCCAGCTCGGCGGCGTGGTGCCGCATCACATGATCAGCGCCGACATCGACGAGATCATCGCCGCGATCCCGGCGCTGCAGGGCCATCGCGCGGCGCTGGCCGGCCGCACCATGCTGTGCCGGCGCACTACCGTGTTCCCGATCGAATGCGTGATCCGTGGTTACATCACCGGCTCGGCCTGGAAGGAATACGCCGCCTCCGGCACGCTGGCGGGCGAGAAACTGGCCGAAGGCCTCAAGGAAAGCGAGCGGCTGGATCCGCCGATCTTCTCGCCGGCCACCAAGGCCGAGACCGGTCACGACGAGAACATCACCATCGCGCGGATGCGCGAGATCGTCGGCGACGAGGCCGCCTACACGCTCGAGAGCATGACACGCGCGATCTACACCCAGGGCGAACAGGTCGCCCGCGAGCAGGGCATCATCATCGCCGATACCAAGTTCGAATTCGGCCGAGACAAGGACGGCCGCATCATCCTGATCGACGAGGTGATGACGCCGGATAGTTCGCGGTTCTGGGCGGCCGATACCTACGCGCCGGGCCGGTCGCAGCCGTCGTTCGACAAGCAGCCGCTGCGCGATTATCTCGATGCCGAACGCCGCGCCGGGCGTTGGAACGGCGAAGCGCCGCCGCCGAAGCTGCCCGCCGAGATCGTCGAGGCCACCTCGAAGCGCTATCTCGACGCCTACCGCCGGCTCACCGGCGCCGATCTGGTGGTGACTTAAGTTACTCCGTGCTGCGCCGGATCGCGGGGCACCCGCCATCCGGCATCAGCATCAGCACGCGTTCGATCACACGCCTTCGAACAGCACCGTCGACAGGTAGCGTTCCGAGAACGACGGCACGATCGCCACGATGGTCTTGCCGGCGTTTTCCGGCCGCTTGCCGAGTTCAATCGCGGCGGCGATCGCCGCACCCGACGAGATGCCGCCCGGGATACCCTCGTGCCGCGCCAGCGCGCGCGAGGTTTCGATCGCGGTAGCGCTCGGGATCTTGACCACCTCGTCGATCACCGAACGGTCGAGAATGTCCGGAACGAAGCCGGCGCCGATGCCCTGGATCTTGTGCGGGCCGGGCGCGCCGCCCGACAGCACCGGGCTTTCCTCCGGCTCGACCGCCACTACCTTCAGCGACGCCTTGCGCGGCTTCAGCACCTGGCCGACGCCCGAGACGGTGCCACCGGTGCCGACACCGGCCACGAAGATATCGACCGCGCCGTCGGTGTCGTTCCAGATCTCTTCCGCGGTGGTGCGGCGATGCACCGCCGGGTTGGCAAGGTTCTTGAACTGCTGCGGCATCACCGCGTTCGGGGTCGCCGCCACCAGCTCTTCGGCCTTGGCGACCGCGCCCTTCATGCCCTTGGCGGCTTCGGTCAGCACCAGCTCGGCGCCGAGGAACGCCAGCATCTTGCGGCGCTCGATCGACATCGATTCCGGCATCACCAGCTTCAGCCGGTACCCCTTGGCGGCCGCAACGAAGGCCAGCGCAATACCGGTGTTACCGGAGGTCGGCTCGATCAGCACGGTGTCGGGCTTGATGATACCTTCCTGCTCCAGCGCCGCGATCATCGCCGCACCGATACGATCCTTCACGCTGCTCGCCGGATTGAAGTACTCGAGCTTGGCATAGATCGTCGCGTTGACGCCGTGCTGCTGCGGCAGCCGGTTCAGACGTACCAGCGGCGTATCGCCGTAAGCATCGGCGATCGACTCGTACACCCGGCCGCGGCCGGGACGGTGGGCGGGTGCTTCTGCGACGGCTTTGATCGATGCGGTTGCTGCGCTGGACATGACGCCTCCTCACTTAGGTTGGCGGATTTACGGGAACTGTCACTGGGCAATCTGCTAGGCCGCCGCGGCCCCGTCAACGCGGCGGGTAAAAATGGAACAAACACCTCTAAAGCGACGGGTTTCTGGAATACGTTTGCTGCTTATGCGCTCCAGCTTGGGCTGAAATCCCGCCCTGCGGGAGAGACATTTCTGCATCGCCCTTCACAAGCCCGTCACGCTGACTGTAGTATGCCTTCGCATGCTGCTTCGCAGCGTCGATCGACGGGGGTCAGGAGCGTTTCTTGAACGCGCATGTCTCACATGGCGGTTGGCCGGTGCTGGTGCTCAACGCGGACTTCCGGCCGCTCAGCTACTATCCGTTGTCGCTTTGGTCGTGGCAGGACGCGGTCAAAGCGGTGTTCCTTGATCGCGTCAATATTGTCGCCCACTACGACCGCGCGGTGCATAGTCCGAACCACGAGTTTCGGCTTCCCAGCGTCGTCTCTCTGAAATCCTTCGTCAAACCGACCACGCATCCGGCCTTCACCCGGTTCAACGTGTTCCTGCGCGATCGGTTCGTCTGCCAATATTGCGGCGCGCCCGAAGATCTCACCTTCGATCACATCATCCCCCGCTCCAAGGGCGGCCAGACCACCTGGGAAAACGTCGTCGCCGCCTGCTCGCCGTGCAACTTGCGCAAGGGCAATCTGACGCCCGAACAGGCCAAGATGTTTCCGCGCCAGACCGCATTCGCCCCGACGGTGCATCAGCTCCATCGCAACGGCCGGCTGTTCCCGCCGAACTATCTGCACGAGAGCTGGCTCGATTACTTGTACTGGGACACCGAGCTGGATCCGTAGCCCTCGGCCGGACGTCACCTCGTCTCGCTCCTGTCATCACACATCCTCTGCCCGCTTTACACCGCCTCTCGCAGGCTGCACTGCTGCGTTCGAATGCGCGTGCGAACGGATCGGTGATGTCGGGTTTTCTTGTTCTGCTGGTGCTGCCGGCCCTCTGGGTGGGCTGGCGGATGGCGTCCAGGCGGACGGTGCTGCCGTGCCCGTCGGAGATCGCCTGGCTGGTGGAAATGGAAAATCCGCTGGCGCGCGCCACGCGCTCCGAACAGGTCGTGGCGCAATTGCAGCTGCGGCCGGGCGACCATGCAATCGACATCGGCTGCGGCCCCGGACGGGTGACGCTTCCGCTGGCGCGGGCTGTCGGACCAAGCGGCCAGGTCACCGCGCTCGACATTCAGGACGGCATGCTGGCGAAGGTGGCTGCCAAGGCTGAGGCCGAAGCGCTGACCAACATCCGCCCGCTCCGAGCCGACGTACGGGACGCAGACGTCGCGGCGGGCTCGCTCGATGCCGCCGTGATGGTGATGGCACTCGGCGAATTTCCGCGCGGCACCGAGATCTTTCCATCGGTGCATCGCATGCTGCGCCCCGGCGGCCGACTGCTGGTCGCCGAGAGCGTGTTCGATCCGCATTACGTGTCCCGCCGCCGGGTGCGCGAGCGGGTCTCGGCCGCGGGATTTCGGGAGCTGCGCTGCTCCGGCAACGCCTTCGGCTACAGCATCACGTTTGAGCGGCCGTAGCCCTTCGCCACGTCCTATCTGGCGTGCCCTAGTCCTATCGAGCGTCGAAGTCAGCTCTTGGGCAGGTGCACGATCCACGGTTCGTCGAACACGTGCTCCTCCAGATTCACGCCCGGCCCGCTGCGGTCGATTACCACGAAATCCTGCGCGGCGCCGAACGGCGTCAGCACGCTGTGCCAGATGTTGCGGGCGTAGCAGATGCCCTGATGCGGGGCGGTGACGAAGGCCTGCGGCGCGCCGGGCTTGCCGGCTTCATCCGGGCAGACCACCACCAGAAACGGCGCGGCGTTCAGCGGCACGAACGCCTGGGCGCCGAGCGGATGGCGCTCGACCAGGTTGAGCCAGAGCGGCATCGCGTAAGGCTCCGCCTCGACCAGGCCGACCACCACGCGCGCGCCGTCGCCGATCACCTCGATCTCGGCAAGATCGTGGAAGCGCCTTGCCATGCCAGCATTCATCGGACGCGAAGAGGTCTGCGCCGTATCGATCACCTGGCCGAACGGCGCGAACGCCGCCGCCGTCAGCGGCTGCGCCACGATTTTTCGCGCGGCCGCGGTCATCGTCCGAGCCCGCGGCGGCCGAGCGCCGGGTGGCGGTTGACGTCCTTGTACAGCAGATAGCGGAAGCGGCCGGGACCGCCGGCGTAGCAAGCCTGCGGGCAGAACGCGCGCAGCCACATGAAGTCGCCGGCCTCGACTTCGACCCAGTCGCGGTTGAGCCGATACACCGCCTTGCCTTCGAGCACGAACAGCCCGTGCTCCATCACATGGGTTTCCTCGAACGGAATCGAGGCGCCGGCCTGCAGCGTGACGATGTTGACGTGCATGTCGTGGCGCAGATCCTCCGGGGAAACGAACCGCGTCGTCGCCCAGGTGCCACCAGTGCCGGTCATGCCGGCGGGCTCGATCTCGGACTCATGAGTGACGAAGGCATCCGGCGCAGCAAGACCGGGGACGGGTTCGTAGGCCTTGCGAATCCAGTGGAAGCGCGCCGGCTCGGAGCCAGCGTTATGCAGCCGCCAGCCGCAGCCCGGCGGCAGATAGGCGTAGCTGCCGGGGCGCAGCGCATGGGACTTGCCGCCGAGTTCGAGGCTCGGCGTACCACCGACCACGAAGACGACGCCTTCGCCCTGCGGATCCGGCTCCGGATGGTCGCTGCCGCCGCCGGGCGCGACCTCCACCAGATATTGCGCGAAGGTCTCGGCGAAACCGGACAGCGGCCGCGCCAGAATCCAGACGCGGGTATTGGTCCAGCCGGGCAGCAGGCTGGTGACAATGTCGCTCATCACGCCGTGCGGGATCACCGCATAGGCCTCGGTGAACACCGCGCGGCCGGTGTGGAGCGTGCTCTGCGGCGGCAGCCCGCCGCAAGCCGGGTTGTAGATCGGGGCGTTCATCGCGGTCTCCCTGCGTTTCTTGGTATCAGGCGGGGCGGTCAGGCAGAGGCTTCGGCGATCGGCGCATCCAGGATCGCTGCGGTGTCGGTGGTGACTTCACCGTTCAGCACGCGTTTTGCCTGGGCGCGGTCGATGTCGCCCTCCCAGGCAGCGATCACCACGGTCGCCACGCAGTTGCCGACCAGATTGCCGAGCGCCCGGGCGATGCCGACGAACCAGTCGACCGACAGCACCAGCACCAGCCCGATCAGCGGAATATCCGGCACCGCCGACAGCGTTGCGGCCAGCACCACGATCGCCGAGCCGGGGACGCCGTGAGCGCCCTTCGAGGTCAGCAGCGCGATGCCGAGGATCACCAGCAGATGACCGAACGACAGCGGCGTATTGGTGGCCTGGGCGATGAACACCGTCGCCAGTGTCAGATACAGCGAGAACGCATCGAGGTTGAATGAGTAGCCGGTCGGAATCACCAGACCGACCGTGGAGTCCTTGATGCCGAGCCGCTCCAGCTTGCGCATCACCTGCGGCAGCACGCTGTCGGATGAGGCGGTGCCGGCCACCACCGTCAGTTCTTCGCGCAAGTAGGCCAGCAGCTTGAGCAGGCTGAAGCCCGCCAGCCGCATGATGCTGCCGAGAATCACGAACACGAACAGCGCGACGCCGGCATAGAACAGGCCGACCAGCAGGCCGAGCTGCTTGAGCGAGCCGATGCCGTATTTGGCGACCGTGAACGACACCGCGCCGAGCACGCCGAGCGGCGCCAGCTTGACGATGATGCCGATGATCTTGAACAGCACCTCGGTGATCCGCTCGATGCTGTCGGCTAAGGGCTTGCCGCGCTCGCCGAGCAGCGACAGGCCGGCGCCGAACAGGATCGCGATGATCAGCACCTGCAGCACGTCGCCTTTGGCGAACGCGTCGATGAAAGTGGTGGGCACCAGCCGCATGATGAAGTCGGTGAAGCCGGTGACTTCCTTGACGTGGCTGCTGTAGCCGGCGAGTGCCGAGCCATCCAGCGTCGCGGTGTTGACGTTCATGCCGGCGCCCGGCTGGAACACGTAGGCCAGCACGATACCGAGCGCGAGCGCGACCGTTGTCACGGCTTCGAAGTAGATCAGCGATTTCAGCCCGACCCGCCCGACCTTCTTCAGGTCGCCGGCGCCGACCATGCCGTTGACCACCACGCCGAACACCAGCGGGGCGATCGCGAACTTGATCAGTTTGATGAACAGGTCGCCGAGCGGCTTCAGCGCGACCCCGACCTCGGGCCACAACGCACCGAGGGCAACACCAAGCACAAGGGCGGCGACCACCTGCCCAAACAGCGACCTGAAAAACCGCGTCATCGGAATGTTCCCGGGATTTGGAGCCTGCGAAACAATCACTGCTGAGTTTCTAGACGTCAAATATTTCATGTGTCTCGATTGATACGTTTGAAGTATGATTGAGGGATGGAAATCCGCCATCTCCGCTATTTCGCCGCCGTGGCGCGGCACCTGAATTTCACCGCGGCCGCCGAGAGCCTCGGCGTGGCGCAGCCGCCGCTCAGCCAGCAGATCAGGGATTTGGAGGCCGAGATCGGCACCCCGCTGTTCGAGCGGACCACGCGCCGCGTCGCGCTGACCCGGGCCGGCGAAGACTTCTTGAAGCAGGCGCTCGCGATTCTGGAGCGGGCCGACACCGCCGTGCAGCGCGCCCGCTCGATCGGCGCCGGCACCGCCGGCATTCTCAATGTCGGGCTGACCGGATCAGTGCTCACCGGCCCGCTCGGGCGAGCGATCCAGCAGTTTGCGCTCAACTACCCGAACGTCGATCTCCGCATCCACGAGATGTCGCCCGACCGGCAGGTCGCAGCGCTGAAATCCGGCCAGACCGACGTCAGCTTCCTGCGCTGTCCGCCGCAAGATGCCGAGATCACCAGCGACTTGGCGTGGCGGGAATCGGTCCGGCTGGTGCTGCCGAAAGGCCATGCACTATCGGCCAGGAAGGTGACGCTGGCGGATCTCCGGGACGAGAGCTTCGTGTTTCTGCGGCTGGAGGATTCGCTGTTTGCGAAGTATCTGTGGCAGTGCTGCTTCGAGGCGGGGTACGCGCCGCGCGTCACCCATCAGGCGATCGAGTCGGCATCTCTGACGAGCCTGGTCGCTGCGGGTCTCGGCATCGCCATTATCCCCGAATTCGTCAGCAAGCTGGCGCATCAGGACGTGGTGTATCGGCCGATCGCCGGACCGGCGATTTTGGCCGATGTCTACGCCCTAACGACCGGCGCCAACAATCCGCTGGCGCGTCAGTTCATCGCGCTGGTGCAGACGCTGTCCAGCAAGGCGGGCTGACGATCCGATTCGTTCGGCCCAGCTGCCGACCGCACAAAAAGACCCGACTCAGAGTCGAGGGCCCGCCGGCATCGCCGGCAGGCCCCGCGACCATGGCTGGGTTCGCGTTCGATCGGTCACGTTGCTGTCGCCGAAGATCAGCCGAGCACCGCGTACGGCACCAGCGGAGCGAGCGTCATCAGGAGCGCGCCGCCGATCACAGCAGCTTCCATGCCGTTCAGTTTCCGAAGCATCGACATCATCAAACCTCCCGTTGGCTGTTAGCACGCTGTTTACGAAGCGGCGGCGCCGTCGGATCACCGCTTCGCCATCACAGCCGCGTGAGCCGGACCCGGCCTGATGCGCTCGCCTGCCGCATGCGATTTTTTGTCGGGATGCGGTGATCCAAACGATCGGCTGGTTCGTATCAGAACAAATGCAATCGATCCGATCGCGCGCTCGCTGCTCATGATTCTCCGCACACCAGATTCGATCCTCAGGCGCGACTACCTGATTACTACTCGCGAGCATGTGAGCGCGACACATGGCGCGCTCCGCATCGCCGCGTCCCGCGTTAGGCTGCAGGGTTCAGAGCGTGCGCTTCAAGGCGATGTTGCGGATCGGTGCACGCCCGGCAACGGAGCGGTCGTCATGGATCAATTGCGCGACGGTCCACGCCCGCCTTCGGCGGAGATGGCGGACTGCATCGTCCGGATCGCGGCCGCGCAGGATCGGGCCGCGTTCGAGACGCTGTTTCGCCACTTCGCGCCGCGCCTGAAATCATACTTCGCGCGGCGCGGCGGCGATCCGGCCCTGGCCGAAGAGATCACACAGGAGACGATGGTATCGGTCTGGCGCAGCGCCGCGCAGTTCGACCCGGCCAGAGCCTCGGCCTCGACCTGGATCTTCACCATCGCGCGCAATCTCAGCATCGACCGGCTGCGGCAGGCGAAGCGGCCGAGCTTCGATCCCAATGACCCGGCATTCGTGCCCGACGAGGAAGAACCGCCCGACCGCCGGCTGGAGCGCACCGAAACCGAGCAGCGCGTGCGCGACGTGATGGAGACGCTGTCGTTCAACGAGAAGAGTGTTTTGATGCTGTCGTTCTACGAAAACCAATCGCACAGCGAGATCGCCGAGCAGCTCGGCCTGCCGGTCGGCACCGTGAAGTCGCGAATCCGACTCGCCTTCGGCAAGCTGCGGGCGGCGCTCGATGCGCCCGCCGGAGAGCCGCGATGACGGTGCGACACCACATCGGCGACGATCTGCTGCTGAGCTACGCCGCCGGCGCGCTGGACGAAGCTTCGAGCCTGCTGGTCGCCACCCATCTGGCGCTGTGTCCGCATTGCCGTGCACGCGCGGCCGCGGCCGATGCGCTCGGCGGCGAAATGCTCGACGCGCTGCCCACCGCGGACGTGACGCCGGACTTGTGGCAGAGCGTGCTGGCGCGGACCCAGGCCGAACCAGAGATTCCCTCCGCGATCCCTGCAACGGCGCTGCGGCCGCGCTCCGACATCGTGATCCCCGAGCCGCTGCGCAGCTATCTCGGCACTGACCTTGCCGGCTTGCGCTGGACCCGGCTGGCGCCGCGGGTGCAACAGATCACCATCGACATCCCGGGCTGCCGCCCGCGCGCCCGGATGCTGCGGTTCGAGGCCGGCACGCGGGTGTTCGAGCACGGCCATTCCGGGCGCGAACTGACGCTGGTGCTGCATGGATCGCTGTGCGACGGCGACACCGTGATGCGGCGCGGCGACGTCGCCGAGACCGACGAGCGCACCGAACACCAGCCGCAGGCCGGCGCGGGCGAGGACTGCATCTGCCTCGCCGTCACCGACGCGCCGCTGCGGTTCAAGAACCGGTTCGCCCGGCTGCTGCAACCCTGGTTCGGGATTTAAGCGACCGGCGTCGTGCCACGATCGCTACGGATCGGGGCGACTGCGACCGGCTCGGCCTCGACCGGGCTGGCATTAACACCGATCGGCGGCGTATCGCCCGCATCCTCACGCGCGGACGAATAGATGTCCCAGGTGGCGATGAACATCGCGGCGATCACCGGGCCGATCACGAAGCCGTTCAGGCCGAACACTTCGAGACCGCCGAGGGTGGAGATCAGCACCACGTAGTCCGGCATCCGCGTATCTTTGCCGACCAGGATCGGGCGGAGGAAGTTGTCGACCATGCCGATCACCAGCGAGCCCCAGACGATCAACCCGACGCCGTGCCAGACCGAGCCGGTGGCGATCAGATACAGCGCCATCGGCAGCCAGACGATTCCGGCTCCGACCGCCGGCAGCAGCGACAGGAACGCCATCACCACCGCCCACATCAGCGCGCCGCTGATGCCGAGCACATAGAAGGCGAGCCCGCCGAGCGCGCCCTGAATCAGCGCGATCAGCATGTTGCCCTTCACGGTGGCGCGGATCACGACGGTGAACTTGTCGAGCAGCCGGCTCTGATGATCGACGCCGAGCGGCATCGCTCGGCGGATACGTCCGGCCAACAGATCGCCATCGCGCAGCAGGAAGAACAGCAGATACACCATCACGAACAGATTGACGGTGAAGTCGAAGGTGCTCTGGCCGATATCGAGCGCTTGGCCCGCCAGATACTGGCTGCCGCGCAATAGCGCAGCCGACAGCCGCTGCTGTATGTCCGCGAGATTGCCGACGCCGAACCGGCTGAGCAGATCGCCGAGCCAATCGGGCCGGGACGCCAATAGCTCCCGCATGGTTTTCAGCAGATCGAGGTTGCCGGACTCGATCTTGGTGTAGGTCGCAGCCGCCTCGCGCGCCAGGGCGGCGCCGAGCAGCGACATCGGCAACAGCACCATCAGCACGATGATCGCCACCGAGGTGAACGCCGCGAGATTGCGCCGGAAGCCGAAGGCGCGGTTGAGATGGCGGTTCAGCGGCGCGAACAGGATCGCGATCACCATGCCCCACAGCACGGCGCTGTACAGCGGCCAGAGAATCCAACCGAACAGTCCGGTGGCGACCACCAGCAGCAGAATGAAGAACTTGTTTTCGGATGCCGGCATCCAGGTCCCCTTGCCTCGCCGACGGCAACGTTCCGCTCGGGCTTTGGCTCCTCGCCACCCTAGAGGGTTTTGCGCCGAATGGGACCCCGCCTGATCACCGCAGCGTTCTTGTTTGCGGTTTGCAGCGCCCCCGATCCCTGACACTGTCGGGCCGTACAACACAAGATCGGAAAGGGATGGGATGAGCGAGGCCGTGATCGACGACATCGTGGCGCTGCTGCCGCCGCTGCTGCAGAGCCTCGAATCGCTCGGCTTCGTCGCGCGCTATCTGCATCCGCCGGAATTCGGCGACCTGCTCAAGCTCGCCGGCACGCCCGAACAGGCCCTGCAGGCCGAGTTGCCACGACTGGCGAATTGGCCCGAGACCTTCGCGCATCTGCGGGGTCCGCTCCAGACCGCCGGCGAGCAGGCGCTCGCGGCGTTTGCCGGCCTGCGCGCGGTCGATGCCGGCCAGGGCGATCTCGGCGACGTCTTCCGGGCGCTCCGGCGTCTGCCGCAGGGGCTGGAGGCGCTGTATCCGCTCGCGGCAACTCTGCCGCCGGTGTCGAGTTTCTTCCTCGATCCGGACAGCCAGCAGAACGAAACATTGCTGGCGCGGCTGACGCAGCCGAAGCATCCCGACAGCGGTGTGTTTCACCGGTTCAACAAGCCCGGCAGCCGTGGCGGCTATTCGCTCTACGTGCCGGAATATTACGACCCGGACCGGGAATGGCCGCTGGTGATGGCGCTGCACGGCGGCAGCGGTCACGGCCGGCTGTTCCTGTGGAGCTGGCTGCGCGACGCGCGCGCCCGCGGCGCCATCGTGGTGGCGCCGACCGCGAGCGGGCGAACCTGGGCGCTGATGGGCGAGGATGTCGATTCACCCAATCTGGCCCGCATCCTCGACGAGGTGCGGGGGCATTGGCGGATCGATCCGTCCCGGCTGCTGCTGACCGGCCTCAGCGACGGCGGCACGTTCTGCTACGTCTCGGGCCTGACCAGCGACTCGCCGTTCACCCATCTGGCGCCGATCGCCGCGAGCTTTCATCCTCTGCTCGCCGGCGCTGCGGATTCCGCACGGCTGCGCGGGCTGCCGATCCAGATCGTCCACGGCCGCCACGACTGGATGTTTCCGGTGGAGGTGGCCCGGCAGGCCCACGAGGCGCTGGTCTCGGCCGGCGCCGACGTCAGCTACCGCGAAATCGCCGACCTCAGTCACAGCTACCCGCGCGAGGCTAACGTCGCGCTGCTCGATTGGCTGAAGCTGCCGGCGGCGTAGCGCTCAGGCCGTACGCCGCACCAACAATGTGCGCCGGACCAGTTCCGAGGCCTGGCCGCGGTCGGCGAACAAAGCGAGCAGCAGCAGCGCCAAGCCGCCATGAAACAGCCCGGCGCCGAGCGCGGTGGGCGCGATCTGCCAGATCAGCAGCGGCGCCGCGACCATCAGGGCGGGCGCGAGCACGTAGGCTGCGCTCAACACCGGCGAAGCGGGATAGCCGAGCCGCCACACCACCGCGCCAAGCGCGGCCAGCGCCATCAGAGCTTTCACTCCGGCCATGAAGCGCAACAGCAGCACCAATTCGGCATCGCTCTGGGCACGCGCGGCGATCGTCGCATCCGGCGAAGCCAGAATCGCGGCCATCACCGCGATCAGCGCGGCCGTAATCGCCACGACCGGACGCGGCATCGACCAGCGCAGCGGCGGGGCCGCGACGTACGAGACAGGCCCCACTGAAACATCGGACATCAGCGACATCCTCAGACGGATGATTTCGCGCAAAGCGTAACGCGGTGGTTGCCGCGGCGGCAAATCACACTGCAGCGACAGCGTGAGCCGACCTCAGTGCACCAGCAGAGTGACCAGGACCGGCACCAAGAGCGCGGTGATCAGCGCGTTCAGGCTCATCGCGATGCCGGCGAACACGCCGGCGATGGCGTCGACCTGGAAAGCCCGCGCGGTGCCGATGCCGTGCGAGGCTAGGCCGACCGCGAAACCCCGCGCCCGGTAATCCCGAATCCCGAGCCGGTTCATCAGCGGCGAGACGACGATCGCGCCGAGGATGCCGGTGAGGATCACCGCCACCGCGGTGAGCGACGGATCGGCGTGCAGCGACTCGCTGATACCCATCGCGACGCCCGCAGTGACCGATTTCGGCGCCAGCGACAGCACCACGGTCTCGGGCAGCCCGGCGAGCTGCGCCAGCCAGACCACCGAGACGATCGCGGTGACGCAGCCGACGACCAGCGCCAGGGCCATCGGCAGGATCGCGGCCAGCACCAGCTTGCGGTTCTCGTACAGCGGCACCGCCAGCGCCACGGTGGCGGGGCCGAGCAGAAAATGCACGAACTGCGCGCCGCTGAAATAGGTGGTGTAGGAGGTGCCGGTCGCCCACAGGAACACGCCGATAATCCACATGGCGTGCAGAACCGGATTGACCAGCGGATTGCGCCCGGTCGCCTGCGACACCGCATCGGTCGCCGCATAGACCAGCAGCGTCACGGTCAGCCACAGCAGCGGCGTCTGCGACAGGTACACCCACAGCGAGAACGGGTTGGCGTTCATCGGGGCACCCACATCGCCAGCAGCCGCGCGACCACCACGAATGTCACCACCGTGACCACCAGCGTGATCAGCACCGACCCGGCCAGGACCAGCATGATCGCAACACCGTGGGTGGTAATCATATCGAGCTGCTGGATTACCCCCACGCCGGCAGGCACGAACAGCAGCGACAAATGCGCCAGCATGCCCTTGGAGGCCTCCTCGACGCCGCCATTGCCGAGCGGTCCGAGCGCCAGCGGCTTGACGTAATCGCGCAGCACCAAAAGGCAGAACAGCAACATCAAGCCGAGCACCGGGCTCGGCAACGGCCAGCCCAGCCCGCGAGCGATCACTTCGCCGACGAGCTGGCACAGCAGGATCAGGCCGACACTGGCGATCATCGGGTTCCCTCACGCGGAAAATCGCCCGCACCGATGCGGTCTCCGCCGGAACCTGTCAATCGCAACGGCAGGACGGCTGCTATGCGCCCGATATCGCCGGTACGACGCACAAAGGCCGGTTCGCCCGCAGCCGTCCATGAAAGCGCGTGACGTCAGCCCTTCAGGCGCTTGTTGCACTCGCTCCAGTAGCCACCGCCCTTTTGAATCCAGCGCAGGCCGCCCGTGGTGTTCGCGGCCTTGTTCGCCTTCCACTGCTGCGCGCAAGTATGCAGTCGCGCCAGCGTCGGTTTTTCCTGTGCGAACTTGGCATCAATCGCGGTCGGATACACCGCCGGCCCTTGCGGCCCAGCCGGCGCTGCGGCGCTCTTGGCTTTCGACTTGCTCTCGGGTTTGGATTCGGCCGGCTTGGCTTCGGATTTGGCCTCCGGCTTCGCGTCGGGCTTGGCATCTGCGGGCTTGGCATCTGCGGGCTTGGCATCTGCCGGTTTGGCTTCCGCGGCCTTGCTGTCGGCGCTCGCCGCTGCCCCGCAATGCTCCTTGCGGAAGTCGTTCCAGCCCTGCCCGTTCAGCGTGCCGTCAGTCTTGGCGGCCTGATACTTGGCACTGCACTCCTGCGCGGTCAGCGCCTGCGCGGGCGTTGCGGCCAACCATGTCAGCAGCGCCGCCGCAGTCACTAGCGCCGCACGGGTCTCGTACCTCAGAACTCTCATGTCCCATCTCCCTGGTGTGCCACCCATTGATATTCTATCTCGCGGGATGCAACTGACAATTGCGATCCGATTACCAGCGGCGAGAGACAGCCAGCACCCGCATCGCCGGCATGGCCGCGCGCGCGAGGCGCAATTGCCGAAGGTATAATGATTTGCAATAAGGTCGCGTGCCTCAAAATCCTGCGCTGACCGCCATGACGTTGCGGTCCAAGACTCTCCAGGTGGTCGAAACGATCGCCATCGGCTCAGCCGGCGGCGCATTGTTCTATTGGGCGCAGCTCCCCGGCGGACTGATCACGGGCGCAATGATCGCGGTCGGCGCCGCCGGCCTTGCCGGACGCAAGATGGGCCTGCCGCCGCCACTGTCGCACATCGTGCTGATGGCGCTCGGCGTCTCGCTGGGCTCGGTGGTGTCGCCCACCATGGTGCACAATCTGGCGTCCTATCCGGTGACGATCGGGCTGCTCGCGGTGGCGACGTTCTGCGCCACCTTCGGCAGCAGCATCTATCTGCAGCGCGTCCATGGCTGGGACCGGACGTCGGCATTGCTGGCCGGCAGTCCCGGCGCGCTGTCGCAAATCATCATGCTGGCCACCGAACGCAAAGCGGACGTGCCCGGCATCGCCGTCGTTCAAGTCATGCGTGTGATCATCCTGACCAGCGCAGTGCCGATGCTGCTGGCGCTGATCGGCATGGCGGGTCACGGGCCACTGCCGTCGCGCGGGCCGGAGGCGACACCGCTCGTCCTGGCCGTCCTGATCGCGGTCGCGGTCGGCGTCGCGCTGCTGCTGCGGCTGGTGAACTTTCCCGCAAGCTGGATGTTCGGCGCAATGCTCGGCTCATCGGTGCTGCACGGCGGCGGTTGGGTGGAAGGCACGCTGCCGCAATGGGCCTATCTGGCCGCACTGGTCGGGATCGGCACCCTGATCGGCGCTCGGTTCGGCGCCATCAAGCCGCGCACGATCCTCAGTTATATCGGGGCAGCGCTCGGTTCATTCGCCGTCGCGATCGCGATCTCGGCGGTGTTCGTCGTCGCCATCATGCTGACCACACCGGTCAAGCTGAACGACCTGGTGGTGGCGTTCTCACCCGGCGCCATGGATGCCATGATGGCGCTGGCGCTGACGCTGCACATCGATCCGGTGTTCGTCGGCGCGCACCATCTATCGCGCTTCATCTACGTCTCGATCGTGACGCCGGGGATCGTGCATTGGTTCGGGCACAGCCCGGACGACGTCGACGACTGACCTCAGCGCCGCTTGAGCCGGACCAAGCCCCATCCGCACAGCGCGGCGAGCGCCAGCGACGCCAGCACGTTGTAGCCGGCAAACGACAGGCCGAGAAACCGCCACTGGACCTCGTCGCAACGCACGACTTTGACCGTGTCGAGCTGGGCGAGCAGTCCACCAGCCTTGCTGAGGTCCAGGATCGGTCCCGAGCAGTCCGACGGGCCGGCCCAGAACCGCCATTCGACTCCGGCGTGGTAGGCGGCAAGGCCGGCATTGCCGAGCGCCATCAGGCCGAGCACGACCAGTCCAGCCGCCAGCAGCCCCACCGGTGCACGGCGCCAGGCCGCAAAGGCGATCAGCAGCCCGAGCGGAATGTCCAGATAGTAGGCGTAACGCTGCTCCAGGCAGAGCTTGCATGGCGCCAGCCCCAGCACAAGCTGGGAAAACCAAGCGAGCCCCAGCGCCGCCACGGCGACGACCGCGACGGTCAGCGCCACGCCTCCCGCGATCCGCTCCGGGCGGCCCGTCTCGGCAATGGTGCCTCGATGGTCGATCAAGTCGGCGGTCACTGTCGATCTCCGGGATGCGGCAGGGGTCGTATCTCGGGGCCGAGACGCTGTCGAGACGTTGTCCGATCAAACCAGAGTGTCCGCCGCCGCCTCGGCGCGTCGGGTTGACCCCGACTCCGGGACCGCTATAGTCCCGCGCGCTTCGCGGCCGGATGATTTTTGGTCGCGCGGGCCCCTGTGGCGGAACTGGTAGACGCGCTCGACTCAAAATCGAGTTCCGCAAGGAGTGCTGGTTCGATCCCGGCCAGGGGCACCATTTCGCCGAGCACATCTGCCCCCGTGTTTCAGCAGCCCCTTTGTACGACAGCCTCTGCCGGGGACGGCATGCTGCAGTGCGCAGCAGAGCGTGCAACGCAGCATCGATCTTGGCTCTCAGGACCCGCTTCGCGAGTGACAGCAGCTCGCAATTCAGTTATTCGATCAACTAAGTAATTTAACGAAGTCGGTCGAGGTAATCGGGAGGGGGTCGCAGTCTTGCGACTGGGCAACAGCATCCAGGATCATTGCGACGTTCGAGGACTGCTCGATCACGACGAGTACAGTGACGAATTCAGCAGATTGCTATGCGTGGCGCAGAACGAAGGCGTCAGCTTTTCCGAATGCGTGGCCGCCGCGAAACTGATCCGATCGAGCAACGGGCCCGGTTGGCGGCAGGCTTGGGAAGAGCTCGCCAGATCACATCTCCGTCGCGCTCAGGAAGCCTGTCGCACCGGCAATGAGTTGGCGGCGCAGAAGGGCTGGCTGCATGCGGCTAACTATTTCATGGCCGCAGCGATCGAGAGCTGCCCGGAGGGCGCAGAACCAACCCTGGGAGCTTTGGCGCACACCTGCCTCCGGCACTTTCTGGCGAAGCTGACTCCCCAAGGCGAGACCGTCGTCATCCCGTGGCTGGAAGAGAGATCCCTTGAGGGTTTCTATCTGCCGGTCACGTCTCACGGCGCAAACGCACATCCGGTCGTCGTCTGTATCGCCGAGACCCGGCGCACCAAAGAAGAGATCTTGTCACTGGTCCTGCGCTCCGCTCGTCAGCGCGGCATGGCGCTGCTCTGTGTCGATCTTCCCGATGAGGCACCATCGCCACGTGTCGCCGCCGAGACGGGCATCACAGCGGCACTCGACTATCTGATCGAGGCCCGCGGGATCGACCCGGCGCGAATCGCCGTCATCGGCGACGGCAGCCCTTCTTCGCTCGTCACCCGTGGCATCGCTCTCGACGGCCGCGCCGCAGCCGCCGT
The DNA here is from genome assembly GCF_039642825.1 of Rhodopseudomonas sp. P1. Taxonomy (NCBI): domain Bacteria; kingdom Pseudomonadati; phylum Pseudomonadota; class Alphaproteobacteria; order Hyphomicrobiales; family Nitrobacteraceae; genus Rhodopseudomonas; species Rhodopseudomonas sp. P1. The sequence goes on along the minus strand of NZ_CP088006.1, from coordinate 590,570 downwards.
GTGCGACGGCGGGCTCTGGGACTTATGGGCGGCACGTCAGACCGACGCGTGTGTCGCGGCGCTGGGCATGGTTCAGGCCGGGCCACGGCTGCCGGCGATGAACTGTCCGATGCTGGTTCCGCTGCGGGCGGGCGAAGCCATCGAGCCGGGCCACGCCCGCCATCTGCTGGCCCAACATCACCCCGGAAACCGCGACATCCTGCTGAAGGTATTTGGCGAGACGAGCAGCGGCCCGTGGACGCTCGACGGCTACGACCCAATTCTGGTGGCCGACTTCGTATTCGACTGGCTCGGCCAGCAATTGAATGCCGGAGCCGGGGAGGCCGACTGCATTCGCCGGCTGGAGTCGCGCTTATAGGCCGCTGGCGAGTTTGACGGTCGCCTTTTCCAGGCGGTTCTGTAGCTCCCCGAGCTGGGACGTGAGCTGTTCCAGTTCCTCGCCACTGATCTCTTCAAAGATGAAGCTGTTGAGGGCGCGCTCGTCGGTCGCCAGACCGGCAATCTGCTTGTAGGCCTTATCAGATAGAGACAGTTTCACCACCCGCGCGTCGTGGCTGTCGACCTGACGCCGGACCAAGCCCTTCTTCTCCAGAAGCTTGGATTGCGTGGTGATGAACGACGGATCGACGTGGACAGCCTTGGCGACATGGCGGATCGAAACTCCGTCACCCTGCTCGAGGTCCATGACTGCCATCAGCAGCGCGAACTGCGGCCCGCTGATGCCGAGCGACTTGGCGCGGAACTGACGGATCTCGTCGAGAAAGACGGCGACGCTCGCGACCGTCGTGGCGAAACGCCTGGCGAGGTCGGGATCAATCGTCGAGCCGCGTGGCGCACGAGCCTCTGCTTTACTCTTGGTCTGCATTGTCCGGTCAATGTCCCGCACAAGCGCCAATGCTCGTGCATAGCTCGTCGCACAACTAGGTTGGCAGTGTACACAACTTCCTCAACCGCTCATATCAATTCCGGTCGAACAAGGGCGTCTGTGCACGCTGCGCGCAGCTATACAGGTTTTGCGGGAAGATTGCTGCCCGGACGAGTGCGGTCAAGACGGCCGCTCCTCGCATAACTTGTGAATGCTCGAGGGCAGAGTGGGAGCGGCACGCTCAACAGCCGCCCGACTTGCAGCTTCAACGCTGCAGTCGACATGAGCCGCTGAACCGACCTCGATCTTCTTGCAACACCTCGACCTCCCACCAGTCGTGGAAATTGTGCGTCGCCACCGTCTTGTTGCACAAATGCAACGTGCCGATCCAAATCATATTGCTGAGTAGATAAATGAATTTGCTAACGTGATGAAATCAACCATGATCCGCCGCAGACGGGGTGGGGCAAACACTAGTCGTCCCGTTGAGAGGTCTGTCGCGCCGAGGCGCTGGCGAACTTCGCGTCACAGGGCCACCTCGGGGCGCTCCCGAAGGAACCGGCTCCATCCACTTTGTTGACCTTGGAGGGTTGCAATGAACATCATTAAGCAACTGGCGCTGGGAACAGCTGCAGCGGTAATCGCTGTTGGCAGTGCTCAGGCCGCTGATCTTCCGTTGAAGGCGAAAGCCGTCGAATACGTGAAGGTCTGCTCGATCTACGGCGCCGGCTTCTACTACATCCCGGGCACCGACACCTGCATCAAGCTCGGCGGCTATCTGCGCGCCGACGTCACGATGTTCGGCAGCGGCGGCTATAACGCTCCGGCCTGGAACGGCAACGCCGGTCAGAAGAACCGTCTTTCCAACGACTACATCTTCCGGTCTCGCCAGGATATCAACATCGATACCCGCACCGCGACCGAATACGGCGTGGTTCGCACCTACTTCGATGCGACCTTCAACTGGACCACGGGCACCGACACCATCGCCAACGGTTCGCTCGGCGTTTACTACGCGTTCATCCAGTTCGCCGGCTTCACCTTCGGTAAGGCGGTGTCGCAGTTCGACACTCCCTGGACCGGCTATCCGGGCAACAACACGTCGTTCCTGATCGGCGGCTATGACGACGTCACCGGCATCAACCAGGTGTCGTACACCGCGGAATTCGGCAACGGCGTGTCGGCCTCGATCTCGCTCGAAGATCAGTCGTCGTACCTGCAGTCGGCGCTGTACAACGTGTCGTCCGCTCCGAACTTCCTGGCCTACGGCGCCAACTCCTACGCCGGCACCTCGATCCCCGACATCGTCGGCAAGATCCGTGTCGACCAGGCTTGGGGTCTGTTCCAGGTTTCGGCCGCGGCGCATCAGGTTCGTGCCAGCTACTACAACCCGGCGCTCGAGACCTCGGGTCATCCGAGCGATACCTGGGGCTACGCGGTCCAGGGCGCTCTGTCGCTCAAGAACCTGCCGACCGGCCCCGGCGACAGCATCAACATCACGGCGACCTACTCGAACGGCGCGACCCGTTACGTGCTGGGCGGCGTGAGCCCGAACTCGTTCGCGATCTACGGCAACAACTCGGTCCCGGGTACCTACCAGAGCGTCGCGTTCGGCGTTGCGGCTGACGGCGTGTTCGCCGGCCTCAACAACCTGACCGGCACTGGCATCGAGAAGACCAGCGCCTGGGGCGTCCGTGGTGCGTTCAACCACAACTGGAACCCCTACTGGTCGAGCTCGCTGTTCGGTTCGTACACCAAGATCGACTACAACGGCACCGCGACCGCTCTGATCTGCACCGGTCTCGGCGCCAATGTGGCCGGCTTCAACTGCAACCCGGACTTCGCGATTGCTCAGGTCGGCACCGTCACCCGCTGGACCCCGGTCAAGAACCTGACCCTGTCGGGCGAAGTGATGTACACCTATCTCGACCAGGCTTCCTCGGGCGTGCTGCCGCTGACCGCTTCGGCGACCAAGCCGGCTGCGAACTACGAGTTCAAGGACCAGGGCGTCTGGAGCGGCAACCTCCGCGTTCAGCGTAACTTCTGATCCGCGCTTCTCGAAGCGAGAATCTGATGAACCCCGGCGGGCAACCGCCGGGGTTTTTCTTTGCGCATCGAACACCGGTTCTCTGAATGATTTCGATCGGAAGCCAGCACACAACGCGAAGCGTGGGGGCACGTATCAGGGCTCCCTCTCCGGCAGAGGAGGAGATCGCCATTTACTACGAGTGTTCGCGAAGCCGCTTCCTGGAGACAGGTCGATCGGCCACACTCATTGACTAAATTACCTGTTGTAGTCAGGCAAAATACTCATATACTTATGAACAAGGTCAGCGGGTGATCGGTGACCGTCGAAGGAGAGGAAAGAGATTTCGGTTCCTTCATGAGACCTCCAGAAAACCTCCGGCAATGCCCTGCCGGAGGTTTTCGCTTTTGGGGCATCGCCTCGACTGCCAACAGGCCCAGCCGGAAAACGGCACCATCGCCGAACAGCGGTTGGCGCGGGCCTGCCCTGCAAACGCCACATGCCGGCTCGTCACCCTCCCACGTGCCTCTTCGCGCCCGTTTGACGCTTTCCGTTCGGCGGAGTTTGATTGAGGAATCAAATAGCTGATGCGAAGGTGCGGCGCCGGGCGTGACCTTCAGATACGGCGCGCGGCATCGTTTGGGAGCGGGACGCATGCCTCCTTCGCCATAGGTTGCATGGCTCTTTTTGTCACAGCGACTAGACGAATCGCATCAATCCCCTGGCCGCTCCTAGCAAGAAAGAGTCGTTGATGGTCAACGCCGAGCGCATCCTTGCTCCCCACCTCCGCTCCAAGGTCATGACCGCAGCCGACGCTGCCGCGCTGATTCCGTCCGGCGCGCATGTCGGCATGAGCGGCTTCACCGGCGCCGGTTATCCGAAGCTGCTGCCGCTGGCGCTCGCCGAGCGCATCAACGCGCATCACGCCCGCGGCCAGAAGTTCAAGGTCAGCGTCTGGACCGGCGCCTCGACGGCGCCCGAGCTCGACGGCGCACTCGCCAAGGTCGACGGCATCGAGATGCGGCTGCCTTATCAGTCCGACCCGACCTGCCGTAAGCGGATCAACGCCGGGCGGATGGAATACATCGACATCCATCTGTCCCACGTCGCCCAGCACGCCTGGTTCGGCTTCCTCGGTAAGCTCGACATTGCTGTGGTCGAAGTCGCTGGCATCCGCGAGGACGGCAGCCTGATCCCGTCGTCGTCGATCGGCAACAACAAGACTTGGCTCGATCTCGCCGACAAGGTCATCCTGGAGGTCAACGCCTGGCAGGACATTCGCCTCGAAGGCATGCACGACGTCTATTACGGCACGCAGCTGCCGCCGAACCGCAAGCCGATTCCGATCATCGCCTCTGGTGACCGTATCGGTGAGCAGTATCTGCGCTGCGATTCCGCCAAGATCGTCGCGATCGTCGAGACCAACCTGCCCGATCGCAACTCGGCGTTCTCGCCGCCCGACGACACCTCGCAGGCGATCGCCGGCCACATCCTGGATTTCCTCGGCCACGAGGTGAAGAAGGGCCGGCTGCCGCACAATCTGCTGCCGCTGCAATCGGGCGTCGGCAACGTCGCCAATGCGGTGATGGCCGGCCTCGAAGATGGCCCGTTCGAAAATCTCACCGCCTACACCGAGGTGCTGCAGGACGGCATGCTTCACCTGTTGCGCAAGGGTAAGCTGACTCACGCTTCGGCGACCGCGTTGTCGCTGTCGCCGGAAGGCTATGACGAATTCCTGCGCAATCTCGATTTCTATCGCGAGCGCATCGTGCTGCGTCAGCAGGAGATTTCCAACCATCCGGAAGTGATCCGCCGGCTCGGCGTGATCGCGATGAACGGCATGATCGAGGCCGACATCTACGGCAACGTCAACTCGACCCACGTGATGGGCACGAGCATCATGAACGGCATCGGCGGCTCCGGCGACTTCGCCCGCAACAGCTTCCTGTCGTTCTTCATGACGCCGTCGGCCGCCAAGGGCGGCAAGATTTCCTGCATCGTGCCGATGACCTCGCATGTCGATCACACCGAGCACGACGTTCAGGTGATCGTCACCGAGCAGGGCCTCGCCGATCTGCGCGGCCTGTCGCCGAAGCAGCGCGCTAAGGTGATCATCGAGAATTGTGCGCACCCGACCTTCCGGCCGGCGCTGAAGGAGTACTTCAAGCGCGCGCTGGAATACTCGCCGGGCCTGCACACTCCGCACATTCTCGACGAAGCGCTGACCTTCCTGCCGAACTGGATGGCCAACAAGGCCGCACGTGAAGCCTGGCGCGACGACGCCGTGGTGCAGGCCGACGCCTGGCGGTAAAGACCCACCCTCTCCGTCGTTGCAAGCGACGCGAAGCATCCAGCCCCCATACGAGGCTGGACTGCTTCGCGACAGGGCTGTGCGCGTACGGCACAAAGCGCGGATCCGAGTTGCCGAGCTATGAAGACGTAAGTCTTGATTACTCCGCGGCCTGCAGCCGCGGTGCCTTTTTGCGCGGGGCGATCCAGAAGGCATCGGGACGTTCGAACAGGAACGTGGCGCCGCTCTTCATCGCCAGTTTCCAGATGATCAGCGCGCCGACCACCCCGGCAATGTTGACGATGATCGCGATCACGCCGAGATCGAGAAACGGCGCGTACTTCAACAGCAGCGACCGGCTGATCGCCATCGGCAGGAAGAACGCGAGATAGATCACAATCGAATGCTCGCCGCAGAACCGCAAGCCGTCGAGCCAACGCTTCTCCGCCAGCAACGTGCCGACCGTGATGATGGCGCAGGCGCCCGCGAGGCCGAGCAGCAGCGAAATCACCGGCAGGTCGGCAGCCCCGATATGCACCAGCACCGCGTTGATCACCGCCCACCCCGCGAGGCCGATCAGCGCCAGGGCCGGGCGGGCGCGGGCCGCATCGGAAAACGCGAAGACGTGCCGGGCGAACAGATAGCCGGTGTAGAAATAGAAGAACCGCGCACAGAACTCGTCCGGCACCATCCAGCCGGTGGCAACATGCAGGGATTCCAGGAGCGCGGCGACAGCCCAGATCAGCAGCGGCGGCAACCGCCGCGTCAGCTTGGTGACGACAAAGAAGATCGGCAGCAGATAGATGAACCATAGCGTGCCGAATGGATCGATGAACGACAGCGCATATAGCTTCGCGACGCCGATCCACCCCATCTCGGCGGCGAAGCTCGGCGCCTTGAAGGCGAACTGGATCGTCACCCACAGCACATAGAAGTAAGCGAAGTGCACGACCTTGCGATCGAGATAGGTCCGCCAGCCGCGATCGATCACCACCGCCAGGAATAGGCCGGAGATCAGGAAGAAGTCCGGCATCCGGAACGGGCGGGCGAACTCGACCACATAGTGCATGAAGCTGGTCTGGCCTGCCGCGGCCTCGACGCCGAGCACCGAGTGCATCATCACCACCATGATGATGCAGATGCCCTTGGCATAGTCGACCCAGTCGACCCGGCCGCCGTGCATGCGCGGAGCCAGTGTGCCGTTCGCAGTCATGGTTGTTCCCGTCTGATGCGGCTCGGATGCATCATCGGCGCGATCGGTTGAGTTAGTGTTGCCCCCACTATCGAATGTGCGGCATTTCCGGAATTGGAAGCCTGGGTGGGCTGTTTTGCCGCTGCAGGTTGTTTCTGTTAACCATCCGCCCCTTGCATCCTTCGAGCTGACTTTTGACCCGCACCTTCGATACCCCGCTGCCGATCGACGACGCGCTCGACAAGCTCACCGCCGCGCTCGAGGCGAGCAATACCGCGGTGTTGGTCGCGCCCCCCGGCGCCGGCAAGACCACCCGCGTGCCGCTCGCGTTGCTCGATGCGCCGTGGCGGAAGAACCAGAAGATCATCGTGCTGGAGCCACGGCGGATCGCCGCCCGCGCCAGCGCCGAGCGGATGGCGAAGACGCTGGGCGAGAAGGCTGGCGAGACGGTCGGTTATCGCGTCCGATTCGGCTCCAAGGTGTCACGCGCCACCCGGATCGAGGTCGTCACCGAGGGCATTTTCACCCGCCAGATCCTCGACGACCCGGAACTCACCGGCGTCGCCGCGGTGCTGTTCGACGAGTTTCACGAACGCTCACTCGATGCCGATCTCGGCCTCGCCCTGGCTCGCGACGCCCAGCAAGGTCTGCGCGAGGACCTACGCATCCTGGTGATGTCGGCGACGATCGACGGCGCCCGCGTCGCCCGGCTGCTCGGGGATGCGCCGGTGGTCGAAAGCCTCGGCCGGGCGTTTCCGGTCGAGACCCGCTATCTCGGCCGGCGCAGCGACGCGCCGCTAGAGCGGCAGATGGCCGAGGCGATCGCGCAGGCGCTGCGGGCGGAAATGGGCTCGGTGCTGGCGTTTCTGCCCGGCGCCGCCGAAATCCGGCGCACCGAGACGATGCTGCGCGAGCGGGTGCAGGATCCGGCGGTCGAGATCGTACCGCTGTTCGGCGCGCTCGACGCCGCGGTGCAGGACCGCGCCATCCAGCCGGCACCTAAGGGCCAGCGCAAAGTGGTGCTGGCGACCTCGATCGCCGAGACCTCGCTGACGATCGAGGGCGTGCGGATCGTCGTCGATTGCGGCTTATCCCGAGTCCCCCGTTACGAGCCGGACCTCGGCCTGACCCGGCTGGAGACGGTGCGCGCCTCGCGCGCCGCCGTGGACCAGCGCCGCGGCCGTGCCGGCCGGATCGAGCCCGGCGTCTGCTATCGGCTGTGGGACGAGCCGCAGACCGCGTCGCTGCCGGCCCATACGCAGCCGGAAATCCTGTCCGCCGATCTGTCGTCGCTGCTGCTCGACCTCGCCCAATGGGGCGTCGCCGATCCGTCGTCGCTGGCCTTCCTCGATCCGCCGCCGCAACCGGCGCTGAAGGAAGCCCGCGAGCTGCTCGGCGAGCTCGGCGCGCTCGATCCGGACGGCCGTATCACCGACGAGGGCCGCAGCCTGCGGGCGATGGCGCTGCCGCCACGGCTGGCGCGGATGATCGTCGATGCCGCCCGCCACGGCTGCGCCGAGGATGCCGCCGAAATCGCCGCGATTCTGACTGAGCGCGGGCTGGGCGGCGACGGTGCCGACCTCGACCATCGCCGCGACCAATTCCGCCGCGACCGCTCGCAGCGCGCCAGCAGCGCCCGGCAGATGGCGCAGCGCTGGGCAGCGCAGGCCGCGTCGTCGTCTCGCTCCCCGCAAGACGCTGGCGAGCTCTCCTCCGGCGTCCTGCTCGCCTTCGCGTTTCCGGATCGTGTCGCCAAGAACCGCGGCAATGGCAGCTTCACGCTCGCAAATGGCCGCGGCGCCGCGGTTGAGCAGACTTCTGCGCTGGCACGCGCACCGTATCTGGCGGTCGGCGAACTCACCGGCAGCGCCGCACAGGGCCGCATCCTGCTGGCGGCGCCGATCACGCTGTCCGAGATCGAGCTGCATTTCGGCGATCAGATCACCGACGCGGACGAGGTGAGCTTCGACCGCTCCGCGATGGCTCTGCGGGCACGGCGCCGCCGCGGGCTGCATGCGATCACACTGTCCGAAGCGCCGCTGGCGCTGACGCCCTCCGAACAGACCGCGCGCGTGCTCGCCGACGGCCTTGTCGCGGCCGGGCTCGAGCGGCTGCCGTGGTCGAAGCAGCTTCAGCAATGGCGCGGCCGGGTGATGTTCCTGCGCAAGGCCGAGGGCGACCCATGGCCTGATTTGTCGGATGCCGCCCTCGCCGAGTCGCGCGAAAACTGGCTGGTGCCGGCACTATTCGACAAGACCGGCCTGAGAGACTTTTCGGCCTCCGACCTGTCGGACGCCCTGATGAATCTGCTGCCGTGGGAGCTGCGGGGCCGGCTCGACCGCGAGGCGCCGACGCATTTCGAGGCGCCGACCGGCTCGAAGCTGCCGATCGATTACGAGGCCGAACAGGGCCCGACCATCGCGGTGCGGCTACAGGAATTGTTCGGCCTGACCAGCCATCCGTCGGTCGCCGGCGGCGCGGTGCCGCTGGTGCTGGAACTGCTGTCGCCGGCGCACCGGCCCGTGCAGGTCACGCGCGACCTGCCGGGATTCTGGCGCGGCTCGTACGCCGGGGTGCGGGCCGATCTACGTGGCCGCTATCCGCGCCACCCCTGGCCCGACGACCCCGCCTCGGCGCCGCCGACCCGCCGCGCCAAGCCAAAAGGCACCTGAGCCGGCGCTCGCGTTAATCCTTCGCTCACCGTTTTCGCCAAAAACATCCGGATGCATCGGACGCCGCGGTCGCGTCCGGCATCCGCGCGTGATCCAATCTGCGCGGCGACGGACTGTGTGAGTAGGCGTTATGCGTAGCATCCTGATTTTCGCCGCAGCCCTCGTGGTGCTCGGCACCGCGATGGCTCAAATCGCCGACCGGATTACCCCGGCTCCGGCGCAGGCCCATGCGGCGCCTCACGCCACTGTCGGCATGGCGGCGGCGACTTCCGAACCCTATGGCCGCAGCATCAGCATCGACCGCGACCCGCGCGGCCATTTCCGCACCGATGGCCGGATCGACGGCCAGCGGCTGTCGTTCATGGTCGACACCGGCGCCTCGGTGGTCGCTCTCAATGAAAGCTCGGCGGCGCGGTTCGGTCTGCGGCCGTCGCGCGGCGACTACACCGCCAAGGTCTCGACCGCGAACGGCCAGGTGAAGGCGGCGCGCGCCCGCATCGCGATGCTGGACGTCGGCGGACTGATCGTACGCGACGTCGATGCGCTGGTACTTCCCGACGAAGCGCTGTCGGAGAACCTGCTCGGCCTGTCCTATCTGTCGAAGCTGAAGCGCTTCGCCTATGCGGACGGCCGCATGGTTCTCGAGCAATAATCTCGATTACTTCCTGAACATCCGTTCAAGAAAATCCCTGCGGTTCCGCAGGAACGCTCATCGCGACTGCATGTTTTCTCTCCGCAATTTGAACAGAGAGGAGACACACATGAAGATGGGCTACGTGCTCGCCGCGGTTGTCGCGGCCGCGATTTCGCTTCCCTCGATTGCGTCCGCCGAGACGACGATCATCAAGAAGAAGGTGTATCGCGATGGCCCGCGCGCCGAGATGATGCATCGGGATCATGGCTGGCACCGCGGCTGGCGCCACCACCATCATCACGGCGACCGCGTGGTGGTGATCCACAAGCACCGCTACTGATTTCTTCGGCAGACCGAGACGACAAAGCGACCGGACAGCCTCCGGTCGCTTTGCTGTACGGGCCTCGCTGGATCAACTCCGCTTCAGCATGTCCTTGGCAGCGAGCAGGCCGCCGCCGGCGATCAGCAACGCTGCAATTGCCAGCGCGGTGGTTGGACGGGCATAGCCGGCGAGGATCAGAAACGCTGTCGACAGCAGCGGCGTGGCATAAGATGCGGCGCCGAGCACACGGATGTCGCCGCGTTTCATCCCGATGTCCCAGGCGTAGAAAGCCGCGCCCACAGGTCCGATGCCGAGCGCGATGATCGCCGCCCATTGCATCGTGGTGTCCGGCCACACGGTCGGCTCGATCAGCACATGCACGGCCGTGGCCAGCAGCGCGGTGACGAAGCAGAAGCCGGCGACCGCATCGGTCGGCACCGCACTGAGCCGGCGCGACAGCACCGAATAGCTCGCCCAAACGAAAGCCGCGATGAACGCCGCGGCAAGCCCGGGCAGATAGGCCCGCTCGATCACCGCACCGTTGCCGGTGAACAGCAACACCGTGCCGGCAAGCCCGAGCAGCGCCCCGGCAACGTGATGCAGCTTCAGCCGCTCGCCCGGCAGCAGCGAGGAGAACAGCACGATCAGCAGCGGCCATAGATAATTCAACAGGCCCGCCTCGGCTGGCGGCGCCAGTCGCAGCGCCAGGAAATACAGCGCGTGATAGCCGAACAACCCGCCGACGCCGACCGCCCACACCAGCGGCGGTTGGCGCAGCGCGCGAACCGCCTGCGGCCGCACGATCCAGCCGACTGCGGCAGCGAGCGCACCGATCGCGAACGTCATGGCGGCAAGCTGAAACGCCGGGATGGTGCCGGTCGCAACCGTCATCACCGCAAGCAGCGACCACATCAGGATCGCCGACAGGCCGATCAGCGTCGCAACGCGCGACGTCATGAGCGCACCTGCAGGCTGATCCTCGCAGCAGCACGGCAGACGCGCCGTGCGAGGATCGAAGTGCCGCCCTTGTGCCTCAAACCATGTATTGGCCGCCGTTGATGGTGAGCGTCGAGCCGGTGATGTAGCCGGCATCGTCGCCGGCGAGGAACACCACGGCGCGCGCGATCTCCTCGGCCTCGCCGAGCCGGTTGCATGGGATCAGCGGCAGGATCGCCTTGTCGAGCACATCCTTCGGCACCGCCTGCACCATCTCGGTGTTGATGTAGCCCGGGCAGATCGCGTTCACCGTGATGCCGCCGCGCGCATTCTCCAGCGCCAGCGCTTTGGTGAAGCCGATGTCGCCCGCCTTGGCAGCCGAATAGTTCACCTGACCGAACTGGCCCTTCTGCCCGTTGATCGACGAGATGTTGACGATGCGCCCGAACTTGCGATTGCGCATGCCCTCGATCACCTGCCGCGTCATGTTGAAGAGCGAGCCGAGGTTGGTGTTGATCACCGCATTCCATTGCTCGAGCGTCATCTTGTGGAAGGCGCCGTCGCGCGTGATGCCGGCATTGTTCACCAGAACATCGACGGGACCGAGTTCGGCCTCGACTTTCTTGACGCCCTCGGCACAGGCATCGAACGAACTCACGTCCCATTTATATACCGGAATACCCGTCTCGTTTTTGAATTTTTCCGCTGCCGAATCGTTGCCCGCATAGGACGCTGCGACTTTGTAGCCCGCCGCTTTCAACGCCTTGCTGATTGCTGCACCGATACCGCGCGTCCCCCCAGTCACCAACGCCACCCGCGTCATTGCAAAGCTCCTCCCGCAATTCCTTTTTTGTCTAGAACGCGATTGTGTCTTTTCGAATAAAAGGATGGTCGCTCGTGAACATCAAGCAAAAACGCCCGGCAATCTGCCGGGCGTTTGAACAATCGTTCTTGCACTGCAACTGATCAGTCCGTGTATCGCGACATCGTCGCGACACGCGCGATCAATCGCGCGCGAGGCACATCGCAATGCCCATGCCACCGCCGATGCAAAGCGTGGCAAGACCTTTCTTCGAATCGCGCTTCTGCATCTCGTGCAACAGCGTCACAAGGACGCGCGCACCCGACGCACCGATCGGATGACCGATCGCGATCGCACCGCCGTTGACGTTAACCTTAGAAGTATCCCAGCCGAGATCCTTGTTCACCGCGCAGGCCTGCGCCGCGAAGGCTTCGTTGGCTTCGATCAGATCGAGATCGCCGACCAACCAGCCGGCCTTCTTCAGCGCCGCGCGCGACGCCGGGATCGGACCAGAACCCATGATCTTCGGATCGACGCCGGCCTGGCCCCACGACACGATGCGGGCCAGCGGCTTCTTGCCTAGCTTCTCCGCCTGCTTGGCGGTCATCAGCACCACTGCCGCCGCGCCGTCGTTGATGCCCGAGGCAGAACCCGCCGTCACCGTGCCGTCCTTCTCGAACGCCGGCTTCAGCTTGGCCATCGCTTCGATGGTGGCGCCGTGGCGCGGATACTCGTCGGTGTCGACCACGATGTCGCCCTTGCGGGTCTTGATCGTCACCGGCGCGATCTCGTCCTTGAACTTGCCGGCCTTCTGCGCGGCTTCGGCCTTTTGCTGAGAAGCCACCGCGAATTCGTCCTGCTGGTCGCGGGTGATCTGCCATTGCCGCGCGACGTTCTCGGCGGTGTTGCCCATGTGGTAACCGTTGAAGGCATCCCACAGACCATCCTTGAGCATGGTGTCGACGAGTTCGACCGCGCCCATTTTCACGCCGCCGCGCAAATATTGCGCATGAGGCGCCATGCTCATCGATTCCTGGCCGCCGGCAACGACGATATCGGAGTCGCCGTTCATCAGCGCCTGATAACCGAGTGCGACCGAGCGAAGACCCGAGCCGCAAAGCTGGTTGATGCCCCATGCCGGGCTCTCGACCGGAATACCGGCCGCGATCGACGCCTGCCGCGCCGGGTTCTGCCCCTGACCGGCGGTGAGAATCTGGCCCATGATCACTTCAGAAACCTGCGCCGGATCGATACCGCCGCGCTCCAGCGCAGCCTTGATCGCGACCGCGCCGAGATCGTGCGCCGGCGTATTGGCGAAGGCGCCGTTGAAACTTCCGACAGCGGTGCGTGCGGCGCTGACGATGACGACATCGTCCGACATGGACATCTCCTGGGCTTGAGTTTTTGACGGTCTCTTGGACGGCGGGGCCTGGTTGGCGTGCCGGTGTCGGCGCACATCCTGTGAAGCCGGCGGCGGCGTGTCAATCCGGCACACGCATGTTGGTGCTGCGATGCCGATAAATTCACTCTGCCTGGCGGCGCCGCACAAAACGGTAGCCGAGGTGCATTGAAAGTGCTTACTTTATTGCATTGCGTCTCAGCCTGCTGTCGGGAGGCGGCGGGTTCCTTATCCTCCGTGTGTGTGGGTGACATGGCGAAATCAGACCAACCGACCACGATCAAAAAATACGCGAACCGGCGGCTCTACAACACCGGCACCAGTACTTACGTGACGCTCGAAGACCTTGCCACGATGGTCAAGGATGGTGAGGACTTCCTCGTTTACGACGCCAAGACCGGCGACGACATCACCCGAAGCGTGCTCGCGCAGATCATCTTCGAGCAAGAGAACAAGGCCGGGCAGAACCTTCTGCCGACCACCTTCCTTCGACAACTCATCCGCTTCTACGGCGACAGCATGCAGATGGTGGTGCCGAAGTATCTGGAGCAGTCGATCGATTCGCTGACGCGCGAGCAGGAGAAATTCCGCAAGCAGATGGCGTCGACCTTCAGCCTGACTCCGTTCGCGCCGCTGGAAGAGACCGTCCGCCGCAACATGGAGCTGTTCCAGCAGACCTTCTCGATGTTCGTGCCGCGCCCGCCGAGCCACGAATCGACCGACGAGGTACCTGCGGAGACCAGCGGCGGCGCCGACAGCATCGAAGATCTGCGCCGGCAGATGAAAGAGATGCAGGACCGGCTCGAGCGGATGTCGCTCGAACAGCCGAAGAAAGACGAATAGCAGCGAGGTTTGCTGCTCAGAATCTTTCCGGTTCTGATCCTATCAGAACCGGAAACCCTCGATGATCTCTCACGAGAGTTTAAGCCAGGCCGGCCAACGCTCGCGGTGCCCGGTCGCTCGCTTAGCCTTGCTAATCGACGGCTTTCTAATAGACCGCTTTGCCGGCGAGGCCCGCAGCCGCTTCGGCGACGATCGGCCACGGTCGCTGCTGCGACGCCAATCCGATCAGCCGGCCCTGGATGTAGTCGCAGCCCCAGTCGCGCAACAACTGCGCTGACTCTTCGTCCTGCACCCATTCGGCCACGGTTTTGATCCCGAGCCGGCGTGCCAGATCGATCAGCGTCTGCACGAAGGCACGGTCGTCGGCCGAGCGCGCGATGTTCTGCACGAAGGCGCCGTCGATCTTGACGATGTCGACGCCGAGCGCACGCAGATTGCGAAACGACGTGTAGCCGGCGCCGAAGTCGTCGATCGCGATCTTGGCGCCGAGCGTCTTCAGCCGGTTGACGAAGCCGCGCACCTCGTCGAGGTCGGGGATCGCCACCGTCTCGGTGATCTCGACGATCATCCGCTCGGCGATCCCGGGATGCGCCAGCATCAGCGATTCGATTCCGGCCCACCAATCGGCATCGATGGTGGTGTCGGGCGAAATATTGAGGCTGAGGGCGACACCGGGCGCCAAGGCGAGCTCGGCCACCACCAGTTCGAGCACGCGATGATCGACCAGCCGGATCAGCCCGAGCCGCTCGGCCACCGGCACGATATCGGGCGCGAGCAGCACCTGGCCGTCGTCGGTTCTCATCCGCACCAGGCATTCGTGGAAGGCCGGCACCCGCGAGGCCGCGTCGACCACCGGCTCGTAGGCCAGCACGATGCGGCGCTCGTTCAGCGCGGTGACGATCTCGTCGGTGACGCGGATGTTGACCCGGCGCTGCGTGTCGCGCTCGACATTCGGCCGCCACATCGCGAACGAGCCGGCGCGCCGATGCTTGGCGGCGGCCAGCGCCTCCTGGGCGCGGTTGATGGCTTCATCGGCGGTGCGGGCATGGCGCGGCGCACTGACCGCGCCGATCGATGCGGTGATCGACACCGGGCCGGATTTGGTCGGCACGATCTCGTCGCGCACGGCCGCGAGAAACCGTTCGGCCGCGATATGCGCGTCGTCGACCGTGCAGTTCTTCAGCACCAGGCCGAACTTGTTGCCGGAGAACCGGCCGAGCTGATCGCCGGCGCGCAGCCGGCTGCGGATCCGGCCGGCGATGGTCGAGATCACTTCGTCGGCGACATCGAAGCCGAACGAATCATTGACCCGCGCCAGATGATCGAGCCCGACCAGCATGAACGACAGGTTGGTACGAAAGCGCGACGCTTCCTCGATCGCTTCGGCGAGCGCGGCGATCAGATGGGTGCGGTTGAGTTCGCCGGTCAGCGGATCGTGCTGCGACAGCTTGAGGAGCTGCTCGTCGCGGGCGTGGCGCTCGTTGTTGATGCGGACGATGCCCTCGACCCGCGCCGGGCGACCGTCGGGGCCGGCGAACCAAACCCCGGTCTCCTCGATCCAGCTCACCGGCGCCGAGGTGGAAGCCCGGATGCCGTATTCGATCCGGTACGGCACGCAGCCGGGGCCGACCGCGGCAGCGCCGTTGAGCAAAGCTTCGGACCGGATCGCGCGGGACGGCTCCAGCATCGCCGCAAAGCTCGCGCCGGATGCCAGCGCTTCGGCCGGAATGTCCTGAAACAGCTCGCCGACCCGGCCGGTCCAGCTCAAGGTATCGGAAGCGAGGTCCCACACGAAGGCGGCTTGGCCGAGCAGCGACAGCAGCGACGGATCAGACGCGGTCGCGGTCTGCGCGGTCGATGAGCGTGGCGCAGGAGCGGCGGACGACACGACTGCCTCGTTTCGGGACGCTGTCAGGTGATTCTCCTGTGCAGGATAGGTCGGCCGAACATCCCAACGCTAGGTCGATAATATAAAGAAATTGGAAACCAATTCGGATTCCGGGGCAGGAACGGAAAGCCGAGCCTCGGCATACTACGAGGTGGAGGCTCCGGCACACGACTTGCGACGACGCCATCAGGACGGGGAGACCCGTCCCGAAACGAGACAAGTAAGCGTAGGTGCGACAATGGCGAAGGTCTGGATCGACGATGGAAGCGACGTCCACGCCGCCTCGGCGGAGCCGGATTGCGCCGAGGGCGAACTGATCGAGCCGTTGCCGATCCCGGTGACGCCGCCGCCGATGCGGACCCGCTACACCGACCGCCTAGTCCGGCCGTCGTCGAATTTCGTGGCCCAATTGATGGCGATCGATGGCGGCTATCCGCAGACCCGCGACTGCAATCGGGCCGAACCCGGCCACGCCAATGCGGCGTACCGCTCGACCACCGGTCACGCCTTCACGGCGCCGCCCACCGGCTTTCGAACCCAGCGGATGTCCTGATCGCCTACGCGGCGCGGCTCAGCGCGCCGGCGACTTTTCCTCGTCCTTCGCCGTCGCAGTCGGCTTCACCGGCTCGGGCCGATCGAGCAGCACCGCTTCGGCGATCGACGCCGCGGAGGCAGCGGATGCAGAGGCCGGTTCGACCGTCTGCGGCGCCAGCTCGGTCGCGGGCACCACCACCGGTGCCGGCTCGGCAACCGGCGCCGGCTGCTCCGGCTCGTCTTCAATGATCTCGGCAGACGATTTGGCGGCGGCACGCGCCGCGCGGGCTTCGCGCTTGTGCCGGCTGCGCAGCGCGATGCCGCTGAGAAAATCGACCAGCGCCAGCAGCGCCAGCAGAGCCACCGTGGCATTGGCGAACTGCGGCAGCATCACGAATTCGGCCGTGATGCCGGCGAGCACCAGCAGCGACAGCAGATGATCGGTGAGGTATTTGGCTCCGGGCCGGGCCGCCTTCATCACTTCGGGCAGCAGCAGCAGCACGCCGAGCGCCACCAGCATGTCGCCGAGCGCGATCGTCCAAGTGGCACCGGAGGGCAGCACGACACGGGTCATTGCCGCGTCGAACGCCAATCCCGGCATCAGGAAGACGATGATGTTGCAGATCGCGACCGGGATCAGCAGCAGCGGGAAACCGATAATCGACATCGGCGAAGCCTGTGGTTCAGAACGACCGGACGCGAGTGGGCGATCGTCCGGACGCGGACGTCAACTCCCTAACGCAACACTTGGTACGAATTCAGGCATCGGGCGGATCGCATTGCGCGATGTGCCGCCCCGCGTGCGCGGCCGACACTTGCGTCCTTCCCGCGAGTGCGACGCGGCGTCTTGTCTGAGTGTGGCCGAAACCACCCGACATGCCGCGCCGACTCAAGGATCCGAGCGAGAGCTCAGGAATCCTTCTTCTTCAGAACCTGGCGGCCCTTATACATCCCGGTCTTGAGATCGAGATGGTGCGGGCGGCGCAGTTCGCCGGAATCCTTGTCCTCGACATAGGTCGGGCGCTTGATCGCGTCCGCGGACCGGCGCATGCCACGCCGCGAGGGCGAAGTTTTTCTTCTCGGAACGGCCATATCGGTAATCCTTAACGGAGGTTCCCTGGCGAAATCGGTCTCGGCGTCCGCGTTTGGACGGCCCGCTTGCGCGCAGGCGAAATGCGTAAGGCCGGGCTTATAACGGAAGCCGGATCGGAATGCTAGGGCGGTCGGCGCGCAAAATGCGCCCCAAACCGTCGTCACGACTCGCGATTTTCCCGCCAGCACTGCCGCAGCTCCGCCGCACGGGCGCGGGCGACGTAGGTGGCGGCAAGCCGGCGGACACCGGGGCCCGGCGCACGGGCGCTGCGAATCTTCGGATTGGGCAGGATCGCGGCCAGGAGCGCGGCCTCCTTGGCGGACAATTGCGCGGCGGAGCGGCCGAAGGCGTAATCGGCGCCGGCCATCGCGCCGAACTGACCGCTCGGGCCCCATTCGGCGATGTTGAGGTAGATTTCGAGGATCCGCTGCTTGGGCAGCACGAAGTCGATCCACAGCGCCAACGGCGCCTCCAGCGCCTTGCGGATGACGCTGCGCGCCGGCCACAGGAACAGGTTCTTGGCGACCTGCTGGGTGATGGTCGAGCCGCCGCGGCTGGTCTCGCCGTCCTGCATGTCGTCGATCACGTCGCGCACCGAATCCCAGTCGATGCCGTGATGGCTGCAGAACTTGGCGTCCTCGGCCGCCACCACGCTACGCGGCAGCGTCGGCGAGATGGCTTCGATATCGATCCAGGTCCGGCTGACCGGCGCACCGGTGGCCCAGCGCCACAGCATCAGCGTCGAAACCGGCTGGCCGCCGCCATACAGGATGGTGAGGAGATAAGGCAGGGCCAGCAGCGCGAGCCCTGCGAGGATGACAATGCGAACCACACGCTTGGTGCGAGGCGCAAACGCAACGGGATCAGACACGATCGCTCCCGGTGATGGCCTGGCCCCTTGCCCTCCGCCGAATTGACGAAGCCGGTGCCATGATGAATGGTCCGGCCGAATTTTATCTGGAGCACTTCCGAATGGCCACCGGCACTTCCACGATCGACTTTGCCAAGCGGCTCGACACCACCGCCGAGGATACCGAAGCGCTGCTCGGCCGGCTGTTGTCCGACGAATTGATGTCCGACGAGATCGCCCGGCCGCGCCGGCTGATGGAGGCGATCCGCTACTCCACGCTCGGCGGCGGCAAGCGGCTGCGGCCGTTCCTGGCGGTCGAGAGCGCTGCTGTGTTCGGCATCGATCGCGCCGCCGCGCTGTTGGTCGGCGCCGCGCTGGAGTGCATCCATTGCTACTCGCTGATCCACGACGACCTGCCGGCGATGGACAACAGCGATCTGCGCCGCGGCCGGCCGACGCTGCACAAGGCCTATGACGACGCCACCGCAATCCTGGCCGGCGACGCGCTGCTGACCTTCGCGTTCGACATCGTCACTCGCGACGAGGTGCACAAGGATCCGACGGTGCGGCTGCTGCTGACGCGGGTGCTGGCGCGTTGCGCGGGTCTCGGCGGCATGGTGGGCGGCCAGATGCTCGACCTTGCCGGCGAAGGCCGGTTCGGCGACCGCGAGCCGGTCGACGTCGCGCGGCTGCAGCAGATGAAGACCGGCGCCCTGCTTCGCTACGGCTGCGTCGCTGGCGCGATCCTCGGCCAGGCCAACGCCGACCAGTATCGCGCGCTCGACGATTACGGCCGCGCGCTCGGCGAGGCGTTCCAGATCGCCGACGATCTGCTCGACGTCGAAGGTGACGCCGCCGCGCTCGGCAAGCCGGCCGGCGCCGATGCCGCGCTCGGCAAGACCACCTTCGTCACCCAACTCGGCATCGACGGCGCCAAGCAGCGGCTGCGCGACCTGATCGCGCGCGCCGACCAGGCGCTGGCGCCGTTCGGCGACCGCGGCGACGTGCTGCGCGCCGCCGCCCGGTTCGTGGCGGAGCGGAAGAACTGATCGCCGCATGACCCATCACCCGGACGACGATGCGCGGCTGCTTCGGTTTCGAAAGCTGCCGCGCGTCGTCCGGCTGGTGTATTCGCGGCCGCGGCTGTTCGCTTCGATCGCGGTCGGCATCGCCGCGGTGCTGCTGCTGCCGGCGTGGCTGCGGCCGGTGACGCGGGCGCTGATCGGCTGGGACGTGTCGATCGTCGTCTATCTGGTGCTGGCCTATTCGATGATGGCGCGCTGCGGCGTCGCCTATATCCGCCGCAACGCGGTGTGGCAGGACGACGGCCGCTTCCTGATCCTGATGGTGACGGCGTTCGGCGCCTACGCCAGCATCGCGGCGATCGTCTCCGAACTCGGCAACGCGCATCGCGGCGCCGCCGAGCTGGCGCTGGCCACCTTCACCATCGCGCTGTCATGGGCAGCGGTGCACACCACCTTCGCGCTGCATTACGCCCACGAATATTATCGCGGCGACCGCGAAGGCGGGCTGGCGTTTCCCGGCAGCGACGAGCACACCGAACCCGATTATTGGGACTTCGTGTACTTCTCATTCGTGATCGGCATGACCGCGCAGGTGTCGGACGTCGGCATCACCGACCGGACCATCCGCCGCACCGCGACCGCGCACGGCGTGGTGTCGTTCGTGTTCAACACCGCCTTGGTGGCGTTGATGGTCAACATCGCGGCGAGCGCGATCTGACGTGCTGTTCGCAGGCGCCGCTCAGGCGGCGCGGGCTTCTTCCTCGAAAGCGAGATGGCGCACGATCTCGAGCAGCCGGTCGCCCTCAATCCGCTCGGCGTTGAACCCGGTCTGCCGGCCGAAATGGCCGAACAGATCCTGATCCTCACGCGAGCGACCGAGAAACGCCATCGACCAGTTGCTGAACAGCCGCTCGCGCGCGGCGCCGAAACCGAGCACCTGAATGTCGCCGTGGCGCTCGTCGCGCAGGATCTTCTCGAACAGCGATTCGACCGATGGGCACGGCCCTTCCAGCACCTGGGCGAACAGGCCGCGATTGAACACCAGCGCGCCGGTCACCGAGAGCGGCGGATTGTTGCGGCGGGCCGCAGCCAGAATCGATTCGATCTCTTCGGCGATCCGCAGCGAGCCGCCGGCAATCAGGTTCTTGCTGTAATACACGCAGCGATACAGCTCGCTCGGCATCGGCCGATGCTCCCCCTCAGAGGCTGACTTCCGTCGCCGCGTCGATCACGTTGCGGCTTTCTGCGAGAAAATGCTCGATCTCGCCCGGCGGGATCGGCCGGCTGATCAGATAGCCCTGCACGTCGGTGCAGCCGTCGGCCGCGACGCGCGCCAGCTGATCCTCGGTCTCGACGCCCTCGGCCACCGTTGCCATGCCGAGGCTGGCGCCGAGCGAGGCGATCGCCCGCACGATCGCGCGGTTGCCGCGATCGTCCGAGGCCTCGCGCACGAACGACTGATCGATCTTGATCTTGTCGAACGGGAAGCTGCGCAGGTAGCCGAGCGACGAATAGCCAGTGCCGAAATCATCGAGCGACACCCGGACGCCGAGTCCGCGCAGTTGCTGCAGCACCGCCAGCGCATTGCCGCGGGCATCGAGCATCACGCTTTCGGTAATCTCCAACTCCAGCCGCCGCGGATCCAGCCCGCTGTCGGCGAGCGCCGACACCACGGTCGCGACCAGCGACCGGTTGGTGAACTGGGTCGCCGAGATGTTGACCGCGACCGTGTAGTCGCCGGGCCAGCTCGCAGCATCGCGGCAGGCGGTGCGCAGCACCCATTCGCCGATCGGGCCGATGATCCCGGTCTCTTCGGCGATCGGAATGAAATCGAGCGGCGACACCGGGCCGCGCGTCGGGCAGCGCCAGCGCAGCAGCGCCTCGAAGCCGGCCACCCGCCGGCTCTGCAGATTGACCTGCGGCTGATACACCAGCGAGAACTCGCGCAGCGCCAGCGCGCGGCGCAGATCGGTCTCCAGCGCGCGCCGCGCACGCATGCTCTCGTCCATGGCGGATTCGAACACGCGATAGCCGGCGTAGCGCTCCTGCTTGGCGCGATGCAGCGCCAGTTCGGCGTTCTTCAGCACGCCGTCGACGTCGAGCTCGTCGTCGCTCACCAGCGCGATGCCGACGAACGCGCTGACATTGATCAGCTGACCCTCGAGCAGATACGGCCGGCTCAGCAGATCGACCAGACGCTTAGCCAGGATCACAGCAGCTTCGGGCTGATCGCGGCCGGTCTGGATCACGCCGAACTCGTCGGCCTCGAGCCGGGCCAGCACGTCGCTCGGCGTCAGCGCCGAGCTGATGCGCTTGGCGACCAGACACAGCAACGCATCGCCGATGGTGCGGCCGAGCGTGTCGTTGATGGCCTTGAAGCGATCGAGATCGATCGTCAGCACCGCGGCGTCGCGGCGGACCTCGGCGGGCTGCGTCAACAGATCGGCGAGCCGCTCGTGAAACACCAGCCGGTTCGCCAGTTGCGTCAGCCGGTCGATACGCGACAGCTCGACACCGGCGATGCCCTGGCGCAGGCGCTCGCTGATATCGGCGGCGCTGATCAGCCAGCCGCCGGTAAATGCCGTGATGTCGATCCAGTAGATCCGCTCGTCCGGGAAAATGATCGGGCGCGACGCCTTGCCGCCCTCGCAGCTCGGGTCGAAACCGAAACGAGACAGCAGCTGGTCGCGCGGTATCGCACCGAAGGCCAGATCGAACATCGGATTGGTCATCACGATCTCGCCCTCGGGCGAGATCAGCGCCAGCCCAATGTCAATCGCCATGAACGCCGCCAGCGTCAGCTGAGCGGTGCGTTGCGACGGGTCGTGATCGGCCGCACCATCCGGAGCGCTTGCGCTCCCCTGTGGCTCCAGCAGATCAGCCGTTCTGATGACTGAGACTAACCCCATAACCTTGAACAGAACGCGGGGAGTGTTGCCAAATGCATAATTACCACCAGACCGCCACATCGACGGTAAATCCAAGGTTAGTTGAACAGCAGGCGTTTGAGACGAAAGTCGCACGTAGTGTTACGAAGGATTGCGCCTGATGCGTAATTGGCTACCGCTTGACCGACCGAAACTTCCGGGCGATGCAAGCATTCTCCGGCAGGCTCACTCGAAATCAGCGTGGTGACGTGGAAGCCAAATTCCAGATTTTTCTCACGCTGCTCGCGGTGCTGGCCGGAACGGCGCTGCTGGCCCGACGCGTCAACATCGCACCCGCGATCCTGCTGCTGATCGCAGGCATCACGCTGGCCTTCATTCCCGGAATGCCGGCGATCGAACTGCCGCCGGACCTGATCCTGCTGCTGGTGCTGCCGCCGCTGATCTATTCGGCCAGCGTAGCGATGAGCTGGCGCGAATTCTGCGCCAATCTGCGGGCGATCGGCCTGCTCGCGATTGGCTGCGTGATCTTCACTGCTTGCGCGGTCGCGGCAGCGTCGCACTATCTGATCGGCCTGCCGTGGTCGGTCGGCTTCCTGCTCGGCGCGATCGTCGCCCCGCCCGACGTGGTGGCGCCGCTGGCGATCGCCCGCAAGCTCGGCCTGCCGCGGCGGATCGTCGTGGTGCTGGAAGGCGAAGGGCTGGCCAACGATGCGACCGCACTAATCCTGTACCGCTTCGCGGTGGCGGCGATCATGACCGGCGCGTTCTCGCTGACCAAAGCATCGGGCACCTTCGTGGCAATCATGGCGGGCGAACTGGCCTTCGGCGTCGCAGTCGGCTGGCTCAGCCTGCGGGCGCGGCATTGGGTGCGCGACCCGCAGATCGAGATCACGCTGTCACTGCTGACGCCGTACATCGCCTATTGGATTCCCGAACATCATGGCGGCTCCGGCGTGATCGCCACCGTCGCCTGCGGGCTGTACATCTCGTGGAACGGCCCGCTGCTGATCTCGGCTGCGACCCGGCTGCAGGGCATCTTCTTCTGGGATCTGGTGATCTACCTGATCGAGGGGATGCTGTTCCTGCTCACCGGCTTCCAGCTCCGCGCGCTGCTGGAGCGGTCGAAGGAATTTGCCTTCGGCGACATCCTGTCGGCGACGCTGCTGGTCGCCGCGATCGTGATCGCCGCGCGCTTCATCTGGGTCTATCCGGCGTTCTATCTGCCGCGGTTTCTCAGCCGCCGCTTGCGAGCAAGCGATCCCTATCCGTCATGGCGCACGGTGTTCGTGATCGGCTTCACCGGCGTGCGCGGCGCGGTGTCGCTCGCCGCGGCGCTGGCGCTGCCCTATGCGCTGCCGGGCGGCGAGACGTTCCCGTATCGCGACCTGATTCTGTTCGTCACCTTCGGGGTGATCCTGATCACACTGGTCGGCCTCGGCCTGACGCTGCCCGCCGTGGTGAAGCTGCTCGGCGTCACCCGCGTCGGACACCGGGAGCAGATCGCCGAGCACGACGACGAGATCACCGCCCGCCGCGAAGCATTGGCTGCCGCGCAGGCATCGCTGAAGAAGATCACCGACAATCGCGAACTCACCGACGAGGTGCTGAAGCTGCTGCACGCCCGGCACCAGACCAGGGCCAGTCTGCTACCCGATCCGATCGGCTCCCCGGAGCACGAGGCCTCGGCGGTAGGCATCGCCCTGGTGCGCGAACTGATCGCGGTCGAGCGCAAATTCATCCACGCCCAGCTCCGCGCCGGCAAGATCACCGACGAGGCGCGACGCCGAATCGAGCGCGATCTCGATCTCGAGGAGGCCAGTCTAGCTAACCGCGAAAGCGGACCGGCGCCGTTGTAAGGCCGTCATGCAGTGACCGAGCCGGCCAAATTCTGCCTGATCGTCGGAATCGTGCTAATCTGCATGCATGAAAAAACCTGAGCTGGAACTATTACTCGACCGGGTCTCGACGTGGCCTACGGCCACCCAGCAGGACCTGCTGGATTCGATCGCCGAGATCGAGTCCCGCCACGATCTCGTTTACCGGCTGAGCGATGGTGATCGGATTGCCGTCCAACGCGGACTAACGGACCTTCAAGAGAACCGGCTTGCCAGCGATGAAACGGTGGCCGCGCTGTTCAATCGCTTTCGGACATGAAGGTTCGCTGGTCCGACAACGCGGTCCACGAACTCGACGAGATCTTATCGTTCATTGCTGAGCGCAACCCATCCGCCGCCCATGCGGTTGCGGATTTGATTTGGGAGCGAACGCGCCTGCTGGGCGAGTTTCCTTTGGCCGGCCACAAGACGACCTGACGACCGTCCGAGCGCTATCCGTGGTCCGCTATCCGTTCGTGATCTTTCACAGAGTGGACGACGCAAAGGATGAAGTCGTCATCCTCAGCGTCCGCCACACCGCAAGACGCGACCCCACGCGCTCAGCATGAGAGCGCTAACCGTGGCCGGGACTTACTCCGCCGCCGGCACCATCTGGGCCGCGCCGGGCTTCGGCGTCGCGCCGTAGCGCTGCTCGATGTAGTCGATCACCAGCGCCTTGAAGTCGGACGCGATGGTGTCGCCGCGCAGGGTGCGGAATTTCTGGCCGTCGACGAACACCGGAGCCGCCGGAGATTCGCCGGTGCCGGGCAGCGAGATGCCGATATTGGCGTGCTTGCTTTCGCCCGGGCCATTGACGATGCAGCCCATCACCGCGACGTTGAGATTCTCGACGCCCGGATAGCGGCTGCGCCATTCCGGCATCTCGTCACGGATGAAGTCCTGGATCGAGCGCGCCAGCTCCTGGAAGGTCGTCGAGGTGGTGCGGCCGCAGCCGGGGCAGGCCGCGACCAGCGGCACGAAGGTGCGGAAGCCCATGGTCTGCAGCAGTTCCTGCGCGACCTGGACCTCACGGGTGCGGTCACCGCCCGGCTCGGGGGTGAGCGAAATTCGGATGGTGTCGCCGATACCCTGCTGCAGCAGGATGCCGAGTGCCGCGGACGACGCCACGATGCCCTTCGAGCCCATGCCGGCTTCGGTGAGGCCGAGATGGATCGCGTAGTCGGAGCGCGAGGCCAGATCCTGGTACACGGCGATCAGGTCCTGCACCGCCGAGACCTTGGCGGACAGGATCATCTTGTTCTTGGGCAGGCCGATCTCTTCGGCGCGCGCGGCGGACAGCAGCGCCGACTGCACCATCGCCTCGCGGGTGACGGCGCGGACGTCGCGCGGATTGGGGCTGGCTGCGTTCTCGTCCATCAGCTTGGTGAGCAGCTCCTGGTCGAGCGAGCCCCAATTGGCGCCGATGCGGACCGCCTTGTTGTTCTTGATTGCGATCTCGACGATATCGGCGAACTGCGTGTCACGCTTGTTCTTGAAGCCGACATTGCCGGGATTGATCCGGTACTTGTCGAGCGCCTCGGCGCAGGCCGGGTATTCGGCGAGCAGCTTGTGGCCGATGTAATGGAAGTCGCCGATGATCGGCGTGGTCAGGCCGAGCTTGCGGATGCCGTCGCGGATGTGCGGGACAGCGGCGGCCGCCTCCTCGCGATCCACGGTGATCCGGACCATCTCCGAGCCGGCCCGGGCCAGCGCGGCGATCTGCTTGATGGTGCCCTCGATATCCGCGGTGTCGGTATTGGTCATCGACTGAACGACGATCGGGGCACCGCCGCCGACGGCCACATCGCCGACCATGACCTGGGTGGTTTGGTGCCGCGGCGCGGGGCCGGCGACGTCGTCTCGCAGCGGATTTTCGAGCTTGTTCATGGCGGTCCGAATATCAGGTTTTGGTGACATTCAGCAATGGATCGTTGGGTGCAGGAACCGGAGCCGGCCGGTTCACGAGATAGAGACCGGCGATCACCAGCACCGCCGCGGCGCCGAATGCCGGGGTCAGCGGGTCGTGCATGATCAGATAGCCGGCCGCCACCCCGAATAAAGGGGTAATGAAGGTGAAAGCCGACAATTTGCTGGCCGAATAGGTCTTCACCAGCCCGAACCAGAGCAAAAATGTCAGTCCGACCACCCAGATGGTCTGATAGGCCATCAGCCCGAGCGACAGCGTCGACGGCATTTTGGTGATGGTTTCGCCCGACAGCAGCGCCGCGCCGGTCAGAATCGGCACCGAGATCGCCACCTGGTAGGCCAGCCCCTTCTCGGCCGGGGCCCGCTGCAGCCGGGTTCCCTTGACGATCAGGGTGGTGGCGGCCCACAGCGCACCGCCTCCGACCAGCATCAGGTCCCCGATCAGCACACTGCTATCGACATCGGCCTGCGGCACCCCGATCGCCAGCGCCACGCCCGCAAAGCTCAGCGCCAGCCCGGCCCATTGCATCCGGCGCAGCCGCTCGCCGAGCAGCCGGTAGGAGCCGAGCGCGACGAAGAACGGCGCGGTGTACAGGAACACGACTGCGCGCGACGCCGTTGTCAGCGTCAGGCCGTGATAGATCAACACGAATTCCAGTCCGAACAGCGCCCCGGCGAACAACCCGGCGCGCAGCGTTCCGTCGCGCTGGAACAGCTTCACCCGGCGCGATTTGGCGATGATCAGGATCACGATCAGGGCGCCGGCCGACCGGATCGCCGCCTGCAGGAACGGCGGAATATCCGGCAGCACCAGCTTCACGGCGATCTGGTTGAAGCCCCACGACAGGCAGCACAGCAGCATCAGCGCAATCGCGCCGGCGCTCAGCGGACGCCCCATGGTGCCGCTCACCGCAGCGGTCGCGGGGACTTAATGATCAGGCGCGCGGGAATCGCCGGGGTCCGGCGTGACGTCTTGACCAACATGGTGCCTCCGGCTTTTCGCCGTGTTGTGGCGGGCGCTGGCGCGCCACGCTCCTCCCATGGATCAAGGCGTAAACTGCGTCAGGCGGCTTGGCAATGGCCGCACACGCCGGTGATCTCGACCACCGACATCTTCGGCGTGAACCCCGTTTGGCGGGCGGCTTCGTTGAGGCGCTGGGTCACTTCGGAGGCCGGGACCTCGGCAACCGAGCCGCAGCATTCGCAGATCAGGAACGCGACGGTCGCAGCGTCGTCGTGATCGTGGCCGCAGGCCAGGAACGCATTGCGGCTCTCGATCCGGTGCACCAACCCGTTCTGCATCAGGAAATCGAGCGCCCGATACACCGTGATCGGCGCCGGACGCGGCATGTCCCGGGCCAGTTCCTCGATCACCTCATAGGCGCCGAGCGGCCGATGGCTGGACAGCAGTGCGCGCAGCACCTGGCGGCGGATCGGCGTGAGGTTTTGCGAGCGGCCGGCACAGACCCGCTCGGCGTGTTCCAGACCTTCGGCGGAGCAACGGTCGTGATCGTGCCCCGGCGCGGGGAAGGTCGGCTTCAATGCGGTCATCGGGCCCATCACACTCACGCGCCGGCCAACCGGGCCGGCTCATGTTTGAGCAACATCCTACACCGGGGCGGCGTTCAAGTCTCGCGACCGACCCAGGTTTGAGAGGCATGCGCAACTCGGATTTGTCGTATGCGAATCGGCGCCTTGAGAAATAATAAGCTTGCTTATCTTATGCAAAGCTTAGGAGGCGGCGCTATGACCCGGGGTCCGGAGGACCAGAACTTCATCTTTGCGTTCGCCGAGGTGCAGCGCCTGATGCGCGCCTATGCGGACAGGCAGGCCTCCCGGCACGGCATCACCCGCGCCCAATGGGCGGTGCTGGCCAAGGTGGAGCGCGCCGAAGGGCTGAAGCAGTCCGAACTCGCCGAACAGATGGAGCTGCAGCCGATCACCCTGACCCGGCTGATCGACAAGCTGTGCGACCACGGCTGGCTGGAACGCCGCAGCGACGACAGCGACCGGCGCTGCAAGCGGCTGTACCTGCGCGAAGCGGCGCGGCCGCTGCTCGGCAAGCTCGCCGGCCTCCGCGCTGAACTCACCGACACCGCGCTCGCCGGCCTGACGCCGGAGGATGCCCAGCGCCTGGTGCGGCAGATGCAGATCATCAAGGAAAACTTGCGTGGCGCGATCCAACAGCACTGCCACCGCGAAGAAAAACGACGGGAGGAGCACTATGGCTGAACCGGCCCTGAAATTTCCGACCGAGCAGAAGGAGCCTTCGGCCGCCCCGTCCGTCGCCGCGAGCGGCGGTCCGCGCCGCGGCCTCGGCGGCACGTGGCGGCGCTATCGCCGGCCGCTGCTGCTGGTCGTGCTGCCGATGGTGGCGCTGATCGGAGGCATCACCTTCTATCTGGAGGGCGGCCGCTACGTCACCACCGACGACGCCTATGTGGGCGCCCAGAAGGTGCTGATTACGCCAGACGTCGCCGGCAAGATCGTCGAAGTGACCGTCAAGGAAGGTCAGCGCGTTCAGCCCGGCGACGAGCTGTTCCAGATCGATCCGGTGCCGTTCCGCCTCGCGGTGGCGCAGGCCCAGGCCAAGCTCGCCGATGCCAAGACCAGCCACGCCAATCTGGTCGCCAACGTCAAGCTGTACGGCCAGACCATCGACCTGGTGAACGCCGGCATCGCGCTGAAGCAGCGCGACGTCGAGCGCAAGACCTCGCTGGTGCAGAGCCGCGCCGGCTCGCAGCTCGATCTCGACAATTCGACCGCCGCGCTGGTGACCGCGCAGGCGCAGCTGCAGCTTGTCAAGCAGCAGCAGTCGACCGCACTCAACCAGTTGCTCGGCGATCCCGAACTGCCGCTGAAGAAATTCCCCGCTTACGCCCAGGCCAAGGCGGCGCTCGACGACTCCGAACGTAACCTGCGGCTGTCGACCGTGCGGGCTCCGATGAGCGGCACCGCCACCCAGGTCGACAACATCCAGCTCGGCCGTTTCGTCGCCGCCGGCACGCCGGTGTTCAGCGTGATCGACACCGCGCAGCCATGGGTCGACGCCAATCCGAAGGAAAGCGACTTCACCTATGTGGCGGTCGGCCAGACCGTGACGCTCGATGTCGACGCCTTCCCGGATCATCAGTTCAAGGGCCGGGTGTCGTCGCTGTCGCCGGGCACCGGCGCGCAATTCGCGGTGCTGCCGCCGCAGAACGCCACCGGCAACTTCGTCAAGGTGGTGCAGCGGGTGCCGCTACGCATCACGCTCGACGAGACCGATCCGATGATCAAGCGGCTGAAGGCCGGCATGAGCGTCAACGTCGCGATCGACACTAACCACCGCCGGTCGCTGGCCGGCCTGCTCGGTTTCGGCCGCGCCGCCGCGGCCCAGCCGGAGCACAACTGACCGATGGCGGGCGCGGCACAATCTCACGCGGTCCCCGGCTTCCGCCGGAATATGGTGACGATCTGCGCCATGACCGCGACGATCATGCAGGCGCTCGACACCACGATCGCCAACGTCGCGCTACCCTATATGCAAGGCTCGCTGTCGGCATCGCAGGACCAGATCAACTGGGTGCTGACCTCCTACATCGTCGCCGCCGCGATCATGACGGCGCCGGTCGGCTGGATCGCCAACCGGTTCGGCCGCAAGCGCATCTTCATCATCTGCTCGGCCGGCTTCACCATCGCGTCGGTGATGTGCGGCCTCGCCCAGGACATCACCCAGATGGTGCTGTTCCGGCTGCTGCAGGGCGTGTTCGGTGCCGCGCTGGTGCCGCTGTCACAGGCGGTGATGCTGGACAGCTACGCGCTGCACGAGCGCGCCAAGGCGATGTCGATCTGGGGCATGGGCGTGATGATGGGGCCGATCATGGGCCCGTCGCTCGGCGCCTGGCTGACCGAGACGTATTCCTGGCACTGGGTGTTCTTCGTCAACCTGCCGTTCGGCGCCATCACCGTGCTGGGGCTGGCGATGTTCATGGACGAGACCGACAAGAACCACGAATTACGGTTCGACTGGTTCGGCTTCGCGGCGCTGGCGGTCGGCATCGGCGCGATGCAGCTCGCGCTCGACCGCGGCGAGCAGCTCGACTGGTTCAACTCGCCCGAGATCATCATCGAGTCGATCATCTCGGTGGTCGGATTCTACTACTTCTTCGCTCACTCCTTCACCACCGAACGCCCCTTCATCCAGTTCGCGATCTTCAAGGACCGCAACTTCGTCGGCGGCGTGGTATTCATGACCGTGATGGGGCTGGTGCTGTTCTCCACCATGGCGCTGTCGTCGCCGTTCCTGCAGAACGTCGAAGGCTACCCGATCATGACCGCCGGCCTGCTGCTCGCCTCGCGCGGCTGCGGCACCTTCGTGGCGATGATGATTGTCGGGCGGATCATGCGCTACATCGAGGCCCGCACCCTGATCGCGACCGGCCTGTCGCTGACCTGCGCGTCGCTCTACGTGATGACCGGCTGGACCGATCAGACCAGCGTGTCGAGCGTGGTGGTCACCAGCATCATCCAGGGCTTCGGCTTCGGTCTGGTCTTCGTGCCGCTGTCGACGGTGGCATTCATGACGCTGCCCGGGCAGCTCCGCACCGACGGCACCGCGATGCTGACGCTGGTGCGCAACGTCGCCAGCTCGGTCGGCATCTCGGTGGTGATCGCCAAGCTATCGTCGGGCACCACCACGGCGCACGCGATCCTCACCGAGCACATCAACCCGTTCAACGACGCGCTGCAGATGCCCAACGTCACCGGCATGATCGACCTGTCGACCACCACCGGCAAGGCGATGATGGACGCGATCGTCACCATGCAGGCGCAGATCATCGCGTTCTCGCACGACTACGCGATGGTGATGTTCCTCACTGCCGCCGCCGTGCCGATGGCAATCATTATCGGCTCGACCAAGGCCGCGCTGCGCAAGCAAAGCGAAGCCGCTGCCGATCATGCCGCGGTGATGGAATAGCTCTCCCCCTCTGCCCGCAAGAGCGGTGCGAGGGAGATCATGGGCACGCCGCCCCACACCCCAGCGTCATGCGCGGGTTTGACCCGCGCATCCATCGCGCGCCGAGCGCGCCTCACGAAAGCCCTTGCGAAGAGGATGGATTGCCGGGTCAAGCCCGGCAATGACGTAACATCTTCGTTAGTTCACCTTCTCGATCGCCATCGCGACGCCCTGGCCGACGCCGACGCACATCGTGGCGAGAGCGAGCTTGCCGCCGCGCTTTTCCAGGCCGTGCACCGCGGTCAGCGCCAGGCGGGCGCCGCTCATGCCGAGCGGGTGGCCGAGCGCGATCGCGCCGCCGTGCGGATTGACGAAGTCGGCGTCGTCCTGGACACCGAGCTGGCGCAGACAGGCGATGCCCTGGCTGGCGAACGCCTCGTTCAGCTCGATCAGGTCGAAGTCGCTGATCTTGAGCCCGAGCCGCTCCATCAGCTTGCGGGTCGCCGGCACCGGGCCGATGCCCATGATCCGCGGCGGCACCGCGGCCGAGGCGAGGCCGAGGATTTTTCCGCGCGGCGTCAGGCCGTATTTCTTCACCGCCGCGGCGGATGCGATCAGCAACGCGGCGGCGCCGTCATTGACGCCCGAGGCGTTGCCGGCGGTCACGGTGCCCGGATTGCGCACGATCGGCTTCAGCTTGGCGAGGCCTTCGAGCGTGGTTTCGGGACGCGGATGCTCATCCTTGTCGACCGTGATCGGGCCAGCCTTGCCGCCCGCATAGGTCACCGGCGCGATCTCCTCGGCGAAGTAACCGGCCGCGATCGCCGCGCCGGCGCGCTGCTGGGAGCGGATCGCGAACGCGTCCTGGTCGGCACGCGAGATCTGGAATTCTTCGGCGACGTTCTCGCCGGTCTCCGGCATCGAGTCGACGCCGTATTGCTGCTTCATCAGCGGATTGATGAAGCGCCAGCCGATCGTGGTGTCGAAGATGTCGGCGGTCCGGGCGAATGCTTCGGTCGCCTTACCCTGCACGAACGGCGCGCGCGTCATCGACTCGACGCCGCCGGCGATCGCCAGATCGATCTCGCCGCCGCGGATCGCGCGACCCGCCGCGCCGACCGCATCGAGTCCGGAGGCGCACAGCCGGTTGAGGGTCTGGCCGGGCACCGAGTCCGGCAAGCCCGCGAGCAGCGCCGCCATGCGGGCGACGTTGCGATTGTCCTCGCCGGCCTGATTGGCGCAGCCGAAGAACACCTCGTCGACCGCGCTCCAGTCCATGTCGGGATGCTTGGCCATCAGCGCCTTGATCGGCACCGCCGCGAGATCGTCGGTCCGAACCTTGGCAAGAGAGCCGCCGTAACGGCCGATCGGGGTGCGCACCGCGTCGCAGACAAACACGTCGGCCATCGAAACTCTCCCTATTTTGCCGATCCGGGCTGGGGCGCCGGACTTGAAGCCGGGTTGTAGGAAGCGCCGCCGAACAGGTCAATCCGCCGCAGGCTGGCGCGCACCCGGTTGAAACCCGTGCATGGCTCGCCGCGCGAGGTAGGAACAAAGGTGCGATTTTTGCTATGCATCGGGCCATGACCATCCGCCCCGACATCGCTCTGCCGCCCGACGCCGCTCCGCCTCCGGAAGCGCCCGCCAAAATGTCGCCGATGATGGAGCAGTACCACGAGATCAAGGCCGCAAATCCGGGCCTCTTGCTGTTCTACCGGATGGGCGATTTCTACGAACTGTTCTTCGACGACGCCGAGATTGCCGCACGCGCACTCGGCATCACGCTGACCAAGCGCGGCAAGCATCTCGGGCAGGATATCCCGATGTGCGGCGTGCCGGTGGAGCGTGCCGACGATTATCTGCACCGGCTGATCGCGCTCGGTCACCGCGTCGCGGTGTGCGAACAGACCGAAGATCCAGCGGCGGCGCGCGCACGCAAGAGCGTGGTGCGGCGCGACGTGGTGCGGCTGATCACGCCGGGCACGCTGACCGAAGACACCCTGCTCGATGCCCGCGCCAACAACTACCTGCTGGCGATCGCGCGCGCCCGCGGCTCGGCCGGCGCCGATCGCATTGGCCTCGCCTGGATCGACATCTCGACCGGCGAATTCAACGTCACCGAGTGTTCGACCGCCGAGCTTGCCGCAACGCTGGCGCGGATTAATCCGAACGAAGCGATTGTGCCGGACGCGCTGTACAGCGACACCGAACTGGCTCCGACGTTACGCGAACTCGCCGCCGTCACGCCGCTGACGCGCGACGTGTTCGATTCCGCCACCGCCGAGCGGCGGCTGTGTGATTACTTCGCGGTCGCCACCATGGACGGCCTCGCCGCGCTGTCGCGGCTGGAAGCGACCGCCGCCGCAGCCTGTGTGACGTATGTCGATCGCACTCAGCTCGGCAAACGCCCGCCGCTGTCGCCGCCGTCGCGCGAAGCCGCCGGCACCACGATGGCGATCGATCCGGCGACCCGCGCCAACCTCGAACTCACCCGCACGCTCGCCGGCGAGCGCCGCGGCTCGTTGCTCGACGCGATCGACTGCACCGTCACGGCCGCCGGCTCGCGCCTGCTGGCGCAGCGTCTCGCCGCGCCGCTGACCGATGCGGCGGCTATCGCAAGGCGGCTCGACGCGGTCGAAGCCTTCACGGCGGACTCGGGACTGCGCGAACAAATTCGCAGCTCGCTGCGGGCGGCGCCCGACATGGCCCGCGCACTGGCGCGGCTGTCGCTGGGCCGCGGTGGTCCGCGCGACCTGGCGAACCTGCGCGATGGCATCCGTGCCGCCGACGAGGTGCTGGCACAGCTCGGCCAACTCGCCACGCCGCCGCAGGAGATCGCGAGCGCGATGGCGGCGCTGCAGCGCCCCTCACGCGGCCTGTGCGCCGAGCTCGGCCGTGCGCTCGCCGACGATCTGCCGCTGCTCAAACGCGACGGCGGCTTCGTTCGCGAAGGCTACGAGCCGGCGCTCGACGAGACCCGCAAGCTGCGCGACGCCTCGCGGCTGGTGGTGGCCTCGATGCAGGCGCGCTACGCCGACGACACCGGCATCAAGGCGCTGAAGATCCGGCACAACAACGTGCTCGGTTACTTCGTCGAAGTCTCGGCGCAGCACGGCGACAAGCTGATGGCGGCGCCGCTGAACGTCACCTTCATCCATCGCCAGACGCTGGCCGGCCAGGTGCGGTTCACCACCGCCGAACTCGGCGAGATCGAAGCCAAGATCGCCAATGCGGGTGATCGCGCACTCGGGCTCGAGCTGGAAATCTTCGACCGCCTCGCGGCAATGATCGATGCCGCCGGCGAAGACCTGCGCGCCGCCGCGCATGCGTTCGCACTGCTCGACGTCGCCACCGCGCTCGCCAAGCTCGCCAGCGACGACAACTACGTCCGACCGGAGGTCGACGAGTCGCTGAGCTTTGCGATCGAAGGCGGCCGGCATCCGGTGGTCGAGCAGGCGCTGAAAAAGGCCGGCGAGCCGTTCATCGCCAATGCCTGCGATCTGTCACCCGGCCCGGCGCAGACCAACGGCCAGATCTGGCTGCTGACCGGCCCGAACATGGCCGGTAAGTCGACCTTCCTGCGCCAGAACGCGCTGATCGCGCTGCTCGCCCAGGTCGGCAGCTTCGTGCCGGCGAGCCGGGCGCGGATCGGCATCGTCGATCGTCTGTTCTCACGCGTCGGCGCCGCCGACGATCTCGCCCGCGGCCGCTCGACCTTCATGGTCGAAATGGTGGAGACCGCCGCGATCCTGAACCAGGCGTCCGAGCGGGCGCTGGTGATCCTCGACGAGATCGGCCGCGGCACCGCGACGTTCGACGGCCTGTCGATCGCCTGGGCGGCGATCGAGCATCTGCACGAACAAAACAGATGTCGTTCGCTGTTCGCCACGCACTACCATGAGCTGACCGCGCTGTCGGCCAAGCTGCCGCGGTTGTTCAACGCCACGGTGCGGGTCAAGGAATGGCGCGGCGAGGTGGTGTTCCTGCACGAGGTGCTGCCCGGCTCCGCCGACCGCTCCTATGGCATCCAGGTCGCCAAGCTGGCCGGCCTGCCGCCCTCGGTCGTGACGCGCGCCAAGGCGGTGCTGGCCAAGCTCGAAGCCAACGACCGCGGCCAGCCCAAGACGCTGATCGACGATCTGCCGCTGTTTGCGATGACGGCCCGCGCACCGGCCGAGGCCGCGCCGCCGAGCGAGGCGGAGCAGCTGATCGAAGCCGTCAAGGCGCTGCATCCGGACGAGATGACCCCGCGCGAAGCGCTGGACGCGCTGTACGCCCTGAAGGCCAAGCTGCCACAACCGTAGGATAGGTTGAGCGCACGCGAACCTATCCTACGAACTGAACCGCACCCGGTCACGAAAAATGGCCGGGACAAGCCCGGCCATTTCGACAATCAACTCTTTGAAAAGACTTACTTCTTGGCCGGCGCCGGGGTGGCGGGCTTGGCCGCATCGGCAGGCTTCGCCGCATCCGCCGGCTTGGCGGCATCCGGCTTCGCAGCCGCGTCGGGCTTGGCGGCCGGCTGGTCCAGCCGCTCGATCTTGGCGGCCTGGCGCAACTTGCTGACGTAGTCCGACTGCGCCTTGCGGGTGACGTACTGCTCGATCTGCGCCTTGACCTGATCGAAGCTCGGCGGCTTGCGGTTGCGCTTCTCTTCGACCTTGATGATGTGCCAGCCGAATTGGGTCTTGATCGGATCTGAGATCTTGCCCGGCTCCAGCGCGAACGCCGCGGCGGAGAATTCCGGCACCATCTGGTCCTTGGTGAAGAAGCCGAGGTCGCCGCCGTCGGACGCACCCGGGTCCTTGGACTTCTTCTTGGCCAGCTCGGCGAAGTCGGCCCCCTTCTTCAGCTCTTCGGCGACCGCCTTGGCCTCATCCTCGGTCTCGACCAGGATGTGGCGGGCGTGAACTTCCTGCTCGCCGGAGATCTGCTTGGCGGCTTCGTCATAAACCTTCTTCATCGCCTCGTCGGTGGTCGCGGCCTTGCCTTCGGCGGCGAGCACATCGTCCATCAGCAGACGGTTACGGGCGAAATCCAGACGCTTTTTGAAATCCGCGTTGTCCTGGATCTTCTTGTCCTCGGCTGCCTTGGCGACGATCTTCATGTCGATCAGGAAGGCGAGCACGTTTTCCTTCCGGGTCGCGGGATCGAGCTGGGCGAGGCTCGGGCCGAGCTCCTGCTCGGCAAGGTCGACGTCGCTCTGGCGGATTTCGGCGCCGTTGACCTTGGCGAGCACGGGGTTCGCATCCTGGGCGCGCGCAGCCGGCGCGGCCAGCAGCGCAAATGCGAGACAACCTGTCACAGCCGCGCTGATGAGGCCGGCGCGCAGGCCGGATGAGACTGCGTTGGACGCAGGTGTCATGGAAAATCCTTGTCTTGAAAGCCGGGGTGTCGGGGCGGCGGAA
The DNA here is from genome assembly GCF_039642825.1 of Rhodopseudomonas sp. P1. Lineage (NCBI taxonomy): Bacteria > Pseudomonadati > Pseudomonadota > Alphaproteobacteria > Hyphomicrobiales > Nitrobacteraceae > Rhodopseudomonas > Rhodopseudomonas sp. P1. The sequence goes on along the minus strand of NZ_CP088006.1, from coordinate 554,164 downwards.
CAGTCACCCAATCGCGGTGCCTTGGCAACGCGAAAACTCTGTCAAAATGATGAAATCCTTGAAAGGCGGGCGCGTTGACAACCCTCAGGCCCAGCCATATCTGTGCCGCCACAGGCTCGGGTCGGGCGGTCGTCGCGCGACCGCACCCTGGGCAGCCGGCCCTCGGATTGCTGGATTACCAATCATTTCGCGCGCGCACCTGTATCCTGATAGGTGCCTGAGCGTCACGATGAGTTGATAGTGGCTCGAGCGAACGGCATCAAGGCTGCGAAGTCACACCGCAACAACAGGAAGCTGGCATGATCGGCGCGCTCGCCCGCAAACTCTTCGGCTCCGCTAACGACCGCAGGGTCAAGGGCTACCAGACGCGGGTTGCCGCGATCAATGCGCTCGAACCGGAACTGGCCGCGCTGTCCGACGAGGCGCTGCGCGCCCGTACCGCTGAATTCCGCGCCGAGCTCGCCAACGGCAAAACCCTCGACGATCTGCTGGTACCGGCGTTCGCCACCGTCCGCGAAGCCGCCAAGCGCACCCTCGGCCAACGCCACTTCGACGTCCAGCTGATCGGCGGCATGGTGCTGCACGAGGGCGACATCGCCGAGATGAAGACCGGCGAAGGTAAGACCCTGGTCGCGACGCTGGCCGTGTACCTCAACGCACTCGCCGGCAAGGGCGTTCACGTCGTCACCGTCAACGACTACCTCGCCAAGCGCGACTCCGGCTGGATGGGCCAGATCTACGGCTTCCTCGGCATGACCACCGGCGTGATCGTGCACGGCCTCGACGACGCCCAGCGCCAGGCGGCCTATGCCTGCGACATCACCTACGGCACCAACAACGAATACGGCTTCGACTATCTGCGCGACAATATGAAGTACCGGCTGGAGGACATGGTCCAGCGCGGGCACAATTTCGCGATCGTCGACGAAGTCGACTCGATCCTGATCGACGAAGCCCGGACCCCGCTGATCATCTCTGGTCCGCTCGACGACCGTTCGGACTTCTACAACACCATCGACACCTTCATCCCGCGGCTCGACAAGTCGGACTACGACGTCGACGAAAAGCAGCGCACCGTGACGCTGACCGAAGCCGGCATGGAGAAGATCGAGACGCTGCTGCGCGACGCCGGCCAGCTTCGCGGCGAGTCGCTGTACGACGTCGAAAACGTCTCGGTGGTGCACCACGTCAACCAGGCGCTGCGCGCCCATGCGCTGTTCCAGCGCGACAAGGACTACATCGTCCGCAACGATGAGGTGGTGATCATCGACGAATTCACCGGCCGCATGATGCAGGGCCGGCGCTATTCGGAAGGCCTGCACCAGGCGCTGGAAGCCAAGGAGCACGTCACCGTCCAGCCGGAAAACCAGACGCTGGCGTCGATCACCTTCCAGAACTACTTCCGGATGTACGACAAGCTCGCCGGCATGACCGGTACGGCGGCCACCGAGGCCGACGAGTTCTTCGACATCTACAAGCTCGAAGTGGTCGAGATCCCGACCAACCTGCCGATCGCCCGTCTCGACGAAGACGACGAGGTGTATCGCACCCAGCAGGAGAAGTACGCCGCGATCCTCGCCGAGGTCGAGCGCGCCAACAAGCGGATGCAGCCGGTGCTGGTCGGCACCGCCTCGATCGAAAAGTCCGAGGTGCTGGCCGAGTATCTGAAGAAGAACGGCTACAAGCAGATCGACTTCACCGACCCGAAGGGGATGGACAAGCTGTACGCCGCCGCCCGCGCCGGCAAGCCGGCCAAGCTGTTCGCGGTGCTGAACGCGCGCTTCCACGAGCAGGAAGCCTATATCGTCGCCGAAGCCGGCGTACCGGGCGCGATCACTATCGCCACCAACATGGCTGGCCGCGGTACCGACATTAAGCTCGGCGGTTCGCTGGAGATGCGGATTCAGCAGGAAGCCGCGCACATCACCGACGAAGCCGAGCGGGCGGCGAAGATCACCGAGATCAAGGCCGACATCGAGCGCTTCCGCGACATCGTGCTGAAGGCCGAAGACGAAATCGAAATCGAGCCCGCCAAGGGCAACAAGCCGGCCAAGACCGCCAAGCGCCCCGGCGGCCTGTACATCATCGGCTCCGAACGTCACGAGAGCCGCCGTATCGACAACCAGCTGCGCGGCCGTTCCGGCCGTCAGGGCGACCCGGGCCGCTCCAAGTTCTTCCTGTCGCTGGAAGACGACCTGATGCGGATCTTCGGCTCCGACAAGCTGGACACCATGCTGACCCGCCTCGGCTTGAAGGAAGGCGAGGCGATCATCCATCCGTGGATCAACAAGGCGCTGGAAAAGGCGCAGCAGAAGGTCGAGGCGCGCAACTTCGACATCCGCAAGAACCTGCTGAAATTCGACGACGTTCAGAACGACCAGCGCAAGGTGATCTTCGATCAGCGCATCGAGCTGATGAAGGAAGACAGCGTGGCCGAAACGGTCGCCGACATGCGACACACCTACATCGAGGACCTGGTCGCCAAATACGTGCCCGAGCACGCTTATGCGGAGCAGTGGGACGTCGCCGGGCTGAAGGCCGAGGTCGAGCGCGTGGTCGGCCTCGACATTCCGGTCGACGAATGGGCCAAGGAAGAAGGCATCGCCGACGAAGAGCTGATCACGCGGCTGGAGCGGGTATTCGACGAGCACATGGCCGCCAAGGTCGGTCAGTGGGGCGCGGACGTGATGCGCTACGCCGAGAAGAGCATCCTGCTGCAGACCCTCGACCATCTGTGGCGCGAGCATCTGGTGATGCTCGATCACCTGCGTCAAGTGATCGGCCTGCGCGGCTACGGCCAGCGCGATCCGCTGCAGGAATACAAGTCCGAAGCCTTCAATCTTTTCCAGGAGATGAGCTCGCACCTGCGCGAGGCGGTGACGGCGCAGCTGATGCGGGTCGAGATCATTCCGCCGGATCAGCCGCAGGAATTGCCGCCGATGGAGGTCCACAAGATGGACCCCGACACCGGCCAGGACGAGATGGCGCTGGCCAGCGTGACGCTGGCACCGGCGCAGATCACCGACAAGGCGGACCGCGATCCGAACAAGCCCGAGACCTGGGGCAAGGTCGGCCGCAACGAGGACTGCCCGTGCGGAAGCGGCAAGAAGTACAAGCACTGCCACGGCCGCTACGCCTAAGCGCCGCCAAGCAGATCAAAAGAACGAGCAATGCCCGGCCTCACCGCCGGGCATTTTGCTGTTTGCTGTCTGGAAAGTCGGCCACCGCAGTCGTCATCCGGGGCGCGCAGCAAAGCTGCGCAAACCCGAAATCCAGATGTTCTTGAAATCCTGCCGGTGTCGACACGGCGAGATTCCGGATTCGCTCACTGATGCGAGCGCCCCGGAATGATTGGCCGATGGACTTTGCTAAAGAAGCGCGAGCCGCCTCAGCGGAACGCAGAGAACCGGCTGTCGAACGAGTTCGACGACACCACCGGCGCGCCGCCGGAGATCATGCCGGACGGCCTGGCGGGGGCCGACGAGGTAGTTTCGGCATCGACGCTCGGCTTCAGCGGCGGCCGCGACGCGGCGGCCTGCTTGGTCTCGGCAGTCTTCGGCGCGGCGCCTTGCGGACGCGGCGCCGGCTCGTGGCGCGCTGCGGTGCTAGCCGGCGCGGACGGCGCCGGCCGGGCGGCTGCGGAGGACTCGCCAGGCTTGTGGCTGCCGGCGAGCAACCCACCGATGTCGTCTTTGGAGGCCGAGGCGACGCGCGCCTTCGCGGCGGATGCATTCGGCTCCGCCGGAGCTGCGACCAGCAGATTATCCGAGGGACGCGGCGGATTGACGGTCGGCGGAATCGTGCCGGGCGCGCGGTCGAACGAGGCGACCGATAGCGACTTGTCCTCGGGCACTTCCGACAGGCCGGTCGAGGCATCCGGAATCTTCGAGGCGAACACGTGGTTCATGCCGCCGTCGATGCCGGTGTTCAGCCGGGCCACCGGGGTGCCCTTGGCGACCAGCTCAGCGATCTTGATGTTGTCCTGCTTGTCCTTCTCGCGCACCGCCTCGGCGATGTCGGGACGGATCTCGTAGGTCGGACACTTGGCCGAGGCGTTGAACTGCAGCGGCCTGCTCGAGCCGGGCGGCGGCGCGGCGTCGAACACGTATTTATGCTCGCAGAAGTCGACTTTCGGCTCCTGCCGGGTAACTTCGAAATGGTCGTAGCCTTCCTTCAGCATCTTCCAGAACGGCATGTTCGGGTTGTTGCGATGCTTGGCGAAGTTCACCGGCGTCATCTTGAACGGATAGGCCTGCAGCTGGAACGCGCGCTGGCCTCCGAAGAACGACTCGCGCCCCAGCGCGTAGATCTCGGCGATCTGCTCGTCGGTCATCGCGTAGCAGCCGCGCGACGAGCAATCGCCGTGCACCATCAGCTGTGAGCCGGTGCGGCCGAGCGACTTGTCGAACGCGTTCGGGTAGCCGGTGTTGAACGACAGATAGTACGAGGACTGCGGGTTCATCTGGCCCGGAGAGATCGAATAGAATCCCTCGGGTGCCTGACGATCGCCTTCGCGGATTTTCGGCCCCAGATCGCCGGACCATCGGCAGATCGGATAGGACTTCAGCAGTTGGAAAACACCGGTGCGGTCCTGCTTCCAGACCTCGAGCTCGGCTTCCTGCTTGAACAGTCGCACCAGGATCGGCGACTGCAGGTCCATATTCTTTTCCTGCATCGCCGCGACCAGCTTGGGCGGCACCGGCTGATTGGCCTTGGCATTGGTCGCCAGCGCCATCTGATCGCTGTTGCAGCCGGCGAGCAAAGGCATCGTCGCGAGCGCAGCTGTCAGCATCAGCGCGCGTACAAGCGGGCTTTTCGTCACCACGAAGCTCCCCCGACGACCGGCAAACCCGCACCCCACATTCGAGCTATCCAGTCGTCCAGCTTCCGCGCGGCCATCTCCGGCACCGGATCTTGCAAGATCCGGCGGATTCGACCGCTCGCATTTACCAAACTCTGCACCGCGTTGGCTCCAAACCGCTGGGGCCGTGTGCAGTCTGCCAAGATTATCCTTAAGCCCTTGGGGTCGCAAGCCGATCAGGCCGGCGGCAGGGCGGTCCGGAGATCATGGTCAAGGAACATTGAATCGCCGGCGCGCGGCGAAACTGCGGCCGAGCGCCGAATTTCGAACCAGCGGTGCAGATTTGGTTAAGATTTGATCAATTCGCCGGACCGGTGGCGAGCCGGTCCCGATCAGGCCAGCTTGCGGCCGATATCGAGGAATTTCTGCCGGCGCTGGGCGCGGATCGCATCGCGGCCCTGGCCCTTCAGCTCGGCAAAGGCGGCCGCGATCGCATCGCCGGCGGTCGCGATCATCGCCTCCGGATCGCGATGGGCACCGCCCTTCGGTTCGGCCAGGATCTGGTCGATCACCCCGAACCTCAGCAGGTCCTGGGCAGTGATCTTCATCGAATTCGCCGCTTCCTGCGCCTTGGTGCCATCGCGCCACAGGATCGAGGATGCCGCTTCGGGCGAGATCACGCTGTAAACGGCGTGTTCGAGCATCAGCACCTTGTTGGCGGTGGCGATCGCGATCGCGCCGCCGGAGCCGCCCTCGCCGATCACCAGCGCGACGTTCGGCACCCCGAGCTGCAGGCAGGCGTCGGTCGAGCGGGCGATCGCCTCGGCCTGGCCGCGCTCCTCGGCGCCGATGCCCGGATAGGCGCCCGCGGTATCGACCAGCGACAGCACCGGCAGATCGAAGCGGTCGGCCATTTCCATCAGCCGCACGGCCTTGCGATAGCCTTCCGGCCGCGCCATGCCGAAATTATGCCGGAGCCGGGTTTCGGTGGTCGAACCCTTTTCCTGGCCGATGACGCAGACGGCTTCGCCGCGGAACCGGCCGAAGCCGCCCACCAGCGCCTCGTCGTCGCCGAACTTGCGGTCGCCGGCCAAAGGCGTGAACTCGGAGATCAGACCTTCGATGTAATCGACGCAGTGCGGCCGCTGCGGATGACGCGCGACCTGGGTCTTCTGCCACGGCGTCAGCGCCGCATAGAGATCCTGCAGCGCCTGCTGCGCTTTCTCTTCGATCTTCTCGATTTCCTCGTGGATGTCGCTGCCGGAGGCCGCGAGCGTGCGCAATTCGTCGATCTTGGAATCGAGTTCCGCCACCGGCTTTTCGAAGTCGAGATAGCTGCGCATGGGCCCGGACATGACTTTGGCGATATGGGGAGGAAAGCTGCGGCCGATAGGGCCGCCCGGCTTTTCAAGCCATCCGGGAGCCAAGTCAAGCGGCTGGGACAACTGTCGCAGCGCCGGATCGTGCACCAGCCGGCGCGGCTCGCGCCGGTCGGGAGGCCGGCAGCCGGCGGTTGAACCGCACAACCGCTGCCGGCTGCGGTCGAAATCGATGAAGCTTCGGTAAGTTGATTTTCACTCGCCGATCTGATGGCTCGGCACCGCCCCTGCCCTAGCCAGAAAGTCCAACATGACCGCCTCAGACGACGCTCCCATCTCGACCGATCGCTTCATGTTCGGGCGCGCGCAGCGCTGGCTGCACTGGTCGATGGCGCTGCTGATCTTCGCGGCGATCGGACTCGGCATCGTGTCGGCCTACTATCCGTCAGGCCAGCAGCCGCGGCAGGGTTTGCTCGAACTGCACAAATCGATCGGCTTCACCATCCTGGCGCTGCTCATCGTCCGCATCGTATTGCGGCTGATCAGCGGCGAGCCGCCATATCGACAGCCGCTCGGACATCTCACCGAAATGGCGGCGCGCGCCGGCCATCTGGCGCTCTATGGCCTGATGCTGTTCATGCCGGTCAGCGGCTATCTGTTCTCCGGCGCCGGTGGCTACTCGCTGCCATGGTTCGGACTGTTTCAATGGCCGCGTCTGGTGCCGCGCGATCACGCCCTCTCCGAATGGGGCCAGATGCTGCATGACCGCGGCGCCTGGGTACTGGGCGCGGTGCTCGCAGTGCATCTCGGCGCGGTGTGCTGGCATCAGTTCGTCAAGCGCGACGAAGTGCTGTCGCGGATGACCGGCCGAGCTTCCAAAAGCTAGCGCGGTTCAGCGGCCTTCGCCGAGCGGGTGCAGGTCGCGCACCAGGCTCTTCAGCCGCTCCTCGACCACATGGGTATAGATCTGCGTGGTCGAGATATCGCTGTGACCGAGCAGCGTCTGCACGATCCGCAGGTCGGCGCCGTTGTGCAGCAGGTGGCTGGCGAAGGCGTGGCGCAGGACGTGCGGGCTCACCAGACGCGGCGACAGCCCGGCGCGTGCCGCCAAATCCTTCAGATCGCGGGCAAAATGCTGGCGGGTGAGATGCCCGCTCTCGCCGAAGGACGGAAACAGCCATTTCGAGGCCGGCGCGCCTTTGGTTTCTTTGGTGGCGGCCGCAACCTCTTCAAGATAGCGCGCCATCGCCTGCTTGGCGCCGGCGTTGAGCGGCACCAGCCGCTCCTTGTCGCCCTTGCCGCGGACCACGATCATCCGAGCGTCGCGCCGCGCTGCCGAGAGCGGCAGCGACACCAGTTCCGAAACGCGCAGCCCGGTGGCGTACAGCACTTCGAGCAGGCAGTTCAGCCGCGCCGCGCGCAGCCGGGCCGGCCCCTCCGCAGCATCGGTCTCCTGCCGGGCGCAGGCCAGCAGCCGGTCAACATCCGCAATCGACAGCACTTTCGGCAGGCTACGGCCGCGCTTCGGCCCAGCCAGGATCGCGGCCGGGTCATCGGCACGAATCCGCTCGCTGAGCATGAACCGAAACAGATGGCGCAGCGCCGACAGCCGGCGGGCGACGCTGGAGGTGGCAAAGCCGCGGTTGTCGAGATCGGCCAGATAGGCCCGCAGTGCCGCGGTGTCGGCGGAGCCGATGCTGAGTCGGCGGCGGGACAGGAAGTGCGACAGATCCGCCAGATCGCGCCGATAGGCATCGAGCGTGTTGGCGGAAGCGCCCTGCTCGGCCGCGATCATGTCGAGAAACAGCTCGGTCAGCCCGGCGTCCGAATAGGAGGCGGGACGCAGCGGTGCGGCTTGAGGCTCAGGCTCCGGCAGCGCGGCGGCTTTGGATGTGGTTCGCGGTCGACGCATGCGACCAGCCTAGCGGCTATTTCTTGAGAAATTTGTCCGGGCCGATCGTCACGGTCATTTCGCGGCTGTTCGGCCCGACGAAATTGGCCAGCGCGAAAATCGTCCCGTAAATGATACCGCCTACCACACCAATCACCGTCAGGAACCGAAACAGGGTGGGCATTCGCGAATCTCGGCAGCGGCAGGCGTTTGGCGGCGACGCGCGACTACGACCATGTTCGCCCTTCCCTTGCAAGAGACTCTGGCAAGCCCGGCGACCGGGGTAGTATAGCTTGCCCTTTCAGTCCCACGGATGCCGCGAATGTCTGAAACCGTACCGACGGCTGCTGCCGGCAGGTCGCCCCAGGAAGCCGAGATCGTCGCGGCGCTGGGCGATCGCCCGGTCGTGCTCATCGGCATGATGGGCGCCGGCAAATCCACCGTCGGGCGCCGGCTCGCGCTGCGGCTCGGGCTGCCGTTTCTCGACGCCGACACCGAAATCGAATCGGCCGCGGCAATGACCATCCCGGAGATCTTCGAAACCCACGGCGAGCCGCATTTCCGCGACGGCGAAGCCCGGGTGATCGCCCGGCTGCTCGACGGCGGCACCAAGGTGCTGGCGACCGGCGGCGGCGCTTTCATGCGCGAGGAGACTCGTGACCGGATCCGCGAAAAGGCGATCTCGATGTGGCTCGAGGCGGAGGCTGACGTGATCCTGCGCCGGGTCAAGCGCCGGGCCGACCGACCGCTGCTGAAGACGCCCGACCCGGCCGGCACCATCGCCCGGCTGATCGCCGAGCGCTACCCGCTGTACCGCGAAGCCGACATCACCATCGCGTCGCGCGACGTGCCGCACGAAAAGATCGTCGACGAATGCGTCGCCGCGCTCCACCACTATCTGTGCGGCGCACCTGCCCCAACCCTGAGCGAGACTTCATGAACGCCCCGCAGAAACACTCCGCCCCGATCACCGTCGAGGTCGCCCTCGGTGACCGCGCCTATGAGATCGTGATCGGCCGCGATGTGATCGCCTCGCTGGGCGAACGGATCGCCAAGCTGCGGCCCGGTGCGCGCACCGCGATCGTCACCGATCGCACCGTGGCGAAGACCTGGCTGAAGCGCGCCGAGGAGGTGCTGGACCAGGCTGGCATCGCGCATGCATCGGTGATCGTCGGCGAAGGCGAAAGCTCCAAGAGCTATGCGGGCCTCGAACAGGTCTGCGAGGCGCTGATCGCCGCCAAGATCGAGCGCAACGATCTGGTGATCGCGCTCGGCGGCGGCGTGATCGGGGATCTTGCCGGCTTCTCCGCTTCGCTCCTGCGCCGCGGCGTCGATTTCGTGCAGGTGCCGACCTCGCTGCTGGCGCAGGTCGACTCCTCGGTCGGTGGCAAGACCGGCATCAACTCGCCGCAGGGCAAGAACCTGATCGGCACATTCCATCAGCCGGTGCTGGTGCTGGCCGATACAGCGATTCTCGATACGCTATCGCCGCGCCAATTCCGCGCCGGCTATGCTGAAGTGGCGAAGTATGGCGCGCTCGGCGACGAGGCGTTCTTCGCCTGGCTCGAAGCCAATCATGCCGAGCTGTTCAGCGGCGGCGCCGCACGCGAGCACGCGGTGGCCACCTCGTGCCGGGCCAAGGCCGCCATCGTCGCCCGCGACGAACGCGAGACCGGCGACCGCGCCCTGCTCAATCTCGGCCACACCTTCGGCCACGCGCTGGAAGCGGCGACCGGGTTCTCGGACCGGCTGTTCCACGGTGAGGGCGTCGCGATCGGCATGGTGCTGGCGGCGGAATTCTCGGCCGAGCGCGGCATGATGCCGGCGGCCGACGCGCAGCGGCTCGCCAAGCATCTCACCGAAGTCGGCCTGCCGACCCGGCTGCAGGACATCGCCGGCTTCACCCAAGAAGGCCTTGCCGACGCTGACCGATTGATGGCGCTGATGGCGCAGGACAAGAAGGTCAAGCGCGGCGAACTCACCTTCATCCTGATGGAAGGCATCGGCCACGCTGTGATCGCCAATAAGGTCGAGCCGGCGCCGGTGCGCGATTTCCTGCAGCGGAAACTGGCGCAAGCCTAACGGCCGCTGCGGCGCCCTGCGGTCACGCAGGCGAACCCAAGAGCATCATGAACTCGACTCTGAGCAACGTTCTGATCGCGGTCCTGCTGCTGATCGCCAACGCCTTCTACGTCGCGGCGGAGTTCGCGCTGGTGCGCAGCCGCGGCTTCCGCATCAAGGCGATGGTCGAGAAGCAGCGGTTCGGCGCCGAACTGGTGCAGCACATCCTCGGCAACGTCGAAGCGTATCTGGCCTGCTGCCAGCTCGGCATTACCATGGCGTCGCTCGGGCTCGGCTGGGTCGGCGAGCCGACCGTCTCGGCGCTGCTTGCACCGGTGCTGCAGCCGATGGGCTTGTCGGAATCAGCGCAGCACTTCATCGCGTTTCTCGGCGGCTTCCTGTTCTTCTCGTCGCTGCACATCGTGATCGGCGAGCAGGTGCCGAAAACGCTGGCAATCCGTCAGCCGGAGCCGGTGTCGCAGTGGATCGCCTATCCGCTGCACATCTCGTTCATCCTGCTGTATCCTCTGAACTGGCTGCTGAACCAGGCCTCGCGCGGCGTGTTGAAGCTGCTCGGCGTCGAAGAAAACTCCGAGCACGAGATCCTGACCGACGTCGAGATCGAGGGGCTGGTCGGCGAATCCGCTGAGCACGGCAAGATCGAAAGCGGCGAGGCTGAGTACATCCAGAACGTATTCCGGTTCGGCGAACTGGTGGTGTCGGACGTGATGGTGCACCGGACCGCGATGGTCACCGTCAACGCCGATCAGCCCAGCGAACAACTGGTGAAGGAAGTTCTGGCGACCGAATACACCCGCGTGCCGCTGTGGCGCGACAAGCCGGAGAACATCGTCGGCGTGCTGCACGCCAAGGACCTGCTGCGCGCGCTACGCGCCGCTGACGGCGACGCGTCCAAGATCGATATCGGCAAGATCGCGCTGCAACCCTGGTTCGTGCCGGAGATGCGTCCGGTCTCCGAACAGCTCAAGGCTTTCCGCACCCGCAAGACTCACTTCGCGCTGGTCGTCGACGAATACGGCGAAGTCGAAGGCATGGTGACGCTCGAGGACATTCTCGAGGAAATCGTCGGCGATATTTCCGACGAGCACGACGTCGTGGTCGCCGGCGTCCGCACCCAGCCGGACGGCTCGGTGGTGGTCGACGGCTCGGTGCCAATCCGCGATCTCAACCGCGCAATGGACTGGAACCTGCCGGACGAGGAAGCCACCACGGTGGCGGGCTTAGTGATTCACGAGGCACGGTCGATTCCGGACCGCGGTCAGAACTTCACCTTCCACGGATTCCGCTTCCGCGTTCTGCGCCGCGAGCGTAACCGCATCACGGCGCTGCGGATCTCGCCCGTGCCGCGCGACGGCGAGGCCGATCTGATCGAAAAGAAGAGCCGGAAGACACGAGCCGGATCAGCCTAAGCGATTTGTTGGCTCAGGCTTCGCCGGGCGCTTTGGCCTTGATGGCGAGCGCGTGCACGCCGCCTTTCAGTTCCGGGGCCAGCAGGTCGTTGACCATGCGGTGACGATCGACCCGGCTCTTGCCCGCGAAGGCCGCCGATACGATATTCACCCGGAAGTGAGTCTCGCTGCGACCGGCGTGACCCGCATGACCTTCATGTAGGTTGGATTCGTCGATGACGTCGAGGCTTTCGGGCGTGAAAGCTTCGCGCAACTTCTGCGTGATAGTGTCCTGCGTGCCCATGCCGTGATGCCCCACCCGTTCGGCCGTTATTCCGTCAAATCCGTCTGCGACGCATCAACCCGGGGGCTGCTCGGAATGTCAAGACTTGAAGCCCGGAGCGTTGCGTAGTCAAAGTCCGCCCATGCCAATCGACTCGTCCAAATTCTTCGACAAGATCCGCGTCAAGCCGCGGGCCGCGGAAGTGGCGCGTGAAGCCGCGCGCGAACAGGTGCGGATGTGCGACGCGCCCGGCTGTACCAGCCGCGCGGCGCACCGTGCGCCGAAGGGCCGCGGCTACGAGAAGGATTACTGGCACTTCTGTCTCAACCACGTCCGCGAATTCAATCAGGGTTATAACTTCTTCGAAGGGATGAATCCGGATGACGTCGCCCGCTATCAGAAGGACGCGCTGACCGGTCATCGTCCGACCTGGAAGATGGGACAGAACGGCGCCAAGAGCCGCGCCCGCAGTCCCGAGGATCTCGAAGGCGCCGCCGATCCGTTCAATGTTTTCAACGAATTCACCGGCAGCCGCCGCCGGCGTCGCGGGCCCGACCCGGCCGACGAGGCGCGCGCCGAGCCGCGCAAGGTGTTCAACGCCGAGCGCAAGGCGCTGCAGGTGATGGGCCTCGAGAGCGACGCGACGCTCGAAGTGGTCAAGGCCAAGTACAAGGCGCTGGTGAAGCAGCATCATCCCGACGCCAATGGCGGCGACCGCTCGACCGAAGACCGCCTGATCGAGATCATCAAGGCCTACAACTATCTGAAGACGGTGGTGCGGAGCTGAACGCTCTCGGCGGCACCTGCCCGTCGCTGGCGAATGACGCCTGCGTCGTTGACCTTGATTGAAGCTAAGCCGGCGTGCCCTTCCAGCGCCGATACGCCCATAGCCCCAGCAACAGCGTTCCGGCAACGCCGGCGAGCACCGGCAGCCAGTGGTGCAGCGTCGTGTGGCTGCGCTCGAGCGCGGTGGCGGCGATCACGCCCGGCAGCACATGCGCCGGGGCCCACAGCAGGATCGCCGGGACATCGACGGCAAAGAACCGCTGCGGCGTCATCTGCATTGCGCCGGCGGTGACCGGCACGAAGGCACGGATCGGCGGTACGAACCGGCCGAACAGCACCGCCCAGGTGCCGTAACGCACGAAGAACGCTTCGGGCTTCGCCACCACGTCCGGATAGTTCGACAGCGGCCACGTGCTCAAAATGCGGCGCTGCCCACGATGGCCGGTCCAATACGCCGCACCGTCGCCGATCAGCGCGCCGGCGATCGCCGAGGCGAGAACGCCTATGAGACTCAGTTCGCCACCGGGAATCAGCGCGCTCAGCGCCAGGATCACGGTCGAGCCCGGCACCAGCGATCCCACCACCGGCACGGCTTCGAGCAGCGCCGCCAGAAACAGCGTCAGATAGGCGAGGCCGGGATGCGACGCGGCAAAATGGACCAGCGAGTCGAGCAGTGAACTCAAGGCGGTGGGGCTCCAACGAGATGGACAGGCAGTTGCGACAGCTTACGACCCCTGCCCTGCCGAAAAGTTGCACGCCGATTCGGCATCGCCCACCGAATCCGCAACACAGCCTTCACAAAACCGCGTCACGCTCCTATCTCAATGAAACATCGACGGAACTTTGATCGCGCGGCGGGCTTCTGCGGATCGCGGCTCTCTGCTAGGTTCAATTCCGCACTCAACCGCATCCACCAACGAAGATCGGGTTTCGGGCGCGTCCGGGACCACGGAGGATTGATGACCGCCGCTACGACCACCGCTCCGGAGATCACTGGCTTACCCGACATGAAGGTGTCGGTCCGGCAGGTCTTCGGCATCGACAGCGACCTTGAAGTTCCGGCCTATTCCGAGGTCGACCCCCACGTCCCGGATGTTGATCCGGATTACCGTTTCGATCGCGCCACCACCCTGGCGATTCTGGCAGGCTTCGCCAAGAACCGGCGTGTGATGGTCACCGGCTTCCACGGCACCGGCAAGTCGACCCACATCGAGCAGGTCGCGGCGCGTCTCAATTGGCCGTGCGTGCGCGTCAACCTCGATAGTCACATCAGCCGTATCGATCTGGTCGGCAAGGACGCGATCGTGGTCCGCGACGGCAAGCAGGTCACCGAATTCCGCGACGGCATCCTGCCCTGGGCGCTGCAGCACAACGTCGCGCTGGTGTTCGACGAATACGATGCCGGCCGTCCCGACGTGATGTTCGTGATCCAGCGCGTGCTGGAGATTTCCGGCCGGCTGACGCTGCTCGACCAGAACAAGGTCATCAAGCCGCACCCTGCCTTCCGGCTGTTCGCCACCGCCAACACCATCGGCCTCGGCGACACTTCGGGCCTGTATCACGGCACGCAGCAGATCAACCAGGGCCAGATGGACCGCTGGTCGATCGTCACCACGCTGAACTATCTGCCGCACGACGAGGAAGTCGAGATCATCCTCGCCAAGGCCAAGCACTATCGCAATGCCGAAGGGCGCGACATCGTCAACAAGATGGTCCGGCTCGCCGATCTGACGCGTAACGCCTTCGCCAACGGCGATCTGTCGACGGTGATGAGCCCGCGCACGGTGATCACCTGGTCGGAGAACGCCGAGATCTTCGGCGACATCGGCTTCGCGTTCCGCGTCACCTTCCTCAACAAGTGTGACGAGCTGGAGCGGCCGCTGGTGGCGGAATTCTATCAGCGCTGCTTCAACGCCGAGCTGCCCGAGAGCTCGGTCAACATCGCGATGAGCTGATCCCATGCCTTCAGTTTCCGTCGACCGCACTTATGGCAAGACCAAGAAGGCGGTTCTCGACGGACTGAAGGCCTACAACAAAGAGCAGTGGGGACGGCAGAAGTACAAGCGCTTCGCCGTCTCACTGCGAAACGGAGAGCAAATCGTCGGAGGCGTCGTCGGCGAGATGTGGTCGACGGTACTGTTCATCCAGTACTTCTGGATCGAGCAGGCCTACCGGGGCAAACGACACGGCAGAAAGTTGCTCGCGGCAATCGAGGACGAAGCACGGAAGTTTGGAGCCACGAGGTCATATCTCGACACGATGAGCTTTCAGGCTCCAGGCTTCTATTCGACCTCCGGTTATAAAAAGTTCGGCGTCATCGACGGTTATCCTGACGATGTGACGCGGCACTGGTTCATGAAAGCGCTATGAGCACCACGACCAACACAAAGCTCCGCACCGGATCGAAGGAAGCGCCGACCGAGCCGTTCAAGCGCGCCGTCACCTCGTGCCTGCGCGCGATCGCCAAGGCTCCGGAGCTGGAGGTTACTTTCGCGGCCGAGCGCCCCGGACTCGCACCGGGCAAGGCGCGGCTTCCCGAGCCGGCGCGCAAGATGAGCAAGCGCGACGCCGCAATCGTGCGCGGCCACGCCGACTCGATCGCGCTGAAGCTCGCCTGTCACGACCCGAAAGTGCATCGCAAGCTGATGCCGGGCAATCCGCAGGCCCGCGGTGTGTTCGAAGCGGTGGAGCAGGCGCGCGTCGAAGCGCTCGGCGCACGGCGGATGGCGGGCGTCGCCAAGAACCTCACCGCGATGCTCGACGATCATTTCCATCGCGGCAAATTCGACGAGATCACCGACCGTGCCGATGCGCCGCTATCGGATGCGCTGGCGATGCTGGTGCGCGAGCGGCTGACCGGGCTGGCGCCGCCCACCGCGGCCAAGAAGCTGGTCGACCTGTGGCGGCCGGTGCTGGAAGACAAGCTTGGGTCGCGGCTCGATCAGCTCGAACACTTCGCCGACAACCAGGCGAAGTTCGGTGACGTGATCCACGACATGCTCGACGCGCTCGAGCTCGGCGACGATCGCGACACCGAGACCGACGAAGACGAGAACCAGGACGACAAGCAGGAAGGCGAGAACGATCAGTCCGGCGCCGAGGGCGAGCCGCAGGGCGAAGCCGCGCAGGAGATGAGCGCCGAGCAGGCCGAAGCGACCAGCGACGAGGTCAGCGACAGCCAGATGGAAAGCGCCCAGGCATCGACCTCAGACGCCTTCGACGATTCCGAACTCGGCGAGGACGAAACACCGGGCGAAGCCACCCGGCCGCACAATCGCGGCGCCAACGAGCCGCGTGGGCCGGAGTATCACGCCTTCGCGCCGAAATTCGACGAGATCGTCGCCGCCGAAGATCTCTGCGACCACGACGAGCTGGAGCGGCTGCGCAGCTATCTGGACAAGCAGCTGGCGCATCTGCAGGGCATCGTCGCGCGCCTCGCCAACCGGCTGCAGCGCCGGCTGATGGCGCAACAGAACCGCGCCTGGGACTTCGACCTCGAAGAAGGCATTCTCGATCCGGCGCGTCTGTCGCGCGTGGTGATCGATCCGTTCCATCCGCTGTCGTTCATGAGCGAGAAGGAAGCGACCTTCCGCGACACCGTGGTGACGCTGCTGCTCGACAATTCCGGCTCGATGCGCGGCCGCCCGATCACGGTGGCGGCGACTTGCGCCGACATTCTGGCGCGCACGCTGGAGCGTTGCGGCGTCAAGGTCGAGATCCTCGGCTTCACCACACGCGCCTGGAAGGGCGGGCAGTCGCGCGAGGCCTGGCTTGCCGCCGGCAAGCCGGCCAATCCGGGCCGGCTCAACGACCTGCGCCATATCATCTACAAGTCGGCGGACGCGCCGTGGCGCCGGGCTCGCAAGAACCTCGGGCTGATGATGCGCGAGGGGCTGCTCAAGGAAAACATCGACGGCGAGGCGCTCGACTGGGCACACAAGCGCCTGCTCGGCCGCCCCGAGCAGCGCAAGATCCTGATGATGATCTCGGACGGCGCTCCGGTCGACGACTCGACGCTGTCGGTCAATCCCGGCAATTACCTCGAACGGCATCTGCGCCACATCATCGAGGAAATCGAGACCCGCTCGCCGGTGGAGCTGATCGCGATCGGCATCGGCCACGACGTGACGCGCTACTATCGCCGCGCCGTCACCATCGTCGACGCCGAAGAGCTCGGCGGCGCCATCACCGAGAAGCTCGCCGAACTGTTCAGCGAGACCGCCACCCCGGCCGCAACGCCGGGTCCGCGCCGGCGTCGTCTACACTCGTGAGCGCTCTTAGGCTGAGATGAGCCGATGAACGCTCCGCGGGGCGAGGCTGGGAAGCGGAGCGATCCCACGGCGACAGCCGTACCGGACTTCGCCACGACGACGCGCCGCAAGTTGCTTGCGGCCGGCTTGTCACTGGGCGGCGCCGCGGCGTTGGCCAGTTTCGCGCCGACCCTGGCGTTGTCGCAGGCCAAGCCTGTCGAAGCCGACGAGCTGACACCGCCGGCACCGCGTTCGATCGAGGTGCGGGCTCGCCCGATCGATCACTTCGATCTGCGCGATCGCGCCCATCGCCAATTCGGTGCGCTGCAGTTTCGCAGCGGCCTGATCCTGACGTCCGGCTTCCGCGGGTTCGGCGGGTTGTCCGCACTGCGCCTCGATCCCCGCGGCGAGCGGTTCGTCGCGATCAGCGACAAGGCGACCTGGTTCACCGGCCGCATCGCCTATGACGGAGCGGCGCTGAGCGGTCTTGCCGACGTCGAAGCAGCGCCGCTGCTCGGCCCCGACGGCATGCCGCTGCGGGCACGTAAGTGGTACGATAGCGAGTCGCTCGCGTTCGACGGCGGCACAGCCTATGTGGGCTTCGAGCGCGTCAACCAGATCGTCAAATTCGATTTCGGCCGCGACGGCATCCGCGCGCGTGGCCAGCCGATCGCGGTGCCACCGGCGCTGCGCAAGCTGCCCAACAACAAGGGCATCGAATCGCTGGTGGTGGTACCGAAGCCGCACGCGCTGGCTGGCACGCTGATCGCGCTCTCCGAGCGCGGCCTCGATGCCGAGCGCAACACCATCGGCTTCCTGATCGGCGGCAAATCTCCCGGTCAGTTCTCGGTCCGCCGGACTGCCAACTACGACATCGCCGACGCCGCGCTGCTGCCGGGCGGCGAGCTGTTGATCCTGGAGCGCAAGTTTTCCTGGTTCGAAGGCGTGCATATCCGCATTCGCCGGATCGCGCTGAACACGATCATCCCGGGCGCAACCGTGGATGGCCCGGCTATCTTCGAGGCCGACCTCGGCAACGAGATCGACAACATGGAAGGGCTCGACGTCCATGTCGATTCCAGCGGCGCGATCGTGCTGACGATGGTGTCGGACGACAATTTCTCGATGCTGCAGCGAACCCTGCTACTGCAGTTCACGCTGGAAGCCGACTAAAGCCGCTGAGTGCGATTGCGCGCGGTTCAGGCCGGCCGTGCCGCTGCGGCCCTGCTCGGCTTGGGCGGTTCGGCGGCGGCGGTCGACCGCGCCGCTTCGGCCTCCTGGGCGGTCGCCAGGGCACGGCGGATCATCCGGGCGAGATCGCTGCGCCGATATGGCTTCGACAGCAGCAGCACGTCGGAATCGATCCGGTCATTATGGATCAGCGCGTTCTCCGAATAACCGCTGGTGTACAGCACCCTGAGCCCCGGCCGACGCTTGATCATTTCGGCCGCGAGTTGCACGCCGTTCATCGGGCCGGGCATCACCACGTCGGTGAACAGCAGGTCGAATGCGGTGTCGCTCTCGCCGATCGACAAGGCTGCGGCGGCGTTGCCGACCGACAGCGTGGTGTAGCCGAGGCTTTTGAGCTGGGCGTTGACGTAGCTGCGCACCATGGCGTCGTCTTCGACCACCAGGATCGTCTCGGTGCCCCCAACCGCGTTCTGCTCGATGGCCGGCGCAGCCTCGGCGTCGACCTGGATCTGAGCTCGCGGCAGATACAGCCGGAACGTCGTGCCCTGCCCCTCCTCGCTGTCCAGCGTGATGTGTCCGCCCGACTGCTTGATGAAGCCGTACACCATGCTGAGGCCGAGACCGGTGCCCTTGCCGACCTCCTTGGTAGTGAAGAACGGATCGAACACTTTGCTGCGGATCGCTTCCGGAATGCCGCAGCCGGAATCGGTGATCGCGATCATCACGTAGTCGCCCGGCGCCAGATCACCGAACCGCTTACCGAGATCCGGATCGACCACGACGTTGCTGGTCTCGATCGTGAGCTTGCCGCCCTTCGGCATCGCGTCGCGTGCATTCACCGCGAGATTGACCAGCGCCGATTCAAGCTGGCCGCGGTCGACATAGATCGACCACGTATCTGGCGCGAGCACGGTCTCGACTTCGATCGGCTCGCCGAGCGTCGGCCGCAGCAGGCTCTGCAAGCCCGACAGCAGCGCGTTGACCTCGGTCTCGTCGGGCCGCAGCGGCTGCTTACGCGCAAAGGCGAGCAGCAGCCGGGTCAGCTCAGACCCCCGGTCGGCCGCCTCGCTGATCAGCTTGGCGATCGCCGCTAGATGCGGCTGGTCGGCAACACCGTCGCTGATGATGTCGATGGTGCCAGTGATCACCGTCAGCATGTTGTTGAAGTCATGGGCGATGCCGCCGGTCAGCTGCCCGATCGACTCCATCTTCTGCGATTGCCGCAGCTGCTCTTCGAACGCGATCTTCTCGGTCAGGTCGCGCATGAAGACGTTGACGACGAACCGCCCCTCGACCGGCAGCGCCGTCATCGAGACTTCGAGGGCGATCGGCGAGCCATCGCGCCGGACTGCTTCGATCTCGATGCGATGCCCCTGAATCACGCTCATGTCGTGTTCGATCGCTTCGATGAAGCGTCGATAACCGGTCTTGATTTCTCTGGTTTGATCCGGCGGGAGCGCTAGCTCGCCGAAATCCTGACCGATCGCTTCCTCGCGGCTCCAGCCCAGCATCGACTCGGCGTGCGGGCTCCAATCGGTGATCCGCCCCTGCGCGTCGAGCTGCACGAACGCGTCGAGCGCCGTATCGATGATCGCGCGCGACATCTGCTCGCTGCGACGAAGCGCGTCCTCGGCCTTCTTGGTCTTGGTAATGTCGTGGTACACCATCACGGCGCCCTGAATCTCGCCGGTTTCATTCCGCAACGGGCGGCCGTTCGCGATCAGATAGGAGCGGCGCGTCGAGCCGATCGGCTGCACCGCGAACTCGAAATTGATGATGGTCTCGCCGCGAAAGGCGCGGAGCAGCGGCGACTGATCCTGCGCCATCGGATTGCCGTCGGCATCGAACCGGTCGAACGATCGAGTGGTGTTGAGCATGCCGACGCCAGACAGCTGGCCGAAGGTTTCCCGAGCGGCCGGATTGGTGAGAATCACCATGCCGCTCGCGTCGGCGACCAGTACCGGATCGACCATGTTGTCGATGGTGTTCTGCAGTACTTCGGCGATCCGCGAACGCTGCTCGACCTCGGACGCCAACGCCTCCGCCTTGCGCTGTGACTCTGAAGCCATCCGCGTAAAAGCGTCGGCCAGCATGTTGATCTCGTGGCCACCGCCGGTTTTCACCTTGACCGGCACGCCGCTCGATGAGAACGCCACGATCGAATTGGTGATCCGCACCAATGGCCGTGTCAGCGAGCGCGCCAGCGGAAACGCCATCAGCATCGCCACCAGGATCGCCACCGTGCCGCCCAGGATGGTGGAATTCCGCACCGCCGTTTGCACCGACGTCAACGACACGTAGGGCCGCATTTCCACCACCGCGAGCCTCGGCCCGTTCGGCAGCTCAGCCCAGTCCCACCCGGCGCCGAAGCGTTCGCCGGCGCTATCCGCGACCAGGGTCGGTGTATCGCCACCCTTGCGCAGAAACAGCAGTTCGGACATCCGCGGGAAGTCGTCTTGAATGCGACTTGGTTTGCCGAGGTCAAAGCCGAATTCACGCGACCGGTCGGGATGCAGCAGGTAATCGCCATCGGCGTTGACGACGTAGATGATGCTGCTGCCGTCGGAGCTCTCGCGGATCCGCTCGAGCAGGCCGCGCAGATCGGTATTGATGACGAGGAGACCGAGACGCGTGCCATCGGCCCCGTCGATCGGCGCCATGGTGCGCACCGTCGGCACGTAGGGTGTCTCGAGACCGGTCGCGGTCTTGTTCAGCTCGACCTTCGACATCGCCACCCGGTTGGGCGGCAACGCCATGCCTTCCTTGAAGTACGTGCGATCGCCGCGGCGGGTCAGCTCGGACTGCGGCACGGCGCGGATGCTGTTGTTCGGACCGAGCCGATCGACCCGCACCAGCTCGCGGCCGCCGTCCTCCGGGCCGATCACGCGCAGAATTGCACAGCTCGGCTTGGCCACCAGCTCGGCGATGAAACGGGCTTCAATCCGCTTGCGCCAGTTCGCCGGCTCCTCGCCGGTGGTTTGCAGGCTGTCACGCCGGGCTGAGAGCAAATCGCGCAAGGCCGCCGAGGACTGCGCCCCAACCGCATCGGCATGCGTATTCTGCAGTGAGGTCTCGATCAGCAGCGCGTTGAGCTGAGCGTGGGTGTGAAGCCGCATCAGCGCCCGCGGCATCACCAGATCGACGACGTTCTGGTAATTGAGAAATCCGAGGACCGCGGTGGTCACCAAAACCAGCGCTACCATGGCGAGGGTCAGCCGGGTCGACAGTTTCATGAAGGCCCCTGCGATGGCGACCGCACCGGCGCGCATGGAAGAGCGACGGCGGCGGCTTATGCTGCGGTATGCGCTCGAATGGGCGATCAGACCGACGTGAAGAAGTTGTGCGATCGGCCGATCGCTCCGTCACCTCGGGAAAGTACGTGATTCGAACGAAGGTATATTCCTGGTAGTGATACCGGGATGTCGCACCCTCGAATGCCGGTCCTGGCCACGCAGGGGCCTGCGGCCGCCCATCCGGACCAGCACGCACGACAAAACGGCCGGGTCGAACGACCCGGCCGCCGAAATCTCAATCAGGCCTGAACTGGCGAAGCGGCGATCAGCTCGCCGCGGCAACCGGCGCGCCCGCCGTCTTCTTGGCGATCGCGCGCTTCAGCTCCACCGCCTTCGGCGACAGCTCGGCGTCGCGAGCCTTGAGCAGGTAGGCGTCGAGGCCACCGCGGTGGTCGACGCTCTTGAGCGCATTGGTCGAAACGCGCAGCCGCACCGCGCGGCCAAGTGCGTCCGACAGGAAAGTGACGTTGACCAGGTTGGGCAGGAAACGCCGCTTGGTCTTGATGTTCGAATGGCTGACCTTGTGGCCGACCTGGGCACCCTTGGCGGTCAGTTCGCAGCGCCGAGACATGGCGAAAATCCTCTGTCATCCCCCGCCGGCCCACCAGCAGGCGCGGGGCTTCATCATTCGTCCGTTTTCAGGAACCGCGGACCTATAAAAGGGCTGGCGCGCAGCGTCAAGCGACGGCTGCGCCGGAACCCGAAAATGCCGAATCGGGAACTGCCGTGAGGTGCTCGGCGATACGCGGATTGCGGGCACCATCAAGCATCTGGCACCATATAAAGGACGTATTCGGTTCCGACACCAACAAATCGGCCCGGTGCGAGTTGACCCATCGACGGCGCCCTCCGCGCCAGGCAGGACATCGTTCGTGAACATCAGCAGCCGCCACATTGCCACTGTCATTCCCGCGGCGACCCGGTACGCGGGTCTGGGCTGGCTGCTGGCTGCCGCCGCGGTGCTGACCGCAGCTCCTGCGGCCGCTCAGGGCAAGCTCGACGCCCGCTATGAAGCGTCACTCGCCGGAATCGAGGTCGGCAAGGGCGCCTGGGTGATCCAGGTCGACGATGATTTCTATTCGGCGTCCGCGACCGGGACGACCTCCGGCGTGATGCAGGCGTTTTCCAGCGGCCACGGCCGCGGCGAAGCGCAGGGCCGGGTGATCAACGGCCAGCTGGTGCCCGGCAACTACATGGCCAGCATCACGGGCGGTAAGAAAACAGAAACCATCCGCATCACGCTCGCGAACGGCAACGTCAAAGAGTCCAGCATCGAGCCGGAGCCGCCACCGGACGACGACCGCATCCCGGTGACGGACGCGCATCGCCGTGGTGTGATCGATCCGATGACGGCGTCGTTCCTGCGCGTGCCGGGCACCGGCGAGGTGCTCAGCCCGGATTCTTGCCGGGTGTCGACACCGATTTTCGATGGTCGGATGCGCTATGACCTGCGCATGGAATACAAGCGCACCGAGACGGTGAAGGCCGAGAAAGGCTATCGCGGGCCGGCGCTGGTCTGCGCGGTCTATTTCAACCCGGTGTCGGGCTACATTCCGGATCGTGCCGCGATCAAATATCTGATCAAGCAGCGCGACATGGAAGTCTGGCTGGCGCCGATTGCCGGCACCCGCGTTCTCGCGCCCTTTCGGCTGAAGATCCCGACGCCGGTCGGCAACGCGATGCTGGAAGCAACGCAATTCATCACCCAGGCCACGCCGCCGAAGTCGGCGTCACGCGCGCAATAGAGCGCGGCCCCGCCTGCCTGCGATCGGCGGCGTTGAATCATGTTGACTCCCGTCGGAATCGCGGAACGCATGAACCGCGGCGAACTCACCCGGGCGAAGAGGATAATGGCCTGTCTTTTCACCTGATCTTGAGCGCGCGGCTGAGCCCTGTACGACATATTGCGTCAGCCACTCCCGACTCAGAACGAGTCAGCGATTCGGCCGCGTTTCGTTCCGGACTCGTTCCAGCCCTTAATCGGCGATTGCTGCGGCGTCGCGATGTGACACAGATCTGACCGCGACCACGCAGAAATCCACTCGAAATGCCCAACCTGTACTCTGAATCGTTTACCAATGACCGCGTTCCCGGCGCCGGCGTGACCGCGGTGCTAGGCCCGACCAACACCGGCAAGACGCATCTGGCGATCGAGCGGATGGTCGCGCACCCGTCAGGCCTGATCGGTCTGCCGCTGCGGCTGCTCGCGCGCGAGGTCTATAACAAGATCGTCGACAAGGTCGGCGCCAACGCCGTGGCGCTGGTCACTGGCGAAGAGAAGATCAAACCCTCCAAGCCGCGCTACTGGGTCTCAACCGTCGAGGCGATGCCGCGCGATCTCGACGTCTCGTTTCTGGCGGTCGACGAAATCCAGATCGCGGCCGACCTCGAGCGCGGCCACGTCTTCACCGACCGGATTCTGCGCCGGCGCGGCCGCGACGAGACGCTGCTGCTCGGCGCCGCGACGATGCGGCCGATGATCGAGCGGCTGTTGCCCGGCGCCAGCATTGTCACCCGGCCGCGGCTGTCGCAGCTCGAATATGCCGGCGACCGCAAACTGACCCGGCAGCCGCGACGGACCGCGATCGTGGCGTTCTCGGCCGACGAGGTCTATGCGATCGCCGAATTGATCAAGCGCCAGCACGGCGGTGCCGCGGTGGTGCTGGGCTCGCTGAGCCCGCGCACCCGCAACGCCCAAGTGGCGATGTTTCAGTCCGGCGACGTCGATTACCTGATCGCCACCGATGCGATCGGCATGGGGCTGAACCTTGATGTCGACCACGTCGCGTTCGCGTCCGACCGCAAATTCGACGGCTATCAGTTTCGCCGCCTGACCCCGCCTGAATTTGCTCAGATCGCCGGGCGCGCCGGCCGCGCCACCCGGGACGGCACCTTCGGCACCACCGGGCGCTGCGCGCCGTTCGAGCCCGAGCTGGTCAACGCGTTGCAAAATCACAGCTTTGAACCGGTGAAGATGCTGCAATGGCGCAACGCCGAGCTGGATTTCGCCTCGCTCGGCGCGCTGCAGGTGTCGCTGGCGGAGTCGCCCCGGCACGAGGCGCTGACGCGCGCCCCGGTTGCCGAGGATCTCCGCGTGCTCGACCACGTTGCCCGCGACCCTGAGGTGCGCGAAATCGCGCAGGGCAAAGCCGCGGTGGAGCGGCTATGGGATGTCTGTCAGGTCCCGGACTACCGTAAGATCGCACCAGCGGCCCATGCCGAGCTAGTGATCACGCTATACCGGTTCTTGATGCAAAAGGGGCGGATACCGGATAGCTGGTTCGCTGCCCAGGTCGATCAGGCGGATCGCACCGACGGCGGTATCGACACGCTTTCCGCGAGAATTGCGCAAATCCGCACCTGGACCTTCGTCGCCAACCGGCCGGATTGGCTCGCCGACCCCGAACACTGGCAGGGCATCTCGCGCGACGTTGAAAATAAATTGTCAGATGCGTTGCATGAACGGCTCACGGAACGTTTCGTCGATCGCCGGACCAGTGTATTGATGCGCCGCCTGCGGGAAAACACGATGTTGAATACGGAAATTGGCAAGACTGGTGAGGTGATCGTCGAGGGCCACGTGATTGGCCGGCTCGATGGCTTCACCTTTGCGCCCGACGCGGCCGAGGCCGGCTCGGATGCGAAGGCGTTGCAGGCGACGGCGCAAAAGGCGCTAGCCGGCGAAATCGACGCGCGCGCCGAGAAGTTGTCGAACGCACCAGACGATCAGTTCATCCTGACCTCAGACGGGACCATTCGCTGGACCGGCGATGCGGTCGCGCGGCTGGTGGGCTCGGACGACGTGCTGCGGCCGCGGCTGCGGATCATCGCCGACGACCGTCTGGCCGGCGCGCCGCGCGAAGCGGTGCAGACCCGTCTCGACCTGTGGCTCAAGACCCATGTCGAAAAGATCCTCGGACCGCTGTTCGAACTCGGCAAAGCTGAGGATGTCAGCGGCATTGCCCGCGGCATCGCCTTCCAGCTGATCGAGGCGCTCGGCGTGCTGGAGCGCGCCAAGATCGCGGCCGAGATGAAGGATCTGGACCAGCCGTCGCGCGCGACTTTGCGCAAATACGGTGTGCGGTTTGGCGCCTACCACATCTACTTCCCCTCGCTGCTGAAGCCGGCGGCGCGAGCGCTTGCCTCGCTGCTGTGGGCGCAGAAGCAGGACAATGTCGACCTTGCCGCGCTGTCCAGCGCGCAGCATCTCGCCGGCAGTGGCCGCACCTCGTTCCCGGCCGACAAGGCGCTGGATCGCGATGCCTACCGCACGCTGGGCTACCGGTTGTGCGGCGAACGCGCCGTCCGCGTCGACATTCTCGAACGTCTCGCCGACCTGATCCGCCCTGCGCTGGCGTGGCGTGAAGGCGCGCCCGGCGAGAAGCCGGCGGGTGCGTTCGACGGCCGCAGCTTCGTCGTCACCCAGGCGATGACGTCGCTGACCGGTTCGGCTGGCGAAGACTTCGCGTCGATCTTGAAAGCGCTCGGCTACCGCATGGAGCGGCGCCCGGCGTTGCCCCAGGCGCCGAAAGCTGCCGAAGCGGCGGCTCCGGCCTCGACCGAGGCGGCGAGCACGACCGAAATGTCGGCTGAAGATCAGGCCATTCTGGCCGGCGCAATCGCGTTCGAGCCGTCGCCGACGGACGGCGACGCCGCCGAGGCTGCGCCGAGCGCCGACGAACAGCCCGTCGCCGAGCAGCCTGCGGCTGTTGCAGCGGAGCCGGTTGCGGAAGCCACCAACACCGAGACTGCGGAGCAGCCCGCTGCTGAAGCCGGCGAAGCCGCCGCGACCGAAGCGACGGCAGCCGAAGCTTCGCCCGCAGCTGCCAGCGCCGAAGCAGCGCCGGCCGCCAAGGCGGAGCCGGAGCTGGTTGAAGTCTGGCGTCCAGGTGGACGCTCCGACGAGCATCGGCCGCGTCACGATCGTAACCGCCATCGCAATCGTCCGCAGCACGGCGCTCCTGCCGGCGCGACTGAAGGCGAAGCGGCCGAAGCCAAGGGTGACCGTGGTGGAGGGCGCGGCAAGGGTGATTTCCGTCGCAATCGGCGCGATCAGGAAGGTGAAGGCGGGCGCCGCGAGGCTTCCGGCGAAGGACGGCCGCCGCGCGAGCGCTTCAAGGGCCGCGACAAATTCCAGGACAAGTATCAGGGCGGGCCGAAGGGTGGCCGCGACAACCAGGGCGGCTCGCACCGGCAGGTGCATTCCAGCGCCCCGCGTGAGCGCGACCGGCCGATGGATCCGAATTCGCCGTTCGCCAAGCTCGCCGCGCTGAAGGAGCAACTCACCGCCGGCCGCAAGGACTAAGGCGCGCCGGCATAGCCAGTGGTTCGGGCTTGGAGCGTCAGCGTCTCGATAAATGGCTGTGGCATGCGCGCGTCGTGCGCGCCCGCACCAGCGCTGCGGCTCTGGTCGAACGCGGCCACGTTCGCATCAATGGCGTGCGCGAGACCTCACCGGGGCATGGCATCAAGACCGGCGACGTGCTGACGATTGCGCTGGATCGTGGCGTGCGGGTGCTGAAGGTGGTTGGGTTCAGTGAGCGCCGCGGCGACGCCGAGTCGGTTACTGGACTTTATGCCGATCTCGGAATGCCACGGGAATAGGCATCGACACTTGCGGCTGCGGAGCTCCTGCGGTACGCAAACACTCAAAATTAGAACCGTTCCGGAGCGTTGGGATGACTTACGTCGTCACTGAAAACTGCATCAAGTGCAAATACACCGACTGCGTTGAAGTCTGCCCCGTGGATTGTTTCTACGAGGGCGAGAACATGCTGGTCATCCATCCGGACGAATGCATCGACTGCGGCGTGTGCGAGCCGGAATGCCCGGCGGAAGCGATCAAGCCGGATACCGAGCCGGGCCTTGAGAAGTGGCTCGAGCTGAATTCGGAATACGCCAAGACGTGGCCGAACCTGACCCAGAAGAAGGACGCTCCGGCGGACGCCAAGGAGTTTGACGGTCAGGCTGGCAAGTTCGAGAAGTACTTCTCTTCGGAGCCGGGTTCGGGCGACTAAGCCGAAGGTCTTGAGAAGGCCGGCTCAGCCGGCCGACCAGCTTAACCCTGTTGACGAGATGAGCCCCGGGGCACCGCCCCGAATGGGCTGGAATCGTCATAAATCATTGATTTTTGCGGGGAATGTGCTATATTTAGCACATTCGTCAACTCCGGCATGCCGTTTTTGCGGCCGGGAAGGGTTCCCCGTCAAAAGCAACGAACAGGGGCGTGGCGGTTCCACGCGCAGGCTGTGTCACAGAAAACGCGTAAAACGAGTGTTTCTTCAAAGGGTGCCAAGTCGGCATCTGCGGCCAGCCGCGGAGCCACAAAGAGCCGTTCGAAGGCTTCTGTCAAGGACACCCGGACAGCCGCCAAAGCGACCGCCGCAAAGGCTTCTGTTTCCAAGACCCAGACCAAGGCGGGCGCCAGCAAGGCGAGCGCCACCAAACACGCTACCGCAAAGGGGTCTGCTGCAAAGGCTTCGGCCTCTAAAGCTCCGGCCTTCAAGTCCTCGAAAATCAAAAGAAGTGAAATGCCAACCAAGTCTGCGAAAACTCCCGCCAAGCCGGCGGCCTCCAAGCCCGTCGCCGCACCCAAGCCGGCGGCGAAGCCTGCCAAGGCTGCCGTTGCCCCCAAGGCGGAGGTGAAGGCCGAGGTCAAGACCGAGGTGAAGGCGCCCGTTGCCAAGGCGGCGGTAAAGCCGGAAGTGAAGCAGCCGGTGGCGGTGTCCAAGCCGGCGGCCCCGGCGCAGGCGCGCGTCGAGGAGCCGAAAAAGGCCGTGACCCAGCGTCAGGGCTTCAAGGCCAACGAATTCGTGGTCTATCCGGCCCACGGCGTCGGCCAGATTCTGGCGATCGAGGAGCAGGAAATCGCGGGCGCCAAGCTCGAGCTGTTCGTCATCAACTTCATCAAGGACAAGATGACGCTGCGGGTGCCGACCGCGAAGGTCGGCAATGTCGGTATGCGCAAGCTGTCCGATCCGGCGCTGGTGAAGAAGGCGCTGGAGACACTGAAGGGCCGTGCCCGCGTCAAGCGAACGATGTGGTCGCGCCGCGCGCAGGAATACGAAGCCAAGATCAATTCGGGCGACATCGTTGCGATCGCCGAGGTCGTCCGCGACCTGTATCGCTCGGAATCGCAGCCGGAGCAGTCCTACAGCGAACGCCAGCTCTATGAAGCCGCGCTGGATCGTCTGTCGCGCGAGATCGCGGTGGTGCAGCACATCACCGAGACCGAAGCCGTCAAGGAAGTCGAGAGCCAGCTCGCCAAGAGCCCGCGCCGCGGCGCCAAGGCCGAGGCGGAAGCCGAAGCCGAGTCCGATGCGGATCTCGACGGCGATTCCGACGACGAGGCGGTGACCGACGAGGCCGCGTAAGCAGCCGCATTCGGTTTGAAGCAATCAAGGCCCGGCCATCCAGCCGGGCCTTTTTCGTGGGCCAAGAGACCTGTTCTTCGGTTAGTCGACGACGATCTTCACCAGCTCGCGCGGCTTGACCTGGGCGTGGGCGTCGAGGCCGTTGAGCACACGGAAGCGCTCCAGCGGCCGGTCGACACCTGACATCCGGTGCGACAGCGACTCGACGGTGTCGCCGGGCTGCACGCTGATCACCTTTATGCGCAGCGGTCGGGCGGCCTGGATCTCCTCGAGCGACAGCCGCCGGAACGAATTCACCGTCTCGCGGGCGTTGCGGTCGCTCTCGGCGGTGCGCTGCCGGGTCGCGAAGATGAAGCGATAGACGTCGCTGCCGAACCGCAACGCATAGACCCTGAACTGCCACTGCTCGCCGCGCGCCGTCACCGACGCGGTCGGAAAGCCGTTGACGGTCAGCTCCTCGGTCGAGCTCTTATCGACGTTCTCCATCCAGCCGGAGTTCAGATAGTCGGCAAGCGACTGCTCGGCCGGCACCCGGACGACGTCGAACCGCATCGCTTGATTGCCGCCTTCACGCAGGCCGATCACCGCCTGCGCGGTGTTGTCGAGCGTGAACGATTCCGGCACCTGGAAGGTGAAGCCGAGCTTGGGATGCAGGAAGCGCCGGCCGCGCACGAAGCCTTCGCTCGGGTCTTCGCCATAGACAATGTTGTCGATCGCGTTGAGATAGGCCTCGCGGTCGCGCTCGCCGCGTTCGCCACGCCAGCCGCCCTGCGGCGCGGTGTATTGCCGGGCGTTGTTCTGGGCGTTGCTGACGCGCTCCGGCGTCGCCGGATGCGACGACAGAAAGTCGGTGCGGCTGTCGCCGGTGGCGCGATTGGCCTTGAGCGCCGCGTTGCGCTCCATCGCGGTGAGGAAGCGCGCCGCGCCGTAGGGATCGAACTGCGCCCGCGCCGAGATGCCGATGCCGATGCCGTCGGCTTCGAGCTCCTGCTGCCGCGAGAAGCTCGCCATCGACAGCTTGGTCTTGGCCAGCGCCAGCGCCGTCATGCCCGGGTCGTTGCCCATGTCGGTGACGACACGGGCGACCAGCGCCGCCTGCCGTGCCTGGTCCTCGCGGATGGCGGCGTGCTTGGCCAGCACATGCGCCATCTCGTGCGACAGCACGGACGACAATTCCGATGTGTCGGTGGCGAGCGCGATCAGCCCGCGGGTGACGTAGAGCTGGCCGGTCGGCAGCGCGAAGGCATTGACGGCGCCGGAATTGAGGATCGTCACCTTGTAGGTCAGGTCGGGCCGATCCGACGCCGCCACCAGCCGGTCGACGATGCCGGAGATCAGCGCTTCGAGCTTGGGGTCATCATAGGCGCCCCCATAGGTCGCGAGGATGCGCTCGTGTTCGCGCTCGGCGGCGGGGGATTGGGCTGGGGGGCGGTTGGGTTTTGTGGGCGGGGCGGCGACGACCGGGCCGGTCTCGAACCTGGAAGGATCGCCGCAGCCGGCCAGCGTCAGGGCAGCACCCAGCAGCAGCCACGCCGCCACCTGGCGGCGGCCCTTGCGGAAGTTGCGCCGTGCTGCACCCCAATTCACGCGACTGCTCACTTTCGGGCCCTTCAGTCCCCGCCCGCTCGTTCGATCTGTCCCACGTCGCGCACCGCCATACTCGCCCCGGCCCGCTTCTCGACCCAGCCGCGCACCCGAATTTGTTGTCCTGTCAGAGACTTGGGTGCGAGCCCGGCGGCCTCGAACGACCCGATGATGCGCCTTGAAATAGTCACCGCAAAGCCACGAGTCCAGCGACCGCCAAAGTTCAGATAGACCGTCGAACCGACTTCCCGCACCGAGCTGATTCGGCCTTCGACCACGGTAAAGCGCCCTATCCAGGTCACCATATCGCCGGAATTTGCGGCGTTTTTTATGACATCCCTCGCCATCCAGATACCGACCGCCGCAGCGCGGGCGCCGGCTTCCGCCGCCAGCAGGTCCTTCCGGCACTCCGCCGGCAGGACGTCGATCCCTACCAGTGCACCACCCTCGGCCAGCAGCCGGCGCTGCACCAGCTCCCTGCCCGGCTCCGTCACCACGAAGGCCGATTGCCGGCCATAGCGGTCCGGCCCGTCGTCGGCACCATGCAGCAATACCTTTCGGCCGAGCGTCAGGGCCGACAGGGCCGCGGCCTCCGCGTCATATCGTTCGCGGGAAGGCTCGATGCCGGCGAGCCGGATTTCGCGGCCGTCGGCCAAGCGCAGCGTGCGCGGATCGATCACCGACGCCACCACGCCCTCGCCCTGCACCGGCAGATCCAAACAGCCAGCCGCCCCGGCGCCGTCCGCCTGCGACAGCATCACAGCACCGCCGCAGATCGCGTTCAGCCACCAGGCGCTGTTTCGCCGAAATGCCATCGAGACCGCCGTGCTGATTCGGGTTCGCCGCAAACATCACGAAGACTAGCGATCCGCGCGATCCCGGCGAAGTGGAATGGCTAGCGCTTCCGTCAGGACGTTGATCGTTACGCGACAGACCGATGAGCGATATCGCAGGCCCGTGCAGCGCGTATCGCGCGAGCCCGCATCGATCGTAACCGCGCGACTACTAATCGCCTCAGATGCATCAACGTGTAGTAACACACCTCTGCACGCACAGACTCATTCCACTCGCCGGAAAACGGCGTCGCTTGCCGCGCAGCAGGC
Source organism: Rhodopseudomonas sp. P1 (assembly GCF_039642825.1). NCBI lineage: Bacteria > Pseudomonadati > Pseudomonadota > Alphaproteobacteria > Hyphomicrobiales > Nitrobacteraceae > Rhodopseudomonas > Rhodopseudomonas sp. P1. The sequence continues at coordinate 522,820 of NZ_CP088006.1, read as the reverse complement.
GATGCGGCATGATCGCGGGCAATCATCAGAAGCGCCGCGATCATGATCGGCGCTCGCCAGGGAGGATGTCTTGAAGCCGTTCCGCAGCACTCTACTCGCATGTCTGTCGATCGCAGCGATCACCGCCGCGCAGGCGCAGACTCAGCCACCGCTGAAGCTCGGCGCGATCCTCGACATGTCGGGCCTCTATGCCGACATCACCGGGACGGGCAGCGAGACTGCGGCCAAGATGGCGGTGGAGGATTTCGGCGGCACGGTGCTGGGGCGCAAGGTCGAGATCATCGCCGCCGACCATCTCAACAAGGCCGATCTGTCCGCCAGCATCGCCCGCGACATGCTCGACAATCAGGGCGTCGAAGCGATCATCGACGTCGCCGCCTCGGCGACCGCGCTGGCCGCCGCCGAGATCGCCAAGGCCCGCAACAAGATCATCATGTTCTCCGGCCCGGGCTCGATCCGGCTCAGCAACGAAGCCTGCGGCCCCTATACCGTGCACTACGTGTTCGACACCTTCGCGCAGGCCAACACCACCGGCCTTGCGGCGGTGAAGCAAGGGCTCGACACCTGGTTCTTCCTGTCGGCCGACTACGCATTCGGCCAGGACCTCGAGCGCGACACCACCAATGTCATCAAGGCGTCGGGCGGCAAGGTGCTGGGCAGCGTCAAGCATCCGCTCAACACCTCCGACTTCTCCTCATTCCTGCTGCAGGCGCAAAGCTCGAAGGCGAAGGTGATCGGCCTCGCCAATGCGGGCGGTGACACCATCAACGCGATCAAGCAGGGCGCCGAGTTCGGCATCACCAAGGGCGGCCAGAAGATCTCGCCGCTGCTCGCCTTCATCTCCGATATCGACAGCGTCGGGCTGGAAACCGCCCAGGGCCTGATCCTGGCCGAAGCGTTCTATTGGGATCTCAACGACGAGACCCGCGCGTTCTCCAAGCGCTTCATGGAGCGCACCAAGCGGATGCCGACCTCGGCGCAGGCGGGCCTGTACTCCGAAACGATGCACTACCTGCAGGCAGTCAAGGCGGCCGGCACCACCGACGCGGCCGCGGTGACCAAGAAGATGAAGGAAATGCCGATCAACGACTTCTTCGCCAAGAACGGCAAGATCCGCGAGGATGGCCGGATGGTGCATGACATGTACCTGTTCGAGGTCAAGAAGCCATCGGAATCGAAGGGCCGCTGGGACTACTACAAGCTGCTCGCGACGGTACCGGGCGATCAGGCGTTCCAGTCGCTCGCCGATTCCCGCTGCCCGCTGGTGAAGAAGTAGCTCGATCAACATCGTCATTGCGAGGACGCAGCGACGAAGCAATCCAGCTCAGTGCACGGCGCTGGATTGCTTCGCCTTCGGCTCGCAATGACGGACTACCCATAGTCGGAGACGGCGCCGAGACGCGCGTCATCCAGACAGTCGCTGGGGCACAACGAACAACAACAAGGACCCGCCATGACCGACATCGTCCTGCAAGACCTCGACCGCGGCCTGCTCACCATCACGATGAACCGTCCCGATCGACGCAACGCGCTCAATCAGGACATGATCCGCGGCTTGGTCGAGGCGGCGCATCGCGCCAAGGATGATCCGGACGTCCGCGCGGTGCTGCTGAAGGGCGCCGGCGGCACGTTCTGCGTCGGCGGCGACGTCAAGTCGATGGCGGCTGCGGGTGCTCCGCCGCCGCTCGAACAGAAGGTGGCGAACCTCCGCCGTGGCATGGAGGTGTCTCGCATCCTGCATCAGATGCCGAAGCCGGTGGTGGCGCAGATCGACGGCGCGGCGGCCGGAGCAGGCCTGTCGATGGCGCTCGCCTGCGATCTGCGGGTGGCGGGCGCTTCGGCCAAGATCACCACCGCGTTCGCCAAGGTCGGGCTCTCCGGCGATTTCGGCGGCACCTACTTCCTGACGCATCTGATCGGCGCCGCGAAGGCCCGCGAGCTGTACCTCACCTCGCCGGTGCTGACCGCCGAGCAGGCGCAGGCACTCGGTATCGTCAGCCGGGTAGTCCCCGACGCCGAAGTTGAATCCGCCACGCGCGAGCTGGCGCTGTCGCTGGCGCAGGGCCCGACCGTGACGCTCGGCTACATCAAGACCAACATCAACAATGCCGAAACCCTGTCGCTCGAAGCCTGCTTCGACGCCGAGGCGCTGCATCACTCGCGCTGTGCCGAGACTGCGGACCACAAGGAAGCCGCCGCCGCCTTCGTCGAGAAGCGCGCGCCGGTGTTCCAGGGCTGCTGACGATGGCGCCGTTCCTCCGCCTGCGCCAGATCTGCCTGGTTACTGAGCCGATCGAACCCGCTGCCTCGCGCGTCGCAACGATTCTCGGGCTGAACATCTGCTACCGCGATCCCCACGTCGGCAAATACGGCCTGGAGAACGTGCTGCTGCCGGTCGACGCGACGCTCCTGGAAATTGTCGCACCGACCCAGCCGGGCACCGCGGCGGGCCGCTTCCTGGAGAAGACCCAAGGCCGCGGCGGCTACATGGCGATCTTCTGTTGCGACGATCCCGACGCCCGCGGCCGTCACGCCGCCAGCCTCGGCGTCCGCACCGCCAATGTGATCGACCACGCGCCGTATCACGGCGTCCAGCTCCATCCGCGCGACTGCCGCGCCGCGTTCATCGAGCTCAACCACACTGCAGGCTCCGACAACATCCGCGGGCCTTACCCGCCGGCGGGGCCGGACTGGGCCAAGGCGATCCGCACCGACACCACGCAGGCGCTGACCGCAGTCGAGATGCAAAGCCCCGACCCGGCCGATCTCGCCGCGCATTGGGGCCGGATTCTCGAACTGCCGGTGGAAACGAATGCGGATGGCGTCGCCGAACTGCGCCTACCGAACGCCACGTTCCGGTTCGTGCAGGGCGCCAGCGAAGCGCTGACGGCGCTGACGTTCAAGGTGGCGGATGCGGAGAAGGTTCGCGCAGCCGCACAGGCGCAGGGCGTGCCGCTCACCGCCAACGGCTTCCGCCTGGCAGGCGTCGAGTTCAGGCTGACCGCCTAACTACGAGTCATTCCGGGGCGCTCGCAAAGCGAGCGAACCCGGAATCTCTGGCGTCCATCAAGGTGCGAAATAACTTCGAGATTCCGGGTTCGCGCTCCGCGCGCCCCGGAATGACGACGTGGGGCCGACGAGTAGTTTTGCCCTACCGTCCCTTGAAATGCGCGACGCGGCGTTCTTCGGTAGCTTTGACGCCTTCCTTGAAGTCTTCGGTGGCGCGCAGGCGGGTTTGCTCGGCGAGTTCGTGCTTGGTGGCTTCCATCACCCGGTCGGCCAGGTCGGCGCGCATTGTGGCGCGGGTCGACAGCAGGCCGAGCGGCGAGCATTCAGCGATCTCGCGGGCGAGCTTCAGTGCGCCGCTGCGTACCTCGTTGATCGGCACCAGCACGTTGGCCAGGCCCATCTGCACCGCTTCTTCGCCGGTGACGCGGCGCGAGGTGTAGAACATCAGCTCGGCGTTGTTCTTGCCGATCAGCTCCGGCAGCGTCACGGTCAGGCCGAAACCGGGGTGGAAACCGAGCTTGGTGAAGTTGGCCGAGAACCGCGCCTCCGCGCAGGTGACGCGGAAGTCCGCCGACACCGCAAGACCCAGTCCTCCGCCGATCGCGGCGCCGTGCACCGCTGCGATGATCGGCTTCTTGGCGCGGAAGATCCGCACCGCCTCGTAGTACAGATGACCGATCTCGCCGAGGCTGTCGGCCGGATCGCCCTTCGCCGCCGCCGGGTCGGCTTCCTGCCGGGCCGGATCGCCGAAATTGGCGCCGGCGCAGAACGCCTTGCCTTGCGCCGCCAGCACGGTGGCGCGCACTTGCGGATCGGCGTCGATCTCATCCAGCGCGTTGGCGATCTGCCGGATCAGCGAGATGTCGAAGAAGTTCAGCGGCGGCCGCTGGATCTCGATGGTGGCGACATGGCCGGTCTTTTCGACCGCGATATCGGTGTAGCTGCTCATGATTGATCCTCGATCGTTCGATGCGCGCCGGCGTCAGCGCAGGCCGAGCCCGCGGGCGATGATGCCGCGCAGCACCTCGGTGGTGCCCCCCTGGATGGTGAGCTTCGGTGCCAGCTTGGTGGCGAACGCCGTCAGCTCGTCGAGCGTTGCATGATTCGATGCCTCGCCATCGACGAAGGCGGCGAGCTCACGCACCCGGTGCGGTAACTGCTGCTCCCAGATCGTGCCAATGTCCTTGACGATCGAGGCTTCCACCACCGGCTCCTTGCCGGCCTGCAGCATGCCGGCGACCGACACCGACATCCGCCGCATGGTGTGCAGTTGTGCCACCAGCCGGCCGATACCCTCGGCGCCGCGGGTGTCCGGATCGGGACCAAGCGCACGCACCAGCTCGGTGAGCACGTAGTAGGTCTCGAGGAAGCGTTCCGGCCCCGACCGCTCGTAGGCGAGTTCGGAGGTTGCCTGCTTCCAGGCGCCGTCGACCTCGCCGAGCAGATGATCGTCCGGTACGAACACGTCGGTGAACACCACCTCGTTGAATTCATACTGCCCGGTGATCTGCGCGATCGGGTTCACCTTGATGCCCGGCGACCTCATGTTGACCAGGAATTGAGTGAGCCCGTGGCGGCGGTTTTCCTTGGTGGGCGGCGAGGTACGGAAGATCGCGATCATGTAGTCGGCGATGTGCGCCGAGGTGGTCCAGATCTTCGAGCCATTGATCAGGTAGCCGCCGTCGGTCTTGGTCGCCTTGGTCTTGGCAGCGAACAGATCGGAGCCGGAATTCGGCTCGCTCATGCCGATCGCGAAGCACAATTCGCCGCGGCAGATCCGCGGCAGAATGTCCATCTTGATGTGCTCGGGCGCGTATTTCAGCAGCACCGGTCCGCTCTGGCGATCGGCGACGAAGAACCGCCGGGTCGGCGCATTGGCGACACGCATTTCTTCGGTGACGACGTAGCGCTCCAGGAAGGTGCGCTCGTGGCCGCCGTATTTCTTCGGCCAGGTCATGCCGAGCCAGCCACGCTCGCCGACGCGGCGGGAGAATTCAGGTGCGTCGGAGTCTTCGCGCTGCGGCTTATTGGGATCGAAGGTCCCGGCGGCGATCTCTTCGGCGAGGAAGGCGCGGACTTCCTTGCGCAGTTCTTCGCAGACGGGCGGCAGGCGGATCGGATCGAAACGGAGGGCGGCGGTCATCGCATAATCTCGCTACGTTGATGCGGTCAGCGCGAAGCGACCAGCGGCCACAAATCATCGGCGCCGCGCGCCGCGACCATGCGGCCGAGCTCGACCGCCCAATGGCTTTCGTTGCCAAAATCGTCGCGCCAGGCGAGCGCGCGCAGGCTGAAGCGATGCAGGATGTGCTCGCGGGTGAAGCCGATCGCGCCGTGCACCTGATGGGCGATCGCCGCGCCTTTCTCAGCCGCTTCGGCGCAGCGGATCTTGGCCGCACTGGCTTCGAGGAACACGGCGTCGTCGAAGCCTTCGGCGCTGCTGATCGCATCGGCCGCGGAAGTTGCGGCGGCCAAGGCAGCAGACGTCTCGCCGGCGAGCTTCGCCAGATTGTGCTGCACCGCCTGGAATTTGCCGATCTTCTTTTCGAACGCGACGCGCTCATTGGCGTAAGTCACGCTGCGGTCGAGCAGCGTTTCCAGCGCGCCGGCGATCTGCAGGCTGCGCGCGACGGCGCCCATCAGCATCAGCGAAGTCTGATCAAGCCCTTGGGGCGCGGGCGCCGTGGTAATCGGCGCGACCTTGTCGAAGGTGACGACATCTGACGCATCGCCACCAAGGCCGAGGCCCTTATCAATTCGGCAGGTCGACGCCGGGACCAGCGCGATCTTCGCGCCGGCGGCGCTCTGCGCCAGCACGGCGATATGCTGTGCGTCTTGCGCGAACGGCACGCTGCGCGCGCGACCCGACAGCTTGCCGTCGGCATCGAGCGTGAGGCGATCTTTCGGGTGGGCGGGCGCGATCGTCATGGCGCCTTCCGGCGCGGCGATCTTGCCCTGCGCCAGCAGCCAGCCGGCCAGCATGGTCTCGGCGAGCGGCACGGCGAGGCCGGCGCGGCCTGCTGCGTTGAGGACGCCGAAGCCCTCGGCAAGGCTCGCGCCCGAGCCACCGAATTCCTCCGGCACCCATGACAGCGGCAGCCCCGATTCACTCAGCGCCTGCCACAGCGGCGCCTTCCAGGTTTCGGCTTTGTCGGCATTGATGGTTTGCGCATCGGCGAGGTCGGCGAAGATCTTCTCCGCGGTCTCGACGACGATATTGTCGGTCTCCGTCACGGCGTTTCCCGGTTGCGCACTCAGCTCCCGGCGGATCGCCAAGCATGTGTGCTGGTCTTGTTGTTGTGCGGCATGATGCGGAAAAGCTGAAACGAACACAAGCGCAGCCGGCACGGGGCGGATTGCGCACCGGACATGGTCAAACGCCTCACGCCGCAGGCTTATTCCGCATCATGGGCTTTGTCGGCTTGCTCTCGATATCGCAACCGATATGGTTGCGGCGACGCGGCGAAGCCGGTTCGATGCAAAGGGAGTGAAGATGTCAGACGGACTGAACGTAATCGTCACCGGGTCGGCCTCGGGCCTCGGCGCCGCGACCGCCAAGATCCTCGCCAAGGACGGCGCGCGGCTGGTGATCAACTACGCATCGAGCAAGGACGACGCCGAGAAGACTGCCGAAGAGTGCCGCAAGCTCGGCGCCGCCGAAGTGATCGTGGTGCAGGGCGACGTCGCCAAGGACGAGGATTGCAAACGCATCATCGAAGCCGCGGCCCCCTGGGGCAAGCTCGACGCGCTGGTGAACAACGCCGGCACCACCAAGCACGTGGCGCATCATCTGCTCGATCAATTGTCGGCCGACGACTTCCAGCGGATCTACGCGATCAACACCATCGGCCCGTACCAGATGGTCCGCGCGGCGCGCGAGCTGCTCGTCGCCGGCGCCAAGGCGGCCGGCCGTGCATCGGCGGTGGTCAACGTCTCGTCGGTCGCTGGAATCAGCGGCATCGGCTCGTCGATCGCCTATGCGGCCAGCAAGGGCGCGCTCAACACCATGACGTTGTCACTGTCGCGCGCGCTGGCGCCGAACATCCGCGTCAACGCGATCTGCCCCGGCTACATCGACACGCCGTGGTTCACCAAGGGACGCGGCGCCGAGGAAGCCAAGCAGGTGCGCGACATGGTGGTGTCGCGCGTGCCGCTGAAGATCGCCTCGACCGCCGAAGACATCGCCGAATTGGTATGCTTCCTGGCAACGCCGAAATCGAGCAGCATGACCGGCGAACTGGTGCGGATGGACGCCGGCATGCACCTGGCCGGCTGACCTCACATCCGCACGCAGCAGTAAGCGGCCCGGCGAACCGGGCCGCGACAGTCTCAGCGCGGATCGTAGGGATAGCGATTGCCGGGATCGGAGATCACCCGCCGCGCCACCAGCCTGTTCCAGATGAACAGCACCGCCACCGCGCCGATCGTCGCGGTGATGAAGCCGGCGCCCTGATTAGGGCCGTAGTGCCCGATCATCTGTCCGACCGCGGTGGCGAGGAATGCGCCCGCGATGCCGAGGACCGTGGTGAGCACGAAGCCTTGCGGATTGTTCGGCCCCGGCGACAACACCCGCGCGATGATGCCGGCAATAAAGCCGACCAGCAGAATCCAGAGTAACCCGCCCATCTTCCGTATCCTTTCTCACGGTCCGCTCCGGACCGCTCGCAACCAAAGCAACAACAACCCCGCCGCTGCCGATCAGATCCAGCGCGACGCTTCGTCGTCGGTCGGCAGCCGCCCGTCCGGGGTGAGCTGGTCGACCACGTCGGGCAGATAGCGACTGAGGCCGTCGAGCAGTTCGTCGCGCGACATCCCGGTCTGCCGGGTCATCGCGTCGATCTGTTCAGAGCCGAGCGCATTGGCGAGATCGCTCGGTCCGATCTGCTGGTTGGGGCCGTGACCGACCCAGGAGTTGGCGGCATCGCCGAGGCCATTGTGCTGAAGCTGCCGCAGCAGATCGCCGAGCCCGCCCGACAGCACGCTGCCGGCCGCACCGCCGAGCACCAGGCCTCCAAGACCGCCCTTCAGGAAGTCACCCCAACCACCGCCGGTATTCGCGGGCGGAGGCGCCGGCACCGGGCGCGGCTGATTGGCCGGCGCAGCCTGCGGCTGGCCGCTGGTCATATGTTTGTAGGCCTTCCACGCCAGCAGCGCGAGAATCGCCATGGTGAACTTGGACATGCCGCCGCTTTTGTCCTGCGGGTCGGCCGGGCCGCGCGGGCCGTTCTGCATGCCGTTGAGGATGTCGAGCAAGCCCATCGAGACCTCCTATGTGGTGCCGGCACGGCGCCGCTCCGGCGCGGCGCTCCCGGCCGGCATCACAACGTAGGAAGGGGTGATGGAGTTTCCAAGGCGGACCCGGCGGTCGCGCCGAATCCGAAAACCGTACCTGTCGCTCAGCTGGTGATGCGCGCGTCGGCGACGGCCTTCTTGAACAACGCGTTCATCGCTTCGGCGATACCCTGGGTGGGGCTGACCTCGAAGTAGAAGCCCGGCGACGCGCAGGCTTCCATGTTCTGCGCGATCTCGCTGTTCGGCGACGGGCCGTAGGGGCCGGCATTGAACGGCGCGATCCACTGCTTGTACCAGTCGTTGCTCGGCAGGTTGAGATAGGTGGTGTACAGCACCGCGATCTTGACGCCGCGATCCTTCAAGGTCTTGCACAGCGCCGGATTGATCGGCGACTGGCAGCGGTTGCCGGTCTTCGGCTTCAGGCAGCTCGGATTGTATTCGTCCGCGACGCCGTCCGAGACAAAGAACAGATATTTCTGCGGCGAGCCGGACACGCCCGAGCCGGGCGCGCTGATCTCTTTGTTGATGGCGGGAAAGATCGTCGTGTAGCTGGTGTCCTGGTCGTTGTTGTCGTTCTGACCCTTCACCGTCATCAGGTCGATCGCGCTCGCCGCGGTCTTGGCGCTCGACAGGCTCGCCGATAGCGAGAACAGGTTGCGCAGCCCGGCAGACTGGGCGGACGCGCCGAAGTCGTAGATCGCCATGCGGAACTGGTTGGAGTAGGTCGCGGTCGCGTTCGCGGTGTCCATCAGTTGCTGCGTGGCGCTGCGCAGCACGTCGATCCGGGTGGTGATACCGAGCGACTTGGCCAGATTGTAGTAGTTATTCTTGTTGTTGACATCGTGACAGGCGAACGCGCAGTGATCGTCCGACGACTTGTTGGCGGTGGCCGCGATCATCGCCGACACGTCGTTGGGGGTGGCACCCACGCCCATCGACGGCGAATTGTCGAGCAGCAGATAGAAATCGATGTATTTGGGCATGCTGGCGGTGGCGGTGGACGTGCCGCCCACCGTCATGGCCGACATCCCGACCACCTTCATGAACATCGTCGAGATCTGGGCCGAGAACGTCACCTGCGAGGTGACGACGTCCGACGCCTTGGTCACCGTCGCCGATGAGCTGGCGAGGGTGTAGCCGGTCAGGCCGTTCAGATTGCCGTTGAAGATCCGCAGTGCGTCATCCGCACCGGACGAGATCACACCATCGCCCGACATCGCTCCGGCGGCCACATAGGCCGGCGAGGTCCGCGACACCGCACCGACCGAGGCCGCATCCGCCGCGGCCTGCAGCTTGCTTCGCAGCGCATTGGCGCGGCTGTAATCGACCGCGCAGCCGATCGCGGAGATCAGCGGAACCAATACCAGCGCAAAAATCACCGCGATATTGCCGCGCCGGTCACGAGAAAAGCGAGCTATCGACCTCGAAAACGTCATGAGTACGCCCGACTAACACAGCCGGGCGCGAACCTAGCGGGGGCCGCCTAAGCAAGATTTAAAGTCTATGACGAAACCACGGCCCGAGCCGGCGCCGTGCGACGACGGGGAGCCCGATCGCGGTCAGCAAGCCCGACTTCCGGGTGGCGATCGGACCGCCGCTCTGCTATGGGAGGCTCCTGCTCGCGGCCCTGGCCGCAGCCGGACGGTCCCGTAGCTCAGCCGGATAGAGCGGCGGTTTCCTAAACCGTAGGTCGGATGTTCGAGTCATCCCGGGATCGCCAGCTTTGCTCCCCGGCACGGCTGGCCGGCACGAGGCCGGCCAGGTCGACGGGTAAGCCCCCCTTAGCTCACACCTTGACCATCCGCTTGCCGCGGTTTTCGCCGGCCAGCAGGCCGATCAGCGCCTGCGGGGTGTTCTCCAGGCCGTCGATGACGTCCTCCTGCACCTTGAGCTTGCCGCTCGAGACCCACTCCTGCAGCTTGGCGACCGCTTCGTCGCGCTGATCCATGTAGTCCATCACGATGAAGCCCTGCATGATCAGCCGCTTCACCACGATCAGGCCGGGGATGCCGCGCGGGCCGGTGGCCGAGGGGGTGCGGTCGTATTGCGAGACCGCGCCGCAGCAGGCGATCCGGCCCTTCAGGTTCATCTGCGGCAGGCAGGCTTCGAGGATGTCGCCGCCGACATTGTCGAAATACACATCGATTCCGTTCGGCGCCGCGGCGCGCAGTGCCTTGAACAGCGCGCCGTCCTTGTAGTCGACCGCCGCATCGAACCCGAGCTCGCTCACCAGCCAGTCGCACTTCTGCTTGCCGCCGGCGATACCGACCACGCGGCAGCCTTTGATCTTCGCAATTTGGCCGACGATCGAGCCGACCGAACCGGCCGCGGCCGACACCACCACCGTCTCACCGGCGCGCGGCTTGCCGATGTCGAGCAGCCCGAAGTAAGCGGTCAGGCCGGCAATGCCGTAGACGCTGAGCAGATGCGTCATCGGCTCGACCTTGGGCAGCTTGGCGAGATGCTTGGCGGGCAGCGCCGCATAGTCCTGCCAGCCGGTATCGGCGAACACGAGATCGCCCGGCGCCAGGCCCGGCGCTTTCGAACTCACCACCTCGGCGACGCTGCCGCCCGGCATCACGCTGTCGGTTTCGACCGCGGCCCGATAGGTCGCGCCCTGCATCCAGGCACGGTTGGCGGCATCAAGCGAGATGTAGCGAACCTTGACCAGCGCCTCGCCGTCTTTCGGCTCGGGAACCGGCGATTCCGCCAAACGGAAATGCTCCGGGCCGAGTTTCTCCTTCGGCTTCTCGATCAGCAGGATCTGGCGGTTGACGGTCGCGGTCATGAGCTTCCTTGTTGCTTGATGGAAATGCGGACGCGACGCGATCTTAGTTGATCCGCGGCGAAAGGAAATCGGCAGCACCGAAGGCCGTGCTGTTAGACCGCCATCGCCTGCATCACGCGATCGAGCGCGCGGGTGTAGACCTTCCGGGCGATGTCCGGAAACCGGCGGCTGAGCGATTCGATCATCACGCCCGAATTGATCTCGAGCACCCGGGGGCCTTGCGCGGTCCACACCACGTCGACCGCGCCGAAGCCAAGGCCGATCGCACGGGCGGCTTCGGCCGCAAGCGCAACGCAGCTATCGCGCAGCTCGCCATCGCCGAGTAGTTCGGGCTCCGCGCCGAATTCGAGATTGTGCCGCCAATCGAGCCGGAACTGCGTGCCGGCCGGCACCACGGCATCGAGCGCAGCATGATCCGCCGGCAGGTTTGCCAGCACGGCGCCGAGCCGATCCGCCGGGACCGCGTCGAGCAGAAGCTGCAAGGCGCTGCGCACGCCGTCGCCGCCGATCGCCGGCCGCTTCTTTTCGTAAACCACCAGCGGCACGCGATCGAGCAGGATGACGCGAACCTCGCGGGCGATATCGAAATACGGCGCGATCGCCAGATTCTGGTTGGCGGCGAAGATCGCGGTGGCGGCCCGTTCGAGCTCGAGCTCCGTGGTCGCCTTGAACACCAGATGGCCGCAGGTGCCCTCGTTCGGCTTGAGCACCAGCCCGGCCGGATGCGCGCGCAGCATCTCCAGCATCGCCGACCAGTGGCCACTGCTCGGCACGTACTTGAAGTGTTCGTGATTCATGAACAGCCGGTGCGGCACGCAGGCAATGCCGGCCGCGGCGAGGATGTCGGCGGTCGCCGCTTTGTCATTGGCGAGGCGATGCGTCACCGAGCTGTTCAGACCGAAATCGTAACCATAAATAAAATGCCGGACGTCGCCTTTGCTCAGCACGATCAGCCAGCCGTCGAGCCCGAGCGTGACGTCGACGCCGCGCGCGTCGCAATAGTCTTTGACGATCCGGACGATCACGCGGTCGGCATATTGCATCGGGGGTCTCGTCAACAGGCAGTGACCGGCGCGGCGGACGGCTGCCGGCCGGCGCGCGGTGGGATCGCTTTGCAGCGGCGAAATGTCAAGCCGAACCGCATCGCACGACTCTCGGGCGCCGGCCATCGTCACAGGATTGCGACCGCGGCGTGACCGGATGATCGCGGAAGCTCCGAGGTTATCGAGGCCGGCGCGCCGTGCTATACCGCGGCCCGGTCGCCGCACTCACACGCACGGGGCTCCCCGCTGCGGCGGCTGATCGAACGTCAGTCCTGCCGACCCCCGCGGGGATTCCATGGAAACGCTGCTGCTTCCGCTCTCGCCGCGCTACATCGTTCTCACTGTCTGCGCCGTCCTCACCGCACTCCTCGCCGCACTCGCAGCGTTCGACGCCCACACGCCGCTGTTCGGCGTGGTGCTGGTGCCGCTGCTGGTGTTCGGCGCGCTGACGCTGCTCGGCATCCACGATCTGCTGCAGACCAGTCACGCGGTGCTGCGCAACTATCCGATTTCGGCGCATCTGCGCTTCCTGCTCGAAGAAATGCGCCCGGAGATGCGGCAGTACTTCTTCGAGAGCGAGAAGGACGGCAAGCCGTTCAGCCGCGACACCCGCGCGCTGATCTATCAGCGCGCCAAGATGGAACTCGATAAGCGTCCGTTCGGGACTCAGAAAGATGTCTATGGCGACGGCTACGAATGGATGCACCACTCGGTCGCGCCGCGGCCGCACGCCGACGAGCCGTTCCGGATCACGATCGGCGGACCGGACTGCGCCAAGCAGTATTCGGCCTCGGTGTTCAACATCTCGGCGATGAGCTACGGCGCGCTCAGCCCGAACGCGATCCGCGCGCTCAATGCCGGCGCCAAGAAGGGCGGCTTCGCGCACGACACCGGCGAAGGCGGTGTCAGCCCGTATCACCGCGAGCACGGCGGCGATTTGATCTGGGAGATCGGCTCCAGTTACTTCGGCTGCCGCACCCGCGACGGCAGGTTCGATCCCGAGGCGTTCGCCCGGGTCGCGGCCGACGACCAGATCAAGATGGTCGAGCTGAAGGTCAGCCAGGGCGCCAAGCCGGGCCATGGCGGCGTGCTGCCGATGGCCAAGATCTCGGAAGAGATCGCGCAGATCCGCGGTGTCGGCATGGACGAAGACTGCGTCTCGCCGCCCTATCACAAGGCGTTCTCGACGCCGATCGAGATGATGCGGTTCATCGCCGAGATGCGCCGGCTCGCCGGCGGCAAGCCGGCCGGTTTCAAGCTCTGCGTCGGCCACCCCTGGGAATTTCTGGCGATCTGCAAGGCGATGCTCGCCACCGGCATCTATCCGGATTTCATTGTCGTCGACGGCAAAGAAGGCGGCACCGGCGCCGCCCCGCTGGAATTCATGGACCATCTCGGCATGCCGATGCGCGACGGCATCAGCTTCGTGCACAACGCGCTGATCGGAATCGGCGCCCGCGACCGCATCAAGCTCGGCGCCTCGGGCAAGATCGCCACCGGCTTCGACGTCGCGCGCGCGATGGCGCTCGGTGCCGACTGGTGCAACTCGGCGCGCGGCTTCATGTTCGCACTTGGCTGTATCCAGTCGCTGAGCTGCCACACCGACCGCTGCCCGACCGGCGTGACCACCCAGGAGCCGTCGCGCTACCGTGCGCTGGTGGTGCCGCACAAGCTGGAGCGGGTTTACAACTATCACCGCGCGACGTTGCAGGCGCTGGCCGAACTGGTGGCGGCCGCCGGCCTCGACCATCCGCGCGATATCCGCCCGTATCACTTCTCGCAGCGGACCTCGCCGTCGGATGTCATCTCGCTGGCGCAGCTCTACCCGGCGCTGCGTCCGGGTGAGTTGCTGGAGGGCACCGACGATCTCCGCTTCAAGCAGGCCTGGGCAATGGCCCGAGCGGAGAGCTTTGCGCCGGTGGTTTAACGCTCATCATCGCAGCGCAGGTGGGCGCGTCAGAACTCCCCGTGTACCCGGCCTGAGAACACCGAGACCGGGCCGCGGTCGGCGTTGTAGGCGGGGTTGGCGATCAGCTGATAGTCGGCGGTTGCGGTCCACGACGAGTTGAGCGCCAGCGCATAGTAGCTTTCGAACACCCGCTCGCGGCGATAGTTCAGCGCGCCGTCGCCGATCAGCGGGCCGAGCCCGCCGGCGGCTAGGAAATCGCGGTGATCGCGTGACAACCCGTTGAGCGCGCCGGCGATGCCGATCACGTCGTCCGGGCGGCCCCAACGCTGGCCGCGGATCGACACGCCGCCCGACAGGCTGCTGTCGATATCGGTGAACGCCATGATCTCGTTCTTGCCGTCGTTCCAGCTCCAGCGGCCGAACACGCCGATGTCGTCGGTGACCGCCTGCTCCAGGTTGAGCGCGTAGCCGTATTTGATCCGGCCGCGGCGGGTCTGGGTGATGTCGAGGTTCAGCGACGGATCGTTCAGCGTCTCGCGATAGCTGCCCGAATAGGTGCTGTTGATGAAGCCCAGCGTGCGCAGCTTGCCGGGAAGGCCGAACAGCGAATAGCGGGTCTCGAGTTCGGCGACGTATTCGCCGCGCTTGAGCAGCTTCATGTCGTAATTGTTCGAGTTGGATTCGGCATCGACCAGGAAGTAACCGGCGCGGATCGCCCATTGCTTCTGGTTGAGTTCGGCGGTGGCGCCGTAGCCGAGGCCGAGCTTGTCGGCGGCGTAGTCGAACGCGCCCGAGGCCCAGATCGACCAGTTCATGAAATCGCGGCGCGGATCGTGCGCGTAGGAGTTGCCGTCGAACACGTCGATGACGCTGAAGCGGCCGACCTGCAGCGTCAGCCGCGAGATGTCGGCCTTGCCGGAGAGCTGCGAACCGCTCGAGGCGAGCTGTTCCTGCTCGCCGCCGAGCCCGAAGGTCTGGCGCAGATAGAACCGCGACGGGCTGAAATGCGGGTAGGCGAAGCCGGATTTCTGCGCTTCGCCGTTCGGGAAACCGCCGGCGCCGACCGTGTCGCTGAGCCCGTAGCCCTGCAGGAATTCCGGATTGAAATAGAACTCGCCGCCGTCCCACAGCCGGACATTGGCGAACAGGCTGGTGCTCCAGGTGTTCTTGAACTGCGCGCCGGGGAACAGGCTGTTGGTACCGCTATACGGTGCCCGGAACGACGGGTAGCCCTGCCCGATGAAGGTGGTCTGGCCGTGGAGCTCCCAGCGATCGGTCTCCGGATCGGCCACCGCGGCGAGCGACGGGAAGGCGTCGGCGCTGCCGGTGCCGAACCAGTCGATCTTGCGGTTCACGCCGACACGCACGGCCTGCAGGTTGAGCGACGTCGCGTAGCTCGCGCCGGTCGGCAGCGCGACGGTGGCGTTCTGATACTGGCTGTAGAGGTATTCGATCCGCGCGCTCCAGTTCGGCGTGAAGCCGTATTCGACGCCGGCACCTGCCGCCCAGCCGATCCGCGCGTTCATCACGCGGCCGACGTCGGGGTCGGTGAGATAGCGCTCGTGCTCGAAAGCGAGGCCGCCGGTGACATAACCGAGCCATCGGCCGGCGATGACGCCGAGCCGGGCCCGGACCGTGCCGTAATAGTCGAGGTGCTGCAGCGTGTTGGCGGTGCCGTTGTCGAACTCCGACAGCACCGCGTTCTGCGGCAGATAGCTCGGAAACGAGATGTCGGCTTCGACACCGAGCAACAGGTTCGATC
Organism: Rhodopseudomonas sp. P1; assembly: GCF_039642825.1. Classification (NCBI taxonomy): domain Bacteria; kingdom Pseudomonadati; phylum Pseudomonadota; class Alphaproteobacteria; order Hyphomicrobiales; family Nitrobacteraceae; genus Rhodopseudomonas; species Rhodopseudomonas sp. P1. The sequence continues at coordinate 507,017 of NZ_CP088006.1, read as the reverse complement.
CGGTGACGAAATTGTAGCCCGCCTGGGCGCCCGCGGTGGCTCCACCGGCGCCGTTGCTGTTCTGCGCCATCGAATTGGCGTCCTGCAGCGTCGCGCCGGCATGGCCGCGGACGTAACCCGCATGGGCGCCGACGTAGAACCCGCTCCAGTCATAGGCCGGGTCCGGCCGCGGCTTGCCAATGCCGCCCGCGGCTGCGCCCTGCGGCAGCAGCAACGCGGCGGCGGTCGCCGCGCCGGCGATCAGCGTCGAGGCGGACGGACGCCGAAAGGTCCGATTGTGCGGCGAGCACAGCTCACGCGAGGCGAAGTCGCGGCGGTCCGAAATCGGGCTGGCGGGGCATCGTCGAACAGTCATCAAGCTCACCTGAAACGCAAAAGAGCGCGCGGCGATTGGTCGCGCCTCGTCACCCCGACGGCATCTGAATGTCGTTCGCAACCTGACGAAAGTCGGAAGCAGTGTCAGCTTATGAGGGCCGGCGACACGCAAAAGCGCCATCTACCGCACACAACTCGAAGCGTCGGGGGCAGGACAGCGCCAGTCTGGAATTCCTCAAAGTCCAGATGGCACGGTAACTTACTGCCGTTGATGAGGCGCGCGAGGCCGGCGGCTTCTCCGCCTCAAAAGATCCAGTGGTATCAGAGGAAGAACCGGTTGGCCGGGCACGGCGCAGGTGAGCAGCGACGCAACCCAGCGTGGCGACCCCGCCGATGCGCTCGGCGGATACCCTCAGGCGGAGGGTTTGGTCGACAGCGCGGCGAGATCGAAGCGGTGCATGTCGGCCAGCAGCTCGCAGAACGCGCCGGCCCCATGGTCGAGCAGCCGCCGACCCTTCTCGGCGGTGGCCGCGGAGGCGTCGCCGATGGCGCCGCTCGGATGCAGGTCTTCGGCCGCCCAGGCAAACGGCGCCGGCCGCTGCGCCGACAACCAACGATAGGTCTGCTCCATCGCCACGCTCGCCGGGCGGAAGTCGGCGACTTGGTCGGCCCGCACCAGCTCCGGCGCATGCGCCAGCATGATCGAGGTCTCGGTCGCGCCGCCATGGATGCCGTGGCGCAGCTCGTCGGCGGTGAACAGCCCGTCGGGCACGCCGAACCGCGCCCAGCCGGTGGTCACCACCAGCATCCGGTGCCGGACGCGCAGCTCCTGCGCCACCAGGCCCATCGCGGCGCTGTTGCCGCCATGGCTGGTCACCATCACCAGCTTGCGCACACCCGCCCGGGCGATGCTGTCGCCGATCTCGGTCCACAGCTTCAGCGCGGTCTCGGTCGACAACGTCAGCGTGCCCGGGAACGACAGATGTTCGGTCGACAGACCGATCGCCTGCACCGGGAGGAACGTCGCGGGAATGTCGTCCGGCAGGCGATCTCTCACCCGCGCCAGATAGGCTTCCGCAATGGTGACGTCGGTCGACAGCGGCAGATGCGGCCCGTGCTGCTCGATCGCGGCGAGCGGCAGCACCGCAATCCAGCGCGACGGATCAGCGCCGGTGATCTCCGGCCAGTGAATCGCGCTCCAGTCGCGGGGCGGCAGCTTGGTCATCGGCGAAATGCGGGGTGACGGAGAAGTGGTTCAAATGCCGGCATTGTTTCGCTATCAATCCTGAAACGCTCGAATCCGCGCCGCCCTGATGCCGCCATCATGGGCCAAAATGAACGACGGAGTCCAACCATGAGCCCCGCTTTCCTGCTGCGAGCGTTAACCGGGGTGCTGTTGGCGGTGGGAGTGGCGCTGGCTTCTCCCGTTCATGCCTCCGGCCACGGCCATGGCGCCGAAAAACCCATCGAAAAGCCGCCGGAACCGCCGCCCCCGCCCCGACCGAAGAAGCCGCCGCCGCCGAAGGTGCAGCCGGTCCGCAAAGTGCCCGAAGGCGGCTTCGACAAGGTGTCGTTCGGCACCAATTGGGTGGCCGAAGGCGAGCATGGCGGGTTCTTCCAGGCGGTCGCGGACGGCACCTACAAGACCTACGGCCTCGACGTCAGCATCGTCCCGGGCGGCCCCAACGTGAACAATCGGGCGTTGCTGATCGCCGGCAAGCTCGACTTCTTCATGACCGCCAACACGCTGCAGTCGTTCGACGCGGTGGCCAACAACGTGCCGGTGGTGGCGATCGCGGCGATCTTCCAGAAAGACCCGCAGGTGTTCGTGTCCCACCCGGAGTCGAAGATCGAAACGCTGGACGATCTGAAGCCGCTGACGCTGTTCGTCTCCAAGGAGGGCATCACCAGCTACTTCCAGTGGCTGAAATCCGAATACGGTTTCAGCGAAGCCAAGGTGAAGCCCTATACCTTCAACCCGCAGCCGTTCATCATCGATCGCCGCAGCGCGATGCAGGGCTACGTCACCTCCGAACCGTTCACCGTCGAGCAGGCCGCCAAGTTCAAGCCGAACGTCCTGCTGCTGGCCGATTACGGGCTCAACGGCTACTCGACGCTGATCGAAACCCGCCGCGATCTGATCGATAAGAATCCCGACATGATCCAGCGCTTCGTCGACGCCTCGATCATCGGCTGGTACAATTATCTGTACGGCGACAATTCCGCCGGCAATGCGATGATCAAGCAGCTCAATCCGGAAATGACCGACGAGATGCTGGCCTATTCGGTCGATAAGATGAAGCAATACGGCATCGTCGATTCCGGAGACGCCATCAAGAATGGCATCGGCGCGATGAACGACGAACGCTACGCCTCGTTCTTCGACAAAATGGCGCGGGCCGGCGTGGTGACCCGCGGCCTCGATTTCCGCAAAGCCTATACGTTGCAGTTCATCAACAAGGGCGTCGGCGTCGACCTGCGTCCGAAACAGAAATAGCCGGCCGCATGGCCTCATCGCCGCGACCGTCCGCTGCGGATGCCGGCGCCACCGGGCCGGCGATCGAACTGCGCGGCGTCACCAAGACCTACCGTACCGGCACGCTGGCGCTCGGCCCGATCGACCTCAATATCGGCCGCGGCGAGTTCGTGTCGCTGCTCGGCCCCTCCGGATGCGGCAAGTCGACCGCGCTGCGGATGATCGCCGGATTGGCAGCGCCGTCCTCGGGGCGGATCGAGGTCGGCACCGCGTCGCCGCGCAGCCGCGGCGAACATCCGATCGGCTTCGTGTTCCAGGAGCCGACGCTGATGCCGTGGGCGAGCATCCGGCACAACGTCGCGTTGCCGCTGAACCTGGCGCATGTCGCCAGCGCCGAAATCGCCCGGCGTGTCGACGAGGTGCTGGCCCGGGTCGACCTGGCCGAGTTCGCCGACGCGTTTCCGCGCGAACTATCCGGCGGCATGAAGATGCGAGCGTCGCTGGCGCGCGCGCTGGTGACGAGGCCGGACATCTTGCTGATGGACGAGCCGTTCGCCGCACTCGACGAGATCACCCGGTTCCGACTCAATGACGATCTGCTGGCGCTGTGGCGCGAGCTGCAGATGACGGTGGTGTTCGTCACCCATTCGGTGTTCGAGTCGGTGTATCTGTCGCAGCGCGTGGTGGTGATGACGCCGCGCCCAGGCCGGATCGCAGCCTCCTTCGATATCGATGCACCGACATCCCGCGGCGAGGAGTTCCGGCTCTCGGCCGACTATGCGGCGCAGTGCCGTGAGGTCTCGCGCGCCCTCGCGTCGACGGGCGAAAGCCCCCCCACCACACGCGAGGCGCGGGTATGAGCGCCCTACCCACTTCACGTGACGACGCTTCTTCGCTTGGCGCCCGCGCCGGGCTCCGGGTCGCGCTGCCGATCGTGGTGCTGATCGCTGCGATCGTCGCGTGGGACCTGATCGTCAGACTCAATCAGATCCCGCCTTACGTGCTGCCGGGCCCGGTGCTGGTGGCTTCGACGCTGATGCAGGACTGGCCGGTGCTGTTCGGCTCGCTGCTGACCACGCTATGGACCACGCTGGAAGGCTTCGTCGCCGCCGCGGTCGGCGGCATCGCGCTGGCGCTGCTGTTCAACCAGTCACGACTGCTCGAATATTCGCTGTTCCCCTATGCGGTGGTGCTGCAGGTCACGCCGGTGATCGCGATCGCGCCGCTGCTGCTGATCTACCTGCCGCAGGAAACCGCGGTTATCGTCTGCGCCTGGATCGTGGCGTTCTTTCCGGTGTTGTCCAACACCACGCTCGGCCTTAACTCGGTCGATCGTAATCTCGCCGGCCTGTTCCGGCTGTATGGCGCCTCGCGCTGGCAGACGCTGCTGCGGCTGAAGCTGCCGGCGGCGCTGCCTTACATCCTCGGCGGCCTGCGCATCGCCGGCGGACTGTCGCTGATCGGCGCCGTGGTCGCCGAGATCGCGGCCGGTTCGGCCGGCGCCGGCTCGGGCCTCGCCTACCGGATTGCCGAATCCGGATACCGGCTCAACATTCCGCGCATGTTCGCAGCATTGCTGTTGCTGTCGACGGCGGGCATTGTGATCTATCTGCTGCTGGCGCTGGTGTCGCATCTGCTGCTGCGGCGCTGGCACGAGAGCGCGTTGGGAAAGGATAATTGATGCCGGGGGAAACGGGCGCGTCGGAGCCGATTGATCTGTTGATCTATGGCCCCCGCAAGGAGGTCATCGATCAGGGCTTCCCGGCCGGTTATGTGCTGCACAAATGTGAGCGTGCCGATGACCTCGAAAAGCTGAGCGACGAGGCTCGCGGCCGCATCCGCGGGATCGCGGTCACCGGCCTGGTGCCGACCGGCGCGGCGATGCTGGCGCGGTTTCCGAAACTCGAAATCGTGGCGAGCTTCGGCGTCGGCTACGACCATGTCGACTCCGCCTGGGCGGCGCAGCATGGCGTGATCGTCACCAATACCCCCGACGTGCTCACCGAGGAAGTCGCCGATACCGCGCTCGGGCTGCTGATCGCGACGTTGCGCGAGTTCATTCGTGCCGACAAATACGTCCGCGCCGGACAGTGGCAGACCCAGGACTATCCGCTCAGCACCGGGTCGCTGCGCGACCGCAAGGTCGGTATGGTCGGCATGGGCCGGATCGGTCAGGCGATCGCCCGCCGGCTCGACGCCTCGCTGGTGCCGGTGGTGTATCACTCGCGCAATCCGGCGCCCGGCGTCGCCTACCAGCACTATCCGAACCTGATCGAGATGGCCAAGGAGGTCGATACCCTGGTGGTGATCACCCCGGGCGGCCCCACCACCGCCAAGCTGATCAACGCCGAGGTGCTCGATGCGCTCGGGCCGCGCGGCGTGGTGATCAACGTCGCGCGCGGCTCGGTGATTGACGAAGCGGCGCTGATTGACGCCCTGAAGTCCGGCAAGATTCTCGCTGCCGGCCTCGACGTATTCGCGGCCGAACCGAACGTTCCCGAAGAGCTGCGCGCGATGGACAACGTGGTGCTGCTGCCGCATATCGGCTCGGCCTCGGTGGTGACGCGCAATGCGATGAACCAGCTGGTGGTCGACAATCTGAAAGCCTGGTTCGCAGGCCAGCGGCCGCTGACGCCGGTGGCCGAAACTCCGGTGAAAGGCCGCTGACGATGTGGCGCGCGTTCGGCACGGTGATCCTCTCGGCGCTGCTCGCGTCTGTCGCCGCGGCGCAGGACGCAGCCTCGATGAAGAAGGAGATGGTCGGCCAGTGGGAGCTGGCGACCACCGAACGCAGCAAGACCTGCGTCGTCACGCTGACGTCCGAACCCGCCGCCAAGGGGCTGAAACTGACTCTCGAGCCGGACTGCGCCAAGACGCTGCCGTTCACCAAGGCGATCGTCGCCTGGGACGTCAAAGGCCTCGACATCGTCCGGCTGGAGACCGCCGACGGCGACTCGGTGATCGATTTCACCGAGGTCGAGAGCGGCATCTTCGAAGGCCATCGCGACGGCGAAGGGATCTACATCCTGCAGAACCTGGTCGCAGCCCGCTCGCTCGCCAAATCGATGGAGCAGATGATCGGTGACTGGACGATGGTGCGCGGCAACGGCCGCCAGGTCTGCGGCCTGACACTCACCAATACCGAAGCCGGCAACGATAATTTCCAGGCATTCCTGAAGCCGCGCTGCGATGCGCAGATCGCCGGCTTCGGCCCGACGATGTGGCGGCTCGAGCATGGTGCAATGCTGCTGGTGGCGCCGAACGGCGATAGCTGGCGGTTCGAGGCCGACGACAATGCGCAGTGGCGCAAGGTGCCTGATACCGCCGACCCACTGATCATGCTGCGGCAGTGACTTCGTAGAGTTACCAGTCAGCTTCCAGTCTCGACGATCGAGCTTCTGGCCGTTTGACCTGCGTCATAGCTCAGCCGGCACTCAACTCAGCATCCTGCCCGGAACGCCATCTGCGATGCGTCGAGGGAGGACGGCAACATGATTGGCTGGTTGAAGGCAATGTCGGCGGCCGCAACGGCCGCGCTGCTGCTGATGACGGCGCCCGCGCGAAGCGAGCCGGCGCCGGTCTCCGACGAGGAGGCGCTGAGCCTCGGGATCGATGCTTATTTGTACTTCTATCCGCTGGTGACGATGGACCTTACCCGCAAGCAATCGACCAATGTCGAGGCGGGCAAGGAGTTCGGCAAAGGGCCGATGAACAGCTTCGTCAGCGTGCCGGCCTATCCGCCGGCGGATTTCAAGACGATCGTGCGGCCGAATTTCGATACGCTGTATTCGATCGCCTGGCTCGATCTGGCGCGAGAGCCGATAGTGGTGACGGCGCCCGACACGAACGGCCGCTACTACCTGCTACCGATGCTCGATATGTGGACCGACGTGTTCGCCTCGCCCGGCTGGCGCACCACCGGCACGCAGGCGCAGAAATTCCTGGTCACCGCGCCCGGCTGGAGCGGCGCAGTGCCGGCTGGATTGCAGCGGATCGAAGCGCCGACGCCGATCATCTGGATCATCGGCCGCACCAAGACCGACGGGCCGGCGGACTACGCCGCGGTGCACCAGATCCAGGCCGGCTACACCGCGACGCCGCTATCGCAATGGGGCAAGCCGCCGGGACCGGCCCCGGCCTTCCTGCCCGATCCGGCGATCGACATGAAGACGCCGCCGAAGCAGCAGGTCGACAGCATGCCGGCCGGCCAGTTTTTCGCCTACGCGGCCGAGCTCCTGAAACAGAACCCGCCGCATATCACCGACCAGCCGATCATCGCGCGGCTGCGCCGGATCGGGCTGGAGCCGGGCAAGAGCTTCGATCTCGACAAAGCCGCCCCCAATGTGCGCAAGGCATTGGGCGCAGCACCGGCCGAGGCGCTGAAGCTGATGAGCTGGAAGATGCCGACCATGGCCCGCGTGACCAATGGCTGGAGCATGAACATCGACACCATGGGGGTGTACGGCAATTACTACCTGAAACGCGCGATCGTCGCCCAGTTCGGGCTCGGCGCCAACGTGCCTGAGGACGCGATCTACCCGGTCAACATCGCCGACGAAACCAGCAAGCCGCTCGACGGCACCAGCAACTACGTGCTGCGTTTCCAGAAAGGCGCCACGCCGCCGGTCGACGCGTTCTGGTCGCTGACGCTGTACGATTCCGACGGCTTCCCGGTGCCGAACGCGCTGCAGCGCCAGGCGCTGAGCAGCTGGATGCCGCTGAAGCCCAACGCCGACGGCTCGCTCGACCTCGTGATCCAGAACGCCAACCCCGGCACCGAGCGCGAATCGAACTGGCTGCCGGCGCCGAAAGGACCGTTTACCCTGACGATGCGGATGTACGCACCCAAACAGGAAGCCCTGACCGGCCGCTGGGCTCCGCCGCCGGTGACACGCGTGCAACCGCCGACCCCGCTCGGCCAGCAATAGCCCCAACGACGAACGGCGCGTCATCCGGCGCGCCGTTCATCGACGAGGCTGCTCTCAGATCCCCGCCATCATCACGTATTTGATCTCGACATACTCTTCGATGCCGTGATGCGAGCCTTCGCGGCCGAGGCCGGATTCCTTGACGCCGCCGAACGGGGCGACTTCGGTGGTGATCAGGCCGGTGTTGACGCCGACCATGCCGCTCTCCAGCGCTTCTGCAACGCGCCAGACGCGGCCCAAATCGCGGGCGTAGAAATAGCTGGCGAGGCCGAACGGCGAGGCGTTGGCGAGCCGGATCACTTCGGCTTCGTCCTTGAAGCGGAACACCGGCGCCAGCGGACCGAAGGTTTCTTCATGCGCCACCAGCGCGTCGGGCCGAACATCGGCCAGCACGGTCGGCTCGAAGAAGGTGCCGCCGAGCGCATGGCGCTTGCCGCCGGTGATCACCTTGGCGCCGTTCGACAGCGCATCCGCAATGTGCCGCTCGGTCTTCTCGACCGCGGCCTCATTGATCAGCGGACCTTGCGTGACGCCCTGCTCGGTGCCGTCGCCGACCTTCATCGCCTTGACCTTGGCGGCGAGCTTCTCGACGAACGCGTCGTAAACGCCGTCCTGCACATAGAGCCGGTTGGCGCAGACGCAGGTCTGACCCATGTTGCGATATTTCGACACCATCGCGCCTTCGACCGCGGCGTCGACGTCGGCATCGTCGAACACGATGAACGGGGCGTTACCGCCGAGTTCGAGACCGAGTTTCTTCACCCCGACCGACGCCTGCTTGTAGAGGATCTTGCCGACTTCGGTAGAGCCGGTGAAGCCGACGAAGCGCACGGCCGGATGTTCGCACAGCACCTTGCCGATCGCCGGCGCGTCGCCGGTGAGGACGTTGAACACGCCCTTCGGCACGCCGGCCTTTTCGGCCAGCGCCGCCAGCGCGAAGGCGCTGAGCGGCGTTTCCTCGGCCGGCTTCAGCACCACGGTGCATCCCGCCGCCAGCGCCGGCGAGACCTTGCGGGTGATCATTGAGCTCGGGAAATTCCATGGCGTAATCGCGCCGCAGACGCCGATCGGCTGCTTGATGGCGATCAGCCGGGCATCGGCACGCTGGGTCGGGATGGTTTCGCCATACACCCGACGCGCCTCTTCGGCGAAGAACTCGACATAGGCGGCGCCGATATCAACTTCGCCGAGCGCCTCGGCAAGCGGCTTGCCCTGTTCGGTGGTGAGGATCAGCGCCAGATCCTCGCGGTTGGCGAGGATCAGCTCGAACCATTTGCGCAAGATGTTGGAGCGATGCTTGGCGGTGAGCTTGGCCCAGGCCGGAAAGGCCTGCGCGGCTGCTTCGACCGCCTGGGTGGCCTCGGCGGCGCCGAGATGCGGCACCTTGGCGATCGTCTGGCCATTGGCCGGATTGGTCACCGCAATCGTCGACGTGCCCGACCAAGCGCCGCCGATGTAGCACTGCTCGCGCAGCAGCGACGGGTCCTTCAGTCGATCGCGCAGCGAGGTGGCTTGATCGGCGGTGCGGGCGGCGGCGGTGGGTGACATGGAATGCTCCGGCGTTGCTGGTGGATCGCAGCGGGACCGCGATGGCCCCTGTCGCCGGTCAATATAGGCAGAGATCGCGCGGCGCACAGCGCCGGCCCGGCATCGTCCTGCGCATCACCGCACGCTTTCGCGGCCGCGAATCGAGGCCGCGGTGCACCACGTTCAGGCGGCGCCGGCGATCCAGGTGCTGCGCAGATTGATCATGCGTTCGGCGGCGGTGCGGGCATGAGCGCGCGAAGTGGTGGCGCAGACGCGATACTCAAGCTCCGGGAACGGCTGTGCGGTGCGGCGGCCGAACCACGATCCAGCACGTGCCGATTTGACCGGCAGCTGCGCCAGTGCGACCGCGAGATTGTCGACCGCCTCGAAGCCGTACAGCGCGCCGGTCTGCGCGTAACGCACTTCGTAGATCCCGGGACTGACCGGCGCCTCGATATTGCCGCCACGGCCGGGCTGCGGATAGCGCTTCCAGTCACTCCAGGTCGGGATCATCTCGGTGCTCCGGGCGGGGGCGTCGCAACTTTGGGTTGGACGGCGGCTGCGGCCGCTAGGTTCAACACTGCGGCGACTTTGTGAACGCCACGCCTACCCGTTCGTTCCCGGCACGAATTCGTCGCCGCTCGCAGATGCGAGACTTTGTCGCCCGACCTCGTTAACGCTTGCCCAGCGGAACCGCTCGGTGAACAATCCGGCCGCTTTAGAAAACTGCCAAGCAAACAAGGGAGGACAACATGCAAAGCAGCAACCCGATCGACCAGAGCTTGCGCCAGATGAGCGAGCGCGGCGACATCCCCGGCGTCGTGGCCATCGCAGGCAATTCGCAGGAGGTGTTGTACCAGGGCGCGTACGGCAAGCGCGATTTGTCGAAGCCGGAGCAGATGACCACCGACAGCGTGTTCTGGATCGCATCGATGACCAAGGCGATCACCGCCGCTGCCGCGATGCAGCTCGTCGAGCAGGGCAAGCTGTCGCTCGACGAGCCGATCGGCAAGCTGCTGCCCGATCTCGCCCAGCCGCTGGTGCTCGACGGATTCGATGCCGACGGTACGCCGAAGACCCGGCCGGCCAAATCGCCGATCACGCTGCGGCAATTGCTCACCCACACCGCCGGATTCTGCTACGACATGTGGAACGCCGACATGGTGAAGTACATGGAGCGGCACGGCATCCCCGGCATCATCGGCTGTCAGGAAGCCGCACTGAAGACGCCGCTGGCGTCAGATCCGGGCACGCGCTGGGAGTACGGCATCAACATCGACTTCGCCGGCAAGGCGGTCGAGGCCGCCAGCGGCATGAAGCTCGACGCATATTTGCGCGATCATTTGTTTGCGCCGCTCGGCATGACCGACATCGGCTTCAAGATCACCGACGACCAGCGGAAGCGGCTGGTCGCGGTGCATGCGCGCGGCGAGGATGGCTCGCTGTCGCCGATTCCGTTCGAGGTCGCGCAGGAGCCGGAATTCCACATGGGTGGCGGCGGCCTGTACGGCACCGCGGCGGACTATCTGAAGTTCACCCAGATGATCCTCAACAAGGGCCGCGGCAACGGCAACCAGGTGCTGAAGCCTGAGACCGTGGCGATGATGGGCCAGAACCACATCGGCGATCTCAACGTCACCAAGCTGAACTCGGCGATCGCCTTCGCCACCAACGACGTCGACCTCTATCCCGGCATGACCAAGAAGTGGGGCCTCAGCTTCCTGATCAACACCGAGAAAACGCCGGAGGGCCGCAGCCCGGGCAGCCTCGCTTGGGCCGGGCTCGCCAATACCTATTACTGGATCGATCCGACCCGCGACGTCTGCGGCGTGATCCTGATGCAGGTCTTGCCGTTCGCCGACGCCAAGTGCCTGGAGGCATTCGCCGCGTTCGAACGCGGAGTCTATGCCGGCCTCGGCGCGGGACAGCAGGCAGCCTAAATCTCTAGCGCCGCCGGCGGGGTCGCAATGCCCTGCCGGCGGCGCTATGCTTCGTGAAAGAGGCGACAAGCCCACACGATGACGACCCGGCACTCCAAACCGTCCGGGCGCTAAGGCGAGGACCAAGGACGTGACCAGCTCGACCCCCAGCTATGTCTGCGGCGTCTCCGACGCGCCGCTGCTCGGAATCACCATCGGCCAGGCACTCGACCGCGCGGTGGCGCTGTGGCCCGATCGCGAAGCGCTGGTTTCACCCAGCCATGACACCCGTTGGACCTGGCGCGACTTCGCTGCACGCGTGGATGCGCTGGCCGCCGGCTTTGTTGCGCTCGGCCTGGAGCGCGGCGCCCGCATCGGCATCTGGTCGATGAACCGGCCGGAATGGACGCTGACGCAGTTCGCCGCCGCCAAAGCGGGACTGATCCTGGTCACCATCAATCCGGCCTACCGGCTGAGCGAGCTGGAATTCGCGCTCGCCAAGGTCGGCTGCGCCGCGCTGGTGACCGCCACCGCGTTCAAGACCTCGCACTACATGGAGATGCTGAACACGCTGATCCCGGAGCTGGCGACCTCGCCGCCCGGCGCATTGCAATCAGCCAAGCTGCCGAAGCTGCGCACCGTGATCCAGATCGGCGGACCGAAGGCGCCGGGCACGATTGCGTTCGATGAGGTTGCGGCCATGGGCGGCGCGCGCCACCGCGACCAGATCGCGGCGTTCGCAAGCGAGCTGCAGTTCGACGATGCGGTCAACATCCAGTTCACCAGCGGCACCACCGGCTCGCCCAAGGGCGTGACGCTGACGCATCACAACATCCTCAACAACGGGTACTTCGTCGGCCGCGCGATGAAACTGACCGCGGCGGATCGCATCTGCATTCCGGTGCCGCTGTATCACTGCTTCGGCATGGTGATGGGCAACCTCGCCTCCGTCACCTGCGGCGCCGCCATGGTGTATCCCGGCGAAGGCTTCGATCCGCTGGTGACGCTGCAGACCGCATCGCGCGAGAAATGCACGGCGCTGTATGGCGTGCCGACGATGTTCATCGCCGAGCTCGATCACCCGGACTTCGCCAGCTTCGATCTGTCGTCACTGCGCACCGGCATCATGGCGGGGGCGCCGTGCCCGGTCGAAGTGATGCGCCGCGTCAACGATGCGATGAACATGCGCGAAGTCACGATCGCCTACGGCATGACCGAGACCAGCCCGGTCAGCTTCCAGAGCGCTGTCGACGATCCGGAAGACCGCCGGGTCTCGACCGTCGGCCGCATTCATCCGCATGTCGAAGTGAAGGTTGTCGATCTCAACGGCAAGGTCGTGCCGCGCGGCCAGCGCGGCGAACTCTGCACCCGCGGCTACAGCGTGATGCTGGGCTATTGGGACGAGCCGGAGAAGACCGCCGACGTGCTCGATGCCGCCGGCTGGATGCACACCGGCGACCTCGCCACCATCGACGACGAAGGCTTCTGCAACATCGTCGGCCGCATCAAGGACATGGTGATCCGCGGCGGCGAAAACCTGTATCCGCGCGAGATCGAGGAATTCCTGTATCGCCACCCGAAGATTCAGGACGTCCAGATCTTCGGCGTCGCCGACGACCGCTACGGCGAAGAACTCTGCGCCTGGGTCCGCCCGCGTCCCGGCGAAACGCTGAGCGCCGACGACGTCCGCGCGTTCTGCCAGGGCCAGATCGCCCACAACAAGATCCCGCGCTACATCGAATTCGTCGACGAATTCCCGATGACGGTGACCGGCAAGATCCAGAAATTCATCATGCGCGAGAAGGTCGAGGCCAAGCTCGGCCTGAAGGCGGCAAAGACGGCGTAGTTAGCTCGATGATGTCTCGTTCGTCATTCCGGGGCGCGCGGAGCGCGAACCCGGAATCCATACTCCCTGGACTCTCGGTGAGGCGCCGTGGTGGCGGCACTTTGCAGAACTAACAACAAACAGGGGTTATGGATTCCGGGCTCGCGAGCTGCGCTCGCGCCCCGGAATGACAAAAGAGAGGTGGGGGTTCAAAGGCCCGCTGTGTCGCCTCGACCTACACCGCCAGCCCGTGCTGCTGCGCCAATTCCTTCAGCGACACCTGCGGGCGGGCGCCGATGTGCTGGATCACTTCGGCAGCGGCCAACGCGCCGAGGCGGCCGGCGTTTTCGTAGCCGAGATTGCGGACCAGGCCGAACAGGAAGCCGGCCGCGAACAGGTCGCCGGCGCCGGTGGTGTCGACCAGCTGATCGATTGCGGTCGCGGGCACCAAGGTCACGCCGTCCTTGTCGACCACCGCGCAGCCCTTTTCGCTGCGGGTGACGACGCCGAGCGCGACGTCCTGAGCCAGCAGAGTCAGCGCGGCATCGAAATCCGAGGTCTGGTACAGCGAGTGCAGCTCGGCCTCGTTGGCGAAGATCAGGTCGACGGTCTTGGAGCGCATCAGCTCGAGGAATTCGCCGCGATAGCGGTCGACGCAGAACGCATCCGACAGCGTCAGCGCCACCTTGCGGCCGGCACCGTGGGCGATCTTCGAGGCCTTCAGGAACGCTTCCTTGGCCTGCGGCGGATCCCACAGATAGCCTTCGAGATAGGTGATGGCCGAGGCGGCGATCTTGGCCTCGTCGATATCGGCAGGCGACAGGTCCTGCGCCGCGCCGAGATACGTGTTCATGGTGCGCTGGCCGTCCGGCGTCACCAGGATGTAGGAGCAGCCGGTCGCCGGGCCGTCGGTCGCCGGCTTGGTGTCGAAGGTGACGCCTGCGGCGCGGATGTCGTGGGTGTAGAGCTTGCCGATCTGGTCGTCCTTGACCTTGCCCAGATAGACCGTGCGGGCGCCGAACGAAGCCAGCCCGACGATGGTGTTGGCGGCCGAGCCGCCGGACATCTCGGTGGCCTGGCCCATGTCGGCATAGATCGCCGCGGCGCGGGCTTCATCGATCAGCGCCATGCCGCCCTTGGCCATGCCGTGCTTGACCAGGAAGTCCTCTTCGGTGCGGACCAGCACGTCGAAGATCGCGTTGCCGATGGCGAGGACATCGTATTGGGCTGAGCTCATCGAATTCGATCCATAACGGGGAGAAATAAGGAAAACCCCGCGGATTGTGCGGGTCGGGCCGGTGCGTCGCCGGCCGCGCGAAAGGCGGGCCGACCTATCATGTTCGGGTCGGCAGCCGCAAGCGAGGGTGGTTCCCAAGGTCGTCATGCGCGGGCTCGACCCGCCTGCGGGGCCGAAGCCCTTCGGCGCGGCGAAGGCCCGCGCATTCCTCGTCTTCGCAAGATGCTCTTTTGAGAAGGTTGGATGGCCGGGTCGAGCCCGGCCATGACGGCGGGAGTGAGGAAGCCTACCGGCCAACAGGGCCACCCCCTTTACCAATCGGCCACTAAACCGAGCTGCGCCGGGCCGTTGCGCCGGCAATCCGGCTATAAGGCCGGGATGCTTCGCCCGCTGCTCACCGTCTCCGCAGGGACTCTGTCGTCACGTTTGTTGGGATTCGTTCGCGACGCACTGGTCGCGGCGCTGCTCGGCGCCGGCGTGGCGGCGGATGCGTTCCTGCTGGCGTTTCAGCTCGTCAACGTGACGCGGCGGCTACTCACCGAAGGCGCGCTCAACGCCGCGCTGGTGCCGGCGTGGCTGAAAGTGCGCGAACACAACGGTCCCGTGGCAGCGGCCGCGTTCGCCGGGCGGCTGCTCGGCAGCATTGCGCTGGCGACGGTGCTGCTGGCGATCCTGCTCGGCGTGTTCATGCCGCTACTGATCGCGGTGCTGGCCCCCGGTTTCATCGGCCAGCCCGCACTACTGATGGCAACCCGCGACGCCCGGCTGATGCTGCCATATCTGGCCTTCGCCGGCCCGGTCGCGGTGATGATGGGACTATTCAACGCGCAAGGCAAAGTCGGCCTTACCGCGTTCTCGCCGCTGTTATTCAACATATCGCTGATCGTCGTCACGGCAGTGCTGCTGCTCGGCCACAACGACCCGAGCCTTGCGGCGCTGATCCTGTCCGGCACCGTCGGGGTTGCCGGGTTGCTGCAGCTTTCGATCCTGGCGGTCAACGGCCGCGGCGAACGGCTGGCGACACCGCTGCGCGCCGGTTTCGACGCGGCGATGCGGACATTCTTCGCCAAGGCGATCCCCGGGATGATCGCCAATTCCGGACCGCAGCTCCTGATCGTCGCCGGCGCCATCATCGCCTCGGCGCAGCCGGCGGCAGTGTCATGGCTGTACTTCGCTAACCGGCTGATCGAGCTGCCGCTCGGCATCGTCGGCGTTGCGATGGGCGCGGTGCTGGTGCCGGAACTGGCGCGGGCGGTTCGCGGCGGCGATCGGACCGCATTGTCGGAAGCCGCCTCGCGCGGTCTGGAACTGGCGGTCGGGGTGGCGCTGCCTGCGACCTTCGGACTGATCGTGCTGGCCGAACCGATCGTGCGGCTGTTGTTCGAACACGGCGCGTTCAGCGCCGCGGACTCGGCCGCCACCGCCCAGGCGCTGGCGGTGCTGGCGGTCGGCCTGCCCGCTCAGGTGCTGGCCAAGAACTGGTCGGCCGCGTTCTTCGCCCGCGAAGACACCCGCACGCCGCTCGTGGCGACCCTGATCTCGGTCGCGGTCGCGCTGGTTGCCGCCGTGCTGCTCGGCCGGCTGTTCGGCGCCGCCGGGGTCGCGGCCGCGATCAGCCTCGGCGCCTGGAGCAACGCAGCCCTGCTGCTGGGGCGCGGCGTGCAGCGCTTCGGGGTCACCATCGATGCGCCGGCGCGGCGCCGGGTGGTGCTGATCGTGCTTGCATCCCTGGTGATGGGCGCGCTGCTGTGGTTCGCCGCCGGCGTGGTGCTGCCGCTGATGGCGACAGGCTCCACTTTGGTCCAAGGTGCGGCGCTCGCGGTGCTGATCGGCGGCGGTCTAATCGTCTATGCCGCAGTTTTAATGCTGTCCGGCGTCATTCGTCCTGATGGGGTGCTCCGCGCGCTGCGGCAGCCACGCGGCTTGCGCGACTAGCGCAGCTGTGCCACTTCACGGCGCCTTTTCCAGACCAAGCGCGGGAATCACGATCATGGCCATCACGCAGCGGGTATTCTCCGGCATCCAGCCGACCGGCAATCTGCATCTCGGTAATTACCTCGGCGCGATCGTGAACTTCGTGAAGATGCAGGAGACGCACAATTGCGTTTACTGCGTCGTCGACCTGCATGCGATCACCGTTCCGGTGACGGTCTGGGGCGGTCCGGACGAGTTGCGCAAGAACATCCGCGAAGTGACCGCGGCGTTCATCGCGTCCGGCATCGATCCGAAGAAGCAGATCATCTTCAACCAGAGCCAGGTGGCGGAACACTCCGAATTGGCCTGGGTGCTGAACTGCATCGCGCGGCTCGGCTGGCTGAACCGCATGACTCAGTTCAAGGAGAAGGCCGGCAAGGATCGCGAGAATGTCTCGGTCGGCCTGTACGACTATCCGGTGCTGATGGCCGCCGACATTCTGGTGTATCGCGCCACCCACGTTCCGGTCGGTGAGGACCAGAAGCAGCATGTCGAACTGACCCGCGACATCGCCCAGAAGTTCAACAACGACTTCTCGGCATCGATTGCGGCGCAGGGCTTCGGCGACGCTTACTTCCCGCTGCCTGAGCCGGTGATCACCGGCCCGGCGACCCGGGTGATGAGCCTGCGCGACGGCACCAAGAAGATGTCGAAGTCGGACCCCTCCGATTACTCGCGCATCAACCTGACCGACGATGCCGACGCGATCGCGCAGAAGATCAAGAAGGCCAAGACCGATCCGGAGCCGCTGCCGAGCGAAGAAAAGGGCCTGGAGACCCGCCCTGAAGCCGACAATCTGGTCGGCATCTACGCCGCGCTGTCCGGCAAGCCGAAGACCGACGTGCTGACCGAGTTCGGCGGCGCACAGTTCTCCGCCTTCAAGTCGAATCTGGTCGACCTCGCCGTGACCAAGCTGTCGCCGATCGCCGGCGAAATGAAGCGACTCTCGGCCGACCATGCCTATGTCGACTCAGTGCTTGCCGACGGCAGCGACCGCGCCCGTGCGATCGCTGCCGAAACCATGGTGGCCGTGAAGGACATCATGGGCATGGTGCGCAAGAAGGGCTGAGGCTTCGCACGCTCCCGTCATGGCCGGGCTCGACCCGGCCATCCATCTTCTTCAAAGGACTCTTGCAAGATTGGATGGATGCGCGGGCCTTCGCCGCGCCGAAGGGCTTCGGCCCCGCAGGCGGGTCAAGCCCGCGCATGACGTCGTGTCCGAGACGCCCGCTTGTCCTGCCCGCTGTCGCCATGGCAGCATCGCGTCGTTGCGCGGGCGCGCGCTTGGGAACTCCGGGGGCACCAATGAGCAGCCAGCGACGGAGCTATGAATCCGGCCACAAGCCGAAATGTCTGGTGATCGTCGACGACACCGCCGAGTGGGATCGCGCGGTGTATTACGGCAGCCGCTGGGCGGTGCGGGTCGGCGGCGGCGTGGTGATGGTGCGCGTCATCGAGATCCTCGACAAGAACCAGCAATGGCTCGGCGTCGCCGACGTGATGCGCGCCGAAGCGATCGAGACTGCGGAGCTTGCGCTCGACCGCGCCTCCGGCCGCGCCAACGGCGTCGCCGGGATCACGCCGGAGCGGGTGATCCGCGAAGGCGACACCATCGCCCAGGTGCGCAAGGTGATCGACCAGGACGTCGACATCGTCATGCTGGTGCTGGCGGCCGATGATGGCCCGGAAGGACCGGGTCCGATCGTCACCGCGATGGTGCGCCATCTCGGCACCTTCCCGGTGCCGGTGATGATGGTCGCCTCCAGCCTCACCGACGACGACATCGACGCCCTCGCCTGAGCCTGTGCGGCCCTCGAAAACGTGAGCGTTGTCAGCGACTTTCAGCAACCTCCGGGAGAGCCCGCGGGTTGACCGTGCGTTTCCGAGCGCTATTTGCTAGGAGAAGCCTACGCACCGGCCTTGAACCGGCGACGACGGAGACAATCGATGTTCATTCAGACCGAACCGACCCCCAATCCGGCCACGTTGAAATTCATTCCCGGCCGGACCGTGCTCGACAGCGGCACGCTGGAATTCACCGATGCGGCCCAGGCGGCCCGCTCGCCGCTCGCGGCGCGGCTGTTCGACATCGATGGCGTCAGCGGCGTGTTCTATGCCACCGACTTCGTCACCGTCACCAAGGACAAGGGCGAGTGGCAGCACCTCAAGCCCGCGATCCTCGGCGCCATCATGGAGCACTACATGTCGGGCGCGCCGATCCTGGCCGACGGCAAGTCGGACGGCGAGGATGGCGATGACGACGAGTTCTACGCCGAGGGCGACGCCGAGACGGTCGAGATCATCAAGGACCTGATCGAAACGCGGGTGCGCCCGGCGGTCGCCAATGACGGCGGCGACATCACATTCCGCGGCTTCAAGGACGGCATCGTCTATCTCAACATGCGCGGCGCCTGCGCCGGCTGCCCGTCGTCGACCGCGACCTTGCAGCACGGCATCCAGAACCTGCTGAAGCACTTCGTGCCGGAAGTGGTGGAAGTCCGCCCGGTCACCTGACCGATAGCTGCCGCAACGCTAGGCAGGCACGACAAACAGGCATGACGCACCGCGCCATGCCCTCCGTCCGAATAGTTGTCGATCGACCCGCCCGGGACATGACGCAACCGTCGCATTGCTGATATGTTAGCCGGATGCTGATCCTCGCCATTGATACGGCGCTCGACGCCTGCGCAGCCGCGGTGCTGGATACCGAGGCTAATTGGCTGCTCGCGGGCGAATTGCAGGCGATGCAGCGTGGCCACGCCGAAGCCCTGATGCCGCTGCTCGGCCGGGTGATGGACGCATCCGGGATCGGTTTTCTCGATATCGACCGCATCGCGGTGACCACCGGGCCTGGTAGTTTCACCGGCCTCCGGGTCGGCCTTTCGGCTGCGCGCGGTATCGCACTCGCAGCCGCCAAGCCGGTCGTCGGGCTGACGACGCTGTCAGCGTTCGCGGCGCCGCTGGTGAGCGAGACCGACGACACGCCGATCCTGTCGGTGATCGATGCCCGTCACGACCACGTCTACTACCAGCTCGTCGCCGGCAACGGCACGATGATTATACGCCCGCGGGTGGCGCCGATCGCCGAAGCGCTGGAAGCCGCGCGTTACGGCGCGCCGCGGCTGGTCGGCAACGCCGCGCAGCTGCTTGCCGATCGCTGGCCGGCCCTGACCCCGCCGCCACTTGCAGTGGATCAGCGCCCCGCGCCGGATATCGGCTGGCTCGCCTGGCTTGGTGCAGCAGCAACACCGGAAGCCGCACCCGCCAAACCGTTCTATTTGCGGCCGCCGGACGCCAAGCCGAAGATTGATCCCATCGCTCAATCGGCGCAGCCCGCCGCATGACGCGCTGCCTTATGTGCCATCAATGATGACTTGGCTGGCCGAATTCTGGGGCTACGCCGACGCTGTGGTCGAAACGGCGACGCTGCGCGACGCGCCGAAGCTCGCCGAACTGCATGCCGCTTCGTTTCATCGCGGCTGGGACGAACAGGAATTCGCCGACCTTTTGAGCGAGCGCAATACGCTGGTGCACCGACTGCGGGTCGGCCGGCGAATCATCGGATTTGTTGCATCGCGGATCGGCGCGGACGAAGCCGAAATTCTATCAATTGCGATCGCAGCCTCGTATCGCGGCCGCGGTCTGTCGCGTGAAATGCTGCTGACTCACCTCGGCCATCTCGCAGGACGTGGCGTCGCCACGGTGTTTCTCGAGGTGGAGGAAAACAATCAGCCGGCACGACGACTCTACAATCGTACCGGTTTTCAGGTGGTTGGCCGACGCGAGCGCTATTACCGACAGCCCAACGGGGAACAATTGAACGCATTGATAATGCGTCGCGACTTGTCCTGATCGCCTTACAGTGGCAGAACAATGCCCAATAACCATTCACCCGCAACCACGTTGACGCCGATGTCCGAACCCAAGGCAACCGAAATCGAAGCCCGCTGCGCCGCCACCGGCATGCGCATGACGGAGCAGCGCCGCGTGATCGCGCGAGTTCTGGCGGAGTCGGAAGATCATCCCGACGTCGAAGAACTGTACACCCGCTGCGTTGCGATCGACGACAAGATCTCGATCTCGACGGTGTACCGCACCGTCAAGCTGTTCGAAGATGCCGGCATCATCGAGCGTCACGACTTCCGTGAAGGCCGCGCCCGCTACGAGCAGATGCGCGACAGCCATCATGACCACCTGATCAACCTGCGTGACGGCAAGGTGATCGAATTCACCAACGAAGAGATCGAGAAGCTGCAGGCCGAGATCGCCCGCCGCCTCGGCTACAAGCTGGTCGACCATCGGCTCGAACTGTATTGCGTGCCGCTCGAAGACGATAAGTCCTGAGCCGGTAGCACGCCCGACGCAGCTGCCGATCGCCGCGAGCTTACCGGCTCGCGGCGTTATTAGTTTCAATCGCAGCCGGCCGCAGATGTGAATCCCGAACTTGTTATCTTCGATTGTGACGGCGTCCTGGTCGACAGTGAGCTGATCTCCTGTCGGGTTCATGCCGAAACGCTGACCCGCTACGGCTATCCGATCACGCCGGACCAGGTCGCGGCGCGTTTCCTCGGCCGGTCGGGTCGCGAGGCCCGGCGCGAGATCGAAGCCGAGACTGGCCGGCGCTTCGCCGACGACATCGAAACAAACCTGCTCGGCGCACTGCTCCGCGCCTTCGCCGAAACGCTGCAGCCGATCCCGTTCGTCACCGACGCGCTCGACACGCTGGAGCAGCCATTCTGCGTCGCCTCGAGCGGCACGCTGGATCGGATCCAAATCGCGCTGACCCATGCGGGTCTCATTGGCCGGTTCACCCCGCATCTGTTTTCGGCCGAGCAGGTGGCGCACGGCAAACCGGCGCCGGATCTGTTCCTGTTTGCGGCGGCGCAGATGCGAGCCGCCCCGGAGCGCTGCGTGGTGATCGAAGACAGCGTGCCGGGGGTGCTGGGGGCGAAAGCGGCCGGCATGACCGTGCTGGGCTTTCACGGCGGTGGCCATTGCACCGAGGCCAGCGCGGCCGCGCTGACCGCCGCCGGGGCCGATCGGTGTTTTGCCGACATGCGGCAACTGACGACAATCATTGAAGAAATTTAGCCGCCCGAGAGACCGCGCGCGGCAAATCGACGGTCGCGGCTGGATTTCGCCGGGTTTCGCCTATAAGTGACGGGCAACGCGCTGGAAAACGCGCGTTTTTTGTTTGGGCCCCCGCACGCAATGTCTCCGCCGCGCAAGCTGCACATCAAGTCATACGGCTGTCAGATGAATGTCTACGATGCTCAGCGCATGGTGGACGCGCTGGCGCCGGAAGGCTTTGTCGAGACCGCGAACGTGGATGACGCCGATCTGGTGATCCTGAACACCTGCCACATTCGCGAGAAGGCGTCCGAGAAGGTCT
Organism: Rhodopseudomonas sp. P1; assembly: GCF_039642825.1. Classification (NCBI taxonomy): domain Bacteria; kingdom Pseudomonadati; phylum Pseudomonadota; class Alphaproteobacteria; order Hyphomicrobiales; family Nitrobacteraceae; genus Rhodopseudomonas; species Rhodopseudomonas sp. P1. The sequence goes on along the minus strand of NZ_CP088006.1, from coordinate 485,424 downwards.
ATTCCGAGCTCGGCCGGCTGCGCGTCGCGCGTGACGAGGCCGCAGGCCAAGGCCGGCGGATGCAGATCGCGGTCGCAGGGTGCGTGGCGCAGGCCGAAGGCGAAGAAATCATCCGCCGCGCGCCGGTGGTCGATGTCGTGGTCGGGCCGCAGAGCTATCACAACCTGCCGCACCTGCTGGCCAAAGCCGAACAGCATGGCCGGGCGCTGGAGACCGAGTTCCCGATCGAGGACAAGTTCGGCGTGCTGCCGCAGCCGGCGCCGGACGCGATCCGTGCTCGCGGCATCTCGGCCTTCGTGACGGTTCAGGAAGGCTGCGACAAGTTCTGCACCTTCTGCGTGGTGCCCTATACCCGCGGCGCCGAAATGTCGCGCCCGGTGGCGGCGATCGTCGAGGATGTCAAACGGCTCGCCGAAAACGGCGTCCGCGAAATCACGCTGATCGGCCAGAACGTCAACGCCTATCACGGCGACGGGCCGGACGGCCGCGCCTGGTCGCTCGGGCGCCTGGTGCGGCGACTGGCCGAGATTCCGGGGATCGTCCGGCTGCGCTACTCGACCAGCCATCCGAACGACGTCAACGACGATCTCTTGGCCGCGCATCGCGATCTGCCGGCGCTGATGCCGTTCGTGCATCTGCCGGTGCAGTCCGGCTCGGACCGGATCCTGGCGGCAATGAACCGCAAGCACACCGCCGACGATTATCGCCGCGTGATCGACCGGTTCCGTTCTGCTTCCGCAGCGATCGCTTTCTCATCGGACTTCATCGTCGGTTTCCCGGGTGAAACCGAGCGCGATTTTTCCGCGACTCTCGCGCTTGTCGTACAAATCGGCTACGCTGGGGCGTATTCGTTCAAATACTCCCCGCGGCCCGGCACGCCCGCGGCGGACATGCCGGAGATGGTGCCTGCAGCGGTCATGGACGAGCGGTTGGAGCGGCTCCAGCAATTGATCGACCAGCAGCAATCGGCCTTCAACAAGGCCGCGATCGGCCGGACCGTGGAGGTCCTGTTCGAGCGCGCCGGCCGCAAGCCCGGCCAGATCGTCGGCCGCACCGCTTATCTGCAGCCCGCCCATGTGATGGCGCCCGACAGCATCATCGGACAGGTGCTGCCGGTCCGCGTCGACAGCCTCGAACGCTACAGCCTGCTCGGCGAACTCGCATCCGCAACCTCCCGGCCGGCCGATGCGATGGCCGCCACAGGAGCCTGAGCCCCCTTGGTCAAAAGCGCACCGGAATCGTCTTCGTTCGTTTCCCGCCGCAAACCCGATCGCGACAGCTTGAACCCGCCTGAAACCCAGGTCGTCATCGATTTCGACGACAACCGTGCCGCCTCCGCTCTGGTCGGTCCCTACGGCCAGAACCTCGCTCAGATCGAGCGCAGGCTCAGCGTGGTGGTGGATTCGCGCGGCAACCACATCACCATCGGCGGCTCGCGCGAGGGCTGCGATGCAGCCCGGCGCGTGCTGGAAACGCTGTATGCCCAGGCGGTGTCGGGCCACGATCTAGTGCAGGGCGACGTCGAAGGCGCGATCCGCGCCGTGATCGCCCAGGGGTCGCTGTTCGAATTCGACACCAAGCAGCCGTCCGCCACCGCGTTCGAGGCGATCAATTTGCGCAAGCGCCCGGTCCGGGCCCGCACCGCCGCGCAGGACTCCTACATCCGCGCGCTGAAGCGGCACGAGCTGGTATTCGGCGTCGGCCCGGCCGGCACCGGCAAGACCTGGCTGGCGGTGGCGCATGCCGCGCAGCTGTTCGAGCGCAAGGAAGTCGACCGCATCATCCTGTCGCGGCCCGCGGTCGAAGCCGGCGAACGGCTCGGCTTTCTGCCCGGCGATCTGCGCGAGAAGGTCGATCCTTACTTACGGCCGATCTACGACGCGCTGTACGACCTGATGGATGCCCGGATCGTCGAACGCGCGCTGCAGTCCGGCGAGATCGAGATCGCGCCGCTGGCATTCATGCGCGGCCGCACCCTGACCAACGCGGCGATCATCCTCGACGAGGCGCAGAACACCACGTCGATGCAGATGAAAATGTTTCTCACTCGTCTCGGCGAGAACAGCCGGATGATCATCACCGGCGACCCGAGCCAGGTCGACCTGCCGAACGGCCAGACCTCAGGCCTGGCCGAAGCGGCCCGGTTGCTATCCGGCGTCGAGGGCATCGCCCAGGTCCAGTTCAGGGCCGAGGACGTGATCCGCCACGAGTTGGTGGCGCGAATCGTCGCCGCCTACGAAGGAGCGCCGTCACCGGCGAATGGTAAGTCGTGATGTCGCAGCCACGCCCTGGGCGCCACCCCGATTGCAACGGGGCGGACCCGGATAGTAATTTTGCCTCGATGACCCATCGTGCTCGTCTATTCACCGAAGTCGTGATCGAAGCCGATTGCTGGCAGGCCGAAGCATCGGCCGAAGCAACCGTGCTGCGCGCGATCGAAGCCGCCGCCGATGCGATCGACAGCGACACCGGCGGCGCCGAGCTGGCCGTGATGCTGACCGACGACGATCACATCCGCCAGCTGAATGCGTCGTTCCGCGGCAAGGACAAGCCGACCAACGTGCTGTCGTTTCCCGCTGCCCAACCCGAGGTGCAGCCGGACGGCGCGCCGCGGATGCTCGGCGACATCGCGATCGCGTATCAAACCGTCCGTCGCGAGGCCGACGACGAAGACAAACCGTTCGATCACCACCTCAGTCACCTCGCCGTGCACGGCTTCCTGCATCTGGTCGGTTACGACCACGAGACCGATCAGGAAGCCGAGGAGATGGAAGACGCCGAGCGCGCAATCCTGGCGCGGCTCGGGATTCCGGATCCGTATGCGGGCCAGGATCGGGTGAGCTGACATGCCCGACGGCGACAGAGCTCAGACCGGTTCGCAGGCTTCGCTGCAGGATTCCACGCGCGGTCAGTTACCCGCGGTGGTGCACCAGGGCGAAGTGCTGCATCCCTATGGCGGCAATTGGCTGATCCGTGCGATCCGTTCGCTGTTCGGCTGGAAGCCGGGCTCGGTGCGCGACGATCTGCAGGTCGTACTCGACACCAGCCCGCCCGACGACTCCGGCTTCTCGACGCTCGAGCGCACGATGCTGCGCAACATCCTCGGGCTGCACGATCGCCGGATCGCCGACGTCATGGTGCACCGCGCCGACATCGTCGCGATCAAGCAGGACATCCAGCTCGGCGAACTGCTCAGCCTGTTTCAGGACGCGGCGCATTCGCGGCTCGTGGTTTACAACGAGACGCTCGACGATCCGGTCGGCATCGTTCACATCCGCGACCTCGTGGCGTTCATGACCGCCAAGGCCAAGGTGCCGCCGGCAACGGTTGCCAAGCGCAAGAAAGCACTGCCGGCCGGGCTCGACCTCCGCGCCATCGATCTGAAGATGCCGCTGACCGAAACCGGCATCATCCGCAAGTTGCTCTACGTGCCGCCATCGATGCGGGCGATCGACCTGCTGGCCCAGATGCAGGCGGCGCGGATTCATCTGGCGCTGGTGGTCGACGAATACGGCGGCACCGACGGCCTGGTGTCGATCGAAGACATCGTCGAACAGATCGTCGGCGAAATCGATGACGAACACGACTCGACCGAGCCGCCGTCGATCGTGCGCCAGGCCGACGGCTCGTTCATCGCCGATGCGCGAGCCAGTCTGGAAGACGTCCGCGCCATGATCGGCGATCAGTTCGTCACCGGCGAAGCGGGCGAAGACGTGGAAACCCTCGGCGGCTACCTCGTCAATCACGTCGGCCGGCTGCCGGTGCGCGGCGAAGTGATCGCCGGCCCCGGCACCTTCGAATTCGAAGTGCTCGATGCCGACCCGCGGCGGGTGAAGCGGCTGCGGATCGGGCCGCGCAAGGAACGCCCCGCCCCACGCACACGCGACAGTCGGCGGCGCGAGACCGCGACCGATTCCGCTGCGCCGCCGACCACGGACGGCAGCGGCTCCACCTCATCACCAATGACCGGCGACGGGACCGGTTCGCCGTGACGCGTCGGGGTGTGCTGAGCCGGATCGCCTCGGGCATCATCCTGGCGTGGGGCTGGAAGCGCGCTGTGATCGCGCTGCTGGCCGGCGCACTCTCCTCACTGGCGATGGAGCCGTTCAAGGCCTGGCCGGTTCTGTTCATTACCTTCCCGATCGCGGTGTGGCTGATCGACGGCTCTGCGGCCGGCAAGCGGCGCGGCGTCCCCGCTGCGGCGATGGCCGGCTGGTGGTTCGGCTTCGGTTATTTCGTCCCCGGCCTGTACTGGATCGGCTACGCGTTTCTGGTCGATGCCGACACCTTCGCCTGGCTGCTGCCGGCCGCGATATGCGGCTTGCCGGCCTATCTGGCGCTGTTCACCGCGCTCGGCTTCGCGCTGGCACGGCTGTTGTGGCGCCCCGATAGTCTGCGCATCCTGTCGCTCGCCGTCAGCCTGACGATCAGCGAGTGGCTACGCGGCCACCTGCTCACCGGCTTTCCCTGGAATGCGTTCGGCTACGCCCTGACCGAGCCGCTCGCGCTGGCGCAAAGCATTTCGGTGATCGGCATCTGGGGACTGACGCTGCTGGCGGTGGCGATCTTTGCCTCGCCCGCGGTGCTGATCGATGGCGGCACCACCGGCAAGCGGCGCTGGCCGGCGCCGGCGATCGCACTGGGCGTGCTGGCCGCGATGGCGGTGTTTGGTGGCATTCGACTCAAATTGTCGCCGACCCAGCTCGTCGACAACGTCCGGCTGCGGATCATGCAGCCCAACCTGCCGCAGGACGCGCGCTTCAATTATTCCGCCAAAGCCGACGTGATGCAGAAATATCTGTCACTGTCGGACCGCTCGACAGGGCCGAAATCGACCGGGGTGCGCGACGTCTCGCTGCTGATCTGGCCGGAATCGGCGTTTCCGTTCTTCCTGTCGCGGGAAGCGGATGCGATGGCGCAGATCGCAGAGCTGCTGCCGAAGGGCACCGTGCTGCTGACCGGGGCGGTCCGCCCGCCTGAATTACCGCCGGGGCGCCGGATTACCCGCGCGTACAATTCGATCTACGCGATCGATCATGATGGCAGCATTTTGTCGGTCTACGACAAACTCCATCTGGTCCCATTCGGCGAATTTCTGCCGTACCAGAATCTGATGGAGAAGATCGGCTTCGTCCAACTTACCAAGGTGCAGGGCGGATTTTTATCCGGTGTGGCGCGTCATAACCTCGAACTGCCCAACGCCCCGCCGCTGCTGCCGCTGATTTGTTACGAGGCCATTTTCCCGGACGAAATTGCGATCGGCAACAACCGTCCCGGCTGGATGCTGAATCTCACAAACGACGGCTGGTTCGGCATTTCCAGCGGCCCCTATCAGCACCTGCAGCAGGCGCGGATGCGTGCCATCGAGCAGGGCCTGCCGCTTGTTCGCGCAGCGAACACCGGCGTTTCCGCAGTGATCGATCCGGTCGGACGGATCGTCGCAGAGCTCGGCCTCGGCGTCGAAGGGGTGCTGGATTCGGGGCTGCCGGCACCGGTGGCACCGACGATCTATGCGCGGGTGGGCGAACTTCCTGCAGCCGTGCTGGTTGCGTTAGTGATGATGCTTGTACTATTACGAAAGCGCTCACCGGGCTCGTGCTAATACGCGGATCGGCGACGCAACCAGAGATTAAGTTCGAGAAAATTCGCACTCGCGTAGCCCGCGAATTTTCCTCGGCGTAAATTAACGCCGAATCCCCGTTGGATTCCAAAGACATTTGACGACTCCAATATTTGAGGCGTATTCCAACCCGCATGCGCTAACTGTTGGCGTATGCACGTGCCTGAGGAGTGAGTGAGATGTCGACTAAAGCGCCCAATCCTGTTGACAAATACGTCGGCAGCCGTGTGCGCATGCGACGCATCATGCTGGGCATGAGTCAGGAGAAACTCGGCGAAGCGCTGGGTCTGACTTTTCAGCAAGTGCAGAAATACGAGAAGGGGACCAACCGCGTCGGCGCCAGCCGCATTCAGCAGATCGCTGAAGTCCTGCAGGTCCCGGTGTCCTTCTTGTTCGAAGGCGGCCCGAGCGGCGGCCTCGCTAACGGCAACGGCTTCAGTGAGGCGCCGTCGCCTTCATACGTGTCCGACTTCCTCGCGACTTCCGAAGGTCTGGCGCTGACCCGCGCCTTTACCAAGATCACCGATGCCAAGCTTCGTCGCAGCATCGTCGATCTCGTCGAACGGATCGCCGCGCGCGAAGCGGACGAGACGAACTGATCGATCGACCTCCGTCGCGCCGGCCTCCGCAAATGATATAAGCGGGGCCGGTTTTTCGTTCACGGTCGAAACAAGATGGCGGTCCTGTATGCAGGGCAGCCTGTCGAAGAAGTGCGAGCGCGGTCGCTTGATGTTCAATATTGATCACCCAGACTCGGCGCCGGACACTGAAGATCACAATGGCGAAGATCACGATGGTGACGTCGTGATGCACGGCCAGGGATCGTTCTTCGGCCGCCGCAAGGGTCACAAGCTGCGGGCTCATCAGGCCGACCTGATCGAGAACCTGCTGCCGCATCTGTCGCTGCAGATCGACGCTCCGGCGCCCGAACCGCTAACGACATTGTTCGATCCTCCGGTCGAGCATATGAGGCTCGAAATCGGTTTCGGCGGCGGTGAACACCTGATCGCCGAAGCGCTGGCGCATCCAAACACGGGGTTCATCGGCGCCGAGCCTTACGTCAACGGCATGGCGAAGATTCTGGCCCGGATCGAGGCCGAGAACATCCGCAACATCCGGCTGTTTGCCGGCGACGCCTCGGAGCTGCTGGCCTGGGTGCCGGCCGGCTCGCTGGCGCGGATCGACCTGATCCATCCCGATCCGTGGCCGAAGCGCCGACACTGGAAGCGTCGCTTCGTGCAGGACGCCACCGTCACGGCGATGGCACGCGCGTTGACGCCGCACGGCGAATTCCGCTTTGTCAGCGACATCGACGGCTACAACGCCTGGACGCTGGCGCATCTGCTGCGTGCGCCGAGCTTCGACTGGCTCGCCCAGCGCGCCGACGATTGGCGCAAACCCTGGCCCAACTATACGATGACGCGCTATGGCCGCAAAGCCGAACGCGAGGGCCGGCGCGCCAACTATCTGCGTTTCGAACGACTCTAATCTCTCCGGCGATTAGTTCGTCTGCGCGGCGAGCCTGGCGTTCCGCACGTCGGTCGCCTCCCACACCATTCGCTTGCCGCGTTCGCGTCCGAGCAGTTCGATCGGATCGTGATTGTCGATGTGGCCGAACTGACCTTTGTACACGCTGTAGCCGCATAGCTCCTGCAGCCGCCGCGGAAAGCGCTGCGCGATCTCCTGCGGAATCCCGAGCTGCAGGTTTTCCTGCTGCCGCATCCACCCCCAACAATAGGCGCAAGAGAATGCAAAGCGGCGAGCCTCCGAGGTGTTGGGGCCGCCGCCGTGCCACAGCGCGCTGTCGAACAGCATCACGCTGCCGGCCGGCATCGTCGCGGTGAGCGCGTCGTAGTCCTGGCCGTACACCGGCGAGGTCGCGTACTTATGACTTCCAGGAATGATCCGGGTCGCGCCGTTGGTTGCGGTGAAATCCGACAGCGCCCAGATCGCGTTCAGCGTGATCGGAATGTGTGGCCGCGGCAGCGGAATGAGTTGCGTATCTTCGTGAATCGGCTGCGCCTCCTGGCCGGGCCCGAGCACCAGCGAACAGAACGATGAGAGCAAACACTCCTTGTCGAGCACGGCCTCGACGATCGGCAGCACGCTGCTATGCAGCGGCACGTCCCAGAACACCTCGTCGTAAGTGAGCAGGTTGTTGACCCGGAGCGTCTTGAAGCCTTCGAACGACGTCTTGGCGCAACCAAGCTGATGGTCACGCTCGATCCGTTCGACCGCGCTGATCAGCGCCGCGACCAATGCCGGGTCCGCGGCCCGTTCGATCACGGTGTAGCCGTCGTCGCGGATACGCTGGGCATGCGTGGTGATGTCAGCTTCGCTGAGCATAATCATCCTCCCTTGTCGGCGCTGTTGGCCCGCCGTTGAGGCAAGCATAGAGCGATTTTGACCGAAGTGGATACTGCTTGCGCAGAAAGAAGACGCGCGAGCTGGCAGCCGCGCGGGCGGCTCAGGCGTCGGCCTGCCGCATCTTCCAGAAGCCGAGCACGCGCTGCGCCGTCGACAGCGCCAGGCGCTCGAAATTGTGCTGCGCTTCTTCAACGTCCGGGCAGGCCACCGAGCGGTCCGGCCCCAGCCGCAGCCCGATCAGGGCGCGCACCGTCGCCCAGCCGAAGCCGAGCGCCTTGCCGAGGATCAGCACCGGGTCGTGCCGCTCGCCGGACATCATCTGATCAAGGGTGGAGATCCGCGTGCCGGTCATCGCCGACAGCGCCGCCACCGTCTCCTCGTATTGATGCGCCCGCGCGAAGCCGAGCACGGTCGCTTCGTTGAGTTCGCCCTTGTTGTGCAGCTCCACCACCGAGCGCTGCGCGGCGTCGAAGTCGCGCTGCACCGACGGCTGCCGCGACTCGCCGGCGAGCTCGCGCATCGCCCGGTTGATCGCGATCCGCGAACTCGGCCTTGCGCTTTCGAACAGGCGCCGGCGCACCAGATCGGTCGAGCACGCCAACAGATCCTTCAGCCGCGGCGGCGACAGATCATCCCGCGTGCCGACCGCGATCGCCAACACCCCGTCCTGCGCAGCGCGGCGGATCAGGCCGTTGAAGCCGGTCGCGGAGAATTCGGCACCCGCATTGCTGGCGACCTTGCGCACCACGTCGCGGTCGCCGCGACGCACGATCACGTCGGTGACCGGCGGCGAAATGCTCGGCCGCTCTGAGATGGCGAGCAGATGCGTCTGGCCGCGCAGCCTGGCGAGCTCGACCAGCGTCGGATCATCGAGCATCATCGAGCGCCGCAGTAGCGGTCCGGCGATGCCGATGTCTTCATCGTGCACCAGCTGCCGGACCAATTCGGGCGGCGCATTGCTGATTTCCGAAAACCGCCGCGCCAATTCGCTGCGAACTTCGACGTCGATCTCCGGCACCAGCGTCAGCAGGATGCCGTCGAACAGCGCGACATGATCGGGCTGGAAGCTCTCGGCACCCCGAATGTACAGGTCGGAAATCCGGCGCACGGCATCAGCACGCCGGACGGGATCGCCCTGCCTGACAATGTCATCGAGTTCGGGAAGCTGAGATGTAGCGGCAGGCATCCATCGTTCTCGCGGGCGGGCCGCATTGGTACGACTGGAACCTAAAGCGGCTGCATGAACGAAGCGTTGAGCTGCGGCGTCGCATTTGCTGCGGCTGCCCCGAGGATCGGCCCAGCGCGGGGGCTCCGGACAGCTCTTGTCGCTGGGCGCAAAAAGCGCTATATCGGCGCTACTTCGAAATTCTCATACGATCCGTATCGAGAGTGGGCCCTGCGGGACCCGCTCTTTTTTATTACCTGGATCGTGGGACGCGGACCGTCGCCCCCTCGGGAGCGAGACCTCATTCACCACCTTGATACCGTTTATCGGCGAGACGTTATAACGCTTTGACCCAGGACATGACCGAGCCGACCACAGCCGTTCCGGAAACCGATGCCCTGGCCGAACCGCGCCTGGTGATCGAGCCCGGTGTCGCGGCGCGGTTCAGCGCCGTCGCGGAGCCGGTCTTGCTGGCAATGGGTTACCGCCTTGTTCGGATCAAGGTGTCAGGCGACGCCGGCTGCACCGTGCAGATCATGGCCGAGCGGCCCGACGGCACCATGCTGATCGACGATTGTGAGGCGGTGTCGCGAGCGCTGTCGCCGGTGCTCGACGTCGCCGATCCGATCGACCGCGCCTACCGGCTGGAAATCTCTTCGCCCGGCATCGACCGGCCGCTGGTGCGCCGCTCCGATTTCGCCCGTTACGCCGGGCACTTGGTCAAGATCGAGATGGCCGTGCCGCACCAGGGCCGCAAGCGGTTCCGCGGCCTGCTCGACGGCGTCGAGGGCGACGCCGTGCGGGTGCAGCGCGAGGGCGGCGCCAAGGACGAAGATCCGCTGGTGCTGCTGCCGATGCACGACATCGGCGATGCCCGGTTGGTGCTGACCGACGAGCTGATCGCCGAATCGATGCGCCGCGGCAAGCAGGCCGAGCGCGACCTGAAGCAGAGCCTCGGGCTCGCACCGGAACCGCCGCCGCACGCCAAGCGCAGCGATCCGACCAAGAGCCAGGCGCCGAAGCGCGGCGCCAAGGCCGCCAAAGCGGCCGCCAAGCCGACACCGCAGAACACCAAGAAACACCGCCTTGCCGCCGAACGAGCGCGGCGTGGCGAGATCGACACCTCTGAGGGAGACTGACCATGGCCGTCAGCGCCAATAGGCTGGAACTGCTGCAGATCGCCGATGCGGTGGCTCGCGAAAAAACCATCGACCGCGGCATCGTGATTGCCGCGATGGAAGACGCGATCGCCAAGGCGGCGCGTGCCCGCTACGGCTCGGAGACTGACGTCCACGCCGAAATCGACCCGAAGAAGGGCGAGCTGCGGCTGTCGCGCCATATGCTGGTGGTCGAGCAGGTCGAAAATCCCGCCAACCAGATTTCCCTGAAGGATGCGCAGCGCGCCAATCCGGGCGCGCAGATCGGCGACACCATTGCCGACACGCTGCCGCCGCTGGAATACGGCCGGATCGCCGCGCAGTCGGCCAAGCAGGTGATCGTGCAGAAGGTCCGCGAGGCCGAGCGCGACCGCCAGTACATGGAATTCAAGGACCGCATCGGCGACATCGTCAACGGCGTCGTCAAGCGCGTCGAATATGGCAGCGTGATCGTCGACCTCGGCCGCGGCGAAGCGATCATCCGCCGCGACGAAATGCTGCCGCGTGAATCGTTCCGCAACGGCGACCGCGTCCGCGCCTATGTGTTCGACGTCCGCCGCGAGACCCGCGGCCCGCAGATTTTCCTGTCGCGCACCCATCCGCAATTCATGGCCAAGCTGTTCGCGCAGGAAGTGCCGGAAATCTACGACGGCATCGTCGAGATCAAGGCGGTGGCCCGCGATCCGGGCTCGCGCGCCAAGATCGGCGTCGTGTCGCGCGACTCGTCGGTCGACCCGGTCGGCGCCTGCGTCGGTATGCGCGGCTCGCGCGTGCAGGCCGTGGTGAACGAGCTGCAGGGCGAGAAGATCGACATCATTCCGTGGTCGCCGGACATCGCCACCTTCGTGGTCAATGCGCTGGCGCCGGCCGAAGTCTCGAAGGTCGTGATCGACGAAGATCGCGAACGTATCGAGGTTGTGGTTCCGGATACCAATAACCAACTATCCCTGGCGATTGGTCGCCGCGGTCAGAACGTGCGGCTCGCTTCGCAGCTCACCGGCTGGGATATCGACATCCTGACCGAGAGCGAAGAATCCGAGCGCCGCCAGGCCGATTTCGAGAAGACCACCCGGGCCTTCATGGACGCGCTGAACGTCGACGAGGTGGTCGGCCAGCTGCTCGCCTCCGAAGGCTTCACCTCGGTCGAAGAACTGGCTCTGGTCGACCCGCGTGAACTCGCCTCGATCGAAGGTTTCGACGAGGAAACCGCCGCCGAACTGCAGATGCGCGCCCGCGAATATCTCGACCGGATCGAATCCGAACTCGAGGCGCGCCGCGTGGAACTCGGCGTCGAGGACGCCCTGAAGGACGTCCCCGGCGTCACCTCGAAGATGCTGGTGAAGTTCGGCGAGAACGACGTGAAGACCGTCGAGGATCTGGCCGGCTGCGCCACCGACGATCTGGTCGGTTGGACCGAGCGCAAGGACGGCGCCGAGCCGGTGAAGTATCCTGGCATCCTCGACGGCCTGGAAATGTCGCGCGAGGACGCCGAGCACCTGATCATGCAGGCCCGCGTCAAGGCCGGCTGGATCGACGAGTCGGAGCTCGCCTCCGAAGAAGAACCCGCGGACGAAGCGTCCGACGAGTCGGCGGACTGAACCGCCGATGCGTTGCGACCCGAACCCGCGCAGCACGTGAGATGAAAGGCCCGCTGCACCCATGCTCGCTGCCGAACCCGGCGCAGATCTCGACGACGGACCGCGGGCCAAAACGCCCGCGACCGTGCGGATGTGCGCGGTCACGCGGCAGGTGCGGCCGACCGGAGAACTGATCCGGTTCGTGGTCGGCCCCACCGGCGAAGTGGTGGCCGATCTCAAGCGCAAGCTGCCGGGCCGCGGCCTCTGGGTCACGGCGTCTCGGGAGATGGTGACGCAGGCGGTTCGCCGCCGCGTCTTCGCCAAAGGTTTCAAGCGCGACGTCAAGGCGCCGGCGGATCTCGCCGACGCGATCGAACGCCTGTTGGTGCGGTCGGCCCAGGATGCGCTGGCGATCGCCGCCAAGGCCGGCCAGGTGGTCAGCGGTTTCGGCAAGGTCGAAACCGCGCTGAAGAACCGCGAAGCCGTCGCGGTGATCCATGCCACCGACGGCGCGGCCGATGGAATCCGCAAGCTGGACGGGCTTTGTCGGCAAATCGACGGAGATGCGACCGCGGGCCGCAATTTTCCTCGCCTCGCCGCACTCAGCTCTGCAGAATTGGATTTGGCATTAGGGCGGTCAAATGTGATACATGCTGCCCTGCTTGCGGGCCCGGCCGGACAAACATTCCTGTCGCGCTGCCAGATCCTGGTCCGATACCGGCTGGCGGGCGATGGCGATGCCGATGCGGCCACGGCGGAAACGCCGATCGACACGCCGAAAGACGCTGCTGACCAAGACGCCGCTGACGAAGTCCGTGCGAACGCGCACAACGTTGAGAGATTGGGACTACTGAATGGTTGATACGAAAACTCCTGGCGACAAGACTCTGACGATGCCGACCAAGACTTTGACGCTGAAGCCGCGCGTCGAGCAGGGCGTCGTGCGCCAGAGCTTCAGCCACGGCCGTAGCAAGCAGGTGGTGGTCGAGAAGCGCGGCAAGCGGCGCATCGGCGGCGACGAGCCGGCCGCGCCCGCAGCGCCCGAAGTTGCAAAGAAGCCCGCCCCGGCGCCCGCCGCGCCGAGCCGGCAGCAGTCACGCCCAGCGCCGCAGCAGTCGCGCAGCGGTATGGTGCTGCGGACCTTGACCGAGGACGAGCGCACCGCCCGCGCCACCGCGCTGGCCGACGCCCGCGTGCGCGAGATCGAGGAGCGCAAGCAGGCCGAGATCGAAGCCCAGCGCCGCGCCGAGCAGGAAAAGATCGAGAAGGCCGAGCGCGAAGCCGCCGAGGCCCGCCGCAAGGCCGAGGAAGAGCGTCACCGCCAGGAAGACGAAGCCAAGCGCAAGGCCGAGACCGAGGCCAAGAAGCGCTTCGGCGACGCCGAGCCGGCCAAGAAGCCCGCCGAAACGTCGACGACGACCACCACCACGAGTGCGGCGCCGGCCCGTCCGGCGACCACGACGACGCGCGCCCCGACTCCGGCCGGCCGTCCGCCGGCCGTTGCGGCCGAAGCGGGCGACGACGATGAAGCGCCGCGGATGATCCGCCGTCCGGGCGGCCCCGCCCGTCCGGCGCCGGCGCCGAAGCAGCCGGCCGCCAAGCCGGGCGCCTCGAAGCAGCGCGGCCGTCTCACCGTCGTCACCGCGCTCAATGCCGATGACGTGCGCGAACGTTCGATCGCCTCGTTCCGTCGCCGCACCCAGCGGCTGAAGGGCCACGCCTCGAACGAGCCGAAAGAAAAGTTGGTGCGTGAAGTCGTTATTCCCGAAGTGATCGCCATCCAGGAACTCGCCAACCGCATGTCTGAACGTGCGGTCGACGTGATCCGCCTGCTGATGAAGCAGGGCGCGATGCACAAGATCACCGACGTGATCGACGCCGACACCGCGCAGCTGATCGCCGAAGAGCTTGGCCACACCGTCAAGCGCGTTGCCGCGTCGGACGTGGAAGAAGGCCTGTTCGACGTCGTCGACGATTCCACCGATACCGAGCCGCGGTCGCCGGTCGTGACCGTGATGGGCCACGTCGACCACGGTAAGACCTCGCTGCTCGACGCGCTGCGCCACGCCAACGTGGTGTCGGGCGAAGCCGGCGGCATCACCCAGCATATCGGTGCCTATCAGGTGACCTCGCCGGAAAGCGGCAAGAAGATCACCTTCATCGACACCCCCGGCCACGCCGCATTCACCGCGATGCGCGCCCGAGGCGCCAAGGTCACCGACATCGTGGTTCTGGTGGTCGCCGCCGACGACGGCGTGATGCCGCAGACCATCGAGGCGATCAATCACGCCAAGGCGGCCGGCGTTCCGATCATCGTGGCGATCAACAAGATCGACAAGCCGGACGCCAAGCCCGACCGTGTCCGCACCGACCTGCTGCAGCACAACGTTCAGGTGGAATCGATGGGCGGCGACGTCGTCGACGTCGAGGTGTCGGCCAAGAACAAGATCAACCTCGACAAGCTGCTCGAGATGATCGCGCTGCAGGCCGAAATCCTGGAGCTCAAGACCAACACCCAGCGTCCGGCCGAAGGCACCGTGATCGAAGCCAAGCTTGATCGCGGCCGTGGTCCGGTCGCCACCGTGCTGGTTCAGCGCGGCACCCTGCGGGTCGGCGATATCATCGTGGCCGGCGCCGAAATGGGCCGCGTCCGCGCGCTGATCTCCGACCAGGGCGAAACCGTGCAGGAAGCCGGCCCGTCGGTCCCGGTCGAAGTGCTGGGCTTCAATGGTCCGCCGGAAGCGGGCGACCGCCTCGCGGTGGTCGAAAACGAAGCCCGCGCCCGCCAGATCACCGATTACCGTGCGCACCAGAAGCGCGAGAAGTCCGCAGCCTCCGTTTCCGGCATGCGCGGCTCGCTCGAGCAGATGATGACGCAGCTGAAGACGTCCGGCCGGAAGGAATTCCCGCTGATCGTCAAGGCGGACGTGCAGGGCTCGCTGGAAGCGATCCTCGGCTCGCTGGAGAAGCTCGGCACCGACGAAGTCGCCGCGCGCATCCTGCACGCCGGCGTCGGCGGCATCAGCGAGAGCGACGTCACGCTGGCCGAAGGCTTCAACGCCGTCATCCTCGGCTTCTCGGTCCGCGCCAACAAGGAGGCCGCTGCGGCCGCCAAGCGCAACGGCATCGAGATCCGCTACTACAACATCATCTACGATCTGGTGGATGACATTAAGAAGGCGATGAGCGGCCTGCTCGCGCCGACCCTGCGCGAAACCATGCTGGGCAACGCGCAGATCCTGGAGATCTTCAACATCTCCAAGGTCGGCAAGGTCGCCGGCTGCCGTGTCACCGACGGCACCGTCGAGCGCGGCGCCAATGTTCGCCTGATCCGCGACAACGTCGTGGTGCACGAAGGCAAGTTGTCGACCTTGAAGCGCTTCAAGGACGAAGTGAAGGAAGTCGTCGCCGGCCAGGAATGCGGCATGGCGTTCGAGAACTACACCGACATGCGGGCAGGCGACATCATCGAGTGCTACCGCGTCGAGACCATCCAGCGCTCGCTGTAAGTCCGATTCTTACAGTCGAGACGCTCGGATTGAACTGAGGCGTCATGGCCGGGCCGAAGCGCGAAGCACGTCTTCGCGACGAAGTCCCGGCCGTCCACGTCTTGCTTTGCCCCATCGAAGACGTGCATGCCCGCGGCCAGGCGCGGGCATGGCGGCAGTATTTGAGAGAACATCATGTCTCGCCAAAACCAGAAGAGTTCCCCGCCCGGCGGCTCGACCCGCTCGCTGCGCGTCGGCGAGCTGATCCGCCACGCCGTGGCCGAGATCCTCGCCCAGGGCGGCGTGCACGACCCGGTGCTCGAAAGCCACCTCGTCACCGTGCCCGAGGTGCGGATGTCACCCGACCTCAAGCTCGCGACCATCTACGTGATGCCGCTCGGCGGCCGCGACGAGAAGCTCGTGCTCGACGCGCTCGAGCATCACAAGCGCTTCCTGCGCGGGGAGATCGCCCACCGCGTCAATTTGAAGTTCGCCCCCGAACTCCGCTTCCGCATCGACGAACGTTTCGCCGAGGCCGAGCGGATCGACAAACTGCTGCGCTCGCCGGCAGTCCAGAAAGACCTCGAACCGAATTCGGACCAGGATTAATGACCGTGACCACCCCCGACGCCCTGCTCGCCCCGCACGACGTGCAGCACGCCGGCGCCGACGAATCCGCCGCGCAGATCCGTAAGCCGCGCGACAACAACGACCCGCGCAACGCCAATCGCGGCGGCGGCAATGGCAAGCCGCGCCGCGACAAGCGCGACGTCCATGGCTGGGTGGTGCTGGACAAGCCGATCGGCATGACCTCGACCCAGGCGGTCGCGGTGCTGAAGCGGCTGTTCTCGGCCAAGCGCGCCGGCCATGCCGGCACCCTCGACCCGCTCGCCTCCGGCGGCCTGCCGATCGCGATGGGCGAAGCCACCAAGACGGTCCCGTTCGTGATGGACGGCCGCAAGCGCTATCGGTTCACCGTGGCGTGGGGCGAGGAGCGGGATACCGACGACACCGAGGGCCGCGCGGTTGCCACCAGCCCGGAGCGGCCGACCGCCGAGGCGATCATGGCACTGCTGCCGCGGTTTACCGGCGTGATCGAACAGGTTCCGCCGCAATATTCGGCCGTGAAGATCCAGGGCGAGCGCGCTTACGATCTGGCGCGCGATGGCGAGGTCGTGCCGCTGGTCCCGCGGCCGGTCGAGATTCACGAATTAACCCTTGTGGAACATGGAGATGACGGCCGCTCGGTGTTCGAGGCCGAGTGCGGCAAGGGCACCTATGTACGGGCGCTCGCCCGCGACATGGGCCGGCTGCTCGGCTGCTACGGCCATATCTGCGCGCTGCGCCGCACCGTGGTCGGGCCGTTCGACGAGTCGGACATGATTCCGCTGGAAGAACTACAGGCTTTGTGCGATAGAGCGGCGTCCGGCGAGGGTAGCCTCGCCGACGCGCTACTGCCCGTTGAGACCGCGCTGGACGACATCCCGGCGCTGGCCGTCACTCGGGCTGATGCGGCAAGGCTCCATCGGGGCCAGGCCGTTTTGTTGCGCGGACGGGATGCGCCTCATTGTAGCGGCACAGTCTATGTCACGGTGGCAGGCCGGCTTCTGGCCCTCGCCGAAGTCGGCAATGGCGAGCTCATCCCCAAGCGCGTTTTCAACCTCACCGGGCTGACTGCCAGCTCGGCCGTTCGCAAGGAAAGTATCTGACGATGTCGATTACCGCAGAACGCAAAGCGGAAGTCATCAAGACCAGCGCCACCAAGGCCGGTGATACCGGCTCGCCCGAGGTTCAGGTCGCGATCCTGTCGGAACGCATCAACAACCTGACCACGCACTTCAAGACCCACACCAAGGACAATCACTCCCGCCGTGGGCTGTTGAAGCTGGTGTCGACGCGCCGTTCGCTTCTCGACTACATCAAGAAGAAGGACGAAGCGCGCTACAAGGCGCTGCTCGAAAAGCACAACATCCGTCGCTGAGGCGTCGGAACACCGGCCAAAGCGGATGTGCCACGACACGTCCGCGACGGCCGAAGCAAGATGTTCGCACGGGCGAGTCTTCCATCCGCCCGTGTCAGTCGGCTCAGTCGCATTCCGGCGGTTGAGCTCGTCAACGGGCCTCCAGCCCGCCGTGCGGGACCGAAGACCGATGCGTCTTCCCCGCAGCCGGGAGGAATGAACGCCATTTCCCAACTGAAGACCATGGCAGGATCGCCGGACGCTGTTTGTGCACTCGCGCAGTCAGCGTCTCGCCATCTTGCGCATGGTCTTTTGGTATTTGGCGTCCGGTCTTCCCGACAACCGATGAAAGAAAGACCCGATGTTCAATATCCATTCCGTGGAAATCGATTGGGGTGGCCGTCCCCTCAAGCTTGAAACCGGCAAGGTCGCCCGCCAGGCCGACGGCGCCGTCGTCGCGACCTATGGCGAGACCGTCGTGCTCGCCACCGTGGTGGCCGCCAAGGCGCCGCGTGAAGGCGTCGACTTCCTCCCCCTCACCGTCGACTACCAAGAGAAGGCCTACGCGGCCGGTCGCATTCCCGGCGGCTACTTCAAGCGTGAAGGCCGTCCGACCGAGAAGGAGACGCTGGTCTCCCGTCTGATCGACCGTCCGATCCGTCCGCTGTTCGCCGACGGCTGGCGCAACGAGACCCAGGTCATCGTCACCGTGCTGTCGCACGACATGGAGAACGATCCGGACGTGCTGGCGATGGTCGCCGCCTCCGCGGCGCTGACGCTGTCCGGCGTGCCGTTCAAGGGCCCGATCGGTGCCGCCCGCGTCGGCTTCATCAACGACGAATACGTGCTCAACCCCGTGCTCGACGAGATGGCCGAAACCCAGCTCGAGCTGGTGGTGGCCGGTACCGCCGACGCGGTGCTGATGGTCGAATCCGAGGCCAAGGAGCTGTCGGAAGAGATCATGCTCGGCGCCGTGATGTTCGGTCACCGCCACTTCCAGCCGGTGATCGACGCGATCATCGACCTCGCCGAGAAGGCCGCCAAGGAGCCGCGCGAACTCACCGTCGTCGACGACAGCGAGATCGAAAAGGAAATGCTCGGCCTGGTCGAGCAGGAGCTGCGTGCCGCCTACGCCATCCCGGTCAAGCAGGATCGCTACGCCGCGGTCGGCAAGGTCAAGGAGAAGGCGATTGCGCACTTCTTCCCGGAAGGCCAGGAGCCGAAATACGACAAGCTGCGCATCGCCGGCGTGTTCAAGGAACTCGAGGCCAAGATCGTTCGCTGGAACATCCTCGACACCGGCAAGCGCATCGACGGCCGTGACAGCAAGACCGTCCGCAACATCCTGGCCCAGGTCGGCGTGCTGCCGCGGACCCACGGTTCGGCGCTGTTCACCCGCGGCGAAACCCAAGCGATGGTCGTGACCACGCTGGGCACCGGCGAAGACGAGCAGTATGTCGACTCGCTGTCCGGAACGTACAAAGAGACGTTCCTGCTGCACTACAACTTCCCGCCCTACTCGGTCGGCGAGACCGGCCGCCTCGGCGGCACCAAGCGCCGCGAGATCGGCCACGGCAAGCTGGCGTGGCGCGCGATCCATCCGGTGCTGCCGCCGCATCACGAGTTCCCCTACACCATCCGCGTCGTCTCCGAGATCACCGAGTCGAACGGTTCGTCCTCGATGGCGTCGGTGTGCGGTGCCTCGCTGGCGCTGATGGACGCGGGCGTGCCGTTGAAGCGGCCGACCGCGGGTATCGCGATGGGTCTGATCCTGGAAGGCGAGCGCTTCGCCGTGCTGTCCGACATCCTCGGCGACGAGGACCATCTCGGCGACATGGACTTCAAGGTGGCAGGCACCGAGGCGGGCATCACCTCGCTGCAGATGGACATCAAGATCGCCGGCATCACCGAAGAGATCATGAAGGTGGCGCTCGGTCAGGCCAAGGACGGTCGCATCCACATCCTGGGTGAGATGTCCAAGGCGCTCGATCGCGCCCGCGCCGAGCTCGGCGAACACGCGCCGCGTATCGAAACCTTCAAGATCCCGACCGACAAGATTCGCGAAGTGATCGGCACCGGCGGCAAGGTGATCCGCGAGATCGTCGAAAAGACCGGCGCCAAGGTCAACATCGAAGACGACGGCACCGTCAAGGTGGCCTCATCCGACGGCGAGTCGATCAAGGCCGCGATCAAGTGGATCAAGTCGATCGCTTCCGATCCGGAAGTCGGCGAGATCTACGAAGGCACCGTCGTCAAGGTGATGGAGTTCGGCGCGTTCGTGAACTTCTTCGGCGCCAAGGACGGTCTGGTCCACATCAGCCAGCTCGCCGCCGGCCGCGTGCAGAAGACCTCCGACGTCGTCAAGGAAGGCGACAAGGTCAAGGTCAAGCTGCTCGGCTTCGACGACCGCGGCAAGACCCGGCTGTCGATGAAGGTGGTCGATCAGGCCACCGGCGAAGACCTCGAAGCCAAGCAGAAGGCGGAAGCCAAGGCCGAAGGCGAAGCGCCCGCACAGGCTGCCGGCGAGTAAGCCGTTCGGCGCGACACCACGTCGTAACAACTCATCATCGATCAAGGGCGGCCTCATCGGCCGCCCTTTTTCATTGGCAGGACGTTGATTGGCAGGACCTTCCGAGCGGCAGCGGACGCGACTTACCACCATGCCGAGCGTTGTTAGTTCATCGTATGAATCCTGGGTTGAATTAAATTCGGTAATTGAGTGCTGATTGCTCCCCCCGGGCTAGGGCAAACTTAACGGGGCCTTCACCAAAATGGCGATCAGCTTCGGCCCCGGATCCTCCGATCAGCGCAACCGAATCCCGAGGAAGGCATCGAATGTTCTCCTTCACCCGCTCCGCCGGCCATGACCATGCGGCAGCGATGCTCGCGGCGCTCAATCGCTCCCAAGCGGTGATCGAATTCGACCTCGACGGCAACGTGATCGACGCCAACGACAACTTCCTCGCCGCGCTCGGCTACTCGCTGCCCGAGATCAAGGGCAAGCATCACAGCATGTTCGTCGATCCGACCGAGCACGACAGCCCGGCCTATCGCGAATTCTGGACCGCGCTGCGCGCCGGTCAGTATCAATCCGGCGAATTCCTCCGCATCGGCAAGGGCGGCCGGGAGGTCTGGATTCAGGCGTCCTACAATCCCATCCTCGACAAGAGCGGCAAGCCGACCGGTGTGGTGAAGTTTGCAGCCGACATCACCGCAGCCAAGACCCATTCGTTAGAAGACGCCGGCAAGCTCGCGGCGATCGGCCGCGCCCAGGCGGTGATCGAGTTTGCGATGGACGGCACCGTCCTCACAGCCAACGATAATTTTCTCGCCGCGATGGGGTACTCGCTGGGCGAGATCAAGGGCAAGCATCACAGCATGTTCGTCGAGCCATCGGTGCGCGACAGCAGCGACTACCGTGAATTCTGGTCACGGCTGAACCGCGGCGAATACTTCCCCGGCGAGTTCAAGCGGATCGGCAAGGGCGGCAAAGAAATCTGGATCCTGGCGTCCTACAACCCGATCCTCGATGCTCGCGGCAAGCCGTTCAAGGTGGTGAAATACGCAACCGACGTCACGGCGCAGAAGCTGAAGAACGCCGACTTCTCCGGCCAGATCGACGCGATCCGCAAGTCGCAGGCGGTGATCGAGTTCAGCATCGACGGCACGGTGCTGGACGCCAACGACAACTTCCTGCACGCGCTCGGTTACTCGCTGGGCGAGATCAAGGGCAGGCACCACAGCATGTTCGTCGATCCTGCCGAGCGTGAGGGTGCGGCCTATCGGGCGTTTTGGGCGGCGCTCGGACGGGGCGACTACCAGGCCGGCGAATACAAGCGCATTGGCAAGGGCGGCAGAGAGGTCTGGATCCAGGCGTCGTACAATCCGATCCTCGATCTCAATGGACGGCCTTTCAAGGTGGTGAAGTACGCCACCGACACCACCCGCCAGGTACTCACCCGCATGGGCAATGAACGCGTTCGTGCCATGATGGAATCGGTTGCGGCGGGTGCGGAGGAACTCAACGCTTCGGTGCGCGAGATTTCTGAAGCGATGACCAAGTCGCGGCAGACCGCGATGAACGCGGTCGGCGAAGTCGATGCCGCCGACTCGCAGGCCAACCAACTCAACGATGCGGCGCAGGCGATGAGCGGCATCGTCGAACTGATCAATCACATCACCGGGCAGATCAACCTGCTGGCCCTCAATGCCACGATCGAATCGGCGCGCGCCGGCGAAGCAGGCCGAGGCTTCGCCGTGGTGGCGGCGGAGGTGAAGAACCTCGCCAATCAGGCCAAGCAGGCGACCGACAAGATCGGCACCGAGATCGGCAATCTCACCAGCATTTCCGGCGACGTCGTCGGCGCACTCGGCAAGATCAAGACGGCGATCCAGAACGTCAGCGAATACGTCAGCTCGACGGCTGCGGCGGTCGAGGAGCAGAGCACGGTGACCAGCGAGATGTCGTCGAGCATGCAGCGCGCCGCCGCCGAAGCGGCTGCGATCGCGGCCGGCTAAGTAACCAGCCTCAGGCGACCGCGGATTCGATCGGCGCCGCGCCGGCGATCCCCTGTTTAACGACCTCGCCGAATGCCTCGAAGTCAGCGCGGCGCGGCGAGGTTTTGCGGAAGACGAGGCCGACACTGCGGCCAGGCTGCGGCCGGCGCAGCCGCAGAAATTTCACCCGCGAATCACGGCGCTCCACCTCGGCGGCGATCTGCGGAATCAGCGTAATGCCGTAGCCGCCCGCGACCATCTGAATCACCGTCGTCAGGCTGGACGCACCGAAACTGGCGGTGCCGGCGCTCCCGATCTGAATGCCGCGATTGCGCGCAGTGGCGCAAAACGCCAGTGCCTGATCGCGCAGGCAGTGCCCATCCTCCAGCAGGATCAGCCGCGACTGGTCGATCTCCTCGACCCCGATCGGCGTGTGTTCCGAGCGCGGATCCTCGGCCGGCACCGCGAGCAAAAACGGGTCATCGAACAGCGGAATCGCGTCCAGATCGGAATGCCCGGCAGGCAGCGCCAGCAGCGCGGCATCGAGCACGCCGCTCACGACGTCGGCCACCAGCGGGCGGGTCTGGCTTTCCCGCAGCTCCAGCCGCAGCTCCGGGAAGCGCTGTTGCAGCAGCGGCAGCACCTTCGGCAGCAGATACGGCGCCAGCGACGGAATCACCCCGAGGCTGAGCCGGCCGGTGAGCGGCTTGGCGCGGTGGCGGGCGAAGTCCACCAGATCGCGGGTCGCAGCCAGCACCTCTTCGGCACGCCGGGCGATCTCGCGGCCGATGTCGGTGAGAAACACCTCACCGGGCCGGCGTTCCACGACTTTCACCCCGAGCGTGCGCTCCAGCTCGGCGATCTGCATCGACAATGCCGGCTGAGTCACCGAACAGGCATCGGCGGCGCGGCCGAAATGGCCGTGCCGGGCCAAGGCCGACAGATAGCGAAGCTGCCTCAGGGAGATCATGCGATCAGTTTATCTGATCACGAGGCAAAATCAATTCGACTGGACCTGATGATAGAACTGATCCAAGGTCTGCATGCTGGACCTGGAACACAACTTCCGGGGGTGAACGGCCAACACACACCCTTCACTCCAGGAAGCAACGCCGCGGGCGATCCCCCACGCTCGCGGCGTTCAATTCGATCCCGGACCTGGCCGGCGTCACGAAACTTTCCAAAGACGCCAGCACATTGCGCCGGGAAAACACTGCAACGCGAGATCGGAGAGACACCATGGACGCAAAGACGGATGACAAGGGCGCAGGCAAGTGCCCGTTCTCAGGCGGCAGCCACGGCCACCGCAACCGTGATTGGTGGCCGGATCAGCTCGACATTTCGGTGCTGCACAACAACTCGAAAAAGTCCGACCCGATGGGCGAGGCGTTCGACTACGCCGAAGAATTCAAGAAGCTCGATCTGGAAGCGGTGAAGAAGGACCTTCACGCGCTGATGACGGATTCGCAGGAATGGTGGCCGGCCGACTTCGGTCATTATGGCGGCCTGTTCATCCGCATGGCCTGGCACTCGGCCGGCACCTATCGCATCACCGACGGCCGTGGCGGCGCCGGCGCCGGCCAGCAGCGTTTCGCGCCGCTGAATTCGTGGCCGGACAACGCCAACCTCGACAAGGCCCGCCGGCTGCTGTGGCCGATCAAGCAGAAGTACGGCCGCAAGATCTCGTGGGCCGACCTGATGATCCTCACCGGCAACGTCGCGCTGGAATCGATGGGCTTCAAGACCTTCGGCTTCGCCGGCGGCCGCGCCGATGTCTGGGAGCCGGAAGAGCTGTATTGGGGCCCGGAAGGCACCTGGCTGGGCGACGAGCGCTATTCGGGCGAGCGCCAGCTCTCCGAGCCGCTCGGCGCGGTGCAGATGGGCCTGATCTACGTGAACCCGGAAGGCCCGAACGGCAACCCCGATCCGGTCGCCGCCGCCAAGGATATCCGTGAGACGTTCTATCGCATGGCGATGAACGACGAAGAGACCGTGGCGCTGATCGCCGGCGGCCACACCTTCGGTAAGACCCACGGCGCCGGCGATCCCTCGCTGATCGGGCCGGCTCCGGAAGGCGGGCTGCTCGAGGAGCAGGGTCTCGGCTGGACCAGCAAATTCGGCACCGGCTTCGGCGCCGACACCATCACGGGCGGCCCGGAAGTGATCTGGACCACCACGCCGACCAAGTGGAGCAACAACTTCTTCTGGAATCTGTTCGGCTACGAGTGGGAGCTGGAGCAGAGCCCGGCCGGCGCCAAGCAGTGGCGCGCCAAGGGCGCGGGCGCGACCATTCCGGATCCGTTCGATCCGGAGAAGAAGCACGTGCCGAAGATGCTCACCACCGACCTGTCGCTGCGCTTCGATCCGATCTACGAGAAGATCTCGCGTCGCTTCATGGAAAATCCCGATCAGTTCGCCGACGCGTTCGCCCGCGCCTGGTTCAAGCTGACGCATCGGGACATGGGACCGCGCGTGCGCTACCTCGGCCCGGAAGTGCCGAAGGAAGAGCTGATCTGGCAGGATCCGATCCCGGCGGTCGACCACGAACTGGTCAGCGATGCCGACATCGAGTCGCTGAAGGCGAAGATCCTCGCCTCTGGTCTGTCGGTGTCGCAGCTGGTCTCCACCGCGTGGGCGTCGGCCTCGACCTTCCGCGGCTCGGACAAGCGCGGCGGCGCCAATGGTGCGCGCATTCGCCTGGCCCCGCAGAAGGACTGGGAGGTCAACCATCCGGCCGAGCTGGCGCAGGTGCTGAGCAAGCTCGAAGCGATCCAGGGCGAGTTCAATGGCGCGCAGAACGGCGGCAAGAAGGTTTCGCTCGCCGACCTGATCGTGCTCGGCGGCGTCGCTGCGATCGAGAAGGCCGCCAAGGATGCCGGCACCACCGTCAAGGTGCCGTTCACCCCCGGCCGGATGGACGCGTCGGCCGAGCAGACCGACGTCGAGTCGTTCGAGGTGCTGGAGCCGCGGGCCGATGGCTTCCGCAACTACATCAACACCAAGCGGCATCAGTTCATGCACCCCGAGGAGGCGCTGGTCGACAAGGCTCAGCTTCTCCGGCTCACCGGCCCTGAACTGACCGTGCTGGTCGGCGGCCTGCGTGTGCTCGGAGCCAACTACGAACACGCCACCCACGGCGTGCTCACCGAGCGGCCCGAGAAGCTGACCAACGACTTCTTCGTCAACCTGCTCGACATGGGCACCAAGTGGACCAAGGCGAACGGCGAGGTCGAGATCTACGAAGGCCGCGACCGCAAGACCAACGAGTTGCGTTGGACCGGCACGCGCGTCGACCTGATCTTCGGCTCGCACTCCCAGCTCCGCGCCTTCGCCGAAGTGTACGCGTGCTCGGATGCCCAGGATAAGTTCGTGAAGGACTTCGCCGCGGCCTGGGCCAAGGTGATGAACGCCGACCGGTTCGACATCGTCGGGCAGAAGGCCGCGGCCTGATCGCCACCGACGATGAGTTGATGACGACGAAAGGGCGGCCTTCGGGTCGCCCTTTTGCGTCTCCGCAAGCGGGCCTGATAGCAACGCTTGATGGACGTGAACCTCAATCAGCGTTTGCCCATCTCACGAAATGTCTGCGCGCCGCTGCGGTTCCATTTCTCTGCGTTGCGTTGACGATACTTGATCGGTTTGCTTTCCTTTGCGTCCCTTCAACAACGCAAGGATGTCTTGATGCTGCTTCGCCTGCCTGTGATCACCGCTGCGATGCTGGCCGTTGTCGGCCTCGCTCATGCCGATGACGATGAGCTGACGATTCAAGGCATCGGAATCAGCCGCGACATCGACTGTCAGGGCAAGAATGTCGGCGTGTACGGCGCGGAAAACGAGATCGCTCTGACCGGCCAATGCCGCACCATCACGGTACATGGCAGCAAGCACAAGGTCAGTTTCGAGCAGGGGCAGACGCTGTCGGTGTCGGGCTCGGACAACGTCGTCAACGGCGGCCGCGCCAACGACGTCGTGGTCAGCGTGGCGAAGAACACCGTGACGACGACGCTGGAAGCCGGCGAGGAGCCGGGCAAGCTGAAAGCCACCGGCGCCAATAACAAGATCACGCTGATGCTGTCCGGCCCGTCGCGGCTGGACGTCGGCGGCGTCGAGCAGGTCGTCGAGTGGTCGAAGGCAGACGGCGCCCCAAATCCCGAAGTCCGTTCGTCCGGCGCGCTGAATTCGATCAAGCGGAAGAAGTAAGCCCGGCGCCTGCCGGCTGCATCTCCGCTTTCGCAAGGATGACGGATGCTGCGACGCGCGTCGCCCTCACCCCAGCCCTCTCCCGCAAGCGGGAGAGGGAGTCCCGCTGCGGTTGGGGAGAGGCCTCGCGTGGACTCGTTAGCTCATAAGCTCGGTGATGGCGCGAGATCGGTGATGGCCCTCTCCGCCAGCACGGCGCGCTCCCTCTCCCGCGTGCGGGAGAGGGCTGGGGTGAGGGCGCCCCAGGCACGGCAGTAGCGTTCGCCGCAACTCATCACGCTGGATTAAGCGCAAAGCGCCTTTCGCCCAGACTGCCGACTGATAGGAGACGCCGCGCGAGAGCCCGGCCTATCCGCTACGCCTTGTCGGCGTCCGCCTTCAGCGCGTCCGGCTTCGGCATCAGCACGATGTTGTAGCCGGAATCGACGTAGTGGGTTTCGCCGGTGACGCCGCCGGAGAGGTCCGACAAGAGATACAGCGCCGAGCCGCCGAGTTCTTCCAGCGTCACGCCGCGGCCGAGCGGCGAGTGTTTTTCCATGAAGCCGAACATCGCGCGGGAATCGCCGATGCCGGCGCCGGCCAGCGTCCGCACCGGACCGGCCGAGACCGCATTGACGCGGATCCCCTTCGGGCCGAGGTCGCAGGCGAGGTAGCGCACGCTGGCTTCCAACGCCGCCTTGGCGAGGCCCATCACATTGTAGTTCGGCATCGCCCGCTCGGACGCGCCGAAGGTCAGCGTGATCATCGCGCCGCCATCCGGCATCAGCGCCGCGGCGCGCTTGGCGACCTCGGTGAAGGAGAAGCAGGAGATCACCATAGTGCGCGAGAAGTTGGCGCGGCTGGTGTCGATGTACTGACCGCGCAGCTCGTTCTTGTCGGAGAAGCCGATCGCGTGGATCACGAAGTCGAGCTTGCCCCACTTGTCCTTCAGCGTATCGAACACCGCATCGACGCTGGCGATATCTTCGACGTCGCAGGGCAGCACCAGATCGGAATTCAGCGACTGCGCCAGCGGCTTGACCCGCCGGGCCAGCGCTTCGCCCTGATAGGTGAAGGCGAGTTCGGCGCCGTGCGCCGCCAGCGTCTTCGCCATGCCCCAAGCGATCGAATGGTCGTTGGCGACGCCCATGATCAGCCCGCGCTTACCCTGCATCAGTCCCTGCATTGTGGTCGCTCTCTGGTTCGGACCTCATCCTGAGGAGCACGCGACAGCGCGCGTCTCGAAGGATGAAGCGGTCAACAACTCATGGTTCGAGACGGCGCCAAAGGGCGCCTCCTCACCATGAGGATCCTAGCACGTGGATGTGGCAACTCACCGGGACCGGGGAGAGCCTTCCGCGATCACGCATCCAGCCGCTTGAACACCAGCGTGGCGTTGGTGCCGCCGAAGCCAAAGGAGTTCGACAGCACGGCGCCGAGCTTGGCGTTGTCGACGCGCTTGCGCACGATCGGCATGTCGGCGAAGGCCGGATCGAGTTCGGTGATGTGAGCGCTTTCGCAGATGAAGCCGTTCTGCATCATCAGCAGCGAGTAGATCGCCTCCTGCACACCGGTGGCGCCGAGCGAGTGGCCGGTCAGCGCCTTGGTGGCCGAGATCGGCGGGCACTTGTCCTCGTTGCCGAACACCTTGCGGATCGCCGCGATTTCCGGCGGGTCGCCGGCCGGCGTCGAGGTCGCGTGCGGATTGATGTAGTCGATCTTGATGCCGCCGGTGGTTGCCAGCGCCATCTTCATGCAGCGCTCGGCGCCCTCGCCCGACGGCGCCACCATGTCGTAGCCGTCGCTGGTCGCGCCATAGCCGATGATTTCGCCGTAGATCTTGGCGCCGCGCGCCTTGGCGTGTTCGAGCTCTTCCAGCACCAGGACGCCGGCTCCGCCGGCGATCACGAAGCCGTCGCGCGACACGTCATAAGGGCGCGAGGCAGTGGCCGGAGTGTCGTTGTACTTCGACGACATCGCGCCCATCGCGTCGAACAGCACCGACAGCGACCAGTCGAGTTCCTCGCAGCCGCCGGCGAACATCACATCCTGCTTGCCCCACTGGATCAGCTCGTATGCGTTGCCGATGCAGTGGTTGGAGGTCGCGCAGGCCGACGAGATCGAGTAGTTGACGCCCTTGATCTTGAACCAGGTCGCGAGCGTAGCCGACGCCGTCGAGCTCATCGCCTTCGGCACCGCGAACGGACCGACGCGCTTCGGGCCCTTGGTACGGGTGATGTCGGCGGCTTCGACGATGGTGCGGGCCGACGGGCCGCCGGAGCCCATCACGATGCCGGTGCGCTCGTTCGAGATATCGGACTCTTCGAGCCCGGAATCGGCGAGCGCCTGCTCCATCGCAACGTGGTTCCACGCCGCGCCTTCACCGAGAAACCGCATCGCGCGACGATCGACCACATCGGCCGGATTCAGCGTCGGTGCGCCCTGGACCTGCGAGCGGAAGCCGAGCTCGGCATGCTTTTCGGCACGCGAAATACCGGACTTGGCGTCGTGCAGGCTCGCCAGAACTTCTTGTGTGTTGTTACCAATCGACGAGACGATCCCCATCCCCGTCACAACAACTCGTCTCATGTGATCGCCTCGTTCACTCCAGGGTCGTTCGCGGCTGAAGACACGGCTCGGCTAGCACTCGCTAGCCGCCGACCGGCTGCGCCGTCTGCTTGAACAGACCGACTTTCAGATCCTTTGCGCGGTAGATGACCTCGTCGTCGGCCGAAAGCCAGCCATCGGCAATGCCGAGCCAAAGCTTCGAGCGCATCACCCGCTTGATGTCGACATTGTAAACGATCTTGCTGATGTGCGGCAGCACTTGGCCGGTGAACTTTAGTTCCCCGAGGCCGAGCGCGCGGCCCGGGCCTTCGCCGCCGACCCAGCCGAGAAAGAAGCCGACCATCTGCCACATCGCGTCGAGGCCGAGGCAGCCCGGCATCACCGGATCGTTCTTGAAGTGGCAGGCGAAGAACCAGAGGTCCGGCTTCACGTCGAGCTCGGCGCGAACCTGGCCCTTGCCGAACTCGCCGCCGTCCTCGGTGATGATGGTGATGCGGTCGAACATCAGCATGGGCGGCAGCGGCAGCTGGGCGTTGCCCGCGCCAAACAGTTCGCCCCGGCCGCAGGCCAGCAGATCTTCATATTCGTAGCTGGAGCGACGGTCCCGCATGCGACGATGCCTTCTTCTTGATTCGATCGTGAGGTTTTTGGCTGCCCACGCGGCCGATTCGGTGCGTGCGCGAAGCGCGCCCGGTGAATGCGCGGGTCTGTAACATAGGCATATTGCCCCGCCTAGCGGCACCTCCGTGATCTTACTTAAGCAAATCGACCGAGCTTCGCTAGTTGCGAAGCGCTTGCACCAACAAGGAATGCTTCCTATAATCAGACGGTCGAGTTTCCAACAGGCGCGCATTAGGGGTTGCGGAAGTGGACATCGGTGAACGAGTGGCATTTTTGCAAGAGGAACCGGCGCACGAGGCGCACTCGCACGCAGAACCTCGGCTGAACGGCTGCCCGTGGCATGATGTCAACGAGATGCTGCAGTCGGTCGGCCTGCGTCCGACCCGTCAGCGTATGGCGCTGGGCTGGCTGCTGTTCGGCAAGGGCGACCGCCATCTGACGGCGGAAATGCTGTACGAAGAGGCCAGCCAGGCCAAGGTGCCGGTGTCGCTGGCGACCGTCTACAACACCTTGAACCAGCTCACCGAAGTCGGTCTGCTGCGTCAGGTCAGCGTCGACGGCACCAAGACCTATTTCGACACCAACGTGTCGGCGCACCAGCACTTCTACCTCGAGAACAACCACGAGCTGATCGACATTCCCCATGCCGAGCTCGAGCTCAAGGCGACGCCGGATGTTCCCGATGGCTACGAGATCGCCCGGGTCGACGTCGTTGTGCGGCTGCGAAAGAAGGGCTGAACGCCGTCTTTCGAGTGATTCTTGGTGATGGTTGAGGCCCGAGCGCAGCCTTCCCTCGGGCTTTTTTACGCGCCCTCGCCGCGGCCGTCGGGCATCGGCTACGGCGCGATCAGTTGACCTGCTCGTCGGCGTAAACGCCCCACAGCTGCAGCTTCTCGATCCAGCCGTCGAAGCCACTGCCGACGATCCGGCACCATTTCATGTCGCAGCGCTTGACCTGCGCCACCACGCCGGCCTGCAACCGGGCCACCACGGCGCTGCCGGAGCTGGCGCTCTCATACAGCGGCGCCAAGCCGTCCTTGTCCTTCATGGTGACGACCGCGGTGCGGCGGCCGGACAGCAGCGAGTGGTACACCCAACCTTCGGCGCCCTCGGAATCCCGGACCCGCCGCCAGTTCTCGAATTCGGCGGTGACTTCGACCGGCAGGCCCGCGCGGGTGTAGACCCAGGCGACGTCGTTGTCCTTGGTCGGTCCGACCCGGACATTGACGTGATCAGACTTAAGACTGACGTATCGCGGCACCGGCAGTCCGCTCGCCGACAACGGTGACTCCTTGCCGGCGTGCGCGAAGGTCGCAGCGCAAATCATCGCACCTGCGAACGCCGTTACCGCCATCAGGTATTTCATCGACATCGACACGCCTCTTCGTCGCGGGATTTGCGGCGCGGCCGTCTCCGGCGAAACCCAGGGGTCCTTGTCTTGGCGCGGTCTTCTGCTAGAGAAGGCCGGAAGGCATCCGGTAACCCAAGGAACGGAAGGGACCTTATGGTCGGGACCGGCCCCTGTGGTCACGCTGCTGCGGGAGTGTCGAACAGCTGAGTTAACGGGGACTAAACGATCTCGTTAAGCTCGTCAGAGAGCGTTGGAATGTCGGTTAAGAAAAAGCCTCTGGTCGTCGTCACCCGCAAGCTTCCGGACTCGATCGAAACCCGGATGCGTGAGCTGTTCGACGCCCGGCTGAATCTCGACGATGTCCCGATGACCGCCGAGCAACTCGCCGAAGCCGCCCGCACTGCCGACGTCCTGGTACCAACGGTGACCGACGAGATCACCGCCGCGATGGTCAACCAGCCCGACTGCAAGCTGCGGCTGATCGCGCATTTCGGCAACGGCATCGACAATCTCGACGTGGCCGCAGCGCATGCGCGCGGCATCACCGTCACCAACACCCCCAAAGTTCTGACCGAAGACACCGCCGACATGACCATGGCGCTCATCCTGGCGGTGCCGCGCCGGATGATCGAAGGGGCCGCGCTCCTGACCGACGGCGGCGAATGGCCCGGCTGGTCGCCGACCTGGATGCTTGGACGCAGGCTCGGCGGCAAGCGGCTCGGCATTATCGGCATGGGCCGGATCGGCCAGGCGGTGGCGCGCCGCGCCCGCGCGTTCGGGCTGCAGATCCACTATCACAACCGCAAGCCGGTGGCCCCGCGGATCGCCGACGAACTCGGCGCGACCTATTGGGATTCGCTCGACCAGATGCTGGCGCGGATGGACATCATTTCGGTGAACTGTCCGCACACCCCGGCGACGTTCCACCTGCTGTCGGCGCGGCGGCTGAAGCTGATCCGCAAGGACGCCTTCATCGTCAACACCGCCCGCGGCGAGGTGATCGACGAAGAAACGCTCACCAAGCTGATCGAAGCCGGCGACATCGCCGGCGCCGGCCTCGACGTTTACGAGCACGAGCCGGCGGTCAATCCGAAGCTGGTGCGTCTCGCCAAGCACGGCAAAGTCGTGCTGCTGCCGCACATGGGCTCGGCCACCATCGAGGGCCGCGTCGAGATGGGCGAGAAGGTGATCATCA
The DNA here is from genome assembly GCF_039642825.1 of Rhodopseudomonas sp. P1. Lineage (NCBI taxonomy): Bacteria > Pseudomonadati > Pseudomonadota > Alphaproteobacteria > Hyphomicrobiales > Nitrobacteraceae > Rhodopseudomonas > Rhodopseudomonas sp. P1. The sequence goes on along the minus strand of NZ_CP088006.1, from coordinate 453,679 downwards.
ACATCCGCACCTTCCTGGATAATCACAAGCCGCCGGATCGCGTCCTGCCCGGAATGCTCTGAGCCCGGTTTGGGCCGCCACGCTGCGGCCGAACGCCTCGCTTGCGGGTTCCGCCGACGCCTTCTCCCTGCCTGTTTCCCACACTACCTTCGTTGGACAACGACGAGGGAGTGGGTTCGAGGTGAGCATCGCCGCAATCGACGACCGCCCGGCATCCCGTGCGCCGCTGATCCCGCCGACGCCGCCGCGCGCGCCAGAGAATCTTTCGGCGCTCGGCCGGCTCGCCGCGATCCGCCACAACGCGATCGCGAGCTGGGGCGACCGCGCCTACCAGGACGATGTCGTCCGGGGCCGGTTCTTCGCCCACTCCAGCTACATCCTCAACACGCCGGACGCGATCCGCCACGTGCTGGTCGACAATTTTGGCAACTATCACCGCACCGCGACGGGAATCCGCGTGCTGCGGCCGATGCTCGGCGAGGGCCTGCTGCTGGCCGAAGGCCGCGACTGGAAGCATCAGCGCCGGACGCTGGCGCCGGCCTTCACCCCGCGCGCCGTCGCAACGCTGGTGCCGCATATGGCCTCGGCCACCGACGAGGTGGTCGAGGGGCTGCATCGCAAGACCGGCGCTCCCGTGGACTTGCGCGAAACCATGCAGCATTTGGCGCTGGAGATCGCCGGGCGGACGATGTTCTCGTTCGAGATGGGAACGCACGGTCAGACGCTGCGCAGCTTCGTGATCGACTACGGCACCCGGCTGGCGAGCCCGCGGTTTCTCGATCTGTTGCTGCCGCTCGGCTGGCCGACGCCGCAGGATGTTTCGCGCGCATTGTTTCGCCGGCGTTGGACGCGCTTCATCGGCGAACTGATCGCCGCGCGACGTGCAGCCGGCAAGGCGGAAGGCGCGCCGCCGCGCGACCTGTTCGAACTGATGCTGGCGGCGCGCGACCCGGAAACCGGTGAAGCATTCTCCGACGCGCAGCTTGGCGATCAGGTCGCCACCATGATCCTGGCCGGGCACGAAACCACCGCCGCCGCGCTGTTCTGGGCGCTGTACCTGTTGGCGCTCGATCCCGACGCCCAGGAGCGGTTGGCCGGTGAAGTTCGCCGGGTCGGTCTCGGTGGCACCGAGATCGACCGGCTGCCGTTCACCCGTGCGGTGCTCGACGAAACGCTGCGGCTGTATCCGCCCGCATTCCTGATCGTGCGGGAAGCCGCGGGGCCCGACCAGGTCGCGGGCTTTGCGGTTCGTCGGCACGACGTGATGCTGATCGCGCCGTGGCTGCTGCACCGGCACGAGAAGCTCTGGAGCGATCCGAACGCGTTCGTGCCCGAGCGCTTTCTGCCGGGCGCGCCGCCGCCCGACAGGTTCGCCTATCTGCCGTTCGGCGTCGGCCCGCGGGTTTGTATCGGGGCGCATTTCGCCCTGGTCGAAGCCACGCTGGCGCTGGCGAAGGTCGTCGGCAACTTCCGGATCGAGCTGATCGATTCCGAGCCGGTGGTCCCGATTGGGGTCGTCACCACCCAGCCTGATCGGTCGCCGCGGTTCCGGCTCACCGCCCGGTGAGCCTTGCGGCACCAACGAAGCCCTTTCGCATTGCCAAACCGTCATGGAACTCCCCGGAACCGGGGCAGGATTGCGAGCGTTCCCTTTCCACGTCATAGAGCGACGAGCCGTCGCCCCCATCGAAAGACGAGAGACGATGCTGGACAAACTGCGCCAATTCATCACCGACGTCGTCGCCCCGAGCGCCCCGGATGAGCTGACGCTCGACGAGGGCGGCTACCGCCTCGCCGCGACGGCGCTGCTGATTCATGTGATTTCGATCGATGGCGACCCGTCGGAGGTCGAAAAGCAAAAGCTGCACGCTTTGCTCGAACAGCGCTTCGGTCTCGACACCGCGACCGCGTCTCGGCTGATTGCCTCGGCGACGCTGATCGAGGGCGAGGCCGTTGACCTTTACCATTTCACCAGCGTGATCATGCGTTCGGTCAATGAGCAAGGCCGGCTGCGGATCGTCGAAATGATGTGGGAGCTGGTGTACGCCGACGGTACCGTCACCGAATTCGAAGAGAACGTGGTGTGGCGCGCAGCCGACCTGTTGGCGGTCTCGACCCGCGACCGCGTCACCCTGCGCCAGAAGGTAGCTGCCGAGGCTCCGGTCGCGCCCAGTGCCGCCCAAGGCGGTACGATGGGGAGTATGCCTGAGGTCGATCCCGCGAACTAACCAGAAATCCGGCGAAACCTCGGGTAACGGGAACCCTTATTTGTCCCGCCACGCCTCGCAGCATCAGCGTGCGTTTCGGCCCTGCAAGCCGCATCGGCCCTTGCACGCTGCTTGCTTCCCGCATAAGGCCATAGCTGTTCCCTGGAGGCCGTTCGGCCCATTTGAAACATGAGTTTCCTGTCGTGACTGAACGTGTGACGTTGATTACAGGCGCATCGGCCGGGATCGGTGTCGAACTGGCGCGAATTTTTGCAGACAATGCTCATCGCGTGGCACTGGTGGCGCGGCGCGGCGACCGCCTCGAATCCCTTGCGGCGGACATTCGCGCCAAGGGCGGACCGGAGCCGATCGTGATCGCATGCGATCTCGGCCAGCCGGGCGCCGCCGAACAGATCATCTCGGCTCTGAACGCGGCGGGCGTCGAGGTCGAGTACCTCATCAACAACGCCGGCTACGGTCTGTTTGGCCGCGCGGTCGAGCTCGATCGCGAAAGCCAGCTTGGTATCATCGACCTCAACATCAGGGCGCTGACCGATCTGACGCTGCGGTTTGCCGACAGCATCGCCCGCCTGCGCGGCGGCATCCTCAATGTCGCGTCGATCGCCGGCTTCCTGCCCGGCCCCGGCATGGCGGTGTACTACGCGTCGAAAGCCTATGTGCTGTCGTTCAGCGAAGCGCTGCATCAAGAGCTCGGTCCGAAAGGCGTGCGCGTGACCGCGCTGTGTCCGGGCCCGGTGCAGACCGAGTTCCAGGACCGCGCCGGCTTCGAGCCGGGCTTCGACAGCGCCGTGCTCAACGTGTCGCCCGCGGAGGTCGCGCGTCAGGCCTATCAGGGCCTGATGGACAACAAGCGGATCGTGCTGCCGGGCCTTGGCGTGAAGATCGTGCCGTTCCTGCTGCGCTTCTTCCCGCGCGGCTTCATCGCCGCCGCAGTCAGCGGCTTCCAGTTGCGCCGTCGCTGATATTTCGCAGGGCCATGATCTGGCCCGAGCCTTGCTTTAAGAATTTGTCATCTTCCGCCGGACATCCTGATCGGCGGTGCGGCAATTCTGTTCGGCGCGGCTCTGGACTGACCCTCCCATGCTTGTTCGACTGACCGATTGCGGCCGGGCATCTTCGCCTGCGCTGCAGCCTGCAAAGGCCAATGATCCGAGACCGGTGCTGATCGTTCTGCACCAGGAGACCTCGACGCCCGGCCGCGTCGGCAATGCGCTGCGCGCGCTCGGCCATCCGCTGGACATTCGCCGGCCGCGGTTCGGCGATTCCCTTCCGCCGTCGCTCGACGAACACGCCGGCGCGGTGATCTTCGGCGGACCGATGAGCGCCAACGATCCGGACGATTACATCCGCCGTGAGATCGATTGGATCGCCGTGCCGCTGAAGGAACGGCGGCCGTTCCTCGGCATCTGCCTCGGCGCGCAGATGCTGGCCAAACAGCTCGGCGCCCGCGTGGCACCGCATCCTCACGGCCGTGCCGAGGTCGGCTACTACGACATCCGCCCCACCGCCGCGGGCCGCGCGATGTGCGCGCACTGGCCGCGGCAGGTGTACCACTGGCACGTCGAAGGCTTCGAGCTGCCGGCCGGCGCCGATCTGCTGGCGGAAGGCGGCGACTTTCCGGTGCAGGCGATCCGCAGCGATACCGCCTTCGGCTTTCAATTCCATCCCGACGTGACCTGGGCGATGATGCATCGCTGGACCACCAAGGGAGAGGAACGGCTGTCGCTTCCCGGCGCGCGGCCGCGACGCGAGCATTTTGCCGAACGCGCCGTGCACGATCTCGCCGAGCGGATCTGGCTCGAACACTTCCTCGACCACTGGCTGTCGCGCGCGCCCCTCGGCGCGCCGGTGACGGCGCTGCGTGAGGCCGCGGAATAGCGCCGGGCTCCCCGCCGCAAATCCGCTTCCCTCGCGGCCGCGGCGATTGCTAAGCTCCCTGCCAAGCTTCGGCGGACATGACCGGGGCAGCAAGGGAGTGCGCATGACGAGCGAGGAATTCGCGCGGCTGCTGGAGAGTTTGACTCGCGCGGCGGAATCCGGCGACGGCGCAAGGTTCGCCAACCATTTCACCGAAGACGCGACGTACCACGACTACATCTACGGCCCGCACACCGGACGCGCCGAGATCGCCGCGATGATGCAGGACCTGTTTCATCGCGACGCCGCCGATTATCGCTGGGAGATGTTCGACCCCGTCTGCAACGGCGACCTCGGCTATGCATGGTCGCTGTCGAGCTTCACCTCGACCGTGCCCGACTTTGCAGGCCAGCGCGTGGTGATCGACGGCATCAGCCGCTTCGTGCTGCGCGGCGCGCTGATCGCGGAGTATCACGAATCGGTCAATGGCGGCGTGGCGATGGCGCAGCTCGGCGTCGCACCCGAGCGGATGGCCAAAGTCTTCCGCAAATGGAGCGGCTGGCTGCAGCAGCGCCCAGAAACCCAGGACTATCTGGCCCGGCCCAAGGGCTCGCGCCGCGCCTGAAATCTATCGCCCACGGCGGGCGACGCGCACGACGCTGGTCGTGCGCCCAACAACAATCAACAAAGGGAGAAACGCCGTTGAGCTACCAGGACATCCTCTATGAGGTCGCGGATCGGATCGCGACCATCACGCTGAACCGGCCGGACCGCATGAATGCGTGGACGCCGGTGATGGAGCAAGAGGTGCGGGCTGCGATGCAGCAGGCGGCTTCGGACAACGACGTGCGCGTCATCGTGCTGACCGGCGCCGGCCGCGGCTTCTGCGCCGGAGCAGACATGGAGGTGCTGCAGAACATCGATCCATCCGACGTTCGCCGCGCCGCCGATCTGCCGCCGTTCGACATGAATCGCAGGGCGGACTGGCAGACCCGCTACGCGTTCTATCCCTCGATTCCCAAGCCGATCATCGGCATGCTCAACGGCGCCACGGCCGGGATCGGCATGGTCCACGCGCTCTATTGCGACGTTCGCTTCGCCGCCGACTCTGCGGTGTTCACCACCGCCTTCGCGCGGCGCGGACTGATCGCCGAGCATGGCATCTCCTGGATGCTGCCGCGGATCGTCGGCCACGCCAACGCGCTCGATCTGTTGCTGTCGGCCCGCCGTGTGTCGGCCGACGAGGCGCTGCGGATGGGACTGGTGAACCGGCTGTATCCGGCCGATCAGCTCCGGGAGCAGACCTACGCCTATGCCCGCGACCTCGCCGATAACGTCGCGCCGGCATCGATGCGGGTGATCAAGCGCCAGCTCTACGACGTGCCGTTCCAGACGTTGGCGGAGGCGACCATCGAGGCCAATCGCGAGATGGCGATTTCGCTCGCCAGCGCCGACTTCAAGGAAGGTGTCGCCAGCTTCGTCGAAAAGCGCCCGCCGCGCTTCAGCGGCGTGTGATCGAGTGTAGATCGCCGGGCGTCTCGACAGGGACGCTCGGCGGCCGTCAGCCGGCTGTCAGGCTATCAAAGGTTCAGACGCGAAAAATCAGCGGTCGAAGACCGAGGGTTCGTCCTGTTTTTCAGAAAAACCGTGCTGGGATCGTGTCGCGAAGGTCGCCAACTTTCCGTCTTGGTCTCGGAAAGTTGGTGGAGCCAGGCGGGATCGAACCGCCGACCTCATCATTGCGAACGATGCGCTCTCCCAGCTGAGCTATGGCCCCTTGCGCGGTCAGGACATGTCGTCCCGGCCAGCGAACGCCGCCATTTACAGTGCAGGTCGCGGCCAAGTCAAGGACGACAGGGCGGATCGAAATCGGCCGGCCGCGGCTTTATTGCCGCCGAGTTCCCTTGTTTGGACGGGGGTGAACCGATATCTACGGCTCGAGCTTTCCGCGACCGAAACCGCGAGTTTTCCCCCGCCATGCGCGCCATTCTCGACATCGTTCTCATCATCCTCGATCTCTACATCTGGCTGCTGATCGCCTCCGCGATCCTGTCCTGGCTGATCGCCTTCAACGTGGTGAACACGCGCAACCAGTTCGTCGGCGCGGTGTCCGAGTTCCTGTACCGAATCACCGAGCCGCTGCTGGCGCCGATTCGGAATCTGCTGCCCTCGCTCGGCGGCCTCGATATCTCGCCGATCATCCTGATCCTTCTGATCATGTTCCTGCAGCGCGTGATCACCTATTACATTTACCCGGCAGTGTTCTAACCGCCGGACAGGCGGAGGCCGGCATGGCGGAAGCTTGGCGGTATTCGGCTCAGGGCGTGGCGGTAGCGGTGCGGGTGACCCCGCGCGGCGGCCGCGACGACATCGACGGGCTGGAAACACTCTCCGACGGGCGGCCGGTGGTCAAAGTGCGGGTTCGGGCGATCGCCGATGGCGGCGAGGCCAACCGGGCAGTGACGGAGCTGCTGGCCAAGGCGGTCGGCGTGCCGAAGCGCAATGTAAGGCTGCTGTCGGGCGCGACCTCGCGGCAGAAACAGATCGCGATCGACGGCGATCCAAAACAGCTCGGCGAGGCGTTGCGCCGCCTGGTGGCGGCCAAGCCCGCCGAATAATCACCCGGGAGGCCCGCGAGGGCGATCCACCGTTCGCCTCTCCGCTCCGGGGAGGCGTTGTCATTTCGATGCGGACGCATCGGCTGGGACAGGCAAAGAGGACGACATGACAGCCCGGATCATCGATGGAAAAATCATCTCGGCCGAGCTACGCGCCCGCGTCGCCGCCGAAGTCACGCGGCTGAAGACCGAGCACGGCATCACGCCGGGCCTGGCGGTGGTGCTGGTCGGCAACGACCCCGCCTCCGAGGTCTACGTCCGCTCCAAGCACAAGCAGACCCAAGAGGCCGGCATGGCCTCGTTCGAACACCGGCTGCCGGCCGATGTCCCGCAGGCCGAGCTGATGGCGTTGATCGCAAAGCTCAATGCCGATCCGGCGGTACATGGCATCCTGGTGCAATTGCCGCTGCCCAAGGGGCTCGACAGCAATGCGGTGATCGACGCGATCGATCCTGCCAAGGACGTCGACGGCCTCAACCCGACCAATGCGGGCCGGCTCGCTTCCGGCCTGTTCGCGCTGACGCCGTGCACGCCGCTCGGCAGCATCATCATGGCCAAGACGGTGCACGCCTCGCTCGAAGGCATGAACGCGCTGGTGATCGGCCGCTCCAATCTGGTCGGCAAACCGCTGGTGCAATTGCTGCTGAACGAGAACGCGACTGTGACGATCGCGCATTCGCGCACCCGCGATCTGCCGGCGCTGTGCCGCCAGGCCGATCTGGTGTTCGCCGCGGTCGGCAAGGCCGAGATGGTGAAGGGCGACTGGATCAAGCCGGGCGCCACCGTGATCGACGTCGGCATCAACCGGACGCCGGGCAAGGACGGCGGCAAGGACAAGCTGCTCGGCGACGTCGCGTTCAACGAGGCCAAGGAGGTCGCCGGCGCGATCACGCCGGTCCCGGGCGGCGTCGGCCTGATGACGGTGGCGTGCCTGCTGGTCAACACCGTCCGCGCCGCCTGCGCGATCCACGGCCTGCCGAAGCCGGCGGTGTAAGCGGACGCGGCTATAGCCGCGTCTCCGCATTCGTCATACGCGGGCTTGACCCGCGTATCCATCGCGCGCGGAAGCGCGCGAAAGAAGCATTTCGCGAAGATGATGGATTGCCGGGTCGAGTGTTCAGCCCGGAGACATGACCTACGGGTGTTCGGAGACATAGTCGACGCATCATAGTGGCTGGATTTGGCGGTTGGAGGCCAAGTCCATGCCCTGGCGTGAGGTGTCGGCAGTGGATCAGAGACGCGAGTTCGTACGGCTTGCGATGCAGGAGGGGGCGAACCGGCGCGAGCTGTGCCGGCGGTTCGGCATTCATTGGACGACCGGCTACAAATGGTTGGAGCGATGGGCGGCCGGAGGTGATCTCGCCGACCTGTCGCGGCGGCCGCACGACAGCCCGCGGCAGACCTCGGCGGCGTGTGAGGCACAGGTGCTGGCGGTTCGTGATGCGCATCCGGCATGGGGCGCGCGCAAGATCGCCAGCTCGATGGAGCGGTCCGGACAGCACGCTCCGGCGGTGTCGACGATCCACGAGATCCTGCGCCGGCACGGCCGGATCAAGCCTGCCGCCGGCGGTCCACCGGCGACGCTGCGGTTCGAGATGCCGGCGCCGAACATGCTTTGGCAGATGGACTTCAAAGGCTGGGTTCGGCTCGGCAACGACGTCCGCTGCCATCCGCTGACCGTGGTGGACGATCACTCACGCTACGATCTGTGCCTCCAGGCTTGCGCCGATCAGCGCGGCGAAACCGTGCAGGACAGGCTGCAAACGACGTTCCGGCACTACGGCTTGCCCGACACGATCTTCGTCGACAACGGCTCGCCGTGGTCGGACAGTTCCGGCGAGCGCTGGACATGGTTCTCGGTGTGGCTGCTCAAGCTCGGCATCAGGGTGATCCGTAGTCGTCCCTATCACCCGCAGAGCCGCGGCAAGAACGAGCGTTTTCATCGCACGCTGGACGACGAGGTGTTTGCACTGCGGCCCTTGCGCGACCTCGCCGAGGCGCAACGTGCCTTCGATTCCTGGCGCGAGGTGTACAACTTCGAGCGCCCTCACGAGTCGCTAGGCCAGCTGGTGCCTGCTGATCGCTACCAGCCGAGCCGGCGTTCTCTGCCGGACCGCCTGCCGGCTCCAGAATACGATGAGCGCGACATCGTCCGATCCGTCTCGAAAACCAAGGCCTATGTCAGCTTCAAAGGTCGTTTGTGGAAGGTGCCGCAAGCCTTCGCCGGAGAGCGCTTGGCCATCAGGCCGCTCTCCACCGACGGCAAATACGGCGTGTTCTTCGCTGCCCACCAAGTCGCCACCATCGACTTGACGGGCGTGGAAAGTGTCGGTCATGTCTCCGAACACGTGTCGACTATGTCTCCGGGCTGAACATCGAGCCCGGCAATGACGATGCGCGTTAAGTCACGCACTGTGCCGTGACCGGAGGCGCGGTGCTTCAGCCCGCCGTGCTCTGCATCAGCCGTACGTAGAACCGGATCATGTCCGCGTAGTTCTTGATGCTGATACGCTCGTTGGTGCCGTGGAAGCGCTTAAGATCTTCGGGCGTGGCGCGGACCGGCGAGAACCGGAAGATGTTGTCGGCGACCTGCGCGTAGTGCCGCGAGTCGGTTGCGGCGATCATCAGGCCCGGCGCGACGATCACGTCGGGAAACACCTCGCGGATGGTGCGGTTCAGCGCCTGATAGGACGGGCTACTGGTGCCGGTCACCGGCGGCGGATCGAAATTGCCTTCGAAGCCGCTCACCGCGATCTTGTCGTTGGCGACCACGCTGCGGACATGATCGGTGACGCTGGTCTGGGTATCGCCCGGCAGCAGGCGGAAATTGACGCTGGCCTCGGCGACGCCGGGCAGCACGTTGTCCTTGTCGCCGGCGTTGAACACGGTGAGCGCCGTCGTTGTCTGCACCATCGCCGCGGTGGTGCCGCTCTTGGCGAATTCGCGCAGCAGCAGCGGCCGGAACAGCCAGAGGTTCGACAGCGCGACCCGGCTGAAGCCGCTCATCTCCGGCGCCAGGGTGTCGAACATCTCGGCCACCGAACCGCGGATCCGCATCGGCAGCCGGTTGTCTTCGAGATGGGTCAGCGCCGCCGCCAGCATCCCGATCGCGGTGTCGCGCGGCGGCATCGACGAATGGCCCGGGGTGCCGCGGGCGGTCAGCACCAGCGTGGCGTAGCCCTTTTCGGAGACGCCGATCAGCGCGGCGGGCTTGTCGAGGCCCTTCATCACCCCGTCGGTGATCAGGAGCCCCTCGTCGAGCACGAAATCGAGCCGGACGTTTCGCGACGCTAGCAGCTCGGCGATCTTGGCGGCCCCGCGCAGGCCGGAGACTTCCTCGTCATGGCCGAACGCGAAATAGATCGTCCGCTTCGGCCGGAAGCCCTGCTTGGCCATCAGCTCGGCAGCCTCCAGCATGGCGTAGAGGTTGCCCTTGTCGTCCCACGAGCCGCGGCCCCAGACGAAGCCGCCTTCGATCGCGCCGCTGAACGGCGGCTGCTGCCAGTCTGCTTCGGTCTTCGGCGCGATCGGCACCACGTCCTGATGCGCGAGTAGCGCGATCGGCTTGGCCTGCGGGTCGCTGCCTGCCCAAGTGTAGAGCAGGCTGTGACCGCCGACGACCTCCTGCTTGGCCGCCGCGTGGAACGCCGGGAAGCTGGCCTCGATATGCGCGCGCAAGCCGCGGAGCGCCTCGGCGTCCTGCTCGGGATTGAGGAAATTGGAGATGGTCTGAAAGCGGATCGACTGCGACAGCCGCTGCGCGGCGCCCTGCTCGTCGATCGCGATCGGCGGCACTGCGGCGACATCGATCTGCCGCGAGCCGTGCCGGAAGGTGTTGTAGGCCAGCACCCCGGCCAGGACCGCGACCGCCAGCACGGCGATCGCGACCAGGTTCCGAATCCATCGAAGCAGCCGGCGCATCAGAACTCCTGTTCGCCGGCGTTTCGTCCGGCCGCTCAGCCCTTCTTGGCTTGCTTGGCCCGGTCGAGGCCTTCGAGGATCAGCTTATGGGCCTCGTCGGCACCGCCCCAACGCACCACCTTGACCCACTTGCCGGGCTCGAGGTCCTTGTAGTGCTCGAAGAAGTGCTGAAACTGAGCCAGCGTGATCTCCGGCAGGTCCGAGTAGGTCTTGATGCGGTCGTAGCGCTGGGTCAGCTTCGACGACGGGACCGCGATGATCTTCTCGTCGTGGCCGGCTTCGTCGCTCATGTACAACACGCCGACCGGCCGCACGCTCATCACCGCGCCCGGCACGATGCCGCGGGTGTTGGCAACCAGCACGTCGCAGGGGTCGCCGTCGTCCGACAGGGTGTGGGGGATGAAGCCGTAATTCCCCGGATAATGCATCGAGGTATAAAGGAACCGATCGACCACCAGGGTACCGGCGGCCTTATCCATTTCGTACTTGATCGGCTCACCGCCGACCGGCACCTCGATGATGACGTTGACGTCATACGGAGGGTTCACGCCGACGGGGATTGCGTCGATGCGCATCAAGAGCTCCAGACTGATTTGATTTCAGGAACCACCCGAATAGCCTGCGCTGGCGGCGTTCGCCAGCGCAAAAAGCTTAGTTGCTCCAGGCAAACGCAACCTTGTCGAGCGACTTCGGCCCGAACCGCTCCGACGAGCGGGCGACCATCCGGCCGCCGAGGGCGCGATAGAACTCGGTCGCCGGCTCGTTATCGGACAGCGCCCAGATCACCATGCTCTTCAGGCCGCTCTGCACCAGATCGCGCCGGGCGGCGGCGAACAGGCGGCGGCCGAAGCCGAGCCCCTGGAACTCGGGACGCAGATAAAGCTCGTAGATCTCGCCTTCGAACTGCAGGCTGCGGGCGCGGTTACGACCGTAATTGGCGTAGCCGGCAATCTTGTCGCCGAAGCACAGCACGCTGATTCGGCTGCCCTTGCGGATCGCCGAGTCCCACCAGGTCGGACCGCGGCGGTTGATCAGCTTTTCCAGCTCCGCACCCGGGATGATGCCCTGATACGCGGAACGCCAGGCTTCGTCATGGGTGGCCGCGACCGCGGACGCATCCGCTGCCCTTGCCGCTCGTACCTCGATCAGGGTCGTGCTCATGACGGTGATCAAAGCAAGTCGCGGGGCCGGCTTCAAGCTCCAACGTTAATTATCGGTTAACGTGTGGATTTTCTGCACCAGACGCCGCCCGCGCTGTGCCGGAATCGGACAACTCACCGGAAGGCCTGCGTATTTCCGCGCCGATTTGCGGCAGTCGCGACACGTCGGGTGGAAGTTAGTTCGCGGCGAAACCTGCACCGCTGCGACAATCGATCGCTTGTCGCGCTGCACGCTCGCCCGAATCACGCGCCCCATGGGCGGTCGAGAAGAACTGCGGCGAGGTCGCCTCCCCGGCAAAGAACAGCCGGCCGTCGACCGGCGCGGCCAGCACCGCGCGGGCGCCGGCATGGCCGGGCAGCGCGTGCGAATAGGCGCCGCGCGCGAACGGATCGTGGGCCCATCGCGATTCCGCCAGCGGCGACAGCTTGCGGCGGATGTCGTTGCCGAGCAGATCGGCGATCTCGTCGACCGCCTGCGCGGCGAACGCCCCCTCGCCGGCGTCTTCCAGCTCACGCGCGTAGCGGCCGCCGAAGAAGCCCTCGATGCAATCATGACCGAACGGGCGCAGGTGATACGTCCCCATCGCGCTCCGCATCGTGGCAGCGCGTAAGTTGCCGTCGGCGGGAAAGCCGTTCGGATCGGACAGCTTCAGCATCACCTTGTCGTCGACGCCGAGCGGCAGATGGCGCGCGGCCTCGACCTTGTCCGGCAACGCCGGCGCAAACCGGATGGCCTCGTCGGCGATCAGATTGGTCGGCACCGTGATGATGACCTGGCTGGCACTGAGCGTGCCGAGCGAGGTCTTGATTTTGATCTGCCGCTCGGAGTGATCGATCAGCTCGACCACACAGTTCAGCGCAACCGGACATGGCGCACCGTAGGCCGCAATCAGCGTGCCGTAGCCTTCGCGAACCCGCCAATTGATGCCGGTGTCGCGATAGGATTCGAGATCGTGCACCGAGATGCGATCAAGCTCGGCGCCGTTGACGTAGGTCGACACCGCATCGATCATCGGATTCCAGCGGTTGCCCGGCTCGAGCAAGGTCGCTGCAGCAACGTCGGTTTTCTTTTTCGCCGCGCGCCAGACCCGCTCGTAGAACGCATCGAGCGCCTTGCCGAAGGCGGCGCGGTCGCGCTTGGGAAACACATCGCCGAAGCTCGCCTCGCCCCACGGCGGGTGCGTCTTGTCGATGCCAATGCCGAGCTGCTCGGCGATGCCGACGAACGAGTTCTCGTCGGCCGAATGCAGCCAGCCGCATCCGACGTCGAATGCGATCTCCGGCGTCACCATCCGGGTCCAGGCCCGGCCGCCGATCCGGCTGCGCGCTTCCAGCACGATCACCGACAGACCCGCGCCCTCCAGCGCCCGCGCCGCGCCAAGGCCGGCCGCGCCGGCGCCGATGATCGCGATGTCGACCGATGATGGAAGGCTGGATGACGGCATGCCCGATTCTACCATGGCGATGACGGCGGTTGGATGTCAGGGCCGCTGAAACGACGATGCCCGGCACGAAGGCCGGGCATCGGGTATCGAAACGGCGTCAAGTTCCAGCGTTCGGATTGATCACCGACCTCTCAGCGTCATTGCGAGGAGCGAAGCGACGAAGCAATCCAGAGCTCGGTGCACGGGCCCCTGGATTGCTTCGCTTCGCTCGCAATGACGGAAAGGGAGATCAGGCGACCGCCTGCTTGCTCTTCTCGGCGCGCTTGCGCTCGTTGGGGTCGAGCAGGCGCTTGCGCAGCCGGATCGACTTCGGGGTGATCTCGACCAGCTCGTCGTCCTCGATGTAGGCCAGCGCCTTTTCGAGCGTCATCCGGATCGGCGGCGTCAGGCGCACCGCTTCGTCCTTCGAGGTGGTGCGGATGTTGGTGAGCTGCTTGCCCTTGAGCACGTTGATCTCGAGATCGTTGTCGCGGGTGTGCTCGCCGACGATCATGCCCTTGTAGACCTTCCAGCCCGGCTCGATCATCATCGGACCGCGATCTTCGAGCTTGAACATCGCATAGGCGACCGCCTCGCCCTGATCGTTGGAGATCAGCACGCCGTTGCGGCGGCCCTGGATCTCGCCGCGATACGGCAGGTAGTCGTGGAACAGCCGGTTCATGATCGCGGTGCCCTTGGTGTCGGTCATCAGTTCGCCCTGGTAACCGATCAGGCCGCGGGTCGGCGCGTAGAATACCAGGCGCAGACGGTTGCCGCCCGAGGGCCGCATCTCGATCATCTCGGCCTTGCGTTCGCTCATCTTCTGCACGACGACGCCGGAGAACTCCTCGTCGACGTCGATCACGACTTCCTCGACCGGCTCGAGCAGCTGGCCGTTCTCGTCGCGGGTCAGCACGACGCGCGGACGCGACACGCTGAGTTCGAATCCTTCACGGCGCATGTTCTCGATCAGGATCGCGAGCTGCAATTCGCCGCGGCCCGACACTTCCATCGCGTCCTTGTCGGCGGATTCGACGACGCGCAGCGCGACGTTGCCCTCGGCCTCGCGGAGCAGACGGTCGCGGATCAGGCGGCTGGTCACCTTGTCGCCTTCGGTGCCGGCGAGCGGCGAGTTGTTGACGATGAACGACATCGACACGGTCGGCGGATCGATCGCCTGGGCCTGGATCGGAGTATCGACCGCCGGATCGCAGAAGGTGTCGGCGACCGTCCCCTTGGTCAGGCCGGCGATCGCCACGATGTCACCGGCTTCGGCGATATCGAGCGGCACGCGCTCGAGGCCGCGGAAGGCGAGGATCTTGCTGATACGACCCTGCTCGACCAACTTGCCGTCGCGCGACAGCACCTTGACGGCCTGGTTCGGCTTCACCGAGCCCGACGCGATGCGGCCGGTGATGATGCGGCCGAGATAGGGGTTGGCTTCGAGGATGGTGCCGAGCAGACGGAACGGGCCTTCTTCGACCACCGGGGCGTGAACGTGCTTGAGCACCAGCTCGAACAGCGGCTTCATGCCTTCGCTCGCATCGCCGTCCGGCTTGTCCGACATCCAGCCGTTTTTGCCGGAGCCGTACAGGATCGGGAAGTCGAGCTGCTCGTCGGTGGCGTCGAGCGCGGCGAACAGGTCGAACACCTCGTTGACCACTTCGGTGACGCGGGCGTCGGAGCGGTCGACCTTGTTGATCGCGACGATCGGCTTGAGGCCGAGCTTGAGCGCCTTGCCGACCACGAATTTGGTCTGCGGCATCGGGCCTTCGGCGGCGTCGACCAGCACGATCACGCCGTCGACCATCGACAGGATGCGCTCGACCTCGCCGCCGAAGTCGGCGTGGCCAGGCGTGTCGACGATGTTGATGTGGGTTTCGCCCCAGACCACCGAGGTGCACTTCGCCAGAATGGTGATGCCACGCTCGCGTTCGAGGTCGTTGGAGTCCATCGCCCGTTCGACCTGGCGCTGGTTGTCGCGATAGGTGCCGGACTGCTGCAGCAGCTTGTCGACAAGAGTGGTCTTGCCGTGGTCGACGTGGGCGATAATAGCGATATTACGGAGGTTCATGGCTCTCTGTCGGTCCTGCGGGCGTTGCCTGATCAGCGCGATCACAGGCACACCGCGCGAATCGCCGAAGGACGCACCGCAGCCAGCCTGTGTCTGAAACGCGCCGGGCAATCGCAATCTGCAATCGCAAAAAACAGGCCCGGCCGAATAGGACCGGGCACCAGCACGCGTTGCGACGCAATATACGCAGAAATCGCGAAATAACAATGACGGTTGCGGATGGACAGACCTGCTTCGGCGCGGTGGCCGCCGGAACGTGCCTCGGAGCACCTCCGTCTTTATGCGGCGTAATGTAGCTATCTCACCACGATAAAAGTCTATAAAAATCAACACCTTATCCATTCAGCGATCACCGCCAAAGAGTGCTGAGCGACGATTCACAACTGTCTCAACCGAGGATTTTCAGTCTTGAAGAAAGAAAGGGAATCGGGCATGCTCCAAAACGACAAACAGCCACCCAGAGGGTGGCCGTTTGAAGCGATCTTCGGCGGTAGAGCAATCCGGCTCGCCGTAGCGAAGGCGGAATCGAGCACCAGCTAGGACCGAGCGTAGGAAGCTTAATTTTAGCGAGATGCTCGGTTCCGGTCAACGACTACCCAA
The DNA here is from genome assembly GCF_039642825.1 of Rhodopseudomonas sp. P1. Lineage (NCBI taxonomy): Bacteria > Pseudomonadati > Pseudomonadota > Alphaproteobacteria > Hyphomicrobiales > Nitrobacteraceae > Rhodopseudomonas > Rhodopseudomonas sp. P1. Next base: position 437,797 of record NZ_CP088006.1, on the reverse strand, counting down.
TGTCGGGACCAATCGTGGAGACCAGCAAGGCCAGCATACGCGAGCAGCTTGAACGTGAGAGGGTTCGTCTGATGGACGAAGCCGCTCAACGTATCGAGGCGGCGCGAGCGCTTGAAGTCAAGATGGCAAAGCTGGCCGAGCTGGAAAAGCTCGCTGCCGACTACGGCTATCGGCTGACCCCAACTGACGGATCGTCAGAGCCGCCTACCCAGGAGACGACCGCTCCCCCGCCCAAACGGGAGCGTACTGCCACCTCCAACCAGTATGACGGCACGTTCGGCGGACTGATTGACCGGTACCGAAGCGACGAACGGTCCCCGTACAATCAGTTGAAGCATAACGTTCGCAATAACTACGACTTCACCCTTAATCGCCTGCGCAGCGAGATCGGCGCGGAACTGGTCCGAGATTGGAGTGCCGCTCGCGTGCAGCGTCAGTACGACGACAGTTGGGCGGCAAACGGCAAGTTGGCTATGGGCCACGCGGTTGTTGGCAAACTCCGATTGTTAATGACCTTCGGCTCTACGATTCTGAATGATGACGCCTGCACTAGGCTAAGTTCTATCTTGGGGAACATGCGTTTCCCTAGGTCAAGTTCAACGCCGCGTGTTGGGTTGCTGACGGTTGAGCATGTGGACAGCATAAGAAGGCAGGCCCATAGCTGGGGGCTTCATTCCATTGCGCTTGCCCAAGCCTTTCAGTTCGAAGTCCCAGGTCTCCGGCAAATGGATGTTATCGGCGAATGGGTGCCGTTGAGTGAACCGGGCCCCCCTCCGAAATCGCGAAAGGCGACGAAAAGTGGATGCGCGGTCTCCGATGGTCAGACATCGATGAAAACATGATACTTCAAAGGATGCTAAGTGGAGGCCGATTCAGCGAGGAAAGAGCAATCGTTGTCGATCTCAAGAAGTGCCCAAGAGTAATGGAAGAGATTGGCAAGACTCCTCCTTGGCTCAAGAACGGTCCGCTGATTGTGAGCGAGTCGACTGGGCTTCCTTGGAGGCACGCAGAGTATCGGAGAAAATGGCGGCAAATCGCCAATTCAGTTGGCGTTCCAAAAACCGTCAAGAATATGGACAGCGGCCGAACCGGCGATAACCAATCCGCAACCGCTGTGGGGATCTTCGGGTGATATTGCCGGATGCAAAGAAATCCGGGGCCACAAAGGCCCCGGTGGTCTCTCTAACCAAGTGTGGCACCCGCTGACGGGCGGGTCGAAAGGTAGGTGGTACATGACAACATAAAGCTGCCAGATCACCAAAGAGGCTGTCGATCATGTTGGCGCATGGTCGGCAGCTTCTGCGGAGGGCCGGGGCTGGTGCCGCTAGCTGGATTTCCACCCGCGACGCTTGGGTCCAATCCCCAACCGGTCCACCATTTCTAATATCAGATTCAACCGGTTATGTCCACTTGGACGCCGATATGCCTTGGAGTGTTTCACTCTCAACAAATGAGACGCCAGCCTTTTTCCAGAGCCGCTTTCATTGCCGTTAGAATGTTCGCAATCGGCGCGCGGTGGGTCTTTTCAAAATCCTGCACGGTCAAAAGGGACGGCGTCCAGGTCGCCCGTATAGCCCAGCGTCCCGAGAACCAAGTCAATCGCGCCTACGTCGTTCTTGATCTCGGCTAGGCGTTCCCTGATGCGCTGGGCTTCGTTGAACGGTCCGCGCGCTTCGTAAGTAGCCCGTTGACGGTTTGCTCAAATGTCTCGGTTCGGGACCGCTTTATGGTCTCGGTCACGTCAGATCGCCCCTGCCAGCATGTTCGCGCCTTTGGACCGCAACGGCAGCGGCTTAGTAAGTTTGCTGCCTAAGGCCAGGCTTTGTTGCTCAGAGCGCTTGACCCATCTATGTAATGTTATAACGTCACATCCATCGTCGCCGAGATAGGTAATTTCATAGTGCAGCCGCTGCCCCTTGGACTGACTGGATTTTTTCCGTTCGGTTCGTTGACACCGCTGCCGTATGTCCAATACCGTGCCCAGCGACGGTTCCCGAAAGGGATCAATAGGGAACGCGGTGCGGGTCTTCGGGCTCTATTCCGCGGCTGCCCCCGCAACTGTAAGCGGCGAGCCATTCGCCACACGCCACTGGGCTTTCGTCCTGGGAAGGCGGTGAACGGCAACGACCCGCGAGCCAGGAGACCTGCCGTCAGTCGTGGTCACACGCGAGCACATCGGGCGGGGTGTCCTGGTGCGAGTCGAACCGGAGCCCACAAGAAGGCTGCGGCAGACCTGTTTCGCGGTGACGTGCCACGTTAGCCGCGAGCCAAGAAAATGACTCCCGCCGTTCTGCCTCTCGGGCGCAATCGTCGCCTGCTGTCCTCTGTCGCCCTCGTCCCTCTCCTCTGGCCGGTCGACGGCCTTGCGCAAACCGCCTCGGCCAATCCGCGCGGTCTCGACCCGATCGTGGTCGAGGGCCAGACCGTACGTGCCGCCAAGCCGCGCGCGACGGCCAATGCCGGATCGTCGCGCCAGCGCCGCGCCGCCGCACGTCCGGTCGCGACGCCCGCCCCCGCGCCCACTCAGCCGACGACGACCGCGGCGACCGCCCCGACCTTCAACCTCGGCACCCCGTCCTCGACCGGCAGCCGCCTCGGCCTGACGCCGCTGCAGACACCGGCCAGCGTCGAAGTGATTCGCGCCGAAACCATCGCCGAGCGCGGTCAGCACAACGTCATCGACGCTGTGACGCAGAACGCCACGGGCTTCACCGCGAGCCCGCGCCCGGGAAATGGCGGCCTCGCCTTCACCACCCGCGGCTTCACCGGCAACGGCACGGTGATGTCGCTCTACGACGGCACCCGGCTGTATGTCGGCTCCGGCACCATGACGTTCCCGTTCGACACCTGGACGGCGCAGAGCATCGAAGTGCTGCGCGGCCCGGCCTCGGTGATGTATGGCGAAGGCGCGATCGGCGGCGCCATCAACGTGATCTCCAAGAAGCCGCTCGATGTGGCGCGCAACGAAGCCGAGATCTCGCTAGACACCAACCTGACCCGGCGTCTCGCGGTCGACTCCGGCGGCCCGATCAATCCCAATGTCAGCTATCGGCTGGCGGCGATCGGCAACATGTCGGACGGCTGGGTCGACCGTGACAAGACATCGAACGTCGCGGTGTCCGGTTCGGTCCGGGTACAGGCCGCCGACAATCTCGCCTTTACGCTGAGCGAAGACTACGCCGACCGCAGCCCGTCGCGCTATTTCGGCACGCCTTTGGTGAACGGCCGGCTCGACGAGTCGCTGCGCTTCCAGAACTACAATGTCGGCGATGCCTCGATCCGCTATCGCGACAACTGGACCCAGCTCAAGACCGAGTGGGACGTTGCCGAAGGCGTCTCGGTGAAGAACGTCACCTACTATCTCAGCACGCACCGGCACTGGAAGGACGTCGAGAGCTACGCGTTCAGCCCGACCACCGGAAATATCAACCGCAGCTCCTATATCGAGATCTTTCACGACCAGGAGCAGATCGGCAACCGCTTCGACACCACCTTCAAGGGCCATGTCTTCGGCCTCGCCAACGAATTCGTCGCCGGCTTCGACGTCAACCGCATCGCCTTCACCCATACCAACAACTCGCCTTACGCCGGCACTTCCTCGGTGCCCACGTACAATTTCGATCCGGGCACTTTCCTGCCGGTGAGCCCGACACGGCCGAGCTTCCATACGCTGACGACGCAATATGGCGTGTTCGCCGAGAACCGGCTCAGCCTGACCGACCAGCTTTCGCTGATCGGCGGCATCCGCTCTGACAATCCGACGGTGCAGCGCACCGATTTCCTCTCGCCTTCGAACAGCTTCGAGAAGACCTACTCGGCGCCGAGCTGGCGGGTCGGGGCGGTGTACAATCCGATCGAGAACCTCTCGATCTACGGCCAGTATTCGACCGCGGTCGATCCGGTCACCAACCTGATCACCATGACGGGCGTGAACCGCGACTTCTCGCTGTCGACCGGCAAGCAGGTCGAAGTCGGCATCAAGCAGCAGCTCGCCGGCGGTCGCGCCGAATGGACCCTGGCGGCGTATCACATCGTCAAGAACAACCTGCTGGCGCGCGATCCTCAGAACCCCGCCAACACCAATCCGCTGCAGATCGGCCAGCAATCGTCGCGCGGCATCGAAGCCTCGGCCGGCCTCAAGGTCACCGAAACCATCCGGCTCGACGCCAACTTCGCCTGGCTGCGGGCCAAATACGACGACTTCACCCAGGTGGTCGGCGGCCGGGCGGTGAACTACGCCGGCAACGTCCCCAACAACGTGCCGCAGATCGTCAGCAACATCTGGGCGACCTGGGCGTTCGCGCCGGGCTGGTCGGCCAATGCCGGCATCCAGCTCGTCGGCGACACCTGGGCCGACGACGCCAATACGCTGGTGCGGCCGGCCTATAACGTCGTCAATGCCGGGCTGATGTGGAAGCCGGACGCCCGGCAGACGCTGGCACTGCGGGTCTATAATCTGTTCGACACCGTCTATGCGACTTCCGGCGGCACGTCGCAGTGGATCCTCGGCATGCCGCGCACCGCGGAACTCTCCTACAACGTGAAGTTCTAGAGCGATGTCCAGCGTCGTCAGGCGCGCGAAGCGGTGGCTGTATCTCGGCCACCGCTGGCTCGGCATCGCAGGGTGTCTGCTGTTCGCGATGTGGTTCATCTCCGGCGTGGTGATGATGTACGTCGCGTTTCCGCATTTCGACAAAGAAGAACGCTGGGCGGCGTTGCCCGACCTCGCCTGGCAGCGCGTCTTGCTGCCGCCCGATCAGGCGATGCAGGTGGCCGGCGTGACGCACTATCCGCGCGACCTGCGGCTGGTGATGCTCGATACCGAGCCGGTGTACCGTCTGCTCGACTGGAGCGGCCGGCGCACCACCGTCTCGGCGGTCGACGGCCGCAAGATCGATCAAGTCAGCGCCGATCAGGCGCTGGGGATCGCGCGGCACCATCCGGCCGCAGTCGCGCCGCGGCTGATCGAGGCGGTCGATCGCGACCAATGGAGCGTGACGTCGCGCTACGATCCGTTCAGGCCGCTGTACCTGATCGGGCTCGGCGACGCCGCCGGGACAGAGCTCTATGTTGCGTCCCGCGGCGGCGAGATCGTGCTCGATACGACACGGCAAGAGCGGATCTGGAATTGGTTCGGCGCGATCCCGCACTGGATCTACTTCACAGTGCTGCGCCAGGACGGGCCGCTATGGCGGCAGGTGGTGCTGTGGGTCTCTGGCATCTTGATGGCGGTCGCGGCGAGCGGCGTCTGGATCGGACTGCTCCGCGCCGGCCTGCGGCGGCGCTACGCATCGGGCCGGATCACGCCGTATCGCGGCTGGATGGCGTGGCACCACATCACCGGGCTGATCGGCGGCGTGGTCGTGCTGACCTGGATGGCCTCGGGCTGGCTGTCGATGAATCCGGGCGAGGCCTTCGCCCGCCGCGGCGAGAGCCGCGACATGCTGCAGCGCTATGCCGGCCACGATGCTCCGACGATCGCTGCCAAGCTTCCCTCCACGCTTCTTCCGGGCGTCGTCGAAGCCCGCTTCGCCTGGATCGGCGGCACGCCGCTAATGCTGCTGGGACACCGTGACGGACGCCAGACTGCCGCCGATCCTGAAGACAGCACGGCAAAACAGCTGCCGGAGGAAACGATCATCGCCGCCGCAGCCACGCTGCTCCCGGACGCCACGATGGTGCTACGGCAGCGGCTCGAACGGTACGACACCTATTGGTACCAGCACCATCGGCAGCGCGTGCTGCCGGTGCTCCGGGTCGGCTTCGACGACCCAGCCTCAACCTGGTTTCACCTCGATCCCGCAACCGGTGAGCTGCTCGGGCGCAGCGACACCAGCGCGCGGAGCTATCGGTGGTTGTTCAATGCCCCACACAGCTTCGACTTCCCGGTGCTGCTGGCGTATCGGCCGGCCTGGGATCTGGTGGTGATCGTGCTGTCACTCGCCGGCCTGGTGATCTCGGTCAGCGGCGTGGTGATCGGCTGGCGGCGGTTGGTGCGCTGAACGCTACACCGCCTGCGGCCGGGCGCCACGCACCGGCGGTAGCGACGTCACGTCGGCAAGCAGCAGCTTGCGGTCGGTGACGGCGTTGTGGAACTGCTCCAGCGCGATGCTGAACGCCGTCAGCGCCGCGCTGTCGATCGCACCGTTCTCGTAAGCCGTCAGCGTGTCGCGCAGGATTGCGTCGGCCTCGGTCTGCATGGCATCGAGTTCTTCGGCCGAACTGCAGCGGCGCGCGGTCGCCAGCATGTCGAGCAGCCGCTCGCGCTGCGACGCCGTGCTGGTGCGTTCATCCTTGCGCAGGAAACTGGCGAACCACGCACCGGCCGACCCCATCAGCGACAATCCCATCAGCGAGAACCAGATCAGGTCGCTGTAGCGATCGAGGAAGCTCTTCTCTTCGCCGTCCACATAGGCGGCGGCGCCCGGCTGCACCGGAATCACCGCATCCTTGTCGGTGTCGGGCGTTTCGATCTTCGCGGCGAGCGGCACTTCACCCATCACGATCTGGCGGGCGGTGAACAATTGCTCGGTGAACGTCGCGATCGTGGTGTCGGAGGCGCCTTCGCGCGCCACGATGTAATGCGAAAAGCTGACGGTCTTGATCTCGTTGTCCGGCCGCGCCGGTGCGCCGCCGAACGCGCCGGCCGGAATCGACGCCGCCTCATAGGACGGGTGATTGGCTGCCAGCGCTTCGGAGGATTCGATCGACAGGAACACCGGCTCGCGCCCGGTGTGAGCGGTTGCCGCCACCGCATCGCCGATGATCTTGCTGTTGAGCGGACCGGCGGCCAGCAGCGCATCGACCTTGCCGGTGCGGACCGCGTCGGCGACTTCGGCCACCGGTACCGCCAGCGTCTGCACTTTCGACGGATCGACGCCGTATTGCTGCAGGATCACCGTGAGCAGACCAGCGTTGGCTTCGGTGCGACCGACGACGCCGACCCGCTTGCCGGTCAGATCGGTGATGGCGGCGATGCCCGCGCTCTTGCTGCCCTTGCGTTTGCCTTTCGGCTCCGTGCTTGCAGGCGCCCACAGCACCGCGACGTTCTTATGCAGCACGGCCACCGACTGGGCCTGCTTCGGAACCGGCAGGTCGCCGCGGATCACCGCGAGATCGACGGAGCCGGACTTCAACGCCAACGCGCTCGCGGCCGGACCATCGGTCACCACCGGCCGCAACCGAACGGTATTACGCTCGCGTGCAAACACTTGGGCAAGCGCCTGGATCAGCTTGTAATCGTCGCCGGTCTGCGGCCCGACCGCGATCTTGAGGGTGACGGGCCGCATCGCGAAGTAATAACCCGCGCTGGCGATCCCGATCAGCGACAGGATCGTCGCCAGCACGACCAACAGCATCCGGCGCCAGGGCGAGCGCAAAGACGGCTGCAGCATCGTCTCCAGGGAGTCGGAACCGTCCGCCAACCGTGACAATCGCTGCGTGCTGCTCATCCGTGATCCGAACCCGTCCCGTCAGCAGTTCCCAGCGGACGCTGGTTCCGCCGCCTGCTGCTTCGCTAGCCGAGCGGTTTGGCTGCATTATGGTGGTGCCGGGGCGACGGCACTTGGGAGACACACGGCATGAAGCGATTAACTGAAGCAGACCGACGGACCGCGCTGGCGGACCTCACCGGCTGGCGCGAGGTCGAAGGCCGCGAGGCAATCGGCCGCAGCTATCAGTTTCGCGACTTTGGCGAAGCGTTCGGCTTCATGACGCGGGTCGCGCTGGTCGCCGAAAAGGCCGATCATCACCCCGAATGGCGCAACGTTTACAGGACGGTGGACGTTGTGCTGACGACTCATGATGCCGGCGGCGTCACCGAGCGTGACATCCGGCTTGCCCAGGCGATGGACGCGATCGCCGCGCAATGCGGCGCGAAGTGACGCGCAGTCTTGCGAGCACGCCGGCCGATCACCAAATCCGGCGGGACCGATCATTTTGTTCCGCCGCGCGCGGGAGTGCTTCGATGACGACTGATCACAGCGTGGGGTTCGAACCTGCCGACCGCTTGGCGCAGGACCCGGAACAGGTGCGCCGGCGGTTCTGGCGCAAGATCAAAAGCGTCGCGGTCCGGCTTCCGTTCGTCGAAGACATTCTGGCCGCGTATTACTGCGCGTTCGACCGGCAGACGCCGCGGCACGTCCAGATCGCGCTGCTGGGTGCGATCGCTTACTTCATCCTGCCGTTCGATTTCCTGCCCGATTTCCTGCCGGTGTTGGGCTTCACCGACGACGCCGCGATCCTCGCCACCGCGCTGCGGATGGTCGCCAGCAACATCACGCCCGAACACCGCGAAGCCGCGCGCGCCGCGATGCAGCGCGGGCTGGAAGAAGAGGCGTAACGACGCCCTGCCGTATTCCGTTTAAGCCGGCTCGAGCATCCGCGCCAAAACCCGCGTGGCGAGTGCGGCACGTTGCGCCATCGCGTCCGTGCTGATCGGCGGCTCGCCGAGCAGGGCTTGCAGCGGCGCGATCCCGATCAGCACTGAAAAGAACACGCTGATCAGCGTCGCGACCTCATCGCAGCGGATGATGCCGCGGTCCGCAGCCTGCTCGAAGAACCGCGTCGCGGCCTGCGTCACCGGCGCCCGGCCGCTGGCTTCCAGCTCGCGCGCGACCGAACCGCCGCCGCGCCCCGCTTCGGCGATCGCCAGCCGATACATCGCGGTCCGCTCCGGATGCAGCAGCTCGCTGAGGAAGATCCGGCCGAACTGCTCCAGCACGACGAGAAACTGCTGCCGGTTTTGCGGCTCCGGGAGCTCCGGCGACGGCTGCATCCTGGCGGCGCCATAGCGGATCAGCGCCGTCAGGATCTCCTGCTTGCTGGCGAAGAACTCGTACAGCGTCCGCTTCGAGGTGCGAGCGCGGCGGACGATCTCGGCGGTGGTCGCCGCCTCGAACCCCTTCTCGACGAAGACATCGAAGGCGGCCTGCAGGATCGCTGCGCGGCGCTGGTCTTGCTCAGTTTCTTGTTGTTTTTCCATAACTTGGCGACCGCTTCAGTTGCCCCCGAGATTCCGGTACCAAACGGTACCAGATGTGATAGATTGTGGTACCCAATGGTACCGCAAGCGCGACCGACGTCAAAGCCGGTGTTTGGCGGACCTGAGCGGAGGCAGCATGAAGACCTTCCTGACGGTGAAACTGGTCCTGGTTCCGTTTGCGGTGTTCTGGGCGTTGCTGGCACTGCATCAGCCGGCCATGGCGATGTGGTCAGGCCTCGCACTCTCGCTCGCGGGCAATGCCTGGCGGGCCTATCGGCGCGAGCTGTTCGTACTCGAAGCCGGCGGCCTGGTGCTGTTCGCAGGCCTCGCGGCCCTGCACCTGATCGATCCGGCGACCGCGGCCGCCAATGCACTCTGGCTGTCGTTTGCCGGGCTGGCAGCGGTCAGCGCGATTAGCCTGGCGGCCCGACGACCGTGGACGTCCGACTATTCGCGCGCCGCACATCCGGACAACGCCGAGACGCCGCAGTTCTTCCTGGTCAATGCTGCGATCACCGGTCTCTGGGCAGTGCTGTTCGCCGCGATTGCCCTCTGCCGCTATGTCGCCGCGCCGGGCGAAGTGATCACCGCGATCGTCAGCGTTGGCGCGGTGATCTCGATCTTCGGACCGAAGCTGGCCATTCACCTAATCCTGAACCGGATGGCGGCGTCACGGGAAAGCTACCGCTGGCCGGCACCGTCGTTCCCGCCGTCTGAAGGGCAGGACTGCGACGTCGTCATCATCGGATCGGGCATCGGCGGTCTGACGGCGGCGGCGCTGCTCGCCGACGCCGGACTGCGCGTGAAAGTCTTCGAGCAGCACGTCGTCGCCGGCGGCTATTGCCACACTTATTTGCGCAAGGCGCATCATCAGGGCCGGCCGGTGCTGTACCGGTTCGACGCCGGCCCGCACGACTTCTCCGGCGTGCAGCCGGGCGGGCCGTTCGCCACGCTGTTGCGGCGCCTCGGCGTCGCCGATCGCATCGTTTGGGAGCGGGTCACGCACAGTTTCCACACTGAGGCCGGTGCGATCGACGTGCCGCCGGACTGGCGCGACTACGTCAGGCTGCTCGGCGATCGGTTTCCCGGCAGCGCCAGCGGTCTCGCGGCGCTGTTCGACGAGATCAAGGCGATCTTCGACGACATGTTCGCGACCGCTGCCGGCCGCGGCGGCGTACCCGGGATGCCGTCGAGCATCGATGAGCTGCTGGCGTTTCCGCGCAATCACCCGCACGCCTATCGCTGGATGAGCCGGCCGTTCGCCGACCTGGTCGCGGCGCATGTCCAGGACCCCGCAGCGGTAGCGTTCATCAACGGCCTCGCCGGCTATATCGGCGATGGCAGCGAGCCGCCGACCTGTGCCCGGATGGTACCGATCTTCGGTTATTACTTCCACGGCGGCTATTATCCGCGCGGCGGCTCGAGCGTGGTCTCCGACGCGCTGGTCGCCGCGATCGAGGCACGCGGCGGCGAGGTGAATCTCAAGACGCCGGTGGCGCGCATCCTGATCGAGAACGAAGCGGCTGCCGGCGTGGTGCTCGGCAACGGCAGGGCAGTGCGGGCCCGCGCGGTGATCTCCAACGCAGACCTGAAGCACACACTGCTCGACCTGGTCCCGGCCGAGGCGCTGCCACGGGACGCCCTGCGCTGGATCACCGAGGCGGCGCCGGCGAATTCCTGCTTCAGCGTGCATCTCGGGCTCGACTGCGTGCCGGACATCCGCCCGTCAGTGCATCTGCACGCGCCGATGCGGATCGGGCTGGCGATGATGTCGAAGCTCGACCCGACGGCGGCACCGGCCGGACACTCGATCCTGTCGCTGATTCATCTGGTGCCGCACGCGGAGGCGAGAAGCTGGTTTCCGCCCGAGCCCGATCACGATTGGAAATCCTGGCGGCGGTCGGAGGCGTATCTGCGTCGCAAGCAGGAACTCGGCGACCGCATGATCGCGGCGGCCGAAACCGTGATCCCGAACCTGTCGCAGCACATCGTGTACCGCACCGATGCCAGCCCGGTGACCTACGCGCGCTACGACGGAGCGAGCTTCGGGTCGATCTACGGCATGTCGCGCGCCGGCCAGCTCAAAGGCTCGAAATCGCCGCTGCGCAATCTGGTGATCGCCGGCGGCGGCAACATCGGCGCGGGCATCGAGGCCGTGGTGATATCAGGCGCCGAAGCCGCCGAAGCGCTGCTACCCGGGCTGCTGGCGCGCACGCAACCGGTCGCCAGCGAGCCCGCCGCGGCTACGACGCCGGAGTTGATGCCGGCGTAACGCGATCACTCCTAAGGAGGGTTACGCGCTGCGCGCTAACCCACCTTAGGATTCAGCATTCTCACGGATGCAGGATCACCTTGCCCATCGCCTGACGGCCGGCGAGCACCTTCAGGGCGTCGGCGGTCTGCGCCAGCGGGAAGGTGCGGTCGACGTGCGAGGAGATCTTGCCCTCGGCCGCCCATTGCACCAGCTTCTCGAGATTGGCGCGGTTCTTCTCCGGGTTGATCCGCGTCCACGCGCCCCAGAACACGCCGCGAATATCGCAGCCCTTCAGTAGCGCGAGGTTGAGCGGCATCTTCGGAATGTCGCCGGCCGCAAAGCCGATCACCAGGAAGCGGCCTTCCCAGGCGATCGAGCGCAACGCGGCTTCAGCGTAACTCCCACCGACCGGATCGAACACGATGTCGACGCCCTTGCCGCCGGTGAGTTTCTTCAGCCCCTCTTTCAGATCTTCCTTCGCGTAGTTCAGCGTCAGCTCGGCGCCGTGCTGCTTGGCGAATTCGAGCTTCTCGTCCGAGGAGGCGCAAGCGATGACTTTGAGGCCCATCAGCTTGCCGAGCTCGCACGCCGCAAGGCCGGTGCCGCCGGCAGCGCCGAGCACCGCGAGTGTCTCGCCCGGCTTCGGGCTGGCGCGGTCTTCCAGCGCGTGCAACGCGGTGCCGTAGATGATGAAGATGCCGGCGGCGCGGTCGTAATCGAGACTGTCGGGGATCTTGACGATCGACGCGGCGGGGAGCGCGATCTTTTCGCGCGCGCCATTGTGGCCGCAGGACGCCGCGACGCGGTCGCCGGGCTTGAGGTCGGTGACGCCCTCACCGACGCTCTCGATCACGCCCGCGACTTCCGCGCCCGGCGAGAACGGGAACGGCGGCTTGATCTGGTACTTGCCCTGGATCATCAGGATGTCGAAGAAATTCAGCGCCGCCGCCTTGATGGCGATCACCGCCTCGCCGGGGCCGGCGACCGGATCGGGCACGTCGGCGTAAACGAGATCGTCGGGACCGCAATATTGCTGGCAGAGAATGGCCTTCATGTATCCACCCAGGTGCGAGGTTTGTGATTGCCTGCCGTTCTGCCGGATTTGCACGGCAGGGACAATCGGATTCGGCCCGTGCGCCCAGCCGCATCGTCATTGCCGGGCTTGACCCCGGCAATCCATCCGTTCTCGAAAGATGATGGATGCCCGGATCAAGTCCGGGCATGACGCAGCATGCGGGACTAATTCCGCACGAATTCCGCTTCGCGGTTAATCAAGGAGGCGCGCGATGTTCGAGGCTGGTCTGCTTGCGAACAAACGGATTCTGATTACCGGCGGCGGTTCCGGACTCGGTGCTGCGATGGCGGCACGCTTTGCCGAACTCGGTGCGTCGCTGCTGCTGTGCGGACGACGCGCCGAGGTGCTGCACGAGACCGCGGAGCAACTCCGGTCACGCGGCAGCCAAGTCGACACCCTCGTGTGCGACGTGCGCGATCCGCAAGCGGTCGAAACCATGCTCGACGAAATCTGGCGCGCAGCGCCGCTCGACGTGCTGATCAACAACGCCGCCGCGACCTTTATCGCGCAGACCGAGCGAATGTCGGCGCGCGCCGCGGACGCGATCCTGGCACCGACGCTGCACGGCGCGATGTACTGCACGCTCGGCGCCGGGCGGCGCTGGATCGATGGCGGACGCGCGGGCGTCGTGCTCAGCATCCTGTCGACCTCGACGATCACGGGGCGCGCCTTCACGGTACCGTCCGCGATGGCGAAGTCGGCGGTGCTGGCGATGACCAAGAGCCTCGCGGTGGAGTGGGGACCGAAACAGATTCGGCTGGTGGCGATCGCGCCCGGTGCCTTTCCGACCGCGGGTGCGACCGCGCAGCTCAGGCCGGACGGACGCGCCGCCGATCCGGCGGACCGGGTGCCGCTCGGCCGTGTCGGCCGCCACGACGAGCTTGCTAACTTGGCGAGCTTCCTGATCTCCGATCAGGCCGCCTACATCACCGGCGAGATGGTGGTGCAGGACGGCGGCACCCATCTGCGCAGCTCCGGCGCCGAGGACCTGCTGCAATGGAGCGATCAGCAATGGGCCGCGCACCGGGCCGGACGCGCCAAATCCTGAAGGTACGCCAGCTACATGCCGAAGCCACATCGGCGGTGAGCAACGCCCGTTGACGGCTTTCCAGAATCGACCGTCCCGGCTATTCCGGGCGTCGTGATCAGCGGACCCCCGCGAGCCATTTTGCAGTCACAATGATGAGGGACCAGACTTGCCCATGATCATGAGGCGAATGCTGATTGCCGCGTTGGCGGGTTCATTGATGGTTGCGGCGGGCGACGCTGCGGTGGCGCGCGAAGCCAAGGGCAAGCCGGCCGCGACGCCGGCAGCTGCCTCAGGCGGCGCGGAGCCGACGCTCATCGGCCAGTTCGGCAGCTGGGGCGCCTATACGGCGGCGCCTGGCGGCAAGAAGGTGTGCTTCGCGCTGGCCAAGCCGTCCTCCTCCAAGACCACTCCGCCGAACCGGCCGCGCGATCCGGCCTACGCGTTCATCTCGACCCGGCCGTCCGAAAAGGTGGTTAACGAGGTATCGGTGATGGTCGGCTATCCGCTGAAGCCGGGCTCGGAATCGGCCATCGAGGTCGCCGGCAGCTCGTTCGCAATGTACACCCAGGGCGACGGCATCTGGATCAAGAACGCCGCCGAGGAAGAACGCCTGGTCGAGGCGATGCGTCGCGGCGCCGAAATCACCGTCAAGGGGGTCTCGGCCAAGGGAACCGCCAGCACCGACGTGTTTTCGCTGAAGGGGCTGGCCCAAGCGCTCGACAAGGTGGCGCAGGCCTGCGGCAGCTGAGAGCCCGCCCCGCGGGCCGCCGCTATTGAGGCCGGCCGCCCCGTTCGGTAAAGCATTCCGGTACAGACGACCCGCCAGCCGGCGACAACCGGGCGGCGGGTTCTTATATGCATGGCGACCGGCGGCTTGTGCCCCGCTCTGCACGCCCGCCGCGGATGGCCGGCCACCAACCTGAACGTGATGCGATGACGCCTTCTGCCGCCTCGGCCCTGGTCGAGAAGACCCCGCTGGAAACCTATGTGCCGCCGGCCAAGCCGTCGCTGATCGGGCTGTCGCGGGCGCAATTGTGCGACCGGCTCGGCGAAGTCGGCGTGGCGCCGCCGCAGCGCAAGATGCGGGCGCAGCAGCTGTGGCATTGGATCTATGTCCGGGGCGCTCGCGACTTCTCCGAAATGACCAATGTGTCCAAGGAGATGCGGGCAACGCTGGCGGAGCACTTCACGGTCGACCGGCCCGAAGTGGTGGCCGAGCAGATTTCGGCCGACGGCACCCGCAAATGGCTGCTTCGGCTGCCGAGCGGCGGCGACGGCCAGAAGGCCCACGAGGTCGAGTGCGTCTATATCCCGGAGACCGACCGCGGCACGCTGTGCGTCTCCAGCCAGGTCGGCTGCACCCTGAATTGCGCATTCTGCCACACCGGCACCCAGCGCCTGGTGCGCAACCTCACCGCCGGCGAGATCGTCGGCCAGGTGATGGTGGCTCGCGACCGGCTCGGTGACTGGATCGACCGCGAGACCCCGAACGGCAATCGCCTGATTACCAACATCGTGATGATGGGGATGGGCGAGCCGCTCTACAATTTCGACGCGGTGCGCGACGCGCTGCTGATCGTCTCGGACAACGAAGGCATCGGCATCTCGCGGCGGCGGATCACGCTGTCGACCTCCGGCGTGGTGCCGAACATCAAGCGCACCGGCGACGAGATCGGCGTGATGCTGGCGATCTCGCTGCACGCCGTGCGCGACGAATTGCGCGACGAACTGGTGCCGCTGAACCGCAAGTACCCGCTGAAGGAATTGCTGCAGGCCTGCCGCGACTATCCGGGCGCGTCGAATGCCCGCCGCATCACCTTCGAATATGTGATGCTGAAGGGCGTCAACGACTCGCTCGACGATGCGCGTCGCTTGGTGCAGCTGCTCAAGGGCATTCCGGCCAAGATCAATCTGATCCCGTTCAATCCGTGGCCCGGCTCGAAATACGAATGCTCGGACTGGGACCAGATCGAGAAGTTCTCGGAATACATCTTCAACGCCGGCTACTCGTCGCCGGTGCGCACCCCGCGCGGCCGCGACATTCTGGCCGCCTGCGGTCAGCTCAAATCCGAGACCGAAAAGCTGTCGGTACGCGAACGCAACGCGCTGCGCGCGATGGCGATGACGGACTGATCCATGCTGCCCGCCGACGAGATCCAGGGCGTGCTCGCCTTCCTGCGGGAAGCCGAGCGGCTCAAAAGCGTGATCCGCAGCGGGTACACGTCCACCGGCCGCCCCGAGAGCACCGCCGAACACACTTGGCGTTTGTGCCTGATGGCGATGCTGCTCGCCGACGGGCTCGGCGACATCAATGTGGCGCGCCTGTTGAAGATCTGCATCGTCCACGATCTCGGCGAAGCCCTGCACGGCGACGTGCCGGCGGTCGCACAAGTGGAGGGCGATGACAGAGCCGCACGGGAGCGCGCCGATATCGAAACTCTGACGCAGCCGCTCGACGACAAGCGCCGCGCCGAGATTCTGGCTCTGTGGCACGACTACGAGACCGGAGCCTCGCCGGAGGGCCGGCTCGCCAAGGGGCTCGATAAGCTGGAAACCATCCTGCAGCACACGCAGGGCCTCAACCCGGCCGACTTCGACTACGCGTTCAATCTGGATTACGGCACCAAGCACACCGCGGTTCACCCGCTGATCGGTGCGATCCGCGCCGAACTCGACAACGACACCAGGGCGCGGATGACAGCTCAGCAAGCCTCCGGAGCACCCCACTAATGGCATTGCTCGGCCGCCTGTTCGTGATCGCGATCGGCTTTCTGTTCGCCTCGATCGCCGCCGGCCTGGTGGTGGTCGGGATGCTGCTGTTTCCGGAGCTCAGCCAGATCGCCGACGGACCGATCGACACCGATGCGCTGAACATCGTGATGGGCTTCGGCTTCATCTTCGTGTCCGGCTTTGCGCTGCTGCCGGCGCTGGTGGTGATGCTGATCACCGAGGCGTTCTCGATCCGCAGCGCGCTGGCCTATGCGATCGGCGGCGCGCTGGTCGGGGTCGCATGCTATCTCGGCCTGGTGCCGTTCGATCCGGCGACCCTGCATTTCGACGGCATCATCCGCCGCCACCTCGAAATCATGACCGGGGCCGGCATCGTCGGCGGCATGGTGTATTGGCTGGTCGCCGGCCGCAACGCCGGCGCCTGGCGCGATCCGCCCCGCCGGCGCGCGCCATTGCCGCCTTCCCAACCCGCACCGCCTCCGGTAAACCGCGCCCCATGAACCGCAACGGACTTCTCATCGCGCTGGCGCTGTTCGCCGGCATCGGGCTGACGTTCGGTCTGTTTCCGGGCCTCGACCTGTGGCTGGCCGGCCTGTTCTACGACACGGCCGCCAAGACCTTCCCGATGCGCGCGATGCCGGATCTCGAATTCGCCCGCGATTTTGCGATGTGGATCGCCTGGGCGATCGCGGCGCCGTCGATCTTCGCGCTGGTCTACAAGATGATCCGCCCGGACCGGCCGCTGGTGATGCCGGGCCGCACGGTGGCGTTTCTGCTGATCAGCATCACGCTATCGGCCGGCATCCTCACCAACATGACCTTCAAGAGCCATTGGGGCCGGCCGCGGCCGGCCGCGGTGACCGAATTCAACGGCCCGTGGCAGTTCAAGGCGTGGTGGGACAATTCCGGCGCCTGCCCGAAGAACTGCTCGTTCTTCTCCGGCGAGGGCGCCACCGCCTATTGGACCTTCGCGCCCGCCGCGCTGACGCCCCCGGCGGTGCGTCCTTACGCCTATGCGGCGGCCTTCACCTTCGGCACCGTCACCAGCGGCCTGCGGATGGCGTTCGGCGGGCACTTCTTCACGGACGTCGCGATCGCCGGCCTCGTCACCTTCCTGGTGATCTGGCTGCTTTACGCACTGATCTACCGCTGGGCCTGGAGCCGGACCTCGGACGAGGCGATCGACGCGGCGCTGACCCGCGCGTTCTGGCCGCTGTACCGGCTGCGGCTGAAGAAATGGCGCGGCCAGGACATCGGCCCGGCGCCGGCCGCCTGAGCCGCATCCGCACCTCCGCCGCGATTAAACGCGTGCCGCTGGCCGCGAAGTTTGGTATGCGCGCAGCAACCGCAACTGCTTCAACCGATTGGGACTTCCAATGACTACGATCTTGAAAAGCCTGCCCAAGGGCGAAAACGTCGGCATCGCTTTCTCAGGGGGTCTCGATACCAGCGCGGCGCTGTTGTGGATGAAGCAGAAGGGCGCCCGGGTGTTCGCCTATACCGCGAATCTCGGCCAGCCCGACGAGGCCGATTACGACGCCATCCCGCGCAAGGCGATGGAGTTCGGCGCCGAGAAGGCCCGCCTGGTCGATTGCCGCACCCAGCTGGTGCACGAAGGCATCGCGGCGATCCAGGCCGGCGCCTTCCACGTTTCGACCGGCGGCATCGCCTACTTCAACACCACCCCGCTCGGCCGCGCCGTGACCGGCACCATGCTGGTGTCGGCGATGAAGGAAGACGGCGTCAACATCTGGGGCGACGGCTCGACCTACAAGGGCAACGACATCGAGCGGTTCTACCGCTACGGCCTGCTCACCAATCCGGCCTTGCGGATCTACAAGCCCTGGCTCGACCAGCAGTTCATCGACGAGCTCGGCGGCCGTGCCGAAATGTCGGCGTTCATGACCTCCCACGGCTTCGCCTACAAGATGAGCGCCGAGAAGGCGTATTCGACCGACAGCAATCTGCTCGGCGCCACCCACGAGGCCAAGGATCTCGAACACCTCGACAGCGGCATCAAGATCGTCAACCCGATCATGGGCGTGCCGTTCTGGCGCGACGACTGTGCCGTCAAGGCCGAGACCGTCAGCGTGCGGTTCGAGGAAGGCCAGCCGGTCGCGCTCAATGGCCAGACCTTCACTGATCCGGTCGCGATGTTCTACGAAGCCAATGCCATCGGCGGCCGCCATGGCCTCGGCATGAGCGACCAGATCGAAAACCGCATCATCGAAGCCAAGAGCCGCGGCATCTACGAAGCGCCCGGCATGGCGCTGCTGCACATCGCCTATGAGCGGCTGGTCACCGGCATCCACAACGAAGACACTATCGAGCAGTACCGCATCAACGGCATGAAGCTCGGCCGGCTGCTGTATCAGGGCCGCTGGTTCGACTCGCAGGCCCTGATGCTGCGCGAGACCGCGCAGCGCTGGGTCGCCCGCGCCGTCACCGGCGAAGTGACGCTGGAGCTGCGCCGCGGCAACGACTACTCGATCATGAACACCCAGAGCCCGAACCTGACCTATGCGCCGGAGCGGCTGAGCATGGAGAAGGTCGAGGACGCACCGTTCACACCGGCGGACCGCATCGGCCAGCTCACCATGCGCAACCTCGACATCACCGACACCCGCGCCAAGCTCGGCCTCTACGCCAAGACCGGCCTGCTGTCGTCCGGCGAAGGCACCCCGATCCCGCAGCTGGAGAACGACAAGGGCTAATAATAGCTCACCGTCATTCCGGGGCGCGAGCGCAGCTCGCGAACCCGGAATCCCGAGGTTGTTGAACGACCGGCGGTACCCCGAACGTCGAGATTCCGGGTTCGCACGAGCTGACGCTCGCGCGCCCCGGAATGACATGCTTGGTTAGTCACTAAGATCGAGCACACATCCACCACCACGCGGCGCGGCGTCATCCAGCCGTCATTTGCCGCTCATACGGTCCCGCGCATCAATCAGGACCGTGATGATGACCAGGCATGTTGTCGCGACGGCGTTTGCGTCGCTGATGTTCGTTTCGGCCGCTTCGGCCCAGACTATTTACCCGATCGACCGCGCCGAGATTCTGGCCGGCGCCAAATTCGACCTCAAGGTCGAGTTCGGCGGCGAAGTCACTGCGGACAAAGCCAGCCTCACCATCAATGGTGCTGACGCCGCGAGCGTGTTCGGCAAAGCCCCGGAACTGATCGCGCAAGAGGCGGGACAACCCCGGTCGGCACTGCTGCTCCGCGACGTGACGCTGAATAAGCCCGGCCGCTACAGCATCGAGGCCGGCGACGGCGCTACGCGCCGCAGCGTCAGCTGGACCGTGTACGACACCGGGCCTCGGCGGGCCAAGAACGTGATCCTGTTTGTCGGCGACGGTCTGTCCCCGGCGTATCGGGTGGCGGCGCGACTGCTGTCGAAAGGCATTCAGGAAGGCCGCGCGGGCGGCAAGCTGGCGATCGACGACATGCCGCAGATGGCGCTGGTGTCGACCGCGGGCAGCGACTCGATCATCACCGACTCGGCCAATGCGGCCAGCGCCTATGCGACCGGCCACAAGGCCGCCGTCAACGCGATGGGGGTCTATGCCGACCGCACCCCCGACCCGCTCGACGATCCCAAGGTCGAAACGCTGGCCTCGCTTGCCAAGCGCAAGCTCGGGCTGTCGATCGGCATCGTCACCAACACCGAGGTGGAAGACGCGACGCCCGCGGCGGTGATCGCCCACACCCGCCGCCGCGCTGCCTATGACGACATCGTCGCGCAGTTCTATGCCGCCCAGCCCGACGTGCTGATGGGCGGCGGCGCGGCTTACTTCCTGCCGAAAGCCGCGAACGGCAAGCGCAAGGACGATATCGATTATCTGGCGAAATTCCGCGATGCCGGCTACGCGGTCGCCACCAACGCGACCGACCTCGACGCGGCGAGCAAGACCGGCCCGCGAAAACTGCTCGGCCTGTTCGCGCCCGGCAACATGGACGGCGTGCTCGACCGCCGCTTCCTCAAAGGTGGCGGGGTCGCCAAGAACCCGGACCAGCCCGATCTGACCCAGCAGGTCGCGGTCGCCCTCGACGTGTTGTCGAAGAACGACGCAGGTTTCTTCCTGATGGTTGAATCCGGCCTGATCGACAAATACGCCCATGCACTCGACATGGAGCGTGCCGTGTACGACACCATCATGCTCGACAACGCGGTGCGCCAGACCCGCGACTGGGCCAAGGCCCGCGGCGACGACACGCTGATCCTGGTAGTGGCCGATCACAACCATCCCAACGCGCTGGTCGGCACCGTGCGCGACGATCTGGCCGAGGGCGACGAGGTGCCGCTGCGCGAGCGGATCGGCGTGTACGAGCGCGCCGGCTTTCCGAACTATCCGGCGCCCGATGCGGACGGCTATCCGGAGCGCGTCGATGTCAGTCGTCGCCTGGCAATCTTCTCCGCCAGCCTGCCGGATCACTACGAGACGCTGCGGCCGAAGCTCGACGGCCCCAACCAGCCGACCGAGGCGGGCGACAAGCCCGGCACCTTCAAGGCCAACGACAAGTACAAGGGCGTGCCCGGCGCAGTGCTGCGCATCGGCAATCTGCCGGCGATGATGAACGCCAGCGTGCACTCCGGCGAGGACGTGATCCTGACCGCCGCCGGCCCCGGCAGCGAGCGGGTTCGCGGTTCGCTGGAGAACACCGATGTGTTCCGGGTGATGGCCGACGCGCTGGGCCTCGGCGCCGAGGCCAAGTAGCAGGCGGCGCGAGGCTTAAGCGACCCGCGCCGACCCCATCGCAAACTCTGCACCGGCGGAAGCACCGCTCTGCTGCAGGTCGAGCAGCCCGGTGATTTCAGAATTGGGACGGGCCTGGCTGAACAGGAAGCCCTGCGCTTCCTGGCAGCCTTCGGCGCGCAGCCAGCTCAGCTCCGCCTCGCTTTCGACGCCCTCGGCCGTGATGGTGACGCCGAGACCGTTGCCGAGGCTGATGATCGAACGCACGATCGCCTGGGATTCGCGATTGTCACACAGCCCGCGGACGAACGACTGATCGATCTTGATCTTGTCGAACGG
Organism: Rhodopseudomonas sp. P1; assembly: GCF_039642825.1. NCBI lineage: Bacteria > Pseudomonadati > Pseudomonadota > Alphaproteobacteria > Hyphomicrobiales > Nitrobacteraceae > Rhodopseudomonas > Rhodopseudomonas sp. P1. Next base: position 416,691 of record NZ_CP088006.1, on the reverse strand, counting down.
GAAGCTGCGCAAATAACTCAGCGACGAATAGCCGGTGCCGAAATCGTCCATCGAGATCCGCACCCCAAGGGCGCGCAGCGCATGCAGCGTCGCCAGCACCTGGCTGCTCTTTTCCAGCAGCAGCGTTTCGGTGATCTCGAGCTCCAGCCGACGCGGCGGCAGGCCGGACTGCTTCAGCGCATCCATCACCACCGAAAGCAGATTGCCGACCCGGAATTGCAGCGGCGACAGGTTGACGGCGACGCGGACATCGTCCGGCCAGCGCGCGGCGTCCATGCAGGCCGAGCGCAGGATCTGCGCGCCGATGGCGTTGATCAGTCCGGTGTCTTCGGCGACCGGAATGAATTCGGCCGGCGAGATCATGCCGCGCTCCGGATGCGGCCAGCGCACCAGCGCTTCGCTACCGGTGATACGGCCGTCGGCGAGACGGACCAGCGGCTGATAGTAAGGGCGCAGCACTTCGTGCTGCAGCGCTGCGCGCAGATCAGTCTCGATCTTGCGCCTCGCCTGGGCACGCGCGTCCATCCCGACTTCGAAGAAACTGAAGGTGCCACGGGTGTCCTTCTTGGCGCGCGACAGCGCCATGTCGGCGTTCATCAGCAGTTTTTCGGAATCATCGCCGTCGCCGGGCGCCACCGCGATGCCAATGCTGGCGCCGACCACGACCGAATGGCCCTGCAGCAGATAGGGCTCGGCGATCGCGTGCAGCAGCCGCTTGGCGAGCAGCACGATGTCCTCGGGCCGCTTGATGCCGGTCTGGATCACGGCGAATTCGTCGGAGTTGAGCCTCGCCAGCGGATCTTCCTCGCGCAGCGTCGAGCGTAGCCGGCGGGCGACGCCGCGCAGCAGCTTGTCGCCGACCGCGTGGCCGAGCGTGTCGTTGACGGCCTTGAAATTGTCGATGCCGACGAACAGCACCGCGGTCTTCTCGCCGGTGCGCCGGGTCTGGATCAGCAGTTCGTCGAGCCGCTTGCGCAGCGAATTGCGGTTCGGCAGCCCGGTGAGCCCGTCATGATGCGCCATGAAGGCGAGCCGCATCTCGGCGCGCTTGCGCTCGGTAATGTCCATCAGCGCCAGCAGCACCGCGGGCTCGCCATTATAGGTGAGCTGCCGTGAGTAGATCGCCAGGTCGATCAGCGAGCCGTCGGCCTTGACGTGCTTCCAGGTCCGCGCGGTGCGTTCTTCGTGGGTGTGATTGCCGGTCCAGGGCAGTTCGGTCTCGAATGCCTGAAGGCGGCGGATCGTCAGCGAGGCGAATTCGGACGGCGAGTAGCCGTAGTGCTCGACCGCGGCATCGTTGACGGCGAGGATGCGCTCGTCATTCAGCTGGCAGACGATCATCGGCACCGGATTGCTTTCGAACATCAGCCGGAACGAAGCTTCGCGCTGCTTCAGCTCGGTGATGTCGACGCGCAGGCCGATGATGCCGCCGTCGGAGGTGGTCCGCTCCTCGATCTGGATGCAGCGGCCGTCGGCCAGCACCTGCTCGTGGCTGGAGCCCGGATTGAACATCCGCTGCAACCGCTCGGCGATCCATTCTTCCTCGCGGCCCTCGGCCTCCGGATAGTCGCCGCGCGCGATGCCGATGCGCATGGTGTCCTGGATCCGGGCGCCGGGCTCGAACTGATCGGCACTGGCCTTGTAGATCTCCGCGTAGCGCTTGTTCCAGAGGATGTAGCGGCCGTCGGCATCGAGAAACACGATGCCCTGCGGCAGGATGTCGATCGCCTCACGCAGCCGGGCGTGCGAGCGCCGGGCTTCCTCGAGCGCGGCTGCGACCGCGCGCTCGCCTTCGGCGACGTCCGCCGGCCGCGCCATCCGGCGTGTTTTTGACGACAGTTTGGGGGCGGGCAGCGCGCTGCGGCGCGGCTTAGCGCTGCCGGCAGACGGACGGATTCGAGCCGTCTTCTTTTTCTTCAGCCGGACTTGCGGACTCACCACGCATCACCACCACGCAAATGACGCCCTGGTTGTGCAATAAGTGTCTGAAAAAATTGTATAACGGCAGGGATGTCGCAGGCTGGAAGGGTTAACAGCCGGGCCCGGCGTGCTCGTGGGACAGGCAATTTGCCAGCTCGAGGCGGTGCCGAATAACCTCCAGCACAGGGATTCGGCCGTCTTTCCGGGGACTCCGGCCCGGCATTGCCCACGCGGTGAGCGATTGCCCACCCGGCGCGGCAAATTGCGCCAGACTCCAGCAAGGTTAGCGCCGGCTTAAAGACAGGCGAATTAGCGCGAAATCATCTCCGCCAAGCCACAGCCCCGAGCCCAACCCAGTCGAGATCAGGCGCGCGTGCGGTATAGTGAGCTTATGCGCCGCGCGATTCTTGCTGCTCCGGTCCGGCTCGCCAGTCTGCTGGCTGCGATGATGTTGTTCGTCCCGGCCGCGATGGCCCAGGACAAAGGCACCCTCGACCCCAAGCCGCTGCCGCCGCTGGCGCATCCCAACGATCCGGGCCTCGCGGCGCGCGAGCTGTTCGCCCGCAAGCTGCGCCCAACCGCGCAACAGCCCCGCCCGATCGGCTTCTACGCCAAGGGCTGCATGGCCGGCGGCGCCTCAATACCGATTAACGGTCCGACGTGGCAGGTGATGCGCCTGTCGCGCAACCGGGCGTGGGCGCTTCCCGCCACCGTGCGGCTGATCGAACGGGTTGCCAACAAGGCGCGCGAGCAGGCCGGCTGGAACGGCATCCTGATCGGCGACATGTCGCAGCCGCGCGGCGGGCCGATGCTGACCGGCCACGCCAGCCACCAGGTCGGGCTCGATGCCGACATCTGGCTGACGCCGATGCCGAACCGGCTGCTGTCGCGCAATGAACGCGAAGAGATGTCGGCGGTGATGATGGTCCGCAGCGACCGGCTCGACATCGAGCCGTCGGCCTGGACGCCGACGCATTGGAAGGTGATCCGGGCCGCGGCGCTGGAGCCGGAGGTGGACCGCATCTTCGTCAACGCCGCGATCAAGAAGGCGCTATGCCGCGAAGCCAAGGGCGACCGCAGCTGGCTGCACAAGGTGCGGCCGATGTACGGCCACGATTACCACTTCCACATCCGGCTGCGCTGCCCGGCCGGGATCGACGGCTGCGAGTCGCAGGCCGAACCGCCGCCGGGCGAGGGCTGTGGCGCCTCCGATTTCGCCTATTGGTTCAGCGATGCGGTGCTGCATCCGAAGCCGCCGCTGAAGCCGCCTCCGCCGCGGCATCAATTGACGCTGTCCGAGCTGCCCGCCGAATGCCGGGCCGTGCTGAACGCCCCCGACAAGAAGCCGGACTGATCAGCCCGGAGCGACCACGAGCTACACGCCCGCGAGCGCCGACCAGACGTCCGACAGCTTGGACTTCAGTTTGGTGAGCCGGGTCGGCGGCGGCGCCTCGTCTTCTTCCTCCGGCAGCCGCAGACCGACCACGTTGACGCGGCCGCCGCCGAGGCTGCGCGCCACCAGCACGATCGAATCCAGCGGCAGCGTCGCGCCGACCATCGGGGCCTGGTCGAGATAGATGTCGAAGTAATCCGCCAGCGTCAGCGCCTCCTGGCCGGCCGGCACGCTGACGCCGTAAGCGGCCGCAAGATCGCCGAGCGAGGTTTCGCCCGGCACGATGAAATCGCCGAGCAGATGCGGATCAGGCGCGGTCGACGGCGGCATGTCGACGAAGAAGCGGTCGAGCGCGGCGGCCTTTTCGGGCGGCGCCAGCAGATAGACGTAATCGCCGGGCGCGACCGGATCAGCTTCCTCCGGCGTCAGGATGCGCTCGTCGCGGATCACCAGCGTCGGCTTCGACCACGACGGGATCAGGCCGCGCTTCAGATACAGGCTCTTCGGCCGCACCGCGTAGCCGACCAGCTGTTGTTCGAGCTGGCCGGGTAGGTCGAGTTCAATACGCCGCGGCCCGCGATCGGTGCGCGGCAACGCGACGTGCAGCTTGCGGGCCGCCGGCGCCAACGTCCAGCCCTGCAGCATCAGCGAAATCAGCACCACCACGAAGGCAACGTCGAAATAGATATACGCCTTCGACAGCCCGACCAGCATCGGGATCGACGCCAGGAAGATCGCGACTGCGCCGCGAAGGCCGACCCAGGCGATGAACAGCCGCTCCCGCCAATTGAAGCGGAACGGCGCCAGGCAGATGAACACCGCGAGCGGCCGCGCCACCAGCATCAGGGCCAACGCGATCACCACCGCCGGGCCGATGCTGTCCATCAGCCGCTGCGGCGACACCAACAGGCCGAGCAGCACGAACATCACGATCTGCGCCAGCCAGGTCGCGGCATCGAGAAACGCCACCACCGAATTATGCGCGCGGGTCGGCTGATTGCCGATGATCATGCCGGCCAGATAGACCGCGAGAAATCCCGACGCGTGCGACATCTGCGCGGCGCCGAATACCACCAGCGCCGCGGTGGTCACGAACGGCGCGTGCAGGCCCTGCGGCAGCGCCACGCGATTGAGCGCCATCACCACGACGCGGCCGCCGACCACGCCGATCACCGCGCCGAGCGCCGCCTCGCGGACGAACTCGATCAGCACATGCAGGATCGAGCTTTCGCCGCGGGTGATCAGCTCCACCAGCATCAGGGTGAGGAACACCGCGAACGGATCGTTGGTGCCGGATTCGACCTCCAGGGTCGCGCCGACGCGCGGGCGAAGCCGCAGCCCCTGGGCGTGGACCAGCAGGAACACTGCCGCCGCGTCGGTCGAGGCGACCACCGCGCCGGCCAGCAGCGCTTCGACCCAGCTCAGATCAAGCGCGTAGCGGGCCACCGGCGCCGTCGCCAGCGCGGTCAGCAGCACGCCAACCGTCGCCAGCCCCATCGACGGCGCCAGCACCGCCTTGATGCTGGAGAATCGCGTCTTCAGGCCGCCGTCGAACAGGATCAGCGCCAGCGCCACGGAGCCGACGAGGTAGGTGGTGCCGAGATCGTTGAAATTAAGGCCGCCGGGGCCAGACTCGCCGGCCAGGATGCCGATGACCAGGAACACCAGCAGCAGCGGCGCGCCGAACCGCAGCGCCAGCAGGCTCGACAGGATCCCCGCCATCACCAGGACGGAGCCGAGCAGAATGGCGATGCTGACCGAGTCGAGGGACTCCATTGCCTCTCTGCGATTGGGTGACGGGACGCTGCCGCATCCTTAACGTCGCCGGATTGCGTCGCCAAGAGAGCATTGCGGCCGATAGCCTGCGGCAGCGGCCATGTCCGGCCGGCGACCCAGACGGCCGGCGCGCGCGCTTGCTGCGGCGGCCCGCGATCACTAGATTGGGCTCAAATCACCGCATCCCCAAAAGACTGGTCCGCATGAGCTACGTCGACGCCACCGAAACCGCCCAGCGCAAGACCGGGCAGATCAAGCTGCACGGCCCCGCCGGTTTCGCCGGCATGCGCAAGGCCGGCCAATTGGTGGCGCGTTGCCTCGACGAACTGGTCGACATCGTCAAGCCGGGCGTTCCGACCTCGAAGATCGACGACTTCGTTCGCGAATTCGCCTTCAGCCACGGCGCCTATCCGGCGACGCTGATGTACCGCGGCTATCGCTACTCGACCTGCACCTCGCTGAATCACGTGGTCTGCCATGGCATGCCGGGTGACCGGCCGCTGAAGGAAGGCGACATCGTCAATGTCGACGTCACCATGATCGTCGACGGCTGGTACGGCGATTCCAGCCGGATGTATCCGGTGGGTCCGATCGCCCGCAAAGCCGAGCGGCTGATCGACGTCACCTACGAGTCGCTGCTGCGCGGCATCGCGGCGGTCAAGCCGGGCGCCACCACCGGCGACATCGGCCACGCCATCCAGAGCTTCGTCGAACCGCAGCAGATGAGCGTGGTGCGCGATTTCTGCGGCCACGGCCTCGGCCGGCTGTTCCACGACGAGCCGAACATCATCCACGTCGGCAGCCCCGGGCAGGGCGCGGTGCTGAAGCCCGGCATGTTCTTCACCATCGAGCCGATGATCAATCTCGGCAAGCCATACGTGAAGATCCTGTCCGACGGCTGGACCGCAGTCACCCGCGACCGCTCGCTGTCGGCGCAGTTCGAACACTCGATCGGCGTCACCGAAGACGGCTGCGAGATCTTCACGGCTTCGCCCAAGGGCCTCGACAAACCGCCGTTCCAGAGCTGAGCGCGTCCATCGCGCAGCCGCCGCAGCATCGGCAAACGCCGCCTCAGCGCGGTGCCGACGCTGAAGAGTCAACTCAGTGCTCGCGTCGCCCTCACCCCACCCCTCTCCCGCAAGCGAGACCTCTGCAAAACCTGACTGTTCTATCCAGATGTGATTCACTTGCGCTTAGTCGGAGGTGAACGGGATGGCGCAGGACAGTTTCATTGAGGCTTTGCTGCCGGCGGGCTTTGGGCGCAACGAGCGGCTGGAGCGCATTTCGGGCCTGATCGATTGGGGCCGTCTTGCCGTCCTGATCCGGAAGGTGCGGCCGGGCGAGACCGGTCGGCCGCCCTACGAGCCGCTGACAATGTTCAAAGCCTTGTTGCTGCAGCAGTGGTACGGACTGTCCGACCCCGGTCTCGAAGAGGCCCTGCTCGACCGAGTTTCGTTCCGGCGCTTCTGCGGGTTCGCGCTGGATGCGCAGACACCCGACGAGACGACGCTTTGCCGGTTTCGCAATGCCTTGCAGCAGGCCGGCCTGGGAGACGCCCTGTTTCAGGAAGTTCTCCGGCAGCTCGAAGCGGCTGGATATGTCTTGAGGACAGGGACTTTGATCGACGCAACCCTGGTTCAAAGTTCAGGGCGGACGCCTGCCTCGGGATCGACCCCGCGCGAGGTCGAGAGCCGCTCGTCACACGATCCGGAAGCCAACTGGACAAGGCAGGGCCCCAAGCGCCAGCTGTTCTTCGGCTACAAGGCGCACATCGCAATCGATCAGGGATCGGGGCTGATCCGGGCCCGCAAACTGACCGGGGCGAAGACGTATGAGAGCCAAGTCGCCGACGATCTCGTCCTCGGCGACGAGAAGGCGGTCTATGCCGACAAGGCCTACGAGAAACGTGCGCGCCGCCAAGCCCTCAAAGCTCGTGGCATCAAGGATCGCATCTAGCATCGTCGCAACAAACACCAGAAGACGCTGCCGCGATGGCAGGCCGTACGCAACAAGCTGATCGGGCGCGTGAGGCAGGCGATCGAACGGACCTTCTCGCAACTCAAAGGCCGCTACGGCTTCACCCGCATGCGCTACGCCGGCATCACCGCCAACGCATTCCACCTCGATCTAATCTCGATCGCCTACAACCTGCGAACCGCAGCCGCCATCCGCTGACCAATCTCCGGCCACGGCGGCCGAAACCGCCGCTCGCAGCCAAATCGCATCACGCCATCACCCCTCCAGCTGCCAACTCGCCAAATCAACGAGTTTCGCAGAGGTCTCGCAAGCGGGAGAGGGAGCCGGCTGCCTGCGGGGTTAAGTAATACATTTCGAGCGGACGCAGAGTGGCAGGCCACAGTCATCTTCCGAGCCACAGGTCCTCTCGCCAAACTAGCGGCTTTCTCGCAAGCCACAGCCTGCTCACACACGGCTCTCTCGCTGAGCCACAGCCCCTCCCGATGCACAGCGCGCTCCCTCTCCCGCTTGCGGGAGAGGGCTGGGGTGAGGGGACGCGAGCATTGAGGTCGTGTTGAACTAACCGGCCTTCCGGGCTTTAGGCCCCACCGCGCTCCGCGCGGGCTTCTTTGCCTTTGCCGGTTCTTCCTTCGCCTTGCCGGTGCCACTCCCTGCGATTGGCAGCAGCATTTCTTTTTGCCCAGGCGCGGTCTTGCGCTTCTTGGCGCGGGCAGGCTTGGCGGGGGAAGACTTCTCCGCGGTTTCGGATGAGGCCGACTTCTTGGCCGCCGGCGCCGACTTCGCGTCGCCGAGGCTCCTGCGCAGCGCGTCCATCAGGTCGACGACGTTATCGCCGCGCGGGCGGGCTTGCGGCTTGATCGGCTGTCCGGCCATCTTGCTGTTGATCAGTTCGGTGAGGGCGCTCTCGTAGTGATCTTCGAAAAGATCGGGCTGGAAGTGGCCGGACTTCTGCTCGACGATGTGCTTGGCGAGGTCGAGCATGTCCTTGGTGATCTTCACGTCCTGGATGTCGTCGAAGTAGTCGCCGGCGTCGCGCACCTCGTAGGGATAGCGCAGCAGCATTCCGACCAGTCCTTTGTCGCGCGCTTCCAACGCGATGACGTGCTCGCGATTGGTCAGCACCACGCGCGCCAGCGCCACCTTGTCCATGCTGCGGATGGTTTCGCGGATCACCGCGTAGGCGTCGTGACCGACCTTGCCGTCCGGCACCAGGTAATACGGACGCACCAGATACAGATCGTCGATTTCGGACCGCGGCACGAACTGATCGATTTCGATGGTGCGGGTCGACTCCAGCGCGATGTTGTCCAGCTCGTCCTTGGTGACCTCGATGTAGCTGTCGGTATCGACCTTGTAGCCTTTCATGATCTCGTCAGACGGCACCTCGTCGCCGGTCTCGGCATCGACCTTCAGGTATTTGATCCGATGCCCGGTGGCCCGGTTGATCTGATTGAAGCTGATTTTTTCGGAATCCGATGTGGCCGGGTAGAGCGCTACCGGGCAGGTCACCAGAGACAACCTGAGAAAGCCCTTCCAGTTGGCGCGGGGGGCCATGACGCATACTCCACTGCTACTCGAACCGGACTCAAAGCCGGAAGGACTCGGATTCGTTCCCGTGACCGACTATCTTGCTGTCGAGGAGCAGCGGAGCCGCCGCCATGATCGATCGTCCCCGGGATTTGCCGCGCGATCTTGCGACGCGGATGGCGCGGCGCAGCAAGCCGGCCGACGGCTTTCTGCGCGAGACCTTCGTGCTGCCCCGCCCCGCGGCTCGGGCCAAGGCGAAGGCGTTTCTCGAGGCGTGGCCGAAGGCCGCCTATATGAGCAGCGTCGAGAGTTGGCGGGAATTGCCGGACGACACCATCGAATTCACCATGCGGCGGCTGCCAAGCGCCGACTAGCGCCAGGAACTCTGTTAAGCGCCGAAAACCAGTGCCGAATTCGGGTTGCAAAAGCCGCGCAGCACGGCATGGTTGTGCGTGACCAGACCTGCGCGGCCGTGGACATGCCGACAGACAACGCCGAGCGATTGCATCCAGCCGGATTTGCCGAAGCGCCGCATTATCATGGCCATCGGGAGCGGCTGCGCGAGCGGTTTCGCGACGCCGGGGCCGACGCGCTGTCGGACTACGAGCTGCTCGAACTGGTGCTGTTCCGGGCGCTGCCGCGCCGCGACGTCAAACCGATCGCCAAAGAGCTGATCGTCCGGTTCGGTTCGTTTGCCGAAGCGGTGCATGCGCCGGCCGAACGGCTGCGCGAAGTCAACGGGGTCGGCGACGCCGCCATCATCGAAATCAGACTGATCGCGGCTGCGGCGGCGCGGGTGACCAAGGGGCAGGTGAAGCAGCGCACCGTGCTGTCGTCCTGGTCGGCGGTGATCGACTATTGCCGCACCACCATGGCGTTCGCCGACAAGGAGCAATTCCGGATCCTGTTTCTCGACAAGCGCAACCAGCTGATCGCCGACGAACTGCAACAGGTCGGTACCGTCGACCACACGCCGGTGTACCCGCGCGAGATCGTCAAACGCGGCCTCGAACTGTCGGCCACCGCGGTGATCATGGTGCACAATCACCCGTCGGGTGATCCGACGCCGTCGCAGGCCGATATCCAGATGACCAAGTCGATCATGACGATCGCCGAGCCGCTCGGCATCGCGGTGCACGACCACATCATCGTCGGCAAGAACGGTCACGCCAGCCTCAAGGGGCTGAGGCTGATTTGAGGCCGCCGGTGGGGCTTAGTCCGCGTTCGGCTTGGTGTCGGGACCAGCCGAGCGCACCAGCCGCACGGCGAGGCGGATGCCCCGGCTGTTGCTGTCCGGATGGCCGTCGACGAAGTCGAAATTCCAGTACAGATCGAGCATGCCGTACGGCGTGACGGTCCAGTATTTGGCGAGGCCCTCCTCGGTCGGCACGATGTCGGGAAACACCGTGGTATCGACCACCGGGCTGCCGCAGTCGCTATCGACGAGACTCTCGAGCTCCGCGCCCGACGGCACGCGCCAGCCATCGCCAGCACTGCCCGCCGCCGCGATCGCCTGATCGAGGCCGAGATAGCTGACCGCTCCTTTGCAGCCGGCGTTGCCGCTCCAACTGTTGCCCACCGAGCAGCGCTGCCAGATCAGCCCGGTGCGCTGGTCGATCGCCTCCGCGGCCGCCAGACGAAAGCGCGTCTGATGGCCGCTGCGGTCGCGGTCGTAGCAATCGGCGCGGGCGGGGGAGGCGGCGAGCGACAGCGCAGCGCCGATCAAGGCGGTCACCAAACCGCGATGCGATCTGCTGGCCCCAGCCTGCTCGCCGCGCCTGATCATGATGCCGGCTTGCCGAACGCTCCGTGGCGACCTTCGCCCTGCGCGAACCGGGTGGCGCCGGACAGGGTTTCGCCGGACTGGATCACTTTCAATCCGCCGCGCATCTCGTTCATGATCGCGTCTTCTTCCGGCAGATCCCATTGCTGCAGGGCCGACAGCCGGTCGGCGCGCAGGCAGGTCTGCGGGAACTCGGAGATCTGCTTGGCGAGCTCGATCGCACGCGGCAGCGCCTCGCCGCGCGGCACCAGGCGGTTGGCGAGCCCGATGCGGTGCGCCTCGTCGGCCGCCACCGGACGGCCGGTGAGAATCAGATCCATCGCCTGCGAGTGACCGATCAGCCGCGGCAACCGGATGGTGCCGAGGTCGATCAGCGGCACGCCGAAGCGGCGGCAGTACACCCCGAAGGTAGCATCTTCAGCGACCACGCGCATATCGGCCCACAGCGCCAGCTCGAGGCCACCGGCGACCGCAAAACCTTCGACCGCGGCGATCACGGGCTTGGACAGCCGCAGCCGGCTCGGGCCCATCGGCGCCAACGTGTTGTGGCCAGCGATCTCGCGCTTCTTTTCGGCGTCGCCGGCCGCCACCGCTTTCAGATCGGCTCCGGCGCAGAACGTGCCGCCCGCACCGGTGAACACCGCCACCGACGCAGTCTCGTCGGCATCGAACGCCAGGAAGGTATCGTACAGCTTCTTGGCGGTGGCGCCGTCGACAGCGTTGCGGCGTTCGGGGCGGTTGATCGTGACGATGGTCACCGGACCATCGCGTTCGATCCGGACGGTGTCCTGGCTGGGCATGGGTTTCTCCCTTTTGGTCGCCTTGCGTCCCTTGGCGGGATCGTCATGACAGCATCGCTGTCACGAGCCGCGACGGCGATCAAGACCATCAGCGACAACGCCGGGAGCGGGTTCATCGTTGGAGCCCGCCGACGGCCCGCTCAGCGCTCGGCCACCAGGTCGCGATACAGCTTCGCGTAGTGCTGCGCCGGGTTCTTCCACGACACGTCGGTGGTCATGCCGTTGATCTGCAGATTGCGCCAGGCGACGACGTCGGCGAACAGCGCGCGGGTTTTGCCGAACGCCTTGATCAGCGCGTCCGTCGTCACCGGTGCGAACTGGACGCCGGTCGCGACGCCGGTCGCGGTCGCCATCTCGTTGGCGTCGACCACCGTATCGGCCAGACCGCCGACCCGCGCCACCACCGGCACCGCGCCATAGCGCAAGGCGCAGAGCTGCGTCAGGCCGCAAGGCTCGAACCGCGACGGCACCAGCAGCGCGTCGGCGCCGGCCTGGATCTGATGTGCCAGCGCTTCGTCGTAGCCGATCACCGCGCCGACCTGGCCGGGATATTTGCGGGCCGCGGCGGCGTAGGCCTGTTCGAGTTCGGAATCGCCGGAGCCGAGCAGGGCGAGCTGTGCGCCGCCCGCGATCAACTGCGGCAGGGCTTCGAGCAACAGGTCGAGCCCCTTCTGCCACGACAGCCGGCTGATCACGCCGTACAGCAGCGCGCCCGGCTCGGGCTTGAGGCCGAACCGTGCCTGCAGCACCTTCTTGTTGCGGGTGCGGGCCGCAATGCTTTCGACGTCGTAGGTGGCCGAGATCAACGCGTCATTGGCCGGATTCCAGACGTCGGTATCGATGCCGTTGAGGATGCCGGACAGCCGGTCGGCGCGCAGCCGCAGCAGGCCGTCGAGGCCCATGCCGGCTTCCGAACCCTGGATCTCGGCTGCATAAGTCGGCGACACGGTGGTGATGCGGTCGGCAAGCTGCAGGCCGGCCTTGAGATAGCCGATGCCGCCGTAATACTCGATGCCGTCGAGGCCGAAGGCGCGCTCCGGCAGGCCCAGCCTGGCGAGCAGCTCGTAGGGAAACCGCCCCTGGAACGCCAGATTATGGATGGTGAAGACAGTCTTCGGTCCCGGCCGTCCGCTGTATTTCAGATAGGCCGGCAATAGTCCCGTCTGCCAATCATGGGCGTGCAGCACGTCCGGCTTGTAGTGCGGCAGCAGGCCCTGGCCGATCGCGGCCCCGACCTGCGCCAGCGCCGCAAAACGCAGGCCGTTATCGGGCCAATCCTTGCCGTCCGGGCCGACATAGGGATTGCCGGGCCGGACATAGAGATGCGGCGCGTCGAGCACGAACAGATCGAGATCGCCGCAGCGCGCCGCCAGCAGCCGCGCGGTGCCGCCGAACAATTCGTTGAAGCTGTGGACCTGCTGCGGATCCTCGATCCCGCCGAGCACCGCCGGATAGCCCGGCAGCAGCGAGGTGACGGCGATGTCGTTGGCCCGCAGGGCGGCCGGCAACGCGCCCGCCACATCGGCGAGCCCGCCGGTCTTGATCAGCGGAAACAGTTCCGACGCAACAGAGAGAACCGCCAGGGTGGTCATGCGTCGAGCTTCTCGATCATCGCGCGGGTAATCAGACAGATGCCGTTCTCGGTGCGCCTGAACCGCTTGGCATCGAGCTCCGGATCTTCACCGACCACCAGACCGGCCGGCAGCTTGACCTCGGCATCGATCACCACATTCTTCAGCCGGCACGAGCGGCCGATGTCGGCGTAAGGCAGCACCACGGTGTTCTCGACATGCGAGAACGAGTGCACGCGGACGCCGGTGAACAGCAGCGAATGCCGCAGCGATGCACCCGAGATGATGCAGCCGCCGGACACCAGCGACGACACCGCTTCGCCGCGGCGGCCTTCCTTGTCGTGGACGAATTTCGCCGGCGGCGTGATCTCGCCATAGGTCCAGATCGGCCATTCGCGATCATAGAGGTCGAGCTCCGGCACGATGTCGGTGAGATCGATATTGGCGGCCCAATAAGCATCGACCGTGCCGACGTCACGCCAGTAGCTGATCGCTTCGGAGCTCGACCGGCGGCACGATTTGTCGAAGTGATGCGCCACCGCTTTGCCGTGCTTGACGATGTAGGGGATGATGTCCTTGCCGAAATCGTGCGTCGAATTCGGATCGGCAGCGTCGCGGCGCAGTTCGTCGAGCAGAAATTTGGTCTCGAAGACGTAGATGCCCATGCTGACCAGCGACTTGTCGGCCTTGCCGGGCATCGCCGGCGGATCGGCCGGCTTTTCCAGGAACGAGATGATGCGATCGCTCTCGTCGATATGCATCACGCCGAAAGCGGTGGCTTCGTCCCGCGGCACTTCGAGGCAGCCGACCGTGACGTCGGCACCCTGCTCGACGTGCTGCTGCAGCATCTTCTCGTAGTCCATCTTGTAGACGTGGTCGCCCGCGAGCAGGACGATGAACTTCGGATCGTAGCTCTCGATGATGTCGATGTTCTGATAGACCGCGTCCGCCGTGCCCCGGTACCACATCTCTTCAGAGACGCGCTGGCTCGCGGGCAGAATGTCGAAGCTCTCGTTGCGCTCCGGCCGAAAGAAGTTCCAGCCGCGCTGCAGATGCCGAATCAGGCTGTGGGCTTTGTACTGCGTCGCCACCGCGATGCGGCGGATGCCGGAGTTGAGCGCATTCGACAGCGCGAAATCGATGATGCGGGATTTGCCGCCGAAATACACCGCAGGTTTGGCGCGCCAGTCGGTCAGCTCCATCAGGCGGCTGCCGCGTCCTCCCGCCAGCACGTAAGCCATCGCATGACGGGCGAACGGAGCGGTGACACCTTGACTCATGCGGCCTCTCATTCCAGCGGCCGGGAGCCGGCCATTCCCACTGTGCGCGACGGTGTCTTGCGCATGACGACGGCGATGTCGCAGCGCCACATAGTGGCCGACGCGTGCATGGCTTGCAATGCCACCCCGCCGTGCGCAGACGCAACCCGATCATTCGATGGCAGCAATCCGGAAGCCGGCAGGATGACGCGCGTGCGACACGACGCATCCTGCGGCGGCTTAATCGAACGGCGTGAATAGGCGATGACGTGGATCAAGCAGTCATGCCGTCTCAGGTCCGAATTCGCACCGGCACCGACTTGGCCGCCGGCGTCTTCGATGGACCGTCATGGTGCCACACCGGCATCAGCGAATTCATCTCCGGGTAATAGGCCCCCAAGCAGCCGTCGGGCAGCTTGAACGGCGTCACGACAAGCGGCCCGGCCTCGCGATGCACGCCATCGCCGGCGTCGCCTTCAAGCCACACTTGCTGGCCTTCGGTCAGGCCGGCCTTCGCCATCTCGTCCGGATTGATCAGCAGCACGTCGCGGCGACCCTCGATGCCGCGCAGCCGGTCGCTCATGCCGTACACCGTGGTGTTGAACTGGTCGTTGGAGCGCATCGTGATCAGCCGGTAGCGGCCAGGCGCTTCATCGAAGCCGATCGAATTCAACCGGTCGGGCGTCGTAAACTCCGCCTTGCCGCTCTCGGTCTTCCAGATCCGCTCGCGCGCCGCGTTGCCCTTGTAGAAACCACCGGGCGTGAACATCCGCGCGTTGAAGTCGCCGAACATCTCCGGGTAGCTCTCCTCGATCAGATCGCGGACCAGGCCATAATCGCCGACCCACTCGTCCCACTTCAGCTTCGGGTTGCCGCCCGGCAGCGTCGCCTTGGCGATGCCGGCGACGATCGCGAGCTCCGACTTCAGATGCTCGCTGGCCGGCTTGCGCAGCCCGATCGAGCCCTGGATGCAGCTGAAGGTGTCTTCCATCGTCACCGCCTGCGGGCCGCCGGCCTGGATGTCCTGTTCGGTGCGGCCGAGGCAGGGCAGCAGGTAGGCGGACTTGCCGTTGATGAGATGGCTGCGGTTCAGCTTGGTGGCGATCTGCACGGTGAGCTGCATCCGCGTCCAGGCGGCTTCCATCGCGTCGCGCTCCGGGATGGCGCGAACGAAATTGCCGCCGAGGCCGATGAAGGCGCCGACCTTGCCTGCCAGAATGCCGTGGCAGGCTTCGACCGTGTTCATGCCCTTGTGGCGCGGCGGATCGAATCCGAACTGCTCGGCCATCTTGTCCAGCGGCACCAGCTCGGGCTTTTCGGAAATGCCGACGGTGCGCTGGCCCTGCACGTTGGAATGGCCGCGCACCGGCGAGATGCCGGTGCCGTCGCGGCCGATATTGCCCTTCAGCAGCAGCAGGTTGACGAACATCGCGACGTTGAGGAAGCCGTGGGCGTGCTGGGTCAGCCCCATGCCGTAGATGCCGATCACCCGATCGGCCTTCACATAGACGTCGCCGGCCGCCTCGATCGCCACGCGGCTGAGACCGGACTCGCGCTCGATCTCGTCCCACGAGGTGGCGCGCACCTTGGCCTCGAATTCGTCGAGCCCATCGGTGTGCGCTTCGATGAAATCGACGTCGAGCACGCGGCGGCCCTCGCGCTTTGCCTCATCGTCGCGCGCGAACACGTGCTTGCACAGGCCGATCAGCACCGCGACATCGCCGCCGGCTTTGACCTGGTGATATTGGCTGCTGATCTTGGTCTCGCGGCCGGTCAGCATCTCGGCCGGGTTCTGCGGATTGACGAAGCTTTCGAGACCCTTCTCGCGCACCGGATTGAAGGTGATGATCTCGACGCCGCGCTTGGCGGCCTCCTGCAGCGGATGCAGAAAACGCGGGCTGTTCGAGCCGGTGTTCTGGCCGAAGAAGAACATCGCGTCGCAATTCGACAGATCGTCGAACACCACCGTGCCCACGCCGACGCCGAGCAGCTTCTTCAGCGCCACCGAGGTGGTCTCGTGGCACATGTTGGAGCTGTCCGGCAGGTTGTTGGTGCCGTACAGCCGCGCGAACAGCGCGTAGAGATACGATGTCTCCAGGCTGGCGCGGCCGGACGCATAGAACACCACCGACTTCGGATCGAGCGAGCCCAGATGCTCGCCGATCGCCTGAAACGCCTCGTCCCACGAACACGGCACGTAGTGATCGGTCGCGGCGTCGTAGCGCATCGGGTGGGTGAGCCGGCCCTGCATTTCGAGGTCGTAGTCGGACCAGCCGCGCAGCTCGGTGACGCTGTGCTCGGCGAAGAAC
Source organism: Rhodopseudomonas sp. P1 (assembly GCF_039642825.1). Classification (NCBI taxonomy): domain Bacteria; kingdom Pseudomonadati; phylum Pseudomonadota; class Alphaproteobacteria; order Hyphomicrobiales; family Nitrobacteraceae; genus Rhodopseudomonas; species Rhodopseudomonas sp. P1. The sequence continues at coordinate 400,376 of NZ_CP088006.1, read as the reverse complement.
TCCGGCGTGCAGCGCGCGCTGGTCAGCTCCCACAGCGTCGCCTTGGCACCGTTCTCGCAGAATTCGAAGGTGTGATAGTCGGCGGGCTTGGCCCAGGAGCACGACACGCACATGAAGCCTTTCGGCTTGTTCTGGCGCATCAGCGTTTCGATCGCGGCGGGCGAGCTCCACTCTTTGCCGAAAATTCTGCTGATCCCCTGCAGCGAGCCCCAGCCGCCGGCCGGGCCGTCATACGCCACCGTGCCGTCGGCGGGTTCGGGGATGTCGGTGTCGTGAAGTCGGGAATCGTCTTGGGACATGCGAACTCCTGGCAACGCGCCGCCAGCCCTAGCGCACGTCAACCAAGGGTTCCGCGAACAGTTCCTGGACCGCGCGGCAAAACCCGCGCGAGCCTCTCGTTCGGTCAGATCGGCTCGATGATCACCTGGGCGTAGAGCCGCTCGACCTCGTCCGGGTCGCACAGCTGCGTGCCATGCACCGTCAGGGTCGCCGAGCCCGCCGCGAGGCCGAGCCGGAACGCCTCTGCGATCGAGCCGCCTAGCGCCAGCCGGTGCGCGATTGCGCCGAGGAAGCTGTCGCCGGCGCCGATGGTGGACACTGCGGTCACCGGCAGTGCCGGCGAGCGCAGCGCCTGATCCTTGGTCACCAGCAGCGCGCCGAGATGGCCGAGCGACAGCGCCACGATCTCGACCTGACCGGCCGCGATATGCGCGCGCGCGGCGTCGACCCATTCCTTCTCGCAGCCGAGCGGGCGGCCGGCGAGCTCCTGCATCTCGCGCAGGTTCGGCTTGATCAGCGTGACGCCCTGCGCCAGCGCCGCGGTCAGCGGCTTGCCGGAGGTATCGAGGAAGAACTTGGCGCCGAGCTGCTTGGCCACCGCGGCAGCCTGCGCGTAGAAATCGACCGGCACGCCGGGTGGCAGGCTGCCGCTGCCGATCACGATCTTCGGTGCCGGCGAGGTCGCCGCCAAGGCATCGAGCATGCCGCGCCATTCGTGCTCGGCGAGCGGCAGCCCGGGCAGCACGAAGCGGTATTGTTCGCCGGTGGCATTCTCGCTGACCGAGAAGTCCTCACGCGTCTCGGCAACTGCTTCGACGATCCGGCTCGGCACGTTCTCTTCGTCGAGCAGCAGCTTCAGCAGCTTGCCGGTGAAGCCGCCGGCCGGAAAGATCGCCTCGACGTCACCGCCGAACCGCTTCACCACCCGCGCCACGTTGATACCACCACCGCCGGGATCGCGCTTCTGCGCCGCGCAGCGCAGCTTGCGGCTCGGCACCAAACGCTCGACCGACGTCGACAGGTCGATCGCAGGATTGGGCGTAAGGGTGACGATGTCGACCATCGCGAGGCGCACTCCGGTTTGATGCTTTTGAGGAAATTTCGACAGGCGGGCGGGCAGTCAGTGTGGCGTGGCGATGTGCCGGTGCCGTTGATCGGCGTCAAGACCGCGCCCGCACGGCTGCGGTTCACTTCAGATCCGTTCGCAGCGGAGTAGCAGGCGAAAGCCGGTGCGCGGATCTGCCCGCTCCACGCGGCTAACCGGCCTGCCGGCGGAGGCGACTTGAGATGACCAACACCACCAAGATCGTGTTCCTCGGCGCCTCCAGTGCGTCGTTCGGTCTCAGCATGTTTCGTGACCTGTTTGCGTCGCCGGTGCTGGCCGGTTCGACGCTGACGCTGGTCGGACGCAATCCGGCAACGCTCGGCCGAATGACCGAGCTGGCGAAGCTGATGAACGCAAGGTCCGGTGCCGGACTGATCATCGAGCAGGCCACCGACCGCCGCGCCGCGCTGGATGGCGCCGGGTTCGTCATCAACGCCACTGCGATCGACCGCAACCGGCTGTGGAAGCAGGATTTCGAGGTGCCGAAGAAGCACGGCATCCGCCACACCCTCGGCGAGAACGGCGGCCCCGGCGGATTGTTCTTCACGCTGCGTACGCTGCCGCTGGTGTTCGACTTCATCCGCGACATCGAGGAGCTGTGCCCGAACGCGCTGTTCCTCAACTACTCCAATCCGGAGAGCCGGATCATTCTGGCGCTCGGCCGCTACACCAAGGTGCGCCACATCGGGCTATGTCACGGCATCTTCATGGGCCGCGACGCGGTCGCCTACATCATGCAGATGCCGCGTGACGAGATCGAAGTCTGGGGCGCCGGGCTCAATCACTTCCAGTGTCTGACAGAAATCCGCCACCGCGACACCGGCGAGGATCTGTATCCGCGATTTCGCGCCGCCGAGCAGAGCTTCGATCCGGATGCCTGGCGGTTCACGCGGCGGCTCTATCGCGCGTTCGGCTACTGGCTGACCTGCAGCGACGATCATCTCGGCGAGTATCTGCCGTATGGCTGGGAAGCCGGCGAGAAGGGCTACGATTTCGACCAGGACGAACGCTGGCGCGGCGAATTCCTCACCCAGCTGAACGGCGTGCTCGGCGGAACGATGCCGATTCCGCAGTGGTGGACCGAGCCCTCGGGCGAGCGCGGCGCCGCGGTGATCGCCGCGATGCTGCACAACCAGAAGCGATTCATCGAGTCCGGCATCGTGCTCAATCGTGGCGTGATCCCCAACCTACCGGCCGAGCTCGCCGTCGAAGTCCCGGTGACGGTGGACTCCGCCGGCGTGCATCCGGTGTCGCTCGGCCCGCTGCCCGACCCGATCGCCAAGCTGATGCTGATGCAGGCCAGCGTGCAGCAGCTCGCGGTCGAAGCCGCCGTCCACGCCTCGAAAGAACTGGCCCTGCAGGCCCTGCTGATCGACCCGGTAGTCAACTCGGCGGTCGCGGCCGAGAAGATCCTGGACGAGCTGTGGGAGATCAACCGGCCGTATATTCGGAAGTGTGTTTAGCGTTACTACACCACGCACACTCGGTCATTGCGGGGCGGACTCGGAGCAATCGCAATGGTCATTCCGGGGCGCTTGCGTCAGCAAGCGAACCCGGAATCCCGACGTCGTGGAAACTGCCGGGTGCGCAACAATCTCGGGATTCCGGGTTCGCGCTGCGCGCGCCCCGGAATGACGGTGAGGAGTTCGGAGTAAATGCCGAACGACCGCGTCAATGCGACATCAGCACCGGTACGGTCATCGACGCCAGCATCTCGCGGGTGACGCCGCCGAGCACGAATTCGCGCAGGCGGGAGTGGCCGTAGCCGCCCATCACCAACAGGTCGGCCGAGGTATCGGCGACGTGCGACAGAATGGTGCCGGAGACGCCGATATCGGGCGCCGTGATGGTCTTGATGTCGACCTTGACGTCGTAGCGGGCCAAGTGATTGGCCATCTCGATGCCGCGCAGTTCGTTGGGATCGCGCACCTTGTGGTCGCGCACGATCACCAGTTCGACCTGGCCGGCGCGGCGCAGGAACGGCTTGGCGTCGTTGATGGCGCGGGTCGCGGCGCGGCTTCCGTCCCAGCAGCAGATCACGCGATCGAGCTTGACCGGAGTCTTCTGGATGTAAGGCACGATCAGCAGCGGCCGACCGGAGTCGAACAGCACCTGCTCGATCAGAATGTCGTTGTCGCCGTTCTCGGCGTCGGACTGCATGATCACCGACAGATCGAACCGGCGCGCCAGCTTGGGGAAACGCCCCGAAGTGCCATAGGCGGTCTCGAGCAGATGATGCTCGGCCGAGACGCCCTCGCGTTTGCAGGCGGCTTCGAACTGGGCGACCGCAGCGCGCGCCGCTTCTTCGCTCGCCGCCAGCATCTTGCTCAGCACGTCGGACGGAAAGTCCGGCATCGTGAAGCTCGGCAGCGAATCATAGGCAAAGCAGCAGCCGGCCACATGAGCGCCGAACAGCTCGGCAACGCCGAGCGCGATGTCGGTGATCTGCTGGCGATCCGTGCTACGTTCGAGATTGACGATGAGATCCTTGATCATGTCGCGCTCCCCGGCTGCGTCTTGTTGGATTTGATTCGAAGTGGTCATGAGGGGAGGCCGTGACGGGCGCCGACGGCCAATCCTCGAACTTTAGCACCGCCTTTGTTCCAGACCGATGAAGATCGGGCAATGCTGATCTTCCGCAAGCTCGATCATCTCGGATCATCCCTGTCCCGTGCCGTCCTGCCGGCCGGCTCCGGCTGCTGCCAACCTTCGGCGCCGAGCAGCGGCACGAAACGCACGTCGCCAAGATGCTCGCGCTTGAAATCGGCCTCGCCGAGCCGCGTCAGCCGCACCAGCTGCTGGGCGTGCTGATCGGCGCCGACCGGCATCACCAGCCGCCCGCCGATCTTGAGCTGGGCCTTCAGCGACTCCGGCACCTGCGGCCCCCCGGCGGCAACCACGATCGCGTCGTAAGGCGCGGCCGCAGGCCAACCGCGGGTGCCATCGCCGCGATGCACGTCGACATCGCCGTAGCCGAGAGCGGCGAGCCTTGTCGCCGCAGCGTCCGCCAGCGCGGCGATCCGCTCGACCGTGGTGACGTGACCGGCGATCTCGGCGAGCACCGCGGCGGCGTAGCCGGAGCCGGCACCGATTTCGAGCACGTTGTCGCCGCCCTGCAGCAGCAGCGCCTCGACCATCAGCGCCACGATGTAGGGCTGCGACATCGTCTGCTCGGCGGCGATCGGCACCGGCGCGTCTTCGTACGCCAGATCACGCATCGGCTCGGGCAGGAAGGCTTCGCGCGGCACCTTGCGCATCGCGGCCAGCACGCGCGGATCATGCACGCCGCGCGCTGCAATCTGGCGCTCGACCATCAACTCGCGCAGCACCGCGAACGACCGCCCGCTGAGCGGCGGCAAGTCCGAAGCCGGAGACGTCATCGCCATCTCCCCCGTGCTTGTTATTTTGTTGGCCGGGGCCCGATCGGCCGGGCTGGTGTCAGTCTAGGAGCCTGGGCCAGCCGGCCGATTGACCGGCGTCAACACCCACACCGCGACGCGAGCTTGCCGCAATCGGGTGCGAGCGTCGCGACAGGTAGCGCCGCACGACCCGGAAACGGGCGACCACCGTCGCCAGTTCCTCGGCGGAGCGGCGCGATAAGGGAGGGCCTGCGTGCCTTATGCTTCCACCGACGATCTACCGCCGGGGCTGCAAGTCCGGCTGCCGCTGCACGCGCAGGAGATCTACATCGCGGCCTTCAACAACGCCTTCGCCGAGTACCAGGATCGCGGCGCCGAGGAGCAGGAGGCGACCGCGCATCGCGTCGCCTGGGCGGCGGTGAAGAAACACTACCGCAAGCTGGGCGAAAACTGGGTGGCACGCGAGCGGGGCTGATCGGCTCGGCTTTGATCGATAAGCCTGCGCGCGCTATGTCCATCGCATCCGATCTTTCCGACCCTGGAGCCCCGCGATGGATGCGATGGTGCTGACGGCGCCGGGCACGCCGCTGCAATGGCAATCGCGCGACACGCCACAGCCGGGCGACGGCGAGGTGCTGGTCACGGTGAGCGCGTGCGGCGTCTGTCGCACCGACCTCCACGTCGTCGACGGCGAATTGCCGAACATCCGTTATCCGATCATTCCCGGCCATGAGATCGTCGCCCGCGTCGCGGCGGTCGGCACCGGTGTCACCAGCCACCAGATCGGCGACCGGGTCGGGATTCCCTGGCTCGGCCACACCTGCGGGGTGTGCCGCTACTGCCGAAATGGCATGGAGAATCTGTGCGACGCGCCGCTGTTCACCGGCTACACCCGCGACGGCGGCTTTGCGTCTCACGCCATCGCCGACGCGCGCTACGCGTTTCCGCTCGGCGAGGCCGGCGATGACGTTGCGATTGCGCCGCTGCTGTGCGCCGGACTGATCGGCTGGCGTTCCCTGGTGATCGCCGGAGATGCCGAGCGACTCGGCATCTACGGCTTCGGCGCCGCCGGGCACATCGTGGCGCAGGTCGCGCGCTGGCAGGGGCGGCAGGTATATGCCTTCACCCGCGGCGGCGATGGCGCCGCTCAGGACTTCGCCCGCAGCCTCGGCGCCGTGTGGGCCGGCGCCTCGGAGGAGCTGCCACCGCAGCCGCTCGATGCCGCGATCATCTACGCGCCGGTCGGCAGCCTGGTGCCGGCGGCGCTGAAGGCGGTGCGCAAAGGCGGCCGCGTGGTGTGCGCCGGCATCCACATGAGCGACATCCCGAGCTTTCCGTATGACCTGCTGTGGGAGGAACGCCAGCTGGTGTCGGTCGCCAACCTCACCCGGCAGGACGGTGTCGATTTTCTGAAGGTGGCGCAGCAGGCCGGCATCCGGACCGAGACGCACGCCTTCCCGCTGCGCGAGGCTGGCGCCGTGCTCGGCAAGCTCCGTGCCGGCGAGCTGCTCGGCGCCGCCGTGCTGGTGCCGTAGCAAGCCCTCGCCCCGTCATTGCGAGCGCAGCGAAGCAATCCAGAGGCCGCGCAGCGTGACCTGGATTGCTTCGTCGCTTTGCTCCTCGCAATGACGCAGACGACCACTACATCTGTCGGCGAGGAGGATCCGACCATGTCCGACCATCTCGTGGTGTGCACGCATTGCGGCGGGGTCAATCGGTTGCCGGAGCAGCGGCCGGCGCTGGATGGCAAATGCGGCAAGTGCGCTCATAAGCTCTTCGAAGGCCATCCGGCCGACGTCAGCGGTGAATTGTTCGACAAGCAGGTGTCGCGTAGCAGCGTGCCGGTGCTGGTCGATGTCTGGGCGCCGTGGTGCGGGCCGTGCCGGGCGATGGCGCCGGCTTATGAGCAGGCGGCGCATGAGCTGGAGCCGAACGTCCGCCTGATCAAGCTGAACTCCGACAACGAGCAGCAGATCGCCGGCCGGCTCGGCATTCAAGGCATCCCGACCATGATCCTGTTCGAGAACGGACGCGAGCGCGCCCGAACCTCCGGCGCGATGCCGGCGGGAGAGATCGTACGCTGGGTGAGGCAGCACCTCGCGCACTAAGAGCGCAGCATCTCATCGCTTCGTCATCGCCTCCGGCGCAGATAGGAACGGTAGCGCCGGACCGTCGTTGTCGCCCGACCAGGCTCAAAGCGGGGGGAAACATTGACGGATTCAGCGCTGCGTGGCCCAGCCACGGCCGACCGCTACTCGCTGCCTCGCACCCTGTTCCGCAAATTCGTCCACTGGGCGTCCCACACCTTCATTCTTTCCAGCAAGCGCACCCGGCGGACCCGCGTCGGCGACGTCGTGCTCGAGGTGCCGCCGTCGGTGTTTCATCCCGGCGTATTCGTCACCAGCGGCATGTTCGCGGCGCATCTGCGGCGGCTCGACCTGCGAGGTAAGCGCGCCGTCGAGATCGGCACCGGGTCCGGCATTCTGGCGCTGTCGGCCGCGCTGGCCGGCGCCGACAAGGTGGTGGCGCTCGACATCAATCCCAACGCGGTGCACGCCGCCCGGATCAACGCCGCAACCAACGGCGTCGCCGATCGCGTCGAGGCGCGGCTGTCGAATCTATTTTCGGCGGTCACTCCGGATGAAAGATTCGACCTGATTATTTCCAGCCCGCCGTCTTTCGCGGGCGAGCCGGTCGATATCGCCGACCACGCCTGGGTCGCCGGCCCGGGTTACTGCCATCTCCGCGACCTGTTCGGCTCGGCGCGCCGGCACCTCGCGGCCGGTGGCGAGATGCTGCTGCTGTTGTCCTCCGATTCCAACATCCCGCTGCTGAGAGCGTGGGCGCAGGAAGCAGGGTTCTCGTGGCAGCAGATCGAACAGAAATCGATCCTGATCGAGAAATTCGTGATCTTCCGATTGTGTACCAGCGAAGCTGCGTCGGTGGCCGCGCTGCGCTGATCCTCAACCGGCCGTCGCTGCCGGCAGCCGAATACGAGATGACAGGTGATCACTGCGGACGTGGTCTGCACCGCGGCGGCTGGAGGACCACGAGGAGACCTATTAGGAGCATTGTGACCTGCGCACTTCCACGACAACACCGGAACCCGAAGTTCCGTTTTCGATCAGACTGGCAGCGGCCCGGCAGGTTCCCAGTTCGGTTCACGCAAATTACACCACGATAGCGAACACTCTGATCTCGTTGGAACTTTCGCTCTGACGCCGACCGGCGCCATGCTACGACTGTACCCTGGTGAGGGTTCGTCTTGGGTGGTGAGAGATGGCCGTTCGTGGAGTGTCATTGCGGCAGCCATACCCACGAGAACCGCGGGGGTGGCATCAGGAATGGTCGCTGCGTCGCGCGATGCGGATGGCACGCGCCGCGTATTGGGAGTCGCACAGCGCCGCCGCCACCGACTTCTGGATGTCGGCCGAATTCGCCTCCCTCTACGACGCCGAAACGCCCGACGATTCCATCGCGATCACGCCGGCTCACGATCATGACCTCACCGACAGCCACGCGATTCTGCAGGCTCACTACACCGCGTGCTGGACGGAGGGCCGGCCGTTTGCGGTGGAAACCAAACTGATCAAGCCTGACGGTCGTCCGCTCGATTGCGTCGTGCACGGCGAACCGGAGTTCGATGCGAACGGTCAGGTGCAGCGGGTGTTCGGCATCGTTCGCGATGCGACCCCTGAAACATCCGCCCTCCGGCAGCTCGCCGTGAGCGAGCAGCGTCTGGCGGATTTCGTCAGCACCGCGTCGGACTGGTGTTGGGAGTCCGGCCCCGATCATCGGTTACTTCCCTACCCGAAATCACTCGACGGCAATGCGGCGCTGCAGACCGTCGCGTCCGGCGGACGGGCCCGATGGGAGCTCGCTTACGCCCCCGAAGAAGCCGCCTCCATGGCGCTGCACCAGGCAGACATGGAAGCCCATCGCCCGTTCCGCGACTTCGTCTACACATCGATCGGCAATGACGGCTCGCGGATCATTATCTCCACCAGCGGCAAGCCGATCTTTGCCGATGACGGCACATTCCTGGGCTATCGCGGCACCGCGAGTGATATCACCCAGCTCGCCGCCGCCAGAACCCTGCTCGACCAACGCACCGGAGCCTTGGAAGAGGCGCATCGGCTCGGCCGGATCGGAACCTGGACGCATCGGCTGGACACCGGCCGGACCGTGTGGTCGCCCGAACTCTATCAGCTGCTCGGCCTGGAGCCCGATGCGTTCGAACCGACCTATGAAGGCACGGAGCCTTTCTTTTTGGATGACGACGCCGCCCGCCTGCTGAAGATCCAGAAGCGCGTGCTCCGCACCAGCACGACGGAAGCCACCGACATCCGGATTCTGCACACCGACGGCGCGCCGCGCGATCTGGCCATCATCTGCAAGGCGGAGATTTCGAACGGGACGGTCATCGGCCTGATCGGCACCGCGCAAGACGTCACCGATCGCAAGGAAGCGGAGCGGCGGCTGGAGCAGCTCGCCTATACGGACCCGCTGACCGGCCTTGCTAATCGCGCGCTGTACAAACGCAAACTCGCCGATCTTTTCGAGAACCAGCTCTCGGAGCACGGACAGCACACGCTCTACCTGATCGACCTCGATCGCTTCAAGGAGGTCAACGATTCGCTCGGCCATTCCACCGGCGACAGCCTGCTGATTCACGTCGCCAGAGTGTTGCGGCGGGAGCTGGATCCGCAGGCCTTTATTGCCCGGATCGGCGGCGACGAATTTGCGGTGCTGACAAACAGTCCGAATCCATCTGGCGAAGCGCCGACTGCGCTTGCTGATCGATTGATCGCGAAACTATCGGTCCCGGTCGAGCTCGCCGAAGGCGAAGCCTGCATCGGCGCCACGATTGGCATCGCGCTGTTACCAGAGCATGGCGCCACCGCCGAGAAGGCTTCGCGCAACGCTGACCTGGCGCTCTACATGGCGAAGGAAGCCGGGCGCGGCCGGGCGCAGCTGTTCGAGCCGATGTATGCCGAGGCGGTCGACCAGAAGCTCGACCTCGGCCGGCGTCTGCGCCATGCCGTCGACAGCGGCGGGCTCAATACGCACTATCAGCCGCAGATCGATCTCAAGACCGGGCGCGTGATCGGTTTCGAGGCGCTGCTGCGGTGGAGCCATCCCGAGCGCGGACCGATTTCGCCGGCGGAGTTCATTCCGATCGCGGAAACCACCGGCCTGATCGTCGACCTCGGCCATTGGGTGCTGCGCGATGCCTGCAAGCAGATGCGCGGCTGGCTCGACGCCGGACTGCCGGCCCGGACCATCTCGGTGAACGTGTCTCCGGCGCAGATCTGGAACGGCGATTTCGAGAAAGTCGTCGCCACGGTGCTGGCCGAGACCGGTCTGCCGCCGGAGCTATTGTGCTTGGAGCTGACCGAAAATCTGTTCGTCGATCATACCAAGCAGAAGGTCAGCACGACGCTCGCAGCGCTGTCGAAGCTCGGCATCCAGCTCGCGCTCGATGATTTCGGCTCCGGCTATTCGTCGCTCGGCTATCTGACACGCCTGCCGTTCAATCGCCTGAAGATCGACCGCACCTTCGTCGACGGCATCGCCACCGTGCCGGAGAAGTGCAAACTGCTCGGCGGCATCATCGCGCTGGCGCACGGCCTCGGCATGAGCGTCGTCGCCGAAGGCGCCGAACTCCACGCCGAAGTCGACCTGCTCACCGCGTTCGACTGCGATTTCGTGCAAGGCTACGTGTTCTCGCGGCCGGTGGCGGCGGATCAGGCACCGGTAGTAGCGGCGGGAATTGAGCGGGAAGCCGAACGCGGCCGTGAGCACTGGAACGCACGTCACGAGGGCAGGTGTTCGGATATTTGAACGAGACTGGCGCTCCCTATCAATAGACGCATCCCCTGAGCGCTAGCACCTCTCCGCTTCTTGAGGTGAGCTGCATCTGAACGAGCAAAGCCTCTAAACTCCTCCCGAGACAACTCTGAACCGGCACAGATGTAACTATCCGGACTTTCATCACGAGTTACGCATCGAAAACACAAAATCAAAATACCTTCGGACTAGAAAGCAACTTGACATACTTCAAGAACAATTCGCGCCTGTCATTTGATTATGATGAACTGACAGTTTTTATTTCGACCTCCCTATTGCGGGAATGCAATGCGATACGCTCCGGAATTGATCGAAGCACTCGTCCTTATATTCCTTGCCGGACTACCTCTCGCCTGGAAGCAGGATAGGTCGTGGCCGCCTTGGCTAAAATACTCAACCACCTCGTTCGCCATCTTTTACTGTATCTGCTGGCTTCTGTTCAAAGGATTTACCGGAAAAGGTCTCGATGACGTCGTTGGCGGCGCGCTAGCGAGGATTATCTGCCACGCTTTTTCGCTAGAATGGTGCCTTAGCTTGAGCAGAGATACCGCCGTAACAGCCGACGATGCTACAAAAATCTCGCTCCCTAAAAGTGAGAGTATGCCTCGAAGCAGGGAACACTCGGAACAGGCGAGACCATCTGAAGATAGGCCGATGTCATGTGAAGCATTTAGAACCATCGCACATCAGGCTGGGAAGTTCTGGGCTGTGGCCTGCAACAAAAACACGGGACCCGGATATTATTGGGCCATAGCAGCACCTCGTATTAGACCTTATGCTTTCTACGGCTTAATTGGCACGGGAGCTGAACCGAAGTGCGATTCGGAAGAGGATCTTGAAACTACCGGCGAATCGGCAAGCTTTGAAAGCTCAATCGGCATGTGGACAGTTCGCGAGTTCTATTGTCGGGGGAACGGGCCCTATGGGAACGAGACCCGTTGCACGCAGCCGGACGAGGCAGGCCTAACGTTCGGCACGGACAAATATTACAATGGTGTTTTTCGCGCAGTCTGCAGAAGACAGTAAATTTCACACTTCGTAGCCAAACGTACGAACGCGAATGGCGCTCCCGAGGAGAATCGAACCCCTATTCTAGCCTTGAGAGGGCCGCATCCTAACCGCTAGACGAAAGGAGCGAGAGGATCAGAGGAATAGCCGCGAAACGGCTGCCTTATGATAACGTTCGGTTCTATCCTTGTCGTTCACTGTCCTCCATTTGCCGGACAAACATAGCAGCGCGACGTCGCAAAGCGGGGCACAGAATTACCTACTCGACCGCGCCGAACGCCGAACGAAAACCTAAGAGGGTAGTCGATAGTTTGGAAGCACCGATGTCCCCTTGAGGCGCACTCCAGGCAAGTGATCCCGGCAGCTGCACATCGCCTTGACCGAATAGATAGCAGCGGCTGCCGAGGCTACGGAGCTATGACACGGAACCAATCTCGCATTGTTTGACGGATGCGATCGGCTTCCTCAGATGATATTTCGCTCATGTGGCATATCGTATTCCGCAGATGCACAAGTAATCGAGCCTCTTGGATTAGGCCCCTGTCTCGGATGAGATCATTGAAGCCTTCTTTCCACGTATGCTCGATAACCTTCAGCAATTGCGGCAGTGTCATCAGCGCCGATTTATCTCGTGAGCCTAACGACATCCATGCCTTCATTTCCTCAGTCTGCTCAAGCTTGGTGATTTCTTGTTGAACGTCGGGCGGCACCTTCTCCCACCAATTTGATGCTCCGTCTTTCGTTAGGACTGCTACGATCAGCTCTCTCAGAAAGTCTTCGAAAACAAAAAAGAGCTTATATGACGTCGCGGCATCAGCTGCGCGGCGGACTTTCTCGGGCACGATTTCGGCCAAATCATATTCCGCAGACAGCAGAAGGGCGTCCTGCGGAACGACATGCTCAATCTTGGCGACCACCTTCTCTGCGGCCTGCCCGAGCATGAGGAATAGAGCCGCTGTCGCATCGAGATTGGTCATTGGAACGTTTTGCGGATGGCGTTGAAGATGTTTAGGTACGTTTCTTCTGTGCCGTTTGATGGCAACTGGACTTGAATGACATACTGGAATTCCGTGCGGAGCCCATCCACGCGGTTGCGCGATGCCCGATCGTCTTTCGGATGATGAGCTTCGCCCTTGGTCTCATCCTTAGCTATTTTAGTCTCGCCCTGAAGCGTCGGCTTCGCCTTGAAATCTCCTGCTCTAGTGAGGGATGAGAAGGTGGCGGCGATCCGTCCCGTAGCATCGTCATCTGTCCCCGCGATCTGAGCGATTAATCTCTTCAAGGAGTCCCCTTGCAACTCCCAGACACCTTCGTCCGCCTTGAACAGTGGCTCGTATGCTTTCCGTATGCCATCCGCCAACGCTCTTTTTCGATCGGCGCCCTTCAACAGCGGATAGGTTGCGGTAGGCGTATTCGCTTGATCCAGAAATCCCAGGTTACGCATTAGGGGAATCATCTGCCGGTCGTTAGTACTTTTCAGCCCAACGGTCGTCTCCAAAAATTCGCGATTGAACTTAGGTGGGACCGCTGCCGATGCGATCCGCGTAAACAGGGCGTCAACGTTCTTGTTGCTCGCCAAGTATGGCAGTGACACTGGCATCCAAAGCCTTTCCCCTAGCTGAAGGCCAAAGCGTACTTTTGGGGAAGGCAGATGACAATTCTCCCCTAAGTTGAGCGCCGAAAAATCGGGGGAAACGATCTGGCCGACGCGAAGGCCACGTTGCGGCTACGGCATTACGAACAGGTTCTTGATCGGCTTCGACTTGCCCTCATCCGCTTTCCTAATCGGTTTCGTTTGGAATCGTGCAGACATTCACGCGACTTTTCGCAGCCGGAACATCCACAACGGGCACGTCACGGCCGTTGCCTGCTTCTATTGGGAAGAGCGCGAGGGTGTGCACAGTCACCTATTGCTCGTCGGCAATAGTGCTCAACGGCAATTTCACTGGCGCTCCCTAGGGGAATCGAACCCCTGTTTCAGCCTTGAGAGGGCCGCGTCCTAACCGCTAGACGAAGGGAGCGTGAGGGCCGAACCAATAGCCGCGAAACCGCGCCGCCGCAAGATCGGGGGGCGGGCTTTTCCGAAATCCGTCATGCCCGGGCTCGACCCGGGCATCCATCGACAAGAAATGTCCGTGCCTGTGGCGTGGATGGCCGGGTCAAGCCCGGCCATGACGGCTTTGATGGGGCAGCGGTCGGCTCACCAATCGAACGGTGCCCGAACGGCTTCTCCCGCATCCGCCTACGGTTCGGTCGCGAAGGTCAGGCGGCCGGTCGGTTTCAGGGTTTTGGCCTCGAAGGTGCGCAGCTCGGTGGCGCCGCCGATGTCGAGGGTGACGACCACATAGTCGCCGGCGGAGGCGGTGGAGACCACGCGGGCGCCCTTCGGCAGCCGCAGGGTATGCTCGGTGGCGGCCGGCGCGCTTCCCTCGGCGCGGAAAAGCTTATAGCCGATGGCGATCAACACCGCGGCCACCGCCAGCGTCGTGGTCAGGCCCGCGATCAGCATCATCCGCCGCACCCGCGCAAACAGCGCGGCCTGCTCGGGGGTGGGGTCGGGCGTGGCGGTGTCGGTCATGCGAATCTCTGTTTGAAGGCGGCTGTTTTGGAAGGTGCGGTTGTGGGCGAAACGCCGGAAAATCCCGTGAATGTGGTGGTGGCCGGCGACGAGGGCTCGCCGCGGCTCGACCGCGTGCTGGCGGCGCGTTGCCCCGAGCTGTCGCGGTCGCGGCTGAAAGCGCTGATCCTCGACGGCCGGGTGGCGATCGCCGGCAACCCCGTCCGCGACCCCGCTTATCACGCCTCCCCGGGCGAGACGATCACAATCGACGTGCCGCCGCCGGTCCCGGCCGAGCCGGCCGGCGAGGCGATCGCACTCGACATCGTCTATGAGGACGCCGACATCATTGTGCTGAACAAGCCGCGCGGGCTGGTGGTCCACCCGGCGGCCGGGCACGAGACCGGCACCCTGGTCAACGCCCTGATCGCGCATTGCGGCGCGTCGCTGTCCGGGATCGGCGGGGTGAGGCGGCCGGGGATCGTGCACCGCCTGGATAAGGATACCACCGGCCTGATGGTGGCGGCCAAGAACGACAAGGCGCACCAGTCGCTGAGCGCGCAATTCGCCGACCACGGCCGCACCGGGGAACTGCGCCGCGGCTACCTCGCCTTCGTCTGGGGGGGCCGGGCCGCAAATACGGCACCATCGACGCCCCGATCGACCGCCACCCGCACGCGCGGGAGAAGATGGCGGTGCGCCAGGGCGGCCGTGAGGCGATCACCCATTGGGAGGTCTTGGAGAACTTCGCCGGCAAGGACGGCAAGCCGGTCGCGGCGCTGATCGCCTGCCAGCTCGAGACCGGGCGGACCCACCAGATCCGCGTCCATCTCGCCCACCTCGGCCATCCCCTGCTGGGTGACGACGTCTATGGGCCGCACTTCAAGACCAAAGCGAACCAGCTCGCCCCGGCGGCGCGGCGCGCGCTATCGGAGCTCGGACGGCAGGCGCTGCACGCGTATTTGCTGACGCTGGAGCACCCGTCGAGCGGCGAGGTACTGACCTGGGAATCGCCCCTGCCGGCCGATCTGGCCCATCTTCAGGCCGCGCTGATCGCGACGGAATGACGCGGCGAAGTCAGAAAACATAAATCATTTCACCGCGTTGTTGCGGCGTAACAACGACGTGACAAGACCGTAACTAAACTTGCGCGACTAACGTATTGTATATTGCAGGTGCGTTGGGATGGCCCAACGCGGAACATCGCAGGCCGGTCGGCTTTGACACAGCGATCCGCCTGCCTGGCCGCCCGCTGTCGGGGGCCTGAAACCCAATTGGAGGGCGCTGAATGGCCCGTGCTGCTACGCTCCCGGTCCTTAACGGAGAATCCGGCCTCGCTCGTTACCTTGCGGAAATCCGCAAGTTTCCGATGCTCGAGCCCGGCCAAGAGTACATGCTCGCCAAGCGCTGGCGCGAACACGGTGATCGCGACGCGGCGCATCAACTCGTCACCAGCCACCTTCGCCTCGTCGCCAAGATCGCGATGGGCTACCGCGGCTATGGCCTGCCGATTTCCGAAGTCGTCTCCGAAGGCAACGTCGGCCTGATGCAGGCGGTGAAGCGGTTCGAGCCCGAGAAGGGCTTCCGCCTCGCCACCTACGCGATGTGGTGGATCAAGGCGTCGATTCAAGAGTACATCCTGCGTTCGTGGTCACTTGTGAAGATGGGGACCACCGCGAACCAGAAGAAGCTGTTCTTCAACCTGCGCAAGGCGAAGAGCAAGATTTCGGCGCTGGACGAGGGTGATCTGCATCCCGACCAGGTCAAGCTGATCGCGACCCGTCTCGGCGTCACCGAGCAGGACGTGGTCGACATGAACCGCCGCCTCGGCGGCGACGCCTCGCTCAACGCGCCGATCCGTGACGATGGCGAGCCGGGCGAATGGCAGGACTGGCTGGTCGATCAGTCGCCGAGCCAGGAAGCCGTGATGGCCGAGCACGAAGAGCTCGACCAGCGCCGGGCCGCGCTGAACGGCGCGATCCAGGTGCTCAACCCGCGCGAACGGCGGATCTTCGAGGCCCGCCGCCTCGCCGACGAGCCGATGACGCTGGAAGACCTGGCCGCCGAGTTCGGCGTGTCGCGCGAGCGCGTGCGCCAGATCGAGGTGCGGGCGTTCGAGAAGGTGCAGAGCGCCGTCAAGGGCACCATCGCCCGCCAGGAGCAGGCGGCGCTGGAAGCCGCGCACTGATCGCACGCCGCGATAGACCGAAAGCTACGAACCCCGCCCTCGCCGGCGGGGTTTTTGTTTGCGCGCTCGCATCGCGGGCGCAGGGCCTGTGGCCAACCGACGCGCCAATCCTTAACACACTGTTAACCCGCCGGGTGTGGAGTGCCCGGGCGAGATTCGTTATGGGAGCCGCGCGATGGCTGACATCATGAGCGTGCTGGCGTCGGGTTATACGTCCGCGGCGCTGCAGACGCCGTCGAAGACCAAATACGTCAATGTCGATCCGGCGCTCTACAACGGCACCTGGACCGGCACCTATTCGAACACCAAGAAGTTCTCGATCACCGTCTCCGACGTGCAGGGCTTCCGCGCGCAGGTGAAGTATCAAAGCGAAGGCACGGTGAAGTATCAGAGCGTGCTGATCAAGGACGGCTCGTTCCGGATTGGCGATACCAAGTTCGCGCTCGGCAAGAACGACACCGCCTCGATCCGCAACGTCGTCACCGATCCGGCCACCGGCCAGACCCAGCTCGTCACCGGCACGGCCAAGCGAAGCTGAGGCATCGCGCTCGCGGATGCCGCTCGGCGGCTGTTTCGAGCGCGTTATTTTCATCAGTTGCCGTCATGGCCGGGCTCGTCCGCGCCTCGCGCGGCTCAGCCGCGCAGGGCGTCCGCCACCGCGACGCCGACATCGGCAATGATCTTGTTCTGCTGATCGCGCGCCACCGTCGCGCCGGTGAGATACACCGTGACGATCAGCGGCGCACGCTGCGGCGGCCAGAACACGGCGATGTCGTTGGCGGTGCCGTTGTCACCGGTGCCGGTCTTGTCCGCCACGGCCCAGCCGGACGGCACGCCGGCGCGCAGGCGGGTGCCGCCGGTGGTGTTGGCCTTGAGCCAAGCAATCAGCTGCGCGCGCAACGTCGCCGACAGGGCGTCACCCAGCGTGAGCGCGCGCAGAGTCTGCGCCATCGCACGCGGCGAGGTGGTGTCGCGCGGATCGCCGGGCAGCGCTTGGCTGAGTTCCGTTTCGATGCGATCGAGCCGCGTGGCCTCGTCGCCGAGTGATCGGACGAACGCCGTGAGCCCGGCCGGCCCGCCGAAGCTCGCCAGCAACAGATTGCCGGCGGTGTTGTCGCTCAGCGTGATCGCGGCCTCGCACAGCTCGGCAATCGTCATGCCGCCCTCGACGTGTTTCTCGGTCGCCGGCGAATAGGTGACGAGGTCCGACTTCGCATAGCTGACCCGGCGGTCGAGGTTTTCCTGCTTACGGTCGACCCGCGCCAGCACGAGACCGGCGGCGAGCGCCTTGAAGGTGCTGCACATCGGAAACCGCTCGTCGAGACGATGACCGATCATGCGCCCGCTGGCGGTGTCCAGCACGCCGACGCCGAGCCGGCCGCCGCTGCCGGCTTCGAGCCGCGCGCACCTATCGGCGAGTGCGTCGGCTGCCAGCGCGGCAGAACCGCCGAACAGGCTTAAGCCGGCGAGTGCCGTCGCGGTCTTCATCAATTCACGCCGATCGATCATTCATCACCTACTACGCAGATGTTTGCGCGATATGTATCAAGAGAAACGAGGCGACGTTGCGGCCATTCTGTCGTCCATCGCACAGATCGAGCGCGCAGTCGCGCCGATCTGCGACAGTGCGCCTCAGGCCGCGGCCGGCCGTCTGCAACAGCACTGTCATGCTGCATCGGTAATTCGCAGTCGATGTCTCGTCATCGACCGCCTGATGCGGATCGCACATCGCGCCCGATCGGGACCGCGTCGGCGCGATCGCATCGCCTCCGTTCAGTTCCCACCAAGGGCCAATTCATGCGCCACACCCTGCTGACTTCGATTACTTCCGCGCTCATCGCCGTGGCGGTCTCCGCCGGCGCCGCCGCTGCCGCCGCTGCCGCCGATGGCACGATCGACAACAGCGCGCTGTCGAAATCCGAATTCCGCGATCACGCTCGCACCTTCGGCCTGGTCTACACGCTGCCGCAGAACGTCAACGACGTGCTCGACAGTACCATCCGCGGGCCGCTGAAAGAAAAGCTGCTGAACGCCAAGCTCGACACCGAAGCGCAGATGTTCAACATCCCGCACGTCACCGTGGTGCACGTCCACAGCGCCGATCCGGCGACGCCGGAGAAGATGCTGGCGGCGATGCCGAAGCTGCCGCCGGTGCTCACCGTCAAGCTGAAGACGTTCTACACCACCGAAGCCGCCAAAGGCGCCGGCCGTCCGTGGTGGTTCGACCTCGGTGTTGTCAAAGAAGGCAAGAGCTTCGACGACATGATGGCGTTCAACACCACCGCGACCGCGGCGCTGACTCCGCTGCGCGACGGCCCGCTGCCGCGCTGCACCGGCCCGGTCTATGGGGCGATGGGCGACGCCGCCAAGGATCTGGTCCGGACCGTCGGCGTCAGCGGCGTCAACGTCGTCAAGGACGGCAAGGAGCTGCGCTCGCACAATCCGCACACCACGCTGGTCTACAGCATGGCCAGGTTCACGCCGGAGCTGCAGGCGCAGATGAATCAGGCCGCCAAGGAGTTCAACCAGATCCTGCCGGACGGCATCGACGCCACCTTCAAAACCGTGTCGATCGTCGAGCTCGGCTTTGCCGGCAACGTGCTGCGCGAAGTCTATCGGATCAGCCTCGAAGACGGCGCGGTGACGACCATCGCCACCGGCAAGACCGCGTCGCTGAAGTAATCGTCGCTGCCGGGCGTTCGGCATACGGGCAAGAAAAAGGGCGGCCTTGCGGGCCGCCCTTCGTATTTCGTTCGATCGCCAGCGTGCTTATTCGGCGGCCATCTTGACGTCCGGCGCGGCGGCGCGGACTTCGGCGTCGACCTGCGCTTCGAACTTGGCGAAGTTCTTCTGGAACATGCCGACCAGCTTGCGGGCGGTGGTATCGAACGCCGCCTTGTCGGCCCAGGTCTTCACCGGGTCGAGGATTTCGCTCGGCACGCCCGGCAGCGCGGTCGGGACCGCGAAGCCGAAATACGGATCGGTGCGGAATTCGACGTTACGCAGGCTGCCGTCGAGCGCCGCGGTCAGCAGTGCGCGGGTGACCTTGATCGGCATGCGGTGGCCGGTGCCGTAGATGCCGCCGGTCCAGCCGGTGTTGACCAGCCAGCAGTCGACATTGTGCTTGGCGATCAGCTCGCGCAGCATGTTGCCGTACACCGACGGATCGCGCGGCAGGAACGGCGAGCCGAAGCAGGTCGAGAATTCCGGGGTCGGCTCGGTGACGCCACGCTCGGTGCCGGCCACCTTGGCGGTGTAGCCCGACAGGAAGTGATACATCGCCTGCGCCGGGGTCAGCTTGGCGATCGGCGGCATCACGCCGAACGCGTCGGCGGCGAGCATCACCACGTTCTTCGGCTGGCCGGCGCGGCCGGTCAGCGACGCATTCGGGATCGACTCCAGCGGATAGGCCGAGCGGGTGTTCTCGGTCTTGGAGCCGTCGTCGAAGTCCGGCTTGCGGTCGATGTCGCCGAGCACGACGTTCTCGAGCACGGCGCCGAAGCGGGTCGAGGCGGCGTAGATTTCCGGCTCGTTCTCGGCCGACAGCTTGATGCACTTGGCGTAGCAGCCGCCTTCGAAGTTGAAGACGCCGTCCTTGCCCCAACCGTGCTCGTCATCGCCGATCAGCGTGCGGTTCGGATCGGCCGACAGGGTGGTCTTGCCGGTGCCGGACAGGCCGAAGAAGATCGCGGTGTCGCCATTCGGACCGACGTTGGCCGAGCAGTGCATCGGCAGCACGCCCTTCTCGGGCAGGTAGTAGTTCAGCGTGGTGAACACGCTCTTCTTCATTTCACCGGCGTACTGAGTGCCGCCGATCAGCACGATCTTACGGGCGAAGTCGATCGCGACGACGTTTTCGGAGCGGCAGCCATGGCGCTTCGGATCAGCGCGGAAGCTCGGCAAATCGATCAGCGTCAGCTCGGGAACGAAGTTCTCCAGCTCGGCGCGCTCGGGACGGCGCAGCAGCGTGCGGATGAACAGCGAGTGCCAGGCGAGCTCGGTGTAAACGCGGGTCTTGATGCGGAAGGTCGGATCGGCGCCGCCGTACAGGTCCTGCGCGAACAGGGTCATGCCTTCGGCGTGCTTGAGGAAGTCCTGATACAGCGTCTCGAACTGCTCGGCGGTGATCGACTGATTACCACCCCACCACATGGTGTTTTCGGTGGTGGCGTCGCGAACCGTGAACTTGTCCTTCGGGCTGCGACCGGTGAACACGCCGGTGTCCGCGACAAGCGCGCCATCCGACGACAACACCGCTTCGCCGTTCTTCAGGGCGTGCTCATAGAGCTGAGGTGCACCGAAGTTCCAGTACACGCCTTTGAGATTTTTGAGGCCGAATTTGTCGGTGCCGTAAGCACCGTTATGCACGCCCGTCTCTTGCACGAATAGATCCTCCTCGAATCCGCGTTGTCTCGATCGCGCGATTGCCGCCAACGCGCATCACTGGCCGCGGTAACGTCAATATATACCGCCCTGATCCAGTGGGGCGACTGAATAGTGGCGAACGAGGGGTTTGCCAACCCGGCCGGCATTATTTCGTTTACCGCCGAGCGACATTGCGCTGGCTCAAGTCATTCCGTTTTGCGGGCAATGTCAGCCATGCGTTTCAGCATGTCCCGCAATGCAACAGAGTTTTCCACGCGAGATGGAAAGTCGAGCCGCAGGGTTGCACGCTCGCATTGCAGATCGAGTCCTTCAGGGTCGATGCCGGTGCAGCGCCAGTCGGCTTCGCCGGCGCCGAGTAGCTGCGTTGCGTACAACTTCATTGTATCTGGATGATCGGCATTGATGTGTTCGACCGCTGAAGCCTCCACCTCGAGCAGCGCCTCTGCGCCGGTCAGATCGGTCAAGTAACGGTCGGGCGAAAGGTCGAGGATCCGGCCGAACCCGGCCACCAGATGCAGCCCCGAGCTCTCGATCTTGAACAGCGAGAAGTCGGCAAAGTCGATGTAGCCCTCGGCCCCGGGATGCGCCGCGAGATACCGCCGCCGCCACAGCGGCAGTTCGTCGGGGCGCGCCGCAACGACCTTGCCGACCAACATGATCCGCGCACCCTCGAGCGGGTCGCCGGCACTGCGCTCATCCAGCATCAGCGATACCCGCGGGTCGGCCAGGACGTTGCGGGTGTGGATCGCAAGCCGGGAGATCAGCAGCAGCGGCGAGCCGTCGGGATGGCTGGCAAGATTGACCAGTGAGCAATACGGCGCACCGTCCTTTTCCATCAGGGTCGCGAGCGCGCCCTCGCGGCGGCGGCGCAGCAGCGATTTGGCGAGCTTGGGGGCGCTGAAATCGGGGGTCGGCTGCATCGAACACCTGTCGATTTGAGTTCAGTTCCTGCCAAGGATTGGCAGGTTGGGCCCTTTGCAGCCCGAAAAAGCGGCATATATCAGGGCCGGCTTGGCCCGATCGCGCGAATTCGGAACCGGCCACATTTCAGCCCAGCTTGCATTGCTCGTTGACTGTGCTTTCTGGGCCACCTCACACCGCGGATCGCCGAATCGTTTCGCTGTCTCGCCACGCCGTTTCGGAAAGAAGCCTCATGCCTACAATCGCTTTGGTCGACGACGACCGCAACATTCTGACTTCGGTCTCGATCGCGCTGGAAGCCGAAGGCTACCGGATCATGACCTATACCGACGGCGCCTCGGCGCTCGACGGCTTCCGGACCACGCCGCCCGACCTTGCCATCCTCGACATCAAGATGCCGCGGATGGATGGCATGGAAACGCTGCGCCGGCTGCGGCAGAAGTCCGACCTGCCGGTGATCTTCCTCACCTCCAAGGACGAGGAGATCGACGAGCTGTTCGGCCTGAAAATGGGCGCCGACGATTTCATCCGGAAGCCGTTCTCGCAGCGGCTGCTGGTGGAGCGCGTCAAGGCGGTGCTGCGGCGCTCGGCGCCGAAGGACCCGGCGGCGGCTCCGAAGGAGAACGACGCCAAGGCGCTCGACCGCGGCCCGCTGCGGATGGACCCGGAGCGCCATACCTGCACCTGGAAGAACGAGCCGGTGACGCTGACGGTCACCGAATTCCTGATCCTGCAGGCGCTGGCGACCCGGCCCGGCGTGGTGAAGAGCCGCAATGCCTTGATGGACGCGGCCTATGACGACCAGGTCTATGTCGACGACCGAACCATCGACAGCCACATCAAGCGGCTGCGCAAGAAGTTCAAGGCGGTCGACGACGAGTTCGAGATGATCGAGACGCTGTACGGCGTCGGCTATCGTTTCAAGGAAATCTGATCGGGGCGGCATACCGCCGGCGCTGCGGCTGACGATGTCGCTGCATTGCGCTACAATCCGCGACGCGCGCTGTGCGCGTGTCGGTAACCATCGGGCTGATGGCCATTGCTAGATCGCACCTCGCCTGATCCAGATGTCCGCGACACCGACGATGATTCCTCGGTGCACGATGAGACTCCGGTGCACGGTCGTTGGCCGCGGCCGCTCGACTGGGTGCGCCGCACCGGTCAGTTCTTCTTCACGCTCAGCTTCTCGAGCCTGACGCGGCGGATTCTGTCGCTGAACCTCGCCGGCCTGCTCGCGCTGTCGACCAGCATTCTGTACCTGTCGCAATTCCGCGCCGGCCTGATCGACGCCCGCGCCCAGAGCCTGCTGGTGCAGGCCGAAATCATCGCCGGCGCGATCGCCGCCTCGGCGACGGTCGAAACCAACACCATCACCATCGATCCCGACCGGCTGCTCGACCTCAAGCCCGGCGAGAGCTACGGCCCGCCGGACGAATATGCGGTACTGGATTTCCCGATCAATCCGGAGCGCGTCGCGCCGGTGCTGCGGCGGCTGATCTCGCCGACCAAGACCCGCGCCCGGATCTACGATCGCGACGGCGTGCTGATCCTCGATAGCCGCAGCCTGTATGGCCGCGGCGACGTGATGCGGTTCGAGCTGCCGCCGCCGACCGCCGAGAAGCCCGGCATCGTCGAGCGGGCGATGATCGCGATCCGCACCTGGTTCAATCGCGGCGACCTGCCGCTGTATCGCGAGCTCGGCCCGGAGAACGGCAACGGCTATCAGGAAGTCGCGCAGTCGCTCAAGGGCCAGAAGAGCAGCATGGTGCGGATCAACGACCGCGGCGAAGTGATCGTCTCGGTGTCGGTGCCGGTGCAGCGCTTCCGCGCGATCTACGGCTCGCTGATGCTGTCGACCCAGGGCGACGACATCGACCAGATGGTCACCGCCGAACGGCTCGCGATCCTCAAAGTGTTCGGCGTCGCCGCCGTAGTGATGTTCGTGCTTTCGGTGCTGCTGGCCTCGACCATCGCCGGCCCGGTGCGCCGGCTCGCCGACGCCGCCGAGCGGGTCCGACGCCGCATCCGCGCCCGCGTCGAGATCCCGGATTTCACCAAGCGCCGCGACGAGATCGGGCATCTGTCCGGCGCGCTGCGCGACATGACGGACTCGCTCTACAACCGCATCGAGGCGATCGAGCGGTTCGCCGCCGATGTCAGCCACGAATTGAAGAACCCGCTGACGTCGCTGCGCTCGGCGGTGGAAACGCTGCCGCTGGCCAAGACCGACAACAGCCGGGCGCGGCTGCTCAGCGTGATCGAACACGACGTCAAACGGCTCGACCGGCTGATCTCGGACATTTCCGATGCCAGCCGGCTCGACGCCGAATTGCAGCGCCAGGACGCCGCGCAGGTCGATCTGCGCCGGCTGCTGACGACGCTGACGCTGGTCGCCAACGAGACCCGGCTCGGCCACAACGCGCTGGTCGAGGTGAAATTCGACGGCCCGGCGGCCGATCAGTTCTCGGTGCCCGGCCACGACTCCCGGCTCGGCCAGGTGATCTCCAACCTGCTGTCGAACGCGCAGTCGTTCTCGCGCGAAGGCGGCAAGGTCCGCATCCTGTGCCGCCGCCGCAAGACCGAGATCGAGATCATCGTCGAGGACGAGGGCCCCGGCATCCGCGACGACGCATTCGAGAAGATCTTCGAGCGCTTCTACACCGACCGGCCGCACCAGGGCTTCGGCCAGAATTCGGGCCTCGGCCTGTCGATCTCCAAGCAGATCGTCGAAGCCCATGGCGGCAAGATCTGGGCTGAGAACCGGGTCAGCCCGCGGGGCGAGGACGGCGAACCGACCATCGCCGGCGCCCGCTTCATCGTCCGGCTGCCGGCGACATGACCGAAGCTGTGCCGCGCACCGTCCATGCCTCCGCCGTGAAGGTCGGGGACCTGGCGGTGGTGATTCGCGGCCCGTCCGGCTCCGGCAAGTCACGGCTGGCCTGGGCGCTGATCCTCGCCGGCCGTGCCGGCCAAATCCCGCCGGTGGAACTTATTGGCGACGACCGTGTCTTCATGGAACCCGAACAGGGACGGGTGACGGTTCGTCAGGTGCCGGAGCTCGCCGGCATGATCGAAATCCGCGGTCTCGGCCTGCGGCGCACGGCTTCGGCCGCCTGCGCCGTCGCCGGTCTGGTGGTCGATCTGGACGCCGCGGATGCGTCGCGCATGCCGGAGGCGGCGGCACGACGGACCGAAATCGGCGGCGTCCAATTGCCGCGGGTTCCGGTCGGGGCCGGCTACGATCCGCTACCCTTGGTAGTGGCGGCGCTGACAACAACCGACGCCGCGGAGGAGGACGCTTGATTGGAGGTTTGTTCGCAGCGATTTGGTAACTATATCAGCCACACAATCGTCACTGAACGGCCCCGCCGCAGCTCCTCAGCGCCTTGCCTTCGACGGAGAATCGCGAAGACCCCCTTGCATAGGGGCTCTGGATGGTCAAAGTGACCGGTTCGCGCGGTGCACCACAAGCACCCGCGAGGAGTTTCCGATGATTGGTCTGGTACTTGTGACCCACGGGCGCCTTGCCGACGAGTTCAAGGCAGCGCTGGAACACGTGATGGGGCCACAGCAACAAATCGAAGCCGTCACGATTGGCGCCGAGGACGACGCCGATCTGTGCCGCAGCGACATCATCGAGGCGGTCAACCGCGTCGACAGCGGCGAGGGCGTCGCGATCCTGACCGATATGTTCGGGGGCACGCCGTCCAACCTGGCGATTTCCTGCATGAGCCGGCCGAAAGTCGAAGTGCTTGCCGGCATTAATTTGCCCATGCTGGTGAAGCTCGCCAAAGTCCGCGAGGAACGCTCGCTGCCGGAGGCGATTGCGCTGGCCCAGGAGGCCGGACGCAAATATGTCACCATCGCCAGTCGGGTATTGGCCGGTAAATGACGATCGACGCGCCTCAGCCCGGTTCCGCACCGGACCAAGCCTCCGGCGCTTCCGGCGATAAGATTTCCCGTGAGATCCCGGTCATCAACAAGCGCGGCCTGCATGCGCGGGCCTCGGCCAAGTTCGTGCAGATGGCCGAGCGCTTCAATGCCGAGGTCTGGGTCACCCGCAACGGCGAGACTGTCGGCGGTACCTCGATCATGGGCCTGATGATGCTGGCGGCGGGGATCGGCACCACCGTCACCGTCTCGGCCAGCGGCCCCGAAGCGCGCCAGGCGCTGGATGCGATCACCGAGCTGATGGGCTCGAAGTTCGGCGAAGAAGAATAGCGCCGCCGCCACGCCGGCCGGCCGGGCCGCCGCACCGGCGGCAACTCCCCGCTATTTCGCGCTCGCCCCCGAAGGCAGCACCAGGAAGAAAACGTCGCTGACCCGCCCGCCCGGCTGTCCGAACAGCGGCCGGCTCAGCCACACCTTGCCGCGCAGGATCTGCGGCTGGCCGGCGATGATCTGCTCGGCGGTCGCGATACAGCCCTTGTCCTCGGCCGGACACACCAGCACGGCGCCGCGCGCCGCGGCCCGCTGCTTCAGCACAGCAAGATCGGCGGTTTCGAAGCCCAGCGTGTCGGTGCGCAGGTAGAACGCGGTATTCTCGGCCAGCACGGTTTCGCCGGCGACCAGCGGCACCGCCTCGTCGCTGTGCCGGCGCCATTCACGGTCGACATGGTCGGCGAGCAGCGAGGCGTATTCGAACGGTCCCGGCGGATCGCTGAGGTGGATCACCAGCGCCACCACCGGCGACAGCGCCAGCGAGCCGAGCGACACCGCGGAGGCGACGATCAGCCCGCGCCGCACCGCCTCGCGCCCGACCGCGATCAGCGGCGAGGCCAGCAGCACGACCGGCAGCAGCGTGTAGGCCGGCATCGCCCACAGCGGCACGATGCGGATACCGGTGACGAGCGCGACCGGCATCGGCGCCACGAGCAGCAAGAGCTGGATCAGCAGGATGGTGCGCCGCTCCGACTCAGCCGGCCATGCGATGTCGGCCAGCGCCGCGCGCGACGGCCGCAGCACCACCGCGGCGGTGATCAGCGCCACCGCCGCATAGGCGACGGCGCCGGGCAGATAGGTCAGCGTATCCCGCAGGTTATCGGCCAAATCCGCCGACTCGTGCGCGGCCGCATAGGCGAAGGTCGGAAAGCCGTGGTCGGCGAGCCACCAGATATGCGGCCCCAGCACCAGGCCGCCGCACAGGATCATCAGCCACGGCGCCGGTGAGGCGAACAACCGGCCGCGCCGCGGATCGATCAGCGCCGCCAGCCCGAGCGCGACGACCAGCACGATCGACCAGTATTTCCCCAGCATCGAGGCGCCGGCGAACATGCCGGCGAGCGCCGCCCACATCGCGGCACGGCTTTCCAGCGCGCGCAGAAAACAATGGATAGTCAGCGCCCACAGCGGCAGCAGCACCGCATTGGCGTTGTATTTCAGCGCGATGAAATTGAAGAACGGGATCAGCGTCAGTAGCGCCAAGCCGAACAGCGACTTCTCGGCGTCCATGTAGCGCCGCATCGTCCGCCAGGCGATGTACAGCGTTAGCGAGATATTGGCGGTCGCCAGCAGGTGGACCGACAGATCGGACGGCGGAACCAGCGTGAACCAGGCGCGCGCCACCCAGGCCGAGAACGGCGGATGCTTGTCGGTGCCGAGCGCCAGATGCCGCGACCAGCCATACAGCTCGGTCTCGTCGGCGTGCAGATCGCGCGGCCAGGTGGCGATGATCCGATACGCGGTCCACACCGCCATATAGGCGAGCAGGGTCCAGATAACGGTAAGCTCCTGCCGCTTGGGATCGAGCAGGGCATCGAGCCAGCGCGTCAGCGGAGCGAAGGGGCGGCGGGGGGTGGAGGGAGGGGACATCCGGGCCCTGGGCTTGAGGCGTAGCGCGGCGGACATCATCCACTTCCACCGGCCACGTCAAGCGCGGCAAAACTGGCGGTTTTTCGGGAGGTTGCGGCTTCCGTTCGCCTTGCCGGGCCTGAGTCGCGATGCTATCTGGCCGCCATGACAACCGTCCCCATCGACAATATCCGCAACTTCTCCATCGTCGCCCATATCGACCATGGCAAGTCGACGCTCGCCGACCGTCTGATCCAGATGACCGGCGCGCTTAGCGACCGCGAAATGGCCGGCAAGGAGCAGGTGCTGGACTCGATGGACATCGAGCGCGAGCGCGGCATCACCATCAAGGCGCAGACCGTGCGCCTGACCTACCGGGCGCAGGACGGCAAGGACTACATCTTCAATCTGATGGACAC
Source organism: Rhodopseudomonas sp. P1 (assembly GCF_039642825.1). Lineage (NCBI taxonomy): Bacteria > Pseudomonadati > Pseudomonadota > Alphaproteobacteria > Hyphomicrobiales > Nitrobacteraceae > Rhodopseudomonas > Rhodopseudomonas sp. P1. The sequence continues at coordinate 372,514 of NZ_CP088006.1, read as the reverse complement.
GCCCGGCCACGTCGACTTCGCCTACGAAGTGTCGCGGTCGCTGGCGGCGTGCGAGGGCTCGCTGCTGGTGGTCGACGCCTCGCAGGGTGTCGAAGCTCAGACGCTGGCCAACGTCTATCACGCGCTCGACGCCAACCACGAAATCGTCCCGGTGCTCAACAAGGTCGACCTGCCGGCGGCCGAGCCTGAGAAGATCAAGCAGCAGATCGAGGATGTGATCGGGCTGGACGCCTCCGACGCGGTGATGATCTCGGCCAAGACCGGCCTCGGCATCCCCGACGTGCTGGAGGCGATCGTCAAGCGTCTGCCGCCGCCGAAGGGCGATCGCGACGCGACCCTGAAGGCACTGCTGGTCGACTCTTGGTACGACGTCTATCTCGGCGTCGTGGTGCTGGTGCGCGTCGTCGATGGCGTGCTCAAGAAGGGCCAGCGGATCCGGATGATGGGCACCGGCGCCGCCTACGACGTCGAGCGCGTCGGCTACTTCACGCCCAAGATGGTCAATGTCGAAGAGCTCGGCCCCGGCGAGGTCGGCTTCATTACCGCCGCGATCAAGGAAGTTGCCGACACCCGCGTCGGCGATACCATCACCGACGACAAGAAGCCGGTCACCGACATGCTGCCGGGCTTTAAGCCTGCCGTGCCGGTGGTGTTCTGTGGCCTGTTCCCGGTCGACGCCGACGATTTCGAAACGCTGCGCGCCGCGATGGGCAAGCTGCGTCTGAACGACGCCAGCTTCTCGTTCGAAATGGAAACCTCGGCCGCGCTCGGCTTTGGCTTCCGCTGCGGCTTCCTCGGTCTGTTGCACCTCGAGATCATCCAGGAGCGGCTCAGCCGCGAGTTCGATCTCGACCTGATCGCGACCGCGCCGAGCGTGATCTACAAGATGAAGCTGACCGACGGCACCGAGATGGAGATCCACAATCCGGTCGACATGCCGGACGTGGTCAAGATCGCCGAGATCCAGGAACCGTGGATCGAGGCCACCATCCTGACCCCCGACGAGTATCTCGGCTCGGTGCTGAAGCTGTGCCAGGACCGCCGCGGCAATCAGAAAGAGCTGACCTACGTCGGCGCCCGCGCGATGGTGAAGTACGACCTGCCGCTCAACGAAGTGGTGTTCGACTTCTACGACCGGCTGAAGAGCGTATCGAAGGGCTACGCCTCGTTCGACTATCACCTCACCGACTACAAGCCGGCGGATCTCGTCAAGATGCAGATCCTCGTCAACGCCGAGCCGGTCGACGCGCTGTCGATGCTGGTGCACAGGACGCGCGCCGAAGGCCGCGGCCGCGCCATGGTCGAGAAGATGAAGGAACTGATCCCGCCGCACATGTTCCAGATCCCGATCCAGGCGGCGATCGGCGGCAAAGTGATCGCCCGCGAAACCGTCCGCGCCCTACGCAAAGACGTCACCGCCAAATGCTACGGCGGCGACATCACCCGAAAGCGCAAACTTCTGGAGAAGCAGAAGGAGGGCAAAAAGAAGATGCGCCAGTTCGGCAAGGTGGACATTCCGCAGGAGGCGTTCATCGCGGCTCTGAAGGTGGATGGGTGACATCCCGAGTCGGAGCAATTGAGCAATGCCCGGAGGCGGCGAGAATCAGGAGCTCGGTGACCTTGGTGAGTCGGACTTCCAAGGGTGGTGCATTCGAAACAGCCTGAGATGTACAAAATCGAATCCTGACCGGATGGGCTGGGATTTTTTCGTTGAATTCCCCTCTCAGGCGACCCGAGGGCGCTCGCTAGATAGCCAGAACGACCTGAAAAAGGTCATGATACAAGTCAAGTCTAGCCGGAACAAGTTTGAGCATGTCAGGTGCAAACTGTCGGCTCTCAAGAATCTTGTTGATGCGGACATTCCAGCTTTCATTGCCTGCCTTCAATTCAATGGAGATAACCGCGTTATTCATGCCATGCTTGTCCACATCGGGACAGCCGCCATCGAAGTTATATTGAGAAGAGTCCGACAAGCGGAAGCAGACGGCGCCCCCGATCTTCACAGGACGTTTCTGAGCCTGCCGCTAGATGACGCAAATGAGATTCACCTTGACGGCTCAAATCTAAGAGCATTGCTTGAGCAGCACATCGGCAGCAGCAATTCCCAATATCTACAACAGAAGATCCGTGCGCGAGCTTCGTGCGGCTACGATCACAATTCGATTGGCGTGAACTTCTCGTTCGATGGCGACGATGAGCAACTTGTTGAGTTTTTAATCGGTAGACACCCTGAGATCACCATAACCAATCTCACCATACAGAGACGACGATTCGGAATCGCACTACCCTCTGACATCGATCGAATCGAGAACGGCACTCTTTCCGTCAAGTCATCTGATGCGGCGGAGGCGACTATTACGGTATCCAATAAGACGCTCGGAAGGACTGTTACATTAGCTGCTGAAATAAGCTCCACCGCTGGGATTGAGCTACCTCAAAACCTGCACCGAATGAGGCTGAACAACGATTGTTTTGACATAGTATTCAATTTTTGAGCTCAGGCGGTAGAGCTAAAATTTCTTATAGAGTCCGACGCCAAATTTCCCCTGACCGAAATTTCAAGACGTCTTCAAGCGGGTTACTTACTCGGTGAAACCGGGACAATTTTATCTCTTCAGCGCCCCCCTCTACCAAAACTCGAAGTACCAATTACTTGCGAGTCTTCAAGACTGACGGGCTATAGACTTCTCCATCAATTCGTCGAGATCTTTACGACTGCCATTCTAAAGTATCGATCAGGGATGGATCCAACAGCAACGCTTTCTCAGATTACCTCTGCCTTTGATTCGAACAAAGCAATGTTTGCGACTCTTACTCGCCGCGGATTCAGAGCCGTCATTCCATCTGAGATTGCGCAGAAGATGCCTGCGATCCGGAGATTTGTAGTCGTTATTCCGACTGTGCTCTGTCTTAACGAGATCACTTATCTTGCGGTGGCTGTTTCAGAAGCGACCTGGACCGTTCGAGCCGACGGGTCTATCGAAGCAATTGGCGGCCATCCAACAATCGTCTGGGATGGAATTGAACGAGAAGAGAATTCGGTCGCTCTGGTGATGGAAAAGACAATCTCAATTGCAAAAGCAAATGAAGGCGAGAACATCGCGATCATCACGGGGTCTGTTGAAAGAGCGCAAGCGCCTGCTGATGAGTAAATGTCGGAATGAATGAAGTAGCAAGCAGTCCGCGTGAGCGTAGCGACATCCGGGAATGGACGCTCCGTATATCGCGGTCATCTAGATAGCGGCGCGAGGCCCAGATCATGATCGATTCAAGCTACGGTCCCGAGGCCGATGCAGAACGGCGTATTCTCGACATCGAGACTTTGTCCGCCAGCATGGTATTGGCGGCCGGAGATTGGAAAAAGCCCGCCTGCCCAACAGATCCGGCAATGCCACGGCCGAATAGCCGAAGGCTCTCGGCGAGCGAGATTGAGGGCTTCCAGGCGGAAGCAAGGCTGATGGCGCATCCGGAGAACGATGCGACCGACGATTGGATCGAGGCGAATCGCGTCTGGATGGCTGGACGTGGGACGGCGATTTCGACGATTTCCCGTAGCGCTCCACTTTATCCGCAACGACGCTTCCCGCGCTTGCTGCTATCCGGCGACGATTCGACACGTCGCAAGGTGATTCGCATGGCAAAGCTCACTCGGCTGTTCGCTCCGGGTATCGTCGCACTCCTGCTCTCCGCGACCTCCGCCCTCGCCGATCCCATCGCGCCGGCCGGCAAGGCGATCGGCCATGACGCGGGTGGCCACACGATCTATCAGATCGACGCCAATGGCATCTCGATCGGCTACAAGCTGATCGGCCAGGGCGCGCCGATGGTGATGATCATGGGGCTCGGCGGCACCGCCGAGAACTGGCCGCCCCAGGTGGTCGAGGCGCTGTCGAAGACCCGTCAGCTGATCCTGATGGACAATCGCGGCATGGGCCACACGACCGCCAACGACACCACCTTCAGCTATCCGCTGTTCGCCGCAGACGTGATCGGCCTGCTTGACGCGCTCGGCGTCAAGCGCAGCGATGTGCTCGGCTATTCGATGGGCAGCACGATTACCCAGCAATTGCTGCTGCAGTACCCGGACCGGTTCAACAAGGCGCTGATTCACGCCACCTCGACGGACGGCAGCAACGTCGCCAAGGCGCTGCACGGCCGGGTGCCGGCCGACCCGATCGTGGCGCGGCAGGTCGAGGCCACCACCCATTGGAAGACCCCGCTCGATAAGCTGCCGGCGATTCCCAATCAGGTGATGCTGGTGGTCGGCACCGCCGACAACGTCGTCGGCACCGACAGCTCGAAGACGATCGCCTCCGCAATTCCCGGAGCGTGGTTGGTCCAGTTCAAGGGCGCAACGCACCATCTGATGTATGAGACCCCCGATGGCTTCTCAGCCGCCGCGCTGACGTTCTTCGAGACCAACGAGACTGTGACGCCGAAGATCGAGCCGAACGCCTCCGTCGCTCCGCCACCCGCGCAGCCGTGAGAGAGACTGAAGCGGGGCGACGGCGTCCTATCTGTCGTACCCGGTGACATTGGACAGCCCAACGACGTCACGCGGGACAGGCTCAACACCGCCGCGGTTGCTGGTCCTCTGCCTCGCCCGCTGATCGGCCAATCTCGGTCCACCAGACCTCACGGCCCCAAGCCTTCCCGCCCCGACAGATTGTCGCATCCGTCTTTCGGCGGGGGGTGTTTTGCGTCAGATCACGCTTGGAGGGGCCAAAGCCTCCCATGATGACGCAATCGCCCCGGTGGTTCGGTCCGGTGGCCGGCTGAGAGGCCGGTCCGGACGGGCAGCCGGAGGCGCGACCTGACGAGATGCGCTGACCCCGACGCAATGACCGCAACCATTTCCCACACCCGCGCCCGGCCGCTCGGCGCCGCCGAGATCGAGCACGCCACGCGGATCGCCGAGCCCGATTTCGACCTGCTCGACGCGCTGTACCGCACCGACGATCCCGACGATCAGGCGCGCCTGCTGGCGCGCGTGCTGCTGTCGGCGTTCGACAACTACTACTCGGTGTCGCGTCGGATTCCGGCGCTGGCGCAGGCGGCGTTCGAGGCGCGCGATTGGCCGGTGACGGTGCGGCTGTCGAAGATCCGGATCGGGCTGTACACCGCCTGCATCGACCAGCTGGTTCCGCTGCTGAAAGCCGGGCTGCCGGAGCTGACGACCGACGAACAGCTGTGGCCGACCGCCGAGGCCGAACTGCTCGCCGCGATCGAGGGCCGCTACGAGGCCGATTTCGCCTTCGCGTTCTGGCAGTCGCTGCGCCGCAAGCTGGTGAGCGACGAATGGCGGCCAGTGTCCTATGACGCCGGCGCCACCGCACGGCGCACCACCTCGCCAGCAGCGGTGCTGAAGACCACCACCACCACGCTGCCGATCACCGCCGAAGTGATCGCCGGGATTCTCGACGACGCTGGCTTCCGCGTGCCGTGGCGCGATCGAGACGGCGACGCGGCGCTTGCCGCGCAGGCAATCGAGACGGCGCTGGAGCCGCTCAGCCCGCGTCCCGGCGAACCGGTCAAAATCGAGATCGCCGACTCCGGCTTCTTCCGCAATCGCGGCGCCTGCCTGGTCGGCCGGATCAAACTGCGCGACCGCGGCGACATGCCGATGCGCAACCTCCCGCTGCTGATCGCGCTGCTCAATGAGAAGGACGGACTGGTCATTGACGCGGTGCTGACCGACAGCGACGAGTTGCAATATGCGTTCTCGTCGACGCTGGCGAACTACCACGCCACCAACCCGCGCTATCACGAGCTCGCCCGGCTGCTCCATGAGCTGATGCCGAAGCGGCCGCTCGGCACGCAATATTCCTGCATCGGCTTCCATCACCTCGGCAAGGTCGCGGTGATGACCGAGATCCTGGCCGAACATCGTAAGACCAAGGAAAAGCTCGCCACCGCACCGGGCTTCAAGGGCACGGTGGCGATCGCCTTCACGATGCCGTCGTCGGCCTATGTGCTGAAGATCATCCGCGACCATCCGACCGACGATTACAAGTTCGATTACTTCGACGGCCTCGACGAGGTGTTGCGCAAATACAATCTGGTGCACGAGATCGACCGCGCCGGATCGATGCTCGACAACATCATCTACTCCAACGTCAAGCTCGACCGCACGATGTTCGCACCCGAGCTGCTCGACGAGCTGCTGGAAGCCGGGATCGGCACGGTAACGCTCGATCGCGGCGCGCTGGTGTTCCGGCATCTGATCGTTCAGATCAAACTGACGCCGCTGCCGCTGTATCTCGCCAATGCGTCCGCAGCCGAATCCCGCGCCGCGGTGATCAATCTCGGCGATTGCATCAAGAACAACGCCGCGGCCGATATCTTCAACAAGGATCTCGACGGCCGCAATTACGGCGTCAGCCGCATTCGCAAAGTCTATCTGTTCGACTACGACGCAGTGGAGCCGCTGACCTCGGTCACCGTGAGCCGTGACGGTGCGGCGCCGGGTGAATTCGACAATGGCATGGTGTTCAGGCCGCAGGAGATGCTGGAGGGGCTGCGGATCGATGACCCCGGCCTGCGACGGGCCTTCCGCGACGCCCATCCGGAGCTGATGCAGGCCGATTATTGGGAAGGCATGCAGCAGGCGCTTCGCGACGGCAAGGTGCCGAAGGTGATGAATTATCCGGCGTCGCGGCGGCTGCGGCGGTAAGCGCGCGCGCCGCAGACGTCCCGGCCCTTGCCGAACATCGGCGCGGTCTCTACCTGTTCGAGGCTGTTTTTCCGGGACGAGGACGCCGCCATGCTCGACGCCGCCATCAAGGCGCTGACCCAGATTCTGTCGCCGCCGATGCGCTCGATCCTGTGGCGCTCGGTTGGCTTCGCGCTGGCGCTGATCGCGGTCGCGGCGGTCGGATTGCAGCGGCTGCTGAGCTGGCTGGCGAGTTCGAGCGAGATCTGGGCCGAAGCCACGCTGGGCGGCTTTCACACCCCGCTGAACATCTTGTCGTGGATCGTGTCGATCGCGGCGGGGCTCGGCATCGTTGTCGGCGCGGTGTTCCTGATGCCGGCGGTGACCTCACTGGTGGCCGGCATTTTCGTCGACGAGGCCGCCGAGCACGTCGAGCGCGAATACTATCCGCACGAAGCGCCGGGCGTCGCGCTGCCGATCGGGCTCGCCACCTGGGAAACGGTGAAGACCGCGCTGCTGACCATCTTGGTGTATCTGGTGGCGCTGCCGTTCCTGTTCGTCGCCGGCGCCGGCGCGATCGTGTTCTTCGTCGCCACCGCCTGGCTGCTCGGCCGGGAATATTTCGAGCTCGCCGCAATGCGTTTCCGCCCAGCGCCGGAAGCCAAGGCGATGCGGCGCGACAACGCCACCACGGTGTTCATCGGCGGACTGATCATCGCCGCCTTCGTGTCGATCCCGATCGTCAACCTGGCGACGCCGTTGTTCGGCATGGCCTTCATGGTCCATCTGCACAAGCGGCTGTCGGGATCGCGGCCCGAAGTGCTGGCGCCGGACCGGCGCAGCATGCTGCAATAAGAGGAGCCGCGCGGAACGTTAGTCGGTGCGCGCCACGCCGCGAAGCTTGCGGCGAACCGCGGACGACACCTCCTGCACGGCCCCACCGACGATCATCATCAGGAAATTGGCAAGGTGAGACATCTTCATCGCTGAGCACTCCTGGCGGGCATGGGCACCGCTTCGAACTTGAACCTGGAGGATCTTGCGATCGTTCCAAGTTGCGATGAAGTATCAGGTGGTTTGCGTCGACCGGATGCACAAAAGAGATCGCCGCTCGATATAATCGATGATGTGTCGGTCGGAGCTGACACTCAGCGTCAAGCCAACACGACGCAGAGAGATGATGAGCTGTGCCTGGTGTCGGGCTAACTTGACGAAGCGATGTCAACCTCGCGCAGGGTTCACTCCGAGCTGTTAGTTGCATTCCAATCGACGCTCTCTGTCTTTCCGCACTAATTACCATTCTGCAATTGCGAGGCGCGAAATCGATTCGCCGCAGGAACTCTGCGGCGGGACTGCGTTTGTCCGTGTGCGCCAGTTTGCTTTCGGCGCCATGGAGGCGATCAGCTTTGGTCCTTCATCCCGCGCGCGATACTCTGCAGACCTCGTCGCCGAGGCTTCCCTCACGACGGCATCATCCAAAGCCTGATTGGCAGCATGACGGCGGCGATTGGCCTCACCGCGACCGCAGCCGCTTCGTCGAAGCCGCCGGTCTTCGTTGGCACGTGCAGCAGATGGGGCGCGGGCCGACGTTGCTGCTGCTCCACGGCACCGGTGCGGCGACGCATTCGTGGCGCGACCTCGCACCGCTCCTCGCCGAGCACTTCACGGTGATCGCACCCGATCTTCCCGGTCACGGCTTCACCGAGACGCCGGAGCGCGGACGGATGTCGCTCCACGCGATGGCCGAGGACATCGCCGCACTTCTGGGCACGCTGGGGCAGCGTCCGGCGCTGGTGGCAGGACATTCGGCCGGCGTCGCAGTGCTCGCGCGGATGTGCCTCGATGGTCTGATCGCGCCGTCGGGTCTCGTCAGCCTCAACGGCGCGCTGCTGCCGATCGGCGGACGCGCCGGGCGCTGGATGCTGCCGCTCGCCAGAGTGCTGGCAGGCAGCGCCATGGTGCCGCGGCTGGTGGCGCGGTTCGCGCGCACGAAGGGCATGGTGGACCGGATGATCGCCGACACCGGCTCCTCGCTTCAGCCGGACGGCATCAAGCTGTATCGCGGGCTCGTCTGCAGCCCGGGTCACGTTGCGGCGGCACTCACCATGATGGCGAGCTGGCGGTTGGAGCGCCTCGCCGCGGAGCTGCCGCGGCTGACGCCGCGCCTGTTGCTGGTCGCCGGCAGCAACGACAAGACGATCGCGTCGACGGATGCCGAGCGGGTGCAAGCGATGGTCCCCGGCGCCCGCAGCGTGATCATGCCGGGCCTCGGCCACCTCGCGCACGAAGAACGTCCGCAGGACGTGGCCGGCCTGATGGTGGAATTCGCCCGCGAGCTCGGCGCGCTGCCGCCGGCGCTCGCCGCGGCGGAGTGACGCTGGCGGCCGCACCGGCCGCAGCGTCGCCAAACTGACGCAGTCCTGCGCTCAGAGTCGGTCCCGACGATTTCAAGCCCCATGCCCAACGCTGCGGTGACGCTGCGGCGTTGCCGAAGGAGATGTCGATGCCGCTGTCGCCCCGGTCCGCCGTGACCGCCTCAATGTTGATCGCAGCGCTGGCGCTGCCGCAGCTGCATTCGAACGCCATCGCCCAAGAGACGCGGCCCGCAGCACCGCACGCCGATCGGGCGAAATCAGCTGCGGAGCAGACCGACACGGTCGCAAGCAAAGCCGAGGCGTCGCCGGCCCGCGCCGAACTCAACAGCCTGCCGCCGGACGTCACCACCAAGCACAGTCTGGCGTTGCCGGGGCGCACTCTGGCGTTCACCGCCACCGCCGGCTCGATCCGGCTGTACAACGGCAAGGGCGAGCCGCAGGCCGATATCGCCGTCACCACCTACAAGCTCGACGGCGCCGACCCGCGCAACCGGCCGGTGACGTTCCTGTTCAACGGCGGCCCCGGCGCATCCTCGGCTTGGCTGCAGCTCGGCGCCGCCGGACCGTGGCGGCTGCCGATCGGCAGCAGCGTGGTGGCGTCGTCGCCGCCGGTGCTGCAGGCCAATGCGGAGACCTGGCTCGACTTCACCGATCTGGTGTTCATCGATCCGGTCGGCACCGGCTATAGCCGTTTCGTCGCCAGCGGCGACGAGGTGCGCAAGCATTTCTATGCGGTCGAGGGCGACATCTCGGCGATGGCGGTGGTGATCCGGCGCTGGCTGGAGAAGAACGACCGGCTCGCTTCGCCGAAGTATCTGGCCGGCGAAAGCTACGGCGGCATTCGCGGACCGAAGGTGGTGGACAATCTGCAGACCAAGCAGGGCGTCGGCGTCAACGGTCTGATCCTGGTATCGCCGGTGCTCGACTTCCGCGACCTATCCGGCTCCAGCCTGCTGCAATATGCGGCGCGGCTGCCGTCGATGACCGCGGTGGCGCGGCAGCAGAAAGGCAAGGTGACCCGCACCGACCTCGCCGACGTCGAGAGCTACGCGCGCAGCGAATTCCTCACCGACCTGGTCAAAGGCGAAGCCGACAAGGAAGCGACCACGCGGCTCGCCGACCGCGTTTCTGCACTGACGGGAATCGACAAGACGGTGAGCCGGCGATTGGCCGGACGGTTCGACACCCGCGAATTCCAGCGTGAGTTCGACCGCGATCGCGGCCGGGTCACCGGACGGTTCGACGGGGCCAAACTCGGGCTCGATCCATTCCCGGATTCCAGCGGCTCGCATTTCGGCGATCCGTCGGCAGATTCGCTGATCGCACCGCTCACCAGCGCGGCCGTGCAGCTGACCCGCTCGACGCTGAACTGGAAGCCGGACGGCTCGTACGAACTGCTGAATGGCTCGGTCGCCGAACAATGGGATTTCGGCCGCGGCCGCCAGCCGCTGGAATCGACCACGCAGCTCCGCGAGATCCTCAGCGTCGACCCGAGCCTGCAGGTGCTGGTGACCGGCGGCCTGTTCGATCTCGCCGCGCCGTATTTCGGCACCCAAATGGTGCTCGATCAGTTGCCGCCGACGCTGGCCGAGAAGCGCGTGAAGTTCGTCGTCTATCCCGGCGGCCACATGTTCTACGCCGACGACGCCGCACGGCAATCGCTGCACGACGAAGTGAAAGCGATGATGAAGTAGCTTGACGTCGGCCTCCCCGTCATTGCGAGGAGCAAAGCGACGAAGCAATCCAGGTCCCGCGTCGCGGCCTCTGGATTGCTTCGCTTCGCTCGCAATGACGGACGGGCTTCGGACGCAGGACTGCCCGAACTAACTCACCGTCTTCTCGGGCCAGCGGCACAGATCGTTGATCAGGCAGACCTCGCAGCGCGGCTTGCGGGCGAGACAAGTGTAGCGGCCGTGCAGGATCAGCCAATGGTGGGCGTGCTGCATGAATTCGGCCGGGATCACCCGCTCCAGTTCAAGCTCCACCGCCAGCGGCGTCTCGCCCGGCGCCATGCCGGTGCGATTACCAACCCGGAACACATGGGTATCGACCGCCATCGTCGGCTGACCGAACGCCATGTTCAGCACCACGTTGGCGGTCTTGCGGCCGGCGCCGGGCAGCGTCTCGAGCTCCTCGCGCGTATTCGGCACCTCACCGCCAAAGTCGGTGATCAGCTTTTGCGACAGCGCAATCACGTTCTTCGCCTTGGTGCGAAAAAGACCAATGGTCTTGATGTACTCGCGCAGCCGCTCCTCGCCGAGCGCCAGCATCTTCTGCGGCGTGTCGGCGACCGCGAATAGCGGCCGCGTCGCCTTGTTGACGCCGGCGTCGGTCGCCTGCGCCGAGAGGACGACCGCGACCAGCAGCGTGAACGGATTGAGATGCTCAAGTTCGCCCTTCGGCTCCGGGTTGGCCTTGGCAAAGCGGCTGAACGCCTCGTGCACTTCGGCTGCACTCCAGCGGCGCGGGGCCTTGCCGCGGCGCACGACCGGCTTGGCCGGCGCTGATTTCGGCTTTGCGGCTGCGATACGCTTGGCGGGTTTGGCAGGGGACGCCGCAGGCGGCTTGGCAGCGGGCTTGGCGGGGCGGCGGGTGGTTTTCGGCATGGGTGAGGTATAATATTCCGCTATGGCGACAGAACCCGATCTTGGTCCGGATTCGAGAGAGCCGAAACTGTTTTCGGCGCGGCTGAAGCCGCATCGCGCCTTGAGTCACAACGGATTTCTGATTCTGATTGGGCTGGTCGGCACCGCCAGCTTCGCCGCCGGGCTGGCGTTCTGGTTGATGGGCGCTTGGCCGGTGTTCGGCTTCTTCGGGCTGGATGTGCTGGCGCTCGCTTTCGCCTTCAAGGTGAGCTTCGCGCGCGCCCGGGCTAGCGAGGAAATCTCGATGACCTGCAGCGAATTGCGGGTCCGCCGCACCTCGGCGCGCGGCGAAGTCGCCGAATGGGTGCTGAACCCACTTTGGGTGCGGCTGGAAAAAATCGTCCACCACGAGGCCGGCGTCGAGCGGCTGTATTTGGTCTCGTCCGGCCGGCGGCTGGCGATCGCCAGCTTCCTTGGCGCGGAGGAAAAAGCGAACTTCGCCAAAGCTTTGATGGCCGCCCTCGACGCCGCCCGGCGTGGGCCGCTGTACCCGGCCTGAGACCAGGAAATCGGGTGGCGGCGCGCGCCGCGGCGGGTAACATCGGCGGGATGATGAACCTTGCCCTTGCCGACCACCAGCTGATCAAACCCGGTGCCCGCGATTCCGCGCTGGCCGATTACGACTGCGTGCGGCGCGCCATCGCCTTCATCTCGCAGAAATGGAAGGCGCAGCCCACCATCGAGGCGATCGCCGAGGCAGCCGGGCTGACGCCCGACGAGCTGCACCATCTGTTCCGGCGTTGGGCCGGGCTGACGCCGAAGGCATTCATGCAGGCGCTGACGCTCGACCATGCCAAATCGCTGCTGCGCGATTCTGCCAGCGTCCTCGACGCCGCCTTAGCGTCCGGTCTGTCTGGCCCCGGCCGGCTGCACGATCTGTTTGTGACCCACGAGGCGATGTCGCCGGGCGAATGGAAGAGCGGCGGCGCCGGGCTCAGCCTGCGCTACGGATTCCATCCGTCGCCTTTCGGCACGGCGGTGATCATCGCGTCCGATCGCGGCCTTGCGGGTCTTGCCTTCGCCGATCCCGGCGAGGAGCAGGCGGCGCTGGTCGATCTGCAACAGCGCTGGCCGCGCGCGCTCAGCGTGCCGGACCAGGAGGCGACCGCGCCGCTGGCGCAGCGGATCTTCGATCCAACACAGTGGCGCGCCGAGCAGCCGCTGCGGGTGGTGCTGATCGGCACCGATTTTGAAGTGCGGGTGTGGGAGACGCTGCTGAAGATCCCGCTCGGCAAGGCGGTTTGCTACTCGGACATCGCCGCCAAGATCAGCCTGCCGAAAGCCTCGCGCGCGGTCGGCGCAGCGGTCGGCAAGAACCCGATCTCGTTCGTGGTCCCGTGCCATCGCGCGCTCGGCAAAGGCGGCGCGCTCACCGGCTATCACTGGGGCCTGACCCGCAAGCAGGCGATGATCGGCTGGGAAGCCGGGCAACTCAGGGCCGATTGAGCTGCAGGCCTAACCCGATTGACGGGGGCGGGTCGCGACCATAGGTGTGAGGGGCGCTGAGGCGCCCCCCACATCCAGGAAAGTTCTTGCCATGCAGTCCCGCCGCCCCGTGATGCTCGTGATTCTCGATGGCTGGGGGTGGCGCGAGGACCCGGCGGACAATGCCGTGCTGCAGGCCAAGACTCCGACCTTCGACGCGCTCTGGACCAACGGCCCGCACGCGTTTCTGCGCACCTCCGGCAAATCGGTCGGACTCCCGAACGGCCAGATGGGCAACTCCGAGGTCGGCCATCTCAACATCGGCGCCGGCCGCGTGGTGATGCAGGATCTGCCGCGGATCAGCGACGCGATCGCCAGCGGCGAGATCGAGCGGGCGCCGGGTCTGGTGACGTTCATCGAAAAACTGCGCGCCAGCGGCGGCACCTGCCACCTGATGGGCTTGGTCTCGCCCGGCGGCGTACATTCGCACCAGGACCACGCCTGCGCCCTGGCCAGGATCCTGACCAAGGCCGGCGTGCCGACGGTGCTCCATGCCTTCACCGACGGCCGCGATACGCCGCCGAAGTCCGCAGTCGACGACATCTCCCGGCTACGCGCCGACCTGCCGCCGAATGTGCCGATCGCCACCGTCAGCGGCCGCTATTATGCGATGGACCGCGACAACCGCTGGGAGCGCGTCTCCAAGGCCTATGGGGTGATCGCCGATGCTGACGGGCCGCGGTTTGCAGACGCGGGTGCGGTGATCACCGACGGCTATGCGGCCGGAGTGAACGACGAGTTCATCGTGCCGGCCGTCGTCGGCGACTATCAGGGCATGCGCGATGGCGACGGCGTGCTGTGCTTCAACTTCCGCGCCGACCGGGTGCGCGAGATTCTTGCCGCCTTGCTCGACCCTGCGTTCGCCGGCTTCCCGCGCAAGCAGGTGAAGAAGATCGCGGCCGCCGTCGGCATGACGCAGTACTCGACCGCGCTCGACGCGCTGATGGGTACGATCTTCCCGCCGCAAAGCCTGGTGAACGGCCTCGGCCAGGTGGTCGCCGACGCCGGCCTGCATCAGCTCCGGATGGCGGAGACCGAGAAATATCCGCACGTCACTTACTTCCTGAATGGCGGCGAGGAAGTGCCTTATCCGGGCGAAGACCGGATCATGGTGCCTTCGCCGAAGGTCGCAACCTACGATCTGCAGCCGGAAATGTCGGCGCCTGAGCTCGGCGACAAGGCCGTCGCCGCGATCGAGTCCGGCAAGTACGACCTGATCGTCCTCAACTTCGCCAATCCGGACATGGTCGGCCACACCGGCAGCCTGCCGGCGGCGATCAAGGCGGTCGAGACCGTCGACACTCAGCTCGGCCATATCGTCGCGGCGATCCGAAAGGCCGGCGGCGCTCTGCTGGTTACGGCCGACCACGGCAATTGCGAGATGATGCGTGATCCGGAAACCGGCGGCCCGCACACCGCACACACCACCAATCCGGTCCCGGTGCTGCTGGTCGGCGACAACGGCCCGCTGAGCGACGGCCAGCTCTCCGACCTCGCCCCGACCCTGCTGAAGCTGATGGAATTGCCGCAGCCGGCCGAGATGACCGGCAAATCGCTGATCGGTTAGTTTCTTCGCGCTTGGAAACGCACCGGGGCGGCCGAACGACCCGCCTCGGGAAACCTCACGCGCCGATCGACGCGGACGTCAGATGTCGCCCAGGCCGAGCACGTCGGCCATCGAGTACAGGCCGGGCTTCTTGTCCTTGGCCCAGCGTGCTGCCGTCAGCGCGCCGTGGGCGAAGATCATGCGATCTTCGGCCTTGTGGGTGAGTTCGATCCGCTCCGAGGCGCCGGCGAAGATCACGGTGTGATCGCCGGTGACGGTGCCGCCGCGCAGCGACGCAAAGCCGATATCGCCGGGCTTGCGGGCGCCGGTGAGGCCGTCGCGGCCGCGAGCCGAATGGGTCGCGAGATCGATCTTGCGGCCTGCCGCCACCGCTTCGCCGAGCAGCAGCGCCGTGCCGGACGGCGCATCGACCTTGGCGCGGTGATGCATCTCGACGATCTCGATGTCGAAGCTGTCGTCGAGCGACTGCGCGACGCGCTTGGCGATCGCGGCCAGCAGATTGACGCCGAGGCTCATATTGCCGGACTTCACCACCACGGCGCGATTGGTGACGCTCTGGATCACCGCATTGTCGGAGGCCGACAGTCCAGTGGTGCCGATAATGTGGGCGATGCCGCGCTGCGCCGCGATCGCCACATTGGCAATGGTGGCCTGCGGCACGGTGAAATCGACGATGCCGTCGGCATTCGCCGACAGCGACCACAGGTCGGCCGACAGCAGCACACCGTTGGCGGACAGGCCGGCGAGGGTGCCGGCATCCTTGCCGAGCAGCTCGGAATTCGGCGACTCCAGAGCGCCCGTCAGCACCACGCCCTCGGTCTCGCTAATGGCGCGGGTCAGCGCCCGGCCCATGCGGCCACCGGCTCCGGCAACGATCAGGCGCATATCGGACATCGGCTGAGCATCCTTTTTCAATGCCGCGGTATAACCGCCGGCCCCGCGCCCGGCAACTTACCGAGCACTGGGGCGGTGGCGTTTCGTCTCGACGTCAGGACGGCTGCGGCCCGTCATAACCCTCGATGATCACCAGTTCGCCCTGCGAGAACGGCGAGCGCGCTTTGATCAGCGCCTGGTACTCCGGCGAATGATAGCAGGCGAGCGCGGTCTCGTAGTCCTTGAATTCGATCACCACGTTGCGCGATCGTGCCGGCCCTTCGTTGGCCTCGAAGCTGCCGCCGCGCACCAGAAACTTGGCGCCGTATTTTGCGAACACCGCGCCATTATGGGCCACATAATCACGCTTGTAGCTGTCGAGATCGTGCACGTCGATCCGCGCCACCCAATAGCCTTTCGGCATCCAGACTCTCCCTTTGCGGTTCGTTAGGCAGCGCGCGCCGCCGCGATCTCGGCGACGATCGCATCGGCAGCGGCCTTCGGATCGGGCGCGTCCAGCACCGGCCGGCCGACCACCAGATAGCTGGCGCCGGCAGCGATCGCCTTGGCGGGCGTCATGATCCGCTTCTGATCGCCGGCCGCAGCACCTGCGGGTCGAATGCCCGGCGTTACCAGATCCATCTCGGGACCGACGATGCCGCGCAGATGCGCGGCTTCTTCCGGTGAACAGACCAGGCCGTCGACACCGATCGCCTGCGCCTGGCGGGCGCGGGCTTCGACAAGATCGCGCACGCCGAACCGATAGCCCGCGTCCGCCAGATCGCGGTCGTCGTACGAGGTCAGCACGGTGACGGCGAGGATCTTCACCTTGGAGGAGCCACGAGCCTCGACCGCGGCCTTCATGGTCTGCGGATAGGCATGGACGGTGAGGAAGGATGCGCCGAGATGGCTCAGGCTTTCGACGCCGCGCGCAACGGTGTTGCCGATGTCGTGCAGCTTGAGGTCGACGAACACCTTCTTGCCGGCGCCGACCAGCGCGCGGGCCAGCGGCAGTCCGCCCGCATAGGCGAGCTGATAACCGATCTTGTAGAAGCCGACACTGTCGCCGAGCCGGTCGACCATCGCTTCCGCGACACGAATATCGGGCAGATCGAGCGCGACGATCAGCCGGTCGCGGTCAGGGGTGTCGGCTGGCGCCATGAACTCGTTACCTCATCATCTGCTGGGCGAAATCGATCAGTTGCTGCACCATCGCCTGCAGGGCGGCGATGTCGGCCGGGTGCTTGAGCCGGTCGTTGTCGTCATAAGCCTCGTGGGCGAACGACAGCGTGAGCTGACTGGGAATGACGGGCGCGCGGCAGCCCGATAGGATCAGCCGCAGCGCGGCGAGGCAGCGCGCACCACCGAGCTTGCCTTCGGAGGCTGCGGCGAGCGCGAAGGCGCGGTCGCGAAACACTTGCCCCTGGGTCTCATGCGGATCCTCGACCCGCGACACCCAGTCGATCGCGTTCTTGAGCAGCGGCGGCGGCGCCGAATTGTATTCGGGACTGACGATCAACACGCCATGGTGCGCGCCGATCATCCGCTTCAGGCCGACAGCATTCTTCGGCACCCCGGATTTCGCCTCGAAGTCGGCGTCGTAGATCGGCAGCGGGTAGTCGGCGAGCGACAGCCAGGTGGTGTCGATATCAGCCCGCGCGAATTCATGCGCGGCAGCGGCCGCCAGCCGCACATTGTGCGAGCCGGTGCGCAGCGAACCGGGAATGATCAGGATCTTGACCGCGGACATGGCCCGGTATCCCCCAGCGCGCCGCCGCGATCAAGGGCGGGTGGGGTGATCGCGAACCAAGTGCTGTCAGCAAATCAGAGAAGTCGGAGCTCGAACCGGCGGCGCGTCAGCGCTTGCGGTAAACCCAGACACGGGCGGGCGGAACGTTCATCCAGATTCGCTCGGAACCCTCGGTCGACACGCCGGGCAGCGACTTCGGGATCGGAGGGGCCACCGAATAGGTGAATTGCACGAACGGCGCGCCGGGTTCGAGCAGCGTGAACGCATCGCGGATCAGTTTCATCCGCGTCAGCATCGGCTTGGTCACCAGCGGCAGACCGGATACGACCGCAGTTGCCGGGACCTCGAGCGCATCCCACAGTGAGTCGCGCAGCCGGTAAGCATCGCCCTGCACGACTTTGGCGAGCGGAAAGCGCTCGCGCAGCAGCGCGCAGAAGCCGGGATCAAATTCGAGCAGAACCAGACGTTTCTGGTCGACACCATGCTCCACCAGCGCGCTGGTAATCGCGCCGGTCCCAGGCCCAAGTTCGACGACCGGCCCATCGGATTGGATGTCGACGTAACGCGCCATGGTCCGGGCGAGCAGCTTGCCCGACGGCATCACCGCGCCCATGTGCAACGGCTTCTCAATCCAGGAGCGCAGAAAGCGGACCTCGTCGACAAGCGGACGGGGCGGCTTCTTGAACGCGCGAACGGACGACTGCAAAGCCATTCAGCTACCAACCGGGAAAACGCGGCCCAGTGTCAAATTTTTGTTACATCAACAAGTATAGGCCACACCCAGGCCGGTCAAGTTAGACGACCGTCAGGGAGCGCTAGCGCGGGAGCCAAAGAATTCTTTGACCTTCGAGAAGAAACCCACGGCCTCGGGCTGGGTTTCACCGGAGGACAATTTTTCGAACTCCGCCAGCAGTTCCTGCTGCTTCCTGGTGAGGTTCTGTGGCGTTTCGACGACCACCTGGACATACATGTCGCCGACCTGCCGCGAGCGCAGCACTGGCATGCCCTTGCCGGCGATGCGGAAGCGGCGACCGGTCTGCGTGCCCGACGGGACTTTGACCTTGGTCTTACCGCGATCGATCGTCGGCACTTCGAATTCGCCGCCAAGCGCCGCCGTCACCATCGAGATCGGCACGCGGCAATGCAGGTCGGCACCGTCGCGCTGGAAGATGGCGTGGTTGGCCAGCGAGAGGAAAATGTAGAGGTCGCCGGGCGGTCCGCCGCGCAGACCGGCTTCGCCTTCACCGGCCAGCCGGATCCGGGTGCCGTCTTCGACGCCCTGCGGAATGTTGACCGACAGCGTCCGCTCCTTGGTGACGCGGCCGGAGCCGGTGCAGGACGGGCAGGGGTCTTCGATGGTCTGGCCGCGGCCCTGGCAGCTCGGGCAGGTGCGCTCCAGCGTAAAGAAGCCCTGGGCCTGGCGAACGCGGCCGGCGCCGCCGCAGGTCGAACAGGTCTTCGGCTTGGTGCCGGCCTTGGCGCCGGTGCCCGAGCACGCTTCGCAGGTGACCGAGACCGGAATTTCGATCTGCGCGGTCTTGCCCTTGAAGGCGTCCTCCAGGGTGATTTCCATATTGTAGCGCAGGTCGGCGCCACGCTCACGGCCGGTGCCGCGGCCGCGCTGCGCCGCCATGCCGAACAGATCTTCGAAGATGTCGGAGAACGACGACGCGAAGCCCGCGCCGAACCCGGCGCCTCCGCCGAAGCCGCCCTGCTCGAACGCCGCGTGGCCGTAGCGGTCATAGGCGGCGCGCTTATCGCCATCCTTGAGGACTTCGTAAGCTTCGTTGATCTCTTTGAACTTGATCTCGCACTGCGGGTCGCCGGGATTGCGGTCCGGGTGCCATTTCATCGCGAGCTTGCGGAAGGCGCTCTTCAGCGTCGAGTCGTCGGCGTTGCGCTCGACTTCGAGGGTTTCGTAGTAGCAACGCTTGGTGGTGGACATCCGTCAAACCTGCTGGAATTCAACCCGTTTGGCTCCGGGTGCGTGCAGCTTTCATGCCGGTGAAAGATCCGTTCCGAAGGAGCGTCCGCCACGGCCGGCGCCCAATCCCGAAACGGGATCGATACACCTTACAAGACAACCCCCACCTGATGACCGCGGATGGCGTTCCTCAGATGGGGGCATGGTCCACGTCGCGTAGTCTCCGTCGGAGGTGACTTACGCCGACTTCTTCTTGTCGTCGTCGACTTCGGTGAACTCGGCGTCGACCACGTCGTCCTTACCGGCCTGCTGCGCACCGCCGCCGGCTTCGGCCTGCTTGTACATCGCTTCGCCGAGCTTCATCGAAGCCTGCGCCAGCGTATTGCTCTTGGTCTTGATCGCCTCGGCATCGTCGCCCTTCAGCGCTTCGCGCAGATCGCTCAGCGCGTCTTCGATGCTGCGGCGCTCGCCTTCGTCGATCTTCGAACCATGCTCGGCCAGCGCCTTCTCGGTGGAGTGCACCAGCGCGTCGGCGTGGTTCTTGGCGTCGACCGCCTCGCGGCGCTTCTTGTCTTCGGCCGCGTTGGCTTCGGCGTCCTTGACCATCTTGTCGATCTCGGAGTCGGACAGACCGCCAGAAGCCTGGATGCGGATCTGCTGCTCCTTGCCGGTCGCCTTGTCCTTGGCCGAGACGTTGACGATACCGTTGGCGTCGATGTCGAACGTCACTTCGATCTGCGGCATGCCACGCGGTGCCGGCGGAATGCCCATCAGGTCGAACTGACCGAGCATCTTGTTGTCGGCCGCCATCTCGCGCTCGCCCTGGAAGACCCGGATGGTGACCGCGTTCTGATTGTCTTCGGCGGTCGAGAACACCTGGCTCTTCTTGGTCGGGATCGTGGTGTTGCGATCGATGATGCGGGTGAACACGCCACCCAGCGTCTCGATGCCCAGCGACAGCGGGGTCACGTCGAGCAGCAGCACGTCCTTGACGTCGCCCTGCAGCACGCCGGCCTGGATCGCCGCGCCGATCGCCACGACTTCGTCCGGGTTGACGCCCTTGTGCGGCTCCTTGCCGAACAGCTGCTTCACCACTTCCTGGACCTTTGGCATGCGGGTCATGCCGCCGACCAGCACCACTTCGCTGATCTCACCGGCGGTGAGGCCGGCATCCTTCAGCGCCTTGCGGCACGGCTCGATGGTCTTCTGCACCAGATCGTCGACCAGCGCTTCGAACTTGGCGCGAGTCAGCTTCATGGTCAGATGCTTCGGACCGGACTGGTCCGCAGTGATGAACGGCAGGTTGATCTCGGTCTGCGTCGTCGATGACAGCTCGATCTTGGCCTTTTCGGCGGCTTCCTTCAGGCGCTGCAGCGCAAGCTTGTCCTTGCGCAGGTCGATGCCCTGCTCCTTCTGGAATTCGTCGGCGAGGTAGTTGACCAGACGCATGTCGAAGTCTTCACCGCCGAGGAAAGTGTCGCCGTTGGTCGACTTCACCTCGAACACGCCGTCGCCGATCTCCAGGATCGAGACGTCGAAGGTGCCGCCGCCGAGGTCGTACACCGCGATGGTGCCGGTCTTGGCCTTGTCGAGACCGTAGGCCAGCGCGGCCGCGGTCGGCTCGTTGATGATGCGCAGCACTTCGAGACCGGCGATCTTGCCGGCGTCCTTGGTGGCCTGGCGCTGGGCGTCGTTGAAGTACGCCGGAACGGTGATGACGGCCTGATCGACTTTCTGGCCGAGATGCGCTTCCGCGGTCTCCTTCATCTTCTGCAGAATGAAGGCCGAGACCTGCGAGGGCGAATAGGTCTTGCCGTCGGCTTCGACCCAGGCGTCGCCGTTGGAAGCCTTGACGATCTTGTAGGGGACGAGACCCTTGTCCTTCTCGACCATCGGGTCGTCGTAGCGGCGGCCGATCAGGCGCTTGACTGCGAAGAAGGTGCGCTCGGGATTGGTGACCGCCTGACGCTTCGCCGGCTGGCCGACCAGACGCTCGCCGTCGTCGGTGATCGCGACGATCGACGGGGTCGTGCGCATACCCTCGGCGTTCTCGATGACTTTGGCAGACTTACCATCCATTACGGCAACGCACGAATTCGTGGTGCCGAGGTCGATACCAATGACCTTTCCCATGGTGTTCACATCCTTCTTTTTGCGGCGAGTTGGACGGGCCCTGACGGCGCACCGGTCCAAACCCCCTAAGAAAATTCACTTGCTCGCGATTTGGCGGCGGTGAGCCTGATATAGGAGGGGGGGTCGGGTCCGCAAGGACCGTGGCGGCGTTTCGATCACGAAAACATGGGCTTTACGAATCGTTACGAACCGCCTGCATAGCGCGCTGCGGCGCGGCTTGCCGGGCCGGCGCGCGCAGCGCATCATCGCAGTCGCCGGCCGTCCGATTTGCAGCACCAAACCCGGTCGAACCCGACCAAACAACGGCCTCAATGCAGCCCCAGGACAACTCGCCATGAGACAGATAGCGCGCTTGTTTGCGATTGCCCTGCTGTCGGCCGCCGCGACCAACGCGGTTGCCGCCGATGCGGTTTACCCACGCGGCATCCGGGTCGGCATCGTACCGATGCCGGGGCTGAACCAGTCCACGGCCTTCCTGGGCTTTGAGTCCGCCGACCAAGGCGTCAAGGTGCTGGTGTCCGAGCTGCCGGGGCCGGCGTTCGATCAGATCGACGCGGCCTTCAAAGCCGCGCCCGAAAGCTCGCTCGGCAACGTCAAGCCGGAGAAGATCGAGACCACCGCCGGCAACGGCTATTTCACCGCCGAAGATGCCGTGGTGGGGCCCGACAAGGTCCGCCGCTACTCGCTGATCGTGCCCGGCAGCAAGCTGTTTTCCGGCTATGTCGCCGTCCAGGTGCCGGCCACCGAGGCGAAGACCTACTCGGACGAGGCCGTCAAGAAGATGCTGTCCTCGGTGTCGGTGCGGCAGCAGGTGCCGGTCGACGAGCAGGTCGCGCAGATGCCGTTCAAGATCCGCGAGCTCGGCGACTTCAAGACGGTGCGGACGCTGGCGCCCGGGGCTGCGCTGCTGCTGACCGACGGCAACGAAGAGGCGGTCGAGACCGGCCCGTTCATGGTGCTCGGCCTGATCGGCTCGGTGCCGGAGAAGACCGACGACCGCGCCCGCTTCGCCCAGCAGGCGGCCGAAGCGATCCCCGGCGTGCGCGAGAGCAAGATCACGATGTCGGAGCCGATCCGGATCGACGGCGCACCCGGATTCGAGACCCGGGTCACCGGCGTCAGCGGCAAGGACAATACGCCAGTGACCGTGGTGCAGTGGCTGCGCTTCGGCAGCGCCAATGTGGCGATGCGGGTGATCGGCTCGTCGCCGAAAGAGCAATGGGAAACCGCGTTTCCGCGCTTCCGCAAAGTCCGCGACGGTCTGCAACCGCGCTGATCAAATGAAAAACGACGCGCAGGCGGCGCGTCGTTTTTTCTCTCAGAGCAACTTGAGGCTGATCGGCGGCGCGGCTCCGGCTCGCGCCGAAGCCGCAGCTCGCCTCAGTTGACGCTGCCGGTCTCGCTGCCGCCGTCGCTCGGCGCCGCCTTGGCGCCGCCCTTGGCGACACCGACCAGCGCCGGACGCAGCACACGGTCACCGATCGTGAAGCCGGCCTGAACCACCTGCACCACGGTGCCGGCCGGCACCGACGGATCCGGCACTTCATACATCGCCTGCTGGAAGTTCGGATCGAACTTCTGGCCCTTCGGATCGAACTTCTTGACGCCGTTCTTTTCCAGCGCGTTGAGCAGCGAGCGTTCGGTCAGCTCGACGCCCTCGATCAGCGCCTTCAGACCCGGCTCGGCATTGGCGCGGGCGTCGGCCGGCACCGCGTCGAGCGCACGCTGCAGATTGTCGGCGATATCGAGCACGTCGCGCGCGAACGAGGTCACCCCATAGGTACGTGCGTCGGCGACTTCCTTCTGGGTCCGCTTCCGCAGATTCTCCATTTCGGCGAGCGTCCGCAGCATCTTGTCGCGCGCGTCCGCAGCCTCGCGCACCAGTGCCTCGTTCGATCCTTCTTCCGGGTCGTCCGGCATGATGTACGGCTTGGAAACGACCGGATCGGCGGCGGCCTGCGCCGTGTCCTGGTTGTTGTCCTTCTGTCCATCAGTCTCGGTCATCACGCTACCTTCTTGAAAAATCTCTGGATCGTTACGGGAGAGCTGGCCGGGATATCGTGGTTTGCGGCGCGAAAATCAAGTTTCGGAAAATCAGCCGCCGAGCATCCGGCTGACGATCCGCGCGGTGTAATCGACCATCGGGATCACCCGCGCATAGTTCAGCCGAGTAGGCCCGATGACGCCGAGCACGCCGACGATGTGGCCGGCACCGTCGCTGTAAGGCGCGATGATGGTGGACGAGCCCGACAGCGAGAACAGCTTGTTTTCCGAGCCGATGAAGATCCGTACGCCGTCGGCGCTTTCGGCGCGGCCGAGCAGATCGATCACCCCGCGCTTGGTCTCGAGGTCATCGAACAACAGCCGCACCCGCTCCAGATCATCGAGCGCGTGCAGGTCTTCAAGCAGATTGGCGTGGCCGCGCACGATCAGCTGCCGGTCTTCGCCGTCGCCGCCGGACCAGCTGGCGATGCCCGCCGCGATGACCTTCTGGGTGAGCTGATCGAGCTCGGCCTTGTTCTGAACCATCAGCGATTCGAGCTCGAGCCGGGCTTCGGCCAGCGTCCGGCCGCGAATCCGCGCGTTGAGATAATTGGCCGCTTCGATCAGCGCCGACGATGGCACCCCGGGCGGCAACGTCAGCACGCGGTTCTCGACCTGGCCGTCTTCGGCCACCAGGATCACCAGCGCACGCTCCGGCTCCAGCCTGACGAATTCGATGTGCTTGAGCCGGACGTTGGCCTTGGCGGTCAGCACCACCGCGGCGGCGCGCGTCAGGCCGGACAGCCGCGTCAATGCCTCGCCGAGCGCGGCTTCGACCGTGTGGGCCCGTCCCACCGACGAAAGCTGCGCCTGGATCGACTGCCGCTCCGGCTCGGTCAGGTCGCCGACCTGCATCAGAGCGTCGACGAAGAACCGCAGGCCGAGTTCGGTCGGCAACCGGCCGGCCGAGGTGTGCGGGGCGTAGATCAGGCCGAGCTGTTCGAGATCGGCCATCACGTTGCGCACCGAGGCCGGCGACAGCGGGACGGAAATCAGACGGGAAATGTTGCGGGAGCCCACCGGCTCACCGGTCGCGAGATAGCTTTCGACGATCTGACGAAAAATCTCCCGCGAGCGCTCGTTGAGCTGGGCAAGGCCGGCATTGGGCGCGATCAGGCCGATCGGGTCGTGCTGAGCCAAATTGTCCTCCGTAATCCCCTTAATTTGTCGTCGCTTCGGCCCGGTTACAAGCGGGGAGCGCATGGCTTTGGCCCGCAACCCTTGCCGCTGCGGCTGCGGCCCCCTAAAAGCACCGCAACATTGTTCTTCCCCCTGCCATAGATGGAGGTCCCCCATGCGGCCGAGCCGCCGTGCGCCCGACGAATTGCGCGCCGTGTCGCTGGAACGCGGCGTCGTCAAATATGCCGAGGGCTCCTGCCTGGTGAAGTTCGGCGACACCCACGTGCTGGTGACCGCCACCCTGGAAGAGCGGCTGCCGCCGTGGCTGAAGGGGCAGGGCCGCGGCTGGGTGACGGCTGAATACGGCATGCTGCCGCGCGCCACCCTGGAGCGCACCCGCCGCGAAGCGTCCGCCGGCAAGCAGAACGGCCGGACCGTGGAGATTCAGCGCCTGATCGGCCGCTCGCTGCGGACCATCGTCGATCTCGAGGCGCTCGGCGAGCGTCAGATCACGGTGGATTGCGACGTCCTGCAGGCCGACGGCGGCACCCGGACCGCCTCGATTACCGGCGCCTGGGTGGCGCTTGCGGACTGCCTGAACTGGATGAAGGCCCGCAACATGATCAAGGGCCAGGTGCTCCGCGACAACGTCGCGGCGATTTCCTGCGGCATCTACAACGGCACGCCGGTGCTGGACCTCGACTACGCCGAGGATTCCGAGGCCGAGACCGACGCCAACTTCGTGATGACCGGCGACGGCCGTCTGGTCGAAGTGCAGGGCACCGCGGAACGCACCCCGTTCTCGCAGGACGAGTTCCTGCAGCTGATGGCGCTGGCGCAAAAGGGCGTCGCCCGGCTGGTGGACCTGCAGAAAATGGCGGTTGGGTGAGTCATTCCTGCCACTTCTTTGCAACGCGAGCTGAGCTAGGCTGACATCGCCATGCATCGTCGAATCACCGGCAAGCTCGTGATCGCCACCCACAATCCCGGCAAGCTGGCCGAGATGCGAGAGCTCTTGGCGCCTTACGGCATCGAGGCGATCTCCGCCGGCGAGCTCGGCCTCGCCGAGCCGGACGAAACCGGCGACAGCTTCCAGGCCAATGCCCGAATCAAGGCCGAAGCCGCCGCCAAGGCCGCGCAGCTGCCCGCGTTTGCCGACGATTCCGGCCTTGCGGTGGATGCGCTCGACGGCGCTCCCGGGATCTATTCGGCCCGCTGGGCCAGGGATTCGAAGGATTTTGCCGGCGCGATGGCGCGGATCGAGCGCCTGCTCCAGGAGCGAGGTGCGACTGCGCCGGAGCAGCGCAAGGCGCATTTCGTCTCGGCGCTGTGCGTCGCCTGGCCGGACGGGCATATCGAAGAGGTCGAGGCCCGCGCCGACGGAACTTTGGTGTGGCCGCCGCGCGGCACCGCCGGCTTCGGTTATGATCCGGTTTTCCTGCCCGAGGGTCACAGCCGCACCTTCGGCGAGATGACCAGCGTCGAGAAGCACGGCCTACCGCCGCTCGGCCTCGGCCTGTCGCACCGCGCCAAGGCGTTCGTCAAACTGGCGGAGATTTGCCTTGCGGGCTAGCTCCGACCCAGCTTTCGGCGTCTACGTGCACTGGCCGTTCTGCCTGTCGAAGTGCCCGTATTGCGACTTCAACAGCCACGTCCGCCACGCCGCGATCGACGAGGAGCGGTTCGCCCGCGCGTTTACGCGTGAGATCGCCACCACCGCCGAGCGGATCGGGCCGCGCCAGGTGAGCTCGATCTTTCTCGGCGGCGGCACGCCGTCGCTGATGCAGCCATCGACGGTGGCGGCGATCCTGGATGCGATCGCCCGGCACTGGCAGGTCGCGCCCGACGCCGAAGTGACGCTCGAAGCCAACCCGACCAGCGTCGAGGCGACGAGGTTTCGCGGCTATCGCGCCGCCGGCGTCAACCGCGTCTCGCTCGGCGTGCAGGCGCTCGACGACGCCTCGCTGAAGGCGCTCGGCCGGCTGCATTCGGCCGAAGAAGCCTTGAATGCGGTAGCGATCGCCAAATCGGCGTTCGACCGCTATTCATTCGACCTGATCTATGCGCGGCCGGGACAGACCGCGGCGATGTGGGAAGCCGAGCTGCGCTACGCGATCGGCGAGGCCGCCGAGCATCTGTCGCTGTATCAACTCACCATCGAGCCCGACACGCCGTTCTATTCGCTGCACAAGGCCGGAAAGCTGCCGACGCCGGACGAGACCGAGGCGCGGGCGCTGTACGACGTCACGCAATCAGTTTGCGCCGAACTCGGCCTGCCGGCCTACGAGATCTCCAACCACGCCCGCCCGGGCGCGGAATGCCGGCACAATCTGATCTACTGGCGCGGCCAGGAATATGCCGGGATCGGCCCCGGCGCCCACGGCCGGCTCGATATCGGTGCGGCGCGCTACGCCACCGCCACCGAGAAACGTCCCGAGAGCTGGCTGATGCGCGTGGAAGCCACCGGGCACGGGCTGATCGCCGACGAACGCCTCACCAGCGAAGAGCGCGCCGACGAATTCCTGCTGATGGGGCTGCGGCTCGCCGAAGGCATCGACCCGCAGCGCTATCAACTACTGTCCGGCCGTCCGCTCGATCCGTCGCGGATCGCGCTGCTGCGCGAGGAGGGCGCGATCGCGGTCGACGCCGACGGCCGATTGCGCGTGACGCAAGAGGGCTTCCCGGTGCTCGACGCCGTCGTGGCCGATCTGGCAGCCTAGCGGACTATGCGCCGATCTCGAGCGATGTGATGCCGTCCTCGCCGAGACCGAACCGATAGGTCAGCCGCGCGGGACTGCCCGGAAAATCGCCCGCGACGCGGGCCGTCACGATCGCGGTCTGTGCGGCCCGTTCGATCGTCAGTGGCTCCATCTGCATCTGATACTTGTCGAGTGCCGCGCGCTTCCAGGCCGCGATCGCTTCGCGCCCACGATGGATCTTGCCCTCGTCGCGGACCTCGGCATCGGCGGCGAAGGCCGCTGCAACATCCTGCACCGCCCGTGCATTGGAGGCGACGAAATAGGCTTCGATGGGTGCCGGAAGGGAAACCGTCATGGGGACCTCGCTCAACTCTCGAAAGCGCCGCAGGATTGCGACGTGACAGAGCTGGCAATAGGCTGCGGCCATGGCAAGAACGCACCAAAAGGTCGGTGACTTACCTCGAAGTAACCCAGCGCACACGCCGCTGACCGCCGCGCAGGGAATCGCGGCCGGCTTCCGGCTACTCGAGGGGCGCTGGAAAATCCTGATCCTGTTTCATCTGTTCGGCGGCCGCGTCTTGCGGTTCTCCGAACTGGAGCGCTCAATCCCCGACGTTTCGCAGAAGATGCTGGCCCAGCAACTCCGGCAACTGGAGGCCGACGGCATTGTGGCCCGAACGGTGTATCCGGAAGTGCCACCGAGAGTGGAATATCACCTCACCGATTGGGGGCAGTCGCTTTGCCCTGCGCTCGACGCCCTGCTGGGCTGGGTGGAGCAGAAGCCCTGAGGCGCTGACGTAGGTTGTCAGGCGCCGAAGCTCTTCGGCGAACCGGCAACGGCCTGCGCACCGCCGCTGGCGACCTTCATCACCGCGAGGCCGCGCTCGTTGGTGCCGTCGGCCCTAAACCTGAACAGCCCGTCGATGCCGGCGAAGCCGGACGGATTGGTCAGCGTTTCGGCGGAGAACCGCTGCGGGCCCTGGGTGCGGGCGAGCGCCGCCACCAGCGCGACGCCGTCATAAGCAAGCGTGGCGGTGCGAACGGGGTCCTGGCCATAGCGGGCGCGATAGCGGCCCGAGAACGCCCGGAAGCCGGACGGATCGGGAGCCGCAAACAAGCCACCTTGCAGGGCCTGCGTGGCGAACACCCGCGGATTGTCCCACAGCCCGGTGCCGAGCAGCTGCACCCGCTTCAGATCCGCGCCGGCAGCCCCGAGCGCGTCGGCCACCGCGGCCAGCGCGTCGCCATCATCGGCGAGCAACAGCGCATCGGCACTGGCAAGAGAGGCCGCGATGGTCCGCGCCGGACCGGCACGGTCGGCACCGTATTTTTCGAACGCGACGATGCGGCCGCCCTTCTGGCTGGTGATCTGCTTGAACGCAGCTTCGACCACCGCGCCGTAGGCGTTCTCGGGCAGCAACGCCGCATAGGACCGCTTACCGATGCTGCCGGCATAGCCGATGATGCGATTGACGTCGGACTCCGGCAGGAAACTCAGCAGAAACACGCCGCGACCGGCGACACTGGAGTCGGTCGAGAACGCGATCACCGACACGCCGCGGGCGCGGGCCGCCTGCGCCGCAGCCGGCACCGATTGGGCGAACAGCGGACCGAGAATGATCTCCGCGCCTTCGTCCAGCGCCTGCTGGGTCGCGGTCTGTGCACCGGTCGGATTGCCGGCGTCGTCCTTGATCAGGAGCTGAACGTCCGGATTGCGGAATTCGGCGAGCGCCATTTCGGCGGCGTTCTTCATCGACTGTGCGGCGAGCCCGGCGTTGCCCGGCGCCGACAACGGCAGCACCAGCCCGACCTTGACCCGGCCGTTGCCGACCGCAGCCGGCTGCTGCGCCGGCCCGGCGGCAGGCTGTTGCTGGCCGAACTGATCGCTCAGGCTTTGCTGGACGCCCGAGCAGGCGCTCAGCAGCGGCGCTCCGAGGAGCAGGCCCAGCGCGGTGCGGCGGGTGGTTCGCAACGGTTTCGTGTGTGGATCGTGCAAGCTTGCCATGCCATCTCTTGCAGCGGTCCGGCGGGCTGCCGGATCCCGTGTCGTCCTCCGTACGATCGGCCTTTCGGCCTTTGACGGAAGATTTCATCACAATGTCGGCCAATGAATAACCGGGCCAAAAGGTTTATGCTCATTAAGAGCGCCGGACAAATCACCGTGCCGTCGTTTTCAACCTTTCCTCTGCCATCCTGCCTCCAGGCCGATCAAGTTAGTGACGATGCGCGTCAAACCAGAAATTTCAGCACCGCCGCCCGCAGCCGCGGAACCGGAGGCACGAACGTTTCTGGTCGCCGGCCAACGTCTGCTCGCTCCGCGCATCGCACCGGGACTGCATCTGGTCGCCACCCCGATCGGTCACCTCGGCGACATCACGCTACGTGCGCTGGAAACGCTCGCCGGTGCCGATCTGATCGCGTGCGAAGATACACGAATTACCCACCGCTTGCTCGAACGATATGGCATCTCGGCGCGGCTAAAGCCGTACCACGAGCACAATGCCGCGCAGGCGCGACCGAAGCTTTTGGAAATGCTGGCGCAGGGCCAGTCGGTCGCGCTGGTCTCCGATGCCGGTACGCCGCTGATCTCCGATCCCGGCTACAAGCTGGTGCGCGAGGTGTACGCCGCCGGACATCAAGTGATCGGACTACCCGGCGCGTCGGCCGTCTTGGTTGCCCTGTCGCTCGCCGGCCTGCCGACCGACCGTTTCTTCTTCGACGGCTTTCTGCCTTCGAAACAGGGAGCCCGCCGCACGCGGCTCGGTGAGCTGGCGGCGATCGACGCGACGCTGGTGCTGTTCGAGGCCGGCAGCCGGATTCAGAACTCGGTACATGATCTTGCCGACCTGCTCGGTGCGACGCGCGAGGCGGCGATCTGCCGCGAACTCACCAAACTGCATCAGGAGGTACGACGCGCCACGCTCGGCGAGCTCGCCACGCAGGCCGACACGATGGAGACGCGCGGCGAATTCGTCGTGGTGATCGGGCCACCCGATCCGGCCTCACGGGTGATGAGCGATGACGACCTCGACCGCTGGCTGAACCAAGCTCTGACTCGCCACAGCGTCAAGGACGCGGTCGCGCAGGCGGTCGAACTCTCCGGCCGTCACAAGCGCGAGATCTACGCGCGCGCATTGGAGCTGTCGCGGCAGCGCGAGGCCGACGATGGCGAAGACTGATCGTTCGCAGCCCTCCGTGCTGGCGCGCATCGCAGCGTTTCGCACCGGGCTGTCGGCTGAAGCCAGCGCGGCGGATTATCTCGAACGACAAGGCTACCGGATCCTGGCGAGACGCTTCAAAACCCGCTGCGGCGAAATCGATCTGGTGGCGCAGCGCGACGCGCTGGTGGCGTTCGTCGAGGTGAAGGCGCGCGGCAATGTCGACGATGCCGCCTACGCAGTGACGCCGCGGCAGCAGAGCCGCATCGTTGCGGCCGCCGAAGCATGGCTGAGCCGGCATCCCGAACACGCGATGAGCGAGCTGCGCTTCGACGCCATCCTGATTGCCCCCAACACAGCGCCGCGGCACTTGCCCGGCGCGTTCGACGCCACGCCATGAGCCCGGCTGCTTGACCAAGCCGCCGCCACCCCGCATCGTCACCGCCGCTCTGCCAACTCCGGAACACACGACATGACATTGAAGGTCGCCGTCCAGATGGACCCCATCGCGCGCATCAACATCCGCGGCGATTCGACGTTCGCGCTGCTGCTCGAAGCGCAGGCTCGCGGCCACGCGATCTCGTACTTCACGCCCGACAAACTGTCGCTGCGCGGCAACGACGTCGTCGCATCAGTACAGAGCCTGAAAGTGCGCGATCAGGAAGGCGATCACTTCACCCTGGGCGAACCGATCCGCGTCGATATGCGTAGTTACGACGTGGTGCTGCTGCGGCAGGATCCGCCGTTCGATCTCGCCTACATCACTTCGACGCATCTGCTCGAGCGGATTCATCCGGCGACGCTGGTGGTCAACAATCCGGCCAGCGTGCGCAACGCGCCGGAGAAATTGTTCGTGATGGACTTTGCCGAGCTGATGCCGCCGACGCTGATCAGCCGCGACAAGGATGAGATCAACGCCTTTCGGGCCGAGCACGGCGCGGTGGTGATGAAGCCGCTGCACGGCCATGGCGGCGCGGCGGTGTTTCGGGTGCTGCCGCAGGACATCAATTTCGGCTCGCTCTACGACATGTTCGCGGTCACGTTCCGCGAGCCGTGGGTGATCCAGCGCTTCCTTCCCGAGGTGAAGCACGGCGACAAGCGGATCATCCTGGTCGACGGGGAATTCGCCGGCGCGGTCAATCGCGTGCCGGCTGAAGACGATCTGCGCTCCAACATGGTCCGCGGCGGCGCCGCGGCGGCAACCGAATTGTCGCCGCGCGAGCGCGAGATCTGCGCGACACTCGGGCCAAAGCTGCGTGAGCGCGGGCTGTTATTCGTCGGTATTGACGTAATCGACGGCTACCTGACCGAAATCAACGTGACCTCGCCGACCGGTATCCGTGCGGTGGCACGGCTCGGCGGGCCCGACATCGCGGCGAAGATCTGGGACGTGATCGAGGCCAAGCGCGCCTGATCTGCCGCCAAAGAGAGACCAAGCAACGACGCCCTTGCCAGTCGGCAAAGGTGGCCGCACAACTACGGAGATCGTCCACTATGCGGACGCTCACGGGAGCTGTCGGAATATGGACGCGTGGTGAATACGGCAACGGTAAGCTAATGATGTCGGGACGGGCGGCGGCTGGCACATGACCCCGCTGTTCCTGGTAATGGGATCAGAGGTAGCGGCGGTATGATCGTCGGCGAAGATCAGCATTGGGGACGGCGGGCGCTGGAATTCGTCGATTCCGTCGAGCGGCTCGAGGCGCCAGCGCTGATCAGCCGGTTCGAATCGATGATCGCGAGCTGCGGTTTTACCGCCTACATCATGGCCGGCCTGCCATCGCGGAACGCCGGGCTGCCCGAACTGACGCTGGCGAACGGCTGGCCGCGTGACTGGTTCGACCTCTATGTGAGCGAGAACTTCAGCGCGGTCGATCCGGTGCCGCGTCATGGCGCCACCACGGTTCATCCTTTCGTATGGTCCGAGGCGCCTTACGACCGCGACCGCGATCCGGCCGCCCACCGGGTGATGACCCGCGCGGCCGAGTTCGGACTGGTCGAAGGCTACTGCATTCCGCTGCACTACGACGACGGCAGCGCCGCGATCAGCATGGCCGGTCGGGAGCCGGATCTCAGCCCGGCGGCGCGCGGCGCGATGCAGCTGGTCAGCATCTACGCGCATAGTCGGCTGCGCGCGCTCAGCCGGCCAAAGCCGATCCGGCGCAACCGGCTGACCCCGCGGGAGTGCGAGATCCTGCAATGGGCGGCGCAGGGCAAGACCGCCTGGGAGATCTCGGTGATTCTCTGCATCACCGAGCGCACCGTGAAATTTCATCTGATCGAAGCCGCCCGCAAGCTCGACGCCGCCAACCGCACCGCCGCGGTCGCCAAGGCATTGACGCTCGGATTGATCCGTTTGTGACCTGTCCGATCGGACAGTAGTTAGGTTCCCGTTCGCACCTGCACTGTTCCCGCCTGCAGACCCACTGCAGGAGGGGAATTTCATCATGCAGGTTCATGTCATCCGTCGGGAGAACCGCGCGCTCTATGCCGGTCTGCTCGACAAGTACTTCCGCATCCGTCACCAGATCTACGTCGTCGAGCGCGGCTGGAAGGAGCTCGATCGGCCGGACGGCCGCGAGATCGATCAGTTCGACACCGAGGACGCCGTGTATCTGCTCGGCGTCGACAATGACGACATCGTCGCCGGCATGCGGATGATGCCGACCACGTCACCGACGCTGCTCAGCGACGTCTTCCCGCAGCTCGCATTGGCCGGCCCGGTGCGGCGGCCGGATGCCTACGAGCTGTCGCGGATCTTCGTGGTGCCGCGCAAGCGCGGCGAACATGGCGGCCCGCGCGCCGAAGCCGTGATCCAGGCAGCCGCGATGGAATACGGCCTGTCGATCGGCCTGTCGGCCTTCACCATCGTGCTGGAGACCTGGTGGCTGCCGCGGCTGGTGGACCAGGGCTGGAAGGCCAAGCCACTCGGCCTGCCTCAGGACATCAACGGCTTCTCGACCACCGCGGTGATCGTCGACGTCGATGACGACGCCTGGGTCGGGATCTGCAATCGCCGCGCGGTGCCCGGCCCGACGCTGGAATGGCGCGGGCTCGAAGCCATCCGTCGTCATTCGCTTCCGGAATTCCAGGTGATTTCATGAACGCCCCCTCCAAACCACGCGGCGCCCGGCCGATCACGCTGAACCCGCCGCTGAAGCAGCACGCGGTCTGCATCGACGCGCTGGCCTCGACCATCAACCGCGCCATCGAGCAGGCCGAAGAGCTCGGCATCTCGTCGGCAGTCCAACTGCTGATGATGGCGCGGCTCGAGGTCGACCTGACCGAAATCGCGCTCGAAAGCCGCACCAAAAACAGTGCCTGACACCGCGCCGGCGGGCGAATGCCCGCCGGCTTGTTCCCTTAATGTTCTTGCGCAGGGACTGCGCCGCGGTTAGCCTCGTTGCTCTGCGGAGAGGGCGTTATGGTCCAGCACGTATCCACCGTAGCGTTCGAAGGCATCGAGGCGCGCAGCGTCGACGTCCAGGTCCAGGTGTCACCCGGACTCCCGGCCTTCGCCATGGTCGGGCTGGCCGACAAGGCCGTGTCGGAAGCGCGCGAACGGGTGCGATCGGCGCTGATCGCCTCGGGCCTGGCGCTGCCGGCGCGGCGGATCACCGTCAATCTCGCTCCCGCCGATCTGCCCAAGGAGGGCAGCCATTACGATCTGCCGATCGCGCTCGGCCTGATGGCGGCGATCGGCGCCATCCCGGCCGACGCGCTCGAAGGCTTCACGGTCCTCGGTGAGCTCGGGCTCGACGGCTCGATCGCGCCGGTGGCCGGCGTCTTGCCGGCCGCGATCGCCGCCAATGCGCGCGAGCACGGCCTGATCTGCCCGGCGGCCTGCGGCTCCGAAGCAGCCTGGGCGAGCCCCGACATCCAGATCATCGCGGCCAGCTCCCTGATCCAGATCGCCAATCACTTCAAGGGCTCACAACTACTCGGGCGGCCGCAGCCGCGGGTCCGGGAAGCCGAAGCGTCGATGCTCGACCTGCGCGACATCAAGGGCCAGGAGAGTGCCAAGCGCGCGCTCGAAATTGCCGCGGCCGGAGGACATCACCTCCTGATGATCGGGGCGCCGGGGGCCGGCAAATCGATGCTGGCGGCACGGCTGCCCTCGATCCTGCCGCCGCTGTCGCCGGCCGAGCTGTTGGAAGTCTCGATGATCGCCTCGGTCGCCGGCGAAATCCGCGATGGCGCACTGACGGCGCGCCGGCCATTCCGCGCACCGCACCACTCCGCCAGCATGGCGGCGCTGACCGGCGGCGGCATCAAGGCGCGGCCGGGCGAGATTTCGCTGGCGCATCAGGGTGTGCTGTTTCTCGACGAGCTGCCGGAGTTCGATCCGCGCGTCCTGGATTCGCTGCGCGCACCGCTCGAAACCGGCGAAGTCGCCGTGTCGCGTGCCAATCACCGCGTCACCTATCCGGCGCGGGTGATGCTGGTGGCGGCGATGAACCCGTGCCGCTGCGGCCACGCCTTCGAACCGGGCTTTGCGTGCAAGCGCGGCCGGATCGATCGCTGCACCTCGGACTATCAATCCCGCATCTCCGGTCCGCTGATGGACCGCATCGATCTGCGGATCGAAGTGCCGGCGGTGAGCGCCGCAGACCTGATACTGCCGCCACCGGCCGAAGGCTCGGCTGAAGTCGCGGCGCGGGTGGCCGCGGCGCGCGAGGTGCAGCGGACACGCTACGCCTCGATCGGGCTGCCGCAGGTCCGAACCAATGCGGAAGCGCCGGCCGCGGTGCTGGAGACGACGGCACAGCCGGATTCGGCCGGGCTGAAACTACTGCACGAGGCCGCCGAAACCATGCGGCTGTCGGCGCGCGGCTATCACCGCGTGCTGCGGGTCGCCCGCACACTGGCCGATCTCGGCGGCTGCGACCGCATCGGCCGCGT
Organism: Rhodopseudomonas sp. P1; assembly: GCF_039642825.1. Classification (NCBI taxonomy): domain Bacteria; kingdom Pseudomonadati; phylum Pseudomonadota; class Alphaproteobacteria; order Hyphomicrobiales; family Nitrobacteraceae; genus Rhodopseudomonas; species Rhodopseudomonas sp. P1. Next base: position 337,189 of record NZ_CP088006.1, on the reverse strand, counting down.
CCATCTGGCCGAAGCGTTGTCGTATCGCGCGTTGGCCGACGATCAGCGCCGCGCGGCGTGAGCGCCGTTAACGCGCTATCAACTCTGTTGGCAGCACCGACGCCGTCCTGCGCTACTTTCAACCGGATGGCAGCACCCCAAGCGCATGTTTCTGCGTTGCCGGACAACGGCAAATGGTGGAGCGGCGATGGCGGGAAAGCTGCGGATCAGGTCGAGGCTGCGTCTGTTGGCGCGCCGGCATCCGCGCATCGCGATGGCGGGCCGCGCCGTGACGGCGTTTTCCGCCGGGTTCGGCGGTGCCTACGGGTTGCTGTTCGGCAGCGGGCCGGAGATCTCCGGCTACGATCCGCATGCGTTTGCGATCGGCACCAGCTTCCTGTTCGCCTTGGCCTGCCTGGCGCTGGCGATCCAGACGATGCGGCTGCGGCGGATGCGGAGCCGCCTGCGCCTGCTCACCGATCTGCGTGACACAGCGACAGCGAGCCCGCGGGAGCACGGCGGCCAAAATGCCGTGACTGGACTTCGCGACAGCGCGGGGGCGGACAGCCGCGCAAAGTCGCGGCTGCTGGCGATGGCATCGCACGAAATCCGCACCCCGCTGAACGGCATCATCGGCATGAGCCGGTTGTTGCTCGATACGCCGCTCAGCCCCGAACAGGCGACCTACGCCAAGGCGGTGAAGACCTCCGGCGAGGCGCTGCTGGCACTGACCGACGAACTCCTCGATTACGCACGCGTCGAGGCCGGCAAGATCGAACTCGACGCAAAGCCGTTCGCGCTCGGCGGGCTGATCGAAGACGTGGCCGAACTCCTGGCGCCGCGGGCACAGGCGCGCGGGCTCGAGATTGCCGCCGATGTCGACGAACGGCTGCCGGCGTGGCTGATCGGCGACGCGGCCCGGCTGCGGCAGGTCCTGCTCAATCTGTGCGGCAACGCCATCAAGTTCACCGAATCCGGCGGCGTGGCGCTGATCGCCGAGCCGGGCGAGGCCGGCGAATTCCGTGTGATCGTCCGCGACACCGGAATCGGGATTGCGGCGGAAGCCCAGGCGCGGATTTTCCGCGAGTTCGAACAGGCCGACGCTGGCATCGCCCGCCATTTCGGCGGCACCGGGCTCGGCCTCAGCATCAGCGACCGCATCGTCACGGCGATGGGCGGTCGCATCGCCCTCGACAGTCAGCCGGGGCAGGGGTCGACCTTCACCGTCACGCTGCCGCTCGTCGCTGCCGAAGACGATCCCGCCGCGACCTTCGCGCCGCCCGATCTACACGGCAGTTCGGTGATGATCGTCTCGCCGCACGGTGTCGAAGCTTCGCTGGCCGCCCGGCGGCTGGGACGCTGGGGCGCCCAGACCTGCCTGTGTGATGACATTGCCGCCGCGACGACACGTTTGCCGGAACGAGGCTGGCACGCGGTGCTGATCGATCATGCGTTCGGTTCGGACGCGATCGAGACTCTGGCGCGCGCGGCTCAGCCGCGCGCGACCCATCGCCTGGTGATGCTGACCCCGGCGGCACGGCAGGAGCTGTTACCGACTCTTCCGGCCGCATTCACCGGCTATCTGGTGAAGCCGCTACGCGCCGCCTCGCTGGCCACACGGCTCGGGACACCGGTCGAGGTCGCGGCGCCGAGTATTGCAGACGGCGATCCGCCGACGCTGCAACATATGCCGTCAGCCATCCCGGATAAGCCGCTCGCCATCCTGGTCGCCGAAGACAACGACATCAACGCGCTGCTGATTCGCGCGCTGCTGCACCGACTCGGTCATCACGCTGAAATCGTCGGTGACGGCCGCGGTGCCGTCGAGGCGTGGGGCGCTGCTGACAAGACTGGCAAGCCATTCGATCTGGTGCTGATGGACGTGCAGATGCCGATGCTCGATGGGCTGGAGGCGGCCCGTCAGATCAGGACGCAGGAAGCCGAACGCGCAAGGCGGCGGGTGCCGATCCTGGCACTGACGGCGAACACGCTGGCGGAGGATCGCGAAGCCTGTTTGGCGGCCGGGATGGATGGCTTCCTGATCAAGCCGGTCGATCCCGACAAGCTCGCCGACATCCTGGCGAACGTGGACGCCGCGCATCAAACCGCCTGACACGGCAAGTAAATACCGAACGCGGCTGCTAACAACAAAGTCAGCCGCAATGTCATCGTTCGGCAATCATCGCGTCACATCGCTGTTGAACGGTCATGATTGTTGGTGCGATCAGGCCGCGGCGATTCCGTTTCGGGACGGGTGCGGTCGCGAGGACGCCATGCACACCGACCATCTCGCCCGTTCGAAGAAATTCATTAAGCTGCTGCGCCCGGAGACCGCCGGAGCCGCTGCGCAAACCGCAATTACTTGGTTCAAGCCTGCGCCGAAGCTGGCCGAGACCGGCAAGCCGATCGGCCCGTCGCCGGCGACGCTGGGCCGCCTCGGGCCGCTCGAGGTTCGGCTCGCGCAGACCAAGCAGGACGTCAAGCGCGCCCAGAAGCTGCGCTACCGGGTGTTCTACAAGGACGGCACCGCGATTGCCGACGCGCCGACGATGCTGGCGCGGCGCGACAAGGATGCGTTCGATCCGATCTGTGATCACCTCTTGGTGGTCGATCACGCCGCCAAGCCGTCGCTGAGCGGCAAGCAGCCGGTGGTCGGCACCTATCGGTTGCTTCGCCAGGATGTCGCCAATCGCAATGGCGGTTTCTACACCGAGAGCGAGTTCGATATCGGCAGACTGATCACCCGGCATCCGGAGCTGCGCTTTCTCGAACTCGGCCGCTCCTGCGTGCTGCCGCCGTATCGGAACAAGCGCACCGTCGAACTGCTGTGGCACGGCATCTGGACTTACGTCCGCCAGCACGGCGTCGACGTGATGCTCGGCTGCGCCAGCTTCGACGGCACCGATCCGGATCGCCTGGCGCTGCCGCTGTCGTTCCTGCACCACTACGCGCCGGCGCCGGAAACCTGGCGCGCCCGCGCACATCCGTCGCGCTATGTCGAGATGAACCGGCTGCCCAAAGAGGCGATCGATCAAAAGGCGGCGCTGCGCGAGCTGCCGCCGCTGATCAAAGGCTATCTGCGGCTCGGCGCCACGATCGGCGAGGGCGCGGTGATCGACTATCAGTTCGGCACCACCGACGTGCTGATCATCCTGCCGGTCTCGGCGATCAGCGCTCGCTACATCGAGCATTTCGGCGCGGATGCATCGCGGCACGCGGCGTAGCAGGGTTCATCCACCCGACACGTCCGTCATTGCCGGGCTGACCCGGCAATCCATCGTCTTCGAGAAAACACATCGTCGCGCGCGCTTGCGCGCGCGATGGATCCGCGGGTCAAGCCCGCGGATGACGCTGAGTAACCTGCGAGGACTACAACCTTCGCAGCGCCACCGAGTCCACCACGTGATCGGCGCCCTTCTTCAGGATCAGCGTCGCGCGCGGGCGGGTCGGCAGGATGTTGTCTTCGAGGTTGGCCAAGTTGGTCCGTTCCCAGATCGCGATCGCAGTCGCGGTCGCCTCTTCGTCGGACAGCACCGCGTAGCGATGGAAGTACGACCGCGGATCGTGGAATGCGGTGTCGCGCAGCGCCAGGAAGCGCCGGACGTACCAGTCGCGCAGCACCGGCTCATCGGCGTCGAGATACACCGAGAAATCGAAGAAGTCGGACACCACCGGCACCGCCTTGCCGTCGCGCGGCAGCCGGCCGGTTTGCAGCACGTTGACGCCCTCGACGATCAGGATGTCGGGGCGGTCGATCACCGTGAACTTGTTCGGCACGATGTCATAGGTGAGGTGCGAGTAGATCGGCGCCTTGACCTTGCGGCGGCCCGACTTGATGTCGGACAGAAAGCCGAGCAGCGCCGGCAGGTCGTAGCTTTCCGGAAAGCCCTTCTTCTGCATCAGGCCGGCGCGCTCCAGCACTGCGTTCGGATGCAGGAAGCCGTCGGTGGTGACGAGATCGACCGTCGGGCGCGGCGACCAGCGCGCCAGCAGCGCCTGCAGCACGCGCGCGGTGGTCGACTTGCCGACCGCCACCGAGCCGGCGACGCCGATGATGAACGGCATCTTGCGCTCGACCACGCCGAGGAAGCGGCGCTGCGCGTAGTACAGCTGCTGCATCGCCGCGACATGGATCGACAACAGCCGCGACATCGGCAGATAGATTTCTTCGACCTCGCTGAGATCGAGCCGGTCGTGCATCGAGCGCAGCGCCGCAACCTCGGCGGCATCGAGCGTCATCGGCGTGTCTTCACGCATGCTCGCCCATTCCGCCCGCGAGAACACCCGGTAGGGGTTGTAGTGGTGCAGATCCGACCTTGCGTCCATCTCGCGGGCCCTTCGCCTTGGTTTTGAGTGGCGGGATTTATTGTTATTGCGGCCGCTTGCTGCGGCCGATGCCGTCAGTCGCGCTTGCGCGACGCCTTTTCCTCCAAGCCCGACATCGAGGTGCGCTGCGCCAGCGCGGCCTCGACTTCCTCGAGCTTCACGCCGCGCGACTTCAGCAGCACCAGCATGTGAAACAGCACGTCGGCGGTCTCGGAGATCAGATGGCCGCGATCGTTCTCGACCGCCGCGATCACCATCTCGACCGCCTCTTCGCCGAATTTCTTGGCGCAGTGCTCGGGGCCCTTGTCGAGCAGCTTCTTGGTGTAGGAGCTCTCGCCGCCGGACGCCGCGCGGGCATCGACCGTCGCGGCGAGATCATGAAGGGTGAAACGGGCCATACGCTAACTCTGCCGGTTCTTGGTGCGAGAGTACCGCCCCTCGCCGCGTTACGCTAGGGATCGAGCCGCATCGGCAGCCCGGCCTGGACCATATGATCCTTGGCCTGACGAATGGTGTACTCACCGAAATGGAAGATCGAGGCCGCCAGCACCGCGGTGGCGTGGCCTTCGCGGATGCCGTCGACCAGGTGATCGAGGTTGCCGACGCCGCCCGAGGCGATCACCGGGACCCCGACGCTGTCGGCGATCGCCCGGGTCAGCGGAATATCGAAGCCCGACTTGGTGCCGTCGCGGTCCATCGAGGTCAGCAGGATCTCGCCGGCGCCGAGCGACACCACTTCCTGGGCGAACTCGATCGCGTCGATGCCGGTGCCCTTGCGGCCGCCATGGGTGAAGATCTCCCAGCGGTCGCGGCCCGGCACCCGCTTGGCGTCGATCGCCACCACGATGCACTGATCGCCGAACTTCTCGGCGGCTTCCTTGACGAACTCACGCCGCGCCACCGCGGCTGAGTTGATCGAGACCTTGTCGGCACCGCTGCGTAGCAGCGTCTTGATGTCGTCGACGGTGCGGACGCCGCCGCCGACTGTCACCGGCATGAAGCAGGCTTCAGCCGTCCGCCGCACCACGTCGAGCATGATGCCGCGGTTCTCATGGGTGGCGGTGATGTCGAGAAAGCAAAGCTCGTCCGCGCCGGCGGCGTCATAGGCGATCGCCGCCTCGACCGGATCGCCGGCGTCGCGCAGGTCGACGAAATTGACGCCTTTGACGACTCGGCCATCTTTGACGTCGAGGCAGGGGATGACGCGGACCTTGAACATCGCGGCGTCCTTACGCGGCCTTGGCGGCGCCGATCAGCGCCAGAGCTTCGGCCGGATCGAGCCGGCCGTCGTACAGCGCCCGCCCGGCGATCGCACCTTCGAGCTTGTTGGCGCGCGGGCTGAGCAGCGTCTTGACGTCTTCGATCGAGGCAAGACCACCCGAGGCGATCACCGGGATCGAAATCGCCTCGGCCAGCGCGATGGTCGCGTCCCAATTGATGCCCTTGAGCAGGCCGTCGCGGGCGATGTCGGTGAAGATGATCGCGGCCACGCCAGCGTCTTCGAAGCGTTGCGCGATATCCAGCGCGGTGACTTGCGAGCTCTCGGCCCAGCCCTCGACCGCGACCTTGCCGTCGCGGGCGTCGAGGCCGACCGCGACGCGGCCCGGAAACGTCTTGGCGGCTTCCTTCACCAGCGCCGGATCGCGCACCGCGGCGGTGCCGATGATGACGCGGGCGATGCCCTTGGACAGCCAGGCTTCAATGGTCTTGAGGTCGCGGATGCCGCCGCCGAGCTGCACCGGCATCTTGACCACCTTCAGCATCGCTTCGACCGCCTGGGCGTTCATCGGCTTGCCGGCGAAGGCGCCGTCGAGATCGACCACGTGCAGATACTGAAAGCCCTGGGCCGCAAAGCTCTGTGCCTGCGCGGCGGGATCGAGATTGAACACGGTGGCGCGCGCCATGTCGCCCTGTTCGAGCCGCACGCACTGGCCGTTCTTGAGATCGATCGCGGGGAAGAGAATCACGGCTTCCACTTCAAAAAGTTCGAGATCAGCGCCAGGCCGAAGCGCTGGCTCTTCTCGGGGTGAAACTGAGTCCCGATCGCGGTGTCCTTGCCGACCACAGCGGTGACCGGCCCGCCGTAATCGGCGCGCGCCAGCACGTCGCCTTCGTGTTCGGCGGCGAGGTGGAAGGAGTGCACGAAGTAGGCGTGCAGGCCCTTCGAACCGAGCGGCAGCCGGTCCAGCACCGGGTGCTCGCGGACCTGATCGAGCGTATTCCAGCCCATATGCGGGATCTTCAGATCCTCGCGATTGGGCGCGATCTTGACGACGTCGCCAGCGATCCAGTTGAGCCCGTCGGTGGTGACGTGCTCCTTGCCGCGGGTCGCCATCAACTGCATGCCGACGCAAATGCCGAAGAACGGCCGGGCCTTGACCCGCACCGTCTCGTTCAGCGCCTGGACCATACCGTCGATCGAATCCAGCCCCTTGCGGCAGTCGGCGAAGGCGCCGACGCCGGGCAGGACGACGCGGTCGGCCCGAAACACCTGGTCCGGATCGCGGGTCACGAGGATCGGTTCGGGGTTTTCCATGCTCCGCGCCGCGCGCTCGAACGCTTTCGCCGCCGAGTGCAGGTTGCCGGAGCCGTAGTCGATGATCGCGACGCTCATCGCGAGCCTCCGGGATTCGGGAACGAGCCGAAGATGTCGCCATGGATCGACGACGCGGGCAGCGGAATGCTGCGCGCCGGCGGCGGCGCGCCGCGGTCGACCGGAAGGGTGAAGCTGATCGGCTGCGGCTGGCCTGCGACCCAGCGATCGAAGAACCGCCGTTCGGCGATCTCGCGGTCCTCGCCGACCGCGACGCCGACGGACTGCCAGCCGCGGCGGGCCAGGGTCCAGCGCCACAGGCTGCCGGCTTCGAGCCCGAGCAGGCTGGCGAGCAGCAGCGCAACCACGAAACGGGTGCCGCTTCCGGCATGCAGCGCCGTGAGCGCCACTGCGGAGGCGGCGATCACCACCAGATAGCCGAGCGTCGCCAGCCAGAGCCGGCGATACAGCAGCCAGAATGGGCCGAACACGAAGGCCCAGACGTAGAATCCATCGCGGACAAAGCGGAATTGATCGGGCGCAGCCTGCTGCAGCTCGTCATCGTCCGCCCGCGGGGCATGAACAGTGAACACCGGCATGGACTTGTCTCCGCCGCCCGACGGCGATTAGCCGCCGAGCTGCCCCTTGGTCGAGGGCACTTCGCCGGCCGTCTTGGGATCGATCGCGACCGCCGCACGCAGCGCCCGGGCCAATCCCTTGAAGCAGGATTCGGCGATGTGATGGCTGTTCTCGCCATATAGGGTCTCGACGTGCAGAGTCACGCCCGCGTTCATGGCGAAGGCCTGAAACCACTCTCGCACCAGCTCGGTGTCGAATTCGCCGATCTTGTCGCGCGGGAAGTCGGCCTTGAACACCAGGAACGGCCGGCCCGAGACGTCGACCACGACCCGGGTCAGGGTCTCGTCCATCGGCATGAAGATACTGGCATAGCGGCTGATGCCCGCCATGTTGCCGAGCGCCTGCTTCACCGCCTGGCCGAGCGCGATGCCGACGTCCTCGGTGGTGTGGTGGAAGTCGACATGGAGGTCGCCCACCGCCTTGACGGTGATGTCGATCCGCGAATGCTTGGCGAGCAGATCGAGCATATGGTCGAAGAAGCCGATCCCGGTGGCGGCGTTGGCCACACCGGTGCCGTCGAGGTCGACCGTGACTTCGATGTCGGTCTCCTTGGTCTTGCGCTTGATCGTCGCCGTGCGCATGAAGCGGGCTCTCCGGTAAAAACGCCGGTCTTTTAACAGGCCGGTGACACCTTCGCTACTGCGCCAGCTGCGGAGCGGGGCCGATCTTCGTCCTATGGTGAGCGGATTGGCCGCTCCGGCGGCCTCCCGGAGAGCAATTGCATCGCCGCCCGGCCGTGCCTAGATCAGCGCTCGCGAAAGGAACTCCATGGCACCTCATAGCTCTTCGGCAGACGCCGGCCCCCCGGTCTGGCACGGCACCACCATTCTGACCGTGCGCAAGGGCGGCAAGGTCGTGATCGGCGGCGACGGCCAGGTCTCGATCGGACAGACGGTGATCAAGGCCAACGCCAAGAAGGTCCGCAAGCTCGGCAAGGGCGACGTGATCGGCGGCTTCGCCGGCGCCACCGCCGACGCTTTCACGCTGTTCGAGCGGCTCGAAGCCAAGCTCGAACAGTACCCCGGCCAGCTCACCCGCGCGGCGGTCGAACTCGCCAAGGATTGGCGCACCGACCGGTATCTGCGCCGGCTGGAAGCGATGATGATCGTGGCCGACAAGGACGTGTCGCTGGTGCTGACCGGCACCGGCGACGTGCTCGAGCCCGAGGCCGGCGTGATGGCGATCGGCTCCGGCGGCAATTATGCGCTGGCCGCCGCCCGCGCGCTGATCGACACCGATCAGGACGCCGAGACCATCGTGCGCAAGTCGCTCGGCATTGCCGCCGACATCTGCGTCTACACCAACGGCAATCTCACGCTCGAGACGCTGACCGCATGAGCGCGGCCGGGGCCGAACGGCCGATGTCGTCAGTGGCCGGCCTGCCGGTCCGCTGGGCACTGGCCGTCGTCCTGGCTCTGCTGGCGGTCCAGGCGACCGCGCTGTTTGCGATGGGACGGGTGCCGATCTGCACCTGCGGCACCGTCAAGCTGTGGCACGGCGTGGTGCAGAGTTCTGAGAACTCGCAGCACCTCACCGACTGGTACACGTTCTCGCACATCATCCACGGCTTCCTGTTCTATGCCGGCACTTGGCTGCTGCTGCGGCGCTGGTCGTGGACCGCGCGGCTGATCGTGGCGACACTGATCGAAGGCGGCTGGGAGCTGGCGGAGAATTCGAGCTTCATCATCGAGCGCTACCGCGCCGGCACGATCTCGCTCGATTACTACGGCGACAGCATCGTCAATTCGGTCGCCGATACGCTTGCGATGATCTCCGGATTCCTGCTCGCACGCTGGCTGCCGGTCACCGCAACCGTCGCGATCGCGGTGCTGTTCGAAGTGCTGGTCGGCTTGCACATCCGCGACAATCTGACCCTCAACGTGATCATGCTGATTCATCCGTTCGATGCCATCCGGCAATGGCAGGCGGGACCTCCGATCATCTGACCCCGCTTGTTCCCTCGTTCGACCGACCTTACGTAGGCCCCATGACCGACTTTTCCCCCCGTGAAATCGTCTCCGAACTCGACCGCTTCATCGTCGGCCAGGCCGACGCCAAGCGCGCGGTCGCCATCGCGCTGCGCAACCGCTGGCGTCGGCTGCAGCTCGAAGGTTCCTTGCGCGAAGAAGTGCTGCCGAAGAACATCCTGATGATCGGCCCGACCGGCGTCGGCAAAACCGAGATCGCGCGGCGGCTCGCGAAGCTCGCCGGCGCACCGTTTCTCAAGGTCGAGGCGACCAAGTTCACCGAGGTTGGCTATGTCGGCCGTGATGTCGAACAGATCATCCGCGATCTGGTCGAGGTCGCGATCGCGCAGGTGCGCGAGAAGAAGCGCAAGGACGTACAGGCCCGCGCCCAAGTCGCCGCCGAGGAGCGTGTGCTTGATGCACTGGTCGGGCCCGGCTCGGGTCCGGCGACGCGCGACTCGTTCCGCAAAAAGCTGCGGGCCGGCGAGCTGAACGACAAGGAAATCGAAATCGAGACCCAGGCCGGGTCGGGCTCGCCGATGTTCGAAATCCCCGGCATGCCCGGCGCGCAGATCGGCGCGGTCTCGCTCGGCGACATCTTCGGCAAGATGGGCGGCCGCACCAAGAAGCGGCGGCTGACAGTGGCCGACTCGCACGAGATCCTGGTCAACGAAGAAGCCGACAAGCTGCTCGACACCGATCAGCTGGTGCAGGAAGCCATTGCCGCGGTCGAGAACAACGGCATCGTGTTCCTGGACGAGATCGACAAGATCTGCGTGCGCGACGGCCGCAGCGGCGGCGAAGTCTCGCGCGAAGGCGTGCAGCGCGATCTGTTGCCGCTGATCGAAGGCACCACGGTGTCGACCAAGCACGGCGCGGTGAAGACCGAGCACATCCTGTTCATTGCCTCTGGCGCGTTCCACATCGCCAAGCCCTCCGACCTGCTGCCCGAACTGCAGGGCCGTCTGCCGATCCGCGTCGAACTCAACGCGCTGAGCCGCGACGACATGCGCCGGATCCTGACCGAGCCGGAAGCCTCGCTGATCAAGCAGTATGTGGCGCTGATGAAGACCGAGGGCGTGACGCTGGATTTCTCCGACGACGCCATCGACGCGCTGGCCGATGTCGCGGTCGCGGTGAACTCCACCGTCGAGAACATCGGCGCGCGCCGGCTGCAGACCGTGATGGAGCGCGTGCTCGACGAGATCTCCTTCGTCGCCCCCGACCGCCACGGCGAGACCTTCCAGGTCGATGCGGACTACGTGAAGACCAATGTCGGGGACCTGGCCAAGAACACGGATTTGAGCCGGTTTATTTTGTAGGCGGTCATAAGGCACTTCGTTTGTTCACCGACCGCAGCTACGTAAACAAACGTCATGCGCGGGCTTGACCCGCGCATCCATCCTTCTTCGCAAGACGATGGATTGCCGGGTCAAGCCCGGCAATGACGAATTCCTATTTATGATACGCCGCAAGTAACAACAGTCCTCACCCCACCCCCTCACGTCATCGCCCCGGCTTGTCCGGGCGACCCAGTATTGCAGAGCATCTGCGTCCAAGTAACAACCTCTCTGGGAGACTGGATCACCCGCATGCGCGGGTGATGACGTTTGGAAACCGGGGCTCGTCGGCCGATGAACACCCCGTGCTTTGCGCACTAACCGCGCGCCCGTCTCACCCGCACGTACAACGCGCCTTCGCCGCCGTGGCCGATGTGGGCTTCGTCGAAGCCGACCACATAGGCGCGGAATTCGGGGAGGGCGAGCCACTGCGGCACCTGGCGGCGCAGGATGCCGCGTTCGGTATCGCCGCTCTTGCCCTTACCGGTGATCACCAGCACGAAGCCGAGCCCGTCATGACTGGCGCGCTGCAGGAAATACAGCAGCGCGTGATGCGCGCGCGCCTGGGTCATGCCGTGCAGATCGATCCGCGCGTCGATGTCCTTGCGGCCACGCGACAGATGCGCCCGTTCGCGGCGGCCCAGCGTGGCGAGCGGCGGCGGGGCGGTCGGGAGCGATGGTTTCGCGGCCCGCTTGAGCGGTTGCGGCGGCGCCACCGGCGCCGGCTTGATCGCGGGTGCAGGGACCTGCGGATCGGCAATCTCGACCTTGATCAGCCGCGGCCGGCCGCGCAGCGGTTTGATCTGACGGGCTACGCCGTCCCACAGCGCCCGCTCGTCCTCAGTCAGGCTGCGCTTGCGGCGCGACATCGGCGGGTCGAGCGGCGGGATGATGCGTTTCATCGAGATCAGCGCAGGTGGCGATGGTGCCGCGAGTGGTGGGAGCGATGCCGTTGAGCGGCCGGCCGTGACGGCGCCGTGGCCGGCCGGCTATCCGGTGTCGGGACAGTCGTGGCACCGTCTTTACCACCGGACTTCGACGGCGTCGCTGCGGGTTTGTTGGCTTTAGCGGGCGGGCGCGGCTCGGGCACCGGCAGACTGCGGGCGCGCGCAACCGGATCGAGGCTCTTCGGCACCAGCATGGCGAAGGCGATCGGATGCCGGATCCGTCCTGCGATCGCGCCCGCTTCGGTACCGGCGCCAAAATACAGGTCGGCCCGCGCCGGGCCGACGATCGCCGAGCCGGTGTCCTGGCCGATCATCAACCGCCGAAACGCTGTCTTCGCGGTCGGGGAATCGATCGGCAGCTCGCCCGTAATGAAGAACGGCGTGCCGTAGACGTGCAGCCCCTTGTCGACGGCGATCGAGCGGCCTGGAGTCAGCGGCACACCCTGGGCGCCGATCGCTTCATCGTCATCCTTCAGCTCGACCTTGCGGAAGAACACGTAAGAGCGGTTCGCCCGCCGCAGCTCCTTGGCGCCGTCGGGGTTAGCGTCCATCCAATCGCGGATGCGGTGCATCGACATCTCTTCGCGCGGGATGATGCCGCGCTCGATCAGGATGCGGCCGACCGGCGTGTAGGGGAAACCATTGTGGGCGTCGTAATTGATTCGAATCACCCGCCCGTCGGGCAGTTTGATCCGCGCCGAGCCCTGGATCTGCGCAAACAGCAGATCCGTCTGACTCTTCAGCCAGCAGATCTCCAGACCCCGGCCATCGATCGCGCCGTCTTCGATTTCTCCGCGGTCATAATACGGCACCAGCTTGCGCCGGCCGATCTTGCGAAACACTGGCCCGCCATTCGGCAAGGCCGCATCCTGCTTGTAGCCGCGAACGGACAGGTTCGACGGGCGGCGATACACCGGCACGGTGTAATCGTCGGTCTTGACCGGTGAGCCCTCGATCACCGGCTCATAGTAGCCGGTGACGAAGCCGAGCGGCTCGCCGAGACGGGAGATCTGCAGCGGCACAAAATGCTGTTCGAAGAACGCGCGAGCCTCGGCCGCGGTGGTGACGTGCGCCGAGCGCGCCGCATGACATGGCTCCCACAACGAGCCGCCGAGCGGCTTGTCGATCGAGGGCGCTCGGCCCGCCGCCAGGATCGGGCGGCAACTGACGCGGAAGGTTTTCAGCGCGGCGAGCTGATCGTCGGCGTCCCAACCAGGGACGTCCGACCAGGCGACCGGCAGATATTGGCCGCCCGGGATTTCCAGCGGCCACAGCGGATGCCGATACTTTGCGTGATGCTCGGCGAATTTCGAGACGGATCGGGCGCCAGAATGGTGATGCCGGCTGCGCGCGTCCGCCTCACTCGGCGCAGACAATAGCGCGGCTGCGAGAACGCAGCCGGCCAGGGCGGCGCGGTACGCGCCGCGTACTTCAGCTGCCGCTGCCGGTCCCAACCAGCTTCCAGTTCGGATCGCGCGAGCTCGTGTCGCGGGCGAAGGTCCAGACGTCGGTGATATCGGCGACCTTGTCGGGCGAGCCGTCGACCACGGCGCCGGTCTTGTCGCGGGTCGCCGAGATCATCTGCGATACGAACTTCAGCGTCAGCATCGCGGTGCGATCGCGCAGCTCGGCGCCGATCAGCTCGGCCTTCTCGATCGACACGAAGCGGGTCTCGACCTTCAGGTCGTTCTTCTCGCGATCCTTGATCGCCGCATCGAAGCTCTCATAGACCTCGCTCGACAGCAGATCCCGCAGCGCGCGGCGGTCGCCATTGGCGAACGCCATCACGATCATCTCATAAGCGCTCTTGGCGCCGGCGATGAAGTGCTGCGCGTCGAACGACGAATCGTTCTGGGCGATGGCGTTGAGGCCGTGCTCAAGTTCGGAGTCCGGCTCGGCGATGCCCTTCCAGCGATCGGAGGGCGGCACCACGTCCGCGTTCGGCGCCATCGGCGCCTGGTCGATCACGGTGCCGGGCATCGAAATCACGTTGGTGTCCTGCTTGCCGGGAATCATGTCCCGCGCGGCAGCGCGATCGAACGGCGGCCGTTCGCTGCCGGTGCGCTGGCCGAGCACGTTGCGCAGACGCAGGAAGATGAACACCGCGAGCGCCAGGAAGATGATGGTGTAAATATCCACGTCGCATTCACTTTCTGATCGGGCCGGGGCCTGCCGGCGCGCTTTGGTCTCCGGCCTCGCGACGCCAACGCGGCAGAGAGCCGGTTTGCACCATGTAGGCATCAACCGCGGCGCGCCAATGGCGCGTTTTGGCACAGCCGGTGGGGTTGGCAACCCCCACACAGCGATCTTTGGAGCTGTGGCCCGGCGAGCTTACGCGCTTCGCGCCCCGCCGGAAACCGGTGAGAGGCCCGAAAACCTGGCCGGTGGGCGGTTAAGGAGAGGTTTCGGCGGGCCATCCCGGGACCTTTAGGCTGTGGGCGCGGTATCCGGCACCCGCCTGCCAGGCTGCGGCCGCAGCCTCTGTCTACCTTGTGGAACGCCGGGGGCGTATGATAGCCACTCGCCAAAGCACCTGCCCATTGTTGCGACGCCCTCTGCAAGTCGGCGGCCGCCATCCAATCCGCTTCCAGGAGAACCATCGATGACCAACGGTAACGGCACGCCTCCTGAGGGTGCTCCTCCGCAACTCAATGTGCTGGCGCAGTACACCAAGGATCTGTCGTTCGAGAACCCGAACGCTCCGGCGTCGCTCGCCCCGCAGCAGCAGCAGCCGGCGATCAACATTCAGATCAATGTCGGCGCCAACAACGTCGGCGAGAACGAATACGAAGTGACGCTGTCGATCGAAGGCAAGGCCGAATCCGGCAGCAGCGTGCTGTTCAGCTTCGAGCTGGCCTATGCGGGCGTGTTCCGGGTGCTGAACGTGCCGCAGGAGAACCTGCATCCGCTGATCATGATCGAATGCCCGCGGCTGCTGTTCCCGTTTGCCCGCGAGATCATCGCCAGCGCCGTGCGCGACGGCGGGTTCCCGCCGCTGATGCTCGATCCGGTCGATTTCATCGGCCTGTATCGCCAGAACCTCGAGCGCGCCCAGCAGCAGGGCCAGCCGAGCTGATCCACTCGCCGTTCACGCTCATGACTTCTGCAATGCCCGGCCGACGCGCCGGGCATTGTCGTTTCGGGGGAAATAAAGCTCAGGCGCCGGCGGCCAGATAGTCCGGCCAGATCGCCTTGTCGCCCATGGTGGCAATGAAGGCGCGGTGGGCTTCGAGGTCGGCGTCGGTCAGCCGGTTCGGCAGCGGCACGGGTCGCTGGCGGCGACGGTTCTCGCTGGCAGCCCCAACCACCTCGGCGGGCACGTCGGCCAGAATGAGCTGCGACTGCCGGGCACCGATCAGGTCGATATAGACTTCGGCCAACAGCTCGGCGTCGAGCAATGCGCCGTGCTTGGTCCGGCGCGAATTGTCGATCGCGTAACGCGAGCACAGATCGTCGAGCCGGTTCGACACGCCCGGATGCTTGCGGCGGGCGAGCAGCAGGGTGTCGACCAGGCGATCGCGTGGCACCGGCGCACGCGACAACCGCGACAGCTCCGCATTGATGAAGCCGATGTCGAACGAGGCGTTGTGAATCACCAGCGGCGCATCGCCGATGAATTCGAGAAACTCGTCGGCCACCTGTGCGAACAGCGGCTTGTCGGCGAGGAATTCGCTCGACAGCCCATGCACCGCAAAGGCTTCAGCCGGCATGTCCCGTTCGGGATTGAGGTATTGATGATAGGTGCGGCCGGTCGGCATCCGGTTGAAGATCTCGACGCAGCCGATTTCGACCAGTCGATCGCCGCGCAGCGGATCGAGGCCGGTGGTTTCGGTATCGAGGACGATCTCACGCATCGCTTTTGATCAGGCCGTGTTGGTCGCCGCGCGAATCAATCGCGCCGGCGCGGCATTTTAGCAGCGGCCTCGAGGATTTCGCGGATCTGAAGCCGCACCGGGTCGAGTCCGTTCGAAGTATCCACCACGAAATCCGCGCGCTTGCGCTTCTCGGCATCAGGCATCTGCCGGGCCAGAATCGCATCGAGTTTTTCAGGGGTCATGTTGTCGCGCGCGAGAATCCGTTCGCGCTGCACCTCTGGCGACGTCGTCACCACCACCACCGCGTCGACGCGCTTTTCGCCGCCGGTTTCGAACAGCAGCGGCACATCGACCACCGCGACCGGTGCACCGGATGATTCGGCATCGTCGAGAAACTGCTGGTGATGGGCGCGCAGCATCGGGTGCACGATTGCTTCGAGCCGCTTCATCGCGGCCGGATCATGCACGACCTTCGCCGACAACAGCGCGCGATCGACCTTGCCGCCAACCGTGGTGCCGGGAAATGCTTCTTCGATCGCCGGCACGGCTTCGTTCTCGTAGATCTTATGCACGGTGGCGTCGGCGTCGTAGACCGGCACCCCGGCTTCGGCGAACAGTTTGGCGGTGGTCGATTTGCCCATCCCGATCGAACCCGTCAGTCCGAGCACCAGCATTCCGTCGCCTCCGTCTTTTTCTTCCGCGCGAGACGTTTCAGATCCGATCCCGATCGGTGCTGCGTCTCGCTTGTTGTTTGGTTCGTGGCCCGTGCCTCAGACCGCCAGCAGGTTCTGGCTACGCAGAAAACCGAGCAACGGCAACAGCGGCAGACCCAGGATGGTGAAATGATCGCCGTGGATGCCGTCGAACAGGTGGACCCCGAGACCTTCGATCTGATAGGCGCCGACGCTGGTGGTGGCCTTGTCGCCGACCACGTCGAGATAAGCGTCGATCTCCGCCTCGGTGAGCGGCCGCATCGTCATCCGCGCGATCGACACATCGGCAAACAACGTGATGCCGTTGCGGACGATAGCGATCGCCGAGTGCAATTCATGACGGCGGCCGGCAAGTTCGCGGAGCTGCTTGGCAGCGGCGGTGCGATCAGCGGGTTTGTTGAAACCACGGGCACCGAGCGCCAGCGTCTGATCGGCGCCGAGCACCAGGCGGCCGGGATGATGGTTGCTGACGAACGCCGCCTTCTGCTGCGCCAGCAGCGCGGCGATCTCACCCGGCGCACTGAGGCCAGATGCGTCCGCGATGCCGCGCTCATCGATGTCGGCCGGAATCGCATCGAACGGAATTCCGGCGTTGCTAAGCACCGTCTGGCGTGCGCGGCTCTGCGAAGCCAGCACCAGCGGCTGCGGCCCGAGCCACAGCGTCATTCCGGCACCTTCTGGCGCTGCCGATCGGCAAGCAGTTTCATGATCGCCGCGGCAGTCTCTTCGATCGAACGGCGGGTGACGTCGAGCAGGGACCAGCCATATTTGGCGCTGAGCTTACGCGCCAGCAGCACCTCGTCGGTCACGGCCTGGCGATCGATATAAGAGTCGTTGCCCGTACCGGCGCCGAGACTGAGAAGCCGGTTCTGCCGCACCTGGATCAAACGCTCCGGCGACGCGTGCAGGCTGACCACCAGCGGCTTCTTCAGCGTCTCGAGCTGATGCGGAATCGGAATGCCGGCGACAAGCGGCACGTTGGCGGTGCGGATGCCGCGATTGGCCAAATAGATCGAGGTCGGCGTCTTCGAGGTGCGCGACACACCGACCAGCACCACATCGGCTTCTTCAAGCCCTTCGACGTGCTGGCCGTCGTCGTGCATCATCGAATAGTTCAGCGCGTCGATGCGCTGGAAATATTCGGCATTGAGCGTGTGCTGCGCACCGACGCGGCCCATCGTCGACGCGCCGAGATAGGCTTCGAACAGCTGCATCACCGGACCGATGATCGACAGGCTTGGGCTGTTGATCTCCTGGCATTTCGCCTCGAGCCGGGTGACCAGCTCGGTCTCCAGCAGCGTGAACAGGACGATGCCGGGCGCTTCCTCGATCTCCTGCAGCACGCGATCGAGCTGCTTCTGGCTGCGCACCAGCGGATAGACATGCTCGACCGGGGTGACGTTGGCGTATTGCGCCGTCACCGCACGCGACACCGTGATCAGAGTTTCGCCGGTCGAGTCCGAGACCAGATGAAGGTGAAAGTAGCTGCCGTCGGTCAGCATCGTAGCCCTGTGTAACCTGTGAACAACGGGGCGAGAATCGCACCAAAGCTGACCCCCAGCCGTCGCGGTCGGGATAACCCGGCTTTTTCTTCACAGGCGTCGGGTGAGAGAAGCATTTCGGGATGGCAGTGAGGTTAGCGGGTGAATGTGGATTTGTCTCTCGGTAATGCGGCGACGATCCGGCGCAACCCTCTGATCCTGCAAGAGCCCGACGAACAGACCAGCAGTTGGGGATGACTGTGAAGATGTGGGTCGATGCGGAAGAACTCTGGAATGCCGTTGGGTGAGTCAAATCCACGGCCACTTAGACTCAAACCTTAAGAATCTATAAATATTGATAAGAAAGCGGGCGCTTGCGGAAATCTCCGCATTCGAGCATTCGATCAACGCGCGATGCGGGTCCTGCGTTCCGGATCGTCTGGCAGCTTCGCGGCACAGCGGAATGGAAGATCGAATGATCGACTGGGTGGATGTCTATCCGTGGGTGAAGACCCTGCACGTGGTGGCGGTGATCTCCTGGATGGCCGGCATGCTGTATATGCCGCGATTGTTCGTCTACCACTGCGCCGCCGAAGTCGGATCGACCCAGTCCGAGACTTTCAAGATCATGGAACGCCGGCTGTACCGGGCGATCATGAATCCGGCCATGATGGTCGCGTGGGTCGCCGGTTTGGCGATCGCCTGGGAGCAGGGCTATTTCAGCTCGGGCTGGTTTCACGCCAAGCTCGCCGCCGTCGTGCTGATGACCGTGATCCATCTGCTGCTCGGCCGCTACGTCCGCGACTTCGCCGCCGACCGGAATACCCGGTCTCATAAATTCTATCGCATTATCAATGAGATACCGACGCTCCTGATGATCGCGGCGGTGCTGTTCGTGATCGTCAAGCCGTTCTGACGGCCCTGGATGACGGTACGGCGTCGATCGTCTTGCGTGGACGCAACGGATTTTCTATACTGGCATTCGTCCCACCTAAAGCAGGCGAATGTGGTTGCGATCAGGTTCCTTTCTGAACCGGCCGCCGCATCGGGTCTGAAACCTCCCGCACCTTCCTTGCTCAAGACACCGTCGACCTGAAGACCTGCGGACTCCGGTTATTTCCTCCCGCTTTTTCTTCCGCTGACGAATCCCCAGTCTCGTTTCCACAGGACCACCCCCATGCGGGAAATCAAACTTCAAGACCTGAAGGCCAAGACGCCGGCCGAACTCGTTTCTTTTTCGGAAGAGCTCGGGGTCGAGAACGCCAGCACGATGCGCAAGCAGGAGCTGATGTTCGCCTGCCTCAAGCAGTTGTCGGCCAAAGAGACCGACATCATCGGCGAAGGCGTCGTCGAGGTGCTGTCGGACGGTTTCGGCTTTCTGCGCTCGCCGGATGCCAACTACCTTCCGGGCCCGGACGACATTTACGTTTCGCCCTCGCAGATCCGCCGCTTCGGTCTGCGCACGGGAGACACCATCGAAGGCCACATCCGCAGCCCGAAGGAAGGCGAACGCTACTTCGCGCTGCTCAAAGTCAACTCGCTGAACTTCGAAGATCCCGAGAAGTCCAAGCACAAGGTCAATTTCGACAACCTGACGCCGCTGTTTCCGGATGAACGCTTCCGGCTCGAGATCGACGATCCCACCCGCAAGGATCTGTCGGCCCGCGTCATCGACATCGTCGCCCCGATCGGTAAGGGCCAGCGCGCGCTGATCGTCGCGCCGCCGCGCACCGGTAAAACCGTGCTGATGCAGAACATCGCGCACTCGATCACGGCGAATCACCCCGAGTGCTACCTGATCGTGCTGCTGATCGACGAGCGGCCCGAAGAAGTCACCGACATGCAGCGCTCGGTGAAGGGCGAGGTGATCTCCTCGACCTTCGATGAACCTGCGGTCCGCCACGTTCAGGTCGCCGAAATGGTGATCGAAAAGGCCAAGCGCCTGGTCGAACACGGCCGCGACGTTGTCATTCTGCTCGACTCGATCACCCGCCTCGGCCGCGCCTACAACACGGTGGTGCCGTCTTCGGGTAAGGTGCTGACCGGCGGTGTCGACGCCAACGCGCTGCAGCGGCCGAAGCGGTTCTTCGGCGCCGCCCGTAACATCGAAGAGGGTGGATCGCTCACCATCATCGCCACCGCGCTGGTCGATACCGGCTCGCGCATGGACGAAGTGATCTTCGAAGAGTTCAAGGGCACCGGCAACTCGGAGCTGATCCTCGACCGCAAGGTCGCCGACAAGCGCACCTTCCCGGCGATCGACATCTCGCGGTCCGGCACCCGCAAGGAAGAGCTGATCACCGATCCGCAGCTGCTGAAGAAGATGTACGTGCTGCGCCGTATCCTCAACCCGATGGGGACGATGGACGCGATCGAGTTCCTGCTCGACAAGCTGCGCAACACTAAGAACAACTCGGAATTCTTCGACTCGATGAACACCTGAGCGAGTCGGATATCCGGTCATCAAGGGCGCCCCGTCGGGCGCCCTTTTTGTTTGCGTTCGGAACAGTGCCTCGGCAAGACAGCGCCATGCATCCGAGCGACCAGACCATCTTCGCCCTTGCGACCGGACCGCTGCCGTCGGCAATCGCCATCCTGCGTGTCTCCGGATCGCGAGCGGGCGACGTGCTGAGAGCGCTGACCGGATCTCTGCCGTCGCCGCGGCGCGCCGTGCGCTGTGATCTTCGGACCCGCGACGGCGAGATGATCGATGACGGTGTGGCGTTATGGTTTCCGGCGCCTGCGTCCGCGACCGGCGAAGACATCGCCGAATTGCACATCCACGGCAGCCGCGCGGTGGCGGCGGCGCTGATCAAGACCCTCTCGGCGTTCGAAGGCGTGCGGCCGGCGGAGCCAGGCGAGTTCACCCGGCGGGGCTTCGAAAACGGCAAGCTTGATCTGACCGAAGCCGAAGGTCTCGATGATCTGATCCATGCGGACACCGACGCGCAGCGGCGTCAGGCGCTGCGCCAGCTCGGCGGTGTGCTCGGCGACCGGGCACGTCGATGGCGCGATCAGATCATCGAAGCACTGGCGCTGGTCGAAGCGGGGATCGACTTTTCCGACGAGGGGGATGTCGCCGATGAGCTGATGGGGCCGGCGCGGGCGAAGATCGCGGAGCTGTCCGCAGAGATCGCCGAGGTCTTGGCCCAGCAGGGTCGGGGAGAGAAGCTTCGCGACGGGATGGTGGTGGCGATCGCCGGGCCGCCGAATGTCGGCAAGTCCACTCTGATCAATCGCCTGGCGCGCCGCGAGGTGGCGATCGTGTCGCCGCATGCCGGCACGACCCGGGATGTGATTGAGGTTCAGCTCGATCTCGACGGCTATCCGGTCACGGTGATTGATACCGCGGGATTGCGAGACAGCGACGATCCGGTCGAGCAGGAGGGAGTGCGCCGCGCCCGCTCGCGAGCCGCTTCGGCGGATCTGGTGCTGTGGCTGAGCACGGCCACGGATGCTTCCGATCCGGATGTGAGCGGTCCGGAAGTCTGGCGGGTCCGCAACAAGATCGATCTGGCGGTCGGCGATGCAGGATCCGGTGGGGCAGAGCATGCTTTCAGGATTTCGGCGGCGACGGGCGAGGGGTTTGCGGAGTTGCTGCGCGAGCTGACGCGATTTGCTGCGCAATATTTCGGGTCTGCAGAAGCCGGACTGATCACGCGGGATCGCCATCGGCTGTTGCTTGCCGAAGCTTCGGCGTCGCTGGAACGGAGTCTGGTGTCGGGACTGGCCGAAGAAATCGTCGCCGAAGAACTCCGTGCTTCCGCTCACAGTCTTGGCCGATTGCTGGGGCGGGTCGACGTCGAGGACGTCCTCGGTGAGATCTTCAGCCGGTTCTGCATCGGCAAATAGGCTCACCGGGTCGCCGGTCAGCGGCGCGGTTACAATTGGTTAACCACGATACCGGGATTTCGGCGCCGCTGTTTCACGTGAAACAGTCCGGTGAGGTTTAGCCGGTATCAAGGTCGGCGGACTCGCCTTCAAAGCTCCTCGGAGCTGAGCTACAACCCCATCATGCGCACCTCTTTCGACGTCATCGTCATCGGCGGCGGCCACGCCGGCTGCGAAGCTGCGGCTGCGGCTGCCCGGATCGGCGCGGCTACCGCCCTCGTCACCCATCGGTTTGCCACCGTGGGTGCGATGTCCTGTAATCCGGCAATCGGAGGGCTGGGCAAAGGTCATCTGGTCCGCGAAGTCGATGCTCTGGACGGCTTGATGGGCCGGGTCGCCGACGCTGGCGGCATTCAGTTTCGGATGCTGAACCGTCGCAAAGGCCCCGCCGTCCGCGGTCCCCGCGCCCAAGCCGATCGCAAACTGTATGCGGCCGCGATGCAGACCGCGATCCAGGCCATTCCGAACTTGTCGGTCATCGAAGGGGAGGCCGACGCACTGCTCTGGCAGAATGGCCGCGTGACCGGCATTCGGCTCGGCGACGGCCGGGAGTTTGCGGCCGCGGCGGTTGTGATCACCACCGGGACCTTCCTCCGGGGCCTCATTCACCTCGGCGAGCGAAGCTGGCCGGCAGGCCGGATCGACGAAGCCCCGGCGTTGGGGCTGTCGGGATCGTTCGAAGCGCTCGGATTCAAGCTCGGCCGGCTCAAAACCGGCACTCCACCACGTCTGGATGGCCGGACGATCGACTGGAGCGCTGTCGAGATGCAGCCCGGCGATGATCCGCCGGAGCCGTTTTCGGTGCTGACGCCGGCGATCACCACGCCGCAGATCGAATGCGGCATCACCCGGACGACGACAGCCACCCACGAGGTGATCCGCGCCAATGTGCATCGCTCGCCGATGTATTCCGGGCAGATTCAGTCCACCGGCCCGCGTTATTGCCCGTCGATCGAGGACAAGATCGTCAAATTCGGCGACCGCGACGGCCACCAGATCTTCCTGGAGCCGGAAGGGCTCGACGATCCGACGGTCTATCCCAACGGGATTTCGACCTCGCTGCCCGAGGACGTGCAGCGCGCAATCCTGAAGACGATTCCTGGCCTGGAGCGGACCGAGATGTTCCGCCCGGGCTACGCGATCGAATACGACCACGTCGACCCGCGAGAACTGGAGCCGACGCTGCAGACCAAGCGACTGCGCGGGCTGTTTCTGGCCGGGCAGATCAACGGCACGACCGGATATGAAGAGGCCGCGGCCCAGGGCTTGGTCGCGGGTCTCAACGCGGCTTTGGCCGCCGGGGGAGGCCACCTGGCGGTGTTCGATCGCGCCGACGGCTATCTCGGCGTGATGATCGACGATCTGGTGACCCGTGGCATCACCGAGCCGTACCGGATGTTCACCTCACGGGCCGAATATCGCCTGACCCTTCGGGCCGACAATGCGGACCAGCGCCTTACCGACAAAGGACTAGCGATCGGCTGCGTCGGCACGGAGCGGGCGGCCTTCCATCAGGAAAAAATGGCGGCACTGTCTGAGGCGAAAGCGCTCGCCCAGTCGCTGTCGATCACCCCGAACGAAGCCGCCAAGCATGGGCTGGCGCTGAACCGCGACGGCCAGAGGCGCTCGGCGTTCGATCTGTTGTCCTATCCGGAGATCGAGTGGACTCAGGTCCGCGCGATCTGGCCGGAGCTCGGCAAGGTCGATCCGGGAATCGCGGTCCATGTCGAGATCGACGCCAAATATCATGTCTATCTGGAGCGGCAGACCGCGGACGTCGAGGCGTTTCGTCGGGATGAGAGTCTGCGGCTCACCGATGTCGATTACGGAGCGGTCCCGGGTCTGTCGAACGAGGCTCGCACACGGCTGGAACGGCATCGGCCCCACACCGTCGGGCAGGCGGGGCGGCTCGACGGGATCACGCCGGCCGCCCTCGGAATTCTGGCGGCCTATCTGCGGCGTGAACAACGAAAGCGGAAATCGGCAGGATAAGGTCCCGAAAGTGTTTCACGTGAAACACACGGTCTCTGAGTTCCGCCGTGTTTCACGTGAAACGTTAGCGGTCGATTGCAGATCGGTGCCGGATTCGATGGCCGGAATCGGTTTGCAAGAATATAATCAAAACAGGCCCGCAGCGGCCGTCTCTCCGCAGTGAAGTCCATGCAGCGCGCTGCCAAACCTCTCGTTTCTCTCTCTGATCTCGACGCCGACAAAGCGGCGGCGCTCAAGCTCGTCCCGATCTCATCAGCGCTCGAAGCGCGGCTCGATGCCTATGTCGCCTTGCTGCAGCAATGGCAGGCTAAGACTAATCTGGTCGCTCCCTCGACTCTGCCGCAGCTTTGGACGCGCCACGTCGCGGATTCGCTGCAGCTCGTCAGCGTCCTGCCACAGGCCCGGCGATGGCTCGACTTTGGATCTGGAGGCGGGTTCCCCGGCGTGGTGCTGGCCTGCGCGATGGCGGAGGTCGGCGGGCACGTCACGTTGGTGGAGCGGATCGCCAAGAAGGCGGCGTTCCTGCGCGAGGCGCTCCGCGTGGCGGGCGCGCCAGGCACAGTGATGCTCGCGGACATCGGGGATAGCGTGGATAGATTCCCACAGGCGCTGGATTGCATCACCGCCCGTGCGGTCGCTCCGCTACACCAGCTCATCGGTTTTGCTGAACCTCTGATGACCTCCGGAACCACGAAGGTGTTGTTTCTGAAAGGTCAAGATGTAGATGCAGAATTGACGGAAGCTACTAAATATTGGAAATTCCAGCCTAAGCTGCATGCCAGCGTGACCGGTGGCCAAGGCTGGATCGTCGAAATCGATCACATCGAACGACGCACATAACCGCCACCAACCAGCCGAAGAACCTGCCATGACCGTAATTGACGAGATTTATCAAGGGGATAGGGCGAATTCAGAGCCCGGGCGTCCGCGCATTATCGCGCTCGCCAACCAGAAGGGCGGGGTCGGCAAGACCACCACCGCGATCAATCTCGGCACAGCGCTGGCCGCGATCGGCGAACGGGTGCTGATCGTCGATCTCGATCCGCAGGGCAATGCCTCGACCGGGCTCGGCATAGATCGCCGCGATCGCAACACCTCGACTTACGACGTGCTGGCCGGTGAAGCGCCGCTCCGCGACGCGGTGGTCGCGACCGCGGTGCCGCGGCTCCACATCGCCGCTTCGACGATGGATCTGTCCGGCCTCGAGCTCGAGCTTGGTCATCGCGGCGACCGCGCGTTCAGACTGCGCGACGCCATCGGCGTGCTCAACAAGGACATCGATCCGCCGCTCGACTACACCTACGTGCTGATCGACTGCCCGCCGTCGCTGAACCTGCTGACTGTGAATGCGATGGCGGCCGCGGATGCGATCCTGGTGCCGCTGCAGTGCGAGTTCTTCGCCCTCGAAGGTCTGTCGCAATTGCTGCAGACGGTCGAGCAGGTCCGGGCCAACCTCAACCCGAACCTGACGATCCACGGCATCGTGCTGACGATGTTCGACAGCCGCAACAATCTGTCGAGCCAAGTCGTCGCCGACGTGCGCCAGTTCATGGGCAAGAAGGTCTACGACACCATGATCCCGCGTAACGTGCGGATCTCGGAAGCGCCGAGCTACGGCAAGCCGGTGCTGGTTTACGATCTGAAATGCGTCGGCAGCGAAGCCTATCTGAAGCTCGCCACCGAAGTGATTCAGCGCGAGCGCGAACTCCGTACCACGCATTGAGGTGCGCGGCCGGCGGTGCCGACCAGGCCTCGTCATTGCGGGCGAAGCAAGCGATCCAGAGCCGGGCAGGGCGCCGGCTTGCTTGCGATGCCGCTTGTCAGTGACGATGCGAACTAACAACTTTCATTTCATCAGTGCGGAGTAGCGACGTGAATCCAAGGGAGCTGGCGATGGCCGATGAGCACCGTTCGCGACTGGGGCGCGGCTTGGCGAGTCTGATCGGCGATGTCGGCGGCGAGGCCACGCAGGCCGAACGGCCGCGGGCGCAGCGCAAGGTGCCGATCGAATTCATCAAGGCCAATCCGCGCAACCCGCGCCGCACCTTCACCGACGCCGAGCTTGGTGAACTGTCCGACTCGATCAAGCAGCACGGCGTGATCCAGCCGATCGTGGTCCGCCCGGTGAAGGGCACCGCCGATCGCTACGAGATCATCGCCGGCGAACGGCGCTGGCGCGCGGCGCAGCGCGCCGGTCTGCACGAAGTGCCGATCGTTCCGGTCGACGTGTCGGATGCGCTGGCGCTGGAAATCGCCATTGTCGAAAACGTTCAGCGCGAAGATCTTAATCCGCTCGAAGAGGCGCTCGGCTATCAGGCGCTGGCCGCCGAGTTCAATCGCAGCCAGGAAGAGATCGCCAAGATCGTCGGCAAGAGCCGCAGCCATGTCGCCAACATGATGCGGCTGATCAAGCTGCCCGACGACGTCAAGTCGCTGATCGCCTCGGGCGAACTGACCGCAGGCCATGCGCGTGCGCTGATCGGTCTGCCCGACCCGTCGGCGATCGCCAAGCGGATCGTCGCCGAAGGTCTCAACGTCCGTCAGACCGAGGCGTTGGCGCATGAAGAAGGCGTGCCGGAGCGCAAGCCGCAGAAGCCCCGTGCCGCCTCGGGTGCCAAGGCGGTGAAGGACGCCGACACCGTGGCGCTGGAAAAACGCCTGAGCGACGCGCTCGGCATGAAGGTGACGATCGACGACCACGAAGGCACCGGCGCGGTCCAGATCCGCTACGCCGATCTCGATCAGCTCGACGACATCATCCGCCGGCTCGAGGCGGGCGGTTAGTTCGGTTGTTCGTTGACGCCTGAGGCGGCTATCTCTCGTTGGTCATTCCGGGGCGCGCAGCTACGCTGCGCGAGCCCGGAATCCATAACCACTGCCGTCAATGGTTCGTCATCCACCGCCGTGCGCTCTCACGAGCGTCGGGAAGTATGGATTCCGGGTTCGCCGCTGCGCGGCGCCCCGGAATGACGAACGAGAGGAGTCTTGTGTGGCGAGCCGGGTGGGCTTCGCTGCGCTCAGCACTACGGATGATACCAACTAACTCCGCCGCCGCGCACTGACCGCGATCGACAGCAGCGTGCGCTGTGCGATTGCGGCGCCGAGTGTGGCTTGGCGACGAGTTTCGAGTGCGGCGCTGGCGAGCTGCTCGATGATTTGCCCGAGGCGGGTCGTTGAGAGATTTCGGAGCGCCGTCTCGGCTGCGGCCTTGCGGGAGAAATGCAGCCGCGGAAATCCGGAATCGAGAACCACGGCGGCTGGCGTGCCGCCTTCGACCACAAGGCTGGTCTTGTGCAGAAACGCCGCGTGGCGCTGCGCCGCGAGGATGATCTGACCCGGATAAGTGCCGGCCACCATCGCCTTGGCGAATTCAGTCTCGACCACAATCGGCTTGCCGGAAAACGCAGCGTCGACGATCGCGTCGAGCTTGAGATCGGATGCGTCTGACACACAGGTGATCACGTCGTCGAGCGTGACTTCACCCTTGCCGTGCGCGTACAGCGCCAGCTTCCGCAGCTCATTACGCGAGGCCTGGCGATCGCCGCCGAGCAGCGTCGTCAGCACCGCCTTTGCATCCTTGGCGATCTGTAGATTCGAGCCGCGCAGTTCGTCGTCGATCAGCCGGGCGATGTCGGCTTCCGCATCCGGATAACAGCCGATCGCGACCGCGCCAGTCGTCGCCTTTTCGCAGGCCTTGCGCAGCGCATTGTCGGGCTTGATGTCGCCGGCTTCGATGACGACCCGGCATTCTTTCGGCGGCGAGGAGATCAGCGCTTCGACGCCGGCGACGAAACTGCGCGACCCCGCGCGAACCCGGATCGCGCGGCGTCCGCCGAACATTGGAATGGCGAGGGCTTCGTCGACCAGCCGCGACGGCTCTGCGGCGAGCTCGTCGCCGTCGAGCCGAACCAATGCGAATGGATCTTTGGGGTCGTCGAGCGAGGCGGCGATCAGCGCATCTGCGCGTTCGCGCACGAGCCCCGCATCAGGTCCGTACAGCAGCACGATCGGCCGGCCCGGATCGGGCCGGCTCAGAAACGAGGTGGCATCTTTGCCGCGAAGCGCAACCATCACTCAGCGCCAGAGCCGAATGTGAACCAACACCGCGTGGTCGGCGGAATCGCGGATCACATCCCGGCGTAGAAGAACGAGGCCAGCCGAGTGTTGATGTTCTCGGCGATCTCCTGCACGGCGCGGTCTTCCGCATCGCGGCCGGCGCGGGTGCGGGCGAAGCGCTGCGACTGGCCGGGCACGTCGTATTCGACGCGCGAGAAGGTGTTGCCGCTCATCACCGTTTTGCCGGTGGCGATGTCCTTGAGCTGATAGCTGGCATCGATCGCGTAGTTTTCGATCGTCGGCAGCTGCGTGCTGGGATCGACGATCAGCGACGACCGCGAGGTCGAGATCGAGATCTTCAGCGTGTACAGCGGCGGCGCGCCGGTGGCGCTGCCGTACAGCTTGAACATCAGCTTATTACGCAACTCGACGCCGAGGCGGGAGTTGCGCGACCCGTTCGGAATATCGAGCGGCGGGACTTCGATGGCGTTCAGCTTATCGCGCAGCGTCGGCGAACCGTCGCCGCGATCGGCGTACATCGGTTGGAAGCAGCCGGCGACCGGGGCGGCCAGCGCAACCGCCAGCGCCAACCGGACGACGAACTTCTTGAGCTCCGCTGGCTTAGCCGACGACATTCACGATCCTCTGCGGGACGACGATCACCTTGCGAACGGGCTTGTCACCCAAGGCCTGTTTTACCGCATCGAGCGCCAAAACGGCAGCCTCAATTTCGCTGGTCGGAGCGTCGCGCGGTACCGTCACCTCGCCGCGCTTCTTGCCGTTGACCTGAACCGGCAGCGTGATGCTGTCCTCGACCAACAGATCCGGTTCGATCTGCGGCCAGAGCGCCTCGGAGACCAGGCCGGTCTGGCCGAGCACGGTCCAGCATTCCTCGGCGAGGTGCGGCATCATCGGGTGGAACAGCTGCACCAGAATCACGGTCGATTCGCGGATCGCCCAGGCGAGATCGGGCGAGGGCGTCTGCGAACGGGCCAGCGCGTCACCGAGGGTATTCGAGAACTCTCGGATATGCGCCAGGCTGACGTTGAAGGCGAGCCGCTCGATGCCGGACAGCACCTTGTCGAGCGCACCATGTGCGGCCTTGCGCAAGGTGAGCGCGTCGGCACTGAAGCTTGCCGGCCGTTCGGCCGGAGCCGACGCGGCGATCGGGGCCGCATCGTTCACCATCCGCCACAGCCGCTGCACGAAGCGCGACGCACCCTTGACGCCTTCCTCGCTCCAGATCACGTCGCGATCCGGCGGAGAGTCCGACAGCATGAACCAGCGCGCGGTGTCGGCGCCGTAGGTCCCGATGATGTCGTCGGGATCGACGGTGTTGCGCTTGGACTTCGACATCTTCTCGATCGGGCCGATCTCGACCGGGCTGCCGCCGTCGATCAACGTAGCGCGCCGCTGATCGCCATCGACCACGATCGACACTTCGGCGGGCGAGGCGAAGTGGCCGTCGACCTTCCGATAGGTCTCGTGCACCACCATGCCCTGCGTGAACAGGCCGGCGAACGGCTCGTCATGCTTGATGTCGATATGACCCGCCGCCTTCATCGCCCGGGTAAAGAACCGGCTGTACAGCAGATGCAGGATCGCGTGCTCGACGCCGCCGATGTACTGATCGACCGGCATCATCCGGTTGACGACGTCCGGCGTGGTCGGCGCCTCGGTGTTCCACGGATCGGTGAAGCGCGCGAAGTACCAGGACGAATCCACGAAGGTGTCCATGGTGTCGGTTTCGCGCACGGCCTTGCCGCCGCATTGCGGACAGGTGACGTGCTTCCAGGTCGGGTGATGGTCGAGCGCATTGCCCGGCTTGTCGAACGACACGTCCTCCGGCAGCACCACCGGCAGATCCGCGTCCGGCACCGGCACCACGTCGCAAGTCGGGCAGTGAATGATCGGGATGGGACAACCCCAATAGCGCTGACGTGAGATACCCCAGTCGCGCAGGCGGAAATTCACCTTGCGTTCGCCGACCGGTGCGCCGCCGAGCTGCGTGGTCTCGAGCCGCTTGGCGACCTCTTCCTTCGCCTCGGCGATCGTCTTGCCGTCGAGGAAGCGCGAATTGATCATCCGGCCGTCGCCGTCATAGGCGGTGTCGGTGATGACGAAGCTCGTCGGGTCCTGGCCTTCGGGACAGACCACCGGCGTATTGCCGAGCTGGTACTTGTTGACGAAGTCGAGGTCGCGCTGGTCGTGCGCCGGGCAGCCGAAGATGGCGCCGGTGCCGTATTCCATCAGCACGAAGTTGGCGACATAGACCGGCAGCTTCCAATTCGGGTCGAACGGATGCACGGCGCGGATGCCGGTGTCGATGCCCTGCTTCTCGGCGGTGTCGATCTCGGCCTGCGCGGTGCCGCGCTTCTTGCAGTCGTCGATGAACGCCGCGACCTTCGGGTCCTTCGCCGCCGCGGCCTGCGCCAGCGGATGGTCGGCCGCGATCGCCATGAACTTGGCGCCGAATAGCGTGTCGGGGCGGGTGGTGAAGATCTTCAGCTCGGTCTCGCCGGCCGGCGTCGTCGCGCTATCGAGCGCGAACCGCACCATCAGGCCTTCGGACCGGCCGATCCAGTTGCGCTGCATCAGCCGGACCTTGTCGGGCCAGCGATCCAGCGTATCCAGCGCGTCGAGCAGCTCCTGGGCGTATTTGGTGATCTTGAACACCCACTGGTTCATCTCGCGCAGCTCGACCACCGCGCCCGAGCGCCAGCCGCGGCCGTCGATC
Source organism: Rhodopseudomonas sp. P1 (assembly GCF_039642825.1). Classification (NCBI taxonomy): domain Bacteria; kingdom Pseudomonadati; phylum Pseudomonadota; class Alphaproteobacteria; order Hyphomicrobiales; family Nitrobacteraceae; genus Rhodopseudomonas; species Rhodopseudomonas sp. P1. The sequence continues at coordinate 306,773 of NZ_CP088006.1, read as the reverse complement.
ACCTGCTCGTTGGCCAGCACGGTCATGTCGACCGGGTCCCAGTTCAGCTTGCGCTTCTCGCGCTCGACCAGCCCGACCTTCAGGAAGTCGAGGAACATCTTCTGCTGGTGCTTGTAGTAGGACGGATCGCAGGTTGCGAATTCACGCGCCCAGTCCAGCGACAGCCCCATGGTCTGGAGCTGCTTCTTCATCGCCGCGATGTTGTCGTAGGTCCAAGCTTTCGGGGCGACCTTGCGCTCGATCGCCGCGTTCTCCGCCGGCAGACCGAAAGCGTCCCACCCCATCGGGTGCAGCACATTGTAGCCGCGCGCCCGCATCGTCCGCGCCACCACGTCGCCCATGGTGTAGTTGCGGACGTGGCCCATGTGGATCCGCCCCGACGGATACGGGAACATCTCCAGCACGTAATACTTCTTGCGCAGGTCGTCGTTGCGGGTGGCGAAGATCTTCGCCTCGTCCCATTTCGCCTGCCACTTCGGCTCGGATTCGCGGGCGTTGTATCGTTCGTTGCTCATGAGATCAGGTTCGGGAGATCAGAAGACGGCCGGCCGGTTCGAGCGCGGATCAGGGCGGAAAAACGGGGCGCGGCCGAGGTCGCCAACCGGTGCGGGGGCTCGGTTCAAATCGCGCGCGAAGCGCGCGGACTAGGCCATGAAACATGGTGTCGGGTCAATGGGATGGCGCAAGCCCGGCGGCTCGCCGGGCAGCCCTTGGGCGGCCTCAGCTCGCCATCGCCACCGGGCCGTCGCTGGCCCGGATGAAGCCGTGCTCGACCACGTTGTTGCGGCCGCGATGTTTGGCCGCGTACAGCGCCGCGTCGGCGGCTTCGATCAGCTCGGCCGGGGAGGCGTGTTCGCTCGGCAACGTACAGGCGACGCCGATGCTGACGGTCACGTGCTCGAACGCACTGGTCTTATGCGGCAGGGCGAGCTGTTCGACGGTGGTGCGGACCAGCTCGCCGACCTGGAGGGCGCGGCCGATCCCGGTTTCCGGCAGCAGCAGGCAGAACTCCTCGCCGCCATAACGCGCCGCGAACCCGCCGGTCTGGTCGGCCACCGCCGCCAGCGTCTCCCCGATCCGGCTGAGGCAGGCGTCGCCTTCGGGATGGCCGTAGGAATCGTTGAACAACTTGAAATGGTCGACGTCGATCATCATCAGCGCCAGGCGATGGCCGGTCTGCTGGCCCTTCATCCATTCGAAATCGAGCCGGCTCTGCAGGCCGCGGCGGTTGGCGAGGCCGGACAGCAGGTCCATCGAGGCCATCACGGTCAGGCGGCTGTTGCTGGCGACCAGCTCGCGTTCGCGCTGGCCGAGCTGCGCCGCCATCGCGTTAAACGCCCGCGCCAGCGGCACAAATTCGGACGGCAGCCGCTTGCGAGCGACCCGGGCCGACCAGTTGCCCTCGGCGAATTTCTTGGCGACTCCGGTCAGCACCGAGATCGGCTGCACGATCAGCCGTTCGGCCGCGATCAGCGCGCCGAGCAGCACGAACAGGCAGACCAACGCCAGCTGCAGATAGGCGGTGCGGATGTCGCGATTGATGCCCGCGGACACCTTGTTCTCGTCCACGGTCACCACCAGCCGCGCGCTGGTGCCGGGAATCCGGCTCACGGTCATCAGCCGGCCGGCGTCGTCGTGCATGGTGATGCTGCCGCGGCCCTGCGGCGTCTCGGCCATCGCCGGCAGCAGCGACATACGGTCGAGCTTCTTGCCGATCAGGCTGCGCTCGTCCGGGGGAGCGGCCAGCACGGTGCCTTCGCCGTCGATCAGGGCGGCGTTGACGCCGACGCGGCCGGCCAGGCTGCTCATCATGTCGGACAGCCAGTCCAGATTCATGCCGGCGACGATCACTGCCTCTTCGCCGGTATCGATCGCTGACACCGGGTAGGCGGCCAGGATCGTACCTTTCTGGGTCTGCCGGCCGACCAGGAAGTCGCTGACGACGAAGTCGTGTGTTTCCAGAGCTTTACGGAAATAGGGACGGTCACTGATGTTGCTGCCGACGAACATCGAAGAGGTCGAGCAGTGCACCACGCCGTCGGGGCCGGCGACCATCAGCATCCGGATCGAGGGCAGATCGACACGCAGGCTGGCGCGCAGAATGCTGCAGCTTCGCCCCGCCTGGGCGGCGGCGGCGTGCACATAGGCGGCCGATTTCAGCACCGCTTCGACCGACGAAATCACCTCGCGCTCAGCGTCCGCGGTGCGCTGCGCCAGCGTCGACAGCTCATTGGCCATGGCGGCGAGCTGAGCGGTGCGCGTCTCTTCGAGCAGACGCACCCGGTCCAGCATCAGCGGACACACCAGGATGAGCGCCAGCACCACGAGCCTGGCCCGGATCCCGAGCAACGCCCTCAGTTTGGCTTTGTTGCGGACGATTGCGATGCGTGACATCGTTGCCCCTCGACCCCCCGCAATCACCCTAGGTGGAAGGCTTCAAGAAGCCTTTCTTCGATTCATTACAATTTGAGCGAAGCCGGAACCGTGCACAAACTTGCAGCTCTGAGCGCGCCGCCAAGGTCGCCTGTCACCCGCCGCCCCCTGTCATCTGGAGCTTCGAGCCGATGAGCGCCGCCGACAATCTGGCCGCGGTCGAGGCCGAAATCGTCAATGCTTGCAAGGATGCACGGCGCGAGCGCAGCGAGGTGACGCTGATCGCGGTGTCGAAAACCTTCGAGGCGGACGCGATCCGCCCGGTGCTGTCGGCCGGCCAGCGGGTGTTTGGGGAAAATCGCGTCCAGGAAGCCAAGGGCAAATGGCCGGCGCTGGTCGAACAATACCCTGGCACCGAATTGCATCTGATCGGGCCGCTGCAGTCCAACAAGGCCAAGGACGCCGTCGCGTTGTTCGATGCGATCCATTCGGTCGACCGCGATAGCCTGTGCGAAGCCCTGAGCAAGGTGCTGCCGCAGGCTGGCCGCAAGGTCGAACTGTTCGTTCAGATCAACACCGGCGAGGAGCCGCAGAAGGCCGGCATTGCACCGCAGGATGCCGACGCCTTTCTGGTTGCCTGCCGCGAGCGGTGGGGCCTGACCATCAGCGGGCTGATGTGTATCCCGCCGGTGGACGAAGCTCCGGCGCCGCATTTTGCGCTGTGCGCCAAGATCGCCAAGCGCAATGGACTGGCGAAGCTGTCGATGGGCATGAGCGCCGACTTCGCCACCGCCATCCAGTTCGGCGCCACCCATGTGCGGGTGGGGTCGGCGATCTTCGGGCATCGCTGACGTCGCGACTTGCACGGCATCGTCGAAGACCGGTCTGCCCGCTCGCCGCGCGATGACGGTGGTGCGGCTACCCAATCACGATCTTCGTGTTGGGTCCCAGCCGGGCCAGCAGGCGTGTGAGGTTCGGGCGGGTCATCGCCACACAGCCGGCGGTTGGGCCGAAATTATCGCGGGCCAGATGCAGAAACACCGCACTGCCGCGGCCGGCGATGCGCGGCCGGGTGTTGTGGTCGATCTCGGCGATCAGGTCGTAGAGATGATCGTCGCGCATCAGGCGGTCGCCTTCGCCGGCCGGTGACCGGTGGATCGGCCGGTTGTAGTGCCGGCTTGCCGGGTCTTCGCACCAGGCATCGTCAGAACCGATAATCCGGATCGGCAGATGGGTGCGGGGGCGGGGGCCGCGGTCGGCGCGCCACCATAGCCGCAGCGGGCGGAATGTGCCGCGCGGGGTGCCGCCGTCGCCTTCGCGCTTGTTGGCCAGAATGCCGCCGCGCCCAAGCGCCACCGGGATGGTCAGCCCACCGGCGATCAGCCAGCCGCGGCTAAGCTCGCCGGCAGCCCTGCGCACGATCAGCCGAAGCAACGGCCCGGTCTGCGGCGATTTTCGCGAAGGTGCTGATCTGGCTGTCTTTTTCATGCGTCCGGAAGGTTTGCCGCAGGCATCATGGCGGCAAATTTAGGTGGCCGCAGTTAAATTCCGCGGAATCGCTCCCTATCTGCTGATCTGCGATACAATCGCGCGTGATTTGCGTGCGCGCCCCCACGAGAGCCGCGCCGCCAGACGACGGAAGGACAGCGCCGATGCCGAACGCCCGCAAGATCCTGATCGTGGACGACGACAATGATCTGCGCGACGCGCTGGTCGAGCAGCTGTCGCTGCACGAAGAGTTCGAGGCTTCCGCGGTCGACACCGGCGCCAAGGGTGTGCAGACCGCCAAGGCGCTGTCGCCCGATCTGGTGCTGATGGACGTCGGCCTGCCCGACACCGACGGCCGCGAAGTGGTGCGCAGCTTGCGCAAGGGCGGCTTCAAGGCGCCGATCATCATGCTGACCGGCCACGACACCGACTCGGACACCATTCTGGGCCTGGAAAGCGGCGCTAACGACTACGTGGCCAAGCCGTTCAGGTTCGCGGTGCTGCTGGCGCGGATCCGCGCCCAGCTTCGTCAACACGAAGCCAGCGAGGACGCGGTGTTCACGGTCGGGCCGTATTCGTTCCGCCCCGGCTCGAAGATGCTGACCGGCGCCAACGCCAAGAAGGTCCGGCTGACCGAGAAGGAAACCGCGATCCTGCGCTTCCTGTACCGCGCCGGACAGGCGCCGGTGTCGCGCGAAACCTTGCTGCAGGAGGTGTGGGGCTACAATTCCGGCGTCACCACCCACACGCTCGAGACTCACATCTACCGTCTCCGCCAAAAGATCGAGCGTGACGCGGCGAATCCGGAGATTCTGGTCACCGAGGCCGGTGGCTACAAACTCGTGCCGTGATACCAATAAGGGGCCGATTCACTCGTTTCCCGGTCCCGCATGTCGATCGAAGATGATGTTGCCCTGCTCGCGCGCGTTCCGACGCTGCGTCTGCTCGGCGAGCAGGCGCTGCGGATGCTGGCAATCGGCTCCGAGCAGCGCGACTTCGCGCGCGGCGACGTGATGTTCAATGCCGGCGAGCCGGCCGATGCCGGCTATGTGGTTCAGCGCGGCGCGTTTCAGATCACAATGGAAGACGGCGGCCTGCACGAGATGGTGGCGCGGCCGGGCGACCTGATCGGCGAACTCGCGCTGGTGATGCCGATGCGGCGTCCGACCACCGCGGTGGCGCTGGAATATTCCTCGGCGATCCGGATCGCCCGCAGCCTGTTTCAGCGGGTGCTCGAAAGCGATCCCGGCGCAGCGCTGCGGCTTCGCGACGAATTCGCCGCCCGCACCACCCAGGTTGCCAACGACATCGTCATGGTGGGCAGCAAGCTGACGTCGTAGCGACTTCGCTGCGAACTGGATTGCTGGGGTCGCGCGACGGCCGCGCGGCGAAGCAACTAACTACAGCTCCATCGTCATCGTGACTGGGACGTGGTCGCTCGGCCGCTCCCAGCTGCGCGCGTCGCGCAGGATCTTGAAGTCGATGACGCGGTCCTTCAGCGCTTCCGACACCCAGATATGGTCGAGCCTCCGGCCGCGGTCACCGACCGTCCAATCGGCAGCCCGATAGCTCCACCACGTATAGACCTTCTGATCGAGCGGGATGCGATCGCGCGCGACGTCGACCCAGTTTCCGGCGCGCAGCACCCCGAGCAGCTTGTCGCATTCGACCGGCGTGTGCGACACCACTTTCAGAAGCTGTTTGTGCGACCAGACGTCGTGCTCGTGCGGCGCGACGTTGAGGTCGCCGACCAGGATGTGCCGCTGATCGCCGGATGGATGCAGCGGCTCGCAGGCTTTCATCTCGTCGAGAAACGACAGCTTGTGCTTGAACTTGGGATTGACGGCTGGATCGGGAATGTCACCGCCGGCCGGAACATAGAAATTGTGCAGCACCAGCGGCGGCGCGGTCTCGTCGGTCTTCACCGAGACCGAGATATGTCGGCTGTCGATGATGTCGCAGAAGGTGCGGATGTCGGTGGCGACAAACGGCAGTTTCGAAATCACCGCGACGCCGTGGTAGCCCTTCTGTCCGTTCAGCGCGATGTGCTCGTAGCCGAGGCGCTTGAACCGCTTCAGCGGAAACGCGTCGTCCGGACACTTCGTCTCCTGCAGGCACAGGATGTCCGGGCGCTGGGCTTTGAGGAATTTCGCCACCAGCTCGATGCGAAGCCGCACCGAGTTGATGTTCCAAGTCGTGAGCGTGAGACGCATCTGCGCGACCTAGCGGATCGCAGCCAGGGGGGCAAGCCTGGGCAGGAGGCTTCAACCGGATTTCGCCAGCCACACGGTATGACCCCCGCAATCTGGATCATTGGCGCGGTGGGCTACGACCGTGAAACCATGCCGGGCGAGCAACTGCCGATATTCGGCCGGAGCAAGGCTTGCATGATACAGCGGCTCGCCCTGGTACGAGCCGGTCGCGACGCCTTCAGCCGGACCGGAGGTGAACATCAGCGCTGCGCCGGGGGCCGCATGCGCACGAAACACCGCGAACATCGCGCGCTGATCGTCGGGCGACAGATGAAAGAAACTGTCCCAAGCGAGGATGCCGCCGAATTGGCGCTTCAGATCGGCGCGCCGCATATCGCCCACGACCCAATGCTGATCTGGAAAGCGCCGCTGGGCCAGCTCGATCAAGCCGGGTGAAGAATCCAGCCCGGTTACACCATGCCCCGCTGCGATCAAGAACCGGGCGATCGGTTCGCCCGAGCCGCAACCGAGGTCCAAGACGGCGGCGCCATCGCCGGCGCAATGGCGAAACTGTTCGAGCCAGGCGCGCTCGAGCAGCGTCCGGCCGCGTTCACGATCCCATTGCTGTGCGTGTCGTGTGTAAAGACCGATGATCGCATCCGCGGTCATGGTTTGGACGACTAACCGGGCGGAGTGCCGTAATTGGTGTAGTCGATCTTGAACATCGACGGATCAGGGCGCCTGGTGGTGTCGAGATTGTACACCGCCACGGTGGTGTCGTAGCCCTGCGGATCGGTGACGGTCCATTGCTTGAGCTGACCGTCTTTGGTGCCGAACATCAGCAGCAAGCGGCTGGTGCCGATGACCGCGTTTTTCTCTTCGATGATGATGTTTGAATACAGATCGTCGGAGGTGATGCTGACGACGTTGGTGTCGCGGAGCAGATCGAGCCGGTCGCTGAGTAGATAGCGCAGCGGCGTCTGCGACAGCGGATAGACGTCCTGGGTCGCCAGCTTGCGATCACGCACCACCACCGACTGGCCATCGGCGATCATCGAGATCGGGCTCGGGTCGTCATACTCGAACCGCACCCGGCCGGGTTTCATGATGTAGAAGTCACCGGTGAGCTTGCTGCCGTCCGGTCCGACCTGGACGAACTGGCCGACCAAGGTCTGCAGCGACGATAGATACGTGCTGGCCTTGGCAGCCTCCGCCTTCTGAGCGGCATCGAAAGTGGTGAAGATCGAGGCCGGCACGTTGCGCCGCGGATCGGGGATCACCGGCTCCGGCGGTGTGGTCAGCTTGGCGACCGGCGGCTGGGCAGGGGCTTGCGGGGCGCGCTGCTTCGGCTCGGCCGCGCTGAGCTGGGTCGCGCGCGGCGACGGCTTCGGGGCCGGCACCGGTTCGGCCGCTGACGGCTGAATCGCGGCGCCGACGATCGCGACCGCAGCGGCGGCGACGCAAATCTGCCGCAGCCGGGTCGCGGTCGTCCAATTCGGCATCAAGTCGTTGAATTGTTTGATCAAGCTCATGTCCTGCACGGCCGTGACGGCGTCGCCGCGGTGCTGGTCTGCCGCTACAGGGGCGCTGTGGCGATTTCGCGACCCCATGTCGGCTCCCTGCATGACCCTGATCCCGCGCCTCAAAAGTTGGAATCCTCTTCGGCGACCAGGATCTCGCGTTTGCCGGCGTGGTTTGCCTGGCCGACGATGCCTTCGAGCTCCATCCGCTCCATCAGCGACGCGGCGCGGTTGTAGCCGATCTGCAGCCGACGCTGAATATAGCTGGTCGAGGCCTTGCGGTCGCGTTTGACGATCGCCACCGCCTGCTGGAACAGATCGCCGCCGCCGTCGCCGCCCATGCCGGTGGCGTCGAACACCGCGCCGTCTTCTTCGCTCGGCTCTTCGGCCGTGACCGCCTCGAGATACTCCGGCGCGCCCTGTGCCTTGAGGTGCTTGACGACCTTCTCGACTTCCTCGTCGGAGACGAATGGGCCGTGGACGCGGCTAATGCGGCCGCCGCCCGCCATGTACAGCATGTCGCCCTGGCCGAGCAGCTGTTCGGCGCCCATCTCGCCGAGGATGGTGCGGCTGTCGATCTTCGACGTCACCTGGAAGGAAATGCGGGTCGGGAAGTTGGCCTTGATGGTACCTGTGATGACGTCCACCGACGGGCGCTGCGTCGCGAGGATCACGTGCAGGCCGGCGGCGCGCGCCATCTGGGCAAGGCGCTGCACCGCGCCTTCGATATCCTTGCCGGCCACCATCATCAGGTCGGCCATTTCGTCGACGATGATGACGATGTAGGGCAGCGGTTCGAGGTCGAGCTTCTCTTCCTCGTAGATCGCTTTACCGGTCTCCTTGTCGAAGCCGGTATGCACCGTGCGGGTCAGCTCTTCGCCCTTGGCTTTGGCTTCGCCGAGGCGGGTGTTGTAGCCGTCGATGTTGCGGACGCCGAGCTTGGCCATGCGCTTGTAGCGCTCTTCCATCTCGCGCACCGCCCATTTCAGCGCCACCACCGCCTTCTTCGGATCGGTGACGACGGGCGTCAGCAGATGCGGGATGCCGTCATAGACGGAGAGTTCGAGCATCTTCGGATCGACCATGATCAATCGGCATTGATCCGGCCGCAGCCGGTACACCAGGCTGAGGATCATGGTGTTGATCGCGACCGACTTACCCGAGCCGGTGGTACCTGCGATCAGCAGATGCGGCATGCGGGCGAGGTCGACGATGATCGACTCGCCGCCGATGTTCTTGCCGAGGCACAGCGGCAGCTTGTGCACGGTCTCGTTGGTGTCCTTCACGCTGAGCAGTTCGCGTAAGTAAACCTTCTCGCGATGCGCGTTGGGCAGTTCGATGCCGATCGCGTTGCGGCCGGGCACCACCGCGACGCGCGCCGACAGCGCGCTCATCGAGCGGGCGATGTCGTCGGCGAGGCCAATGACGCGCGACGATTTGATGCCGGGGGCCGGCTCCAGCTCGTACAGCGTGACCACCGGGCCCGGGCTCGCCTTGATGATCTCGCCGCGCACGCCGAAGTCCTGCAGCACGCCTTCCAGCGCGCGGGAATTGGCTTCGAGCTCGGACTTGCTGAGCGGCTGCCGATCCGAGGCCTTCGGGGCAGATAGAACGTTAACCGAGGGCAGGTCGAACCGCGCCTTCTTGGCGGCTGGCTTCGGCGCCGCCTTCTTGCGCGGCGCGCGGGCGACCGGAGGAGCTTCCTCGTCGTCGTCGTCGTCGTCTTCGATCTCGTCGACCGGCTCGGGTTCGTAGTCGTCGTGGTGATCGACGTCCGGGGCGATCGGCGGCGCGGAGCGGCCGCCGAGCCGCGGCTCCTGCCGTTCGAAACCCTGCTTGCCGGCCGTGGGTGCACTGCTGACGAGGCCCTGATAGGACAGCTTCGCCAGCCGCCACAGCCGGGCCTTTGCACTCAGCATCGCGTGCACCAGCCAGCCGAGCGACACCGAGCCGCGGTCGGATTCTTCTTCGTCTTCGAGCGGCAGATCCTCATCGGACGCCACCTCGTCGGGTTCGCGCTCACGAGATCCGAAACCGCCTGCGATCAGGAACGTCGCCAGCACCGCTGCGCCGAGGATGAAGCTGAGGATCACGCGGAAGATCAGGCCGGGACCGAACACCAGCGACGGCGCCCGCACCAGCGCGTCGCCGACCACGCCGCCGAGCCCGGTCGGCAGCGGCCAGGCGGTGTCATGCGGAAACGATGAGGCGAAGCCGGCGGCGAAGATCGTGCACAGGAACCAGGCGCCCATCCGCAGCGCGGTGCGGTCGAAGGGGCGGTGATTGAGCATCCGCCAGCCCCACACCGCGACCGGCATCAACAGTCCGATCGCACCGAGGCCGAGGATCTGCATCGCCAGATCGGCGCCGATCGCGCCCGGGTAGCCGAGCAGGTTGTGAATGCGCCGCGAGGTGGCGTGGCTGAGGCTGGGGTCCTGCACCGACCAGGTGGCGAGTGCGGCTGCCGCCACCGCCGCGAGGGCGATCAGGCCGAAGCCGGCAAGCTCGCGCAGCCGCCGCGCCAATACCTCGCGCACCGAGGGCGGGAGGTGTCCGACCAGAGGAAAGGCTCGTTCGATCGCCGGCATGCTCATGGGGCCCTGCGCATCATCCGAGAATCCGCACCAGGCGATGCAGCGCCTCTGCGGTGGTTTCGCTGTCCTGCACCATCGCGACGCGGATATAGCCGGCGCCTGGATTGCTGCCGTCGTTCTGCTGTCGGGCCAGATAGCTGCCCGGCACCACGCGGACGCCGCCGTCCTTGAACAGGCTCACCGCCGCGGCCTCGTCGCCGCCATGAGCGGAGACGTCGAGCCACAGGCAGAACCCGCCGGCGGGCCGCTGATAACCGTAACGGGCCCCGAGGATCTGATCGGCGAGATCGAACTTCAGCCCATACAGCCGCCGGTTCTCCTCGACATGCGCTTCATCTGAATATGCGGCGACCGCGACGTGCTGCAGCGGGATCGGCACCTGCGGCCCCGCGACGTTGCGCAGCTCGTGGTAGGCTTTGAGAAAGTCCTTATCGCCGGCGACGAAGCCGACCCGCATGCCGGCCAAATTCGATCGCTTCGACAGCGATTGGAACACGACGACGTTGCGGAAGTCGGGACCTGCGACCTGCAGCGCGCTGCCGGGCGCGACCTGGGTGTAGATCTCCGAGTAACACTCGTCGCTGAGGATCATGAAGCCATAGCGATCGGCGAGCTGCTTCAGCCGCACGAAGTAATCGCGCGAGGCCACCGAGCCCTGCGGGTTCGCCGGCGAAGCCAGATAGATTGCCACCGTGCGCTTTAGCGTGGCCTCGTCGAGCCGATCGAGATCCGGCAGGAAACCATTGGCGAGCGTGGTCGAGAGGAACACCGCCTCGCAGCCGGCGGCGCGCGCGCCGGCCGCATAGGCCGGATAGAACGGGTTAGGCATCAGGATCGCCGGCGTGCCGTCGCGCTTCGGCACGTAGCGCGCGGCCGCGATCGCGGCGAGAAACAGCCCTTCGCGGCTGCCGTTCAGCACCAATATTTCGGTCTCGGGATCGGGGGCGCGACCGAGCGCAAAGCGCTTGGTCAACCAGGCGGATGCGGCTTTGCGGAACGGTTCGATGCCTTTGGCCAGCGGATAGCGGCCGAACTCGGCGGTGTGCCGCGCCAGCACGGCGCCGACGAAATCGGGCACCGGATGCTGCGGTTCCCCGACCGACAGATTGATCAGGCTTTGGCCCGGCTGATACGGCGCCAGCAGTTCGGTCAGCCGCGCGAACGGCGAGCGCTCGCTCTGCCCGGTAGCGTCGACGCTGCCGGCCGCACGCGCCGGTGTGGTGGAAGCGGACAAAGCCATTCGAAATACGCCAGTCTTCACCGCACCCGATCGCCATGGTGGATCGAGCGGAAACAGATCAGCCACCATAGATACGGCGAGGTTAAGACGCGATTAACCATCGACGGTTGGGGGCGGCGTGCCTAGATTATGGGGGTGCCTCGCGAACAGGCGGAGGTCGGTATGGCGAGCAAGATCACCGGCAAGGGCCAAGTGACGATCCCGCAGGACATCCTCGAAACGCTCGGGGTTGGTCCTGGCGGCGAGGTCGACTTCAAGCGGGCCGCGAATGGTCGTGTCGTGGTTGAGAAGGCCCATCCGTCCGGCCTAGAGAGCGATTGGAGCAAGGCGCGCGGATCGGCCGATGCCGGGCTGTCGAGCGATGAGTTGATGAACCTGCTACGCGGCGACGATTGAGCTGTGACGCTGGTCGACTCCAATGTGCTGATCGACTTCTTCACCGATGATTCAATTTGGTTGGGATGGTCTCTGACCAAATTGCGCGAGGCCGCGAGCCGAGGACCGTTGCTGATCAACGATGTGATCTTGCGGAGGTCTCCGCCAGTTTTCAGAAGCTCGAGACTGTCGAAGCCGGCTTGAGGACTCTCGGAGTTCAGACTGTGCCGATCCCGCGCGAAGCGCTGTTTCTTGCCGGGAAGGCGTTTGTCCAGTATCGGCGCGCGGGTGGAGTAAGGACCGGCGTCTTGCCGGATTTCTTTATCGGGGCACATGCCGCGAACGCGCAGCTGCCGCTGTTGACGCGCGATACCCGTCACTACCGCACGTACTTTCCCACCGTCGAGCTGATCGTTCCGGATGGCTATTAATCCCCTTGGCGCAATAGCCGTTGCCCCGCGCCATAAAGAAAGGGGCCCCAGCTTGCGCTGGGACCCCTCGACGGTTCGGACATTGCCGGGTAGTTGCCCGAACCGTAGGTCTGGGCGCGGCGGTCTGGAGAGCGCCGCGCCCTCGGGAGAACTTACATGTTGTAAGCGCGCTCGGTGTGCTCGACGAGGTCGAGGCCTTCGCGTTCGACTTCCACCGGGGCCCGCAGACCGACGATCACGTCGACGACCTTGTAGAGGATCGCCGAGCCGATGCCGGACAGCAGCACGGTGGTGCCGACGCCCCAGCACTGCGAGATCAGCTGGGTGGTCAGGTCGTAGTCGCCGACCTTGCCGGCCACGTAGTCGTACACGCCGGTGCCGCCGAGAGCCGGGTTCACCAGAATGCCGGTGCCGATCGCGCCGACGATACCGCCGACCGCGTGGACGCCGAACACGTCGAGCGAGTCGTCATACTTCAGCGCGTTCTTCACCACGGTGCAGAAGAACAGGCAGACCACGCCGACCACCAGGCCGAGCACGATCGCGCCCATCGGGCCGGAGAAGCCGGCGGCCGGGGTGACCGCGACCAGACCGGCGACGGCGCCCGACAGCGCACCGAGCACCGACGGATGACCCTTGAAGATCCACTCGGCGAACATCCACGACAGCGCCGCCGCCGCAGTCGCGACGAAGGAGTTGGTCATGGCGAGTGCAGCGCCGCCCGAAGCTTCGAGGTTCGAACCGGCGTTGAAGCCGAACCAGCCGACCCAGAGCAGCGAGGCGCCGATCATGGTCATGGTCAGCGAGTGCGGAGCCATCAGCTCCTTGCCGTAGCCGGTGCGACGGCCGACCAGCAGGGCGCCCACCAGGCCGGCGATGCCGGCGTTGATGTGCACCACGGTGCCGCCCGCGAAGTCGATCGCGCCCTTCTTGAACAGGAAGCCGGAGTCGGCGTTGACTTCGTCGAGCTTGGCCTGCGCGGCAGTCTTGGCGGCTTCGTCGGCAGCGGCAGCGAGCGCCTTGGCGGCGTCGTTGATCGCGTCCGGACCGGCCCAGTACCAGACCATGTGGGCCATCGGCAGGTAGATCAGGGTGATCCACAGCGGGATGAACAGCGCCACGGCGGCGAACCGGGTGCGTTCAGCGAAGGCGCCGACGATCAGCGCGGGAGTGATCGCGCAGAAGGTCATTTGGAAGCAGACGTACACCAGCTCCGAGATGTTGGCGTCGACCGAGAAAGTCGCGGCCTTGGAGTCGGTGGTCACGCCGGCGAGGAACGCCTTGGAGAAGCCGCCGATGAAGTCCGAACCGCCGGTGAAGGCGAGGCTGTAGCCGTACAGTGCCCAGATGATGCAGGCGATACACACGGTGTAGAACACCTGCGCCAGCACCGAGAGCATGTTCTTGGAGCGGACCAGACCGCCGTAGAACAGCGCCAGGCCCGGGATGGTCATCAACAGCACCAGCACCGTCGAGGTGAGCATCCAGGCGTTGTCGCCCTTGTTGACCGTTGGCTCGGCGTAGGCCGCGGTTGCGGCGAACATGCCGGCCGCAAGGACCGCCAGTCCCGCGCCGTAGGGACGTTTGAACGTCATTTGTCGTCTCCTGAGTGAAGCAATGAAGGTGAGGGGATCAGAGGGCGGCCGCGTCGGCCTCGCCGGTGCGGATGCGCACTGCGTGGTCGAGGCCGATGACGAAGATCTTGCCGTCGCCGATCTGGCCGGTCTTGGCGGCGCTGGTGATCGCCTCGATGGTCTTCTCGACCTGCTCGTTGGCGATCGCGACCTCGATCTTGATCTTGGGCAGGAAGCTCACCGCGTATTCAGCGCCACGGTAGATCTCCGTGTGGCCTTTCTGGCGGCCGTATCCCTTCACTTCCGTCACCGTCAAACCGTGAACGCCGATGGCGGTCAGGGCGTCACGGACTTCTTCGAGTTTGAATGGCTTAATGATCGCCATAACAATTTTCATGGGTCCTATCCCCGCTAGGTCCCGACCGAACTGGCCGGGAAATGATCTCGACTGAAAATCCCCACGCGGAGCATCACTACGCGGGCACAGCCGGCCCCTTAGAATCAAATGCCGTGCCAGTCCGGCGGGGCTTTGGAATCGTTTCGGAATCAGCGCCTTTTTCGCGGTGCGGCACTGGAGCACCAGCTGCGCTATTCGGTCGCGCTCAACAGGTGGGCATGCCTGATCAAAAATCAGGCATGCCAGCTTGCGGACACAATGATTGCCCAACCGAAGGGCATAACGCTTAGTCTAAAGTCGGGCGCTGGCTTACTGCAGCGCCTCTCCATGCTGCGAAATATCCAGGCCTTCGATCTCGTGCTCGCGGGAGACGCGGAGCGCCACGAACAGGCTGACAGCCTTCAGCAGCACATAGGTGGCCACGCCGGACCAGACGAAGGTGACCAAGATACCGGCAAGCTGGGTCAGCGGCTGCATCCAGGAGCCCTCGAGGGCGCCCGAGACGCCGCCGATCGAGGCGGTGGCGAAGATGCCGGCCAGGAACGTCCCGGTGAGACCGCCGATGCCGTGGACGCCGAATACGTCGAGCGAGTCGTCGTAGCGCAGCTTGTGCTTCAGCCAGGTGCAGGCCCAATAGCAGATCAGGCCGGCGACGATGCCGATCACCACGCCATGCCAGGGTTCGACATAGCCCGACGCCGGCGTGATGGTGCCGAGACCGGCGACGGCGCCGGAAATCATGCCGAGCACCGACGGCTTGCGCCGCGCCATCCATTCGATCGCGCCCCAGGTCAGCGCGCCCGAGCAGGCGGCGAGGTGGGTGGCGGTGATGGCGAACACCGCGCGGGAATCCGCCGCCAGGGCGGAGCCGCCATTGAAGCCGAACCAGCCGACCCACAACAGGCCGGTGCCGATCACCGCCAGCGACAGGTCGAACGGCGACAGGTTTTCCATGCCGTAGCCGTGGCGTCGGCCGATCACGAGCGCAGCCACCAGGCCCCCGGTGCCGGCCGACAGGTGCACCACCAGGCCGCCGGCGAAATCCAGCACGCCCATCGCGCCCAAAAAGCCGCCGCCCCAGATCCAATGCGCCAGCGGCACATAGACGAAGATGAACCAGCCGATCGAGAACAACAGATAGGCGGAAAACCGCATCCGGTCGGCGACCGAGCCGGCCACCAGCGCCACCGTGATGACTGCGAAAGTCATCTGGTAGAGCATGAACAGCGCTTCCGGGATGGTCTTGGCCGCCGGATTGACGCTGTCCATGGTCATGCCGGCCAGGAAGATCCGGTCGAACGAGCCGATCAGGCTGCCGCTGCCGGTGAAGGCCAGCGAATAGCCGAATGCCACCCACAGGATCGAGATCAGCGCCACGGCCGCGAGGCTCTGGGCCATCGTGGCCAACACGTTCTTCTTGCGCACCATACCGGAGTAGAACAGCGCCAGGCCGGGGATCGTCATCATCAGCACGAAGGCGGTGGCGACCGTCATCCAGGCGGTGTCGGCCGGGCTGATACCCGATGCCGTGGCCGTCCCCTGCGCCAGCGCCGGCGTCACGCCGGCTGCCGCAAGGCCGAATGTTGCAAGGATGTAGCCCGTCGCGGCCGACGCCGCGCGGCGTAGCAACAAGGTCATGATGCCCGTCCTGTTGGAACTGTGCGCGGCGCCCCCCGGCTCCGCGGGGTTGGGAAATGGCTGTCGAAGGCCGGCTTACAGCGCGTCGACGTCGGTCTCGCCGGTGCGGATCCGCAGCGCGCGGTCGATCGGCGTGACGAAGATCTTGCCGTCACCGATTTGGCCGGTGCGGGCGCCGCGGGTGATCACTTCGACCGCCTTGTCGGCGAGCGCGGAATCGACCGCGATCTCGATCCGCAGCTTGGGCAGGAAATTCACGATGTACTCGGCACCACGATAGATCTCGGTATGGCCGCGCTGGCGGCCGTAGCCCTTGACCTCGGTGACGGTCATGCCGTGAACGCCGATCTCGGTCAGCGCCTGGCGGACCTCGTCCAGCTTGAAAGGTTTGATGATGGCGACGACCAGTTTCATGCGTTAGCCCCTCATTCGCGCAAAGCCTTTTGACACCGCCGCGGCGGTGCTCCGGTCCCGTGTATATGCCGGGTTTAGCGGCAAGGCGCGCAGAAAATAAGCTGATTGACTGCTCAGCGAGAAGGCTAGGTGCTCGAGGTCGTCATTGCTGGCAGCCGAGGGGCCGCCGCGCCGGAGCGGCGGTCAACCCTTGGGCGCCTCGCGGCGTTCGCGCACCGAGCCTTCCTGGGCGACGGAGGCCACCAGGGTGCCGTCGGTCTTGAAGATCTGGCCGCGGGTCAGGCCGCGGCCGCCCTGCGCCGACGGCGAGTCCTGCGCGTACAGCAGCCATTCGTCGGCGCGGAACGGCCGGTGAAACCACATCGCGTGGTCGAGGCTGGCCGGCATCATCCGCTTGTCGAACAGGGTGCGGCCGTAGCGCGCCATTACGGCGTCGAGCAGCGAGAAGTCCGACGCGTAGGCCAGCGCACACATGTGCAGCGCCGGATCGTCCGGCAGCTTGGCGGCGGTCTTGATCCAGACGTGGATGCGGCCGTCATCGATCTTCTGGCCGAAATAGCGTGACAGCTCGACCGGGCGCAGCTCGATCGGCCGGTCGCTCTCGTAATAGCGCTTGATGAAGTCCGGCATCTCTTTGAAGAACGGCTGCTTGATGATCTCCTCGGCCGACAGCGCTTCGGGCGGCGGCACGTTGGGCATCTTGTCCTGGTGGTCGAAGTTGGTCGGCTCGTCGTCGTGGAACGACATCATCAGCGAGAAGATCGCGTTGCCGTGCTGGATCGCCGTGACCCGGCGGGTGGTGTAGCTGCGGCCATCACGCAACCGCTCGACCTGGTAGATGATCGGCACCTGCGGGTCGCCCGGCAGGATGAAGTAGCAATGCAGCGAATGCGGCAGCCGGTTCTCGACGGTGCGGCAGCCGGCGACCATCGCCTGGCCGATAACCTGGCCGCCGAACACCCGCTGCCAGCTGGTCTTCGGGCTGGTGCCGCGGAACAGATTCACCTCGAGCGGTTCGAGATCGAGAATCGAGATCAGATCGATCAGGCTCTTGGACACCGGTCGAGCTCCTTCAGGGCGTTCGGGCGAGGCGGGACAACGCGCAACAAAGCGTCGAAACAACAAGTTGGCCCGTCGCAACAGCGACCAGGGCGGAATGCCGCGCGGCCATGCAGGTGATTTCCCACCGCCGGCGTTGTCTGTTAGAAACCGCCCCAGCAACAGCGGGTTGGTCCTTGAAACCTGTTTCGCCCAGCTCCGATCCGGGCGCAAGGATCATGGCGCGAGAGTGAGAAATATGACGGCACCGCGAAGCATTGTGATTGGGGGCGGGGCGTTCGCCGGCTTGGCGCTGGCACTGGCGCTGCGCCAGGGGCTCGGGCCCGAGGTGCCGGTGATCGTTGCCGATCCGGCGCTGGCGCTGCGACCGAGCCGCGACCCGCGCGCCACCGCGATCGTCGCGGCGTGCCGGCGGCTGTTCGAGGCGCTCGGAGTTTGGGACGAGGTGGCGCCGACCGCGCAGCCGATCGTCGACATGATCGTCACCGACAGCCATCTCGAAGATGCGACCAGGCCGGTGTTCCTGACGTTCGCGGGCGAAGTGCAGCCCGGCGAGCCGTTCGCCCACATGGTCGAGAACAAATATCTGGTCGAAGCGCTGGCCAAGCGCGCCGAGGCCGAAGGCGTCGAGCTGCGCGCCACCCCGGTCACCTCCTACGACGCCCGCACCGAAGCGATCGGCGTCACGCTCGGCGACGGCAGCGTGATCGATGCCAGCCTGCTGGTCGCCGCCGACGGCGCCAAGTCTCGACTGCGCCAGCGTGCCGGCATCGCCACCTATGGTTGGGATTATGACCAGTCGGGCATTGTCGTCACGGTCGAGCACGAGCGCGACCACAATGGCTGCGCCGAAGAACACTTTCTGCCGGCCGGTCCGTTCGCGATCCTGCCGCTCACCGGCCGGCGCTCGTCGCTGGTGTGGAGCGAGAGCCGCCGCGATGCCGAGCGGATCGTCGCGCTGCCGGAGAAGGAATTCCAGCGCGAGCTGGAAAAACGGTTCGGGCTGCGGCTCGGCGACGTCAAGCCGCTCGACAAGCCGAAGTCGTTTCCGCTCGGCTATTTCGTCGCGCAGTCGTTCATCGCGCCGCGGCTTGCACTGATCGGCGATGCTGCGCACGTGATCCATCCGATCGCCGGGCAGGGCCTCAATATGGGCCTGCGCGACGTCGCGGCTCTGGCCGAGGTGGTGGTCGATGCGGCGCGGCTCGGAATCGATCCCGGTCAGGTCGACGTGTTGGAGGGCTATCAGCGCTGGCGGCGGTTCGACACCATGGCGATGGGCGTCGCCACCAACGGGCTCAACTTCCTGTTCTCCAACAACTCGCCGCTGCTGCGCGGGATTCGCGACATCGGCCTCGGTCTGGTCGACCGCCTGCCGCCGCTGAAGGGTGCCTTCATCCGTCAGGCCGCCGGCCTCACCGGCGAAACGCCGCGGCTGCTGAAGGGCGAGGCGCTGTAAGTCGGCGCCCTTCGCGCGTTGCAAAAAGCTGAAATATCTCAGCCGTGCCGCACGAGCCTCCTGGCTACGGTGCTGCCGAGAGGGAATCAGGGCATGGATGGACGCCATTTCGCGCAATTCGCGGCCTACAACCGCTGGGCCAACGCCCGGCTCTATCAGGCCGCGTTGGCGCTGCCCGATGACGTCTACCGGCGCAGCGTCGGTGTGTTCTTCGGCAGCCTGCACGGCACGCTCAACCATGTGCTGGTGGCCGACCGAATCTGGCTGAAGCGACTGACCGGCGCGGGCGAGGCGCCGACCCGCCTCGATGAGATCTTGTTCAACGACCTTCGTGCGCTGGCGGGTGCCCGTGCCGCGGAGGACGAGCGCATCATCGAGATGATCGACGGCCACGACGCTGCGGCGTTGGCCGGGGTGGTCGAGTACGCGACCACCTCAGGCAAATCGTTCCATCAGCCGCGCGCCGAGATCCTCAGTCACGTCTTCAATCACCAGACGCACCACCGTGGCCAGGCCCACGCCTGCCTGTCGATCCTGACCGGAGCCGAGCCGCCGACGCTGGATCTGCTGGCATTTCAGCGCGGGGTGACGGCGCCGGATCTCGCCGCACTCGCGGCGGGGCGTTAGTCGAGTCGACGTGCCTCTTCTGGAAGCATGATCGGAATACCGTCTCGGATCGGGTAGGCCAGCTTGGCGCCTCGCGAGATCAGCTCCTGGCGGGCGGCGTCGAACTCAAGCGGTCCCTTGGTGACTGGACAGACCAGGATGTCGAGCAGCTTGCGGTCGACGGTGTCGGGCCGCTCGGACGGCGAAATGGTCATAGCTTCAGGCTCCAGGACAACGGGCTCGCATCGGGCTTGATCGGACAGCTGCGCGGCGCCGTCAACGCGCCCGCGCAAATTGCTGTGTCGTCACTGCAGCGGCGGGTCGCCGCTGGTGCGCTTCTTGGCGAGGTCCATCTCGGTGACGGCGATC
The DNA here is from genome assembly GCF_039642825.1 of Rhodopseudomonas sp. P1. NCBI lineage: Bacteria > Pseudomonadati > Pseudomonadota > Alphaproteobacteria > Hyphomicrobiales > Nitrobacteraceae > Rhodopseudomonas > Rhodopseudomonas sp. P1. Next base: position 287,044 of record NZ_CP088006.1, on the reverse strand, counting down.
AGGATTTCGGCGCGGGTCTTGAGATCGGGCGCCTCTAAGAGCGCCTGCTTCTCCGCCGGCCCATAGGGCGACATCATCGCCAGTGCGTTGACCAGGGCTTCGTTCGGCGCGCTTTCGACGCCGTCCCAATCGACTTTGAGGTTGTTGGCCTTGAGAAAGTCGGTCAGTACCGACAGCAGGGTCTCCCGATCGACCTCATCCTCGCCCTTGCGAGCGGTAAAATCGTCGACGAACGGGAAATAGTCGACCTTGCACTGCCGGTACGGCGTCAGCACCTCCAGCTCCTCGACGACTTTGAAGCGAGAGACGCCGGTCAATTCGAGGATGTAGCGGCCATCGCCGGATTCGGCGAGCTGGGTGATTCGCCCGACGCAGCCGACGTTGAACAGCGACGGCTTCTCGGCGGTCTCGGATGAATGCGCCGTATCCGGCTGAATCATGCCGATCAGCCGATGGCCGTCGCGCAACGCATCGTCGATCATCGCCAGATAGCGTGGTTCGAAGATATTCAGCGGCATCTGGCCGCGCGGCAGCAGCAGCGCTCCCGCAAGCGGAAACACCGGAATCACCTCGGGAAGATCGGCTGGCCCGCGATAGGCGGCATTGATCGGCATCGCCGGCTCCGCGCTTTGAATTTCAATTACGAGAACAGAATCGTCGACAGCCGCTTGCGGCCTTCGACGGTGGCGTCGTCGGTCGGTCCCCAGGCGTCGAAGAACTGCACCAGCTGCTTGCGGGCGCCGTCGTCGTTCCATTTACGGTCGCGCTTGACGATGTCGAGCAGGTGCGTGGTCGCATCCTCGCGCCGGTCGGCGGCATTCAGCGCGATCGCCAGATCAAATCGCGCCTGATGATCGAGCGGATCGGCCGCGACCTTTTGTTCGAGTTCGGCAATCGGGCCGAGCGACTGTGCCTGTTCGGCAAGATCGATCATCGCCTGCACCGCCTTGACGGCGGCATCCTCGCGCTTGGCCTCTGGCACCAGCCCGAGCGTCTTCTTGGCTTGTTCGGTGGCTCCGGTCTGCATATAGCAGCGGGCCAGCCCGGCGATCGCGGCGACATTGGTGCCATCGGCCCGCAGCACTTCGGCGTAGATCGAGGCCGCCGTCTGGACATCGCCCTCCGCCAGCACCGCTTCGGCTTCCTGCAGCAGCTCGGCGGCAGTCGGCGCACCGCCCGGCATGCCGGCGGTCAGTTTTTCGATGAAGGCGTTGACCTGGCTCTCCGGCACCGCGCCCATGAAGCCGTCGGCCGGGCGGCCGTCGACGAAGGCGATCACGGCCGGAATCGACTGGATGCCCATCTGGCCGGGAATCGACGGATGCTCGTCGATGTTCATCTTGACCAGCTTGACCTTGCCGTTCGCGGCCCGAACCGCCTTTTCCAGGATCGGGGTGAGCTGTTTGCACGGACCGCACCACTGCGCCCAGAAGTCGATTAGAACCGGCTGGCGCTTGGATTCCTCGATCACATCGCGGACGAAGCTCTGGGTCGTGGTGTCCTTGATCAGATCTGCGGCTGCCTGAGGCGCCGCACCGCTGCCGTGCTCCAAAATCGTCACGTCGTCCTCGCTGTTGTCGGTCGGTCCGCCGTTTTAACACGGCCCTCGCTTTAGATGGCGCAGGAAGTTCGATTTGCAACGGGAACCGGGTCTGCGCCGGCCCCCGTCAGCGAGCCCCGACCGGGTCGAGATTGCGCTGGCTGACGCGCCTCGCCCCCGCGCTCGGTCGCATTTGAGGCAAAATCTCTCACGCGGTCATCGATCCGCAAAAAGCCGGCACATGAAATGTCGAACGGCTGTTGCAATCGCTCGCGGCATTTGGCATACGACTGCCCACGGTCGTGCCCACGGCGCGCCGTTTCTCGGATGCGGGTGTAGCTCAGGGGTAGAGCACAACCTTGCCAAGGTTGGGGTCGAGGGTTCGAATCCCTTCGCCCGCTCCAGAGATCCGCCAGATCAGGCGATTGCTTTTCCAGTCTATCGATCCGCTTGTCGTGACGGTAGTTGTCCGCGCGCGCAAAGCGCCGAGCAGACTTCTGATTCGCCCGACGCTCGTCCTGAACTTTAGATCGCCGCAACGAAATCGGGCCCCGCACGGGATGACACCGCGCGGAGCCCGCTGCACCGTTGGCGATCGTGATCGGGGTAGTGACGCGCGATCCTTCGGCGACCGATGCTTCCCGGCCGTGCTCGCGCGGCAGCTTTCTGCCTAAACACTCAACGGCCGAGCAGCTCCTTCGCGATCTGCCTGACGAAGAACTGCGACGACGCGATCGTCAGGTGGCTGCCGTCGAACGTCACCGGGGTGCCGCTGCCGGGCACCGCGAGCAGGCAGCCCTGGTCGTTGCAATAGACCGGCGTCGGCGAAATGAACTCGACGCCTTGCGCGGCGAAGAAAGCGCGCAGCCGTTCATTGGTTTCGGCTTCCGAGCGATCCAGCCGGGGCGGGCCGTCGCGCGCCGGGATCTCGGATGCGGAGATCAGGCCGGCAGCCTCGGACCGGTAGGCCTGCGCCAGAATCCGCTTCGGCGGCGTTCGCCAGCTCGGAAATTTCCCCACCACGACGATCCGCCTGACACCGATGCTACGCAGTTCGGCGAGCGTCGCCTTGATCATGGCGTCGATCGCCGCGGGATCGCGGTCGGCGCCGTCGTAGTCGTGCCACTGCCGCGCCACCAGGATCACCGTGTCAGGCTTGATCGCGTTCAGCCGCTCGCGCGCATTGGCGTTGGCGGCGGTGCAGCCCGGTGTTTGAACGCTGACGTAGCCGAAGATCGGCGGACACCCCGCGGTGGTGTATTGCGACAGCACAAAGCCGCCCTCGCTCTCCTGCAAGGCGCGCAGCCCGGGATAGAGATGCGCGGCATGGGAATCGCCCCACAGTGTGATCCTCGGCACACCGGGCAATGCGGCGTCATCGCACTCGCGCGCGAAGGTCGAGCCCGAGCCGAGGAAGCAGCTCTTCAGCCGATACGCCGGCATCGCCTCGGCCTGATGATCGCGGGTGACGATTTGGACGCTGGGGCTGAAGCGCGCCGGAAAGCCGCTTCCCAAGTAGATACCCGCGCCGAAAAGTCCGACCAGCGCGACACCGGTGAAAGTGGCGGCGGTCTTGGCGCGGGTCGGCCGGTAGCGAATCTTCGGTTCGACGAACCGATAGGTGAAATCGGCAAGCCCGAACGCCACCACGACCGCGATCAGCTTCATCAGCGGCGGCGGCTCCTCGCCGAGCCGCACGATCCGGATCGCGGCGAGCACCGGCCAGTGCCACAGATACAGCGGGTAGCTGATCAACCCGACATAGACCATGGCGCGATTGCCGAGCAGCCACCGCCCGACCCAGGTGCTAGGGCCTGTGCCAATCAGCAGCGCGGCGCCGAGCACGGGCAGCACCGCCCACCAGCCCGGAAAAGCGCGGCTGCGGTCGATGATGGCTGCGCCGGCTGCGATCAGCGCGAGGCCGGCGATCGCCCCGATGTTGCGCAGCGTGACGGCGTGCTGCGCGAATGGCGCCGCGCGGTTCGCCTTGGCGATCGCCAGAAGGCAGCCGGTCATCAGCTCCCAGAACCGGGTCACCGGCAGATAGAACGCGGCGGATTGGTGCGTCGGTGTCAGCAGCAGATTGGTGACGAACGATGCCAGCAGGATCGCCACCGCAGCCACCACGGCGCCGTTCCTCCAGCGCCACGCCAGAATGATCACCGGCGGCCACAGCAGATAGAACTGCTCCTCGACGCCGAGCGACCACAGGTGCAGCAGCGGGTTCAGCTCGGAGGCGGTGTCGAAGTAGCCGGCGTCATGCAGCAGTGCGATGTTGGCGAGGAATGCGGCGCCGAACCCGATCGCCTTGCCGGCGTCGCGATAATCGACCGGAAAGAGCAGGAACCAGCCGCCGATCGCGCAGGCCGCCAGCACCAGCAGCAGTGCGGGGAAGATGCGGTTGATGCGGCGGGCGTAGAACGTGGCGAAGCTGAAGTCGCCGCGGTCGAGCGCCTGGCAGATGATCGACGTGATCAGGAAGCCCGAGATGACGAAGAAGACGTCGACGCCGATGAAGCCGCCACGGACCTCCGCCGGAAAGGCGTGGAACCCAACCACCAGCAGCACTGCGATCGCGCGCAGGCCATCGATATCGCTACGATAGGCCGGTCTCATCGGGAATCGTGTCCTGGCGGGGCAAGAAGATCGAACTGGGCGCTGCGGGCTCCGTCAACACGCAGGGATGCAAACAGCGCGTCATCGCGAAGCCCTCCCGCACTGTCAAGTTACGGTCGTGCCAGGTTGCGACCGGATCGCATGTCGCGCATGCGGCACCGCCGTGCGTTGCCCCGACGTGGGCACCGGGCTAACACTCGGGCGGTTCCAGTCAGGACGTCGCCATGCAGATTCAACGTCACCGTATCGAACTCGCCACCACCGCGCCGATCCAGCTGATCGACATCACCGATCAGGTCCGCCGCTTCGTCACCGCCAGCGGCATCAAGGATGGTCTGGTCACGGTGAGCTGCCTGCACACTACCGCGCGGATCAACGTCAATGAGCGCGAGGAAAAGCTCGAGCGCGACATGCTGACGTTCCTGAAGCGCTTCGCGCCCCGCGACGGCGACTATCTGCACAATCTCGATCCGGTCGACGGCCGCGACAACGCGCACTCGCATCTGATCGGTCTGTTCATGAATTCGTCGGAGACGATTCCGGTGGCGCATGGCGCCATGGTGCTCGGCGAATGGCAATCGGTGTTCTTCATCGAGCTCGACGGTCCGCGCGAGCGCCGCGGCGTCGAGCTGCAGATCATCGGGTAAGCTAGGCGCTTCGCGCGCCCGCGCCTCCACCGAAAGAACGGGGTATTCCGGATAGATACGCGGGCCGCGCCCGCGTATGACCGCAGCGGTATCACCAAACAGGTCATCAGCCATGACGCCGGACGACATCGCAGGCTTCTACGCCAAGCGCGCCGATCTCGACCTCGACCAATACATCGAGCTGGATTTCGATTTCGAATGCGCCGGCGATCCGCGGGAAGCTGCGGCGCATCTGTGCAGCGAACAGTCGACCGCACAGTGGCGCCGGGTCGGGTTCGACGAAGATTTTCGTCCGCGCTTCGCCGCCAAGGTGCTGGAGCTGTCGGCGGAGCCGCGTCCTTCGGGATTCAGTGTTCCGGTCGAGTGCGCCGCGCGCGGGCCAGTTCATGCCTGCCGCGTCACCATTGCGCATCCGCACGGCAATTTCGGCGCAAAGATTCCCAACCTGTTGTCAGCCGTGTGCGGCGAGGGGGTGTTCTTCTCGCCGGGCATTCCGCTGATCCGGCTGCAGGACATCCGTTTCCCCGAGTCTTATCTCGCAGCGTTCGATGGTCCGCGCTTCGGCATCGCAGGCTTACGCGAGCGACTGCAGGCGTTCGATCGTCCGATCTTTTTCGGCGTGATCAAGCCGAATATCGGCCTGCCGCCGCAGCCGTTCGCCGAGCTCGGCTATCAGAGCTGGACCGGCGGTCTCGATATCGCCAAGGACGATGAGATGCTGGCGGATGTCGAATGGTGTCCGCTGGCGGAGCGTGCGGCGCTGCTGGGCGACGCCTGCCGTCGAGCCTCGGCTGAAACCGGCGTGCCGAAAATCTATCTCGCCAATATCACCGACGAGGTTGATCGGCTGACCGAGTTGCACGACGTCGCGGTCGCCAAGGGAGCCGGCGCGCTGCTGGTCAATGCGATGCCGGTCGGGCTCTCCGCAGTGCGGATGCTGCGTAAGCACGCGACCGTGCCGCTGATGGCACATTTCCCGTTCATCGCCGCGTTCAGCCGGCTGGCGAATTACGGCATTGATTCGCGGGTGATGACGCGACTGCAGCGATTGGCGGGCTTCGACGTCGTGATCATGCCGGGCTTCGGTCCGCGGATGATGACGCCGGAGCGCGAGGTGCTCGATTGCATCCGCGCCTGCCTGGAGCCGATGGGGCCGATCAAGCCGTGTCTGCCGGTGCCAGGCGGCAGCGATTCTGCGGCGACGCTGGAGACTGTGTATCGCAAGGTCGGCAGCGCCGATTTCGGCTTCGTGCCCGGCCGCGGCGTGTTCGGCCACCCGATGGGACCGGCCGCGGGCGCGGCGTCGATCCGGCAGGCCTGGGACGCGATCGCCGCAGGCATCCCGGTCGCTGATCACGCCGCCAGCCATCCTGAATTGGCGGCGGCGCTGAAAGCTTTCGGCGGGCGCTGATAGCACCCGCCGCGTTGGTCCGCGCCTTAGCGGGGCAGTTCGGTGAAGGTCACGATCACGGCGCTGCGCCGTCCCTGGCTCGGCGCTCCGTCGCGGTGAATGCCGGCCGGATCGTAGATCACCGCATTGCCCTGGCTGCTGGTCACCGCAACCTGGTTCTCGGCGATGGCCGCCGTGAAGTTGCTGTCGGCGACGAGATCGGTGCCGAACGTCGCCTTGCGCTGCAGGCCGGCCGGCAGCGCGTAGAACGTCTCGCGCGCGGCCGGTAGCGTCGACGACAGACCGCACAGATCATTGGCGCGGCGGATCATCGCGTCCCAGAACCGGCGGCCTGCACGATTGCTGCCCGCCACATAGGTGAGCGGGCCGTTCGCGGCGCCGGTCTCGCCGAGATACACCACCATCTTCAGCACGTTGTAGCCGGTGTCGACCTTGAAGCCGTCGCATGGCGAAGCGTCGACGCTGACATCGGCAAACGGGCTCGACAGCGCGCCGCTCGATGCTTCAGTCACTTCAGCGGCGATCCGGCCGATGCCGACCGGGCGTTTCAGATAGCCGCTGGCCGCCTCGGTCAGGCCGGCGTCGGCGGCGATCTGGTTGAACCATTTGTAAAGGTCGGGAGCAGCAGCCGGGTCGAGCACCACGCGGGTCGAATCCGGATCGCCCGGAATCGCGACGCGATGTTCGAGCGTCTTGAACGCGGCGTCGAGCTGGTTGCGCAGGTCGACGATTTTGTCCGCACCAAGCTGCACGGCGGCAAAGCCGTCGCGGGCGAGCGGGACGAACACCGCGGTGCCGCGCTCGGTCTTCGGCGCGTAGGCGGAGCCCGCACTGAACCGGCCAAGCCGCTGCAGCATGATCAGGCGCAGATAGGTCGGCAGGCTGCGCAGCGTGGTGACGAAGCGGTTGCCGGCCTCCGCGGGGCGCGGCAGGTGCTCGACGTCGATCATCCGCTGCGCGGTGGTGAGACAGAATCCGTAACCGAAAATCGTGATCGCCTTCAGCCGCGCGCCGAGCATCGGCATCGACATCACGCGCCCATAGGCCGGGTGGGCGTCGTAGTCGATCATCGGTAGGTGATCGAACGGATAGGATTTCGTTTCGGATTGCATGACCAGCCCCTCTGAAGGCATCACCGATAGCACGGACGCACGATTGGAATATGGCGGCGGGGCGCGAGTCGGGCGAGTTGGCAATCCGGCCAACACAGATGCCAGGTGCGACTCAACGCAACGGCCGCCTCGGTATCCGAAGCGGCCGCGAGACGAACGAAAGGTGCGGCGAAGATCAGATCCAGGCGAAGTTCGCCGCCGGACGCGCCGTGCGATTGAGCAACGAGCGCATCAGGCAGCGCTCGATCTGTACCGACGAAATCGTCGCGGCGTCGGCGCCGACGAGAGCAACGGCGTCGCTGCGTTCGGCGAACACGCGGCCGCTGGCGACCACTGCGAGCGCCGGGTTGCGCGACGCGGCGCGCAGCTTGCGGATGGTCTCGGCCATCCGCGGCAGCCAGTGCTCGCGGCGCAGCGCTGGCGACAGCGAGATGTTGACGGCATCGAACCAGCCGTTGGCGACCAGATCCGACAGCGCGCGATCAGTGTCGGGGAATTCGCTCACGGTATTCCAACCGGCCTGACGCAGCAGCTCGGCATGCAGTGCCGCACAGAACGAATGCGGCTCGCCGGGCTGCGACACCAGCAGCACGCTGCGCGGCTGCGAACGCGCCAGCGGCGCCGACAACAGATCGAAGCTGATCCGGCGCATCGCCGTCTGCAGATGGCAGAGGCCGATCGTGACTTCGAATTCGCTGCAGGCGTCTTCGCTCCACAGATTGCCGAGGCTGCGGGCGGTCGGTTCGAACAGGCCGGTGAACAACGCGGTCGGCGACGCAGCCCGCGCCAGTGATTTGTCGATCAGGTCGAACGCATCGGCGAGGTTCGGCGCGATCAGGAGTCGGGCGAGTTCCGCGGCGCGAGCTTCCGCCGGATCCTGCGCAACGCGGGTCCTGGCGGAGGTGTGTTTGACGACGAGATGTGGAATAACAGTCGAGACAATGCTTTCAGTATGCACGGCACGCACTCGATCTGGTTGCCCTCGACCAAAAAACAGAATGCTGAACGAGTGCGATGAGACCGTGGCCGCTGCCGAGGGGAAGCAGGGATTGGATCGCCTCGCGCGGCTGTTGGCCCGTCGAAAAGCCGGCAGCGCCGTTGCCGCGGTGCGAAGGGAGCCCCGGAAACGGAGACTCGTCTTTGCTCTGGATCAAAACGAAGCATTCGCATCTGCCGCCGCGATCAGGCGGCGGCGCCGGACTGCAGCGCAGCACGGCCAGCGGCATAGGGTCGCGGCGCATGAACGCGTCTGCTCGGCCGAGGTGCGCCCCGGACCTGGGCGCCAGATCGGCGTCCATATGATCAGGATCGAAGCTGCGTGCCACTGCAGAAGCCGCGAGGCAGCGGCGTCACCGATTGTTACTTCGGCATGACGGTAGATCTGCCGAGCGGTATGTCAGGTGTCGGGAATTAGTAAACGAACACCGCTCGATCGGGGCTCCGTCAAAGGAGTGAAGCCGACTTACTCCCATTGCGATCGGCCGAGCGACGGTACTGACTTCTCTATATATTTACAGCCGCGCGAATCGGAGCAAAACTGATTCCACGGACCGTGAGTTACTGAGCAACTACCTGTTTAATCAAAGAGTTAGACGGCTAATTGGCTCACCGTGATTCGCGATTCTCTCGAACGAGTGCCTGGTTACCAGCGCTCGTTCACCGTTCCAGCGTGAGGCGTTTTCTTAGCGTGGTCCCAAGCAGGCCTACGCGGGAGTTAGCAAATCGTTAACGTTAATAAGTAAAGCGTTGTTCACGCTGTTCACCTTAGGGGGCAAGCCGCCCCTAATTGAAGAAAGCTGGAGAACTACGATGCAATTCGATCTGTCCAACCGAAACCTAGCCCAGAAGATCTCGATCCTCGTCTTGGGAATTACGCTGTTCGCCTCGGTCGCCATCGGTGGTGTGGGCGAAATGGTCTTGCACAAGGTCACCGATAGCCATGCCAAGCAGGCTGCGAGCGTTGCGTCGCTCGACCGCCTGGTCGGCCAAGGGGGAGCGACGCTGTCGCCAGTCCGCGCCGCGGACGGCAGCATCGTCGGCATGCTGGTGATGCAGCAGGATGCCGGGCCCGTGGTGATGCCGGCATCGTACGAAGGTCAGGGTCTGGTGGTTCAGGCTTCGGAGACGGTGGTCACCTCGACTCCGGATTACGGTGTCGGCGCTGCCCGCACCATGCTGCTGCTCGCCGGTGTCGTGGTGTTCGCGGTGGTCGGTCTGGTCGGCACCCGGATTTCGCGCGGCCTGCTCGCCCCGCTCGGCGAACTGGAGAAGGACGTGGAACGCCTCGCCTCTGGCGACACCAGCGTTCGTATCCATGCGCTGAGCCGCTCGGATGAAATCGGCCGGATCGCGCGGTCGATCGCCAAGATCCAGCAGTCGCTGATCGAGCTGGCCAAGCTGAAGAGCCATCGGGTCCTCGACGGCACGAACGGTATTCTGGCCAATCTCAAGGAAATGTGGATGGATCTGAAGGGGGCCGTCAGCAATGCCCGCGAGATGCTGTTCACGGACGGCCGGACGGTCAGCGAGACGCTGTCGCGATCGTGGAGCAGCTGGCTGCACAACGGTTTGGGCGTTCCGAAGCGCGCCTGATCGGCGCCTCTTCCGCGACCCTGAACGCGCCTCCTCGAGTCATTGAAGGCGCGACGATCAAAACCAAGCGTTGAGATCATCACATTGAGGCTCACCCTGGCGGGTGAGCCGGTACCAACAAAAGCCCGCGCATCGCGCGGGCTTTTCTATTTGGGGCGGGCGAATGTCTTGAGGTTGTGCCTGGCCAAGATACGGAGCATCGCCCCCTGCCCCGTCCAACGCAGTCCGATGTGTCGACTATGTCTCCGAACGCTCCGCTGGGCGTTCGATGCAGCCAGACAGGTGTTCGCTCCAAGGCAGGCCTAGTCGTGCCAAGCGCTTGAGCGAGCCAGGATGGAGACCGCTCGGCGTCCAGATCACACCCGGGACAACAGAGATGTTCCACTGGACGCGCTTGCTTCGGAAGCGTCCTGACCAAGCCCTTGGAAGCCGAGGCCCGGCTGCACTCGAACTCACGCGGGGCGTGGCGGATCAGGATCGGTGCGGTGAAGAAAGGGTGGTGCCGCAAGAGGGATTCGAACCCCCGACCCCGTCATTACGAATGACGTGCTCTACCAGCTGAGCTATTGCGGCGACCGCGAGCGCGCTGACGAAGCGGCCCGAAACGTCGGCCCCTGATATCGGGCGGCGGCCTGATTGGCAAGAACCAGGGTGCCTGAACCGGCGGCCGCCGGTGTGGTTTTGTTGAACGTCGTCCCAATAACCGAACCGCGCCGAGGGCTCAGCGCGGCGGCCGGTAACCCCGCCAGCCAGTGCTCTGCCCGGCCGCCGGTGCCTGCGAGCGTTCGGCGAACTCTTCAGGTGCCGCGTCTTCGTCGACGCCCGGATCGTCGGGAGCCCGCACGATCGGAATCACTGGGGCCGCCTCCTTGCGGCGGTGGAACAGCGGCGCCGCAGACGACGCCGGTGCGGCCGCCACCTCAGTCGGAGCCTCAGTCGCCTTGGCTGGCTTGTCCGATTTGGAGGGCTCATCGGCCACAACGGTGGTTTCCTTCGGCGTCACGATCGGTGTTTCCGGGGCCGCCTCCACCGTGACGGTGACGGCTTCCGCCGTCGTGCTGGCGGGAAGCGCTTCGCCGGCCGCCGAGGCGATCAGGGCGTCGTGGAACTTGTCGTCGATCACCTCGACCTTATTGGACGGCAACGCCGACACCGGCACCTGCCACTGGAACGCGTCGAGCCGTCCGGTGACCGGCGATACCGGCCGCCAGTGATCCGACACATAGCCGTCGGCGGTCCACACCGGGTCGTGCAGCGCGCGCACTGCCCTCAGCGTCCAGGCCCGCGCCTTCGCGGTGTCGCCGCGATCGCCGTGCTCGATCTCGGCCATCAGCATCGCTACGCGCTGGGTCGGCATGTCGAGATAGGGCTGCAGTGCGGCGCGGGCGCGGCTGAACGAGCCAGCGTCGATCGCCGCGCGGGCGATCGCAACGGCGCTCTCGAGTTGCTGCGGACCCTTGGCGACCAGATTCTCGACCCGGCCGAGCCGCGCAGTCGCGGTGTCGCCCGGCTTCAGGTTAGCGTAGGTCGAGGCCAGGTCCGGATGCGGCTGCGCCTGCCAGGCGGCCTCGATCACCTTCATGGCGCGCCGAACCTGATGGGCTTCGGCCAGATATTTGGCTGCCAGCACCGCCGCGGGCACCAGGGTCGGTGCCAGCTTGTTGGCTTCCAGCGCGCTGTCGCGGGCGAGGCTCTCGTCGCTTTCTTCAAGATCGGTCGCCCGCGCGGTCAGCAGCACCGCGCGCTGCCGGCGAAACGCCTTCTTGTCGATCAGGCCGGCCGAGAGATTGCGCTCGAGAATCTCCAGCGCGCCGGTCCAGTCCGAGCGGGCGCAGCGGAAACCGAGCACCGCCTGCGACGCCCAGGCACAGGTCGGCTGCAGCCGCAGCGCTTCTTCGGCGATCGCCAGGGCCGCATAGGGATCGTCGGCGCGCTGCGCCTCGATATACAGCCCGCGCATGCCGAGCGACTTGGTGTCCTTGCGGGCGGCCATCGCCAGGAACGCGCGACGGGCGCCCTCGCGGTCGCCTTCGAGCTGCGCCGACTGCGCCTGCAGCAGCAAAGCGAGCGGATCGTGCGGGGCGTGCCGCCGCGCCGCGTTGGCGTGGGCACGGGCGGCGCTGCTGTCGCCATGACCGACGGCGAGCAGGCCCTGGGTGATGGCGTTGCGGGCGCGGGCGCTGCGCCGCGAGCTGCGGCCGCGCTTCATCCAGCCGGGTGCGCGCAGCACGCCGAGGATGATCGCCCAGGCCAGCATCACGGCGACCACGCCGGCGCCAAGCACCAGCGCGAACACTGGCAGCGTCATCGACGCCTTCCAGTCGTTCCACGACAGCACCACTTCGCCGGGCTGTTCGGCCACCCAGGCAGCGCCCGCCGCCGCGAGCGCGATGATCACGAGAAACAGAACGATGCGCAGCATGGGCAGACCTATGGCGACGGTTTCTGCAGCGCCCCGAGCGCTGCGGTGGCGAATTCATGGGACGCGGCGAGCGCTTGGTCGCGCGCCTCGGCCTTGTCGATCCAGGATTGAACAGGAGCGCGGTCACCCGGCGCAAGCGCTTTCAGCTCCTTCAGCGCGGCGGCGATGTCGCCCTGCTTGCCGGCCGCGGTCAGCCGGCCGACGATCGCGGTGCGATCGATGCCTTCGACTGCGTCCGAACGCTGAATCTTCACCAGCCGCTCGGCGTTGGCCTGAAACCGGTCGATGAAGTTGGCGTTCGTGGTGCTCTTGTCGGGCAGCAGGCCGGGCAGCTGGTCGACCAGCTCCTGGCCGAGCGCACGGGCGCTCGGCACGCCGGTCGCAGCGAAGCGGTCGAGCGGCTTCAGCGCGCCAGCATCGGGCGCGAGCGGCGCCGCGGCCTTCAGCAGCGCCTGAAACGGTTGGCCTTGCGTGACCGCGAGGTCGAGCAAGGTGGCGGCGACCGCGCGGCGCAACGCGCCGTCTTCAGCGGGGGCCGTCTTCGGCGCGGGTTTTTCGGCTTCGGCCTTGGCGACAGTTTCCAGTGCGTCGAGGCGCCGATCGATCGCCGCCATCGCGGCGGTAGTCTGCTCCAGCGCGGCCGTCTTGTCAGCGGCGGCTGCGTCCGCAGTCGGCTTAGCCTCGCCAGCGCTGGCGTCCGGCGACGCCTTCAGCTCCTTGATGGTCGCGGCCAGCTGATCGGTCTGGCCGCGTAGCGCGGTCAGATCGTCGCGCAGCGACGCCACCGACTTCTCCAGCGCGTCGATCCGGCCGGTAGCGGCGGTATCGGAATTGGCCGCGCCATCGGCCGCCGCCTTTGGCCGCGCTTCGAGATTGGTGATCCGGATCGCGAGCGCTTCCAGCGCCGCGGTGTCGCTCGGCGCGGCTGCGGCGCCGCCGGTTGCGGGAGCGGCTTCGAGCTTGGCGATCCGTGCGTTCAGCGCGTCGAGCGCCGTCGGATCGGCCTGCGGGGCGGTAACGCTGGTCGACGACAGGAACTGCGGCAACAGCCCCATCTTGGCGGCGCCGACCACGAGGCCGGTGGCGATCGCGATCGTCAGCACCGGCGGCAGAATCAGCGACGCGATGCTGTTCCGCGGCGCTGCGGCGCTTTGCGCGGTCGCCGACGCATCGGCTGCAGCCGTGGTGGTGGCAAATTCGGGTTCCGGCAGCCCGGCGGCCTGTTCGGCCTGCTCGCGCTGATCGGCGGCGATGTCGAACGCCTGCTCCGGTCCCCGCGCCGGTTCGGCCTCGGGTGCTGTCTCCGCCGCGGCTTCCGCCTCGGCGCCGGCGGGCGCGGCGCTGGTCTCCCCGCCGGTCGGCTGAGCCAGCTCGGCCGGTTCCGCAGCCTGTTCGTGTTCGGGCCTGTTCTGGACCATCCCTGGATTTTCCTCGTCGCTACCTGTCGGCGCCGGCGGTCCGGCGCGGCATCAATTCACTTTGGCCGGGCTGAGCGCCCGATCCAGCGCTTCGAGCAGCGCCTTTTCGTCCGGCTTGCGCGCCACCATCACCTGGTTGGCGCCGGCTTCACGCACCACCTCGGAGACCGCCTCCGACAGGCAGCATTGCGGAATTGCCAGCGCCGAAATCTCGATGCCGGAGGTCCGCGTCGCGTCGATGAACGCCCGGGCGCTGCGCCGCGAGTAGTGCAGCACAGCCTCGATGCGATTAGCCGCGAAAGCGTCGCACACCTCGGCCGGCAGGCTCGGCACCGGCACCATCCGGTAGGCCGTCTGCATCACCACCTCAAAACCATCTTCGCGCAATTCGCCGGCGAGGTCGCGCGACAGATCGGCGCCCGCCAGATACAGCAACGCGCCAGCGAGCTTGTCTTTCCCGCTGAAGGTGTCGCGGATCTTGATCCTGAGCTTGGCCGCATCGCCGTCGGCGATGATCACGTCGCTAAAGCCGGCGTCCTGCGCCTTGCGGGCGGTGTGCTTGCCGACCGCGAACAGCGGCAGTTTCAACAGCCGCGCCAGCACCGGCTGGTCGTCCAGCGCACGCAGCGCATTGGCGCTGGTGACGATCACGCCGGTGTAGTGCGCGTCGGGATCGTCGGGGAACGGCACCGGCTCGAACCGCAGCATCGGCGCCAGCAACACGACATAACCCTTGGCGCGCAGCGTCTTCGCAGTCGCGTCGCCGTCGGGTTGCGGGCGGGTGACGAGCAAAGCCACGCGTTACGTCCTCGGCTGTCGATTGATGAGAGTGAATCCAAAGTAGCCCGGCCGCATGACCCTGAGCCGCGTGAAAACCGGTCGCGCCGCAGCGCCCCGCTTCGCTGCTCCCACGCAATCTGCCGGGGCCGCAGGGCGCCAAGGGGATGATTGCATTCCAAGACCCCGCAATGCTACGCGAGGCAAGGAGAACGCTGGTTCGGGCGCAAACGCAAGGGCTCAATTTGACTAGTGAACAAGCCTTGCTGGTGCTGGGGATCGAGACCACCTGCGATGAAACCGCAGCCGCCGTGGTCGAGCGCCGCGCCGACGGTAGCGGCCGGCTTCTCTCCAATATTGTACGTTCCCAGACCGACGAGCACGCCCCGTTTGGTGGCGTCGTCCCTGAGATCGCCGCGCGCGCCCATGTCGACGTGCTCGACGGAATCATTGCCGCTGCGATGAACGAAGCCGGCGTGGCGTTTGCCGGTTTGTCGGGGGTGGCCGCGGCCGCGGGCCCTGGACTGATCGGCGGCGTCATCGTCGGGCTGACCACAGCGAAGGCGATTGCGCTGGTGCACGGCACGCCGCTGATTGCGGTCAATCACCTCGAAGCTCACGCGCTGACGCCGCGGCTGACAGATGCGGTCGAGTTTCCCTACTGCCTGTTTCTGGCCTCGGGCGGCCACACCCAGATCGTCGCCGTGCTCGGCGTCGGTAACTACGTCCGGCTGGGGACGACGGTCGACGACGCGGTCGGCGAGGCGTTCGACAAGATCGCCAAGATGCTCGGCCTGCCCTACCCCGGTGGCCCGCAGGTTGAACGCGCGGCCGAAGCCGGCGATCCCAACCGCTTCGCATTCCCCCGCCCGATGCTCGGCCGCCAGGATGCCAATTTCTCGTTGTCCGGCCTGAAGACGGCGGTGCGCAACGAGGCCGGCAAGCTGACGCCGCTCGATCCGCAGGACGTCAACGATTTGTGCGCGGGCTTTCAGGCCGCGGTGCTCGACTCGGTGGCGGACAGGCTCGGCACCGGGCTGCGTCTGTTCAAAGAACGGTTCGGCCCGCCGAAAGCGCTGGTCGCGGCGGGTGGTGTCGCCGCCAACCAGGCGATCCGCCGGATGCTGCGTGAAGTCGCCGCCAAGGCGCAGACCACGCTGATGGTGCCGCCGCCGGCGCTGTGTACCGATAACGGCGCGATGATCGCCTGGGCCGGCGCCGAACGGCTGGCGCTCGGCCTCACCGACACGATGGATACCGCGCCGCGCGCGCGCTGGCTGCTCGACGCTGGCGCCACCGCGCCGGCCAAATTTGCCAACACGCGCGCCGGGTTCTAAGGCCGGGCTCAAGTCGATGGCTTGGATGATGTTGCGATGAGTTCGTTGAAGTCGATTGCCGTGCTCGGAGGCGGAGCCTGGGGCACGGCGCTGGCGCAGACCGCCGCGCGGGCGGGCCGAAGCGTGACGCTGTGGGAGCACGATGCCGGCAATGCCGAGCATCTGATTGCGGCGCGTGAGAGCCGCTTCCTGCCCGGCGTGCGGCTCGAATCCTCGATCCAGGTGACGCGCGACCTCGCCGAGGCGGCGCGCGCCGACGCGCTGCTGCTGGTGGTGCCGGCACAGGTGCTGCGCCAGGTGGTGACGTCGCTGCAGCCGCTGATCGCGCCGCGAACCCCGCTGGTCGCGTGCGCCAAGGGCATCGAGCACGGCACCCACCGGTTCATGACCGAGATCGTTGCCGAAGCGGCACCGGCCGCGATCCCGGCGATCCTGTCGGGGCCGAGCTTTGCGGCGGACGTGGCGCGCGGCCTGCCGACAGCGGTGACGATCGCCGCCACCGATGCGGCCTGCGCGCAGGCGCTGGCCCAGGCGATGAATTCCGGCAGCTTCCGCCCGTATCATTCGACCGACGTGCGCGGCGTCGAACTCGGCGGCGCCACCAAGAACGTGCTGGCGATCGCCGCCGGCATCGTCGAGGGCCGCCAGCTCGGCGCGTCGGCGCTGGCGGCGATGACGACGCGCGGCTTCGTCGAACTGGTGCGGTTCGGCAAGGCCTATGGGGCACGGATCGAGACCATGCACGGCCTGTCGGGTCTCGGCGATCTGACGATGTGCTGCTCGACGCCGCAGTCGCGCAACTTCTCATTCGGCATGGCGCTCGGCCGCGGCGAGCAGATCGAGACCGCCGCGCACGGCAAGCTGGCGGAAGGCTACTACACCGCGCCGGTGCTGCTGGAGATGGCGCAGGCCAAGGACATCGACATGCCGATCTCGACCGCGGTAGCGGCGGTGCTGAGCGGCAAGCTCAGCGTTGATGCAGCGATCGAAGGGCTGCTGACGCGGCCGCTCAAGGCGGAGGAATAGACGTGGCGTATTGGCTGGTGAAATCCGAGCCGTCGGTGTGGTCGTGGGACCAGCAGGTCGCCAAGGGTGCCGAGGGCGAAGCCTGGACCGGCGTACGCAATCACTCCGCCAAGCTGCACATGGTGGCGATGCGCCGCGGCGACCGCGCGTTCTACTATCACTCCAACGAGGGCAAGGAGATCGTCGGCATCGCCGAGATCATCCGTGAAGCCTACCCGGATCCAACCGATGCCAGCGGCAAGTTCGTCTGCGTTGATATCAAGGCCGAGAAGCCCTTGAAGACGCCCGTGACCCTCGCCGCCATCAAGGCCGAGCCCCGCCTCGCCGAAATGGCGCTGCTGAAATACTCGCGCCTGTCGGTTCAGCCGGTCACCGCCGAGGAATGGAAGCTGGTCTGCAAGATGGGCGGGCTTTAGCCCCAAGGTGCCCTGATTATTGTGACGTCATCCCCGCGGATGCGGGGGATCGAGTATTCCAGAGCGTTCGCGATCGACCTCGGGCTCTCTTCCGATACTGGATCGCCCGCCTGCGTGGGCGATGACGTGGTTGGCCTTTGGGCAACGCTTTACATCTCTCCGCCGCTCGCCCATCACCGCGCGATGAGCAGCTCCGCCATTACCGATCCGATCGCCTTCATCCATGCCAACACCCGGCTGCACGAGGTGCCGCTGGTGCCGGAGGTGGTGCTGCATGTCGCCGACGAGGCGCTGCCGCTGTGGAGCAAGACCGAAGAAGAGCTCGGTGAGGCCGGTTTGCCGCCGCCGTTCTGGGCGTTCGCCTGGGCCGGCGGGCAGGCGCTGGCGCGCTATGTGATGGATCATCCGCAGGATGTCGCCGGCAAGGAGGTGATTGATCTGGCCTCCGGCTCCGGGCTGGTGGCGATCGCGGCGATGAAGGCCGGCGCGCGCAAGGTCACCGCGTTCGATATCGATGGTTTTGCCCGCGAGGCGATCCTGGTCAATGCCGCGGCCAATGGCGTCGTGATCGAGGTCTGCGGCGACGATCTGCTTGCCGGGCCGCATCCGCTGCCGGCTCAGGCCGTGCTGGCCGGCGATATCTTCTATCAGCAGGACATCGCCGGGCTTGCCTTCACCTTCCTGCAAGGCCGTGCAGCACAGGGCGCGCAAGTGCTGATCGGCGATCCCGGACGCTACTATCTGCCGAAAGACAAGCTCGTGCAGCTTGCGAGCTACGGCGTGCCGGTGACGCGCGAACTGGAAGATTCCGAAATCAAACACACCGGCGTTTGGACGCTGAAGTAATTGGCGTCGCTATACGGTCAGCCGCGCACCGTCGTGACCGGTGATCCGCAGGGTCTGCACATCTCCGGGCGTCGCGCCTGAGATCGCGACCGGAAGGAAGTGCTCGGTGCGGCCCTGCGTCGGGCTCTCGATCAGCACCGCGCGGGTCGCGCCGATCTCGGCGGCCCGCCGCCGCTGCAGCGCTGCTTCGCCGGCGGCACGCAGCCGGGCGGCGCGATCGCGGATCACGCGGCCGTCGAGCTGCGGCATCCGCGCCGCCGGCGTGCCGGGCCGCGGCGAATACGGAAACACATGTAGAAAAGTCAGGCCGCATTCTTCGACCAGGTCGAGCGAGCGCTGAAACATCTCGTCGGTCTCAGTTGGAAATCCGGCGATCACATCGGCGCCGAGCGCGATGTCGGGCCGCAGTCGCCGGGCCTCGGCACAGAATGCGATCGCGTCAGCGCGCGCATGCCGGCGCTTCATCCGTTTGAGGATCAGATCGTCGCCGGCCTGTAGCGACAGGTGCAGATGCGGCATCAGCCGCGGCTCGGTGGCGAGCGCATCGATCAGATCGCGATCGGCCTCAACCTGATCGATCGACGAGATCCGCAGCCGCTGCAGCTCCGGCACGTGCCGTAACACTTTCTTAACCAGGGCACCGAGCTTCGGCGTGCCCGGCAGGTCGGCGCCGTAGCTGGTGAGGTCGACCCCGGTCAGCACGATCTCGGCGTGGCCGCGCTCGGCCAACCGCCGCACCTGCTCGACCACCGCGCCGACCGGCACCGAGCGGGAATTCCCACGGCCATACGGGATGATGCAGAAGGTGCAGCGATGGTCGCAGCCGTTCTGTACCTGCACGAACACCCGCGGCAGTCCGCTCTGGTAACCGTCCAGCAGATGCGGCGCCATCTCGCGCACCGCCATGATGTCGGCGACCGCGATCTTCTGTTCGCTGTCGAGTCCGAAGCTCGGGCCTGCGTCGAGCGCGCCCTTGGCGGCGTGCCAGGCGTGGCTGCGGGTCTTGTCGTCGTTTCCGATGACGCGGTCGACTTCGGCCATCGCGGCGAATGTCGCCGGCTCGGTCTGCGCCGCGCAGCCGGTGACGATGATCCGGGTCTCGGGGCGCGCGCGCTTCAGCTTGCGGATCTGCTGCCGCGCCTGCGCCACCGCCTCGTTGGTCACCGCGCAGCTGTTGACCACGATGGTGTCAGCGAGGCCGGCGCCTTCAGCCTCGCGCCGGATCAGCTCGGACTCGAACGCGTTGAGGCGGCAGCCGAAGGTAACGACCTCGACGGCCATCAGGCGCCAGTCGGGTCGAGCGCGCGGGCGAACAGCGCCGGATCGAACCGGCCTTCGAACTCGAATTCGGCGCCGCCGGTCATCAGCACGTGGTTGTCGCTCTCGCGCCACTCGATGGTGAGCGGGCCGCCCGGCAGCGTCATCTCGACAGTCCGCTCGGTGCGCTTCAGCCGCGCGGCCGCGACCGCGGTCGCACAGGCGGCCGAGCCGCAGGCCTTGGTCAGCCCGGCGCCGCGCTCCCAGGTCCGCATCGTGATGTGCTGGCGATCGACGATATGGGCGAGCGTGATGTTGGCCCGCTCCGGAAAGATCGGATGGTTCTCGAGCAGTGGTCCGAACCGGCCGAGATCATAGGCGTTCACGTCGTCGACCCAGAAGATCGCGTGCGGGTTGCCCATGCTGACGACCGAAGGCGTGTGCAGCACCGGCGCGTCGATCGGGCCGATCTGCAATTCGATCATCCGGGTGTCGCGGAATTCCTCGGCCAGCGGAATGTCCTGCCAGCCGAACTTCGGCTCGCCCATGTCGACGGTGTAGAGGCCGTCGGCCGGGCCGCGCCAGCAATTGAGCAGTCCGGCGCGGGTCTCGAAGGTCAGGCCGTTCTGGTCGCTGCCGGCGAACATCTGCCGCGCGACGCAGCGCATGCCGTTGCCGCAGGCGCCGGATTCGGAGCCGTCATTGTTGTAGATCCGGACGAAGGCTTCGGTGCCGGGCAGCCGGGCCGGCTGCAGCAGCATCAGCTGATCGTAGGGCACATGCGTCGCCACCGCCCGCGCATCGGCCGGCGTCACCGGCGCAGGCTGGTCGCGCAGGTCGACCACCACGATTTCGTTGCCGATGCCGTTCATCTTGGCGAACAGGCGGTTGTCCAGCGCGCTCATGCTCTCGTCCTCGCCGCGCCTATATGGCGAACCCGGCCCGGTTTGGCCAGCCTGCCGCCCGCAGCGGCGCGCGGCCACAGGGAAGCCACACCGTCATCGCATGGCTCGCCAGGACGGGACGAAATCGCGGATCGGATGTTATGAGGAGCCGCTCGACTCGGTGACTGGCGCGAACTCCGATGCTGCGCCACGCGGGAAGGTCGGGCGACGCTCGCGGTGGCCTTGGGAGAGATGGAATGGAACGCCCCTGCCTGTTTGGTGTTACGCGCGTCGGGCTGATGCCGGCGCTGGTGCTGACGCTCGGCATTGCCGGCGCGTCCGCCCAGACCGCCCCCGACGCCAGCAAGGATGCCAAGGACAAGCCGGCCGCCGCAGCACCGGCGCCAGCTCAGACCGCGCCGACCCAGCCGGCACCGGCTCAGGCCACGTCGGCACCTGCCACCCCGGCAAATCCGTCGACCTCTGCGCCGTCGACCTCTGCCCCGGCGACGCCGCCGACCGCGAGCGAAACACCGGCTGCGACGCCGGCTCCCGCCACGCCTCCGTCAGCGGCTCAGACACCCGCGGCGCCGTCCACGCCCGCACCGGTGCAGACAGCTGATCCGTTCGGCGAGGAGACCACGCTGGAGCCGAAGACGGTGGTGATCCTGAAGGGCAAGGCGAACTGGGATAACGCCTTCGACAGCCTGATGGATGCGTTCAAGTCGCTGACGGCGCTGCTCGACAAGCAGGGCATCGCGCCGAACGGCAACCCGATGATCGTCTACACCTCGACCGACGATGCCGGCTTTACTTTCCAGGCCCAAATCCCAGTGCCGCAGGAGCCGAAGAACCTCGCCAAGTCGATGAGCATCGGCAAGTCGCCCGACGGCAAGGCGCTGAAATTCGTCCACCGCGGCTCCTACGACAACATGGACAACACCTACGAGGCGATCACCAACTTCCTCGACGACAAGAAGCTCGAGGCCAAGGACACCTTCATCGAGGAGTACATCACCGACCCGCTGAAGACCGCCGAAGACAAGCTGGTGATCAACGTTTATGTGCCGATGAAATGAACATGCTCCGCTCGCTCTCCATCGCTGCCGCCGCCTGTTGTCTGTTCGTCGCGCTCCCGGCCAGCGCTCAGGACGTCCCGCCGCCGGGCATCGTCGTGCGCGGCGAAGCCCAGAAGTCGGTCGCGCCCGACACCGCCCTGATCGAAGCCGGGGTGTCGAACTTCGCCAAATCGGCCCGTGCGGCGGCGGAAGCCACCAATCTGGCGATCGGCAAGGTGCTGCTGGAGTTGAAGAACGCCGGCATCGACGGCAAGGACATCCAGACCTCGCAACTGTCGCTGCAGCCGCAATACGCCGACCGACCCGGCCCGAGCGAAGTCACCGGCTATGTGGCCAAGAACATCGTGTCGGTGCGGGTACGCGAAGTCGCGGCGTTGGCGGGCATTCTCGACCGGCTGATGGTAGCCGGCGCCAATGAGGTTCGCGGCATCAGCTTCACGGTCAGCAACGCATCGAAACTGCTCGATGAAGCGCGGACCGAAGCGGTCGCCGATGCCCGCCGCAAGGCCGAGATCTACGCGCGTGCCGCCGGTCTCACGCTGGGCGCGCCACTATCGATCGCGGAGGAGTCCGGCCCCAGCGTGATGCCGATGCGCAAGATGGCGGCGGATCTGTCGGCCGGCGCCCAGGTGGCGCCCGGCGAGCAAACCCTGAATGTCTCGGTCACGGTGAACTGGGGCATCAAGGCGCAGTAAGCTCGGCGCTCACAGCTCGAACACCTGCCCGGGCTTGAGCACCGGAAACCGCTCGCGCGCAATGCCCTCTGCAGCGAGCGCCGCATACAGCGCCTGTTCGGGGGCGTCGATCGCCTCGTCGGTGAGCTGGAAGGTGCCGTGGTGATTGGCGAGCGCCCGCTCGGCGCCGCAATCGGCCAGCGCTTTCACGGCGTCAGCTGGATTCATGTGCTGATCCTGCATGAACCAGCGCGGCTCGTAGGCGCCGATCGGCAGGATCGCCAGCTTCAGCGGGGCGTGCGCATCGCGAACGCGGCGGAAGTGCCGGCCATCGCCATAGCCGGAATCGCACACCACGTAGATCTTGCCGGCGGGCGTTTCGAGCACGAAGCTGGCCCACAGCGCGCGGTTGCGGTCGAACAGGCCGCGGGCGGTCCAATGCCGGGTCGGCACCAGCGTCACTGCGACGCGATCATTCAGTTCGACGCGGTCACTCCAGTCATAAGCTTCGGCGCGGATCGTGGCATCGTGCGCCGTCATGGTCAGATCGTTGCCGAGCGGCGTGATCACCCGCGGCCCATGCGCGGCAGCAAGCCGCGACAGCGTAGCGAGGTCGAGATGGTCGTAATGGCCGTGTGACACCAGCACCACATCGATCTTCGGCAGGCGGTCGAACGCGATGCCCGGATCGTTGTGCCGTTTGGGTCCGGCGAAGCTGACCGGCGACACCCGCTCCGACCATACCGGGTCGATCAGGATGTTCAGTCCGGCGGTCTGGATCAGCCAGCTCGCATGGCCGACATAAACCAGCCTGACGCGGGCGCCGTCGACACGCGGCGGCGGGGTGTCGGCGAACGGGCTCGGCGCCCAGTCCGGCCATTGCGCTGGCTTGTGGCTGAATCGCCAGCGCATCACCTCCCAGAAGCTCTTCGGCGGCGCCCCATCGGGATCGAAGAAGCGCGTGCCATCGAAGTGATCGGTGACCGGGCCTTGGTAATAGCTCATGCGGGAGATCCAGAGGGAGGAAAGCCCGGCCGTGGCGGCAAGGCCGGCAGCGGTCGCCAGCAGGCGGCGGCGCGTGATCAGGCTCATTCGCTCATGCGCCGACCAGGGCAACGCCTTCGGCGGTCGCCGCCCGGACCAATGCCGCGTCGAGCGTCGCCAGCCCGATCCGCTCGCGCTGCGCCAGTTCGAGATAGGCGGCGTCGTAGAAAGTCAGGCGGTGGCGCTGGGCCAGATCGAACACGGCATCAGCACCAGGAAGAGGATCCAAGACGATGGCCGCCCGATTTATCCGATCGAGCACTCGCTTCATTTGCTGATGGTCGATCCGGCCCCGCCTTGATCCGACCAAAACGGCGTTGCGGAGTTCAAACCAGAACAGCGCGGGTGCAACTGCGGTTGCGCCGCGTTGCAGACGTGTAAAAGCGGCGTCGGCGACAGGTTCATCCTCATCGTCGAAACAATACGCCGCTGCCACAGAGGCATCGATTACGAAGCGCACTTAGAACCGACGGCCTTCGTCGCGCCAAGCAATGATCTCTTCGGCAGTTGCCCGTCCCGACTTCTTACGCAGCTCTTTCAGTTCTTCGATGGCCCGCCGAGCATCCTCCCGACGGCTTTCGTCGAACGGAGGCGCGAGCTCGAACGAACCCGCTCCCTCGCGGCTGATCGTCACTGTTTCGCCGCGCTCGACCTCATCGAGCAGTTTCGCGATATTGGCCCGCGCATCTGCCAAGCTGACGTGCTTCATGACCTTGGACCTCGTTAGGCTCTCGAAATATAGCGTCTTTCCGCGTATTCGGGAGTCCCGCCGAAGCGCCGGAGCGCCGGATTTCTTGACTTCGGGGGCCTCCGGCGTCTAGATGCGCGCGAAATCTCGAAAAGTGCTCTTTTCGATCCGCCGCCCGGTCCAAGAGGCCGGAGGTCAACGTCCGACAGCGCGATGCGCCCTCGGGCGCCATAAGTGTTTGGTTTTGTAGGCCTTTCGCCGGAAGGCCGTCGCTGGAATTGGGCCGATGTTCGACAATCTCTCGGATAAGCTGGGCGGTATTCTCGATCGGCTGACCGGGCGCGGTGCGCTCAGCGAGGCCGATGTCGATGCGGCGATGCGCGAAATCCGTCGCGCGCTGCTGGAAGCCGACGTCGCGCTCGAAGTGGTGCGCTCGTTCACCGAACGGGTGCGCGAGCAGGCGGTCGGCGCCACCGTCGTCAAGTCGGTCAAGCCCGGCCAGATGGTGGTCAAGATCGTCAACGACGAGCTGATCGCCACGCTGGGGTCCGAAGTTCAGTCGATCGACCTTAACGCCGTGCCGCCGGTGCCGATCATGATGGTCGGTCTGCAAGGCTCCGGTAAGACCACCACCACCGCCAAGCTGGCGCGCCGCATGACCGAGCGCGACAAGCGCAAGGTGCTGATGGCCTCGCTTGACGTCTATCGTCCGGCCGCGATGGAGCAGCTCGCGGTGCTCGGCCGCGATCTTTCGATCGACACGCTGCCGATCGTCGCCGGTCAGCAGCCGCCGGATATCGCCCGGCGTGCGATGGAAGCCGGCAAGCTCGGCGGCTACGACGTGGTGCTACTCGACACCGCCGGCCGCACCACGCTCGACGAAGAGATGATGACCGAGGCGGCCGAGATCAAAGCTGCCGCCAATCCGCACGAAGTGCTGCTGGTCGCTGATAGCTTGACCGGTCAGGACGCCGTCAATCTCGCGCGCGCGTTCGATCAGCGGGTCGGCCTCACCGGCATCGTGCTGACCCGTATCGACGGCGACGGCCGCGGCGGTGCCGCGCTGTCGATGCGCGCCGTCACCGGCAAGCCGATCAAGCTGATGGGCACCGGCGAAAAGACCGATGCCCTCGAAGACTTCCATCCGAGCCGGATCGCCAGCCGCATTCTCGGCATGGGCGACATCGTCTCGCTGGTCGAAAAGGCCGCTGCGACGCTGGACGCCGAAAAGGCCGCCGCCGTCGCCGAGAAGATGCGCAAGGGCAAGTTCGACCTGACGGACTTGCGCGATCAGCTGCTGCAGATGACCAAGATGGGCGGCATCGGCGGCCTGATGGGCCTGATGCCCGGCATCTCGAAGATGAAGAACCAGATCGCCGCCTCCGGCATCGACGACAAGGTGCTCAAGCGCCAGGTTGCGATCATCGATTCGATGACCCGCGAGGAGCGCAAGAACCCCGACATCCTCAAGGCCAGCCGCAAGAAGCGCATCGCCGCCGGCGCCGGCATCAAGGTCGAGGACGTCAACAAGTTGCTGAAGATGCATCGCAACATGGCCGACATGATGAAGGCCGTGGGTCGCGGCAAGGGCGGCCCGATGGCCGGCTTCGCCAAGGCGATGGGCTTCGGTGGTGGCCTGCCCTCGCCGGACGAGATCAAGGCGATGCAGGAAAAGATGAAGAGCGGCGACATGCCCGAAGGGCTGCCGGAGCTGCCGAAGGACCTGCCGGCGTCGCTGCGCGGCGGCATGCCCAATCTGCCCGGCCTCACCGGCCTGTCCGGCAAGCCGACTCTGCCGGGCCTCGGCGGCTTCCTCGGGAAGAAGAAATGAGGCAGCTCACTCACCTCTCTGTCATTTCGGGGCGCCGCGCAGCGGCGAATCCGGAATCTCTCTCCCAGAACAGCTCGGGATTCCGGGTTCGCGCTTCGCGCGCCCCGGAATGACGAACTAATCATTTAGTCACAAACACACACGAACCCCCACCTAGGAGATCCGTAATGTCCGTCGTCATCCGCCTCGCGCGCGCTGGTACCAAGAAGCGCCCGTTCTATCACGTCGTCGTCGCCGACTCGCGCTTCCCGCGCGATGGCCGCTTCATCGAGCGTCTCGGCTACTTCAATCCGCTGATGGCGAAGGACAACGAAGCCCGCCTCAAGCTCGACCTCGACAAGGTCAAGGATTGGCTCGCCAAGGGCGCGCAGCCGTCGGACCGCGTGGCCCGCTTCCTCGACACCGCCGGTGTCCGCAAGCGTGAAGCCCGCAACAATCCGGAGAAGGCGGTGCCGCGCAAGGAGCGCAAGGCCGCCGACGGCAAGTAAGCGGGGCGGTTGATGCCGTCCGGGCTCATCTGCGTCGCCCGGATCGGCGCGCCGCACGGCGTGCGCGGTGCGGTGCGGCTGTGGAGCTTCACCGCCGATCCGTTCGCCGTGAGCGACTACGGTCCGCTCGTGACCAAGGACGGCGCGCGCCAGTTCGAGATCGCGAGCGCGCGCGAGGCCAAGAGCCATCTGGTGGTGACGCTGAAAGGCGTCACCACGCGCGATGAGGCCGAACGGCTCAACGGCGTCGAGCTCTATGTGGCGCGCGACAAGCTGCCGCCGACCGAGGCCGACGAGTACTACCACGCCGATCTGATCGGGCTCGCCGCGGTCACCACGACGGGCGATCCGCTCGGCAAGGTGGTGGCGATCCATAATTTCGGCGCCGGCGACATCATCGAAATTGCGCCGCCGTCGGGTCCGACGCTGCTGCTGCCGTTCACCAACGCGGTGGTGCCGACCGTCGACCTCGCCGCCGGCCAGGTGGTGATCGAACCGCCGAACGAGATCGAAGGCGACACGCCGAACCATCCGGAGGCGTGACGCGGACGTTCCGCACCGACGTCGCCGCGCTTATCATCGTCATCGCCGGGCTCGACCCGGCGATCCATCATCTTGCGAAGAAGCTGGATGCGCGGGTCAAGCCCGCGCATGACGCCTCACCTTTTGCAGGCTCTGCATGACTTGGCGCGCCACCGTCCTCACCCTGTTTCCGGAGATGTTTCCCGGCCCGCTCGGCGTCAGCCTGGCGGGGCGCGCTCTGGCGTCCGGGCTGTGGGGCCTGGAGGCGCGCGATATCCGGGACTCGGCCACTGACCGACACCGCAGCGTCGACGACACCCCGGCGGGCGGCGGCCCCGGCATGGTGCTGCGGGCCGACGTGCTGGCGGCCGCAATCGACGCCGTGGACGCATCCGCGGACCGTCCGCGTTTGGTGATGAGCCCGCGCGGTCGGCCATTGACCCAGACGCGCGTTGCCGAGCTGGCGGCCGGGTCCGGGCCGCTGATCGTCTGCGGCCGGTTCGAAGGCATCGACCAGCGGGTGATCGACGCGCGCGGGCTCGAGGAGGTCTCGATCGGCGATTACGTGCTGTCGGGCGGCGAGATCGCCGCGATGGCGCTGATCGACGCCTGCGTCCGGCTGCTGCCGGGCGTGATGGGCAAGCTGGAATCCTCGACCGACGAGAGCTTTTCGGCCGGTCTGTTGGAATATCCGCAATACACCCGGCCGCAGACGTTCGAGGGCCGGCCGATCCCCGAGGTGCTGCTGTCGGGCGATCACGGCAAGGTCGCGGCGTGGCGGCTGGGCGAAGCAGAGGCCCTAACCAAGGCCCGGCGACCGGATTTGTGGGCCGCTAGGCCGGCGCAAACCATTCGGGCAAAGGGCGAATCGCAAAAAACGCCAAAAAACAAGACGGACGGGTGACAAACCCCCAAGATTGCCGTATAGCACCGCCAAATCCGTGCAATGGCAGGACAATGGATCTTTGCGCAGCCCGCGCCGGGATGGTCGGGCGCGCCGCCGATGGAGAATTATCGATGAACCTGATTCAGACGCTCGAAAAAGAGCAGTTCGACAAGCTGTCGGCCGGCAAGACGATTCCGGAGTTCGGTCCCGGTGATACCGTGATCGTCAACGTGAAGGTCGTCGAAGGCGAGCGTTCGCGCGTGCAGGCCTACGAAGGCGTCTGCATCGGCCGCTCGGGCGGCGGCATCAACGAGAGCTTCACGGTGCGCAAGATCTCGTACGGCGAGGGCGTGGAGCGCGTGTTCCCGCTGCTGTCGCCGATGATCGACTCGATCAAGGTTGTGCGCCGCGGCAAGGTGCGTCGCGCCAAACTGTATTACCTGCGCAACCTGCGCGGCAAGTCGGCCCGCATCGTCGAGAAGAAGCAGGACCGCACCGCTGCAGTCGCTGCCGCCGAGTAATCGGCGCTTCGACATTTTGGTTTTTCGAAAGCGCGGCCTTCGGGTCGCGCTTTTTTGTTGCGCCTGCGCTGTGCGCCTGTCTGCTCGGCGAAGCGTTGTGGCCCTGCCGCGACGTGCTATATGGATGGAATGTTTCCAAACCGCCGCCGCGCCTCGAAGATTGTGCTCGACGACCGCAGCCGCCTGCCGTGGCGGTTCTTCGGCCGGCTGACCACGGCCGCGCTGATTAGTTGATCAGCCGACGGCGCATTGGCGCCGCGCGATCCACCTCACTTCGACAAATCAAAGATCCTTCCGAAGGACCGACACCATGTCCGCTAAGCCCACTACGCTGTACGACAAGATCTGGAACGACCATCTGGTCCACGAGGCCGAAGACGGCACTTGCCTGCTGTATATCGACCGGCATCTGGTGCACGAAGTGACTTCGCCGCAGGCGTTCGAAGGTCTGCGCACCGCCGGCCGCAAGGTGCATGCGCCGGAGAAAACGCTGGCGGTGGTCGATCACAACGTGCCGACCACGGATCGCTCCAAGCCCAATCCGGATCCGGAAAGCGCCGAGCAGATCGCCGCGCTGGCCGAGAACGCCCGCGACTTCGGCATCACCTACTACAACGAGTTCGACAAGCGTCAGGGCGTCGTCCACGTCATCGGCCCGGAGCAGGGCTTCACGCTGCCCGGCACCACTATCGTCTGCGGTGACAGCCACACCTCGACCCACGGCGCGTTCGGCGCGCTGGCGCACGGCATCGGCACCTCCGAGGTCGAGCACGTGCTGGCGACCCAGACGCTGATCCAGAAGAAGGCCAAGAACATGCGCGTGACCGTCGACGGCAAGTTGCCGGACGGCGTCACCGCCAAGGACGTGATCCTGGCGATCATCGGTGAGATCGGCACCGCGGGCGGCACCGGCTACGTGTTGGAATACGCCGGCGACGCGATCCGGTCGCTGTCGATGGAAGGCCGCATGACGGTCTGCAACATGTCGATCGAAGGCGGCGCCCGCGCCGGCCTGATCGCGCCGGACGAGCGCGCCTACGAATTCCTGAAGGGCCGTCCGCTGGCGCCCAAGGGCGCCGCCTGGGACGCCGCGCTGCGCTATTGGGAGACGCTGCGCTCCGACGACGGCGCGCATTTCGATCACGAGCTGAAGCTCGACGCCGCCGCATTGCCGCCGATCGTCACCTGGGGCACGTCGCCAGAGGACGTGATTTCGGTCACCGGCCGCGTGCCGAACCCGGCCGATATCGCCGATGAAGCCAAGCGGCTCTCCAAGGAGCGCGCGCTGGCCTATATGGGCCTGACGCCCGGCACCAAGATCACCGACATCAAGATCGATCGGATGTTCATCGGCTCCTGCACCAACGGCCGCATCGAAGACCTGCGCGCCGCCGCCAAGGTCGCCGAGGGCAAGACCGTCAACGCCAACGTCAACGCCATCATCGTGCCGGGCTCCGGACTGGTGAAGGAACAGGCCGAGGCCGAGGGGCTGGACAAGATCTTCATCAAGGCCGGCTTCGAATGGCGCGAGCCGGGCTGCTCGATGTGCCTCGCGATGAATCCCGACAAGCTGGCGCCGGAAGAGCGCTGCGCCTCGACCTCGAACCGCAACTTCGAGGGTCGTCAGGGCTTCAAGGGCCGCACCCATTTGGTGTCGCCCGCGATGGCCGCCGCCGCCGCGATCGCCGGCCACTTCGTCGACATCCGCGACTGGCACTAAGCACCGAACTAACAACCAACCAGGCGCCCCTCGGGGCGCCTGGTTTGCTTTTGAGATCGGTCAGTAAACGCGCCAGTGGCGATGGTGATGATGGTGGCGGTGATGATGCCGCCAGTGCCGGTGCCAGTGGTGCCGCCAGTGTCGGACATGGCAGACCCGACGCGGGCCATAGTAGGTCCACACCACGCGGCAGACCCGCGGCCGGTAGTAGCCGTAATAGGCTGGGTAGTAGTAGGCGGAGCCGTAATAGGCCGGCCCGTAATAGCCGTAAACGCGCGGCCGGTAGTAACGGCGGTGGAAGCCGTAGTGACGAGCGCCGAAATAGCGCGGCCGTCCGTAGAAGTGCGGTGCGCCATAGATCCGCGGGCCGCCGTAGAAATGCCGTCCGCCGCCGTAGAACCGTGGTCCAACCGCCGGTCCGCCGCGGAAGCCGCCATGGAATGCAGGTCCTCCCCGGAAATGACCGCCGCGGAATCCGCCGCCATGGAATCCGCCGACGCGGGGCCCACCGCCGCCATGGGCGAAATGATGCTGCACCTGGATCGGCTGCGTCGCTGCGGCAGAGCTGATAGATTTGGTCGCGGGAGTAGCCGGGGACAACGCCAGTGCTGGACGCGGTGTGATCGCTGAAATCGAAAGCGCCGCGGCTGCCATCAGCGCCGCCGCACCGATCCGGCGAACCAGCCGCAGAGGACCGGGCGCAGGTCGCAAGGATTGAGTTGCGGGCAAATGGATCACGCGCAGATCCGCCATCTCGCCTCTCCCTGCGCCGCAGGCGGCGCATTGTCGTTGCACCAGGAGCGCGACGCTAGGGCTGGCTGACTGAACGCGTGATGAATGGCCGAAGGCCGCCTACAGCGGCAGCGCCGCGGTGCTTACCACGACGGCCCGAGGCCCCAGCCGTAGCTGAACGGGAAGAACGGCGACACCGGGTCTGGCCGGTACCAATGCGGGCGGGCGTTGTAGTCGTAGCTGCCGCGCGGCCCATACACATAGGTGCGGTGCGGCGCCGCATGCCGCCGGACGTGGCGATGCTTGGCCTGCGGCTTGCGCTGCCGGGCGCTGATATCTGTCGCCTGCAGTGTTGTCACGCCGGGTGCCGTCACGCTGAGTGTCTGGGCGGCGCTCACAGGAGTTGCGCCCGCGAGACCGGCGGCGCCGAGCGCCGTCGCCACAATGGCCGCTCCGATCCATGTCCGCATCGTCACCTCCATCGGCTGTTACTGGCCATCATGTCGGCGTAACCTGCCGAAATGCAACCGCCGCAATGAAAACGGGCCCGCGTTTGCGGGCCCGTTGGTAACCGATCCGTATCAGCGCCAATGGCGGTGATGATGATGCCGGTAATGATGATGGTGGTGCCGGTGGCCGTAGTGCCGACGAATGTGGTGGTGACGGTGCCCACGGTAGTGATGGCGGTGCATGTGCCGGTGATGCCGGTACTGCACTTCGGTCGCCTGCGGGATGGCGTCCCGCTGGACCGCGGCGGCGATGCCCGGGGTCGACAGCGGCGCCGCCTCGGCGCGTTCGCCGGGGGCAGCGATCAGCAACAGACCGGCGATCGCAGCCAGGCCCGACCATTTCAGAATCTTCATCCAACAACTCCTTGGTTGGCGACGCGCGTCCGGCCGCTTGCTGGCGGTCGGCGGGCCGCTCGGCATGACCCCCTGACAATCAGGCTGACGCGCACGACGTGAATGCGGAGTGAATGCGCCACTCGCCGCACAGCAATGCGCGATCAGCGTACGAAGTTCCGGAAAGGGTGCTTATTGCTTGGTACTTGGCGTACCAACGAGGGGCCGCTGCGAAGCCTTCAGGCGAAGGCGAGGCTCACCCGCGGCGCCAGAAGCAGTTCATCCGCGGCACGATCACGGTGCCGCTCGGGCGATATTCCTGGACGTAGCTGGCAGTGCAGTCGCGCACCGCGTTCGGGCCCGGGTTGTATCGCGGAATGACGTCGTCGCCCTCGTCGCGCGGATAGACCGGCACTCGCCGCGGCGCCCGGCGAACCCGTTCCTGCGACGAGAAGTCGGTGAGACGATCGGCCGCTGAGCGCGAGGTGGTCGCTACCGCCTGCTGGGCCCCAGCCGGCACGGTCGCCGGCAGGCTGACAGCCAGCCCCAGTCCCAGCGTTGCCGCTGCGATCATAATCCGCCCCATGCTGCGCTGGTCCATGCCATCCGCCCCCTCAAAGCCCCGCGGCAACGTCCCCGATCACGGCGCCGTCGTCAACCGCAAGCCGCTTGCCGCCCCCACCCGATCGCGTACAACGGCCGGTATGTGGATCAATGCCAAAGCCCCCTCCCTCGCCGAGCTCGAACAGATGGCGCACGAGATGTTCGCCCGCCTGCCCGGCGAGTTCCGGTCGCTGTGTGAGGACGTCATCATCCGGGTCGACGATTTCGCCACCGAGGAGGTGCTCGACGAGCTCGGGGCCGAGACCGAATTCGACGTGCTCGGGCTGTTTCAGGGCATCGGCCTGCCGCAGCGCTCCAGCCAGGACGTCGCCCCGATGCCCAATATGATCTGGCTGTATCGCCGGCCGATCCTGGACTATTGGGCCGAGCACGACGACAGTCTGGGCGAGATCGTCCGCCATGTCCTGGTGCACGAGATCGGCCATCATTTCGGCCTGTCGGACGACGACATGGAGGCGATCGAGGCCAAGGCGGACGAGACGGCCGAGGATTGAACCCGCCGCGCGGGGCTCTGCGGTTTGCCGGCTTGACCGACGGCCTGGGGGCGCTAAGACCATTCCAAACCCCGGAGACCTGACGATGGACAAGTTCACCACGCTGGAAGGCGTCGCGGCGCCGCTGAAGATCATCAATGTCGACACCGACATGATCATTCCGAAGCAGTATCTGAAGACCATCAAACGCACCGGTCTCGGCAAGGGCCTGTTCTCGGAGCAGCGCTACAAGGACGACGGCAGCGAGAACCCGGATTTCATCCTCAACAAG
Organism: Rhodopseudomonas sp. P1; assembly: GCF_039642825.1. Lineage (NCBI taxonomy): Bacteria > Pseudomonadati > Pseudomonadota > Alphaproteobacteria > Hyphomicrobiales > Nitrobacteraceae > Rhodopseudomonas > Rhodopseudomonas sp. P1. Next base: position 254,327 of record NZ_CP088006.1, on the reverse strand, counting down.
CCGGCCTATCGCGGCGCCAAGATCCTGGTTGCCGGCGATAATTTCGGCTGCGGTTCGAGCCGTGAGCACGCCCCCTGGGCGCTGCTCGATTTCGGCATCCGCTGCGTGATCTCGACCTCGTTCGGCGACATTTTCTACAATAACTGTTTCAAGAACGGCGTGCTGCCGATCCGCGTGTCGCAGGCCGAGCTCGACAAGCTGTTCGACGACGCCGAGCGCGGCTCCAACGCCACGTTGACGATCGACCTGCCGGCGCAGGAAATCCGCGGTCCGGACGGCGGCGTGATCAAGTTCGAGATCGACCCGTTCCGTAAGCACTGCCTGATCAACGGCCTCGACGACATCGGCCTGACGCTGGAAAAGAAGCCGTCGATCGACGCCTACGAGACCAAGCTGAAGACCCAGCGCGCCTGGGCGTAACGCCCCGGCCTCCTGGCCCGGCGCGGGGAGACGAGCGGCGAACCAATATCGCTGCTTTTGCTCAGTCGGACAGTTCGCCGATCAAGCTTCGTGATGGCCGGGCTCACCCCGGCCATTTTCGTCTTTGTCGTCACGTCGGCTCAAAGCGTGGATTCTCGGGTTGTCCGAGCATGACGCGGGGAGAGAGCAGGCGTTCGACATCGCGGGCTCCGCGGAGCGGTGGCTTCAATCCATCGATGAAGCGCGCTATGCGACCACGCAATTGCGTCTCCGCTTACTTCATGCTTCTCAACCCGTAACGCCGCCGCGTGCATCGAATCGAGGCGCTGCCTCGATTCTCATCGAGGGCAACGACGATGCCAAGTGTGGCGGTGGCACGATCCGTGACCCTGCCACGATCGTCGTATGGACTCGCGCGCCGCATCGTCGCAATGCATGCTGTGCTACGCGGTTCGAAGTTTGCGTCTGGGGATGACGGAGGCCTGCGGCCTGCCCCCATCGCGAACTAACTACGCAGACGCGGCTCGATTCACCCGATCGGAATTGATCTGAAAACGGTTCTGCGTTGCGTAGAATCGTGCGTTCGCGTGTTCGTTGAATGACGGGAGTATGTCATTCTCACCTCGTGTAATTACGATCTTTAGAAGCGAATTCTCCCGTGGCGTAACGTCGTCTTAAGCCGGTGGAACTAATCAGATCGAAACTGATCCATCCGAGACTAACGTCATGAAAATTCGTCTTTCGATCACATCGATGATCGTCGCTTTCGCCGTGGTTGTTTTGGTGAGCCTCACGGCGATGCTGACCACCAACTTCATGGCGCTCAATCAATTGCGGGTCGGCGGGCCGTTGTATTCGCAGATCAAGCTTGGCAACGATCTGGTCGCCGACATCCTGCCGCCACCGGCCTATGTGATCGAAGCCTATCTGGAAGCGACGCTGGCGCTGCGCCGGCCGTCCGAATGGCGCGCCCATGCGGCAAAGCTCGAGCAGCTGCACCGCGACTATCTCGATCGGCAGAAATACTGGTTGGGCTCCGAACTCGATCCGGCCCTGAAGACGCGTCTGACCGTCGACTCCGACGCGGCGGTGCAGAAGTTTTGGAGAGCGGCCGAGCAGGAGCTGATCCCGGCCTTGAGCGCAGGTGACGAGGCGGCGGCCGAAGCCGCCTACACCAAGCTCGATTCAAACTATGCGGCGCATCGCGCCGTCATCGACGACATCGTCAAACGCGCCAATGCCGAGAACGCCGAACTCGAAACCGAAGCCGCACGGCAGGTCGGCAGCTACTCGACCATCGTGTGGATTCTGTCGGGCTTTGCGGCGCTGCTGATCGCGCTCGGCGTCGCCGGTCTCGCAGTCGGAATGGTGCGTCCGCTGGTGCGTCTCACCGCCGCCATGCAGGCGATGGCCGCCGGCATGCTCGACGTGGTGATCCCTGGCGCCGGCCGCAGCGATGAGATCGGCGGCATGGCCAAGGCGATCACCGCGATCAAGACCAACGCCGAGGAGAAGGCGAACCAGGAGGCCGCCGAGAAGAGCCGGCAGGAGCACCTCGCCGCCGAGCAGCGCAAGGCCGATATGGCGCGGCTCGCCGACGGCTTCGAAGACGCGGTCGGTGAGATCATCAAGACCGTGTCGTCGGCCGCCAACGAATTGGAAGCCGCCGCGCACTCGCTGTCCTCGACCGCGGCACGCTCGCTCGAACTGGCGGTGGGCGTCGCCTCGTCGTCGCAGGAGGCGTCTGCCGGCGTGCAGTCGGTGGCGTCGGCCAGCGAGGAGCTGACCGCATCGGTGCACGAGATCGGCCGGCAGGTGCAGACCTCCGCCAACGTGGCGAGCGAGGCGGCCGATCAGGCGCGCCGGACCAATGAACGCGTCAGCGAATTGTCGGCCGCTGCGGCCCGGATCGGGGACGTCGTCGAGCTGATCAGCAATATCGCAGGCCAAACCAATCTGCTGGCGCTGAACGCGACGATCGAAGCCGCCCGCGCCGGCGAAGCAGGCCGCGGCTTCGCCGTGGTGGCGTCGGAGGTCAAGGCGCTGGCCGAGCAGACCGGCAAGGCCACCGGCGAGATCGGCCAGCAGATCACCGGCATCCAGGCGGCGACCGGCGAGTCGGTGGCGGCCATCAAGGAGATCTGCTCGATCATCGGCCAGATGTCGGAGATCTCCTCCTCAATCGCCTCCGCGGTCGAAGAGCAGGGCATGGCCACCAAGGACATTGCGGTCAACATCCAGCACGCGGCCCACGGCACCTCGCAGGTCGACGAGGACATCGCCCGCGTCCAGGCCGGTGCGCGCGAGACCGGCGCTGCCTCGGTGCAGGTGTTGTCGGCCGCCAAATCGCTGTCGAGCGAGAGCAGCCGCCTCCGCGCCGAGGTCGGCAACTTCCTGGCGTCAGTGCGGGCGGCTTGATAGGGCGCTGCTTTAGCAGCCAGAACCAACCGTCATTCCGGGACGCCGCGCAGCGGCGGACCCGGAATCTCGACGTTCAAAGCACCGCCGGTCGCACAACCATCTCGGGATTCCGGGTTCGCGAGCTATCGCTCGCACACCGGAATGACTCCCGACTGAGTGATGTCCGTGGCGCTTAGTGGCCAGCCGTTTCGATCGCATCCGCGATCGCGATCGTCTTTTTGGCGATTTCTGCGTGCAGCCGTTCGACCATGCGGCCATCGAGCTGGATCGCGCCGCGGCCCTGGTTCTCCGGCCGCTCGAACGCCGCCAGGATCTTGCGGGCCTGAGCGACGTCTTCGGGCGGCGGCGTGAAGGCCGCGTTGCAGGCGTCGATCTGGCCGGGGTGGATCAGCGTCTTGCCGTCGAAGCCGAGATCGCGGGCCTGGGCACATTCCTCGGCGAGGCCGTCGACATTGCCGATGTCGCTATAGGGACCGTCGAGCGCGATCAGGCCGTGGACACGGGCGGCGAGCACGCAATGCGTGATCATCGACAGCATGGTGGAGCGGCCGGGCAGCATCCGGATCCCGGTCTCGCGCGAAATGTCGTTCGGGCCGAACACGAAGCCCTCCAGACGCGACTTCGGATCCTGCTTCTGAGCCGCCAGCTCTTCGGCGTGCAGCACGCCGCGCGCGGTCTCGATCATGATCCAGACCCGGATCGACGGATCGGCGCCGAGCTCGGCGAGCTTGTTGCCGACGGTGGCGATGTCTTCGATGGTCGAGACTTTCGGCACCAGAATGCCGTCCGGCCCGGCCTTCGCCGCCATCGCGATGTCGTCCTGCCACCAGGCGGTGTCGAGTGCGTTGATCCGCACCAGGATCTCGCGCTTGCCGTAGCCCTTGGCGGCCACCGCCGTGGCGATCTGATCGCGCGCCGTATCCTTGGCGTCCGGCGCCACCGCGTCTTCGAGGTCCAGGATCAGGCCGTCGGCGGGCAGCAGCCGGGCCTTTTCAAGCGCCCGCGCGTTTGATCCCGGCATGAACAACAGGCTGCGGCGCGGTCGAATCATGGTTCCCCCTTTGGCGTCACGAAAACGTCCGAGCCGATAGCATCTGGATCATCCGGTCGGAAGGCTTGTTCGCGGCCCCGTCCTGTGATTATGCGAGCGGCATCTGGCCGCGCGCGTTGTGACGGCGGTATCGTTCGCCGACGCGCCTCACCCCCGCACCCCGAAGGAGGGAACTGCACCGATGACATCCTTTCCGAAGTCCCTGATCGACGGTTACGAGGCGTTCCGGACGCAGCGGCTGCCGACCGAGCAGAGCCGCTTCCGCGAACTCTCCGAGCGCGGTCAGTCGCCGGAAGTGATGTTGATCGGCTGCTGCGACAGCCGCGTCTCGCCCGAGGTGATCTTCGACGCCGGACCGGGCGAAATGTTCGTGGTGCGCAATGTCGCCAATCTGGTGCCGGTGTATGAGCCGGATGGCGGCGCCCACGGCGTCTCGGCGGCGCTGGAGTTCGCCGTGCAGGTGCTGAGGGTGAAGCACATCGTGGTGCTCGGGCACGCGCTGTGCGGCGGCATCAAGGCGTTCACTGACAAGACTCCGCCGCTGACCGAAAGCGACTTCATCGGCCGTTGGATGCAGATGTTCACCAAGCCGGGCGAAGTGGTCGAAAAGCGTGACCACGAAACCGTGCAGGACTTCCGCACCCGGATCGAAAAGGCCGCGGTGTTCCGCAGCATCGAGAACCTGATGACGTTCCCCTGCGTCAAGATCCTGGTGGAGCGCGGCAAGCTGCAACTCCACGGCGCCTATTTCGGCGTCGCCGATGGCGATCTGTTCGTGCTCGATCAGGAAAGCAAGCAGTTCGTGCCGGCCGTGAAGGTGGTGTGAGGCACACGCGACGTCATTGCGGGGCTGGACCCCCGCGTCCAAGCACGAAAGCTCATCAGCTCTCTTCACCGCGCTGCGCGCGGGATGGATGCGCGGGTCAGGCCCGCGCATGACGCTGTGCAAGGAGAGAGAAGAGGCCTTGCGGAAGGCGGCTAATGGCCGCCTTTGTCGTCGCCGTGATGACCGAGCCGGTCCGACAGTGCCAGGATCAGCGTCGAGGCAACGAACACCAGATGGATGCCGACCAGCCAGGCGAGCTTGGTCTGGTCGTAGCTGTCGATGTTCATGAACGCTTTGAGCACCTGGATCGCCGAGATCGCCACGATCGAAGCCAGCAGCTTCTGCTTCAGTCCAGAGAAGTCGACCTTGGTCATCCACTCCGGCCAGTCCGGGTGATTGCCGGGATCGATCCGCGACACGAAGTTCTCGTAGCCGGAGAACACCACGATCAGCACCAGATTGCCGGTCAGCGACACGTCGATCAGGCTGAGCACGCCGAGGATGATATCGGCTTCCTTGGCGATCGTGGCGTGTACGATGAATTCGTACAGCAGCATCACGAATTTGTAGAGCAGCACCGCGAGGCTGATGACGAGGCCGAAATAGAACGGCGCCATCAGCCAGCGGCTGTTGAACAGCACGGTCTCGAAGCCGCGCTCAACCCGGCTGCCGGACGCGCGGGATTTTGCAGGATGAGGTTGATCGGTCATGGCACGCATCAAGGCTGGTGAAGCGGAAACCAGCCTAGCGTCTCGCCGTGACTTCGTCAGTACCGATCATGGCCCTGATACGCGAATGGCCGGGGCGAGCCCCGGCCATTGTTGATTTCGAGCAACGCGAACTGCGCGGTTCGTGCAGGCTGCCTGATATTACGCCGCCTGCTTCTTGGCGGTGATCAGCTTGCGGTTGATCAGCACCTCGGCGATCTGGATCGCGTTCAGCGCCGCACCCTTGCGCAGGTTGTCGGAGACGCACCACAGCACCAGGCCGTTGTCCACCGTCGCGTCCTCGCGGATGCGGCTGATGTAGGTGGCGTCCTCACCGGCGGCTTCGTACGGCGTGACGTAGCCGCCCGGCTCGTGCTTGTCGATCACGAGGCAGCCCGGCGCCTTGCGCAGGATTTCGCGCGCCTCGTCGGCGGTGATCGGGTTCTCGAACTCGATGTTGACCGCTTCGGAATGGCTGACGAACACCGGCACGCGCACGCAGGTCGCGGTGAGTTTGATCTTGGGGTCGAGGATCTTCTTGGTCTCGACCACCATCTTCCACTCTTCCTTGGTAAAGCCGTCTTCCATGAAGACGTCGATCTGCGGGATGAGGTTGAAGGCGATCCGCTTCGGGAATTTCTTATTCACCAGCTCGTCGTTCGTGTAGACGGCCTTGGTCTGCGAGAACAGCTCGTCCATCGCATCCTTGCCGGCGCCCGACACCGACTGATAGGTCGACACCACGACGCGCTTGATCTTGGCGGCGTCATGGAGCGGCTTCAGCGCCACGACGAGCTGCGCGGTCGAGCAGTTCGGGTTGGCGATGATGTTCTTCTTGGTGAAGCCGGCGGCGGCCGCAGCGTTCACTTCCGGAACGATCAACGGCACATCCGGATCCATCCGCCACGCGCTGGAATTATCGATCACCACCGCGCCCTGCGCACCGATCTTCGGCGACCATTCGGTCGACACGCTGCCGCCCGCCGACATCAGGCAGATGTCGACGTCGCTGAAGTCGTAGTGCTCGAGCGCCTTGCATTTCAGGGTTTTGTCGCCGTAGCTCACCTCGACGCCGACCGAGCGGCGCGATGCCAGCGCCACCACCTCGTCGGCCGGGAACTTGCGTTCGTCCAGAATGGCGAGCATCTCACGCCCGACATTGCCGGTCGCACCCACTACCGCGACTTTGTAACCCATCGTTCACTCTCCGAAGGAATTTGCTCCGCTGCGGCATGCCGCAGCAAGGAGAAGTCAGCGCTTCTATGCGAGAAACGCCTCGGACACAACGTAATACCCGTTCGAGCCCACGCAATGCGAAGCAGCCCAGCCCTCCGCGCCGCAGCCTCCCGGCACCGGATTCATCCGGCGCTGGACAGCTTCGCCGACGAGTGCCGTGACGCGGTATTGCGGGTGATGGCCTATGTGGGCGCGCTGGCGCTGATCGGCCTGATTGTATTCTACACCGCCAATCCGCTGACCGACGCCGCGATCACCGCGGCGACCACCGCAGAGGCCGGACCGGGCTGGAGCGTGGCGACGCGGTCGCAGGCGGCCTACACGCTCAGTCAGCTCGATTGGCCGGGCAAGACCGAGACCACCGAAATCCTGCGTCATCCGGATGGCGGCCGCAAAGACATCCTGCGCCTCGCTACGCCAGGCGAACCGGCGGCGGCCGAGATCGAGATCTACCGGGTCGGCAGCGAGACGTCCCGCGCCACGGCCGAAGCCGCCCTCGCGGCCCGGATGGACCCGGGCGGGACCGCGACGATCGAGACCGCCGGCGTGATCGACACCAAGTTCGGCCCGGTGGCGCTGTTCAGCCTTGCGGGCAGCGACCGTCCGTCCGGTTCTTGTCTGGGCTTCGTTAAAGCGATCGACACAGCAAGCTTGCGGATTTCCGGTTTCTCCTGCCGCGGCGACACCGCGCCGCAGCGCCGAGCCGCGGTGGCCTGTCTGCTCGACCGGCTGGTGCTGCTGAGCGGCGATGCGGCGACGGCCGCGGCGTTTGCCCAGGCCAACCTGCGGCGCGGCAGCTGCGGGCCGAATCAGTCCGCGGCTTCGGCGGCGTCCGGCGACTGGCTGACGGGTCCTCAGGACCCGTCGCTGCGCGGACGGCTATGAGCTGGAGACCTGCCGGGGCGGCGTAACGTCCTGGAGTTGATGCAACATTTTGGCGACAGCCGGATTGAATGATTGTCGGCCGGTGTTGCCGGATTGATCTTGTGGCCGGTGTGCGGCGGCGGCTACAAAGGACGAACCTGGAATGCGCCTGCCGATGGGGACCCCGATGTTCGTGAAATCCACTGCCGCCAGACTGTTGCCGGTGCTGCTCGCGGCAGCCGCCGTCGCCGTGATCGGCGTCAGCAATGCCGATGCCGCTCCGAAGAAGAAGCGGGTTTACGGCACCTCCGACCAGATCCGCTACGGCTCCCGCGGCCCGAACGTGGTCTATCAGGCCGGCCCCCGCACCCGTGTGTACGTCACCAAGCGGTCCTGGCTCGACGCCGGCACCGAAGTGCAGCCGGGCGAACGCCACTTCTCCGATTACGCTTTCCCGCCGGGCTACTCGTTCGCCCGCGAGAACGGCCAGCGCCCGCTCGATCGTTGGCCGCTCAATCCGGCCTCCGATCTCGGCGGCTCTCCGACCGGTTTCCCGCTGTACTGATCGGCCCGCGGCACCCGCCGCCGCCCGCGACAGCGCCAGAAACGAAAACGCCCGCCGAATTCGGCGGGCGTTTTTTGTTTTTGCTCGACGCCCCCGCCGGGACTGGCCCGGCGGTCCATCGGATTTCGTGAAGACGGCTTCGCGGAGCAGGCCCGCGAAACCAGTCGTCAGGCTTGCAGCGCCTGCAGTTCGGTGACGATCGCTTCGCCCATCTGCGAAGTCGAAATCACCGTGGTGCCTTCGCTCTTGATGTCGGCAGTTCGCAGGCCCTTGGCCAGCACCGCGGCGATCGCTTCGTCGAGCTTGTCGGCGAGCGCGCCCATGTCGAGCGAGTAGCGCAGCGCCATGCCGAACGAGGCCATCATCGCCACCGGATTGGCCATGCCCTTGCCGGCGATGTCGGGCGCCGAGCCGTGCACCGGCTCGTACATCGACTTGCGCTTGCCGGTCTTGGCATCGACTTCGCCGAGCGAGGCCGACGGCAGCATCCCGAGCGAGCCGGTCAGCATCGCGGCGATGTCGGACAGCATGTCGCCGAACAGGTTGTCGGTGACGATGACGTCGAACTGCTTCGGCCACTTGACGAGGTTCATGCCGCCCGAGTCGGCGAGCTGGTGGTCGAGCTGGACGTCCTTGTATTCGCGGTCGTGCACCGCGGTGATCACTTCGTTCCAGAGCACGCCCGTCTTCATGACGTTGCGCTTCTCCATCGAGGTGACCTTGTTGCGGCGCTTGCGGGCGAGGTCGAACGCGACCCGGCCGATCCGCTCGATCTCGTAGGTGTCATACACCTGGGTGTCGACCGCGCGCTTCTGGCCGTTGCCGAGATCGGTGATGGTCTTCGGTTCGCCGAAATACACGCCGCCGGTGAGTTCGCGGACGATCATGATGTCGAGGCCTTCGACCACGTCGCGCTTCAGGCTCGAGGAATCCGCCAGCGCCGGGTAGCACACCGCCGGCCGCAGATTGGCGAACAGGCCGAGATCCTTGCGCAGCCGCAGCAGGCCGGCTTCGGGGCGGGCGTCGTAGGGCACGCCGTCCCACTTCGGGCCGCCGACCGCGCCGAAGATCACCGCGTCGGAGGCCTGCGCCAACGCCATGGTGGCGTCGGTGATCGCTACCTTGTCGGCGTCATAGGCGGCGCCGCCGACCAGGCCGTGCTCGGTCTCGAAGCTGGCAATGCCGGCCTTGTTGAGCCAGTCGATCAGCCGGCTGACCTCGGCCATCACTTCGGTGCCGATGCCGTCGCCGGGAAGAAGAAGCAGTTTGTGCGTTGCCATGATCGGGTCCTTGCAAGCGTCATCGCCGGGCTCGACCCGGCGATCCATCGTTTCAAGAAGGATGGATGCCCGGGTCAAGCCCGGGCATGACAAGAAGAAATGAATTCGCGGGCCGAGTGCTAGATCGCCGGTGCGGGCTTGGCAAGACAGTGTTGCCGCCGGTGCGTGTTGCGGGTGCGGTGCATTCGCTGTCACAATGCCCGCGCCGGAGACCTTCCTTGACCCTGCTCGACCGCACCGAGGCGGCGCCCGCTCATCCCGCGCGCCTGATCCTGATCCTGTCGCTTGCGCCGACCGTGGGGCTCGGCATCGGCCGTTTCGCCTATTCGCTGCTGCTGCCGGACATGCGCGACAGCCTCGGCTGGTCGTATTCGGCGGCGGGATTCATGAACACCATCAATGCGGCCGGCTATCTGGCCGGCGCGCTGGTCACCTCCCGGCTGGTCGCCCGGTTCGGCATGGCGGCGATCGTGCGGGTCGGCACGCTGGCCTGCGTCGCCTCGCTGGTGCTGTGCGCGATCTCCGGCAATTTCGCGCTGCTGTCCGGCGCCCGGTTGCTCGCCGGGATCGGCGCGGCGCTGGCCTTCGTGGCCGGCGGGGCGCTCGCCACCACGATCGCCCAGGCGCAGCCGGCGCGGTCGGCGTTTCTGCTCAGCCTGTTCTATGCCGGCCCCGGCATCGGCATCCTGTCGTCGGGGTTGATCGCGCCATTCCTGCTGCAGGCCGCCGGACCCGGCTCGTGGTGGCTCGGCTGGCTGGTGCTCGCGGCGCTATCGGCCGCGATGGCGCTGCCGGTGCTGCTGGCGCCGATCGGGTGCGATGCCGGGTTCGGCGGCGGCCGCGCCGCGCCGTTTCGGATCGCTCCGGTGCTGATCTATCTGGCCGGCTATTTCATGTTCGGTGCCGGCTACATCGCCTACATGACCTTCATGATCGCCTATGTGCGCGACGCCGGCGGCGGCGCCGCGGCGCAGAGCGCGTTCTGGTGCCTGATCGGGATCAGCGCCTTCGTCACGCCCTGGGTCTGGCGCCGGGTCATGGCGCTGCATCGCGGCGGGCTGTCGACCACCATCATCCTGGCCGTCAATGCGGTCGGCGCCGTGCTGCCGCTGTTCAGCCTGTCGCCCGTGATGCTGGCGACCTCGGCGCTGGTATTCGGGGTGTCGTTCTTCGCGGTGGTGGCCTCGACGACCGCCTTCGTCCGCTTCAACTATCCGCAGTCCTCCTGGCCCGGCGCGATCGCCGCGATGACCATCGCGTTCGGTATCGGCCAGACGCTCGGCCCGCTGGTGGTCGGCGCCATCACCGACGCGATCGGCAGCCTGTCGTCCGCGCTCGCCGTCTCCGCCGCAACGCTGGCAATCGGTGCCTTGCTGTCGGCGTTCCAGCGGCCGCTGCAGAGAAGTAACTAACATCGTCATTCCGGGGCGCTTGCGAAGCAAGCGAACCGGAATCCGGATGTTATTGCGACGTGGTCTCTTGGGTGCGTGCCCTGAACATCGAGATCCCGGGTTCGCGCTACGCGCGCCCCGGGATGACGGTGCGGGTTGCTACTGTTCGATCACGCCGCAGGCGATGCGGTCGCCGGCGTTGCCGGCGGGGTCGGTCTTGTAGTCGTCGGCCTTGGCATGGATCACCAGTGCGGTGCCGCCGTCCTTGAACACCGAGTTCGGCTTGCCCTTGGCGAGCGTCACCGCGTCGTTGACCACGTCGATGCTGAGCGCGCCGGAGGCTGGGACGTCGAGGTTGGGCATGTCGCCCGCATGGGCGCCGCCCTCGGCCATCTTGCCGTGCTTCTTGTTCTCCGGATTGAAATGGCCGCCCGCCGAGGTGAACGGCGGCTCGCATTTGCCGACGGCGTGAATGTGGAAAGCGTGTTCGCCCGGCGGCAGGCCCTTCAGCGCCAGCTTGATGGTGACGCCCTTGCTGCCCTCGGTCAGCAGTGCGGTGCCGACTTCGGCGCCTTCGGCGTTCTTCAGCGTCGCCTTGGCGCTGTCCGCCGCCATCGCCGTCGTGGTGACGCCGAGCAGCGCGCCCGTGCACAACAAAGCTCGCAGGATCATCAGGACCTCCCGTGACGTGTTCTGAAACGTGATGCGCAACGCTAACACCGCGTCCGCCGCGACGCCAACACGCGATTGGCCGCGGATCAGGCCGGGAACCATTTGTGATTGTTGGGACATGACAGTGCTTTCACGAGTCATTCCGGGGCGCTCACGCAGTGAGCGAGCCCGGAATCTCGACGTGCGAGGGCACGCGCCGACCACAGCAGCCGCGATCTTCCGGGTTCATGCGCGTTGCGCGTGCCCCGGAATGACGGGCGGGTGAGGGGCGACTACAACCCGCTGAACGAGTTGTAGCCCTGGTCTTCCCAATAGCCGCCTTTGTAGTCGTTGGTCACTTCCATCGACACGACATATTTGGGATTCTTGAAGCCGAGCTTGGTCGGGATCCGGATCTTCATCGGATAGCCGTAGGCGCGAGGCAGCACCTCGCCGCCGAATTTGAAGGTCATCTGGGTCTGCGGATGCAGCGCGGTCGGCATGTCGATCGGCGAGGTGTAGTCGTCGGCGCAGCGGAACCAGACGTAGTTCGCCTTGGTGTCGGCTCCGATCAGTTCGAGGAAGTCGCGCAGCCGCACGCCGCTCCAATGGCCGATCGCGCTCCAGCCTTCGACGCAGACATGCCGGGTGATCTGCGATACCTCGGGCAGCTGCGTCAGTTCCTGCAGCGTCCAGCTCTTCTTGTTCTGGACCAGGCCCGACACCTCCAGTTTCCAGTCGCCGCCGTCGATCGTCGGCGCCTCGTCGAGCGAGTAGTAGGCGTTGAATGGAAACGGCCGGGTGATGTCCTTCTCGCTGAAGGTCGGCGCCAGCGTGTTCGGGTTGAAGATCGCCGCCTGCACCGCGTCGTTGAACTTCGACACCTTAGCCAGCAGCGTTTCGGCCGAGGCGCCGTCGACCACGTCGCAGCCGGTCAGCAGCGTCAGCGCCCCGAGGCTGGCACCGCCGGCGAGGAAGCGCCGCCGCGACACGTCGGGCATCAGCTTGGCGGCATCGCGGACCAGCAGCTTCTTGTCGACGCCCGGGATCAGCAGTTTGTTGATGCGCAACATATCTTTGTCCTCTTGGCGTCAATGGGAGCAGCGAAGGGCACCGTGTTTCGGGTTCTTCGCCGCACTGGCCATGACGGAGAAACGGCTTCGTGGTCAGCGCCCGATTATCATCGCCCGCAGCGCCTTCGGCACCAGGGCGGCGAGCAGGATATGGATGGCCGAGAACGCGACGATGGCGCTCATCGCGCCGAAATGCACGTAGCGAGCGGTGTCGTAGCCGCCGAGCAGCGCGGTGAGTGAATGGAATTGCACCGGCTTCCAGATTGCGAGGCCCGATGCGACCGACAGCACGCCGACGATCAGGACGCCGACATAAAGCAGCTTCTGCACTGTGTTGTAGCGGCTGAGGTCGTCGTGGGAGAGCCGCAGCCGGATCGCCTGTGACAAATCGGAGGTGATGCCAGACAACGTGATCGGCCACAGCTTGCGCCGGAATCTGCCGGTGGCGAAGCCGAGGATGACGTACAGCACGCCGTTGATCACCAGCACCCACATCGCCGCGAAGTGCCACAACAGGCCGCCTCCGAGCCAGCCGCCGAGCGTCAGCGCCCGCGTGAACTGAAAGTCGAACAGCGGCGCGGCGTTGTAGATCTGCCAGCCGGACAGGATCATCGCCAGCATCGCGGCGGCGTTGATCCAATGCATCACCCGCACCCACACCGGCTGCAGGATGGCGCGGGGCTCGGCGATCACGGTGGTGGTCGGGGCAGGTTCGTTCAGGATGGTGGTAGACATCGGCCCTATTCCTGGAAGCCAGCGGTTGCACCGGACATTACGGGCAATGCGCCGATTTCGTTACTGCCGATTATCGATGATTACGGCTTCGCGCGCGAGCAGGATCACGAAAGCGCGAGCCGGTTGCCCGGCCCGCGCCCTCGCTCGCGGCAGCTTGCCGCAGCCTCCGCGGCGCCAGGGGGACATCATGCGCCGCGGAGGTGAGCCCGGAATTACGACGGCAGCAGCACGGTATCGATCACGTGGATCACGCCGTTGGACTGATTGACGTTCGGGATGGTCACGGTCGAGCTGCCGCCCTTGGCGTCGATCAGCATCACCTGATCGCCCATCCGCTTCACGGTCAGGGTCTCGCCTTCCACCGTCTTCAGCTTCTTGCCGTCGGTGAGGTCCGCGGCTTCGAGCTTGCCGGGCACCACGTGATAGGTGAGGATCTTGGTAAGCTGCTTCTTGTTCTCCGGCTTCACCAGCGTATCGACGGTGCCGGCCGGCAGCTTGTCGAACGCCATGTTGGTCGGCGCGAACACGGTGAACGGGCCCTTGCCCTCCAGCGTCTTGACCAGACCGGCGGCCTTCACGGCGGCGACCAGCGTGGTGTGATCCTTGGACTTGACGGCGTTCTCGACGATGTTTTTCGACGGATACATCGGCGCGCCGCCGACCATCACGGTGTCGCTGGAGCTCTTCATCATCTTGCCGGATTCGGCGGAGGCCGGGACGCTCACAGTGGCGGCGAGCGCCAGAGCGCTGAAGGCGGCGGCGGTCAGCAGAGCAATTCGCTTCGTCATGGTTCGTCTCCCGAGAGTGATGGCAGCCCGCGATCGCCGCGGGCGGGTTGAGTGACGCTGGCGTGCACCTTCAAGGTCTGGGCGCCTCGTCGCGGCGAGCTACGGGAGGTTTTCAGGCGCGTTTCAGGAATTCTTTTTTGTCGCAGGCTGAAACCGAACGCGACTTTGTTCGTTTAGGCGCGCCACGGACCGGTTCTGGCGTTGCGCTGGTCGGAGCGTTCTTGCTAATCAACGGCGCTTTCCCGACAACCTGACGCGACCGGAACATCGACATGAATGCCAACCTGTTCGCCCGCCTGTTCGATAAGCTCGACGACCCGCACAAACTCGCGATCGAAACCGCGGCCGGCGACAAGATCAGCTACGCCGATCTGGTGGCGCGGGCAGGGCGCGTCGCCAACGTGCTGGTGGCGCGTGGCTTGAAGGTCGGCGACCGTGTTGCGGCGCAAACCGAGAAGTCGGTCGAGGCGCTGGTGCTGTATCTCGCCACGGTGCGGGCCGGCGGCGTGTATCTCCCGCTCAACACCGCCTATACGCTGCACGAGCTCGATTACTTCATCACCGATGCCGAGCCGAAGATCGTAGTGTGCGATCCCTCCAAGCGCGACGGTATCGCGGCGATCGCCGCAAAGGTCGGCGCCACGGTCGAAACGCTCGGGCCGGACGGCCAGGGCTCGCTGACCGACGCGGCCGCGCAGGCCAGCGAGGCGTTTGCCACGGTCGAACGCGGCGCCGATGATCTTGCGGCGATCCTGTACACGTCGGGCACCACAGGCCGCTCCAAAGGCGCGATGCTGAGCCACGACAACCTCGCGTCGAACTCACTGACGCTGGTGGAATTCTGGCGCTTCACGCCGGACGACGTGCTGATCCACGCGCTGCCGATCTATCATACGCATGGATTGTTCGTGGCCAGCAACGTCACGTTGTTCGCGCGTGGGTCGATGATCTTCCTGCCGAAGTTCGATCCCGACAAGATCCTGGACCTGATGGCGCGCGCCACCGTGCTGATGGGCGTGCCGACGTTCTACACGCGGCTGCTGCAGAGCCCGCGGCTGACCAAACAGACGACCAGCCATATGCGGCTGTTCATCTCCGGCTCGGCGCCGCTGCTCGCCGATACCCACCGCGAATGGGCGGCAAAGACCGGTCACGCCGTGCTCGAACGCTACGGCATGACCGAGACTAATATGAACACCTCGAACCCGTATGACGGCGACCGCGTCCCCGGCGCGGTCGGGCCGGCACTGCCCGGCGTGTCGGCGCGGGTGACCGATCCGGAAACCGGCAAGGAGCTGCCGCGCGGCGAGATCGGCATGATCGAGGTAAAGGGCCCGAACGTGTTCAAGGGCTATTGGCGGATGCCGGAGAAGACCAAGTCGGAATTCCGCGACGACGGCTTCTTCATCACCGGCGACCTCGGCAAGATCGACGAGCGCGGCTACGTCCACATTCTCGGCCGCGGCAAGGATCTGGTCATCACCGGCGGCTTTAACGTCTATCCGAAGGAAATCGAGAGCGAGATCGACGCGATGCCGGGCGTAGTCGAGTCCGCGGTGATCGGCGTGCCGCACGCCGATTTCGGCGAGGGCGTCACCGCCGTGGTGGTGCGCGACAAGGGCGCCAGCATCGACGAGGCGCAGGTGATCAAGGGCCTCGACGGCCAGCTCGCCAAGTTCAAGATGCCGAAGAAGGTGATCTTCGTCGACGACCTGCCGCGCAACACCATGGGCAAGGTCCAGAAGAACGTCCTGCGTGAGACCTACAAGGATATCTACAAGTAATCACGCGTCGCACCTTCACCATTACCTTACACACCGTCATTCCGGGGCGCGCGCAGCGCGAACCCGGAATCCCGAGATTGTTGCGCACCAAGTCGTTTTCACCACGTCGAGATTCCGGGTTCGCTCGCTGACGCGAGCGCCCCGGAATGACGGTAGATGGGCCGGCCGAACTAACTACGGCTTTGATGGTGCGAGGCGCTCGTTAAAGCCCTCCCCAGTGCGGGAGGTTGCCTGGCGAAGCGGAAGCTCGCCTACACCACATGATCCGGCGCCAGCGCGCACACTGTGTTGGGGTCCGTCTCGATCTGCACGGTGGTGTGCGCGATGCCGAAATCGTGCTGCAGCTCGTGGGCGAGGTCGACCAGGAACGGATCGCCCGGCGAGCCGCCGGGCATCACCAGATGGCAGGTCAGCGCGACTTCGGTGGTCGACATCCCCCAGATGTGCAGGTCGTGCACCTGGGTGACGCCGGGAAGTTTCGATAGGAAGGCCCGCACCGTCGCCGGATCGATGCCGCGCGGTACCGCGGCGAGCGACAGCGCGGTGGAGTCGCGCAGCAGGCCCCACGTCCCCCACACGATCACCACCGCGACCAGCAGGCTGACGGCCGGATCGATCCAGTACCAGCCGGTGAACAGGATGATCACGCCTGCCACCACCACGGCCGCCGACACCGCCGCATCCGCTGCCATGTGCAAGTAAGCGCCGCGGATGTTGAGGTCGCTGTGCCGACCCGATGCGAACAGCCAGGCGGTGACGGCATTGATGACAATGCCGATGCCGGCCACCACCATCACGGTGATACCTGCGACCGGCTCGGGCGTGAACAGACGCACCACCGCTTCCCAGCCAATCGCGCCGACTGCGAGCAGCAGGAAGACGGCGTTGAACAGCGCCGCGAGAATCGAGGAGCCGCGTAGCCCATAGGTGTAACGCGCCGACGGCGGACGCTTCGCCAGCCCGGCCGCGATCCATGCCACCACCAGTCCGGCGACATCGGACAGATTGTGGCCGGCGTCGGCAATCAGCGCCATCGAGTTGCTGAAGTAACCGAATGCCGCTTCGGCAACCACGAACACCAGGTTCAGGGTAATACCGATCGCAAAGGCGCGGCCGAAATCCTGCGGCGCGTGGCTGTGACCGCCGGCGCCGTGCGCGGCACCGGGTCCGTGATGGTGATGATGATCGTGGCTCATGCAGACAGAACGCGGTGCTGCGGGACAGGGAAATCCCGGCGATGATCGCCAAACTGTCGCATGCGGCGGCGGGTCGCGAAAGCGGGCGCGCAAGCTGGCGATCAGAATTAGTCCAGTTTGCACCAAGCTGCAGCCGCCGCTTCGCGGTCGCAGCTCGGTGCCGGCTCCCGGGTTGTGAATCGATCTTCAGCGCTCGGAGCAGTCCGCCACCAAGGGAACGCTGCCAGGGCCTTGCATCGACGTGACTTCAAGAATTGAACTGAAATTCTGTGGATGTCATTTCATCGTTGCGCTCAATCAATGAGCTCCGTAAATAGAGGCACCTTCGCGAGCCTCTCCCCGGGGCCCTGTCCGCTCGCCGCCAACCGATTGAGCCGATGACCGCCAGGATCGAACGACCGCTTTCGCCTCACATGCAGGCCTACCGCTGGAGCCTGACGATGACGATGTCCATCGTCCATCGTGCCACCGGCATTGCCCTGTATTCTGGAACCTTGTTGCTGGCGTGGTGGCTGATCGCCTGCGCCGCCGGCCCCACCGCCTACGCCAACGTCCAGGCCTTTACCGGCTCCTGGATCGGCCGGTTGATCGTGTTCGGCTACACTTGGTCGCTGATGCACCACATGCTCAGCGGCGTCCGCCATTTCGTCTGGGATCTCGGCTACGGCTTCAAGACCGCCGACCGCGAGTGGCTGACCTGGGCGGCGCTGATCGGCGGCATCGTGCTGACCGTTCTGCTCTGGGTGATTGCCTATTCGATGGGGGTGGCCCGATGAGCGGCGACGCACACGGCGCGCGCACGCCGTCCTCGATGCGCACCCCGATCGGCAAGGTCCGCAAATTCGGCCCGGCCGGTTCCGGAACCTCGGACTTCTGGCGTCAGCGCATCACCGGCGTCGCCATGACGCTGCTGATCCTGCCGACCATCGTGGTCATCATGATGCTGCTCGGCCGCAATCAGGCGGCCGCCGCGCAGATCCTCGGTTCGCCGCTGATCTCGCTGATCATGATCCTCTTCATCATTGCCTCCGCGATCCACATGAAGATCGGCATGCAGGTGGTGATCGAGGACTACGTTCAGAACGAAAAGCTCAAGTTGGTCACCATCATGGCCAACAACTTCTTCTCGATCGCCGTGGCCCTGGCCGCGATCTTTGCGATCTTCAAAATGGCATCCGGAGTTTAAGGCATGGCGGCGAACGTCAACGGCGCCCCGGCGGCGGGCGGCTACGCCTATCCGATCGAGGACCACACCTATGACGTCGTGGTGGTCGGCGCCGGCGGCGCGGGCCTGCGCGCGGTGGTCGGCTGCAGCGAAGCGGGCCTCCGCACCGCCTGCATCACCAAGGTGTTCCCGACCCGCTCCCATACCGTGGCGGCGCAGGGCGGCATCTCGGCCTCGCTCGGCAACATGCACAAGGACGACTGGCGCTGGCACATGTACGACACCGTGAAGGGGTCGGACTGGCTCGGCGATCAGGACTCGATCGAGTACATGGTCCGCAACGCGCCGGAAGCCGTGTATGAGCTCGAGCATTGGGGCGTGCCGTTTTCGCGCACCGAGGAAGGCAAGATCTATCAGCGTCCGTTCGGCGGCATGACCACCGAGTTCGGCAAGAGCCAGGCGCAGCGCACCTGCGCGGCCGCCGACCGCACCGGCCACGCCATGCTGCACACGATGTACGGCCAGGCGCTGCGCCATTCGGCCGAGTTCTACATCGAGTTCTTCGCCATCGACCTGATCATGGACGATCAGGGCTGTTGCCGCGGCGTCGTGGCGCTAAAGCTCGACGACGGCACCATCCATCGCTTCAAGGCCCAGACCACCATCCTGGCGACCGGCGGCTACGGCCGCGCTTACGCATCATGCACGTCGGCGCACACCTGCACCGGCGACGGCGGCGCGATGGCGCTGCGGGCCGGCTTGCCGCTGCAGGACATGGAGTTCGTTCAGTTCCACCCGACCGGCATCTACGGTTCGGGCTGTCTGGTGACCGAAGGCGCCCGCGGTGAGGGCGGCTATCTGGTCAACTCCGAAGGCGAACGCTTCATGGAGCGCTACGCGCCGTCGGCCAAGGATCTCGCCTCGCGCGACGTGGTTTCGCGCGCGATGACGATCGAAATGCGCGAAGGTCGCGGCGTCGGCAAGAAGAAGGACCACATCTTCCTGCACCTCGACCATCTGGCGCCGGAAGTGCTGCACGAGCGGCTGCCGGGCATCTCGGAATCGGCGCGGATCTTCGCCGGCGTCGACGTCACCCGTGAGCCGATCCCGATCCTGCCGACCGTGCACTACAACATGGGCGGCATCCCGACGAACTTCCACGGCGAAGTCGTCACCAAGAAGGACGGCGACGACAACGCAGTGGTGCCGGGCCTGATGGCGATCGGCGAAGCCGCCTGCGTGTCGGTGCACGGTGCCAACCGCCTCGGCTCCAACTCGCTGATCGACCTCGTGGTGTTCGGCCGCGCCGCTGCGCTGCGCTGCGCCGAGAAGCTGGTGCCGAACGGCAAGCAGCCGGAGCTGCCGGCGAACTCCGCCGACATGTCGCTCGGCCGCCTCGACAAGTATCGCTACGCCAAGGGCGGCACCCCGACCGCCAAGCTGCGCGAGCGGATGCAGCACGTGATGCAGAACAACTGCGCGGTGTTCCGCACCGGCGAAGTCCTTGCCGAGGGCAAGGAACTGATCGCCAACGTCTACGGCAGCGTCGGCGATGTCGGCGTGTCGGATCGCTCGCTGGTGTGGAATTCGGATCTCGTCGAGACCCTCGAATTCGACAACCTGATCGTCCAGGCGGTGGTGACGATGAACTCGGCCGCCAATCGCACCGAAAGCCGCGGCGCCCACGCCCGCGAAGACTTCCCGGATCGCGACGACGCCAACTGGATGAAGCACACGCTGGCCTGGATCGGTGACAAGGGCGACGTGACGATCGATTACCGGCCGGTGCACGACTACACGATGACCAACGACGTTCAGTACATTCCGCCGAAGCCGCGGGTGTATTGATCGCCAGAGAACGAACTGTCATGCCCGGGCTTGACCCGGGCATCCATCATCTTCGCGAGAAGATGGATTGCCGGGTCAAGCCCGGCAATGACGCGCAGAGCCAGAGGCAACGAGATGGTTGAATTCGCACTTCCGAAGAATTCGAAGATTGTCGGCGGCAAGACCTGGCCGAAGCCGGAAGGCGCGACCGAGGTTCGTGAATTTCGCGTCTATCGGTGGAATCCGGACGACGGCAAGAACCCGAGCGTCGACACGTACTACGTCGACAAGCACGACTGCGGCCCGATGGTTCTCGATGGCCTGATCTGGATCAAGAACAACATCGATCCGACCCTGACCTTCCGCCGCTCCTGCCGCGAAGGCGTGTGCGGCTCGTGCGCGATGAACATCGACGGCGAGAACACGCTGGCCTGCACCAAGGCGATGGACGACGTGCGCGACGACGCGGTGAAGATCAACCCGCTGCCGCATCAGCCGGTGGTGAAGGATCTGGTTCCCGACCTCACCAACTTCTACGCGCAGTACGCCTCGATCCAGCCCTGGCTGCAGACCGTCACGCCCACACCGCAGAAGGAATGGCGCCAGAGCCACTCCGACCGCGAGAAGCTCGACGGCCTGTACGAGTGCATCCTGTGCGCCTGCTGCTCGACCTCGTGCCCCAGCTACTGGTGGAACTCGGACCGCTTCCTCGGCCCGGCCGCGCTGCTGCAGGCGACCCGCTGGGTCGAAGACAGCCGCGACGAAGCCACCGGCGAGCGCCTCGATAATCTCGAAGATCCGTTCCGGATCTATCGCTGCCACACCATCATGAACTGCGCCAAGGCGTGCCCGAAGGGTCTCAACCCGTCGGAAGCGATCGCGAATCTCAAGCTCAAGCTGGTCGAACGCCAGATCTGACGCGCGCAAGTTATCGTCGATACCAACGGCCGGGCGAGAGCCCGGCCGTTTTGTTTTGATCGCGGATCTCTCCGTCGTCATTGCGAGCGAAGCGAAGCAATCCAGCCCCTTGCAAGAGGTCTCTGGATTGCTTCGTCGGCTTCGCCTCCTCGCAATGACGGTGCGGCCACGTCGCCTCGCCCCCGCGGAACATCGCCGCAAAGCGATCGTTATCGCCGCTGACGAACAAGGGAGAGCGAGATGGCGGCGACGATGAACGAAGGCAATGCGCAGCACGCCTGGGATCTGATGAAGAAGATCACCTTCGCGATGCTGGCGACGCGCGACGGCGAAAAGATCCGCTCGCGCCCGATGGCCGCCTATGTGAGGCCCGAAGAAGGGGCGATCTATTTCCTCACCGACGTCCGCCGCCACAAGGATGAGGAGATCGCGCAGGATCACCACGTCAATCTCGGCTTCGCCAACGCCAGTGCCCAGAAGTACGTCTCGGTCACCGGCACCGCGGCGATTAGCAACGACCGCGCCAAGATCAAGGAGCTGTTCGGCACCGAAGCCAAAGCGTGGTGGGACAGCCCGGATGATCCAAACATCCGTGTGCTCAAGGTGACGCCGGAGGAAGCCGAATATTGGGATTCGCCCGGCACCCTGGTGAGCTACGCCAAGATGATGGTGGCGGCTGCGACTGGCGGTCGGCCCGATCTCGGTGAGAACGCCAAGGTGGCGATCTAAATGGCGCCCGGCGAGCCTCAGGAAGTCCCGAACAATCCCGGACCCGCGACGCCTCCTCCGGAGGTGCCGCCGAGCACGCCCGGTACGCCGACCGAGCCGCCGCTGGAGCAGCCGCCAGGCAATCCAAATCCGGATATCCCGCCGCCGATCACTGAGCCGGGCGCGCCACCGCAGCCGGATGAACTCCCTGGACAGATGCCGGACGAACTGCCCGTGCGATCGCCTCCCGGTCCCGGCGCACCAAATCCCGGCGTGGCGTGAGGTCGGCGCTCGCTGATCGTCAGGACGTCACCGCGTGCGTGTTAGTACGCTGTGTACCAACCAGCATCTATCGCCGTACTGCTTATCCCCGTCCTGAACTCCTGATGAATACCGCCGCGTTCGAGCCTTGAACGCGGCGGAATTATTTCTCTACGGCTGAAGCCGGTTGCCACAATTGAGCCTCACGCCTTGTCGTTCATCGGAACACGGCGGATCACCGTTCGACTGCGTCGCGCGACATCCGCCTGCTCCATTGAGGGTCTGTTTGATGACGAAGCTAAATGTTGCACTGCTCGCGACCACGGCGCTGACGCTCGGGTCGCTGATCGGTCATCCCGCGGCGGCCGAGAGCGCGTTCGCGCCGATGCTGCTCGCGCAGGCGGTGCAGGGCGGCCCAGCGCCGGCCCCGTCCGAGGAAAAGAAGGAGGCGCCGCCGCCTGGCCCGCGCCCTGCACCCGCGCCGCCCAAGGCTGCTCCGCCCGCACCGCCGCCGCCTCCCCCGGCCGCTGCCCCGCCGCATGCTGCTCCTCCGCCGCCACCGGCCGCACCGAAGGCCGCGCCACCGCCTCCTCCGCCGGCTGCCGCCCCTGCGCCCGCGCCCAAGCGCGCCGAACCGCCGCCGCCTCCGCCGCCGAGCCATAGCGCACCGCCGCCGGCGCCCCCGCACGCGGCCCCGCCGCCTCCGCCGGCTCCGAAGCCCTCGGCTCCGCCGACGGCTGCGCCCGCAGAGCGTCCTGCTGCGCCCCCGCCCGCCGCTGCGCCAAGCCGTCCGCCCGCGCCGCCGGCCGGCGAAGCGCCGCAGCGCCGTGGCCCGCCGCCCGGCGCCACTCCGCCGAACGCAGCCGCTCCGGATGCTGCCAAGCAGCCGCCCGCCGGTGAAGCGCCTCAACGCCGTGGCCCGCCCCCCGGCGCGCCGGGTGCTACCCCGCCGAATGCAGGTGCACCTGGTGTGACCCCGCCTTCGGGCGAAGCGCCCCGCCGTGGCCCGCCGCCACCGCCCGCTTCTGCCAATCCGCCGCCCGCCGCTGCGCCGACGCCGGCCCCCTCGGCTCAGCCGCAAGCTGCGCCGACATCGCCGAATCCGTCGGGTCCAGCCGTTGCACCAGGCGCTCGTCAGCCGGGTGAACGGGGTCCGCAACCGGGCGCTCCTGCGGGCGGTCCGCCGCCGCGGCCGCAAGCTGGTCCGGGTGCTCCCGGCGCCGGCCCGGCTGTCGCTCCGCCGCCCGGCCAACCGCAGCCGGCCCAGCCGCAGCCCGGTCAGCCGACGGCAGGTCCCGCGGTGGTTCCGCCGCCACCTCCGCCGCCGGCCGTGACGGCGCCGATCCCTGCCGCGCCGCCGCCGCCGCAGGCGCTGACTCCCATCGCTCCCGGCACGCAGGCGCCCGGGCCGCGCAACCTCTCCGACTTCCGCAGCCAGCGCCGCGAAGTCAACGAGAACGGACGGATCGTGATCACCGAGCCGGGTCGCATCATCGTGCGCGATCCGAGCGGTCAGGAATTTATCCGCCATAACGAGGTGGATCGCTTCCGCTATGGCGCGCGCGACATCCGGGTCGACGATCGCGGCGACGAACGCCGCACCATCGTGATCCGGCCCGATGGCAGCGAGATCATCAACGTCACCGGGCGCGACGGTCAGCTGCTGCGGCGTATCCGCCGCGACCGCGACGGCCGCGAGATCATCATCATCGACAACAGCTACGGTCCGCGCGACCGGGCGAACTTCTATGTCGACCTGCCGCCGCCGGTGATCCGGATTCCGCGCGACCGCTACATCGTCGACTACGAGGACGCATCGCCGGAGCTGATCTACGAAACCCTGGAAGCACCGCCGGTCGAACGGATCGAGCGTCGCTACACCATGGACGAGATCCGCTACAGCCCCGCGGTGCGGCAGCGGATGCCGTCGATCGACCTCAATACCATCAACTTCGACACCGGCTCGTGGGACATCCCCCCGGATCAGGCCGCGAAGCTGCAGGTGATTGCGGACGGTCTCAACCGGGCGATCCAGCGTAACCCGCGTGAGGTGTTCCTGATCGAAGGCCACACCGATGCGGTCGGCAACGACACCGACAATCTGTCGCTGTCGGATCGTCGCGCCGAGGCGGCTGCTGCACTGCTGACTCAGCAGTTCGGGGTGCCGGCCGAGAACCTGACCTCGCAGGGCTATGGCGAGCAGTATCTGAAGATCCAGACCCAGGCTCCGGAGCGTCAGAACCGCCGCGTCACGATCCGGCGCATCACGCCGCTCCTCAATGGCGGTCAGGCGTCGCTGCCGCCGCCTCCTCCGGGCGTGGCACCGCCGCGCTGAGCGGACGGTAGCCTCTCGACAACAAAAAAGCCGCGGACCCGTCCGCGGCTTTTCCTTTTGGCGTGTGCTGCTGTCCTCAGCGCATCACCACCACCTGAGTGCCGACCGGGACGCGCTCGTACAGATCGGTGATGTCGTCATTCAGCATCCGGATGCAGCCATACGACACGAAGCCGCCGATCGACTGCGGCCGGTTGGTGCCGTGAATGGCGTATTCGCCGCCCGCCAGCGTCATCGCCGCGACGCCCATCGGGTTGGCGGGCGATCCGCCCGGGATCACGTCCGGGATGGTCGGGACATCGCGCTTGACGTCGGCCGGCGGAGCCCAGGCCGGATTGCGATATTTGCCGTCGATCTTGGTGGTGCCGGCCCACTGCTTGCCGGCCTTGCCGACGCCGACCGGATAACGCACCGCGTGGCCCGGTTCGACCACCAGGTACAGCCGCCGCTCGCCTGTCCTCACCACAATCGTCCCTGGCGAATAGTCGCCGCGGAAAACGACCAGGTCGGGCCGCGCCTCGGCCTGCGGTGCGGTCAGCACGCCGGCGCCCGCCAACACCGCGACCGCCATGGCCAATTTCGCCGAACGAGATCCAAAAGACATTCAGTCTCTCCAGTTTCCTCGCACCGGACAGCTTCGCTCCGGCGCCCCTCAGCGCCCGCGATGGTCGCAGCGTGAACTAACCAACCGGTGTGTGCTGGACGACCGAAATGAACGCGGGCGTACCATTGAAGAAAAATCCGGGGAACAAAGTAAATGTCCGGCAAACAACACCCGCCGGCAAAATGGTCGCGAGCCGTGTTCCTCGCTCGGATGTGATCGAATCAGCACAGCTTGACCGGGCGGAAGCCACTCGACGCCGCTCTGTATCAACGTCCACGTGACCCCGGCGCGCGTACCCGCCAGACGCGAAAAGGCCCCGCCTGCGAATCACAGGCGGGGCCTTTGGGAATGGCTGCGTCCGCAGGGCTCGGTTAGCCGGCCTTGTGGTGCTTGTTCTGGCGATGCTCGACCAGATCGTCGACGACCGCCGGATCGGCCAGCGTCGAGGTGTCGCCAAGCGAGGACGGCTCGTCCTCGGCGATCTTGCGCAGGATCCGGCGCATGATCTTGCCGGAGCGGGTCTTGGGTAGGCCGGGCGCGAACTGGATCAGGTCGGGCGAGGCGATCGGGCCGATGTCCTTGCGGACCCAGGCGACCAGCTCCTTGCGCAGCTCCTCGGTCGGCTCTTCGCCGGCCATCAGGGTGACGTAGGCGTAGATGCCCTGGCCCTTGATGTCGTGCGGATAGCCGACCACGGCCGCTTCCGACACCTTGGGGTGCGCGACCAGCGAGGATTCGACCTCGGCGGTGCCCATGCGGTGGCCCGAGACGTTGATGACGTCGTCGACCCGGCCGGTAATCCAGTAGAAGCCGTCGGCGTCGCGCCGGCAGCCGTCGCCGGTAAAGTACTTGCCCTTATAGGCCGAGAAGTAGGTCTGCTCGAACCGGGCATGGTCGCCGTACACGGTGCGCATCTGGCCCGGCCATGAGCGGGCGAGGCAGAGGTTGCCGGTGCATTCGCCTTCCAGCACGTTGCCCTCCGGATCCAGGATCTCGGGCACCACGCCGAAGAACGGCCGGGTCGCCGAGCCGGGCTTCAGCTTGGTGGCGCCGGGCAGCGGGGTGATCAGGATGCCGCCGGTCTCGGTCTGCCACCAGGTGTCGACGATCGGGCAACGGTCCTCGCCGACGACGCGGTGGTACCACTCCCAGGCTTCCGGATTGATCGGCTCGCCAACCGAGCCGAGCAGGCGGAGCGACTTGCGCGAGGTCTTCTTCACCGGCTCATCGCCGGCCTGCATCAGCGCGCGGATCGCGGTCGGTGCGGTGTAGAAGATGTTGACCTTGTGCTTGTCGATGACTTCCCAGAACCGCGAATTGCTCGGGTAGTTCGGCACGCCTTCGAACATCAGCGTGGTGGCGCCGTTGGCCAGCGGCCCGTACAGGATGTAGCTGTGGCCGGTGACCCAGCCGACGTCGGCAGTGCACCAGTAGATGTCGCCGTCGTGATAGTCGAAGACGTACTGGTGCGTCATCGAGGCGAACACCAGATAGCCGCCGGTGGTGTGCAGCACGCCCTTGGGCTGGCCGGTCGAGCCCGAGGTGTAGAGGATGAACAGCGGGTCTTCGGCGTGCATATGCTCGACCGGGCACTCGGTCGTCACCATCTCGGCCGCTTCGTGGTACCAGAAGTCGCGGACGTCATCCATTTCGACCGCGGCGCCAGTTCGCTTGACCACCATCACCCAGTCGACGCCGTCGCACTTCTTCAGTGCTGCGTCGACATTGGCCTTCAGCGGTACCTTGCGGCCGCCGCGCAGGCCTTCGTCGGCGGTGATCACGATCTTCGACTTACAGTCATTGATGCGGCCCGCGAGGCTGTCGGGCGAGAAGCCGGCGAACACCACCGAGTGGATCGCGCCGATCCGGGCGCACGCCAGCATCGCGAACGCGGCTTCCGGGATCATCGGCAGATAGATGGTGACGCGGTCGCCCTTGCCGACATTGCGGTTGCGCAGGATGTTGGCGAACTTGCAGACTTCGTCGTGCAGCTCGCGATAGGTGATGCTGCGCGACTGCGAAGGATCGTCGCCTTCCCAGATGATCGCGACCTGGTCGCCGCGCTTGTCGAGGTGACGGTCGATGCAGTTGTAGGCGGCGTTGAGAACGCCGTCCTCGAACCACTTGATTGAAACATTGCCGGGCGCGAACGACCAGTTGTCGATCTTGGTCGGCGCCTTGATCCAGTCGACCCGTTTGGCGTGCTCCGCCCAGAATCCGGTCGGATCCGTCACCGAGCGCTCGTACATCTGGCGATATTTGGCGTCGTCGACGAAGGCGCGGCTCGCCCACTCTGCGGGCACGTCGTAGATCTTCTCGGACATTCGTTCCTCCACATTAACGCGGCCGATGCCGCACCCGCCGTCGGTGCTCGACCGCAACCCCGCTGCAACCGGCGACTCACCCGCCAACGAGTCTGGCTCCGCCGATCGTTGATCCTGCGATCCGGGCGAAGTCATGGAAACGCTACGGGGGAGCATCGCCGGTGAAGAGACGTGCGATCGTCTCAGCCTCCGGCTGTTGTTGTTGAGACAATTATGCGTCGGCCCGCCGGGCCGCGACAAGCGGTGCAGTCATCCGACTTTCGGCGCTGATCGCGCGCATGTGCAGCGCCGTGATCGCGATGCGTGCGCCGCGGCGGCGCGCCTGCCGGAACGAGTGTGGGGTTGGCGCATTAGATGTGGGCTCTGGCGCGGGAATGTTAACGGCATGATCGATCGGCAGAATTTCGAACTTCCCGAAACCGGGACGGACGCATCGGTCGGTTCGGTCGGCGAGCCGGGGAGCGTTGCCGAGCTTGCCGAAGACCTCGGTCTGCATCTTGGCGAAGTCGATCATCTGACGATCCGCCGCATCAAGCGCGGCAAGCGATGGCAATATCTGCGCGCCGATGGTTCGCAGGTGAAACAGCAAAGCACCATTCGCCGGCTGAATGCGCTGGCGGTGCCGCCGGCCTACCAGGATGTCCGCTACGCCGCCGATCCGGCCTCGCATCTGCAGGCGGTCGGCCGTGATGCTGCCGGTCGGCTGCAATACCGTTACCACTCGGATTGGGAGAAGGTTAGAGAAGCCCGCAAGGCGCATCGGTTGGCGCAGCTTGTCGGAGCGCTGCCGAAGATCCGTCGCGCCGTTGGCAAGCACCTGTCGGGAGATGAGCCGACCCGGGAGTTTGCGCTTGCTGCGGTCATCGAACTGATCGCCCGCACTGCGATCCGTCCGGGCAGCGAGTCCTACGCGCGGCTCAACGGCACCCGCGGCGCTGCGACTCTGCTGAAGTCCAACGTGGCGATCGATGACGACTGCGTGACGCTGTCGTTCAAAGCCAAGGGCGGCAAAGCGGTGCGCAAGGAATGCGGCGCGGCCAGGCTGGTGCGGGCTATCGGCATCTTGCGCAAGCTGCCGGGCAAACGGCTGTTTCAATACGTCGGCGCCGACGGCGCGGTGCATCCGGTTTCGACCTCTCAGGTCAACGTCTTCCTGCGCGAACTCGCCGGCATCCGGATTTCGCTGAAGGACTTTCGCACCCTGATGGCATCGGCGGTGGTGCTGGAATCGCTGGCGCGGATCGAGCCCGCGACGAGCGCCCGTGGCCGCCGCAAGCAGGTGCTGGAGGCGGTGCGGATGGCCGCCGACGAGCTCGCCAACACCCCTCGATCTGCCGCAAAAGCTATGTGCACACCACCATCGTGACCGCGTTCGAGGACGGCATTCTCGAACGGTTCGCTTCGACCCTGAAGGGCACCCGCTCCCAGGCCAAGCGCGAACAGCTGCTGGCCCAGGTGGTGATGGCGGCCGCGGCCTGAGGCCGCGCGTCAGCTCGGTGTCCAGCCGCAGGCAGCGAGCCGCGGGTGCATATGCGCGGGCGGCGGCGCGGTGACCACCACCGGCGGTTTGTTACGCGACAGCGGGATGACGATCTCGCGGGCATGCAGATGCAGCCGCGGTTCGCCGAACCGCGGCCCGTTGCCGTAGATGTTGTCGCCGAAGATCGGCCAGCCCATCGCGGCGCAATGCACCCGGAGCTGATGGGTCCGGCCGGTGATGGGCTCGAGCGCCAGCCAGGTGAGGTGCGTCGGGGGAGTCACACCGGATTTGGCGCCCGGCTTTCGAGACAGATCGTCACTCTCTCCGCCAGCACTGAGGGCTCCCTCTCCCGCTTGCGGGAGAGGGTTGGGGTGAGGGCGCCCCGAAGTGAGGCTGCCGCTGTGGACCCCCACCCCCGACCCCTCCCCGCAAGGGGGAGGGGCGAGAAGCGCCGTCTCCTGCGCGGAGGAAACATCGGGTGCAGTGAGCCTGACCGCCGACCGCCCCATCACCCGCCATTTCGTCAGCGACGGCAGCCCTTCCGGATCGACCTTCTGCCACCAGCCGCGTTCGGCGTTGAGCTTGGCGATTGGCAGGTGGATGCTGCCTTCGTCTTCGGCCGGGCCGCCTTCGACGATCGCCCAATAGGTCTTGGAAATCCGCGAATGCTTGAACAGCAGCCCCAGCGTGGCGGTGGCCTTGCGATGGCGGCCGAGCACCAGGCAGCCGGAGGTGTCGCGGTCGAGCCGATGTGCCAGCACCGGCGGGCGCGGCAAACCGTAGCGGAGCGCGTCGAACGATGCCTCCAGGTTCGGGCCGCCTTTGGGCCCGCGATGCACCGGCAGACCCGGCGGTTTGTCGATCACCAGCATCAGCCCGTCGCGGTACAGCACGCGCGCCTGGATCTCCTCGGGGGTCAGTTCCGGCGGCTCGAATTGATCTGGGTGGCTTTCGTTCATGGCGCGAAACGGCTAACACAGCGCCCTGATGAGCGACACTCCGGAAAATTCGAAACAGAGCTGGTGGCGACGGCTGTCCAGCGGACTGAAGCGCACCTCGAGCTCGATCGGGACCGCGCTGTCGGAATTCGTTTCCAAGCGCAAGCTCGATCGGGCAATGCTCGAAGAGATCGAAGACGTGCTGCTGCGCGCCGACCTCGGCACCGAAGTGGCGGCACGGATCGCCAAGGCGGTCGGCGAGGGCCGCTACGACAAGATGATCTCGGCCAGCGACGTCAAAGAGATCGTGGCCGCTGAGGTCGAGAAGGTGCTGGCGCCCGTGGCGCAGCCGCTCGACGTCGACGCCGGCAAGAAGCCATTCGTGATCCTGATGGTCGGGGTCAACGGCTCCGGCAAGACCACCACGATCGGCAAATTGTCGGCGCGCTTCGCTTCCGAGGGCCACAAGGTGATGCTGGCTGCCGGCGACACCTTCCGGGCCGCGGCGATCGATCAGCTCAAGGTCTGGGGCGATCGCACCGGCACCCCGGTGGTGGCCGGCGCTCAGGGCTCGGACGCCGCAGGCCTCGCCTTCAACGCGCTCACCGAAGCCAAGCAGCAGGGTCGTGACGTGCTGCTGATCGACACCGCCGGCCGGCTGCAGAACCGCACCGAGCTGATGAACGAGCTCGAGAAGGTGGTGCGGGTGATCAAGAAGGTTGACGCCACCGCGCCTCATGCGGTGCTGCTGGTGCTCGACGCCACCGTCGGCCAGAACGCGCTGTCGCAGGTCGAAGCCTTCACCAAGACCGCCGGCGTCACCGGCCTGGTGATGACCAAGCTCGACGGCACCGCCCGCGGCGGCATCCTGGTGGCGATCGCCGAGAAGCACAAACTGCCGGTGCACTTCATCGGCGTCGGCGAAGGCGTCGACGATCTGTCGCCGTTCACGGCGCGGGATTTCGCCAAGGCGATCGCCGGCACGGAGGCGGCATGACGGACGACCTGCTGAAGCCCAACCGGCCGCACCCGCTGTTCAAGCTGGCGACCGAGCTCGGGCCGCTGCTGGTGTTCTTCATCGTCAACGCCAAGTTTCATCTGTTCGCCGCGACCGGCGCCTTCATGGTGGCGGTGGTCGCTGCCGTGATCGCGTCCTACGTCGTCACCCGGCACGTACCGGTGATGGCGCTGGTCACCGCCGTGGTGGTGCTGGTGTTCGGCACCCTGACGCTGGTGCTGCACGACGAGACCTTCATCAAGATGAAGCCGACCATCGTGTACGCGCTGTTCGGCGCGGTGCTCGGCGGCGGGCTGCTGTTCGGCCGCAGCTTCATTGCCATCATGTTCGATCAGGTGTTCAACCTGACGGCGGAAGGCTGGCGCAAGCTGACGCTGCGCTGGGCGCTGTTCTTCTTCGCGATGGCGGTGCTGAACGAAGCGGTGTGGCGGACGCAGTCGACTGACTTCTGGGTCAACTTCAAGGTGTTCGGCGCGGTGCCGCTCACCATGCTGTTCGCGCTGCTGCAGATGCCGCTCACCAAGCGCTACGCGGCCGAGCCCGCCACGCTCGAACAGAGCGCCGCCGACGAAGGCGACGTGTCGGGGCGCTGAGTCTGCTTGGCCCCAGGTCGTCATTGCCGGGCTCGACCCGGCAATCCATCTTGTTGTGAAGGGATGGATGCCCGGGTCAAGCCCGGGCATGACGTGTTACTTCGGGGCAGGCGCCCCGGCCTCACCTCGATTATTTCTGCTTGGCGATGATCTTGTCCTTGATGCCGTCGTAGGTCTTCTGCGGCACGATCTTCTTCTGCACCAGCTCGTCCTTGCCCTTGTAGGGCCGGCCCTTGATGATAGCAGCGGAGTAAGCCTTGCCGACGCCGGGGAGCGCGTCGAGCTGTTCGGCGGTCGCCGAGTTGATATCGAGGAGCTCGACCTTCTCCGACTTCGCCGGCGCAGCCGCCTTGGTGTCGGCTTTCGGCGGAGGGGCCATCTTGTCGGATTTGGCGGTCGGCGGCGTGGCCGGCTGCGGTGCCTGCGCCATCGCGGGCGCGGAGACGAGCAGGCCGAGCGCGACGGCGGCGGCGAGCGGGGCGAGCGTGAGACGACGGAAAGTCGAGGTACCCATCGGATGTCCCTCCAAAGGACGTTGTTAGTAACGCCCGAAGCTCATCCGGGATTCATGGCGCCGCAATGGCGGTGCGATGAACGGCTGATAAACGATCCGATTTATTTTCGAGGGGTTTTTAGCGGTGCTAACAGGTCGGTCAGCTCTGCGGCGCGGCCAGCGCCTTGCTGATTTCCGGCTTCAGCACCTTCTCGATGTTGTCCGGGGTGATCGGCCCGACCAGCTTGTAGACGATCTTGCCGTCGCGGCCGATCACGAAGGTCTCCGGCACGCCGTACACGCCCCATTCGATCGCGGCACGCCCTGAGGCATCGACACCGACGGCCGCGAACGGATTGCCATACCGGCCGAGGAAGCGGCGGGCGTTGTCGGGCTTGTCCTTGTAGTCGATCCCGACGAGCTGGATGCGGGTGTCCCGCGCCAGCGTCATCAGCAGCGGCGCTTCATCGTGGCAAGGCACGCACCACGACGCCCAGACGTTGACGACGCTGACCTTGCCTTTGAACATCGCCGGATCGAGTCCCGCGACCTGGTTGCCGTCGCGGCTCAAGCCTTCCAGCGGCGGCAGCGGCGTCTGCGGCGCCGGCCGACCGATCAGGGCCGAGGGGATCCGCGACACGTCGCTGTCGCCGAGCCGAAACCAGAACAACACCGCGAGCCCGGCGAACAGCAGCGCCGGCAGCACCACCAGCCAAGAGCGGCGCTTCGGCGAGGCGGGATCGAAGGTGTCGCTCATGATGATCCGTCGGTTGTCAGTGGTCGGTCGCGCTGCGGCCGGAGCGGCGGACGGCGCCGCGGGCTTCGAGATCGCGCAGCCGCGCCTTCTGCTTGCGATAATCCAGCACGACCCAGCCGATCAGCAGCAGCACCACGATCGCGGTCGCGGCGTAGGACGAGACGATGAAGTCCGCGTATTTGCCGAACATCACGCCGCCTCGGCCCGGCTGGCCTGCATCATCTGCAGCGAGCGCACCCGCCGGCGCAGGATCTCGTTCCGCATCGCCGCCAGATGCAGCGTGAGAAACAGCAGCGAAAACCCGATCGCGGTGACCAGGAGCGGGATCAGGAACGCCTTGTCGAGCGTCGATCCGCCCATCCGCACCACCGAGGCCGGCTGGTGCAGCGTATTCCACCAATCGACCGAGAACTTGATGATCGGCAGGTTGATGGCGCCGACTAAGGTCAGCACGGCGGCGGCGCGGGCGGCCCGGGACGGGTCCTCGACCGCGCGCCACAGCGCGATCAGGCCTAGATACATCAGAAACAGCACCAGCATCGAGGTCAGCCGGGCGTCCCATTCCCAATAGGTGCCCCACATCGGCCGGCCCCACAGCGAGCCGGTGACCAGCGCCAGGAAGGTGAAGGCCGCGCCGATCGGCGCCGCGGTCTTGGCTGCGACGTCGGCAAGCGGATGCCGCCACACCAGCGTGCCGAGCGAGGCGACGCTCATCACCCCCCAGACGAACATCGCCAGCCAGGCGTTCGGCACGTGCACGAACATGATCTTGACGGTGGCGCCCTGCTGGTAGTCGTCCGGCGCCAGCATGCCCTGGGTCAGCCCCGCCGCCAGCGCCAATGCGGTCGCGGCCGCCAACCAGGGCAGCAGGCGCCCCGCGAGCGTCAGGAACCGGGTCGGATTGGCGAGTTCGGTCAGCTTCATCGCGTTCCTGATATCGGGGCTGAGGGCCGCAGGCAATGACGCCGCGTAAGGGTTGCTGCGGAGTTGATCGGGGCAGCCCCACAGGTGATCGCTGTCGCAGTGCAGCAAACTAGCCGCTGCGGGTGCGCGGCGGCATTCGGGCCAAACCGGAGATGCGGCCGATCGCGATCGCGCATCAGCGGTTCCAGAGTAAGCCGTGCATTCGCGGATCGGCGTCGAATGCGTCCCGGCCGAAGGCGAGCGAGCCGCGTGGTGCTTCGCAGAAGGCGCGCGCCCCGTTGCGGTCGAGATGGATGCGCCAGCTTTGGCGTTCCACCGGCGCCGTGCTGCGGAACGCGCGCGGTGACAGTACCGCGACGTTGGCGCCATGCTGCGGGTCGCGGACCGAGGGATATTTGATGATCTCCGCGCCGGCGGCGCGCGCCGCTTCGCTGAACGCTTGTCCGGCGGCGTAGTCCTGCGTGTTCAGGATCGCCGCCAGGTCATCCGACGGCCGTGTTGTGAGATCGAGCACACGCTCCGAACCGAGGTTGATCGAGAAGGCGGTGTATTCCGCGGGGTTCTGCGGCCACGGCGTGCCGGGCGATTCGGCGAAGAAGAGCAGGCGATGAAACACCGCCTCGGCGATCGCCGTCGAGGGCTGCGCGGCGGCATAGAACACGCCCGCTTCGGCATTGGGCCGCCGAAACCGCGAGCCCCACGGGTTGGTCGCGCTGTAGCGGAACGGCGTCATCAGCAGAAAGTCGAGGCCCTCGCAATCCGCCGGGACCGGCGGCTTGGTGTCCTCGATGATGTCTTCCAGCAGCGCCTGCTCCTCGAGCGAGTCGGTCAGCTTCATCGTCGCTGATTGATGCTGCGCCTCGACGATGCGCCAGAACCGTCCTGAGAGCCTCGCCGATTCAGATCGGAGCGCGTCGCGTATCCAGGTACTGGACAACATGAAACAGCCCCGGAATTTTCTGGATCAGCTCGATCGGCGTACCCCGCAGCGCGAGGTTGTCGCTCTTCATCCATGCGCGCGCGGCGGTCTCGTCGCCGGCCACGATGGCGTCCAGCGAGCGGTACAGCCGGACGAACAGCGCGGCGAGTTCATAGGCCTTGCCGCCGTCGAGCACGTAGTCGCCGCTCTTCATCCGCGACACCACGGACTCCGACAGGCCGATGACGTTGCTCAACACCTTCTGCGACAGGCCGAGGCGCTCGGCCGCCTTGAGGGTGGCCTTGGTCAGCACCTGCCCCTTATCGAGGGCGGCCGGGGATCGATTCAGAACAGCGACCACGTTGCGCTCCTCTTTCTAAAGAAAGAATATAATATAATCTTCTCTCACACAAGAGAAGTGGGTCACGCGGAGGTGGTTCCCGCTAGTCGGCTAATCCAGCCCCTGGCGTAGGCTGGCGGCGGCGGCGAACGGGCCGATCACCAGGCTGAGCAGCGAGATCGCGCACAGGATCGAGAACGGGGTGCCGAACGACACCGGGCCGACGATCGCCGCCTGGGAGGCGGAAACGCCGAAGATCAGCACCGGGATCGACAGCGGCAGCACCAGCACGGCCAGCAGGAGGCCGCCGCGGCGTAGCGTCACCGCCAGCGCGGCGCCGATCATGCCGGTGAAGGTCAGCGCCGGGGTGCCGGCCAGCAGCGTCGCCATCACGGCCAGCGAGGCGCTGCCGTCGAGGTTGAGCAATAGGCCCAGCACCGGCGTCGCGACGATCAGCGGCAGCCCTGCCGCCAGCCAATGCGCCAGCGCCTTGGCGGCGCAGGTCAGCTCCAGCGGGGTCCGGCTCATCACGATCAGGTCGAGCGAGCCGTCCTCGGCGTCGGCGGTGAACAGCCGGTCGAGTGTCAGCAGGCTGGCGAGCAGCGCGCCGAGCCATAGGATCGCCGGCCCGAGCCGCTTCAAAAGCGCAAGGTCGGGGCCGACCGCGAACGGCATCAGCACCACCACGGTGAGGAAGAATAATACGCCGATCAGCGCGCCGCCGCCGACGCGGAGTGCGATCTTGATATCGCGGCGAATGATGGCGCCGAGCGCGGTCATGACGCGGTTCCGATCCGCTGCTCGCGCACCGGAATGCCGAGCGGCGTGTGAGTGGCGGCGACGATGATGCCGCCGCGGGCGAGGTGATCCTGCATCAGCCCGACGAACAGCTCCTGGCCTTTGATGTCGAGCGCGGAGGTCGGCTCGTCCAGTAGCCAGATCGGCCGCCGTACCACCAGCAGGCGGGCGATCGAGAGCCGCCGGCGCTGGCCGGCCGACAGATACGCCGCCGGCAGTTCGGCGGCGTGGCCGAGCCCGACCGCCTTGATGGAGGCGCTCAGATCGGTGCGCTCGCCGCCGAGAAAGTCGCGCCAGAAGCCGAGATTTTCAGCGACGCTGAGCGACGGCTTGAGCGCGTCGCGGTGGCCGAGATAGTGCGCCTGTTCGGCGACCGGCGTATCGGGTTCCCCGCCGTCGAGCGTGACGGTTCCGTCCTCAGGTGTCAGCAGCCCGGCGATCAGCCGCAGCAGCGACGTCTTGCCGGCGCCGTTATGTCCGATCAGCGCCAACGCCTCGCCGGCGCTTGCCTCGAAGGCCAGTCCGGCGAATACCTCGCGGCCACCTCGTACACACCGTAAGTCGCGCCCCGACAGCCGCATGCATCCCAACCTGTTCCGCTCCGGGATCGGAACGGCCTGCTCACAAATCGATGCGCTCGCCTGTCATTGTCGAACTGGCGGCGCAATTGGAAAGGTTCTATAAGCCGGAACTTGATGCAGCACACGATCGGCGCCTGCAAGCCGGACGGCCTGCCCCTCCGGAGCCAGCATACAAGCTCGCCCAATCGAAAACGATAATCTGGGACCCGCCTTACATGACCTCGCTCGACAGCTTCAAATGCCGGAAGATCCTCAAGGTCGGCAGCAAGTCTTACGTCTATTACAGCCTGCCCACCGCCGAGAAGAACGGCCTGAAGGGGATTTCCCGTCTGCCCTACTCGATGAAGGTGCTGCTGGAGAACCTGCTGCGCAACGAGGACGACCGCACCGTCAAGAAGGCGGACATCATGGCGGTCGCCAAGTGGATGCGGAAGAAGGCGCTGGAGCACGAAATCGCATTCCGCCCGGCGCGCGTGCTGATGCAGGACTTCACCGGCGTGCCGGCGGTGGTCGATCTCGCGGCGATGCGCAACGCGATGCAGAAGCTCGGTGGCGATGCCGAGAAGATCAATCCGCTGGTGCCGGTCGACCTCGTCATCGACCACTCGGTGATCGTCAACTTCTTCGGTAACAACCAGGCGTTCAAGAAGAACGTTGCCGAGGAGTACAAGCAGAACCAGGAGCGCTATGAGTTCCTGAAGTGGGGCCAGAAGGCGTTCTCGAACTTCTCGGTGGTGCCGCCCGGCACCGGCATCTGCCACCAGGTCAATCTCGAGTACTTGGCGCAGACGGTCTGGACCAAGAAGGAGAAGATGACGATCGGCCGCAAGACCGGCACTTTCGAAGTCGCCTATCCGGACACGCTGGTCGGTACCGACTCGCACACCACCATGGTCAACGGTCTCGCCGTGCTCGGCTGGGGCGTCGGCGGCATCGAGGCGGAAGCTGCGATGCTCGGCCAGCCGCTGTCGATGCTGCTGCCGGAAGTGGTCGGCTTCAAGCTCAAGGGCGCGCTCAAGGAAGGCGTCACCGCCACCGACCTGGTGCTCACCGTCACCCAGATGCTGCGTAAGCAGGGTGTGGTCGGCAAGTTCGTCGAATTCTTCGGCCCGGGCCTCGACAATCTCTCGGTCGCCGACAAGGCCACCATCGCCAACATGGCGCCGGAATACGGCGCGACCTGCGGCTTCTTCCCGGTCGACGGCGAAACCATCGATTACTTGAAGACCTCGGGCCGTGCCTCGGCGCGGGTCGCGCTGGTCGAGAAGTACAGCAAGGTGCAGGGCCTGTTCCGCACCTCCAAGTCGCCGGACCCGGTGTTCACCGTGACGCTGACGCTGGACCTCGCCACCGTCGAGCCGTCGATGGCCGGCCCGAAGCGCCCCGAGGGCCGCATCGCGCTGTCGTCGGTGTCGGAAGGCTTCGCCACCGCGATGGCCAACGAGTACAAGAAGGCGCTTGACGGCGCGCGCTACAAGGTGGAAGGCCGCAACTTCGATCTCGGCCACGGCGACGTGGTGATCGCGGCGATCACCTCGTGCACCAACACCTCAAACCCGAGCGTGCTGATCGGCGCCGGCCTGTTGGCGCGTAACGCCGCGGCCAAGGGCCTCAAGGCGGCGCCGTGGGTGAAGACCTCGCTGGCCCCGGGCTCGCAGGTCGTCGCCGAGTATCTGGCGAATTCGGGTCTGCAGAAGGATCTCGACAAGGTCGGTTTCAACCTCGTCGGCTTCGGCTGCACCACCTGCATCGGCAACTCCGGGCCGCTGCCGGAAGAGATCTCGAAGTCGATCAACGACAACGGCATCGTCGCCGCGGCCGTGCTGTCGGGCAATCGCAACTTCGAAGGCCGCGTCTCGCCGGACGTGCAGGCCAACTACCTGGCCTCGCCGCCGCTGGTGGTCGCCTATGCGCTCGCCGGCTCGGTGACCAAGAACCTCGCGGTCGATCCGATCGGCACCGGCAAGGACGGCAAGCCGGTGTACCTGAAGGACATCTGGCCGAGCACCAAGGAGATCAACGCCTTCGTCAAGAAGTACGTGACCTCCAAGATCTTCAAGGCGCGCTACGCCGACGTATTCAAGGGCGACACCAACTGGCGCAAGATCAAGACGGTCGAGTCCGAGACCTACAAGTGGAACATGTCGTCGACCTACGTGCAGAACCCGCCGTACTTCGAAGGCATGACCAAGCAGCCGGAGCCGATCACCGACATCGTCGACGCCCGCGTCCTGGCGCTGTTCGGCGACAAGATCACCACCGACCACATCTCGCCGGCCGGTTCGATCAAGCTGACGTCGCCTGCTGGTAAGTACCTGACCGAGCGTCAGGTGCGCCCGGCCGACTTCAATCAGTACGGCACCCGCCGCGGCAACCACGAAGTGATGATGCGCGGCACCTTCGCCAACATCCGCATCAAGAACCACATGCTGAAGGGCGCCGACGGCAATATTCCGGAAGGCGGCCTGACCAAGCACTGGCCGGACGGCGAGCAGATGTCGATCTACGACGCCGCCATGAAGTACCAGGAAGAGAAGGTGCCGCTGGTGGTGTTCGCCGGTGCCGAATACGGCAACGGCTCGTCGCGCGACTGGGCCGCGAAGGGCACCCGTCTGCTCGGCGTCCGTGCCGTGATCTGCCAGAGCTTCGAGCGCATCCATCGCTCGAACCTGGTCGGCATGGGCGTGCTGCCGCTGACCTTCGAAGAGGGCACCTCGTGGGCCTCGCTCGGCCTCAAGGGCGACGAGAAGGTCACGATCCGCGGCCTCGAAGGCGACCTCAAGCCGCGGCAGATGCTGGAAGCCGAGATCACCTCGGCCGAGGGCAAGCGCAAGCGCGTGCCGCTGCTGTGCCGCATCGATACGCTCGACGAGCTCGATTACTACCGCAACGGCGGTATTCTGCACTACGTGCTGCGCAAGCTCGCGGCCTAACAGTCGCGATCTTCGTCGATAGGCTCAGAATGCCTCACTGCGAAGTGAGTGGCAGGTGAACGGAAGGCGGCCTATGCAAATGGCCGCCTTTTCGTTTTAAGGCTCCTCGATGGATGGCGGCGTGCCGCCGTCCCGAAGCATTCGGCAAAGGCGGTTCGGCAAACGACGATGAATGGTGTTGGTGGATTTTCGCGGTGGTCCGGCGCACTCGGCCTGTGCGTGACGATCGCGACGGCCGATCTTGCTGCCGCCGAGCCCCGCGCCGTGGTCGAGCTGTTCACCTCGCAAGGCTGCTCGTCCTGTCCGCCGGCGGACAAAATCATCGGCGAACTCGCCCGCGATCCGTCGGTGATCGCCCTCAGCCTTCCGATCGACTACTGGGACTATCTCGGCTGGAAGGACACGCTGGCCGACTCCCGTTTTACCGCTCGCCAGAAAGCTTACTCGCAAGTGCGAGGCGATCGGGACGTGTTCACCCCGCAGGTGATCGTCAATGGGTCGGCGCACCTTGTCGGCAGCAACCGCGCCGGCATCGAGGGCGCGATCAAGACCACCGACAAGACCGCCGGGGTGATGACCGTGCCGGTCTCGGTGGCGGTCGAAGGCAAAGAGATCAAAGTCTCGGTCGCCGCGGCGCCTCAGGGCGAGACGACCAAGAGCGGCGAAGTCTGGATCTGCGCGGTGTCCAAAGCGATCCCGATCGAGATCGGACGTGGCGAGAACCGCGGCCGGCACGTCACCTACCACAACGTGGTGCGCAATCTGCTGAAGGTCGGCGATTGGACCGGTGCGGCGGAGCACTGGACGGTGCCGCTGGAGAACGTTGTCGGCGACG
Source organism: Rhodopseudomonas sp. P1 (assembly GCF_039642825.1). NCBI lineage: Bacteria > Pseudomonadati > Pseudomonadota > Alphaproteobacteria > Hyphomicrobiales > Nitrobacteraceae > Rhodopseudomonas > Rhodopseudomonas sp. P1. The sequence continues at coordinate 214,588 of NZ_CP088006.1, read as the reverse complement.
GCGTCGATGCGGCGGCGGTCTATGTGCAAAACGGCAGCCGTGAGAAGCCCGGCGCGATGCTCGGGGCCGCGTTCACGTCGCTGAACTGACCGTCTGCCGGGTGAGATTTAGCGGACAATCGTCGGAGCTGATTTGCGCGCCTTGGCTGCGGGCTTCACGATCGGAAGCGAGCCGGCCCCTCAAAACAAAAAAGGACCAACTTGCGTCGGCCCAGGAGGGGGATCGAGGTTCTGCGTACAGGCCCGATCCCGACTGCTTCGGGGGGCTGGGGGCTGAGGAATCCGAAGCCGAAGGGACCGGGCCAACGCAGTGATAGCGTTATCGCAAGCGGGCTTGGCGGGCGCTGGGCGAAAATCGGGCGGCAATAAGAATTCGGCTAACGAAGGCGTGAGCCGCGTGCGCAAGGGCGCTGTTTCGGCGCCTGCTGCTTTCGGTCCCCTTGCGGCCCGTCGCCGGCGGCGCAATCATGTCAGCGTCGTGACAGGAGGCGCCGATGGATATGATTTCCGGGGAGGCTGACCCCAGCGAGAGCCGCGCAGCGGAGCGCCCAGGCACCGCACCGCTGCAGGGACTGGTCACTTTCAACCGCCTGGAGCTTAATCGCATCCTCAATCTCTATGGCCGGATGGTCGCGGCCGGCGAGTGGCGCGATTACGCCATCGACTTCCTGAAAGACACCGCGGTGTTCTCGATCTTCCGCCGCGCCTCGGAAGTCCCGATCTATCGCATCGTCAAGGATCCGCGGCTCGCCCGTAAACAGGGCGCGTATTGCGTCATCGGCGCTTCCGGCCAGATCCTGCGCCGCGGCCATGAACTCGAACGTGTGCTGCTGGTGATCGACCGCAAGCTGGCGCTGGTCTGACCTCAACGCGGCGGAGCTGGGTCGGGGCGAAGCGTCTCGATGGCCCCCGTCTTGTCCGGGCGCCCCAATATCCCAGAGCGCCAGGGATCAGCGTCAATTGTCTGGAATACTGGGCCCTCCGCTTTCGCGGAGAGTTACGGCATTATGCGCTGTTCGGCCGTGCTTCTGCTTCGGGCACCGTCTGTCCGCCGTCGCCCAGCGTCCGCTGCATCAGCACCGAGTCCAGCCAGCGACCAAACTTGAAGCCGACGTCGGTATGGGTGCCGATCGGCGCGAAGCCGGCCTTGCGGTGCAGGGCGATCGAGGCGGCGTTGGCGGAATCGCCGATCACCGCGATCATCTGCCGGAAGCCGCGCTCGGTGCATGCGGCGATCAGGTCGTGCAGCAGCGCGCTGCCGATGCCGCGGCGGTGCGCCGCCGGATCGAGATAGATCGAGTTCTCGACCGTGAACCGATAGGCCGGCCGTGGCCGGTAGGGGCCCGCATAGGCGTAGCCGGCAATCGCCCCGTCCGCCTCCGCGACCAGATACGGAAAGCCGGCTTCGGTCAGAGTGCTGAACCGCCGCGTCATCTCGGCAAGGTCGGGCGGGGTCAGCTCGAAGGTCGCGGTGCCGAAGCGCACCGCCTGCTCGTAGATCGCGGTGATGGCCGGCAGGTCGGCGGTGGTCGCCGGGTGGATCAGGTGGTCGGACATACGGAATTCGGACTCGGAGCGGATCGCCAATCTCAGCGGCACCTCATACGCGGGCTTGACCCGCGTATCCATCCTCTTCGCCATGACGCTTGGCTGGCTTGCAGGAGGCTGCCTGCAGCAGGATGGATCGCCGGGGCGAGCCCGGCAAGGACGGGCGGTTGCTGTGAGGCGCTTTGCGCGAGTCCCTTGGTTCGGGACGTTTGGTCCGCCCAAAACAAAAGCCCCGGCGCTGGGCCGGGGCTTCGAGCTGTCAGGTCTGGGAGGAGACCGTTATTCCTTCTGTCCGAGCAGCTGGAGCAGCAGCGTGAACAGGTTGATGAAGTTCAGGTAGAGCGACAGAGCGCCGGTAATGGCGGCCCGCTCGGCGACGTCGCCGCCCATCGAGCCGTAGCCGTAGATGTAGTCGTTCTTCAGGCGCTGGGTGTCCCAGGCGGTCAGGCCGGCGAACACCAGCACGCCCACCACCGAGACGATGAACTGCAGCATCGACGAGGCGACGAACAGGTTCACCAGGCTGGCGATCACGACGCCGAACAGGCCCATGATCAGGAACGAACCCATCCCGGTCATGTCACGCTTGGTGGTGTAGCCGTAAAGGCTCAGCGCACCGAACGCGGCCGCGGTGATGAAGAACACCCGGACGATCGAGGTGTGGGTGTAGACCAGAAAGATCGACGACAGCGAGATGCCCATCAGCGCCGAGAACGCCCAGAACAGAAGCTGTGCGGTCGCCGGCTTCAGGCGGTTGATGCCAAAGGAGATGACAAACACCATCGCCAGCGGGGCGAGGATGAAGACCCACTTCAGCGGGCTGACGAACATCGCCACGCCGAACGAGGTCAGCATGGTGTTGCCGACCCGAGCCGCAGCCGCGCCGGCGTCCGTGGTCACGGCGCCCATATAGACGCCGAGCGCCGCCAGGCCGGTGATGGCCAGGCCGATCGTCATGTAGTTGTAGATGCGCAGCATGTAGGCGCGCAGCCCGGCGTCGACGGTCGCGGTTTCGACGCGTCCGGCGGCCCGGCCGAAGGGAGAAGTGTAGTTGCGGTCCAAGTCCGACATGGTCGAGATCCCGAGTTGGTCTGGCCGGTCGCGAAGGGTGGCGAAAGCCAGTACTAATTTATCCGGACGGTGGCGAAGAATGTGCGCTTAAAGTTGAGCCAAGATCCTAGTCAGGACCCAAAATTAACGTCTGTTCATCGAGCCGTCCGACCCATGCTGATATGTGGGAAACTAACACGGACGGGGCAAGCTTTAATGCGCGGCTGAATGTCGCTCCGCTCTGAAGGGTAAAGAAATCGGCGTCCGACCTTGGTCGAAAATGGCCATTTCCCAGTCCTAACAGGACCCGCCAGAGCGGTGCGCCAGCGCGCCGCGCCGCCCGTTCCGCCGGCGCTGCATACTATAAATTTCGCAAAACGGAAGCTGGTTTCTGGTTGAGCGCCAGCCACGTGCCGATCAGTCCGAGGCCGACCGTGACCACCAGGGCGGCCACCACCACGCCGGCCGCCGAGCCGGCCTGCCAGGCGAAACTCAGCGTCATTAATCGTGTGACAATCAGCCACGCGGCGGCCGAGCCGGCCAGCACGGCGAACGCCGCGGTGGCGAGACCAATCAGCGCATATTCGAGCGCGAAGGCCCCGATCAGCCGTGCCCGGGTGGCGCCCAGCGTCTTCAGGATCACCGCGTCATAGACCCGGTGGCGATGGCCGGCCGCGAGCGCGCCGCCCAGCACCAGGATGGCGGAGATGAGCGTCACCGCGCTGGCGCCGCGCACCGCCAGCACCAGGTTCGACACCACGCCGCCGACCGTCTCCAGCGCCTCCCGCACCCGGACCGAGGTCACCATCGGAAACCGGTCGGCGACCTGCTTGATCACCGCGGCGTCGCTCTGCGGCGTGCTGCCGCTCTCGGTCAGCGTGGCGATATGGGTGTGCGGCGCGCCGCGGAAGGTGTCCGGTGAAAACACCAGGACGAAATTGATCCCGAGGCTCTGCCAATCGATGCTGCGCAGGTTCGAGATCGTGGCGGTGATCTCGCGGCCGAGCACATTGACGGTGACCTTGTCGCCGATCGACAGGCCAAGTCCCTGTGCCAGCTTCTTGTCGAACGACACCAGCGGCGGTCCGCTGTAGTCCTTGGGCCACCACCGCCCCTCGACCACCTTGGAACCGGCCGGGACATCGGCCGCATAGGTCAGGCCGCGATCGCTCTGCAGCACCCACTCGGCGTCCGGCGCCGGCTTGAGGTCTTCGGCGCGAACGCCGCGCGCGGCGACGATCCGGCCGCGCAGCATCGGCACGTCTTCCAGGGTGGCGTTCGGCGCGATCTGGCGCAGGAATGTGCCGAATTGATCAGTCTCGCTGGAGGGGATGTCGATGAAGAAGAAGGTCGGTGCCTTCTCGGGCAGTGCGGCGCTGAACTGCCGCCTCAGGTTACCGTCGATCTGCGAGACGGTAACCAGGACCGCGAGGCCGAGACCCAGCGACAGGACGACTGATGGTGTCAGCGCGCCGGGGCGGTGAATGTTGGCGACGGCGAGCCGCAGCATGGTGATGCGCGACCGCGGCAGCCGGCGCGCGATCGCCATCAGTCCGGCGGCGACGCCGCGCAGCAGCACGAAGATCGCCAGGGTGGCGCCGATCACCGCCAGCGCGACGCGCTTGTCGTAGGCGAGCCCGATCACCACCGCGAGCAGCACCGCGACGACCGCGGCGATCAAGGCGATGTGCTTCAGCCGGGGTCGGTGGCCGTCGGCGGTCGCGGCCTCGCGAAACAGCGCCGCCACCGGCACGTCGCGCACCTGCGCCAGCGGCCATAATCCGAACGCCAGCGCGGTGAGCAGGCCGTACACCAGCGACAGCGCCAGTTCGCCGGGATGCAGCGCCGCCACCACCGGCAGCGGGAGTAACTGCCCGAACAGCCCGACCAGCGCGAACGGCATCGCGGCACCGAGCGCCAGCCCGATCGCCGCGCCGATCAGCGCGAGCACGATCACCTGGGTGAGATAGATCGCAAACACGTCGCGCCCGGTGGCGCCGACCGCCTTCAGCGTCGCGATCACGTCGCGGCGGCGATCGATATGGCTCTTCACCGCATTGGCGACGCCGACGCCGCCGACCACCAGCGCGGCGAGGCCGACCAGGGTCAGAAATTGAGTGAAACGGGTAATGGTGCGTTCGAGCTGCGGCGAGGCGTTGCCGCGGGTGCGGATTTCCCAGCCGGCCTGCGGCAGTGCCGCGCGGGTGTCATCGACCAGCCGCTGCGCTGCGCGATCGTCGGTGCCGTTGTCCGGCAGCCGGACCCGGTAGGTCCAGCGCACCAGGCTGCCGGGCTGCAGCAACTGGGTCGCGCGCAAGCCGTCGTCGCTGATCAAGAAGCGAGGACCGAAGCCGATGTTGCCGGACAGCTTGTCCGGCTCGGCCGCCACTGCGCTGCGGATCTGGAAGGTGGCACTGCCGATCGTGACCTTGTCGCCGATCTTCAGATCGAGCCGCGCCAGCAGGGCTGGGTCGGCGGCGGCCCCAAAGGCATCGTCCCGCCGGGCGAGCAGGTCGGCAACCGGCATCGGCGGTTCGAGTTTGAGCTCGCCGAGCAGCGGATAGGCGCCGTCGACCGCCTTCAGCTCGACCAGAGCCGAGCGGCCGTCGTCGGTCCGTACCATGCCGCGCATTGTGGTCGCGACCGAGACATCGCCGCGGCTGCGCAGGAACGCCACTTCGTTCGGCGTTGCTTCGCGCTGGATCAGCGAAAACGCGGCGTCACCGCCGAGCAGCGTGCGGCCCTCGCGGGCGAGCCCGTCGCCGAGGCTGGCTGCGACCGAACCGACGCCGGCGATCGCCATCACGCCGAGCGCGATGCAGGCGATGAAGACGTAGAAGCCGTTCAGCCCACCGCGCATCTCGCGCAGCGCGTAGCGCTGCGGCAGCGACCACGAACGGATGCGGGGCGACGTCTCGGTCAGGACCGTCATCGATCAAGCCGACCGTGCGCGTGCCGCGGAGCCCGGCTGCGTGGTGTCGATCCGCCCCGAGCGCAGCCGCACCACTCTGTCGCAGCGCTGCGCCAGTCCGGAATCGTGCGTGACCAACACCAGCGTCATGCCGCGTTCAGCATGTTTGGCGAACAACAGGTCGACGATCTGCTTGCCGGTGGTCTCGTCGAGATTGCCGGTCGGCTCGTCGGCCACCAGGATCGCCGGGTCGGGCGCCAGCGCGCGGGCGAGCGCGACGCGCTGCTGCTCGCCGCCGGAGAGCTGCGAGGGGTAATGGTGCAGCCGTTCGCCGAGACCGACCGAGGCCAGCTCGCGGGCCGCGCGGTCCGCAGCACCGGCCTGACCGGCCAGCTCCAGCGGCACCGCGACGTTTTCGAGCGCCGTCATGGTCGGGATTAGATGGAAGGACTGAAACACGATTCCGATCTGGCGGCCGCGGAAGCGGGCCAGCGCGTCCTCGTCCAAACCATTGAATGAGGTGCCGTCGACCACCACCTGACCGCTGTCGGGCCGCTCCAGCCCGGCCATCACCATCAGCAGGGTGGACTTGCCGGAGCCGGACGGGCCGATCAGCCCGATCGTCTCGCCGGTGCCGACGCGCAGGCTGATATCCTTGAGGATGTGCACCCGCGCGGCGCCGCTGCCCAGCGATAGGTTGACGTTGGAGATCGCGATGCTGTCCGGCGCGCCGCCGGCCAATGACGAGGGTTCAATGAGACTGTCCATGGCTGCCTCATATGGCTATTCAATCGTGGCGGTCGAGGGGTGGGCGCGCACGATCGCGCTGGTCCTGGGACTTGGAATGATGGCGGCGTTGCCTGGACAAAGTGCGCGGGCCGAGACCGCCGCAAAGCCGCTGAAGGTGGTGGTGCTCGGGGACTCGCTGACCGCCGGCTATGGCCTGCCGGCTGCCGATGCGTTTCCGGCCAAGCTGCAAAAGGCGCTCAAAGCCAAGGGCATCGAGACCGAGATGGTGAATGCCGGCGTGTCGGGTGATACCGCCAGCGGCGGCCTGGAGCGGCTCGACTGGTCGGTGCCGCCCGATGCCGATGCGGTGATCGTCGAGCTTGGCGCCAACGATGCGCTGCGCGGCACCGATCCGAAGGTCCCGCGCAAGGCGCTCGACGAGATCCTGAAGCGGTTGAAAGCGCGCAATCTGCCGGTGCTGCTCGCCGGCATGCTGGCGCCGCCGAATTACGGCAAGGACTACGCCGCGCAGTTCGACGCGATCTATCCGGACCTCGCCAAGCAATATGACGTGCCGCTGTATCCGTTCTTCCTCGATGGCGTCGCGGCAGTCTCGAACCTCAATCAGGCCGACGGCATTCATCCGACCGCGGCGGGCGTCGACATCATCGTCGAGCGGATTTTGCCCAAGGTCGAGGCGCTGCTCCGCCCGCTCCTGGTGCAAAGCCGCTGAGAAAGTGGCAGTTCCGCCTTAAGGGCCGGATTGCCCTCAGCTTTCTGGGCCCCGCGAGGGCTGCGCTGTAGCGCTGTTACACAAACGCGCTACACAATCGTATCGTTGATTCGCCGGACGTTTTGCGGACTGCCGTGCCCCACGCGGGACGGTCCCCACGATCGGGATAGGCAGCCGCAATCGGCCTCAGGTTCGAGGGTGTGCCGATGCCGCGTTTGTTTACGGGACTGGAGATTCCGGCTGAGATCGGCCAGACCCTGTCGAGTTTACGTGGCGGACTACCGGGGGCGCGCTGGGTCGACCCGGACGATTATCATCTCACCTTGCGGTTCATCGGCGATATCGACGGCGTCACCGCCAACGAGATCGCCTCGACGCTGTTTCGGGTCAATCGCAAGCCGTTCGAAGTCACCCTGCAGGGACTGTCGAGCTTCGGCGGCAAGAAGCCCCGCGCGGTGGTCGCCTCGGTGGTGCCGTCGAAGCCGCTGATCGAGCTGCAGGCCGAACTCGAGCGGTTGATGCAGCGGGTCGGGCTCGATCCCGAGGGACGGAAGTTCACCCCGCACGTCACCTTGGCGCGACTGCGCGGCGACGTCTCCAGCCGCGATGTCGCCGACTATCTGTCGATCCGCGGCTACTTCCCGTCCAAGGTGTTCAAGGCCGAGCGGTTCGTGCTGTATTCGGCCCGCGCCTCGACGGGTGGCGGTCCGTATATCGTCGAGGCGCCATACGAGCTGACCGCCTGACGAGGCACCTCGTTATCGCGCATAGCTCTCCGACCGATTCCCGGCTTGCATTTTGCCGCCCGATCAGGCGGTAAAAGGCCGCATGTCCTCGCCGCACTCGCTCCGCCAGCAATATCAATCCCTGATCGCCTCCGGCAGCATCGAAGCCGATCCGGCGCAGGCTCGCGCGGTGCAGGCCTTCACGCTCCTCAACGAGACGCTCGACGGCTATAAGCCACCGAAGAAACAAGGCTTTTTCGGCCGGTTGTTCGGCGGCGGCGATGCCGGCCAGGCCCCCCCGCAGGGGCTCTACATCCATGGCGAGGTCGGCCGCGGCAAGACCATGCTGATGGATCTGTTCTTCGACGCCAGTCCGATCGCATTGAAGCGGCGGTCGCATTTTCACGAGTTCATGGCCGAGACCCATGACCGCATCAACGGCTTCCGCCAGGCGATCAAGCGCGGCGATATTCCGGATGCCGACGTGATGGAGCTGACGGCGGCCTCGATCCTCGACGAAGCCTGGCTGCTCTGCTTCGACGAATTTCACGTCACCGACATCGCCGACGCGATGATCCTCGGCCGGCTGTTCACCAAATTGTTCGAACTCGGCACCGTGGTGGTGGCGACTTCGAACGTTGCGCCCGATGATCTCTACAAGGGTGGCCTCAACCGCTCGCTGTTCATGCCGTTCATCGGCCAGGTGAAGCGGCATATGCGGGTGATCCGGCTCGACGCGCGAACCGATTACCGTCTGGAGAAATTCGCCGGCATGAAGGTCTGGCTGACGCCGGACGATGCCGAGGCGACCGCGACGATTGACCGGGCGTGGCACCGGATCACCGGGACGACGAAGGGTGAGCCGCGCGATATCTCGATCAAGGGCCGCATCCTGCATGTGCCGCAGGCCGACCATCACGTCGCGCGCTTCTCGTTCGCCGATCTGTGCCAGAAACCGCTGGGCGCCAGCGATTACCTGCGCCTCGCACATGAATATCACACGCTGATGATCGATCATGTGCCGGTGATGGACTACGCCGATCGCAATGCCGCCAAGCGGTTCATCGCGCTGATCGATACTTTGTACGACAACTCGGTGAAGCTGATGGCCTCAGCCGCTGCGGAGCCCGCCCGGCTTTACCGCGCCACGGAAGGCTTCGAGGCGCTGGAATTCAACCGCACCGTCTCCCGTCTCACAGAAATGGGATCGGAATCGTATCTGGCGCTGCCGCACGGCCGGCGCGACTCCACTGCGACCGGCGAAACCACTGGACTGGTCGAAACCTAGGTGTGTTCCGAGCCTCCCGCAGTTTGCAGGGCGGCTGGCGCAACAAATGGGCGCTCGCCGACTTGAACGCATGGGACGAAAGCGATAACCACCCAAGCGGATTTCCCACCCTCCCCACCCACGGGCTCAAAGGACTGCTTTCCCATGGCGCGCGATAAGATTGCTTTGATTGGCTCCGGCCAGATCGGCGGTACGCTGGCACATTTGATCGGGCTGAAACAGCTCGGCGACGTGGTGCTGTTCGACATCGCCGAGGGCGTGCCGCAGGGCAAGGCGCTCGACATCGCAGAGTCTTCGCCGGTGGACGGTTTCGACTCCAAGCTGACCGGCGCCAACTCCTACGAGGCAATCGAAGGTGCCCGCGTGGTGATCGTCACCGCCGGCGTGCCGCGCAAGCCGGGCATGAGCCGTGACGATCTGCTCAGCATCAACCTCAAGGTGATGGAGCAGGTCGGTGCCGGCATCAAGAAGTACGCGCCCGACGCGTTCGTGATCTGCATCACCAATCCGCTCGACGCGATGGTGTGGGCGCTGCAGAAGGCCTCGGGCCTGCCGGCCAAGAAGGTCGTCGGCATGGCCGGCGTACTCGACTCGGCGCGGTTCCGTTACTTCCTGGCCGACGAGTTCAACGTCTCGGTCGAAGACGTCACCGCCTTCGTGCTCGGCGGCCATGGTGATACCATGGTGCCGCTCGTGAAGTACTCGACCGTCGCCGGCATCCCGCTGCCCGACCTGGTCAAGATGGGCTGGACCTCGCAGGCGCGCCTCGACGAAATCGTCGACCGCACCCGCAACGGCGGTGCCGAGATCGTCAACCTGCTGAAGACCGGCTCGGCGTTCTACGCCCCGGCGTCGTCGGCGATCGCGATGGCCGAGAGCTATCTGAAGGACAAGAAGCGGGTGGTGCCGGTTGCGGCTCACCTCAACGGCGAATACGGCGTCAAGGACATGTATGTCGGCGTTCCGGTGGTGATCGGCGACAAGGGTGTCGAGCGCATCGTCGAGATCGAACTGGCCGGCAAGGACAAGGAAGCGTTCGACAAGTCGGTCGCTGCCGTTCAGGGTCTTGTCGAGGCCTGCAAGAAGATTGCGCCCGATCTGCTCGGTCGCTGAGGAACGTCTAACCAAACTGACTGCGCCGGCTCATTGAGGGCCGGCGCAGCGTCGCGGTTCAACCGGCTGGATGCGATCTGGCGAGGGGCAATTCCATGAATATTCACGAATACCAGGCCAAGGCGGTGCTGCGCGAGTTCGGCGTGCCGGTGGGGCACGGCTTCCCGATCTTCAAGGCGTCCGAGGCGGAAGCCGCTGCCAAGCAGCTCGGCGGCCCGGTCTGGGTGGTGAAGAGCCAGATCCACGCCGGCGGCCGCGGCAAGGGCAAATTCAAGGAGGCTTCGGCCGGCGATAAGGGCGGTGTCCGCCTCGCCAAGTCGATCGACGAGGTCAAGGAATTCGCCAAGCAGATGCTCGGCGCCACGCTGGTGACGGTGCAGACCGGCGCCGACGGCAAGCAGGTCAACCGCCTCTACATCGAGGAAGGCTCCGAGATCGACAAGGAGTTCTACCTGTCGCTGCTGGTCGATCGCGCTACCTCGCGGATTTCGTTCGTGGTTTCGACCGAAGGCGGCATGTCGATCGAAGACGTCGCCCATGAGACCCCTGAGAAGATCGTGTCGTTCACGGTCGATCCGGCGACCGGCATCATGGGCCACCACGGCCGCACCGTCGCCAAGGCGCTGAACCTCAAGGGCGATCAGGCCAAGCAGGCCGAAGCGCTGGTGGCCAAGCTGTACGCCGCGTTCGTCGCCAAAGACATGGACATGCTGGAGATCAACCCGCTGGTGCTGACCAAGCAGGGCGATCTGAAATGCCTCGACGCCAAGATTTCGTTCGACGGTAACGCGCTGTACCGCCACACCGACATCCAGGCGCTGCGTGACGAGACCGAGGAAGACGCCAAGGAAATCGAGGCGTCGAAGTACGACCTCAACTACGTCACTCTCGACGGCACCATCGGCTGCATGGTCAACGGCGCCGGCCTCGCGATGGCGACGATGGACATCATCAAGCTGTACGGCATGTCTCCGGCCAACTTCCTCGACGTCGGTGGCGGTGCCAGCAAGGAGAAGGTGACGGCGGCGTTCAAGATCATCACCGCCGATCCCAACGTGAAGGGCATCCTGATCAACATCTTCGGCGGCATCATGAAGTGCGACGTGATCGCCGAGGGTGTGGTCGCTGCGGTCAAGGAAGTCGGTCTCGACGTGCCGCTGGTGGTCCGCCTCGAAGGCACCAATGTCGAAGCCGGCAAGAAGATCATCAAGCATTCCGGCCTCAACGTGCTGCCCGCCGACAACCTCGACGACGCCGCGCAGAAGATCGTCGCCGCCGTGAAGGGAGCCTGAGGCCGCTTCTCGGCCTCTCCGCTGCCTCTGACCATTCCGTTCGACCGCGAAAGCATCACCGACCATGTCCATTCTGATCGACAGCAACACCCGCGTTATCTGCCAGGGCTTCACCGGCAAGAACGGCACGTTCCATTCCGAGGCGGCGATCGCCTACGGCACCAAGATGGTCGGCGGCACCTCGCCGGGCAAAGGCGGTTCGACCCACCTCGGCCTGCCGGTTTTCGACACCGTCCGTGAGGCGCGCGACAAGACCGGGGCGGACGCGTCGGTGATCTACGTGCCGCCGCCGGGCGCCGCGGATGCGATCTGCGAGGCGATCGACGCCGAGATCCCGTTGATCGTCTGCATCACCGAGGGCATTCCGGTGCTCGACATGGTGCGGGTGAAGCGGTCGCTGAACGGTTCGAAGTCGCGCCTGATCGGGCCGAACTGCCCGGGCGTGATGACCGCCGGCGAGTGCAAGATCGGCATCATGCCGGCCAACATCTTCAAGCCGGGTTCGGTCGGCATCGTGTCGCGCTCCGGCACCCTGACCTATGAGGCGGTGTTCCAGACCTCGGCCGAGGGCCTCGGCCAGACCACTGCGGTCGGCATCGGCGGGGACCCGGTTAAGGGCACCGAGTTCATCGACGTGCTGGAGATGTTCCTGGCCGACGACAAGACCGAGTCGATCATCATGATCGGCGAGATCGGCGGCTCCGCCGAAGAAGACGCCGCCCAGTTCCTGATCGACGAGGCCAAGCGCGGCCGCAAGAAGCCGATGGTTGGATTCATCGCCGGCGTCACCGCCCCTCCCGGCCGCCGCATGGGCCACGCCGGTGCGATCATTTCGGGCGGCAAGGGCGATGCGGCCTCGAAGACTGCCGCCATGGAAGCGGCTGGCATTACGGTGTCGCCGTCGCCGGCACGGCTTGGCAAAACGCTTGCCGAAAAATTGAAGTCCTAATTCAAACCTTGTGTCGTTCCGAGCTTACATTTCCCTAGAATAGGATAAAAGGTGCACTATGTTGCTGATCCGGTAACCGGATCAGCTTATCGCGATTAAGTCGCGATCTCATAATCAGGAAGCAATCATGTCTCGCCAGGACGCGAATGCCGCTTTCGCCCTATCTTCGTTTCTGCAGGGCGCCAACGCCACCTACATCGACGACCTTTACTCCCGGTATGAAAGCGATCCGTCCTCGGTCGATGCCGACTGGCAGGCATTCTTCCAGAGCCTCAAAGACGCCCCCGGCGACATCCAGAAGAACGCCGAGGGCCCGTCCTGGGAGCAGGCGAACTGGCCGCTGACCCCGCGGGACGAACTAACCTCTGCGCTCGACGGTAACTGGAATCAGGTCGAAAAGGCCGTTGGCCAGAAGATCCAGGCCAAGGCCCAGAGCCGCGGCGTCGAGCTGTCCTCCGCCGACGTGCTGCAGGCCACCCGGGACTCGGTCCGGGCCCTGATGCTGATCCGCGCCTACCGGATGCGCGGCCATTTCCACGCCAAGCTCGATCCGCTCGGCCTGTCGCCGGCGAAGGATCACGAGGAGCTCGACATCCGCTCCTACGGCTTCACCGAGGCCGATCTCGACCGCAAGATCTTCCTCGATCACGTTCTTGGCCTCGAATACGGCTCGCTCCGCGAGATCGTCGCGATCTGCGAGCGCACCTACTGCCAGACCATGGGCATCGAGTTTCTGCACATCTCCAATGGTGCGCAGAAGGCCTGGATCCAGGAGCGGATCGAAGGTCCGGATAAGGAAATCAGCTTCACCCGCGAGGGCCGGCGCGCGATCCTGATGAAGCTGATCGAGGCCGAAGGCTTCGAGAAGTTCTGCGATCTGAAGTTCACCGGCACCAAGCGGTTCGGTCTCGACGGCGGCGAAGCGCTGATCCCGGCGCTGGAGCAGATCATCAAGCGCGGCGGCAATCTCGGCGTCCGCGAAATCGTGCTCGGCATGCCGCATCGCGGCCGTCTCAACGTCCTGACCCAGGTGATGGCCAAGGCCCATCGGGCGCTGTTCCACGAGTTCAAGGGCGGCTCCGCCAACCCGGACGAGGTCGAAGGCTCGGGCGACGTCAAATATCACCTCGGCGCGTCGTCGGACCGTGAGTTCGACCACAACAAGGTCCACCTGTCGCTGACCGCCAACCCGTCGCACCTCGAGATCGTCGACCCTGTGGTGCTCGGCAAGGTGCGCGCCAAGCAGGACCAGCACGGCGATCTGCCCGAGGAGCGCATCTCGGTGCTGCCGCTGTTGATGCACGGCGACGCTGCGTTCGCCGGCCAGGGCGTGGTTGCCGAGTGCTTCGCGCTGTCCGACCTGAAGGGCTATCGCACCGGCGGTTCGATCCACTTCATCGTCAACAACCAGATCGGCTTCACCACCTATCCGCGCTATTCGCGCTCCTCGCCGTATCCGTCGGATGTGGCGAAGATGATCGACGCGCCGATCTTCCACGTCAACGGCGACGATCCGGAAGCGGTGGTGTTCGCCGCCAAGATCGCGGTCGAGTACCGGCAGAAGTTCCACAAGCCGGTCGTCATCGACATGTTCTGCTACCGGCGGCACGGCCACAACGAAGGCGATGAGCCGTCGTTCACCCAGCCGCTGATGTATCGCAAGATCGCCGGTCACCCGACGACGCTGGAGATTTACTCCAAGCGCCTGATCGCCGATGGCGTCATCACCGAGGGCGAGGTCGAGAAGGCGCGGGCCGATTGGCGTGCCCGGCTCGACGCCGAGTTCGAGGCCGCGTCCAGCTATCGCCCGAATAAGGCCGACTGGCTCGACGGCAAGTGGGCCGGCTTCAAGTCGGCCGACCAGGACGAAGAACCGCGCCGCGGCATCACCGGCGTTGATCTTCCGACCCTGAAGGAGATCGGCCGCAGGATCACCAAGGTGCCGGAGGGCTTCCGCCTGCACCGCACCGTGCAGCGCTTCCTCGAAAACCGCGCTCGCGCGATTGACTCTGGCAATGGACTCGACTGGGCGACCGGCGAAGCGCTGGCGTTCTGCACCATGCTGCTGGAAGGCCATCGCATCCGCCTCTCTGGTCAGGACTCCGAGCGCGGTACGTTCTCGCAGCGCCATTCGGTGCTGATCGATCAGGAAGACGAGACCCGCTACACCCCGTTCAATCACCTCTCGCCCGACCAGGGGCACTATGAGGTGATCAACTCGCTGCTGTCAGAAGAAGCGGTGCTCGGCTTCGAATACGGCTACTCGCTGGCCGAGCCGAACGCGCTGACGCTGTGGGAAGCCCAGTTCGGCGACTTCGCCAACGGCGCTCAGGTGTTGTTCGACCAGTTCATCTCGTCGGGCGAGCGCAAGTGGCTGCGGATGTCGGGCCTGGTCTGCCTGCTGCCCCATGGCTACGAGGGTCAGGGCCCCGAGCATTCGTCGGCCCGTCTGGAGCGCTATCTGCAGATGTGCGCCGAAGACAACATGCAGGTGGTGTATCCGACCACGCCGGCGAACTACTTCCATGCGCTCCGTCGTCAGCTCAAGCGCGAGATCCGCAAGCCGTTGATCCTGATGACGCCGAAGTCGCTGCTTCGCCACAAGCGGGCGGTCTCGCGGCTCGAAGAGCTCGGCCCCGATACCAGCTTCCACCGCGTGCTGCTTGACGACGCGCAGACGCAGTCGGACGACAAGACCAAGCTGGTGGCGGACGCCAAGATCCGCCGCGTCGTGGTGTGCTCCGGCAAGGTCTATTACGACCTCTACGACGAGCGCGAAAAGCGCGGCATCGACGACGTCTATCTGCTGCGCGTCGAGCAGCTCTATCCGGTGCCGGTCAAGACGCTGGTGCACGAGCTGTCGCGCTTCAAGGATGCGGAGCTGGTGTGGTGTCAGGAAGAGCCGCGCAACATGGGCGGCTGGCACTTCATCGAGCCGTATCTGGAGTGGGTGCAGAACCAGATCGAAGCCAAGCATCGTCGGCCGCGTTACGTCGGCCGCCCCGCTTCTGCGGCGACTGCGACCGGCTTGATGTCGAAGCACCTGGCGCAGCTCAAGGCGTTCCTCGACGAAGCGTTGCGTTGACGCATCGGGCCGCCGCCTGACGGCGGCCCTTCGGTTTTTCCTGAGTTTGGATCACGGGGCGGGCGCCGGCGCGACAGCCGCGACGCTGCAAAAGGACGAAGACGATGACTGAAATTCGCGTTCCGACGCTCGGTGAATCGGTGACCGAGGCGACCATCGGCCGCTGGTTCAAGAAGCCGGGCGAGGCGGTGGCTGTCGATGAGCCGCTCGTCGAGCTCGAAACCGACAAGGTGACGATCGAAGTGCCGGCCCCGTCGGCCGGTACGCTCGGCGAAATCGTCGCCAAGGACGGCGAGACTGTCGCGGTCGGCGCCCTGCTCGGCCAGATCACCGATGGCGCCGCCCCGGCCAAGCCGGCCGCCGCGGCTCCGGCGAAGGCCGCTGCCCCCGCTGCTGCGCCTGCTCCGGCCCCTGTGGCTGCTCCCGCCGCCAAGGCTCCGCCATCCGACGCGCCGCTGGCCCCGTCGGTGCGCCGGCTGTCGACCGAGAGCGGCGTCGACGCCTCGACCGTGCCGGGCTCCGGCAAGGACGGCCGCGTCACCAAGGGCGACATGCTGGCGGCGATCGAGAAGGCGGCCTCCGCGCCGACCCCGGTCAGCCAGCCCGCCGCCGCCGTGCAGGTCCGTGCGCCATCGCCGGCCGACGATGCCGCGCGTGAAGAGCGCGTCAAGATGACCCGGCTGCGCCAGACCATCGCGCGCCGGCTCAAGGAAGTTCAGAACACCGCCGCGATGCTGACGACCTTCAACGAGGTCGACATGACCAACGTCATGGCGCTGCGCGCGCAATACAAGGACGTGTTCGAGAAGAAGCACGGCGCCAAGCTCGGCTTCATGGGCTTCTTCACCAAGGCCTGCGTTCAGGCCCTGAAGGACATCCCGGCGGTGAACGCCGAGATGGACGGCACCGACCTGATCTACAAGAACTACTACCACATCGGTGTTGCTGTCGGCACCGACAAGGGCCTCGTCGTGCCGGTGGTGCGCGACTGCGACGAGAAATCGATCGCCGACATCGAGAAGAGCATCGTCGATTACGGCAAGCGTGCCCGCGACGGTCAGCTCAAGATCGACGAAATGCAGGGCGGCACTTTCACGATCACCAATGGCGGCATCTACGGTTCGCTGATGTCGACCCCGATCCTGAACGCGCCGCAGTCCGGCATTCTCGGCATGCACAAGATCCAGGAACGTCCGGTGGTGATCGGCGGCAAGATCGAAGTCCGCCCGATGATGTATCTGGCGCTGAGCTACGATCACCGCGTGATCGACGGCAAGGAAGCGGTGACCTTCCTGGTCCGCGTCAAGGAGAGCCTGGAAGATCCCGCGCGTCTCGTGCTGGATCTCTGAGACTGGAGTAAGTGCCGGCGGCGCGTCCCTGCGCGCCGCCGCTGACCTTGGGGGAAACGATGCCGCCGATGCCGACCGAGATCACGGTGCTGGGCTGGAGCGTGGTGCTGCTGATCGTGCAGATGTTCCTGGCTTCGATCCCGACGACCATGGAGCTCGGCGGCGACTATCAAGCGGGGCCCCGGGACGAGCCGCGAACGCCGAAAGGCCGCTTCGCCGGCCGCGCCAACCGCGCCTTCCGCAATCTGCTCGAAACCTATCCGGCGTTCGTTGGTCTGGCGCTGGCGTTGGCGGTCACCGGCAAGACCGGCGGCTACGCCGCCACGGCTTCGGTCGTCTGGCTGATCGCCCGCGCATTGTATGCGCCGCTGTACATCATCGAAATCCCGTTCGCCCGCAGCATTGTGTGGTTCGTGTCGCTGCTGGCGCTGATCGCGATGCTGGTCCGGCTGCTGAGCTGAGGCGCCCATGAACGATCGCGTCGTCATCATCACCGGAGGCAGCCGCGGCATCGGCCGCGCCACGGCGCTGGGTTGTGCGAAGCGCGGCTTCAAGGTCGTGATTGGCTACGCCAGCAATTCCGCCGCGGCCGACGAGGTGGTGGCCGAGATTGCGGCCAGCAACGGAAAGGCGATCGCGGTGAAATGCGACGTCGGGCACGAAGAGGACATCCTGGCGCTGTTCGCAGCAGCGGACGCCTTCGGTCCGCTCGGCGCGCTGGTCAACAATGCGGGCATCGTCGGCCCGACCGCGCGGGTCGACGAAATGTCGGCCGAACGCATCCAGCGCATCATGGCGGTCAACGTCACCGGCAGCATTCTGTGCGCCCGCGAGGCGGTGAAGCGGATGTCGACCCGGCACGGCGGCCAGGGTGGCGTGATCATCAATCTGTCGTCGGTCGCGGCGAAGCTCGGCTCGCCGAACACCTATGTGGACTACGCAGCCTCCAAGGGTGCTGTCGACTCGTTCACGGTCGGTCTCGGTCACGAAGTCGCCGGCGAGGGGATTCGTGTGGCGGCGATCCGGCCCGGCCTGATTGACACCGAGATCCACGCGTCCGGCGGCGATCCGGAACGCGCCCACCGGCTGAGCGTCAACGTGCCGATGAAGCGCGTCGGCCGCGCCGAAGAAATCGCCAACGCCGTCGTCTGGCTGCTGTCGGACGAGGCTTCCTATGTCACCAGCGCCATCTTCGACGTGTCGGGGGGACGATAGTCGCTCCGGCGCCAACTCACAGGATTGATCTATGGCCACCTACGATCTCGTCGTCATCGGTACCGGCCCCGGCGGCTACGTCTGCGCGATCCGCGCGGCTCAGCTCGGCCTCAAGGTGGCGGTGGTGGAAAAGAACCCGACGCTCGGCGGCACCTGCCTCAATGTCGGCTGCATGCCGTCGAAGGCGCTGCTGCACGCCTCCGAGCTGTTCGAGGAAGCCGGGCATTCGTTCGCCAAGATGGGCATCGGCGTGTCGGCCCCGAAGCTCGATCTGCCGGCGATGATGAACTTCAAGCAGCAGGGAATCGACGGCAACGTCAAAGGCGTCGAATACCTGATGAAGAAGAACAAGATCGACGTGCTGGCCGGCAAGGGCAAGATTCTCGGCACCGGCAAGGTCGAGGTGACGGGTGCCGACGGCAAGGCCACCAGCGTCGAGACCAAGTCGATCGTGATCGCTTCCGGATCGGCAGTGGCTCAGCTCAAGGGCATCGAGATCGACGAGAAGCGCGTGGTGTCGTCGACCGGCGCGCTGTCGCTCGACAAGGTGCCGGGCAAGCTGATTGTGGTCGGTGCCGGCGTGATCGGACTCGAGCTCGGCTCGGTGTGGCGCCGTCTCGGCGCCGAGGTCACCGTGGTCGAATTCCTCGACCGCATCTTGCCGGGCATGGACGGCGAGGTGGTCAAGCAGTTCCAGCGCATCCTCGAAAAGCAGGGCTTTGCATTCAAGCTCGGCGCCAAGGTCACCGGCGTCGACACCTCGGGCGCTAAGCTCGCCGTGAAGGTCGAGGCGGCGGCCGGCGGCAATCCGGAGACGCTGGAAGCCGACGTCGTGCTGGTTGCGATCGGCCGCGTTCCCTACACCGAAGGCCTCGGCCTGAAGGAAGCCGGCGTTGCGCTCGACGAGCGCGGCCGGGTGGTGATCGACGATCACTTCGCCACCAGCCTGAAGGGCGTGTATGCGATCGGCGACGTGGTGCGCGGCCCGATGCTGGCCCACAAGGCCGAGGACGAAGGCGTCGCGGTCGCCGAGCTGATCGCCGGCAAGGCCGGCCACGTCAATTACGATGTCATTCCCGGCGTGGTGTACACGACGCCGGAAGTCTCGAGCGTCGGCAAGACCGAAGAGGACCTCAAGCAGGCCGGCGTCGCCTATACGGTCGGCAAATTCCCGTTCACCGCCAACGGACGCTCCAAGGTCAACCAGACCACCGACGGCTTCGTGAAGATCCTGGCCGACGCCAAGACCGACCGCGTCCTCGGCGTTCACATCATCGGCCGCGAGGCCGGCGAGATGATCCACGAAGCGGCCGTGCTGATGGAGTTCGGCGGCTCGGCCGAGGATCTGGCCCGCACCTGCCACGCCCATCCGACCCGCTCGGAGGCCATCAAGGAAGCCGCCCTTACGGTCGGCAAGCGCGCCATCCATATGTGACGGAGAGCCGGCGGTGGCCGGCGCGGCGGATGGTGGCGTGATGAAAGGTCGATTGTGGCAGCCCCTGTGGGTGCTGCTGGCGGTTCTGTTCCTGATCGAGGCGTGGTTCTGGGACCACGTCGAGCCGCTGATCGCGCGCATCGTCGCGCTGATTCCACTGCGCGAGCTCAAAGAGCGGCTGGCGCGCTGGGTCGATCATCTGTCGCCTGCGATGACGCTGCCGGTGTTTCTGGTCCCGGTGGCTCCCCTTTATCCGCTGAAGCTGTTCGCGCTGGCGCTGCTTGCCCAAGGCCACTGGATCGCCGGCCTCGGCATCTTTGCGGCCGCACAGGTGTTCGGCCTCGGTGTCGCCGCCTTCATCTTCGACGTCACCAAGCCGAAGCTGCTGCAGCTTCGCTGGTTCGCCGCCACCTATCGCTGGGTGATCGAACTGCGCGCCAAGGCGCATGCCATTGTGGCGCCGATCATGGCCCAGATCCGGGCCAAGCTCGCCGAGCTGCTGAAGGGTGACGGCGACGGCTGGGGATCGAAGGCGCTGCGCCGCATCGGCGCGCTCCGCCGGCGCATTCGCACGGCGCGGTAGTTTCAGAATTCAAATGGTTTCATTGCGCGAACCGAGGCTCGGTCCGCGCGATGTTCTGTTTGGCTCACATCAGATGCACGGCGTGCGGCGCGAACAGGCCGATCGCCATGAAGCCGAGGCCGCCGATTGCCAAGAGGCCCGACAGCCAAGCCAGCACCATCATGCCGGTGATGATCGTCGCCGACGCCAGCACGATGCCGATCTGGAAGGCCGCCGAGGCGACCTCGTAGTGATGGTAGCGAGCCATCGCCAGGTCGCGATCATGTTCGGCGTGCTTGGCGCGTTCGGCGAGCTGTTCGGAGCCTTCGCCGGTCTCCGGTTCGGAGCGATAGCGCGCCGCGGTCTTCTGCCAATCGTCGATTTGCTTTTGCAGCGCCGCCTTGGTGGCCTCGTCCGGCACGGTGCCGAGGCTGAGTCGCGCGTGTTCGGATACCGCCTGCACCGTGGTGCGACGGATACTCTTGGCCTGGAAGAACGCCCACAAGTTCGAGGCTTCGACGTTCTTGGCGAGAGCTTCGGTCTGCGCACCTTTGCCGAGCGTTTCTGAGAACGCCAGGAACAGCGCGATCACTGAAATCAGCAGCGCGATGCCCTTGTTGGAGCCCGATGCATGCTCGGCATGCTCCGCGTGCTCCATGCTTTCGTGCGCCCCCATCGTCCGGAATCTCCTGTCACAGCAATCATTGCGCCTGCGTCGAGCAGGCCTTGTAGCACCGCGATCTTGTCAGTTGGATAAATGGCAGGGTCAAGGCCGCCGGCACCGGACTAACAGCTTAGCCGAGGCGCGTCCGCTGCTCAGGCCCGGGGATGGGCGCTATTATAGACTTCCAGCAGCCGCTCGGTATCGATCCCGGTATAGACCTGCGTGGTCGACAGCGAGGCATGACCGAGTAATTCCTGGATGGCGCGCAGGTCGCCGCCGCGACTAAGCAAATGCGTCGCAAACGAATGCCGAAGCGCGTGGGGCGTCGCGCTGTCGGGCAGCCCGAGTCCGCCGCGCAGCCGCTCCATCGCCAACTGAATGATTCGCGGGCTGAGCGGGCCGCCGCGGGCGCCGACGAACATCGGCCCATCGGGCGGCAGGTTGTAGGGGCAGGCCGCTGCATACTCGGCGATCTGCTCGAGCACGTTTTGCAGCACCGGCACCATCCGGGTCTTGTTGCCTTTGCCGTGCACGATCAGGGTGTCGCCCTTGCCGGGCGCTGGCACGTCACGACGCTTCAGGCCGAGCGCTTCGGAGATACGCAGGCCGGATCCGTACAGCAGCGCCATCACGGCGGCGTCGCGAATCAGCACCCAGGTCTCGCGCTCCTCGCCGGCGCGCTCGTCGGCGTCGGCAAGCCGCTTGGCGGCGGCGATCGGCAACGGCTTCGGCAGGCTCTTCTTGATCTTCGGCGCCCGCACCGAGGTTAACGCTCCGACCTGGCCCTTGCCTTCGCGTTCGAGAAAACGCCCGAATGAACGCAGCCCCGCCAGCGCGCGCATCAGCGAGCGGCCGGCGATCGCATCCGACCGCCGCGCCGCCATGAAGGCGCGGACGTCGGTCGCCTCCAGCCGCGCGAACCGGCCGAGCGTGACTTCGCCGCCCCAATGCTCGGCCAGGAATTGCAGAAACTGCCGGACGTCGCGCGCGTAGGCTTCCAGCGTCTTGCCGGACAGCCGCCGCTCGGCCCGCAGGTGCGACAGCCATTTCGCCATCTCGGCGGTGAGATCGGCGGCCGCACAGGAGAGTTCGAGCGGCGCAGGCGCGGGGTGGGTTTTGGGCATGTGTCTTGTTGCCGACCAGAACGGATCCTCTCCGTTATTGCGAGCGAAGCGAAGCAGTCCAGCTCAGTGCAGTGGACGTTTGGATTGCTTCGTCGGCTCGCCTCCTCGCAATGACGGGGATAGCGTTTCCGAATCATAGCCGATTTCCTTTCCCATTGATGAAACCGGGCTTTGGCGGCACACCGGGCCGATGGATGATTTGCCGACCAGCAGTCCGGCCTCCCACGCGCCTGCCAGCGTTGTCGACGTGCTGGTGCCGGTCGCGATCGACCAGGCCTATTCGTACCGGGTGCCGCGCGGCCTTTCGCTGAAGCCCGGCGACGTCGTGGCGGTGCCGCTGGGCGCCCGCGAAGTGCTCGGGGTGGTCTGGGCGGAGAATCCGAATCCAGACCCGCGGCTGCACAACCGCCTCAAGGATGTGGCTGAAAAGCTCGACGTGCCGCCGCTGCGCGACGAGCTGCGGCGGATGGTCGACTGGGTTTCGACCTACACGCTGTCGGCGCGCGGGATGGTGCTGCGGATGTGCTTGCGGATGGGCGAGCATCTCGGCCCGGAGCGGCAGCGCCTGGGGGTACGGCTGGTCGGCTCGCCGCCGCAGCGGATGACGCCGGCACGCCGGCGCCTGCTGGAGATCCTGTCGGACGGGCTGCTGCACGGTAAATCCGATGTCGCGAAGGAGGCCGGCGTCAGCCCCGGCGTGATCGACGGACTGGTCGACGAGGGTACCCTGCAGGTCGAGCCGATGCCGCGTGAGAACCCTGCACCGGAGCCCGATCCAGATTTCGCGCCGGCTGACTTTTCACCCGAGCAGGCCCGCGCTGCCGAAACCATGCGCGGCCTGGTGACCGCCGGCGGCTTTCAGGCGGCGCTGATCGACGGCGTCACCGGCTCCGGCAAGACCGAAGTGTATTTCGAGGCGGTCGCCGAGGTGATCCGGCAGGGCCGGCAAAGCCTTATCCTGATGCCGGAGATCGCGCTCACCGGGCAGTTTCTCGAGCGTTTCGCCCAGCGCTTCGGCGTGCGGCCGCTGGAGTGGCACTCCGAACTGACCCCGCGGACTCGCGCCCGAAATTGGGCGGCGATTGCGGCGGGCGAAGCGCGTGTCGTGGTCGGCGCGCGATCGGCGCTGTTTCTGCCTTACGCCGATCTCGGGCTGATCATCGTCGATGAGGAGCACGACCAAGCCTACAAGCAGGAAGACGGCGCGCACTATCACGCCCGCGACATGGCGGTGGTGCGGGCGTCGATCGCGAAAATTCCGATCGTGCTGGCGTCGGCGACGCCATCGGTCGAGACCGAGGTCAACGCCCGCAAGGGCCGCTACACGCGGATTCCGCTGCCGTCACGGTTCGGCGGACAGCACATGCCGCAGATCGAAGCGATCGATCTGCGGCGCGAGCCGCCGATGCGCGGCCGCTTCATTTCGCCGCGGCTCGCCGAGCAGATCGGCTTCGCGATCGAGCGACGCGAACAGGCGCTGCTGTTTCTCAATCGCCGCGGCTACGCGCCGCTGACGCTGTGCCGCGCCTGCGGGCATCGCTTTGCCTGTACCATCTGCGACGCCTGGCTCGTCGATCATCGCTTCCGGCAGCGCCTTGTGTGCCACCATTGCGGGTTCTCAATGCCGCGGCCGCCGGCCTGTCCGCATTGCGGCGCCGAGGGCTCGCTGGTTGCGGTCGGGCCCGGCGTGGAGCGGCTGCAGGAAGAGGCTGCGAGCCTGTTTCCCAACGCCCGCACCATGGTGCTGTCGAGCGATCTGATCACCTCGATCGAGACCATGCGGGCCGAGCTGAACGAGATCGCGGAGGGCCGTGTCGACATCATCATCGGCACCCAGCTCGTCGCCAAGGGCCACAACTTCCCGCGGCTCAATCTGGTCGGGGTCGTCGATGCCGACCTCGGCCTGTCCAACGGCGATCCGCGCGCCGCCGAGCGCACCTTCCAGCTGCTCAATCAGGTGATCGGCCGCGCCGGCCGCGATCAGGGGCGCGGCTTCGGCTTCCTGCAGACGCATCAGCCCGAGCATCCGGTGATGAAAGCGCTGGTCGCCTGCGACCGCGAGGCGTTCTACGCCAGCGAAATCGATATCCGCGAGCGCACGCTGTACCCGCCGTTCGGCCGGCTCGCGAGCCTGATCATCTCGGCCGGGGACCGGCCGACCGCGGAAGGCTTCGGCCGTCAGCTCGCCAGCGCTGCGCCGCTCGATGAGCGGGTGCAGGTGCTGGGCCCTGCCGAAGCGCCGCTCGCGGTGATCAAGGGGCGCTATCGATTCCGGCTGCTGGTGAAATCGGTGCGCGGCTTCGATCTGTCGAACTACTTGCGCTCTTGGCTCGCCAAAGGACCCAAGACCAAAGGTAATCTGAAGCTAGAAGTCGACGTCGATCCGCAAAGCTTTCTGTGATCTTCAGCGCCGCCTGGACGACAAAAGAAAAGCCTGCCGTCATTGTCGACGGCAGGCTTTTGTCACGTGACGTCAGCGCGGCGTGCGGCTTGTTGCCGAACCAATCCGGACGTCAGGTGTTGTATCTGCAGAGGAAGGATAACCGCTTCGCGGTTACATCACTTCCGCAACGACCCGGCCGACTCCCCGGCTGGTCAGGCCGATCGCGCGCGCAGCGCCGGTCGACAGGTCGAGAACACGGCCGCGAATGAATGGCCCGCGATCGTTGATGGTGACGACGACGCTACGGCCGCCATGGGTGACGCGCAGCTTGGTACCGAACGGCAGCGTGCGGTGCGCGGCGGTCATCGCGTTGGCATTCATGCGCTGGCCCGACGCGGTGCGGCTGCCGGACTCATTGCCGTAGTACGAAGCCATACCGGAGAAGCTGCGGCCACCGCCGCTCTCCACCGACGCATTGGCCGAGCGCCAGTCGCTGTGGTGGCTATGGTGGTGGTGGCGGTGATGCCGGCTCTTCGCCGAGGCCTCGCCTACCGATCCGCCAAGGAAGACAGAGGCGACGATCATCGCCGCGGCCGCAGCCGGCCCGGTGGTGAGCAGCGCCGGTGTTTTCTTTCGAACCATATCCTATCCTTAAGTCGAGTATTGCCCCATATGCGGCAAGTGGAACCCCCGTCCCTATGTTCGCGGTCGAACGAGTGGCCTTGTAATGAGGCTGAATATAGGCGGTCAATCCTCCATATTTCGCGCTGCAATATTTGGTGATCCTTCGCAGTACAACGCGGTACTCTGATATTAACAACTATTTTACTTCTCGAATACTTCGAGTGCTTGTCGGATACTGAATTACGAAGTTTTCATGAACGCTGATGGCGAATCGCACAAGTAATCGATCGTTAAGGCTGAGTGCGTGCGTCGACGGCGGTACTGCAACCCCAAATAGAGAAGTTGCGACCGGCGGGATTAGCCCCATGCGTGGCGCGAAGGGGCTCCGAGCCCGTGCTTGGCGCCTGCGAGGTTCCTCTCCGGCTTAGTGGGGAGGCTTAGCGGGCAGGTCTTTCCGCCCTCGCGGCACATCCAGTCCCAGGTCCGTTCTGTCGTCGAACGGTGTGCTCACGACTGATGTGATGCGTTCTGTCGGGCGCCTCGACGATTGATCTGCAACAAGGCGCCGCGGGCTCGTGCCATCGTGTTGCACCTGCGCGCGCGCTATGTTAGCAAAGCCGCGATTTTAAAGGCCGCCGGACCATCGTGCCGGTCAGAAATCGAAGTCCAGCTTGAATTCCAAGGGCTTAAATCGGGGGCGCCGCTTCGTGGCGACGGTTTTTTCCTTGGCCATTTGACAGCAAGAAGAGCGCGCTCGTGGCATCTGAAGATCCATCGGTTTCCGGAGTCTCCGGTCGTTACGCGACCGCTTTGTTTGAACTGGCCCGCGACGAGAAATCCATCGATGCGGTGTTGGCCGATCTGGACAAGTTCAGTGCCATGATGGCGGGCAGCCCGGATCTCGTCCGTCTCGTCCGTAGCCCGGTGTTCGCCTCCGAGGTGCAGGGCAAGGCGCTGGCCGCGGTGCTCGACAAGGCGGGCATCACCGGCATCAGCGCCAATTTTCTGAAAGTGCTCGCTGCCAACCGTCGGCTGTTCGTGGTCGCCGATGTGATCCGCGCCTATCGCGCGCTGGTCGCCAAGTTCAAGGGCGAGGCGACCGCCGACGTGACCGTGGCCGAGAAGCTCAGCGACAAGAATCTCGAAGCGCTGAAGGCGGCGCTGAAGTCGGTGACCGGCAAGGACGTCGCCCTCAATATCAACGTCGATCCGGCGATTATCGGCGGGCTTGTCGTCAAGCTCGGTAGCCGCATGGTCGACAGTTCGCTCCGCACCAAACTCAATTCGATCAAGCACGCGATGAAAGAGGCAGGCTGATGGACATCCGCGCCGCGGAAATTTCCGCGATCCTCAAGGACCAGATCAAGAATTTCGGCCAGGAAGCCGAAGTCTCCGAGGTTGGACAGGTGTTGTCCGTCGGCGACGGTATCGCCCGCGTTTATGGCCTGGACAACGTGCTCGCCGGTGAAATGGTCGAGTTCGAGAACGGCACGCGCGGCATGGCGCTCAATCTCGAAACCGACAACGTCGGTGTCGTGATCTTCGGTGCCGACCGCGAGATTAAGGAAGGCCAGACCGTCAAGCGCACCCGTTCGATCGTGGACGCGCCGGTCGGCAAGGGTCTGCTCGGCCGCGTGGTCGACGCTCTGGGCAATCCGATCGACGGCAAGGGTCCGATCCAGGCGGTCGAGCGCAAGCGCGTCGACGTCAAGGCGCCCGGCATCATTCCGCGGAAGTCGGTGCACGAGCCGATGGCGACCGGCCTGAAGTCGATCGACGCGCTGATCCCGATCGGCCGCGGCCAGCGCGAGCTGATCATCGGCGACCGTCAGACCGGCAAGACCGCGATCGCGCTCGACGCCATTCTGAACCAGAAGTCGCTGAACGTCGAAGGCGCGCCGGAGAGCCAGAAGCTGTACTGCGTTTACGTCGCGGTCGGTCAGAAGCGCTCCACCGTCGCCCAGTTCGTGAAGGTTCTGGAAGAGCAGGGCGCGCTGGAATACTCGGTCGTCGTCGCCGCCACCGCGTCGGACCCGGCTCCGATGCAGTACATCGCGCCGTTTACCGGCTGCACCATCGGCGAGTACTTCCGCGATAACGGCATGCACGCCGTGATCATCTATGACGACTTGTCCAAGCAGGCCGTCGCTTACCGCCAGATGTCGTTGCTGCTGCGACGTCCGCCGGGCCGCGAAGCGTATCCGGGCGACGTGTTCTATCTGCACTCCCGCCTGCTGGAACGCGCCGCGAAGCTGAACGACGAGAAGGGCGCCGGTTCGCTCACCGCTCTGCCGGTGATCGAAACCCAGGCCAACGACGTGTCGGCCTACATTCCGACCAACGTTATCTCGATTACCGACGGCCAGATCTTCCTGGAAACCGACCTGTTCTTCCAGGGCATCCGCCCGGCCGTGAACGTCGGTCTGTCGGTGTCGCGCGTCGGTTCGTCGGCTCAGACCAAGGCGATGAAGAAGGTCGCCGGCAAGATCAAGGGCGAGCTTGCGCAGTACCGCGAAATGGCAGCGTTCGCACAGTTCGGCTCCGACCTCGACGCCGCGACCCAGCGCCTGCTGAACCGCGGTTCGCGTCTGACCGAACTCCTGAAGCAGCCGCAGTTCTCGCCGCTGAAGATGGAAGAGCAGGTCTGCGTGATCTGGGCCGGCACCAACGGCTATCTCGATGCGCTGCCGCTCAACAAGGTGCGCGCGTTCGAAGACGGCCTGCTGGCGCTGCTGCGCGGCAAGGAGTCGAGCATCCTGGAAGCGATCCGCACCAGCCGCGATCTCAGCGACGACACCGCTGCGAAGCTCAAGGCGGTGGTCGAGAGCTACGCCAAGACGTTCGCTTGATGCTGTCATGGCCGGGGTCTTCCCCGGCCATCCACGTCCTCGACGTGGCTATTCGACATCGTGGATGCCCGGGGCGAGCCCGGGCATGACGAATGTGAGGTTCGCGGTCGGATCACAGGTCAGATCGCCGGGGTGGACTGAGAATGGCTTCACTTAAAGACATGCGCGTCCGCATCGCCTCGACGAAGGCGACGCAGAAGATCACCAAGGCGATGCAGATGGTGGCCGCCTCGAAGCTGCGCCGCGCCCAGATGGCGGCGGAAGCAGCGCGGCCCTACGCCGAGAAGATGGAAGCGGTGATCTCGAATATTGCCGGTGCCGCAGCGGGCTCGCCCGGCGCGCCGGTGCTTCTGGCCGGCAACGGCAAGGACCAGGTTCACCTGCTGCTGGTGTGCACCGGCGAACGCGGCCTGTCCGGTGCGTTCAACTCCTCGATCGTCCGCCTCGCTCGCGAGCGCGCGCTCGAGCTGATGAGCCAAGGCAAGACCGTCAAGTTCTTCTGCGTCGGCCGCAAGGGGTACGAGCAGCTGCGCCGCAACTTCGAGAAGCAGATCATCGACAATGTCGAGCTGCGCTCGGTGCGTCAGATCGGCTTCGTCAACGCTGAGGACATCGCCCAGAAGGTGATCGCCCGCTTCAACGCCGGCGAGTTCGACGTCTGCACGCTGTTCTACTCGCGCTTCAAGTCGGTGATCTCGCAGATCCCGACCGCCCAGCGATTGATCCCGCTGGAAGTGGCGGCGCCCGCTGCAGGCGCGGTGGCGACCTCTTACGAATACGAGCCGGAAGAGGACGAGATCCTCTCGGGTCTCCTGCCGCGCAATCTCGCGGTGCAAATCTTCCGCGCTCTGCTCGAGAACAACGCGTCGTTCTACGGCGCGCAGATGAGCGCGATGGACAACGCCACCCGCAACGCCGGCGAGATGATCCGCAAGCAGACGCTGGTCTACAACCGTACCCGGCAGGCGATGATCACCAAGGAACTGATCGAGATCATCTCGGGCGCCGAGGCGATCTGACGCGACTTCACAAGGTTTTACGTCCGGTCGATCGACCGTGGACGGGTTTTCGGACTTCAGGGAGACAGTTGAAATGGCTACACCCGCCAATCAGACCGGACGCATCACGCAGGTGATCGGCGCCGTCGTCGACGTTCAGTTCGAAGGGCATCTGCCGGCCATTCTGAACGCCATCGAAACCAAGAACGGCGACAACCGCCTGGTGCTCGAAGTTGCGCAGCACCTCGGCGAATCGACCGTCCGCACCATCGCGATGGACACCACCGAAGGTCTGGTTCGCGGCCAGGAAGTCACCGACACCGGCGCGCCGATCTCGGTGCCGGTCGGCGACGGCACGCTCGGCCGCATCATGAACGTGATCGGTGAGCCGGTCGACGAGCAGGGCCCGATCAAGTCGGAAGGCCTCCGCGCCATCCACCAGGAAGCCCCGGCCTACACCGACCAGTCGACCGAAGCCGAAATTCTCGTCACCGGCATCAAGGTCGTCGACCTGCTCGCGCCCTACGCCAAGGGCGGCAAGATCGGCCTGTTCGGCGGCGCCGGCGTCGGCAAGACTGTGCTGATCCAGGAACTGATCAACAACGTCGCCCGCGCCCACGGCGGTTACTCGGTGTTCGCCGGCGTCGGCGAGCGCACCCGCGAAGGCAACGACCTCTATCACGAGTTCATCGAATCCGGCGTCAACAAGAAGGGCGGCGGCGAAGGCTCCAAGTGCGCCCTGGTGTACGGCCAGATGAACGAACCGCCGGGCGCCCGCGCCCGCGTCGGCCTGACCGGTCTGACCGTCGCCGAGCACTTCCGCGACCAGGGCCAGGACGTGCTGTTCTTCGTCGACAACATCTTCCGCTTCACCCAGGCCGGCTCGGAAGTGTCGGCGCTGCTCGGCCGTATCCCGTCGGCGGTGGGTTATCAGCCGACGCTCGCGACCGACATGGGCGCGCTGCAGGAGCGCATCACCACCACCACCAAGGGTTCGATCACTTCGGTGCAAGCGATCTACGTTCCGGCCGACGACTTGACCGACCCGGCGCCGGCGACCTCGTTCGCCCACTTGGACGCCACCACCGTGCTCAACCGTGCGATCTCGGAAAAGGGCATCTATCCGGCGGTGGACCCGCTCGACTCGACCTCGCGCATGCTGTCCGCCTCGATCGTCGGTGAAGAGCACTACACCACCGCGCGCATGGTTCAGCAGATCCTGCAGAAGTATAAGTCGCTGCAGGACATCATCGCCATCCTGGGCATGGACGAACTGTCCGAAGAGGACAAGCTGACCGTGGCCCGCGCCCGTAAGATCGAGCGCTTCCTGTCGCAGCCGTTCTTCGTCGCCGAAGTGTTCACCGGCTCGCCGGGCAAGTTCGTCGACCTCGTCGACACCATCAAGGGCTTCCGCGCGATCTGCGAAGGCAAGTACGACCACCTGCCGGAAGCGGCGTTCTACATGGTCGGCACCATCGAAGAAGCGGTCGAGAAGGGCAAGAAGCTCGCCGCCGAGGCGGCCTGAGCCGAGAGAGCACGTCATGGCCGGGCTTGACCCGGCCATCCATCGACTCAAATCGTTTCCTGATGGACCCGCGGGTCGAGCCCGCGGGTGACCGCAGAGAGAGCAGCGAGCATGTCCACCTTCCACTTCGATCTGGTTTCGCCCGAAAAGATCGCCTTCTCCGGCGAAGTCGATCAGGTCGACATTCCGGGCGCCGAGGGTGACTTCGGCGTTCTCGCCGGTCACGCGCCGGTGGTGGCGGTAATCCGTCCCGGCATCCTCACCGTGACGGCGGGCGCCAACAAGCAGAAGATCGTGGTCCTCGGCGGCATAGCCGAAGTGTCCGACAAGGGCCTCACCGTCCTGGCTGATGTCGCCACTGCGGCGCCGGACGTGGATCTGCAGGACTTCGCGGCGACCATCCAGACGATGGAGCAGCAGATCCCCGGCAAGGTCGGCGACGAGCTGGACCGCGCGATCGAGCGCCTGGACCACTTCAAGAGCATCCAGCACGAGCTCAACACCACCGCGATGCACTAACGTCGCGACCGAGTGTTCTGAAGTTTCGAATGGCCGGGCATCGTCCCGGCCATTTGCTTTTTAAGTCTCCGCAGTCATTCCGGGGCGCTCGCGAAGCGAGCGAACCCGGCGACTGTCTCATGTGTCAAGGGTCTTACCTTGATATGGCGTGTCGGCTTTGACGAGTGCGTTGGCTGTGACGAGCAGTTTTCGGGCGATTGCGATGAGCGCGACCTTTCCGGGTTTTCCTTGCAGGCGAAGGGCGTTGTAGTCGTCGCGGAGCTTGGGGTGGTGGCGGGCGGCGACCAGGGCGGCCATGTAGAGGGCGGCGCGAACGCAAGGACGTCCGCCGGCGATGGCGGCGCGAGGCGGCGCTGCGCCGGATTGGCTGACGTGGGGCGCGAGCCCTGCGAGGCTGGCGATGGCCTTGCGATCGCGCTGGCCGAGTTCGGGTAGGTCGGTGATGAGGAGCGTAGCCACCCGTTCGCCGATGCCGGGGATCGATTTGAGGATGTGAAGGACGCGGCGGAGTTCGGCGTCGTCGCCGATGCGCCTGGCGAGTTCGGCCTCGATGGCTTGGCACTGCGCCGACAACGCGGCGATCGCGGCCCGATGACTATCGAGCAGGAGCGTGCCGCGGACCTGCTTCATCCGGGTCTTCTCCATCGCGATCATCTCGGTGAGCTGGCGGCGTCGGAGCGACAACGCCTTCAGCTCGAGTTGGGTGTCGGTCGGCAGGGGGCGCAGGGTCTCGGGCATAGTGAGAGCGAAGCGCGCAATCAGTCGCGCGTCCAGCCTGTCGGTCTTGGCGCGACCGCCTTCGGCCTCGCGGAACGCCTTGATCCGGCGCGGATTGACGATGCCGACTTCGAAGCCGGCGACCGAAAGCGCTTTGACCAGCGGTTCGGCATAGGGACCGATCGCCTCCAGAACCACCCGCCTGACGCCGGAGCGTTCGAGGCGGGCGATGATCTCGGCGATGCCATCGGCCAGATTAGGCATCCGGAAGGTCTGGCCCGACGGAGCCAGCGCGACATCGAGGAAACGTTGGCCGGCATCGACGCCGGCCGCAACCGCAAGCGGCACTGCAATCGTCATGGGCATCGGTCCTGTATGCGGGCGATCACCGCAACGGCAATGCCCGTGCGACTGTTCGATCAAGCAACACCGACAGAGGCGCCCGCACCGGGTTACGGCGAGATGATCGGCCGGGAATCTACCGAGCGGCCTCCGTCGTGCTGACTATGCACCAGCACCTCGCAGATACAGGAATCTCGAGGTTGCCGAGCTCTCGAAATGTGGGGGTCTCGACGTTGATGAAATCTCGGGGCGGCCGGACTTTCGCCGCTTCCGGGGGCCGCTCGCTCGATCACGTCGGGATTCCGGGTTCGCTCACTTCGTGAGCGCCCCGGAATGACGGGGGAGAGGACAATCGCTCGTCTACACGAACCGCGAAAAACTCCGCGCAACCTCGCGATACACCTCGCGGCGGAACGGTACGACGAGATCGGCGACGCGATCGAGGCGCTCCCAGCGCCAGGCGTCAAATTCCGGCGGCATACCGTTGCGGACGGCGAGCGGATCGATCTCGGCCTCGCTGCCGGTGAAGCGCAGCGCGAACCATTTCTGGCGCTGACCGCGAAACACGGCGAGGCGGTGGGCTGGGCCGTCGTAAGGCGGGAAGTCGTAGCTGACCCAATCTGTCTCGCCGAGGATCTTGGCGTTGGTCACGCCGGTCTCTTCCCAGAGTTCGCGCATCACAGCGATCCGCGGCTCCTCGCCTTCGTCGATGCCGCCTTGCGGCATCTGCCATTCGAGGCCCGGCAGAATGATCTCCGGGCCGTCGTCGCGAAACCGTCGCCCGATCAGAACGCGGCCGTCGCTGCCAAACAGCGCGATGCCGACGTTGCGGCGATACGGGAGAGACTCGACGGGCGGGCGCTTGGTCACGACGCCATCAGGGCGCGGAAGTAGCCGATGGTCTCCTTGAGGCCGTCGGCGAGCGGCACCTTCGGCTCCCATCCCAGCTCGCGGCGGGCCAGCGAGATGTCGGGCTGGCGCTGGCGCGGATCGTCCGACGGCAGCGGCATCATCACCAGCTTCGACTTCGAGTCGGTCATTTCGATCACCATCTCGGCGAGCTGCCGAATGGTGAACTCGACCGGATTGCCGAGATTCACCGGTCCGATGAACTCATCGCCGCTCGCCATCAGCCTGGCGAAGCCGTCGAGCAGGTCGGTGACGTAGCAGAACGATCGCGTCTGGCTGCCGTCGCCGTAGATGGTGATGTCGTTGCCGGACAGCGCTTGGACGATGAAGTTCGACACCACGCGACCGTCGTTGGGATGCATCCGCGGCCCGTAGGTATTGAAGATTCGCGCGACCTTGATCTTCACCTTGTGCTGACGGTGATAGTCGAAGAACAGCGTCTCGGCCGCGCGCTTGCCCTCGTCGTAACAGGCGCGGATGCCGAGCGGATTGACGTGGCCCCAATAGCTCTCGGGCTGCGGGTGCACGTTGGGGTCGCCGTAAACCTCGCTGGTCGAGGCCTGGAAAATCTTGGCGCGGGTACGCTTGGCGAGGCCCAGCATGTTGATGGCGCCGTGCACCGACGTCTTCAACGTCTGCACCGGATCGTGCTGGTAGTGCACGGGCGAAGCCGGGCACGCGAGATTGTAGATGTCGTCGACCTCGACATAGAGCGGGAAGGTGACGTCGTGGCGCATCACCTCGAATCGGGGCGTACCGACCAGGTGTTCGATGTTGCGCCGCCAGCCGGTGAAATAATTGTCGACGCACAGAACTTCATGGCCTTCGGCCAACAGCTTGTCGCACAGGTGCGAGCCGATGAAGCCGGCGCCGCCGCTCACGAGAATTCGTCGGGACAATCGCATCGCTGGGTCCTGGACAGGGGCGGGTTCGGACGCGCCTCAGTCGCGGGAACGGGTGCCCATTTGGCTCGAAACGCCCGGCCGGACGCGGTCGCGTCGGCCGTTTTCCGCCGCATTGAATGGCAAGAAACCCCATGCTAGGCAAGCGCCGAAACCGTGGCTCGCTGCTGCGAGCGGCTGCCACCGGCTGCGGCGACCGCCGTCCCGGCGGTGTCGCCGACCCACGCGGGCGGCGCGGCGCCTGCTGCGACTTGCGCCAGGCGAATTCAATTCATGACCACGCCCGTCGATACCTCCAAGCTCCGCATTCTCGAAATCGGCGGCGGCTATTTCAAACTGCAATATCCAGAGCGCACCACCTGCCTGTGGACCTGGACCAAGCTGACCGATGATTTCGGCAAGCTCGACGGCTTCTCGACGCCGGACCGCGTGCTGCGCGAACTGCGCGCCGCCGGCCGCGGCGAATACGACGTCGTGGTGGTGAACAGCCTGCGCTATTCGCCCTGGCATCCGCGCTATTGGGCGCGCGGCATCTTCTACACCCCGACCAATCCGTGGGCCGCGCTGACCCGCCAATTCGGCCCCAGCGTGTTCCGCTGGGTGAAGTCGCCCGTGCCGGTGGTTGCGGTCGAGATGGACGATCACTTCGCGATCTCGAAGAGCAGCGTCTTCCTGCTCGACAAGGCGCAGGCGTATTTCAAACGCGAGCTGCCGTGCGACAAATGGCAGGCGCTGGCCGGCACCGTGCATCCGCATCTGCCGACGCTGCGCTATCGCCGCAGCGAGAAGTGGCAGCGCCGGATCGACAAGCTACAGCCGATCGCACTGCCACAATTCCGGTTCGACGCACGTTGGCGGGACGCGCCGTTTCCGGAGAAGACACACGACATTTTCTTCATCGGCTCGGTCGACGGCAATTCCACGGTGCGGCGCGACGGTCTGCCGGAGCTGGAGCGGCTGCGGGCGGCGGGCGTACGGATCGATCAGCCGACCGAGCGACTGCCCTACGACGCCTTCATGGAGCGGATGTCGCATTCCTGGCTGGCGTGGTCGCCGGAGGGCATGGGGTGGGACTGCTACCGGCACTATGAAGCGCCGATCGTGCAGTCGGTGCCGCTGATGAACAACCCGACCATCCTGCGCTACGCACCGCTGCTGTCCGGTCAGCACGGCGTGTACTACGACATCGAACCCGGCGGGCTGGAGCGCGCCGTCACCTCAGCGCTGGCGGACAAGGACAAGCTGCGCCGCATGGCGCTGGCTGCGCGCGACCACGTCTTCGCCCACCACACGGTGAAGGCGCACTGCGATCATATCCTGCAGACCGCGCTGGCGGCGCGGTGATCGATTGAGCTCACCTCGTCATGCCAGGGCTTGTCCCGGGCATCCCGCGCCTTGCGGCGTTCGCGCGCTCCGAAGATGTGAATGGCCGGGACGAGCCCGGCCATGACGGCGAGTTGCGAGTTTCGTAGACTTGAAGCCTACACCGCCGCAGCGAGCTGCGAGAATTCCTTGACGACGCGCTCGTAGACCGGGCGCTTGAATGGCACGATCAGCTCCGGAAGATTGTGCATCGGCTCCCAGCGCCAGCTGGTGAACTCCGCCTTGTGGCCGCCGCCGGGGTGGACGACGTTGATCTCGGAGTCCGCGCCGGTGAAGCGGGCCGCGAACCATTTCTGGCGCTGGCCGCGATAGCGACCCTTCCAGGCGCGGCCTGCCACGGTGCGGGGGATATCGTAGATCAGCCAGTCCGGCACCTCGGCGAGCTTCTCGACCGAGTGGACGCTGGTCTCTTCATAAAGCTCGCGCTTGGCGGCTTCCCAGGTGTCTTCGCCGGGATCGACGCCGCCTTGCGGCATCTGCCAGACGTGGGTGTCGTCGACATGTTCGATGCCGCCGGTGCGGCGCCCGATGAAGACGAGACCCTCCCGGTTGATCAGCATCACGCCGACGCAGGTTCGATAGGGCAGGTCTTCGTAGCGGGCCATTCCGTCAGTGCCTTCCGCATCCCCGAGGTTGGGGTGACTCAACTTGATTTTGATTTCAGCATCGCCGTTGTCAATGGCGCCAGGAGGATCCCGCGACTCTCCAAGCTCTTGCTCCAGTTGACAATTCGTTCAATCGTCACCGGAAGCGCAGAAGCCATGCCGATAGCGCTGCCCCGCTCCTTGGCGATGCTCTCCAGCCGCGCCAGCGCCTTGTCGATATCGGCGCCGGCCGGCACCTGATCGATCGTGAGATCGGCCCGTGCGAATGGGATCGCCAGCGATTTCGCCAGCGTTCCGGCGACGCTGCGCGGCGCGGTGCCATCATCGAGATAGCCGAGCCCGCGCTTGGCGGCGTCGCGGATCACCGCCTGCATCGCCGGCTCGGTGGCGACGAACCGCGCGCCCATGAAGTTCGACAGCCCGACATAGCCCTGGATCCGGCTGAGATGCCAATTCAGGCGGTCGAGATTCTGCTCCGGTGCGCTGGAGGTCAGCAGCGTCTGCGGTCCGGGGTCGTTGTCCGGATAATCGAACGGCTCCATCGGAATCTGCAGAATGACTTCGTGGCGCTTGGTCCGCGCTTCGGTCGCAAGCTTGCCCGGGTCCGATCCGTAGGGCGTGAACGCCAGCGCCACCGCGGCCGGCAGCTTCATCACTGCATCGTTGGTGCGGGCCGCGCCGATGCCGAGCCCTCCGACCACGATCGTCACGGTCGGCATCCGCTCAGCCTTGGCGCGATCGGCATCGGTTGTCATCGCGTAGGCCGAGAACGGCTTCAGCCCGCCGGCCATCACCGGGATCATGCCGTAGCGCGACTGCTCCAGCAGTTTCGGATTGATGCCGTCTGAGGTCGCTGGTCCTGCCGGAGGCTCGCCCTTGTCGGCGCTGTCGGTCCCGACCACGACGTCTTGACGCGTGCCCTTGGAGCCGTCGATGATGGTGATGGTCTTCTGACCGGCGGCCGCATCTTTCGGCTCAGCGGCATCCTTCTTCTCGGCGGCAGCCAGCGGAGCATTCTCCGGCTTGCCGCTTTGATCCTTGCCGGCCTCGGCGGTGGCTTGCTTGGCGTCTTCGGGGCTTGGTTTGATCTCGACCCGCACCACCGGCTCGCCGCCAAATGGATCATTGCCGAACAGCGCGAAGCCGAGGAACACCAGCACGAACAGGCCGAGCAGCGCCGCCACCCCTTGGGTGGCGTTGAACGGCAGCCGGTAATGGCGCAGCCGCTGCAACCGGTTCCGCTTCTGACCCAGCGGGGTGCTTAGTTCGTCCGCCGCCACTGCCAACGATCTCCCGAATCAGTCGCAGGCGACGATAGCACGACACAGCCGGAGACCGCCGAGGGACGCCGTGTCAGGAAGGGCCGCGCAGCAAAAAGGGCGGCCCGCAGGCCGCCCTTTCAGCAGATATATCAATCTTGAGACGAACGATCAGTTCGCCGCCTTGTTGCCGGCTGGCTTGTCGATCGCAGCCTTGTCGCCGGTGGTCTGCTTGTCGGCCGGAGCCGAAGCGTTGACCTTGATGCCGTGCAGCAGATCGGCGGCGGCCTTCAGCGCCTTGTCGTCCTTGGCTTCCGGCGGCACGTAGGACTGCGAGCCGGTCTTCTCGTCGCCGTCGGCGCCCTTCAGATGGCCGCGCAGCGAGGCTTCGCCCTTGGTGTCGGTCCGGGCCTTGAGGTCGGCCGGCACGTCCTGCATCACTTCGATATCCGGAGTGATGCCCTTGGCCTGAATCGACTTGCCCGACGGCGTGTAGTAGCGCGCCGTCGTCAGCCGCAGTGCGCCGTTGCCGGAGCCGAGCGGGATGATGGTCTGCACAGAGCCCTTGCCGAACGAACGGGTGCCGACCACGGTGGCGCGCTTGTGATCCTGCAGCGCACCGGCGACGATTTCCGACGCCGAGGCCGAGCCGCCGTTGACCAGAACGATCACCGGCTTGCCCTTGGTGAGGTCGCCCGCATGGGCGGAGCGGCGCTGGGTCTCTTCGGCATTGCGACCGCGGGTCGAGACGATTTCGCCGCGATCCAGGAACGCGTCCGACACCGTCACGGCTTCCTCAAGCAGGCCGCCCGGGTTGTTGCGCAGATCGAGGATGAAGCCCTTCAGCTTGTCGGCGCCGATCTGGTTGGTGAGGTTCGCAATCTCCTTCTTGAGCCCTTCGGTGGTCTGCTCGTTGAAGGTGGTGATGCGGATGTAGCCGATGTCGCTGTCTTCGACGCGCGCGCGCACCGAGCGGACGCGGATGTTATCGCGCACCAGCGTGACTTCGATCGGGTTGTCCTGGCCCTTGCGGACGATCTTCAGCCGGATCTTGGTATTGACCGGGCCGCGCATCTTCTCGACCGCCTGGTTCAGGGTCAGGCCCTGCACCGCCTCGTCATCGAGATTGGTGATGATGTCGTTGGCCAGGATGCCGGCCTTCGACGCCGGGGTATCGTCAATCGGCGACACCACCTTGATCAGGCCGTCTTCCATCGTGACTTCGATGCCGAGACCGCCGAATTCGCCGCGGGTCTGCACCTGCATGTCACGGAAGCTCTTGGCATCCATGTAGCTGGAGTGCGGATCTAGACCGGCCAGCATGCCGCTGATGGCGGATTCGATCAGCTTGGAATCGTCGGGCTTCTCGACGTAGTCGCTGCGCACCCGCTCGAACACGTCGCCGAACAGGTTGAGCTGGCGGTAGGTGTCGGAGGTGGCGGCGCGGGCGGTGGCGCCCATCAGCATCGTGCGAGGTTGGGTGACGAAAAGTGTCAGCGCGGCACCGGTGACGGCGCTGAGGAGGATTACCGAAGTCTTGCGCATCATCCGCGAACCTTCTCGCCTTCATTTGCGGCCCACCATGGGCCTGGATCGATGGGAGTGCCGTCTTTACGGAACTCGACGTAGAGCACGGGCTGACTGGCGTTGGCCGCGAGGATCGAGGCGACCCGCGAGGTCGAACCCATAGTCGCGACCGGCTCTCCCGTGAGCACGAACTGCCCGATATTGACTGAAATGCGCTCCATCCCGGCGATCAGGACATGATACCCGCCACCGGCATTGAGGATCAAGAGTTGTCCATAGGAGCGGAACGGGCCGGCATAGACCACCCAGCCATCGCAAGGTGTTGTAATCTGGGCGCCAGCGCGCGTCGCCAGTGAGATGCCGCGCTCGACGCCGCCAACCCCGTCGGGGCGCCCGAATTCGCGGATCTTGGTGCCATTGACCGGCAGCGGCAGCATGCCCTTGGCGGAAGCGAACGCGATCGCCGGGCTCAGCCGGCCGGGATCCTTCAGCGCCGCCAGGTTGGCCTTGCCGGCAGCCGGAGCGCCCTTCTGATCGGCGGCGGCCGCAGCCTTCGCGGCGCTCTTGAGGTCCTGCTCCATCTTGGCGATCAGACCCTGGAGGCTATCGACCTGGCGCGACAGAGACAGCGCCCGGCCGCGCTCGGCCTCCATGTCCTTTTCGACCGTACTTTGTTGCCGCTGCCGCTCTTCGACCAAGGCGGCGAGCCGGGTCTGGTCGGTGGTCAGGTTGTTGCGGTCGGCGGCGAGCTGGTCGCGCTCGGCGGCGATCTTCTGGCGCACCGCGATCAGTTCGCCGAGATCGATGGCGAGACGCTCCGCGCGGGTCCGCAGCTCTGGTACCACGGCGCCGAGCAGGATCGCGGTGCGCAGCGACTCCAGTGCGTCTTCGGGGCGCACTAGCAGTGCGGGCGGGGCGCGGCGCCCGGCGCGCTGAAGGGCGGCCAGCACCTCGCCGATCTCGCCGCGGCGGGCGTCCAGCGATGTGCGGATTTCAGTCTCGCGCGCGTCGAGCGGGCGCAGGCGCGCTTCGGCGTCGCTGATGCGGGTTTCGACTGCCCTTACCTTGGCGGCGACGTCGATCAGTTCCTGATTCAGCTTCGTGCGGTCGGCGCCGATCGCCGCCAGATCGGCCTTGAGCTTGTCCTGCTGCTCGGCGGCGTTCTTCTGCTGCGCCCGCGCCGCTTCCAGCTCCTGCTCATGCTGCTTGATCAGGTCCGCCATCGACGGCGCCGCCGTCGGGGCGGCCGGGGCGGTCTGGGCCTTCGCCGAGGAGATCAGCGCCCCGTTCGGGCGCGCCAAGTCGCCTGCCCACAGGCCTGCAGCGAGCCCGGCGGACAATAGCACCGCTGGCCGCCAGGAGCCGGCAGACGCAGTGTGCCTCGCAGCCGTGTTGCGCGGTGCATGCATCGGTTCGCTACGGCGTTGGTTACGCACGATGGTAAGGATGTCCCGCCAAAATCGTCGCGGCCCGATAGATCTGCTCCAGCAGCATCACGCGAACCATTTGGTGCGGCCATGTCGCCCCCCGAACGACATGCTCAACTTTGCCTTGCGCCGCAATTCAGGCAAAAGTCCGTCTGCTCCGCCGATCACGAAAATAGTACCGGGCACCTGCTCGTCCCGCCAGCGGCCGAGCTGAGCGGCGAAGGCGGTGCTGCCGAGGCTCTGGCCACGCTCGTCAAGCGTGACCAACACAGCGCCATCCGGTACCTGAGCGATAATCGCGGCGGCTTCTTCCGCCATCCGGGCCGGCGCCTCGCGGGCGCGGCTTTCGGCAATTTCATGGACATCGAGGCCGCGGAAGCCGAGCTTGCGGCCGAGGTCGTCAAACCGCGCACGATAACGCTCGGCGAGCTCGCGCTCCGGCCCCTGTTTCAGCTTCCCGACAGCCAGAATCAATAGTCGCATCGGCTCACGCGCCCTTTGCGCGAGAGCCGCGCTACTCATCCGTCAGACACGCGTCATCAGCCGCGCCGACGCCACACGGACTACGATGACTACAGCGTCTTCGCCGGCGCCGGACCTTGGGTCCACAACCGTTCGAGGTTGTAGAACTCGCGGACTTCGGGACGGAAGACGTGCAACACGACGTCGCCGGCGTCGATCAGCACCCAATCGCAGTTCGGCAAGCCTTCGACGTGCGGCGCGGCGATGCCGGCCTGCTTCAGGGCCTTGACGACGTTCTCGGCGATCGCGCCAACGTGACGGTTCACCCGTCCGGTGGTGACGACCACGTAGTCGAACATCGCTGATTTGCCGCGGAGGTCGATGGTCACCGTCTCCTCCGCCTTCATGTCGTCGAGGCGGGAGAGGATCAGTTGCAGCGTCGCTTCCGCATCCGGCGCAGCCTTGAACTGCGATGCATCCGGCGCGATCGCCTCAGGGGTCGGTACTGGCGCAGTCCTGGTTGACGCGGACCGCGAAGCCTTTGCCGCGACCGATTTCGGCAAAGCCGACGTAGACAATACAGAAGTGGTCAGGGACCTTTCCTTTCACTGTATCGTGGGCGCCGACTCCCGGCGCCCACAGGCCATTCTAAAGCAATTTCCAGCAAAGTGGAATCCAGGCCGCCTTGCAGGAGCCGTAAACGCCGCCGCGCCGTCTCGCAAAAGTCACACATCCGATGTGGGGAGCGCCGCGCCGAGAGTCCAGCGAACGCGACCATCATGTCTTCCAGCTTCCGTCAGGGTTCCGCAAAGCGGTCGACGACACCGGCGATTTCAGCCCGGTGAGAAACACCCAGGCGGGCGGCTGGCGATCGGCCAGGGTCGCCGCTTCGTTAGCAGGAATTCGCATTCGCATCAGACGCTGCGCGGCGGGAGCCGCGAGCGCGCGGAGGCTCGTGGGGGGACGGTCGATCACAGCGATCGGGACCTCGGCCGCGATCTGCTGCCACTGCTGCCAGCGATGGAACTGAGCCAGATTGTCGGCGCCCATGATCCAGACGAAGCGAGCGCCAGGACAATGCCGGCGCAGATAGCGGAGAGTGTCTGCAGTGTAGCGGGTGCCGATGACGGCTTCGAGACGACTGACCTGGATGCGCGGATCATCCGCGATCGCCTGAGCCGCGGCAACCCGGGCGTCGATTTCGCGCAGGCTGGAGATATCTTTCAGCGGATTGCCCGGTGATACCAGCCACCACACCCGATCGAGCTTCAGCCGTTTGAGCGCGAACTGACTGATCGCGCGATGGGCCAGATGCGGCGGATTGAACGAGCCGCCGAGCAGGCCGATCCGCATTCCCGGCGTAAACGGCGGAATCGCGCGGCGGGCTGCGGCGAGGTCCGTCGTCACCTCAGCCTCGGCGGCACGGCTGCATCACGGCCGGGTCTGTCCGCTGCCATGGATGCGATACTTGAACGTCGTCAGCTGTTCGGCACCGACCGGGCCGCGGGCGTGGAATTTGCCGGTGGCGATTCCGATCTCGGCGCCAAAGCCGAACTCACCGCCGTCGGCGAACTGCGTCGATGCGTTGTGCAGCACGATCGCGGAATCGACTTCGCTGAGAAACTTCTGCGCCGCTTGCGCATCCTCGGCGACGATCGCATCGGTGTGATGCGATCCGTGGTCGTGAATATGTGCGATCGCCGCGTCGACACCATCGACCAGCTTGGCGGCGATGACTGCGTCGAGATACTCAGTATCCCAATCCTCATCGCTCGCCGGCTTTACCCGGGGATCGACCTGTTGCACGGCCTGATCGCCGCGCACTTCGCACCCCGAGTCGATCAGCATCGTCACCAGCGGGGCGAGATGCGTCGCAGCGGCCGCGCGATCGATCAGTAGCGTTTCGGCTGCACCGCAGACGCCCGTGCGGCGCATCTTGGCGTTCAGCACGATCGACTTGGCCATCTCGAGATCAGCGCTGCGATCGACATAGACGTGATTGACGCCTTCCAGATGCGCGAACACCGGCACCCGCGCTTCGCTTTCGACGCGGGCCACCAGGCTCTTGCCGCCGCGCGGCACGATGACGTCGACCGTTCCATCGAGGCCCGAAAGCAACAAGCCCACCGCCGCCCTGTCGCGGGTCGGCACCAAAGTAATCGCCGCATCCGGCAGCCCGGCCTCGCGCAGACCCTGCACCAGGCAGTCATGGATCGCACGGCACGAGCGAAAACTCTCCGAGCCGCCACGCAGGATCACGGCGTTGCCGGACTTCAGGCACAGCACGCCGGCGTCAGCCGCAACGTTGGGGCGGCTTTCGAAGATCACCGCCACGACTCCGAGCGGCACGCGGACGCGCTCGATGGTCATGCCATTCGGCCGCTGCCAGCTTTCGGTCACGGTGCCGACCGGGTCGGCGATGCCACGCACTACCGCGATGCCTTCGGCCATCGCTTCAACGCGCGCAGGCGTCAGCGTCAAACGGTCCAAGAATGCCGACGTGGTACCGCCCGCTTTCGCATCGGCGACATCCTCGGCGTTCGCCGCCAGGATCTTGTCGGCGCCGGCGCGGATAGCCCGCTCCATCGCTTCCAGTGCGCGGTTCTTCTGCTCCGGTGGCGCCAGCGCCAGGATCCGCGCAGCAGCGCGGGCCTGCCGACCCAAGTCGGTCATCAGCGTCGTCAGTTCGGCGCTGCCGTCGATGGCTTTGAGCGAGGCGGTCATAGCGTTTGAGCCTGAAAAATCCGTGGTAGGTCATGTAAATAGGGGGAAAAGACCGCTACGCCAAGCCGGTTGCGGGGAAACCGGGTGATCCCGGTCCTGTCGGCGATCGACGAGATTGCCGCGATTGGGCGGTTCATTGCTAACTGCGCGTCCGCGAAACCCCTGCTTGCTAACACGCGGCAGGGGCACCAAGGACTGCGCGTCAGGCCGGCGCTGTCCCGACCACAAGATCGTCGCGATGGATCATCTCGGCCCGGCCGGTGATCCCGAGGATCATCATCACGTCCGGCGACGACCGGCCCTTGATCTTCTCGGCATCCTCGGCGTCGTAAGCGACGAGGCCACGGCCGATCTCATGGGTGTCTGGGCCGCGCACGATCACGGCGTCGCCGCGGGAGAACTGGCCGTCGACCCGGATCACGCCGGCCGGCAGCAGGCTCTTGCCGGCGCGCAGCGCGCTGACGGCACCGGCATCGATCGTCAGCGTGCCCTTCGGCTCGAGCGTACCGGCAATCCAGCGCTTTCGCGCCGTCACGGGATTGGCCGGCGTCAGGAACCAGGTGCATTTGCCACCTTCGGCGATCGCCTTGAGCGGATGATCGATCTTGCCGGAGGCAATCAGCATGTGGGTGCCGGCGGAGGTCGCGATCTTGGCCGCTTCGATCTTGGTGCGCATGCCGCCGCGCGAAAGCTCCGAGCCCGCTGCGCCCGCCATGCCCTCGATTTCGGCGGTGATCGCTTCGACCACGGGAATCAGCGTGGCGTCCGGATTGCTGCCGGGCGGTGCAGTGTACAGCCCGTCGATGTCGGACAGCAGGATCAGCAGATCAGCGCTCGCCATGGTGGCGACCCGCGCCGCGAGCCGGTCGTTATCGCCGTAGCGGATCTCGGTGGTGGCGACGGTGTCGTTCTCGTTGATCACCGGCACCGCGCGCCATTCCAGCAGTTTGGCGATGGTCGAGCGGGCGTTGAGATAGCGCCGCCGTTCTTCGGTGTCCTGAAACGTCACCAGGATTTGGCCGGCGCCGATGCCATGGGCGCCAAGCACCTCGGACCAGGTCCGCGCCAATTCGATTTGCCCGACTGCAGCGGCCGCCTGACTTTCCTCGAGCTTGAGCGGGCCACGCGGCAGCTTCAGCCGGCTGCGCCCGAGCGCGATCGAGCCGGATGACACCACCATCACGTCGCGGCCGCCACGATGCAGCTCGGCAATGTCGGCCGCGAGCGCCGTCAGCCACCCGGCCCGCACCTCGCCGGCAACCGAGTCGATCAGCAGCGACGAGCCGACCTTGACGACGATGTGGCGGAAATCGTGAAGCTTGGGGCTGGCCATGGAAGATATCGATCACAACGTCGCGGTGCGCAAAGCGGTGCGACTGGCAGGAAGAGGCTCGTTTTGCAGCACCAGCACGGGCCGCGCAAGCTGTGCGAACGGATCAGCAGACCTGCCGCGATCGAGGCCGGACGCGAGGATTCAGGCGTCCTGCGGTGCCCACGGCTTGGCTTCGGCCGGATTATCGGCGGTGCCGATCGCCTTGTCCGAGACCGGCGCTTCGCCGATCACCGCAACCAAAGCCCGCAGCGCCTC
The DNA here is from genome assembly GCF_039642825.1 of Rhodopseudomonas sp. P1. Classification (NCBI taxonomy): domain Bacteria; kingdom Pseudomonadati; phylum Pseudomonadota; class Alphaproteobacteria; order Hyphomicrobiales; family Nitrobacteraceae; genus Rhodopseudomonas; species Rhodopseudomonas sp. P1. Next base: position 170,074 of record NZ_CP088006.1, on the reverse strand, counting down.
AGGCACGCCCTGACCGGTCACGCCCGACAGCAGCAGCGGTGTCTTCTTGGCGGCGCGCTTCAGCCGGTCCTTCTGCTTCTTGAGTTCGTCCGGTTCGACCGCGTCGATTTTATTCAGCGCGACGATTTCGATCTTGTCGACCAGCGTCTCGGCATAAGCTTCGAGTTCGCCGCGCACCGTCTTGTACGCCTTGCCGGCATGTTCGCAGGTGGCGTCGATCAGGTGCAGCAGCACCCGGCAGCGCTCGATATGGCCGAGGAAGCGGTCGCCGAGGCCGGCGCCTTCATGGGCGCCTTCGATCAGACCGGGAATATCGGCGAGAACGAATTCGCGGCCATCGCTGTTCACCACCCCGAGCTGCGGATGCAGCGTCGTGAACGGATAGTCCGCGATCTTCGGCTTGGCGGCGCTGACCTTGGACAGGAAGGTCGATTTGCCGGCGTTCGGCAGCCCGACCAAGCCTGCGTCGGCGATCAGTTTCAGCCGCAGCCAGATCCAGCGCTCTTCGCCCGGCAGGCCGGGGTTGGCGTGGCGTGGCGCCCGGTTGGTCGAAGATTTGAAATGGGCGTTACCGAAGCCGCCATTGCCACCCTTGGCCAGCACGAAACGCTCGCCGACTTTGGTGAAGTCGTGGATCAGCGTTTCCTTGTCCTCATCGAAGATCTGTGTGCCGACCGGCACCTTCATCACGATGTCTTTGCCGCCCGCGCCATGGCGGTCGCTGCCCATGCCGTTGCCGCCCTTCTGCGCCTTGAAGTGCTGCTGGTAGCGGTAATCGATCAGCGTGTTCAGGCCGTCGGCGGCTTCGACGATGATGTCGCCGCCGCGGCCGCCATTGCCGCCATTGGGGCCGCCGAACTCGATGAACTTCTCGCGGCGGAACGCCACGCAGCCGTTCCCGCCGTCGCCGGAGCGGATGTAAACCTTAGCTTCATCGAGGAATTTCATGGGTCATCCGTATCGTAAGGTCGGGGGCGCGGCAACACTTCGATTACCGTCCGCCGCTGCCGAGGTCTGAAAGTCGAAGCGACCCTCCGCCGCCTTGCACCAGCCCGAGTCCCGGGGCGATAAGCGGCGGTCACAACCGTCCGGGCCAAATATGGGGCTGTTCGCCAAAATCACCACCGCGTCCGACCCGCGTACCGCCCGGATCGCCGGCATTTTGCTGATGCTGCTGGCGATGCTGGCGTTTTCGTTCTCCGATGCGGCCGGCAAGACGGTGGTGGCGACCTATTCGGTCGGGCAATTGCTGTTGCTGCGGGCGCTGGCCGGCTTGTTCGTGCTGTCGCCGCTGATCTGGCGCCAGCGCAAAGCGTTTGTGCGGTTGGAGCGGCCGGGGGTGCAACTGGCGCGGATGGTGATCGCGGCCTGCGAAGTCGCGGTGTTCTATCTGGCGGCCGCCTATCTGCCGCTCGCCGACGTCATCACCTTCTATCTTGCCTCGTCGCTGTTCGTCTCGGTCGGCGCTGCATTGTTTCTGGGTGAGACCATCGACCGGGCGCGCGGAATCGCGATCGTCGTCGGCTTTGTCGGCGTGCTGATCGCGCTGCAGCCGTCGGCCCAGACGATGAGCTGGCCGGCGCTGATTGCGATCCTCGCCAGCGTGCTGTTCGCCGGCCTGCTGCTACTGACGCGGTTTCTGCGCCAGACTCCCGACATGGTGCTGGCCTCGCAGCAATTCGCCGGAACGCTGCTGCTCGGCCTCGTTCTGGCGCCGTCCGGCTGGATCACGCCGTCCGCGACCGATCTGGTGTGGTTTGCGATCTCGGGCGCGGTGTCGGCGGTCGGTCTGCTGTGCGTCAACCGTTCGCTGCGGCTCGCGCCAGCCAGCGTCGTGGTGCCGTATCAGTACACGATGATCATTTTCGCCGCGGCGTTCGGCTGGCTGCTGTTCGGCGACGTGCCGTCGCGGGCGACGGTGGCCGGCGTCGCGATCATTATCGCGGCCGGGCTGTATCTCGGCTGGCGCGAGCGCAGCGCGCCGCGGCCGTCCGAAGGCGGTTGACTACTCGCCGACCCGCAGTGCCAATCCGTTAAATCGTTCGCTGAGCACACGCGCGCGTTCGCGGCGCTCCTCGATCAGCAGCTTGCGCTCGGTCGCCTCGAACGCGTCGAGGTCGGCACGGAATTCATCACGCACGTCGCGGACGGCGACGCTTTGTTCGGTCGAATCGGACATCGGGACCTCCCTGGTCGAACTGACGCCTAACTACACGTGGTTGATGAAGATCGCGTATGCGCGAAGTTGCAGGCGGCGCGATCAGCCGGCGATGGTTAAGCGCCGATTGAACGCGCCTGCTCGCACATCAGATGCCGAAGCGGCGGTCGAGATCGACGAAGCGGAAGCTGAGCTGCTCGGTCCGTTCGCGGTGCTGCTCGGCTTCGGCCGCGCGGTCGGCGGTGAGTTCGACCTTCTCGATCGTCGCGGGCGCGAGCGGCTTGATTTCTTCGGCGAGGTCGCGGGCGAGGACGGCTTGGATGTAGCGATGAGCGGACATGTCGGAACTCCCTGTTTGGAAGTCCGTCCTACGCAGCCTGGGCCGCGCGCTGAACTCGGTTCCCACCGAGGCTGACGGTTCGTCCTCCGGCCGTGGTTAAGCGGTGGGTAACGGCGCGGGCGCGGCTTGATACGTCTGTCCCGAAACAACATCGGCCGGGTCACAACCCGGCCGATCCGTTCGCTTCAATGATGGTGTGTCGAGATGCTGATCAGCAGCGCCGCTTGGTGGTGCCCCACTTCTTCAGCGACGACCACACCCCGCGGGTGAGGCGGAAGCAGTCGACCGGGGTCGACGATCCAATCGACTCGAAGCGGTGCAGCTCGACGCCGGTCCATTGGAAGCCGCACTTCTCCAGCACGTTGCGCGACGCCGGATTGATCACACGGGCGGCCGAGATCATCTGCTTGGCGCTGTGCACCTCGAAGGCGAAGTCGATCACCGCCCGCGCGGCTTCGGTGGCGTAGCCGTTGCCCCAATGCTGCACGCCGAGCCAGTAACCGAGCTCCGGGGCGTCGCGGTCGCTCCAGTCGACGCCGACCAGTCCGATCGGCTCGAAATCCTCGGCCTCGATCAGAAACACGCTGTCGCTGCTCTTGGGCAGCGCGGTCACGAAGCGCGCGGCGTCGTCGCGCGTGTAGGGAAACGGCATCCGCCGGGTCATCTCGACGACGCGGCGATCGTTGGCGAGCGAAGCGATGGCCTGGACGTCCGCGAGAACCGGTTTACGCAGCGTCAGCCGCTCGGTCTCGAGGACGCAAGGTCTCGCCTCGCGCAACGAGGGCGTGGTGGTCGGGATCTCCTGCAACATGGCGGGCTCCTGAAGGTGCGCCGTGAAAGGTACGCAAAGAAAAAGGGGAGGCCGGTTTTCCCGCCTCCCCTGGAGCCCTTAGGTGTGCTCCGCCGGTTTGACAGGACCCGGCGGACACATATTTTTGTCCACCGTCTATTCGGCCGCCTGCATCGCAATCGGGAGTACCGATACGTAGGTGCGGCCGTTGGCTTTGGCGCGGAATTCGACACGGCCTTCCACCTTGGCGAACAAGGTGTGATCAGTGCCCATGCCGACGTTGAGGCCGGGATGCCACTGAGTGCCGCGCTGACGCGCAATGATGTTGCCGGGAATCACGTGCTCGCCGCCAAACGCCTTCACGCCGAGGCGCTTGCCTGCGGAATCACGTCCGTTGCGCGAGGAACCGCCCGCCTTTTTATGAGCCATGGCTCGTCTCCAAAATCCGAAATACCTTTTAGATGAATCCCGTTACGGAATCATCCCGCTTTTTTGTCACGTCTGCTGCGCGCGCCGACTTACTCGGCGGCTTCCGCAGCCGGGGCCGCCTTCGCGCGCTTGGCGCGGGGGCCGACCGAAGGCTTCTTGCCGTCGGCGAGGATCTCGGTGATCCGCAGCACGGTGATTTCATCGCGGTAGCCGCGCTTGCGCTTGGAGTGCTTGCGACGACGCTTCTTGAACGCGATCACCTTCGGGCCGCGCTTGTGGTCCAGCACTTCGGCCGCCACGGTAGCGCCAGCCACGGTGGGCGCGCCGAGAACCGGGGTGTCGCCGCCCAGCACGAGCACTTCGCCGAGCTGGATAATGCTGCCGACGTCGCCGTCGAGCTTGCCTACTTCGAGCACATCTTCCGGAACGACGCGGTATTGCCGGCCGCCGGTTTTGATGACTGCGAACATCTTTTTCTTCCTTCGTGTTCGATCCCGGCCTCGGTTAACCCGGGCCGGCTTTTTGGTCAGTCGATGACGGGGTGCGACGACGAAGCGCCGCGGCTTTGGTGCGGATGGACTTGAGCCGGGCGAAAGCTTCGCCTCTGGCCGCACAAAACAAATCGGCGCGAGACCTGCCCGCGCCGGTGCGTGACTTATACCCGCCGTGCCGCGTCCGTCAAGGCGGAAGCCGGCAAAATGCGGCTGCGCGCGGGCCGGACGCTAGAATCAGCCGTTGCGAACGCGATGCAACCAACCGGTTCCCGGATCGTTGTCGTTCGGTTTTGAACGGGGGTACTTTGATGGCTGAGGACAGTCTGACCACCACCAACGCCGGCATCGCCGCACACGGCGCCACCCGGCTGCCTTCAGTCGAGATCGACAGCTACAATATCGAAATCAAGGACGAGGACGGCTTTCTCGGCGACCGCGCCTCCAAGGGGGCGTTTCAGCGCCTGCTCGACGATTGGCGCAAGGCGTTGCGCGAGACCGGTGACGATCCGTTCGGGCGGCGCGACACCAAGAAGATCGCCAAAAGCGCGCTCGACGAAGCGCTGGCCGGCGACGACGTCGCCGCCGCCGCGGTGGTTCACAGCGCGATCGAGGATTTCGCCCAGGAGCTCGCTCACGTCACCAAGCGCTTCCTGCGCACCAAGGCCTGGGCCGAGACCGAGTGCATCGTGGTCGGCGGTGGCTTTCGCCAGAGCCGGGTCGGCGAGCTCGCGATCGCCCGCACCGACATTTTGCTCAAGGCGGAAGGCCACGCTGTCGATTTGGTACCGATCCGGTTTCACCCCGACGAAGCGGGCCTGCTCGGGTGCCTGCATCTGGCGCCGTCCTGGATCTTCGAGGGCCACGACAGCATCCTGGCGGTCGATATCGGCGGCTCCAACATCCGCTGCGGCGTGGTCGAGACCGCCTGGAAGAAGGCGCCCGACCTGTCCAAAGCCTCGGTGTGGAAGTCCGATCTGTGGCGTCACGCCGACGACGAGCCGACCCGGGAAGGCGCCGTGAAGCGGCTGACCCGCATGCTCAAGGACCTGATTTCGGAGGCCGAGGACGAGGGCTTCAAGCTGGCGCCGTTTATCGGGATCTCGTGTCCCGGCGTGATCAACCCCGATGGTTCGATCGAGAAGGGCGCCCAGAATCTGCCGGGCAATTGGGAGAGTAGCAAATTCCATCTGCCGCGCAGCCTGCTCGAAGGCATCCCGATGATCGGAAGCCACGACACCGCGATCCTGATGCACAATGACGGCGTCGCCCAGGGCCTCAGCGAAGTGCCGTTCATGCAGGAATTCGAGCGCTGGGGCGTGCTGACGATCGGCACCGGCCTCGGCAACGCCCGCTTCACCAACCGCCGCGACAAGGACAAGGCCAAGAAGGACCGCGAGAAGGATAAGGAAAAAGACAAAGAGAAGGACAAGGAGAAGGGTAAAAAAGACAAGGATAGCAAGGAGAAGGCCTGAGCCGGTTTGGCTGCCGGTCCTGTGCGGTTGGCGATGTGGGGGCCTTCGGATCAATTCTGGCGAGAAATCCGCCGTACCCCGCCTTGTCTATCTGTCGCTCCTCGCCTAGAACACGCCCCGACCACCGGGCGTGAATCGCCCGCTTTGGCACCAGGAGAGGTGGCAGAGTGGTTGAATGCACCGCACTCGAAATGCGGCATAGGTGCAAGCCTATCGGGGGTTCGAATCCCTCCCTCTCCGCCATTAGCCGGACGACAAGTCCCATCTTCCACCTGCCAGGATGCATAGCTGCGTCGGCCGGCTTGGCCGTGCGGGCGGTACCCTTCGTGCATCGCAAGCTCCAAGCGCCGGCTTGCCTGCTCGTCGGCGTTTGCGTCTTTTTAAGGTTAACGAGTCGTTAACCCTTTCCGCGCCAGGAAGGAGATCGGGCTGGATGCGTAACACCGGCTCTTTTCGGAGAGTGTGTGAATGAACCAATTCAAGCTTGGCGACGAAGTCTGCAAGGACAACGGACGGCGCGGCGTCGTCCGCGCGATCTTCGTGAACCGGGATGCCGCCCGGATGTGTGCGGTCGAGATCAATGGCGCGCTGGATTTCGTCGAGGAATCCAAATTGTTGCCGCAGCTGCGGGCCGACCTCGCGGCCTGACGCTCGCACTTGGCCCGCCTCGGTGATGCGTCAGCGAGGCGGCTATTCTGAGCTCCCCCTAGATCGACGTCTGCAAAGTTCGAGCTCGCCAGCGTGAGCGAGTGATCGCCGGATCGCGCGACGAACGCGCTCGGCCAGTTCTGCTGCCGTTGTGATCTCACTAGCGGCCCAAACTCTTTCGCTCGATCGTTGGCGCCTGCGCATCCACGCGCGATGAGTGCCGCTTTCCCTTTATCGGAGCACGGCCCTCACGTTCCCGGCTTCGCCGGGCGTCGTGACGGCAGGCCCGGCGCGTGGCGATTTGCCGCCGGCTTCCGCTAGCATCCCTCCTCGCACCTGCACGTTGCCTCCCGCGAATCCGCTGAGCGGCGCCCGCCATCGATCGCGCTGGCCGATGCTGTCGGCGCCGCTCGCAAGACAGTGCTCGCGATCCTGGGGAAGACGCGATGATCGAGCCGTATTGCGGATTGGCGCCGCTGCCTGCGGAGCTGATCGCCCGATGGAATCTTGATCCGGCGCTGATCGCTGCCCTGGTGGTCGGAAGCTCGGGTCATCTTGGGATGGTGGCTCGATCGTCGCAGGCTACGAGTCGTAAGGCGTACGTGGCGCCCCTGCTTGGATGGGCGCTCCTGGCCGTGCTTTTTGTCTCGCCACTATGCGCGCTGACATCGGCGCTGTTCTCGGCGCGCGTCACTCATCACGTTGTCCTGGTCGCCGTAGCTGCCCCGCTGCTCGCGCTGCCGTGGAGGCGAACCAAGCTGGCGCACCTGCTGGCGCGGGGGGCGGCCGCCGTTTTCATTCTCCATATGGTGTTGCTGTGGCTATGGCACGCGCCGGCGCCCTACGCGGCCGCGTTAGCTGACCCGGTGGTGTTCTGGGTGATGGAGCTCAGCCTGCTCGGCAGCGCCATGGCGCTGTGGCTGGTGATTCTGTCGCCGGTCGCGCCGATCGGACGAACACTCGGGCTGCTGTTAGGATCGGTCGTGCAGATGGGGATGCTGGGCGCGGTCATCACGTTTGCGCGGACGCCGCTGTACGACGCGCATTTCGGCGTCACCACGGTGTGGGGGCTGTCGGCGCTGCAGGATCAGCAGCTTGCCGGTCTGATCATGTGGGTGCCGGCTTCGCTGCCCTATCTTGCGGTCGCGCTGGTTCTGCTGGCGCGGCGGCTCGACCGCCCGATGATCGCCCATGAACCGGCCCGATGATCGCGTGGCTGAAAGTCGTTCATGTCCTGGCGCTGATGGTGTGGTGCGCCGGGCTGCTGGCGCTCCCCGGTCTGTTCGTGCACCGCAGTCGGCTTTCGGACATCGCGGCGGCCGAACTGCACCGGCTGACCCGAACGCTGTTCATCAAGATCACGTCGCCGGCGGCATTCGTGGCCGTGGTGGCGGGCACTTGGCTCCTGTTCCTCCGCGAGGCGTTCACGGCCTGGATGATGCTGAAGCTCGTCGTGGTCGGGCTGCTGGTGGTGATCCACATTCGCAGCGGCTACCTGATCCTCAATCTATTCGGCGCACATGGGCACTACGCGGCCTGGCGGCGCTGGATCATGACGACTGCGACGCTGGCGACGATCACCGGCATCCTGACGCTGGTCCTCGCCAAGCCCGAGTTGTCGCCGAACGGCCTGCCAACCTGGCTGACGCAGCCCGGCGGACTTCAGTCGTTGGTCGAGACCATCAGGCCGACGCCGTGATCGAAAACCAACTTGCCGCCGTGCCATCCAGCGAGGCCGACGAAGACGGTGCCGAGCGCCGAGATCATCAACCCGACCGGCAGCACCGGGTCCTCGTTCACCAACCGCCATCCCCAATTCGCGCCGGCGATCGACACCAGCGTGACGCCTGCGACTGCATGGGTCCAGCTCGTGGTTCGCTGGCGGATGCCCTTGACCAGCAACAGCTCGGCGGTGCCGGCGATGCTGGCCGCGGCGCCGAGCCAGAAAGCGAAGCCGCTCGCCCACAGTCCGGCTCGGGCCCAGAACGGATCGGCGCTCCACCAATAGAAGACGTCGCAGCCCAAGGTCGAGATCACCAGCGCGATCGGAAATGCCACCAGCATCGCGTGGACCGGGTGGCCGGCGAACGCCACCACCGAACTGGTGTCGTATTCGCTGATCTCCTCGACGACGGATTTGGGCATCGCTCACCTCTTCGTTCGGTAATGCGGCGAGGACGCGCCGGTTGCATCGTTGCCGCCGCCACGATGCCGCTGGCCGGATGCGGCGGTCCGCTGTCGACGCTGGACCCCGCCGGTCCATCGGCGGCGGCGATCGCGCAGTTGTGGTGGCTGATGCTCGCCGGCGCGGTGGTGCTGTTCGGTTTGGTGATCGTGCTGCTGCTGTGGGGGTTCGTTCGGCGCAGCGCTGCGCCGGACAGGCCGAAGCTGTGGCTCGCGGGTGGCGGCCTGGTGCTGCCGGCAATGGTGTTGATGCCGTTGCTCGGCTTCGGATTGCTGACCGGCGAACGGCTGCTGGCGCATCCGCGTGCCGCCGAGGTGATGCGGATCGAGGTCGAAGCGCGGCAGTGGCAGTGGACCTTCCGCTATCCGGCGACAGCCGGCGGAACGCGCGTGTCCGTCAACGAACTGCATCTGCCGGTCGGGCGTCCGGTCGACCTGCACGTTACCAGCCCCGACGTGATCCACGGCTTCTGGATCCCGCGGCTTGGCGGCAAGATCGACGCGATCCCCGGCCACATCAATGTCATCCGGCTCAGCGCCGATCGGCCCGGCAGCTATCACGGCGTCTGCGCCGAGTTCTGTGGCGGCGGCCACACCGCGATGGATTTCCGCGTCACGGCGCATGCCGATGACAATTACGAAGGCCGCTTGGCCGAACTGCCGCGGGATCGCCGATGACGGACGGCATCGATCATCGGCCCCGGCCTCCGATCGCTGCGATCCGGCTGCACAAGCAGCTCGAAGCGGTGTGGGGCACGCCGCCTGGCTGGGCTCGCCTGTCGGCAGTGAACCACAACATCGTCGGCCGACGCTTCATCCTGACCGCCTTCGTGTTCTTCGGCATCGGCGGCGTGCTGGCGATGCTGATCCGGGCGCAGCTGGCGACGCCGCGCAGCGCGTTTCTCGGCCCGGACGTCTACAACCAGATATTCACCATGCACGGCACGGTGATGATGTTTCTATTCGCGATCCCGATGTTCGAAGGATTTGCGATCTACCTGCTGCCGAAGCTGCTCGGCGCCCGCGACATGGCGTTCCCTCGGCTCGGCGCCTACGGCTATTGGTGCTACCTGTTCGGCGGATCGATCCTGGTGATCGCGCTCGCGATCGGGCTGGCGCCAGATGGCGGCTGGTTCATGTACACGCCGCTGACATCGAAGACCTACAGCCCAGGCATCAACGCCGACATCTGGCTGATCGGTGTCACCTTCGTGGAGATCTCGGCAATCTCGGCGGCGATCGAGACCATCGCCACGATACTGAAGCTGCGCGCGCCCGGCATGTCGATCGACAAGATGCCGCTGCTTGCCTGGTATCTGCTGGTCACCGCCTTCATGATGCTGGTCGGGTTTCCGCCGCTGATCCTGGGCTCCGTGCTGCTGGAGCTGGAGCGCGCATTCGGTCTGCCGTTTTTCGATCCGACCCGCGGCGGCGATGCGCTGCTCTGGCAGCATCTGTTCTGGCTGTTCGGCCATCCCGAGGTCTACATTATCTTCCTGCCGGCCGCCGGCATGGTGTCGACCATGCTACCGACCTTCGCCCGACGGGAAATCATCGGCTACGGCTGGATCGTGGTCAGCGTGGTGGCGCTGGCGTTCCTCAGCTTCGGGCTGTGGGTCCACCACATGTTCACGGTCGGGATTCCGCATCTGGCCCTGGCGTTCTTCTCCTCGGCCAGCACCGCGGTGGCGGTACCAACAGCGGTGCAGATCTTCGCCTGGCTCGGCACGCTGGCAGCGGGGCGGCCGCAGCTCAAACTGCCGATGCTGTATCTGCTCGGCTTCTTCTCGGTATTCGTGATCGGCGGCCTCACCGGCGTGATGCTGGCGATCGTGCCGTTCAACTGGCAGGCGCACGACACCCACTTCGTGGTCGCGCATCTGCACTACGTGCTGGTCGGCGGCTTCGTGTTTCCGATCCTGGCGGCGACCTATTATTGGCTGCCGCACCTTACCGGGCGTGTGCCGCGCCATAGCCTCGGCGCACCTGCGTTCTGGCTGATCCTGATCGGCTTCAACCTGACCTTTCTGGTGATGCACTGGACCGGCCTGCTCGGCATGCCACGCCGGGTCACCAGCTATGGCGCGGAGACCGGATGGGAGTGGCCGAACCTGCTGTCGTCAATCGGCGGCTTCATCATGGCGATCGGGTTTGCGCTGTTCACGGTCGATGTGCTGATGCATTGGCGGCACGGCAGACGCTGCAATCGTAACCCGTGGGGCGCCGGCACCCTGGAATGGGCGACCGCGACTCCGCCGCCGAGCTACAATTTTGCGTCTCTTCCGCTGGTGGCGTCGCGCCTCCCGCTTGCTGAGCAGCCTGAGCTGGGTGCCAGGCTGGCGGCTGGCACTGGTTATCTCGGCTTCGTGCGTGATCAGGCGCTGGAGACGCTCGGGGTCGACGCGATCTCGGGCCGCATCGAGCAGATTGTCCGCCTGCCGAACCGTAGCTTTCTCCCGTTGGTCAGCGCGGTCGCGACCGGAGCCTTCTTCCTGGCAGTTCTGTTCAAACTCTATCTGGTGGCGGTCGGTGCGCTGGTTGGAGTGATTGCGACGCTGCTGCTTTGGACGCCCTCGTCCGGCGGGCGCTGCGATCGCGGGCCGCTGCCGGTCGGCAATGGCGAGACTGCGGTGCTGCATAGCGAGGCGGCCTCGCCACCCGCGCTGTGGGCGCTTTGGTTGGCGCTCGCCGCGGACGCCACGGCTTTTGCGTCCCTCGGGTTCGGGTTGCTGTTCTTGTGGGTCGTCGCCCCCAACTGGCCGCCGCCGGAGCTATTGCCCTGGTCACTATGGGGGACGGCGCTGGTCATCGCCGGGCTCGCGGTCGCACTGGTCGCCAGCCATTTGGCGACGACGCGGCGGATACTTGGGCGCGCCAACCGGCGCGAGGCCGCGCTTGTGTTCGCCGGCCTCGGGCAGATTGCCGGGCTGGTCGGCTGTGCTGTCATTATATCCGCCGTGCCGGATCCGACGCGGCACGCCTATGCGGCCGTCACCCTGGTGATGCTGCTGTATGCCGGCCTGCACGCTGCGGTCGGGCTGATGTTTTCTGGCTTCGGCCTGTGGCGGAGCCGTGCCGGTTTCGTATCGCTGGCCCGCAGCCTCGATCTCAGGCTCGGTGCGATCTGGGCAGGCTTCACCGCCGCCATTGCCGTCACGGTGGTGCTGATGGTGTACGGCTTGCCGCTGCTGATGCGAACAACATCATGAAGCCGCGGCTTCCGCTGCTGCTGATCCCCGCCGGCTTCGTGATCTGGGCGTCAGCCTTCACGCTGCTGTATGCGGCGCTATCGCTTGGCTGTGCGTTCAGCTGGCAAAACGATGCTATCGGCGGCGTCACGCCGTTGCGGCTGATGCTGCTTGCGATTTGGCTAGTCCATCTGGCGGTACTGGCCGGCCTGCTGATCTATTGCGTGCGGTTGCCATCGGACGCGAGCGCTCGGACGTCCAGATTCTTGCGGCAGGCCGCGATCGGATCGGCCGCGGCGGCCATCGCCACAACGGTCTGGACCGGGGTCGTGATTCTGGTGGCGACGCCCTGCCTATAAAGAAAGAGATGCGTCCGACGTCGCGGCGCCGGACAACAGTCAGGTTGCTACGGTGTAGGTCACTTCCGGCGTCGGCAATGTGATGGTCGGCTCCTGCGCGTCGGGGGTGAGTGACGGCTGCAGCGAAGCGCCGTCTCTTGGATGAAGCTTCAGCCGCTTGGTGGCGATTGCCACCACCTCGTCCCAGCGCGTCAGGAAGACGTCGACGCACGCCGGGTCGAAGTGCTGGCCGCGGCCGTTTTCGAGGTGCTGCCGCGCCACCGGCAGCGGCATCGCCTCTTTATATGGGCGGGCGGTTGCCAGCGCGTCGAACACGTCGGCGACCGCGACGATCCGCGCCGCGATCGGAATTTCGTCGCCCTTCAGTTTGTTCGGGTAGCCTTTGCCGTCCCAGCGCTCGTGATGACCGACCGCGATGTCGGCGGCGAGCTGAATCAGTTCGCACCGGCTGCCGGCCAGGATCGATGCGCCGATCGTGGTGTGGGTCTGCATCACGGCGATCTCGTCCGGCGTCAGCTTGCCCGGCTTCAGCAGAATATGGTCGGGGGTGGCGACCTTGCCGACATCGTGCAGCGGCGCGGCCAGATAGATGTCGCGGCACAGCCGTTCGGGTAGCCCCAATCCTTCCGCGATCATCCGGCTGTACTTTGCAACCCTGAGGGTGTGATCACCGGTGTCGTTGTCGCGATACTCGACCGACAGCGCCAGCCGAAGAATGATCTCTTCTTCACGTTCCTGCAGCGCGTGGGTGGCGCGCGCCACCTCGCTCGCCAGCAGCGCGGCGCGGTCGTTCAGCTTTCGAACCGCAGAGCCCAGCCGGATCATATTGCGCAGCCGGACCTGGGTCTCCAGGCTCTTCGGCCGCTTCGGCAGGAAGTCGGTCGCGCCGGCGTCCAGCGCCTGCAGCCGCACCTCGTCGCTCTCGATCGAGGTGATCATCACGATCGGAATGTCGGAGAATTTGGGGAGCGAGCGCAGCCGCCGGATCAGGCTGATGCCGTCCATATTCGGCATCTCATAGTCGGCGAAGACGATGTCGATGTCGAGATTGCGGGCGGAGGCCAGAGCCAGCACCGGATCGGTGAAGCCGATCACCTGAACCTGGCCGTCGGCTTCGATCGTCCGCTTCAAGTAGTCCAACGCGGACCGACTGTCGTCAACAACCAGTGCTTGAATGAGCATATTGTGCAACTCACAGTACGTGCGTCGAAATTCAACCTAACAGTTATCCGTTAAGTCCGAACTAAGCGTCCGTAACCTGCGTATCTTTTGATCTAATACTAAAATCGGGAATTGCCTCGTAGTTCACCGTGTCTCCAGGCCGAAGCTATGCGTCGGTCGCCATGAGGTTTGCACGAATGCAGTTTAGCGGTGCGTAGTACACTATCTTAATAATTAGACGTCACGCTTTCCTGTATCGACAAAGTAATCGCAGAGACGATGAGTCGTCTCGCGGCTGGGGATAGCAATGACGTTCAATCCCACCGAAGCGGGAGCCGCGCTTCGGCTTCCTTCCGACTGTAGTATCTCTTCCATCCGAAGTATCCACGAGACGATCCAGGAAGCGCTCGGCCGCCAAGGTCCGCTCGAGATCGACTGTTCAAAAGTGAACAGGGCCGATCTCACCTCGATCCAGCTTCTGCTGTCGACCGCCAAGACCGGAGAGGCCCAGGGCCGCCCGGTGGTGCTGACAGAGCTCTCCGAGGTCCTCCTCAACACCATTCAGCGTGCCGGCTTCGCCGGCGACGAAATAATCGACAAGCATTTCCCGCAAAAGAAAGGTGGCTCGTAATGGCCACGATCCTGACCGTCGACGATTCCCCCAGCATCCGCCAGATGATCAAGGTGACGCTCGAGCCGGCCGGCCACAGCGTCGTCGAAGCCGGCGACGGCGCCCAGGGCCTGTCGAAGGCGCAGGCCACCAAGGTCGACCTCGTCATCACCGACCTCAACATGCCGGTGATGAATGGCCTCGAACTGATCAAGGCGCTTCGCAAGCAGCCCAACCTGGTCGGCCTGCCGATCGTGTTCCTCACCACCGAGTCAAATGACGCGGTCAAGCAGGAGGCCAAGAGCTGCGGCGCCACCGGCTGGATCACCAAGCCGTTCAAGCCGGAGCAACTGCTCTCCGTGGTGAGCAAGCTGGTGCGGTCATGACCACGATCGATCCGGCAGCCGTCTTCCGCCAAGAGGCGGCCGAGCTGTTCGAGGTGCTGGAAGCGGCGCTGCTCGATCTCGGCCAGAATCCCGACGACCGCGAACTGGTCGACTCCGCGTTTCGCGCCCTGCACACCATCAAGGGCTCGGGCGCGATGTTCGGGTTCGACAAGGTCGCCACCTTCACCCACGAATTCGAGACCGCGTTCGAGCGCGTCCGCAAGGGCGAGATCAAGCCAACTCAGGATCTTGTCTCGGTCGCGCTGGCCGCCAAGGATTTCATCCGCGCGCTGATCGAAACGCCGGACGAGACCGATGCGATCATCGGCGACGCGATCCTCGCCGATCTCAGCCGGTTCGTTTCGCCCGCCGAAGCCGTCGAAGCCGCGGCGTCGTCGCCCGTTTCGTCGCCGGCCCCGACCCCGGTGTCGGAGCGCCGCCAGGTCGGCTGGCATCTTCGCTTCGAATTCGACTCTCAGATCCTGCGTAACGGGTCCAACCCGCTCGATCTGCTCGACGACCTCAGCAAGCTCGGCTCTTGCTTCGCGATGCCGCTGACCGACGGCATTCCGTTCCTCGACGAGCTGGTGCCCGAGGATTGCTATCTGAAGTGGGACGTCTCGCTGCATTCGGATTGCGACAAGGCGGCAATCGACGACGTCTTCATGTTCGTTCAGGACGAGATGCAGCTGTCGCTGGAGCCGTTGTTCGAAGGCGAAGCCGCGCAGCCGGTGCCGATGCTCGAGCTGCCGGACGTGTCCATTCTGCCGCCGGAGCCGCCGCAAGCTGTGGAGGAGGCGAAGCCCGCGCCGCAGGCCGCAACGGCCGCTCCCGCCGCGCCGGCTGTGGAGCGCCGCAGCGGCGAGCCCCGCCGCGCCGACGATCGCGGCATCGCCACCGTCCGGGTTCAGGCCGAACGGCTCGACGAGCTGATGGATCGGGTCGGCGAGCTGGTGATCGCGCAGGCGCGCCTGACCCAACTCGCAGCCTCCGGCAACGACATCTCGATCAAGTTGATCGCCGAAGAGATCGAACGCCTCGCCTCGAGCCTGCGCGACACCACGATGGGCGCCCGTATGGTGCCGATCGGCTCGCTGTTCGGCCGCTTCCGCCGCCTCGTGCACGATCTGTCGCGCGATCTCGGCAAGCCGGTGGAATTCATCACCTCGGGTGAGGACACCGAACTCGATAAGACGATGATCGAGTGCTTGGCCGATCCGCTGGTCCATCTGATCCGCAACGCGATCGATCACGGCATCGAAGCGCCGGCCGCGCGGGTCGCCGCCGGTAAGCCGGAGCAGGGCCGGATCGAACTCGCCGCCGTGCATGCCGGCGCCCAGGTCCTCGTGACCGTGAAGGACAATGGCGGCGGGCTGAACACCGCGCGCATCCGCGCCAAGGCGGAAGAGCAGGGACTGATCGCGCCGGGGGCTACCGCCTCCGACCAGGAAATCCATCAGTTCCTGTTCCACCCCGGCTTCTCGACGGCGCAGACCGTTTCGGCGCTGTCGGGGCGCGGCGTCGGCATGGACGTCGTCAAGCGCACCATCGAGAACATGCGCGGGTCGATCGACCTGTCGACGGTCCCGGGTGACGGCACCACCGTCACGCTGCGCCTGCCGCTGACGCTGGCGATCATCGAAGGTCTGCTGATCCGCGTCGGCAGCGGCCGCTACATCATTCCGCTGTCCGCGGTCGAAGAGTGCGTCGAACTCACCGCCGAGGACGAGCGCTCGCGCAGCCGCAACTTCCTCAACGTCCGCGGCAATCTCGTGCCGTTCCTGCGCCTCCGCCAAATCTTCGACGCGGACGGCGAACCGGACCAGCACCAGAAGACGATCATCATTTCGACCGGCGAGACCCGCGTCGGTCTGGTCGCCGATCAGATCATCGGCAACCACCAGACCGTCATCAAGTCACTGTCGAAGCTGCACTCCGACGTCACGATGTTCTCCGGCGCCACCATCCTGGGTGACGGAACGGCAGCGCTGATCCTCGACGTCGTGCAACTCGTCGGCCTCGCCCAAGCCCAGTCCGAAAAGCAGATCAGCGAGGCCGCCTGATGAGTAACGATCGGGTTCAAAGCGCAACCGACGGCGATGCCGACGCGATGCAGGTGGTGATGATCGGACTCGGCGACGAGAAGTTCGCGATCGACGCCGGCCTCGTCCGCGAGATCATCGATCCGATCCCTGCCACCAAGGTCGCCGGCGCAAAGGCGTTCGTGCCGGGGGTGATCAACGTCCGCGGCAACGTCATTCCGTTCGCCGACCTACGCATCCGCTTCGGCATGCCGGTGCAGACCCACACCGCCGACAGCCGCATCGTGGTGCTCGAAGTCCGCCTCGACAACGAGGCGGTGCTGGTCGGCGTCAGTGCCGACCGCGTCTACGAAGTCACCGAGATTTCGCGCACCGACGTGCAGCAGACCCCGCGCGTCGGCATGCATTGGAAGCCGGAATACATCCGCTTCATCACCAAGTGGCGCGATGAATTCGTCGTCGTGCCGAACATGGAACGGATCCTGAATTGAGCGCCCTCGGTCAGACATCCGGCAGTACGTGCCGCCAACCAGCGTTGAAGTGAGGAAGACATGGCCGAAACCGCGCAATATCTGACGCTCGGACTCGCCGGAGAAACGTTCGGAATGGCGATCCGCAACGTTCGCGAAATCCTCGACATGCGGCCGATCTCCCGGCTGCCGCACGCGCCGGAATTCATGCTCGGCATGATCGACGTACGCGGGACCGGCTATCCGATCCTCGATCTTCGACTGAAGCTCGATCTGCCGGCGGTGCCGCCGACCGAGGCGACCCGCATCATCATTCTCGACGTGCCCGTCGCCGGCCGCGTCGTCGGCGTCGGCTTCGTCGCCGACTGTGTCTACGAAGTCACCGACATCGAGGAGAGCTCGCTGGAGCAGGTCCCCGACGTCGGCGGCAAGTGGAAGTCGGACTACATCGCCGGCATCGGTCGCAAAGGCGATCGCTTCGTCATCATCTTCGATCTGGCGCGCCTGATGGCCGGCACCGACGTGTCGGCCGGCGGCGCCGAGCCCCCCTCTAACGATCTGGCAGCCTGAGCCGCCGGTTCGGATCTGTTGTTGCGTGAGTTTGACCCAAACCTTCGACCCTAAGGAATCTCGAAATGAGACTGACTGTTAAAGCAAAGCTGGCCGGCGCCTTTGGCGTCGTGATCCTGCTGTCCGCCATCACCGGCGGAATCGCCTACGTCAAGCTGACGCAACTGGCTGAGACCTCGGAAGGCCTGGTGTCGCGCTCGCAGCGGATCGACAAGGCCGGCGAACTGCAGAACAACATTCTGTACCAGACCCGTGCCCAGCGCGACATCATCATCGCCTCGACCGACGCAGAGCTGCAGAAGGTTGCCGAGGAGGTGAAGCAGTATCGCAAGGATGCGCTGCGCATCCGCGACGAGATCGCTGCGGTCGCGACCGAGACCGGCAAGCGGATGCTCGAGAAGTTTTCGGGCGCGTACGAGAAGATGAACGCGACCGAAGATCAGATCATTAAGTTCGGCACGCTCAATTCCAACAACCGCGGTGCCCAGCTCTGGACCTCCGAAGGTTTGCCGGTCGTCAAGGACTGGAACGAGGCGGTCGATTCCTCGCTCGCGGAAGCCCGCAAGCTGCCGGTGTCGGCTGAGCGCGCGAATGCGCTGATCTCGATCCTGTCGATTCGCGCGGACGGTGAGGCGGTCCAGAAGGATCTGGCGCTGTCGTTCTACTCGTCGAACCTCGAAGACCTGTCCTCCACCATCAAGGCGCTCGGCGACGCTACCGAGCGTCTGCGGTCGAGCGCGCAGCAGAGCGTCGCGGCACTGTCGGCGGTCGGCCTGTCCTCGTCGGCCATCACCAGCCAGTCTGAACGCTTCGCCAAGATCGCCGGCCGCGTTTCCGACATCGTCAAGGAGGGCGGCAACATCCGCGCCGCGACGCTCGCCGGGACCGAAGGACGCGCGACCTCGGCGGTCGCGATCCAGGCTGCGACCGACTACGTCAACTACGTCAAGAAGGCGATGGCGGAGATGAGCGAACAGGCGGCGTCGGACGCTGCCAACGCCAAGCTGCTGCTGATCAGCATCGTGATTGCCTCGCTGCTGGCCGCAGTCGCCTCCGCGCTTTGGATCGCCATCAACATCAGCCGCGGCCTGACGCAGGCAGTGGGGCTCGCCAACGCCGTTGCGATCGGCGATCTCAGCAAGAAGATCGACGTCTCCAGCAACGACGAAGTCGGCGATCTGGTGAAGTCGCTGAACGCGATGACCGCCAACCTCAATGCCACCGCCAGCGTCGCGGACGAGATTGCCCGCGGCAACCTCACGATCGAAGCCAAGCGGTTGTCGGAGAAGGACACCCTGGGCATCGCGCTGGAGCAGATGGTCGAGAAGCTCCGCCAGATCGTGTCGGAAGCGCTCACTGCGGCCCAGAACGTCTCTGCCGGCAGCCAGGAACTGTCGGCCAGCGCCGAGCAGCTGTCGCAGGGCGCGACCGAACAGGCGTCGTCGGCCGAAGAAGCTTCCTCGTCGATGGAAGAGATGGCGGCGAACATCAAGCAGAACGCCGAGAACGCCAGCCAGACCGAGAAGATCGCCGCGCAGTCCGCCAAGGATGCCGAAGCCAGCGGCGCCGCCGTCGGCCGGGCCGTCGACGCGATGCAGACGATCGCCGAGAAGATCACCATCGTGCAGGAGATCGCTCGCCAGACCGACCTTCTGGCCCTCAACGCCGCGGTCGAAGCCGCCCGCGCCGGCGAACACGGCAAGGGCTTCGCGGTGGTCGCTTCGGAAGTCCGCAAGCTCGCCGAACGCAGCCAGGCCTCGGCGACTGAAATCGGCGAACTGTCCGGCGAGACCGTGAAGGTCGCGCAGGAAGCCGGCGAAATGCTCGCCAAGCTGGTGCCGGACATCAAGAAGACCTCGGAGCTGGTGCAGGAGATCTCCTCGGCTTGCCGCGAACAGGATGTCGGTTCGTCGCAGATCAACCAGGCGATCCAGCAGCTCGACAAGGTCGGCCAGCAGAACGCCAGCGCGTCCGAGCAGGTCTCTTCGACCTCGGAAGAACTCGCTTCGCAGGCCGAGCAGCTGCAGTCGACCATCGCGTTCTTCCGTATCGACCAGGACAAGTCGAAGGCGCATGGCGGGACGATCGACAAGGCCGTCAACCAGCTCCGTGCCAAGGCGGCCCATATGGCTTCGGTCGACCGCGGCACCAAGAAGCCGACGGTTGCCAAGCCGCAGCGTCAGCTCAAGGCCGCGGGCGGTGGTGGCTTCGCCTTCGCGCTCGGTGACGGCGAAGACGATCGCGACGCTGACTTCCAGCGCTAAGGGACAGTCGGGACCAAGGTCCCGCGATCCCGGACGAAACAACGGTGAACGCCCCGGGTCGGGCGTTCACTTTCGAGGAACTCCGGCAGGCCGTCGTGCCACGACGGAGCCGGTGTTGAATGCGAGACGAACGGTCGCTGGACCGAATTGACGAGTAGCTTGATGGTCCACGCCAAACGCCAGCTTTCCGACAGGCAATTCCGGTCCCTTGCCGAGCTGATCGAAGACCAGGTCGGCATCAAGATGCCGAACGCCAAGCGTCTGATGCTCGAGGGACGGCTGCACAAACGGGTGCGGGCACTGAACTATTCGGGCGTCAGCGAGTATGTCGATAACCTGTTCGACAAGTCGGTGCTCGACGATGAACTGACGCATCTGATCGATGTCGTCACGACCAACAAGACCGACTTCTTCCGCGAGCCACAGCATTTCGACTTCCTGAGAACCGTCGCGGTGCCGGATCTCTTGAAGCTGCCGAACCGCAAGTCCAACGATCTGAAGGTCTGGAGTGCGGCCTGTTCGACCGGCATGGAGGCCTACACCACCGCGATGGTGCTGGACGACATGGTGCGGGCCGGGTCGCGGTTTCAGTTCCGGATTCTCGGCACGGATATTTCGACCGCCGTTCTGCGCGTCGCCACCGCGGCGATCTACAATCGCGAAGTCACCGCACCGGTGCCGCCGCAGTTCGTCGAGCGTTACTTCCTGAGCTCGCGCGACCGCAGCCGCGATGAAGTGCGGGTGGTGCCCGAGCTGCGCCGGCTGACCAATTTCACGCGGATGAACCTGATGGATACGTCCTACCCGGTAGACCGGGACGTCGACGTCATCTTCTGCCGCAACGTACTGATCTATTTCGACCGCGCGACCCAGCGCAAAGTCGTCGAGCAGCTGTGCTCACATCTGCGACCCGGCGGCTACCTTCTGGTCGGCCATTCCGAGTCGATGATTCACAGCGCCCTGCCGAAGTTAAGGCAGGTTCAACCAACCGTCTTTAAACTGTAGGATGATTGGAGCGCATCAGATGGCGAAGCAGAAGATCCGGGTCCTGATCGTCGACGACTCCGCCTCGGTGCGACAGGTCCTCGGCACCATCCTGGCCGAAGACCCCGAAATCGAAGTGATCGGGACCGCGTCCGATCCGTTCGTCGCGGCCAAGCGGCTGCAGAACGAACTCCCCGACGTCATCCTGCTCGATATCGAGATGCCGCGGATGGACGGCATGACGTTCCTCCGCAAGATCATGGCGCAGCATCCGATCCCGGTGGTGATCTGCTCGTCGCTGACACCCGAAGGCTCTGACCTGATGTTCGAGGCGCTCGAGGCGGGCGCCGTCGATATTGTACCCAAGCCGCGGATCGATACCCGCCAGGCGCTGATGGAGAGCTCCGGCCGCCTACGCGAAGCGATCAAGTCTGCGGCCCGCGCCCGCGTCCGCCCCCGCGCCGCCCGCAAAGTCATCGAACAGAAGCTGACGGCGGATGCGATCATCCCGCCGCCGGTCGCCGGGCGGTCGCGCCCGACCACCGAACGGATCGTGTGCATCGGCGTCTCCACCGGCGGCACCGAGGCGCTGTACGACGTGCTCGAAGTGCTGCCGCCGAACTGCCCCGGCATTCTGATCGTGCAGCACATGCCGCAGGGCTTCACCGCGGCGTTCGCCAAGCGGCTCAACGCCGGCTGCCAGATCAACGTCAAGGAAGCCGAAGACGGCGATCCGGTGCTGCCGGGCTGGGCCTATATCGCCCCCGGCGCCCGGCACATGCTGCTGGTCCGCAGCGGGCTGCGCTATCAGATCGCCATCAAGGATGGTCCGCCGGTGTCGCGGCATCGTCCCTCGGCGGACGTGCTGTTTCGATCGGCTGCCCAATATGCCGGCGCCAACGCGCTCGGCATCATCATGACCGGCATGGGTGACGATGGCGCCCGCGGCCTGCTCGAGATGCGCAAACTGGGCGCCTACACCTGCGCGCAGGACGAAGAGAGCTGCGTAGTGTTCGGCATGCCGAAGGAGGCGATTGCCTGCGGCGCTGTCGAGAAGGTGGTGTCGCTGAACCAGATCCCGCGCGAGATCATGGCCTGGCAGCAAGCCAAGCAGCCTGCCTCAGCGGATTGAAGTTGTGTCCCGATTGAAACATCCGATTGCCGACGCCGTTGCGTCGATCGAACTCGTTGCGTCTCGAATTGAGACTACCTTCGCCCAGGTCGGCGGGCAGCTCGGCGAAGGTCATGGCATCTTTCAGGGGCTCAATGAGGCCCTGACCGACCTCGCGCGTGAACTGTCGTCGGCGCAGATTGAAGGCGCGTCCGGCGCGCTGCGCGACATCGCGGGCCGCCTGAAGAGCCTCGCCGATACGCTGCCGGCGGAAAGTGCGCTGCTCGATCAGCTGCGTCGCAGCGTGGCCGAGGCGGGCTCGCTGCTGAAACAACTACTCAAACACGTTGAGATGATCACCACGATCGCGCGCAGCGCCAAGATCGAGTCGGCCTCGCTCGAGGGCGATCGCGAAGGCTTCATTGCGTTCACCCGCGAGGCGTACGATCTCGGCAAGGCCGTGCAGTCGTCGATCGAGGCCTGCGTCAAGGATCAGCAACTGCTGGCTGCGGCGGTGGAAACCACCTGGGGCCGGCAAAGCGAATTCGAGCGGCGCTACCGGCCGCAGCTCGGTGCCTCCGGCGGCGAATTGATGTCGGCGTTTGCCGATCTCGGCCGCCAGCGCAACGACAGCGTCGGTGTCGCCGAGCTGGCGGGCAGCAGTGCGCGCACCATCAGCGAGGTGGTCGGACGCTCGATCATCTCGCTGCAAGCCGGCGATAGTACGCGTCAGCGCCTGGAGCACGTTTGCGAAGGCCTGCGGCGCGCCGCCGACCCGGAGCCGACCTTGGTGCCGGACATGACCGAGGTTCAGCCGCTGCCCCGGCTGCTGGTCAATCTCGAAGCGGTGCAGCTCCACGACACCCAACAGGAATTCGACGCCGGCATCGGCGACATCGTCCGGGCACTTTCGACGATTCTGACTGAAGTCGCGACACTGGTCGAAAAGGGCCGGTCGCTGCACGGCGGCCGGGAGGGCGGTTCGGCCTCGTTCCTATCGCGGGTGCGGCAGACTCTCGCCCAGGCTTCCAGCCTGATCGCGATGTGCGAAGACGGCGGCCGCTCGATCGACGAGGCGCTCAGCGTAGTCGAAAACACGCTGGAGAAGTTTCGCGAGGCGATCGCCAATCTGTCGGACTCGGTGGTCGACATCTCGCTGATCGGCATGAATGCCGGGCTTCGCGCCGGGCATCTTGGCGCCAAAGGCCGCGCCTTCGTGGTGATCGCGCATGAAATGAAGTTGACCGCCGACCAGATGACTGGGGCGGCGGCCCGGCTGAGGCCTCTGCTGAGCGAGATCGCCAAGGTCGGCGACGACCTTCGCAAGTCCCGCGTGAGCAGCGATCAGACCAAGCTGACCAGTATGGAGAATGCCATTCTCCAAACCCTGCACGACGTCGAGGCCGGCAATGACCGTCTCGGCGGACTGATCGGCCGGCTGATCGAGGAAGGTGCCAAGTTCGACGCGGTGATGAACGGCGCCCGCGAACAGATGACATCGCTCGCCTCCAGCGCCTCGACGCTGCCGGCGGTAGCAAAATGCCTTGAAGAAGCCGGGGGCGATCTGGGCCGGGCTTCCTTCAGCCATCAGGACGAAGCCGTGCTCGATGAACTCTACGTTCGCTACACGATGGAGCGCGAGCGCGACGTCCATCGCCAATTCCTGCTGCCGTTCGGAATCGCCACCAAACAGGCGGCGCCCGCCGCAACGGATTGCGATTTCGAGTTGTTTTAGCGGTTAGCGCTTCCTCTTTGCTCCGCCCCGACGGCCCCACCTTGCTAATATGACACTCTGTCCCGTCTCCCGTCGGGCCGGATCGGTTATTTCTGATCTGTGTCATCACGGTTTCAGCGCAAATCAGCTTTGATTAGCTGATCGATGCGGGCGGTACCCTGGGGCGGGGTCGGGATGACGCAGGTAGTTTACGGGGTCTGGGACGGTGTTGCCTACGACGCACGAGCCGGCGCGGCCGAGGCGCGGGCGGCGGACTACGAGCTGGCGAACTTCGATGAGTTCGACGAGGGTAACGCGATCCGCGCCTTCATCGCCGACCGCGGGTTCTTCGTGTTCGATCCCACGGTTTCGCTGGTCGATGCGTTATTTCATTACCTGAAAGCCGCCGCCGAACAATCCTGCGGTGCCTGCACACCCTGCCGGATCGGGACGGTGCTGATCCGCGATGGCCTCGATCAGATGCGCCGCGGGCTGGATGCCGCGCTGACGCTCGACGACATCGTGATGCTCGGCGAGCAGATCCGCCAGACCTCGCTGTGCGGGCTCGGGCAGACCTGCGCGGTCGCGCTGCTGGCGGCGCTGCGGGATTTTCGCGAACGGATCGAACAGGAGCTGGCGCAGCACCGGCCGATCCCGGCTCAGCACGGCATGGCATATGTGACGGCGCCGTGTATCGAGGCCTGTCCCTCCAAGGTCAACGTGCCGCGCTACATCGACTACATCCGCGACGGCAAGCCGGAGAATTCGCTCGGCGTGCTGCTGCAGAAATACCCGATGGCGGCGACCTGCGGCCGGGTCTGCGTCCGCTATTGCGAGCAGGCGTGCCGGCGCAAATTCGTCGACGAAGCCGTCGGCATCAAGACGCTGAAGCGCTACGTCGCCGACCAGCAGAGCGGCCCGCACGCGCTGAAGTTCACCCGCGACATGATCCGCAAGCCGCTCGCCGACGGCATGCGGGTGGCGGTGGTCGGCGCCGGCCCGGCCGGCATCTCTTGCGCCTATCACCTATTGCTACGCGGCTATCACGTCGACGTCTTCGACAAGGCCAGCCAGGCCGGCGGCATGGCGCAGATCGGCATCCCGAGCTACCGGCTGCCCAAGGATACGTTGGCGCTGGAGACCGACATCATTGTCGACCTCGGCGGCCGGTTCCTGTTCGATCAACGGCTCGGCCGTGACTTCTCGATCGATGATTTGTTCGCGCGCGGCTACCGCGCGGTGTTCCTGGGGCTCGGCTGTCAGCAAGGCGCCCGGCTCGGCGTTACGGGCGAAGACAATGCCCACGCCGGCTACTTCAGCGGCATCGACTTCCTGCTCAAGGTTCACGACCACGTCGACGGCATAGCGCCATTGGTGCTGAGCGGCGAAGTGGTGGTGGTCGGCGGCGGCAATGTCGCGATGGACTGCGTGCGGTCGGCGATCCGCCTCGGCGCCGAGAAGGTCCACGTCGTCTATCGCCGCACCCTCGCCGACATGCCGGCCGATCCGGCAGAGATCGAGGCCGCCCGCGCCGAAGGCGTCGAGTTTCACGTCCTCAGCGCGCCGGCCGAGATCGTCATCGAGCACGGCAAGGTCACCGGCGTGGTGCTGACCAGGATGCAGGCGAGTGAGCCCGATGCCGGCGGGCGGCGCTCGGTGAAGCCGATCCCGGGCAGCGAGACGGCGATGCACTGCGACGTGCTGATCGCCGCGATCGGCCAGCAGGTCGAGGACGGTCCGCTGATCGAGAGCGACGGCATCGCGTTCGACCGCTGGCGCTGCGTCGCGACCGATCGGGTGCTCGCCACCTCGCGGCCGGGCGTGTTCGCCGGCGGCGATTGCGTCACCGGTCCGTCGACGCTGGTCTATGCGATGGCCGCCGGCCTGAAGGCGGCGCGCAACATCGATGACTGGATCCAGCGCGGCTCGGTGCGGTTCTTCAAGCGGTCGCGGATGCGCAAGCTGATCGCCGACAATCATATGCTTGCCAACGAGATCGTCGAGGCGCCGGTTCGCAACGCCTACCGGGTGCACAATCCCGAAATCGATCCCGAGCTGCGCAAGCACATGTTCGGCGAGGTCGAGCAGACCATCGACGCCCGCGCCGCCTATGCCGAGACCCAGCGCTGCATGCGCTGCTATCGCGTCTACTCCGTCGTCACCAAGCATCCGATCCCGGAAGGAGCGGCTTGAAGCGATGTGCACGCCCGATCAGGCCAGCCAGTCCGCCCGCGATCCCGCCGAGGCGACGATCACGCTCTCGATCAACGGCGTCGCCTGCGCCGGCTTTGCCAACGAGACCATCCTGTCCTGCGCGCGGCGCTACGACGTCTACATCCCGACGCTGTGCGAATTGGAAGACATCGATCACGCCCCCGGCGCCTGCCGGGTGTGCCTGGTCGAGATTCTGCAGGCCGGCAAGGACACGCCGCAGATCGTCACCGCCTGCAATACGCCGGTGCGCGACGGCATGGAGGTGCAGACCCGCTCCAAGAAGGCGCGCGACATGCAGCGCCTGCAGGTCGAACTGCTGATGGCCGATCATCTGCAGGATTGCGCCACCTGCATCCGCCACGGCAGCTGCGAGCTGCAGGATCTGGCGCAGTTCGTCGGGCTGCAGCAGAACCGGTTCTTCGATCGCGAGCGGACCGAGGCGCGCCCGGTCGATCAAAGCTCGCCCGCGATGGTGCGCGATATGCGGCGCTGCGTCCGCTGCCAGCGTTGCGTCGCGATCTGCCGTTATCACCAGAAGATCGACGCGCTGGCGATCGAAGGCAGCGGGCTGGAGCGGATGGTGGCGCTGCGCGACGCCGACGGCTACCCGAATTCGGTGTGCGTCTCCTGCGGCCAATGCGTGCTGGTGTGCCCGACCGGTGCGCTCGGCGAGCGCGACGAGACCGACCGGGCGCTCGACTACATCTGCGATCCGGACGTCGTCACCGTGGTGCAGTTCGCCCCCGCCGTGCGGGTGGCGTTCGGCGAAGAATTCGGCCTGCCGGCCGGCACCAATGTCGAAGGCCAGATCATCGCCGCCTGCCGCAAGCTCGGCGTCGATGTTGTGCTCGACACCAACTTCGCGGCCGACGTGGTGATCATGGAGGAGGGCGCCGAGCTGCTGGCGCGGCTGAAGCAGGGGCGGCGGCCGACCTTCACCTCATGCTGTCCGGCCTGGATCAACTTCGCCGAGATCCACTATCCGGACGTGCTGCCGCTGTTGTCCTCGACCAAGTCACCGCAGCAGGTGCTGTCGACGATCGCCAAGAGCTATCTGCCCGAACAGCTCGGCGTGCCGGCCGAGCGCATCCGGGTGATCTCGATCATGCCGTGCATCGCCAAGAAGGACGAGGCGGTGCGGCCGCAGATGGTTCATGACGGGCAGCCCGAGACCGACCTGGTGCTGACCACACGCGAATTCGCTCGTCTGCTGCGCCGCGAGGGCATCGACCTGAAGGACCTGCCGTCGTCGCAGTTCGATCGTCCGTTCCTCAGCGCCTATTCCGGCGCTGGCGCGATCTTCGGCACCACCGGCGGTGTGATGGAAGCGGCGGTGCGGACTATCTACGCGCTGGTCAACGGCCGCGAACTGGACCGGATCGAGCTGACGCAGCTTCGCGGCTTTGAAGGCCTGCGCGAGGCCGTTGTCGATCTCGGCGGCCCGGTCGGCGAGGTCAAGGTCGCGATGGTTCACGGCCTCGGCGACACGCGCCGGCTGGTGGAATCGGTGCTGAGCGGGCAAGCCAATTATGACTTCATCGAAGTGATGGCCTGTCCGGGCGGCTGCGTTGACGGCGGCGGGTCGCTGCGGTCGAAGAAAGCGTATCTGCCGCTCGCGCTGAAACGGCGCGAGACCATCTACAATGTCGACCGGGCTGCCACGGTCCGGCAGTCGCACAACAATCCCCAGGTGCAGGCGCTGTATCGCGAACTGCTGCAGGCGCCGAATTCCGAGATCGCGCACCGGCTGCTGCACACCCACTACGCCTCGCGCAAACGAGAGCTGCAGCACACCGTCAAGGAGATCTGGGACGATCTCACCATGAGCACGATCCTGTACTAACGGGGAGCGCAAAGGATGTCGCCGCCACAGCACCTGGTCCCCAATCGACGTGATGTGGTGCGCGGCCTCGCGGCACTGCCGGCTCTGGGGCTGACAAGGACGTTCGCCGCGGAGCCGCTGACGCTGTGGGGGATTCCGGCGACCCCATCGGCGCTGTTCGTTCGCGCCGTCGCGTCGGAGCGGCTGCAGCAGGCCGCGCCGGGGATACGGTTTCAGCTCTGGAAGAGCACCGACCAGATGCGCGCCGGGATTGCGTCGGGACAGTTCCGGCTGTTCGCGACCTCGACCTACGCGGCCGCCAATTTCTTCAATCGCGGCGCCGGGACGCGGATGCTGAACGTCGTCACCTGGGGTGTGCTCTACGTGATGGCGCGCGATCCGGCGATCAGGTCGGTCGCCGACCTCGCCGGCCGCAGCATTTTGCTGTCGAACAAGAATGAAGCGCCCGATCTGTTGTTTCGGCTGGTGCTGCGCTGGGCTGGGCTTGATCCGGACCGCGACGTCCGCTGCGAATATGTCGGCTCGCCCGGCGAGGCGGTGCCGCTGTTTCTCGCCGGCCGTAGCGACGTCGCCGTGTTGCACGAGCCTGCCGCCACCACTGCGCTGCTCCGCGGCCAGCAGGAGGGCAAGCCGGTGTACCGGGTGTTGGATATCGCGGAGCTGTACGGCCGCCACACCGGGCGGGGACCGCGGATTCCGCAGGTCGGGCTCGCGGTCAGCGCCGAGCTGCTGAACACCCAGCCCGAGGTCGTCGCTGCGGTCCAGGCCGCCTGCGTCGAAGCGAGTAGCTGGATTGCGGCACATCCGCGCGAGGCCGCCGAGCTGGCCGCGCCGGCGCTCGGCCTGCCGGCCGCAGTGATCGCCGCGTCATTGCCGCATGTCCGCCTCGATGTCGTTGCCGCGCGGCAGGCGCGTGACGACATCGAAGTGTACTTCAAGAATTTGATGGAACTTGATCCCGGCATCGTCGGCGGCCGGCTGCCGGACGTGGCATTCTATGGGGGGTAGCGCGCGGATCTCGTGGGCCTGGAGCCTCGTCGGCCTCGCGCTGCTGCTGGCGCTGTGGGAGATTGGCCATCGGGTGTATGGGCCGCTGGTCCTTCCGGGGCTCGGCGACACGGCGCTAACGCTGTGGCGGATGATCCGGGCCGGACAGGTCGGGCCGGCGCTGCTCGAGACCGCCGGCAATGCCGGGCTTGGCTGGATCATCGGCGTTTTGCTTGGCTCGTGTGCCGGGATGCTTGCCGGCCTGCGCGAAGAAGCGCAGCGCGCGCTGCAGCCGGTTGCGATCATTCTGCTCGGGGTACCGGCGATCGCCTGGGTGGTGATGGCGCTGCTGTGGTTCGGCGGCCGCTGGGCGGTGGTGGTGACGGTCGCGGCCGCCACCGGGCCGATGCTGTTCGCCGCGGCGCTCGAGGGCGTGCGCAGCCTCGACGGCATGCTGGCCCGGATGGCGCGGGTCTACCAGGTGCCGCTGTCGGCGCGGCTGACCGAGGTGTACGGACCGCAGTTACTGAGCCATCTGTTCCCCGCGCTGGTGACGACGCTGGCGATGTCCTGGAAGGTCGCGGTGATGGCCGAGCTGCTCGCCGGCGCCGGCGGGATCGGCGATGGTCTGGCCACCGCGCGCGCTCATGTCGACACCGCCGAAACCATGGCCTGGGTGGTGGTCGTGGTCGGCGTGCTGATCGTGGTCGATGCCGGCGTGTTGCAGCCGCTGCAGCGCCGGCTGTGGCTATGGCGCGACGACGAGCGGAGTGGCGACCGATGAGGGGGCCGCTGCTGCAGTTCCGCGGTGTGCGGTTCGGCTATCAGGCGCCGGTGCTGCGCGGCATCGATCTCGACGTCGAGGCAGGTTCGATCACCGCGGTGATGGGGCCGTCCGGAAGCGGCAAGAGTACGCTGCTGGCGCTCGCCGGCGGACTCATCATTCCGGACGCCGGCGCCGTGCACCGCCGCAGCACGCGGGTCGGCATGGTGTTTCAGGATCCTGCGTTGCTGCCGTGGCGCAGCGCGCTCGACAACGTGGCGTTTCCGCTGATCGCGCTTGGCCCACCCAAGCGCGAGCGCCGCGAGCGTGCACGGGCGATGCTCGCGAACGTCGGCCTCTCAGGCGACGATGCCGGCAAATATCCGCGCCAGCTCTCCGGCGGGATGCGGCAGCGGGTGGCGCTGGCGCGCGCGTTGGTGATCGAACCGGATCTGCTGCTCTGCGACGAGCCGTTCAGCGCACTCGACGCGCTGGTGCGCGCCGAGCTGTGGCGGATCGTGCGGGACATCCATGCGCGCAGCGGACTGACGATGCTGATCGTCACCCATGACGGCCTGGAGGCGATGCAATGCGATCGCCTCGCCATCCTGTCGGCAGGCCGCCTCGAACAAGTCGGTGCGCCAGCCGAGATCCTGCGTCATCCGGCCAGCGACGTGGTGCGAACTTTCGTGGCGGCCGCCACCGGCAACTGACCGCCTCACTCACGCGGCGGCGAATGCGCGCCGTTGGCGAGGAAGAACAGTTCGACCAGCCGTCCCTTCTTGCCGGACAGCGCGAAGATACACTCCGGCGATTCGGCGTCGAGTTCGGCAATCGGCACCTTGGCGATGCGGTCGACCCGGCTGGAGCCGTGCTCCCACATGAAGCCGACGCCGAGATGGTTGGCGACCGCCTCCAGCATGCCTTCGCGGGTGTTGACCACGATCGACGGGATCGGCCGCAGGCCGGCGGTGCGGAATGCGCGATCGACCGCGCGCTGCGTTGAAGAATCGCGGGTGCGGAACACCAGCGGATAGCGCATCAGCTCGGCGATCGAGACCTGCGGTTTCTTCTTCAGCGGATGGGTCGGATGGCACAGCGCCACGACGCGCTGCTCCAGACAGATCTCGCGGCGGAAGCGCCGGTCGGCCGGCACGTCCGGTAGCACGCCGATATCGACGCGCTGATCGACCACTGCGGCGACGATCGCCGACCAGCTTCCGATTTCGATCGCGACCTGCACCTTGGGGTACATCTGCTTGAAGGTTGCGATCAGCGCCATGCCGGGCATCGAGTTGCCGAGCCCGACGCGCAGTTCGCCGCCGGCCAGCTCCTCGCGCTGCGACAGGATCGACAGCGCATCGGTCTCGACCGCCTGCATCCGGCTGGTGGCACCGTAGAGTTGCCGGCACAGCGAGGTCGGAATCAGATTGGCGCCATGGCGCTCGAACAGCGTCACGCCGAACTCACCTTCGAGCTCGCGCACCGATTGCGCCACCGCCGATTGCGTCACGCCGATCCGCCGCGCCGCGGCTGCAAAGCTGCCGGCATCGAACACGGCGTTGACGGCGCGCACCCGCGCCGACGTCAGAGCCATCCTGCTCACGTCTCCGCATCACCAGGAAACCTGGTGAGGGTCATAAGCCAAGCTGCTGACCGTTATGTGACTGTCAGACGCTGCCCTTAACCCTGTGCCGCATCGCAACGAGGCCAGGGGACAGGTGATGGCGAAGATCGAGCTCAGCGCGATCCGCAAATCGTTTGGCGACACCGAAGTCCTCAAGGGCGTCGATCTGTCGATCCACGACGGTGAGTTCGTGTCGCTGGTCGGCCCGAGCGGATGCGGCAAGTCGACACTGCTGCGGGTGATCGCCGGCTTGGAGCCGCAGAGCTCCGGCGAAGTGAAGATCGGCGGCATTGCGGTCGATCACGTCCGGCCGAGCGCGCGCAACCTCGCGATGGTGTTTCAATCCTACGCGCTGTACCCGCATCTGTCGGTGTTCGACAACATCGCGGTGCCGCTGCGGATGAAGCGGTTGTCGGCGCTGGAGCGGGCCCCGCTGCTCGGCCGGCTGATCCCGAACCGCTACCGCGTCGAGCGCGGCATTCGGGCCGATGTCGAGCGCGTCGCGTCACAACTCGAGATCTCGCCGCTGCTGACGCGCAAGCCCGGACAGCTCTCCGGCGGTCAGCGCCAGCGGGTTGCGGTCGGCCGCGCTTTGGTGCGCGAGCCGGTCGGCTTCCTGTTCGACGAGCCGCTCTCCAATCTCGACGCCAAGCTTCGCGTGCACATGCGCGCCGAGATCGCGCAGCTGCATCGCCGGCTCAAAGCGACTTTTGTCTACGTCACGCACGATCAGGCCGAGGCGATGACGATGTCCGGCCGGATCGCCGTGATGATCGGCGGCGAACTGGTTCAGGTCGGCACGCCGAGCGACGTCTACGACAATCCGCGCGATATCCGCGTCGCCGAATTCATCGGCAGCCCCAAGATCAACGTGCTGCCGGGTGCGGTGCAAGCCGACGGCCGCATCGTGATATTCGATCGCGTGCTGGCGGCCCGCGCCGCGGCGAGCGCCGGTCCCTGCCGTGTTGCGATCCGGCCGGAGCGTCTGAGCCTCGGCGGCGGCGATTTGTCCGGCGTCGTGGCGCATGTCGAGAACATGGGGGCCGAAGCGTTCGTGCATCTCGGCTGTGACGGACTGACCGATCCGGTGGTGATCCGGCTCGACGATCCGCTGCGGCTGCCGGCGATCGGCAGCACCCAGCGGTTCGGCTTTGCGCCCGAGGCGATCCGGCTATTCGATGCCGCCGGCAAGCGCATTGCGATCCGCACAGAAGCCTCGGTCGAGATGATCCGGGAGGCGGCTCATGTCTGAGGTCACCATGTCCGATGCCGCCGTCGCGCTGCGCGATCTCGGTGTCCCGGCGACTGCGCGCGCTTCGGCCAAGCCGCGTCGCCGTAGTCGCGGCGCCGTCGCCTACGGTCTGGTCGCGCCGGCGTTCACGCTGATGCTGCTGATGCTGCTCGGTCCGCTCGCCGGCGTCATCGCGCTGTCGTTCACCGATTATCAGCTCGGCGCGCCGTCGTTCGCCTGGATCGGCCTTGCCAATTATCAGCAGCTGTTCGCCGATCGGGTGTTCTGGATCTCGCTGACCAATACGCTGACCTATGCGGTGATCGTGGTGCCGGGCTCGGTCGCCCTCGGCCTCGGCGTGGCGATGCTGATCGAGAGCGGCACGCATCTCCGTGCCTTCTATCGCACCATCTACTTCCTGCCGGTGATGGCCACCCTGATCGCGATGGCGATCGTGTGGGAGTTCATGCTGCATCCGCAGTTCGGTCTGGTGAACGGGCTGATCAAGATGGTCGGCCTCGCGCCGCATCCGTGGCTGCAGGATCGCGGCACGGCGCTGTACGCGCTCTGCGTGATCGGGATCTGGCAGGCGGTCGGCTTCAACATGGTGCTGTTCCTTGCCGGGCTGATGTCGATCCCCAAGCATCTCTATGACGCCGCCGAGATCGATGGCGCCGCGAGTGCGTGGTCGCGGTTCCGGCTGGTGACGTGGCCGATGCTCGGACCGGTGACGCTGTTCGTGGTGGTGATCACCGGCATCCGGTCGTTTCAGGTGTTCGACACCGTCCACGTCCTCACCAAGGGCGGGCCGTCGAAATCCACCGAGGTGCTGATCCACACCATGTACATGGAGGGCTTTGAGTTCTTCCGCTCCGGCTACGCCGCCGCGGTGACCGTGGTGTTTCTCGGCCTGGTGCTGCTGCTGACCCTGGTGAAGTCGCGGCTCGCCGCCAAGCAGGTGCACTACGCATGAGCGCCGCGCGACGAAGCCTGATCCGCTCGAGCTTTCGCCACGCCGCTCTGATGTGTGGCGCCGTGCTGATGCTGGCGCCGTTCGTCTGGATGCTGTCGACCGCGTCGAAGCCGCCGGACGAAATCTACTCCAGCGATCTGCATCTGATCCCGCGCCATTTCGCGCTGTGGGACAATCTCCGCACCGCGTTCGGCAAGGCCGATCTCGGTCGCTTCCTGCTCAACGGCGTGATCGTCACGGTGGCGATCTTCACCTGCCAGGTGCTGATCGCGCTGCCGGCCGCCTATGCGCTCGCCAAGCTGCGCTTTCTCGGGCGCAAGGCGCTGTTCGCGCTGGTGCTGTTCGGCATCCTGATCCCGCCGCAGGCAACCGCGATTCCGGTGTTCCTGCTGCTGCATCAGCTCAGTGCGCTCGACAGCTACGCGGCGCTGGTATTGCCGTTCACCATCTCGGTGTTCGGCATCTTTCTGATGCGCCAGTTCTTCATGACCGTGCCGGACGATCTGCTCGACGCCGCGCGGATGGACGGGATGTCGGAGTTCGCGATCGTCTGGCGGGTGATGCTGCCGACCGCGATCCCGGCCGTCACGGCGTTCGGCATCTTCTCCGTGGTGGCGCACTGGAACGATTATTTCTGGCCGCTGATCGTGCTCAACAGCCAGCAATATTACACGCCGCCGCTGGCAGTGGCGCATTTCCGCAACGCCGAGGCGGGCACGAGCTACGGCCCGCTGATGGCGGCCGCGATCGTGATCATCACCCCGCTCGTCGTCGCGTTCCTGCTGGCGCAGCGCCGCTTCATCGAAGGCATCACGCTGACCGGACTGAAATAACCCGCATCGACCCGAACAGGAGACTTGCATGATGAAGAGATGGATTGCCGCAGCCGCGCTGTCGCTGGTTGCCGGCTTCGCCCACGCCCAGCAGCAGACCGAAGTGGTGCTGCAGTTCCCCTATCCGGAGCTGTTCACCGAGACCCACAAGCGGATCGCCGAAGAATTCGCCAAGGTGCATCCGGAGATCAAGGTGACGTTCCGGGCGCCTTACGAGTCGTACGAAGAGGCCACCCAGAAGGTGCTGCGCGAGGCGGTGACCAATCAGCTGCCCGACGTCACCTTCCAGGGCCTGAACCGCATCCGCGTTCTGGTCGACAAGAATATCCCGGCGCCACTCGACGGCTACATCGCGGCCGAGAAGGATTTCGACAAGCAGGGCTTCCATCAGGCGATGTACGACATCGGCACCGCCAGCGGCAAAGTCTATGCGCTGCCGTTCGCGATCTCGCTGCCGATCGTTTACGTCAATCTCGATCTGGTGAAGCAGGCCGGCGGCGACGTGAACAACCTGCCGACCACCTGGGACGGCCTGTTGGATCTGGCCAAGAAGGTCAAGGCGCTCGGCCCCGACACCAACGGCATCACCTATGCCTGGGACATCACCGGCAACTGGCTGTGGCAGGCGCCGGTGTTCGCCCGCGGCGGCTCGATGCTGAATGCGGACGAGACCAAGGTGGCGTTCGACGGCCCCGAAGGCCAGTTCGCGATGCGCACCATCGCCCGCCTGGTCACCGAAGGCGGCATGCCGAACCTCGACCAGCCGTCGATGCGCGCCACCTTCGCGGCGGGCAAGACCGGCATCCACATCACCTCGACCTCGGACCTGAAGAAGACCACCGATATGATCGGCGGCAAGTTCGCGCTGAAGACCATCGCGTTCCCCGACGTGGTCAAGCCGAACGGACGTCTGCCGGCCGGCGGCAACGTCGTGCTGATCACCGCCAAGGACAAGGCCAAGCGCGACGCCGCCTGGGAAGTGGTGAAGTTCTGGACCGGCCCGAAGGGCGCGGCGATCATGGCCGAGACCACCGGCTACATGCCGCCCAACAAGGTCGCCAACGACGTCTATCTGAAGGACTTCTACGAGAAGAACCCGAACAACTACACCGCGGTCAGCCAGCTCGGCCTGCTGACCAAGTGGTACGCCTTCCCCGGCGACAACGGCCTGAAGATCACCGATGTGATCAAGGACCACCTCAACTCGATCGTCTCCGGCGCGCGCGCCAAGGAGCCGGACGTGGTGCTGGCGGACATGAGCCGCGACGTCCAGGCCCTGCTGCCGAAGACCGTCGGCGCCGCCAAGTAACGCGCGGACAAACTCGCGACGGAGTGCATCCTGCGCTCCGTCGCGTCTCGTTTTGGAGCGGGCCATGAAACTGATCCATCTCAGCGACATCCACCTCACCACGCCGGGTGCGACGATCGGCGGACGCAATCCACGGCTGAATTTCGAGAAGGCGCTGACCCATATCCTGCGCGACCATCACGATGCCGAGCTGATGGTGATCACCGGCGATCTGTCCGACTGGGGCGACGCCGACGATTATCGCTGGCTGAAGGCGCAGCTGGGTGCGTTCCCGATTCCGGTACGGTTGTGCATCGGCAATCACGATCGCCGCGAGACTTTCCTGAGCGTGTTTCCGGAAGCTGCGGACGACGACGGCCTGGTGCAGGCCGTGGTCGATACGCCGGCCGGCCGCTGCCTGCTGCTCGACACGGCCGAAGCCGGCACCCATGCGGGGTGCTATTGCGACACGCGCAGGGCGTGGCTGACCCGGCAGCTCGCCGAACATCCCGGGCCGTTCCTGCTGTTCATGCATCACAATCCGATGCCGACGCATCTCGGCCCGATGGACCAGATCGGGCTGCTGGACGATGGCGCGTTTCGCCAGATCGTCGGCCGGCACCGCGACCGCATCCGCCACATCTTCTTCGGCCATTGCCATCTGCCGCTCGCCGGCTCGGTCGCCGGCGTGCCGGTAAGTTCACTGCGCGGCACCAACCATGCCAGCTATCCGCTGTTCTCGGAGCGCCGGATGCTGAGCGCCTCCGACCTGCCGGAGTCCTACGGCGTGGTGTTCTTCGGCGACGACTACGTCACCGTTCACATGGTCGAGTTCGGCTACACCGGCGAGATCCGGGTCGAGGGCTCGCCCGACTACAACGCCTGGAACAGGGAGACCATGCTGCGATGAAGTTCGTCGTTCTCACCGATACGCATTTCGTCGCGCGCGGCCGCCGCATCTACGGGCTCGATCCGGCCGAGCGGCTCACCGCCGCGGTGGCGCGGATCAACCGCGAGCATCCCGACATCGCTTTCGTGATCGTCACAGGCGATCTGGCGCATTGGGGCGAGGAGCCGGCCTACGACAATCTGGCTTCGGTGCTGGCGGGATTGCGCGCGCCGACCATCCTGATGATGGGCAATCACGACAAGCGCGACGCCTTTGCCAAATTCTTCCCCGGCGTGCCGCGCGATGCGAGCGGCTTCGTGCAGGCCATGCAGGTGTTCGAGGCGGCGACGATCGTCACGCTGGACACGCTGAATGAAGCCGCGCCCGATCATTCCGGACTGCTGTGCGATGCGCGGCTGGCGTTCCTCGAACACGCACTGGCGGAAGCGCCGGCCGACCGGCCGCTGCTGCTGTTCCAGCATCACCCGCCGTTCGACACCGGGCTGCGCTATATGGATACGATCCGGCTCGCCAATCCGGATGCGGAGTGGGAGGTGATCGCCCGCACCCGCAAGCCGGACTATCTGTTCATGGGCCATCTACACCGGCCGATCTCGGGCGTGTGGCGTGGCATCCCGTATCACATCCAACGCGGGCTGGCGCATCAGGTCGCGTTCGATCTCGTTGCTGAAGGCCATATTCCGGGCTCGCACGAGCCGCCGGACTACGCCCATGTCAGCGTCGAGGCGGATCGCATCGTGATCCACCAGTGCTCGTTTATGTACGACGGGCCGCTGTTCTCGCTGCACGACAGCGTCGCGCTGCATCGCGTCTCGTTCTGACGCGCCTCAGCGGCCTCCGAGCCGCCGCTGCTGTGTTGAACGGACGGCTGCGGAGCCGACGCACAGCAGCGTATCGCCCGGCTGCAGCACGGCATCGTCTGCGGGCGTCTCGATCGTGCTGTCGGCTCGGATCAGCCGTAGCACGATCGCACGCCGCCGCAGCGGGTGCGCGGCGTCCTGGTGCTCCGGATCCACGCAAAGCTCCGCCACCGTCACCGGCTGTTTCAGCGCGCCATCGCTGCCGACGAGATTCGGTGCGTGGTCGGCGTAGAGCATCGTGCTCCAGAACTGCGGCGTCTCGTTGCCGAGCGCGGCGCGCAGCCGCTCCGACAGTGTGAACGCCCAGAACGCATCCTGGTGACGTGCGGCTTCGAGGAAGTCCGCCAGCAGCGGCGTGCGCAGCGCGGCCAGACACTGATTGGCGATGATCTCGCTCGGCACCATGGTGATGTCGGCGCCGAGCTTGGCGAACAGCATCCGGCTGGCGCGCTGGTTCTGCCGGGCGATCACGAAGATCTCGGGCTTGAGCCGCCGCGCTGCCAGCGCAATCGCCAGATTCTCGGCGTCATCGTCGGTGCCGGCGACGATGCCCGACGCATGGCCGATGCCGGCCTCGTGCAGCGCCGCAACATCGGCGCCGCGGCCGTGGACGGCGTGATGACCGTCGATCCGTGAGCCGACCGGGTCGATCACCGCCGCGGTGAAGCCGCCGCGCTGCACGGCGGCCACGACTTCGCGGCCGAACCGGCCGTAGCCGCAGACGATCCAATGGCCCGGCGCCGCCGGCATCCGCGCCGGCGCGCTTGGAAACAGATAGGCGCCGGGTGCGCTGGTCAGCCAGGCGATCAGCCGATAGACGTCCGGCGCCCGCATCGCCAGCGTGAGGTGTTCGGCGAACTCGCGGAACGGATTGATCACCCGGTGCGTGCCGAGCGAACTCATCGACGCCGCGGTCGCTTGCGTATCGGCGCGGCCGATCACCGGCAGGCCCGGCCGCAGGATCGAAGCCGCGATCGCGACTGCGAGGTTGACCTCGTCGTCGTTGCACAGCGTCAGCACGCCGCTGCATTCGGGTTTCATCAGGCCGGCGGCAGTCAGAGTTTCGGGCGAACGGGCATCGGCGACCAGCGCCGGAGCTTTGCCGTTCAGCCCCTCGATCTCGAGCTGCTGTACCGAGCGTTCGTCCTTGTCGATCGCGATCAGCCGGCAGCCGAGCTGGCGCAGCGCGTGCACCACGGTCATGCCGGTGTCGCCGAGCCCGCACACCAGATAGAACGGCTGATCGAGCTTCTCGACCGCGCGGCGAAACCGGCGATCGACCAGCGCCTGCTGAAACGCCTTCTCCTGAACCAGGCTGAGCAGCGAACCGAGCAGCCACGCCCAGCCGATCACCGACAGATAGATGATGATGGTGACGAAGCCGCGCTGCTGATCGGTGAACGGATGCGGCAGCTCGCCGAAGCCGATCGTCGTCGCCGTATAAGTGACGAAGTAGAACGCCTCGAACAGCGTCATCCGCCACGGCTGACCTTGGGCGTCCACCCCGGGAATCAGCATCAGGCCGAGAGTCGACAGCGTAAACACCAGCGCCAGCAGGATCAGCGGCGGGCGCAGCCGCGACAGACCGAGGCGGACGATGCTACGCATCGCCGTGCTCCGCCTCGGGGGCGAGGGTGAAGTAGAACGTCGAGCCTTCGCCGGGGCGGGACTGCACCCAGATCCGCCCGCCGTGATGCGCCACGATCCGGCGTGTCATCGCGAGGCCAGCGCCGGCGCCGTCCGCCCGTTGCTCCGGCTGATCGACGCGGTGAAACATCTGGAAGATCAATTGCTGGTCGGCGTCGGCGATCCCAACGCCGTTGTCGCGCACATAGTAGCGCGGCGGCGGGCCGGCCTCGACGCCGATTTCGATCCAGCGCTCCGGCTTGTCGTTGTAGCGGATCGCATTGCCGATCAGATTGGTGAAGACTTCGCCGATCCATTCGCGGTGGCCTTGCGCCGTGCCGAGCCGCATCGGCCGACGCACGTCGATGCGGTCTTCGGCGATGCGGCGCGCGAACGGCGCCAGGGCGTCATCAAGCACGGCGTCGAGGTCGACCGTCTCGGAGGCTGCTTCGCTGCCGCCTCGGCTGCGGTCGAGCAGCGCATCGACCAGCGCGTCCATCCGCTGCGTCAGTTTCAGGATGGTGGCGACCTGCTGGCGCCCTTCCTCATCCAGCACCTCGCCCTGGCGACGGCGCAGCGAGGTGGTGAGATGGTGGATGCCGCGCAGATGCTCCTTGAGTTCGGCGGAGGCAACGTCGGTGTAGCGGCTCAGCTCCGAGTGCGACGCATCCAGCGCCCGGTTGATCCGCTCGATCCGTCCCTTGCGGGTCGCGACGATCTCGGCGATGGCGGCGGCGAGCCGCGTGGCGGCATCCTTGTCGTCGTCGCGCCACGGCACCGCGCGGCCCTGCACGCTCTCCTTCCACAGCGCGAAGGAGTTGCGCGGCCGCAGCCGTTGCATGCCGTCGGCCTCGCTGATCTCGACCGGCTTGCGCGGATCGCCGGCCCATTGCACGTCCTCGATCTGCTCGGGCCGCAGCCAGGCGATCAGCATCGGATGGTCGGGCAGCGGCCGCACCGCCAGCACCCCGCTTGCTTGGTTAGCGACGGCTTGCGCGGCGGAATCGAGGCCCGGCAGCCGATCAGTGGCGAACACCGGTGTGGCGCGATCGAGCAGCCAGGTCGTCAGTTCGCGCAGCGGCCCGGGGGTAGGTGTGTCGCCGCGGGTTGCTAAGTCGCCGCCGGACAGCACCACAACGCCGCCGGCATCGATCATCGCATTCAGCAAATCGAGCGAGCCCGAGGTGCGTAACGCTGCGCCGACGTCGGCCTCGTTGGTCAGCAGGCGGGTGAGTTCGTCTGCGGTTGCCTTACGGACGCTGATCCGTTCGAACTGCTCGGCGTCTTCCTTGGCCGACATCAGCAGCGACAGCGTGTGGGCGAGAAATTCCGCCGCCATCCGCATCTGGTGCGAGATGTGGCGGGGAGCTGCATGATGCATCGCCGAGATCAGGCCCCAAAGCCGGCCTTCCTTCACCAGCGGCATCACCAGCGTCGACTGCACGCCCATGTTCTTCAGATAGCCGGTGTACATCACCGAGACGCTGCGCAGGCTCGCAAAGCTCATGTCGACCGGACCGGTGACCAGCGGTGAATTGGCGGCGAGCAGCGGCACCGGCGTGTAGCCGACATCCGGCAGATGCCGCACCCAGCTCAGTGCGAACAGCCGCCGCGCCGGCGCCGGGATGTCGGTCGCGGGATAATGCAGCCCGAGATACGGTTCGAGATCGTCGCGCCTTGCCTCCGCGATCACCTGGCCGCTGCCGTCTTCGGCAAAGCGATAGGCCATCACCCGGTCGTAGCCGGTGAAGGCGCGGATCCGCTCGACGGCGAGATCGAAGAATGCCTGCACGCCCTCGGTCGCCTGCAGCGCGGCGAGGTCGGCGCGGACCTCCGAATACAGGTTTGATGTCGTGCCGGCGGCCTCCGGTTCGGCTTTCTCGAATTCGAGAATGATCAGGCCGCCGCAGCGGTGGGCGAACAGATGCCAGCCCTGGTCCGAGCCGACGAAGGACTCCCGGGCGATGTTGACCGGTCCGCTGTCGAGCGGCATCCGGTGCAGCGAGCCGATCAGCTCGCGCCAGCCCGGCCCGAGCACGGAAGCGATCGGGGCGCCGATCACCGCTTCCGGCGGCTTGCCGATGAACGCCGCGCAATTGGCGCTGGCATGCAGCACGCGGTCGGACTGCTCGTCGACCGTGAGCATTGCGCCATGCGGCTGGATCGCTTCCGGATATTGCACCAGCTCGCGGTCGCAGCTCGACAGATCGACGTTCCTGGCGGTGACGATGCCGCCGCTGTCGGCCTCAGCCATCACGTCCTCGCTCGGCCTCTCGCCATCCGCTCCAGCATCCGTCTGACGCCACAGCTTGTGATGTTGCCGTGGCGGATGCTTTGACCCGGATCAGCGCGGCGGCAGGTTTCGCGCAGCTTCGAGATGCGGCGTCAGCAGGTCAACGACCACCCGGCGCTTGTCGCGCATGATCTCCGGCTCTCCCATCTGGCCGACTTCGTGCAGCCAGCTGCCGCACCATTGAAACGGCCCGTCATAGGTGGCGAGACCTTCCCGGTACGGCACGAAGCGCGACGGTGATTGCTGCAGCTTGGCAAGGTCGAGCTTGCTGTACAGCGGACCCCAGTTGCCGCCGCCGGTATCCAGGCCGAGGAACCAGTCCTGGCCGAAGTCGAGCGGCAGGTCGCGCACCGCGGAGAACCGCATCATGGTGAAGCCGGCCCACAGAAACCAGCGCTCGCTCGGTGGCTCGGTGGTGCGGACGTAGCCATAGACGTCCTGGGTGGCGAGCGGCGCGAACGGATCGTCCGGCGCGGTCGGAAACAGATCGTGGTCGAGCAGGCCGAACAGCTCCGGCGCGCCCGGCCGGATGATGTTGTGCCAGATCCAGTTCAGGACGATGCCATGCGAGCGGCTGCTCTTCTGCCACGGATTATCGGGCGCGCGCAGATAGGGGACGCCGTGAGTCTCGGCGATCCGTTCGATCTCGGCGGCGCGGTCGTCGTCGGGCGAATTGTCGACCACGATATAAACGGCATCGGGCACGAACAGCCGGATCAGCGGTATCTGCAGGTCGATCGCCTGCGGGTCCTGATACGCCACCGTGAACAGCGCGCGCCGGCCGGTAATCATCTTCGCCACCGCGGCGGGATCTCCCACCTTGGCGGGTTGCTGCCGATAGCGCCGATCGATCCGATTATACCGCGCGGTCTTCAGGCCCTGCGACAGCGGGCGCAGCCGCTTCCAGTCGGCGAGGGTGTAGTCGGAGAGCTTCTTCGGCACGGCTAAGTCTCTGTTCTGTCGGGGGCGGCGCGCCCGCTGTCCTCAGCAGCTTCGCTCCGCCGGGGCAAGTCCGGATGCGCGGCTTGCGCCGCTCACGGGTTCGCCGCCAGCTTGAGCAGGTAGCCGCCGTAATTGCTCTTGGCGAGCGGCTGCGCCAGACGTTCGAGCTGGCGCGCATCGATCCATCCGAACCGGAAGGCGATCTCCTCGGGGCAGCAGATCTTGAAGCCTTGGCGTTTCTCGAGCACGCGCACGAACTCGCTGGCGTCGAGCAGGCTATCGGGCGTGCCGGTGTCGAGCCAGGCGAACCCCCGGCCCATCTTCTCGACCCGCAGCTTGCGGCGTTCCAAGTAGGTACGATTGACGTCGGTGATCTCGAGCTCGCCGCGTGCGGAGGGCTTCAGGTTCGCTGCGATCTCGACGACGTTCTGGTCGTAGAAATAAAGCCCCGTGACCGCCCAGTTCGAGCGGGGCTGTGACGGCTTCTCCTCGATCGAACGCGCGACCTGATCGGTATCGAACTCGACCACGCCGTAGCGTTCCGGATCGCTGACCTGATAAGCGAACACCGTGGCGCCCTCCGGATGCTGCGCAGCATTCTGCAGCAGAGGGATCAGGTCGTGGCCGTAGAACAAATTGTCGCCGAGCACCAAAGCGGACGGCTGGCCGGCGACGAAGTCGGCGCCGATGATGAACGCCTGCGCCAGCCCTTCGGGTTTCGGCTGTTCGGCATAGCTGAACGACATGCCCCACGAGGCGCCGTCGCCGAGCAGTTGCTGGAATCGCGGCAAATCGGCCGGCGTCGAGATCACCAGGATATCGCGGATGCCGGCCATCATCAGCGTCGCCAGCGGATAATAGATCAGCGGCTTATCGTAGATCGGCATCAACTGCTTCGACACCGCAGCCGTCATCGGATGCAGCCTTGTTCCGCTGCCACCGGCCAGAATGATGCCTTTGGTGATCATGTCAGTTCGCGTCCTGCGCTAGCAGCCGCTCGATACACGGCTGCAGCGATTGCCGCCAGTGCGGCAGGCGAATGCCGTGAGCGGCGGCGAGTGCCGAGCCGTCGAGCCTGGAATTCGCCGGCCGCCTGGCGGGGGTCGGATACTCCGTGGTCGGAATCGGGATCACTTTCGCGGATGGTCCGCCGGCTGCTCGTGATGCGGCGAAAATCGCTTCGGCGAACTCGGCCCAGGTGGCGGTTCCGTCCGCAGTCATGTGGAAGATGCCGCGCAAATCGGAACGTGTTGGCTCCGCCAGCAGATTCCGGACGACGCCCAGCACCCCGTCGGCGATATCGAGTGCGCTGGTCGGGGAGCCGACCTGATCGCAGACCACCCGCACCTCATCGCGCTGCCGGGCCAGGGCCAGCATGGTGCGGACGAAATTCTTGCCGAACGGGCCATACACCCAGGAGGTCCGCAACACCGCGTAATCAGCAGCTGCTTCCGCCACGGCGCGCTCGCCGGCGAGCTTGCTGGCGCCATAGACGCTGAGCGGGTTGGTCGGATCGGTTTCGCGATACGGTCGCTCGCCGGTGCCGTCGAACACGTAGTCGGTCGACAGCTGCACGATCGGCACGCCGAGCTTTGTGGCCGCGCGAGCGACGGCGCCTACGCCTTCCGCATTGATCGCATAAGCGAGGTCGGGCTCGCTTTCGGCCTGATCAACGGCCGTATAGGCTGCAGCATTGACGATCGCGTCCGGCTTGCGTGCGATCAATGCAGCTTCGATCTCGCTCGGGCGCGTCAGGTCAATCTCCGGCCGGGCCAGCAGGATGATCTCGGCATTCGTGCCCGCGGCGCGCTCGTGGAGCGCCTGCGCGACTTGCCCGTGACGACCGGTGACGACGATCCGCATTGCGCTACTCGAAGTAGTTCGGCAGTGATGCGAAAGATGGCAATTTCAGATCCTTGTCCGACAGAACCGCCTGATCGGCCGAGACAGGCCAACTCACGGCGAGATCGGGATCGTTCCAGGCGATGCCGAGATCGTGCGGCGGCGAATAGTAGTTGGTCACCTTGTAGGCCACCACCGTGTCGGGCTCGAGCGTGCAGAAGCCGTGGGCGAAGCCGATCGGAATCAGCAATTGCTTGCCGTCCTCGGCGGATAATTCCTCGGAGACCCACCGGCCATAGGTCGGCGAGGACCGGCGCAAATCGACTGCAACGTCCAGGATGCGGCCCTTCGCGACCCGCACCAGCTTGTCCTGCGCAAACGGCGCGCTCTGGAAATGCAGCCCGCGAACGGTGCCGACTGCCGCCGAAATCGATTGGTTGTCCTGGACGAATTCGAGCGCAATGCCGTGATCGACGAAGCGCTGCCTGTTGTAGGTTTCGGAAAACGTGCCCCGCGAATCCGCGAATGCTCTTGGCGTGATAATCTTCACCGCCTCGATCGCGGTGGACGTCACTGTCAGCATGACCCTGTTGTTGCTCCGTTCGCCGTTAGACCGCTACGCCGAGGCGCTCGCCGCGGTACACCCCTGAACGGACCCGCTCCCACCACGTCCGATTGTCGAGATACCACTGCACGGTCTGACGCAGGCCGTCGTCGAAAGTGTAGCGCGCACGCCATCCGAGCTCGCGCTCGACCTTGCTGGCGTCGATCGCGTAGCGGGCGTCGTGACCGGGGCGGTCGGTGACGAAGCTGATCAGCTTCGCACGTGATCCGATCGCCGCATCAGGTGCGAGTTCGTCGAGCAGGCGGCAGATCGCCTGCACGACTTCGAGGTTGGTGCGCTCGTTGCGTCCGCCGATATTGTAGCTTTCGCCGATCCCGCCCCGCTCGGCGGCGAGCAGCAGCGCATCGGCGTGATCCTCGACGTGCAGCCAGTCGCGAACGTTGGCGCCCGTGCCGTACACCGGGATCGCTTCGCCGTGCAGCGCCTTGATGATCGCCAGCGGGATCAGCTTCTCGGGAAAATGATAGGGGCCGTAATTGTTGGAGCAGTTGGTGATGACCACCGGCAGGCCGTAGGTGTGGTGCCAGGCCCGCACCAGATGGTCCGACCCCGCCTTCGAGGCTGAGTAGGGCGACTTCGGCTGATACGGCGTGTCTTCCCGGAACAGCCCTTCGGCGCCTAGTGAACCGAACACCTCGTCGGTGGAGATGTGGTG
The DNA here is from genome assembly GCF_039642825.1 of Rhodopseudomonas sp. P1. Classification (NCBI taxonomy): domain Bacteria; kingdom Pseudomonadati; phylum Pseudomonadota; class Alphaproteobacteria; order Hyphomicrobiales; family Nitrobacteraceae; genus Rhodopseudomonas; species Rhodopseudomonas sp. P1. Next base: position 125,188 of record NZ_CP088006.1, on the reverse strand, counting down.
AAAGCGGAAGCCGGACTTGCGGGCCGGTGGCAGGGAGCGCCAATGCGCCAGCGCCGCCTGCAGCAGCGAATAGGTGCCGACGATGTTGGTTTGGATGAAGTCGCCGGGACCGTCGATCGAGCGGTCGACATGGCTCTCCGCGGCAAGATGCATCACCACGTCGGGCGAAAATTCCTCGAGCAGCAGCCGCATGGTGCCCTGTTCGACAATGTCGGCCCGGACGAACCGGAAGCGCGGATCGTCCGACACCGGCGCCAGCGAGTCGAGATTGCCCGCATAGGTCAGCTTGTCGACCACCAGCACCTCGTGCGGGGTGGTCCCGATCAGCCGCCGGACCACCGCAGAGCCGATGAAGCCGGCTCCGCCGGTGACGAGAAAGCGCTTTGTCATCAATATCCTGGAGCGTCGTTGCGGGCGCAATCTAGCCTTGGACCAGAACCTTGTCATTGGCCGGTTGGGCAGCAGATCCGCTCAAGACCGCTTCCGATGCCTACCGCCCAGGGTCTGTTCGTACCTACACCGCGAGCTGGTCACCCAGATGGCCATTCTCTGGGGCTGAACTTCTGTCTGTTGCGGCACGGTATGTTCACGGGAAAGTTGCCGATTTCATGGTTCCAAGCGGGCACCTGATGCAAATCCGTCGCATTCGTGATTGACAATTTCTGCATTGCGATAGACTAAAGTTTGCAGTGCCACGCCCCTCGCTGCGGGGCCGCCACGGGAGCCGCGAATGCTCACGTTCAGATGGCAGCGGTCCAGGCAGAGGAGCAGCGCCTTGAGTTTCCTGAAGAAAGCCTTCTACCAAATCCCCGTCATCGGCTGGCTGGTGAAGGATGCCGCGCATGGCAGCCCGGAGGCGCCGTACTTCTTCCTGTTCAATGCCGTCGTGGTCGGCGCCGCGCTGATCTACACCTTCGGCTATCCGCTGGTGATCACCGTCGCGGTGGCCGGCGCGTTCGCCGGGATCGCTGGCCTGGTGGTGCTGACCGCTGGCGATGCTTTCGACAAGCGCGCCAAGCAGCCCGCGAACGACGTCCGCCGCGCCAAGACGGCGACGGTTCGGCCGCTCAAGAAGGCTGCCTGATCGGCATCTTGTCTCACCGGCGGCTTTCGTCGGTGCAGCTTCCGAAATTCAAAAACCCGGCAGGTCAACCTGCCGGGTTTTTTCATGGTCGCATCTGTTCGGTTCAGGTCTGCCCTTGCGAGGTTTACGCCGCCTCGTCGCGGTAGTGATACCAGCGATACAGCATGCGCTGGCCGATCCGGCGGAACGGCGAGAAGCTGTGGGTCGGCAGCGGCGAGGTGAAGATCGGCAGGTCCTGGCCCTTGAAGCGCTGTCCGGCGATCATCTGCGCCATGCGACGCCCGGCCTGGGCCGAATACGACACGCCGTTGCCACCATAGCCGAGTGCGTAGACCAGCTTCTGCGCCGGATCGGGCTGGAAGATCCGCGGCATCATGTCGTGGCTGACGTCGACCCAGCCCCACCACGAGTAATCGATTTCGATGCCTTGCAGCGCCGGGAATTTGCGATGCAGGCCGTCGATCAGGAGCTGCAGGTGCTTGGGATGATCGGCGTCGGCGCCGGTGATCGAGGAGCGGCTGCCGATCTGGATGCGGTTGTCCGGCAGCAGCCGGTAGTAATAACGCAGCGTGCGGGTATCGGTCAGCACCAGCTTGGTCTTGAAGCCGGTGGCTTCGAGCTCGTCCAGAGTCAGCGGCCGGGTGACGATCGAGTTCGACAGGATCGGCATGCAGCGGCCGCGCAGCAGAGGCGTCAGTCCAGGCGCCGTGTAGGCGCCGGTGGCGATGCCGACCGCGCGCGCCTTCACGGTGCCGCCCGGAGTGCGGAGATAGAACGCGCCGCCGCGGTGTTCGATTTCGATCACCGGACTGCCCGGATGCACGGTGGCGCCGAGGTCGCGGGCCATCTGCTGATAGCCGAAGGCGAGCTTGGCCGGATGCACGCCGGTGCCGCGGGGCTCCAGCGTCGCGCCGACCGCCTCGGCCTCGTTGACGTAGTCGCGGCGCAGCTCCTCGGCGGAGATCACCTTGGTGGGCTCGCCGAACACCTCGCTCAGCACCTTGGCTTCGGCCGCGATTTTCTCGAAGTTGCGCGGGCGATGCGCAATGTAGAGATGGCCGCCGCGCTGCGGCTCGCTGTCGATCGGGCTCTGGCGGATCAGCTCTTCGAACGTCTCGAAGCCGTCGCTGACTTCGGCGTGCAGCTTCAGCGCGACATCGCGGCCCCAACGCGCAATCCATTGCGAGCGCGTCAACCGGCCGGCGGCGTTCTGGCCTTGGCCGCCATTGCGCGTGCTGCAGCCCCACGCGACACGGTTGGCTTCGAGGACAGCAGCCTTGATGCCGTGCTCGCGCGCCAGGAACACCGCAGACGCGAGCCCCGTGAAACCCGAGCCGACGATGGCGACATCGACGTCGGTGTCACGACTGATCGGACCGTCGTCTTCAGGGAGCGCACCGCAATTCGCAGTCCAATAGGTCGGCGCGTAGTCGCGGTTGCGGCCGGGGCCTTCGCTGACCAAGGGATCGTAGTGCGGATCGTAGGCGGCGAGCGGTGGGGTCTTTACGGGCTTGTTCATGCCGATGCCCCCGCGGCCCGCAGCACCGGGCGATCCTTGCGGAAGGCGCTCTTGCTGAAGATCTTGTCGCCGCGGAAGCCGAACAGATCGACGCCCTCGGCCTCGATCTTGCCGCCCTCCTTGGTGGTGGCGCGGAAGATCCACTCGGAGATGCCGCGATCGCCGAACACGGCGTGGCGGGTGCACTCCCAGCTCACATCCGGAAACGTCGCGAAGGTCGTCTCGAACGCAGCGCGGACATCGGCGGTGCCGGTGATGCGGCGACCGCAGGCCTCGGGTCCGGCCGCGGCATCGAACACGATGTCGTCGGTCATCGCGGCCATCACCGCGGCGCCGTCGTGGCGGTTGAACGCGTCGAAGAGCTGATGCAGCGTCTGCAATCGCTGAGTATCGAGATCGGACATGTCGATTCCATCGTGGTGGGCGCGCGAGCGTTTCCGTGATTGATGCGGACCCGCCGGCAGCTTCGTGCAAAGCGTGTCACGAGCCGCCGCAGGTGCCTTAGAACCAGATGGCGCGGTCTCGGCGGACCAGACGCGAAGCGCTGGCGTCTGGCCCAATGGCTTGGAGCGCGCTGGACCTTCGCGGCGGACGGCGGATCGCCAAGGTGATGCGATGATCAACATCGCCACCCGCATCAATCCCGCCATCGCCCCCGCCGTGACGGAGGTGATCTCACAACTTCAAGCCCGTCACCTGATCGGCAACACGCTGGTGCCGTCCGTCGGCGGCGCCACGCTCGACGTCATCGATCCTGCAACCGGGCAAGTGATCGGCAAGGCGCCGGCCGCGACCGGGGACGATGTCGCGCGCGCGGTGGAAGCTGCATCGGCAGCATTTCCGGGATGGGCAGCGACGCCGGCGCGCCAGCGCGGCAAGCTGATAGCGGCTGCGGCGGGCGCAATCGCTGAACGGAGCGACGTGATCGCCACCGTGCTGGCGCTCGAAACCGGCAAGGCGATCCGCACCGAATGCCGCGGCGAGGTTGCGACCGCGATCGATATCACCATGATGTATGCAGGCCTCGCGTCGGAGCTGAAGGGCGAGACGTTGCCGTTCGATCCGCAGATCCTCACCTATACCAGCCGCGAGCCGCTCGGCGTCGTCGCCGCGATCCTGCCGTGGAACGTGCCGCTGGTGCTGATGATGTTGAAGATCGCCCCGGCGCTGGTGGCGGGCAACACCGTGGTGGTGAAAGCCTCCGAAGAAGCGCCGTATGCGACCATCGAAATGGCCCGGCTGATGGCGAAGTTGCTGCCGGATGGCGTGCTCAACGTGATCTGCGGCACCGGCCACGACTGCGGCGCGGCGCTGGTCGAGCATCCCGCCGTCGCCAAGGTGACGTTCACCGGTTCGCAGGCGGTCGGCGAGCTGATCTATCAGATGGCGGCCAAGAAGATCATTCCGGTCAGCCTGGAACTCGGCGGCAAGAGCCCGATGATCGTCTATCCCGACGCCGACATGGCGCGGGTCGTAGCCGGTGCGATCGCCGGCATGCGGTTCACCCGCCAGGGCCAGAGCTGCACCGCGGCGAGCCGGATCTACGTTCACACCAAGCTCATCGATGCCTTCGTGGCGGCGCTGCGTGACGCGGTCAGCAAGCTGAAGATCGGCGATCCGCTGGACGAGGCGACCGATATCGGCACCGTGATCTCGCAGCGGCAGAAGGCCAAGGTCGAATCCTACATCGATCTCGGCGCGCGCACCGCCGGCGCCAAAGTGGATCGCTGCGGCGAACTGCCGGCCGCGAGCCATCTCAAGGACGGCCTGTTCCTGCAGCCGATCATCATCACCGGCGTGCCGGAGGATTCGCCGCTGATGCGCGAGGAGATCTTCGGGCCGGTGGTCTGCGTGCAGCCGTGGGATGACGAGGACGATGTCATCACCCGCGCCAACGACAGCGACTTCGGCCTCGCCGCGACGGTGTGGACCAATGATCTGCGCAGTGCGCTGCGCACCGTACAGCGGCTCGATGCCGGCTACGTTCAGGTCAACCAGAACCTCACCATCCAGCCGAACCTGAGCTACGGCGGCTTCCGCAAGTCGGGCCTCGGCAAGGAAGCATCGCTGGAGGCGATGCTCGAGCACTTCACCAAGAAGAAGACCGTCGTCATCGATATGCGGTGACGATGGTGATGCATGAGCTGATCGCCGAGGCATCCGCCAGCTTCTGGTCGACGCTGCCGTCGCCGATGGCGATCGCCGGCGTGCTGAGCGCGGTATTGGCGGCGGCTCTGTTGCGCGGCTTCACCGGGTTCGGCTTTGCGCTCGCGGCGGTGCCGCTGATGGGCATGTTCATGGCACCGGCCAAAGCCGTGCCGGTGGCCGTGTTGCTACAACTACTCGGCGGCCTGAACGATCTCCGCCGCAACCATCGTGATGCCCACTGGGCGTCGCTGCGCTGGCTGATCGTCGGCGCGGTGATCGGTTCGCCGCTCGGGGCGCTGGCGCTCAGCGTCGCTCCGGCACCGGTAGCGCGGATCGTAATCGCCACCATCACGGCCGCCGCGGTGGTCGTGCTTGGCCGCGGCTTCGCGATCGAGGCGATCCCATCGCGGCCGGTCACGACCGGCGTCGGCATGCTGTGCGGCCTGTTCAACGGCCTCGCCGCGATGCCGAGCCCGCCGGCGATCGTCTACTACATGTCGGGGCCGTTTCCCGCCGTGGTAGTGCGGGCGTCGCTATTGGTGTTCTTCCTCGCCACGTCAATCGCCGGCTTCACCAGCATTGCGCTGGTGGGGCTCGCGACCGTGAATGTGTTCTGGCTGGCCGCGATGGCGTTGCCGGTGATGATGTTCGGCACCTGGATCGGCGAGCAGGGCTTCCGCCGCGGCAGCGAGCGGCTGCACCGCCACGTCTCGATCGCCAGCCTCGGCGGCGTCGCGCTGCTCAGCGCCGCGAAGGGAATCTCTGAGCTGATGTGAGGGCGCCGCCTATCCCGTCATTGCGAGCGAAGCGAAGCAATCCAGAGCTCCGTGCATTGAGCTGGATTGCGCCGTCGCTTCGCTCCTCGCAATGACGCAGAGACGCGGCGACGTCTGATCAGCCCTCGAGCTGCTTCGCCAGCACCTTGCCGAGTCGCTCGATGCCGACCTCGATGCGGTCGGTGCGGATCGAGGAGAAGCCGAGCCGGAAGCAATGCCGGCTCGCGGTTTCGTCCATCGAGAACACGGCGCCGGGTTCGATCACGACGCCCTGTTCGAGCGCAGCTGCGGCCAGCGCGGTGGCGTCGATCGAGGTCGGGCAGGTCACCCAGAAATTGGTCGAGCCGGGACCGCGCGAGAAGCTGCAGCTTGGCAGATGCTTCGGCAGCAGCTGGTCGAGCAGCTTGGCGCGTTCGAGCAGCACGCGGCCGACCTGGGCGAGATGCGCCCGGTAGTGGCCGAGGCCGATGAACAGCGCGGCGACGCGCTGATTGTTGAGCGGCGGATGCCGCAGCATCAGCCGGCGCAGCGCGCGCAGTTCGCGGATCACCGGGGCGGGAGCGACGACGTAGCCGAGCCGCAGACCGGGGGCCAGCGCCTTCGACAGGCTGCCGACATAGAGCACGTTGCTGGCGCGATCGAGGCTCTTCAGCGGCGGCAGCGTCGCCGTCTCCGGCATCAGCTCGCCTTCGTAATCGTCTTCCACCACCACCACATCGCCGGCCGCGGCGGCTTTCAAAAGCTCGACGCGGCGGGGCAGCGGCATCGTCACGGCGGTGGGGCACTGATGACTGGCGGTGACATAGGCCAGCGCGCAGCTCTGGAACGTCGCGTCCGGCACCAGCCCTTCGCCATCGACGGAAAGCGGCACCACGTTGGGCGTCAGCATCCGGAAGATATTGCGGGCGTCCGGATAGCCCGGCTCTTCGATGCCGACCTTGGTCTGGCCGTTGATGAACAGCGTCGCGATCAGATACAGCGCGTGCTGCGCGCCGATCGTCATCATGATCTCGTCGGCGCGGGCGTGAATGCCGCGGCGCGGCAGCACCTGTAGCTGCAACTGCTCGATCAGTGCCGGATCGTCGCCGTCGATCAGGTCGCGGGCCCAGTTGTTGATTTCCGGAACGCTGAGTGCGGCGCGGGCGCTTTCGCGCCAGTCGTTGGTCGGAAACAGACTCGGATCGAACTGACCGAAGATGAACGGGTAGGGATGCGTCTGCCAGTCGAGCGGCTTGACGATGTTGCGATGCGCCGACGGCATTACCGTGAAGCGATCTGCCCAGTGTTCGTCGCCGCGGCTGGTGACCTCGGTGAGGCCGGGTGTTTCGGTGGCGAACTTCTTCGGCAGGCCGGCGACGAAGTAACCGCTGCGCTGCCGTGAAACCAGAAAGTTCTGATCGACGAGCTGCTCGTAAGCGATCACCACGGTGTTACGTGACACCTTGAGCACGGTGGCGAGATCGCGGCTGGACGGCATCTTCATGCCGAGCGGCAGCCGGCCATCCTCGATCGCCGTCACGATGATCTGGCGAATCTGCAATTGCAGGAAAGAGCCGCCGCGGTTGAGGCCCCGAAACAACGCGCCCCAGAATAACTCGTCTTTGCCTAATGCGGCGGCATCTGAAGAGGCAATTGCACCGCCGTTAGGCGTGCGTGCCACAGTGGACTCCCGGAATGTGAGCTGTGCTAGCTTTCCCAAGACGCGATACCCTGACTGACACGACGACGCGAAACGGCTGTCATTGCGAGAATGAAGCTTTTACAAACCGTCTGCAAGAAGCGAGCCATGGGAGGCGGCAGCTGGCGCATAGCCCTGGCTCCATTCGTGCTCGGCATCTGGCGCTAGTGCCACGGGGACGATCGCTTCACGCTCGCAATCGCAAGCCTGGAGACTAAGCGTGCCGTCTGACACCGTCGTTTATTCCGCCCGCAAGATTATCACCATGAACCCGTCGCGGCCGAGCGCGACGCATGTTGCGGTGCGAGACGGGCGGATCGTTGCGACCGGTAGCGCTGACGAGCTGATGTTAAGTGGCGCGCGGCTCGATACCCGCTTCGCCGACAAGGTGCTGATGCCTGGCTTCGTCGAAGGCCACAGCCACATCATGGAAGGCCTGATGTGGAAGCAGCCTTATGTGGGCGCGTTCGACCGCCGTTCGCCGGAAGGCAAAGTAGTGGCCGGTGTGCCGGACATCGAAGCGATCGTAACGCGGCTGCAGCAGGCCGAAGCCGCGCTGCCCGACGATGGTTCGCCGCTCTACGCCTGGGGCTTCGATCCGCTGCATATCGGCGGCAAGATGCTGACTCGGCAGGATCTCGACCGGGTGTCGACCAAGCGTCCGGTCCTCGTCGTCCACGCCTCGTTCCATATCAACAACGTCAACACGCTGACGCTCGAGCGCGCCGAGCTGCTGCATGCCACCAACATATCGGGCGTCGTCGCCGGCGCCGACGGCTTGGCGAGCGGCGAGCTGCAGGGCATTCCGGCGCGGATGCGGCTGTTCCGTGCGCTCGGCCACAATCCGCTCGCTGGTACCATCACCGAGGCGGACGTGCGGCGCTATGCGGCGTCGTGCTGCGTGCAGGGCGTCACTACGATTACCGACCTGCATAACGATCTCGCCGATCCGACCATCGAGGTCTATCGCGCCGCGACCAGCCAGGCTGATTTCGGCGTTCGCTTGGTGCCGGCGCTGGCCGCGGTCTCGCATACGCCCGAACAGGCGATCGCCAAGTTGGAGACGCTGCGCGGCCACGCCAGCGACAAGCTGCATTACGGCATCGTCAAGCTGGTGGTTGATGGCTCGATCCAGGGCTTCACCGCGCGGCTGCGCTGGCCCGGCTATCACAACGGTGCCGCCAACGGCCTGTGGTACATCGCGCCCGAAGAACTGCCGCGGCTGGTCGAGGCGTATCACCGTGCCGGCGTGCAGCTTCACGTTCACACCAACGGCGACGAGGCTACCGAAGTGGCGCTCGATGCGATCGAGGCCGCGCAGACCGTCGCGCCTCGTCCCGATCATCGCCACACCTTGCAGCACTGCCAGATGGCCAGCGCCGCGCAGTTCCGGCGGATGAAGAATCTCGGCGTTTGCGCCAATCTGTTCGCCAACCACCTGTACTACTGGGGCGATGCGCACTACGAGCTGACGATGGGGCCGGAGCGTGCAGCGCGGCTCGACGCGACCGGGACCGCCCAGCGGATCGGGGTGCCGTTCGCGATCCACTCCGACGCACCGGTGACGCCGCTGGCGCCGCTGTTCACCGCATGGTGTGCGGTCAATCGTGTGTCGTCGAGCGGGCGTGTGCTGGGCCGGGATACCGAAGCACTCACCACCGAGCAGGCGCTTGCTGCAATCACCATCGGCGCAGCCTATACTTTGAAGATGGATCATCTGGTCGGCAGCATCGAAACCGGCAAATACGCCGACTTCGTCGTGCTCGATGAGGATCCGCTGGCCGTTCCGCCGGAACGGCTGAAGGAGATCGCGGTCTGGGGCACCGTGGTCGGCGGCATGATCAAGGAGGCGCCCCGCGCATGACGGCAGCATCCGCGACCATTTCAGTCACGGTGATCGGCGGCTTTCTCGGCGCGGGCAAAACCACCTTCGTCAACCATCTGCTACGCAGCGGCGGCCCTCGGACGGCCGTGCTGGTCAATGATTTCGGCGAGGTCAATGTCGACGCGACGCTGATCCAGAGCCACGACGGCACCACGATGAAGCTGACCAACGGCTGCATCTGCTGCAGCATCGGCACCAGCTTCATCGACACGATGTGCCAGGTCCTCGACGCCGCCGTGCCGTTCGAGCGGATCGTGATCGAAGCCTCCGGCGTCGGCGATCCGTGGAAGATTGCCGAGATTGCGCTGATCGAACCGTCGCTGCGGCTCGATCGGGTGATCGTGTTGGCCGACGCCAGCCGGATTGCGCAGCTGATCGACGATTCCAAGGTCGGCGACACCGTGCGCGGCCAGTTTGAGCGCTGCGACATTGTCCTCATGAACAAGACCGATCTGGTGAATGCGGATGCTCTGGCTGCCGCGCGCGCCGCGGTGCGCAGCCTGCGTCCGGACGTGCGCATCGTCGACACCGCGCAAGGCGCGATGCCGGCGCTGGCGGAGCTCGAGACGGCTGCGTCGTCGCGCGGTTTCCGGGCCGATGCGGTGGATGCCGCGGCGATCGATCATGGCGCGACCTTCAAGAGCTGGGCGTATCGCCGCGCCGGCCGGTTCGATCGCGCCCGGCTCGCCTGTGCGGTCGATAAGCTGCCGCCGCAGCTGCTGCGGCTGAAGGGCTCGTGCCGCCTCGCCGGCGAAGACGACGTCAAAGTGTTTCAGATGGTCGAGAGCGTCTGGAGCCTGTCGCCGGCCGATGCCGGACCGGCCGAGCCCGGCATCGTGCTGGTCGGCGTCGGCACCGCCGATCTGCCGCCGCCGTCCGAACTCGACGCCATCCTCGACCGCGCTTTGGCGCCGGCCGGAGCGCTGTCATGACGCCAGCCCTGCCAGTTTCTCCCCGCGAAAGCCGTGCGGCTTTCCATGTCCTGCCTCGCCCATCCTTTCTTGCAGCGGAGTTCTGACCGATGATGTTGACGAAGCGATCCTTTGTAGTCGGAGCCCTCGGCGGCATTGCGCTGATGGGACTGCCGCTCGAAACCAAAGCGGAAGGTGCGGGGAGCGGCGGAACGCTGGTGATCGGTTCGACTCAGGTGCCGCGGCACTTCAACGGTGCCGTCCAGTCCGGTATCGCCACCGCGCTGCCGAGCACGCAGATTTTCGCCAGCCCGCTGCGCTACGACGACAAATGGAATCCGCAGCCTTATCTCGCCGAGTCGTGGGAGGTCTCGAAGGACGGGCTGACGGTGACGCTGAAGCTGGTCAAGAACGCCACCTTCCACGACGGCAAGCCGGTGACCTCCGAGGACGTCGCGTTCTCGATCATGACCATCAAGGCCAACCATCCGTTCAAGACGATGCTGGCGGCGGTCGAGAGCGTCGATACGCCCGATCCGCACACGGCGGTGATCGAGCTGACGCATCCGCATCCGGCGCTGCTGCTGGCAATGTCGCCGGCGCTGATGCCAATCCTGCCGAAGCACGTCTATGGCGACGGCCAGGACGTCAAATCGCATCCGGCCAACCTGAAGCCGGTCGGCTCGGGCCCCTACAAGCTCACCGAATACAAGCAGGGCGACTACTACACGCTGGAGAAGTTCGACAAATTCTTCATCCCGGGCCGGCCGAAGCTCGACAAGATCGTGGTGCGGCTGATTTCGGATCCGAACGCCCTGATGGTGTCGGCCGAGCGCGGCGACGTTCATATGGTGCCCTATTTCACCGGCGTGCGCGACATCGAGCGGCTGGAGAAGGCGCCGAACGTCGTCGTCACCGACAAGGGCTTTGCCGGCATCGGTGCGCTCAACTGGCTTGCCTTCAATACCAAGAAGAAGCCGCTCGACGATGTGCGGGTTCGTCAGGCGATCGGCTATGCGGCCAACCGCGAGTTCATCGTCAAGAAGCTGATGGGCGGCAAAGCCTTGCCGTCGACCGGACCGATCGCGCCGGGCTCGCCGCTGGAAGAGAAGAGCGTCGAGCAGTACAAATTCGACATCGCCAAGGCCAACAAGCTGCTCGACGAGGCCGGGCTCAAGCCGGATGGTTCCGGCGTCCGCACCACGCTGACGATCGACTACATCCCCGGCAACGATGAGCAGCAGCGCAACGTCGCCGAATATCTACGTTCGGCGCTGAAGCGGGTCGGGATCAATCTCGAAGTCCGTGCCGCGCCCGACTTCCCGACCTGGGCCCAGCGCGTCGCCAATTTCGACTTCGATATGACCATGGATACGGTGTTCAACTGGGGCGACCCGGTGATCGGTGTCGACCGGACCTATCTCAGCTCGAACATCCGCAAGGGCATCATCTGGTCGAACACCCAGCAATACGCCAATCCGAAGGTCGACGAGATCCTCGGCCAGGCCGCCCAGGAAAGCTCGCCGGACAAGCGCAAGGCGCTGTATTCGGAGTTCCAGAAGATCGTCGTCGAAGACGCGCCGATCTTCTACATCAACGCCACTCCGTACCACACCTCGTTCGCCAAGGGACTCGGCAACCTGCCGACCACGGTGTGGGGCGTCGCCTCGCCGCTCGATGAGCTGTACTGGGCGACTCCGCCGAAGAACTGATCCGCCAATCTCGATCGACGAAGCATCAATGGCTCTCCTCACCCATCTGTTCGGAAAACTCGCCAACGCCGTCGCGCTGCTGCTGGCGGTGCTGGTGATGAATTTCTGCCTGATCCATCTTGCACCGGGCGATCCGGTGCAGGTGATCGCCGGCGAGATGGGTGGGGCGTCGCCCGAGGTGATCGCGGCGCTGCGGGCAAAATACGGGCTCGACCACAGCCTGCTCGAACAGATGTTCACCTATCTGGGCAAGGTGGCGCATGGCGACTTTGGCTATTCCTATTACTTCAATCAGCCGGTGCTCGGCCTGATCCTGCAGCGGCTGCCCGCCACGCTGTATCTGGCGGCGGCCTCGCTGGTGGTGGCGGTGTTGATCGGCACGGTGCTCGGCGTGATCAGCGCCCGGCGCCCGAACGGTTTGCTCAGCCACGGCGTCACCGTGCTGTCGCTCGCCGGCCACGCGGCGCCGATCTTCTGGACCGGCCTGCTGCTGCTGCTGCTGTTCGGCTCGGTTTGGCCGATCTTGCCGGTCAACGGCATGACCGACGTAGTCAATCCGAAAACCGGCATTGCCTACGCGGCTGACGTCGCCAAGCATCTGGTGCTGCCTTCGATCACGCTGGGGCTGGTGTTCGTCGCGCAATATTCGCGGCTTGCCCGCGTCAACATGATCGACGTGCTGTCGGCGGACTACATCCGCACCGCGCGCGCCAAGGGGCTGCCGGAGCGGGTGGTGCTGGTCAAGCACGCGCTGCGCAACACGCTGATCCCGATCGTCACGGTGATTGGCCTGCAGTTCGGCAATCTGTTCGCCGGCGCGGTGTTGGTGGAGACGGTGTATTCCTGGCCGGGCATGGGGCGGCTGGTGTTCGACTCGATCCTGCGCCGCGACTACCCGACGCTGATGGGCGTACTGTTCTTCTCCGCCGTGATGGTGATCGCGGCCAATATCCTCACCGACCTGGTGTACCGCCTGATCGATCCCCGCATCCGCGCAGGTGCCCGATGAGCACGATGGAGTCTTCGCTCGCGATGGCACAGAAGCCCGTTCCCAGCGTCAGCAAAGTACCGAAGGCGGTGTCGCCGGCCCGGGCTGCGCTGCGGCAATTCATGAAAAGCCCGTCGGGCGTCGCCGGCGCGGTTTTGCTGCTGGTGCTGATCGCCGGCACGATCTTCGGACCGTGGCTGCATCCGGTCGATCCGCTCGACATCGTCGGAATGCCGTTCGCGCCGCCGGACGCCGATGCTCCGCTCGGCACAGACTATCTCGGCCGCGACGTGCTGGCCGGGCTGATCTATGGCGGCCGCGCCACCCTGACGGTGGGCGCGGTGGCGGCGCTGATTACGATCGTGATCGGCGTCACCGTCGGTGCGCTCGCCGGCTTCTTCGGCGGCTGGGTCGACGCGCTCCTGGTCAAGATCGCCGAGTTCTTCCAGGTGCTGCCGCCGCTGCTGTTCGCGATGGTGCTGGTGACGCTGTTCGGTCCGAAGCTGTCGACCATCACGCTGGCGATCGGCGCCGTGAGCTGGACCTCGGCGGCCCGGCTGACGCGCGCCGAATTCATGCGGCTGCGGGATCTGGATTTCATCAAGGCCTCTCGCGCCGCCGGCGCCGGCAGTCTGCATCTGATCCTGCGCGTGGTGCTGCCGAACGCGCTGCCGCCGATCATCGTGTCGGCGACGCTGGCGATCGGCACGGCGATCCTGTTCGAGGGCGGCCTCAGCTTCCTCGGCCTCGGCGATCCCAACACCATGAGCTGGGGCCTGATGATCGGCCAGAACCGCAACTACGTGCTCGACGCCTGGTGGGCGGTGACGTTCCCGGGCGCCGCGATCTTCCTCGCCGTGCTGGCGGTCAGCCTGGTCGGCGACGGCGTCAACGATGCGGTCAATCCGCGGCTGCGGCGGAGGTGATAATGGCGCCGGTCCTGTCGGTCGAGAATCTCAGCGTCAGCATGACCAATCGCGACGGCGATCTGGTCCCGGTGCTGGAGAATCTGTCGTTCACCCTCGATAAGGCGCGCACCGTCGCGCTGGTCGGCGAGTCCGGCTGCGGCAAGAGCATGACGGCGCTGGCGATCATGCGGCTGCTGCCGGAAGGCTTCGTGGTCACCGGCGGGCGCATCATGCTCGACGGCGAAGATCTGCTCACCGCGCGACCGAAGCGGATGCGCGCGCTGCGGGGCGACGCGATGTCGATGGTGTTTCAGGAGCCGATGACGGCGCTGAACCCGCTGTACACCGTCGGCGATCAAATCGCCGAGGTGCTGTATTATCACCGCCGGCTCAGCCGCAAGGACGCCGCCGAGCAGGCCGTGCAGTTCCTGAAAGCGGTGCAGATCCCGGCCGCCGAGCAGCGGGCAAAGGCGTATCCGCATCAGATGTCCGGCGGGATGCGGCAGCGGGTGATGATCGCGATGGCGCTCGCCTGCCGGCCGAAGCTCTTGATCGCCGACGAGCCGACCACTGCGCTCGACGTCACCGTGCAGGCGCAGATTTTCGACCTGCTCGCCCAGCTCCAGGACGAGACCGAAGCCGCGATCGTGCTGATCACCCACGATCTCGGTGCGGTCGCGGAACTCGCCGACGACATCGCCGTGCTCTATGCCGGTCGCTGTATCGAGACCGGACCGGCACATGAGATCGCGGCGCGGCCGCGCCATCCCTATACGCGCGGCCTTCTCGGCTGCGTGCCGCATCTCACCGTCGGCGTCGCCAAGCCGGAGCAGTGGATCGATCTCGGCGAAATTCCCGGCATGGTGCCGGCGCTCGGCAATCGCGGGCCGGATTGCGCGTTCCTGGCGCGCTGCGCCAACGCCTCCGAGGCCTGCCGGTCGCGGCCGCAGCCACCGCTCGGTGTGATCGCGGCCGGGCATGCGGTGTCGTGCTGGCGTGCCGAGGAGATCGCCGCATGATGATCCACGAAGATCTGCGCCCCGCCGACGGCGATCCCTATCTGCTCGACGTCAACGACCTTGTGGTGCACTTCCGCACCGGCCGCAAGCGGCCGTGGGGCAAGCCGTCGTTCGTTCACGCGGTCGACGGCGTCAGCTTCCGCGTCAAGCGCGGCACCACCTTCGGCATCGTCGGCGAAAGCGGCTCGGGAAAATCCACCACCGCACAGGCGATCATGCGGCTGGTGCAGGCGACCTCGGGGCAGGTGGTGTTTCGCGGCGAAGACATCATGCCGCTCACCGGCGAGCCGCTGCGCAAGGCGCGCAAGCATCTGCAGATCGTGTTTCAGGACCCGTTCTCGGCGCTCGACCCGCGACGCAGGGCCGGCGACCAGATCCGCGAGCCGCTCGATCTGCTCGAGATCGGCAGCCGCAGCGAGCGCGACGCGCGCGTGCGCAAGCTGCTCGCCGAAGTCGGCCTGCCGCCGGAAGCCGCCGATCTGTTTCCGCATCAGTTCTCCGGCGGTCAGCGCCAGCGGCTGTGCATTGCCCGCGCCTTGGCGCCGGAACCCGAGCTGATCGTCTGCGACGAGGCGGTGTCGGCGCTCGACGTCGCGATCCAGGCGCAGATCCTGAACCTCTTGAAGAAGCTGCAGCGCGAGCGCGGACTCACTTACATCTTCATTTCGCATGACCTCGGCGTCATCCAGCAGTTCTGCGACGAGATCGCCGTGATGTATCTCGGCAAGATCGCCGAACAGGCGCCGGCCTCGGCGCTGTTCACCGAGCCGCGCCATCCCTACACGTGGTCGCTGGTGTCGGCCGCGGTGCCGCCCGGTCCGCTGCGCGACGAGCTGAAGGCTAAGTATCTGGTCAAGGGCGAGCCGCCGTCGCCGGTCGATCCGCCGCCCGGCTGCCGCTTCGCGCAGCGCTGCCCGTTCGCCGAGGCGCGCTGCCGGGCAGAGTTGCCGTTCCTCGACGCCGCAGGTCACGAACACTACGTCGCCTGCCACCGCCAGGACGAGATCGGCATCCCCGATTTCGCCCCGCGCGCGGCGAGCGGGCCGATCGGTTAGTTCACTCGGCGGCGATTTGCCATTCGTGGAATATCAATCACCGTCATTGCGAGGAGCGCAGCGACGAAGCAATCCAGCTCCGTGCGCTGAGCTGGATTGCTTCGCTTCGCTCGCAATGACGGTAAGTCAGTCCTACACCTTGGCGTCGAGCAGCGCCTTGCTCATGTTGCGGTCCGCCTTCAGTGAGGCGAGGTTGGCGGTGTAGCTGTATTTCGCGACCATCTGGCCGATGAATTCCTGCGCCAGATCGACGTTCGGCGCTGCCACCATGCCGTCCGCATTGGCGAACGGCGCTTGCGGGTCGGACACAGGCACGGTGGCGGGCGAGGTCGTGCCCAGGCTGGTCTGAGTGCCGCCGGTCGATGTGTCGGTTTGATTGACCTGCAGCGGCTTGTAAGCCTGTGGCGCACCGGCCGGGACGGTGCCGTCGGCGCTGGGCAGCGCGCCGGTCGATTGCTGATTGGCGATGTTGCTGGCCGACACTTCCAGCCGGCGGGTCGCTGCTTTCAGGCCGGAGACGGCAATCGACGAGATGCTGGACATGGACGCGCTCGTTGCGGCGGACAGGTGCGGGCAGAAGACGCCCGCACCTTGCAACGATCCGTGCACAGCTTGGGTGCAATTTGAACGATCCGGCTAAAGCTTTCTTAATCCTGCCGTGCGTCACGCGGATTGCGTCAGGCCGGCTGCGTCGCCGGCCGCTGCGGGCGCCGCCGCAGCTTGCGCCGGGTCCACAGCCAGACGCCGGTGACCAGCAGGCCGAGCAGCACCACCGAGGTGATCACGTTGAGCGTGCCGGACAGCCAGGTCGACCAATTGCCTTCGTGCAGCAGCCGCGGCCAGTTGCGCGGCAGCGGCGTGACGCCATCCGGCGCGAAGGTGTAGGCGCGCAGCTCGCCATCTTCGTAGATCCGCGCCATCATCCGTCCGCCGCGATTGGCGATCATCGCCAGGTGCGACACGTCGTGCGATTGCGCGATCTGCTGCACCGCGTCGGTCAGCTTGATGGTCATGCGGGCCGGCGGCGGGCCGCTGGAGAACGTCAGGCCGAACGCCATGCACAGCGCGGTGAGGGGGCTGAGCAGCAACAGCGGCAGCGTGAACCACGCCGCGCCCTTGTGCCAGCCGGCGAGGCTGTTGCGCAGCCGCGGTAGCCCCATCAGTACGCCGATCGTCATCAGCACCGTCATGGCGATGGTCGAGGTGATCACCAGCCACTCGTAGCCGAGCAGGCGCTCATGGGTGCGTCGCGCCCATAGCAGCAGGTCGCCGGTGGGATCGCTGGCGGCTGCGGCTTCGCCGGTTGCGAGGTCGATCGGTGGTGCATTGACCCCGAGCAGGCGCATCTGTTGGCCGGTGGCGTTGATCGCGAGCCCGCGCGCCTGGCCCTGCGGATCGTAGCGTTCGATCAGGCCGGTGAGGCGGGCGGCATCGAGCGTTCCGGCCGGCAGGCCGCGGCCTTGCAGCATCGGCTCGACCGACAGAATGAGTCCGGTGACGATGATGGCGAGCAGCGGCAGCGCGAACACCAGACTGGTCCAGCGATGCAGTTTGAGCAGAAGTACGTTGTTCATGATGAGACTTCAGGGTTGCGATAGGCGGCGAGAAACACGCGAATCCCGGCGTCGATCAGTGCTTGAACGTCGGCTTCGCTGGGACGGCCGAGCTGCAATTCCCATTGCAGCTGCAGCCGGCCTTGCACGAGGCTGAGAAACTGGACTGCGGCGAGGCCGATATCCGGGATGGTGAGGAGCTGTTGCGCCACCGCGGCACGGAGAAAATTCGCGACCTCCTCCTCGCAGCGGCGCGGCCCGGCCGCCATGAACACCGCCGCCATTTGCGGAAACCGCGCGGCGTTGCTCATCACCAGCCGGTGCAACTTGAGTCCGCGGTCGTCGAGGAAGAACGAGGTGTAGCCGCGGGCGATGGCGCGCAGCGCCGGCTCCAGCTCGATCGGCTGCCCGTCGGGCTGCCACAGCATTTGCGGACCGAAGTTGCGGCATTCGTCATCGACCAGCGCCAGCAGCAGCGCATCCTTGCTGGCGAAGTGCACATACAGCGTGGCCTTCGACACCCCGGCCTCGCGGGCGATCGCGTCCATGCTGGTGACGTCGAAGCCGTGATCGGCGAACAGTTTTCGGGCAGCGGCGAGCACCTGTCGGAGCTTGCGGTTTTCACCATTCGGATCGATGGCTTGCTGCTTACGGGGGCGGGGCATGTCAGGTTCGCGCGTCGGCCGGGATGTCACGGAGGTGTAGGCCTCCCAACCTATCGGTTCGCTGACAGGCTTGCAATAAAAACTAAACCGTTTAGTTTAGTCGCGTAGCCACGTCCGTGTAGGTATTTACATGCGCCATCACTACGAAATCGCCGTCACCAAGCTCATTCCAGACGGCGCTACGCTGAGCCCGCCGATCAGCTTTGCGGCCGAAAGCCACGACGACCTCGCGGATATTATCCGCCGGGTGACCGACAGGGGGTTGTTCGATCCCGAAGAGACCAAGGCGTTTTGCGTCGGTCTGAAACTGCTCGGCGGCGTGATGCTGCAGCATCGCGACAAAGAACTG
Organism: Rhodopseudomonas sp. P1; assembly: GCF_039642825.1. Lineage (NCBI taxonomy): Bacteria > Pseudomonadati > Pseudomonadota > Alphaproteobacteria > Hyphomicrobiales > Nitrobacteraceae > Rhodopseudomonas > Rhodopseudomonas sp. P1. The sequence goes on along the minus strand of NZ_CP088006.1, from coordinate 106,938 downwards.
TTCAAAGACTTCGCGCCGGCGTTCGGCGCCTTAATGAAGACGCTGAAGGCGCGCTGATCCAATCCTTCGTTGTCCCGCGACCGCGAAGTGATTCGGCACCGCAGGACAAAACGATCAGTTGCGGCTGCGGGCATCCGCGACACCGTGTCCGGGAAATGCCGAATCACGCTTCGACCTTGTCGGGTTCGTCGATCCGGCAGACCGGCAGCTATCATCGCTTCGGAGTCGTGCTCCAACCCGGAGCCGGCATGCGTCTCGCTGCCACGCAGTCAGCTTTGGTCGCACTCCAAGACGCGTCCTACGCTGTTCGTTGTTCCACTTGTCCGGCAAATCACCAACTCGCGCAGCCTGATGAGCGACGGTAACATCGAAACAAGCGGTCGGTCGTGACGGGCCGCGCTGGATGTTGAGCCGCCGTGACCGGCGTGTCGCCGACGCGCGTTGTGGTGACGATCGCGCTGTGCCGACGTCATCCTTAGTAGCGGTTGCTCTGTCCTTAAGCGTGCTGAAACTTGCGCCTGTTGAAATTCCGGGGCGTTGATAACATGCTGCAGTTGCAAACCGTCTGGTGACAATTCCAACAGGTATGGAGGTAGTATGCGCTCCTCATCGATGATCTTGCTCGGTGCCATCGCGCTCGTTGCCGCGCTGTCGGTGGTGAACCAGGTCGGTGTGCCTCACCCGGCCCTGATCGAACCCGCCGTCGCCGCCACGCCGGTCGCGCCGCCGGTCAGTGCTTTCCGCACCGTGACGTCGTCGACCTGCTCGTCCAACGGCTGCCCGACCTCGTGCGAGGCGGATGAAGCGCTGATCTCCGCGATCTGCATCGGTCCGAGCAGCGCCAAGTTCAGCGACAACCTTTCTCTGGAGAACGGGCAGATGACCGCGAGCTGCGGCCCGAGCTCCTCCACCATCGTGGTGTCCTGCGCCCGCAAGTAACGCAGGCAGTTCGCTTCTGGGAGCCGGCGGCTGATCCAAGCACCCGCGGGCTCCCGTCAGTCTCAAAGGTTCTCTCCGATGCAAAACTGGTTCATCGCACTCGCCGTCGCAGTGCTGCTGCTCATCGGCTTCGCCGCCGGACCGATGTCCGTGGTCGTCGCCTTCCTGGCATTCTGGGTCACGCTGTATCTGGTGTGGGCCCGCGAACTCGGCTTCAAGGACACCTGGTCGCGCTACGGTCTGCAGCGCGTGAAGCCGCCGTTCTGGGCGGCGGAGAACAAGGTCTGGTTCTTCCCGATCTTCGACGACCGCGCCAAGGTGGTGAAGGCCGCCGCGGTGCCGCTGCTGATCATCGCGCTCAGCCTGATGCTGCCGACCTCGGTGGTGCGCATCGGCACGCTCTTGGTGCTGGCCTGGTACTGCCTGGAGATCTACCGGTCGCAGAAGGGCCTGGATCAGCTCGACCGCGCGCGCTTCAACTAATTCGGCGCAGCGCCGTTTCGGCGGCGCGCGCTCACGACGACATCGGCAACGGCGGGTGTGGCCAGCTCCACGCCCGCCGTTCGCGCGTCGGCGGTTAGGCATCTTTAAATCCTCCGCAGTTAGTACTGGACGGCGCTGCAGATTTTGCGATCATTGTCGCGCGTGAATGGCGTGCACAGGGCTCCGGCCGTGCGGCCATCTGATGCTTAGGTAGCCGGAGAGCCTCGAGGAGATCGCGATGGCAGACAAGAACTCGTCCGACGTCATCCTGAACGTGATGACCAAGAACCTCGAGCAGGCGCGCGGCGCGATGACCAACTACCTCGAGTTCATCAGCAAGAGCATGTCGGTGGTGCCGATGGGCCAGAGCAGCCAGGCCACGACGCTGAAGGGTTACGTCGACCGCAACGTCCAGGCGACCTTCGATTTCTCGCAGCAGTTGCTGCATGCCAAGGACTTTCAGGACGTGGTTCGGATCCAGACCGAATTCCTGCAGACGCAATTCCGTGTGCTCACCGACCAGGCCAAGGACGTCGTCGAGATGACCAAGCCGACCGTCATCGTTCCGAACGACGGCTAGAAGGTTTTGTCCGCCACCACCGGTCGGCCTGTCGTGTAGCGGTCGTCATCTGCGACGACCGCTACGGGAACGGTTGCGCACACATCGCATTGATGCAGCTGAACAGGCTCAGCTCTGATTTTGGATACCAAGCATGTTGAAAATCGTCGGTCCGCTCCTTTGCCTCACCCTGATCGCCGGTGCCGCGCAGGCTCAGGAGCGCCGCCCCGACCCTGGCTGTGGCCGGGATGTGTCGCGTCTGTGCCGAGCGGTGATGAACGAGTCCGACGGGGCGATTCTGAATTGCCTGCAGCAGCATCGCGCCAAGCTCAGCGCCAAATGCGCCAAGGTGCTGACTGACAACGGTCAGTAATAACTCTCCGTCATCGGTCCATGCCTTGTCTGTCGAGGGCTCCGGGTTCTTGAGGGTTCGCCAGGAGCGAGCCCCGGAATGGCCAAGACCGGAATAGCCAAGACAAGCCCGACCATGACGCCGGACGAGATCGATCCTAGGTCGAACCGCCGCTGACGCCAGCGACCGGCAGCACCTCGGTCGCGGTGGTGCGATCGGGGGATTCCTCTTTCCAGCGCACCGAGCCGAACGGCCGCTCCAGCATGCGGCGCACCCGCACCGGCTCCGGTCCACGATGAAACGCGATCGCGCGCCGGTGCAGCGCGCGGTCGTCCTGGGTCGAACGACTGCGCTGGCGCAGATAATCGAGCCAGGTCGGGCAGTGATAGCGCTCGGTCCATAATTCGGGATCTGCGACGTCGCGGGCGATCGACCAGCCATAGGCACCGTTGCGCTGGCGGCTGAGCTGCACCTCCTGCATCACGTTGTGAAACGCGCGCGCTTCGTCGGCGTCGACCCGGTAGTCGATTTCGATCACCACCGGACCGCTGCGTGACGTCAGCGCCAGTTTCACTTCCGGATCGGCCAGCAGTTCGGCATCCTCGGTGCGGGTGCCGACCGGCGGCATCGGCAGCAGGAAGGCGAGGACCGGAGAAGCCAGCATCCCAAGTCCCGACAGCAGCATCGATGGCGCGACGCCGGACAGATCAGCGACATGGCCCCAGCCCCAGCTGCCGATCGCGATGCCGCCGGAGATCGACGCCTGGAATGCCGCAAGCGAACGCCCCGCCACCCAGCGCGGCGCCGACAGTTGAACGCCGATGTTGAACAGCGCGATCGCCAGCATCCACACTGCGCCCGCGATCACCAGCGCGGCGGCGGTGAGCAGCGGCGAACGGCTGATCGCGATCACCGCCATCGCCACGCCCATGATCATCGCGCACAGCCGAACCGCGGCTTCACTGCTTAGGCGCTGCCGCGCAATCCCGACATTGAGTGCGCCGATCACTGCGCCGATGCCGAACGCGCCGAGCAGAAGGCCGTAGGTCTCGGCGCCGCTGTGCAACAGGTCGCGCGCCACCAGCGGCATCAGGGCCAGCACCGAAGAGCCGGCGATGCCGGTCACCAGGGTGCGGGTCAGCACGATCCGAATCGTCGGCGAGTTGGTGATGTAACGCACGCCGGAGACGATCGCGCGGTTCAGCCGCTCCGGCGGCAGCCGCGGCGGCTCGCTCTCCCGACGCCACAGCAGCAGCACGATCAGCAGCGGCAGATACAGCACCGCATTGGCGGCGAACGCCGCCACCGCGCCGGCAGCCGCCACCACGATGCCGCCCACCGCCGGGCCGAAGCTGCGCGCGATATTGTAGCTGATGCCGTTCAGTGCGACCGCGGCCGGCAGGGTTTCGGCCGGCACTTGCTCGGACACCGAGGCCTGCCAGGACGGCCCAAACAGCGCCATGCCGGTGCCGATCACGAAGCAGAACAGCAGCAGGGTGTTGGGCGTCACCAGCCCGAGATGCGCCAGCGCCGCCAGCGTCGTCGCGCCGGCGAGGCCGATGCCGAGCGCGGCGAGCGCCACCAGGCGACGGTCGTACATGTCGGCGATCGCGCCCGCCGGCATCGCCACCAGCATGATCGGCAGCATCAGGGCGGTCTGCACCAGCGCCACCTTGTCGGCGGACGCGGTCATCTGCGTCATCGCCCAGGCGGCGCCGACGCCATTGATCATCAGGCCGAGATTGGACAACAGGCTTGCCAGCCAGATCCGCCGGAACAGTGCGTGCCGCAGCGGCGCCGCGATCCCGTCGCCGGAAAACAGCCCGCGCTTCGCCGTGCCCGCCATCTGGGTCTGACCCTCCGCCGTCCTCACCGCCCCGCCGATTCAACGGCGCTGGAAACAGTGATGCCTGCGAAGCGCTCGCACTGTCCAGAGCCAACGTGGCGCAGCTCTCAGGCCAGGGTGCGGCTCACAGGTGCCGGCTTAGATCGGTGATGGTCGGCGCATCGCCATTCAGGGGATTTTGCGGGTCGCGGCTATAGCGCAGCGTCTCGAACCGCATCGCGCGGGCGTCGATCATCACCAGCCGGCCGACCAGCCCTTCGCCGAAGCCGACGATCTCGCGGATCGCCTCCAGCGCCATCATCGAGCCAAGCACGCCGGCGAGCGCGCCCATCACTCCGGCCTCCTCGCAGCTCGGCACGGTGCCGGCCGGCGGCGGTTCGGGAAACAGGCAGCGATAGGTCGGGTTGGGCTCGCCCGCGGCGTTGCACTCGTGGGCGCGGATCGTCGTCAGCGATCCGTCGAACTGGCCGAGCGCCGCGGTGATCAGCGGCTTCTTGGCCAGATAGCAGGCGTCCGACACCAGATAGCGCGTGGCGAAATTGTCGGAGCCATCAAGCACCAGATCGCAGCCGCCGATCAGCGCCAGCGCATTGGAGCCGTCGAGCCGCACCCGGTGCTGCACCACGCGGACGTGGGGATTGAGAGCGAGGATCCGGCTGGCTGCACTGTCGGCCTTGCGGGCGCCGATGTCGGGCGTGGCGTGGATCACCTGGCGCTGCAGATTCGACAGCGTGACGATGTCGTCGTCGACGATGTCGAGCGTGCCGATGCCGGCGGCGGCCAGATACATCAGCACCGGCGCGCCGAGTCCGCCTGCGCCGACCACCAGCACCCGCGCACCCTTCAGCGCCGCCTGTCCGGGGCCGCCGACATCGCGCAGCACGATGTGGCGGGCGTAGCGTTCCAGTTCCTCGGCACTCAGCATGATCGGATGGTATCCTTCACTTCCACGGCCAGACTGGCACCGTCATCTTGAAGACGCGCATCCGGCTGATCCTTTCCTGCGGTCGAAGGTGCGATTTCCGGCAGGCGAGACATTGTGCGCGGTGCCGCGCGTCGAACCGGCGCAGCGTTGGCGCCGACCAAGCGGTTGTGGTTATTTGCGCATGGCGCAACGTTGCTCGGGAATTGTCATGAGATCGATGCTGGCTGCAACCCTGATCGTCGCCGGTGCCGCCACTCTGGCGGCGCATGGCGCACACGCTGCGCCGAAGCAGACCGCGGCTGCGCCGCCGGCAGCGCAGACCCCTGCGGAGACGGCCAGAACGCTCGCGCAGGGTGAGCGGCAGGCGATTCAATCCGATCTCGCCTGGACCGGCGACTACAATGGCCTGATCAATGGCGAGGTGTCCGATCGGATGATCGTCGCCATCAAGCAATTTCAGACCAATCAGGGGCACAAGCCGACCGGTGTGCTCAATCCGCAGGAGCGCGGTCAGCTCGCCGAGGCGGCGCGCAAGCTGCAGGCGAGCGTCGGCTGGAAGCTGGTTTCCGATCCGGTCACCGGCGCGCGGGTCGGCGTACCGACCCGGCTGGTGCCGCAACAGGCTTCCGACGGCAATGGCACGCGCTGGAGTTCCTCCACCGGGACGATTCAGGTCGCGTTGTCGCGGCGTAAGGAAGCGGACGTCTCGATCGCCAAGCTCGCCGAGCAGGAGAAGAAGGAGCCGGGCCGCAAGATCGAATACAGCGCGATCAAGCCGGACTTCTTCGTGCTGTCGGGCACTCAGAACCAGAAGAAGTTCTATATCCGCGGCAGCTTCAAGGATGCCGAGGTCCGCATCCTCACCGTGCTGTACGACCAGGCCACCGAAGGCACGATGCAGCCGGTCGTCGTCGCCATGTCGAGCGCCTACAATCCGTTTCCGGGCGGCGTCCAGGCCGGCCCACCGCCGCGAAAGAAGGTCGAATATTCGACCGGCACGATCGTGGGCGCCGACGGCGCGATCCTGACCGATCGCGAGGCGGTCGAGGGCTGCCTGTCGATCGTTGTTGCGGGTTACGGTCCTGCCGATCTGGCCGATCGCAGCAAGGAGCCCGAGCTGGCGCTGCTGCGGATCTACGGCGCGTCCGAGCTCAAGCCGCTGCCGATCGGCGGCGGCGCGGCCAAGTCAGGAGCTGTCGAGATCACCGGCGTCGCCGATCCGCAGAGCCAGGGCGGCGGCGCTGCCGTCAGCACCGTCAAGGCGCAGCTCACCGCTGCCGGCACCACCGGCGGTTTGGTAGTAACGCCGCCGCCGAGCCTCGGGTTTTCCGGTGCGCCGGCACGCGATGCAGAGGGACGGTTCGCGGGGCTGACGACGCTGCGTCTGCCACTTGTCGCAGGAGCGGCGGATGGCGCTGCGGCACAGGCGACGCTGATCACCGCCGACACCGTCCGCAGCTATCTCACCGGCGTCGGCGTGAAGCCGGTCGAAGGTACCACCAAGGATCCCAAAGCGAGCGTCGTCCGCGTGATCTGCGTACGGAAGTAAGCGTCGTGCAGCTCGGATTGCCCAGCAAATTAGGGTTGGTCGGATCGACGCGTCTCATTATCTTCGGCTGATATTTATGAGATTGCTGAAAGCAGAATTCCGTGAAGCCGATCGTCTATTGCGGCGAGGAGATGCCGATTGGTCATCTCGCGCCAATGAGAATTGCGTGCCCCTGCGCGCCGATGAATCGGGAATTGCTGATCGACGTTGGCTTCGCCAATCATTGCTATACTGAGAAGTTTATCCAGGGCATCCACTCGCCCGACCAGATTGTCGTGACGGAAGCGAAAGATCGACACAGAGTGTTCTGTCCGATCCGGTACGAGCTTTCTTTCAAACTCCCAGAGCTGATCGAAGCTCTGCCACGCAGCAAGGTTCACCAGACTTCACAACGTCGCAATTATGTGTACGTCGTTCGGCTCGAACTGGAGAAGCGCCCTTATGAGATCTCCAAAGGGCCGCGAACTACGCCGAGGCCGATTTGCGCCTGACGGTCGAAAGTGCCTACCTCGCTGAAGCAGGCTCGAGCTTCAGCAGACGTCCGAACAGCATTCGTTTCGTGATCTTGGCGCACAAGATTTTGGTCAACCAGCCAGTGAAGTTTGCACCGCGTTGAAAAGAAAAAGGCCTCCCCGAAAGGAGGCCTCGTTTCGGTTTCCACTTTGGCCTTTCGGCCTATCTCGCTCACGCGTGGACCAAGAGAACTTGGCGGGGAAGCGCTTTTCCAACCGATCTATCGCTTCATATGCATACAATACCGTACGAGATACTTAGTTTCAACGACAACAGTTTCAAGTCTCGAATGGGCTTGGTCTATACCAAAGCCTTGATCTAGCTAGATTATCCCGATTGGAGCTCATTTCGCCGAAGCCGACTACTTCTGGCACTTCGGGCACCAGAACGTCGACCGGCCGTTCTGCACGAAGCGTTGCACCGTGCCGCCGCAGGTCGGGCACGGCTTGCCTTCGCGGTCGTAAACCTTGAACGCGTGCTGGAAGTAACCGAGCTCTCCGCTGGTCTGGCGATGGTCGCGCAGCGATGAGCCGCCGGCCTTGATCGCTTCGCCCAGCACCTCGCGGATCGACTCGGTCAGCCGCACCGCGTGGTCGGTCGGTTCTTCCTTGCGATTGGCCAGCGTTGAGGCTTTGCGCTTTGGTGACAGGTGCGCGCGAAACAGAGCCTCGCAGACATAGATGTTGCCGAGCCCGGCAACCACGCGCTGATCGAGCAGCGCGGCCTTGAGGCTAGTCTGCTTGCCGGCGCAGGCCTTCGCCAGCAGGCTGGCGTCGAATGCGTTGCCGAGCGGCTCGGGGCCGAGGCCCTTCAGGTGCGGCTCGGTTTCGATCTCGCTGCGCGGAAACACCTTCATGAAGCCGAACCGGCGCGGATCGTTGAACACGATGCGGGCGCCGGACGCCATTTCGAACACCACGTGGTCGTGGGTGCGGTCCTCGCTGCGCGGATAGTGAAACTCGCCCGGCGTGGTCTCGCCATCGGCCTCGATCACCCGGAACGAGCCGGACATCCCGAGATGCATCAGCAGCACGTCGCCGCTCGACAGGTCCGCCAGCAGATATTTGGCACGCCGGCCGAGCCCGGTGACGGTCTGGCCGGTGAGCCGGGCGATGAAGTCCTTCTGCAGCGGAAACCGCAGGTTCTCCCGGTGCGCCACCGCGCGGTCGATCCGAAAGCCCTCCATCGCCGGCTGCAGCCCGCGGCGGACGGTTTCGACTTCGGGGAGTTCGGGCATCGGGCTCGCTCGGAAGGGCTTTAAGCCACTTGATTGGCTTGAATTTCAGGCATGGCGGCGACAACCCGGCGATTGCGGCCGGCGCCGTCCGTCGTTGCATTCTACATTTGGCGTCAGCCAGTTAAGGCATTCAGGTGATAGCGCCTCCGCACCAAGCGCGCTATATGGTCCGCTGCGGACCGCCGTTTTCGTGTTTCGGGCGGCAATCGGCCTGAAAAACCGTCCGCGCGCAGGAGTTGAAGGCATGACTGAGCCGGGCGAGACCACGCATTTCGGCTATCGCGACGTTCCGCTGGACGAGAAGCAGACGCTGGTCAACGACGTGTTTCACAGCGTCGCCGGCCGCTACGACCTGATGAACGATCTGATGTCGGGCGGCATGCACCGGTTGTGGAAGGACGTGATGATCACGACCCTCAACCCGCCGCGTGACGACACCCCGTTCCGGCTGCTCGACGTCGCCGGCGGCACCGGCGATATCTCGTTCCGGGCCGCCAAGGCCTCGGGCGCTGGCTTTCACTCCACCGTCTGCGACATCAACACCGACATGCTCGAAGTCGGCCGCCAGCGCGCGGTCGAGCGCAATCTCGACGACAAGGTCGATTTCGTCGAGGGCAATGCCGAGAGCCTGCAGTTCGACGACCGCAGCTTCGACGCCTACACCATCGCGTTCGGTATCCGGAACGTGCCGCGGATCGATCTGGCGCTGAAGGAAGCCTATCGGGTGCTGAAGCCGGGCAGCCGCTTCCTGTGCCTGGAGTTCTCGTCGGTCGACGTGCCGGGCCTGTCCAAGCTGTACGATCTGTTCTCGTTCAAGGTGATCCCGGAGATCGGTCGCGTCGTCACCGGCGATGCCGACAGCTATCAGTATCTGGTCGAATCGATCCGCAAATTCCCCAAGCCGTATGATTTCGCCGAGATGATGCGTGACGCCGGCTTTGCGCGCGCCAACTGGCAGGTGATGAGCGGCGGCATCGTCGCGCTGCATTCGGGCTGGCGTTTGTGATCGCAGCACTTACTCATGTGGCGCGGCTCGGCCGCGCCGCCTTCGTGTTCGCGCGCGAGGGCGTGTTCGGCGTGGTCGATCCGGCGTTGATTCCGCCTGCAGGTCAGGTGCCGATCCGGCTGGCGCGGCTGATCGAGCGGCGCGGCGCCAAGTCCGGCCCGCGGCTGTCGCGGGCGCTGACGCGGCTCGGCCCGGCGTACTTGAAGCTCGGCCAATTCCTCGCCACCCGGCCCGATGTCGTCGGCGTCGCGATGGCGCGCGATCTCGAAGCGCTGCAGGACCGGCTGCCGCCATTCTCGCAGGACGAAGCCAACGAGGTGATCGCGACCTCGTTGGAGCGACCGCTGCGCGATCTGTTCGTCAGCCTCAGCCCGCCGGTGGCGGCCGCTTCTATCGCCCAGGTGCATCGCGGCGAGATCGAGGTCGACGGCGTCCGCAAGCAGGTCGCCGTGAAGGTGCTGCGGCCCAACGTGTCGGCGCGTTTCAAGCGCGACCTGTCGGATTTCTTCTATGTGGCCGACAAGGCCGAGCTGTATTCCGCCGAGGCGCGGCGGCTGCGGCTGGTCGAAGTCATCAACACGATGTCGCGCTCGGTCGCGATGGAGATGGATCTGCGGCTGGAAGCGGCCGCGGCGTCCGAGATGGCCGAGAACACCAAAGACGATCCGGACTTCCGCGTCCCCACCGTCGATTGGGATCGCACCAGCCACAACGTGCTGACGATGGAGTGGATCGACGGCATCCCGCTGAACGATCACGCCCGTCTGAAGGACGCCAACGTCGATACCATCGAGCTCGGCCGCAAGGTGATCCAGAGCTTCCTGCGCCATGCGCTGCGCGACGGCTTCTTCCACGCCGATATGCATCCGGGCAACCTGTTCCTGGATCGCGACGGCAAGCTGGTGGCGGTCGATTTCGGCATCATGGGGCGGCTGCTGCCGAAGGAGCGGCGTTTTCTTGCCGAGATCCTGCTCGGCTTTATCACCCGCAACTATCGCCGCGTCGCCGAGGTGCATTTCGAGGCCGGCTACGTGCCGGCGCATCACTCGGTCGAGAATTTCGCGCAGGCGATCCGTGCGATCGGCGAGCCGATCCACAATCGCACCGCCGAAGAAATCTCGATGGCCAAGCTGCTGACGCTGCTGCTCGAGGTCACCGGCCTGTTCGACATGCGGACCCGGCCGGAGTTGATCCTGCTGCAGAAGACCATGGTGGTGGTCGAAGGCGTGGCGCGGTCGTTCGATCCCAAGCTCGATATCTGGAAGGTCGCCGACCCGGTGGTGCGCGAGTGGATCCAGCGCAATCTGGGGCCGATCGGCAAGGTCGAAGGCGCGCTCGCCGGCGCCGGCGAGCTCGGCCACACGCTGACCAGCCTGCCGACCATCGTGTCGCGGGCCGTCACCGTGCTGAATCAGCTCGAGGTCATGACTAAGGACGGCCTGGTGCTGGCGCCGGAGACGATCGCTGCGATTGGCCGCACCGAGCGCGGCCGTACCAGGGGCCGGACGGTGGCGCTGTGGGTGATCGCTGCGACCTTCATTGGGGTTCTGATCGCGCTGTCGCGGATGATCTGATTGCATTGCATTCATGCCTTGAATGCAATGCCTGCATCCGCTAGCTTTTCGTCATGGCCAATCTGACGATCCGCAAGCTCGACGACGTCCTCAAAGCCGAACTCCGCCAACGAGCGGCTGCCAATGGCCGCTCGATGGAAGACGAAGTCCGGGTGATCCTGCGCGACGCCTGCCACAGGCGGCTCGGCTTCGCAGAGCCTTTGTCGGCCGACCCTTCCGTGCCCTCAGTCCCGACGCCGGAAGATCCGCCGGAAGGCACTCGCGCCCAGCCGCAGCAGGGCGCGCGGGTGACGCTGATCGTGGGTGGCGGCATTGCGGCCTATAAGGCGATGGACCTGATCCGCCGGCTGAAGGATCGCGGTGCCGACGTCCGTGTGGTGCTGACCAAGGCGGCCCAGCAGTTCGTCACCCCGCTGACTGCGAGCGCGCTGTCGCATCAGCGCTGCTACACCGATCTGTTCGACCCCTCGAGCGAGTTCGATGCCGGGCACATCCGCCTTGCCCGCGACTGCGACCTGATTGTCGTCGCGCCGGCGACCGCCGATCTGATGGCCAAGATCGCCGGCGGTCATGCCGATGACCTTGCGACCGCGATCCTGCTCGCCACCAATCGCCAGATCCTGCTGGCGCCGGCGATGAACCCGCTGATGTGGAACAACGCCGCGACCCGGCGCAACGTCGCCCAGCTTAAGCAGGACGGCGTCGCGATGGTCGGTCCCAATGCCGGCGAGATGGCCGAACGCGGCGAGGCCGGCGTCGGCCGGATGGCGGAGCCGATTGAGATCGCCGCCGCCGCCGAAGCGCTGTGGCGGCCGCAGCCGCCAAAGCTGCTGCTCGGCAAGCGCGTGCTGATCACCGCTGGCCCGACCCACGAGCCGATCGATCCGGTGCGCTACATCGCCAACCGCTCGTCCGGCAAACAGGGCTACGCGATCGCAGCCGCGGCGGCCGCCGCCGGCGCCGAGGTGTCGCTGATTTCGGGTCCGGTCGAGCTACGGGCGCCGGCAGGTGTCGACCTCACCCGCGTGGAGTCGGCGCGCGAGATGCTTGCTGCCGTTCAATCGGTGCTGCCGGCGGATGTGGCGATCTTCGCCGCCGCCGTCGCAGACTGGCGCGTTGCTAGTGAAGGAATACAGAAGCTCAAGAAGGGCGCCGGCGGGCCGCCACCGCTGCAACTGACCGAGAACCCCGACATCCTGGCCACGATCTCGAAGCTGACTGAAGGCCGGCCGCCGCTGGTGATCGGCTTTGCGGCCGAGACCGAAAACCTGATCGACAACGCCACCGCCAAGCTGGCCCGCAAGGGCTGCGACTGGATCGTCGCTAACGACGTCTCGCCGGCCACCGGCGTGATGGGCGGCGACCGCAACACCGTGCATCTGCTGATGCGCAACGGTGCCGCCACCGATCTCGAATCGTGGCCGCTGATGACCAAGGACGAAGTCGCGACCGCGCTGGTGGCGCGGATCGCTCAAGCAATGGCAGTTCCCGCATGACCCAAAAGATCACCGTTTCGATTCGCCATCTGCCGCACGGCGAAGGCTTGCCGCTGCCGGAGTATCAGACCGCGCATGCCGCCGGGCTCGACCTGACCGCCGCGGTCCCGCAGGACGCTCCGCTGACGCTTCAGCCCGGCCGCTACGTGCTGGTGCCGACCGGACTCACCATCGCGCTTCCGGAGAACTACGAGGCTCAGGTGCGGCCGCGTTCGGGCCTTGCCGCCAAGCACGGCGTCACCGTGCTGAACGCGCCGGGCACGATCGACGCCGATTATCGCGGCGAGATCGGCGTGCTGCTGATCAATCACGGCACCGAGCCGTTCACGATCCGCCGCGGCGAACGCATCGCTCAAATAGTGATCGCCCCGGTCAGCCGCGCTCAGTTCGTGGCGGTCGAGGTGCTGCCGGAAAGCGGCCGCGGCGCCGGTGGTTTCGGCTCGACCGGCCGCTGAGTGGCGGCGCCGCGTTGAGGTGTTAGTTCCGCGACTCAACTAGATTTAGTGTCAAGCACGACCGGAATCGGCGCGGGAAAATATAAATCGTCCGTTTGCGGACGGTCATGACTCCGTTCACGGTCTGGACTCTTACCCCCCGAGTCGCGATGGCGATAATGTCCTCCGATTCGGCTATGGCGCGGCTTGTCAGTTGCGCCGTGCGGTTTGGGGCAATCGATGTCAGGCGTATTGGGGTCCATACGTCGGACCAGTCTGTCGTGCACCTCCCTGGTGCATGGTTTGGCTGGGACGGCCGTGATGGTCGCGTCCTCGCCGGCGCGAGCCGCAGACGATCACCTGGCCGCCATCACGTCGTCGCTGCTGCTGGACCTCAACCGCCACGAGATGATGACGTTGATCATCGCGCTCGCGGCGCTGGGCTTTTCGGTGATGTCTGCGATCATGCTGGTGCGGACGCGGCAGCGCGCGCTTGCGCGCGAAGCGGGGCTGCGCGCCGACCTGCAGGGGCTGCAGGCCGAGTCCGACCGCTTTCAGGCGCTGCTGTTCGCCGAGCCGCAGGTGCTGATCTCCTGGGCCGCCGGCGACAGCCGTCCGCAGATCAGCGGCGACACCGCGCTGTTCCTGCCGCCGGAGACCCAGAGCCGCCAGCCGCAACGCGTGCTCGCGTTCGGAACCTGGCTGCCGCCGGAGCCGGCGCTGCAGATGGATCACGCCGTCGACGCGCTGCTCGACAAGGGCGAAGGCTTTCTGCTGCAGCTCGTCACCTCGACCGGCCGGTCGATCGAGGCGATGGGGCGCGCCGTCGGCGGTCAGGCCGTGGTCCGCATCCGCGAACTCAGCGGCGTGCGCCGCGAACTTGCCGATATGAGCCGGCGCTTCAAGGCGCTGCAGGACGAAACCGAGATGCTGCGCGGCTTCGCCACCGCCGCGCCGTGGCCGATCTGGACCCGCCGCTCCGACGGCACGCTCAGCTTTGCCAACGCCGCCTATGCGCGGGCGACCGATGCCAGTGACGCCGCGGACGCGATCGGCCGCAATCTCGAATTGCTCGATTCTTCCGATCGTGCCGCGCTGGCGCGGGCGCTCAGCGACGGCTACGAATACTCCGGCCGGCTGCCGATCGTGGTCGGCGGCGAGCGCCGTTACTTCGACGTCCGCGCCCTGAAGGTGACCGGCGGCAGCGCCGGCATCGCGGTCGACGCCAGTGAAACCGCCGCGCTCGGCGCCGCGCTGGAGCGGATGGCCGATGCACATCGGCGCACACTCGATCAGCTGTCCTCCGGCGTTGCGGTGTTCGACGCTCAGCGCAGGCTGTCGTTCTACAACGACTCCTATCGCAAGCTGTGGGACCTCGACCGCATCTTCCTCGACAGCCATCCCGACGACTCCACCGTGCTCGACCGCCTGCGCGCCGAGCGCAAGCTGCCGGAGGAGCGCGACTTCAAGGCGTGGAAGAACAAGCTGCACGAAGCCTATCGGGCGGTCGAAGCCGAGAAGGACGTCTGGTACCTGCCGGACGGCCGCGCGGTCAGCATCGTCACCACGCCCAATCCGGAAGGCGGCGTCACCTATCTGTTCGACGACGTCACCGAAAGCCTCGATCTCAAGCGCCGCTATGGCGGCCTGATCGACGTCCAGCGCGAAACGCTCGACAATCTCTCGGAAGCCGTCGCGGTGTTCGGCTCCAACGGCTGCGCGCAGTTGTTCAACCCGCCGTTCGCGCGGATGTGGAACCTGTCGGCCGAGGCGCTGCAGAGCCAGCCGCACATCGAGGCGATCGAAGAGTGGTGCCGGCCGCTGTTCGACGACGAGGTGTTCTGGCAGGCGCTGCGCGGCGCCATCACCGGCATCGACGATCGCCGCCATGTCCTGCTCAAGCTCGAGCGCAAGGACGGCAGCGTGCTGGCCTGCAAGACCATGCCGCTGCCCGACGGCGCCACCATGCTGACGTTCCAGGACATCACCGACACCGAGAATGTCGAGCGGGCCCTGCGCGAGCGCAACGAGGCGCTGGAGACGGCCGATCGCATCAAGATCGATTTCGTCCACCACGTCTCGTACGAACTGCGCTCGCCGCTGACCACGATCATCGGCTTCGCGCACTTCCTCAGCGATCCATCGACCGGGCCGCTCACCGAGAAGCAGGCCGAGTACGTGAACTACATCACGACCTCGACCAATGCGCTGATGGCGATCATCAACAATATCCTCGATCTCGCCAGCATCGACGCAGGCGCCATGACGCTCAATCTCGGGCCGATTGACATCCGCAAGGTGATCGATGCGGCCGCCGAGGGCATTCAGGACCGGCTGGCGCGCGATCAGATCGTGCTGCAGGTCGATATCGATCCGGCGATCGACAGCTTTGTCGGCGATGAGCGGCGGGTCGTGCAGGTGCTGTACAATTTGCTCGCCAACGCGGTCGATTTCTCGCCGCCGCAAGGGACGGTGCGGCTGACGGTGCGCCGGGGCGAGACCCGCGTGGCGTTCACCGTGACCGACTCCGGTCCCGGCATCGCGCCGGCGTTCAAAGAGAAGATGTTCGATCTGTTCGAGAGCGATCCGCAGGGCTCGCGGCATCGCGGCGCCGGGCTCGGCCTGTCGCTGGTGCGCTCGTTCGTCGAGCTCCACGGCGGCAAGGTCCAGGTCGAGTCGGCGATCGGCCGCGGCACGTCGGTGACCTGCGAATTTCCGATCGAGCCGGCCGCTCGACGCCACGCGGCCGAATGAGCGCGGTGGCGACATTCTCGGTCGCGCTCGCCAACGAGACGGCGACCGCGCGGCTGATGGCCGAGGTTGCGCTTCTGATCGGCCCCGGCGATGTCGTGACCTTGTCGGGCGATCTCGGCGCCGGCAAGACAGCCGCGGCGCGGGCGATGATCCGTTATCTGGCGGACGACGACGCGCTCGAAGTCCCGAGCCCGACCTTCACGCTGGTGCAGACCTACGATCTGCCGCCTTATCCGCTGCTGCATGCCGATCTGTATCGGGTCGAGGATCCATCCGAGCTGGAAGAAATCGGGCTGTCGCCGCTGCCGGACGGCACCGTGGTGCTGATCGAATGGCCCGAGCGCGCCGGCGCGGCGCTGCCGGAAGACCGCATCGACATCGCGCTCAGTCATCGTCCGGCCCTGGGCCCGTCGGCGCGCGCGGCGGAAATCACCGGGCACGGCAAAGCCGTGAAGCAAGTCGAACGGCTCGCGGCGCTGCGCAGCTTCATTGAGACCGCCGGCTACGCCGATGCCGAGCGCCGGCACATGCCGGGCGACGCTTCGACGCGCTCCTACGCGCGGCTGCAGCGCGGCGCAGAAAGCGTGATCCTGATGAACGCGCCGCGCCGTCCGGACGGTCCGGCGCTCTATGCCGGCAAGAGTTACAGTGCCGCGGTGCATCTGGCCGAAGACGTCCGGCCGTTCGTCGCGATCGGGCAGGGCCTGCGCGAGCGCGGTTTCTCGGCGCCTGCGATCCATCACGCCGATCTCGATGCCGGCTTCCTGATCACCGAAGATCTCGGCCGCGTCAGTTTCGTCGAGGGCGATCCGCCGGCGCCGGTGACGGCGCGCTATCAGGCTGCCACCGACATGCTGGCGGCGCTGCACGCCAAGCCGCTGCCCGATCACCTGCCGCTGTCGACGCGCGAGAGCTACGCGGTGCCGACGTTCGACGAAGCCGCGATGATGATCGAGGTCGGCCTGATGCCCGAGTGGTATCTGCCGGATCGCGGCGCGCCGCCGTCTGAAGCGTTGCGGGCCGAATTCGTTGCGCTGTGGCGCAAGCTGCTCGCCGGCATAGCGGCCGCGCCGCGGACCTGGGTGCTGCGCGATTATCACTCGCCGAATCTGATCTGGCTGGAGGATCGTCCCGGCATCGAGCGCGTCGGGGTCATCGACTTCCAGGACACCGTGCTGGGCCCGGCCGCCTACGACGTGGTGTCGCTGCTGCAGGACGCCCGCATCGACGTGCCGGAAGCGACGGAATTGTCGCTGCTCGGCCGCTACGTCAAAGCCCGGCTTGCCGCCGATCCGGAGTTCGACGCTCCCGGTTTCGCGCGGCTCTACGCGGTGATGTCGGCGCAGCGGAACACGCGGCTATTGGGAACTTTCGCCCGGCTCAACCGGCGCGACGGCAAGCCGCAATATTTGAAGCATCAGCCGCGGGTGTGGGCGTATCTGGCCCGTTCGCTGGCACATCCGGCGCTTGCCGAGGTCCGGGCCTGGTACCGTGACCACGTGCCGCCACCGCTCTGATTCGGCGGATTTCCTTTACGCATCTTTAGAATCGGCCCCGTAGTGTTCCGGGGTCGCCGAGGCATGGCCCGGCGACGCCAAGACCGAACCGCAGGACTTCGAGATGGTTGCCGAACGCAATAAGGACGGCCGCGTCGTTTTCGATCGTGGGTTGCGCGCGCAGATGATGGCGATCGACGGCACTTGGCGCCGTCCCTGCCTGATCGAAGACGTCTCCGAGTTGGGTGCCAAGCTCACGGTCGAGGGAACGGTCGAGGGTCTCAACCTCAAGGAATTCTTCCTGCTGCTGTCGTCGACCGGACTGGCCTATCGCCGCTGCGAGCTGAGCTGGATCAACGGCGACCAGATCGGCGTCACCTTCCTGCGTCTCGACCGGAAGAAGAAGCGCGCGGCGCAAGTCGAGAACGCCTGAGCCGCGTCTGCGCTGCCTAATGCTCCCGCGCCGAACCGCGCGCCGTCGTATCGTCGTCATGATCGCCGACTACCCAATGACCGCCTCCGATAGACCGTTCGGAGCCGCGTGATACAATCGATTCGCGCCGCCCGGCGCGTTCCGAGTCGGAGACCATGACCGTTCGTCCCCACAAAGCCATGGTGCTGGCCGCCGGCCTCGGCCTGCGGATGCGCCCGCTCACCGATCATATGCCGAAGCCGCTGGTGCGCGTCGCCGGCCGTCCGTTGCTCGACCACGTGCTCGACCGGCTGGCCGAAGTCGGCGTCGCCGAAGCCGTCGTCAACGTCCACTATCTGCCGGATCAGATCATCGATCACGTCGCCGGGCGGACCAGCCCGCGGGTGATCATTTCGGACGAGCGCGATCAGGTGCTCGGCACCGGCGGCGCGGTGGTGAAGGCGCTGCCGCTGCTCGGCGATGCGCCGTTCTATCATCTCAATGCCGACACGATGTGGATCGACGGCGTGCGGCCGAATCTTGCGCGGCTCGCCGAAGCGTTCGATCCGGCCCGGATGGACATCCTGCTGCTGATGGCGCCGACCGCGAACAGCATCGGCTACGCGGGCAAGGGCGACTTTGCGATGAGCCCCGACGGCAGCCTGCACAAGCGCAAAGAGACCGAGGTGGTGCCGTTCGTCTATGCGGGCGCCGCGATCATGTCGCCGGCGATCTTCAAGGACGCGCCGCTGGGCGAGTTCTCGCTGACCAAGATGTTCGATCGCGCCGGCCAGCAGCATCGCCTGCACGGGCTGCGACTCGACGGCTTGTGGATGCATGTCGGCACGCCCGATGCGGTGCCTGCGGCCGAACGGGCGTATCTCGCCAGCGTCGCCTGAGAGGTCGGCCTGCGCCGGCCACCTCCTTTCGCCGGATTTGCCGTGCCATGATGGCGGAGGCGAATCAGGACATCGATGCACCTTTTCAGCGTTCCATCTTCGGCGCCGTTTTTGCGCACGACCATCGCGGCGCTGGTCGACGGCCGGCTGGTCGACGGTTTCGAGGCACGCACCGCGCCGGAGCGGCTTGCCGACGCCACGCTGTATCTGCCGACGCGCCGCGCCGGCCGGATGGCGCGCGAGATCTTCCTGGACGTGCTCGGTGCCGATGCCGTGCTGCTGCCGCGGATCGTCGCGCTCGGCGATATCGATGAAGATGAGCTGGCGTTTTCGCAGGTCGCATCTGGCCTCGCCGATCTGGAGATTCCGCCCGCGCTCGACGGGCTGCCGCGCCGGCTGTTGCTGGCGCAGCTGATCGCGAGCTGGGCGGCGCGGCTGAAGCCGGACGATCCGGCGCAGGCGCCGCTGGTGGTCGGCGGTCCGGCCTCGGCGCTGGCGCTCGCCGACGATATGGCGCGGCTGATCGACGATATGTCGACCCGCGGCGTCGACTGGTCGGCACTCGAGACATTGGTGCCCGATGCGTTCGATCGCTACTGGAGCCTGACGCTCGATTTTCTCAAGATCGCCGGCCACGCCTGGCCGCAATATCTGACAGAGACCGACCGGATCGAACCCGCGGCTCGCCGCGACCGGTTGATCGATGCCGAGGCGCAGCGGCTGGCGACCCAGCGCAGCGGTCCGGTGATTGCCGCCGGCTCGACCGGCTCGATGCCGGCGACCGCGAAGCTGCTCACCGCGATCGCGCGATTGCCTCACGGCGCGGTGGTACTGCCCGGCCTCGATGTCGATCTCGACGACGCGGCGTGGAATCTGATCGGCGGCAGCCGCGACCGGCAGGGCAAGCTCATCACGCCGCCGTCGCCGAACCATCCGCAATACGCCATGCATGGCCTGCTCGACCGGATGGGCGTGACACGCCGGGATGTGCAGCAGCTCGGCACGCCGGCCCGGCACGGCCGCCAACTCCTCGCCTCCGAGGCGCTGCGGCCGTCATCGGCGACGGCGGTGTGGCACGACCGGCTGAAGGATGCCGAGGTCGATCGTCTGATCGGCGAAGGCACTGACGGACTGACGCTGATCGAAGCGCCGAATTCGGAAGCCGAGGCGCTGGCGATCGCGGTGGTGCTGCGCGAGGCGCGTGAGCAGGGCAAGACCGCAGCGCTGGTCACGCCGGATCGCGCGCTGGCGCGCCGCGTCGTCGCCGCGCTCGGCCGCTGGCATCTGCCGGTCGACGATTCCGGCGGCGACTCGCTGATGGACACGCAGCCCGGCATTTTCGCACGGCTCGCGGCCGAGACGGCGCTCGAAGGTTGCGAACCGGCGACGCTGCTGGCGCTGCTCAAGCATCCGCTGCTGCGGCTCGGCCGCACCGATCATGGCTGGCGCAGCGCGATCGAGACGCTTGAACTGGCGTTGCTGCGTGGGCCACGGCCGCCCGCCGGCTGCGACGGGCTTACCAAAGAATTCGCGATCTTCCGGGAAGAGCTTGCCAAGCTGAAGCGCGGCGAGGCCAGCGCGCTGCATCCGTCCGAGCCGCGCACGCGATTGTCCGAACCGAGCCTCGATGAAGCGCAGCAACTGATCGCTCAGCTCAAGGCCGCGCTCGCGCCCTTGGAGACGTTCGGACCGAGCCCGCTCGACCTGTGCGAAATCGGCGCGCGGCATCGCGACGTCCTGAAGGCGTTGACGGCTGATCATGACGGCATCGTCGAAGCGTTCGAAGGCCCGCAAGGCTCGGCACTGCTGCGGGCATTCGACGATCTCGCCGCAGTCGGACCGGCGAGTGGCGTATTGGTCGCGGCGCGCGACTATGGCGAAGTGTTCGAGACCGCTTTCGGCGATCGCGTAGTCCGCCGTCCCGAACGTGCCGAAGCGCCGATCCGCATTTACGGTCCGCTCGAAGCCCGCCTGACGCAGCAGGATCGGGTTGTGCTCGGCGGCCTGGTCGAGGGTATCTGGCCGCCGGCGCCGCGGATCGACCCATGGCTGAGCCGCCCGATGCGGCACGAATTGGGCCTCGATCTGCCGGAGCGCCGCATCGGTTTGTCGGCACACGACTTTGCGCAGGCGCTCGGCGCCGACGAGGTGTTCATCACTCACGCCGCCAAGGTCGGCGGTGCGCCCGCAGTGGCGTCGCGCTTCCTGCACCGGCTCGAAGCGGTCGCCGGCGAGGATCGCTGGAAGGCGATGAGGGCGCGCGGGCAGACCTATCTGGACTACACGCACGAACTCGATCGCCCCGAGAGCGTGGCGCCGATCGCGCAGCCTGCACCGAGGCCGCCGCGGTTCGCGCGGCCGCTGAAACTGCCGGTGACGGCGATCGAGGATTGGCTGCGCGATCCGTATACGATCTACGCCAAGTACATCCTGCGCCTGTCGCCGCTCGATCCGGTCGACATGCCGCTGTCGGGCGCCGATCGCGGCTCCGCGATCCATGCGGCGCTCGGCGAATTCACCGAGCGCTACCAGGACGCTCTGCCCGACGATCCGGTAACGGCGCTGCGCCAAATCGGCCAGAAACACTTTGCGCCGCTGATGGACCATGCAGAGGCGCGCGCTCTGTGGTGGCCGCGCTTCCTGCGGATCGCCACCTGGTTTGCCGCGTGGGAGCAGCAGCGCCGCAATGGCGTCGTGCAGGTGCAGGCGGAGCGCCGCGGCACGCTGATGATCCCGCTTGGTGGCGAGCGCAATTTCGAACTGTCGGCGCGCGCCGACCGCATCGAACGGCGCGACGACGGCAGCTACGCGATCCTCGACTACAAGACCGGCCATCCGCCGACCGGCAAGCAGGTGCGGATGGGGCTGTCGCCGCAGCTCACACTGGAAGCGGCAATTCTGCGCGACGGTGGTTTTGCGGATATTCCGGCCGCGGCTTCAGTGAGCGAGCTTACTTACGTTAAGCTGAGCGGCAACACGCCGCCGGGCGATGAGCGCGTGCTCGAACTGAAGATCGAACGCAAGGATGAGCCGCAGCACCCCGACGATGCCGCTGATGAGGCGCGCGCCAAGCTGGAAGGATTAGTCCGCCGCTTCGAGGACGAGAAGCAGCCCTATCGCTCGCTGGTGCTATCGATGTGGTCGCAGCGCTACGGCACCTATGATGATCTGGCACGGATCAAGGAATGGTCGGCGGCCGGCGGTCGCGGAGACGCGTCGTCATGAGCCGCGTCATTCCCAACGAAGCCCGCGCCCGGCAGGAGATCGCCTCCGATCCGTCGGCGTCCGTGTTCGTCTCCGCCAATGCCGGCTCGGGCAAGACCCATGTGCTGGTGCAGCGCGTGATCCGGCTGCTGCTCGACGGCGTATCGCCTGAGCGCATCCTGTGTATCACCTTCACCAAGGCGGCCGCCGCCAACATGGCGGAGCGGGTGTTCACCACGCTCGGCCATTGGGTGAAGCTCGACGACGACGCGCTGTCCGACGCGATCCGCGCCACCGGCGTCAAAACGGTCGGGCCCTCACTGCTGGCGCAGGCGCGAAAACTATTCGCCTGCGCGTTGGAGACGCCCGGCGGGCTGAAGGTGCAGACCATCCACGCGCTGTGTACGCGGTTGCTGCAGCAGTTTCCGTTCGAGGCCAACGTGCCGGCGCGGTTCAGCGTGCTCGACGATCGCGATCAGGCCGAACTGATGCAGCGCGCCAGCCTCGACGTGCTGCTGCGCGCCGCCGCGGCGCCGGAGAGCGACGCCGGGCGGGCACTGGCGTTTGCGATGACGAGCGCCGCCGACGTCACCTTCCGCGATGTGGTGCAGGAGGCCTGCATGAGCCGCGATCGCTTCATGGCGTGGGTGGCGCAGGCAGGCAGCGTCGAGCGCGCGATGGCGCAATTGTCCGCGACTCTCGGCGTGGCGCCGGACGATAGCTGCGAAGCGGCCGATCGCGACATCGTCGATGGCCCGAACCTGCCGCGATCGGAATGGGCTGCGGTCGCGGCGACCTTCGAAGGCGGTAGCGCTAACGATCAGGCGCAGGGCAGGCGGTTGCGCGCCGCGCTGGCGCTGGCCGATGCGGCGCAGATCGAGGCTTATCTCCAGGTGTTCTTCACCAAGGATAGCGGCCTGCGCAAAAGCCTGATTACCAAAAAGCTCGGCGACGGCGCGCCGGGCCTCGCCGAAAGGCTGCAGCGCGAAGGCGCCCGGCTTGCCGGGTTGCTCGAACGACGCCGCGCATTGGCGTTGCGCGAACGCACGCGAGCGCTGCTGGTGATCGCCGCGCAGGTCGCGGGCAACATCGCACGCGAGAAGCGCGAGCGCGGTCTGCTCGATTACGACGACCTGATCGACAAGACGTTGGCAATGCTCGACAGCGGCGCTGCCGGGTGGGTGCATTTCAAGCTCGACCGCGGCGTCGATCAGGTGCTGATCGACGAGGCGCAGGATACCTCGCCGAAGCAGTGGAAGATCGTCGCCCGGCTGATCGATGAATTTACTGCGGGTGAAGGCGCCCGCGACGGCGTCCGGCGCACCATCTTCGCGGTCGGCGACGAGAAGCAGTCGATCTTCTCGTTCCAGGGCGCGGTGCCGAAGGAGTTCGCCGAGCAGCGCAACGAATTGCAGCGCCGATTCCATGGGGCCGGCCTGACCTTCGAGAAGGTCTCGTTCAACTACTCGTTCCGCTCCGGCGCCGCGATCCTGAAGTCGGTCGATCACGTATTTCGTGACCCGGCGATCTACCGCAGCATCCACGCCGACTCGACCTACCCGCTGCATCAGTCGCTCGCCGATGCCGGGCCGAGCCTGATCGATCTGTGGCCGCTCGAAGTTCCGGACGATCGTCAGCAGATCGAAGGCTGGCAGGCACCGTTTGACGCGGTGTCCGAAACCAGTCCCGAGGTCCGGCTTGCCGACAAGGTGCGGGCCGAGATCGGCGCGCTGATCGCGCGCGGCACCCAGACTGGGCCGATGGGCCGCCGCCGGCCGCTGAGCTATGGCGATGTGCTGATCCTGGTGCGGCGGCGCGGGTCCGCGTTCGATGCGGTGATCCAGGCGCTGAAGCGCGGCGGCATTCCGGTCGCGGGCGCCGACCGGCTGAAGCTGACCGAGCATATCGCAATCATCGACCTGATGAACCTCGCCGACGCGCTGCTGTTGCCGCAGGACGATCTGGCGCTCGCAGTGGCGCTGAAGAGCCCGCTGTTCGGGCTCGATGACGACGACCTGTTCAAGCTGGCCTGGCAGCGCAAGGGTTCGCTCCGTGCCGCGCTCACCGATCATGCCGCGGGCGATCAGAAGTTTGCGGCCGTGCAGCGCCGGCTGGAGAACTACGCGGCGCGGGCGCAGGCCGAAACGCCGTTCGGATTTTACGCCTGGCTGCTCGGCGGCGATGGCAGCGACAGCGGCCGCGCCCGAATCCTGCGCCGGCTCGGGCCGGAGGCCAACGATGCGCTCGACGAGTTTCTCGAACTGGCGCTGAGCTTCGAGCAGAAGCGCGCGCCGTCGCTGCAGGGCTTCATGGCGTGGCTGCGCGAGGCCGACACCGAGATCAAGCGCGACATGGAAATCTCCCGCGACGAAGTCCGGGTGATGACGGTGCACGGTGCCAAGGGGTTGGAAGCGCCGGTGGTGTTCCTGATCGACACCACTTCGTCGCCGGCCGACACCCAGCGGCTCAACCTGATCCGGCTGCCCGGCGGCAACGCCGCGCCGGGCTCGGTCGCCGCGATGGTGTGGGCGGGCCGCAAAACCGACGATCCGCACATCGTCGAGCAGGCGCGCAGCGCGATGATCGAGGAGACCGAGGACGAGTATCGCCGGCTGCTCTATGTCGCGATGACCCGCGCGGCCGACCGGCTGATTGTCGGCGGCTGCATGCCGGGCAACCGCAACGAGGTGCGGCCGCATTCCTGGTACGACCTGATCAGCAAGGGGCTGGAATCGTCCGGGCTGGTGATGCAGCCGGTCCCGCCCGACGGCGTGATCAAGCGCTACTGCCGCCCCGAGGACGTGATCGAGGAAACCGGCGCGGCGATGCCGAGCCGCGAGTCCGATGCACCGTCCCTGCCGGACTGGCTGCGCCGGCCGGCGCCCGGCCTGCCGTCCGCCGAACAGGTGTTGCGGCCCTCGGATGCCGACGATGATGATCGGCGCCGGTTGCGGCCAGGGGAATCCGACGCCAGTCGCAGCCGCGCGCTGCAGCGCGGCACCTTGGTGCACCGGCTGCTGCAATCGCTGCCGGAGATCGCCGCGGCCGATCGCTCTGGCGCGGCAGCCCGGTTTCTCAGCCGCAATGCGGCGGACTGGAGCGAGGAGGAGCGCGGCGCGCTCGCCGCCCAGGTCCTCGGGCTGATCGCCGATGCCAGGTTCGCGGCGGTGTTCGGTCCAGGCAGCCGCGCCGAAGTGCCGATTGTCGGCCGGCTGCAGCGGCGGGGCGGGCCGGTGCTGGTCTCCGGCCAGATCGACCGCTTGGTGGTGACCGAAACCGAGGTCCTGATCGTCGATTACAAGACCAACCACGCGCCGCCGCGGGTCGAGGTTGAGGCGCCGCGCAGTTACGTCCGCCAGCTCGCCCGCTACCGGGCGGTGCTCGGCGCGATCTATCCACAGCGCACTGTCCGGGCCGCTCTGCTCTGGACCGAAGCAGCTGAAATCATGGAGATTTCGGCCTCTGCGCTGGACGCGGAGCAGGCCGATCTGACGGTGCCGTGAGCCGTGCTTGACCGCACCGCGGCGCGTTCCTACGTTCACCCGTCATCACGGCGCGATTCCCGCCGCCGCTCTTCATCCGGTTTCACGAGGTATCCTATGGCCGTTGGTAAGGTGTCAGACGCCGATTTCGAAAACGAGGTTCTCAACGCCCAGGGGCCTGTGGTGGTGGACTTCTGGGCCGAGTGGTGCGGCCCGTGCCGCATGATCGCGCCGGCGCTCGACGAAATCGCCGGGGCGATGGGCGACAAGGTCAAGATCGTGAAGCTCAACGTCGACGAGAGCCCGGTCACCGCCTCGAAGTACGGCGTGATGTCGATCCCGACCCTGATGATCTTCAAGGGCGGCGAGATGGCCTCGCGCCAGGTCGGCGCCGCGCCGAAGGCCAAGCTGCAGCAGTGGATCAGCGCAGCGGTCTGAACTCAGGCGCGCCACGAACGTTCTGAAACGGCCGGCATTCCGCCGGCCGTTTTGCGTTTAGGGTGTCCTGCGTGGCGGCAAGAGCCAAGTCATCGAAGACCAAATCCGCCGCACCGATTGAGCCGATGGAGGCACGGTCGGTCGATGCAATCCCGACCGGATCGGAGTGGCAGTACGAGCCGAAATGGGACGGCTTCCGCTGCCTGATGGTACGGAGCGGCGATGTTATCGCGCTGTGGTCGAAATCGGGGGAAGACCTCACCCGCTACTTCCCCGAATTAGTTGCGGCGGCCCTGCAGCTCAAGGCCGAGCGCTTCGTGCTCGATGGTGAGATCGTCGTGCCGCAGCGGCGGACATTTTCGTTTGATGCGCTGCTGCAGCGGATACACCCCGCCGCAAGTCGCGTGAACAAGCTCTCGGTCGAGACGCCGGCGCTGCTGCTGGCGTTCGATCTGCTGGCGAGCCCGCGCGACGACGCGCTGGCGGCGCAGCCACTGACGCAGCGGCGCGAGGCTCTCGAAGTCTTTGCGAAGACGGAGTTCAAGGGCCACCCAACGTTCCGGCTATCACCGGCCACGACCAGTACCAAGCAGGCAGCGAAGTGGCTGGCGCAGGCAGGTGGCGGCTCCGACGGCGTGATCGCCAAGCGGCGCGACCTTGCTTATCAGTCCGGCAATCGCGACGGAATGCAGAAGATCAAGAGGTTTCGCAGCGCCGATTGCGTGGTTGGCGGCTTCCGCTACGCCAGCGCGCCGCTGGGTGGCCGCAAAGTGGTCGGCTCGCTGTTGCTCGGTCTCTATGACAAAGCCGGCCTGCTGCATCACGTCGGCTTCACCTCGGCGCTGAAGCGGGCCGAGAAACCGGCCTTAACCGACAAGCTGGAGAAGCTGCCCGGCGAGGGCTTCACCGGCAATGCGCCGGGCGGACCGAGCCGATGGTCGACGGCGCGCTCGGCTGAGTGGCAGCCGCTTGCTCCGAAGCTGGTGGTCGAAGTCTGCTACGATCATTTCAGCGGCGAACGCTTCCGCCATGGCACCAGTCTCCTGCGCTGGCGCCCCGACAAGGCGCCGCGGCAATGCACGATGGACCAGCTCGCGCAGAAGCTGGTCGATCCGATCACGCTGCTGGCCTGAGCCGAACGATTAGTTCGGCGGTGTGCCGTTGAGGCTCAGCACATGGCCGGCGAGATACAATGATCCGGCGATCATGATCCGCGGCGGGAGTTCGTAGGCCAGCGACGCGATGCGGCGCAGCGCGGCCGGGACGTCATCGGCCAGTTCGACCCGCAAGCCGAGCGCGCGGCCGGCGTCGGCGAGGCGCTCCGGCGGCATCGCGCCGTCGCGGTTCGGGATCGGCACCACGATCAGGTGCCGCGTCAGCCCGGTGAAGTTGGCGAGAAACGCGGCTGCGTCCTTGTTCGCCATCATCCCGGCGATCAGCACCAGCGGTCGCGATACGCGTTCTTCGAGATCGCCCAGCGCCGCGGCCGCGACGCGACCGCCGTCGGCATTGTGGCCGCCGTCGAGCCACAGCTCGCAGCCAGCCGGTGCGTCATCGAGCAGTTTGCCGGACGTGATCCGCTGCATCCGCGCCGGCCAGTCGGCCGCCAGCAGCCCGGCCTGATAGGCGTCTTGCGGAATCGTGAAGTGCGATTGCGCGCGTAGCGTCGCGATCGCGAGGCCAGCATTGTCGATCTGATGCCGGCCGAACAGTTTGGGCGCGGTGAGATCGAGCAGGCCGCGTTCGTCCTGATAGGCGAGCCGGCCGTGTTCGAGCTGGACGTGCCATTGCTGGCCGCAGGCGAACAGCGGAGCGCGCAGCCGCTTCGCCTCGCACTCGATCACCTCCATCGCCTCGTCGCGCTGCTCGGCGACGATCACCGGTGCGCCGCGGCGCAGGATGCCGGCCTTCTCGGCGGCGATGTCGGCGACGGTCGGGCCGAGAAACTCGGTGTGGTCGATGCCGATCGGCGTCAGCACGCAGGCGAGCGGATGCTCGATCACATTGGTAGCGTCGAGCCGGCCGCCAAGCCCGACTTCGAGCAGGGTGACATCGGCCGGATTCTGCGCGAACAGCCACAAGGCCGCGGCGGTCTCGATCTCGAACAGCGTGATCGGCGCTCCGGCATTGACGCGTTCGCAATGCGCCAGCGCGGCGATCAGCTCATCATCGCGGACCAGCCGGCCGGCGATCCGGACGGTCTCGTTGACGCGGACCAGATGCGGGGAGGTGTAGGCGTGGACCTTGAGGCCGGCGGCTTCCAGGATCGCGCGCAGGAACGCGACGGTCGAGCCCTTTCCGTTGGTGCCGGCGACATGGATCACCGGCGGGAGCTGACGTTCGGGATGGCCGAGCGCAGCGAGCAGCCGCTCGATCCGCCCGAGCGTAAGGTCGATCGCGACCGGATTCAGCCGCGCCAGGATCGCGCGCAATTCGCCGAGCGAAGCCGGCGGCGCGGTGCCTTCGCTCACGCCTGCGGCGCGGCCGGCTGGGCCGGCGGCTCGGTCGGCGCCGGAGCGGCGGGCGGCTCGGCGGCAGTGGTCTCCGGCTCGGCCTTGGCGGCGGCTTCGGCCGGAGCCTCGACCGCGGTGGTGACGGTCAGGGCCGGCGACTTGGTCAAGAGCCGGCACAGCCGCGCCAGGGTCGGACGCAGGTCGTGGCGATGCACCACCATGTCGACCATGCCGTGGTCTTTGAGATATTCGGCGCGCTGGAAGCCATCGGGCAGCTTCTCGCGGATGGTCTGCTCGATCACGCGGGCGCCGGCGAAGCCGATCAGCGCGCCCGGTTCGGCGATGTGGATGTCGCCGAGCATCGCGTAGGAGGCGGTGACGCCGCCGGTGGTCGGATTGGTCAGCACCACGATGTAGGGCAGCTTGGCTTCGCGCAGCATCTGCACCGCGACCGTGGTGCGCGGCATCTGCATCAGCGACAGGATGCCTTCCTGCATCCGCGCGCCGCCGGAGGCCGCGAACATGATGAAGGGCGCGTGTTTTTCGACCGCCAGCTCCATGCCGCGGATGATCGCTTCACCCGCCGCCATGCCGAGCGAGCCACCCATGAAGTCGAAGTCCTGGACGGCGACCACGACGGGCGAGGTTTCGAGCTTGCCGAAGCCGACGCGCACGGCGTCATGGGCGCCGGTCTTGGTGCGGGCATCCTTGATGCGGTCGGCGTATTTGCGCTCGTCGCGGAATTTCAGCGGGTCGGCCACGACTTCGGGCAGCGCGACGTCGTACCAGGTCTCGTTATCGAAGATCGAGCGCAGACGCGCCAGCGCGCCCATCCGCATGTGATAGTTGGAGCCGGGAATGACGAACTGGTTCTGCTCGACGTCCTTGTAGAACACGAGCTGCCCGGTATCCGGACATTTGATCCAGAGGTTCTCCGGAGTCTCGCGCCGCAGAATGTTGCGGATCTTCGGACGGACGACGTTGGTCAACCAGTTCATGACGTGCTCCGCGCGTCGCCGGACAGGGCGCCGCCTGGGTTCATGGCGTTGTCAGGATATGGCGGCGGGGCACGGCCCCGTCCAGACCACCGTCCTGCTTCGATTGCTGCTATTCCGCAGCCTGTTTCGCACCGCGAACGCCGGCCGCGAGCGAGGCGACCAGATCCGCCACCGCACCGACCGTGGCCTTGGTGGCGCGGCCTTCGGCGTCGAGGCTGGCCTTGAGCGCATCGATCAGCGCCGAACCGACCACCGCGCCGTTCGCCTGCGCGGCGATCGCTTGCGCGGCTTCCGGCGTGCGGATGCCGAAGCCGACGCAGACCGGCAGGTTGGTGTGACGCTTGATCCGCTGCACCGCGGCGCCGACCGCCGAGGCATCCGCCGAGGCCGATCCGGTGATGCCGGTGATCGAGACGTAATAGACGAAGCCCGAAGTGTTGGCGAGCACCGCCGGCAACCGCTTTTCGTCGGTGGTCGGGGTGGCGAGGCGGATGAAGTTAAGCCCGGCCTTCATGGCCGGCAGGCACAGTTCCTCATCCTCTTCCGGCGGCAGGTCGACGATGATCAGGCCGTCGACGCCGGCCTGCTTGGCGTCGGCCAGGAAGGCATCGACGCCGTAGATGTAGATCGGGTTGTAGTACCCCATCAGCACCAGCGGCGTAACGTTGTCGGTGGCGCGGAAGTCGCGGACCAGCCCCAGCGTCTTCTTCAGCGTGGTGCCGGTCTTCAGGGCGCGCAGGCCGGCGGCCTGGATCGCCGGACCGTCCGCCATCGGGTCAGTGAACGGCATGCCGATCTCGATCACGTCGGCGCCTGCGGCCGGCAGTGCCTTGAGGATCTGCAGCGAGGTGTCGAGATCGGGGTCGCCCGCCATCACGAAGGTGACGAGTGCCGGGCGGCCCTGCTGCTTCAGCTCACCGAAGCGGGTGTCGATGCGGGTGGTCATCAGAACTTGCCCCCGAGATGTTCGGCAACCGACGCGAGGTCCTTGTCGCCGCGGCCGGACATGTTGACGACCATCAGGTGATCCTTCGGCAGCTTGGGTGCGAGGTCGGCGACCTTGGCGAGCGCGTGGCTCGGCTCCAGCGCCGGGATGATGCCCTCGAGCCGGCAGCACAGCTTGAACGCGTCGAGCGCTTCGGTGTCAGTGGCGGACAGGAAGTTGACGCGGCCGACATCGTGCAGCCAGGAGTGCTCGGGGCCGACGCCCGGATAATCGAGGCCGGCGGAGATCGAATGCGCTTCCTCGATCTGGCCGTCCGCATCCATCAGCAGATAAGTGCGGTTGCCGTGCAGCACGCCCGGCTTGCCGCCGGCGATCGACGCCGCGTGCAGCTTGTCCAGACCGTGGCCGGCGGCTTCGACGCCGTAGATCGCCACGCCTGGATCGTCGAGGAACGGATGGAACAGCCCCATCGCGTTGGAGCCGCCGCCGATGCAGGCAACCAGCGAGTCGGGCAGGCGGCCTTCGGCCTGCATGATCTGCTCGCGGACTTCCTGACCGATCACCGCCTGGAAGTCGCGCACGATCATCGGATAGGGGTGCGGGCCGGCGACCGTGCCGATGCAATAGAAGGTGTTGTGGACGTTGGTGACCCAGTCACGCAGCGCCTCGTTCATCGCGTCCTTCAGCGTGTTGGCGCCGGAGGTGACGGGGCGGACTTCGGCGCCGAGCGCCTTCATCCGCAGCACGTTGGGCTGCTGGCGTTCGACGTCGACCGCACCCATGAACACCACGCATTCGAGACCGAACTTGGCGCACATCGTCGCGGTGGCGACGCCGTGCATGCCGGCGCCGGTCTCGGCGATCACCCGCGGCTTGCCCATGCGCTTGGCCAGCATGATCTGGCCGAGCACGTTGTTCACCTTGTGGGCGCCGGTGTGGTTGAGGTCTTCGCGCTTGAAGTAGATCTTGGCCCCGCCGAAATGCTCGGTCAGCCGCTCGGCGAAATACAGCGCCGAGGGACGTCCGACATAGTGCTTGAGATGGCCGTCCATCTCGGCGCGAAACGCCGGATCGACCTTGGCTTCCGCGTAGGCCTTTTCCAGATCGAGGATCAGCGGCATCAGCGTCTCGGCGACGAAGCGGCCGCCATAGATGCCGAAATGCCCGCGCTCGTCGGGGCCGGACCGGAAGGAATTCGGCAAAGCTTGGTTCATGTCAGCTCTTGGGTTAGGCCGCGCGTGCGGCGCGGATGAAGTCGCGGATCAGGTCCGGGTCCTTTTCGCCGGGGGAGGTTTCAACCCCCGACGATACGTCGACGCCCTGCGCGCGCGTCACCCGCAGCGCTTCGGCGACGTTGCCGGCGTTGATCCCACCGGAGACCAGAAACGGCAGTTTGAGATTGACGCCGTCGAGCAGCTTCCAGTCGAACGTTGCACCGAGCCCGCCGGGGCGGGTGGCGTCCTTCGGCGGCCGCGCGTCGAACAGGATGCGGTCGGCCACCGCCGCGTAGTCCGGCAGCACTGAAAGATCTTCCGGGCCCGCGACCGCGATCGCTTTCATCACCGGCAGACCGTAGATGCGCTTGATCGAACGCACCCGCTCCGGGCTCTCGCTGCCGTGGAATTGCAGCCAGTTCGGCCGCAGCTGCTCGACGATGGCGTCGAGCAGGTCGTCGTCGGCATCGACGGTGAGCGCGACCTTGGCGGCACGGCTGCGGACTTGACGGCCGAGCGCATCGGCGAAGTCGATGTCGAGGTGACGCGGCGAAGCGGGAAAGAACACGAAGCCGACCATGTCGGCGCCGGCTTCGACCGCTGCTTCCAGCGTGTCGGCGGTCGTCAGACCGCAGATTTTTACAATTGTGGACATGGCTGTGCGCTGAATCTGGGTTGCCGGCGCGCCAGGGCGCCGCAGAGAATGCGCAGTCTTACAACGTCGCGCGGGACTTGTCGCGCCCGGCGCCGCTGGAACCGCTCTCGAGCAGCAGCCGGCGCGGCTCGCTCTGCGCGGGCGTGGCGATGCTGGCACGCAGGCTGGCGAGCTGGTTCTGGGCTTCGATCGCTTCGGCCTGATGCCGGCGGGCGGCGCGTCGCCAGCGCCGTTGTCCGAACCAGGTGGCGATACCGCCGAGGATGACGCCGACGATGGCGGTAACGATGATCACGACGAACAGCGGCAGTCGGATGTGACCGAGCGGGTTGCTGGGGTCGAGCGGATCGAACGAGACGTCGACCATGTGGCGGTTGGCGACCGCGAACACCACGAGGATCAAACCGAGCGGGATCAGCACCAGGGCCGTCAGGAATTTCTGCATGTCATTCGCTCGCCTGGCTCGGCAATGGGGCGTCGCGCTACGCGGTATCGCTGGTTTCAGCGTCGTCGCCGCCGTCGCGGTTCAGGCGCTCACGCATTTCCTTGCCGGTCTTAAAAAACGGCACGGTCTTCTGCTCGACCGGCACATGAGCCCCGGTGCGCGGATTGCGCCCGGCGCGTGCCGGACGATGCTTCACCGAGAATGCGCCAAAGCCGCGAAGCTCGACCCGATCCCCACGCGCCAATGCTTCGACGATCTCATCGAGGATCGCGTTGACGATGTTCTCGACGTCCCGCTGATACAGGTGCGGGTTGTGCTCGGCGATACGCTGAACGAGTTCGGATTTGATCATCGAGGATGTGGTCCGTGCGTGCGGACCGCCATTTCCGTGAAAATGCCGTGAACTGTCAAGACGCTAAATCGGACAGACGCCCCGGCGAAGGGCGTCCGATGGGCGTCATTGAACCCGCTTTCAGGGTCAAAATACCGCACGGGCTGCACGCCCCGCGGGCAGAGATCACTGACCCGCGGACGGCGCCCACAGCGCCAGCATGCCGTCGAGGCCGAGCCGTTCGACCGACTGCATCGCGCCGGTCTGCTCGACGCGGCGCGCGATCATGCCGAGGCCTGCAGCGTCGAACGCGACAGAGGCTGCGGCGCGCAGGAAGGTGAGGTCGCCGAATTGCGGTGAGAGCTTGTAGTCGCGCACCGGCAGGCCGGATTTGACGTTCTTGGCCTTCTCCAGCCACGCGATCGCGGTCTTCTCGTCGCCGAGTTCGTCGATCAGTTTGAGCCCTACGGCCTGGCGTCCGGTGAACACCCGGCCGTCGGCGACGACGTTGAGCTGATCGTCAGTCATCTTGCGGCTCTGCTGCACCATGCCGCGGAACCACGCGTAGGAATCCTTCACCAGCGCCTCGATGGCGGCGCGTGCCTCAGGACTGGTCGGCTCGAAACCGTTCGGCGCAGCCTTCAGCGGCGACGATTTTACTTCCTCGACCTTGACGCCGACGGTCTTCAGCAGCTCGGACACGTTCGGATATTGGAACAGCACGCCGATCGAACCGACCAACGAAGTCTGCTGTGCGACGATGTGCTCGGAGGCCAGCGCGGCGATATAGCCGCCGGAGGCGGCGAGCCCTTCGACCACCACGACCATCGGCTTCTTCGCCTTCAGCCGCGCCAGCGCGTCGTGCAATTCCTCGGAGCCCGCGGTGGTGCCGCCGGGCGAATTGATGTGGACGATCACGGCCGAGTAGGACGACTTGCCGAGCCGGTCGAGCGCTTCGACACGCTCGTCGTTGCTGCGGATCAGCCCCTCGATCTTGATGCGGGCGATCGAGCCGGTCGAGGTGAGCGCGCCGCGCCCTGCCGGCGACACCATCGCACCGATCGCCACCACGGCGACGATCGCGACCAGCACAGCCGCCACGCGCCAGAACGTCAGCTTCCTTCGCATCCGGCGGCGATCGACGATCACATCGGAATCAAGCGACATCAGCGGTTCTCCGGTCGGCGCTATCGTTTCGGTTGTCGGATGGGATCGTTGCCGTCCCATGAGCGAAATACATCAATTACAATCCAATATGAAGAAAACATGGTTCGTGCGGCAGCCTGCCCGCACCGCTGCGACCACTTGGCGCCGGCCGTCGCATGGCGGGTCACGCGCAACGAAAAAGGGCCCCGGCAATGCCGGAGCCCTGGATGTCGTGAGGTAAGCCTGAGGCTTACTTGTCGCGCTGCTTGAGCGCGGTGCCGAGAATGTCGCCCAGCGTCGCGCCCGAATCGGACGAGCCGTACTGCGCGATGGCTTCCTTCTCCTCGGCCACTTCCAGCGCCTTGATCGACACCTGGACCTTGCGGGCCTTCTTGTCGAACTGGATGACGCGGGCGTCGACCTTCTCACCAACCGCGAAGCGGTCGCTGCGCTGGTCGTTGCGGTCGCGTGCCAGCTCCGAGCGCTTGATGAAGGTGTTGAAGTCGGTGCCGACGATCTGCACGTCGATGCCGCTTTCCTTCACGTCGAGCACTTCGCAGGTCACGACAGCGCCCTTCTTGACGTCGCCCGGCTCGGCGAAGGGGTCGCCTTCGAGCTGCTTGACGCCGAGCGAGATGCGCTCCTTTTCGACGTCCACGTCGAGCACCACGGCCTTGACCATGTCGCCCTTCTTGAAGTTGTCGATCACCTGCTCGCCCGGCAGCTTCCAGTCGAGGTCCGAGAGGTGGACCATGCCGTCGACGTCGCCGTCGAGACCCAGGAACAGACCGAACTCGGTCTTGTTCTTGACCTCGCCTTCGACGGTCGAACCGACCGGATGCTTCTCGACGAACACTTCCCACGGATTGCGCATGGTCTGCTTGAGACCGAGCGAGATACGGCGCTTGACCGAATCCACCTCGAGCACCTGCACTTCGACTTCCTGAGAGGTCGAAACGATCTTGCCGGGGTGCATGTTCTTCTTGGTCCACGACATCTCGGAGACGTGGATCAGGCCTTCGATGCCCGGCTCGAGCTCGACGAACGCACCGTAGTCGGTGATGTTGGTCACGCGGCCGGTGAAGCGCGCGTTCAGCGGGTACTTGGCCTCGATGCCCTGCCACGGATCGTCCAGCAGCTGCTTCATGCCGAGCGAGATGCGGTGGGTCTCGTGGTTGATCTTGATGATCTTGACCTTGACGGTCTGGCCGATCGTCAGCACCTCGGTCGGGTGATTGACCCGGCGCCAGGCGATATCGGTCACGTGCAGCAGGCCGTCGATGCCGCCGAGGTCAACGAACGCACCGTAATCGGTGATGTTCTTGACGACGCCGTCGATCACCTGACCCTCTTCGAGGTTCTGCACCAGCTCCTGGCGCTGCTCGGCGCGGGTCTCTTCCAGCACGGTCCGGCGCGACACGACGATGTTGCCACGGCGGCGATCCATCTTGAGGATCTGGAACGGCTGCGAGTTGTTCATCAGCGGCGCAACGTCGCGGATCGGACGGATGTCGACCTGCGAGCGCGGCAGGAACGCCACGGCGCCGTCGAGGTCGACCGTGAAGCCGCCCTTGACCTGATTGAAGATGACGCCGAACACCTTCTCGTTGTTCTGGAAGGCCTTCTCGAGCTTGCCCCAGCTCTCTTCGCGGCGCGCCTTGTCGCGCGACAGCACGGCTTCGCCAAGCGCATTCTCGATCCGATCGAGGAACACCTCGACGGTATCGCCGACCTTGATCTCGTTGTCGCGGCCCGGACCTGCGAATTCGCGCAGCGGCACGCGGCCTTCGGTCTTCAGGCCGACGTCAATGACGGCCATGTCCTTCTCGATCGCGACGACCTTGCCCTTGATAACAGAGCTTTCCTGCAGGTTGCCGCCGGCGAAGGACTCGTCGAGCATCGCGGCGAAATCGTCGCGGGTCGGGTTGTAAGTGTCAGTCGAAGCCATTTGTTCTCCAGATGCGGATGTCGCCGGCAGTTCGGTTGAGGGCCGTCTCGCGCGCACAGTGTCAGGGGTCCGCGAACCTGACGACCGCCCAGCACATCAGTGCGGAGCGGGCCGGCAGCATGCCTGCACGGTCGAGACGTTGATCCGCGGTGAAGCGGATCGCAGATTGGGGCATTCCAGCAGAACGTCCGGCGGCAAAAGAAGCGACGAATCCGAGATGGATCTCGCGGTCTTCATCCGGCCATCGCGGCGGTGGCGGCGGAGCGGGCGAACCTCCAATGACGGCGTCGGTTTGGTCGATTAGACCCGACGCCGGCCCGCTCGAACGGCCTCGACAATGTCGATGGCGGCCCGGACGCCGCCTTCTATATCCAAATAGGAATTATCGAGCAAGACTGCATCCGGTGCTTGCTTGAGCGGCGCCGCCGAGCGGCTCTTGTCGCGTTCGTCGCGCTTGATGATGTCGGCCAGGATCACCGCCTCGTCGGCGGGCTCGCCGCGGGACTGGGCTTCCAGGAAGCGGCGGTGGGCGCGAACCTCGGGCGAGGCGACCACGAAGATCTTCACCTCGGCGTCGGGACAGATCACTGTGCCGATGTCGCGGCCATCCAGCACGGCGCCGGGCGGCGCGGCGGCGAAAGCCTGCTGGAACTCGACCAGGGCGGCGCGAACTTGCGGATGGGCCGACACCACCGAGGCGGCTTCGCCGACCGCGTGGCTCTTCAGCGCCGGATCGTCGAACCGCGCCGGGTCGAGCGTGCGCGCGACCTCGGCGGCGCGCGCCTCGTCGGTGAGGTTGGCGCCGGCGTCCAACATCGCCTTGGCGACCGCGCGGTAGATCACGCCGGTATCAAGATGCCTGAGGCCGTAATGTGCGGCCAGCCGCTTGGCGAGCGTGCCTTTGCCCGATGCGGCCGGTCCGTCGATGGCGATGATCATTCTCTTGTGCATTCCAATTGGCTTGGTGAGCCTTTACGGCGGCGGGCGTCCCGACGAGGTTTTGCAGGCGTGAACGAGTGGGTATAAACCCGCGATCCGCCGAAGCCAGCCTCGTTGGCGATTTCCTATCAATCTCTGCCCGGACCCTTCCTGGATGGCCACGCCCGCTTTCGTCAAACGCATTACGCGATCGGATGCGGTCCTGTCGCTCGGCGTCAACTTCTCCAAGATCTATTTTAAGTTCGTGATGTGGACCGGTCGATACGACCGGCAGGCCGCTCCGATCCCGGAGCCTTACATCCTGGCGATGTGGCACGGGCGGCTGATCATGGCGCCGATGCTGCAGACCAAGAGCAAGCCGCTGGTCGCGCTGATCAGCGGGCATCGCGACGGTAAGATCATCTCCCGGGTCGGGGCAGCTTTCGGGATTCAGACCGCGGTCGGTTCGTCCTCGCGCGGCGGCATGCGGGCGGCGCGCGAAATGATGCGGCTCGGAAAGTCCGGCCACAGCCTGTTCGTCACGCCTGACGGTCCGCGCGGTCCGCGGATGCGCATCAACAGCGAGGGCGTTCTCGACATGGCGCGGCTGACCGGGCTGCCGATCCTGCCAGTCTCAGTCAGCCTGTCTCGTCACAAGCTGCTTCGGAGCTGGGATCGGCTGATGCTGCCCGGGCTTTTTGCCAAGGTCGCGATCCGGTTCGGCGAGCCGATCACTGTCGAGGCGGGCTCGCCGACCGCAGAGATCGCAGAGCGGCTGCAGGCGGCTCTGACCGCCGCCCAGAACGAAACCGACCGGATCGTCGGCCTTCAGCCGGTCGAAGCGGCCTGAGGCTCAGCCGAATTCGGCACCGAGCCGCTGCATCATCGGAACGAAGTCCGGGAAGCTGGTGGCGATGAAGGCGGTGTCGTCGACCGTCACCGGCTTGTCCGAAGCGAGGCCCATCGCGAGCGCCGACATCGCGATGCGATGATCCATGTGGGTGGCGACCACGCCGCCGCCCGGCACATGGCCCTTGCCTTCGACGATCAGATCGTCGCCGGCGATCTCGACCGCGACGCCATTGACCCGCAGCATCGCCGCCGTCGCTTCCAGCCGGTCGCTTTCCTTGACCCGCAATTCGTGCAGGCCGCGCATCACGGTGGTGCCCTCGGCGAACGCAGCGGCGACCGCCAGCACCAGATACTCGTCGATCATCGACGGCGCCCGCTCCGGCGGCACCTCGACGCCCTTCAGCTTCGATCCGCGCACGCGGAAACGGGCCATCGGCTCGCCGGCATCGCCCCGGATGTCGCTGTCCTCGATCGAGGCGCCCATCTCGCGCAGCGTCGTGATCAGGCCCGTGCGCAGCGGGTTGGTCATCACGTCGGTCAGTTCGATGTCGGAGCCGGGCACCACCAATGCCGCCACCATCGGGAAGGCGGCCGACGATGGATCGGCCGGCACCACCACCGGGGCGCCGCGCAATTCGGGTTGGCCGGTTAATGAAATCTTACGGCCATGGGCACCTTCGGCCTCGGTGACGATCGTGGCGCCGAAATGCTGCAGCATCAGCTCGGTATGATCGCGGCTGGCTTCGGCCTCAATCACCGTCGTGACGCCGGGCGCCGACAGGCCGGCGAGCAGCACCGCGGATTTGAT
Organism: Rhodopseudomonas sp. P1; assembly: GCF_039642825.1. Lineage (NCBI taxonomy): Bacteria > Pseudomonadati > Pseudomonadota > Alphaproteobacteria > Hyphomicrobiales > Nitrobacteraceae > Rhodopseudomonas > Rhodopseudomonas sp. P1. The sequence goes on along the minus strand of NZ_CP088006.1, from coordinate 68,626 downwards.
CTGCGCCGACGGCACCGGGGTGCGGTACAGAATCGGCAGCGGATCGCGGGCGCCCTGCAGGGCCAGCGGCAATCGGCCGCCCTCACTGCTCGACACCACTTTGGCGCCCATCAGCTCCAGGGGATCGACGATTCGCCGCATCGGCCGGCTGCGCAGCGACGCATCGCCGTCGAACGTCGCCAGGATCGGCGATCCGGCGACTGCGCCCATCGCCAGCCGGCAGCCGGTGCCCGAATTGCCGAAATCCAGCGGGGCTTCCGGTGTGGCGAAGCCGGCGACGCCGACGCCGTGCACGCGCCATTCGCAGTCGCCGGTGCGCTCGACCTTGGCGCCCAGGGCGCGCATCGCCTTGGCGGTGTTGAGAACGTCCTCGCCCTCGAGCAGGCCGGAGATTCGGGTCTCGCCGACCGCCAGCGCGCCGAGAATCAGCGCCCGGTGCGAAATCGACTTGTCGCCCGGGACGCGCGCGGTGCCGTGCAATGCGCCGCTCTTGCGCGCCTGCAGCGGCGTCGGCTGGTTCGAATCAGTCAAGATTGTGGTCCCTCGCGGCTGCGGGTGATTCGGCCTGGCATTGCGGCCGTCCTCGCGGCCTTCGGCATAAACCGCTATTGACAGCGGCGTGCCAACTAGCCAAGTGAAGCACCGTTTTTCAAGAAATCCCAAGGTTGCACAAGTGGCGAAATCCGATCTCGGAACCAAACGCATTTGCCCGACGACGGGCAAAAAGTTCTACGATCTGAACAAGAATCCCGTGATCTCGCCCTACACCGGCGAGGTGGTGCCGATTGCACCGGTTACGGCGCCGCGCACCCGTGCGGATCAGCGCGCCCCTGTTGGCGCGGATACGGAAGCCCCCGAGGCGATGGAAGCCGAAGAGCTGGTGTCGCTGGAAGAGGCCGATGCCGAGGAGAACTCCGGCAAGGTCAAGGCCGTGGTGCCGGAATCCGAGGACGACATCGAAATCGACGAGGCGATCGACGACGATGACGACGATTCGACCTTCATCGCCGATGAAGAAGAAGAGGATGAAGACGTCACGGACATCATTGGTGACGTTTCTGGCGATGAGGAGACTTGAGATCGTCGCCGATATGTGATCAACGATTGCCGCGCGGCCGATTTTGATTTGCGCCGCGCACCCAGGGTAAGGGGCCATAGCTCAGCTGGGAGAGCGCTTGCATGGCATGCAAGAGGTCGGCGGTTCGATCCCGCCTGGCTCCACCATCCTTCGCTTGCTTCGCAAGCTTCGGCTCGGCAAGCCGACCACCCCATCGACGCGAAGCAAGAGAAGGATGCCGCGGCGTAGCCCGCAGGGCGAAGCCGGGCTAAATTCGCTTCATTGTCTCGAATCGATTTCGAGCGCCTTAGCGCGGGGTGCTCAATGAAATACGTCTACATTCTTCAAAGCGAAGTTTCTGAGCACTTCTACGTCGGCATCACTGACAATCTGCCTGCGCGGATTGGTAAGCATAACGCCGGCGAAGTCCCGCATACGTCGAAATTCCGCCCTTGGAAGCTGAAGACGTATGTTGCTTTCAGCGACACCCGTCAGGCGGTTGCTTTTGAGAAGTACCTTAAGTCCGCTTCAGGCCGTGCGTTTGCCAAGAAGCGCCTTTGAGAGTTAAGTTCTCCGCTCCTGCAAAGCTTCGGTAAGAAAGCCCTTATGACCTCTGCATCGATGCCCGGCGCGATCGCCGGATTGCGTGTAATCGATCTGACCCGCGTGCTTGGCGGGCCCTACTGCACCCAAATCCTCGCCGACCACGGCGCCAACGTCATCAAGGTCGAACCGCCGGCCGGCGACGAGGTGCGCGACTGGGGGCCTCCGTTCCATGACGAGGACGCGGCGTATTTTCTCGGCGTGAATCGCAACAAGCGTTCGATCGGCCTCGATCTCGCGTCGCCCGGCGGGCGCGAGGTGCTGTTGAAGATGCTCGAAGGCGCCGACGTGCTGATCGAGAACTTCAAGCCCGGCACGCTCGACAAATGGGGCCTCTCCAACGAGGTGATTCGCGAGAAGTTTCCGCGGCTGGTGCATTGCCGGATTTCGGGCTTCGGCGCCGATGGCCCGCGCGGCGGCAACCCCGGCTATGACGCCATCATCCAGGCGATGACCGGCATGATCGCCGCGACCGGCTCGCCGGAGAGCGGACCGGTGCGAATCGGTGTGCCGCTGGTCGACATCACCACCGGCCTGTATGCGACCATTGGTATCCTGATGGCGCTGGCGGAGCGTGAGCGCTCCGGCAAGGGCCAGTTCGTGGAGACCACGCTGTACGAAACCGGTCTCGCGATCATGCATCCGCATACCGCGAACTATTTCCTGCATGGCAAGCCGCCGGCGCTGACCGGCAACGAGCACCCGAACCTGGTGCCGTATTCGACCTTCAACGCCCGCGACGGCCAGATCTTCACCGGCGTCGGCAATGACGGCACGTTCCGCAAGCTGTGCAAGGAAATCGGCAAGCCGGAGCTCGGTACCGATCCGCGCTTCGCGCGCAACAAGGACCGCATCGCCAACCGCGCTGCGCTCCGCGCCGAACTCGAGGCGGTGTTCAGCCAGCACGATGCGGTGCCGCTGTGCGACCGGCTGCTCAATGCCGGCTTGCCCGCCGGCCCGGTGCAGTCGATCGACAAGGCGCTGACCAGTCCCCACACCGCCTACCGCGGCGATGTGATCGAGAAGGATTGGTACAAGGGCGTTGCCTCGCCGATCCGGTTCGAGCGCACCAAGGCGAGCCTGCGCGGCCTGCCGCCGACGTTCAGCCAGCACGCCAACGAAGTGCTCGGCGAGTTCGGCTATTCGGCGGACGACATCGCCAAGCTGAAGGCCGACGGCATCGTCAGCGGCCCCGAGCGCAAACGCTGATGAGGACGGCGCCGGCCGCGATGCCGGCGCCGTTCATTCTGCTCTCGCTACGCACCCAGCTGCAATTACCGCAGTGCAGGAACTCTTGCACTGCATCATAAGCTGTTGCGACGACAGCGATGCCGCCGCTTCCTCCCCGGCGGTGCCTCGCTTATACGGTCATGTGTCTGTCATCGCGCACTGCTACGCGCGCCCACCACGACAGCACGTGCCCAACCGGGAGGTTTTCATGGCATTTCGATCCTTTGGCCTGACCGCGGCCGCCGCGACGGCGATCGCCGCGACGCTGGCGATGGCTGCGCCGGCATATGCGGTCACCGAAATTCAGTGGTGGCACGCGATGACCGGCGGCAACAACGATGTCATCGTCAAGCTGGCCAATGACTTCAATGCCGCGCAGAGCGACTACAAGGTGGTGCCGACCTACAAGGGTGGCTACGCCGATACCATGAACGCCGGCATCGCCGCGTTCCGCGCCGGCAACGCGCCGCACATCCTGCAGGTGTTCGAAGTCGGCACCGCCACCATGATGGCGGCGACCGGCGCCGTGAAGCCGGTCTACAAATTGATGCAGGAAACCGGCGAGCCGTTCGACCCGAAGGCGTATCTACCGGCGATCACCGGCTACTACTCGACCTCCAAGGGCGAGATGCTGTCGTTCCCGTTCAACTCGTCCTCGATGGTGATGTGGGTCAATCTCGACGCGCTGAAGAAGGCCGACATCGCCGAGATTCCGAAGACTTGGCCCGAGGTGTTCGAAGACGCCAAGAAGCTGAAGGCTGCCGGCTACGCCACCTGCGGCTTCTCCACCGCCTGGGTCACCTGGGCCAATCTCGAGCAGCTCTCGGCCTGGCACAACGTGCCGCTGGCCAGCAAGGCCAACGGTCTCGACGGCTTCGATACCAAGCTCGAATTCAACGGCCCGGTTCAGCTCAAGCATCTGCAGAAGCTGATCGAACTGCAGAAGGACAAGACCTACGACTATTCCGGCCGCACCAACACCGGCGAGGGCCGCTTCACCTCGGGTGAGTGCCCGCTGTTCCTGACCTCGTCGGGCTTCTTCGGCAACGTCAAGTCGCAGGCCAAGTTCAACTGGACCAACGCGCCGATGCCCTACTATCCGGACGTCAAGGGCGCGCCGCAGAATTCGATCATCGGCGGCGCTTCGCTATGGGTGATGGGCGGCAAGAACGCCGCCGAGTACAAGGGCGTCGCCAAGTTCCTGGCGTTCCTGTCCGATACCGATCGCCAGGTCGCGATCCACAAGGCCTCGGGCTACCTGCCGATCACCAAGGCGGCCTACGAGAAGGCCAAGGCGGACGGCTTCTACAACGAGCAGCCGTATCTCGAAACCCCGATCAAGGAATTGACCAACAAGCCGCCGACCGAGAATTCGCGCGGCCTGCGGCTCGGCAACATGGTGCAGCTCCGCGAACTGTGGGCCGAGGAGATCGAGCAGGCGCTGGCCGGCAAGAAGACCGCCCAGCAGGCGCTCGACGCCGCCGTCGAACGCGGCAACGCCATGCTGCGGCAGTTCGAGAAGACGGCGGTGAGGTAAGCACCGTTACCCCTGGCGTCATGCCCCGCGAAGGCGGGGCACCCAGTATTCCAGAGCGTTGCGATTTGAACGGCAACGACATGGAGTACTGGGTCGCCCGGTCAAGCCGGGCGACGACGGACAGGATGCTTGTCGAGTCTTCCGGCCACAGGTAAGCAACTCGTCACATGCTCAAGCAGGCCGTCTTCCAGTCCAAGTTCCTGCCCTATCTGCTGGTCCTGCCGCAGCTCGTGGTGGTGCTGGTGTTCTTCTATTGGCCGGCCGTGCAGGCAGTGATCCAGTCGTTCCTGCTACAGGACGCCTTCGGCCTGTCGACCGTGTTCGTCTGGTTCGACAATTATCGCGAGCTGCTCGACCAGCCCGACTACTTCGCCGCGATCATCCGGACCTTCGTCTTCTCCTTCGCGATCGCGCTGTCGTCGCTGTCGCTGGCGCTGCTGCTGGCGGTGATGGCGGACCGGCCTCTCCGCGGCTCGACATTCTACCGCACCATGCTGATCTGGCCCTACGCGGTGGCGCCGCCGGTGGTCGGCGTGCTGTGGGTATTCATGCTCAATCCGTCGCTCGGCGTGATCGCGCACGGGCTGCGCGCGCTCGGCGTCGACTGGAACCCGCTGCTCGATGGTGATCAGGCGGCGCTATTGATCGTGCTCGCGGCGGCCTGGAAGCAGATCTCCTACAACTTCCTGTTCTTCCTCGCCGGGCTGCAGGCGATTCCGTCCAGCGTGATCGAGGCGGCCGCGATCGACGGCGCCCGGCCGATGCGCCGGTTCTGGACCATCATCTTCCCGCTGCTGTCGCCGACCATCTTCTTCCTGGTGATCGTCAACGTCGTGTACGCGTTCTTCGACACCTTCGGTATCATCGACACCATGACCCGCGGCGGTCCGGCGAAGGCGACCGAAACGCTGGTCTACAAGGTGTATCAGGACGGCCTGCTCGGCTCGAACCTCGGCAGTTCGGCGGCTCAGTCGGTGATTCTGATGGCGATCGTGATCGCGCTGACGGCGATCCAGTTCCGCTTCGTCGAGCGCAAGGTGAATTACTGATGGTCGAGCATCGGAAGTTCGGAAATCTGGTGCCGCATCTGATCCTGTGGATCGGCGTCGCGATCGTGGCCTTCCCGGTCTATCTGGCGTTCGTCGCCTCGACCCAGGACAACGCCACCATCGCCAACGGCCAGATGTCGCTGCTGCCCGGCGGCCACTTCCTGGAAACCTATTACAAGACCATCTTCGTCGGCTCCTCCGGCACCACCCGCGAGCCGGTCGCCAGCATGCTGTTCAACTCCTTCGTGATGGCGATGTCGATCGCGCTCGGCAAGATCGCGATCTCGATCATCTCCGCCTATGCGATCGTGTATTTCCGGTTTCCGTTCCGGATGACGATCTTCTGGCTGATCTTCATTACCCTGATGCTGCCGGTCGAGGTCCGGATCTATCCGACCTACAAAATCGCCGCGGACCTCAATCTGCTCGACAGTTACGCCGGGCTGGCGCTGCCGCTGATCGCGTCGGCGACCGCGACGCTGCTGTTCCGACAGTTCTTCATGACGGTGCCGGACGAACTGTTGGAGGCGTCGCGGATCGACGGGGCCGGGCCGCTGCGATTCTTCTGGGATACGCTGCTGCCGCTGTCGCGCACCAACATGGCGGCGCTATTCGTGATCTTGTTCATCCTCGGCTGGAATCAATATCTCTGGCCGCTGCTGATCACCACGCGCGACGACATGCAGACCATCCAGATCGGTATCCGCAAGATGATCGTCACCTCGGATGCGCTGACCGAGTGGCCAGTGGTAATGGCGACCGCCGTTCTGGCGATGCTGCCGCCGGTCGCCGTGGTGGTGCTGATGCAGAAACTGTTCGTGCGCGGACTGGTCGAGACGGAGAAGTAGCAACAGTGGCCAACGTCGTTCTCCGCTCTGTCCGCAAGACCTATCCGGGTGGTTTTGAGGCAATTAAAGGCGTCGATTTCGAAGTCGGCGACGGCCAGTTCTGCGTGCTGGTCGGGCCGAGCGGCTGCGGCAAGTCGACCCTGCTGCGAATGATCGCGGGGCTCGAAACCGTCACCGGCGGCGAGATCGGCATCGGGGATCGCGTCGTCAACGACGTCGAGCCGGCCGATCGCGACATCGCGATGGTGTTCCAGAACTACGCGCTCTACCCGCACATGACCGTGTACAACAACATGGCGTACGGCCTGCGCAACCGCGGCATGGCCAAGGCGGAAATCGACGCGCGGGTGCAGGAAGCGGCGCGCATCCTCGAACTCGGTCCGATGCTGGCCCGAAAGCCGCGGCAATTGTCCGGCGGCCAGCGCCAGCGGGTGGCGATGGGCCGTGCCATCGTGCGGCATCCCAAGGTATTTCTGTTCGACGAGCCGCTCTCCAATCTCGACGCCAAGCTGCGGGTCGCGATGCGGGTCGAGATCCGCAAGCTGCAGCGCCGGCTTGCCACCACGGCGATCTACGTCACCCACGACCAGCTCGAGGCGATGACGCTCGCCGACATGCTGGTGGTGATGAACGCCGGCCAAGTCGAACAGATCGGCTCGCCGCTCGACGTCTATGCCAAGCCGGCGACGACCTTTGTGGCCTCGTTCATTGGCGCTCCGCCGATGAACCTGCTGACCCTGGCAGACGATCTGCGGAGCCAGCTCGGTGGTGCGCCGGCGGAGGCGGGTATTCTCGGCGTCCGCCCTGAGGACCTCGTCATCGACCCAGGAGGGGCAGCTGATGGCGGGCTGGCGCTCGATATCACCGTCGAGGCGATCGAGCGGGTCGGGCCGGAGACGTTCGTCTACGGGGCCCGCGCAGGCCATGAGGCGCGGCCGGTGGTCGCTGGAAAGCCTGGCGAAGGGGCCGGCGGGGACATCATCGTCCGGATTCCCGGCCAGGTCGCGCCGGCGGTCGGAGAGCGCATTACGGTCGCGGCGCCGCCGCACAGCCTGCATCTGTTTTCCGCCGACGGGCGCCGCCGGATTGCCGGCTAGCCGGCCGTAAGCTACTGGTGGAATTCGCTGTTCTGGCCTTCTTGAACAGTTCTTTTGCACTGCCCATATTGGTTTGGACTGGACGGCGAGGTGCCGGACGGTCGATGGGGTGCCGCAAGGACCCCCTCAAAGTCGCTTCGAGAGGACTTTGTGATGTCTCGTGTTCCTTCGTTATCTAGTCCCTTCCTGCTGGGATTCGACGAGATCGAGCGTGCGCTCGACCGCGTCGTCAAAGGCGCCGACGGGTACCCCCCGTACAACATCGAACGGTGCGAACGCAGCAACGGCGATCCCGAAAAGCTGCGCATCACACTGGCGGTGGCTGGATTCACCCGCGATCAACTCGATGTCACAGTTGAGGAAAATCAATTGGTGATCCGGGGCCGGCAGCAGGATGACAAGACTCGGCAATACATCCACCGCGGCATTGCCGCGCGTCACTTCCAGCGGACGTTCGTGCTGGCCGACGGGATGCAGGTGTTGGGTGCGGACCTGAAAAACGGGTTGTTGTCCATCGACCTGATCCGGCCTGAGCCGGAAAGGGTCATTAAGACAATCGCCATCACCGAACACGAATAATGGAACGAGTAGCGGACTCGACCGCTTAGTCTCCTAGAGGAGTCGAGACCATGACTGAAGCTGGTACTACGCTTGAAAATGTGGGCGTCACGCCGGAAGCGCTGGCGCATCTGGGCGAAGGCCACATCGCCTATGTGAAGCAGATCCGCTCCGAAGACGTACCTGGGTTATTCCCGCAGGCGCCGCAGATCGCACCGGGCCTCAAGCTGTTCGCGCTGCATTCGGCCGATGGCACGCCGATCATGCTCACCGACAGCCGTGAAGCGGCGATCGCGAATGCCTGGAGCCAGGAACTGCAGGCCGTCAGCGTCCACTAAGCGCTGACTGAAGAAGACGGTTACGCGACGCGGGGGTCCGGTGACGGCCCCCGCGCCCGCTGGATGCTCATCAGCGGCGCTGAGGCGCCCCAGCAAGCAACCGCAGCGCGTTGCATTGCTCACGTTCCCACATCGATAGTAACGCGATCTCGTGCCGATGCCGTCGCGGCTCAGCGACGTTGGAGCTCGTACGAGTAACCGCAGCGCCTGAACCAGTTTCGGTCCGGTGCCGAGGGCTCATTCTGCTTTCAGTGTAATGCCTTCGCGAAGCTCGCGGGCTGGCGGCCAGCAATATGCCGCGCTGTTAAGCCGCGGTGGCCGGCGGCAGCGCCAGCACCGAGTAGATTGCATGGGCGTCGCGAGAGGCACGCAGCTTCTTGGCGACGTCCTGGTCACGCAACAGCCGGGCGATCCGCGCCAGCGCCTTGAGGTGGTCGGCGCCGGCACCTTCGGGCGCCAGCAGCAGGAAGATCAGGTCGACCGGCTGGCCGTCCATCGCTTCGAAATCGATCGGACGTTCCAGCCGCGCGAACAGCCCAAACAGCTTTTCCAGCTTCGGCAGCTTGCCGTGCGGAATTGCCACCCCGTAGCCGACCGCGGTGGTGCCGAGCTTCTCGCGCTGCAGCAGCACTTCGAAGATCGAGCGCTCGTTCTGACCGGTGAGTTCAGCGGCGCGCGCCGCGAGTTCCTGCAGCGCCTGCTTCTTGCTGATCACCTTGAGCGCCGGGATGACGGCCTCGGGCGCGACAAGATCCGTAATCGTCATCAGGCGTTCCGGGGGTGTTGGTGCGGTCCGGGTGAAATAGGACGGCGGTGGGTTGCGTCAAGCGTTCGATCTGAGAAGCGCCGCGCGATTTCCTGATCGCGGCTAAAACGCTTCTGAAATCATGATCCTAACTTAAGTCTAGCATTCCTGCCGGCGGCCGTAAAATGCCGTCGGCGGTCCGCCGAAAAGCGGCGGACCATAGGCAGAGCGTTGCACGGGCGTCAATGCCTCGCGGAGGTTCCGCTTGCGGCTTTCCCGCGAGGCAATGCGCGGATCAGTTCGTGCCGTTCAGCACCGGCGGGTCGATCCAGCCGATATTGCCGTCGGCGCGACGATAAATGATGTTCACGCGGCCCGAGCTGCCGTGCTGGAACACCACCACGGGTGCGCCGGTGAGATCGAGCTCGACCACCGCCTCGCTCACCGACAGCCGCTTCATCGCGGTGGTGGCCTCGGCGATGATCACCGGGTTGTAGGCGTCCTCGTGATGCTCTTCGTCGCCGGGTGCTTCGATCACGTAGCTGGCCGCGTCCACCGGCGTGCCGAGCTCGGCGAGTGCGTTGGCCTCGGCGTGAGCCTTGCGGGCCGAACGATCCTTCAGGCGGCTCTTGTAGCGGCGCAGGCGCTTCTCGATCTGGACCAGCGCCTGATCGGCGCTGACATAGGCGTCGGCGGCATTCGACTCGGCTTCAAGCGTGATGCCGGAATCGAGGTGCAGCGCACAATCGGTGCGGAAGCCGAAACCGTCTTTGCTGAGCGTGAAGTGCCCCGAATAATTCCCATCGAAATACTTGCGCAGCACCTCCTCGGTGCGTTCGCTCACGCGGCTGCGCAGCGCTTCGCCGATGCTGATGCTTTTGCCGGATATCCGGATGGTCATGGCAGTGCCTCGATTCACATGTGGGGAGGTGAGTCTAGTCAGAGCAGGGCGACGCAATCAAGCTGGGGCTGTGTCGCGGGAGCGGCTCGCGGCCGCAGACGGCGTGCCCAGCATGTTCTGCTTGTCGCGACGGCGCTGCACTGAAGAGGGAATGCGCATCGCTTCGCGATATTTCGCGACGGTGCGACGCGCGATGTCGATGCCGGCCTCGCGCAGACGTTCGACGATCGTATCATCCGACAGGATTGCTGACGGATCTTCACTGTCGATCAGTTGGCGAATCTGGTGCCGCACCGCTTCGGCCGAATGCGCTTCGCCGCCGTCGGCGGAAGCGATCGACGCAGTGAAGAAATACTTAAGCTCGAAAGTGCCGCGGTTGGTCGCCATGTATTTGTTGGCGGTGACCCGCGACACCGTCGATTCGTGCATCTGAATTGCGTCGGCCACGGCTTTCAGATTCAGCGGCCGCAGATGCTTGACGCCGTGGGTGAAGAAACCGTCCTGCTGGCGCACGATCTCGGTCGCCACCTTGAGGATGGTGCGGGCGCGCTGATCGAGCGCGCGCACCAGCCAGGTGGCGTTCTGCAGACAGTCGGAGAAGTACGACTTGTCGCCGTCCTTGCGGATCGTCTTCGACAGCTCCGAATAATACGACTGGTTGACCAGCACCTTCGGCAGCGTGTCGCTGTTGAGTTCGACCAGCCAGCCGCCGTCGGGGCCGGGCCGGACGAACACGTCAGGCACAATGGTCTGCACCCGCGACGAGCCGAACTTCAGGCCCGGCTTCGGATCGAGGTGACGGATCTCGCCGATCATGTCGACGAGGTCTTCGTCGTCGACGCCGCAGATCTTGCGCAAGCTTGCAACGTCGCGCTTGGCGAGCAGGTCGAGGTGTTCGACCAGCGCCTGCATCGCCGGGTCGTAGCGATCGCGCTCCCGCAACTGGATGGCGAGGCATTCGCTCAAGTTGCGCGCGCAGATCCCGGGCGGGTCGAAGGTCTGCAGCACCTGCACGACCGCTTCGACGTCGTCCTGACTGGCGCCGAGCCGTTCGGCGGCATCGCCGAGATCGGCCGGCAGGTAGCCGGCGTCGTCGACGAGGTCGATCAGGTACTGTCCGATCAGCCGCTGCGACGGCGTCGTGACCGCAACCGCGAGCTGTTCGGCGAGATGGTCGGCCAGCGAAGTCTCGGCCGCCACGAAGGCTTCGAGATTGTAGCCTTCATCCGACGACGCTCCGCCGCCCCATTCAGTATAGGAGGCCGGCGCGCTGTCCTGCGCGGCGCGGGCCGCAGCTTCGGCGGGCTCTTCGGGAAAAACGTTCTCCATGCCGGTATCGAGCGTCTGCTCGATATCGCTCCGGCTGCCGAGATCGCGGTGCATCCATTCTTCGGTGCCTGGCTCGAACGCGCCGGCGGCCGCGGGGTCGGTGAAATCCGAAGAACCCTCGCCGCCGAAATCCTCGCCGCTGCTTGCACCGAACTCGCTGCCGCCCTCGGCGCCTTCCGCCGTGGCTTCACCGGCCACCGGCGGTTCCGCATTGTCGCCGGCGCGATCGAGCAACGGGTTCTTCTCGATCTCATCCTCGACGAAAGCCGCGAGGTCGAGATTCGACAACTGAAGCAGCTTGATCGCCTGCATCAGTTGCGGGGTCATCACCAGAGACTGGGTCTGACGAAATTCGAGACGTTGCGACAGCGCCATGGTGGCCAGAAACGGTAGTTGGTCCGTTTCTTGCTTACGCCTTTCCGGAGCGGTTGTACACGCCTTGACGGATGGGAAATTTGGAGTAGAGGCGCCGGCCCTTTGGGCGGAATATCTTTGCGGTATCTAAGTAGTTCTGATCGCGCCTCACGATCAAGCCGGTAGCGGTAATCATGGACCCGCCGGCTCTAAACCGCAACCGGCTTCACAGCCGGAATTCTTCGCCAAGGTAAAGCCGGCGCACATCCGGATCGTTGACGATGTCTTCGGGCGTACCTTCGGTCAGGATCTCGCCCGCATAGACGATGTAGGCGCGATCGGTGAGGCCGAGCGTTTCGCGAACGTTGTGATCGGTGATCAGCACGCCGATGCCGCGATTGGTCAGGTGTCGCACCAGGTCCTGAATGTCGCCGACCGCGATCGGGTCGATACCGGCGAACGGCTCGTCGAGCAGCATGTAGTTCGGGCGGCTGGCGAGTGCGCGGGCGATTTCGACGCGGCGGCGTTCACCGCCCGACAGCGCGATTGACGGTGATTTGCGCAGCCGTTCGATGTTGAATTCCTGCAACAGATTGTCGAGCTGCGCTTCGCGCTTGCGCTTGTCCGGCTCGACCGCTTCCAGCACCGCGCGGATGTTCTGCTCGACGGTGAGGCCGCGGAAGATCGAGGCTTCCTGCGGCAGGTAACCGATACCGAGCCGGGCGCGCTGATACATCGGCAGCTTGGTGACGTCGTGGCCGTCGAGTTCGATCGCGCCGTTGTCGGCCTTGATCAGCCCGGTGATCATGTAGAACACGGTGGTCTTGCCGGCGCCGTTGGGGCCGAGCAGGCCGACCGCTTCACCGCGGCGAACATAGATGCTGACGCCGCGCACGATCTTGCGGGTGCCGAAGCTCTTCTCGACGCCGTGCACCGCCAAGTAACTGGATGCCGGTGCGGCCTGCGGCGCAGCCGCCTGCGGGGCGACGGTGCGGCGCGGTGCTGCAGCCGCGGCCGGTTGTCGCGGCGGAGCCGCGTACGACTCGCTGCGTGCGATCGGCGGTGCGTCGCGCACCGGCGTAGCGAGCAGATCGCCGACGTCGTCGCTGTATCCGGTAATGTCGTTGCGCGCGCTGCCGAACCCGGGAGCTTTCGGGCGCCGACGGAACATGCCGCGAAGATCCACCATGCGCTACCGAACCTGTCCCGTGAGGTGCGCCCCCGCAAGGCTCGCGGTGACGTCATTGGCGTTTGCCGAGGCCGTGCGGACGCGGCAAAGCGACGCTTCGCCGGCGCTGTTACAGGCGGCCGCCGTCCGGTTCAACACTCGCGGTGCGTGCTGGTGATCCGGTACGATCACTTCGGCTTGCCCGAACTGGTCGGCGGGCCGAGCGGCAGCGGACCGCCGCCATTCGCGCCCGAGGATTGAAACAGGCCCTGCACCCGGCCGCTGTCCGATTCCACGCGCGACACGCCGGTGGTCATGTCGACCAGCAGCCGGTCGCCGCGCACCACGTTGCGGGCCTGGGTCAGCACCACGTTGCCGGTCATCGTCACCAGGTTGGTCTTGGTCTCGAACACCGCCTTGTCGCCGGTGACGACCTGATCCTTCTGGGTGACCACGACATGGCCCTTGGCTTCGAGTCGCCGGATCGAGGAGGCGCCGTCCGGGCCCGGCGCGGCCGCCGGCATCGGCTTGCCCTTGGCGCCCTTCGCCGGAGTCTGATCCTGGTCGTAGAACACCACCAGCGTCTGCGACGTCATGGTGGTGTCGCCCTGCACGACTTTGACGTTGCCGGTGAAGGTCGCTTCCTTGTTCTTGTCGCGCACTTCCAGGGTGTCGGATTCGATCTGGATCGGCTTGTCGCGGTTCTGCGAGAAGCCCTGCATCGCGTTGGGCACGCCCTGCACGGCGCTCTGCGCCGCCGCCGGCACCGTGCCAGCAACCGACAGAGCAACCAGCGCGGCACTGGCCAGCGCGGCCGGGCCACGAAGCCGGCGAAACCAAAAAGCAATGTGCATTGTCGAGATCACCTCGCGACGGCCCGCTGGCCGGAATTGGGAGCCGCCCGCGACTTGGTCGGGGCGGGCGGCGGCGCGGGCTGCGCGGCGGGCGCCGGCTCTCCGAGCGAGGCGTTGTCGATGTTCATCACCACGCCGCCTTCGAACCGGATCAGGTCGCCCTTTTCGGTAATCCGCATCCGCTGGCCGCGCAGCGTGCCGCCGTCCCATTTGACGTCTACCGGCGAGTCGGAGGTGACGGTGCCTTTGCCCATGTCGATGTCGGCCTGGGTCATCCAGGCCTCAGTGCCGGTCGAATTGTGCAGATAGACGTCCTTGTTCAGCTTCAAAAGCTGCGCCTTGGTCTCAAACTGGCCTTCGCGCGACTCGATGATGACGGTGGACTGGTCCTCCGACTGCACCTTGGCGCGCAGCGTGTGCAGATCGACGTGGTCCTGGCTGGTCAGATCCTGGGTGGCGGTGCGGGCCCACATCTCGTAGGGGCGGCCGTCATTGGTGAAGCCGGCCAGATGCGGCGACTCCATCGTGATCTTGGTGCCCGAAACCACCAGGTCGCCGACGTCGATCGGCAATTTCGACAGATAGCGGAACGGGTTGAACACCGAGATCGCGATGATCACGGCCATCGACAACACCACGACCAGCGGCACGGCGAGCCGCAGCGTGCGCACCAAACGGCTGTGGCGCGCCGCTGCCGCGAAGCGCGCCTCCATTCCGGTCTGATAGGACGACAACTGAACCGCTGTCACCGCTGCTCCCGAGCTCGTCTCGCGCGTGTTACGGAGCCGTGCGCTCCGTCCTCCGGAGCGCCGCTTCGAACGCGGTCTCCAGTCTGCAATACATCCTTAAGCTTATCTTAATCACCCCGGCAGGGGAGGGCCATGGCAGGCCCCGGCCCATCAGACCGAGGAGTATGACCGAAACGCGGCGCAGAGTGCCGCTCGACCGCAGGAACCGCCGGGCGGGCCGTCCAGCCGGTCACGAATGAGCGAAAATGTCCTCTTCGCTCCAGCCGTCGAGGTCGAGCCGGGCGCGGACTGGCAGGAAGCCGAAGCAGGCGGCCGCCAGCTCGGTGCGATTCTCCCGCGCCAGCATGGTGTCGAGCTTGTCGCGCAGCGCGTGCAGGTGGAGCACGTCGGAAGCGGCGTAAGCGAGCTGCGCGTCGGTCAGGGTATCGGCGCCCCAGTCGCTGGACTGCTGTTGCTTCGACAGATCGACGCCGAGCAGTTCGCGCACCAGGTCCTTCAGGCCATGCCGGTCGGTGTAGGTGCGAGTCAGACGCGAGGCGATCTTGGTGCAGTACACCGGTTGCGGCATCACGCCGAACGCCTTGTACAGCGCCGCCAGATCGAATCGGGCGAAGTGGAAGATCTTCACCACGGCCGGATCGCCGAGCAGCTTCTTCAGGTTCGGCGCATCGGTCGACCCCTGCGGGATCTGCACCACATCGGCGCTGCCGTCGCCGTTCGACAATTGCACCACGCACAGCCGGTCGCGATGCGGATGCAGCCCCATCGTCTCGGTGTCGATCGCCACCGAATTTGTATAGCGGGAAAGATCCGGCAGGTCGCCGCGATGCAGGCGGATCGTCATGTGTCGCAAACCTTTGGGCCATGGAGGAGAGCGCCGAACGCCCCGAATCGGCAGCCCAACCTATCGCCCCGATCCGCGCGACGCGAGGGGCGGCGCCACCTTGCGGTGGACGTCTCGAACCGATGTCGATGTGAAGAGATGCGGATACGAGAAGAAGGGCGTGGGCAATGGTGCCCAGGAGAGGACTCGAACCTCCACGGTGTTACCCACTGGTACCTGAAACCAGCGCGTCTACCAATTCCGCCACCTGGGCCCGGGGCGCTTGATAGGGAGGCGTTACGGAAAAGTCAAATGGCTTCCGCCAACCAAATCCGCTGTACACCGGAAGGTTGATGGCGTAACGCGAAACCGCCAGAATGTCCGCGAATTCCCGGACGTCTAAAGACGCTCCTCCGCGATCAGGATCAGCCCGCATGACTTCGAATATCGACACGCTCGTCACGGTTTTCGGTGGCTCCGGCTTCCTCGGCCGGCACGTCGTCAGCGCGCTGGCGCGGCGCGACTATCGGATTCGGGTCGCGGTGCGCCGGCCGGAGCTCTCTGGGCATCTGCAGCCGCTCGGCCGCGTCGGCCAGATCCACGCCGTGCAGGCGAATCTGCGTTACCCCGAATCGGTCGCGGCGGCGATGCGCGGCGCGCATGTGGCGGTCAACCTGGTCGGCATTCTCGCCGAAGGCGGCGCGCAGAAGTTCGACGCAGTGCAGGGCAGCGGCGCCGCCAACGTGGCGCAGGCCGCGGCGGCCGCCGGCGCCCGGATGGTGCATGTCTCGGCGATCGGCGCCGATCCGAACTCGCCCGCCCGCTACGCCCGCAGCAAGGCGGCCGGCGAACAAGCGGTGCTCGCCGCCGTTCCGCAGGCCACCATCTTCCGTCCGTCGGTGGTGTTCGGTCCCGAAGATCAGTTCACCAATCGATTCGCGGCGTTGGCGCGGTTGTTGCCGGTGTTGCCGCTGGTCGGGGCCGATACCAAGCTGCAGCCGGTCTATGTCGGCGATGTTGCGACCGCGATCGCCGATGCGGTCGACGGTCTGGCCAAGCCGGGCGCGACCTACGAACTCGGCGGCCCGGAACAGCTGACGATGCGCGAAATCATGCGCATCATTCTGCAGACCACCGATCGCAATCCGCTGCTGGTGCCGCTGCCGTTCGGCCTCGCCAGCCTGCAGGCGATGCTGCTGCAGTTCGCGCCGGGCGCCTTCAAGCTGACGCCCGATCAGGTGCGGATGCTCGAGGTCGACAACGTGGTGTCGGAAGCTGCCAAGTCGGCCGGGCTGACGCTGCAGGGCCTCGGCATTCAGCCCGATTCGCTGCAGGCGATCGTGCCGTCCTATCTGTGGCGGTTCCGCAAGACCGGCCAGTTCGCGCGCAAGACCGCGTAAGCGAACCGCAGCGGCGTCCGTCAAGGACGCCGCGTTCCGAGAGAGTTTGTTACCGCCCCAGCGCCAGCGCGATCAGGCCGAGCGTGCCGACGATCACGCGCCACCAGGCGAACAGCTCGAAGCCGTGGCGGGTGACGTAGCTGAGGAAGGTCTTCACCACGATGATCGCGGTGATGAACGACACCACGAAGCCGATCGCCACGATGATCAGGTTGTCGGCGGTCATGTCGGCGTGGTTCTTGTAGAGATCGTAGACGAACGCGCCGAGCATCGTCGGGATCGCCAGGAAGAACGAGAATTCGGCCGCCGAGCGCTTGTCGGTGCCGAGCAGCATCGCCGCCACAATGCTGGCGCCGGAGCGCGACACGCCCGGGATCATCGCGGTGCACTGTGCGCAGCCGATATAGAAATAGGTCAGCAGCGGGAACGCGGTGGCATCGTGATAGCGCGGCTTCAGGTCGAGCTGGTCGACCCACAGCAGGATCGCGCCGCCGACGATCAGCGAAAAGCACACCACCCACGGATTGAACAGGTAGTGCTTGATATAGCCGCCGAACGCCGCGCCGATCACCGCTGCCGGGAGAAACGCCACCAGCACCCCGATGACGAAACGGCGAGCGTTGGCATCGGTGAACATGCCGAGCGCGATTCGCCACAATTTCACGAAATACAGCGCCAGAATTGCCAGGATCGCTCCGAGCTGGATCAGCACCGCGAAGCTCTTCCAGAAGTTGCCTTCGCCGAGATTGAAGAACCGCTCCGCCAGCAACAGGTGGCCGGTCGAAGATACCGGCAGGAATTCAGTGACACCCTCGACGATGCCGAGAATGACGGCTCTGATGATATCGATGAGCATGGAATTGTCCGCTGCAAGGGATCGGGCGCCCGCGAGGCCGGACCTTGTCGCCTATTCCCCAAGGGGTCGCAACGTCAAAAATGCGCCTTTCGGTGCCTTGCGTCCGCGTCGCATGAGACTAGTTTGGCCGCCTCCCGAAGAGCCTTTTCGATGCGATCCGCCACGGTTTGTTAAGCTCTTCGAAACTATCTAGGTCAGCATGTACACCCTGTTCCACCACCCGTTCTGCCCGCTGTCGCGGTTCATCCGCCTTGCGCTCGGCGAACACGGTCTCGATCTCAGGTTGGTGGAGGAGCGGTCCTGGGAGCGGCGAACGGCCTTCCTGGCGCTCAATCCGGCGGGAACCACGCCGGTCCTGGTCGCAGAGGGGCGCCCCCCGATTCCCGGCGCCGGTGTGATCGCCGAGTTCCTCGACGAAGTGCACGGCGTTGAAATGGGTGACCGGCGGCTGCTGCCGCAGTCCACCGCCGAACGCATCGAAGTGCGGCGACTGCTGTCGTGGTTCAATGACAAGTTTTTCGAAGAGGCCTCCGGCCCGCTGATGACCGAGCGCATCTACAAGCGCTTCATGAGCGAAGAGGACGGCGGCGGGCCGCCGGCGATGGACGTGATCCGCGCCGCCAACGCCAATGTGCGCTATCATCTGGCCTATATCGGCTGGCTGGCGCGCACCCGGAACTTTCTCGCCGGCGATCGCATGACCTATGCGGATCTCGCCGCCGCGGCACACCTGTCGGCGATCGACTATCTGGGCGACGTGCCATGGATCGAGGACGAGGCGGCAAAGGCCTGGTACGCGCGGATCAAATCGCGCCCCTCGTTCCGTCCGCTGCTGAGCGAATGGCTCGCAGGCGTGCCGGCGTCGCGGACCTACGTGGATCTGGATTTCTGACCTTCGCCGACGGACAGCCCGCATCGGCCGCACCCGGCGATGCGTTGAAGGCGGAAATCGCCGACCAGGCACGCGCGCTCGGCTTTGATGCGTTCGGAATTTGCGCGCCGGACTCGATCCCCGAAGCACCGGCACGACTGCGCGCGTTTCTCGACGCCGGTTATCACGGCGACATGGCCTGGCTTGCCGATCGTCCCGAGCGCCGCTCCGATCCGCGGGTGATGTGGAGCGAAGTCCGAAGCGTCATCCTGCTCGGCTTCAATTATGGTCCTGATACCGATCCGCGCGCCGTGCTGACGCGAAAGGATCGCGGTGCGATCTCGGTCTATGCGCAGGGCGACGATTATCACGATGTCATCAAGGCCCGGCTGAAGCAGTTCGCGCGCTGGCTGGTCGCCACCGCCGGCGGCGACGTCAAGGTGTTCATCGATACCGCAGCGGTGATGGAAAAGCCGCTGGCGCAGGCCGCTGGCCTCGGCTGGCAGGGCCGGCACACCAATCTGGTGTCGAAAGGCCGCGGGTCCTGGATGTTTCTCGGCGCGGTGTTCACCACGCTCGATCTGCCGCGGGATGCGGCCGAGCACGATCATTGCGGCTCGTGCCGCGCCTGCCTGGACGCCTGTCCGACCGGCGCGTTTCCGGCGCCGTATCAGCTCGATGCCCGGCGCTGCATCTCGTATCTGACGATCGAACACAAAGGCCCGATCCCGCGCGAGTTTCGCGCGCGCCTCGGCAACCGGATCTACGGCTGCGACGATTGTCTCGCCGCCTGCCCCTGGAACAAGTTCGCCCAGGCCGGGCGCGAGGCCAAGCTCGCCGCCCGCGACGGCTTGCGCGCGCCGGCGCTCGGTGAGTTGGTGGCGCTCGATGACCCATCATTCCGGGCGCTGTTCACCAAATCACCGGTCAAGCGCATCGGCCGCGACCGCTTCATCCGCAACGTGCTGATCGCGATTGGCAATTCGGGCCATGGCGAGCTGGCGCCGGAGGCCGAGCGGCTGCTCGCCGATCCGAGCCCGACGATCCGCGGTGCTGCGGCTTGGGCGCTGGGGCAGCTTCTGCGGCCGGAGCGCTTCGCGGCCCTGAAGGCGGCGCATCTTGCAGCCGAGGCCGATGACGGCGTGCGGGCGGAGTGGGGCGGGGTCGCTGCTGAGTAGGGCGCTACCCCCCAACAGATCGTCATCCCTCGCGAAGGCGAGGGATCCAGTATCCCAGGGCGCCCACGACCCGATCTCTCTGGAATACTGGTTCGCCCGCCTGCGCGGGCGATGACGACTTATGATGCGGCTGGGCGACGCCGGGCGGCCCCTGCCGTCAGCTGATCTCCTCGACCGCGGCCAGCATCCGGGCGATGTCCTGCGGGCGGCTGAGCCGGTGGTCGCCGTCCTGGATCATGGTCAGGACCACGTCGTCGGTCGGCAGCCGCTCCGCCAGCTCGAAGGCGTGGCGCCACGGCACGTCTTCGTCCTGTTTGCCTTGCAGGATGCGCACCGGGCAGCCGACCTCGATCATGCCGCCGAGCACGAGGTGATTGCGGCCGTCTTCGATCAACGCCTTGGTGATCGGGTAGGGCTCGCCGTATTCCGAGGGGCGATGCCAGACGCCCTTGGTTTCGATCTCGGCGCGAATCTCGGGGGAAAACCCCTTCCACATCAGCGCTTCGGTAAAATCCGGCGCCGGCGCGATCAGCACCAATCCGGCCAGCTTGGCGGCCGACTCGCCGCCGCGGCGGCGCAGGGCGCGGGCCAGCAGCAGCGCCATCCAGCCGCCCATCGAGGAGCCGACCACGATTTGCGGACCGCGCGCGTAGGCGTCGAACACCGCCAGGCTTTCTTCCAGCCAGCGGCCGATGGTGCCGTCGGCGAAGCTGCCGGAGGACTCGCCATGGCCGGAATAATCGAACCGGACGCAGGCGCGGCCGCGCGCTTCGGCCCATTGGTCGAGCGCGGTCGCCTTGGTGCCGGTCATGTCGGAGTTGAAGCCGCCGAGCCAAAACAGCCCAGGGGAGGTGCCCGGCCGGGGGCGGACCGCAATCCGCCGCGCCGCAGCGCCATCGCCCACGGTGATGAAGTCCGGCGCCGGTTCGGATGGTTTTGTCATGGATCAACAACCTCGTTGCCGGGTTGGTTTGCAGTACACGGCGAGGCGCCGTCAATGCCGGCGCCTCAGGGCGTAGCGCGACGGAAGCCGCGCGGCGAATTGGCCGGCTTTGCGTTTATGCGGAAGTCGGCTTGCCGCTCGGCGGTTCTTCCGCCACACTGCGCGCGGATCAAAAAGGGCATTGACCCTGGTATCGACGCTGAGTGGTTTTGCGTCGGATCGCGCTTCGACCTATATGAAGCGCGCGGATCCGACCAGCAGCCGTACCTGCCTCGATCCCATCGTTCGCCGTCAACGTTCACAAGTGTGGAGAAGAACCCATTCGCCGTCCCAACAGAGCGCCGCCCCCCGTAGCCAAGGACGGGCCGCGCACCAACGATGAAATCCGCAATTTCGAGATCCAGCTGATCGACCAGACCGGTGTGAACCAGGGCAAGGTCGAGACCATTGTCGCGATCAAAATGGCAATGGACGCAGGCATGGATCTGGTCGAGATTTCGCCGACCTCGTCGCCGCCGGTCTGTAAGATCATGGACTACGGCAAGTACAAGTATTCGGCGCAGAAGAAGGCCGCCGAGGCGCGCAAGAAGCAAAAGATCGTCGAGATCAAGGAGATCAAGCTCCGCCCGATGATCGACGACCACGATTACAACGTGAAGATGAAGGCGATGCTGCGCTTCTTCGAGGAAGGCGACAAGGTCAAGATCACCTTGCGCTATCGGGGACGCGAAATGGCTCACCAGGAGATCGGCACCAAGCTGCTCGAAAAGGTGAAGAACGACGTCGCTGAAATCGCCAAGGTCGAGCAGGACCCCCGCTTCGAAGGCCGTCAGGTCGTGATGGTGCTGGCGCCGCGCTGACGCGGATCCGGGTTTTCGATTTCAGAACGAACAAGGCCCGCCAGCGATCTGACGGGCCTTTTTCTTTGCCGCTTTCTTTGCCTTGGCGTTCACCCGTCGTTCGGCAGGACGCGTCGGCGGCGCTCGATCTTCCGCCTTACACGTTGCCAACGGGCCTCCGCTCTGCCATAAGCGCAGCCTTCATCGCCCGGCTGATCAAGGGCTGCCGTGGCGATGGCCCTGCCGACCTGCCTCGATCTTGAGAATGGTCGTGCAATTTCAACGCTCTAACGAGCATGTCCGCCGCCGCAGAGCGCCCCCGGGGCGCTTTTCGCGCGTGGCAAAGGAGAGCCAAATGCCCAAGTTGAAGACCAAATCGGGCGCCAAAAAGCGCTTCAAAGTGACCGCCACCGGCAAGGTGATGTCCGCCCAGCGTGGCAAGCGCCACGGCATGATCAAGCGTACCAAGAAGCAGATCCGTCAGCTTCGCGGCACCCGCGCGATCTTCAAAACCGACGGCGACAACATCAAGAAGTATTTCTTGCCGAACGCCTGACCGTTCACGCCGCGCCCTGCGCGGCAGCCTCATCGGGCCGCATCGCGGCCGTCCAAACCAAATTCAGATGAAGGAGATCAGTCATGGCTCGCGTTAAACGCGGTGTGACGGCTCACGCCAAGCATAAGAAGGTCTACAAGCTCGCCAAGGGTTATCGCGGTCGTCGGAAGAACACGATCCGCACCGCCAAGGCTGCGGTCGACAAGGCCGGCCAGTACGCGTTCCGCGATCGCAAGCGCAAGAAGCGGACGTTCCGCGCGCTGTGGATCCAGCGCCTCAATGCCGCGGTGCGTCCGTTCGGCATGACCTACAGCGTGTTCATCAACGGCCTGTCGAAGTCCGGCATCGTCGTCGACCGCAAGGTGCTGTCGGATCTCGCGATCAACGAGCCGGCGGCGTTCCAGGCGATCGCCGAGAAGGCCAAGGCTGCGCTCGCGGCCTGAGGTTCATTCGAGGCCGCATCGGCGGCCCCGACGTTCAACGGGTTGACCGTCATCGCCGGGCTTGACCCGGCGATCCATCTTTCGAGAAGCGATGGATGCCCGGGTCAAGCCCGGGCATGACTTCTTGAGGGGAACGGCGGCTCATGTCCAATCTCGAAAACCTGCAATCCCAAATCCTCGCCGATATCGCGGCGGCTTCAGACGAGGCCGCGCTCGAAGCGGTCCGTGTCGGAGCGCTCGGCAAAAAGGGCTCGATCTCGGCACTGCTCGCCACGCTCGGCAAGATGGACCCCGAGCAGCGCAAGACCGAGGGCGCGGCGATCAATCGGGCCAAGGAAGCGGTGACCGAGGCGCTGACCGCCCGCCGCGACGTGCTGAAGGCAGCCGCGCTCGACGCCAAGCTCGCCGCCGAAACCATCGACGTCACCTTGCCGATGCGCGAGCCCGCCGCCGAGCAGGGCCGGCTGCATCCGCTCAGCCAGGTGTGGGATGAGCTCACCGCGATCTTCGCCGACATGGGCTTCTCGATCGCCGAAGGTCCGGACATCGAGACTGACGACTACAACTTCACCAAGCTGAACTTCCCCGAAGGCCATCCGGCCCGGGAGATGCACGACACCTTCTATTTCAACCCGAAGGAAGACGGCTCGCGCCTCTTGCTCCGCACCCACACCTCGCCGGTGCAGGTCCGGACCATGCTGTCGCAGCGGCCGCCGATCCGGGTGATTTGTCCCGGCCGCACCTATCGCAGCGACTCGGACCAGACCCACACGCCGATGTTCCATCAGGTCGAAGGCCTGGTGATCGACAAGGGCAGCCATCTCGGCCACCTGAAGTGGATTCTGCACGAGTTCTGCAAGGCGTTCTTCGAAGTCGACAACGTCAATATGCGGTTCCGGCCGTCGTTCTTCCCGTTCACCGAGCCGTCGTTGGAAGTCGATATCCAGTGCCGCCGCGGCAAGGACGAGATCCGGTTCGGCGAAGGCGAAGACTGGCTGGAGATTCTCGGCTGCGGCATGGTGCACCCGAACGTGCTCACTGCCTGCGGCCTCGATCCGGACGAGTATCAAGGCTTCGCCTGGGGCATGGGCATCGATCGCATCGCGATGCTGAAATACGGCATGAGCGACCTGCGGCAACTGTTCGAAGCCGACGTGCGCTGGCTCAATCACTACGGCTTCAAGCCGCTCGACATCCCGACGCTGGCGGGCGGATTGAGTTCGTGAGTTGGATGTGCGCTGGCGCCGTGCTCGGCGCAAGTGCCCTCACCCCAGCCCTCTCCCGCAAGCGGGAGAGGGGGCCGGCCGCGGCCTGTGGGAGCTACGCGGCTGAACTCGGACGCTGATAGTTGAAAACGATCTGTTGTTGAAATGATTGAAGCCCTCGCAACCCGGCACGGCGAACTCCCTCTCCCGCTTGCGGGAGAGGGTTGGGGTGAGGGCGAGGCGGGGACGGAGCTTGCGATGGACGATTCGAAGCAGCCGACGCCGAAACCGAGCTGGAACGTCTCCCCGGGCCAGCGCCGCCACGCGCGCGAGCTGCGCAAGAAATCCACCGATGCCGAGCGGCTGATGTGGGGCGAGCTGCGTGACAAGCGCCTCAACGGCTTCTCGTTCAAGCGCCAGGTGCCGATCGGGCCGTACATCGCCGACTTCGCCTGCCACGCGAAAAAGCTGGTGGTCGAGATCGACGGCGGGCAGCATTTCTCGGACGACAGTGAGCGCGAAGATGCCGCGCGCACTGCGGCGATCGAGGCGCGCGGATTTCGGGTAATCCGCTTCAGCAATGCCGAGGTGATGGGCAATCGTGAGGGCGTATTGCAGAGCATTGCGACCGAGCTTGCGGTAAGGGCCCTCACCCCAACCCTCTCCCGCAAGCGGGAGAGGGAGCGCGCCGAGCGCGAGGAGAAATCGCGGCCTACACAAAATGCTTCAAAGCGACGGCCTACACGCAGCACGCAGCACGCAGCACCCGTCATCCGACGATTCGGACTAACCATATGACCCGCAGCCCCTCCATTCGGCATGGCCGGCTCCCTCTCCCGCTTGCGGGAGAGGGGTGGGGTGAGGGTGACGCGGGCACGACCTTGAGCATTCAGCACGACGCGCGCACCGCGCTGCCAGACGGAAGTAACAACCGATGAAACTCACCCTCTCCTGGCTGAAAGATCATCTCGACACCGACGAGCCGCTGGAAAAGCTCGCCGACAAGCTCACCATGATCGGGCTCGAGGTCGAGGGCATCGAGGACAAGGCGAAGGTGCTGGCGCCGTTCATCATCGCCAAGGTGCTGACCGCCGCCAAGCACCCCAACGCCGACAAGCTGCAGGTCTGCACCGTGGACGTCGGTGACGGCGGCGCGCCCGTGCAGGTGGTTTGCGGCGCGCCGAATGCGCGCGCCGGCCTCGTCACCGTGTTCGCGCCGCCCGGCACCTATATTCCGGCCAAGGACTTCACGCTCGGCATCGGCAATATTCGCGGCGTCGAAAGCCGCGGCATGCTGTGCTCCGCGGCCGAGCTGGAAATCTCCGAAGATCACGACGGCATCATCGAGCTGCCGGCCGATGCGCCGGTCGGGACGCCTTATGCCGCCTGGGCCGGGCTCGGCGATCCGGTGCTCGACATCAACCTGACGCCGAACCGGCAGGACTGCGCCGGGGTGCATGGCATCGCGCGCGATCTCGCCGCCGCCGACATGGGCAAGTTCAAGGACCCGGGCATCAAGCAGATCAAGGGCGAATTCCCTTGCCCGGTCAGTGTCACGGTCGAAGACAGCAAGCTGTGCCCCGGCTTCGCGCTGCGGTTGGTGAAGGGCGTCAAGAACGGCCCGTCGCCGGAATGGCTGCAGAAGCGCCTGACGGCGATCGGGCTGCGCCCGATCAACGCACTGGTCGACATCACCAACTACCTGACGTTCGATCGCTCGCGCCCGCTGCATGTGTTCGACGCCGCCAAGGTGAAGGGCAATCTGGTGGTGCGCCGCGCCAAGGACGGCGAGACGCTGCTGGCGCTCGACGGCCGCACCTACACGCTCGATTCGTCAGTCTGCGTGATCGCCGACGATCACGGCGTCGAATCGCTCGCCGGCATCATGGGCGGTGAGGTGTCCGGCTGTTCGGCCGAGACCACCGACGTGCTGATCGAATCGGCGCTGTGGAACGAGATCAACATCGCCCAGTCGGGCCGCAAGCTCGGCATCAATACCGATGCGCGCTACCGCTTCGAGCGCGGCGTCGATCCGGCCTTCATGCTGCCCGGGCTCGAACTCGCCACCAAGCTGGTGATGGAGTTCTGCGGCGGCACGCCGTCGGACGTGGTCGTGGTCGGCAATCCGTTCGCCGACGACAAGATCATCGACTTCCCGCTCGCCGAGGTGAAGCGGCTGGCCGGCATTGAAGTGTCGCTCACCGAGATCCGCCGCATCCTCAATCATCTCGGCTTCACGGTCGTCGGTCAGGCGCCGGTGGTGAAGGTCGCGGTGCCGTCGTGGCGCAGCGACGTCCACGGTAAGGCCGATATCGTCGAGGAAATCGTCCGGATCGTCGGCGTCGACAAGGTGCCGCTGACGCCGTTCGAGCGTGGCGATGCCCCGCGCAAGCCGGTGCTCACCCAGATCCAGAACCGCACCCGCCGCGCCAAGCGTGCGCTGGCGGCGCGCGGCCTGACCGAGGCGGTGACCTGGTCGTTCATCTCCAAGCCGTTCGCCGAGGCGTTCGGTGGCGGCCAGCCGGAGCTTGCGCTCGCCAATCCGATCGCCTCCGATCTCTCCGACATGCGGCCGAGCCTGCTGCCCGGCCTGATCGCAGCCGCCCAGGCCAACGCCGATCGCGGTTCGGCCGATCTGGCGCTGTTCGAAGTTGGGCAGGTGTTCAAGGGCGACCGGCCGCAGGATCAGTTCATGGCTGCGAGCGGCGTCCGCCGCGGCGTTGCGTCCTCCGCAGGCCTCGGCCGGCATTGGTCGGGCTCGGCGCAGGCGACCGCGCTCGATGCCAAGGCCGATGCGTTCGCGGTGCTGGCTGCGGCCGGTGCGCCGATGGCGGGTCTGCAGATCGCCACCAACAAGCTGCCGGCCTGGCTGCATCCGGGCCGCTCTGGAGCGATCCAGATCGGGCCGCAGAACGTGCTCGGCTATTTCGGCGAGCTGCATCCGCGGGTGCTCGAACAGCTCGGGGCCGACGGCCCGCTGGTGGCGTTCGAGGTTATCCTGGAAAAGATCCCCGATCCGAAGCAGCGGCCGACCCGCGCCAAGCCGGCGCTGGAATTGTCTGCGTTCCACCCCGTGTCGCGCGACTTCGCCTTCATCGTCGATCGCAAGGTTGCGGTTGCCGATATCGTCCGCGCCGCGCAGGGCGTCGACAAGAAGCTGATCACTTCGGTCAGCGTGTTCGACGTCTATGAAGGCAAGGGCATCGATCCCGACAAAAAGTCGGTGGCGATCGCCGTGACGCTGCAGCCGCGCGACAAGACCATGACCGATCAGGAGATCGAAGCGGTCGCGGCCAAGATCGTGGCGGAAGTCACCAAGAAGACCGGCGGCAGCCTGCGCGGCTGAGGCCGCTCAGCGCCACCACGACGGCGTGCCGCTCGCGGTGGCGGGCGGGCGCTGCTCGCGCTGACGCTGCGGTTCGCGCCGCGGCTTCTGTTTGCGTGCGGGCTTCTCCGGCGCGGGCTCCTTGACGGCGCCGATCTTTTTCAGCGCAGCGTCGGCGGCGCGCTCGCCGGATTCCCAGGCGCCCTGCACCGTGCCGAACAGCGTTTCGTGGGTCGCTTCGCCGGCAAAGAACAGATTGCCGAGCGGCTCGCCCAGCACCTTGCGCGACGGCTGGCCGCCGGGCTCCGCAGCCGACATTGCGCCCAGCACGTAGGGCATCTCGTTCCAGCGCGTCACCGCCTTGCGCTCGACGGCGCCCGCGATGTCGCTGCCGAACAGCTTGCCGAGCCATTCGATCGCGAAATCCTGCATCGCGGCTTCGCCCTGCGCGGCGAGCTGGCGCCCGAACGAGCCGGCGACGTCGACCGTGCACAGCGAGGTCCCGCCGATATTGCCCATCAGCGTCGCGGTGCGGATGTCGTCGGCGCGTTCGATGATGGTCTCGTCCCGCGACAGCCCGAGCGGGTTACCTTTGAACTGCAGCGCGATCCGGTCGGTGCTGCCGAGGCTCAGCCGCGCTGCGGCGTCGAGCTGCCGTTTCGGCAGTTCGGGCGAGAACGCCAGATTGCCCGAGGTCAGCACGTTGGTCGATGCGGTGACGATGATGGCGCGCGCGCCAATCCGGCCGGCCGCGGTTTCGACCGCGAGGTCGCGCCCGCTCCAAACGATCCGTTTCACCGGCGTCGACAGTGCAATCGGCAGCGAGGAGGCGAGCTGAGTCAGCAGACTGCCGACGCCCTGCGGGCAGCCGAGCAGCGCGGTGCGGTCCAGCGTCCGCGCCGCATCCATCGCCGACAGCGCGCGCAGGTCCTTGCTGGTGGTCGCAGGGCCCAGCACATATTCGATCGTCGCGGCCCAATCGCCGAGATCATTCGGCAGCGCGGCTGCGCAAGAAATATCGGCCTTGCCGCGTGACGCATCGCTGATGGCGCGGCTGGCACGGACGTAGGCCGCGAGAAAATCCTCGGTCTCGCGCGAGCGGGCGTTGCGGCGTCCGATCCTGACCTTCTGGCCGGGGGCGACCGGTGTCACCGCAAAGCCGGAGCTGCGTGCCAGCCGGACCAGCGGGTTGCTGTCGGGGTTGTGCAGCCAGCGCGCGCCGCGGTCGAACGGCGCTGCGAAGCTGGTGGTATCGGTGACGCAGCGGCCGCCGATCTCCGAGGCGGCCTCGACCACGACCACCTTGCGGCCGGCCGCCACGATCCGCCGCGCCGCCGCGATTCCGGCGGCGCCGGCGCCGACCACCACCACCTCCGCCTCGCGCGGCAGAGCGGCGTTCGCCCGCCCGCACAACACGGGCAGCAACGCAAGGCCGGCAGTGGCGCCGAGCAGGCCCTCGAGCAGGCTGCGTCGCGAAATCGTCATGGCATGGTTTCCGAAAGCTTGGAGGCGGCCGAGGCGATCGACCGAAGCGGCCAATGGCGGCCGGCGCGGCGACTATCCGGTGGGGCGACGGCACGGCGTCCCGCGACTGTGACCAATGTGTTGAACTCCGTCGCGTTTTGCGTCGTCCGCCGACTGTTTCGGCGGTGCCGCACTGCCCGGCCGACCGCGTCAACTTGCCGGAATCGCCTCCGACCGGCAACCGTTCGTGGTGAACGATGCGTAACTGCGCGAGGAACCAGATGAACTAAACTGCAACGGCTTTGCTCGACGATCGTCCACGAACGCGATGTGACGATGTCGCAGTAGGGATCCCGCAGGAGCGCAGCAATGGGTGTGGTGCTCGAGACCATCGGCAAGTTGATCGCCAGCTACTTGCAGAAGGAAGAGCCCGGCTATGAGCCGTTCACCCCGAGCGATCCCGACCATCTACGTACCATCATGGAGCCGGGCGATGTCCTGCTGGTCGAGGGCAACAGCCGGATCGCCGGCATCATCAAGTATCTGACTCAGTCGACCTGGTCGCACGCCGCGCTCTATGTCGGGCCGATCGATGGCGTGACCGAGCCGGACGGCGAGCCGCACGTGCTGGTCGAGGCCAATATCGGCGAAGGGGTGAGTTCGTCGCCGCTGTCGCGGCACCTTGCCTACCACACGCGGGTGTGTCGCCCCGTCGGCCTTTCTTATGAGGACCGCCACACGGTGTGCCGCTACGCGATCAATCGCATCGGCTTCGGTTACGACACCAAGAACATCATCGACCTGATGCGCTATCTGGTGCCACTGCCGCTGCCGCAGCGTTGGCGCCGCCGCATGATTGCGCTCGGTTCGGGTGACCCGACCAAGATCATCTGTTCGGCGCTGATCGCGCAGGCGTTCGAGGCCGTGCGCTATCCGATCCTGCCGAAGATCACCAAGGCCGGTAGCCGTGCCGCACGTCGCGAGATCCTGCACATCCGGCACTCGTCGCTGTACATGCCGCGCGATTTCGACATCTCGCCGTATTTCGAGGTGGTGAAGCCGACCATCGTCAACGGCTTCGACTACACCGCGCTGCATTGGGCCGAC
Source organism: Rhodopseudomonas sp. P1 (assembly GCF_039642825.1). NCBI lineage: Bacteria > Pseudomonadati > Pseudomonadota > Alphaproteobacteria > Hyphomicrobiales > Nitrobacteraceae > Rhodopseudomonas > Rhodopseudomonas sp. P1. Next base: position 39,199 of record NZ_CP088006.1, on the reverse strand, counting down.
AAACCGAAGCCGGTCGCAGAGAATGACGGCCCGTTCACGCCACCGATCGATGAGTCCGAAACTGCGCCGTCGCTGGTGACGCAGACCGCCGAGGCCGATGCGACCCTCGATCTCGCCGGGCCGCAGCAGCTCGGCGCAGTCGCCTAAACCTCAGCGGCCGTCGCACCAGCCATCGCGATGTCCGCCGCCATAGGCGCGGGCATAGCCGCCGTCGAGCAGTGCGTTCGACACGCTGGCGGTGCGTTTGGTCGCAACGTCCGCCACGACGCGGCCCTGATATTTGTCGGGGCCGATGTTGTAGATCGCGACCTCGCCCTCGGCGAGCAGCCGGCGCAGCGCCTCGGCGGCGGCTTCGGCCATCCGCAATTCGCGGGCACATTGCGCCTTCAGCTCCGGCGCATCGATGCCGCGCAGCCGCACCCGCGTGCGCAGGTCCGTGCCCGGCCACAGATGCACCCGCGCATCGAAGGTGTCGCCGTCGATGGTGTACAGCACGTCGACCGGATGCCGGGTGGCCGGGTTGCCGGCGCGCCGCCACACCGTCTCGCTGTCGTTATCGATCCCCTGCGAGGCCGGCGGCTGCAGCCACGGCAGGTGCAGCCAATGCCGTGCAGGCAGCATCGTGCCGGCAGCAACGCCGAGAACGAACACCCACGGCCACAGCCGGCTGCGCCAGGGCAGCCGCGAAATCCGGACCGGATTCGTTCTCGGGTGTGGGGACATATTCCTATGATAGCCCGAGTCGGCAGATGCCGCAACAATCCCGCGCAATCACCGGTTGCGGTGGCCCGTGACGCCCTGCCAAAGCCTCAGAAGTCCGACGCGATGCCTTTGACTTCCCAGTCGCCGTAGCGGGTCGGCTCGGGCCCCTTCGGACCCTGGACTTCCTTGGCGCGCGCTTCGGCGTGCTTGGCGGCTTCGACGCGGCGGGCTTCGGCTTCGGCGAGGGCGCGCTTGGCCGCTTCGGGGAGATCCTTGCGCGGCGGGGCGGCATCCGTCGGGGCGGATTTCGGATCGGGGTTTGTCATCGGCGGACGCCTTTCTTCATCGCGCGGGGCGCAGGCCATCACCGGCAGGTGCGACGGCGATTCTTACATTTGGCATATTCGAATGCCATCCACGGCAGACCAGCGCGCGGCCTCGCGCGGCGTCTCTCCTCCTGCTGTGATACCCTCAATCCATGCCTGCTCCAAGATTCGCCCAAGCTTCCGAGGTGCCCGGCCTCGCTGCGCGCCGCATTGCCGCGGACATTCTGGATGGGGTGCTGCAGAAGCGCCGTATGCTCGACGACCAGCTCGAAGGCCCGGCTGCGCATCCGGGTCTGAAGACGCTGTCGGATCGTGACCGTGCGCTGATGCGCCGGCTGGTGGCGACCATCCTGCGCCGGCTCGGAACGCTGGAAGGGCTGCTCGCCAAGCTGCTCGATCGCGGCGTGCCGACCGACGCGCCGCGCGCCAAGAGCGCGTTGTTGATCGGCGCCGCGCAAATTCTCTGGATGGACGTGCCGGACCACGCCGCCGTCGATCTGTCGGTAAGGCTGGTGCAATCCGACCGTCGCGCCGCCAAATATGCCGGCCTCGTCAACGCCGTGCTGCGCCGTTGTGCGCGTGAGGGCCTGCCGCTGGTCGAGGAACTGGCGGCCGGCACGCCCGACGTGCCGCAATGGCTGCTGGCGCGCTGGAGCGAACATTATGGCGCCGACACCGCGCGCGCGATCGCGCAGGCGATCAGCCACGAACCTTCGCTCGACCTCACGGTGAAATCCGACCCGGCGCATTGGGCAACCCGGCTGCATGGCGAAGTGCTGCCGACCGGCACCGTGCGCACGCTGCTGCAGGGCTCGGTGCGGATGCTGCCGGGCTTTGATGAAGGCCAGTGGTGGGTGCAGGACGCTGCGGCCGCGCTTCCGGCCCGGCTGTTCGGCGATATCGTCGGCAAGAGCGTCGCCGACCTTTGTGCGGCCCCCGGCGGCAAGACGGCGCAACTCGCCGCTGCCGGTGCCCGGGTCACGGCGATCGACCGCTCGCCCGCGCGCGTGGCGCGGTTGCGCGAAAATCTGGCGCGGCTGTCGCTCGAGGTTGAAACCGGCGTGGCCGATGCGGCCGAATGGCGGGGCGATGCGACCGCCGAGTTCGACGCGGTGCTGATCGACGCGCCCTGCGCCTCGACCGGCACGATCCGGCGCCATCCCGACGTCGCCTGGCTGAAGCAGGAGAGCGACATTGGCGCGCTCGCTGCGGTTCAGAACCGGCTGTTGAAGAAGGCGGCGTCGCTGCTGCGGCCCGGCGGTACGCTGGTGTACTGCACTTGCTCGCTCGAGCCCGAGGAGGGCGAGCAGGCGATCGCCGCGCTGCTCGACGCCGACCCGTCGATGCGGCGGCAGCCGATCGATCCGGCGGAAGTCGCCGGTCTCACCGAGATCGTCACGGCTGACGGCGCGCTGCGGACCCTGCCGTGTCATCTGCCGCACAGCGATCCGCGGCTCGCCGGGCTCGACGGCTTCTACGCTGCACGGCTGGTGAAGTCGTTGTAATCCTTCGAGATTAGCCGCCTGTGGAACGTGGCGCAGCAGCGCCCGTCCACATTCGCCTATCGCCAGGGTGTGTGAACGCCAATTCCAGATTAAAAGGATTCGCAACGAATTTTCGTTAACTTGAGGTTGCTTTGGTCCAGAACAATCTTTCGTCTCCGCTGCGCGCATGTCTGCAGAGCCGTTTCAGTCGAAGCTGTACCGGACTGGACGATTGTCCGACGTCTTGCGCGGACTGACGTCGGCCGTCCGCAGGGGGCAGCAACGTGATGCGTACCAACGACCCGGGGCTCTAGCGCAGGTGTCGGCCGCGCCCCGCAGAGGAATTTCGACGCTGATCGTGGGCCGCTTCGCGCGGACCGTGATGGCGCGCGCCTCCAGTGGTTCGGTGGCGGTGACCCGGTTGTGGCCCGGTCGCACCGATCGGCTGATCATCGCGCCGCATGATTTGCGCACCGCCGATGCGACCCGCGCCGCCGAAATCTATGCGGGCCGCTTCGTGTTTGCGGGCAAGATCGTCACCTGCCACGGCCGCTCGATTTTCGATCTCGAACCGCCTTCCGACGATTGGGAAGCCGCGCTGCTTGGATTCGGCTGGCTGCGCCATCTGCGCGCCGCCGACACCGCGATCACCCGGGCCAACGCCCGTTCGCTGGTCGACGACTGGCTCAGCAACATGTCGCGCACCGGCCCGGTCGGCCGGCGGCCGGACGTGTTGGCGCGGCGGGTGATCTCGCTGCTGTCGCAGGCGCCGCTGGTGCTGTCCGACACCGACGGCAAGTTCTATCGCCGTTACTTGCGCGGCCTGACTCGCGAAATCCGCGCGCTGCGCTACGCGCTGCTCGATGTGCAGGACGGTGTGCCGCGGCTGCAGGTGCTGATCGCGCTATGCTATGCGTCGCTGTGCCTCGCCAATCAGGCACGTCAGATCCGCGGCGCCACCAAGAAGCTGTCGGACGAGCTGCAGCGCCAGATCCTCCCGGACGGCGGCCATATCTCGCGCAATCCGAGCGCGCTGATCGAATTGTTGATCGACCTGTTGCCGCTGCGCCAGACGTTTGCGGCCCGCAACATCGCGCCGCCGCCGGCGCTGCTCAACGCGATCGACCGGATGATGCCGATGCTGCGGTTCTTCCGGCACGGCGATGGCAATTTCGCGCTGTTCAACGGCATGAGCGCGACGCCGTCGGACCTGCTGGCGACGCTGTTGGCCTACGACGACAGCCAGGGCACGCCGCTCGCCAGCATGCCGCATTCCGGCTACCAGCGGATCGATGCCGGCACCACGCTGGTGATCGTCGATGCCGGCACCCCGCCGCCCGCCAATGTCAGCCAGGAGGCGCACGCCGGCTGCCTGTCGTTCGAATTGTCGTCGGGCCCGTGCCGGATCGTGATCAACAGCGGCATGCCGACCACCAATCGCGAAAGCTGGCGCGGCTTTGCCCGTTCGACGGTGGCGCACTCCACCGTCACCTGCCACGACACCTCGTCCTGCAGCTTCGTCGAGCGCACGGCTATGAAGCGCTTCCTGCACGGCGCGCCGGTGGTCGGCGGTCCGCGCCAAGTCGAGAACCGCCGCGAAGAAGTCGCCGGCGGCGTGCTGCTGACGACGTCGCATGACGGCTACCGCGACAAATTCGGCGTGCTGCATCGGCGCGTCCTGGTGGTGAAGCATGACGGCAGCCGGGTCGACGGTGAGGACAGCCTGTCGCCGATGCAGGGTGGCCGGCACCGCGCCGCGCAGGCCGATTACGCCGTGCGCTTCCATTTGCACCCGCTGGTCAAGGCCAGCCGTCTGCACGATGCCCGCGGTGTGATGCTGGTGTTGCCCAATCGCGAGGTCTGGACCTTCGAGGCGGCCGACGACAAGGTCGATCTCGAAGAGACCGTGTTCCTGGCCGGCAATGACGGACCGCGGCGCTCGACCCAGATCGTGATCCGGCAGAATTCGATCGAGGCGCCGAACGTGCGCTGGAGCTTCATCCGCTCCAATGCGTCGCCGCAGGCGACCAGCGCCCGCCGCGCCGCCCGCCACGAGCCCGAGCTGCCGCTCTGAGGCGTTGTCCCGGCGACGGGAATAGCGGTTCGCCAGCAAAACCCGACAAATCCGCAAGGCTGAACGACCTTGGTCGCCGTTGTGGCAGTCGGCGAAAACTGCTAACCAACGCCCGCCTCGCGCGACTGGCGACCTAGGATGGAGCACCATCGGGAAGCGCGGGACGTATCCGCCGCGCGCCTGGGCATATGTTTCCTTCCATCAGAGGATCTTGCCCCATGACTAAGCCGCGCCGCGTCACCCGTGCCCTTCTGTCCGTTTCCGATAAGACCGGTCTGATCGATTTCGCCAAGGCGCTCGTTGGCCACGGCGTCGAGCTGGTCTCGACCGGCGGCACCGCCAAGGCGATCGCCGCCGCCGGCCTGCCGGTGAAGGACGTCTCTGATCTGACCGGCTTCCCCGAGATGATGGACGGCCGGGTCAAGACCCTGCACCCCAAGGTGCATGGCGGCCTGCTGGCGATCCGCGACAATGCCGAGCACAACAAGGCGATGGCCGATCACGGCATCGCGCAGATCGACCTGCTCGTCGTCAACCTCTATCCGTTCGAAGCCACCGTCGATAAAGGCGCCGGCTACGAAGACTGCATCGAGAATATCGACATCGGCGGTCCGGCGATGATCCGCGCCGCGGCCAAGAATCACGACGATGTCGCCGTGGTGGTCGAGGCCAACGATTATCAGGCGGTGCTCGACGAGCTGACCGCCAACAACGGCGCGACCACGCTGAATTTGCGCAAGCGCCTCGCCGCTAAGGCCTATGCCCGCACCGCGGCTTACGATGCGGCGATCTCCAACTGGTTCGCGCTGCAGCTCAAGACCGACGCGCCGGACTTCCGCGCGATCGGCGGCCGGCTGATCCAGTCGCTGCGCTACGGCGAAAACCCGCACCAGACCGCGGCGTTCTACGCCACCCCGGAGAAGCGTCCGGGCGTTGCCACTGCACGCCAGGTGCAGGGCAAGGAGCTGTCCTACAACAACATCAACGACACCGACGCCGCGTATGAGTGCGTCGGCGAGTTCGATGCCAAGCGCACCGCGGCCTGCGTCATCGTCAAGCACGCCAACCCCTGCGGCGTCGCCGAAGGCGCCAGCCTGCTCGATGCCTATCGCAAGGCGCTGGCCTGCGATTCGGTGTCGGCGTTCGGCGGCATCGTGGCGCTCAACCGCACCCTCGATGCGGAAGCCGCGCGCGCCATCACCGAGATCTTCACCGAGGTGATCATCGCGCCCGATGCCACCGAGGAAGCGATCGCGATCGTCGCGGCGAAGAAGAACCTGCGGCTGCTGCTGGCGGGCGCGCTGCCCGACCCGCGCGCCAACGGCCTGACCTACAAGACCGTCGCCGGTGGCCTGCTGGTACAGAGCCGCGACAATGCGGTGGTCGATGACATGGCGCTGAAGGTCGTCACCAAGCGGCAGCCGACCGAAGCCGAGCTGCGCGACCTGAAGTTCGCGTTCCGCGTCGGCAAGCACGTCAAGTCCAACACCATCATCTACGCCAAGGACCTCGCCACCGTCGGCATCGGTGCCGGTCAGATGAGCCGCGTCGACTCCGCCCGCATCGCCGCCCGCAAGGCGCAGGATGCGGCGGCCGAGCTGAAGCTCGCGGCGCCGATGACCAAGGGTTCGGTCGTCGCTTCGGATGCGTTCTTCCCGTTCGCCGACGGCATGCTGGCCTGCATCGAAGCCGGCGCCACCGCGGTGATCCAGCCCGGCGGCTCGGTCCGCGACGACGAAGTGATCAAGGCTGCGGACGACGCCGGCATTGCCATGGTGTTCACCGGCACCCGGCACTTCCGGCACTAACACGCTCCGACGGCTTTCCGTCTCACTTGGTTGCTCCCGAACTCCGTCATGGCCGGGCTTGTCCCGGCCTCCACGCCTTGTCTGAGTTTCAGTCAGCAAGGCGTGGATGCCCGGCACACGGCCGGGCATGACGTGGGGACGCGAAAGTGCCCGCTGCTGAAGATCGCAGTTCGGGGTAGCTGCGAACGGTTGCCTTCCGCTTAGCTGATCACGCCGCAGCACCTTCCTGCTGAGCGGCACGGAGCGTAGCTCGCCGGCTCTCGACCGCTTCCGCCAGCTCGTGCAGCACCGTCTCCGTGGTCGCCCAGTCGATGCAGCCGTCAGTGATGCTCTGGCCGTATTGTAGCGGCCGACCCGGCACCACATCCTGCCGACCAGCGACCAGATTGCTCTCGATCATCACGCCGATGATGCGGTTCTCGCCCGCCGCCAATTGGCGTCCGACATCGGCCGTGACCTTCGGCTGGTTGTCCGGCTGCTTGCTGCTGTTGGCGTGGCTGGCGTCGATCATCAGTCGCGGCGCCAGGCCGATCTTGCCGAGCACTGCCGCGGCGGCTTCCACACTTGCGGCATCGTAGTTCGGCGTGACGCCGCCGCGCAGAATGACGTGGCAGTCGCTGTTACCAGTGGTGGCCGCGATCGCATTGCGCCCGCCCTTGGTCACCGCCATGAAGTGATGCGGTTGCGCCGCGGACTTCACCGCCTCCGCGGCGATCCGGACATTGCCGTCGGTGCCGTTCTTGAAGCCGATCGGGCAGGATAGCCCCGACGCGAGTTCGCGGTGGATCTGGCTTTCGGTGGTACGCGCGCCGATCGCGCCCCAGGCGACGAGATCCGCGATGTACTGCGGCGTGATCAGATCGAGGAATTCGGTGGCGGCCGGCAGGCCGAGATTGTTCACGGCCGACAGCACTTCACGCGCCAGCCGCAGTCCCTTGTCGATCCGGAAGCTGCCATCGAGATCCGGGTCGTTGATCAGGCCTTTCCAGCCCACCGTGGTGCGCGGCTTTTCGAAATACACCCGCATCACGATCTCGAGCCGGTCGGCCAGGGTCTCGCGCAGCGCCGCCAGACGATTGGCATAGTCCATGGCCGCGGCCGGATCGTGAATCGAACAGGGGCCGACGACGACGAGCAGCCGGTCGTCGGCTCCGGCCAGGATGGCGTGAATCGCGCTGCGGCTTGCCGCGACGGTGCGTGTCGCGGTCAGTGTGCGCGGAATCTCGCCCATCACTTCGGCGGGCGTACTCAGTTCGGTGATTTTCTGAAGGCGAAGGTCGTCTGTTGTGGTCAACACGGCAGTTTGCTCCTGTTCAGGAGACCTGCCGGCTCAAACGAAAAAGCCGCCAGGTCTGGCGGCTTGTCGGATCTCTATGCTGCAATCTTCAGATCGCGCGAAATCCTCCCGCCGCCAGCGAGCTGCTAAAATAAAAGTACCAGTACGAGGCGGTCAGGTGGATCATGCCCGCTCCTATAGACCAGGTCGGCGTGTTTGTCCACGCACCGGCGCGATCAGTCCGCCGAGCCCCGAACCTGGGTCAGCAGCGCCAATCCGGCGACGAAGAACAGCACCAGCACGGCCATGCCGGCCTTCTGGCTGCTCGCCAGCGCCGTGACGGTCGCGATCAGCAGCGGGCCGATGAACGAGGTCACTTTGCCGGTGAGGGCGAACAGGCCGAAATACTGGGCGATCCGGTCCCGTGGGGCGATCCTGATCAGCAGCGTGCGCGATGCCGCCTGCAGCGGTCCGCCGGCGATGCCGATCAGGCAGCCGAGCAGCAGGTAGGCGCGTTCGGCAGGTGAGGCGAACAGCGCCGCGCCCGGTTGCGGCGGTGTTACTTCGATCAGCAAGACACGGCTGGGATCGATCAGCAGGATGCCGGCAATTGCGACCAGCAGGAGGAGCAGCGAGCCGGCAATCACCCGTTTGGACCCGAACGCATCGTCGAGTCTGCCGCCGACGAATGCGCCGATGGTGGCGGCGATCGCCAGGATGATGCCGAAGGTGCCGATCTGGATCGTGGTCCAGCCGAAGGTGCCGGTGGCGTAGATGCCGCCGAACGCAAACAGCGACACCAGGCCGTCGGTGTAGATCATGTTGGCGAGCAGAAAGATCGCCAGCGAGCGCCGTCGCGGCAGGTCGCGCAGCGTTTCGGCGAGCTCGCGCAGGCCCTCGCGGATCGCGGCGCGCGGCGCCAGCTTGGCGGGGAAGTCCGGCGTCAGCAGAAACATCGGCAGCACGAACACCACGAACCACGCCCCGGTGAGCGGGCCGCTGATCCGGTCGCCTTCGTGCTGCGCCGGATCAAGTCCGAACCACGGCGCAAGGCCGAGCAAAGTCTTGCCGGTCTCCGGGCTGGCGGCCAGAAAGCCGAGCACCAGGACGAGCGACACGATGCCGCCGACATAGCCGGTCGCCCAGCCGGTCCCTGACAGGCGGCCGATCTTCTCCGGCGGCACCAGGTTGGGCATCATCGCGTTGTTGAACACGGTGGCGAATTCAACACCGATGGTGGCGATCGCGTAGGCGATCAGCAGCGGCAGAATCGTATGTGGTTCGCCCGGCTTGCCGAACCACATCAGCATCGATCCAATCACCAGCATGGCGCCGAACAGCGCGATCCACGGCTTGCGCCGGCCGCTGGCATCCGCGATCGCGCCGAGGACAGGCGATGCCAACGCGATGACGAAACCGCTGGCGGCGGTGGCGAAGCCCCACAGCGATTGGCCGGTCGCTGGATCGGGCGCCACGTAGGTGGCGAAATAGGGCGCGAAGATAAAGGTCGTGATCAGCGTGAAGTACGGTTGAGCCGCCCAGTCGAACAGGATCCAGCCGATGACGGCGCCCTGCGACGGATAGCGGATCGGTTCACGAGTTTGCGCGATGCCTTCCGCGACAGATGACGACATCTTGTTCCTTCCGCGGGCCGGACCGCGTTTTGCCTCGCGGCTTCGATTGCCTATAGGATTCGTCCGGCGCGTGGCAGCCTGCGCCGCAGAAATCGGAGCCGCTCGATGATCACACTGCGCGTCCCGCAACGCATTTTGATGACGCTGGCCGTGCTGGTGCTGGTGCTGAGCCCGCTCGCCGCGCCGGCGCAGGATATGCGCAGCGGCATGGCGCGCGGGCCGGCCCAAGCGGTGATCGCCAAACACGGCATGGTAGTGGCGCAGGAACGGTTGGCTGCGGAAATCGGCGCCAGCTTTTTGTCCCGTGGCGGCAATGCGATCGATGCCGCGGTGGCGACCGGCTTCGCCATGGCAGTCACCTATCCGCGCGCCGGCAATCTCGGCGGCGGCGGCTTCATGGTGATCCATTCCGCGGCGAAGAATGAGGACGTGGCGATCGACTATCGCGAAACCGCGCCGCAGGCCGCCACCCAGGACATGTTCCTGACGGGCGGCAAACCCGACCCGGACAAATCGCGCAAATCCGCGCTCGGCATCGGCGTTCCCGGCACCGTGGCTGGGTTGGCCCTGGCGCTCGACAAATACGGCTCCGGCAAGTTCAAGCTCGCGGACGTGATCGCGCCAGCGATTGCGCTGGCTCGGGACGGCATCATCATCGCCGACGACACCGCCGATACGCTGCCGGATTGGCACGCCTGGCTGTCGCGCTGGCCTTCCACCCGTAGGGTGTTCGCGCGTCCCGACGGCTCGCCGCTGCAGGCCGGCGACAGACTGCTGCAGCCGGATCTGGCTGCGACGCTCGAAGCCATCGCCAAACAGGGACCGGACGGGTTCTATCGCGGCCCGGTCGCCGGGAAGTTATCGCGCGGCATTCGCGAGGCCGGCGGGTTGATCACGCCGGAGGATCTCGCCGGCTATCAACCGATGCTGCGCCCGCCGCTGCGTGGCAGCTACCGCGGCTACGATATCGTGGCGATGCCGCAGCCGTCGTCCGGCGGCGTGGTGCTGATCGAGAGCCTGAACATCCTGGAAGGCTACGCGATGCGCGACCTCGGGCAGGGCACGCCGCCGTCGCTGCATCTGTTGATCGAAGCGATGAAGCGCGCCTATGCGGATCGCGCCCGCTATCTCGGCGATCCCGCCTTCAGCGCGGCACCGGTCGCGAAGCTGTTGTCGAAGGACTACGCAGCCAGCCTGCGCGCCGGGATTGATCCGCAACGGGCCACGCCGGTCGCTGAGCCGCTGCCGCAGCCGCGCGAGGGCCAGAACACCACGCACTTCTCGGTCGCCGATGCCGACGGCAATGCGGTCAGCAACACCTACACGCTCAACTTCTCTTACGGCGTCGGGCTGGTGGCGGATGGCACAGGCGTCTTGCTCAACAACGAACTCGATGATTTCACCGCGGCTCCTGGTGCGTCCAATGCCTATGGTCTGGTCGGCTTCGCCGCCAACCTGCCGGCGCCCGGCAAACGGCCTTTGTCATCGATGTCGCCGACGATTCTGCTGAAGGACGGCAAGCCGGTGCTGGTCACCGGCTCGCCCGGCGGCAGCCGGATCATTTCGGCGGTGCTGCAGGTGATCGTCGACGTGATCGATTACCGGATGAATGTCGCCGACGCCGTCGCGGCGCCGCGGCTGCATCATCAGTGGCTGCCGGACGAGGTGCGGGTCGAAGGCGGCTTTCCCGACGCGACCCTGGACGCACTCCGCGCCATGGGCCACCGCGTCGTCACTCCGCTGGGCCAGACCTCGGCGAACTCGATCCTGATCGACGCTGGCGGCTTCCACGGCGCGCCCGATCCTCGCACGCGGGGCGCGACGGCGGCGGGGAATTGATCGCTGGTAGGTAGTAACCGAGGCGACACCTCTCCGCACGCGCTGTACGCTCCCTCTCCCGCAAGCGAGACCTCTGCAAAACCTGACTGTTCTATCCAGATGTGATTCACTTGCGCTTAGTCGGAGGTGAACGGGATGGCGCAGGACAGTTTCATTGAGGCTTTGCTGCCGGCGGGCTTTGGGCGCAACGAGCGGCTGGAGCGCATTTCGGGCCTGCTCGATTGGGGCCGTCTTGCCGTCCTGATCCGGAAGGTGCGGCCGGGCGAGACCGGTCGGCCGCCCTACGAGCCGCTGACAATGTTCAAAGCCTTGTTGCTGCAGCAGTGGTACGGACTGTCCGACCCCGGTCTCGAAGAGGCCCTGCTCGACCGAGTTTCGTTCCGGCGCTTCTGCGGGTTCGCGCTGGATGCGCAGACACCCGACGAGACGACGCTTTGCCGGTTTCGCAATGCCTTGCAGCAGGCCGGCCTGGGAGACGCCCTGTTTCAGGAAGTTCTCCGGCAGCTCGAAGCGGCTGGATATGTCTTGAAGACAGGGACTTTGATCGACGCAACCCTGGTTCAAAGTTCAGGGCGGACGCCTGCCTCGGGATCGACCCCGCGCGAGGTCGAGAGCCGCTCGTCACACGATCCGGAAGCCAACTGGACAAGGCAGGGCCCCAAGCGCCAGCTGTTCTTCGGCTACAAGGCGCACATCGCAATCGATCAGGGATCGGGGCTGATCCGGGCCCGCAAACTGACCGGGGCGAAGACGTATGAGAGCCAAGTCGCCGACGATCTCGTCCTCGGCGACGAGAAGGCGGTCTATGCCGACAAGGCCTACGAGAAGCGTGCGCGCCGCCAAGCCCTCAAAGCTCGTGGCATCAAGGATCGCATCCAGCATCGTCGCAACAAACACCAGAAGACGCTGCCGCGATGGCAGGCCGTACGCAACAAGCTGATCGGGCGCGTGAGGCAGGCGATCGAACGGACCTTCTCGCAACTCAAAGGCCGCTACGGCTTCACCCGCATGCGCTACGCCGGCATCACCGCCAACGCATTCCACCTCGATCTAATCTCGATCGCCTACAACCTGCGAACCGCAGCCGCCATCCGCTGACCAATCTCCGGCCACGGCGGCCGAAACCGCCGCTCGCAGCCAAATCGCATCACGCCATCACCCCTCCAGCTGCCAACTCGCCAAATCAACAAGTTTCGCAGAGGTCTCGCTTGCGGGAGAGGGCCGGGGTGAGGGTGCCCCAGGCAATGAGCTAACGACTTGCTCAATCCAAGATCGAAGCGCGCGCTGCGACTCGCGGCTGCCCTCACCCCAACCCTCCCCGCAAGCGGGGGAGGGAGCTCGCCGCGTGGGCGCCGAAGGCTTCGGCTTGCACGGGTCGTTCAACGTCTCGCCGCAAGCGGATGCAGCGGCGCCCTGCTAATCTGTTCGGCCATTCGATTTGGGCGACCAGGAGGCTGCATCAGATGGCATCACTGCAAGGCAAGACGCTGTTCATCACCGGGGCGAGCCGGGGTATTGGGCTCGCGATCGCGCTGCGGGCGGCGCGGGATGGCGCCAATGTGGCGATCGCCGCCAAGACCACCGAGCCGCATCCGAAGCTGAAGGGGACGATCTACACCGCCGCCGAGGAGATCGTTGCGGCTGGCGGCAAGGCGCTGCCTCTGGTGTGTGACATTCGCGATGAAGCGCAGGTGATCGACGCGATCGGCAAGACGGTGGCGGAGTTCGGCGGCATCGACGTCTGCGTCAACAATGCCAGTGCAATCAGCCTGACGAATTCGCAGGCCACCGAGATGAAGCGCTACGACCTGATGATGGGGATCAACACCCGCGGGACCTTCATGGTGTCGAAATACTGCATTCCGCATCTGAAGAAGGCCGCCAATCCACACATCCTGATGCTGTCGCCGCCGCTCGACATGAAGGCGAAGTGGTTCGCGGCGTCGACCGCCTACACCATGGCGAAGTTCGGCATGAGCATGGTGGCACTCGGTCTCTCGGGCGAACTGAAGCACGCCGGCGTTGCGGTGAATGCGCTATGGCCGCGCACCACGATCGCCACGGCGGCGGTCGGCAATCTGCTCGGCGGCGACGCGATGATCCGCGCCAGCCGCACGCCGGAGATCATGGGCGACGCCGCCCATGCGATCCTGACCAAGCCGTCGCGCGAATTCACCGGCCAGTTCTGCATCGATGACAGCGTGCTGTATGAGGCCGGGTTGCGCGACTTCGAGCCATATCGCGTCGATCCGAGCGTGCCGCTGATGTCGGACTTCTTCGTGCCGGATGACAGCGTTCCGCCGCCCGGCGTCACCGTCACGCCGCTGCCGATGGGGTAGGCTCTCCCCAAGCACAGCGCGCTCCCTCTCCCGCCTGCGGGAGAGGGTTGGGGAGAGGGCGACGCGGACGACGACCTCTCGATGTCGATGAAGAGAGGTGCGGCAGGTGCTGTGCCTGGGGCGCCCTCACCCCCGCCCTCTCCCGCAGGCGGGAGAGGGAGCTGTCGTGCTTGGCGCGTCGGTCGTTGCTCTATTCGAAGCTGCTATTACGCCTTGCCGATTTCGTACGGCCCGCCTTTTTCAAGCGCGCGGTTGTAGGCGGGGCGGGCGTGGATGCGGTCGAGCCAGGCCTGCGCCTTGGGGTAGCGCTGATCGAGGCCGCCGCGTGAGGCGGCGGCTTCCAGCGGGAAGCTCATCTGGATGTCGGCGGCGGTGAATTCGTCGCCGGCGAAATACGCGGCCTTGCCGAGTTCGCTCTCCCAATAATCCATGTGCAGCTTGAGCTGCGGATCGACGAAGCCGGTCAGCGCGCCGGACGCCACCATCTTCACCAGCGGCCGCACCAGCGCCGGGGCGCGCTGCGGCATCATCGAGAACAGCAGCTTGAGCAGCAAGGGCGGCATCGCCGAGCCCTCGGCATAGTGCAGCCAGTAGGTGTAGCGCAGCCGCTCCGGAGTGTTCGGCGGCGGGATCAGCCGGCCGTCCCCATAGGTGCCCACGATGTATTCGATGATCGCGCCGGACTCGGCGATGGTATTGCCGTTGTCGGTGATCACCGGGGATTTGCCGAGCGGATGCACGGCGCGCAGCTGCTTCGGCGCCATCATGTCCGGCTGACGCTGATAGCGCTTGATCTCGTAAGGGGTGCCGAGCTCCTCCAGGAGCCACAGCACGCGTTGCGAGCGAGAGTTGTTGAGGTGATGGACGGTCAGCATGTCGCGAAGATCCCGGATGTCTGTCAGTGATTGAAGCGGCACCAGCCGTGAGAACGCGCTTCGCCTTAGCAGAGTTTCCGCGGCGCGGGACATCACAGTTCCGAAGGTCGCGAACGCCGCTTGCGACCCGGTTGATCGGTCGCAGCAGACGCGCTACGGTTGGTATGGAATGACGATAATCATATAAGGCGACCTCGCCGCTGCCGGAGGAGATCATGACCCAGCCCGCCCCGCAATTCCTATTCGACTTCGGCAGTCCCAATGCTTTCCTGGCCCACGAGGCAATCCCGGCGATCGAGCGGCGGATCGGCGTCAAGTTCGACTACGTGCCGGTGTTGCTCGGCGGTATCTTCAAGGCGACCAACAACAAATCCCCGGCGGAGACGCTGGCCGGCATCAAGAACAAGCGCGAATTCCACGCGCTCGAAACCGAGCGCTTCCTGAAGCGCTACGCGGTCAAGCCGTATGTCTGGAATCCGCATTTCCCGGTCAACACCCTCAACCTGATGCGGGCCGCGGTCGCAGCGCAGCTCGACGGCGTGTTCGACCAATACGTCGAGGCCGCGTTCCACCATATGTGGGTGGAGCCGAAGAAGATGGACGATCTCGAAGTCGCCGCCGCGGCGCTGTCGTCGTCGGGGCTCGACGGCAAGGCGCTGCTGACCCGCGCGCAGGAGCCGGAGGTGAAGGCGAAGCTGATCGCCAACACCGAAGACGCCGTCCAGCGCGGCGCGTTCGGCTCGCCGACCTTCTTCGTCGGCACCGAGATGTTCTTCGGCAAGGAACAGCTCCGCGACGTCGAAGAGATGTACGGCTAGCGTCAATCGATCTCCCGTCAATGCGAGGAGCGAAGCGACGACGCAATCCAGTCGCTCCGTGCTGAGAACGTGGATTGCTTCGCTTCGCTCGCAATGACGAGCTTGAGGGAGACGCCAGCATGACGCCACGCAACGCAACCGTCGCGGTGATCGGAGCCGGCGATTACATCGGGGCGGAGATCGCCAAGAAGTTTGCCGCCGAGGGCTTCACGGTGTTCGCCGGCCGGCGCAACGGCGAGAAGCTTGCGTCGCTGGTGGCGGAGATCGAGGCGGCCGGCGGCCGCATCGTCGCGCGGTCGCTGGATGCCCGCAAAGAGGACGAGGTGACGGCGTTCTTGAACGATGCCGACGCTCATGCGCCGCTCGAGGTGACGATCTTCAATGTCGGCGCCAACGTCAATTTCCCGATCCTGGAGACGACCGATCGGGTGTTTCGAAAAGTGTGGGAGATGGCGTGCTGGGCCGGCTTCGTGTCGGGACGGGAGTCGGCGCGGCTGATGCTGGCCCGCGGGCAGGGCAAGATCTTCTTCACCGGCGCGACCGCGTCGCTGCGCGGCGGCTCAGGCTTTGCGGCATTCGCCTCCGCCAAATTCGGGCTCCGCGCGGTGGCGCAGTCGATGGCGCGTGAGCTGATGCCGAAGAATATCCATGTGGCGCATCTGATCATCGATTCCGGCGTCGACACCGCCTGGGTGCGCGAGCGCCGCGAGCAGATCTTCGGCAAGGATGCGCTCGCCAACCCGGATCTGCTGATGCCGCCGGCGGCGGTCGCCGGTGCGTACTGGCAGCTTTATCAGCAGCCGAAGAGCGCCTGGACGTTCGAGATGGAAATCCGTCCCTACGGCGAGAAGTGGTGAGGGGTATGCCGGCATCGCGCTCGTAGCGGCTGCGCGATCCGGCTAAGACTCGCGAAAATTCGGGAGGACGTGATGCGGATTCTGATCGTTGGTGCCGGCGCGATCGGCGGATATTTCGGCGGGCGCCTGCTGCAGGTCGGCCGTGACGTCACGTTTCTGGTACGGCCGGGCCGCGCGGCGGAATTGGCGCGCGACGGGCTGGTGATCAAGAGCCCGCACGGCGACGCGCAAATCGCAAATCCGCCTGCGCTGCAGGCTTCGGCGCTCGCTCCCGACTACGATCTGGTGGTCCTGAGCTGCAAGGCATTCGACCTCGACGACGCGATCGCTTCGTTCCGGGGCGGTGTCGGGCCTCGCACCACGATTCTGCCGCTGCTCAACGGCATGAAGCATCTCGATGTGCTGGACGCTGCATTCGGCCGCGACCGCGTGCTCGGTGGCCAATGCGTGATTGCGGCGACGCTCGATGCGCAGCGCCATGTCGTCCAGCTCGCGCCGATGAGTGCGATCACCTTCGGCGAGCGTGACGGCGCGATGTCGGAGCGCGTGACGCAGATCGCCGCCGCGCTCGGCGGCTGCGACTTCGGCGTCAACGCCTCGCCGGTGATCATGCAGGAGATGTGGGAGAAGTGGGTGTTTCTGGCGACGCTCGCCGGATCGACCTCACTGATGCGGGGCGCGGTCGGCGACATTCTTGCCGCCCCCGGCGGTGCCGACTTCATGCTCGGGGTTTTCGACGAGATCACCACGATTGCGGCGGCGGCCGGCCATGCGCCGCGCCAAGCCTCGGTCGAACGCACCCGGGGCATGCTGCTCGCCGAAGGCTCGACGCTGACGGCTTCGATGTTTCGCGACATCCAGGCCGGCGCCCGGATCGAAGCCGATCACGTGATCGGCGACCTCATCGTCCGCGCCGATGAGGCGAAGGTTCCGGTACCGCGGCTGCGGGTGATCTACACCCACCTCAAGACCTATGAACGGCGTCGTCCCTGACGACCGCCAGACGGGTTTTCCCGCACTGCGGAAGCGAATGAAAGTCATTCGCTGAGTCGCGCCTCATTCTTTGGTCGAACGTTCCATTTGGGGTGTTCGTCCGTCCTCGTACGCAGCCGAGGGCAGCCCACGCAAGTCGCGATGGTTCTTGCAATTTCGAGGCATTTCATCGAAAAGCAGCAAGTGTCGATCGCACCGCACAAAACGCGCGTCGTCGTGGCGCAAATTTGGGCATTTTGATTTCAATCAAACGTGCGGTCCCGAAACCGGGGATGGTGCAGTCACCTGCCCGCCGAAGAAAAGATTGATCAGATGAATCAAGCCCTGAATTCGAAGCGGATCACCCTTGGCGAGGGTGGTCTCACGGTCGTGTTCGCATTGACCACGATCCTGTCCATCTACGCGGCGATCTACGCCAAGGATGCTCCCTTCGCATTTCATGCCGCGCTCGCGGCCGCGTTCAGCGCCTGGGCGGTGTTCGCGATCATCGTTCGGCATCGCAGCCGTTCGGGCCTGCCGCCGCAGGAAATCAACGGCGCTCCGAATTACAATCTCGGGCCGATAAAGTTCCTCTCCTTTATGGCAATGTTTTGGGGCATCGCCGGTTTCTCGGCTGGCCTCTACATCGCCCTGGAACTCGCCTATCCGGGCCTGAACATCGCCCAGTGGGTCAATTTCGGCCGGCTTCGTCCGCTGCACACTTCGGCGGTGATCTTCGCGTTCGGCGGCAACGTGCTGCTGGCGACCTCGTTCTACGTGGTGCAGAAGACTACCCGGGCCCGGCTCGCCGGTGACCTCGCGCCGTGGTTCGTGGCGATCGGCTACAACTTCTTCATCGTCATCGCGGGCACGGGCTATCTTCTGGGCGTCACCCAGTCGAAGGAATACGCCGAGCCGGAATGGTACGCCGACCTGTGGCTGACCATCGTCTGGGTCACCTATTTGCTGGTGTTCCTGGCCACCCTGATGAAGCGCAAGGAACCCCACATCTACGTGGCGAACTGGTTCTATCTCGCCTTCATCATCACCATCGCGGTGCTGCATCTCGGCAACAACCCGACTCTGCCGGTCAGCTTCCTCGGCTCAAAGTCCTACATCGCCTGGTCGGGCGTGCAGGACGCGATGTTCCAGTGGTGGTACGGCCACAACGCGGTCGGCTTCTTCCTCACCGCCGGCTTCCTTGCCATCATGTACTACTTCATCCCGAAGCGGGCTGAGCGGCCGGTCTATTCCTACCGGCTGTCGATCATCCACTTCTGGGCGCTGATCTTCCTGTACATCTGGGCCGGTCCGCACCACCTGCACTACACCGCGCTGCCCGACTGGACGCAGACCCTCGGCATGACCTTCTCGATCATGCTGTGGATGCCCTCATGGGGCGGCATGATCAACGGCCTGATGACGCTGTCGGGCGCCTGGGACAAGCTCCGCACCGACCCCGTGCTGCGCATGATGGTGGTGTCGGTCGCCTTCTACGGCATGTCGACCTTCGAAGGTCCGATGATGGCGATTAAGGCGGTCAACTCGCTCAGCCACTACACCGACTGGACCGTCGGTCACGTCCACTCCGGCGCGCTCGGCTGGGTCGGCTTCGTCTCCTTCGGTGCGCTGTACTGCCTGGTGCCGTGGGTCTGGGGCCGCAAGCAGCTTTACAGCATCCGCCTGGTGAACTGGCACTTCTGGATCGCGACCCTCGGCATCGTCCTCTACATCTCGGCGATGTGGGTGTCGGGCATCCTGCAAGGTCTGATGTGGCGTGCTTACACCTCGCTCGGCTTCCTCGAATACTCGTTCATCGAGTCGGTCGAAGCGATGCACCCCTTCTATGCCATCCGCGCCGCCGGCGGCGGCCTGTTCCTGATCGGCGCGCTGATCATGGCCTACAACCTCTGGATGACCGTCCGCGTCGGCGAACGGTCCGAGGCCCAGCCTCGCGTCGCCCTGCAGCCTGCCGAGTAAGGAGAGCAAACAATGTCAATCTGGGCTCGGCACAAGATCTTCGAGACCAACTCGGTCGTCCTGATCGTCGGCATCCTGCTCGTGATCGCGATTGGTGGTCTCGTCGAAATCACTCCGCTGTTCTACCTCAAGAGCACCATCGAAAAGGTCGACGGGGTGCGTCCTTACACCCCGCTCGAACTGGCAGGCCGCAACATCTACATCCGCGAGGGCTGCTATCTGTGCCACTCGCAGATGATCCGTCCGCTGCGTGACGAGACCGAGCGTTACGGCCATTACTCGCTGGCCGCGGAGTCGATGTACGACCATCCGTTCCAGTGGGGTTCCAAGCGTACCGGTCCGGATCTCGCCCGGGTCGGCGGCAAGTACTCCGACGATTGGCACGTCGCGCATCTGAAGAATCCGCGTTCGATCGTGCCGCAGTCGGTGATGCCGAACTACGCGTTCCTCGCCAACAGCAAGGTCGATCTCGCCAGCCTGTCGGATCACCTCAAGACCAACCGCACCCTCGGCGTGCCTTACAGCGACGAGGACATCGCCAAGGCGGCGGCCGACGCCAAGGCGCAGGTCGATCCGGAAGGCGCCGACGCGGCCGATCTGCAGAAGCGCTACCCCAAGGCGGTGGTGCGCAACTTCGACGGCCAACCGGGTGACCCGACCGAGCTCGACGCGCTGGTCTCGTACCTGCAGATGCTCGGTACCCTGGTCGACTTCAAACTGTACGACGAAAAAGCGAACCTTCGCTGAGGCGGCGACATGAAAGCGATCATCTACTTCGACAACATCGCGTCCAGTCTCGTCACGACATGGTGGACGCCGCTGTTCATGGCCATCTTCGTCGCCATCGTGGTGTATGCGCTCTGGCCGAAAAACAAAGAGGCGTTCGACGAGGCCGCCCAGATGCCGCTTCGAGAGGACTGAGACGACCATGGCTGACCATGCACATCACGGCGAAATCGACAAAGTCACCGGCACGGCCACGACCGGCCATGAATGGGACGGCATCCAGGAACTGAACACGCCACTGCCGCGGTGGTGGATCTGGACCTTCTACGCCACCATCATCTGGTCGATCGGCTACTTCATCGTCTATCCGGCGTGGCCGCTGATGAACGGCTACACCCGCGGCCTGTTCGGTTACTCCTCGCGTGCCGAACTCGACGTCGATCTCGCCAAGCTCAACCAGGTTCGCGGCGAGAAGATGCAGGCGCTGGCGACCGCCTCGCTCGAAGAAATCGAGAAGAACCCGGCATTGCTCGCTCTGGCCCGCGCCAAGGGCAAGGTGGTGTTCGGCGACAACTGCGCCCCGTGCCACGGCTCGGGCGCTGCCGGCGGCAAGGGCTTCCCGAACCTCAACGACGACGATTGGCTGTGGGGCGGTTCCCTCGAGCAGATCGAAAAGACCATCAAGTACGGCGCGCGCTCCGGTAACGACGAAGGCCACATGGGCAACATGCTGGCGTTCGGCAAGGACGGCACGCTGACCAAGGACCAGATCGTTCAGGTCGCCAACTTCGTTCGTTCGCTGTCGGGCCAGTCGACCCGTCCGGGCGTCGATCTTGCGGCCGGCAAGCAGATCTTCGCGGAGAACTGCGTCGCGTGTCACGGTGAAGACGCCAAGGGCAATCCCGAACTTGGTGCGCCCAACCTGACGGATAAGATCTGGCTGTACGGTGGTGACGAAGCCACCATCATCGAGACGATCACCAACGGCCGCGGCGGCGTGATGCCGGCGTGGATCGGTCGCCTCGATCCCACCACCATCAAGGCGATGGCGGTGTACGTCCACTCGCTCGGCGGCGGCAAATAGCCGACGCTCGCGGGCGCGCAGAACCTTGTGTGTTGGGGGACACGCGAGGTTGTGATCTGCGCGCCCGGAATTGAGCTTGCGCTCGACGATAGAAGAAGTGGAAAAGAACCCTCGATATGAACAAGCCCCTGCGCGCGACGGACCTGCAGCCGGACGACGACGGACCGCTGTACACGGCCCAAAAGAAAATCTTCCCCCAAAGCGTATCCGGCCCGTTCCGGCGAACCAAATGGATCCTGATGGCGGTCTGCCTCGGGATCTATTACTTTTTGCCCTTCGTGCGATGGAACCGCGGTCTCGGCGCCCCCGATCAGGCGGTGCTGATCGACCTCGCCAATAACCGGTTCTACTTCTTCGCCATCGAGCTGTGGCCGCAGGAAATCTATTACTTCACCGGCCTGTTGATCGTCGCCGCTATCGTACTGTTCCTGATGAACGCGCTCGGCGGCCGGGTGTGGTGCGGCTATCTCTGCCCGCAGACGGTTTGGACCGATCTGTTCTACGCGGTCGAGCGGTTCGTCGAGGGCGATCGCCGCGAGCGGATGCGCAAGGCCGGCGAAGGCTTCAAGATGCAGCGCGCCGCGGAACTCGCGCTCAAGCACTCGATCTGGCTGATGATCGCGTGGTGGACCGGCGGCGCCTGGGTTCTGTACTTCGCCGACGCTCCGACCCTGATCAAGGAGCTGGTCACCTTCGACGCGCCGATGGTGGCGTATATCTGGATCGGCATCCTCACTTTCACCACCTACACGCTGGCCGGCTTCATGCGGGAGCAGGTCTGCGTCTATATGTGTCCGTGGCCGCGCATTCAGGCGGCGCTGACCGACGAGTGGGCGCTCAACGTCACCTATAAGTACGACCGCGGCGAGAAGCGTTCGTCGCTCAAAAAGGCGGCGCAGCTCCGCGCGATCGGCGAGCCGGTCGGCGATTGCGTCGACTGCAACCAGTGCGTCGCCGTGTGCCCGACCGGCATCGACATCCGCAACGGACCGCAGCTCGACTGTATCCAGTGCGGCCTGTGCATCGACGCCTGCGACAACGTGATGAAGAAGATCGGCCGCCCGACCCGGCTGATCGGCTATGACAACGACATCAACATCCATCGCCGGATGGAGGGCAAGCCGGAGGTCTTCAAGCCGGTCCGCGCCCGTACCGTGATCTACTCGCTGATCATCGTCGCGATCGGTGGTGCGATGGTGTACAAGCTGGCGAACCGCAGCCTGCTCGACGTCAACGTCCTGCACGACCGCAACCCGGTCGCGGTGCGGCTGTCCGACGGCTCGGTCCGCAACGGCTACACCATCCGCTTCCTCAACAAGCGCGGCTTCGACCGCGTGGTGGCGGTCGACGTCGAAGGTCCGCCGAATGCGATGATCCACATCGTCGGTGCGGACTCGATCACGCCGGCCCGGCCGATGATCATCCTCGGCCGCGACACCACCACCGAACTGCGGGTGCTGGTCGACTCCAACGCAAACGATGACGTGCCGCAGTCGGTGCCGGTGACCTTCCATGTCACCGATATCGGGCTGGGCGAGGTCGCTTCCACCAAGGACGTCTTTGTCACGCCCTGATCCGAACCGGAGCCTTATGATGAGCCGTTCGCAATCATCGCCGCGTCCTCTCACCGGCAAAGTCGTTCTCGCCGTCCTGGTGGCGTTCTTCGGCATCGTGTTCGGCGTCAACGGACTGATGATGACGCTGGCGATCAAGACGCTGCCGGGCACCGAGGTCGACAGCGCCTATGCCGCCAGCCTCGCTTACGAGCGTGAGATCGCAGCCGCGCGTGATCAGGATCAGCGCGGCTGGAAGGTCGAAGCCAAGGTCGAGCGCAAGCCCGATGGCGCCGCCGTGCTGCAGGTCGAGGCCCGTGACAAGGCCGGCCTGCCGCTGGCCGGTCTGAACTTCTTCGGCCGGCTGGAGCGGCCGTCCGACAAGCGCTACGACCGCGAGGTTGCGCTCGCGGAGGTCGGCAGCGGCGTGTACCGCGGCGACGCCAATGGCGTGCTGCCGGGCCGTTGGGATCTGGTTCTGGAAGGGGATCAGGGCGGCGTTCGCATGTTCCTCTCCAAGAACAAGCTGCTGTTGAACTAAGCGCCGATCCGGCAGGCGTGACGAGGATCGCCGAATGCTGCAGACGCGGGATTTCTCTCACTACGTCAAAGACGTCGACGGCCGGATCGCGCATCTCGACCTCGCGGTAGAGGGCGTTCACTGTGCCAGCTGCATGGCCAAGATCGAGCGCGGCCTGCAGTCGATCCCGGACGTGACGCTGGCCCGCGTCAATCTCACCGATCGCCGTCTTGCGGTGGAGTGGAATAAGGGCAGCACGCTGGAGCCCGGCCAGTTCATCGATCGCCTCGCCGAGCTCGGCTACAAGGCTTACCCCTACGAGCCGGTGCGGGCCGAAGTCGAAGAGGCCGAGCGCACCAAGTTCCTGCTGCGCTGCCTCGGCGTTGCCGTGTTCGCCACCATGAACGTGATGATGCTGTCGGTGCCGGTGTGGTACGGCGGCGATCTCAGTCCTGAGGCACGCGACTTCTTCCATTGGCTGTCGGCGCTGGTGGCGCTGCCCTGCGCCGCCTATGCGGGGCAGCCGTTCTTCCAGTCGGCATTCCGCGCGCTGAAGGCCAAAAGCGTCAACATGGACGTGCCGATCACGATCGGCATCACGCTGGCGCTCGGCATGTCGCTGGTCGAGACCATCAATCACGCCGAGCACGCTTACTTCGATGCCGCCGTGATGCTGATTGCGTTCCTGCTGGCGGGACGCTTCCTCGACCAGAAGATGCGGCAGAAGACCCGCGCGGTTGCCGGCAATCTCGCCGCCCTGAAGGCCGAGACCGCCACCAAATTCGTCGGCCCCGATGAGATCAGCGAAGTGCCGATCGCCGCCGTCCGCGCCGGTGACATCGTGCTGCTGCGGCCCGGCGAGCGCTGCGCTGTCGACGGCACGGTGATCGAAGGCCGTTCCGAGATCGACCAGAGCCTGATCACCGGCGAGACGCTGCATGTGCCGGCTGAGCGCGGCACCCAGGTTTATGCCGGCACGTTGAACATCTCCGGTACGCTCCGCGTTCGCGTCGCTGCGGCCGCAGAGGGCACGCTGCTGTCCGAGATCACCCGGCTGCTCGACCACGCGCTGCAGGCCCGCTCGCGTTATGTCCGGCTCGCGGACCGCGCCTCGCAGCTCTATGCGCCGGTGGTGCACGCCACCGCGCTGCTGACGATCATCGGCTGGGTGCTGGCCGGTGCGGGCTGGCACGATTCCATCGTAATCGGCATCGCGGTGCTGATCATCACCTGCCCCTGCGCGCTCGGCCTCGCTATTCCGGCGGTGCAGACCGTCGCATCCGGCGCGATGTTCCGGGCCGGCGTGCTGCTCAACGCCGGCGACGCGATCGAGCGCGCCGCATCGGTCGACACCATCGTGTTCGACAAGACCGGCACGCTGACGCTGCCCGAGCTGGATGTCGTCAACGCCGCTGGCATCCCGCCCGAGGTGTTCGAGCTTGCCGGCCGGCTAGCGCTGGCCAGCCATCATCCGGTCGCCGCTGCGGTGGCGCGGGCCGCGCATGCCAAGTCGCCGTTGCCGAACGTGGTCGAAGAGCCCGGACGCGGCGTCCGCACCATCTTTGACGGCGAAGAATTGAGGCTCGGCAGTCCGGCGTTCTGCGGCGCCGATGCCGAAGCCAATCAGATCCTCAGCGAGGACCCCGAAGTCTCCGTGGTGGCGTTCAGCCGCGGCGAACAGCGGGTGGTATTTGCGGTGCGCCAGTTGCTGCGTCCCGATGCCGCCAAGACGATCGACGCACTGATGAATCGCGGCATCGCGGTGGAGCTGCTGTCGGGCGACCGAGAACCGGCGGTGCGCCATGCAGCCGATGCGCTCGGCGTGTCCGCCTGGCGTGCCGGGGTGAAGCCGGCCGAGAAGATCGCCCATATCGAGGCGCTGAAAAAGCAGGGCCGCACCGTGATGATGGTCGGCGACGGCATGAACGACGCACCGTCGCTGGCCGCTGCGCACGTCTCGATGTCGCCGATCAGCGCCACCCATCTCAGCCAGGCCACCGCCGATCTGGTGTTCCTCGGCAAGGAGCTTGCGCCGGTGCTGGCCGCGGTCGATTATTCGCGCAAGGCGATGGCGGTGATGCGGGAGAACCTCGGTCTGGCCATCGGCTACAATGTGCTGGCGGTGCCGATCGCGATCGCAGGCTATGCCACACCGCTGATCGCGGCGCTGGCGATGTCGGGATCGTCGCTGCTGGTGATGCTGAATGCGATGCGGGCCCGCCGCGTTCGCCGGGGAGCCGCGGCATGGAAGTAATGGTGATCCTGGTCCCGCTGGCGCTCGGGCTCGGCCTGCTCGGACTGATTGCGTTTCTGTGGTCGCTGAAGAGCGGCCAGTACGAAGATCTCGACGGAGCCGCCTGGCGAGCGATCGCCGACGACGATCCGCCCTTGCCACCGCCGGCGACTGCGCCGGCAGAAAAGCGAGGCTGATATGGCGATGCTCACTTATGACGACCGGCCGCGGATCGCGGTCGCGTTCGACGCTCCGGCCAAGCCCGCTGCCCCACCGGTGATCGATCCGGCGCCCGTACCTGCCGCCACCGAAGCGCCGATCGAGCCGGACGAGGACGCTCAGGAGCGCTGGCTCCAGGCGCAGCCCTGGCCGCGCCGCTGGTTTGCCCGGTTCTACCGCGCGCTGCGCAAGCTGCAGCCGGCATTTCCGCCGATGTCCTGCTGCTGACCGGCCGGTTCCCTCCCGCTCAGCAGATCGACGTAAGATCAAAGCTTTAAGCGCGCTTCATCTGGGTGAAACAGAGCGCGGCTATCAGGCCGGCGTACCCGCTCCCCCGAGCGAGTCGACGACCAACGAAGTGCCGCCATGTCCCATGCCTTCATAATCGAAGTGAATTCGCGCGCCGCCGGTATCGTGGTTCGCGACGGTCGCAGTTTCCGTTTCCACGCCGCTAGCGACGACTTCTCCGGGCTCGAAGGGCAGGGCTTCCGCTCGCCCGGCGACGCGCAAAAAGCGGCGGTCCGTCATCTCGAAACCTCACCCAGCGGCCGCGGACCCAAGCTGAGGGTTGCTTAACCACCTCAACTTGCTGGCGTTTCGATCAAGGAGGCTCAGGTCACAGCTGGCTTCCTGGGCCGGAACCTAGTGCTTGCGAGAAATTTCTTTCCATATAAGATGCGTCATACCATCGAATTTGGAAGAAAGTTCTCCCGTCATGACCGACATCGACAGCGTCGTCGCCGAATCCAGCCGTCGGCTCGATGCGATTGACCGCAAAATTCTGACCGTGCTGCAGCAGGATGCCTCGCTGTCCGTGGCCGAGATCGGCGATCGGGTCGGGCTGTCGTCGACCCCGTGCTGGAAGCGTATCCAGCGGCTCGAGGCCGACGGGGTGATCATCAAGCGGGTCGCCCTGGTCGATCAGGACAAGATCGGCCTAGGCCTGTCGGTGTTCGTCTCGATCGAGAGCGGCGACCATTCCGACGCCTGGCTGAAGACCTTCGCCGACGCCATCAGCGCGATGCCCGAGGTGATCGAGTTCTACCGGATGGCCGGCGACGTCGACTACATGCTGCGCGTGGTCGTCGCCGACATGCGCGCCTACGATCAGTTCTACAAGAAGCTGATCGGCACCGTGCCGCTGAAGAACGTCACGTCACGCTTTGCGATGGAGAAGATCAAATCGGTGACGGCACTGCCGGTGCCGCCGATGCCGGTATCCTAACCGCCTGGGTCGTTGAGGCGGCTGTTGCTAATAGAGCCGCGTAAATTTGGATATCGACGAGCGGGGATCCAATCTGAGGCACTTCGGGCGACAGCCGAGGTGCCTCAGCCCCCTTCCAGCTCAAGCCGGGCTCCGAAGCCTATCGTGAGCTCGGCTGTGATGGGGTGATCTCGGTGCCGGGCTGATCGATCCTGATCGTGATCTGTTTCGAGACACCAACGCCGCGCACCAGCCACGACACCGTCAAGTTAGTTTGACAGTCAGGCAAGGTCAGCCGCCGCAACGCAGAAAGCCCCGTTTCGTTCCCGCGCCGGACACCAGGATTTTCGCAGGGCTTCCACTAGGCAGCGAGTTCCTGTTCTCCTACAAATCGCAAAACGGCCTGGGGTACGATGGCGGACGGCATATCCAAATCTCTGACGGGGATCGAAGGGTTCGACGATCTCACCCTTGGCGGCTTGCCCTCAGGGCGACCCAGTCTGGTGTGCGGCTCGGCCGGCTGCGGCAAGACGCTGTTTGCATCCACCTTCCTGATCAACGGCGCGCGCTTCTATGACGAGCCCGGCGTATTCGTCACCTTCGAAGAGCGTCCGGTCGACATCGTCGATAACGTCGCCTCGCTGGGCTTCGATCTGCAGGGACTGATCGAGCAGGAGCGGGTGCTGATCGAGCACATCGCGATCGATCCGACCGAGGTTGCCGAAGTCGGTGACTACGATCTCGAAGCGCTGTTCTTGCGGCTGGAGTTCGCGGTCGACCAGATCGGCGCCAAGCGGATCGTGCTCGACACCATCGAGAGCCTGTTCTCGGCGTTTCAGAATCCCGCCGTGCTGCGCGCCGAAATCCGGCGGCTGTTCGACTGGCTGAAGCAGAAGGGGCTGACCGCGGTCATCACCGGCGAGCGCGGCGATGGCACGCTGACCCGGCAGGGGCTGGAGGAGTACGTCTCCGACTGCGTCATCCTGCTCGATCACCGCGTCGACAATCAGATTTCGACCCGCCGGCTGCGCATCGTTAAATACCGCGGCACTGCGCACGGCACCAACGAATATCCGTTCCTGATCGATGAAGAAGGCTTCAGCGTTCTGCCGGTGTCGTCGCTCGGGCTGTCACATAAGGTGCACGAGGAGCGGATCTCGAGCGGCGTTCCCGACCTCGACGCGATGCTGTCCGGCGGCGGGTTCTATCGCGGCACCAGCGTGCTGATCACCGGCGTCGCCGGTTCGGGCAAGAGTTCGCTGGCCAGCATGATGGTCGACGCCGCCTGCCGGCGCGGCGAGAAGGCGTTGTATCTGTCGTTCGAGGAATCCGAGGCGCAGACCGTCCGCAACATGAAGTCGGTCGGCACCGATCTCGGCCGCTGGCTGAGCAGCGGCCAGCTTCGCTACATCGGGGCGCGGCCGACGTTCTACAGCCTGGAAATGCATCTGGCGGTGATGCTGCGCGAAGTCGCGCGTTTCAAGCCCGACCTCGTGGTGCTCGATCCGATCTCGGCGTTCACGGAAAGTGGGCAGATCGGCGAAGTGCAGTCCATGCTGCTGCGGATCGTCGACTATTTGAAATCCAACGGCATCACCGGCGCCTTCACGCATCTTGCGCACGGCGCTCAGACCGAAACCGATGCCGGGTTGTCGTCACTGATGGACGCCTGGATTCTGCTGCTCAATCGCGAAGCGCACGGCGAATTCAATCGCGAGCTCTATCTGCTCAAGGCACGCGGCATCGCGCACTCCAACCAGGTGCGCGAGTTCGTGATGTCGAACGACGGCATCCATCTGTTGCCGCCCTATCTCGGCGAAGGCGGCGCGCTGACCGGATCGGCACGCCGGGCCGAAGAAGCCAAGGCGCGCCGCGCCGAACGCGAGCGCCGCGTCGAGGTGGCGCGGGTGCAGGATCAGATCGAGCAGCGCCGCCGGCGTGCGCTCGCGCAGATCGAGGCGCTGAAGGCCGATCTGGCGGTCGACGAGGCCGAGCTGCAGCGGCTCACGCAAGATGAAGTCAGCTTCCGGGCGCAAAGCGAGCGCGATGTCAGCGAGATGGCGCGGAGCCGGGGCCTGATCGGCTCGCCCGACGACACCGAATAGGGGACGACGATGGCCGATCCGATCAAACTGGTGCTGTACGTCGCCGGCGAGACGCCGAAATCCCTCGCGGCGATCCGCAACCTCGAGAAGATCTGTGCCGAGCATCTGGCCGGCAAGTACAAGGTCGAGGTCATCGACTTGAAGAAGCAGCCGCAGCTCGCCCGCGAGCACGGCATCGTGGCGATCCCGACGCTGGTGAAGGAGTTGCCGGTGCCGATCCGCAAGATCATCGGAGACTTGTCCGACACGCCGAAAGTCCTGGTGCACCTGGCGGTGGAGGAGTCGTCCTCGTGATGTCGGCGGTCTCGGCGCTGAGCAGGGCGGAACTGGAAGCCCGGCTTGAAGAGGCCGAGGAGACGCTGCGGGCGATCCGCGACGGTGAAATCGATGCGGTCGTGGTCCGCGGCGCCGATGAAGAGCAGGTGTTCACGCTCGAAGGCGGCGGCCAGTCGTATCGCACCTTCATGGAAGCGATGGACGTCGGGGCCGCGGCGTTCGATCAGGACGGCCAGCTGCTCTACGCCAATCAGGCGCTGTGTGCGCTGCTCGACTGCGCCCATGGCTCGCTGACCGCATCGGCGCTGATCGGACTGCTCGATCAGGTGAACCAGGCGGCGTTCCGTCGCCTGTTGGCGCAAGCCCAGCGCGAGCGGCAATCCGCCGAAATCCACCTGCGGGTCGGCAGTGCCGAACGCAGCATGCTGCTCACCGGCACGCCGCTGGAGTTCGGCGTGGTCCGCGGCGCGGCGATCACCTTCACCGACATCAGCGAGCGCGAGCAGGCCGCCGCCGCCCGCGAGTCCGAGCGGCTGGCGCGCGCGATCCTGGCCTCGGCCAATGAGGCGGTGATCGTCTGCGACCGCGCCGGCCGCGTCACCCATCTCAACGGCGCCGCGATGCGGATCTGCGCCGAGGCGCCGGTCGGCAAGACCTTTGCCGAGGCGATCGCGCTGAGCTTTCCCGAAGCTTCCGAATTGATGAGCAGCGACGACATCGTCGTGATGGCGACCGCGGGCTTGCCGGTGCAGGGCCTGGAGGCGGCGGTGCGCATCCCCTCGGCCGCGATCACCGACGTGATGATCAGTGCGGCGCCGCTGGTGGTGTCGGGCGAGCGCACTCAAGGCTGCGTCGTGACGCTGGTCGACCTGTCGCAGCGCAAGGCCGCCGAGCGACACCAGGCGCTGCTGATGGGCGAGCTCGACCATCGGGTGAAGAACACGCTGACCATGGTGATGGCGATCTGCGCCCGCACCGCCGCGCACGAGCGCACCATCGAGGATTTCCAGAAATCCTTCACCGGCCGGATCCAGGCGCTGGCTGCCACCCACACGCTGCTGTCGAATGCCTCGTGGCAGAACCTGCAGATCCGCGATGTGCTCGCCGCCGAGCTGGCGCCGTTCGCCTCGCTGTCCAGCGGCCGTATCGTCACCGACGGTCTCGACATTGCCGTCGACGCCAAGACCGCTGTCTCGCTCGGTCTGGTGTTTCACGAACTCACCACCAACGCGGTGAAATACGGTGCCTTGTCGGTGCCGTCGGGGCGGATCTCGGTGCGCCGGGTCGGCGCCACCGACGAGGCGCTCACGATCGAATGGCAGGAGCACGACGGCCCGCCGGTCACGCCGCCGCAAAGCTCTGGCTTCGGTCAGACGCTGATCTCGCGCAGCCTCGGCAATGGCGGCGCCAAGCTGGAGTTTCCTCCCGCCGGCGTGGTGTGCCAGATCTCGATTCCGAGGAGCTGATCGACCACGGTCGAGCCCGCATCCGATCGCTGTTGTCCAAAAGAGTCAGCCGTCCGTGAGCCGTTTCAGCGGAAGCCGTGCGCTTTCCTTGAGGCGATCGAGCACAATTGACGAGCGCACATGCGCGACGCTCTGGTGCGGCATCAGCACGTTGTTGACGAGGTCGGAGAGGCCTTTCAGGTCGCGGAGCACGGCCTTGAGCACGTAGTCCGCATCGCCGGTGAGCGAATAGGCTTCCTGCACTTCATCGATCCGCCCGACCAACGATCGGAACTTCTCGGCATTGCCCGGCGAATGCGTCGCCAGCGTGATCTGGATGAAGGCGACCACGCCGAAGCCGAGCGCGTCGCCGGACAGTTCTGCCCGATAGCCGGTGATGATGTTGTCCTGCTCCAGCCGCATCCGCCGCCGCGAGCATTGCGACGGCGACAGCTGCACCCGGTCGGCTAGCTCCTGGTTGGTGAGGCGGCCATCGTCCTGCAGCGCGCTGAGGATCTTCAGGTCGAACGCATCGACAGCTATCATGCGCGAAAGCCCGGTTTGATGCACGAATCGTGCACAGGCTAGCGCGACCGGCTCGCATTTGCACGCCTCTTGCGGGCGGTCCCGACGATACTAGCGACCCAAAGAACCAATCTGGAGGAGCCGCCGATGGGACCATTTCCGCACGATGCGCAGCCGGCCACGATCAGCGCCGACAATCCGATGGGCACGGATGGCTTCGAATTCGTCGAATTCGCCCATCCGGATCCGGCGCAGCTTCATCGCCTGTTCAAGCTGATGGGTTTCAGCCTGGTTGCGAAGCATCGCACTAAGGCGATCTCGGTCTATCGCCAGGGCGACGTCAACTATCTGGTCAATGAGCAGCCCGGCACTCACGGCACCGACTTCGTCACCGCGCACGGCCCTTGCGCACCGTCGATGGCGTTCCGGGTGGTCGATGCCAAGCAGGCCTATGAGCGGGCGATCGCACTCGGCGCTGAACCGGCCGGCGTCACGGCCGCGCAGGCCACGCTGGACGTCCCGGCCATCAAAGGTATCGGCGGAAGTCTGCTGTATTTCGTCGATCGCTACGGCGCCAAGGGCTCGGCTTATGACGCCGAGTTCGACTGGGTCGGCGCCCGTGATGCCCGGCCCATAGGGGCCGGCCTCTATTACATCGATCACCTGACCCACAACGTCCATCGCGGCCGCATGGACGTATGGACGGAGTTCTACGCCAGGCTGTTCAACTTCCGGCAGATCCGCTTCTTCGACATCGAGGGCCGCGCGTCCGGCCTGTTCTCTCGCGCGCTGACCAGTCCGGACGGCAAGATCCGGATTCCGATCAACGAGGATGCCGGCGACTCCGGCCAGATCGAAGAATATCTCAACCTGTATCGCGGCGAGGGTATTCAGCACATCGCCTGCGGCTGCCGCGACATCTACAGCACCGTCGAAGGCCTGCGCGCCGCCGGCCTGCCGTTCATGCCGTCGCCGCCCGAGACGTATTTCGAGCGCGTCGATGCACGGCTGCCAAAGCATGGTGAGGATGTTGCCCGGCTGCAGCGGAACGGCATCCTGATCGACGGCGAAGGCGTTGTGGACGGCGGTCAGACCAAGGTGCTGCTGCAGATCTTCTCGGCCAATGCGATCGGCCCGATCTTCTTCGAATTCATCCAGCGCAAGGGCGACGACGGCTTCGGCGAAGGCAACTTCAAGGCGCTGTTCGAGTCGATCGAAGAAGACCAGATCCGCAGAGGCGTGCTGAAGACGGGGGAGGCGGCTTAGGCGTGGGACTCGGCGTTGCCGGGCTCCCCAAAGCTTAGCTCAGTAAGCGCACTCGACTCACAGCATCTTTGTAGGTCACTTAGTTCGCCACGAATGCCGTGATGGCCGGGCTTGTCCCGGCCATCTATGCCTTTCGCGCATGCACGTCGGTAAGGCGTGGATGCCCGGCACAAGGCCGGGCATGACGCGTGGAGACGGACGCGCTGGATTTCGTAGGGCGCGTGTCGGGTATTAGGGCAAAGGCGCAGTGTCTCGGAGATCGCTGCGATCGACGACTTAAGTTACACGTCCACGGTTGCGTGCAGCGAGTTCTCCTGGATGAACTCGCGGCGCGGCTCGACGACGTCGCCCATCAGCTTGGTGAAGATGTCGTCGGCTTCGTCGACTTCGCGCACCTTCACCTGCAGTAGCGAGCGGGCGTTGGTATCGAGCGTGGTCTCCCACAGCTGTTCCGGGTTCATCTCGCCGAGGCCTTTGTAGCGCTGCAGCGTCACGCCCTTGCGGCCGGCGTCGGTCACCGCCTCGAACAGGCTGACCGGACCGTGGATCGCGGTTTCGGCGTCCTTGCGACGCAGCAGGCCGGGCCGCGGATACACTTCCTGCAGGATGGCGGCGTATTCGTCGAGCTTGCGCGCATCGGCCGAGCCGAGCAGCGCATCGTCGATGGTCGCGACTTCCTTGACGCCGCGCACCGTGCGTTCGAACGCAAAGCCTTCGCCTTCGATGAAGCGGCCGACCCAGCCGCGTTCGACCTCGTCGGCCAGCGCATCGAGCCGCCGCGCGATATAGGCGGCAGCTTCATTGGCGGTGGCGATATCGGTGGTGATCCGCGGGCTGAGCACGCCGGCGATCGCCGCCTGCTCCACCACGCTGCGGTTATAGCGGCTGTGCAGATTGTGCAGCGTGCTGCGGATCACGCGCGCATCCTCGACCAGCTTCAACAGGTCGCGGCGGCCGCGCTCTTCGCCGGTCGCCAGCTTGAACACGCAATCGTCGAGGCCGGTGGCGATCAGATAGTCTTCGAGCGCGCGTTCGTCCTTGAGATACTGCTCGGACTTGCCGCGCGTCACTTTGTAGAGCGGCGGCTGCGCGATGTAGAGATAGCCGCCCTCGATCAGCGCCGGCATCTGCCGGAAAAAGAACGTCAGTAGCAGCGTGCGGATGTGCGCGCCGTCGACGTCGGCGTCGGTCATCAGGATAATCTTGTGGTAGCGGAGCTTCGACAGGTCGAAGTCTTCGCGGCCGATGCCGGTGCCGAGCGCGGTGATCAGCGTGCCGATCTGCTCGGAACTCAGCATCTTGTCGAAGCGCGCGCGCTCGACGTTGAGGATCTTGCCGCGCAGCGGCAGCACGGCCTGGAATTCGCGGTTGCGGCCCTGCTTGGCGGAGCCGCCTGCCGAGTCACCCTCGACGATGAACAGTTCGGATTTGGCCGGATCGCGCTCCTGGCAGTCGGCGAGCTTGCCGGGCAGCGAGGCGATGTCGAGCGCGCCCTTGCGCCGGGTCAGTTCCCGCGCCTTGCGGGCCGCTTCGCGCGCCGCGGCGGCTTCGACCACCTTGCCGATCACGATCTTGGCTTCGGACGGATGTTCTTCCAGCCAGGCCGCGAGCGCTTCGTTGATGACGTTTTCGACCACCGGACGCACTTCCGAGGACACCAGCTTGTCCTTGGTCTGCGACGAGAACTTCGGGTCGGGCACCTTCACCGACAGCACGGCGGTGAGGCCTTCGCGGCAGTCGTCGCCGGTCAGCGCGACTTTCTCTTTCTTGGAGCCGGCTTCGGCATAGCCGGTGATCTGCCGCGTCAGCGCGGCGCGGAAGCCGGCCAGATGGGTGCCGCCGTCGCGCTGTGGGATGTTGTTGGTGAAGCACAGCACGTTCTCATGATACGTGTCGTTCCACCACAGCGCGGCTTCGACCGCGATGCCGTTCAGTTCGGCGCCGATCACCACCGGGGTCGGCACGATCGGCTTCTTGTTGCGATCGAGATATTTGACGAATTCGGTGACGCCGCCCTCGTAGCGCATCTCTTCGCGCTTCTCGACCGCGTGGCGCATGTCGGACAGCACGATGTAGACGCCGGAATTGAGGAACGCGAGTTCGCGCAGCCGGTGCTCCAGCGTGGCAAAGTTATATTCGATGTGCGTGAACGTTTCGGCCGAGGCGTAGAACGTCACTTCGGTGCCGCGCTTGCCATTGGCGTCACCGACGACTTTCAAAGGTGCCACCGCGTCGCCGTGGGCGAATTCGATGTAGTGCTCCTTGTCGTTGCGCCACACCCGCAGCATCAGCTTGCTCGACAGCGCGTTGACGACCGAGACGCCGACGCCGTGCAGACCGCCCGACACCTTGTAGGAGTTCTGGTCGAATTTTCCGCCGGCGTGCAGTTGGGTCATGATGACCTCGGCTGCCGACACGCCTTCGCCCTTGTGAATGTCGACCGGGATGCCGCGGCCGTCGTCGCGCACCGTCACCGAGCCGTCGGCGTTGAGGATCACCTCGACGCGGCTGGCATGGCCGGCGAGGGCTTCGTCGATCGCGTTGTCGACGACTTCGTACACCATGTGGTGCAGACCGGAGCCGTCGTCGGTGTCGCCGATATACATGCCCGGCCGCTTGCGAACGGCATCGAGGCCCTTCAGCACCCGGATCGATTCCGCGCCATATTCGGCCGGCGCGGGATGCACGGATTCGGCAGAGGGCTGCCGGGCAGGTTCAGTCATGCAGGGACCTTCAGGATTGCGATCGAATCGGCGTGCGCCATTCGTTGCGAAGCGCTCTTTTGTGCCATGAAAGGTGGGTCGTCACCAGCGCAAAGTCGCGCCGTTCAACCCGTTGAAGAGATAGAGATTTTAGCCGCGTTCGCAAGCCTCGCGAAGGCCGATTCGACGGCCGCTGCAAACCGCGGCCAAGCTGCCGATTTTGCGCGTCTCAGCGCCTCATCCGCGCGGCCTGATTCGCCCGTTGTCGACGTCGAAAATGCCTGCTGCCGGACCGATCTCGGCAAACGCCAAAGGATCGGCGCCAGTCATCCAAACCTGTGCGCCGAGCTTGCCGAGTTCGGTGAACAGCGCTGCGCGGCGACCGGGGTCGAGGTGCGCCACCACTTCATCGAGCAGCAGCAGCGGCGTGATCGAAGTGGTTTCGGCGACGAGCTGCGCGTGCGCCAGCACCAGGCCGATCAGCAGCGCTTTCTGCTCGCCGGTGGAGGCGTCGCGCGCCGGCATCGTCTTGGGCGCGTAGATCACTTCGAGATCGGTAAGGTGCGGGCCGTCGAGCGTGCGGCCGGCGGCGGCGTCGCGGCCACGGCTGTCGCGCAGGATGGCGCGGTAGCGGTCTTCCACCGCGGTCGCCGGCTCGGACGTCAGCGCGTTCTCCATCCAGCCGTCGAGCATGATCTTGGCGGACGGAAATGCCGAGGTGGCGCCGCGAGCGTCGAGCATCGCGGCGAGTTTGAGCGCGGTCTGGCCGCGCTGGGCTGCCACCGCGATCGCAAGCTCCGCGGTTTCGCGCTCGATGGCGTCGAGCCAGTGCGAGTCGGCGTTGCGGATGTCTTCGAGAAGCCGGTTGCGCGACCGCAGGCTGCGATCGAGCGCCGAAACCCGGGCCGAGTGACCACTGTCGATCGCAAGCACCAGGCGGTCGAAGAATCGCCGGCGTTCCGAGGCCGCGCCCATGAACAGCCCGTCCATCGACGGGGTCAGCCACACCATCCGCAGATGATCGCCGAACGCGGCCGCCGACCCGACCGGCTCGCGGTCGATCCGGCAGCGCCGCGTCGTGGTGGTGTCGCCGCGTGGCGGCTCGATCCCGGTGCCGAGCGTCGCCAGCCCGAGCGCGCCTTCGACCTCGGCCGACACCGCCCACGAGCCGTCGCCCTCATGATCGGCGACGTCTTCCAGCGTCGCGCGCCGCAAGCCCCGGCCCGGCGACAGAAACGAGATCGCCTCCAAACAGTTGGTCTTGCCGGCGCCGTTCGGCCCGACCAGCACCACCTGCTCGGCCGTCGTGGTCAGCGACGCCCCGCGATAGTTCCGAAAATGCGTCAGCGTCAGGCGTGTGATGCGGGCGGCGGTCATGATGCGAGTGTCATTGCCGGGTTTCACCCGGCAATCCAGCGTCCGCGCCAGCGGACAAAATTATCGTCGAGATCCTGCGACGTCTTCGCTGGCCGCAACGCTTGGGTCACACGAAGAAGATGGATTGCCGGGTCAAGCCCGGCAATGACGAAATTCGGCTCCAACCGTGCGATGACGATGGTGCTATTGAAGCGGCTCGTATTACACCCGCATCGGCATCAGGACGTACAGCGCATTCTTGGAATCGCGGTCCTGGATCAGGGTCGGCGAGCCGGGATCGGCGAGCTTGAGCACGGCGACTTCGCCTTCGATCTGCGCGGCGATGTCGAGCAGATAGCGCGAGTTGAAGCCGATATCGAGCGGATCGGACGCGTATTCGACTTCGAGTTCTTCGGTCGCGCTGCCGGAATCCGGATTGGTCACTGACAGCACCAGCTTGCCGGCGGACAGCGCCAGCTTCACGGCGCGGCCGCGTTCGGAAGAGATCGTCGAGACGCGGTCGACCGCGGCTTCGAAGTCCTTCTTGTCGACCAGCAGTTCCTTGTCGTTGTTCTGCGGGATCACCCGGCCGTAGTCCGGGAAGGTGCCGTCGATCAGCTTGGAGGTCAGCACGACGTTGCCAAGCGTGAAGCGGATTTTGCCGGTCGACAGTTCGATGCCGATCTCGGCTTCGGTGTCTTCGATCAGCCGCTGCACTTCGCCCACGGTCTTGCGCGGCACGATCACGCCCGGCATGCCGTCGGCGCCGCTCGGCAGCGTCAGGTCGAGCTGCGCCAGCCGGTGGCCGTCGGTCGCAACCGCGCGCAGGCTCGAAGCCTTGGGGCTGCCGGCGGTGTGCAGATAGATACCGTTGAGATAGTAGCGGGTCTCTTCGGTCGAGATCGCGAACTGAGTGCGATCGATCAGCCGCTTGACGTCGGAGGCCGGCAACCGGAAGGCGTGGCTCATCTCGCCGGCGGCAAGATCCGGGAAGTCGCTCTCCGGCAGCGTCTGAAGCGTGAACCGCGAGCGGCCGGCGCGGATCGCCAGCACCGAACGGTCGCCGTCGCTCTCGAGCACGATCTGCGAGCCGTCCGGCAGCTTGCGGACGATGTCGTAAAACATGTGCGCCGGCACGGTCGTCGAACCCGCGGTCGCGGTTTCGGCCGGCAGCGTCTCGGTGACCTCGAGGTCGAGGTCGGTCGCCTTCAGCGCGAGCTGCGCGTTTTCGGCGCGCACCAGCACGTTGCCGAGGATCGGGATGGTGTTGCGGCGCTCGACCACGCGATGCACGTGGCTCAACGACTTCAACAGTTGCGCGCGTTCGACCGTGACCTTCATTGCAAAACCCGCCTGCTCCGCGCCCACATCGTGTGATGAAGCTGCCGGATATGATGGAGGTGCCCGGCAGCCGTTGCGGCGCCAAGGCCATTGGCACCCGCTGAGGTCGCCCGGACCCCGCGGGGGGTCCGCAGGGTGGCGTGGTTGAGCGATCGACGCAAGAGCACGCGACCGCCGCCGGCGCAAATTTCCCCGAGATTCGGCCCGAGAATGAAGGCCGGCTGCAGCGAGCGCGAGCGCCTTACTCCTGAAGCTGGCGCTTTAGGGATTCGACCTCGTCCGACAGCGTGGTGTCCTTGGACACCAGCCCTTCGATCTTGCGCACGGCATGCAGCACCGTGGTGTGGTCGCGTCCGCCAAAGCGGCGGCCGATCTCCGGCAGCGAGCGCAGCGTCAGCGTCTTGGCCAGATACATCGCGACCTGACGCGGCCGCACCACATTGGCGGTCCGGCGCGACGACAACAGATCGGAGCGACTGACATTGTACTGCCGCGCGACGATGCGCTGAATGTCTTCGATCTTGATGCGCTTGGGCTCGGACGGGCGGATCAGGTCGCGCACTTCGTGCTCGGCCATCTCCAGCGTCACCGGCTGATTGTTCAGTTTGGAGTGCGCCAGCAGGCGATTGATCGCGCCTTCGAGATCGCGGCCGTTATGCGTGATGGTGCGGGCGAGATATTCGAGCACCGGCTGCGGCACGTCGAAGCTGACGTGATGGGTGCGGGCCGCGACCACGCGCGAGCGCAGGATGCCGAGGCGCAGATCTTCGCCGAGCGGGGCCATTTCGACGACGAGACCACCGGCGAGCCGCGAGCGCACGCGCTCGTCGAGGCTTTCCAGATCGGCCGGCGGCCGGTCGGCGGCCACCACCACCTGGCGGCCGGCATCGATCAGCGCGTTCAGCGTGTGGCAGAACTCGGCCTGAGTGGTCTTGCCCTGCAGGAACTGAAGATCGTCGATCACCAGCACGTCGATGCCGCGCAGCGCTTCCTTGAAGGCGAGCGAGGTCTGCGTCTTCAGCGCCGCGACGAAGCCGTACATGAACTTCTCGGCGGTGAGATACAGCACCTTGCGTTCGGTGCCGGCATTGCCGGCCCAGGTCACGGCCTGCAGCAGATGGGTTTTGCCGAGACCGACGCCGGAGTGAATGTAGAGCGGATTGAACATCACGGGGTCGCCGCGGCGACCTTCGGCCACCTGCTTGGCGGCGGCGTGCGCCAGCGTATTGGAGCGGCCGACCACGAAGCTCGCAAAGGTCAGGCGCGGATCGAGCGGCGAGCCGCCGAGCGCATCGTGATTGGCCGAGACCGGCGTTGCGCCGTTGCTGCGTTCAGCCGACGGACGCTGCTCATCGCGGCGGCTCTCCACCGGCGCCGGCGCTTCCTTGGCGGGCGCTGCACAGCGCACCGGCGAACGTACGGTGAGATCGACGCGATTGACCTCCGGCAGTTCGGCCTGCCAGCACGACAGCACCTTGTCGGAGTAGTGCGTCTGAATCCAGCTCTTCAGGAACCGGGTCGGCACCGACAGGTGCACGCTCTCGTCCTGGACGCTTTCGAGGTCCATCCGCGCGAACCAGCTCGAATAAACGTCCTCGCCGACGCTCGAGCGCAAACGGCCCTTCACGCGTGACCAGCGATCCTGTTCCATGTTCGACAT